>CAVRTN010000005.1:0-797836 GCA_963724185.1 Pyrinomonadaceae bacterium | reverse complement strand
AAAACTCTTTTGAGAATCGCCCGTTACTGGAGTCCTGACTTCCGCAGTGGCTCGAAAAGTTCCGGCCGTGCGGCGCGCGTCGAGGCTCGAATAGGCGCCATACGTGTAGCCCTTATCCTCGCGCAGGTTCATGAATAGACGCGAGGACGCATTAGCGCCCAGCACGGTATGCATTAGCAGCATGGGAAAGTAGTCAGGACTAGTGCGCTTGATTCCCGAATTGGCGATCACGATATTGGCCTGAGCGGAGCCGGGACGGTCCACAATGTAAGCCGCGCGCGAGCTACGCGAAGGCGGAGGAGGGAACTTGTCGCCCAGAACCTCGCCCTGACGCCAACTGCCAAACAGACTTTCAATTCTGGCGACGATCGCATCGTATTTGACGTCGCCCACAATCACCATCACAGCGTTGTTGGCGAGAAAGGTTGAGCGGTGGAATTCAATCAGCCGATCGCGACTGGTGGCGTCAACTGAAGCGGGAGTTGGCGAGGTGACGTGATATGGGTGTTCCCCAAACATCACTTGCGCGACCATTTCACTTGCGAGAAACGAAGGCTGAGCTCTTTGCTGTTTTAAACTTTCCTTAGTGTTCTGTCGCGTAAGCTCCACTTCGTTTTCAGGAAATGAAGGTCGAAGCACCACATCGGCCATCAGTTCGAGAATATTGTCGCTGAACGTAGCTAGCGACGAAGCGGCGATGGTTGTGTAATCCGAATTGGCGCCGGCTTGCAACGCCGCACCTAAGCGAGCAACTTCGTCAGCAATCTCGCGGCTCGTTCTTGACTCCGTGCCCTCCGTCAGCAGCCCCGTCATCATGTCCATTAGACCCGGCAACTCTTTCGGGTCGTGAGCATCACCGGTACGCAGAGCGAGGCGAAAACTAACGAGGGGTAATCTTTGATCTTCGACAACAACCAGAGACAGGCCGTTCGCCAGAGTAGTTTCGGTTGCAGCCGGAACCTTGATCGGCCGCGGTCCAAGCGGAGGTGGTGGTTCTCGAAAAATGTTTTGTTCCTGATTCATAAGCTAATCGTCCGGATCTGGCGCGAAGCTAGTTTGATTTTGCCGGCTGCTGGTTCTCAAGAGGATGCGACAGCGGACCACTTGCAACCACTTTTGCGTCTTCGGTGGACTCGTCTGCTGAAACTGGGACCTGCGGCGGCGGCGCGGTGGGTTGCGTGGGCTCACCCGATGGCAGCGGGGAAGCGGGCTGGTCGCCTTCTGGTGCTGTGGCCAGCGGAGTCGCTACACTTTCATCATCCGCCGACGTTTTTGGCACGATGTCCAAAACGACGCGGTTCTCCACGTCTAGAAACCGCTGCACAGCAGAGCGGATTTGCTCCGGAGTGACTGCCAGATACTTATCGAGCTCGGAGTCGAACAGCGTAGGATCGCCATCGTAAAGGGCGTATTCAGAAAGTCTCTGTGCCCGATACATAGTCGATTGACGCCCGCGAACGGTATCGTTGCAAAGCGAGTTGCGCAGTTTTTCCATTTCCGCGGCCGACGGTCCTGACGTACCCAGGGCGCGAATCTCATCAACTATCTGCTCTCGAATTGCAGCGACTTCTTCGCCGGGTTTTGGCAACGCAAAAATGTACCAGGCTGATGGACCACGCCGTTCATCGATCCCGCCCTGAATTGAGACCACTGACTCGTCGCCCTTCACCAGCTTTTGATAAAGACGAGAACTATCGCCTTCAAAGATCAAATCAGCTGCCAGCGAGAGCGCATAATAATCCTGGGTGCGACGAGTGGGATTTTCCAGCCGAGCACGAACGCCGGGGCCGGCGCCAAAGTGTCATAGAAGATCTCCTGACTCTGTGCGACATCTTCCGGCTCACTCACGTCAACTGGCGGTGGGGGCGGTTGACTCGGAATGCTCTCAAAGTAATGTCGCACGAGCGCCGTCGCTTCCTCCTCGTCGAAGTCACCTGCGATCGTGAGCACTGCATTATTGGGTGCGTAGTAAATTCGGAAGAACTCCTGGACATCATCGATCGTTGCCGCATCCAGATCTTCCATCGAACCGATCGTCGAGTGGGCGTTGGCAGGATTCTTGAAAATCAACTCGTTGATTCGTAGGAACGCATTTACATAAGGCTGGTTGTCATAGCGCAGACGCTTTTCTTCCTGGACCGCGCTCCGTTGATTGTCGAGATTTTCCTGGGTCACTTTCAGCGAGCGCATGCGGTCGCTTTCGAGCCATAGCGCCAGCGGCAGGTGACTGGCCGGTAATGTCTCGAAATAATTAGTGCGCTCGGTCGAAGTGGTCCCATTCATCGTACCGCCGGCATTGAAGATGTACTGAAAGTGAGCCGCCTTGGGCACGTTTTCAGAGCCCTGAAACATCATGTGCTCAAAGAGATGCGCGAACCCGGTGCGACCAGTCTTTTCATTACGCGATCCCACATCGTAATAGAGAGCGACTGAAACCACGGGAATAGCGTGGTCTTCGCAGAGTATGACGCGCAGACCGTTTTCGAGATTGAATTGTTTAATTGCTGTTGGTGGGAGTTGGAATCTTTCAGACACGTTGTTCTCGATTCAACTTAACTTCCGGTTAAGCGAGTTTCTCCCACGACGGGGGGCAAGTAGTGACGGAGCGGTGATACGGCGTGACCAGGACCTCTAACTCTTAAGCCGGTTTCTCATTGATCATGCCACGCAACTCTGCACGCAAGCGTTCAATTTCGGCGAGTTTCTGCTGGACGCGATCAAATAATGCCGACTGCGTTTTAATTCCTTCTTCAACCAGAAACCCCGCAGCTTCGGCACGACTCCGAAAAATTCCCGACTGCACCAGTTGCTCGAGTTTCTCCTGAGTTTCCGGCGAAACTTTGACAGCAACCACATAGTCGTCCTTTGCGTGCATGGCGCGCTCGATGGTCCGGCTGATGTCCCGGCCGATGGCGCTCAGCGATTCCGGAATGCGGGAGGCGATGTCTCTAACAGACGAAGCTGTCCGGGTTCGTTCTTCGGAATCGCCTTCCCCTTCGTCGTCTCTGATCATCAAATCGTCAACTGTCTCGGGAGACTTTTGCTCTTCCTTTTGAAAAGAACTGTTCTGATAAGGACTGCTCATAATGAAACTCCTTGCATGCTCACAGGATCGGATTACTTCTGTGCTAAGTACGGCTTATGATACTCATTAGTTCATTCTACGGATGCGCTGGAAGGTGCGTCAAGCGAGGTAACTGAAACGAATCGCAACTAAACGCGTCGCGATTCTGAACAAGAGAGAAACATGCAGACGCAGCCTTGCTCGGCACCGCTTGCTTTCGTTAGTATTGCGTACAGCACGCAGCTCACGACGCCCAGTCTCCGGCGATGGGAAGTCTGCCCGGCATCTTTTCTATTCAGGGGATTTGATTGTGAAAAGGATATTCTCGCTGGTCTTGCTCGCACTCGTCGCGCTCACGCTGACAATTCACCCATTTGTTTTCGCGCAGCAAAAACCGCAGCCCAAACCGCAGCCGCAGTCGTCGGCCGGCAGCTCGTCGGTAAGTAAGCCGAGCACGGCGTCGAATGCGCCTGGCCGGCGCGCCCCGCGTGCAACGCCCAGCTCGATTCCACCAATCGAAAGAGACTTCGAGGAAGCCCTGCGAGTGATCCAGGAAAACTACGTCGAAGGCGGCAAGCTGGACTATAACGCCGTATTCAAGTCGTCGATCATTGGCATGCTCCGCTCTCTTGACCCTCACTCCAACTACTACGACAGGGAAGAGTATGAGGAGCTCAAGACAGACCAGCGCTCGCAATATTTCGGCATTGGTGCATCGATTCAGAATTATCTTTCGGGCAAAGAGCCGGATACCTTTATCACTTCCACTTTTCAAGGCTCGCCGGCGGCGCGCGCCGGACTTCGTTTTGGCGATCGGATAGTGGCTGTCGATGGCGCGAAGATGACTGGGAAGACTTCTCTCGAGGTGCGCGACAAGATTCGTGGGCCGCGTGGAACGTCCGTCAGGGTTACTCTTGAACGAGCGTCAGATAAACGACTGGAGATTATCGAGCTCACTCGTGAGGCAGTTGGTCAGCCATCAGTTCCGGATGCCTACTTGATTAAACCCGGGGTTGGTTATATCGACATGACCCGGGGGTTCAACTACACGACTACGGACGAGCTTGAGGAAGCACTCGCCCTGCTGCGAAATCAGGGTGCGACTTCGCTCGTGTTGGACTTGCGAAATAATCCAGGCGGATTTCTGGATCAGGCGATTCATGTGGCGGAGGTATTTCTGCCGAGTGGCCAGTTAATCCTTACGCAGAAGGGCCGAACTCCCCAGCGAGATAACATCTATCATTCGCGCAATAGATCTGCTGATCAGATTCCGCTTGTAATTCTGATCAATGAGTATTCAGCATCGGCGTCTGAGATCGTTGCCGGCGCAATGCAGGATCACGACCGCGCTCTGATTGTGGGTCAGACTAGCTTTGGCAAGGGACTGGTGCAGAGCATCATTCCGCTCGATTACGGCGCCGGATTAACGTTGACGTCAGCAAAATACTACACGCCGTCGGGTCGTTTGATTCAGCGTGACTATTCCGAAGGCGGTTTTTACGACTACTACACGCGCGGCGGTTCCCAGGCTCTTGAACGAAAGGACGTGACCGCCAAACCCACCGGTTCGGAAGCAAAAACGGACGGAGGTCGCGCAGTTTACAGTGGCGGCGGCATCGCGCCGGATGAGGCGGTCGACCGGCGAGCTATAAGCAATACTCAAATTCGGTTACGCAATCCGATGTTCTTTTTTGCTCGTGAACTCGTCAACGGTCGCATTGCGAACGAAAAGGAGTTCAAGGTCGATCTTTCATTTCTCGAAAGCACCGGGACGCAGCCGGTCCGCCCCCCGTTTGGTCCATCAGTGTTTCTTGCCTTCAAGCGATTCGTTGCCAACGATCCCTCGTGGTCCGCCTTTAAAGGAGACGTGGACCGCAATCGCGCGTTTGTTGAAGTTGAACTGGGTTACTTCTTAATCACCGCAGGGCATGGGACGACGAAGGGTGTTCAATTTCTAATCCAAAACGATCCGCAGGTAGACCGGGCTGTCGAAGCTGTTCCCCGGGCCCGCAAACTCGCGCTGGCAGCCACTCAGGCCCGCCGGCAACCGTGACAGAATAGTTTGATTGTGAACGCTCAAGATTGATCCCCTGCTTCCGTCCTGGGCGTTTCAACTATAAAACAGAGTCTTGCGCCTAAAACCTCCCTGTGTTATTGTGCCTGCAGTTAAAAGTGACGGCCATGACGAGAACTGTTAAATCATTGATCAATACCGAAGAACTCGGACGCGCAATCAGGCGGCGACGCGAAGAGCTCGAATTGAGTCTGCGCGACGTTGCGGACCAGACAAATGTCTCGGCCTCGACCTTATCCCGGATCGAAAACGGCACGGGAAAGCCTGACGCGGATAACATAGCCCGGCTTACTTCCTGGCTCGACATGCCGCTCGAGAGGATCTTGACGGGACGCCGAACCGATAGCGACGAAGCGAAGGCCGTCGTTTACTTTCCCAGCGAGTCAACTCCGGAAATTGTCGAAGCTCATCTGCGTGCCGATCGCAACCTTACCCGCGAAACCGCGGACGCCTTGTCTGAACTATTTCGCGTCGCCTACTCACAGTTTAGTCGCACAGATTCAGGCCGAGCCGCAAAGAAACGCCGCTGATTTCAATCCCTGCCTGGTTTCTGTTTCCACGTTATAATTTGCCGGATGAGTGAAAACGAGTTGCCTCCGGGTGATAAGTGGCGCCAATTCGAACTACGGGCCATCGGATTTCGCAATTTTGCGCGAGTTCGGCCTGACGCCCCGTTGGATCCTTTCCGCCTGGCTGCATTTGCCAACTTGCTGGTGCTGAACTTTGAACAAATCCAGGGGCTGAGTCAGAAAACTAGAGAGCATTTACTGGGAGCCGCGTCTGAGGCCTGGTCCGGCGGTGCGACCTCACGAACGCTGCCCGATGGCCGCAAGATCGTCATTCTGAATCCCACACATGGTCGGCTTCGCACGAATGCGACTCTGATGGAAGAAATATCGCACGTCTTTTTAGGACATCAACCAAATCGCCTGCACGTCGTAACCGAGGATGAGCGGGGACGGACGAGTTCTCGTGATTATCGCAAGGCCGACGAAGAGGCTGCATACGGAACTGGAGCCGCCGCCCTGGTGCCCTACTCTTCACTACGAAGGTTGCTGCACAAGGGCCAAACATCGTCCCAGATTGCGAAACACTTCCGGGTGAGCAGGGAACTTGTGGAATATCGGCTGAAGGTTACCAGACTCTGGAGGACTTACCGCGGCGCGCATCCGCTCGAAGCGAGTTGACTTACTCAGCCTCCAGCGCTTTGTGTTTTAGGTTATTGCTTCGCGGTTTCGGTCTGAACGCTTATACTTGCGTATCTATTCATCTGTGAACCCATTGAGCAAGTGATCTCATGACTGAACATATTAGAGAGCTGCCTTTGCCCGGATTGACGACTACCGACAAGCTGCGCATGCTGCTCGACATAACCAAGAAGATCAGTCGATCACTCGATCTGCAGGAAGTCCTCAACCTTGTGATGGATACGCTCGATTCACTGATTCCCTACGACGCCGCAGGAATTTTCGTGGTCAAGTGTGATGAGAATGTCGCGAAGGGCGAGGAACCGTGTGTGTTTCAGGCGGAAGCGATTCGCGGCTATGACATCGATGAACTGTCTAGACTTCATTTGAAACTGGGGGAAGGCTTGATCGGTCACGTCGCGCTGACAGCCGAGCCGATTAGTTCCCCGGACGTTCGTCGCGAAGCAAAGTATGTTAACGCTCGCAAAGAGACGCGATCAGAAATGGTCGCTCCAATCATCTCCAACACGGAAGTGATTGGCGTCTTCGATCTTGAGAGCGATGAACTAAACGCGTATTCCGATGACGACTTGCAAGTCCTGATGTTGCTGGCCTCACAAGTCGCAATCATCATTGAAAAGGTAATGCTTCATGAACAGTTGATCGAAAAGAAACGTCTTGAAGGTCAACTAGAAGTGGCCCGTCAGGTCCAACTCGAACTGTTGCCAGCGAAAGATCCGCAGCTCAACGGATACGACATCAGCGCTTACAATTTTCCTACTGAAGAAGTTTCAGGCGATTACTACGACTGGGTAAAGATCTACGACGATCAGATTGGGTTGGTGGTTGCTGATGTTTCGGGCAAGGGTGTTCCGGCTGCTTTGTTGATGGCGTTCTTGAGGGCAAGTTTGCGTGCAGCCACGCACATTGGTTATTCACCCCATATTTCGATGGTTAAGGTGAATTATCTGCTCTGGGAATCGATCGAACGAAACCAGTTTGTCACCGCGTTTTATGGGATTCTGGATGTAACCAATCGCACTTTGGCATACACAAACGCTGGTCATAATCCGCCCCTGTTGCTCGACCACGACGGAAACGCTCAATTCTTGCTTCGCGGAAGCTTTCCGTTGGGGATGTTCAGAGACACTCGATATCATGAATATTATCTGACAACGGCTCCGGGCGATATTTTGGTGCTTTATACGGACGGCGTAACTGAAGCGCAAAACCTGAAGGGTGAAGAATTTGGGCGCGAAAGACTAGCGCAAGCAGCAAAAGCGCATCGGGAGCTCGCTGCCAGAGAGATGATTGCGGCCATTCACCAGGAGGTTATCGATTGGACCGAGGGTGTGGGCGCGACTGACGACGTCACGTTTTTTATCATTAAGGCCCTCTGAACTGAGTGATGGGTTTGGTTAATGAGCAGTGACCGAACAGTGGGCATGATCTCCGCCCGGGGCGAGTGGCGCGTGATAGTTTCCGAAGTGAAAACCCGCTTCAGACTCCGAAAGTGCGTAAACGTCAAAGCCGAAGGCATCGAGGTAATCTGCGAGATCGTCAGGGGAAAGTAGATACACGGCGGGTGAGAAACCGGCTTCAGCGCGAATCTCAAGCAGACGCTCAAGCACTTCAAATGGGGCAAAGCAGCTAACCGGATCCCTGTATGTAGCCATTTGGTTTTCGCGCCCCCTTTGAAAAAGTAGTCGTCGCTGACTTTGCGACCGGTGCTTTGATGTACGGGAAACCAACTGCGTTCGTTCGGTGGAAAAAGAATCTTGTTAATAGGTCAGTCTCAATCTTCACGCCGCAAATGAGGGAAAGTTTAGATAATCGATGAGCAATCAAATCACTTTGGAGTCCCCGCAAACCACGCCTCCTCCTCCCTTGAATTTTCTGGCGTTGCTTCGGCAGATGCTGAAGACGTCAGACAAGGTCAGTGACCTGTTGTTTTCGCCCGGGCGTCCCCCTCAGGTTGAACTGGCGGGCAAGCTTGAAGGTGTGCGATTCCCAGGTCTCGAAAAACTTCTTCCTGTGCATACTGCCAGCATTGCAAAGTTGATCATCGGCAACCATGAAGCGGCGAATGAGAGCATCGAAAAAACGGGTTCGGCCGATCTTTCCTTCAGTGCCCCGGGCGAGGCGAGGTTTCGTGTAAATATTTTCAAACAGCGCGGGACTTACGCGATTGTGATGCGCGTGATTCCCACCGATCCCCCAAACTTCGCTGATTTCGATTTGCCCGTGCAGCTTAAAGAGATTGTCGACATCAAAAACGGGATGGTGCTCGTTACCGGTCCAACCGGAAGCGGCAAGAGTTCCACCCTCGCTGCCATAATTGATTTGATCAACGAAACGAAGGCCTACCACATCGTCACGATTGAAGATCCAATAGAATTTTTGCACGCTCACAAAAATTCGACGGTGCACCAGCGCGAACTCCATTCCGACACGCCAAACTTTGCTGTGGCGTTGAGGGCCGCGTTGCGCCAGGCGCCGAAAGTGATTCTGGTAGGCGAAATGCGAGACAGGGAGACGATTGAAGTGGCGCTCGAAGCTGCTGAAACCGGTCACCTGGTTTTGTCCACTCTTCACACCATCGATGCCTCCAAGACTGTTGACCGAATTATCGGCGTGTTTCCGAAGAATGAGGAGAGGGTGATCCGGACGCGTATCGCGCAATCTTTTCGTTACATTATCTCCCAGCGTCTAATACCGAAACCGGATGGAAAAGGCAGAGTCGCTGCTATCGAAATCCTGAAGTCAACCATGCGCACGCGCGACTATATCGAAAAGGGTGAATCCGACGGCAAATCACTAATCGACGCCATGGACCAGGGCGACCAGGAAGGAATGCAAACCTTCGACGGAGTGATTGAAAAAATGGTGCGCTCCGGTGTTTTGACTCAAAGCGCTGCGATGCCTTACGCGACTAATGCGAATAATCTGCAACTGCGGCTGGCGGATTTGGCAGGAGAGGCACCCAAGCCTCCCGCGGAAGATGAGAACTCGATGCTTGATATGATCGAGAGATAACCGTAATCTCTCCCCACAGACTGAAGTTTCGTCACTCTCCCCGACGCAGTTTCGCAAAACCCGTTTTAGGTATGCTCTTACGCACCTTCATTTGTAGGCTGGTGGCCGTGGCGCTTTTTCCTGCCGCCCTCGCGATTTCGGCGAGCGCTCAAACTCCTTCCGGCAGCGTTTATCAGGGGATCCAAATCGACGCGCCGGTTGAGGGACGTATTCGCATTGAAAATCAGTTTGGCGAAATCAAGGTAGAGGTTTGGAAAGAGAAATTCGTTACCGTCTACGCGATTATTGATCCGTCGGCATCATTTGCGCGCTCTCCGGTGGTCATCGAAAACAAGCCTGGCCTCCTTTCAATCAACGTTGTTCGCCGTCGCACCGATCCCACTGCCGCTATTGAGCTTGCTGTGAAGGTCCCTGTGGGCTCAAACCTTGATGTGGTTGCAGGCAAGCACGGTGCAAGCCTGCGCGGACTGCCTGCGTCAGCGACACTCACCTCCCTGGCTGGAGACATTAGCGTGGAATTGCCGGCGCCATTAAACGTTGACGTCAGTGCAAAGTCTACGCGCGGTTCCATCAATTCGACGTTGCCGCAACTCCTAAGTAGCAGTGGGCATGCGTTGCAGTCGCGTATTGGAAATGGCACGCAGACGTTAAAAATTTCCACGCAGAGCGGTAACGTCACCTTGGCGGAGGCTCCGGTAGTGCTGAACAGCAGAGTGGAACGGGATGATCCACAGACTCTCAGTCCGCCAGCCAAGGCGGCAGGAATACCCGCGCCACTTACGGACACGCAGGAGATCAGCGAAGGTGATATTGTTCGCGTGGACTCACAACTCGTCACGCTCAACATGAGCGTGATCGATCGAAATACAAATCGCGGATTGGCTGGTCTCGGCCGCTCCGATTTCAAGCTTTTCGAAAATGGCGCGGAACAGCAGATTCTTCAGTTTGAATCTTCGGCCGCTCCTTTCGACCTCATTTTGTTGATAGATCTTTCAGGATCCACTCGAGAAAAAGTTGCGCTGATTCGCGCAGCTACGTTGCGCTTCGTAAATGCCGCTCGTCCCTTTGATCGTGTAGGCATCGTTTCCTTTGCCGGCAAGCCAACAGTGGTTTCTCCCTTAACGCTCGACCGTCAACTTCTGCGCAGTCGCATCAATGAGATTGAAACGGCCGCTGCGGGCGACACCAAGCTTTACGATGCTACTGATTTCGCTGCCACCTTCGTGCTGCAGGAAACTCAAAACAAACGGCGGACCGCGATTGTGCTGATGAGCGATGGACTCGACGGTAGCATTGAAGGCGTTCAGGGCGATGGATCGCGCCTTCCGTATCAGGACTTGATCAACCGTCTTCAGGAGTTTGATGGCGTTCTGTATACCCTCTGGCTAAACACTCGCTACGTGGCACTACATGAGCGCGACACGCAGCCGGAAGCGTTTGATGATGCTTACGACCAAATGCAGGAGCTGGCTAGTGTAGGCGGTGGACTGTTCTACGAAGTGCAGCGTTTGCAAGACTTAGCCGGAGCGTATGAACGCGTGGTGGCCGACCTGGGTACGGTCTACAGCCTGGCCTATCGTCCATCCGACAAGGCACGAGACGGAAAATGGCGAGCCATTAAGGTGACGGTCAATCGGCCCTCAGCTGTGGCCCGCGGCAAACGCGGTTATTATGCAAATTGAAGCACATGGTCTGAGCCTGCGCCGCGGTGAGAAAAACTTGTAAATGGCTGCCACAGGACTATAATCAAGCTCCCCAGAGATTGAACCCGGTCGGATCTAACCATAAGGATAAACTCATGAGAAAAGCATTTTTGGCATTGGCGAGCACCCTTTCTGTCGCTGCTTTGCTTTCTATCGTCCCAACGGTTTCCACAGCGCAGACTCGTGACAAGTTTATTATCTCAGCACGTGCCGGCGGCGTGAATGCGGTGACTGGGGGAGCGACGGTGCGCGGGCGTAAGAATGACGAATGGCACCAGCTCATGATCACCGAAAACCTCGAGCGAGGCGATGTCGTGAAAACCGGCCACGACGGTCGCGTGGAGGTTCTCCTGAATCCGGGGTCATACATGCGTTTGGCTGAGAACTCCGAGTTTGAACTATCCAACGACTCACTCGAGAATCTCGAACTGCGCCTCGTCCGTGGAACCGCAATCATGGAGGTGACTGGCGCAGACGATGCAGAACTGCTGATAAATATCGTCACGCCGCACACGCGCATGGCCATCGTTCGTCGCGGGCTTTATCGTGTCAACGTGGTGCCCGACGATGCCACCGAGTTAATTGTTAGAAAGGGCCGCGTGGTGCTCGAAGGAACGCAAACGAGAATCAAAGGTGGAAACAAAGTAGTGTTCAGCGCGGGCCAGCCGTTTTCCATCGCCAAACTCAACAAGGAAGACCAACGGAAGGTCGATACTTTTGAAGTTTGGAGCAAGCAACGGGCGGAGACTGTGGCCCAGGCAAACCGCCGAATCAAGAGCCGCGACGTAAACCTCCTCTGGGCTGACTTTAATAGTTCCTGGGGACGAGGCGGTAGTTACTGGTCACGCGGGATGCGCTTTGGCGGAATGTGGGTCTATAACCCCACCGCTTCCTGTTACACGTTCATGCCGTTTTATTCAGGATGGGGCTCGCCCTACGGCGGCTCTTATTCCAGCGCATTTTATCGCGGTTACTACGGTGGCAATTATTGCTGTGGCAACCGGGGCTACCCCACAACCGGCAATTCGAACCCGGGCGGCGGAGGCCCGGCGACTGGTTCATCACCAAATTCGTCGCCTACTTACCGGCCGCCTGACGTTCCCATGCGGATTGAGAGTAGGGTCGAGCGGTTGAATGATCGTCTTCCCAATCCCTAAGGGCTCAACGTTCCTTAACCAGCCCGTCGATTACTTCATCGACCATAGCGTTTACCTGCGTCCGGGTGAGTCCAGACAAGACCAGATCTGTCAGGGCCGCCCGGAGTTGGATCTGGACTTGTTCATCGGCCTTTTGTCCCGGCGCCCGGGAAGCTACTCGCGCTCCTGAGCCATGTTTGATCTTGATGAATCCTTCCTTTTGCAAAACGCGGTAGGCAGTGGCAATCGTATTGAGATTCACGCCAAGGTCAGCCGCCACTTGCCGGACAGGTGGCAACGAAGACCCTTCCAGCAGCTCGCCTGCCGCAATCAACCCCTTAATTTCGTCAGCAACCTGCCGGTAAAGCGGGCGCCTATCTCCTTCGTCGATAGTTATGTACATATATTGTCTGCTGGTTGTATACACTAGACAATCGTGGGGTGTCCAGCTATTTCTGCCGCCCTTGAGCATGAGCTAGCGGGCGGTCAAGTGATTCGCCAGTGCCAGGGCGGCGAAACTAAGTCCCTCCAGGCCGCCGGGTGAAGTGGTGTCGCTGATTAGATATGTGTTCGAGAGCGGGTTTGAGTAAGGCGATAGAAGTGAGCCCGGGTAAGAGGCTTGGGGAGGGCTTCCTACCATTCCCAACCTCCGCCGGGTAGTTTCATAGAAAGTCCGGGGTGTTGCAGTATCGAGCACTTCGATCGCGTCCCCCAATTCCGGCATCGCCAGGTGTAACCGGCTCCAGCACCTCTCGAGCATCTCCTGGTCCCGGGTCTCTAATTCGGCTTCATCGGTGTGGAATGAAAACCACTCGTCTGCGGCTGTAAAAGTGTGAACGGTGACTGCACGCTTGCCTGCGGGCGCTCGCTGGTCCCAGGCGGGAGCGGCGGCAAACATCAAGTGATTTGCCTCCGGGTCATAATCATCCCCCTTGGGCCATTCAGTCAGATTGAGGATGTGACTGGCCTTTAGTCGTTCCGCTGCATCCTGGTCCATCGAAAGGTAAAGCAGGTAAGCACCCCAACCTTGCAGAGACTTCAAATGCTGGCGTACTTCGAGCGGTGCGCGATTGATGCCGATGAGTTTTCCGTAGGTATCCCAGATCGTAAGATTGCTGACTATTGCTCTCGAGGCCGACACCGTTTCGCCGCTAAGCAAATCAAGCCCTTGAGCTTCGCCCGCAGAACTGTAAGACATTCTGAGCACCGGAGTGTCCAGCCGGACTCGGCCACCGCTTGCCTTGATAGATTCCGACAGCCGATTCGCGAGCGCGCCCGATCCGCCGCGGATGGCGAACATTCCCTCCAGAGGCGCCGCCAGCGCGAGTGCGGCGTATGAGTAAGCCGCGTTGCTGCTGGTGACATTCAGCATCGCCTGCAGTTGAACATCCACAAAGCTTCGGAATCGGCTCGAGACTCCAGCCATTTTCTCGGAGATGGTTTGCGGGAAAGCACTCAGAATCTCCAACGCCGCGGGTTCATTCCGGCGGTTTGCAGGTTGCGACCCCATCGCATTCAGCAGATCGGGGGCATCGTGCAGCGCCCGCCGCAAATCACGTGCGGCCGGAAGAAGCTGCCGGTAAAACTCTATCGCCTCAGCGCGGCATTCAGGGAAACTCCGGTTGAGATTGTTTTCGAAACGTGCGATGTCGTTAGTGAACTCAACTTCTGATTGATCTGGAAGCCGTACCACCAGCCCAGGTTCCAGGACGCGCGTTTCCGGAGGTGAGACTGGCAACTCGGAAAAGATTCGATCATGGATCTCGTGCCGTTGCCACGACGAGTAGAGGCCATACCCTTGCTCAAAGGTGTGATCAAATTTTTCGAAGTTTGCCGCGCATCCGCCGACCTGAGATTCTCTCTCGAAGAGACAAACATCCAGCCCTCGCTGGGCCAGCAAAGCAGCGACGGTTAGCCCGCCGATCCCGCCTCCTACTACCGCTACTTCGCAGTCCATGTTTCTCAGTTTATGAAGCCGATCAAGTGGATGACCAGTGCGGCTGGATCGGGAGGGGGTACCGCCGGTGGAAGAAACTGTTTCGCGTAAGGCTCCACCAGTAAGATAACTGCCTGGATGCCATTGAAAACGAGGTGAATCGCGATGCAGGGAAGCAACTTTCCTGAATATGCGCGGATCAGCGTCAAGGCAACACTGAGAATCCCCACCGCCGCGATAACTCCAACGTTGGGCCAATACTGAGGAACATGAATCAGCGTGAACAGCGCTAAGACGATAACTACCGCACCTACAACCCCCATGCGCTCTTTCGATTTTGGGTCGAGCTGCACCGAGACGATGGAAAAAATCAAACCGCCCAATCTTGCAATCCCTCGTCTGAGCGCTGAATAAAGAACTCCACGGTAGACAAACTCTTCAACGAACGGCGCCGTGCATACAGCCAGAAACGAGATTGCAATCCGCGCTGCATATGAACTGTTGATTACCTGTTCGAGTTGCGTCGGCGTCTCAGCGCCCAGCCACTTGGCAACGAAACTTGCGACCATAAACAACAACACACCCAAGCCGATGCAAGACCACAAGCGAAATCGAGGCGCCCAGCCCCACCCCAGTGCTTCCCAAAATGATTGCTTGCCGAAACGAGTGACGAGCGCCCAAACAAGCAGCACCGTCAGGATGTGGATCGGAAGCAGAGCGAGAACTTGAATCAACACCGCGGTTTTGTCGCTCATCGCAAACTGCGTGAGAACCGGCAAGTAGTCGGGCGAACCTGGGCTGATGCCGCGGTATGAGGCGTAAGGAACCAGAAAGATCACTGGGATGAAAATTGAAAGAATGAGGCTGGTCAGCAAGACGAATATCGCGCTGCCAACTCCCCAGGAAGGATTATCCGGATCAATAGCACGCAACGGCGTTGGGAACTGTGGTTCCTGCGCATAAAATTCTTCAGCCGCGTCGGGAGGCGGAAATTGGATACCTTCGTTGTGATTGGTCACGATGGGTTGAGTGTATGAAGTTGTCCCGATCGGGTCAAACTGAGTTTTCCGAGAGTCCGTTCGGTGTTTACACTGCCGGGTAAGCCGCCTCCAGCATCGACGGACCAATCCGAGGCGCAGCCAGCATGACACCTATGATGGTCTTGGCATCATCAATTTCTCCGGTGGTGATCATGTTCAATGCCTGGGAGAAGGGAATTCTCACGACCTCAACAATCTCATCATCTTCGAGTTGCTGCTGAGTTTCTGTCATTTCCGTTGCCAGGTAGACCCACATCTTCTCTTCGGCATAATCCAGGCGAGACAAAAAACTCCGTTAACTTCTCGAGACGAGCAGCGACATATCCCAGCTCTTCTTCCAATTCACGCGCCGCGCCTTCTTCGGGTGCTTCGCCTCGATTCAAGGTTCCGGCCGGCGCCTCCAGCAGGTAACGCACCGCCGGATGCCGGTATTGTCGAACGAGTGCAATCGTTCCGTCGTCAAACACCGGAATAATCACCGCGCTTCCCGGATGATGAACTACCTCGCGTTGATAGGTTTTGTCGCCTTCCCGAATCGTATCGAGGGTTACATCAAAAATTCGGCCGCGAAATATCTCCTGGCTCTCAAGTATCTGCGGTTGCTCTGCCATGTTATTGCTGGCGCTTTCGTGCGCGCCGACTCCTCTGTTTTGATTCAAATAGTTAAATAGGTCCCGGTTGCCCTCATGTTGGCAAGCGTTTCCCCGACCAAATACAACGAGCCGGTTACGCAGATGGTGCCGTCAACGGGCGTCAGTTTTCTCGCTTCGTCCATCGCTTCACGGACCGATTTCGAAGTAACAATCCTGTCCCCTGGAAGGAAGCGTGTTGCCAGCGCGAACAAGCTGTCTACATCGGCGGCTCGCTCATTGTTCGGCTGCGCTAGAAGCAACAAGTCGGCGATAGGGAACAGAATCTCTGCGATCTCGGCCAGCCTCTTGTCGTTCATCGCGCCGAAAACGATAGTAAGTGGGCCGGTAATGAACTCATTTAGAAACTCCCGCAAAGCCCTGGCTCCGGCCGGATTGTGGGCGCCGTCCAACAGGATCGGTGGCTGGCCCGCAATTAAATCCAATCGGCCCGCGTGGTGTGCCTTCGCCAGGCCATCCACTACGGCGTCTTTCGGAACAATGAAACCCTGCTTTCCAAGTGCCTCGGCGAGGCGAATCGCCACTGTCGCGTTAATGATCTGGTGCCGGCCACGCAGTCCCAAGGTTACCTCAGGATATCGCGTTTGATTTGTCTGAAACGCAACTCTGGCCCGACCGTCATCGAAGGCTTCGAACGTTGCCTCACCGGCAACCATATCAGGCTCGACGTCGACTTCGAGGCATCTTCGCATGATTACCTCCTGGGCCTCCTCCGGCTGTGGGGCGACGACCGCGAGTACTCCCTCGCGAATAATTGCGGCCTTTTCGCCGGCTATTTCTGTCAGGGTTTCTCCAAGATACTCCTGGTGGTCGAGAGCCAGCGGCGTAATCGCGACAATGCGCGCGCCGGCAACAGTCGTAGCATCGAGCCGTCCGCCCAGCCCTGTCTCCAGAATCGCCAACTTCACACCTGCTTCCCTAAACGCCAGGAGCGCGATCGCGGTCACCTGCTCAAAAAACGTCGGGAGTGTTTCCAGTTTCTTTGAGTCCCGCAGAGCCTCGGAGCTCGCGCGCACTTCACTCGCGAGTTTCGCAAAATCGACTTCCGAAACGTCCGTGCCGTTGATGCGAACCCTTTCAGTGATTGAGATCAGGTGAGGAGATGTGTACAGCCCAGTGGAAATATGGGCGGCCCGACAGATTGATTCGAGCATCACGGCCGTTGAACCCTTGCCGTTTGTTCCCGCAATCTGTACAGACTGAAAACTTTGGTGCGGATCGCCTAGAGCGCCAAGGAGCACTTCGGTATTTCGAAGTCCCAGCTTCATTGTGCGGGTTTCATGTCCGAGACTGAGAAGGTATTCGATTGTCTCGGAGAAGTTCATGAGGAAATAGCATTTCACGTCACAGACCAAACCGCAAAGCAGTAGAGAATAGACTAACTGGTTGAAAGCTTGAAAAATCGAGGAGAGTTAGTTTCGTGAAGCCGCGCGCGAGCGCACCCGGCCCATTTCCGATTCGTTTGAAATCTCCGGGTTCATCATGAAATTAAGCAGCTTGGTGAGGTAGTCCTTCATCTCGCGTCGATCCACAATTGCATCGACCATTCCATGTTCGAGGAGGAATTCGGATTTTTGAAAATCCTTCGGCAGCTTCTGACGGATTGTCTGTTCGATCACCCGCGGCCCGGCGAATCCGATGAGCGCTTTAGGCTCTGCGATGATGATGTCACCCAGCGTTGCAAAGCTCGCGGTCACGCCGCCCGTCGTTGGATCAGTTAGCACTGAAACGAATGGCAGCCGCGCTTCATCCAGTTCCGCCAGAGCGGCCGCAATCTTAGCCATCTGCATTAACGAGAGAGCGCCTTCCTGCATGCGTGCTCCGCCCGATGCAGCAAAGATGACGACCGCGCCATGCTCATTTATTGCTCGTTCAATCAGTCGCGTAACTTTCTCGCCAACCGCCGATCCCATCGAACCGCCGATGAACGACATGTCCATCGCGCCGGCAAAGACGAGATGATTGCCGACCTTGCCGCGTCCATTGATTATCGCTTCGGGCAGCCCTGAATTGCTGGTCGCCTGACGGAGCCGGTCGGGATAGGATTTGGTATCGGTAAACTCCAGAGGGTCGACTGAGATAACTTCGGCATCCAGTTCCTCAAATTTCCCGTCATCGAAAATCATCGCCAGTCGCTCGCGGGCTCCAAAGCGAAAATGGTAGCCGCAATGCGAACAAACCTGATGCGAATCCTCGAGTTCGCGCTTATAAAGGTGCGCTTCGCAGCCGTCACACTTAACGAAGACATTTTCGGTCTTGACGACGCGCTCCTCGGGCGGAACCGTTTCGATTTGCTTACTTTTTTTGCTAAACCAGGGCATAGCGAAATCAGGCTAACGTTTTGACCACGTGTCGGCTTTGAAATTTGGGTATGGGGCAGAGCCTAACACAAAAGAGGAGGAGGGATGAAGGACGAAGGTAATAAGTCTAAGCCTGCGGAGCAGGCGACAGCGTAAAGCCTGGGGCGTAAGCCCCAGGATGCGTGCCGCAACAAACATTTGAGCCCGCGTAGCGGGCGACAGCCGTTTTGGAATCACCGTCGTGATCATACCGATGCTCTGTCGCCCGCTACGCGGGCTCGCCTTCTTTTCCGCAACGTGTTCCTGGGGCTTGCGCCCCAGGCTTTATGCTTCCGCCCGCTCCTCGGGCTAAAACTCGATACCTTGCTGGGCGCGAATGCCGGCGCTAAATGGGTGCTTTATCTCGGTCATCTCGGTAACGAGATCCGCAGCTTCAATTAACGCGGCAGGGGCGTCGCGACCAGTTACGACGATGTGTAAAGCAGGTTGACTGGCGCGCGCGGCGCGAAATTCCTCAAGCACCTCATCGAGCGGAAGAAGGTCATAACTGAGGACATAAACCAGCTCGTCGAAGACCAGCAAGTCGTAATCGCTGCTGCGAAGTTTCTCGAGACACAGGTTCCAGGTTTCTCGCGAGGTGGCGCGGTCCTGCTCCGGGTTCTTCGTGTCCCAGGTGAACCCATCGCCCATCGTGTGCACTTCAATGCCGAGTTTCTCAGCCGATTCGTGCTCGCCGTAGCGATCGTTGCGCGACTTCATAAACTGAACCATGCAGCACTTCAAGCCACGACCGGCGGCGCGCATCATCAGTCCGAGGGCGCAGGTGGTCTTGCCTTTGCCGTTTCCAGTGTGGACCATTAGCAGCCCGCGCGTGTTTTCCTGATAATCCTCGCGCCGCCACTTATATTTCTTTTCAGTCATTGTCTTGTGGGCTCTTATCACAATTGATGAAGCTTCTGCGCCCTGGCGGCGTCTATCACAGCGTGGGGAAGGCTTTTTCTTCGCGATGAAAGGCCATATCGCTGCATTAGAAGGCTTTATTTCGGAGATGAAAGGCTCGACGCGCGTGTAAAGCTTATCTCCGCACGTGTAAAGCTTATCTCCGCGATGGAAAGCTTTATCTCCGCACGTGTAAAGCTTATCTCCGCGATGGAAAGCTTTATCTCCGCGCGTGTAAAGCTTATATCCGCGATGGAAAGCGTCGTCTTGGCGAGTTTAACCTCGGGCAGGAAAGAGAGAACTCTCCATTTCTAAAAGCCAAGAGTGCAGGTGTTCTTACCCGTGCCCGCTGCCCTTACTGCTTTCCCTGGACGTCTTCACTGTTAACGCCGGATCCATTCGCGCGCTCCACGGCGTTCTGCAGCAGCGCAGTGATCTTTTCCTCGACTTCTTCCCAGGTACCGCGCAATGTGCAACCGGCCGCATTTCGGTGACCGCCGCCGCCAAACAGTTCCGCCACCTTGGCCACGTTTACTTCGCCCTTCGATCGCAGGCTGGTGCGATAAACCCCCGGCTCGCATTCCTTGAGCATCGCCACGGCCTCAACCTCGCCGACCGTCAGCGGATAGTTAACAAACCCATCTGCGTCTTCATCAGAGGCTGCGGCGGTGTGCTGCATCTCCATACTGTGGCGGAGCAATGCGACATGGCCGGTGGAATCGCGGCGCGCGGTTGATAGTACGGCGCCCATCAATTGAATTCTGCTCCATGGATAACTGGCAAAAACCGCCTCGGCAGTTTTGGCAGGTTTCACTCCAGTCCGCAAAAGTTCAGACGCTACCTTGAACGTTCGTTCTGTCGTGTTGGAGTAATGAAACGAACCCGTATCGGTGATCAGCGCCGTGTAACAACACTCGGCGATTTCTTTGGTCACCCGCACGCCCAGAGCCTTGGCGAGGTTGTAAATCATCTCTCCACAGGCAGCGGCAGTTGAGTCGATCCAGTTGATCTTGCCAAAGTGTGCAGTCGTCGCATGGTGGTCGATGTTTACAACGAATTGTTTTTCGAGATTCAGCAAACCAGGGCGCGCCACGTCCGAGCACTCGATGACGAAAACACCATCGTATGAATCGTCAGCGGCTGGGGTGACTCTTACATCCCTGGCGCCGGGCAAGTTCCGATACGTGTGGGGCACCGGATCGCGCATGATGACCTCGACGTCCTTGTCGAGGGCCCGGAGCAACCAATAAAGACCCAGGGAAGAACCTAAACTGTCGCCGTCAGGTCGGAGGTGGGCGGTAACTGCAAACTTGTTCTTCGCTTCGATTAATTCAACAACTTGACTAAGCATAAATAGAAAGGCTGAAGGCAGAAGGATGAAGGATGAAAGATAAAGAAGAAACCCAGAGGAATTGGGTTTCATCCTTCATCCTTCTCCCTCAGCCTTTATGTTCATCCTTCATCCTTCGTCCCTTCATTGTTGCGTTCTTGTTCAATTTGTCGCAGCAACTGCTCAACCCGGTCAGCCTTTTGCTCGACGCTATCCTTCAGGAAGTGAATCTCGGGTGTGCGGGGAAGGTTGAGCGAGAGGCCCAGTTGCTTGCGAACGTAGGGAGCTGCGCGACGCAACGCGGCCAGCGCGAGCCGGTGTTCTTCTTCGTCGCCAGCGACAGTGACGAAAACGTTGGCGTCTCGCAAATTGTCAGACATGCGAACGTCGGTCACGGTTACCATCGTAAGCCGCGGATCCTGGAGCTCGTATCCAACAATTTGAGAAATCTCCTCGCGAAGAATGTCAGCAACTCTTTCAGGGCGACGCATGATAAAAAGAAGGAGCAGTCGGCAGGAGCAGTCGGCAGGAAAACCATTCGTGAACCTGCCGACTGCTCCTGCCGTCTGCCTCCTATAACTCGGTGGCGGCTACTTTCTCAACGATGTAGGCTTCGATCTGATCGCCGACCTTCAGGTCGTTGAAGTTTTCGAGGCCGATGCCGCATTCAAAACCTTCGCGCACTTCGGCAACGTCGTCTTTAAAGCGACGCAGCGAGGTGATATTACCTTCCCAACTGACTACGCCGTCGCGAATCAAACGCGCGCGGGCCGTGCGTCGAATGACGCCATCGACCACCATCGATCCGCCCACCACACCAGCTTTGGGCACTCGGAAGACTTCGCGCACATCCGCCTTGCCGAGGATTTTCTCCTTCTCGATGGCTTCGAGCATGCCGATCATGGCCGCGCGAATTTCTTCTTCCACTTTGTAAATAATCGAGTGGAGACGAATGTCGACCGCTTCCTGTTTCGCCAGATCAGTGGCGCGCGAGCCGGGTCGCACGTTGAAGCCAATCACAACTACAGCTGAGATTGCCGAGCCTGCCTGCGTGGCTGACGCGAGCAGCACGTCGGATTCCGTGATTGCACCGACGCCGGAACGGATAACTTTGACCTTCACCCGATCAGTTGAGAGTTTCTGCAAAGTGGATTTGAGAACTTCGACTGAACCCTGCACGTCAGCCTTGATGACCACCAGAAGTTCCTTGACTTCACTTTCACCCAGGGCTTCGATACCGCGTTTGGTTGACTGCAACAGCGTTGCCTGTCGATTCAACATCGCGCGATGTCCCGAAATCTGTTGCGCGCGGGCAATGTCGGCAACCACCTGGAAGCTTTCACCTGCCTGCGGCACGCCCTGTAGACCAAGTACTTCGACCGGGGTTGCCGGTGCTGCTTCAGTAATAGCCTCGCCCTTGTCATTGAACATGGCGCGCACGCGGCCAAAAATTTGGCCGACGATGAAAGGCTCGTGCACGTGTAGCGTTCCCTGTTGGACCAGGACCGTTGCCACGGCGCCACGACCTCGATCGAGTTTCGCTTCGAGCACTACGCCGGAAGCAAGTCGGGTGGCGCTGGCGCGCAGATTCAAAATGTCCGAAGTTAGCAGAATGGTTTCCAGCAGGTTTTCGAGATTCTCGCGCTTCTTCGCGGAAACCTGGACCATCTCGGTTTCGCCGCCCCATTCGACGGGCGACAAACCATGCTGCGACAGTTCCTGCCGCACGCGATCCGGATTTGCATCCGGCTTGTCGATCTTGTTGATTGCGACCACGATGGGAACGCCCGCGGCGCGCGAGTGTTCGATCGCTTCAATGGTTTGTGGCATCACGCCGTCGTCTGCCGCAACCACCAGCACCACGACGTCAGTCGCTTTGGCTCCGCGCGCGCGCATGAGCGTAAAAGCTTCGTGACCTGGAGTGTCCAGAAAAACGACGCGCCGAGTCTCACCCGGATGATCCGGACTCGGTACCTGAACGCTGTAAGCACCGATGTGCTGGGTGATGCCGCCCGCTTCACCGGCTGCGACTTCGGTTGCGCGAATCGCGTCGAGCAGCGACGTCTTACCGTGATCTACGTGACCCATGACGGTCACGACCGGCGCTCGCGGCAATTCCACATCGTCCGCATCGGTGGCGATCAGATCTTCAAACTCCTCCTCGGCCACCATCTCTTCAAAGGGAACGAAGGTGACTTCGTATCCGAAACGTTGACCCAGCTCGATCGCGACATCGTCGTTTAGCGGCTGATTGATCGTGGCGAACACCCCACGCTGTAGCAGCAGGGTCACAATGTCTTTTGGCTTGACGCCGAGTTTTTCCGCAAATTCCTTAACGGTTGAACCTTCGATCAAGCGCACTGTCTTTAGTTCACCCGGAGTTGCACCGGGTTCGAGTCTGCCCGCAATACGATCCTCGAGTGAAAGGGCCTTCGGTGGCGGCACGAAGTCGCCACGATCGAAGCGTCCGCCCTTGCCATCGGCGCCTTTGCGTCCGCCTCGGGTCGGAGTACGACGAGAGCGGCGGCGCCCGGCATCAGGTGGCGGAATGTAAGTGGTTTGCGGCGTGGCGGTCTCACCCGGTGTGCCCAATCGTTCCGTACGCGCCAATGGCGTACGTTCTCTGACGCGGCCACGCTCGGCGCGCTCTCGCGGAGTGACTAACGGCGGCGGCTCTGGGGTCGGCGCACGTTCGCCCGGGCGAATGCCGGCATTAAGCGCGGCCATAGTCGGGCGTAAAACTCTGATCTGGCGCGAAGGCGGTGCGGGAGATCCCGCCGCCACAGGTGCCGACTCGGGCTCAGTCGCCATGACTGGCGCTGCACTGCCATTCGTGTCAGCAATTTCGGTGATGGTTTCGATTGGGGGCTCGGCGACCGGCTCCACTTCCGCTGCCTCAGGCTGTGCCGCTCGAGTTGCAGGCGTCAGCTTGCGCATCAGCTTTGAGGTTACTGGTTGCTTGGCCGTCTCCAGTATTCCCGGAGCCGCCTCAGTTGATGGCGTTTCACTTGTAGGTGGAGGAATTTGGGCGACAGGTTGGGCCGCCGGCGCAGTCACTTGCGGTTCTGGCGCTGCGACTTCGGCCGCAACCTCAACCTCAGCCGGGGGCTCTTCAACTGCGCGCTCAGCCCGCTTTACCACTTTGATACCGCGCTTGACCGCGGTCTCTTTTTTGGGGAAGTACTTCGTGCGGATCTTTTCGGCCAGTTCCTTGGAGACGGAATTAGACGGCACGCTGACGTCGACGCCTTCGCGTCGGACCTCTTCAATCAGCCGCTTGGTGTCAAGCTTCAGTTCTTTGGCGAGATCGTAAATACGAATCTTAGAGGAAACGGTCATGCACTCCTTCTCAAACACTGTTTGGGGTCCAGTGTTTGGCTTCTCAAGTGGTTTAAAGAACTCTCGCCCTTTTCACCACTCTTGAAGCGTGCATCAGAAGCGCAACGCGTCGTAGGGGCAAGGGAACGAGCAGCCCAGACAGCCGGATAGACCGGCATACTGGTTTTTACTAATTTGCCGCATCATCTGAGGAAGCATCCTGCTTCTCTTCGTCAGTGCTCTCGCCAGATGCAGCATCGTCCAAAACAGCGGGAGCAGAATTTTCAGCATCGGTTGCCGACGCTTCAGAAACGTTATCTTCATTCATGGCGAATTCGTCGGCCAGAGCTTCGGCAGAATCTTCGTCAAACGCTTCCAGGTTGGCAGCGTCAGAGGAAGTGAGATCCGGCGAAGGCACAAGTGTATCCGGGCGTAAATCTCTGCCCAGTTCCTGAAGAACCAAAGCGTCTTCAGTGGTTGGTTCGGCTTCGGTCACGGCCACTGGATCGGCCGAATCTTTGGCTAAGATTTCAGGCTCAGCTCCGAAGGGCTGTCCGGATTCAACCGCCTCATCGTAGCCTTCGGCAGTCGGATCGCCGCCGGTTTCAACCTGATCCGCTGCGGCTTCGGTTTCAATATCGGCTGCGGCTGACGCTTCAACAGTTTCAGCGGGTTCCTCCGCGGAATCTTCATCGGCTGCCTGATCGCCTGCTGCCAGTGTCTTATCACGCATTGAAACCACAGCGACTGCGGCATTAAGAATCGTTTCCGCTTCGTCCAAACTCAAATCGAGGAACTCAACGAGATCGTCGACTGAGGTTTGAGCGAGGGCATCGATATCGTTGATGCCATGTTCCGCAAGCAGATCAGCCTGAGGCGCAGTGACGCCTTCGATGACTGACAGAGGCACCGATCCACCGGAAGCGATGAGCGCACCCATCTGTTCCGAGACCTCGCGTTTGATTTCTTCTTCGCTGCGAATGTCGATGTTCCAGCCCACGAGCTTGGTCGCGAGCCTGACGTTCTGGCCGCGCTTACCGATGGCGAGTGAAAGTTGATCTTCATTTACGATCACTTCCATCTGCCGATTTTCAATGTCAGTAATCCGGACCTGATTAACCTTGGCTGGTGAAAGAGCGTTGGCTGCGAACACCGAAGGTTCATCAGACCACTCAATAATGTCGATCTTCTCGCCGCGCAGTTCACGAATGATTGCCTGAACTCGCGAACCCTTCATGCCTACGCAGGCGCCGACCGGATCTACGTCGCGTTCGTTTGAGGTGACCGCGATTTTGGCTCGTTCGCCCGGCTCGCGCACGGCAGACTTGATGACGACAGTGCCGTCATAGATTTCTGGTACTTCCATTTCGAAGAGCCGAAGCAATAACTCGGGCGAGGTGCGGGAAACTTCAACTTGCGGTCCCTTTGATTCCTTCGAAACGTTATTAATCACTACGCGTATTCGTTCGCCCTGATTCCACTGTTCGCCGCGCGACTGCTGCGAGCGGGGCAGAATGGCTTCGAGATTTCCCAAATCAACGATGATGTTGCCGCGTTCGAACCGTTTCACGTATCCATTGACGAGGTCGCCGATCTTATCGACGTATTGCTCGTAGACGTTGCTGCGAACAGCATCGCGAACCTTCTGAAACAGAATCTGTTTTGCCGTTTGCGCGGCAATACGTCCCAGCTCCTCCATGGGGAGCGGCAATAGCAGGGCATCGCCCAATTCAATTTCGTCGCCCGCGAGTTCACGCGCTTCATCGATCGAAAGCTCGGTGGCAGGGTTAGCCACTTCATCGACGACCACTTTGGTGGCGGATAGCTCGATGCCGGTTTCCTGGTTCCAGTCAACCTGGATGTCTTCGCCTGACCTGAACTGTTTCTTCGCCGCGGCGCGCACGGCTTCTTTCATTGCGTCGATGACGAGGTCGCGCTCGATGCCTTGTTCCTGGCAGAGCGCCTCGATGTTTTGTGCGATGGATGAACTCATTGGACCTTTGTATCTCCGGTTGGCTCGGCGCCAAAAACTATGCGTCGTTGAGCCTATTCAGTTGTTATTCAGTTGTAACTTCCGGTGTAACGCAACTGTTAGTTTGCGTCCGCCACTTTAAATCAATAAGCAAACTAACAGTTTGCTTTACTTAACCCGCTTTTCCCTTGGGTCGGTGAAACTCTTTCTCGACTTCGAGTTCCAGATTGGCTTTGGCGATCGAGTTGAAATCAACTCTCACGCGCCCGCTGGTGCGGTCATCTATCAAAACTTCGTCGCCGTCAATTCCCACCAGCCGCCCGCGAAAATTTCTTTGCCCATTGATTGGGTTGCGGCTTTTGAGTTTTGCCAAACTCCCGGCAAATCGCTCGTAATCCTTCCGCTTGTAGAGTCCCCGCTCCAATCCCGGCGAGGATACTTCCAGCGTGTACGACGAATGGATGAAATCCTCAACGTCGAGAATTGTGCCAACGTAAAGGCTCACTTCGGAACAATCCTTGTGAGTAACGCCGTTTGGCTTGTCAATAAAGATGCGAACGATGGGCTTATTCTCAGGCCCGGCCACTTCGGCGTGTACGAGTTCCAATCCGTGGTCGATGGCAACTCGTTCGGCAATTGCTTGCAGGCGCTCCTCGATTGCAGAACCCATGTCCGTCCTCCGAAAAACTGCTCGCCCAAAAGAAAAAGTGGGCGCGAACCCACCGGACAAGACAGCCGCGCTTCGAGCAAGTCGTGAATTATACGTAAAGGGCAGGGTAGAAGCAAACTGGCAGAAAGCGCGTTATCGCAGCGAAAATAACTATCCGCAGATTACGGTGATTGCTCAGATTGATGAACGACAGGAGGTTATGCTGGGGGAAATGGACTGCTTTCGGTGCGACTAAATGTGCGTAATCTGTGTAATTTGCGGATTACGTCAAACGAGCAGGTCGATGTTCAGCCGATTGAGCACTTCACTAATGGGATTTGCCACTCCGTAGCTTTCAATTCTCTGAGTGTTAGTCTCTGGGCGCTCGCTTTCCCGGTTCGGCCTGGCCCTCTTCAATTCCGGCAATGTCTCCGGCAGCTCGGACATTCCTCCAAAAATCAGACCGAGAGCACTTTGCTGTGAATCAACCAGAAGCGAACCACTGTCGCCCTTGGAGACAAACTTAGAAAAGTTAGGGGTGGCAGGTTCAATCAGGATCTGATCCTGGAAAAACGCAGACTGGCCGGTGCGGTCGTAACGGATCCAAATGTCCAGATAGATCGAGAAAACCCTTCCCTCGGTGTAACCCGTGGTTCTGCCAAACTTGCGCGCCGGTTCGCCAATCTCGATGTCCTTTTTCTGCACGTAACCCGCGACAGACCCGATCAAGGGAAGCACCGGCTTATGTTTCAACGGAGACCAGAGTTTAGCCATCGCGGCGTCCACGTGATTCGGCTCCGCAACATCACCATCAAACGTGAGTTTGGAGTAATTCACCAACGTTGCGATGGGCCGGTTGCTTGAGGGTTCACCGGGACTCGGCTGCATTATGAGATCACCCTCATCAGGTAGCGTCTTTCGCAGATCGGCAAACACATGTGAATTGCTGAGGAGGTGAATCTCTTTGCGTCGCGGCAACTTGCTCCGGCGGGTGCAGAAGTAGCCGATCGTTCCGCTTTGACCCGTTAGGTTGAGATTCGCGCCGCTAATGCCACCAATGATTACTTCCTGATGATCACGCACACCTTCTGGAAACATGCCACTGGTAACATTCGCTTGCGTCGAACTGCCCGAAAGAAATTCCGCCATCGGCATTTCGATTAACTGGAGTGGAACACCCCGATAGCTGGCGGACAGTTTGGCCTCGCCTGAGCCTTCCCACATCTCGGCATCCGCATCGCCGACAAAGAATTGAATGCAATAATCACCCTCTGGCTGTAACCGGCCTATTCCAATCGCATGGATGTTTTTCGAAAACCCTCGCCGCAGGTAATGTGAGCTTAATTGCCGTTTCATCCTGACGACGCGCTTGAGACGCTTGTAGTCCGTGCCGCGAGGTCTTCGTCTTATTGCCATCCCGCGGCGATACTTGCGGACCAGAAACCACGTTAACCAAAGCACTGCTATCGTCGCCACAATCCAGGTGACTTCATCGTAGTAGTAATACGACGTGGTCCCGCCATCGGCATTTGCGCGAGACCACATCAGATGTTTTTCGAAAACAGCGAAAGCTAGACTCATGGGTTATTTCAGATCGTCGATCGAAGGAGGATCATCCACCACAATTGGGTGACAGAATTCCTGCTGGTTGATTGCTCCCCCCGCTGCGTCTTCTACGACTGGGGCAAGGTCAAACTGGCTTCCGTCCGGACTGCTCAAATATTTGTAGTAGTCAGGCATGTCGCTATAGACCGCGTTTGGACTGTGGTCCATGTTCATGATTTCGATGCGATAGGGCAGGCCTTCAACGCGTTTGAGCGAATGCGTTTCTTCCCGCTCGCCAATGCGAATAACAACCCTAACCTCGTCTCCCTCAATCTTCACGCCGACTGTTTTGGCAACGCTGCCGAAAACCTCTCGTTGCTTCGCGAGTCCGGTCGCGTCTTTTTCGACCTTATCAAAAAAGAGGTTTTGGTCGAGTTTGTGCGAATAAAAGAGTCCGTTGCTGATGTATATCCTGGCTAAAGGATGTTTGGATCCGGCGCCCTGATTGAGCTTGGCGTCTCCGTGGAGTGTGTTCATGTTGACGACCCAGCGGAAATCGTTTTGGTCAGCTTCACCGCGTCTGTCGAAGTTTGCGGCGCGGTAAATCTCAAAGCCGTCGATCGCGGGCCGGTCCACCGCTTTGACTTCGATCTGCACATTTTCATTCGGAAGTTTGAGGTAAGAGACGATGTCTTGGTAAACCACGACGTCGTTTTCGGCGCCGTCCTGAAAAACCGGACGCTGAATCTTGACTGTGAGCGTGTGTTTATTGTCGCGAATGGCCGCGATTTCGCCCCGGCCGCGATCTTTGTTGAAGCAAATAATTCCCAGGCCGGTGAACCTGACAAGGGCGGTGGCGGAACTTTCATTGACGGGCATAATAGTCTCCTATTGTTTGTTGAGTAAGAGCTTTCAGATTTGAGTGCCGTTTCTCTTTGAAACGTAACGCCGCCCGATGACAATCATTCATCGCAAACGGCGACGCCTGCCATCTCTCTGCAGGTTTCTTCGCTTTGGCACCAACACACTTTTTCTCGTCCCATTCAAAAGCATGCTGACTTTCCATTCATAAATGGCTGTGACCGTGTCAGGCGCACACCCAATGAAAGCAACCTCATACCTTATCGCGCCCAAACTCGCGGTCGCCTCTGTGGTCCGGGGCTCAACCCCGACTGGCACGTTGCGGGTCAACGTCTCGGCAATGATCCTGGCTTCTTCTGATTCAATTGTCCTTTGCCATTCCCCGCTATATCTCCGCAATAGAGCGTCGCGCGCGCGCGCCTGATCATCTTCAGTGCATACTTCGGGCGGCAAATCCCTCTGAACAACACCGGAGAAATTAGCTGACTCATCCTGGGTCAAATTGGTGAAGGAGCGATTGCCCGGCGTGAAGTTTGTTTGATCGCTGAGGGGAGTAACGGTGTAACTGCCGCCCGAACGAAGATCAGTGAAAGCGTAATAGCCGTTTGCATCGGTCGTGTGCGCGGTGAGCATCGTCCCGACGAGCTTGATCTTGATACCGCCTAGCGGCTGACTTCCATCTGTCACTCGCCCGCTAATCTTGTACGAGGAGGATTGACCCACAAAGTTCGTCGATTCGTTTCTTGACAAATTGTTAAAGGATCGACTGCGTGGAGTGAAATTGATCGTCGGGCCCGCGACGGGGGTAATGACATAACTAGCGCCCCCGGAGAGGTCATTGAAAGAGAAGTAGCCGCGCTCATCAGTCGTGGCTAAGGCGACTCTTGCTCCGTCGAGCTTAATCGTGATGCCCGCCAGCGGTTTATCTACACCCGTCGCCTGACCGCTAATCCGGTATACCGGAGATGGAGACGGAGATGGAGATGGAGACAACGACGGTGACGGTGACGGCGGAAGTGATAGAGTGGTTTGCGGAGACGGAGAAGGAGTCGGAGATGATGACGGAGAGCCTGATTGAGAGGGCGGAGAGGGAGAGGGAGACGACGGAGGATTGACCTTGGAGGTTTCGATGGTGAAGGACCTCGACATCAAAGCGGCGGCCATTAAGATAGTCACCAACGCCGCCACGACCCATCGCAACCGTGTGCTCCGTTTCTGTTTGTTCAACCGCTTAAGCTTTTCTTCAACTACCCGCGAACCCTTACTCCATTGATCTCCCTCGGGCTCGACATTGACCAGCGGTGTTCCGTCCGCGAGGCAAAACGCCAACAAGTCGTCAGCATAGTAATCACCGCATTTTGGACAGACGCGCATGGGTTAGTAAGTGGAGTAAGCGCCGAAGAGCGAAAAGGCGGCCCAGTAGAAAGGCGCGCGCGTTCTCTCGCTTCCCAGCATTTCGAGTTGAGCTTGCCGCAGGCTTTCCGCTGAGGTCAGGTGTTTTTCCTTGCGGTTGCGATGGAAAGCAATCATCAGATCCTTGGTTGGCTCTGAATCCACTTTCCATTGGCTTGCCACTATGAGCGGCGCGCCCAAGGCGAGCAAGGTACGCGCAATTCCGATCGCACCTTCGCTCTGGTCAAATCGTTCGAAGCCAGTCTCACAGGCTGACAGCACGACGAGTTTCGCTCGTGGGAGTTTGTATGCGTCGAGCTCCGACGTACGCAGTTCGCCTTCGGAGAAAAGTAGTTTTGAATTGCCGGGTGACTCTGGATTAGCAACAAAGTGACCAGCGAAGTGGATCACTTCTGCTTTGGTCAAGTTTCGCAAAAACTGTTGACGCGTTGCGGCCGGACCGAGCAGTGCAAAGGATTTGCCGTACGCTTGGGCAATAGTTGTGGCCTCGGCTTCGGCTGCCTCAAGCGCAGATAGGTGAGGGTTCTCCTCGCGGTCGAAGTCAGGATTGCCGACGGCCAGCAACATTTCGCTGACCTTCTCTTTTCGTTTTGCGTTGTCGGTTGCCAGCACCAGGACCGACGCGCTGGGCGCATAGACCAACGCATACTCCTCGAGCAAGTAGTTTCCCTTGGCTGAGATCAGAGTGGCAAAGGCGAGTTGATGCAGCGATTTGTCCGGAAGCAAGCAGAGCTGCAAGCCACTTTCCAGCTCTTCGGGCACCAGGGTTTGATAAAGGTCCTGGCCCAATCGTTTGATTTCAGACTCCGGACCGCGCGACGTGATTAGCGCCTGATATTCCGCTAGCTTGCTGCTTAGCTCTGAAGCGGGGATTTGTTTTTCAATGAACTTGAAGTTGGATTTCGAGACCGTCCATATCGCCAGTGATCCAGGCAGAACGGCATATTGAACGAGCTGCACCTGTTCAGGAAGCCGCGCCTGAATTTCCGTCAACGAAAGAGGCTTAGCGCTCGATGCATAGTCTTTCTCCACTTCGGCGATCGAGCGCTCTGAACCAACAAACTCCAGGAGGGAACGTGCCTTCGCCGCTTCGACGTGATCAAAAGCCTCACGATGGTCGCCGCTCTTAATGGCGTTAGCCGTCACCGCATCAAACACTTCCTGCTCGTTGGTGAAGAAAGCCTGTCGTGAAGCGTCCTCTCGGATTGTGTTTCGGTATTCTTCGGAGAGCTGAAGGACAACCTTGAGCTCGTTTGAAAAATTCTCCTGCTGATTAAGTTGCTGGAAGCAAAACAATTTGCCTTTGTGAATCTTGTAGAGGCTGTCAGTGACTTCGGGTAGCCGGCTCGAAAGCGCTAAAGCCTGGTCGTAAGTGTTAAGGGCCTCGGCGCAAGCGTTCGTCTTGCTCTTCAGATCGGCCAACAACAAATAGACTTCGGCGGTGGTGCGAGCGTTTTCCGCACTCTCGCCGCGCGCGTGCGCGATCCGCATTGACTCATTGGCATAACCAAGAGCAGCGGTGAAGTCGTTGTTGGCGGTGGCGGCGTGAATCATGCGTCGCAGGGTATCGTTAACGAGGCTGCTTCCGGGATACCTCTCCTGAATCATGCTGAGACGCTCTTTCGAGAAGCTCAGCGACGTGGCGAAGAGTTTCAGTTTGAGAAAAAGGTCTGCGAGGGTTCCCTTATTTCGCCAGTCCTGGCTCGGGTTTTCATAATAACGTCCCCTTTCAGTCAGCATGTCGCTCGCATAGGAAAGCGATGGTTCGAGTTCACCAATCGCCGAGTAACCCAGGGCAAGAGCCTCGCGCGCATGCTGCACTTCAAACGCATTCTGTCCGGCTTCCGCAAGGCGCAGACCGTTTTTCAAGTTCTTGTGCGCTTCCGAGATTTCTTTTTGAAACGAGGCGCTCATGCCGAGCGAGTACCAGGCGGGCGGCTCCAGAATGCGAAACTGTTTTTGAACGGCCGATTCAATTATCGCCTTCGCGCGCGGACGACTGTCGCGAACGCGGCCAACATCAGGTAAATACTGGACCGCCCAAATCTCCGCAATGGCAGCCTCCCAAACATTGCCTAACTGTTCAAAGAGATCGCGGCTCTTCTCGAACTCTGCAATTCGCGTGGTGAAGTCGCTCGATTGTTCCGCGCCCGCGAAGACGTCTTTCGCGTGGATCAGCTTGCCAAGTTTTTCGGAGGAGACGGTTCGGTAGAAATCAGCAAGTTCAAAAAAAAAGAATCACCGAACTGGGACTGTTCGAGGTTGCCGACGTAGGTGAGGGCTTCGAGGCTCTCGCTCGCATCGGCTTGGTTATTCCGCAACCGGGCTTCGAGATATCGTCGCGAAAGTTGCAAGGGAACGGTGGCTGCCTTCAGTAATCCTTTTGTCTCATTATGAATTCTTTGGGCGCGAGTTTCGTCACGATTGCGGTAGGCGGCCAGGAAATCCGAAAGGATTGCTTCCCCGGACTTGAAGAGGGTCTGCTCACCCTCGATTTGGGAAAGATGTTTACGCGCCTCATCGGCCCATGGCGAGGACGAATCCTTCTCGAGATAATTGCTCCATAACTTTTTAGCTTCGCGAGGCAGGCCTATAGCCTGAGTGGCCAGCGCTCTATTGAAAAGCGCTTCGAGGAAATTGCTGTCGAGTTCCGTGGCGCGGGTAAATCGTTCAAGGCTTAGGGCCAGGTCTGCGAGGTTCTTTTCCTTCACTGCAGCCCTGGATCGTTCGAAATACGCGACGCCAAGGTCGTTATAAATGCGCGCGCTTCCGGGAGCGAACTTCAGCGCGGCCTCAAACTCTTTGACGGCCTCGTCATGTTTTCTTTGCGTTAGATAAAAGACTCCGAGCGCATGATGAGTTTCGGCGCTTGAGCTCTTTTCAGTGGCCTCGATTAGATTGTTCTCGATCCGTCGCAGACGCGACTGATGCGCAGGCTCCGCAGCTCCACGGAGTTCAGTGAAAGGCGCATAGCCAAACTCAGCCATGCGCGTCTGGGTAGGTCGCGACTGTTGGTAGATCGAGCGCAGTTCGGCCAAATCGTCCGCGCTTTGTTTTCTGCCGAAATAGATTACAGACCCAACAATAACAATCAACAGAACTGCAAAAGCGCCGGCGTATTGCGGTTGTTGGAAGAACGCTTTGAGCGAAGCCAGGAACGACGTCCGCCCGTTTGCCAGGGATTCTTTGTGCGCGAGTGCTTTGGCTTTGAGCGCCTGAGTCAGGTCAACCCTTGAGCGTCGCTCGCGATCATACTGCAGCGTGGCCTCAAAACTTGCGGCATCAGCATCGTTGAGGCGCCCGAGCACATAGTCGTTGATGAGACCGTCTTCGGCGAGGGTCACGTCGGAACAGAACTCTTCATCCGCGAACAACTGATCCTCGATCTTCGCCAGGGCCGTTTCATCTGAAACTCGCCCCAGGAGATACTCCCGAATCGTTTCTTCGTTAATGGATGAACCCATGATCTGCTGCCCCTCTTTAGGGTGTCCTGACTCGTCGTTTTGTAACGTCCCTCTAACCCATGCATTCCTGAACGCAAACCTTTAGTTTTTGTTTGCTGCGCATCACGCGCATGCGTAAAGCGGTCTGGGAAGTTTTCAAACTATCGGAGATGCGCTGGTGCAGTTCAATCTTAGTTCGTTTGGATTTTGAAAAGTATTCCAACAACAGGGTTCGATTCTCCGCCGGAAGCTTCTCCAGGCATTCATCCAAACAGTCGTTGGAAACCGCGGGTTCTTGCGGTTCCTGCGCGGCAATCACTACGTCGTCAATGTCGACATGCGGCCGTTGTTTCCGCAATGATTCGCGATAGATGTTTTTCGCTACGCCATAACAATAAGCCAGTTTACTTTCTATTCTTTCCTCAGCGACTTTGAGGATTACACGATTGATTGTTTCGTCGGCGAGTTCATCGGAGAAGTTGCACCGGCGCTGGGCGAAGAACGTGCAGAGGCGAAAACGCAGCCGCTCATATTCCTCTCCGGCGCGATCAGTGTCCGGACTAAGCCAGGCGAGGAAGTTTGCAAACTTTTCCCTGGTTACTTCTTTTTTTGACTCTGCATCCACAATTGTTGAGGACCTGGTTTCTGCGGGCTCCGGCTTTTCGCGCACAGAATAACGCACAAGCATGATCACGACAATATTTTGGCTGAAGGAAAGGGCCCGAGGCGGAAAGGGCCTCGGGCTTTCGGGTGGGGGTCTGCGCGGCTAGTAATACCAGACTGTTAATTTTGTGTAGTCAAACTCAGTGTCGTCCTGCGAAACCACGTCCAAACTTGGGGGAATGGAGCCAGTTGACAGGTAGGAATTCAGATTGGTGAGCGCGCCGGCCGTGATGCCGAGCGTTACAGTCTTAGGGTTAGGAACGTCCGCGCCCCAAATGCCTGTGGGGCCAATGAAACGAAACCCGGGACCGAATGGCGCTGCGCCTGCGAGGATCGTGTCGTTGCTATAGTTCGCGAAACTCGTGTTGAAGAGTCCCGGTTGATGCCGGACACGAAACTCGAGCGTGGCATAACAAACCCTGCAACTTCGAAGCGCGAAGCTATCGGCAAAGATCTTGTCGACACGCTTATCGTCGTAACCCTTAACGGGCTTGCCGATGAGGAACGCGGCCAACGCGGGACTGAGCCCAACAGCGTTCCCCGCCGGCGCAAAGTTGTCGGCGATGTCGTGTATCTGAACGTCGGTGCGAAGCCTTGCACACGCTTGAGGGACTCCGACACGAAGCATCTCTGAGTCGACTTCCTGGACCGCAAGTTCAGGAAGACGCACTTCCTGGGCTGGCTCCTGTGGCCGGGTTCTTGGTTCCTGCGCGTTGCTGGATAGGCCCAGCGCCACAAACAGCATTAGCGTTGACAGAATTATTGAGGATCGGAGAATCTTATTCTTCATTTTAGTTTCCTTTCTCTGCGGGTGTCGGAGCATGACGGTAAAGTCGTTCCGAGAGTTAGCGACGAACCTGGTGAGCCGGCAGGGTGAGCAACTGCGAATGTGGAATTGCCCGAATCAACGACGCCCACTTCTTAATCAAGTCCATCTTCATCATGTAAACGTTTGCACTCCAACTTAATTGTTTTCGTGCCTGCATCTGTAAGTGACTTTCCCGCGAGAAACGTAACGCAACTGACAGCAACCTAACTGGCGGGGTGATTGGCAGCGCGCGTTGTCAGGAAGAGCGTTTTCTCTTCGGAAGAATCGTCAAGCGTGACGTGGCGATGCCCGGTGTCCTTTGGGTGAATCTGTTCTCGAAGGAACGCCGGACTAATGGTTTTGAATTGTCAGTGATATGTCGTTCTTGATTCCGCGCATTACGGTGGTGACTGACATACCGAAATGAAACGTAACGCGACGGTTGCAAGTCATTCAGGTACAAACAGCAAACCGTTTGATAATATTCGCCTAAACTTCGGAGCGAATCATGAGTCAAAATAAGGAAACTGTTGAGAAGTATATGGACGCTTTCCGCCGGACCGATCACGAGGAGATCTTGTCGTGCGTGACGGACGACGTGGAATGGGTGATGCCAGGCGCCTTTCATGTGAGTGGGCGAGAAGCTTTCGACAAAGAGATTGAGAGCGACTGCTACGTGGGCAGTCCAAACATCACAGTCATGCGCCTGGTGGAGGAGAACGATGTGGTAGTCGCGGAAGGCACTGTTACCTCGGCGATGAGCGACGGCGGGATGTTGAACGCAGTATTCTGCGATATCTTTGAAATGCAGAATTTCCGGCATTGAAGCCGGCAATGTTCGCGAAAGGGAAACTGCGCGGCGCGGCGGCCATTGGTCCTCGTCGAGACAGCGCTGGAGTTCTCGAAAGTGTCAAAGGGAATCCCACGGCTGAGATTGAACCTGCGAAGGAACCGGCCCGTGTATTGACTAACCGGAGCGCGGTCGAAACGGCGAGGGAAGCGCGAAGTATCGTCGAAGGCACCACCCGAAAACTCAACGACAGATGATGAGACGTCTGTCGCTGATCGATCGCCTAAAAAACTATGAAGCAACTCGGTCTCGCCTTTGCTGTCGCACTCATATTGCTTTACCCGTTATCTCTCTCTGCCCAGGAGCGCTTCCCGAGCCTCGACTCATTCCTAAAATCAACTCTTAAAGCGACGGACGGCCTAAACGAAACAGCACGTGGCGACCTGAATGGCGATGGACTCATCGATTGGGCGGGTGTGATTCAACGGCGTCCACCCGATGCTTCACCGACATATCAACTCTATGTGCTACTTCGCCTGCGCGAGGGTGGGTATCAAGTTGCGGAAAAGTCGCTCGAGGAAGAGATTCCCGGCATGGGTTGTTGCTGGGTGGAGAGTCTTGAGATTCGTCGTGGCAGCATTTATATACAAAACAATGCCAAGACGGCCGTGGTCATGGAGGCGGTCACGCATCAGTTCAAACTTCATGGAGGGCAGTGGCGACTGGTCGGCATAAAGAGTTACTACACCGATCATGGTCCAGAGTCGCCCGGAACGCGGGATACAGACATGAATCTGTTGACTGGACTAGTAATCGAAAAGTCGCAGAAGGGAAATCGCAAACCATCCAACAGGAGCCGTCGGAAGAAATTCGAAGCTTATTTTCTCAAGGACTTCGACTTCTCGATCAGGTTTGCGAATGAATGAGTTCGGAGCGCGGCCTTCGCGGAGAGTCTTCGGATAGGGGCATTAGCCTGACCGTTAGGGAGGGCTCCGAGGCTAATGTCGTTTGCCTTGACCGTAGACTCACGATTGACGAGCCCCCCCTGACGGTCGGGCTAGTGCCCCGACCGCGTGAACGCGGTAACTCCAAACACGATTGCATAACATTAAGGAGACTCCATGCCCCCAACCACAACACCAATTCACGTCAGAGTCCTCGCTCTCGGCGGCAAGTTCATTGGCTCGCACGTCGGGTTTGCCACAGTTGATATCTATGGATCCGATCCGAGCACACCATTGGCTTCGGGTCTAACAAAAGAAGGTCTGGTTGAGAACACTGACGGTTCCGGAGTAACGGCCCTGATTATGGACCAGCCGTATCCCTGGGGCTTTCCGGTGCGCGCCGATGAGGCGACGAAGTTCACCGCCGAGATTGCATTAACCGAACCGACCGTTTTGACGTTTGTCGCGACGTCGGTTGCCAATCCCGCCATCACCGCATCGTTCACTCGATTGGTTTTACCAAACCTGCCGCTCACCGGAGCGATGGAAGTGGTGATGGTCCTGCCGGGTCTTTTGACAGGTCTGACTGCACCCGCGGCCGGCGCAACGATTGTTGCCGGAACAGCCACGACCATCACTGTCCAGGTGCGCATGATGTGCGGGTGCATGATCGACAACCTCTTCTGGCCCGCCGGAAACTTTAACGTGCAGGCGATCATCACCGGTGTTGGAGACCCGCAAACATTAACAATGGCCTACTCGGGAACACCCAGTTTTTTCTCGGCGCCGTACACCTTTCCGAGCGCCGGAACTTATGAGATCAGTGTCGTGGCTACGGAGATGAATGGAAACCTGGGCTACAGCGCGCCGGTGAGTATTATGGTGACCTAACGGACCAGTCGTTCACAACACGTCTTGAAAGGATGATGCGATGTCTTTGTCTATCCTTCTTTTGTTTCTTGTTTTCTTCCAGCCGGCTTCAGTCTGAACTCAAGTGACGGCAAGTGCGGTGACAGAGCTTGAGCAGCGTTTCACGACAGCGCTGCTTGTGTTTGAACTTACAGCGAGAGTATTGGAGGCGTTGGAGTATCGCCTCAGGCGGGGAGCGTTTATCAACACTCTTTTGCAGTCTCTTGATCCATGTTGGCTTCAAAGACCCTTGCGGTTTCTTAGACCAAAATAAGTGCTTTGAATTACCGCAATTGCCTGCTCTGGAGGAAGGTACGGCAAAGTCGCCCGCAAAAAGTCGTTCGCAAATTTAATCTTTAAAACGCGAACTAAACTATAAATTATCACCATGATGGAAAACACAGAGCCCCCAAGCAAATAGATTATTACGTTAGGATCAGAGAGGAAATAGAACACTAAGAATACGGCTGTTGCGAACAAAACGATATGCAGAATAATGATGACGACAATCAGTAAATCATTAAACTTAGAAGCGTCTTTAAGCTTGGAAATCAATTGCCTTTTGTCCTTGTCACTAAGAGAAAGGACTACTTCCATGTGGGCGCCCATCGCGATAGCTTTATGTGCGCCAGCCTTTTCTAGCGTGGCTTCCAAAATCTTTTCGAGTTGACTCATATTTCCTGTCTCCCAAACTCCTTCACAGCTTTTTCCAATGCTTCCAAGTAAGAGGTTCCTGAATCAGAATTATTGGAATCAATTAAGATAGTAAAGACCGCCCAATAAAAATACAGCCATATGATCGGAGTAGCTTTCACATCTATGTGCTTAATCAAAGCGGTTGGTGGAAGATGATTACGAATTCGTATTGGCAGATTATCTGGATGACAAACACATAAATCAACGATGCCATCGAACTCACATGGAATGACGCGGATTATTTCTTCTTCAGTCGCCATCCCGTCAAAGAACTCAACTGCATCATTTGTCCAGTGGCTGAAGAGAATCACAACTTTGTTTGACGGGTCTCGAAATAGTTTTCCAAAATCCTGCAGGGTAAGTTGAGGAACTATTCTTAGACCTAACTTCGCCAAGCGCCGCTCTATCTTTCTGAGATGTGAAACAAACTGAAAATCATACTGTTGCCAGATGAGATTCTTTGCAAAGTCGCGCTTGGAATCTTCTCGGGCAACCCAAAATTCATCTTCGGAAGTGGGAATGCCAAAGGCTAAGACACAGTCAGAAGGCTTTAGTTTTTGAGTCGAAGCCGACACGTCTCTTACTTCGAAGCTACTTCAACGAACTTCTCAGGGGATCTTCGGATGATTTGAATCCTGTGCACTTCAAACCCCAGTGCGACCGAGCCCGAGACTCTGCGTGCTTCGCTGGCTATGCTCGGTACATTTCGTTTTCCATTGATCAGGCTCCTGAAGGTCCGGACAAACTTTGTAACTGTCCGCCTGGCTTTCGCAGTAACGGTCACTTTCTGATTGACTACAGCTTGATCCGTCTTAACAACCAGGGTGGAACCGAACCCTCCTTGGGTCTTTATTGCCGGCGAACTAGAAACCAGTCTGGTCACGTTTCCGCTATTAAAGAACCTGTCCTTCGCTGCGGGCGTCCCTTCAATCATAGTTACGGAAGGTCTACTCGCGACATTAAACGTAGTTATGAATCCGTCGATCTTCTCCCGTGAAGGGAATTCCAAATCCAGGAATATTCCTTTGTCCCGATTGCTTAGGGCCGAGATTAGTTGAGTAAGTGCGTCGGTATTGTTTGACCTGAATACACCGAAGGGCGTGTAGACGGTATATAGCTTATCGTCCCCGATCGTAGACTTTACTTTTAGTACATATGAGTTCGACGCTCGAGAGAGGTTTACGGTCTCTCGCACCGACGGAAGGTATTCCATTTCATACCTTTTAAACAGCGCGTTAACATCATCACCAAAAACTCCGGTTTCCTTGACTCCATATAGTTGCTGAAGGCTTCTGACATTATCCGAGGCCGATTGGATTCGAGTGTCAGTGCGGCGGGCAAAAATATGAGCGGCTTCAAATCTTTGTATTAACGCATCTTCATCTCTCTTGAGGTTTGCGGATAATTGATCGTCGGAAGCATTCGCGTGGCTCTTCCGAAAATCATCCTTCGATTTGTATCCCAGAGTCTCTAACCTGCTTCGCTCAAGATCCGCTTCCCAAATTAGATCCTGAGTGCCCTGCCTTCCCGCTGAAACGTTGGTGGCACTTAGTGCGTCTAACGCCTTCTGGTTTTTGTAAGTGCCCGGCTGATCACGAAAAACAGTTGCCTTTGCGACTCTAACGGTAACCGCATCTGGAACGAGTTTGGTGATTTCGATTACGAGTTGAGGCTCCCCTTTGCGTTGATCTCCAGGGCGTCCACTAACTTTGATTACCCCTTCTTTGATTGCATTTGAAAAGGAATAGGTTTTCTTCCCGACGATAACCTTGACAGCAGATCCGTCGGTATGGAGATGCCTGTAGTCGTAAGCGTCATCAATGACGACGTGTCTATCAAAGCAATAGGCTTCAACAGTTTTGGAAGGCTTTTCAGCATCAAGAACAATTTCTTGAGGTCGAATTCCCAATCTTTGATGCTGCGAATAAGAAGGCACAGCGGACAAACAAATTGAAGCGAAAGCAGCTAAGAGCACGAGAAGAAGTTTTTTCATCGAAGCCTCCCAATTGGACCCGTTAGACTCAGAGTGGGACCTGATAAATGGTTCCATTGATTATGTCGAAATCCTCGAAAACATTTCGACTCCGGTTACAGCCTTTCCCGGTTTTTGAGTTGATCGAAGTGCTGGAGTTTGGAGTACCACCTTTAGTCGGGTGGCGTTTCAACCAAGCCCGCGGAAACGCGGTACTCCAAACTTAGATTTGTGACCCGACCTTGGTTAGGTCGTTGGAGGAGTCTTCTTTCGGGTTAGACCAGACTTGCGATCGGAGGTACGGACGAAACCCATCGCTTCAATGAGAGGGTGGTCGCCTCCAAAATCAGCGTGGCCTTCCACACCGTCGCGCACGTTGGTTGTGTTGGCGCTGATCGCCTGATACTTCTCGTCGCGCGCAGTTCTCTTGAGTCTTATCTGCGCTTCCATATCCGCGATTTCCTGATCGTCCGCGGCAGCGGCCTGCAGTGCTGCGTTGAAGCTAACGCGGGTGATGCCCTTGAAGACGACGTCGGGCGCTCCCTGCGCCCATGCATTACTCATTTTCGTAGCACGTTCCCTGATCTGTTTGTTGGTAAGAGGCATTGTCTACTCCTTTGTAGATGAGACGAGCAGTTGAAGTTGAGAAAAACTAAGCCGTTGAGTTGCGACCCTTGGATGGCAGGATATTACTCTCGGATCAAGTGCTTTTCAAGAAAAAAGCGAGCCGTTGGTCATGAAGTCAGTACCACCACGCGGTAGCGGGTGGGTCTTTGTGAATTGTGGATTGACGATTTCGGATTGCTCCTGGCGAAAGACGAATCGCAAATCCACGATCGACACTCAGCAATCGTTTGACCCACCCGCTACCGCGTGGTGGTACCGACTTCAACCCGTGTGGAGCCTTTTCATTCGTTACTTTGGTCTGAAACTCCACTAATACTGCACTATTACTGAGCTTTTGCGCGGTTTCCTTGGTTGCTGGAGGCGCATCTCCAGACGTCGGAGGAGTGGCAACCAGCCTTTGGAGATGCACCTCCAGACGTTGGAGGAGGGGGCAACTGGCCTTTGGAGTGCACCTCCAGACGTCGGAGGAGTGGCAACCAGCCTTTGGAGATGCACCTCCAGACGTTGGAGGAGTGGCAACTGGCCTTTGGAGGTGCGTTTTCCAGACGTTGGAGGAGTGGCAACTGGCCTTTGGAGGTTCATCTCCAGACGCTGGTGGAGGTGCAACTAGTCTCTGGTGGGACTTAATCTTAACCCCAGACTGAGGTAGTCTAAGGCGGTGGCTCGACCATGATGCAAAACCTTGAGGGAAAAGTGGCTTTGGTAGCCGGCGCGACGCGCGGTGCGGGGCGTGGCATTGCCATAGAACTCGCTGCGGCAGGCGCGACTGTTTATTGCACCGGACGCAGCACGCGTGAGCAGCGTTCAGAGATGGACCGGCCGGAGACGATTGAAGAGACAGCCGAGATGGCAACGGAAGCTGCAGTCGACAGCGGCAGTCGGCACGCCGAAAAAGCTGCGAAGGGATCAGGCGGGACAGGGATTGCGGTTCAGGTTGATCATTTGGAGCCGGTGCAGGTCGAGGCCCTCGTGAAAAGGATCGAGCGCGAACAAGGTCGCCTCGACATTCTAGTCAACGACATCTGGGGCGGAGATATTTTTACCGAGTGGTACAAGCCCGTTTGGGAACACTCACTTGAAAAAGGTTTGCACCTGCTGCGCCTCGCGATTGACACGCACATCGTCACCAGTCATTTGGCTTTGCCTCTCTTGATAAAGAACCCGGGCGGTCTCGTCGTCGAGTTGACCGATGGCACCGCCGAATACAATCGCGAAAAGTATCGACTATCGCTTTTCTACGATCTCGCGAAGACATCGGTGACCCGCATCGCGTGGGCCCAGGCGCAGGAGCTGCAAAAGCATGGTGGGACCGCCGTCGCGTTAAGCCCGGGCTGGCTTCGTTCGGAACAGATGCTGGATAACTATGGTGTGAAAGAAGAGAACTGGCGCGACGCGATTGCGAAGCAACCACACTTCGTCATCACTGAAACGCCAAGGTACGTCGGGCGCGCAGTCGCCGCCCTCGCCGCTGATCCGGATGTCGCTCGTTGGAACGGGCAGTCGTTATCGAGCGGGCAGCTGGCGAAGGTGTATGGCTTCACCGATTTGGATGGTTCACAACCTGACGCGTGGGCTTATGTAGTTGAAGTTCAGGACGCCGGCAAACCGGCGGATGCGACCGGGTATCGATAAACTGGAAGTCCAAGGTCCAAAGTCGAAAGTCCAACGTCAAGCTTTGCGAGCGGACATCGGACATCGGACATTGGACCTTGGACCTTGGACTGAACCGGCACCGGAAGAAATAGATGTTGGTTATTCGAAAAGAAACACCGGCGGATTACACCGCGGTTCGAACCATCAACGAACGCGCATTTGAACGCGCCGGTGAAGCTGATCTCGTTGATCGTTTGCGTGAGAAGGCGCAGCCCTATGTTTCGCTTGTGGCCGAATCAGACGAGCAAGTTGTCGGTCACATTTTCTTTAGCCCGGTGATTGTTGAATCTGAGGCCGCAAGCTTTACCGCGCTTGGGCTTGCGCCCATGGCGGTGCTTCCTGAATTTCAGAGCCAGTCGATTGGATCAGAGCTGGTGCGCCAGGGATTAGAAGCGTGCGGCCGGTTGGGGCACGATGTTGTCGTAGTGCTGGGCCATCCGAACTACTATCCACGCTTCGGTTTCGTGCCGGCCGCAACCAAGGGACTGACCTCGGAGTATCCGGTTCCTGATGAGGTGTTCATGGTGGTCGAGTTGAGTCCCAATGCACTGGCGGGCCGCGAGGGATTGGTGAAATACCATCCGGAGTTTGGCAAAGTGTGAAACCGGCAATACGGGCCAGGTGTTGACCTCGCTTCAAGTCTCTGCGTCAACTCAGTCGTCTCTGCGGTTGAGTATGCTGCTGGTTATTAACCGCTGAGTCGCAGAGGACGCTGAGACTACGCAGAGGACGAGTTCAAATTTGATTACTGCCGCCAGCAGCAAAAGCAGCAGGCAGCGAAAATGGAATCGATCGAAATGGAGTCACTTAAAGACGCAAGCGATGTTTACGAAGTTGAGCGCCGGGCTCGATATGGCGAGCGCCCCGGGTTCCGCATTAGTGAACTTCAAATCTCCGCGAAGCAGAAGGTCCCCTGGCACTTCCACAACAACACTCAGGACACCTTCTACGTAATCGAAGGCAGCCTGCGGATATTTCTGCGCGAGCCAAAGCAGGAAGTGAGACTGGGCGTGGGCGAAACGTTTACGGTGGAACCCAAACGTCCGCACCTGGTTGCGAATGGCGGTGAAACTTCCGCAACTTTCCTCGTCCTTCAAGGTGTTGGTGAGTATGATTACGTGCCCCTGTGATCGTCAGTGACCCGAGGCATTAGCCCGACCGTCAGTGAAGGCTAGTGCCTGCAACGTGATGACGGAAGCGCAAACTATTCTTTGGCGACGACTGGATAAGCCAGGCCACGAAGCCGCTCGCGTGTTCTTCAGCGACGAGCGTTGGCGCCTGGAAGGCTCAGCGGTCTTCCAACACGAAGCGAAGGCTTGCAAGTTGAATTACGCTTTGGTCTGTGATGCTAAGTGGCAGACGCTGTCGGGAAGTGTTGAGGGTTGGATAGGCGACGAAACGATCAAAGTGGAAATCTCGGTTGACGCGGAGCGGCGTTGGCGATTAAACGGTAACGACTGCGCAGAAGTGGAAGGGTGCATTGATTTGGATCTAAACTTCAGTCCGTTGACCAACCTGCTGCCGATACGTCGCTTGAATCTCACGGCCGGACAGGTAGCGCCGGTGAGGGCGGCGTGGCTTCGCTTCCCGACTTTCAAACTTGAAGCGCTTGAACAAACTTACCGCCTCATTGACGACTCAACTTACAGATATGAAAGCGCGAGCGGGCGTTTCGTCGCTGAGCTAACCGTAAATGAATTTGGTCTGGTTACACACTATCCGAACCTTTGGCGTAAAGAGTGACTCCCGTGGGTCGAAGATAGCTGCGCGTAGCGATCCCATTAGCACCGTGGCTTTAGCCCGGTGATCCACGGACGTTATTTCTCCGTCCAACCGTTTCAACGGTTTGTCGTGCCTCGAAAACCGTTAAAACGGTTAGGGCCAATCGGATCGCTTATGTCACCGGGCTGAAGCCACGGTGCTAACGAGATTGCCGTGTGGATCCGTGAGTAGCCTGATGAGGGCAAACCTGAAGTATTCCGAGGAGGGTTACCAATGATTTCGCATTCATCTCTATCCAGGCTTCTATCGATCGCTTTTCTTGTTTTCGCTCTCGCTGCGGCTGCCGCCGGCCAGGAGTGGAGCCAGTGGCGCGGGCCCGGCCGCGACGGGCTCGTGCCCGCCTCGCAAGCTCCGAAGACATGGCCGTCTTCACTTAAACAAGCATGGCGAGTGCCGACAGGTGAAGGCTATTCGTCGCCGCTGGTTTCGCAGGGTCGTGTGTTTGTCCATGCGCGGCAAGATCCCGATGAGGTCGTGACTGCGATCGACTATGCCAAGGGTGAAGTGCTCTGGCAGAAGAAGTATCCGGCCCAGTTTCAGAAAAATCAGTACGCCGTGAAGATGGCAAAAGGGCCAAATGCGACGCCACTCATTGTCGGCAGCCGTCTGTTCACAGTTGGCGTAACCGGAGTTGTCAACTCCTGGGACACTGCGACTGGGAAGCTGCTTTGGACCAGGGATTTCTCGAAGACTGTAGACACGTCCAAAATGTTCTGCGGCACTTCGGCCTCGCCCCTGCTGCTCAATGGCCAGGTTGTGGTCCAGGTTGGCAGTGATGTGCATGGCGGACAGATTCTGGCGCTCGATCCGGCTTCAGGAGATACGCGCTGGGAGTGGCGCGGAGCTGGGCCGGGATACGCTTCGCCGGTGGTCATCGACGTCGGTGGCCAGACGCAGATTGTGACGATGACCAACAGCTCGATCGTTGGGCTCAACACAAAGGGCGGCGCGGAACTTTGGTCTGCGCCGTTTCCGGATGAATGGCATGAGAACATCGTCACGCCGGTGTGGACGGGCACGCACCTGATCGTTTCCGGCACGCGCCAGGGAACCCGCGCCTTCGCACTTCAGCAGTCAGCGGGAAAATGGCAAGCCACCGAATCGTGGAAGAACAATGATGTGTCGATGTATATGAGTTCTCCCGTTTACGGCGATGGCTTGCTCTACGGCATCTCAGACAAACGCAAGGGCCAATTTGTGGCAATGGATGCGAAGACAGGAGTGGTCCGGTGGATAACTGAAGGCAGGGAAGGCGAGCATGCGTCAGTGTTGCTTTTGCCGTCACATGTCGTTTACCTGACGAACAATGCTGACCTAATCGTGGCGCGGCGGGACACGCAGAAATTTGAAGTCGCGCAGCGGTACGATTTGGCCGAAGGCGCCACCTGGTCCATGCCGGTGTTTTTGGGAACCGACATGTTGGTGCGCGACGCTTCCGGCGTCATGCGTTTAACTCCAGGTAAATAGACAGGTGCTGGGTGTCAGAGGCCAGAGGCCAGAGGCCAGAGGTCAGAGATCAGAAGCCAGAAGCCAGAGGTCAGAGGTCAGAGGTCAGAGGTCAGATGTCAGAGATCAGAAGCCAGAGGCCAGAAGCCAGAGGCCAGAGGCCAGAGGCCAGAGGTCAGAGGTCCGAAGTCAGAGGCCAGAGGTCAGAGGTTAGCTAGCACTCGTTTTTGGGCCGCGCGGGAGATTAGGGTGATGATATGGGTGGTTCGACCGGAGACAATGATGTCCAAGTGATTCTCGGAATAGGGCAGGAACTCTTTTCAGCAATTCAGCGCAAAGACGCGGAATCCTTCGGCCGCTTTTTGGCAGATGACTTTATCCACCGCAGCCGCGATGGTTCAGTAACTGGAAGGTCTGATTTCCTGCGAGGCATTAGCGAATTGCCAGTGGAAATTCTTTCCGTCAGTGGCGAAAACGAGCGAGTGGACGTTTATGGCGAAGTAGCGGTAGTCACTGGAGTGCAGCGAGCCAAATGGCGGCAAGGAGACGGCGTTGAAGGCGTCAGTTTGGGGGCCTTCACCGACGTGTTTTGCCGCCGCGAAGGTAAGTGGATGTTGGTGCTCGCTTACAACGTAGACCTTGAGAACTGATCGTTTTAAGGCTCAACCAACTTCACAAGGCGCGGCTTCCAACAATAAACAGAAACCGTCGTTCGGAATTCGGAATCAAGATTCGGTCCGAACCGGAACCCGTCGCCTCAATCTTTCGCTCCAATCCTTCACCGCCAAATAGCAATAGAGTTGAACTTGCAGGGGCCCATGCGAGTAGCGTAGGCAGCAACTCTTCAAATCTCTCCAGCGCGCGGCAGGTGACATAGTCGACCGCCGGTGCAGGAATGTCTTCAAACCTTTTCGCCTCAACCCGGGCCTGCGTATCGGGCACCGTGGAGGTGGAGGACCTGGCCACTTCTCTAAGAGCTTCGTTGAGAAAGACGGCCTTCTTTGGCGATGATTCGACGAGCACCGCGCTTAGATCGGGCCTCGCGATGAGGCAGGGAATGATTGGAAGGCCCGCGCCTGAGCCGATGTCGGCAACGGCCGCGCCTGGCGGTAAGTGGTCCAGCAACATCAGCGACTCAAGAATATGCCTGGTAGCGAACTCGCGCGGGGAACACGGCGCCACCAGATGCAGGCGCGGGTTCCACGCAGTTAGTAACTCAAAATACTTCGACAAGCGATCGAGAACTTTCGCTTCGAGTGAGACACGGTATGCCCTCGCGTTCGTTTCAAGTCCGGAACGAAATTCTCTTGTTTGATCATCCGAGGCCATTGATTTGAGTTTCATCTAAAGAGCTGCCCAAAGCAAACAGCTCGAACGACTCACCCTCCTAAGCATGGCGCTTCGCAGTCTGCCATAGTCGTTGATCCCCATTTGAGAGCTCTGCGTGTCTCAGCGTGCTCGGCGTCTCTGCGGTGAATGTGTTTGGGACAATAATAACCGCAGTGGCGCAGAGAACGCCGAGGCTGCGCAGAGAGGTACTGGTGCAGTTTGGAAAGTGGCACGGGCGTCCCGCCCGTGAAATCACGCGCAAGATGCGTGTGCCACAAGCAAAACTGAACCAGTACGCGCAGAGAAGATCGCGATGTGGTCACTACCGATTAGTCATTCTCTTTTGCCCGTTCGCGCTGCCGCGTGAGATTCTGTCTTCCATGTTCGAGGACCTGGCAGAAGAACACGAGCGACTCGGCCGTGCGGTGACGGAAATCATCTCGGCCTACGCCAGCCGCTTGGATTCCACTCACGTTGCTTCCGACGCGACGCCGCACGATCTGGAAAGATTGTTTGATGAACCATTCCCGGAGCAGGGAATCCCGGTTGAGGAAATTCTTGAACGAGTTAAAACGGATGTGATTGGGCACGCGATGAACGTTCCCAGCCCGCGATATTACGGGCAGTTTAATCCGACGCCTTTGCCGATAGGCGTCTGGGCCGACGCGCTGGCGTCATCGTTGAATCAGAATGCGGGCGCGTGGCGTAATGGCCCAACTTCAGCAATTATCGAAGCACGAGTGATTCGTTGGTTGTGCGAACTGGTTGGCTACGACTCCTCGAGTTTCGGAACGCTCGCCAGCGGCGGCACCGAAGCAAACCTCATCGCGCTCAAGTGTGCGCGCGATAAGGCGCACGCCGCGGCCACCGAACGCGGCCTTCGCTCAGCGCCCGGGGAGCTCACGGTCTACGCTTCCGAACAAGCACATTTTTCCATCGAGCGCAGTCTGGACATTCTCGGAATGGGCCGTTTGAGCTTGCGCAAGATCGAAACCGACGACGGTTTTCACATTCGCCCTGATGCTCTCCGGAAACAAATAGATCTGGATCGTGATTCCGGTTGCCTTCCATGCTGCGTTGTTGGCATTGCCGGCGCCACATCCACGGGCGTGATCGATCCGCTGAGTGAGTTATCTGAGATCGCGCGTCGAAACAATTGCTGGTATCACATTGACGCAGCTTACGGCGGCACGATGGCCTGTTCCGAAAAACACCGCGCCAAGTTAAGCGGTCTCGAGCTGGCAGATTCAATCACCTTCGACCCGCACAAATGGATGTTTGTGCCGTTTGCCTGCGGCGCGGTGCTGGTGCGCGAAGGCGGCCACGTCCTGCGAGATGGTTTTGATATCACTCCTGAGTATTTAAACGAGGACCGCGGCGGTTCTGATGTGGAGTTTGATTTCTTTCGGTATGGACAATTGGGGACGCGGCGCTTCAATTCGCTGAAACTTTGGATGGCATTGAAGTTTATGGGGCGAAACGGGTATGCAAGTGTGATTGAACGGCAGATTGAATTGACTGAATATCTCGCCGGCCGCATCAATCAACTGGCAGAGTTTGAAACCATCGGACCGATTGAGACCGCCGTATGCTGTTTCAAATTCGCGCCGCAGGGTTTTACGAATAACGCCGGCATCGAACAGGATCGCCTGCAGCAACGGCTTCAACAGGAAATTGAGAAGAGCGGTGAAGCGTGGATCACGACCACGGTGCTCAAGGGCAGGCGGGCGCTGCGGGCTAACATAAACAGTTTCCTGACCGAACGCCGGCACATCGATGATTTGGTAGAATTACTCGAACGCAAGAGCGCCGCGCTGAGATTGACGTGACGGGAATTGAATGAGCATGCGATTCAGAAATAATCACGACTGGAAAAATAACTCGGCGCGTACTCAGCGTGCTCTGCGTCTCCGCGGTGAACTGCGGTCGTGCAAAGACTTCACCGCAGAGACGCAGAGATTGCAGAGATGCCGCAGAGTATGTAGTTGGTACAAAATACTCCTGGGGCTGGCCTTGCTATGGAGTTTTGCTCTCGAGGCTACCTCGCAGACCGCAGCGCCGCGATCGCTCGGGGTTATCAGATCGCAAGCCGAGTTTGATTCTCTCGCTGTTACTTACGATCAGAATACGCCTTACGCGCTTCCGCATCTGCTCTTCGTTATCGATCGCAAAGACAAGAACAAAATCTATTACGTCAACACAAAGAAATACGCATTCCATAAAGACTTCGTAAACGGAACCTATCTGTCGCTCGAACGTGGCAAGGAATTCTTCGAAAACAACTATCTGAAAGAGAATCGCCGCTTCATCCTCGGCTCGCTTGCTTATCAAACACCCATCAAGCGTTGGACGTTTGAATACTGGGAAGGCACCTTGATTCCGCCCGACCAGGTCAAACTCACCTTCGACATAATCAACGGCAGCTTTTTCGCCCCCGTCGCCTATAAACCAAATTCACTCCGCCAGGAGGAAGAGTCGCGCAGCATCGCCGGACTTCAACGCGTTTTGCAGAGCGACATCGCCCGCGAGCAGTCGTACCAGGCACTGAATGTCGCCAAAGGCATCGGCCGGATTCACGTGATTACCAAAATGGATGATCACGTCGAGATTGGTTCCAATGAAATATTGGTGCTTGACGAAGTGCCGATACATTTGCCGCCGGTGGCCGGCATCATCACCTCGCAGCCATCGACACCGCTTTCCCACATCAACTTGCTGGCAAAGGGGTGGGGCGTTCCCAATGCTTATGTCAAAAACGCAACCACGTTGTTGAAGCAATACGACGGTTGGTGGGTAACGTTTGACGCGCGTCGAGATGCGTATGAGATCAAACGAGCTGACGTCGATCAATTGCGCGAGTATCAACGCCGGCTGGCGCAACGCCTCGACATCATGAGGCCGAAGTTTGATTTGGCGGAAACGCGACTATTGGGCCTGGCCCAGCAGCGTTCGCGCGCGAGCCTGGCTTTTGGCGGCAAGTCTGCAAATCTGGGCGAGGTGATGAACGCCCGCTTGCCGGGAATTGCAGTGCCCGACGGCTTCACCATTCCTTTTTATTACTACGATCAATTTGTAAAAGCCAACAAGATTGACGATACGATCTACACGCTGCTTAACGACCAGAAGTTTGTGCACGACCCTGCGTACCGGCGAGCGCGGCTGATAGAATTGCGCGACAAAGTTCAGAAGGGAAAGTTTGATGAAACGTTGAGGGCGAGAATCCTAAAGCGCGTCGCTCAGGAGTTTGCCGGCAAAGGACTGTTCGTGCGCAGTTCTTCAAACTCGGAGGACTTGCCGAAGTTTAGTGGCGCCGGGTTATACACCACTGTTCCGAACGTGCGTGGCGACCAGCAACTCATTGACGCAATCAAGACGGTCTGGGCCTCGTTGTGGAACTTTGAAGCCTACGAAGCGCGCGAACGGGCGTCCGTAGACCACTCGAAGATCTTCATGGCTGTGTTGATTCAGGAAGGGATCAATTCGGAGAGCTCGGGCGTAATGATCACAGCCGATCCTTTCGATAAGGACAATCGGGAAGCAATTTACATCAGCGCCAAACGCGGTTTGGGGATCAAAGTGGTGGAAGGGAAGCGAGTCGCCGAGCAGATCATCTTTCGCCAGCGTGCGAACGCAATACAAGTTTTGACGCGTTCGGATGAAGAGAGTCTACTGACATTTGACGAGCGCGGCGGCGTTAAGGAAATTGCAATCACCGGCGAACGTGTGGTGTTAAATGACGATGTCGTTCGCAGGCTGGTGCGCGCGGCCAACTCAATCAGGCGTGTCTTTAGCAACCGCGATCAGGATATCGAGTGGGCCTACATGAAAGGCCAGATTTACATCGTGCAGTCGCGGCCGTTTATCGCTGGTGGGTAACAGTCAACTCCCTGGAGTGCGCCGACCTGTCGGCGCTTTGGCCTGCAGTCCCAAAGAAGGCCTTTATCAAAGTTGAATACTTCGAGCTACGCGATGGCGAGCGACCTTGAAGACCAAAGCGGCGACAGGTCGCCGCACTCCAGGGAGTTGAAACCGTATCCTAAGATCCGCAAACTAACAGTTTGCGTTACAAATTATGAGCGAAACAATCTTCAAAGACGCAATTCTTGATGGTCACGTCGCATTCGTAACTGGTGGCGGCACCGGCATCACAGGCGGCATAGCGCGCGCGTTGGCTGAGGCCGGCGCCAGCGTTGCCCTCGTGAGCCGGAAGCTCGAACACCTTGAGCCGGCAGCGGCGGCAATTAATGAGAACGGAGGGAAAGCGTTTGCGGTCGCCGCGGACGTGCGCAATCCGGAAGAAGTCGAGAATGCAATCGCGGCAACCATCGCGCACTTCGGCAAAATCGACATCGTGGTTAACGGCGCTGCCGGAAATTTCCTGGTTCCCGCCGACCAGTTGTCACCCAACGGTTTTGGTACCGTCGTCGACATCGATCTCAAAGGAACTTTCCACGTCTGCCGCGCAGCGTTCGAGCAACTGAAACAACATCGAGGTCAGATCCTTAACATCAGCGCGACGCTCCATTACCTCGGGACGCCGATGCAACTTCACGTTTCGGCAGCGAAAGCCGGCGTCGATGCGCTCACGCGAAACCTGGCCGTCGAGTGGGGCCGCTACGGCATTCGAGTTAACGGAATCGCTCCTGGTCCAATTGAAGATACCGAAGGAATGAAACGGCTCGTGCCCGAACCGGTGAAAGAGAAACTGCGGAAGAACATTCCGCTCGGAAGGTTTGGCCGGATTAGCGACATCGAATCCGCTGCGGTATTTCTTTGTTCGGATGCTGCCAGTTTTATCAATGGGGCAATGCTGGTTGTAGACGGCGGGCAATGGTTGTCAGCCGCACGCATGCTTTGAGTATTTCAGACTCCGGAACTTCCGTTGAACGAACTTGCCATCATCGGAGGCTGTTCTAGACTTGAGCGAAAACACCCTAATTACGAATTTGCAATCTGCCAGGACCAAGGTTAAGTGGTGGCTGATCGGAAGCAGCATCATCGCCCTCGTAGTTCATTACATCATAGAGACAACATTCGTGGATTATTCTTATGGCACCGTGAAGGATAAGACACCCCTGATTCTTTACATGATGTTGGGAGTCTCGTACTTGACGTCCTTATGTCTTGGGTTGTTAACGATTCCCCGATGGTATTCGCTCTTCGCTCTGGCCGCAGTCGTGTTCATTCTGTTCTCGACCGCCGGAAGATAGACCATAATCGATGAAAACTACACTTTGTCACATCCGCTCCCTGAACAGTTTTCGGCTCGCGCGACACTCGCTGAGTTTGATGTTTGCCGTTATTTGTATTGCCGCAGTTGGCGTTTCCGCCAGCGCGCAATCCGGTCAACCAACAGAAGCCGCGAAAAAAGCCAACGCGCGACCTCCTGAAACAGTTGCCCCTCAGGCGCGTGAGCCTTTCGATGGAGCGCCGGTTGAAAAGATGGCCGGGCAATGTGTGAGACTGGAAACCGACGCGGGGGCGATTGAGATAGAAATGATTCCCGAGGTCGCACCTGAGGCGGTGCGAAGCTTTCTCAATATGTCGGCCACCGGAGTGCTGGATACTACAACCTTCAGCCGTGTGGTTAAGGACTTTGTGATTCAGGGCGGCAACCTGGCAACCAGCGAGAGATGGGGCGTAGAGCTATCAAAACGAATGTCGCGCAAGCTGCCCGACGAGCCTGGCCTGGTGAAGCACGAGCGCGGCATAGTTTCAATGGCGCGCTCTGATGAACCAAACAGCGCGACCACCAATTTTTTCATCCTCGTCGGCGTGGGCCAGCATCTCGACGGCAAGTTTTCCGCGTTTGGCCGAGTAAGTAAGGGAATGGAAGTCGTAGACGCGATTAATCAAGCTGAGCTGGAGGGCGAAAAGCCTGTCAGGCCGGTTCGCATCAACCGCACGCTGGTATCCCTTTGTAGGAAATGATCGTGACAATGAAGCTCAACCTCAACGCTAAAACCAACCTTGGATTGATCATAGGCTTTTGTTTCGTGTTGATTTTGGGCGCTTGTGCGGCTCCGAGTGAAACGAAGCCGAACTCAGACCAGGCCAAGGGAGTCTTGAAACTCCGCGGCTACGACTTTGATCAGGTTTCTTTCGCCAGAGCCGCGGCAGCCAGCGACGAAGTTGCAGTCAACCTGTTCTTCGCCGCCGGCATAAATCCGAATACGAAAGACGCCACGACTTCACCGCTTATCGCGGCAGCCACACGAGGCGATCTGGACATGGTCAAGGCGCTGATCCAGGGTGGAGCTCTTGTTAATCAGAGGGATGAAAAGGGTTTTACTGCTTTGCTGCGCGCGTTACAGAATCAGGAATACGATGTGGCTGACATCCTGCTGGCCCAGCCTGGACTGGATGTTAATGCGCAAGGCTCCACTGGGGTGACCGCGCTGATGAGCTATGCGGCGCGGCAGCGCGAAGATGCCGTTAAGAATCTGCTGTCACACGGCGCTGACGTGAATCTTAAAGATGCCGATGGCGACACCGCTTTGCACCTCGCATCGCAAGCAGGCAACGTCAATGTGCTGAGGATGCTTTTGGAAAAAGGCGCCGCTCCCAACGCAAAAAATAAAGTGGGCGGCACGCCCCTGATGTGGGCAGGTGTGTTCGGACACGAAGAAGCGGCGAAGCTGCTGCTTGAACGTGGGGCCGACGCCTCTCTGAAGGACAACAAAGGAAATACTGCTGCTTTCTGGGCGAAGGAAAACAAACGAGATGAACTTGCAGCATTGCTGCACGCGGCTGAGAAGAAAGAGAAGTGACAAGAGACGAAACGCGGTTTGGAGGTTTCGTGTGGTTTAGTGGCCGGCTCAGGTGGGCATCGATTTCGACCCACGAAATCACACGAAGTCACACGAAAGATGCACCCCACGGTTCTCAATATTAAAGATAAGTAGACAGGCCGGAGGAGAAACTACGATGCGAAAGATTACCCCCAGAGCGATTGCGCGAGTTCTGTTGCCAGTCCTTTTAGTTGGCCTTCCTCTCATCGCTCACGCTCAAAGCGGATGGACGCCCGAGCAGGAATTAAAAGTGAAGACTATTGGCGCTGTGCGGGTTTCGCCCGATGGCAAGAGAGTCGCCTACACGGTGAGTGACGCCGTGATGAGTGCGGACAAAAGTGAGTATGTCTCTCAGATCTGGGTCGCCAATACTGAGTCAGACAAGCGGGCGAATGCTGTGCAGTTAACCTACGCTGAAAAATCATCTGATAACCCGCGCTGGTCGCCTGACGGTACGATGCTCGCCTTTACATCGAGTCGCAGCGGCAAGAGCAATTTATATGTTCTCCGTTTGATTGGTGGCGAAGCAGAACAGCTTACGGATGTAAAAAGCGGCGTTGCCAATTTTGCCTGGTCGCCCGATGGAAAAAAGATCGCATTCCTCCTGCGCGATGCACCCAGCGAGGACGATGAGAAAAACACTAAGGGTAAGAACGATTGGCGCTGGATCGATGAGGCCGTAAAGCTCAACCGGCTTAACGTGATAAATCTCGACAAGGATGCGAACGGCAAGCGCGAGCCGCGACGTTTAACCGGCGATGCTAATGTCGAAAGCGATTTCAAGTGGTCGCCGGATGGCAAAACGATTGTCTTCACGCGAACCAAGGCGCCCAAGGTGGACTATTGGCCCACAGCCGATCTGCTTGCTGTCGATGTCGGCAGTGGTGAAGTGAAGACGCTGGCCGCCACCAACGCCGCCGAGGGCGGGCCGGCTTACTCTCCCGATGGCAAGTGGATCGCGTTTTCCGTTTCGGATGATCCGCCGCGCTGGGCTGGTTACCAACGATTAGCAATTATTCCCGCGGCAGGCGGTACACCTAAGCTGCTGGCCGAAACTTTTGACGCTCAGCCGGGCGTGATTGACTGGTCTGGCGACGGCAAGCACATCTACTTCGTCGAAACGCGCGGCACCGTTAGCCGGATTTCCGCCCTTGATGTAGCAACCGGTGTTATCTCTGAAATTAACAAGGGCAACGAGGTGCTCGGCAGCTTTTCGACTAATCGCAACGGCACGCTGCTGGGTTTCACCATGCAGTCTTCGGATACGGCGCCGGAGGTTTTCGTCAGCGGCACCAACAGTTTCGCGCCAATTCAAATCAGTCGAGTCAATGCCGACTTACCAAAACTACCGCTCGGAAAAACCGAAGTGCTTAGATGGAAAAGCACTGACGGGCTCGAAGTGGAAGGATTGTTGACCTACCCTGTTGGTTATAAGGCGGGGACGCGAGTGCCGCTCTTGCTGTTAATCCACGGCGGACCTGCCGGAGTGTTTACGCAAAGCTATCTGGCGAGCCGAGGGCCTTATCCCATGGCCACTTTCGCATCGCGCGGCTATGCGATGTTGCGTGTTAACCCGCGCGGTTCATCAGGCTACGGTCAAAAGTTTCGCTTCGCGAATATCAAGGACTGGGGTGGTGGTGATTTTCAGGATCTGGTTACGGGCGTGGATCGGGTTGTGCAAATGGGTGTCGCCGATCCTGAACGACTCGGTGTGATGGGCTGGAGCTATGGGGGCTTCATGACCTCCTGGACGATAACTCAAACCCATCGGTTCAAAGCCGCGTCGGTCGGCGCAGCCGTGACAAACTTGATGAGCTTTATCGGTACCGCTGACATCCCGAGTTTCATTCCGGACTATTTTGGAGCGCAGCCCTGGGAAGATATTGAGATCTACCGCAAGCATTCGGCGATGTTCAATGCGAAAGGCGTTAAGACTCCGACATTGATTCAACATGGTGAAGCGGACGAGCGCGTGCCGATCTCGCAAGGCTATGAGTTTTACAACGCGCTCAAGGTGCAGAACGTGCCGGTGCGGATGATCGTCTTGCCCCGGATGCCGCATGGACCAAACGAACCCAAAATGGTTTTGAAAGCCAAGCAAACGAATCTGGAGTGGTTTGAAAAATATTTGGGCGGCGCGGGCGGCGCGGGCGGCACGGGCAGCAATTAAGTGAGCTGCGGTTACTTGAATTCTTGCATTCATTTGCCACCTGCGTTATTGCCGGCGGCTATTGCTTCCAATTTCAGGCAGGCCTAAGGTAAGCCTCGGAATGGCGCAAACGTCGCCTTTCCCGGGCTGAAAGTTGAATACCTTTGACGGAGAATCAAAAAAGCAGCTCGGGACTTCAATCGGGTGCAGCAGTTCTAGTGGTTTTGCACGCGCCTCGTGAAAAGTGTTGGGGAATACTCAACGAGATCAATCAGGCCGGTGTATTCCTGCGTGGCCTCGATTTGAATTCGTTTGATGAATGGTTGCGCGCTGTTGTGCACGAGGAACCGTTCGTCGGTTTTGGTGACCTGTTCTTTCCGATGTGGCGCGTGGAGCGTATCTCGCGAGACGAAAGCGCGGGCGGAATTCCATCTATGCGCGAACAGGTGGAGCAGAGAACCGGACGTAGCTTGGAAGAGTTGATTGCCGCCTTATATCCGGGCTCGTGAGATTGGTCAGAACCACCTAGCGTGAGTGGGTGGGGGCATTCTTGAACGTCCATGCTCAACTCAGGAGACCACCCGCTCACGCAGGTGGTTCTGACAGGACACGCAGGTGGTTCTGACAGTATTCAAGTATCGACGCAGAGAGGGCTGACGTCGACCTGGTTAACCCAAACCCTCGGTAAAAAAAACTTTGTTGCAAGTGTGAAACACTGTTCCATTCCCGCGTTTTCTGTGTTATGCTCCTCGCCCAACAGGGCGGAAGGTAAGCATATCTGAGCAGCAGACTCACAAGAATAGGAGCAGGAGAAAGAGATGCAATTTATGGCTGAGGATCGAATAGGCTTGGATCGCGGTAAGGCTGTCGAGGCCGCACTGCTTAATATTGAAAAGAAGTTTGGCAAGGGATCGATCATGCGTTTAGGGGAACGCGAGGTCTCCGATATTCCGGCAATTTCCACCACTTCTTTAAGTCTTGACGTGGCAGTTGGAATTGGCGGCGTGCCGCGTGGAAGAATCATCGAGATCTACGGTCCGGAAAGCTCAGGCAAAACCACCCTCGCGCTTCACATCGTGGCCGAAGCTCAAAAGGCCGGGGGAGTTGCAGCCTACATCGACGCCGAACACGCCATGGACGCTGAGTATGCAGGGAAACTTGGCGTAAATATCGATCAACTTCTGATCTCGCAACCTGATTCGGGTGAGCAGGCGCTCGAGATTGCTGAAGCTCTCGTGCGTTCCAATGGCGTCGACGTAATCGTGGTCGACTCGGTCGCCGCGCTGGTGCCGCGCGCGGAGCTGGACGGCGAGATGGGCGACTCGCTACCTGGTTTGCAGGCTCGTTTGATGTCGCAGGCTCTACGAAAACTTACGGCGATTGTTGCGCAATCCAATACTTGTTTCATCTTCATCAATCAAATTCGAGAAAAGATCGGCGTGATGTTTGGCAGTCCGGAAACTACCACCGGCGGCCGCGCGCTCAAGTTTTATGCTTCGATGCGTCTCGATATCAGGCGTATCGGCGCGATCAAAGATGCTGACCGCGTGGTAGGCAACCGCACGCGGGTTAAAGTTGCCAAAAACAAAGTCGCACCGCCGTTTCCGTGAATGCGAATTTGACATCATGTATGGCGAAGGCATTTCCCGCGAAGGCGATGTGCTGGATCTGGCCGTCGCCCAGCGAGTGGTTGATAAGAGCGGCGCCTGGTTTTCTTACAAGGGTGATCGCCTCGGACAAGGACGCGAAAACTCCAAGACGTCTCTCAAAGAAAACCCCGAGCTGCTCAGGAAAATCGAGCGGGAAGTGAAAGTAAAACTCGGCCTGCCCGTGCGTGAAGAGCCTGTAGCCGCTACTCCCAACGCCAAGGCAGCCGGGGCAGAGAAGAAGTAGTAAGATTATTTGAGTGCAATTAGCGTTCGGCTTTGGGATCCATTCTCAACAGCCGAACGCTTTTTGCGTTGGCGCTTTACACGCGGTCCCTCAGAACGGATAATCCGCCGCGGCACGTAGGACAGACATTCTTGTTTGTCCAGGGTGTTCGGACAATTTTTTAGAAGGCAAGAATTCGGCACTCAAAATGACAGGCAGGAATGCCTGTCCTACTTATGAAATCGATTCTGATCAAAAACGGAAGCCTGGTCACGATGGACGAACGCGATTCCATCATCAATGGTGATCTGTTGATTCGGGATGGCGAAATTGCCGACATGGGGGCTGTCGATCAAGCGGCCGACGTTGTTATCGACGCAACCGGTTGCGCCGTTCTGCCGGGTTTTGTGCAAACTCATATTCATCTCTGCCAGACAATATTTCGTGGCGCGGCCGACGACTTGTCCTTGCTTGATTGGTTGAAGAAGCGCGTCTGGCCGATGGAAGCCGCTCACAGCGCTGCATCAGTTAGGGCTTCCGCTCGTCTGGGTATTGCCGAACTTATCAAAGGCGGAACGACCTGCGCGCTGACGATGGAAACGGTGAACCACACGGAAGAGGTTTTTAAGGTCGTGGAAGAGAGCGGCTTTCGCGCCACGGTCGGCAAATGCATGATGGACAAGGGCGACGATGTTCCGGCCGGCCTTCATGAAGACACCAACGCGTCGATTGAAGAATCGCTGCGGCTGCTGGAGAAGTGGAACGGAAAAGCAAACGGCCGAATAGGTTACTGTTTCGCGCCTCGCTTCGCTCTTAGTTGCACGAGTGAACTACTTTCCAGAGTGGCTCAGCTCGCCAAAGAGCGCGGAGTGATGATCCATACTCACGCGTCAGAGAACAAAAACGAATGTGCGGTGGTTGAAGAGGACACCGGCTTACGCAATGTTTTATTACCTGGAGTCGCGTGGGATTGCCGGGCCGCACACAGTTCTGGCCCATTGCGTTCACCTGGACGAGGCCGAGTTTGCGAGTTCTGGGTAACAACGCGACGAACGTGTCCCATTGTCCATCTTCAAATTTGAAACTTGGTTCGGGAATTGCCGAAGTTTCGAAGATGCTGAAACGCGGAATTTCGGTTTCGCTGGGTGCTGACGGCGCGGCCTGTAACAACCGTCTCGATATGTTTACCGAGATGCGCACGATGGCCCTGTTGCAAAAAGCCATTCACGGTCCCGAAGCGATACCCGCGCAGACAGGCACTGCGCATCGCCACGATGGGCGGAGCAATGGCCATGGGACTCGGAACGACAGATTGGGAGTTTGGAAATAGGAAAGCGGGCCGATGTGATTGTCGTGAATCTGGACTCACTCCACGCGACCCCAGATACTCAGGAACTAGTCTCGGCACTGGTTTATTCTGCGCAGACCAGCGATGTCCAGAGCGTAGTGATTGACGGGCAGTTGGTGTTAAACGAAGGCGAACTGCTGACGCTTGACGAAGAATCAGTTCGAATCGGATGCAAACCTCGAGAGTGCTAGAACTACTCAAACGCGCCGGGCTTTCACGCTAATATTCAGAAAATCAGGAGTGGAAAACTGGGTTGGCTGGAAATAGCTGTGCCAGCTCGAAGGTAGCGACTGCGGGGGGCGCGATCGGCGGCCGAGCTGGCACTGGCGGGCATCGATTTTGAATCGGATGTCGTCTTTCAACCGGACTGACGTTTGGGCGCCAACCCCATCCTCAACGAACCGGGATTATACACCTTACAAAGAATCCGTCAACGAGTTTTGTGACTAATTAGACAAATTCGAGATTTTTGGCGCAAAGTTGCAGTTCGTTCGCCAACTCCCTATACTACGCGGTCTTTCCTACCTGTTGGCCAGGTAGCTCAGTTGGTAGAGCGCGGCCCTGAAAAGGCCGGCGTCGGCGGTTCGAATCCGTCCCTGGCCACCACAAAATCAGTAAATAATGAATAGTAAATAGTGAATAGGGCTGTGCGAGCCGCTGCCTGGTGGATGCGTCTAGCTTTTCCAGTAGCGTTTGATTCGCTCCTCGAGCATCGGGAAGGGAACGTAGTCGGCGTTTCGGCCGGAACGGCGCAGCTCTTCGACCATTCGCATCGCTCCGTCAGCATTTCGCGTGTGCACCATGATGGTTGAAGCCCGCTGCAGCTCAGGATTTGCCGCCAGCCAGGAGGCTATGGCGTAGCCGGTCCGTTCATCGTCGTGGCTCTGATTGTTGTAGTGCTCCGGATGCAGGTCGTGGTCCAGAAAGATGGCGTCGTAAGAATTCGCGCTCAGCAACTCTCAGCGCATGCTTCAACATTATCGGCGACATCAACGAAATCGCCTTTGAAACGCGCATTAAACCAACGGTGTCTTCTCTGATCGTCGTCGAGCAGAAAAACGCGAATCGGGTGACGCTCCGCTTTGATCTGGCTGAGTCCCAGCTTGCTTAGCAATGAATGTAACAAAGGCATTTCTGTCTCAATAAAACTTCCGTTCATAATAACAATAGTGCACCTTCCCTGGATTTGAAAATCAACATGCAATGATAACCGGCATTTATCACGGTAGTTTGACGGCTGAATGCCGCAGACGGTCGATCAAATTGAATCGCGACATTGTCTGAATATAACAGCCCATGTTTCCGGACCCGTTCGTTGCGTCGTTTCTCGCGATGCTATAATCCGCCGCATCAGTTCGCTAATCGAGCACTAAATTTTTGGAATCTTCGTGGCATCGAGACCAATAGCGTATCCAGATGATTAACACACTTCACGAAGTTCCGAAACCGCCGGAGAACGTCCAGGCAACTGCCGCGAGGCTAACGTCTGTCTGCGAGTTTTGCAACGGCACCGGCACGCGCATCGAGCCGGGCAAGGGCGCGACGATCTGCGATTGCCGGCGAACTAATAGCGGTACGCGATCTACTCGATGCGGCACGAATTCCCCCGCGCTTTCGCCAGTGTGATTTCCACAACTACTACCCAAAAAATGATTCGCAATTTTTCGCGCACAGCTTTGCGTCCAGGTTGGTTGAGGAATACCCGGCGATTGATTCCGGGACTGCTTATTCATGGGACCGGTGGGCGTCGGGAAAACGCACCTGGCGATTGCTGTACTGCAAGGAATTGATTACGAAGAAAGGCGTGAGCAGTTTGTTCTATGAGTCGGGTTCGCTGCTAAAGGCGATTCAGGATTCTTACAACCCGGTGTCTCAAACATTCGGAGATGCGTGTCCTGGCTCCGGTGTTTCAGGCTGAAGTTTTGGTGCTCGATGAACTGGGCGCGACTGTGCCAACCAACTGGGTGCGCGACACGCTCTACCAGATAATCAACACGCGCTACAACAACAAGAAGCTCACGATCTTCACCACCAACTATTTTGATGAAACCCGGCTGTCGCCGAAGAACCTGAAGCGCCGAGCCGCCGCGCCGCAGCTCGCAGTTTCGCTTCTGAGCGAATTCAGGAGTTGACCACGCTCGAAGAACGCATCGGCACTCCATTGCGCAGTCGCCTGTTTGAAATGTGCAAGAAGGTGATGATTGAAGGGGACGACTATCGCAAACGACTCGACCAACGAAGGGTTGACTCTCAACGATTTGAACTAGCGTGACGCAGTTAAGGCGACCTCTATTTTAGGCGCTCTAAAAACTTCTCGAAACGTTCTTCCGCAAACCCGGCTCAAGCTTGAACGCAGTTTCAAAATCGCGCGCAGCCTCTTGCTTTCTTCCCTTGCAACGTTTCAACCACAGCTCGATTGGCATAGGCTTCGGCCATACGTCGGATTGAGTTCAATTGCTTTTGAATAATCAGCCGACGGCGCCGGCCAGATCGTTCTTCGCTTGCTTGGCAGTTGCGCGCGCGTAATAAACTCCGGCATCCGGTTTCAGATGGATCGCCTGATCGTAGTCGCTGATTGCCCCCTCAAGATCTTTGTTCCACTGCCGCGATTGGCCACGATTGACGTAAGCATCGGCAAACTTTGGCGCGAATTCAATAGCATGATGAATAAGCGGCTATCGCGCCTTTCGTGTCGCCCTTTGCTTGATAGCGCCGCGCCCGAGATTGTAGTAGGCACTGAGAGAATTTCGGTTGGATCTCAATGGCTTTCTGGTAATCGAGAATTGCACCTTCGAGATCGCCCTTCAGTCGTTTGGCTGTGCCACGGTTGTCGTAACCTGAGGCAAATTTCGGAAGCAGCTCAATCGATTTGGAGAAGTCGGCAATGGCGGCTTCGTATTGCGGCCTTCGGCCAGCAGCGCGACGCCGCGATTGTAATAGTTTTCGAAGTTGTCGGGTTGAAGCTCAATCGCTTTTCCGTAATCCTGCGATCGCGCCGTCGAGATCGCCCTTATTGAGTCGCGCGTTGGCACGGTTGTTATAGGCGGTTGCGATGACATTCGGTTTGTCACGCATCGAAAGCGCCTTGGTGTAGTCTTCAATCGCCCCATCAACGTCTCCCTGGGCCTGTCGGTCGAGTCCGCGATTGTTATATTCCTCGGCCGTCCTGGGAGACTGGCCATTGACCACTGCCGCCAGGCAAATCAGCAACAAGAAAACTGCGCGCACAGATCGCGAGCGGTCCGATTTGTTTATGAGGTGATGTACTTTTCGAACTAGTTCTCCATGAGTTTTTCCGGCGCCTGAATTTCATGTGTCTGAGACGCCTATGTATAATGCTTCGACTCCACTTCGGTCAATTTCGCGAGCACGAACTCAGTCTTTGATGCCCAAACGCACTGATATCCACAAAATTCTAATCATCGGTTCGGGTCCCATCGTTATCGGTCAGGCGTGTGAGTTTGACTATTCGGGCACGCAGGCGTGCAGAGCTTTGCGCCAGGAGGGTTATCAGGTTGTGCTGGTTAACTCCAATCCAGCAACGATCATGACCGACCCGGAAACCGCCGACATTACCTACATCGAGCCGCTCACCGTCGAAGCCGTCAGCGCCATCATTCGCAAAGAACGAGCCAGACGCGCTGCTGCCAACCGTAGGCGGCCAGACTGCGCTGAACGTCGCGATCGCGCTCGATGATTCCGGCGTGCTCGAAGAATGCGGCGTCGAGATGATTGGCGCACAACGCGAAGCGATCAAGTTGCCGAAGATCGAATGTTGTTCAAGCAGGCAATGGACGAGGTGGGACTGCTGATGCCGCGCGGAGGTTTCGCCAAGTCGTGGACTGAAGCTGAGGAGATAGTGGAGCGCACCGGATATCCGGCGATCGTTCGACCTTCGTTCACCCTCGGCGGAACCGGCGGAGGCACTGCCTACAACCCGGAAGAGTTTGAAACGATTGTGGCGGCTGGTCTGGCTGCTTCGCCAATGCATGAAGTGCTTGTCGAAGAGTCGATCCTCGGCTGGAAAGAATTTGAGTTGGAGGTGATGCGCGACATTGCCGACAACGTGGTGATCATCTGCTCGATTGAAAACTTCGATCCGATGGGCGTGCACACGGGCGACTCCATCACCGTTGCGCCGGCGCAAACGCTTACCGATCGCGAATACCAGCGGCTGCGCGACATGTCGGTGACGATCATTCGCAAAGTTGGCGTCGAGACCGGCGGTTCAAACATTCAGTTTGCAGTCAACCCTGACGACGGCGAGATTCGCATCATTGAAATGAACCCGCGCGTTTCGCGTTCGTCGGCACTGGCTTCGAAAGCGACCGGATTTCCGATCGCGAAGATCGCGGCCAAGCTTGCCGTTGGTTACCGGCTCGATGAAATTCCCAACGACATCACGCAGAAAACGCCGGCTTCGTTTGAACCAACGATCGACTACGTCGTAGCCAAGATTCCCAAGTGGGACTTCGAAAAATTTCGCGGCGCGGAAGACGTGCTCGGAACGCAGATGAAATCCGTCGGCGAAGTGATGGCCATCGGCCGCACTTTCAAAGAAGCGCTCTTCAAGGGCCTGCGTTCGCTTGAAGCCTCGAAGCCTTTGCGGCTTGAAGATGTTTCTGATGATGAGTTGCAACGCAAACTCGCGCGGCCAAATTCGCAACGCTTTTCTTACATCACCTACGCTTTGCAGCACGGCTGGTCCACCGCGGAGATTTATCGACTATCGCGGGTGGATCCCTGGTTTCTCGATCAGCTTCAGGAAGTGATGGAAATCCAGAAAGACATTGAGGGCCGCAAGCTGGAGGAAATTTCCCCGGAGCTGTTGCGCTAGTTTCAAAGAGGTCGGGCTTTCCGATCGTCGTCTCGCTTATCTCACGGAAAAGTCGGAAGACGAAGTTCGTGAGTATCGAAAGAAGTTGGGAGTGATCCCGGTTTATAAACGCGTCGATACCTGTGGCGCGGAGTTTGAATCGTTTACGCCTTACCTTTATTCGACTTACGAAACCGAGAGCGAAGCTGCGCCCACCGACCGACGCAAGATCATGATTCTTGGTTCCGGTCCCAATCGCATCGGGCAGGGAATTGAGTTTGACTACTGCTGCTGCCATGCATCGTTTGCGCTGCGCGAAGCGGGATTTGAAACGATCATGGTCAACTGCAATCCGGAAACAGTTTCGACGGACTACGACACTTCGGATCGGCTCTATTTCGAACCGCTTACATTTGAAGATGTGATGAACATCGTCGACGTTGAAAAACCCGAAGGCGTGATTGTGCAGTTTGGCGGACAGACGCCTTTAAACCTCGCGATGCGTTTGCACAAAGCAGGCGTGCCGATCATCGGCACTGCCGCCGACTCAATCGACCTGGCGGAAGATCGAAAACGTTTTGGGGCGCTACTGAACGAACTCGGCATTCCCCAACCGGCAAACGGAATGGCCGCAACTGGTGAAGAGGCGAAGAAAGTTGCCGAGCAGATTGGTTATCCGGTGCTGGTGCGCCCCAGTTATGTACTGGGCGGCCGAGCGATGGCCATCGTTTACGATGAAGAAAGTCTGGATGAATACGTGCGCACTGCAGTGGGTTTCACTCCTGATCGTCCGGTATTGATCGATAAGTTTCTCGAACGCGCCGCTGAGTTTGACGTCGATGCGCTGGCTGATGCGAACACCTGCGTTATCGCGGCGATTCAGGAACATATCGAGGAAGCGGGAATTCATTCGGGAGATTCATCCTGCGTGCTGCCGCCGGTCCGCATCGATCCTGAACATATCGAGACGATGCGTCATTACACGCGCCTCCTCGCCACCGCGCTCAACGTGCGCGGGCTGATGAATATTCAGTTTGCGATTAAGGACCATCGCGTCTATGTGCTCGAAGTTAATCCGCGTGCATCGCGCACCGTACCTTTTGTTTCCAAAGCCACGGGGGTTCCGATTGCACGAATAGCCGCGCTCGTGATGGCCGGCCAGCCGCTCGCAGGTTTTGATCTGCCCGAGAACCTTTCGGTTAATCGCTTCTTCATCAAGTCGCCGGTATTTCCGTTTGCAAAGTTTCCCGGAGTCGATCCGATCCTGAGTCCGGAGATGCATTCAACCGGTGAAGTGATGGGCGTGGGCGAAACGTTTGGCGAAGCTTATGGAAAGGCGATGACCGGCGCCGGGCTGACGCTTCCACGTGCCGGGACGGCCTTCATCAGCGTTAACGAAGCGGACAAGGGGCAGGCAGTGGTGCTGGCGCGCAAGCTGGCGCGTCTCGGCTTCGAAATCATGGCAACGCTCGGCACCGCCGATCGTTTGCGAGAAGTTGGTCTGAAAGCGGAAACAGTTTTCAAAGTGAATGAAGGGCGGCCGAATATCGTGGACCACATCAAGCGCGGCGCGATTGCCCTCGTCATCAATACGCCTTTGGGCCGCGCATCTCATTTTGACGAACAGGCGATTCGCCGCGCGGCATTGCAATACAGTGTCCCTTGTGTCACCACGATGACCGGCGCGCAGGCTCTGGTTGAAGCGATTACCGCTCGGGAAACTGAAGGAACAATCAATGTTCATTCATTGCAGGAACTTCACGCAGTAACTGCAGCCGCTTCTTAACTAGTCCTCCCCGGTTAGCCTCTTGATGGCAGCTTTGCATTTGCACAAGGACTTTATTTGCGTGGTTTTTGTGTAACTTCCTGTGCTGAGTGGATCGTATTGTTCGTAACCCGCTGACGATCCACGAAAAAACACGTCTCACGAACCATGCAAACAACTGCTCGGTATCTGTTCCTTTTAGTTCGCAGGCAACGTTGGTTGACCGTCCCAATCGCCGGCGAGCGGAAGATCACCGTTTTGTCCAAAGTTAAAGATCAAATCACCGTTCCCGTTGCCGGTAGCGTTGGTGTTGTTTAGCCCCATCACTCCAGTGATTGGATTGAAGGCTCCGATCGTCGCAACTCCATCCCCATCCCAATCACCCGCCAGTGGCAATTGCCCAAGCGCACCGAACAGGAATGGCGGGATATCAATCGTTCCCTGGAACCCATTGCTGAGAATGAATTGCGCGATTCCATTTCTGAACAATCCCGGCGTGTCGAAGCCATCGCCATTCCAGTCTCCTGCCAAAGGAGTATCGCCGTTCTGTCCGAACACGAAATTGAAGTTGACTGGCGGAGTGGTGTTGTTCGAGTTTGGACCATTCGTCAGTAGCCACTGACCGGTCGACGGGGTGAAGACTCCGATCGTATCAATGCCGTCGCCGTTCCAGTCTCCCGCCACCGGCAGATCGCCCGGCTGTCCGAAGTTAGTTAGCGTGATCGTCGTAAAAGATCTTCCGTTTGGTAACCGGAGTTGAAACTCCTGCGTGCCCGGTCGAAAGATGCCGACATCATCGACGCCATTCCCGTCCCAATCACCGGTAACCGGAAGATCTCCGGCAATCCCGAAGGTGATCACCTTGTCAGGTGGTCCAGCGGTGTTGGAATTGCGCAGCAGGAACTGATTATTGGCAGGTCGGAAGACGCCAATCGTATCGTCGAAGGTCGTGGAAATTTTTGCGACAAACCCATCGGTCTCGCCGCCGTTGAACTTTGGTTGGAAAGCGAAGGCGGTTGTCGGAAAGTCTTCGGCTGCAAAACCGGTCAGATACACGTTGCCCCGTTGATCTATTGCGATAGCTTCGGCCTTCGCGCCGCGACCGCCAAACGTAGTCGAATAGAGAAGCTTTGGCGTCGAGTTGTTCGAGACCGACGCGCTGACCTTTGCGAGGAAGGCGGTGCCGGTAATGCCTACGGGAAAAGGCGGTGCTACCGCTGCCAGCGGAAAGCTATCGCCGGAAGTGGTCCGCCCGGTTACATAAGCATGGCCGGCCGAATCGATCGCAATGCCGAGTCCCTCTTCGCCATCATTCGACGTGTTGCCGTTGGCGCCGCCGAGGAAACTGCAATAGAAGAGGGCTGTTCCATCCGCGTTCAATTTGGCCACGAAGGCTTCGCCATTGGTCTGCGCCGAGTCGAACGCATTTTTTAACGGGAAAGATCCTGTTGAAGAGTTACTTGCGCCCGTAATGTAGGCTCGCTGTGAAGAATCGACTGCTACTGATTCAACCCGGTCATTGATGTTGCCACCAAAGTAAGTCAAGTAAGTCAACGAATCATCGTCTTTGGATTTAGTATCCACCTTAGCGGCGAAGCCATCGAATCCTCCGCCTTGAAAGTTCTGCTGAAGAGGAGGCAGTGTTGATGGACTCTTGGTCTTGAGTTCGGTCGAAGCAGTGCTGCCCACGACATAAGCGTTGCCTGCGGCATCGACGGCAATACCTCGCCCGACATCATCGCCCTCGCCACCCAAATAGCTTGAATAGAGTAGCGTGTCATTGCCGCGCTCCTGGGCCGGATCAAACACGGCTACAAATGCATCGAAGCCTTCGCCCCATGATTTTCTTGAGGACTGGAAGGCGTTTTGTGTAGGAAGATTGTTCGACGACGTTGAACCGGTGATGTAGATATGATTGACAGAGTCGATTGCAATCGCCTCACCCAGATCGTTGCCCTGCTCCCCTTCGTTAGTGGAAGACCCGGCAAAGAAAGTCGAGTAGAAGAGACCGTTGCCCTGAGCATTCAGCACTGTTACAAAAGCATCGAAAGAACGGCCACGACCGCTGCATACGCCTATACAGCCTCGTCCTCCATCCTGATACGCATTGCCGGTGACAGGAAATTCACTATGGCCCAACCGATTGTCGACGATGCCGGTAATAGCGGCCTTGTCATCACTGGTTACCGCTATTGCTTCAGCCTCTACGTTGCCACCAAACCCACCGTTTCCAATTAGCGTCGAGTAGACGGCGCCGGTCCCATCGGCCCGCAATTTCGTTACGAAGGCAACAACAGAATTGTCGTTCTGAACCGCCAACTCGTTGTTCCTGGGGAAGGTGGAAGGAGGAGAGGTTTGCCCGGTAATGAAAGCTTCTCCGGCACTATTCACTGCAATCCCGGTTGCCGCGTCAAGCAGGTTGCCACCTAAATATGTCGAGTAGACGAGAACCGGATCGATCACTAAGGGCTTACCGACATCGTAAGGCTCGACTTTAAAGCCGACGTCACGTTTGCCTCGCAAGACGTACTTGCCGGCGACATTCGTGCGCCCCTGGGCATCATTCTGATAAATCACCGGCGCGTGCTGCACTACTTCGCCGGCTTTCGTTTGCACCAGTAAGCGTCCTTCGGCATCGAGCCGCAGTTTGTCAGCACCTTCGAATCTCAACCGAATTTGAGAAGGATCCGCGCCTGGCTGAACGATGAAGTCATACTCCAACTCCTGCTGCCGGCCATGCCAGAGCATGTCGACGCCCGGCCAGACCTGGTCATAACGCACCTGGCGATATGTCGGAACGTTGCGTTGCCATTGAGACTCGTCGTTACCCAGTAAGTAATTGACCTTTCCTTCCAACGCCTCTTGACCCTCGAGCTGTGAAACTGCGCGCGCTCCCAGGAGCTTCATGCGTAACACGCTCGATTGCGGATTGCAGACTGCGGATTGCGGATTGGTCTTGGAATTTCGAGCGCTTCCTCCGCCCTTCAGTTCGCGCAACTTTTCATTCCGCATTCCACAATCCGAATTCTGCAATCGAAAGACTGCTTCAGTCGGAGTGAGAAACAGTGTGTAGCCCTTACCGCGCGAGAGAAACTTCACGCTCCTATCCGTCTGGTCCTGGTTGGGTTCGAAACTCAAGGGAAGGTTTCCGTAGGCATCACCCAAGCGCAACTTCGATGTCTCGCTGGAAATTGCGGGGATGATTGGATCAGTTAACTTCGCGCGCACTGCTGACGTGCTCACTGAAGTCGGTTGCGCTGGAACGCGGGGAAGTATGGTAGTGAACAAACCTAGCAAAGTTGCCAAGCCAACCGCTGTCCTTAGGGAACGATTTAGTATGAGTTTCATTTTTCCTTCTCGTTGTTCATCTTCGGGTTAGAAAATCTCTGCCGCGGGTTAACTCTTGTCAGAACCACCTGCGTCAGCGGGTGGACCAACAGAAACTTGACCGTAAGAGTGCCTCGCCAATCCGCTGAAGCCACCTCAAACAATTCCTAGATATTCCCCTGCTCGGGCGCTGCGTGCGCTCTTGAACTCGAATTCATTTGCGCCAAAAACGATGACGCCAGCAAGAGCAAAACGGCGGTGACTCGGAAGGTCTTGTTGGGGTTGGTAGTCAATTTATTTCCTTTGTGAATTCGTGTTGGAAGTTGTGTTCGGCGGCCCTTGGCCCCAATTCTCTCGCTTGAGTTTTGAGAACCCAGCTCACGGTCGGCTGTCCAGCAATCCCTTGATGGTGCTAACGTACAGGGCAAGACAGATCTGCGTCTTTAGAGGTGTCTGAGATTTTCCTGAAAGAATTGTGAAGTGAGGATCGGGACAAGATAAGTGACTACGCCAACTGAGATTCGCGCCGTAGTTATCACAGTCAGCGACGCCTGCTCACGCGGCGAGCGTGAAGATGCGTCCGGTGCTGCCTTGACTGAACTGCTTCGCGGCATAGGCGCTGAGATTGTCGACACCAAAATCGTTTCTGATGACCTCGAACCGCTCGCGGCGACACTGCGAGATTTCGCCGACCGCTCCGACGTAAACCTGATCATCACCACCGGCGGCACTGGCTTCTCGCCGCGCGACAACACCCCCGAAGCAACACTCGCCGTCATCGAACGCGCCGCTCCCGGCTTGTCAGAAGCGATGCGCATGGAGACGCTCAAACAAACTCCGATGGCGATGATTTCGCGCGGCGTCTGCGGCATCCGCAACGGCGCGTTAATCATCAACCTGCCCGGCTCACCGAAAGGCGTCCGCGAAAGCTTCGCCGTGATCGCACCCGTTCTCCAACATGTTATTGCCCTGCTCGCTGGAACCCCCGGCGGCGGCCTGCACTTAATTTGCTGATCGTTAGCGGGGGCTGTGCTAAGCTTTGCACCTCTGAGCTCGCACTATAATCTCTCGGCCAAAGCGACCTCCCTTGTATCTCCGTCCCTTGTGGCTGACTCAATCTATGAGCCCCTCGACCAGAAAAAGCACTCTCGTTCGCCGCACAGTCGTTGAACTCGACTTAGTTGGGTATAGCCATGTCGCTCGCGCGCTGGAGGAACAGACGGACGCCCGTGTGGTTCTCCATCTCAGCGATCAAGTCCAGGGCTTTGTAGACGATGGTCTTCGCGAAGTCGGGCGCGTAAGAAAGGACGTAGTTAACGGCACAGCGGGCGACAATGCACTATTAGCCTTCGAGCGTGCATACGAAGCGCACCGATTTTCAGAGGCCGTACATCTTGCTACCCAGAAGTACAACGACTCGAGGACCGATGTTGCGGCGCAACGTCATTTCCGCATTGGTATTTCGACTGGCCAGATTGCTGTTCGAGGTAAGGACATCTCAGGGACGCGCATTATTGACTCTGTTCGTCTTGAGGCGGCGGGGAGGAAGGGGCACATCCTCATCGATGAGGCGACGTTCGAGGAGCTTCCGCGCAAATATCAGGAATGTTATCGTGGTCCCGAGACAGTCGCCGACAAACAAAACAACTCATACAGCGTGTATCGGTGCATTGTCGTTGAGTCAGATGATGTGGGTGTAGTTTCTCCGGGTATCGCAACGCAGAAAAGAGATTCATTAGCGTCTGCTAAGTCATCTCCTCCGGTAGACATCTCGCGTATAGTCAAATACGCCCCGGCGAAGCTCATCGGGCGCGACGACGAGACAAGACTTCTGAACGATGCCTGGGACCAGGCGGTGCGCGGCGAAACAAAGCGCCCGCACGTCCTGACGTTTGTCGCTCTAGGCGGTGAGGGTAAGACCTCACTGGTGGCGAACTGGGCGGCGGACTTGGCGCATCAGGATTGGCCGGGTTGTGACGCAGTCTTTGCGTGGTCCTTTTACAGCCAGGGCACGCGTGACCAGACGGCAGCTTCGTCAGACTTATTTCTCAAGGAAGCGCTCACCTTCTTCGGCGACAATGCGGACAAAGAATTAGCCGCTGGTCCTTCCGGTGCGTTCGAGAAAGCACAACGCCTCGCCCGCATCGTGGGTCAGCGGCGCAACCTCCTCATACTCGACGGCCTTGAACCTTTGCAATACCCGATCGAAGCAAAAGCATTCAAACCCGGCGAACTCAAAGATCAAGGCATTGCGAAGCTGCTCAAAGATTTGGCTTCGACCAATTTTGGTCTGTGCATCGTCACGACGCGAATTGAAATGCCTGACCTCAACGCGTTCAAAGGCGGAGCAGTGATCGAGACTCACCTAAAGCGCTTACCCCGGGCCGCGGGCGTGAGTCTGCTCAAGTCGCTTGGTGTGAAAGGTAGCGAAAGACGCGACCTGCCGCTCAAAGACACCGAGCCGAATGGCGAGAAGGTTAATGAGTTTGAAAAACTGGTAGAAGACGTGAAAGGCCACGCGCTCACGCTGACCCTGCTCGGCGGATTCCTTAAACGCGCCTTCCACGGCGACATCCGCCAGCGCGACCGCGTGAAGTTCGAGAAAGCCGACGAGAAAATGGACGGGGGCCACGCGTTTCGGACCATGGCCGCCTACGAGCAATGGCTCTTGCGCGACGGCGGCGACGAAGGCCGGCGCGAAGTGGCGGTGCTGCGGCTCCTGGGACTGTTCGACCGGCCCGCTGACGCAGGCTGCCTCGAAGCCCTGCGGAGCGAAACTATCCCCGGCCTCACTGAACCGCTGGCCGGACTGGCCGACGACGATTGGGAATTCTGCCTCAGCGGCCTTGAGGCCGCGAAACTGCTCACGGTAAACGGCGACGCAGTCGGCGCATTCGTCTCGCTCGATGCGCACCCGCACCTGCGCGAATACTTCGCCCGGCAACTGCGCACTCACCAACCCGACGCTTGGCGCGCGGCCCACCGGCTAATCTACGAACATCTCTGCGCCACTACCAAGGAAGGCGCCCAGCCTACGCTCGAAGACCTCCAACCGCTCTATCAGGCCATAGCACATGGCTGCCAGGCGCGCTTGCACCAGGAAGCGGCTCAAAGCGTTTACCTTGGGCGTATCATGCTAGGAGACCGTGCCTTCTACAGCATGAGGAAGCTCGGCGCGATGGGTTCTGACTTGGGCGCGGTGGCTGGCTTCTTCGAACAACCTTGGAGTCGAGTATCGAATAGGCTCACAGATACCTACCAAGCTTGGATGTTGCACAATGCAGCCTTCCTGCTGCGCGCCTTGGGCCGGCTAACCGAAGCCCTCGAAGCACAACGAGCGAATCTCAAGATGCGCGTTGAAACGGAGGAATGGCGTCACGCCCCTTCGAGTGCCAACAACCTGAGCGAACTGGAGCTGACGCTGGGCGACGTGGCCGAGGCGGTAGGGGACGCCGAGCAGTCCGTGACGTACGCCGACCGCAACGGCGATGCGCTTGGACGGATGAGCTTTCGCACGACCCACGCCGACGCCCTTCATCAGGCGGGCCGTCGGGCTGAAGCTGAGACGCTATTCCGTAAGGCCGAGGAAATGCAGGCCGCGGGTGATCACAACTATCCGCTACTATACTCGCTGGGGGGATTCCGGTATTGCGACTTGCTCCTCGCCCGTCCTGAGCGCGCCGCCTGGCAAATGATGCTTAAACTCAAGCCTCAAGACTTAGCTCTTGAAACCCTGATCGAAACCTGCCGCACCGTTTCCCAGCGCGCGGCGCAGACGCTTAAGTGGGAAGAAGGAATGCGAGGCGCGCCCCTTCTTGATTTGGCCCTCCACCACCTCACGCTCAGCTGCGCCGGGCTCTATGAAGCCGCGTTTGCTGCGGGCGGCTTGCCGTTCAGGACTCAAAACTCAGAACTCAAAAGTTCAACTGACGCTGCCGTGGCCGGCCTCCGCCGCGCCGGCACGACGCACCACATTCCCCGCGGCCTTCTCACTCGCGCCTGTCTGCGGTTTCTCCTCGGCGCGCGCACCGGCCCCGAGAGTGCGCAGGAGGATTTGGACGAAGCTTGGGAAATTGCCGAACGTGGGCCGATGCGGTTGTTCATGGCGGATATTCATCTTTATCGCGCGCGGCTCTTCGGAGGGATGAAGGATGAAGGCGGAAGGACGAAGTATCCGTGGGATAAGAATCCGGACGGCTCGGAACGTGGGCCGAAGGATGATCTTGCCGCGGCGCGGAAGCTGATTGAGCAGTGTGGTTACTGGCGGCGGAAGGAAGAGCTCGAAGATGCCGAGGAAGCGGCGAAGAATTGGTAGCTCCTTTCTTGGAGTGCGGTGACCTGTCACCGCTTTGGCCCGCGCGTTTCGTCAACGAACAATTTCAAACCGACGCAGGCTGCGACAGGTCGCAGCCGACCAAAGCGCCGACAGGTCGGCGCACTCCAAAAAGTCCCCGGGAATCACAATCTGCTGAGCAAAAGTGGAGTATTTAAGTGCTGATAGCTTTCGATTTCCTCTTCAGAACAGCGATAGGTGAAACGGGGATCGCGATCCCTGAATGGGGGATTGCAATCCGGTGACGGGGGATCGCGGTACGCAGACGAGGAATCGCAGTACGCGGAGGGGGGATCGCGGTACGCGAACGGGGGATCGCGGTACGCAGACGAGGGATCGCAGTACGCGGAGGGGGGATCGCGGTACGCGAACGGGGGATCGCGGTGCGCAGACGAGGGATCGCGGTATGTGGACGGGGGATTGCGATAGGCTGACGGCAGATCGTGAACGGTAAACAACTGTAGGGGCACGGCATGCCGTGCCCTCCTTGCGCTAACACAACAGGCAGTTAAGTGATAAGGCGTTGAGGGCACGGCACGCCGTGCCCCTACAGGATGACTGAAGTCGTCGTTGACAAGGGTCGCGTGCGCGCTTAAGATTTTCGCGATCTCCAGAATTTGCATTCGCCTTCATTTTTAAGAACTTAGTTTCGACCTACGATGCTGTTCCAGGCAACGACAGAACTCGCCGCGGCTGCAACTGTAAACACGTCTACGACTGCAAACGTCGGCGCGCCAATCACGGCTTACTGGCCGGTGATGATCTTCTTTGTCGTGGCGGTGGCCTTCCCGATTCTGCCTGTCGTGCTCGGCAGGTTTCTAAGGCCGGCGAAGTGGGGGAAGGGAAAGATGCGGCCTTACGAGTGTGGCATCGATCCGAAAACTGACGCCCACTCGCGTTTTACGGTTCGCTACTACATCGTGGCAATGTTGTTTTTGATTTTCGATGTGGAGACGATCTTTCTCCTGCCGTGGGCGATCATCTTCATGGGCGAAGATTTTTCGTTCACGAAGTTTGCGCTGATTGAGATGTTTGTCTTCATCGGTATCCTGATTGTTGGTTACTACTACGCCTGGCGTAAGGGCGCATTAGAGTGGGCGTGAACGCCTGTCCAAAGTCCAATGTCCAAAGTCCAAGGTCCTTCGAATTGGGTTGAATCGGATTGCAAGCATGACCTTGGACGTTACGAACTGACATTGGACCCGGACTTTGGACTCTGGACTAACCCATGGCTGAACACGAAGACGGCTTTCTACTGACAAGATTTGACACGCTGATGAACGCGGTGCGGCGGAGTGTGGGCGCGAAGGCGGTCGACATGGCGGCGCCGGTGGTGAACTGGGCGCGCAAGTCTGCGCTCTGGCCCATGACATTTGGACTCGCGTGTTGCGCGATTGAGATGATGGCGACCGGCGCGGGGCGTTTTGATATCGACAGATTTGGCGCCGGCGTGTTTCGCCCCAGTCCGCGTCAAAGTGATCTGATCATCATTGCGGGGACGGTCACGTTGAAGATGGGGCCAGTGGTGCGGCGCGTTTACGAGCAGATGCCGGAACCGAAGTGGGCGATTGCGATGGGCGCGTGCGCCTCGACCGGTGGACCATTCGATTCTTATTCAACGATGCAGGGAGTGGATCGCTGCATCCCGGTTGACGTCTACATTCCTGGCTGTCCGCCGCGTCCTGAGGCATTGCTTTACGGCCTGATGCGACTGCAGGACATCATCATGCGCGAGGCGCCTTCCGCTTACATTTTCGAATCTGACGGGACGGTCCATCGCCAGCAGGAATACGGCGACGATGATGGGTTGCCAGCCAGTGCGGAGCCGGAAAAGGTCGTGGTTACTGCCTAGAGTCTGCAGACGGCTTGCGGAACTAACCGCAGATTACGCAATTACAAAAGCAGCCTGCCGGAATTTTTATGAGCGAATCCGCGTAATCTGCGGATAAAGAAGTCACCCGCCCTGCAATTGATACTCAACCAGTTTCGTCATCTCCAACGTCAGTGCCTCTTTGTCTTTAAACAAATCCCAGACCTGGCCGGAAACTGGCTGTTCGCTGGACAAGACGATCTTCTGAATGAAACGAAAGCGGTCGTTTGGACTCGGATGCGTGTCGTCCTCGCTAGTCTCACGATTCAACGTTTCTTCCACCATCGACTCCACATCCGGGTTGTCAGTCACCTGCAGCCCGTACAAATTTTGCAGTGCTCGCTGCGAACTTGCTGACTCGTTTATTTCCATCTCAGCCGCCAGTTGGAATTCGACACCCTTCCTCACAACGTGCTTAAGTCCCTGCTCAAAAGCGCCCGGGCCATATTTCGACGCGGCGACGCGGTCGGCCAGAATCTCCTGCAACCTCGTGGCGCCATGACTAATACGCCGAAATATGAAGTGATAAACTCTGAGAAACTGGAAGGCGATATTCCACCAAACGGCTTGCCCGCTCATCGCCATCGCGTAGCCAAACTTCATCATGTCAGCATTTACTCTTAACGCGATGTCGCCGCCCGCTGTATCGCGATGTGAAAAGTGTCCGTACTCGTGAGCGAGCACGGCGCGAAAACCATTCTGGGGAAAGTCATTCAAAATCCCGACGCCGACAATCAGAATTCTCTGCGCCCGATCCTGTGAACGTTCCCGGTAACTTCCTTTCTCATACACCGCCAGATCAGTCCCTGGCGTAACTCGGATCTCATCCACGGGCCGAGTGCCAATTGCCTCAGCGACCGTGCGCGTCAGGTCCCAGAGCCCCGGCGCCTCTTCATACTTTAGACTTCTGCCCGGATCCTCACTCTCAATCTTGATGAATAAGGTGCGAATCATCTTGTAGATGGTGACGATGGCAGCGAAACCGAGAATCAAGACCAGCTTGATGGGAATTCGCCCGATCATCAGGAAGGCGTAAGTGACCGAAGCTGCGACCGCGATGACCAGGAAGATAACCACCGGCATCGAGATGTAGTAATAAAAGCCCGCGACGTTTATCAACCGCTTATACCAACGCCTGAGCGAAACATCAGAACTGCTGGCGCCCTCGGTGGGGTCGGCGGTTTCGATCGAACGCAGGGTCTTCTTCGACATCAGTTTTCCAATCACGAAGAGCAACCCAAGGCCCACGACCCAGGCGCCGACAAGCCATAGCGAATACAGCGCGTAACGCCAAACGGTCGCGCGCGTGTGGATACCTGCATCGTAGAACCGTTGTGCAACCTCGTGCGGCAGGCCCAGTCGTTCAGCTTCCCTCATCTCATTCTCGGCGGTGATCCATTTTTCGTCCGAGGCTGCGAGGATAGCGGCGTAATAGTGAGTCACCATGACGCCGGGATACCTCGCAATGAGTTGCTCCGTTACGCTCCGAAACTCATTAAGGTCATCGTGCTCGAGGGCAAGCTCGCCCAAAATGGTTAGATAGTCGAGATCGTCGCCGGTCTTGGGCAAACGGTTAGCTTCCTTCGCGAGGGCAAATGCACGGCGCTTATCAGTTGCTGATCCTTCCTTGCCCTCACCGGGATAAGCGAGGACAGTAGCTAAGCTGATCAGGTTTTCGGGCGAACGGTTTTCTTTTAGAGCTTGCTCGAGAAGGTTCATCCCGTCGCTTGTTTTTCCCTGGCCGATGAGAGAAAAGCCAAGACGACGCAGAATGTCGTCGGATTCCGGTGCTTTCCGAAGCGCCGATTCGTATAGGCGCACGGCTTCATCGTAGTTGCCCGCATCCATGGCAGTGGTGCCCGCTTTGAAGTCGTCAAGCGCCTTCGGAGCGATGGCTTCAATTCGGATCCAGATTTCTTTCTCTTTCTCCATGTCGCGTGAGGTGGGCTGGGCGGCAATGGTCACGGTCAGCAACAGCGTAAACAGAAATAAAACAAGCAGTCGTGCAGGCATGTGGGGGACATCCTTTCGGAGTAAATCGGTTGAACTGTCCTGGTTGTTCGGAAACCGCGATCGGGAGTCAGGGCGAAGTTGGGTATCTTCGAGTGCATTGTGGAGAATCCATAGCGTTTTGGTCAAGCGACCTGCTTCAAAGGTACTGGCCTGATTTGAATTTCTCTGCGACACCTCAGCGTACTCTGCGCCTCTGCGGTAATTTTTTGCTGAGCACCGTTAACCGCCGAGAGGCAGAGGCCGCTGAGAATACGCAGAGAAAATGAACTCAGGACACTACCGCCTCAAACAACTTTTGACACGGGCAAGGAAGCACCGGTGTCGTTAAAATGACGGTTGCGAGGCTGCGTAAAGGATAGTGTTCGGCCGTGGATCACATTAACCGATCTGTGAATGCTAATCCGACTCAAGACGAACGTTTCTGTTCCTCGTCCCTACGACGTTGCTCGTCTGCTTTTGATCGTTGCTCCTCATCTCGACGTCGTTGTTCCTCAATTCTCTTTCGCGCGTCGCTTTCCTGCTCGGGACTCCATTTGCCTTGCTTGAGTATGTAATCATTCATCAGTGAACTCCCAGGTTAGAGGTTGTGACAGACATGAGTCGGCTGGATCGGAATTGAAGCAGCCGAGGTGCTTTAGATAAAAAGTAAAGTAGGTATCAGCAAAGTCGTCTTTCCATATCAACTCGCGCTGAAGAAAGGCTCTTGACTCCGAGGCTGAACACTTCCCGAGTCTTTAAAACGGGGCTTTGTGCAGGGTTCAGCCGAGAACGTTCTTTATTACTTGCGTCCTTCTTTATTCCTTTCCTCCTCCTGGCGGCGTTGTTCCTCGATCCGCTTGCGCGCTTCTTCTTCTTCCTGGGGGTCCTGCTTTTCCTGTTCGAGCTGTCGCTGTTTCTCGATCCTTCGACGTGCTTCTTCTTCGGCTTCAGGATTCAAGTTGCTCTGCTGTGCTTGTTGCACGCTCATGAGTTTTGTCCTTTTTCTGAGTGGATAAGTCATCATCCTTTGTGGGGGATTGGCAGTCGACGACAGTTGTCGCGCTCCAACGAGTGCCTTCTGTTTCAAATAATACCCATGAGTTTCCTCTTGAATTCACTGTCAGCTTCAACTTGCAAGCCAGCGGTTCGCCAGCCGGCAGTTGCAGGAATATTTGGTCGCTGATTTCCTCGCTTGATTCAATCCAGCCATGGTCCGTAAAAACTTCAAATGTTACTGGATCGTCCCACTGAGCATTATATAATCGCGCTGCCGGCGTGACCTTCGCCGCCGGGATCAAAAACACATCAAGATAAATTGCGTCCTTCTTGAATTTCACCTGAGACAGGCCAACGTTTTTCATCTCCATGGTGGCCTTCAGAAATCTATTGTTGCCACTAGTGATAATGTTTCCCGAAACCAACAATTCCACGCGGGAACGGAAGGTTCGACCGCGAAAAAACTTCAACCAGGCCCAGAATCCTCCAACGATAATTGCGAGCGCGGTGATCACTTTCTCACCGCTGTCTATGACGACGTGCCAATCACTGACATCCTCAGCGGTCGGGGCCGGCGAGGCTTGAGGTGCCTGAGTTTGCTGTGATATCGCTGGTGTTTGAACTTGATGCGCGAAGCCCGGCGCCATGCTTCCTGCACCAGCGATAACGATAATCGCCGCGGCAGTCACTACCAGCGCGTTAGCTCTTAGTGCATGTCGGGAAAGAAATAGCAGCCGCATAGAGGTTGTTGGGTCAGGATGCGTAATAAGGCTAACTGGCGTCAAGATACCACAGGGCATCTCCCTGAGATAGCTTAATAGGAAGAAGCTGGACAAAATGAGTTTCATTAAGATTTTCACGGAAGAAATCTCGAGGTTGCTCCGTCTAATGATGGATAGGTCAAGACGGAGGAACGGATGGAGCAGCGCGCGGTGATGGCCGAACCAACTATTGACGAGCGCGTTATCGAAGCCTGCCAGAGGGGTGACCGCGATGCTTTCCGTGAGTTGTTTGAGGCTTACAAAGATAAGGTGTTTTCGATTGCGGTCTATTCCCTGGGAGGCGATCGGGCGGCCGCGAGCGATATATCACAACAGATATTTCTCAAACTGATTAATTCAATCCGCCAGTTTCGCGGTGACTCAGCCTTTACTACCTGGCTGTATCGGCTGGTGGTCAACGCCTGTATCGATGAACAACGCAAACGCGGCCGGTTGCTTCAATTGGCTGATGCTCCGATCACAGCACCTGAGGATCGGCGGCCGCAGGAAAGACATTTCGCGAGGCTTGAAGTATCAGAGCAGGTGCAAAATGCGATCAACGAGCTAACGCCAAAGCTGCGCATGCCGATTCTCTTGAAATACGGCGAGGGCCTTTCATACGAGGAGATAGCCGAAGTTCTGGAATGTTCGATGGGCACGGTTTCATCGCGGCTCAACCGTGGACATCAAAGCCTGGCGAAGAAACTGTCGCACTTGCGAGCGGAAGTTTGAGTAGGACAGGCATTCTTGCCTGTCTAGTTGACAGTGAGGATGCAGTGCCCAATTGATAGAAGGACAGGCAGGAAAGCCTGTCCTACGGGGAGCCTGGGAGACTGAGATGTTTTCGAAGCACGTTAGTGAAGAGTTGTCGGCCTATTGCAATGGGGAGCTGACGACGCCGGAGTCGCAGCAGGTAGCCGAGCACCTCATCGGCTGCACCCAATGTCGTGCCGACTTCGAGCAAATCAAGTTTGGAGTGAAACTCGCCGAGCAGATACCGCAGCTGGCGGCGCCCGCGTCGCTTTGGGCCAACATTGAAGCCCAGCTAGACGCCCAAATTGATGCGCTGCCGAAAGCCTCAGAACAATTCTCAACGAAGGCTCGCCAAAGGCGTTCCACCTGGCAGCCTTGGCTTGCAGCTGCTGCAGCTGGGTTGATTCTGACGATCGGCCTTGGCGCTTTGTGGATATATACACGCGAGGCGCGCCCATTTTGGGAAGTCGCGCGTCTGGATGGCTCTCCGCGAATTGGTTCGTCGCGGATGAACGCAAAGGGACAACTTGCGGTTGGCGAATGGCTGGAGACTGATGGCGATTCGCGCGCGCAAATCGAAGTCGGAACAATTGGTCACGTGGAAGTGGACCCAAATACGCGCGTCCGTCTGATCGAAACAAAGCCTACCGAGCACCGGCTCGAACTCGCGCGCGGCCGCATGAGCGCGAAGATTTGGGCGCCGCCTCGGTTATTTTTTGTTAACACCCCGTCTGGAGTTGCTGCCGACCTCGGCTGTGCATACACACTTGAAGTAGACGATCGCGGCGCGAGTTTGCTCAAGGTCACTTCGGGTTGGGTGGCGCTGCAACTGCGAGAAATTGAATCAATCGTGCCGGCGGGAGCTTCTTGTGCAACCCGGCCGGGAATTGGTCCAGGCACTCCATATTTTGAAGACGCTTCGGAAAGCTTTAAGTCCGCGCTGGGCAAGCTTGATTTTGATACGTTAACTGAAGATCAACGAGCCGGGGTTTTGGATCAGGTAATTGCAGACTCCCGTCCGCGCGATACGCTCACGCTCTGGCATCTGATGTACCGGGTCCATGGGCCGCAACGCGAGCGAGTGTTTGAGCGGATGGCCCTGCTGTCGCCGCCGCCGAAAGAAGTTACGCGCGACGGTTGTCTGCAGCTCGATGACAAGATGCTGCATTTGTGGAAAGGCTATCTAGAGAATAGCTGGAGCCCTGATTCAGGGTTGAAGAAAGCTCTGGTGAATACCTGGACTCGAGGTTTGGGCAAAATAAATGGGCTTGAAGCGAAACGATAGAGAGTAGGGGATACGCAACACGGTAGGAGGTTTTATGGCACGAGAGCTATCGAGTGAAATGACGCGCACACCTTTTCTAACCCGGCGGTCTGTTGTTGCCATCGCGTTGGCCGCTGCAGTTTCTCTGAGTTGTAGTCAACAGGGTCGTTCGCTGGCGAAGTCGGACAATGCCGGCTCGAACGGAAATGTGCCGGCCAAAGTAACGATCGTGACTGACAAAGAACCAGGTGAACCGCTGATTGTTTCCGGCACGATTTACGCGCCGGACGGTCGCACGCCGTTGCAGGGAATTAATCTGTTCGTTTACCAAACTGACGCAACGGGGGTTTATTCGACGAGCGGAAACAACGGCGACAATAGGGACACGCGCATTCACGGCGTGGTGCGGAGCGGAGCTGATGGACGCTATGAGTTTCGCACGATCAAACCGGGTTCCTATCCGGCGAGCCGCAATCCAGCTCACATCCACGCCTATGTCTCTGGCCCAGGCTATCCTGAGTATTGGATCGATGAATATCATTTCACCGATGATCCATTTGTTACCGACGAGATGCGTACGAAAGCTGGAACAGGAAACTTTTCGGCGATTCTCAAGTTGACGCGCGACGCGGACGGTGTGCTGCGGGGCGTTCGAGATATCAAGGTCGAGCGTTGCTCGCGAAATTGCACGGGGCGGTGACCAACTGTTTTGGAGACGAACGCTAGTCTCCGTCCAGTGTTAACAGGGCCACCGGACTTAAGCGTTACTTAGTTGTAGGAAAGCGCATGAAGACAATCATTACTCTACTAGTGTTGGCTGGTGCCTTTCTGCTCCCGGCAAACGCACCTGCGCATCCCGCCACCGGCATCGTGGTGGACCACGCGGGCAATGTTTATTTCAGCGACCTGGAAACGATCTGGAAGCTTGATCCGAAGGGAACGAAGACGGTCTTTCGCGCCGGCGTAAACGGAAGACATGTCCACGAGTTGGCGATTGACGACGACGGCAATATTTACGGCGCGGACGTTAGTTACAACCCCGCCAACCAGACCTGGCCCAGCGCAATCTGGAAAATGACGCCGGAGGGAAAGTTTTCATATCTGCTCGAACCAACTGTGAACTCGCCGCGCGGAATGAGTATTTGGCGTGACCGTGCGGGCAACACGTACTTCATCGATCAGAACAATCACACGAAAACTCAGACCTTGTTACTGCGACGCGATCCTGACGGTAAGGTCACCACTCTGGCCGGGAGCGCCTATGGCCATAAAGACGGGAGCGGCGCCGCAGCGCATTTTGGCAGCGTTGGCGGAATGGCCTTCGGACCGGACGGCAGTCTCTATCTCGCTGACGGTGGTTCGGTGCGACGGGTTTCGATGGACGGGATAGTTACGACAATTGCGAAGGATCTTAATTTCAAGACGCGCGAAGATCGATCCACCTTGTCTGGCAACACTCACGGAAGTCTTACCGGACTGTCGGTTGATAAAACGGCAACGTCTATGTAGCGGACGCGGGCAACCGGCGGCTACTTAAGATTACGACCGATGGCAAAGTCGAAGTAGTTTATCGAGCTGATCCACCCTTCTTTCCAAACGGCGTATTCGTTACCCCGGCGGGCGATGTGTTTGTAATGGAGGTTGGATTTGCGCTTCCTAACATTTCTAGTGGACCTCGCGTGCGCAGACTCTCGAGCGGCAAGAATGAAATCGTGGCGGCAGGATTGGAAACACAGCCACGCGTGAAAGCGGCGGTGGCTGAGCAATTGGGAGCGTCGCGTGAAACAGTGATTGGATTTTCTTACGCAGGCGGAGCAACGGCAGAAATATCATTTTACTATTGACCGCCAGCCTGGTTGCTTCATCAGTGGTTGTTTGGAAACGGAAGCGTAGTGCTCGTCGCACCAAAAGAATATGAAAATAATTCGCAACGGTGTTGAAATGGATCTTTTATCGTGCTCGCGTGCGCATTTGTGATCGCACAATTCTGGCGGCCGGCGCGGACTAATCCTGCCATTGATCCATCGCAGACGAGCGAGGCGCACCTGCAGATGACACCGCAAGTGGCTGCGATCCTCGATCGGTCCTGCAACGATTGTCATTCGAACAAGACGCGCTGGCCCTGGTACACGAACGTCACGCCGGTTTCCTGGTTTGTTGTTGATCACGTAGACGATGGCCGCAGGCACCTGAATTTTTCCGAGTGGGGCAAACTCCAGCCCAACCAGAAAGACAAGAAGCTGGACGAGATTTGTGAAGAGGTGGAAGAGGGCATGATGCCGCTGTCCACTTACACGCCTTTACACCCGGGCTCAAAGCTTTCGCCGGAAGATGTGAAAGCGCTGTGTGACTGGGCGAATGCTGAGCGAGCGCGACTGGCGAGCAAGTAGCAATCAGGCTTTAGATGTTTGCGAGATGTCGCGTATCGTTGATGGCAAGGACGCGCACGAATCCGTCGCTTCTTAAATCAAAGCGCGCGAATCCGCAGTTTTGCGTGGCGATCCAGACGGCTTTGAGGTGGGGTGAGTCGAGCGCGCCCATGAGGTGAAGTATCAGGATGCAAATGGTTCCGGTGTGCGTGAACAACGCGATCCGTCCACCTCGATGTTTTTGAATGGTTTCGTCGAGCGTTGCCGCTGCGCGATCCAACATTTGCCGGTAACTTTCACCACCCAGCAATACGTGATCGAAATCGCGCTGCAGCAGTGCCTGATATTGTTCAGGGTGTTGCGCAGCGGCTTCCGCAAAAGTCAATCCTTCCATTACGCCAACGCTGCGTTCACGCAACGCTTCAGAAGTAATCAGAGGCGCCCGGGCTAGTTCGGCTAGGGGTTTCGCCGTTTCAACTGCCCGGCGCAGATCACTTGCGTAAACCGCAGTGACCTTTTCCGCGGCGAGCGTTTTCGCAGTAGCTTCCGCCTGCCTGCGTCCGAGTGGGGAAAGCGGCGTGTCGGTGTGTCCACCGAAACGGCCTTCAGCGTTTCCCTGCGACTGGCCGTGGCGAACGAGAATGACGTGGGTGGACGAAGACATTAGTTTCGAGTTCTGAGTTTCGAGTTCATTGGGACTCGAATCGACCGAAACTCGGAACTCGGAACCCGGAACTCGAAACTATCTAAGCGGCGACAGCTTCGGCTTTCATTTTTTCTGCCTGGTCATGCGAGACGAGGGCCTGAATGATTTCGTCGATGTTTCCCTGCATCACCAGATCGAGCTGATGAATGGTGAGACCAATGCGATGATCGGTGACGCGGTTTTCTTTGAAGTTGTAGGTGCGGATCTTTTCGGAACGATCGCCTGAACCTACCATTGAGCGTCGCTCGCTCGCCAGCGCGTCGTGTTGCTCGCGCTCAGCCATCTCCTGCAAACGCGCGCGCAAAACTCGCATCGCCTTCTCGCGATTTTTTATTTGCGACTTTTCGTCCTGCATCGATACGACGGTGTTCGTCGGGCAGGTGAGTGATGCGCACCGCGGAGTAAGTTGTGTTCACTGACTGTCCCCCTGGGCCGGAGGAACAAAAGGTGTCGATGCGAAGTTCTTTCGGATCGATCTTGACGTCGACTTCTTCCGCTTCAGGGAGCACTGCAACGGTGATGGCGGAAGTGTGAATTCGACCACTGGCTTCAGTTTGCGGAACACGTTGCACGCGATGCACGCCTGATTCGTGTTTAAGCTTGGAATAAACCTTTTCGCCTTCGATCAAAGCGATAGCTTCTTTGAAGCCTCCGATTCCTGATTCTGACGCATCGAGAACTTCAAACTTCCAACCCTGTCGTTCGGCGTAGCGGCCATACATGCGCAGCATTTCGGCAGCGAACAGGGTCGCTTCGTCCCCACCGGTGCCGGCGCGAATTTCTACGATGACGTTTTTCTCGTCGTTGGGATCGGAAGGCACGAGCAACAGCTTCAAGTCAGTTTCACTTGTCTCCAACTTTTGTCTGGAGGGTTTCGACTTCCAATCGCGCCATGTCGCGCATCTCGTCGTCGTCGGCAATCTCGGCCAGCTCACGCGCACCGGTCAGCTCCTCTTTGAGGGCTTTCCAGGCGTGATACTTGTTCACGATTTCGCCGAGGGTGCGATGTTGGCGCGCGGCTTTAGTGTAAGCCGCCTGATCGGAAAGCAACTCGGGCGCGGAGAGTTCGTTTGCGAGTTCTTCGTAGCGCGCTTCAATTTGTTCAAGTCGTTCTAACATAATTCTTGTGGGGCAAGTCCTGCGCTTATGACAATGGCGCGAGCGCTGGCTCGCCGGTTCGTCGGTTCCAGTTTCAACGATTCCTTCAACGCTTCGAGTGCGACCTCGAGCTGCTGATCGTCCGGTTCCTGCGTGGTGATGTTTTGCAGCCACACTCCCGGACGCGTCATCATTTTGAAAAACCAGCCGCTCTCCTTCTTCGCGGAGAGGCGAATGATCTCGTAAGAGAGCCCGGCAACCAATGGCATCAACGCCAGGCGCACGAGAAAATTAAACAGCAGCGAATCAAACTTGATCACCGAAAACAGCACGATGGAAACCAGCATCACCACCATCAGAAAGCTCGTGCCGCAGCGCGGATGCTGTCGCGGTTGCGGCCGCGCGTTCTCGACCGTCAACGGCAAACCCGCTTCCCAGGTGAACACTGTCTTGTGTTCCGCGCCGTGATATTCGAAGACGCGCCTGATGTCCTTGATCAGCGAAAAGCTGAAGATCATGATCAGGAAGAAACTCATGCGAATCACGCCGTCGATCAAGTTGAACGAAATCGATGGACGCACGGGATGGAGATAAGCTTCGAACCGAAGTCCATGCTCTTGAGTACCATGCAGGTTCTGCGCGGTTCGCGACGGGCCGCAGTCGTGCTCCGGCGGCAGAATCAGTAGCTCCTGCGGTACTCGCGTTGCGGTGACGCGGTTTGCACAACGGGCGCTGTGGCCCAGCCGGCGCCGATAAACAACGCATTTGTCAACAGCAATGGCGCGGCCACGAAAAGCAAAATGTTGAAAATGATCGCAAAGACGATCGAACCGGCCGCAGCCGCGGTGCCGCCTTTCTTCAGTTCATCTTTCGAACGCTTCTCGGTGGGGATCGGAAAGAGTCCGGGCATCGCGCCGGTGATGCCGGCAAAATCTCCTTCGCCCTCAATCACGGCGGGAGTCAGCGCTACCTGGACTTCTTTGGCCTCAGCCTCCTGCGCGTCGCCAAACGCTTCGTTAGCGGAATAGTTCAGGGCCTTGATCCCTAGTCCCATTGACTGAATCAGCACGGCGCTACCGCGGAGCACGGGAAGCTTGAGCAGCGGATACTTGTCGCTCCACTTTGGCAACCGCGCCGAAATGTTGACGATCGTGCCGTCCGCTTTTCTCACCGCCACAGCGTAGGCGTTTGGAGTGCGCATCATCACGCCTTCGATCACTGCCTGACCGCCGACTATTAAATCTCGTTCGTTAGTGCTCAATGGTTTCTTCCCCGTGGGACAGGCATTCCTGCCTGTCCATGTCTCGGTTGTTAAGAAAGGGACAGACAGGAATGTCTGTCCTACTAAGATTAACGCCGGCGTTTTGATCTCGGTCGCAGCGTGTGGGATGCACGAATAGCGACCGACGATTTCTCGCCGGCGTTCTGGATTCGAAAGTGTTGCTAGTGTCTAAAACTCAATCGTAGTCCTCGTTAGAGCTTACTGAGTAGCTGCGGTGGTTTCCGCGGGAGTCTTCTTGCCGTAGCGCTTGTTGAAGCGATCGACGCGTCCTGCGGTGTCAACGAGCTTTTGCTTGCCGGTGAAAAACGGATGACACGCGGAGCAAATTTCCACGTGCAGGTCGCCATGCTTGGTGGAGCGCGTCTTAAAGCTTTCGCCACACGCGCAGGTGACCGTGATTTCCTGATATTGCGGATGAATTTCTGGTTTCATGATTCTCTCTAACCCTTACCTATAGGCAGCTAAATGCCGCCATTTACAAACGAGCTATGATAGGGGCACGCGCACGGCATCGTCAAGTTCGGGTCCGTAACGCAAAGTGTTAGTTTGCGGCCGCAACCACAGCTTCACGCGTCGGAGAATCACGATACTTGCGACCGCAAACTGACAGTTTACGTTACAGAGATATGCTGGAACAAGTTGGTTGACAGTAATTTAACGCCATGCTTAAATCCATTTCTGCCGACCTTTTGTAATTAGCTTTTACATAACGATCAGAACCGTTAGCGCGATCCAGAAGTGAATCGCACTCTTGGTCAGAGTGTGATTATGAGAACCGAAAGCTGATGGCGGACGAAAACGACAAGCTGAAGGAAGCAGCGGGCGATCCCAGGACCGAAGAACCCGATGTGCCTGGTGTCACCGTGCCTGCGGATTCCGCCGGTACGCCGCCGGCCTCCGCTATTCCCGACGCCGGTGAGGCAGCCGGCGCCGACGAGGAAAAAGCGGCGATGGTCGAACAGGCCAAGTCGCGAGTTGCAGCCGTCAAAGAATCGCTTGCCGAAAAAGCCGCGCAGCCAGCCTCTGGAGCGGCCACTCCCGGCGCTCCCAAACCTCCCGTCAAGAAAAAAGAAGAAGGACCAAAGCCAGTCGATGCTTCCGGCCACAGTCTGGTCAAGAAGCTGAAGGAGCAGTTTGGCGGAGCAGTGCTCGAGGCGGTTGAGTTTATTGGACAAATCTCTATTCGCATCGACGCCGCACGGATAGTCGAAGTCTGTGATTTTCTTCGACGAGATCAGGAGACCCCGTTCAACTATCTTTCTGATTTGACTTGCGTCCATTACCCGATGAATCGCGAAGCTCCTCTGGAGATCGTCTATAACCTGCTTTCGATTAAGCGCAACGAACGCGTGCGATTGAAGGTCGGTACAACTGAAAAGGGCAGCGTTGAAAGCGTGACGGGTGTCTGGCCTTCAGCGAATTGGATGGAGCGCGAGGTTTACGATCTCTTCGGAGTCAACTTTAGTAATCATCCGGACTTGCGAAGGATTCTGTTGCCGCCCGATTGGATCGGACATCCGCTCAGGAAAGACTATGCGCTCGAATTTATCGAAAACGAGTGGACTGAGCGACACTTGCCTGAGATGACCGATGTGCAGCGCGAACAATTGGAACAAAGACGTGCGTACGGTCTTGAGATACTTTCCGTGCCGCAGGAGCGCATGATGCGCGAGATTTTCCAGGGCGATAAAGAAGTGATGCCGAAAGACAAGTAAATGGTGAATGGTGAATAGTGAATAGTCAGGAAGAGCATTCGATGCGCGCGCGCACCATTTACCATTTACGATTCGCCATTTACCAGTTGCCATGACTCCAAAAGAGATTGCCGCCCAGTATGAAGCGAAAGTTTTTGAAACGCCGGAGGCGGCGAAGGTGGCTGGGTTTGTTTTGACCGAAACAATGACGCCACGAAATGTTTGGAACAAGGCCAGTGCCGCGCTGGCTATCGTTACCAAGCTTCTGGACAAGCGCACTGCCGGGGAAGCAACAGAAATTGGTTTGATTATTGAACCATGGAGCGTGACCGGCTGTTATGTTCCGGCCGAACCCGCGCCGGCAGCGGCGTAACAACTAGTCCGACAAACTTTAGTTTGTCGATCGTTCGAGTGAATATTGAAACAGCAAGCGACAAACTGAAGTTTGTCGGACACGATATGCATCAGGTAGAGATCGCCACAACTCAAGAGACACTGCTCGACAGCCCTGAGATGGTGCTCAACATGGGCCCGCAGCATCCGTCGACTCACGGCGTGCTGCGCATCATCCTGAGGCTCGACGGCGAAACTGTGATCGATCTCGATTGCGACGTCGGCTATCTCCATCGCGGCATGGAGAAGATTGCCGAGAATCGCATGTACACGATGATCGCGCCTTATTGGGACCGGCTCGATTATATCGCTGCAGTTTCAAACGGATTGGTTTGGGTGGAAACAGTCGAACAGATGATGGGTTTGGTTGTTCCGCCTCGCGCCCATTACCTGCGAACTATTCTTACCGAACTCAATCGCATCGCTTCTCATCTGCTCTGGCTGGCCACACACGCTCTCGACATCGGCGCAGTCACCGTTCTGCTTTGGGCGTTTCGTGAGCGCGAAGAGATTCTAAAGATTTTTGAACGACAATTTGGCGCGCGTTTGACGTGTCACGCCTGGCGAGTTGGCGGCATGCCCAATGACGCTTACGACGATTTTGAATCCGACGTGCGTCGCTTCGTCAGCAATTTTCCCAAGCGCCTCGATGAATATGAAACGGTGCTTTCGGAGAATCGCATCTGGTTGAGCCGGACAGTTGGCATTGGCGTGATTTCGGGAGAAGAGGCAGTGGCGATTGGTTTGTCAGGGCCGGCCTTGCGTGGTTCCGGTGTCGCCTGGGATGTGCGCAAGTCGCGGCCTTATGCGGCGTATGCCGACATGGATTTTGATATTCCGCTGGGAGAAAACGGCGACACCTATGATCGATACCTGGTGCGACTTGAAGAAATGCGACAGTCGCGACGCATCATCGATCAGGCGATGGACAAGCTTCCTGATGGACCAGTAAATGCGAAGCTGCCGAAGATCGTTAAGCCACCGGTGGGCGATTACTATCATTCGATCGAAGGACCGAAAGGCGAGATTGGGTGCTACCTGGTTTCTGATGGTACCGCGCAGCCGTGGCGCGTGCGCGTGCGACCGCCTTCATTCATTAATCTGCAGGCGTTGAAACAAATGTGCGTGGGCCATCTGGTGGCCGATGTGGTCGCGATAATCGGAACGTTGGATATCGTGCTTGGTGAGATTGACAGTATGATTAGTCTCTGTGCTCGACACAGAGAAGATTAAATATGAGGACGTAGTGCTTCTATTTCTTCCAATCGACTTCATTGGTGATCTGCTGCTGAAGTTTTTCAGCGCAGACATGGTGAACTATGTCGTTTGGCCCTTCATTCAGGTTGTGCTGGTGATTTCGCTGGTCACGGGTTGGGTTGCCGCCGCAAATTATCTGGAAAGAAAAGTTTCCGCGTTCATGCAAGCGAGGCTTGGACCGATGCGCGTCGGGCCGTGGGGGATTCTGCAGCCGATCGCTGACGGCATCAAGCTTCTCACTAAGGAAGACTTCATTCCTGACAAAGCGGATCGCTGGATCTTCTTTATTGCGCCCTACATCGCGGTAGCAGCGGCCTTCATCGTTTTCGTTGTGGTTCCTTTTGGTCCTGACTGGGCCGTAATTGCAGACATAAATATCGGCCTGCTGTTTGTGCTGGCCGTTTCGAGTGTGGGCGTGCTGGCGCTGATCCTCGCCGGCTGGTCGTCAAACTCAAAATATTCGCTGCTGGGAGCGTTGCGTTCGAGCGCGCAAATGATTTCTTACGAAGTGGCGATGGGTCTTTCGTTGATCGGCGCGTTGATGTTTGCGCGCACGCTGTCGCTTTCCAGTATCGTCAACGCGCAGAGCGGCGACTCCATTTGGTTTCTCCTTTATCAACCGCTCGGATTCCTGGTCTTCCTCGTTAGCGGCATCGCTGAAAACAATCGTGCTCCGTTTGATCTGCCTGAAGCTGAATCAGAATTGGTAGCGGGTTTCCATACGGAGTACTCAGGATTTCGCTGGTCGCTCTTCTTCATGGCTGAGTATGCGGCGATGGTGGTGGTCTCGGCGGTTGCCGTCACGGTCTATCTGGGCGGTTGGTATTTTCCATTCGTTTATCAAATGACCGAAGCGAAGGGTTACCACAATCTCTATGTTATAGTCAGCCTCCTGGTCTTTATCGTTAAGCTATCGGTCATTCTTTATCTGTATTTCTGGTTGCGCTGGACGCTGCCGCGCTTTCGTTACGATCAACTGATGGACATCGGTTGGAAGTGGTTGATTCCGGCTTCGCTGATCAACATCGGAACTTCGGCGATCTCAATCTTTGTGGTCCAGGCGCTCAATGGCTGGCGCGGATTGAAGACAATCGAGTCGCTCTCCGGCGGACTGAATCTAACCGCAACCGGAAAGGGAGTGATGATCGTGCTGGGGCTGGTCGGGCTGGGTGTCACGGGTCTGCTGCTGGGTAGAATTAACTGGCGTTCGCGAGATTTCAATTTGAAGAGTCAGCGGCGAAACATCAAGCTGGTAAACATCCCGCAGGGCAAGCCGGCGGTTCCGGTGGTGGTTAGCGAAGGTTAGACGTGGGCTTGAGGTAATAGTTTTCTCTGCGCAGCCTTTGTGCTCTCGGCGTCTCTGTGTTGAACGTTCGGTACCGGAGGCTAACCGCAGAGACGCAGAGAACACAGAGTACGCGCAGAGAGGTTAAGGCCGGGACGCCAGCAGTCGGGAAGTAACATTATGCCTTTAGTTAAAGTTCCAAAACCCAAATTCATCGAAAAGGTCCAACGCTTTTTCATGGTAGACCTCCTGCGAGGTCTGAAGCTCACTCTCAAATACAATATTGGGGCAATGACGGGCAGCGATCCGGTTGCAGGCAAGGGTATTTACACCGAGCAGTATCCCAAGAACCGGCCCGACGTCGCGCCGCGTTTTCATGGCGCGCCGCGACTGAACATGGATCCCGAAACGCACGACACGCTTTGCATTGCCTGTAATCTTTGCGCGATGGCCTGCCCGGAGGATTGCATTGATGTCATTCCCCTGGACATTGAGATGATGGTTGCCGGCAAGGCGCGCAAGAAGAAAGTGCTCGACGAGTTTATCTTCGACACGTCGCGATGCATGTTTTGCGCGCTCTGTCAGGAAGCATGTCCGACGTATTGCCTTGAGTTGACCCAGGACTTTGAATTGGCAACTTATTCGCGCGCCGGTTTTGTTTGGAACCGCGAGATGCTGGAACAGGGCAGGGAAACGGTTAAGTATACGCGCTGAAGTAGTAGTAATGAGCGATGAGTAATGAGTGATAAGCAGGAAGAAACCAGGCCTTAGGCTTTAATGCAACCTCTTACTGCTCATCACTCATGACTCATCACGCATCGCTTTCATTATGATTTTATCTGGTTGGGAAGCAGTCTTCTTCTGGGTTTTCTCTATCGCGGCCATCTTCGCGGCTCTGCTGACCGTGATGGCCCGCAATACCATTCACAGTGCACTCTTTCTGATTTCTTCCCTCGTCTCAGTCGCCGCACTTTTTATCCTGCTTCATGCTGAATTCCTTGCCGGAGTTCAGATACTCGTTTATGTGGGCGGCGTAATGGTCCTGTTCTTGTTTGTGATCATGCTCGTAAACGTCGGCGAGGAAGAGCGCGGGCAGGAAGAAATTTTCAACCGATCGCGCCAGGTCACGACCAGCGTCATCTTCTGCGGTCTTCTGGTAGCCGGGCTTATTTACGCGCTCAACGTCGGTTACGACGGAATTCAAAAACGCGACGCCGCAACGATCGCGAAGACTGGCGCCAATCGCCAGGCGGCCGACCAAAATCTGAACGCATCCGCAACCGGTGCTTCGAAGATAACTAAAGGAACTGAATGGGTGGGCAACGGTCTCTATCGATTTGGCTCATTGCCGTTTGAAGTTGCCAGCGTGCTGTTGCTGGTGGCGATCATCGGTTCGGTAATGCTGGCGCGCACGCTAAAGCAGGAAGCAGCGGTGGATGATGTGGCTCCGGACGTCCTGGAGAAACAAGCGATCAATGACCCGGAGCTTTTGGAAATGAAGGCAGCTGAGTAACGCGGACCGATGCAGATATTCCTCTTAAACATTTTCGCCCCCTTCCTTGGCCTTCTGTTTCAGGAGCCGGCCCAGGGCCGTATCGCGTTGGTCTGGGAGAGGGCGCAGCACCCTGACCTCTCGAAGTTTCTGATCATCGGCGCGCTGCTTTTCATTATTGGTGTGGCCGGAGTGCTGACGCGGCGAAACATCATTGTCATTTTCATGTCGATCGAGTTGATCCTGAACGCCGCAAACATAAACTTCCTCGCCATGTCTCGTTACTTGCAGGAGACCGGAAATGTCAACGCGGTGGCCGGTCAAATCTTTGCTGTCTTTGTGATCGTGGTAGCGGCGGCGGAAGCTGCCATTGGTTTAGGAATTGTGATTGCGCTCTATCGCAATAAGGAAACGATCTGGGTGGACGAGATTGATATTCTTAAGTGGTAAATGAGTCTGGAGTCCCTGGTCTTGAGTCGCCCGTCGGACTCCTGACTCTCGACTCCAGACCGCAGACTCATTTATGTACAGATACATCTGGCTAGTTCCACTTCTTCCTCTCGCCGGTGCGGCCATCAATGGACTGCTCGGGCGGAAGCTCCGTTTCTCTGAACGCCTCGTCGGCGGAATTGCGGTTGGCTCAATTGCGCTCGCTTTCCTGATCACGCTCGCTTCTGTTTATTCATACGCATTCGGCAGCAACGCTATCTGGCCCAACGTCTACGTCACCAGCCAGGACGGAGCGTCATATTCATGGATTCCCGGTGGTGCTGTGCGGTTCACGCAGGGAGGGCACGCACGTTCAGTGGCTTCAGCGCAGGAGGAAGCGCGGAAGCAATTCGCGGAGATGACGCCGGAACAGGCCGCGCAACATGAAACAGTTCCCGTGTTGAGGGCGATTAATGAGCAGGAAGGCGCGTCGCTCCTTGACGTCGAGTGGAGTTATCAGCTCGATGCGCTGTCGTCGATCTTCATGCTGGTAGTTACGGGTGTAGGACTTTGTATTTTTGTTTTTGCCACCGGCTACATGCACGGGGAAGCGGGCTTTTACAGGTTCTTCGCTTACATGGGCCTGTTCATGTTTTCGATGCTCGTGCTGGTGATGGGCTCTAATTTCCTGATGATGTTTGTCGGTTGGGAAGGTGTGGGACTCTGTTCCTACCTGCTAATCGGCTATTACTTCGATCGTCAGGAAGCAGCTAACGCTTCGCGCAAAGCATTCATTACTAATCGCGTGGGCGACTTCGGATTTGCCCTCGCCATCTTTGGAGTGATTGCCACATTTGGGACCACGCAGTACACAGACGTTTTTGGACAGGCTGCGAACTTCCCGCTGGAACCGTTGGGCCAATGGGGCATTCTTTCCTGGATTGCGCTCGGGCTTTTCATCGGCGCCTGTGGCAAGTCGGCGCAATTGCCGCTGCACGTTTGGCTGCCCGACGCGATGGCTGGGCCAACTCCGGTCTCAGCCCTGATTCACGCCGCCACGATGGTGACCGCCGGTCTCTACATGCTGACGCGCACCAACGTCATCTTCCAGCATTCGCAAACGATGATGACGGTGGTGGCCGTGGTTGGAGCGGCGACGGCGCTATTCGCCGCGACAATCGGAATCACCCAAAACGACATCAAGAAGGTCCTGGCGTATTCAACCGTTTCGCAGCTTGGATTTATGTTTATGGCGTGCGGTGTCGGCGCGTTTGCGATTGGCATCTTCCATGTGATGACGCACGCGTTTTTCAAGGCGCTCATGTTCCTTGGCGCCGGCAGTGTTATCCATGGAATGCATCATGAGCAGGACATGCGGCGCATGGGCGGGCTCAGGAAGTATATGCCCTACACTTACCTGACGTTCCTCGCCGGTTGGCTGGCAATCTGCGGCATCATTCCATTTAGCGGCTTCTGGTCCAAAGACGAAATTCTTTGGAACGCTGCTTCAACCAGATTTGTACCGGTTGGCTGGATTGTCTGGATCGTCGGCACTATCGCTGCGACCTGCACGGCGTTTTACATGACGCGTCTGATGGCGCTCACCTTCTGGGGGAAGGAACGATTTCTCGACAATCAGCACGAGCACACTGACGGGCACGAGGTTCACGGCAAAGATCACGAAACGCCCACGCATCATGCGCACATCCCGCACGAATCGCCTGCTTCAATGTGGGTGCCGCTGGCGGTGCTGGCAGTCCTGGCGACGATTGGCGGCTTTGTCGGAATCAGTCCGGCCTTTACCGGCGGACATCACGTCGGCGGCCGCATGAACATCGTCAACTTTCTCGATCCGATTATCTGGAATCCGACGACGCGATACTTTGGCACGCATGAAATAGTCGACAGCTTCGGCAAACGGCCGGAGTTGGTAGAACGACACGCCACAGCGTCAGTGTTAACAACCGAACCGGTTCACGCTGAGCCTCCACCGCCTTACGGTCATGAGGGCTTTAATCTCGCGCACGCGGTTGACTCGTTTATTCACAACCACACGTTGACCGAGTGGGTGTTCATCATCATCTCGCTGCTTGTTGCCGGGTTTGGTATGTTCCTGGGTTGGCTTTTCTATGTGAAGAATCCCAGGCTACCGGATATTTGGGCGGCGCGGCTGCGACCTCTTTACCAGGCGAGTTACCACAAGTATTGGGTCGACGAATTTTTTGGCTGGGCGGTCACTCGCCGGACCATGGACGCGGCTCGTGCTGTGTTTGCCTTTGACTCGAAAGTAGTTGATGGCGCGGTGAATGGGTCGGCTGTCGATTACGAGGTTCACCAGTCGTGTGACGGGCCTGACTGATCGATATTTTGTCGATGGATTGGTTAACGCGATTGCCGGGTTTATCGTTCGCTTGATGTCGCCCCTGCTGCGTGCGGCCCAAACAGGCTTTACGCAAAACTATGCTCTGGTGATGGTCTTGGGTTTGGTGCTGGCGGTGATTCTGTTTTTTGGCGCCGATATTACGAATGCATTCAGGGGCGTGTTCGCTATCGGGTTTTGAAGGCAGTCATGTAGGACAGACATTCCTGTCTGTCCAGTGCGCGGACAGGCAGGAATGCCTGTCCTACACAGACTGACTACGGATTAAAACTTATGAAAAGTCTTCCGATACTTTCAATCGTCACCTGGCTTCCAACCGTTGGGGCCATCATAATTCTCGCCCTCTTCAAGAAGACCCAGGCCAGCGGCATCAAGAAGTTTGCTACGGCCTGGTTTGGACTGGCCTTTCTCGCGTCGCTGCTCCTCCTTGCTTATAACCGCGGCCTCGGCGGCATGCAGTTTCTCGAAGACTGCACCTGGATACCTTCGATTGGCGCGCGATATCAAATGGGCGTTGACGGCACTGCCGTCTTGTTGATCGTACTGACGACTCTGCTGGGAATCATTGCTGCGTTATCTTCCTGGAAATACATCGAGAAGCGCGAAAAGGAATACTACATTCTGCTGCTCCTGCTGCAGAGCGCTGTCGTCGGCGTGTTTACTTCGATGGACTTGTTTCTCTTTTACCTGTTCTTCGAAGTGTCGCTCGTGCCAATGTATTTCCTGATTGGCATCTGGGGCGGCGAAAACCGTCTGTATGCGGCAATCAAGTTCTTCCTGTATACGCTCGTGGGATCGGTCGTCATGCTGCTCGGCGTCTTGAAGATGTATTTCTTGACGCAGGACACGGCGCTGACTTCACAGATCACTCAGGCGACGATCGATTTGCTCGCCGGAAACGCGGAAGCGGCCGCAATGGTCTCAAACACTCTGCAGGCAGCGGCGGCCAGAATGGCACCGGCACATTCAATATTCGTCTACATGCAGTCGCTGGGATCGGTAATGCCGATGGGCACGATGCAGGTGCTGCTGTTCTTTGCGTTCGCCCTCGGCTTTGCCATCAAGGTCCCGATGTTTCCGTTTCACACGTGGCTTCCTGACGCGCACGTCGAAGCGCCCAACTGCAGGTTCGGTCATTCTCGCCGGCATCCTGCTGAAGTTGGGAACCTACGGATTCTTCCGTTTCAACTTGCCGATGTTTCCGGCGGCCTCCGCCGACGAGTCGTTTTTCGGATCGTTTGGCGTGCGCAGTGTGATGATCTTCCTGGCCATCATCGGAATCATTTACGGCGCGCTGGCCGCGATGTATTTCGTCGTCAAGAAAGATGGCGACGTAAAGAAGCTGGTCGCGTATTCATCGGTTTCGTCGATGGGAATCGTGATGCTCGGATTGTTTTCGCTCAATCCCAACGGCGTCAATGGCGCCGTGCTGCACATGATCAATCACGGCATCTACTCCGCCGCGCTCTTCCTGCTGGTCGGAATCATTTACGAACGCCGGCACACGCGGAATGTTGCAGAGTTTGGCGGGCTGTCGCATGTGATGCCCGGTTACGCGGCAATCTTTCTGTCCATGGTGATGACTGCGATTGGACTGCCGCTGCTGTGCGTTTTCATTTCGGAGTTTCTCGCGTTGCGCGGGGCGTTTCGAAGCGAATCCGTATTGGGCCGCGTGGGGCGCGCTGGGAATTATTCTTAACGCCGGATACATGCTGTGGCTCTACCAGCGAATGTTCTTCGGCACGATCGATAATCCGAAGAATGAAAAACTAACTGACATGAGCGGGCGCGAGTGGATCTACATGACTCCGCTCGTCATCCTGTCGCTTTGGATTGGCGTCTATCCGAAACCGTTTCTGCGTTATATCGAACGGCCGGTGAACGCGGTGGTGCGCCAGATACGGCCCACCTATCCTATCCAGGGGTTGCCGGTGACGGTGCAGGCGCCGGACAGCGGCCGCAGTTACGAGCGAAAAGTAATCAGAAGAACATATTCGAACGTCAAGGAGATTTTATGAAGTTATTTATTCGGATGGTGCTGATCGTCAGTATTTCTTCGGTAGCAGCGCTGACAGTATTCCCGCAGAAGATGCCGCCGGTTCGTATTGAAGGCACTTATGAAAACCTCACCGTCGGCAAAGAGTCAGGAGACCTGGTGGGCATGCGCGTGATGCTTATCGACGGCGGTGGCGGTATCCACGCAATCGTCCAGGAAGCCGGCGGTGGAGTTGAACTACCAGACCCTGCAACCGCAAAGGTCGACGTCAACGGCGCGAAGATCAGTTTCACGATCAAGCTTGCCGGACGCGATGAAGAAGAAACGTTTTCAGGAACGGTAACGAATGCCGGGCTGAGACTTCGACGCGGCCCGACGACCGGTCCCAATGCGGAAAAGCCTGTTTTGCTAAAGCGGAAACGCTGTAGCAGCTCCAGGAACTGACCGTTGACAACTGACCACATGCTTTTATTCCAAGCCAATACAACCGCGCTGTTCAACGCAGCCGATTTACAACTTATCGCGCCGGAGTTGATCCTGACGCTCTGCGCGTGCGTTGTGTTGGTGATGGAAGTGGTCTTGCCGTATCGCAAGAGCAAGCTCACCGCTTACTTTTCGCTCGTGGGCATCGCCCTGGCCGCACTATCTCTAGGAGTTCAGGGCTGGTACCAGCGATCTGCCGTTGTCCGGCTTTTACGGCATGGTGCGCATCGACGGCTTTGCGCTCGTTTTCAAAGCGATCTTCCTGATCGCCGCCGCGCTCGCCATTGCGATCTCCACGCGCTATCTCGACATCGAGGGCGAACAGCACGGCGAATACTATGCCCTGGTCCTCTTCGCCACCGTCGGCATGATGTTCCTCGGCTGCGGCTACGACCTGATTCTGCTTTACATCAGTTTGGAACTGATGGCGCTCACGTTCTACGTCCTGGTGGCTTTCACAAAACGCGAGAAGCGTTCAAATGAAGCGGCAATGAAGTATTTCCTGCTGGGCGCATTCTCGTCCGGCGTGTTGCTTTACGGCATGTCGCTGCTCTATGGCGTTGCGGGTTCGACAAACCTTGGTGAGATTGGCCAGGCGCTGGGCCAGGTATTTAGCTCCGTCCCGTTAGACCCGGAGAGTTATCAGGCGAAACTCAGACCGACTGCTGTTGCTCGCGCATGATCGCGCTCGCGGCGGGTTTGTTTTTCAAGATTGCGGCCGTTCCGTTTCACATGTGGGCGCCGGACGCTTATGAAGGCGCGCCCACTTCCGTCACCGCATTTCTCTCCACGGGTTCAAAAGCCGCCAGCTTTGCGCTCTTCGCGCGCATCCTGTTTGAAGCGCTGCCGTCAATGCGCGCCGATTGGGCGCCGCTGCTCGGGCTGGTGGCCGCGATCACGATCATGGTGGGAAACTGGGCCGCGGTCACCCAGGAGAATTCAAAACGGCTGCTCGCTTATTCGTCGATCTCAAATGCGGGTTACTTATTGCTTGGACTAGTAGCCGGAAACAGCTATGGCTATACGGGGCTGATGATCTATCTGCTGGTCTACACGCTCATGAACATGGGCGCGTTTGGAATCATCATCAGCTTGCGACGACGCGGCATCATCGGCGACAACGTTGACGATCTGACCGGACTCGCGCAAAAAGCGCCGGGCATGGCGGCGATGATGGGGATCTTCATGCTGTCGCTCGGCGGCTTGCCTATGACCGGCGGTTTCATCGGCAAGTATTTCCTTTTTGGCGGACTGCTCGAGCGCGGAAAGGCCGACGGCAAAAACTGGTACTACTGGCTCGCCGGCTGGGCCATCATCAACACAGTCGTTTCCTTTTACTACTACGTGCGCTTCATCCGCGTGATGTACCTGGGCGATCGCGTCGCCGACGATCAGCCCCTTTCGCTTTCACCGGCGCTGCAAACTGCCCTCGTGGCTTCGCTCCTCGGCATCATCGCCATCGGCGTTTACCCTCAGCCGCTCATCAGGATTGTTCAAAAGCTGGTTGCGCCTTAGCAGATACCCACTGCTTGGCCCTAGAATAACGAACGATGACAAATGCTTTGCCAGGCGAAGATCTTATTGAAGCGGGTTCCGGGATCTGCGAGATGGCCGTGAGACCGTCGCGAGTTTGTTGGTGGCTATCGGCTCGCCTCGCCTTCGACGAATAGGTCTCCAGCTTCCTGCAACACTGCCTGATAATCCTGAACACCGCTTATATGATCTATTGGCTGACGATGATTCAGACTCAGCGCACTCGCGATACAACGCTTTCATACGAAGACTCGTCAGCTACGAACGAGCAGCAGAATGCGTCAGAAAGTGAACGCCGAGCGCTTGCAAGAGTTTATGCAGGCTCTTGGAAATGCGGTTGTTGGATCGGCTCGCATTTTTCTGGTAGGTGGAGCCACCGCCGTCTTGTGCGGTTGGCGCGATTCCACGATCGACATCGATTTGAAGGCAATTCCCGACAGCGATGAGATCTTGCGACAGTTGCCAATCCTCAAGGAACGTCTGCAAGTGAACGTCGAACTGGCCTCACCAGATGATTTCATCCCTGCACTTCCCGCGTGGCAGGAACGAAGTCGGTTTATTATGCAGGCGGGGAAACTCACCTTTCTCCATTACGATTTCTATTCCCAGGCACTAGCCAAAATTGAGCGTGGCCACCACGTCGACTTGCGTGACGTTCAGCAAATGATTCAAAACGGCTTCGTCGAACCTCATCGACTAATGGAGTTCTTCTCTCAAATCGAAGACAAGATTTACAAATACCCGGCCCTTGATTCGCAGAAATTTCGCGCGGCTGTTGAGCGTGTAGTTGGTGAAACCGAGCGCGGATAATGCTCGTCTTCTACTTTTTTGCGGCGATCGTTATTTGGCTCGGCATTCTTTCGCTTCGCAGCGGTTTCAGTTTCTCGGCTTATGTGCGGCAGGAAATCGCCCGGCCGCGTCCTGATTTTGCTCCGTTTGCATCGGTGATTGCACCCTGCCGGGGCATCGATGAAGGCTTCTACGAAAACATCGCTGAACTGTTCAACCAGGCCTATCCCTCGTACGAAATCATTTTTGTAACCGACCGCGCCGATGACCCGGCGCTTGATGTCATCGAAACCGTTCGCGAGCAGGTCGCTGCTTGCGCCTGGCATGAGGTTTCGTACCCGGTGACAAAGTGTGTAGTTGCCGGGCCGGCTTCGGACAGCGGGCAGAAGGTGCACAACCTGCGGGCGGCGATTTCAACAATCGATGAGCGCAGCGACGTGATTGTTTTTGTAGATACAGACGCCCGTCCGAATTCCCAATGGCTGTCGTCCCTGGTTGCTCCTTTGCATGATGAAAAGATTGGAGCATCCACGGGCTATCGCTGGTTCGTGCCGGTGGGCGGTTTGGCCACCCACCTTCGCTCTGTGTGGAACGCTTCGATTGCTTCAGCCCTTGGTGCGCGCAGTGACAAGAATTTTTGCTGGGGCGGCTCAACCGCCATTCGCAGATCGACTTTTGAAAAACTGGAAATAGCCGATCGGTGGCGTGGATCGGTTTCAGACGACTTCACCTTAACGCGCGTATTGCAGGAGACGGGTCTCCCCATACACTTCGTGCCCGCTTGTTTGGTTGCATCTGTGGACCACTGCACGATGAGGGAACTCATCGAGTTTTCAAATCGGCAATTGAAGATCACGCGAGTTTACGCGTCGCATTTGTGGAAGCCGCTCTTAATCGGCAGCTTCTTGTTCTGCGCAGTGTTTTTTGGCGGAATGGCGCTCGTAATCACGCGCGCGTTCATCGGATCAGACTACGGCGTTTCGCTTCTGTTGTTGTTGGTGATTTACGCGTTGGGAGCGGCAAAGGCCCACGTCCGTTTGCGGGCGGTGGCGCTTGCTCTCCCCAATTACAAACGCGAGATTAGGAACAGCTGGCCAGCGCAACTGTTGCTGTGGCCGGTTTCCTCATTACTCTTCCTTTTAAACGCTATCGCCGCGGCGTTTTCTCGCCGGATCAAATGGCGCGGGATCACTTACGATTTGAAATCACCCAATGAAGCTGTCATCATCACGCGCGACGAGTCGGACAAACTTCTAGTTTGTCGCTTTTGAGCGAAAGCGAACCTCGTAGTAAACAGAAGTTATGTACAGGACAAGAATGCCTGTCCTACCAATGCCAAACAAAGCGGTACAACTTGTTCAACTCCTGCGCACCACTAAGCGCGAGAAGCGTCTGGGCACGGTGATTCTGTTTGTCACGTCGCGTTGCAACGCCTTCTGCAAGACCTGTTTTTATCACGAAGAGTTGAACCAACCCGGCGACATGACGTTTGCGCAGATCGAAAAAATCTCGCAGACCATGCCGCCGATTACTGACCTCTGGCTTTCAGGTGGTGAGCCAACTCTGCGCCGCGATTGCTCTGACATCATTAAGACGTTCGTCGAGAACAATAAAGTTAACCGGATCATCATTCCCACCAACGGCCTCATCAAGTCGCGCGTGATTGAGATAGTCGATAAGGCACTCGCTTGCAGTCCTGCGCTCCATCTCTATTTGAATATCGCGCTCGACGGTTACGGACAAACTCACGATCAGATACGCGGCGTGCCGGGAAACTGGGAAAAGGCGCTCGAGTGCATCGAGTCGCTCTACCCTTTAAAGGCAAAGTATTCAGACAGGTTTCGGCTCAACGTGAATACTGTTGTTTGCGCTGACAACTACACTGAGATTGAGAAGCTCGGTGAGTTCATGTGGGAAAACTACCGGCTCGATGGCCAGTATTTCAACATCATTCGCGGCGAAACCCTGGTGGGCGATGTGATCAAGCAAGTGCCGCCTGACGTGTTGCCGGCGATGTATTCTTATATTTCAAAGCTGACAAAACGTTACGGTGACCGGATGTTTGCCGGGGATGATGCGACAAAGCGTTTCGTCAAAAACCTTGCTTACGTCGGCGCAATCACCACTCACTACCGCACCCAGCACGCTAATTTTCAAACCCCGACGGCCTGGCCTTTCCCCTGCACTGCAGGTGAAACAACCGCCGTGATCGATTACAACGGCGACGTGCGCGCGTGTGAGCTACGTGAGAAATTCGCCACGCTTGCTGACTTTGATTACGACTTTGGCGCGCTCTGGGCGGCGCGCGAACGCGACGTTGAACTCACTGCCATCGACGGTGGCAAGGCCTGCTGGTGTACCCATGTCTGTTTCATCCACGACTCGATGCGACACTCCAGTCGGGCGATGTTGTATGAGTTGCCCAGAAACTACCTCAGGCGCGAGAGCTGGTAATCCGAAATGACCACCGAGGATCAGGAGGAGAATCGAAAGAGCGGTTTTGCTTACGCGGCGGGATTGACTCTCTTCGCCTCGGTTATCGGCCTCGGCGGCGTGGGATGGCTGTTTGACCGCTGGCTCGCCACCGCTCCATGGTTGCTGGTTGCCGGCCTTGTTCTAGGCGCGATTGTGGGCTTTTATCAGTTTATTCGGCTGACTTCCAAGCTTTCCAACTGAACAAGACGAAGCTTTAGTATCATTTCCGTTCACCCAAACTCCTTCTTTTGGGTACCCAAACTCTATTTCGGGGCAGACAAAATCAATTCTCTGGGTAGGCAAAATCAATTTGCGGGTACCCAAAATCAATTCTTGGGTACCCAAAATCAATTCTCGGGCAGGCAAAATCAATTCTCGGGTACCCAAAATCAAATTCCGGGTACCCAAAATCAATTCCCGGGCAGACAAAATCAAATTCCGGGTACCCAAAATCAATTCTTGGGTAGGCAAAATCAATTCTCGGGTACCCAAAATCAATTTCTGGGTACCCAAAATCAAATTCTGGGCAGACAAAATCAATTTCTGGGCAGACAAAATCAAATTCTGGGCAGGCAAAATCAAATTCCGGGCAGACAAAATCAATTTCCGGGCAGACAAAATCAATTTCCGGGTACCCAAAATCAATTTCTGGGTACCCAAAATCAAATTCCGGGCAGGCAAAATCAATTTCCGGGCGCCCAAACTCTATTTCCGACTGCTCAAAAGTTTTTTCCGGGCAGGCTAAGGCGGGTGGGTCCGTGCTTTGCCGGCCCGATTCAAATCCGTGATCTACTCGCGACTAAGCACATTTTGGGTTTAGGACGATCGCTTTGGACCTCCGGAACCCACCCGCTACCGCGTGGTGGTACTGACCTCAATCCCAAACTGAACAAGTGCCATCGGAAGGGTAGTGTCCTAAATTTGAAATTCTCTGCGCCATCACTACGTTCCTCAGCTTTGCCTCAAAAGTCCGAACATTACTGGGAGCGCGGGCGTCCCGCCCGCAATGAGCGCGCAGCGCGAACAATGCCTTACGAAGGGATCAGCCCCTGACGGCGCTTTGCGGGCGGGACGCCCGCGCTCCCAGTAATGTTCGGACTTTTGAGGCGAAGCCGCGTTCCTCTGCGGCTCAGCGGTGAGTGCTATTGCGAGAAAGATTCGCCGGTGAGACGCAGAGGCCCCCTGAGAACTAGCAGAGAAAAATGAAATTAGGACACTACCTCATCGGATTCCCCGTCCTCGACATGAGTGCGATTTCCCGTGTAAAATCCCCAGCTTTAGTAATGAACAAAACTCCAGACAATGCAGGCGGCGCTGTGCTCGCAGAAATGCGCAAGGGAGACCCCGACTACAGCCCTAACAACGAGATCGACGGACGCATTTTCCGTACGATGGCGTTTGCCGTGGGCCTGATTGCCGTGGTTGCGAGCTTGGCCGTTCGCCGAGTGGCGAGTGACTACGGGACTGCTGGTGGGCGGAGTTCTTTCTTTGCTGAATCACTATTGGCTGATCAGTTCGACGACGGCAGCATTTAAGGTTGTCGCCCATGGAGCCAAGCCGCGCCTCACAATCTTTAATTACATACTGCGCTACCTGGTGATCGCGGCCGTTGTCTTTGCCGCCTACAAACTGAATATCGTATCGCTCGTGGCCACTATCGCAGGACTTTGCAGTTTTGTAGTTGCTTTGTTTGTCGAAGCTTTTCGAGAATTCTATTTCGCCATTATCCATCGAGAGGAAATTAGTTAATGTACTGGTTGCTGGAAACCGCCAAGGCTGCCGAACACGGGGCAAAGGCACGCCGGCGCACGCCGAGCAAGCCGCGCATCACACGCCGATTGTTGTCGAGTTGGTTAATCATTACTTCGGCGAGTATGCATACCGGTTTCGAGATGGCATACACGTATCCGACCTGGAGTAAGTTTTTCGCCAAGTTTCACACCACGCCGGAAGCAGTGTTTGGTCCATACACTCCGGAGACTGCGATTCCCTGGTACACCGTGATGTTTGTGATCGCCTGCATCCTCAGCGTGGCGATCGTCTGGATTTTAAAAGGCCAGCTTTCGACGGAAGAGCCGGGACATGGGCAACAAACTCTCGAAGTCGGCGTGCTGGCCGTACGCGGGATGGTGGAAGACATCATTGGCCCACATGGTTTGAAATACTTTCCGGTGGTCCTGACGTTTGCGGTGCTCATTCTGGTTTCAAACCTCATGGGCCAGTTTCCTCTGTTCATGTCGCCCACGGCGGCAACCAGCGTCACGTTTGCGCTGGGAATTGCTTCGTTCCTTTATTACAACTGGGTCGGCATAAAAGAGAATGGGCTGTTCGGACATCTCAAGCATATGGCCGGTCCAATCTGGTGGATTGCGCCGCTGATTTTTCCGATTGAGTTGATCAGTAACTTTATTCGTCCGTTTGCGCTCGGCATTCGTCTCTTCGGTAACATCTTTGCCGACGAGCAAGTCGTCGCCACGGTTGCCGGTCTTTACCCGGATGTTACGCATTGGGTGGTTCCGGTCATGCTGATGCCTTTGGGAATCTTTGTCGCGTTTATTCAGACCTTTGTCTTCATCCTGCTCTCGCAGCTTTATTTGAGCGAGGTTTCGCACGCTCCCCATGATGAGCATGGCGAACACGCCGAACATCTAGAGGGCGAGCACGTCGCTGATGACTCGCTCGAGCCACGGAGTAACGGGGCAGGAAGCACCAGGTTTGGCAACCTGATTTGCGTTTATTAATAAGCGCGCGTTGAGCGGCGCCGGCAAATGCGCCCGTGCACGTTGACGCGCATGATTATTAAGTGGGAGACATAAGAGGAAAGCTGCGACATATCCTGGTAAGGCTTCGTTCATCGAAGCAATTGTCTGTCTCGCTGGCGCGCCGTTGTAAGAGGGGCGGTGAATACCGGATGCAGGCGAAATAATAACAGTGCAGCTATTTCTTTAGTGTTCAGCTTTAGCATCCCATGATTTCTGAGGCCCACAGCCTCAGCAGGAGAAACTGAATGAGAAAACTTAATTTACTGTTTATGGCAGTAGTCGGCGTTTTGATGAGCGCGATGCCAGTTTTGGCTCAAGCTGCGCGAGCCGGCCGCTGCCGATCATAACGTGGGACTCAAAGCAATCGCCGCGGGCGTGGGCTTTGCCATCGCAGTGGTTGGCGGTGCGCTGGGACAGTCGCGCATCGGCGCGGCGGCCTGCGAAGGCGCGGCGCGCAATCCGGGTGCGGCGGCCAAGATTCAGACCATGATGATTCTGGGTCTGGCGCTGATTGAATCGCTGGTTCTTTTTGCGCTGGTGATCGTGTTCGTGAAAACCTAGTTTCGATACGCACGATGTTTTGGAAGATGCGGGCGGGACTTCAGGGTCTCGCCCGCATTTGTTTTTCTGCGCGACCTCGGCAGTTTCGGGATGTTGTTCGTGCTCAGTCAGGGCGTCTGACTCCACGAAGTCACACCAAAACCATTCAGTGTTGGTTCGGGTGGTTTCGTGAAACGGCTCTATTAGTTTCTTCAATTGCTGCATCTTTGCCGCTCTCCAAACGTCTGTGATACGCTGACAACTTCTCCCAAGGAAAGTATTCTCCCGAAAGTAGGACAGACATTCTTGTCTGTCCTCATCATGAAATCTGACAGGCAGCAATGCCTGTCCTACAACGAGGCCGCGCCAGTTAAATGAAAAAGTGTCCGAAGTGTGGAACTGAATACCCCGACACAAACACCTTGTGTCCCTCTGACGGTGTTGCTCTCGAAAAGACTTCCGACGCCTTACTCGGAAAAACGCTCGCCGGAAAATATCGCATCGAAGATCGGCTTAGCGAAGGTGGCATGGGCACCGTCTACCGCGGCACTCACGTGTTGATGGACAAGACTGTGGCCGTCAAAGTCCTGCGTCCATCGCTCGCCGCAGATGAAAAGATCGTGGCGCGTTTTTCCAGGGAAGCGCGCGCAGCCTCCCGAATTTCTCATCCACATGCGTTGAGTGTTACGGATTTCGGCGAAGCTGAAGACGGCGTCGTGTTTCTGGTAATGGAATATCTTGACGGGAAGACTCTCAAGGAAATCATTCGCGAAGATGGGCCGATGGCATTGCCGCGCGCGGTCGAGATTCTGCGCCAGGTCGGGGGAGCGCTCGATGCAGCGCACAACGAAGGTGTGGTTCATCGCGATCTGAAGAGCGACAACATCATGTTGTTGAGCAGTTCCGGGACCGATTACGCCAAGGTGCTGGATTTTGGAATTGCGAAGATCAAAGAAGCGGACGGCGCTTATGATCCGGGACTGACGGCGCCGGATCTGGTAATCGGCACGCCGCAGTACATGTCTCCTGAGCAGTGTTCGCAGTCGCCGGATATCGACGCGCGTTCAGACATTTACTCGCTGGGAGTAATTCTGTACGAGCTGCTGGTGGGCCATGTGCCGTTCACCGGCGAATCGCCGACCTCGATCATGTTGAAACATCTGCAGGAGCCTGCGCCTTCAGTGTTGGACGAACGAGACGATGTGCCGCAGCGCGGTTGCCGATGTGATCGCTCGCGCTCTGGCGAAGAAGCCGGAAGATCGATACCAGACCGTCAACGAGCTCGTTGAAGACTTTACGATTGCGGCGGGCATGAGCTCCGGCGTCGGAATCACCGTCAGCGAGTCACAAGCGAGTGGTAGCACCGTGGCGTCAGTCTCGCCAGTTTGATGAGCCCGACGAAGAGACGTTGGTTCGGAAGAGATACACGACACCGATGGCGCCGCCGCCGCAGGTGCCGGACAGAAATGCCGCCACCGGCATCCAGTTTTTCCCCATGGAAAATTCTGGTTCCTTCGGTCGTCGGGTTGTTGTTGATCTTTGGAGTGATTTACGTCTTGACGCGCAACTCTCAGACGACTCCTGGCGAGCTGCAACCGGGTACTACTTTGGCGGCGGATCCGAATAGTCTACCTGTGGAGGCGGCATCGCCGGCAACGGGCCAAAGCGAAGCGGGCATTCCGCTGGGTGGTGTGACAAACCCGAATGCGACACCAGATGCCAACGCGGAAGCTTCGCCTTCACCTTCTCCGGCTGGTCAAGTTCCAGGAGAAGTGATTCCACCTGAGGCCAGCCCGACGCCAACGGAATCCCGCGCAAGAATCCAGCGATCCCAACTCCAGTCCCAACTCGCACGCCGGTCGAGGAGCCACCGGCTCCATCGCCAGCAGCAACCAAAGCACCGGTTCCCAAGCCCACTGCGGCAGCTCCAGGCAGCTACACCGCCGGGCGATAACTGACTTCGGGCGATTGATTTGTTAATCGCCCTTTGAGATTGCGTCTTCTGATCAACTCAACCAGACCATCTTCATCTTCAATTGCAATCTCGATTTCGTTAACGTAGCAGGGAATTGGAATCTCCAGGCTTCGCAGCTTGACCGCGTCTTTGGCCGTGGTCGTCAGGCTGAGCCGCGCTCATGCTTTCGCCTTCTCGGACGAGTGAGTCGATATCGGATTGTTTGTATTGGTAGTGGTCAGGAAAGGCTTGCGTCGAAGCGCCAGCTTAAATCCCTGCGCGACGCAGATGCTCGAAGAACGATTCGGCATTTCCAATTCCGCAAAAGGCACCGGTTGGCTGCAGAAGGTAATTCCGCGGGCTCGCCATTCGAGCGTTACGAGCTGGGACGTAACCATACGCGACTCTGAAAATGGGTATCGCGCCGGCAAACTCATGAATCGTCTCGCGAATTGAGTCGACGGCTTCCATCTGGTCGGTTCGCGTTATCACCGCGCAATCAGCGCGCGACAAGCTGCTTTTTGGTTCGCGCAGTCTGCCCTGGGGCAATAACTTGTCACCGCCCCATGGTTCCGTGGCGTCGATGACGACAATATTCAAATCGCGGCGCAAGCTTTAAGTGCTGAAAACCATCGTCGAGCACGAAGACCTGCGTTCCCAGGTTTTCGATGGCCCATCGGCCGGCGGCGACGCGATTCGGATTACAGATTACTGCGGCCATGCCCGAGAAGATTTTCCGCCAGCTGAAACGGTTCGTCACCGGCGTCCGTTCGTTCGCGAGGATTTCGGATCCGTTTGAAACCACTACTTGCGTTCTAGGATTGACGCGTCCGTAACCTCGCGTGAGAACGCAACTTGAGTCCATCAGCGGCAATCTTGCGGCAAATCCATTCGACCAACGGAGTCTTTCCCGGTTCCCCCTGTCGTTAAGTTGCCCACGCTGATCACCGGAGCAGGAAGCTTCACGCTTGAGAGCAGTCCCGACTTGATAACCTTGCAATCGCGCGCGGTGATCGACGCCGTAAACGATGCTAAGTGGAAAAAGCATCTTTGAACCGGAAAAGCTCATGTTGCGGCAACGCCGTCCGGCTAATGAAGCTTCCGCAGTCAGGACTTTGGTGTCTCAAGAGTAACGCACTTCAGGCCATCGAGGGTGCGCTCGGTCGCGCCTCGATTTTGATTCACCAGGCTTCATGGCGCGTCCGCCGAGTTCAGCAGCCGCGTCTGGGATCGTCAGCAGGTGCCTGATTACATTTGCAAGTTCAATCCGCAGCGTCCGGCCCGAAGATATAGGCGGAAGTTGAATTACAGCCCGGGCTTCCACGAAGGTTTCCACGATCTGTTTGAAGTTGAAGGTATGCGCGCCGGTAATCACTGCGGCGCCAACTGCCGCCGGTTCAAGAATGTTGTGGCCACCCGTTTTCGCAATGCTGCCACCGACGAAAACAACTGAAGCCAGAGAATAAACTGCCGGTAACTCTCCAATGCTATCAAGCAAAATCACTTCGCAGAGCTCGTCGGCTTGGTGCTGGTGCGGCGGTCCGTCGCGCCCAGCGAAATCCTGAAGTCTTGATCAACTCTGCGACTTCGCTGAAGCGCTCAGGATGACGAGGCGCAATCAGCAGGCGCGGCTTTGATCTGAAGCCGACGGATAAGCGTTTGAGCGCGTCGAGTAAGATTTGCTCTTCAGGAGCATGCGTGCTCGCCGCCAACAATCAGCGGTGAAGTTTTCGTCAAACTTGAAGCGGTCGCGAAACTCCGGAGTCAATTTGTCATCAATCGACGATGGAGAGTCCGCATCGAATTTTATGTTGCCGGTGACAAAAATCCTTGATCGATCCAGTCCCAGCGCCACCAATCGTTCCCCGTCAGCTTCTGTTTGCATGAAGGCGGCGCTGAGACGAACCCAGAACTCGAGACATGAAGCCACGTGATCATCCTGTAGCGCCTAAACGACTTGTCCGAGAGTCGCCCGTTAACGATGGCAACCGGAATTCGCCGCGCCTGGCATTCGCGCAAGAAAGCCCGGCCAGAGTTCTGTTTCCATGATCAGGACGGCGGTGGGATTGATGGCAGTTAGCGTCCGGCGGACGATCCAGCGCCAGTCGAAAGGGAAGTAGAAAACCCTTTCTACATCTGTCTTTGAAGACTTCGCGCGCGATGTTTTGGCCGGTCAGGTCGTGGTTGAGATTGCCATTGAATATTCGGAAATCTTTTTCTGAGACCCTTAACCAAAGGACGCGCAGCCAGCGTCTCCCCAACAGAGACACAGTGGATCCAGATCACCGGCCGTCCCGCTGGTTTTAGCGGAGTTAACAGGCCCAGTCGCTCGCGGAATCCGGCGACATATTTGCCGTGATTAAAGGCGTCGAAAAGGAAGCGCGGCAGGAGGATTAGAAAGCCAAGGGCCAGGAGCAGGCTGTAGATGAAGTACATAGGTAGGACAGGCATTCTTGCCTGTCTTGGCTGACCGCATGACTCGTGCCTCAGAACAAATGCTGGCTTCCACAGACTAGGACAATCGCGTTCTGTCCGCATTCTACTACTTGGCTCGTTCGATGTAGCGTCCCTCGGAAGGATCGACCCGAATGCGATCGCCTTCGTTAATGAATGGAGGAACGGTAACGGTAACGCCATTTTCGAGCGTGGCAGGCTTACTTACGTTGGAGACAGTCGCGCCTTTGAGGGTCGGGTCAGTGCGCGTGACAGTCAACTCCATCGAGGGCGGCAAGTCGATGCCGATCGGCGCCGATTCATAAAACTCTGCCTGAATCTTCAAACCTGGGGTTAGCCACTGGGCCGCGTCTCCCAACTCTTCTTCGCTCAGAGCGACCTGCTCATAGTTTTCAGTGTTCATGAAGTGGTGGTGCGATCCATCGGAGTACATATACTCCATCTCATGCTGCTCCAGGCTCGCCTTTTCGACCGAATCGGCCGAACGGAAGCGGTGCTCGAAAGAAGATCCGTCTTAATGTTTCGGAGCTTCGCCTGCACCATCGCGCGCAAGTTGCCAGGCGTGTGGTGGCGAAATTCCATTACTTTGCACAACTCGCCATTGAAAAGGATTACCATCCCGCGTCGAATCTGAGTGGCAGAAATAGCCATAAACTAATTAATTCTCCGTCTAAAACGTTGAATTTAATACCGCGAATTACCGGTGAGCATTCGGGCCTGTTTACGAAACGCGTAGTCTAGCGAGGGCCAAGGGCCTTTGTCCAGCGAGCCACTGACGTCGCAAACACAAAAAGGCGGTCTCCCCGGAATTCATATAGCTAACTCCGGAATGACCGCCCTTTTTTGAGGAGCCCACCTACCTCGCTTGTGAAAACGTCTCAAGGCCGGAAAGGTTCCAATTTGATTTCAAGCCGCGCGCGCCCTGCGGAAGCCGGCGCTGACGTGCGATTTGCTCGAGCCAGCGCTGGGCCTCGTCATACTTTGCAAAGCGTCGTTCATCCGCGCGAAATGCTGCCGTGTGATAGTAGCGCCTGTCCTTTGATCATTCGGGCCGCATGCTTAATGTGAAGCATTTCATGGTAAAGGATGAACTCGACAAACCATTCGGGCACCTGCGGTGAATCGAGAGACTTGCTGATGGTAATTGTCTCGTAAACGCGATCGTGATGACCGAGTATTGTTCGCGTCTTGCGCTGCGACCAGGTAATTGTCGGTTTCTCAAGGCTGGAGTCGAAGTAACGGCGATTCATTTTTGCAAACATCTTATCCAGATCGTAGACGTCTCGCCCTGCGCGCTTGAGATTCGTTTGTGGCCGCGGCGCCGGCGGGCGATGTCAGACGCGCGCATGACTTCAGGAGCTAATGAATAATCGCGATAAGTGCGTTCGTGGATCGCCGGCACTCGTTTGCCCAGCAGCCTGGCCACCAAAACGAACGCGAGCGCGCGCATCACCTCCGGCGGGCTGTCCTTGCAAATGTCAGACAAGCGCACATAAACCTGACCTGAGCGCAGACGGATTGTGTGTCGCAAACCAGCGTAGGGATAGAAACGCACGTCAATCGCCACAGACCCGCGGCCGCTGCCCAGGTGGTGAAACGCGTCAGTGAAAAATTTCGTCACTTCGTTCATTGCCCGTTGCTCCTGACAACCAGCTTGCGTCTAATCTCCAATGTTGAATCCGATGGAGGAAGTGGGGAAACTGCTGATTCCGGTCCGACTGCGACCCAAGGGGCTTGGAGAGAAAGCAAAGCGGACCAGCTCATCTTACGGAGAATCTTCGCCGACCGTCAATTGATCTGCGAAGCAGTGGAAAAACCTCAGGAAAACTGAGAGATTTTGTAGTGAATCGGCAAGATAGTCGCAGCGAAGGTCAGGCTACGAGCGCGATGCCGGTCTGGCCACAGCTCAGCGCGGCGTCAGTAAGTGTCTGACCGAGTGGAGATTAGCAGCTTGCCGGCTGGCGAGAAAACCTGTTAAGAGGGAAGCGGTTTGCAGCGCGGAGGATGATTCCTTATACTGCGTTAAGGTGGTGATTTTACTGTCCTTGAGCCGGCGTTTTCCGCGGTGCTGGACGCCGGAGCCGGAATCCCAACTCCAGAGCCATTTTCGCAGGTGATAGATGCCTCGACGCAATTCAACCCTCCAGGCGGCTGACGAAAAGATGCCCGGATGCGCGCGGCGAGGCAGTGCTCGCTGCGGTGATCAAGGAACACCTTGTCACCGGCGAAGCTGTCGGCTCGACGCGTGCTTTGCCGAGCGCTTTTCGAATAGCGCTGGGTGGAGTTCGGCGACCATCCGTAACGTGATGGCCGAACTGGAAGAAGCCGGGCTTGTTGAGCAGCCGCACACCTCCGCCGGTCGCGTGCCCACCGACAAGGGTTATCGCTACTACGTGGACAATCTGCTGGAGGAAGGCCGGTTATCGCGTGCCGATCTCAGGGCAATTGAGCGGGTGTTTCCCTATCGCGGTCTCGATTCTGGCCACTTCGTCTGATCGGATCATGGCGCAAATGTCCCACGCGCTTTCGGAGCTCACCGACAACGTGGGAATCGTCATCTCGCCATCGCTTGCCGAAAATCGTTTGAATCACATCGAGTTTATCCAACTCTCGGAGAAGCGAATTCTGGTTGTTTTGGTCACTACCTCAAACACCATTCACAACAAGATCATTCGCCTCGAAGACAACCTCACCCAGGAGGAACTTGAGCGCACCGCGCGTTATCTCAACACCGAATTTTGCGGCAAGAGCCTGGTCGCGATTCGCGCCGAGATCCTTGAACTGATGAGCGAAGAGAAGGCGCTGTATGACCGGCTCTTGCGAAACGCGATCCTGCTTTGTGACATGAGTCTCGATGGCGAAGAGTCGACCAGCGGCGACGTATACGTCGATGGAGCCTCAAATATTCTCAGTAAGCCAGACTTTGTTGATGTCGATCGAATGCGCGAGCTGTTTCGGACGTTTGAAGCGAAATCGCGGCTGATCAAAATTCTTAATGAGTGTGTATCGCGGGACAATTATTCGCACGCCGGCGACGTTCATGTCCTGATTGGGCGCGAACATGCAATCGACTCGATGCGTAATTGCGCCTTAATCACCGCGCCCTACCGGCTTGGATCAAATGAACAACTCGGAACTCTCGGGGTCGTCGGCCCGATGAGGATTGAGTATTCGCGCATTATGGCTATGGTAAACTACATGGCGCGTCTGATTGAGCGGCGGCTCAGTGAAGAGGCGCGTGTTTGAGCCGAGCCCGAAACTTTCGGACAAAGAACTAGCAAATGCCTCCTGATAAAAAAGGAAATTCCTCTAACCGCATTCCTGTGAATTTTCTGGATTCAGAAAGCGAAGACAACTCGGATGCGGCAGCTGAAACGCCCTCTTCAGATGAGGAGTTTACGTGACGATATGGACGAAGAACTTGATCGCTACGGACGAGGGCGCAGAAGTGTTCGATCTCGATAGCCCGCCTATCCATCCTTCTCCACAAGCTGATGGCACGCCGGTCGAAGCTCCACCCGCTTCAGGCGGACCCGAGGTGGCCGAACTTGTGGCGACGCGCGCTGAACTCAAACGGCTTGAAGCCGAGGTTAAAGATTTGCGAGATGGCCTGGCGCGCCGCCAGGCTGATTTTGAAAACTACCGGAAGCGCGTGGATCGAGAACGCGCGGCGACTTACGATCGGGTGGTTGCGGATATTGCCGCGAAGCTCCTGCCGGTGCTCGATAATCTGAAACGGGCTCTGGAGACCGAGGCTTCGCTGGAGGCCAGCGAGTCTGATGAGTTTCGTCATTTTCTGAGCGGCGTGGATCTTATTTACAAACAGCTTGGCGGCGTGCTCGATGCTCTTGGAGTGAAGCCGATTTTGGCTGAAGGTGAACAATTCAATCCGCATCTGCATGAGGCCGTAGTAACCGAACCGTCTGATGATCATGAACCAGATACTGTGATTCAGGAGATCGTTCGCGGATTCACTCTCGGCGATAAGTTGATTCGGCCGTCGCTCGTTAAGGTTGCGGTCAAGAAATGAGTTACCCGCTCCTGACAGATTAGGATTCCTGAATAATGGGAAAAGCAATCGGCATAGATTTAGGCACGACGAACTGCTGCGTCTCTGTTCTTGAAGGCGGCGCGGTGCAGATCGTGCCCAACAAAGAAGGCGGCCGAACTACGCCGAGCGTAGTCGGTTTCACCGATAAAGGTGAACGACTGGTGGGCCAGATTGCGAAACGCCAGGCCGTTACCAATGCGGCCAATACGGTCTATGCCGTGAAGCGCTTGATCGGCCGCAAGTACAACGCTCCCGAAGTGCAACGGATGCGCGAAACTGCCGCCTTTGAAATCGTTGATTCACCAAACGGCGACGCGCGCGTGCGCGTTCAGGGCCGAAGTTACAGCCCGCCCGAATTCTCCGGGATCCTGCTGCAACGATTGAAGGCAGCGGCGGAAGATTTTTTGGGTGAGCCGGTGACGGATGCGATCATCACCGTCCCCGCTTATTTCGACGACTCGCAACGCCAGGCCACCAAAGATGCTGGAAAAATTGCCGGCCTGACCATCGAAAGAATCATTAACGAGCCAACAGCGGCCGCGCTCGCCTACGGCTTGGGCAAGTCGGGAGTTGAGCGTTTGGCGGTTTACGATCTCGGCGGCGGCACTTTCGATATCTCGATTCTCGAGATGAGTGACGGTGTTTTTGAAGTGCTTTCAACTTCCGGAAACACCTTTCTCGGCGGCGAAGATATCGACGAGCGAATCATGAACTGGATGGCCGACCAGTTTCTGACCGACACGGGAATCGATTTGCGCAAAGATCGACTGGCCTTGCAGCGTCTGAAAGAAGTTGCTGAACGGGCCAAGTGCGAACTTTCATCGGCCACCGAAACGAACATAAATCTTCCCTTCATTGCCGCCGACGCGACCGGGCCGAAGCACTTCAACAAGACGCTGACGCGCACTGAATTTGAAGATCTGATCGTCAATCTTGATTGATCAGACAATCGAGCCCTGCGAAAAGGCTTTGGCGGACGCCAAGCTGGAGCCGCGAGACATCGACAAAGTGATCCTCGTGGGCGGCCAAACGCGGTCGCCGATCGTCGAGCGCACCGTCGAAAAGATTTTTGGCAAGAAGCCTTCCGCCGAGATCAATCCTGACGAAGTGGTCGCCATGGGCGCGGCGATCCAGGGTGGCGTGTTGACCGGCGAGGTCAAAGACATCGTGCTTCTCGACGTGTTGCCGCTGAGCCTCGGGCTTGGAAACTCGCGGCGGGCTGTTCACCAAGATCATCGATCGCAACTCGACCATTCCATTGCGCAACAGCCTGACCTTTACCACGGTGGTGGACAATCAAACTTCGGTTGAGATTCACATCCTGCAAGGTGAACGGGAAGTCGCTGCAGGTAATCGCTCGCTCGGAAAATTCGAGTTGGTCGGTATTCCGCCGAACCCGCGAGGCGTGCCTCAGATCGACGTTTCTTTTGAAGTTGATGCAAACGGAATTGTTTCAGTTTCGGCCCAGGACAAGTCCACCGGTCGGGAACAGCAGATGCGCATCACGCCGACTTCCGGGCTCGCGCCCGACGAAATTCAACAGCTACTCAAAGAGGCTGAGGGTTATGCCAGTTCCGATCGCCAGGCCAAGGAGATCGTGGTGTTGCGGAACAAACTCGAATCGCTTCTGCGCAATACTCAAAAGTCGTTTACCAAGTTTGGTGGGATGCTGTCGCCAAATGATCAGGAGATTGCGGAGCGCATCTTCAAGGAAGCCGATGAGGCTGCTGAAGACTGACGATAGCGACGAGATCAACAAAGCGCTGACCGCGCTGGAACGAGTGGCTGCTCAACTTACTGCCGCAATGATGAACCCTGCGAACGAATCCTGCATCAGACGACGCTGATGCGCCTGCCAGTGAATTTACAAAATTTTAAGTTTCATTTATTAGACTAAGATACGAGAGGGTTTGAGAAAGTCTTAATGAGTAAACGAGATTATTACGAAGTGCTGGGCGTTAGCCGCACTGCCACCGATCAGGAAATCAAGAGCGCCTACCGGCGGCTGGCCCTGCTCCATCATCCGGACAAGAATCCGAATGACCCGAGCGCTGAAGAGAAATTTAAGGAAGCTGCCGAAGCCTACGGAGTGTTGGCGGATACCGAACAACGCCAACGCTACGATCGCTTTGGACATGCCGGCGTTTCCAGTGGCGCCGGACAAAGCTGGGGCGCTCCCGGCTTTGGCGGCATCGAAGACATCCTCGGCGACCTTTTTGGTTTTGGTGATGTTTTCAGCGGCGGTCGCGGTGGATCGCGCCGCACAGCCGCGCAACGCGGGGCCGATCTTGCGTTACGACCTGGAGATCACGCTCGAGGATGCCTACAACGGCATGACTGCGCAACTGCGGATTCCGCAGACTTGAGACGTGTGAAAGCTGCAAAGGAAATGGCGCTGCCGCCGGCACGCAGCCTGAGAACTTGCAACAACTGCGGCGGCACAGGCCAGGTTCGATATCAGCAGGGCTTCTTTTCCGTCGCTCGAACTTGCCAGCCTTGTCGCGGCGCCGGACGCGTCGTCAAGAATCCCTGTCCGGATTGTCGCGGCGCCGGACGAATTGAGCGCGAGAAGCAGATGGAAGTCAAAATCCCGGCGGGCGTGGAAACGGGATCGCGACTGCGCGTGCAGGGCGAAGGAGAGGACGGCACTCAGGGTGGTCCGTCGGGCGATCTTTATGTCGTAATCCATCTTGCCGAGCACGAGCGGTTTGAAAGACAAGGAAACAATCTTTACGCGTCGCTGCCAATCACTTTTGCCCAGGCAGCGTTGGGCTCGGATGTTTATGTGAGCACGATTGATGGCGAAGAGAAAATCAAGGTCCCATCGGGCACTCAGACCGGAACTGTCTTTCGCCTGAAAGGCAAAGGCATGCCGGTGCTTGGCAGTCGCGGCCGCGGTGATCTGTTTGTCGCAGTCAGCGTGGTCACGCCAACTTCACTGACGCGCGAACAACGAAAACTTCTCGAACAGCTTTCCGTAGTTGAAAACAAAGACCTGGAAGACAAGGGTCTGGTTGACAAGGTGCGCGATATTTTTGGCTAGACGTTGATTCGTACGGCTGCCCCTGTCGAAATTCGACTGGAGCAACCGATATGAACAATTCCCCCATAGCGTTCCTTCATTCGCTTCTGGTGCTGGCAGCGATACTGTTCGCCAGTGCCGTCGCCGTGCACGCCCAGGACATGGACCGCTGGAAGAGTTTCGATTTTTCCAAGTCGTCGCTCAAAACTAGCCGACGTTACCAAACTTCAACTCGATCAATTGAAGCTCCTGCGCGGCATTGTCTTCGGCCGCCATGGCCGCATCTTCAAAGACGCCGAAATCCGGCTCTTCCTGGAAGCTCAGGATCTGGTACAAGCCAAACGCCGACTTCACCAATTCCATGCTCAACGATAAGGAGCGGCGCAATCTGGATGTGATTCGCATCGCCGAAGCGAGCAAGCATGCGACCGTGCAGCCCGGCGATATGCGTTACTGGCAGACGCGTCCGTTAACGGCGAGGAAGTTGGGCACGCACAGCGGCGCCGAATGGCGTGTGTTGCGCTCCGAAGTGGAAGCAATTCATGGCAAGCGTTTCAGCGAATCGTGGTTGCAGCAATATTTCGAAGAACGTTACTGGTATAAGGCGAGCGACAAACTACGATCCTAAAAAGCTGACCGCGATCGAGCAGAAGAACCTCGTGACGATCGCTGACGCGCAAAAGAAATCGCGGAAGATCGCCCTTGCGCCCGGCGACATGGAGCTATTTGAGAACAAACTGATCTCCGAGCGCATGCTGCATGGCTTGAGTCTTAATGAGCTGCGGTTGCTGAGAAACGAAATTTATGCGCGGCATGGTCGCCAGTTTCAGGCTCCCTGGCTTTCGCAGTATTTTTACAGTCAGCCCTGGTATCAACCGGTTGAGACGTTCAAAGATGAAGATGTATCGGGTTCAGACAAGCAGAACGTGGAAACTATTGTCGCTTACGAAAACAAGATTCACGACAACCTCGGCCGGCAGCCGATGACGCGCAGTTTGCTGGAGGGATTGTTTATTGAAGACGCCGCCAAGATGCGCAATGAAATCTACGCGCGGCGCGGCAAGGTATTTACGAAAGAGCCCTGGTTTCAAACTTACTTTGAGAGCTTTGCCTGGTATAAAGCCAACCCTGAATTTACCGACGCTCAGTTGACTCCGCTGGAGAAACGCAACATCGCGGCCATTACCGCCTACGAGAAAAGGGCGGTGAGCGCGATGAGCGTCATCGAGGGTTGATAAGGCCCACTCCGGTCTCGCGTGTCGAGACCAACGAAGACAAAAATCAATGTCCGACAAACTTCAGTTTGTCGTCGAAGTAGTCGAAGAGTCTTCATCGACACTGTCGACAAACTGAAGTTTGTCGGACTTTTTCTTTAAAGTCGGTAACGCACTTTCGCCTGTCGCAATTCGTCGTCAACGTTGTCGAGGTTCTGCAAACGCAGAGTTACGTCCGCATTCAAATCAAAACCAGCGCGTTCTCCGGCCTGCAGTTTCGCAGTACCGGCGGCCGCAATCATGGCGGCGTTGTCGGTTGAGAGATGCGGCGAAGGGAAGTAGGCCGGAATTCCCAACCGAGCCGCAGCTTCGCTTGACGCTACTTTCAAAGCGCCGTTGCAAGCGACACCGCCGGCGACAATAAGTGTTTTCGGGCCGCATTCGCTTGCCACGCGTTCGGTAGTTCCCACCAGCGAACGCACCACCGTGCTCTGGAAACTCGCCGCCAGATCCTTGATCCCCTGCGAAGGTTCTTCGCCGTTTGCGACCGGCTGCAATCCGCTTTCGCGCACATGTTTCGTGACTGCTGTCTTCAAACCACTAAAACTGAAATCGGGCGAGCCGTCGCCCATGCGCGGTACGGAAAACTTCACCGCCTTCGGATTACCTTCGCGCGCCAGTCGCTCGATGATTGGCCCACCCGGATAGCCGAGGCCGACCATCTTCGCCACTTTATCAAAGGCCTCGCCGGCGGCGTCGTCGCGAGTGCGCGCGATGATTTTGTATTTCCCCGGTTCCGGAATGAAGAAGAGGTTGGTGTGACCGCCTGAAACCACCAGGGCCAGTGCTGGATATTCAACTGGCGGATTCTCGAAGGCCACGGAATAAACGTGGCCCTCGATATGATTCACGCCGACCAGCGGTTTCTTCAACGCAAAGGCCATGGCCTTCGCATACGACACGCCTACGAGCAGTGAGCCCACCAGGCCTGGCCCAACCGTAACTGCCAGCCCGTCGATGTCCGTCGGATCGAATAGCGGCGCGCGTAAAGGCCTCGTCTACGATCGGAACGATTTTGTCGAGGTGTTCGCGCGAAGCGATTTCGGGCACGACCCCGCCGAAGCGTTTGTGCGTTTCGATTTGTGAAGCAATGACTGACGAGACGATTTCCCGGCCATCGCGCACGACTGCAGCGGCAGTTTCATCGCACGATGTTTCGATCCCAAGAACAAGCATGATGGGATTCTAACAATGATTCGAGTGAGGCTAAAGGAGGTAAAACGTTTGAGGCGGGTATGCCCCCAACCTGATCGCGTGTCGCAACGGAAACGGCGGGAGGTGCCCGCCTCTAAACCGGGTCAGAAGTCTCGTAGAAACTCAGCGCGGAGTCACCTTGCTTGAGAATGCGCGTGCGGTGCAGGTTGCCGAGTTCGTCAGGCAACTCCTTTTTGTGGTGATGCTCGACGATCAGGAGTCCAGTCTCACTTAACAACCCTGAGGCAGCGTTGGCGAAAGCCTCCAGTACCTCGAGGTAATCCATCGCGTAAGGCGGATCGAAAAAGACGATATCCCACGGCTCAGCTTTTCCCTTGAGCGAATCTCTCGACGCCGCTTGCTGCAGAAACTCAGTCGCTTCCGTCTGAGTCAGGGTCCTTTCCTCTTTCGCAATCCGGCACAACTCCAGATTCGCTTCGATCAATGCAGTCATCTTTCGCGAACGATCGACGAACGTGACGTGCGCGGCGCCGCGCGAGAGCGCTTCAATCCCCACCGCTCCGGAACCAGCGCAAAGATCGAGGAAACGAGCATCCTCAATTCTCGGTGCGATCACATTGAACAGCGTCTCGCGCAGACGATCGGATGTCGGCCGCACCTCGAGCGAGGGCGGGCTCTTCAAGTTTCGGCCACGATATTTTCCGGCGATTATTCGCAATTGAATCAGGTTAAGCAGAGACTATCCGCAGATTACGCCGATTACACAGATTCAGCAGAACCCACATGAGGGTTAAAGTGATCTCAGCTGTCTCTCGCTTATCGGTTTTTAATCTGCGTAATCGGCGTAATCTGCGGACAGTCATTCAGCCCACGGCGGCGAGACCGAATCGCGGATCAGCTCTAACTCGTCTCGATCATCTTCGCCGTTTCAGGCGACTGCTCACCTTTCGCCAGAAAAAACTCGGCTTCCTTGCGCGCGCCTTCAAGAAACTTGCTGATCGCGGACCAGATTCGCCACTCGAAACTCCGGCAGGCCAGATTGCCTTGTCCCCAACAGTTCGCCCGGTCCGCGCAGTTCGAGATCCTTTTCAGCGATGATGAAGCCGTCGTTTGTTTTTGCCATGATGCCCAGCCGCTCTTCGGCTACACTCGTCTTCTTGTCCGACGTCAGCAGGATGCAATAACTCTTCTCCGCGCCGCGACCGACGCGCCCACGCAATTGATGAAGTTGCGAGAGTCCAAAACGTTCCGCATGTTCCACGATCATCAGCGAAGCATTGGGAACGTCAACCCCGACTTCGATAACCGTGGTTGACACCAGTATCTGAATCTCGCCGGCAACGAAGCGGCGCATCACGTCCTCTTTTTCCGCCGGTCTTCATCTTTCCGTGCACGAGTCCCACGGAACATTTCGGGAAGACTTTGTCGCGCAGGTATTCATATCGCTGCGTCGCATCTTTCAGATCCATCTTTTCTGACTCTTCGACGAGCGGATAGACGACGTAAACCTGGCGACCCGCGCGCACTTCCTCGTTGAACCAGTTTCTTCGCTTCCGCCGCGCTGTTCCTCGCCCATCACGATTGTTTCGATCGGAGTTCTTCCCGGCGGCAGCTCGTCGATTTGCGAAACGTCCAGGTCGCCGTAGAATTGTCATCGTAAGCGAACGGGGAATTGGCGTGGCCGTCATTACCAGCACATCCGGATTGAGACCGCGCGCGCGCAACTCAGCGCGTTGCATGACGCCGAACCGGTGCTGTTCATCGATAACCGCCAACCCGAGATTCTTAAACGAAACAGACTCCTGAATCAGCGCCTGCGTGCCGATGCAGGCGTGAATCTCTCCGGCTGCCAGCAAAGTATGGAGCTCTCGCTTCTGTGCGGCTCGCAATGCGCCGGTTAGTAGTTCCACTCGGTAAGGAGTCGGCGCCAACAGTCTCTTGATGTTGCGCGCGTGCTGTTCGGCGAGGATCTCCGTGGGCGCCATCAGCGCAGTCTGATAACCGTTTTCCATCGTGGCCAGCATCGCGATCACGGCCACGATAGTCTTTCCGCTGCCCACGTCGCCTTGCAGCAATCGGTTCATCGGCGCGTCTGACTTCAAGTCCTTGAATATTTCTTTTACGACCCGACGCTGCGCTTCAGTTAGTTTGAAAGGCAACACTGATCCGATTCGTAGTTTCGTGGCCTGATCGATCTTAATCACGGCGCCTTTCGGTTCCTTTATGCGCCGCCCGCGTTTCATGCTAATCCCCAGTGCAATCCAGAAAAGATCTTCAAAGATAAGACGAAGATGCGCGGGACTTCGCGCCTGCTCGTAAAGCGCGAGCGGTGTTTCTTCGGGAGGGAAGTGGATGTGGCGCAACGCTTCAGCGCGGCCGATAAGCTTGCGCCGTCGCAGCAATTCTCCAGGCAGGGTTTCGGTAATCGCCGCGTCCGGAAGGCGAGCCAACGTGGCGTGAATGATCTCGCGAATGTGTTTGGAACTAAACTCACCCAGCTTGCGGTAGATGGGAACGTAGCGGCCGACATGAATCATTGCGAATGCCGGATCGCTTTGTCGTCGTCGTCCAGGTGCTGTCATGGCTAAGTGTCTCGTCCGCGCTTTCCGGTCTTCGCATTGGACCAAGGCGGGTAACATTTCAAGCTCATCAGCAGGTTTGTTCAGCTGCAAGCTAGAAGGTGGCGCGGCGCTTGTCCCATTCCCACGTGCCAAAAGTAATAAAGCGCGCGCCGCGCTCGAAACGCTTCGTGTAATAAGTGATGATGTCGTGTGCGTGGGCCCCGGAAACGAACCACCAGACGACAACCGGCCTGCCAGTTTGTTCTGGATCGGTAGCGGTGATTTCAAAAATGAAAAGACTGGAACGTCCGTGAGTGCGCCGGTTCTTCACCTGAAATCCGCCAGCGATTTTGACGATCAGTTCGAGCGATGCTTCCATGCCCTCGGTCAAGTCTGCAATGCGCGAGGGGTTGGAGCGATCCTCATAGCGCATCGGCAGGTAGTTCAACAGATCCTCCACGGTGGCCTTGCTTGAGTCTGTTTTATTGAAATGGCTGGCGAGAGATTGTGCGAGCTTATGCGAGAGCGTTTGGCCCAGACGCGCGATCCGGTGCTGGTATAACTCTTCGATCGGAAAATTGAGGTCGAATGGAGGCGGCATTGGGCGGATCATAGCATAGGAAATTGCGAGAATCGGGGTTAGGATATTCAGACTATGCCAGGACCTCGGTCATAAGGAAACAGACGAAATGACTTCTGAAATTGAGTTGACGGAAAAAACGCGGGAGCAGCTTCGAGCTGTGCGAGGAGTTTTGCTGAGCTTGCATAAGACGCTGCTGGATTTCGAGCGCGAGGCTTATGAACGCGAGCAGGGAAAATCAGCAATAGCTATGAGTTTTTGAATCTGGTGATGAGCGATCCGTGGTTTGCCTGGCTGCGACGTCTGTCGGAGCTGATTGTGGAGATGGATGAGCTGCTGGCTAGTCGCGAATCGCCACAGGAAACTACCGGAGCTGCACTGATCAGCCAGTCGAAAATTCTGCTGACACCGCTCGAGTCAGGCGATGAGTTTCAACGGAAGTATTTCGCGGCGATGCAGCAATCGCCGGAAGTGGTGCTGGCGCATGCGGAGTTTGCCAAGGCGCTCGGCCCGGCGAGATTGTCGAAGGAAGTTCACTAGCTACAGTTTGAACTACGCGAGTGAGACTGCTCAGAAACATCAACCGAACGCTCGTTTGCTGGATCTGATCCGCATTTAATCCGCGTGGATCTGTGGCTACCTTTCTGAAGGAGCAATCGTGCTAGTTGGTAGTTCCTTCAGCTTTGACGCAATGCTGATCAAACGCGGTAGTCAGTTCATGCGCAACTTGATAGGCGTCGCGGCCTTCAATCTGGCGCCGCTCCAGCATGTAGACAATCTTTCCGTCTTTCAGAAGGCGATCGAAGGTGACGATGGCTCGTAGCCGGTGAAATAGCTGCGCGCTTTCTCGGTGGCTTCGATATCTGCGCCGGCGAAAACTGTCGCTACTCTGTCGGGACGCACGCTGTGTTGCAGCGCAAACGCGATTCCGGGCCGGGCTTTTCCTGCCGCGCAACCACACACCGAATTCACCACCACCATTACGGTGCCCTTTGTATTGCTAATTATCTCATCTACTTGTTCGGGAGTGCGCAGTTCCTCAACGCCGATACGAGTCAATTCCTCGCGCATCGGTCGAATCATTAGTTCTGGATAAGGCATATCAATTTCTCCTGCTCTTAAATTAAGGAGTTGGATTATAACAGTTCGTTGCGCACGCGTCGCCCGGGAGTAGTGAGCTATGCGCGCTTGAGCGCTGGCGTTTGCTAGGTGTTATTGAAATGGTGCGTGGTGTTTCGCCGTCGCCGGTGATCGAAATTCGCCAAACGTTTGCGGGCAGCGGATAGCTGCCCAGGCGCTCAGCCCATTCGATCACTACGACGGCGCGTTCGTCGTTGAGCAGTTCGTCCAGATCGACGGCATGCGCCGCGCTGCGGGCCTTCATCCAGGCGATAGAGATCGATGTGGAAGATCGGAAACTTTCCGGCATAAGGATTTACCAAGGTAAACGAAGGACTGGTGACTTCTTCGGGATCGATTCCCAGCGCCGAGGTCAGGCCTTTGACGAATACGGTTTTGCCCGCGCCGAGCGGACCACTGAGCAAACAGGATTTCGCCGCCGCTCAAGCTGCTCGCCGAATTGCTTCCCGAGATTGAAGGTGTCGTTGGCATCGCTGACAATCCGATCGCCAATTAGATTGATTGCCATCGCTGTAGTCATCTGATCTACTGGGAGCGCGGGCGTTCCGCCTGCCAACGTCGCCAAGTTCGACTCTTCGTAAGCACGAACCTTGTTGAGTCACCCACATCGTTCGCGTTCGCGCTCATTGCGGGCGGGACGCCAGCGGTCCCAGGATTAGGGTGTTTCTCCTTCCGGATCGAGCGAGCAGAAGGCCTCGCTCAGATATTCACATATGTCGGAAGCGACCATCGCGCGCATTCCAAGATCGCGCGCGGCGAAATCGCCTGCCAGTCCGCCAATATACAGCGCCGCAATCACTGCGAAGAGCGCATCAGCCTCGTCGAAAGCACGTCAGAAGCGACTTGGCTGCGACCGACTGCGCAATGAAGCCGGCGATGATGCCAGTGAGCGTGTCGCCAGCACCAGCAGTGCCAAGGCCGGCGTTACCAGTTGGCGTAATGAATACTCGACCATCCGGCGCTGCGATCAAAGATCGGGAACCTTTCAGAACCAGTATCAGCGTGGTGTTTCGTGGCAAACTCCCGCGCCGCCGCTACGCGATCATCGAGCACTGATTTATCAGTTGTTCCCAGCAAACGCAGCATCTCGCCGGGATGCGGAGTGAGTATCAGTGGCAGACCTGCCGAACCCTGAAGGTCAATGGGCCAGGGCGCCAAACAATTCAAACCGTCAGCGTCGATCACGACCGGCGTCTTGCGTTGCTTGACTACTTCGTGAACAAAGCGCCGGGTCCGTTCATCATCGGATGAAAGCCCTGGACCAATTGCGATGACGGTGGCTTTGGAGGCTGAGTTGCAACACATGTTCGATGGCTTCATCACTGATCGCGCCGCGATCAGTTTCTGCCAGTGCAATGGTCATCACTTCAGGCATGAGCGCTGGCGGCGACTGAAGACTGTGCGGACACCGGCGTGGCGATAGTCACCAGTCCAGCGCCCGATCGCATTGCTGCATTCCCAGCAAAGAACAGCCGCGCCGGTATAGCCGCGCGAGCCCGCGATCAACAGCACGTGACCATGAGAGTTCTTGAAAGAGCCGGGCGTCGTAGCGCGTGCTTTTCAACCATTGTCGCGCATCGTCTTCCTCGATCACGAAAAGTTGGAACCGGCAGCTTCGATCAAGGCAGTTGGCGAACCAATGTCTGAGACGATGAGTGTTCCATTCAGATGTGACGCCGGAGGCAGAACGTTTGCAGGTTTGGGCGCGGTGAAGGTGACGGTCACATCTGCCTGAACCGACTGGCCCGATTGGCGTTTCCCGAGTCGGCGTTTAGGCCTGACGGAAGATCGATGGAAATTATCAGCGGAGTTGGGCGCACTCGCTTCGTCGCTGCAGACGCAGAGTCGCCAAATGATTTGCAACTTCTGCGAATATCCCTTCGAGCGGGCGGCTGAGCCCAGTCCCGAAAAGCGCGTCGACAATGATGTCGAAGGTTCGGCTTTACGAGCGGTTACAGCTTCCCACTCTGAATCAGTGCACTCAACGAAAGCGAATCGCCAACGCTGCGGCACTGGCAACCGGCGAGATCGCGAACGCTTTCGAAGTTAGCCTGCGCATCGCCGCGCGTCGTTCGCCACGTTTCCAAAGAGAATAACGTCGACCATCGCGGACGCCGGCGTGTGAAAGTTGCTGGGCGAGTGCGGCGCCATCGCCGCCGTTGTTTCCGGGACCGCAGAGCACGAGGACTTTCTTGCCGGCGAGACTCCCCGGGGAAATGTGCTTCAATTGCATGAAAGCATGCGCGAGCTGCTCGCTGCATTAGTTGTAGTGAAGTTATTTCCGAATTCTCCACCGTGAGGCGGTCGATGGTCCGCATTTGATCGGCTGAAATAACTGGCTGCACGTTTGGATGATAGGGACGAGAGGTTTCGCGGTCAATCAGTGCGGCGATTACTATGAATTGCTATCCGCAGATTCCGCTGATTACACAGATTCAAAAAGACATGGAGAGAGTGGAAGGAATAAGCGAGCGCTGATGACTCATGCTTTTCTTGTTATTAGAATCTGCGTAATCTGTGTAATTTGCGGATGGTGAGCAAGCCTGAATTATCTGTGTGCGTCTTTTTTGAAACAAGGATGACGTAATTTCTGGAATGCAAAAACTGGAAGCCAGAATATGTGATCCAAAAACAAAACGAGCGACCCCAGGGGGCCGCTCGCCCGCCTATTGCCGCTGCACCAACTGTCCGTTTTCCAGGATAACTAACTAAAGATTGAATGGCATCGATTCTCCAGAAAGTTTGAAAAAGAATTCAAACAAAAAGCCCGAGCCGTTTTACCGGTTCGGGCTTCGCAGAATCCAGGAACGAAGTGAATATTATTTTGATTTGGCTGCGTTTCGTCGCTTGCGAATAGCACCCGCGAATCCGGTTAATCCAGTTCCTAACAATAACATTGTGGTCGGCTCGGGGATCTCAGGTGGTGGCGCGCAACCCGTGCATTTCGCGACATCGCTTCCGCCGCCGGTGTTTACATCCTGAAAGCGCAGAAACATTCCCAATGCGATGGACTGCTCACTGAATCCGGTAAAATTCCCGGAGATGGTAAACGTAGCGCTTGCGCCTTCTACAATCCCGCGGTTGGGATTTCCACCACCGTTGAAGTTTGACCCGGTAAGCAGCGCTAACTCGAAAGTGCGACCAATGCCACTGGCGTTGCCGGCGACGTTAGTGTCCAGCTTGTAATTCGGATTGCTGGCGCTGACCAAAGTGAAACTTCCTGAATTCGTGCCGGGAAGGTCAAGGCCGATGCTGGTCATCTTGCCGGTGACGACTCCCGTCGAAGTATTGGTGATCGTGATCGACAGCAAGTTGTTACTAAGCTGAGTGATATTTATCGTGCCGCTCACTCCGGTGTTAATGCCGGAAAAAGTGAAAGTGTCAGCTTTGGCGCTGGTGCCTGCGGCTGCCATTGTCAACAGGACAAATGCGAACAAAACCCCTTTGGTCAATAACCTGTTCATCTTGCCTCGTCCTTCCGAACCGAATGGTTGAGTACTGGAAACTGCCGTAAAGCGGCGAAGTTTCACTACTTAAGGAAAGAGACAACGACGGCGCGCTTCCAGTGATTTCCAGCCGGTTATTGAGCTTTTGGCGAGTTTTTGCGGCAACGAACTATCCCGTTATTCTTGCAATTCGCAATATCCTGCCAACCACCGTGCGCGACTCAGCTATGCCGGCCGCGAAGGTCAGGCCGAAGTAGGCGACTCCGTAACTACCGAGCACGATTGCGGCGAGCGGAATTGGATGAAGCGAGCCAAACAAGAATTTCAGCACCCATGCAAGACCCGCGCATATGACCGCCGCTCCCCAGAGCCTAAACATGTAGGCGGCACGCAAGCCCGTTCGGCCAATTCGTCGCCTTAGAGTTTTTCTGAGTAACACATACTCGATCGAGGCGGCGATGCTGGCGGACAGAGTAAGCCCGACCACGCCCCATTTCGGAGCAATACCGAGGTAGCGAGGAATTGGAAGCGCAAATAGATAACCCAGCACGGTGGCGAGCGAGACATGAATGATGGCGTACAGCAATGGCGTGCGGGTGTCTTTGAGCGCGTAATAGGTCGAGGAATAGAGCCGTCCCAGGGTTGACGCGAGCAAGCCAATGCTGGATCCAGCGAGGATGCCCCACACATAGATCTTTGCGTCGCCCTGAAACTTTCCTCCCTGGTAGAGCGCCCCGGCCATTACATCACCGAGCGCAAAAAAGGCCGTCGCTGATGGAACAATGAAGAACGCGATCCGTTGTAACCCCGCGTCGAGTCTTCTACGCAAGACCTCCGCAACCTCCTCATCAGTTCCAAGCGCGCGCGACATCGCCGGTAGTTCGGCAGCGGAAACCGACATACCAAAGAGGCTGACGGGCAGCGTGTAGAGACTTTGCGAGTAGCTGAGGGCGACGATTGCTCCGTGTGGAAGGAAGCTGGCAATAATTTCGTCCACGAACGCGCTGATTTGAATTACACCGCGACTCATGAACACGGGAAAAAAATTCTTCACGACTTGCCGCACGTGAGTGTTAGCGATGTCAAATAACGGCCAGATTCGATCCACCAGTTTGAAGACTGTGGGTAGTTGCACCGCAATCTGTAATGAACTGCCGATAACCGCGCCAATAGCGACAAACTCAGCCAGCTGGAAATCGTTAACCCGGCCGCCGAACGCGACCAGCGATGTAATGATTGCTACGTTCCACGCGACGGGTGCGGAGTAGGAAATGAAAAACCGGTGATGGCTGTTTAGTATCCCCAGACACCACGCCGACAGCACCAGCATCCCGGCGCCGGGGAATAGTATCTGTACCACCCGGATTGCAAGTTCGCGTCTTTCAGCCTCGAAGCCGGGCGCGATCACGTCAATCAGAAACGGCGCCGCAAAGACTCCTAACAGCACTACCACCGAGGTGATGAGCGCCAATAAGCCGAGCACAGCGCGCGCCACGTGCGACGCTTCCTCTTCATTCTCCTGGGCCAAAAGCTTCGAATAGATTGGAATGAACGACGCTGACAACGCCCCCTCGCCAAAAACATTCTGGAGGAAGTTTGGGATCTTGAATGCAGCGGTGAAAGCGTCGCCAGCCGCCGACGTGCCGAAGTAGTGAGCAAAGATGCGTTGCCTAACCAGGCCGATCAGCCGGCTGAATCAGAATACCGGCGCCTACCAGGACGGCGGATTTTCCGCTGCTCCTTTCCGCGGGAGGAGCGGTTTCCGGCTCAGGCGGGCCGGCAGTGCCAGGCTGGACGAATGTCTCTCCGGCGATTGATCCGGCTTCGTCATGTTCTGAGACAGAGAGTTCAGAACTATCCGCGGGAGATGCTGCGGTTGGTGGAGTTTGGGGAGCCCTGGGGTTGGAAGTGTCGCCCATCAGTTGCCGAGACCGTAGTCCTTGATCTTTGTAAGCAGGGTTTTGTAACTGATGCCAAGGTCTTCAGCAGCGCGGCCCTTATTTCCTTCCGCGGTCTTGAGTGCTTCGCGGATCTTGTTGCGTTCTACGAAACGCAAAGCGCGCTGGCCGACGTCGGAAAGCGTGCCGGACAAGTCGAAGAGGTTAATCGCGTCAGGACTCTCGAGGCCGCTACCCAGGCCGAGGTCCTTTGGTTCGAGCACCATCGAGTCAGAGAGAATACAGGCGCGCTCGATCGCATTTTCCAGCTCGCGCACATTGCCGGGCCAACTATGCGCTCGCAGGGCTGCGCACGCTGCGTCGCTCAGCGTAGCTTCGCGTTTGCGCAAGTCTTTTCCCAGTTGGGCTGCAAAGTGTTTTGCGAGCATGACGATGTCGCTCCCGCGCTCGCGCAACGGCGGAATCTCAAGCGGGAAGACAGCTAGACGGAAAAATAAATCGCGACGGAATTCACCATTCTCGACCGCCGCCTTCAGGTCTTTGTTAGTCGCAGCGACAACTCGAACGTCGACGGGCACCGGCGCTCGGCCTCCGATTCGATCGACCACTTTCTCCTCAATCGCGCGCAGAAGTTTTCCCTGCACGGCGAGGGGAAGCTCGCCAATTTCATCGAGGAACACCGTTCCACTCGAAGCGAGTTCAAACTTTCCCAGCCGGCGATCATTAGCGCCGGTAAAAGCGCCACGCTCGTGGCCAAATAGTTCGTTCTCGATCAATGTCTCAGGAATTGCAGCGCAATTGACTGCGACGAAGGGCTTGTCGCGACGATTCGATAAATGGTGCACGGCCCGTGCGAAAAGCTCTTTGCCGGTGCCGGACTCGCCAAGGAGGAGGACTGTGGCTTCAGTCTGGGCCACGCGTTGAATTTCTGCCACGGCCTGCTTGATGGTGTCCGACTCGCCGATGATGCGTGGAAATCCATAGCGTCTTGACCACTCTTCCCGCAGGAGAATGTTTTCAGTTCGCAGTCGGGCCTGCTCGAGTGCTCGTTCCACGATCAGCAGCAGGTGATTTGAGTCAACCGGCTTTTGCAAAAAGTCGTGTGCGCCATCCTTCATCGCCTGCACTGCTTCGTCGATAGATCCGAAAGCGGTCATGACGATGACGGGCATGCCGCCATCTGCCGCGCGCGCTGCCCGCAGGACATCGAGTCCGGAACCGTTGGGCATGCGGAGATCCGTTAACACCAGTTTGTGTGGAGCAGTGGCGATCTCATTAAGCGCGAGGCGGGCGTCGGCTGCTTCAGTGACCGTATAGCCGGCAGCTTCGAGAGTCAGGCGCAGGACACGGCGCAGGCTGTCTTTGTCTTCAACGAGGAGAATGTCAGGCATTTTTATGGATCAGACGCGCGAGCGGCAACGAGGGGAATTGTACAACAGGTGAGCGTGGCGTGCGGCTTTATGTCAGGCGCACCGTGATGGCGAGTTTGAGATTCTCCGCAGCGTCGTCGATCGGAGGATTGTAAGTCTTTGGCTAAACCACGCAGCGATTTGCTGGGACCGCGGGCGTCCCGCCCGCAATGAGCGCCAAGCGCGAAAGAACAATGGCCAACTCAATTTCTTGAAAGGCTGCGCGCCTGCGGCGCGTTTGCGGGCGGGACGCCCGCGGTCCCAGTGAAGAACGCAGCGATCGAAATGTCGAATAACGATCTCGCTACGTCAACAAACACAGGCGATGTCAGTCAACACGGGAGTTATGTCAATTAACAAAGGAGCTACGTCAATTGACACAGGCGCTGTGTTAATTAACAAAGGAGCTGAGTTAGTTAACAAAGGAGCTGTGTTAGTCGCAGAGAAGCAAAGCGAGTCAACACGGGAGCTGTGTCAATTAACAAAGGAGCTAAGTTTAGTCGCAGAGAAGCAAAGCGAGTCAACACAGGGGCTGGGTCAGTTAACAAACCAGCAAGGTAAGTCGACAAAGGCTCTGGGTGAATCAACAAATAAGCAAAGCAAGTCGACAACATAGCAATGTGAGCGGCGGAGCGGCGAGGGAAGAGAAGATATAAATGAAAAGGCGCGAATGGCATGTTTACCATTCGCGCCGATTCTGTTGAAGGAAGCTCTTAAGAAGTCTTACCTATTGCCTGCCTTAGGCCTCGATGGTGCCTTGTTTGCGACGGCGACGTTTCAGATACAAACCGCCAAGGCCTGTTCCGAGAAGCGCCAGGGTCATTGGCTCGGGAACGGGATCGCACGTTGTCACCGTGAAGGTGATGCCGTTGTTCCAGAAGTGGCAATCGGGATCGAAACCAAACGCCACGTTGTTGCCGTTGTTCACATATGCTGTCAGCGCCTGCAGTTGGGCAGCAGTGAAGTTGTAGACGAAATCCCTCGGATTAGTAGTAAAGCTCTGCATCGTCAGGAAGGTGTTTCCCGTACCCGGATTGACGAGCGGATTGCTGTTGTAGAGCGAGCCGGCGAAGTTGTCGATGATCTGGCTGGTTGGCACGGGCGTTCCGGTCGCGTCCGCAAAGGAGGTGATGCCGGCGCCCTTGGCCGTATCAAGCAAGTGGATGAAAAGCATGTTGGCGTTTCGGTCCCAGTTGCTGATGTTTTTGAAAGTTATGGTGGCGCCAGTAATTTCCTTGCCCTTCAGACCGGTGTTATCGATTCTCCATGCATAGGCCCGGTGATGATCGAGATCGACCTGATTGGGACCACCGCTGCCCGCGTTAGGGGCGGTAGCCGGGGCGCGAAAGGTGATAGTGTCCGCCAGCGCTGTTGCCGGTAAAGCAAAAAGGGCAATCGCGGCGAGTATTAGTAGCTGTTTTCTTCAAGGTCAGTCCTCCTAGAGTTTCCAAATCCTTCAACCTACCCTTTAAGAATAGGCTCGATAGGACGGGTTTTCCGGAAACGAGGCCCTAAAGTTTTGCGGGTTCCTGGAAAGGAGCAGAGGAAGACTCGACTGTCCGCAGATTACAGAGAGCAGACGGCCGACGGCAGACGGCCGACGGCAGAAAACAGCCAGTTTGTCGTGATGTTAGCGCTACTGTTTAATCCTGTAATCTGCGTAATCTGCGTAATCTGCGGATAGTTCGTCTCAGGCGTTAGGCCGCGCGATGGGTATTACCAGACTGTTTGCCGACACTACGGCGCGCGAGGAAACTGTTGCCTTCTTCCCGGGAAACGATCCCTTTGCGGATCAGGTCGTTGATCGCGGATTCAAATGTGACCATTCCGTGGGCCTGGCCGGTCTGCATTGAGGAATGAATCTGGAAAGTTTTTCCTTCGCGAATGAGATTTGCCACCGCCGGAACGTTTACCAGGACCTCAACTACTGCCGCTCGTCCCTTGCCGTCCTTCCGGGCAATCAGCGACTGGGCAATCACTCCGCGCAGACTCTCAGAAAGCATCACTCGGATCTGCGCCTGCTGATTTTCTGGAAACGCGTCGATGATTCGGTCAACTGTCTTGGTCGCACTGTTCGTGTGCAACGTCGCAAACACGAGATGCCCTGTTTCAGCCGCAGTAAGCGCGAGAGAGATCGTCTCAAGGTCGCGCATTTCTCCCACCAGAATCACATCGGGATCTTCGCGCAAGGCTGCCCGGAGTGCCTGGTGGAAAGACTGTGTATGGCTGGAAACCTCCCTTTGATTGATTAGCGACTTGTCGTTGTGATGAACAAACTCAATCGGGTCTTCGATCGTGATGATGTGTGATCTTTGAGTGGAGTTGATCGAATGAATCAACGAGGCAAGCGTGGTGCTCTTGCCGGAACCCGTTGGACCAGTCACCAAAATCAAACCTTCAGAAACGTTCATCAGGTTGATCAGAGTATCCGGCAGGCCCAGTTCCTGAACCGTCTGGATGCGTTCGGGGATACGTCGAAAGACGGCGCCCACGCCTTTTCGCTGATTGAAGACATTAACTCGGAAACGGCCGGCGCCTTCAAGAGCATAACTGCAATCAAGATCAAAGGTCTCCAGAAATGCTGTCGCGGTGTTTTTGCGACAACACTTCAAAAATTAATGCCTGGCAAACCTCAGGCGTCAGCTCCTTGTAGTTCAGTTTCACCATCTCGCCATGGATTCGGAAATACGGTGCGGAACCGCTTGCTACATGGAGGTCAGAAGCGTCGCGCTCCACCATTTGCTTAAGAATATCGTCGATGCGTGCCATTGATATTTATCTATCCATGTTGCTGAGTTATTGGCGAGTTTGGTTACAGAATCTGTCGGAACGCGGTCGGTTGAATATATTGAAACTGCGGCGTGGATGGCGGCAGTTTGTTTGGATCCAGAAACGATGTGTCGAAGGCCCAATTCCTGATCGGCGCGCCGTAGATAACCGAGTTGGCGTTGTATTGGCCCAGCGCCTGAGATGAGTGGTAAAGCGGGATCAGCGAGCCGATGAAATTCCAGCGCGCGGTCCACCTTTCGAGGAAGCGTGGAAAGTTGTGCATTCCTCCGTTGAATCGTGATTCGCCCGCGGCGGTGTTTCCGGCGTCAGGCAGTCCGGCCAGAGCGCTCAGGTTATTGCCGGCGATCAGTCCGGCGCGAACAGAAGTTTCATCTGTTACCGCCGGCAGGTTTTGGTCAGCATTGCGCCGGTTTAGCAGTTCTGGATACATCGCACCTGCGCTGTCTGACCAGGTCTTCGAGAGAGGGAAAAACGCATCGCAGACAAGCGAAGCCGGCACTTGATCTCCCAGGTAATGGAATGGGCCGGCCATATCAGCCAACGAGGAAATACCGGCGGGTGGCGCCGCGTTGATGCCAATCGTATTGTAGTTGCCCCAGGTGTAAAGCATATTTTCAGAGGAAACAGATACCCCCTGCGTATCCGACAGCTTGCCTGCAGCGCCGGTAATCAGAAGATCTTCACCATTGAACAATCGCACTGAACGGCGGAAATAGTTGTTGGGATTATTCCATGCAGCGACGGTCAACGCGCGCATGGTTCGATCCGCGCCATACACCCCAACGAGCACTGCCGCGTCTGGTAATTCGGTGACATCTTTATCGAGCGCGTTGTTGGGCTGCACGTCTTCACCAGGATCGAGCGCGCCGTTTGGTCCGTAAATGTCTTCGTTGTCGACCATGCCATTGGAGCTGTTAACCACTACTCCGGCCAGATTGGTGGTCGGCCTCACTTTGTCTCCCCGTCGATCGGAAACGTAAACGGTGAATCCACCCGGATTGGCGATGTTTGTGCTGAGAGCACTCGTGCCTGCGAGGAGGTTTCCGTCATAAACGCCGTCCAGCCAACGAGCGAGGTTCCGCATGTTTAGTTCAACTACGTTCGTGATCCCGCGTTCGTAAACCTCGCCGCAGTTTAGTGCGTTGATACAACCTTCGCGGACGTTGTACAAGTTGATTGGGACGATGGCATTCCATTCGCCGTTGTTGGTCCAGTTTGCGGTCCCCCAGTCCGACCACGCTCATCGCCGGCACGCTGTCAGCTCGCTGCGCCTGTCCGGCTCCCGCATCGTCGAGAATTCCAGTCAGGTAGCCGTAAGTGGCGTCCTGCACGGGACCAGGCAACGTTTGGATTTCTCCATCGGCAGCGATGTTTGTCCGGGTAACAATGTCGACCAGATTGTTGAAGTAGGTAGTCCCGTCAGGAGCGTTGTTCACACTGTTGGTCGCATCTCTGCTGCCCTGAGTAAAAGCAGCCCAGAGTGGCCGTTGCAGAGTTACGATCGAGTTTGGTTCTCCGACGGTCACGCCCATACTCAGGATTTCCCTCGTGACATCGAAGGTGTTGCCGGCACTATCAACTATTTGCATCAGGATTCGTCCTGAGAGACCCGCACCTGCCGGTATGGTGGTTGTCGTTCCATTGAGGTTGACGACTGAGCGAGGCGGCTTTAACGCCACGAACGGTGAGCGCCTGACCTGGCGTTCCACCCTGTTCCTGCAGTACGCACGTAGCGGCTGTGTCCTGGTAATTTCCGTCATCGGCAATTCGCCACAAGGCCCGGCCGCCATTTGAGGCCGCCGCGAGGTTAGGCAAGGGAAGTGGATCAAACTGGGAAAGCGCCACGCCCTGACCAGCCGGGATGCCTGAATCGTCTGCGCTGGCCGGAGCTTCATCGTCAATCAGAATTCGAATCTGCGCTTTGGAGTGGTAGCGAGAGTCTCTTACTACCTGAGGATCCGCCGGCGTTCTGCGCTTGATCACTTCCCAGGTTGCATTGCCATTGAGTTGGAGCGGAAGCAGCAACGGAGCTGCGCCCGTTGAGCGAGTTTGCAGTTGACCGCCAAACTGATTCGGAACTCCAGTTGTAGCAGGCGCGACCGAAGTAGAATCCCAGGCAGCATTGATTGTTCCATCTGGTGACGTGGGAAAGTAACCTCGTTGACCCGGCGTAGAACCAACGATGTTCGGACCGCTAAACATGCTACCCATCGTCAGCGGCACCGTGACTGTCCCAACTCTCATCGAGACAGTTAGCCCCGACGCGCGGTACACCATTGCGCACCACGTCATAAATGAGTTCATTCGCGGAGGTCACCTTCGCCAGGAAGCTCACATCTCCGTTTACGTAAACATTTCCGTTGGCGTGTACGCGACCATTGAAGGAGAAGGGTGGGCCGGGATGTAGCTCAATGTCTTCGTTGCTGAACATGCCAAACTGGAAAATCGGGATCAGGTAATTGTTCATCTGGCGCGTGAGCGCGACTTCAGTGCCGTCCACGCCAGTTGCCATGCTGTTGAGCACGTAAGGCGCGACGCTGGCCGAGAGACCGTTAAATGGACCACCCGGGATTGTCACTCGTGGGAATGAACCGTCAGTAATCCCCTGCGTCTGGCGCATCGCGGTTAACGCAGTGTTGTCGAGCCCGATGAGCTGGCTCATCGTGTAGCCTTCGGTTAGAAGTTCGGGAGGCGGCGAGTTTTGAATTCGAAGAAGTTGGGCCGCAGTCGGGCGCGAGTGTCGTAGAAAGAGCGAGCTAAAGTCCGTAGTCATCTTTTCAATGCCGGCTGCTGCCGCGTAAAACGTCTGCGTCTTCTTGAGATCGCTTCCCGGCAATCTGCGATTCCTTGGTGACAACGGCCAGAACCGTGAGTGCCACCGCGCTCAACATGCCCAGAATTAGAATCGAGGTAACCAGCGCGGCGCCGCGTTCCGAAGACGCGCGCGCCGCTGGGGCGCGTTTCATGGAATGTGGGGCTTTAGGATGACATGGGCAATGCTTGGGGTTGTTATGAGTTAAGGGGTTTAACCGCCTGCGGTGGGCTGCAGGCTCTGGCGAAACTGCATGTTGCGAACGCTGGTGCTCGTGGTCATCGACATCTGCTGTCGTTGGCCATTTTGCAATGCGTGCGCCGTTTCCACGGTGAGAGTTGTTTCGACCTGGCGCGTTTCCACCTGTTGCTGCGAGGTGGTGAGCCGGCTCTAAAGGCTGCATGACGTTGCCGTTGGCATCCCGCATGTTCAGGAAATATCGAAACTGAAGGCTGACGACGTGTTCCGCGATCATGCTTTCGTTAAACGGAGCATTTCTTACGCCAAAAACGCGACGCATCAGCAGGCCATTATCGTTGACGTAATAATGGATCATCTTCATGCGGGACAGAGACACCGGCACTGTCGCTGCCGCGGAAACGAAATCAAGCTGGCCGCCGGCGCCCACGCTATTAAGACCAAACGCGTCTGCCGCCGAATACCAGAGCGGGCGTGGGCCGCCCGACGCCGGTACGGTCAGTGATGGTGGCGAAGATGCTGCCGACGGAGGAGGTGATGAAATAGATTTCGCCGACGCGAAATCGATCGATGTCTGCGGGTGAAACTGCTACCGCGCCCGTGCGGGATCGCGATGTCGGCAGCATTGAGTGTGATCGGAACAAACGTTTGATCCGTCTGCAGAATTGTGATTCGATCTGTCAGCACCGGGAGTGGAACGAACGGCGACCGCCGGTGCTGTTCCGGTGACGAGGGTGTTCGCGGGAATGTCATTGTCTGAAGTGATGAGGGCGAGATTGATGAAGCCCGGAGTTGCCGGATTAGTTACCGGGATTAAGCGCAAGATAATTGGTGACGAAGTTTTCGGGCACGCGAATGGTGTTAATGCTATTGAGGCCGTCGCCCGCATTTATCAGATCTCGATTGATGTATTCCTGCGCCGTGCGCGAGCTTGCTGTCCGTCGCTCATTTCCATGTTAGAGTTGCTCGTCTTTACCGAGTCGCGCATCAGTGCGAAAACGGCGCCGGTGATTACAGCCATCACAGCCATCGTCACGATCATTTCGAGGATGGAAAATCCCTGCTCGACGATTTTTGAAATTTGGTTTGGTCAAATTGTTTGTCTCGGCGGCCGAGAGGCGAAGCTAGGGAATAAAACTGCTGCGAGAGTTGTCGTTTAAGTAACAAACGGCGACGAGTTGTTTCATCGTCCCATTGACCGGATAACTGACGGTTACCGTGACCTTTTTCAACGAAGGATTGAGCGAAGTGATTTGAATCTCGCGCGTATATCCGACGATGGCGAAGTTTGGATTAACAAAATCGTCAGCAGTGCCGAAGATGCCGTCGGGTCCGCCGTCAATCAGATCGTCGGCGGTGCCATATATGCCGTCGGGCCCGGGGTTAGTGGATATCTGTTGAAATCCGGTCTGAAAACCGACAAAGTTTCGGGCGGCGCCTGTGTTGTCTACCTGGCCCACGTTGGAGATTTGGCCGAAGGTTAGGTTTCCGGTATTGCGCAAGGTTTCCATCTGTTCAAGGATTGAAACGACGAGCAGTTTCGTATTCGTGACCGCGCGTCCGTGATTGCTGGCCACCATCGCATAGCCAATCGATGAAGCGACGGCGAGTAGTCCGATCGTCAGAATTGTGGCTGCCACGACCAATTCAAGTAACGAAAAACCGGAGTCAGACCTGCCGTTGTGTTTTGGAGACGCCGCTATTCGGCATAGGCGTTGACATTGCGGTCATACCTCCAAATCTTGATGCGTCCGGATGCGCCGACTACGGAAATCGCCGAGGCGGTGTCGCGAGCTGCGCGGTTGTTGTAGAGGAAATAACGCGTGGCCGACAGGGTTTCCATTCAGGTCAATCACCGAGCCGTCTGGTTGAAAGGTTACGTTGAGTTGATTGTTCGTGAGCCCGCTCATCAAGATACCGTCTCCCAGCGGACCACGTTGGGAACGCCGGCGGGAACGCCAACAGTTATCTCCGAGCTTTCGAGTCCGCCGGTTGCCAGCGGAGTTCGGCTGACGATACACTGCCTGGCATTATTTGGATACGACGGGTCAGCACAGCAGTGCAGGTCCGAGATTGCTGTTGTGGTCGATTATCGAAATCTGCTTCGTAGTATTGTCATACTGAAACGTAATGGCCTGCCGTTGAGACATCGCGAGTTGGCGCGCGTGGCGAAGTTGGCTCAATATTTCGCGCGTCACGCCAATGGACCGCGAGAGACGACGTTCGGCAATCAACTGCGGAACCGCGAAAGCGCTCAGCACGCCAATCATTGTCACGACGATCAGTGTTTCCACGAGCGAGATAGCCACCCTGGCGAGTCAGAGGACGCGCGCAGGAGCTGGCGCCACTGGGACGCCCGCGATCCCAGTGATAGCCTGAAATGCTCGATGCATGTTTCGACTTTTGAAATTGCTTGGTCAACGCAGCTTCCTTTGCTGGAAAACACCTGTCGGGGAGGATCGCTTCTTAGTTTGAAGCCGACAGCTTCACGGCGGGAACAACGACGGCTTGTCCTGTTTCAGACAACTTCACCGCACTGTTTCCGGAACCGTCACTGAGAATCAAAGGACGGAAGGGAACGGGACGATTGTTCAGGTCAACATTTCGTCCGTTTCCATCGAAGATAAAGGTCTTGGGGAAAGGGCCCTTGAAACTCGACCCCCTGCTCGGCGGGGAAACTCATCACCAACGGAATATCCAGATGCCCATCACCATTTGCATCGATGGCCACGCTGTAAAACTTCCCGTTGAATATCTTTACCTGGGCCATCTCGTTGATCTCGGTGGCCTTGCGGCGCATCGAGTCGCTTCTGGCCTTTTCCAGGTAACCGGCCAGTTCGCGAGAAACGCTGGCCCTGCGCTTCAACCCTGGGGCTGCGCACGAGTTTGAAGAACGACAAAACCGGCAACGACGAAGATCATCGCCAACACGATCAGTAGCTCGATCTTCGATACTCCGCGCGTTAGCCGAGAGCTTTTTAGGAGTGAGAGGGGCTTTCATTTTTCGCTAGTTAACCTCGCCGCGCCTTCGTGCTAATTCGCTTAGGCGCGTTTAGAGTTGAATCAGTGGTATTCGCGAACTCCCTGCGATCGAGATTCCGAGAGTGTCGAGGGCTCTCCTAATCCATGCTGAATCGTAAGCGACCGTGCTGTTGCCACCACCGTTGATCGAGAAGCTGGGGCCGCCGAATCCGGTGCCGGCAGCGCCATTAGGATCAAACTTGGCGACCATCATTGCGCCCTGGATCAAGCCGTTGCCGCCACCTTTTCTCGAAACTCTGCCTCTACCCAAAACCAAGATAATTCCCTGGAACGAGGTGTTGCCGTGCGTCTCGAGTTCACCGGTGACGATCAATAACCCGCTGCCGGCATGCGCCGTTGCCGATGTCAGCGGCAGGCCCGTTGTAGTTGTCGATAAATGTAAATTTGGGACTGGTCGGAGTGCCGAGACCGCCGGCAGCAGCTCTGCCGAGCTATGCGTCGAGAACAATCGTCCAGCGCCGGTCGCATTAGCTCTCATCAGTGTTGAGAAAAGAGCGAGCAGCATCGGCGGACTGTAAGAAACCGGCAGCATTGTCCGCCGTGATTATGCCGGCGGTGTTGGGCTGAACCTGGGAAGCATCCTTCATTCCGTCAATGACTCCCTGAGCCGTACCCTGCTTGTCCGCCTGAAACTGCGACTGCGGCGACAGGCGCACCGGGCCGGTGTTGCCATGTCGTTTCCGGTGTAGCTAACAACGGCGGAATTTCCTAGGTCGAGATTTATCGGACTTCCGGCAAGAGTGACTGCGCCTGGAACTTTAATGTCAGCGTCTGGCATTCGTCACGATCATTTCGAGTCGTTTAACCGCTCCTTTCGGTCCAAAGCCTTCAGCTCGAAGGATTACGCGCTCGGGTATGTAAGAAGCATCCGTCATGATGCGGCGGCTGGCGATTGGTCCGGAGTCATCCGGGTCGCTGACTTCAATTTTGTAAGCGATGCCGGTCCGCGGCGCGTAAGAAGCCGTAAGAGGCACGCGCCAGTCTGCAGTTGTATTTTGATAGGTATAGTTTAGCCAACCAGACATGCGGGCGGTTGCGCCGCTGCCGGTCGCTAATGCGTCACTGGTTTTGTTCGAAAGCGCCGGATGCGCGGCGGTGCGGAAGTTCATCCGTGGTGCCGGCCAGCGACGCATCGGGGGCAATGTTTCCTCGGATCGCATTTAACGCAGCGTCGAGTCCGGCTTCAGCAGCCGAGTAAGCTTGCTTTCAGCGGTCGCATCGATCGACGTCGTGCTTGACAGCGAAGTCGACGTCACCAGAGCCATGCCTGCGGCCAGGACCAGCATTGAAATCAAGAGCGTGGTAAGCAGCGCCGCCCCACGTTCGCCCTTGCGATCAGCTTGCTGCGGATTATTTTGCATTTTCGGTTTCATAAGTTTCCTCATAGGTTTCCTTAGTTGGCTTCTTAGTATGTCGTCAGATTCTGACTCTTGTTACGCAGTGTGACGTCCGACGTAAGTCGCATGACGGTTGCCGGCTGGTAGCCCGGAGAACTCGGGCCTGCCGACGGCGGGAAGGTCAACGGCCACCGTGATCCGCACACCGATTGCGTTAGCCACTTGAGATGGATCAGCAGCTACATTGAGCGCCGTATTGGTCGGACTCCAATAGATGATTTCCAGGTCGTCGATTCGGTTTGCCAGAACTGTAGCTTGCGCTCCAGTGGCGAACCTGTCGTAGCGAACCAGATAGTTCTGGCCATTCGTCGTATCGACGAAATACTTAACGTCTTCGTTCTCGCTTTCAATCGTCATCGAGCCAGCGCTGTATCGATTTAGATTCGAGCGCACGCGGATACTGGAAGCGTCGGAGTCTCCAACCACCAGGCCGTTGCTGGAAGGATCGAAACCATAGCCTCCGATCGCGATTTCGCGAGCCATGATATTTAAAGCGCGCTGCACGTCCGCGATTGAATCGGTGCGGGCGTTTTCGCGGCTGCGAATCTTGAAGGAAGTTGCCAGCAATGTGCTGGCGACGCCCATGATCACCAGGGAGATCGACATGGCGATCAGAAGTTCAACTAATGAGAACCCGCCCTCGGGATCTTTTTTCGCAGCTTTCGGGTCAAACATGAGTTAGTTCCTTAAAGAGAATGGATGCGTTTATGTCGCGACAGCTCGAGAGGCTTAACCACGATTTGGACCCAGGAGAGTTGTAGATCGTAGGGTGACCAGCCTGACTCCCCCGAATACGCGTTGAATGGCCGACAAGCCCCCTGTGTTTGCGCTCCGGGGCGTGACCTCAACAGTGATGGTCTTTTGGGTCGCGTTTCCGGCCACGGTGTTCGCAATAGTCGTGACCACCGAATAGGACCGATCCCCGCTCGTTACGGTCTTGTTTGCGCCGCCGGTTGAAGTAACCGTTGCGTCGAGATTGGCGAACGTTGTGTTGCGCAGTCGTTCCATTTGCTGTTGGGCTACGGCCATCGACAATTCCCGATCGCGAGCGCTGTTGTTTGTGCCGAGGGCGAAGACGAACAGCGACGCCGCGCCCAGTCCAACCACCATCATCACCACCATCGAGACTGCTGTTTCGATCAGCGTGAAGCCTTGCTGGCCGTCGTTCCCGTTTTTCGTCGATCGCTTGTCGTTCTTATTCATGGTCTTTGCTTTCATTTTGGTCGTTGAAGCCTTCATGACTTAGTTAATCGTTACGGGAATAGTCTTGTTGCCACAGACGGAGGTGAGCGTTATCGTCCCCGACCCATTTCCGTTGCCGTATGTGACGGTGTAGAGAATGGTTCCGGCCCCGGTTACAGTCGTACTAACGGGAGTTATCCCCGAGATTTTCCTGACTTTCCGGCGGTGATGACGCTGGCGTTTCCATTTGCCACGGAAATCGAGAACGTCTTCGGGCTGCTGTTCTTTGGAAAAGTCAGTGACGAAGGCGCGGTTAGCGAACAGGGAATTGGCGTTGGCGAAGGCGCCGGAGTTGGCGTCGGCACGGGTGTTGGGGTCGGCGTTGGAGTCGGAAAAGGCGTCGGTGTGGGAGTAGGTTGCGTAGGCGTGGGAGTGGCGTATGGTGTTGATTGCGGAGTCGGCGTGGCGGTCGGCGATGCCACTGGGGTTGGCGTTGCCGTCGGATACGGAGTGGCGCCAGGGCTGCCGTAAGGCGTTGGCGAAGCAACTCCGGAGGGAGCGTCGGTGTTCAGTGTGATATCGCCAATCTGCCCGTCCTGAAAGATCTCATTGTCGAGGGTGACGTCGCCCGCGCCTGAAAGATTGATGCTGCTGCTGGCGCCGCGGTCATTGCGGAGGACGATTCCAAGTTGGTTAGGAACGCGGCCGCGCCAGTCAAAAACCGCAGAAGTTCCAATCGAACCGTTATCAAAAATGACGCCGTCCTGAAGCGTGATGGTGCGGGTCTCGACTGCGCCGTCACCGTCAGAATCCATCGTGACCGTGTAGCTGGTGGCGTTCAGAATAGTTACGCTGGTGGCATCGTTGCGACGAATTGCATTTGAGCGCGCCTTTTCCAAATACCCGGCCAATTCGCGCGAAGAACCGCTGAGCCGGAATGAGGCGCGGGCCGCACCTATTGCCATAACCCCAAAGGTGGAGACGACCGCTACCAGCGTTACCGTAATTAACACCTGAATAATGGTGAAACCACGTTCGCCTTTAAATCTTTGTCCAATCACTAATCTGTCGATGTACATCGCTCGTCCGCCTTTTGGAAAACTGGCAAGGTCTACGGACCTTTGCTCACCCCAGTTTGGCAACATACATGCCAACTCGGATTCTCAATGAAAATGGGCCGAATGGAGATTCTGGGGTGGAAAAGCGATGAGGATTTGTAACTTAAGGTGACAACAGCGGAAGAGGATTACCTAAGTGCCTCCTGTTGGAGCGGTGATGCCAATTGGAAAGTAATATAGTCGGCCGCGGATTAACGCAGATACCGCGGATCAGAAATATTCCGTTTCAGATTCGCGTCATCCGCGTAAATCCGCGGCTGGTTTTCACGGCGTCGTCGTGACGGTTTTTCTCCCTCTCCCTGTGGGATGAGGGTCGGGGGAGAGGGCTTAAGGCGCTCCCGTTTCTATGCCCTCTTCCCCAGCCCTGCTCCCAAAGGGAGAAGGGAGTTAACCGAATCCGCTTTTAATCCGCGGCTAGATTTCACGGCGTCGTCGTGACAGTCATCGTGTCGGAGTTTTCTCCAGTAGGCTGATCATCCTTCACATACCGCAAACGATAACGCCGCACCTCCGGCACCCCTGGCTGCAACGCCGCGCGAGTGTCGGTGTAGGGACTCTTCAAATCTGTCCCCAGCAGGGTCCAGGCGGTTTCGACGCCGCGTTGGCTCTCAACCAGGACTCCATCGAACCCACCTTTGACCCAATCGATACGCACCCCACTGCCGGGTTCGGCAGTAGCAGTCGCGTTGGGTTTTGCGGCGATCGTTGGAAGCGTGGCAACGCCGATAACTCCTAAATCGGCGCCGATGCTCTCGGTATAAGCCGGGTGCGTCTTGAGGCGTTGGACCAACGCCCGCAGGCGCGGAATGATGCCGGGCGCGACGACGATCTCGGGCGGATCCAGCGTCGGGGCACTGGGCGGGGTAGGCTGCAACACTCCCGCTGGTCCGTCCCGCACGACGTTCTTATAACTTGTGCGCGCCTGCGACTCGTTGCGTTTGAGCTCTGACGACGAAACAAGATAGGCCAGCATGTTGTAGTCGTCGCTGACCTTGGTGATGTCGGCGGCGGTAAAACCCAGCGTCGGTCCGTAGGTGGCAAACTTGAGCTGGAAGCTGTTGAACCAAACGAGGAGCTCGCTGTCGGCTTTGGGTAGATAGTCTGCATTTGCCATAAGGCTTTTCCTTTCGAATCAGTGAAGGTTGATGAGAGGCTTCCGGGGGGTCCTGGCACTTGCGAGTGTCCGGAGGCCGTTGATTTCAGCCGGGGTGGCTGAGTGCGGAAATTGATAATGCGGGATGGATTGCGCGGAAATGCGCCGGTGCTCGACGAAGACTTTGTTGCGCCTCCCGACCAAAGGTCGGTGGGGCGGTGGGGCCTGATTCGTTGGCCGGAGGGCCGCACTACTCGCGGCCCTGGCCCGAACCATTGCGGCCCGGGCCTGGCTGGTTCCGGCGAGGGCCTGGGTGATTCTGGCGAGGGCCTGGCTGGTTCCGGCGAGGGCCCGACTGATTGCGGCCCGGGCCTGAGCAACCGCGGCCCGGGCCTGAGCAATTGCGGCCCGTTCCTGAATGATTGCGAGCAGGTGAATAGGAATTGGCTAACTGTAACGCCGGAAACGAGATCTTGAGCTGATTTGTGAGCAAATCCAGCCATTTTCAGATATTTGCGAGGGCGCCGGTGCGCTGCCGAGGTCATGGGCTGTGTAAATCGCGCACACTATGCTCCGCTTCCCCGAATCCGTCAATCAGGGAAAACCTTAGGTCCCGCATAGCCAAAACCTGAGCTATGAAAACCGAGAGGCCGACATTTGGGCCCGGCCTCAATCAGTTGGTCTGGATATTAAAGTCTGAGTGGTCACTGACCCCGCAACGACATCAGGCATCGTTGGTCAGGCAATCTACTCATTACCCACAATTTTCTGCTGTGGCCGGAGTTCTTCGAATGTCGGTTCCGACGGTGTCTGGCGGGCCACCCCGTCTGTATAAGCTTGTGTCCCCCCAACAACTTGCTTGTTTACGACGACCGGCCACACCCTCCCATGATTTAGGCTCACGCGCCACACGCTCCAGTTGCCCCACTTTTCAGACCAACTTCGCCAGGTTACGGATGGAGACAATGAACTCATTGCGTTTCCTCCTTCAGCAGGCCGGGCTATGCGTCAGCAGACGGAACTACCCGTCGCTAGCCTTGAATAAATTCTATTTCGAAGGCGCGCTGATATTTACATCGACGTTCTTTTTGGTTCCAAACAAGCGACCACCCGAACATAAAAAGTCCAACTACTAGTTTTGATTGGCACTCCTCGGGTAGCAATTAAGGTGCCAGCGCCGAGAGAATGTGGCGTTTCTTAGCGTTGAAGGACGCACGATCAAAGTTGCGCCACAAAGCGATCCTGCTCTGTATAGAAAACAGACTTCTATCCTGGTCCCCGTCGTTCCGAAAACGCGCATTTGCTTCTGAAGGGGGTCGTTGTACGCAAAATTAATCGTTGACTCAACTTCTATCAGGGTTAGAATGCCGGCAACCGGGCGAGTGCTGAACGTACTCGCCAAGCGCCGGTACTGGTAAGGACCCAGGCGCGCCCACAATCCTCAAAGATTGTGAGAATAGGGGCGCTGATGCTGTGGGAGGCTCAGCGCTCCTTTTCACTTGTTGAGGCGTATCATTTACTAACAAATTGAGAGCTGGGTTGTTGGGCCGATCTCTACCTGACTAAGCAGTCTCGGAAGTCGGTATTGCCTGGGGAATTCCCTATACTTCGAGTGGGTACGGGGATAACTAGCTACCGTGTTAGCGGCGCGGCATAATAGCCGCAAAGCCGGTCTTGCGCCGCGGACCCGCCGCGTAACACTTAGTTATGCGGCTTCTTGAGAAGTAAAAATGTCGCGAATCTCCGAATATCTCAGCGTACCAATGATCTTGATCTTGCTCGGCGCCATCCTGAGTGCCATCGGGGCCTTTGTCGCCACTTATCGACAGAATGAGGATAAGGTTCAATCCGCTAGTCAGCGAGCGCAATTTGAAACTGAGTTGAGAAAGAAGAGTGAAGAGATAACTGCACTCAATAAAACAATTGCTGCATCAGTAACCGGAGGAGATAGTTTTTGTTACGTTGAGTTTATTGTGGGCTCTGATCGTATTACACCGACGATAACTAGTCACGGAAAGTATCCCGTATACGATGTCAATATCCAGATGCGAGACGAGGATGAAAAGGATGAATCTGTAGCCCCCATTCGGCTAAACATTGGCACCATGTCCGCCCAGCAGCAACAAACTGCAAACCGCACATTGCCTTTGCCCTCCAACAAAGACGCACTAAGATTCAAAATCCTCATAAACGCCAGGAATGGGTGGTTTACGGAGATTCTAAGACTTCATAGAGTCAACGGGAAATGGAAGACTGCAATGAAGATCACGAAAGACCCTCTACCAGACGACGATGCAAATGCACCTCCAACAGTGCTTCTGGAATGGGTTGATCCTGAATTTCCTCGCGGCCAAGACGCGCAAGTTGAGTGGTAGGCATAACCATGTTTCTTCAGCCTGAATGCTGAGCGCGCTAATCACGGAGTATCTATGGCCGAAAACAAGACCAAGCCCACCGACGCTAGCGTCGAGGAGTACATCGCCTCAAGAGCCAACCCGCAGCAACGCGCGGACTGCCGGGAGTTGATGGCTCTGTTCAAGAAAGTCACCCGGGACTCACCAAAAATGTGGGGACCCAGCATGGTCGGTTATGGCTCCTACCGGTACACCTACGAAAGTGGACGAACCGGGGACGCGCCTTTGGCCGCCTTTGCCATCCGTGGCCGCGAACTGGTGGTCTACCTGGACGCTGAAGCAGCGAAGCAAAGATCCTTGTTGTCCAAGCTTGGCAAGCACAAGATGACCAAGTGTTGCCTCTACTTCAAGCAGCTTGCTGATCTCGATAGATCGGTGCTCGAAACGCTCGTCGCCGGTTCGGTCACGGAGGTCAGGCGACGCTATGGATCGGACGACGGCTAACAAGTCTTCCTTCAACTGCTAAAGATGAAGTCAGAAAAGTTTGGTGTTTCAGAAATGACATGAGGTATCCCGGAAGGAGGAAACAGTGGAAATCTCGGAAGCCCAAAACAAGGCCGCAGGTGAAATCGTTGATCTCGTTGCGGGCCGCGTCGGCTCAAATCGCGCCGTGCATCCGGAAACTGCCATCGCGAGCACTGCCCGGCTGGCGGGGAGTCTACTGTTCCGCTCGTTCAACTTGAAGCTTGAGGGGGTGGAGCCTGGTACGGCGGTTCTATCGGATGAGGCTAATGAGAAGGGACCGCAGCTCGTCGAGATTATGTCGGCCGTTCTACAACGCTTCGGCGTCTCACTGGATCACGAAAAGTTCGGAGGGGAGCCTGCGCAGAGGGGCGAAGAACCGGAGCTTACGGTGGTGCAGTCGCTGGCACTGCTGCAGGAAGATGCGATGCGCATAACCAGCCAAATTGGCTTGGGGCTGGAGGAGGCGGCCCAGGCGGGTGCCGTGGCAACTGCTTTCATTGTCACAGAGTGCGCAAAGAGCATCGGCGGCGAAGTCGGCTATAACGTTGCCGTGTTTGGGTTCATTGAAGGGTGCAAGACCGCCCCGCCTCCCATAGGGCCGGAACAGAAATCCGCCGGCCTGAAAAAGCCCTGGTACAAAATTTGGTGAGTGAGGCCACAGTCCGCGTTAGTGCCGCCGCCAAAGGTTGCAGAACTCCTGGCCGATGGCCGAGGGTGAACGCAGGTTATGCGCTTCATCGGGTGAACGCAGGTTATGCGCTTCATCGTTATGTCCAGAAATAACGACTGGCGTAATCGTCTTTCTGTGGGGATTGCCGCCTCGTTACTTGATTTGTATCGATCCTAAGCGCATGTCAGGATAAAGAAACATGACTTGGGTACGACTCGTACTCTGAGCTGGAATGTGAATCCAGCAATCTTAAAGAGGAGTCAGAATGGCTGATTTAGTTGACGTTAGTGGTGGCTATGGCTCGGAAAGCACCGACATTTATCTCAAACGCCAGCTGGTCGGCAGTGTTGAAAGTGTCAGTGCCCGTTTGATCGCTGCACTCGAACGACTTGGCTATGACGTGATTGAAGACCACCCGGCGATACTCGGTCGGCGTGGCGCTCGAGGCTGGGGGACATGGTATGGATCCGCTGACGTACTCGACTATTCGATGACGCTCGTCATCAGGCTCAAACCTAACGGTGACCACTCGACACGCGCGACCTTTGACTACAAAGTCTCCACTCTCTTCAGACTCTGGGGCGAGGCTCCCTGGCTATCTAAGGGCGACAAGGAAATGGTTGCGCGAGAGGTGGACGCGATTACGGCACTGGCAACCATGCGTTCGGCTGACAAGTTGTGCGCCGCCTGCGGGACGGAAGCGATGGACGACTCTCGATTCTGCCGGAGATGTGGCGCACCGATGACCGCTGAACAGACCGAGTTGGACGTGCTGCGAATGGCGGCCGAAACGAGTGCCGGGCATACGTCAGTGGTTACGAGTACCATGCTTTCGTTGGTCAGCATCCTTATTGGCCTACTGACAGTAGTGGCCATCGCCGTTAAGGGCTCAGTCAGTCTCGAGACCTTTTGGACTTGGGTCGGCCTCGTCGGCATTGTCAGCCTATTCAACTTTTTTGTCGGCTGGTGTGCCTGGGCGCGCCTAAATAACGCACTCAGGAATAAACGAGAGGAACAACGCGTCATGCCGGTAAGTGATGCGCAGGCTCTTCCCGGGACTAATACCACCTCGCTACCACCGCCACTATTGGGGATGTCAATCACTGAGGGCACGACAGAATTGCTCAATCCGCGGCAACGTGAACAGCAAGCCGTTCCCGTAAAACGTGGGAGTAGTGACACGGGTGCAATCAATTGAGAGCGCTTCTCGAGTGGCCTTTTTCCTTCAGCTCGAATGCTGAGCACGCGTCGCACTGAAGGCAGGCGTTAGGGCGCCACCTTGTAATTAGCGTTTGGGAATATGCTTGAAGCCCTGGAGATCTTCGGTTGGATTGAGGATGCCTTTGCGGGTTGGCGTTATCTCTTGTCGTCTGCTTTTCGTCAGCGCACCCACAAGCGGTGGAGAATTGAGGGGCGGGGCAAGGCGTTCATTGAAATCCTTTTCGGCGCGGTTAGCGTATCTCTGACGCTGATTTTACTCGGGCTCCTGATTGATCTGCTGCGGGGCTCGTAAATTTCGTTAACTTGGAGTTGAGCACCTTCGCTATCCTAGATGAGATGCAAAGCTATCATCCAAATCTTGGCGAGTTGCACAGCGTCCACCGACCTACAAAACTCAGGCTCTGGCTGTTATTGGTGCTCAGCACACCTCTCTTGATTCTTGGCGCTCTGGGCACCGTCTTGATCTTCGATTCCTTCACCGGCGTTATTACTGGCAGCACCGGCGGCCGCTCCGATGGGGTCTCTAATTATTTCATCTGCATGGGCGCCGTGGGTTTATTGTTAGCCATATTAGTCAGCATCTTTGTAAGCGATTATCGTGAGTGGTCTGCGACGAGGACCGTGAAGTTAACCATCTATGAGGAAGGCTTCACCTACGAGAGTCAGGGCCAAATAGAAGTCTGTCGCTGGGATGAGATCGAAAGGATCAAGTCGAGGTTCATAGAGGTTGTTTCCAAAGCGTTCCGCGCAAGAGTGAAGGTGATTCGCGCAATTGAAAAAAAGGACGGCACTGTGATTGACTTCGCCAAAACACTGGAGCTCAGACAGATTACCGAATTGATAACGTCGGCCAAAGAGAAGGCAGGTTGATCTAAGGCTCAGCGCCGCCCGCACAACTCACTCAACCCGACGGCTCGATAGCACTCTTTGCAAGATTCTTCCTCACATGTAAATTTAATGGCCGCGCGCGGCGCGAGTTAAATCCTGGGTTATGCGGGCACACGTGAGACCCCTTCGGAGGACCGATGGCATTCTTTAGTATCCTGATAATCTCGCTGTTAGTAAGCATCGTTCCTGCCCCGCCGCAGGTGTCCTCACAACAAACGGGTATTATCACCGGCGCGTTGTCACATCCCAGCGATTTCAACTTTCCCAGAATGATTGTATGTGCGGAAGCCGTAGATTCCAGGAGGATTCATTGCACAGATAAACGCATCACCAATCGAAGGGACCGCAGGTTTACCTATAAACTCAGGGTGCCAGCGGGGAGCTATTACGTCTTTGCGACTATCGTAAACGGTGATGACCCGGTTGATGACGCCCGAGGTTATAAGGCTTACTATTCGGAATTCGTGAAATGTGGTCTCTCGGTCGAGTGCCCATCCCATGAGCCGATTAAAGTGACGGTGCGCGCCGGCCAAACTCTAACGGGTATCGACCCCGGCGATTGGTATCTTGAAAACTGACATTGCCGGCGATGCTGCAGGTGTCGTAGGCATTTTTCGAGAAAATGGCATTTTCTAAAGTCGCTGGCCAGTAGTAATTGCAGTCCCTCCAAACGGACCAACCCACCAACGCGCAGTCCCTTCCTGCCAACATCTTCAGTCAAATAGCAACCTGCGCTTAGCGCCGAAATCTGGGCATCGGGGGTCTTTCGAACTTTACTCCATCAGGTTTAAGGACTCGAGCCCAACCGAATCGTCCCCTTCGTGCGCGGTGCCGCACATCGCGCGTGCAGGCTGGACGGTAAAGCGCCCCGCCGATCTAACGATTGACGGGGCGTCATACTCTATGAAGACCTCAATTGTTTTCAGGGACCCGAGGCCTTGATCGTTTCAGGGGAACTAGTGGCTGCCGTGATGCTTTCGGTGTCCGCTAGTTTCATCGGCAGAATCAACGGCGTGTACTTGAAAGCCTTTGGTCCGCCGCGACTATTCTGGATTTGCATGACCAACAAGTCCTGGTTTTGTCGGAATCGCAAAACGCTGCCTCGCTGGTTCATGATCACAAACAGCAACACATCTCCGCGGGCCGTGCGCATTTGTCCCACCAGGGAACTCGCCCCGCCATCAGTTCGAATCAACGTGCCGGTCTTGGCGATAACGCTTCCTTGCCACGCTGGGCCAGTGAAACGATCTTCCAAAGTCCCTGGATCGATTCCCGCCACCGGCATGATGTCTGACGGCGAAAGTTTGTTCTTCATGAGCTCAGCCCGAAGACCTCGTAGCACTTTCATCATCGCGCGAGGAGTTACCCGATTCACGCCAAGGCCGCTCAATGAGGCAAGCTGAAGTTCCTCTGCAGGAATCCCTAATCTAACGCTGAGCTGCTGCGAAACCGACTGAGTGCCCCCCAGGCTGTCACCAATCCGTTCGGCCATGAAATTATTTGAATAGCAAAGCAGGACCTTGAGAATGTCGGTGAGCCTGCTCGAGTTGTGCGTAAGGAGCAGGCGCGCGCCGGGAGCGGCCGCGCCAATGCCCACTTCACCCATCACTGCGACGCTCGGGTTACTTTGGAGACTCTGCTGATCCCCCAGGGTAGCCCGTTCATAGGTCCAGGCCCGCGTGGCTTCTGCAGATCGAAGAGTTGAATCCAGCGTGTCGTAAAGCGTTTCGCCGGATCTACGCGCTGAGGCCCCGAAATTCATCGTAAAGCCGGGTGCAATAATCAGACTTCCGGTAACCTTGCGAATCCCCAGATGATTCAACTGGCGCGCGATCATCACCGCATGTTCAAAGTGAAACGACGGATCGCGCCCCGTCACGTAAAGGTTTCCCTGTAACTCGCCCGTGGCTTTGTTCAAAGAACCATCCGTCCAAAACCCAGTGGTAAATCGATGGCGCGGTCCAAAGTTTTGCAGAGCGACCAGCGCAGTGCCTAGTTTGATCGCCGAAGCAGGATTGAATGGTTGATCGACAGACTGTGCCGAGACCACCTTGCCATCTGACGTTTCTACAAGTACGCCTTGATAGCCATAAACCAGATTCGCTTGCGTGTCGTCTGCTGGGGTGGACTGGAATGATGGGGGAAGCTGCTGACTGGAATTTGTCGGGAGCGATGGCGGTAGTTGCGCGGGACTGGTTTGAGCCGAAGCAATGCCGCCGGCATGCAGTCCCGTGGCTAGAATAGCGGCGCAAAGGATTCCAAAACGGCCGATGTTTTTTACGAGTGACATATAAATTTCAACCTGCCCAATGGACGGGCAGCCTGGAGATATTACCACGAACGAAGGAGAGAGAGACGGGGAAGAGTCGGTTGGATGCTACTTTGGTCATCCGAGATGTAGAGTCGGTTACACGTCGAAAGAGATCTCGTTCAGGCACTCTGCAAACTACTCGCCGTAGTTTGACTTTGCTGAATTTCGATAGTGATCTACTTTCAATTCTCTGCGTTAACTCGGCGCGCTCTGCGTCTCTGCGGTGAGTGTGTTGGCAGCAATATTAACCGCCGACTACGCAGAGAAGAAATTCAAATTAGGGCACTACCTGAATTTCGGTAGTGGGGTAAAAGTGTGGCGCGAATCGCCCCGTCTCGGTTCCAGGAACTAACACCACATATACCCCAACACCTGAATTTCAATTGCGTTGACAACGTAAAAGTGCAAACCTAGAATCTGAGCATTGACAATCCTTGTGAGAAGTAACCATCAGCCGGTCGCAGTAGAGGATATTCGAGCCGCGCATGAGATGCGAAAGAAAGAGATTCGCGCGCGCTTGAATGAGTTTCGACGTCTCTGGCGCAGCGGATCCGATCTTCAATTTTGGGAAGAGCTCGTCTACTGCATTTTTACCGCCGGAGCTTCCGCTCGCATGGGACTGAAATCAGTTGATGCTGTTCGTCCATTGCTCATTGAAGGTGACGCGGGGGAAATGACCAAAGCGTTGGTAGCCGCCGGCGCGCATCGTTTTCCAGTAGCTCGTCCCGGCTACATCGTCGTCACTAGAAACTATCTGCGCGCGAGTTGCGAGATGTCTTTGCGTCGTAAACTCAGGAGTTTCAGAGATCCGATCGAGCGCAGAGATTGGCTGGCGCAGGAAAAACAGGTCAAGGGACTTGGCTACAAAGAGGCCAGTCACTACCTTCGAAACATTGGCCTTAGCGGTTACGCCATTCTTGATAAACACGTGCTGAGATGCCTTCAGGATCTGAAGGTAATTGACTCAGCCAAGCCACCGGCAAGCCGCGCGCGTTATCTTGAAATAGAAGAAAAACTTCGATCGTTTGCTCGTGACATTAAGATTGACTTCGATGAACTCGATCTGGTTCTCTGGTCGATGAAAACGGGCGAAGTTTTGAAGTAGTTGAATTTGCGTCTCCCCCGGTTGTAATGCTCGAACGCTTATTCAATAAGGGATTTAACATGCTTTCCCGGATACAAAATTAACGCGCGCCGCTGGGTCGTTGCCGGAGTTGTGAGCGGGCTCTTTGCCGTTTCTGTTTGCGTTGCCGCACCTGGTTGGTCGGCAACTCAGAGCGATTCAAAAACCCGTCAACGAGCTGAACGCTCATTAAATGATGGCGACTTTGAAGGCGCGGAGAAACTATATCGCGCGATGCTGGCTAAAAGCGCTCATGACCATCAGGCCCGGCTCGGATTGAGTTTTGCGCTTTTGAAGCAGCGCCATCTTCAGGATGCTTACGATCATGCGGCTCGAGTAATTATGGCAGAACCACTTTCAGCACGGGCGCACGCTTTGTTAGGTTCGGCAATACTCGCGTCCGGCGATTTTCGCAACTCGGTTGAAGAGTTTCGAACGGCGTTGAGCCTTCAGGATAACGAAGCGCTCGCCATTGCAGGGCTGGCGATGGTCGATTTTTATGAGAATCGGCTTGACTCGTCAATCAGAGGGCTTGCGACGCGCTGTGGATCTCGATTCGGATGAGCCCGATTATGTCTTCAATCTCGGCCAGGCAACCGCGCGATCTGAGCGATACAAGGAAGCTGCAGATCCTATGAGCGGTTCCTCATCATTGCTCCTCGCACAGATGCTGATCGCAGAAATCGTATCCGCGGCCTGATCGACTTTCTTCGTTATCTCGGCAGACAGAATTCGCTTTATGAACTGCGTTCGGGAAACGCGACGAGCATTCCCTTCGAGTCTGTCGACGGGCGACCCATCCTGAAAGTCAAGCTAAATGGCGGGAAAGAATCCCTCCGCTTCGTGCTCGACACCGGATCGGGGATGTCTGTAATTTCGGAGGAAACCTCGAAGAGGCTGGGTATACCTGCGGTGGCGCGAGGAGGGATGGCGCGCGCGGTGGGCGGCGGCGGGAAGTTTGAAATAGTCTACGGGTTTTTATCGTTGCTCGAAATTGGCGAGGTAAAAGTTGAGCGCGTTCCGGTCTACATTCGGCGCTTTTACGATGAGAAGGATCCGGTTGATGGATATCTGGGGCTGGCGGTGATCTCCAGGTTTATCGCTCTGGTTGATTACGGCGAAAACATGTTTTCTTTGCGACGCAGCGATTCCGGATCGCGTAAGGAGGATTCCTTTGTTTTTGGCGAGGGCGTTTTCTCCTTGCGGCGTCCGGACGAGCGTAAAGAGACTACCGCCATTCCCACGCAGCCAACGGATGCACTCGAAATTCCAGTGCGTACAACCTCCAGCGGTTTTCTAAGTGGCGAGGTCCTGCTGGAAGGGGTTGATCGCCCGTTGAATTTCATAATCGATACCGGCGCAAGCATCACGGTCGTTTCAGAAAAACTCGTGGAACAGGAAGATTTGGCCAGCTTAATTCAACCGACCCGGATGCGCGTCTTCGGCGCGGCTGGTATATCAGAAGATGTAAAGCGAATCTCATTACCGAAGGTGTCGCTGGGCACCCTGGTGCGGGAACAAGTAAGCGCTGCGATCCTTGATCTGGAGTCGCTAAACGAAACGTCCGGGTTCATGCAGAGCGGAATTCTTGGCGGAAACTTTTTGCGTCACTATCGGTTGTCCCTGGACTTCCAGAGAGGCTTGGTTCGTCTCGAGCCGATAGCGAAAACTGCCAGAACACGCGACGCCGGCGACCTCGAAAATCGGTAAACTGAAAACACTTCGTCAGAAATGAAGCAAAGTCTTTACCTGGAAACTTCAGTAATCGGCGCTTACCTGGATAACGGCGAGCCGTTTCGGCGTGATCTCGACCATACGCTGGTGGGAGCATGAGATGCCTGACTATCGTGCGGTGATTTCGCCGCTGGTGCCGCGCGAGCTCGAGCGCGTTGCCGAGCCGCATCGCTCTTCGTACTTGAATTTGATCTCCACGCTGGAACAGGTGGAGCTGACGGAAGAAGCGTCCATCCTCGCCGACGGATATATTTCGCGAGGGATATTTCATCGCAAGTACATCGCCGATGCTTTGCACGTCGCCATTGCGTCGTATCATAAGATCGACTATCTGGTGACGTGGAATTTTGGTCACCTGGCCAATGTCAGACGGCAGGCGCGCATCAGGCTCTTTAACACTGCCGCGGGTTTTTATGTTCCTATGATTGTGACGCCGGAGTTTCTTGTTTCCGAAGCAACTGAAAAGTCGCGTTGACTTTGTAGTCGCTGCGAGTTCAGAGTTTGTCGTAAGAAATTAGAACTGAAATGTATCGCCGCCCAAAATTTCTTGAAGTGTTACACGCCATTCGCGAGGAGATGTCGCGCGAGGTGGACTACGACGTCGACTTATTTGCGGAGATGGTCCGTTCGGGCGTAAGGCCAACACATGGGCCGGAAAGAATCATCCGGGGGATGCGCACGCGTGCGTTACGTGATGAAGTGGAAGCCGAACCGAGCGTGGCCCAGGAACGACCCAGGAAGCGTGCGGGCAAATCCAGATAGGAAGCCTTAAGCCTGCTAATCAGAAAGCATCTTTAACTAAATCGCAATTATGAACGCCACTTTTGAAACGATCGGCCTGGAAGTACCCAGCGAGAAAGCATTCAACTATCTTGCTGAGCGAGCCGGCAATCAGGGCGAGCCAACGCAGGTTACCCGGCGCGGCGCCGTGCTCCACGGGCGTTGTTGGAAACTGGGGGAAGGACTTGAAGTCTGGACGGTCCTTTATGAATCAGGCAGCGGAGATGTGTTCTACGCAGATTGCCGGCCCGGTTTTCGGGCGCGTTACATTCAAACGATCAGTCCATGGGCACTCACTGAATATGATGAAGAAGGCGAGGCCGTGGTCCACGGTTACCGGGAGGGAACTGATTCCGAGGTCCTTTTTGAACTGCAAAACCTGACTGAGGTTGGTCCAGGTGGTTTCGGCGCCCAGGAGCTTCACGTTGGGCTTTGTGGTCTGGCGTATCGAGCGAGAGTGCGCAGCGCGCCGGCAAAAGCCAGATGGATGCCGCTGGACAAGGCCGCCCCTTCGCGCGCGGCACACGAAAACGATTGGAGTCTTTCCGGCCGCGTCATCGCTTTCAAGCCTTTGAAGAACCCGCTCTCTGGCAGTGATTTATACTGGATTCATCTTGATCTGGATCGAATGAATCTGGAAATCCTGGTGAACCAACGCTCATTGCGTGGCGATAAGCTGGCGCCTGGCGTGACACTCGATGCGGAGATTTGGCTGCAAGGCCATGTGCTCGATGAAGTAGCGCTGCGCTCACGCTACGAAGGCGTGGATGCTTCATCATCTGCCGCCGACTTCTGGGCAAAACTAAAACGTAGAAACTAGCAGCCGTTCCAATCATAATTAATGAAGCGTCTTGCCGTTCTTGCCCTCCTGCTCCTCATGCTTGCGGTGGGCGCTTATTTTTTCAACCAGTATTGGATTCATCGATACGACAGCCTGATTGCCAGGCAGGCCGGAGTCTACCGGCTGGATCCGGATCTGGTTTGGAGCATTATTTATGAAGAGACCTATTTTCGTCCCTGGAAACTTGGACAAGACGGCGAGATAGGCTTGATGCAAATTACGCCGGCGGTTGGCCGCGAGTGGGCTGCTGAAACCGGACTCCCTGAACTGGAGCGACAGATGGCCCAGGACCCGGCGCGTTTGTTGCGAGATCCGGAGCGCAATATTCAGGTCGGCTCATGGTATCTGGAGAAAATCCGCGAGCAGTATCACGACATACCGGATGCAGAGGCGCGTATGATCGCCGGCTATAACGCTGGTCCCAGCCGGGCCGCTGAGTGGAACAAGGTTCGCCGAAGGACAGTCTGTGCTGTCGCGAGATGAGTTCGTGGGCAGGATCGACATTCCTTCCACGCGCGCCTACGTCGGTTCAATTCTCGAGCGCTACGACGAACTTAAAGGTCGCACCCGCCGGCTCGCCGCGAATTCCGGGTCAGCGTCGCCCTCGCCAATGCAGAAGCCTGAGCGATAAAAAGATCTGTTGCCCGACAAGCACCCGTTGATGCCCACCTTATATTCCGCAGATTGGCTCGTGCCGGTTTCATCGCCAAGCGTTGCCGGTGGCGCGATAGCTGTTGAAGGGGAACAGATAATTTCCCTGGGCGAGCGCGCCGCTTTGATCCGACAGTTTCCTGGTTCCGCTATCAAAGATTTTGGTGCAGCTGCAATTGTTCCAGGTCTAATTAACTCCCATTCGCATCTTGAGCTCACCGCGATGCGTGGCTTCCTTGAAAACGAAGAATCCGACTTTTTCGCGTGGTTGAAAAAGCTAACGGTGGCCCGTCTCGAGCGAATGACCGAAGACGATCTCTACGTCTCAAGTTCGTGGGGGGCGTGTGAAGCTGCTCGCGCTGGTGTGACCTGCGTTGCCGATGCCAGTGATGCCGCTGCTGAGAGTATGAAAGCGCTTGCGCGATGTTGGGCTAAGAGGGATTGTCTTTCAGGAATCGTTTGGCCCTGACCCACTTCTGGCAGCGGAGAACTTCACGAAGCTCGAGCGCAAAATTGAACGCCTTCGTGAGTTGGAAACTTCGTTGGTGAAATGTGGCGTGTCGCCGCACGCTCCCTACTCGGTCTGCGCACCTCAGCTCAAACTCATCGCTGACTTCGCGCTGACTGAACGCATACCGGTGATGATGCACGCCGCCGAAACGACGATGGAAACCGCACTTTTGCGCGACGGTTCGGGGCCTTTTGCGGAGGGACTCAGCCGCCGGGGGATTGAATGGAAAGCGCCCGGGCTCTCCACGATTCAATACCTGAAGTCGCATGGCATCCTTGAAACTCGACCCCTGCTGGCCCATTGCATTACGGTTGACGATGCGGATATCGAAACCTTGCGAGAGACTGATTCGCGCGTTGCTCACTGTCCTAAGTCAAATGCAAAACTGGGCCATGGCGTGGCGCCGTTTGCAAAATTCCTTAAGGCCGGCATTTCGATAGGACTCGGCAGTGATTCCGTTGCGAGCAACAACACATGCGACCTGCTTGAGGAAGCGCGGTTTGCCTTGTTGACTGCTCGCTCGGCCGCCAGAGACGCGGGACAGTTATCGCCTTCCGAACTCTTGAAAACTGCCACGATGGGCGGCGCCCGCGCGCTCGGACTCCAGAGCGACGTGGGGCAACTCAAAGAAGGATTTCAAGCAGACTTCGCCGTCGTATCACTGGCGAGCGTTCAACAAATTCCATCCTACGATCCGGAAAGCGCTTTGATCTTTGCATCGTCAGGTCGCGACGTTGTGCTAACGGTGGTAGCGGGCAGGGAAGTCTATCGCGACGGCCGCGTCACCACTATAGATGAAGATCGTTTGCGCGCGCGGATCGGCGAGATTGCCAACAAGCTCCGGAACTAGGCGCCCCGTCGCCCGATCATTTCTCGTATCACTTCTCCGCCAGCATCTCCGTGTATCGGCGTTGCATCTCGTCGGTTTCAACTTGCTCGATGCTGTGGCCAATGTTCCACCGGTGTCCAAAAGGATCGCGAATGCTTCCAGAGCGTTCGCCGTAGAAAGCGTCCTGAGGCTCTCTTTCAATTTCCGCACCGGCTTTTACGGCGCGCCGAATCACTTCATCCGCATCGTCAACGTGTATGTGAATCGTGACCGGGGTTCCACCGAAAGATTTCGGACCTGTGATCCCACACTCCGGAAACTCGTCTGACAACATTATCGTGTTACCACCGAGGTCCAACTCGGCGTGGCCAATTCTTCCGCTCGGTTCAGTGAGACGAAACTTCTCCTTGGCGTCAAACGCCTCCGTATAAAACTCAATTGCCTTGGCGGTATTCTCGACGCACAGATAGGCAAACATTTCGTGTATTTTCATTGGTGCTTTTCCTCTCAACAATCAACTGCGTAGCACGATACTCCCTGGGGATTGCCCGTCTTGAACAAAATTGACCACACGAGCCTCCTGATACGGATGCAGTTTGGCAATGAGGTCAGTACCACCACGCGGTAGCGGGTGGGTGGGCCGATTGCGGATTTCGGATTGATGTTACGGCAAACATCTATCGGTAATTGCCTGCTGCAGACTGCAATCAGCTGACCCACCCGCTACCGCGTGGTGGTACTGACTTCACTCCGACGCTGACCACAAATATCGAGTGTCGCGCTTAATTGATGGGGACGTGATTTGAAGAGGACGGCGAGATTTCGTTGTATTCCCCTGGGGTTACACCGGCGAATTCTCGAAACTCACGGTTGAAGTGAGGTTGGTCACTGTAGCCCGCGGTGATTGCCAGATCTACTCTGGCATTGGACGGCTTTGCGGTAGCCAGAGTCAGGCCGTGTTGAAACCGGAGAACGCGACAGTAGAGGTTTGGAGTTAGTCCGACAGCCTGCTGGAACAGGGCGATAAATCTTCGGTGACTGTAGCCGGTTTGCCGGACGACTTCGCGCTCTTCTGAAGTTATTGTGAAGCAGTCAAGCGCGTGGGCCACAGCCGGGTGAAGACCGTGGACCAGCGTAAGCCGGGCAACCAGAAGCGACTCGAAGATATCGAGTCGCTCCTCAAGGGATTCGACCTCAAGCAGCTGTTCTCTGATTTCAACAGCAGAATGACCCCACAGATCTGACAGCGGAGTATGCCGCCACCTTAGATCGACGCCGCGATTGCTTCGTCAAAAATCTCCAGCGCGACATCTACGTTTTCCTTGGTCAGTATCAAGCGGCGGTGACCAGCGAATCGTGTTGGCGCCCGCCCCGAGAATAATTAGTCCACGTTCAAAGCAGGCGATCTCGACGCGATCCCTCAGCTCTGGCGCTGCCTTGTTTGAAGCACGATCTTCGACAAACTCCACGCCGAGCATCATGCCCATCCCGCGGACGTCGCCGATGCAGTCATACTTTTCCTGCAAACGTTTCAGACCGGATTTCAAATACTGACCCACGTTAGCCGAGTTCTCCACCAGTCCGCCTTCAAGCAGTTCGATCGTCTTCAGCGCAGCGGCGATGCAGACGGGGTTTCCGCCAAAGGTCGAGGCATGCGCGCCGGGTTTCCAGTCCATCAAATCTGCGCGCGCCACGCAGGCGCCGATAGGCAAACCCGAACCGATGCCCTTGGCGATAGTGACGATGTCGGCTTTGACGTCGTAATGGTCGGAAGCAAACATTTTTCCGGTTCGGCCCATGCCCGATTGCACTTCATCAATAATCAACATGATCCCGTGTTCATCGCAGATGCGACGCAAGCCTTTGAGAAAACCTGGCGGCGCCGGCACGTAACCGCCCTCGCCCTGCACGGCTTCGACCACGATGCCCGCCACTTCTTCAGGCGGTGTTGTAGTTTTGAAAAGGCGCTGCTCGATCCAATTCAAGGCTCCCGCGCTCGCGCCGCCGTCGCCGCAGTCTGCATCGTTAAATGGATTCCGAAACTCGTTGGGATAAGGCAAGTGCACCACGTCCAGCGCCTGACGCTTGAATCCAAGCCTCTGTGCCGCCCTTGATGAAGTCAACGAAAGCGAACCCAACGTCCGTCCGTGAAAACTATTGAAGAAGGCGATGAACTTCTCGCGGCCGGTGGCGTGCATCGCAAGTTTCAACGCAGTTTCGACTGCTTCAGTGCCGCTATTGGCGAAATGTGTTCGCGTGGGTCGCTGGACCGGAACGATTTCGTCGAGTTTTTTCGCGAGCGCGGGCATGTGGCGGTAGTAGTAATCAGTTCCGCACATGTGAATTAGTTGTTCAGCCTGCTCCTGAATTGCGCGAACCACTTCCGGGATGGCAATGGCCGGTTGAACAAACCGCGACGCCGGCATTGCAATCGAGAAAAATGTTGCCGTCCACATCTTCGACCCAGACACCCTGGGCGCGTTCAGCAACCAGCTTAAAGGAAGGACGCGGATAGGATGGGGTAACGAATTGAGCGTCGGCGGCGATAATTTCCTGACCCTTTGGGCCCGGCAATGCAGTCTTGATTTCTGGTCTCTTTGCTGGCGCCATGGTTGTTGTTGACATGATGCTGACTCCTTTGAAATGGAAAACCGATCTCGTGAGGCGGACGACGGATGAACTGATTTCCAGTCGAACCGCAGAAGGGCGCGGAATGGGCGAGAAGGCTAGTCGGCGAAGAGGTTTGACCGGCTATCGAGCGGACGATGATTTAAGGTTTGCTGGTTCCGCATGAGCTTTCAACTAGCTGATCTATTTAGGTTTGCAGGTGTGAATATTACCACGCGGTAGAACAAACAGCGACTCTTCGACTGGGACCGCCGGGCGTCCCGCCCGCAACCGCCGTTCAGGAGACTCCTTACTAAAGCCAGTTTGTTCGCGCTGCGCGCTCATTGCGGGGGGGACGCCCGCGGTCCCAGTATGACCGGACTAACAACCTCTTGCGTCTGTCAGCTGGCGCCCCAGCCGATTTGAGATCTCGGCTCGTTTCTCTCACAAACGATTCGCGAATCATCTCTTTGGGGCTGGGTGGGGGCCAAATTGAGAGCCGTTTGCCAAGCGGATGGAGTAGCACCCGCGAGCGAAAATACTCTTCATGGTCCCACTCCACTTCCGCCATCCCCAACAGGCAGTCGATGAAGTTTTCTTTCCCACAATCGCGCGCATGACGCGGCGGCAATCTCATACTCGACAATGTTGCCGCTCTCAAGTCTCCCCGCGCCATACATTGGTGCGAGCCAGCCAGTGAAGTGGCAAAGCAAACCCAGGATTCTGCCGAGGATGCGTGGCGCGAATCTCGCCGAGTCGCTCTGGGCGCTGCCCAAGTTCGCGCAACATCTCGCCGACCAGCTCGCGATGATGCCATTCCTCATTTTCGATCTGTTCAATGCGAGCGCGTTCGTCCTTGTCTCGGACCGAATGCCAATGGCCTCGATAAGCGTACGCGGCAGCCAGCTCAGCGGAATAAGCGCGCTGAAGAATCCTGATCAGTTTCTGGCGACTGTCTCTACCGTCATAAATGGCTTTGAAGATACTAAGGCGGGCTAGCTGTGCACGCGCTTTCAAGGTTTCGCGTACCACAGCACGGCAAAGAAGTGACAGGTCGTCCCGGCAATCACAAACAGGTGCCAGATGAAATGATGGTAACGCAGTCGGTGCGCGGCAAAAAAACCGAGACCGCCCGGTGTAAGCAAGACCACCCGCCACCACCAGCAGAATACCCGGGAGTGGAACATGAAGGAGAATCGGCTTCGCCGCGATCAACGCGAGCCAGCCCATTCCCACGTAAAGCATCATGCGTGGCCCACTTGTATCGGGTACCGTAAATCGCCTTGATCGTTAGCCCGATCGTGGCCAGGCTCCAAACCATGGCCAGCAATGTCCAGCCCCATGGTCCACGCAACACACCAAGCGTGAACGGCGTGTAGGTGCCTGCGATCAAGACGAAGATCGCGCTGTGATCGAGCAGCCGAAAAATGCGCTTGGTAGGCTCATGGTTAACTGAGTGATAAAGCGTCGAAGCCAGGTATAACAAAACCATCGAGCCCGCGAAGACACTTGCGCCCACGACAAACGATGCATCACCATCTTTGATCGCACTGATGACCAGAATCGGGACCGCAGCAATCGCGGCCATGAGCCCCAGCCCATGGCTGATGCTGTTGGCAGTTTCCTCAGAACGCGTGGAGTGGGGAAGAAGAGCAGTGTCGGGTTGAATCATTGCGCGGTATTGTACACGGATTTGCAGTCTCTTGGATGCAAACGAAACCGAACTGTAGTGTCCAATACGACGGATGAAGAGCAAAAGGCGGCGCCAACCGAGAAGCGAAAGCCCGGTTCAATAGGAATTCCCGTAAGGGATATTATTACCGTCGTGGAAGGGTGAGGAGGTAAAAAGGGCGTCACTGGGACTCACTCCAGCCAACTAAAAAAGCGTCACCGCCTCAGGAACGGTAACGCCAGTGGATGAGCGGCGAGGTCCGAAACCCCGCCGTATCTCTCAGGTAAACCAAAGTGTGAGCTTTTTATACTATGCAGGTCTTTTTCGCTTCCATGAATGTATAGCGAATTGAATCGCTCCTGAAAAAATATCTAACGCGATTTGGTGGGGGGTCTATTAAGAACTTTGCCAGCGAGACGGGACAATCACCGTAACACGGAAACACCGTGAGGCTTTCAAATTAGAACACTACCATACCGAACCGATTGAATTGGCAGCGCACCTACGGTGACGGTTTCGTCCAGCAGTCCCATGCGGCCCGGGCGATTCCGGCAATGACAGCTTCACGCGTGACGCTGTCCACCTCTGTATTTGAAACGAAAACTGCGACCGCCAAATCTTTGCCATTGGGCAAGGTGATCAGGCCGACGTCGTTTGTCGCTCTGGTTAATCCATTTTTTGTTCCGGATGATCCAGTCTTGTGCGCGACGATTGTGCCTGCCGGCAATGAACCCTTTAGCCGTCCTGGAAAGGTTGGCGTCTTGATCATGAGGTCCAGAAGCAATTTCCGGTGTGGCGCCGAAAGGCCGCGCCCCTGACTCAGCATTTTCAACAGAAGGACCATCGATTCCGGTGTGGACGAGTTGCGATATTGCACCTCATCGTTTTCGGACATCTCCTTTTCTGATGTAGCCACAACGATTCCCGTCACACCCAGGTCGCGAAGATACTTCGTGGCTATTTCAGGTCCACCGATCGATTTCAAGAGAACATCGCTCGCGGTCCCGTCGCTGTCGACCATCATGTACTCGATCAACTCGAGCACGCTCAGTTCCACTCCGCGCGGATGTTTATCGCGTAAGGGACTACGCAGGCCCTCAGGCACAAGGTCAGCGGGCTCAACTTTCACCTTCTGATCAAGTTTCAAGATTGTCTTATCCACTTGATCGAGCACTGTCATGGCAATCGGGAGTTTGTAGACGCTTTGCATCGGAAACGGCTGCTTGCCATTCAGGAGAACTACTTCTCCAGTTTCGACCAGCATTGCCGCGGCGCCGACTGGGCCTTTAGTTACAGCCGCGATTTCTTCAAATTGTTTCCGAAGCGAATCGGCCGAGCAGGCCCTTGCGTCTTTTGGAAGCACAGCGACTTTGTCGCCAGTGCTCGCAGAAGATGGAGCGTCCGGCGTGGTCCTAACAGAGTCGCAAGCGCAGAGAAGGAACGAAAATACAGACAGCGTGAGCGCGCTCCGGAGAAATCTAGTAGTTAGCAATGCCACACCTCACCGCGATTTTTTCGATAAGCGAAGTTGCCGCGTTAACCAGTCGCTTCGATCCTTTCGGACCTCGTCGGTATTCATTGCGTGGTCCGTTTCATACCAGCGGACTTGCTTCGGACGGCTTGCCGCACCGTAGTACGCGTCAGCAGTTGTTCTCGAAATGTATTTGTCAGCATTAGAAAACTGAAACATCAGACTCGCGGGTGCTGCTCGACTCACGTAGTTAATTGGGTCGACGGGATCCATCAACCTCATGTAAGTATCCGCTCCATTTGCTGACGGTCCCTTCCAATACTTGAGTGACCATTCAGCAAAATTTCCCATGCCCGCCACGAACACGTATGTCCTCACGCGCTTGTCGATACCTGAAAGAATGGAACCATACATCGCTCCGTAGTCGTGGCCGACAAAGCCAACGCGTTTGCGGTCGACGCCGTGTTGGAGCAACAAGAGATCGAGAGCGCGGCGCACTTCAATAGTTTCGTCTATCACCCGCCGGCGATCAGTTTCTCCATTCGTCGGCTGAATCTTCCATGGGAAATGACCTTGAATTAGCAGCGAGACAGTGCCGCGCTTGGCCAGCTCAATTGCTTCATTCAGAAATTCATTCCGATCGCCATTTGGCTCGCCCAGCCAGTGAAAGAAGAGAACGCCAGCGAAAGGACCCTTTCCAATCGGCCTGACCACATAGGCCCGGATCCGCCTGTCCTTTGTATAGGCTGTGTAACTGACATCGCGAACGAGGACACCTTCCTTTTGCGTTACCGATTCCTCTTTGAAGTCGACTGCCGCTGCTTTGTTGTAACTGAACGAAGGCTTCGCTTCCGGACGCCGCTTTTGTGAGACTGCAAAAACGACGAAACTCGGCAGCGATAGCACGAGACCAACCATGAACGTGAAGAGAGCAAAGCGTCGTTTGTCCTTAAGAGGCTGGCGCTTGATTGACGTGTCATTCATAAAATCGTACTCCACGATGAAATATCGGAGAGGCGGTTATAGATCTAGATTCGTTTTAGACCACACGATATGGATCGGTCAACCAGTATGTGACAGCAGGGCAGATATGCGGCACGATTTCGTTGTCGCAATGGCGTCCCGAATACGCGTCCAACTTTCTTCTGCTGTATAATCCCGGTCATGAACAAGATGAATAAGCGCGCGAAGAAGCGATTGAAAGAATCGATTGAAAAGGACCGGCAGGAACGAGTGAAGCCAAATCAGGACCAGAACCCTTCGACGTCAAAGGATCCCCTCAAGCTGCGGGGCTTCTTGCCGAAGCCAGCGAAGAAGCGTGGGTAAGTTGTGTAATCTCTCAGCAAAGGACAGGAATTCATGAGTGCTCCGGTCAATATGCATGCGGCGAGGTCAGCCCTGAATAACGACTCAACTTTGCGCAAGTGGGCTGAGGAGTGGCTCAAGGCGAAGGAGCGGGCAGTCGAGCCGTCGCTCAGTGACGCAGAGTTTGAAAAGCACTGGCTCTACGTTCGCCCTGAGCGAATGCACGAAGGCGCGATTGAAGCCGTTACTGCTTACCAGCAGCGCGCTGAGCCTCATTGAGTCCGCACGAGAGCTATTTCCTCATCCTCCTTACGCGATTGTTCGCTTGATTGCTTTCCCTCCAGACGATTGTGATCATCAGGTTTTCTGATACCCAACAAATCCCCCTTATCAGTCCTAATCTCCGCTCCTAACCAACGCGCTGCGCCTGTTGCGTAGTATCCAGATCGCGCGTATCCCAAAAGGTAAGTTGTGCCGTTAACTTCACACGGTATCGTTCGGCTGTGTTCCGAGCAGGTTCGTAAACAAAGTTTCAAAAGGAGAAAACGCTTCAGAATTGCGACTAATCCCTTCACGAGCAGTCGTGGCATACCCGTTGCCAAAAGGGACGACGGAGGCTAGCAATGAAGAAACTTATCGCCACTATTATCAGTCTTACGATACTTGCAATGATGGCGCTGCCAGCGGCGGCGCAGACACGAAGTCGAAGCTATAGCCAAACGTATTACGGCAACCGCTACGACGGCCGATATGATCGGCGCAGCGAACGTCGCGCTCAACGCATCAACCGGAACAACGTTTATTACGATCAGAACTACGACTACCGTTATGGTCGCGACCGTTCAGTGTGGGAAAAGCACCGTGACAAGATCACCACTGCGGGGGGCGCAGCTGGTGGTGCAGTAATCGGCGGTCTGATTGGCGGCAAGAAGGGCGCGATCATCGGCGCGATTACAGGTGGGGCCGGAGCGGCTATCTACACCTACAAGGTCCGCGATAAGAACCGTCGTTACTAACCTGACGATCGGTCCGCACGCAGCGGAGAAAAATTGAGCTTGGTGGCTGTGTAAAAACGGCGACCTTGATAGAGGCCCGGATGTGAAGGGGAGAGCACATCCGGGCCTCAAAATTTTTGCCTGCCCGCTCCAAACCAAACTGGAACGCTTTGGACAAAAACAGAGCCATTCGCTTAAGGTAATTGCTTTTCAGTCGAAGCCTGATCTCGCCTGACTTACAGTGACGAGCGGGCTACCAAAGCGAATCGCGATGAGACCAAAAGAAAAGCGATCCCGGCGAATCCTTGCGAAGCTGGCTCTGGTGCTGTTCGGTTTTCTCTTTGGAGCGATGGTTGCCGAAATAGCACTCCGTATCGTCGGATATTCGTATCCGGAGTTTTACGTCCTCGATCAAGTGCGCGGCTACGCTCTGCGGCCGGGAGCTGAAGGCTGGTATCGCAAGGAGGGAGAGGCATACATTCGCGTCAACAGCGATGGCCTCAGAGATCGCGAACATCCAATTGCCAAGCCTCCCAACACGATTCGCATAGCAGTGCTTGGTGACTCTTATCCCGAAGCTCTGTCCGTGCCGGAACACGAAGCGTTTTGGTCGGTGATGGAAAAACGGCTACAGGAATGTGGTGCTCTGGGGGGCAAGAGCGTGGAAGTCATCAATTTTGGGGTCTCCGGATATGGCACCGCTCAGGAGTTGTTGACGCTCCGTCAAGAAGTTTGGAAATACTCGCCTGATGTCGTGATGTTGGCCGTGACGACGAACAACGATATCGCGGACAATTCGCGCGCACTCAAAAAGACTGATGAGATTCCATACTTCGTCTACCAGCAGAATAGTCTAGTGCTCGACGAATCGTTCAAAGAGTCGCGAGCTTTTGCCTGGCGGCAGAAAATGATCAGCAGGTTTGGACGCTGGTTTCGTGATCATTCGCGTTTAGTTCAAGCGACAATCGAGGGGCATCACGCTCTAAAGATTCGCACGGCTTCGTGGCGGGCACAGAAGTCCGAGAACAGGAACACAAAGCCCGTAACAACACCGCCAACGCCGCAGGGCCAGCCGGCACAAACGGAGGAACTACTTTCCCGCGCCGATGAACTTGGCGTCGATAATCTAATTTATCTTGAACCCGGAAATGTGGAATGGAATGAAGCCTGGCGCGTTACTGAGGGGTTGATTGCGACGATGCGGGATGAAGTCAGGACTCGAGGCGCGCAGTTCGTCGTAGTGACCCTCAGCAATGGCGTCCAGGTTGTGCCAAACCCTCAGGTGCGAGAGGCGTTTATGAAAAGGCTTGGCATCGTTGACATTTTTTATCCTGATAATCGCATCAAGACATTCTGCGGTCGCGAGTCAATTCCGGTGATCACGTTGGCGCCAGATCTGCAGCGGCTGGCCGAGGGCAACAACTCGTTTCTACATGGTTTCGGCGCAAACATAGGCAACGGTCACTGGAACCCGGTGGGCCACCGCGCGGCGGGCGAACTGATTGCGAAAAAACTTTGCGAGGAAGTGCTTTCCAAATAGCGCGGGAAGTTAAGTTCTGTTAAAAATAGACCAATCAATTTCCACTTAAGTTAGAGAGTTTCGGAGACGTTAATGCACTACTACGATAATGTGCTGGGATTAATCGGGCGAACACCCCTGGTGAAGCTCAACCGGATGAGCCGCGGTCTTAAAGCCACGGTGCTGGCGAAAATGGAGAACCTGAATCCCGGTTATTCAGTGAAAGATCGCATCGGCATATCGATGATCGAAGCGGCTGAGCGCGAGGGAAAACTGAAACCGGGCGGGACGATTGTTGAAGCCACCTCCGGTAATACAGGCATCGGGCTCGCCCTGGCTGCCGCGGTCAAGGGTTACAAATGCATTTTCGTGATGACTGATAAAGCTTCAGTGGAGAAATCGCGATATCTGAAAGCCCTGGGAGCGGATGTAGTTATTACTCCCGTTTCGGCAAAACCAGGGACTCCTGATCACTACGTTTCGACGGCTCAAAGAATCGCCAAAGAAACTCCAAATTCTTTCTACCCCGATCAGTATTCCCATCCGGCAAATCCTGAGGCTCATTACCGCACTACTGGCCCGGAGATTTGGGAACAGACTGAAGGCAAGATTACACATTTCGTGGCGGGCATCGGAACGGGTGGAACTATTTCAGGCACCGGCCGATTCTTGAAAGAGCAGAACCCGAAAATAAAGGTGGTGGGGGCGGATCCCGTATGGTTCGATTTTCAAGACTTTCAAAGAGACCGGGAAACTAGTTGAGACGACACCCTATCTCGTGGAAGGAATTGGACAGGAAGTTGTGCCGCCTAACGTGCACATCAAATATGTGGATGAAGTTATTAATGTGACGGACGGCGAATCGTTTGAAATGTCGCGTCAACTCGGCCGCACTGAAGGGATTTTTTGCGGCGGCTCAAGCGGCACCAATCTGGCGGCAGCATTGCGAGTGGCCAAGGATTTGGATGAAAACGCAGTAGTCGTGTTCATCATTTGCGACACGGGCGAACATTACCTGACGAAGCATCATTCCGACGAATGGTTGAAAGAGAAGCGACTGCTAGAGCCGCAAAAGATGACGGCCGGTTTGATCAGCGACACGAAGGGACTGAATGCTCCCGACTCGCTGGTCTCGGTCGCGCCCAACGATAAGGTGAGCGCGGCGCTGGCGAAGATGAATGATCTGGGCCTGACGCAAATTCCGGTGCTCGAAGAGGGAAGGCCGGTCGGCTCGCTTAGTGAAAATCGCGTGTTGGCTAAAGTGGTGCGCGATCGTCAATTGCTCGATGCATCAGTGAGCGAAGTGATGGAGGCGAGCTTTCCTACAGTGGACGTTGACGCCAGCGCTCAGGCGGTTACCAAACGACTGCAATCAAGTCCCGCTGTATTGGTTGAAGAGTATGGACGCATCGTGGGGATCATCACGCGCCATGATGTGCTCGATTTGAAACTGGGGATAACCGGCCCGTTGAGTTAATCGCTGGATGCGGCGCGTTCGTAAGTGCGAACGATCAACTTCTCCTCAAGTTTCTGAATGCCGGTGCTGGTAAAACCTTCAAGGTAATCGGCAGGCACGAAGGTATCCGCGCCTTCAACCGTCAAGGGCACCTCAGTCACCAGCCATCGATCCATGTGCGGAAGAAACGCGCGATAAATCTGCTCGCCGCCAATCACGAAAAGGTCGCCTTTCAATTCCCTGGCCGCTGCTAGAACCGATTCGACATCCCGCAACAAGATCACAGATTCCTGCGGCTCAATTTCCGACTGCCGGCTCAAAACAATATTCAGACGATTAGGCAGCGGCCGTTTCAGCGTCAACCAGGTCTTGTATCCCATGACGCATGCATGGCCGATCGTCGTTTCCTTGAAGAACTTCATGTCGGCAGAGTAATGCCACGGCAGCTTTCCACCCTTGCCAATCGCGCCATTTTTATCCACTGCGACAATTCCTATGATCATATTTGGCAACCCCTGGATGGTATCTAACACGCAAGGACCGATTCCGCAAAGGCATAAACCAATTTGTTACCGGAAGAGCCGGGAACCCATGTTTTGAAATGAAAAGCCCAAAATTGTCATTGACAGTAGATGAACATGATCATAGGCTGAGGGCGAACATTGATTGATCCTGGGGAGCTACCACCTCCCATCAACCATGCTTGACACCTCTCGGGTTGGGAATCTCAATTTGCCTCCACGCAAAGCGGCAACCCAGTAGTCTTGTCCCAATCCGCAGTCCCGAACTCGAGAGTCCATTTTTTGCCATGCCTGATTTTTTGGAAGAAATCGGCGAAAAACTAAAACAGCTCCTCGGAGGCTGGACGACCTTCATTGCGCTGGGAAGTTTTCTGCTATATCTGCTGGGTTATCTCTCGACCCGGTATTATCTCACCGTGCTCGGCGTTGGCACGGACCTCGCCGTGCTTGATGAAAGATATTTCTTCGCCGGCGCAAAGTTCATGGTTTATCTCGTTTCGACTGTGCCTGTGCTGGTGCTGATAGCATTACTGCCTGCCGGAATCCTGGCGAGCCTTTACAAGGTAACGAACCGAGTTCGGAAGAAAAAGACGGATGACACAGTCCCGACCCTGACCCGGATGAAGAACTGGTTTTGTTCCCCTACCGTGAGTGCCATCGTAGGCATCATTATCTCGACCCTGATGATCCAGATAGTAATGAGGCAGTGTTTTTTCTTCTCCAATGTGCTGCTCGCGGAGAGCCTCTACAAAACGGAACTCGGGCTCGAACAACTACTCCTGGCCGACGGTGAAGTGCTCTACTTTTTTTTCATGGCCCTGGTTGGAGGAACCATCCTTACCAGTTCGATCTGGGCATACGCTTCCAGTCGCACATCGCAGACTGCCATCTCAAAATGCGCAAATACGCTCCTGCTATTTCTGGTTATAGTTCAATTTCTATTTCTTCCCATTAATTATGGCGTTTACATTCAGGACCGTTACCTGGCAAGGGTACCGGATCTGGGTGATCGGGTGCCGCTGCAAGCGGGGCAAAAGGCGTGGCTGGTTTGGGAAGGAACGAACACATTCACATATCTTGTTCAGGAGGGTGTGCCGGACGCTAAGACCGCGAACGCGGAAAATTCACAGAGTGCCGGTGGCCAACCGAGTGGCGCAGCGTCGCCCTCGCCAGCGCAAACACAAACGCCACCCAGTTCGTCAGCTACGTCATCGCCTTCTGCGACAAGCACGCCAGCGCCGGTCGCCACGGAAAGCGCTACTTCTTCACCAATCGCAACAAGTTCCCCGGCTCCGAGCTCACCGCCCCCAATCGAGACTCCGGGTCCGCTGGGAAGAAAGCTCGTCAGCGTGCAACAAAAGGAACTAACGCGAACCACGATCCTTGAATATGATCAGATCATAAGACTTATTTTTTCCAAATAGGATGGTTCACATGAAGAGAACTGTGATACTTCGCTTAATTCTACTCTGCATATGTACCGGCATCTCGATGAGTGGAATCCTTTGGCCGGTCGAGGCGGAAGGTCTCGCGCCTAACGAAGTTGTCGTGGCGGCGACTGGTCTGAATTCACAGACGGATATCTCTCTTCCCGATATTACTGTCCTTGAGCCGGCGGAGCTGTCGACAAAAACAGAGAGTGAAGACGCTCGGCTGCGCGTGCTCGTGCGGTCGCCGATTCCGCTTGTAGGGTTAACCGTGATGCGCAACGGCGCGGTACTCCATAAGGTGAAGATCGATGGCTCTTTTCATGAGCGCTCCCGATATATCCTTGATGTAATGATTCGCCTGCAGCCTGGCGCGAATCCGATTTCGATTGTGGCTGAAAACGAAAAAGCGTCTTCAAAGCCGGAGATGAGGGAGATTGTTTACGAACTCAACTCTCAAACCAAGCCAAACCTTCGTGTGCTGGCGATCGGAGTTTCTAAAGCCAGCGGCCCGCGTTTGAGTGCAAAGTTTGCGCGTGCTGACGCACAGGCGTTTGCCAAAATGATGCGCACCCAGGCGGCGGGCGGTATCTTCGCTAACGTCGAGACAAAACTGCTCCTTGATGACGATGCGACCAGGCAGGGAATACTTGAAGCACTCAAATGGCTCAGTGGATCAACTCAATCATCGGACGACGTGCGCGTGCTTTTTCTGAGTGGCAGCCTGGCCACAGATTACCTTGATAACGCTGCTTATTTTCTAACGTCACAATTTGAACCAAAAACGGATCTTGCTATAGGCAATGTGAAGTTGAACTCGTTTTGGCAAATACTCGATTCCGGCACGGGCAGTACCATCATATTTGCCAACACCGACTGGGCCGAGGGAGGCGGAAGATATTCGCTCGAAAGATTTTCCAAGGGGGGCGAAAGTGCGTTCAGCAATTACTTCGCTTCCGGCGATGGCATTACGGTCTTACCAGAGCCGAGCTGGTCCCATTCCGCCTTTACCACGGCGCTCCTGGAAGGGCTCGAAGGCAAAGCCGATATCATTGCTAAAGACGGCATAGTCGATACTCATGAGTTGCAATCCTGGATGCGGTTGCGAGTTGAGCAGTTGACCGGAGGTAAACAGTTGCCGTCCATTCAGGTGCCTTCGAAACGAATCCCGTTGTTCAAACTTTCTCGCTAATGGAGAGTTGAAAGATTCCCGTTTAAGAAACTCACTGCGGTGCGCTGGTTTTCACGCGCGTTCACCAGCCCTACCGCCAATGTGGTCGCTAGAACTACCTCTTATGTTTGCCAATACCCACGGAGTTGATTTTATGTTGCGCCGATCACTACCAATGCTTTTTTGTTTTCTGTCATTCACCGGAATCCTTTATGGGATTGATCCATCCCTCATAATCGACTCCGGCGGAAATACAAGATTTATCCAAAAGCTAATCTTCACGAGGGATGGGAACAAGCTGGTCTCAGTCGGAGATGACAAGGTAGTTAGGATTTGGAACGTACAAACGGGACAAACTGAACGAACCATTCGCGACAAGGTTGGAGTTTGCGCTGATTGCCGGATCTCCAGTCTAGCTCTGTCTCCGGACAACAAGTTTCTGGCGGTGGGCGGCAAGTTTCCGGGAGGGACGCCGGAAGCAAGATTTGCAATTCATATTTACGACTTCATCACCGGCCGGCGCGTTCAGGAACTACCGGGGCATCGAGCCAGGATAATTTCCATGGCCTTCTCCCCGGACGGAAATACTCTCGCATCAGGCTCCGCTTATACCGAGGGCGACGATCGTTCAGCCGATAAGGCTGGTCCAGTTCGTCTTTGGAAATTGGGCGGTAAGGGCTGGGAGGCTTCGGCTAACTTACAAGGGCATAGCGAGGCCGTCACTTGTCTCGCCTTCTCACCCGATGGTCGGCGGTTAGTCTCCGGCGGTACAGACACGACCGTCTTGCTCTGGAATCTTGCGGGTGAGACGCCTCGGCGCAAATCCCTGAACCGGCATGTTGACGGAGTTTTCGGGGTGGCCTTCTCCGCTGACAATCGCTTCATAGTGACCGGATCGCTGGATCGAAAAATCTACCTCTGGGATGTGGAAGGGAACCCTCTCAAAGAGCTGGCCAACCTGCCCAGCGGTATCACAAGCATGGACAGCGGTCTCGATAAGGACAGCCTGCGTATTCTTGTTGGCCTTGAAGATGGCACTGCTAAGATTCTTGCCCTTCCTGAGGGCCAGGAGATCCAGTCGTTCAAGAAGGGCGACGACAAAGTGTATGCCGTGGCATTTTCTCCGACCCGCGAAGCCACAGTGGCCAGCACCGGAGGGTTTAATGGAGAGATTTGGCTTTGGAACGCTGATAAAGAAAAACCGGTAACGAATGAATTGTTATCGGGAAAGGGAAGGACTATTTGGAGTGTCGGTTTTGCCAGGGACGGCAATTCGATAGCCTTTGGTACGCAACATATCTCCAACGAGCCCAACCGTTACGGACCCCTTCAAACGGTTATCCATCTCAAACCCTCAGCGTCAACACTGCCAAACAAGGCTGCATTTCAGGGTCCTACTTATCGTGTCTTACTGGGTGGCAAACTTGAGAATGAGAAGGGCTACTATTCAGCGATCGACAAGAGTGCTGAGGGCGAGATCAAAACCAGATACGGGCAAATGCTTCGCCGCAAAGTTGGTCCCAATGCGTTTGTCGACGAGCCGGTGCGCTTAAACGAGTTGCAATTATTCAAGAACGGAAAGCCGGTCCAGTCCATTAAACGAGAACTCGCCACCGGGCGCACTCACCAGTCGTTCACCTTTACTCCCGATGGCCAATACATAGTCAGCGGTGGGGAAGGCGGCTACCTTGCCATTTACGAGACAAGAAACCCAGGCAAGCCGATTCGTCAGTTCTTTGGTCACACCAACGACGTCTGGGCTGTAGCGGTTTCGCCGGACGGCAGGTTCGTGGTTTCCGGCTCCAGCGATCAAACGATCAAAATCTGGGACATAAAATCTGAACGATACCTGCTGAGCATTTTCGTCGCGACGGATTCAGAATGGGTCGCCTGGACGCCACAGGGTTACTACACTTCCAGCCTCAACGGCGATCGATACTTCGGTTGGCAAGTTGAGCAAGCGGGTTACGGGCAACAGTATTTTACCGCGTCGCAGTTTCAGAAAATCTTCTATCGTCCCGATGTCGTTTCTGAATATCTCGGAACCGGCGACATCCAAATTGCGCTGGAACAGGCAACCCGGGTGCGACCTGGGTTCCAAACTATGGGATCCAGTAATGCTGCTAATGCCGTATATAGTCCGCAGGATATGGTGGAGGCTCTACCTCCGCAAATTCAAATCATCGTTCCATCCGATAATGAAACTGTCACTCGACGATTTCTCAAAGTCAAAATCCTGGTGACGTCGGCCAACCTGCCTATTACAAACGTAAGTGTGTCACTAAACGGATTTCAAAAAGGTTCCTACAACGGACTTGCCGACGAAAGCCAGTCTCGCAAAGTTGAAATGGAAATGATGGTCGCGCTCAAACCGGAAGCAAACACTCTGTTGGTGGAGGCTTCGAATAAGGATGCCATTTCCACTCCACAGAAAAGGACCATCTGTTATAAAACGGCGCCTGGGGAAACAGAGGTTAATAAGCCTGAAGTCAAAGGTGTCTCCCCTTGCGATAGAAAAGAAAACGTCCCGCAGCGTTCTCGCAACTCTCACCAAGGAAGTGGCTCTCTGTCCGGATCTTATCTTGCCCAATTCCGCCATCATCCGGCCGCTCCGTCACGGAGTGGCGCAGCGCGCAAAGACGAGGGCGGTTTTGCAGTCAACCAACCCCCCGACGCTCCGGAAGTCAAAATAGTTGAACCGGAAGAGTCGGCCAATCCGATCGAGGTATCGGTGGACACTGTCCTGCTAAAAGTTCTGGTTCCACAAACGACGACAGGCACAAACATTAAGGTAAAAATTCTTGTCGACGGCGAAGAAGTACACAAGCAAAACGTCCAGCCCGGGGTCCCGTCACCCGTTCAGGTTCCGCTTGAAAAGGAAGGCGACTACACGATAACTGCGGTCGCCATTAGCGATGGAGTGGAATCTCAGCCGCAGATGCGGAAGATCAGGTTTCGGGATCCGAGAGCAAAACTCCCGAACCTGATTTTTCTCGGGGTTGGTATTAAGGGTTACAAGAACCTTCACCCAGGGCTCCGGTTTGCCGACAAGGATGCTCACGATGTTGCCAAGCTGCTTTGTCGTCTGAACAACAGCACCGTTTTCAAAGAAGTCAAAGCGCGCGTCCTTTCTAATGAGCAGGTGACGCGAGCAAATCTTCTCAGAGACATAAAATGGTTGAATCAAAATGCCGTCAAGGAAAACGATGTCAGGGTGGTGCTGTTCTCAGGACACGGAGGAATTTTCGGAGAAACGATCCCGCAATATTATTTCTACCTCCAGAACCAGGTCCCGGACGAGGACCCTGCAATTAACAGCCCGGAGTGGGATTTGATTCTTACTCGACTCCTGGAGCGTGGCGTCAATTCTGGCCACGGTCCTATTCTCTTATTTGTTGACACCTGTCGAGCGGGCGCAGCCAGTCCGAAAGACTTCATGGCCAAACACGCAGCTAACGGCCTATTGTTTTTCGGCGCATCCGGATCCGATGAAAAGGCTAATGAAAACCCCGATTGGGAAAACGGGGCCTTCACCAAGGCCGTGATTGAAGGACTCGGTGGCAAGGCTGAACAAACCTTCGTCGGTGAAGATCCGGACGGAACGATAGACTTCATAGAGCTTCGCAAATTTATTGAAAAAAGGCTGAACCAACTGAATTCCTCACAAAATCCGCGGTTTGGCATCCCGGAGGGTATGAAGCTTTTTCCCATCGGAATAGTTTCACCCAACCCCACCTCCGGTTCAGAAATTACTTGCCCGGAGGTACCCACGCCATGATCACTCTTCGCCTTCTTATGCCACTGCTTCTCGTGTCAGTTTCGCTGACAGTGCCGCCGCCTCCGCAGAAGACCCAAAGTTTCTGGAGTAGGGTAGTGAAATTTTTTGGAGTGTCTGCATCTCCTGGAAATCAAAGAGGCGATGATAGCGAGGTTAAGGACGGAGACATTTATATCTACAATGTCACCTCGAGGATCGGTTCCGCAGTGAAGCAGGGGACTTTTCGATCGCCCATCTTCCTGCCTGGCGATAAAGCCATCTTGGCGCTTTCCGGCGACAAGGTTGTCAAGATAGATGTCGAGAATGGAACAAGTGAGGAGCTCTTTACCATTCCCGGAATTAAGAAATTGGTTGGTGTAGACCAGGAGGCGCCGGATCAGGTTCTGATTCTCTCCGACGTCGACAACGACAGTTGTCCCAGCGTGGGTATTCTTGCCCTAACCGATGGGAAAGTAACCAGTCTCACTCACGGCGGCGGAAGCGAAGACAGGGACCTGGTGTCACACTTGCGCAACTGGGATCGTGAATATGATGGTGGTAACACGAAGCTGGAAATTAGATTGGTTACCAAGAAGCGAAACAACGTCGAACTTAAGGCCACTGACGCCTTCCTGAAACGCAAGGAAAAAGACTGGGTCAACGTCAGCAGGTGCGAGGCCGGCGTGAATTGCGGACAACCCTCAATTTCAAATGATCGAAAATTTGTCCTTTTCATCGGCAAAGTGTGAGGGGTTGGTGGTCCTATTAATTAGTCCGCTCAATCAGCTCTCCTCGTACCATCGGGCTGATTTCATTGAGAGGTGAAGCATTTGGGAAACGCACGGCGGCGCCTACACCGCAACCGGCGCCGCGATCTTTCCATGTGATTGATAACCGACTAACTGCATGTGGTCGTAACGCATCCTGAGCAGGCCCTCAAACCCGCGCAATTCCTCGCTCTCGACGATCTTCAACTGTGGCAAAGGAAGCGGCTCTCGCGAAAGCAGTTCGTTTACCTGCTCGAGGTGATTTTGATAAATGTGATAGTCACCCAGGGTGTACACAAACTCGCCGACCTGAAGCCCGCAGACATGGGCCACCAGATGCATGAGGAGCGCGTATGAGCTGATGTTGAAAGGCACTCCCATAGACTTTTCGGAACATAAATCGTGTGAAATACTAGTTGTGACAAGGGGAGAGCATGCGTTTTGGTAGTTCCCAGTATTGTTTTTGTGTAATACGCTCACCTTAGATTCCTGCCGCCGGTAGATAGCGCGAAGCCGTAGATCTACTCAATTAGGATCACCACCCCCATTGGATCTCATAAATGTTATCTCGAATTGGTTCCCTGACCTCCCAAAAAAGCGCACGATGATCAGGAGTGTAGATCAGAGCACGCTGGCCTTCCGGCGGAACTTGTTCATCAGGCTTTCCGGGGATATACATGACGTTCTTTTTCCATTTGAATACCTTCTCTGCGGAAAACAGAATCAGCATCGACATTACTTTGACGGGCGCATACACTTTATATGCAGCCCAGTCCTCTTGATCGGAACTCCCATTCCAGAGAGTCGCGTGGAATTCGATCTCGAATTCTTCGCCTACCCTGTACTTTGCAACATTAACGACCACTTGAAACGCTTTCATCAAAACCTGCGGCGGATTGGTTGAGATAATGCCGGTTTCTATATAGTAATCTTGACCGGATACGCACTCAGCATCAATGCCTGCTCCTTCGGTGGCGAACTCAAACCGAGCCTCTTCGGCTTCTCTGATCTTTAGAATTCGGACCTTTCGACTCCAGGTAACTGGACTTACGCGCCCCTCCGAGCCTCTATCGAACTGCTTCCAGTCTCGGAGGTCTATCACACGTCTATCTTCAAGTATGTCGAAATTGGAGTAGTCCGGTCTTGGCGGTTGACGGACCTCGCGAATTTTATACGACTCCGTCGGCGGAACAACATTAGCCCTCTTTGCAAAGATCGCTGTAGCGTTGTTTTTGTCAGGCTTATAGAGTTGCTTAGACGTGTTGATCCGGGCCCGATAGACCAAGAGACCAACTGCCAGTAGTGTGAGTGCAATCAAGGCATAACCAAGCGTCCGCCAGTGTGCATGTTTGCTTCTTGTATTCGCTCGGAAATCTCGAGCCGGGTAAGGAGCCTCATCGGGCTTCACAGTTTGTCGTCCCGAGTGCCCTTGGATGGCCTTGATCAGGTCGGAAAGCCCTTTATGGTAATCAGTGCTGATATCAGCATACCTCTTGTCTCGCAAGAGTAGGGGAATCTCACAAACCTCGGCTCTGACTGGCAATATCCGAATTTGTTTCCTTTCGGCTTCTAGACCGATTCTGGCTCTGCCATTCCTTTTCCACCCACCCAGAATCAACGCTATGTGCAGTGACGAGTAGAGTCACAAAGTCAACTTCGCTAAGCCCTTGTTGGACTCGTTGTGTTATAGAGTCGCCAACAAGGATCTCCCATTCATCCAACCAAACGCCAATAGCTTCATTGGTCAAGTCGTGGGCTATTCGGTCAGCGACTTCGCGATCCATATGACTATAAGAAAGGAAGACAGAGGGCAAATCAAGCCTCCTGGATGACTAAAACATTGGAGGATGCAAGGTCTCGGTCTATTTCGCCGACTCTGCAGCAAGGTGTCAACTGTAAGGTGAACTCACAACACATAGTTGGAAAGTATACTTTCTTTGGTTGGATGCACAGACAAATTAGCTAAGCGCGACGCGACGACAAGTTCGCGAAATCCTCAAACGTGTAGCCAAAGAAGCTCCTTCCGCCAGAGTGTACTTCACATGACAAATACTGTGTAATATGCAAGTCGCGGCTGGTTCTCGTGGAATCCCGTCGAATGGGAGCGAAACGCTAATTGTGATATCAAGGCAGTTATCCAGGAGTCGGTTCACTATCGAACTCGGCTGTCAGACGATCAGGGATAGCAATGCATAGCCGGACATGGGCTGATGAAAAAAATATTCATAACGTATTCGCATACCGATTCGGACTTCGTCGATCGATTGGTAGAAGAGCTTGAGTTCTCGAATTTGGACGTGACACTGGATAAGAGAGTGTTAAGACCGGGCGACTCCCTGCTCAAGATCTTTGATGAGATCGGACTGTGCAATTTCTTACTACCAGTACTTTCTACCAATTCACTGAAAAGCAATTGGGTGCGTAAGGAATTAGAAACAGCGATAGTAAAAGAGATTGAAGAGGATGATTTCAAAGTCATACCCATTATAAAAGAGGGGGAGAGTTGGGATCTGCTTCGCGAAGAGATGCCGGCCAGCCTCAAAGAAGCTCTGCGTTCAAAATACGCGGCTCGATTCGACATCAAACCGCACGAAGAAGCCATAAAAGAGCTCCTAAACGGGTTAGCTCCTGCGCAAGACGCTCAGCAGGTCTACGCTTCGATTTATGGAGCGAAGAGCGACAATCCTTTTCGCCGCGTTCGAACCGAGTATTTTGAGAATGTGCAATTGTTGGCCAGATCTTTTGCCGAGCCGGAGAGCATTCTATATGACCGCATTGTTGAGGTGAAGCCAGCCCTAATTGAAGGTGGTCGGGGCTCCGGCAAAACAATGCTACTCAAATCTCTAGAAGCGCGTGTCAGCGTCTTCAGACGGGAGGCTAAAAGCATCACGCAAGCGGGCCTAGATTATTTCGGAGCCTACTCCAGATTGACTCAGGGAGCGTTTGCTACTCAGGAAGGGAACATCTTGAGTCATATCCAGCTGGATATGGCCACGCGACTCTTTAAGAGTGAATTGATTCTGCAGTTGGTGCAGTCCCTAGTGGAAGAGATTCAGCAATCGTCAACTCAACGAGTTGTAGATATTAATGCTACACAGGAAAGCTCGCTGGTTAGTGAAATGGCAAGACAAATAAAGCCAAGAGAGCCTGCGTGTCAGCAGGCTAGAGATTTTGATTGGCTTAAACGATTTATTCAGCTCGAACTGCGAACAATTTCGGAATACCTGAGCAGAAAAGTATTCGGGGAGTCTCCTGCGTATGAGGGCGTGTTTCTCGACAAAGAAGAATTGAGCGAAATTTGCAAAAAGGTGTTACTGACTTTGTTTCCCGTGGATGGCTCGGGAACGATCTATTTTTTGCTTGATGAATACGAGAACCTATTGCCCTTTCAGAAAGTTGTTTTGAATACGTTGGTGAAATGGGCGCGCAGTAACTCCTTCAGTATTAAAATCGGTGCCAAGAAAACTGGCTTTCAGGATCCTAGAACTTTAGAAGGACAAGAGCTTGAAGAAGGCCACGATTACAGCCCGGTGGACCTGGACTATGATTTATCCCATAGTGAGCACCGCAAGCATTACAAAACCCTTCTGATAAATATCTGCCGCAAGGTCCTTGGAGGCGAAAACTACGCAGCCACAGATATTCAATCGGTATTGGAAGAGGGTGCCCCGCGAGATGGTTTGCCCTCAATCGAAATCGACTCCGAAATCGAAAGCATGATTACGGAGCAGTCGGGTAAAGACTGGGCAGGACTGGAAGAGCGGGAACGCTCAGAGTTAAGACACAGGCTGGAGATGGGTGCGGTGTATCGAATTCTTAAGCGGAAGAAGAAGACCTATGCTGGTTTCGATGATATGTCACTTCTTTCGTCCGGAATAATTAGATTCTTCCTAGAGCTGTGCGGAATGTCTTATTACTTCGCGATTCAAGAGGGTACCAACGTAAAGGGCGGAGAACAGATAAGAATCGAACATCAGAAAGATGCGGCGTACACTCTTTCAGCTTACTACCTCGCAACAATCCGCAAGAACATCGTGGACTACGGCCCGCAGATTCAACAGCTTACGATTGATTTAGGTGACATATTCAGGCAGAAATTATTGACTCATCTGAGTGAGCCGGAGGCGGCGAGGGTGGCAATTTCCGATTCCTCAATCTCTGGAGGATGCCTCAATGGCGAGGGTCAAGAAGATACTAGACACTGCTGTTATGCACTCAGTATTGCAGGTAAGAGGAGGGGTCGGGGGTATTCGTCCAAAACATGCAACCGACCTTCAACCACGGGAATACTTGATTAATCGTATTTACGCGCCTGAACTCAAGTACTCACCCAGACCAAGGTGGAGGACTGACTTCCAAACCAGCGATATCAGCGGTTTACTCGACCCCGCGTTGAGAAAGGAAGTAAAGACTAGACTGATTCGGAAAGTTAGCTCGTTAGTCAAAGACGAGAAGCAGCAATCAGAAGACGGCCAAGGTGGGCTCTTTACGGAGCAAAGTTGAAGGATGGAGCAGAGAATAAGCATATTGGAATCACTCGGAACCCTCAGGCCTGATCAGCCAGATGATATCTTCATATGTTCCACGAGTTTTGAAGAACGCTGCCTGGGAGCTTATCGTCGGTTTGATAATTACAGATATCAACATGGGTTCAATTTCATTGAGCAGCGCCCTGGCACGCGCGCGAAAAAATATTTGAGCGAGATTGCGCATAAATCCCACGCTGCTGGGCCGCTTGAGTTGATAACCTTTTCTGAAACTGATCCAACAAATGCGGTAGCCACTTTCGATGAAAAGCTGGACCAACTTGGCTTGGACGCGACCACTAGTGTCATCACCCTCGATATTTCCACGTTTAACAAAAGGCATTTGTTAATGCTCCTAAAGCAGCTCGATGAGCGAGGATACTGGGATTCGCTACGAGTTCTTTATACAGAGCCTCAGGATTATGTGACGGATCTTTATTTGCCAATGTCTACGGGGATAAAGCAAATCAATCCGATACCAGGTTTTGTCAACACACAGCCACTAAACAAGCCAGTTCTCTTGCTCATCATGCTCGGGTATGAAGGGGACCGTGCGATGGCACTCTTCAATAACCTTGACCCAAGCGAAACACTCATAATCGTACCTAAGCCTGCTTTCCATCAGGAGTGGGAGGGGCGTACGGAAACCATGAATAGAGATCTTATCACTCTGCTGGGCGAAGAGAAGATCAGATATGCCGATTCTAGGGACCCTTTTGAAGTCACAGACGCACTCTCTCAGATACTTCAAAGCGGTGGCGAGCACAGTCTCGATCAATGGGGTTGCTATGTCTCCCCTTTAGGTACTAAGCCACAAGTGCTGGGACTGTATCTGTTCTGGAGACTTCACCGAACCCGATTTTCAATTCTTTACGCACAGCCTCTGAAGCACAACGAGTTATTCAACTCGACAGGCATAGGCAGAACTTGGCTCCTGCTGTCACCGAACTAATGCTAAACCCACAACACGTTGATTTGAAGAGACTATTTCCTGATCTTCGCAAATCCAGCTATTTGACGCATGGTTTTGATAGCTACCCCGCAAAAATGATCCCCCATATGGCCAGGTTTTTGATCGAAAAAATATCGGTCCCTGGACAAACAATCTTAGATCCCTTCTGCGGTAGTGGCGCCGTCTTGATCGAGTCGTTGATGAGTGGCCGAAATGCCATCGGGGTGGACTTCAACTCGCTTGCCATCGTGTTGTCCGCTGCAAAGACTGCAGCTTATGATAGTGACCTCCTAGAGGAACAGCTTAAAGAAATATTGAAGCGTGTTGCCAAATGTAGTAGGGTCCACATCTATAAATTCCCCAATGCTGATCACTGGTTTACTCCTGCCACTCTTCGAAAATTCGGCGAATTAAGGTCGACGCTCGATGGCTTCTTGCCTACGATCAACGAAACGTATGCGTTCTTTTGGTCAGCGCTAGCGTTCGCCATAGTAAGGAAATGTTCCAAAGCGGATATGCGTGGTCCAAAACCTTTCATTTCCAAGAGTGCTCGCGATAACCGAGCTGGAAAGCACTTTGATCCTATTAAGGTGTTTGAAGCAGAGGCTAGGTCATGGATATCAACCGAAAGAGATTACGTTAAAGAACTTAAAAAGAAAGGAGCAGACTCGACGGTAACGCTGATTGAAGGAGACTCAAGGAATTTATCGAAACTACTCACGGGCAAAACTGTTGATGCCGTGATTACGTCTCCGCCTTACTTGAATGCTCAGGACTATTATCGGTCGTCCAAATTGCAACGTTTTATTTTCGAGGATTCAAGTCCGGCTGAACTATTAAATTGGTCTAGAAAGATTATTGGAACTGACAGGATGGGTTCCGATCAAGCGCTTTTAGACCACAAACTGCCGAGCGCTTTAGCCAATACGATTAGATGTAGTTTGTTGGCTCAGAAGCAAAAGGACAGTAAGAAACTAGCTTCTGTTTTTTCCAGATACGTTCTAGACATGTCGAAGGTTTTGAGTGAAATAAGTCTGGTACTCAAGAAAGGATCGTCGTCGGTAATCGTCCTAGGCTACAATCTAATATCACATGTGGTGATACCAACGCCTGAGGTAGTTATTCAACTGGCGTCCAACGAAGGGCTTGAGCTAGAGTTTCACTATAGTGATAAGATCCGAGACCGTTGGGTCCCAACTATTAGGAACGGCCATAAAGGCGTTATCAGTGAGGAGCATCTATTGCTGTTCCGGAAGTCAGTATAGCCCACTCGGCGCAGACTTCATTGGCTGTTATCAGCTTCACACAGCTACGAGCGCAGCTATGCGTGGATGTGACTGGTAGTTGGTAATTTCAAAATCGTCAAAATTGTATTCGAGTATGGAATCCGGTCTCCGTCGGATAGCTAATTCAGGCAGTTGATGGGGGACTCTCGTTAGTTGCAATTTCACTTGTTCTAGATGGTTTAGATAAATGTGACAGTCGCCACCGGTCCAGACGAAGTCGCCAACCTCGAGATCGCACTGCTGGGCCACCATGTGGGTAAGTAGAGAATAGCAGGTGATATTGAATGGAAGCCCTAAAAAACTGTCAACTGATCTCTGATACATTTGACAGGACAGTCTGCCCTCTGCGACGTAGAATTGAAAAAGCAGATGACATGGTGGCAGCGCCATCTTATCTAGTTCACCAACGTTCCAGGCAGATACTATTAGTCGGCGCGAGTCTGGATCAGTTTTGATCTCCTCAATCACCCGGCTTATCTGGTCTACCGTTCGACCATCCACGGTCTCCCAATTGCGCCATTGTTTCCCATAGATGCCGGACAGATTTCCTTCGTTGTCGGCCCACTCATCCCAGATCGTTACACCATTTTCACGAAGATACTTTACGCTTGTTTCACCACTAAGAAACCAAAGAAGCTCATGGATGATAGAGCGCAGGTGGATCTTCTTTGTAGTAATGACGGGAAAGCCTTCTTGCAAATTGAAACGCATTTGATAGCCGAACGTGCTGATCGTTCCGGTACCCGTGCGATCATTTTTCTCAACGCCGTTATTGAGAACGTGGGCTAGATAATCAAGATACTGTTTCATGATGTTTTCGAACGTCGATCATTCCTGTAACAAGGTTTGAATCTGCTGCTGGATAGTGATCAGAGAGAAAGCCGGGCAGCAGATAACCACGCCCGTGGATCAGGGTAATTACAGCCGATTCTTAAGAGCTAGTTTTAATGCCGAGGGTACAGCTACTTCGCTGAAACCGGTAGAAAAAAAGACTGATCCAGCGGCTTCGTCGGACCGATAGCGCAATAAAAACGTTTCAAAACCATTGTAAATGCTTGTTTGCGTTCTTGGTAGTGCCGAAGCGATCTCGTATGGAATCCTTTGATTTTAGCCCTCTTTTAGTCTCCCTTTCGTCAAGAGGCTAATGTTCATCTGGCGGCGGTGGATGATGTACAGAATCTGCGACCTTACAAATACGCCCGAGTTGCCGGTGAAGACTTTAGCCACTGTGTCTGGGTTGATCACAGGACTAGGAAGGTCCTGGGATCAAGTCCGAGTTGTTGAAGCATAGCGGAGTAAGCGTCCAACTCTGCCTGCCAGTGAGAGGTAAGGTGACTCTGATCAGGTGAGGCCAGTTGCTTAGCAGCATTGCGATAACGGGCGATGACCTCTGACTTGCGAGATTCAGGAACGACGGAGTGTGTGCAGGTGTGAGGATTGCAATTCAGATCGCCAATACATGGTGGCGGTGCCTCTTTGAGTTTTTGGGGATCGACGTGGTTGCGAACACACCAACCAACTCCCGTCCGGATTGCGTTTACGCCAGACCGAGCAAGCTTTTCGATGTATTTCTCTCTTGCCTTCCCTTCGAGTCCAATACCTCTAAAAAACGCCTCTGTCTTCTCGACGTGCAATGCTGCTCCACCTCCTGCAAACCTCTTGCCCTGCCCATATAAATCGTTAGCAACGGATTTGTTGGCTTGCCTGATCGCGTGCAATCCCACAGAATTACCGACGAGCATTTGTTTTTGCATTCCGTAAATAGTCGAAGTGGGATTGATCTTATAGGAACGTTCATCCAGTAGGGTGTATACGTGCTTCAACTGTCTCGTGATGTAAGGAATTCCAACCTCGGCTCGAGCCAACTGGTAGACCAGCCCGTGTCGGTATTGATGCGGCGATATCATCCAGTCGCGCCATGTACCTTCCTCATCGACCTTAATCAGGTAGAGCTGAAGACGCTCAGTCAAACCTCTATTGGAGATCGGGTTTTCGTGTTTACCGACTCTGACCGTAGAAAAGTTAGCGAATAAGAACTTATTAAAATTACAGCGACTCAATTCTTCAAGCGCCCGAACAGCATCCTGAACTATTCCTATAGCGATCCATTCATCCTGGTCGACGGGCAAATTAGACGGCCTGCCCTTGATCAACGTGGATTTGATCAGGGTTACCCCATCGCGGACAAGCAAGCACCCCATCTGCAGGCTCGCCGCTTCGCTATATCGCATACCGGTGTAAAGAAGAATGATTTGAAACGCCGCAGTTTGAACATCGTAAAGGAACTTTCGAACGGCTCCGGGCATTAGGCCGAATTTAGGAAAAAAGAGCTTAGTATTATTGCTGGCCCACTGCCCCCCTTTTACCCTAGTACACTCACATCTCCGTACGTAGCTCTCAAATACTTCTCTGAAGGCAGGCCAGTTGCGTTCTCTTAACTTACGTTCGGCTGATTCTGTAATTGCGTTACGAGTGCTATTTCCCAAAAGATGGTGAAACTCGAGTATTAGATCGGTGCAAGTATTTGATAGAAGCGCAAAGAGTCCGTCGGGGAGGGTTCGAATAGGTTCCACCTCTTTCTGGAGCGGCCAGTGAAGCGTTTTTATGTCTCGGCTGGTCCAACCTACACGGCCGTATTTAAGGTTAGCTTGGACGGCCGCTGCTGCGAGCCAGGTCAATATCGTCTTAAGACGGCTGAGTGCATAAGGGTAGGTCTCCAAACTTTGGCGAACATCGCTCAACTTAACATCGCTTAGCTTTGCTATAAAACCGGTTGGACGAGTCGAAAGGGATTCGGAATAGATGTGAGAGAAAAAGCTAATGGCGCTCCGAATATCACGCACGATGCTAATCGGCTTCATTTGCCGATTGAGGTTACCTCTGATTAGCGACGGATGATAGGCAATTATGAGGAATGCTCGCTTAAGATCTTCAACTAGTCTTTCGGGCAATTGTGGTATGAAGAGCTGATTGCGCTTTAGTTTCACCTGCCGGCTGGACTTGGCTTCCAAAGTGATCGCAGCCCAATCGATCATCAGCTGGCAAGGTGAATTTACCTTGAGTCGTATATTATTCTCATCATTCCAATCCCACTTTCCATCTCCAAACCGAGATTTCTCTGAAACCGGCAGATCTGGAGAGAACAGAAACTCTCCAGACATCAACGCCGATGACTCCTCTAAAGAGTAAGAGCCTTCTGCTATTGTTTTTGGCATGACTCAGGCCTCTATATTTCTGGATATGAAACTATCTAATACCTCGAACTCTTCGACTTCTGCTACTTGAGCAGCCCAATCGAGCGCGTCCTGGGAAAAGATCTGACCCGGAGTTAGGATTTGGTCCAAAACCATCTTTGTCTGTTTATAGAGCTCTCCTTGTCGAGGAATCTCGCTTACGTTGGCTAGAGCACGAACAATCTCGCTACGGTAAGCGATATGTTTCGGAAGGTTCATTTCGGTTATGAGGACATTGTCACAGGTCAAACACATATTGAAGTTTGAGCAGGGATCTCCTTCATGGTAGTTGCTGCCTTTGCGCACAACCTGCGGTGGATCGTACGGGTTCTTACAGTGACAGACCGGCGCTCTAAAGATGAAATCCCCTGGTGTCGCATTTCTGGTGATCGCAACTGGCAACGGTTTTCGCTCGTATTCTTTCTTGTTACTCTTGATAGTTGTCAGTGCTGCTTCTATCTTGTTATGGAAATCACTGGCCCACTTTAGCCGATCTATGTATGAAAGAGTTGTGGTTATCGACGAGTGGCCAGCGATAGCCATGATGTCAAAGAAGTCATAGCCCTGAGCTACCAGTTCCGTTATCTTAGTGGGACGAAAGCGAGACAGATTGAAACTCAACACATCGCCATTGTCTGCACGGAGGCCATGTTCTTTAATCATTTTCTGCGTCCAATTTTCGACGATACCGCGTGTCAGCCTCTTCACTCTCCCTAGAGCCCCGGAGCTCGTTCGGCCTCTGGGTTGAAAAAGAAAAAGATAATTCGCATCTTTCGCAGAGGCCTGTCCCACCAGATGATTCGGTCAATTTGAGGATGGCGTTGATTGAATTGCTGATGATTCGTGACTGGCGTTGCTTGAGGCCCAAGGAGAGTTCGCTGACTCATCGTCATACAGCGCTACATGTAATTCCTTTTCGCCACCGCTTCGGGGTTTCTCGTACTCAAGAAAGGGCAGTCCAGTGAGTGGATGAGCTTCGTTGAAACAATCACGTTTAAGAGAGAGGGCCGATTCCATATTCAGGCCCGTTTCTGACATAAGTTCCACTAAAAGCGGCATGATCACGTCCGCTATCGATGAACGAGAGACCCCCCAATTTGCGATATAGTGTGTTAATTCCGCCGTGAATCAATTTTGCAGTTGCGAAAAAACCGCTGATGTTATCATGTTTTCTGGCATTGAGGAATAGGAACGCAGTTCATAACATTTTCAAAATACCATCGCAGATTGTCGTCCCTGGCTGGGAGAGAGCTCGTTTGCCTCATTCAGTGTGCCCAGCAGTTCCAACCTTACCCCCTAGCATCGAGCTGGCGTAACGGTTACCTCTTCGCCACCTCTCTGGGTCCTTGCCATTTCCGGTCGGACATAAGCTCTGACGTAAGCCTCTGGAGACTTGCAATTAGGGGACCCAAGACATGTGAATATTCGACTCGTATTCATCTGACTGAATAGGCTGTCCGCGATGCCGTTTCTCGCACAGCGGAAGGTAAGCTGACGTTAAGGACAGGCTTCTCAATATATGAATGTTCATAAGCGTGAGCCATTGTCTGTCTCAAAGCGGACTAACGTGCCGATGATGCTGCTTGAAGTCAGATAGCTCTTCACTGCCGGCGTTGTTCGTGTATCAATCCACTTCTTAACCTTCTGAAGGGCGAATACATCCCATTCTTGCTTGAGTAGGAACCGAGGATCCTTTGTTAGAGTCTCGCTATAATTGTTAGTCTGTTCCAGGAACCGCTTGTAAAAAACAAGCGCCGAAGCGTAATTATCCTGCGAATCTTTGTTGGTGTAGAGAGAGATCTTATCCTGGAAAATCCAATCGAGCTGTCGATGCGGATTCTCTCTGGTTGGCGTGGGTAGATGATTCCTAAGATCTTTAAGGCTTTCCATGTGTTCCTTTCGAATCTGACTTGATCTACTGAGAGCTCGTTGAGGACTTCCTTAGTTTACTTATCCTTCTACAACCTTCAATTTCGTCTTGCGTAATTCCTTTTCCAACTCACGAATGGTTTCTCTGGATGCGCTCTAGTTGCTCTTCGAGAGTTTCTTGAATTAGAGCCGATCTCGATTTTTCTTCCTCTAGGCCCTGTATCCGATCGAACAATGTTCCGTTTTGGGCTTGGTAATTCCTGATCTGGGTAATCAATTGAGCTTCATTTTGCGTTGTTCTTACTTTTCTTTTAGGGGAAAGTAATTCCACTTTCGACCCCGTCGGATTGCGGTTCTCCTTGATTCTTTTCAATTCCTCAACTGGCCAACGTCTAAGGCTTAGGGTGCGCCGTGAACACTGAGCCAGCCTGGCCAGGGTACTCTGTGTTGGCTTTAAAGACTTGCTCTTTCGTATTGCGTCAAGCGCCTTCGAATTCGCTCTGTCATCTCCTCGAAATCGAGTTGGTTTTTTTCGTCAAACGGCAAACTTTTGAGTGTGACAGACAAACGGCCCTCCAGCAATAATCTAAGATAAATAGACTCACTTTAAGAATTCCGATGACCTCTCAACTTCGATATGACCCGCGAAAGGAAGATATGTTGCCGAATAGATCCGCTTTGCCTCGCCGTACTTTTCTGTGACGACGCGATCAGAATTGAGCTTTGCCAATACGGCCGGCGGAACAACGGTGTAAATCTCAGTCGTTGTAATTGATTTGTGTCCGAACAACTGTTGAACGAGGAAAAGCTTGTCGAAGTAGTCTTTGCCAAGCTCAGAGGTCAAGATCGAAAAAGCGGCGCCATGCCGAAGCTTGTGAGGGGATAACAGAAGAGAATCGATGTTTGCGCGGATGGCGGCTAGATTCATCTGGGCCCTCACGTTTCTTGGGGAAATCGTTCCGCCCGTTCACTGAAAGGAACACCGGTTTGTCGGGATCGATGGACGGACCAAAAAGGTGAAAAGCGATATTCCGAACTGTTATGGTACCTGCTGATTCGGGCCAAAACGGGGCTTGATATGAGGGCCTTGCGTTCCTTGATCTGGCCGCCATGACCTTTCGAACCGCGGACGCTTAATGGGAAATACTTGAGTCCGTTAGGGATAATGATCAAACCTTGGTAGGTCCCGATTTCTTAGGCGTTGAATTTCAGAAATGCGAAGGCCAGTATCGTAGAGTGCGTGAGCCAAGCATCGCTCGCTTTCGTTGTGGTAACCAGCAAGTAGCTGAATTATCATCTCTAAGAAATATACTTCGGGCTTCGTTTTTGGGGAGCTGGTGAGATTAACTTGCCAGTCTTGTAGGGTGTATGATCAAGGCTATCGAACCCTCCCAGCCTCTTGAGTGGTAAGCCACTCGAGGAAAAGTTTCACAGCGATCTCTCTATTGCGAAGCGTACTGGCGCGGAGACTGAGCTTTTCTTTCCAGAATCCATGCTTGCAAATCACGGCGAGTAATAACTCCTAAAGCAGTGTCAAGAGAAAGAGTTTCATAACACTTAACTTGCGCAAGCCAAAAGAGAAGATCTTTTAAGTTATGCGCATACTGATTGACTGTGAGTGGCGAATATCTGGGCTCAAAGGAAATAGCACGTATCCAACGTGTAGGAAGTTCGATGATCAATCCGTCGACGAAAAACGTGAAAATCGTGCGCTTTGCTCCCCCGGTGTAGCGAAGCGGAGTCGGCCTCGACTTTACCGATCAGTAGTTCCATTGATCCTCCCACGTCGACTAATACAAGGTGCGTCCTTCCGCAATGACGTCTGAAACCTTTTGTTGGAAGAAGTCCTATGCTTTGTGTAAAATATGAACCGGCTCGGAAAAACACGAACCCTGTCCCGCCGCGAAGCGAGTTAAAATGAAATTGGCCTGAAGCATCTGGTTGGCGCCGCGCTTCAGGCCTTTTGCTTTTATCTGGGCAAAATACCGAGATTGATTATCTGATCATCCCAGTGATCATCCGACTAATGTAGTGTTCCTCCCTCTGACGAAGTTTCCCTGATTACTCTCATGCAACTTCAAAACGTTCCACAGCGAATACCAGTTTGGTTACCATTCGGCCTTTGACTTGCTTGTCGGTAGCTCTGTTGATGCGGTCGCTGATGAACTTTTCGAGGTCGGCACGCATGAGCCTGACGGAGCGGCCAAACTTTACACGACGAACATCGTCGGTGCCGGCGCCACCTCGATACCAGGTTTTCGGAGCCAGGCCAGTGCGTTTGGCCGCATAGGTCATCGTGCAAAATTCTGAGTTCTCTTCAGCCTCGTTCATGAAGATTCTTATACCTCATTTCTCTAGGGTCCCCTTAAGAATGTTGTACCAGAAATTATCAATAGTTGGGATGGCCTGTCGGGCCTGCTAAATATTGAGGTACTTACCCTTAGCTTATGGCAGCAGTAAGTTTTAGCATTCCACACGAAGCAAAGTGCGGGGAAACCCCGCAGTTGGCTCCAGACTGAAAGGGGGGTTAAGGCCAATTGGAGGAGATTTCGAGCGATTCAGAATTGAAAATGTTATGGACCTTGTTCCAGCGAAGCTTCGTTTGAGACCAATAACGCTTGAAGGAGGAAACACTGACGGGCATTCTCACTATCACTTCTTTCTGCAGAGGTCTACGACCAAACTGCGCCACAAACTTGCGGTAAATGTCTCTCACCTCTTTGAAAAACTCTTGCCGGTTTTTATAACATCCCGAACCACGGGGTCGGCCCGGCCTGGAACGTGAACTTGTCAAGATTTTGTAGGCATCCGTGTAAAAACGCTTGAGCGGTGCGGGTGCGAGGGAATTCTCTTCGATGCCGGCGAGCGTGAAAGTTGCATCCGCAACGTTTGGGTGCCAGCGTTTTTCAAGATAGGGAAAGTTTGGTCGGTATGGTGTTAATGGGTTAGCTGTTGATGGAGTGAAGGAGCAGGAACGGAAGACTCGAGTGCGCCAGATCTGGATGAGCTCCATAGGCGACTCAAACCAGTATTTCGGCGGGGTCGTATATTGTCGTGGATCGGGTAGTTTCTTGCGTTTGCAGGTTTCGTTCAGAAGAATCCCTGACATCTCCAGACCGAAGACTTCCACCGCATAGTTCTGATATCGGCCATAATTTCCATTCACTGCCCAGGCATAGTCTCCGCCCGCAATTAGTTTGGAAAAGAACATCTCCTTGGGGTTAGTTGGAAGGTCGAGGTCGTTAATCAGCCTTTTCACACCCAGAAACGACGGCCAGATTTCATAGCATGGCGGATTGAGCCGTTTCTGATAAACCTGTAGTGCCCTCGCGCGGCGAAAGTAACGATCCGGGGCCGAGTGGTCGGTGTTGTATTTCTCGAGACTGTCCTGCGAATCCTTTAGGTATACGAAAACGCCAGCGTGTTTGAGAACTCCGGGGTCAACCCCATCGCAAATGTCTGCGATGTCGTAGATGACATCATCCCCAAATATATCCATGCCGCTAAATGAATACCAATCTGAAGTTGGCGTGACCAATCGACATCCTGAACCAGCATCTCGATGGCGACTTCTACGACGCGAATTATTCGATTCTCTTCCGAGTTGCTGTCTGCTTCCGACGAATGACGTGGTGTTGAATGCTCGGATCTGCTGGGAGATTTTGTGGAAGGTCCTGCGTGTCATCGATCAATGTTTCAAGAAACTCTCCATGGCCTGTAGTTGAGATTGCCCGGGCATACGCCAACAAGACGTTGAGTGTTGGTTCGAGAATTCCTCGCTCGAATTTTGAGACATAGTCTCGTTCGATTTCGTCTTCCAGGCCCAAGCGTCTGATGATTCCGTCCTGAGACAAGTTCAGACGTCTGACGAATGGTCAGTAGCTTCTCGGCCAGTCGGGCCGGCTTTTTTCGCCTCGGAGTCGGTCTTGCATGCTTACTATGAGTCGCTGCCATCTCAGGAATCGCCTCCTGAGACAACAATCTTTATCGCTGAAAAATGATCCTTGCGTTTAGGGATGTACGTCCCTAAAATGCGCGCTGGTTGATGTGTTTGCCGGTATTTTGAGTCGAAGGCTTTTACCGGCAGCGTCCAACATTCGAGGTCGTGCAGCGCCGATGGATCATCTTAATTGTCAAAGACTAATGCTGCATAAGATAGCAAAGGCCCACGGTAGCGGATAGGAAAAGCAAACGGCGATGACAGCCCGGGGATCACAATAAGACGTTGGTTATTCTTCACTCTGCGATGGGTACATTCTTCACTCTAGGGTTGATTGCTTCGCCATGGATTATTGCTCAGAATTTCAGACGTCCCGACAAAGTAGTGTTCGCGGTTCTTGTTTTTGGAATCGTCTTCCTGGTCGCGATACTTTTTTGGTCCACGGCGATTGCCATGTATCGACAAAAGCCTAGTGGTAGGAAGTTATCCTTGATTGCGGCCGTAGTGGCAATCCCGATTGTGTGGCCAGTGGGGGTCTACACCTGGTGGTTCATGCATAGCGACGGTGCCAAGCGGATGTATGGAGTAAAGCGCGAATAGCCTTAGTCGCTGTCGTAAGGAATTTGCCGATGAGTATTTCGTCAAAAGTAGCCGAGCCAAAATTCTCGATCACGAAGGCAGCGACGATTATCGGTATTAGTAAGTCGCAAGTTAGGAACCTGATAAATACCGGCAAGCTTGGCTACTACCAGGTAGGAAGCCGGCGAATAATCGGTGAAGGTCACCTTCAGGAATATCTATCGCTTGCCGAACGGCGGTCGACTGTGAAAGCGATTCATTGACGTGCTCGCCCTGATCAAGAACCGTGAACAGATGAAGAAAAAGCCTGAGCCGTCGAAAGCGATTGAACAACACTTTTCCATCGACCAGGTCAGCCGCGAAACTTAGTGTTCACCGCTCGACCGTCGAGCGCTTGTTGTATGGGGGAAGCTCGGCTACTGCCAGGTAGGAAGGCGCCGGATTATCAGTGAGACAGATTTTAGGAATTATTTAGCCCTTATTCGGCGTGAGGCAACGGCGGATAGAAGGTACTAATTCCAGATCGGCCCGAAGGCACAATCGAGCAAGGACCGGATAAACCACGAGTTCTAACGGACAGGAGTTGAAAGAGACTCGTGATATTCGTACGTGAGAGAAGTATGGAAGAGAAGGTATCGAAGCAAGTGGAGACTAGCCCGACACTGGACCGCAAGCGAGCGAAGTACACGGTTGAGGATGTCAGGCAGCTTTGTGGTGGCATCTCCCGCTCTACAGTGATGCGTGAGATTCGACGTAAGCGGTTGGCCTGTTATCGCGCAGGTCGAACATTGCGCTTCTCTGAAGAACACATCACGAAGTATTTGGAAAGGGTTGAACAAGGAAGGACCGTGGCAGGCAATGGACCGGGGAAAGCGGGCTTAGCGGATGGGGCGACGACGAGTCGTAGGAGAAAATGACATTACTTCTCGCAGGCGAAGCCTAAAGCGAAAGTCCAAGAAGTTTAACTAACGATTCGCAGTTTGAAGAGCAATTGCCGGCGGCCCGCCATTGCATTGCCGGAATGCTCGGGGGAGGCGCAACCATTACTTCCAAAACTCTCAAGCCATGACGAAAGCGACGGAGGCAAAGTTTTCAATCAAGGAAGTTGCGCAGCGGTTTCGGGTTCATGCGACGACGGTTTATCGCTTGATGGAAAAGGTAAGCTTGGCTTTTATCAGATTGGCGGCAGACGAATTGTCGGTGAGAGTCACATTGAGCAGTACTTATCACTGGCTGAACGCAAAGCAGAAGTAAAAACAATCCACGGAGTTCGCTAACGTCTTGCCGGTCAGACAAGACTCATTTTCAAGAAGGGATGAGTTGGAATAGCAAAAAGGCGTCGAGTTATACAAGAAATCTTGCCTTCAATTCATTGACAAATCCCTTGCTGTTAGCTTAGTTTCTGCTTTAGTCACCTAGAGTAGCTTTGGCCCTTAATCATCGGTCACGTATTCCTCGAATAAAGACACGTGTCGCGGTGGTAGTCATAAGACCTGCCAGTCACCCTGGTAAGTCATTTTCACCAGCTTTATCGAACTGTTCAGTTGGCGGGCGATGAGTCGACCTTGCCGGGCTCGTTAAGCCTTCGGAAGCTCTGCTCGCCGTGCACTCAGCTAGATAAAGCGTGAGGAACTTAGAATGCGTCTTGCCTCTCTCGATAAAAGTTCGTCGGTAGCAATCCTCTCGCGATCAAAGAAAAGAACATCGGGAAATCTCCTACTGATCACCGCTCTATTATTTTTTTTAATGGCCAGTAGTGTGCGTGCCGATAATGGCGCGAATGAAATATCCTCCGGGGCAGGGTGGAGCAGAACGCAGGTTGTCGGAATAAGGCATATAGGATCGTACTATCCATTACCTTTTATTCTTTTTCAAGTTGATGCGGATTCACCGCAGCAGTCAGATCGTCCAGCAGAGAATTCTCAAGAAAACTGCCTTCGCGCCCAGGCGCGAGCTAGATATTTTACGAGTCTGAGTTGGTTCGCTGCCTTCCTTCTTGCGATTGCATTGTACGCGCTGGCTATGCTTATCGCACCCAAAGGAATTCCCACCGCATTAAAATGGTTAATGGCTCCTGTCATCGCTGCACTATTAGTTTCTGCATTGGTTGCCAATTTTGTGCAAACCCAGCTGACGCACAGCTGTAGTGAAAGCAATTCCTTCCGTACTGACACATTCATAACGACCGCCATCTGGAACGGGGTGATAGTTCTTATTCTCTTCTCGGTCTGGTCCGGCTTTTTGTACTACCGAAAAAACAAGCGACTACGGGTCGCGACGGAATAGGCTCTCTGGATCAAAAAAATGCCCGATGCCGTTATCGCTATTGGTGGAACAGGAAAACGCGTGGCTTCACTCTATCTGAAGCTGGTTAACACTCTGCGTTCGTCAAATGTCACAGCTCCTGGAGCGAATGTCTTCGTCATCGACATGGAGCCGGAGCAAGGAACACCCGACCATAGGTTGAATGAGGACTTAAAGAAAGAGGGGGTGCCCGGTAGCCACTTCCTTTCACCGGTGACGGAAGAAGCCAGAGTTCAAAGGACTCTGTCGCTTTCGAATTTCATGGAGTTTGAGAAAGGTGGTGCCACGCTACCTCTAGCCTACGCATTATTTAATAGCAATCAGCTAAACGTCCAAATAATAAAAGGAATGAACTGCGAACCTACGGTCGGTGCAACCGTGGCAGCTCGAAGATTCAGTATTAATGCGATAGATCCAGAGGATGAAGTTCAGGGCTTGGAGAATGGCATCGCAGCTCTTGACAGCGTCATAATTGTCGGCTCGGTCATTGGCGGGACCGGCGCCGGGGTCACGCCACAGTTGATAAACTGGATCAAACATCGCCTACCGACCAAAAAGATCTATGGGCTACTGTTTCTGAGATGGATCGATCTTCCTCAAGACGACGCTGATGCCCCCAACAACGCAAAGATGCACGGGAACACAAAGGCTTGGCTTAATTATTTATTGGAGCATCACCCGAAAAATCCTTATGGCCTAAGGCGCGAGCTCTTTACTTCCTACGTTCTCATTGGTGCTCCGCGTGAAATGGCGCTGAATAAGTCTGACACCGAATCACACCACCCGCTGCATCTTCTTGGCGCTATTAATCTACTTCAGTTCGATCGATATGATGAATTGACTGCCGGGTCAGCTGACGGTCCACACTATATTGAGTTGAGAAGGGGGTACAGGCCGCAAGACATAAGGGTTGGAGAGGCTTCAATGGCCGCGGCTGTTGTTTGGGAGAAGCTTTTTGCATATGTGATTAGGGAGATAAAAAAGCAAAAACCTTCCGAAGCACTAAGTCCGTTCACTTTGATGTTATCGAGAAAGCTCGCTTGGGGCTGTTTCACGTCTACCATGGAGAGATTTGCAGCGAAATGGAGCCGGCCTAATCAAATGCGGCGCGACTGGAAGAAAATGGCAGAAGCTTTCGAGAACGAGCGTCGAAAATCGGAGGACCGTGTAGAAGAACTCAAAAAACTTACTTCGGTCATGAGCGGCGCTGACGAGATTTTTGACTTTGATTGGAACGATCTTCAACGCCAATACGAAAACAAAAAGCCCACGGCTCTAGCGCTCGTACAAGCTAATCTGAATGAGGTTACTGTTCCTTCGCCCGACCCGCAGAAATCACTCCCGGATACAGTACTCCAAGAAATGGCGGGTAAGTTTAGCGAACAGGTTCGAGTCATCCTACGCAAACACCTTTAGAAGAGTGAACGGCAACCCATGGCCAAGTTTCCAGTCGTATTTTTACCAGGTAATGTTGTACAGCCAAGTGCAGGCGAAGAAACGCCGATAAAGCAGCTTAGCTACGTACAGTTGCGGGCTCTCCGGAATTCGATCGGCGGAGGTGAGATCAACGCTCGCACACCTGACCCGCAGGCAAGGCGATTTGAGTTCAAGAACTTTCTTGAGGACGGGCTAGAGCGCTTTGATCAGCAAGTCCCCCTAAACGATATTGTGCATCTATCGCAGTTTTTTGCGTTGGTCGAAGGTCTGATCTTCGGGCACTTACGTCTTAGGATTTTTGATTTGAGAGTATTCAAATTCACTATACCAAATCATCTCCGTTACATGGGAGTCTTACTCAATCACCAAGGCGAAATCCTTGGAGGTACCGATCCTGATACTCTCTTTTTTGGTGCCTCGAATGCGTCGCAAACGGCGTTTATCGAGCTACAAACGGCTAACACTCGGACCCGCAACACTAATTTAGGAGTCAACGCACGCAGACTTCTTCGCTTATTCAAGCAGAAGCTACACGCGGTTTGGCAGCCCGATCAGATTCTTTGGATGAAGCTTTTGGATCGCCTTTTTGTTCTTGGTGAGCAATTAGCGCCAGTCGATTTCGTTGGCCTCCTGGAAGGTTGGAAGCAAATTGGACCAGTGACCTTGCGTGTGAGCCGTGCTACCGAAGAAGCAAACTTCCGATCCGTCTATCTTCCTGTCTATGAAGAAAACTATAGATCCCGTGCGCTCTCTGCGCTATCAGGCGATGTTTTACAGGCCGATGGAAGCTTGCAGTTGATTGTTGATAGCCTTCCCGCAGGTAGAATCCTCTTGCCAAATCCAGAGCGGGTTGGCAATCAAGAGTTGCTATCGCTAGGTGCTGGAACAATTGAGACCCAAGACATCGCTCAAACTGCAATTAAGGTGAGCTACGCAAAGATCAGGTCACACATTCAGGGAATCGTTAATGAATCTATTGGCGAGACGCCCCATGTGGTCAACGACATAGTTAACATCTCGCCTTTTGAGTATCCGGACGTAATCCGATTGACTGCACAACATGATGGCTTTGTTGCTGTGGAAGAGTTCGATTCGCGAGCAATTGATAGATTCAGTGAACGATTCTTGTCGCGAGTGCGGGGGAGAGCGATGATCCAGGCACCAGCTTTCGCAGGTGCAGTTTCTTCTCTGATAAACGAAGGCCGTGTTTGTTATTACGTCGACTGCACTGCGCGCGGAAACGCGTTTTATGTCGACTCGTTTGAGGGTGAGCGAGTCGCTGAGCTTACGACCCTTGGGTACATCCTCTGGTCTATTTTCGATAAAACCGCAGTGGTTGAAACTGAGAAGTCTGTCCTAATCAATGGAGTACGCGTTCTGGAGTTTACGGGGTTCAGGTTTAATGTCGGTGAAAGCATAAATGCCAGTTGGCCTGACTACGAAGCAAAGGCTGCGACACTCCAACGTTTGAAGGGCGCGCTGGAAAGATCCGGAGGCCTATTTAAAGTTGCTGTTTTGCAGTGGCTTGAACAGGGCTATCACCGAGAAATAGCCAGCCAACTGTCCAACCCTTTCCCAGTTTCTATTGGTCAGCGCGAGTGGTATGTCGATAACTATTAAACCTTAAGGACCTATGGATACCACCTGTATCAAGTGCGGCTGCGATCTACTTAACCTCGATGTGCAGCTGCGATTGGAGGGTCAGCATCACTCGATCTATTGTCCAGTGTGCGGCAATTGCGTTGTTTTAACGGCGGAGTTTCCTGGAGTTTTTTTTGATGAAAGCGAAAGTTCGTACATAATCTGGCAACTAAACTCTCGACGCGAGCCACGTGCTACTGCTTCTCAGAAGTTCAGTGATGCTTTTGGCATCACCGTCGAAGGCAAATCGCTCAACCCTTACGACATTTGCTATCCCAAGGTTGTTATCTTTCAGCACGAGGGAGAGACAACGATTCCATTTACAGGTGTTAGACCGGAGTTTCACCGATATCTGAAGCCCCTTGTGCACACCCCAGCGCAATGGTTATCTCCCCGGTATCGCTTTCAGCCAGCCCTTCTTGGAGACTTTAATCCGAGCATACAACTAGGCGCGTTGACCAGCCAGACGCAGCCGGGGTCCCGGCCCGACAGTCATACAAATGGCACCGCCCTCAATCTCTGGCCTAACTTTGCGCGCAGAGGGTGGCGAAATTATTTCGTTTATTTCGTTAGTACCGATCCGAATGTAAAGGTGCAATCACTTCGGATCATCGGAGAACACGGCGACAAAAAGATATTTGAAGGGCCGGTCCCACGGGGTGAAATCGACTTCGTCCCTGCTTATATTGAGATTTCGGTTTTAGACTCTGTAGGTACAGAGTATTGGGGCTGCTACAAGGTTGAATTCAGGGACAGCGAATCTCTCCAGCCGCCGCCTATGAGCGCCGATGCCGAAGCAGTCCCATTGCTTTCGCTCGACTTTGGCACTTCGAATACCTGCTTCGCGCTTAGTCTCCCTGGCGAGGACAGCATAAAGGTTCTTGCCTTCCAGGATAGGACGAAGCGAATCATTCGTGGTTTGTATGTCGGAGATTCGATTACTTTCACCTGGTTCCCGGATGCTCCTGAGAATGCACAACCAAACCAATTGCCTTCAGAACTGATCTTTGCTACTGAGACTTCGAAGATTGGTTCTGATATTCGAGACTTTCAACCCATAGTCAATTATACAATCCCGCCCGCTACGCGCTACAGGGAAGGCGAGGAAAAGTATGTGCTTGGTGGCTTCAAGTGGGAACGCTCGCTCGTGAATTCCCAATTCAAGCCTTTTGCCTTTGACTTGCAATTTCTCTACTTGACGCTTGCCTTCCGACTTGCGTTGGCTGAAATCGTTGGCAACCCCCTGTGTCATAGGTTTGATCGAGTAGGATTAGTGGTTACCTGCCCACTTTCATTTAGCTCCACGCAACGTGATCAATTTCGCGATGTACTCAATCGAGTTCAACGGAGCATAGATGAGCAGACAGGAATAACCTTGCTTTTGAACAAGATGTATGACGAATCCCACGCAGGGGCAGCTGGATCAGGACAAGTGTCCGGTACCAAGGAGACAATTTATGTAGATATTGGTGGCGGCACAACAGACTTTGGCCTTTTTCGTTTTGAAGATGTTGGGGGGCAGTTGCAAGAGCAAGCGATCTATCTCGACAGCATGCAGTACGCTGGCGATGATGTGTGGAAGGCAATCACAACCAGCAAGCTTTCTGACTGGCCGCTGATACGATTCGAACGCGAGGCGCGCTTTCGATCGGCAAATTCGATATTTGATGCGCGCGCTTTGGAGCCTTTCAAAAACCAATTGAATAGACTCGATAAGGCCAAGCGATGTGTACAGCGATTTATTAGCGGCCAAATCGAATTCATCACACGGATGATTGGCGCACGCCAGCGCAGTGTGGGGGCCGAACAACTAGACAATAACTTGGGTTTATATTTGCTGGGCAACGGCTGGCGTTTTGTTGAAGTCCTCCTAGATTCTGGAGAGGATAACGCAGGTCGGAGGATCGCAGAACATGTGAAAACTCTTTTGCAAGAACGACTCGACTCTTATGGTATCTCAAGTCCGCCCTTGGTTGTAACGTATCCGACGAGCAACAGCATCTCGGCGAAGACGATAGTCGCGGTTGGTGCAGCCACTCTCTACATCGGTGAAAGCCGCAGTCGCGTGGTGCCAGAAGCCGAATTCACCTTAAGAACCTTTCTCGGCAGTGATCTGATAGTTACGACAGCTCAGGGACATGTCATAGCCTGGTATGAGCCCGTGCCGTATGAACTGGATGCCAGAGCAAGTGTTCAATCGATAAACTATCATATTCATGACAAGTTCGATTTTGAGGTCGAACAGGTAGACTCTATTTACATTGAGAATGAAAACTTATTGCTCCCGCTCCTTACTAATGTTGCCGGTCGGGTATGCGTCGGAAAAAACGCTTTTGCTTATTATCTTGAGCACTGGCACAAGGAAGTGCTAGCAAAGTGAGGTTGCAGTTTCGCCAGTACAGAGTCCGCGTATGTATTCCTTCTATATCATTACAATACTCGTGATTGCATTGCTTTACTCACACCGCAAGCGGTTGTTTCATTTCGCTAAGACATGGCAGAAAAATAGCGAGGTTGAAGAAAGTGCTCAATTGGTGGAACGGACTACGTCGATTGGAACAGAGGCGGTCACTCGAGAACTTAAGGCGATTAACGAAACACTGTCTAAACTACCCGATCTAATCCTCGCCGACTTGCATGGACAGCTGGAACAAGAACAGCAATTCAGGGTTCAGATCTTGACTGATCGGGTAGAGATGAGAAGCCGCCTCGAGAACTTCGACGCACTCGCGCGGGTTCTTCATCAGGACATCGCTCTTCTGGGTCGATTCGAAAAAAATATAAAGGAGAGGGGCGATATCGATCTGTCTCAGTCCGCCGTAGCAGCCGTCGAGGCGACACGAGTACAGGATGAAGAGGAGATGTCGTGGGTACAGTCAGAAAGCCCGATATCCCCAGAGTCTCCTGCTGCTGCCTGGTCCCAAACCACAGAGTTAGAGCGGTTCATTGACCAGAACATTGAAGAGATCAACCGCGCGGGTTATGACGGCCTGAGAGGGATTCGCTCCTTCCTCGCGAATAGGCAGAGAGCCCTTGAGGTCCATTCGCCAGCGGACGGGATAGTGGTCCTAACTGAGCATGAAGCAGGGCCCAGCCCTGAAGGCAGAGCATTTGTGTTACCGGGGCAGCTACTTGGCCGGCCATGGGTCGAGTGGTTTGAGGTGCCAGGAGAGCTTGTTCGCCCAATCGAAACCACTGTTTTGCCCGCCGTGGTTTACGGAAGAGGAGATGGAACATGGGAGTTAAAGAAAAGAGGACGAGTCAATCAGCAGTAACATTATGGAATCAATAGTCTGCCCAACTTGTAACCTAACGACTCGTGTACCAATGTTTCACTGTGTGCGCTGTTGTCAACCGCTGCTTATCGAAGCACGTTCAAGTGGCGTTCAAGTCATACTGCTTTTTGAGGGCGGTGTTACTAAGACACTGGCGGTTTGTAGCAAGGAGCAACCTCAACAGATTGAAGGCATCGAGATTGATGGGACCGTAGTGCGGATCAAACTGCCTGCAAACGTTTCTATCGAAAGGTCGACTATTTCGCTTTTCGATGTGTTGCGGCATGGCGCAGAGCTGTGGAACCTGGAATGAAACTCAATCGAAGACAATTTGTGGTGATTGCGTTTGTTGTGATGATCTCAGTGTCGTTTGCTCGCGCACAAGAGCCAGATTTCTTAATTATCGGCGATCTGTCTGGAAGCGTGAGGGGCTTCGCTAAGAAATCACCCAAGCAGGTGGAAACTCTATATCGTGTTCTTTACACGAGTTCGTCACGGGCACAACTTGCGCGGATGCCTGGCGAGCGAGATGTCGTCCAATTGATTCCCTTTGACCGTGTAGGGATTTTCGCCAACCAGAACTCTTACACGGGCCAGACGACGCCCCTCTCCGAAACGATTAAGCGCGCGACAGCGACATATGAGTCGGTCGTCATCGTTACCGACGGCATGGAAAGCGACAATCTCTATCTTCAGGTTCAGGAGTCAATTACTTCTTTGGCCCAAGGTGGGTGGGGAGTTTGGCTTCTGCTACTTCCGTTACCCTTTGAAGGGAAGTATGACTTAGAGCAGCCCGTCAACGCCGAGGAACAATACCAGGACATGACGGCATGTGTTAAGCAGCAGGATCCTTCGTGGAGCGTGAGCATTGATCCTCGGGCTCGACGCACGATCGAGTTCCGCGGTGATCGTGCGCTTCTTTTATTTCTCTTCGAGAGAGATCCAGAGCGCGGACGAGGTCACGCAAAAGCTCTAGCAAAGAGTGTTGGCGACAATCTTAAGAGGACTCCCGAACTTGCGGAGTTATCACCGCTCTATCTAAGGGAATATCAAACTGAGCGCGTCGAATCAACCACCCTCGGTACTGGGCTGGTCGAAGGGAACATAAAAAAAGTGATAGCGGATCCAAACGAGGGCGGCGTGCAAAAAAGGCTCCTGTTCCACTTGGCTTGGAAACGCTCAGAAGAGCACATAACACAGCCTTTCGAGGAGCAATGGGCGTTAAGCCGAACCAAACGAGCGAATTGGGCCAATCTTCAGATCTTAAAAGTCGCCGAATCAGACAAGTCTCCTGGACAGTTGAGCTTGGTGGTTAACTCAGAGTTGACTTGGGGTGAATGGTTCCGGCACATCTTTTCAAGTGGTCCAGTGATGCGTGATGACGTATTCGAATTTAGCGTTGGAAGTACCCTGTCTGACCAACGGGTGGCCGGGTGGTGGAACGAATGGAATGCGGACACGACTTGGCGGTGTCCGCAAAAGGTCTTCAAGCTTAAGTTGCTGGTCGAACGGATTTCGGATGTTGCGCGGGATAAGATTATCCAGAACCCACCTCGTGAAACTACTACTCTCAAACTGCAAATTGGTGCTTCCTAAATAAAACCGAGTTGCGATGTCGTCTTTGATGGGAAATTTGGTCTGGCATTACCTTCGTGACGCTTGGCCGTTTTCCGTTTTGCACCTTTCGTTCCTCCTCTTTTTTCTTTACCGATGGCGCCAAGCTTGGCATCGAGTTGGAACACTGCTTGACGATTTGAAGAAAAACTCTAGTCGTTCGACCTTACTTGAATACGCGCAAAAACAAATCTCAACCTACGCAAAGCAAGGACGAGAGCCCGATCTGCCGCGTATTGAACGATACATAACTGATAGATTTCAAAATGCTCCGGAGTCCATTCGTGCTCTTGTTAATACCTTTATAGTGATCGGGCTCATGGGTACGCTTTTTTCCTTGTTTGCCATGGGCCAGCAACCTGGAAGTTTTACCGAACCCAGTGCAATTTTGGGGCGAATGGGAATAGCATTTAGTGCGAGTTTTTTTGGCATAGTATGGGCCTTGATTTGTAGCGTTGGGTTGTTGGGCCCGCTACGAAGGCGGACGGATTACGCCGTTCAGGAAATCCATCGCAAACTGACTGAAATCAGCGCCGAGTTCCCGCCGGATGTCCCGGAAAAAGGCCTTGAATTAGTTGCAAGAACCCTGCGAGAAAACGTGAATGCGATCGGGGCGGTGGTTGATAGACTAGAACAACGGGAGGAAGAGAATCGGATCTCATCTCGTGAGATCCTAACTCGATTTAGCGAGTCGACGAGCTCAGTCATAAACCAATTATTAAAAAAGGTCGAAGATGCTCAAGCACGGACGGATCAAGTGACCTTGAGCCTGAGGGAATCGATTACCTCATCATTGACAGAGCTCAAAGAGCGATTCTTAGAGATTTCGGAAAGTTGGCGCTCCGAAATGCAGCAGACTATCGCCGCAAGTGAAAACGCTGCAACACGCCTTACCGAGTCTTCCAACAATCTGTCCGAATCAACGAAAGATGTATCTACTACCTTGAAGTCTGTACGTAGCGCACTAGATAGAACGAAAGACTTGGCAAAGATTGTGGTGGCGATAGAAGAGGTAACCAAAGCTTACCTGGGCCAAACGAATGATCAAATTAATGTTTTCAAAACAGGCCTCGACGTAACATTGGATGCGGCCCGTGCCATCCCGGACGAATGGTATACGATGTTGACCTTAGTCAAAGATGATCTAGCAAAACGATTCGAAGATACCGCGATTGGATGGAAGACCCACGTAGAAGTGACTGGTGACATCCTGGCGAGTAGAACTGACACCGTGAGTAGCGGTGTGACTTCGCTGTCGCAGTTCTTTGCTCCGACCGCACCCTTGTCCCAGACTTTAAGCGAATTGAGTGATGTCCTTCTTCAAGCAAAAGAGTGGATAGCAGCAGAACAAGAACGCAAAGCAAGAGACATGACCGGTGATTGGGAACCTCGAGAGAGGTACGGTGATACTGCATACCTGGGCCGAAACTCGGCACCTAGACCCGTGGATGCAGGTGGTGACAGTTCCAGTCTCGAGGCTCTCGTCAGAGTAGTCGAAAGCATTCATAGGAGACTGGATGACTTTGCGATAGGCGCGCCTCAAGGCTTTTACTCGGTTCCTGAACCTGGTGCTCAAATGCAAGCTTCGTCAGGGAGATCCGAGAAAGCGGAGCCTAAATCGGATTTGGCTGAGGCCATGGGGACTCAACAAACTCTTGACAGTGAGGAGGCCCAGAGGCAAACAGAATCATTGGAGTCTTTCGACGACATAAGTGAAGCCCGTAACGAAATCTCGGCTGAAGATCCGGAAGAATCGGCGGAGAACCATGAAGCCGAGGGAATTCTTGAGCAAGCATCAGGATATCATGCATCATCGCCTTTGATCTTCGAATCATATGGCGATCCTACGCCGCCGTGGTGGCGCAGATTGTTGCCTCGGTTTTTTCGTGAAAGGTCTTAGTAAAGAGTAATGGATACACAGGATTCAGAACACATCAATATTTGGCTGGCTTACAGCGACTTGTTTAGTGGCCTGCTCGTTGTTTGCATTGGGATTGTTCTGTTTAGTTTAGTACCAAAGACCGCTCCGGGCGATGGCGGAGACGAGGTGAGACGTCGGAAGGATGCACAATGGGGAGTTACCAAGAAACTGTTTGAACAGATACAATCCCAGGGTTTCCGTTCGGAACCAACCAGCCTCAATGAAGTCAAAGTACGCTTTGACAGCACAGACATTCACACTTTCAATTTGGTCCGTTTCACCGATGTCCAAGGCAACGAGGCTGTAGTTATTCTCCGGCCGCAAGGCGAAGAGCAGAAGATAACTTTCGGCGATCAGGTTCTATTCGACAACGAGGGGGTGTTTCGAAATCAGATTAAACCTGACGGTATCGCATTACTGCAGAGTATTGGTCCAATTATCTTGGCGCAGGGAGCGTTATATGACGAAATAAGGGTCTTTGGTCATACTGATGTTAAGCCTCCAAAAGAGGGCGACAGTATTGGATACAACTGGAATCTATCTGCTGAACGAGCTATTGCGGTCGTGACCGAGTTGCTAACGGATCCCGAGATTGGTAAACGGCTTCCAAGAACTGAAGACTACAATCCATACAAGAGAAGCCAGACTAATCTAAATTTCCCTCCTAACCGTCTTTCGGCAATTGGGCGCGGCGAGTTCGAGCCAGTCGGCTCTGATGTTGACGACAATTGGAGTGAAAGACAACGTCTCATCTACGGATCCTGGGCCAATGAGCCCAAAATGCGACAGAATCGCCGGATTGATATAATTCTGAGATCCTCTTCTTTGCCAAGCGCACCAGGCAAACGAGAGTAATAAGACATTAGGTCAATAGTTCAGTTGCGCGATCTGTTGACTTCTATCGAATAATCGCACTTGTCCAAAAAGTCAACGAGGAGAGCCTGATGGCATTAGTCAACTGTCGACGTTGCGGAGCTCGAAACCCTATCACTACGGTTGTTTGTCCGAGTTGCGGAACTTTGATGGCCAAAAACATGTTGCTATCATTGTTTCTCCTGGGAGCTAGTTGGGGATCTTTTTCGATATTTACTTTCAATCTAGTATCGATAACTGTCGCATTCCCACTACCCAACCCTACGCCTTCACCGTTGGTTCATCCTGGGCCAGTGGGAGGGGGCTATCTAGCGCCGCCAGCACCCGAGAATCCACCGGAGGTGCTAACGGGGGACTACATTGCCTACGCGAAAGATCATCAAGGAAAGAAAGCTAGCTTTCTAATTCATCTCCTAACGGACGATTACAAGTGGAAACTAAGTCGGTGGGATTTGCTTGAAGATTTTCAGTCAGAAATCAACTTTAGCTCTCCGATGAGACGACTCATGAATAATGCAGTTGAAATAATCTGTATAGGTGCTAGTTCAGAGGAGATCGAAGATGGACTTTCGCCTGATGACGGACGACAAAAGGAAGAATGGCGAGCAGGGAAGCGTGCGGAGTCAATCGCTAAATGGGTAAGAGCTGTGTTGGAGGAGCCTGTGAATGTTCGGAAGCTAAATATTGGACACCGTGATCCGTCAAATGAACCAGAGGGGATGCTGGATACTTCGGACCAACGAAGAATCATAGTTGTGCTGGTGCTTAAGGAAGAGGAAGGCGTAAACATGGATCAGGCTCTCCGCGATGCCTTTCAACAGGGAAGAAGCAAACAACCTATTTACCAGACTATTCTCACTAGATATTCGTTGACGCAAGCCCTCAGCTTCACATGGGAGGAGTAGTAATTGATCGCTTCGCATAATCATGCAGAACTTAATTCATAAAATAGCGACTTCCCCCCATCTACAGTTACGGTGGGGAATATGGTTAATAGGTTTGATTCTGCTTTCGGTGTTGACGGTCTGGTTATTGGCGAAGAACTACCGCAGCATTCGTCGCCAAAGAGAACGAGATCGCTAGAACTCCTGTTTTCAGTCTTGGATGTAGCCTTTAATATAAGGAGAAACGGAAAGGCCTCCCCGGAACCGCCGACGTCAGAATCGGTCGTTTCCGACAGTGTTATTTAGTCCTTTCCTCACACCCGATCCCATTTCCGTCCCGGTCGAGTTCATAAATATCCAGACCGATGACTGTTACTGGTCCCTGAACAAAAGCGGGGCCATTCCCTCCACCGCCCGCACAATCAACATCACTGGCGATCGGTACGCAGCCTGAATAGTTAGGATCACATTGAGACGCGTCTTTTCCTTGACCATCTTGACTGGTTTGTGGATGAGCGGCCGAAGCTTTCCCAGTATTCCCTTTCTGAGACTTCGATTCAGAAGTGTCTACACTGCTGCACGCGGATGCTAAAATAGCCAACGACAGTGCAACTGACTTTAATTTCTTCATTACGTCCAGACCGTTCACGCCGGCATCTTGGATTTGATGCGACTCGTTGAATCTCTAGGAACCAACTGAGCTGAGGCGAAAGGGGTGAGTTTATCGCTTTCAGGAGTACCGGAGGGACAGGAAACAAAGTGAGTGACGACAAAAGGGCAGAGCGATTAGCCCTGCCCCTCCGTATACTCACCTGCTGCGGCGCTCAGGTCGCTCTCCAGCGTTGCCCTATCCTCCGAGCAGGCGCCCGGACTTTATCATGAATTCCACTTCGTACAACTGAATATTTTCGGCGAGACGATAGAACCGGTGCTTAACTCCCTGAGATCGTATTACGCAACTTGGAAAGCTAAGTGGAGTTGCTAAAACGAACTACCCAAAAATTATTCTCCCGAGAAAAACCTTCGCAGGCTTTCATTAGATCTAGCAATTCGCTTGAATTACCCACTTCAGTTTCTGTTCCTAAAAAGAAATGCATCGGCAGATCGTTGATACAGCTGACAGTGCAGAATACGCTCGTTTTCCACCTTAAACTGAAACAAGGTATGGCAGGGAGGCAGGTCAACATTGTCAGCCTGACGTGGATCCCATCCGGTTACGATCAGCCTTCTCGAATTTGGTTTCGTTTGGATCTCGCGAATAAGATTCGCTATTTGATCCACCCCATTGCGTTGCGGATAATCGCCGCCGAAGGAACGCCAAAGGTAACCATAAACCGGCCCGAGATCGCCTGCGCTCCGAGCGAAACGACTCGTGTGTTCCTCGTCAGCCCACTCCGCCCAGATATCCACACCCCTGGCTCGCAGGTTTGCTTCGTTTGTATCGCCTGAGAGAAACCAAAACAGTTCTTCGGCCACCCAACGAAAAGGAATTTTCTTTGTGGTTACAATTGGAAAACCCTGCCGCAGATCAAACCGCGTTTGATAACCGAAGTGTGAGATAGTGCCGACGCCGGTGCGATCTCGATGTTCGTTGCCATTTGCGAGAATTGATCGCAGCAGATCGTGATATTGTTTCATAGAGTGAAATAGACAGGATTAACAAGATACCGCCTGAATGTCGATCTTTTCTTCCTCTTAAATCGGGTGAATTCTGTAAATCCTGTCGAACTTGGGGCTAAATAATACGACGAGCAGATCGTAAAGACGAATGAAACAATACAATCTCGCTTTTCTCGGCTTCGGAAACGTTGGACGCGCGCTGGCGCGGCTGCTGAACGCGAAATCCGGCGAGCTGCGGGAGCAGCATGGTATCGAATGGCGCATCACGGGAGTTGCCAGTCGTAGACTCGGTTGGCTGGCGAATGACGACGCCAATGCTGCGGATGGTTTTGATCTCGCCACGCTGCTCTCAGAACAATCCTTGAAAGACAGTGCGGCATCAGCTAACGGCATTGAGGGCTGGCTTGGCCGCGCGCGTCCGGACGTCGTTTTTGAAACAACCTCCCTCAACCATGAGACTGGGCAACCGGCAATTGATTATCTCCGCGCCGTGCTTGAAGCCGGAGCTCATGCGATTACAGCTAACAAGGGAGTTATCGTTCATGGATTTTCAAGTCTGAATGAACTTGCCTTAAGGGTCGGAAGGCGTCTGCTGTTTGAGTCAACTGTGCTCGACAGCGCGCCTGTGTTTTCACTATTTCGTGAAACCCTGCCGGCCGCGAAGCTTCGCGGGTTCAGCGGCGTTTTTAGTTCAACTACTAATGTGATCATCGAAACGATGGAAGCGGGCCGATCGTTTGAAGAGGGACTGAAAACAGCGCAGGACCTTGGAGTGGCCGAAACTGATCCGAGCCATGACATTGATGGGTGGGATGCGACTGTCAAAGTTTGCGCAATCGCAAATGTGCTGATGAATGTTCAGCTAAAGCCGGTTGATGTAGCGAGGGAAGGGATTCGGGGACTGGATTCGCGAAAGCTGCAAGCGGCGCGAGCGGCCGGCGCTCCGTTCAAGCTGGTGGCCAGAGCGAAGATGGGCCGCGATGGAGACCTGGTGGCGACTGTCCGGCCTGAGCAGGTTGCCGCAAGCGATCCGCTGGGCAACATCCGAGGCACTTCCCTGGGAGTTCACTTCGAACTGGATATGATGCCTGGCCTGACAATTACCTCGCACAGACCAAACTTGCAGAGTACGGCTTATGGAATGCTGGCGGATTTTATCAACGCCGTCCGGGAGGACAGGCTGTGAGAGATTGCCGCGGATCGACGCCGATTAACGCAGATTCAGAACCAGCGGAACGATTCGGGCGGATAAAAGGTCCAGTCAACTTGCCGCGCTTTATCCGCGGCTATTCGCGTTTATCCGCAGCTTATTTCTTTGCAATTTCGGTCACGCCGTCAAGTAATCGATCGATCTCACTCGCTGTCGTGTAGCAGGCGCAGCCGGCGCGCACCAGACCTTCCTCGCCCAGTCCAAGTCGTTCAGTGACAGTGGCGGCATAAAAATCACCATGCGAAAGAAACAGGCCACGCTGGGCCAGCCTGCGCGCAACCTCGGTTGAAGCCATCCCTTCCACTGTGAAAGAGACTGTCGGCGTTCGCGGTTGATCCGGCGTTGGCCCATAGACTCGCACTTTTTCAATTGCAGACAGTCCTACCCAAAGCCGGCGAATTAGCTTTGAACTCCTTGAGTGTAATTCGTCATAGGCAGTTGCCAATCGAGCCCGCCGGCTACCGTTGTCGACATCCCTGTTAAGCGAGGCAAGGAAGTCTATCGCGGCACCCGCTCCCACGATTCCTTCGTGGTTCTGCGTGCCCGTTTCGACATTCTCGGGCGCATGGTCGGGCGCCGGAATCAATTTTGGAAAGTCTATCGATTCGAGCAAGGCGTGTTTACCGAACAGAGCGCCGACATGTGGTCCATAAAACTTGTAAGCAGACATGGCCAGAAAATCGCAGTCGAGAGCCCGCACGTCTGCGAGCGCGTGCGGCACATAATGCACTGCGTCAACGAAAGCCAGCGCGCCGACGGAATGAGCGAGCTGTACTGCACGGCCCAGGTCGTTGATCGTCCCCAGCGCATTTGAGGCGGCACCAATAGCAACCACCCTGGTATTTTTGGTAACGGCCTGTTCGAAGTTTTCCCAGTCGAGTTGCCCGCTTCCCGGATCCATTCTTATGACCTTAACTCTAACACCGCGTTCAACTTCGAGACGCCGCCAGGGCGCAACGTTCGCGTGATGGTCTAATTCCGTGATTACGATCTCATCGTCCCGTCCGAATTGGGCACCCAGGGCCCGCGCGAGATGAAAAGTAAGTGTGGTCATGTTTGCCCCAAAAGCGATCTCGCTTGGGGAGGCATTTACAAAATCTGCGCAAGCCTCTCGCGCATCCTCGAGCGCCGCGTCAGTTTCTGCGCTGGTTGGATACGCCCAATGAGTATTCGCATTGTGATGAAACAGATAGTCCGACATTGCCTCGACTACGCTGCGTGGTACCTGGGTCCCGCCCGGGCCGTCGAAATAGGCGACCTCGTGTCCCTCGTGAATCCGGGCCAAAGCCGGGAACATAGGCGCGAATCTCATCAGTTGAAGCTACTTGCAGTGCGGTCTGGACCATTTGTGTCATGCGCAGATTGTAGCGGAAGCCGAGCGTTGCGGATCAGAATTTAAAGGCGATTCTGCGTTTACTCAGAAACTGGAATCCCCTCCGCCTGAGCTCATCCCTCCAGAAAACGGAATCGTCTGGCGATTACCCTTTTAAATCAACTGCAGCCGTTGCTTATGAACATACAAAAACCAGGCAAATCCGAATCGCACCAGATCTCTGTACGCGACGTTGCGGGCATCCTGTTTCGCCACAAGATGCTGATCTGTGTCACTTTCCTGACCGTCGCTTTGGGTACGGCAGTGGTGACGTTTCTCATGCCGAACGAATACGAGTCGCGCATGAAGATTCTGGTGAAGAACACGCGTTCTGACGTGCCGATCACGCCTGGAGCCACCATGGGGACGAGCGGCAACTACCTCGAGAATGAGGTTTCCGAAAACCAGATCAACTCCGAAGTTGCTTTGCTTACCAGCGGGGATCTGATTAACGAGGTCGTGACCGAAGTTGGGTTGTACCACCGAAAGCCCGGACTCTCCGCGCGTCTCGGCTTGAAGGAAGCGGTTGGGTCTCAGGCAGGACAAGTGGAGGAGGCCAGCGCACAGCTCGCGAAAGATCTGTCCATCACACCTGTAAAAAAAGCAAATATCATTGAGGTCAAATACACTTCCGGCTCTCCTGAAACAGCGGTGGCCGTGCTGCGCAAGCTCCAGGACCTCTATCTCGAAAAGCACCTCAAACTGCATCGCCCGCCCGGCACGTACGAATTCTTCAAAGGCCAGGCCGATACCAATGAAGCCCAACTGCGGGAAGCGGAACGACAACTGTCAGGCTTTCAGCAGTCGATGAATGTTGTTTCACTCACTCAGCAAAAAGAGCAGACCGTTCAAAAGCTGACTGAAGCGAAATCAAAACTACTCGAAACGAATGCGTTTCTCCGTGAAGTGAATGAGCGCATCGCCAAGGTGCAGCAGCAACTCGAAACGATTCAGCCACGCATCGTTACTCAACGACGGGCGCTGCCCAATCAATATTCGGTTGAGCGGCTGAACACGATGATTGTTGAATTACAGAATCGTCGAACTCAATTGCTGACGAAATTCCGCCCGGAAGATCGCCTCGTGAAGGAAGTGGATCAACAGATCAAGACCACTCGGGCAGCGTTGGAAAAAGCCACTGGTGAAACCATCACCGAGCAATCTACTGACTTGAATCCACTACGACAGACGTTGGAAACCGAGCGAGCAAGGGCTCGCGTGGACCAGGCAGGAGCGCAGGGTCGCCAGGAGATGCTGGCGTCGCAGGTTTCAGAATACGAGGCACAGTTATCAAGACTCGAAGGCATCACTGCCCAATACGAAGATCTGAATCCGCAAGGTGAAGCAGAGCGCGGACAACTTCCAACTCTACAAACAGAAAGAAGAAGAAGCGCGCATCACAGACGAACTGGATCAGAACAAGATCACTAACGTTTCCATTGCCGAGGCGCCTGCTCAGCCGCAAATGCCAGTGCGTCCCAACCGGCCCTTGAATTTGATCATGGGTTTGTTTTTGGGCGCGCTGCTCGCAGCCGGCAGCGTAGTTATTGCTGAATTCACGCGCGACACGGTGTTGACGCCGCGCGAGCTTGAGGCGTTGACGGGTGCAAAAGTGCTTGCATCAGTGCCCAGGACCAGTCGGATGAGAGCAATGTTGGATGTTCAGACGCGACGTTCAACGACACACAGGGTCGAGTCTTCAAAGCCTAAAACGGTTCGTCCAGTCATCTCAGACGCTCGAGAGCTGTCTCAGCCAAGAGCGACTGAACCAAGACTTTCGCCGCCGAAAATTGTCCGCGAGCCCCACCTCGATTGGGCGTCTGGTGAATAGAGCAAACTTAGGAGCGCACCACGGGAAATGAAAGCCGGATTCTATCTTGACCTTATACGGACTGTTTTTCAGGCCGTCGACGATGAAGGAAAACTGCGTCACCGAGTTGTGGCTTTTACTTCCGCAACGTCCGGCGAAGGTGTAAGTCATGTGGTGAACGTTATTGCTCGCGAGCTGGCTACGCAAACGCAAAAGCGCGTGCTGCTCGTAGATGCCGGGGTATTTCAAACTCTTAGTCTGCCCGATCCAAAGCTCATCACGCGTTATTGCGAAGAAACGGAACTTGAAAACTTACTGACGTTGTCAGTGGCCTCTTCAGTTTCCGCCGGCCAAACGTCAAGACTTGCGGCGATTGCGATGGCGCCGGCCGTTAGTGACTGGGACAGGGTGCCTTCGTATCGCAATGAGTGTGTGGCGGCCTTGCGATGGAATTTTGATTACATCCTGATCGACTGTCCGTCACAGGCGGTTTCGTCTGAGGCGCAAACAGTTGCGCCGATTGCAGATGGAGTCGCGATAGTGGTGAAGGCGGCGCAAACCCGTCGCGGTCAAATACAGCGCTTGCAGGAGTTGATCGAGACCGCGGGCGGTACATTTTTAGGTTTTGTTCTCAATCAAAGGCGCTATCCAGTGCCTGGCTGGCTCTATAACAGACTGTAGTCGGAGCGATCGCATCGGGAAGTTTTCCTTTGAAAGGTTAGGACTTTGAAGATCAAACGGTTGGTAATGATTGGCCTGCTAATAGTCAGCGCAATTGGCGCCGGCGATGTTGTCATGGCCCAGAATCAGCAGCGGTCGCGCACACAGGCGCCGCGCCTCGGCACCTTTGGAAGCGAAACACGCTATGTGCTCGTCCCCGGCGACGTGTTCGAAATCCAGTATCGATACACGCCGGAGTTTAACCAGACGGTCACCGTGCAGCCTGATGGATATGTCTCGCTGGAAATTGGGGGCGACGTCAAGGTTGCCGGTCGAAACCTTGATCAAGTCCGGAAAATTATTCTTGCCTATGCGGGTCAGCGGCTCGCTTCGCCGGAAGTAATCGTCGTTTTGAAAGAGTTTCAGAAACCATACGTCGTTGTAGCCGGCGAGGTGGTGCAACCAGGGAAGTTTGAGTTGCGCGAAAAGGTGACCGCGCTTCAGGCAGTCCTGCTGGCGGGTGGTTTCAAAGACAGTGCGAAGTCGTCTCAGATTCTGCTCTTCAGAAAGCTCAACGGCGAAACGGCCGAGGTGAAGCTACTAAATTTCAGAACGCTGAAACGCACGAGCGATCTGGAAAACGATCTTACGCTGCAACCGGGAGACATGATTCTGGTGCCGCGAAATCGAATCAGCAAGATCGAACGCTACGTGCGACTGGCGAGCCTGGCGGCGTTTCTAAACCCGCTCATTCGTTAGCAAAGGTTAACAGCCCGAATTCTTCGGAGAATTCTGAATATTAATGATTGCCCGTTACGGACAACTTGCGAACCTCTTCCTGAAAGGTTCTGACCTGCTGCTGATGCTCGCCGCGCTATGTGTGGCGATTCTCATCAACTATGCACCGGCGGCCAGCGTGCCGGCCTCTGAATATGCAATCGACTTTTTGTCCACGCGTGTGAAAGTGACCAACGCGCTGCTTGGCGCTGCCATGTTGCTGGCGTGGTATTTGGTTTTCAATCTTCAGGGTATTTACAGGTCGCACCGGCTGAGCAGGTTTGTTGAAGAGATCAGAGAGATAGCTCGTGCCGTGTTTCTCGCCACGCTGATGTTGCTCATGGTGGCCCAGATTGGCCACTGGCGAATCATCACGCTTTGGACCGCGGGTTGTGTGGGTGTCATCGGATTTGCTCTGGTGGTAAGCATGCGAGTCCTCCTGCGACTCAACCTGCGGCGACTGCGTTTACGTGGACATAACATCAAAACGCTATTGATTGTCGGCGGCGGGCCGCGCGCGCGGTGGTTTGCAAATGAGATTGGCGAGCGAACGGATCTCGGCTACCGGATCATTGGCTACGTTGACGATGAAACAAACTTCAACGGACACGGCGTGAAGGGCATTCCGCGGCTTGGCGATGTGAACGATCTGCCGCGAATAATTTCCAACGATGTCATTGACGAGGTCTTTGTGGCCTTGCCGATTAAGTCGCAATACTCGCAAATCGAAAAGACCATTAACCTGCTGGAAGAGCAGGGCATCATGGTGCACTTGTTCACGGACCATTTCCCTCACCGGCTTGCCCGCTCGCATCCGTCGGAATTTGAAGGCTCGCCACTGCTGTCTCTGCACAGCGCGCCCCCGGTTACCTGGCGAACAGAGATGAAGCGGATGCTGGATATCATGGTTGCTTTCATTCTGCTTGTGCTTACCGCTCCTTTGCTCGCGATTGTCGCTGTGATCGTCAAACTCGACTCGAAAGGGCCAGTATTTTTCGTGCAGGAGCGAGTAGGTTTTAACAAGCGGCGCTTCCGCATGATCAAGTTTCGCACCATGTGTGTTGACGCCGAGGCACGCATGCAGGAATTCGAACACCTCAATGAAAAGACAGGACCGATCTTCAAGATCACCAATGATCCCGCGAACCACTCGCGTGGGCAAGTGGCTGCGCAAGGCCAGCATAGACGAATTGCCGCAGCTTATTAATGTCCTGCTTGGCGACATGAGTATTGTTGGACCACGACCGCTTTCGGTTCGCGATGCGTTGCGAATGGAAGTGGCCTGGCAAAAACGCCGTTTCAGCGTCAAGCCGGGATTAACCTGTCTCTGGCAGGTTTCGGGCAGGAGCAATCTGTCATTTGAAGAATGGATGCAGCTCGATCTTGAATATATTGATCGCTGGTCGCTTGGACTCGACGGTCTTATTTTATTGCGCACCATCCCCGCAATACTGTTGACGCGCGGAGCCAGCTAGCGAAGCTCTGCAGCTGTCATCCGCTAGCTGTTATCGCAGGCGTTACGGTCCTCATCACCTTTGTGTTCGCAACTAAATCCAAGTTCCTGAAGCCCGCCTTTCTTTATTCCTTTCAAACTGAAAAGTTGCCTCGATTCCCAGTCTTATACAGAGGTAATAGAAAGGTGAAAACTATTGTCAAAGATTGCACTCGTTCACGATTACTTCATTCAAATGGGTGGCGCTGAACGCGTCGCTGCAGCCATGCACGACTCTTTCCCCAACGCTCCGATGTTCACCACCGTCGCTTTGCCACACCGTCTGCCGAAAGAATTGCGCGGCGCTGACATTCGCACCTCGCCGATGCAAAGGCTGCCGGGCATGGAGCAGCGGTTCCGGCAATACTTCATGCTCTATCCATTTGCGGTCGAGAATTTTGACCTCTCAGAGTTTGACCTCATCTTCAGCAGCAGCTCCGGATACGCGAAAGGCGTGCGACGCCGCAGCAACGCAGTTCACGTTTGCTATTGCCATACGCCGATGCGTTGGGTTTGGCGTTATGAAGATTATGTTGCGCGCGAGAGTTTTGGCCGCGTGGCCCGTTCGCTATTGCCGATCTCAATGTGGGGCTTGAAGAAGTGGGACTTGCGCGCGGCGCGGCAGCCAAATTATTACATTGCCAATTCGCGCCTGGTCGCGCAGCGAATTAAGCAAGTCTACGGCCGTGATGCGATTGTCATTCCGCCACCCATCGATGTCGATCGGTTTCTCATGTCGTCAGAGGTGGATGACTATTACCTCGTGTTGTCGCGGTTGGTTCCATATAAACGGATCGACCTGGCAATCGAGGCCTGCAATCGATTGGGCCGCCGGCTGTTGATCATTGGAGACGGCCCTGACCGCCAACGTTTGGAAAAAATGGCCGGACCTACCATCGAATTTCTTGGTCGCCAGTCTGACAGCCAGGTGAATCACTACGCCAGCCGGTGTCAGGCGCTCTTGTTTCCGGGCGAAGAAGATTTTGGGATGGTGCCCCTTGAAGTTAATGCTGCCGGGAGGCCCGTGATCGCATTTCAGGGAGGGGGAGCGGTCGAGACGGTAGTAGACGGACTTACCGGCGTCTTCTTCAAAACCGCTACGAGCACTTCACTGATAGAAGCTATTGAAGATTTTGAGAGTCGAACGTGGAACCAGCAGTCGCTGCGGAAGCATGCGCAGAAGTTTGACCGGAGCGTGTTCGCGTTTCGCGTCTTGCAGTTCCTTGGTTCAGTAGCGCCGCCGTCATGTTCCGCTGATCTGACTGCCGGCGCGCGACTACTTTCTGGAAATGTGGCTGCCCGTATCTGGCCCAGGTTGGCCGTGGCGAGGTAGGTCACTAGGCCGTGTTGGCAACCTGAATGTTTTAGTCAGACTAAAGACAAATGCAGAATGAGTAGTTTGCTTCTCGATGAACCAGTTGGTCGTAGGGCCGCCCGCAGTCCAGTTAAGCTCTGGCCTGTTGTTACCTTTCCGATTTCGGCATTGGCCGTCTGGGCGGTAAACGCCGGAGGCGAAGCCCTTCGCTGGCTGGGACTCGGCGCTATTGCGTGGTCGTTGGCCTTGCCTCTACTTGTTAGTCTTGAAGCTGGCCTTTTCGCGATGATGCTTTTCGAGCCGCTGCGTGGTTTCCTAAGGCGCGCGCAGTATCTCTTCCTGCCCTACTCAGCTACCGATCCCATTCACGTCGTTACGCCGCTCGTAACGCTGATGGCTTTCGGAATGCTCCTGCAACGCCGTAAGTTGCGGATCTTTCGAGAAACGCCATTGGCCTGGCTGGTCACAATTCTTTCGCGTGATCTATTTCCTGGAGATTTTCAATCCGCTTCAGGGAAGTATCACCGTCGGGCTTTCCGGAGCGATGTTCATGTTGGTGCCGGTGGCGTGGTTCTATTTCGGGCAGGACTTGAAACCAGCTTTTCTGGAGACTGCGCTGCGCCTGATGGTAGTTCTGGGAGTTCTCACTTCGCTGTACGGTCTGTATCAACTGGCCTTTGGATTCCCTGCCTTCGAGCAGTATTGGCTCGACCATACCGAGTTTTACGATTCAATTTCCGTTGGCAACGTCAAGAGAGCGCTCGCAACGTACAGTAGTGCAGAGGAGTGGGGCCGATACATCGAGATCGGCGCAATCATCGCGTTTGGTTTTGCCACCTGCGCAGGCAGCTTCTTACGTCGTGCGTGCTGGTTTCTTAGCGGCGCCGCGTTGACCATGATGATATTGCTCACCGGACAACGCACCGCGATGTTTGGACTTAATCCTCGGATGTTTTCTGCTGATGGTGTTGGGTGCGCGAAGCTGGCGCAGCGTGGTGGGACGAGTGTTACTCGCGGTCGCTCCAGTATTGCTAGTTGCAGTTCTGGTCAAGGCCCCTACCAATGACGACATGCTTAGCCATAGTGAAGAAGAGCGGATGGGCGCCGTGATGTCGCACACCACGCGCGGCACGCTGAACCCAACTCAGGAAGACAGTCTCCAGGAGCGTTTGAAGAACTGGACTTACCTCGCCACGGAATTGATTCCTTACCGGCCGCTGGGAATCGGATCTGGGAGGGACATCGCTGGCCGCATATCGCTTCAGCGAAGACGTCGATCTACCTCCCATTGATAGCTATTTTATCTCGACCGTCATCACTTGCGGCTTGCCAACCGCGCTTCTTTTTATTTGGATACTGATGCGAGCAACCACTCTGAGTTGGCGCGCATTTCGCCGATCCGAAGTTGGGTCACGAGAAGCGCGCGTCTGGAGAATAACCACTACGCTTATACCAGTGCTTATCCTCAACAGTATCTTCGGCAACACCTTCACTCTCTACTCAGTCGCACCTGTCGGTTGGCTAATAATCGGCTGGATTAGCGCAGGGGCTCTGCGTCAAGCCTCGAAGAGTCGGCGGAAGAACCTCAAGACTCGCTGCTACCTTTCCGACCCCCTAACGGCAGAACGCGCCGCGTAACTAACTGGAAGTATTTGCTCGCCCGACATTCGATTCCTGAAATCATTGAAAGAGACCGCCGATTCGACGTTTAAGACCTTTGACGTCGTTGTTTAGAAGTTCGTGTAGAACGTCAATTTCAAGACCCGGGCCCTTAACTTGGCCAAACTACACCGCGCAGGCGGATCCCTGATCAAACCAAAGCTCTTTATGTCTTCAGTTCTCGTTTATCACACGATTAGTTCACCGCTGGAGCCTTTAGTCGCCGACGCGGATATCTCACCCGAGAAATTCGAGCGTCATCTTCAATGGCTGGCGCGTTGGCGGCGAGTGGTGACGACTTGAGGACACCCTCACGCCATCGCGTCGAAATGGGGTTGCGCTGACGTTTGACGACGGCTATCGAGACAACCTCACCGTCGCGCTGCCACTTCTGGAAAAGTTTCAATTGCCGATGACTATCTTCGTTACGGCCGGGTTTCTTGGATACGGAGCCGTATCTCTCAAAGAGTGAGTTGCGAGAACTATCACGCCATCCGCTGGTGACAGTGGGCGCGCACGGTCTTTGGCACCGCCACTTCAATCGTCTCAGCAAGCATGAGGCACGCCATGAATTGGTTGAGTCTCGCCGGCTGTTAGCGGAGATAACCGGCAAGCCAGTCGACCTGCTCGCGTGGCCTTTTGGCGAATGCAACGAGGAGCTCGAACAACTGAGTGCGGAATGCGGCTATCGAGCTTCGTGGTCAGTCTGGAAAGGCAACAATAGTTTGCATTCGCTTCGCCGCGTGCCACTGGGCCGTCGCGATAATCTTGCGCGGTTTGTAATCAAGTCTTCCGGATTTTATGCGCTGACCAAAGCGCGATGGCACCGATTTAACCAAAAGGCGGAAAACGGACCACTGGAATCCGGGCAGGGTCGAGCAGTTAGTCGCAGACAACCTAATTCTCCGTTCACGATGAAGATTCTGTTTTACAACCACACCGGACAAGTAAGCGGCGCTGAACGCATGCTGCTGATGATTCTTTCGCGGATGGATCGCAAGACGTTTGAACCGTGCCTCGTGTGCCCACCCGAAGGAACTCTCAAAAAGTTGGCATCCGAGCTGGGGGTGAAAGTAGAACCATTAAAGAGTCTCGAGGCCACGATTCACATGGCGTCGTGGATCATCTGCTGCTTTACGGCCTTTCGTTTCTGAGAGTTATGCGCGAACTCCGGCGCAAAGTGAAGAATCACCAGCCCGACTTAATCCATGCAAACAGTATTCGCTCGGGTCTGGTTGCAACTGCCGCGACGTTGGGTTGAAGCCACGCGTAGTTTGGCATCTGCATGATCTTGCTGCCGCGACATCCGATTAGTAGTTGATTCGTCTCTTTGCAGGTCTATCAAGAAAAACTGTGATGATTGCGGTTTCCGAAGCGGTGGCGAGGAATTTTCGCGGTCGTTGGACATCACTGCTGACTGACCGCGTCAGCGTCATTCTCAACGCAATCGATCTCGACAAATTTCAGTTCGGACCAATTTGCGAAACGCCGATCACGCAAGGAGCTGCGCTTCCGCGAGTCTGATTTTGTCAGTCGGCACAGTTGGGCAAGTAACGCCGCGCAAGGGTCAACTCGAATTGTTGAAAGCCTTCAGCCTTGCGCTGGATGATTCTCCCAACATGGTCTTGCTGATCGTTGGAGCGCCGTTGTTCAACCGCGACCACGAATACCTCGATCACACTCAAAAGCACCGCGACAAAACTTGGAATTGCAAACAAGGTTCGGACTGCTGGGACCTCGAAATGACATCGGGTCAATCATGCAGACACTGGATTTGCTCGTAGTGAATTCAAAGGCCGAGCCTTTCGGTCTTGTAATAGTCGAGGCAATGGCCTGCCAGTACACCGGTCCTGGCAGCGGCTGTCGATGGGATACCAGAAATAATTCAACACAATCAAAATGGCTGGCTGGTTTCGCCGGGCGATGAGGCTGCGCTGGCCGAGGGAATCGTTAACCTCAGTCGTCGCCCCGAATATCGTGCGCGTCTGGCGAATCTTGGAATGCAACACGCAGAGGCGTATTTTTCCGCCGATCGTTACCTTGTTGATCTACACGCTTTTTATCGCTCGAGGATTGAGAAGTTGGGATCTGAATTCCGCAGAGTCGACAACCAGCGTGACGGAGGTTGCGGAGGTGGCCTGACTGTTTGGAGTCAATAGCACGAAATGGAAGAGTCATTCATCTTACAAGTGTCGATGGAAATCGGCCTCGCCGGTGGCAGCGAGTGCGTCGCTTATGAACTTCACCGCGCCTGGCTGGCGCTGGGTTTCGACGCGCGAGTGCAGACCAGCATGGCCACTGAGCCGGAACCACGACAGGGGATCAGCTTTGTAGCGCCATGGCTGACCGCCTGGGGCCTGCGCGGGCGCTGGCCGCACCTGGCCGCACTGATCACGCGTCCCTTTGTTCACGCTCTTCGCCACCTTGAGCGCGTATCGCACTCGCGGGCCGAAAATAATTCTAAGTCACGGTGATTCATTAATTGGTGATGTGTGCGTGATGCACGCAGTTAACCGTGCCTCTTTACTAGAAAAACGCCGCGCCGGCTATTACGGGTGGCTCATTAATCCCAGCAACTTATGGGTAACGTGGCGTGATTGGTGGATGCTCAAGCGCGGTCGTTACCGGCGTATCGTAGCAATTTCCGAACGCGTCAGGACGCAACTCAAGAATTACTACGACATTGCCGGATGAGCGAATAGTGACGATTCCAAATGGCATCAACCTGACTCGCTTCAACCCGGCAAACGCTCGTCATCGAACGAACGTGCGGAAGAGCTTCGGCGTTCCGGATGACGTTCCACTGTTGCTCTTCGTCGGCAGTCAGTTTCGATTGAAGGGTTTGGAATTCGTTATCAGGGGCTTGGCCCAAATGGAAACGAAGGCAATGTTGCTGGTCGTTGGCGGTGATTCGGCCACCCAATTCAAACGCCTTGCTGAGCAGTTGAATGTCAGCGATCGCTTGATCTTCGCGGGCGCTCGCAGGGATCTTCCTGAGATATATCCGGCCGCGGACGCATTCGTGCTTCCCGACTCTCTATGAAACATTTGCTCTGGTGTGTCTGGAAGCGATGGCCTCAGGTCTGCCGGTCCTGGCATCTCCGGTCGGGGGAATCGAAGATTATCTGGTTAACAATCAAAACGGATTTCACATCGAACGCGACCCGGCCGATATCGCTTCGAAGTTGGATCAGCTTCTAAATGATCCCGAGCTTCACGCGCGATTTCGCGAAAACGGAATAGCCACCGCCGGCAACTATTCCTGGGAGAGAATCGCCAGACAGTATCTAACACTCTTCGATGAATTGGCCGCAGAACGTTCACGCAATCCCCGTGGGTTGGCAATGCTGGATCCGAGTTCGATTTAGAGGTAAACGAGAATGGGAAGTAGAAACTCTGAACAAGGAGGAGAGAAGATGCGCGTATTGCGTATTGCTCACTCCAGCTTAACCCCGGCCCTGCGCCAGCGAGAGCGCGCATTTGCGCGTCGCTATCCCGATGTTGACCTGCAAGTGCTGACCACGGAACGGTTCCGTGAAGCAGAGATGGAAGTTGAAGCCACGCCTGACGATCTTTTTCCAGTCAGGACTGCGAGCAGTCATCTTTCAAAGCACATTCAATTGTTCGCCTACGATCCGCGGCCGATCATAAAGGCGTTGCGCGAGCACCGGCCACACTTGATTGATATGGGACATGAGCCATACAGCATTGCCGGCGCCGAGATTCTTACGCTGTGTCGCTGGTTCGCGCCCAAGACGCCGATCGTGATGCAGACGAACCAAAATATTCTGCACAACTACCCGTTTCCTTTCAGCTGGTTGGAGCAGCGCGCATTCAGACGTGTCGCGGCCGCTTATGCATGCAGTGATACGGTGGTTGAAGTGTTGCGCGCTAAGGGATTTCAAGAAGCCCGCGCCGATCGTTACGTTTGGTGTTGATACCGAAGCCTTCCGTCTGCCCGATGCCAAGCAACAACGGCCGGAGGGACCTTTCACCATAGGCTTTGTGGGACGAATGTTACCGGGCAAGGGTCTCAATGTCCTCGCCGATGCGCTGGCCCAACTTACTTCTGAAAACTGGCGTCTGCTAGTCGTCGGTGATGGACCGGAACGCGTAGGATTTGAACAACGACTTACCGAGCTGCGGCGTTCGCGACCGCGCAACCTTTACTGGCGCCATCGATTTTGCGCTTGTGCCTGACTACTTCCATAAGCTGGATGTCATGGTGATTCCCACCGAGACGACGAAACGTATCCGGGAACAGTTTGGCCGAGTGATCGTTGAAGCAATGGCCAGCGGCATTCCCGTGATTGGATCAACTTGCGGGGCAATTCCGGAAGTGATTGGCGATGCCGGCCTCGTTTTTCCCGAAGGAGATGCAACAGCGCTTGCTAATTCTTTGCGTCAGACCATGTTAGACGAGGGACTTCGCGAACGCATGAAAGAGATGGGATTAGCGCGCGTCCAACAGTATTCGTGGGATCGAGTTGCCGAAGCTACCTTCGATCTCTATCAACTAGTGACGAGGGCCAGCCGCGAGCCGGTTCTTAGCCAAAGTTTGGAACTCGCGACTTAAGGGTGAGCCAGGCAGCGGACTAATTTCCAATCCTGGCAATTTGATCGTCAATGCTGAAACGAAATATCAAACTGGTGTTTAGCACGAACGCACTGATGCTGTGTTCGGGTGTGGTGACCAGTCTCCTCAGCTCCTGGGCCCTCGGCCCGGAGGGTCGCGGCGATCTGATGATCGTGCTGACGTGGCCCGCGGTCTTTTCCATGATCATGTTACTCGGTCTGCCCCAGGCATACCGGTTTTGGACAGCTAAGCGACAGGAGGCAGTTTCCCATCTTTTTTCAAACGCGTTGCTTTACTCCCTTGCGGTCGGATTGGTGGCTCTCGCTCTGGGTGAATTGATCATCCCACGGTTGGTAGGGACGCGCAGTCCGGAGGTTATGCGACTAGTCCGAATCTACGCGTTGATCATTCCGATGGGAATGGTAACCGACCTGATGCGAGGGATGCTCGAAGGAATGCGACGTTTTGCCTGGGTCGGAGCGCTCCGCCTGGTCCTGTTCTTCGTACAGGCCGGAGGATATGTAGGTCTTTGGTTTTCTGGTCGTTTGACGGTCGCGAGTGCGACCTACACGATGCTCGCGGCTATCGCTGCCTCAATGGTTCTTTCGCTGATAGCTGTTTGGCGCGAGCTGTCCCCAGGATGGAAGCCAAAACTTTCGGAGTTCAGAAACTCTTTGCGAGTATGGCTTGCGCGACTATCCTGGGATCCTGACTGAGTTTGCCAATTGGCGACTGGATTCGCTAATGCTGGTTGGCATTGCATCCAGCACAGCGATTGGACTCTACTCGATCGCGGTTCGATTGTCTGACATCACCACGCTCCTGGCCTCGTCAGTCAGCGATGCTCTCATGCCGGAAGTGGCGGCTTCTAAAAAAGCGAGCGAGGCGACTGAGCTGGTCACCAGAAGTTTGCGACTGACACTGATGGCCCACGTGGTCCTGCTGATTCCACTTTGGATCGCCGCGCCCCACATACTTCGATTTGCCTACGGGGAAAGCTTTGTTCCAGTCACTAATGTCCTGCGACTCTTAATGATTGCATCAGTGATCTGGAGCGCTGGCGCGATCGTAATTAGCGGGCTCAACGGGCTGGGCCACCCGGGTTTGAGTACTATCGCCAGAATTGCGGCCGCCGGTGTGATGGTTGTGACTCTCCTGGTGTGGCTGCCGCGCTGGGGAATTCGCGGGGCCGCCCTGGCGTCAATCAGCGGTTACAGCGTGATGTTTATCGTGGCTCTTTTTTGGTTTTTGCGGCAGCAGAAGATAACTCTTATCGAATGCCTGCGCCCGCGCTGGGACGACGTGCCGCCGGTTTTTCTTGCCGGCGACTCTGCGCAACATGACTGCTACGCGGGCAATGACTACGGCAGAAACGATCGAGCACGTGAGTTAAGAGTTAAAAGAACTTATGGCTACCTGGCAACTGCTCACAGATGAGGCGGCGCTAAAGACCTGGGACGAAAGACTCCTGCGGTTGGAAGACTATTCGCCGTTTCAGTCCTACGCCTGGGGTGAATATCAGCGCGCCCTGGGGTGGAAGCCATATCGTTGGGTGGCGCTTAACGAGCAGGGCGAAACTGTGGCAATGATGCTTGGCTTGTTGCGACGTTACCCGCTCAAGATTGGTCTCCTCTGGAGCGAAGGCGGGCCAATTGGTGATTTGTCTGCGTGCGATCAAAGTCTCCAGGCTGCGATCAGTAAAACGACTGGGTTGAAACGCATCTACTGTCGTTTCCGCTGCGATCGTCAAAGGGAAGTTGAAGATGCGTTACGGCTGACGGCTCAGGGCTGGTGCCGCTCATGGTTTGCTCTCACCACCAGTTATTCGATGAACCTCAGCCTGACCATTGAAGAGAAAGATCTGCTGGCGAGGTGCGAGAGAAACTGGCGCCGTAACTTGCTTCGGGGCCAGGGTAATAAATTGACGATCGAAGAGTGGACCAATCCAAGTGTTGACGACATCGTTTCGACCTATGAATCAATGCAGTCTTTAAAAGGATTGGACGAGCAGCATTCGAGGGAAGAGTTTGAACAGCTCCTCAAGAAGTTAAAGGAACACATCGTTATATATCGCTGCACTGACCGGGCAGGTCATCTCGTAAGCGTGCATGGCTGGCTGATTTTCGGCCGTCGCGCGACTGCCGTGCTTTCAGCAACCACCGAACGCGGTCGCGAACTGCGTGCTTCTTACCCCGTAGTTTGGGCTTTGATCCGCCATTGTTTGCGCCTCAACGTGCAATCGTGTGATCTTGCCGGCATTGATCCTGTGATAAATCCTGGAGTCTATCGATTCAAGAAGGGAACCGGAGCGGTGGAGGTGGAGTATCTTGGCGAGTGGGACTGGGCCAGTCGGCCCTGGTTGCAATGGTTTGGAAACTGGGCAATCAGCAGGCGTCATCGCTTGCGAATCGCAGAGGCCGCGCTGAACACTTCATCTCAGAACGCGCAATCCAAAACGCTATTCACTGACGGTCGCACCGGGACAGAGTTATCACAAGCCACCATCGCTTAGACCGACGGGCAGCAATCGTTGGCAAAACTTTCGTGGGGCGCGTGAAAATGAGACTTCGATTTCAAACAGCTGTCTCGCTCCTCATCGTGCTGGCGGTCGTGCCTTGCGTGAGTTGCGTTCGCCGGGTTGACAGCAAGTTCAGCCGAGACACCGCCGCCTCTGTTCCTGCCATCCCCCATGGCTTTGGAGTCAATATTCATTTCACTGACGCGCGTCCGGGCGAGATGAAAATGCTTGCCGATTCCGGCGTTAAATGGGTGCGGATGGACTTCAAATGGGATGAGACCGAGCGCGAAACAGGTAAGTACGATTTTAGCGCTTATGATCGCCTGATGGAGTCGCTCACTCGCTTCAACATCCGCGCACTCTTCATCCTCGATTACGGAAATCCACTTTACGATGATGGCCGGCCACCTCGGACAGAATCGACGCGACAGGGCTTCGCTCGTTGGGCAGTAGCAGCGGCGAAACACTTCGGCGGCCGCGGCATTATTTGGGAAACCTACAACGAACCCAACAATCAAATGTTTTGGCAACCGCGAACCAACGCTAACGAGTATGCAGCGTTAGCCCTTGTCGTGGCGCGTGCGTTTCGCAGCTCCGTTCCGAACGAAGTACTGATTGGTCCCGCGGTGGGCGAAATGGACTTTCAATATCTGGAAACATGCTTCAAAGCAGGGCTACTTGAGTATTGGCCGGCGGTCTCGGTCCATCCGTATCTCCGTACAAACCCTGAAGCCGTTTCAGCTGACTATGCCCGTCTGCGCGAGTTAATCAAAACCTACGCGCCAAAGGGTAAGCACGTGGAGATATATTCCGGAGAGTGGGGCTACTCTTCCGCGTGGCGCGATATGGACGAGGAAAAGCAAGGCCGATATTTGGCGCGGCAATGGTTGACCAACGTGGCCAACGATATTCCGCTCTCGATTTGGTACGACTGGCGCGACGATGGTCCGGATCCAAATGAACCCGAACACCACTTTGGAATGGTTGCAAACGCCTATCATGAAGGCCGCGAGCCGGTTTATGATCCGAAGCCGTCATATCATGCTGCCAGGACGCTGACGTCGTTTTTTGGTGGATATAGATATGTCACTCGTATTGATTCCCTCGGCCCCGACGAATTCGCGTTGATATTTCGGAAAGGCAGCGAGCAGCGCTACGCTGCCTGGACCACTGCGAGCCACTCCAAAACTGTTTTGCTCCCGCTCTTCGAGGGGCGTTACGCAGTACGAACGCACGATGGCCGCGACGCCGGTATTGTGAGTGGGGACGCGAAGGGAGTTTCTGTTACCTTGACCGGGGCGCCTATCTATCTCAGTCGAGTCAATTAGCTTTGTGATCGGGACGCGAACGCTAACGGACGAACAATCGTGAACGCTCTCTCTCTCGCATTCGACATCGACGACAACTCAGTAGCCATCAACGATCTGCCGTCACTAAGGCTTGCGGTGAACAGCAGTGAGGTGCATCTCTGGCGTGTCGATCTTAATTCGTTCTCTGACAAACTCCTCGCAGACGTTCTCTCAACCGACGAAATTAGTCGTGCGGATCGTTTTCACTTCGCCAACGACCGAAAACATTTCATTGTTGCTCGTGCCTTATTAAGAACACTGTTAGCGGCTTATTTGGGTCTGGCCCCGCGACTGCTGAAGCTAACTTATGGCGAGATGGGGAAACCCTTCCTGACTGCAGAAGAACAATCTTCTGAGCGGCCTATAAGTTTCAATCTGGCTCATTCAGCGGGACGTGCCCTTTACGCGTTTACGCAAGGTCGCGAAGTGGGTGTTGATCTCGAGTTCATCAGAAACATAACCGCGGGAGACGATATCGCCAATCGATTCTTTTCTGCTAACGAAAGCGCGGCGATTCAAGCGCTGCCGATGGAACAAAGGAAAGAAGCGTTCTTCAACTGCTGGACACGCAAGGAGGCTTATATCAAAGCGCGCGGGGAAGGCTTGTCAATTCCTCTCGATTCGTTTGAAGTCTCGGTTGCACCCGCGGAGAGGGCTGGCTTGTTCAGAAATCACGTGGATGAGGGCGAGATTGAGCGATGGGAAATGCATTCAGTTAACTTCACGCCGGATTACGTCGGCGCCCTCGTCGTTGAAGGTCATGGATGGCAGCTCAAGACGTTCAAACTCGTTCCGTGATGAGGCGATCCACTTGGCCGCGACGGCAGGCTGAGCTTAACAAAGCCTAACAGCAAACCCTGGCGAAACTTTACTGGGTAGTTTCGGTTTCAGCTGGCGCGGCTTCAGCCTCTTCTTTCTTCGATGTCCACATCCCCGCAATCTGATGGGCTTCGGCGCGGGTTAGATTATCGTAAATGTCGGCGCTGTTCATGATCTCGCCATCTTCAAGTTCCAGAACTTCCCAATCGGGCGCTTCGGGATCAGTGCCCGCTCGTCCGGGTTTTACCCTGACATGAAACGAAATTACCCGCGCTTTTTCTTCTCCTGACATCGTCACTCCTTTGCAAAACGGTTCGGAGCACGTATAGATCAAACGTGCGCCTGCTGGTTCTTATTTAAACTCAACTTTGTGATCGGGCGTCGCGCCCGGCTTGATCTCGACCGCAATCTCCTGGGGCGCAACATAGAATCAGCGCCACCACCAGCAGGGAGGGTTTCCAGCATTTCATCAGATAGTCTCCTCAACCAAATCGCAGGATTTGAATGCCTCCCCTTGTTCACCGTCGGATTTCTCATGTAGCATGACGCGCCATGCGGACACGGACTTTAACGCGACTGAGCCCTGACTCGCAATGGCCGACCGTTAACCACAAGGGACAATAGATCAAGTGAGACCTGAAGATTATGTGCACTGATAGAAGAAATTTTCTGCGACACTCCGCTGCGTTCGCGGGCTCAACCCTGCTGGGCAGTAACTTAGTGAATGGGGAAGAGATTCAGCCCGAGCTGTATCAGCAACGCGAGGTCCCTGATCCGATTCGCAAGTTGCGCCGGATGACGGACGGTGTCGTCCCCATTTCGCTTGATGAACGGCGTTCACGGATCGAAAAGGCCAGAAAGTTGATGCGCGACAACCGCATCAGCGCAATTTACCTCGAGCCCGGATCCAGCATGTTCTACTTCACTGGAATGCGTTGGGGCTTGAGCGAAAGAATGTTTGGCCTCGTGATTCCGGTTCGGGGTGAAGTCGCCTGGGTTTGTCCGAAGTTTGAGGAGGAACGCGCGCGCGAGCTGATAAAGATTGGCGACGACATTCGCACCTGGGAAGAGGATGAGAGTCCTTATCAACGCGTGGCCGAAATCTTTCGCGATCGGCGTTTGCGCGGCGGGCGGATCGGGATGGAAGAACGGGTGCGATTTTTCCTGTTCGATGGAATCCGCAAAGCTGCACCGGGTTATCAGTTTGTCAGTGCCGACCCGATCACGGCCGGATGCCGAATGTTCAAGTCACCGGCGGAACTGGCATTGATGCAACGCGCAAACGACATCGCGATAGTTGCTTATCGGGCCACTCATGCGAGCATGCGCGACGGTATGACCCAGGATGAATTTTCGGGTAACTGCAGTGCGGCATTTCGCGCGCTCGGTGTTAGCGGTGGTGTCTTTTGCAGCTTCGGAAAGTACACTGCGTTTCCACATGGCAGCAGCACGCCGCAGAAACTGCGAGAAGGCGATGTTGTGCTGATGGATGGCGGCTGCAGTGTTGATGGCTATCAGTCGGACATCACGCGCACGTTTGTTTTCGGCAAGCCGACCCAACGACAAAGAGATATCTGGAACCTCGAACGTACGATCGCAGAATGCGGGCTTCGCGGCAGCGCAGGTGGGCGCTCCCTGTGAAGCTGTAGATGCAGCGGCTCGAAAGGTGATCACGGATGCAGGATTTGGTCCAGATTACAAAGTGCCTGGACTACCGCATCGCACGGGCCACGGTATTGGCCTTGATGGTCATGAATGGACCAACTTCGTGCGCGGCAACAAGACTCCAATGCAACCGGGAATGTGCTTCAGCGATGAACCGACGGTTGTGATTTATGGCGAGTTTGGCATTCGGCTGGAGGATTGTCTTTACATCACGCCCGAGGGTCCGAAATTCTTTACCAAACAAAGCCCTTCGATTGAGGAACCGTTCGGGTGAGCTTGTCAGAACCCGAAGCGTTAGCGACGGGATTTTAATAAAACATAAACACACAGATTACGCAGAGTTCGCAGATTAGGGTGAGTAGGTCGCCATGTCTGAGATTTGTTCACATCTCGATCAGGTTCGACCAGTTACACCGAGCTCGGCTGGCTGTGAGGATTGTCTCCGGATAGGCGGTACATGGATGCATTTACGCATCTGCATGACGTGCGGTCACGTGGGTTGCTGCGACTCGTCCCCAAACAAACATGCAACCCGTCATTTCCTGTCGAGCAATCATCCCATCATCAAGTCGCACGAACCCGGCGAAGACTGGGGCTGGTGTTATGTCGATGAAGTGATGTTTGAAGAGTTGTAGCGCCTATCAATATCCACTCTCAAACGCTCTGAAGTCTTGCTCGAGTTGCCATTGAAGTTTCGCTTTTTCGCTGGAGGCGACGTACTGCTTACAACCTTCGGACGTAAGCTTCATTCGAGCGAAGTCCTGCGCGCATTGGCTGCGGGTCACAAACGTCTTGCTGTTACTCCACAAGCTTCCTCCAGCAATAAACGAATACTGCAGACTATTCCGGGCCATCGTCTTGAGTTGAGCATATCCCAACCCCTGCTCCTGCGCCGCCTTCAAGAATTCCCGCGAAATTTCCGAACGCGACACCCCTTCATCATCTGTGGCGAGTGCGACGGGCACGCCATACTCCAGGTAAGTTGCCAGCGGATGTTGGGCGCCACTGATTCCGAGAATCAGGTCGTTGCTTGAAAGACAGACTTCTACCATCACATTTTTCTGGGCCATTGCCTGCAACAGTTCGTAAGGCCGATCCTCGTGCATGATATCCACGCCGTGGCCGATGCGATCCGCGCGTGCAGTCATAACGGACTCGCGTATATGAAACGTCAATCCATCTGGTGGAACCAGTCCGGGCGCCAACTCCCCGGCATGAAGTGTGAGCCGCGCTTTTGGGTAAAGCGGACGGAGGGAGTTCAACATCTGCATGTGGATCGAAAAGTTCTGCATCGAGGCCAGACCGTCTTCGCCCTGGACCAGGTTTAGGGCCACTACTTTCGAGTTTGGATCGTTAGCCAGAGCGAATCCCGTAACCATTTGCGCGAAGACTGCGCCGAGCGAGCCCCCTCGCGACACTTGTGACACATAACGAATGATCACTGAACAACCGGGATCGGCCTGCGGAGTGCCGCACTTTAGCAGTTGGTTTTTCTGGACCTCGGCATCCTGTAGTGCCTTTACGCCGGCAGCGGCCGCCGCTTCAATTCCGTTACTTCGAAGTTTGGCGAGGGTGTTTTCGACGTTTCCGTCCCAACCAATCTTCTGTCCAATTTGGCTGGAACGCACCCCGTCCGGCGTGAGCATCAGCTCGAGGTAGGAAACGCGACCACGGGCCGCCCGCGAAGCTGCATCCGCAATCATGCGGCCCGTTTGGTCATACGTAGCCGGACCAAATTTGCCGAAGGCATCGAAAAAATGATCGTGCCCACTTTGACCCGAGAGCTGCCAGTTTCGCATGGACCACGCGTCGACCATCTGCCGGTACAGAACTGAGTTGGTTAACGCCATGCTCGCCGAAGTTTGATCTGATTTTGGATCGCACGAAGCTTTGGCAGCCGGCACCACCAGGGCCATCGTTTGGTTATTCACGCACAACCCATTTTCGGCGGCCCATTGAATGTACGACTCCGCATAGATTGAGCCCGACAGGTGATTGTGTAGATCGCCGCCCTTTGGCATCTGGAGCAGAAAGGCCAATTGCTGAGGAGGAGATTTGCGCAGAGATTCGAAATGTCGGGCTGTGCGTGCTTCGGCTGACCCGGAGCGGAGCGAGTCTGTTCTTGTGGGCCTAGACGATGCCGCAGATTGCGCGTTTGAAGTGAGGGCGAGGCCGAAGACGATCGAAAGAGAAGCGATAAAAGTTTTGAGAATAGGTCGCTGGAACGAAGCTGTGCGCATGATGTGCTCCTGATCTGCCGAGAATTAACGGATTAGTCGAACGCGAGTGCGGTGATTAACTTAACGCTGAAATCGGAGGCATTGTAGGCGCTCCGGAAGGCCGAGTCTATCTGAACATTCGCTTACGGTTTACAATCGCTCCGTGGCGCTAACCATCACCGACGACAAAGTTTGGTATGACGAAGCTCGAAAGCTCGAGCAAATTTGTCATCACGTTTCCAGCGTCCGCAACCGGGGCCAAAGCCTGCTGCTCCTTTCACACTTCGAGTCTGCTCTTGGCATTCTCTCCCGCGTCTTGCGCGAAAAGGGAATCGACCACGAACGGTCAGCGCTTAATCTGGCGGAACTAGGCGACGGAAGGCCCACGAAGGTTTGGCTCAGTCACGCTCGCGCTTTCCATTCGGTAAATCATTTAACTTCGCCGGGCGAAAAAGCCGCTCTTGAAATTATCGTGGCGGGGCATCACCCGATTCATTCGCGCGATCGGGAGTTAATAGACCGTGCTTCGGATTTGGACTGCAACGTGATGCTTACTTTCTATTTCTCGCTTGACGATCCGCTGATGAAGTATTTTGGCTCCGACTCTATCAAGACGTTGTTTGATCGATTGGGTATTGGTAAGGACGAATGCATATCCCATCCCCTGGTGAGTAAGTCAATCCGCACAGGCGCAGGAGAAAATTGAGAAAAAAGTGGGCAAGGACCTGGCTGCGCATTCCGCAGAGGATTGGTTCAAATACAACTTGGCCGGAAAAAAGAATTAGCCGCGGATAAACGCAGATGGACGCCGATTAGGAGAAAACCACAAATGATGAAAACGACAAACGATGATTAGGTCGCTCCGTTTGTTCCCTGGCCGAAGTCGATTCCTTAATAGGCCCTTCCTGATCCGCGTTTATCTGCGTTCATCCGCGGCCCAGTTTTCTTCATCTCCTCCAGTCCAGGTCCGTCGAATTTGTGATGTCAGCCTTCAGAACCTTCTCCATCTGTTCGAGCGCATATTCATTTTCTTCTTTAGTTTCTGACACTACGCAGTCAGCGGGAATCGAACAGCTTGAAGTCGCGCATGTAGGCGTCGTTTGCGGTGAATAGAACACAGTTGTTGCCGGCGATGCCGGCGAGTATTAGGCTACGCGCGCCAACGTGCGCGAGCACCAACTCGAGACTTGTGCAATAGAAACCGGAGTGTTTTGGCTTCAGGACGAAGTAATCATCGTCATCCGGCAAGCACCATCTTTACGAAAGGCTCACCGCGCACGCCGTCGTCAAGGCAGTGGGAAACAATCTTGTTCAGGTCAGACTGCCATTTGCCGAAGTTGTCGTTTACGTAAACCACCGGAATGCCCGAGCGCTTGGCTTCCGCCTTTAGATTGGCAATTTGTTTGCCGACAGGCATCGCCAGCTTCAGAACGCTCGCCGTTTTCAAACTCAAAATCGTTGATTACATCGATTAATAACAACGCCGCGCCGGCGGTGTCCGGGACGTTTCCGTGCAAGTCCTCGCTCTTGATCGGCATGTCGTCCCCCTTGTTTGAACTCAATATTTGAAAGGATTTAACTATAGCTTGGTGAAAAGAAATAGTCGTTGCATTCTGATGATTTTGATGTTTCGATCTGCGTAATTTGCGAAGGAGATTTCGTTGTCCGTTAAAAAGCCCACCGTCCCCAAACGAAAACGCTGGCGAAGATCCCGAGGTAAAGAATTGACCAGAATTGTTATCACCGCCAGCCAAATCCGTCGGCTGGCCAACATCGCAAAGAGGATGAAGATCGGAAACATCGTCAGCGTGTAGCGTGGCACGCTGAGCACAAACGTGACGCTGGTGAAGAGCAGCCAGTTGATCGTCATCCAAACGCTGTAAATCGGCCGCAGTTTGATCCAGCTCACAATCGTGCAGACCAAGCCGAGGACGATGAACGAAAGTTCCTGAACGCCGATCATTTGCGCGTCTGCAGCTTCGCGGTTGAGCGCTCCGAGTGAGCTGTCAATGCCGACCCAGGGCCAGGTGAGCGACTTATGAAAATTCTGCCGCATGATCGAAGAGAAGGCGAAGGGATCGCCGGTCACGTGGTGGTTCAGCAACAAGTAGCCGCCGAAGCCGAGACCAATGATGCCAATCGCGAGCCATTGCCATTGCCAACGGCGCGTGGTCCAGTACTGGTGAGCGGCCTCAATTAATAACGCCGGAACCAGCACCAATCCATTGACGCGCGTGAGGCAGGTCAGTGCGCCCAGGATGCCCGCGAGCAGCCATTGCTGCTTGCGCGCCGAAAGCATTGCGCCAAGAGCGAGCATAAGAAACAGGCTTTCCGTATAACCGATGTGCAGGAAATAGCTGGTGGGAAAAATAAACAGGAACCAGACGGCGCGCTGGGCCAATCTTTGGAATATTCAAGTGAGACCAGACGATAAAACAGGATCGCAGTTGCGAGGGACGCTATCGTGGAGACGATGAATGCGCTGATCAAGTAGTCGTGAGTGATAAATGCAAACAGCCTGACGGCCCAGGGGTACAGCGGATAGAAGACCAGACGCGGCCGCATTTCGTCCCTCGCGTTGTAACCAAACTCCGCCAGCTTCTGGTAGTTTATCGAGTCCCAGCGGTTCCAGATTTCAAACCACGCGCGAACGCCGGCCAGCCGTTGATTCTGCAACACCTGATAACTCTGGCCCGCAAACAAGAAGAGTAGCGCTTTGAAGGCGATGACCATTCCGACCAAACTCCAGTTCTTCGCGCCGCAGTCCCCATACCGCAGGTTCCTCTTCAGTCGGTCGCTCGTTTGTGTTTTTCCTTGGCATGTGTGGAAGCGAGGTAACGTAGATCATTCGCCTGCTGGTTCGCAACAGAAATTCGTCTGAGTCCCGTAGTGTTTTGCATCAGCACACTTTCGCGAGTTGTACCTATTGGAATCAAATGGACTCTATCAGCCACACATGGGGAACTGATGCAGAGGAGCGCGAGCTTGCCTTTCCCTGTGATCAGCGTGATCTCCGCCGCCGATGAGACGCTCTTTCGCGGAATCACAATCAACGCTTCCGCGGCGAGTGGTTTTTCGTTGGCTATGCCAGATGCGCGTTGCTCCCTATAGTTATGATTGGCTGGATAATGGCGGCCGGCAAAGTCCGCGCGAATTCACTCCAGGACTTGAACATCTTGACGCGGGGCAAACTATCATGCGCATATTCGATCTGATTGACTTTGCTCCCAACCGGCATCTGACAATTCGACTGAAGCCTCACGCGCCCTCCACCAGAATCGTTTGGAGATATAGCAGTCAGCTTACATGATCATGCCTCGGTCTCCGAGGAGTTGTCGTCTACTCGTGAAGCTGCTGGTTAAGTATCCGGCAGGTTTAGTGGGGAAAACTAGGCAGATTTTTCCTGCCTTGGGGTGATCTAATCATGATGCGCCGCCAATTGTTGAACTTCAAAACGCTGGCGGAGGCGTCGGTTGTGCCGTTAGGTAAGAAGGTTGATTGCAGGTAAGATTGAAGAGCGACGGGCAAAAAGCCACTGATCTTTTGAATTCATCACCGCCATCGGGAGTTGCATAGCAACACTCCTTCTGACGTTTGCTGTGTTCACACACGCGACCAACGCCACGAAGGAGTATCTCGATGACCGCCCCATTTCTCAAGAACCATATCCTCGCAAATTTACCGGACAACGAATTCCAGCGTCTCTTGCCGCACTTAGAACCCGTTGAACTCGAACAGGGCCGGATCCTTTATGAGATCGATCAGGCAATCGACTATCTATACTTTCCCTTCGACGCCATGATCTCGCTGGTAACGCAAATGGCGGACGGCAAGATCGTTGAAGTGGGCCTGGTTGGAAACGACGGGATGTCGGGCATCGCCAGTTTGATGGGACGCAAGACTTCATATGAGCGAGCGCTGGTGCAAATTCCGAATGGAGGAGCGCGAGTGAGTGTCTCGGTGATTCAGACAGAGTTTGAGAAGGGTGGAGCGCTTCAGGGCCTTTTGCTTGGTTACATGGCCGGACTAATGCGCCAGGTTTCTCAAACCGCGGCGTGCAATGCTTCCCACACTACCGAGGAGCGGCTCTCAAGATGGTTGTTGATGTGTCAGGACCGGATAAATTCGCCGGAGCTGAATCTCACTCAGGAGTTCCTCGCCCAGATGCTCGGCACGCGTCGTGGTACGGTCAACGTAGCTGCAATCACGTTGCAATCGGCCGGGTTGATTAATTACAGCCGCGGGCACATCAAGATTATTGATGGGGTTGGGTTGGAGGCATTCTCCTGCGAGTGTTATGGCATTCTTAAGGCAAGTAATGGGGTCTGACAACAATCAAACAGCTGGCGCCGTCAAATCTCCTGAAGACTTACGCTTAAGATTTTCGCCCGACTTCTCGGATTGTCTCAGACTTCGACAGTAGGTGCGCTACGGTTTCACACATCACCGGGACGCTCACCGGTTTGACCAAATAAGCCTGCGCTCCCGCGTTCAACGCCTCAAGCTTATTTTTTTCAAACCCCATCCCGGAACAAAACATGATTGGCGTTTGATTGCCATCCGCGCGGATCATCCGGCATAGCTCAACTCCCGATCCATCCATCAGGCGTGAATCAAGAATCAATAAGTCGAATGAACTTTCGTGGACCAGCTTTAGGGCCAGGTCGACGCTGATGGCTGATTTGGTCTGGTAGCCTGCCTGCGTAAGAATCAGGACAAACAAATCGAGTGTATCTTGATGGTCATCGACCAGCAAAATTCTCTTAGGGGATGAAATCACGATACTCTTCTCGAGCGACAGTTATTGAGTGGACCGAACCAGGCGATTTGTCGGGAAATCAGATAAAGGCCGAGGAGTGCCACCCTAGGGCGAAACCCGGCGGGCGAATCTCCGGGAAGGGTTACGTCGCCCTCGGCCGTCCCTGCTTGTTGGAAACGCACATTACTGCTATCGAGTCCCTCCCGTCTGTCCGGTACCGATCTTTAGGGTACCCCGAGCTGAAGGCCACTCATCGTTCGATCAAAAACCTTCATTGCTCGAGTTGCTGACCTCTATGTTCAAGCCAGGCGCTTCATCCGACACGGGAAACCCATGGGTTTCTCGTCGCTGCCTTAACGAATATTTGAGAGTTTTTACCGTTCCGCCGCCTTTTCCGGTCCAGAATCCAAACACAATCGAAGACAAGTCCACCATGTGACGATTCCTGATTGCGCTCGCTGTTTTTCGTTTCGGTAGGTGCAACTCGACAATGCGATCCATTTCGTCCAGCAGGGGTTGAACCCACCCCTGTTGTTTGAAACGGGTGTAGGGAACCACTGCCCAACATGTTTCGCTGTTTTCGAGTAGCCATTCCATCGCCCACTGGTCGACGCCTCGCGAGGTCCCCACGATCCAGGTTTGCCCCTGCGAAAGAAACGGTGATAAGTGTTGCTCAAACAGCGTGCGGGCCGCCTGGCGATCTACGTCGCGCGAGCCGGTAATCATAATGGAGCCGTTGACCGTCATATGAATTGGCGAAGAAGCCCGTAGTTTATACCTCATGGGCGTTGCGAACCTATACGGGATTTTGGCGCCCAAGAAGGAAGGCAATCCGAGGCGGATGCAGGCTTAGGTGCTGAGCCTATGAAGTTGAGTACACGCGGTCTGCGCCCACAGCAAACTCGCCCTGATAACAAGCCGGGCACGAAGGTCTCCACCAGGCTTTCTTTATCTTAGAGCCCGAGCCGTTGCTCTTTCGGGATTGGTCTTAAGCCCTACTTAACTATCTCGACAATTCCGACAATTGGACCCACTGGAGTCGTTGATGTGGAGCTTATGGCCTCACTTGTCAAAAGTATTCCAAAGTCCGGCAGGATCAGTTCTGCCCTGACTTCGGCTTCTTTGCCGCCACCTTTGGTGATGATTTGGCCCAGTTTGACAAAAGAATTGACTGGCGAAACGGCCCACACAGTAAATACTTCTCCGGCCGGCGCGTCATGCAGTTCGTGAAAAAGCAGCTTAACTTCAGTCGGCCCCCCCTGGCGCGGCGTGATGAAGACACTTGCACGAGTACCGGAAAGAGCGCCTGTTAAATTGACCCTTAACTTGGTGTCTGCGTTCTTCTTGTACTCCGGAATGTTTAGCATTGGTGCTCCGAGGGTTTCGGTGGGAAAAAAGTTACCTACCTTAGCCGACAGTGTTTGATAGTCGCTATTTGCCGGTGTAATAACCGCAAAACCTTCGGGCACGGTGCTACTGAAGAGAAGCTTTGGACCCTTGTAGGAAAAATTCGTTCCTGGTGAGCCGGCGCCGATGATCATAAACTTGGTTAGTGGTGTGACGAAGGTGCGTGTTCGGCCCACAGTCTCAATAGGTCGTAACGCGGTCACATTCTCAAACTCATCTACCGCATAGAGGCTCATCGAATTGAAGTCTACGGACTCATCAGCCCAACTGAATTGAATTCTGGTGCTCGCATCGTATCTTGTAACTCTGGCAGTGCCGGATAGTCCCTCGTCGGAAGCCACTCTCTTGAGAGGCACTGTAACCTCCTTGAAGGCCGGATATTCGATTACCGAGTAGCGCAATTGGGAGTATTCTGGGGCCATTCTCCACATCTGCATTGCTCTGTACTCTTGCGGCGTGGAAATGCCTGGAGGACTGACAGACTCGGTCTCAAATGAAGAAAGACGCCCTCCGGTGGCTCCTTCTTTCACCTCAATTTTTTTCGCACCATCTTTTCCCTTCAGCGAAGCGTAGGGAATGGGAAACCAACCCATCCGTTCGTTAAGCCTGACGCGTTTCCCGTACAGCTTGAGTTCTAACTTGCCCTTCGACCCGCATCGATACCTTTCGCCGGGAATCAAAGGCCGGCGCAAGTCAGTTTCGGTGTCGAGTTGGACCTCAGGTGTATTGGCACCTTGCTGCCAATAGACGGGACCCGTGATTTTTTTTATCTCACCGACCGCATCTTGCTGAAGAGCGCTGACTGGTGCTGAAACCAATAGGACGACGCTGATCACGCCAGCCAAAAAGAAAGGAGCTCGATTCATGGTCTTTCCTCCCGTCGACTCTTGAACACTCGCCGGCGGATAGCAGGAGCCAGGTCCTCTCTCGCGACGGTTTTAAGTCTTTGTAATGCACGTTCAACTCGTGGATGTAGAAGTAAACCGGCAAACACTAAAATAGAATCATCCCAAAGCAGCCGCGTTTGCCGAACAAATAAGATGGCGAGGAAAGCCGTCAAAATAACTACAAGAATAGTGAACGTCCCTTCTAACCAATGAGCATCAACATCCGCAGGCGTTCGCTTAGCAAAAAACAGCCGGATTGCGGTTACTGGCGCAATAATCAAAAGCGACAACAAAATGTCAATCGCCCAACGGCCTTTTGTGGTTAGTTGATAGAGCGCCGAGGTAGCCAGGGTGTAAGCGGCAGATGCGTGCATATAGACGCCAGGCACGCCTTGCGGCCGGACTGAGACTGGAAAATAGTCAACGGCCTTACCTGACGTCGCGTCACCGACCAGCACAATCTTGTCCACCAACAGGTGGCGCTGGGCCTCAATACCCGCTGGATCAAATGTCCGAAGTCGCGACTGCTCGATTCTGTCCAGGGCGCTGTAGTCAACTAGATATTCGTTTACTGAATAGCCTGGGCCAAGCTCCCTTTCAGAAAACTGCTCAACAGCCCAGCCCATCCACTTGGGGATCTGTGTGCCTGAGGATTGAAAAGAGTCTGCAAGCCTGGCAGCCATCGTCGGAACCGACTGCAAGTCTTCACGAGGTTTTATCCACTTCCATAGTTTCCTTGTATCGTTTCGAGGAAGAAAGATACTCGCCGCTAACTCCCTGTAATCTTCGGCACCGAGCCAGTGGTGCGGGGGATAAATCTGTGAGCGTCTGATTCCCAGGAAAATAGGGATCTTGCTTTCCTTCCGGATATCCAAACAAGACTGGAAAAATTGCGGATCAGCCGGAGTGATATAACCCTGTTCGTTTGGTGAAAAGTCGATATCAATTCCGACCGCGGCAGGTTCTTGCTTAACGATGGACTCTATCAGCTTTAATAGCTTGTCACGCGGTGTAGCCCGATATGTAACGCCGTCGATGTTAGTGGATTCAACTTCCAGGTCGCTTATGTCCACAATTGCTACGGGTATTTCATCATCCGGGCGGCTCGGAATAAGATTTTGCTCAAGAAACCTGTAGTTCCACAACCTGAACTGCTCGCCCGTGGGTGTGTGCTCAAAACCCCACTTGGCAACAAAAACGACGCAGGCGAACAACGCCCATTTCCCCGCATCTCGCCAGATTTTCTTAACTCGCTCGCTTTTCTCAGCTGGTGTTAGTGAGATCATGGGGGAACCTCAAAATGTAAGGCAACCTCGTGGGTGTGAGCCCTGGCAATCAAACTACGACATTCGTTGCGATGAGGAAGGAGTGACCAACTTCTTCACCGTGGGTGTGAGCATCGTATACTCCCAGGATTAATTTTTGTCAATGCCTGGGTTGACTCAAATTGTGAGAGAGTTCACCCGTGACGTGTCCGATCTGAGCGTTGACTTTGTGGATTTCGGATGAGGTTAAAGAACCAAACGCGCTGGTTGAGGTGAGGTGCGCGGTACGGCGGTCAACCTAATCTCAGTCTTGCAGGGACGCCACGCCACATCGGTTAACCTAAGTTACCTACGCAACGCTTGACGCTTACGTCCTCGACTTTGAAATAGTGGTGAGCCGAGCAGGACTCGAACCTGCGACCCACTGGTTAAAAGCCAGTTGCTCTACCGACTGAGCTATCGGCCCACATAAACACGGTGACGGCATTCTACCCGACGAAGTCCAATGTCCAAAGTCCAACGTCCAATGTCCAGAAGACTATGCGAAGCCGACTTTGGACCTTGGACGTTGGACTTTGGACTTCTAAGGGGACCTTGGACTAGTCTTCCATCCAACGGCCGAGCGCCGAGTCTTTGACGACGATCGTTTGCGAACGCTCCGGACCAGTGGAAACCAATCCGATCTCGACGCCGATCTTCTCGGACAGAAACTCGACATATCGACGCGCGTTTGCCGGAAGGGAACTCATCTCCGTGGTTCCGACTGTTGAGGTCTGCCAGCCAGGCAAGGTTTCATAAATTGGTTCAATCCTGCGCAAGTCCTGAGAGACCGCGGGTAGCGACTCGCACATCCGTCCATCGAGCTTGTAGCCCACGCAAACTTTTATTTCTTCGAGCGCATCCAGCACGTCAAGTTTGGTAAGCGCGACCGAAGTGAAGCCGTTGATCTCGGCTGCATAACGCGTGGCGAATGCGTCGAACCAGCCGCAACGACGCGGGCGGCCCGTTGAGGCCCCATACTCTCGACCTCGCTCTCGAATCAGCTGGCCCATTTCAGCTTCGCCCTCGAGCATCTCAGTGGGGAAGGGACCTTCACCAACGCGCGTTGTGTAGGTGCGCACGATACCCAGCACACCGGTTAGGCGATTCGGCGCCAGTCCCGTGCCGATAATCGCGCCACCGGCAACTGTGTTGGACGAAGTGACGAAGGGATAGGTTCCATGATCGACGTCGAGCAACGTCGCCTGCGCACCTTCGAGTAGAATCGATTTACCTTCACTTGCGGCGACATTCAAATAATGGGTTGTGTCGCCGATAAAGGCGCCGAGGCGTTCGGTCAGGCGTGACATCTCATTGAAGATTTCGTCAGCGTCGAGCGGTTCGCCACCATAAGCCTGAATGATCCGGTTTGCGTCTTCGAGGTTGCGTTCGATGCGTGAACGAAGGACTTCCGGCACGAGAGCATCCGCAGTTCGAATCCCACGCCGTCCGGCCTTGTCTTCATACGCCGGCCCAATACCGCGCAGAGTGGTCCCCACCTTTTCATTGCCCAGGCGCTCTTCGCTCGTATGATCCAATGCCCGATGGTAAGGAAGTATGAGGTGCGCTCGCGAACTGATTTTGACTCGCTCCGGCGAAACCTCGATGCCTTGTTCAGTTAAGCGATCTGCCTCAACAAAAAATGCCTTTGGATCGATAACCATGCCGTTGCCCAGCACGCAAATCTTACCGTGATGAACGATTCCCGAAGGTAGCAGGTGCAGAACAAACGATTGTTCACCTACTTGCACGGAGTGGCCGGCGTTGTGCCCACCCTGATAACGAGCGACGATGTCGAAGTGTTCGGCAAGCAGATCAACGATCTTGCCTTTGCCTTCGTCGCCCCACTGGGCGCCTATGACTACAATGATTTTGGACATGACAAGGTAGGTGTCGGGTTTCGGATGTCAGGTATCGGGTTCGGTTGTTCCAGCCCTGGCACCGGCTTTGTCTGGCACCCGACACCCGCTTTACGCACTAGCTGCGCCGGCGATATGTTTCTCAATCATGCGTGAAATTGCTTCTTTGGATGTAGCGCCGACTACGCGCTCTTCTTCCGCGCCGCCCTTGAAGAGAATCAACGTGGGAATGCCCTTGATGCCATAACGTTGAGAAATTCCCGGGTTATCGTCAACGTTTACCTTAACCACGCGCGCGTTGGCCGCAAACTTTTCAGCCACTGCAGCAACGGTCGGCTCTAACATTCGGCAGGGAGCGCACCAGGCAGCCCAAAAGTCGACCAACACCGGCCGGTCCGCCTGCAAAACATCCTTTTCAAAGCTGCTGTCACTTACTTCCTTGACGTGATCGCTCATTAGGTTCTCCTCCACCGTTCCGATTTCGTTAAAGCGCAATTATTTCTTCGTAAAGCTTAATGTAATTCTGAGCGGCTGCCTCCCAGGAGTTGTCCATGGACATACCGTTCAATTGTATCTTTCGCCAGTCGTCAGGATGGTTATAAAAGTAAAGGGCTTCCTTGATTTTATCAAGCATTGCTCCGGCATGATACGGGCTAAACTTGAAGCCAGTGCCCGTACCTTGCGCGCGATCAAAGTTTGAAACAGTGTCGTCGAGTCCGCCGGTAGCGCGGACTATCGGCACAGTTGCATAGCGCATGCTGTACATCTGATTCAATCCGCAGGGCTCGTAATACGAGGGCATGAGAAACATGTCGGCGCCCGCCTCGATCTGGTGAGCAAGTGGCTCGCCGGCATACCCTTTATAAATTCCCACGCGGTGCGGAGCGCTGTCGTGCCAACGCTGGAGAAAATCTTCGTACTCTTTAGCGCCTGCACCGAGGGCAATGAAAAACGGCGCCAGTTTCAAGAATCGCTCCCGCTGCCTGACGAATCAGGTCGTAACCCTTCTGGGCCACCAGACGGGAAATGATCGCGATGATTGGCCGTTCGGGTTCCTGAGGCAAACCGAAACGCCGGAGCAGATCGAGTTTGCATTCACGTTTTCCCAGAAGATCCGCGGAGGTAAAGTTTGCAGCGATATATGGATCCGTCTCCGGGTTCCAGAGCTCATAGTCGACGCCGTTGGTGATTCCCGCCAGCCGATCGCGCCGCGCACGCAGAATCCAATCCAAACTCGCCCCCTGGTCTGCGCCCTGAATTTCCTGCGCGTAGCGCCGGCTCACGGTCGACAGTGCGTCAGCCGCGATTAGTCCCGCTTTAAGGGCTGAGGCATTGCCGCTCAGCAGGAAGTCGTCTTTTTCGGGGCTTTCGCCAAAGCCGAGCCACCAAAGATCGCGCGAACTGAATGCGCCTTGATACGCGAGGTTGTGAATCGAGAACAGCGTCTTAACGTTTTTAAAGAATTCGTCGTAACGACGGCGCGCGCGAAGTTCAATCATAGCGAAGCCGCAGGGCCAATCGTTGCCATGAACTACGTCGGGTTGCCAATCGAGATGTTTGAGAAGCGCGAGGGCAGCGCGCGAAAAGAAAGCGAAGCGCTCATGATCGTTGGCATGGCCGTAAATGGAATTCTCGGAAAAGAAATCCGGAGCATCAATCAAATAAGCTGGCGCACCGGCGGCATCGCTTTGATAGACGCGCGTGGGCCGAATCTGGCCGCGCCACTGGACCGGGACGTCTTCAATGATTTCGTCTGTAAGCAGCGTGCGATCAATTTGGCTGTAGAGCGGGAGAATAATGCGGCAATCGACGTCATGTTTGCCCAGAGCCTTCGGCAACGCACCCGCGACGTCAGCGAGTCCGCCGGTCTTGGCAAAGGGCACAACTTCAGATGACAGCAGGGCGATACGCATAGTGATAAGGATGAATTAGGAAGGATGAAGGACAGACCGGAAGGATGAATTATGAAGACTGAAGGATGAATTCGAAACCGCGTTCCGAGCTGGAAGACAAAGAGGGAATGACAAGACTATTCATCCTTCATCGTTCCGCCTTCATCCTTGCCTCCGTCCTTCCGCCCTCATCCTTTCCACTAGCTTTGCATGGAAGCAAGAAACTCGGCGTTGGTCTTGGCCTTCTCGAGACGCTCCAGCACCACTTCCATTTGTTCAACTGGAGACAGGGGATTCAAGACGCGTCGCATCACCCAGATACGACTGAGGTCTTCCTTGCTGAGCAGCAGTTCCTCTTTGCGAGTTCCTGAGCGCTGCAGGTCGATCGCCGGGAATAGTCGCTTGTCGCTTAATCGACGGTCCAGATGAATTTCAGAGTTACCTGTACCTTTGAACTCTTCAAAAATCACATCGTCCATGCGTGATCCAGTATCGATCAAAGCGGTGGCGATGATCGTCAACGAGCCGCCCTCTTCGATGTTGCGGGCCGCGCCGAAGAACCGCTTTGGTCGTTGCAGTGCATTTGAATCAATACCGCCGGATAGAATCTTGCCGCTCGGCGGCACTACAGCGTTATGAGCGCGAGCGAGACGCGTGATGGAATCCAACAGGATAACCACATCGCGCTTATGCTCCACCAGCCGTTTGGCCTTTTCAATAACCATATCGGCAACCTGAACGTGACGCGTCGGCGGCTCATCAAAGGTCGACGAAATCACTTCGCCGTTGACTGACCGCTGCATGTCGGTAACTTCTTCAGGCCGTTCGTCGATCAGCAAGACAATCAGCGTTACTTCCGGATGATTTTGGGTAACTGAATTGGCAATCGTCTGCAGCAGCATCGTCTTACCGGTTCGGGGCGGCGCGACGATTAAGCCGCGCTGTCCTTTGCCGAGGGGAGTAACGAGATCGATGACGCGTGCCGAGAGATTTTCCGGCGTCACTTCCATCCGCAACATCTCGTCAGGATAGAGGGGCGTCAAATTATCAAAGAAAACTTTTTCCCGCGCCTGATCGGGAGACTCAAAGTTGATGGCTTCAACTTTGATCAGCGCAAAATAGCGTTCACCTTCCTTCGGCGGACGAATCTGTCCGCTGACTGTATCGCCCGTGCGCAGATCAAACTTTCGAATTTGGGACGGCGACACATAAATATCATCCGGTCCTGGAAGGTAGTTGTATTCCGGTGCGCGCAGAAATCCGAAGCCGTCAGGTAAGGTTTCCAACACGCCTTCGGAAAAGATCAGTCCGCTCTTCTCTGTCTGGGCAGCGAGCACCTTGAAGATCAACTCCTGCTTGCGCATGCCCGTAGCGCCTGGCACATCCATGCCCTTGGCGATGCTGGTCAGCTTGGAGATCGACATCTCTTTGAGATCTGCAAGATTGAGGAAGCCTTCTCCTACGGCTCTCTCTGCCTTCGGTCTCCAGAGCTTCCGCAGTCGCTACGCTGGCGCCGCCGTTGTCGCCGTCGCCGTCTTCGATGTTAGCGCCGGAAGCGCGTGAACGTGTTCTCTGTGCCATATCATTCGTTCCTAAATTATTGTCCTAATCGACCTGCTGAATTAGTTAGCGGCCGGAATTTTGAGTTGGAGGTTCGGAAACAGGGAAAGGTTGCGGAGTGAACAACCGATTTCGGCGGATCCGCGAGCCTCTCCAATTTCGCGAGGCTACCACACGATTCTCTTCAAGGATGTTCAGCAATTTATCTCGATGTCGAGCGGGAATATCAAACTGGCGCGATTAACCCGCCTCTCAGAAAAACTCAGATTAACAAAAGGGGGCGTTGAGAATTGACATTCGACGCTCGACGTTGATTGCGGAAGCGTTCAATCTATCCGAAACTTACAATCAAAGTCTAGTGGTTGAAACCATCCAGGGCATTTTCGATCGTGCGCCAGACCTCATCGCGTCCGGCCCCAGTCTTAGCCGAAAAAGTCACCACGCGATCTTCGTTGAACACGCTCTTAGCGCGGCCCAAACTTAATTTCAACTCGTTTTTAGACAGCTTATCGGATTTTGTGGCAACAATTAAGCGTGGCTTGACGCTGTGCTCAAGCCATTCGTGAAGCTGCAAATCCAATTTTGTGGGTTCGTGGCGCGAATCTACGATGTGAATTGATAGCACAAGCTGCGATCGCTTTGCAAGGTAGCTCGAAACCATTTCACCCCAGGTTGATTTAATTGCTTTAGGCACGCGAGCGTAACCGAAACCCGGGAGATCGACAAACCGAAACTTACGGTTTATCAGAAAAAAGTTTAGCGCCTGCGTTCGGCCCGGCGTTGAAGACGTGCGGGCCAGACCTTTCACTCCGAGCAGGGAATTAATCAGGCTCGACTTTCCGACGTTGGACCGGCCCATAAATGCAATCTCCGGCAGAGATCCAGTGGGCCAGCCCTCGTCAGTAAAGCTGCTCTTAAGGAATTCGGTGCTCGTAACTTTCATGCTTGAACCGGAGCGGACGAAATCCCGCGTGCATCATGGGCTGACTTTGGGTTAACCCGTCCGATCAAGACTGGCCCGCCGCCTGGCCCTTTGCCACCCGGTCAGCACTCATCTCCGCAAACTTCTTCATCCGCTCTCGCATGGCGGCAATCTTTTGTTCGCTCTCGGGAATTCGTTTCACGAGTGTCTCGAGGTTGAGCAGGAAATCAGGGCTGCCGAACAACGCGCGGATTTCCCCGATAATGGGTTCAATTTTCGCGTAAACAAAGATGTGCTCTCCGTTTGTCTCATTAAACAATTTCTCGTCGATAGCGCCATTGTTGACCATCGCGGCCGCCATCTCCCAATACGAGAGAACCATTCGATAATGACCGCTATGCTCGCCCAGCAACGTGTCGATAACGTCCTGCACGCTGGTTGGATTGAAGGTCCACATCCAGTTACGAGCGTCGCGCATCACCCCTTCGCGTCTGAGGTCATAGAGTTTCAGGATCAAGTCTGCATCTTGTTGTTTACTCATTTTCGTTCTCCTCGGGTGGTTAGTTGATGGAATAGGTGTGCGAGGTTTAAGCACATCCTGGGCGACGCATACGCGAACGCACACAAGATGAAACTCAACCCGCGGGAAGTACTGCTCAGAAGTATTAGTCGTTAGCTTGTTTGGATGCCGTGCGAAGGAGGCTCGGTCGTCCAGATCGGAGGTGCCTTGGCCTCCGCTGGCGGTGCGGCAACGGCCGGCAGCGCGTCCTCGAGCGCAAGCGCTAACACTTCATCAATTGTTTCGACCAGATTGATGCAGAGCGCGTTACGAACCTCTTCGGGCACGTCGGGCAGATCCTTCTCGTTATCTTTTGGCAAAATAATAGTATCAATCCCAAACCGATGGGCCGCCAGCAGCTTTTCCTTCACGCCGCCGATCGGGAGCACGCGACCCCGCAGAGTTATCTCTCCGGTCATAGCCACGTTCTTTCTCACCGCAGCTCGGGTCAACGCCGAAGCCATCGCCGTAGCCATGGTGATACCGGCTGATGGGCCATCCTTGGGGATAGCACCCTCGGGCACGTGAATGTGCAAGTCGCGCTTGCGAATAAAATCCAGATTAATCGACAAGCGTTCCGCTCGCGCTTTAATGCAAGTCAAAGCGGCCTGCGCGGATTCCTGCATAACATCGCCAAGCTTGCCCGTCAGCATAACGCCACCGCGGCCTTTGGTAAGAGTAGCTTCAATCTGTAAAACTTCCCCACCGATTTCAGTCCAGGCCAGTCCGGTCGCAAGGCCGACTTCACTTTCGGCGGCCACCACTTGCTGGCGAAACTTGATGGGCCCGAGCATCTCGCGCACGCGCGCACCATTGATAGTGTCTTTGAAATCCGGAGCTACAGTTTCTGAAACAAAACGGCGCGCCAGTTTACGGAAACACGATCCAATCTCGCGTTCGAGGTTGCGAACGCCTGCCTCGCGAGTGTAGTGGCGAATAAGTTCGACTAGCCCTTCGTCAGTGAAATCAATTTGTTCAGGCTTCAAACCGTTGCCTTCAGCCTGCTTGGGCACGAGATGGCGCTTCGCGATTTCGAGTTTTTCAGTTTCGGTGTAACCGGAAAGGCGCAGAATCTCAAGACGATCCTGGAGTGCCGGAGGAATTGTATGCAGCACGTTTGAAGTGGCGATAAAGAAAACCTTTGAGAGGTCGTATTCCACATCGAGGTAGTGGTCCTGGAAATGTGTGGTTCTGTTCAGGATCAAGAACTTCGAGCAACGCCGAGCTCGGGTCGCCACGGAAGTCGGCGCCCAGTTTATCCACCTCATCCAGCAAGACCACGGGATTCACTGTTCCCGCTTTCTTCATCATTTGAATGATTTGGCCTGGGAGCGCGCCGATGTAGGTGCGGCGATGGCCGCGAATCTCAGCTTCATCACGAACTCCACCGAGCGACAGCCTGACAAACTTGCGACCGGTGGCGCGTGCAATAGATTTCCCGAGGCTCGTTTTACCAACTCCCGGCGGGCCAACGAAGCATAGAATCGAACCCTTCGGATTTTTTACCAGCTGGCGAACGGCAAGATATTCGAGAATGCGTTCCTTGATCTTCTCGAGGCCGAAATGATCTTCGTTGAGCACTTCTTCCGCTTTAGTTAGGTCCTTGATCTCCTTGCTCTTTTGCTTCCAGGGCACACTTACCAGCCAGTCGATATAGGTTCGGGAAACAGTACCTTCGGCGGACATCGGCGGCATCGCCTCGAGCCGATGCAATTCCTGAAGGGCCTTCTGTTTGGCCTCTTCGGTCATGCCTACTTCTTCGATCTTCTTCTTCAGTTCCTCGAGTTCAGCCTTTTCATCCTTGCGGCCCAATTCTTTGTGGATCGCCTTGATCTGCTCGTTGAGGTAATACTCCTTCTGAGCTTTTTCCATCTGACGCTTGACGCGCGTTTGGATCGAACGATCGAGTTGGCGTTTCTCAATCTCAATCTCCAGCAATTCAATCAGGCGTGCCAGACGCGCCTGGGAAGAGAACAACTCCAGAATGCCTTGCTTGTCCTCGACCGTGATCCGCAATTGCGAAGCAAGTGCGTCGGCGAGGTGCGAAGGATTTTGATTACGCAGGGCGGTCTGCAAAGCATCTGTCTGTGTTTCAGGCGCGAGTCTCAGGTGTTGTTCAATTAGCTGGCCGATTTTTTGCACCAGCGCATCCAGGCGAGCGCCTTCTTCATTAACCACCGGCGCGCGTTTAACGAGGGCCATGAAAGCGCCGTCAGTATTTTCAACCCGGACCGTCGTGGCTCGTTCGCGTCCTTCTACTACAACTTTGATCTGCCCGTTGTCCTGCTTTTGCGATTGCAGGATGCGGCCGAGAGTTCCCACGCCATAAATCTGATCCGGCGTTGGTTCATCCACCGTGGCATCGTGTTGAGTTGCCAAAAAGATCGTCCGATCAGCGGCTAGTGCCTGCTCGAGAGCGCGCACCGAACCCTGACGACCAATTTTGAAAGCGACTTTAGTGAAGGGGAAAATTACGACATCGCGAATGGGAACCATTGGGTACCACGCAACGTCGGCGGGCGCACGATCTGAATATTCTTCCATGATTATGACTAAATTATTTATTCCGGACTTTACGCGAAGGGCGAGCCGCCTGGATTGCCGTCTCGCCCCTTAATAACAAGCCTAATTGTATGGTATTTCCCCGGTGCGCGCTACTTCATAGCAGAGAATGTAATTTTGTGGGCATGCCGGCCCGCGTGTGGTTCACGCGCGCGCCGTCCCTCAACTCCACTTAAGCTGCCGCGCCATCAACGCCGCTAAAGCCCTCGCCGGGGATCGCGCGTTTGCGCTCGACCATCTCGCTGGTAATTACAAACTCTTTGACGCGTTTCTGTGAAGGCAAAGTGTACATTGCGTCGAGCAGCAGTTCTTCGAGGATCATCATTAGCCCGCGCGCGCCAACTTTTCTTTCCACTGCCTGTCGAGCGACGGCCTTTAAGGAATCTTCGGTGAACTTTAGTTTGACGTTGTCGAAGTCAAACTTCTTCTGATACTGACGCACCAGCGCGTTTTTCGGCTCCGTCAAAATCTTGATCAGCGCAGCCTCATCGAGTTCGTGGAGCACGCCGCAAACCGGCAGGCGACCGACAAACTCCGGTATCAAACCAAAGCGAATCAGATCTTCCGGCTGAACCGCACCTAGGGCTTCGGCATGCCGATCCGAGCCGCTCTTAACTTCGGCCTGGAATCCGAGCGACTTGTTGCGCAGGCGGCGGCCGATAACTTTTTCGAGACCAACAAAAGCTCCACCGCAAATAAAGAGGATATTGGCCGTGTCGATCGGGAAAAACTCCTGATGCGGGTGTTTGCGTCCGCCCTGCGGCGGAACGTTGGCAACAGTGCCTTCAAGGATTTTTAGAAGAGCCTGCTGCACGCCTTCACCTGAAACGTCGCGGGTGATGGATGGATTCTCGTCCTTGCGACAAATCTTATCGATCTCATCAATATAAATAATGCCCTGTTGAGCGCGCTCCACATCGCCATTCGCGGCCTGGAGCAATTTCAGGATAATGTTTTCGACGTCTTCGCCGACGTAGCCTGCTTCCGTGAGGGTAGTGGCATCGACAATGGTGAAGGGCACACTGAGCATGCGCGCCAGCGTTTGGGCCAGCAAAGTCTTGCCTGTTCCGGTCGGACCGATCAGAAGGATGTTCGCCTTCTGGATCTCCACGTCCGAACGCCGGCGTCCCAACTCGATTCTCTTGTAATGTTGGTAGACGGCGACTGCCAGACGTTTCTTCGTTTCATCCTGGCCAATCACATATTCGTCGAGAAAGTTCTTGATCTCGCCGGGCTTTGGCAGCGGCGGACGGGTCGCAACTGATTCAGCCTGCTGATCGTCGGTGATGATCTCATTGCAGATGTCGATGCATTCGTTACAAATGTAGACAGTGGGACCCGCAATGAGTTTCTTAACTTCATTCTGCGACTTGCCACAAAATGAACATCGCAGCGTGTCGTCGGTTCGTCTAACCATAACTTTAGGGGATCTCCTTCGAGCCTCGATCGAACCTACTTAGTGAGAACCGGGGCATGTTGGGAAACTTCCGGACTCGTAACCATCTCGTGGTAGCGCTCAACGCACTCGTTACAAATAAACGCGCTCTTGCCAATCATCTGTTTGGGAACGCCCGGTCCGCGTTGCGGCGTCCCGGTGACGATGTTAGCGACCTCACCTTTTGAACGTCCGCAAAATGAACAGCTAAAACCGCGGGCTTTCATTTTTGCAATCATGGAGGTCTCTCCGATGTCGGGGCATGTCGAGTTATTCGCGGTGCGCGATAACCTCGTCTATTAAACCATAATCCTTGGCCTGGGCAGCAGACATTATTTTGTCGCGCTCGACGTCACGCTCCACAGTTTCAAACGATTGTCCGGTGTGCTTGGCGATGATTTGAGAAGTCAGCTCGCGCATGCGCAGTATTTCTTCGGCCTGAATGCGGATGTCGGTGGCCTGGCCCTGCGAACCACCCGAAGGCTGATGAATCAAAATACGCGAGTTAGGCAACGCGAAACGCTTACCCTTGGCGCCTGCGGTCAACAGCAATGCGCCCATCGAAGCACACTGTCCGACACAGATGGTGGTGACATCAGGCCGGATGAATTGCATGGTGTCGTAAATCGCCATGCCTGCCGTGATCGAACCGCCGGGAGAATTGATATAGATGTTGATGTCCTTCTCAGGATCTTCGGCTTCCAGAAAGAGAAGCTGAGCGACGATCAGATTGGCGATTTGATCATCGATCGGAGTGCCGAGGAAGATGATGTTGTCTTTGAGGAGTCGAGAGAAAATATCGAACGCGCGTTCACCGCGTGACGTTTGTTCGACCACCATGGGGACTAGAGCCATTTAACTTAATCCTCTCCAAATGCGAAACCAGAAGTTAGAATAAAGGAGTCAGAAGAAACACGATTACGATTCTATTCTGAATCCTGACTTCTTACTTCTGGCTCCTGCTTTTCTTCTCGCCACTCTTCATCTGTAACACTAGCTTTTTCAACAAGAAGATCGAGTGCTTTACGATTGCGCAATCTGTCGGCGATGCTACGTTCGCCCCCATCCTTTGTCAAGACGCTACGCACCTGCGCTAACGGCTGTTTTGAGTTGCGAGCGACGGCCTGAATCTCTTCTTCAATTTCGTCCGCGGACACGTCAATCTTCTCCGCGTCTGCAATGCGGTCGAGCAATAGAGAGCCGCGAACATCCGCCTCCGCCTGGCCCTTCAACTCTGCGCGCGCGCCCTCCCAGTTCATTTCCTGACTGCGCGGATCCACTCCTTTGCTGATCATGTCGCGCACTACACTCTCCAGCAGCCGATTCGTTTGGTGGTCCACCATGCTGGGCGGCACGTCAAAAGGATTAACTTCGACAAGCCTGGACACCAATTCGGCGCGCAAGCGGTGGTCTGCTTCCATGCCGGCCCGCTTCTCCATGTCTTCGCGAATTTTGGTCTTCAAACCTTCGAGTGAATCGAAGTCCTCTCCCAAACTCTTTGCCCATTCATCGTCCGCTTCGGGCAATTCTTTGACTCGCACCGCGGAGATCTTTGTCGTGTATTCCACGCGTTTTCCGGCCAAATCTTTCGACGAAAAATCCTCTGGGTAACTGACTAGTAAACGTCTTTTCTTCGTCGGCTTTAACGCCGGTTAGGTTATCCGTGAATTCCTGTTGCACTCCCTTTCCACCGAGAGTCACTTCAACATCTTCAGCCTTGACGTGCTCGGCCTCGGGCTCATCGAGAAACGTTCCATCAACACTGACGGTAACGGTGTCGCCGGGTTCGGAGGCTCGATCTTCAACCGGCTGCATAGCCGCCGATGTTTCTCTCAATGCCTCCAGCATTTCATCGACGTTCGCATCGGTAATAGGACGAACGCGCCGGGTGGCTTCAATGCCTTTGTAACTCTTCAACTCGATCTTCGGCAGGACTTCGAGGTTTACCTTGACGGCAATTGGCTGCTCACCAAATTTATCGAGGGCTTCAGCATTCTCAAGCTGAACGTCAGGTTCACCGATCGCATCGAGTTCGTGTTTCTTGATTGCCTCATTGACGGCTGAGGGCAGGAGTTCCTGCAACACTTCACCGCGGATTTCACTTTTGAAACGACTGCGCACTACAGATCGCGGCGCGTGGCCGGGACGAAAACCCGGAACCTTCGCCTGTTTGGCATAACGATCGCTAACGCGATCGTAACTTTCGTTCACCGCTTCAGTCGCAATCTCAATCTTAATTTCTTTTTGAGTCGGAGAGACGTCAATTAATTCTGTCTTCATTTGATTTCAGATAGTCACTTTCTAAGGTCTAGCAAATAGTAAACAGTAATCAGCAAACAGCAGTCAGCAATTAGCAATCAGCAAAGCATGCTTCAGATTCTCCTTTTAACAACAAGCCGACGCTCGCTAATTGCAGCGCCGGCTGTTTGCTGACTGCCGTTTGCTGTTTACTTTCTTTGGTGCGAAAGGGGGGACTCGAACCCCCACACCTTTCGGTACCAGATCCTAAGTCTGGCGCGTCTGCCAATTCCGCCACTTTCGCGCTCGCGCTTGTTAGGTTCATCTTCTGAAGCGCGAAAAAGCATATCACGCAGTAAGTCATTAAGTCACAAACGCGCGGATCGCGAGATCTTACTTTAGTCAAAGTGAACTGGCGGTGGCGGAGGCAATGCCTTTGGCGGCTTACGTCTCAAAAGGGATAACGCAAAGTAGACTATTCCGGAGATAAGAGTGACGTCAGTGATTGGGCCGATGGAAAGTGACAGGAGTCTTCCGGGATATGGCATGCCTGCCTTTGCCAGCAACAGGTTTGGCCAGATTAGAATCCAGGTCATCGCCGCTGATAGCCGTGGCGGACTGTTAAGGAGCTTATACGTGATCAACAGGAGGACAAGCCCAATTACGAAAATGAAGATGCCTGCGCCTACCGAGACGAAGACCCGTTCTTTCTTGAGCATTTGTGCCGAGAGGGATCAAACTACGCGGTAGGTGGTTTTGGTGTGGCCGAGGAAGTCCTTGCCGGTTTCGCTCTTAACCATGCCAGACTGCTCGAGTTCAAAATAGGCGCGTTGAATCTCACCCTTGTCTACCGAGAGCTTTCGCGCGAGCGCGGCCGGCGAGGGAAGCGTCTCTCCCGAGGGAATGGTTTTGCTGGAAATTAGCGTTTGGATCTGTTCGCGTACCTGCAAGTAAACAGGCCCTTCCGACAGTGCCTTGAGTTCGATGTTCATAGTCGGGTCTCAACCTGTAACGCAAACTATTAGTTTGCGACGGTTCTTGAAATCAATACAACGCAAACTAACAGTTTGCGCGACAGCGCTCAAAGCGTCCGGGTGACCTTTGACAAGGATCGCGGCTGGTCCGGATCAAGGCCCTTTGCTTCGGCCAGCAAGCCAGCGAACAATTGTCCCGGAATTATATAGGGGATCGGCGCGCAAAACTCATCAATTTCTTTCGGCATAATGATCGCTCGCGAGCAATTTCGCGCGGCCTCGAGATCGCTGGTGATCACGAGGGTGTCTGCTCGCAGCTCCTGCAGCCGGCTAATCAGACTTTGCACTCCGGAAAACATTACTCCCGGGGGACCAAAAAGTATGACTGGAAAATGACGCTCCACCATTGCCACTGGCCCATGTAAAAAATCTGCTGACGAAAAACGCTCGGCCACCACGTAGCAGGTTTCCATTAACTTCAGCGCCAGCTCGTACGCGTTTGCGTAAGCCAAACCGCGACCCACCACCACGCAGTTTTCCATGAATACATACCGTTGGACCAGCTCGCGTATTGCCGTTTCCTGTTCCAGAGCGCGCGACGCAAACTCCGGAATTGCTTCGTAGGACCATGCGGGCGCGCTCTGAGCGAGCTCATTCGCCAGCATATAAAAGAGCATCATTTGGCCGGTGAAAGTCTTAGTCGCAGCCACCGAGTGCTCGCGCCCTCCGTGCATTAGAAGAGTTTCATCCACCCGGCCCACCATCGACGAAGAGGGCTCGTTGGTGATGCCCACTGTATACGCGCCACCAGCGCGCGCGTTTTCCAGTACCTGATTTATGTCTTCACCTTCGCCGGATTGCGACACGCCGATGACGAGCGCGTGTTTAAGATTGAGCTTTGCGCCGTAGAGAGTGTGAACTGAAGGCGCTGAAAGTGAAACCGGAATGCCGGTGGTAATTTCCAGCAGGTAGCGTCCAAAGAGTGCCGCGTTGTCAGAGCTGCCGCGGGCGACGATAACGATAAGATCGATATCGCGCGCATGAAGAAAATTTCCCAGGCGCGAAATCTTTTGCCGCTCGGCTTCAATCGTGCGAGAGAGCGCCGCCGGCTGTTCGGCAATCTCCTGGAGCATCAGGGACAAGTTTGTTTTCCTCCGCAACCTTCCGCATTAAGTTGAGGTTTACTTTGCGGGTCCTTGCTACCACTTTGCGGTCTCTGCGGTTTGGATTTTGTTAACCGCAAAGGAGCGCAAAGGTCTCGCAAAGAATCGCAAAGGAATTAGTTTCGAATTCCGCAACCGCAGTAGCCCGAAATCCATCAACTATTGTATTCGTACCCGAATTCGGTTAAATAGTCGTTCGTCATTTCAAATCCGCAGATCAATAGGACAGAACATTCTGGTCTGTCCCGTCTTAACGTCAAGTGACGACAGTCGACTATGCCTGTCTAACTAATGACCAGCTTCCATTCCGAACAATGCAAACCACTTTAACACGAAGCGCAATTCTTCCCAGCCTCTTGCTCTTATTGCTGATTGTCTTTGCCGCCACGCCCCGAGAAGTTCGTGGCCAACAGTCGAGCGCGAACTCAGCGATTCAGATCATTCCGAAGCCGAGGGAATTAACTCCGACCAGCGCGACGTTCAGGTTCACGAAGGACACGCGAATTGTATTGGCTGATCCTCGCTCGGCCGATGATCGGTTCGCCGCGGAAGATTTCATCGCCGACGCGCGCGAGACAGGGAAACTCGATTTGCGCATCGCGGGGAGCGCACGCCGGTCGATACTTATCGGCAGGGCCGATTCGCAAAGGATTTCCCGCGCTCTCGGAAAAGCCGGCGTGACACCCGCCGCGAAATTTGACGATGAGGGCTACGTGTTAATCGTTGCGCCGGACCAGATCATTGTGGCCGGCCAAACCGAAGCCGGCACTTTCTACGGCTTGCAGACGTTGAAACAACTCATACGCGGTGAGGGCGGAGACGCCTTTGCTCCCGGAGTGCAAATAAAGGATTGGCCCGCCATGCGTTGGCGCGCCGTTTCCGACGACATCAGCCGCGGCCCCGTTCCCACCGTTAATTATATAAAACGCCAGTTGCGCACCTTCGCCGCGTTCAAGCTCAACATGCACTCCTTTTATATGGAGCACACCTTCGCTAGCGAAGCGCATCCTCTGATTGGGCCAACTGGAGGCTCGTTGACGCCAAATGAAATCCGCGAGCTGTTTGCCTACGCGCGCCGGTACCACATCGAGCTCGTGCCGGAGCAACAAACTTTCGGCCACCTGCACAAGGCGTTGAAACTCGAAAAGTATAACGAGCTCGCCGAAGTGCCTTATGGCGACGTGCTGTCGCCGCAACAGCCCGGCACCTACAAGATCGTGGCCGACTGGTATCGCGAGTTGGACCAGCTTTTCCCCGGCAAGTTTTTTCACATCGGCGCAGATGAAACGTTTGAGCTCGGCGAGGGACAAAGCAGGGAAGTGGCGAAGACGCGCGGTGTCGGCGCGATCTATTTCGAACATCTCGATCGCGTGCGGGACGTGCTCAAGCCCTATAACCGGCGACTGATGTTTTGGGGCGACATTGCGCTCAGCCATCCTGAGCTGATCGGCAACGTTCCCAAAGACATGATCGTGATGAACTGGAACTACGGCGCGCGCGACAACTTCGATTCGCGCATCAAGCCGTTCAAGGATGCCGGCCTCGATCAGTTTGTTTGTCCCGGCGTCGGTAATTGGAACCAGATCTTCCCCAACGTCGATTCTGCATCGAAAAACATCGTCAACTTCGTACGCGATGGTCAGGCCGCAAAGGCCATGGGAATGATGAATACATCGTGGGACGATGATGGTGAAGCGCTCTTTGAAATGACCTGGCACGGAATGGTGCTGGGGGCGGCAGCATCGTGGCAGGAATCCACTGACATCAGTGAATTTGATAAAAACTTTGACTGGGCTTTTTTTCGCAACGACGGCAACCAGTTTGTGACGGCCCTGCGCGCTCTAGGTAGTGTTAATACTCAGCTTGGAATCGGGCAGACGGATGAACACTTCTGGCGCGATCCGTTCACCGCCAGTTTCCAAATGCAGGCGCGCGATCTGCGCGAGAAGGCGAAACAGATGCGCCTTTCGGTGGAAAACGCTGAAGAGTCGTTGCTGAGAAACGAAGCGCGTCGCGCGACGTAACCGTTCGATGATTCCAGTGTTGCGTTTTGCGGCGCAGCGTTTGGACCATCTCGGTAGACGCATGCAAGTGGTTGACAAGATGAGCCAGGAATATTGGGACGCGTATTTGAATCTCGGCGACCGGCGCAAGGTCGGACGGCTGCGGAATTACTGGGGCAATATTTACAACTGGCAGCGGGAAATGGCCGAGGAGTTGGCGATCCTGAAAGAGGATTACCGCCGCCAGTGGTTGGCCGAAAACCGGCCTTACTGGTTAGACAGCATCCTGGCTCGCTACGATCGCGCGATCAACATGTGGCTTAACAAGAGCAAGGCGCTCGAAGAAGCAGTGCGGCTTTATAACTCGAGCTCAGTGTTGCCGGATCCGGAAGAATTTGGCCTGGGACCGCGGCCAGCGCCATCACCCACGCCGAGATAAAAAGTCCGAAGTCCAACGTCCAATGTCCAACGTCATATCTATACCGCCGCTTGAATTAAACACTTTACCCCTCATTCCTTACACCTGGAGGCGATTGTGACGAAGATCAGAGCGTTTGAGGATATAGAATCCTGGAAGAAGGTCCGAACCCTAACTAATGAAGTGTATCGAGCAACGGCGATTGGCGACTTTGCTCGAGATTTTGGTTTGAAGGACCAGCTACGCCGCGCCACAGTTTCGATCCTTTCGAATATCGCCGAAGGGTTTGAGCGAGGTGGGGACAAGGAGTTTCTGCAATTCCTATCCATTGCGAAAGGTTCATGCGGTGAAGTTCGAGCGCAATTCTATGTAGCTTTAGATCAAGGATACCTTTCGACGAAGATCTTTTATCAGCTCTCCGTCACCGCGCGCGAGATCAGTCAGCTACTGTCCGGGCTGATGCGGTATCTGAAAAGCTCGGAGCTCCGGGGAAATAGGTATCGTTAACTCCGATTTGTCCAATGTCGGATGTTCCATCCAACGAAGTGATGGGAGAAGTGCGAGCATTCAAAACTTGAAATTGGACAGATTACCTTTGGATCTGGCCCCCGTTGGACATTGGACATTGGACAAATGAGACATGCCTGATTCCCCCAAAGTCGCCGACATTAAGAATGAGCGTCTCGTCTCCCTGGACGTGTTTCGCGGCGTAACCATCGCTGGCATGGTCCTGGTAAACAATCCGGGAACGTGGGCCCATATCTATTGGCCCCTGGCCCACGCCTCGTGGCACGGTTGGACGCCCACCGATCTAGTCTTTCCTTTCTTCCTGTTTATCGTAGGCGTCGCAATCCCGCTCGCTTTTGGACGGCGCATGGAACAGGGCGGCAGCAAGCGCGACCTATACCTGAAGATTGTCAGGCGCACGCTGATCATCTTCGCGCTCGGAATATTTCTCGCCGGCTTCCCGTATTTTCAGTTTTCCACTATCCGCATTCCCGGCGTGCTGCAACGCATCGCGGTCTGCTATTTATTCGCTTCGATCATTTTCCTGAACACTAAGGTGAGAACGCAGATCGTAATTGCGATCGCGCTGTGCCTGGTCTATTGGGCCCTGATGACGTTGCTCGCTGCGCCGGGGTTCAGTCCTGGAGACTTGAGCAAAGAGGGTAGCCTCGCGTCCTTTATAGATAGAAAGGTGCTCGGTCCGCACATTTGGAAACAGGGAAAGGTGTTCGACCCCGAAGGATTACTCAGCACAATACCCGCGATTGCGACGACGCTCTTTGGAGTCCTGACGGGCCAGTGGCTGCGCACAGACAAGTCGCAATATGAAAAGGTGGCGGGGATGTTTGCCGCCGGCGTGGCGTGTGTAGTGATCGGCTGGTGCTGGAATCCGTTTTTTCCAATTAACAAATCGCTCTGGACCAGCTCGTATGTTTTCTTCACCGGTGGTCTCGCGCTTTCGTTTCTCGCCTTTTGCTACTGGCTCATCGATATCAGGAAGTATCAACGCTGGGCCAGGCCATTCGTTGTGTTTGGGGTAAATGCGATCGTGCTATTTGTCGGGACTGGCTTGATGGCGAAAGTGATGGGACTGATCAAGCTACCCTGGGGCGACAGGCAGATATCTTCGCAAGGCTGGATCTTTCAAAAACTCTTCCTCTCCTGGGCCTCGCCCATAAACGCATCGCTCGCATACGCGCTCGCGTTCATTCTGCTTTGGCTCGGCCTGATGTGGATTCTTTACCGGCGCAAGATATTCATCAAGATCTAAGAAGATCGCGATAGATAACTGAAAGGGGTATTCGAATGCCAACCTACATAACTCTGCTTCGTTACACGCAACAGGGCGCCGCGAGGGTTAAGGACAGCCCTAAACGTTTAGACTCCGGCCGCAAAGCTTTCAAGAAACTCGGTGTTGAAATCAAGGACACTTATCTGCTGATGGGCCGCTACGATCTGCTCTGCGTTATCGAAGGGCCGGATGAAGAAACAGTCGCAAAGTGCCTCTTGACGCTTGGGTCGCAAGGCAACGTCCAAACCGAAACGATGCGCGCCTGGAATGAAGATGAGTTTCGCCGGATTGTTAAGTCGATCTGAAAGCGAAGTCCAAACGCCGAAGTGCAATGTCCAACGTCGAGGATGAGGTGAGTACCGCCCAGCGGTAGCGGGCGGGTCACAAGCCCAGCCTCCAACATCTGTGTAATCGGCGTAATCCGCGGAAACATGACTCTCATTGCCCCTGCGCTTGCCACGTGCTAAAAGCGGCGACGCCTTTGGACTCTAGACTCTGGACTGTTGACTCTGGACTCGAGACCTTATGGAACATTTCGACATCATGATCGTCGGCGCCGGCCTCTCCGGCATCGGCGCTGCCTGCCACTTGCGCCAACGCCACCCGCGCAAGAGTTTCGCCATCCTTGAGGGGCGAAAAGCTATGGGCGGCACCTGGGATCTGTTCCGCTATCCCGGCGTCCGTTCAGACTCCGACATGTACACGCTCGGCTACCGTTTCCGACCCTGGCGCAACGCCAAGGCCATCGCCGACGCACCGTCGATCCTCAACTACATCCGAGAGACCGCCGCGGAATTCAAAGTCGACAAAAAGATCCGTTACGGCCATCGCGTGAAGCACGCCGCCTGGTCCACCTCAGACGCACGCTGGACCATTGAAGCCGAAACTGAGAAATCAACCAACCAGTTCACCTGCAACTTCCTTTACCTCTGCACCGGTTACTACGACTACAACGCCGGCTACACCCCCGAGTGGCCCGGCGTCGAAAAATTCCGTGGCCAGATTGTGCACCCGCAGAAGTGGCCCGAGGACCTCGACTACGAGGGCAAGCGAGTTGTCGTTATCGGCAGCGGCGCCACCGCCGTGACGCTTGTTCCCGCGATGGCCGAACGCGCTGCGCAGGTCACCATGCTCCAACGTTCGCCCACTTACGTTGTCTCACGGCCCGCCGAGGACCAAATCGCGAACACGCTCCGCAGCGTGCTGCCCGCCGGCGCGGCCTATGCGATCACGCGTTGGAAGAATGTGCTGATGCAATTGTTCTTCTACAACCTGGCGCGGTCGCGGCCCAATGTTTTCAAGTGGATGCTGGCGAGAGGGGTACGGAATCAGCTCGGCGAACAATACGACGCCAGGCACTTTACGCCGAAGTACAATCCCTGGGATCAGCGACTCTGCCTGGTCCCTGACTCGGACCTCTTCAAAGCCATCAACGATCGCAGGGCAACCGTTGTCACCGATCAGATTGAAACGTTCACCGAGCGTGGTCTACAGCTCAAGTCCGGCGAACACCTCGACGCCGACATAATCGTGACGGCCACTGGCCTCGTGCTGAGGTTAATGAACGGGTTGCAACTCGATGTAGACGGCGCGCCCGTGGACCTGTCGAAGACGTTCACCTACAAGGGCATGATGTACAGTGATGTTCCGAATGTGGTTTCGGCCTTCGGCTATACGAATGCGTCGTGGACGTTGAAGTGCGACCTCACGGCGGAGTACGTCTGCCGGTTGCTGAAACACATGGACCAGCACGGCTACGCACAGTGCACCCCACGAGTAAACGACCCTGACTTCACGGCGGAGCCGGCCATCGACTTCAATTCCGGTTACGTGCTGCGCGCGCTCGACACTCTGCCGCAACAGGGAACTAAAACCCCCTGGCGCGTACACCAGAACTACGTGAAGGATTTGTCGATGCTTCGCTACGGCCGCGTGGACGACGGCACGATGGAGTTCAAGGCGGGTGGACGGCATGAGGTCAGTACCACCACCCGGTAGCGAGTGGGTTCTCACGATGGATTTCTAGATGTGATTAATCGCCTGCAGAGAAATAGGGTTTCACAACACGGAAAGTCGCTATGGCCGCCTGATGAGCCGGTGTATCATCCGCACCTCAGCGGTCTAAAGAATCAGATCATGATCAGAGTAATCCTCAAAGCCTCCCTATTAATCACTCTTACCGTCGCCGCCGGATGGTCGAGTGTCGGTAACGCTCAGCAATCAGCGGCCACAACGGCCACAACCGGCTTGACCGGCGAGTGGGTAGGCAACAGCGAGCCGTCCGGCAGGTCAGAGTTTCTGCGTCTGAGTCTTACTGAAAATTCAGGCGAGATGAGCAGACCGCTGAAGGCAAAATTGTCGTTGGTCCAGCTCGAAGGTTCTCGTGTCCGGATCGAGTTGAGCTCGCTCAAACTCGTCATGACGGGAACGCTCACCGGCGATGTGATCGAAGGAGAGGCCGAGGTGCCGGGAACCAAAGCTCGCTTTCATCTGGTGCGCACCGTGAAGGTCGCGCCGGAAATTTTGGCGCGCTATGTCGGCGCGTATCGATTCGGCAACGGCGATTATCTGGTAATCGATAGCTTTCCTGATACTCCTGACACGCTGTGGGTGACCGACGTGAAATCCGGCGAAGCGCGCGCGTTCTTCCCACGAACGGAGACTCAATTCATCGGCGGACCCGCTCTGCGTGTCGTGTTTCCGACCCAACGAACACTTAGCTTTATCGGCTCGGGAGTCATCGTGATGAATTCGGATCTAGTGGGTCGCCAGATCGGCCAGTCTCGCCCATCCGGCCCATCCGAATCATCCGCGCCGCGAATCTACCGGCAAGAAGTCAACGTTGAATTGGATCTGAAGGGTCGCCAGTCTGCAGCAGCGTACGCAACACGAGCTCTCATCAGCCAGGAGGAAGTCACTTTCAAAAACGGTGATGTCACGCTCGCGGGGACGCTCTTGACACCCGCTTCGAATGGAAAGTGGGGAAAGCGTCCCGCCGTGGTGTTTACCCATGGTGGTGGCCCGCAATTGCGCGAGGTAATGTGGGGGCTCGGATACCTCTACGCCGCGCGCGGGTTTGCCGTCCTTAGTTATGACAAGCGAGGCGTCGGCAAATCGACCGGTAACTGGCGCGAAGCGAGCTTTGAAGATCTGGCGGATGATGCGGTGGCGGGAGCGAAGTTTCTGCAGTCACGCATGGAGGTAAATCCAAAGCAGATCGGTTTTTGGGGTCTAAGTCAGGGCGGGTGGATTGCTCCTCTCGCCGCATCACGCTTTCCCGATGCCGCCTTTTCAATCGCATTGTCGGGCGGCGGCCTGTCACCCGCTGAGACGGAGTTGTTCGATAGCGAGTACGAATTAACCAAGGCGGGCTATACCGCGAATGAAGTCAACGATGCCCTCGCTTTTCAAAGGCTGAAGAATGAGATCATTGCTTCACCTGGCGCGGACGACAAATGGGAGCAGTACGCCAAGCTTCGACTCACGGCCAAAGACGCCAAATGGTTTCGCCACCAGGGCATAGATGTCTATGGAGCGGAGAAACGTAACGATTCCTTCTGGACTCACATGCGGCGCTTTTATGCCTACGATCCGGCGCCCACATTGCGCGCATCAAAAGCTCCCCTCCTGGCGATATTCGGTGAGCTTGATACACCCGAAGGTGTCAAAGCGAATGTGAGGGCGCTCAAGCAAATTTTGGATCAAGCTGGACGCCGGGATTACATCGTCAAGGTTTACCCAAACGGCAGTCACAACCTGATGGAGGTTCCACGCGACAATCCCAACGAGCAGGTTCGCCTCAAAAGATTCCCACCCGGTTTCTTCGAAACGATGGTCGACTGGTCGACAGCACAGCTACGCCGGCGTACACCAGTAGGGCGATAGGCTACTCGACACGCTGCACCTGACAACAGTCGGCGGTCGGCAGTTGGCAGTCGGCAGTCGGCAGATGATCCCTATTTGCTTCATGCGTGAGATATTTTCGCGCAACCAGGTCGACTCAAAATCAAGCTGTACTTTGTATTGATGTTCGAGGAACTCTAAGTTATCATCCGGCTTCGGGGTGGCTCTTTATGGCTCTTGACCGTAGGGGGACGCGCCGATTGTAAGTCCGATGCAGGCGCCTGTGGTTACATGGGTGCTGGCCAGGGTCGACAGCGCACGCGCTACACGCGTGAGGTGCTGAAGAGCTTGGTAACTTCGCTTACGGGCGGCTAAACGCTCCAAGTGAGTACCATTGGCAACCCCCCCGATGCTCGGCTAGGGGGGGTTAAAAATCTTTTCGCGTCAGTCCCACTGCACGTCGGGATTGCCTCAAATTTTCCTCAAGACTTCCGCGATGTTCGTCGCCCTTCAATTCCCATTCGTTGATGTTCGTCCCTTTATTCAGACCGCGACGGGCCGCTTGACCCTACCGGACTGGCAGTCGCTCCAGCCCGACATTGATTTCGTGCGTTCGTTCGGCCTGGTCAAACGCCGCCTGCGGGGAGGAATTATCGAATGGCCCGGCGAGGAGATGTACTGCCGCGCGCTCCGCGCCGTGCGATTCGTCAATTCAAACGCCAAACTGCCGGCCGACATGAGCGGCGGCGCCGCCGAGGCCCGGCAGTACATTCCGTTCAGGCGGTTCCTTGCCGATGGTTGTGCCCTGGCGCGATTCGAAATCGGATTTGGATATAGGACCGCTCCGGGAAAGTCGGTGCGCCTCAGGAGCAAGGACTTTATCTCGCTCATTCGTTTCGTCCTGAGCCAGGAGGTTGTGGTGCCGCACGACTCCGCCCAGAAGACTTGCACCCTGGCAGAAGCCGGCCAGTATCTGGCGAAGCACTACCTGAGGGCGTCGCAAAGCTTGAAGGCTCCACCACCGGAGGATTGGTGGGTCGCTCCCGCCGACACACTCCTGCTGCTCGAATACGACAAGGGGAAGACGGACATTCTTGGATTCCCGAAGCACGCGCGCCCGGTGAATTCAGATCTGCTGACGCAGGCGAATATTGATCTCGCGCACATGTGGGCCGAATACAAGGGGAAGCAAGTCGGGGTTTGGTTACTTGGGTATGAAGGTTACGACAAGGCCAATCGCGATCTGCTGCGTCGCCTCCGCTTGAGTCTGTTTCGCCTGCACGCCGAGCGCGAATGCATGCAAAGAGTTTTCCGTCTCATCGCCCGCAACAAGATCGAGGTGCAGAAAGACTCGCCGCAGACTGAACAGTTGCAGGCTTACATCGACAACGCCACGAGGATTTTGGCGAAGCGGTCGTACGACGGCTTGCCGCAGTCGGCCATTCTCGATGCAGCCTACCAGGCTGAGGACCTCGTCAGCGTGGGCGAGCGGGCCACTCTGCTAACACAGCTCGCCGGCATTCGTCGGAACCTGCTGCGCAACGTCGAGAACTTCACGTCCCCACACGCGGAAGACAAGCGGGAGGTTTACGTCCTGGGCGATGTGATAACAAACCAGTCGGTAACCATTAACAACAGCACGGTCGGAGACATCAACCAGGTCGCGGCAGAGAAATTAGAAGGTAGTTTCAACGAAGGCGTGCCGCCGGACCCCGATTCAAAAGGGCCGGGCGAGCAGCCACCAGGACAGGAGTAACCCGATGAAGAATCAGTCCATCAACATCAATAACAGCACCGTAGGCGACGTCAACCAGGTAGCTGCCGACACCATCAATAACAGCTTTAACAAGGTCGCAGACTCAAACGCCCCGGATGAGTTAAAGGAGCATCTGAAGACACTGAACGAGTCGGTCAAGCAGATGATCCAGAGCCTGCCGGAGGCGCAACAAAAGCAGGCGGCACAAGATCTTCAAACGCTAACCGACGAGGCACTCTCTGAAGAGCCGCGCCGCAAGTGGTACGAACTCAGTGCCGGAGGTCTGATTGAGGCCGCGACAACGGTCGGCGAGATCGCGGCTCCAGTTATCACAGCGGCGAAGGCCGTCCTCGCTTTTCTCGCGTAAGCCAGGAAACAGTGGTGACAGTTCTCCCGATCCCACTCTTATCGATCCTGATCACACACCGCCCAGTGCGGTCGCAATCGAGCGCGGCCTGTTAGAGAGACGGAGTTGTCACTAGCTTAAGAGCGGCGGGTCAGCAAAAGGGAAACTTCTGGTTGGATAGTGGGATCGAGCTCAAATCGCAGGCCAAGCCATCGATTTCGGTGTTGCGATCTTTGCGATCATTTCTTCCCGTCATTCGGTTTTTGTTTTAATACATCGAATACTTGAAGTTTGATCTTTTTCTCGGACAACGCATAACACGTGCGGATGAGATTGAGCGCCGTCTTTTCGTCATAGTAAGAGATGGTTTGAAAAGCAATCGGATAGGCGTGTTGCTCGACCCGCAAGTAATAAGTTCCATTCGGCGCGACAGTCACCACATTCCTTGCGCCTCCGGGCTTCCAGGCCATTTCCAGAACGTAAGATCCCACGGGCACTTTGAAACCCACGAATGATTTCTCCGGCATCCGCAAAAATTCCTGCCCGTTGAGATAGACCACTGCTTCCGGATTAAGAACGACAATTTGGTTACCGTAGTTCACGGTGTCAATGCCGCGATATAGGTAAACAGTTCCATAGTACTTCTGCGTGAACTCAGTTGAATTGTAGTAGGCGATAAAATCGCTCGTTGCATCGACTGTCGTACCCTTCTCAAAAGACAACGACTTAAATTTTTTCATGTCATAAACCAGCGCGATCTTGTTCTTGTCTGCAAACGCATCGAGTTTCACCCCGATGTCCTGCGCGACAGCCTTTGCGTCATTCTCGTTTTTCAACGCGGCCACAAACCGTGGAATTCCGTCACGATCATTTCGAAACCGATCGCTATCGATAAACACAACTTTGCCGTCAGGCAGGTTTCGATTCGTGGTGACGATCCAGTCAGTGGCGCCATGCCTCGCCAGCGGCTCCATTTCTTCGAAGGCTGCCTTCCATTTCTTTTGCTGGCCCAGCACCAGGACTAATTGAATCCGCCAGAGCCCCTGCTTCGGCGCCAGTTTCACTACCTTTCGCAGGTGAGACTCAGCGCGGGCCCAGTCCCCGGCGGCAATGGCCGCATTGCCTGCTTTAGTAATTTCTTCGAGTCCCGGAGACTCTTGAGAGGTTTGCGGGTAGGCGACAACGGACAGAACCGCCACGAAGATAAGTGAGTAAAGCAGTTGTTTCATTTTGTCCTCGGTGATTACGGCTCGAACCGCGGCATGGCCCCTGGGTTGGGGCTATTACATAGCGGCGCCTTTCGACGGGGGGAATTCGACGCTACTACATCTCCCCCTTCGCTGCCTCAATGTAGAAGTTTCGATTCACCTCAAATGTTTTGATTTCTTCAGAGAACTCAAAGGTCTGCTTTAGCTTCGTTCGGTGTTATCTGAATCTCCTTGCCATTGATGATCACGCGAATCGGCATTTCGAATCCTTTAACCACTCTTTCGTAGTAAAACGAAACGCTCTTCCCGTTCACGTTGTATTTCAACAAGGGAATCTTTGTGGTCCGCAGGTATTGGTCAAACACCTTGCTGAGATCAGTACCTGCCTTGTTGCTGACATACGATTCAATCTGTTCCGTGGTAACGGTCTGATGCCAAAAATCAGCATTGAGCCCGCGCATGATGGAGAGCCACTTCGCGTCGTCATTGATGACGTGGCGAATGGTATGCAGCATGTTCCCGCCCTTCGGATACATGTCTCCTGACCCTTCACGATTCGACCCATAAATGCCAATGATCGGACGGTCGTTTCTGATACTTCGGCGAGTGCCGATCACGTAAGCCTCCGCATCCTTTTTCCCGAAATGGTATTCGACAAAAAGGTTTTCTGTGTAGTTGGCAAAGCCCTCATGGACCCACATGTCCGCGGCGTCTTTCATTGAAATGTTGTTGGCGAACCACTCATGCGCTGATTCGTGAACAATGATGAAGTCGAATTTGAAACCGACACCGCAGAGACAAGGATCCCGTTGCAAATAGCCGTTCCTAAACCAATTGCCGTAGGTAACTGAGCTTTGATGCTCCATGCCCGGATATGAAACCGTAACCAGCTTGTAACCATCCTCATAAAAAGGATATTTCCCAAACCAGTGTTCAAATGCTTCGAGGGTGCGGGGCACTTCCTTAAAATGCCTGATCGCTGCTTCTTTCTGATGAGGCAGGACCCAATACTCAATATCCAACACCCCACCTTTCCCCTTGTACTTTTCAGTGAGATTTATGTAGTTGCCGATATTGACGTTGACGCCGTAGTTATTGATCGGGTTCAGGACTTCCCAATGGAAGGTTTTCTTCTTACCAGCGGCATCATGATCGGTTTTTTTCAAACGCCCGTTAGAAACAGCAACCAGATTCTCCGGCACCGTTACGCTAGTTTTCATGCCGCGATCGGGTTCCTCAGCGCCATGATCTTTGTTGGGCCACCAGATACTCGCGCCAATGCCCTGACAAGTAGTCACGATAAAATGCTCTCCCAGGTCATCTCTGCCCCAGGTGATCCCGCCACTCCAGGGCGGATTCCTGCTAACAACCGGAACGCCTTCGTAAAATACTTCGATCTTGTCCTCAGCTCCTTTTGGAATCTCCTTTTCAAACATTACCCAGTAGACGTTTCCTTCTCGTTCAAATTTAAGTTGCGAAGCGCCGTGGGTAATCTTTGTAATTGCTAACGGTGGCTGCAAATCAATTTGCATTTTGTGTCCCGGTTTGAGGGTCTTGAAAGTTATGGTGTTCGACCCTTTCAATCTTTTGGTTTCCGGTAAGAACTCTACCTTCAAGTGGTAATGCAGTACGTCCCACCATTCGCGTTCCGGTGTCACCGAGCCGCGAAGTGTTTCCTGGCGGGCGATAGTTTCCGGTTGAGGGGCCGGAGGGTCCCGAGTGGCTTGGGCAAAAAGATAACCGGCGCCCGTTGCGCCTGTAGAAGTACTGCCATCGCGAGTATTGCCAATTTATTTTTACGCATCGTCATCAAAACTCCCAGCGCGAGGCAGTAGCCGCGCGCAAGCAAGGGTGTGTGGTTGATTAATTATGGCGTGCCGACCAACGGCTGTGAACAAAGCATCCGATGCTACATTGGGGAACTGCCGCAGACAAGAATATTCCCGCCCGTGATTGGGTTAGTTTGCTTTGCGTACTTTGCCGAGCCCTTGGCGTCCTTTGAGGTTAAATGTTAAGCCACGGCATGAGGTCAGTACCACCACGCGGTAGCGGGTGGGTCGGGGGAAGCATTTACCACCAAAGGGAAGGGGGAGGAATACCGAAAACAAATCCAACAAAAGATCAGCGCAAGAGTAACGGCTGGACTGTGAGCCTGCCGGATGGCACGACTTCAAGAACCAGGACGATATATCCAGTGCGTCAACACCGAAAAGTAAGTCGGATGTCTCACATCTGCCGAAAACTATCTGTAGCTCTGACGAGTGCATCGACAATGCCACGCTCGCCGGAAGCATGACCTGCGTCGGGAATAATCTCTAGTCGCGCTTCCGGCCAGGCGCGATGCAAATCCCAGGCACTCATCATCGGACAAATAATGTCGTACCGCCCCTGCACGATCACTCCAGGTATTTTTCGAATCCTATCGACGTGTTCCAGCAGGTAATTGCCAGTCTCGAAGAAGCAATTGTTCATGAAGTAGTGGCATTCGATTCGCGCCAGCGAGATCGCAGTTTCCGGTTCACTGAATTCGTCGATCAACTTCTGATCGGGAATCAGTTTCAATGCACTCGACTCCCAGATGGACCACGCATGCGCGGCTTCTTCCCGCACCGATGCATTCTCGTCAGTTAAGAGTCGATAGTAAGCGCGAATCATCTGACGTCGTTCATCTTCAGGAACAAGCCGAACAAACTCTTCCCAACCATCAGGGAAGATTGCGTTCGCGCCCTGGCTTTCTTCATATAACCAGCGCGTCTCCTGCTCCCGGCCGAGAAAGATCCCGCGCAGTACCAAACCGGTCACTCTATCAGGATGCGTCTCGGAATAAGCAAGTGCCAGCGTGCTGCCCCAGGAGCCGCCAAACACCAGCCACCGCTCTATTCCAAGGTGCGCGCGTATCTGTTCGATATCGGCGACGAGATGCCAGGTAGTGTTGTCTTCAAGAGATGCGTGAGGAGTGCTCTTTCCCGATCCACGCTGGTCAAAAAGAATTACGCGGTAAGCCGCAGGGTCGAAGAAGCGCCGATAGTCAGGAACTAAGCCCGCGCCTGGTCCACCGTGGAGAAAGATGACCGGCTGCCCATCAGGATTGCCACACTGCTCGTAGTAGAGTTCATGAACAGGAGAGACCTTCAAGCGTCCAGTGTCGAAGGGCTCAATCTCGGGGTACAGCGTTCGAAGTTCGCTCATACGGATCCTCTCCAGTTCCAAGTCAAAAGTCTAACGTCCAAAGTCCAACGTCGGGTATGATGTCGTTACACCACCACCCGTCTTCCCTTGAGGTCAACGCGCGCGAGGCGATAGATTTTTTGGCGCGTTGGACTATAAACTGTCGTCGCTACAGGACGCCGCCGCGATACTTCGTAGCGCAATCGGCTTTTGGACCAGTGGGTCGCAGTTCGAGTCCGGCTCAGCTTATCACTTTTTCGAAGAGAGATTGGAGCTCGTCAACGTCCGACCCCACGCAAGTTTTTTCCAGGGATGAAGATCCTGAATTCCCACGCTATCGTTCTAAAACAAGGAGTTGAAATGAACAAACTAATCCTGATCCTTGCACTAATACTCGGCTCGTTATCCATTGTTGCAGCGCAAGGTCAGCCGCTGCTAATGCGCACGCCGACGCTGAACAAGACGCACATCGCTTTTTCTTACGCTGGCGATTTGTGGGCTGTGGGGCGCGATGGCGGCGAGGCCAACCGCCTCACCACGGGTGTGGGCAGGGAATTCAGCCCCCTCTTCTCGCCGGACGGCCAGTGGATAGCGTTCACTGGCGAATACGACGGTAACGTGGACATCTATGTCATGCCGGCCGCGGGCGGTGTGCCCAGGCGGTTGACCTACCATCCCGGCGGGGATCAGCTGACGGGCTGGACGCCGGATGGAAAATCTGTGCTCTTTGTCTCGGGCCGCGAGTCCGAAACCGGCCGCACGGCCCAGCTCTTCACGCTGGCTATTGATGGCGTGCACCCGAGGCCGGTGCCGCTGCCGATGGCTTACGAAGGTTCGTATTCGCCTGACGGCGCGCGGCTCGCATACGTACCGCTGCCGCGCTCTTTCAACGCGTGGAAACGTTATCGTGGCGGCACGGCCACACCCGTTTACATTGCTAACCTGCGCGATTCGAGCACTGAAAAGATTCCGCGCACGGACTCAAACGACTTTAGCCCGATGTGGCCTGCAGGTGATGCCGGCAAGATCTATTTCCTGTCTGATCGCGACGGCGTAATTACGCTCTTTGTTTACGATACCGCGACGAAAAAGGTAACGCAGGCAATTGACAACCAGGGGTTAGACATCAAGTCGGCCTCAGCCTCTGCCGATGCGATCGTCTACGAGCAATTCGGTTCGCTCAATCTTTACGATCTAAAGTCGGGCAAGACGAAGCGCGTCCCCGTTACGATCAACGCCGATATCCCTTCAGTGCGCGCGAAGTATGAGAAGGTTGGCGCCCGCATCTTGAATGCCGCCCTCTCTCCGACGGGCGCGCGCGCTCTCTTTGAAGCGCGCGGCGAAATCCTCACGGTACCTGCTGAGAAGGGTGACGTACGCAACCTGACCAACACCACGGGTGTGGCTGACCGCGACCCCGCCTGGTCGCCGGACGGTAAGTGGATCGCCTACTTCTCTGATGAGTCGGGTGAGTATGCGCTCCACCTCAGACAGCAAAGCGGGATGGGCGAGGTCAAAAAGATCAAACTCGGGAATCCGCCGTCGTTCTTCTACTCGCCGACTTGGTCGCCCGACAGCAAAAAGATTGCTTTCACTGACAAGCGACTAAACCTCTGGTATGTGGATCTCGACAAGGGGACTCCGATCAAGGTTGACACGTCGAGAGCCGGCAGAGGGTTCAGCCCCAGTTGGTCGCCCGATAGCCGTTGGATGGCTTACACCAAACCGCTCGAGTCGTGGTACAGCGCGGTCTTCATCTATTCGTTGGAGGAAGCGAAAAGCCGGCAAGTGACAGACGGTTTGAGTGATGCGAGTTCGGCCGCGTTCGATAGGAATGGCAAGCACCTTTACTTCATGGCCAGCACAGACATCGGACCGAAACTCTCGGGCTTCGATATGTCGAGCTATCCACATCAGCCGACGCGGAGCGCCTACGTGGTCGTCCTGAAAAAGACCGATCCTTCACCGCTCGCGCCCGAAAGCGACGAAGAGAAAACAGGCGAAGAGAAAAAGGGTGAATCACCGAGTGACAAGACTGCGGAGAGCGAGGATAAAGCCGACTCGGCTACAGCCGCGGCCACGCCCACACCATCGTCCAGCCCTAAGCCAGGCGACAAGAAAGCGCCGCCGCGAGTCACAATCGATTTTGACCGTGCCAGCCAGCGCATCCTTGCTTTGCCAATCCCCGCGCGCAACTTCGTGGGACTGGCGATAGGCAAAGCAAATACGATCTTCCTGCTTGAAGCCCTGCCGCCTGCACCGGGTGTAACAGGAGTCACACTGCACAAGTTCGACATGGAGAAGCGCAAGTTCGAAAAGGTTCTGGACAGCATTCGCAACTTCGATCTCTCGGCCAACGGTGAAAAGATGCTCTACCGTCAAACCGCCGGCCAGGCCGACAACTGGTTTATCGTTTCCGCCACCCAGCCGATCAAGCCCGGCGAAGGAAAGATCAAGACCGAAGACATGGAGGTCTATATTGATCCGCGGGCCGAGTGGCAACAGATGTACCGCGAGGCCTGGCGCATCCAGCGCGACTTTTTCTATGACCCGAACCACCACGGCCTGGACCTGAAGGCCACGGCAAAGAAGTATGAGTCGTACCTTAACGCGCTGACTCACCGCGCTGATCTGAGTTATCTCTTTCAGGAAATGTTCGGCGAGCTGACGGTCGGTCATCTCTACGTCCAGGGCGGAGACGTGCCAGACCCCAGGCGCGTGCCGGGTGGATTGCTGGGCGCAAACTATGCGCTTGAAAACGGCCGTTATCGTTTCGCCAAAATATTTGATGGTGAGAATTGGAACCCGCAACTGCGCGCCCCGCTCACGCAACCGGGCGTCAACGTGCAAGAGGGCGAGTACCTGATCGCCGTCAACGGCCGGAATCTCACGGCGAATGACAACATCCACAGCTACTTTCAGAACACCGCCAACAAACAGATTGTGATCCGCGTCGGACCCAAACCGGACGGCGCCGGCTCCCGCGAAGTCACCGTTGTGCCGGTGACGAACGAAGGCGGGTTGCGTACTCTGGCCTGGATCGAAGGGAATCGTCGCAAAGTAGATCAGATGACCGGCGGCAAGCTCGCCTACGTCTGGTTGCCCGACACGGCCGGAGGTGGTTACACCAATTTCAACCGTTACTACTTTGCGCAGCTCAACAAACAGGGAGCGGTAATCGATGAGCGCTTCAATGGCGGTGGTCACGCGGCTGACTACATCATCGACTACCTCAAAAAGCCGCTGAACAGCTATTGGGCGCTGCGCGAAGGCGATGACTTTCGCCAACCATTCGGCACGCTGCCTGGTCCAAAGGCGATGATCATCAACGAGTACGCCGGCAGTGGCGGCGATTACCTGCCGTGGATGTTTCGCCGGCACGGCATCGGACCGCTCGTCGGAAAACGAACCTGGGGCGGGCTGATTGGCATCGGTGGTTACCCGGTGTTGATTGACGGTGGTTCGGTAACGGCGCCGCACTTTGCGTTCTACAGCCCCGAAGGCGAGTGGGAAGTTGAGAATCGCGGCGTCGCGCCCGACATCGAGGTGGAAATGGATCCGAAGGCCTGGCGAGAAGGACGTGATCCGCAACTTGAAAAAGCAGTCGAGGTGGTGATGGCGGCGCTGCAGAAGAACCCGCCAAAGCCGGTCAAGCGGCCGGCCTATCCGAACTACCACAACGGCCGTCGGACGGCAAAGAGTGGCGCGCGTGGCAACCCCGAACCATAAGCGGTGAACCTGCGGAGCAGGTGCCAGCATAGAGCCTGGGGTGGAGCGAAGCGAAACCCCAGGAATAGTGGCGTACATCCAACAAGCCCGCGGAGCGGGCGGCAGCCGAAGCATGTGGGCTGTCGCCGGCTCCGCGGGCTTTAAGTCGATCACTCATCGGAGGTTTCTCAAGCCGGTGTGGGCAACCACACGATAAGGATGAGGTTCTTCTCCTAAAAGTCGCAAGAGCAAACAGATATATTTACTACGCAATCGGAAATGGCGCGGTTAAGTGCTTACCGCGAAGCCGGGATAACGGTACGTTGACCCTGGCCGTAGTCAGGTTAAGTGCGGCGCAGGTGGGCCGGAGTTTAGAAACTATTGTCCAGGAGAAATCATGACGTTCAAGAACCAGAGAGCTAACACCATCTTCCTTGGCCTGTGGCTGATGACGATTGTCATCGTCCCGGGGATCGTGACGATCACGACCGCCGCCGCTCAATCCTCCCAGCCCAAGACAGTCGGGGATTTCCTCCTCTTAGTCCCTGAACGCTACATGATCGGCTATGACCTACGCTTTCGTGAGGAACTGCTGCGGGGCGAACACCGGGGCGTGGTCGTCGACATCCCCAATGGATATATCTCATACGATGCATCCGACAATCCGTCGGGATTCGAATTCGCGATCTTCAGGAAGAGTAACGGCAGTTACATAGTTGCCTACAACACCACCGGCGACGACTTCAACTGGAAACCCGGAGACGCGGCCTCGTTGCGCCTGCTGAGTTATGAGGGCGGGAGGTGGCGCGACGCCAGTAGATTGCTGCTCCCCGTGGCGCTGGATGGGAACTTAGTCTACGCGCTCCCGCGAACGGGCAGGAACATTGATGTGGCGGGTAGGGGAGGGCGCCCGCGCTATTCTCTCGCCTGGGCGAAAGACCGGTTCCATAAAAAACGTCAGGCTCGCAGGTGACTGGAATCGTAGAAGAGGTGAACGCGCAACGGGTAGACGTTATGAAAAGCCGATTCAGTTCAGGCAGGGCGCTTATTCCGTGGCTGGCGCTGGCGGTACCTCTCTTTTGGATGGGCCTCCTGATAACCCTGGGCCATCTGTCCCCGGGACTTTTTTGCCAGCCAGTTAATCCTGGCGCCAGGGAGTTCATCTGTGCGGCAGAGTACACCGATAGCCGCGTTCGTTTTCTCCAGCTATCGGGGTATTGTGTTTGGATACTCTTACTCGCAACGGGCGGCGCTGAGCTGTTTCTGAAAAGAGCAACCTGGCCCGCGATCACCTCTTGGTTGGTTTCGGCGCTATTACTCGTTGGTTTGACAATCCTGGCGCTCTCACAGCAGGTCGAGTGCTATCCATGAGCTAAATCGAGCGGCGAAATAAACCGAGCAGCTGGGTCTTGGCCCGAATTACCCGGCGCGGGGTTTGCAAATAAGTCGTTCTAAGCCCAGTCCGCGTTAGCGGACGACCGAAAATCTAACTGTTACCTGATTTCTGTCATCAGCCTGCGTCCGCACCTTGTCCTCACTCGTGATCGGTCGCTCATTCCCTGGCGTTAAAGTTCTCTCGCTATTCTCAAAACGAAATCAGGAGGATCGCCTTAATGGCCCAGTCACTCGCACGCCTTTGGACGCACCTCATCTTCTCAACGAAAAACCGTTTTTCATTTCTTAGTGACAAGCGGCAGCGAACTGACGTGCACGCGTACCTTGCTAAAATGTTGCGTGAAAAGGATTTCGACACACTCATCGTCAATGGTGTTGAGGATCATGTCCACGCACTTTTTGCGCTGTCGAGAACACAGTCCATTGCCTCGGTGGTCAAGGAGATAAAGCGGACATCTTCTGCGTTCGCCAAAGAGCTCTCACCGTCGTTAGTAAAGTTCCACTGGCAGTTTGGATACGGTGCGTTCTCGGTCAGTCAGTCCAATTTGGAGGAAGTCATTAGATATATCGAAAACCAGGAAGAACATCACAAGCGAGTCATGTTCCAGGACGAATACCGTGCCTTCCTGAAGGCCTATGGAATCGAACACGATGAGCGTTACGTGTGGGATTAGGGAAACGAACCTAACGCTGAAAGCGTTCGCGAATTCCAGCCCAGGGTTGCTTCAACCCTGGGTTCGGGAAATCTCAAGAGACTCTTCGCAACTCTGAAAGAGTTGCGATTGCTTTGTGTCGGAGTCGCGGAATCGGAAACCCGTCGCAACTCCTTCAGAGTTGCGAAAACTCTATTTGACATCCTCGTATCCCAGGGTTTCAAAGCAAACCCTGGGCTGGAATTTGCCAACGCTTTCAGCGTTACTCCTTGCCGAACGTTCATCTCGTTAATTGCGTCCGAGATGTTCCGCGACTTACTCGCTCGGCACCGGGCTTAGTCCTTCCATAATCAATTACGACACACGAGGGCTGGGGCACGGGTTCAGTGGATGCTGAATCCGTTTCGCGCCGCCATCCACTCCCATCATGAATATTCTGATGGATGGGGTAGTTGAAGCAGACGCTATGATGAGCGAGCGGCTCGTCACGCGCCGCTACTATCGACTTAATCCGCCTTTGGCGCGTCCCACTCCGCTTGACGATTGGAACGCAATTCCGCAACTGATCAAGACTGCCCAAAGTCCAAAGTCCATCATTCGGCATGAGGTCAGTACCACCACGCGGTAGCGGGTGGGTCAGGGTGAAAAGAGTGGATGTAGAGCTTCGTTCCCAACGTTGAACTCGCGAACGCCCGCGCGCACTTGCGAAGTGCGATGCGCACCTGCAAACCACCCGTGCGCACTTGCGAAACCTCCGGGCGCACGTGCAACAGGTTCGTGCGCACCTGCAAACCACCCGTGCGCACGTGCAAACCTTCCGTGCGCACCTGCAAACCTTCCGTGCGCACGTGCAAAACGTCCGTGCGCACATGCAAAGCGTCCATGCGCACGTGCAAAGCGTCCGTGCGCACATGCAAGGCGTCCATGCGCACGTGCAAAGCGTCCGTGCGCACATGCAAAGCGTCCATGCGCACGTGCAAAGCGTCCGTGCGCACGTGCAAAACGTCCGTGCGCACATGCAAACCTTCCGTGCGCACGTGCAAACCTTCCGTGCGCACGTGCAAAGCGTCCGTGCGCACATGCAAAGCGTCGCCCTTTTCCGCCAAAACCCTCAAAAACCCGAGCAAAAACCCGATCTAGCGTATCGATGTAGGGGCACGGCATGCCGTGCCATCACTTCGGCATACAGCACCCTGTGCTTGATCAGGTTGGGCACGGCATGCCGTGCCCCTACACTCCAAATGCCTGACCCGCTTCAACTCATCACTTTTCACTGCCGTTTTCACTCTTCACTTTCCCTCATCCCTCGTTTAGAATCCGCCCCGTTACTCAACTTTCTTGGTGAAGCAGCGCGAAGCGCTCGGGTCCCAAACCATCACCCGTCTCCTTCGAACTCTTCACTTTCCAACTGTTTACTCTTCACTTCCTTAGGAGGAAACTCATGAATGACAATGAAAACAGACGCAATCAGATGTTCCTGCGCGTGCAGGGCTTTGGCTCCGCACATGGCGGCGACTTTGCCGCCAACAGCACCGGCCTCCAACTCTTCGGCACTCTCAACTCAATCATTACAGAAGTAGAACGCCACGCCGCTGCGGAAATTTCGGGCACCGGCGAGTCGCGACAGGGCACGACCACGCGCAAGCAGGCGCGCGCTGCCTTGCGCGAAGACCTGGAAGCGATCAGTCGCTCGGCGCGGACGGTGCCGGGACTGGACGACAAGTTTCGGGTTCCGCGCAACAACAACGATCAGGAGTTGCTGGCCGCCGCACGCGCCGCGGCGATAGACGCTCTGCCCTTTAAACCACAGTTCCTTGCCCTTGAAATGCCGGCGGATTTTCTGGAAGACCTGGCCGCCGACATCGAGGCAATGGAAGAATCGATGGGGGAACAATCAGGAGGACGCGGCCAACGCATCGCCTCCGCCGCCGCAATCGACGACGCCATGATCGCGGTGTCGAAGTGGTGCGCAAGCTGGACGCGATTGTGAAAAACAAGTACGCGAACAATCCGGCAGTGTTGGCGGAGTGGACCAGCGCCAGCCACACCGAACGCGCGCCAAGAAGGAAGAAGGGAACTGAGGAACCATCGGACGGTTCACCGCCCGGTTCATCGACGCCGGGTTCATCAACACCACCATCAACCTAATCCACGCCGGCATAGTCGCTCGCGTGATTTCACGGCGTAGCCGTGACAGACAGTAGCCGGGGGTAAGCGCGTTTCGCGCGCCACCCCCGGATCGGATGGGAAATGAATACAAACCCTGAAAGGGTTTCAGAACTCTGGCACCCCTTTAGGGTGCGGCGATTGTTCTCGCGGCTTTCCGGTGGTCTGCGCTGCGCTACGACCATCGGCTACTATCTCGCAGCCCCTCCTGGCTGCAATCGATCGGGACATTGAAGTGGTGCGCAAGCTGGACGCGATTGTGAAAAACAAGTACGCGAACAATCCGGCAGTGTTGGCGGAGTGGACCAGCGCCAGCCACACCGAACGCGCACCGCGAAAGAAGAAGGGAACTAAGGAAGGCGGAGGAACCGAAGGAACAGGAACCGGAGGAACATCCGGAACCGGATTCTTAGTCTTCTTGCCGGTGGAGCTGTTGCAACAGATGCGGTCAAGAAGCTAGTTGAAGTCGCCACCGTGCTGCTTGGCGGTGAAAAGCCCGTACCTAAAGCTGGTTACGGGGAAAGACTACAGACATTAACCGAAAGCCTAACAAAGTCTTCACAAGAGATGGATAATCTTTTAGAAGAGCTAACTCACATTACGAGAGACAGGCAAAGCGCGATGGAGAAGGTTGAATCCGATTTGGCTGCGCTACTGACGCGCGAGAAAGAGCTGAAAGAAAGAATTGACCAACTGGAGAATGTTCCACTGCCGGTGGCGGAACACTTTTTAATGGCGGTGACATACGAGACACGCCTAAGCTCGCGATGTTAAAATCCGAACCATGCTAATCACCACCGCAAAAGTAAACAACGGCGTGATTCAGATCGACAACAACGATTTGCCGGATGGCACCACCGTCACACTGCTGGTTCATGAAGGTGATGAGACGTTTGAGCTTGACGCTGCGCAAGAGTCTGAGCTGTTGGCGGCGATTGCGGAAGCCGACCGCGGCGAGTTGGTCAGCGCGTCGGAACTTCTTGGGCAAATTCGGCGGTCATGAGCCCACCCTTACCGATTCGCATTGTTAGCAGTGCGGCTCGGTCTTTCACGGAAGTGGCCGCTTGGTGGACTGAGAACAGGCCAAAAGCTCCTGAGGCCTTTGTCAATGATTTGGAACGCACTCTGACGCTCATTGCCTCACATCCAGACATAGGCGCGAGGGCAAGAAACGCGAAATTAGAAAATGTGCGTCGCGTTCACTTGGCTCGTGTTCATTATTACCTTTACTACCGAGTGACTAATGAGCCTTCGATCGAAGTACTTGCCTTGTGGCACACGAGCCGCGGCGCCGATCCGAAGGCGTGACCACCTGGACTAAAATCCCTAGCATGATCCGGCGCGACCCTCAATGGGCCGGGTTTTCTTACTGACATGAATCCTAACGAAGCACCAAGAGATGTGTTACATAAGTCTCGCCTGTTAACCATCATTCTGGGATTTGGATTCGTGAGCTCACTATGGCTGGCATTCACCAGCCAATTGGATGGAGGCCTCCGAATGGCAATGGTCCTCGTTGCCGTTCTTTTCCTTTTGTACGTTCTCTTTCTTGAGATTCAAACGATAAAGATATTCACGACCTATTTATCGATCAATTACATCTGTCGAAAAAGTCTGATCGCGCACCGGGATATTGAATACGTCAGCATGGAACGCTTCACTAACAAAGGTGTTACCTCGCATTACGTGCTGATGCGGCTGCGGAACGGAAGAAAGATAAAGGTGGGCAACTTGAGAGAAAGTGCGGAAGTGGTTTACGAAAAGCTCAAGGCCTGTGCGAGTTCAAACGATGCGCTTCTCCAGGAGCAGTAGGCTAGCAAGCAGCACACAGCAATCAAACAAAGTTCTAGATAGTGACCTAATTTCAATTCTCTGCGTTAACTCGGCGCGCTCTGCGTCTCTGCGGTGAGTGTGTTGGCAGCAATATTAACCGCTGAGTCGCAGAGAACGCTGAGACTACGCAGAGAAGAAATTCAAATTAGGGCACTACCAAGTTCTAATCACCTTCAGCGCTCAGTCGGTCGATCAAAGGTAACCCCCGCGCTAACGCACGGGGGCCTCTAAATGTCGCCGCTTCTCGGCTGGTTTGGGTCCTAGCCGTTCCTCTTGATCGTCGCGGTGACGCCCTCGCCGGTATTCACTTTTACGATGCCGGCATCGAGCAAGACTCCAATGTTATTGTCGCCGTAGCGGAGCGTCATTTTTGTTTCCGCAGTCGCCTCGACGCGTCCGAGCTTGCCGAGGCTAACAACCGCGCTTGACTTCGCTGCCGTCTCAACCAAGCTGCCGGAAGCAACGATGTCGCCCGTGGCCGCGGGTTTGCCGTTTACCTTGACCATGCCGGTAACCGTCAGCATGCCCATCGGATCCTCGGCCGGGACCTTGGGCGAGACAACTTGCGTCGCTCCCGCCAGGAAAGCCAGCGTCAGGCACAAGGTCAAAGATCGGGCGGTAAGAATTTTGCTAATCATGAGTATCTCCTCCGTGAATGTGGGTGATGTGGCAATTGCACTTCAAAGAAGTAGGCACGGGTGGTCGGCGGCTGTCAGGGCGCGGGAGATTGCCACTCCGTTTCTCCCGATTGCGCGCCGTGTTGTTCGTCACTTACTTTGTCACTTGGTAAGGCGAAGAACTGTGGTGGAAACTATCACGATTGGAAACCATCCCGAAGCGCCAAGGCGCGAGATGTGCATTCCGGGAGGCCCGACCGGCCACTCTCATTGTTTGCTGTCCATCTCCGAAGCAGGCGCGCATGCTCGCTCCAGGCTGTACTTTGCCAATTCCAACGGGTCACCTTTGTCCGCAGATTCCAGGTGGCGCAGCAGCCTTTCGCGACGCGACTTCTCGGCCGCGTCCGCGCCGGCGGCGGAGATTAGGTCGCGCAAGTCTCGCTCGGCGTCGGCCTTGGTTTCGTTCTTCAGACAAATCAGGGCCAGGCCGGCCAGCGGGAAACGGTCGAAGCTCTCCAATAGAAACTCTCGCAGCGCGGGGCTGTGACGCAGATGAAACTTTATCGTCTGTTCAACTCCGCGAACCGGATATTGCGGAAACACTGCCGAATGAATGATCGCGGAGGCGAAGTTATCCAGCATCAACTCCGCCATTGCCTTCACCTCATCGAGGCTCGCCACATCTCCTTCAACCCAGGACTTGTCGTCATAAAAATAGGGACGCAGGTACGGTTTCTCGATCAGGATTTTCAGATGGTCAGACGTTTCCGCCATCGCGCGCTGCACCAGTTGGATTTCAGGCTGCAGTCGGGCGCTCTCAAGCTGCCGCCGCGCCGTCTCAAGCTGGTCCCTTGCGGCGCGCAATTGTCTGACGAACACGGAAAAATTCAGCAGGCCGGTGACGACCAGCAGCAGGGTTCCGCCGAAAGTCAGTAAAGGGATTAAAAGGTCAGTATTCACGAGTTACTCCTGGCAGGAAATATAAGGGGAGCAACGCGGTAGTGCCTAACGATGGAAGCGCGAAGGCGCGGAATGAAATGGGCGGGGCCCCTGGATCCGTTGTTAGAACAAATGGCGCCGACCCTCGATGGGTCGGCGTACGTTCTTGCGCCCCTTCAGGGCGCAGTCGTTATGGGAACATGATCCAGGGGTGGCGTCCCGATACATCGGGACTTACCCCTGGCTACTCTCTTACGCGCCTTCGGCGCTTTGCGCGACGCGCTCCGCGCGCAATCAAGTCGTGACAACCCGCCTGCTACCGCATGGCGGTACTGACCTCATACCCGATGTGTGAGATTGGAAGTTGGACGTTGGACCTTGGACTTTTCTTTTAGTTCCCAAACCGTCCGCGATATTCGCTGGAGAGGATAAACGCCCTCACCATCTCCGCACGTTTGATGCGTGCGAGGGCCACCTGCTCATTGCGCACATCCTCGCCGGCCACACTGAACGAATTCATCTTCGCGAGCCAGAAGTCGTAGCCCGCATAGTCGAGCCCCGATTCGGGAGCGTCGTTCGGATTGCGACGCAGGTAGCCGATATATTGAATCAGCACAAACGCCGGATTGAACTGGCGGTTATAGACGGAACTGCTATCGGCAACGCTGCGTAGGGCCGCGGCGCGACCGGCAACGTCGCCCGTGCCGAAGGCGGCGATCGCGGCATTGCGTTCGGCCGCCGTCGGCGTCACTTCCGAATTCAGGAAGAGCTTGTCAACGAACTGCGCGGCCGTCATGCTCAACGGAAATTCAGCGACAAATGCAGAACTCTGAACCCATCGCTGAGCGAAGGCTTGTTTGTTTGCTTCCAACTGCGTCTGCCAATCGCCGACGCCGACAACAACGCCGCGCCCGATCTCCTGGGTATCGCGCAGAAATTCTCGATAGCGCGGCATGCCGCGAGGCCGCCCGGCGGAGTCAATGAAGGTCTCCTTATAGATACGGAAAACAAGGTAGCCCGTCTGCTGGAATTCAATCGAAACAAAGAACGCAGTCGATACGTTTGTGCGCGCGCGGTCGATGCAAGCGACGTCTGATCCGCATGCAGTAATCTGTCCGGTCCAGAACGCAAGGCCGCTGGCGTCGGCCTGCCGGTTAAGGAAGTCATGGTAATGAGTGCCGACGAAAGTTGTGGCATCGTCGATAGCGTTGGTCGTCGGTTCCGCACCATCATCAGTTATTTGAATCGTGGCCACGGCTGTCAGACACGAGATTGTCGCGCCGGCGGTCGGGTTTGAAAGCGAGACCGTAAACGTCTCGTTCCCTTCAGTGAACGAGTCTTCGTTGACAAGGATGTCGATGGTTTTAGACGTCTCGCCAGCCGCAAAGCGGAGCGTGCCGACCGCGGTCGTGTAGTCCGAGCGCTCCGAAGCAGTGCCGTTCGCGGTCGAGTAATCGACCGTAACCGCGACCGAAGTGTCGCCCGTGCGTTGGACGGTTAGCGTAAGCGAGGTCACGTCTTCCGGCACCGTGGGTGCGGTCTGCGTGAACGCGAGCGCGGAGGGCGGACCCGTAGTCGTGTCGCTGATCTTCGTCACGAAGGCGTCGCCGAGCGGCGGAGTCTCGCCGCCGAAAGTCCCTTGGATGGGGTTGAGCGTCGGGTAATCGGTCGAGCTTGTTTTGCCCACGATGTAGGCGTTGCCGGAGGAGTCGATCGCGACGCCCCTCGCCTCGTCGTTCCCGGTTCCGCCGAGGTAAGTAGAGTAAATAAGTGCGGAGCCTGCGGCGTTGAACTTAGTCATAGTGACATCGGCAGAGCCGGCGCGCGCGCACTGGATCGCGTTAGCGGTTGGGAACGTAGTGTTCGATCCCGAGGCCCCGGCGACGTAGACGTTGCCCGTCGCGTCAACCGCGATGCCGAAGCCTATCTCGCCGCCCGTGCCGCCAAGGTAGGTGGAAAACACGAGCGCGTTGCCCGCCGCGTTGATCTTCGTGACGAAGGCATCCTGGGCCAGGGTGGTACCGCCGTTTGTGCCTTGGAAGGCGTTGGCGGTGGGGAAGTTGGTCGATTCGGTATCTCCAGTGGTGTAGGCGTTGCCCGACGAGTCAATAGCCAGGTCTTCGCACGCGTCGCGGAGCGAGCCGCCGAGGTAGGTTGAATAGACGAGCGCGTTGCCTGCCGCGTTGACCTTCAACACGAAGGTGTCGCCGTTGCCGCCGTTCGCTGCCTGTATGGGGCTGGCCGTTGGGAAGTTGGTTGAGAAGGTATCGCCGCCGAGATAAGCGTTACCTGCGGAATCAACCTTGATGCCTTCGCCGCTATCATTGTCGTTGCCACCGAGGTAAGTCGAATAGACGAGCGCCGAGCCAGCTGCATTGATCTTCGTCAGGAAGGCGTCGGTCGAGCCGCCGCCTTCGATGGCTTGAATGGGATTAACCGTGGGGAAGTCGTTGGAGAACGTGTTGCCGGTGACGTAGGCATTGCCAGCAGAGTCAACCGTGATGGCCTGACCGAACTCGGGGCTTTCGTTGCCGCCAAGGTACGTGGAATAGACGAGCGCGTTGCCCGCCGCGTTAAGCTTTGTCACGAAGGCGTCGTCGCCGTTGCTGCCTAGCGTGGAGTCGAAAGCATTTGCCGTGGGAAAGTTGGTCGAGTTGGTGACGCCGGTGGCGTAGGCGTTACCGGCCGAATCCACTGCAATGCCGCGGCCTTGCTCGCTGCCGCTGCCGCCGAGGTAAGTCGAATAAACGAGGGCCGTGCCTGCCGCATTGACCTTCGACACAAAGGCATCGCCGAAGCCGCCGGCGACGCCGCCGTTCGCGGCTTGGACAGCACTAGCAGTCGGGAAATTCGTCGAGCCGGTGAATCCGACGATGTAAGCACTGCCCGCTGAGTCTACAGCGATGTGTAGACCCTGGTCGCCGCCGCTGCCGCCGAGGTATGTGGAATAGACGAGTGTCGGATCGATGACGAGCGGCAGGCTTGTATCGTAGTCGCCAAGCGCGAAAGTGAGGGTTTTGTCGGCGCCGAGCTCGTAGCCACCGGTGACGGTGCGACGTTCACCGGCAACTTCCTGATAGATGAAAGGCTTCGGTTGACGAATCACGCTCTCTCCAAGCGTGACCAGAAGGTCGCCGCTTGGGTCCACAGTCAGTTTGTCTGCACCGTCGAATTTAAGGTTAATCACTCGCGCGTCGCGTCCCGGCGCTACGATGAAGTCGTATTCGAGTTGCTTTTGATTGCCGTAATAGACCACGTCGATTCCGGGATAGACTTCCGCATAACGCACACCAGCGAAGGTGGGGACATCGGTGCGCCACTGTGACGGATCATTGCCGGTGAAATAATTCGTTTTGCCTGCCAGTTCATTAGCGCCTTGCGCCTTTGCGTCAGCGTTCGCCCCGGCGAGCCTCAAGCGCAAAACCTTCGATTGCGAAGGCCTCACCGCGCGATCCCTCGCTTCTAACTCCTCGATAGCTGATTGCTGTTTGCTGTTTGCTGTTTGCCGTTCAGCATGCCGCAATCGAAACACTGCTTCCGTCGGCTTCAAAAACAGCGTGTAGCCCGCGCCGCGCGCTAGGAAGTTTACCGAATCGTCGGTCTGTCCGCGGTTCGCTTCAAAGCTCAATTCAATTTGTCCGTAAGAGCCGAGCGCGTGTTCTGCGGGTTTTTTCGGCGACGCGGTCAAGGGTAGGGAATTGCCGAAGCCTTTAGGGGCATTCGTTCGCGCATACAGCAACCATCCAAGGAGGCTGAAGCTTATTCCCAGGACCAGGACGAGGACGAGGATGTTTTTTGGGAAAGTTGATGTGCGGGCAAGTTTCATGGTGTTCTCCCTTGGCTCGATCTCTGAAACGGCTGGCAAGGCGTTTCTATTTACGTTTCGGAATAACAGGTGAGCAGTGACGGCAGACTGGGGATGGTCTGCTGATTCAGTCACCTAAACTTCGGTTTGCGTATATTTCCATGGTTCGGCCTGGTTGAGCAAGGTTTTTTCGAGAGAACCATGGCCAAAGTCCAAAGTCCAATGTCCAAAGTCGAATGTCTTTGTTTCGGTAGTCGTCCTTGATTCTGGAGGTCGACTCTGGAAACTGAGACGTTGGACCTTGGACTTTGAACGTTGGACCGTGATCTATTTCCTCACCACAGTAATCTTGACTTCGGACGGATACTGCCGGGAGTGATGCACGACGTTGTGCGCGACGACGCCTTTTGTTTCGTCGTAGTTGTTGCCGCCGGTGTTCAGGTTCCGATCAAAACGCGGGAAGTTGCTGCTCGACACTTCAATACGAATTCGATGACCGGCCTCGAAATAGTTGCTCGTGGTCATCGGCTGCAGCGTCACCTTGTAAACCTTTCCCGCTTCCAGCCACGCCAGCGGCTTTTCATATCCGTTCCGATACCTCAACCTCTGGATCGTCTCGTCAAGATTGTAGGCCCGTCCGTCCGGATAGACGTCGAGCAGTTTTACCGTGAAATCCGTGTCCTTCGCATCCGACGAAACATAAAGAGTGACCTCGATGGGCCCGCTAACTTCAATTCCTTCTTTCAGCGGTTCCGTGGTGTAAACCAGCACGTCTGGCCGCGCCTCGATTTTGCGCTGGTCGAAGGAACCGCCTTGAATGGCGTTTCCGGTGCAGCAAACATTCCCGCCGTAAGACGGCACCGGATTCATCGGGTCGTAGTCAAACTTATCCGGACTATCGGCCGACGGCGCCGCGGCGGCCAGCACACCATCGCCATCGAGCGTGTTTGCCTTGCCCCCGCTCGACAGGAAAAAGCTCATCGGTTGCGCGCCCGCCGGGGGCCACGTGTCGGACGACTGCCACTTGTTGATGCCCATGGTGAAGTAGCGCACCTTGGGCATTTTTTCCAGGATGCCGTTGTTCTCACCTTTGAGAAAGTGATCGAACCAGGCGTAGGTCAGCTCGTCGTAGTTTAACCGCGCGTCTCCCATGCTGCGCTCGCCGACAACTGTGTTTTCAGTTGCGCGTTTGTAGGCGCAGTGGAGCGTGGGTGCGATCACGGCGTATTGCTGGTTAGCGATCTCAGTTCGCGCGGTCCTTCGCACGTGATTGTAGGCGGCGAGATTTGGCCCCACGGAGACGTCATACCAGGACATAAACCAGAAGCCGGGAATGTTGATCTTCAGGTTGTCGTGCCAAAGTCCGCCGCGGTACCAGGCCGGATCGTTCGGCGCGCGCTCGATCATCGCGCCGCCGGTATCGACCGGCATCTTGTCGGCAAAGATTCCGTGCGGGCCATCGACGGCTTTGTAGATGTCCTTGACGGGAAGGTGGCGCAACGCTTTGGACCAATCAACGGGTGGTAACTGCTGAGCGAGGTCAAACGACTTCGACGCTCGGATCAAATCTTCCTGCGATGTGTTGGCCGGAAACATCGGCCGCACCTGGTTCTGTTCGCCATAGAGCCAGGCGATGAACAGCATCTGCACCGCGCCGCCTCGATACCAGTTCCCCTGCTCAAAATAAGGAGCCACTCGTCCCACACCCGCGCCGAAACCCTGCGCAATCATGGTGGTGAACGCGGGATTACCCCCGGACGCGACCGCCAGTTGCCACTCCGCCGTCGAAGAGCATCCGATGGTGCCGACCTTTCCGTTGGACCAGGGCTGTTTGGCCATCCAGGTGAGGGCATCATCGCCGTCGGTGAGCGGTGGTCCAAGGATGTCGTAGTTACCTTCGGAGAAAAAGTGGCCGCGCTCGTTCATGGTGACATGCGCGTAACCCCGCTTGACTGCCTCAAGCGGAGTAGTCATGTCACGCGGCAGGCCGTTGCGTACGTCCCAGAAATTGAAGTTGTAGGGTGTGCGCACAAAAATCGTCGGATACTTTTTCGATTGATCCTTGGGGCGATAAACGTCTGCTGCCATGCGCTTGCCGTCGCGCATCGCAACCATGACCTTGCGCTCGACTACCGCGATTGACTGGAGTTCCTTCTCGATCGCGTTTCTTTGAGCAATCACTTCGGGAGTCAGTGCACCACCGCGCCCCTGAGAGTGAACGATTTGATTTGTGCCCGATTGAATTGCTAAGCCGAAACCGGCTAAGGCGAGTATCAGTATCCAGAGAATCTTGTTTCGCATGCAGATGCTCCTTGAAGGTAACGTTTGCCGCGTGTAGCGCGTCGAGTCAGAGCGCCAACGGCGCGCGATAAGGTAGCCAGGGGCAACGCCCCTGGATCACTTTCAACCAATCATCTTCGCCGACCCTCGATGGGTCGGCGTTCTTCTTAGCCAGGGCGCAAGACACATAAACGATGGGTCCTTGCCGAGTATCAGAATCTCTGGCGCCCCTTCAGGGCGCGATAACCAAACCAATGGATCCAGGGGCGTCGTGCGAAGCGCACTTGCCCCTGGCTATTTTATTGCGCGCCGTTGGCGCTTCGACTCGACGCGCTGCGCGCGCTAGGTGATCCGACTTTCACTTCTAGATATTGGACTTTTGATTAACTAATTCCCGTATCCGGGTCCGCGTAACGGCCTGCCGGCGAGGGCGGGGGTTCGTTTGCCGTCGTCCACGCTGAGCTGGCCGTTCACGATTACATATTTAACGCCGTCAGGATGTTGATTGGGGTTCTCGAACGTGGCACGGTCGATCACCCGGCGCGGATCAAAAATCGTAATGTCGGCAAACATGCCTTCACGCAGGAAACCGCGGTCACGTAAACCAACGCGCGTCGCCGGCATACCCGTCATCTTTTGAATCGCTTTCTCGAGCGTGAGCAGCCCCTCGCCGCGAACGTATTTGCCAAGAATGCGCGGGTAGCTGCCCCAGCCGCGCGGGTGCGCCTTCGCGTGTGACAATGGCCCATCGGTCGCGCGCGCGCTGCTGTCAGTGCAGAAGCTCACGAAAGGAGCGCGAATCGCCGCGCGCAAATCCGGTTCGCTCATCATGAAATAGATCGCGCCGGTTTGGCCGTTGTCGGCAACGATCAAATCAAAGGCCGCTTCGAGCTCTTCCTTGTTTTGCTCAACGGCAATTTGCGAGAGACGTTTGCCAAGCAACGGCTCGAGCTCGCGATTCACCACGGAACCAATCAGCACGCCCGAAGCGCCGCCGCTGCCGAGATAGATGTTTTCCCAGTCTTTCGAATCAGAAGGAATTTCCTTTTTTAACTGCTGGCGGATACGCGTGTCGCGCAAACGTCTGAGCATTTGTTCCGTGCCGCCTTCGAGCACCCAGGGCGGAAGGATCGCGGTCAGCGAGGTGCTGGCCGCGACGTATGGATAAACGTCGGCGGTGATATCGAGTCCTTCAGCCCGAGCTTTGCGAATCTTCGCCAGCACTTCGGGCATGCGGCCCCAGTTCTTTTTGTAGGCAGTTTTCAAGTGCCAAATCTCTACCGGGATGCGCGCCTCGCGGGCAATTTGGAAAACTTCGGCGAGCGATTCGTCGAGCGCGTTGGCTTCGCTGCGTTGATGCGTGGCGTAAATCCCGCCGTACTGGCGCGCGACTTTCGCGAGTTCGATAATCTCATTTGTCTTGGCGAAACGCGCCGGTACGTATTGGAGCGACGTTGAAAGACCGAGCGCGCCTTCTTTCATCGCCTGGCCCACGAGGACCTTCATCTTGTCTAACTCCGCGGGGGTCGGTTCGCGATTATCGAACCCGACGACGTATTCGCGAATCTGCGTGGCGCCGACAAAAGTTGCGAGATTGACGCCGGCGCCTTGTTTTTGGAGTCGCGCGAAGTATTCGTCAAGCGTGCGCCAGTCGATAGTTAGATTGTAACGGCGGTTGAAGTCTTCCTGTTCCTTGATGAGCCGATCGTTCATCGGCGCAATTGATTCACCTTCGCCGGTTACTTCGGTGGTGACGCCCATCATGATCTTGCTCATCGCGCGCGGGTCGATGAGCAGGTAGGTTTCGGATTGGCCCAACATGTCGATGAAGCCGGGAGAGACTACGAGGCCTCGGGCTTCGATCACGCGGGTCGCGCTTGCGTTTCGGAGTTTACCTATCGCCGCGATGCGGTCGCCTTTGATGGCGAGATCGGCGAGATAACCCGGGCGGCCGGAACCGTCAACGATGCGACCGTTCCTGATTAGCACGTCGTAGTCAGCGGGCGCCGTGGCGCTAATCAAGGGTGTCTCGCTTTGATTAAAGGGGCCGAAGGAAGACAGAAGCATGGCGATTAGGATCGTGGAGAATGAAATTCTGGTTAGCATTATTCACCGTGCGGCTGGAATCTTGGAGCGCTGCATCGTAATCGGTGGCAAGTCCAAAGTTCAAGGTTGAAAGTCCAAAGTCCTTCTTCACCAGATTCATCTCTGGAATTCGGAGTCTAGCAGCGAATCAAAAACGTGGAGGTTGCGCTTTGGACCGTGGACCCGAAGCCGATGTGACTTTCAATCTGCGGCTGCGTAGAATTCAAGTTGTGACCACTGAACCAATAACACTTAGGCGAATCGCCGAGGTAACCGGCGGAAAACTAACCGGCGACGAGAATACTGTCGTCACTGATATCACACACGACTCGCGAAGAGCCGGCCCCGAAATGTTGTTCGTGGCCGTGCGCGGTGGACTGTTTGACGCACACAAGTTTGTGCCCCAGGTGATGGAGTTAGGCGCGCTCGGCGTTATCTCGGAAGCTGAATGCCCGTCGGACTTCAAGGGTGCCTGGCTTCAGGTCGAGAATGTGCGTCGCGCGATGGCCCAGGCGTCGTCGGAAGTTCATCGCCATCCTTCGCGTGAACTCCAGTTAGTCGGCATCACCGGGACAAACGGAAAGACGACGACGGCTTACCTGATTGCCTCGATTCCGGAAGAGGCAGGTGAACCGGTAGCGATGACCGGCACTGTCGAGTATCGCCTTGGCGCTGAACGGCGCAAGGCCGAGCGGACCACGCCTGAAGCCACAGACATGCAGCGCATGCTGCGCGAAGCGGTTGATATCGGTTGCAAGACTGCGGTGATGGAAGCTTCTTCGCAGGCGATGGATTTTCACCGTTGCGACGGGTTGGAGTATGCAGTCGCCATTTTTTCAAACCTCACCCGCGATCATCTTGATTATCACAAGACGATGGAAAACTACTGGGTCGCCAAGCAGCGGCTGTTTGATGGACGGCTGGGAACGAAGCCGCGCGTCTCGGTTATCAATGTCGACGATCCTTACGGAGTGGAACTAGTCGAGCGTCTCAAGCAGGATGGGTTGGAAGTGGTGACTTATGCAGTGAACGCTGAAGCGGATGTGACGGCGCGCGACGCGGAGTTTTCGCTTGAAGGGATGAAGTTTAACTTGCGCACTCCGGTGGGAGAGCGCACGTTTCATTCACCGCTCGTGGGTCCGCCGCACATCTATAACACTCTCGCGGCTGTTGCGAGTGGATTGGCGCTGGGCTATGACCTCGATGTCATCACGCGGGCGCTGGAAAAGTGTAACGGAGCGCCGGGACGCTTTGAACGCGTCGCTCATGATGGAGACTTTGCGGTCGTAGTTGACTACGCGCACAGCGACGACGCGCTCCTGAATGTCTTGCGCACGGCGAAGGATGTCACCAAAGGAAAGATCATCACGGTGTTTGGCTGCGGCGGCGATCGCGACGGTTCGAAAAGAGCACCGATGGGCGAGGCTGCGGGGAGTTTGAGTGATGTTGTGATACTGACGTCGGATAACCCGAGAACTGAAGATCCGGAAAAGATTTTGTGCGACGTGGAAGCCGGCATCCAATCGACGGGCAAGCCGTATCGCAAGATTGCCGACCGGCGCGAAGCGATTCACTGCGCGATAGCCGAAGCAACTACCGACGACTTGGTGCTGATTGCCGGCAAGGGCCATGAGGATTACCAAATTCTCGGGCGTGAAGTTTTTCATTTCGATGATAAAGAAGTAGCGCGCGAAGCGTTATCTAATCGAGGACGCACGCCGAAAGTATGACCCGTAGTAACACCATCGAGTTGAGCGCGATTGTTTGTTTGTTACTTTGCGTCTCCGCCTGCACGCAGGTTGCCGTTTCTGAAAACGCGAGGAATCGTGATCGCGGTTCGCGGAGGGCTACATCCGGAGAATCCTCGGCGCGTAGCACTGACGTCTATGGACGTCCGATAAAACTCGGTGTGCTCGGATACAAGGAGATTAACGAGAGTAGCGGCATTGTTTCCTCGCGCAAGAACTCGGGGCTTTACTGGACGCACAACGACTCGGGCGATGGCCCGTTCGTTTATGCCATCGACGCGAAGGGAACTCACAAAGGCGTGTGGCGCGTCACGGGCGCGACCGCGCGTGATTGGGAAGACATTGCAATTGGCCCAGGCCCGGAGCGCGGCACGAATTATCTCTACATTGGCGACACCGGAGACAATCGCGGAGCGCGCACTGAGATAAGGATCTATCGCGTGGCCGAACCGTCCATTACCTCCGGCGACGCGAACTCCACCAAGGTGGCTCCGGTCGCAACGAAAGATGGGGAGATCATCCGACTGCGTTATCCAACGGGCGCGAATGACGCGGAGACTTTAATGGTCCATCCGCAGAATGGAAATCTTTACATCGTGACAAAGGTGCCACTGGGAAGCCCCGCGGTGTATGAAGCGAAAGCGCCGTTGAATACCCGCGAAACGACGACGCTGGTGCGCGTTGGTGAGGTTAGTTTGCCCGTTTTGTTCGGCGGACTGATTACGGGTGGCGATATTTCGCCGGATGGTTTGCGCGTGGCGCTTTGCGACTATCAGCAGGGATACGAATTGGAGCTACCCGCGGCCGGCGCAGCTTTCAATAGTGTTTGGAAACAGACGGTGACGGTTGTGGAACTGGGCGATCGCAAACAAGGCGAAGCGATTGGCTATCGACTGGATGGGCGCGCGTTGCTGGCGACCAGCGAAGGCCGACGCGCGCCACTCATTCAGGTTGTCAGGCGCTAGTCGCGAAGCGAGCCGCGTAATCGGACAGAACGGCGTCTCTTGTTTTTCTCGGCGGACATCAAACCGATGTGGGCACGGCATGCCGTGCTACCTCATTAGCCGCGAACCTCGCTAGTCGCGAAGCGAATCCGGACCGACTCCCTCTTCTTCCGGCGGCAGCGCTGGGCCGGGTGTTGGTGATTCCGGGTTCTTGCTCGAGAAATACCAGTACACCGGAAGACCCGCGGCGATGATCACCAGGCCGATGAACGACGGTAACGGCGCGTTGTAGATCGTGAAGACTATTAGATAGATCGTTACGAGAACGAATACAGCCGGCACAAAGGGGTAGCCCCAGGTTTTGTATGGTCGCGTTGCGTTGGGTTCGCGCCGCCGGAAGATGAACACTGAAAACGTCACCATTCCATAGAAAAGCCAGAACGCGAAAATCGCGAGGTCAGTGAGCTGGTCAAACTTGCCGGATACTGCAAGCACCGCCGCCCAAACGCCCTGAACAATCAAAGCAATCACCGGCACGCGATTCTTTTTTGAAACACGAGCCAGGCTCTGAAAGAAGACCCCGTCGCGCGCCATCGCGTACGGAATTCTGGCAGTTCCCAGAATTGAAGTCTGAAGTGATCCCCACGACGAGAGCAACATCACGGCCGCCATTAAGGTTACCGCCAGTGGACCAAGCACTCTTCCAATTGATTCAGCTGCTACCGAACCCGTTGCTGAAACACTCGCGACTTCAGTCGGCGTCATCACGTAGTAGTAGCTCACGTTAACGATAACGTAGAGCAGGATGATGATGATCATGCTGCCTATTAACGCAATTGGAAGGTTCCGATCGGGATGCTTCACCTCGCCCGCCATGTAGGAAACGTTGTTCCAGCCATCATAGGCCCATAGGGCGCCGAGCATCGCTGCGGCAAAACCGGCAAACCCGGCTCCGGTGACAGCTACGTCTTCGCAAGTCCCGTTCACGTTTGCGAGGCCCATGTTTGCCAACGTGCCATCCTGATAAAAGAACGCGGCCACGCCGACGCCCAGGACCACAATCACTTTGAGGATGGTCACGAAGGAGGCGATATGTCCGGTTGCGCCGACGGCGAGGCAGTTGATTAATGTTGTAACCGCCAGAGTTATCAGGGCTACTGCCTGAATGTGTCCAAAAGGAAGATCGATTCCAAAGAAGGGAATTGGCACCGTGAAGTAAACCACGTCAAGCCGGCCGCGAGTCAGATCATTCATGAAGATCGCGAAACCAACCGCGAGCGCCGCCGCTGAGGCGGTGCGTGAAATAAGAAACTGCGACCAACCGTTAAGAAAGCCCCAAACCCTCCCGTATGCATCTTTCGTGATTACGTATTCAGCGCCTGCGTGGGGACGCATCGTCGTCAATTCGGCATAGGTGAGTGCACCCGCGAGCGCCAATAGACCAGCAGCGATCCAAACGACGATTACCCGCATCGGCGTGCCCACATTGCAGGTCATCACGCGCGCCTTGAGAAAGATGCCGGTGCCGATGATATTGCCGACGTTGATCGAGATCGCGGCGATAGGACCAAGGCCGCGAACTAATTCATGATGGTTTGTGCTCATGGGTTTCTCTTAGTCCAAAGTCCAAGGCCCGAAGTCCAGGGAGGTTCACCAAACGTCGTTAGTTACCAGGTCGTCGTAAGTATCGCGACGCCGGATAATATCCACTTTTCCGCCCTCGCGAATCAGGACCGCCGCCGGCAGCGGCCGGCCATTGTAGTGAAACATTTGGGCCAGCGAATAGGCTCCGCTGTTGAGCAGGGCCAACACTTCGCCGGGCTGAACATTCGCCGGCAGGAATCGATAGTCTGGCAAGCGGCCGCCGCGTTCAATGTCGAAATAGACGTCGCCGGAATCGCAGAGTGGGCCGGCAACTTTATACTGCGCGTCCGCCGTCTCGTCCGCGTTACTGGCTGAGATGAGATGGTAATACCACTTGTAGTTATTCATTGAGAGCATGAGGTTGTAACCCGCGTCGGTCAACAACCAAATGTCGCCAGTTTCAGGCCGCTGTTTGATGTTGCGGACAGTGGTCAGCACCAGTCCCGCGTCAGCGATGACACTGCGTCCTGGCTCGAGCAGAATTTCAACGCCTTCGAGCAGATGCTCGGCGTTTGCATCGCGAGCAGACTCCCGCGCGATGCGCAAAGCTTCCAGCAACACGACAGACGGTTCGAGATCGGCGCCCAACATGTCGCGCTCGTGTTCCGGCATTTGATCGGCCTGCGAACGGTCTCGCAAATAGTTCACCGGGATGCCGCCACCCAAATTAATGTGTTCGAGCGTATGGCCGGTTTCGTGGTGAATTGCCACGAGGTGGTCCCACATGCTGCGAAAGGCTTCCGCGAAAGGTTCGACGTCAGGTGTTTGTGAACCAACATGAATGTGAATACCGCAGACGTGAATCAGATCGGGATTCTGCAAGCCACGCCGGAAGGCCTCGAGTACTTCCGAAGACGAGATGCCAAACTTAGACGTGAGCAATGCCGTCTGCAGCCCGAGGTGGGAGCGCGTCCCGATCTCAGGTACGAGGCGAAGGGTGATGCGCGCCGGTTTCTGCGCGCTGCCGGTTTCGGACGCAACGCGTCTGACTGCATCTTCAACCAAACCTATCTCGTAGATCGAGTCAACATTGATTGCGTAGATTCCGGCGCGTACAGCTTCGTCGAGCTCATCATCGCTCTTGCTAGTGCCGTTGAAGATGATTTGATCGGGACGAAATCCAACGCGCAAAGCCTTGTAGAGTTCGCCTCCGCTATTGACCTCGATATCGATTCCGGAAGCCCGCACTGTTTGCAGCACCGCCATGTTTGAATTTGCCTTCGAGGCATAGAAGAAGCGGATCGGATGCTCGACGGCATCGGCTGCAGCCCTGAGGCGATTTATGTTTGCCCTGATTCGTAGCTCGGAGAAAACGAAAAGCGGCGACTCATATTTGGCAACGAGTTCGAGAGCATCGACGCCGTTGATTGTTAGGTGCCCGTCACTTACTTCCAGATAGTCAGCGATGGCCCAGGCAGGAGCGGACGAGAGAACTGTAGAAGACATTCTTTAGTTTTCCATCGGAGATTGCAGTTGGATTATGAATTCGAGCGAAGATAGACCGGAGATGCGTATGCGTCAAGCTCGATTCAAATATTTGCCGCGGATTTGCGCGGACCGACGCTGATACGAACCAGTAGGGAGATAACGGCGAACCGCTATTCGTTTAACCTAAATTACTAATTCCGCGTTGATTCGCCTAAATCCGCGGCTTACTGTTCAAGGCTGCTTCACAAAGTTGTAAGTGATCACGCCGGACACTTTCACCGGCTCGCCCATCAGCGACGTCGGAGAGAATCTTGCCTGGTTAGCAGCATTGGTGGCCGCCTGCCGCAAGGCCGGGTGGCCCGAAATTGCACGCGCCGAGATCACCATTCCTGATTCATCGATAGTGACTTGCACGACCACCGTTCCAGATGCTCCGGCAGCCTGGGCTTCAGCTGGATAATCCGGTTTCGGCAGAACAATAGCCTTTCCATTCAACACGCCGCCCGAAATTGGCGCGCGCTTAGGTTTCGCTTCACCGTTGACGGTGGCTTCAGCAGCGCCCCCTTCGTCAGTTTTGGGAGATTCCTCGCCCGCTGGCTTTCGCGGTTCCGCACCGTCCGCCGAAGAACCTCGCGGACGAGCAGGAGTCGTCTGGGTTTGCTCAGCCATCACCGGAGTGTGCTCAGTCGCCTGCAGGCTTCTTTCGGGAATAACAAATGATGTCAGGAACTGTTCCTCAAGCGTTTCGTCTTTCTTTTCGTTTAGATAAACCAGAGCATAGAACCGCCGGCTGGTGGCATAAACATGGGCGGTGCCGGTGAGCTTGCCGATAGTCAGGCGGTATTCGCGTCCCGGATTGCCGTGCAACGATCTCTCACGAAGATAAGTCACCTGGGCCAAGCCGCCTTTGTCTCGAATCTTGGGCACGAACAAAGTCTTGAAAGCATCCACGTAAGAGTTCACCCGTTGCATTTCTGTGTACGCTGCGGGGTTGGGTTTTATCCCGCTCAGAGAAACGACGGCGAAGACCGGGCCGCCCTCTGTTTTCGAAATATAGAAACGGGTGTTCAGCTCCATCTTGTGGTAAGGAACTTTACTGGCCTCTTCGTAGGTTGAGCCCTTTGGCAGGCGAACTGAAAACTGTTCCTTTTCTGGACGAAGCAATTCCCAGTCAGGCGCCGGCGATTGGGCCGAAGCCAGACTGACCAGCCCCAAAGTGAAAGTGAAGAGAAGAGCGAGAACTTTGCCGTTGAGAAATTGCATTGCAGTGATACTCCTTGTTAAAGCCTAACTATCCACAGATTACGCAGATTACACTGATAAAAAAAGAGAACTGCTTCAGATCCTTTCGCCCGGCTGTTCGCGATCTAATCTGCGTAATCTGTGTAATCTGCGGACATAATCCGGGGAGACATCGGGGTCTCTTAAATATACTCCACTTCGATTCGCTCGCTAAAGTTGTGCGACCATCTCCGCCGGGTTCCAGTAAGCCTCGAGCGCCTGAATTTTACCGGCCTGGTTTATGGTGAAAACGTCGATGCCTTCGAAACGCACTTTGTTACCTTGCTTGCTGATGCCGGTTCCAGTCCATTTAACGGCCGCCTGGTTGCCGGCTACAAACACCTGATCTTCCGTCAACCCAACCTCATTGAAGGCTGCGGTGATGGATTGGAAAAACTCTCCGAGTCTCTGATGCCCCTCAATTGCCGGCGCGCCTACCGGGTCGTGGCTGATCGCATCTTCGGCGAAGGTGTTGACCCAGGCGTTTTGATTCATATCCCTGATGGCCGCGAAGTAGTTTTTGATTACTTGTGAAATGATTTCAGGCGACATCTGCTTTTATCCTCTCTCGTTCAGCTTGAACCAAAACCCGGCGCAGTATCTTACCCGAAGCCGACTTCGGGATCTTATCAATGAATTCCACACTGCGAATTTTCTTGTATGTAGCTACGCGCTCGTTCACAAAATTCATTATCTCTTCGGGGCTGGCTGCGCCCTTCAGCACAACGAATGCCTTAGGCACTTCGCCGGCCTCATCATCGGGGCAGGGAATTACGGCAGCATCGCTGACAGCCGGATGCGTCAACAAAACTCCCTCCAGCTCGGCCGGCGGCACCTGAAATCCTTTGTACTTGATCAACTCTTTCGCGCGATCAACGACGAAGAAATGGCCCTCGGCGTCAACATAGCCGATGTCGCCAGTGTGCAACCATTGTTCTGCGTCGATGGTTGCCGCGGTCGCTTCGGGGCGATTTAAGTAGCCTTTCATTATCTGTGGACCACGAACGCAAATTTCACCTTCGTTGTTTGGCCCCAGCGCTTCTCCAGTTTCCAAATCGACTATTTTGCATTCCGTGTTTGGCGCCGCAACTCCGACCGAACCAAACTTCACCTGTTTGGGATCCACTGGCGAGGAATGCGTGACCGGGCTGGTTTCAGTCATGCCGTATCCCTGACGAATATCGCAGCCGAGCCTTTCCATGCACGCGCGCGTAAGGCTTTCATCGAGCGGCGCCGCACCGCAGAATATTGTTCTCACATTAGGCAGGGGATATTGATCTACGATGGGATGTTTGCTAAGGGCCAGGACAATCGGCGGCACGAGATGGGCCAGAGTGACTTCATACTTTTGCAGCGTTTGCAGAAACGGCTCGAGTTCAAAACGCGGCAGCGTCACAATCGTGGCGCCCTGACGCAGTCCCAGGTTTAGGATGACCACCAGGCCGTAGATGTGAAACATCGGCAGCACTGCGATCAGAGTGTCGTTCTCGGTGAAGTAGCTCAAGCCCTCCATCTGGCACATGTTAGAAACCAGGTTGTGATGCGTGAGCATTACGCCTTTGGGAAGTCCCGTGGTTCCGCTCGAATAGGGAAGCGCGACGAGGTCTTCGCGCGGATCGATTTCGACGGCGGGAAATTTTCCGTCGCTTTCGAGCAGGGATGAAAACGGAGTGGCAGCAGAACCGGGGCCTCCAGATGCTGCATCGCCAAACTCGTCAAATACAAACAGCTCCTCGATGCCGGTTTCCATCGCGGCGGTGTTTGCTTTCTCAAGAAACGGTGGGATCGTAATCAGGAAGCGCGCCCCGGAGTCTTCTAGTTGATGGGCGATTTCCTGTTCAGTGTAGAGCGGATTAACTGTGCAGGTGATTCCCCCGAGCGACGCGACCGCATGAAAGGCGATGGCATACTCTGGTAGATTCGGACTCAGGATCGCAAGCACGTCACCTTTTTTGAATCCTCGCTGGCTTAGACTGGCGGCGACTCGCGCAATCCCTGCGGTCAAATCCGCATAGGTGACGACTCGTCCGCTGAGTCCGTCAATGAGCGCCGGTTTATCGCCGAGTGCCTCCGCCTTTTCGAACACGAAAGGCGTGATTGCAACGTCGGGGATAGTTACGTCGGAAAAGGGGCCACGAAAGATCATAGTTGGGTGTTAACGCAAACTGTTAGTTTGCGGATTCAGTTCTCAGTTTTGCGTTCTGCTCAGCCGCCTATCGTTCGCAAACTAACAGTCTGCGTTACGAAATCCGGGCGCACGGCCGGTCTCCAAGCTGGTAGGCATAAGCACGCTTACATTATCAGGTGACCGCGATTCCGTAAAAGGTTTATATTCTCGCTAGCGCAAAGAATCCTAGTTCGTTTCAACCCGGAAGAGTTCCTATGCCCCAAGGTGATACTCCGCTCAATGTTATCTGTCTGGCGACCTACTTCAAGGGCGTCGACTTCATCCGCGAATGTAAGAAACTTGGCGCCAACGTCATCCTGATTACCAAAGAAAAAATGCTCAAGGAGGATTGGCCGCGCGAGAGTCTCGACGAAGTGTTTGCGCTGCCCAACGATGCTGGGCCACCGCTTTTTATCGATCTAGTCGGTTTTTTGGCGAAGCAGAATAAACCCGATCGAATCGTGGCGCTGGAAGAGTTTGACGTGATGACGGCGGCGCTCGTGCGGGAGCATTTTTGCTTGCCGGGAATGAGCAGCTCAACTGCCAAGACATTTCGCGACAAGATGGCAATGGCTATCAGCGCCGCAGCTGCGAGCGTCAGAGTTCCCGAATTTGTGCCGCTCATCAACCTGGAAGAAGTTGAAGCATTTATGAAGCGGGTTCCTCCGCCGTGGATTATCAAGCCTCGATCGGATGTTTCAGCGATTGGGATCCTGCGAGTCGATAAGCCGGAAGAAGTATGGACTGTGATCGAAGACCGCAACTCGAGAGACAACCTGCGCGAGCGGGCGTCTTACTATCTACTCGCAAAGTTTATCCCGGGAGAAGTTTTTCATGTTGACTCGATAGTTGACGATGGACGGGCTCAATTCGTGGGGGCCAATCGTTATGGGCGTCCGCCGCTGGAAGTTGCCCACGGAGGCGGCGCCTACATTTCTCACTCCGTTGCCCACGGCTCAGGCAATGAGAAAAAACTTTTTGCGCTGAACCGCAAACTGATCAAGGGACTGAAACTGGAGCGAGGTGCTGCGCACGCGGAGTTTATCAAGAGCGATGCGGATGGAGAGTTTTACTTTTTGGAAATCGCGGCGCGCGTGGGCGGAGCATACATCGCGGAAGTTCTGGAGGCGGCCACTGGCGTTAACTTGTGGCGCGAGTGGGCACGCATGGAAGTGACAAACGGCAGTCGGCTGGAGCAGTCGGCAGGAGAGGGGACAGACGACCAGGCGGCGCCCCGATCAAAGAGAGGTTCGCGGAAGCTTAAGCAAACGCGAAAAGAATATGCCGGGATCGTTCTTTCACTCTCAAAGCAGGAAAGCCCGGACACTTCGGATTACGACGATCCGGAAATCGTCTATCGTGTGAAGAAACACCATCACGCCGGTTTGATCGTGCGTGCTCCCAAATTGGAGCGGGTGGAGGAGTTGCTGACGCAGTATGCCGCACGTTTCGCGGATGACTTCATCGCCGTCGTGCCGCCGCTTGAGAAAGCTGAGTAGTAATCTTCGGTCAGGGATTTGTTGCCGGTTCACCAAAGACGAGCCAACACTCACGCGGCCTCGATCTTTTTGAGTCTCCAAATATCAACGCTCAATTCCTCAGCATAGTGTAGCAGCGGTTCGCTCTTTGGCTGTGCGAGAGCGTGAGCTTCGAGCATGGTTGAGTCGAACGAAGCGAGCTTTGCTTTTTGCAGCGGCCACGGATAGTGATGAATACGCGCTCGGTAAATTTCATCACGATGAGCAGCGTAGAGACAGTAACGCTCAGTCAGAAAAAACTCGACCGAGCCCGGCTGCGACTGTGGCAGCGGCTCACCGATGGTCCACCTGGCGTTTAATCGGGCCGGCTCGCCTCGGCTATCTTCGCGCGTTGAGGAATAGGTAATCGACCGGTCGTCCTGGCGTAGCGACATGCGTGCATTGAAGTAAGGCAGGCTGTAAAACTTGCGCGCGCCCCAAACCGCGAGCCTGTTGGCAGCATCAAGCGAGAAAAACCAAACGCCGGGAACGCCATTACAGGTCACATAGGTGCGCACGTTCAGCTCATGGAAGGCGCTGGTACCCGGAATTGGCGGCAGGAATGAAGCACGGATGCCCCACATCGTGAAGGGAATTACTCCAATCCATGCGGCGCCGTCAAAGGTGTCGATCTGGAGCTGTCGCGGAATAAGAGGGCGGAGAAGTGTTACATCGATGGGCCAATGCATGAAGAGCAGCTTGCCCCAATGCTGCCGCATGATGGGATAACCTGGGGGGCGTTCGCTCACAGGCATGAGAAGAAGATAAATAGCCGCGGATTACCCGGAACAACGCGGATCAGATCTTAAGCCGTTTTTATCCGCGTGAATCTGCGTTCATCCGCGGCTAAGACGCCTTGCTTATTTCAAGTACTTATCCAACCAACCCAGCACCGTCTGATGCCAGAGTTGCGAGTTCTGCGGCTTCAACACCCAGTGACCCTCATCGGGGAAGATCAACAGTTTGGATGGAACGTTCATTCGCTGAAGCGCCGTAAATACCTGGAGACCTTCGCCAATCGGTACGCGGTAGTCCAGTTCACCATGAATCACGAGCATCGGCGTTTTGAAATTCCGGACGAAGTTATGCGGCGACCAGCGCTCGTACATGGCCTTGTTGGTCCATGGCGTTCCCTTAAATTCCCAATCGGTAAACCAGAGTTCTTCGGTGCCGCCATACATGCTGGTCAGGTTGTAAACTCCATCGTGGTTCACGAGCACTTTAAAGTGCGCGCGCGGATCATTGTTATGCCCTTCGATCCAATTGATCATATAACCACCGTAAGACGCTCCTGCCGCGCCGATCCGGTTCTTGTCGATAAACTTGTTGCGGCGAACAACCTCGGACACGCCGTTCATTAGATCTGTGTAGACCTTGCCGCCCCAGTCGCCGCTGATCTCGTTGATAAACTGCTGACCGTAGCCGGTTGACCCACGCGGATTTGGCGCGAAAACAATGTAGCCGGCGTTGGCAAACATCTGCGGGTTCCAGCGATAACTCCAGCTGTCGTTCCAGGCACTCTGCGGGCCGCCATGGATCAAGACCACCAGTGGGTACTTTCTGCTGGCGTCAAAGTCGGTCGGCTTCACCACGAAGCCATGGATCTTTTTACCGAGTGCTCCGGTCCATTCCATTTCTTCCGCGCTCTTCAGGTTGTGGGGTTCGATCAGTTCTTTGTTAATTTTCGTTAACTGGATAATGCTGCCGCCATTGCCGCGATAAATTTCAGGCGGCGCGGCGATTGAGCTGCTTGAAAAAACGAGCGTTTCATCCGCCGCCACTTGCAGTCCGCCCGCATAGACGTCGCCGATAACTTTCTCCGCAGGTCCGCCGCTGAGAGCAACTTTGAAAATCGGATGACGACCTCGTTCACCCGCCGTGAAGTAAACAGAGTTGCCGTCGGGCGACAAAGCGAACTCGTCGACTTGCTGGTCGAAAGCACGGGGTATCTCAGTGCTGGCGCCCGTCGCGCGGTTGTAGTTCATCAGCCGCCAACGATCTGCTTCGAAGCCCGCCGTCATTTGCGAACGATAGAGGATCGACTTGCCGTCGCGCGTGTAGAGCGGGCTGGCGTCGTAGCCTTTGTTGCGGATTGTGATGTTCCTGGGAGTGCCGCCGTTCACAGGGACAACATAGATGTCGCTGTTGGTCGAGATGGCTTCCACTTTGTCGGGATTGCGGATGAAGGCGATCTCCTTGCCATCGGGCGAGAACGCGTAGTCAACACCCGACGCGGCTGCGTAAGGAGGTGAATCAAAGTCTCCTGAGGTAATGGCCCGGGCCACGCCGCCGTTGCTGGCGACCACGAACAGGTGGGTGCGTTTTACGTCGCGCCATTCGTCCCAATGTTTGAAAAGCAGCCGCTCGGTGATGTGCGCTTTGACTTTGCTCGCTTCAGCCGCTTCGTCTCTTCGTTTGTTGCAATCGTCGTCTTTGCAATCGGGATAGACATCGGAAGTGAAAGCGATCCACTTACCGTCGGGCGACCAAACTGGTCCACCGGCGCCGGTTGAAATTTTCGTCACCTGTTGCTTGTCGTCGCCATCGCTATCCATCACCCAGATTTGGCTGCCGGTTACGAACGCGATCTTCTTTCCATCGGGCGACCAGCGGGGCGCAGACGAGGATGCGGTTCCGCTCGTCAAACGCTTTATCTCACTACCGCCGACAATCGAGGTCACGTAGATCTGATTGACCACGCGGTTGCCGTCGAAGTTCACGTCGCCAATGGTGAAGGCGATCCATTTGCCATCTGGCGACACGCGCGGATCGGCAACTCGCCGCACCTTCATCATTTCCTGGATGGTGAACCGGCCCTGACCACTGATGGCGGCGACGGAGGTGAGCAATAGGAGAGCAACAGTCAGAGCGATGACGAAGCGTTTCATGGAATACCCTCAGGCGTTTGATAAGATTTTTGGGAAAGCGCGAACATTATTGCACGAGGCGAACAACTGCGGTAGCGAGGATCGGCAGGCGCTGTCCGCAGATTACGCCGATTACGCAGATTTCAGGAGCCACACAACCTGTTAAGTACTTTCGTAGTCAACTGGTGGGTATTTTTGAATCCGTGTAATCGGCGTAATCTGCGGATAGTCTCATGACCGGAGCGCGATCAAATCTCACCCGATCTTTCTTCAATAGATTAGAATCTCTCACCTTCGACTAAACCCTAATGACACGCCGCATCATCGTTGCCCTCGTGAGATTCGCAATGCGCATCTATTTTCGGCATGTCGAAGTGGTCGGCCTCGAGCACGTCCCGCTGAAAACTCCGGTGATCTTTGTTCTCAATCACCCGAACGCCCTTGTCGACCCGGCATTTCTTCTCGGCCTCGCGCCGCGTCGCGTTTCGTTTTTGGCGAAAGCGCCGCTCTTTAGAATGCCGGTGCTCAGTTTCTTTGTCAGAGCGGTGGAGGCAATTCCTGTTTACCGGCGGCAGGACGATGACGGCGACGTTTCGAAAAATCAGGAAACATTTGTGGCCGCTCGTAAGCTGCTCGCAAGCGGCGGCACGATTGGGATATGCCCTGAAGGAGTTTCCCATAACGAGCCGCGGTTGCGCCCAATCAAGACCGGAGCCGCGCGCATCGCTCTGGCAGCTCTTTCCACAGGCGAAGTAAAGCAATTGCAAATTGTCCCGGCGGGTCTTTACTACACTTCAAAGACGAAGTTTCGGAGTTCTGTCCTGCTCTATTTCGGGAAGCCAGTTGATGTGACGCCGGTTCAACTCGAACCAGATGGCAACCCACCCCGTGTCGCGGTACGAGCATTGTCATCGCAAATTGAGAAGGCGCTTCGTGAAGTTATGCTCGACGCCGAACACGAAGAGGCGCGTCAAACAATTGCGCGGGCGGAAAAAATCTTTTCGTCGGTGCCGAGTGAGAATAGGGAGGAGACCCTCGCAGAGGAGTTGCAACTCCAACAACGGTTCGTCAAAGCGTACGCCGTCCTGCGCGAACATGCGCCAATGAGACTCGAGAGTCTGGAAGCACGGATGAGACGCTTTGAGGAGCAGCTATCGCAGGCGGGAGTTGATCCGGATGATTTGTCGCCACCCAAGTCAACGTCGGATGTTTTCCGGCACTTGATATCGCGCGTGGCAATGTTTTTATTACTGGTGGGGCCGGCGATTTTGGGTGCGCTCGTTCACTACCCCGCTTACCGGTTGGGCGGATACGTTGCCACTACCTTTTCGAAGCAGGAAGAAGACGTAATCTCGACCGTCAAGATACTCTCAGCGATGCTGTTATTTCCTTTGACCTGGCTGGCCGTCGCCATCGCGGGTTACACCCTGCTGGGATGGAAATTTGCGTTGGCCCTGGCAGTGTTAGTACCGGTCGCAGGCTACCTCGCAATCCGGTTTTTTGAAGGAATTGATAGCTTTTTGGGTGGTTTACGCGCGCTCGCGTTCTTCCTGGTAAGGCGCAGGTTCTTCGTGCGATTGCTGGCTGAGCGCCGGGCAATCCGCGATGAAATCCTTTCACTCGGAAAGGACGCTGTCATCCTCAGTCAGGAATCGAGTGCCGGGTAAAGGTGAGGGGAGGAGGGGGAATTAACTATACGCCACACCTTGTTATCGACTATTTCTTGCGTGCCTTGGCACTCGACGCACCTTTGGCAGCACCCGCGCGTTTTTTCCCACCTGAAGCGCGAATAGTACGACCCTTGCGACCTTCGCTTTGCACGCGGCCGGCCTTGATCAAGTTTTCATAACTTCCGCGCACCACGTTGCGCGCGACCTTCAGCGAGTTGGCCAACTCACGTTCGCTCGGCAAATAACTACCGACGGTCATCGCTCCTGATTCTATGAGACCGGTTAGCTGGTCCGTGATCTGCTTGGTCATCGACTCCGGGCGTTTGCGATTGACACGAATAGTTGTTTTCACTCTAACTCCCTCCTCGGTTGTTGTAAGTCTTGTTTGGTGAATTTTATGCAGGGCTTATCTGCGTGTCAACACCATAGGACCATGAGGTCCAACACGATGCAATTCGTTATCTAGCTGAAACATTTTCGCCACGTTTCGAATCGTTTGAAACGTCAGAAGGCAGCCGCACGTGATCTTTCAGTTGGCGAGGAAAGCGATAAGCGCGGGTATGGTAAGCCAGAGTAATCCTTTGACGAGGAAAAACATGAATCCCCAAAAGCCAAGTCTCTTGATCCAGGTCTTGATACTCATCCGATTAACACCAGTGTTCTGATTCAATCCTTTTAAGAAGGACGCCGAGCCAATGAGTAGCGCTCACATTTTGAACGCCAGATGATACGCTGTGGCGCGGTAAAATTCACCTGATACCATCAAAGAATCTCGAAAGCCGTTTGCGCCTGACGATGATTAGTTCAAAAACCAGCGGTATTTTATTGCATCCTACATCTTTACCCGGTCCGTTTGGTGTCGGCGACTTCGGCCCGTCCGCTTTTGCTTTCGCCGATTTCCTGATTTCAAGTGGCCAGAAGATTTGGCAGGTTCTGCCGCTCGGGCCAACCGGGTATGGTAATTCTCCTTATTCGTCCTACTCAGCCTTCGCCGGAAACACTCTGCTGATTAGTCCGCAACTGCTGGTCCGCGATGGGTTCCTTAAAGAGTCAGACCTCGAGAGCTCTCCGGATTTTCCGAACGAGCGCGTCGACTTCGAAGCCGTGCAACGTTTCAAGGACGACTTGTTGCGAAAAGCCTTTGCGAACTTCAAATCGCAGAACGAAACCGGTCTCCACAAGGATTTCGTCGACTTCTGCGAGAGCAACGCGTGGCTCGACGATTATGCTTTATACCGCGCGCTCAAGAAGAAACACGGCGGCACATCCTGGATCGATTGGGAAACTGAACTCGCAAATCGAAATCCGGCCGCCCTTGCTGCAGAGAACGCTCGCCTCGCTGACGAGATAGCAGCACAACGTTTCTTCCAGTTCATCTTCTTCCGGCAGTGGTTCGCTCTAAAAAAATACTGCAACGATCGTGGAATCAAGATCATCGGCGACTTGCCCATCTTTGTCGCTTACGATTCCGCGGACGTATGGGCCGCGCCGGATCAGTTCAAGCTTAATGCCGAATTGAAGCCGACCGTGGTGGCGGGCGTGCCACCTGATTACTTCAGCGAGACGGGCCAGCTGTGGGGCAATCCTTTATACAACTGGCAACGAATGGAGGCCCAGCGATACTCATGGTGGGTCAAGCGAATGGAAACTACGCTGCATCTCTTCGATGCCGTGCGGATGGACCACTTTCGCGGGTTCGTTGCGGCCTGGGAGATTCCGGTTGAAGAAAAAACCGCGGAGCGCGGAGTGTGGGTCGAAGGTCCGGGAACAAAACTATTTCGCGAGTTGGAGCTCGTAATAGGGAAACTCCCGTTGATCGCCGAAGATCTGGGCGTGATAACACCGGAGGTTGACGACTTGCGCGATGAATTTGGTTTTCCGGGGATGCGCGTGCTTCAGTTTGGCTTCGATGGGGATCTGGAAAATATCCACCTACCGCACAACTATCCGTTGAACACGGTGGCCTACACCGGCACTCATGACAATGACACAACGGCCGGCTGGTTTGAAGCACTTGCCGAGGAAGGTGAACCTGAGTTCAGGGAATCTGAAAAAGTTGGGCAATCGGAAAGTCCACGGCGCCATTGCCTGGATTATCTAAACTCGGACGGCGCTGAGATTCACTGGGACTTCATCGAAGCCGTAATGGCCTCGGCCGCTGAAATGGCGATCGTGCCGTTGCAAGACGTGTTGGGACTGGGCACCGAAGCGCGCATGAATCTGCCGGGGAGTTGTGAGGGAAACTGGCTATGGCGTTTCCGTGAGGAGCAGCTGACCGCAAGCATCGCTCGACGAATGCAAGCGTTGTCCATGTCACACGGGAGAGCTTAGGAGGGTTATCACTCATGTGGTGCTACTGACCTCACTCCGCCGCGTTTACCTTGAACACTCAGCGATTTCAAGGTCTGCCCCGGTTTAGCGATAGGTTTGCGGTCGCTGTATCTAAGCAATCCTATTGCTTTCATTGCCCCGGGAATCTCGCGATTTCTCATGAACCAGCGCCATACGTTTCCGGAGCGGAGGTTTTCAGCGCTCAACAAGACGATTCCGACATTGATGCCGATTACATCAGGGTCGACCCAACCGGTGTTTGGATTAAACGCGTCAACAAAACCGTAAATGCCATAGGTGCGCTGGCCATATTTTTCGTGCATCGTTCGTAAGGCGGCGACGGCAACATCAGGTGTCAGCATTAACGAACCGCCCGCGGCCGAGGGAACTACTGTTCCGTCAATCTCCCGATCGCGAGGGGGCCCACCCCAGGCCAGATACCCCTTCACGCTGTCCGAGGCCGTTATTCCCCAAACGTTTTCTTCATACCCGGGAAACTCTTTCGAGAGAGAAAGACAGAAGGCGCGATGCGCGAGCGTTGCGTTCACGGAGTTTTGAAAGTAATCGATCCGATCACCGCGTATCTCGCGACGATTGCGATAGTCGACCCAGGCGTGAGCATACTGGTGCATGAACAGCGGCACTCCGATGGAAGTGAAATAAGCGAACCCTTCGTAGCGGTAACGGTCGCGCCATAGTGCGTACCAGGATTCTGGTGAAATCGGATGCGTGGGAGATCCGATTGCCAGCAGGTAGAGAATGGAGTCTTCACTGTAGGTGTCCCATCGCGGTTTTAGAAAGCCGGTCTCGGGCTTCCAACCGTGGGACAACAGCAGTGGATGACCATTGAGCATCCATTTAAAGTCGACGCGCCGGTATATCTCTGTCGCCAGGCGAACGATTTCGCGATCGTTATCAAAACACTGTCGCACCGTCAGCACACCGCCCAGCAGCAAAGCAGTATCAATCGAAGAGACTTCACTCTTCCAACGTCGTTCGCCGGTTTTCGCGTCCATCCAGTGATAAAACCAACCGCGTTCGTGCCGAGCTTCGGTCCTGAAGAAGCGAAGGGCATTGCGGGCGCGTTCACGGGCCGCTTCGGCAGTGATCCATTTTCGATCGGCGGCAATGCAGAGGGCGGTCAAACCAAATCCCGTCGCCGCGATACTGGCAACATTGCGATGGCTTTCGGGGAGTGGGGAACGATCCATCCGTGCGCGGTCCGGCACCAGTCCGGTGTTGGCGTCGGCCTGGTCCAGAAAGTATTGGAAAGAACGCCGCGAAAGGTCTTCAAGAAAATCCTCATCGCCTGGTTTGAGGCTTGCTGTCTGGGCGGGTTCGCTAACACGGTTTAGGGACCTACGCGGCTGCGATATGCCCGCTTGAGCTATGAAGCTCAGCAACAGAGAAGCTGACAAAAAACGGGGAAGCAATACACTCGCAAGAAGCGCCTGCCACGACGAAGCCGAATTTCGTTTACTTAACATATCGTGCCGCCACGATGTCGGGCGTATCCAAATTTCTTCGTGCGCGAAGATTCATTACCAGACGTATGAATTGCGCCACGGACCAGGCCAACGGAGTTGCCGATCCGGTGCCTTCGCCAAAACTCAACTCGCGTCTCGGACCAACCGGTTTGTCCCAGACCTGCTCCGGCAGCATCAATCCTTGATTAGCAAAACCAAGCATCGTGTCCAACCGCTCGCGTGCTTTGACAAACTCGCCGCGCGCCAGTTCATACTGAGCGCGTTCTCCGGTCAACAAGATCCACAAGTGTCCTTTGCCGGTGTATTTTCCGTCCCAGTTCCACGGACGTCCGTCGGCCATCTCTCCATAGCCGTCACGGACGTAGCGATACCATGCTTCGCCATGCGGGGTTTGAACGCGAAGAATTTTATCGACCACTTCGAGTGATCGTTCGATCAACGGATCGCGCGGCGACTTTACTCCCAACCGCACGAGTTCAAGAAAGCTTGGATCAACGATCTCTCGTTCGTCAGCGATACCGGCGTTATTATTTAGCTCGATACGTGCGCCATCGTTCGGCTTTCCTTTTTGCGTCAAACGGAGATAGTAACTCCCGTTCAAATAGCCTCCGTTTGTGGTAGCGGTCCAGCTTTCAACCTGGCGCGCCCAGTTGTCGGCAGTGGCCAGGTAGGTTCGAGCGGAAGCTTCATCACCATTCTGTTTGGCGATTTCGGCGGCACACACGAGACCGGCAATCTGGGCGGCAATCGTCGCCGGAGAATAGCCAGGTTTCTCTTCCCAACGATCCTGTTGGGTTACTGGTCCGTTGCTGACTATGTAATCCGCGCTGCGCTTGATGTGCTTGAAATACGTAGCCCTGTCCGTTCGTCCGAGATAATAAGCCAGGATCAAGGGAAACGAGACCTCGTCCATCTGCACTGCATCACCCAGCGGCCTGCCGTTGACCCAAGTGATTTGCGGAAAACTACCGTTCGCTCTTTGCTGCACGTTAAAAAGATAGTCCAGGGCACGTTGGGCTGCGGCTTTGTCGCCCAGAGCGATGTAAGCGGTGGCGACGTGATACAGATCGCGCGCCCAAACGAGATGATACCCGCCGACGTGAGCTTCATTGGCGGCAGTGCCCGTTATCCAGGGCGAAGAAAGTGAAGCGACGTTTGCTCCGCGAAAGGTCTTGTCTTCGTGCGCTTTCAAAACAAGTGCCGCGAGGTTGAACTGCGGCTGATATTTCGCTTCTACCTTCGGTAATCTGCGAACCACTCTGCGCCAACTCTCTTCGTATTCTTTACGACAAGCTTGAAACCCTCTTCCTAAAGATTTGCGCGCAGTAGTCAGAGCGTCGTTCGCAGTTTGACCAAAACCAAGCACCAGTGTGAATTGTTGAGGCTGATTGATTTTAGCCATCTGCACGACGTTGCCGTTTTCCGCCCGAGCATACGCGGTCGCGATTCGTCCATTTTGTTTCAATTGGTTCAGCCCGTCGCTGACTTTAGAGAAGCCAGTTGTGAGTTCACTGAAGCCGCCGGAAACCAGCAACGCCGACGATTTGTCAGCTTCATTCGACAGCAGGGCACCGCCTTCCACCCAGCCGGTATCGTGCATGCCGCTGTTGTTAAGCGAGGGATCGAAATAGACGTACAGCGCGAGGAGTCTGTTTTTCGTCTCGAACTTCACATCCATCAGGAGTGTGTTGCGTTGAGGGTCGGTCGTATATGTCTTGGTAATTTTCCAGTCGCCATTCCGGGCAGTATTGATTTGGCGAAACGAAAGCGAATGATGATTTAGGAGCTGGATTTCATGCGTGGCATCTTCACTTTCTGTTTCGACTTGCCGGCGTGAAGGGTCGACTACGACAAACTCCAGAACCTGCACATTCGGCATGTCCGCGGTGGGCCAGAAGACTTCAGTGAGAGCGCCGCCCTGCAACGTGAACCAGACTTTGGACTCCAGAGTGTTGGACGTGCCAATGGCCTGCTTTCCGGCGCTGGCCCAACGCGCATCGCCCCCGGGAGCGCCAGGCGCGCGGGCGATCTCAGTTTGTGCAGTGAGTGACGAGCCGCAGATTAGCAGCGATAGGATTAAGATGGCTGAACGTGAACCCGAGAATGTAGCCGCTTTAACCGAGTCCATTTTCCCTTGCGTAAAGATCGTCGACTTCGAGTTTATGAAATTACTCGTTCACGCCCACGGACTCCGGGCGTCGCATGATGAATACACCCGCGGCTATTCAGAAGATGGTCGCCACTGCAAACTCAAACATGATATCGAGCTTACTCGGGCGAAAACATCTCGCAGCCCGACGATGGCCCACAGATCGGGTCCAGATTTCATCGGCCGGTAACTTCAAACTTTGCTTCGAGCAGGTCCTGGGAGTTTGGTCCAACCATCACCTTAAACTCACCGGGCTCCACCATAAACCTCATCGCTCGATTGTAAAACCCGAGGTGTTCCGGCCCGAGCGTGAACTGGACGCGCCGTTTCTCGCCTGGTTGAAGTGTGATTCGTTGAAAGCCTTTCAATTCCTTGACGGGACGCGTGACGCTAGCAGCAACGTCACGAAGATAAAGCTGTATAACTTCATCACCGGCGCGCGTGCCGATGTTCTCTACTTCCACCGTCACGTTCAAACTTCCATCGGTTCTAATACGCAGAGCACTCAACTGCGGCGCACTGATTCTGAATTTTGTATAGCTGAGTCCATAGCCGAATGGGAATAAGGGCGTCCACGGTACGTCAAGATACTTGGAGGTGTATTTGTTTTTCTCATCGGGAGGCCGGCCCGTATTTTTGTGATTGTAGTAAAGCGGCACCTGTCCGACCGTTCGTGGAAACGTGACGGGCAATTTCCCGCCAGGGTTTACATCGCCAAACAAGACATCGGCAATCGCATTACCGGCCTGCGTACCGGCAAACCACGTCTCCAAAATTGCCGGGGAGTTGCCGACGATTTCGCTGATCGTAAGAGGCCTCCCGTTCATTAATACGACAGCGTAAGGACTTCCGCTGGAGTGGATCGCCCGAACCAAATCAATTTGTTTACCAGGTAGATCAAGAGAACTGCGCGACGCCGCTTCACCGCTCATCTCAGCTGACTCGCCAACAGCGACAATCGTAAAATCCGCACCCTTTGCAGCACGGGCTGCTGCCGCGAATCCATCGGTAGAGAGGCAGGGCAACTCGCAGCCCTGGGCGTAAACAACTTTCGTTTGAGGCGACACCTTTGATTTGATTCCGGCTAACAGAGTGACTGCGTCTTCCGGTTTGCCGTCGCCGGTCCATGAACCAATCATGTCTTTCTGGCTGTCGGCTAAAGGACCGATGATGGCAATCGTTTTCAGGGTCTTGCTCAAGGGCAATGTGGCACCTTCATTTTTCAGAAGCACCAACGAACGAGCTGCAGTGCTGCGAGCTGAGGCTAGATGCTCCTTAGTGAAGATCGAATTGGATTCCGCAGTTTCGTCTGCATATGGTTTCTCAAAAAGGCCGAGGCGAAACTTTATGCGGAGAATGCGTCGAACGGCTTCATTAATAGCAGCTATCGGGACCTTGCGCTCTTTCAGCAACTCCGCCCCATGTTTGTTGTATAGGCGGCTGACCATCTCCATATCGACGCCGGCATTGAGCCCGACCGCCGCGGCTTCCTTTTCATTGGCGGCGAACCCGTGATTAATCATCTCTTTCACAGATTCGTAATCGCTGACAACGATCCCGTCAAACTTCCATTCGTCACGCAGGACAGCGGTGAGCGTAAACGGGTTGCCCGAGGTAGGCACACCGTCCAGATCATTAAACGCACTCATGAATGTTCCCACGCCGGCGTCGAGCGCCGCTTTGAACGGAGGGAAGTAAACTTCGCGGAGCGTTCTTTCGGAGACGTCGGTGGTGTTGTAGTCGCGCCCGGCTTCGGCGGCGCCATACGCTACCCAATGCTTTGCGGTTGCGACGACTTTGTCGCCGGCGCTGTAGTCTCGGCCTTGAAATCCCATCACTCGAGCTCGCGCCATTGCCGAACCGAGAAACGGATCCTCTCCAGAGCCCTCGGCAATTCTTCCCCAGCGCGCATCGCGCGCGATGTCCACCATGGGAGCGAAGGTCCAGTGGACTCCAGCCGCGCGCGCTTCCTTGGCGGCAATGGCCGCACTTTGTTCGACTGCTGCTGGATCCCACGTCGCCGCTTCACCCAGTGGAATCGGAAAGACTGTGCGGTAGCCATGAATCACATCGAAGCCAAACAAGAGCGGGATCTTCAAACGCGACTCATTCATTGCCACCCGCTGAAGTTGGTTAGTGCGTGCAGCTCCGCGCACGTTCAATGTGGATCCCAGCAGACCTTTGCGAACTAGATCGAGGTGTTCGGGTCGAAAATTTCCATTGGCCTCGCCATCGAGCTGCTGCAATTGACCGAGCTTCTCTGCGAGGGTCATGCGCGCCAGCAAGTTATCAATCTTTCGCTCGATGTTTGCTTGCTGGAGTTTACGGCGGGCTGCTTGTGGCGAATGCGGCTCGTGCGGCTGTGATGGAACGGGAATCGCGACCAACGTGGAGACTAGCAGGAACGCCAGCACCAAACTCATTAACTTCGGCAGCTTCATGGCAGGATCTAATTAAACGTTGTCAGCTGTGATCGAATTAAAAATGAATAACGCCGAAAGCGTTAGCTAACTGTGCCTAAGCAGGCTCGCAAACTCCGACAGAGTTAGCGAACCGAGTTTAGTACATTCGTTTCCCAGAGTAGCAACACCCCTGGGCTGACGTTAGCCAACGCTTTCAGCGTAGCTCGTTGTCTAGAACCTGAACCGCGCTTGCAATTCGACTACGCGCCCGGAAAGACCGCGCAGGGAACGTCCGAAGTTCGGGTCAGTAATGATTGAGCCGGCATCGAAGAAGCGAATCGGCGCCAGGTTAACCATATTGAAGACGTTGAAGAAGTTGGCGCGCAGTTCGAGATTCGTTTCTTCATTGACGAAGGGCATCGCAATCTTTTTCGCCACGCTCATGTCGATATTGAAAAAGCCTGGACCGCGAAAAGAATTACGCTCGATGCCGGGTTGCGCATTGGGTGTCAGCGTAAAGTAGTTGGCGCCGCCACCGGGAAAGTTACCGCCCGGCCGGATGAATGCATCATCCGAAGTGTCGTCAAGCGCGCCTCCCAAATAGGCTGATGGCCGAATAGGTCCGAAGAAACGTCCGCTTGGTTGTCGCAAATCCGCGAAGAACTTCGGCGTCCAGGGGAAGCCGGTGCTCCGCGTCACGATGGCGTTGATTTGAAAACCATCAAAGATGGCGCGCATCGCAGAATTTCCGCCACGGAAGAAGTTCGTTTCGTACGTTCCTGCGGCCGTAAAGTGATGACGGACGTCGAAATCAGAAAAGCCATACTCCGAATCAATGTCGCCCGGATTGGTTTGGTTGGTCTCCGCGCCGGGGCCCTCGTACGAAATGTTGTCCCGGCTCTTGCTGAAACGATAGTTGGCATCAAATTGAAAGCTGTTGGAGAAGCGTCTGGCGAGTCCCGCGTTTATTCCGTTGTAGTTTGAGTTAGCATCCGGCTGCGGGAAGAAAACCGCCTGGAAGTTTGCACCGTTGATTGGCACCAGCAGCGTCTGATCGACGAGCCGAATCAGGCGGCGTCCAGTGCTGCCCTGGTAACCAAGCGAGCCGACGAGCTTCCAGGGCAATTCAGACTGGCCCTCGAATGAATAAACATACACGTGCGAATTCGGGGTGTCCTGGAAGGCCCCGTAAATTTCGACCGGCGCTCCGCGCACTCCACCAGTGAGCGGATCGATACCCTGCGCTAACGCCGGATTGATGGGATAGCTGTTGGGCGAGCTGCTGCTGCCGACGGCGAAGCGAATCAGGCCGCCCGCAAATGGAGAACCGAAATCGGTTGCAGCCGTGCCGCAGCAAATGTTGAATCGCGCGAGATATGGCGGATTTCCGCGAGTGTTAGTGAACAGCACATTCGGGATGCGGTTGTAGCTGATGCCGAAACCGCCGCGCAGGACCAGCTTCGAGTGTGGGCTGTAAGCAAAACCAAAGCGTGGCGCAAAATTGTTCTTGTCCGCGTTGAAAAGCTTATCGACCGTTACGACACGTCCACCTGAGGCCGTGCCAGGTTCGATGATGAAATTTGTGAGACGGCCCTCCGTTTCGGTCGGCGGCGTGAAGAGCTCATAACGCAAACCGAGGTCAATCGTCAGGTTAGGCCGCACGTTCCAATGATCCTGAAAGAAGGCGGCATAGTCGCCCGTGCGGAAGAAGCGTTGCGCATCCGCGGGTCCGCCGTTGCGCGGGTCGGCATTTATCGCTTCGAAGATTGGCGTCTCATTGGCAAGGTTGAAAAGCCCGACAAACGAATAAACCGGACGGGCGCCGCCGCTTAAATCATTGTCGTCATGTTCAAGACGCACCTGCCCGCCTATAGATAGCCCGTGATTACCTCATGGTTATGCGCAAGGTATCGCGAACTTCATAAGTGGTTTGCGCAAAAATCGCCGGTGTGGTCTCCGCGCGATTAGCTCCGAAGCGAATGCGATCAAACGGCAAACCCTCAACCTCGATGCGTGGAATCCCGAAGTTAGTTTCTGACGAAGCCTCAACCTGATTGCTGGCATACCGGGTGATACTGAAACGCGCTTCATTAACCGCACTTGTCGACAAAGGTTGAATGTATGCGGCAGTAAAGGCGGTGTTCCGCGGCTTGTCTCTAATGTCGGATGATGGACGGGCCCGAGAGCCGAAATCACCCACCTGGTCGTCGCGTCCGGTTGAGTAGCCGCTGAACATGAGTTGGCCTGTGCCTACGAGGAAATCGAGACGAAGATTGTATTGCTGTGCTTTCTCATTGCGCGGCAAAGCGATTACTGCCTGCTGAACGTCAGGGATGTCGTCAAAGCCTCCGCCAGTCGGATTGCCGAGGCTGACATACTGACCCGTGGCGCCCGTGGGCGAACCAAGATCCAATCCGTTGCCCACCACTCGACATCGAGTCGGATCATTTCCGAATGCTCGAACAATTCGGCGCCACTAAGCTGGAGATACGCGGCGCAATACCCGCTGTGCCAAAAATTTGCGCGATTAGGCTGCCAGGCCTTTGGGCCATGATTAGCTGTCGATACTCGGGCGTTTCGACGTATTCCGTGAATGTGTCAGTCGTGTTATTTCGCAAGCCTTCTGTAGAGAAAAAGAAGAACGCACGCTTGCGAATGGTTGAAGGGCCACCTTCGCCGAAACGCGGGAGAATAAGCGGTCCGCCGATTGAGCCGCCAAATTGCCTGAAGCGACTGGCGACACGCTGCCGGTCAAGATTGATCCCGCCGTACGGATTAAACGCATTCCACTTCGGGTCGTTCGCTTTGAGAAACGCGCTGCCGTGAAAATCCTTGCCACCATTCTGCGAAACTATCTTCGACTTGCGCGCCCGAATTCCGACCCAGCTCGGCCGAATAATTTGAGGAAGTGACGCGCACTTCTTTGACCGATTCCTGGTTGGGCGTCACGACCGCGGCGCCGCCAAACTGAAGGCTGTTAACGCTCACGCCGTCTATCTGAAAATTGTTGTTCGAGAGGCGCTGGCCGTTGGCCGAGATCGGCACCTGGTTCTCAGTTTGAAAGATTGAAGCGTTTGAACCGCCTGGTCCAGTAGTGTTGGGCAGCCCGACCGCTTGCCCGCTGCCGCTACGCGCGCCGAGGCCAATAATGCCCGGCGTCAGTCGGATCAACTCGTAAGGGTCGCGCCCCACCTGTGGCAAGTTGCGAATTTCTTCCGTCGTCATCGTGCCTGAAACACTAGCGTTTTGTGTCTCCAGAAGCGCCGTAGTCTCCTGGTCTACGGTCACGCTCGCGGTAACCTCGCCGATTTCGAGCACGACGTCGATTCCTTGCACGGCTTCAGCATTTACAGCGACGTTTTCGAGCAAGCTTTTTTTGTATCCCGCTTTTTCGATTGTGAGCAGGTATTTGCCGGGAGCCAGAGCGGAGAATCGATAGAACCCTTCGGAGTTGGTTGTCGCTTCCTGGTTCCTGCTGGTTTCCGTATTCGTCAGCGTGACCTGGGCTTCTGGTACCAGTCCTCCTGTCGAATCTGTAACCGTGCCTTGAATGCCGGCCTTGAATTGGGCGTTGACCGTAGCCGTTGCAAACAAAAGGAACGCGCTGCAGATCGCAACGCGAATAAAACGAGACATAGTTCGGTTCATGGGAAGGCCTCCTGAGGTCACTTGTTCTTGTCGATCTTCGGCGTAGCGGCCGAAACCATAACGAAGCAAGTCACCTTGAAAGAGTTAGGTTCAAGGCGAGTCGGGGCTTACTTCAGGGGAAGCGGATTCAATACGCGCGCGAAACTGTACGCTTGGGGGACGAGGGGTGTATGTGTGCCAGCACACTTACAAGCACATTTAATACACCTAGAGTAAGAAAACTTCAATATATTTCCGGGATAGACTCTGCTAAGCTTGCGCCTCGATCCGACAGCTTGCGCTATAGTTTCTTAGATCAGGGAAACCTATCCCAGTTTTCCAGTTTCCAGAGCGTGCGGTGTGCGCTAACTCCTCGTCGCGGCTATTTATCATGAAAGATTTGATACGAGAGCACGCGCGAGTTGCTGCTCCCGTTAACCGAATTGAATTGTAGGGAAGGGGAAAGTTCAAATGCGATTTCGAATTCTAACAGTTTGTTTAGTTCTCCTGGCTTTGTTAGCTGGTGGTTGCGTTTCCAGCACCCAACAAACAAATACCGGCGCTGCCCGGGCGAAGAAAGGCCCAAACGATCCAATCAAGATCGGTTTTTCGATGGATACGCTGAAGGAAGAGCGTTGGCAACGTGACAAGGATCTGTTTGAAAAATACGCGAAGGAAAAAGGCCTTGAATTAAACGTGCAGGTCGCGAATGGAAGCGACAGCGAACAAATCAAACAGGCGGAGAACATGTTGACGCAGGGAGTGGATGTCCTGGTCGTGGCGCCGCACAATAGTGAAATAGCTGCGTCGATCGTCGAATCCGCACATCGCCAGGGCGTTCCTGTTATCGCATATGACCGTCTGATCAAAAACGCAGATGTCGATCTCTACATTTCTCATCAGGTAGTGAAGATGGGTGAAATGCAAGCGAAGTACTTGCTGGACCACGTAAACAAGAAGCCGGCGAATTTTGTAGTTGTCGGCGGTTCTCCCACTGACAATAACGCGATCCTTTTGCACGAAGGGCAAATGAATATTCTGAAGCCGGCCGTTGATCGCGGCGACATCAAGATTGTGGCCGATCAGTACGCGAAGGAATGGCAAGCGAGCGCAGCTCTGAATATTGTGGAGAATGCCCTAACGCAGTCGAACAATCAGGTGGACGCCGTGGTGTGTTCGAATGACGGTACAGCGCGCGGCGCGGTGCAGGCGCTCGAGGCGCAGGGTTTGACTGGAAAAGTTTTGGTCTCCGGCCAGGACGCTGACCTCGCCTCGCTCAAATTGATCGTTGAAGGCAAGCAGACGATGACCGTTTACAAATCGCTGCAACCGCTCGCTTATGGCGCCATGGACGCGGCCGTAAAACTAGCGCGCGGCGAAAAGGTGGAAACAACTGAAACGATCGATAACGGTTTCAAGAAGGTCCCGGCAATTCTGCTCGAGCCGGTTGCGGTTGATCGAAACACACTGCTGAGTACCGTGGTCAAGGACGGCTACCGCAAACTGGAAGAGATCTGCGCCGGCTTGCCACCTGAAAAATGTCCCAAGGAATAGTTCGAGTTCCGTGTTTCGAGTTCTGAGCGAAACTCGAACCTTCTTTGGAGATAACAGACTCGGAACTTGAAATTTCTTCTCGAGATGACCAACTCGAAACTCGAAACTCGGAACTCGAAACTTCTTTTGGAGATGCGCGACATCACGAAAGCCTTCCCAGGCGTGCGCGCGCTCGATGGCGTCAGCTTCGATCTTCATCCCGGAGAAATTCACGCATTGGTCGGCGAGAACGGCGCGGGAAAATCTACGCTGATAAAAATTCTCGCCGGCGTTTATCCGTTTCCGGAATACGGCGGCGAGATTGTAGTTGACGGAGCGGCAAAGCGTTTTGCCGGGATTCGCGATGCGGAGAAGTTGGGAATTGCAGTTATTTACCAGGAGCTTTCGCTCGTTAAAGAGATGACCGTCGGGGAAAATATTTTCCTCGGACGCGAGCCGCGAACATTTGGCGTAATTCGTTGGGAAGAACTTTACCGCCGCGCGCACCAGTTGCTCGATGAGCTTCACCTCTCAATCGATCCGCGCACACCGGTTCGCAATCTCGGGATCGGCCAACAACAGCTGGTTGAAATCGCCAAGGCGCTTTCTCAGGAAGCGCGAATTCTTGTCCTTGATGAACCCACGGCTGCCCTCACACAGACTGAGGTTGAATCGCTCTTTCAGATTCTTAATAAACTCCGAGAGCGTGGCGCGGGCATGATCTATATTTCTCACAAACTCAACGAAGTGTTTCAGATCAGCGATCGCATCACCGTATTGCGCGATGGCAAAACAGTCGGCGCCAATCCAACCAGCGAATGGAACGAGGCGAGCGTGATCTCCCGAATGGTGGGTCGAGAGGTCGGCAATATTTTCCCCAACGCAGTTTCGGCCGCCGGTCAAGCTAAGAGCGATGTTGTACTCGAAGTGCAAAACATATCCGTGAAGGATCCGGTAGTTCGCGGAAAGATGCTGGTCGACAATGTGAGCTTTTCAGTGCGGCGCGGCGAGGTCCTGGGAATAGCAGGATTAATGGGAGCGGGTCGCAGCGATCTGTTGATGGCGATTTTCGGCGCGCATGACGGCGCCGTTTCCGGCACGATCAAAGTTAAAGGCCAAACTGTTGAGGTCAACAGTCCGTCCGCAGCTATCAAACAGGGAATTGGTTTTGTTACCGAAGATCGCAAGCGCTTCGGCCTGCTGCTCGATCAGACGGTGCTAAACAATATGATGTTGGCTGGGTTGCGTCGCATCTCGGGGCGATTTGTTACCAACGTTGACGCGGAAGCAGCGGCCGGTGAAGGCGCTATGAAAGAGCTGCGCGTTAAGGCGAGATCTGTTCTGACAATTGCCGGAACATTGTCGGGCGGTAACCAACAAAAGGTAGTACTCGCAAAATGGTTGCTGACAAACCCAAGCGTGCTGTTTCTCGATGAACCTACGCGCGGGATTGACGTGGGCGCTAAGCAGGAAATCTACGCGCAGATAAACAAGCTGGCCCAGGCCGGCCTCGCGATCGTTTTGGTTTCGTCAGAGTTGCCGGAAGTGCTTGGTCTTTCGGATCGGATCCTGGTGTTACACGAAGGTCGCGCTACGGGCGAGTTCTCGCGCGCAACGGCGACGCCGGAAGCTGTGATGGCGTGTGCGACCGGATCAGTGCTGCGCGCGGCGTGATGCTGGGAACGTCAGCACAAATCTATTTTTCATTTGTCATAGATCATTTTTGGAACTCCGAATCAACGCGCCTTTATCAAGATGACAAATGAGAAATGGAAAATGGTTCGGGTTTCACCAGCTTGATTTCCGCATGCTATGAGGTCTGAATGAGCGAATCAAACGCACCGAAAACGGATCGACCTCCCGCGACGTCGGATCTTGTCGTTTCAGAAGTAGCTGAACTGACTGAGCGAACGCGGATCGGCAACTTCAAGATTCCGACCGAACTACTTCGCGCCTACACGATGGTTTTCGCCTTGATAGCCATCTGGGTCTATTTTCATTATTCGACCGACAATCAAATCTTCCTGGACCCTCGCAATTTCTCGAACCTCATGCGTCAAACCGCCGTTACCGGTGTGCTGGCCGTCGGTATGTTGATGGTGATCATCACCGGGCAAATCGATCTCTCAGTCGGTTCTGTCGTCGGACTCGCCGGCGGCATCGCGGCAATTGCTCAGGGATGGATGGGTTGGGGTCTCATTCCTTCGTTGTCAGCCGGTATCGGCGTCGCGCTCGCGATTGGAGCTTTCCAGGGCGGGCTCACAGCCTATCTGAATATCCCTGCATTCATTGTCACACTCGGAGGATTGCTTGCCTGGCGCGGCGTGATTCTTGGTCTGAGCCGGGGGGAAACTATTCCCATACAAATCCCGGCTTTCAAGTCTATCGGCCAGAATTACGTGGGACCGACTGTGGGTTGGGCCATTGCCGCGATCATCGTCGCCATGATCATTTTCATGACGCTGTCGCGCAACCGTGCGCGCAAACGCCACGGATTGGGTACACCTTCTTTGGGAGTGACCCTCGCCCGCGTGTTGGTGCCGATTGCGGTCGTCGTTGGGTTCATCTACATGATGAATTCTTACGAGTTGTCGCCCGGAGTGAAGGCCGGCATTCCGGTGCCCGTGATCATTTTTCTCGCGATAGCTTTGGCTGGCGCGTTTCTGACTCAGAACACCACTTTTGGCAGATACCTTTACGCGATCGGCGGCAACCCTGATGCGGCGCGCCTATCGGGAATCAATATCCGCAAACACATCCTGGCCGTCTTTTGCATCATGGGCGGCCTGGCTGGTTTGGCGTCGATCATTTACACCGCGCGCGTCGGCAGCGCTTCGCCAGATGCGGGGCAATTGCTCGAGCTCGACGCGATCGCCGCTTGCGTAATCGGCGGCACGAGCCTGATGGGTGGGAGAGGCACGGTCTTTGGCGCGATCCTTGGAGCTCTGATTATGTCGAGCCTCGACAATGGCATGTCTTTAATGAGGGTAGAGCCTTACTCGCAAATGATTATCAAGGGCTCAATTTTAGTTGCGGCAGTTGGTCTGGATATGGCTGGACGTAAACGCAGCTAGAAAGACGGGCAGGAGCCCGACAGTTAGGGATCTTCCCGGCACGGAGCCGACATGGACCACTCCCTGATGGTCGGGCTTCTTCCATTTAGTTTATGTTTGCAGCAGACGATGAAGGCCGTGTTAAAAACGGAGAGGCTCACACCGGCGCTCCCGCAGCACCGCGTGCGTTAGTGGTGGCTGTCGATCTTGGCGGCACGCATTTGCGTGGAGGGGCGGTTGATGAGCGCGGCCGGATTTACTCTCGATTCAAACTCGCGACCCCGCGCGATCCGGATCCGGAATCCTTAGTGCGCGCGCTTGCCAATGCCGTCAACGAATGCCGGCGTTTAGTTTCTCTCGAAGGTAAGGAAGTCAGCGCGATTGCGGTTGCAGTGCCGGGAAACGTGCGAGACGGCTCGGTCGGATCCGCACCAAACATTCCTGCCCTGAACGGACTGCGGCTGAGAGATGTCCTGGGGGCGCAGCTAAAGTTGCCGGTGACACTCGAGAATGATGCGAATGCGGCGGCGGTTGGTGAGATGTGGATGGGAGCTGGACGAAACGCGCGCACGATTGTTTGCGTTACACTCGGCACTGGGGTGGGCGGCGGGATAATCTTGGACGGAAAACTCTGGCGGGGCCACGATGGATCGGCTGCCGAGATTGGGCATATTTCGGTCAATCCATTGGGCGGTGTCCCCTGTGCCTGCGGCAGTCATGACTGTTTGGAAGTTTATGCATCAGCGACCGCCGTCGTGCGGCTGGCGCGTGAAGGGCTCTCGAATTATCCGGATTCGGAATTGACCCGCGAGCCTGAATTAACGGCGGAGAAAATTTTCCGCGCGGGACTAAACGGTGATGTGCTCGCTCGAGAAACTTTTAGAGTGATGGGAGTCTACCTGGGCGCCGGTCTGGCGAGCCTGATCAATATCATCAACCCGGAAGTGATTATCATTGGGGGCGGGGCGGCTGATGGCTGGGAGTTGTTCTCCGAATCGATGAACGCCGAGGTGCGCGGTCGCAGTTTCCCATTACCTGCCGCGCAGGTGAAGATCGTGCGAGCTGAATGTGGTGATGATGCTGGATTGCTGGGCGCGGCGTATCTGGCGCTGAGTCAAGACTGTGTCGTTTCAGAGGCCCGCTAACCCTGCCGCGCTGACAATGAAGCAACTAATCATTCATGGCCATTTCTACCAACCGCCGCGGGAGAATCCCTGGACGGGCATGGTTGAAGCCGAACCGAGCGCGCAGCCGTTTCACGATTGGAACGATCGGATCACGGCTGAATGCTATGCCGCAAACGCGGTCGTAGGTGTGGGCCATGAAGCCGTCAACAATTATGCAAAGATTAGTTTTAACTTCGGTCCAACGTTGCTAAGTTGGATGGAGGAGCACCATCCGAAAATATACAAACTCATTCTGGAAGCAGACCAACTGAGCCTGCGCGAGCGCTCCGGTCACGGCAATGCAATCGCGCAGGCGTATGGGCACGCGATTTTGCCGCTGTGTAACGCGCGCGACCGGCTCACCCAGGTCCGTTGGGGCATCGCGGATTTCCGTTATCGTTTTGGGCGAGAACCTGAATCGCTCTGGTTACCTGAAACCGCCTGCAATGATGAAACGCTTTCACTGCTCATCGAAGAGCGTTTACGCTACGTAGTTCTCGCGCCGGGCCAGGCGGAGCGCTATCGAAGATTAAACACCGACGAATGGGACTCAGTCTCGGATAACGCCATTGATGTATCAAAGGCCTATCGCTACTTTCATCGAGATGGTTCAGGCCGTTCGATAACAATATTGTTTTACGACGGACCATTGGCGCGCGCGATTGCTTTTGAGCAAGCGCTGGTTTCGAGCCCACTCCTGGTCCAAATGTTTCAACGAGCCGCCGCGGTTGACGGCCGCACTGGTCCGTTGCTGAACGTAGCTGTCGATGGTGAGACTTTTGGGCATCACTTCAAATTTGGCGATCTTTGCCTGGCCCACACGCTGGAAGTGGAAGCGCCACAAGCGGGATTCGAGGTTACAAATTATGGTCAATATCTCGACCGCTTTCCGGCGGAGTTTGAAGTGGAGATTAATCATGGGTCCGTCGGAGAAGGTTCGTCCTGGAGTTGCGTTCATGGTGTTTCGCGGTGGATTCGCGACTGCGGTTGTCACACGGGCGGCGGCTCGGGTTGGAACCAGAAGTGGCGTGGACCCTTGCGCGACGCGTTGAATTTTCTGCGCGATGAAGCTGCGCGAGAATTTGAGCGAGTGGGCAGCGATATTTTTCACGATGTCTGGGAAGCGCGCAATTCTTACGTCCAGCTAATTCTCGATAAGGGCAAATCTCGCGAGGTGTTTTTTCAACGGTGTGCGAAAAATGCGGTAACGCCGGCTCAGGAGCATCGCGCGCTGACCTTGCTCGAGATGCAACGCGCAGCGCTGTTGATGTTTACAAGTTGCGGCTGGTTCTTCAGTGATATTTCGGGATTGGAGCCACTTCAGGTTTTGAAGTATGCGGGTCGAGTAATTGATTTGATGGACCAGCTGGGACTGCAGTCGCCGCGGTTGCGATTTCTGGAGATCCTTTCCGACGCGAAAAGCAATCGATCTGAGTTGGGCAACGGCGCGGATGTCTATCGAACGTTGGTTGAACCAACAAAGCCCTCGTTGCGTACGGAGGCGGAAGAAATGGCCGGCGAACTTTCATGACGAAGAAGGTGAAAGGTAAAGGAAGTTCGAAGTCAGGAAAATCTAGCGGAAGCCCGCGCGCCGCCGAGGATCCGAGTGAAAATCAAGTTGCCTCACGGGCTAAGATTTCTCGCAAGTCCGCAAAGAGCACTAATCCACGAGCAACTGGGAACGAAACCTCGGAGGCGACCCAGGAATTTTCACCCACACTGGGAGAGATCGATCTCCATCTTTTTGGCGAAGGACGTCACGAACAGATTTATCAAAAGCTCGGCGCTCACCCGATTCTTCATGACGGTACAGCCGGCGTTTCTTTTGCGGTTTGGGCGCCAAGCGCGGAGCGCGTCAGTGTGGTAGGAAACTTCAATGCATGGGACGGCGCAAGAAATGTTATGCGCCGCTTGGGATCGTCTGGAGTTTGGGAATTGTTCATTCCAGGTCTTGGTGCGGGCGAGATGTATAAATACGAGATCAAGTCGCCTGGCCTGCCCGCGTTTCTGAAAGCTGACCCTTACGCCTTCTATGCCGAAATTCCACCCGCCACTTCTTCGGTTGTGTATGAGTCTGGTTATCGTTTTCGTGATTCGCGCTGGATGAAAAAACGCACTGGTCGCGAACATTTTCGCCAGCCGCTGTCGATCTATGAAGTCCATTTCGGATCGTGGCGGCGAATTGCGGAAGAGAAAAACCGGCCCTTTAGTTATCGCGAGATGGCTGAGCCGCTCGCCAATTACGTGAAGAAATTGGGTTTTACTCACGTTGAGTTTTTGCCGTTGAAAGAGCATCCCTATGGTCCCTCGTGGGGTTACCAGGTCAGCAATTATTACGCGCCCTCGTCGCGCTATGGCTCGCCCGACGACCTTCGGTTCCTGATCGACTATCTCCATCAGCAGAGCATTGGCGTAATCATGGATTGGGTGCCGGCCCACTTTCCTAAGGATGCATTTGCGCTCGCACGATTCGACGGTTCGGCGCTTTATGAACATCTGGACCCGCGTAAGGGAGAGCATCCGGATTGGGGAACCTACATCTTCAACTACGGCCGCAATGAGGTCAGAAATTTTCTCCTCGCCAACGCGCTCTATTGGTTGAAAGAGTTTCATATTGATGGACTGCGCGTCGACGCGGTTGCGTCAATGCTTTATCTGGACTACAGCCGCAACGAAGGCGAGTGGGTGCCGAATCAGTTTGGGGGACGCGACAATTTGGAGGCAATCTCCCTGCTCAAGGAACTAAATGAAGTAACTCACCGAGAGTGTCCCGGGGCGATGATGATCGCCGAGGAGTCGACCGCATGGCCCATGGTTAGTCATCCCGTTTATGCGGGCGGTCTGGGTTTTGATTTCAAATGGAACATGGGCTGGATGCACGACACGCTGAAATACTTTCAAACCGATCCCCTTTTTCGCGTCGGGAATCATAATTCGCTCACCTTTGGTTTGATATACGCCTGGAGTGAAAACTTTATTCTGCCGTTATCGCATGATGAAGTGGTCCACATGAAGGGCTCGCTGATTAACAAAATGCCTGGCGAGGACTGGCAGAAATTCGCTAACTTGCGGGCGTTGCTCGCCTACATGTGGGCGCACCCGGGCAAGAAGATGTTGTTTATGGGTGGTGAATTCGGGCAGTGGCGCGAATGGAATGAAGAGGAAAGTCTCGATTGGCATCTGCTGGAAAAGCCGCCCCATGCCGGCATCCAGAGTTTGGTGAAGAAACTCAACCAGCTTTATTTGAAACTGCCGGCGTTATGGGAAGCCGACGGCGAGCCGGCGGGCTTTCAGTGGATCGATGCTAATAACGCGGCGCAGAACATCGCTTCCTTTATTCGTCGCTCGCCGCAGACCGGACGCGAAATAATCTGCGTGGCAAACTTTTCGCCGCTGGTCCACGAGGATCATCGACTTGGCTTGCCGCGCCCGGGCAAATACAAGCAACTGCTAAATACGGATTCTGAAGATTACTGCGGCGGCGGGTTTGGCGTGGTTAAGAGTATTACCGCGGAGAAGAAGCCGGTTCACGGGTTCGAATACTCAGCGCTAATTACTTTGCCGCCACTAGCGACGATTTGGTTTGAAGCGCCTATCAAACCTTAGCGCTGACGATTGTTCACAAGGACTTCGGCTCGAGCTTATCGAGCCGATCTTCGACATCGCGAAGATCCGAGCGCGTTTCATAAATAACGGCTTCGATTCGATCCAGGCGTTTCGACAGCTCGCGTCTGGTGTCGATAATTTCTTTCAAAACCTGTTCCCAGATTGGCTTCGTGTCATAAGCACGAATCTCAAGTTTCTGCAGGCGCGAATTCGTATCGTTAGCTCCGGCCTCCAGGTTCTTAAGGCGAAAATCCATACTTTCCAGGCGCGTATCCATCCTGTCCAAACGCAAATCCATACTCTCCAAACGCGAATCCATGCTTTGCAGGCGCAAATCCATATCTCGCATCGACGAATCGATAGCATCGAAGCGGGCGAAGACGCGCTCCTCGAAGGGCCGTTTCCCGTTCATCGGATCTGTGTTCGGCTCACTCACGATTGCATTATCTGACCAATTCAATTTCTCTTCAAACTGTTTTGAGTATGCCTGGGCAAGGAATTGATGAAAGAATTCTTGTTTTGTGAGCGACTAAAACAGGAGAACCGGCGAGGAGCTATTCAATCGAGAAACTGAGCGCGCCGCTGTCTTTCCTGATCGCGCAGCGGCAAGTTGTGCTGCTTCCGATTTGCTGCCCGAGGTTACCCGGCCGATCAGCGAGATTGGGCGTTCCACGCCATCAAGTCTTAGTTTGAATTGATCTGGTTTTACATCGACAAAGTTTCCTCGTTCATCGAAGACCATCACGTCAGTTTGGACCAACTCGACGTTGACTCGCACAACATCATCCGACTGTTGGGAGCTTCGGGCAGGATTCTGCGCGCTCGCGCGGAGGACCAAAAACAAGACGCAGCAACAAAGCGTAAGACTCAGACGAGCGCGACCGGAACTGATAATAGGAAGTTGAATGACGTCCTCTTTTCGAAGCAATAGATTGTGGAATTTAACGACCGCCTGACCCAGGGGCAAGATTACAGACCCATGTGATGAGGAAGATTCCATTAGCGTTGGTCTCGAGGAGAAATTTTGAAGGCCTCGGAGTTCACTTTGGATACGGCATGTTTCATCGTGTATCTTCGCCAGGATGATTAATTGGGACGAAATTCGGAAACAGTTTCCGGTCACTGAAAATTCCACGTATCTGAATGCCGCGGCCGCTGGGCCATTGTCGCGCGCCACAAGCAACGCAGCGTCTGCCTACTATCGCCAGATGATGGAAGATGGTGACACGCACTGGGACGAGTGGTTGGAAAAACGCGAGGAAGCCAGAAAAACAATCGCCGCATTCATTAATGCCGAGCCAGACGAAATCGCCTTCACGACAAACACTTCCAGCGGGATGAATATCATCGTGGACGCACTGGAAAGGCGCGGCGAGATTGTTTCATGCGACCTTGAGTTTCCAGTTTCCACCCTGCCCTGGATGCATCGAGGCATTCCCGTCCACCTCGTGAAGTCAGTCGAAGGAGTTCTTCGGCTTGATGATTTACATAGCTCGATGACTTCGCGCACGGGAGTCATCTGCCTCAGCCACGTCCAGTTTTCAAATGGCTTTCGCAGTGACCTTGAGGAGTTGGGGAACGCAAAGCGAGATCATGCATTGGTAGTAAATGCTGCTCAGTCTGCAGGCGCGTTCAGAATTGACGTGAAGGCAATGAAAATTGACGGACTTTGCGCGACCGGCCACAAATGGATGATGTCGGGCTATGGAAGTGGGTTTGTCTTCATTTCGCGGGAATTGCTCGAGCGTACGCGCCCTCGCGCGATTGGTTGGCTTAGCGTCGAGGAACCTTACGCACTTGAGAACACGAGAGTCGATTTGCGAAATGACACCGCAGCGCGCGCTGAGCTGGGCTGTCCGCATTTCTCGGGCATCTTCGCCCTGGCCGCTTCGACAGAAATGTTGGCCGGCATCGGTTCAGGTAACACTGAGGAGCGAGTGCTTTCGTTGAACCGGTATCTGACCGATCGCTTGATGGCGTCAGGGAGAAAGGTGTTGTCGCCCGTTGCTAAAGAGAGCTGGCGTTCAGCTGAAACGCTAGTCGCAGTGGACGATCCCGCGCGCGCGGTTTCAAGGTTGGCCCAGCAGGGGGTGATCGTCACGGAGAAGCCGGAGGGGATTCGTGTGGCGACGCATCTCTTTAACAATGAAGAGGATATTGAACGCTTGATTGAGGTACTCGGAAGAAATGATTAAGACGATTTCTTCGCGCGCTTCCTGGCCGACGCCGTTCGAGTTCTCTTGCCGCCGACATTCGGGGTTTCCGCGAAAGTAATCACGCGAGAGTTTTATGAAAGTTTGTGAAATCGGGGATTCGTAACCGCCCGCCAGCCGCGCCAACCCCATCTCCCAATTTATCTGCGCTCCTTCGATCCACCATCGAATTAAACGACCTCTCTCGACTTCGTCTCGTACAGTTTGCAACGGAACAATTCCCACTCCCATGTCTGCTTCAACCATACGGCGAATTGCAGCCTGACGACTTAGCTCCATCGAAACATGCAAAGAAACGCCGGCCTGGGCAAAGAATAGATCGATCAAGCGACGGGTGTTACCACCGCGCTCGCCGAGTATTAACTTCTCGCCCGCCAGAGTGTAGGCGCTGATCGTTTTTTGTTTAGCCAGCCGGTGACGCGGCGAAGCGACTGCTACCAGTTGGTCCTGAGTGAGCCTTTCAGTATTGATGCCGCGTGCCTCAACCGGTAACGAAACAAAAGCAATATCAATCTCGCCTGACAGAATCTGTTGGACCAGAGCTTCGCTCGTCCCTGACGCGACAGTGACCTCGGCGCGTGAGTGCTTCCGGCGAACTTCCTTCAGCAGTTGTGGCAAGACGTCGGTAGTGACCATCGCCGAGGCGCTGCCGACCCGCAAGCGGCCACGTTCTGCTCCCGCGAGTTCCGCAATCTCATCAAGCGCTGCGTCGTGATCACGAAGGATCTGACGCGCGCGCTGCAATAGTTGCTCGCCTGCCTCGGTCAACATCACTCGACGCGGGGCGCGAATGAAAAGTCGGGCTCCGAGCTCATTCTCGAGTTGACGAATCTGCATGCTGATAGCGGCCTGGGTCACATGCACTCGCAGTGCTCCGGCGGTAAATGTGCCAAGTTCTGCAATGGCGATAAATGCTCTTAATTGTCGTATTTCCATAAGCGTGTGGATGCGAACTGGATTTGACCTGTCATCACGGACCGTTATTGTAATAATAAAATCTTTTAGTTTCCATTATAAATCCGCCTTACCTAGAATGAGCAAGTTGGACCATCATCGTTGAATAGTTGCTTGCCCCGACCTATGGTCACCACTGACAGAAGACAGTCAGGTTTTCTAAGCCCCCGCAGACCCGTGATAAGACGCGCCGTTGTCGGAGTTGACGGCGGGGGGACGAAAACCCATGCGGTTATCCTCGATGCCGAACTTAACGTCCTTGGCGAGGGTCTGGCTGGACCATCAAATCCATTACGTGTAGGAATCGCTAACGCAGCGGCCGCTATTCGCGAAGCTACCGATCAGGCCTGCGAGATTGCGAGACTCAGACGCACCGACCTGATTGCTGCCGAGATCGGTCTGGCGGGCGCGCGCCGCAAAGAGTTGAGCGCGCGAATGCGCGAAGCGCTGCTGGGGTTGGGAATAGCCGAGGTCGTCGTTGTTGGGGATGCTGACATTGCTCTCTATGGCGCGACCGAAGGTGAACCCGGGTTGATCATTATCGCCGGCACTGGTTCGATCTGTTGTGGTATCAATGCTCGCGGCAAGACTATCTGCGCCGGCGGTTGGGGGCCGATTGCAGGTGACGAAGGCGCGGGCGCATGGATCGCGCGTCGTGCATTGAGAGCCATCGCGCACGCCGTTGACGGACGCGGTCCCGCAACTCTACTTACTAACCTTGCCTGCACTTACTTTCATGTTTCCGATCCTAATGATCTCTCGACGGCGATTTACGCGCCAACCATAACCAACGAGCGGATCGCAGGTTTTGGCAAGCATGTGGTGGAGGCCGCGAAAGCAAAGGACCAGACCGCACGCGAGATCATTGCCGAAGGTGGCCGCGAGCTCGGCTCGGCGGCCGGAGCCGTAATTCGCAACTTGAAGATGGAGCGGGAAACTTTTCAGGTCGGTTACGTTGGGGGCATTTTCAAGTCCGCCGGTGAATTGATGTTGACTCCGATCCGAGAAGAAATTCGGCGAGTTGCTCCGAATGCCTTCCTCGGACCTCCACGCTTTTCGCCAGCGGAGGCCGCTGCGCGAATGGCCTGGGAACATCTCCATCAGATGGCCCTGGCAGGTTGAACATAAGCAAATCATGGCGAGATGGCGCGATTCCAGTTCCTGATTACAAGATGAAATCTGAAAACCCCGCCGGGCTCCCCGTAACCGAACTCGAGAATCCAAAAACTGCAAACCTGAGTTCGTTGAGCGCTGGTGAGATCGTCCGCCTCATGAATGAGGAGGACGCTCTGGTTCCTGCCGCGATCAAACTGGTCCTACCGGAAATCGAGCGCGCCGTGGAAGCTATTTCCGCCCGACTGAAAAAAGGAGGCCGTCTCTTTTATATAGGTACCGGCACCTCCGGCCGACTCGGTGTCCTTGATGCTTCAGAGTGTCCGCCGACATTCGGAGTGTCACCGGATCTGGTGCAGGCAATCATCGCGGGGGGATACGAAGCATGTTATCGTGCGGTCGAAGCTTCTGAAGATGACGCGGAGGCGGGCGCTGATGATCTCGTCGCTCGCAATTTCAGTGGTTCGGACGCTCTCGTCGGAATCGCTGCCTCGGGCGGTACTCCATACACCGTCGGGGCCGTTTCTTACGCTCGCTCCGTTGGCGGATTAACTATCGCACTTACGTGTGCGCCGGGTTCGCGTATTACCGAAGTCGCTGAGTTGAGCATCGTTCCGGTTGTTGGTCCGGAAGTCTTGGCAGGTTCCACCCGACTCAAAGCCGGTACGGCGCAAAAACTAGTTCTCAACATGTTGTCCACAGCTACGATGGTCCAACTCGGATACGTTACGGGAAATCGAATGGCCAACATGCAGACGCGAAACGTAAAACTGCGCGCGCGCGCCATAAGGATCATCATGGCGGAAACTGGGTCTGACGAAGAAACGGCCACGAAGAATTTGGAAGCCGCACAGGGCAGCCTGCCGGCAGCATTGTTGATTGCGAAGACCGGTTGTTCGCTCGAGAACGCCGAGCGAGCGCTGGCAAAGGCGGGCGGAGTAGTTAACCGGGCAGCGGAAATGCTCCGCTAAACGCGGCCGGACTTCAAAGAATACCTATTCACATGCCTCGAAAACTTCTGACACCTGTCGCCTTTGTGATTTTGTTGTTCGCCCTTGGATCTGTAGTGGCACAGACGGATCCCGCTGCGTCAAAACCATCGTTGGACCAGCGGGTGCGAGCTGAGGTGGCGCAGTTCAAGGGCAAGGTGAATCTGTTTGCCAAAAACCTGGACACGGGTGCGATTTATGATTTGAGCGGCGATGAACGCGTGGCCACCGCGAGCACCATCAAGATCGCGGTGATGATTGAAGCCTTCACGCGCGTCGCTGAAGGAAAGGCCAAATGGACTGACGAGTTAGTGCTCGCGAAGGATAAAAAGGTTGGTGGCGCCGGGATACTTCAGGAATTCGCCGACGGCCTGCGGCTCACTCTCCGCGATGGCGTAACGCTAATGATGGTGTTGAGCGATAACACGGCAACTAATCTGGTCATTGATGTATTAACCGCCGACGCCATAAATCAGCGAATGGAATCGCTTGGATTCAAAGATACTCGACTGATGCGGCGCGTCTTCGGGGGCGGCGAAAGTGCCGAAGGAAAGAAAGAGGAGAACAAGCGATTTGGACTGGGCCGCACCACGCCGCGGGAAATGGTTGCGATTATGGAGAAGCTCGAGAAGGGCGAAATAATTAATCCAGCCGCTTCCAAAGAAATGCTCGACTTGATGAAACGCGAGCAGGGCACAAACGGCATCTGGCGCGCGCAGTGGCGCATGCCGAAAGCGACGAAGTCAGGCGCGCTCGATGCGCTGCGCAGCAACGTAGGAATTATTTATCACGCTCGAGGCCGCATCGCTCTTGCGATTACGTGTCACGAAATGCCGGAAGTTAGCTGGACGGTCGATAACCCGGCGTTGTTGTTGATGTCGAGAGTGTCTGAGATTCTGATTGATGAGCTGGGAAAGAAATAAAGACGTAAAGAAATGAAGTCGGTAGACCTCATCATCATTTTTGGTTACCTGATTGGCATCACGCTCTTTGGCGTGTGGTTCTCACGCAAACAGGAGACGACGCGCGACTATTTCCTGGGCGACCGTACCGTGCCATGGTGGGCCATCGCAGCCTCCATCGTTGCGACCGAAACCTCAACGATAACTTTTATCTCGGTCCCCGGAATTGCGTTTGCCCGCGGCGGAAATTTCCAGTTTCTCCAACTCGTTTTTGGTTACATGATCGGCCGCGTTGTGATCTCGCTGCTGTTTATCCCATCGTATTTTCGCGGCGAGCTGATGACGGTCTATCAACTGCTTGAACGACGGTTCGGGATGCGGATCAAGATGCTTGCGGCATCGCTTTTCGTCGTGATGCGCAACATTGCCGACGGAATTCGCCTGCTGCTCACAGCCTTTGTCCTGGCGGCGGTCTATACAGCTTTTCAGCCTGAGGCGAATACCGAAACCATAGTGATCGCGTCAATTATTCTGCTTGGCGTTGTCATGATTATCTTTACCTATTTCGGCGGGATGGAGGCGGTAATTTGGGTGGAGGTGGTCCAGCTTGGGATTTATCTCGTCGGCGCGGCGATGGCGGCGGTGGTACTCATCAACGCGATCAACGGCGGCTGGGGCCAGGCCGTATCGCTGGGGGAACAGTTCAACAAATTCAGTTTCATCGATTTGGGATTCAGAGAAACGACTTACGCTTTCACTGCGCCGTTTACCTCAGGCTCTTTCAGCTTCACGCTGCCTATTGATTTCACTAAAACTTACACGCTCTGGGCTGGACTGTTGGGCGGTTGCTTCCTGACGATGAGTACGCACGGTACCGATCAATATCTGGTGCAAAGATATCTTTGCACGGACAAACCGCGTCACGCAGCGGCCGCACTTCTTTCCAGCGGCGGAGTGGTGTTGGGCCAGTTTATCGGATTCCTGTTCATCGGCGTATTGCTGTTTGCTTTCTACGGGCCGCATACCGATCCCGCTTATGCGACGCTCGCGAATGGCGTGGCTACGCTGCCTGTGAATGGCGTACTCAAAGTTGTCGGCGGCGATCGTGTTTTCCCTGACTTTATTACGAAGTTTATGCCCTCGGGTTTATCAGGGTTGGTGGTAGCTGCGATCTTTGCGGCAGCGCTATCGTCATCGCTTAACTCGATCGCGGCCACTGCGGTTAACGATCTTTACAAGCCATTCAAGCCTAAACGCGACGACAAACACTACTTGCGCGTTTCGCACTGGCTGACGCTTCTCTGGGGAATTGTGCAGATTGGAGTCGCCCTGGTAGTGATGCGAAAGAATCGCTCGGCGCTCGATCAGGCGTTATCCGTTGCTTCATTGATCAATGGGCCGGTACTTGGTGTGTTCCTCGTGGGAACATTTCTGCGTCGCGTGAGCGAGCCGCCGGCATTGATTGGGATGCTGAGTAGTATCTTTGTCATGCTTTACATTCGATTTTTTACGCCAATTGCCTGGACCTGGTATGTGCTCATCGGCAGCATCGTTACTTTCGTCGTGGCCTGGTTGGCTGGTTTTGCTTTTGCGCCGGCGCCGCGCGATCGACGCGATGAGCTTTCGCCGAGTGCATGATTACTCCTGGCCGGGATACCATAAACTTTCGATGAAACAAAAATCTTTTTCTGCCATTCGATCGATTCACGCCTTTCTCCTCGTGTTGGCGCTGACTGCGCCGATGCTTCTGCCCATCGGACACGTTGAAGCGAGCGCGAAGAAACCAACAATCGTCAAGCCTTACTCTTTGACGCACAGCAAAGACGCCGTGAAGTGGGCCGATAAGCAGCTGAAGAAGATGACGCTCGAACAGAAAGTCGGCCAACTCATTTCGGTGGGCGTAAACGCCACGTATCTAAACCAGGATAGCGAGGCGTTCAAGGCGCTGCGTCACCAGGTTGTAGACAATCACGTCGGCGGTATTATTTTGTTTCGCGGTCCGGTTTATGAATCACTGCTGCTGATGAATCGCATGCAGGAGCTCGCGGTCCATCCGTTGCTCATCTCGGCGGATTTGGAAGCGGGCGCCGGGATGCGTTTCGACGACACGGTGAATTTCCCCTGGAACATGGCCGTCGGAGCCACTGCCAATCCTGAGTTCGCACGGCGTCAGGGAGCCATCACTGCTCGTGAAGCCCGCGCGATCGGCGTGCAGCAAATTTACGCCCCGGTTGTGGATGTGAACAACAACGCGGCGAATCCGGTGATCAATGTTCGATCTTACGGTGAAGATCCAGCGGAGGTGGCGCGTTTCGGCGCGGCGTTTACTGAGGGCGCACAGGCAGCGGGAGTGATTGCCACAGCCAAGCATTTCCCGGGACACGGCGATACTGCGATTGACTCGCATCGCGGTTTGCCGGAAATCAATGTTTCGCGTTCACGCCTGGATGCCGTGGAGCTGGCGCCTTTTCGCGCGACGATAACCGCCGGGGTAGGCTCTGTGATGGTGGCCCATATTGGATTGCCGCAGCTCGATCCGACGAAGGTTACGCCCCTCGCGCGAAACGAAAAGATCAGACCAGTTGACACCGATGAAGGCGGCGAAATCATTGCTGAGAGCGCGTCGATCCCAGCCACCGTTTCACCGGTTATCGGTCGCCTTCTGAGAAACGATTTGAACTTTCAGGGTCTAATTGTCACCGATGCGCTCAGCATGAGCGGCCTTACGATTTATTTCAACCAGGACGAAGCGGCTGTGCGCGCATTGGAAGCAGGGGCTGACATGTTACTGAAGCCGGCTGACAACGATGCGGCCTTTCGCGGCGTGGTCCAGGCAGTTCGCGGTGGCCGGCTAACCGAGAAGAGAGTTGAGGATTCGGCTCGAAAGATTCTGGCGGCCAAGTTTGATCTAGGTCTGGCGAAGGAGCGCCTAACGCCAGTGGATAGCGTCGACCGCATTGTGGGGAATGCTGATGTCGGTCAACTGGCGCGTGAGATTTCGGAGCACGCCATTACCCTTGTGCGTAACGATGACAAACTCGTGCCGTTGAATTCATTGAAACCGGGCGCGCGTATTTTCAATCTGGCAATTACAAACGGTGATGATCGCATTGTGGTCGCGAACCCCTTTACGGCTGCGATGTCCCGGCTGGGACGAAAGGTCGATACCGTAGTGCTTGACGATCGCTCGTCTGAAAAGGACGTGCAAAATGCGCTTGAGCAGGCGCGCGGCGCAGACCTTGTAATTGCATCCTTGTACGGCCGCGTGCGTTCAGGTCAGGCGCGCAGCGTCGGGTTGCCGGAGCCAGGTGCAAAAGCGTTGGCTAAGTTGATCTCAAACAAGGCTCCGATTGTCGGGATTAGTTTTGGTAATCCATACTTGCTTCAAAGTTTTCCGGAGTTGCGTACTTACGTGGTCGCATATGGCGACATGCCAAGCCTGCAGCAGGCGGCGGCGCGAGCCCTCGCGGGCCAAATCGATATCACCGGCAAGTTGCCCATTTCGTTGCCGGGGCTTTACCCGCGCGGAACCGGGATTCAAATCAAGCACGCCAGGTGACTTGAGGGTGACAAAGAACCACGTGTTGTTCTATCTTGAATCATCCCATTATGAAGAAGATTGAAGAAAGACTTGACCGGCTCGAGCGCATCGCGAAGTTGTTGGTGCGGGCCGGACTCCGCGCCCGGCGCGAAATGCGTCAGCAGGACGACAAGATCACCATCATGATGGACGCACAGCTAAAAAACGAAGAACGTTTCGCCGCCTTGGCGGAAGCTCAAAAACATGCGGACCGTCGCCTTGAAGCGCTAATCGAAATCGTCAAGCAAGGCCGCAACGGTAAATCAAAGTGAAGGCCGCCGGTCTTTATCTCTTCCGTTAAATCCCATTTTGAACATATTGTCTTCGAATACTTTCCTTCGCGCTCGCTTCAAGCATGGCAGTTATCTTGCCGCTCTTATCCTGTTTGCATTAGTGCTCCCAAGTTCGGCATTTCAAACTAAAAATCGACGAGAAACCGCACGTCCGGGCGGAGTTTCCCTAGAAAGACTCCAGTCGATTGACGATGAAGTGCAACGCGAGATCGCCCAGAAACGTTTGCCTGGCGCGGTTGTGCTTGTGGGACGAAACGGCAGAGTGGCGTGGCGTAAGGCATATGGTGATCGCGTCATTGAACCAGCGCGCGAAGCAATGACCACGGACACGATCTTCGACGTCGCCAGCCTCACGAAGGTGGTAGCCACGGCCACGAGCATCATGATTTTGGTCGAGCGCGGCAAAGTGCGCCTCAGCGATCCGCTCTCAAACTATATTCCCGAGATTAAAGGCGAGGGCAGGGAACGGATCACGATCGAACTGTTGCTGACCCATCGTTCGGGTTATGCGCCTGATTTCGATTTGCGCGAGCGCTGGACCAGTCACACCGAAGCAATGAAGCGGTTGGTGATCGAGCCGCTTCGAAGTGCGCCAGGAGCCAGGTTTGTCTACAGCGATATCGGTTTCATCGCACTCGGAGAAGTTGTTCAACGCGCCAGCGGGCTGCCGCTTGACGAATTTGCGCGCCGAAATATCTTTGTGCCGCTGGGCATGCGTGATACCGGCTTCCGACCGGCGCCTCAGTTGCGCGCGCGCATCGCGCCAACGGAGAAACGCCGCGGCCAGATGAATTACCTTGGTGACTCTTCAGAAAACGCCGGCGCCGATGCGGACAAATGGCTTCGTGGTGAAGTCCATGATCCTACGTCGTATCGAATGGATGGAGTGGCCGGTCACGCCGGACTTTTTTCGACGGCAAACGATCTCGCAATTTACGCGCAGATGATGCTGAACAACGGCGTGCATCAAGGCAGGCGAATTCTAAGCCCGCTGACTGTGGCGGAAATGACCCGACCGCGTTTGGTTAATGATAACGGCTGGACGCGCGGCCTCGGCTGGGACATCAACACAAGTTTCTCAACTAATCGCGGCGAACTTTTTCCCCTTGGCTCGTTTGGCCATACGGGCTTTACGGGCACATCAATGTGGATCGATCCGGCGAGCCGCATGTTCGTGATCTTTCTCAGCAACCGCGTCCATCCCGACGGAAAAGGGGACGTTGGACCACTACGGGGCCGCGTGGCATCCATCGTCGCCGGTTCGGTAACCGACACGGCCGTAGTTGAACGCGCGCGAGCCCAGGTAGCTGGATATTACGCTGAAGTGGTGAAGCACCAGGCTGAGTTTAGTTCTGCGCAGGCGTTTGATTCGCAAGTTCTTAACGGCATCGACGTACTGGAGCGCGATGGCTTCAAACAACTTGCCGGCATGCGCGTGGGATTAGTCACGAACCACACCGGTCGCAATCGTGCTGGACGTGCAACTATCGACGTGCTGCACAAAGCGCCTGGCGTAAAACTTGTCGCGCTCTTTTCGCCCGAGCATGGAATTCGCGGACTGGCGGATGAAAAGATTTCCGACTCGAAGGATGAGCAGACAGGGCTTCCGGTCTATTCGCTTTATGGCGAAACGCGCCGGCCCAAGGCGGAACAGCTTAAGGATCTTGACGCAGTTGTTTTCGATATACAGGACATCGGCGCGCGCTTTTACACCTACATTTCGACCCTCGGGAACGTGATGGAAGAAGCCGCGAAAGCCGGCAAACCGGTTTTCGTCCTTGATCGGCCAAACCCGATTAACGGAGTTGCCGTCGATGGACCAGTAGGCGACGCCGACAAGCCGTCGTTTACGGCTTATCACCCGATTCCGGTCAGGCATGGAATGACCATCGGCGAGATGGCCCAACTTTTTAATCAGGAACGAAAGATTGGCGCTGATCTGCGAGTCATCAAGATGAATGGATGGCAGCGCGCGATGTGGTTGGACGAAACGAATCTTACCTGGGTCAATCCGTCTCCAAACATGCGCAGTCTGACACAGGCCACACTTTATCCGGGTGTAGGTTTGCTGGAAACGACAAACGTTTCTGTCGGACGCGGAACCGACACGCCTTTTGAGTTGATGGGCGCGCCCTGGATCGATGGACAGAAGTTAGCGGCTTACTTAAACAACCGCAGAATTCCAGGAGTGCGATTCGTTCCAGTTCGCTTTACTCCGAGTAGCTCGGTTTTCAAAGGCGAGAATTGCAGCGGAATCAATTTAATCGTTACCGACCGATCGAGGTTTCGGCCCGTCTCAAACGGAATCGAGATCGCCGCCGCGCTGCGAAGGCTTTTTCCGACGGACTGGAAAGTTGACGGCTATGCCCGGCTGCTGGTGAACGCTGATACGTTGGATAGAGTGAAGCGCGGGCAATCGCCGGAAGAGATCATTCGTTCATGGTCGGCAAAACTGGATGAGTTTCGGCGAGTGCGCGCGAAGGTCTTGATTTATAACTAATGGCTACACCCGGACAGGCAGAATAGTGAACCGTTCTCGTAACTTCAAACTGATCGCCTTGATGCTGGTGGTGTTGGCGGCAATATCCGCCCTCACCAGTCTGCCTCGCGTAGCTGCGGAAGCTCAAAACGAGTCTTACGACCTGGTAATCACTAACGCACGCATCGTGGATGGGACGGGGAATCCGTGGTTTCGTGGCGACATCGGAATAAAGGAAGGACGCATCGCTCGGATTGGCAGACTCAGCGGCGCAAATGCGAGAAACCGAATTGATGCGCAGAACCGGATCGTGGCGCCGGGGTTCATCGACGTGCATACACACGTCGAATCGCTCTTCAATCTCCCGGCTGCGGAAAATTTTGTTCGCATGGGCGTTACTACTCTGGTCACTGGAAACTGTGGGACGTCGACCACCAACGTCGCTGAGTTTCTCGGGCGGGTGAAATCAAAGCCAATAGCGGTGAACATAGCGACCCTGGTGGGCCACGGTTCAGTGCGGCGAAGTGTAATGAAATCGGAGGACCGGGCGCCTAGTCCGGATGAAATGAAGCAGATGGAGGGCATCGTCGATCGGGCGATGGCTGACGGTGCGGTGGGCCTTTCAACCGGATTGATTTACGTTCCCGGCACTTACGCGAAGACCGATGAAATTGTCAGCCTGGCGAGAATCGTAGCGCGCCACGGAGGACTCTATGCCACCCACATGCGCAGTGAGGGTGACAAAGTTGTCGACGCAGTCCGCGAGAGCATTCAAATAGGAGAACTCGCCGGACTCCCGGTTGAGATTTCCCACTTCAAGATTAGTAACAAGAAGCTGTGGGGCCAGACACCCACAACTCTTGGACTCGTGCGCGAAGCGCGGTCGCGGGGTGTGCTGGTTACAGTAGATCAGTATGCGTACACCGCCAGTTCGACTTCGCTTGACTCACGGCTGCCGACCTGGTTGCTGGCCGGCGGTTTTGATGAGGCGAAGAAGCGTCTGAGCGATAAAGCGACACGAGAGCGCGTAATGAAAGAAATGAAAGACGCGCTCAAGCGCAGCGGATTTAAAGATTACTCTTATGCGATGGTGGCTAGTTATAAAGCGGACAAGTCCTTCAACGGCAAATCAATTGCTGACATCACCAGGATTGTGCGCGGGAAGAAAGACGTTAAGCACCAGATCGAACAGATAGTTGCGATGTACGAAGCCGGTGGCGCAGGCATGATCTATCACGGCATGAACGAAGACGACGTGCAGCGGATCATGCGCGAGCCGTTCACTATGATCGCTTCGGACAGCGGCGTGCGACAGATCGACGAGAGCGTTCCCCATCCACGCGGGTACGGAAATAATGCTCGAGTGCTCGGGCGTTACGTGCGCGAAATGAAACTGATAACCCTGGAAGACGCGATCAGGAAGATGACGTCGCTGCCGGCGCAAACATTTGGTTTTCGTGATCGCGGCATGGTTCGGGAAGGGTTTGCCGCCGACCTGGTAATCTTTGATGAAAACACGATTGGCGATCAGGCAACGTTCGTTTCACCCCACCAGTTTCCCACGGGCATTTCCCACGTGATGGTTAATGGCGAATTGGTTTTTGCTGAGGGGAGCATGACCGCGGTGCGGCCCGGCGCGGCGCTGCGTGGCCCATGGTCGATCGCCGGATCGGCTCTTACTCAGTCGCGCGCCATTCGCTCGCTTGCAGCGTTTTAGCAAAGTATTGAGGTCTGAACGGTTTAAATCGAAGTCTTCGGCGCGCATAAGTTTTAGTAGTCACGAAATTCTTCTGCAGCTATAATTGCGCGCTCAGAAAACAAACGGATTCAATAATCGGAGGATAGTTATGGCAAACGCGAACGATCACTCAACCAGTACTCAGTTTGAAACCAGCCTGATTGATGCGGTGATGGAATATTCAATGCTCAAGCACCCTTTCTATCAGGCATGGAGCGAGGGAAGGTTGAGTCAGTCGGTGCTGGCGGAATACGCCAAACAATATTATGCCCACGTTCGCGCTTTCCCTACGTATGTGAGCGCAGTGCATTCGCGATGTGAAGATTTGGAAACGCGTCAGATGCTTTTGGAAAACTTGATTGAAGAAGAGCGCGGGGCAGAGAATCATCCTGAACTTTGGTTGCGTTTCGCGGAAAGCCTCGGGGTGGCGCGAGAGGATGTTAAGAACGCCGATCTGCTTGAGTCTACGAAGGCCTCAGTTGCTAGTTTGAAATCCTTGACGCAGTCGCCTGACTATCGGGAAGGACTGGCGGCACTCCTGGCTTATGAGTCGCAGATTCCGGAAGTGGCGAAGACGAAGCGCGAAGGTCTCAAGAGCTTTTACAACATCGATGACGAGCGGGCGGTGTCTTTCTTCCGCGTACACGAGAGCATTGACGTCCTTCACCAGCAGGTCGAGCGCGACGTCCTTGGAGCGCAGTGTCAAACAGCGGATGAAAAGAGCCGGGCAATTGCCAGCGCAACTGCATCCGCGAAGGCCCTTTGGTCCTTTCTCGATGGAGTTTCCGAAGCCTATCTGGCCCCGTGCCCTCCCACCTCCAATTGAGGCTCAAGGGCTGTTGAGCGACGAAACTGTCATCAGCAGCCCTTATCCCAACAATAAGAATCTTTAGTTTTCCTTATTTGGCGAACTACGTATAATAGCCGGCGTTTCAGCAATTCAGCGGGCGTCCGAATTCTCTGGATGCCGATCAAGGTCTAACCAGGATCTTAAGGGCCGGTCCAGGTCTGCCGATCCACAATTTTGAACCTCCAGTCGCGATTAGGCAGGTATTTCGAGTAATCGAATCGCCTTCGTGAACCCAAGTCTGCGCAGTTTCCAAAAGAAGGAGTCTCCAATGCATAAGTTGAATCCCCCAAGGGCGTTTTTGATCGCCGCGTTCCTTTTGACTGTCTTCTCGTTTTCCTTTGCACAGGAAACAACCGGCAGCATTGAGGGTACCGTTAAGGACACGGCCGGCGCGCTCGTGCCTAACGTGACCGTTACCATTTCAAGTGCTGAGGGTTCATCAGTAAACGGCGCGACGACGGGTGCGGGCAGTGCCTTCAAGCGCACCATCACGACTAATGACGAAGGCTTCTTCCGCATTCTCCAGGTGCCTCCGGGAATCTATGACGTAGTGACCACCCCCGGAAGCGGTTTCGGTGAAGCTCGATACGAGAACGTCACGGTCGCCATCGGACAAAACACTCAGTTGCCGATAACGTTGACTCCGGGAAGCAGTGTGACAACGGTCGATATCGTGTCGTCAGATGTGTTGCCGGTTGATACATCCAATAACGCAATTCAGACGACGATCAACGCGCAAAAGATTGAGTTGATTCCCAAGAGCACAGGTTTCACCGGACTGCTGAAGACGGTACCCGGCACGCGTCCCGAAAGTCGAACGGGAGGATTTTCTGTTGACGGCGCGTCCGGAGCTGAGAACGTTTTTGTCATCGATGGCCAGGAAGTAACAAACTACCGGACAGGGGCTCTCAATGAGACCTACAACGTTCCAACGCAGCTGGTCCAGGAGGTCCAGGTTAAATCGAGTGGCTTCGATGCAATGTACGGCGGCGCCACTGGTGGCGTTGTTAGCGTTGTTACCCGCGGCGGCAGCAATGACTTTCACGGCGAGTTCGGCATGCAGTTTGAAGTGCCGAAATTCAATGGCAACGAGCCTCAACTTCTGACCCGGTTCACTTCAGGAACGGTTGCGGGCGGCAACTTTCTACAGACCTCGGAGTATTTCAATCAAGCGAAAGCATCAGGGACAAACGTTTTTCCCACGGCTAACCTTGGCGGCAGGATCATCAAGGACCGATTGTGGTTTTTCACCAGCTATACGCCGCAGATTTTCCATACGAATGTTGACACGCAGTATTTCACCAACGTTCCGGCAGCACAGAGAACGTTCATAACCACGGAACACTACCGTCGGACGCGAACCTACGAGTATGCGTTTGCGCGGCTCGACGCGAATCCGATCAGTAAGCTGAGGCTTACTGGAACGTTCCTCTATAACCCGGTCATCGACAAAGGCAGTATCCCAGCCAACTCTTTCACCAACGTTACCGCGTCGGTTTTGAATTTTGGCAATGTGTCAACCGCTAACTTCGGGGGCGCCATTGGAACCTTGAGAGAGCCTGACTACAGAGCTCAACAGGGAGGACGGCAGAGCTCGAATCTGGTTACCCTGTCTGGTGTATTTACGGCGACCAGCAATCTCATAATCGATGGGCGTTATAGTCGAGGATTTCTCAACGAAAAGAACGGTAACTATTTCATCCCGACGAACACTCAGATCTTTGCCTGCAATACGACATCAACTCACCCGATTTTCCCGTGCTCAACGACGGGTGCAAATACCATTACAAGCAAAGACGTTTCCCTTCGCCAGTCGTACGACTTTTCCGCTGCTTACATATTCGAAGCCGCCGGACAGCATGAAGTCAGAGGCGGATATCAGCGATTCACTATTTTCAACGACGTTCAGTCGGGGAATAACGCCATCGGACGTATCTCCTACAGTTTCGGGACCTCAATCGACACCTTGATTGGAGGCAACGTAACACCAACTCCCGGAGCAATCGGGTCGGCCACTTTTCGAAGGACCGGAACGAATGGACAGGGATCCAACCTGAGCCAGGGCATCTTTATTCAGGACAAGTATCAGCCGTTTCGCCGGTTAACACTTAATCTCGGAGTCCGCATCGAGAAAGAGGATCTGCCTTCGTTTAACCAGTTTCCAAGTGCAGTGAATTTTGGCTGGGGCGATAAGATCGCACCCAGACTTGGATTCGCTTACGACGTCACCGGCGCCGGCAAGACCAAGGTCTTCGCAAGCTACGGCAGGTTCTTCGATCGCGTGAAGTTTGCGCTTCCGCGTGGTTTGTTCGGAGGCGATATTTTTCTTGAGGACTACTTTGAACTCTTCCCCGGCGATACTGCGACTGGCTTTAACATCAGCAACATCGTTGGCGGATTTACCGGTCCAAGTGTTTGCCCGACGACAGGCTTTATCACCGGAGGCGCTCGCAGCCGATGTCAAAAAAATCTGCGCGTGAACGCAAACGAGCCAGGCGCTTCTGCATTTCTTAATGGCGCCGTAGATCCCAACTTGAAACCCTTCCGCCAGACCGAGTTTACGGTAGGGGCGGAACGGCAACTCAGCCGGGATTACGTTTTGCGCGTCCGTTATACATATAAGAATGTCGATGAAGCCGTTGAAGACGCAGGAATCATCAATGCGGCAGGCAGCGAGGCATATATCATCGGCAACCCTGGTAGCGGCCTGCATCTGCAAACGCTGCAAACGCTCGGATACTTGAAGTCGACAAGACCTCAGCGTCGCTACGACGGCCTGGAATTCGTTTTGGACAAACGGTTATCGAATTCCTGGTACTTCAACGCAAACTACACCTTTAGCCGGTTGTTTGGTAACTATTCCGGACTGGCCAGCTCGGATGAGCCGCATCTGGTTAATGGCCGTCTCGCACCCGGTGTAAGTCGCGCCTTTGATTTACCGTTCATCGGATTTACCGCCACAGGTGAGAAGGACAACGGAAGGCTTCAGACCGATAGGCCTCACGTTTTCAATATGTACGGAGCCTACATCCTGGATTGGTTCAAGAAAGGAACCAATTCAACTGAGATATCAGCCTTCCAAACGATCACCTCGGGACAGCCGCAAACCACCACTATTTATGGCGCATCAACCGTGACGCCGCAGATACTTCTGGGTCGTGGAGATCTGGGTCGCAGCCCGGTCTATACTCAGACGGATTTGGGTATAACCCATCGCTATAGGCTTGGTGGTGACAACCGGATCACGACGGCGTTCGATGTGAACTTTTTGAACCTTTTCAATCAACAAACGGTTACAGCGATTTACACCGTGCTGAACCCCTCCAGTGCCCCGGTTAACGCTGCGGCTCTGGGTTTAAGCCAGGTCAATTACGCCAACGGATTAACCGGCGGAACGCTGTTGCCGCAAATCTACGCGCGGATAGCTTCGCAACCTGATCGAAGCGACATCCGTTACGGGCAGCCATACTTGTACCAGTCGCCCAGAGCAGTGAGGTTTGGGTTCCGGGTCCTCTTCTAAAGGGTTGCCGTCTTAAACTCGGAGGATCGACGATCTTCATGGGTTTGCAATCTCGAAAGCAGCGGGCTGGATCCGGAAGGTGAGACGCCAGCGCACTGACTGAGAAGTTTCTCGTTGCGCGCCCAAATGGAGTTGTAATCAGTACACCTCTGTTTGGGCCGTAATGTGCCATTTTGAGGATGCGAGAGGAACGCTATCCACTCTAGTTTGCCCTCTCTACCGGCGCTCGGGTGAGAAGTTCAGTTTCCCTTCGGCACGCGAACGCCTTCAGCTTTCATTTCTGTTTTACGATTTTTCTGAACAGCGAGAGGACACATTCCATGAAACACTCTGGCAGATTTACGCTGCGCTTGTTTTGTTTGGCGGTAGCAACCGTTGGTCTTTCAGTTGCGATTTCCGCGCAGACGGTTACGGGAACTCTTCAAGGCACAGTTTCCGATCAGGCTGGTGCAGTCGTTCCCGGAGTGGAGATCGTTGTTCGTAACGTTGAGACGGGCCAGGAGCGCAATTTAGTAACAAACAGCGATGGCTCTTATTCAGCCGCGTTTCTTCCACTGGGCCGGTATACGGTCACTGCCTCCGGCTCAGGGTTTGCCAAAGTAGCTCAGGAAAACGTCGAAATCACTTTGAACCAGACGCGGGTGATTGACTTCAAGCTTAGTCCGGTCGGCGCCAATGCGGCGGTCACCATCACCGCCGAACAGGCCCCTATCAATACGACTAACGCGGAGATCAAGGGCTCACTTAATAGCCAGGAGATTCTGGACAAACCCACAGCCAACCAAGGCAACTTTCTCACTCTGGCGGAAACGTTTTCTGGTTTTCAGGAGAACCCCACCTCAGGACAGAACAACCCCACTCTCTCGTCTGGCTCGTCGATTAATTTCAACGGCACCGGCACGCGCGGCGCTACATTCCAGATCAATGGTGTGAACAATGATGACTCCTCGGAGAATCAGAATAGGCAGGGCGCCTCGCTATCCACCATCAAAGAATTTCAAGTCATCACCAATAACTTCACGGCAGAGTTTGGTCGTGGTTACGGCGCGGTAGTTCTGGTACAAACGAAGTCGGGCACTAACGCTCTTCACGGTGATGTTTACCTTTATCACAATAATAGCTTTCTAAATGCGCGCAACAGCTTTTTCTCGCATGCGGGCAAGAAGCCTGTAAACAGAAGGAATCAGTTTGGCTTCACTTCGGGATTTCCAATCGTCCAGAACAGGCTTTTTGGATTTGTCAGTTTGGACCACACCGAATCAACCGGCGCTCAAGTGTTCACCCGAGATCTGTTTTTGCCGAGTGAACGGAATCCCGCCAATTGGTTTCTGCAAACTCCAGCGAACAACACACCCGCGAACCGGGCTTTTATCCAGTCCGTGATTGATCGCTATCCCGCAGAACTAGTGCCTAATGATCCACGCAGTAATCGAACATTTGTGGGTCAGCAAAATCTGGCTTCGCCCGCTCGTGATTATTCAGGACGCTTCGATTGGAATCCCCGGCCAGCCGACAACGTCTTCGCGCGTTGGCAATACACTCGACAGCGATTTATTCCCTCGGATGTGATTGCCGGGGAACAGGTGGTCCAAAATAACAAGCAGCAGAACATCGGCATCACCTGGACGCATTTATTCAATCAGAGTGTGGTCGGAGAGTTTCGTTATGGACTGGGCCTGCGCACCACGATCGCGGCGATTCTTGACGGCAACGACACGCCCGTGATTCGGTTCGTCGGCAGTCCCGTCTCCGGAGCGATCATCGGCAACGCCGCAGCCTTTCCTATTCAGCGCTATCAAAACGATAACCAGTTCGTTTACAACTTGTCTTATGTTGCCAGTTCCCACTTTTTGAAAATGGGTACGGACATTCGACGCCAGAAGCTCGACGATTTTGCGGATAACACGTCGCGCGGTTTTTGGAATTTTGGCGCAACTTGTAATGGCGTAAACTACGTCACTTCTTACAACGCCTTCCTGAATGGGTGCATTAACAATTTTCAGAAAGGCTACGGCCCTTTCTTCCTTGAAAACCGGATAAATGAATCGAATTTCTATGTGGAAGACAACTGGCGGGTTCGGCCCAATCTAACTCTTAACCTGGGATTGCGGTACGAATACGTCGCGGTGCCGAAGGAGGCCGCGAACCGCGTCGACTACGGTTTTGAAGATGACAAAAACAATTATGAGCCTCGAGTAGGCTTCGCCTGGAGCCCCAGTTTTTCGGGCGGTTTCCTGGGCCGGCTATTTGGTGCGCCCGGCGATTCTTCGATCCGTGCGGGTTACGGCCTCTACCATGGCCGTCTTTTCCAATCGTTCTTCTCGCAACAGGCGGCAGGGGTTCGCTTCAATCCGCCGCTCTCGCTCTTCTATAACATGGCCAGCCCGGCGACCAGCCTCTTCAGCCCGACGAATCTTTCTGACCCTACCAACGGTTTCGTATTTGTCGCTGGACCACAGGCCACCAGGCACAGCATAGCGATTCCGGATCCCGAGCTCGAAATGCCTTACACGCAGCAGTGGAATCTGACCTACGAGCGCACGCTGCCTTTGCGATCCGCCCTGCGACTGTCGTACACCGGAAACCGAGGGATTGGGCTTCTGCGTTTCGCTCAGGGCAACCTTCCCGTTCACGATCCGGTAAATGGTGTGCTGGTAGCAAATCATCCGAACAATCCTGTCGCGTTGCGGGGGCAGGTCATTCGGCTCGCGGCTAACTCACAATGCGCGGGTACGACGGCGACCACACTGACTGCTCAGTGTCCCGTGGTAGTTCCCATCGGGGCCTTGGAGTACAGCGTTCGCGTCCCGCGCACTAACGAGCGCCGTCCGGATGGTCGCTATACGACTAACCTGATCATGTACAACGGCTCCTGGAGCTACTACCACGGTCTCCAGGCCGAGTGGAACAAGAAACTTAGTCACAATCTGTCCTTCCAGGCGACATACACCTGGAGTAAATCAATTGACACGACCTCCGAGGCCACGGCCGTCGGCGCCGGCGATACGAATCAGACAGGTAACCGCACGCGAGATTCACGCGGCCTCTCTCGCTTCCATACGCCGCACCGGTTCACGCTGCTCGGTACCTACACGATTCCCAGGTTCGCAAAGGGCGGATGGTTCGACTCCGGGGGGTTAAGGCTTAATCGTATCTTCGAGGATTGGACCATCGCGACCGTAGTCAAACTGGCTTCTGGAACACCGTTTACGATCACCAGCACAGGATTCGACGACATCAACTTCGATGGATTCATCGAAGCGCGTCCGGTCATTCTTGACCCGTCGATCCTTGGTAGACACATCGACGATCCGGCGACATCGAGAACTCTGTTACCCGCCTCGGCATTTCGGCGTCCGACCGTAAACGACTATGGCTGCTGCATCGTTGGACGCAACACCTTCATCGCCGATTCGCTTAAGAGAGTGGACTTTGGAATCTACCGGGTCTTCCGGATGCCCTTTAACGAGGGCCATCGATTGAACCTGAGGGCTGACCTTTTTAATGCCTTCAATATGGTCCAGCTCGGTTTCCCGAATCCCGATGTAACCAGCACGGCATTCGGACAGATTACAGGGTTTAATAGCACCTACATACCGCGAAATATCCAATTGTCGGTGCGCTATCAATACTGAACCGGTTATTAACCCCAACAGCAGGGCGGAAATTCGACGCACGCCGCCCCTGCTGTTTTTACCCGGCGACACTGCAGTGGCCTGATGCGAGAGATGCCGACATATTAAATTTTCCGGATCGAAAAATTGTCCTAATCATCGGACTGATTGTTATCTCTTCGGTTCTTGTCGAAGCGCAATCCGCATCCCCGCAACCGGCGTCGTTGAGCCGCAGCAGCGAAGTGCGCGCGCTGTGGGTGGTGCGCACTACGCTTACCTCGCCAGAAAAGATTCGTGCCATGGTCCAATCGGCGAAGGACAATGGTTTCAACACCCTCATCGTGCAGGTGCGGGGACGGGGCGATGCTTACTACCGCTCCCAACGCGAACCCCGCGCACCGGAATTAAAGGACCAACCTGCGGACTTCGATCCGTTGGCCGTAACTCTGACTGAGGCAAAGAAACATGGATTGGAAGTCCATGCCTGGCTCAACACCAGTCTGCTCGCAAACCTTGATACGCTGCCGGCGAATCCCGACCACGTCTACAACAGAAACCCTGAGTGGCTGGCTGTGCCTCGGGCGGTAGCCGCCGAGCTCTACCAGATGTCTCCGCGCGATCCGCGTTATCGCGCTCGCATTGTTGAGTGGTCCCGCGGCAACCGCGGTGAGTTGGAAGGAATGTATACCGGCCCGGCGAATTCAAAAGTGCGCGAGCATCTCTTGAAGATATGGCTCGACGTTTTGAAAAACTATGCGGTCGACGGACTTCACTTCGATTATGTTCGCCTTGCAAGTCCGGATTTTGACTACAGCCGCACGTCGCTGGATAATTTTCGCAAATGGTTGGAGCCCAAGCTCTCCACAGAGCAACGGAGTCAGTTAAGAGCGTCTGTTAAGTCAAACGCTCTGGCGGCAGCTGAGATCCATGCGGACAAGTTTAGTGAGTTTCAGCGCGAGCAGATAACGATGCTGGTGCAGCGCATCTATCGCGAGGTTAAAAAGCGTAAACCGCAACTAACAGTGTCGGCGTCAGTGTTTGCCAATCATGAAAATGCCTACGATCGCCGGTTTCAGGATTGGCGTCGCTGGCTTTCGATGGGGATACTTGACGTAGTTTGCCCCATGGCTTATTCAACCGACACGGCCGTTTTTCAAAAGCAGATCGAGATTGCCTCCACCAGCGCGCATGCGGCTGGACGACGCGTCTGGGCCGGAATAGGCGCCTATCGCATTCCCTCGGAATCTACGATCGAAAAGATTGAGGTCGCGCGTAAACTCGGCTCAGACGGCATCATTCTTTTCTCTTACGATTTTACGACCAGGACGAGCGAACTCAACCCGGAAGGCAAGTATCTTGAGCGAGTGCGGCGAAGCGCATTTGGCGTTCGCCCTAATTAAGTAAACTCTGCGCGGTGAAGCGCAATGTTTATCTCTTAATGGGGCAAAAAAACCTTGTTTCACGTGCGGAGCAGGTGTATAAGTGTAATTCTCCGTAGGCATTACGACCACTTCAGTTTTCATTTCCGACTAAAGCGACATTTCTGAAAAAGGAACGAGAGGAACTCCATGAAGCACTTCAGCAACCCCCTGCGACTTCTATCCCTGTCTGCGATTCTCTTACTTTGCCTGAGCGGCCTTGCTTTTGGGCAAGAGGTTACCGGCAGTATCGTCGGTTCTGTTAAAGATGCGAACGGCGCCGCCGTGGCGAACGCGACCGTGATCATCACAGACGCCGAGAAGAAAGTAGTATCGCGCACAGTTCAGACGAACGATGACGGAGAATTTTCGGTCCCAAATCTGACGCCCGGAACTTACGACGTGGCGGTTGAGGCGCCTAGCTTCAAGAAACACGTCGCCAGTAATCTTAAGCTCGATGTGGGCGAACGTCAGCCGGTAAACGTCACCCTCGAGCCCGGTAATATCGCGGAGGTCGTAACAGTTGAATCCGATCCCGTTGCGGTCGAGCTAACCACGCCGACAGTCTCCAATGTGATCGCCGGAGATCAGGCGCGCGAACTATCGCTCAACAATCGGAATTGGGTCCAACTCGTCACGCTCGCTCCTGGAGTTTCCAATGATCTGAATGACCAAATCTACGTCGGCACCACTAACCCGGACACGGGCACGGTAGTAACGCAGTCGATTGGTGTGAACGGTGCGCGCTCCAGCCAAAACACGTTCACCGTCGACGGCGCTGATATCACGGACCGCGGGTCGAACATCACGATCCAGGCTTATCCCAGCATCGACTCAATCGGTGAGTTTCGCGTGCTGCAGAGTCTTTTCCCCGCCGAGTCCGGCCGCAGCGGTGGCGGACAGGTCAACATTGTGACCCGCTCCGGCGGCAACAAGTTTCATGGGAGCATCTTCGAGTTCATTCGTAATGAAGCCTTCAATGCCAATGACGTGCTAATTAATAGCAGCACCAATCCCGTCTTCGGCAGAGACACTGACGGCAAAGCGAAGCGGCGACCGTTTCGATACAACAATTGGGGATGGACTCTTAGTGGACCAGTTATCATTCCCGCTTTTGGCGAGGGCGGCCCTTCGACGAAGCGACTGGAAAAAACCTTCTTCTTTTATTCTCAGGAATTCCGCAAAGACAGACGCTTTACGGCTCCTTCCACCGTCACCATTCCGGATGCTTCTTTACGCCTCGGAGTGTTTCCGGTTGATGTCTGTATCAATCGTGCGTACTTAGGTGAAACGTGTACCGGCGCGAATATCCTGCCGGCAGGCGCACCGATTCCTAACGCTCGTCGTAGCCCCGCGGCGGCTGCCTATGTCGCCGGCGTTTACAACAAGTTGCCGCTTCCGAATGCCGGAACCGCGGCTGCCCCATATAACACGATTGTTTCTTTTCCAAACGTCGCGGACTTCCGCCAGGAGATCATCAAGGTAGACCATACCTTCAGCTCGGATTGGTCAGGATATTATCGTTACCAGCACGACAACATTCCCACGATCGATGCAAACTCGCTATTTTCAAGCGGCACCGGTTTGCCGGGAGTTTCAACAACTTCCACCAACTCGCCTGGTAAGACTCATACGCTGCAGACAACTTACGTAGTCAGTCCGCAAACGATTATCGAAGGACGCTACGCATATGGCTATGGCGCCATTCTGAGTTCGAATGTGGGCTTGCTGGCGTTGACCAATACCCAGGTTCCCGTCGCATTGCCGTTCGAGAGCACGCGTGACCGTATACCATCGCTCAGCGGTAATGGATTTACCGGGCTCGGCAGTTTCGGCCCCTACGACAACTTCTCCTATAAGCACAATTTCAATGGGAGCATCGCGCGGATTTTCGGTAGTCACACGGCAAAGTTTGGCGCCGTATATTCGATTTACCGCAAAAATGAGAATGCTCTCGCGGGTGTGAACGAAGGCAATTTCACGATTTTTGGCAGCGCGGTTGCTCCCGGAGTTGCGAATATTGCCCTGAACCAGAATCGGCAACGTTGGGCCAGCTTCCTGGTTGGAAACGTATCTTCAGCCGGGTTTACCCAGGCGCATTTTGACTACACGGCAGACTTGCGACAAAAAACTTTTGAAGCATTTGCCCAGGACGAATGGCGCATGCGATCGAATCTGACCTTGTATTACGGCGTTCGCTATTCTTATTTCCCAGCCCCGTCCGACAAAAATGGGCGCTTGTCCAATTTTGTTCCGGCACTGTACAACCCGGCGGAGGCGCCTCAGGTTACCGGAGCTGGTGTTCGCGTAGTGGCTGCCGGCGTACCGCAGGGAAATTACTGTAATGGAATAATCGTCAACTCGCAGAATTTCACTAACGGTCCGCCGCAGATCAATTGCCGGCCAACGGTTTCTCCCTATGGTGAAAAAGTGATCGATGTTGGCAAAACCGATTTCGCCCCGCGTTTCGGCGTGGCGTGGGATCCGTTTGGTAAGGGTATGACGTCAATCCGCGCCGGCTATGGCATTTACCACGAGCAGGTGCTGAACGGATTCTACCTGACGCAAATTGGAACAAACCCGCCCTATCAGGAAACAGTGACCGCGCAAACGGCTACCAGCCTGGACAATCCTGTGGCCGGCTTCTCGGTGCCCACAGGTTTGCAAAATCTACGCGGCGTCGACACCGATTGGCACACGCCCTACATGCAACACTGGTCGCTCAATGTGCAGCACCAGCTGCAGGCCAAGACAGTAGTCTCGGTCGGTTATTACGGTTCCAAGGGAGTCCACTTGATCGGTCTAACCGAAATAAATGATCTGCCGCCGGGTAAGGCATTGAATTCGTTGTGTGCGGTGAACACTGCATATTACGCGCAAACCCCGGCGCCAACGCTGGTCCAATGCCAGCCTGCCGGTTACACCTTCCGCAATAGCGGCGCCACCGGCGCGACAGTAGGGAACCCGAATGGTGCTGCCTCGGATCACCTGATCCTTGATCAGCTTCGTCCATACAAAGGTTATCGCTCAATCGCCCTGGTCCAGCCGCGATATGATTCCAACTATCACAGCTTGCAGGTTTCGGGCGAGCGTCGTTTCACAGGCACGTCTTATGTGAAACTGGCTTATACGTGGTCGAAGAATCTGACCAACAACCCGAGCGACCGCTCAAACTCTCCGCAGAATCCGTATGACATCGTGAGTGAGTGGCAGCGAGCTTCGCTGGATCGCCGCCATATATTGAATGTCAACTATGCTTACGAATTGCCATTCTTCCGGACTCAACGAGGATTCGCCGGCAAAGTGTTGGGTGGTTGGCAGGCGTCGGGCATCGTTTCTTACAATTCGGGCCTGCCCTTTACTGCGACCACATCAAACTTTGACGCGGCCGGTTTGGCGCTTATCAACGCTAATCCCGCTGCCAGACCAAACCTTTTGTGTGACCCCAACGACAACGCCCCCCATGGAATCCAATGGGTGACGATCAATTGTTTCCAGACTAACCCTTCGCAGTCCGCGGTTGGTCTACCGAACACGGTGGGCAATGCACAGCGAGGCATCATCAATGGTCCACCAACCAAGCGCGTGGACTTTACGATGTCCAAGAATATCAGGTACGGCGAAAGCGTCCGCGTTCAGCTTCGAGCTGAGGTCTTCAACTTGTTCAACAAAGTGAACTACCGCAGCTTTATCAGCACCAATGTGACCAGCACTTCGTTTGGTCAAATCGGCACCTTCCGCGATCCGCGCACAATGCAGTTTGGAGCCAAGGTTAGTTTCTAAGTCTCCATGCGTTGTTTCTAAAGCGAATGCCCGCGACGTGAGAACGTCCGCGGGCATTCGCCTCAATGGAGTTCAAATCTTTCGTTAAACGGCTAAACGAGACAGAGATCGGATTGACCAGATCAATGCTACTTCGCAACGTCCGCGCCGTGTTGCCTGATCGCTTATGCGAGCGCGCCGATATTCTCATCGAGGAGGGGAACATCAGTACCGTCACTGACAACTTCGGCACACCTACTGAAGACGTTTCCGACGCGCCCGCCCGTGAGGATTCTTCGGCATTAAACCTCGAAGGCCTCACGTTTTATCCGGGGTTTATCGACGTTCATATTCACGGCGCCGTCGGCGTGGATACCATGAACGCTGATGCGCAGAACCTGGACCATGTATCACAGTTTCTGGCCACTCAGGGTGTAACCGGCTGGTTGCCGACGCTTGTGCCGGGCCCGGATACTGACTACGCGCGTGCGGTTGCGGCGATTTCGACCGCAATGCACCTCGAAAGTTCTGAGCGGGGCGCACGCGTGCTTGGGATCCATTATGAGGGTCCTTTTGTTAACTCAGCTCAGTGTGGAGCGCTTCATACTGATTTTTTCAAGACCTACTCAGGGCCGGATGATCTTGCTGAGTTGCCGCTTCCATCTGCAGTGAATGCGGTGAAAATGATTACTGTGGCGCCGGAGATTGAAGGAGGCGTTGAGCTGGTGCGCGAGTTGACGCGTCGTGGCTGGGTTGTTTCAGTCGGGCACACGCGAGCGAGTTTTGACTTGCTCGAGGAGGTTTTCGCGGCGGGTGGGCGCCACATGACGCACTTCATGAACGCGATGGCCCCACTACACCATCGCGCACCCGGCCCTGTCGCCTGGGGTCTCGCGCGGGACGAAGTCACCTGCGATGTGATTGCCGATGGCATTCATCTTGATCGCCAGATGCTTCGTCTTCTTTGCAAACTGAAAGGTGCAAACCGTTTGACGTTGATCAGCGACTCGATCGCAGCTGCGGGACGTGGCGATGGGGACTACCAGATTTGGGGCGAAACGATATCAGTGAAAGACGGCCGGACGAGCAACGCGCACGGGAGTATTGCCGGTTCAGTGATTACCATGCTCGACGCGGTGCGCCTTCTCGGCTCGCTTGATGTTTCGGAGGTTGATCTCGCGCGGATGGCCGCAACAAATCCGGCGAGGTTATTGGGACTGGACGGCGATTGCGGGACGATTGAAAAAGGGAAGCGCGCTGATTTGGTTGCGCTCAACTCGAGAAATGAAGTTGCGTTGACGTTGGTCGGCGGCCAGATAGCGTATGAGAGAAGTGAAGAGTGAAAGGTGAAAAGTGATGAGTAATGAGTGATGAGTCATGAGTCTCCAGTCAAGAGTCGTCAGTCGTGAAGCAATCACTCGTCAGTCCTGACGTAAAGGCTCGTCAGTCGTGACGTAAACACTCGGGATTCCCAACTTCTGACTCATCACTCATCACTTTTCACTCATCACTTTTCACTTATCACTTGCTTCGTATATCCCGGCCCGTGCGTAAGCTTCGTCCAGCAGCTCCACTGGATGACAAACCGTTAGATCCATTCCCGCAAGAAGGGCGCCGGCGCCAATCTGCATCTGGCAGCCGGGGTTCCCGGTAGCTAGAATCTTCGCTCCAGTCCTTTCAACGTTTGCCAGCTTTTCTTTCAAGACTTCGCCAGACAGCTCTGGCTCGAGAATGTTGTAGATGCCTGCACCGCCACAGCATCGCTCCGAACCATCGAGGCGCGCGAAGTTGAGCTGTGAGTTTCCTCTTAGCATTTCAAGCGGGGCCTCGCCCGCATGCTGGCCGTATAGCAGGTGACACGACGAATCGTAGGTCACTTTTGTTGTCTCGCCGGCGCCCCTTTTCATTCCCACGGTTTGCAGGTGCTGACTTACATCACGGACGCGCGCGCTAAACATTTGGGCGTCGTCGGCGCATGAGGCATCATCCGAAAGCAGGTGTCCATAGGAAGCGAGCATCGCGCCACAGCCACCGGCGTTGGTAACAATAGCCGCCGTTGCTCCCGCAGCCTGGAACGCTGCGATGTTCCTGCGCGCGAGTTTGCGCGCACCGTCTAAATCTCCGGCGTGAGCGTGAAGCGCGCCGCAGCAAACCTGGTCGCCCGGAGCTTCGACCGCACAACCGTTCACTTCGAGTACGCGAGTAGTCGCTCGATTCACCCGTGCGAAGAGTCCTTCGCCCACGCATCCGGTGAACAGCATTGTGGGCGTGGGTCGGCTGGAGCCACCCGCTGACGCAGGTGGTTCTGACAAAGCTGGTGTGTACGCTGATCTCGATGGAGTGGACAACTTCGCAGCGGAACTTTCCAGGAGCGCCAAGCTAAACTGAATTCGCCGCGGCAGTAACTTCGCTGCGCCTGACTTCAACAATATTCGCGGCAGGCCCGCGTCACGGAAAAGGCGCGCCATTGCAAACCCAAATCTTAAGCGCGACGGTTGCAACCAGACATGTTTCAGGAGCAAACGCAGGATCGAATAACTGAAACCACGAGTTTTCGCCGAGGTAAATAGTTCGCCGCGCGCGGCCTCGAGCAGTTGTCCATATTCAACTCCGGCCGGGCACACCTGTTCGCAGGCGCGACAGCCGAGGCACCGATCGATATGTCGTTCAAAGCTGCGGGAGTCGTTTCGGAGCCGGCCTTCACCGACGGCGCGCATAAGATATAGACGCCCGCGCGGTCCATCGTTTTCGTCGCCGGTGATGGTGTAGGTTGGGCAGGCTTCGAGACACAACCCGCAGTGAATGCACGCGAGAAGTTTCTGCTCTTCGCTGGCCAGAGCGTGTTTAAGTTGAAATGAAGTTTCAGCCAAGATGGGTTCCGCGGATGGCATTAGTTAGTTTTCAGCGAAGCTTTGTCGCCGAGGGCCGCTAGTAAAATTGTTCTAAAATTCGATACGTCATCACGTGTTTTCAAACATCTCCGCGGAATCACAATAAAGAGCTTTCGGCTGACGAAGAGATTGAAACTTTGTCCGGATTCAACTGCTTTTTGAATACTTTCCCAGCTAATAACTGATGACGACTTTCCATCGTTGGCTTCAAAGCCATCATCGCCGAAAACATATTGCACGTTTTTCTGAAAGTCTTTTAACGATTCAAAGTTTCGCTTCGTCTCGTAGATGATCCAGAGCGGCGTGAATGCATAGAAAAGAACCAATCCCAGCGGAACTAATGGGTGCCAGGCAGGAACATTGGCCCAGAGCGGCATTGATGCAGACATCGGAAGAACCAAACAAGCCATTACTAAGCCAAACTTCATTGCCCGCTGGCTGTACGCGAACCAAAGATTCGCCCGAATCAGATCTGAGAGCTTCAAATCAACGAAGATCTCAAATCTGGGATTAGCTGGTTGCATTTCTAAGTCTTAATACCCGACTGCCGGACCGTCGCTTCTGCGCGGGTCAGTCGCGCCCAGCCGCACTCCCGTTTTCTCTTCAATCATTATTCCTTCGGCATCTCCGAGGTAACGCGGTCTGGAGAGCTTGTGTCCCATCGACTGAAGCGCCTTCTGCGTGTCGCCGGACAATCCATATGGTTCGAACACAAGCTCATCCGGCAACCATTGATGATGGATGCGAGGGAAATCGATCGCCTGCTGAATGTTCATGCCGTAGTCCACGACATTAGTGATTACGCAGAAGGCAGTGTTGATGATCGTCGGACCACCGGGACTGCCGACGGTAAACCAAAGACTGCCGTCCTTGCGCAGGACGAAGGTGGGCGTCATAGCCGAGAGGGGACGCTTGCGGGGCGCGACTGCATTCCGCTCTCCCTGAATCAGGCCGTACATGTTTGGCGTGCCCGGCTTTGCGGCGAAGTCGTCCATCTCGTCGTTCAAAATAATGCCGGTTCCTTTTGCAGTGGCGGCAGACCCGTAGGAGTTGTTTAGCGTGTATGTATTAGCCACTGCGTTGCCCTGCGAATCAACCACCGTGAAGTGGGTGGTGTCTTCCGACTCATGGCCCGGAGGCTGTCCGGCGTGAATCTCCACGCTCGACGAAGCCTTCTGAAGACTTATCGTACTGCGGAGTTTCGTCGCATACGACTTATTGATTAATCCGGCGACTGGCACCTTGACGAAATCCGTGTCTCCCATAAACTCAGCCCGGTCGGCAAACGCTCGGCGCATCGCTTCAGTCATCAGGTGGTAGCGTTCAGACGAGGATGGCTCCATCTTGCCGAGGTCATAACCTTCCAGGATGTTGAGCATTTGAATGAGAACAGCGCCTCCCGAGGAAGGTGGTGGCATGGAAATGATTTCATACCCGCGATACTTTCCACGCACGGGCTCGCGTTCCTTTGCTTCATACCCCGCCATATCGGTCAGTGTGATTAAGCCATTATTTCGCTTCATGTCATCGACGATCAGTCGAGCTGTCTGGCCGCCGTAGAATTCGTTTGGTCCGGATTTGTATAACCTGGCAAACGTTGCGGCTAAATCAGGTTGGCGGAAGAGATCGCCTTCGTTGTAATACTTTCCGTTGTTCAAATAGATGCGCTTTGTTTCCGGATACTGGGAAAGATAGTCGCTGCTGCCGCGCAGGGAACGCGCCAGGGCACGGTTCACTACGAAACCATCGCGAGCCAGTCGCATCAGCCGGCATTACAAGTTGCGGCCACTGAAACTTTCCAGAACCGTATTTCTGAAGCGCGAGCGCCATACCGCGCACTGTTCCCGGCACGCCTGCGGCTCGATAGCCAACCAGTGAACCGCCTTCGCCCTCGATCAGGTTACCGTCCTTATCCAGATAAATGTTACGCGTTGCCGCAGCCGGCGCCATTTCACGATAGTCAATCGCCGTAGTCTTTCCATTCTTCAGCCGGATCATCATGAACCCTCCGCCGCCGAGGTTGCCGGCCGCCGGATGGGTAACCGCCAGCGCAAACGCCACCGCGATGGCTGCGTCAACAGCGTTGCCACCCTGTTTCATGATGTCTACGCCGACTTGTGAAGCAATCACATTTGTAGAAGCGACGATGCCACGCGGAGCGCGTACCGGTTCACGAGAAGCGGCGTTAGCCAAACGCTGATTTAGGGAGCCAAAGGGTGAAATCAGCAGCGCCAGTGCGATAACAAATGAAGGAGTGTGACGCCGAAGAAGCATTGTTAGTCTCATAGTTGATTCTCGCTGTGTGTTTCTTGCTGATTGGAAACGTCGTTACGAATTGATCGAGCCAATGTGATTTTCGTTTTCAAAAGCAAACCGCCCTGGCGAGAAAATCTTCGCCGGATCCAGTTCGTTTTTCACTCGGCGCATTAGTTCGCTCGCGCCGCCCAGATCGCGCCAGGCCTCTGAAAGAGTTTCTAATCCAGCCGGTGCTTTTTCGATAATTAATGATCCGCCCAACTGCGTTGCAGCGGTCGCAAGATCTTGAAGTCGCGCGACAGTTTCGTTCTGAAAGTTAACAGGTTCATTATCCGTTTGCCGCGAGCGTTCTACAACACGAACGCGGCCATCCCCGATACCGGCGTGCCACATGGGCTCGCGGACCTTTGCAGCGCTAAGTTGATTGAGAAAGAGCGCGAGGTCGCCCGGACGCAAACCAACCCTCCAAACCAGATCATTGGCGGGATGCAGCGGCACAGTGGCCAGCGACCTCCATATTTCCGAGTCGTTAGGCTGCGTTGCTGTTAGGGTTTGTTTCGCGCCCAGCAATTCTTTGGCGCCGTTCCCTTGTTGCGTCACCGCGCTTTCAGACCCTGCGAATCGGACGAGCAGGATATGGTCGTTGTTGTCTGACCAATTATTCGCCCTCGCCAGCGCGGGCGAAAGAAGCTCCACTGCAACGGGGAAGAGGGGGGCAGCAATTATTTGTTGCGCACTCGCCAAAAGATCATCCCGCGAACCATGCGCTATTACTGTTATCGTTTCAGCAGGAAGCGGTCGCAGTTTGAAATTTACTTCGACGATGATCCCGAGAGTGCCATAGCTGCCAGTGAAGAGTTTGCAGAGGTCGTATCCGGCGACGTTCTTCACCACACGCCCACCGGCTTTGATCAAACTGCCGTCCGCCATTACCACTCTCATGCCAATCACATGTCTGCGCGGGGGACCATAGCCGTATTGTTGCGCGCCGGCCAGACCTGTAGCGACTATGCCGCCAATGGTTGCGCTACTCTTGTCTCTCTCATCCGGCGGATCGATCGGCAACCATTGGCCTTTCTCGGAGAGCGCGGCATTAAGATCTCCCAGTGTGACCCCCGCTTGTGCGACGGCCACCAGGTCGGCCGGTTCGTGCTCAATGATTCGATTCAGTCGTCGCGTGCTGACGACGATGTTAACTCGTTTCAAGGGGTTACCGGCGTCAAGCCACATCGCCGCGCCAGCCGGAATCACGGTCCACCCTTCGCTCGACGCGAGTTTCATAATGTCGCAGACTTCGTCGATTGAACCAGGAAAAACGTTAAGCGCTGACGCAAGATTGGAATGAAGCTGAACTGTGGAAACGTTTGACGCGCCGATGATGTTTGACAGCAGATTCGCGGCACTGTCTGCATTAAAAGACGGAACAGGGCTAGCGGCTTTCTGTGAGGGTGCGTTTCCGAATGGCCCGCCCGCTAACGCAGGCGGTGTTGGCAAATCCAATTGCGGGCGGGACGCCAGCGCGCCCGTCAAATCGCCAGCTTCCTTTGTCGTATCAGGTCCCTCCAATGCGACAGCACGCGCTTCGCCACAACCCCGGAGCATTGGGATGATCTTACCGGGGTTACAAAGGCCCGCGGGATCAAAGGCGGCGCGCACGCGCAACATCGCGTCCATATCCGCAGCGGAAAATATCAAAGATAAAAGTTCGCGCTTGTCGAAGCCCACGCCATGTTCACCTGTAATGCTGCCGCCTGCGCGCACGCAGGTTTCCATTAGTTCTCGGCCGGCTTCCTTCACATTGTGAACTTCAACCGCGGAACGCGAGTCAAAACAAATTAATGGATGAAGATTTCCGTCACCGGCGTGAAAGACGTTCGCAATTCGGAGTTGATACTTCGATGCAATCTGGTAGGCGGCGTCAAGCACTTCGGGTAGACGCGAGCGCGGCACCACCGCGTCCTGAATCATCGAATCGGGAGAAATGCGACCAATCGCTCCAAACGCGCCTTTCCGCGCGGCCCAAAGTTTTTTCCGCTCGTTCTCGTCTCGCGCGGAACGGCAGCTACGCGCCCCATACTCGAGGCAGACGCTTCTGACCCGTGCAGCTTCATCGTCTATTCCGGCTTCAATCCCATCGAGTTCAATCAGCAGCGCCGCGCCTACGTCGAGAGGCAGGCCCGCCGCAAACACGCTGGCCTCGACGGCCCGAATGATCTCGTGGTCCATCATTTCCAAAGCCGCAGGCATCACTCCTGAAGCGATGATTGCCGAAACCGCGTGACTCGCCTGGTTTACTTCCGAAAACTCCGCGAGCATTGTTCGCACGGCTGGAGGAATTGGCACTAGTCGCAGCGTTGCTTCAGTTGCAATGCCAAAGGTTCCTTCTGACCCGATGAAGGCGCCGAGCAAATCGTAGCCTGGTTGTTCAGTTCCCGCCCCACCGAGGTCTACCACTTCGCCTCCTGCCAGCACCGCGCGCACGCCAAGCACATGGTCCGTTGTAGTCCCATACTTCAGGCAGTGAATCCCACCGGCGTTTTCGGCGATGTTGCCGCCAATGGTGCAGGTGGGCTGGCTCGAGGGATCGGGAACGTAGTGCAATCCCAGATGGGCCACGGCGCGCGAAACATGCAGGTTGACTACGCCGGGTTGGACCACCGCAGTTCGATTGAGTTCATCAACTTTCAGAATCCTCCGCATGCGCGCCATTTCGATGACGACGCCCTGGTTGAGCGCGAGTGCTCCTCCCGACAAACCAGTTCCGGCCCCGCGCGGCGTGAAAGGCACACCGGCTCGCGCCAGAACGCGCATGATTTCAGATGTCTCTGCGGTTGAGGATGGGAAGACAACGGCGCCAGGCCGATGTTTGTGGTGCGGCAATCCGTCACACTCGTAGACCATAAGCTCGTCAGGCTCCGACAAAACATTATCGTGCCCAACGACGGTCCGCAGATCTTCGACGATTGTGCTCAGGTGTCTACCGTGCTCCTGTCTGGACTGGAACAGCAATGATACATCACGCGCGTATGCTTTCCTTAAGATATCGCTTTGAACCGTTTTCAACGGCTTCGCGCGTAAACCGATATAACCATCTCGCTCAACCTAATACCATCTGGTACAGCCACTCTGACAGGCATGTTTGCGAGCGCCGCGAGATAGCGTTAAGATTCGATGATCAATAAGCCCCCGTCGATAAAACCGAATTGCCGCTCGGGTTTTCCCTCAAAATCCAAACAGCGCGGTGATCTATTCAATCCTGAACGGAGCCGTTATATGCCCAAACAAAAACCGCGTCTGATGCAGTTCATTGCCGTCCTGGTGCTGCTTCTGGTCCAACACTCTTCTGCTGAGGCTCAGAAAACAAAGAAGGTTCCGCGAGGCGTGCCCGTCTTGTGGAGTGCGCCAGGCAATATTCAATCGCGCGATCTCTTTCTCGGCCCAGGCGGTGAGGCGATGAAGCCTGATCTGAGCAGCATCACTTTTCTCGAAGAGGACAAGGGTGGTTATTCGGGAACGAAGTACCGGATCCGCGATGGCGCTGGGCGCGAGTGGGTCGCGAAGGTCAGCAAGGAGTCTCAGTCGGAGGTTGCGGCGGTTCGGTTGCTGTGGGCGGCTGGATTTGAAACCGAGATCAATTACCTCGTTCCGCGTCTGACCATCCCGGGAAAAGGAACTTTCGAAGACGTCCGGCTTGAAGGTCGGCCGGCGAGCGAAAAGCGTTTCGATGAATGGAAGTGGGAGCAGAATCCATTCCGAGGCAGACGCGAATTTCAGGGTCTCAAGATAATGATGTTGTTCCTCGAAAATTGGGACATTAAAGATTCCAATAACGAAATCATTCAAGTGAAGGGAACGAACCGGCTGCGCTACGTGGTCAGCGATCTTGGTGCAACCTTCGGGAAGACGGGTGGAGGTTTACCACTTATTTGGAACATCACTCGAAGTAGAAACAACCCGGAAGACTATGAGAAAGCAAAGTTTGTCGAAGGCGTTGAGGGCAACTTCGTAAAGTTTCGTTACAGCGGCAAGAAGAAGAAGATTTTTGACGACATCACCATAGCGCAAGCGCGATGGCTTGGTGGTTGGCTGTCGCGTTTAGGCAAAGGTCAAATCCGAGACGCTTTTCGTGCGGCAAACTACAACGCCGAGGAAATGGAAACTTTGACGGATGCCGTTGTTGACCGAATCGAACAACTCCGAACTGTAAGGCGAGTGAGACAGCGACGGAGATAACGCGCGCGCAAAAAAACTCTTAGTCGGCGCTGAGCGCACGCTTGCGATTTAGTGTTCGGAAGATGAGGTAAATCACGATGCCTGCAGCCATCGCGATGGCTGAATCACGGGCCTCGTAGAATGTGCTATTGGAAAGTAACCAGATAGAAAGCAATACCGCCACCACGCTGATTATAGTTCCGCCCGGTATCGTGAAATGCGCTGGTGGTGCATCGCGTTTATGTCGCAGCGTAGGAAGCGCGATGCAAGTGGCAGCGTATGCCAGAAGCCGCGCGATCGTGCTGACTGTGAGTGCGTAAATTAGCGAACTCGAAAGTGTTAACGCCAGCATCAGTATCCCCGACAAGACGATGGCAACATGAGGCGTCCGAAATTTTCTGTGTACCGCGGAGAGAATCTTCGGTAGTTCACCCCGCGTAGACATCGCAAAGGGAATTCGCGGTGAGGTGAGCAGGTTGACGTTTAGATTGCCGATAATCGACGTAATCGCACCAGCGGCGATTATTGAAGCGCCGATAGGACCCAGGAAAATTGCTGCCGCGTCCGCAAGGGGCCGCTCAGTGCCTCCCAGATTTGGCAACGTTCCAATCGAAACTGCCTGAATCAAAATGTAAATCACTGTGACGATTGCGATGGCGATCAGAATTGCGATGGGCAAGTTTCGCCGAGGATTTACGATCTCACCGGTCGGCACAGTCGCATTCTCAAAACCCGTAAAGGCGTAGACCAGCAACAGCACTGCCGTGGAAAAGGAACCGTATGAAGGAGCGACGCCGAGACTAAAGTTTTCGGGCGTCAAGAAGAATAGACCAGTAGCTATGAACAAAATCATCGGGAGGAGTTTGGCGACCATGAAGAAGTTGCTGGTAACGGCCGCATCTCTGACGCCGAGGTAATTTATCACTGTCAGGATCAGTGTGAGGACAGTGATCACCGCAGCCCGTCTGATTCCCGAGCCTCCAGCCGGCCAAAAGAAACTCAGGTACACGACGAGCAGGTTACAGTTAGTCGCATACGCGCTGATTCTCGCCAGCCAGTTCATCCAGCCGACTTGAAATCCAATCGCCGGGCCAAATGCAGTTCGAGCGTAAAGATAAGGGCCACCGGTTTCGGTAAACCGGCTGCTCACTTCAGTGAAGCAAAGAATTATCAGAACAATGACGAGAGCGCAGATGATGATGGCGATGAGACTGTAGCTGTCGATGAGCTTAAAAGATCTGGCCGGCAGAACGAAAATCCCCGCCCCGATCACGCTATTGATTACGACGCCCACGAGGTCCCAGCGGCGGATGCCTCGGACTAAACCTTCTTCGGATACGTTTTCCCCGTTTTTCATTGTCGTGCCTTATAATCGATATGAACGTTTGACACAACTTGATTACGATCTCGAAGGAGAAGCCGGGTGACCCAGCCAGAACTTCTCTTTAGAAAGAATGTCAACCAACGTTTCGTCCTGGATACCTAAATGGAAACGACCAAAGATGAAAAGAAAACAAAGTAGCACCTTGACGCGGATCTTCAGGTTATGTCTCTTATTCTGTTTCATCATTCCCTCAGTTCCGGCGCAACCAAAATCATCGCCGCCCAACCTCATTCCCGCGCGAAGTTTGCAATCGCTGGTTGATGAAGTTGCCAAAGCCACTCTGGCGAAGTTTGCCGACAAGAAGCTCGAAGAAAAGCAACTCTCGTTCACGTTGATCGATTTGCGCGACGCTCAGCATCCCGTCACCGCGAGTTTTCGGGGCAATGAGCGCGTTTATCCGGCCAGCGTAGTGAAACTATTTTTCCTCGCGGCTGCCCATCGATGGCTTGAAGACAAGAAGATCGAAGATACGGCTGAGCTCCGCCGTGCGTTAAAAGATATGATCGTCGATTCGTCAAACGAAGCAACGCAATACGTTGTTGACGTGCTTTCGCATGCGACGAGCGGCTACGAGCTGCCTCCCGAGGAAATGAAGGAATGGCAATACCGGCGCGATGCTGTCAATCGTTACTTCTCGTCGTTGGGCTACACAAATATCAATACGAACCAGAAGACGTTTTGCGAAGACGCGTATGGCCGTGAAAAAGTTTCCCGCGGTCCCAATGGGGAAAACAGAAACAAGCTCACCACTGACGCCACTGCTCGCCTCTTAATGGAGATAGCTTCCGGAAAATCAGTCACGCCCCAACGCAGCGCGCTGATGATGGATCTTCTGAAGCGGGATTACTCAGGGACCAGCACTGACGGCGACAGCCAGGCCCATGGATTTACAGGCATCGCACTCGCGGGAATGAAAGGCGCGCGGCTCTGGTCGAAAGCCGGGTGGACCAGCACGACCCGTCATGACGTAGCTTATATAGAACTGCCTGACGGAGGAAAGTTTGTATTGGCGACATTCACCACCGACCACGCGCGGGAGCGCGAAATCATTCCGACTGTGGCGCGACTAGTAATCGATGGGCTCAAAGATGTGAAGTGAGTCTTGGTTTCCCGAAATCCCATCGGCGAAGATCGAAGGACAGTTTTCCGCTCCGATTTAATCCTAAAGCGATGTTCTTACTCAACCGGAACATCCTGCTCCTGCCGGCGTCTAAATACCCGCGCCGAGTTCGAAAAAAAACAATTCTCAATTGCCATTAACCTGGGGAACCACTATGTCTGACTACAGGAGTTCGACAAGCAAGCCTTTCATCAATGTGACACCACTGATCGATGTCCTGCTGGTTGTCTTGATAATCTTCATGGTCGCGTCCCCATTGAGACCTCATAGCTTCGCCGCTAAGTTGCCGGCTGAACCGGATAAAACCGAAGGCTTAGAACCGAACCCTAAGACCCTGGTCGTCACCATTGAATCTGATCGCACTCTGAAACTAAATGGCTTAGAGGACATGGGGACGATCGACGACACGAGCAAGCTCAGCAACAAACTCGTGGCGTTATTTCAGGAGCGCAGGCTGAACCACGTTTACAGCGACGCCATGATGTTGCGTTCCGATGTGCCTGAGGAACACAGAATTGAAAGGACAGTCTTCGTCAAAGCGCCGCGGTCGACGAGTTATGGCGACGTTGCCAAAGTGATCGACGGAATCAAAGGCGCGGGGGCCAACCCAGTTGGTCTGCAACTCGATGCGCTGGATTAATTGCAGTCCTTCAGTGAACTCCTTCTGGTGGGCCCCTCTAGTTTTCCGTGAATAAAGTTTGAGCTGACGAGCGCGAAATGCAGAACTAACTCAGTTCGTGCATTTTCGTGCTGTTTGGTGGATCATTTTTCGGCCAACCTGACCCCGCTATTCTCCATCTCTAGTTACCAGTTACGGGCATCCGCTTTTCCGGGGTAGAATTTGCGGGAGGATGCGGTAAGGTGGAGATGAGAATAAGGAGCTGACGACCTAATGAAGCACAAATTTGGCCGGATCGTGTTGTTTTCGCTTTTGGCCGCACTAGCCCCCACTGCGGGGCTCCATGTCGCGCAAGCACAGGCAGGCGGCGGGAGTTTGCCGGGCGATTCGATGGGTGGCGCGGCGCTCCTTTTTCGCAAGCCCAAGAATCCGGCGTCGTCGCGAAGCGGCGGCGGTCGTTTGCCCGTGAATAATAATAATTCGCGAAAGGCGGCAGTGGTCCAGGACCGAACGATTGCTAAGGCAAACGCCGCGAGGAGCGCGCCCACGCCTCGTTACAGCGAAGCTGAGCAGGAATATAAGTTGGCCACACGTCAGGATCCGACGGACGCCCGTGGGCACGAGGGGTTAGGGAATGTTTACCTGGACCAGGGAAAATTTGCCGAGGCCGTCCTCGCGTATCAGCAGGCGATCAAGGTGAAACCCGAACACGTCCCTGCCTATCAACCACTTGGTTATGCGTTAGTCCGTTTGAATCGTTACCCGGAAGCTATCGACACTCTTACGCGATCGTTGAAATATGATCCGAACAACCCTGAGGTCTACAACAATCTAAGCTACATGTACGTTCATGCGGGAAGATTTCAGGAGGCGGTTGAGGCCAGTAAACAGGCAATTACGCTCCTGGGCCAGTCGGGCCAGGCTTATCAGCAGGGGTTGCAAAACAAGAAAGAAGTGTTGTCACACGCGTACAAGAATCTCGGCAACGCTTACGACGGTTTGAAGCAATACAACGATGCGGCCGAAGCGTTGAAACGCGCCACCGAGATTGAGCCTGGAAACGCATCGGCGCATTTCAATCTTGGCCTCGCTCTTTACAACAGCAAGCGTTACCCCGATGCCATCCAGTCGTATAAGACGGTAATCAAACTGCGCCCGCTACTTGCGGTTGCGCACTTCAATCTCGGCCTTACCTATGTAGCTATCAACGACAAGGCAGGCGCTCGTGAAGAAGTTGCTGCCTTACAAAAGATACATCCCGCGATGGCCGCGGAGCTGCAAAGATTGATCAAGAAGTAAATTCCAACACGCTTCAGACGCTGTTCGCTCCGACACGCTAAAGCTTGTCGGACACTGCCTTCAATTCCGCAAACAATCGGGCGAGATCCTTCGCCTGATAGTGAGCGTTAAGTCCACTCGGATTTGGTAACACCCAAACAATAGTTTGTCCGATTGTTTCGTCCTGTCTACCGATAACAGCTTTCGGTTTTCCAAAACCCGTTCGATATGCACCGAGACCGAGTATTGCCAGGACCTGAGGCCGATAGCGTCTGACTTTCGCCGCTAACTGTTTCCCGCCCTCACGAATTTCGTCCGGCGACAACTGATCGGCCGTTGCGGTTGTGCGCATGACCACGTTTGTAATTCCATAACCGCTCTTCAACAATGATTGCTCGTCAAACGGTGAAACAATCCGGTCGGTAAAACCACCGGCGTGCAGCGCGGGCCAGAATCGATTGCCGGGCCGCGCAAAGTGGTGACCAACGGCAGCGGTGTAGAGCCCCGGATTGATTCCACAGAAGAGCACTCGCAGACGAGGAGCGATGACGTCGGGAACCGTCTTCCCGACTGCGTCGAGAAGCTGCTGCTTGGTTGGTTTCCAGGGAAGGTTCACAGGTCCGCCGTTGCTTACTCAATCTCGAAGCGAACCTGCTGAGAAGCAGTGGTCTTGCTCACGCGGTCGACCGCGGTTAACCGCAACAGATAACGGCCAGCCGGCAGACCCGCGAGCGAGACTTCGGCCGCGTAGGGAATTCGAGCCAAATCTGTTGACGCGTCTACCGTCATTCTTTTGAGAGGCGTAGTGACCACGGGCTGTTCATCGCGCAGGATCTGAAGTTGGATAGCGACATCCGGTTTTGTGTCAGTAGATGAAGCCTTGGCATTGTAAGCAAATATTAGAAAGCGAAGGAAGTCGCTATTTAAGAAACGATTGCTGACGCTCATTCCAACTGAATTCTGCAGTTCCTGATTACTACGCGCAGAGACAACTTCGGTAGCCGGCCGGCTTCCCAATAAAACGCTGCTCAGCGCCAGTTGGCCTTTTGATAAATCCGGAATCTCAATCCACCCGTGAGCGCTTCCAGCTTTGCCACTCTTCTGGTCTCGAGCGGCTACCCTGACGTGATAGAGCCCTGGACTAAGAAAAACCGGATGTCCATATGCAAGATCCTGTTCCTTTGCCCCGGCGGGCGGCGGGGTAACGGTGATCCGATTACCAAAGGTGGCGCCGGGCTGTCCCTTGACATTGAAGAACGTGCCGGCCAGATCCACCACCGCGGTTGGCTTTCCGTTTACAGGTTCAAACGAAAAGAATTCACGCGGTACCTGCATCGTCGCCGATAGCATTGAACCCTTATCGGGAAGGTTCAGGAAATTCAGGCTCAAGGCAATCGGAATTTCACGTTCCTGAAAAGGCTTGCTCATCACCTTTCCCAGTTCGGATTGCGGTGGCCTCGCCGGAGGGGCTTTTTTGTTTGTAGGCTTGGGAGCGTTGGCGACAGGCGCCGGCTCAATGTCGAAGAAACCGCGCCTGACCTGAAGTGTGACCCCTGATCTACCAATTACTTTAACTTCGATCCGATTAAACTTTTTACTTTCTTTGGTTTCCAGATCCGGCTTCCATGCAAGCAGGTAGTAAGTCGCCGTTTCTTTCAAAGCGCGTTTGACATGAGGTTCGAGCGCGTTTGAATTGAAAAACGCCTTGCCGCCAGTGTCCGCAGCCAGAGCGTTCATGGCATCCTGCGAGGCTGACAATTCCCCCATTCCAGACCTCAAGACTCGGCCGGTTGGATCAAACTGCGAAGGAGTGCTGGCATCAGTCAGGCTCGCCACCAAACCACGCGCGTCGATCGAATAGATTACGACTCCGCTCTTGGCAGCGAGGCTGGTAATTCGTTGAAGCTTGCTGTACGAGTTGGAATTTTTAACGTCGAGGAAGAAGCCATCAGAGATAAAGAAGATTAGCTTGCGTCCGGGCAGCGACTTTGCAGACTTAACCAAGCCCTCGAGTCCCGTCAAACTGTCACCCGTGACGCGCGCGGCCTGGATGAGCAGGGAACGAGCACGACCCTGGACCATCGCTTCGGCGGCAGCGCGCGTCATTCCCGGATTGTTCTTTATCGTTTCGTCAATCAGGTAATCGGTGATGTCGCGATCGTAGCCTTCCACGCGCAACGCCTGATACTCAGACATGGCTGGTCGCTCAAAGTCCCTGACGGTATAGGGCCGGAAATTTAGTTTCGCGACTGCCGCTCGCAATACAGTTTTGTTGTCAGTGAGCTGTTGCAGGAAACCGATTTGGCCGCTGGCAGACGCGATGACGGCTTCATCGTTTTGGCCCATCTCGTTGTCTACAAACTTTGTGAGTAGCTGGCGCGTGCGGACGATGCTCGACTGGTCGAGATGGAGATCGTCAACGAAGAAAAACACTGGCCGCCCCCGGTCAAGCGGAACCGCGGCCGTCCCGTTCCCTCCTGCATCGCTACGCCCATTCGCCGCGCCACGTGCAGCAGCTAATTGTCGTTCTTCGTTGGGGCTGCCCGCGACCACTCGTTCAAAGAATTCGACAGGTTTAACTTTGCCGTTGATCCTGAGTTCAAATTGTTCCCGCGTGAGGTCGTCGACGAAACGTCCCTGACGATCGAAGACCATCACGTCCGTCTGCACTAACTCAGTAGTGACGCGCAATACGTCAGGTTGATCCTGACGTTCAGTTGGCTGAGGCCGTTGTGCCCGCGCGGTTGGCGCCGAGATCGCAGAAGCGATTACGAGAACAACGAGTGCGTGAGTAAGCACGCGCGTAATGGTAAATCGGATCGTGCTGAACGACGAGGGCATATTCAAATGCAAGTTTGTCGGGCAAGTTTCGGGGAGACGCTTGCGGAATTATCACGGACGCGGCTGGCGAATTCGGATTCGTCGCTTTACTTCGATCCATCTTCGATTGGCCCGCATGGTAACTATGTATCAGAGCGCGTTTTCGTGCAATAGGAAAAACCTTGACCGGCGTTTCCTCGTAGTAGCCTATGAAAAAATGGAAGGACAGTGAACGACCGGCACCGCAGTCGAGCAGGAAGAACCGTTAATGACAAATCCCACAGTTGTTCTTGATCACATTTCCAAGAGTTTCGGCGAGTTTACCGCAGTCAATGATCTCAGTCTGGCAGTAAGCGCCGGGCGAATCTTCGGACTACTCGGTCCAAACGGCGCGGGGAAAACAACCACCATCCGCATGATCGTTAACATTACGGCACCCGATTCGGGGAGTATCGAATTGTTTGGCCAGAAGATCACTCCGGCGCTTCAGGATCGCATCGGTTACCTGCCGGAAGAGCGAGGTCTCTACAAGAAAATGAAGGTCGGTGATCAGTTGAGGTTTTTTGCCGAACTGAAAAGTGTTCCCGGCAAGGAAGCCGACAGGCGTGCCGATCGTTGGTTGGACCGCTTAAAACTAACGGAATGGAAAGGAAAGAAAGCGACTGAACTCTCGAAAGGAATGCAGCAAAAGATTCAGTTCATAACCGCGGTGATTCATGAGCCTGAGTTAGTCATTCTTGATGAACCGTTTTCAGGATTGGATCCGGTGAATGTGGATCTGCTGAAAGAGATTATTCTTGAACTAAAAGCGGCAGAGAAGACGATTATCTTTTCGACCCATCAAATGGAAGTCGCTGAAAAAATCTGCGACGACATCTGCCTGATCAATCGCTCGCGAAAAGTCTTAGAGGGCAGCATTCGGGAAGTGAAGCGCGGCTTCAGCCGCAACGCTGTGGCCCTGCGCCTTGTGGGTGGCGAATCGGTTTTGGCGAATCGCGCGCTGATTAGTCATGTTCAACGACACAGCGATGGCCTCGAAGTTTTACTTGCGGAAGGTGCTGATTCGCAGACGCTGCTTAAGGAATTGCTTGCTGAAGGAACCACCATCGAGAGATTCGAGATGATCGAGCCCAGCCTGCACGACATCTTCGTCGAGAAAGTTACGGAGAAAGCATGAACAAACTGATTGCCATCATCAAGCGCGAGTATCTTCAGAAAGTAAGAACAAAATTCTTTGTAATCATGACGGTGCTTGGACCAGTCATGTTGGTAGTGGTCACAATCGTGCCGGGTCTCCTCCTCAGTATTAAGACCGGTGGAGACACTCGCCTCGCCGTACTTGACCAAACAGAGGGCACAAAACTGTACAGCCCGATTCGCGACTCGCTCGTGAAAGCGAAAGACAGCGACGACGGGATCGATGCCGGCCCAGATGGTGCAGCAATTGCCGACGCGGCGAATTCCAATTCCAGGGAACGGTTTGAAAAGGCCGGACAAGCCACAGTCGGAAGTTTTCGCGTTGAGCAGGTGAATGCGAATGGCCGGCCGCTGGAGGAAATCAGACGTGAGCTAAACGCGCGCATCGGCCGTGACGAGCTGGACAGTTACCTGGTGATACCGGCTGACATCCTCAACAACAGCGACAGCAAGAGTTCTTATTACGGACGCAACGTGGGCGACGTGTTTACCCGCAACCAGATCGAAAAACGACTCAATAGCGCGGTTCGCAGGCAACGGTTAATCGATCAAGGCGTCAAGGACCAGGATGTCGAGGCTCTGTCAAAGTCGGTTGACTTGGCCACTTATCCGGTGAACGAAAAAGGCGAGGAAGGCGAGGAGGATTCCGGCGCCGGCTTTGTCATGGTCTTCATCATCGCGTTCCTGATCTACATGACAATCCTCCTGTATGGTCAGGTGGTGTTGGGCGCGATTATCGAAGAGAAGGAAACGCGCATCGCCGAGATACTTTTTTCTTCAGTGCGGCCCTTCCAGATCATGTTTGGAAAGTTGATTGGCGTTTCGCTCATGGCGCTCACTCAGTTGGGTATTTGGGCGTTGGCATTTGCCGCGTTGGTTCTCTACGCTGTGCCCGCCCTGGCTGCGCGAGGCTTCACGGGTATAAATCTTCCCCGCCTGCCGCCGTTTTTCGCAGTCTACTTTTTCGCTTTCTTCCTGCTCGGATATTTCATCTACGCCACGCTCTACGTGCTCATCGGTTCAATGGTGACGACAGCCCAGGAGGGCGGGCAGATGGCAATGCCGATCATCTTTCTTCTAATGGCCGCGCTCTATCTGGCATTCGCGGTGATACGCGCTCCCAATTCTTCCTTCGCCTTCTGGGTATCGGTGGTGCCATTTTTCGCGCCGATCACAATGATGGTACGAATCGTCTCGCAGACGCCGCCTTTCTGGCAGATAGCCCTGTCGCTGGTCATCGGATTCCTGACCGTTGGGTTGTTTCTGTGGATTGCATCGAGAATCTATCGTATCGGGATGCTGATGTACGGGAAGAAGGCTTCTATTCCGGAAGTGATCCGCTGGGCGCGGCAGGCGTGAGATAGAGCTTTTTGGTTTCGATGTGGGGGCTAGCGTTAGTGACCTAAGCATCGATGCCGATGACCTATGCGTCAATGCTTACGTCGTAAGCGTTAAATCTTATGAAATAACCCTCGCGCTAATGACGTAAGCATCAATGCTTATGACGTGAGCGTTGATGTTTATGACGCTGCATCAACAACTACGATGTAGGCGTCGTGACTTAGGTCATTGCGCATTACGGTTTACCAGTTTGCTTGGGACTTAACCATGCCCATCGAAATCGAAAAGAAGTATCGCCTGAGTAAGAAGCAACGCGAGGAAGTGCTGCAGCGTTTGCCCGAAATCGGCGCGAAGCGAAAAGGCGAAGACTTTGAGGTAAACACGCTCTACTCCGGCCCAAATCTAGAAATGGGCAACTGTGTCTTGCGTCTGAAGCGAATCGGAAAACGTGGAATTCTCACCTTCAAGCAGCGTTTCCCCTCAACGTCTGATATCAAACACCAACGCGAAGACGAAACGCGTGTAGATGACCCTGACGCCATGGAAGCGATTCTTGAGGCTCTGGGATTTGAACCGGCGCTGGTTTATGAGAAGCGTCGCGAGACGTGGGTCCTTGGCAAGACCGAAATTGTAATTGACGAACTTCCGTTTGGTCTGTTTATGGAGATTGAGGGAAGCGAACCGGACATCCGCGAGATCGAAAAGAAGCTCGCCATCAAGAGACTAAGAACCGAACTCGCGACCTATCCCCAACTCACGCAGAAATACGGCACTAATGACGGCGGCGTAATCGAGTCGCGCTTCGCGAACAAGTTGTAACGCAAACTGTTAGTTTGCGTTTGCAGCCTTATCCGTCCGGATGCGGCAGTGATCTTGGAGTGCGGCGACCTGTCGTCGCTTTGGTTCTCGCGACTTGGCGCGACCCGCTTCGACCGGCTAAAGCGGCGACAGGTCGCCGCACTCCAAAAAAAGCGGCTTCGCTCTTTCGAACGAAGCCGCTTTTGCATTCAAGAGAAGGGAACTGATTACATTCCCATTCCACTCATGCCGCCCATGCCACCTGGCATTGCCGGACTCTGCTTGTCGTCCTCGGGGATCTCGGAAACCATCGCTTCCGTTGTCAGCATGAGGCCTGCGATTGACGCGGCATTCTGGAGCGCCGTGCGGGTAACCTTGGCTGGGTCGATAACACCGGCCTTCACCAGGTCTTCGTAAGTTTCAGTCTGCGCGTTGAAGCCGAAGCTGTCGTTCTTCTCGGAACGAACGCGCTCGACAACCACCGCGCCTTCTTTGCCGGCGTTCTGAACGATCTGGCGCAGCGGCTCTTCGAGAGCGCGACGGACGATGTTGACGCCAATCTGCTCGTCAGGGTCGCCTTCGCCTTCTTTGTTGATCTGGAACTTCTCGAGCGCCTTCGCAGCACGAACCAAAGCCACGCCGCCACCTGGGACGATTCCTTCTTCAACCGCCGCGCGCGTGGCGTGCATCGCATCTTCAACGCGGGCTTTCTTTTCTTTCATTTCCGTCTCGGTAGCTGCGCCGACTTTGATTACTGCCACGCCGCCAACGAGTTTCGCCAGACGCTCCTGCAGTTTCTCGCGATCATAGTCTGAAGAAGTTTCTTCAATCTGCGCGCGGAGGGTCTTGACGCGACCTTCGATGTCGCTTTGTTTGCCGTTGCCTTCGACGATGGTGGTGTTGTCTTTGTCGATGGTGATCTTCTTGGCGCGACCGAGGTCTTCAAGCTTAACGTTCTCGAGCTTGATGCCGAGGTCTTCGCTGATCACTTTGCCGCCAGTCAGAATCGCGATGTCTTCGAGCATTGCCTTGCGACGATCACCGAAGCCAGGGGCTTTCACGGCTGCGATATTCAGCGTGCCGCGCAGTTTGTTAACCACGAGGGTGGCGAGGGCCTCGCCTTCGACGTCTTCAGCGATGATCAGCATGGGCTTGCCGAGCTTGGCAACCTGCTCAAGCAAAGGCAGCAGGTCCTTCATCGAGCTGATCTTCTTTTCGTGGATCAGGATCAATGGATTTTCGAGGGCCGCTTCCATGCGCTCCGGATCAGTTACAAAGTAAGGGCTGAGGTAACCGCGATCAAACTGCATTCCCTCAACAACCTCGAGCGACGTTTCCATCGTCTTCGACTCTTCAACGGTGATAACACCATCTTTGCCGACTTTGTTCATCGCTTCGGCAATGATGTTTCCGATTGTGGAATCGCCATTTGCCGACACGGTGCCGACCTGGGCAATCATGTCGCCCTTGACGGGCTTCGCGAGGCGCTTGATTTCTTCAGTCGCGCGCTCGACAGCCTTGTCGATGCCGCGCTTGAGGGCCATTGGATTGGCGCCGGCGGCTACAGTCTTCACGCCTTCGCGGAAGATAGCCTGGGCCAACACGGTGGCGGTGGTGGTGCCGTCGCCAGCAACGTCAGACGTTTTTGACGCAACTTCACGAACCATCTGGGCGCCCATGTTTTCAAGGGAGTCCTTCAGTTCGATTTCTTTTGCGACTGTAACGCCATCTTTCGTGATGGTGGGCGAACCAAACTTCTTGTCAATTACTACATTCCGACCCTTGGGGCCGAGCGTGATTTTCACCGCATCAGCGAGTTGATTGATACCGCGCAAAATCGCTGCACGTGACTCCTCGCCATGAACTACTTGCTTTGCCATTTTCTGTCGTCTCCTACTGAATTAGTGTGTGATTAGAAACGCGGCTGAGTCTGAGATTTGACTACTTGCCCTTCTTGGTGCCGGCTGCTGCGCCCGCGCGTGCGATGATTCCCAAAATCTCGTCTTCGCGCATGATGAGCAGTTCTTCGCCGTCGATCTTGATTTCCGAACCACTGTACTTGCCAAAAAGGACGCGATCGCCAGTTTTGACATCGAGGGACTGTCGCGTGCCGTCTTCCTTATATTTGCCTTCACCAACTGCCACGACTTCGCCTTCCTGAGGTTTCTCTTTGGCCGAGTCGGGAATGATGATCCCTCCGCGTACCTGTTCGCCCTCTTCAATTCGTCGCAAAATAACGCGGTCGTGCAGCGGCGTGATGTTTGTTGCCATACCTGTTAACTCTCCTCTCAGTTTCCCTTTTAAGATTACTTTCTTGAAGTTTGAGGCCTCCGGCATGCCGGGGTTAGCACTCTATTTGGATGAGTGCTAAGAATAGCCGGGCGCAGTAATTGTTGTCAACTTGAACGCCCACCTGCCAGCCCTGACTTCAACTTCGGAGTGGATGGGGGCAGTTTGTCGAAGGGAATTGCTACTTGCCGGCTCTTGCGGCACGAACCAACGGTTTCGAGGGCCGCTCGTGCTTTTGGTAGGAGGCGACGCGTTTGGAGAGCGTGTTTCGGTGGATACCCAAAGCCTCCGCCGTCTTTAGAAAATGGTCCTTATTACGGGCCAAAGCTCTCTTGATATAGAGCTTTTCAAATTCATTCATCGCTTCAGCCAGTAAGATCCGGCCATCCAGCATTTCTTCAACCAGGGATTCAAGTCGAGCACGCATGTTTTTATCGCTTTGGGGAGAGTAGGGGGACTAAAGGCTCTTTCCGGTTAACAATCGATAGGCTTCGAGATAGCGCTCAGTGGTTGCTGTCGCGACCTCATCAGGGAGCGGTGGCGCCGGCGGCATTTTGTTCCAATCAAGCGTCTCCAGATAGTCTCTGACAAACTGCTTATCAAACGAAGGTTGCGATTTTCCAGGCTCGTAGCTGTCGGCCGGCCAGAATCGAGAAGAATCCGGAGTTAATACTTCGTCCACCAGCGTTATCTGACCATTGCTGTCGCGGCCAAACTCAAACTTCGTGTCCGCGATGATAATGCCTCGACTGCGCGCGTAGTTTCGAGCCTCGGAATAAAGACGTATCGAAGTGTCGCGCAAGTAGTCTGTTACCTCGGCGCCAAGGGTATCGCGAACCTGTGCTTCGCTAATGTTCTCGTCGTGACCTTCCTCTGCTTTTGTGGATGGCGTGAAGATCGGTTCCGGAAGTTCGGCTGACTCAGGAAGGTTTTCCGGAAGTTTATGACCACAGACCTCGCCTGTCCGCAGGTAATCTTTCCATCCCGAGCCGACAAGGTAGCCACGCACCACGCATTCGACCGGAAACACTTCCGCTCGGCGCACCAGCATCGATCGACCCTCGAGCTCAGGATGAGTACTAATCGATGACGGCATCTTTCCCAGATCCGAGGTGACCAGATGGTTAGGAACGACGTCGGAGAGTTTTTCAAACCAAAACTCCGAAAGGGCAGTTAGAACCTCACCTTTGCGGGCAATTGCGGTTGGCAGAATGCAATCGAAAGCCGAGATACGGTCAGTCGCGACGATTAGAAAGTGTTCGTTATCGACAGCGTAAACATCGCGCACTTTGCCGCGACGAAAAAGTTTTAGGTCAGAGAGAGACGATTGTAAAAGGGCTGTAGCAGCATTCGGCATGGTTGTGCTGGGTCCGGAACTGATAAATTGTTTGTGTCGGCGAGCGCGATTTTGCTCGCGAGGAAAGGCTTTGTCAACACAGCCCTGGTTTTAAGTTGATTGCAAACCTAGCCTCGCGTGTATGCGAGTCAATCAATCCTGGCGACCGCACATTTAGCCAAACCACTCCTTCGATCGACAGGAGTTTTAGGGCAAGATGAGGAATAGTTCGGGGCTTTCCACCTCGAGTCCTGGTCCGCGGCAACGCGAGATTTGTGTGATTTCAACGACGAAGCCAGCGTAGCAAACTGCGATTACCTGAATGTGCCTCTGGAGAGTTGGTGGAGGATTGGGCTGCCCGTAACCTGGCTAAACTTAGCCACTCCTTTAGTTAGCCCCGCCTCATCACCCTTTCCCAAGGTTTGGCTCCATCGGGGCGGACAAAACTTATTGCTTGAGTTTCCCAGCCTTGTCCTGTAATATTCCTTTGCCCGAGGGGCGTCTCCCAAAGGCGTCCAGCCTCCGAATCTCCTGCTTGTCAGTTTCAACGAAGTCATTCTGATGATGATAACAGCTGCTGACAGACAGAAATCACCCAAGGACAATAACCAACCGACCGAACCAAGCGAGCGCAAGACTTCCCTGCTTGTCGTCGAAGACGACGAAAATATTTCGAGCGCTATTAGCGAATACTTCTCTCGTGCGGGTTACAACGTGACTACCGTTCAAGATGGCGTAATGGGCGTGAAAGCAGCGCTGGAGGATCCTCCGGACGCTGTTGTTCTCGATCTGATGTTGCCGAAAATGGATGGCTTAGCGGTGTGCAGGGAGCTTCGCGAAAAGGTCAATTACATGCCGATTCTGATGCTTACCGCAAAAGACGATGTGGTTGATCGAGTGCTTGGACTGGAAATGGGCGCGGATGATTACATTACCAAGCCCTTTAGCCTGCGCGAGCTCGAAGCGCGAATTAAGTCAGTGTTACGCCGAAGTCGCACGTCTTCAAGCGGCGATGTTGCAAAAGATGAAGCGCCAATTGTGCGGGGCAGATTGAGAATTGACCCGGCAAGGCGTGAAGTAACCATTGGAGAGCGTCAGGTGGATTTGACTCCTAAAGAGTTTGACCTGCTGCGGCTCTTCGCATCGAACCCAGGGAGGGTTTTTCCTCGCAAGTATCTACTTGAGAAGATCTGGGACTACTCTTACGAAGGCTATGACCGGACAATTGATTCACACATCAATCGTTTGCGAGCCAAAATTGAAGAAAACCCGGAAAACCCGCAAATGGTTCTCACCGTTTGGGGAATTGGCTACAAGTTCAGCGACGAACAATAACAGGTTCGTCGTCTCGCCAAAATTCGCGTAATTCAACACCAAAGCCAGGTTTCAAATCCATTGAACCCGTATTTGGTTCCCTCCGCTGCCGGCTTGCTTAAACGCTCATGCCCCCGGCCAACAACAAAATGAAGAATCTTTTTAAATCAAATGAATATACGAGTCGTGGCTGCGACCAGAAGTCTGGCGCGCGGCGAAGCGGTTCTAAACTCGCGTTGATTGCAATCTTTTGTTTTGCGATTTCCGCAGTCGTAATGCAGTTTTCTGTTCAGGCTCAGCGGGGGCAACTGAACGTTACCAACATTTCGACCAGTGCAGCTGCGAGTGGAACTACAGTTTCTATCGCTGCCAATGGATCATTGGGCCGGGCCCAGACGTGGCAGGATTCCGAGGGATATCACGTCGTCATACCGAATACGGTTGCAGTCGATTCCCTGAAAACGATTCGTGGTTTACGGGTGCGCCGGATTGGAACGTCACTCGAAATCGTGGCCCACACGAAACCAGGTGCCGCGGTCAACGTGCTGTCATTCGACAACAAATTGCAGTTGGTAATTGAGGGCAAACTAAACACGCAGTTTGGCGATTTTGAAGGGCCGGTCGCTACTTCTTCAGAGGAAACCGGTACATCGGGCGCATATCGCCCACCGCAATACTGGGTACCACCGCAATCGGGTCCCCAACTAAGCTCTTCTTCTTCGGTGGGAAACACTGCGGCGAAACCTGTTACCTCAATCGGAGAAACGGCACATAACTCAACCAACTGGAACCCGCAAATGGGGCCGCAAGCGAGCGCACCCCCGGCCACTCAGGCTACTGAAGCCGGCGACGCCTCCCTCGCACCCTCTGAAATCGAAATTCAGCCCGAAGACGACGGCATGGTCGCTTCGGTTTTTTCAGGATCCAGCGTCTTTGTAGTAATGGCCCTGGGTTTATTTGGGCTCCTCGTTTCGCGCAAGCTTCGATCACGACAAGTTGTGGCGGAAGTGAAAGTGAACGACGAAACCACATCGGAATTGGATGACCAGCTGCTGGAAATGACTGCGGCTACTGATTTAAGCAACAGCGGTTCATCTGCAGCTCTGGTTAAGAGCACATCGTCTGCTGGTTCAAATGGAGCAAACGGATCATCGGCGTTGTCTCGCCAACCTGGCGGACGAATGCAGGTTGCTCGTCCAACATCTCTTTTTGGCGCTTATCGAATCGACCAGGAAGTTGGCAAACTTGTATATGGCCAGGCACACCGAATAGATGTGTTGTCGTCTCGTGCGATTGACGACCGGCGAGCTATCGAGGCTTCGCTGATCAAGAGTGTGAACTCTCCCGACCTTGACGAAAATGGCCGGCGTAAAGCGCGTGAGGCTCTGGAAGAGTATGGTTTTGTGGCTCGCCAATGTGCCGCACTGCTCCTGGCACCGGATGCTTTCGAGCGCACATCAGCAGCGCGAGCGCTCGGCGAAATCAGGTCAGCCGCGTCGCTGCCATTTCTTCTCGAAGGTCTCTACGACTCCGAACCGATCGTTCGTAACCAGGCAGTGATGAGCATCGGTGAGTTAAAGCTCCCGGCTGCTATCGGAGCGCTACTCGACATTGCCAGGACGCACCCGGACGTTCCCAGTGGTTTGTTGAGCCGCACCTTGAGCGCCTGCTCTGTCGAAGGATTAGACTTCTTTGACGCAGTCATGCCTGAAACGTCCTTATTGGGTGGCGCGCACGACGATATTGTCGAACAAATCACTCACCTTGAGCCGACCAGCTCGGTTGAGGAATTGCCTGAATCGTCCGACGATGAAGTGCTCGCGGAGGCTTTGGTTTTGGCGGTGAGCAGCGATGTTCAGGAACGCGCTGAAGCTTTGAAAACGCTCGTGCAGTTTCGAGTCAAGAGTGCAGTTGAAGCTATGGCGACCGTGGCCCGAAGCGATAGCGAGCCGAACTTGCGTTCGTCGGCAATATCGAGCCTTGGCACAATCAACCACGAATCAGTCTTCCCATCGATTCTTATCGGAATGGCAGATGAGGCACGTGAGGTCAGGGCCGCATCAGCGCGTTCGTTAAACCGGTTAAGTTTCGATCGATCAGAGGCCTACGTTCGGGTTATCGAAACCAGTGATGAGTCGACAATCAATCAAGTGGCAAAGGCATGTATCCAGGCGGGAATCGTATCCCAGAATCTGGATCGACTTGCCGCCAGCGATCATCGTCAGGCCTATGAAACTTTCTCGCTCATCTGCCTGCTGGCGAAGGCGAAGATGAATCAACCGGTCCTGGATGCCATTTCGGATCATGCCAACAGCGACGTGCGCATCAAAGCGGTGCATCTGCTGGCTTGCACTGGTCAACCTGAAATCGCCGACCAATTACGCGAGTTGGCGGTGAAAGACGGAATGCGCGAAGACGTTAAGACTGCCTTGCTGGAAGCTTTGTATAAGCTGGAGAAGGAACACACGCAGAAAGAAACACCGGAGAGTCCGCTGCCGGCGGATAGTGAGCCAGTGCAGCAGTCTGACGAGGCTGAGTCTCCTGAGGTGACAACCGGATTCGACCTGGCAATGATACCGGCGCCCGTTCTGGAGTTGGAAACGCCATCCGGCGATGATTCCAGCAGCTTCTTTGAATTTGAGCCGACTGTCGAAGTTCCAGCTCTCGAAGAGGTTGAAGAATGATTTTCTGGACTCCTGAGCGGACCGAACGCATAATATAAATGGCCGCTCTCCCCTCCACCGCCCCAATGAAAACGAATTCACACCAGGTCAGTGCTAGTAACAACGGATGGCGTCACGTCGCCATTCTGTTTGCGTTTGTCGCCCTCATCTCAATTGGCGCCACGCTGGGATTCTCCCAGGTGAAGAGCCAGAAGCGCGTCACCGCCCTTCAACTGGGAGACGCTCCTGAAGGCGCCCGCGTCACGATTGTCTCTGATTCGGCGTTGAATGATTACGAGGCTTTCAAGCGCGGCGATCGGTTCTACGTCAAGATTCCGCTCGCAGATTTCAGCGCGGCTAATCCGAATTTTCATGGAAATGGTTTTGAAGACGTCCGTGTTCAGAAGGTTGGAGACAGCGTCATCGTTTCTTTTAAACTTCAGCCCGGAGCGACCGCGCGAGTCGATCAGCGTTCGAATCGGCTCGACGTTATTTTTTCGGCAGTTAGTGCGACGACGCGAAATGTTGCCCCGGTGAACGTCGCGAAGACTTATCCCACCAGCCGTAGTCGCAGGAATGCCATTGACTCGGAAGCTGCCGCGGGTCCGGTTCCGCCAATGACTTCAACTCCGGTTCGCGAGTCGCGCGGAAATGAATATACCGAAGTCTCACCTGAGTCTAGATCCAGTTACAGCGACGCCGCTCGCGTGCCAAGGTCCAATCGCAGAAGTGTTTCGCAAGCCGGTTCAACTCAGGACAGGCGAGGTGGTAATGCGGAAAACTTAGCGTCGCAAGCTAAGCCCACTGCTTCGACCTCAATACCTTCGCCGACAACGGCGCCGACGCCTTACAGCAGTTCGACATCTGCAACTGCACTCGCAACTCCAGCCGCCGCCGGCAGCCAAAATCCCTACGGAGTTCCCGTGGCGGCGACTTCCAAAACGGCGGAAGCGTCGAGCTGGGACAGCCGAATCAAATTTCTGAAGGCGTGGGCCAAGCTGAATCGATCGGCGCTGATAATCGGTGGACTCGTGGCGCTGGCCTTATTGATTGGCCTCGTCCTCTGGTCTCGCCGAAAACGACAAGTACCTGTTGCCGCGAAGACGCCACCAAAAGACGTGAAAAAGTCGACAGCCCAAAAAGTAGCAAGGCGAACTGTTGTCGAGAGTCCCGTAGCTGCCGCGCCTGTCGCGAAGCCTTCGATTCCGAGTAGTCCTGTGGCGCGTCCCGATGTTTGGACGCCGCAACCTGCAGCAGCGGGATTTGCTGCGGCGGGAATGCACGAATCAAGGCAGGGAGATCAAGACCGGGAGGTTTTTGAATTATGAAGTTAGAAGCACTAATTGAAACTTGCGCACAGCTTGGGATCAGGTTGGAGCTTGCCGGCGACAACAACGATCGCTTGAAGGTTGACGCTCCGAAAGGCGCGCTGACAGCTGAATTGCGCGATGCTCTAACCTCCAACAAACCGGAATTGATCGCTTTTCTGAAAACTCAACAGCAAGCCGCTGTGGCCAACGATGCCGAGACTGAAACTGAAGCGCCAGCCCGTATCGTTGTCGACAAGGCTCCTGCCCCGGTAGTGAACGTCCCGAAAGTCTTAGAGGTAAAAAAACCAATCGAGGAAACGCCCCGACCAGTTGCCCCGGCAAAGCAGGATGTACCAAACACTGAAGTCGGAAAGTTGTTGTCGGGCCGTGACTACGATGTGAGTGCGATTGGCACTGAGAATCGTGCCGCGCGAAAAGTTGTTGGCGCCGAATTGCTGGCTGCACTCTCGAGTCGGAATTATGATCAGCATCAACCAGCCCGCCGCGCCTTCATAGAACATGGTTATTTTGACGAAGCCACCAGGGATTTGAGAACAGCGGATTCTCCGGCAGAACGCGCCGCCGCCGCACGCAAGTTGGGTGTGGTCCGCGATTCGATGGCGACGCCTCACCTTATCGGAGCGCTTTCAGATAGCGCACCCGAAGTGAGACGAGCTTCCGTTGAAGCTCTTGGTCAGATTGGTGACCCGTCAGCGATCGCCCCGTTGAATGAACTCCTCATGAGTGAAACCAGCCGCCAGTTGCCCGAAGCCGTGATCCGGCATGCAATTAATTCGATAGCAGTAACCGAAGCAAAAAACACCCCTGTGAAAAACAAACCCACCCTCCACATCGTTGAAAAAACCGTTGCGGCTCCCGAAGCCCCGGCGCCAAAACGCGAAATATTCGCCGAATACCTCAGCGCATTTGAGCAGAAAGAGCGAGAAGCGCAACCGACTAACGCCATGCCACTAAATACAACCCCATCCACCAATACTCTTGAAAATACCGAGCACGAGCTCCTGCGCGAGGAAGAGGCGTTGAGAAACGCCGCTGACGCTCTCGAGCGCAAGCGCATGGAAGCACAAGCCTCACGACAGAAAGCTGAAGACGAGGCCCGCCTGACAGTGGAAAGAGAAGTGCAGGCCCGAATGGAAATTGAGGCCCGCATCCGTGCGGAGGCCGAAGCCCGCCAGCGAGCTGAAGAGGCGGCCAAGCAAAAAGTGGAGGAAGAAAATAGACTGCGAGCAGAACTTCTCGCGCGTGGACGTGCTGAAGAAGAAGCCCGCCGTCGAGCTGAAGAAGAAGCACAGTTTCGTTTAGAAGCCGAGACGTTGCGTAAGGCTGCTGAAGAGCTGGCTCGCAAACGTGCTGAAGCTGAAGCAGTGCGTAAAGAAGCAGAACTTGCCGCGCGCCGTCAGGTTGAAGAGGAAGCGCGACGGAAAGCGGAAGAAGAAGAACGGGCTCGAGTGTTAGCAGAAGCTCGTCGTCAGGCGGAAGAGGACATGCGTCGCCGCGTTGAAGAAGAGATGCGCCGTCGCGCCGAAGAAGCGGCACTTGCACGCGCTGCCGAGGAAGCTCGTTTGCGGGCCGAAGTGGAAATGCGCATTCAGATGGAAATCGAAGCCAAGCGTCGCGCTGAAGAAGAAATGAAGCGACAGGCCGAGGAAGAATTGCGTCGTCGTGCTGAAGAAGAAGTTCAGGCTCGGCTCGCCGAGGAAGCTCGGTTAAGAGCGGAAATGGAGGCGAGGATTCGGGCGGAGCAGGAAGCAAAGCGCCAAGCCGAAGAGGAGTCAAAGCGGAGGGCCGAGGAAGAAGAAAAGCGGCGCGTAGAAGAAGAACTCCGAGCCCGCGTTGCCGCTGAGGCCCAGCGTCGCGCGGAAGAAGATCGCTTGCGCCGGGAGACTGAAGAGCGCCAGCGCGCTGAATCTGCCCAGTTCCGACTCGAGCAGGAAACACTCATGCAGGTTGCTGCCGACCTCTCGCGCCGCCGGTCGGAGTTGGAAAAGGCCCGGCAGCAAGCGGAAGAGGAAGCGCGGCTTCTGGTTGCGGCAGAGCAGCAGGCCAAAGCTGATGAAGAACGCCGACAAATAGAGCTCGAACGTCAGCGCCGTGAAGTTGAGGAGCGACGTCGCGTTGAGGACGCACAACGAGTTGAGGCCCTGCGTCGAGCTGAAGAGGAACAACTTCAGGCAGCTGAGCAGGCGCGACGAGAAGCAGAAGAATCCGACCGACGTCTGGCCGAACTAGAATCGGTGAAGGCCAAAGCCGAGGCAGACGCGCGCAACCGCTCCGAGAAGGAACAACACCTCAAGTCTGAAATTTTCGCATTGGTTCAGGCCGAAGAAGCGCAGCGGAATCGCATCGAGGGTGAACTCAAGCGCCGTCAGGAAGCCGAATCTCGTCTGAACGAACAAGAAGCCAGGGCGGAAGAGGAAGCCTTGCGCATGGCCGAAGAGCTTCGTTCAAAGGCTGAGGAGCAGGCCCGTCGCCGCGCAGAATTTGAAGCGCGCGTGAGGGAAGAAGAGGCGACCCTTAGAGCCGAGGCCGAGGCACACGCGAAGGCGAAGGAAGACGCGCGTCGTCTTGCTGAAGAGGCGCGGCAGAGAGCCGAAGAAGAAGCTCGTCAACGCGCCGACGCCGAGGCACGTTTGAAAGAGGAAGAAGAGCGTTTGGCGGACGAACAGCAAGCGCGACTGCGAATCGAAGAAGAAGCGCAGCGCTTCACTCTCGAAGCTCGTGCGAAGGCTGAAGAAGAAGCGCGAATGCGTGCTGAAGCTGAAGCCCGGGTGAAGGAAGAGCAAGACCGGTTCCAGTCTGAGCAGCAGGCCCGCTTCGAAGCCGAGGCAGAAGCCGAACGACTCACCGCCGAGGCACGTGCGAAGGTGGAAGAAGAAGGCCGGCTCCGCGCTGAAGCTGAAGCACGGGTGAAAGCTGAAGAGGCCCGCCTCGAAGCCGAACAAGAAGCTCGCCTTCGTGCTGAAGAGAAAGCGCAACGTCTGATCGAGGAAACCCGCGCTCGTACTGAAGAGGAAGCCCGCCTCCGTGCAGAAGCTGAAGCGAGAGCTGAAGCGGAACGCCGGGAAGCGGAAGCCCAGGCTCTTCGAATGGAAGCCGAAGCAGAAACCCAACGTCGTGCAGACGCAGAAGCTGAAGCGATGAGAGTTGAAGCTGAACGCCGGGAAGCTGAGGCGGCACATGCCGAGCAGATGGCAGCTGCAGCAGAAGCTCGTGCAAAAGCTGAACAGGAAGCTGAGTCGGAGGCCGAGGAGCAGTCGTTTCATTTTGAGGCGTCAGCACCCGAGCCGTCAGTTCCCGAGCTTTCATGGGTTGAAGTTGATTTCAACAGCGACAGCGGAACGGACGAATTGGCCCTGGTAGTGGACCCCGAGCCGGAGACTTCGGTCGACGATCTTTCATACGCTCTTGAGCCTGTTAACGAACCCGTCAAGGGCCTCGACGTTGTCTTTGCCGAAAAAGGAATCGTCTCGGCTGAGGACGATGCGGGAATTCCTTCCGACATCCTGAATCGACTCAACAGCGCTGACGCCGATGACCGCATGGCCGGCCTGTCGGAAGTAGTGCGAGTTGGCGGCGACGATGCGTTTCGGTTTATTACTAAAGCGTTTGACGATGAATCGGCAGACGTACGCAACACGGCCGCGCGTTCATTGTTTGAACTGCAGTCGGATCGCGCAGCTACCTTTACCCGCGCGCTGCGTGAGGGTTCGCCCGAACGTCGCCGCAAGATTGGCCAAGCTTTGGCAGCGTCCGGACTCGCAACCGAGGCAGTAGGGAATTTGACCGGTGAGAGCCGCGAGAAAACCTACGATGCATTTTCGTTGTTGTTCCTGATGGCCAAGGCTGGCGAAATCAAGCCGCTGATGCAGGCAATCGAAGACTACCCCAACGCTGAAGTGCGCATTGCGGTCGTCAAGCTGCTGGCGCTCAGTGGACAACCCGAAATCGTACCGGCGTTTCGCCGCCTGGCGGTGAGAGGGTCCTTGCCTTCAGAGGTGCGTTCGGCGGTGATGGAAGCAATCTACCAGATCAGCAGTCAGGCTCGCGAAAGCGCGTCGTCGGCGGCTTAAGAACGGCAAATGGTGAATAGTGAATAGTAAATAGTTGATTGTAAGAACCGGATAAAGGCCGCGAGCGACTCATTGAGTCAATCGCGGCCTTTTCGTTGTCGCTGTAGCGTACGGTGCCCTAGCGCGACCGTCAGGGAAGATTCTGGCTATCGTAGGGGCGCCATGTCGTGCCCCTCCTGACGTTTAGTTCAACACTACGCGGGATCGTCGCCACGGAGCGTCTGGTGATCGCCACGGACCATCTGGTGATCGCCACGGACCGTCTGGCGATCGCCACAGAACCTCTGGTGATGGCCACGGACCGTCTGGTGATCGCCACGGACCGTCTGGTGATCGCCACAGAACCTCTGGTGATGGCCACGGACCGTCTGGTGATCGCCACGGACCATCTGGTGATCGCCGGACCATCTGGTGATCGCCACGGACCATCTGGTGATCGCCACGGACCATCTGGTGATCGCCACGGACCATCTGGTGATCGCCACGGACTGTCTGGTGATGGCCACGGACTGTCTGGTGATGGCCACGGACCGTCTGGTGATGGCCACGGACCGTCTGGTGACCGCCACGGAAGCTCTGGTGACTGTCCCGCAGCGTCTGGTAACTTCCCCGAAAGATCCGTTGGGTCTAATGGGCCGTCCGCTGGGCTGCGGCAAACTTCACCGGCAGCTCTCGGACACGGAAATACCGCCCAAAAACGGCCAAATTTCAATTATCGTTGCTTAATGAGCGTCCCTTGGTTGGCTTTAGGGCTTGGGATCGAGGTTCGCGGCGGCGGAGGCTCGAAATCGTGAGTGCCAAAGCTGCTTTTTGGGCGCGGATTGAATATTAAAACTGGTGGGCGCGTGTCAATAGAAACCGAACCGGCGTAGTGCTCCGCTAGCGTGTTGGTGAGAAAAGAAAGCCTCCGTGCTAATGAAGTCAGTACCACCGCGCGGTAGCGGGTGGGTCGCCCCCGAAACATGATCGTTGGGCAATACCAAGTACTTGTGAACGTCCTCAATGCGCCATCCAGACCCACCCGCTACCGCGTGGTGGTACTGACCTCATTGCCAAACTGAACCACTACCCGAACCGGAGTATTCGGGCAACACACAGGTCGAGCATCACCCGGCAAGTTGACGACGCTCTTACCATTCACTATTCACCATTTACCATTCACCGTCTTTCACCGCTTTTCACTATTCGCGATTTACCATTTACTATTTACCAGAAACATGGCATTCAAACTTCATTCAACCTATCAGCCCAAGGGTGATCAGCCACAGGCGATCGAGGCGCTTGTCCGCGGACTCAGTGACGGTCTAAAGGATCAGGTCCTTCTAGGCATCACGGGCAGCGGCAAGACTTATACGATCGCGAGTGTCATCCAACGAACGCAACGGCCCACATTAGTTCTGGCGCACAACAAAACTCTGGCTGCTCAGCTCTACCAGGAATTCAAATCGCTTTTTCCGGAAAACGCGGTTGAGTATTTCGTTTCCTATTACGACTACTACCAGCCTGAAGCTTACATGCCCGCTGGGGACGTTTACATCGAAAAGGAAGCGATCGTTAACGAGGAGATTGATCGGCTGCGAATGTCTGCGACGCGAGCGCTGTTTGAAAGGCGCGACGTGATTGTGGTCGCCAGCGTTTCCTGTATCTACGGCCTCGGCGATCCTGACGCTTACTATGGCATGCTGCTTTTTCTCGAGCCGGGAACACGCATCACCCGCGAAGCCTTGCTTTCAAGACTGGTGGAACTTCAATACGAACGGTCCGATGTTAACTTCCAACGCGGGACGTTTCGCGTGCGCGGCGACGTGGTTGAGCTCTTTCCAAGTTACCAGGACCAGGCGTTTCGCATCGAACTCTGGGGCGAAGAAGTCGATTCGATTTCAACGATTGATCCACTCCTCGGTGAGGTTGTCACGCGTCATACGTCGCGAGTCCCCATTTATCCAAAAAGCCACTATGTAATGTCGAAGCCGACCATCAAGCGCGCGTTAAAGACCATCAAGGAAGAACTTGAATGGTGGGAGCCCAAGCTAATCGCAGAGGGCAAGCTGCTCGAAGCCCAGCGTCTGCACCAGCGCACAATGTTTGATATGGAACTCATCAAGGAAATGGGTTTCTGTCGCGGGATTGAAAACTATTCGCGCCATCTGACGGGCAAAAAGATGGGCGAGCCGCCGCCAACGCTGCTTGACTACCTGCCGCGCGACACGATGATGGTTATCGACGAGTCGCACCAGTCAATTCCGCAGGTGCGTGGAATGTTTGAAGGGGATCAATCGCGCAAGCGCACGCTCGTCGACTATGGGTTCCGGCTCCCATCCGCGCTCGATAATCGCCCGTTGAACTTCACCGAATTCGAAAACCGCATTGGGCAAACGATTTATGTGTCGGCAACTCCGGGCGGCTATGAGTTAACGAAAACTTCCGGCGAGGTCATCGAGCAAATCATCCGGCCCACGGGACTGCTGGATCCGGAAGTCGAAGTGCAGCCGGTCAAAGGCCAGATTGATCACTTGCTGGAGGAATGCCGGCAACGGGCCGAGCGCAATGAGCGTGTGCTGGTTACGACACTCACGAAACGGATGGCCGAAGACCTTACCGAATACTTTACCGAGGTGGGGGTGCGCGTTCGTTACCTCCACTCAGACATCGAGACGCTCGAGCGCATCAAGATTCTGCGCGATTTACGACGCGGCGAGTTTGACGTGCTGGTCGGGATTAATCTGTTACGCGAAGGGCTCGACCTGCCTGAAGTTTCGTTAGTGGCGATCCTTGATGCTGACAAAGAAGGCTTCTTGCGCTCAGAGCAGTCGTTGATTCAGACCATTGGCCGTACTGCGCGCAATTCGCGCGGCAAGGCAATTCTGTATGCCGACCGAATTACCGATTCGATGAAGCGTGCGATTGACGAGACGGAACGGCGCCGGAATATTCAGCGCGCTTACAATCTTGAACACGGAATTACTCCGCAGACGATCATTAAGCCAATCGAGTCGACTCTCATCACCGCTTCCGAAGCAGACTATTTCAAGATGCCGAGCGAATTGGACGACATTGAGGATTATTCGGCAGCAAATATCGAAGCAACGATTACCAGGCTGGAACTCGAAATGCGCGGCGCGGCAAAACGGTTTGAGTTTGAGAAAGCAGCGGAGCTGCGCGACAGGATCAAGGTGCTGCGCGAGCGCGAGCTGCAACTGGCGTAACATGTCGCTCCCTGGAGTGCGGTGACCTGTCACCGCTTTTCTCCGCAGCGGCCTGGCGCCCTTTCCCGGAGGGAAGTCTGTCCAACGATGAATGCGAAAAGGCCGGCCAAAGCGGTGACAGGTCACCGCACTCCAAGGAGAGGTTTGTCGCGCCGGTGAACAAGTAAGTTTCATGCTGACTAAGACCAATCCGGAAGAGATTCAATCCTACCTCCAAGACGCGAGTCACATGCTGGATGGTGAGGCGGAACGTGTCGTCTTTCCGGAGAGCGCCGAGGAAGTGGCGGAAATCCTGCGGGCGGCCACGACGAGTCAGACTCCCGTCACGATCTCCGGCGCGGGCACCGGCACGGTTGGTGGCCGCATTCCTTTTGCCGGGATCGTGTTGGCGACCGACAAACTTAACCAGATCAAGAGTTTCATTCGTAACGAACACGGCGGAGGTAGCGCTGTTGTCGAAGCCGGCGTCAGGCTTTCCGATTTTCAACGCTTCGTCGACTCACAGGGAATGTTTTACCCGCCAGATCCGACGGAGCGCAGTTGTTTTGTAGGCGGCACGATTGCGACGAACGCCTCGGGGGCGCGCACCTTCAAGTATGGACCAACAAGAAACTATGTCGAGCGACTGAAAGTTGCGCTGGCAAATGGAGAGATCCTGGATCTGAGGCGAGGGGAGTTGCGCGCGGATCAGAGTAACGTTCTGAGAATTCCATTGCCATGCGAAGGCCCGCCCGCTCACGCAGGCGGTGCTGACGGATGTTTTATTGAAGCGCGTTTGCCTTCGTATCAAATGCCGCAAACGCGAAAACATGCGGCCGGCTATTACGTCTCGCCCGAGATGGACTTGATCGATCTTTTTATCGGCAGTGAGGGCACGCTCGGCGTGATCCTTGAAGCCGAACTGAAGTTGCGGCCAAAGCCAGAAGGGTTGTTGAGCGGCGTGGTGTTCTTTAGTTCTGATGAAAGCTTGCTCGCGGTTGTGAAGGAAGCTCGAAGTCTCTCTGTGACTAAGGCCAATCTTAACGGCGAGGGAGCTGGTCAGTTGGGCGCGCTGGTGGAAAAAGCTTTTGAAGTGACTTCGCGTCAGCCGGTCTCTTCGTCTACAGGCAGCGTGAAGATTAGCAGCGCGATCGATGCGCGGGTTTTGGAGTATTTTGATCGCGAGTCGCTCGGCTTCCTGCGGCGGAAATACTCAACTATCCCGGGGCGCGCGATCGGCGCGATCTTTTTCGAGCAGGAGATAAACGCAGTCGACGAAAACGCGGTTATGCAGAGTTGGCTAACGCTGTTGGAAGCTCACGACGCCATGGTCGATGAGTCATGGTTTGCGACAAACGAACAGGACCAGGCAGGCCTGCGCGAGTTTCGGCATGCGTTGCCGGTGCTGATGAATGAATGGTTTGCGCGCCATCGTCAACGAAAAGTTTCGACCGACATATCCGTTCCTGATGAAGCCTTCGCAGGCATGCTGAGCTTGTATCAGGACGCGCTGGTCAACAGCGGGCTTCGTTACACTATCTTCGGACACATCGGGGACAATCACGTTCACGTAAACATCCTGCCGCGAACCGATGAAGAGGCAGCGAAGGCCGGGGAAATCTATTTGCAATTCGTGCAGCATGCCGTTGAAGTGGGCGGAACGATTTCAGCGGAACATGGAATTGGAAAGCTGAAGCGCGAATATCTGCGGATGCTCTATAGCGAAGAGCAGTTAAGCGAAATGATTGCACTCAAGCGAGCGCTCGATCCCGCTTGCATCCTGGGGCGAGGCAACATTTTCTCGGAAGACTTGTTAGCGGACATTAATTCCGCTATATGAACCTCATACTTTACCCTTTCCTTGACTCGCGTTTCACCGCGGAGACGCAGAGAGCTGAGTAAGCGCAGAGAGGAGTTAGCGTGCCCTTCCATGTTAATCAGCTTACGGAAGACGTTATTGGCGCGGCTATAGAAGTGCACCGGAGTTTGGGCCCGGGTTTACTGGAATCGGCTTATCAGGAATGTTTAGCGAGGGAATTACTGCTTAGGCGAGTTCCATTTGAGAGGCAACGACCTTTACCGCTTGAGTACAAGGGTATCCGTTTGGAATGTGGTTACCGGATAGATTTGTTAATTGCGAAAGAAGTTGTAGTCGAGATCAAATCCGTAGAGGCGCTGGCGCCGATTCATGAAGCGCAACTCATAACATACCTCCGTCTCGGCGGCTGGAGAGTTGGTTTGCTTATCAACTTCAACGTGGTAGTACTTAAACATGGCATCTGTCGCAGAGTGCTCGAACTGCAAGAGTAAATAATCAAACTCTGCGCGTTCTCTGCGTGCCTCTGCGTCTCTGCGGTGAGGTCTTCGGTTTAAGCTAACAGCACGAAGTTTCATTATGTTCAGATTCACGACAGCTGGAGAATCACACGGTCGCGCTCTTGTCGCGATCCTCGAAGGCATGCCTGCCGGGATGCCGGTAGACGTTTCGTTGATAAATCGTGAACTTGAACGCCGGCAATGGGGCTACGGTCGTGGCGGACGTATGAAAATCGAGAAGGATGAAGTGCAAATCCTGAGCGGCGTGCGTCATGGGTTGACCCTCGGATCACCAATCGCGCTCATGATTGAGAATCGAGACTGGGCCAACTGGACCGAAGTCATGTCATCCGAACCGCTCGAACGCGCGTCTGAAAAATCCAGAGAACTGAAGCGTCCGCGTCCGGGTCATGCCGATCTGGCCGGGGGACAGAAGTTTGACGTGCGCGACCTGCGCAACGTTCTCGAGCGAGCGTCGGCCCGTGAGACTACTGCGCGGGTCGCCTGCGGCGCGATCGCGAAACAATTGTTGTCTTCGTTTGGCGCCGAAGTACGCAGCCATGTAATTCAACTTGGCGGGATTCCGGAGAAGGCGCTCGAAGTGTCGTGGGATGCGATTGCTGCGATTCCTGATGACGCGCCGCTGCGTTGCGCCGATAAACATTTGCAGGAACAGATGGTCGAGCTGATTGATAAAAAGCGGGAGGCGGGCGACACGGTTGGCGGTATTTTTGAAGTTGTTGCACACGGCATTGTCCCCGGTGTCGGCTCGCATACAGCGTGGGACCTGAAACTGGATGGGCGACTGGCCCAGGCAATAATGTCGATACCGGCAGTGAAAGCTGTTTCGATTGGAGCGGGTGCGGACGCGAGTGCGCTGCCCGGTTCTGAAGTGCACGACGAGATTGCTTACAACAATGAAACGAAAGAGTTCATTCGCGAGACGAATCGGGCCGGCGGGCTCGAAGGCGGCATTACGAATGGCGAAGAGATACGCGTGCGTGGCCACATGAAGCCACTTTCGACTTTGCGCCGGCCGCTCCGTTCAGTTGACATTGATACTAAGCAGGAAGACTTGGCGGCATTTGAGCGGTCAGATATTACTGCGGTTCCCGCCGCCGGTGTGATTGGCGAAGCGATGGTGGCGCTGACCCTTGCCGCGGCGATGCGGGATAAGTTTGGTGGTGATAGTTTGGGAGAGATGAAGCGCAACTTTGAAAGCTACCGCGAGCAACTGCGCGGGTATTAGCAGGCCGGGTGGCAAGCCGAGCATCGTTGAGCGTAAAATCGACATCGAAGGCTGCTTGAACGTTGGTTGTGAGAGGAATTGGAAATTAGTAAATGGCATTGATGGAAGTAGTAACGTGGCCGAATCCGGTGCTCGACAATCCTGGCGAGCCGGTGACGGAGTTTGACGCCGATCTGAAAAAGCTGGTCAGCGACATGTTTGAGACGATGTACGCGGCGCCGGGTGTTGGGTTGGCGGCGGTACAAGTCGGCGTGGCCAAGCGTCTTTTTGTGATGGATTGTTCGGGAGGCAAGGATCCGGATCAGCGAGTGGTAATGATTAACCCGGAAGTGATCCACGTTGAAGGTGAACAGAACGGAGAAGAGGGCTGCCTTTCGTTTCCCGGAATCTTTACGCCGGTCGAACGAAGCTTGCGGGCCGTTGTAAGAGCGCATGATATCAACGGGATGGAATTTGAACTGGACGACACGGAACTGACGGCGCGATGTATGCTTCACGAGACAGACCATTGCGACGGCATCGTGTTTCTCGACAAGATGAGCTCGCTCAAGCGGGAGTTGGTAAAACGAAAGATCAAGAAACTGCAAAGAGCAGGGAAGTGGTAGAGCCTGACGGCACACGGCACACGGCAGACGGCTGTCGGCGGTCGGCAGCAGGAGCAGAAGGTAGAACGATCGTTTGTAAATTGCGGCTTTGCCGCCAACCGTGCGGTAAGGCTTAGCCTTACCGGAACACTTTTGAGTTTTCTTCGCCGAGGCTGAGCCTCGGCGAAAGTGTTTAGGGAGTAGCAAGGAAAGGCAAAGCCTTTCCGCACTGATGGCGGCAAGCCGCATGCACCTGAATCGTTGACCGCTGTGTGCTAATATCGGAAAAAATTTCCATTGGAGTGATCAATGTCTACAGAATTCCGTAACGAACCGTTTACAGATTTCAGCAAAGAAGAAAACGCCGCCGCCATGCGCGCCGCACTCGATCAGGTGAAGGGTGAATTGGGTCGCGAGTATCCGCTGGTGATTGGCGGTGAACGAATAAACACTGACGCCAAGCTCGACAGTATCAATCCAGCCAATCGCACGCAGGTTGTCGGCAAGTTTCAAAAAGCTACTAAGGAACTGGCTAACAGAGCGGTGGAGTCGGCTTATGAGACTTTTCAATCCTGGCGAAATACCAGCGCTGCGGAACGCGCCGATTTTCTTTTCCGCGCTGCGGAAGTGCTGCGCCGGCGTAAACATGAAATGTCAGCCTGGATGATTCACGAAGTAGCCAAGACCTGGGCTGAAGCCGACGGTGATACCGCTGAGGCGATCGACTTTCTTGAGTTCTACGGTCGCGAGATGCTGCGCTACGCCGAAGGCCATCCCCTCGTGAAGCTGGAGGGCGAAGATAACCGGATGGATTACGTGCCGCTCGGTGTAGTGGCTGTGATTCCGCCCTGGAATTTTCCACTGGCAATCATGGCGGGAATGACCGCGGCAGCGTTTGTTACCGGCAATACCGTGGTTCTGAAGCCTTCCTCCGATGCTCCGACAATCGCTTACAAGTTTTTTGAAGTGTTGGAGGAGGTCGGCCTGCCCGCGGGTGTAGTTAACTTCATGACCGGTTCGGGTGCGGAAGTTGGCGACGTGGTCGTGGATCATCCGAAGACGCGCTTTATTGCGTTTACAGGTTCAATGGAAATTGGCCTTCGCATTAACGAGCGTGCGGCAAAGGTTCACGACGGACAAATCTGGCTGAAACGAGTGATTGCTGAGATGGGGGGCAAAGACGCGATCATTGTGGCGGACGACGCGAATCTGGACGATGCGGCTACTGGAGTGGTCCAGGCTGCCTTTGGTTTTCAGGGACAGAAATGCTCTGCGTGTTCGCGCGCGATTATCGATGCGCGCGTTTACGATGAGATGTTGGAAAAGATTGCTGAACGCACGGAGAAGATTAAGACCGGCGATCCGGCGGACGGCGCAACCAACATGAGCGCGGTGATCAACGAAAAAGCATTCAAGACGATCAACGGGTACATCGAGAAGGGCAAGGCGGAAGGCGGCCGGGTGCTGACTGGTGGCGGCTCGGATGGTGAACAGGGATTTTTCATTGAGCCCACAGTGATCGCCGATGTGAAGCCGGGCGCGACTATCGAACAGGAAGAGATTTTTGGACCAGTGTTAGCGATTATTAAAGCCAACGACTATGACGACGCGCTAAAAATTGCTAACGACACTCAGTATGGACTGACCGGCGCGGTCTATAGCGCTGATGAGGAAAAGCTGGAAAGAGCGCGGCGGGAGTTTCATGTCGGCAATCTGTATCTCAACCGAAAGTGCACTGGCGCGTTAGTTGGTGTTCATCCCTTTGGCGGCTTCAATATGTCAGGCACCGATTCCAAGGCAGGAGGCCGAGACTATCTTCTGCTGTTTATGCAGGCCAAGGTGTCAGCGGAAAAGATTGGCGCTACCAGCAAGCTTGTTGAGAAGAGTGCTGCGATTTAAGACTTTGAAGACGGATGAACCGGCGGGGGCAAGCCCGCCTTCCTGACCTTCGAGATGTCGCGGTTTGTTATTGATCTCCAAAGTTTGACCGGGGGATCAGGAACAGATCAGTATTCTCAAGGTAAGGAAGGGGGCTTGCCCCCGCAGTTTTCGCTTACAAAACATGCGCATTGTTTTCATGGGAACGCCTGAATCAGCCGTGCCGTCGTTGCAGCGCTTGCTGACGGACGGGCACGACGTGGTCGCGGTTTGGACGCAGCCGGATAAACCGGCGGGGCGTGGTGAGCAGATGCGTTTGTCACCCGTGAAATCGTTTGCGCTCGATCACGGCCTCAAAGTGGAGCAACCGAGAAAGATCAAGATCGACGAGACCAAAGAACTGTTTACCTCCTATGAAGCTGACTTGGCAGTGGTCGTCGCCTACGGCCGAATTCTGCCACCGGAATATCTGTCGGCGCCGAGACGGGGCTGCATCAACGTTCATTTTTCATTACTGCCGCTTTATCGCGGCGCCGCGCCGGTCAATTGGGCCATCGTTAACGGTGAATCGAAAAGCGGCGTGACGACGATGTTTATCGAGCAAGAGCTGGATTCCGGCCCGATACTTTTGCAGCGTGAAACCTGTATTGGTGAGACTGAAACCGCGCCGGAACTAATGCAACGTCTCGAGGTGGCCGGCGCAGAACTGCTGGGTGAAACTCTCGTCCAAATTGGCAGCATCACACCGCGGCCGCAACGAGATCACGATGCCACATTTGCGCCAGTGCTCACAAAAGCGGACGGCGCGATTGATTGGTCAAAGCCGGCCGCGATGATTGAACGTTGTGTTCGGGGATTTCAGCCATGGCCTACCGCATACACTCATCACGCGGGACGCAGATTGATACTCTGGAAGGCTGCTCCAGAGGAAGGTGATTTTAGTGAAACGCGTCAGCCGGGCGAAGTAGTCATTGCTGATGGCGACAACCTCGTGCTTCGTTGCGGAGAGGCGAGTGCATTACGGCTGATTGAAGTGCAGCCCGAGGCCAAACGTCGCATGAGTGTCAGAGATTTTCTCAATGGAACGCGTTTGAAAGTTGGCGATCGGTTTGGCGAAGTCTAACTCAATCTCACCGGCGCGACTCGCCGCGTTTGAAATTCTGCGACGCGTCGAAGAAGGTTCCTACGCCTCCGTTCTCCTTACTGCAAAAGAACCAGATCTTGCACCGCTTGACCGAGCACTCTGCCATGAACTTGTAATGGGCGTGCTGCGCCGGCAGTTATGGCTGGATCGTCTTGCCGAGTTTTACGCTAATCGTAAGGTTGCTGATCTGGACATTCCGGTTCGTCTGGCATTGCGACTGGGCCTTTACCAGTTGAGATTCCTTTCGCGAATTCCTGCCTCAGCCGCGGTAAACGAGTCTGTCAACCTTGTCTACTTTGCGCGCCTGCGTTCTGCCGCGGGGTTGGCAAACGCCGTTCTGCGCCGAGCCACTCGAGAATCGGAAGTGGATCCGGCTGCGGCCATTGATGATCCTCATCGAGAGACTGGCTGTTTCTGCGTCCCATCCGATTTGGTTAATTGAACGCTGGGTCAAAGCCCTGGGAGTGGAAGAGACGGAAGCATTCGCGCGGGCAAACAATGATCCTGCTCCGGTGGCCTTTCGTGTGGTGAAGAAACGCGCTGACGAAACCGAAGTGTGCGATCAGCTGCGACGAGCAGGTGCAATACTGACGCCTTCAAGAATCACGAATGGAGCGTGGAGAGTTACCGGGGGCGGAATCTTGTTGGCAGAGTTAGCCGCTCAAGGGGTTGTCTACATTCAGGATGAAGCGTCGCAGTTGGTAGCCGCAGCGCTGGGCGCAGAGCGTGGCGATCGAGTGTTGGATTTGTGCGCTGCACCCGGAAGTAAGACAACTCAGATTGCCGACGCCGCTCAAGACGCAGCGATGGTCGTGGCCGCAGACATCCACCTGCATCGCCTTCGCTCAGTCACGCAGACGGCGGAAGTGCAGTCGCTCAACGGCGTTAACTGTGTCGTTCTCGATGGCACGCGGCAATTACCCTTTAAAAAAGGCGTGTTTGACCGAGTCCTGGTCGATGCCCCGTGCTCAGGCACAGGGACTTTGAGGCGCAACCCCGAAATCCGCTGGCGCATCTCACCCGAGGCCTTTCAAGATTTATCGCGGCGACAATATCAACTCATTCTCGAGGCTTCGGAGTTTGTTAAGCCGGGTGGCCGATTGGTTTATTCGACTTGTTCTATTGAATCCGACGAGAATGAGAGCGTCGCGCGTCTGTTCCTTGAAAATCGTAAGGATTTTTCTCCCGCAGTGCTGCAGGCTGACGAATCGCTCATGACCGGCCCGGGCGAGGCGCGTACCTGGCCCCATCGGCAAGACGTCGACGGCTTTTTTATCAGCGCATTCAGACGGAATGATGGCGCTGGTCGCGAATAATGATGCGAATGCGTCACCTGCAAGGAGATGTCGAGGAGCGAGGGGCAGAGTCGCTTTTCGGCTGGATAATGGTAAAAGGTTACTTTGCGACAATGAGGGCCGGATGTTAGACTGCGCAGCTTGGTTCAGGGCCCCACTCTCGAGCTCAATGTTGATTTAGAGGTTACGCGTAAACATGGCCAACGGGGCACTCTCAGCACTTCGCAGACTGAGTATCGTGATCGCAATCGCGATCGTTTTTGTGTTTGGTCTGGCCACCACGGTTTACCTTTCACTGCGTAGCCCCGAAGTTCAAGTGCCGGACGTGGTAGGTAAGGATCGTTTGGAAGCCGAGAATATTTTGGGCGACGCTGGATTGAATTTTCGAGTGCGCGCCTACCGCCCCAGCAGTGAAGTGAAGGCGGAAACCGTAGTGTTTCAGTTGCCGCGGCCGGGTGAAATCGTAAAGGCAGGCCAGACTGTTGCGATGGATCTGAGTCGCGGCGTCAAGGAAGGTGAATCGTCAGAAGCGGTTGTCCCTGAAAAAACGCCCGAGGAGAAAGTTGGCGAAAAGGCGAACCAAAACACCAACGACTCAGCAAACGAAAATAAGCCGAAGCGAAAACCTGCAAATAAGAACGGCAACGAAAACTCAAACGGTAACGCTAATTCAAATTCGGAAAGTCGTAACGCCAACGCGAACGCCAACCGGCAGCCCGCGAATCGCAACGCAAACGCTGTCAACGGAAATACGACCACAAACGCAACTTCGAATCGTCCAAGCGTGACTACAAACACTAATCGGGCCAACCAGAATGAGAACCGGCGTCCGATCGTGCCGCGGGCCACTCCGGCGCCGAAGCCGAATAGATAGATTCAAAGTTTGGTGCTTGACCCCTTCATAATGAACGGCACAGTCGATATTGCCCCCTCAATCCTATCTGCGGACTTCTCGCGTCTGGGCGAGGAGATCGCGGCGGTAGAGCGCGGCGGAGCCACGATTCTCCACGTCGATGTAATGGATGGCCACTTCGTACCGAACATAACGATCGGTTTGCCTGTGGTTAAGTCGATTGCGGGCGTGACCAAATTGCCTATAGACGCGCACCTGATGATCTCGGAGCCCGGCCGATATGCAGAGCAGTTTGTTCGAGCGGGAGCTAAGATGGTCTCGGTCCATGCCGAAGCGGATAATCACCTGCATCGGACTTTGATGGCCATAAGGGGCGCTGGGGCCCAGGCGGGAATTGTAATTAATCCAGCGACGCCGGTGGAGATGCTCGGGGACGCTCTGCCTTTTGCTGATTATGTATTGTTGATGTCTGTTAACCCCGGTTTCGGCGGACAGGGTTTTATTCCCACTTCGATCGACAAATTGCGACGTTTGAAGCGGATGATTCAGGAACGGCAACTAAAGACGCGAATCGAGATTGATGGAGGCATCGACCTCGACAACATCGCCTCCGTAGTCGCTGCGGGCGCGGAGATCATAGTTGCCGGCTCCGCAGTTTTTGGTGCCGCTGATCCGGAAGCGGCGGTCAGGGGGTTGCGTGAAGCAACTGTCCAGTTAGTTTAGGGATTCAAACCGGATTAGATTTGGTCTTACGTAAGAGTTTTTGGAGGTTTTACTTATGCACGCTCGCTTTGGTGGTCGCCTGATAATATGCGCTGCCTTTTTATTGAGTCTTAACAGCTTTGCGTTTGCCCAGGGAGGGAGTTCCAGCGATCTCTCGCCTCTTCAGCGGATGGACGTAATGCGATCAAAGCTTGAATCAATGCGTCGGTCGCTCAATAGCGCAGTATCAGGGCTTGAATCCCAGGGAAACCAGGGCGACAAGAAAAACCCCGACGATCCGCGACAGAGGCTGCGCGGGCTCGACAAAGAAGTGGGTTCATTGCTTTCGGAAGTAAACGACTTGCGCGGAAAACAGGAGCGCGCCGAACGCTACGACCAGACAGCGCTGGATCGCCTGGAAGCTTCGGTTGTCGATCTGGACAAGCGAGTCCAGGCGGGATTGCAATCGACCGCCAGCGTCAGAACCACAGCCGCAAACGCCGGCTCATCCAAGGGCAAGAAGAAAAAAGGCAAACTCTTTGGTCTATTTGGGGGCGGCGGCGATAACAAATATGAAGAACTGACTGGCACCGTTGCGCCGGGACGCGATCGCGTCTTGTTTGAAGAAGCGGCGAAAGAAGTCAGAAAAGGAAACCACGAGGTAGGACGCCTTCTCTTTTCGACCATCATCAACACGTATCCTGATTCAGGTTTTCTTCCCTTAGCCAAGCTTGCCATTGCTGACTCGTTTTATCTCGAGGGTACCACTGCAGCATTAGTACAAGCTGCTCAGGCTTATTTGGATTGGCTGACGTTCTTTCCCACAGACCCACTCGCGGACGATGCGATGTTGAAGGTTGCCGAATCCGAGATGAGACAGATGGGTCTTTCGGATCGTGACATTACTCACGCTCGGAAAGCGGAACAGCGTCTCAAGTCTCTTTTACAGCAGTTTCCACAAACGAGCCTCAGAAGCATTGTCGAAGATGATCTTCGGGAAACCCAGGAAAGCCTGGCGATGCACGGTTACGAGATTGGCAATTTTTACCTTGATGCCCGTTATAAAGGACACAAGGGAGGCCTTAAGGGCGCTCAGTCTCGATACAAAGAAGTATTTGAAAAATACCCGAACTTTTCGTTGAGAGACGCACTGCTGTTTCGTTTGGCTTTCACCTATCAACAGGAAGAGGAGCCCGACGAAGCTGCAAAATACTATCAGGAGCTGTTGCGCAATTTCCCCAACAGCGAATATGCCGAGAGAGCGAAAGAGCAACTTAGCATTATTGGTCTTGAAATTCCCGCGGCCGACCCCTCCCGCAAGAACGTGCCGGCGCCGGAGCGCCCGGGCTTCATGGGCAAAGTTATGAAGGAAGTTCTGGGTAAGGCAGACATTACCGTCGACAAGGACGGAATCTTGATTAGCAAAGATTCCAGGGAAGGCCGGACCGACTTGATTGACGAAGCGCTCAAGTACAACGGGCAACTGCCAACCAACGTTACACCGATTGCTCCGGTTCAACGACGTACGACCAATCCGGCTCCGCGTCCCGCTATCCAGAATCCAACCCAGGCTGCGCCCTCGGCGCCTGCCACCGCAGTTCCGGGTGGAATCAAGCCGTAACGAGAAACTTCGGCTTCGAAACTCTGCCCGCTGTTTAATCGCAGCGGGCCTTTTCTTTGTCTGCCCAGATTGCCCTTCTCGCTTGCTGAACTCATCGACTTGAAGGATGATGGGACGGAAAACGATGGCAACTGCTACTAAAACAAATCCCGAGGTTTTGACTGAACTTGCGAGTCGCCACAAGAGCACCACGACCACCGTTTTGTCCTTGCTGATTGCGGTGGTCCTCCTTTGTGTGGTCGCAGTAGTCAGCAAAAAATTTCTCACGCCACGGATAAATACATGGCTGGATATGGCAGTGCGAATCAGTATCCTGATCTTCGGACTAGGGGCGATAACCTGGCGAAGAACCAAGTTTTCACCGATGCGGCTTCAGGATATCGCCGCTCTCAAGGGTCCTTCCGGACTTCTCGCCACCTTGCAACGGACCACGATTCAGGTAGCACTAATTGGCACCGCCATCGGATGCATTGGCTTCGCCGCCACGCTAATAACTGCAAGTGAATATTACACTTACGTCGCGAGTATAGTTGGCGCCGTGGTAATCCTCTATGCCTATCCCGTGCGAAGTGCTTGGGAACGCGCGGTTCAGCGCTTCGCAGTGTCTCCTGACAACCAAGATTCCTAACAAAAACACCCCAATCCAACGGCCTTTCCTTCCGCCGAGCATCACGAGTAAAACTTGTTGATCTTCGTTTGACCGTTTGTTAGAGTGGCTGAGTCGTTTCTGCCTGCCAGCCCCGGTCAGGTTTTACAATTCAATCAGCCTACCTCAAGGCTCTGAGCTTGGCACCAAGTCGAGCGGATATTCCCCCACCATGTTCAATCATTTGTTCTTTGCTTTCTTCGGCCCACCTTCTCAAGTCACAATTGCACTCAAAAGATCGAGCCTGGCCCTGATGATGGTCGTGGGTGTCTCAGTCTCAATCTCCGCCCAGGATAATCAAAACGCGCTTTCCGCACGGCTCGTTTCCGAGCCAGCTGCGCTTGCGTCAAGACCCCGTTCCGTTTTTGCCACGGGGAGTTCCCCCGCAGCCTCCGCGACCGTAGCACCATCATTGGAAGCTGCGACAGCGATCGAGCGCCGTGCTTTCGAGAGGACCAACGATGAGCGTGTCAAAGCTGGACTCCCATCATTAATCTGGGATGCAGAGTTGTGCTTGTTCGCGAGAATGCACTCGGAGAATATGGCTCGGCTCAATTTCTTTGCTCATGAAACGCCTGACGGGATGCGACTGAAAGAGCGAGCGCGCGCGCAGGGAATTCTTCATTTCAGAGTCATCGCCGAGAACATCGCGTATAATAAAGGCTACGACGATCCGGGAGCGTTTGCAGTAGAGCGGTGGATGAGTTCCGCCGGGCACCGCGCCAATATTCTTTACGTGGGATTTCAGAATTCCGCGATCGGAAGTTTTGTAGCCAAAGACGGCAGCGTCTACGTGACTCAGGTTTTCATCAACCGCTAGTCTCAGCCATCGGTAAACTCCGTAGCAGCTAGCGCAGCATCAGCCGCCAACAGTGAGTTTCCAGTCGCTAAAGCTCCCTTCATTCGCCAAGGTCAACTGGAATATGCGCGTGCTGGGTAAGCGCGCCGACGGATACCACGAAGTCCAGACCACTCTCCAAACAATTTCTCTCCAAGACGAGCTCGAGTTCCAACTCTCCAACGACGGAGTTATCCGACTCACCTGCAATGAGACGGATCTGCCAATCGATGAGAGGAATCTCGTAGTACGCGCGGCAAATGCACTGAAGGAGCGTTATCGAGTCGCTGCCGGCGTTCGTATTCACTTGGATAAAGGAATTCCAACTCAAGCTGGTCTGGGTGGCGGGTCGTCGAATGCAGCGGTTACATTGTTGGCGCTGACGAAGATTTGGGGGCTCCCGCCACTGAAGTCAGATTTGCTTGAAATCGCAAGTGAGTTAGGCGCTGATGTGCCCTTTTTCTTGTATGGCGGGTGCGCTCTCGGGACTGGAACGGGAGCGACGATTTCGCCATTAGCGAGTGGTGAAGAAAGCCTGCCGCACCACCTGATAGTGATAACTCCAAAAGCAACAGTTTCCACTGCGAAAGCCTACGCTTCGCTCAATTTGCCCGCCTTGACAACACCAGTCGACGACCCTATTCTTTCTAGTTTGCAAAACGTTGCAAATTCAGAAAATTTGCGTTCATGGTCAATGTGCAACCTGTCTTTGGACCATTTGCAGAACGACTTTGAAGCGGTGATCTTTGATATCGAGCCTGAGATTAAACGAGCGAAGGACAAACTACGTGAGTTGGGAACACTCGGTACTTTGTTAGCTGGCAGTGGTTCCAGTGTGTTTGGTATCTTTGCGGATAGGGAAGCTCAAGAGCGCGCGATCAAGATGATTAGTTCCGAGAGCGGCTGGCGCATCTTCCCCTGTGTTACGCTGACTCGCGATGAATATCGTCGTCAGATTGGTCCGGAGCTATTTCACTTTTTCGAGCAAGGTTAATGATACTGGGGCGTCGCCAAGTGGTAAGGCACCGGCCTTTGAAGCCGGCATTCGTAGGTTCGAATCCTCCCGCCCCAGCCACTTTTAAAAAACGACCGATGACCGACGGCTGCAGACCGAACCACGCGCGTCGCACTGTCTACGGTCGTCCGTCCTCGGTCACTCCTAACTTATGGGCACAACTGGCGGTATTAAAGTTTTTTCCGGGAACGCAAACCAGGAACTGGCGGAAGAGATAGCGCGCCACCTGGGTTGCGATATGGGACGCGCCTTTACGGAACGTTTCTCCGACGGCGAGTTTAACTTTCAGATCGATGAGAACGTGCGCGGCGGCGACGTCTTCATTGTTCAACCGACTTGCCCACCGACCGATGAGCATTTGATGGAACTGCTCATCATGCTGGACGCATTTCGTCGCTCATCAGCGGAACGAATCACGGCGGTGATTCCTTACTACGGTTACGGACGGTCCGATAAAAAAGACCGGCCGCGCGTGCCAATTTCAGCCAGGCTCGTCGCGAATCTGATCACCGTCGCCGGCGCCGATCGTTTGTTAACGATCGATTTGCACGCCGCGCAAATTCAAGGGTTCTTTGATATTCCGGTAGATCACCTTTACTCTGCGCCGGTGATGATTGGCCACTATCAGGACAATCCATTGCCGAATCTGACTGTTGTGGCCCCTGACACAGGCGGCGCGGAACGCGCTCGGGCATACGCGAAACGGCTTGATGCAGAGCTGGCGCTATGTGACAAAAGGCGCGAAAAGGCCAATGTTGCTGAAGTTATGAACGTCGTCGGTGACGTGCGCGGGCGAAGTTGTTTGATCGTCGACGACATGTGCGACACGGGTGGCTCCTTGACGAAAGTAGCCAAAGCGTTGAAGAATGCAGGGGCCGAAAGAATTCACGCCTGCTTTACGCACGCAGTTTTATCGGGAAAAGCAGTGCAGCAGCTCGATGAATCGGAAATCGAGCAGATAATTATTACGAATTCGATTCCGCTACGCGATCATGCGTGCGAATTGAAAAAGATCAAAGTACTTAGTATCGCGCCACTTCTGGCGAATGCGATCAAGTCGATCCACGAGGAAACCAGCGTTTCCTCGCTCTTCGTCTAAGCGAAGGGCAAACACTGATGGCTGAATAGAAGTCCATCAGCGATTAGTTCCTGAGATTTCCAATCTCAGATTTTAGATTGGTTCGCCTTAGCGGGGAAACCCGTTCCAGTCGGACCCAATTTGAGATCTCAAGATTTGAAATCTTAGCGACTAATCGCTGAACGCATGTAAAGAGGAGCAGTCATGGCAGAACATAAAGAGATTACGGTCAACGCAAAACCCAGAGAAGGCCGCGGCAAGAATGATGCGCGTCGCGCGCGCGTTGCCGGCATGGTGCCGGTGGTGGTCTATGGTGGCGAGGGCGGCAGCGTCTCAGCGCTTGCGCCTTTGCGCGATCTGGCGGCGATCCTGCGGTCCGAGTCGGGCCGTAACACGATTTTTACGCTGAACATCGAAGGCGGCGGCGTCAGCGAAGTGATGTTTCATGATCGTCAGGTCGATCCCGTGCGTGGTCGTCTGCTACACGCAGATCTTACCCGCCTGGTAAAAGGACAAAAGATCGAAGTTACCGTGCCCCTGCATTTGACTGGCGAGCCCGTAGGCGTTCGTGAGGAAGAAGGCGTGCTCGAACAGATTATCCGCGAACTGGAAATCCGCTGCGAGCCACGTGAGATTCCAGACGTGATTAACGTTGACGTTTCCAATCTCGGCGTTCATGACGTATTGCACGTTAGCGATATTCAGGTTGACGAGAAAATTGAGATTCTTAACGATCCCGAAACGGTGATCGCCACTGTCGGTATTGTGAAAGAAGAGCCGGTGGCTGCGGTTGCGGTTGAAGCTGAAGAGGGCGCTGAACCTGAAGTGATTGGTAAGGGTAAGAAAGAGGATGAGGCTGGGGACGAAGCGGATAAGAAGTAGTAAACGCTGCGTGCTGTTGGCAATGAGATGCGCCTGATTGTTGGCCTGGGTAACCCGGGCAATGAATACGAATGGTCGCGGCACAATCTCGGCTTCATGTTGATTGACAAATTGGGTTCTACCGCGGGGATCGAGCTGACGCAGCGCGTCTGTCAGTCGAGCGTTGGACGTGGAGAGATCGAGGGCTGCGCGGTGAAACTCGTGAAGCCGCAGACCTTCATGAACCTGAGCGGCGAAGCGGTTTCCTGTTTATTGGCAAAGCAGGGGATGAGGCCAACCGAAGGGCAGGCTTTCCCCGGTGAGAAGTTGATTGTCATCTCGGATGATTTAGCGCTGCCGCTGGGAAAGATTCGCATTCGAGCTCGCGGTTCGGCCGGCGGTCATAATGGTCTGAAGTCGATCATTGAGAGACTGGGAACAAACGAGTTCACCAGGTTGCGCATTGGCATCCAGCCCGAGCATCCGATTAGCGATACCCGGCGTTTCGTGTTGGATACGTTCTCGCGAAGTGCCAGGGGCGACGTAGAAGAGATACTCGAGAGAAGTGCTGAAGCGGTGCGCACCATCCTGCGCGATGGCGTTTTGAAAGCAATGACGGAATATAACAGTAATGAGTAATGAGTAATGAGTGATAAGTCATGAGTCATGAGTCTAAATGGGCGCCGAGGAATCAGGACTCATGACTCAGCACTCATAACTCATCACCGTTCTTGAAGGAGAAGATTTTGGAAACAAAGAGACAGTACGAAGTGGTATTCATCGTTGATCCCACCGCGGATGACGATGAGGTTACGCGCCTGAGCGATGGTTTTAAGCAAATCATCACCGATCAAGGCGGGACAATTACCAAACACGAAAGCATGGGCAGGCGGCAACTAGCCTACGAGATCCTTCATAAAACGGAAGGCCATTTCGTTTTGCTGGAGATCGAAGGATCGGGCCGCGAGATCGCTGAGCTCGAGCGTCGCATGCGCGTCAACGATCGCATTATTCGTTATATCACCGTGCGCGTGGACGAAGATCGGCGGCGGGCTGAGAAGTTTAAGGCGAAACGGGAACGCAAAGCTGCCAAGCGACCAGGTGGCGCTGATAAGCAGCGCCGCGGTGAAGCGAACAACGAGTCTGACAGCGACGAGGCCAACGAAGAGGCTGCTTAAGAGCTGAGCTGATAGCGAAGTGAGTTGGGCCGTGAGCAGCGGCTTGAGCGGAAGTTAAAACTATTCGCTTGGCGAGTCACTTATTCACGATTGAGTTTTAGAAGAGGAAACTATGTCATCAAATTACGAAGACCGTGGGCGTCGCTACAATGGCGATGATGATTTTGACCGGGGTCGGCCCCGACAAGACCGGGGCGGTCGCTTTCGCCGGCGTCGAAGAGTTTGCCGTTTCTGTATGGAGAAGGCCGATATCATCGACTTCAAGGACTCGAGGTTCCTGTCAAACTACACGCCCGAGCGGGGCAAGATCATTCCCCGAAGGATCACCGGCAATTGCGCCATTCACCAGCGCATGCTGGCTGAAGCAATCAAGCGTGCGCGAAACATCGCATTGCTGCCCTACACGACAGACTAAACACAGGGAAGAGGAGTTGCGACAATGGCGCACACGAAAATACTTTTACGGGAAGATGTTGATGATCTCGGCGCTCGCGGCGAAATTGTGCGAGTGCGCGCCGGGTATGCGCGCAATTATCTTTTGCCGCGCAAACTGGCAGTAGAAGCCACCAACAGCAACGTGAAACAGATTGAACAGGAACGGGCTGCGCTTCTCAAAAAAGAGGCGACTGAGCGCAACACAGCGGAAGGTCAGGCAGAACAATTGCGCGCGCTGGTTCTGGAGTTCAAACGAAAATCCGGCGAACAAGGCGCGCTTTATGGTTCAGTGACCTCAATGGATATCGCTGAGGCCTTGAAAGAGCGTGGCTACGAGATCGATCGTCATAGATTGCATTTGCGCGAACCGATCAAACGGCTTGGCGATGCGACTGTGCCACTGCGCTTGCATCGCGAAGTTACGGTTGAGCTGCAGGTTAAGGTCAGTGCCGAAGGCGAAGTGATTGCCGGACACATGACGCCCGAGCAGGAAGCTGAACTCGCGAAGGCTGCTGAAACTGCTGAAACCGAATCGACAGACGCCGTCGAATAAAAAACAGCAGCGCATCGCGGTAATTCTGGCAACGACGTTGCAAGTTTGGTAACTTGCGACGTCGTTTCCTTTTTTCGGTTTTCAATCAACTAATCAATTTCATGGCCGCACCCGATCCAATTCGCGAGCAATCACTCGAAAGGTCACTACCGCACAGCGCGGAAGCCGAGCGCGCAATTCTTGGCGGCATTCTTCTCGATAACGCACTGGTTAGCCAGGCGATTGAACTGTTGCGACCCGAGGATTTTTATATTCCGTCGCATCGTCGCATTTATGTGGCGATGATTGCGCTTTTTGAGCGCGGTGGCGAAATCGATCCGATCCTGATTGGCGAAGAACTCAAGAAAGAAAACGCGCTTGAAGCCGTGGGCGGGATTAGCTTCATTACTAATCTCACTTACGGACTGCCGCACTCGACCAACATTGCCCACTACGCCAAAGTCGTGCGCGGAAAGTCGATGTTGCGTCAGTTAATTCGGACTGCAAACAAAATCACGCAGGAAGCGCTCGAACAGGAAGATGAGCCTGAGATTATTCTCGACCATGCCGAGCACGCAATTTTCCAGTTAGCTGATGAACGCGTCCGCCAGGGCTTTGTTCATGTCGAGCCTGTAGCCCGCACCCTACTGGAAAAAATTCAGGAAATGGAAGGGCGCACGTCGGTATTAACCGGCCTGACGACCGGCTTTGCGGACCTCGATAAGCTGACCTCGGGATTGCAGCAACAGGATCTGATTATTCTTGCTGCGCGTCCTTCGATGGGAAAGACGAGTCTTGCGTTGATGCTGGCTGAGAATGCAGCCATTCACGTCCCCGGCGCGGTGGTGGGAATGTTTTCTCTCGAAATGTCCAAGGAAGCGCTGGTGATGCGTATGCTTTGCTCGCAGGCAAACATCGATGCGCAGCGCTTTCGCAATGGATTTCTTTCGCGGCCGGAGTGGACGCAGATTGGAAAATCACTGAGCACGCTGGCGGCGGCCAAGATTTTCCTGGACGACACCGCGGGGATCACGGTTTTGGAAATGCGGGCCAAGTGTCGCCGTCTGGTGGCCGAACAGAAACGCCTGGATTTAATTGTGGTTGACTACCTTCAGCTGATGAGTGGATCAGCAAAACGCGTCGAGTCGCGTCAGCAGGAAGTCTCGCAGATTTCGCGCGAGTTGAAAGGTTTGGCGAAAGAGTTGAATGTGCCGCTGCTGGCGCTGTCACAGCTGTCGCGTGCTCCGGAAGCTCGTTCTGATCATAAGCCGCAACTGGCTGACTTGCGCGAATCCGGCGCGCTGGAACAGGACGCCGACGTGGTTGCATTCATCTACCGGCCCGAAGTTTATAAATCGGCTGAAGAGCGCGAAAACCTGCCTGACGACGAGAAGAACGTAGCGGAACTGATCGTCGCCAAGCAGCGCAATGGTCCAACGGACACCATAAAGCTTCGCTTTACACCCTCGAGCATGCGCTTCGACAATCTCTACCGTGAAGGTTAGCTGACAGCGCAACATCGTTGGGACCTACCGCCCTGGTCCAGTCCATCAAGTTTCAGTCCGAAATTTCGTTGACTTTTTGTCTCGAAGGGAATATCGTGCCGCCGTTTAAAGAGGGCTGATTCTCACGAGCCGTTCTCCCGAAGACTCGCCTGATCCACCCTCCTACTCGTTGTTGCGACTCGAGCGCGCCGTCCGGGCGTTGAGTACAAGAGGCCTTTCACACCTTAAGGAGACACTATGGATGATCCGATCACCTCAAATCTTTCCGAAGAGTTAATTTCCAGCAACAGTTTCAGCCGCCGTGTTTTTGTTCAAGGCCTCGGATTTGTCAGTATCGGCCTGCTTATGGGAACTTTCGGAGGCTGTGAAAAAATAATCGAGAACATTAAGAACCGGCCGATGAGGCGATGGTTACGGACCGGTTCGGCAGAAGTTGACGCTGATCTTGTCATCTATCGCGATGCGGTTGCGGCGATGAAAGCGTTACCTGCGAGTAATCCAATAAGTTGGGCCGCCCAGGCAGCGATACATGGACAAAACCCCTGCTGCTTTAACTTCTGTGAGCATGGCACTGATCACTTCTTTGATTGGCACCGCGCCTATTTGCTTTTCTTCGAAAGGATTTGCCAAAAGCTGACGAACCAGCCGAAGTTTGGTCTGCCGTATTGGAACTGGAACCAGGTTGGGGCTATCAATCCTGCGTTCTTAGTTCCGGCTAGTTCGCTCTTCATGGCAAGGAGCAATACAAACCTGACCGGTCAATCGTATGTTAGCACCGCTGAACTGGATCCCATCATGGGCGATTCGAATTTTTTCAGTTTCATGGGCCAGATAGAAGGCACACCTCATAACCAGGTCCATGGTGGTGTAGGCCAGACGATGGGCAGCTACGGATCGGCTCTGGATCCAGTATTTTGGACTCACCACTGCATGGTCGATTATTGCTGGGCCAAATGGAACATCGACTTGGGAAATGACAATACGAATGATGCAGCATGGACGAATCACGTCAACAGTCACTTCGTAGATGTCGATGGAAACCCCACCAGCATGACGGCAGGACTCACTACCGTGTTGCCTTTGTTGAGCTATCAATATGAAGGCAGCGCAATCGGCAGTTCACCAGCGACCAAGGCCATCAAGGATTTCAAGAAGGTCGAGGCACGACTCAAAGCAGGCGCCAATATCAGATTTGAGGTGAAACAGAGAGTGCGTCTGGCAGACCGTGCGGCTATCAGTATTGCCAGGCCGATGAGCAAAGAAACAAAACTGTCCGCTCAGGACTTCTCGAGCATTATCAATTCCGACGCGTCGAAGGACAAGGTATTCGCAAGTGTCGGTTTTGCGCGGCTACCCGCGAGCAGCGATTTTTCTGTTCGGGTGTTCATCAATATGCCAAATGCCAATGCCAGCACGCCGACTAGCGATCCGCACTACGCCGGGAGCTTCGGATTTTTTGGCACAACCGAACCAGATGATAAACCTGGACATAAACACCAGCCGAAGTTCCTGGTTAACATCACCAATGCATTGCAGAGACTGAAGAGCAGTCAACAAATCAAGGATGGAACGCCGCTCTCAATACAATTGGTGCCAGTGGCGTTTGATGGAACGTTTGAAAAGGCGGACACCCAACTCATGTTGGAACAAATAGAGATTATTACGACCCCAGTAATAGTCAATCCGCCGCGCGACGAGTAAGACCTGCCGCTTCACAGCGTGACAGCCTGGAGACCTGAAAGGGTTTCCAGGCCTCACGCCGCGAGCCCTTGCATCCGAATTCCCGGGCATCCCGGGCATCCAGGTCGTTCCAGCAGGCATCCTTCCTTTTACCATGATTACCACGCTGCATAAGTTGAGTTTTTGTCTGTGCTTCGCGGTGCTTTCGTTCACATCATGTTCTGGCCAGTCATTGGATTTAGTCAGTGGAGACAACCGAAACCAGGCTGCCGCGAGCGAGAATAGCGTCGAAAAGTTGTTTACCCTCGATCTTAACAAGCCAAGTATTGTTCAACCGATTGACGCAAATCAGAAGGCGCCCGAGGCTGCGAAATTTGTGAAGGTAGAGGTTGTCGGGGTAACTAATCCCAGGCAGCTGCCCATTTCGTTTCAGGTTCACTATCAGACCCAAACTAATGAGAAGCTCTATCTCGGGAGCTTCGGGCTTTATCCATCCGACAGACCGGGAAAATTCATTGTTGCGACCCAGGGTAAATTGAAGAACGAAGGGGCGATAGTCTTAACTTTAGTACGACCGGAAAGCGCTGGCGCTGACGACACAATAAAAGTGACCGTGAAAAAAATTTACCTGGTCAACGAATAAGTTTCTTAGCCTGACCTCACGAATATTCCACATCTCGATTGCGAAACTGCCAAGCCCCGGTTGGGGCTTTTGTTTTTTGGGTGTAACTTAAACCGCTGTCCAATTCCGCTTAGAATGCCGAAGCCTTGCTGTTGTTCGATCGCGCACACCGTATGTCAGAAACAAGATCGCCCGACACTGCCGGCCGCCGCCCAACCTGGGCCGAGGTCGACCTGAATGCCCTCACCGGAAATTTCCAGATCATAAAAAGCCACGTCGGCGCCGCAGTGAAAGTGATGGCTGTGGTCAAGGCCAACGCATACGGTCATGGCGCAGTCGCCTGTTCGCGAAGACTTGAAGCCGCAGGCGCAGATTGGTTTGGCGTCGCTCTGCCGGAAGAGGGAATCGAGCTGCGAGGAGCCGGTATCACCAAACCGATCCTTTGTTTGGCTGGATTTTGGGAAGGGCAGGCAGGGGCGTGTCTGCAACACAATCTGGTTCCAACGGTTTATCGAAACGACAACATAGCTGCGCTGGACGCGGCCGCGAGTGACCGCGGAGAAGTGGCTGATGTCCACGTCAAGATCGACACCGGCATGGGTAGGCTCGGAGTTCGTTGGGACGAAGTTAACGACTTCGTTGAGACACTTAAACGGTTCAAAAACATTCGCGTGGATGGACTGATGACCCATTTCGCCGCAGCGGACGAACCGTCTTGTGGGCCGCTCACAAAGGACCAGATTGCGCGATTCAATAACGTCGTCGCAGCTTTTCGTGACAAGGGATTCAACCCCAGCTATCGCCATCTATCGAATTCCGCCGGCATCTTTGGACAGCCCGCAGCCTCAGAAGACCCTGGCGGTGAGCGCGGCGGAAACATGGTGCGACCGGGTGGTGTTTTGTATGGACTGTGGCGCGATATTCTTGATCCCGAACATCGGGACCAGGCTTTTCAGCCCGTTTTGTCATTGCATTCGCGCATCACGCTCCTGAAGTGGGTGCCTGCCGGCGAGACTGTTGGATACGGCTGCACGTTTGAAGCGTCCCGCAAAACACTGGTTGCGACAATTCCAATTGGGTACGACGATGGTTACATGCGTGCGTTATCCAATCGTGGGCACGCCATCATCCGGGGCGTTTTTGCGACCGTCATCGGACGCATCTCAATGGATCTCACGTTAATCGACGTAACAAATGTTCCCAATGTTCAGCACGATGACGAAGTCTTGCTGCTGGGCCGCGCTGGTGAGCTTTCGATCACAGCTGAGGAACTCGGCAAGATTGCAGGAACACTTTCGTATGAAGTTACGTGCGGGATCGGAAGTCGAGTGCCCCGAATTATTCAGTGAAAAGCCGGAGCGAATCAGAAATGCTCAAAACCCATGGACTCACACACATCAGTCTTGCAGTGCGCGATCTCGAACGGTCGTTGCGGTTCTACACGCAAGTCTTCGGAGTGAAGGAATACTACCGTGATAGCGAAAGCATTCAGGTGCTTGGGCCAGGACCGCACGATGTAATTGCCTTTGAAAGAAACAATCGCGAGGCAGGGAAGAGCGGTGGCATCACCCACTTCGGTTTTCGTTTAGTCAACCCAGCCGACATAGACTCCGCGGTCGCGGATGTCGAGAGTGCTGGTGGAACACTCGTAAGGCGTGGTGAGTTTGCTCCTGGTTTACCGTTCGCATATTTTAACGACCCGGACGGTTACGAGATTGAAGTTTGGTTTGAATAAGAGGGAAACCACTCTTTGCCGCGGAGAAAAACAGGATGTCAACTGAACCTGAAAAACTAAAAGTGCAGGTCAATGAACGCGACAGTGTCACCGCTCTCTTATATGCGCCGCCAAAACGCGACCGCAAAGGCACCACACTGATCCTCGGCCATGGCGCCGGCGCGAATCAACTGCACCCTTTCATGCAGATCTTCGCCAAGGGATTAGCCGCGCGAGGTCTCGATGTTTTGACGTTCAACTTTGTCTATATGGACCAGGGGCGACGTGTGCCCGATCCGAAAGCGAAGCTCGAAGCATGCTATAGCGCCGTGATTACAGCTGCCCGGAAGCATCCAAAATTGAAAGGCAATGCGATCGTGATTGGCGGCAAATCGATGGGTGGACGCATTGCGTCGCAAGTGGCCGCGGCGATGCAATCGAATGCCACTCCGGAGGAGTCGATGCCTACAATTGCGGGTTTGGTGTTCCTCGGTTACCCGTTGCATCCGCCGGGCAACCCTGAAAAAGTTCGAGATGCGCATTTGGACCAGATCAAGTCACCGATGCTCTTCGTCCAGGGCTCGCGAGATGCGTTTGGCACTCGCGACGAGGTTCGCGATTTGATCAAACGACTCAAGTTGCCCGCGACGCTTCACGCCATCGAAGGTGGTGACCACTCACTAAAAGCCCCGAAAAGCTCAGGCCTCACGCAGGAGCAGGTCTACGAAACGGCGATGGACAAGATCGTTAGCTGGATGGATTCGGATCTCGGTTAGAAATCCTTGCCTTTTGGCGAAGCATGGCGTATAAGGCTGCCCACAAGGCGCCTCAAGCTTCGTCCTCGTCTTCTTACAATCCCATTTCAGCGCCTTGGATTGGAAATTCCCGTTGCTCTCTCTTTGCCGTCTATTCCCAACTGTGAACCGCGTGGAGCGTAACGCGGGTCCGACCTGCTCGCGAGGTCAATCTGTTTGGGGCGGCTCTTAGATCTGCGACGCTGCATTTCCTTCTTGCGCCGGGTTTCGACGTTCACTTCTCGCGAACCCAGTTTTTGAAAACTCGGAGATGACTCGCAGTCGCCGGAGATTTCGAACATGAAGCAAACAATTCTGACGTTTATCACCAAAGTAAGTCCTGATCGAGTCTCAGAGCTACAGACGATACTCGATGAAATCGGAGCCGACGTTGAGCACAATCCACATATTCCCTACCTTGATTTGAAACTGCTTCATTTTTCGAGTTTCGTGCTCACAGACGACCCCGGCTATGGCGCATACCTCGTTTTTGAGAATAACTTCGATGGCACACTCGAGCCTTATCTCGAGGATCTTTACGCTCATGCCGCCGGGGGATTGCATCGCATTTACAGTTGTTGCGTCGATTATCCAGCTACGAACGCGGGCGATAAGGACCGGTTACTTTCTTACCTGAGTGCGCACGTCCGCCGTCCGAATGCCTACCACATTGGCAACGTCGGTCGGAGCGTGATCCGCACGCACCAGGAAGATGGGCTCCGGGACGGCGTCGAAGATTTTCTTGATGACATGGTTAGACAGGGAAACGTGGGAGCGCCCAGCACGATCCGGCAAAAGGTCCAGGCCTATGTTCGCAGTCAACCCGCATTTGCCTGGGCGACGAATGGGCAGCCGCGGCAAACGGCGATGGAGCATTTTGTCCCGAGGTTGAAGATCGCGATTGCAGCATTAGTGGCGCTGATTCTGCTGCCGCTGCTAATTCCTCTGGCGATCATCTGGATCATCATGTTGCGTTGGACCGAGACTCACGAGGCGCCTCCACCCGAGCTCGACGTGAAAGACCACGTCAAGGAATTGGTGAAACGCGAAGACCGAACTCACATTGTCCAGAATCACATGTGCAGCATCACCACTGTTAAGCCGAGCGTTTTTCGGCGACTAACGCTGCGCGGAATTCTCTGGCTGGTGAATCTCCTGGCGCGCACCTCCGATAAAGGTGAGTTGAGCGGAATCCCCAGCATCCACTTCGCCCACTGGTCGCTTATCGACAATGGACGGCGACTCCTTTTTGTCAGCAACTTCGACGGTAGTTGGGAAAACTATCTCGACGACTTTATTGACAAAGCCAGCACCGGGCTGACGGCGATCTGGAGCAATACCCTGGGCTTTCCTAAAACGAGCTGGCTGGTGCGCGAAGGTGCCCGCGATGGATCGCGATTCAAGGCTAACGCCCGCGATAAACAGACCTTCACGAATGTTTGGTACAGCGCATACAAGCCGCTGACCGTCCAGACGATCGACAACAACAGTCAAATTCGTGACGACATGTTCAATACGCTCGATGAAACGGCGACGCGCGATTGGGTAAGGCGTTTCTAGCAAGGAGATACTTCATGGCTGAGCTCAAACCGGAAGACATGAAAGACATTCAGGGTTTTGTCATCAGTGGTTACGCCCACTTGCCCTGCGTGAGTTATCTCCTGCTGCGCGTGAACGATCCGCCGGCGGCGCGGCGCTGGCTAGCGCAGATCGTTAATGAGGTCACCACCAGCGAAGGCAAGGAATTGATTTCCTGTCTTAACATCGCGATCACTCACGGCGGACTCAGGCGACTTGGCCTGCACGAAGAGACTCTAGACACTTTTTCGCGGCCCTTCGTCGAAGGGATGGCAACTCCACATCGTTCGCGAATCCTCGGTGATGGGGCTGAAAATGCGCCCGCTAACTGGGATTGGGGCGGCGACGTGGCCTCGGATCCTTCCAAGGCAGTCGATATCCTGCTGCTGCTTTTCGGTAACGACGAAACCACGCTGGCCGCCCTGTTGAGCGAGCATCGTTCACGGTTTGCGACGGGTGGACTTACCGAAGCGCTTGCACTAGGCGCCGGGCGGCAACCCGATATTCACGAACACTTTGGTTTCGCCGATGGCATGGGCCAACCGGCCATTGAAGGAACAATTCAAACACGCGATGCCGCGGCGCGAAACATAATCAAGACCGGCGAGATACTGCTCGGCTACGTTAATGATTATGGAAAGCTGGCCGATACACCTTCTCTCAAGGCCACGCTTGATCCGCAAGATACTTTGCATGACCTGCCCGCCGTTGACGAAACTGAACAAGCCCTGCCGCCCGGTGAACGAGGAACGGTAAGACGTGATCTCGGGCGCAACGGAACATACCTGGTCTTTCGCCAGTTGGCCCAGCACGTCGCAAAATTTTGTCACTTCCTCGACGAAGCTACGCGCACGGTCGATGGTGAACTAGACGCTGAAGCCAGCAATCGCCTGGCGGCGAAATTTGTCGGACGCTGGCAAAGCGGCGCGCCCTTAGTGATGTCACCAGAGGTGGATGATCCTTCCCTCGGTCGTCAGGATGACTTCGGCTATCGGGATAACGATCCGCGCGGCTTTCGATGTCCTATCGGTTCGCACGTTCGGCGTTCAAATCCTCGCGACACTCTCGGTCCGGACGGACCAACCGCGCTCGCAACGGCAAATCGCCATCGCATACTTCGGCGCGGGCGTTCATACGGAGTGCGGCCTCAAGATCGTCGCCTGGATGATGGCGTTCCCCGCGGGCTCCACTTCCTTTGCCTGAATAGCGACATCGAACGGCAGTTTGAATTCGTTCAGCAAACCTGGTGCAACAATCCCGTGTTCGGAGGCCTTGATGGCGAGGTCGATCCGCTCGTTGGAAATCTGACAAAAGGTGATGAAATATTTACCGTTCAAGCCGATCCCTTGAGGACGCGGATACATAATCTGGAACGCTTTGTGACTGTCAAAGGCGGCGCTTATTTCTTTTTGCCAAGCCTGAGCGCCCTTCGTTATTTGGCGACTCTCTAATTCACGAATCTGCTGTCGGAAACGATAACAGCTCGGAGTCGACGAAATATTCCGTGAATAAAGCTCATAGTTAGTAGGAACAGGTACAAGGAATCGGTCATCGGCCAAACCGTTGGCACATCGGGCGAAGCACGATGACCCAGTAGACCATTAACCACTTATCTCACAGCAACCCTGCGAGTAGTAAAAAAGGAGATCAAAATGAAACCTGGAAGAGTTCCCAAACTCCACGTTCTGGGGCTGATTGTTTTCTCACTCTTGTTAACTGCTTGTCCGAAGGACAACCCGGACGACCCGCTGAGAAAATATGCGAAGGCAGCGGATCGAATGGCTTCATCAATTGAGGCGATGATTGACGCGAAACGCAGTTTGGCATCTGCCGGTCGGATCACGCCCGCTGAAGAACTGACCCTAACTAAAGCATTGCTCGTCGCCAATGAAGCAGTCACGGTTTTCCATAAACGCGTGAAAGGTTTGACGGCGGTTCCGGATGCCACAACCAAAACGGAGCTGACGAACCTATTGAACGACGTCACGTCTGCCATTGATGACCTAAATACACAGGGCGTTCTCCCTGTTACCAATGCTGAGTCAAAGGAGCGACTGGCGAAATTCGTCGCGACCATCAGGGCCGCAGTCGCCGTCTTTAGCTCAATTTGATTTTCGGGATTAGGCTGCGGTCAATTCCCATAAACGAATCTAAATGGAGGTACTACAATGGAATGGTTAGCAATAATCTCTAGTCTTCTTCCGCTCTTACCCGGGGGCGGTGGGGCTCAGACGCAGATGGCCATGGAACTGGCGAAGATCGTTCTAAAACTCATCCAACAGATCAAGGAGCAGACGGGTATGAGCACTGAGCAGATCCTTGATCGGGCCGGCGTAACTCTCGAAAGCAATAAACAGAAACTGCTCGCGGACCTTGCACGACTCGAGGGCGCAAATCCCTGAGGTCCTGAAAACAGCGACCCACGAAGTTAAGCGACCAGCGTTCTTCGCTGATTGAGTGATTTCGTGGGTCTTTGTTATTCGTTTACCAGGAAATAGTGCCCAGCAAAAGATTAGAGATCCTCGACCTAACCCTTGCAATGGCAATAACATACCTGATTCATCAAGGTCCCACGCTGTGGAGGCGACTGGAGCAGCCCGAAGGGCTGCAAGAAAGTAGCCGGGGGTTGAGCGCGCAGCGCGATACCCCCGGAGCATCTATCGGACCCTGAAAGGGTCTCAGTAGATCGTTGGCACCCCTTGCAGGGTGCGGATCTTTAATGACTCGTTCCGGGGGTCTACGCTTCGCTCCGACCCCCGGCTACTCTCTCGCAACCCTTCGGGTTGCAAACGCCGATGATGAGTCAAGTATGTCATTGCCCTTGCAATGGCTCCCCCGATTTGTGTTAATCTTGAAATCCCCCGGAGTTCAGCCCCTTTTATCTCACTTGCAAAAACCGCTTACAGCAGACCGCGAATAATTGCCGGTTGAGTGAGGTAAATCATGAGCGCTAGTTCCACTTCAGTAGCCGCGCGAGCATTTTCAAACGACTCGGCGACAGTCCAGTCAAAGCCAAGCAAAACCATCCTCATTATCGAAGACTATTCCGACACGCGCGAATTGTTATGTACTTTGCTGCGCAGCCACGGGTACAGCGTCGTAGAAGCAGAGGACGGGATTGAAGGCATACTGAAGGCCGGTTGGCTTTATCCCGATCTTATCCTGATGGATTTGTCGTTGCCTGAAATGGACGGCGTTGAGGCGGCTGCGCGCATTCACGCGCAGGCAAAACTTTCCCGAATCCCCATTTTCGTCGTCAGCGCATATTTAACCGAGAGCGTCGAGAAGTACGTGCGGGCGGCGGGTTGTGCGGAAGTTTTCGCGAAGCCTTTCGACTCCCAGGTATTGCTCGATAAGATCCGCGGCGCTTTGGGTGATAGCTGACGAGCTCAAAACCGCCTTTTTGATCCGCTGAGATCAACTTTCTCACTGCAATCGTCATCCGCCGCACTGCAGATATCGTCCGACACAGTGCAAACGTCGTCCGCCGCATTGCAGATGTCATCCGACACAGTGCAAACGTCGTCCGCCGCATTGCAGATGTCATCCGACACAGTGCAAACGTCGTCCGACGCGCTGCAGATGTCGTCCGACACAGTGCAAACGTCATCCGACGCGTTGCAGATGTCGTCCGACACAGTGCAAACGTCGTCCGACGCGCTGCAGATGTCGTCCGACACAGTGCAAACGTCGTCCGACGCACTGCAGATGTCGTCCGACACAGTGCAAACGTCGTCCGCCGCACTGCAAACGTCGTCCGACACCCGTACCCGCTGACCGTTCTGCCTTATTACTACGGGGGAACGACTCGATTCACGAGCTTTGTGTGGTCGCAGGGAATCGTGATGAACAACAACTACGCGATCGTCGCCAGGGAGGACGAGTCATTTCACTGACATCCAACAACATAGGCGGTCAGCAAGCTAAGTTGACGCTCGTCGCTTAGGTCTACAGTGTCCAGCCTAGAGCACCGCGCTTTCCACCAGAAGTCTTCCTTCCGCAAACCGCTGCACGTTAAGTTGCGTCGCATCGATCAAATCGGAGTTACCTTTCAGAATCAAATCCGCGCTGATGCGGCCCGAAGCGGGCGAATGCATCACGCCGTGGCCACTGAATCCGTTAACAAAGAATAGACCTTCAACACCTGGCGCCGGGCCGATGATCGCGTGATGGTCCGGCGTCATTTCGTATAAACCCGCCCAGGCGCGATGTGGGTTAACCTCGGCATCGGCCAGGCCCGGTACCCGATCGGCGGCACGCGTCAAAATCTTCTCCACAAAAGTCGGATCAAAATCCATTTTGAAACCCGGAGTCTCATGCGGGTCATTCCAGGCAAGCAGGATCCCTTTTCCTTCGCGCCGAAAATGAAAACCGTTGGACATATCAATAACCATCGGGAAGCGCTGCGGTAAGCCTCCGAAGGGTTCGGTCGGCACCAGTTGCCGCCGCAGAGGCTCGACCGGAAGTTCCACCCCGGCCATGCGCGCAACTTCGGCTGCCCATGGACCAGCAGCATTTACCACGATCCGGGTGGAGACGAATCCGCGGGTTGTCATAACGCCGGAAATGTGACTTGAAGAAGTGGGCGAGACGCCCGCGGTTCCGGTTTGAGCGGGCCCGACTTGTATACCGGTAACAGAGGTGTCCAGCCAAAGCCGCACGCCGCGCTCACGCGCTTTCAACATGAATCCCATCATCACGCTGTGTGGATCGACGAAGCCGTCAGTCTGGCAAAACGTGCCACCGATAATGTCGTCCACGCGGAGTTGTGGGACAAAGCTGCGAATGTCTTCGCGCGAAACTATCTCTACGTTATCCACTCCGAGCGCGAGTTGACGTTCGCGGTTCGCCTTGAGGTAATTGAGATGGCTTTCGTTGGTGGCGCAAAAAAGGTAGCCATGCGCGCGATAGTCGGCTGGATGTCCCACCGTCTCCTCGAAACGCGAGAAGAAGTCGATCGAATATCGAGACATTTGAATGTTCACCGCGGTGGAAAACTGTGCTCTGACGCCCCCCATACTTTTGCCTGTGGAACCCTTGCCCTGGTGCGCTTCGCGTTCAACTACGAGCACATTTGTGCAGCCCTGTTCGGCCAGGTGGTAGGCAACACTGGAGCCCACGATCCCGCTGCCAATGATTACAACGTCCGCGGTTTCAATCATATTTGTCCCGGCGAAAGCTCAGCCTATAGAATAGTCGGGCGAGAATAAGCCGAACACCTTAATAGTTACAATAGGAGCGGGATCATGGACCTGCGTTACCCGGTGGGAAAGTTTGCGTTTGCTGGAACGCTTTCAGATAGCGAACGACAAAGTCTGATTGACGAGATTGCGGCGACGCCTGAAAAACTGCGTGCTGCCGTAGCGGGACTCGATGACAATCAACTGAACACGGAATACCGTCCCGAGGGGTGGACGGTCCGTCAGGTGGTCCATCATGTGCCGGAGAGCCATCTGAATAGTTACATCAGATTCAAACTGGCCGTCACCGAAGACGAGCCCGTCATCAAGCCATATTTTGAGGATCGTTGGGCCAAACTTGACGATGCGCAAACCGCACCCGTCGAGCTTTCGTTAGATTTACTCGGCGCGCTTCATAGCCGCTGGGTGTGGTTTCTTCGTTCACTGAAACCGGCGGATTTTCAACGTACATTTCGACATCCCGAACTCGGCATAGTGGGCCTCGACAAGAATGTGGCGCTTTATGCCTGGCATGGGCGTCATCACGTCGCGCACGTTACGTCGCTCCGCGAGCGCATGGGATGGTGAAGAGAGTCGCCAGTCTCGAAGTCCAGAGTCCAAAGTCCAAAGTCCAACGTCCAACGTCAGAAACCGTAGACTCTAGACTCTAGACTCTAGACTCTAGACTCATGACTCATGACTGATGACTGACGACTGACTACTAACAAGATGCTTAAAACATTCAGCTGTCCAAAATGCGGCGCCCCGGTGAACTATGAAGAAGATGTCGTGGGTGCGAATCTGACGGCGCGCTGTTCTTACTGCAACAGTCAGCTTTCAGTGCCCGACGAGATGCGCGGCCGCCCGGCGCACGTCATTTCGCATGTAAATATTGACCTGCGAAATACCGGAGCCAAAGCGACCAAGTGGATTGCTTTGATCGTGTTGATCCCGGTGCTAGGTGTTGTCATTGGCATCATCGCTCTGGGTGGCTTTCTCTCTCCGCTGTTGCGCGGCGGCCCCAACACGAACGACAAAAAGCCGGTTGTCGTGATGCCAAACTTCCCCTGGCCCACTGGCCCCGTGGCGAAAGACAAACCCAAAGAAGGACCACAACCACTGCTGAGCTTTGGTTCTGAAGGAATTGGACCGGGAATGTTTAAGGACGCCCGGAGTATCGCCGTCGACGGTGCGGGAAAGATATATGTCGCTGAATACCTGGGCGGCCGCGTACAGGTTTTCGATCCCGAGGGAAAATTTTTGACGCAATGGACTGTAGATCCAAAGATGCCATTGCGCGGGATGGCGGCTGACCGCAAGGGCAACGTTTATATTGTGCAGCGCGGAAAGATCACGCGGCATGAAGGAGAGACCGGAAAACCGATCGGCGAATTGGCGTATGCGGGAGGCGGCGGCTTCGACGACCTGACTTCCGCCGCTGACGGAGGATTTGTTGCTGCCTGGTACAGCAATCGCGATGACATCGTGCGTTTCAATTCTTCGGGAGAAGTGACGCGAACAATTCGGGCCGCGATCAGTTCAACCAGCGGAGACTCTGAATTGAACACCCGAGTTGCGATCGACGGGTTGGGAAATATCTATGCGCTGGGCACTTTCAATAACGGAGTATTCAAGTTTGCACCCGACGGAAAGTTTCTCAACCGTTTTGGAGATGCTGGGAATGAGGCAGGGCAGTTTCGCGCGGCTTTTGCCATCGCGGTGGACGGCAAGGGCCGCGTCTACGTGAGCGACATCAAGGGCATCCAGGTGTTTGACGGTAATGGACGCTACCTCAAAGTTTTCAAGTCTGACGGCCTGGCGTTCGATATGGAAATCAACGACAACAATGAGATGTTCATTGCCGCGCGCAATAAGGTCCTTAAATACTCTCTGGCTGATGAATAGCCTGTAACGCAAACTGTTAGTCTGCGATCGGGCTTCGAACTCGCGCCGCGGTGAATTGTTAGAGGCAAACGAACAATTTGCACTAGAAAGAGCGCGCGACCTTTTTCACAGATCGATACGATGAGTGTCACCATGATAGAACGCTATCGTCGATGGTTTGACTACGAGAAAGACAGTCACGCGAAGACGCTTGCATCACTAGCTGCCGTGCCGGAGAATTTGCGAGAGTCTGAACTCTTCGGTAAAGCCGTTTATTTGATGGGCCACATTGTCGCCGCTCGCCGCATGTGGCTTTTTCGACTTGGATTCCTGAACGAAGACACCGATCTTTTCACCCGTGAAATAAGTCTCGCGGAACTGCCCGCGCAGATTTCGGAGATGGAAACAGTTTGGTCGCAGTATCTTCGTCAGCTTAACGAAGATGACCTGTCGCGGGTGTTCGAGTATCGAAGTTATGAAGGTCAGCGCTTTCGCAACTCCATCGAAGACATCCTGACGCAATTGTTTGGTCACTCGTGGTATCACCGTGGACAGATCGCGATGCTCCTGCGGACTCTCGGAGCTGAACCGGCGGTAACGGACCTTGTTTTTTGGACTCGCGAACCTGTCGATCCTTAATGACTCATTGACTCACTTACCATTCTGCGATACAACCCCAACGCACTTCTCACGTTAGTTACAGCGACCAACAGATTCTCGCCCTCGACTCAAACTTGGAGGAACTCTAATGAAGTACCAAAAATTCCCGCACCTGGCCGCCGTATATCTATTCGGCGTCGTAGTTGTAAGTATCGCAGTCCTGAATGCGTGGGGCAGCGTTCCCGCTAATGTCGCGAAAGCGCAAGCCAAACCGAAGCCCGCCTTCAAGCCCACCAAGTTTACGCCGGCTTGCGCCAGTCCAACCTATCCAAAGCCTGCTCCGGCCAAAGCTCCACCGATCGACTCGTTGTGCGGACTCGCGGGCATCGGTGGTTCCGGACCTGAAGGTCTGCAAGACATGGTCAAGAACAACTTCTGCGCGAAGGGGATCCCCCAAGCGGTTTCATTTACCGACCTGACGGGTCTTCAATCAAAAGTAGAGGCCAACCCTGCGATTAACTTTGGCAGCGCCGGAAAAGGGGACCGGAAGAAAGGTCCCACAATAGATCGCGCGCCGTTAAAGAAACTCGGTGAGGGCAAGCTGGTCACGCTCAGTAAGGTCTATGTGCTGATCGCTCGCCAGGAGGGCGGTGAGAGTGTGAACTGCGGTAAGGACGTTGAAGGCAAGCCGACAGTTTTGGACCACGACATCCACATCTCACTCGTTAGTTCTCCTAATTTGGATCCGGCGAAGGACGAATGTACCAGTGTGGTCGCCGAGATGAGCCCACATCATCGTCCGGATAGTTGGACGCATGGCAATGTGGAGCGAGTGGCTAAGGCCCAACTGCCGGTGCGGGTGACCGGCCAGCTCTATTTTGATTCCAGCCATTTCCCTTGCAGCGGTGGAAAGAGCGCGGGGCAGGGAAATCCCAGCCGAGTCTCGCTCTGGGAAATCCATCCGATTTACAAGTTTGAAGTTTGCACGGCCGGCTGTGATGGCGCAGGCACCTGGGTGACGCTGGATAAATGGGCCGCGAAGTAGCGGGAGTGCCTGGGGGCAGTGGCCATTGGCCACTGACCACCGGCCACTGAAGATTGACCACAGATTAATCCGATGCAAGTAGGTGACACGTTAACCTGGTCGCGTACATTTACCGAGGAGGAGATCCGGCTCTTCTCTAGGCTTTCCGGTGACGAGGGCGTACATCACCTCGTGCCGGATGCGCAGGGCCGTCTGATGGCCCATGGCCTGCTCACGGCGACGTTGCCTACCAAGATCGGCGGTGATCTGAATTTCATCGCGCGCGAGATTACATTCAAATTTCTTCGTCCGGTGTTTGCGGGTGACACTATCGAATGCGTGGTAACGCTGGTGAATCTTGAGCCCGGCGATCAGTTAACAAGAATGAACTCGACATGGGTGTGCCGCAATCAAACCGGTAAGGAAGTTATGACGGGTGAAGCCCGCGGAGTGATTAGATCGCAGCCTTGAGCCTCTTGAACGGCGTAACTAGTCAGGGATTGTTTCTGGTTTTCAACGACCAAACCATTGACTTGACGGGTGAAGTGGGATAAAAGGCACGCTCGTCAGCAGTCAAATTCCGGAGCCTTGCAAATCCGGCAATCACTTTCGTGATCGGCAAACCAAACTCCACCTCGCGCTAAGGAGTAGAGCCATGGCAAAAACCAATAAAAGATCTGCAACGTCCCGGCAATCACGTCCTGGTAAAAAGACGAGGACGCAAGCATCACCGAAATCCGCGGGACCCAAACCAAAGAAAACAGACGTCTCGCAAGGCTCGCCGAGAGCTGTGCGTCTGACGTTTTCCTATGAGGGGCCGGCTGTTAAGTTGGTCTCCCAGGAGCGCGTCGAGATGATCGTTCCCCCATCAGATCCATTGCAGGGGATCGGAAAACAGAAGGGCTTCTGGGCCGTGCTTCGCGACAAACAAGACAGGGCCTTATATCGTCAGGTAATTCACAATCCAACCAGAAATGATGCTGAGATTTTTCCAGACCTGGAAGAAGATCCGGATGCCGGCATCTCGCGCGCGCCGGCGCCAAAGCGAAAAGGAATATTCGTGGTTCTGGTGCCGGACATAGAAGAAGGAGACTCGGTCACGATGTGTCGCAGTCCGCTCGATAAGACCGGACCCGGTCGCGGAGTACGCTCACTCGCGAGTAGACCAGCAAGCCAGTTCAGGCGTATCAAACTCAGCAAGTAGTGGTCACCAATCTCACGCCGCAAAGGAGATAGCCATGGGCACATCAGATGGCAAGGTTCTGGGATCAACGAAAATAGTTGATGCCGGGCCAAACTCACAGCGTTGGAACGTAGCGATAGTTTCTGAAGGTTATCGCGAAAGCGAGATGGCCCAATTCGCTATCGATGCCCAGCGGTTCGCTGATACGTTACTGGCGGCGGCGCCATTTGACCGCCTCCGGGCCGCGATTAATATTCATCGTGTGGATGTCACTTCGACAGACAGTGGCGCGAGAGACCCGAAAAACTGCGGCAATACACCCGGGACTGGAGCAAAGCCGAAAACTTACTTCGATGCGTCGTTCTGTAGACAAGGCAATAACCGGCGTTTACTGGAAGGGAATAGTGGTCGAGTTCTGAGCGTTGTGAAAAAGTTTGTGGCGCAAGTGCACTTGGCAGTGCTCTCGGTTAACGATCGAAATATTCCCGGCGGTTCCGGCGGCGCCGTGCCAACGTTTTCGCAAGCTCAGGGTGCAGTTGAGATCGCATTGCATGAGATGGGGCATAGTGCGTTCAGACTCGCTGATGAATACCCTTACCAGGTGGATTGTAAAGAGAGTGGCCACGAAAAGCATTCTCAAAGCGAACCAAGTCAGCCAAACATTACGACCAAGACCGACCGTGCCAAAATCAAGTGGGGACATCTGATTAAAGCCAGCACCCCCTTGCCGACGACGGCGAACCCGGATTGCAAGAAATGCGATGGTCAGCCAAGCCCTGTACCTGCCGGGACCGTCGGACTGTTTGAAGGCGCGGATTACTACCACTGCCGTGTTTACCGGCCGGAATACGATTGCCGCATGCGAAATATCGGAGTGCCATTTTGCGCAGTCTGCCAGCAGGCAATCGAAGCAAAGCTGCGGCCGCACCTTCCGTCTTGATCATTGCGAAATCATTTGACTTGAAATTCGAACCGGGATAAAAGCCTTTCGCTCGTCAGTAGTCTTACCAAGTGTCGGAGCCTTGCAGACCGGCAGCTGAGTCAAACTGTTAATCGTCGAAACTGCTTCATTTCAGCGTAAAGTTTCGTTTCAAACCGTAACGCGAAAGAGAAACAATGAAGAAACAAACTGCGAACTCATTCTTCTTATCACTCGCTTTGCCGATGGCGCTCCTGCTGAGTTACGCATCGGTCGCTAACGCCCAGGGGACCAATCCGCAGACTTCAGGAACGCCTGCTGCTCCTGAATCGCGATCAGCTGCCGTTCCGGCACCGGCGCCGACGCCTGGTCCCGCGGCGTCGCCAATAGCATCGCCCAATCCCTCCCCCAAAGTGATAAGCATCACTGCCGGCCACCTCGAGCTTGATGATCTCGTCGACGTGGAAGTGGAAGGTTTGGCAGTGTGGGCTGAAAAGAACGATACCTCGAAGCTTATTCCTTACATCAATGGCCGGGCGATTACCGGCAATTATCCTGAAGCGATTCTCCCAACCAAAAACCATCTCCAGTTTCACTTCGAGATGACGCCCGAAAACAAAGCCGTTTGGATAGACCTGCTGGGTGCGCCTGACGGAATACGCAAACCCGTTGCTTTTAGCGTGGGACCGGAGGGCATTGGGCCCTTCGATTCGGTATTTGACAAGAGCAACAGAGTACCGCTGACTGTGATCTCACCCATGTATGGATTGGTTGCTATGTTTGTGGTTCTCGGCACGCTTTTCATTTTGGTGTGGCTGGCTCGGAGTACAAATTTGATTCGCGAGCGTGGGGGCTGCATTGTGCCCGGAAAGCTGAAGCCATATAACCTCGGCCGCACGCAAATGGCACTTTGGTTTTTTCTCGTCTACGCTTCGTATACGGCAATCTGGTTGATAACCGATGCCCTCGACACAATCACACCCTCCCTGCTTGGGTTGATGGGAATCAGCGCGGGAACGGCCCTTGGCGAAGCTCTAATTGATTCAGGTAAGAATGATGCGAGTGATTCGCAACTTCAGGCTCTCGTGGGTCAGAAGCAAGCACTCGACCAGAGCATCCCTGATCTTCAAGCGCAACTCACAGCCGTTAGCGAGAAGGCTGCCCCCACCCTCGAAGATACAACCAGCCGGGACAGCCTGAACAAACAGCTGAATGATAGTCGCGCGCGTCTGGCCCAGATCACGCAGCAGATTGACGCGCTCACACCGCCAGAGTCGCGAGCCGTTTCAGCCGGTTTTCTACGCGATATCCTGGCGGACTCCACCGGCTACAGTTTTCACCGGTTCCAGATTTTCGCATGGACCATCATTCTGGGGATTATCTTTGTGTCGGCTGTCTATAACAGTCTCAACATGCCTGAATTCAGTCCCACGTTGCTGGGCCTGATGGGACTTAGCTCCGGCACTTACATCGGCTTCAAGTTTCCCGAACAGAAATAGGGAAGCTGAAACGTAAGCCGCGATCAATGCGGGACGGCGGGAGAGGTACGCGAGCCAGGTGGCCTGCGTACCTCTTTATTTCGGAAGGAAGCATGTGGCGCAAACAGAACCTTCATTCTCCTAATCTGGTCAGACCTCGAAGAACAGTTGGCTAAGGTGCAGTCATCCAATCCCGCGGTTTACTTCAGCATGAAGTTGTAAGTGATGACGCCTGATACTTTGACCGCCTGATCACCGAGCATTGTCGGAGAGAAGCGTGCCAGAGTCGCGGCCTGTTGAGCGGCTGCTTTCAGCAACGGATTTCCTGAAATCGCCTTCGCGGAAATCACTCTGCCAGACTCATCTATCAACACCTGCACATTCACGGCTCCCTGAGCTCCCGCTTGCCTCGCTATCGTGGGATAGGGTGGCTTGGGTAGCGAGAGCGCCTCGCTATTCAGCACTCTCGTAGCGGCAACAATCCTTTTTGCCGGTGGCGCTGGAGTGGGAGCTGGGGGCGGCTCCGGGAGTTTCGCGATCACCACGTTGCCGTTTCCTTCGGTGTTGGAAATGCCGCCGGTGCGCGAAGTTCCTGAACCGGACGGTTCAACGACGATCGGACCAAGCACTGTACCTGCATGAGCCGGTGGAATAGGTGACGCAATCGCCGAGATTGTTTTTGGCACATTCTGTGGGTTGGTTGTGGCGTCAATCAGCACCGGACGAACCGACTGGCGTCCATTGCTCGCCCCGGCGGGAGGATTTGTCCGACGTACTTTCAATGGTTCGGGCTTAACCTCGGGAGCGGTCGGCGGCACCAGGCTAATCAACTCCAGCTCGGTGCTGGGATCGCTCAAACTGGCATCGTAGGCGTAGATACTGATAACGCCCGCTGATACGAAAAGCAGAATGTATGTGACGGCAGTAAAGAGCATGAATGACCCTCGTCGCTTAATCTCGCGCGTGTGCGAGCTCGATTCAATCAAGTTATTAAACATCTGTTCCTCCCTGTGCCGGTGCCATTCGGGTCGCAGGAGCTACTCGCCACCATTAGACCCCGTAGCCATGGCAGATGTTCCAGCCGGCTAAACTCAAAACCTGGAACTTCAAACCTCCGCCTGATAGGATTAGGCGCTTTCCCAGCCCCAACAGGAGTTCATCGAATGGCAACCAAGGAAGCCTTCACAGAAGAACTGAACCCGTTTGAAATTGCGAAAGCGCAGTTTAATCGCGCTGCTGACTATCTGAATCTCGATGCGTCGCTCCGTAATGTTTTGCAGAGTCCCAAGCGCCAGTTGATCGTTTCCATTCCGGTGAAAATGGACGGCGGCGACGTGCAGGTTTTTGAGGGTTATCGGGTTCAGCATAATATTGCGCGCGGGCCAGCGAAGGGCGGAATTCGTTATCACCCAAACGTGACCCTGGATGAAGTGAAAGCGCTGGCGTCGTGGATGACCTGGAAGTGTGCAACGGTCGGAATTCCATATGGCGGCGGCAAAGGCGGCGTAATTTGCGATCCGAAACGAATGTCGCGCGATGAGCTCGAACGCCTCACTCGCCGTTACGCTTTTGAAATCGCCCCCATCATCGGTCCCGATCGCGACATCCCGGCACCTGACGTCTACACCGACGAACAGACCATGGCCTGGATCATGGACACGATTTCCATGGTGCGCGGGCACACTGAGCTCGGGGTGGTGACAGGCAAGCCAATTTCTTTGGGCGGTTCTCAGGGACGCAGCGAGGCGACTGCGCGCGGTTGTCTCTACACGTTACGCGAAGCGTGCCGAGTTACGGATGTAAGTCTCAAGGGCGCGCGCGTGTCGATTCATGGTTTTGGCAACGCCGGTGCGAATATCTCCCACATGGTTGCAGCCGATGGCGCGAAGGTGGTTGCGATCTGCGACTCCAAAGTTGGGCTCTACGCTGAAGGCGGCATCGACATTCAGGAGGCTTTGCGTCATAAGAAGGAGACAAGTTCACTGGCTGGGATGCGCGGCGTGAAGGAAGTCGCGTGTGATGATGTGTTAACGGTTGATTGCGATATCCTCCTGCCATCGGCGCTGGAGAATGCAATCACGATGGCCAACGTCGGCAAAGTCAAAGCTAAGATTATTGCCGAACTCGCCAATGGACCAACAACTCCAGGGGCCGATCGCGTGTTTGCAGACCAGGGCGTTTTCTTAGTGCCTGACATTCTCGCGAATGCGGGCGGTGTCACGGTGAGTTATTACGAATGGGTCCAGGACCAGTATTCTTTCTTCTGGTCTGAGAAACAAATCAACGACACGCTCGAGCAGGCAATGAAGACGGCATTTGATTCCGTTTATGAAACTGCAACCCGGTATGACACTGACATGCGCACGGGTGCTTATATCCTGGCCGTCGATCGTGTAGCGGAAGCCACTCGCGTCAGGGGAATATTCCCGTAAGCGAAGACTGACGACTGACGACTGAAGACGACAATGACCGACAACATCACCGTTTACGAAAAGCCAACCTGCACGAAATGCCGCGAGATGAATCGCTTTCTTCAGGACAATGGCGTGGATTTTTCCAAAGTCAACTACTACATCGAGCCATTGACGAACGAGAAGCTGAACGAGCTTCTTGCCAAGATGAGGATGACTCCACGCGATCTCCTGCGCACCAGCGAGCCGATTTACAAGAAGCTCGGGTTGCGCACTGCGGACCTGAACGACGAAGAGATCATCGCGCTCATGATCAAGCATCCCGATCTAATCCAACGGCCGATTGTTGAACGCGGCGCTCGCGCCGTCCTCGGCCGGCCCACTGAAAATGTGAAGGCGTTGCTGTAATGACGAAAGTGCCGACGTGTCTGCGAAGGTAGTATGGTTAGGGAGTAGGGGCACGGCATGCCGTGCCCTGCAACGTCGCATATTAACCACGAAGAATTTTGGAAATCTGCAAGTGAAAAAATCGGAAACAGTTTTTGTTTGTCAGTCGTGCGGACATCAGTCGCGCAAGTGGCTTGGGAAATGTCCTGAGTGCGGCGAATGGAATTCGCTGGTAGAAGAGCGCGAGCGCAGTAGCAAGAAGGGTGCGGGTCGCAGCAGCTTCAAGCTCCGCGAGGTTGCCGCTGTGGCGTATTCTGAAATCGAATCGCAGGATGAAGCTCGCGTCTCTTCGGGTGTTACGGAATTTGATCGAGTGCTCGGCGGCGGCATTGTTCCGGGAACGCTGGTATTGATTGGCGGCGATCCGGGAATCGGAAAGAGCACGCTGCTGCTTCAGGTTGCAGACAAACTCAGCGCCAATGAGGGCGCCGTGCTTTACGTTTCCGGTGAAGAGTCGGAGCGCCAGATAAAACTCCGCGGCGAGCGGCTGGGAATCAAGGCAAAAAATCTATTCCTGTTGCCGGAAACGAACCTCGAAAACATCTTCCACGAAGTTGAACGACTTAATCCGACGGCGATTGTAGTTGATTCCATCCAGACTGTGTTCTCGGCCATGATCGAATCCGCGCCGGGTTCTGTTTCGCAGGTGAGGGAAGCGGCGCATCAGTTTCTGTTGCTTGCCAAAAACCGCACCATTCCTGTTTTTCTGATTGGTCACATTACTAAGGACGGCTCGATCGCGGGACCAAAAGCGCTCGAGCACGTTGTGGACACGGTCCTTTATTTTGAAGGCGAACGTCATCACAACCATCGCATCGTTCGTGCAGTCAAGAATCGGTTCGGCGCCGCCAACGAGATCGGAATCTTTGAGATGACCGGCGCGGGACTTGTGCCGGTCGCCAATCCCTCGCAAATGTTTCTGCAGGAGCGTCCCCAAAACGTGGCGGGTTCTGTTGTTACGGCGTGCATGGAAGGGACCAGGCCATTGCTCGTCGAGATCCAGGCTCTGGTTTCAAAAACAAAATACGGCACCGGCCGGCGCATGACTCAGGGTGTGGACCAAAACCGGGTAGCGCTGTTGATGGCGATGCTCGAACGACGCGTCGGGGTTGAGTTGTTGGGCGACGACGTGTTCGTCAACATCGCCGGCGGGCTGGAAGTGGACGAGCCGGCGGTTGACTTGGGTGTAGTTGCCGCAATCGCCTCGAGTTTTAGAAACGTGCCCGTTGATTCTCACACTGCCGTGTTCGGCGAAGTGGGACTGACTGGAGAAGTTCGCGCGACAACCCAGGCAGTAGTTCGCGCGCGCGAAGCGCAGGCCCTGGGATTCAAGACGATCATCATGCCTTCATCGAATACAGCCGGACTGGAACGCATGCTTGGACTGAGGGCCGTCGGAGTGCGCTCGGTAGAGGAAGCGCTGGACGTTCTGTTCTAAACGCACGCTTGTCTGCAAGATTGCGCAGATTCAATTGAAGATAACCACAAACTCAAGGAACTCATTATGAAAAAAATAATACTTGTCCTGTTGATTACTCTGGCCGCCGTTTCGGCAGCCGTCGCTGACACAGTCTATTTGAGAAATGGGACGGCAGTGCGCGGAACGGTGCTTGGCTTTATCAATGGCCGCTTCGCAATTCGCCTAACGGCGAGCGCCACGCTGCCGGTCAGTTCTGCAAATCGAAATCAAACTGGAACCACCGCCGCCCCGCGAACAGTCAGTGCAGGCGACGTGATTTTCCTGCGGCCGCGCGAGATCGATCGCATCGAAATCGACGGCCGTTCGATCGACGACGCTCGGTATCAAACGCGCACAGTTGAAGTGTCTCTTGCCCCGGATTGGATTGATAGCGGAATTGATCTCAAGCGCGGAGAGCGCGTGAGAATTGACGCGACTGGGACGATCAACGCCGGACGCACGCGAATCAGCCCTGCCGGGTTGAGCACCATAGATCCAAATGCGCCTCTCCCGAGTGCCCCGGAAGGGAAACTCATAGCCATGGCGTTACAAAACAACCCGGTCGATGGTTTCGGCGGTAGGGGTGGTGAACCTCGAATTACTGAGATAGGCGCGGGCGGGGAGTTCGTTGCTGACCGCGATGGCCGTCTCTATCTGACGCCAAATCGAGGCAACTACGCGGATGCACGGGGCGCCTTCAGTGTTCAGATAAAAAAAGAAATCGATCTGGCTGCGATGGCGAGGACGGCAGACGACGATCGAAATGACAACAACTATGACCCATTCGGGGTGCCGGGAGAATCAGCCGGCGGACCGGCGCCAAGTCGTTCGCGCCGGCCTGGTGGGGGATCCAATCCAAACCGAGATCGACGCAATCGGACGCTCGAGAGAATCATTGAGGTCGAGGGGAACGCGGCCCGAGGTGTCGATACAGGCATCGACCTGCGCACGGGAGACTCGGTGACAATCAGCGCTACCGGGAATGTTACGGCGGGGAGACGCGCGGGCGTTGTTTCTCCGGACGGCGGCCGCGCCAGCGCCGGCGCTGTCTTCGGCGCGTCGTTGTACCCGGTTCCAACGGCGGGTGTTGGCGCGCTGGTTGGGATTATTCAGCAAGCTAACGGCCAGCGGACGCCGGCTTTCCTGATTGGCAGTCAACAAACTTTCACTGCTTCCGTGGACGGCCGGTTGTTCCTCCTGGTGAACGACGATAACTACAGCGACAACAGCGGCAGCTTTAGCGCCCGAATCGTTTACCCCGATAACCGGTAGAGGCTCACATCCTGTGGCTTGGCCGTTCCCTTGGGCGGCCAAGCTGCAAAATCTCCAGCAAAACAAACCGTATTAACTCGGATCCTGCTTCTCCCGTAAATTAGCCAGACAAAAGGTTTTTGGTGACGCCCACGTAGTGCCGTGCTAAGATTCCCGCCATTATGCGTGGTGATGTAATCATTATTCGCTTTATTTTCACTGCTTTTTTGGTAGCTGCCGGGTATTTCCTCAAACCGGTCGGCGAACCATGGTTCTCCGCCGGACTTGGCGGTCTCATCGCTATCTCCATAATTCTTTTTGAGTTGAGAATTCGACGCGCAACTTTGAAGACTCTCATCGGTGCTGCGGTCGGTTCGATTTTGGGAATAATCGGCGCCTTCCTGATTGGGCTTTTAATCAGCCGGCAACAGAGCTCTGCTGTCCCTGCAGAGGTTAAAACTTTCGTCACGCTGGCCCTGACTTTTTTCATGGCTTACGTCGGCCTCATGGTGGGAGCGGCAAAGGGCGACTACCTCGAGCTTTCGGCGTTGGGCGGAATTCTTTCCGACAAGGCCACGCGCCGCGATCTCAAAATCCTCGATACGTCCGTGATCATCGACGGGCGCATCGCCGATGTCGCCGAGACTGGATTCCTAACTGGCACGCTCGTCATTCCTCAATTCATACTGCGCGAGCTGCAACAAGTGGCGGATTCCCCGGATTCATCGAAACGCCAGCGTGGCCGGCGCGGCCTGGACATGCTCCACCGATTACAGAACAACAGTTCGTTGGACATTCAAATTGTTGAGACCGATTTCCCGGCGGTAAAAGAAGTTGACTTGAAACTGATCGAGTTGGGCAAGCAACTCAATGCGGTAATCGTCACTAACGACTTCAATCTGAATAAGGTGTCTCAGGTCCGGGGCGTTGATGTGCTCAACATCAATGAGCTGGCGAATGCGTTAAAACCGGTAGTGCTGCCGGGTGAGGCGATGCGCGTGTTCATTTTGAAGGAAGGCAAGGAATACAATCAGGGCGTGGCCTATCTTGATGACGGTACAATGGTCGTCGTGGATAACGCCCGACGTTTGATTGGAAAGAATACTGACATCGCCGTGACGAGCGTGCTCCAGACCACTGCAGGGAAGATGATCTTTGGCCGGCTCTGGGAAGAACGCGAAGTCGGAGTGAACACCGGCGAACATCGCCTCAACGGAACTACCAGACGGCCCACGCGAGAAACTCGAAGCGGTCCGGTGCCCGTAAGGCTCGCCGACAGCGAACCGATTGCCGAACTCTAGCCGCTTCCATTTTTCGTTCTGCAGCGAACTTATCCCTCAGGCTTACCGCCTACAATCTGTTCCAGTCTTACGCTCACCTACGTTTCGCAGGATTATCCCTCTCGCAAGAACCTCTGTCTTATGCTTTGAATGTATGGCAGAATGCGCGGCATCCGTTGATTTCGTAGTGCCCGCGGTAGGTTCTTATGAATGTCGCAATCATTGCTGCCGCTGGTCAGGGGACGCGGTTGGCTGGCGCCAAACCGAAGCAATTCCTGGAGCTTGCCGGTACTCCGATTATTTTCCACACCCTCAGAGCCTTTGAGGAGTGTGCCGTGATCAAGGAGATCATCGTTGTCTTGAGGGCCGAAGATACGGCTCATTTTCTTTCACTTGCTCAAAAACAGAATCTCAAAAAACTTGCGAAGGTTGTACCCGGTGGAGCCACTCGAGCGGAGTCTGTCTTGCGAGGGCTTCAGGCGGTGAGGGAAGCGACCGCCGAAATAGTTGCGGTGCACGATGCTGCGCGTCCTTTTGTCACCGCTGACGAAATCGCCCGCACGGTAGAAGCAGCCAGGCTGGAAGGCGCCGCGATTCTTGTGTCTATGCCCGTCGATACCATAAAAGAGATCAGGGGTGGACTGGTTGTGCAGACATTGAATCGCACGGTGGTACGAAACGCGCTGACACCTCAGTGCTTCAGCTATAAACTACTTCGTAGAGCCTACGACGAGGTCGATGTTTCTGATCCAACATTAACTGACGAGAGTGCGTTGGTGGAGCGACTTGGAGTGCGGATAGTTACGGTCGAGGGAAACGCGCGCAATATAAAGATTACGCGTCCGGAGGATCTGGCGATAGGTGAAGCGATTCTAAAAGCAGTGAGCAGCGGGCGGTGAGCAGTGTGCAGAAAGAGCGATGAACGACGATCAGTAGTTGATCACCCTGAAGGGATTATCTGCTCACTGCACCCTGCCAGCTGCTCACTAATATTCTATGTTCAGAATCGGCATCGGCAGCGACATACACAAGCTGGTTGAGGGTCGCCCGCTTATGCTGGGCGGTGTTCACGTGACATCTGACCGGGGTGGCGACGGTCATTCCGATGCCGACGCGTTGCTGCATGCAATCGCCGATGCAATCCTCGGCGCGTTGTGCGAGGGGGACCTGGGCGTCCACTTTCCTGACACCGACCCGCAATGGAAAGATGCCAATAGCTTACAGTTGCTTTCCCGCGTTGCCTGGTTGGCCCATGAGCGCGGGCTACATATCGTTAACGTTGATGCGACGATAATGTTGGAGTCCCCGAAGCTGCGCCCTTATGTATTTGCAATGCGGGAGAACATTGCCGAGGTCCTGGGTGTTGAAGCCTCCTGCATCAGCGTCAAGGCAAAAACCGCTGAAGGACTTGACGCAGTCGGGCAGGGACTGGCGGTATCAGCCCAGGCGGCAGTGCTTCTTGAGGCATAACGCAAACTGTTAGTTTGCGTCAGCGGAAGTTCCACAGATGCTGATAACTAGAAATCGTAAACTAACAGTTTGCGTTACCGGATCAGGGAGAATTATTTGAGGCCGCAAGACGTAATACGCAAAAAGCGAGATGGCGAGCACCTTTCTCGCGAAGAGATACTGTTCTTTATTGACGGCGTCACTCGAGGCACGATCGCCGACTACCAAATTAGCGCGCTCCTCATGGCTATCTATCTGAACGGCATGAACGACGCCGAGCAGGGGATTCTCACCGAAGCCATGTTGAATTCGGGAAACATCCTGGATTTCTCGCACATCGACAAGCCGAAAGCTGACAAACACTCCACCGGAGGCGTGGGAGACAAAACCTCGCTTCTGATCGCGCCGATGGTCGCCGCATGCGGAGTATGCGTGCCGATGATTTCCGGTCGTGGGCTGGGCCATACAGGAGGCACTCTGGATAAACTGGAAACGATACCAGGTTACCGAGTAGATCTAAGTGCAACTGAATTCGAAGACGTACTAAAGAAGGTGGGCTATGCGATGTCCGGTCAAACCGCGGAACTCGCCCCCGCCGACAAGAAGATGTACGCATTGCGCGATGCGACCTCAACGGTGGAAGCGATTCCGCTAATCGTCGCCTCGATAATTTCGAAAAAAGGTGCGGCCGGCCTGGATGCAATGGTGATTGATGTGAAGGTTGGTTCGGGCGCCTTTATGCGACAGGAAACGAGGGCTGAAACCCTTGCTCATGCACTGGTGAGAACCGGAAATGCGTTGGGTATTCGCACGCGGGCTTTGTTAACCGACATGAACCAGCCGTTGGGCCAGGCGGTGGGAAATTCGCTTGAGGTTAAAGAATGCATCCAGTTGCTGCGGGGCGAAGGCGCAGGCGGCGCGCGTCCGGTGCTGGATCTTTCACTGGAACTTTCCGCTCATATGCTTGTACTTGCCCACGTGGATAAAACACTCGAGGCCGCTCATGAACGTTTGCAAAATATTGTGAGTTCAGGTGAAGCGTTGGATTGCTTCAGAAAGAACGTTGAGGCCCAGGGTGGAGACCCGCGCGTGTGTGATGACCCTGATGGTTTTCTTCCTTTGGTGATGGAAACCTTTAAGGTAGAATCCCCCCGTCCCGGATTTGTAACCAAAGTTGATACGGCTGAGATTGGACACGCAATCGCCTCGATTGGCGGAGGGCGTGTACGCATCGATGATGTGATAGAACCCACCGTCGGCTTCCTTGCGGAAGTTAAGATCGGCGACTCGGTAAACGCCGGAACTACGCTGGGGTTGGTCTATTGCCGCGATGAAGCAAAGGCCCGCGAAGCAGCCGCGCGAATTAAGTCCTCTTATGAAATTGGCGACCAGCCTGTTTCTGAAATACCCGCACTGGTGAAGGAAGTGATAAACGAATGAAGTTCGCTTTCTGGTCTACGTTTGCGATGTTGAGCCTGGTGGCCGTGCTTGGCACGTCTTGCAACCGGGCAAGTTACGGCGCCGCCGACGACAAGTCGAAGCTGCGGGTAGCGATTGTGTTCGACATTGGTGGTAAAGACGATCGCTCATTTAACGCTTCGGCGTGGGCCGGAGTGAAGTGTGCGCAGAGCGGGAATTGGCCGGATGGCACAAGTTGCAACAAGCCCGCCTTACCAATCGTGGCCCGGGACATCGAACCGGGTAATCCAACCTCGATCGAGCCGGCAATGCGCGCCTTCGCCGAGCGCGGCTACGATCTGATTATCGGAGTTGGTTTCGCGCAAACTCCGATCATGGAGTTGGTCGCTAAAGATTATCCGAACATTCGTTTTGCGATCGTTGACGGCGTTAGCGACCTTCCCAACGTCGCTTCGATGGTATTCAAGGAACATGAGGGTTCATATCTCGTCGGGATGCTCGCAGCGCGTGCGTCGAAAACCGGAACACTCGGATTTATCGGCGGGATGGATATCCCACTCATTCATCGCTTTGAACTCGGCTACGAAGAGGGCGCGCGCGCAGTCAATCCCAACATTCGCGTTCTGCAAAACTACGTAGGAGTAACCGATCATGCCTGGAATAATCCGGGCAAAGGAAAAGAGCTCGCCCTCGCGCAAATCGGCAAAGGGGCTGACGTAATTTTCACCGCCGCCGGAAATTCCGGTCTTGGCGCATTCGACGCGGTTGAGCAAGCCGGAATGAAAGATGGACGAGCGACCCACTTTGTGATCGGAGTAGACGCCAACCAGAACATGGTTAAGCCTGGCTTCGTCCTCACCAGCATGGTCAAGCGGGTGGACAATGCGGTTTACGACATGATTCAGGCACTCGTGAAGGGCGAGTTTAAGGCGGGCTTCCACGTCTATGGTCTCGACAAAGACGGCGTTGGCTATGCAATGGACGAGCACAACAAGCCGTTGATCACCCCCGAGATGATCCAGCAAGTGGAAGAAGCAAAGAAGAAGATTATGGCGCAGGAGATCAAGGTTTCCGACGCGATGGCTAAATAGCTGTGAGCGCAGGCATCTTGTCTGCAACCGCGCCGTCAGGCGCGCAAGTATTCAAACAACTTTGAAAGGAAGATGTTCGCGCTTCGCGCTCATTGCGGACAGGATGTCCGCGCTCCCGGCATATGCTAGAACTCCGAAACATCACCAAACGCTTTGCCAACGTACTCGCCAATGACGGTGTGAATATTGCCGTCAAGCCCGGGACGATTCATGCAATCGTGGGCGAGAATGGGGCTGGCAAGTCTACGGCAATGCGCATCGCCTACGGCTTCTACAAAGCCGACAGCGGCGAGATCCTGCTCGACGGTCAGGTCCGGAATATCGCAACCCCACATGACGCCATCGCGCTCGGCGTCGGCATGGTCCATCAGCACTTCATGCTGGTGGAGACGATGACAGTGGCGGAAAATATCGTGCTGGGCGCGGAGCCGGGAAATGTCGCCGCGCTCGATCTCGCGAAGGCGGCGTCAGATATTCAAAAACTCTCCGAAGAGTTTAAGCTCGCAGTTAATCCTCATGCAGTAATCGAGCACTTGTCGGTGGGCCAGCAACAGCGGGTTGAATTACTAAAAGCGCTATATCGCCATGCGCGTTTGCTAATCCTCGATGAGCCAACTGCCGTACTCACTCCTCAGGAAGTGGATGAGTTTTTTGCCATTCTCCGCCGCATGCGCGAGCAGGGAAAGACGGTCGTGATCATCACTCACAAGCTCTCCGAGGTGCTGGCAATATCCGATGAAGTAACGGTAATGCGCGACGGTCGGGTAGTCGGTCAGGTGCAGACAAAAGAGACGAACGCGGCTGAATTGGCGCGCCTTATGGTTGGCCGCGAAGTGCTGTTGCGAGTGGAGAAACCCGATGCTGATATCGGCATCACCGAATTGACCGTCAGGAGTCTTTCCGTTACTCACGCTGACGGCAACAAGCGGCTCGATAATGTTTCGTTTGAGGTGCGCAAGGGAGAAATACTTGGCATTGCCGGCGTCGAAGGCAATGGACAGACAGAGTTGATGGAAGCCCTGGCGGGTCTGGTCCCTGCATCACAGCTTTCAGGTGAGATGCGCCTCGAGGGCCGCGACGTGACCCGCCTCGATGCCAGAGAACGCCGCGAAATCGGAATTGCACACATTCCGGAAGATCGTCATCGCCGTGGACTGCTGCTCGATTTCAGTCTTTCGGAGAATTCTATATTAGGAGTGCATCACCGCCCGAGCCTGCTTAGTTACGGCGGCGTTTTTCTGAACGACACAGCGATTCGAAAACGTGCCGATCAGATTATTGCCGACTTCGATGTCCGTCCAACCAATCAGGACCTGCCGGCGCGCGCGCTTTCCGGAGGAAACCAGCAGAAACTAATTATTGGTCGAGAGTTTGATCTCCGTCCCAAACTCCTACTTGTTTCTCAGCCGACTCGCGGAGTTGATATCGGTGCGATTGAATTTATTCATCGCAAGCTGGTCGCGCTGCGTGACGAAGGTTGCGCGGTTTTGCTGATATCGGCCGAACTGGAAGAAGTCACTGCCCTATCTGATCGTTTACTGATCATTCACGAAGGCAAAATCGTGGGCGACGTCGATCCTAAGCTCGCGACGATCGAAGAAATTGGACTGCTGATGACAGGGAGCGCCAAACATTGATCTTTCTTCGCCACCTCTTGTTTCCCTTTATTGCTGTCATCGCCGCGTTCATCGTGGGCGGAATCCTGATTCTCCTGATAGGCGACAATCCTATCGAAGCTTATCGCCTGCTGCTAGGCAGTGCTCTCTCATGGCCCGATGGGATTGGTTACACGCTCTTTTATGCAACCCCACTGATATTCACGGGATTGGCAGTGCTGGTCGCATTCCGTTGCGGACTTTTGAACATTGGCGCCGAAGGACAACTATACGTGGCCGCGTTTGCCACGGCCTGGGTAGGAATCAGCTTGGCGGGGATGTCGGCCTGGGTGCTGCTGCCACTTTGTTTCCTGGCTGCGATTGTCGCCGGCGGGGTTTGGGGAGCAATCCCGGGCGTATTGAAGGCGCGATTTGGATCGCACGAAGTCATCAACACGATCATGTTGAACTTCGTGGCAGTGGCGATATGTAGTTACTTTACGCAGTACCACTATAAGGCGCCTGGCGATCCGATCATGCAGACCGTTCCGATTGGCGGCGGAGCGCACATCGCGCGTTTAGGGAAATTTGTTCCGGGCCTGCCGGAGCGTATTCCGCTTAATGTGGCTTTCCTGGTTGCGCTGCTTTGTTGCCTGTTGGTCTATCTGTTTCTGTGGCGAACGAAGTGGGGTTATGAATTGCGCGCCACGGGTAGCAATCCGTCGGCTGCCGAGTATGGCGGCATTTCAGTTCGCAAACAGATCATTATTGCCATGACGATCTCAGGGTCGCTGGCAGGGATGGTGGGGATCAATGAAGTGCTTGGCTATCGCTACCGTTACTACGATGGCTTTTCTGATAACTATGGCTTCACCGGGATCGCAGTGGCGCTTCTGGGCAGAAATCATCCGGTGGGAGTGATAGTTGCCGCACTGTTGTTCGCAGTGTTGCAGCGCGGCGGCATCTATGTTGACGGGTTCTCGGAAAACGTTACCAAGGACATCGTGCAGGTCCTGCAAGGCACAATCATTCTCTTTGTTGCGGCTGAAGCTTTCTTTAGTGGCTCATTCGGTAAATTTGGTTTGTTGAAACGCGCCAAGGTCTAATCGCGCGCCGGGTGCAAGGGTAAACACAATGAGCGAACTCTTTTCCGTCGCCTTTTTCTGGTCAACCGTAAGATTATCGACGCCGTTGATTCTGGCCGCGTTTGGGGGAATGTTTTCTGAACGTGCGGGAATCATCAACATCGCGCTCGAAGGCATGATGCTGGCAGGGGCATTTACTGCGGCGGCGGTGACGCATGCCGTTGGGAATCCTTTTGTCGGATTGATTGCCGGAATCGGCGCAGGTGCTTTGATAGCTCTAATCCATGCGGTGGCCTGCATTAGTTACAAAGCAGATCAGGTGGTGACAGGCACTGCCATCAATATTCTGATGATTGGGATGCCGGCTTTCCTGAGCGGCGCCTTTTTTCTCTCGTCCGGGTCGACCCCCCAGATTCCCAAGGAGAACCTGCTAACCTGGGAACCAATCGCTATTGCCTTCCTGGTGGTCCCACCGCTTGCCTGGTATGTGCTCTACAAAACGCCGTTCGGACTCCGACTGCGTGCCGTAGGAGAAAATCCTGCAGCAGCGGACTCAGCCGGTGTGAGTGTCACGCGAATGAAGTATGCGGGCGTATTGCTTTCGGGAGCGCTTGCGGGAATTGGTGGCGCGTATCTTTCGATCGGACAGTCGTCGCTTTTTACCAGAAACATGACTTCGGGACGTGGCTTCATCGCACTGGCCGCTCTGATTTTCGGGAAATGGAAACCAGTGCAGACGTTGCTCGCATGCCTGCTGTTTGGTTTCACTGAGGCTGTTTCTATTCAAATGCAGGGCGTCATGAAGCTCCCGTCCGGTGAAGACATTCCAGTCCAGTTTATTCAAATGGTCCCATACGTGCTGACGATCATTGTGCTTGCAGGCTTCATTGGATCTTCACGGCCGCCGCAGGCGCTGGGAATTCCGTATCAGAAGGAACGTTAAGGCAGGTCAGCGGCGCATAGGAAGCGGATAAATGGAAGCCTTACAATCGTTTCTCAAGAGCAGCACTGTAGTCGACCTGCTTATCCTCCTCTTCATTCTTTTCATCACGGTGGTAATGATTCCCATCGGGGTGGCGATCGTGATTGCATCACGAAGCAAGATGCCGTCTTATATTTTTCTGCTCTGCGCTTCATTGCCGTTGTTGCTCGCCCTCATTGGGACGTATGTGCGTTTTGTATCGATCGAAGAGGCGGTGCGCGAAAATCCGGGCGTTGGTGAACAGGTTATTGTGGCAGCTCGCCAGGAAGCATGGATCACGACCTACATCGGCGCGGCGGGAACTACAATGCTCGCGCTGATTGGCGTGACGGCGGTGTTAAAGAAAGAGAGAGAAACTTAAGCTCGGCGCGCCGCTCGAGCGTCAGTATTGGAGTAGACATCAGAATGTCAGACCAGGGTTCAGCATCTATTTATGATCGCGCACAGCATGCGGCGCAGACCATCAGTGCGCGGACGTCTCTAAAGCCGCGCGTAGCGATTGTACTTGGCAGCGGACTCGGCGCGTTTGCTGACGAGTTTCAGGAAGCTGTCGCTATACCTTATCGCGAGATACCAGGGTTTGTTTCATCAACTGCGCAGGGTCACGTCGGAAGTCTGGTTGTCGGCAAAGTGGAAGGAATTCCCGTTGCGGCAATGCAGGGACGGGTCCACTTCTATGAAGGCTACTCGCTCGAGGAAGTTACCTTTCCTGTTCGCACCTTAAAGCTGCTCGGAGTCGAAACGTTGATTCTGACCAACGCCGCCGGCGGCATCAATGTGCAATTAACTCAAGGCGCTTTGATGGTAATCAGCGATCAGCTTAATTTGATGGGTGTTAATCCGTTGCGCGGGACAAATGATGAACGCTTTGGACCGCGTTTTCCCGACATGACAGAAGTCTATTCCCGCGAATTGCAGGAGCTGGTGACTCAGGAGGCGCGAGTTCTGGGTACAACTGTGCGTCGAGGGATTTATGCCGCGCTTGCCGGGCCAAGTTATGAAACGCCGGCGGAGATCCACATGCTGCGCGCGTTTGGCGCGGACGCGGTGGGAATGAGTACGGTACCGGAAGCAATCGTGGCCAGACACATGGGGATGAACGTCCTCGGCATTTCCTGCATCACGAATATGGCCGCCGGAATTAGTGACCAGGCAATCAACCATGAGGAAGTGATGGAGACGGGCCAGCTAGTCAGAGAAACGTTCGCGCAGTTGCTGCGTCGCATAATCGCGAAGTTGCCAATTAACGGCGTCGCGAATGAATGAAAGTTACGAAATAACGTCCGCTGATCTAATCACTTTGGACAACCGCCCTCGGGCGGGTATTTTTATTTAAGAGCCAGCGCCAGGAAGACTCCGAGCCTGCGCGCCTGACGCCGGGCAGGTATCACTGCTACACTCGGAGCTTTTAAGAACAAAAATTGCTGCAGAAAAAACAGGACACTTTCTTGTGAGCTTGATAATTGGCATCTCAGGTGGAACTGGTTCGGGGAAGACGACGGTAGCAAATCGCATTCTGGAAACCGTCAAGGCCAGCGAAGTAGTCTTCATTCAGCAGGATTCGTATTACCGGAACCTCAAAGACCTGCCGCTCGACTTTCGCCAGGTTGCGAACTTCGATCATCCCGACGCTCTCGATAACGATCTGCTGGTCAACCATGTGCGCAAGCTCAAGGCTGGCGAACCGATTGAATTGCCGATCTACGATTTCAAAACACATACTCGCCAGAGCGAAACGCGCGCAGTTGATCCGAAGCCGATTGTGATCGTCGAAGGAATTCTGATCTTTGCAGATTCGCGGTTGCTGGAGCAGTTGGATATCAAAGTGTTCGTTGACACGCCGGACGATATTCGTTTCATTCGTCGCTTGCGGCGTGATATTGCTGAACGAGGCCGGACGATCGAGTCAGTGATTGAGCAGTACATTGTTACGGTGAGACCGATGCACATGCAGTTTGTCGAGCCGTCAAAACGCTACGCGGATGTGATTATTCCGGAAGGTGGTCATAATTTAGTGAGCATAGATCTTATTAGTGGGAAGATTAGGGAGAGGTTGGCAAGCGCATTAACCTCGGTGGGAGGTCGATCCTGAGCGAAGAAAGTTTGCATGAGCTGGTACAAACGGCTAAGGCTGCGCGGCTGCGATCGGTCGCGCCATTTTCAAATTTCCTGGTCGGCGCTGCGGTGAAAACGGAAGCCGGCGCCGTTTACACGGGCTGCAACATTGAGAGTGCAAGTTATGGCCTGACGGTTTGCGGCGAACGCGTCGCTATCTGGAAAGCTTTGTCGGAAGGCGACAAACATTTCACCGAGTTGGCCATAGTGGCTGATACAGAAACGCTGACGCCGCCCTGTGGTACCTGTCGCCAAATCATCTGGGAATTTTGCCGGGACGCGACGATCATTCTGGCCAATCTCAAGGGTGAGAGCCAGGTGGTTTCCATCAGAGAACTGTTGCCGCGTGCTTTTGACGCGAGGTTCCTGAGCGGCGCAAAGAAAGAGTCGTTGTAAAGCGGTTCCGTAGTTATGGCAAAGAAAATATTTCTTTTCATCACTTTGCTCGCTGTGATCTCCGCCAACGTTATTCCGGCGAGCGCACAACGGAGTAGGGGGCGACGAATGACACGGGTGGATCTTCTCGTCTTGAATGGCACGCTTGTAACGATGGACAAGGGCCGGCGCGTCATTGAAGACGCCGGCGTGGCTATCGAAGGCGGACGCATTGTCGCAGTAGGTGCGCGTCGAGACATCGTGAGGATGTATGAGGCGCCTGAGCGGGTGGATGCCACCGGGAAGATAATTATTCCGGGACTGATCAATGGACATACCCACATTCCCATGACTTTGTTCAGGGGCCTGGCCGACGACCTCGACCTTCAGGACTGGCTGACCAAATATATCTTTCCTGCAGAAGCGAAAAACGTCTCCGAAGAATTTGTGCGCGCCGGAACGCGATTAGGTCTGGCCGAGATGATTCGCGGCGGAACGACGACCTATTGCGACATGTACTACTTCGAAGATGCAATCGCTGATGAAACGGCCAAGGCCGGTGTGCGCGGAGTGTTGGGCGAAACTGTGATCGACTTTCCTGTCGCCGACAATAAGACCAATGCCGAAGCAATGGCCTATGTCGAAAAGTTTGTCACGAAATGGAAAGGTCACGATCTAATCACTCCGGCGATTGCGCCTCATGCGCCATACACCGTTTCTGAAGCACATCTGAAAGCTGTCCGCGCTTTCTCTGATCGGACCGGGGCTCCCATCGTCACGCATATTTCGGAAACGAAAAGGGAAGTGGATGACAGTATTAAAGCTAAAGGCTTGAGTCCGATCGACTATTTGTCGCGCATCGGATTTTTGAGCGATCGAGTGATCGCCGCTCATGTTGTTTGGCCGAGCGCAGGCGAGATTGGAATCTTAAAGCGCGCCGGAGTTGGCGTGGTCCATAATCCGCAGTCAAATATGAAACTCGCGTCGGGAGTATCGCCCGTTCCGAAAATGCTTGCGGATGGACTTCGCGTGGGTTTGGGTACCGACGGCGCTGCGTCCAATAATGATCTGAGCATGTGGGAAGAGATGGATACAGCTGCGAAACTGCACAAGCTGATCAGCGGCGACCCCAAGACGATCTCGGCGCAGGAAGCTTTCGAGCTCGCCACCATTCGCAGCGCTGAAGCCCTGCACATGGAAAAAGAAATAGGTTCGTTAGAGAAGGGTAAACGAGCTGATCTCGTAATTCTTGACCGAGATTCGCTTAACCAGATTCCTGTTTACAATATCTATTCCGATCTTGTTTACGCCACTAAAGCCTCGGATGTCCAAACGGTGATAATCAATGGACGCGTTGTGATGCGTGACCGTCGTTTGCTGACGCTTGATGAGGCGGCGATCAAAGCCAGTGCGCGAGTATTTCGCGATCAGGTAATCAAGAGCCTTGGCGCGAAGTAGACCGTCCGACCACACAACCCATCAGAAAAAGACGACGAAAAAACAAACGAAGATTCGTCAGTCAACGAACTATCCTCAACGTAGATCATTCGCCGCGTAGTGCCACCATCGGATCAACGCGGCTAGCGCGCCGGGCCGGGAAATAGCAGGCGAACAACGCAGCAGCGAGCAATAAGCCTCCCACGGCGCTGAAGGCCGGCACGTCCAGCGCGGAAACACCGTACAAATCTGACTGCATGGCGCGGCCCACCAGATAGGCGCCTCCCAGGCCGAGGACGAGACCTCCGAGAGCGAGGCCCACGCCCTCCCGCAAAACCAGACCGAGGATTTGGCCGCCGCCTGCGCCCAGGGCCATACGGATCCCAAACTCATGAGTGCGCTGTGCCACGGCGAAAGCCATCACGCCATAGATCCCGATAACTGCGAGCAGCAATCCCAGGGCGGCGAAGCTGCCATACAGCACCGTGCCGAAGCGGTCGAACGACAGTGTTTCACTCAGAATTTGATCCATAGTCCTGACGCCGGCTAGTGGCGTGTCTGGATCGACCGAGTTAACCGCCGCGGCAAGACTACGGGAAATAAACTCCGGATCACCTGAAGTGCGCACCGCCACCGACGCTCGTGGCCAGGGGCTCTGCCAAAAGGGAACGTATATGACAGGGTTGTCACTGCCACGCAGCCCGTCGCCACCGCGCGTGTTGTGGAACACGCCAACGATCTGCCACTCGACTTCCGTCCCGCCCTGTGGACCGCCGGGAGTGGGCTGGGTCATTACTAGACGCTGCATCAGCGGATCTGTTCCGGGGAAAAACTGTCTGGCGAATGTTTCATTGATCATCGCCACGCGCGCTCCATCGCCGGTGTCCTGTTCGGTGAAGTGGCGCCCTCTGATTAGGCGGATACCGAAGGTTTCAAAGTATCCGGGCGTGACCATCTGAAAGCCGGCGTTCTGCTGTGCTTTGGGATCGACGGGCGTGCCGGCAATGCGAAACGGCCTGCGTTGTCCTGTCCCGCGCAACGGCACACCGGTCGTCACGGTTGCCGCTTCGACGCCAGGCACCGATTCAATCCTTTCGAGCAGCTGCCGGTAATACGGGCTGATGCGTTCGGTTTGCTTAAAACGGTCTTGTGACACGGGCAGAGAAAACGTGAGTACGTTTCGAGTGTCCACGCCTAGATCCAGGGTGGTCAGGTTCCAGAAGCTGCGCAGCGCCAGTCCGCCGCCCGCAAGCAATGTCAACGCCAGGGCGAATTCAACGACCACCAGTGCGCGGCGTAAACCACCGCTTCCGCTGCCCACACCCGTACGACCGCCTTGTTTGAGCCCTTCGTTGAGATCGAGCCGGCTCGATTGCCAGGCGGGCGCGCAGCCGAAGAGCAAGCCGGCAAACGTGGTCGCAAGGAGCGTAAAGAGCAGCACCGGAATGCTGATTCTCACATCGGCCTCAGAAGGCAGCATTTGCAATGGGAGGATGGCCAAAATCCCGTCAATGATTATCCTGGCAAGGCCGAATCCCAACGCACCGCCCACTGCCGCCAAGACCAAACTCTCAGTGAGAAACTGCCCGAACAGTTGCGCGCGCGTTCCGCCGAGAGCAGCTCGAATTGCTACTTCTCGATGGCGGGTTGTGCCGCGCGCCAGCAGCAAATTGGCGATATTGACGCACGCAATCAATAAGAGGAACGCCACTGCGCCCAGCAGTAACCAGAGATTCTTGATCGTCTTCTCCGGGATGAAATTATTCTGTAGAGGCTCGACGCTGGCTGACCAATTTGCGTTCGTCTGGGGAAACTCGTCGGCAAGTTGCCGGGCAATTGTTTGCATCTCCGCGTTGGCTTGTTCAAGGGAGACTCCGTCCTTCAAGCGTCCCATCACCAGATACGAGCGTGACTCATGGCTAACATCATCCGGCTTGAATGCCAGCGGCAGCATGAGTTGGGAATGTTGCCGATCACGCATGCCGGGGGGCGTGACGCCGACGACAGTGTAGGGCTCGCCGTTCATGCGTATATGCCGGCCAATGATCCCTTGATCGGCGCCAAAGTTCTGGCTCCAAAAGCGGTGGGTCATGACGACCACGCGGTCTTTTCCGACTTGACCCTCTTCCGGGAGGAAGTCGCGCCCCAGCCACATCGGCCCCCCGGTCATCCGGAAAAAACCAGATGTCATCAATGCGGTCGGGACTTGTTCCGGGCGTTCTGCCGTTGCCACGTTGAAAGTTGAACCACCCCATGCTTCCAGGTACTGGAAGGAAGTGCTGCGCCGTTTCCACTCAAGGTAATCGCCCGACGATACCGGCCTGCGCCCCTGGCTAGGCTGTGACCAGACCATCACCAGTTGCTCGGCCTTCGGGTAGGGCAGGGATTCGAACAATGTCGCGTAGACAACACTGAAAATGGCCGTGGTCGCGCCGATACCGAGTGCGAGCGTGACAACGGCGACAGCCGTGAACGCGGGGCTACGCCGCATCATTCGTAAAGTGTGACGGAGATTACGGATCAGGTTCAGGAGCACGGGGAAACCTCGCTGGTCTCGGACTCTTTCCTTAGTCGCTTCTACGCCGCCCAGCTTGATGTAGGCCTGGCGGCGCGCCTCTGCGGCGGTCATTCCAGATCGCAGATTGTCGTCGATGTGCAACTGGAGGTGAGCGTCCAACTCCTCGGCCAGCTCGCGCTCGCGCCGTTCCTTGTTGAATAAGCCAGCCAGGCGTAAAGCCCAGGCACGTAGTCGACTAACAATCATGAGAGCTTCTCCTCGGGTAAGAGGAAGCGCGCGAGGATGCTAATCGTTTGTTCCCATTCTCGCTCTTCTTTTACGAGTCTCTTCCGGCCTGCCCGCGTAAGCTTGTAATATTTGGCCTTGCGGTTGTTTTCCGAGAGCCCCCACTCGCAGGTGACAAACCCCTCTTGCTCCAACTTCAAGAGCGCTGGGTATAGAGTGCCGTAGTTAATGGAGAGGAGATCGCCGCTGGTCTGCTCAATGCGGCGGGCGATGCCATAACCATGAAGAGCTCCCATCCCTTCCAGGGTCTTAAGCACCATTATGGCGAGAGTTCCCCGCCAGACATCTGAAGTATCACTCATAGGCCTCCTATGGGAATGCAATAAGAGAGACTACTACGCTCCATATTGGAATGCAATAGGAATATTTAGCCGTGTAAAGGAACGGTGGAGGTAAACTTGAAGAGTCCCGATCTCGGGTTAAGATTTAGGGTGACTTAACTAACAGCCCGGAGGCCAGTTGAAACGCGAGCGCTTGCCTTCATTTCTCAATCGGACCATAATAGGGCGTCAAAATCATGTTAACCAGCAAGCGAGCGTCAGGCTCGCTTTTGCATTTATTCGGAGCAAAGTTTAGTGAAGCGAATTAGATTATCAAGGCGTTTCTGTCTGACCCAACTCCTCCCCGTTTTAGTTCTCGTTCTGATTTCCTCAGCATCGATTAATGCCCAATCGACGAACGAATTAACGTCAACTCCCGAAAGTATTGAGGCTCGGATTCAAAGAGCTCGAGCATTGATTGCTGCCCACCAGTTGCAAGTGGCGGCCAGCGAACTGGAGAGCGTCAGAGCCACAGTTCAGGATTCATCTGTCCGCAACATCACTTCGGTGATGCTGATGAGTGTTTACCTCGAAGAAGGAAACTACGGCCGGGCGGAAGCCCTGCTGGAAGAAAATTTTAGCGCGCGTTCTGCCCGCAACGGTGATTCACTTCGAACTTACTTCGCGCTGGCTGGCCAGGCAGTCAATGGAAGCCGGACCCATCTTGGCCGGTATCGCAGTTTCGGCATTAACATTACCGATCCGAGCTTGCCGGCTGAAGTCGTCAACGATCTTAACCGCCTTCGTTCCTTTCTGGAGCGTATGGTTGCCCAGGCGAAAGAGATCGCCATAGAAAATAGAGCTTACGATTCCTTAGCTTTGCTCGAAGATGTGTTGGGCGTTCGTCGATCGCTGGCAGTTGACAGTGAAGATCAAGCGAAGTGGGAAACTGATTATGCAGCCGCCCGCCAGTCGCTCGCGGGCTCGCCAACGCAGATTGCATCACTAACCGGCATTTCCGCGTTGCCGCCGTCAAAAGCTCCGAAGCTTGATGCACCGTCTCCTTACACCGTGCGCAAAACGCCGGAAACTGACGCGTCGCAAAAATCCACTGCTACTTCCAGGCAGCAACACAGTGCAGCGCCATCTCAACCAGTCTCGACTGCAAGCATCACGGCTCTGGAACCAACCGCCAACACCAGCTCCACGGACACGCCGGTGGCTCTTAATGGGAAGGCCACCAAGCGAGTTATTCCTCGCTATCCGTCTCTGGCTAAGCAGGCCGGCACCGTAGGCTCGGTGAGGGTCTACGTCGTGATCGATGAAAAGGGAGAGGTCATCGAAATTTCTCGTTCGGAAGGCCCCTTGCTGTTGCGTCGAGCCGCGGAAGACGCCGCGCGTCTCTGGCGCTTCGAACCCACCGCCGATATCCAGACACCAAGCCGGACTAACGGCTACCTGGATTTCAACTTCACCCTATAAACGCAGTATTTGTCGCTTATTTCCATATTCTACAAGAGCTTACGGCATCTTGACTTAAAAGTAAGGTTTCGTTAGACTGGCCGGGTCTGGAACAATACGTATGAAGATCTCAGCACAGGAAGAGTATGGATTGCGCGCCTTATTGCAGTTGGCGCGAGCCGAAAGCCAGGGCGAATCTCTGACGCTTGGGCGTATCGCGCGGTTGGAGGGTATCTCCACTGCGAACGCCGGCAAGCTGATGTGGATCCTGAACAAGGCAGGGTTAGTGCAGTCGCAGCGCGGCACGAAGGGTGGATATCGGTTGGCCAGACCGGCGTCCGAAATCCATTTGAATGAAGTGATCAGCGTGCTGGATAACGAAAGGGTCGAGGCTCACTGCAAGAGTTATACGGGCGTGCTGGATTCCTGTGTGCATACCGGCGATTGTGGAATCCGACCGGTGATCCTGGAACTCCATCAGATCGTCGATAACGCACTTTCGGAAATTACATTGTCACAATTGCTCGGTACCGAAGCCACGGTGGATGCGGTGTTGCACAAAATTCAGGGAACGAAGGCACGAGCCGATTCAGTTCATGCACAGTTGTGATCAGCGGCCATAATAAAAGTTTAGTTGAAAACGGTTAACAGATGAGCACAGCAGAAATACTAGGCAAGCAGGAATACAAATACGGGTTCGTCACGGACATTGAGTCTGACGTTATTCCAAGAGGATTAACGGAAGACACGATCCGTTTGATCGCCGAGAAGAAAAATGAACCTGATTGGATGTTGGAGTTTCGTCTCAAAGCCTATCGTCACTGGCTAACGATGACCGAGCCCACGCATTGGCCCAATATCTCGTATCCCAAGATCGATTATCAGGACGTAATTTATTACAGCGCGCCAAAACAGAAGGCTGTGAAGGCGAGTCTGGACGAGGTTGATCCGGAATTGCTGAAAACGTTCGAGAAGCTCGGCATTCCTCTGACTGAACAAAAACAGCTTGCTGGTGTGGCAGTTGATGCAATCTTCGATTCGGTTTCAGTCGCCACGACCTACAAGGAAAAGCTCAAAAAGCACGGCGTGATCTTCTGTTCGTTTACGGAAGCCATTCGCGACTATCCCGATCTTATTCAAAAATATCTTGGCTCGGTCGTCCCCACAAACGATAACTTTTTCGCCGCGCTCAACAGCGCAGTGTTTTCGGATGGCTCCTTCTGTTTCATCCCCAAGGGTGTTCGTTGCCCGATGGAGCTTTCCACTTATTTCAGAATCAATAATTCTGAATCGGGACAGTTTGAGCGAACATTGATCGTCGCCGAAGAAGGGGCATACGTCTCTTATCTCGAGGGCTGTACCGCGCCAAAGTTTGATAAGAATCAGCTCCACGCGGCGGTGGTCGAGCTGGTGGCCCTCGATGACGCGCAGATTAAATACTCGACTGTGCAAAACTGGTATGCAGGTGACGAAAACGGCCTCGGCGGTATTTACAACTTCGTGACCAAGCGGGGCAAATGCGCGGGAAGGAATTCGAAGATTTCCTGGACGCAGGTCGAAACCGGCTCGGCGATTACCTGGAAGTATCCGTCGTGCATTCTGCTGGGCGACAATTCGATCGGTGAGTTTTACTCCGTCGCGTTGACCAACCATGCTCAGCAGGCGGACACCGGGACCAAGATGATCCATCTGGGCAAGAACACCCGTTCGACCATCATTTCCAAGGGGATTGCCGCAGGGAAATCAAACAATAGTTACCGCGGGCTCGTGAAAGTTATGCCGAAAGCTGAGAACGCGCGAAACTACACACAATGTGATTCGATGTTGATTGGTTCCAACTGTGGCGCCAATACATTTCCTTATATCGAGGTCATGAATAACAGCTCGAATGTTGAGCACGAAGCTTCGACTTCGAAAATTAGCGAAGAGCAGCTGTTTTATTTGCAGCAGCGAGGAATTTCGCAGGAGGACGCAGTCTCGTTGATTATCAACGGATTTTGTAAAGACGTCTTTTTGCAGTTGCCCATGGAGTTTGCCGTTGAAGCTACACGCTTACTGGGTATGAAGCTCGAAGGCAGCGTCGGATAAAGATGGTGTCAGGTATCGGGTGTCAGGCGCCGGAAGACTGCAATTCTTACCGACACCTGGCACCCGACGCCTGTGCCCTGAAATTTACGGAGTAAAATTTTTTCAATGTTAGAGATTAAAGACCTGCATGCCGGAATTGATGGAAACGAAATCCTCAAGGGCATCAACCTGACTATTAACAAGGGCGAGATTCACGCCATCATGGGCCCGAATGGCTCTGGCAAATCAACTTTGGCGAAAGTGCTGGCTGGCCATCCGTCATATGAAGTGACGAAAGGCGAGGTGTTGTTCGAAGGGAAAAATCTGCTGGAACTGGCGCCCGATGAGCGCGCCCGCGAGGGCGTCTTCATGGCATTCCAGTATCCGATTGAAGTCCCCGGAGTTTCCAACGCGCAGTTTTTGCGTCTCGCTTACAACGAGAAGCGCAAGCATCTCGGTGAAGAGGAGTTGGATCCGTTGGAATTCAAGGACCTGCTGAAGGAGCGCGCCAAAGTGGTTGAAATGGATGCGAGCTTCATGTCGCGGTCTGTTAACGAAGGCTTTTCCGGCGGCGAAAAGAAACGCAACGAAATTCTGCAGATGGCGGTATTGGAGCCGAAGCTTGCGGTCCTGGATGAAACTGATTCCGGTCTGGACATTGATGCCTTGAGAATTGTCGCCGGGGGTGTGAACCAACTTCATACTTCTGAAAATGCGGTGATTCTCGTAACGCATTATCAGCGCCTGCTCGATTATATCGTGCCGCAGTTTGTGCACGTGCTGGCGCACGGACGAATTGTTAAAGAAGGTGGAAAAGAGTTGGCGCTCGAACTTGAAGCTAAGGGTTACGACTGGCTCAAGTCAGCCGCATCCGACGCCGGCGTGGTTGGCGTGCAAGCGAGTTAAGGGAAATGGTTACTGAAATAGCAACGAAACAGAATTCATATCGAGCTGCTTTTGACGCTTTGCAAGCTCGCGTGCAGGGCCATGGTCCATCGTGGCTTCGACAGTTGCGGGAAAACGCCTTTGCGCGTTTTGAGGAATTGGGATTTCCTTCCGTTAAAGACGAGGAATGGAAATACACTAACGTCGCTGCGATTGCGAAAGCGGATTTTTTTCCAGACGTTTCAAAAGAAGTTCCTGACAGCGGGACAGACGCGAGTGGATTGACACGATTTGGTTCGCCGGAAACTGCTGCCAGCCAGCTAATTTTTGTGAACGGCAAATTGAGATCGGATCTCTCTTCAATCGCGGGGCTGCCGTCGACGGTGGTTGCAATTGAGCTTTCGCAGGCAATTACTGATGAGCGTTATGCTGAAATCGTCCGGTCCAATCTAGCTCGGCACGCTGATTACCTGGTTAATGGATTCGCCGCGCTCAACACCGGTTTCATTTCCGAGGGCGCGTTTATTCACATCCCCCGCGGCGTAACGGTTGATCAGCCAATTCAGGTTGCTTTCATCAGCGATGGTGACTTCAGCGCGGCCAGCTTCCCCCGCGTGCTGGTGGTTGCCGAGGAGAATAGTAGCGCTACGATAGTTGAAAGCTATTCGAGCACGAGCGACTCTGCATATTTCACTAACGCGGTCATCGAGATCGTCCTCAAAGACGGCGCTCGGCTGGAGCATTACAAGGTGCAACGCGAGAGCCAATCCGCTTTTCACATTGCGACCACTCAGGCGGATTTGGGTCCAAATTCGAGCTACGACTCGACAACGATTACGTTTGGCGCCCAACTCTCCCGCCATGACTATGGTGTAACGATGGACCACGAAGGCGTGGAGTGTTGGGTCGACGGCCTATACCTCATCACTGCCGGTCAGCACACAGACACACATTCTTCCATCGATCATCGGAAACCCCACTGCACGAGTCACCAACTCTACAAGGGCATTCTGGATGGCAAATCGCGCGCGGTTTTCAACGGCAAGGTCTTTGTACGTCACGACGCGCAAAAGACTGATGCGATGCAAACGAACAAGAATTTGCTGCTCTCGAATGAGGCCCGGGTTGATACCAAGCCGCAGCTGGAGATTCTGGCGGACGACGTTAAGTGCGCTCATGGCGCCGCGGTGGGTCAGATCGATGAGGATGAGTTGTTTTACCTGGCGACGCGAGGAATTCACCCGGATCTCGCACGCAATCTTTTGACCTATGGGTTTGCCGAAGAAGTGATAGGCAAAATCAAAGTGGAATCTATCAGGGCTGAGCTTGACGAAGCGGTCTTGAATCGTCTCAACGCCAAGCTCGAGGCGTAGTAGAAAAGTAAAAGATGGCGATCGCAGAAAACTCCGTCGCGCTCAAAAATACGGACGACACATTTGATGTCGCCCGCATTCGCGAGGATTTTCCCGTTTTACGACAAGTCGTCAACGGCAAGCCATTGGTATATCTCGATAACGCCGCCTCGTCACAGGTGCCTCAGGACGTGATCGATCGCGGCAGTATCTATCTCGAAGACGAGCATTCAAACATTCATCGTGGCGTTCACTATCTCAGCCAAAAGGCCACTACCGCCTATGAGGGCGCGCGCGAGAAGGTCAAGCGATTCATCAATGCGCGCGAGGCCCGAGAGTGCATCTTTGTCAGAGGAGCAACCGAAGGCATCAATCTCGTGATGCACGGTTATGGGCGGAAGTTTATTAACGCCGGAGACGAGATCATCATATCGGCGATGGAGCACCACGCAAACATTGTCCCCTGGCAAATGCTTTGCGAGGAAAAGGGCGCGCTGCTTCGCGTCATCCCCATGAACGACGCCGGTGAGCTTCTGCTGGATGAATACGACGCATTGCTGGGCGAACGTACAAAGTTCGTTGCGTTAACCCACATTTCGAACGCACTCGGCACTGTTAATCCCATCAAACAAATGATCGATCAGGCGCATAAGTATGGAGTGCCGGTCCTCATTGATGGCGCGCAGAGCGCTCCCCACATGGCCCTGGATGTTCAGGATCTCGACTGTGATTTTTTTGCGTTCTCAGGTCATAAGATGTTTGCGCCCACGGGAAGCGGAGTGGTTTACGGTAAGGCCGCGCTGCTGGAAAAGATGAACCCTTTTCAAGGCGGCGGCGACATGATCAAGAGCGTCACTTTTGAGAAGACGATCTATGGCGATCTGCCTAATAAGTTTGAAGCCGGAACTCCGGCAATTGCTTCGCAGATTGGGCTCGGAGCTGCCATTGACTATCTCAGCTCGATGGATCGCATACAAGCCGCCGCTCATGAACAGGAATTATTGCGTTACGCCACCGAAAAAATTACGGCGATTGAAGGCGTGCGGGTGATCGGAACTGCACGTGAAAAAACGAGCGTGCTTTCGTTCGTTATAGATGATATTCATCCGCACGACATCGGCACCATCCTTGATCAGGAAGGCATCGCAGTGCGCGCCGGTCATCATTGTGCTCAGCCGGTGATGCAGCGTTTCAATGTTCCGGCTACTGCGCGCGCGTCCTTCGCCTTCTATAACACGAGGGAAGAAGTCGATGTGTTGGCGCGAACGATTGAACGCGTAGTCGAGATCTTCAGTTGATTTTCAAAGTATTCTCCGTTTTGAGCTTGTTCGTTTGTCTCGGGCAGCTTTGTCACGCTCAGCCAACAGCACCAACGATCAACAAGGCGCAAGCGCTACGCGAAGTTAAAGTGAAATCGTTTGGCGCCTGGAAGGAGACGGTGTCCGAGCAAGGGCGCTTCAGAGTTTTATTTCCCGGCACGCCAAACGTTAGCGACGAAGTCGTTACAATGCCGGGGTTCAAATTCACCTCACGCCCGGGGGCGAATTGGTTCGCCTATTTTAGCGATTTGAGCGCGACGGTCACCGATCATGTTCAACTGAGGAACAAATACCGCGAGAGCGTCAAGGCTATTACGCAGGATGGCTCCAGGCTTCTCCGCCAGACTGACATTTATCTCAATGGGAAACTCGGAACGGAGTTTGTTTTGAAGGGGCGCGGCAGGATCAGTTACATGAGGGGTTTCCTCGTCGGCAGTCGGATGTGGTTGCTGTCAGTGGATTTTTCCAAATCCACAAATAGAGGATCGACCATACCAAGAGATGTGCAGGTGTTCTTCGATTCATTTACGTTCTGGGAGTAGCTGTCGAATCACTTTGGAATAATATGTCAGAACTTAGCGAGCTCTATCAGCAGGTCATTCTCGACCACAACAAGAAGCCTCGAAACTTTCGCAAGCTCGAAGCAGCGAATCATTCGGCCGAGGGCTTTAACCCGCTCTGCGGCGATCATCTGACGGTTTACCTGAATCTGGAAGAGGGCGCCGTGAAGGAAATTAGCTTTGAAGGCTCGGGATGCGCGATTTCCAAAGCTGCGGCGAGCATGATGACGCAGGCGCTCAAAGGGAAGAGCAAGGAGCAGGCGGAAACCCTTTTCAAGAGGTTTCATGGGATGGTTGCGGGTGAAGTCATCGTCGGCGACGAAGATGACGACGACATACTCGGTAATCTCAGGGTGTTCTCAGGGGTCCGGGAGTTTCCTGTGCGAGTGAAATGCGCGACTCTTCCCTGGCACACTATGCATGCCGCGCTGAACAATCAGGCAATTACTTCCACCGAATAGAAGAACAGTTCATCAAATCCTGCCGGACGGTCTTCCAATGAGACCGTCTTTTTATTTTAGCGGCTGACAAAGCGCGCCACGCTGGGCATAATGGCTCGACTCCAACATCAGGACAGGGCATCCATTTGTGAAAATAACTTCCGTCGAACTGCGCCAGATCAACCTTCCTCTAATTTTTCCGTTCGAAACCAGTTTTGGCCGTACTACCGAACGGCACATCATTCTTGTCCGCGTGGTGGATGACCAGGGCGGCGAAGGCTGGGGCGAGTGTGTGGCCGGGAAGGTCCATTTTACAGTTACGAATGGGTGGAAACTGCATGGCCCACGCTCAAGACTTACCTCGCGCCGTTCGTAGTCGGAAAGGAATTCAGCGCTGCAGAAGAGGTTTGGGGTCTGATGCGCGCCTGTCGCGGACATCGAATGGCGAAGGCCGCGATTGAGAATGCCGTCTGGGATTTGGAAGCACGCGCGTTAGGTCTGCCGCTTTGGAAGCACTTGGGCGGTGCAAACTCAGAAATAGCGTGCGGAGTGTCAATCGGTATTCAGAGCGCGCCGGCTGTCCTCATTGAGAAAATCGAGAAAGAGCTTTCGGCCGGTTATCAGCGGATCAAAATAAAAATCAAGCCGGGTTGGGACCTTAAGATTATTCAGGAAGTGCGCGAGCGTTTCCCTGACATCCTTTTGATGGGAGATGCAAATTCTGCTTACACCCTTGCGGATGTGCCGCTCTTCCAGGAGTTAGATCAGTTTGACCTTATGATGCTCGAACAGCCATTGGCCCACGACGATATCTTCGATCATGCCGAGTTACAAAAACAGATCAAGACGCCGATTTGTCTCGATGAGTCGATTCGCACGAGCGCTGATGCGAAACATGCGATTGCTCTCGGCGGCGGACGGATCATAAATCTGAAACTTGGCCGGGTCGGCGGGCACGCCCAGGCGAAGAAGGTTGAAGAAGTTTGCCGCGAGAGCAATACCCCTGTTTGGTGCGGAGGAATGCTCGAGTCCGGCATTGGGCGCGCCCACAACATCGCCATGGCTACGCTTGCGGGGTTCACTCTGCCAGGCGACGTTTCTGCCAGCGGAAGATATTGGTCAGAAGACATCATCGATCCGCCGGTCAGAGTGAGCCCGCAGGGAACAATCACTGCCCCTGACGGCCCTGGCCTTGGGTTTGACGTAAACCTTTCGCGAGTTGATCGGCTAACAATCCGGAAAGAAACGATTAGATAAATGAGACTGTCAGACTCCGAGCTGTCTGCGTTGAGTGATTACTTCCTTAGTCGACAGACTGCAATCGTTGCGCTTGCAAGAGCCCTGGTGGAAACCGAATCGCCCTCAGGCGATGAGGCTGGAAGCGCGGCGGTGGTTAGTTTGCTGGCCGAAGCCGCCGGCCGCGTTGACCAAATCACCGGCACTGAGCGGATCGTGAGCGCAGACTATGGCGAACACTTTCGCGCGATCGCTTTCCAAGACTCAGCGGAAAAACCAATTGTTATTATTGGACACACCGATACGGTGCATCCTCGCGGTTCTTTGTTTGAGCGCCCCTGGCGAGTTGAGAGTGGCCGTGCCTATGGCCCGGGCGTCTTCGACATGAAGGCGAATTGCGCGCTGGCAATTGAAGTCATCAGGGCATTTGCCGTTACCGGGTTGAAGCCCGCGCGGCCCGTGGTGTTGCTCCTGACCTGTGACGAAGAAACGGGAAGCCGCAACAGCCGCCAACTCATTGAAGCGGAGGCTCGGAATGCGCACGCAGTGTTGGTGCTTGAGCCTCCAGGCATTGGTGGTCGCGCGAAGACGGGCCGCAAGGGAACTGGCATGTTTACGATTGAGGCGCGCGGGCAGGCCGCCCACGCAGGCCTTGAACCTGAGAAGGGCGCCAGCGCTGTTTTGGAATTGGCTCGGCAAACCGATCGACTTCATGCATTAAACGGAGTGCGCGGTGGAATTAGTGTCAATGTTGGTGTCTTCAGTGGCGGCACGTTATCAAACGTAGTTCCCGATCATGCGACAGCTGAAATTGACGTCCGGTTTAGCAGCGCTCACGAAGCTGAACAAATCGAGAATGAGATCTACAATCTGCGTCCATTTGATGAACGCGTAAAGTTATTTGTAACTGGAGGGATTAATCGTCCGCCGCTCGAGCGCAGCGAACAGGTAGTTAGTCTCTACAACGAGGCCAGGGGAATCGCTGAGCGGCTCGGCTTTGAGCTGGGCGAGATCCAGGTGGGCGGTGCATCGGATGGAAACTTCGCTGCCGCTGCCGGAGCCGCCGTGTTGGATGGACTGGGAATAGATGGCGACGGAGCGCACGCCGCTCACGAGCACATCATCCTTGACGATATTCCGCGCCGCGGTGCGCTGCTGGCCGGACTGATTACTTCGCTTTAGGCCTGAGTCCGGAGTCTTGAGTCATCAGTCAAGAAAACCTTAGCAATAGATACATGACGCTAGACTCAGGACTCTCGTCTCCAGATTGAACACTTATGAAAATTGCCACCTGGAACATCAATTCGATTATTGCCCGGTTGCCGCATGTTATTCGTTGGCTCGAGGCAGTTCAACCCGATGTGCTTTGCATGCAGGAGACGAAATGCACTGACGAGAAGTTTCCGCATGAAGAGTTTTCAAGAATTGGTTACTGCGCGAGTGTGTTTGGTCAGCCGACGTATAACGGCGTGGCACTGATAACACGTGAGGAATGCGCAGATGTCCAACGCGGGAATTACGAGGACCAGGAAGGCGCGCACGCGCGACTGCTCGCTGCAACCCTGGGTGGGATACGAATCGTCAACGTCTACATTCCCAATGGCCAGGCGGTGGGCTCAGAAAAATTCGAGTTTAAGTTGGACTGGATGAGGCGGTTGCGTAGTTTCTTCGATCAGAACTACCAAACCGACACTCCGGTGATCCTCTGCGGTGATTTCAATGTCGCTCCCGAAGACCGTGACATTCATAACCCGACCCTCTGGCAGGAGCGGATCATGTGCAGTACCGCCGAGCGCGCCGCTCTCGATGAAATAAAGCGCTGGGGATTCACCGACAGCTTCCGGCTACATCATGAAGAAGGCGGACAGTTTTCCTGGTGGGACTATAGGGCCGGCGCTTTCCGCCGCAACATGGGATTGAGAATCGATCACATGTGGGTGACCAAACCGCTGGTACGACTCAGCACGAATACGTGGATCGACGCGGAGCCGCGCACATGGGAGCGTCCCTCAGATCACGCACCGGTAATCGCTGAGTTTGAGTAGAAGGTTGTGAGCCGGGGTTGCGGCGGCGCCTGCGTGAAGCATTCACCGCCGCAACTCAGGTTTTATTACGGGGCGAGATTGGTCGGCGGAGTGCCGAGACTGTAGCTGAATCCACCACCCATGGCGGCGAGGATAGCGTACAGAATTATCAGGACCGTCCAGATCAACATGATGTTTTTAACACCAAGTCTATCCGCATTCATCCAGCCCCAGATGAGGCCAAACAAACCGCAAAGCAGGGCGATGATTCCCTTCAGGGCACCATCGTTCTGAAAAATCTTTATCGCAACGAAAATCTGGCAGATGATACATCCTACCAGGGCGACGAGAGCAAGTATTGCCATTTCGTTTTCTCCTCCATTCAACCGATTAGGTAAATCGCAACGTCTCAAACTCGAATTAGCTGCGCGAACATAGTTGGAGACAAAAGCAGTCGCACCAGCCAGTAGAGAATTAGACCACTTAGAATGATTAAGGTTATACCGGTCTTTCTTTCCAGTGCTTCTGCCTTCTGAATAAATGGTTCAGCGACTGTCTTTGGCAAAACTGTAGCAAGCATCATCATAGAAATCAGGATGATAAAAATTGGAGCAAAGGCATGAAATTTCACCGCCGCAAGCACATCACCCTGTAACAGCAACAAGCAGGCGCGTGTTAACCCGCACCCCGGACACGGTAAGCCGGTTACTCTAAAGAACGGACACTCCCATAAAGGGAGATGCAGCAAAACAAAGATTATGTGAAGACTCAGAGCGCCAGCTAGTATTAAGCCGAATCTGCGATTTCGCAATAGTGCTGCGAGCGGTACGAAAGCAATCTGCGGCGCCATGAAGGCGGCATTCTATAGCAGGTTGCTGCGAATCACTATCTTTTCTTTAAAGCGGCGGTTTTATTGGCCACTAAGCACTTTTGAGAGGCTGGCAAAGGTCGTTAATTCGAAGTCAGCTCCGCAGTTTTCTCGGTGATGTCCTTCTGGCCCCACTCATTGTCGCGGCTGGCCTCGCCGGCCTTCGCGCGCTTGGCGGCCTTCATCTTCTGGACCAGCTCCATGTGAGTTGAAAAATAAGGCAGGCTCTTGCCCACGAGCTCCTGAACCGAACTAAATTCCTTGTCGACCATAAACTTCTCAAGGCCTACTTTTAGTTCGTCGATCATCTTGACCCCGTGGAGCATCACGCCGGTGCAAAGTTGAACAGTCGAAGAACCGAGCAACATAAACTCGAGCGCATCGTGCGAGTTTTCGATTCCGCCGATACCGCTGATCGAGACGTCCTGCGGCAGTCCAAGGGCAAGTTGGCTCACCATGCGCAGCGCGATGGGACGCACCGCCTGCGACGAGTAACCGCCCGGCACAGTGTGACCTTCAACCGTCGGCATTGGTCGAAGCGTCTCGAGGTCAACGCCAATCACCGACAAAATTGTGTTGATAGCCGAGATGCCAACGGCACCGCCGCGAACTGCCGCGAGAGCCGGCTCCTTGATGTTTGTGATGTTGGGCGTCATCTTGGCCCAGACAGGGATGTTGGAAACTTCTGTGACCCAGCCCGTGACCTGCTCGCAAAGATCGGGATGCTCGCCCATCTCCGAACCCATCTTGCGTTCGGTCATTCCGTGCGGGCAGGAAAAATTTAACTCGAAAGCATCGACTCCGGTGTCCTGGACCATCCGGGTCAATTCCTGCCAGCGTTCCTTCTCATACTCTTCCATGATCGAGGCGATTAGGATGTGGTTGGGATAATCCTTCTTAACCTGGCGAAACTCCTCGAGCCAAACGTCGATTGGGCGATCAGAGATCAATTCGATGTTTTCAAATCCGATGACTTCGCCTGAGGTGCGTGATCGAAGTTTGCCGTAACGCGGCACGACGTTGACGACTTTGGCGGATTCAAGGCTGACAGTCTTGCAGACCGCGCCGCCCCAGCCTGCCTCAAACGACTTCGCAATAACGCGGGCATTTGTTCCCGGCGGGCCGGAGCCCAGCAGGAACGGATTGGGGAAGGTGATGCCGTTAACAACGATGGAAAGGTCCATGGATTTACTCCAATGTAGCGCAAACTGTCAGTTTGCGATTGTTCTGAAACAACGATCGCAAACTAACAGTTTGCGTTACAGTTTTTAGTCTGCGACGAGGGCGCCGTAAGTATCGGGCCGTCTATCACGGAAAAACTGCCAGGTATTGCGCACTTCGCGAATCATGTCGAGATCCAAATCAGCAACTACCAGCGCATCCTCGTCTCTCGGGGCTTCCGCGATAAACCGTCCCCGCGGATCACAAAAGTAACTCTGCCCGTAAAACTCACCGATGTCCCATGGCTGCTCATGGCCCACGCGATTGATCGCGCCGATGAAATAACCATTGGCTACCGCGTGTGCCGGTTGTTCTATCCGCCACAAATATTCTGACAGACCGGCAACAGTAGCTGAAGGATTGAAGACGATCTCGGCGCCATTAAGACCGAGAGCTCGCGCGCCTTCGGGAAAATGGCGGTCGTAACAGATGTAAACGCCTACGCGAGCAAACGCCGTTTCAAAAGTAGGATAACCAAGATTCCCGGGTTTGAAATAAAACTTCTCCCAGAAACCCGGATTGACGTGTGGGATGTGGTTTTTCCGGTACTTGCCGAGATATTTCCCGTCAGCGTCGATCACGGCGGCCGTGTTGTAGTAAACGCCGGTAATCTCTTCCTCATATATCGGCACGACGATCACCATGCCGTGCGCCTTCGCCACTTCCTGCATCAGGCGGACTGTTGGTCCATCGGGAATCTTTTCAACCGCTTCATACCAGCGCGTCTGCTGTTCCGCGCAAAAGTAGGGAGTCGTAAACACTTCCTGCATGCAAACTATTTGAACACCCTGCTGAGCAGCCTGCTCCAGAAATCCCAAATGCTTTTCCAGGTTTAGACGCTTAATGTCTTCAATCGGCAAATCAGTGGGCGAAGCATTGCTGCATTGAATAAGTCCGCATTTAACTGTTCTTGGCATAGAGTTCCTCCAGATCGGAAGCCGGCTTCCGGCCTCGTGTTCAATCGCAAACTCAAGACTCGGAGCTTCTCACGTGTGACTTCATCAAAACTAAATAGATAACGAAACCGAGCGCAAAGGTAACAAACCAGGCGTAAGTATACAGCGTGTCGAGGAAATTCGGGTTGGGTACCTGGCCGCCGGGCGTAGTTGCGGCGCGCAAAAAGCCCGGCACGACAGGGGCGATGGCCACAACGAGCGCAATCATCGCGCGAATGTTGAAGCCGTTTGAATAGCTATAAGGGCCAGACGGTTCGAAGAGTCCGCCCAGATCCAGGCGCTGTTTTCGAAGCACCCAATAATCACAGATGAGAATGCCGGCGATTGCCCCCATCAGACCGGAATAACCAATCAACCAGGTAAAGATGTAGGCGCCCATTGTGTCGCCCATTAGTTTCCAAGGCATCATGATCACGCCAATCAGTGCGGTGATCAGACCACCCATGACATACGAAATGCGTTTTGGATTCAAATTGGAGAAATCGTTTGAAGGCGAAACCACGTTGGCCGCCATATTAGTGGTTAACTGAGCGGCGAAGATCACGCCGGTGGCAAAGAGCACTACCACAACGCTATTAAACTTAGTCATCAGATCAACTGGATTCGGAATCGCCTCGCCATAGATTAGAAGCGTTGCGCTTGTAACTGCCACTCCGATAAACGCGAAGGCAGTCATGGTCAAGGGCAGCCCCAGCGCCTGGCCCAGCATTTGAGACTTTTGCGAACGGGCGTAGCGCGTGAAGTCGGGAATGTTAAGACTCAGCGTGGCCCAATAACCAACCGAGGCGGTTAAGGCGCCCGGAAAAATATCCCAGAAGATGTTTTGCTCTTTTTGTAACGCAGCCGACGCTGTCAACACATGGCCCAGACCGCCGGCGCGCCAGGATGCCCATACGAGCAGGATCAAGCCGCCACCGAGTAGCAAAGGCGCCGACCAGGTCTCGAGATGTTTAATGCCTTCGACGCCCTTGAGGATAATAAACACCTGAATTCCCCAAAACAGAAAGAAAGCGATCCAGGTGTGAATCGCAATACCGAGAATGCCTGCATCACCGAGCATATGCGCCCACGCCGGCGACATAACACCGAACAGGGCGTCGATCGCGGTGCCTCCGATCCAGGTCTGAATTCCAAACCAGCCGCAGGCGACTATTGCGCGCAGGATGGCAGGAACGTTCGCGCCCTTCGTTCCAAACGCAGCTCGGCAAAGCACTGGGAAGGAAACGCCATACTTCGTGCCCGCGTGCGCATTGAGGATCATCGGGATGAGCACAATCGTGTTGCCCAGCAGAATCGTGATCATTGCCTGCCACCAGTTCATCCCGGCTTCGATAAAACCGCCGGCAAGTGTGTAGGTGGTTATGACCACGCTCATGCCAATCCAAAGCGCGGCAATGTTCCAGGTTGACCAGGTGCGTTGGTTAATTGTGGTCGGCGCGAGGTCTTTATTCCACAGGGGACTTGAGGAGACGTCCCTCGTTAATTCGACGAAGTCACGCTGCGTGATAGTGGTGTCGGAAGGGGAGTTTGTGGGCATGCGGTGAATCCGATTGAAACTTACTTCAACTCGAAACTGACGATGACATTAGCGGTAATGGATATCTGGCCGAGTGCAATCGTCCCTTCATTATCCGAAGACGTTCCGGTAACTAAGCCCATGCTGTTACTGGCGTTAGGCAAACCGCGATAAACTGGTCCCTGTTCCTGAATTGAATACGCTTTGCCGATCGTCTGGCCAATCTCCCTCGTTAGCGCAATGGCCTTTTCCTGTGCAGCCTTCATGGCCATGGCTCGCGCCTGGTCTTTGTATTTCCGCAGTTGCGTGGTGCGAAATTCGACGTTGTCAATGTTGGTGATACCCGACTTGAAGATGTCGGCGAGTAAGTCTTCAGCCTTGCTGACGTCTCCAAGGACTATCGCTACTCTCTTCGTGACCGTGTAACCGAGTAATACCGGCGGCTTTTTCGTCACTTCTTCATCAGAAAATCTCTGCGACAGGCTGATATGGCCGGTTTGCACTTGTCTTGGGGGAACTTGATACTTCTGCGCCAGGGCTATAAGACTCTTCACAACTTGATCATTTTTTACCGTCGCCGCAGTCAATTCCTTTTCCATTGTGACAACGCGAAGGCTGAAGGCGACCTCGTCGGGCACAACCATCATCTCCGCCTGGCCCGTGACTGTAATCAGAGGCCGTTCGATTGCGCTTTGCGCGAAGACGGAAGTGGCCGACAGTGTCAGCGCGATAATCAACAGTATTTTCCTAGTCATTGTTTTGTGATTGGCAGCTCCGGCGGCTGATCATCAACTCTCCGCCGTGTGCTCTGAAAGGGATTTAGACAGGGCGCATAGTATGCCAACCCGACCGCGAGCTACAAGGAGTTTGGGCGTTAGCCGTGCTCGCCGGTGCGACGTCACATTGAGACGCAGGTGCCGCGCTTCAAGAATTGTCCATCGCCCGCCTTGCCTTTGTACTCTCCGTTTTCGATGATAACTTTGCCGCGCGAGAGCACAGTTTCGACCACACCTTTGATCTTCTTGCCTTCGTAGGTGCAGTAGTCAACGTTCATGTGATTTGTCTTGAGGCTCAGGGTCTGTTCTTTTTCAGCGTCGAAGATGACTATGTCCGCGTCAGAGCCGACGGCGATCGTCCCTTTTTTGGGAAACAGACCAAACATTTTCGCCGCCGCCGTTGAGGTGAGTTCGACGAAACGATTAAGACTGATGCGATTCTCCACTACGCCACCGTTGTAGATCAGCGGCACCCTATTCTCAACGCCCGGCGCGCCGTTAGGAATCTTGGAAAAGTCGTCTCGGCCAAGCTCCTTCTGTTCTTTCATGCAGAATGGGCAGTGGTCTGTTGAGATCACCTGCAGGTCGTCCATCTTCAGACCTTTCCAGAGTTCCGCCTGGTTCGACTTATCCCGGAGCGGCGGCGTCATCACATATTTCGCGCCGTCAAAGCCTGGCTCATCGTAGTCATCGAGAGAAAGGAAGAGATACTGCGGACACGTTTCGGCGAAAGCAGGAATGCCGCGGTCGCGCGCCTGCCGCACCTGGTTTAGAGCATCGGCGCACGACAAGTGGACGATGTACACGGGAGATTCGGCCATCTCAGCAATCGCAATTGCACGATGCACGCCTTCCGCTTCAGCGATGGTGGGTCGGGTTAGCGCGTGATACTTCGGCGCCGTGTGGCCCTTCGCGAGAGCATGCTTAATGATTTCGTTAATGACGATGCCGTTTTCAGCGTGCATGCAGATTAGGCCACCGCGCTCACCGGCGGCCAGCATGCCGCGAAAGATCGTGGCATCGTCAACCAGAAAAACGCCGGGATAGGCCATGAACATTTTGAAGCTGGTAACGCCTTCATCCATGGCGGTATGTAATTCTTCGATTTGGTTATCTTCGAGTTCGGTAGTGATCAGGTGGAAACCGTAGTCGATCGCGGTTTTGCCTTCGGCTTTCTGGTGCCAGTTGTCGATGCCTTGAATGAGGGACTCGCCTTTGTACTGAACGGCGAAGTCGATGATCGTAGTGGTGCCGCCGTAAGCCGCCGCGCGCGTGCCGGTGAGAAAGTCGTCGGAAGCCTGAGTGCCGCCAAATGGCAACTCCATGTGCGTATGCGGATCGATGCCGCCAGGAATCACGAGCTTGCCTGCTGCGTCGATGACCTTGTCTGCTTCCATCTCGAGCTTTGCTCCGATGACGGAAACGATTTCATCTTCGATGAGAATGTCAGCGCGGTAGTCGTCAATGGCCGTGATGATTCGGCCGTTCTTGATGATGGTTCTCATGAAAGCTCCCCAGTTGAACAGTTTGATTCAAAAAATACAGCCGCGGATTTGATTGGATAACGCTGATCAGATGAAAGCCGGAAGACACAGAAAGCATTCAGATTGTCGCGCCCGCGTTAATCCGCGGCCTGGGTTTCGCATGTACTCAATAAAGATTTCCTTCGCGTTTGCGTCCGGTGTAATCGACGTAGACAACCTTGAGTTCCGTATAAAAATCGAGAGCGGTTGAGCCCTGCTCGCGATCGCCGATCCCGGTTCCTTTGATTCCACCAAAGGGAATGTGTGCTTCGCCGCCGGTAGTAGGTGAGTTGATGTGCGTCATGCCGGTTTCGATTTCATCGACAAAACGGAAAATGCGCGCGGCATCGTTCGTAAAAATCGACGATGACAAACCATACTCGGTGTCGTTCGCGACTACCATCGCCTCCTCAAAGTTTTTCACGCGCAGCACTGACAGCACGGGTCCGAAGATTTCTTCACGCGCGATGCGCATGTCTGGCGTTACGTGATCGAAAATAGTTGGGTGAACGAAAAATCCCTTGTCGAGTCCGTCACCGGTTGCTCGCGAACCGCCGCAGACCATGTTCGCCCCATCCTCCCGTCCGATGTCGATGTATTTCAGGACCGTCTTAAATTGACCTTCATCAACGCTGGGCCCCATCTCGGTGTTAGGATCCATGCCGTCACCGATTCGCATTGATTCGGCGCGGTTCTTAAGTCTGTCAACAAATTCGTCGGCGATATCGTTAACCACAATTGCACGGCTCGTTGCCGTGCAGCGCTGCCCTGATGATCCAAAAGCACCCTGGGCCACTGACTCAACGGTTAGGTCCAGATCCGCATCCTCCAGAATAACAACTGGGTTCTTGCCGCCCATCTCGCATTGGACCTTCGCGCCGCGTCTCGAGACTTCTTCATACAATCGAATTCCTACTTCATTCGAGCCGGTGAACGAAACCGCCTTCACGGCCGGGTGATTAATGATTGCATCGCCCGCTTCCGAACCAGAGCCTATAACCAAATTCAGAACGCCGGGAGGAATGCCGGCTTCCGCAAAAATTTCAACGATGCGCACGCCGGTCGCGGGCGTTAAAGTGGCGGGCTTGAAAACTACTGCGTTTCCGGCGACGAGGGCCGGCGCAATCTTCCAGACCGGAATTGCTACCGGAAAATTCCAGGGCGTTACGCATGCTACGACGCCGAGCGGCTGTTTGATCGTGTAGGCGAAATTACTTGGCAACTCCGATTGAATTGTTTCACCATTCATCCGCCGCGACTCGCCGGCGCAGAACTCGGCAACGTTAATTGAGCGTTGCAGTTCGCCACGCGATTCCGAAATCGTCTTTCCTTCCTCGCGCGTTAAGATTTGCGCGAGTTCCTCTTTGTGCTCCTCGAGCAGGCGGGCCGCGCGCGCGACGATTTTCCCGCGTGCCGGCGCCGGAGTAGCGCGCCATGCGGGAAAGGCGGCAGCGGCTGATTCGACTGCTCGCTTGGCCTCATCTCGCGAAGCCTGCCTCACGGTTCCGATGATGTCATCGGTATTTGCGGGATTGATATTTGAAACTGTGCGCGAAGAAGTGGACTCAACCCATTCGCCGTTGATGAAATTGCGATAAGTATCCATAGAGTTTTAACTGGCTTTCCGGAAACGCAAGTAGGAGCTGGATACGCAGGAATATACCACAATCCAGTTTTGGAGCGAGGTGCGACGAGTGGCGGTCCCGAAATTACGAGCGAGATGCGCGCGCAACGACTATGCGCTCGCGCTCGCGATCAGTTCACAGTTACAATCGCCGAAAATATGATCAAACCACTGAACCGCGAAGAGGCATTTTCGCAGAAACCCGCACCGGCGAATATCACCAGCCTTATGGCTGAGAAGGTCAATGCTGCGCCGGGGAAACCGTTTCTGTTTTCAGAGGCTGATGGTCGGGTCTTTAGCTACGCCGAGTTTAATCAAGCTGTGATTAGGACCGCGCAGATGTTGACGACTGCGGGTATCGGCCGAGGCGACGCGGTGAGTCTGTTAATGCCTAACAGCGCGGAGTACATCATTGCCTACTTCGCTTGCTGGAAGCTGGGCGCTATCGCGGGCCCCGTGAACTCATTGTTGAAAGCGGAAGAAGTTGCATTCGTCGTCTCGGATTCAGAAGCCAAAGCAATCATGGTCCATTCAGAGTTCGTGCCGATGATTGAGAGCATCAGAGACGAGTTGCCAAGTTTGCAAACCGTCATTCAATTCGACGACGAGTTCAGCGCTACGGAAGGATTCGCTGATGACGTAGGGGCACAGCACGCTGTGCCCTTACCTGCGGACGACATTGATCTCGATAGCGATGCAATCATCATTTACACGTCCGGCACCACCGGCAAACCCAAAGGCTGTCTGCTCACGCATGGAAACCTAATCGCCAACGCCAGACAGATCAGCGAGTGGCTCGGGTTTACAGAAAACGACCGGCTGTTGAGCATCATGCCTTTGTTTCATATGAACGCGGTGTCTGTGACCACCATGTCTGCGCTATATGCCGGCGGGTCGACTGTGGTTAGTCCAAAGTTTTCCGCTTCGCGCTTTTGGCAAATTATTTCGGAGTATCAGATCACATCATTTGGTTCAGTAGCGACGATGCTTTCGATGCTGCTGACTAAGTATCCCGATGGGGTTCCCGGCGGTCTGAAAACGGACCAGCTCCGCTTCGCGATGTGTGGCTCCGCGCCGGTGCCGGCGGAGGTGATGCAAAACTTCGAGCGAACTTTTAATTGTCTCGTAATCGAGGGTTACGGACTTTCAGAATCCACTTGTCGATCCACGTTTAACCCCCCAGATACGCGCCGCCGTCCCGGCTCATGCGGTTTGGCCATCGGCAATGAGATGAAAGTTGTTGATGAAGAGGACAGGGACGTGGACCACGGCGAGCCTGGCGAAATTGTATTGCGCGGGGAAAACATTTTGAAGGGTTACTACAAGAACCCTGAGGCCAACCGGACTGCGTTTCGCAATGGCTGGTTTCATACGGGCGACATTGGTTATCGCGACCAGGACGGCTTTTTTTACATCGTCGATCGCAAGAGCGACATGATCATCCGGGGCGGAGAAAACATCTATCCACGCGAGATCGACGAAGTGCTGTATCAGCACCCGGCGGTGAATGCCGCCGCGACCATCGGAATTCCGGATCCGCTTTATGGCGAGGAGGTTTCAGCTTTCATCGTTTTGAAGCAGGGAAGGGAAATCAGCGAAGAGGAGATGATAGCCCATTGCCAAGAACATCTCGCGGATTTCAAATGCCCCAAGACGATTCATTTCGTTTCTGAGATTCCCAAGGGACCCACCGGAAAGTTGCTCAAACGCGAACTAACCCGACAGTTCGTCGCCAAAGAGAATGCTTGACGCGTTTTCTGTCCTCGAAACTTACGGGAGCACTTTGGCAGCGGCCAGCCGCAGCAGATCATTAACACCAATCTGAATCACTAACTACAAAGTAGTAATCGCTTCAACTCGTAATTGACAGCGACATCTTATTCCCATAAAGTACGCGCGCTTTACAGCAGAACGCTCGCACTCCGTACGGCGGAGGCGCGGTAACGGTGTTAAGAAGGCAAACAGGTCCGGTAGTTTCCATCCTGGTCCTTATCCCAACACCTCTCGTTAACTTTCGTAATAATTTTATGGGATCGCCGGGACTCCCGACGATTCATGAACTTCAGATCTGGCGTGCGCGAAGTTGCTGTTTAACTTCACACTCCACCAACCCCGAGTGGAAGCGCCCATAGCCCCCAACTCGTCAGCCTGAAAGGAAACTGCATGACATTAAGAAAAAGATCAATCTTGGCCGTTGTCTTCATGGCGTCTCTTGTCGCCGCTCTCGTCCTGCCGTTAACACCGGCTCTTTCTGCGGGTAATACTGTAGTGACTCCATCAAATCAGCAGGGCTGGTCCACCGAGGACACCAGGCCTGGAGGCGAGGTGAAATTTGTCGCGGATGAGGATGCGCCAGCGGGATGCGGGGCGCTTCAGCTCACAACTGACGTTACTACGACAGCAAAGGCGCAATACCTGCGCGCTGAGACGTCCCCCGTAGCATTACCAGGCGTCTTTGCTCTTAGCTATTACACGAAACAAGTAGCGGGCCCTCCCGTTGCCGACCCGTCCTACCAGTTGATCACTTTCCTGACAGGTGGAACGACAGGATTTACTACGCTGGTTTTTGAACCGTATCAAAATCCATTGATGGGTCCCATAGTTCCTGGACTGTGGCAACAATGGGATGTGGATGCTGGTCTATTTTGGTCAACTCAAACCGTGACCTGTTCCATGGGAACAATTATTGGCACGCCGGGAGGTCCAGCCACCTACACTTTGGCCGATATCGCTGCCCTGTGCCCAGCCGCCGTGGTCGGCGGGTTCGGCGTGAATATTGGAACGAATAATCCAGGATACGACGTTTACACCGACCTGGTTGAATTTAACGATACCGTCTACGACTTTGAACCGGATAATAACTGCGCGACGTTTGAGAATCCGGAAGGCGGGCAGTTTGTGATTGGGGACCTTGTTAATACGACCGTTGGCGCGACGGTTAACTTCTGGGGTTCGCAGTGGCAGAAGAACAACCCCATGACGGGCGGCTCTGGTCCAAACGCGTTCAAGGGTTTCGAGAACGGTAGTCTCCTACCGGAATGTGGCGGTACATGGACCAGCCGGCCGGGTAACAGCTCGAACCCTCCGGCGACGATACCGAATTTGATGCGGGTGATTGTGGCCAGCTCAGTGCAGAAGGACGGTTCGGTTATCACCGGGAACGTGAAGCGGATTGTGATCGTTGAGACCAATCCGGGCTACGCATCAAATCCGGGCCACTGGGGCACGGGCAAGGTGGTGGCGGTTCTTTGCACTGCGCCGTAGCGGCTATGGCGAGTAAACCGCTTGGTGGCCAGCGTTGCACCTGCAAACTGGAAGGGCGTCTGCTAATGCAGGCGCCCTTTTTGTTATGGCGCCACGACGCGGTTGCGAGTTGATCTTTGCTCTTTTCCAGGACGGATAAACGGCTGGAAGTTCCTGAAAATGTTCATAACTTAGTTGAAAAAAAAGAGAATCGTTGAGCGTAGCTGATTCTTTGACAAGCGCGCTTGCTTCGAATAAAGTACGCGAGTTTGAAACCAGTAGTTTGCACACCGCCGGATTGGGTGCGGACCCCGGACGGTAGCGTGTGATGATGGAACGACGAGCCTCGGGATTTACCCGCTTTGCTTCAGCGCTTCCTGTCACATCACCTCAAGAAGCTTGCTTCTGCCCTGGCGTTGAAGTTTGTCTCGCCAGCAGTTTGGTCTAATCGACCTCCCACCAGGAGCGTTGACTGATCGCGCTCCCACTTGTCCCAGGAGAAATAAAGAATGAAAAATTTTCGAGGATCAATGCTCGCTTTAGCGCTGCTTGTATTCGGAGCAACGCAGGCATTTGGCCAAACAATCTACAACAATATTCCCAGCCCACTGCCGGGAAACCTCGACAGCATTGCGTATGAGGCAAACCAGGCCGAAGAGTTTGGCGACCGCGTTCAATTCGCAGGAACATCTCGAACGCTGACATCCGTGGTGCAGGGCATGAGCAGTTGGGGTTGCGAGAGCGGGTTCTGGTTTGACGGCGCTTGCGTCACCACCCCGGGAGCAACCTTCTCACATCCTATCACGTTGAATATTTACAACGTTGACGCCGGCAATCAAGTCGGAAGCCTGATTGCTTCAGTAACCCAGACTTTTGCGATTCCCTATCGACCATCGGCCGATAACATTAATTGCACCGGTGGCAGATGGTATGACGCGTCGTCGAACACCTGCTTCAATGGTTACGCGAATTTGATCACCTTCAACTTAACGGGGATGGGGATCGTCGTGCCGAACCAGGCGATCTATAGCATCGCTTATAACACCACCCACTACGGCAATCCTGCGATCGGCGAAAGTGCTCCATGCTATTCGGAATCCGGTGGCTGCGGATACGACGCGCTCAACGTGTTGATAAGCGATGAAGCTCCGACTGTCGGCGTCAACCCAGCTCCGACTGACGCTTACTTCAGCACGCTTACTGCGACCAACTATTGCGATGGCGGTGTCGGCGGAATTGGTATCTTCCGTTTGGACGCTGGATGCTGGTTCGGCTTCAAGCCGACGGTGCAATTCAACGCTTCAAATCCGCTCCCCAATAAGAACGCCTGCAAGAACGGTGGGTGGCAGACATTTACACGGGCTGACGGCAGCACCTTCAAGAACCAGGGAGACTGTGTCAGCTATGGGGCCAATGGCAAGTAAATAATTTGCCAGGCAGTGGTCACAAAAAGGGCGAGCCGCGGGGCTCGCCTTTTTGTAAACCATCAACCGGCCTTCGTTAAGTCTGGCCCAGGCTAACCGCGCCGGGGTAACTGGGTTTCAATCGATCTTTCAACCAGCCAATCATTAGCCAAAGCGCGCAGACGGCAATCATCCCGAGCGAGAACCACTTACCATAGAGTCCATCGGGAGAAAACTTCTCTGTAGCTGTATGTAGGGCTTCGCTGTTTGGCAGCAGCCCTGCCTCCGAAAATTCGTGGAATGAATAGATGCCAACCTGCACCATGAATAGCAGGAGAAAAATTCCGGTGACCTGGAAGAACCGCTTGACGTTGATGAGATGACTAAAGCGTGTCCACCCCCAGGCGAACAACACTGTGGCGCAAAGCCCCAACAGTGCGCCGGTGATCAACTGAGAATCGCGCACCTGCATAAGCATTAACGCCGTTTCCATTCCCTCACGCGTGATCATCAGGAACGTGAAAAGAAACACCCCAGCCAGCGCTGCAAAGCGTGAGGACCGAGACGACATCTCGTCCAGGCGCTGATGCATGCGCTCGCGTAGTTTCGAACCGGTCCGCCACATGTGAACGACCAACGTCCCAACCATGACCATTGCAACTAGTCCGAGCACGCCTTCGCGCAGAGCTTCGTTTCCAAGGAACTGACCAGCGAAAGCTCCCACTCGTTCACCTAAGATCTGCTGCAGACGCGATTCTTCGACGCCGACTGCCAGGACGTATCCAAGAGCGGCGCTAACCGCAAGGCCTAAGGCCAGAGCGAGATAGACGGCCCAGTTCAGCCAGCTTTGGCCTGATTTGCGGAGGTAGGCGAGAATTACTGCAACCAGGAGAAACGATTCAAAACCTTCGCGCAGCACAATGATAAAAGAATTAAGCATGACAATGGAGCCTCTCGATAAGCTTGGGAAAATGGCCGGTGCCGTTTGCACCCTCCTCCCGCGCTTCGACGGATCACGGAAGGGTCGGAAGTATAGCCTAATTGAAAACAGTTTTCAATTTCATTTTGGCGATCCGACATTACCTCGCGATGGCTCGCTCAAGAGGGAATTATCGATTTACGGGAAGGATGGCCAAGTCAGCGCGAATCGGACCAAGTTGAGTTTGCGCGGTGAGACGGAGCGGTAGCCGCCGCTCGTCATCGCTGATCCATGCTCGCAACTGATATTGATCGCTCTGAGCATCATCAGTGGTGAGGGAAATCTGAATCGCCGGCACACTTTGCGATCCGAGTTGAATTGTTTCGCGTTTCAGAGCGGTGATGAAAAGCGTCTTGGGCTTGTTCTCCACCAGAATAGAGACGGCATTCCGTCGTGGTGGATTTAGATTGAAAGTGCGCAACGCATAGAAAAATGAAAGGTAATCATGCGTGCCAACAGGAATTTCAATCCTTACGTTCTTGTCTGTTGTTGCCGTCCCGTAATCCTGGTTAATAGTGAGCTTGGTCGAAAGTCGCCGCCTCCCCTCGATCAGGTTCATCTCGGTTTGGAAAGGGAGCAGAGTTTTCGGGTTCACATAGGAACTAAGTGTGTCAGTGGCAAAGAATAGGTGTTGCAGGGCATTCGTTGTTTGCGCACTGACGTTGAATAGCAAACCATCCTTGTCAAAATATCTCGACCGAGCGCGCACTTGAAATCCTGCCGTCGCAACTGCTTGTTTGATCGTCGGCAAATAGACCTGGTAGTTCAACTGCTCGCCGACTTTGAAGGGCAGACCAGTCAAAGCACCATCATTCGGGCGTTGTGGGTTGAGTCGGAATCACGATAGGGACACTGGGCACTAAGGGGTTGGCTGCTACCGGCGTAGGACTCGGGAGGCGGCAGTGCAGGCGTCGCGATAAACTCTGAAGCCGCCAGTTCCGCTCTAATCTCTCCGGAGGCATAGCGCGCCGTGACGAGCACAGGGATGTGTCGATCGTCGCTACTGAAATACGCCTGCATGGGATAACTACCGGTATTGCCCTTAACCGTAATTCGCGAAATGACCGCGGTAAACGATCCTACATTCGTCTTCACTGCTTCCTGACCGCGTACCTTAATGTCCACCTGGTGATCGACGTTATCAATGCGAACGGTTAAACGGTAGCTGGAATTTTCCTTCAGAGGCAAAGTCCTGATTCGATAGACCACCGAGAGCAAATCGTATATTCCGGACATTTCCCCAAGTCGGCCAGGTGGCAGGGGCGCTGCGCCGGCAGGCTGATTGAAGTCTGCTGAAGCATCCGAAGCGCGCGAAGCCTCGCGAATAAACTGCTGCGCATGGAAAGGGAGTCCGGTATTTGGATCGACGTAGGTAATGTAATCGTTATTCAGCGCGAGCAGGGCCGCGTTTACAGTGCCGGTAGTTTCAACATGGCCCTTTAGCTGGATTCCATCTCGACCGAAGAATGTTCCCCGTGCGGCAACAAGGAACTCGGCATGTGCCGCACTGATAAAGTTTGAATAGGAGATGTTGTATGTCAGACGCTCGCCGACGCGGTAGTGTGATGACGAAAAGGAAAACGATCCCGTCGTGGCGTCCTGAGCAGAGGCAGAAACCGCAATGAGAATTCCAAACAACGATGCGGAAACTAAAACGAGGACAAGAAATTTGTAAAGCAGCTCTGATTCTCAACCTTTGGGTCACCCTTGAATCATAATTCAAAATCGCACTAGAACAAATCGCAGGACGATGGCGCTGAATTGTTAACGCATGCTGTGCCGCACGGTTCCGTCAATTCAGACACTGTTTTCAAGTGCGCTTTGCATTTCTTCAACTATCTGTTTAGCGGCGCGAGCCGGATCAGTTGCCGACAGAATTGGGCGGCCCACTACTAAATAGTCTGCACCTGCAGCAATAGCTTCGCGCGGCGTAGTCACTCGCTTCTGGTCGCCGGACGGCGCACTTGCTGGTCTAACTCCGGGAGTGACTATGATGAAGCCGGGATTTCTAACAACTTCGCGGATCAAACCAACTTCGTTCGGTGACGCAACGACACCGTCCATTCCGGAAGACGCAGCCAGCGCGGCAAAGCGCCGAACCATCTCCTCGGGACCAGCATTGAAGCCTATCTCGGCGAGAGTTGTCTCATTAGCGCTTGTCAGGACAGTCACAGCGATTACCTTCGGCAGGGTAAGCCCTTCCTTGATAACGCATTCCGACACCGCATCCGCCGTGCGTCGCATCATCTCGGTGCCTCCTGCGGCATGAACGTTAAAAATTGAAACGCGCAGGCGCGCCGCCTCAACTCCCGCCGCTGCGACGGTGTTTGGAATGTCATGAAACTTGAGGTCAAGAAAAACTTTTTCTCCGGAGTTGACTATGTCGCGCACCAGCCCAGGTCCTGCTGCCGTAAACAGCTGAGAGCCGATCTTAAACATGCCAACGATGCCGCGCAGAATCTGAACCATCTCGAGCGCTTTAGTCGCTGAGTCTACATCCAGGGCAACTATGAGTTTTTTCGAGTTCATTTTGTAAGACCGGTCAGGCTAACTCTTTCGAACGACACCCTACCGCCTCATCCAGCGAAACAAAGCCTTCGTTTGAGATGATTCGTCGTAATCCTTCATTAATTCTCCGCGCGATGGAAGGCCCTTCGTAAATCAAGCCGGTGTAGATTTGGACCAGACCCGCGCCGGCGCTGATTTTTTCCCACGCATCTTCGGCTGTGAAAATTCCTCCAGCGCCAATCAGCGGCATCGTGCCGCCCGTCATGTTATAGAGCGCGGCTATTATCCTGGTTGACCGCTCTCGGAGCGGCGCTCCGCTCAACCCACCGGCGCCGATCGATTGCAACGTTTTGGCGTCTGTTTGCAAACCTTCTCGCGAAATCGTGGTGTTAGTCGCGATTATTCCGGAGACATGATTTTGTTGGGCCACATTCAAGATATCCGCCAGCTCTTCGTCAGACAAGTCTGGTGATAGTTTGACCAGGAGCGGCATGTCGCCACTGCGAGAATGTTCAGTGGCTAATTCCTGGTTCCGCTTTTGCAACGCTTGCAACAGGGAATTCAGTTGGTCAGCTTGTTGCAACTCGCGGAGTCGCGGCGTGTTTGGCGAACTCACGTTAACGGCGATGTAGTCTGCCGTCGGATATACGAGTTCGAAACTTTTCAGGTAATCGTCGATTGCACTTTCCAGCGGAGCGACTTTGCTTTTCCCGATACTGACTCCCAAAACACACTCGACCTTGCGGCCATTCAGCCTGCGCGCAAAAGCGGCGGCGCCTTCGTTATTAAACCCCGCGCGATTGATCAAAGCTTTATCAGTGGGAAGCCGGAAGAGGCGTGGATGTTCGTTGCCGGGTTGCGCGTGAAAGGTAACAGTTCCTGCTTCAATAAAACCAAAACCGAGAGCTGCCAGAGCTGCGAGCGCAATTCCGTCCTTATCGAATCCCGCGGCGAGTCCTACTGGATTCGGAAACGTCAGACCAAACCGCCTGAGCTTACCAAAAGGATTGCTCTTGTAACGGTCGCCGAGCAAATTGCCGGCGAGATTCGGCGCGAGGGCCAATGATTTAAGCGCCAGCTGGTGGGCCGCCTCAGGAGGCAGACTAAAGAGAAGCGGGCGCAGCAATGAACGATATAAATTGATCACTATGGATTTGCGAATTACGAGTAAGCCGTCGAGCGTATTCGATTCTAACTTGTTAAGCCGTTGCTTCCAACGGAAGGCATCGTGGTAATGCTCGCCACTTCGACGCAGAGAACACTGAGGCTAAGGAGAGAAAACTGAAACCAGGAGGCGAAACTTGTCACGCCTACTGGTTCTTGTTAGTATCCGGCGAAATGGATTTCATCGAGAAAGCTCGCATCATGGATGGCCCGCGGATCAATCGGGCGTTGGCGCGTCTGGCTTCCGAGATAGTCGAAGAGAACCATGGCGCCGGCGATCTCTATCTGGTCGGCATTCGGCGAAGAGGGGTTCCGCTGGCCGAACGGATGGCGGATAAGATTGCCGATCTCGAAGGAGACCGGCCGCCGGTGGGAGTTGTAGATATCACACTCTATCGCGACGATCTTTCTACGGTCGGGGCTAAACCAATCGTCAATCGCACGGAGCTTCCGGGCGACATTGAAAGCCGTAATATTGTTTTGATTGACGACGTTCTCTACACGGGCCGCACCATCCGCGCGGCATTGGACCAGCTGATTGATTTCGGGCGACCGCGCCGCGTGCAGCTGGCGGTGTTAATCGATCGCGGCAAGGAACACCGCGAACTTCCGATCCAGGCTGATTACATTGGCAAGCTGGTGCCGACGAAGAAGAGCGAGATCATCAAGGTGATGTTACAGGACTTCGACGAAGAAGAGGCGGTTGTGATTGTGGAAAGACCACCTGACGAAGCGACTTAGACACGAGCGGCCAGCGATGGCCGCTTTTTTGTGTGGGGAGCAATCAGTAATCAGCGCTCAGGAATCAACCAGTCGAACTGATTGCTGAATAACCCAGTCTTGAAACGTGAGAAAGATATCCGGCTGATTGCTCAGCGCTGATTACTGATTGCAATTCAGATGACCTTTACCCGCAAACACCTGCTCGGAATTCGCGAACTCGAACCCGGCGAGATCGCGCATCTTCTCGATACCGCAGAGACTTTTCGTGAGATTTCCAAGCGCGATATCAAGAAGGTTCCCGCTTTGCGCGGCCGCACAGTTATCAATCTTTTTTTTGAACCGTCAACCCGGACCAGGACCTCCTTCGAGATAGCTGCAAAACGTCTCTCCGCCGATGCTGTCAATGTCAGCGTTTCCACTTCCAGTGTAAGCAAAGGTGAAACGCTAAGCGACACCGCGCGAAATTTAGAAGCGATGTCACCCGATTGCATTGTGGTGCGACATTCCATGGCGGGAGCGCCACAGCAACTGGCTCGGATGGGAAACTCACCAATAGTCAATGCCGGCGATGGATCTCACGAACACCCCACCCAGGCTCTGCTGGATGCCCTAACGATTCGCGAACACAAGGGACGCATCGAAGGTCTTAAGGTTGCGATAATTGGCGACGTGCTTCATTCGCGAGTGGCCCGTTCGAACATTCACTTGCTGACGAAGATGGGTGCGACGGTGGCGGTCGCCGGGCCGGGCACGATGGTTCCGGATGAGTTCAATGGTTTCGTGGAAACCGGATTGCGAATCGAGAAACGAATCGAAGATGCGATTGAAGATGCCGACGTCGTCATGGTCCTGAGGATTCAGCGTGAACGTCAGGACAGCGCATTTTTCCCGTCGATGCGCGAATATGCGGTTCATTACGGTTTGCGCCGTCACCACCTCGAACGCGCTGCTGCCGACGCTATAGTGATGCATCCTGGTCCGATCAATCGCGGTATCGAGATCGCGTCAGAAGTTGCCGATGGCAGTAGTTCGTTGATTCTTGATCAGGTTGCGAATGGAGTTGCCGTACGAATGGCCGTGCTCTATTTGATTGCAGGCGTCAGTCGAGCAGAAGTTGATGTAGATAAGTTTGAGGCAGTCGAAGATGCCAACGATAAAGCGCAAGGAAAAAGAGTGGGATGAAGATCCTGATCGCCAACGGTTACGTCATCGACCCGTCGCAGGACGTTAATACCAGCAAGAACCTCCTGCTGGAAGACGGACGGATCACCGGGTTTCTTGAACGCGGTGAACAGTATCCGGAGGATGCTGAACTTTTTGACGCCACTGGTTTGTTGGTCGCGCCGGGGTTTATCGATCTTCACACTCACCTACGCGAGCCGGGAGCGGAATACAAGGAGACCATCGCGAGCGGAGCGGCGGCCGCGGTTGCAGGTGGATGGACCACCATCTGCGCCATGCCGAATACCGATCCCGTAAACGACAGCCCCGCGGTAACACGCTTTATTATCGAGCAAGGTCAACGGGCCCCATTTGCGAATGTGATGCCGCTGGGCGCGCTCACCAAGGGAAGCGCCGGTAAAGAACTTGCCGAGATGGGCGAAATGAAAAAGGCCGGAATCGTCGCTGTATCCGATGACGGTCGTCCGGTAACGAACGCAGGGATGATGCGCCGCGCGATGGAATATGCTCGCGGATTTGATTTGGCGGTGGTGGATCACGCGCAGGATGAATCGCTAAGCTCCGGCGGCGTCATGCACGAGGGACATTGGTCGCTGCTGCTTGGTCTGAAAGGCATGCCTGCCGCTGCAGAGGATGTGCATGTGATTCGCGATTGCGTGCTCGCAGAGTTAACTGGCGCTTCGGTGCACATCGCCCATGTCTCGACGCGAGGCGCCGTGGAAGCCGTCCGACGCGCGAAAGAGCAGGGCATTTCTGTTACTTGTGAGGTCGCCCCTCATCATTGGACGTTAACCGATGATGCCGTTGCCGATTACGACACAAATACCAAAATGAGCCCGCCATTGCGGCACCGCGATCATGTGGAGGCGCTGCTCGAGGGTTTGAAGGACGGCACGATTGACGCGATCGCCACTGATCACGCCCCGCATCACGCGGATGAGAAAGCGTTGGAATTTGATCAGGCGCCTTTTGGAATCATCGGGCTTGAGACTGCAATCGGCCTCGCCTTTGACCTTGTGGACCAGGGCTTGATTGATCTTACGCGGCTGGTGGAATTGTGCTCTACCAATCCGGCGCGAATATTTTCGTTGAAAGACCGTGGCACGTTAGCGCCGAACGCGCATGCCGACATCACGATCCTTGATCCCGCCTGCGAATGGACCTTTGATGTCAGAGGTTCAAAATCCAAAAGCAGAAACACCCCATTTGACGGACGCACCATGACCGGCGCCGCGGTAGCCACGATTGTGGGCGGCCGTCTGGTCTATCTCAATCCTGACTACACTCGGCTCACCGACACCAAACAGCGCAATGCGTCGGCAAAGTCGTAAGACTTATCAAACCGTTGCACAACTGAAATCTCTTGAGTCGCTTCTCTGCGCCTCGCCGGTAGTATGCTGCAATCCAGTCACCAGCGAGACGCGAGAGCGCAGAGCTCGGATTAGTCCATCGCTTGTTCTTGCTTTCGATAGTTACAGCTTCATTTCAAGAGTGAAACTGCGGATGCGTCCTGTGTCTTGTTTCTCCCTGTCTTCAACGACAAGTGTCCACGTCCCTTGTGGACTCTTGCCCTTGAGCGCGACCAATCCCGGGGCATTAACTTCATCGTAAGTTTTCTTAATGTTGTCGAGCGCTCCACCTTCGCGGTTGTGAAGCGTAATCGCGTTGACTCCGGTGGCCGCCGGCGGTTTTATGCTAACAATCAGATCACCGATATAGGTGTGTTCAATGTCTACCGACAATTTGACTGACTGAATCGGCTTTGTATCAGCCACCGCCAGGTCGAGCTTTGATGTCGTCAGATCCTTGATGGCCACATCCTGGATGATCTTTCGAATGGCGATTGGATCTACCTGCGTTGGAAGCGCCAGTTCGACGGCCTTCTTCGCATTGAGCCGGCCAAAGCCGTAAAACGGACTACGACCGTTGGCGTCATAATTTCCCCCCGCAGTGTCGATTTTGTCACACGAGCGCTTGAGGATGTCTTTGACTTGGTCCCAGCGCAGACTCGGATTTCGCGCGATCACGAGGGCAGCTACACCCGCTGCGCCTGGGCAGGCACTCGAGGTTCCGCCGAAGTTGTTTGTGTAGTGTCCTGCGGCGTCTCCTTTCAGCGCATTGCCGCTGTTGTAACCAACCGGACCGCTTCGGTCTGTGGTCCAGATACCCGGCGTCAGCGATGGGTTGCCGTGATTGCTTGGAAATGCGCACCAGACCGCGCCGCCGAAATCGCTGTACGCGCTTTTCTTGCCCTTGTCGTTGCACGCCGCGACCGCAGTGACCTTGCTATAGCTTGCGTAGCCATCGTTGTCGACGCTTTCGTTTCCATTTCCGGCAGCAAACAAAATAATGCAGCCCTTGCCGTTTCGACCTTGAGTTGCGGCGAAGTCCATGGCGAGGCGAGTGCTGTCGGGAAGTGGAACCATCTGGTTGTGGACCGGATCCGCCGGGTCGAACCAGGTTCCGTCGGGAGGACCCCAACTGCACGAGATTACGTCGGCGCCGTTTTGGGCCGCCCAGACAAAGGCGTCAGCCTCGGCTTGGGAGCCAAGCACAGACGCGAGTCGAATCGGTATCAGCCTGGCCTTGGGCGCAACGCCGGAAGCGCCAAACGTGCCGTTTGCGCAGGCCACGCCGGCGCACGCGGTACCATGATTGTCTCCGTTACCGGGACGAGGATTATTGGTTTTGCGCGTTACGTCTCGAGGAGCTATCACCTTGCCGGCAGATTGAAACTCCTGATGGTCGATATCAACACCGTCATCAATGACGGCTATCGTCGCCCCCTGACCCTCGCTGAGAGCCCACGCCGCTTCGACACTGGCGTGGGCATCCACCGTTGCGCCGTTAATCGTGGCTTTCTTCAAATGCCATTGCTGGGGAAATGCCGAGCGCTGGCGCGACTCCCGAATCAATTCGGGATGACAGAGTTCAACTGAGGGCTCTTGCAATAGTTTTTCGGCGATGTCGAAGATCGCGAGGCCCGTATCTTCCGGCGCTGCGACGAAGTAAGCGTTGCGCGCGTACTCAAGTTCCTTCTTGATCGTCAGCTTGTAACTCTTGAGGATCTTGCGACAGGCAGTCGCGCTCTGCTCACTGTCAAACTTAACGAAAAAATTCTCTGTGTAAAGCACGGGCCGGGCGGATTGTTGAGTGATCAAAACTCGTCCGGCAAACTCGATCTCCGGTTCCGACTTGAGAATGGACCTCGCCCTGTCGCGAAGGGATTTACTCCCGCGGGGCACCTTGGCGCGCAAAATTTCCACGCCTGCCTCGCGAAACCGCGCAGACAATTCAAATTGCTCCAAAACGTCCCTGGCTTTGTTTGATAACGCCGAAACTTCAAAAGGCCTCACATCTGCGAGGGCGCTTCGGCTGTTGGTACGCACCACGACGTGTTCATTGCTCGTAGTGAGTGAATGTCGTTTGCCGTTCTTGCCTCCATATCTAAACGAATACATGGGTTGACCTCCGAGGTGTGGTTGGTTGGAAGGGTGTGAAATGGTAGTGGAAACATGACGTGGGACGAGCGAACTAGATATGACTTATTCGGGATCGGATTGTTGTGTCTTGCGACCATCGAGTTTTGCCCTGGCGAGCTAGCGCGGTTGTGAAAAGTGTTAGCCGAGGCCGCGCACTCTAAGACACGGATAGCGCGCTTGTCAAACTTTTCCAAGGCCTCTGATTATTCATGATTCAAGTCCTGAATTAATTTCACCGGGCAAGGTACGGGGTCGCATGAATTTAGTGGTATTGTGATTCTGTTAAATCACACTATTTTCAGTTGCTGATCGCAGCGGCGGGGTCGCTCCGGTTTGAGTTCACTATGGATTTTCTCGCTAAATTCCCCAGGAAACTCATTGCTGGTTCTAAAGCTGGAGGCCCGAGCTATGAGCTGGCGACTGATTTTTATGCGGTCCACCGGCAGCGGGTCGATGAGCACGTGGAGGGAGCGGAGCAGTTCCTTGACGACGGGAAGATCGCGATATTCAAACTGGGACCGGATGGTGGCACTACTGCGGCACGACACGGCAAAGTTAGCGCCGTATATACGTTGGTCTCCGGCGGTTCGCTGGCAGTCCCAACCGGTCTGGTGTTCGTTAGGTTCGCCGACGGAATTGACGTTAACGAGCGGAAGGAAGAGTTGAGTAAAGCCGGTTACGAAGTGACAGAGACTTTGGCTTACGCGCCGGCTGCCGCATGGTTGAAAACGCGATCTGAGGACATTGCCGATGCTTTAAACGGTCTCGCAGCGCTCGAGAGATTGCCAAACGTGGAAAGCGTCGAACCGCAAATGCTAATGGAAAGCGCGCGACGGACGATAAGTGATAAGTGATGAGTAATGCGTGATGAGTATCTTGCTGCGAAAGGCTCTTGCTTTTCACTCTTCACTCTTCACTCTTCACCGAATTTCCCCTCCTCCAATTGTGAAGAAAAAGAAGGAGTAGAATGATGACAAGCAAAGTAAATCCCATTCCCGAGGGCTATAACTCGATCACCCCCTATCTGATCATCAAAGGGGCATCTGACGCGATTGAGTTTTACAAGAAAGCGTTTGGCGCCACTGAACTATTTCGAATGGCCCAACCGGATGGCCGAGTAGGACATGCGGAAATCAAAGTGGGCGACTCAATAATCATGTTGGCGGACGAGTTTCCTGAGATGGGCCACAAGAGCCCAGCGTCGCTTGGGGGGTCACCAGTCAGCCTGTTGCTTTATGTTGAAGACGTAGATGCTGTTTATGCACAAGCTCTTGGCTCTGGCGCGACGCAGGACAGGCCGGTGGAAAACAAATTCTACGGCGATCGCGGAGGCAGCTTGATCGACCCGTTCGGTCACATCTGGCATATAGCAACGCACGTCGAAGATTTGTCGCCCGAAGAGATGCAAAAACGTGCTACTGCGGCAGCGGGTGGCCAGTAACTCTAAACCAATCGCGGCGGCGACTGCTGTCCAGGCGAATCAGGCGGATCAATTTGAGGCATTGGTGTTTCCGGTTCGCCCACCGGTGAGTGGGGATCCACGTCAGGAGGCAGCGGCGGCTGTTCCGGCGCCGGCAGATCAGGCTTCGCGGGATCTTTTGGCGGCGTTTCGGGATCGTAAGGATGCGTAGGAGGCTCGTCTGGTCGTTCACCGGGTCGCCATGGTTCGTTGGTTTCGAATTGGGTCAAATGCTTTTCCTCCAGGTTCCAGAATTCTTGTTTCGGTAGTTCTCAATGTTCTCTGCGCCTCTGCGGTTGGTATTGCTGTAAAGACACGCAACCGCAGAGACGCGCAGAGATCTGGTATCAGCCGCAAGCTATTCGACGCTGACCCCACGATGCATCGCGATGCCGCGAGCTTTCATAATCACATCGTCGTCAATAATCTCAAGACCGGCCTGCCATGCAGCCACTTCCTCAGTCGGTCTTCCCAGCGCCAGCGCCAGTCGTTCATCACTGGATTCGAAGGCGCGATTGCGAAGGTTCACTAGTATGCGCGAGGCTTTGTCCTGATCTGTTCCGCGATCGTCCACGACGTGGTCACCAAGTTGTTTCCTCCTGGCACTGATCTGGCGGCCCGCCTCATCTCTGACGCCGAGCAAATAGTAGAGCGCAGCCCCTACGCCGATGCCGCCAATTAAGAAGCCACACCAACGACTCCCGAATGTTTTTCCGACTCCGCTAAATATGTTTCTGCTGATCTGCATGTTTAACCCTTCCTTTTTCTTTTCTTGTCAGGAAAACGTACAGCGCTTCAAAACTAAATCAACGAAGGTATGCGACTGATACGATTTCGCTGACCAAAACAGCATGCGATAGTCATAGCAAATTGACGGCCACAGTGAAGGATGGCGTCAGAGCTGATCTTCAGGTCTTTCCTGATTGACTTATGCCAGTGCCTGCGACAAGATCGCGTGCAGTTAATTCCCCGAAGTTCTCCGCAAAACTACTCGCCCCAACTTGGAGAAGCTTCAGCCAAATTCATGAACGTTGACATAGTTGTGCGCGCCGAATCCCGCTTTCGATCTCGCGATTGATGGCCACGGACGAAGCTGAACCGATCTGCGGATGGATTAGAACGAAGAATGAAAGAAATCCCACAACGCGCGCAGATTTTAATCGTCGATGACGAGGAGCCAATACGCAGCCTGGTCAGAGAACTGCTCGCGCCTGATCACGAGTGTGTGGTGGCGGGATCTGTCGAAGAAGCATTGGAGATTTTGCAGACAAACATCTTTAATTTAGTACTCAGCGATATCGATCTGGGCGATAGCAGTGGATTGATCATGGTCCCGCTCATCCTGGAAAAGTCGCCGGAAACAGTAGTGATCATGATTAGCGGCCAGCAGTCGATCGAATCAGCGATTGAAGCGATGCGAGTTGGCGCGTTTGATTACATCACCAAGCCGTTCGACTTGCGACATGTACAGGCTGCGGTTAACCGCGGGCTGCAGCATCACAGACTGTTAGCCGGAAAGCGGCAGTATGAAAACCACCTCGAGGAGTTGGTCCAGCAGCGGACCGCCGAAATCGAGCATCTCGCCTATCACGATCGCCTGACAGATCTACCCAACCGGTTCCTCTTTGCCGACCGTGCGGCGCAAGCGATTGCCATTGCCCAACGCGAAAAGCAGCCGCTGGCAGTGTTGCTGGTGTCTCTCGATCGTTTGCGTCAGATTACTGACACGCTTGGCCACGCAGCCGGCGATATTCTGCTGAACCAGGCGGCATCACGCCTCCAGAATTGTGTTGGCGAAGGCGACACCGTCGCGCGTTTCGAAGGCGACCAGTTTGCAATTCTGCTAACTGACCTCGACGAGGCCGCCGACGCCGCGGAATCAGCAGCATCCATCAGCGAAGCACTCAAACCGGCGTTTCGACTTGGTGAGCAGGACGTCTACGTGACGGCAAGTATTGGTATCAGCGTGTTCCCGTTCAATGGGGAAGACAATTCAACGATCCTCAAGAATGCGGCAGCAGCGCTCGAACGGGCTCGGACCAGCGGTGGCAACGACTACCAATTTTATGCCGCCGACATGAACGCGATGGCAGTCAAGCGGCTCGCGCTGGAAACGAGTTTGCGTGAAGCGGTGGCGAAAGATGAGTTTGTCATCCATTACCAGCCCGTCGTCACGCTATCTACCGATGAAGTGGTTGGGGTAGAAGCACTCGTACGCTGGAGCCACCCAGAGCTCGGGATAATTCCTCCGGCGAGTTTCATCGGTCTCGCTGAAGAGACTGGTCTTATCCTCGACATCGGGGAAAGCGTCCTGCGACGAGCGTGCCTGCAAACGCTTGAGTGGGAGGCTCAAGGCTATGGACCACTTCGCATGGCGGTAAACATCTCGGCGCGCCAGTTTCAGCAGAAACATTTTTTCGAACGCATCGTCGCGATACTCGAAGAAACGCACCTCGATCCGACGCGGCTTGAGCTTGAATTAACTGAAAGTTCCATTATGCAGAATGCGAGCGCCGCTGCGGATCTGCTCCACCGCTTGCGCGAGTTAGGTGTCCGTCTGGCGATCGATGATTTCGGCACCGGGTATTCATCGCTCAGCTATCTGAAGATGCTGCCGATTGACACCGTCAAACTGGACCGATCTTTCGTCAGCGGAGCGACCACCGATCCAAAGGACGCCGCCCTCGTGATGGCAATCGTGACCCTGGCCCACAACTTACAGCTCAAGGTGATTGCGGAAGGGGTAGAGACAGAGGAGCAAAAGACTTTTCTACGTTTGCTGCAGTGCGATGAAGGACAGGGCTATCTGTTTGGTAAACCAGTGCCGGCAGACGCTCTGGCTGCAACGTGGCAGGGCGGCATGCAGTCAGAAAACCCTCCGACCAACAGCGCAAGCACGGAGTCGGATGTGGAGTTGGACTTGGCAAAACCGTGGCCCGCCACACCGAAAGCAAATCTCACTCAGGACGATCCGCACGACCTTCTCAGTTAAGCTTACTGCAAGTTTCTTCCCCATATTCTTTTGGCGAAATCAGCCGAAACGCCAACAAAAACCAGGCTCTCGCGGTAGGCATCACGCACCACCCAGTGATTCAACCCGCTGCCGGACCGGCCAGACCCTGCCCAAGGGCTCCTGTTCCAGTGGCCGTTCCCACGACTGGCTGTGGTAAACGGGGGGCCTCCCCTGTGGTAGCCAACATTATCTTCCGCATCCGCCGGTCCTAGGATCACCCTGCTTTACCAGAGGCCCGGCCTCAACTGATTAGGAGATGATTCAATGACGACCGAGAAGATAAAACTCACCCTGCGAAGCATAGGCCTGATGCTGATTGCTTTAGCAGTTGTTTCCACTCCCACTTTCGCGCAGACCCCTGAAGATAAGAGTCTGGCACCCTACTTCGTGGTGAAGGGCGACCCGGCGATCGACCACTTGCCACTCAAAGACACGCGCGTGGACATCGCTGTGTCGGGAGTGATCGCCGACGTTAAGGTGGTGCAAATCTACCGCAACGAAGGTTCGCGGCCCATACATGCGTCTTACGTTTTCCCGGCCTCCACGCGTGCGGCTGTTTACGCTATGCGAATGCGCATTGGCGATCGCGTGGTCGTCGCCAAAATCAAAGAGCGCGAGGCGGCCTCCAAGGAGTTTGAGGCGGCGAAACAGGAAGGGAAGAGCGCGTCGCTGCTGGAGCAAAGCAGACCAAATGTTTTTTCAATGAGTCTCGCTAACATCATGCCGCAGGATCAGGTGGAGATTGAACTGCACTACACCGAACTGCTGGTGCCATCTGATGGCATTTACGAAGTCGTCTACCCGACCGTGGTTGGCCCACGTTACGCTTCGCCACAACAGTCGCCGTCTCCGGCGATTAAAAAAGATGCATTCGTGGAAACGCCTTACCTGCATCAGGGCACCAAACCAACCAGCACGCTCCACATTTCCACCAGACTCTCCACCGGCGTTCCCATCCAGGACCTGACCTGCACCTCCCATAAGATTGCGCCCGTCTTCCAGAGTGCGACCGTAGCCCGAATCACGTTGGATGAGCCGGATGCATTTCAGGGGAATCGCGACTTTGTACTGCGCTACCAGCTCGCCGGAAATCAAATCACTTCCGGTTTGCTTCTGTTCCAGGGCGAAGGCGAAAACTTCTTTCTCTACATGGCCCAACCGCCGCTGCGAGTGGCGCCCGAAGAGATACCGGCCCGCGAATATATTTTTGTCGTTGACGTGTCGGGTTCAATGAATGGCTTTCCGCTGAATGTCTCGAAAAAGTTGTTGACTGATCTGATCAGCAAACTACGACCGACTGATCTGTTCAACGTGGTCCTGTTTGCGGGAGATTCCACCCTGCTGTCGCCGAAGTCGCTTCAGGCAAATCAGGAAAACACCGCGCTCGCGATCAAGTTGCTTGACCAGCAGCGCGGTAGCGGAGGGACCGAGCTTCTACCCGCGATTCAACAGGCGATGGGAATGCCTCGTGAGAACAACATCTCGCGCAGCATCGTCGTGGTAACTGACGGCTATGTTTCCGGCGAGCAGGGAGTGTTTGATTACATTCGCGAACATCTTCGCGAGACAAACGTGTTCGCGTTTGGCATCGGGTCATCAGTTAACCGTTACCTGATAGAAGGCATGGCGAAGGCGGGAATGGGCGAACCCTTTATCGTGACTGAAGAAACAGGGGCTGCTGCCATCGCCGACCGTTTTCGTGAGTACATTCAGACACCGGTGTTGACAGACATTCAGGTGCGCGCCGATGGCTTCGACACCTACGACGTACACCCGGCCAACCTTCCTGATCTGCTGGCGCTGCGTCCCGTGATCGTGTGGGGGAAATGGCGTGGACCAGTAACCGGCACGTTTGTGTTGACTGGAAAAACCGGGCGCGGCGACTACATGACGACTCTCGAGGTCGCGGGTGCTCAGCCTGACGAGGGAAACCGTGCGCTTCGTTATCTCTGGGCCCGTTCGCGCATCGCGGAGCTGTCCGATTACGGATCGCGAAGCGTATCGCCGGAGAAGGTGAAGGAAATTACGGCGCTGGGCCTGAAATACAGTTTGCTGACTCAGTACACCTCGTTCATTGCGGTGCTTGAAGAGATACGAAACCCACTGGGAACCGCGAAGGACGTGAAGCAGCCGCTGCCGCTTCCTCTCGGTGTAAGCGATCTCGCGGTGGGCCAGGGAACCGAGGCAGGCAGTGAACCAGAACTTGTCTGGTTGATAACCACGGTTCTGTTGTTGGCGACGTTCATGTTGCTTCGCTCGCGACGCCGTCAAGCCGGCAGTCTCTGGAGCTGAGTGTAGGGGGGCGAGAGGCAATGGCCACTCTTCAGAAGCCATTGCCGGCTCTCTGCGTCCTCTGCGTCTCTGCGGTGAATCCGATCGGATCAAAGTTCACCGCAGAGTCGCAGAGAGCGCGGAGATTACGCAGAGAAGAACGGCCTATCACTATGAGCACCAAGTTTAATTGGAACCGCGCCGCGCAGTTGGCGGTTGTGTTACTAAGCGCGTTAGCGCTCAAGCAATATTACTCAGACGCCAGCGTGAACCAACTCCGCTGGATCCTCACGCCTACCACTCTCATCGTCGAGTTCCTCACCGGCTCGCAGTTTGAATTCGAATCGCACGCAGGCTACATGTCGAGCGATCACCGTTTCGTGATTGCGGCTTCATGCGCGGGAGTGAACTTCCTGCTCACCGCATTTCTGATGCTTTCCTTGCGAAAGCTGTTGAGCGAGCGCGCTTCCTCATGGAGATTCATCCCGGCCGCCGCGCTGGTTGCCTACGTCGCAACCATCATTGCTAACACCGTGCGCATCTCGACGGCGTTACAGCTACAGCGAATGAATGTGGAGATCAGCTGGCTCAACCCAAATCAACTCCACCGCGCCGAGGGAATATTTATCTATTTCGGATTCCTGCTGTTGTTGTTCTTGCTGAGTGAAAGAATGAGCCGCCCTGGGATCCAAGCCGAGGATCCGTCTGACATTGATCGCCGACGGACAGTCAGTTTGCAGGTCGGCCGCTCGAGTTTGCTGCGTCAGTCTTTCCTGCCGCTTTTAATCTACTACGCTACCACCCTGGGGATACCGATTGTGACGACGGCTTACCGCAGCGGACCAGCGCCGGCTGAATTCTGGGAACACACAGTCTTCGTCTTGTTAGCGCCGCTGATTCTGTTTGTGCCGCTCGCCGCATTTCAGTTTGTATTGGCGAAAAGGCAGAACGCGCAGGGTAACCACGAATCAAGCCCTATTCATTCCTGATGCTGCCCGTTCGGTCCTCATGAATCACCAATATTGAACGTTCAAATATCTACTCTCAACCATCGTCTTGCCTGACTTGAAAGGGTACAAGCAGATTGACACCTGTAATTGGTGCAACGACACCGTTTGTTCTCGAATCTTATACGTGTCTATTTGTTAACTTTTGCATCTCAAATGAAGTTTTTAGAGGGGTATTTGAATGAGATTTGTTCGACAGTCTTCCCGCACTACCATCGCAATCCTGGCAATCGTTTTCACACTTTCCGCGCTGTCTTTTGCAAAAGAGAAGAACAGCAATTTCCCCGATATCAAGATCAAAAACTTCGGCCAGATGGACGAGCGCTTCTATCGCGGCGCCAGACCGAAGGTTGAAGACTATAAATCTCTCGCGGCGCTGGGCATCCAGACGGTGATCGACGTCACTGATAACTCAAAAGAGTATGAGCAACCGGCGGTTGAGGCCGCGGGCCTGCGCTACGTCAACATCCCGATGGTAGACAAGAGCTATCCCAGCATCGACCAGGTAAATGAGTTTCTAAAAGTGGTTGATGATCCCGCCACCGGCAAGTTTTTTCTCCACTGCGCGGGCGGCCGGCATCGCACCGGACTACTCGGCGCAGTCTATCGCTTTCATCATCACGCGTGGACACTGGACCAGGCTTTAGCCGAGATGGAACGTTTCCAATTCAACTCCGGATTCGGTCACGGAAAGCAGAAGGACTTCGTGAAGGACTACTGGGAGCAGTTTCAGGCGAAACAGGCGAGCGCACCGGCTACGGCTACTGCGGGTCATTAAACCCAGTCACACATAATCATTCTCGTCTCAAGTAAACTCGTCTCAAGTAAAAGGCCGCTCAGTAAAAAGGCCACTCAGGTAGAGCGGCCTTTTTACTTCCTAAGCACCGGGAATCCAAACCCAGCACTCAACCTAATGCGGAATGTCGATTACGGATTTGCGATTGGTCTCTCCCCAGGAAGCAATCAGCAATCGCCAATCAGCAATCCGGAATCAGCAATCGGCAATCGCCAATCCGCAATCCATGCGTCCATCCTCATCGCACTACGCATAAGACCGGATCGCCGCACTCTGACCAACATGGCTCGGCGCAATCGCGGGAAAGAACTCGGCTCGCTTCGCAATCTGGAAAACTGAATCCAGCCGCGTGAGTTCAAGCAACATCGCAATCCGCTTGGTAACGTTTAGCAGTTCGAAACGAATTCCTTTAGCTTGCGTCCACTCGCGCAACTCCAACATCGCACCCAACCCGCCGGCATCGACCGTGGTAACACTCGCCAAATCAAGTTTGACTACGCTGCTCTCTGACAACGCACGCACGGCGTGACGCAGAATCTCGGTTTCACCGTTTACAATCTGTCCGTCGAGGCGAAGGATAGCGACCGATCCCAAACTCCTGGCTTGAACTTTCAACATGACTCTCTCCCTTGGCTGTTTACTCCCCAGGCTCAATTAACTCTCAGGCTCAGTTAACGCCGCGACCCTCGTTCGGTTTCAATTTCTGGCGCTCTAATCAACCTTGCCTACATATAGAGACGTCTCAGGGCACATACTGTTAACTCTTTTCGAGAAATTTCCCAGAATAAAGTGCTGGAGCGGCTCGCAACGGTGGCCAAACGGAGGCATGACGCCGCAAATCGCTTTGCACATGAAGTGATCAAACTCCCTTACCCTGTGGGACAGGGTTAGGGGACAGGGCTTGGACGCGTCTAAACCCCCACCCAAACCCTCCCGCAGTGGGGGAGGGAGAACCGACGCAAGAAACGAGCTTTTTTGTGCAAAGACGCCGCAAATCGGAATATCATGAGAGGCGATCCAACAACTTGGTCTCTCTGCGCAACCTCTGTGCTCTCTGCGTCTCTGCGGTGTATCTTTGCTTCGATATCTTCACTCGCCGTTCTTAAGAAACCATCGCGACTCTTTCAGAGTTGATTGACTGGATCCCGCATCTCTTTCCCCAGGGATGCGGCAACCCTGGGGCTGGAATTCGCCAACGCGTTCAGCGTAAACAAAATGCTTCCGGCATTCGGTCGGTACCCGGAGAAACCCTGCCACTCACCGGCCCGTATGAAGGCCATCGCAACGACTCCTAAGCAGCGCTTGTATCCAGCGCGGCAGGCACTAAACAAAGTCGCCGCGTACACGTGCAAAACCGCCGCGTACACGTGCAAAACCGCCGCGTACACGTGCAAAACCGCCGCGTACACGTGCAAAACCGCCGCGTACACATGCAAAACCGCCACGTACACGTGCAAAACCGCCACGTACACGCGCAAAGTAGCCACGTACACGCGCAAAACCGCCACGTGCACGTGCAAAGTCGCCGCGTACACGTGCAAAGTAGCCACGTACACGCGCAAAAACGCCGCGTACACGTGCAGAATCGCCATGTTTCTAGCTGAAGGCCGGAGGAGGCTCTGGCGGCTCATCGCCGCCATCAGCGTAAGGCAACCCTCACGGCGTAGCCGTGAAAGAAAGTAGCCGGGGGTAAGTCCCGACACGTCGGGACGCCACCCCCGGATCGATTGAAAACGGTTCTAAACCCTGAAAGGGTTTCAGAAGTCTGGCACCCCTTCAGGGTGCGGCAATTATTCGCGACTGTTCCGGCGGTCTTCGCTACGCTACGACCACCGGCTACTATCTCGCAGCCTTCCAGGCTGCCATCGATCGCGGCATGGCTCAGCGCCAGCCACACCGAACGCGCACCGAGAAGGAAGAAGGGAACTGAGGACGGCGCAGCGTAAGAAAAGCTCACGGCGTAGCCGTGAAAGAAAGTAGCCGGGGGTAAGTCCCGACACGTCGGGACGCCACCCCCGGATCGATTGAAAACGGTTCTAAACCCTGAAAGGGTTTCAGAAGTCTGGCACCCCTTCAGGGTGCGGCAATTATTCGCGACTGTTCCGGTGGTCTTCGCTACGCTACGACCACCGGCTACTATCTCGCAGCCTTCCAGGCTGCCATCGATCGCGGCATGGCTCAGCGCCAGCCACACCGAACGCGCACCGAGAAGGAAGAAGGGAACTGAGGACGGCGCAGCGTAAGAAAAGCTCACGGCGTAGCCGTGAAAGACAGTAGCCGGGGGTAAGTCCCGACGCGTCGGGACGCCACCCCCGGATCGATTGAAAACGGTTCTAAACCCTGAAAGGGTTTCAGAAGTCTGGCACCCCTTCAGGGTGCGGCAATTATTCGCGACTGTTCCGGTGGTCTTCGCTACGCTCCGACCACCGGCTACTATCTCGCAGCCTTCCAGGCTGCTATCGATCGCGGCATGGCTCAGCGCCAGCCACACCGAACGCGCACCGAGAAGGAAGAAGGGAACTGAGGAAGGCGCCGGCACGGGAGGAACTATTCCGCGCCTTCGGCGCTCGGGCCCTGGCTACTTTATGAAACGCATTCCATTGCACGCCCGCTATGCTTCGCACCCTCTCCCTACCCTCTCCGGTACGTACAATAGTCTCTGGGCGGTGTGCAGTGGGCAGTGGATGCAAACAGCGTCTCAGCTTCTTGGCGCTTCGGCGGTGAGTATTGCTGAAACAGATTTAGCCTCCAAGCGGAAGAGGTCATCGCGTTATCGCAGAGCCTGAGGACGTGCTGCTATTATGACAGCGGAATTGAGTTGACCTTGATTGGTTGAAAACTAAGAATGCGAAAAACAATTCTCGCCCCATCTGTCTGCGTGCTAGTCTGCCTGTTCGCACTCCTGCTTCAGCCCAGTGCGATTCACTGCCAGACCGCCACGGTCCCGAATACCACGGCACTCAAGAGCGAGCTGCAGTCCAAACTTGACGAGTGGCATAAATCCGCAAGTTTTCCGGGAGCGACTCTTGGCGTGGTGCTTGCGAATGGTGAATCCTTTGGGCTGGCGGTCGGCGTTTCGGATCGTGATACCAAACGGCAGATGAAGCCCACCGATCTGATGCTCGCCGGCAGCGTCGGCAAAACGTTTGCTGCCGCTACTGCTTTGCAGTTGGTCCACGAGGGCAAAATCGGCCTGGACGATAAGATCGAAAAATACCTGGGTCGTGAGCTCTGGTTTTCACGCCTGCCAAACGCCAAAGACATCACAGTGCGGCAGCTAATGAACCATACGAGCGGACTCGTGCGTTATGAATTTAAAGATCAGTTCACCAAAGACCTTACCGCAAATCCGGAGAAACGTTGGCAGCCTGCGGAACTCGTGGCTTATCTGCTTGATGAAAAACCACCGTTCGAGGCGGGCAAAGGTTGGGATTATTCCGACACGAATTACATCATGTTGGGAATGATTATTGAGAAGGTGACGGGCAGGAAGTTTTACGACGAAGCAAATAGACGATTGCTCAAACCCCTGAAGCTCACTAACACGATCCCGCAGGATGGACCGCGGCTAAGAGGAGTGGTCCAGGGTTATGCGGGACCGAACAATCCATTCGGCGGCAAGGACGCAATGATTCACGAGGGGAAGTTTGCGACCAATCCGCAGTTTGAATGGACAGGCGGTGGTTACGCTGCGACAGCTCACGATCTCGCGCGGTGGGCCAAGATGATTTACGAGGGCAAGGCGTATTCGCCGGCGCTCTTGCCGCAGGTTCTTGACGGCGTGCCGGCGCCAATGCTCGGCCGTGAAAATAAATACGGCCTCGGCGTGATCATTCGCCAAACTTCAGCGGGGAAGTCGTACGGGCATAGCGGCTTTTTCCCAGGATACATGACAGACATGATGTACTTCCCGGAGTACAAAGTGGCGGTGGCGGTCCAGGTGAACACAAGCGTGGGGCGAAGTTTAGGTAGGCCCATCAGCCGGGTCTTGGTTGAAGTTATGGACGTGATCAAATCGGGAACGAACAATGGCGGCCGGCTCTAGTAGATTCAACAGCCTGAGGGGTCAATGAACCGTCAACAGCGAGCGAAACGAGCGCTCGACCGCCAACTCGCTTATCAGCAGAAAAAGGCCGCCAGTGTTCCCGGTCGCGAGGCCGAGATAGTCTCCGCGATGAAACTCTCATCTGCTGGCGTGCGCGCTGCTCTCCAGTCGATTCAACCAATCGATCGAGACGCTCGCGTGTTGGAAGTAGGCAGCGGGGCCCACGGCCTGATTTTCTACTTTGGCAGCGAGCAAGCTGTTGGAGTTGATCCGCTCGCAGAATCCTACGCGCAACTTTTTTCCGCGTGGCAAGGTCGGGTATCCACAGTAGCCGCGTTCGGCGAAGCGCTCCCTTTTCCTGAAGCCTCCTTCGACATCGTGCTGAGCCATAATGTTGTGGATCACGCCGAGTCGCCCGAGACCATCGTGGCTGAAATCGCGCGGGTACTTAAGCCGTCCGGTTTGCTCTACTTTACGGTTAACATACACCATCCGATCTACTCACTCGCTTCGTGGATACATGGAGCATGGAACTCGCTTGGCATCAACTATGAGGTCGGTCCATTTGCCGATCATACGGTTCATCTCACACTGAGCGACGCGCAAAGGTTGTTTGCAGGTTTACCGTTTCGCCTACTGCAGGAGACTAACAATATTGCCGAGAGCAGGACCGTGGCCAAACGCCGTGCGGCGCGTCACGCCGGCGACAAGTTGAAACGAATCTTCTTCAAGAATGCGCTGTATGAAGTGATTGCGGTGCGGGAGAGGTAGGGAATCAGTGGTCAGTGATCAGTGGTCAGCAATTGGCAGTCAGCAAACAGCAAACAATCAGTAAAGGACCACAACCGTTCGGGCATCTGGTTGCCCAAAAGAATTCATCTCAAGTCACGAAAACACCGAGGTTTTGCTGTTCTGCTTTTCAATCCGTGTAATCTGCGAAATCTGCGGATGACTTCTTGAGTGATCCGTTCGCTGTTTGTACTTCTACCCACGTCCCATTGAACGCCGCGGTTCCGCAAAGGGCGTCGATGTTTGCGCTGTCCATCAGATCGTTGATGCTTTCGCCGGCGTGCTGTTGGGCCACCTGCAATTGAACGCCCAACCTGGCATGCCCCCACCCATGCGGGATACTCACCACGCCGGGCATGATCTCCTGCGATATTTCTAGCGGCACCACAACTGAGCCCGCGCTTGATCGCACCGATACGTCCTGGCCTTGCGTTAGTTCGCGATGGGCTGCATCAGCCGGATGCATAATGATTGTGCATTGTGGTTTGCCGCGGACCAGCCGCTCGCTGTTATGCATCCACGAATTGTTACCGCGAAGCTGCCGCCGGCCGATCAATAGGAGATGGCCGTTGGTATCTTCAGACGATCCAGGTTTGCGGACCGGACGCCCGCGGTCCCAATTAAGTAGTTTTTCCTTTACACGGTTGACGTCCTGCACCAAAACTTCCGGCGCCAGCTCAATGTGTTTGTCGTGAGTGCGCAGTCTTCCCGGCAAGCATGACTGGAGTGGGCCAAGATCGATGCCGTGGACGGCCCGCTTGAGTTTCTTCAAAGTCAAAGTCTCAGCCGCAGAAGTCGCTGAGGAACGCTTTGAAGTTTTCGAAAAAGGATTGAGGCCCGCGCCGTAAGGCCCGAAGCGTAAACCCAGATTCAGCATTCTCTCAGGACCGAAAAATCCTTTGACGAAGCCGCGCTTGATGCGGCCACGGAAATTGCCGAAGGCGCCGCCTCCTTCCATGCGAGTCTGCAACTCGATGAGGATCTCCCAGTCGTGTCGCGCATCCGCGCCTCGCTCAAATAAAGCCGGTGAAAATTTGGCGGTGTTACGGACTGCCAGGAGATTAAACGCAATGTCATAGTGAGTGCGTTCAAGTGGGGTGGTCGGCGGCAGAATGATATGCGCGTGTCTGGTCGTTTCATTGATATAGGGATCAATTGAGACCATGAAATCCACACTGGCCAATGCCCGATCCAGCTCGCGCCCGTTAGGCGTTGAGAGCACGGGATTTCCGGCAGAAGTTACCAGCGCTTTTATCTGGCCCGGGCCTTCAGTCAATATCTCTTCAGCAAGCGCGACGACGGGAAGTTCTCCGGCAAACTCAGGCAGGTTGCGCACGCGGCTGTGCCAGCGTCCAAAACTGCCGCGCGGCGCAAGCGACTCAGGCGCGGTAATGGGATCAAACGCGGGCAGGGTAAACATCGCACCACCCGCACGATCAAGATTTCCCGTCACCGCATTCAAAACATTAATCAACCACTGACAGACGCCGCCAAACTCCTGCGTGCTCACGCCGATTCGTCCGTAACAGACAGCTGAATCCGCTGAAGCAAACTCTCTCGCGAGGAGCCGTATCTGATCCGCCTCAATTCCGGTGATCGCGGCGACCTTCTCAGGAGGAAATTCGACGACGAGCCTGCTGATGGTTTCCACGCCATTGGTAAACGCAGCGAGCGGTCCGAGGCGGGTCAGCTTTTCAGCAAAAACAACGTGGAGGAGCGCGAGCAACAACAGCACATCTGTCCCGGGCTTAATGAACAAGTGTTGATCGATCAGGCGAGCCGTTTCATTGAAGCGCGGATCGATGAGGATCACTTTGCCGCCGCGCCGGCGAATCTCCTCAAGCCTTCGGGCCACTCCAGGAGCAGTCATCAGGCTGCCATTGGATACCGCGGGATTGGCGCCGAGAATTAGAAAGAAATCTGTACGGTCGATGTCAGGGATAGGGAGGAGAAGTTGATGACCGAACATCAGGTAACCGGCCAAATGATGGGCCAACTGGTCAACTGACGTTGCGGAAAACCTGTTTCGAGTGTGCAGACTGCGGATAAAGCCAGGCGCGAACAACAGCGCGCCATAGTTATGAACTGTCGGATTGCCAAGGTAAGTGGCGATCGAATTCCTGCCGTGGACGGCATGGACGCGCTTGAGGTTGTGCGCTACTTCGTCAAAAGCTTCGTCCCAGCCGATTTGTTCCCAACCTTTCGCAGTGCGGCGGACGGGATGCTTCAAACGGTCTTTATCATAATAGAGATCTTGCAGGGCGACAGCCTTCGGGCAGATATGACCGCGGCTAAAGGGATCGTCTTTGTCACCGCGAATGTCGAGAAGCCCGTCGGGTTGAACCTTGATCTGGATGCCGCAGATCGCCTCGCAAAGATTGCAGGCGCGGTAATGTATCGAATTGGCAGCGGGAGTTGTCATGGCAAAAAAAACATCCGCAGATTACACAGATTACACAGATTCAAACACAAGGCCCTGAAAGGCGACAAGGAAAAGCGCTCCAGTTGGTCGCCTGCTGACGGGCTGTTAACCAAAGGCAGCCGGTAGATCGCGCCGAACGTGGGGTCCGTCGGCGATGTGGTCACTGCCACGTAGACGTGCTCGCGCTCGGGGTCGAGCCGAATTCCGTTCGTGCCAAATGGGATGGGGCCGCTGCCGAAAAATAGCGGACTCTGGAACCAGATTGTCGGCGCGCCGCCGCCTGGGCCATAACGGAAAATCGTGCCTTGCAGGGAATCCGTGACGTAGGCGTTGCCGTCGTCATCGAACACGACGTCGTTGGGAATCGGCGGGAAGAAATCAAGTGGATTAAGGTCAGGCAACGGCGCGCCGTAGGCCGACTGAACGTAGGTTTGTCCTTGCTTGGTAAAGCAAATCAAACCGAGTTGGGTGCTGAGCGCGTAGATGCGGCCCTGGCCATCGATGGCGATGTTGCTCAACGCGCGGGGCCGGAGACGAACACTGAGTTGCCATGAACCGCAACGCCTTCGGGAAAGCCGGGCACGGCCGGCACAGGTGCGAACGTGGTGATGGTGCCGAACGGAGGCTTGACCTTGGCCCAGCTCGTGACATTAGTTCAAGAAAGCGCCAACGCAGCTAGAGCGCAGGCGGCGGCATACCTTCCGATTTTGTTGCGAAGTCGAAATGACATATTAGTTTCCTTTCGTGGATTGCGTGGGGCGTGAAGACTGCCCGGGCATTTTTCTGTATTTGAAAAACTAAACCTAACTAAGGTCTCACTCTGATAAGGCGCAAAAGAGCGCGAAAAAGTATCACTTAAACTTCAAATCAGGCGGCGGCTCTTTCGAGTGTAGTTCCAGGTTGACGTGACCTGTGTGTCCTGACCGTGATTGCATGGGGCGTGAAACTGCCCTGGCAAGCTTGAGAGACTCTGTGATACGTGAAATTGCGGGTGGGATATCAATCGCGCGCCGGGACAAAAATCTAACGTTTTGCGAGCATTTTAAGGCTATCTGATAGCGGTCCTTATCTGCACCGTTTCCTGTGTGCCAAAGGCGGGTCGCAATGAGATCGAATAGACGCCGGGGTTAATGTTCGTCGCAGGCCACGAAACCGTAAACGTCTTCCTCTCCGCCGGCCGCCATTCGCTCGATTCGGGCGCTCGGGGTTCACGGTGACTGAAAACCTCGGCTCCCTCTTCACCCTCGCGTGAGACCGTAAGGGTAAATAAATCGTCTCCCGAGGGATCGGCTGCTAGATCAGCTTTTTTGTAGGTGTCGTTTTCGATAACCACGGCGATGGGAATGCTCGCCAGTGTTTTCGACGTCTGCCCGGATCCTTCGCGGTCATTCCTGGTGAGCGAGATTTCGCGAGGCACGGCGAGATAAATTCGAAGCGAACCATAACGTCGACTGACGAGTCCGGCTGACTCAAAGGAATCAGGCAACGGCGTGGGGCCACCGGGAGCAATAGGGACTGGTTCGGTAGCTGACTCCGTTGGCTGAACGACGACGACGACGGAACGATAGCGGTAGAAAATAAATCCACCCACGGCTGCCAGAACAGCGATTAGCAGCACGACCGTTGCGGTTCGGCGGTTCATGGATCTAAGCGTTTCTGAAAAAATCTAGCGAGTGGTTTGGGCACGCCCGTGATATCGCTATACACGTTGACTCTGAAGCGGTTGACTACCTCGTCCAGCTCAGCCTGCAGCGCAGCCGGATCCTCTATGTTACCCGCCAACGCGTCCGGCACGCGATCGATAACTTTGAGTGTGTCCTCTCCCAGTTCAACCACATGTTTCATAACTCTCAGGAAGCGGCCCATCATCTTTGTGTCCACGCCAGTGGACGAAACAGCAGCAGCGTCCCGAGGGCCCGTAATGAGCTCTTTCACTTGTTTGCGATAATACTTAACGACCGCATGCTCGAAGAGTTGGACCGGAAGTTTTTCTCGCTGGCTCTGACATGCAGCGGTGGCGTCAGCAAGTTTTGTCCTGGCCGCGCTCAAGGCGCTGGCTGCATTACTGTTCTCCGTGCGCAACGACTCGACACGTTCGCGCGATTGCCGCACTGAATATTCACTGGCGCTGGCCGACTGTTCCAACGAATTCACGCGGTTGAAGACTTCCCTGATCTCTTCATAGGCCCGATTGATTAACGGCAGCGAGTTGTTTATCTCCTTCAGCTTTTGCTGCACTTCGCCTTCGGTTACAGGCGTGGTCCGAATCGCTTGTGCACGTAGTGGAGCTATTACCGGCATTGCCCTTACTGCCTGGGCGGGCACCAGCGATGCTGGTTGGATCGGAGTCACAGTGAATGGACTGATAGCTGTGAGTTGGGATTGCTGACCGTTCTGGTGGTACACGGGCATTAAGGGCTTAGGCAGCTCGCGGTAGTTGGATGGCGAAAGCAATTTCCCCCGGCGGGAAGCGTCATAGAGTGTGGCAAATATATCGTTCTTAGCTGTAGCAACTTCCTCACTCAATTGATTGGCTATACCGGTCAATTGCTTCAGCAGCGAATCTTGCGACGCCAGTTTTGCTTCCGTCTCGCGCGTATCGGCCTCTGTGTGGTGCATCTGGGCCTCAATCGTCGAAGCTTCGCGCTGGAGTATTACACCCACGTCGTTGTTATTTGCGATCTGGGATTGCAGATTGCGATGGCGTTCATCCAATTCGCTCTTCCGGTAGCGAAGACTGCGCAGCTTGCTGTCGGAAAAGTCCTTCAGGTAGACGAGTGCTCTGAATAACTCGGAGAGGTTTGAGGGTTCAACCGGCGATGGGGCGTCGGGAAAAACTTCGGCACTGAACCAGCCGCGCAGCGAACGATATTGATTGGCCAAATTCGGCAGGGGATTAGGAGGTTCAGGTACGGCATAGGTGTCGTAAACCTCCGCGTCTCGCGTTCTGCGCGCTTGATTGTCTGAGGAAGGCGAACGCTGGTGTTGAGGAAACCGAACCGAGCCTCCGCCCCGGCGGCCGTCCCAGTTTGGTTCCTGGGCGAAGCTGACAACTGCGGTCAGCGCGAGCACGATACAGGAGAGTTGCTTTTTCATGGAGGTCCTCCGAGGAAGGCCCAAGGCAAAGTGGCACCGAAAGTGCGCACGTTGTACTCCACATTGTCGGACCAGTCAAATATTTTCGTGGACCACGATGCGAACAAGTATCCGCAGACTAGACAATTCCCGGATCTAAAACGGAAACGGTTTGCAACAATGATGCTTGCAAATCGTTCTATTAATCCGCGTCCTCTGCGGATAGTTCTTTCACGATCCAACGCGTCGAGGTTAAGGCTTGGTAACCGTCAGACCGGTGACGACGGCATCGGTGTTATGTGCGAAACGGAGGCCGTAGATGCCGTCAGTCGATTTGAGTTTACCGGCGGTTACGAGCGCTGATTTGTCGTAACTCGCGACCACTTTGTTGTTGATCGCGCATTCAACTTTGTCGCCCTTCACCGAAATCGCAATCTCCTGAGTCACTGGTTCGCCTTTGCCCGCCGCCTTATTCACCGCCGGATCTGCGGCACCGCGCGGGCCATTCATTTGAAATGGGCCCGGCCCAAAGCCGCGCACGATGAAATTGCCGTTGCCGTAAGCCGCGCAGTAGAGATAGCTCTGCTGGTCCGTTCCCAGATCATTGCCCGCGATCATGAGTCCGTAAGGGTGCGGGTGACTATTGATATTCATATACTTTGGCTCGGTGAATGTGGCCTTGACGGTGTAGTCGCCGCTCGCTTTGTTGGCAGGATTCCAGTAAGTCACTGCCGGACCAGTGGTGACGTTAAATGCGTCGCCGGCTTTCGCGAACTTGGCGCTGTTGAGCGTTAAACCCGCGGCCTCTTCCTTGGCATCTATTTTTCCCGTCCAACCAGGAACTGATACCCCGCCGCCTGCAACTCCGCGGGATTCCTCCATCGGTGCCGACGGTTTGGGGTCCTGCGAGAAGTGCGCAACAGGAACAAGAATGAGCGCAAGAAGGACAAGTGCGAAAGCGAGAGTTCGTTGCATGTGTTTAAGGGCCTCCTGAATAGCTATTGGACAAGTGATGATAGCTCTCAATGGTGACGGCACGCCATCTCCGTCCGCGTCACCGTGCATCGTCAAGCGCCTGATTGATGGCCGCGGTTAATCTGTCGCCACTGTGACGAGGTATGTATCCGGACCAATGCCCGACGACGCGTCCCTGGGCGTCGATCACCAGCGTTTGCGGGATCCCCTTTTCACCATTCATCAACGTGTGCGCCACCTGGGCATCGGCCCAGCCAAGCCGAAAAGTGAAATCAACATTACGCAGGAATTTCTTTACCCGTGCCGCCGAGGTGCGCGGATCTTCAGTAGTCAGTCCGATAAACTCCACCTCGCGTTCCGCGTAAGCCTTGCGCACTTTCTCATATTCCGGAACTTCACGACGACACGGTCCGCACCATGATGCCCAGAGATTTATAACCACAACCTTGCCGGGAAAATCTGCGAGCCTGAAGCTGCCGGTATCGAGCGCGCTGATTTCGCGCTCTCGAAAACTCTCCGTCAGGAAGAGCAGCGGCGCTCGCGAGGCAACTGCTGAAGTGGGCAACGGTTCAGGTTCCGGGATGACTGGAGGTTGAATTGGCGCCGGAGGAGTTGAACGCGTCGTCGTTATCTTTCTGCCGGATTGCGATGCTGCGCTTACGACAAAAGCGATTACGAGGAACAACAGGAGGAGTAGTTTGCCCATGGGAAGTTCTAATCGAAAATCAGGATGAATCAGTGGGTCGACTGCGGCCAAGAATAACCCGAAACAATAAAATTCTGAACCCTTAGCCGACGGTCAGACAAGCGAAGGCCACGCAGGTCACGTCAGGGAATTCGCCGACCCGGTGCTAGAATCGTGCAAACTCAATAGGCACGATCAAGATGACGCAACCAATGAATTCGCCCGCAGACTTTAGTGTTGAAGAGTGGGATCTGGCCGCCTCGGCGCTCGATGCCGAGCTGGATATGATGGCCGAAGTATTGCGCGCTGTGGTCCACGGAGGCGCTGGCGTGAGCTTCTTCACGCCGTTCTCGCATGCCGAGGCTCGCGCGTTTTGGCTCGAGAAAGTCCTGCCCGTTATGCGCAGTGGGGTGCGTCGAGTGTTAGTGGCGCGGGTTAACGATCGAATCGTGGGAACCGTGCAACTGAGTGTCGCGATGCCTCCCAATCAGCGTCACCGCGCGGAAGTCGTCAAACTATTGGTCCATCCCGAGGCCCGCCGGCGTGGCATTGCGCGAGCTTTGATGATCGCATTGGAAGAGCTTGCCCGAGTTGAAGGAAGGACGCTGCTCACCCTCGATACTGTGACCGGCAGCGGTGCGGAAGATTTGTACAGATCACTTGGCTACCGCACGGCCGGAGTCATCCCGCGCTATGCACGCGGCGCGTTGACGCCCGAACTGGAAGATGCAACGTTCATGTATAAGGAACTGAACTCGGAAAGAGCGGCAGCGCCCTTCGAATAGAATCGATCATGAAAACTCTCGACGAGATGCGCCGATTCACCGTTGCGCGTAACTTCTTCCCGCCCACGACACTCAAGAGCGCAATTCAGAGAATGGGATTCGTCCAGGCTGATCCGATTCGCGCACCGGCGCGGGCGCAGGATCTAATTCTGCGCCATCGGGTGAAAAATTATTTCGCCGGTGATCTCGAGCGCCGTTACTCGTCTCTGGGCGTTGATGAGGATTTCTTCGTTAACTACGGATTTGTGACCCGGAAACTGCAGACGCTAATGCATCCGCGTGCAGCGCCAGTAGCGAAGGGCATAGGGATCAAGACTGACACTAAGCGCGAGAAATTGCTGCTCGAGTTTGTACGCGAGCGAAATGAAGTTCACCCGCGAGAGGTTGGCGAACAGTTCGCGCACGGCAAAGTGACCAACTATTGGGGCGGTTCGTCCAACGCGACGACACGAATGTTGGAGGCGATGCACTATCGCGGGCTCTTGCGTGTGACCCGCCGGGAGAAGGGAATTCGGATCTATAGCGCGAGTGAGGTGGATCTGCCAGCGGCCGATGCCGCGCCTGAGTTCAACCTCTCTTGATGCAAAAGACAGGGATGCGCGAATTGATGCGCTGGTTGACGCGGTGGTGCACATTTACGCACCACTGCCGAAGGCCAGTCTTTGGTATTACGTGCGCTGCCTGCGATATGCTGCGCCGCAGTGGACCGGTGAGCTGGCAAACGCTTTGCTGCGGGCCAGGGAACGGTTGGCCCACGCTAACATAGAAGGGCTCGACTGGTTTTGGGGAAACAATAAGGGAGAGAAAGAGTCGCACCACGTTGCGCCGGATACGGTCCGGTTGCTGGCCCCATTCGATCCCGTGGTCCACGATCGCGCGCGTTTCGAAATCCTTTGGGGTTGGTCCTATCGTTTCGAAGCGTACACGCCCCAGGCGAAACGCAAACTGGGCTATTACGCGTTACCGCTCCTCTGGCGCGAACGCGTTATCGGTTGGGCCAATCTCACTGTAAGAAACGGTCAGCTCGACGTTGGTGTTGGCTATGCGGAATCACCGCCCTGGGAACGCGCATTCAAAAGTGAACTGGAAGCAGAGATCGAGCGCATGCGCACCTTTCTGCGACTCGATACCTAGCCGGCCCAAAAGAAACATTTAAAGTTCTATTCTTTGGCCGGCCAGTGGCTCTGATCGGTGAGACAAAGTTCAGGAATCTACGGATTCCCCTGGATGTTAATTCTCGACGTGTTCTGTAAACGCTTTCCAAAGAGCCTTGGCGCCATCCACTGGACTCGTTTTCTCGCTTAGCTCAAACTTGGCGCTGCATTGTGAACATTCGTATAGAAGAGCCACACCCTTTATCCACTTCGCCAATATGAGTCGGGGTTTTTCCTCCATTGCGTGTACACGATTCTCAGAACTATCGACGCAAAGTTGATCGGGCCACTGTTCACATGATGTGCTTTAGGGTCCTGGCTTGACCGAGCCGGTGATTGCATGCAATCCAAGTGATAGGTCAACAATGAGAGTACATGTTTCGACAAGGCAGGGAACATAGTCTAACAATGATTTCCTTGTCCCAAATCGAGTTACAGCGTTGTCGGTATTTCAGCTACTGCGTTCGACGATCGTTGGAAAGTTGAGCGAGGTTGTTTTCGTGAGTTTATGCTGGATAGCGGTAACGCGATTTCAAATCTTATTCAACCAGGTGGTTGTGGATAGCATAATGGGTCAGTTCAGCATTGGTTCTCATCCCCATCTTTTCGAGAATCCGCGCGCGATAAGTGCTGATCGTGCTGTCGCTAAGGGAGAGGAGTTCGGCAATTTCGGTAACGGTTTTCCCTGAGGCGATCAAGCTGAGCACCTTCAAACTCACGGTTAGAGAGCGACTCGTGCGGCGAATCAGTATCGCTTTCGCGATCAAAGATTAGGTTTTCAGCGAGGGCAGCGCTGATATACCTTCCTCCGCTCATGACTTTGTTGACGGCTTTGACCAGCTCTGCCCGCGGGCTGGATTTAGTGATATACCCCGAAGCACCTATCTTGAAAGCACGCTGCGCGAACTGTTCCCCGGAATGCATGCTTAGAATTAGCACGGGGAGACGGGCACGAATCTCTTTCAACTGCTTCAACAATTGCAGCCCGCTTCGGTCGCCGAGGGAAATATCCAGCACCACGATGTCCCAATCCTGCTCGCGCACAAGTCTGACCGCCTCGTCAGCAGTGCTGGCCTCGCCGAAGATGGTGGTATCCGATTCATCTTCGAACACTCGCTTCACGCCATCACGCAAAACTTCATGGTCATCGACGATCAGGATCCTTTTCATTGGCTGAGTTGGCATGTTCAACTCTTACGACATTGCCTTCTGTTAGTCTACGTTTCGCGATTGCTCCCGGCCCGGCATTGGGATTCGCACGGTAACCACCGTGCCTTTCCCTTCAGCTCCGGAGATATCAAGTCGTGCTCCAGCGATATGCGCTCGTTCTCGCATTCCGAGCAGCCCAAGCGTGCGTTTGCCTGATTCTTCAGCGTCCGTAATTCCGCGTCCGTTGTCACTAATTGTGAAGACGTAGTCGCCCTCTTCGGCCTTCATCTCAATGTTCACTCTGGTCGCCTGGGCGTGGCGAAGAATGTTGGTCAATGCTTCCTGAAAAATGCGGAACGCGCCTGTAGATTGCTCCCGACTTATTTTGAGGTTTTCGAGGGCGCATTCGCACTTGACGACGATGCCGGTTCGTTCCTGAAACTGCTTTGCGTGCCATTCAACGGCTTCCATCAACCCGACGTCGTCAAGGGCCACGGGCCGCAACTCCGACGAAATCCTTCTGACGATGTTAATCGTAGTATCAATCAGCCCCACCATTCCCGCTATCTTCTTTCGCAACCCCTGGATTTGTGGCCCACGGGCCGTCTCAGAAATACTCTCATCGACGGCGTCCAGGTCCCACCTTCAGACTTGTCAGGGCTCCCCCGAGTTCGTCATGAATCTCACGCGCAATCCTGATGCCTTCCTCTTCTCTGGCAGACTGTACGCGAGCTGAGAGCGCGCGCAATTGCTCGCTGGTTTCTCTTAGTCTCTCCTCAGCACTTCTAATCTCCGTCACATCCTGCGAGGCTCCGAACACCCGTATGGAATTCCCATTATCATCGGTGGCAACATGCCCGCGCGAATGGATAATTCGCTCCTCGCCGTCAGGCCGAACGATGCGATAGTGAAAGCTATATGGCTCCTTGTTCTCAACGGAGAATGCGACAGTACGCTCCACCAAATCCCGATCTTCGGGATGTATAAAGGGGATTACATCACCGGCCGCCTTGATTGCTCCTGGCTGGAGGCCGAAGATGTGATAGAGCTCATCAGACCAGGTTACGGCGTTGTTGCGTAAGTCCCATTCCCAACTGCCGACGTGAGCCAACCGCTGAGCTTGGGCCAACTGGCGCTCGCGCTGCAAGAGCTTCCCCTCCGCCTGCTTGCGTTCGGTGATGTCTTGGGCGATTGCAACTCTCGTCCCGTCCGAAAGGCGGACGACAGCACAGGCTGCATCAATCACCCGCCCGTCCCTCACCTTTATTTTGAGATCTTTAGATTCACCGGTTGATGCGGCAACGAACTCCAAAATCTCCTGGCGGTACGACACGTCAGGATACGCCTCAACAAATATGTCCAGGTTTTGGTTCTGTAATTCTTTCAGCGTCCATCCGATTGTTCGCTCCCACTCAGGATTGACCAGCTTGACGAGGCCGTCTTCGCCAACGAAGCCTATCATTACCGGAATATTGTCGAATATCTTCTCCAGGACCTCTTTTTCCTTTTTCAGTTCCTCTTCAGCGCGCTTGCTCTCGGTAATGTCTCTCCCGATGCCGAGGACGTTTATTACCGACCCGTTGAGATCGAGTTCAGGAAACAATCGAGAACTGTAGTGCTTGCGGCCCGTAGGCGACGGCCAGGTGATTTCAAACTCGCAGGGTCTACCGGTGTCGAAGACGGCCTGGATTCGTTGGCGGAGCTGCGCCAGTTCGTCGTCTTTGACATCGAGCCTGCCATCCCGGATGACCGAGCCAATCGGCTTGCCGATCAACGCTTCTGCCGGGAGGCCATACGTCTCTGCGACGGCGGGATTGAGGTATACCCGACGGAATTCCCGGTCGTACCTGACGATTTGATCGGGTGCGTTCTCAACGATGGCCCGAAACTCCTGCTCCTTAGCATGAAGCAAAGCCTCGGCCCGCTTGCGCTCGGTTACGTCGTGTACCAACGACAAAATGGTTACTACATGTCCGTGCTCATCTCTTAGAACAGAGTTGTACCATTCGCAATAAATCACGTTGCCGTCTTTAGTGTAATTACGATTAAGACCCAGGTTCCGGTCAACTGTTCCTTTCAGCAATTGCCCGGAAATTTCCGCGACTGCCTGCACGTCTTCTTCATGAACGGCAGGAAAGTTACGGTCATACATACTTATCTCAAGTGCCTCTGACGCCTTCCATCCAAAAACTTCTTCGGCACGCTTCGACCATCGTTTTATAAACAGGTCTTTATCCCACTCGATTACCGCAAGTGGTGTGTTCTCGACATGATACGACAAGCGTTGGTGAGCTAAACTCAATTGAACCTGGGATTGCTTGCGCTCAGAAATCTCAACTCTTAATTCTTCAATGGCTCTTTCAAGCTGGCCGGTCCGTTCAATGACCCTTTGCTCCAGCTCTTCATTCAGTCTCTTTATTTCGGCCTTGGCTTGTATTAGCTCCGGAGTCTCGATGACCTCCCATTCTCCCTGCCGTCTTGCTATTGCAAATTGGTGGGCCCTAACAACGTCGAGGACCTCAGCAGCTCCGCTCTTCGCTAGCGGATAAGTGCACAACAAAGTCATGTTCTGACCGGTAATGGATTCGTTAAGCTGTCTTTCGTAGGCAAAAAAATCTCCCGAAATCTTTTCTGCCAGCCAAAACGTATCCCCCGAAACTCGCATTCCATCGTACCCTCGAGCCAATGCTCGTTTGAGTTTGGCATGCCACGCTTCCGTCACTCTCCCTAAGTTGAAAGCATTTTTTTCGAGATACCAGTCAGCCCCGTTGAGGATTTCAATGTTCTCATCCGCGAGGTGCCGATCGAGATCGGGAACAGCTTGGGCCAAGGCTCGTTTGGCCTCTTCCACCGTCATTAGCTCCAGGGTCGAGACCACCCACACGCAAAACTCGTTGCTTTCCAATCCAGCCTTGAAATAGGGGAGCAAAGTGTCAAGCAGATCCTGTTTCGTCTCGTAGAAGTGACAGAAATGTCTGCCCCAGGGTATGTCGCCGACGACGCTGATCCCGGTCTTCCGTAACTCTGTTGCCATCGTGGTCACCTCCAGGCATTTCAAGGTGGAATTCCACCAGGTAGTTTGGGAGCGGAGGTTCAGAAACGCTTCGCCTGAGTGTTCTCGGGTTTCTCTACTTGCTGAGGTCGCTCACAACGAGGTCGCTGCGCGCACAACTCGGGCGGATGCTCACACTGTAGAACCGTCCGGGCTTTCTTGTCGAGACTGACTCGACGTGAGGAACATCTGCGTTTATAGCCATCTTTGAGGCGCCCAGCGCTGGGTTCCAGTCGTCATGCAATTTCTGAGACCAGTTAATGACCTGATTGTTTGACTAGGGTGTGTTAAGTCAACCGGATGGAGGAGTCTTAACCTGGGAACGGCAGCGTCAAGAATCGTTGCTGAGGTGCAGAGAATGCACTGCTTTGCCGCTGCGTTCGAATCGGAACCTTGCTGCTTTACGAGAGCCATCGCTGCATTGACTTCGCTACTGGTTGCCAAGTCGTATTCACCGACGTTTGCAGTCGTTTGGAGAGCTTCGCAACCTGGCCTATTCGCTTAACAAACATTAAGAGGCAGCTCGATTTATTGGAGCCTTGCACGAATTAATGGAAGAAGAAATTAACAGAACTCTGAGTGATCCGAATTCACTTTCGATGCATCACAGGTGTCGTCCTAAGAATTTCCACCTCGCGCAATCACGCACTTCAACCCCTAAAGGAGAACACCATGACAGACAAAACAGAAGCATACATCCCCGAAGACTCCGAGAAGAGCCTGCCTTTCTTCGCGCGTTTCCTCGAAGGCCAGGACGCGCCAGACAATAACCGCATGACGCTCAAGTATCCGTCAGACAGGGACGAGATCGATCAGCGACTTGATTACATGTCTGGTAACGAGACCGCATAAACGCGGAGATCGTTTCGGAGGTCGCAGAAAAGCCGATCGTCCATCGAGCATCGCCCTTTCGTCTCGTGTTCGCTCGGCCCTCCGAATGCACAGGGTACCGGCCCTCGTTTCAAGAGCCTTCGCGGCTAAAGTTGTTCCTGGTCGCAATGCTCATCAGACGCGGGCCGCACCCTCCAAACGCACGCTTCAAACATCGCTAATGCCTTACAAAGATTTCAGCTCGTCACTTTAAGTTCTCTCGGATCGACAAACAAAAGTTTGTCGGACACTAATCGCCTCCGACGCATGACTCATACATCACTGCGCGACAACGTTTTACTCCTGACGCACGAAGGCGATTTCTACACGGTCGATCTCGTCACACAGGCTCTCGCGCGCAGAGGAGCCCGCCCGGTTCGGTTCAACACAGACCTCTTCCCGTCATCAGTCAAGCTGTCGGCGCGCGCGGGCGACGAACGCGCGGCAAGTCTCTATACGGAAGCGGGCGAGCGGATTTCCGCGGCGGACGTGCGCGCGGTGTGGGCGCGCAAGCTCTGGTCGCCGCGCATGGCGGAGGATCTTGACGAGCGCTACCGATCTAATTGCGCCCGAGAGTCAGTCGCAGCGCTTGATGGCTTCCTCGACTCGCTCCACGAAGCCCACTGGGTCAACGACCTTCAACGCGAACGCGCCGCCGAAAACAAGCAGCTTCAACTCCGGCTGGCCGCGAGTGCCGGCCTGCGCGTCCCGCGCACCCTCGTAACCAACGATCCCGCCGCAGCGCGACGGTTCTTCGCGGAGACTGAAGGCCAAACGGTGGTGAAGCTCCTGCGCCCGCTCACTATTAGCATGGGCGCGGCCGAGCCCTTCGTTTACACGAACCGCATCCGCGACGAAGACCTGGACTGCGCGGAGACCCTTCGCCATAGCCCAATGGTCTTTCAAGAGTTGATTCCGAAAGCGCGCGAACTGCGCGTAATTTGGGTAGCGAGCGAAGCGTTCACAGGAGCGCTCGACGCGAGCGGCACTTCTCGCGGACATACAGACTGGCGACGCGCCGCACCCGAGGAATGTCGATGGCAGAGGGCCACGATACCCAACGAAGTCTCAAGCGCGCTGCAAAAATTGATGTCAGAACTCGGACTTGTCTTTGGCGCCGTCGATCTGATCTGTACGCCTGCGGGAGAACATGTCTTCCTCGAAGTGAACCCTTCCGGCGAATGGGGCATGCTCGAGCGAGACCTGGGCCTTCCGATCTCGGAGGCCATCGCCGGAGAGTTGCTCAAAGAGCAGAAGACAGAAGACAGAAGACAGGAGACAGAAGACAGAAGACAGGAGACAGAAGACAGGAGACAGAAGACAGGAGATAGGAGACAGAAGACAGGAGATAGGAGACAGGAGACAGGAGATAGGAGATAGGAGACAGGAGTAAGAGGCGCTCCGTGTCGATGATCTGAGCGACACCCCGACGATGCAGCAGAGGTATTCCTCCTGATTCTGTCTCCTGACTTCTGTTTTCTGACTTCTGAACTACTTCCCCCTATGTCCATTCTCATCATCACGCACAGCGACGACAACGAGAGCGTCACCCTGGTGGCTAAGGCCATCGCACGCGCAGGCGGCAACACAATTCGCTTCGATACCGACCACTACCCGACGGAGGTGCGCCTCTCTGCTTACTACGGGGCGGCCGGCGACGAACGGCTCACGCTTACTAACGAAGAGGGCGAGTTTGATCTGCGCGAGGTCACGGCGGTCTGGCACCGCCGGCTCAGTTTCGGCGCGCAACTCCCGGCCACACTCGATAAGCAACTGCGCCACGCGTCCCTCGGCGAGGTGAGTGCCGCCGCTCACGGCATGCTCGCCAGCCTCAAAGCCTTCCGCGTAGATCACGTGCGCAACATCCGTCATGCCGAGAATAAGCAGCTACAGCTACAGGCAGCACGCGACCTTGGACTAGACACACCGCGCACTCTGACGACGAACGATCCGGCCGCCGTCCGCGACTTCGCCAACAGCTGCGAAGGCGGAATCGTGACAAAGATGCTCTCGTCCTTCGCGGTCTACGACGAAGGGAAGGAGCTCGTCGTTTTCACCAACCCTGTGAAACCCGAAGACCTCGCAGATCTCTCCGGCCTGAATCTCTGCCCCGCAACTTTTCAGGAGCTGCTCCCCAAGTCGCTTGAGCTTCGCGTCACGGTCGTCGGCTACCGCGTCATGACCGCCGCCCTCGACTCCAAAGTTTCCGAGCGGGCCACGCACGACTGGCGCCGCGACGGCGTCAACATGATTCAAGATTGGCGGCCCTACGAGCTCCCGCTCGAGCTCGAAGAAAAGATCCTGCGCCTCATGGACTACTTCTCGTTAAACTACGGCGCCATCGATATCATCCTTACGCCCGACGGGCGGCACGTCTTTCTTGAACTCAATCCCTCCGGCGAATTTTTCTGGCTCGAACAAACCCCCGGTCTTCCCATTTCCCAAGCCATCGCAGAACTTCTTCTCGGGAATTCGCCCCGCCGCTAATGCTATCGGCGTTGGTCAGGCGGTCAGCCGGTCAGCCGACAATTGGTAGAACTACTTTCGTCGCCGCTGCTCGCTCTCCTTTATGATTCCGCTCAAATCCTCGACCGGCCGTATCTCATTCGGGCCAAGTTCATACTTCATTCCGCCTGGATGCTGTGACAAAAGTTGAATGGCATGATTGAGGTCTCACGCCTCGAGGATGAAAATGCCGCCGAGCTGTTCCTTGGTTTCTGCGTAGGGGCCGTCGGTCATCGCGACTTTGCCGTCGCAGGTTGTTCTGTCACTGTTTCAGGTAGCGCAGCGCGACACATCCTGATTTAAAAATCTTTGACTCAACAAGTTTTAGTTGCAAACTCTCCGCCAGGCTAACACCTTCCAACAACCGTCTCCCTTCTCCGGTAACGACCGGGCCAACCACAAAACGATATTCATCAACCAGACCAAGCTCTATAAGTTGTGAAGGAATACTTACACCACCCAGTAAAATATTTTTGCCTTCTTCCTGCTTCAACTTAAGCATTTCGTCGCGCAGGTTCGAACGAACAATTCTCGTGTTTCGATCTTCAACGCTGTCCAATGTTCGTGAAAAAACAATTTTGTTGATGGAGTCAAATGTGCGAGCAAATTCATTCGATGTTTTTGACATAGACTGGGCTTTTGCGACTTCAGGCCAAAAAGGGACCATCAATTGGTAAGTGATACGCCCAAAGGCTAGCAGATCAACCTCACGAAGGAGGTCCGTAAAATATTCATGTGTCTCGTCATCAGCAACTTGCTTGGTGTGGTCGACACAGCCATCCAGGGTAATGTTGATTGCGAAAATTACATTTCTCATTTGATTGTCCTGCCCCCGTCTGAGCGTTCCTTCGAGTAAGAATCATCCACAGATTACGCAGATTACACAGATTAGGAAATACCTAACCGTGCCTGCTTTTTAATCCGTGTAATCTGCGTAATCTGTGGATGATCTTCCGCGGCGAGACTATTCCGTTGCTCCATTCGGGTCCGGGAAGAAAAGAAGCTCGCGCACCTCGCCCGCCGCATCGCAGGTGATGGCACCCTTGCGCGCCCACGCGAGTGCCTCGTCCATATCGGCAGCTTCAAGTATCCAGAAACCGCCCATGTGCTCCTTGGTCTCGATGTATGGCCCATCGGTGACGAGCACCTTACCATCGGGTTGCTTCCGCACCGTCTTTGCGTTGCGGGCCGGGGAAATTCCGCAGGCGAACTTCCTCACGCCGGCAGCAATCATTTCGCGGTTGAGCGCGTGGATCTCCTCGATCATCGCTTCGGTTACGGCGGACGGGTCGAAGTCGTCGGGGAGGTAGTTAGCAACCAGATATTGCGGCATGATTTTTTTCTCCTGTAACGGTCTCTATTTTTAGTCTTTGGTCGGGCCGGTGCCTGCCTTCACCATATAGTCGAACGGCGGGCCGGAATTCGACACATCGTCCAAAGAAATTTTTCTAAGAGCGCCGAAGGGGCGACATTCAATAGCCGCGGCCGTAAGACCGTGGATCCAAAGACTTCAAGATGAGGGAGGCCCGAGGGACCGACATTTTCCTCGTGATATTTTTACTATGTCGCACCTTCGGCGCTCAGAATATTATTCTTTTGACGGCCTTACGGCCGTGGCTATTGAATGACGGGCCTTCGGACCTCATCGTCTTATTGGTTTTCTATCTATCGTACGCAATATGAGGTAGTGGGGTATTGTTGTGGTGCTGATGGCGGTAACAAAGGCGGGGCACTGGCCCGACCGTCAGGGAGGGCCCAACAAGCGGTCTCTTGAGCCCTCCCTAACGGTCGGGCTAATGCCCCGAAGAGCCACACCACACTTCTACCCACTACCCAATATGATAGACATCAACTATGAAACGAGGCTCGACGATCTTCCTTCAGGTTGTAATTGTACTTCTCGGCGTAGGCGTTCTTGCCTTCTTGCTTTGGGAACCCCACCTCGAGGGCAGGAACGTGAACGCCACGCTTTTTGAGATCTACTTCAAGGATCCATTCCTGGCGTATATATACCTGGCCTTCGTCCCATTTTTTGTCGGTCTTTACCAGGGATTCAAAATCTTAGGATATGCCAGACGAGATGAGATCTTTCTCCAGCATTCAGTGCGAGCTTTGCGGATCATCAAGTACTGCGCATTAACTACTGCGATCTTTATTCTCGGGGCGGAGGCCTATTTATTCATATTTATGCGTGGTAAGGATGATATTGCCGGTGGAGTCATGATGGGTGTCTTCATTATTTTGGTCTCTGCCATCATCGCCACAGCCGCCGCAGTGTTCGAACGAAAGCTCAGCCACTAAGGCGGTATGTCTTTCTCACAAATCCGTTTAGAATCCTGTGCTATGGTAAACGACAAGCTCTCTCCTGTTGAAATTAGCCTTGAGGGGATTGGTCATGTCCTTCGTGACCGACGTTTAGAGGTCCCGCCATATCAGCGGGGATACTCATGGGGCCAAGATGAGGTCGCCGATTTTTGGTGGGATCTGAAGGCATCCTTTGTCTCCTCTAACCCCCAATACTTCATGGGAACTGTTGTTCTTGCCCAAGCGGGGAGGATTGGCCGAAGCACGATTATCGACGGCCAGCAGCGTTTGACTACAACATCTCTGCTTCTATTAGCGATCAGGAATGAGTTCTACCGCCGAAGAGATATTAGTCGTGGCGAAGTTATTGAAAGAGATTTTGCGGTAGCGTTTGATCTGAAATCAGGTAACACAGTGTCCCGGCTAATGCTGAACGCCGACGACATGCCACAGTACAGCAATGCCATCAATAAGCGCGCTAACGCCTCGGAAATTATTTCGGAGTCTTTTACGCATTCGGGTATTGGCAGGGCTAACTCGTTCCTTGATGCCCAAGTCCAGCGCGAGGCTAAAGAGGCCGGACCGAACTGGGCGGACACTTTATACAGATGGGTCGAGTTTCTAGAGCACCGTGTGCGTGTTATCACGGTTGCGGTGCCAACCGAAGCTGATGCGTTCCTGATTTTCGAGACGCTGAACGCCCGAGGTCGAGCGCTAACCGTTGCAGATCTTTTAAAGAACTACCTATTTGGATTGGCGGGGGATCAGCTTGAAACAGCACAGCGCGATTGGGTGTCGGCTTTACTGGCGCTTGAGGCGACGGCCGACGAAGAAATCTTTACAACATACGTTCGTCACCTTTGGGGCTCGTATTCGGGTGTAACGCGTGAACGAGAATTATACGGCCGCATTAAGGCAGCGATCACATCCCAACCTGCGGCGTTGGAGTTTAGCCATCAGATTGACGAAAATGCGCCTTTATACGCCGCAGTTCTAAGTTCTGATCAGCCATGGTGGAATGAGCGGCGAGAGCTAATACCGCTTGGTGAGACGCTACTTCGGTTACGGGTTGAACAATACCGACCATTATTGCTTGCTGCGATGCGCCGATTCAATGACGCTGAACTTGCACTTCTTCTTCGCAGTCTGATTGGGTGGTCCGTACGCGGTTTGATAGTCGGAGGGCTGGGCGGTGGATCCATCGAGCGTGCGTACGGGGAAGCAGCTATTGCTGTTAGCGAGGGCAGAGCATCTAACGCAGCTGACGTGTTCAAAGAATTAGCTCAGGTCATTCCTACTGACGATGTTTTCAAGCAAGCCTTTGCCGTGCGACGTATTAACCGCACATACATTGCCAAATACCTTCTCGTAGCTCTAACTAAGACACAGGCTGACCTAATGGATCCCGCAATTGTTTCTTCCCTCGAAGACGCAGAATATCAGTTACGATTCGCCTTGCCCCGTAATGCTGAGCCTCAAGAATGGCCATTCTTTAAACCTGATGAGATTCCACAATGGTCAAGAAGAATCGGAAATCTCTATGTCACACGCGAAGACTCCGATAATTGGACGCCATTTTCCGATTTAGGGATCGAACCTGAAATTATTTCGATTCGCCAAAGCCAGCTTGCCGAAATGGCATTGTCCGTATGGCCTCGAGAACTTGCTTGAGCGAATCCCAGCATGCCAGGCTTACTTAACGATCGACAGCTAGAGAGAGTGTTTAATGCATGGAGACGGACTGTGCGTCTTGATCCGGTCTTGTCGAGAATCGCCACGCCCGACTTACTTCCAATGTGCACGGCCTTTAATAACGCACTTACTGGCGACGACGAAGGTCAACTTGGAGAGGCTTGTAACCAGTTGGTCCGACACAAGCTTGAAGCGCAAACGGTCACACGCATCGCCACTTTTCTAGCGGAGACATTTGCTGACGAAGTCGGAAACACTTCCGGGGTGGTCAGTCGTAGCCTCGTAAGTACGCTTGGACATGTTTTTGGATTGATGATTGAAACCATGGTGAGTGACGTCACACAGCTCGCGACTCGTGACGCGCTAACGGGGCTTGAGAATCGACGAGCTTGGGACCAGGCTCTGATATCCTATTCCGATGCTAAGCGAGAGATTGTGCTATGCCTGATTGACTTGGACGGGCTCAAAGTAATAAACGATACTCAGGGACACGCCGCCGGTGATGCTTATCTTGCTCAATTTGCCAAGGACCTATTGGATTCGACGCCCAGTGAAGGGAGAGCATATAGATTGGCCGGGGATGAGTACGCAATGCTTCTTCCTAACGGTTCAACGCGTGAGCTTGAACAACTAATAAGCGCGCTGCAGGGACGATCAGGTGTTGCACCGTTCAGTTACGGAACTGCAAGTAGTGCAGATTCCTACGAAAAAGTTCAGGATTTGACAGACTTAGCGGATACCAGAATGTACAAGATGAAGCAACGTCGAAAGCTTGAGCGCGAAGAAGCCACCCTCTTGGCGGGGGCCCAGTCGGAATCGAATGGAGCAGTAGATCCAAGTCAAACCGCGTGAGTTCCAATTACTTGTGCGCGCGAGATTCTGCGGGTCGCTACATATTTCGCGCAGGTAAATAGTGTTCGGTTCCTTGATGGCATACGCACGCGCCCCATCATTTCTATTTCAACTCATTTCAACTGCCGAATCCGCTCTTGCAGGAATCGCCGCCCCCGGTTCCTATTGGGTCAGCGCCAGAGCTTTCTCATAAGCGGATCGGGGCCTCAGCTGCCGAGCCTGCGGTACATATCGGCACGGCTGAATGCGCCAGGAACGCGCTGCTCGGAGTGCGGAAGGGTGCTCGGCTATCAATCCAAATCCGTGCAATTGTTGCAGCGTTCGTGACGGCACGCAGGATCAAGGCACACCCATTTGTCATGGTGGTTCTCATGGCGACATTTGCAACAACGCCAGCTCTTGTTTGGGTTTACTCCCACGGTTACGCTTCTGCTCGTTTCTGTCTGCATTATCGTTTCTCCTGTTTAAGGCCGGCTGAACCGGCGACGAAGAAGCCAATTGTGCTCGCTCGGGGGACATACCCCGAGCTCCCAATCGGACTAGAGTCCCTCGATCTCGGTCTTCATTTGTCGCACCGAGATGTAAAGCGGATCTCCGGGAAAATTCACAATGATGTGGTTCAATTCCTTAATTGCGTTTTCTGACTGCTTGATTTCCTTGTAGAGATACGCCTTGAATAATCTGTCGTTCACGTTGTCATGGATACTCAGGGCCGTGTCGAGTAACGAAAGAGCTTCCGTCGCGTTCTTCATTTCTTGTTTGTTCGCCATAACATCACTCACAATGCCCCATGCGATGTTTGACGATCGTATCTGGCTCTTTCGCCAACCACCAACTGAGACTAGTTTGGCGCGGGCCTGGCAACTAAAGAGTGCGGCTTCGTAGACTTGCGCTGCAAGAGACTCCGGGAATTCCGCTTTAAGGGAGTACGCCTGCTTATATAATATGCGCAGCTTCCATTGGATGCGGCCCTGAATGTTGACGATATTCGCTGGATCGGAGTTGGACATCATCTCCTCAAGCTCCTTAATCGTCTCATCGATGATTCGCGCTTCGATTTCAACATCGCCCGACGTCGCGGTACGGATCACCGACGCGAGTGATTCATCGCTTCGGATCTCGGGGATGCAATGTACGGGAACCCAACTTGTGCCGCCGTCTGTACTGCACATAATGCTTGCGCTAACTTCGCCCGAGGCTAGCCACGCCTTAACTTGATCAAAAGAGTATGGTCCGTGCTGTTGACCGCCTCTGTGTATATGTATCTCCATTGGAATTCCTCGGCCAGCAGAGCTGCAGGTGCTGACTCATAGCAAATACGATCGCGATTCTCATTTCACCGGCTCCGCAGTCGGCAGTGACGGCTGAGCTTTCGCTTTCCGTCGCGGCGCGCGCTCGACGTGACGCGCCGTGTCCCATTCAGCCAGCACTGCGGCATTGTTGCGATAGAAGTTGTTAACGACTACGTCCATCGCGCGTGCGATCCTCAGGCCGTGAGCGTCGGTTTCGTCGATTGAGACACCGGCTGACTTCACGCCGGCCCGGCCTTGGGATTGATCGCCGATTGCGTCTTGTAATGCGGCGATGTCGGCATTCAGGTCTTCCACGAAATCTGAAGGCATTGCGTGTTTGATGAATTCCGCTTTCACCGCGGCGTCAGCGAGCAGCGCAGCGATGCCACGAGCGAGATCCAGCATGGCCTGATCGTTGTCACCGCGCGGCCTGCGGAACTTGTCGTCAAAGCCCGGCTTGGTCTCGCCGATGACGCGCGCGGTGCCCACGATGGCTTCAACGTCTTCACGTAAGGCTTCACGCGCGACGCCGCGGGTGGCAGTGCCGGCGAGCTTCGCGCCTTTGCCAACCTCTTCGGACGACACTTGGCCGTCGAGATCGCCGATCACCGAATTCAAATCTGTAAGCAGTTGTGGCCAGACGGTGGTGGCCGGGATGTCTGTCTGTGAAGCGCCAAAGGCTCTCAGCCGCAGAAACATTTCGCGATTGCGATGGTGACGGTCTTCCATATCGAAACCTCCTCTATGAGAATGGGTTGACTGAGCCCTCCCTCACGGGCGGGCTACGGCCAAAAAAGGTGTCGCTGATCGATCTTATGGAATCGAGGAGCGTAAGGGCGCCGCCATTAGGAGACGGCGCGTTTTCAAGGGTTGAGCCAAAAACGGGCGGATTCTAGCAAGGTTGGTTTCCAAGTCAAGCAAAAATTTTGACAAATCGCAGGAAATGGATGGTTTAGGCGCCAATTGCCGGCTTTTGGGCGGTTTTACTGGGTTTTGGGCGATGTAGTTGGGGAACATGAGCTTGCAGTTTGACAACATTCGCATGCAGTTGGGCAAAATTCGGATGCAGTCCGAGAGCGTGCGCATGCAGCTGGGGAGCCTGCGGGAGCAGTTAGGAAGCGTGGGTGCAGTTCAACGGTATGCTCGCGTAGTTGGTCAACGTGCCGCCGCAGGTGGGTGGCGTACTGTTGACGTTGGACAACATACGGTCGCTGACGGCAAGGTTCTGCGGGTTGGTGGATCACGAGCGGACACCGGCGGGGAGTACTGCGACGGAGTCAGCGACGGATTTCGCAGATTACCTAGAAGTGAAACGGGGTAACCGAGCCGTCTTGCGCTTCGAGATATTGCGCCAGCTCGTCTTCGGACACCTCAGATCTTGCCCGTCGATTTCGACGCAGAGTATCGATGGCTTTGAATCGGGCGGTGGAAATTAACCATAGTCGGAGTAACCCCGAATCAATTTGGCAAACCGCGGTACGCGCGGGGGTGAAAGCGAACTGGTGTTGACCAGTCTATGTGGGTACGTGAGAAACTTGAGGATGCGTTAATCACCGAGAGTGATTGGTAACTGTCATTGCCTTGGCTAATATGTGCGTATACATTTCAAGCAAGTCCGAGAAGTTGATCTGAACTGCTTCAGTTCCTTCTAAATCAATAAGGTAATCTTTGCCAAAAACTGAATCCATACGAGGAGAGAGAATGGAACGTAAAGCCGCATCCGATTATCCGCAAGAGTTGTTAGATCTGTTTCACGAATACCAGCACGGCGACATCGATCGTCGCACCTTCCTCGGCCGCGCCGGCAAGTTTGCAGTCGGCGGCCTGACTGTCGCGGCTATCTTCGAGAGCCTGACACCCAACTACGCCTGGGCGCAGCAGGTGCCGCCGGATGACAAACGCATAAAGGTGGGTTACGAAGTTGTGCAATCGCCCGCAGGAAACGGCACGATCAAGGGCTATCTGGCGCGTCCCGTAAAAGGGAAGAAGCATCCGGTGGTGCTCGTCATTCACGAAAACCGCGGCCTAAATCCGTATATCGAAGATGTCGCTCGTCGCCTGGCGCTCGCCAATTTCATTGCCGTAGCGCCCGATGGGTTGACGTCTGTTGGCGGCTATCCGGGTGATGATGAAAAAGGCGCCGCCCTCTTTCGGCAGGTGGATGGAAAGAAGATGACCGAAGATTTCGTGGCAGCCGCCAAGTGGCTCAAAGCGCGTCCCGATTCAACCAGTAAACTTGGGGCGGTAGGTTTTTGTTTCGGCGGCGGAATGGTGAATCAATTGGCCGTGCGTCTGGGCAAAGATCTAAATGCCGGAGTCGCATTCTATGGACGCCAGGCGGGCGTTGATGACGTGCCCAAGATTTTCGTGCCGCTGTTGTTTAATTATGCTGGCAACGATCAGCGCGTGAACGAAGGCATTGCCGCGTATGAGGCGGCGCTCACCGCTAACAAGAAGGTGTTCTCGTCGCACATGTACGACGGCAAACAGCACGGGTTCCATAACGACACGACGCCGCGTTATGACGAAGGCGCCGCCAAACTCGCGTGGACGCGCACGCTCGAGTGGTTCAATAAATACTTGCGCTAACCGCTGCTACTTAAGTCGCGAGTAAAATTAACTTCCGAGTAGTTACCTAACTTTGACTTCTCCGCGGAGTCTCAGCGTTCCCTGCGACTCCGCGGTTAACATCGCGACAAACTCACGCACCGCAGAGACCAGAGTCCGCCAGGCTAACGCAGAGAGCTGAAATTGGTTCGCCACCTACTCCCGTGATGACTGAAAGCCGATCAACTGCGGCAAAGCTGCGGCCTCGACCACGTGTGCTATTGCGCAGATTGCTTCTGATTATCGGAAGTATGCTCGTAGCGCTACTCATTGCTGAAGTGGCCCTGCGTATTTCGGGCTTCACTTATTTCAATCCGTACATTGCCGACGCCGACGTTGGCTATTCACTCAGACCGAACACCGAGGGCTGGTGGACCAGGGAGGGACGGACTTACATAACGATCAATAGCGCAGGCTTTCGCGATCGTGAGCACCCGGTAGCGAAGCCTGCAAACACTTTCAGGATCGCGATCCTTGGAGATTCATTTGCGGAGGCCTTACAGGTTCCGCTGGAAAAAACATTTTGGTCGGTCATTGAAGAGAAAGCTCAAACCTGTTCGCGAGCGCCAAAGATCGAGGTGTTGAATTTTGGCATTTCAGGTTTTTCCACGGCGCGCGAGTTGATTCTCCTGCAAAAGCGAGTTTGGCAATACTCTCCCGATCTAATTGTCTTGCTGTTCACGCCTGGCAACGACATCAGAGACAACTCAAGCAAACTCACTAAGTACAAGAACCACCCTTTGCCCCAATTTGTTTTCCGTGAAGGGACTTTGGTGCTCGATGATTCTCAGTTGGCGGCACGGAACAAGACGCTTACTTTTCGATTGCAAACTTCTCTCGCCGGAAAAGTATTCAACTGGCTTCAAAATCATGTTCGCGTATTGGGACTCATCTACGCCGTACGTGAAGCTGAATTCTCCCTGCCGCAAGCCGGAGGCGAAAACTCCCCCGCGGTGGTCCCTAACGAACCGGGGTTGGATAGCGAGGTCTATCGCGAGCCTGCAAGTGCCGAGTGGCAGGATGCATGGCGAGTTACTGACGCGTTGCTGTTAAAGATGAGAGATGAAGTGCGGATGAAGGGGGCCAGGTTTCTGGTCGTAACCGGGAGCGCCGGAATTCAAGTCTCCCCGGAGTCTTCCAGCCGGCAGAAATATATGGACAAGCTTGGCGTCAGCACCCTGTTCTATCCTGAAGAACGAATTAATTCTCTGGGAAAGTCCGAAGGGTTTGCTGTCTTGAATTTAGCGCCGCCGCTCCATGAGTATGCGAGTGCGAACAGCACTTTTGTTCACGGCCAAAAAGAGACTGGTGGAAGAGGTCACTGGAACGTCAACCGGTCATCGGCTCGTTGGTGAACTCATTGCAACGGAAGTTTGCCGAATGCAGTTTTAGCTCAGCGGAGTTTTTTGAGGCGTCGCTTTAGAGACTTCAACCTGAGACGCCACTTCGACGAAGCCGCTTCTCGCGGCCAGATGTCGACAGAGCTGGAGATGTGCACCTGAATGTAGTTACGCGGTACTCGCGCGGCCGTAATTGGAGAAACGGAATGATAAGAGCGAGACATGCAGGGAAACGCCACCATTAAATTGTGGCGCGGGGTGATTCGGGTGTCGGCTTTCTCATCGGGGCCGCTGTGAAGAAACAATTCGCCGCCGACCATCTGGTTCTCAGTTTGGTCGCACATGTAAATCAACATTGAGATGAGCCGGCGCGCGTGATCGACGTGAATGTCGCGGTCGTATCCCATTGGCCCCTGATGGATATCCATCCGCACCCACAACTCGTGAGGTTCATGTTCGACCTTGCGCAGCGTCGCCCTCTCTTTGTCGATGCGATCCTCACGGTATGAAACGTAGCGAGCTTTCGAGAGTGGAATCTTACAGCCGGCCCCTTCCCAAACACCGGCAAACTGTTCCTTGCTCCAGTCGATGAAACGTTGACTTTGAAAAGTGTCGAATAGAGCTCGCCATGCGGGCTCCTGTTCGAGGAGACGTGTGTATGCCGGGTCACCCCAGTAGAGCGAGAAACCAGTCGGCCCGGTACTCGGCGAGCACTCGGGAAACGAGCGGCAGAGGTCCTGGTAAAGCGCCGGCGATATGAATTCCGGGTGGACCACATGAGGAAACGGACGCAGGTTCAGATCACGACTACGTAGATCACATATCGGCGGTATTGCCGGAGTGTGGTCGGCTCGCTTTGCGGTTGAGGACATAACGACTTTCGTGAAATCACTGCGCGCCACTATTGTCGAAAGTGGCGCTCAAATTCGAGACATCTGCGAACTCCGGCGTCGCTCTTGCGAAATGATCGGATCTTGCCTCGGCGAGTATCGTGGTGTAGAGGGCCTCGTAACGTTCAACTACTAACTCGAGCCGGTATCGTTCGATCACCCGCGAGCGTGCTGCTCTACCCAGGGCCAAACGTCCCTTTGGTCCAACCTCAATTAATGAAGTCCAGGCCTCCGCCATCGCTCGAGGGTTACGTGACGGTACTACTCGCCCCGTTTCGCCAACGATCGAAGCGGCATCACCCACATCGGTCACTGCACACGCTACTCCGCAGGCCATTGCCTCGCCTATCACGTTTGGACAGCTTTCGCTGTATGACGAAAGGGAAAAAATATCAAGCGCCGCAGCGAGACGCGGAATGTCATCACGCTGACCAAGAAGATAAGTCCGTTGCAGCAGTCCTCGTTCGCGAATCATTTCAAGCAAGTTGGCGTTCTGGTCATCGATACCTTGCCCGATAAGAACGAAATTGGCCTCAGGGTAATTCTCTGAGAGTAAAGCCGCGGCCTGAAGAAAATTCGCATGGTCCTTTATCGGGTGGTAGCGCCCCATCGTTCCGATAAGCAGAGCGTCATCGGCAATTCCCAGTTCTGCGCGCAACGAAGATCGAGCTTCTGTTGAAGCAACAAAGTCGGAAACGTTAATCCCATTGGGTATCACACAACTTCGATCGACGTTATACCCCAGCGGTTTGTGTTGCAGTTGGCTCGCGCGAGACACAAAAATTATTTGCGACGCGCGTTTCGACAGCCACGCACAGGCTTTGATCACGGCGGCCGTTAACTTCTTTTCGGCTGACAGCGAATCACAGGAATAATGAATATTCCACACCACGCGGGTCCGGCTCGGAAGGAAGAAACTTGCCAGCTGAGCGGCTAGACAACTGTGATACATCCAGCCCGAAACCAAATCCGGTTTGAGTCTCCGGAGGAGACGAACCAAACGCCAGAATCCCATCGGCGAGGGTACGCCGGGTTTCATCTTCACCGTGTGCACCGCGATTCCGAGACTTTCAATTCGCGTCCGCAGTGAACCGCTGTCGACTAGCGAGATCACAACGGGCTCAAAGCGTCTGCGATCAGTTTCAGTCAGCAACTTATGAAGCATCATCTCAGCGCCCCCGATTGAAAGGTCGCTGATGATGTACACGAGTTTCACGCGCTTCTGCTGAGAAGTTTGCCGTAGATGTGTGGGAGCGAAAGCCAGTGTTTGCATGAGAGTACTTAAATTGTCCGGGCCAGCCGAATTAATTGTCCTTACTAGTCAGATCATCCAGCGGGGTTCACCGGACGTAGTGAACGAGATGCCCTTGGGGGTGCCTCTAAGATCGCACTGTAACGGCATTAGGTCAACAGGGTAAGCAGTCGATTCCTCGATCAACCTGCCTCAGGGGCGCCGTCAACAAAGCAAATCAGTAACCTAATCTAATGTCGATTTCATTGCGCCCCGTGTTGGTGAAGCAAGAGATCGCTTCAGGGCAATGCCTCCCCAAGCAGTTTCAGGCATTCTGCGCTTCTTTCATCTCTGCGTTTAATAAAGGACATCCAGGATGCAGACGTTAAGTCGTTTAACAGATCCGCCGTCAGGCGCTGCAGGTCATTTTCAAAACAATCCGTGGAAGGCACAAGCGACCAGCGCTCGAGTTGATAGGTTTTGATGAATCCCTCAGTGCGCTGATCTACGTTTAGTAGCACGAAAGGGAGGCCCATAGAAAACGCCACCACCGCCGTATGAAGACGTCCGCTAACTGCGGCTCGGGCCTCCGACAAGAGTGAAAAGTATTCTTCCGGCGTTTCCGGACAAACAACAGTCTCGACCACACTTCCAAACAGTGAATTGGCGACCGGCAAGTCCGCCGGATCATTGCAGACGACAACTACTCGTTCGCCCGCAGCGAGCAGCGTCCTGGCTACAGACACCAGACCGCGGAACATTTCGCGTCCCTGCCTGCGCACTGTCCAGAATTGCCGTTTGCTACTCCAGAAACGGCGAGGTGGCGCCACAATCAGGATGTGCCCGTCAGGCAGCTTTCGCAGAGGTTCGTTGAAAAGGAAAGTTGCCGGATCCCCGGTCAGTTTTGCTTTCGTAATTCCCAGTTGATGCAGCCAATCGAGAGTGACCACGTCGCGAGCGCCTGAGAGACTGGCGTAGTCGTTGAGTAGTTTTATTTCTTTGATGGCTTGGCTGGAAGGCCGATGCAAAGGCGAGTGGAAACCTGATCCCGCACCGATACCCAGTAACACCAGCGGTATTTGCAGCTTCTCAAGCGCGCCTGTTTCAAGATGGACGCCCCAGGGCCAGCGATAACTACCTTCGTAAAGATTCGAGCCGCCAATGATAATCAGATCAGCTCCACTGTTAGCTCGTGCCACAGCCTCATGGGTGAGACCATAGTCGCTCTTTGAACTTCCCCGGCTGTTTACATCGAAGAGCTCAAAGCTCGCTTGCGGCCGGAGGCGACGGACCACGCGCTCGATGCCTCGCTGGACAAAGTGGTCGCCAATATTTTTAGTTCGCGGATAAAAATGATGGATGCGCAATGCTAGTTTTCACCCGCCAGCCGTCTTAGTCGTCTCGTTATGATAACCCCAAAAAGAGAACGAAGTATCAACACCTCAGCCAACTGAATGTAAGCCATCGTCATAGCATTCAACCTGCCGACGACAATGAAGAGGATGACTATGGCAGTACTCGCCAGCAGCACCAGGTTGTGCCAACGCAGCAGATCCAGATTCAACGCCAGCGGACGAAACACCAGCATCACCAACATCAACCACGCTGCAACGGAAAGTAAGTAGAACACCGGCAGTGCCGCTGCGTATTCAGCGGGCAGCATGTTCACGATGAAGATCCGTCCCAGCAGGACCACGCCGACCAGTAGGAAACTGCCGAGTGCAAATGTGAACTTAAGGTATTGAGCGAGCAGACGTTTCAATTGGGCAAACTTCCGACCGGCAACGAGAGCTGAGATTTCCGGAGTAACGACCGTTTGAATATTCGTTTGCAGAAACGCCAGCGGCGCAGTCAGTTGCTTTGCGAGACCATACCAGGCGAGCTGTGCGGGAGTGGAAAACAAACCCAGAAGGAATATGTCGCCCGGCGAGATCGCAAACTTCAAGTACCCCGAAAGGTTACTATTCATCAGGCACGCTCGTATCGCCCGACGATGCGCCGCCAACGCTTGCAAGGCCTCTTTTATTTTTGCAGCTGACAACACCTGTTTCACGAGGCTCAGGGTCAGCAACAACGGAAAGACACTCTGAATCAGCGCGCCGGCTGCAAACGCCGCGACGATAACCTCGACACTGTATCCATTGGAAGCCTCGGCCCCGGTTCTGGTCCAGAAATAGACGCAAAGAAGCGCAAGCGTAACTAGACCGCCACACACCTGCGGCGCCACAACCGAAGTGAACCGATCATAAATCCGCAGTACCGGTTCATAGATGCCGCTAAATGATGTGAACAAGATGGTGCAGCCATAGATCTTCAGGAGTGGCGCCAGATGAAGGCCCGGATAAAAGCGATCGGCCCACGGTGAGAAGATGAGAATCGCGCCGTAGATAATCACACCAGACGCCAAACAAATTCCGGAACAGAAGAGGAGCAGTCCCTTGAGCGCGCGCTCTTCGCCTTGTTGCTTCAACATAGGAAAGAAGCGAAACATGACATCGCTCACGCGAAGTCCGAAGAACGAATCCAGAAAGACGAAGAAGTTAAGGACCAGCAACACGCGCGCGTAGTCGTCAATCTTGAGCACTCTGGTCAGCAGCAGCGTTTGTCCGAGCTTGATCGCCAAAGACAAGCCGGAGCCGGCGACACTGGTGGAGATATTCTTGCGGAAGCGCCGCCAGATCGAGTGGTCCTCGCCTTGAGTTTCGAGCTGGGGAGGAGAATTTTGAGAGACCGTGGTCATGGTGGAAGAAAGTGAATTGAGAAGGCGCTTTTCCAACTCTCTTGTGCGGAGCTTTGCCTCAAAGTTTGGTGATGACTGGGACCGCGGGCGTCCCGCCCGCAATGAGCGCGCAGCGCGAACAGTGCTTATAGGAGCATCAGCGCGCCTGACAGCGCGTTGCGGGCGGGACGCCCGCGCTCAGTAATAGCCTGACTGGGATGCAAAGAGTTTGTGCGGAGAATCTCGAGGTAAGTTCAGTCGAAGGATCTCCTGCCACTCAAGCGTGTCACAGTTGCCCTGTTTGCAGTTTTCCTCCAGGCAGTTTCCTTTTCTTAATCAACTCAAACATAAACCTTGCACCTTCGCTGGCGAGAATAATCAGCAGGATCACAAAGACATATCGCAGGCGATAAAGCGCTCCGATATTAATCACTACGAAACCCAGCGACAACACACCCATAATCGTGACCAACCCCAAAAACCACGCCGACTCCCGACGCCTGCCGCTCCACAGTCCAATGATGGCGAAGACTTCGATCAAGTACGTCGCCAGCATCTCCGCTCCGCTGAGGAGTCTCCCACCTCGGCTGACCCGCGTGCCCGCCGTCAGCCACATGTTAGGGAAGGGTGCGAAGAAGCCCACCACAGTTGCGCGCGGCAGATAACGGATAAGATCAGCTGAGCTTTCTATCTGAACGTGGCTATCGATATTCGAACCAGCGTCGGAAAACTCCAGCACAAAACCCTGTCTTAGTTTCCCGATACGCGAGACGAATCGCGACCATGGATTCCGGCTGGGCGTCGGCTGATCGAGAAGTCTATCTCGCTTTTTCCGGCGTTCATTGCGCCAAACACTGTCCTGGCTGGCGCCGGCAACTACAAACTCACTTCCGGGTGATCTATTAAACTTTGGGATTATCCGAGTGACGCCGACGGTTAGGCCAATCAGCAATGCGATTCCAATCAGGGAGGGAACTCCGGCGCGCCATCCCCGGGTTCCTAAGTCCGACTCGACTGAAAACCATTTCCGCGCAAGCTGTCGAACCACCCACAGCACTAACGGAAGCAACGCAGTCGCGAACAAGACTTCCCGCATCGAGTCGCGCGCGAGCCACACCACGACAGCTGCGAATGCGCCGGCCACCGCAGACAGCAGCGCGCTGCGCCATGGACAATCTCGCGAAATCAAACGCACGTTTACCAAAATGAAAGCCAACATTCCCGCGACGAACAGTGGGTCTCTTAATAGTTGAGTGGTATGCAACAAAAATGATGGCCACACTGCCACGACTGCTGCGCTCACCAGACCAACGCGCCGGTTGAAGACTTCCCGGCCGAGATGGAAGGTGAGCGCCAGAATCGCCAGGTAGGAAACGAGGTTAAAGAGTTCGGCGCTGATGATGTTGGATCCGAAAAGCGGTCCGAGTATCGCAAAAGCAATTGAATGAAGTTTTACGTGAAAAGGGGAAGACGCGTTAAGCCAGTCGCGAATTCCGTTGCTCATCAACTTATCGGTAAGTTGAATGGCCTCGAGGCGGATCTTCGTTCCATCTGACGCGAAGGCGAGGATGCCGTTTTCATCAATCGTGCCGGGGACAACGCCATAACGTCCCAGTGCGAAGATGCCGGCAGTGACGAACAAATGGAAAATCGCCGCGGCGATGAGCAAGCGTCGCGGTTCCAGCCAATTCTTTGTCCAGTGATCGTTTGCCGCTACCTTCACCTCCATCTGCGAAGTTATTTTCCTCCCGCTGTGAGGTGGGATTGTAGCGCAAATCGTCGGTTGAGATTTTCTGCGTGATAAAGATTCAAAAAAATCTTGTGGCGAGGTAATGCCTACTTCTGTTGAGTAATCGCATGTTGCAGATTGCAGTCGACTGACCCACCCGCTACCGCGGTGTGGTGCTGACCTCATAGCGTCGCACTGACCTACAACACCACGGCCCTGTTAACAAGACCGTAAACCTAAGGAGACCAGTTGAAGATTGGAAAGTTAGAACTCGCTAATTGTTCAACCATCGTTTCGCGAGGCCCGTTGGCAATGAAGTCAGTACCACCACGCGGTAGCGGGTGGGTCACACTGCTCGACCTCATAGCCACGCTTGAGTCTTGATACAGGCGGCTGTCTCTCCAAACAACAATGTGCCTTCCGATAACACTCAATCCTGGAGCTCCAAATACAGATCCGGGAGCAACTTTGAGGGCTGTTCATACCTCTAAGTCTTTACATAAGTAAGGACGAAAATTACAGATTTAGATCAAGGAAGGGTTAGCAGAAAAATGATCACGATTAAACACAAACTTATTACATTCGCCGCAATGCTGGTGTTGGCGACTTCGGTATTCGCCGTTGATACGGTGGAAGCAAACAACGACCAGGCGGTCGGCAAACAAGTGCGTCGTCAATTGGTGACGATGCCGTACTACGGTGTCTTCGACAATCTTGCCTATAAGGTTGAAGGCAGTACGGTGACGCTTTACGGGCAGGTTACGCGACCCACGCTTCGCAGCGACGCCGGCCGACGAGTAGCAAAGATTGCCGGGGTGCAGAATGTGGTTAACAACATCGAGGTGTTGCCGCTTTCTCCTTTCGACGATTCCATCCGCGCGCGAACTTATCGGGCGGTGTTTCGTTCCGGCGGTCTTTACCGTTATGCGATGGGAGCGAATCCTTCAATTCACATCATCGTGAATCGCGGTCACATAACCCTTGAAGGCGTCGTAAGTAACAAAATGGATAAGCAACTCGCCTACATGGCGGCAAGGGGAGTGTCCGGCGCGTTTTCCGTCACTAACAATTTGCGCGCAGAAAGTGAAACCGAAGCTTACTAACTGACAACAGACAGGAAGCGTGTTAGGACAACCGGATGAGGCCTCAACCTCGTCCGGTTGCTCTGTTTTTGGGTAATGAAACGCGCGGAAGATTGCCTTGGACCCACCCGCTACCGCGTGGTGGTACTGAGCTCATAGCCGCTCGAGAGTGTTCGGTCTACCGGACAACTGCGATGATCGGTCCCAAGTCGGCCCTGGAATCGTTCCGCCCCAGACTCTCGGAATACAAGCTCGACACGAAACCATCCAGATAAAGCGCGTCCTGGCATTTCAAGTCGTCGCGGAAGAAGACGGCGAATTCGTAGAAACTAACCGGTTCTTCGCTGATCACGAACACGACGGTGTCCCCAGAGATGCCGACTCCATTGCGCACGACCCGCGAGGTCGAAGCAGGGTCGAACGATGAATTAACAACGCCGTTTTGGAGTAGCAGTGGACCCGATTGAGTCGCCAGTCGCACTCCTTGACCAAGCGCAGGATACTGCGTCGTCTCTACAATTCGGGGGCCGGATGCGGAAACGAAGAACACGCCGTTGGGCTTAAGAAAGAAGTTGCCCGAGCCGCTGGCAACATTGAGCGGAGAGATCTCCTTGCCGTCCGCCACGAAGAGCCCCACCGGTGAGAAATCTGGCCGGTACATCCCGGCGTTCATGGCAAAGCGGAGCTTTTGGTTTCTGCCTGCGAGCCAGGTTGAAAGTTGGTCGAACCGTTTGAAGGTGCGTCCCGTTTCATCTCGTAGAAAAAGTTCAAGCTGGTGAGTTCGAACATCTACTCGCACTGTCGTAAATCGTGTCGACCTGACGACCGGCGGGTCCGATCCATTCGCATTTGGTGTTTCCGCATTCTGGCGTGCACATCCGCTAAAGACAGTGCACACCACAAAGAGCAACAAGATGATTCTCGGTACGAGTTTCATCAACCCATCGAAATTGTCCGCGTTAGTGGGTGGACGCATGTGCCTCTATGTGGAGCGATGAATACAGAACCCCGAAGAGCGGGGGTAGCGACCGGGAACATTCAAAGTGCAATTAGCCTTGCAGTGGGGCATGGGCCATCACGAGTGCCAGGTTGACTCAAGCATCCGGTCGCTAACGCTCCCGGTTCTGACTTCTGCCTGTGCTGTACGATGACCCACCCGCAACTGCATGGTGGTACTGACCTCATTACTCCTGATGAAGCAGAACGCAAGCTATAACCCTCTAGTCGCTTGACCACCCTCACCATCTGCGGTGATCTTGGGTCACATGAAGAAGTTTATCAAGAGGTCGCTGATCATCATCGCGCTGGCGTTGGTTGCTGTCGTAGCCTGCCTCGTCTGGCTTGTAACGCGACCGGACGAATCAGACGAGCCGCTCGCCGAGAGCGTGCTCGACACGTCACGAGGTCCGTCGTTTGAGGTGCGCGTCGGCGTGCCTCGCATGGCCCGGCCTCTCGGCGGGATCCTCCCGGATTGGGTCGTGCGTAAGATGGACGGTACCCCCAGCCTGCTGCGTTTTGATCACACGAACCGTGGCGCTCGGATCGCGAGCGTCGGACCCGACCGAATCGAGCTGAGAGCTGATGACTGGGACTTCCTTATTGAGACTGACGCCGAAGGGCGCATCACTCCGGCGACGCACCTCGTGTTCCCGCTGGCTCTAGGCGGCCGACACCTGAGACTAAACTGCAGACCCGCGGCTGGCGCCATCGGCCTTATTCGCACTACCGCGCGCGCCGGAACCAACGAACTCGGCGGCCGCTTCGTCGTCGAACTGGCGAAGTGTACGAATGCCGAGTCGGGAAAGACCACGAATTGGCCGCCTGCACCGCTTACCGTCCGCGGGAGTTTCGTGGGTCCTACCACCACGCCTCTCTCAGATCCCAGCGGACATTGATGGGTGTAAGAATTCACGCTTGATGATAATGAATAGTTTGTTCATGTGGAGGGCAACCAGCGCGCGCCCATCGCTTTCATGAACACATATTGAGTGGAAGAGAAACCAATAGCACTGCGAAGCCAACGAGCAACTCGCTGAAACCGACGATGCGACGGTAGCAGCCCAAGTGGTTCTGCCCCCGTAACATCTCCGCTCCGCTAACTACGAGTGGCGTCGCCCAGGCACAAAGCCCCAATACCTGGAAAGCCTTTACACCGGGTGTGGGTGTAGTCTGGCCCACAAATGAGTTCTTTGCCGCCAGAGTCAACCGCCATACAAAAAAGGCCAGGTGCCGAATAGCCCAGTGCCTGCAGGTTGACTAACAATAAAAGCGGTACCGCCAGAGATAACCACGGACTCAGCCCCAGGGTTCGTGAAAGAGTTTTCATTACCATTTCCAACGTCGCGCTTTCAGTTCAAGTGCTCGGTGTCTTCCGATAAGTCGTGTGCCAACTGCGCTGGCCGCACCCCTGACACCGCAAGTAATTTGTGGACGTCCCGCTGGCCTTCCACCGAATTCCCCCCATATCCCAGATAGACTTCTCGTAACCGTAACGAGAGATAAGCATGAACAAATGCGGGATCAACGGTGCTGGTTGTTGAGGTGAGGAGCATCCCAACATTAGATGATCACTAAATCGATAGAGGCCGGTTCACCACCCAGCGTTGCCGCGTCGTGGATCAAAACCCCGGCCTCTCGATTAAGGACAGATAGGAAGTTACTCGTTCACGGCTTTGAAGCCGGTGGAATTTATGACTTCGCGAAGTTTGGCTTCCGTAACCTTCTCATCGTCGTATTCAACCACGGCTTCCTGTGTCTCATGGTTAACTTCTACCGTCTCCACACCCGCGGTGGCTTTCAAAGCCTTCTTCACTGAACCCGAACAGTTGCCGCATTTCATGCCTTCAACGCGGATGGTAACTTTCTTGGTAGTTGCTGAAACGCCAATTGCGCTCATCCCAACAACGAAGAACATTGCTAAAGTTAAGACTAGTGACTTTCTCATCTAAATTCTCCTAAGCGTGCGGTTAAGGGGTCCTCGAGAATCATTATGCAGGCCCACAGGTTTATGCAGCAGCGGTTTTATCTTCTGTTCAAATTCTTCCGGCAACAGGATTTCTTCAATGATGTCTTGAACACTTCCGTCTCTACCAATCACGATCGTCACAGGCAGTGATTTGCTGGACGTATATAGCGCCTTGGTCTGTTGAGTTCCGAGCGCAATCGGGTAATTGATTTTTGCTTTTCGCACGAACCGGCTTACTTCAACGAGTGTCTGCGGCGGACTTGTGATGCCGATCACCCGCAAACCGTGGCCTCGGTAATTGCGTTGTAGTTTCACCAGGTACGGGACCTCCGCGCGACAGGGAGGGCACCAGGTGGCCCAAAAATTAATCAGAACAACCTTTCCTCGGTAATCGCTGAGGCGAAGTTGACGTCCTTTAATATCCTTGAGACTCAGGTCGGGACCTGAGTTCTGAGCCACAGCGGCGACAGGCAACAAAAGGAACAGCAGACTTGCGATCAGCTTACATCTCAAAATGGACCTCACATCCAGAGGAAACGCTGTAGTCAAAAAATCGGACTTGCCATCCGTACTTGTACCCGGTCAATCACCCGCGCGAGATTCTCGTAGCATTCAGCAACTTACATTCCTTTCAACAGGGTCAATCGAAAGTATTGTATTAAAAGAGCCAGAGAGGTGGAGGCCAGTCCGGAGCAGAGGAAAATTTGGATGATTCCCAATTTCTTGGATTTTAAGAACGCGGTTGTTGGCCGCGCCAAGACATCTCCGCGGTCGCAGCTTTACAGACACGTCTTGTGTGTGACGACTAGACGGAGACAAGCGGCAGGTTGCGGTAGCGCTTGCCGGTCAGCCTGGTCAGGGCATTTGCTACGGCAGGCGAGATCACTGGCACCGGTGGTTCGCCGCAGCCAGTGGGTGGGTCGCTGCTCGGTACAATGTGCACATCAACGGTAACTGGCGTGTCGCCAATGTAAGCGGGCGTGAAGCCATCAAAGTTGCTTTGTTCCACGCGTCCGTCTTTCAATGTAATGGCGCCCTGGGCCATCATTTGATTGAGACCGAAACCAATCCCGCCTTGAAACTGACTCTCGATCGATAGCGGATTCACGGCTAGTCCACAGTTAACGGCAAGCGTGGCTCGATGAATCTTCGGCCGCTTGTTTTCGATCGAGACCTCAACTGCGCAAGCAACAGCAGTATCAAAGCTTTCGTGACAGGAAATTCCCGCGGCATGTCCCTTCGGCAGATTCTTTCGCCACGCAGCGCTTTTCCCATCCAGCAGATCCAACACTGTGCGTAACTTCTTCGCCTCGGGTTTCAAGAGCTTTCGCCGGTAAGCGATTGGATCCATTTTCGCACGCGACGCCAACTCGTCAATCAGAGTCTCCATTACGAAGGCGGTATGAGTGTGGCCAACTGAACGCCACCATAAGACCGGTACATTAATCGTCGGATGGTGTGCCGACACATGGAAATTCGGAAGGTTGTAGTGAGTGTCCTCCACGCCTTCAACGGCAGTCTTGTCTACGCCGTCCTTAATCATCATTGCGGCAAACGGAGTTCCGACAACCAGCGATTGTCCGACGACTACGTGACGCCAGGCAGATGGCATTCCATCCGCACCAATACCTATCTCGACGCGATGCGCATGCATTGGCCGATAATAACCACCGCGCACGTCGTCCTCGCGAGGCCAGACGAGTTTTATCGGAGTGTCGCGAAAACGTTTAGCGATCAGCGCCGCTTCCAGCGGCACATGTGAATCGATCGTGGCCCGCCGGCCGAAACCACCGCCGGCATACTCAGTGTGAAAAGTAACCTGCTCGGGTTTCAGTCCCAGCGCTTGCGCAATTGCCATCTGGTCCAGCGTCTGAAATTGAGAAGGGACCCATGCTTCGGCCTTGTCGCCTTTGAAACGGACTGTGGCATTCAGGGGCTCCATCGGTGTGTGAGCCAGGTAAGGGAATTCATACTCGGCTACAATTCGCCTCGCGGCGGGCGTCCGACTCATCGCTTTATCATCGCCGCGCGCCACCGCTACGTTGCCCGGCGTGCGAGCCATCTCCTTAAATTTGGTCCAGAGTTGCGAGCTGTCGGCGAGTTCGATACCAGACAAGTCCCATTCGATCTGCAAACGATCGCGCGCCTGCTTTGCAGTCCAGAATCTATCGGCAACCACAGCCACACCCGTTCCCTTCGCGAGGGGAATTTCAAAGATGTCTTTCACACCAGACAAGCGTCGAGCTTCCTTGTCATCAACGCTCTTCACGCGACCGCCGAACACTGGCGGGTGGGCCACTACGGCGATCTTCATTCCGGGCAGATCGAGATCAAGTCCGAACTTTTGCGAGCCGTCACATTTCGCCCTGCTATCAAGTCGCGGCACTTTCTTTCCAATGAGACGAAACTCAGACGGATTCTTCAGCCGAACCGTATTGGGCACCGGTTGGCGGGCCGCGCGCTCTGCAAGCTCTGCATAGCGCGCCGATTTTCCGGCTGGACCATACACGACACTGTTTTCGGCACGACAATCGGCGGCCGAAACTTTCCAACGATCGGCGGCGGTGGCAATCAACATGGCGCGCGTTTTGGCTCCCAGCTCGCGATATTGCTGGAATGAATGTGAGATCGAGCCGGAGCCACCCACCATCTGAATTCCAAAAAGCGGATCCTTGTAAACCTCTGCGGCCGGCGCGAGTTCAGGGACCACGTGCGACCAATCTGCATCCAGTTCGTCTGCCAGCACCATCGGCAGCGAAGTTTGCACGCCCTGGCCAAACTCGAGACGATTTACAGTTATGAAAATCTTTCCATTGGGCTCAATGCGAACGAATGCATCGGGTGGGTAGACTTTTGGCGGGGGCGCCGGTCTTCCTTCCTGCGCGAATACTGGAAAATCCAGATAGAGCGAAACCAATAATCCGCCCGCGGCCGCCGTTGAGGCGCATAAGAAACTTCGCCGGTTCAGATGCAAATCATCCGTCTTTGTCATAGCTGCTCGCATCGTTCGTTCTCCTGTCGGTGATTCGAAAACCGACCTGGTACCTGGGGCAGTGGCCCGACTGTCAGGATGACGTTTGACCTCTGCGGCCCTTCGCAACCCTTTGCGGTCTTTGCGGTAAAACTCCAGACAGAACGCAAAGGCCGCGATGCTAAGACGCAAAGGTTCGCAAAGGAGACACCCGCTTTCTCTACGTCAATTGTTGAGACGCGCTCTTGATCGCTTCGCGAATTCGTACGTACGTCGCACAGCGGCAAAGATTGCCACCCATCGACTCTTCAATGTTCTGCTCGGTAGGTTTCGGCGTGGCTTTCAGCAGCGCGACCGCGCTCATGATTTGCCCACTCTGGCAGTAACCACACTGGACCACGTCTTTTTCCACCCAGGCATCCTGCACCACGCGGCCTACCGGATCCAGCGCGATCGCTTCAATAGTAGTTATCCTCCGATTGCCAATCAGCGAAACGGGAACGACGCAAGACCGGGTGGCGACGCCGTCAACGTGCACGGTGCAGGCGCCACAGGCACTGATGCCGCAGCCATATTTCGTCCCGGTCATCTTCAGCTCTTCGCGCAAGACCCAAAGCAGCGGCGTTCCTGGATCAACGTCTACTTTTTTCGACTGGCCATTCACATCAAGTTGATAAGTTGCCATGGCTTGTCTCCTATCTGGTGCGCGGGCATGGAGTCCCGGCTTCCACCCACGTGCGAGTGGCGCTAACAAACTGAGCATGCGTCAGCGGCGGCACGGTTCGTATCGTTCCGTCCGGCCTGAGTCCCGGATTCCAGGCCCACAGAACGAGCGGAGCGTCCTCGTGATGCTTTAAGAGGGCTGGTCCATCCATGTTCTCGTTTCGCGACCGGTCAGTCACAGCTCGACAAACTGCCGCACTCGATAAAGGTCGATCGTTTGTGTCCTGCCATTTCATCGACAGAGGCGCCAAATGCCAATTGGGTCCACCGGGCACGCCAGTGCTGTCGGCATTAACATGCTGATGACAGCTGACACAATTCAGTGCGGGTACCCCTTTGCCTGCGACACCGCCGCGGACGACGTTGGCAAAATGGCGATGGCGGTCGTCACCCTGCTGAGGATAATTTGTCGCCGTGTGACAATTGATGCAGCGAGGCGAAATCAAAACCGAATAGACTTGCTCCCACGCCGCCAATCCCTCGGCGCGGGTTGCCGCACTGTTAAGTTTCTGGTGGTCCTTGTCCTCAATAGCAGCACTCGCTGTCACAACAATCCAGGCCACAGTGAAGCCAAGAACGATAAGGAGGTTTCGGATGAAGAATCGAGAGTTCGATAACATACCGCTCCTTTTCAGGCGATTGTTCGGAATCGACTGAGACGATCTGTTACGGTGACAAATTAAGGGGGGTGCTAAATGGGGGAAATTCGCACCAAAAATAACACGCCTTTCTGGAAAAGAAAACGAAAGGTCGTTACTGGTCTCAGAAAATTATCCGGGTTACTTTAAGGCGGGTAAAATGATTTTCTGAATAGACCGTAAATTCTTTGCCGGGCGCCGCTATCTCAAACGTTTCCGTGAATTCATTCTCATTCAGAATCTTGTAAGTCTCTTTCGCCCGGTACCCCGATGGAATATTCTCCAGGGATTCCGAGATGAATATCATTAGCTTTCCATCAGCTGAAACCGTTTCAGCCTTGAACTGATTTACAAACCCCTCGACATGAAATTGCCGCAGGACAAACAGTTTTCTGGCGCGGTCGTAGCTGAAGAACCCGAGGTCTTCGTGCCTCTCGCCTTTTGGGTTCTTCTCTTGAGGAGCATAAATCGAAGTGTGATTAACCTGAATGAACTTGCCATTGAGAATTGATTTGTAAGTGCGCTCAACCTGGGAGACCCCAGGCTCACCTCTGCCTGTTCCTTTCCATGAGCCGATAAAATATTTTAGCGGAATCCAGGGGTCGGGTTTCTTAACTTCCTGGGCGCCGATAAGCAGAGGAATCAACAACAGTATGAAGAAAGCTTTTCGCATCAGGCAAGTCCTTTCGTAGATGGAAAGGTGTATACACCCGCTTGTTCACTCAAGACAAGATTTTGGTAACCAAGCTCAGCGGAAATAGGGTAGTGCTCCGTCAGTGTGTTGCTGAGAGGATCTTGGCGATGAGGTCAGTACCACACCGCGGTAGCGGGTGGGTCCTGTGGATTGAGGATTGATGATTTCCGATTAATGATTGCTCCTGGGGAAAGATCAATCATAAATCCGAGATCGACATTCAGCAGTGGGCTGACCCACCCACTACCGCGCGGTGGTACTGACTTCATTAGCACGGAGGTTCTCTTTTCTCACCAACACGCTAGCGGAGCACTACTGGAAATTGGAACACGTGACGTTTAGCGGAGGATTGGCGAAGCGTTATTTGAACTTGAGTAACCGGCTTATTCGGTGGATGCATGTGCCGATCTACTTCTTATCCTCTGCCACAAATAGACAAGCCCAGCTCCTAACGAGATTCCTGTCGCGTCCGGAATCAAATCTCGCAAGCGACAGTGACCGCGACCAGTAATGCCCTGGGCCAGTTCCACCAGTACGCCCATGGTAATGCTGATAAGCCCCGCCCAGGCGAAACCCTTCCAATGCGACATGCGGAATTGCGCGCTGGTCATGAGAAAGAACCAGAGAAGCAGCACGATGTGCGCATAGTTGGTAAGAGAGTGAAGGGCCAACGGAATGCTGAGGGCGGTTTCGCACGGTTGGGGATCTAACCGAAACCCGACGCTAACCGGAAAATAAAGCAGGCCAAGCACGATGTACGCAATATATGCCCACCGCACGCCGCGCAGCGCCAGTATGCCGAGACCCAGGAATCCCAGGAACATGAGCCATTTCATGGCGGGCAAAGTAATGATTGTGAAAGACAAGAGAAACGTGGACAGCCACAGTCTTCGTGCCAGCAAAACAAGGCGTCGGTACGACTGTCGAGAAACCAAAAGCTCAGTGACAAAGAAGTCAGAACCGGGAGCGTTAGCGACCGGATCAAAGGTGTGTTATTGCCCTAATTTGAAATTCTCTGCGCCATCTCTGCGTTCCACTGCGCCTTGGCGGTGAGTGCTATTGCGAGGAAGATTCAACGCAGAGACGCAGAGGCCGCTGAGAAGACGCAGAGAAAACTGAAATTAGGAGACTACTCACTGATGCGATTGATTGTGCGAGGGCGACTTTGCATTTATCATTCGGTAGGCTCAGTCTTAACTGTTTCACACACGTCTCGCTGGTCCACTCGAAGCTTACCAGCGCCCAATAAAAACGCACCGCTAAAGGAGCGACTCATGCCCAGGTCGAAATCATCCCTCTCTCCGAAATTGAAAGTTAAGAAGCCCGTGTCGGTCCTTCACAAACCCGTGAAGGCTGACTTTAAAGATCTTTTCAAGGCGTTAGCCAAAGGCATTGGTCACACCGCGACCGGAAAGTGGGCAGAACTAGGCAGCGATGCCGTCGAAGCGCTCTCAGCTCTCGGGCTAACAACCGAGCCGGGTGAATTGGTATTTCTCTTGATTCGCCGTTCATTAACCACCGCAGTTTTCGAATTGGTTGGCGATAGCGCCAGCCAGTTTACAGATACGGCCTTGGCAGATGCGAATGAATTGGTTGACAGTCTCGATCTGTCGATCGAGGCGGAGGACATGAGCATCGATCAAAAGTTCTTGCATCGACCTGGCGAGTTACCAATCGTCGAAAGCTTCAAAGGACTGTTGTCTAGCTGGCTGAAGGGGCTTCGAATCGAGGAATCGGCAGCGGATGCTATCGTTGGCCGACTGCCAAGCTACTTTGTTTACGCGCTCAATCAGGAGTGGCGGCGTAATTCAAAGTCGTATGGCCCTTTGCTTGAGGCGCTCAACACTCCGTTTACAAAGGCGGGTGATCGAGAATGGGCGTGGGCTCAATACTCAGCGCTGCTCGAACGAAGAATCCAGGAACCGGTATTCGATGAGCCCTTTAGTCTGAGCCAAATATTTGTTCCGCTGAACGCTTGGTATTCGAGAGAAAGGCCTCGCAACGAACAGGCAGCGGAAGCATTGCTACATGAAAGGCAAAAGCGCCGGCATGTTGTAATCGCTTTGCAAGATGAACTGGCAAGCTGGGTTGACAGTGCCGATCCGCAAGATGCCATTCGCGTTATTAGCGGCGGTCCCGGCAGCGGAAAGTCATCATTTGCTCGTGTCTTCGCGGCGGGTATTGCTAAGAGCACCTCCAAGACCCATGTCCTGTTTGTTCCACTCCATTTGATCGACGCGTCAAAAGACCTGGTTGAAGAAGTTGGTCGCTTCGTCCGTGATGAGGGAGTGTTGCTTACTAATCCGCTCGACCCTGAATCGCCCGACCCGAACCTATTAATTATCTTCGACGGTCTTGATGAACTCGCAAGTCAGGGAAAAGCCGCCGCCGAGGCCGCGAGGGGGTTTGTGCGCGAAGTTGAGAAAACCGTCGAACGGAAAAATCAACAATCCGTAAGATTACGGGTGCTTCTTAGCGGTCGGGAACTGGTGGTTCAGGAGAATGAATCAGAATTTCGACGGCCTCGTCAGATTCTAAATTTGTGGCCTTACTTCACTCCCGTTTCCGCCAAGTATGAGAATGATGTTGTCATCCTAGACAAGATCGAACATGAAGATCCCACCAAACTCCTGCTAAGGGATGCGCGCCAGGAATGGTGGAAAAACTATGGCGTGCTTACGGGGAAGAATTTTGACTCCTTGCCGAAGGAGCTGGACCGCGACGATCTTGCCGAGATCACTGCTCAGCCGTTGCTCAACTATTTGGTAGCCCTAAGCTTTACACGTGAAAAGCTGGATTTCACTAAAGACATTAATTTGAACTCTATCTACGCCGACCTCGTAACCGCGGTTCATGAACGGGGCTATGAAAAACATCGTGCCTACGGACCGATCCGACACATGACGCTGGACCATTTTTCGCGCGTGCTGGAAGAAATCGGCCTTGCCGCTTGGCATGGCGATGGCCGAACGACAACCGTCCGCGAGATCGAAGAACACTGCAAGACTAGCGGAGTCGGAGCGATGTTAGACGCTTTCAAGGAAGGAGCTGAAGCGGGTGTTACGCGCTTGCTTGCCGCTTTTTTCTTTCGTCAATATGGTCACCGGCTCAGTGGCGATCCTACTTTTGTTTTTACACATAAGAGCTTTGGTGAATATCTTGCCGCGCGCCGTGTCATCCGCGCTATGGAAAGGGTGAGTCGTGAATTGGAACGCCGCGCCTCCAGTCCCGACGAGGGTTCGGGACGAACGCGACGCGCTGAAACACTGGGTCCAGATCTGCGGACCCAGCGCCATCTCAACATATCTGCATAGGTTCTTGCTTGACGAAGTGCGGTTGCGCTCCCGTTCTAAACTTGAAAGCTGGCAGTTACAGCTCTCACGCGTCTTCAATTTCATGCTACGGCACGCTATGCCGATGGAACAACTCCCAGTTGCAACCTTCAAAGAGGCGATGTTCCAATCAAGGAACGCGGAGGAAGCATTGCTTGTTGCCATTAATATTTGCGCTGAAACAGTTGACCGAAGAACAGTCGTCGAGCAACCAGATTCTTTGACCTTCGGGACTTGGCTGAAGCGAATTCAAGAGCAACGCGGCGGCGAGGCCAGGTTAGTATTGTCCAGCTTATCTTTTATTAAGTTGTCTGGTGCACATTTACCAGTGAACGATTTCGTGCAGGCAAACCTGATGTCTTCGGATCTGGACAAAGTAAATTTCTTCGAAACTACTCTTTATGGAGCCCAGCTGACGAAGGCGAGTATGAGAGCAGCCGAACTCGGATCAGCGACGTTGAGTCACGGTATTCTAGTCGAAACGAATCTGGAAGGTGCTCGCCTTGAAAATGCGAATATCGTATGGGCCAATCTCGAACAGGCTAATCTGACAAGAGCCAACCTCAAAGGCGCTAACCTCAGCCGGACCAACTTAGAAAAATCCAATCTAAAAGGTGCCAACTTGGAAGGAGCCAACTTGGAAGGAGCCAACTTAACAGGAGCTAACTTGAAGGGCGCCAACTTGAAAGGTGCCAACCTAGAGGGTGCCAATTTGAAAAATGCGAAGACCGATGCGCGCGTGGTGGAGCAGATCCGCACCTTTCTCGCCAAGCACCCAAGTTCCTGATTTGGAAGGTGGTAGTTAGGAACCAAGCGCCCGGAAGGGTGAAGGCGCGCTCGCACGCGCGAACCGGCACTGCGGTCGTGTGAACCCGCACCGAACTTGTGTGAACCCGCTCCGCGGTCGTGTGAACCGGCACCTTGATCGTGTGAACGGGCACCGCGCTCGTGTGAACCGACACCTCGGTCGTGTAAACCGACACCTCGGTCGTGTGAACCGGCGCTCTGGAAGTGCGAACCGATACCTCGGTCGCGTCTTATGGAACGCCGGTTCGGTTAATCCCTTCTCGGTCGCGTTTTACGGCACTCCGGGCGTGAGATTTGCTACTCACGCCGCTACCGCCGAGGCCTGTTGAACAACAACCCCTTGATCTTCCTGTACAACTGGCTCTTCGTTCCCAACGCACTTTGAACGTAGGACTTCACCAGCAGCGCGGTGTTAACGATTGAGTCCTCGTCCGTGTACACGATCTTGTCGCGCTGGCCGCGGACTTGGTTCAGACTTGCTCAGGTGGTGCTGACTGTTGCTCTTGGTAGTCAGACTCGCCGCGAGTGCAGTCAGCGCCGTTACTTTGAGGTCGGCTTCATTCGGGTTGTAGGTCGAAACGTTTTTTACGATCTCGATATACGACTCGAAGTTGCCCACCTGGTTTTCAAAACTCATCTGCGACGCGGAGCCGCCGCCGGACCCTTGGGCTCACCTGCAGGGGGACCAGAACCTGGTGTCCCCGGACCTGACTCCGGAGCAGCAGGGCCGGCGGGTGGCTTTGGTGTCTTGCGACCGCCGCCCAACTTGCGGACGAAGGTGTCGGCACTGGCAATCACGCCCTTCGGCGCCCCCGACGCCTTCATATAGTTGCGCGAGCGTACCGCGATCGGACGCACGCTCTTGAAGGCGCTTTCGCGATCGACAACGGCGAGCTTGTACGGCGCGCGCGCCACGTTAACCGAACTGACGGCCGAGTCGCCCGCAGTGTATTTCGCTTCGAGCGCGGGAATCTTAAGGTTGTCAGCGCCCGGATTGTAGTCAGGATCGGCTGAGACTTCGTCGATCAACTTGCGAAAGTTCCCAATGAGTTTGTTGTCTCCTGATTCAGACATAATGAGTTTCTCCTCAAACGTGAAGTTCGAGTTGAACTGGTCGTAGGTGAATACGGAAACACATGAGACTTCAGGGGCGTGGAGTTTTATGGTTTCATTCGGGACAGCTAAGCCTGGTGCGACCGGTTAACTGAAACGGGTTGTGAGTTTGGCTGAATCGCTGAGTCAGGCAGCTCTGGAGACAGCCGCTTCCTGGGATCGAACGGCAGGAAGATAGGACAGGAAAAGTTAAGCTGTCAATGTTTTTAGTAGTGCTCCGCTAGCGTGTTGGTGAGAAAAGAGAACCTCCGTGCTAATGAAGTCAGTACCACCGCGCGGTAGCGGGTGGGTCAGCCGACGGCTGAATGTCGATCTCGGATTTATGATTGATCTTTCCCCAGGAGCAATCAGCAATCGGAAATCATCAATCCTCAATCCACCGGACCCCACCCGCTACCGCGTGGCGGTACTGACTTCATCGCCAAGATCCTCTCAGTAACACACTGACGGAGCACTACCAAGTTTTTAGTCCTCAGCACAACCTTTGTGTCCTCTGTGTCTGGTGGTGAATGTTGCTACCGATTGCTCAACACAGAGGCGCAGAGACGCAGAGGGGGAGCAGAGAATTCAGCATAGGACACTGTGCCGCTGTTCCCTCATGGAATCGCCTTGCAGATAAATCCATTGCCTCGAACGCATTCATCTCGTATCTTACGGCCCCTGCAATAGAAACAAAGGACGAAAAAGAGATGATTCATCACGCCGTGTCAGTCGCGGGTTTCGTCATCTTCGCGGGAATCGCCTGGTTGCTTTCCAGCAATCGACGAAAGATTGCGTGGAGGACAATCGCGTGGGGAGCAGCTCTGCAACTTCTCATTGGGCTGATTATTTTTCGTTTGCCTGGTTCGCATCGGATCTTACTCTGGCTGAACGATGCCGTGCTGGTTTTGCTCAACGCGTCCAAAAGCGGTTCGGTGTTTCTGTTTGGACCACTTGCAGCAAGCCCCGGCGAGACCGGATCGGTTGGCTTCATCCTCGTTTTTCAGGTTCTTCCAGTGGTAATTTTCTTTGCAGCGTTCACGGCGATGCTCTATCACCTCAGAGTGCTGCAGGTATTCGTGCGGCTCTTCGCCCGGCTCTTCCACCGTACGATGAAAATCAGCGGCGCAGAATCACTCTCCAGCGCGGCGAACATCTTTGTGGGAATTGAATCGGCGCTCGTGGTCCGCCCGTACCTGGAAAAGATGACGCGCTCGGAGTTGTTGCTGGTGTTGACTACTGGCATGGCTACGGTGGCTTCAAGCACGCTCGGAGTCTATGTCGCCTTTCTAACTGGAGTATTTCCGCAGGTAGCGGGGCATCTGCTCTCTGCTTCCGTTTTGGCGATTCCTGCTTGTGTCGTCGTTTCCAAGTTGCTCATCCCCGAAACCGAAACGCCTGTGACGCTCGCGGCAGTTCCTCACGAAGATGAGTCGGCGCGTTCAAAGAATCTGATCAGCTCGATTATCGAAGGAGCTATGGACGGGCTGAAACTGGCGGCGGGAGTTTCAGCGCTGCTGATCGCGATCCTCGGAATCGTCGCTCTGGTCGACAAGTTCCTCGGCGCCGCAGGCGGGTGGTTCGGAATGAGCGAGCCGCTTTCGTGTGTGAGAATTCTGGGCTGGTGTTTCTATCCTTTCGCCTATCTGCTGGGAGTGCAATCGAGCGATGTACCAATAGCGGCGCGCTTGTTGGGCGAGCGAGTGATCCTGACTGAGGTCTTCTCCTACAACCATCTGGCCCAGTTGATCTCCAGCGGACAGATTACGGATCCTCGGAGCGTGGTTATTCTGAGTTATGCGCTTTGCGGGTTCGCACACGTAGCAGCCATGGCCATCTTTATCGGAGGTACTGCCGCTCTTGCTCCTTCACGTCGCGACGACCTTGCCAGCCTCGGCTTGCGAGCCTTGCTGGCTGCAACCCTGGCGACGTTGATGACTGGTTGTGTGGCGGGCATATTCAGCGGCGGCGAAGGCGTGTTGTTGTTTAGACCAGGCTAGTGACGGGTTTTCCCAGATGCCACTGTGAACTAGTGAGATAGAACTGCGACTCCTCAGAGAAAGAGAGCGGAATGTCGAAGGGCAGCAAGACTAAGGTTGGGGGCGATGCTATCGACGATGAGGTCGATGCGTTGTTCGGTCTCCCGTTGGCTGAGTTCACGAGCGCGCGTAACACGCTGGCTGCGCGCCTAAAGAAAAGCGGAAGTGGTGAAGGGAAGGCAGATGCTGAGCGCGTGAAGGCGTTGGCAAAGCCGTCGATCTCAGCCTGGGCCGTGAACCAGATTTACTGGAATCATCGCGAGGAATTCGATCGGCTGATCGCGTCAGGTGAGCGTTTCCACAAAGCCCAATCGTCAGGAAAAATCGCCGACATGCGGATCGCCCTCGACGCGCGACGCGAAGCGCTTACGCACCTTTCAAGTGTGGCAACTTCGTTGCTGCGAGATGGAGGACACAGCCCATCTCCCGATACCATCCACCGCGTCACCACTACGCTGGAGGCGATGTCGGTCTATGCATCGCGCTCTGATGCTCCACGTCCGGGGCGACTGACCGACGACGTTGATCCTCCGGGGTTCGAGTCACTCTCTTCTTTCGTTCCCGCCGCCGGAACGAAGGAGAAGAAGAAGGAACCTCCGCGCTTCACGCCCGCACGAAAGTCCGGCAGCGTCGCAAGTAGCACCCGAACAAAGGTTGAGACCGATCAAGATTCACGTCGCGGTACTGAGAAGCGCAAGGCGAATATCGCTGCTGCAAAAGTTTCACTTGAGAATGCAAAGAAAGCACTGGCTAAAGCCCTGGGCAAAGCGCAGAGCCTAGACGCCGCACAGAAAAAGGCGGACGCAGAGGCGAAGAAGACCGAGAAGCACAGGCGTGATGCGGAAAAGACTCTGGAGAAAGCCGAGGCCGCGTCGGAGATTGCGGCCCAACGCGCGCGAAGTGTTGCAGTGGAACTAGAGGATTTGGAGTCGAAAGTCGACGAAGCCAGGCGCACCGTTGAAGAGGCATCCAAGGAACTCGAGTCGTTATCACGCGATTAGTTTGGAAGGGAAGGCGGCGCTTTAGTTACTACTATGGAGCGTCGTTTTTGATTTGGTGTTACCGTCGTCGGAGAACCCCAACACATGCATGCCAAACACGGAAACGAAGTTCTTGAACCGAGATGGATTCAGTGCAACGAAAACGTCAGGCAAATCTGCTGCGAACGGCCAGGAAAATTCACCGGACAACCGGCAGTTTGCTCTTCGTACTCTTTTTTGTTGTCGCGTGTACTGGCCTGCTGCTGGGCTGGAAAAAGCACAGCGGAGGAATAATTCTGCCTGAATCGTATGAGGGCAAATCGACTAACCAGCAAGACTGGATGCCAATTCACCTCTTGCACGAAAGAGCGATCAAGGTCGTCAAAGAACAGATCTCGCCGAATCTCTCACTTGAAGTTGAAAGGATCGACATAAGACCTGACAAAGGAATGGTTAAGTTTGTGTTTTCCGAAGGCTATTGGGGAGTCCAGCTTGATTGCACTACTGGAGAACTGTTGCACATCGAACGACGCCGATCCGATCTCATCGAGAACATCCACGACGGTTCCATCCTCGACTATCTACTCAAGACCAACTACGGCCAGATAAAACTGATCTATACCTCTATAACCGGGAGTGCTTTGCTGATTTTTACAATCACCGGCTTTTGGTTGTGGTGGGGTCCTAAGCGGTTTCGCGCTCACAGCAAACTTCATCAGCACGACAAATGAGACGCTCGCCAAACCGAAGCAGAGTCGACTATGGGATCCAGCCGGGCACAGCGGCGGCTTGTTTCACCCACTTCGCCATTTGCTTCTCGTCAAGCTTGTCGTCCTCGTAGATGTCGATCCAGCGCGCGTCCTGGCTCTTCTCTGTGCGACCAGGGGGAACGGGACGCAAAGAGGCTCCGGCGAAGAAAGTAACTTTGACGTAGCGGGTGAAGACATGGAATGACAGAAACCAGCCCTGGCCTTCGATGCCGTAAAACGGCGAGTTCCACTTTACCGCCTTACGAACGTTAGGAGCGTTTCGCACGATGATCGCGTCGAGACGCTTTCCGAGATCGCGCGTCCAGCCGGGCATCGCGGCGATGTATGACTGCACCGGCGCGTCGCCATCCGCCTTCGCGATTTGCGGATTGCCGCCTGAAAGAAGTTTTGCCGGCCTGGCTTTCTTCGCATCTAGCTTGGCCTTCGCGCCTGCCTTGTCTTTCTTCTCCGGCGGTTCATTCCGGGCCACCGCCGCTTTAATAAGTGTCTTGAAGGCGCGCGCATCGACTTTCTCGCCTTCATGAATGTCGATTGCCCTTCGCATGTTCCCTGCCAGGCTGGAATTGAAGAGGTGCGATGGGTCCGGAAGGCTCGCTCCCTGGGCGAATGTGAGCTTCACAACCTTATTGTAGGTTTCTCCGGTGCAAACGATCCCGTTGTGCGACCACACCGGTACTCCGGTCATCGCATTCGACGGCTTCTTCCATTTCCGCTCCTCGATAATCTTGGGGTCAGCCTCCAGGATCAACGTCCGCATCCGCTCCAGGGTCTCTTCGCGCCAATCCACCAGGTCGCGGTTGCGCTGGTCAGCGAGCCGGGAAGCGGATTTTCGGGTCGCTTGCTTAACTGATTTGGATTTTGGTGATTTCATGTCTTTCCGATTCTCGAAAGAAGTCGTCGAACAGCAGGGCCTTTCCACATCCAGAAGCCCGTAAGCACGAGCACAGGGACAGAGACAAACCGGACCACGGGAGCGTAGTTTGGAAGTTCTTCAAAGGGACTATAGACATAGCCCGCGATCGGAATGGCCAGGACAATGTGAATCCAGCGGATTATCGAACGTTTAGTGGCGTCTTTCATGATTCGTTTATATGACCCACCCGCTACCGCGTGGTGGCAACTGACCTCGATTTTGCCGAATGTGAAATAGTGAAGAGTGACCTCATCGTTCAAAGATGTTCTTAAGTCGCCTTGAGACACATGGCAGACCTCTACATTGATCTGCGCACAAACGATGTGAGATACAGTGCTGTTCGAGAGTGAAATGTATAGCAGGTCGTGCAGTCGTGCCAAGCGAATTACGGGATTCACAACTGGGGCAAGACGTTTTTGTTGCTCACCGCGTGCGTGACGTTGATCAATTTAGAAGGTGGTCTATGCGTGTCGGTTGATAGCCTTTTGCCTTCAACCAATCGAGCAGCTCATCCAGGCGATTGTAGAATTTGTCAGTGCGATCCGGCGAAACGCCAACGTGCAGCAAGAGGATGAAGCCGTTGAGTCCTGAGGGCTGTTGCGCTTCATACTTCTTGATGCTTTCAAGAATGGTTTCGCTGCTGACGTAGTTTTTCATTGCGGGAGTGGTGTAGTCAGCGTGCGAGCGCGTGCCGCGAGTGAAATTAATCAGCCGTAAGTTCAATTGGCCGGTCCAATCACTGATGGTCTGGTTGTACCACTCATAGGGCGGCAGGAAGAATGGAGCGCTATTTTTCTGAATGCCGAACGCTCGCATCGTTGCATAATTCTTATTCAAATCCTGCCTGAATTTCTCCCGAGTGACCAACAACTTGTCGCGCTCCTCCCAATCGCAGTAGAGCAAATGTTCGTCCGAGTGCGCGCCTAAGTAATGTCCATCCTGCTTTAACCGCCGGATAGCCGATCTGAAATTCGGGTTTCGATAAAAGCGTCCGGTGAAAAAGAACGAACTTTGAACCCCCCGCGCTTTGAGTGTCCGCGCGATGGTGTTAGCGCCGTCAGCAAATTCATCGCCGGTAAAAACGAGTGCCAACTTTTTCTTCGTTGGATCTCCGCGAGTGATCGCGCCTTGTTCAAAAAGCAAACGAGCATCGGTTTGACCCGCCTGAAGCCGTGTCGACTGCCGGTCCGGTATGCTGCTCCACAAGGCCATCATCAGAATTGCATCGGCCGTGCCGTCCATGGTTGGCTCATTCGTTGAATAGTCGCCCACGTCATCGTGATAGACGATTTCCGTCGTTTGAAACTCAGCAAATTCATCGGGTTGATTCAAACGCAAACCCCGCAGGCTGTTGTAAGTCTTCGCAGCGATTGGACCATCAACCAGGCCGCCTGGGACCAATTTCTTCAGTATCTGAACGGTCGGCAGGTGGACGTCTTCGGGAAACTCGCCGTCTTGCGGAATACCGGAAAACATTGAGGTTCCCCATGGATTGCGCCCTAGCAGCCAATCGCGGTGGGCCAGCATGGCAGCGTGGTAGCGCAAGTCTCCGGTCATTCGTTCGTAAAGCAGTACCTGCGTAATGAATGCGACGACCAGATTGTTTGAGCACCAAAGAAAGGGAACGCCCACCCGATATGGATTCTGTTCGGCTCGCGCAACGACCTTCTCTATGCCGTCGCGGTAATAATTTGCCAGTTGCGTCCTGGTCTTCGCGTCGACGAGCGGATACAGGGCTGAATGTGCAACGTTTGTAAATGGATAAAACTCGTAGTGCTCGGCAGTGTCGTGCTGCATCCATGAGGTTGGACCACTCATTTGTGCATACCGCTTCGCGTCGGTTAGGTAAGACGATTTTCCTGTCGCCTTAAATAACTCTGCCGCCGCCCATTCCATGTCATCTGCCCAGGTGTTTTCGTTATAACGATAGGGCGCGCCGTAGGAATTGCCTTGCTGGTAACCCTCCTGGCGTTTGCCCATTTCATAAAGCTCGAGCGCTGCCTTCAAACATTTCGCGGCGAACACCGGGTCCTTAAGATTTGTCTTCCAAATGCGATGGGCCATGGCCATCGCGACTGCCGACCTCCCGGCGATGTTTGCGATCCCCGTTGCCTTGCTCTTCCATTCTCTTAACCCCTGTGGCCTGCCGTTGGCGAAATAGACGGGGCGATAACTGTTCGGGCCCCATCCGTAATCCACTATGTCCTGATCCGGGAGTTTGAAGCCACGGTGATCGCGATCGTCGGCAACCTGGTGAAACAACTGATCGGGCGCGGGATGCAGCTTGTGAATCCAATCAAGTCCCCACTTCGCTTCATCGAGCACATCGGCAATTCCATTCGCCCGCGGCCTGCCCATCGCGTCGACCTGGTCCGGAAATTTGTCCCGGGCCAACTCAAAGGCGTGCAGCATGCGCGCGGTCGCGTTACTGGCAGTAATCAAATATTTCAACTGGTCGCCCGCATCGTGCCATCCGCCGCTGGCATCGATGAAGGTGCCGTCAGGAAGCGGAGCATAAGCGGTGCGGCCGTCGCGCATGTGACAGACCATGTCGAGGTATGGGTTGTAACCACAACGTTGCTGTCGCATGAACGAGAGCAAGTCGTTCTGGTAGGTTGGATACTCGCCGATAGTGAACCCTCTCGACGTTATGCCGTCGGCTTCCAACTTCAAGACGTATCTGCCGCTTTGGTTGAATGGAGTGAAGTTCAACTCGTAGTAGTAGGGAAATGAACCGCCCCAGCCTGGCGCCGGCACTGACCTTAAAGGCGCACGATAGACCACGCGTTTTGACGCATCCAGCAAAGCAAAGTCGCCTCGAAGAGGAGTTTTTGAAAAGGCGATGGCTATCTTGGAATCGCTGGCAAGATAGCCGACTTGATTGATCCGGATGAAAGCGCCGGATTGCGCGGCAGCTGAAGCGGAACAAATTAACGTGGATAGAATTGCCAGTCGACAAATTTGATTGAGTGTTTGCACGATCAAATCCTATCACCGGGCGGATTGATTATCGTTAGGTCCTAAGAACCGCGATCTAAGAGATCACACGAAAACGCACGAAGGATAAAGGCTCGTGTGCGTTCGTGTGACTTCGTGGAGCGTTACCACAGGTTCCGTTCACTTTCGAAGTAGCAATCCCGACCACTCAGTGGATCCCGAAATGAAAGTGATTTCGCTAAGAGTTTCAGTGGCGCGGAAAAATCATCTTCCGCGGAAGCAGTCGTCAGCGGATAGAGCCTGTCGTTAATTATCGGCATGCCTAGCGCGGCAAGATGCACTCGGAGTTGGTGCTTTTTTCCTGTGACAGGTATCAGTTCATAAAGAGTGGTGGAATCCCGACTCGCACGCATTTCGATAGAAGTTTCGGAGTTTGGTTCGCCGGCAGCTTCCTTCATTCGAAAGAAAGGCTCGCCCCGAACTATCCGGCTTCGTCGTCTCATCGGGAAGCATTGAGCTTGAACTTTGGAGGGGGCAGGCGCGAGAGCCTGATACACCTTTCGAATCTTCCTGTCGCTAAAGAGTGCTCCGTAATGTCGCCTAGTTTTGGGGTTTAGTGAGAACAACACCACGCCGGCCGTTTCACGGTCGAGGCGATGTATGGGAACTAGATCCTCAAATCCAGTTTGTTTGCGTAGTCGCACCAGCAGCGTTTCCTGAAGGAATCGCCCCGCCGGAATCACTGGCAAAAAATGTGGTTTGTCAGCCACCAGGATATTTTCGTCCTGGTAGATAACGCGCTCGCGAAATGGAATTGGTGGTTCAGGGCCGAGCTCACGGTAGTAATAAATGCTGGTCCCGGATCGGTAAACGCTACCCGAACCAAGCGGCACTCCGGTTTCATCAACCACCTGGCCCTTAGCCATCCGAGCAGTCCACGTCGCGGCGTTTACGCGGGGATATCGTTCCTTCAAAAAATCATTAACTGTTTGCCATGGACCTGCCGGTAGACGTACGCAACTTGGACCAACCCCGTCAACAATCGGCAGGGGCGGACGCAAGAGTCCGCCGATACTATGATTTTCAGAACCTCCGCTCGTTTTCAAAAGACTCCTCGTCCAATTTGATTCGAAACGGATTTTACGTGATCGTGAGCGAGAAGGCCCATCCCGTGATAAGGAATAAACCCTCCCGCTCACAACAACTGTGACCTACAGGTTGTGCCACTTTTCATTGTTAGCCTCGTTCGACTCGGCAACAATTTCCGTGGCATCTACGTTGAGCTTGAAGGTCGTCGACTTAAGGGAGACGTTGTTTGGGAGAATGCTCTTGACATCGATGTGGATCCAAACACCTGTGCCAGCTGCAAGCGCGGCCACGGTGACAACCTTTTGCCGGCCGACAGCGATGCCGTTGATCTTTCGCACAGTTAGAATCAGCCGACAAGCACCGGAAGGAGCCGCTCCTGTATTGTCCACGCGCACTCGGAGAGCCTTGTCGTTAGTGGGCGGAAAGAGAAACTGGCTGATTTCCAGATCTGGCTGCGCCATCGCGGCGCTCTTGTTAGTTGGAACACGCGAAACAGTTTCTCGCACGGTGCTTCCATTCGAACTATTAAAAATCGTATCTGAACCACTGCTTCCTTTTACGCCCGCCGCGGATTGGTTACTTGAGACACTCGTGAGTTCGATCCACTCATCACGCTTGCGCTTCGCCGGAGCTGTTGATTGTCCGAAACCCGTCAGCCCTCCGCGCACCACGGTAAAACTTCGTGAGCAAACCCGGTTGGAGACGTATTTCCTTCCGGTTTCCTGGTCAGTCATCACGAGGTAGACGCACTGTGGTCCCTTCTCTCCAGACTGCACGGCAAACCAAAGACTACCCAAATCTTCCGACGAACGAAGTGCGCAGAAGCCGCCAAGCCTTTGGTCGCCCGGTGAACCGAAGACCTCAACCCAGGTGCGCGAAGAATTCTGATTTTTTCCGCACGGCTTGGCAGAAGGGTGCCAGAGGAAATCAGGATGATTGGCGCGGTTCGTCACACTCAGTTTGTACCTCGTGCCGGTTGATCCGTTTATGTCATAAGACTCTTGTCCGACAAACTGCAATTGCGTGGTGAAGCTCTGCGTTGTCGCCTTATCCGAACTCGGCGTTTGCGCGGAAGTGAGAGCGGTTGCGGCGACAATAAGAACCAACAGGAACGTGGTATCGATTATTCGTCTGAACATGCATTTATCCTTTCTAAGAGAAAAGTTAGCGCAACCAAATGTCGTTGCGCGGCTGGCGAGTTACTGAAAGTTAGCCTCCATCCCGGCGCGAAAGGCCTTCAGACCGGCGACTGTCAGGGCGTTAGTATCCATCCCCTTGGAGTTGACGAAAACCATTAGCTCATAATTTAGCGGCAGTCGTAAGAGCACCGTGCTGAATCCCTGGCCGCCGTCATAAGGTTGGGAGCCGTTTGACTGGATGATGGTGGACATTTTGAACTTGTCGGCAATCCACGAGTCGACGCCGCTGGAAGACCACACCAGGCGGTCATCGTCCGGCATTCCGGTGCGATACATTTCCAACCGCGCTTGCTGCGACAGCATGCGGTCAGAGTGCAAGGCAGCCGCGACAAACGCGCCGAAGTCTCGAATCGACATCCAATAACCACCCGATCCGACACACGGTTTACCGCCGGCCTTGCGGCTGGTGATGATCCCCTTGCCCTTGTCTGACTTTGAGATATAGCCGTAAGCCCCCGTAGCCTTGTATTCATTCTCCGCATCGCAGCTGGCGGAGATTTTGCCCGGCGCCAGAGAAAACATTTTCTGATTGATGAACCGATCCATGCGATCGCTTAGGACCAGTTGAATATGCTTGTCGCCCTCGTCTTCGGACACAGTTTTGGTCACAGCATTCAACGCCGGAATAAGTTCAGGATTAGTGTAAAGCGGAATCAGAAAGCCCAACAATTGGAAGTTGATATTTTCATAATCACGTACGTCGAACAAGCGATCGTTGTAACGTTTGCCAAAGCAGCCTAGCGGGGTATCGCAGGCGCGAAAACCCGTTCGGTGCTGCAATAGGTGGCGAAAGGTGATGGAGCGAACCTTGGGCCACTTGATCGCAGAGTTCCACAATTGCGGGTAAAGCAGCGTCACTGGTGCACCGAGCCGCGTCTCGAACGAATTGTTACCGCCGGCGGAACCCGCAGGCGGACGATCCAGCACATGCAGCACAGTGACGCCAGTAATAAACTTAAAGAGACTGCCAAGGTTCTGGGGCGTTCTGGTAGTCATCTTCATTTCTCCATCTGCGGCGTTTCGCGCTAACCCGCCGGAGCCCTCAGTGACGAACCGGCCATCTTTTATCAGGAGAAAGGTGTAGCCCATGACGTTTGGAGCTATCGCAGCATGAAGGCTTTGCTCCAGCGCTTCTTTGTCCAGGGTGGGTTGCCGGCCGGTTGCCAGCTCCTGCGTGGGCGGAGTGTTGGGCCTCGGCATCCTTCCGCTGTTTTCTCCTCTATCAGGATCACCTCTGCGGCCAGGCGTGGGACGTGGATCGGGACGTGGTTCTGGACGATCGGGACGCGGATCGCGGACGCTGCCAGCGTCTTGCATATGCGAACTGCAACGCGCGGAGTGCATCGGCGAGCTGTTTCCAGGCGCGCTCATCGCCAACCGGGATTTGCACACCCTGCGCCCGCAGAGTCCTGACCGGGTCATTCAGAAACCTTTCAAGACTCATACGGGCAGAGGGAGAGCCGCTATTCACGTCGCCGAGAGCAACTCGGATCCCCCCTCGAAACCCTCGCAGCTCAATTTCATAGTATAGAGTTTCGCTCCCACGGGAACGCGAGCGACCCGAGGTAGATTGCGGGTTGGATAGTCGCCGGAGCGCATCGGCGAACTCGCTCCAATGTGTTTCGGCTGACTGAGGCACAGCCAGACGATTTTGGCGTAGAGTTTGAACAGGGTCCGCCAGGAATCTTGCGGCCGAGGCATCAAGTGGAATTCTTATATAGACCCTTTTTGCCGAAATCGTGCCATAGGAGAAAGTAACCTCTTCAAGCGGTAAAGGCCTCGATTGCGAGTGGGCGGTTCCATTCGCGACCATTGTTAGTAAGCCACAGACGATTGCTATCACAGTCTGGCGAGCTAAAGATTGTTTCTTCATGACGCTTCTCCTTTTCAAAATCCAATTGTTTCCTCAATGAAGACCATGGGGCTTTACAGGTTGTGCCACACTTCGTTATCCGCTTCGTTCGGCTCGGCTAAGATTGAAGTTGCGTCAGCGTTCAACTTGAATGTGGTTGATTGAAGGGAGATATTGTTTGGGACAATGCTCTTGGCGTTAATTACAAGCCATATGTGTTTCCCGGGCGCGAGTGGCGGTAGTTTGACTTCCATGACTCGGCCGACCGGCACTCCGTTGATTTTGCGAACCGTGAGACGGAGGATGCAGAGCACGGAAACAGCGCCGCCGGTATTAACGATGTCGACTCGAACCGCCTTGTCATTGTCCGCAGGAAAGGCAAACTCGCGGATGCGCAGATCCGCTGTGTTGCTAAGCCTATTCGTCGCGGCCCCTTTCGATCGATCGCGCATCGACCGAGGTTGAGCAGCGACGGTGGCGAAGGCAACGGCGACAATGGCCATCAGAACCGTTCCTGCAAGGCGTTTGCGAATCATTTGCTTCCTTTCCAGAATTCGATTGCGTTGAGTCCAGGTTTGAGACTGCCTCAGTCCTGAGTCTGACAAATTTCCTCGCCTGCTACGGTTGGCGGTAATATGCTCATCCAATTGTTCGCGATAGACGACAGGGTGACATGGTCGAGAAATACAACGCGGCGTCTCCGCATGTCCTGAACAGATTGCGAAAAAGATGGGAAGAAAACCTACCGCCCGGCTAAGTTGTTGATGACAGTGGAAATCAAGAAAATCTACCGACTCGGGGAATTCGAACTCGACCCGAATAAGCGGCTCCTGAAGCGTGATGGTAGGGCTGTGCATCTTTCAAACAGGCCCTTCCGCGTTCTCCTTTACTTCGTCGAGAACCACGAGCGGATTGTCACCAGGCAGGAGTTGTTGGATCAGTTTTGGGAGGGCCGCGATGTTTATGACATCACCTTAACCAAATGCGTGGGCGCGATTCGCAAAGCACTGGGTGAAAACACAGAAACACCACGTTTCATCGAGACTCGCTGGGCTGAAGGTTACCGCTACATCGGACCGCTGGAGGAAATTGGTGAAGGAGGCGATACCGAAGCAGCAGTTAAGGCTGGCGAGGCCTCAGCTCGTGATGAGTCGCGAGTCGACGACGGCAAAGAGGCTTTGTCTAAACTTAGTGCGGGTGAGCAGGGCAAACGTTCACGACGGTGGTTAGCTGTCGGCATCTTTGCCGCTGCCATCGTTATCGGAGCGCTACTGGCGTTCGTATTCTTTCGCCGTTCGCCTCCCGAACCCCTATCCACAATTCGTTCACTTGCCGTTCTGCCGCTCAAGAACGTGCCAGATGATTCCAACTACGAGTATCTCAGCGACGGCATCACCGAGAGTCTAATCACTGCACTGTCGCAGGTTGAGAATTTGAAGGTTATCTCGCACGGCTCAGTTGCGCGTTTCAAACGCAAGGATGCTGATCCTCGGGAAGTGGGACGGCAACTTGGCGTAGCTTCAATTTTAGAGGGCAGTGTCCGGCGCGATGGCGAGCGCGTGTTGGTTAGCGTTCGCCTGATTCGGACTGAAGATGGCAGCGTCCTCTGGGCCGGGGAAACTTACGAGCGCTCAATCAGCAATCTTTCAACTCTGCAAGATGAGATTACCAACCAGTTGGCCGCGAAACTCCAGGCCAAGTTTCTTGGGCGCGAACATCCTTCGATGCCCCGTCACTCGAGTGACCCGACTGCCTATCAGCTTTATCTCAAGGGCCGTTTCTTTTGGAACAAGCGCACCCAGGATGGAATTGCGAAGTCGATCGAGTTTTTCAATGAAGCTATAGCCAGAGACGAGAAATATGCCATGGCCTATGCGGCGCTGGCCGAGTCATATGTTTTACAAAGCCTATGGGGCAACACCCCCAGCCGCGAGTCAAACGCCAAAGCGCGAGATGCTGCTGAAAAGGCGATGGTGTTGGACGTGACTTTGTCTGAGCCGCATGTGGCGCTGGCGTTGATAAAGGAACAATACGATTGGGACTGGATCGGCGCCGAACGCGAATTCAAAGAAGCGCTCAAACTGAACCCTAACTACGCCACGGCCCATCAATGGTACGGAGAATTCCTGGTATTCATGGGTCGAACGGAGGAGAGTCTGAAAGCTCTCCGCCGGGCAAAAGAACTCGATCCGCTATCCCCGATCATCAACACTCAAGTGGGCTATCCATACTATTGCGCGCGGCAATATGACGCGGCGATTGTCGAGTTTAAGAAAGCGCTCGAGCTCGAGCCCAACTTCGCTCCGGCACTCAACTATCTGGCTCGCTCGTATCAGTCGAAAGGCTTGGACGACGAGGCCATGGCTACTTTTCATAAAGCCGTGGAGCATTCCGGCGGGAGTCCGGTGATGAAAGCGCGTCTCGGCTGGGCCTATGCCAAGATCGGCAAGACTGCAGAAGCGCGTCAGATTCTTCGCGAGCTTGAAGACCAGGCAAAGACTGGTTACGTGCCGGCGTGTCTCATCGCAGCACTGCATGTTGGGCTGGGCGACAAGGAGCAGGCCTTTGCCTGGTTGGACAAAGCCTTTCAGGAGAGGGACGTGCTGTTGTTGACACTGAATATAGAGTCACACTTGGATCCGCTACGGTCGGATCAGCGCTTTCAGGATTTAGTGAGTCGTGTCGGTTTACCTTCTTAGGTGGATATTGAGATCCGACTCAAACCCTCACTGCTTTCAGCTAACGAATTTCTTGAGTCTTCACTCCCGCCCGTACCACCGACAACTAAGAGTCGGTATGCATCTTGCTGTCTTGCTGATTGACATCCACAAAACGGCCTGGACCAGGCGGAAGATAAAAGGGATGTTGACGGGCTATGGGCGAAACTTCCAACGGCTTGAATAACGAAGCCATTGAGTTCGTGTGTGTTACTCATACGAAACTGAATTGCCATGTCCCGTTTTCATGCGAGCACTTCGTGTAGCTCAAAGCGTGTCTCTCAATGAGTGAAACTGGAGGTAAGAGCAATGCTGGTGAAAGACGTTATGACTGCTGATCCTGCGTGTTGTATTTCGGAAACGGCCCTGCAGGAAGTCGCACAAATGATGGTCGATAACGACTGTGGCGAAATACCGGTTGTCGACAATAAAGAATCGAAACGACCGATCGGTGTGATTACCGATCGCGATATTGTCTGCCGCACGTTGGCCCGAGGAATTAATCCTCTCGATGTAACGGTGGCAGATTGCATGACCACGCCTTGCGTGACCGTGACGCCGGAGATGTCGATCGGGCAGTGCGCCTGGCTCATGGAAGATAAGAAGATTCGCCGCGTGCCGGTGGTTGATGCCGACGGCTCTTGTTGTGGAATAGTGGCGCTCGCTGACATTGCTCTGCGCGGAAAAACGGGCGTGACGGCCGAAGTTGTGAAAGAAGTATCCGAGCCAACCGCGAAAGCCTCGTCGGCGGGTCAGTGAAATCTACTTCGGGTGGGACAAAGGTGTTCTCAACGAGGGATGACAAACTAAACGGGGAACAGGAAGCTGTTCATGTGGACCGCAGTCTCTTGCGGCGGTCCACAATAGGAGCAATGACACTTTGACGAGAATAGCCACACTAATCGTACTTTCGTTGTCGCTGGCGCTTTTGGGCTGCAATGCTGCCAAGCGGGCTACTCGCAGTCCGGAAACGGATGCTTTGTTACGCGCTGCCAGGTTGGGAAATGCCGACACCGTTAGATCACTGCTGGCAACGCCAAGCGTCGATGTTAATGGCGTCGACGAGCATGGAAATACATCCCTGATCGAGGCTGCGCGGTTCGGACACGACGACGTCGTGGCAGCGCTTCTGATGGCCAAGGCAGACGTGAATATCAAGAATGATGAAGGCAAGACGGCGCTGATCCTGGCATCCGAAGGCGGACACGATGAAACCGTGAGGGTGCTCACCCAAGCTGGAGCTGGGAAGTAAACACGTGGGTGTTGAAGACTTGGATGCCAGGCTCTTGCAGCTTAACCAACTAGTGTCTTTCCCGAATTGGAAGGAGCCACCACGATGCCGGAAAAAGAAACACTAAAACGCGCTGCTAAAGACAAGGCCGAAGGGAAATCACCCAGCACTCAAGCTGGCGAGTTTGTTCACGAAGAGATCGAACACATTCGTGAGGGCAAACACGGCGCGCGTTCTGCTAAACAGGCGATCGCGATCGGTTTGTCCAAAGCGCGTCGCGCCGGAGTGAAGCTTCCTCCACCAAAAAAAGGCGAGGCTTCCAAAGAAACGCGCGAGCAAGCCAAGCGTGATGTAAAGAAAGGAAAAAAGACCGCAAAGAAAAAACCTTCAGCGAAGCGTTCACGCGCGACCTTGCAAGCGCTTAAACGTGAAGGTCGGAGCGCTGCATCCAAGACGGCGCTGTCACGTCATGCTCATAAGGCGGCAGCCAAGCGATCGGCGGCATCGCGCTCTCGTTCGGCCAGGAAGGCCGCGGCTACCAGAAAGAAGTAGGGCGATTGACTGATCATTAGATTGGCCGCGGATTTACGCGGATGAACACGGATCAGAATTAAATCTCCAACGCATGCAAGCGTGGTGAACTGTCTGACTCACTAATTCTGATCCGCGATTCTCCGCGCAAATCCGCGGCTGATTTCTGCCGTTGATTTCTTCTACCGTAATTGACCCAGATTGTAAGCGTAGGCCAACGCATTCAACTCCGTTCGTAACCGCGCCCACAATCTCTCGGTATTTCCTCCCAGCCTCCGGCGTCGGACGACGGCATTTATTCCTTCCGCCGTACTTAAGACGCGCGAAACACGTGACCTGGTATCCAGATAGCGATCGGTGCGGTCAAACTCCATACGCAGGGAATCAAGATCATTCTCGAGGTTTCTGGCGCGCTGGTTCAAATTATCTTCTCGCATCGTTCCATCCAAGCGAGAGTTATCGAGTGAAGAATCAAAGGACCGCACGAATTGATCGCTTTGATTTTCAACTCGTCTGATTATCCTGTCGATCTCTGCCTTCGAGTAAGTCCTATTTCGATACCTGCGATTCTGCGCTTCTACCGAAACTGACATTAACGCCAGCAGGCAGACGACAACGGCCCCACCAAGTGCTTTAGAAAAACTTCTGCTCATGTTTCTCCTCCTTCTATCTATCTATCTATGAATGTTTCAGGGAGAGAAACTCCAAAGGGCAAACTCCCGTCCTCTGGCTCACAGTATTAAGACGCGCGGGGGCGGCCATTGGTTGAGAGAATTCAGCAAAAAACACTATTGACAGCCCACAATTCCTGTCATATCTTCCTGCCGTTCAATCCACAGGAAGCGGCTGTCTCCCGAGCTGCCTGACTCAGCGTTTCAGCCAAACTCACAACCCGTTTAGTTAACCGGTCGTAACAGGCTTAGCTGTCCCGCGCGAAAACACAACAAACCATCGCCCCTGCAGTCCTGTGTGTCGCCGTGTCACCTACGACCGTTCAACTCAAACATCACTTTGAGGAGAAAATCATCATGTCAGAATCAGGAGACAACAAAATCATTGGTAACCTCCGCAAGTTGATCGACGAAGTATCTGCCGATCCTGACTACAATCCAGCGAATGACAACTTAAAGATTCCGGCGCTTGAAACAAAATATACAGCCGGCGACGGAGTCGTCTCTTCGGTGGCCGCCGCGCGTGCGCCGTACAAGCTAGCCATCACCGATCGCGAGGCGGCCTTCCGTGGTTTGCGCGCGCTGGTTGTGCGCTCGCGCAATTATCTGAAGGCCTCGGGCGCGTCGAAGGGCGTGGTTGAAGATGCGGAAACCTTCGTCCGCAAGTTGGGTGGCGCTCGCAGGACGTCGAAGCCCAAGCTCGAACCAGTGACACCAGATCCCGGCGCCAACCCTCCGGTAGTGGAAGATGAGGGAAACAGTTCTGCGTCGCAGATGAGCTACGACAATCAGGTGGGTAACTTCGAGTCGTATATCGAGATACTGAAAAACGTTTCGCAGTACAACCCGAACGAAGCCGACCTGAAAGTAACGGCTCTGACTGCGTTTGCGGCGAGTCTGACAGCCAAGAGCAACATCGTCAGCACCAGGTCGGCGACTCTGAATCAGGCGAGAGGCCAACGCGACAAAGTGCTCTACACAGACGAAGACTCAATCGTGACCACGGCGCAGATGGTCAAGTCCTACGTTCAGAGCGCGCTGGGGACGAACAGCCAGTTGTTCAAGAAGATCAAGGGGCTGAGGTTCATACGTTAGCGAAAGACCCAATAGCAGAGCATATCCCGACCCGTCTTTCGCTCGTGGAAGATTGGGGGACGGACTTCACGGCGCCGGCGTTCAGGATAACGCGACCAAAGTATAGATTCGCGAAATCGGAACGCCGGTTTGTACGATCCAAGTGTGAGTTCGACAAATCCAAGTGCGAGTTCGACAAATCCAAGTGCGGGTTCGACAAATCCAAGTGCGGGTTCGACAAATCCAAGTGCGGGTTCGACAAATCCAAGTGCGGGTTCGACAAATCCAAGTGCGGGTTTGACAAATCCAAGTACGGGTTCGACAAATCCAAGTGTGAGTTCGACAAATCCAAGTGCGAGTTTGACAAATCAAAGTGCGGGTTCGACAAATCCAAGTGCGAGTTTGACAAATCCAAGTGCGGGTTCGACAAATCAGAACGCGGGTGTGACGATGAAGTCAGAACCGGGAGCGTTAGCGACCGGACGCTTGAATCATCGTCCCACTGAAGTACTTCAATCTACTCGCTGATCGTTAACGAACGATGCTGGAAGCTCGTTTCGAAGATGAAGTCAGTATCACGCGCCTACCGCGTGGTGGTACCTCATAGGCGTGCCAGGTGTCTTGCTTTGCTTCGAGCGTAACTTGATTCAAGCATCCGGTCGCTCACGCTCCCGGTTCTGACTTCATTAGCACGGAGGTTCTCTTTTCTCACCAACACGCTAGCGGAGCACTACTGCCGATTTGGTAGTGCCCTAATTTGAATTACTCCTCTGCGTGGTCTCAGCGTTCTCTGCGACCTGGCGGTTAATATTGCTGCCAACACGCTCACCGCAAGACGCAGAGCGCGCCGAGTTAACGCAGAGAATTGAAATTAGGTCACTATCGCCGATTTGGTGTGCTTTACATCTCCAATCTTAGGGCTTACCCTGATGCTGTTCCCCTACAAATAGATCCCTCGATGAATCCGCCACCGCGCTGTTTGCCTGGCTAACCCAGGCGTACTTGTTCGGACTTAACGGGCGGGCATTCTTGAGCCGCGAACGAACTTCACTCAATCGAGTTCAAAAAGTTCGCGACATCCTCCGCTTTTAGTTCGACACACGAAAGGAGTCGAGTATGGCAAGTCCTGCAAGCATCGGCGGACATCCTATCCACCCGATGATCATTCCATTTCCGATCGCGCTTTGGGTTTTCTCACTTGTTGCTGACCTGATCTATTTGTGGCGCGGCAACCCCGTGTGGCGAGACTCGATCGCGTTCTACACACTCCTGGGCGGCATCATTGGAGCTGTCCTGGCCGCAGTGTTCGGCCTTATTGATTGGCTGTCACTCAAAGATCCCAAAGTTGTTAGGATTGCCAACTGGCACGCGCGTCTCAACGTGATTGCGCTGTTGATCTTCGCGGCGAGCTTTTATTTGCGCACCACGAACGGCGCGGCGCTTGTGAGTGGCAGTTACACCATTCCCGTTGCATTGTCTGGCCTCGGAGTGATCCTGATTTCAATCTCGGGTTATTTGGGCGGTGAGCTGGTTTTCAAACACGGCGTGGCGGTCGAAGCCCAGTCTGGCAACCGCATCTCAACCGAGTGATCCTGAGGGCTAAACTTTCTCTGCGGCTTTTTGGAGCGCGGGTTAATTAAAAGGAGAAAAAGGATCATGCGATTTTCTACTCTGCTCACACTGGGCGCATGTCTCTGCCTGGGAACGACCGGTGCAAATCTCAGTGGCGCAGGTACTGCCTCAAAGGACGGCGACTCGTTTTCCAGCGCGAAGGTCCGACCCACCACAAATCGGTATCGACTTGACGCTTCGCAAAGCAAGTTCTTTGCTCACGCTCTTGCGGGTGGACTACTGTGGTTCAAGGGTCATGATCATCTTATCGCGATTCGAGACTTTACTGGCGAAGCGCAACTGACTCCCAATTCGATCACGCCGGCCTCGCTGCACATCACTGCAAAGGCGGCTTCAATGGTCGAAACCAGTGACGCTTTCACCGAACCGCAAAAACAGATAATCAACCAAGAACTGCGTGAGATTGTGCTTCACCCCGACCAGTATCCCGAGATCATCTTTCGCAGCACCTCTGTTACCGGCAAGTCGGCGGGCAGTAACGCGTATGACTTGAAGATCATCGGCGATTTGACTCTCCATGGCGTGACTCGACAAATCAGCATTCCGACGAAGATAACGGTCGCGGGAAACCAGCTTCGGGCGCAGGGTGAATTCAGCATCAATCGGGGCGACTTCAAAGTAAAAGCAACTTCGGCCGCACATGGCCTGGTGCGCGTGCGAAAGAAGGTGAAGTTTACTTTCGATATAGTTGGACATCAGCAATAAAGGTTGCGGCTGGAACGAGGGGGCCGAACAAATTGAAATTGCACGTGAAGGTTTTATGAACAAAGAGCGAAGAGCGAAGCGCCGCGATGAAGTCGATGTAGCGAAGGGATTCGCAGCAGGTCTCGTTGGCGGGTTGGTAGCCTCCTGGACGATGAACCAGTTTCAGGCGGCATGGACCAAAGCAACAGAAGGCTTTGAAAAACCACACGGCGCGCAATCGATGCAGCCCAGCGAAGGAGGACATCCCGGTCAAAATTCAGAACAGAATAAAGAAAACCAGGACGACGCTACAGTGAAAGCTGCGCGAGCAATTTCGGAAGGCATTTTCGGCACCGAGTTGAAGGAGGACGAGAAGAAGTCAGCAGGGGCGGCCGTCCACTATGCCTTCGGCACAGCAACCGGCGGATTCTACGGAGTGATGGCGGAATTCGCACCGGAAGTCACAGCCGGCGCAGGATTACCTTTCGGAGCGGCCTTCTGGCTAGTTGCAGACGAGACGGCCGTGCCTTTGCTTGGACTTTCAAAACCGCCGACAGAATACCCGGTCTCGACGCACGTCTACGCGCTTGCGTCGCACCTCGTTTACGGGTTGTCGGCTGAACTTGTGCGGCGCGCGGTGCGCCGAGCGTTATGAGTTTACGCAGTGCTCTAATCTGGTTTTTGTAAGGCAAACTGTTAGTTTGCGCGCCCGTGGGATGCTACTCACGATCGCAAACTAACAGTTTGCTTTACAAATTAGGGCGCTTGAGGTTCACGTCGAAAGGGAAGAAGCGTTGCAGGGGAAATGGAATCGTCACTAAAACCGAGGCCGCGAGAGGTCGTTGTCGTTACAGGCGCTTCTGCCGGCCTGGGTCGCGCGATAGTTCGTGCTTTCGCAAGAGAGGGCGCGCATATCGGACTGATAGCGCGCGGACGAGATGGACTGGAAGGCGCGCGTCGTGAGGTTGAAGATCTTGGCGGCAAGGCTCTGGTGATCCCTGTGGACGTGGCCGATGCCGAGGGAATTGAACACGCCGCCGAAGCAGTTGAGCGCGAGCTCGGTCCTGTTGATATCTGGATCAATAACGCAATGGTTTCTGTTTTCTCTCCAGTGAAGATGATGACCCCGGAAGAATACAAGCGAGTCACCGAAGTGACCTATCTCGGCGTTGTATATGGCACGCTCGCAGCGCTTAACAGAATGCTCCCACGGGATCGCGGCGTTATTATTCAGGTGGGTTCCGCCTTAGCTTATCGCGGCATTCCACTTCAATCTGCCTACTGCGCTGCCAAGCATGCCATCCAGGGCTTTCATGATTCTTTGCTCAGCGAACTGATTCACGACAAGTCAAACGTGCGAGTGACGATGGTGCAGTTGCCCGCAATGAACACCCCGCAATTCTCCTGGGTTAAGAGTCGCCTGCCACATAAGCCGCAGCCGGTGCCTCCAATCTATCAACCTGAGATTGGCGCCGCAGCAGTTCTTTTTGCCGCGCATCACGACCGGCGCGAGATGTATGTTGGTTATCCTACAGTTGAAGCGATTATGGGTGACAAGATTGCGCCGGGCTTTGCGGATTGGTATCTGGCCAGAAATGGTTACGATGCCCAACAGACCACTGAGCTTGTCGAACCTGACAGGCGTGACAATCTTTGGGAACCGTTGCCGGGCGACCACGGCGCACACGGAACATTCGGCGACCAGGCAATCACGTTCAGCCCTCAACTTTGGATCAGCAAGAATCGCAAATGGCTCGCAGCCGCCGGCGCCGGCCTTACCGGGTTCACGATCGGCGCATTTCTCAAGCGAGCGCTAAAACGAAGCGCATGAGCACAATCAATTTCTTCTGTAACCTGGCAGAAGCTACGACGCCACTGCCGCATTTCTGGGAACACACGGTTGGTAGTGATCACGCACCCGTCGCTCTGCGTGCTGATTGGCAACGCCAGTTGGAACGTTGTCACAAGGAGTTGGGTTTCCAATTCGTGCGCTTTCACGGGCTGCTCTCCGATGATATGGGCACGCTCGTCAGTGAAAACGACAAGCTCCTCTATTCGTTCTTCAACGCCGATCAAGTTTTTGACTTTCTTCTGTCGATTGGGATGAAGCCCTTCGTGGAATTGAGCTTCATGCCCAGAGCGTTCGCCTCAGGCAGCAAGACTGTTTTTGACTACAAAGCTAACGTCACGCCGCCCAGAGACTATAAGCAATGGGCCGCACTAATAAACCGTTTGGTTTCTCATTGGGTTGATCGCTATGGCGCGGGAGAAGTGCGCGAGTGGTTTTTCGAAGTCTGGAACGAGCCAAACCTAAAAGCGTTCTGGACGGGCACTCAGAGTGATTACTTCAAGCTCTATCGCCACACTGCCGAGGCCATCAAGCGAGTCGATGCAGCGCTGAGGGTTGGAGGTCCCGCGACGGCGAAGAGTGAGTGGATTGAAGCATTCGTTGACTTCTGCGAGCGGAAAAAAGTACCTGCGGATTTCGTCAGTACGCATCACTATCCCACGGATGCGCTTGGCAGTCCGAACGATGACACAGAGGCGCAACTCTTCAAAAGCCAACGTGGAATTATGCGCGAAGTGGCCCAGGACACACGCCGTCGAGCGCGCGGCAAGCCGGTCTACTACACGGAATGGAACTCTTCCTCTAATCCGAGAGATCCGCTCCACGACGAGTCGTACGCGGCAGCTTTCGCGGTCACTACCATCATGGAAGCCAGAGGTCTGGTGGAAGGCTACGGCTTCTGGACTTTTTCAGACATCTTTGAGGAGAACTATTTTCCATCTGTGCCCTTTCATGGCGGATTTGGCTTGCTCAACCTGCACGGAATTCCAAAACCAACCTATCGCGCATTTGAGCTTCTCCATCACCTCGGTAGTGAGCAATACCTGATCGATGGTCTTCATGAAACCGTTGATTGCGCGGTCATTCGAAAAGAATCGACGCTGACAGTCTTGCTCACTAATCACACCACCCCTGGACATTCGATTGAGACCGAGCACCTTGAGATAAGGTTGGATAACATTTCAAAACCTAATGAGGTTCATATCGAGCGAATCGATGGCGACCACGCAAACCCGAAGGCTTTATGGCTGGACATGGGCCAGCCGGAATATTTAACAGATAAAGAAGTCGAGCAACTCGAGGAAGCATCCCAAGTCGTGAAAGAAAAACAACGATTCAAATATCAGGATGGTACGCTAGTTCTGAAAACTGACTTGCCTCCACATGCTGTCTCAGCAATAACAATTGCTTTCGCACAAGGGGAAGACGCTGTAACGCAAACTGTCAGGTTGCGTGATGCGCCCAAAGTCCGGTGAATGGTGACGAGCCGTTCGCAAACTAACAGTTTGCGTTACAAAGACATGAAGATTCTGGAACCATCGCTTACCGACGAAGATCTCGCACGGCTCGAACGCGATACTTTCAAGTATTTTGCGAGCGAGATGAACCAGGACAACGGACTCTTCCCGGACAATACACGCCAGGATTCGCCGAGTTCGATTGCAGTAGCCGGGTTCGCGCTCACCGCCTACCCAATTGCGGTCGAGCGAAGCTACCTGACCCGAGCTCAGGCAATCAAACGCGCTTTGATCAGTCTGCGTTTTTTCCATGACGGCCGGCAGGGAACTGGTCCGGACGCGATTGGTTACAAAGGTTTCTACTATCACTTTCTCGACATGAAGACTGGTAGACGCGTCTGGAAATCGGAAATCTCGACGATTGATACGACGTACCTTCTTGCTGGAGCGCTTGCGGCTGCAATGTATTTCGACCGCGATACAAAGGAGGAACGCGAGATTCGTCAACTTGCAGTTGCACTCTATTCGCGCGCCGACTGGCACTGGGCGCAAAATGGTGGTCTCACAGTTACGCATGGCTGGAAACCCGAGACGGGATTTATTAAGTATCGTTGGACCGGATACAGCGAGGCGTTGATCCTGTACATACTTGCCCTCGCATCGCCTACATTCCCCCTTCCCGAAGAGAGTTACCGCGCATGGACCAGGACGTACAAATGGAAAAAGCTTTATGGGCATGAGTTTCTCTATGCCGGCCCATTATTCATTCACCAGCTCTCACACATGTGGATAGACTTTCGCGGGATTCAGGACGACTACATGAGCGGCAAAGCAATTGATTACTTTGAGAATAGCCGCCGCGCGATCTATGCGCAGCAGGCATATGCCATGCGTAATCCGAAAGCATTCGTCGGGTACGATCGTTTCTGTTGGGGCATCACAGCCAGCGACGGTCCTGGCCCAGCCGTTCGGCGCATCAACGGTAAAACGCTTCGCTTCCATGACTACGTTGCGCGCGCAATTCCATATGGTCCCGACGATGGCACGCTGGCGCCCTGGGCCGTCGCTGCCTCTTTGCCATTTGCGCCCGAGGTTGTGCTGCCGTCACTCGAACGCATTAACCGCAATTACCCTGACATGACCAGCAAGTATGGTTTCAAGTGCAGCTATAACCCGACCTTTACCTCAGGTAAACGCAAAGAAAACGGGTGGGTTTCGGAAGGGTACTATGGTCTCGACCAGGGTCCCATTGTGATGATGATCGAGAATTATCGCTCGGGCCTGCTTTGGCGGTTGATGCGTCAATGTCCCTACATCGTCTCGGGACTGAAACGCGCAGGGTTTCGGGGAGGTTGGTTAGGAACTCAACGAATCGGAGGATAACGATGGCAAAAATTACCGGAATCGGCGGGGTCTTCTTAAAGTGCAAGGGCGATAGCGCCGCGCTGGCGGCGTGGTATCAGAAGCACCTCGGCATGCAACTGGAAGACTGGGGTGGCGCCATACTCAAATGGCCGGACGACAAGGCAGAAGACGAAGGCCTCACGGTGTGGAATCTCGCGAGTAATGACAGTCAATGGTTCAGTCCGAGCGACTCCTCCTTCATGATCAACTATCGGGTCGACAACCTGGATGAGATGCTTGCACAACTGCAAGCGGCCGGTGTAGGAGTCGTTGGTGGCCCAGAGTCACACGAGAACGGCAAGTTCGCATGGATCATGGATCCGGATGGAAACAAGGTTGAGCTCTGGGAGCCGATGCTCTGGAACGACAAGAACAAAGGCGCCTGAGGTCCTTGCCCGCGCAGCCTAACAATTCATTCAAGCCGACGCCGGTGTAGATCGAAAAGCACCCTTCCAAACTGAATATCGTTTTACTTCACTAGGAGTGTTGCGTTGATTCAAAGCACCCGGTCGCTAACGCTCCCGGTTCTGACTTCTTCTGTGCGAACGGTGAACGGGCGCAGCGCCAGGAGAGCCACTGTGGCCGGCTGCTTCCGAGGGAAAAATTTAGCGGCGGGTAAACGCGGAAAAGTCTTTTCGAGTGGCAGTTGTTTGCGATATGCTGCGCACCTCAATCCAACGTCCGCCGGAACAAGGGAGACTTCACATTTCAGGGAGACGCAGGTAGGCCGGCGGCCAAGAAGGCGCGAAGAAGTCTACGAACAAATCTACGAAGAAGGCCGCAAAGCAAAGTACGAAAACACCTTAATATTTTCCTAGGAGCGATACATATGAAACCTATTCACACGCTCGTACTTCCCCTGGTTTTGCTTACTGCCGTTTCTGTCGCTGCACAAGGCAAATTGAAGATAGATCCGGAAAACCGCTATCTCTTGCTCGCGACAGTTAAAACCTCGACCATGCAAAAGGAACTTGATCAAGCCTCAGCTCAGGGCTTCCGCATTATTACTGCCGCATCCAGCTGCGGGCAGTCTGAGATGGTGCTCTTCCTCGAGCGGGTGACGCAGGCGCCAGATACTTACAAGTACCGCCTGCTGGCAACAACGCGCACGAGTACGATGGAGAAGGAGCTTAATCAGGCTGCACAAGAGGGCTTTCGCCTGCTTCCTCGTACCATCACTGCGAAGGAAGGGTTTCTAAGCAGTGAGATCGTGTCTGTCCTGGAGCACGCACCTGGATCCAGTAAGCGTTACCAGTACCGCCTGCTCGCGACAAGCCGCACGTCGACACTACAGAAGGAAGTGGCCCAATCAGAAGCAGATGGATTTATGCTGGTGGGTCTGGTAGGCCGAGGCGAGAACATGGTGATAATGGAGAAAGAGGCCGAAGCAAATTAGTAAAGAGTTGGAGAGGGCGAGAGTGAACGGGTGATCCTTGCGTAAGTCATGCTCAAGTGCTTCCATCGTCCCGGGGCTTGCCAGAGACGCGCCGACGAAGCTCAGTCCCACGGGTTCGAATTTCCGCGGCGGGAGTTCGGCTGTCGCATATCCAGCCCAAAAACTGTGACGGTCTCCGGATACGATCGCGAAGCCGGTGATCTTTGCTTCGCGCACGAGGTCGTAGATCTCCTTGCGCTCGGCGTAGGCCGATCCGAAGTCGTTGCTGCCCGCCTGCGCATACCCTGAGGCGACTCCTTGGGGATAGAGATCGCGCCGCTCATGCCAGCGGACACGCGAACCTCGAGCCGGTCCGACCCATGCGAGCGAAGCACCGATTGCTGTTGCAGTTTGGAGAAAGGATCGGCGGCTAATCTTCATCGTCTCACTCCGTCCGGGAGCTTTGCCTCAAAGTCTCGGGCAAGGCAGTTCTCAAGAATCGGAATTGAAATTTAACTCCGAAGGAGTTCGCTAACTTCAGCCCAGGGTTTCCTACCCTGGGAAAGGGGGCGGTTAAGTTCCTCTTTAACTCTGAAAGAGTTCGGTAATGGGATGGAACTCCTTCAGAGTTAGGAGCTTGGTGCTGGCTAATTGACCCAGGGTAGGAAACCCTGGGCTAAAGTTAGCCAACACCTTCGGCGTTAAATCTCTTCCAGACTTTTGGGGCAAAGCTCCGTCCGGGCTGCAGTTGGCGTCACCTCAGGACTCGGACGCCTGCCGCCCGCTAAGACAAGTTGATGTCCGATAAGCTTCAGCTTGTCGTCAGGCCGCGACAAACTAAAGTTTATCGGACATTTGTACTCTACGCCCGTAAATTGCTTGGTGTGGAACGCTTCGATCACATGCGACGATCCGACCGGCCGTCGTCGCCGGCTGAGAATATTTGATCGCGTCTCTTATAACCGGAGATTTCGCGGGATAGATTGGTTTTGTGACGGAACGGCAGTCGCTTGGGACTAGGCGGCTTTTGACGGGGGAACCTTCCTATGGATCGCCTTCAGACTCATCGCCGCTCGTCCATCGCCACTGCTCATGCTGGCGCAGCCGCCCGTCTGCAAGCAATCCGGCACTGAGCGGCAGCGTCGCCGTTCGCCGAATTCGTCTTCGGGGCGAAGTGCCGATTATCGAAATTGATGTCGCTCATCCCTTTGTTAGACGGCACCCGCGTTCCACTCCCGATGCGATCGTGAATAGCGTGCGGTCTACTCTCGCGCCATGAACATCCATCGATGTCCTTCCAGATCCTCAACTCGATATCGTCGCGCTGGCGGCCCATCCTCGGGTTCAGACAAGATAACAGCTCCTGCAGCCTTAGCCCGAGCATAGTGTTCGTCGACGTCCTCAACATAGACGAGAACACCATCAATGATCCATGGCAGAGCGGACCATGCGGCGGCAATCTCGCAGGTGCCACGATGTCGCTTCGGGCCTTCATAGTCCGCCGACGGACTGGCCAACATGATCAGCCCATCCCCAATGGACATTTCTCCGTGAGAAAGCCTCCCATCGTAAGACGTGAAGCGAGCTGTCTCTGTGAACCCAAACACTTCCGCCAGCCATTCCAGGGCGGCAATGCCGTCCTCATAGGTCAAAAACGGAACCACGTCTGGCATCTTGTTCTCCTTTTAAGCCACCTTCAACTGTGGCATTCAAGCTGAAGGATTGAAATACTTGAGAAACATGCTACCGCGCCGTCAGCTGGAAGGCATGGTCTGATGGCGTGCGATTAGAGAAGCTTCTTAAACTCCTCAACCGACAGCCCGGCATCACGGACGATACCGCCCATCGTAAAGGCGTTCACTGGATTGTGTCGCGGATCGTGAGGATCCGAATTTCATCTGACATTACAATGTGCTTTCCTTGCCTGCCATCGACGGGAAGTGTCAACGAACCCTTGGCGGGACCGACGTTCCACGTTTCGTGTAAGTGCGGTCAACGGCGCCGACGCATTCAATGGCGACCTCGGGAGTATCGGCCGGTCCGATGCGAAGGTCATACATACTTGGTCGGCTATTGTCGTCGTGAATCTGAACGTCACGATTCAGTGCGTTCTGCACGATGCGTCGAGCCCAATCTTCCCCAGCCATGGTATAAGTCTCCCTTCATCTGCCTAGACGCCGAACTATATATCATCCGCTCATGCTTGATAACGCGCTTTCGAGAGTATTATCCCGTTCGTGCTGGATAACAACTCTCTGGTGGGATTATCGGGCCACTTAGACGAACGGGTATAGCTCCCCGTTAACCAGAGAATCTTATCGATAAAATTTCCCTCGCCTCCGGACGACTTGAGTTTTTGGATCTTCTCGCGCACCTGGCATTCACTCCACTTCATACATTTGCCTTAGAACAATCACTACGCAGCGTGGTGAGCGATTGCACAACCATTGAGGCATTCTATAATCTAGCATCATGAAAAGATCATACGCTCGCTGCTTGACGCTGCTCGCCGCCGTGCTCTCATTCGCCAGTACGTTCGTTATCGCCCAAACGCCGCCGCGCGTTACACCGATGACGCCGGACGTCGTCGAGAAGTACGACCAGACACTTTCTTCCGCCGACTATGTCCGGCGAGAGGTCATGGTTCCGATGCGCGACGGCGTCAAACTCTTTACCGTCGTGGTGATGAAAAAGGGCGTTACCAAAGCACCGATCCTGCTGTCGCGCACTCCCTATAACGCAAGCGGTTCGACGGGCCGCGTCAATAGCCAGCGCATCGTCGACATACTCGAAGTAATGGACGCGGAATTTGTTACAGACAACTACATCCGCGTGTACCAGGACATCCGCGGCATGCACAAATCCGAGGGAGAGTGGATCCTCAATCGTCCGCTCTCGGGACCATTGAACAAAACCGGCATCGACGAAGCGACCGATGCCTACGACACCATCGAGTGGCTGGTCAAGAACACGCCGGAGGCAAACGGTAACGTTGGCGTCAATCGGTTCGAGCTACCTGGGTTTCACGGCGTTGATGACGTTGATCAACCCGCACCCGGCGCTCAAGGCAGTGATCGCACAAAGCCCGATGGTCGATGGCTGGATGGGCGACGATTGGTTCCACAACGGAGCCTTCCGCGCCAATTCGCTCGGCTTTCCCCTGGGCCTGGGATTCAACAAGGGCAACGGCGGCGGCGAATTCGCACTCGGCGGTGGCGACGATTACACGCGTTATCTCGAAGCCGGGTCGGTGGCAGACTTCGTGAAGATGGTCGGCGCCGAGCATGTGCCCGGCATCCGAAAGTTTCTCGAGAATCCAGCCTACACCGATTTCTGGTCACTGCAGGCCGTCGACAAATGGCTCGCGGCGCGGCCGCATACGGTGCCGACGATGCTCGTGGTCGGGCAATGGGACCAGGAAGACAGTTACGGTGCACCCGCCGTCTATCGCGCGCTCGAACCCAAGGACAAGAACAACGACAAGTTGTCGCTCGTGATCGGCCCATGGCGGCACTCGGGTTTTAATCACTATGGCTATGATCTCGGCGACGATCATTTTCACGGGCGACACGGCGCTCGAATGGCGCGTGAAGTACGCGAAGCCGTTCTTCGATCATTGGCTGCAGAGGTGGCCCTGACCCCAGGACGCCGCCGGTGCTCACCTACGCTACTGGAGTGAATCAGTGGAACGTGTCGCAACGCTGGCCCATGGGCACTGCGAAGCCGATCTATCTGGCGGCAGACGGCGTGGCCACGTTCAACAAACCCGGCGCCTCCGGGCATGAAGAATACATCAGCGACCCAGCCAAGCCGGTTCCCTTCATCCCGCGCCCGATCGATATGGGCGATCCCATTCAGTGGAAGCCCTGGCTCGTGCACGACCAGCGTTTCGTAACGGGGCGACCCGATGTGGCGGTCTGGACCAGTGCGCCGCTCGAAAAGGGAGTTCACATCATGGGCGCACCCGAAGTGGAGTTGTTTGCATCCACGACGGGTACTGATAGCGACTGGGTGGTTAAACTCATCGACGTCTATCCAAACGACGTTCCAGAACCCGCCTCGCAAGGGGCGAAGCCGTCGATGGCCGGGTACGAACTAGCGATCGGTATTGAGATCTTCCGCGGCCGCTACCTGAAAAGCTTTGCGAAGCCCTCGCCACTCGAGCCAGGCAAAGTGGAGCGCTACACATGGAGACTGCCCGACGTGGACCACGTATTTCGGCCGGGCCATCGAATCATGGTCCAGGTGCAATCGACGCTCTTCCCGTTGTACGACCGTAACCCGCAAACGTACGTCGAGAATATTATGTACGCGAAGAAGAATGACTATAAAAAGGCGACGCAGAGTATCTGGTTCGGCGGTGCGAACGCCAGCTCTGTAGTGTTGCCGGTCGTTCAATAAGCAGCGGTAGTGAATTATTGTTGTTGGTCAGTTTGGATTCCGACCGAGGCTGTCAGGGATAACTCCGATGCGCATGGTCCATCGGAAAAAGGGTCATCATTGGTAGGTCACTGAAACGATTGGTGCCGAGGGCGGGAGTCGAACCCGCACGACCTTACGGTCAACGGATTTTAAGTCCGTAGCGTCTGCCATTCCGCCACCCCGGCCAGGAGGTTTTAAGTCTTAGTTTTCGAGTTTACTGGTTCTACCACACTGAACTTCAACGGTCAAAAACAACGCAATCGTTTAGATCTCCTTATCCGCACGCCAAAAAAATCTTCGTAACAATCATCTGGCCGGCTGCTTTAGGATTGCGGCCAACGCGTGCAGTCGTTTTGAGTCGGCCTCACTCGTCGTTGTGGCGGCGCTCGTTTCCAGCGACGGAGCGAGGGCCTTAAGTTTTGCGAGCTCGCTTCGGTTCATCTTCGAGCTCTCGGCCTTTTGAATTGCTTGACGCAAGGCCGCAATTCGATCAGACGCCAGAGCCTGCGATCGCTCAAGCTGATCGACGTAAGCCTTCGCCACGACCAAGGTTGGCTGCCACTCGATTCTTTCCTGGTTCTGCACATTAAGTTCAGTCACCCGCACTGCTTCGGCGGCGTCGATCTCGTTCTGCGTTAGAAACTTCGTCGGCGTCAGCTTAAAGATGTCCAGGCCGCGGGCGATTTCCGAACCATAAATGTGACCGTTGTACCAGTAGGCGGACCAGTCGCCGCCGAGGATGAGCATTTTGGGATCGATTGGCCCCCGATCGAAATAGGCGATCTCAACTGGATGCGCGGTGTCAGTGAAGTCCATGACGGAGATGCCGCCCTGATACCATGCCTGCACTTTAATATCACGGCCGGGAACCGGAACGAGCGATCCGTTGTGGGCCACACAGTTTTCGCTGTCGCCCTGGGCGGACGGTAACTTGTAGTAGCTGGCAAAGCTAAGCTTGTTGTCCTTCAAATTGAAGAGTGCATTAGCGCCCCATTTGTTTGGATCGTTGGCCCGGCAGCGCGCGCCCAAGCCGCCGCCCCACTCATCGGTGAACACAACTTTCTTTCCGTCATTAGAAAATGCGGCTGAATGCCAATACGCATAGTTTGGATCGTTGACGGCGTCCAACCGCTTCGGGTTTACCGGATCCTTGATGTCCAGCAGGATTCCATTGCCGGAGCATGCGCCGGCGGCCAACCCGATCGCTGAGAACACAGTGATGTCGTGGCATTGATCTGAGGCCGACGGCTTTTCAAGAACTCCGCCCTTGCCATGAGTGCCGCCGCTCGTCAGTGCGTTCAGCACGCCAGTCCGTGAATCCATAAACAGTCGAGGACTGGAGACGACTGCCGCATCCTGCGGCTTTGCCAGCGGAACTTTGATTACCTCGATCCGAAACAGTGCCGTGTTCGGATCCTTATCCGGTGCGTCGCCCGAGCACCCGGGTAGCTCTTCGGCTTGGCGGACGAAAGAAGTCCCCGACACGTAGATGTAGACATTGTTCTTGTCATTCGGATCGACTACGAGTGTATGCGTGTGCGAGCCGCGGCAAGTTTGCACGGCAGCCACCTGCCTCGGATTCTTTACATCCGAAATATCGAAAATCCTTACACCGCGAAAACGATCTTTTTGCGCGGCGGGCGGAGTCGGCTTTTTCTCTTCGCCGGTTGGTTCGGCTGGTGGCGAAGGTGGCGCCGGCTCCGGCGGAAATCCCTGTGTACCGCAATCGAGGCGGCCGTTGGGCATCTCAACTGACAAGAAGAGAAGGTTTTTGTAAACAGAGGGATCGCCTTGTCCACCTGGACACACCACTGATGTCAACAAGGTGGCCTTTGCGGGATTCGAGATGTCGTAGATCGAGAAGCCATAGAAATTTCCTTGGAACAAGTGTTTGCCCTGGAACGCAAGATCCGAATTCGCAAAAGCGAGTTGGGCCATAACCAGCTGGACTGGCTTCGGCATTTTTGAAGAGTCGCCGACACCGAGTAGACCAAGGGTCTTCTGCACTTTCGGATCATCCGGATTGACGGTGCCGAGTTGGAACGCGTCAGGCTTTTTCACGAGCAAGACATGCTTGAGTCCCATCGATGTTTCAGCAGCGTCGTACATCCCGGAAGCGAGCTTGGCGCGCGGGTCATTGGCATCTGAACCAGTCATTCCAGCCGGTAGCGGATCGGCCGCTTCGGGAGCAAATGGATTCGTCTCCGCCGGCGGGGTCGGTTTGGTTTCGGCCGGCTTAGCAGACTCCTGAGGCGATGTTGATGGCGACGGCGAGGGCGTTTGCGCGTGGACTCTCGCTGCCAGACACAGGCAGAGCAAAAGGGAACTGACAAGCAACGGGGAAGCCATGGTGCGTACTCGATTCATCGTTTCTCCTCGAGGGGTTGTCCCTCCAACATTGTTTGCATGATTCTGATCTCGGCGCGTTGACCGCTGTCGACATCACTCGCGAAATTGAACAACTCGGCGTCCTGGCCCGCGCCCGCACTGTCGAACAAGTCTTTGACCATTATCAACGCGCCGTTGTGGTGCTGAATCATTCCTGTCAAAAACAGGCGGTCGAAGTCCCCGCCATTCGCTTTTTTGAGAGCATCCATCTGTTTTGCCGTGAGCATCCCCGGCATCAGCTTGGAATGGCCTGAATGGTCCGAATGAGTTGTATGGCCCGAGATGTCCATTCCCGCCATTTCCATCTTCGGCGAAATTGGCTCTCCCCGGACTTCCAGCCAGCGTTTCATAAAGTTCATTTCGTCTGACTGCGATTTGCTGATTCGCGCCGCCAGCGATCGAATATCCTTCGTCGTCGTGTGAGATTCGCTGAGCGCAGTCATCTCCACCGCTTGCGCATGATGCATGATCATGCCTTGCATAAACCGAATATCTGCCGGCGAACGCGGCGGCAATGTGGCTCTCGTTGACGGCGGCAGCGTCCGGGTTGGTTGACCGGGTGCGCCAGGCTGCACCACGACCGGTGTCGCAGGATTACTCTGTTGTGCGCAAACCGGCATGCAGCATAATCCTGCAAACAAACTCACGGTTATCAAACCGCCTCGCCATGCTAAAACTTTCAAAAATGATCGAAGCTTCCTGGCATCGCGAATTTTTATCGACGTTGAATGGTCAAGCATTGAAACAAACTTTTGAGCGCCCGCTATCTCGTCAAGTATCGACTTAACGAATTCGCAGGACTTTGGTCGAACGCATTTATTAGCGATTTCAATTCTGCACGGTTGCCTTAGCGGCCCCTACGTTTTAAGAAAATAGCACGCGCGACGCAGCCGGCAAAAAGCAGTCGTAGATCATCTGGTTGCTGCTTCAGATCATTACGAAAAAAGATTTGCGTCCCGGCAGCTCGCCACTAGTTTTTGAACCACGCGGGCCTTAGCAATGTCGAGGGCTTTTTGTTCGGCCATGCCAATGGGCCTTGCCATTATATTGGACCGAAGAGCTTCGTCGTGACTGGCCTCGCTGCTCCAAACAACTTCTCCGGTTGAAGTATCGATGAGCGACGCTGTCATTGAAAATACCAGCCTCCCGGAGCCTTCTTTGCGCAAATCCAGTTCTTTGATCTGGCTGGTAAACAGATAATTAACGCCGAGTGTTTTGCCGAGACTAATCGCCGTTGTTTTATCCGTTGTCCCGGTGAGCGATAGTTTGTTTCGCTTCAACGTTGCTTCCACTTGTCGGGCTGTCACGATACGAACCTGGCCGATTTTGAGAAGCTCATTACCTAGTTGGACGTCAAGCTTCACGTCGCTAACCTTAGAGTACAGACTTTCCCTGTTAGAGCGCGTTTCGCTGTGTCCGCCATGAGCATCTATAACTCTGTCCAACACCGGGTTCGATCTCGTTCTGGTTTGCAGTTCGGGGGGGACTTGCACTTCAAGAACTGCAATGCGTGGCTTCTCACGCGACTTGGACTGCAATGAACTACCCGCTACGCAAACAGCCATGCCAAGGATTGCGAGGCAAAGACGAAATGAGCACCTGAGTTTCATGATTTTCTCCTTCAGTGCAGCAGATGCTTTGGAAGAGCAGATATGAATGTCGGGCTGCCCGGATATCCTAACGAGGTTGGTCCAACTTGGTTATTGTATTTTGGCTTTTATCATGATGCAGACTGGTCCGACAAGTGAAAAGGTCGTTCGTTTTCCTTCTTGGGATGGCCATCAGTGGCGGGTTCCCGAGTCGCGTCGTTTCGCGAATAGGTACGCCGCATTCTGGGTTTGTGGCGTGGACGAAATAACCCAAGGCTCACCATTCATTAACAAAATCGTTGCAAGACCAACCTGGTCTTCACAGTGATCGCTCTGGCGTGTAGAATCCATTCTGCTAATAAAGTTGAACTCCGACTTTGATTTCGCGCAGTCATCACCCAAAGCCATGAGTGAAGAGCAGGAAGTTTTTCTCCAACATATCCAGGCGAAAGGGCTGAAGCGCACCGCTCAGCGCGACTTGATTCTGGATACGTTTCTGCGCATGGAGGAACATCTTTCGAGCGAGGATCTTTATCGACTGGTCAAACAGGAAGACCCCAGTATTGGCCAAACTACTGTCTACCGCACTCTCAAACTCCTTACCGACGCAGGGCTCGCTCGCGAAGTGCGCTTTGGCGATGGCATCACGCATTACGAGCACAACTATAAACATCAACATCACGACCACATGATCTGTTCAGAGTGTGGACGAATCATTGAATTCTTTTCCGCTGAACTCGAAGCTCTTCAGGACAAACTGGCAGCGAGGCACCATTTTCAAATCACGCAGCATCTTCACCGTATCATCGGAATTTGCGCGGAGTGTCGCCGTGCCGCCAAGGAAGCCGCAAAGCTGAAGCCGTCGCAGGAGAATCTCGGAGAGGCGGCCGCCCGGGCCCGTCATTAGCCTGCCCAAAATTTCGCGCAAAAAATGATGCTTTCTATTCGAAAACAGTTCGGTAAGACGCGTGCGCTGATTAATGATTCCGGCGCAACATTATTTTTGCTCCTGCCGCTATTGTTTCTGGGTTGTCCCGCCGGCGATCGTCCAAACAATCCGCGGGTCGGAATCTCAGAGAAGCCTGCTGAGTCTACTCCTCCGATACCGCCGGCTGCCGCAGCGTTCAACGGTGAACGCGCAATGGAACACGTCAAGGTTCAGGTTGACATCGGACCGCGAATTCCGGGCTCACCTGAATTAGCTAAAACACGCGAATACATTATCGGCTCACTAAAATCTTCCGGACTTGCGGTTACGACCGATGAATTTTCAGTTGCGACTCCAATCGGTGAGAAGAAAATGATCAACCTCACCGCTGAAATTCCCGGCGAGTCGAAAGAAGTGATCATGATTTCAAGTCATTACGACTCGAAGTATTACAAGGACATGAAATTCGTCGGCGCGAACGATCCAGGCGCATCAGTTGGCACTCTGCTTGAGATCGCCAGAGTGATGGGCGCTAACCAACAGAAGCCGAAGTTCACTTACTGGCTCGTGTTCTTCGATGGAGAAGAGGCTTTTTGCGAAGGGTGGGACGACTGCAGCAAACCGGGCGCGCCTGATAACACCTATGGCAGCCGGCACTACGTCTCTCAATTACGAAAGAATAACGAGTTGCCTCGCTTGCGCGCGATGATTCTGCTTGATCTCATGGGATTCAAGAATCTCCAGCTTGGTCGTGACACACTCAGCACCCGCTGGTTACAAGACATCATTTGGCGCACCGGGAAAGAGATGGGCCACGCAAAGTATTTCATTGACCGGCCCGAAGGCGTAGGCTCGGACGACCATGAACCTTTTCTTCGAGCCGGCGTTCCGGCAGTTGATATTATTCAGCTCAATGGCTATCCACTACTGGCACACTGCTGAAGACACGCTAGACAAAGTTTCAGCGCAGATCCATGAAAATCGTTGGTGAAACGGTGCTCGCCAGCTTACCCAGGGTTGAGCAGTACCTTCAAAGCCGACCAGCAAACTGATCCGGCCAGACTCAATCCACCCACAAACGCAAGATGCCTGTTGAAAAAAAACGAATAGCGGTGATACCCGGAGATGGAATTGGCGTTGAAGTAATTGCCGAAGCGCTCGGCGTGCTCGAACGCGTTAAGAGCACTCATGGCGTCGAATTCGAACTGGTCCACTTTGATTGGGGCGCTGACAAGTTTCTCGCCGACCGGAATTTCGCTGCCGCCTGATGCGCTGGAAATGTTCGAGCAATGAATTCGACGCAATCCTTGCAGGAGCTTTTGGCGATCCGCGCGTGCCGTCAAATCAGCATGCGGAAGACATCCTCCTCGGAATGCGTCGTGGTCTCGATCTCTACATCAACCTCCGGCCGGTGCGGCTTTTGAATTCTCGTCTTACTCCCTTGCGCGACCGCAGTGTTGAAGATGTGGACTTCGTCGTATTCCGTGAGAATACCGAAGGCGCTTATTGCGGCGCCGGTGGTTTCCTGAAAAAGGGAACTGCTGACGAGATCGCCACGCAGGATGAACTGAACACGCGTCGCGGCGTGGAGCGAATCATTGTCGCGGCCTTCGAATATGCACGCGCCAATGGACGGAAACGCGTGACGATGGCAGACAAGTCAAACGTGCAACGGTTTGGAGGCGATCTTTGGCAACGTGTCTTCAAGGAAGTTGCCGCGGACTATGGTGAGATCGAAGCAAATCATCAATATGTGGATGCGATGGCGATGTTCATGGTGCTTGATCCCGCCCAGTATGATGTGATCGTGAGCAACAACCTCTTCGGCGACATCCTCACAGATCTTGGCGCAGCCATTCAGGGTGGGCTGGGGCTGGCTGCCTCGGGCAATATTCATCCTGGACGAGTTTCACTGTTTGAGCCGGTGCACGGCAGCGCGCCGGCGCTTGCTGGAAAAGGAATTGCGAACCCGGTAGGCGCTATTCTGACCTCGGCGATGATGTTAGAATACCTGGGCCACAAGCAAGCAAGCGAAGCTGTTCAGAAGGCAGTGAGCGACGCCATCTCGGCACAATGAGACGACTCGTGATCTGGGCGGCAGTTTATCCACCTCGCAGGCGGGATCGGCGATCAGCAACAGAATAGTCTGACGAAAACTCGGTAACTACGCATGCGACTGAAGTTTTCACATCCGAAATTCCAACGACCAGTGACTGGACAAGCGAAGACTCGTCCAGGGTTTGATCGTCGTCGGCATCGTTGCTGTGTTACTGGTTCTCGTCGGCTTGAAATTTGTTGGCCTGGCGCCGGCGGTCGCGGTCGCGCTGGTTGGTACAGGCGTGCTGGTTGGTTTGGGTGTCAGGGGTTGGCAACGTCGACAGACAGAAGTGATTCTGGATTTCTATGTCAGTGCAAATGAGATCCTGGGCGATGAGGTTCCGCGACGGCGTTACCATTTTGAAATTGCAGAGGCAATTAAGAGTGGTGAAAAAGTAGTCAGCTCAATGCCTGATCCGCCGCCGTTAAGCTCGTTTGCGCTCGGAGCTCTTGTATCATTCCATTGGCAACCAAAATGGCGCAGTCCAGCACCTCGCGCTGGCGGCTGAAGACGAGCTTCTGAAAGAAAGTCCGCACATTCCTCCGTCGCGCAAGCTAAGGCGTTACGTTCGCAGGGTGCGGCAGATCGAACGGCGACCGGAGCGTTGGCCCAAAATAAACGCGGCGATCAGAAACCTTGAGCGTTTGCATCATGAGCGCGCATCGCTATTGCTGGCCCAAAACCAAAACCAATTAACGACAATCGTCGCAGCTTACGAGGTTGAAAAACCAAAACAATTGGATTCCGCGCCCACGGGAGCGCGAATTTCTGCCAGTCGCTCGCTGCGCTCCGTAAATCACCGCCGCCGATTTCCGAAGTGCTGAACGACGTCTATCAGGAAGAGCCCGGAACGTCCTGAAATCTGTAACTGCAAACTGTTGGTTTCGCGTTCGTCGCTATCTCGTCAAGACATTGATCGCAAACCTAACAGTTTGCGTTAATTTGTCCAACAGACGATACCCAGCCTTTTGTTTGAAACTCTCTCAGCTGAAATCATTGCCATAGGATCGGAACTCCTCGCGCCCGATCGTTCTGACACAAACAGTCTCTGGCTTACCGAAAAGCTTAATGGCATCGGCATTGAAGTAAAACTAAAAACGATAGTCGGCGACGACGATGAACGGCTCGAAGAAGCGATCAAGGATGCGACTCGCCGTTCGAAGGTGGTGATCACAACCGGCGGGCTTGGGCCAACGGAAGATGACATTACTCGAAAGGTTGCGGCGCGGGCGTTGGGCCGCCGGCTGCTTGCTCGACGAAATGATTCTTGCGGATTTACGTCAGCGTTTTCTGGCTTACGGTCATGTGATGCCGGAAAGAAATTCGCGCCAGGCGATGGTGATCGAAGGCGCGGAAGTTTTGCCAAATCCCAATGGCAGCGCGCCAGGAATTTTCGTCGAGCACGAAGGTGTCGCTATTGTCTTATTGCCTGGTCCACCGCGTGAGATGCGGCCGATGTTTGAGGACCACGTGCATGCCTCGTCTGACAGTCAGGGCGGGCGCAGTGAAAGTGGTGCGGCGAATGCTGCGCGTTGCGGGGCTGGGCGAGTCTGCTCTCGATGAAAAAATCGCACCGATTTACACGCAGTATGAAAATCCGCAAACAACTATTCTGTTCAACCGGACCGAAGTTGAGATTCATCTCACCGCGCGTGGACGCAGCGAAGAGGAAGCCGAAGCGCTGCTTGATCGATTGTCAGTCCAGCTGGAAGAGAGCTCTTGGCGATGCTGTTTTCTCTTTTGCCGGGAGAAACGATGGAAGAGGTCGTGGGGCTCAAGCTTTCCGTGGGCCGATACACTTTGGCGGTGGCCGAAAGTTGCACCGGCGGGATTGATCTCAGAGCGACTGACGGATGTTGCGGGTTCGTCGAAGTACTTTGTTGAGGGAGTAGTCGCCTACTCAAACGAAACCAAGAAACGGGCGCTCGGCGTTAAGGCGGCTCTGCTGAGTGAACATGGCGCGGTCAGCAAGGAAGTGGCGGAGGCGATGGCCGAGGGAGTTCGCAAACGCGCGCGGCACAGACTTTGGATTATCAGTTACAGGAATTGCCGGACCGGACGGCGGCAGCGAAGAGAAGCCCGTTGGTCTTGTTTATATCGCACTTGCGGATGACGCCCACACAAAGTCGCGCAAGTTAATGATTCCCGGTGATCAGGCAACTAGTTCGATGGCGCGCGTCACAGGCGGCGCTGGATCTGTTGCGAAGAAGGTTGATCTAATGTCCTCCGCCCCATCAATCATTTCCCCGAACCTGTGTAACGGATGGAGTCCCGCAGCTTGAGAGCCGCTGCTGTCATCGTCATCGCTTATTTACTTGGTTCGATACCGTTTGGTTATTTGATCGTGCGGGCGAGCCATGGCGCTGACGTCAGGGAGACTGGTTCGGGTGGAACAGGTGCCACGAACGTTTCGCGGCGCGCAGGAAAACTCGCGGGCGTGATCACGCTGTTGCTCGATGCGATGAAAGGAGCTGCTGTCGGTCTTGATTGCGAAGTTGATCTTGGGTTGGCCCAGTTTCATCGGGAGTGGATTCGGAGGTCCGGCTCTCCAACTGGGCGATGAGTGGTACTGGTGGGTGGCTGCGGCCGCTGTGACCGCAATTGTTGGTCATGTCTTTCCTGTCTGGCTGGGTTTCGCGGTGGAAAAGGAGTGGCGACTGGCGTCGGAGTGTTTTTGGCGTTGGCGCCCGTATCGCGTTCTGCTGGCGGGCATTGTGTTTTTATTCGTTGTGGTCTCGACTCGTTATGTTTCGCTCGGGTCGATGTTGGCGGCAGCAGCGATTCCATTTTTTGTGGTGGCTGAGAATAAATATCTGCAGCCTGTACAGGGACTGTTCGCGACCATGACTGCGGCGGGCGTGAGTGCGTTGCTGATCATCTTTGCGCATCGCGGAAATATCGGACGCTTATTGGCGGGAACGGAGAGTAAGTTTCGCTAGTGCGAGTGTTCGCGCTGCGCGCTCATTGCAGGCAGGATGCCTGCGCTCCCAGCGCTGCCTCATGATTTTAGAACATGAAACGAATTGCGATTCATTGGAGCGGGAAACTGGGGCACGGCGTTGGCTGTTGTAGCGGCGCGCGCGGGCCACGATGTTCGACTATGGTCACGTAATGCGTCGTTAGTGGAATCGATCAATCGGACCATCATGAATCCGGTTTATCTTGCCGGACAAGTCTTCCGGACACGATTCGTGCGACCACTGAGATTCCCGAGGCGCTCGATGCCGCTGAACTGGTCATACTTGCCGCGCCTTCGCATGCGACACGCGAGCTGCTGAGTGTTATGCGTCACTCGCTGAGCGAGGAGGCGATTATCATCAGCGCCACCAAAGGAATTGAAATTGAAAGCGGCAAGCGCATCTCAGAAGTTGTCAGTGAAGTCATAGCCGGCGCCGCATCGCGTTTCGTCTGTTTCTCCGGCCCTTCATTCGCGAAAGAAGTAGTGGAGAATCACCCGACGGCGATCGTGGCAGCGAGCGAGAATGCCGAGGCAGCTCGCGACAGTTCAATTGGCTTTGAGTCTCCAAAGTCTCCGCATCTACACCAACAATGATGTCGTCGGAACTGAGCTCGGCGGTTCAGTGAAAAACGTGATGGCGATCGCCGCGGGAATGGTGGCGGGATTGGGCTTTGGCGCGAATAGTGTTGCGGCATTGATCACCCGCGGGCTCGCCGAGATGACGCGGCTGGCGTTAAAGCGAAGGCGGCAAAAGTTGAAACACTAATGGGGCTGGCGGGGTTGGGAGATCTGGTGCTCACGTGTAATGGAAGTCTTTCGCGAAATCGATTTGTGGGCCAGGAACTCGGCAAAGGCCGCCGTCTGGAAGAGATCGAAGCTGGGATGAGTGAAATCGCCGAAGGGGTCAAGACGACGCTCGCGGTGCGCAGCCTTGCAGCTCGCAAGAGGGTGGAGATGCCCATCACAAACGAAGTTCATCGCAGTCCTCTATGAAAGAAAACCCGCAGCCGACGCAGCCAGGGCGCTAATGACACGGCCTTTGAAAGAAGAAGGAAATTGGTATGATGCTGGTGAGGAGTGGCCGTCAAAATTTAGCAAATGGCTGTTGTAACTGAAGAAAAATTGCTCGGGTCGAATCGGGCCGCCTATCACGAGTATCACATTCTGGAAAAATACGAGGCCGGTATTGCACTTACCGGAACGGAAGTGAAGAGCGTGTTAGACGGACGCATCCAACTCAAGGAAGGCTATGTGGCCGTTCGAGATGGCGAGGCGTGGTTGTTCAATGCCCACATTTCGCCGTATGCTCATGGCAATCGAGAAAACCACGAGCCGCTGCGCGCGCGGAAGTTGCTCCTGCATAGAGAGAGATCGAGCAATTGGGAGAAGCAACCGTCAAGCAGGGAATGACTCTGGTGGCCACTCGCGTCTATCTGAAACATCGCCGGATAAAGATTGAAGTGGCGATCGCCCGCGGCAAAAAGATGTACGACAAGCGGGAAACCGAAATGCGCCGGACCGTTGAACGGGAAACGCGCGCACAACTCAAAGAACGAAATCGATAGACACAATTTATAGCAGAAGGCGATCAGGAGCAATCATTAGTCATGCAAGTTGAAAGTTCAAACGGCAGTTATCGGGACATCGATGTCCAGGCGCTGGCAATCGCAGTTTTCAAAGACGAAACCGCGGATGACGGGTTTCTGATGGATCTCGATAACCTCACGGGCGGCGTTATCAAGTCTGTGATCGACTCAGAAGAGTTGAAAGGCAAAGAGGCCGAAACAGTTTACCTCCATCTGGTTGGCAATCGAGAAATCAAAGCGCAACGCATTTTACTGGTTGGCGTAGGCGAACGCGACGACTATAACGCTGCGCAAGCTTCGCAAATGGCCGGCACCGCTGTGCGGGCCTTGAGAGGCAAGAGTGTGAAGTCAATTGCAGTAGTGCCGAGGCTGGAAGGAAAAGCTGACGATGTTGCGGCGGCGGCAGTTGAAGGAGCTTTTCTGTCGTTGTTTGATCTGGACAAGTATCGAACCAGCGACAAGGAAGAAAGAAAGATCGAGCGCCTTGTGGTAGCGATCGATGGCGCGAGACGATGCGGGCTTAAGAGCGGTGTCGAGCGCGGGCAGATCATTGGCGAATCCGTGAACTTCACTCGGGATCTGGCGAATGAACCGGGCGCTTACATGACCCCGACTATCATGGCCGAACGCGCGCGCGAAGTAGCCACGGAGTTTAATCTCAGCCTCGACGTGCTTGACGAAGCCCGCATGGAACAGGAAGGCATGGGTTCGCTGTTGAGCGTCACCCGAGGATCGGAAGAACCCGCGAAGTTAATCATCCTCAAGTATGCGCCGGCTAACTCTGACGAAGCGAAGAATGGATTGCTGGCGTTTGTTGGCAAAGGAGTGACGTTTGACTCGGGTGGGATTTCGCTCAAGCCGGGCGAGAGCATGGAGTTGATGAAATATGACATGACCGGCGGCGCGACCGTGATGGGAGCGATGCGGGCCATCGGACAGTTGAAGCCTTCGATTCCGGTGCTCGGCGTCATCCCATGCACTGAAAATCTTCCCTCAGGCAAGGCGACAAAACCTGGTGATGTAGTAACGGCAATGACCGGAAAAACCATCGAGGTCATTAACACCGATGCCGAAGGACGCTTGATCCTCGCCGACGCGATTGCCTACGCAAAAAAACTCGGCGCCACTACGATCATCGACATGGCAACATTGACGGGAGCGGTTTCAATCGCGCTGGGCGACGTGAACACGGCAGTCCTCGGAACGGATCAGGAGTTGATCGATGAATTGATTGCGGCCGGAAAAGAAGCCGGCGAAAAGTTTTGGCAATTGCCCCTTGATAAGGAGTACTCCAAGCAAATCAAGTCAGACATCGCCGACATCAAGAATGTTGGAGGCCGAAGAGCCGGCACGATTACCGCAGCGGCGTTTTTGAAAGAGTTTGCGGATGGTGTTTCGTGGGCCCACCTGGATATCGCCGGAACGGCCTGGGGCGACGAAGCGAAGCCTTATCGGATCGAAAGGGCCGACCGGAGTCGCAGTTCGCACATTGATCCGAATCGTCACGCGTGCCGCTCTCAAGTGCGATGGTGCAAAGCTAGTTAAGCGAGCTCTGCCAGTTCCAATATGCTCGCTTTGGCGGAGTCATTCTCCGAGTTCTTCGAAGTACCACTAACTTTACGCAGTCTGCAGGACTCACGTGCATCCAAGTCGCTCCTTTCCGTCAATCACAAAAGTGATATAATTCGGCGCAGTCGAAAGCGACCGAACCGGTTAACGCTCTCCCGATTGGAGTCACGAAACGCAGTGACTGATTACTACAAAGTGCTCGGGGTAAGGCGAACGGCGTCGAAGTCTGAGGTGAAGTCGGCTTATCGCAAACTTGCGAGGCTGCGTCATCCGGATCTCAACGGCGGCTCGGAGGGAGCGGCGCGTGAGTTTGACCTGCTCTCAAAGGCGTATCGAGTCCTCATCGATCCGCAGGAGCGAGCCTACTACGATAATCAACTCAGTTCGCTGGCAAGCAATGGCGGCTCGATCCTGAGTTCGAGCAATCCCCACGCGCGCCGGGCGCGAGATATCGCCATGCAAGCGCGTTGGGACCGGGTGGTAGACGAAGTGCTCGAGCGAGATCGGCAGGAAACACGCGAACGTCAGCGGGCAGTTTTCACGATCGTCTCGCTTGTTTCTCTCCACCTTTTTTGTGGCGATGATCCGGCCCCACTTTTGGGGAAATTTCAATTTCGCCGGACGCGCGATTGTGCTGACCTTGTTTGCGATCGGCGTCTGGCACCTGGTGACCAGACTTCGAGAGTATCTCCAACACTACACCTATCGAAAGCGGGCAGTTCGCGATAGCGACGAGGAGGAACCGGAACAACCATACACTCGCTTTTCCGCTTACGCTTTTCTTGGTAGTGGGTTACGTGATCAGCATTGGAGGGGGACTGATCCTCGGCTGGCATGCGCAGGAATATTTCGATGGATTGACCATGCTGTTTCGTCATGGACCGCGACTGGGCCAGTCGAACATGTTCTTTTCGCTATCCACCGTGCTGTTAATTCCCGATCTGGTAGTCTATCCTCCAATTGCAGTCCTAATCGTTGATGGTCTGCACTCCATTACGTCGCGCATGGATTGAGCTCGTATCCATTTCTCGCCGAAGTTAAACTACATGTCTTTTCCTGCACAGAATCACAAATCATCGCCGCCTTGCGAAGGTACTGACCCTGGTCGTACTGGCCATCTGGACGACTGAAGCATTTGCAATCGTCAATCAGGACAGAGCGTCAGGACTGACGCCGCTGCAGTTAAAGATTGAGCAGACAACGTCAGCGTTTGAGCGCCGTGGAAGAAGAGGAACGGCGCGACGCTGTGGCGCAGTTAGGCGCGATGAAACACCCGGATGCGTCTCGGGTGGCAGTCGGAGCCTTAAAAGATCTCGTCCGCCAGCGTCAGGGCCACTGCGGCCTCTTCGATCCTGGCCTTGCCGGGGAAGAGAGCGCCGGGAATCTGATTCCGCTTCTGGCTGACAAAATGAGTTTGTCCGGCGGGAAGTAGCATATGCGTTGGGCGTAGCGCGCAGTAAGAGTGCCGTTGCGCCTTTGCTCGAACGCCTACTTCTGGACAAAGAGGATGGCGTAAGAGGAGCGGCAGCAGTAGCGTTGGGCGATATTGCAGACCCTTTGGCTGTTGCCACTCTGTCTGCAGTAATGAAATCAGAAGTGGTCATACGGGTTCGAAGAAGAATTCAAAGAGCAAGAAAGAACAGAATCCATTTGTGTTGCGAGCAGCTGCGCGCGCGCTGGGTCAAATAGGAAGCCGTGAAGCCGTGCCCGCGCTGATCGCGACCCTCGAGAACGAAAAAACGGAGGATGACGTGAGGCGCGAAGCTGCGACCTCGCTGGGATTAATAGGAGACTCCTCGGCGCTACCATCTCTGCGAAACGCATTAACCGCGCGCGACCCATATCTTTCCAAAGCTGTGCATGAGGCAATAAAGGCGATTGAGAAGCCGAAAGGTTAACTTCACAATCTTCGCTGATAGCCGGATTTTCAAAGAAAAAGCGCCCACCACGATCGAGTGGCAGGCGCTTTTCCATTACCGATGAGTTTGGTTTAGTTCTCCGTCTTTTCCCCTCGACCATGCCCCTTCTTAGCGGCCTTGGTAGCTTGAGGAATCGGCAGGCCCACTCCACCCGAAAGCGTTTCGAGTGCCTGCGGTTCTTCAGCGGGCGCCGGAATGTCGTGAATTAACGCACCGCCCGAGCTCTTCGAAAAGATTAGCTTGTGCGTGTACTCATCAAGATCGACGTGCACCAGGTCTCCCAATCCGATCTGATTCGTGGCTACCAGATTCGATAAGGGGTAAACCAGAAATCGTTCCACCGATCTCTTCAAATGGCGCGCGCCATATTTCAGATCAAGACCTTCCTTCAAGAGAGTGTCTTTGGCAGTTTCGGAACATTGAAAGACAAACTTGGTTCCGGCGGATTGCATGATCCGATCCTGAACGGCCTGCAGTTCGAGATCCAGAATTCTGCGCAGGTGATGTTCCTTTAACGAACGGAACACAACCACCTTGTCGATGCGGTTCATAAACTCTGGGGAAAACTTCCGGCGCGCTGATTCGACAGCCGTACGGTAAATCTTCTGATCGACTTCGGTGTCGTTGGGATTCTTCGCGGCTTTGCCGGAGTGAAATCCGATGCCGCCGGAAATCAATTCCGACATTTCTCTGGCGCCGAGGTTCGAAGTCATGACGACCATGCAGCGCGAGAAGTCCACGCGACGATTGTCACCCAGCGTCAAGGTTGCCTTGTCCAGGATACCCAACAGCAGTTGCCACAAACTGTCTGATGCTTTCTCGATCTCATCGAAAAGTATCAGCGACAGCTTCACGTCTTCGGTGTGCATGCGGTCCAGGTTTTCCTGCGTCAGCATCGGAGACGTTTCGCGGTGACCGAGATATCCGGGAGGGGAACCGATAAGCTTCGCGATCTCGTGCGAATGCTGAAATTCCGCGCAGTCGATCTTCACGATCGCATTCGGGTCGCCAAACAACACTTCCGCGGCGGCTTCGATAACTCTGGTTTTTCCCGACCCGGTTGGGCCGAGGAAAAGCATCGTGCCGATCGGCCGATTAAGCGGGTTCATGCCGGCGAGAAAAATCTGGTAGAGGCCACTCATGCGGCGGACTGCACGCTCTTGTCCCACGATGCGAGCGGATAGCCGCTCCTCGAAGTCCTGGGCGCGCGGGCTTTTTTGATCAGGATCCAGGAAGACTGTTCCCATTGTTTCGTTTAATTTTTCGATGTCCATATCCGTAATCATGCTGGTCCTCCTTGCATGCGCGAGAGCTTCTTGCTTTTGACCGGCTCTCTTTGGCCTGGCCCCTATTGGCCAGCCTCGACGTTGCAAAGGACGATCCGCGATCTGATAGATGTGCCTGTCTGGAGCCGGGTTCGCTCTTAACTGTTCCTTGGCATGCGCCCGGCGCCAGGTTGACCGATGCTATATATACGACACGGCATGAATTGTCATCACAAAATATGGGGTTGGGCGAAAATAATGTCAAATTTTCGCAGATTTCAACGCCGCCGGTGGCTGACAATTCATGTCAGACTTCAACTGACAAATCTCGGTTGGCTTCATTGGATGTCCTTGCGATTGAGTGGATCTGATCGACGGTTTGAGGCATTCATCTACCCATCCAGGACAACTCTCGAAGCATGTACTCGACAAGTTTGACCAGTTCAAAAAGGCCGAACAAAGTTAACCCGGCCTTCAAAATGAGTTCGTGAATTTTTGCAAAGGTGTTAGGCCTGTTTTCCGATTGCATAGTTGTACCCTCTCAGGGGAGGCCCCGAATATGTCGTTACTGAGTGTGCTCCGGATGGGAAACTGAGTCTAAACTCCGTCGCCTTCCAGCGTTTTCGGCGTCACCGCTCGCTTTGCAAAAGACGATCCGCTGTCTCAAGGATCTGTTGGTCAGGGGTTTAGTTTGATTGCGCGTTTGGATAGGCCGCGCAACTGTCAGCAAGAGAGTGCCAACATCTGTTTTTGTAAGCGCCTACCAAGGATCATTGATCCAATGCAGAGTACCTTTTGGTGCGAGTAACACCAAAAGGTCTTCTAACGATTATTGCCCAAAGCTGCTCCCATCTGGTTGAAAAGTTAACCAGAGGGAGCCTGTGATCAGTCGTAGTATTCCAGCCCGAGGTGGGTGATCAACTCCTGCCCGCCGAGATATCGCAGGGTGTTCTTGAGTTTCATGAGCTGAATGAAAACGTCATGTTCGGGATAGAGTCCGGGAGCAGTCTGCGGCGATTTGAAATAGAAGGACAGCCACTCCTGGATTCCCTTCATACCTGCCCGTTGGGCGAGATCCAGAAACAAAGCGAGATCCAGAACGATGGGAGCGGCGAGAATCGAGTCGCGACAGAGGAAATCGATCTTGATCTGCATGGGATAGCCCAGCCAGCCGAAGATATCGATGTTGTCCCAGCCCTCTTTGTTATCACCGCGCGGCGGATAATAGTTGATTCGAACTACGTGGGAGAAGTCCTTGTAGAGCTGCGGGTAAACTTCGGGCTGCAGAATATATTCCAGTACGGACAGTTTCGATTCTTCCTTTGTCTTGAACGACTCCGGATCGTCCAACACTTCGCCATCGCGATTGCCGAGAATGTTGGTGGAATACCAGCCATTCAGTCCCAGCATGCGCGCTTTCAAACCCGGCGCGATAATTGTCTTCATCAAGGTCTGACCGGTCTTGAAGTCCTTACCACAGATGGCCAATCCTTTTTGTTCGGCCAACACCCTGAGCGCGGGAACATCAACAGAAAGATTCGGCGCGCCGTTGGCAAACGGAATTCCCGACTTCAGCGCGGCATAGGCATAAATCATCGAAGGCGCGATCGACTTGTGGTTGTCGCGCATTGCCTTCTCAAACGATTCGAGCGTTTTGTGAACTGCGTGGGGCTTTAGAAATATCTCGGTCGACGCTGCCCAGATCATAACCAGACGGCTGCATCGGTTCTTCTTCTTCCATTCCGCGATTTCGGCGATGAGCTGTTCCGCCAGCTTGAACTTATTGGCGCCAGTCTTAACATTCGTTCCGTTCAGTCGCTTTACGTAATTTTGATCGAAGACCGCCTTCATCGGCTTGATCTTTTGCAGCGGCGCCTTGAGTTGTTTCAGCAGATCCTTTTCCAGCACGCCGGCATGCATTGCCGCGTCGTAAGCTGAGTCTTCAAAAATGTCCCAGGCCCCAAATACCAAATCCTCGAGTTTCGCGAGGGGCATGAAGTCTTTAATCAGAGGTACTTTGTTGTCGGTTCGCTTGCCGAGACGGATAGTTCCCATCTGGGTAAGGCTTCCAATTGGCTCGCCAATACCTTTCTTGACGGCTTCCACGCCGGCAATGAAGGTTGTGCTAACTGCGCCGAGTCCAACCAGCAGCACTCCCAGTCTGCCTTTTGGCTCAATAATCTCGGCACCTTGTCTAACTGGCATCAATCTATTCTCCTGTCTCAACGATTTGTGCTTGCGAATGATACAGCGGTGGACGGTTGCTGTCATCTTGAGACAATTTTGCGAGTCGTGACGGAAAGGTTTGAGTTACTGCTGGACGTTTCGGTATTGGACCATGGGTGCAGGGTTATTTGCGATCAGGGCCTTGATGCTCCGAGTGAGCGGCCCGCGCGATCCACTTGGGATCGTCGACAGTCCAGACTACAACTTCAAATCCTTGCAGCCCGCGCCTTTTCGACCAGGCGCGGCTTGGCCAGGAGTGTGATGAAGCGCAATCTCGTCCGCACCGCACTCGCGGGCAAGATCGATCATTCGGAGCGGGCGTAAGAGCTGAAATTGGATTTGAGATCTTAGGTTCGAATAGCGCAGCCGTGCGAACATCTGCATCGATTCGTTTTACTGCGGCAACCGCGCCGAGATCGAAGCTTTCCACTACGACCCGCTTCGACATTTCCGATGTCGTTTATTACTCGAACAACTTCCGTCGCCAAGCGACTCCTTCCTGCGGCTCGCACTTCATCTCAACATACAATAATGCCTTCAACAGCTCGATAGAGTTCGAAGACCTGCTCCAGAAGTGGTAATCGATCGTTTGCCCTCACGTCATCGCGAAAACCAGCAGCATCGCGATTAGGCCCGCGCGCAAACCAACTACCCACGTCGATTTCTTGAAGTTCCGCCGCCGTTAGTTCGGCTTACCAGTTGATCCATCAGCCCAGTTCGTTTAAGGCTCGCGTCGTGAATAACAACCGGCACTTGGTCGCGCGAAAGGCGCACATCAAACTCAATTCCGTCGGCGCCATCGTGAATCGCGCGGGAAAATGCGGCCAGTGTGTTTTCGGGAGCAACTGCTGATGCGCCGCGATGACCCAGTATGAGTGGTTTGAGATTCATGATCCCTGGTCGAGATTGCAAGGATCGCAGGAGAACGTGAGAAAGGGAAGGCAACGACCCCAGGTTTAACCGATCCATCTGAGGACGCCGCCGATGTACCAGACCAATTTACGATTTGATTTTCGCCGGAGGGTTCTTTGCGGAAGGAGTATCAACTTTGCGCAGAGTGATATCAAAGGTTCCATACTCTGTCTTGATTTTCGCATTCACTGGGATTCGCCTGGCGTCATTGGTGAACCAGATCGATACCTGACCCTTGCCCCTAACATCCCATTGGCACCAAACACCTGAGGATCTACTCGCACTGCTTCAACCCGACCGAGCACAGTCTTCATCCGCTTTTTCTCGACGACGCAACACGGGTATCTGGTAAACGCGTCCCGAGTCGCTGATGGTGATCTCAAATTCTTTCCAACCTCCAGCGGCTGCGTTCTCAGGTAGTAAACGGCGGATAGGACGTCCTGCATTGCTCCGGTGAAGGAGGCGGTGGCTGTCCTGGGGACACGCGTGGCATTGTTTGGATCGCGCTCAATCCAGAACAGCTTTCCGCGATCATAGGTGGTTTCGCTAATGCGAACACGTTTGCCCTGTTCGTCAATCCTCTTGGTTTTTTGAACGGTGAAGAATGTTGGATCCACGATCGACTCGACGCGTTCTCTGAAATGTGAGATTGAAGAGCTTGCTAAAAAACCCTTTGCTTGAAATATCGCCAGTCAATTTCAGCGAGTGATCAGAAGTCGCACTCGATGGTTCACCGGAGCCCTTGGATTGGTTCGCCGAGTCCAGTCTGCCAGCGCTGAAACGGAAGTCGGCAATGTCCATTTTCTTTAGCAGTAAACGGGAAAACTCAGCGACGTAAACAAGCTCCTCACCGCTTTCAAATGAATGCGACCGCGTGAGACACGTTGGAGAATCGCCAACAACCTTTATGGGTTTGGCTGACTGTGCGAAGGCTGCGCCGAAAGTTGCCAGGATGAGAGCGACGGCAAGCAACAAATGTCGAATCTGAAAGTTCATCTGTAGATATACGCCTTCACGATCAACAAGCCCCAGGCGAATAAAAGTCCCAATGCCGCTTCATACTCTCGATAGCGCAGATAAAGTCTGCGGTCAAATCGAACTCTTCGGTTCACCCGAACGATACGGCGTAAGCCTTGGGAAAAAAAGCGGCACTGCGGCGGCGTAACTCGAAAAAGCATCGCCGAAGAGCTGTTGCATCGTCCGCGATTCGACGCGCATCACCGGAAAATAGATGCCAAGAAACAGCGCGGCAAACAGAAGCCCGAGAAACCAGCGACCGGATCCAATTGTGAAGCCGAGACCAAGGAAAAAACTACCGAGATAGAGCGGATTGCGGGTGTAGGCGTAGGGACCCGAGACGGCGAGCTGGTCGTTTTTTCTGATGTGGCCCGCTGCCCACGCTCGCAGCGATAGACCAAAGAGGGAAACCACTGAGCCTGCCATAATGTCGAGGGACGGGGCGCGCGAGCAGCAAAAATACTGCGGCGCAGAGAAATCCCAAGCGGCACGCGCCAACGTTGAATCCAGGTTCCACCTCTGCGCAATTTCTGCTCATTTCGATTTCCGACCGGCTCGCTGAACCTGTCATTATCGTCGACTGGACAGGCAGGAGATGCCTGTCCTACCTTCAGTCTCTGTCCTACTGCTTGCAACACCCGATCAACCTCAATGTCCATGCAGATCCAATTCGAGCAGGAACGCCGGTGGCAGTCCGTGCGGCAATCCAATGTCCACTCGATCAACGCAAATGTCCGTGTCTCGCAAACTGCCATTGCGCCACCATTCGGTCGGCCCAAACAGGCCAACTACCGGAGCGCCGGCTGCGATGGCCAGATGAGTCGGGCCGGTGTCGCCGCCAACGTAAACGCGCGCTCGTTTCGCCAGTTCGTAGAAACCCTTTCAAAGAAAGATTGACGGCGCGGGCTTTTCCAGACTGGCTCGCCTTCAGGACAGTGTCTGCCAAGGCTTCCTCCCCGGGACCATGTGTGACCAGCGAATGAAGACCATGATGCGACCAGAGCTCGTCGGCCAGCCTGCCAAAGCGTTCGGCGCTCCAAAGTTTCGTTGGCCAGCCGCCGCCGGGATTGAGTATGGCGAAATTGCCCCCGGTGGAAGTGCGACGCGGTCTCAGCTTCGGCGTGGTGAGCTGGACTCGTGCCGATCGGAAATTGAAGCTCCTCGAAACGCTCCGGCACCGGAATTCCCAACGCCCCGCTCACCAGGCTCAGGTTTTTCGTAATGACATGCAGTTTTTTGGATGTCGGGATTGTCTTCGAGAGGAGGAAGCGGCTGGGTGGTTCGCGAGTCGCGTCGCGCGAGAACCCAAAAACACGACGCGCGCCGGAAAGGCGCGCGATGGTGGCGGATTTAAGTAATCCCTGAAAATCTAAAGCTAAATCGAAGGCTGAGGCGCGAAGCCGACGTAACTGCTGGCGCGGTGCCCGCAGCGTCTCCCCAGACATCAGCCCGCGCCTCAAGGCCTTCGTGTCGACTTCGATGAGGCGATCTAAAATCGGGTTGTCTCTTAAAATTTCTGCTGATCGTCTCTCGACCACCCAGGAGATTTCCGCTTGGGGCAAGGCGCTTCGAATTGCCGCCAACGCCGGGAGCGTGTGCACAATGTCGCCGATGCTGCCGAGTTTGACGATAAGGATGCGCATAAATCAGTGGGCAGTAGGCAGTGAGCAGTTGGCGTGTTCCGTAATGCGTAGTGCTTCCCAGGTTCGCCGCTCGATAGATAGGCAGGGAATGAGAGAACCACTTGTCGCTTCAGGATTGTTTCTTACTGCCCACTGTCCCACTGACCACTGCCCACTTTCTTCAGTAATTCCGATGTTGAATGGTCTTTCGGATCTCCAACAATAGCTACGCGACCACCGTAAGATCGTACCACATCGCGCTCGGGAACCGTTTCCTCGGTGTAGTCAGTCCCCTTGGCATGAACGTCGGGCTTCAGTGCGAGCAGCAATTCCGTCACAGTTGGCTCGTCAAATATTGTCACCAGGTCAACCGCTTCGAGTGAAGCTATCAGTTCGGCGCGTTCGAGCTTCGGGAAGAATAGGCCTGCCTTCGCCTTTCAGTGCTCTGACTTGTCTCATCGGAATTAACAGCGACCACGAGAACATCGCCCTGTGCGCGAGCGCCCCGCAAGTAGCGCACATGGCCGGCGTGAAGCACGTCGAAACAGCCGTTGGCCAGAACTACAGTCTGTCCCTGGTTGCCTGAGTTCAGTTACCCGCTCGACGATTTCGCTCGCCGATCGAGGATCAGTGACGCCGCATCAAGTGTTCGATTGCTCATGAGCGATTAGTCATCAGACCGGAAGTAGCGGCCGCGACTCGAAGTGTACGTTACACCTCCGAGTGCTGCACTGAGCTGGCGAGTTCCTGGCGGTGATCGAAGCCGTGCCCCGTTTCATCACCACCAGCCCTCCAGCATAATTTGCCAGCCGCGCGGCGTCAGGAAAGGATGAATCCGAAGCGAGGGCCAGGGCGTATGCAGCCATGACCGTATCGCCCGCGCCGGTAACGTCGACTGGCTCTCGCGCGCCGACTGCCTCGATATGGACCGCGTCGGTGCCGTCCTCCAGCAAGAGCATGCCTTCGCCGCCGCGCGTTATCAGCAAGGCTCGATATCCCAAACGCTCGCGCAACTCTTCTCCGGCTGATTCCAGATCCGCTGCGGTGGACAACTCGCGCCCAGTCAGTTTTTCAACTTCATCCTGGTTTGGCGTGGCTGAGGTGAACCCGGCAAAGTTTGACAAACTAAATCGCGAGTCGGCGAGGACCGGAATTCTTCCGCGCGGCAGCGACGTCGCGCGTGAACATTCGCCATCTCCGCATCGGCAACGCCGTAGCCGTAGTCTGAAATAATTACCGCCTCGGCCGATTGCGCTTGTTCCAGCACGCGCTCGCGCAAGCCGTTCGCGAAGTTCGTGTCCGCAATAGGCTCACCTTCATAGTCGATGCGAATCACCTGCTGGCGCGTGGAATGTAAGTGCCCTGCCAGTATTCGCGCCTTTGTCGTTGTCTTGATCTTTGGATTGGTCAGCACGCCGCTGCAGTCCACTCCGGCTGCCTCGAGTTTTGTTACCAAAGCGCGCCCCGCTTCGTCTTCTCCGCGAGCACTAACTAGCGCGACCTTCGCGCCTAACGAAGCAAGGTTCAACGCGCAATTTGCAGCGCCGCCCGGAACAGTATCCGTATTCTCGTGACGCAAAATGAACACCGGCGCTTCGCGCGAAACGCGACTGATCGCTCCGAAGATGAACTGGTCGGCAACCGAGTCGCCCACGACCAGAATTCGTCGCTGGGGAAACCGCTTTACAATTCCGAGAAGCCGCTCCTGCAAGATTGTTCGATCGAGGCTCAAATCTGCTTCTCCTGAAAGCGCGGACACTTTGGAATGATTGACTTCCGGCTGCGACGTTATCAGCTCAACTGCTTCCAACAAATTCTCAGCGACCACATCCGGGTCGTGCTTCCAATGCTTTCGCTGATGTTCCCACTCGCCTCGTCCATAACCACTCAACACGAACGCTGACTTCACACCGGCGTTTCGTGCCAGCTGAATGTCGCTGTAACGATCTCCGACCATCCAGCTTTCATCAAGATCAATATCCAAATCTGCGGCGGCGCGTGTAATTAACCCGGGTTTTGGTTTGCGACAATCGCAATCGACCCGATAAGGCGGTTCGCCAACGGAAGGATGATGCGCGCAATAATAAATCGCATCCAGCCGTGCGCCACCGCGCTCGAGGTCGTTAATCATCGATTCGTGAACGCTGGAGATCATTTCTTCCGCGAAGTAGCCGCGCGCGACGCCAGCCTGATTTGTTGTTACCACTGCGAGCCAGCCGTTCTCGTTTAAGTGCTTGATCGCATCGGCAGCATAGGAGAACAAACGAAAACGCGAAGGGTGATTAATGTAACCCACCTCTTCGGAAAGCGTGCCGTCACGGTCAATAAAAACTGCTCGTCGTTTCATTTGGTTAGTCCGACAAACTTCAGTTTGTCGTTTTCCTCGGCCAATGGTGTTCCAGGCGCGAAGCTGCGTTCTAGCAGAACTGCCGTCGCTCGTTCGAAGACTTCATCAGGACTAATCGCAGTCATGCAGCGGTGATCGATAGGACAGTCACGCAACATGCACGGCGCACAGTCTGGCGGGTGCCTCACTATTTCTCCCGCCTCCGAAAAAGGCCGAGTCGTCAATGGATTCGTTGGGCCAAAGATCACGATCGTGGGGCGACCCAGGGCTGATGCAATATGCGCAGGGCCCGTGTCATTCGTTACCAGAAGATCGACCAAACTCAAAATAGCAATAGCGTCCGCAAGGTTCGTTTCACCGGTCAGCATAATCGCTTTCCCGCGCATGAGTTGTGCGACTTCGCGCGATACCTCCAACTCGTCATTCGAACCAATCAACAAAACTTCAGCCCCCAAATCATTAATCAAACGATCTGCGAGGGCCGCGTAACGTTCCGTGGGCCAGCGTTTGGCCCGGCTGTTAATGGAGCCTGGGCAAAGAGCAATCAAAGGATGAGCCGGTGTGTTCTTGCCACCGTGTTTCCCGGCGCGGCGGTCAAGAAGATCAAGCGCCGCCTTGCTGCGCGACTCACTCACACGTAGTGAACCATCAGGTCGATGAGTCGCCAAATCATCAGGACTTGAAACCCCAGCGATCTTTTCAAGTTGATCGACGATCTCCAGATAGTAATAAACTTCGTGGCGCGTGCTGCGCCACTCTGGCTGCGGCAAAGGATGGGACAGCAACATGCGGCGCCCGTCCGTACCGTAACCGATTCTTGCGGGGACGCCGGCGAGAAACGCTACCAGCGCGGACTCAAAAGAATTGGGGAAGAGAACAGCGAGATCGAATTGACCTTTCCGCCACTCGCGCACCTGCCCGATGGTCGAGAGAATTCCTGAATGCACGTGAAGCTGCAATTCGTCGAGAAAATCCGCGTCAGTAAAAATGCCTTCGGACAACGACCTCGTCGCAAGTGTGATATGGGCAACCGGGAACAGAGCGCGCAGTTTCCGCAACGCGGGCACGGTCATTACCGCATCGCCGACCCAGTTGGTTCCGCGCACGACGATCCGTTTGATGTTGGTCGACTTAAGTTCGGCCATTAATGAAAACCAGAAGATTTTCCATTTTCCATTTATGATTTCTCATTTGGTCATTGGGAGGATCCCGTGAATTGGCGCAACCCCGGAAGCACGGGCAAATGCAAATGACAAATGACAAATGGAAAATTGTCTTTTACGTATCCGTATCGGAGCAGGGACAGGCAGGAATGCCTCTCCTACACCAGGGAACTTAAGCCTTCTCTAAATCCTACTTCAGGCTGCCAGCCGAGCTGCTCGCGAATCTTAGTCAAGTCAGAAACATAATTAACCGGCACGGGATGCGGCGACGTTTCATCTTCGATGATCACTGGTTCCAGCTCGATCATTCTTCCGATGGTATCAACGATCTCACGCAAACTCGCCGCGTTTGCTTTGCCGCCGCCCAGATTATACAGGCCATAAACATGCGATGAATCGATGAACGCCTGACATGCCCGGGAGAAATCGCCAACGTGCAGAATATCGCGAATAGGAGTGCCGCCAAGAGGTAATTGGATCGCGTGGCCGCGCTTGACGGATTCTGTGTAGTGCGTGACGAAACCATACTCGTTGCCATCTGAAGGTCGCGCGTACACAGCGGACATGCGGAAGATGCACGTTCGGATTCCATGTTGACGTGCGTGATACTCCAGCACTCGTTCACCAAGAAACTTGGACCACTCCAGGGCCGACTGTCCGCAGTAGTCTGTTGCGCAAGTCTCCGGCACCTCTTCGTAGGCCGAAGCATGGGCCCCATAAACGTCTTTTGTGGAGGCGTAGATGATGGTCGCTCCGGGCCGCATACTCTTAATGACGTTGGCAGTCCCTTGAACGTTGGTTTCGAAACACTCGTCCGCCGCTGCTGGGTCTTTGTCGAGATGCGCCGCGAGATGGATAACGACGTCGTAGTCAGCAGCGATTGCAATCGCGTCGCGGTCAAGGATGTTGTAGCCGGTGCGCCGGGAAAAGTCGTCGGCATTGAAAAATCGGCGAACATGCGTGCCGAGGTAGCCACTTCCGCCGGTAACTAGAATCTTCATAGCATCAAAGTCCAGAGTTCAAAGTCCAAAGCCCAAAGCCCAAAGTCTAGAGTCTAGAGTCGTGAGTCTAGAGTCCAGAGTCAGACTCACGACTCTAGACTCAAGACTCAAGACTCACGGACTCGCTCACGACTCACGACTTCTTCATCGTGAGCGTCGCAAGTTTCATCAGCGACTCCGCATGGCCAATCGCAATCAGCATATCGCCGCTCGCTATTTTTGCTTCACCGCTCGGATTAAAAAGTATCTTCCCATCGCTCCGCCGGATGCTGACCACCACAATGTCCAGCTCCGATCGAATGTTTGTTTCACTTAACTTTTTTCCCACCAGAGCCGATTCCTGATCGACTTCCAACTGCTCGAAGGCCAGCTCCAATTTGTTGGCCGTAATAGATCCAAGAAAATCGTCAACCGCCGGCTTCGTCAGAGCCATCGCCATCCGATGTCCACCAATGATTGTAGGAGCGACCACGCGATTCGCACCGGCGCGAATCAGTTTAGACTCGGCCTGCTCTTCGGCGGCACGAGCCACGATGTGTAAACCCGGATTCAAATCATGAGCTGTCAAGACGACATAAACGTTGTCCGCATCGTCCGGCAGACACGCGGCGAGTCCGCGCGCGTGCTCCACTCCCGCCTCGCGCAGGCTCTCTTCAAGCGTTGCATCACGCACCAGCACCGCCACGCCGAGGTCATTCAATTCTGCGACGCGTTGCGGATCGCGTTCGATCACAACAAAAGTGTCCTGGCTGCCGAGTAGCGCGCGCACCAGATGTGAACCGACTCGTCCGGCGCCGCAAATAATGAAGTGGTTTCGCATCTTTGCCATTCTGCGCGTCTGCCGTTTCTGGCCCATCGTGGCAATGATTTCCGCTTGCACAATGGTTTGGACCGCCGTAGTGAGCGCGTACAACACGACACCCACGCCGCCGATCATGAAAACCAGAGCAAAGACTCGACCTCCGGTGGAAGCCGCGGTGATATCGCCATAGCCGACCGTGGTTACAGTTTGCGCTGAGAGGTAGAGACTATCAAGCAGCGACATTCCCTCGATAAAGTAAAAGCCGATTGTGCCAATCCCGATCGCGATGAAGACCGCGGTCAGTGCGTAAAGGATGCGGCGTGGAAAGCGGGGTGGAGCGGGAGAATCGGGAGGTGACGGGGACATTTAATTAAGGATAGCACCAACGAACACTGGGGAACACGTTTGAAGTGTGGCACGCGCAGCTTGCGCGTGAATCACGGCGGTACGCCCGTGCCACATTCAAAATAAACGTTGACTCTGGTAGCACCTTGATGTATTTTGCCGACGCCTTACAGCTCTTTTTTCATAAATGTCTCTTGGCTGACTCCCACGTGTTGTCCTCGGAACAACCAACCGACTCAACCAAGTTTCTTTAATCAATTCGTCATTGTTCCTGGGACGCACGGCGTTGGATTTCTGTCCAAGGTGCCGGCATTCCATTCTTACTCAACCTTTTACCTCAGGAGGATTTGAACATGGCAAACGAATCAGGGGACGCAAAACTTCTCGGCAACTTCAGCAAGTTGATTGAACTTGTCTCGATTGATCCCGCCTACAACCCGGCGAATCCAAAGCTGGAAATACCTGCGTTAAACGCGCAAAAAGTTGCGGCCCAAGCTGTGATCCAGGCGATTGGCTTGGAAGAAGCGCCTTATAAAGCTGCCGTAAACGCTCGCCAGGAAGCGTTCGAAAATGTGGGACCAATCATTAGTCGTTCAGGCAACATGCTGCAGGCTTCGGGCGCGGGCAAGCGGATCATTGACGACGCAAAAGCGGCAGCCCGCAAGATCGTCGGTCGTCGCGCAACCCCGAAAGCCACGTCGGACCCGGCCGCGCCTGGTGCTCCGTCGAGCGCAAGTCATTCAGTTTCTCAACTTAGCTATGAAAACATTGTCGGCAACATCGATGATTACATCGCAATCCTGAGCACCGAGACGGCCTACGCACCCAACGAAACCGACCTGACAATAGCCGGACTGACCGCGCTTTCAAACAACCTCAAGGCCAGGAATAACGCAGTAAACAACACGTTTGCGCCCGTGAGCGCCGCCCGCGGACAGCGCGATCAGCTGCTTTACACGAATGAAGACAGTGTCGTGAACATCGCGCTACAGGTTAAAGCCTACGTCCGCGCCGCCTTCGGTCCAAAGAGTCAACTTTTCAAGAGCATCGCGGGATTAGCGTTGAAGCGACCTAAGAAATAACGACGCGGGTTCGATCTCCAGAAACGCGGGTGTCATGTTCCACGAGTCGGGTGACGTATGGGACAAGGCGGGTGACGTATCGCACAAGGCGGGTGACGTATCGCACAAGGCGGGTGTCATATCGCACGAGGCGGGTGACGTATCGCACAAGGCGGGTGACGTATCGCACAAGGCGGGTGTCATATCGCACGAGGCGGGTGACGTATCGCACAAGGCGGGTGTCATATCGCACGAGGCGGGTGTCATATCGCACGAGGCGGGTGTCATGTCGCACGAAACGGGTAGCATGTCGCACGAGACGGGTGTTATGTCGCACAAGGCGGGTGTCATGTCGCACGGTGCCAACGTCATGTCGCACGAAGCGGGTGTTGGTTTTATTGAACACATTCTGAAGGGAGAAAGATCATGGCCGGTGAAATTAGTATCAAAGGGAAAAAGGCTCCGAAGGGGGAGAAGATGACTAAGGGAACAGGCTGGCGGCTTGCCGCAACGACGGGGCGTAAGCGCGTATTTGTCGCCACTCTGCTACACACCATTAACATGGGGAGCAAACGCATCGCGATCTTCAGCGTTCCTAAGTAAGGCTCATTGCTTACCTGAGAGTGCGAGGGGTTCATCTTCGTCGCAGAGTAACGATTTAGTTTAGCCCGGCCCTTCCGACCGGGAGCTAGCGTTGCTTTGCTCCCGGGGCGTGAGAGGCGGGTGTCGTGTCGCACGACTGAAGTCTCATGTCGCACGAAGCGGGTGTGGCTTTGCCTCGAAAGTCAGGCTCTCACTGGGACCGCGGGCGTCCCGCCCGCAACGCGCCGTCAGGGGCGCTGATCCTTCCTAGCATTGTTCGCGCTGCGCGCTCATTGCGGGCGGGACGCCCGCGCTCCCAGCGGTGGCTATTGCGGTGGTTATTACTGACTCCAGCCAACCTGGATTGCTAATAGGTAGCTTACTCAGTGAAGAGAGATTCTCCATATCAATAGGAGTTCAATGATGCTTCGACACAGGGCACTTGCATACTTCGCTTTACTCCTGGCTGTATTTATCTGGGGAGTCAACTTTAATGTTGTCAAACTCGCCATGAGCAGTTGGAGCGGCCAACCTTTCACATTTCTTGCCGCGCGCTTCTGGTTGGCGACCATTGTTTATCTGCTGGTTTTGAGTATTCGCCACCGCTCGCTGTCGGCGCCCTTCTCCCTACCCCGACTATCTATACGCCATGCTGTGGTGGTTGGCTTCTTCCTGGCGGCGGGCTACGGCCTTCAAACATGGTACCTCGGGAAGGGAACTGCTGTGAGTGCAGCTTTCCTCACTTCCACGACAGTGCTTTGGGCGCCCCTGCTTGCAATACTCTTTAAACAGAAATTCTATTTCTCAACTTTAATAGGCGCCTTAGTCGCCCTGGTTGGAATATTAATCATGGAGATTTCTCATCTCGATTATGGCGCCAGCTGGATGGACCTTATAGCCATTCTGGGAGCAGTGGCGTTTGCCATCGAGATGCTTCTCGTCTCTCGTTTCGCCCCTAACGACAAAAGCATGCAGTGGACAACGTTCAGTTGTTTGAGCGTCGCAATAATAATGACAGCTCTGGCACTGACGCGCGAAAACCTGGATTGGAACCCTGCACTTACTTCGCAGAGGCTATTCGCAGTCATCTTTACCGGCGTATTTGCCACCGCTGTAGCTCTTGGACTTCAAAACTGGGTACAGGCGCAGGAAGTAAATCAAAAGAAAATAATAGATGGCCCTCGCGCTGCCATCATCGCGAGTCTCGAACCTGTGTTCACGACGCTGGTTTTCGTGTTCATTCTCCGAAAACCTCTTTCGGCAAAACTCGCGGCCGGTTGCGCGTTAATTCTAGTTGGGACCCTTATCTCAGAATTCGCCGCTGCAGTGCGGAGCCAACGGCAGGACGCTGCGGCTGCCATTAACGTGGCTACACCTTAGCGTCTTGACTGTTGGTTAACCGCCGATCGAGCCGCTGCTCGCCAAGGAGTATCTAAATGACATCGTTCTTTTCGAATCCCGCCAATATTGCTCTGATCTTTGTGGTCGTTATCGGCATGCTCTCGATGAGGTTCCTCTACTTTTTCTTCATCTCCAGAGCCGACGACATCACTGATCCGTTTCACCAGAATCTGACGATTGGCGCCTTCAGCATCGTGGTGACTGCCTTACTGGTCCTTCTTGGATTAATGCCGGCCACTCAGACAGCAGTAAGTAGTGCGACCGGTACGATTGGGATTGTGACTTTTAATATCGCCGGTCCGGCTGCGATTTGGATAACGGTCTTCATGATTACGGCCAGGCATTTTCCTGTTTCAAATACCCCGCCCGAAGCGCAAGGTTCCGGTCTGAATCTGGCTCTCGAGCGCCACTATCGAATGCTTGGGTTTGTCTACTACCGCGATTGGTTTGCCGGTTTGAGTGCAGTTCGATCGGTTATCGAGAAATCGGAGATGTATTTCATCGATGATCTACTTCCCAAGGTTTTCTATCATGGTCCTTTCGGGTTGATTAAACCACGAGACGTGATTAGTTCGACCCTGTTCGTTTACAACAAATCAAAGGCCGTCAAGTTTCAAAGAATTCAGGGCCAGGCGCGGAATATAGGTGGAGTTCGTTCGCAGATATATTTGACGCAAACGGCTTCGACGCAGGGCGGGGAGATAACCTGCCTTCACTTCATCCTGAGTGGTGAACACCTGCTGCAAACCGCGCGACATACGCACGGCGAATGGAAACTTGCTCCGGTAAACACAATCGACTTCCTTATAGTGGCGGTCTATGAAAATGATGAAATCGACGCCGGCGACTACATCTATGTCGACATTTCTAAATACATCGATCTTGAGCAACTGGAAGACGCCACAGTTGAGGTTGCAATCGTCAGCGACCGTGGAATAGAGGACTTTAATGTTTGGGAAGTGTCGACGTCATTGGCAAGTACAGAGAAGCCAGTACCACTGATGTTTCACAATCTTAAGGCTCAGACCAGTAAGCGAACCAATTCGGATGTCGAGAAGAACAGTTGTCAGATTTCGGACATGTTTGGTAAATGGGGTTTGATCATGGATCGCGCTCTTGATGGCAAGCTTGGACAAACTAGAGGTGTTTCCACGGCGGAAGTTCAGGAGTTGCTAACTGAAGTGAAACGAATCCTGGCTAAAGATGGATCTGAAGATCGTACCTTCCAGGATCTGTTACAAAAACCACCTGCCGCTGATTGTGTTGTGAGTAAATTAAAGCACCAGCGAAATGTCATCCTCACCACCTTTTCGTGGGACTAGCAATCGGGACCTCTGCAAGCGCTTACACCTGTAAGGCATTTTTCCTGCGCTCTCAAGATCTTGACGTTCCCGGCCAACCTGTAGGTTCCCATAACGCTTTGCTCATCATCGGCGTTTTCAACCCGAAGGGTTGCGAGAGAGTAGCCGGGGGTCGGAGCGAAGCGTAGACCCCCGGAACGAGTCATTAAGGATCCGCACCCTGCAAGGGTGCCAGAGGCCGATCTTCTGTGACCCTTTCAGGGTCAGATTAGATTGCCGTCCGATCCGGGGGTATCGCGCTGCGCGCTCAACCCCCGGCTACTTTCTAACAGCCCTTCGGGCTGCTCCAGTCTAAGACTCTCGTCGATCAAATCAGGCCTAACTGGGACCGCGGGCGTCCCGCCCGCAATGCGCCGTCAGGGGCGCTGATCCTTCGTAGCATTGTTCGCGCTGCGCGCTCATTGCGGGCGGGACGCCAGCGGTCTCAGTAAAAGTGGCTCTTAATATCAACTGACCTCCTACGCCAAAATGATCAGAGTAGACACGCCGGATGGCAGCGGTTAGCATCTTGCTTGGAGTGCCGCCTGAAGGCGGTACTCCAAACGGAATCCACGTTCGCAAGAGTCAAGGTAAACACCGCAGAGGCGCCAATCAAATACCCTGAAGGAAAACCCCCAGGCGGGAATCGATCGAGGAAAGAGACTGAACGGCAGTCCCGTTCGCGATCTCGATCAGAGGCTCGATCAGAGGCTCGATCAGACTCTCGGTCAGAACCGCGGTCTCGGTCGCAGTCTCGATCAGGGGGGCGCATTGTTTCCTATGCCGAGGAGCCGGCGCCGAGTTTCCGGCGGCGTCTGCTGCGTCGTCTTCTCAGTCCCATCGTTCTGATTCCCCTCGTTCTTGTTCTGACCGTATTCGTTGGCTTCGCAATCTACTACTGGACAGTTTTCTCAGCGCGAATCGACAACTTGCTCGCCGGCGAAGTCTACACGCGTTCAGCCGGAATCTATGCCGCGCCGAAGCAGCTGCGGGTGGGCCAGGCCATGACGCCGGAGCGCCTGATTGAGTTTCTGAAACGCGCGGGTTACGTCGAAAAAACTCAGCAGGCAGACAAGGCGCGCGGGCGTTATTACGTCAGTTCAGGAATTGTTGACGTTGAGCCCAGCGACAACATAACTGTCGATGGTCAGCTACAGTTTCAAAGAGTGCGCGTCGCATTTTCGCGGAACCGGAAAATCGATCAGCTCGCTCGCGCAACTCGACGACAATGCGCGACTGGAGAAGGCCTGGCTGGAACCTGAGTTGATCAGTTCCGTCACCGGACGCGATCGATCGAAACGCAAAGTGATCGGCTTCAACGATCTGCCGCCTCATCTGATCAAGGCAATTACGGTCACCGAGGATCGATCTTTCTTTGAACACTACGGCGTAAACCTGCGCGGCATCCTGCGGGCGTTTGTGCGCCGCTACGACAGTGATCCAAATTCACCAATTGCGCGACAGGGTGGTTCCAGCATCACCCAACAGTTAGTTAAAAATCTGTTGCTGTCTCCGGAGAAGACGCTGCGGCGCAAAGCCGCCGAAGCTTACATGTCGGTGATCCTCGAGACGCGTCTGACGAAGGAACAGATTTTTTCGCTGTACGCCAATCAGGTTTACCTGGGCCAGCAATCAGGCTTCTCGATAAACGGATTTGGCGAAGCTGCCGACGCTTATTTCAACAAAGACGTCACCACGCTGACGCTGCCTGAGTCGGCATTTCTGGCGGGAATCATTCGCAGCCCGAACCGCTACAACCCCTACCGCGATATCGACACCGCGACCGCCCGCCGCAATCAGGTTCTTGACAGCATGGCGGAAACCGGCGCGATTACCGCTGACGAAGCAACGCAGGCGAAACAGTCGCCGCTGCAAGTGTCGTCGTCCAAGGGCCGGATCGACGTTTCTGATGCACCGTATTTTGCCGACTATGTTCAGAACCAGTTGGCCGACATAGTTGCCGGCTCCGGCGCAGCTGAGCATTTACGGATCTACACCACGATCGATCTGGACTTGCAACGGGCGGCTTACGCGGCAGTTTCGAAACAACTCGCGTGCGCTCGATAAGGTGCAGGGCAAGCGATTTGCGCCCGGGACCTTGCAAGCTGCACTAGTGGCGATGAATGCGAGGACCGGCGAGATTGTGGCGATGGTAGGCGGGCGCGATTATTCCAAGAGCCAGCTCAATCGCGCCACCGACGCGTTCGCGTCAGCCGGGCTCGGTGTTCAAGCCTTTCGTTTATGCCACCGCGCTCAACACCGCTTACGATCCAGTTCCGCGCGTGATCACCGCCGCCACAACTTACATCGACGAACCCAAGACGTTTACCTTCGACAATCAGGAATACTCACCGGGAAATTTTGGCGAATCGTATACGCGCGGACCAGTCACGCTTACGTGATGCGCTGGTCAATAGTCTGAATGTGATCACGGTTGATGTGGCGATGGAAGTCACGATTGGTCGCGTGATGGCCTGGCGGCGAAAGCTGGATTGCCCAAGCCTGCTCGTGCATATCCGGCGATGGCGCTGGGAACGAGTGAAGCAACACCGTTGCAGGTAGCTTCGGCCTACACGGCCTTTGCCACTTTGGGCACGCGCGCCAGCCCGATTGCCATCAATCGGATTACGACCGGGAACGGCGTGACCGTCGCCGCGCCGACCGCTCAGAAGAGCGAAGTGTTCCGCCCCGATGTGGCTTATGTGATGACTTCGTTCATGAAAGACGTCGTGAATCGAGGCACGGCAGCAAAAGTAAGGGCGCGCGGTTTCAAGGCAAACGTAGCCGGCAAGACCGGAACTTCGCGCGATGGCTGGTTCGCAGGTTATACGCCGGAACTGGTTTGCGTGGTCTGGGTGGGCTTTGACGATGGTTCGCAGCTTGGACTGACCGGCGCAAATTCAGCGCTGCCGATCTGGACTGACTTCATGAGCGTGGCCCTTGGCGAACATCCGGAGTGGCAAGGCGACTGGCAGATGCCCGCCGGAATTGAGCAGGTGGCGGTCAATCCGAAGACCGGCGGGCCGGCGTCCGCAGACGATCCGGACAAAAGGATCGAGCTGTTCATCAACGGAACATCGCCGCACGCATCGTCAAATTTAGAACCTGACGAGGAGGCCACTCCGGAGACGGAAGAGACGCCGATTCCGGAATTTGAGTATGTTCCGGCACCGTCATTGGAGCCGGCGCCAGCGGCTTCGCCAAAAGTGAGGCAGCCGAAGTATGAAACAAGAGTAATGAGGCAGGACGCCTGGAAGGGACCATCACTCTGGACATCGATCCGACCACAGGACTGATCGCGGTGGAGAGTTGTCCGGTGATCCGCACCAGGACCTTTGTTTTAGGAACAGAACCGCGGAGGTACTGCGGGCCGGATTATCATTACCGGCCAGGCGCAGCGCCGCAGTCGTCCCGCCCCGGGCTGAATATTCCGTGAGCTTCTCAACGAAAAACAGCGGGGGCAGGCCCACCCTCCTAACCACGAGCTGGGAGCGCGGGCGGCCCGCCCGCAACGCGCCGCAGGCGCGAAGTCTTACGGGGCGATCAAACAACCTTTCGCGCTTCGCGCTCATTGCGGGCGAGCCGCCCGCGCTCCCAGTGCGGCTCGCAGCGTTTCAATTGCGAGTGCGGCGGCGTGCTGTTTTCTTGAGGGCAGTCCGCCTACAGCGTCGACGACATCTTTCCTGATTAGCAGTAAAGCCTGCTCGACAGTTTTTCCTTTTAACAACTCAGTCAATGCTGAACCGCATGCGAGCGTGGGCGCGCAGCCATATGCAAGAAACCCAACCTCTTCGATGCGGCCACCATTTACTCTCAGCGAAAGCCGCAGCCGATCGCCGCAGACTGGATTCGTTTCTTCCGCGACCGCATTAGCGTCGACGACGTCGCCTGCGTTGCGCGGATTCTCGATGTGGTCGTTGAACGTTACTTGAATACATCCCGTCATGCAGCGGAGTGCGGAGTTTGAAGTTGTCCCAGAGCGTTGTGTTTGTTCAGCGGAGACAGTTGGCGCAATTTCTCCACGACGCGCGGCAGGACCTCGAGCACGTAATCCACATCTTCAGTCGGTGTTGTCTTTGCCGAAACTGAATCGGATAGAACCTCGAGCGAGTTCATCATTTCGTCCCAGCGCCTGAATAACCGGCGAGGGTTCTAGCGTGCCGGAAGAACAAGCGGAGCCCGTGGAGACTGCGATGGATTGCAGGTCAAGGCTGATGAGAAGTCCCTCGCCTTCAATGAAGCGAAACGAAATATTGGAAAGATGTGGCAGGCGGCGCTCGCGATCGCCATTGAAAACCACGTCGCTGATTTCTGAACTAACGCCGTCCTCGAATCGATCACGCAGTTTGCGATCGTGCTCCACGCGTTCGCGTCAATTCTTCCCGCGCGAATTTTGCAGCCGCACCAAACGCGACAATGCCGGGCACGCCTTCAGTGCCGGCGCGCTTTTCTCGCTCCTGATGTCCCCCGATATTTTGCGTTCTCAGTCTGCACGCCACGACGAACAAACAGGGCGCCGGTTCCTTTCGGCGCGTATAGTTTGTGTGCGGAGAGCGACAGCAAATCACATCCGAGCGTTTCCACGTCAATTGGAAATTCGGCCGGCGGCCTGCACGGCGTCAGTGTGAAACCAAAGATTACGCCTGCGCTCGTCACGTTCGTCTTTTACCAGAGCTGAATTTCACGGACTGGTTGAATCGTTCCGATCTCGTTGTTTGCCAGCATCACTGAAATCAGGACAGTCTCCGGCCGCAGCGCGGCGCGCACGTCTTCGATTTTGACGATGCCGTCCTCGTATGCCGGGAGCCGCGTAACTTCCCATCCATTCTTCTCCAGCTCGTCGCAGATTCCGCGAACTGACGAGTGTTCGATAGCAGTTGTGATCAAATGGGAACTTCCGGCATCGCCTGCATGAACGCCGGCTGACTCACAAACCCCCTTGATTGCCAGGTTGTTAGCCTCGGTTCCGCCAGACGTGAAAACTATTTCGTTTGCCCGGGCGCCGATCAGGGCAGCCACGTCGCGTCGCGCACGATCCACTGCCGCGCGTGCCTCCTGGCCGAAGAAGTGAACGCTGGACGGATTACCAAACCTCTCGGTGAGATATGGCAACATGGCCTCCACCACGCGCCGATCGACGGGCGTCGTGGCGCTGTGATCCAGGTAAACCCTTCGTTGGCTCAGTCATTAAATTCTTTTCGCTGACGAGAAAGTCGCAACCAGAAACTGGAAACCAGCATCTGAGGGGCCAGCGTTTGCTCGATTCCGGAAGTTTGAGCAACCTGAGTCTAGGACGCGCGAATCAAGGTGGTCAACGCGGCGCGAGCATCTCGCATCAAGCTGGGATTCGACACGCGATGGGACGGTTCACCAGCCAAAGCAAACCGAATTGTTAGGGCGCAGGTTGGATGGTAGCATCTTGCTAGAACCAGGGTTTGGCTCTCCCAAGTCAATACGGCACTTTGCCGTTAACCTCTGGAAGGAAAACTTATGAAATCTCTTAAAACGTCTTTTGATGGTTTTGGCAGTGCTGAGCGTCGCCTCATGGTCCACGGCGATAAGCGCGCAAACATCACCACCCGTTTTGCAGCAATCCACCACAGATCAAAATACAGCACTCGAACGCGGCTATCGCACCGGCTATTCTGACGGCTACAATGCCGGATACCGCGACGTGGCAGACCGTCTTGCGCGCGACCATCAAAACAAAGAAGAGTATCGGACGCGGCGATCGTTCCTACAATGAAGCCTGGGGCACGGCGGAAGATTATCGCGATGGATACCAGCAGGGGTTCGAAGTGGGTTATGGCGCGGGCTACGACCGCCGCTCCTTTGATTCCACAATTCCTACTGGACTGGCCAGGCGCGGCACAGTGGATTCGGGGAATGCGACGAACAGTGGCTCAGCTCCAAACTATCCGGAAACCACCACCGACAATTCCGCTAACAATACAAACGTAGCCGGTGCAGGGAACAGTGGCCCGTTGTTCCTGCCGCGCGATGCGGTTCTGGTTGTCGAGTTGGAGTCCAGTCTTTCGACTGACGCAACTCAAGTCGGTGATCGTTTTCAGCGCGCAAGTGGTCGAGCCCGGCGAATATGCCGGAGCCACCGTGGAAGGGCGCGTCACCCGGGTAAAGAAGCCGGGGAAAGTGAAGGGGACTGCGGAACTGCAGCTTTCTTTTGAGTCGATACGCATGGCCGATAATCGGTCCGCCAGCATTCACGCCGACGTCATCGAAATTGTTGACATGGGCAATCGCGATGGAGCGGGCACTGTTGATTCGGAAGGCGGCGTTAAGGGAAAGGATTCAACTAAAGATGACGTGTCGAAGGTGGGAGCAGCAACCGGAATCGGCGCAGTCATCGGAGCGATATTCGGTGGCGGCAAGGGAGCGGCAATTGGAGCCGCGGTTGGAGGCTCGGTTGGAACGGCAGGTGTACTAAGCCAACGCGGCAAGGACGTGCGCCTTGAGCGGGGCCAACGGCTGAAAATTCGCACCGCGAATGATGCACGGATTCAGTAACCCTAACCGACAACGACGCGGCCAAATGCGGTGAGCACAAAAACAAGAGCTGTAGCAAAACAGAAGAGCGCACCGCCGAAAGAGCAGCCGCGTAAGAGAAAAGCGCGGGGGCCTGGTTTGAACAAAATCAGGACCCCGCGTTTCTATGTCTGGGGTCGTCGCTGAATCCCCGATAATTACGCTCCTATCCGACTTTGGAAATGCTGATTATTTCGTCGGCGCCGTTAAAGGCTGCCATTCTCACCATCAATCCAGCGGCGCGAATCGTTGATATCACTCACGAGATTCCTGCCCACGACGTGGAGCAAGCGGCATTCACGCTTCTCGCGGTCTGCCCAACGTTTCCATCAGGCACGATTCATTTAGCTGTTGTTGATCCGGGTGTCGGGTCGTCGCGGCGTCCGCTTCTGATTCGAACGCGCGAGCAATATTTCGTTGGCCCGGACAATGGAATCTTTAGTTACGTCTGCGAAACGCCAGAGAGCGGCGCCGTCGAGGTTTTTCATCTCAACCAAGCGAAGTATTTTCGCCAGCCCGTGAGCCAAACCTTCAACGGGCGAGATATCTTTGCTCCGGTCGCCGCCGCACTGTCTAACGGAATTCAACCTGAACAACTTGGAACCAGAATCCCCGACTACATTCGCTTGCCATCAATCGCGCCCGAAGTTTCACAAAAGGGCGAGATTAAGGGACGAATAATTCATATCGATCGTTTCGGAAACTGCGTAACGAATATCAGTCAGGCCGAACTCTCTGCCGAAATGATCGCGGCAGGGGCCAAGCTAAGCGTCCGAGGAAAAATAGTGAAGTCGTATCAGAAATTTCTTTGCCGAGGACACTGAAAGTGGCAATGAACTCTTCGGCGTTTGGGGTAGCGCGGGGTTTCTGGAAATTGCAGTGGCAAACAAGTCGGCCGCGAAACTATTGAGGGCGAAACGCGGCGACGCGGTAAGCTGTTTCCGAGGACGTGATTGGACCACTTCCTATTGTTAAAGCCGAAAGCGAGCCGTCCCCTGACCGTTTTGATGCGGTAACTTGTCACACTTTGTTCTCTTTGTTATCTTCGCTTCACACTAGAAACTTCCATGACTAACAAAGCAAATGCACCGGCTGCGACTTCCGGAGCGGGACTTCGAGGAGTTGCCGCTGCCAGTTCATCCATCTCCGATGTCAATGGCGAGAAGGGCGAGCTGATTTATCAGGGCTACAACATCCACGACCTGGCTGAGCATTCCACTTTTGAAGAAGTGATTTTTCTGCTATGGAACAAACGCCTGCCCACCTCGTCGGAGCTTTCCGAACTGGAACAGTCGTTAAGAAATTCCTACGGGCTACCATCCGAGATCATCGATCTGATGAAGCAGTTTCCGCTCGATGCCGATCCGATTGATGTCTTGAGGACCACGGTTTCCGCGCTCGAGTTTTACGATTCAACCGCGCGCGATTGTCGCGAGAGGCCAGCGTCAAGACTGCGATCAGTCTCACGGCCCAGTTTGGGACTATCGTGGCTGCGGCGGATCGAATTCGTCGAGGTCTGGAACCGCTTGCGCCCGATTCTTCGTTGAGTATCGCGGCGAATTTTCTTTACATGCTGCGTGGTGAGGTTCCCTCAGAGCATGATGCGCGCATCTTTGATGTCTGCCTGATTTTGCATGCCGATCACGAGCTGAATGCCTCCACATTTACCGCCCGAGTGGTGGCAGGAACGCTCGCCGACATGTATGCGTGCGTAACGGCGGCGATCGGCGCACTCTCCGGTCCGCTTCATGGTGGCGCGAATACTGCGGTGATGAAAACGCTTCTGGAGATTGGCACGGTGGAGAATGCCGAGCCGTTCATCAAAAAGTCGCTGGCGGACAAACGAAAAATCATGGGCTTCGGTCACGCCGTTTACAAGACTGAGGATCCTCGCGCCACTCACCTGCGCAGATTTTCAAAAGAGGCGGGAGAAGCAGCGGGAGATTCGAAGTGGTATGAGATGTCGCGCAAAGTTGAGGAAGTGATGTTGAGCGAGAAAGGCCTTTACCCCAACGTGGATTTTTTCTCGGCCTCGACTTACTACATGATGGGAATTCCGTCTCGAACTTTACACGCCGATTTTTGCCGTCAGCCGCATTTCGGGTTGGACGGGCCACATCCTCGAACAATATTCCGACAACAAACTCATTCGGCCGCGCGCCGAATATATTGGCCAGCGCGATCTGCCATACGTACCTATCAGTCAACGGTAACACCGCGTTAGAACCACCCGCGTAGGCTGGTGGCAAAGATTTGGCCGCCCTTGCAGGCGGTTTTTCAAGGGTCCGCCCGCTATCGTGGCGGTAACGATCAACTCACTACCAAATCAACATTTGGTATGGCTTTCCACTTTCACCTCTGGAGGATCAAGTCATGGTCACTGATGACGAACTGAGACAAATCATGCCGAACTGCGCCGCCGCCAAGCGGACGGCTTACCTTCCTTTTATCCAACAAGCCATGCAGGAGTTTGAGATCACCAGCTATTTGCGCGAGGCAGCCTTCCTGGCCCAACTGGCCCACGAGTCGGGCGAGCTGCGTTACATGGAAGAAATTGCGTCCGGTTCTGCTTACGAGGGTCGAAAAGACCTTGGCAACACGCAGCCCGGTGATGGCAAACGTTACAAGGGCCGTGGACCGATTCAACTTACGGGGCGCGCCAACTATCAAAAGTATGGCGGTTTGCTCGGCCTCGATCTGGTGAACAATCCAACGATTGCCGCCACGCCGGAAGTTGGATTTCGCATTGCCGGCCAGTTTTGGAAACTCAACGGGCTGAACGCTCTGGCGGACCAGCAGGACATCAGACAGATTACCAGGCGCATCAACGGCGGCTACAACGGGCTGGACGATCGCATTAAGTACTACGATCGAGCGAAGAAGGTCTTGAATAAGGACGACGCTGTCGATGGAGCCGCTGCTGCGCCGGTCGCGGCCGACGTTGCAGTTGCAGGTGGAATTCCGGCATATCCGGGTAAGGCACTGCGCCAGGGCGGTCGAGGTTCAGACGTGCAAACCATGCAACAGCGTCTGGTAGATCTGGGGTACGCGATTAGTGTGGATGGCAACTTTGGACCAGGCACCTCCGCCGCGGTAGCTGACTTCCAAAGCAAGAAGGGTCTGACAAGCGACGGGTGCTGCGGACCCGCGACCTGGGCCGCGCTTTGGGCCGATTGATTCCATATCCATTCAATCTGCTGTATCTAATTTCAATCGTTAGCACTGGGATCGCGGGCGCCCTCGCCCGCAATCCCGGCGTCTCCTACTGGGCCCTCGCGGCAGTGGCCCCCTTGGTTTCTTTTTCCGCAGTCTCTGACATGTAGTAACCCTTCCGCGCGTTGACTTCGAGTTTGCGCGTCTTGCCCTTGGCGTCCTGCGCTTTCACTTTTACTTCCAATTTATGCAACCGGCCGTCGTCTTTTTCGTCTTCCGCCAGGGCGAAGCCGAGACTGTAGCGCGCGGTTAGATTGCCAATGATCTTGCTGAGTCCGGCGGCGAAATCTTTTGGACGGTTGACCTTCACAGCCTCTCCTCCGGTTTGCTGGGCCAGACGCTTCGCGGCGCCGTAAATACTGATACCCATCATTCCAGCGATCGGCTTACCGAGCGGCATAAGAAACTTGAACAATGTGCGCATCTCAGCAGTCATTGAGTTGAAAATTACGTTTGAGCGAATCAGCACCTGCTCAGTGGCGTCGCGGTCCTCGAAAAAGATTGGGGCGATGCCGTCGGAAACCCAAACGATTGCCAGTTGTGAGTTTGGTCTATCCTGCTTCGCCTTTCGGGTGGTGTCTTTCACTGCGGCAGCCAGATCATAGATGCCGCCGATCTCCATCGTCACCTCGCCCTTCTTGTTCGTTCGTTTCACGTCGACCGAGCCGTCTTTCCGGGTCGTTCGAGTCACAACGGTTCCTTTTTTCCCCTTCGTGATTTCCACATCGACCGGCTCTTCTGATTGGGGCGTGCCTGGGCCAGGGCCGCTCGAGTCGTGCGGGGAAGGGTCGCTGGTCGAATCCGGGTCGGGCTCGCGCGTAGTTTTTACTTTGTCGGTTTCTTCAGGATCTCTTTCTATAATCTTTCCGGCACGGAGCAGGGCTGCGGTCAATTGCGCGGAGTCGCGAGTGAAGCCACTGAGCCAAACGCGTTTCTGGTCTTCACCGCTGAAGTCGATGGCAAGAATGGCTACCTCATCCTGCGGTGACAGTTTGGCGAGTTCGTCCGCGACAATTTTCAGCACTTCAGGCCGTTTCAAATAGCGACCCGCGCCGCTGTCTCGCAAGTCGAGAATCAGGACCAGGCCCAGCGGCTTGCGCGCCTGCCCTTCGCGCGTGAAATAAGAGATCGGGCGGGCTGTTCCGTCATCGATTATTTCAAAGTTTTCCGGCTTGAGGTCAGCGATAGGTACGCCAGTGCGTTTATCCTTTACGAGAGCATCCATGAAGACGACGCGGGTGTTTACGCGGATCGTGTCAGCTACTTCCTGAGTACCCGCACGTGCGGACACAAGCAGAAGCAGGGCGATCAGGCCGGCAACGATCAAAACGATGCGCGCGGTAGTCTTATCGATTTCAAATTTGAGGTTAATTTCGGAATTCATGGACCAACGCTCCCGGAATCTGTCTTGTTTTTACTGGTCAGTAGTTGCTTCGTCATTGATCGCGCGTCCCATATCTTCTGGATCCTGAAGCAACTTTGCTAAGGTCGAAGGCGAGATAGTGACCTGGACCACGCTGGCATCACGCCGGTCGATGGTAATTGTCATCACATAAAACTTGTCGCCGGCGTTGCGAAGGAAAATATAAACCTGTTCGCCACTCTTAGGTGACGTGACCTGAACAAAGGGATTCCAGGTCTTGCCCAGCGTCGTGTGGATTACTTCCCTGAAGCTCGCGGCGCCGGCTCCACTCTCGAAATCCTGATCTTCAAAATAGGCAACCTTCACACTACCAGCTTCGGCTAACCGTTTTTTTGGTCCCCCGGCAATTCGGGCAGCTGTCACCGCCGTCTTCATTCCAGCTCGCGCGAGAAACGGGATGCCTTTGTGCTTCACGCGATAGAAACGCTCGATCGCTTTGACGACGCCGTCAAAATTGTCGTCCTTCGCTTGCGCCGGCGAGGCTGAAACCATGAAACAACCCAGCGCCAGGATTCCAACAAGAATCGTCCTCTTCGTCATCACGTTTCACCCCTAATTAATTTTTGCGCTTCGGTTTTTCGAGACTGAGGTCGGGAATCCCAAATTGTCCTTCAAGTTGTGACAGCTTCTCGAGATCGATGTTTCCCAGAATGTTTACGACCGCGATCTCTTTCGCGTCCGCAGCCAGCACCGCCAGCCCAAGGATCTGGCTACCGCTGGTCATTAGGTAGACATCAACCGAGCCTTCCTTCTTGCTCTTCGCGTTTACAATCTTGTTCCACCCGGGAGCGCGTAACTGCACTCTGATAGTTTCAAGGTCCGCGGCGAGGAATTCGCCTTCCTTTTCAAACTCGAGAACTCTGACGTGAATTCCTTTTAGCCCGGCGACGAGCTCCTTCACGCGCGCCTCATCAGGATTCTTGGCGTTGAAAACCTTCGAAGTAAGCTGCATCAAACTCTCGTCAAGATCGAGGTTGAAAGTTTCCGAGGCCTTTGCCACGAGATGATCAAGACTACTGGTCTGGATCTTCGCGGTTTGCGCGCTCGCATTTGCGCCAGCGCCAAGGACCACGAAGATCGCCGCTGCCGCGAATTTCAAAAGGGAACTTACTGAAATTTGATTAAGTGACTTCATAACTACTCTCCATTTCAACTGTGGGCTTGTCTGTTATCCAATTCGGTGCTGGTTGTGAATCAGGTTTCGGTTATTTGTACCGTTCGCTTTCTTCAAGGCGAGATTTAACTTCGTGCTGGCGAAACGTAAGGCCAGCATAAGTCGCTCCTTGCTTGCTTCCGCCTCTCTCAACTCATTGGCGGCCAAAAGGTGTGCCCCAGGTTCGGCGACGCGTCTTTGATCGGTTGACCCGGTTTGGCCGCTTCGTTTGCGCCGCACTATCGGTTTACTACCGGTTGATTGGCGATTGCCGTCCGTTGCGGTGTCCTGATCGCCAGTGGCTTCAACTGGAACTTGGCCTGGAGCTTCCTCTGCAATTTCCTGGAGAACGTCGACGGGAACCGTGACCGCAGCGTTTACCGAATCGTTCGCGGGTGCTTGCTTCGTATCCGCCAACTGAGTTTGTTCTCGAGGTCTCATGTTTAGCCACAATGCACCCGCTCCAATTGCCAGAAGAATTGTCGCCGCTATCGCCAGCCGGGGTCCGAACCTTCGAAAGGAATGACGAGTGATTCCCACATGGTCGGGGATGACCAATGGTCGCGGCTGATACCGAAGCGTGCCGAGCACGTTTTCGAGTTTCTGAATCTCGGGGTCGGGATTTCCCGAACGGTCCCAGAGATAATCGTCATCGCCAGTTCTCAAATAATCTTGCAAATGATCTTTCATGAGCCCTCCATAAATCCGAGCTTCTCGCGCAGGAGTTTCATTCCACGGTGCAGATTGACGCGCACTGATGCCGGAGTCAGTCCGGTCCGTTGAGCGATCTCGGGCCCGGTCATCCCTTCTACCAATCGGAGCACGAGTGTTTCCCGATAAGCGTCTGGGAGCGAACGGATGATTTCAAGAATTTCCGCAGCCCTGGTTTCCGTCGAAGCACCACCTCGGTGATCATCGTTAACCTCAACTGTCTCGCGCGATTTTCTGTGAAAGTCCATCGCTCGATTTCGGGCTATCATCCCGATCCAGGGTCCGAAGGCATTGGGATCGCGCAAGGTATCCAGTTTTCTAAGCGCATGGAGAAAAATGTCCTGAACCAGATCCTCGGCTTCTCCGCGCGGCACTCGGGCCAGCACAATTCCGTGTACGAGAGGAGCGTAAAGATCGTAGAGCCGTCCATATTGATCTCGATCGCCTGTCAACACTGACCGGATCAAGCCTGCCTCGGGGCCAAGCTCTTCCTGTTGTTGCTTAAGCGCAGCTTGTGATTGGCCGTTCATTAGCAGCAGGTCCGCTGTTGCGTTGAGCTCAAACATTTCGCGATCATTCCGATTTCCTGACAATCTGCTGACGTGATTAAGACGGGAGAGACGGAGAGAGTGTTAACAATAAAAGGCGTTAGGAGTCGTGTGAGTCAAGATTGAGTTGCGTTAAACCATCAACGCGAGCCCAATGCCATCCCAAAAGAACCTCACCCTGTTCAGCTCAGATGGGTTGATTAAGGAACTAAAGGATCGCCTCTAGGGTACGGCAGGTGGGCTGGTCCCGACTTCCATACGGCGATCGATTTCTGGAAGCGGATTCTCCTGAGACGTCAGTTGCAGCATCTCAGGCGTTGCCGACAGAAGCTTTGTGCGCCAGATAAAGATCGTCGAAATAACGAGCGTGATAGTGCAGGCGATTCCGCCCTCGATGCCGAAACTTCCGCCGGTTAACCACGCCGGCCCTAAGTCACTTCCCCTCAAAAAAGGATACGGAGCGATGCTGGTGATCCCGCTGACGGGCAAACCAAAAAGTGAACCGAGCGCCCAGTTCCAGGCCCAGTGAATCCCCAGCGGAAACCACAAGCTTCGCGTACGTAAGTATGCAATCCCAAACCACACTCCCGCGATGACCAGGTTCAGAAATGGAAGACCCAAACTAAAATTAGGGTTTGTGAGATGCAGCCCTGCGAATGCGAGAGATGTAATCAGGACCCCAAGTACAGCCAGACCTGCGCGTGACATCGTTTGCAAAGGGTACCCTCTGGCGAATGCCTCTTCTGCGAGGGCGGCAACAATGAAAAGCACTGCCGAGAAAACAAGTGTTTGACCGACGCGGGGAAGTTCAGCCCGGCTGGCTATCGAAAACCGCAGACCGCCGCCCGCCGTTGCGATACCGGTCGCGACTGCGAGCGAAATGATTCCAAGAACCGAGCCAATCAGGAAATCGCGGAACCAGCCAGCGTGCAACCACAGCCCGAGTGAGCGCCAGGGCAAGCCTTCGAGGGAGCGAACACAAATGAATCCCGCACCGAGTGCCGCCGCCAAAGTCACCAGGCGAAAGATGAAATTTTCGATGTAGTGGGCAATTCCCCTGCTGGGCGCGAATTGGACCACCAATCCAGATGCCATTCCTGCAGCCAGGGCCAGCACAAATGAGAGGAAGAGGAACAGCACGCCGAAAACGAGGACTCGCCAACCGCTGCGCAAGCGTCCAGCCGGATTGATGAAAAGTTGTTTCGGATCCATTTCGTTCGGGAGCGCTAGAGATTACTTGGATAACAACAGAGCGACGCATTCTAGACGACGCAGGGTAGATGTCAGAAATCTTTAGCAGCCCTGGATCAAAGCTCGCTTGGATGCCTGGTAGATACTCGTAATTTCCACCGAATCAGACTCGGACCACAGCACGCCTGGCAAGTCCGCTATGGTAAACTTTCGCCAGCTTCCTAATGAATAACACGCCAGAAACGCCTCAAGAACGCTCGAAGGAATTGCCCACGCGCAACTCGACTCGCCGTCGGCGGCTCTTTATTTGGGCGTTAGGAATTACTGTTCTGCTACTGCTTTCAGTCATTGTTTCACAGCAGTTCTGGCTTTGGCGATTTATTCCTCCCGACACAGCCTCCGATACGTTGCTTCTTTACGCGCTCTCTACACTTAACTTTGTTGCCTTCGTAGTCTTTTCTTTCATCTTCATTCGCAACCTCCTCAAGCTCCGATTGGAACGGCGCGAGCGGCAGCCCGGCTCCAGGATAAAGTCGCGACTGCTGTTTTACTTCATTGCCATCAGCTTTCTACCGATCATTGCGATGGCCGTCTTCTCGTATTTGTTTCTTAATCGTTCACTCGAGAAGTGGTTTGGCCGGGTACCCGCTCGGGTTGTAAACGAAGCCCAGGAAGTTCAGCGCGAGGCGGTTGACGCGCAACTTCGCAACCTGCGTGATACGGCATCATTGCTCGCAGCAGTGCTCAACCCGCAGTCAGACGCTGAGCGACAACAAACTCTCGATCGTGTCGTGGCCGGCGGACAGATATCGGCAATTGAGATCGTTGGTACGAGCGGGGAAGTGGTAACTAGAAGTCGAGGCTCTTTGCCATCGGCCGCTGCGGGTGAAGTGGATAGTCTTTTGGAAAAGGCGCGCGCACCGGGGGCCGCTCACGTAGCCAGTCTGGCGGACGGTAAAGACTTCGATGTGGTGTCGGTACAGCTTGCGGATAACCGGCAACTGATTGTGGTGCCACTGCGCAGAGCGAGCAACGACCTCGGTGACACCCTTAGCGGTTCGGAAGGCGAATATCAAAAACTGGCGGCCAGACAGCGGAGGGTGAGGAGACTGGGACTTTCTACTCTCGGACTGATGACTTTGATGCTGCTGTTTGTCTCGAGCTGGGTTGCGATCTATTTGGCACGAGGAATTGCGACTCCAATCAAAGCGCTCGCGGAAGCTTCGAAAGAGATCGCGCGGGGAAATCTAACGCATCGAGTAACGACATTAGCCGATGACGAGCTCGCTTTGCTGGCCGACTCATTTAACCAGATGACCACGCAGCTCGAAGACAATCGAACCAGCATTGAAGCGGGTTCGAAGGCGCTTCGAGAAAAGAATCTGACCCTTGAAGAACGACGAAATTATATCGAGACGGTGCTTGAGTCGCTTTCCACTGGTGTCATCTCACTTGACGCTAACGACGCGGTTACGACGATCAACGCCGCGGCCTCGCGAATGTTGCGAATGAGCTCGAACCCGCTGACGGATGCGAGCCGCCCGCCGAAGCTGGCGGATCTAATTGCGCGGGACGATTGGCTGGTGCTTGATCGCGTGCTGCGGCGAGCCCGACGAACGGGACAAGCAGCCGAGCAAGCTCAGCTAAGTGGAGACAATGAGGGCGCATCGCTTCCAGTGGCTTTGAACGCAACGGCGCTGGGGACGGAATCCGCTGTGAACCGTGGAGTAGTGCTGGTAATCGAAGATTTGTCAGAGTTGCTGGCGGCACAACGCGTCGCGGCCTGGAGCGAAGTGGCCAAGAGGATGGCCCATGAGATCAAAAATCCGTTAACGCCAATCCAACTCTCCGCCGAGCGGATTGCCAAGAGCTACCGTCGCGCAAATCCCAACAGCAACGAGAATGGTCCAAATGGAAACGGCCTCATGCCGGAACCCGGAGCGTTAGCGGCAGGGACCAGGGATCAAGCGATCGAGAACCAGCATGTGGCCGCAGTCATTAACGAATGCACTGAAACTATCGCGCGTGAAGTCGCCGGACTGAAAGCTATGGTGGACGAGTTTTCCAGATTCGCGCGGTTGCCGCTGGCAAAGTTGGAGCTGGCTAATCTCAACGAAGTAATACGACAGGCAGTGGCTTTGTATGACGACCGCTTTGATGGCGTGTCAATTGGAACGCAATTGGACGCTCGAGCTGCCCAACGCCATGCTGGACAGCGAGCAGCTACGCCGTGTGTTTGTAAATCTGATCGATAACGCCAACAATGCCCTGGCAGACATTCAGGGAGATCGCCGAATCAACGTTGCCACAAGTTTTGACTCGAGCCGGAGCATTCTTTTGGCTGAGGTCTCTGATACTGGACACGGAATTCGTCCAGACGACTTCAAACGATTGTTCCAGCCTTATTTTTCAAGGCGCGGCAGCGGCACCGGTCTCGGTCTGGCAATTGTTCAACGAATAATTATGGAACATGGCGGTCGAATTCGCGCGGAGGTGAATTATCCCCGCGGCGCGCGGTTTGTGATCGAGCTACCCTCGGCGAACGGGTGAAGAAGGGGGGCGATGCAGTGGGCGGTGGGCAGACATGCAAGGATATGATAATCGCCCTAACTCGTGATTAATCCGGATCTGCATTGCAATGAACAACTGCTTTCTTGAGGATTCTCCATAAACGCTTCAGGAGACTCCCATGACGGTAAGAAACTACCAGGACTTGATCGTTTGGCAGAAAGCAATGGACTTGGTTGAGCTGATCTATTCGAGTTCTAAGAGCTTTCCTCGGGACGAGATCTATGGGTTAACGAGTCAACTCAGAAGGGCAGCCGTTTCGATTGCTTCCAACATCGCGGAAGGGCAAGGTCGCCGAACTACTGCAGATTTCCTTCGGTATTTATCGATCTCCTACGGATCGCTGCGCGAAGTCGAAACGCAGACCTTGATTGCCGCCAGACTACAGTATTTGACGACAGGGCGATCTCAGGAGATTCTGAAAGTGGCTGGCGAAGTCGGGCGTCTGCTTAACGGACTGATGTCGTCGTTGACACGATCATGACTTTCAAATTGTTCACTGCACACAGCACACTGCTCACAGCCCACTGACCTAAATGGATTCAATTCTCATAGTCGACGACGAGCGCGGTATACGCGACACGCTGCGCGGCGTGATGGAGGACGAAGGCTTCAGCGCCGACGCGGTGGCTAGCGGCGAGGAGTGTCTGGCGGCGGTCGAACGCCGCGCGTATAGCTGCATCCTGTTGGACGTGTGGCTGCCCGGCATCGACGGACTTGAAACTTTGCAACGATTGCGCAGCGCTGGTTCCGAGGCCGCCGTGGTGATCATTTCCGGACATGGCAACGTCGAAACCGCGGTGCGTGCGACTAAGCTTGGCGCTTTTGATTTCATCGAGAAGCCGCTTTCAATCGAGAAGACGTTGTTGACTGTTCGCAACGCCTTGCGTCAACAGCGGCTCGAGTTGATCAACGCGGAAATGTCGGCCGAGCTCGCGAAGGAATACACGATGGTGGGCGAGTCGGTGGCTATGCGCGCACTCCGCAAGCAGATCTCCGTTGTCGCCCCAACTGACGGACGCGTTTTGATCTATGGCGAATCAGGTACCGGCAAAGAGCTGGTTGCACATGCGATTCATGCAAAGTCTCGTCGAGCCGGCGCACCTTTTGTTGAAGTGAACTCGGCGGCAATTCCGGAAGAGCTAATCGAATCCGAACTCTTTGGCCACGTAAAAGGCGCGTTTACAGGCGCAACCGGGGCGAAGAAAGGAAAGTTTGAACTGGCGGATGGCGCCACTCTTTTCCTGGACGAGATTGGCGACATGAGTTCGAAGGTGCAGGCGAAGGTTCTGCGCGTGCTTGAGGAACAGCGATTTGAACCGGTTGGCAGTGGAAACTCTGTGCGAGTTGACGTCCGTGTGATCGCAGCCACAAACAAGAGGCTCGACGTCGAGATGGAGCAGGGAACGTTCCGTCCAGACCTTTTCTATCGCCTCAATGTTATTCCGTTTGAGCTGCCGCCCTTGCGCGAACGACTCGAGGACGTCCCGATGCTGGTGGAATATTTCAACCAGCACTTTTCGCACGCTTACGGCAAGTCCCCAAAAGAGTTTTCAGCTGCTGCTATAAGCGAACTGCAAAACTACACGTGGCCGGGAAACGTTCGCGAACTGAGGAATACCATCGAGCGAGTGGTAATCATGAACCCGGCCGTCAAAGTTGGCGGCGAAGATTTACCGCCGCACGGAAAAGAGGAAGCTCCTGCCGCCTCGTTTCGATTTCCCTCCTTTAAAGAAGCCACTGACGCCTATCATCGCGAGTTTATTCAACGCAAGCTTGATGAGGCGGAAGGAAACGTTTCGCGCGCCGCTGAATTAATGGGCGTGGACCGCAGTCATTTATATCGCCGCATGCGCGCGCTCGGTATTCCTGGTCGCAGCGAACGCACGACGGTTTCTTAGCATATAACCTGAGCGGAACGAGCCATAGCAGCCGAAGTTGGCTAATTACAAAACAATTACACTTCAGTTACGGCCAGTGACGTTAAATGGTGGTATCTGTTAATCTTTGTTCGCATCGTACGGGTGGCTCTGGTTAGTTGAGGTTTATATGGACTTTACGACAAAAGAACTTTTGAAACGTTACGCAAAACTGGCGATCGGTCAGCCGTTTTCTCCGGTTTTGCTGAATATCCTGGTGACTTCAGTTTGCGACATGCGTTGCACGCACTGCTTTTTCACGGAAGAGCTGGACGATCGCCCGCGCAAGAAGTTGCAGATGAAGACGCACGAGATCGAGCAGATTTCGGAAACGCTCGGCGGCAACCTGGGTGTGTTGATCCTGGCGGGCGGCGAACCGTTTACGCGTAAGGATCTGCCGGAGATTGCCCGTTCGTTCTACACGAATAATAAGCTGGAATCGATCTACATCATGTCGAATGGGCAGATTCAGAAACGAATCTTTCCCGACATCACGCGTATCCTTGAAGAGTGTCCGGAACTGAATGTGACGGTCGCGCTTGGCATCGATGGAGTCAAAGGACCGCATGAAAAGATTCGGCAGAAGCCCGGGTCCTGGGACATTGCCATCGACACTGCTCGCCAGCTCCAGACGATCAAGAAGGAATATCCGAAACTCGACGTGCAAACCTGCACGTGTTTCATGAATTCCAATCAGGATACGATTTTCGAATGGTACGACTTTCTGAAGTATGACCTGCGTCCTGACAAAGTTAACTTCAATTACATTCGGCCGCCGTCAGCGGATCCCATCGAACTAGAGATCGATCATTCGCGCTACGCAAAATTGGCGACGATGATTGACGACGATTCGCGTCACGCCGCAATCAAGAACAACTATGGCGGCAAGCAGGGTTTCTTCAAGGCCGCAATCGACATCTACATGCATGGGCTGATTGCGAAGACGCAGGAAACGCAGCAAGCGCAGATGAAGTGTTACGCGGGAACTGCCGGCGGAGTTATCTACGATGAAGGAACAGTTTCGTCATGTGAAAACCTGGCGCCGATTGGAAACCTGAGGGACTTCGATTGGAACTTCCAGAAGCTGTGGCTGTCGCCGGCGATGAAGGAACGACGAAAGAAAGCGCTCGACGGCTGTTTCTGCACGCATGAGTCAAATAGCTACTACCCGTCGCTGCCTTTCAATCCGGGTCATTTGATTCAGATTAAAAAGCTGGAACGTGAAATGAAGAAGGCGCGAAAGAAGATGGACCGCCTGCAGCCTGAACCGGAAGGGATGGCTGTTCAAGCGTAGATCTTAAATTTGAGATCTCAGATTTGAGATTGAAGCAATGTCGCAACGCATCCCAAAAATCCTGATTCATTTCATCCGACACGGGCGGCGGTCATCGCTCGGCGGCGGCGGCGATCGTGGCCGGAGTGCAGAAGTTTTTTGATGGCCAGTCGTACGCGGTGCGCGTTGTCAAAGCAGTTGAAGAATCACACTCGATCACCGCCCGGATGGTGGGAATTTACAACTGGATGTTGCGCAACCGGCAACACTGGATGAAATACCTTTACTGGTTCGTTAACAGATTCCGGCCCGAGACACGAGAGTTTTTCCATAAGCGATGCATTGGGTATGTTACTGAACTTTTCGAGCGCTGGTGTCCGCACATCGTCGTCAGCGTGCATCCACTGACGCAACATATCTTTGCCCGCGTGCTCAAGGAGTTGAAGCTTGCCGATCGCATTCCGCTCGTTTCGGTCGTGACGGATCCCTACTATGGATTCTGGAAAGGTTGGGCCTGCGACGACGTAACGCTTTACCTGGTTGCCAGCGACGAAGCTCGCCGGCAGTTGATCGACTACGGAATCGCGCCGCATCGGATTAAGATTTCGGGGATGCCGGTTCATCACAAGTTTGCCTATCCCGGAGAAGAAGCGGCCCAGGCAGCGCGTCAGGCGCTTGGTCTTGATCCCGACAAGTTCACTGTGTTTGTTAACGCGGGTTGGGAAGGTGGCGGAAACATCCCGCAGATCTTCCGCGAGCTGGTGCGTGGTCAGTTGGAAGTGCAGGCAATTTTTCTGGCGGGCAAGAATGAAGAGCTGAGAGCCGACGCCGAAGCACTGGCCGAGAGCGCGCCTTTCCCGATTAAAGTGATTGGCTACTCCGAGCACGTCGAACAACTGATGAGCGCCGCCAATGTGATGATTTCGAAGCTTGGGTGGCCTGACTACGTTCGAAGCGTTTGCTTGTCGCCTGCCAATAATCGCTGACGGAATTACCGCGCCCATGCCCCAGGAAGCGGGTACAGCGAGTTTGATAGTTAAGCGCGGCGCTGGGATTCTGCTGCAGCGTGCCACCGACATCGTCCCGGTTGTGCGTCGAATGGTTGAAGACACTGCCCACTATTCTGCGATGCGTGCCGCCACGATTGGACTCGCCATACCCAATGCCACGCGGCACATCGTGGAAGAGATAGCTGCTCTAATTCCCGCCCCAATTGAAACGCCGGAAAAAGTTGTGCTTGCCGAAGTTGTATCGGTCTAAAGCGATAATCGACACGAAATGACACTAAAGCCCTTTCGTGTAGTATTTCGTGGATTGTTTTTCTTTCGAGCGTTGCACAGAAATTGTTTGTTAGCTCAGACAATTTTCCGCAGTCTCTTTGACTGTTGAGAGTTTTCAGAGTCTAATTTCACCGCAAGCGAATCCAACCCCAATTCATAGTTTTGCCCGCTCACGAATTCGAAGCGGGCTTTTTAGGAGAACAATCCGACAGTGAGTCTATTGCTCGAAGGAAAGCGCGCCTTTGTGACTGGTGGCACGCGCGGCATCGGTGCGGCGATTTGTGAGGTCTTCGCGCGCGAAGGCGCAGACGTCGTTTTTAACTACAACACACGCGAGGATCTGGCCGCGGGAATTATCAGCAAGATCGAAGGATACGGCCGGCGCGCGCTCGGATTTAAGGTCTCAGTTACCGATCGACTTGGGCTAAAACGGATCACGCGCGAGATCGTGGAGAAGTGGGGCGGCATCGATGTGCTCGTGAACAATGCGGCGATCAATCGCGGCGACAACTTCGCTACCACTACCGATCGCGCGTGGGACGAAGTAATCAATACAAATGTCGGTAGTCTCTTCGCCGTTACCAAGCCAATCTATAAACAGATGATCAGGCAGCGGAAGGGAAGCATCCTCAACATCACTTCCATCGGCGCACTTCGCGCCCTGCCGACCGCGGTTCATTACGCAACTTCCAAAGCTGCGATGGTCGGGTTTACCAAATGCCTGTCGCGCGAAGCGGGAACGTTTGGCGTCAAGGTCAATGCCATCGCCGCCGGGATTTTCGACACGGAACTGGCGCAACAACTTCCGGAGCGTTTGCTGCAGATGCACGCATTCTGGGCCTCAGCCGGGCCGACTGGGCCGACCTGAAGAACTGGCCGAATATGCGGCGTTTATGGTGAGTGACCGGAATAGTTTTATGAATGGTGAAGTTGTGATCGTTGACGGCGGCGCGATTACGTAAAGAACCCGAGTCTTGATAAGTTGCCGCCGCGTTCCGTTAGGAACGCACTGTTTATAGCAGTAGTCTCGGTTTGAAACATTTGGTTGCGGAGCTGGCGCCCAGCGTCGACTCCGCAACCAATTCTTTTTCACGGGCGTGCTCTAAAACACTTCGTTCTTGGTGGAGCGATTGGCGGGCAAACAGCGTTGAGCTCGCTATTGCTTTTGAGCGTCTTCAAAGGCTGCGAGCTGTCTTTCCAGTTCTCGGATCTTCCTCTGCATCTCGCCGAGCCGGCGAAACGCGGCCGTTGATCGCAGCCAGTCGCGATTATCAAACGCGGGTATTCCTGAGATAACTTTTCCCGCCGGCACGTCATGACTGGTAGCGCTCTTGGCGGTCAACACGACGTCGTCGCCGATCGTCAGATGTCCTGCAACGCCGGCCTGACCGGCCAGAATCACTCTGCTGCCGATGTGCGAACTGCCGGCGAGTCCAACCTGCGCACACAGCAGCGTGTCTTCACCCACCGTGCACGAGTGGCCAATCTGGACCAGGTTATCGATTTTTGTGCCTCGTCCTATTCGAGACTCTCCAACCGACGCGCGATCTATCGTGGTTCCGGCGCCAATCTCGACATCATCTTCAATGACCACCCGCCCGGTTTGCGGAATCTTCAGCCAATGGCGCTCTTCATCTTTCGCGTAACCAAAACCATCGCAACCCACGACGACGTTATTGTGAATGACTACTCGCTCGCCGATTTGAGAACGCTCGCGAATCACCGTGCCTGAGTGAATTTCCGAATCTTTTCCCACGGTGACATTTTCATAAATCGTAACGTTGGGATGAATGCGCACACCCTCTGCAATTTCGCAGGATGGACCAATCACTGCGCCGGCGCCAATCCATACATTTGCGGCGACTTTGGCCGATGGATCGATAACAGCAGACTCGTGAATAGACGGCGCCTGACGGGCTTCCGGATGAAACACCCGCAGCGCGCGGGTGTAGGCAAGGTACGGATTCTTTGCGCGCAACACCGGAATATCACGCTCGATCACCGCATCCTCCGCAAGATAGATTGCCGAGGCTTGCGTGGAATTCACCTTGGGTGTGTAGCGTGGATTTGCCAGGAACGTGACGTGGCCCGCGCGCGCATCGTCAAGGCCGGCAGCGCCGGTGATCTCGATATCCGACGTTAAGGCCTTCGACGCGTGCCTTGGTTAAGGCGGCTAGTTCAGAAAGTTTCATGGAGGGAAGTTTAGCTCAGAGTCCCAACGCAAAAACAGCGAACGATCCACTAAATCACAGGAAACACACTAACATTTCTTCGTGTACTTTCGTCGATCTCGTCGCGACGAACGCAAACTAACAGTTTGCGTTGCGAGCTGCCGGTTACATGATCGACACCGGATCGATCTCGACATTTATCGAACGAAGATTGATCTTGCGTTCCTGAAGCGCCTTAAGTGCATGTGTCAATTATCGTGCGGAGGTGAACTCGGTTGCGACACTTGAGTATCAACTGAACGCGATATTCGCCTTTCAACCTCGCCAGGGGCGCCGGCGCCGGCCCAAGAATCCGGGCTGCGCGATCGGCGTTTGCGCTATCCAGTTCTTTTCGAAGTTCGAGTGCGTCAGCTCGCACGCGATTCAGGTCAGTGCCATGGACCATCAGCGACGCCAAAGCCACGAAGGGCGGATAAGTGTGGTTTTGGCGGTGTCGCATCTCTTCCTGGTAAAAACCGGCATAGTCCTGGGCGCTCGCGTGACGCAATGCATAGTGAAACGGGTGATAAGTTTGAATCAGAACTTTCCCCGGAAGATCACCGCGACCTGCGCGACCCGCAACCTGGGTGAGCAGCTGAAAAGTTCTTTCAGCCGCGCGGAAGTCAGGCAATGCCAGGCCCGCATCAACGGAAACCACCCCGACCAGTGTTACGTTGGGGAAGTCGTGGCCCTTGGCCAGGATCTGCGTACCAACGAGCATGTCAATCTTGCCATCACTGAAGTCAAGGAGAGACTTCTCGAAGCTACCGCGCCGCGCGGTCGTGTCCCGATCGACGCGAGCTATTCGGAGTTTGGGAAAGAAGCTCGCCAGCATCGTCTCGATCTGCTGGGTTCCCTCGCCGACAAAGTAAATGTATTTCCCTTCGCAACTCGGACACTTCGCCGGCGCAGGCTCGCGATGCCCGCAATAGTGACAGAGGATTACTGCTTCGCTCTTGTGATAGGTAAGCGTCACATCACAATTAGGACATTGAACGCTGTCGCCGCAGGATCGGCAGAGAACGAAACTAGAATAGCCGCGACGATTGAGCAGAATTATGGACTGCTCGTTCTTCTGATGTGTTTCCTCGATTGCCTTGAGCAACTCATCGGAAAACACCTTCGGCTTCTTGTGCCGCGAAAAAACCTCACGCATGTCGATGATTTCCGCCGCGGCCATGGGCCGATCATTCAGCCTGGTAGGCAATTCAAGATATTTGTACTTGCCGGTGGTCGCATTGTGGAACGACTCGAGCGACGGCGTGGCCGAACCGAGAATTACGACCGCCGACTGTTTTTGCGCGCGAACGATAGCCGTGTCGCGTCCATTGTAGTGAGGCGAATCCTGCTGGCGGTAAGTCGATTCGTGTTCTTCATCAACGATCACGAGTCCGAGGTTTTCGATCGGAGCGAAAACAGCGGAGCGAGTTCCGATAACGATGCGCGCGTCGCCACTGCGCACGCGGGTCCATTCGTCGAACCGCTGACCGCGTGACAGCGATGAATGAAAGATCGCCACCTGATCGCCAAAGTGCGCGCGCAACCGCCGGGAGAAGACCGGGGTCAACGCGATTTCCGGGACCAGCATCAACGCTGACCGGCCGAGCTCGAGGGCCACGCGCATCGCGCGAATATACACCTCCGTTTTCCCGCTGCCCGTGACTCCATGCAAAAGAAAGGGGGAATAGATCCGACTTCGCAAAGATTCATTGATCTCAGTCAGAACGGTGGTTTGCCCGCTTGAAAGCTCGTAATCCTTGACCGGTGGAAACGTAACATCGGCAAGAGGATCGCGACGCACATCTTCATCGAAAACTTCGACCAGTTTTCGCTTCAAGAGGGTGTTAATTGCAGAGTTACTCACGTCGGCCGCGGCGAGTAACTGAGAGAGCGCAACCGACTCGCGCCCCGTCAAAGCCTCGATAACTCTCAGCTGCGCCGCAGTAAATTTCTGTTTTTCCGGCGTCGATCGTTCACTCGGATCCGCGAGCCTCACTCTTCGCTGACGCCTTGCTTTCACAAAGTCTCCGCCACTGCGATGGACCAGCTCTACCAGGCCCTCTGCTTCGAGTTCCTCAAGCAGCTTTTTCCCCTCCCGGTTGTTCAAGTGATCAGGAAGCGCTGCCGCGTTTACATCTCCTGAGTCAGCCAACCACCTCAATAAGCCTTGCTTGCCGTGAAGTTCGTCAGAAGGCGCACGAGTATTGAGTTGCGCTTTGCCCTTGTCACTTAACTTAAGAAACCGTTCGACGGATGGGCTTATGCCGGGAGGTAACGCTGCCTTTAGAACTTCTCCCCATGGCGCAAGGTAGTATTCCGCGACCCACTTGGTGAGCTGCAAGAGCTCTGGCGTAACGAGCGGAACTAGATCGAGAATTTCCTGCGCGGGTTTCAGGTCAGACTCTTTTAGACTGCTGCCATCGCGGAGTTTCTCAGGTAGAGCGACGATATAGCCTGTTACATATCTGCGGCCGAGCGGAACGACAATTCTCGAACCTGGCTGCGCAACCTGAGCTTGAGATGTTGTTAGCCGATAGATGAAGGTTTGCGAAACGTGTAGCGGCACAGCTACTTCGACGTAGCTGGAAGTTTCGGGCTCATTCGTGCTTATCTGGCTGGTTTCCTGAGTATCTCTGCGGGAAGTTTCCGAGGCGTGTGGCACGAGAAAGAAGGTAGCGCGGATTCGGATTTTGCAAAAGTTGAAAAGGCGTATGCTTACGGCAGACTTGACGCGGGTACGTAGGACTGAGCGACACGATCTATTCAGTTTCGCTCAGTCAGTTCGCTTGCGGGTAGATTCGAGATAGTCGCGCACCTTCTTCAGGTCGGCCCACGTTTCCTTTTTCTTCGAAGGGTCGCGCAGCAGATAGGCAGGATGAAATGTGGGCATGACCTTGGCGCCCTGGTATTCCTGAAAGTGGCCGCGCAGCTTGGTTATTCCCACCTTCGTGTCCAGAAGGTTTCTCATGGCTGTGTTGCCAAGCACGACGATAACTTCCGGGCGCACCGCAGCAATTTCGCGCAACAGAAACGGTTTGCAGGTCGCGGCTTCTTCCGGCGTTGGCGGACGATTGGCGGGAGGACGGCAACGGTTGACGTTTCCGATCAAGACTTCCTCTCGCCTAAAGCCGATGGCCTCGATAATTTTAGTAAGGAGCTGGCCGGCTCGGCCGACGAACGGACGCGCCTGGGCGTCTTCATCAGCGCCGGGTGCTTCGCCGACAAACATTAAACGCGCCCTATGATTTCCGTCAGTGTGAACTATGTGCGTCCGCGCTTCATATAAAGGACACCGGGTGCAATTGCCAATGTCCGCCCAAATGCTTTCAAAAGTCTCCGAAGACCTCGAGAGCGGGTGCACGGGCGGTTTAAGATCATCAAAGAAGAGCGAGGGTTCAGGTGCGACACTGACAGGGAGTTTCTCGTGAAGTGTTTCAGCCGGACGCACGTTGGGTAATTGATTTACACCGGAGGTAGATGAAACTCCAGAACGGCTAAACAAAGGGTCCGGCAACCGTTCGACAAGGGGAGCTGCACTCGAACCCGGTCGTATTGAGCAAGCATCTACGTTTTCAACTCCCAATTCGTGGAAATAGGTGAGTTGTTCGCGGGCGTCCGATAGCAGCGAGGCAATCTCATTCTGAATAGGTTTAGACGCCATGATTAATTTAGACAGAACCTACTTGACTATCCGTTTGCGACAGTACCCATTGGCAAAAAGGCCGGCTTAACTCTGGCCCGCAATCTGACAACCTCGTCAAGTATCAGATCTGCGACATTGGTTTTTGCGATGAGGGGCACATGGATCGGGGTCTGGTTATCGCGAGTAAGTATGGTTACTTCGTTTGTATTCGTGTCGAAACCGGCGCCATCGCGAGTCACGTCATTCGCGACTACAGCATCAAGATTTTTGCGTTTAAGTTTTTCGCGCGCGTTGGCCAGAACATTTTCTGTCTCGGCAGCAAAGCCGATCACTAACAGTCCTTCGTGCCGGGCCGCTGAAACCTGGTTGAGAATGTCAGGCGTAGGCTCAAGTTCCAACGCCACCGAAGCTGAGGTTTTCTTGATCTTCTGCGTGGCCCTGGAGATCGGACGATAGTCCGCAACCGCCGCCGCGCCGATGAAAATTGAAGCTTGCGGAAGTTGGCTCATGACCGCTTCTCGCATTTCCTCAGCTGAATAAGCCATGATCACCGAACTCTGAGCAGCGGGAGTCGCGGTCGTGGCGCCCGCTACCACCGTTACGCGCGCTCCTCGTCTGGCCGCAGCGTTTGCGATGGCAAAGCCCATACGACCAGAAGATTTGTTGGAAAGAAAACGCACCGGATCGATCGCTTCTCGAGTAGCTCCGACAGTAATTAGCAGGTGTTCTCCGGCAAGGTCGTTCGCGCGACCATTTATCGAGCCCTGCAACAATTCAAGTGCCGCTGCGACAATCCTTTCAGGTTGACTAAGCCGTCCTGGTCCAACCGTGCCGCAAGCCATTTCGCCTTCATCAGGGTCGATGATATGAACACCATCGGCGCGAAGGGTTTCGAGATTTCGCTGAGTCGCGGGATGATGCCACATCGTTGTGTTCATCGCCGGAGCTATTAAGACTGGTGCAGTTGACGCGAGATAGGTTGATGTCAGGAAGTCGTCGGCGACTCCATTGGCAAACTTCGCGATGATATTAGCAGTTGCCGGTGCTATGAGAAGCAGATCAACAGACTGGGAAAAGGTGATGTGGGCGATGGGATCAGGATTGTCCGGAGCATAGTCGTCCACTATCACGTGGGCCCCGGAAAGGGCGCGAAAGGTCAGCGGTTGTACAAACTCACAAGCGCGCTTCGTCATCGCGACTCGAACGATACATCCGGCGGTTTGAAGGCCGCGAAGCACCTCGGCAGCTTTATAGGCCGCAATCCCACCGCTTATTCCGAGCGCTATCTTCTTCGCGACGTTTGAAACGTCTTGAGAATCTTGAGCCATCGCTTACCTTAAATTAAAGATCAATGTAACATTGCTGAAACGAGCATGCAACGCAGGTTTCCGAGAGCGCTGGTAGAATCCAGCACAATCGCCTTACTCTAAATTCTTTTAGTACTATGTGGCCGAATTATCATCAGGAAAGCATGAGTGACATGAAATCCCGATCATTGGTTAGCTGTTTCTTGGGTGCGCTTATTGTCTTAGGTTCAGTAAGTTCCGCTGCTGCTCAATCAAACAGTGACGACGTTCAATTTGGTCCGGTCGTCCGAGCATATCTCGGGTATCTGAGGAATGAACAGGAAGTCGTGGATGACCGGGCGAGCCGTCACGAAGTTAACCGTACCTACTACCGGCGTAACTCAAATCGAATTCGCGCGCTCCGGCAAATGGCTATCAAGATTGCCTCGGAAACCCAAAACGACTATCTGCCCGAGCTCGAGGCGGTTGCTTCCGACGAGTTGGGCCTTATTCTGGAACGACCTCCGCGTTCCGAGTCGTTACGCATAGGCGATGTACTGCAAACTACTTTTCGTTACCTGGGCATCGTCAGAGCCGGAGAGCCGTTCTATGTCTTCGCCAGGCTTGACCCTTATGAGCAATCAGAGCTGGCGGAACGAAGGCAGGTTACCCAGGGAAACGACTCAATCTCAGTGGTTGAGCCGGTGAAGAGTCGGCCTGTCACGCGTGCAAGACGGGTAACGGCGCCCTAGATTGTGCAGGAACTGACTCCTTAAACTCGTTACCATTTCTTCAATCCTGGCCATCGTCAATCACTTTCAAAGTCCCTCAATTCGGTCTGCTCTGAGTCTGGTAAACACCGCTCGAAAGGGACCCCGTTCCAGGACGAGTCGATCGTAGGTTTCAAAAGTCGATTTTTCGGTGAGTTGAGGCAGAAAAGGCTGGACGAGGGGCAGTTCTGGTGTTATCTTCACTGCCAACGGAAAAAAGCACAATTTCGTTGCAAAGTCGCCCAAATGGCTGTTGACAGAGTGCCTTCATTCATGTAATAACAGCCCGGTGTTTACGCTTTGTAGACGGCATTTTGAATTTTAGTGTTGCCCTTATTGAGGTGAACAAGGCAAAAAAGCCAGCGCCTCGTATGAGATCAAGGCCATTTAGGCACGCAATCAAGAAATTGTTTCAATTTACGGGAGGAACGTTAATGATCAGCAAAACTTGGAGCCGCAAACCTATAGCGGCCTGTGTGGCAGTAGCCATTTTGAGTGTTTACTCGATGGTAGTATTGGCTTCGCCCGCAGCGAAAGCTCCATCCGGACAGTTGTCAGTTACCGGACAAGTAACAGTCAACGGTGAGAACACTGTCTCCGGCGGCACAGTCTTTTCGGATAGCACAATCACCACCGCCGATAAGAGCAACGCCACTGTGAATCTCAGCAAGCTGGGTCGCGTGGATTTGGCCGCTACCTCAAGCATGAAATTGAGCTTCACTGAAAAGAGCTTGATGGGCTTGCTTGATAACGGTACCGCTCACGTTTCGACGGTAGCCGGTATTGCAGTTAACTTTACGACAAACGATGGCGTGGTCGTGGTTGACGGCAGCAAGGCGACTTCGTTTACGGTGAGCGTCATCAAGGGTATTACCTCCCTGACGACTCATTCAGGCGTCGCGGAACTTCGCGAAGGAGATTCGGTCAAGCAGGTAGCTGCTGGCGAGAGCGCGATGGCTGGCACTCCTGACGCCAAGACTGATCCCGGCGACGACGACGACTTGTTGAGCCGCGGCGAAACGGCCGCCCTCCTGATTCTCGGTGCTGGCGCGATTGCCGGTATCATCTGGGCGGCGATGGATGACAACGACCTGAACTTTGGCGACAGCGTTATCGTCATCAGCCCGTCCAAGTAACTCGTCGATTGTTTGTCAGCAAAAATACCGCTGCGCTGCAATTAAGTGCGGTGGTCAGATAAAGCACAACCTTGCGGGTCACGCGATTTATGTCGTGTTTGACCCGCAAGGTTTTAGTATAGGCCCTCTCCGCGCGCTCTTAGAAGGAACCCTAATGCATATTGCGGTCATTGGCACCGGGTACGTCGGATTAGTCACGGGTGCGTGTTTTGCCGAGTTTGGTGTGGATGTGACTTGCGTGGACGTAGATGCCGCCAAGCTGCAGCGCCTCACGCTGGGCGAGATGCCAATCTATGAACCAGGCCTGGAACAAATTGTAACGAAGAACATGCAGTCGGGACGGCTGCGTTTCACCACCGACATCAAGCAGGCGGTCGAACAGGCGCTCGTCATTTTTCTGGCAGTTGGCACGCCGCCTCGACCTGATGGATCTCCGGATCTCAGCTATGTCGAGGCTGCAGCCGGATCGGTGGCCGACTACATGAATGGCTACAAAGTCATCGTTACCAAATCGACGGTGCCGATTGGGACTGGAGAATTTCTTCGCAAACTGATTCGCGAACGGCAGAAATCTCCGCTGAACTTCGGGATGGTCTCGAATCCGGAGTTTCTGCGCGAAGGTGCGGCCATCAACGATTTCATGCGACCCGATCGGGTTGTGATTGGCAGTCGCGATGAAGAGGCCATCGCGATAATGCGCGACCTCTATCGACCCCTTTACCTGATTGAGGCGCCTTTCGTTGTCACGTCTCTTGAAGCTGCAGAATTAACAAAGTATGCGGCTAACGCGTTCCTGGCCACCAAGATTTCCTTCATTAACGAAATCGCCAACATGTGCGAAAAGATTGGTTGTGACGTCCATGATGTGGCGAAGGCCATTGGTATGGACAAGCGCATTGGCAGCAAGTTTTTGCATCCGGGCCCGGGATTCGGGGGATCGTGCTTTCCAAAAGACACTCAAGCCCTCGCGTCAGTGGCTCGAGACTTCGGCTGCGATTCGTTGATCGTCGATGCAGTGATTGAAGTAAACCGCCGCCAGCGTCAGGCAATGTTGCCCAAGATAGAAAAATTGGCCGGCAGCGTGAAAGGGAAAACGATCGCAGTTCTGGGACTGGCTTTTAAACCTGAAACTGACGACATGCGTGAATCTCCCGCTATCGATATCATCAAGGGGTTAATTGCGAACGGTGCCACGGTTCGGGCTTACGATCCAGTGGCGATGGAAGAAGCTGCCGAAGTTCTGCCAGACGTGATTTATGTCGATGACGAATACGCGGCGGTGACTGACGCCGATGTGCTCGTCTTTGTTACCGAGTGGAATCAGTTCCGAGCTCTCGATATGGGCCGAATTCGAGACCTAATGAAATCGCCCTGCGTCGCGGATTTGCGCAATATCTATGAACCGGAACACATGCGCGAGCTTGGCTTTAAGTATGTAGGCATTGGCCGATAGCGGTCGCTTCGGAATGCCCGTCCTGTACAGCCGCCAACAAAACCTGAAGAAGCATTACTCAATCAAATATGCCCTTAACTGGAATTGCCTTAGTCACCGGTGGAGCCGGTTTCATCGGTTCACACATCGCTTCAGCTCTTTCTGCTTCCGGCGCCCGAGTACGAGTTATCGATGATTTATCGACAGGCTATCAGGAGAACATCGATGAGATCGGTGGACAAGTAGACTTCGTTAAAGGAAGTCTGGCCGATGAGACAGCCCTCCGGCGCGCCCTTGAAGATGTTGAGTTGGTTTTTCATGAAGCTGCGATTCCGTCGGTGCCTCGTTCAGTGGAGGATCCGCGCCAAACCCACATCGCTTCAGTTGATTCAACATTTTCACTCCTGCTGGCCGCCAGGGATCGGGGCGTGAAGCGAATTGTGTACGCCGCCTCAAGTTCCGCATACGGCGACAAGCCGACACTGCCAAAGGTTGAAGACATGCTGCCCGAGCCGCTTTCGCCTTATGCCGTGGCAAAGCTTGTCGGTGAGTACTATGCGCAGGTCTTCACACGCGTTTACGGATTGGAAACTCTATCGCTTAGGTACTTCAATGTTTTCGGGCCGAGGCAAGATCCCAGTTCTCAGTATTCGGGCGTCATCTCACGTTTCATAAGCGATCTACTGAGCAATCGCCAGCCGGTAATCTACGGCGACGGTGAACAGTCGCGCGATTTTACCTACATCGATAATGTGGTTGACGCGAACCTGAAGGCCGCGGAGACGACCAAAGGGATTGGCCAGATCATCAACATAGCCAACGGCGAGCGCATTACGTTGAATCAGCTCTTCGATCAACTGAAGGAATTGACGGGGAGAAAAGATGTAGAGGTGGACTACCAGAATCCGAGGCCCGGCGATGTAAAACACAGTCTTGCAGACATAACCCGGGCGCGCGAGTTTTTAGGTTTCCAACCAAAAGTCGACTTGCGCACCGGGCTCCAGCTCACGATGGACTGGTGGAAGAGTAGCCGATTTGCCCGCACCAACAGTTAGGAAATCCGAAACTCACGCAACCCTTCAACCTGCGGACTCAGCCTTCACGGTTTCCGCCAGCGACTGCAGACTTTCCAGATACGGCGCTCGGGCGACTCCTTTGTCAGTGATGATTGCGGTGATCAGTTCATTGGGAGTGACGTCAAACGCTGGATTGTGAACACTCACACCATCAGGTCCGAGTTGATTAGTGCCAATGTGAGTTATCTCTCGCCCGTCCCGTTCCTCAATCGGTATTTCCTCGCCGGACTTAAGTGAAAGATCCAAAGTCGTAATCGGAGCGGCAACATAAAAGGGAATTCCGTGCTTCTTTGCCAACACGGCCACCATGTAAGTGCCAATCTTGTTTGCCGCGTCTCCATTCGCTGCGATGCGATCCGCGCCTACAACCACCACGTTGACTTTCCCACTCTTCATGACATGCCCGGCCATATTGTCGGTAATCACTGTTACCGGGATGTTGTCCTGGGCCAGTTCCCAGGCAGTCAACCGCAGGCCCTGCAAAAAGGGACGGGTCTCATCGGCGATCACAGCGACCCGCTTTCCCGCGTCGCGAGCGCCTCGGATAACTCCAAGTGCCGTGCCATAGTCGCCGGCTGTAGCGAGCGCTCCGGCGTTGCAATGAGTCAGGACAGTGTCGCCATCCGCGATCAAGTCTGCACCGAAAGCTCCGATCGAACGGTTCGCTTGAATGTCTTCGCGGAAGATATCCTTTGCTTCGGCGATCAAACTCGCTTTGATTGTCTCGGAGTCACTGCCCGCCGCTTTGCCTCGGGCAAACGCTTCCCGCATTCGCTCGATGGCCCAGAAAAGATTAACCGCGGTGGGCCGTGTTTGCGACATCACCTTCGACATGTAGGTGAAATCATCTTCCAGATCGGCAACTGAAGTACCCACTGACTGGCTGGCTCCCAGGGCAAGTCCCATGGCGGCGGAAACCCCGATTGCAGGCGCGCCGCGCACTACCATTTTCTTGATTGCCTCGGCTACCTCGTCGTACGACCGCAGCATGAGATATTTTTCTTCGGTGGGAAGCAGTCGCTGGTCCAGCATGCGGATGCCTTCATCCGTCCATTCAATAGTCTTGATCATTTGTTTGGTAGGTTCCTAGTTCTAGTTTGCCGCCGAAGCGGTGGTTGAAGCGGTTGTAAACTGTTCGGCGATTTCACGAATCTGAGCGGTGTGTCGCACCTCATGGCTGCCCACAAACAAGATCCACTGATAGAGATTGATCTCGCCAAGCACCGGATGTGGATACTTCACTTCGCTCAAAGCCAACCCGTCTCCCGAAATCACAGCTTCTCTCAAAGCCCGGCGAGATTCTTCCAGCGATTTCCAGGCAGTTGCAGCACTAACGTCGGACGGCGGGACAGTCTCCTCAGGAGCTGTCACCCGAAAACTACGATCGGCAATCTTGGCGGCGTGCCTGGTGTTTAGAATTGAGCTTGTCTCAAGTTCCGCGTCTAAGCCAGCCGCGCGCGCTCCACGGTACGAGCTTGTGTACGAGCGGCACGATCCGGCTTTCGATTAGCGTCAGATGTTGCAATACCTGCGCTACAGACCAGCGATCGGATGCCGGGGCGCGCTCGCGCAACTTGGTAGGAACCAAGTCTACCGCAGCCTGCAGATCGGCCCGTTCTGTGTCGAGATAGTCAAGTGCTTCAGCTATTCGTGAATGCATAACGGTTCTCCTTCGACTCTTCAGTAACACTCCCGCGCGGTCAGGTCAAACGCAGAATCCGGTCACGAATCGCGCGCCGGAGTTGTTTGACACTCACCGAGGTTGGTGATAATGTCCGCTCGTCGATCACACGACGTCATTAACAGTTCTTTGTATTTGAAAGTGTCTGGGTGCCCCAGGTAAATGGGGAGAATAGGGAAGCGGGTGAGAATCCCGTGCGGTCGCGCCACTGTGATGAGACTCCGAATGACGGAGCTCTAAGCCAGGAGACCTGCCCAAGACGCTTTGCAGCTGGAGAACGCTCGCGGAAACGCGTTCAGGCCGCAGGATAACTTCATTATAGGTCCCGCTGATCGCCTGTCTCTTTTTCGCCACGAGACCCGGCAGATCGGCGGGATTTTTCTTTGCGTTATCTCCAAAAACTTTTATTCAGACCATCATCAGCGGGACTGATCCTGTTGTCGCTTGCGGCGGCCTTCGGCTGCGCAAGGACGCCTTCCTTAAATACTCCAGCAGCTTCACCAAACGGCCCGACTCGTGAGGTTGTCGACGAAGCCGGACGGACAATCACGCTGGCGGCGAAGATCGATCGGATCGTCTCGCTCGCTCCCAATCTTACCGAGATCGTTTATGCGGTAGGTGCAGGTGATCGGCTTGTGGGAAATACCGATTACTGTGACTACCCTGCGGAGGCAAAGCGGATTGCGAAAATCGGCGACACGATGCATCCGAGCGTTGAACGAATCATCGCGCTCAAGCCTCAAATCGTCCTGGTCTCAACCGCGTCACAGCTCGAAGCATTCACCAAGCAACTCGACCAACAAAGCATCGCAGTCTATGTCACAAATCCAGGCAGCCTGGATGAGATCCTCAACTCGATAACGGTCCTTGGCGAAATGTTTGGCACGTCCGCTGAGGCGAATCGTGTCGCGGATAACTTGCGCAAACGCAGCGATGCCGTCGCAAAAGCGATCTCCGGCGCCACACCGGTTCGAGTTTTTTATCAGGTGGCAGACGAACCTCTTTATACCATCGGTCGCGAAGCGTATTTAACTGATCTCGTGAAACGAGCGGGCGGCATTTCAGTCACTGCAGATGTTCCGGACGCTTTTCCCCGATACAGCGACGAGGCGGCGCTCAGTGCGAAGCCCGAGGCGATCATCCTTCCCGACCGGCGGATCGATGGGAAACGCAAACTCCAGCGTCGCCAGTCCGCTGCGCGATTCACCGGCCGTGCGTAACAACAGGGTGTACAAGATCAACGACGATTTCTTGTCGCGGCCCGGACCCAGACTCGTTGACGGTTTGGAGGCGTTGGCCCATGCCTTACACCCGGAGGCATTCAGGTAGTTTAGACTTCGATTTTTGGCTTGCGGCTGTGCAAAGGCCTAACGATGAGTACCGAAGTGAAATCAATGAACGAGGGACACGCTACGCTGCGCAAAGCGTTTGGTGTCTGTGTAGTGCTGTTAGCGATGCTCCTGCTGGTTTTCATCGCGGCAGCTCTGGTGGGAAGCCAGCGCTTGCCCCTCGGGCCCTCTCTCTGTGCTTTAACCGGCCAAACGGACTGTGGGCTTTCGTCTGAACAACGCGCAATCCTCTTCGACATTCGTTTGCCGCGAATCCTGCTGGCGGGAGCCGTCGGCATTTGCCTGGCAACGGCTGGTGCGGGCTACCAGGCCCTGCTCCGTAACCCCCTCGCTGAGCCTTACTTGTTGGGAGTGTCCAATGGCGCAGCGGTCGGAACGATGGTGGCCCTCGTGTTTTTTGGAACGCACGAATGGAGCCGGCCCGTGATGGCGTTTGCCGGAGCACTGGCAGCGACTTTTGTTGTCTATCGTTTGGCGCGCGGACGGGCCGGCGCAACCCCCGAACGGCTAATTCTTGCCGGGGTGATCGTAACGACGTTTCTTTCGTCCGGAATAGTCTTCATTACGACCCTGATGGACGCCACGCGTATTCGCTCGTTTACTTTTTGGTTGTTGGGAGATCTCTCGGGCACGACTTCGAGCCTGCTTGCGATCACTTTTGTGGCGGCGGGAATTGGCGTCGTTGTCCTGGCGCTGAATGCGCGTTCGCTAAACCTGATGATGCTGGGCGAGCGCGATGCGTTTGATCTGGGTGTGGAAGTGGGCCGAGTACGCATCATCGGTGTTTGTGGCTGCGAGCTTGCTGGTAGGCGCGTCCGTGGCCTCGAGCGGGTCTGTAGGTTACGTCGGTCTGGTTGTTCCACATCTGGTCCGGCTTTCGTTTGGCAGTGATAACCGAATTGTTATCGCGGCTTCTGCGTTGGCCGGTGCGGCATTTGTGATTCTGGCTGATACGGTGGCTCGCACGATTATCGCGCCGCGCGAGCTTCCGGTGGGAGCGATCACTGCGCTCATCGGCGCGCCGTTATTTGTTTACCTGCTGAAACGTCGGTAGCTGTCAGAACCACGAGCGCTAGCGGGTGGAAACAGTAATAGAGTATGGCCACGGTGGAAGCTGATGGAAACCACCCGCTGACGCAGGTGGTTCTGACAAGTGCAATGCTCAAAGCAAACGACATCACAGTGAGTTATGGCGAGCGGGTCGCCGTCTCAAGAGTTTCGCTTGAGCTGGAGCCCCGGCGCATAACAGCGATCATCGGGCCAAACGGCGCAGGCAAGTCAACGATGCTGCGCACGCTGAACGGCGGGATGAAGCCCTCGCGCGGCAATATCTCGCTCGATGGACAGGCGCTTGCTTCTTTTTCACGACGCGCGATTGCGAAGCGAATTGCAGTCGTCGCGCAGGAGGCAGACCTTCGTTTTCCGGTGACGGTGTTCGAGTTTGTTCTGGGTGGCCGGTATGCCTGGTCTGCGCCTGGATGGGGTTGGGAAACGGTGCGCGATGTTGATGCGACGCGAGAGGTCCTTCGCGAAACGCAGTTGGAACGTTGAGCGGACGTCTGATGAACGAGTTGTCAGGCGGAGAGCGCCAGCGAGCTGTTCTGGCGCGGGCCTTGGTGACAAACGCCACGGTGCTACTGCTCGACGAGCCAACGGCAAATCTGGATCTGGCGCATCAAGCTACTATCCTGGCGCTGGTCAGACAGCGCTGTGACAACCGGGAAACTTCAGCGCTGGTGGTCACTCACGACATTAATCTGGCGGCTGAATTTTCCGACTATGTACTGTTGATGAAAGATGGAAGAGGTTTGGCGTTTGGCAGTCCGGCAGAGGTGCTAACGCCGGAACTTCTGAAAAAGGTATTTGCGGTAAAGGTTTTGGTCGATGCGCATCCGATCTCCGGTGCGCCTCGTGTTACGCCGGTGCATGAACTGCTCCGGTAATTCTGCAACGATGAAAAACTCAAAGGGAAGACGGTGAAAATCCGTCACTGCCCGCGCAACTGTAAGCGGTGACTAAGCTCCTGGTAGGCCACTGGAAACTTCTGGGAAGGCAAGGAGCAAAGGCGATTCACGCAGGCGACCACGGTCTCGCAGGCGCGAATCACAACCGCAAGTCAGGACATCTTTGAGTGATTCAATTTCAGCTCGCACTGCGACGGGCAGGAGAAGCTAATGATGAAAAACAAAGAACGGAAAGAGTTTGGTCCAATTGATTCAGCAAGAATATTTCTCAGTCTGGTTATGATCGGTTGTTTAGCCGCGCTGACAGGAACCGCGGTGGCGCAAAATTCAGTTACGCCAACGAGCATCACAGTTCGCGTAACGGACCCGCAAGGCGCGAATGTTAGCAAAAAGCGTCAGTGACGCTGCACACGCGTGATAACGGAGTTCGCATTAAGGGTCTGACTAACGATGAAGGCAAGGTTGTTTTTGAACGCGTAGCGCCGGGTGAGTATTTGGTCGAAGCTGAAGCGCCTGATTTCGCGCGGGCGCCAGCTCAGAGTCTTCGAGTTGAACGGAACGCGGCTGCGACGCTGCAGATTGAACTGCCGCTTGCGGGAATAAATGAACAAGTCGTCGTCATTGCGCAAGGAACGGCGCAGCCGGTTGACGAAGTTTCCAAAGCGGTTTCAGTTGTTGACCGGCAGGAGATGGACGATCGCGACGAGGCTTCGATTCCCGAAGCGCTGCACACAGTTCCAGGTTTGCGCGTGCAACAGCTTGGAGGTCCGGGTTCCTTTACTTCGATCAAGACGCGCGGACTCCGCAATGAAGACACTGCCGTGCTGATGGACGGATTACGCTTTCGCGACGCTGCTGCTCCGCAGGGCGACGCCTCTGGTCTCCTGGAACACTTGATCGTCACTGACTCAGCCGCGTCGAGGTCCTGCGCGGTTCGGGATCGTCGCTTTATGGCTCCAATGCGATTGGCGGCGTGATCAATCTGGTGACTGACGAAGGTGGTGGTCCATTCCACGGCAGTCTGCTTACTGAAGGCGGCGGGCTGGGCATTTTTCGTGGTCGAGCCCAGGTGGCCGGAGGCGCGCGCAACGAGACTGTTTCCTACAGCGCCGGCTTTTCACATTTCAATGTGAGCCGTGGCCTCGATGATCACGATGAAGTTCGGAATTCAAGCGGGCAGGGACGCCTGTTGTTTCGCCTGACACCGACGACGACTTTGTCGGGGCGCGTATATGTATCAAATTCTCGCTCGGAACAGAACAACAACCCTGAGGGAATTGGTGTCCAGCCCCCCGCCGGAATCATTGAAGCCACGCCTCTCTCGCAAGAGGAACAACGCCGTTACGAAGCCGGTGTTCCTTTGTCGCTCCTGAATGCCGGCGCCGCTACTTTCATCCCTGCGGCAAACGACCCGGACAATCTTCGCAGAGCGAATTTCTTTTCCGGCGCATTAATCTTCTCTCAACGTCCTACAGAAACGTTTGGTTACACAGTCAGCTATCAAGGGCTGTTAACTAATCGCACAAGCATTAATGGACCTTTGGGATCTGGCTTTCAACCGTTTGGCGGAACCGAGCAATCGGATTTTGACGCGCGTGTTCATACGGTGAATGCGCGCTTTGATGTGCAGGCGGGACGCTACAACTTCATCACGGCGGGGTACGAGTTTGAAAACGAGAACTTCCTGAATCGCTCGTTTCAAGTCAATCCGGCGGACAATTCGATCGGTGGATGTAACGCAGAGTAGTCACGCCGTGTTTGTTCAGGATCAATTGCGGTTCATGCAGGATCGACTGCAGATTTCGGCGGCATTTCGCGCGCAGTTTTTTAGTCTGAGACAACCTCAGTTCACGCCGGCGGCGAGCGCGCCGTATTCCGGGATCGCATTTCAATCACCACCTAACGCTTACACGGGTGATGGATCGATTGCCTACATGTTTCGTTCGTCGGGCACGAAGGTGCGCGCCCACGTCGGCAATGGCTATCGCGCTCCGTCCCTTTTCGAGCGCTTTGGGACGTTCTTCAGCAGCTTTGGTTACTCCGTCTTTGGCGACCCGCGCCTTGCGCCAGATCGCTCCATTGCGGTTGACGCGGGTATCGACCAAACATTTTCAAGGAACCGCGTGCGCGCGTCGGCCACTTACTTCTACACGCATCTGCAGAAAGTGATCATCTTCGACTTCTCAGGGCTGATCGATCCGGTCACTGATCCCTTTGGACGGTTTGGAGGGTATGTGAATACGGATGGAGGCATCGCTCGCGGAGTGGAACTGAGTCTTTCAGCGGCCCCAACTCGCACGCTGAATCTTCGACAGCTTACACCTACACCAAAAGCATGCAGCGCACGCCGCAGATTGGCGTTCTTCGCACTTTTGTAACTCCGAATCATCAATTTTCTCTGGTTGCTACACAGCGCTTCGGAAAACGCGTTCTGATTAATTTTGATCTCGCGGCCTCGAGCGACTACCTGGCTCCGATCTTTGATTCGCGGACCTTTGGCAGTCGTGTTTATCGCTTCCGCGGTTTAGCGAAAGCGGATTTGGGCGGAAGCTACACGTTGCCGCTCAGCGAAACGCGGTCGCTGCGTCTGTTTGGTTATGTGGACAATCTATTTAATCGTGAATATTTCGAAAGCGGGTTTCGCACGCCGGGTCGAACCGGACGGGCGGGCGCAGCGCTTAGATTTTAATCTTATCCGGCACTTTCTTGTTGCCATTTGGCAGGGAAGAGACGAAATAGTTTGACCATGAAAATGTCCCAGCAGATTGTTTCGTTTCTGCCCTCGGCAACTGAGATAGCTTGCGCGCTGGGGTTGACCGAGCAGCTCGTTGGAATAACGCACGAGTGTGATTATCCGGCGTCGATTGAAGGGAAGGCGATCGTAGTTCGCAGCGTTCTCCCGATCGAAACGATGACTCAGGCGGAGATCGATGTGGCGGTGGCCCAGCGAATGCGAGACGGAAAGAGCCTTTATGAAGTGAATGAAAAACTTCTGCAGGAACTCGCGCCAGATCTGATCCTGACGCAGGACTTATGTCAGGTGTGCGCACCGTCGGGGAATGAAGTATCTCAAGCGCTCAAGCTTCTGCCGAAGAAACCTCGGATTTTGTGGTTGACGCCAAACTCGATCGAACAGATCTTCGCTAACGTTAGCGAGTTGGGCGAAGCAACTGGTCGCGCTAAAGAAGCCACCGAATTAATTGCAAACGGACGGGCCAGGCTCGGGAAGATATCGGCGATCACCAGCAGGCTCGCGAACCGGCCGCGCGTGTTCTTTATGGAATGGGTCGACCCGGTATATTGCAGCGGACATTGGGTGCCTGAGATGGTAAGAATCGCCGGCGGTGACGACACACTTGGACAGGAGGGGTCGGATTCGATTCGCGTTTCGTGGGACAAAGTGCGACAGATGGCGCCTGAAGTCCTCATCATCTCTCCATGCGGTTTCAATCTGGAAAAGTCTGTCGAACAGGCTGGGTTGTTAACAGCTTACGAAGGTTGGTCGACTCTTCCAGCTGTCCGCGAAGGGCAAGTGTATGCGGTTGATGCTAATTCCTACTTTGCTCGTCCCGGACCGAGAGTGGTCGACGGCACAGAATTGCTGGCACACCTGATTTATCCGACCGTGTTTAGTTGGCAAGGGCCGAGCGAGGCATTTCGCCGGTTGGATTAGTCAAACTTCTATAGAACGTGGATAACAGGTAACGGTCAACAAATCAGGTTGCAAGTGATCCGATTCGTGGGCGCATGTGCGTCAGCTTATGGAACTCGGCCTTGCAACCTGAAACTTTTGAATACGCGATACCGGTTCAGGGTGATTTGGTAAATAAACCGCTGCCAAGAAAAATCGCCCCGAGCACCAGATGCAGTCCATGATCCTGCATGCCCAGATCCAACGGACCGATATGCCACATGCGGTTCATCGCCGGATCGCCCATCGTCATCCCGAGAAGGCCCAATCCCAAATAGACAATTCCGAAAACCAGACAGAAGCCTTTTGCCTGGGCCATCGATCCGGAAAACGCGAAATATAAAGCGACAACTCCGGAAACGATGTGGACCAGGTTGTGAGCCGGCGTCAGATGGAAGCCGAGTAATGTGGGCGCGACGAATCCGGCGACGCCTGCAATTAGAAAAACTACTCCAAGGATCTTACAAACAGTCTTTGCCATGGTTCTGTATCACTCCTCTGTAAGGGTTCATCACCAGCGAAAAACTCAAATCGGCGGACAATCGGTTTTTTACAATCTTGAGGCGATGTATATCAAACTGAGCGAGCGGTTGCAAATTTTTTTGGCATCGCGCCGGGGCCGTTCTGCGGTTGATTTTGGCGAATGGTATACTGGCCCTGTCCCCCAAAGCTCGTTTATTTGGCCAGGAAGCTCAGGGAGAATGGTCCTATGAGAGATATTCGTGTGGCGCGCCGCATGATTAGGTTTGTCCTGCTACTGACTGTGACGCTGCTCTTCGCCGTTACCGTGAGCGGCTACACTGTTGTGATGCGCGGCGGACGTCGGATTGAGATTCCCATCAAGTTCATTGTGACCAATAGCACTTTGACCTACGAAGTTTCTCCGGGGATTCAAGTCACGCTGGCGTTAGCTGCGATTGATGTTGCCGCCACGGAGAAGGCCAACTCTGAACAGCCCGGAAGCTTGTTGGCCCGCAAAGATGCTGTATCGCTCTCGGGCTGGTCCGCGCCGGAAGACGTTGACGATTACGAATCGCGATCTTGAGCCAATAATGCGGCGACGGCATGAAAGTGAAGCGGCCTACGAACGCAAACGTAAGCAGATCGGACTGCCAACGCTGGCCGAGTCGCGAAAGCGGGCCGCAACAGTCCCTGACGTTTCTGGAACCGACCTTGAGCGCCAGCTGATCGCAGACAGGGAATCAGAAGCCTATTGGCGTGCGCGTGCGTCTGAGTTAAGAACTGAAATGGCCGCGCTTGATTCAGAGTTAAGTTACCTTCGCGCGCGGCTTGAGGAGTCTCCGCCAGGTTCGTTCACCAGCTATTCGTCGTAATCGGCGGCAGCGTTTGGGCCGTTGGTTTCGTTTGGAAATACGGGTCTGGCGCCGTTTTCCATGCAGCCTGGGACGAAGTCACAATGGCGGTTTTCTCGCGCCCCGCGCCGGTTCGCAATTGCGTGCACGCGTATCGGATTCGGCGGTGGAGCCACGCGCGGGCGCATGTTTCGCTGAATTCGCGGAAATGTTTCGCCGCGGACGACGACATTCGAGCGGGCGCGGGTTATCCGCAGTTTCCCGCTTATGCTGCGCGGCGGCTTGATTGGTTCAGTCTTACGATTACTCGTTTGAACGAAGCGCGTTGATTACCCAATTTAACGAGCTGGCTGCCGCCCGCGCGGGTCTAAATGCCAGATGGCGCGAACTGGAAAACGAAGCCAGACGCGCGGGCGCATCGCCAGGATGGCTGAGGCCGTAATCCTTTTGAATGCTGACAACGGAATTGTGCCTACTGTGTACTTCTTATGACTAATGGTTGGGAGACGATTATCGGATTAGAGATTCATGCTCAATTGAGCACGGAGTCGAAAATCTTCTGCGGCTGCTCCACGAGGTTCGGCGATGAGCCAAACTCGAATACATGTCCCGTCTGCCTCGGTCTACCCGGCGCACTGCCTGTACTCAACCGCCGGGTCGTTGAGCTTGGCGCGCGTGCGGCTCTCTCGCTGGGCCTGCAGATCAATAACCAGTCCATCTTTTCGCGGAAAAATTATTTCTATCCGGATTTGCCGAAGGGCTATCAAATCTCGCAATTTGATAAACCATTCTCCGCCAATGGCGAACTCGAAATCATGACGGCGGAGCGCGATGAAGCGGGCCATCCAATTGAATGGATACCGAAAAAGATCGCTATAACGCGTCTCCATCTGGAAGAGGATGCGGGCAAGAATGTTCACGAGGGATTGCCGGATATTGATCGCTATTCCTACATCGATCTGAATCGAGCGGGCACACCGCTGGCGGAAATTGTGACCGAGCCGGATTTTCGTACCGCCTGGGAAGCTTATGATTATGTGAATCACGTGCGCCGCGCGCTGCAGTGGGTTGGCGCTTCCGAAGCGGACATGGAAAAAGGCAACCTGCGCTGCGAAGCGAATGTTTCCGTTCGAAAAATTGGTGACCAGAAATTCGGGACCAAAGTAGAACTGAAAAATCTCAACTCAGTGCGGTTCATGCATCGGGCAATCGAGTTTGAGGTTCGCCGGCAGATCGGAGTGCTTGAATCTGGTGGCCGCTTGCAACAGGAAACCCGGCTGTGGGACGAGCGCGCGGCGGAAACTCGAGTGATGCGGTCCAAAGAAGAAGCACATGACTACCGGTATTTTCCCGAGCCAGATTTGCCACCTTTAATTGTCAGCGATGAATTTGTCACGCGCGTGCGCAGCGAAATGCCCGAGTTGCCAGAAGCGCGACGCCGCCGGTTCATGGAGCAATACCAGTTGTCCTTCAGTGACGCTTCTCAATTAACGTCCGAGCGTTCGCTGGCTGACTACTATGAGAAAGCCGTCGAAACGTCTGGAAATGCTCGCACTACCGCGAATTGGATCCGCTCTGAATTGCTGCGGGAGCTGGAGAACGCCGGACTGGCGGCGGGCTCGTCTCCAGTATCAGCGGCCAACGTGGGTTCATTCGTCAAATTGATCGACGAGGGCAAGATTAGCGGCAAACAAGGCAAGGAAGTGCTGGTGGAAATGTTTCAGTCCGGCAAAAGCGCAGAATCAATTGTCGAGGAACGCGGCCTGGTCCAATTGAGCGACTCCACTGAGATTGAGGGTCTGATTGATCAGGTTTTGGCAGCGAACCCTCAGCAACTCGAAAGCTACCGCGCCGGCAAGGAAAGTTTGTTCGGTTTCTTTGTGGGACAGGTGATGAAGGCTTCACAAGGTAAGGCGAATCCGAAAGTGGTCAACGAGATACTGAAACAGAAATTGCAGGCGTCGTAAGGCGTCCGGCTGCGGTGTATAATTCCGCGAAACACACACTGTGCTGACGATTCAAAACGAATCCGAAGCAGTAGTTTATTCGGCGCAGGGCGTCGGTTACGGGAGGATTAGACGATGAAGATGATGAATAGCAAGTTGATCGTGAGCATCGATGAGTCTTTTGGTGTTAGTGATGATTTCTGTGCGGCACCGTGTTGGAAGTTTCCGCTCAGCGCCGCCGTCGTCCAGTGAGACGCACTCCGGTGCGCAGAGTGGTCATTCCTACTTACATTGTTCCGGCAAACACCGTGATTCGAGTTCGTCTGAATGAGCAACTCAGCTCGCGCACCGCGCGCGTTGGCGATCGGTTTTCGGCGAATGTTACTGAGCCTGTTTATGCCGGAGCAGGTGTGGAAGTGATCCCGGTAAGCAGCAAGATTTGGGGACGCGTAACGACCGTAAGACAAGCCGGCACGACGAACCCCGGGTCAGATCCTGGTAGCCTTCAACTCAGGTTGAGTTGCCAAACGGCACCAGATATACGATTAACGGCTCGCTATCCAGTCTGCAAACTGACGATGTGAATTCCGATAATGAAGGCTCGGTCACAGGGCGGAGCAATCGCAAACGCGACGCAGTATTCATTGGCGGCGGCGCGGCTACTGGCGCAATCATTGGCGCTATCGCGGGCGGTGGCAAGGGCGCAGGTATCGGCGCGATTATCGGCGGCGCACTGGGCACGGGCGCGCGTGTTTATGAGAAGGAACAGCACGCTGAAGTGAAGTCCGGTACCGAGTTTGGCGTCATTCTAAATCGAAGCGTAACGCTGCCGGCAGCGAGATAGCTAATAACTCGGCGGGCCGCGACATCATTCTTTTCGAGTGGCGAGCGGCCCGTCGCTGCAGTATCCGAAGCGGCGCTAACACAGGGTTCGCAAGAGACGCATAAATGATTTCAGCGGAAGAAGCCCTCGCACGGCTGAAGGAAGGGAACCGTCGGTTTGTCGCCGACACTCCCGGCGAAGATTCGGTTACCAGCCACGCGCGGCGGCGAGAATTGGCGGCTGGCCAGGAACCGTTCGCGATCATTCTTGGATGCTCGGATTCACGAGTGCCCGCTGAGATAGTGTTTGATCAGGGGCTGGGCGACCTGTTTGTCATTCGAGTCGCAGGCAATATTGTCGCTGCGTCCCAGGTGGGGAGCGTTGAGTTTGCGGCTGCGCAGTATGGCACGCCGCTGGTAATCGTCCTCGGGCATTCGCAATGTGGCGCTATTCTGGCAACCCTCGAACAGCTGCAGGAGCAGGCGGATCATCAGTCGGAAAATCTTCGTTCTATTGTTGATTGCGTTCGGCCATCAGTTGAACCGTTGCTGGCGACGGAGCTGCGAAACGATCCCGACGAACTTGTCAGACGAGCGGTGAGGGCAAACATCAGCGCTTCAGCAGATCACCTTCGCCACGGATCAAAAGTGCTCGAACAGTTGGTAAGAGATCACGGACTCGTGGTAGTCGGCGCGGAGTACTCGCTCGAGACGGGAGTCGTCGACTTCTTCGATGTGATGGAGGATGTACTGTAGAAGCGTCCGCGAATCCGAGGCCACGATCAGAGACCTATGGACTTAACCGGCAAGACAGCAATTGTGACCGGCGGCACGAAAGGCATCGGGCGGGGAATTGCCGAAGCGTTGGTCCGTGCCGGTGTGAATGTTTGCATCAGCGCGCGCAGCCGGAAGGAAATTGATGAAACGTTACTCGCGCTGAGCGCTCTCGGGGGCGGCCGCTCGCACGGAATCGTTGCGGATGTTCGAGTCTACACGCAAGTCCAGGCGCTCATTGAAGTATGCGCCTTACATTTTGGCGGCCTCGACATTCTGGTGAACAATGCCGGCATCGGCATGTTTCAAACCGTTGAAGAAATGTCGCCTGACGATTTTCGCGCGATTCTGGAAACAAATCTCTTCGGCGTTTTCTATTGTTGTCATGAAGCGATCCCTCTGATGCGTGCCCGCGGAGGCGGCTATATCATCAACATCTCCTCATTGGCCGGCACAAACGCACATCCGAAGATGGCGGCGTACAACGCATCAAAGTTTGGCCTCAACGGTTTCAGTGAAGCGCTGATGCAGGAAGTCAGGCATGACGGCATCAAGGTCAGCTACATCATGCCGGGTTCCGTGAACACTGAATTCGGCGGCGATACGCCCACCGAGGACCAGGCCTGGCAACTGCAACCGGAAGACATCGGTGCCGCCGTTTTGGATTTGCTGCGTCACGACGATCGGGCGTTGGCCAGCCGTGTGGAAATCAGGCCGAGCAAGCCTCCCAGGAAATGAACCCCAAAAAACACTCGATACTCTGTGCCGCGCTGGGAGTTTTGGTCCTCAGTCCCTGTGGCTTCCCGCAAGCAAGACTTTCGGCTCAAAAGGATTTGGTCGGGATCCAATCGAGCGAGGTTGCGTCGGCAAAGCAGCAATCGACTGAGCTCGATGAAGCGTTCGAGTTAAGTAGCAGGGTGTTGAAATTATATGCAGAGGGCAAATTCAAGGAAGCGCTTCCTTTTGCGATCCGCGCCTTGGAGATTCGCGAGAAAGCGCTGAGTGCGGATGACCAGTTGGTACTGAACGCACAGATCAATCTTGCGGAAGTCTATATGGCTCTGGGTAAGTACTCTTCAGCAGAGCCGCCGTTGCAACGAGCAGTCAAGTCAATGCGAAGCGCAAATCCAAATGATATTCGGCTCGCCGATCTTTTGGAGCGGGCGGCGCGTGTGTATTCTGCGTTAGGCAACGCGGGAAAGGTTGAAGCTGCCTATGAGGAGTCGCTGCGGGTAAAGGAACAAGTTTTCGGAAGCGAGAATCCGAAAATCGCTGAGCCGCTTCTGATGCTGGCGGAGTTTCATCAACTCGAGGGCAATGATAAAAAGGCAGCAACTTTTTACAAGCGATTAGTTGCCGTAAGAGAAAAGGATGCAAATAGCGAAGAAGTCGTCGATGCGATCGCGCGCTATGTTTGTGTGCTGGGAAAGCTCGGAGAAAAGGAAGAAGCGGACCGCTGGCGCGCCCGATTGGCGAGCTTGCAGAATAGGAACTCTCCTGATGGTTCAAAGCCGGACGCGGGCCCTTCAAAAGAGGCTTTTGTGCGCGGAGGAGTTTTGAATGGAAAAGCGATCAGTTTGCCCAGACCCGAATATCCTGACGAAGCAAAGAACGCGAGGGCTTCCGGCACAGTGGTGGTCGAGGTCGTGGTCGATGAAACAGGTCGCGTAATGCGAGCGTGCGCTGTTTTCGGGCCGGAGAAACTCCGCCGAGCTTCCGAGCGTGCTGCCTACCAGTCAAGGTTCTCACCGCTGAAAGTAGAGGGGAAACCGGTGAAAGTTTCAGGAGTGCTTACTTACAATTACGTGATCCAGTAGCAGCAGCAGCAGCAGGTAGAGTTGGCTGTTTTTGAATTGACTACAACATTATTGAGATGCGGGCAGTAGTTCAACGCGTCACGCGCGCCAAGGTCACAATTAAGAGCGATACAATCGGCGAGATCGGAAACGGTCTCGCAGTTTTGTTGGGCGTGGCTCGCGACGATTCCGAGGCCGATGCTGAATACCTTGCGGCTAAAATCGCGTCGCTCCGGATCTTCGACGACGAAGAAGGAACGATGAATCTATCGGTGAAAGACACTGGCGGTGCGTTGCTGGTAGTTTCGCAGTTTACGTTGTATGGCGACGTGAGACGCGGGCTGCGTCCCTCATGGATTGCCGCAGCAGCGCCTGAATTTGCGAAGCCTCTGTATGAGTATTTCCTGAAGCGTGCTCGCGAAATTGTGACGCGGGTCGAAGCCGGAAGCTTTGGCGGCGATATGCAGGTTGAACTGGTCAACGACGGGCCGGTGACGATCCTCCTCGACAGCCGAAAACTGTTCTAGTCTAGTCAGAACCACCTGCGTAAGCGGGTGGTTGTACCAAGCAGTCATTTCAAACCACCCGCTTACGCAGGTGGTTGTGATGGTGGCGCGAACCGAGTAATTAAATAGTTTCTTCTCCGCCCTTCGAGCTTTCGTTCAACTCGTAGCGATCTCGATCCCGCCGCTCGATTTTGTCGATAAACTCCAGCTCTTCGTTGTCTTCAAAATTGACGCCCATTGCGTTTGCATTTTCTTCCACGATGGATTGATCGGGAGTGGGGTTGTCGCCGCCGACTGACTCTTCACCGCTATCGTTAACATCTTCCCACGTAGCGTCGAGGTCTCCGCCTGCGTCGCGTGGCGAGGAGGCCGTGTTATTGCGCAAACGTTGGGCCAGGAGTTCGGGATCTTTTGGCGCGCGCGCAATTTCTTCCTCCATAAACTCTTCGATTTCAGGATCAGGAACGAAACTTGGATCGTTGCTTAAATATTCAAACTCTTCAGCGATTTTCTTTGGCATTTGAATCCTTTCCTCACCCATTCCTTCAATCGATGGATTAGAAATCAGACGATTGCGCTTGTTCAGGTCTGCACCTGAAATGTTTGGCTTAACTGGCGGGGGATGAACTGACTATACAAAAGAAACGAAACGGGAGCAACACGCTCAAACCTGTGCCACTTCAGAGAAGGGTTCCTTGACGATAATCAGTGCGGACTCTAAACTGGACTTTGCTATAAAATCCTAAACTTTTTAGTGTGAGCGAACGAGCCGCGACGGTTTGTTGCTTACAAGCACGGCCCGATCTCTATGCCACAAGGTCCATTTAATTCCGTCCAAACATTTGACGCAGGCGCCGGCCAGTCAGGTCGCTTGTATTCCTTGCCACAGCTCGAAAAAGAGGGCGTTGGGCCAATCTCAAAACTCCCGGTCTGTATTCGGATCGTGTTGGAATCGGTTTTGCGTAACTGCGACGGCAAGAAGATTACCGAAGATGACGTACGTACTTTGGCAAACTGGCAGCCGAACGCAGAACGAACCGACGAAGTGCCGTTCGTAGTAGCTCGTGTGCTGTTGCAGGACTTTACCGGCGTTCCACTTTTGGTTGACTTGGCCGCGATGCGTTCGGCAGTAAGCCGGCTGCATAAAAATACCGAAGTGATCGAACCCCTGGTCCCGGTTGATTTGGTTATCGACCACTCGGTCCAGGTCGACTTCTCCAGCACTAAAGATGCGTTTGAGAAAAACATGGCGATGGAGTTTAAACGCAACAACTCTCGCTACCAGTTTTTGAAATGGGGAATGCAGGCATTCAGCGGTTTTGGAGTTATTCCTCCGGGCATTGGCATCTGCCATCAGGTGAACCTTGAGTATCTTGCCAAGTGTGTTTGGGAACGTAATGGCGTCTACTATCCCGACACGCTCGTGGGCACCGATTCACATACGACGATGATCAATGGTTTGGGAATTGTGGGTTGGGGCGTCGGCGGCATTGAAGCCGAAGCGGCGATGCTGGGCCAGCCCGTCTATTTCCTGACTCCGGATGTAGTTGGTGTGCACTTGTCAGGCAGCCTGCGGGAAGGTGTGACCGCAACTGATTTAGTGCTTCGTGTCACCGAGATGCTCCGCAAGGCGAAAGTGGTTGGGAAGTTTGTCGAGTTTCATGGCGCCGGCGCCTCAAGCCTGTCGGTAACAGACCGTGCGACGATTGCGAATATGGCCCCGGAGTATGGTGCGACGATGGGCTTCTTCCCGGTAGATGAGGAAACCTGCATTTATTTGAAAGCTACCGGCCGCACTGACGAGCAGGTGAATGCCGTGCGGAATTATTTTCAAGCCCAGGGCATGTTTGGAATTCCAGAGGCGGGCCAATGTGAGTACAGCGTGTTGTTGGATCTGGATCTTGGCAGCATCGTGCCGAGCGTGGCCGGTCCTAAACGACCGCAGGATCGCATAGAGCTATCAAACTTGAAAGATCAGTTTTGCGAGATGCTGCGCCGGCCCGTATCTGAAGGCGGCTACGGAAAGTCTGACGATGGTTGCGAGGCGCGGTTCTTTACCAGGATTGGAACGGTCGATGTCGCGAAGGCGGCGACTGACGGGCGGGGGCGAACAAGCGCCGAGCGCAGTTCCCATCGCCGCGGGCGGAGTGGTAACGCCGCAGAACACGAGTGTCTGGAGTGAGACCGAAATGGTCAACAACCGTCCGACTCCCGATCGACTGGAGGAGGTGCATCCCGATGAGTTTCCGCATGCAGAAATTGATCTGGGTCACGGCGATGTGCTGATCGCAGCCATCACCTCCTGCACTAACACATCCAATCCGAGCGTGATGCTCGCCGCGGGTCTGCTGGCGAAGAAGGCAGTCGAGCGCGGACTTACCGTTCGCTCTTCGGTGAAGAATTCTCTGGCGCCCGGTTCGCGCGTGGTTACTGAATACCTGCAAAAGACCGGACTTCAGGAGTATTTGGACCAGCTCGGATTCAATCTCGTCGGCTACGGGTGCACCACATGTATCGGAAATTCCGGACCGCTCGATCCGAGTATCGAACACGTCCTAAGCGAACACGATTTGATTGCGGCCAGTGTTTTGTCGGGTAATAGAAATTTCGAAGCCCGCGTTCATCAGAGCATCAAGGCAAACTTCCTCATGAGCCCGCCGCTCGTAGTTGCCTTTGCCATCGCCGGCCGGATAGACATTGATTTGACCAACGACCCAATCGGAACAAGTAGCGACGGTAAGGAAGTTTACCTGCGAGACGTTTGGCCCACGCTTGAAGAAATAAATAGCTTGTTGAGTGCCGCCCTTGATCCCGAAACGTATCGGACGCTCTATCGCGACTTTGAAGCACAGAATCCTTTATGGAACGAAATTCCGACGAGCACCGGCAGCGTTTACGAATGGGATACTCAGTCAACTTATATTCAGGAACCGCCTTACTTCGAAAACTTTAGTAACGCCGTGGGGGAATGGCGCGACGTTTTCGGCGCACGTCCCCTTGCAATCTTTGGCGACTCCGTCACGACGGACCACATCAGTCCGGCTGGAGCGATAAAATCAAGTTCTCCCGCGGGGTTGTATCTTCAGGAAAAGGGCGTCAGCATTGAAGATTTCAACAGCTATGGCGCGCGACGCGGCAATCATGAGGTTATGGTGCGCGGCACCTTCGCCAATGTGCGCATCAGGAATCTAATGGTTCCGGGCGTGGAAGGCGGCGTCACCTTGCATCAGCCCGAGGGTGAACGCATGAGTATCTACGACGCGGCGATGAGATATGGACAGGAAAGCACGCCGCTCGTTGTGATCTGCGGACAGGAATACGGCACGGGCAGTTCCCGCGACTGGGCCGCCAAGGGCACTCGCTTGTTAGGCGTCAAGGCAGTCATTGCCCAAAGCTTCGAGCGTATTCACCGCAGCAATCTGGTGGGGATGGGAGTTTTGCCCTGCCAGTTTAGAGAAGGAACGAACGCGGCGTCGCTGGGCTTGGATGGAACGGAAACGTTTGATGTGGTCGGCTTGGAGACGGGTGTCAGCCCAAGACAGGATCTGACACTTGTTATTCATCGCGTTTCGGGTGAAACACAAGAAGTGCCCGTCGCCTTGCGGATCGACACGCCGATCGAGATTGATTATTACCAGCATGGCGGAATTCTCCCCTACGTGTTGCGGCAATTGCTTGCCGGCACGACTGATTTTTAAAACGGCTAAGTCCGACAAACTTCAGTTTGTCGTCGGCGTTAACCGCAGTGAATTCGAAACATCGCAACGACAAACTGAAGTTTGTCGGACTAACGAAATAGGAGAACTAACATGTCATCCGTACAACCGGCCGGAACCAGCTCACGTAAATACCAATTGATGATCGATGGAAAATGGGTTGATGCCGAATCCGGCAAAACCTTCACGACGCCAAATCCCGCCACCGGTGAGACACTCGCCGAAGTGGCCGAGGGTGATCAGGCCGACATTGATAAGGCAGTCAGCGCCGCGCGTAAGGCGTTTGAGGGCACATGGTCCAAGGTGAGCGCCCGCGACCGTGGTCGCATGCTTTATAAGCTGTCCCAATTAATCGAAGAACGGACTCCGGAGTTGGCGGCCCTCGAAACTGCCGACAATGGTAAGCCGATCAAAGAATCGACTTACGTCGATCTGCCACAGGTCGCGGAAAATTTTGAATACTTCGCTGGTTGGGCCACGAAGATTGAAGGCGAAACGATTCCGGTTCCCGGACAGATGTTTAATTACACTCTGCGCGAGCCGGTCGGCGTTTGCGGACAGATTATCCCGTGGAATTTCCCGCTCCTGATGGCCGCGTGGAAACTGGCGCCCGCGCTGGCAGCAGGCAACACGATTGTGCTCAAGCCCGCCGAACAAACTCCGGTTAATGCTATGGAGCTCGGAAAGCTTATCCAGGAAGCCGGGTTTCCCGATGGAGTTGTGAATATCGTTCCCGGTTACGGCGAAACTGCAGGCGCTGCGCTGGCGTCCCATCCTGGGATCGACAAAGTTGCTTTCACAGGTTCTACCGAGGTGGGTAAGTTGGTGGCGAAGGCCGCGGCTGAGAATTTGACCAAGGTGTCGCTCGAGCTGGGCGGCAAAGCTCCAAACATCGTGTTTGCCGATGCTGATATCGAGCAGGCGGTGAGCGGAGCCATGATGGGCATCTTCTTTAATCAGGGTCAGGTTTGTTGCGCCGGCTCACGACTATTTGTCGAGGAAGGCGTGAAGGATCAGTTTCTCGAGCGCCTGCAGGAGAAATCCAAAAATATCGTAGTTGGCGATCCGATGGACAAGGGAACTCACATGGGGCCGCAGGTTTCTGAGGAACAGTTGAGCCGAATCCAGGGTTACTGCGATATGGCGCAGGGCGAAGGTGCAACGGTGCTCGCCGGAGGCAAATCGCCAGAGGTCGCGCCTGCGTTCCAGAAGGGTTATTTCTTCCAGCCCACTATCTTCTCGGATGTTAAGAACCAGATGCGTATCGCGCAGGAGGAAGTTTTCGGCCCGGTCGTTTCGGTTATTTCTTTCAAAGATGAAGATGATTTGATCAAGCAGGCCAACGATACCATCTACGGACTGTCGGCCGGAATTTGGACCAGCAACATCACCCGCGCGCATCGTTTTGCCAAAGAAATTCATGCGGGCGTGATCTGGATCAATACCTACAACATGTTCAACGCCGCATCGCCGTTTGGCGGTTACAAACAGTCGGGTTATGGCCGCGAGATGGGCAAACATGCGCTAGATATGTATACCCACGTGAAGAGCGTTTGGGTGGATTTGTCAGGAAAGCCGATTGGCTGGTTTGGAAAATAGTCCGATTAGTTCTGATCGGAAAACGATTTGTCGGATGGCGGCATCTTCGGAGATGCCGCAGGCATCGATGTTCCGCCGTTCGAAGTTCCAATGGCGGCGCTCTCCCTCGAATTAACTCTGAGTCGAAAAGGAGACGCGTATGCACTTGAGTAGAAAACTTGGGAGCGCCTCGCTGCTTATCGCAGCAGTCGTGTTACTAACCGCTTGTCCCAGCCAGACCACTATCTCCAAAATTAATGCGGACCCTGCTCGTTATCGCAATAAAGACGTGGCGATTGTCGGAACGGTCAGAGACAGCTACGGTGTGTTGGGCAACGGCGCCTATGAAATTGATGATGGCACCGGCAGGCTCTGGGTGGTAACCAAGCGCGGTGTGCCTTCGCGCGGCGCGCGTGTCGGCGCCAAGGGCCGCGTTTACACCGGTTTTAGTTTTGGTGGGCGAAACTTTGGGACTGTGCTTGAAGAGAGCGACCGGCGCTCAAAAGAGAAGTAGCTCTATGAATTTAGGGTTCTGACTTCGTCAGATATGGACGACACTACGAACGCGCAGAGTTTCGGCAGGGAAATCCTTGAGAGTCTCGACCGAGAATTTGCGCGTTTACACTTTCGGTCCCGGAAAATAATCGAGAGCACGCCGGCCGAAATTCTTTACCGGGTCGGAAGCAGCGCTTTCGAATCGTCCGGGACGTCAACAGGTTCAGTAGGCGAATGCATATTGCGCGCGGCGGCCGCGATTGAACAAACCTTTGGCGGCATCACCTCTAATCTCTGGGACGATCCTTTTGAGTGGACGCTGCCGGAGTTTCTGACAACGCCCGGCAAGGTTCTCGATCACCTTGAAGAAGTTGAAGCAACTCGAGGGCGAGCGTTCAGCAGTTTCGTAGACGATCGATGCCTTCGCCAGCGAGTGGCCACGCCCGCTCAGGAAGAATTCTTGATCAACTTGCTTGTGGGAACTCTGGTTCGGGCGATTTCGTTCCAGACTCAGGGCGCGCTGACACTCAAGAGTCTTTCCGGTATCAGTGTTAACGGGTTTATTATCTAGTGCCAGTTTGACGGATCATTCAGGAACCGGGACGCGAGGTTATTTGGCATGTACTGTCCACAGTGCGGGCAACAACAAACATCAGACCAGGTAAGGTTTTGTTCCAGGTGTGGTTTCCTGCTCGAGGCGGTCAGCCTGGTGCTGGCGGGCAAGGGAATGGCGCCGCGATATATTCAGCCGGGCCCGCAACAGCTGTCGCCGCGCAGTAAGGGAGTTCGCCAGGGCGCGCTGATGATGTTGAGTACACTCTTCATCGTTCCCGTGATGGCTATCATAATCGTGGGGATTCTGGACGGGCCGGGAGAAATCGTGGCACTCGCTGCGGTCTCCTGTTTCATTGGCGGACTGCTGCGCATGATTTACGCATTGCTGATGGAGGATGCGTATCCGCCGGTGAACAACCACCAGATGCCGACCTACGCTCCACCGGCTCCACAGCAGTTTGGTCAGCCCGCGCACAACGCTGCGCTGCCGCCTGCCTCAATTAACAGCACTTCGAATTGGCGACGCCCGACTACTTCTGAACTGGTCCGCCCGCCGAGTGTCACCGAAAACACAACGCGCCTGCTCGACAAAGACGACCCAAATAATCGCTAGCATCCTGCGGCCATGAATAGTTTTCATGGATGACGATGATAACCGCCTCAACCAGCGTGTTGGCCTACGAACTTCGCGAGCGCATTAAGCTCGAGGGTCCTATTACATTTCACGATTGGATGACGACGGCTCTTTACGATCCGGCTAACGGGTATTACTGCCGAACGGATCGAATCAAATGGGGCAGGGAAGGCGACTATCGAACCAGCCCCGAACGCAGTTCCTTATTTGCCGCAACCCTGGGCCGTTATATCGCTACGCTGTACGACGACGCAGGGAAACCGTCGTCGTTGACCATCGTCGAATCCGGAGCAGGCGACGGGCGATTTGCTTCCGCATTGCTCGAAGCCCTCGAAACTTACTATCCACACGTTTTCGCAGCTACACATTATGTTGTCGACGAGATTAGCTCTCATTCATCTTCACTGGCGCGTAAGCGATTGTTTCCTTTTGCGGACCGCGTTTCGTTCCAAAGCTTGTCCGAAGTTGAGGCTGACTTCGGTATCGTGTTCTCAAACGAATTGCTCGACGCATTTCCGGTCCACCGCGTGAAGATGCAGGCGGGACAGTTGCTTGAGTTTTATGTGACTGTCTCGACCGAGGGTGAGTTTGAATGGACACTCGGCGAGCCTTCCACGGCGCAACTGGCAGAATACCTTGCACAGATTGGGGTGGCGCTTGGAGAAGGGCAAGTCGCCGAGGTCAGTCTGGGTATTAGACCCTGGTTCCAAAGGGTAGCTGAATGGTTAACTCGGGGCTTTGTTATCACTGTGGATTATGGAGCTGAGACAAATGAGCTCCATCCAGAGAGCTCTACCGATCCTCGATACTTTGGAACGCTGCGAAGTTTTCAACGTCATAAATCATCGAGAATGTTTTGCAGAATCCGGGTGAACAAGACCTTACTTCGACTGTGAATTGGAGCTACGTAAAAGAAACTGGATCCGAATTCGGTCTGCGGGTGGTTGAGCACCAGAGTCAGGACAAGTTCCTTCTTGCTGCAGGGCTGCTGGACCAATTGGAAATTGAATCGAAGTGTCAAACTGGTGAGGCGGCGAAGCTGCAACTGAGCAATGCGGCGCTGGAGATGATTCTGCCCACCAGGATGGGCGCGCATTTTCAAGTCCTGGTGCAGCAGAAGCAGAAGGCGGACGGTTAGGAAAAAGCTGGGTTTGTTGATTTAGCTGAAGCCGGACGTAAAGGTTCGGACTTCTGACAGGAGCGAAACATGGATCTTGATTTCCAACTCATCGATGTGAGCCACGCAGTGGAGCACGGCATGGTCACGTATAAGGGGCTGCCGGCTCCGTCGATTACTGATCATCTGAACCGGTCGGATTCGCGAAAGATTTATGCGCCGGGAACTGAGTTTCACATTGGAAAGATTGAGATGGTTGCCAATACGGGAACGTACATCGACAGTCCGTTTCATCGTTATGAAGATGGCGCAGACCTTTCGGAATTGCCACTGTCGTCCCTGGCGAATATTGAGGCCATCGTAATTCGGCACGCCGCTCCCGCGGGCCGCGAGATTTCAGCCGCACCGCTGGCTGGTTTGGATCTAGCGGGGAAGGCAGTGCTGTTCCACACAGGTTGGGACCAGCACTGGCGAACGTCAAATTATTTTGACGGCAACCATCCTTTTTTGAATGCTGAGTCTGCTGAGTATCTGGTTCGAGCAGGCGCGCGTTTGGTGGGCATCGACTCCTACAATATTGACGACACTAGCGGCGGCACTCGTCCGGCCCACTCGATCCTGTTGCGTCAGGGGATTCCGATAGTGGAGCACTTGTGCGGGCTGGAGAGTCTTCCCGACACGGGTTTTAAGTTTTTTGCAGTACCGGTCAAGGTTAAAGAATTCGGGACGTTTCCAGTGCGGGCCTTTGGCATTGTGGCGTAACAGCCGGCTTCGATTGCCTAACAATAGATACTTGATGGAGGTAAGAATGGGATTAAGCGAATCATTGCTACCGGAGTTTGATCATGAAATGACGAACACGCGGAAGACGCTGGAACGCGTTCCGCTGGAAAAGTCAGATTGGAAACCGCACCCCAAGTCGATGGCGATGGGGAGTTTGGCAACACACCTGAGCAACATACCGACCTGGGTAAACTACACTATCGGGCAGGACTCACTCGATTTAGCGCCGGGCGGTACACCGCTTCCCCAGGCGGAGCTGGCTAAGTCAAATGAGGAACTCCTTTCGACGTTTGACGAGAACATTGCGAAGGCGAGGGCCGCAATCGCCAGCGCCGCAGACGCGGAATTATTCAAGCCCTGGACGTTGATGTCCAACGGCCAAACGATTCTGACAATGCCAAAGATCGCGGTGTTGCGCAGTTTCGTGATGAACCACCTGATTCATCATCGGGCGCAACTCGGCGTGTACCTGCGGCTGAACGACATTGCAGTGCCGTCAATCTATGGGCCATCCGCCGATGAAAATCCGTTTGGGTAAATGGCGCGCCGATCAGCGCAGCAGGCTCAGATTCTAGAATAATTCAAATTTGATAGTCAGATATTTCTTCGGATTCTGGCGGAAGTCGTAAATCAACTTTACGCCTTCAGATGAGAGCTGGTTAACGTTGGAGTAGAGGGCTTCGTCGGTAAGAAGTTTCCCAACAGTTCCTTCGCCGCGTTGAGCTGCAGCCACCATGTTGTCGACTCGTTCTGCAGTGGTATTGAAGCGGGCGATTGCGGCGCGAGCGTCGTTATAAATCTGGTCGTCTTTGATCAGTTTGCCGAGGGTGCCCTGACCAGAATTGATGTCGGCGATCATCGAATTGATCTGTTCGACTGAGCGGTCCAGCTTGTCAGCAGTGCGATTGATGCGGTTGTAGAGTTCGTCGTCCGTAAGGAGCTTGCCTGCTGTTCCACGTCCTGCGCGAAGGTCCTCTGAAATCTTCTTTAACTGCAAAGCGATTTCGTTCGCATTGTTATAGAGGGCTGGATCGTTAACAAACTTACCCGCGGATCCGTTGCCGGTTCTGATCAAGCGCATTACTTCGTCCGCCTCGCGGACTGTCGAATTCAGATTGTTATAGAGAGCCTCGTCGCTAAACAAGCGTCCGACTGTGCCTTTGCCTTCTTCAACGTCCTTCACAATCACACTGAGCTGATCAGAGAGTTTACTTAGTCGCTGGGCCAGATCGGTTCCTGATGTAGCGAAATCGTTTACCGTATTGGCGCTGGACGATTGGAGTGTGTCGTAATCCTTCACAGGTGGTCCAAGCGCGGTTCCGGGTCCGATGTTGATCAACATTTCATTTCCAAGGAGACTGGGCGAGCCCTGCTGTGCAGTTGAATCCTGACGGATGCGCTCGGTCGCCGGCCGTCCGTCTATCTGGGAATCGATAATCATCAACGCTTCGACTCGCGCCGCTCCCGGCTCGGTGGAAGGAGGCAGGAGAGTGATCTTGTCGACTTTGCCCACACGAACGCCTGCAAGTCTGACCTCGGACCCTTCCCGCAAGCCGTTGGCATCGGCGAAACGCGCCTTCAAGTGAAGCTTTTTAGCAAAGGGATTCAAGTCGCCTGAAGAGTTAAGAATGAGAAAGATCAGGATCACTATGGAGATCAGCACGAAGATGCCGACTCGCAATTGGTTTAAGTTGACGCTCTTAGTCGATCTTGGCATAGCGTTTTAGTGGTGAATGAAGGCGACTTAAACTGGGCCAACGTTAATCCGCAGGCTCAGGACCAATCCTTCACTCTAAATCCTTTCTTCATTCTTCTCAGCGTCCGCGCAAGAATTTTTGTATGTATGCATCTTCGGAGTGTCGTATTTTCTCGTCCGTGCCGCTAAAAATGATGTGGCCTTCCTTCATCATCATCACTTTCGTGTTTATCAGGCACAGGCGCTCGCCTTCGCGTTCAAACACCACCTCGCCGGAGTCGCCTACGACTGCATACTCTGAACAAAGATAATCGAGATTGTTCATCTCGTGGGTAACAAATATCGAGGAAACGTCTTCGAGATCGCGCAGCTTCATTGCCAATTCGCAGATCGTACGGGCGGTGGGCGGATCAAGACCAGCTGTCGGTTCATCGAAAAGCACGATCTTCGGGTCGCCAATCAGAGCGCGAGCGATGCCGACGCGGCGTCGCATGCCACCCGAAAGCTCAGAGGGCATTTTATCGATAGCATCCTCAAGATTTACGAACCGCAGCATGCGCCGTACCTCTTGTTCCACCTCGTCTTCAGGTCGGCCCTGTTCATGCAAACGGTAAGCGACGTTGTCGTAGACCGAAAGCGAATCGAAGAGGGCGCCCTCCTGGAAAACCATCCCGATCTTTTTTCGTACTGACATCATCTGCGCTTCGTCGTAATCAGTGATGTCTTCACCGTCTACCAAAACGCGCCCCGCGTCGGGTTTGAGGAGGCCTAACACCAGCTTAATGATCGTAGATTTTCCGCCGCCTGAGCCTCCCAAAATGATCTTCAGCTCGCCCTTTCTGACGCTGAAGCTCAGTTTGTTAAGAATGATTCGGTCATCAAACGCCAGTACCACGTCGCGAAACTCGATAGCCGGAATCTCGCGCTCGCGGTCGTCAACCTCGGCGAAAGTTGAGCCCGCAGCGTTGTGACTCACCTGCTCAGTGAAATCAATCTGCTCGGATGCTGTCGTGGATAAGGCCATGGGGTTTACTGGTCCTAGTTAACCGGCATTCCCAGCAAGTATTGGAGCGCCCGGGCCAGAAAGAAATCCGAAATGATAACGACGATGGAAGCCGTGACGACTGCGCGAGTGGTGGCCCGACCGACTCCAACTGTGCCGCCATCAGTTGTCAAACCTTTGTAACAGGCGATCGTGCCTATGATTAACGCGAACGCTATCGGTTTTATGACTCCGCCAATAATATCATCCGTGCTGATTCCGTCACGAGCAGACGTAAAAAACTCGTTCATCGAGAGCCCATAAAGACTCGTGGCGGCAAACGCGCCACCCGCAATCCCTACGCAATCGGCCAGCACTGTCAGCAGGGGAAGGGCAACGAGGAGCGCCAGGAGCCGCGGTGCTACAAGTTTGCGAATCGGATCGGTGCCAAGGGCGCGCATCGCATCGATTTGCTGAGAAACCGTCATTGAGCCTAACTCGGCGGCGATGGCGGAGCCCACTCGTCCGGTCACCATCAACGCGGTCAGAACTGGACCAAGCTCGCGCACGAGGGAGACTGCCACGAGCCGGCCGGTTTGACCCTGTTGCCCCCAATACGCCAGCGTCGGATAGGTTTGCACTGCGAGCACGCCACCCGTAAAGAAACCGGTAAGCAGGATGATGGTCAGCGAACCGACGCCGATCACATCCATTTGTGCGATTGTTTCGGAGATATAGCGAGGTCCCTTGATGAGACCACGACCAGCGCGCGCGGCCATCAGGGTGGTTTCCTGCAACTCGTAAATAGCGCGCGTAACGAAATTCATTGTGGAGCTATTGGTGCGTCAGCCGTGCAATCTTACGAGAAGCGAAAAACCGGGTGGCTGTCGATCGCGGGACCGCGAATTCGAAATCAGGGCCTGTCCTTGCGATTTTTGAAGATTCTTAATCGACCAGACTAAGATTTTGATAGAGCGGCTTATCATGCTCAAAATTTGCGCGGTGCGTCAAGCTGGAAGGAATTGAAACAGACGTCGACTGCCGAGTAAGCGATGAGGAAAATAGAAAAGGCTGGTCAGGAAACTCCTAACCAGCCCGGCGGTAAGACTCGATGAATTCTTATGGGCGTTGACGGCGTTGACCATCTCGGCGCGGCATGAGAGGGACCACGCCATTGCGTTGATTTCGCAAAATGTTGGGGCGTTCCTGGCGGCGTTGCTGCTGTCGCTGGTCTCGCAATTCGAGGCGTTCACGCTGCCTATCGCGGGCCTCTTCTCGCAAAGTTCGCAAGATTGACCGCTGCTCAATCGTAAGTACGCGGCGGATTTTGACCTCGGTCGTGATTCTCATCCGCATGGCATCCGCCTGGGCGGCAGCCAGGTCCTTCATCCTCTGCTCAACTGCCGCCTCGTCGGGATTGTCAGAATCCAGAGCTGCTTCCAGCGCACGATTAGCGGTGCCTACACGTTGATTAATGGCAGCCCGCTCCACATTAGTCTGCTGGCGAATTGAGCGGATCTGCTCACGCTGTTCCGGAGTCAGGTTCAACTGACGTATCGGATCGCCGCCGCCGCCGTCCTGTTGTGGTTCATTGGCCGGGGGCTGCTGCGCCTGCGCGTTGGAAAGCGCGGTGCAGGCAACTGTCACCAGCATGCCAAGCGCCAGCGCGGACCATAGTTTTCGAAATTCTTTCATGACAACCTCTACGGTTAAATTATTTGTTGATTCGGTCATCGAGCAAATCGAGCTCGCTGTCGTTGTTTATGGCCACCAACCTCAAATCCGCCGCAAGCTGATCGCGTTCGACTTTCGACAGTGGCCGCCTTGCCGTTGAGCTGGTAGCGACTTGTATGTTACGCATCCCATTCCGACGGTTGGAAAAAGCATTGGCATCTTTCACCATCTGCGAGTTCGGGGTCTGATCCTCGGCAGCCCTGAGCCGATCAACCTCATCCTTGACTCGCTGGTCCACCAGCGCCTTTACCTGCTCTTCGCTATACGTCGATGAGTCTTGTGTTGGGCGCATTACTAACCACGGGCGCTGTTGGATTGTGTTGCAAACTTGCTACCGCGAGTCCAGCCAGCAGACAGAACAAGAGAGTGGCAAAAGCTACCGCGCCCTTCAGCCACGCTGGTGAAAGATTAAAAAACTCGCGCAAGCGCAGCCAGTGCAGAAGGCCGACTTGGCTGAGCGTCAATTACTACGAGAGGCAACGAGGCCGGGCCCGAAATCTTCCCGAGCGATTCATCACGCCATGCAACCACGGAACTCCGAACATCGCTGAAGGCCGCGAGCTCCTCGCCGCATGAACTACAAGCATTCATGTGACGTTGGAAACTCTGGGCCTCGCACTTCGCTCAGTTCTCCATAAAGAAAGGCAATCAACTCATTTGACTGATCGCAAGCCGGGGCTTTGAATTCTCTCCATTGCTTTCACTCCGCGTTCTAGACCGATTTGTTATTAAACTTTTGCAGACGCATCTGAAGTTGCCGCAGCGCGGTATAAAGTCGACTCTTTACCGTGCTTAGCGGCAAGTCGAGCGCATCCGAAATTTCCTGAAATGTCAGTTCCTCAAATTCCTTCATCACCACTACCTGCCTCAAGTCAGTCGGCAAACTGTTCACTGCCCGCCTGACAGCGGCTGTTCTCTCGATTCCTTCCACGACTCTCGCGGGAGAGTAATGAAGCGGAGTCGCAAAACTGGCCGCGTTCTTTTCCTCTTCAAAGTCGAGGGCGCTCTCACTTCTAACTTTCGCCCTGCGCTGTCGCGTGATGCATTGATTGACCGCAATTCGATGTAGCCAGGATGAAACTTTCGCTTCGCCGCGAAACCCTCGCAGATTGCGAAACGCCGCCAGAAAGGTCTCCTGCGTGGCGTCGCGAGCATCTTCTTCACGCCCGAGCATGCCAAAGGCAAGCGCGAAAATGCGCCGCTCCCAGCGTGTTACGATTTCGCCGAAAGCCTCTGCGTCGCCCGTCAGGGCGCGTTGCACAATCTGCTCGTCGCTCGTAGCTTTTGTCCTATCCTTCTAATTTGGCCGCGCGCCGATCCAACTTCGAGCCACTCCCTTCCGGAACAGGGTTGCGTCATCTCAACCGTGTTAGACGTGGTCGCGGGCTGTTAAGTCTATAAAAAACATAACATAATGCGTAAGTATCGGCGAACTTTGCACTGTGAACCGAAGCCGTTCCCCAATGCCCAACCCGCGGCCAACCCAGTTAAACAAACGCGTTGACACCCTCAAGTTTACTAGACATAATGAGCTTGCCGCTTTTTCACGCGGCTTCTGCGTATTAACAGCCATCTTGGAATCCCATTTCCTAAGCCAGCCCCTGAACTGTTTTTGACTAAATGCTTGAAAAGATAGGGCGAATCCGCCTGCTATATATCGTACTTGGAGTGCTCCTGCTGGTTGGCCTTCTTCCCTTGGCCTTCGCGGGCACACTGCTGTCCGGCAGAAGCGCTGAACAATTGAGGTCAGTCGAAGGCCGCTATCAGGCCCAACTCGTGCAGGACAAAGCGAGGCAAATCGAGCTTTACGGCCAACGGTACCGGGACGTTGTGACCGGGCTGGCACGTGCTTTTGAGATCGCCGGCGGAATCACGGCTCTGAATGACGAAGGCTACGATTCGCGTCTGCAGAAAACTTTGGAGGAAGACCCCAATCTGATTGGCCTCGCGATCTGGCCCGTGAGCGGAGAAATGCATCGGGCCTTTCAGCTTGATGTTATTCAGCGCGATGAAGTGGATCAGCGGGTGAGCGAAGTGCTCGCGAAAATGAACGGCCGCGGGATCGTCGTTAGCCGCCCTCAGATTATTCGTTCCGGCCAGGAGATGGCGTTGACGGTTGCCGCGCCCGTGATGGGTGGGGAAAACGGCCAGGAAGTACTGGCGGCGGTAGTGGCGATCGTCTCATTTCAGGAAGTGTTCAAAGCAGTTCACCAGTCAACCTCGAAGAGTGAACGCGAACTGCTAGACGCGGGGCTGCCAGTTGTCTTTGTCGTTGATCAGAATGGTCGTGCCGTGGCCCATCCCGAAGCCAGCGTCGCGTTTTCCGAAAAGCCCATGACTGATCTGAAGGTGGTCCAGGATTGGCAGGAGACCGGAGCGCAGGTTCAGTCCGCTTTGGCGCCATTCACAGTCATGCGTGACGGACGCAAAATGGAAATGCTGGGAGCGTATGCAAGCGCCGAACTCGACAAGAATTTCCGCCTGGGAGTAATAGCCATCCAGGATGAATCGGCCGCGCTGGCTTCTGTGGCTGACATGAGACAGCAAATAATCTTGATCAGTGTCGTTGCCGGTATTTTGACACTCGGGATCGGATTCTTCTTCGCGAAAAAACTTACGCAGCCGGTCCAGGAACTGGCGGTTGGCGCCCATCGCGTCGCATCAGGTGATTTCTCGCAACGAATCGTCGTCACTAGTCGGACAGAACTAGGCGATCTCGGCAATTCGTTTAACCTGATGACCGATCAACTCGAAACTTACATCAGCGACTTGCAGCGTTCGGCTGCCGAGAATCGGGAGTTGTTTCTTGGAACCGTGAAGGGACTGGCGGCAGCGATTGATGGAAAAGATCCTTATACGCGCGGTCATTCGGAGCGCGTTTCCAGAATTTCAACCGCGATTGCTCAACGTCTCGGACTCCCCGACGACGAGTGTGAAAAGATTAGGATCAGCGCTCTGCTACACGACGTCGGCAAGATTGCAATCGATGACAACATCCTCAAGAAACCAGCGTCATTGACCGATGAAGAATATGAGATCATGAAGCAGCATCCGCAGAAGGGCTACAAGATCATGTCTCAGATCGCGGCCATGAAGGAGTTTCTGCCCGGGATGTACATGCACCACGAGATGGTTGATGGTAAGGGTTACCCGCAGGGGCTGAAAGGTGACGAAATACCTTTAATGGGAAAAATCGTGGCCGTCGCCGACACGTTTGATGCCATGACAACCGATCGTCCATACCAACTGGCAATGAAGTTTGAAGATGCAGTTGCTCGGATTCAGAGTTTTGTCGGCACGCGCTATGATTCGGTCGTCGTAGATGCTTTCGTGGCAGCCTGCGATGACGGTCAAATCCGCCCGGGTTCAGTCAAACTCAAGAGACCTATTTCATCGACCCGGATTCAGCCTCAATCGATTCAGACCACGCCTGGCCATGAGTCGAGCACTAGTCTCGTAAATATTCAGCACCGCTGTTGTTTTCGTTGAGTTAGACGCTGGGTAGAAACCGGCTTAAGTTCACGAATAAACACCGTCCGATTCATCCTGGCAGCCGCGCCCATTTTGTTGGGACGCGGCTGTTGCGCATATAATCAGCGTTTCTGAAATCTGCATTAATAGTTGTTGGACCAAACCTATGGGGCTTTTCTGGAAACGTAAGAGCGGCGATCAGTTTGTGTCGCTAAGGTTAAATGAACCACAGATCGAGAAGGCGGAGCCTGAAAAGGTCATGCCTGGCTCGCAAACAGCCATTGGCGCTGTCGAGGATGAGTTGCGGCAGGCCGAACCGCAGGATCAATTCAGAAGTTCTGATTCTTCTGACGGCTCAAGAATTGATCTGGAACCGGTTGCCACGGGAGCGAGCCCTACGCCCGTGCCAACTGTTCGCCCGGTTTCCCAATCGTTGCCAACAGAGCGTCGCCCACCCACTCAAGTCGCTGCTGATTCGAGCGTTTCGCAGGAACGTCCCGTGCCGTCGCGTTCGCCGTTTGCTACTTCTGTCCTTGGTCTAAACCTTTCGATCGAGGAACTCCAGGCACAGGAAGCCGCGCTCGAACAGGAATTCTCGGCGCGGTTTCGCCGCGCCGTTTCCGCAACGCGAGAAACGCTATCCGAGCGGCTCGACACAGTTTTCCAGGGGCTCAAACAGATTGATGAAAATTTGCTGGATGAGCTTGAGGAGGCTTTGATTGCGGCGGACATTGGTGTCGCTACCACTCAGCACATCCTGGAAACTGTGCGACGCGGTGTCGCTCGTAAGCAGATTAATGATCTCGATGCGCTAAAGCTGGCGATCAAAAATGAGTTGTTGTCGATCCTGCGCCAATCAGAAAAGGCCGGCGTCGCTTCCGAAACGAGCATTCCTGAAAACGTTGCGCCTTACGTCATGATGATCGTCGGCGTGAACGGAGTAGGGAAAACAACAACCATTGGAAAGCTGGCCCAGCGCATCAAGGCCGAAGGAAATGATGTGCTGATATGCGCGGCAGACACTTTTCGGGCGGCAGCATCCGATCAGCTGGCGATCTGGTGCGAGCGCACGGGCGTTCCACTGATCCAACAGAAACAGGGAACAGATCCGGCGGCGGTTCTTTTCGATTCGTTAAAAGCTGCCAAGGCTCGTGGTTCCGATGTCCTAATCGTTGACACGGCCGGACGATTGCACAACAAGTCGAATCTCATGGGCGAGTTGGAAAAAATGAAGCGCGTGGCAGGCAGGGAAGTTGAAGGCGCACCACACGAAACATTGTTGGTGGTTGATGCCGTTACGGGCCAGAATGGACTGGAGCAAGCGCGGCAGTTTCTGAAGGTTGCCGGAGTGACGGGCATAGTGCTGACAAAGCTTGATGGTACGGCGAAAGGCGGAATTGCCGTGGCAATCTCAAATGAGCTCGGATTGCCGATACGTTATGTGGGCATTGGCGAGAAGGTTGATGATCTGGTCGTTTTCGATCCCGAGTTGTATGTGAATGGATTGTTTGAGTAGGACAGGCTTCGTGCCCACATCGCGAATTAAAGGATTCTCTTGCAGCAAACAGTAGCAACGATTGAAGGCGTAAACTCAGGGTGGAGTGAAACTGATCGCAGTTTGATGCAACGGGCAATTTCGCTCGCAGCCCGAGGCGTGGGCCAGGTGAGTCCAGGGCCGCTGGTGGGCTGTGTGATCGCGCAAGCCGGTGAAGTCGTCGGCGAAGGATTTTACGTCTACGACCAACTGAAACACGCCGAAACTTATGCTCTCGAACAGGCGCGAACGAATGCAAAGGGGGCGACTGCATACGTCTCGCTCGAACCTCACGCGCATCACGGACGCACACCGCCTTGCACAGATGCATTAATCGCCGCAGGAGTCAGTCGGGTGATTGCGCCGACCGAAGATCCGAATCCAAAAGTCTCCGGGAAGGGTTTTGAACATTTACGGGCTGCCGGTCGTTGAGGTATCCGTTGGGTTGTTAGCCTCTGAGGCCGAGAAGCTGAACGAGAAATATTTCCATTACATGCGAACCGGCCGACCCTTCGTTCACCTGAAACTCGCTACCTCGCTCGATGGCAAGATTGCTACTCGCACAGGGGATTCGCGCTGGATAACTGGCCCTGAGTCGCGGGCCCGCGTTCATGAATTTCGTCACGAGTATGACGCGATACTTGTCGGCGCCGGGACGGCATCGGCAGATGATCCTTTGCTAACCGATCGCTCGGGCAGGAAAAGGCGAAAAGCCCTCGTTCGCGTCGTGCTCGATGAACTGCTGACACTTGGACCGCAATCCCGTTTGGCAATGACCGCAAACGAAAGCCCGGTCGTGGTGTTTGGAGGTAACTCCGCATCTGCAGCTTTGTCGACGTGCGTTGGAAGCGCAAGGTGTTGAAGTGTTCCGTGATATCAGCGGGCGTGACCCGGTAGCAGTTTTGAGTCAGCTCGGCGGCACTCAAATACAAAGCGTATTAATTGAGGGTGGCGCAAACGTCGCCGGAAAATTCCTCGACGCCGGACTCATCAACAAAGTTTCTTTCTTCCTCGCACCGAAGCTCATCGGCGGGCAAGGATCGCCAACGGCAATTGGCGGAGACGGCGCAGCAAGACTTACGGACGCGATTCGAGCTTCGTGACGTTGAAGTTTTTATGCGAGGACCGGACATTGAAGTGACAGGTTATCCAAAGACGAAGACTGAAGGGTGAAGACGTAGGGATGAATAAGAAAACGCTCGGACTTCATCCCGACGAAGTTCCCATTCGTCCCGTCAAAGCGTTTTGGTCAAAACTTTCTCACCGATCAAAGAGTCGTCGGACGCATTATTGAAGCGTTAGCCCCTGAGCCTAATGAGACGATCGTCGAGATTGGTCCGGGAAGGGGAGCGCTTACCGCACCATTACTCGAAAAAGCCGGGCGCGTGGTGGCGATCGAATTCGATCGGAACCTGATCCCCATCCTCACTGACACCTTCTGCAAGAAAACGAATTTCACGCTAATTGAAGATGACGCGCTAGTGGCGGATGTTTGCGCGGCGATTCGGCCGGCAGTTCACGCGCGGCTCGTGGCAAATCTTCCTTACAACGTCGGCACCGCAATTCTGCAAAGGTTGATTGAACAGCGCCGTTGTCTCAGTGAGTTAGTGGTGATGCTTCAAAAAGAGGTCTGCGAGCGGATTACCGCGGCGCCGGGTACGGCGGAACGAGGTTACCTTTCAGTGTTTGTGCAGGCGCATTGTGAGACTGAAAAGTTGTTTGACGTCGCGCCTCACGCGTTCCGTCCAGCGCCAAAAATCTGGAGCAGCGTGCTGAGACTAAAGTTGCGAAGTCGCGTCGCGGCTGAAGTGCAGGACGAAAAACTGCTGTGGCAGGTAGTCAGCGCGGGATTTGCTCAGAGGCGGAAAACTATTCTCAATAACCTGCGCAATGCGCCGTCGCCGCTTCAGGAACTCGTCAAGAAACATGGAGGAGCAAGCATCGTGCTTTGCCGAGCGGAGGTTGATGTGCAACGGCGCGCCGAAACGCTGGCGCTCGAAGAGTGGGCTCGAATAGCACGCGCGATGGAGTAACGGATTCGTGTTACTCAACCTCAACGAGGGCTGCCAGCTTCCTTGGAGCGATTTCCTGGTAAGAGCGGCGTGCAAGCTCCGAAACGGTATCCCAGTCAACTTCATCCAGATCAAGACGAATTGCAATCCAACCTTTTGAACCAAGGTAGGCCGGCACAAAGAAACTGTCAGGATCCTCGCGGACGAAGCGATGTTGATCATTCAAGTTCGACTTGCATGTGAATGCGATTACGCCGTCGCCATGATGGTCAAAGAGGTAGTAAGCAAATATCCGCTTGCGAATTCGAAAAGCCAGATGAGACTCGCCTGCAGCGTCGACGGCTACTTCGGGCAGCGCCTCGCAAATTTCAACGAGTCGCAAACGGCGTTTTTCGGATAAAGCGAGCGTTCTTGCAGTGAGAGTCATGGTTCTATGACTGAGTAGTTTCGACCGCGACACAGGTCATCGCTTCTCGACCTTGATCTTGATGCCGTCCCTTGGCCGGAGCGACATCGCGGGCATCAAACTCACCTGATGATCGGGAGCGAGCGAGAAGCGGAATCGCTGGCCCAGCGTGGCGAGCACCAGCACGATCTCCATCATGGCGAAGTAATTCCCAATGCAGGCACGAGGTCCGCCGCCGAATGGAAAGTAGGCATACTTTGGCAGCGCCTCAATGGATTCTTCAGACCAGCGTTCCGGACGAAATTTTTCTGGCTCGGCGAAATAACGCGGGTCACGATGTGTGGCCCACTGAAACATGAACACCTGCGACTTGGCCGGGACGCGATAGCCGCCAATTTCACATTCCTCAATCGACTCGCGGCCAAGGCCGAAAGCAGGTGGGTAAAGACGCATTGACTCCTTTGCAACCATCTCCGTGTATTTCAAACGAGGCAGATCAGCCATCGTCGGTAGACGACCGCCGAGCACCTCATCCAGTTCCGCGTGAAAGTTTCTTTCCACTTCGCTGTCCTGGGCCAGAAGGTACCAGGTCCATGAAAGCGTCAGAGCGGTAGTTTCATGGCCCGCGAGAAAGATAGTCATCACTTCATCTCGTAACTGCCGGTCAGTCATCTGGCTGCCATCATCTTCGTCATGGGCGGCTAACAGCATCGAGAGCAAGTCACCGTGATCGTGACCGCTCGCGCGACGTTCAGCGATGATGCGGTAAACGATTTCGTCTATCTCCTTCGCCGCCGCAAAAAATTTTCGATGCGCCCGAGTCGGCAGCCGGTTATCGAGAATCCATTTAAGGGTCGCTTGAGCCGCAAATGGTTTCACCATTTCCGATAAGACGTTCCGCACTTTGTCAGCGTCGCCCGACACGTCGGCGTTGAAAAGCGTCTTCGCGGCAATCTCGAGTGTGAGGCGCATCATGTCGCGATAGATGTCGCGCTCTTCTCCCGTCTGCCAGGTAGCAATCAGACGCTGTGCAAACTCGACCATCACGTTGCCGTAACCACTAATTCTCTGGCGGTGAAATGCCGGCTGGGCCAATCGTCGCTGGCGCCGCCATTCCTCGCCTTCACTCGTTAGCAGGCCATTGCCGACGAGCCGTTGAAAAAAAGGCGTGCGCAGCGTGCGCGCTTTCATGAAGTTTTTCGCGTTCGTGGAAAGCACCGTTTCAATGTCAGTGGGGTTGTAGAGGAAGTAAACGGTCTGATAGAGGAAACCGCATTCGCACTACATCGCCGTAGTCACGGCAGCGAGTGATGAAGGCGAGAGTGTCCCGAGTGAACTCGGGCATGACCCCCTGAATGAGGGTGCCCTTTGGACCTGGGGGGCGTGAGAGATTCCGTAACTGCTTTTTCGCGGAAGGCGATGTCGAAAGGTCTGCGCTGTCTTGCATTGGTTTGACGCTGGGTCCGCAGCCGAGTGAATGGTCACAAATCGCCGAGTGAATGGTCACAAAGCGCCGGCTAACTAATCCAGCATGTTTGTGTAAATTCCAGGTTCGCTGTCGGGAATAACGATCGCGCCGACGGTTTTTTCATAGAACTCAACTGGTCCGGCGCGGCCGATAATCGCATAGGCATATCCGAGCTCGCGCAGTCCCCAAAGGCTGGCAAGCAGCAAGGCTTTGCCGACGCCGTGTCCTCGCCTGTTTTCCAATACGCCGGTAGGACCAAAAAAAGCTCGACGCGTACACTCGTAAGCGGCGAAGCCAATGATTTCCCGTTCGACAACTGCAAGGTAAACCGAAACCGGCTTGTTGGCGAAACCGACGGAGATTTCATCCGCCCACGCAACGGAAAAGGACTCTTCGACAAACCTTCGCACTAGCGTGATCTCAAAAGGTTGGGCACGACGAATAAGGATTGCGGCACTCTCGAGTTCACGCAGAATGGGATCCAGCGCCGGGAGATCTAATAGGTTTACAAGTAGGTCAGGCATTTTCCCTGGGGCAACAGGTGCAAGAAATCCTAAGACAAAGACCAGTTTCTGAACGCGCGTAAGCGTAGCACACCTCGCGGCTTTACCATGTAGCCAAACTGCAGGCAGAAAAGAAGGAGGCTCTCGAAAGCCTCCTTCAGATTCCAACGACTCAAATTGTCGGCAGTTGAACTTACGCCTTGTCGTCTGGCGGAATCACCAACTGTTGTCCCACTTGAATCTTGTCCGGATCGTTCAGCAGGTTTCGGTTCGCGTAAAAGATCCGCATGTATTCAGTTGCGTTGCCGTAATACTGTTTGCTGATCTTCGAAAGATTGTCGCCCGACTTGACGGTATACGTTTGGCCGCCTTGTCCCTGGCCACCGCCGGCTGCTGCCGCCGCTGCCCGAGTTTGGTCGACACTAATTTCGGCGGTAACGTCATCGGCATTGGGATTCACCAGCTTGAGCTGATCCCAAAATTTGTTTTTCGCCTCTTCTGACGGGGCCGTGGCCCTGATGAACAGCTTGTTGTCCTGCACGTGCAGATTCTGAAACTGAATCTGCTGTTGGTCAGCCAGGTTCAGGGCTGATTGATACCTCTGCTTTAGTTCGTTGAAGCGCTGCCGGGCGCCTTGTTGTTGCTCAGCTTCCGAAGCTCCTCCGCCGAACATCTTGTCAAACAATCCCATATATTTCCCCCTCGTACTTATTGGTGTTCTGCTATTTGTGCTTGAACTCCGGGAGTTCGGTTAGCTCCTAGCAACGATTGTACCGATAAGCCGATCGGCGCTTTGTTCGTTCAAAAGTCGCTGAACTTAGCGACTGAAAAGGCGGGATTGAAATCTTTTCTGAGTTTAGGAAACTCGATGGAGGGTTTGAAACTGTACACGAACTGTCTGTTTGCGCTTCACCTTGCGTGATCAGGCTGCGCGTCGGAGTGACTAAGAGCATCCCAATCGGGACGAAGCAGACCGTAGAAAAAGGCGTCCTGGATTTCACCGTTTACTTGCCAGCGTTCTCTCAAATATCCTTCGCGTTTAAAGCCAAGTCGCTCAAGTGTTCGAACTGAAGCTTCGTTGCGCGGATCCACGTCCGCTTCAATGCGATGGAAGTTGAGCGTGTCGAAAGCATAACCGAGCACGGCCCGCAGAGTTTCCCCCATGTAGCCTTGCCTCCAATGCGCCCGACCGAGAGCGTAACCGAGTTCGACTCGACGGTGAGTGAAGTCAGGGTGAAAAAGAGTGACACTGCCAATGAGTGTATCGTCGGCGCTTAACGCAATGCCCCACTTCAGCAATTGCCGGCGCCTGAATCCATCCTGAATTTCGGCTATTAGTTTGCCGGCCGCCTGCTTATCTGGCAGCGGGGGAGTGCTCCAATAGCGCATGACTTCCGGATTGGAGTAGATCGCGTAAAAATCGTCGACATCCTGCGCGATAATTTGACGGAGGGAGAGACGGCTCGTGCTTATTGTAGGCAGGGTGGTCCAGTCCATTGTGTGCTGGATTGTAGCAGACCACGCGAAAGACGGCAGACGGCAGGAGCAGACGACAGGCCGGAATCAGGGCATTTTCCTGCCGCCTGCCGCCTGCCGTCTGCCGCCTGCTCCCTAGTTGCGAGTTATCTGCATTCGTCCTGGCGCATAGTTTACGCGCCTCAGTTCTCGAATCCGGCTTCCGTCCAGCGAGCCCTCAACCAATTCATAACCGAGCAATGCGAGGACACGCCCCTTGACGAAGAGCGGTCGCGCGTTTCCGTACCAATCAACGCATGAGGCGCGACAGTTGTCGTTAACGGCCCTACCCGAATCCGCCGCGAGTTCTCCTGCTTTTTCGAAATTCAACGAGTCATTTCTCAGAAAGAGAATTGCGGCTGATGATTCAAACAGATGCTGATAACCGGGACGACCCGGCAAGCTGATTGGTAGTCCGATCACGCCAGACTCCGGACCGTCGGGTTTGTAGAAGAAGCCGTGGCTGCGCAGTTCGCCCTGCGATGCGCCCGCGCGTGCAAAGCTACCAGCCAGCGAAGGCGATTCGTTAAGCCGTACGGAAGTGAAATGCAAATCCTTTCCATCGGTTCCTACGATGACCGCATTCTTGCCCATCGCCTCGATTCGATCCACCCCATGAGCCAGGGAAAAAGAAGTGAGGTTGCCACCTGCCCACGAGACCGCAAAGAGACTCGCGCTCTGTTTTTTTTGCGGAGCTCCCCAGCCGCTGCCGGTGCCATAAAGCAGGTAGTCGCCGACGAATCGATTTTGAAAAGTATATCCCTCGGGTTTTGGCAGACTCCGATAATTCGTCGAGGGGACCGCTTCGCTCCCATCAGAAAAGCTCGTAATGGGTATTCGCATCAGCGCGACGTCGCCGGCGGCAACCTCGGCCTGCCACATCCCGTCGCCTTTGGCGTTTGAGCGCACCAACACGTTCAGGTGTGCGTCGTTACTTTCGAGAAAGGAAAACTGATCCACTGGGCTACCGGAAACCTGGAGCGCGCTTGGACTCGTCCCATCGAGCGGAAGCCGATAAAGCATAGATTCCTCTTTCGGCTGTCGGCCGCGACGCGCCCAATCCGTAACCCAAACGTAAACTGATTCAGGGGAAACGTAGAAAACGCGTCCGGCTGGGCCAATCACGCCCGTGGCTTCGCAGGGAAAGTCATCGCTTGAGAGGTCGCAACTGGTTACCGTGTGAAGAGCCAGACCATAGCTTGAATTAAGTGCCCGTTCTGCGCGATAGATGTTGGTTGACGAGGCAATGCGCCGAAACTCACCAGGTGTGACGCCCTTATGCCACTTACGGACAGCCGGAAAACTCGCAAATGGATCGTCAGCGTCAGGCGAAAGATAAAGCGGAGTGTAGAAGATTAATTTGTTACCCATCAGGCGGCTCGCATAGTTTCGCGAGGAGTAGTAGTCGTTGGATCGCATGTGATGGGTCGACCGATAACGAAGCTGGCCGGCCGAATCGATATTGAAGAGTCCAATCTCAGTGCCACCACGTTCGTAGCTGTAGCCAATTACGGCGATGGTGTCACCGGAGATGAGCATCTCGTCATACCATGTCGAACCCGGATTGATGTCCGGCGCGAAAGCGTCAACAGCTGAGATCGGCTTCAACGCGCCGTCGCCTATAGCTACGGTAAAGAGCCTACCTCGACGCAGCACGACAAGGTGATCACCATGCACTTTAACGATGCCGCCTTCGTCGACACCCGCGTGCTGAACGTTAGTCACTGATTCGTCTTTGTCACCGGGCGTCGCCTTCGCCACCTCGGCTGCCGGCACGGGCGCATTGGAAGTCATCAGGCCCGATGCATCCTGGTTGGAGTCTGCTCGGTAGCGCGCTGCACGCCTTTGTTTTTCCGCCAGCTCCCGGAGATAGTTCTTTAGCTCTTGATCCGAGCGAAAAGCACGCATCGACTTTTTCACGGGAAGGAAAACACCCTCATGCACGGGCGGAATATCCACTGGCGCAAACTTCGCGTAGCCGGCGAATCCGAGAAAAATAGTCATGACCGAAATCAGCGTGAATAAGAAGAGATTTTTCATGGTTAGCCTCGCCTAATGTTTCAAGCTATTCGCTGCCGCGAGCGTTGTCAGATGAACGGGCTGACTTCAGGAAACTTGCACGGCTTTGTTGACCTTTGCGAACCTTTACGAAAACTTCGCGTTCCCTGCAGTGATCCTCCGTTCAGCCGCGAAGGGCCTGAGAGGCCCACAAAGTTCGTAAAGAAGCGTTCGGGCAATCGCAGAGCCACCGCTCAAGTCCTCAGCTTAGACTCCGAAAACTTGAAGCTGTTCCTTTTAACTGATGATGAAAGAGAGCGACGCGGATCCGACAGGGTAGGAGGATCTCAACCGATCTGAACTGTGAGCATTGAGATCGAGCCGCCGTCAAAGCCTTCGACGGGGAAAGTAACCACATCGTCTTTGCGGCGAAGGCCGAGCACATAAAGCAATGGCAGGAAATGATCAGGCGTGGGCGCGGAGAGAAGCGCATCGCGGCCAAGGGATTCGTATCCGACTAGTGCTGCGTCGTCGCCGTCGAGTAGCAGCCGGCGTGCGAGGTGTTCAAATCGCACTGCCCAGTCAAACGGTTCAACCTCGTGTTTGCCCCAGGCATAGGTGTGGAGGTTATGAATGATGTTGCCGCTGCCAATCACCAACACACCTTCATCCCGCAGCGGCTGGAGACGCTTTCCAACTTCATAATGAAATTCAGGAGACCGCGTTTCGTCGATACTGAGTTGCACTACGGGAATATCCGCGTCCGGAAAGACGTGACAGAGCACTGACCAGGTTCCGTGATCCAATCCCCAGGAATGATCCAGTCGAACCGGATTGTTTGAGTGTGGCAAAGGAGTGATCGAGTCTCGCACCAGCTGGGCGAGCTCGGAACTGCCGGGCGCGGGATACTCAACCTCGAACAGCGCGCGGGGGAATCCCCCAAAATCATGAATGGTCCGCGGAGAACTCATCGCCGTGACGGCCGTGAAGGGAATGTACCAGTGAGCGGAAACGCAGAGAATTGCTTTTGGCCGCGGGATGGCACGACCAATAGCCGCCCAGCCATCCGTGTAAGCATTCTGCGACACTGCATTCATCGGATTGCCGTGTCCGAAGAAGATGGCAGGCATACGATTGGTCATTGTGAGTTCCCTAGTTTGTCACTCCGTCCGAAAGGGAGGGTGTGAGGGCCGCAATTCTTATCGGCCTTTCATGTAACATGAACGTCTCGATTCGCGTGGTTAGAACAGACCGCCCGTTCCCTGGGAGCAAGAGAAGGATGCCTTCGTGTATTCCGGTTGCCAGCAAGGAGGTCTTCAACTGTTCCACTCCGTGGCGAATGCGACGTTTCAAATCAGTCGAGGGGCCTTTTAGTTCCACAATGATGGCACGGCCCTCCTTTTCCAGGAGGAGGTCAAGAATTATCCCGGACCTTCCCCGGGAAACCATTTTTTCAGAGGAGATTTTCACGGAAGGATCGGTCGAGGATATGAAGCCTGAAAGCTTACCTAATAATTCATACTGTGGGATTCCGGCAGACAGTTGTTTATCATCTTCAAGGCTCTTGGCGAAATGCTTAAGCAGCTCCACACATTGATTGAAGAAATCCAGTTGCCGATAGTTTCGGACATACTGAAGAAGAGGATAGGCTTGCTCCCTCAGTTTTTGTCGTTCGAGCTCATGAGCGTATTTCTCCAACATTTGATCCAGGAGAATGCTAAAAAAGGCTGAGATGCTAACAATTGCAAGCAATGCTTCTTGGGCCGTGAAGAATAATTGGTAATCGTGAGTAGCCTTGTTTCTCCACTCTATACGGTAATTCGTAAATTGAGCCAGGACTCGTTCCTTAAGAATCCTGTTACTCTCGAAATACTTCACGATGTGGTCAGGAGATTGCCTCGAAGGGTCCTTGCCTGTAAGCACTCTACTTGCCTCTTTAAGGGCACCCTCGAAGGCTTGGTTGGTCCGATAGATCACATCCGTATAAAGGTAATCTCCATGGTTCTTAGCTTGCTCAAAATGTTTCTCGGCTATTTCTATATGGTGTACAACCGCCTCGATCGCTGGGTAAAACTCTGCCGACGCAAAAGGCTTACATTTCTCCCTAATTATTTTCAATAGATCCATAGAACATGCCTCAGATGAGGATGGTCAGCGATCGGAAAGATCCCGAGTCACACTTATCATAACCCCGATAAGTGATGGAGGTTCCTCGCTGGCCTCCATCACCCGTCGAGTTAGGCTGAGCCCTCACTTACGGTCGGGCTAGTGCCCCTGAGCTCAAGTCGATCACTTGATCTGCTGGACTAACCAGTTGGCGTGCCGCTGCCGCCTTTCTTGCGACCGGGTTTTTTCCGATCGCTCGTGCGGGTGCCGCCCACCATTTCATACTCGCTGCTATCGGCGCCGTATGTGGCTTCGGTGGCAGAGAGTATCCGCTTGCTCTTATCGTTGGCCCGTTCTTCGGCCGCGTCAAACAGGTTCTGCATTTCGTCCATTTCCGCACTCATCTGGTGATACTTCGCCAGAAGCGTCTCGGCATCGACGATAACCTTCTCGAAATCCTCTTCGGTAAGGCCAGGACCATAGTTTGGCTTCGGATTAATTGCCTTAAGGCCGGCCAGACGTCGCCGGGCGGTCTCCAGGGCCGTGGATTTTCTCTTCAATCTAGCCATTTTCTTTACCTCCTTAGGTAAGGCTTGGAGCAGTTGATAGTTAGCGAGGCTAACAAACACACGATGCGGGTTCGGCCGGAGATTAACTCAAAAACTCTCAAAAAGCCTAAAGAAAACATTAAATCTGGGAAGAAAGTCCTGAATTTTTAGTCGGTTGAATCACGCTCTAAGTGGGTTGGATCGCAATTGAACTCGATTAGAACGCGTTTCTATCGAGTTAAAACGAGATCCAACTCGATTCGAACCAGATTTTAGTGGGTTGGAACTGATTGTGAGTCGGTCAGAATTGAGTTTGAGCTAGTTGGAGCTGGTTCCAATCGAGTTGGAATTTAACGAAACCTGGTTGAATTGGGTTTGGAGTGAGTTTCAGAAGAATGGAGGTCGGTTAGATCCAGATGCGAGCGATAATGATTGCGGGTTGAGTCCCTTTATCCATAACGCTGCTTTAAAACCTCAAACGCTAAGGAGGGCCGCTTCGTGGGTCGTAGCATTCAGAACCGGGAGCGGTCGCGACCGTGTGAATCCAATCCGTGGAAACCACCGATCTATGAGAACCCTTCGCAGTCTTCAGCTATTCCTTGACCAGGTCGCTACCGCTCCCTGTTCTGTATTCTTCGACCCATCGGGGTAACTTGAAAAGTTATCACTTGCGGCGCTTGAAATAGTAAACCGGATCCTGCGGCACTCCAGAGACCGAGACGAGTTCCCAACCCCTTGCGCCAAGCTTATCGAGATGGGCTTCAAGCACGAATGCTTCGCGACCGAATCCACTGTCTTCCTTGCGCATGCGCGAGTTTCCGGTCGGTGAGAAATTTGTCGAACTCGGGCCGGCTACGACGAGATACTCCCACTTTCCACCAGACGCTTTAATATCAGCATCGGCGCCGTCCTGGCTGGAACTCCTGGTTACCAACGCGAACCCAGGGACCAGCAACAATAACGTTAAGAGCAGAGTGCGTTTCATTGTTTTCCTTTCTGCTTTCCGAATGTTCCTCACCTAACGGAGACAAGAGATAGGCTGTCACGCCGGCGGGTAGCTTTTGTTCCGTTGATGGTTAGTCCTGACCAACCCGCCCATTCTCACGACTTCGAAGTGGGGCGTCGTTTCTTCGGGTAGATAGCCTTAACCGTCGAAACAACGCGATCGGTTTTGGGAGTTGGCTCACCAAGCTTTCGTGCGTCGTCGAGGGCGGATTGATGCGCGCGTCGCACATATGCACGAAGCGCAGGCTTCGCTAGATCGTCAGGTGTCTTGATGGTGATGTGGCGAATGCGTTTACCAGAGCCCTTGAGGATCCCCAACGGGTCCGGGAGTGTAGCGCCATGATTGAACCCAAGGTTCACGTGCTTCGCGTAGACGGCAATGTGGAAGACGCCGTCTCCAAGGCGATCTGAAAAACCGTAACCGATGGCAACCGCACTGTAAGCGTCGTAGATGTTCTCAAAGCACGGCGCCATCTCCTCGAGCACGAGTGCACGCAGCTTCAAGGCGAGATCCTTAATCTCGCGATCATAAGGCTTGAGAAACTTGAGGAGCGGTGCTGGAGGGCGAGTCATCGTTTATTGCTCCTGACGGATCTTTGGCTCAGCGTCCGCACCAGGTCCAGTAAAAGCCGCTGGACCAGTCCACGCGATTGTGCCTGAAGTTCATCTTTCCTTCGATAGTCATCATGTCCGAATCCAAAAAGATAAGCGGTCCTTCAAGCCGGCCCTCGTAGGGAGTGCCATCCTCGGCAATTGAGGCTAACCGTCCACGGGCATCGTGAGTTACGGTTCGAACTCGACTGCGGCTTCCGCCAAGACACCATTTGCCCTCGAGCCGGCTTAGCGTCCATGAGCCGTTGCGCTCTTGTTGATTGCGCCATGGACCACCTAAGAAATTGTTCCAGCTTAACTCCAGCCATCCCGTGCCGCCGTTACCTTTGGAGTCTGACCATCGATGGTTCAACTTCTTCCCCGTGAAGGTTCCCTCGATCCTGCCGGTCCGTCCATCGGCGTATCTGATGACACCCGACACGTTTGGACCCGTTTGAGTAAATACCACTTCCGAATCACCAAAACCATTTCCGGTGGTCCACCATTTTCCCTCAATGGCCGCTGCAGCCGTCGCTGATGAGTTTATCGAACGAGCGGAAGTGTTCTTCGTCGCCCTGGTTGCTCCGGATTTGGCACTAACGTTCTTCTTTGAAGTCGCTGGTGCGCTAACGGGCTTTGCCGGCGCAGTTGCAGGTGCAGCGTTAGAAGGAAGCTTGCCGCCGGACGGTTGGGCCTGCGTTTTCGATGACGTCGCCGGTAGGGCCAGCAATGACAGTGTCATTAGGAGCAAGGGCAATCGGCAGGAATTCAGCATAATCATTTGCCTTCGTGATCAGGATGTACCCACGTGTGAACCATGCCAGGCGACCACCTGCCAACGTCCTTTTCGACGAACGTAGATCTTGGTGAACCGCCAGTCGTCCTCAAATTCGTTGTTCGCGGACTCACGCTCTCTTGAGAGTTGTCCGGTGACCACAGCGGTATCGCCATAGATACGGGTGCGCAAGTCGGACGTTTGATACCGCCGAAACTTTATTCTTCCGGAACGCACGACGGCCAGGGCTTCATTCTTGTCCATGACCGGCATGTCAGGAACGGTGACAATCAAGTCGGTGGCCCAGAGCTGGTCCAGCGCTTCAGCGTCTCCGCGCAGTTGTGCCTCATTCCAGACGGATTCGAGCCGCGAAAGTTCCTTGAGGTCCCGGGCCTCGCGCGATTCTCGCGCTTGTGTCGGGACTGCGGGAAACGCAATCAAGACTGCCGAGATACAGATTTCAAGCACAAACTTCATCCAGACCTCTTAGAGGTTTTTGTTAGACCAGCCATTCAATGATTTTCTCAGCGCTTCCTCGGCGCCTTCGCGTCTCTGCGGTGAAGAGCACTAAAAGAATAACCGCAGAGGCGCAGAACGCGTGGAGGTAACGCAGAGCTCAACCAAAAGTCGTCCGGCTCCGAGTCCGACTAGGTATACATTTCAATCACTCGCCCAATCGCGCGACGACAGACGGCGCAGAAATTGTTTGTTCGCGAAAACATGATGCAGTCCACTTCCGGCCGGTAGTATCCCTTGGCTTCATACATGGCGCCTTCGAAAGCGCCGACGCGTCCGAAATATTTTTCTTTTCGAAACATCGCCTGCTCATGCGCCAGGTTTTCGCGGAAGAGGGCTTCCATCTCGCTTTCCGGCCGGTTGTCTTTTCGAATCTGCGCGCGCCGCTTTTGGTAGTCGCGCGAGGCACTCTCGTAAGCATCCTTACTCCAGGGCGTCGGCAGCGGCGTGTCTGGCAATACCAAATCTTTCCATTTCACCTTTGTTGGATCGAGTAGAGCGGTAATGTTTTCTTCCCATGGTTCGATTCGTTCGGTTGCGGGCGCGTAGGCGACTGGCGAGGTGTAATACTCATCCGCCAAAGCGGCAAAGTGATGTCCAAACTCGTGCACAAAAACGTAATCTGCGAAGCCGTTGTCCGCAGCGACTGTGCTGTAGAGGTTGAAAATCCCGCCGCCTCCGTACGTTCGATTGTTGGCGAGCACCTCGATAAACTCATAAGGTGCGAAGGCCGCCGTTTCACGCAAGGCCCGATTGTCGAAGGTCAGCACGTAACGTTCCGAACCAAAGGCGTCATAAGTTGCGCCTAATGGAGAATCGCGATAGACACCAGTCGAAGGCCGTGAAATTCCACTTTCAAGCGCCGGTGGGCAGATGGCCCAAACATTGAAATCGTTTTGATGCTCTTTGAAAGGCGAAGTTGAAAACAGCACCTTTGTAAGCCGCCGCGCGTCCGCCTCAAACTTTTTCGCCTCAGCTGCTGTGTAACCATCACCGAGGATCAGGAAATCAACTTTCGTCGCCGGATCACCCATCTTCTGAATCGGAATCAACGGCGCCGGCGCGCGCGCCTTCGATCGATCGATAAAAATATCTTTGGGATCAATTGAGGTCGTCCAGATATCTATCCATGCATTCTTCGCGTCGCGCTTTCGCAAAACGATCTCAACGGGCGCATCAGGAGCAGGGAAGCGGAGAGACTCATTGAACGTCCGCAGCATCGTCGCGGCTTCGTCAGTTGTTTCCCATTCTCCATAAATTGAGGCGAAGCCGCGCGAGTAAAGAACGCGTTTCGACTCTTTATCGCGCACTTCAAAAAAATATTTGCCCAGGTTTGATTGGTCTATGTTTTTAGCGAGATTCCCGGGCCAGGTGAGCGGCTCGAGCACGATACGATCGACGCTGAAGAATTCACGTTTGGCATCGCCCGTGTGGTAGTAGTCGAGTCGCATCGTGCGCGGCGCAGCAGCGACCTGAACGGCCAGTGCGAAAAAGAAAGCGGTCAAGAACAGGACAGGGAAAATGTTTCTTGTCATGCGCGGATTGTAACCCTCAAGTGCGGAGACAGGGAACCGGTTTGAAAGAACGACGAACAGTTTACCCATCACAGCTGTAACCTGGGTTGTCACTGCTTCAGTCTCTACGTTAACTCTGCGTCCTCGGCGTCTCAGCGGCGAGTTTACTTCCACAGTCTTAACCGCAGAGTCGCCGAGAACGCGGAGTCTGCGCAGAGAGGATTTCCCTAGGCGCAGATGGCACCTGAACTGGCAGTCATGGGTTCTTTGATGGCGTGCTATACTGCAGTGATTGTTTAGCTCCCGCGATTGCCACATGAAATACACGGTGCACAGCGTGCCCGGAGAGTCGAGTAATAACTAAAAGTGAGCAGTGTCTTAGAGATTATCCCGCTCGGCGGTATTGGCGAGTTTGGGATGAATTGCATGGCGGTGCGCTATGGCGATGAAATGCTCATCCTTGATGCGGGCATGGGTTTCCCCGAGGAAACCGCATACGGCGTTGACGTTTGTGTTCCCAATTTTGATTTCCTTGAAGAGTATCGCGACGACATCACCGCGATAGTTCTCACACACGGTCACGAAGATCACCTGGGCGCGCTACCTTACCTGCTCAAGAAATTCAACGTCCCGGTTTACTGTTCACATTTCACTGCCGGACTTGCCGAGAGTAAGCTCGACGAACATAACCTGCGGGGCGACACCTTGTTGCATCGCGTGGAGCCGCGCGATGAAGTTGAGATCGGAATCTTCAGCGTTGAGTTCATACGCGTTTCGCATTCATTGATTGATTGCTTTTCGCTCGCGATCAAAACTCCGGTCGGCACCATCATCCACACGGGAGACTACAAAGTGGATGAGACTCCTGTGATTGGCGAGCCGATTGATTTGCGCTCGTTCCGCCGTCTTGGCCAGGAAGGCGTGTTGGCCCTGCTCTCGGATTCCACCAACGCAACTGTTCCCGGCCGAACCCCCTCAGAGAGGGCAGTAATTCCGGCTTTTGAAGAGATCTTTGGTGAAGCGAAGGGCCGGATCATTGTAGCGGCGTTTGCCTCGTCGATTCATCGCCTGCAAATCGTTTTAGACATCGCGCAGCAGTTCAATCGGAAGGTTTGCGTGCTGGGCCGATCGATGCTGAAGAATGTTGAGATCGCTGATCGGCTCGGCTATCTGGACATTCCCGACGGCTTGCTGGTTCCGCTAAACGAGGCGAAACAGTTGAAGGACCATCGAGTGGTTTTCCTGGTCACCGGTTCCCAGGGTGAGTCGCGCGCAGCGCTGTCGCAGATGGCGGGGCAAAGTTACAAGGGATTAACCATTGATGAGGGCGACACTGTTGTGCTTTCGGCCCGCATCATTCCGGGAAATGAACGTTTGATTTCACGGATGATTGGAATGATCTACAAGCGCGGCGCCAACATCATTGAAGAGAAACGCCGGCTGGTCCACGTCAGTGGTCACGCCTCGCAGGAAGACATTCGCATCATGACTGAAGCTGTGCGGCCGAAGTTTGTGGTGCCAATCCATGGCGAGTATCGCATGCTGTTTCGTCACAAGGAGTTTGTCAAAAATCATCTCGGCTATGCTGAAGAGAATATTGTCCTCATAGAAAACGGCGATGTGCTCGAACTTGATGGAGAGCGCGCCGTCGTAGTTGGAAAACGAGAGATTGGTCGCACCTTTATCGACGACAGCGGCTTTGAGGAAATTGAACGAGAGACGATACGCGAGCGCCGCAAGATTGCTTCTGAGGGAATGCTCACGGTCGTGGTCACTATTAATGAGCAAACCGGCGAGTTGCAAAGTCCGCCAGAAATTGTTGAGCAGGGAGTGCGTGGTTTCGACTCCGGCAACGGAATGATGAAAGACGCGCAACGCGTGGTCACCGCTGCGATTGCCGGCGCTTCGCGACAGACCCTGGGCGACGAAGGCCTTCTGAAGGAACATGTCCGCGTCGAACTGAAGCGTTTCATCCAGAAGCTCACCGGTGCAAAGCCGGTGATCATGCCGGTTGTAGTTCAAGTCTAGTTTCCAGTTTGAATCCGCAGATTAAGCCGAAAAAAATCCAAAACATTTGAGTTACTGGACTGGAAAAGTTGTGATGATCACGGGCGCCTCGTCCGGAATCGGGCGTGGGCTGGCTTTGGAGCTGGCGCGGCGCGGCGCGAGTTTGGGTCTCATTGCCCGGCGGGCGGATGCGCTCACAGAACTGGTTGGAGAGATTGACGCGGTGGGGAGCAAAGGGCTGGCAATCCCCGCCGATGTGCGAGACTCGGATTCTCTGGGTGAGGCAGTCAAACGCATCAGCGCTGAGCTGGGGCCGATTGATGTCATGATTGCCAACGCCGGCGTGGGGCCGACGAAGCATGCGGCGGATTTGCGCGGCGAGGAAGTTGCCGAAGTAATCAACATCAACGTAATCGGCGCTGCGAATAGCGCAACCGCAGTGGTGCCCCAAATGATTGAGCGAGGCCAGGGTCAGCTCGTTGTGATTTCAAGCCTCGCCGCTTATCGTGGATTGCCCAAGTCAGCGGCTTATTGCGCCAGCAAGGCTGCGGTGTCTGCATTTTTCGAAAGCTTTCGTTTGGATCTGGAACCGCGCGGCATTGATGTAACAATCATCCACCCTGGGTTTATCAAGACCGCTTTGACATCAGGCCGTCACGCACAATTGCCTTTCCTGCTTGAATTGGACGACGCGGTGAAGCGGATCGTCGGGGCGATTGAAAAGCGGAAGAAAACTTTTTCTTTCCCGTGGCAGCTGGCGACCATTGTGCGCGCCGGCATGATTATGCCGATTTGGATGTACGATCGAATTTCGCGAAAGAATTCGTTTCGGGAATAGTTGTCAGACGGCAGACGGCAGACCGCAGGACTGAGACCGAGGAACGCTCCGCGATTAGTTCGAGTTTCCTGACCACTGACCACTGATCACTGACCACTGATTAATCAATGACCATTCTTCAAGCCATCATCCTGGGCATCGTCCAGGGATTAACAGAATTCATTCCGGTCAGCTCCACCGCACATCTGGTTTTTGCGGCGCGGCTGGTTGGCCTTTACAACGCGGTCGAACCGATACTCAAAGCTGAGCAAACCACAGCCACAATTGCGGTGATTCAACTCGGCACGCTGATCGCCGTGTTGGCTTATTTCAGCAGAGACATCTACAACATCACGCGCGGTTTTGTTCAGGATCACGTTGCAATATTGACGGGCAAGAGTCGTGTGGATGGGAGCGTGCGGCTGTCGCCGGAAGCGTGGCTGGGATGGCTGGTAATTATTGGGTCGTTACCTGTCGCAGTTGTCGGGCTCGCGTTTCAAGAAACAGATTGAAGGTACGTTTACAAAAAATCTGTGGGTGATCGCGACGATGATGATTGTGGTCGGGCTTTTGTTGGCCCTGGCGGAGCGGGTCGGCAAACGAGAGCGATCCATGAATGAGCTGCGATTGGGTGATGCTTTGGCAGTCGGTTTTGCCCAGGTGCTGGCCCTGGTGCCGGGTTCGAGCCGGTCAGGCTCGACGATCATGGGAGGTCTCTTCGCCGGACTTAACCGCGAAACAGCGGCAAGATTTTCATTTTTGCTATCAATCCCGGCAATCGCAGCCAGTGGACTGCTGGAGTTGAGGGAAGCGATACACAAACTTCCGGAAGGCACTTATCTTCCGCTTGATTGTGGCGACGATCGTTTCAGGTTTGGTGGGATATGCGTCGATTTGGTTTCTGCTGCGTTATCTTCGTAAGCACTCCACCGCAATTTTTGTCGCCTACCGGCTTATAGTTGGCGGAGCGATCATCTTTGCGTTGGTCGGAGGCTACATCACAGCGGATGCCGGGTAATCAATGTTTGAAGTGCCAAGAGAATTTGCGCTCTACTTTCATCTGGAAGCGATGCGTCAATGATTCCAGAATTAAATCGCTATCAAAAACTTTCCTGCATCAGGTAAACTGGTTCTGCCCCTCTTCCTCCCCGGCCGGCATTGGGCCAAACTCTAAAATAATTCTATAAAAAGGGCGGTGAGATTTAGATATGAGTGAAAAAGATTCCAGAGGTGCGACTATGCCCTCCCAGCGGCCTCGAAATCCCCGGGTCCCGGTCGAGTTTGCGCTCGAGGTCGAGGGGAAAACCGTAGCTGGCCAGCCTTTCAATATTAAAGCCCAGGCGATTAAAATTAGTCGCGGCGGCGCTACCATTATTCTCGACGCCGAAGTTCCACTTGGAGCGATGGTGAAACTGACACCCCCTTTTGGGCGCGAGCTTGAGGCTGAAGTTAACGGCGTTTGGACTGACCAGATTGATGGCCGCCGCCGAATCGGTGTTAAGCTACTGGATGATGATGGCTGGTTTGCTGAATAATTATTCGCGCGAATAATTTGAACCCATTGCCTGGCCTCACATGAATTCCAAACGCTGGATCCGGCGTGAGCACAATACCCAACAGGTTGCCGAGCTTGCTCGCGTTCTAAATGTTTCCCCGATCCTTGCTGCACTCCTCATTTCCCGCGGTTGCGCCGATGAATTTTCCGCTCAGAGCTTCCTGAAGCCTTCTTACGATCAACTACTAGATCCATATCTCATGCTGGGGATGAGCGAGGCCGTCGCGCGTCTATTGAGCGCAATCGATAACGAAGAACCCATCCTTGTTTACGGTGATTACGACGTTGATGGAACCACCGGGACCGCCGTGCTGCTTGCGCGCGCTCAACCTGCTGGGCGCGCGCACCGGCTTTCATGTGCCGCATCGATTCACGGAAGGCTATGGCATTCGTCAAGATGCACTCGAACGCGCATTTGCCGAAGGCTATCGTCTGGTGATCAGTGTCGACTGCGGAATCCGCGCTCATGAACCACTTTACTGGGCGCGCGATAATGGTCTCGACGTAATCATCACTGACCATCACCTGCCGGACGAAGGGGAAGGCGTGCCACCGGCCTATTGCGTACTGAATCCAAATCAGGCGGGATGCTACTTATCCGGACAAGACTCTCGCGGGGTTGGGGTAGCTTTCAAACTAGTATCGGCGTTGTTTCGTGCGCGCGGACATGAGTCGCAGATAAACGCCTTCCTCAAGATTGTCGCCATCGGCACTGTAGCCGATGTGGCAAAACTAACTGGCGAAAATCGAACGATAGTTGCGCTCGGTTTGAAAGATCTGGCGAAGGCGACTAATCCAGGCCTGCGAGCCTTGATGGAAGTGGCCGGTTGCGGCGACGGCTCCGGAATGACCGCCTACGACATCGGATTTCGATTGGCCCAAGAATCAACGCTGCGGGAAGAATGGATGCCGCCCGAGCAGTTGTCGAACTTTTTAGTACGCGCGACATGGGCGAGGCGCGGCGGTTAGCGAAACATCTTGATGATCGTAATCAGGAACGCAAGGAAGTGCAGCGACAGATAGTCGAGCTGGCGATATCCGAGTTGGAAAGTGTTGAGACCAGTCAGGGCTGAGTCTTACGTTGCAGTTATCGCTGGGGAGGGCTGGCACCGAGGCGTGATTGGTATCGCAGCTTCGAAGATTGCCGAACGAGTTAATCGCCCGTGCGTAGTCTTTTCAAGTGACGCGGAAAGCGGTGTCGCACACGGTTCGGGCCGCAGCATTGAGCCTTATCATCTCCTTGACGGTTTGACTTCATGTGCGGATTTGTTTGAAAAATTTGGCGGTCATTCGCATGCGGCGGGAATAACAATCAAGCCCGATCGTATCGCTGAGCTCCGCCGCCGACTCAATCTCCACGCGGCCTCATGCTTGACAGATGAAGATTTACAACCGTGCGTTCATATTGATGCGGAACTGCCGACCGGAGCAGATCACGTTCGATTTGGTGGGCGAAACGCAATTATTGGAGCCTTTTGGAGCGGGCAATCCCCGGCCCATATTCGAGGCGCACAACTTGTGCATCCTCTCGGAACCACGTCTAATTGGAAATCGGCATCTGAAAATGACTGTCGCCGGGCCACAACGCCGTCCGCTGGAAACTATTTGGTGGAATGGCGCCGAAAACGCTGATGTCTTAAAAGGGCGGATTGATATGGCCTACACAATCGAGACCAGTAAATGGGGCGGCGAAACGTTTTTGCAGTTGTCGGTGCAGGATGTGCGGGAGAGCAAACAGTAAACGGCAAACAGCAATCCGTAAGACTCAGGTTCCGCGTTTACTTTTAGCCACCCAGGTGATCACGATGTTTACGGCTGATTGCTGTTTACTGTTTGCTGTTTACTAGTTAACCATGCAGGAGATTAACCGAAAAAGAGCGTTTGGATTGGATTGCGCGCGCGCGCGCCGTTAGTTGTGCGCGCCGCAGCGCTACTCGTCCTGATCGCCGCGCTCGTGTTTGTAGCGATCTCTTATTATCGCCTCCGCAATAACACGCCATTCCGCCTCAAGTCTGAAACGCCGGAACTGTCGAAGGAAATCACCGGAATCATCGAAGGCTACGAACAGCGGATGATGAAAGGCGATCGGCTTTATCTCTGGATTAGGGCCGCGCGAGACATCACGTTTTCTGACGGTCATCATGAGCTGGATCAGGTCAACCTTTCCGTTTATCCGTCCGTCGGCGATAAGCCCGATCAAATCAGCGCCAATAAAGCGATCTACGATCAAGCCAATTCCATTCTGACCTTTCAGGGAAGCGTCAAGATTGAAACGAAAGACGCCTTGAAGGTGAACACCGAATCGATCGCGTACCACTTTGCCACCAAGGATAACGAAGTGGCCCAAACGGACGCGCCGATTTCGTTTGAACGTGAAAACGTTTCCGGCCAATCCACCGGCGCTCTGGTTTTTTCGAGACGAAGAAACTTGAATTGAAAAAGATGTGCAGATTACGGTCGCTCCGGAGGCCCTGCAGAATGCGAAGGGCAAGGCGTCGTCACGCGCGCGTCCAGTAACTATTCGTGCGGCGCAGGCGGTGTTTGAGCAGGAAGGGAAGAAACTGTCGTTCACGGGCGGCGTGACCACTGAGCAGGATCGTGACCTGTTGAGCGGCGACAGTCTCTATGCAGTGCTGACTGATAAGAAGCAAGTTCAGAAAGTTGAGATACGAGGAAACTGCCTATTTGCGCTCGTCTGCAGGAAGGGCGCAGCGCCGAAGTTAAGATCAGCAGACATGGATTTCTACTTCGACAAAGATCAACAGATCGAGAAGGGATATGCTATGCGGGATGCGTCGGCGAAAACGCTCGACGCGGATTCGGATTTAAATCTTGACTGGCGCGAGCTTATCGAAGTTCTGTTTCAGCCCAGGGCGAGCGCAGCTTGATGAAACAGATGCGCACGGAAGGTCGGTCAGTGATCACGCTCGCCGCCCCAAGTCCAAAGCCAACGATCCGCGGGCCGCTAACAAACGGCTAACGGCAGACACGGTGAAACTGATCTGGCGCCTCAATGGCCGCGATCTCGAAAAAGCTGAAGCTGTCGGCAACGCAGAGCTGTTTGTTGAGCCAGTCAGTCAAGAACGAAAAAGCTGATAACCAAACACTGACGGCTCCGCGCATCGATTGCGAGTTCTTCGAGACTGGAAATCTTGCGAAATCCTTTGTTGCTTCCGGTGGCTCGAAGGCGGTGATTGAGCCGGTGCAGAAGACACAGGACCGCGGAACGCGCGTACTGACATCGCAGAAGATGACCGCAGTCTTCACCAAAGGAACGCAAGCTATCGAACGGACCGATGCTCAAGGTGATGCAAAGTTTAACGAGAACGATCGAAACGGAGTAGCGAATAACATTTCCTACACGGCTGACGACCAAACGATCCGCTTGCGTGGCGGTGAGCCGACCGTCTGGGACGCCCGGGCGCGAACCAAAGCTATCGAACTGGATTCCAATTTGGCCAGCAAGGTTTCCTATAGTCGCGGCAAAACTGCGACAACTTACTATAGCCAGGAACAAACGAACGGGGCCGTACCTTTTTCAAAAGTTAAAAGTCCGGTCTACATCGTCAGTGACCGAGCGGAATTTTATCGCGACAGCGGCGTGGCAATTTACATCGGCAATGCGCGCGCGTGGCAGGATGACAATTTCGTGCGTGCGGACAAGCTGACGATTCACATGAACGAAAAGAAGATGGAAGGGAATGGACGGGTGCAGAGCCAGGTCTACAATTCGAAACGAACTGCAGCCGGCAATACACTTGTTCCCGTTTTTGCGACCTCGAATTACATGTCCTATTCGGACGTTAGTCGGACATTGCACTACGAAGGCGACGTTGATATTCGTCAGGAAACGGATCGCGTTGTCGGTGGCGTGGCTGACGTTTACCTGCTTAAGGATTCGAGCGAAGTGGAAAAAACGGTGGCGCAGCGAAACGTGGTACTCACGCAGCCCAACCGCAAGGGCACCGGAGATTGGGTTGAATACACTGCAGCCAGCAAAGTTGCAGTGCTCAAAGGGAATCCGGCGAGAGTGGAAGACCTGGAAAAGGGAAGCACTGAAGGCGGCCGTTTGACCCTCAATATGGCGGACGGTAGAGTGACAGCCGACGATGTCAGAGGTCCCCAATCGCCTGGGCGAGTGCGGTCAGTTCATAAAGTTCGAAAACCGTAACCGTGCTTAAAGCCCGACTTTGAGCGCGCGGGTTTTCGCCAGAACATCAATGAGCACATCAACCGAAACTGTTGACGTAGTGGCAAACCAGAAGCCGGCTTCGTTGGCTTCGAAACAACCTGCGCCTCAGCCCTCCGATACGGCCTTGGCGGGTGTTCATCTGCAAAAAAGTTACGGTGGGCGCAGAGTGGTTGACGACGTCAGCCTGCATGTGGAGCGCGGTGAGGTGGTTGGACTATTGGGCGCAAACGGCGCCGGCAAGACCACTACCTTCTACATGATTGTTGGACTGGAGCGGCCCGATGCCGGATCGGTGAGTCTGGGAGACCGTGATGTCACCAGGTTGCCGATGTATCTAAGGGCCAGGTTGGGCGTGGGTTATTTGCCGCAAGAGCCTTCGATCTTTCGCAAGATGACGGCGGCGCAAAATATTCTGGCGGTGCTGGAAACCATGGGCCTTAGACGGCGAGAGCGGCTGACAAGATTGGAAGAGCTGCTGGAAGAATTTGGGATCGCGCACGTTCGTAACACCAAGGGTGATCAGCTTTCCGGTGGTGAACGGCGACGAACCGAGATAGCCCGCGCGCTGGCGACCGATCCGCAGTTCATCCTGCTTGACGAACCGTTTGCCGGCATTGATCCGAAAGCCGTAGACGACATTCAAAATGTCATCCTTTATTTACGCAATCGCAGGATTGGAATTCTAGTGACGGACCACAATGTGAGAGAAACGCTGGGCGTCACCGATCGGGCTTATATAATGGCCGATGGCCGTATATTTGTCTCCGGAGCTCCGCGCGATTTAACAGAAGACGCAGAAGTGCGGCGGCTTTATCTCGGCGAAAAATTCCGCATGTAAGACCAAAGTTAATCAGGCGCGCACATTCGATAGTGAATCGAGTATAATCCCCCTGCGCGCTTCGGTTCGCAAAATAATACGCAGCATAATTCGGACGCTTTACGTTTGATCTGAGAAATGTCTCTTAAACTAACTACCAGCCTCTCTCAACGCCTCGTGCTAACGCCGCAGTTGCGGCAACGCATCGAGATGTTGCAGATGACCACTCTCGAGCTGACTGATCTTATTCAGCAGCAGTTGCTCGAGAATCCTGTTTTGGAGGAAGTTGCTTCGCAGGAAGAGGTTGGTGAGATTGCCGAAAAAATTCTCGATCATTTGGCCAGTTCCGACGAAGGCGCTGCTCCGGATTCGCCTCGCCTGGAGGCCAGCGAATCAGAGTTAGGTAGTCCGTCGTCCAACGGTTCGGGTGAGCTCGACTTGTCTTCAGTAGGTTCTGGCACCGAAGGCGAAGTTTCAGAATTTGCGGCCGGCGAATCGGGTGAAGGCGGTGAAGAGCATCAGGGAGAGGAAGCCGCTCATGACGCTTTTGAAGAGATAGATTTCGGCCGGGAGTTTCAAGACTATCTTGATCCGGGATACAAGACGCAGGAGATCGAATACAAGGAAGATGCGCCGACCTTTGAGCAGTTTTTGACTCGCCCGCCCTCGCTTGCCGATCACCTGGAATGGCAGCTGCACATGAGCCCGATCGAAGCCGAGGTTTGCGAGGCGGCAATTAGCGTTATCGGCAATCTCGATGCGGACGGCCGACTGAATGCAACGAATCAAGAGATCGCTGCGATGGGCGGCTGGAGCGAGGAAGTGGTTGAAAAGGCAAGGCAGGAAGTTGATGCGCCTCGATCCAGTAGGCTGCGGCGCTCGCGATGTGAGGGAATGTCTCCTGGTGCAAATTGAAGTGCTGGGCGAAAACGATCGGCTCGCCGTGAGTCTCATTCAGAACCACCTGGCCGACCTGCAGCAACATAAACTTCCGCATCTCGCAAAATTAATCAGCAGCGACGTTGATACTCTGCTGGCTGAGCTGGAGTTTATTCGCACGCTCGATCCTTATCCGGGGCGACGCTATTCGTCTGAAGAGCCGGTGCTGATCAGCCCGGAAATTTACATCGAGAAACTGGATAAGGACGATGAGGATTACATTATCTATTTCTCTGATGACGGCAGCCCGCGTCTTCGCGTTAGCCAGCAGTATCAACAGATGCTGGGCAAGTCGGACGTGAGCAACGAAACGAAAAGCTTTATTCGCGAAAAGATGCGGTCGGCGGTGGATCTGCTGCGTAACATCGAGCACCGGCGGCAGACGATTTATAAAGTTGTGGAGTCGATGGTCCACCGGCAAAAGGATTTTCTCGATCATGGCGTGCAGCACATCAAGCCAATGATGCTGAAAGACATTGCCGAAGACATCGGAATGCATTTGTCTACCGTGTCTCGCGTGGTAAACCGTAAATATGCGCACACGCCTCAGGGAGTACTCGAGCTGCGGCGCTTCTTTACGGAAGGCATGATGAACGAAGACGGCGAGGAGATCTCAACGCGTATTATCAAGTTGAAGATCAAGAAGCTCATTGAAGAAGAAGATTCGCATAGCCCGATAACGGACGATCAGGTAGTAAAGATATTGATCAAAGACGGAATCAAGTTATCGCGCCGGACCGTTGCCAAGTACCGGGACCAGATGAGTATCCCGGGTTCGCGAGAACGACGCGCGGTCGTCTGAAACGACTGAAATTCGCCCCCTCCGTTGTTTGGAGTACCGCTCCCAAGCGGGCCGTAAGCAGACAAGGTCTCAAAGATGGCAACCAAACAAAGCCGCCTGACGATGCGGCACTCCAAATCCATTTACAATTTGAACTCGAGAGGGGAACTGTAATCATGATGTTTGAATACACGGGTCGCCATGTCGAAGTTACCGATGGCATTCGCAAGCACGTCGAAGATCACTTCGATAAGCTGGCGCACATTTTTGATGGCACGACCGCCTGGGCCCACGTAATCATTGACGTCGAGAAAAATAGGCACGCAGCGGAATTGCTTGTCCACTGGCGCGACCATACGTTGACGGCCAAAGACATCAATACCGATATGTATCTGGCGTTGACTCGCGCAATTGCCAAGATCGAAAAACAGGCGCTCAAACTAAAACAAAAAATTGTTGACCGGAGACAGGGTGCGCGACGCACCGCTGCTGTTGCACCGTCACCGGACGGACAAATAAAAGCTACACCCCGACCACCGAGAATTATTGCCGCGCGGCGCTATTCTATTAAGCCTATGACCGCCGAAGAGGCAGCGTTGCGGCTTTCCGCCGATCCGGACCAGTTCCTGGTTTTTCGCGATGCGGATACAGAAAGAGTTGGGGTGCTGTACAAACGTTCCGATGGAAACTACGGACTAATCGAGCCATAGTTCAAACCAATAACCGGGCATCGCTCCGACAAGTCACATCGCAATGTCTTTTCGGGTTGCGTGATCGTCCAGTCGAGCATTACCCGCGAGAGATTGTTCTGGTAACTCTGAACTTCCGGCAGTGATAAAGACTTGACGGCTTAATATGGGGCGAACAAAAAAGACTGGGCGAAAAGCTGGTACTGATGGTCCCGACGTCGTAATCATCACTGGATTGAGCGGCTCCGGAATGTCGTCAGCCACAAATGCTTTTGAGGACCTTGGCTATTTTTGTGTAGATAATCTTCCCATCACCTTACTGCCGACCTTTGCCAGACTCGTCAACGCCGGAGACACTGAAAAGGGAATCGAGCGCGCGGCGCTGGTAATCGATATCCGCGAAGGAACGTTTCTAGCTGATTTTGGCAAGCAGCTATCGGCCCTGCGCGCTGCCGGGCTCAACGTCTTTGTCCTCTTCCTTGAAGCTTCCGATGACGAGCTCCAGCATCGGTTTAGCGAAACGCGTCGCCCTCACCCTGCTCGAAATGCGCAAAGTCTCCTTAAAGCGATTAGTGCCGAGCGGGCGGCGATGTCCCGCATCCGCGCTCTGGCTGATCAAATAATCGATACTTCCGACCACACGGTTCATACGCTGCGCAATCTCCTGCTGGAGAGGTTTAGTCCCGATCGCAAGGGCAGGCCGATGCGCGTCCAGATTCTCAGCTTTGGTCACAAGTTTGGGAATCCTGGTGATTTGGAGTTGCTCTTCGACGTCAGACACTTGCCCAACCCGCACTTCATTCCCGACCTTCGACCCTATTCAGGGCATGACAGCCGAGTCGTGAAATATTTACGGTCGCAGCCGGAGGTGGAGGAAACTTTACGCCGGTTTAACGATCTGCTTGACTATCTGCTGCCACTCTACAAGCGTGAAGGCAAATCCTATGTCACCGTAGGAATAGGTTGCACCGGGGGACGGCATCGCTCGGTCATGATTGCCAATGCACTGGGGCGGAAACTTCGTCGCGGAGGCTTTGATACGCATGTGGTCCATCGCGACGTCCGAAAGGCAACTCGACACCGCTAGCCGCCTGTCCGCGTCACCTGCGTTGGCGGATGGACCACAACCTCAGTTTCAGGAGTTACTCAATGAGTACCAATCTCGAGGATAATGCACCAACGGCCGAGCCGGCGCGGGTTGCCGGAGTGATTGTGACTCATGGCCATCTTGCCGGCGAGCTACTGGCAGCAGCGGAGATGATCATTGGCCCGATTTCCTTCATCACTGCGGTTTCGATTGGTTGGCACGACGATGTCGATGCGGCGCGCGATGAAGTGCAGCGAGCGATAACTCGTGTGTCGCAGGGAGCTGGGGTGCTTCTCTTGACAGACATGTTTGGCGGGACGCCGACCAACATCGCGTCGATGTTTCTGGACGAAGGAAATGTGGAAGTAGTAACCGGAGTTAACCTGCCGATGGTTATTAAATTGGCCAGCCAGCAAAGCAACATCTCGTTGATCGACACCGCGCGGCGAGTTTGCGATCTCGGCCGTCAGGGGATTTATCACGCTGGGGACCTGCTCGCCCAGCCGCCAAAAAGCAGTGGTAAAGAATGATAGCGCGGAAGCTGACTGTAAAAGCCCGCCTTGGATTGCACGCCAGGGCCGCCGCACGGCTGGTCCGAGTTGCAAGTGGCTTTCAAAGTAAAGTGATCCTGCGCCGGGTTGAGGGTGGACCAGGAACTCCACAGGATGCCCTCGGCGCGGACGGCGTTGATGCGAAATCGATTCTGAGCGTATTGATGCTGGCTGCGACCTGCGGGACGCAACTCGAAGCGTGTGCTGACGGCATAGACGAAGAAGCGGCGATAATGGCGCTTGACGACCTATTCGCTGATGCTTTTGGCGAAACAGAAGCGGGGCTGGCGAAGTGACCAAACAGTCTCCAGAAATTCGGTATAAAGGTCTTGGTGTCTCGGAAGGCGTAATAATTGGCCAGGTGATGCGCCTGCACGACGGCACTCCTCACGTCTATCGCTGGAAGATTTCAGAAGACGGACTGGAGGCTGAGCGCCAGCGATTTCGTGCAGCCGTCAATCTGGCGCGCGACCGGGTGCAGTCAACGAAGGCGTATGCTGAGCAAAGGTTGGGCAGAGACCATGCGTATATTTTTGACGCCCATTTGCTCATGCTTGATGACGAAAAGCTTACGGGTGATATTGAGCGAGAGATTACCGCCGGTCGGGCCAATGCTGAATGGGCGGTGAAGGTTGTCGGCGATCGGATCATCTCACTTTATTCGGAGATCAAAGACGACTACCTTCGCGCCCGTGTGTCCGATGTCGAAGACGTGATGCAGCGACTGTTAGTCGCCTTGAGCGGGGCAAGCGATGAAACGCGTGATCTCTCCGTCGACGCCGTAATCGTGGCTCAGGACCTCCTTCCTTCCGCCGTTGCCGAATTGGATTTACGCCATGCTCGCGCACTAGCGACCGACTCCGGAGGCTGGACTTCACATACAGCAATTCTCGCACGGGGAATAGGGATTCCGGCGGTCGTTGGCCTGCGAGACTTTTTTCGCCGGGCAAAAACCGGCGACAAAATCATCGTCGACTCCAACCGCAACCAGGTAATCCTTCATCCGTCCGACGCAACTCTACTTAGCTATCAAACTGAAGGTTCGCCACAGTCAAAAGCAATGGTGGTCCAACACGATCGGAGCCCATTAAGGACCACCGATGGTGTCGAGATTATTCTGCGGGCGAACGTGGAGGTTCCGAGCGAATTTGGCGCCGTTGCAAAATATGGCGCTCGAGGTGTTGGGCTCTATCGTTCTGAGTTTCTGTTGGCACACCGCGGCGTGTTTGTCTCAGAGGAAGTACAACAGGCGGCGTATGAGGAGATAGCACGACTTGCCGGCGACGATGGCGCGGTGGTGCGGCTGTTCGATCTGGGAGCGGGAACTCTGCGGGAATCGAATGCAAGCCAATCTCAGGAGCCCGAAAAAAATCCAGCACTTGGCCTTAGAGCTATCAGATTCAGTCTGCGTAATGAAGAGATCATGCGCACGCAGGTTCGCGCAATCCTGTTGGCGGCGCGAACTGGAGGGTTGAAGATAGTTTTGCCAATGGTGGCTGACGTGAGCGACGTCAAAAGGGCGCGCGCGATTGTGGAAGATGAGGCTGCGAAGCTGAAAGAGCAAGGACGAGAATTTGCGAACGTCAGCATTGGCGCGATGATTGAGGTCCCCTCCGCGGTGGTGATGGCTGACTCTATTGCCGGAGCGGTCGACTTCTTCGAACTAGGCACCAACGATCTGGTGCAATACACCCTTGCCGTCGATCGGGGCAATGACGAAGTGGCCGATTGGTTTCGAACCCTTCATCCGGCCGTCCTGCAGAGTATCGACCGCACGATTAACGCCGCTCGTGCAACCGGAATTCCCGCGATTATTTGTGGTGAGATGGCCTCCACTCCGGCCTATGCTGTGTTACTCATTGGGTTGGGAGCGACCGAATTGAGCATGACTCCTTCCGCGATACCCCGCGTCCGGCGTGCGCTCGCTGGAGTTAGTAGTAAGGACGCACGGGACATCGCCCGCTTTTGTTTAGGATGTTCAACCGCTGACGACGTGGAGGAGCTTGTCCGCCAGCGGTTCACGTCGCTCTGGCCTCAAATATTCTCTGCATCGAACCTGCCCGCGCCTCGAAATCTGAACCGTTTGCCTTAGCCAAAGCGCTTCCGGATCTACACTGAAGGAACCGCGACCTTCCCGCTGGCAACTCTGCTACTTCCGCGTCTCATTCCTCTTCAGAAAGAGCCAGATTCTTCTAGGAAACCGAGTCCTTTAGACGTTTATTACTAGTGGCACGAAGTTTCGTGATGCGAAACCACGTCAACCATTACTTGGGGGAGAGGTTCGAATGAAGAAAATAAGTTTCCTGTCTTGCGTCCTGGCTGGTGTAGTGGGAATCCTGGCAACCAACGTGTGCGCGCAGGTGCAATCGGTTGCGGCAGCAAACAAGCAGACAAACGGAAAGTCCGCCGCGCCGAACCCTGACCCGAACGCCACGAATGCCACGTCGCGCGCCGAGTTCTGGGACCGAGCAGCAGACCCAACGTGACCGCTGCTGACCCAACGCTACAAGCGCACGCGAAAAAAGTCTCAAAGACGCCGGTCGAGTCGCCTTCCGAGCGACTGGTGAACGCAAGCCCCGATAAAGCGACATTGAATATCGGAGGTTCCAGGACACGAACCGTCGATCATCTGTCGAAGACGTCCGTAAGCAATTTGAACACTTCGGGGTCAACTCTCGCAGTGAGCCCCAGCTCATCTCCGATTTCGTCCAGTCAGCTCTATCGCATCGGAGTCCGTGACGTGCTGGATATTCAGTTAGGAGGACACTCCGGCAAGCAGTCGACGCTCTATACTGTCGTTGATGGCGGACTCATTGAATATCCATTAGCCGGTGGCCCGATAGCTGCTGCCGGAATGACCACGGCGGAAGTCGCAGCAGTGTTGCGGCAACGTCTACGGATTCTGGACAACCCTTCGGTGGAAGTGAAGGTTCGAGACTACGCTAGTCACCCGGTTACCATCATCGGTTTCGTTGGGGCTCCCGGCGTGAAATACCTTCGTCGTGAATCGGTTCCGCTTTACACCGTACTTGCTGAAGCGCTAATGATGCCTGAGGCTGCACGCGCCACGATCACGCGATCGGGCAGCGCTTCAATCGTCGTAGATCTAAAGGACTCCACTCAGGCGAGCACCCTCGTGCGCTCCGGCGATACGATCAAGGTGGCGGGACTTCCTCTTGTACCGACTGAGTTTTTCTTCGTGGGTGGTGAAATAAATTCCCCCGGTCAGAAGCCCTACCACTCAGGCGTTACTCTCACTCAAGCGATTTTGGCGAGCGGTGGAGCTACTCGAGATGCGGGATCAAAAGTTCTCGTCTCCAGACAGGGCGCTGATGGAAGATTGGTGACTGAACAATACAACCTGCGCAAAATCCAGGATGGCAAATATCCAGACCCCGTGCTGCAAAAGGGCGATCGGATTCAAGTGACTGCGGATCGCTGATCCGCCCGGAACTCGGCCCTTCCAAATCATCGTTCCGGCTTAGTGTGACTTGGTGGATCGTAAGGCTCAAACCGCAATCATACGGTCCACGAAATCACATGAAATCTGATCAACTAACCCGAATCATTCGGGCTGGAACGTCTAAATCACTCCGCTCGAACAAGATTTTGGCATGTGCTGGTTGAGGCCCTAACGTGAAGTCTAAGTTTGGGACAGCCAGCTTCCTACCTCTCATCCGTACAAACTCACCCTCGCCGCGAACTGATGGCTTATAATGTCGCGCTGCCAATTATCAAATGAAAAAGCCCTCCACATCGTTGGTCCAGATCCTCATCGGCAAGTCTATCCTTGAAACGCTTTTGGTGGGCGCGCTCGCCGTATTCACTTACGTGACTATTTTCCCGCCATATTTTCATGGGTGGGGCGAAATTACGGAGTCGGGCGTGTCGGGCTGGGCAGTGAACGATGCCGAGCCCTGGGCACGGGTGGAAATTCAACTTTTCATTGATGGTCGCTTTGTCGCGCACGGCGTAGCAAACAAATCTCGGCCCGGATGTTCTCGCTGCTGGTTGGTCAAAGGATGAATGGCACGGTTACGTGATTCCAATTTCCTCACTCGCTCAGGGAACTCACGAAGCACGAGTTTACGCGCTACATGATAGCGGCGATGGCGCCAGAAAGAGTCTTCAACTCCTGGGCTCTCCGATTCCATTTTCGATTGACTCAAACGGAAAGCCAGTACGCGCTGGTCGTTAAACGTTGACGTGAACAGTATGGCGGCTCGACAAAACGACGTAGGAAATACAACAGCGGACGCGTTCTCTCGCGGTTTAGCGATGTGGGAGATTGCCTCGGTCGTTACCTCCTGCCTAATTGCCGAATGGGTGGTGCTGTCCTTCGCAGGTCGAAGCAAACTCATCACTGCGATTCCGATCGGTCTTGCATTGGGTTTGATGTTTTACTCACATCGTCATCGCGGTGAAAGTTGGCGAGACATTGGTTTTCGGACCGACAACTTCTTCGCCGCTTGCCGGTTATTATTCCTGCCGACTGTGGCGGCTGTGCTCATAATAGTAGTGACAGGTTGGTTGATGAATCACACGCTACTGACAGGTGGCTTCAGAGTTCGATTTGTCTGGTTACCACTTTGGGCGCTGTTTCAACAGTACGCGCTAAACGGCTTCATCAATCGTCGTGCTCAACACGCGCTCGGGAAGGGCCTGAGGAGTGTGATCCTCGTAGCGTTGGTTTTTGGTCTTCTCCATTTACCGAATCCGCTCCTGGCCATCGTCACGCTGGTCGGAGGAATCATTTGGGCCGCAGCGTATCAACGGCAGCCAAATCTCTTCGCCTTGTCGCTTTCGCACGCCGCTGTCTCGCTCACGATGGCTTTGACCATATCACCCAGTTTGCTCAACAGTTTACGAGTGGGATTTAAATACTTTGGATAGCGGTGGAGAGTTTAATCGGTTGGTGCCGCCGCTGTACGGGTTGATCATAGCTTTGCTATACTCCCCGAGCCTTGCGAAGGGAATGGGTCGGGCGGTCGCTGCTGGCAACTCAATTTATCTATTTCGGATTCATCTGAAATACCGGATTTGGGGAGCCAGGAGAGGAAAGTCCGAACACCACAGGGCAGCGAGCCCGCTAACGGCGGGGCGTTCGAGCAATCGGGCGACGACAAGTGCAACAGAAAGCAAACCAGCCATGCCTTTGAGATTTCGATCTCAAATAGAGTCGTCGAGTTGAAAGACTCGGGATTCGATAATGTGGTGATGGGTGAAATGGTGCGGCCCTCAGGGGCTTAAAGTAAGAGCGCACCGGCGTATGTGGCGACACGTACGGCCAGGCAAACTCCTCGCGGTGCAAGATCAAATAGGGAGGCGTCAGCAGGGCTGCCCGCCCGATGTGGCTCTATTTTGAGATTTCAAATTTGAGATCTCATAAGGCCGCTACGACCTCCGGGTAGATCGCTTGATCCAATCTGGCAACAGTTGGACTAGATGAATGATCGCCACTCCGATCTCAAATTTGAAATCTCAAATTTCAGATCAGAATTTCAAGTGTGAGTTTTCGAAGTCTGAATGTTCGAAGCGAAGATTTGAAATTTCAGATTTGAGAATCTCAAATTTGAGATCGGGGAACAGAATTCGGCTTATAGACTTATTCTCTTCGCAGGGCGCATTCCGGCACTTCACGATCTGTTATAAAAAAGAAAGAGAGGATGGGGATAGATGGCGAATCGCAAAGGAGTGTTTATCGGGGCGTACGTCCCCAACCACTTGAAGGAATCTCTGCGCCGGCGCGCTGCGGCCGAGCACCGCACCCTCTCCCAGGAGATTACCCGAATACTCGAAGAAGCAGTACACGGAAAAGGACTTCCGGCGGGTAGCGTTGATCGGCGCAATCGTGAATCAACCCCACGTCGAAGGTCGACTGATCCCGCGCCGCGCCGGCGGAATGTGGACATCACCTATTTGCCTGGCGACACCAGATCTGGTGACGACAAAGCTTAGTTGATCTTGAGACGAGCGGAGTTACTTTGAAATACTTAGTCGTTGCGGCGCTGCTGGCGCTTCTCCTGATCCTCGTTTACTCGCGTATCCGTCCTTACCTTGCCTTCCTGCGAAAAATTGTCGGATCTCTAAACGCAGTGGCGGATTCCAGTTCGTCGACCACCTCTGCCAAACCTTCTGCGGTGTCAGTCAAAAGCAAACTGGTGCGGTGTGACAGGTGTGGAACGTGGGTCCCGGTGGATCGCACGATTGGTCCACGTGTTGGAGGCTCGACCTATTGCTCGCGCGCGTGTTTAGAAAAACCTTTAGACCGCAAAGAAGAAAAAATCGCCGGCTAGCGATTCGACGAACTTCAGTTTGTCGAGGTTTGTTGCGCCCAATGCAATCCGCGGCACAAGACAAATTAAAGTTTGTCGCACTCACGCTACCTTCGTAACTTCCTCCGGCAGCCGGTTCCCAGCTTCATGAATGGCTTTGTCGGTGTCGGTGAAATAGAGAATGATCATGCCCGCCACGAAGAAAACAATTAACGAGAGCAATGCCTGCCGGTAAGAATCGGTTGCGGCGACGACAGCGCCAAAGACCAGCGGTCCCATCCAGGAAGTGCCTCGCTCAGAGACTTCGTATATTCCAAAGAACGACGCCTCGCGTCCAGCCGGAATCATTCGTGAGAAGAGCGAGCGCGACAAGGCTTGCGAGCCTCCGAGCACAATCGCAATAACCACACCCATGATCCAGGCGTCATTCGTGGTCCTCAGGAAGCCGTAGCCGTAGATCACCACACCAGACCACAGTACAAGTGAAACCAGAATCGCGTTCTTGGTCTTGATAGCATAGGCCAGCCGTTCAAATATCAAAGCGCCAAAAATCGCCACAAACTGGACCAGGAGGAAGATACCCAACAGAAACGATTGATCAGTCGGCAGTCCGCGCGCCGTGAAAAGCTCCTGCGCCATGAAAACCGAAGCCATGCTGATCACAGTCTGAATGCCATCGTTAAAAAACAGGTAGCCAACCAAATATCGAAGCGTGTGTCGCAGCCTGGCTAACTCTCGGAACGTTCGGCCGAGTTCGGAAAAGCCAACCGTCAAATATGATTTGCCTGGCGGCAACGACTTTTCCGCGGCCCGAGTCCTCAGTCTCGCAAAGGCAATTAACGCGAAACCGCCCCACCAAACACCCGCTGAGAGAAATGAAATCCTCACGGCCATGAAAGGATCGATGCCCAAAGCCGGCGCGCTTTTTACCAGCAGGAAATTGAGTGCCAGCAGGAGCCCGCCGCCAAGATATCCATAAGCGAAGCCGCGGCTCGAAACCTTGTCACGTTGATCTTCAGTGGTGATCTCGTTCAGGAACCCGTTGTAAAAGACGAGCGCCGCTCCAAACCCTAGATTGGCCACGATGAATAAAAGACCACCCAGCCAAAACAGATTGCCGTCTACGAAAAACATGAGGCAGGTTGCCCCGACAGCGATGTAACAAAACACCGCGAGCATTTTCTTCTTGAGATTCGAATAGTCAGCAATGCTTCCGAGAATGGGCAGCAGAAAAATCTGCAAGAATACGGCGACCGAGACGCAGGTGGGAAAAAACGACTTCGAGGTAATCGCACCAAGGGCGCCAAGGTTTACCACCACGCCGTTTTCGCCGACGGCTCGTTGCGTAATTTCCGTCAGGTAAGGACCGAACAACGCGCCGACAATGGTTGTCGAAAATGCAGAGTTGGCCCAGTCGTACATCTTCCAGCCAAAAATTTCACGCTTGTTGTTCTTGTCCAGGGATTGCGATTGGCTGGGGGATTTTGTGGGGGTCATGTGTCAGCTGAAAGTTCCGCGGTCAATGTTTCTACTATGGCCGGTGTAATGTCCGCGAGGCTCTTGATTCGTTTAGCAATGCGTTCCTTGTGGGCGCCCCAAATGATCGTTGGTACCAGGTTGAGCGTGTGATTGCGCGTAGATAAATCTTCGATGTTGCCGTGATCGCTGGTGAGTATAACGGAAGTTCGACGTCAGATCAATTTGTTTTAGAACTGCGCGAACCAGCTTCGCCAGGTTCAGCAGGATGCCCCGCGCCTTCTCGATATCCTGCAAATGTCCGACTTTGTCGGTGATGAAATACTCGTAAAGCGTAAACCGGTTCGCAGCGCTAATGTGAGCCAGCACCTCTGCAGCTTCTTCAGCCGTCCGCAGCGGCACATCTTCGTTACGCTCGATCAGCGCCGCATTAGTGAAGTCATGAAAGACGGCACGGCCGGCTTTGAGATCAGCAACCCTTCGGAAGGGAACTCCCGCCGCTTCCATAGCCGCGGTCGTGGCTGAAACCCAGCGCGGCCGGTCAACGAAAAAGCCCTGGGTGTAAGTATTTGCAAATGTGATCGGCTGGACTCCAGCGCGGGTTAACTGGAGAAAGAGCGAGTGCTCGCGAAGGATTTCGAGCATCGCACTGTTTGGAAATCCCTGCTTGTGATAACCGAGTTGGGCCGGGCACGTTGACGCCGGTGAGAATTGTCGTTTGTCCCGATGCGCTTTGCGGCCGCCCTTCGACACCGAGACACGCGTCGGTGGGAATCAACTACGCCGTCGTGAATCGTCACCGGTTCTTCGTCTTGAAAAATCGCGAGCGGCTCTGCTCCCACAAGACCATCCAGGGGGTTCTGCGGTCCGCGCGAACCAATCCCCAGACCATCGATGAAGAACAGTAGCACTCCCATTGGGGATAAGTAACACCCAACCCAAGCAACACGCAAACGGAGAATACTTTAGCAGCCAAAACATGCTGTAGTTATGAACAGCCTTGCTCGCTACAATTTTTGCTTTCAAAGGACCGAGTTAATGATGAAGAGACAAAACGCCGGTGCAAAAATAACGTTTCTTAGTTTGCTTATTCTGTCAGTCCTATTAACGTTTTTTTTGAGCAGCGCCCTGGGCCAAGTGCCCGCCATGCCTGAAACAGGTGTTCCCTATTTTACTGAGCCGGCAATATCCCCTGACCGTTCTGAGATCGTCTTCGTGTCGGCTGGGGATATCTGGACTGTACCGGAAGCCGGAGGCGAAGCGCGGTTGCTTATTTCTCATCCTGCGAATGAATCACGCCCGCTGTTTTCACCCGATGGCAGTCGGGTGGCCTTCATTTCAACGCGGACTGGCAACGGTGATATCTACGTGTTAACCCTGGCGTCGGGCGATCTGAAACGCGTGACCTTCGATGACAGCAACGACCAGCTTGACGCATGGTCGGCCGATAACAAGTGGCTTTATTTCTCGTCGTCGAGCCGGGACATCGCCGGGATGACTGACATTTTTCGCGTTAGCGTTGACGGAGGCACGCCGATGCAAGTCAGCGCGGATCGATATACAGGAGAATACTTCAGCGCTCCCTCCGCCGATGGGGCCCAGATCGCTTTCAGCGGGCACGGTTTTGGTTTAGCTCAATGGTGGCGCAGAGGTCATAGCCATATCGATGAGAGTGAAATTTGGGTTCTTCGTCCCGGAACGACGCCGGCATACGAACGGATTAGCGAAGGCGGAGCGAAAGAATTGTGGCCGATGTGGGCCCGAGATGCACGCAGCATCTACTATGTTTCGGATCGCAATGGCGCCGAAAATATTTGGCTGCGTGAGCCCGGAACCAAGCCGCGCGCCGTGACCAGTTTCACCAGTGGCCGATTGCTCTGGCCTAACATTTCCTACGATGGCCGCACAATTGTCTTTAACCGCGACTCACAGATTTGGCGGTTCGATACTGAAAACAGTCGCTCCAGCGCAATCAACATCTCGCGCCGCGGAGCTGCGGTGGGGCCGGCGATTGAACATGTACGACTAACAGATCAGATTGCTGAGATCGCCCTGTCTCCGGACGGAAAGAAAACCGCATTCATCGTGCGCGGCGAAATCTACGCTGCTTCAACGGCCGATGGAGGCGATGCTGCCCGCGTCACCAGAACTCCAGCAGAGGAGTCGCAAGTTGCCTGGTCACCGGATAGTCGCAAACTTGTTTATGTGTCCGACAGAGACGCAACCACGCACCTGTTCCTATACGATTTTGGAACGCAGACGGAAACTCAACTAACCGCCAGTTCCGCAAACGATGCGACTCCTCGCTATTCACCTGACGGGAAAATGATTGCCTTCGAACGAGGCGGCATTGAAATCCGTGTGCTGGACTTGGATTCGAAACAGGATCGCAGCATCGCCCGCGCGCACCTCGAGCGGCCGCCTCTCAATGCGGACAGATCATTCGTATGGTCTCCTGACAGCAAATGGATCGCGTACATGCCGGTTGGTGACAAGTTATTCAAGAATGTATTTGTGGTGCCCTCCGCCGGTGGCGAGGGACGCGCGGTGAGTTTTCTGTCCAATGGCGGAAGCAATACTGTGTCCTGGAGTCCTGACGGCACCTACCTGCTTTTCGACAGCGGCCAGCGCACCGAGAGTGGACTGCTTGCGCGCATCGACTTACTACCGAGGACACCGAAGTTTCGGGAAGACCTGTTTCGTGATCTCTTCAAGGAAGAGACTCCAAGGAATGTAACAACTAATCTGAAACAGCCGCAGTCGCCCGAGCCCAAAGTTTCACCAACACCTACGCCGATGCCGACGCCGGAGTCATCTCCTGTTCCTGCGTCTGCCAGCGAACCCAAGGCCAAGCCCACACCCAAGCCCGTACAAATCGAATTCGATCAAATACGAAGACGACTAAGCGTGCTGCCGGTGGGAATTGATGTGCGGTATCAAACAATCAGTCCCGACGGCAAGTTGGTCTTGATGATTGCCGCTGTCGCGAATCAGTTGAACCTTTACGTATTTCCGCTGGATGAGTTATCGAAGGATCCTTTCGTCGCGAAGCAGCTGACTTCGACGGCCGGCGCGAAAAGCTTTGCTCAATTTTCGCCAGACAGCAAAGAGGTCCATTACCTTGAACAGGGAAGGATCAACATTATCACTGTCGAATCCAGGCAAACTCGCCCGCTCGCAGTAGCAGCCGAGATGGACGTCGATTTTGCGCGCGAGCGGCGTGAAGTGTTTCGGCAAGCGTGGTCGTATCTAAACGACAACTTCTATGACGCAAAGTTTCACGGCGCCAATTGGAAAGAGGTGCATGCTCAATACGCGCAGCTGGCAGCGGGCGCGCAAACTCCAGATGAGCTGCGTAGAATCATTTCGTTGATGATTGGCGAACTAAATGCTTCTCACCTTGGTATCTCTGCGCCTCAGGGTTCTTTTCCCCACCAGCCACCGGCCGCCTCGGCCTACGATTCGATCGAGAAGAGTATGAGAAGTCGGGGGCTTTGCGAGTAAGCGAGGTGATTCCACTTAGTCCTGCCGCACTAGCTCGAATCAAGCCGGGAGAATATTTGATTGCGGTCGAGGGCACGCCAATCACCGCTCGCACTAATCTGGACCAGTTGCTAAGTCATCAGATCAACCGGCGGATTGTCCTTGCAATCGCAGCCTCGGCGAATGGATCTGAGCGTCGGGAAGTTGTAGTGCGGCCAGTTACTCCCGCAACCGAGCGAGGGTTACTGTATCGTAATTGGGTTGAAGAGAACCGTGCATATGTAGCGCGTATAAGCAATGGCAGGTTGGGTTACGTGCATATGATTGATATGTCTTCCGGGTCTCTCTCAGCTCTACGTCGACCTCGACGCCGAGAATCAGAAGTATGAAGGTGTGGTGATTGACATGCGCAATAACAACGGCGGCTTTGTTAATGTGTACGCGATCGATGTGTTTGCACGACGTAGTTATTTCACTATGACGCCACGGGGCTTTTCAACCGCCCCATCTCGCACCGTTTTGGGCCAACGAGCGCTCGAGACTCCGACAATCCTGGTCACAAATCGGCACACACTTTCGGATGGTGAAGACTTCACGGAGGGCTATCGATTTCTCAAGCTCGGCAAAGTTGTGGGCGAGCCCACCGCTGGTTGGATTATTTACACCTCCGGCGTTCAACTGATTGATGGCTCAGTGCTGCGGCTGCCATTCATCAGGATTACAGCGACGGATGGCACGGTGATGGAGATGAACCCGCGTTCCGTAGACGTGCCCGTCGAGAACGCATTAGGCGAGAGCTATCTCAAACGCGACAGCCAACTCGAAGCTTCGGTGGCAGAGTTGCTGAAGCAGATCGGCGCGCGGCGGGAGTAAGCACCAAATCTAACTCTCATCTAGCTGCCCGCGTTCGCGATATAGGTTCAGTTTGTTATGAAGAGTTTTGAGGCTGATGCCGAGCAACTCTGCGGCGCGGGTCTTATTATTTTTTGTCTTTTGCAGCGTGCGCATGAGCATCTGACGCTCGACTTCTTCCAAAGGCGTTCCGACGGGTAAGGTGATTGTATCTTCGTTTCGGTGTCGCTCGCGCTGATCGATTGGATAGGGAGCAAAGTGGTGCCGTTCGATTTGATCGCCGGAGCAAATAATCACCGCGCGCTCGATCACATTTCGTAGCTCGCGCACATTTCCCGGCCATTCATGAAACTGCAAAGCGGTGAGCGCGGCCGGGCTGAGAAAACGCGCGGGGCGCCCGTGTCTCTCGGCCAGTTTCTCAACCAGATACTGCGCCAGTATCGGCAAGTCGTCTTTGCGATCTTTCAGCGCCGGCAATTGCAGCCGGAAAACATTCAGCCGGTATAACAAATCCTCGCGCAAGCTGCCTTTCGAAACTGCCTCCTCAGGGTCCTTGTTGGTCGCGGCCAACAGTCGCACGTCGATCTCGATTTCCTTGCGGCTCCCTAATCGTCGCAGCGACCTTTCCTCGATCACGCGCAGCAGTTTTGCCTGCAAAAGTTCCGGCATCTCTGCAATTTCATCCAGCAGCAACGTGCCGCCGTCAGCGAGTTCGAAACATCCCTGACGACGCGAGGCAGCGCCCGTAAACGCACCCTTTTCGTGACCAAACAATTCCGACTCCATCAGCGTTTCGGGAATCGCTGAGCAGTTGATTCCGACGAAAGGCTTGTCGCGGCGAGGACTCAACTGATGAATCGTGCGGGCCACCAACTCTTTTCCTGTTCCTGATTCTCCAGTGATCAAGACTGAGGCCGACGAAGGCGCGACCTGTTCGATCAGGGAATATATTTCACGCATCGGAGCGGAGTTGCCAATCAACTCGCCGAAGGTGCCGCGCTCCTGTAGTTGGCGACGGAGCCGTTCATTTTCTCGCCTGGCTTCGGTAAGTTCGACCGCGCGGTCCAGCACCACTCGAAGTTTGTTGGCATCCACCGGCTTCTCAAAATAATGGTAGGCGCCCTCATCCTGAATCGCGCGGAGGGCCAACTCAACGGAGCCGCGCTCGGCGAGCAAAATCACCGGGATGCCGGTTTGACGAGCGTTCACGTGACGAAGCACACCGAAGCCATCGCCGGAGATCAAGGTGCAGCTATCGATGATGACGGCAGGATCCGTTTTGAGAATGATATCAATGCTGGGAGAGCCATTCTGCTCCAGGACTACTTCATAGCCCCACGAGGTGATCTGTTGTTTGAGCGTTTCACCGCCGTCGGCGTCGGGGTCAACAAGGAGTATGCGGCGGGATGACAGTGACATCGTCGAGCAGTTTAGCACGAAGTAGGACAGGCAACTCCCGCTGGTAAACCGGGCAGATGCACGCTCAAGATGCTATCCGCAGATTACGCAGACTTCGCAGATAATGAGAGCAGGGAAAACGCTCCGGGAGATCAAGCACATTTCTTTTTCAGTTCATGCTCAGGGTAATCGGCGGAATCTGCTGATAACTTTTGCCTTTGTGTGGTTCAAGCAGCAAAGTATTCGGCGATCGCCTGGGCTAGCGCGGGGATTGTAAATTCTTTCGGTTGAATCTCAACAACCAGGCCAAACTCCTGCGCGGTTGCCGCGGTAATGTCGCCAATGCAGGCCACCACGACGCCCGCAAGGGCTTCGCTTAAATCATGCGTATCGAACAGCTGGCCCAGATTTCTCACGGTCGAGGAACTTGTGAACGCGATGCAATCAGCTTTTCCGGAAAGCATCGCCGCAACTCGTCCACGGTCCAGATCCGCGGGCAGGGAAGTTCGGTAGGCGGGCACGACATCGACCCGAGCACCTGCGTTTTGTAAAGCCTTCGGCAAATAATCACGCGCGACTGAAGCGCGAGGAATGAGGATATTTAGCTTGCTGAGACCTTCGCTGCCGCCCACAAATCGTTCGAGCGCCGCAAAGACGCCTTCAGCCTTGTATTCGTCGGGTATCACATCGACGTGAACATGCAAGTCTCGGAGTTGGTCAGCAGTGGCCTCGCCAATTGCACATACCTTGAGCTCATCAAGTTCACTGGTTTCGTGGCCGCGTGCCTCGAGACGGCGGAAAAAATAATCAACTCCGTTAACACTCGTGAAGATTAGCCAGTCGTAACCGTAAAGGTGCTCGATGGCTTCGTCCAGAATTTCATAACTTTCAAGCGCGCTTATTTCAATCGTTGGACAAACCATTACCTCGGCGCCAAACCTTTCCAGTTCAGCAACGAACTCATCTGCCTGCGTTTGCGCACGGGTGATGACTACCGCGCGTCCAGCAAGCGGACGCGAGTTCGCAGAGTTTGGATCAGACGTTTGTTCAGAGTGAGACATTGATGCGAGTTGCCGCCTTCGCTATTCTTCCGCAAGCAGCTCGGCGGCACCGCTCGCGAGAAGCCGTGCCGCAAGGTTGTTGCCCAGAGCTTCGGCCTCATCGAGTGGACCCGTGTCGCGATCCCGCATGACCCGTCTTCCTTGCGGATCGCAAACCAGACCGTTGAGCCTGATTCGCTTGTCCCGGACGACAGCATGCGCGGCGATCGGCAGGAGACATCCGCCGCCGAGGGTCCTCAGGAAGGCACGCTCAGCAAGGCACGCCAGCCTCGTAAATTTGTGATCGAGCGATCCGGCAATCGCGATCGTTTCTCCGTCGTCAGCTCGTGTTTCCACGGCCAGCGCACCCTGACCAACCGCGGGAAGTATTTGATCGGTTGAAATCGCTGCACTGATTCGCGCCTCTAAACCAAGTCGTCTTAACCCCGCACAGGCAAGCACCAGCGCATCATATTCGCCTTGATCAAGCTTGCGCAGTCGAGTGTCAACATTCCCACGTATGTCTTTGAAAACAAGATCGCCCCGCAAGTGCTTCAGTTGGGCCAGGCGACGAGGACTCGACGTTCCTACCACTGATCCCTTTGGTAGTTTAGTAAGATCAATCGCGGCGTTTTCGCCGACGCCACGCCGGTTGTGGCTGAGTATCAGCGCATCGCGTGGATCTTCACGTTTGCAGATTGCCGCGATCGTCAATCCTTCCGGAATAGTTGTGGGCAGGTCTTTCAGCGAGTGGACCGCCAGATCGATGCGGCCGTCCAGCAGGGCCTCCTCGAGTTCCTTTGTGAAAACGCCCTTGCCGCCAATTACTGACAGCGGTTCATTCTTAAAGTCGCCCGAGGTTTGATAACTTCAACGCTTATTTCCAGATCGGGATCAGAGATTTCAAGCTGCGCTTTCACGATTGCGGCTTGCGTTAGAGCAAGCTTGGACCCACGAGAACCGATGATGAGTTTGGCTTTCATTTGATGGAGACGAGGTGCAGGCGGGTGCGGAAATCACGGCAATTGCACGCGTACTTGTCAAAATTTGGTTGATGGAAATTATTCTTCAAGACCGAAGATGTCGCGCCAGGCCTGGATGTTATCGCTGTCACTCATTTCATGTGAACTTCGAATGTGATTTAAAACGGGATGGGAGATTTTGTTGACCGTGGCCATCAGCAGAGCTTCGATCGCGGTCTCCTGCTCGGGCGTCAAGCTACCGAGACGATTTCGTTGGCGCGTCAATTCCAGTTTAGCGATGTCCTGAAGTTTTTGGCGCAAGGCGCCAATCGTCGGCCCAATATCCATCGCGCGCAGCGATTGCTGAAACTGCATGATCTCGGATTCGACGATCAACTCAGCGCGCTCTGCTTCGCGTTCGCGTTCACGAATATTTGATGAAATGACCGATTCCAGATCATCAATATCGAACACGAAAACATTCGGAATATTCCCGACTGCAGGATCGATGTTGCGTGGAACGCTGATATCGATAAAAAATGCCGGTCGATTTCGCCGCTTCGATAGCGCCTCGCGGGCCATCGCTTCGGTGATCACAAACTCGTTGGCCGCAGTTGAGCAAATAACGATGTCCGCCGTTGCCAGATAATTAGACAGCTGGTCCAGCGGTACAAATTCTCCCCCAAGCTCCCGCGCCAGTCGTGCGGCGGGGCCTTCGGTTCGATTTGCCAGGAGAACACGGGAGACGCCGGCGTTGACCAAATGACGTGCCGAAAGTTCGGCCATCTCACCCGCCCCAATCAGAAGCGCCGTCCGTCCCTTCAGCGAACTGAAAATCTTTTTGCCTAGCTCGACCGCCATGTAGCTGATCGATACTGCGTTGGAACCGATGCCTGTCTCGGTCCGCACGCGTTTGGCCACCCGGAAGGAGTGATGCACGAGGCGGTTTAGCACGCGGCCGGCGGTTCCTGCTTCGAGGGCAATGGAATAAGCGCGGCGAACCTGGCCCAGCACCTGTGGCTCGCCGATTACCATCGAATCAAGCGACGAGGTGACCCGAAAGAGATGGCGAACCGCTTGATCGTCGTTGTGCCTGTAGAGGTGGGGTTCGAACAAGGAGCGCGGCAGTGACTCCGATCGGCTGAGAAAGTTTGTGACGCGTTCGGCAGTGTCGTCCAGATGCTCATGATTAGTTTCCGTCAACACTTCCACCCGGTTGCACGTGGAAACGATCAAACCCTCGCGAACAATTGAACCATCCACCAGAGTGCGCAGTCCGGTGGCACACGCGGCTTCGTTGAATGCCAGGCGCTCCCGCAATTCAATGGGAGCAGTCTTGTGATTTATTCCTACGAGGACTATAGACATTGCGCGGAATCACCGACTCGCTAACCGAAAACATGATAGCCGCCCATTAGGCGCGCCCCAAAAAATGTGCAAAGGACCAACACGAATCCGAGTACACCCATCCATGCTGCTCTTCGCCCTCGCCAACTCGCAGTGGAGCGATACAGAATCAGGAAGAGATATAGAAGCCAGGTAAGCGCCGCAAAGATCTCTTTGGGGTCATTGTGCCACAGTCGCCCATCGCGTGACGATGACCACACCATGCCGGTGGCAATGCCCACCGTCAGCAAAGTAAGACCAATCGCTGCTGAGCTCGTCGCGATCTCGTTGACCGTGGTCAGCGAAGGAAGGCGGTGGAAGATCGCGCTAAATTTTTTCAACTTCAGCTCGCGCTCCTGCAGCAGATACATAATGCTCGCCACGAAGACTACAAAGAAGGCCGCATAGGCAAAGAAGAGCAGGGTTGCATGAAGGGGGAAAAGTCTGCTGGCGGAGACGCTATTCGCCTCTAATGAGCCAATTGGCTCTGAGCGGGTCGTGATTGCGACAAAAATGAGCAACGAAACCAGCGGCAAAGTGAAGATGCCGAGCGGCCGGGCTCCGTAGCGGTACAGCACCAGAAAATAACTCCCGACCAGCGCCCACGCCAAAAAAGCGAGAGCTTCGCGCAAGTAGAAAAGCGGATACTCGCCGTATATGACCCAGTCGGCAATCAAAGCGACCGTGTGGAGCAGAAATCCGATCCCCATTGCCCATTCGGAAACACGCTGCAGCGCTCGACGCTTATTGAGAAACGCCAACACTACGTGAATCGATGAAACAACGTAGGCCGCCAGCACGGCCAGTAGTAGAGATCTCATTGGGATGATAAGAGCGTGACGTCTGTGATTCTAGTGGATGGGTGATTATGCGGCAACGTCCCACAACCTTCGTTTAAGGAATATCTGAGAAACATCGCTTGTCGGGCTGGATGGCAACGATTATTCTGAGAAGCCTCATCGTAGCGGCACGTTCCTTCGTAGCATTGTTTCTAATCGCCCTGCTGCTTCCTGACAACCCGAGGAGAGAATATGCGGAGTCGCCTGGTTCTTAGCGTCCTTATTGTTTCCTGCATTTGCATGACCGGCATCTATGCAGGCGACGCTCTGTCGCAGGCACAACGTCGACGTGTACCTGCCAGAGACACCGCGCCGAAGCCAGGCAAAGCCGAATTGCCCGCGCCAACTCCGGAAGCCTCGCCGGAACCCTCACCGGAGCCCGAACTCAAGGATGTCGATACTCTCCGAATCGCTACCGATCTCGTTACGGTTCCGGTTATCGCCACCACTCGCGAGGGCATCTACATTGCTGATTTGCGTCAGGAAGAATTTAACGTTTCAGAAAATGGCGTGAAACAGGAAGTGGCTTTTTTTGCTACGGTCAGCGCACCGTTTCACGTGGTGTTAATGCTGGATACGAGCGGCAGCACGAGGGAGAAGATTGGATTAATCCGCGAGGCGGCGATCAGCTTCGTCGATCAACTGCAAAAGGCGGATCGCGTCAAAGTGATCTCATTTGACGACCAGGTCCGAGAGCTTAGCGAATTCACTAACGACAGAGTGTTGCTTCGCGGTGCAATTAATAAGACGATGCCTGGCCGCGGCACAAAGCTCTACGACGCTTTCGAGGTCGCGCTTTCGTCCATCCGGCCGATCAAGGGTCGCAAAGCGATTGTTCTCTTCAGCGATGGGGTTGACTACCACAGTGACCGGGCATCGTTTGATGGCACGCTCCATTGGCTCGATGAAGAGACTGTGATCGTTTATCCAATTCGTTACGACACGCGCGAAGCTACCGCTCGGCTCATGCGCGAACAAATCGAAGAACAGCAGGGACCACAGCTTCCGACTATTGGTGTCATCCGCGCGCCAACCTCCGGCACGACGCCTCCGACATTTCCCAGCGACGAGCCGAGTACAGTTCCCACTTCGGGTCAAACCCGCAAAACGGGTCCCTTTGGCCTTCCGACAGCTTCGGAAATCCTGACACGACGAAGGGAAAGAGAACGAGAAGAACGAGAGCGTGAAAACCAAAGGAACGGTGGAGGTTATCCGGACCGCTATCCATCTCCGGGCGACCCCCGGCCGACGGATCCCCGTGATCCGCGCAACGATCCGCGCAACGACCCGCGTTCGTCAGGACGTCGAGAGGAAGACGAATCGATGCGTGGCGAGCTTGATCGGCTCTATCTCATGGCCGATAGTTATTTGATCGAGCTGGCGAACAAGTCTGGCGGCCAGGTGCTGAGGGCCGACACCCTCGGATCGCTGCCGGCAGCATTCGCGAAGATCGCGGCTGAGCTCCGCACTCAATATGCCATCGGCTATTACCCGGTTGATAAGAAGCGCGATGGCACTTACCGGAAGATAAAAGTTACAACTACTAGAAAGAACAGCAGCGTGCGCGCGCGTCCCGGCTATCGTGCGCCGCGTGGCGAGTGATTTTTTTCCTCAGTCTTACGACGAGATTCCAGGCTTTCTTGTTTGGTCGCGCTCAGTCGTGCTAGTTTCTGCACGCTTAGCAGGACAGACATTCCTGTCTGTCCAAGTCTCTCGATAGAGCGCCAAGTCTTTATAGATACCATGGACAGGCAGGAATGCCTGTCCTACCAGGAATGCCTGTCCTGCCAATAAATGCCTGATCGAAACGCCGCCTGGGAATTGTTGTGTGAATACACGAAGGGCGACAGCCTGCGAAAGCACGCGCTAGCTGTCGAGGCCGCCATGCGAGCGTGTGCGAAACGCTATGGCATTCCGGGAACAGATGATAACGAAGACGAATGGGGCCTTGTAGGTCTCCTGCACGACTTCGATTACGAAATGTTTCCTTTGGCCGAGCAACATCCATTCACCGGGGCAAATATCTTGTGCGGCCGCGGGTATTCGGAACGTTTCATCCGAGCAATTATGGGCCATGCCACTTACACTGGCGTGCCGAGAGACACGGCCATGGCCCGGGCGCTTTTCGCAACCGACGAACTGTGCGGTTTCCTGGTTGCCTGCGCACTAGTGCGGCCTTCGAAGAGTCTCGACGATCTTGAAGTCTCTTCAGTGAAGAAAAAACTGAAAGACAAGGCGTTTGCCCGTTCAGTAAATCGTGAGGACATCCGCCTGGGAATTGAAGAGCTCGGAGTGGATGCGGACGATCATATCCGTTTTGTCATTGACGCATTGCGGCCGGTACAAAAACAGATTGGTCTTAACATGCTCGATAAGGTTGCGAGTTGAGTCGAGATAATCAACAAATAATACGACACGCTCTAAACCCGATTTCGTGTTAGTCGGCGGATTGGTTTCAGGTCGCGTTGCGCTGCAATTGTGGCTCGGGGTTCATCGGTTCGGTTCTGGCGGTGATGACTGAAGCAAGAACGAAGAAGGCTATAACAAGCAGCAGCGACAGGATGGCGGTTAGCGCTGCCTGCAACTTGCGACGGCGCGCCGTGTGGCGATAGACGAAGATAGTAGCCAGAACAATCATGATGGCCGGTAACAGGTAAGTAGAAACTACCAGCAGACCAGGTGAAGCAGGTTTCAGTGAAGAGAACACCGAGAGAATGATTGCTATCGCTGATCCTGCACCAACCACGGCAGCGATTAGCGACGAAATAATTACCAGCTTAAGGCGCATTTAATTGTATTCTGATCCAGGAAACCTAAACACAAGCAACAAATTGGCGCGCTTTCGCCCGATATTGGAAGCGGTAAGGATACCATAGCCACCGGTCAGGCAAATGGCGCCAGCTCGTCGTGAACGATGACCGGTTGAGCCCTGGCGGACCATTCGACAGACTTGCGCCGCTCTACGGATCAGACAATATCAACTGTAAATATGTTAACCAGAAGCGCACTCATCTACCTTTCTCGTCACGAAGGCTTGAAAGACTTTGCCGCCCGCTTTAGCCTTTTCAAGAAACTCACAACGCGTTTTGTAGCCGGCGAAACCATCGATGAAGCAATCGCTGCTATTCGTGAACTCAATGCCGAGGGCTGCTCAGCATCGTTTGATCATTTGAATGAGTCGGTCGCCAACGCGGCTGAGGCTGAAGGTGAAGTTCGGGAGTATCTCGACATTCTTGCGCGCATTGATGAGACGAAGATAGATTCCAACGTTTCGATTAAGCTGACGCAATTTGGACTGGAATTGGATCCGGAGCTGGCTTATAAGAATGCGCGGACGATCGTGGCTGAAGCTGTGCGGCGCGGAAATTTTGTCCGCGTTGACATGGAAGCATCAAGTGTCACGCAGAAAACGCTCGACATCTTCAAGCGCTTGCGTGCTGAGTTTGAGTTAAACGACGTCGGGATCGTTTTGCAGTCTTACCTGCGCCGCACCTACGGCGATGCGGAAGAAATGGTAAAACTCCCGGCGCGCATTCGTATCTGCAAAGGCGCGTACAACGAACCTCCCGACGTTGCTTTTCCGGAAAAGAAAGACACAGATGAAAACTACGTCCGGGTGATGCAGTTACTTCTGTCCAGCGGAATCTATCACGGCATCGCCACTCACGATCCGAAGATGATCGAAGCGACGGTAGACTTCGCCAAACAAAACAACATCAGCAAAGACGCCTTCGAGTTTCAAATGCTCTATGGCATTCGCCGGGATTTGCAACGGCAGCTCGCCCGTGATGGCTACAACATGCGAGTCTATGTTCCATACGGTAAACACTGGTATCCTTACTTCATGCGAAGATTGGCTGAGAGGCCCGCAAATATCTGGTTTGTGTTGAAGAATATGGTGAAGGGTTAGCGCGGTCAGGAACAACTCATGGACAATTTTGTGTGGATAGGTTGGTGCGTACTCGGCGGAATTCTGATCGTCGCCGAAGTCTTCACTTCGGGTTTTGTGTTGCTGTGGTTCGGCATCGGCGCGCTGGCGGCAGCGCTGGCTGGCGATGCTGGGGATCGACAGCTTCGTGGTGCAGTTTCTGATTTTTGCCATCGTCTCCGTTGGTCTGACCGCAGCTTCGCGCACGATCTTTGTCAACTACTTTTCCCGCGAAACCACCGGTGATTCGTTACGGACGGGAGTGGATGCGCTGCCGGGAAAAATCGGCACTGTAGTTTCCTCAAGCCGCGGCGCGATGCAGGAAGGCGCCGTCAAAGTTTTTGGTTCCACCTGGACCGCCTACCCGGCAGAAGGCGAGACTGCGCTGGAAGCAGGTGAACGCGTGCGCGTAGAAAGCATTGAAGGCTCTTCGATTTATGTGCGACGGATCGATGAAGCCGTGGACTGGCGCGCGAAGGAACTTCCGGAGTCAGAATAGCGGTTAAACTCACTGCCAAACGGTTCTAAATTTTCCATTTCTCATTTTTCATTTTCCATTCGTCATCCTCAGCCTAACCGCTTTCTGAAAGTGGATGGGCCAGGATGACCAATGAGAAATGAAAAATGACAAATGGAAAATGGGTTCTTGCGTCCTAGCGAGGTTCAGTGTCCGAATCGTAGGTATCGTCGAGGGTCTTGTCTTCTTCTTCAATCGGCGGGAGCTCGATAGTGATGCGATCGCTTGCCGGCTCTTCCAGTTCGTTTCCAGTGAAGCGTGCCAGGACAACGGTGATGTTATCTTCTCCGCCGCGCGCGTTTGCTTCCGCGATCAACTCATCGCAGGCTTTTACCAGGTCGGGATTGCTTCCGACGATATTCAGAATATCCTCAGAGCGCAGCTTGCCGGAAAGTCCATCACTGCAGAGCAATAAAACATCGCCGCGCTTGAGGCGGATGCGCCCCGTGACCGGCTTAACGTCGCCCTGGGCGCCAAGTGCCTGCAGAATCACGTTGCGAAACATGTGCGTTTCAGCTTCGGCCTCGCTGATCTGGCCCACGTCAACCAATTGCTGAACGAGAGACTGGTCCTTGGTAGCCAGACGGATCTGGTCCTTACGAAGAATGTAACCGCGGCTGTCACCCACCTGAACGAAGTCGAGCAGATCGCCACGGATCGGCAGCGCCGGTAAAAGTTGCCCCCATACCGGCACAACGCGAATCTTCCTGGCTCTTATCGTGAATCGCGCGATTGGCGATGACGGTGGCCCGGGTCAAACAATCTACGAGTGAAGCCCCAGCGACGTAGTCGCCACCGTCCGAATGATCACCAAGAATTGTGTCGCGAACTGAATCAACCGCCATGCGACTGGCAACGTCGCCGGCAAGTGCGCCGCCCATGCCGTCGGAAACCACCAGCACCAGACCCTTGTCTCCGAGTTCGAATTGAGTAATGTCTTTCTGGTGGCGCTTCCGCGCCGGGAGAGCCGGTCCAGGTTTGTTCTTTCGAGAGTTCGAGGACGAGGAAATTGTCCTCATTGCCGCGGCGAACACGACCGACATCGGATTTTGCTTGCAGCTCAACGTTCATAAGCTATTCAAAAGATTTGCGAAGATGACTCGGGTAAAGGCGAGAGTCTGTCGAATTCTAACCCGTCTGAAATTTTGCTGTCACTTCCGTTTTCTGTCTCTCCGGTTCTGCGCGTCCTCTGTGTTCTCTGCGTCTCCGCGCTGACTCGACTTTAAGACAGCTTCACCACAGAGACGCAGAGAACACAGAGGACGCACAGAAAAAATAAAACCGGCGCCCGCAACCGTCAAACATTACCCAGCGCCTGATCGAGATCGGCAATTATGTCGTCAGTGTCTTCCAGTCCGACGGAAACGCGCACCAGACCATCGGTGATTCCCAGCCGCTCTCGTTTCTCCGCGTCCACTGAAGCGTGCGTCATCGTGGCCGGATGCGAAATCAGGGTTTCCACGCCGCCGAGGCTTTCCGCCAGCGTGCAAAGTTTCACTGATTCAAGGACGGCGCGCGCGGCCTCGAGCGAGCCAACGTCAAATGCGATCATTCCGCCAAAACCTTTTTGCTGGCGCTTTGCCAGGGCGTGCTGCGGGTGCGACGCTGACCCGGGATAGTAAATCTTTTTCACTTTCGGATGCTCTTCGAGAAATGCAGCAACTGCGCGGCCGGATTTGTCGTGTTGCTCCATCCGCAGCGCCAGCGTTTTCGTGCCGCGCATCACCAGCCAGGAATCCAAAGGCGAAAGGATTGCGCCCGGCGCCGTTCTGAATAAAGCCGATCCAGTCCGCATCTTCTTCGTCATTCAGAATAACGATCCCGCCGATGCCATCGGAGTGACCATTCAGGTACTTCGTAGTGGAATGGACCACGATGTCAACTCCAAACTCGAGGGGCCGTTGCAGGTATGGCGAGAGAAAAGTGTTGTCGCAAACAACTCGAGCGCCGGCGCGATGGGCCACTTCCGAAATCTGACGCAGGTCGCTAACTATCATCACCGGGTTCGTCGGAGTTTCGACAAACACCATCTTGGTGTTTGGTTTGATTGCGGCTTCGACGTTGAGCGCGTCTGAAGTGTCCACGAAATCAAACTCGATATTGTAGTTAGCCAGCACTTTCGTGAAGAGGCGAAAGGTGCCGCCGTAAGTGTTGTCCGAAACGACGACGTGCTCGCCGGCCTTCACCAGCCGGAGCGTTGCATCAATTGCCGCCATGCCGGAAGCGAAAGCATACCCAAACTTGTCCACCTTCGAGTGCGGCCAGATTCTTTTCGAGTGCGCTGCGAGTCGGGTTTTGCGTGCGGGCATATTCGTAGCCCTTGTGCTTGCCAAGCCCATCCTGCGCGTAAGTTGAAGTTTGATAGATCGGGACGGTTACGGCGCCAGTGGTCTGGTCCGGTTCCTGACCGCTATGAATTGCTGTAGTTGCGAAGCCCATGGATGAATGAATCGTAAAGCGAGAATCGAGATTAGTAAAACCGAGAAGGGCTGATAAATGTCTGCTGTCAGCGATTGACCTGTTGAATTCTGTGTGGAGCGAGGCATGGTAGCCCGCAGGGTAGGGAGTGTCAATCGGCATCAGGTACGGCGGAGAAGGGGAAGCCATCTCGGCCCTGCTCACTTTTTCTCGGGGTCTCCATGGGCTTGCCCAGATCAATAAAGCTGGGATGTGCCGCCCTTTTAGTGGTTTTTCTAATCACAGGCGTTATTTACTTTACGAGATTGATCGAAGCCTGAGATGTAACGACGTCTTCATTTTCCAGCAAAGGGTGACATTTTCAGGCCGCCCGCAAAAACTATTTATGAAGACTATTACTGAATTCAGCCCTCGTCGCCGCGACTCTGCTTGATCCGGCCACGCGGTTCGCTCACAGCAAATCGTCGCATGTGCCGCCGCCTCCGCCTCCAAATGTTTTGCTGCTCCAAAACTTCGTCCCGCGCACACGACTGTCGCCACTCCCGCGGCCACCGCCACGCCAGAACCGGAAGCAGAATTTGACGAAAACGATACGGTTCGCGTAAGCACAAACTTGATAACGGTGCCCGCGGAAGTAATGGACCGCAGGGCCGTTACATCGGCAACCTGCGGAAAGAAGACTTTCGGGTTTTCGAGAACGGCGTTGAACAGGAGCTGGCCTATTTTGCGTCAGTCGAACAGCCGTTCACCGTCGCGTTGTTGCTGGACGTAAGTGGCTCCGACGCATACGCGGTTGCAGGCTATTCGCACCGCGGCAAATGAGTTCATAAAACGACTTCGTCCAAACGATCGGCTGTTATTGGTTTCATTCGACGGCAAAATAAATGTTCTGACTGAGCCGGTTACCCTCAGGGAATTGCGCAAAAAGAAAATCGTTCTTAACGCGCTCAACGATGGAACGTTGCTTTACGATTCGGTCAATTTTGTGCTCAACCATCGGCTGGCCGGAATCTCAGGGCCGCAAAGCAATTGTTCTTCTTACTGATGGAGTGGACGGAGGAAGCAAAAAGGGATCGCACAAACAGACGCTGCGTGATGTGGAAGAATCTGACGTAGTTATCTATCCAGTCCAATACAACACGCTTGCCGGATCTTGCCCGCGCGATTGAGCGTCAGATCGTTAACCCGAAGGCTCGCGCACACGTGGAAGCGCGAATGCGGAAAGAGTATGAGGCCGGAGCAACCTATCTTGAAGCACTGGCAAAGAAAACCGGCGGGCGTTTGAAGAAAGCAGAGAACCTTTCCGATGTGCCGCAAGCATTCGCGGCGATTACAGAAGAGCTTGGCCGCCAGTATAGTCTGGGCTATTACCCGAAAGGCCAGGTGCAGTCTGGCGAGAAGCGCGACATAAAAGTGCGCACGCGTTCATCAAACTTCGTAGTTCGCGCTCGGCAGAGTTACGTTGCCTCCGCCACGACTCCCGCAGCTGCGACGCACTGAGGACCTCGCTACAACTTCCAGAGGGCGCCCGCGGTCCCAATGAAGATTTAATTTCGATCGTGATTGATTTTCCTTCGCTTCGCGTTGACACCTGCTGGCGCGCGAAGTAAGCTGTTACCCCGTGAATCACACGGGCCCAAATCCTCCGCACAACCCAAAAATAAGCGCAGTCGCAATTATCCCCGCACGCTACGATTCTGTTCGTTTGCCGGGCAAAGCTCTGCTTGAAATCGCTGGAAAGCCAATGATTTGCTGGGTAGCAGAGCGCGCCCTGGCAGCGCGTAATGTCGCGCGCGCGATTGTGGCCACCGATGATCAACGAATTGTCGACGCGGTGGAGTCTGCGGGGTTCGAAGCTATGTTTACGTCGACGCGAACCACCAGAGCGGCACAGATCGAATCGCCGAAGTGGCGGCGACGATCGCCGAAGCTGAGATCATTATTAACCTCCAGGGCGATGAGCCACTGATCTCTCCGGAAACCATTGAGCGTGCGGTAGCCATGATGGATGCCGAAATGATAACACGACTCGGAACGGCCAGGCGATGCAGCAGGCATTGTGACAACCTGGGAGCCGATTGAATCTGTTGGGGATGTCGTCAATCCGGATGTTGTGAAAATTGTAGTGGACGAAAATGATGAATGCGATTTATTTCTCGCGCTCGCCGGTCCCGTATCCGCGTGAAGCAATTAGAACTCATGGAAGCCTGGCTGCGGCGTTAGCAAACGAACCAGGATTGCTATCGACGTTTCGGAAACATACCGGGCTTTACGTCTACCGGCGTGACGTCTTGCTCGCGTTTTCGGGGTGGCCGCAATCGAGAATTAGAGCAGATAGAATCGCTGGAACAACTGCGCGCGCTCGAGCACGGCGTCAAGATCAAAGCAATTGAGGCGACTGCGACGTCGATTGGAGTTGATACATTAGCAGATTTGCAACGGGTGAGGGAATAGTTTCAAGTTCCGAGTTTCAAGTTTCGAGTTCAAAGCATTGCTTCATCAACTCGAGCGAACCTGAAACTCGAAACTCGGAACTCGAAACTTTAACTTATGGGCGACTGGATTGGCATTGGCATTGATTGGCTTCTTGATTCTGTGCGCGCTCTTTGGGCTGTGGCAGTTGACTAAGCCTTACGACATCACCGTCGAGGAGTTTGAAAAGCGCGCTCACGAAGCGCCGGGAATGCTGAGCGCTGGTTTTACCGGACTGCAAAAGATACTTAATCCAGCGGAGAAGAAAGCGATCGAGGCGCAGGAAGATTTTAAGGAAGGTCGCTTTGACGCGGAACAGGCCAAAGGCGATGGCGACGAAGCGGGCGCTAAAAGCAATAAACAATAGGACAGATTTTTCAGTCTGTCCGCGTCAAGCTATGAGCAATGACAGGCAGAATGCCTGTCCAACCCAGAAAGGCAATCATGACTAAATACATTTTCGTAACCGGCGGAGTGGTTTCCAGTTTGGGAAAAGGTCTGGCGGCGTCTTCGATTGGATGTCTGCTGGAAGCGCGAGGCCTTAGCGTGTCGCTAATCAAGCTCGATCCTTACATCAACGTCGATCCCGGCACGATGTCGCCGTTCCAACATGGCGAAGTTTTCGTTACTGACGATGGTGCGGAAACAGATCTCGACCTGGGCCACTACGAAAGGTTTACCCACGCGCCGTTGTCCAAAGCAAACAACTGGACCACCGGGCGCATTTATCTTTCGGTGATTGAAAAGGAACGTCGCGGCGATTACCTCGGAAAGACCATCCAGGTTATTCCTCACGTTACAAATGAAATCAAAGACGCGGTGCGCGCGGTGGCGGAAAAGGACAACCCTGACTGTATCATTGTGGAAATTGGCGGCACCGTAGGCGACATCGAGTCGCTGCCGTTTCTCGAAGCAATCCGTCAAATGGGGAATGAGGAAGGCGCCGGCAATACGTTATTCGTGCACGTGACGCTGGTGCCATTTATAGCCGCTGCCGGGGAACTGAAGACCAAACCGACCCAACACTCCGTACGCGAGCTGAGGGAAATCGGTATTGCTCCTGACATTCTTTTGTGTCGCTCTGATCGACCTTTATCGTACGACCTGCGTTCCAAGATCGCCCTGTTCTGCAACGTTAAAGAGTCGGCTGTGGTCAGCGCACAGGATGTCGACACGATTTACGATGTCCCACTTGCGTTTCACGAGCAGGGACTTGATGAATTAATTGTTACGCAGTTGGGCTTCGGCGCACGCGCGTCGCAATCGGATCTCTCCGAGTGGCGCGATTTAGTAGGAACTGTGCGCGAGCCCGCTGGCGGTGAAACATCGATCGCGATTGTTGGCAAATACGTGGAGCTGGAAGATTCCTACAAGTCGCTGCGCGAAGCACTGACGCATGGCGGTGTGGCAAACAAACTTCGCGTCGGTGTGAAATGGATCGAATCCGAAGGGCTGATGGACGATGATTACGAATCGCGCCTGCGAGACTTCGACGCGATCCTGGTGCCGGGAGGCTTTGGCAAAAGGGGAGTGGCCGGAATGATTCGCGCGATCACTTACGCGCGCAAGAGCAAGACGCCTTACTTTGGCATCTGCCTCGGCATGCAAACCGCTTGTATCGAATACGCCCAAAATGTTTGCGGTTTGAAAGAAGCCGACTCGACTGAGTTTGACAGTAACAGCCCGGATCCCATCATCTTCAAGCTTCGTGACCTCGTTGGTGTTGATGAACTCGGGGGCACAATGCGTCTCGGGGCCTGGCCTTGCAATCTATCCCCGGGCTCGCTGGCCCACGAAGTCTACGGCTCCGCGGAGATCAGTGAACGACACCGGCATCGCTATGAGTTTAATCCTGCGTATCGCGAGAAACTCGAGCAGGCTGGCTTGGTTTTTAGCGGCGTATCTCCTGATGGAAAATTCGTCGAGATTGTGGAGCTCTCGCGGGAAGAGCATCCATGGTTTCTTAGTTGCCAGTTTCATCCTGAGTACAAATCTAAACCGCTGAATGCGCATCCGTTGTTTTCATCGTTTGTGCGGGCGGCTTACGAGAATCGTTTGCAAAACGAAACCTCGATGGATAAGGCAGGCGAGCCGGAGTTTGTTTTTCCGGAACGGGCTGCCGCCACGAGTGCCGATTGAATTGGCTGCATTAATACAAGAGAACAAACGATCCACGAAAGTATCACGAACTAAGACGGATGTTTTTTGGTGTAGTTCGTGAATTTCGTGGATCATCTCTTTCTGGTTTGCAAGTTGCTCGCTATCGCTAGTGCTCACCTTTAGGCGATAATGCTCGCGTTCTCTCCCTTCATTAATTCATATGCTTCATTGTCCTACATGCGGAAGGCGCTATTCGTCCGACGTGGGGGTGTGTCCCGAAGACCAGACACCGCTGCAGGCTGACGCAACTGTGGCCGGAAACGCGCCTGTTGATCCGCTCATTGGGCACACCCTCGATGAAAAGTATCACCTTGAGGCCCGACTCGGCATTGGCGGGATGGGCACGGTTTATCGCGCGCGTCATCTGCTTATCGACCGCCCGGTCGCAGTCAAAGTTTTAAACCCGCGCTTTGTCGAAGACGAAGCTGCGCGCACGAGGTTCCGCCGCGAGGCGAAAGCTGCAGGACGCTTGCAGCACACAAACGCTGTCACGGTTACCGACTTTGGACAATCGCAGGATGGCTACGTCTATCTTGTAATGGAGTTGCTCGAAGGACGGACTCTGCGCGAAGTGCTTTCTAAGGAAGCGCCGCTCGATACCGCGCGCGCGGTTTCTCTAATGCTGCAGGTCTCCGCGGCGGTAGCGGCAGCGCACGAAGCCGGAGTCATTCATCGCGATCTGAAGCCCGCCAATATATTCATCGTGCAGCATCCGGACGTGCCGGCAATTGTGAAGGTGCTGGATTTTGGAATCGCTAAGTTGGCTGCGGATTCTGTGGATGAGGAGGATCACAAAACGCTGACTCAGGTCGGCGCCATGATTGGCACACCTCGCTACATGTCGCCGGAGCAATGCGACGGCGCCGACCTCACTCCGGCGGCGGACGTTTATAGTCTCGGCGTTATTCTTTATGAACTGCTGACCGGCACGGTGCCTTTCAGTGGCTCAACGCCTTTGTCGATCGCGATGAAGCACACCTCTGAAACACCGCGCAGTCCTCGCGATTTCGTCTCGTCGATCCCGCTGCCGCTAGAACTTATTGTGTTGCGGGCCTTGGAAAAAAGACCCGAGGAGCGGCCCGCAAATGCCGCCGAGTTTCGCAGGGAATTACTGGAAACAGCGGAGCGATTGGGACTGGAGCACGCGGCGGTAGCTAGTGGGCCAAACATTGAAGCATTGCGTAGCGTCGGTACTGAATCGCCGTCCGGGCGTCTGATCATCGACATTTCGCGATTGCGTGAGAACCGCGCGTCGAATTCTGATGTCAGCGAACTTACGGTCGTCACCTCTACGCAGCACGAGGGCAACGGTTCAGGCCCTCTGGCGGAACTTCCGGGCCGCCGCCGTTCCTTTCCCAAAGTCTCTGTGCCGCTGATTCGCTACAAATCGAAAAAACAACTTCTGGTGGTGATGGTGATTATGGCGGCGGTGCTTTTGACTGGCGCCGGGCTGGTCGTTAGATCGCGAAACGCGGCTGTCGGACCCAATGCTTTGGTTGGCCCAACCCCGGATCCAAGCGCGACTCCGGCGCTGGAGGTTTCGCCTTCTCCATCTCCTTCTCCGAGTCCAAAGCGAGAAGCGCGAAAACCCGTCAAGCCACGGCCGCAGCGAAAGGAATCGCTTGGCAGTAGAGTTAAGAGCGGGGTCAAGAAGATATTCAAAAATCCATTTTAGACGCAGGCAGATAATGGCAGAAGCGCAGATAAAACCATTCAACGTAGGTAGTGCAACCTTTGGCGATGGCAGGCTGACGATCATCGCTGGGCCATGCGTGATCGAATCAGAAGAACACGCACTGATGATGGCGCGAGAGTGTTCAACTCGTGCGCGCGGCGCGGGACTGGATTTCGTTTACAAGTCGTCGTTCGACAAAGCCAATCGCTCATCGGTAAAAAGTTTTCGCGGGCTGGGGATGCAAGCGGGGCTCGATGTCCTGCGGCGGGTGAAAGAGGAACTGTCAGTGCCGGTGATCACTGACGTGCACGAAATATCGCAGGTTGGCCCGGTCTCGGAAGTGGCTGATATTCTTCAGATTCCAGCATTCCTGTGCCGCCAGACGGATCTGGTTTTGGAAGCGGCGCGGTCGGGCAAAGCGGTTAATATCAAGAAGGGACAATTTCTCGCGCCGCAGGATGCGCGCAACATTGTAGACAAAGCGCGCGCGGCGGGTTGTGAAAAGTTGATGCTTACCGAACGCGGTGTAAGTTTTGGTTACAATAATCTGGTGGTGGACATGCGTTCGTTTCCGATCATGCGCGGGTTTGGAGTGCCGGTTGTTTTTGACGTGACTCATTCGCTACAACTTCCAGGGGGACTCGGTCATGCAACGGGCGGCCAACCCGAATACATCGAACCGCTCGCCCGAGCAGGTGTAGCGTGTGGAGTAGACGCGGTGTTTATGGAAGTCCACGAGTGTCCCGAGAGGGCTCCGTCAGATGGGCCAAATGCGCTTCCACTTGAACGAATGGAATCGTTGTTGTTAATTTTGCGCGACATTCATCAATTGGTGCACAAGGCGAGGCACGAGCCCACATAGAAAACTATCCAATCAATCAGTCATGAAGAGATCACTGGTAACACCTTTATTACTAATCGCACTCGGATTGTGTTCAACCCCTATCGCGGCGCAGGAAGAAGCGAGAGCTGCCTGGCAGATCACGAGTTTTGATGTGACCGCAAACATTCAGCAGGCCGAGCGAGTGTTGAGTACAGTGGCTGTCCTCAATGCTGCGAATGTAGGGCGTGGCTCCGGAGTCTCGTTCACGTTTCGCATCAACGCGAAGGCGGTCATCAAGACGGTTACTGTCGGTGGCGCGAGCGCAACGTTTCGGGCGCTGCCTGAGAGTTCCGGCAACCTGCAACGAGTGACCGTCACCCTGCCTGCATCGGTTGCCGCCGGCGGCGCCGCAGTTCTCACCATGACCTACAGCTTGCCGGTCGAGAGCAACACCGGACTGGCAGCGATTTCGCCCTCCGGATCGCAGTTCTTACCACTTTCATTCTGGTATCCCGCCCCTAACACGCCGTTCACGGTTCGCGGCGCAGATACCGCTCCGGTCCGGTTAGTCGTTAACGGCGCAGGCGTCCTCAGTTCCGGGATCGAAAAGAGTAGCACTGCGGGGCAGACCACCTACGAACAGCCGTTGAGCGCGCAACCCTTCTTCGTCCAGGGTGATTGGGAAAAACTTGAAGGCAGTGGTGATGCGAAAGGCATCGCCGCGTTTCTTCCCCGCGGAGTTTCCGCAGAAGAAAAAAAGCAGGGAGACGCTTTGGTGGCGTTGACCGCTAACGCGCGCGCCTTCTTTGCCGGGTTGCTCGGTCCGGGTCCTGACGTGCCCATTCGGCTTATTTCAGTCAGACGTGGTTCGGGCTTTGGCGAAGGCGGTACCGTTTTGATCGAACCGGGAGCATTTCGACGCGCGAAGATTGATTCGGGTACAGCGAGGCTGATCGCCGAGGCAGTTTCGCGTTTATGGATTGGGGGGCAGTCTGCAGTTCGCGGCGAAGGCGGCGGCTTGTTGCGAGACGGCTTGCCCCGTTTTCTCGCCACGTTGTTTATCGAAAAGCAGTTTGGCCGAAACGCCGCCGGCGAAGAGCTTTTGCGGCAGCGGCTGGCCTACAGCACGGTGGCTAAGAAGGATGGTCCGTTGGCGCGAGTCACGCCGCTCGATCCGACATACTTCAGTTCAGTTCCAAATAAGGGCGCGATAGTCTGGCGACTCGTTGAACACAAGGTTGGGCGCGAGGCCTTTCTTGGCGCGATTCGAACAATGGCTCAACCGGGGAAAGAAATGAGCCTCGCCTCGCTTCGAAACCTGTTAGTCGAAAAGGGCGGAGAAAGAATCAAAAGCCTTCTCGAGCAACAGATGGATCAAGTCACCGATCTCGATTTGATGATTGGCGTGCCGCAGCAGCGTGGCGCCGAATCGTTTGCGGCCTTAAGGAACCTGGGAGCGAGCGATGTGGCGACGACGGTCAGGGCCACTACGGCCACTGGTGAACAGCTGTCCGTGGAAGTGACAGTGCCCGCACGTAATTTTGGCGAGGCCGTTTTCAAAACGCAGGCGAAGATCGTCACATTGGAAATTGATCCTGAGAAATTATATCCGCAGCTGGATTACGCAAACGACCGCATGCCGCGAGCGCGTGATGCACAGGAAGGTATAAGTGAGGCGGCCCGGCTGTTTGGCGCGCAGGACTATGCCAAGGCGGAGTCGATCGCGCGCGAGATTCTTGCTACCAATCCGCTCATGCAGGAGGCTCGCATAATTCTCGCGCGAGCAGTGCTTGGGCAGAACCGAGATGCGGACGCTGAAAAACTTTTTCTGGCAGCGTTAGATGATCCTTTACCTAACCCCGGAACTGTAGCGTGGGCCAATATTGGACTGGGTGAGATCAATTTGAAGAAGGGCCAGGCGGCAGAGGCGGCCAAGCGTTTCAATGAAGCCGTGCGCGCCGACGCTGAATACGCTTCATCGCTCTCGGCCCGGGCGGGTCGGATTCGCGCGGAAGCTGCAGCCAATACGTTGCAGGTGGATCCGGCGATCCGTGCGTTTGTCACACAGTTGGACCAGTCCATCACTTCAGGCAAGAAGGTTGAGCTGGAGAGCCGCATAGTGTCCGGCGAACTCGTGCGCTTTATTTCCGGTGTGGTTGGCACCCAACCCGAAATCTGGCAAACGAAGGTCCTGCGTACCGAAATCCTGGACACGAATTTGGCGACCGCAGACGTCAGCATCGATACAAAGGAACTCGGACGCCAGCAAGCGGGAACCGCAGTGCTCATTCTGGCTCGGGTTGGCGGCAGCTGGCGACTTGCAGGCATCGATCTTTTTGAAGTGAGGTAAGCAGGATAGACATTCCTGTCTGTCCCGCTTTAACAAAACTGAGTGATGAAAACCTAACCCTGGACAGGCAGGAATGCCTGTCCTACGAATATGGAAGACCTCTCCGCAATTGAACGTCGTGCGTCGCGCATCAAACTGCTTTTGATGGATTGTGATGGTGTCTTGACCGACGGCCGGCTCTGGCTCCTGGAAGAGGACGGAGAGCAGAAGAGCTTTAATACGCATGACGGATTGGGTCTGACTCTGTTTCACCGCGCCGGGCTCAGGTCGGGAATTATCAGCGGCCGCTCGTCACCCGCGGTTCAACGGCGTGCGAGCGAATTGGGCGTCCAGTTTGTACGGCAAGGAAATGCGGACAAGAGAGCAGCTTTCGAGGAAATAATTCGCGCGGCGGGTATCAGCGAAGATGAGGTTGCTTTTGTCGGCGACGACCTGCCTGATATTCCACTGATGCGACGTTCAGAGCTTGCGGTGGCAGTTGCCGACGCAACTGAGGAAACGCTCCTGGCAGCACACTATGTAACGCGTGCCGAAGGCGGCCGCGGCGCCATCCGGGAAGTAGTTGAACTCATTCTCAAAGCGCAGGGACGCTGGCACGATGTCATCGAAGAATATGTAAAGTAGCGGGCCTGTGTAGCACGGGCGTCCCACCCGTAGATCACGCATGGGATGCGCGTGGCGACACTCAAATTTCGAGTTACGGTTCGTTGACAGTTTCCAGAGCCTTCACTATCTTCTGAACTCTGAAGCTTCGGAATGGATCACGTTCATCCTTCATCCTTCCGACTTCATCCTTCGCTTCTTTGAGCGGGTGTGGCGCAATGGTAGCGCATCAGCTTCCCAAGCTGAGGGTTGCGGGTTCGAGTCCCGTCGCCCGCTCCAAAAACTTCAGCGAGCGAACAGTAGGGCGGTGCTTCAAACGAGCGCTTCACATATTGTATTCAAATCGCGCGACGTCCGACTCACCCATGATCACAGTGTCACCGGCTTTCAAAGTCGCTTCCGTCACGCGCTCTGATTTCGGATCGTTAACGAAGGTGCCGTTGCGTGAGCCCTCATCAACAATCTTTACCTGACCGTCTTTAACTCCTATCCACAAATGGCGTTTCGAGATTCTGGGATCTGAAACGACGATCTGCGCCAGCGAACTTTCTCGACCGATGTAAACGCCTTCCGGGTCGACTGGAAAACGCTCACCTGCCAAAACTCCTGAAGTAAACTTGATCGAACCGTAGTCGATGGTGACCGCTTCCTCCTGACGAATAATCGCCACTGTTCTCGTAGGATCAAACTCCAGTTCTTCGACGGCCGGGGGCGAAGCAACATCAGGAGATGACGTGACCGGCATGTTGTCTGATTCCGGTTCGACGGGTAGAGGCTCAGCGTAAGTTGGAGCTTCGATGGGAGGTAGTTCCACTGCCGGCTCAGGCTGTGGCATTTCAGCATAGGGTGACTGGCCCGGAGAACTCGCCGCCGAAAACGCCGACTCGACCTGCGCTTTCTTTCGCTTGCGGGAAATGAAAAAGATGGCCAAACCGATGACCACGATCGCGACGATAAAAAATAGAATGACCAGAACCGCAATGATGATTATCACCATTGAATTGTCGGTTTCGACTGCCTGAAGAGCCAGGGCCGGAAAACGAGGATGATCCATTGTGATGCTCCTTCGAAGAATAACTGATCTGCTGGAATGCTGCGGGGGATATTAGCCTAAAAAGCGCCGCGCGTGGACAAATTTCAGCGGCTTTGCACGGGAAATCCGGAGTCTGCAGCGTAGGCCTGGTTGTATGGTAACTGAACGCCCACCAGTCGGCGCCGTATGCTTTTATCTGCCGTTTAGAAAATATTCAAACGTTTGGCCCATCTGCACTGGCTTATTCACAATTTGGCTTGGGCACGTTGCTTGCCAATTTGACCAGTCAAACGGAAATCAAATCTGGAGGATCTAACGTGAATAATAAGCTCTTGATGGTTCTTGCGATTGGCATGCTGACTGTGGCCGCGTCAGGGTGCAGTACAACAGAGAATGCGAATGTCAATGCAAACACCAATGCGGTCGTCGCCCAAACCACTAGTCGCACCGCCGCTGATGGTTCTGTGATAACCACCACGACTGATGCCAGCGGTGTGAAGACGGAGACCAGGGTCTTCGGTAACAATCCGCGCGTGTCGCGCGTCGTGGTGACAACCACACCTGATGGTCGCCGCACAGTGCGAGCGTATTCTGGGACGGGTGAAACGAAGGAAGTTAACGACGTTGGCGATGCGCTGGAGGTAACCGGCGACAAGATTGCCGATGCTGCTGGTTGGGTTGCGGACAAGTCTAAAGAAGGCGTAGCTGAAGCCGGCGATAAGCTTGAAGACGCAGGGGATAAAACAGTCTCCGGGGCCAAGAAGGTTGGCGAGGGCGCAAAGAAAGTTGGCGAAAAAACTGTAGAGGGCGCCAAGAAGACTGGGTCAGCGATCAAGAAGGCAGTCACGCCGTAACGAGGGCCGGTAGTTTGACTAGAGGGGAGGCGATGGCGCCGCCCCTTTTTAGCATGTGCGCCTTCAAACCGCTCTGCGTGTAAATATCCGAGCGCTCCGTGAGACCACTGCAGTAGGATGCTATACTCTCGCTTGTCACCCCTGACTTTAAGAGTTGCCTAAGGAGCCGGCCATGGCAGACACAGCCCGATTTACCATCATTTGTCCCTGCTGCGAAGCGACGTTGACTGTCGATTCCCAAACGGGCTCGATCATCTCACACGACGAAAAGAGTAAGCCACTCGCGTCGTTTGACGAGATGGTGAAAGGGCTCGACAAGCAGAAGCAGGTGCGCGAACAAATCTTTGCGCAGGAACTCAACTCAATGAAGGATCGCGATCGAATTTTGGAAGAGAAGTTTCAGGAAGCCATGAAGCGGGCCGAGAAGGACAAAGACAAACCGTATCGCAACCCATTGGACTTCGATTGACGCTTATGAGGTTGGAATTGTCGAAAGTCCCGCTGGTGATTTCTGATTAGCCCTCTGTGCAGCCTCTGTGTTCTCTGCGGTGAACGAACGCTAAGAAAGATTCAACACTAGAGACACAAGAGAGCACTGAGCAACCACCGAGGAAGCCCAATAACCTGCCGTCCCACCCTTAGTTTTGGAGTCAACAATGAAATTTCGAAAGTCGAAAGCTGGTTCAATCCTTGTGTTGTTGTTGGTCTCGCTCGCCTTTTCGTCAATGGTAAAAGCGCAGAGCATGCCGAAGATCAAGTTTCAGGATCGAACGTTGCCAAACGGCATGCGAGTGTTGAGCGCCGTGGACAATTCGAGTCCTACGGTCGCTATTCAGGTTTGGTATCACGTAGGCTCGAAAGACGATCCAACGGGCCGTAGCGGTTTCGCCCATCTCTTTGAGCACATCATGTTCAAAGCGACCAAAAACATGAAATCGGAAATGATGGACCGTTTAACCGAAGACGTTGGCGGCTTCAACAATGCCTTTACGAATCCCGACGTGACGGTTTACTACGAGGTAGTTCCATCACACTATTTGGAAACCCTGCTTTGGGCCGAAGCCGATCGGCTTTCCGGGTTGACCGTTGACGAGCCGAATTTCAAGTCGGAACGAAGCGTGGTCCAGGAAGAGTTTCGGCAGAGCTACCTCGCGCCTCCTTACGGAATGCTCGAGTATCTGATTGAACAACAGTCGTTCGCGAATCATCCTTACAAACGGTCCACCATCGGCAGCATCGAGGATCTCGACGCAGCTTCACTCGAGGATGTTCGCGCCTTTCACAAGACTTATTATCGTCCCGACAATGCGACGCTGGTGGTTGCCGGCGATTTTGATCCAAAGCAACTAAACGCCTGGGTAGATAAATATCTCGCCCCAATCCCGAAGCCTGCGACCGCCCTGCCCCGAGTAAGCATCAAGGAGCCTGACCGCAAAGCTGAAAAAAGAATTACGCATCGCGCGGCGAACGTTCCGTTGCCGGCAATCGCATTCACCTACCTGACGGCTCCCGAGCGCAACGCCGACGCTGAGCCATTGCGCGTGGCGGCGACAATTCTTTCAGAAGGGGAATCATCACGGCTTTATCAATCACTCATCTACGATCAGCAGGTAGCCCAAAGCGCTGACGCGATACCTGATCTGCGCGAAGACCTCGGTCTGTTCTATTTCAACGTGATCCTGGCAAGCGGAAAGAAGCCTGAAGAAGGCGAGCGCGCGCTCCTCGCAGAGATTAAGAAGATGCAGGACGCCCCGGTGACTGCCGCTGAGCTCGACAAAGCCAAGAACCAACTAGTCACTAACGAACTGCGCCAGCGCGAAACCAGCAACGGCAAAGCTCTGGCGCTGGGTTCAGCCGCAGTGCTACTGGGCGACCCGAATCGCGTTAACACTGATTTGGGCAAACTCCAATCAGTTACGGCTGCGGACGTGCAGCGTGTTATGAAGAAATATTTTACCGACGCGAACCGGTTGGTAATTACCTATCTGCCTGAAGCCGCGAACCCCACCGCTACGTTAGTTGCACCTAAGTTCGAAACACTACCAACCGCGGTTGAGGTAGCAAGAACGACCGAAATGCGCGCGCCGGTAGTGGAAGTGAAAGACGCTGGGGCGAAAGCTGCGGCGCCCTCCAGTGAGGGTAAGAAGAAACGACCGAGCGGGAAAGTGATCGTGGAGGTCACGATTGATGAGAAAGGTAACGTGATTAAGGCAAAAGGAATTAGTGGCCCAAAAGTGCTTCAAGCAGCTGCAGTAGACGCTGCGCTGGGAGCGAAATTCAGCCCTGAATTGGTGAACGGAAGGCCGGTACAGGTGGTAGGGCTAATCACCTACAATTTTATAGCTGACGAAGAGGTGAAAAAAAATGCGCACTGAAGGATTGCGTTTCGCGATAGCGCTCCTGACGATCTCGTTTGGATCGGCACTGTGCGCATATGAAATTAAGGCGCAAACGCCGCAGGCCACGCCGCCTCCTCCGGCTCAGCCGCGCTCCGTTCAATTTCCAAAGCCCGTAGAGAAAACGCTGGCTAACGGCCTGCGCGTAGTCGTTATTAAACGGGCCGGAGCACCGCTCGTATCGGGTCAGTTGTTGATCAAAAACGGCGCCGAGGCGGATCCGATTGAACTTGCCGGACTCAGCAACATGGTCGCCGACCTGATCAGTAAAGGCACCGAAAAACGTTCCGCGACCGACATCGCCGAAGCTGTCGAAGCCCTGGGCGGGTCGCTCGAGTCGTCGGCGCGTTGGGACTCGACCCGAGTGGGTGTGAACGTTATCTCATCGAAGATTAGCCCGGCGCTCGAGATTCTTTCGGACGTCGTGCGACGGCCGACGTTCAAGGAAGACGAGATCGAACGATTGCGGCAGCAAACGATTGACGACCTGACGGTTGAACTGGGTGAACCGAGTGCAATTGCGCAATACGTCGCGTCGCGGGTTGTCTTCGGCGATACGCCCTACGCAAAGCCGCTGTCCGGCACTACTGAGTCAATCACGCGCATCAACCGGAACAGTATTGTGCAGTTTCATGGCAGGTATTATCGTCCGGACAACGCGATTCTGATTTTGGGCGGCGACATCGAAACTGCGAGCGCCTTCCGTCTCGCCGCGCAGTATTTCGGCGACTGGAAAAAGCCCGACAGTCCATTGCCTCCTGCCTTTACCGCCAAGCTCAACACATCAAACGGACCGCGGGTCATCGTGGTTGATAAACCTGACGCGGGCCAGGCCGCCGTGCTTGTTGCACGTACTGGGATCACGCGCCGCGATCCGGACTACTTTACGGGCATCGTGGCAAACTCAGTTTTGAGTGGTTATTCGGGCCGGCTGAATCAGGAGATCCGCATCAAGCGCGGCTTGAGCTATGGGGCCGGAAGCACGCTCGATGCGCGCCGCGAAGTTGGACCATTCTCGGCTTCGACGCAAACGAAAAACACCTCGGCGGCGGTGGTCGCTGATCTGTTGATGCGCGAAATTTCGAGGCTTGCGACCGAGTCCGTTCCGGATGTTGAAATTGTTCCGCGCAAGGCAGTGGTTGCCGGAAACTTTGCCCGAAATTTGGAAACGGCCGCGGGGCTGGTTAACCAGGTTGGTTCACTCGCGCTCCACGGCATTAACTTCGAAGAAATTAATCGATTACCTCGGAAACGTGCAGGCGATCACAGCAGCCGACCTTCAGCGGTTTGCCGGGGCGAAGCTTGGCGCAAAAGAAACAAACATTATCATCGTCGGAAACGCGAAGGAGTTTCTGCCGGAGCTGAAGAAGCAGTATCCGCAGGTGGAAGTGATTCCCATGGCCGAGCTGGATTTGAACACTGCGCTCTTGAAGAAAAAGCAGCCGACGAACTAACGAGCGGCTGCGTCGCATTCCGTGCGGTGGGGATGTGCCTTACCGATGCAAGTTTAATTGTTCGAGGCTGAGCCTAAAGCTGGAAGCATAGCCTCAATTCAAAGTTGCGAATAGTCGGTAGGGCAGAGCCTTACCGCATGGAAAGCGGCAAAGCCGCATGCAGATGATGGACGAAATACGTCGGTAGTCTCCTAAACGCAGCCGCGTTATACTCACTCTCCCTAGCATGCACCCCAACCTCCGCACATTTCTCGATCTGCTAACCAGGGAAAATGAGATCGTTACCGTCGAAGCGGAGGTAGATCCGTATCTGGAGCTCGCTGAAGTTCACCGCCGAGTAATCGACCGCGAAGGGCCGGCGTTGCTGTTCAAGCGAGTAAAGGGAAGCCGCTATCCCGTAGTAACAAATCTCTTCGGAACCAAACGCCGGATCGAGTTGGCCTTTGGACCAAAGCCCGAAGCGATTGTGCGCGAGCTGGTCCAGGTCGCGGAATCATTATTACCGCCGCGCCCATCTGAACTTTGGAAACACCGCAGCCTTGGCAGGGATCTGTTACGACTTGGAACCAGGAACACTACTCGCGCCCCTATCCTGCAAGTGAAGGATCAGCCGGCGCGGCTTGATCAGTTGCCCGTGATAACGACCTGGCAGGAAGACGGCGGGCCCTTCATCACCCTCCCGCTCGTGTACACCGAGAATCCGGTCACCAAAAAGCACAACCTGGGAATCTACCGGATGCAGGTCTACGACGCGCACACCACCGGCCTGCACTGGCAAATTCAAAAAGGCGGCGGCTTTCATTACAACGAAGCCGAACGCTTGGGACAGTCGTTGCCGGTCTCGGTGATTCTTGGCGGACCACCGGCATTGATTCTCGCCGCGATCGCACCTTTGCCTGAAGACGTCCCCGAGCTGATGCTCGCTTCCTTGCTAGCTGGCGAAAAGCTAAAGCTGACGAAAAATCCGAGCGCGCATCCGCATCGTCTTGCCGCCGAGGCCGAATTCGTTTTGGTTGGCCACGCTCCGCCGCACAAACGCCGGCTTGAAGGACCTTTCGGTGATCACTACGGCTACTACTCGCTCGAGCATGAGTATCCGGTGCTTGAAGTTGACACCGTCTTCCACCGCCGTGATGCGATTTATCCCGCCACAGTGGTTGGCAAGCCGCGCCAGGAAGACTTCTTCATCGGCGACTACCTTCAACAGCTACTGTCACCGCTCTTTCCCCTCGTGATGCCCGGCGTTCGCGATTTGTGGACCTACGGTGAAACGGGATTCCACTCACTCTGCGCGGCGGTGGTGAAAGAGCGTTATGCCCGCGAGGCGCTCGTCTCAGGTTTTCGCATTCTCGGCGAGGGCCAGCTTTCGCTCACCAAGTTTCTCCTGCTTACCGACCAGCCGCAGAACCTGAACGACTTTCCCGCGTTGTTCGAGCACATCCTGGCGCGCTTCAATCCCGAGACCGATCTGTTTATTTTCTCAAACGTTTCGATGGATACGCTCGATTACACCAGCGGCAAGGTTAACGAAGGAAGCAAGGCGATCATGCTCGGACTGGGTGACGCCGTGCGCGAATTGCCGCGAGAGTTTAATGGTGAACTCCCGCAGGGAATTGCGAAAGCCGAGGTGTTTTGCGGTGGATGTTTAGTGATGTCCGGTGCGTCTTATGCAGACGATCCGGAACTGGCTGCACGTCTGACTGGCGACAATCTTATCGCCGAATGGCCGATGGTCGTGTTGCACGATGATGCCGATGTAGCTCGTTCGTCGCCAGGTTTTCTCTGGTCCACGTGGACGCGTTTCGAACCGGCGGCAGACATCTACGCCGCGGAGTCAAAGGTTGTGCGCCATCATCTTGCGTATCGTGGCCCCATCGTGATCGATGCGCGGACCAAGCCTGGATTTCCGGCGGAACTGATCGTGCGCGAGGACATTGGTGAACTTGTTGATCGACGCTGGCGAGAATACTTTCCAAGTGCGATGTAACGAACTCTTCCTTTAGGTTCTCAGATACATTCCTTCGCGAAACTTTGCGTCTGGCTTTGCGACCTTTGCGCTTTTGCTTGGTCTTGCTGGCTTTACCGCAAAGTGCGCAATGTTTCGCAAAGCGAGCAGTAAAGTTTCGCGAAGGGATATATCTGATTGCGACAAACTGCATCAATACCCTGTTATTCGTTGTCAGTGACAATTGCTAGGGGCTCAGTTAATATCAGGGCCTCTCCCCGTCCTTCCTATCCCGATGTCTGATTGGATTTCGCAATGACACGAAAACTTGGCTTGATATTTCTCGTCGCCCTCGCCTTGGCGCCTCTAAGCATTCATGCTCAAACGCCCGCGCCCACTCCGCCAAACACTAAGCCTGCGGACGACGATGCCGTGGTACGGGTCACAACGAACCTGATTCAGATCGACGTGGTAGTTACCGATTCGAAAGGTAATTTGGTCAAGGATTTGAAGCAGGAGGATTTCGAGATACGCGTTAACGGCAAGCCTCAGCCCATTACCGCGTTTTCTTTGGTTAACCTCGATCTACAACCCGCTGCGCGCTCCGCTCTTGCCGACAACAAGGCCGTCCTTAACAAGACAGCCGGAAGCGTGGCACCGGTGCCGCCTGTTGTACTCCGCCCGAATCAGGTCAAGAGAACAGTCGCGCTTGTTATCGACGACTTCGCTATTGACTGCCAAAACATGCCCTACGTCCAAAGCGCGCTGAAAAAGTTCGCTGACGAGCAGATGCAGGAGGGCGATCTGGTAGCCATCGTGCGTGTGGGTAGCAGCATTGGGGCGCTCCAACAATTTACATCTGACCGTCAGCAGGTCTATGCGGCGATCGAACGAGTCAGGTTCAATCCCTCAATAGGCAGGTGTCTAGACATGGGAGGGGACGTAAACTACCTCAAAGAGCTCATGCCGCAATTAGCGGAAGAGGATCGAACCATCAAGGGCGATGAGGGCGTGCGCATGCTCCTTGAAAACCGTTTGGCCAGTCCTGCCTTAACAGCCACCAACTTTGTCATAAAAGGCATGCGCGATCTGCCGGGACGCAAAGCGGTGATGCTTTTTTCGGAGGGATTTGCGCTGGAACAGGTGGCCATTCGTGAGTCGGTTAAACGGCTCGTGGATACTGCCAACCGATCTGGCGTGGTTATCTACACCATGGATGCAAGGGGGCTGGTAGCCAAAGATTTAAGTGCGGCTGAAATCCTTGCTGGTCCTATTGCCGCTACCCCGTTGCCCAAGCAACTGAACAGCAGCCTAATCTCGATAGCGGTGCCGAAGAAACTGAACGCTTTTCACGCTTCACAGGAAGGGATGATGTATCTGGCGGAACAGGCAGGTGGCTTTGCCGTTTACAATACCAATGATATTGCGGGCGGAATTAGAAAGGTATTAGACGACCAACAAAGTTACTACCTGATTGGCTACCAGCCCGATGCGTCGTTGTTTGACGATGTTGCCGACCGCTTCAATCAACTCAAAATCAAAGTCAAAGGAAGTGGGTTGAAAGTCAGATACCGGAGTGGTTTCTTTGGTGTTAAAGACGAAGCAGTGCAGCCCGTTGCGAGCTCGCCTCAACAGAAGATGCTGCGTGCGTTGACGTCGCCTTTTGCTTCTGACGGCATTAGCCTGCGCCTTACACCGCTTTTCGCAAACGATCCGAAAGCCGGTTCTTTCATGCGAACCCTCGTGCATGTTCCCGCGAAGGGTTTAAGCTTTGTCGACAAGCCAGGCGATATGAAAGAGGCTGTAATCAGCATCGCAGCCTACACCTTTGGCGACAATGGCAAGGTAGTGGATTCAGTCGGCGAGACGCACACCATCACGCTCTCCGGCAAACTTTACGAACGGGCCCTCAACAGCGGCTTTGTTTATTCACTTGATCTTCCGGTCAAGAAAGCCGGTCCCTATCAATTGAGAGTGGCGGTGCGAGACGACAAGTCAGAAAAGGTTGGCACCGCAAGTCAATTCATAGTCGTGCCGGACCTCAAGCAGGAGAGGTTGATGCTTTCCGGAATAGCTTTAAGTAGTTTTAATCCGAATGAACAGCCAGGGGGCGACCACGAGGACAAACTGTCAGCAGCGGATACTACGGGAAATAGCGTGCTCACCCAAGCGGCGTTGCGCCGTTTTCGCGCAGGCGACGTGCTGCAGTATGCGTATTCGATCTTCAATGCGACGACAAAAGCCGGCGCGCCGCCGAGGCTGACAACACAAATCAAACTCTATCGCAACGGCAAAGAGCTTTTCGCGGGTAAAAAAACTCCCTATGACGTCGGGGGCCAAACCGATTTGAAACGCCTGTTAGGTGAAGGCAGTTTGCAACTTGGCGGATTAGACGAAGGTGAGTACGTTTTGCAAACCATCGTCATCGATGGCAATGCCAAGGGAAAATATGGTACGAGCATGCGCTGGATCGACTTTGAGATTGTGAAATGAAAATGAATCTGTAAGGCAAACTATCAGTTTGCGGTTCCGGCTTGCGGACCAATGGCGGCGATTGCAAACTAAGAGTTTGCGTTACACTGATTCGGGAATCCGATTGACTTCCACTCGTAGACGACGATTGATCACCGCCGCGATCCTCATCGCGCCGTTTGGTTTCCTCGGCCTCTGGGCTTTCGTCTTTGAACCTAATCGTCTCGTGGTTCACGAAGAGACGATCGCCATGTCCGCATGGCCCGCCAGCCTTGATGGACTCCGAATAGCGGCGCTCTCAGATATTCACGCCGGCTCGCCATTCATTGACGAGGACAAACTCAAACTAATTGTTGAGCGGACCAACGCGCTGAAACCAGACGTGATTGTTTTGCTTGGCGACTACATGGTGCGCGACAGTTGGCACTCTACCCAGATGCCCCCCGAGAAGATCGGAGAGGCGCTCAAGAGTCTAAGAGCGCCGCTCGGCGTCTATGCCGTGTTGGGGAATCACGATTGGTGGTTTGACCTGACTCGCGTCCGCGCCGCCTTCGAACGCCGTGGAGTCCGCATAGTTGATAACGACGTGGTGCGCCTCGAGAAAAATGGGACCGCGTTTTGGCTGGTGGGGATTGCCGACGCCTGGAGCCTCACTGATGACATTGCTGGCACGTCGAAGAGAATTCCGAACGGGGAACCGGCGATCGCTCTCACGCACAATCCAGATATCATTCAGCGATTTCCGCCCGCCTTTCTGCTAACACTGGCCGGACATACTCACGGCGGTCAGGTGAACCTGCCGATTCTGGGGCGCCGGATCGTGCCCTCGGAATTTGGCCAGAGATACGCCGCCGGCCACATCCAGGAGAATGGAAAGCACCTGTTTGTCACCACCGGGATTGGGACGAGCGTGTTTCCGGTTCGCTTTCGAGTGCCGCCGGAAATTGCCCTGCTCACGCTGACTCCAGCGGCAAATTAACGGCAATCCTAATTCAGAGGGCCTCGTTGGAGCCGTAGGGGCAGGGCATGCCGTGCCCCGACCACTCCATACCGCTAATTGCATTAATATCGGCCGCTCATTGCGTTCCGGAAGGCGCTGACAGTCGAGCAAAGGGCACTGACAGTCGCGCAACGGCCGCTGACAGTCGAGAAACAAGTGTCGGCAGTCGAGAACCATCGTCGACAAACTGAAGTTTGTCGAACAGTGGCTAGGCTGGCAGCCGGAGCGTAAAGATTGCGCCGCCGTTTGATGAATTGGCCGCCGCGAGTGTGCCGCCGTGTTGTGTAATTACGCGATGCGCAAGTGCGAGCCCGACGCCGTGACCTGTTGGCTTGGTTGTAAAAAACGGAATGAAGATTCTCTGCAGATCCGCGGGCGGAATTCCGACTCCGGTATCAGTGATTTCAACCAGCGCCCACTGTCGTTTCGCCTGATCTCGTTCACTTGAAACTTGAACCGTCACGCGACGTTCAATTCCGTCGTCGAGGATAGCTTCCGCAGCGTTGCGGATTAGGTTGAGGAGCGCCTGGCGGAGCATGCGCTCATCGGCGCGGATGTGAATGGCGCGATCTGGAGGCGACGTGCCTGCGCTGCCCTCAATTAACAACTCTAGTCGACGGTCCTTGAAAACCGGCGCGAGCTCCGCGGCGCAGTCGTCAATTAGTTCGTTAAGGGAAACTTCATCAAGCTGGAGCGGTTGCGGTCGCGCGAAATTTAGAAACGATGTGACCATCTCCGAAAGGTTTCTTACTTCATTCAAGAGCGATGAGGCGGCGGTGCGTCCCGTCTCGTTCATCTCCAGGTTTTGCAGTAGCTGCACATAGCCGTGGAGTGTAGCGATAGCATTCTTGAATTCATGGGCCAGGCCGGCTGACATTTCGCCGAGGCTCTCCAGGTTCTTCTTCAGCGCCACTTGCTCGCGCAGGTGTGTGACTTCAGTGATGTCGGTCAACATGCACACCGCGCCTCGTTGTCCTTCGCCGCCGGCGAGGTCAATGGGTGCGACAGTCGCACCAAGCTTGCGCGGATGATTGTCGGAAGTGAACGCTTCGATTTCCTCACGACGGTAAAGTTTGCCGGTCTTCAGGCAGTCTTCAACCAATTCGGCGAGATGAGGAATACCCTTAAGCAACGACGCGACGGGTTGGCCCAGCGCCGCGCCATCTACCTCAAGCAAGGCTCGGCCGGGAGCGTTGATAACCATCGAACGCCCGCTCCCATCAAAAGCGATCAGTCCCGAGGGCACGCTCGCCACGATGCGTTCGCTGAACCGCTCGGCCGAATCAGCGCGCTTGCTGGCCTGCGCGCTCAACTGTTCGAGAGCCTTCCGTTGTTGCTGCAACTGCGCTACTACCGACTGAAACGTCTCGAGTACAAACTCGCCTTCGTCTTTCGACTTATAAGTTGTCACGCCGCGCGAGGCTTTCTCGGCTTCACCGACGAGTTGGCGATAGGGACGCAGCAGCCAGCGCAGGAGGAAAAGAATGCAAACGAGACTGCCGAGCAGAATCGCCACGAAGGCGGCCAGCAATAGCGGACCGCGGGTCGCCGGAGTTGTCGGTGTAAACGCGTAAAGAAGGACGGCGAAGAGCGTCGCCAGCAGAAAGAATCCGGTTAGCAGAGTCAGTCCGAATTGATAACGGTTTCCGCGCATCAGAAGAGCGTTGGATGGTGACTTGCGTGTGATGAATAAATCATCAATAGAAACCAAGATACCAGTTGATGATCCTGGAGCCGAAGAACAGCGCTACGATTGAACCAATCCCCAGATAGACACCATAAGGCATTAGACTCTGCAAGTCGCGCCGGCCCGCGCGCAGCGTGAGGAGAATACCAATCACAGATCCTGAAAGTGCACCAAAGAAAATGTTGAGAATCGTCAGCCGCCAACCGAGATAAGCGCCCACCATGAACATCATCTTCACGTCGCCCAGTCCCATCGCTTCGACGCCGCGTAGTCTTTGCCAGGCCCAACCCATCAGCCACAGCGAACCGCCACCAACTAAAGCACCAATCACCGCACCGATGAGCGATGCTGCCCAGACGGGCATTCCCGAGAGCGCACCATTCAAAAGCATCGGCAAGTCGTCGAAATGTGGAGTGCCTGTCAACCAGGGAATTGCGAGGCGCGCGATTACTGCAAAGACAATGCCCGGATAAGTGATCGCGTTAGGCAAAATCATGTGCTCAGCGTCTATGAAGATTAAGGCGACGATGGCTGTGACAAATACCAGGTCAAACGGAAGTGGGAAAGTTAGACCGTCGCGCCAGACAACCGCGGCCCAGAGTAGACCAGTTAACGCTTCAACCGCGGGATAACGCGCGGAGATATGAACTTTGCAAGAGCGACAACGTCCGCCAAGCAACACGTAACTCAACACCGGCACGTTGTCGTAGAAAGCGATAGGTGTTTCGCAGGATGGACAGCGCGAGTTTGGAAAGACGATTGATTCCTCGCGGGGCAGCCGGTGGATGACGACGTTCAAAAAGCTACCGATGATCGCACCGAACACGCCGATGAATACGCAGATGAATGGCAGAGGAATCAGGTTTAGGTCAGGAATGACTGTGGCCGGGGAAAGAATCATCGCGAGGCATTGTAGCTTATGCGGTGGGCGGGGGGCACTGATAGTGATCAGTGGCCGGTGGTCAGTGGCCAGTCGGCAGACTGCAGACTGCAGACTGCAGACTGCGGTCGGCAGGGAACTAGTTCGCAAGTATTACGTACGACCACTGCCCACTGCCCACTGCCCACTGCCCACTGCCCACTGCCCACTGCCCACTGCCCACTGCCCACTGCCCACTGCCCACTGCCCACTGCCCACTGCCCACTGCTCACTGCTTCCTCTGTTTCTCCCAAAGGAGCAGATGCTTGAGAAATGCGTGATGCGCTGCAAAGCTGGCGATGCTTAGCCCGGCCACGCCATCCCGGAAACCGCCTTTCAGGATAAAACTGCGAACGAAGGCTGAGGGCGCGGCAACCGCGATCTTGATCGCCGATGTAGTCTTGCCCTCCGACAGCATTTGTTGGGCTGCAAGTGGAGCATAACGTTCGCCAATCATCCGATGATGATGTCCCGCATCACGAACGCTGTAATGAAGAATATCAGCGCTTAACTTTTCAATGCGAGCCCCCGACTTCATCTTTACCGATTCATGAATCAGCCGCGGCGCCCAGCCTCCTGCTGCTTTCCGAAACAAACGCAACTGCCAATCGGGATACCAACCGCCACCCTTGATCCACCGCCCCTGATAACAAGAACGACGCGCAATCAAGTATCCGTCAGCTAATTTCGCCTCCTGCATCTCTCTCAACTCAGCGATTGTCTTTGCGAGTTCAGGGGAAACCCGTTCGTCTGCATCCAGGCTGAATATCCATTCGTGCTGAGCCTGATCGACGGCATACTGCTTTTGCGCGGCAAAGCCCGGCCACTCATTCTTGATTATTTTTGCGCCGCTGCTCGCCGCGATTTCACAAGTCTCGTCAGTGGATCCCGAATCAACGACGATAATTTCGTCAGCCCATGCCACGGACTCACAGGCCGCACGAATATTCGCAGCTTCGTTGAGAGTGATGATGGTGGCGGAGATCTTCATTAGGACATTGGGTAACGCCAAGAGCCAGTTTGCGCAATGCAACTATCAGGCGACGTTGAACAGAAGGCAATCCAGAGCGAGCCGTTAAGACCGCAAACTAACAGTTTGCGTTACAAAGGAAAAGCGCCAAGTGCAAGTGATGCATATGGCGCTTCTCAGGAATACAAACTGCGGCAGGATCGCCGCGGTGGCCTTACGGAGTCGGTGTATCGACGATCACGTTGTTGGCGCGTAGCGTTGTGGACGTTGCACGCTGTAGATCGGCAAGCGCTTTGTTGTAATCCGTTTCGGCGCGCAGTTCGAGGTTCTTGGCATTGGTCAGCGCGTTTTCACGCTGGAACAGAATAAACGTAGTCGATCGCCCCACCTGGTAGAGCCGCTGCTCGCCTTCGAGCTGCAACTCGGCATTGGCTCGCGCTTCTCGTGCGGCCAGTACCCGGCGTCGCGAAGTTTCCACTGCCTGAGCGGAGTTTCGCACGTCGACCTCAATGGCCTGGTCCTGCGATCGAAGCGACGCTTCGAGCTGCTCGGTTTGGATTCGCGCACCGGCGAGATTCGCTTCGGCGGTCTTGTTCTTGAACGGTATCTGAATCGAAAGTCCCACCGTGACGTTGCGAGTCTTGAAACTGAAAAGATTGCTCAAGTCTTTACCAAAACCACCAATCAGATCAGCGGGTGGCCCACCTAGCGAAAGGTTCGAGGGAACCACGGCCAGCGGAAACATTGCTCGGGTCTGAATATCGCGAATCTGCTGTAACAGAAAAGCATCAGGATCCCGCGCCGGGTCGCCATCGATCAGCGGAATGGGAGTTCCGACTGCGGGGGAACCGGAAACGTCTTTGCCGGCAAGTCCGGTGGTAGCCAATGTCGATTGGATATCGATCTGCGGCCTGGTTTGATTCTTGAAATACTGGATATCGATCTTGTTGATGTCGCTTTGCAAACGCAACCTGCGCAGCTCCGGTCGATTGTCGCGAGCCTCTTTCAGCGCGTCGGTAAGGTTGACCGGCGTGGTGTCAAACGTTGGCGTATCAGTTGGGGTTAACTGGGCCGACCATTCCGGCGTGCTCGAGTCCTTAAACATCAGCTGCTTCAAATTGTTCTCGGCGATGGAAACGTTCTGGACTGAAACCAGCAATGCTGACTCGCGGTTGGCCAGTTCCGTTTGCACCTCGGCACGTTCCAGGGGAGCTTTAGTTCCCACCGCAATCTGCGCCTCGACGCGACGAAGGTTCTCGCGCGACAAGTTCAGATTGGCGAGTTGATTTTGCTGATCGCGCAAAGCGAAGCCGAGTTCCCAGTAAGCGCGCTGTACCTGCGCGATAATTTCGATTGTGCGTTGACGAAAGTCTGCGTCTGACTGCTCCAGGCGTTTCTTCTGAATCCGAATTTGGCGCCGGTTGTTATCGATCGATCGATTGCGTAGCAGCGGCTGCGTAAACGTCAACGACAGATTCGACGAGTAAAACGGATTGATGCGGTTGAAAGTGTTACTGCTGTTGGTGTGGTTGTTCTCAAAATTTAGGTTGTAGTTTCCACCACCGCGGCTGAATTGCTTATTAACTGATGGCGTTAACGTGTATGTCGTGCTCGTGGTTGTACCAGAACTACCTGAGCCGCCCAGCGAACTTTGCTGGGGAGTGATCCTCTTATCGATCTGCGGCGTTAGGCCAAAAATAGGGTCGAAGATTCCCTCGAGTGAACGCAGCTGTGTCTCGGCAAAGCGGACGTCGTCGCGCGCCACTTCAATTTCGTTGTTGTTCTCGAGCGCGCGCTTGATCGCGTCATTGAGTGACAGAGGGATGGTGTTGTCGCCAGTGACGCCAAGTCGCGTCATGTTAGGCATCGGCGGAAGCGGACGCTGCTCCTGAAGCGGAAACTTCGGATCGGTCGGCTCGACCAGCGGCGTTTCAATCGTTTGCGATCCCGGGGGTAGATCCGTGGGCGATACGGGCGGCGTAGGCGAAGGCGCTGCGGTAGGTGACTGCGGAGTTGTCGGGGTCACACCCGGAACCCTGGGTGCACCCGGTGGCGCTTGTGGCGCTGGGCGATCCGTACCGGGAGCCTGTGTCGGGTTCTGCGTTTGGGTACCTGGTGCCCGCGTTGGCGAAGCTGGTCTGGGACTGGGTCCGGGCGTTTGCCCGAGTGCTGCTCCCGCAGCAACAACAAGCAGCGCGCAAGTAAGTAGCGCAGCGAACAAATTTCGAGGCCGACGAATCAACATTAAACCGACTCCTTCAGTAGTGCTTTAAGTTAACGGAGGCAAATGATACGAACTGTTAGCAAAATAGTCCCGTGCGATCAAGTCTTTACTACGCTATTGGGTGCATCCCGGTTTCATAAAGATCCCATCCGGCGACCCCTTGCCTCCGGCCTTTGAACGATCAATTGCAGTAACGATTCTTCAACTAAACCCCAATGAGATGCGCGCTTGACACTCAAAGCTACGCCGCATAATCTTTGGACTTCTTTAATCCCAGCAAGTTTTGATCCCCATGGCACGCAGTTCGTGGCCAAGAGTTCAGGCGCGAAGCTTGTGACCACTGTATGCGCGCAGGCTAAGGTCGACAGGCGCTTGTGCCGGAAGTTTGCAAGAATTGATTACCGGGTTGGAATAATCCTCAGGAGGGCAATAAGCAATGGCGGTGAAGGTAGGCATCAACGGTTTTGGTCGCATAGGTCGCAATATTCTCCGGACGTCTATCGGCGACCCGGATATTGATTTCGTTGCCGTCAATGATCTGACGGATACAAAGACCCTCGCATACCTGCTGAAGTACGATTCAGTGCTCGGAAATCTCGAAAATGAGATTACCACTACTGAAAATGGGATTAAGGTCGGAAACGATGAGTTTAGAGTCTTTTCGCAACGCGACCCGGCCGCGATCGACTGGGAATCAGTGGGCGCCGAAATCGTGATTGAATCAACGGGCATATTCACCAAAGCCGAAGACGCGAAAAAGCATCTGCGCGGGTCGGTGAAAAAAGTGATTATTTCAGCCCCGGCCAAGAACGAAGACATCACCATCGTGCTGGGAGTCAATGAAGAGAACTACGATCCTGCGTCGCATCACGTCATTTCAAACGCGTCATGCACTACAAACTGCCTTGCACCCGTAGCAAAGGTGATTCATGAGAAGTTTGGAATTCGTTCGGCCCAGATGACGACCATTCATTCCTACACTAACGACCAGCAACTGCTTGATCTCCCCCACAAAGACCTGCGACGCGCGCGTGCAGCCGGGCTCTCAATGATCCCGACGTCGACCGGCGCCGCGAAGGCGGTAGCACTCGTGCTACCTGAGCTTAAAGGGAAGTTTGACGGCATCTCGGTGCGTGTGCCGACGCCCAACGTCTCACTGGTAGATGTAGTGATGGACGTGGAAAAGGAAACAACTACTGAAGAAGTGAATCGCGCGCTCAAGGATGCGGCCAATGAGGAACTCAGAGGAATACTTGCGTTCTCAGAGGAGCCGCTGGTTTCAATTGATTTCAAGCGCAACTCAAACTCTTCAATAGTCGATGCGGAATATACGAAAGTGATTAACGGGCGGATGATCAAAATCTTGTCCTGGTATGACAACGAGTGGGGTTATTCCTGCCGCGTGCGCGACCTCGTCAAATACATTGCCGCCAAAGGACTCTAAAGGCAGGGGTAAGTGAATAGTGAAAAGTGAAGAGCTGACGCGTTTATTCTTCTGGCTCGTACCTTTCACTTTTTACCCATCACTTCTCACGCATTACTGATGACAAAGCTCTCAATCAAGGACCTCGACCTAAAGGGCAAGCGCGTGTTCGTTCGCGTGGACTTTAACGTGCCAATAAAAGACGGCAAGGTTGACGACGACACACGCATCAGAGCTGCGCTCCCAACTATTAACTACGCTGTCGAGCAAGGGGCTCGCGTGATTCTTGCCTCGCACCTGGGCCGTCCCAAAGGCGAGCGCGTTGAGAAATACAGTCTCGCACCGGTCGCTGAACATCTATCAACACTGCTGGGTAAGGCCGTGGCTTTTGCGTCAGACTGTGTTGGCGATGAAGCGCAAGCAAAAGTTGCCGCGATGAAGGACGGCGAGGTTATGCTGTTGGAGAATCTCCGCTTTCACGCCGAAGAAGAAAAGAACGACGAGGCGTTCGCGCAGCAGTTGGCTGCTCTCTGCGACCTTTATGTCAATGATGCCTTCGGCGCCGCTCATCGCGCGCATGCATCGACGGCGGGCATTACGAAACACGTTGAGAAGGCCGCGGCTGGTCTGCTGATGCAGAGGGAGCTCGAGTACCTCGGTCGCGTAATAAGTGATCCGGAACATCCGTTCGTTGCAATACTCGGCGGTGCAAAAGTTTCTGACAAGATTCCGGTAATCAACGCGCTCATCGATCGCAAGGTAGACAAACTGCTCATCGGAGGCGCTATGGCCTACACCTTTTTCAAGGCTGAAGGGTTTACGATAGGTAAGTCGCTCGTTGAAAACGACAAGCTAGAGATCGCCCTGGAAATCAAGAAGCGCGCCGAAGCTGAAGGCGTTGAATTGTTGTTGCCCACGGACCATCAGGTCGTCGACAGTTACGAGCCAATCAAAGGTGACAAGATTATTGCCAAGACCATACCCATCGAGTTTACAAATGCCGGTCACGCTGGAATGGACATCGGCGTGGAAACGGTCTCCCATTTTGCCAACGCTCTGAGCGATGCCCGCACGATCATCTGGAACGGGCCAATGGGCGTTTTTGAAGAGCCGCCTTTCAACGAAGGCACGATAGGCATCGCCAAGGCTGTGGCGGAGGCTGCTGATCGCGGCGCCACCGTGATCGTAGGCGGCGGCGATTCAGTGGCTGCTATTACACAAGCGGGTGTCGCCGATCGCATCACTCACATTTCCACCGGTGGCGGCGCCACCCTCGAATTTCTCGCGGGAGAAGAACTGCCCGGCGTATCCGCGCTGACCAACAAAACCTAAGAAGGAAACGCTTCGCGCCGACTTGGAATTACCTCTCCTTTTATCTAAAAGCCTTCAAGGATGGGACGGCCGAAACTTCGTCTCTGGAAGATTTCAACCGCCCCGTTTTGTAGTGAAGTATTGCTCACCTGACTCAACGTTCGCGTTACCGAACCAACGACTATGACGAACAAGAGCTTGTAGGTCCACCGTTGATCCCGTTTAGCTGCCATACTTTCCGGATAAGCGCGCGACGATTTGCCCCGCTCGCATTGCACCGGAAGTCGTGGTGATTCAAAGCATCCACGCCCAACTCATGCAGGCAGCCATTGCCGATGCAGTTATCAAACCGATTCAATGTGCTGACGATAGTGGCAATGCTCATATTGACCCCGTCGCCATTTGCACCGTCGCTGTCCAGAAGGTCCATCAACGCTGCGGTGTGGCAGAACGGAAACTCGTGAGCATTGTTAACCGTCTTGCAATCCAGCACTACCTGCCCGCCCGAGCCTTTGACCGTGGCGCTTTCAACGTTAAAGGTGAGGCCGCTCCGCGTAAAACTGGCATTAGCATTTGAACCAAAGGCCCACACCACCGCCCAGGTATCCGCTAAGCCCTCAAGAAATGCAGCCTTTGAGAACTCTCGGGTAGTTCGTTGCCACGACGGAGACAGGCCGCCCGGGGGGAAGACGTAATCTGTAATCGGGACAATTGGCGCAAGCTCCAGATCAAGCGCACTCCAAGTGAGTGCGTGCCCCAACTCGTGCGCGACGGTCATGGGAGATGTTCGAGGCGTGGATGCCGAGACAAAAACTTCTCTCCGAAGCGGCGTCACGCCGAAACTGAAGTTAAAGTTTGGCACTCGCGTCTTAACGCGGAGTCCAGGCATCCGGTCGGGTAAGACCGACGAACCACGCACAATGTTGTGAAAGAATTCGTCGGACGTGAGATAGGCTGCCGTCTCATCGTTGGCGATGGCGTTAAGCGAGCCGAGGTTCGGGGCTGCTGAATTCACATTACGCACGAAACTCTGATCCGCGCTGGCCTCGCCTCCAAGAACTACACTCACAACTCGGAACAATGACGAAGGACGTGTGTTTCCAGTCGCCCCTACTTGGGTTGACGACTCAAACCACACGGTAACGCGGAGACTCGTAGGAAAGTTGTCGCGCGTATTATCCAGCCAGGGCAACTCGAAGTTGCCGTTGGCGTCAGTGACCCCAAAAGAAGTCGGGTTGATGACATTCAATTCTCCAGTGGAGTTAGCAGGGATTGACCTCACCGAAACGATCACGCGCCTGACGGGGACGATCGGCAGCGGATTGGCCGGGCCAGTCCCGTTCACAGAGAAACGGTTGTTGCCCACTGTCATGCGGCCTCGTACGGTTCCTTCAATCCGAGCTTCGGCGTGTTGCAGATTGAAACAAACCATGATGACGAAGATTGGCAGAGAAATTGTAAGGTTCCGAAGTTTACTGTGTAGCGCTTTAACTATTGGTCTTTGCATAACATTCTCCTTTTTGAGTTTGGACCATAGGAACTGAAGATGCTGAGCGCTGCGGTCAGACAGCACTGAGGGGGCGCAACGCTCAGCTTTCAGTGTGTTGTATGAAAGGTGTGAGTTATCGAGGGGTTAGCTCGAGAGCATGGTGCCGGCTTCCGTCATCGCTGTTCCGGCCGCCACGAGATCTTGCCCGCCCTGCTCCATGTCGTCGGCTGCACCGAGGATGCGAGTCTTGAGGGCTGGAAGCTGATCCTGCAAGTCTTTCGCTCCGTCAGCAACTGTTCTCAGGCCCGATCGGATGGCGTCGAGGTTGTCGGCTACAGTCTCCACGCTCGCACCTATAGCGCGTAACGGTCGCGACTCCGAGCGCGTGATCCCGGTTACCACCCTGATTTTTCCGAAGACCGGAATATCAAGTTCTGTCTTAACCCAATCAAAGTCAGGTACTTTGATACTGTTGAGACCGTCGGCAACCGAGTGCAACGCCGCTGCGATAGGCGTCACCAGTTCTCGAATCGAGCGTGTTGCATTTTCGATTGAGCCCAACGCCTGGTCAAAGCGCGCGTTGTCATCGAGACTCGCCGCTATCTGCCGCAGTTCTGTCGCGGAGTGCCTTAACTTGTTTCCGGTTTTTCTTTGTCCTTCACCAACCGCAATCAGCTTGCGGCCAACTTGTGCTGGGTCGAATGGCATGATAGTTCCTCCAGTTTGTGTTATCGGGGTGGCCCCGGGTTAGAGTGATGTTTCGCTGGCGTCACCGCGGTGCCGACGTTTCGTTTGCCTTTACTCAGGCTGGGCCAGCAAGTTTCCGTTTTTTGCTCTTCACCCCAGCCAGCGCAAATGCTTGACGAATCCCCTCATTCAAATGAAAATCAACACCCTTGCGCTGACGCCGAGACCTCTAAGCCTTCCTGAAGAATTGTGTTGAGCGCAGGAATCGTCGCTAAAACATAAATTTCGCTGAGTCGGAGGTATCAACCGGTTGGGAACCGTCACTGAACTGTTGGTGAGGTGGAACGATGGGGATCGCAAGGCTCTCGACGAGCTCACGACTCTTACCTACGACGAACTACGCAAGCTTGCCAGAGCTCACTTACGGCGGGAGCGCCCAGGTCACATCCTGCAACCCACGGCCTTAGTGCATAAAGTCTATGCCCAACTAATCCCCATGCGTGAAATGAGTTGGCAGTGTCGCACCCAGTTTTACGGCATGGTCACTCGCATGATGAGAAACATCCTGGTGGACCATGCCCGGCGCCGGCTGGCAGACAAGCGGAGCGGAAACAGATCTTTTATCTCGCTCGCGAAAGCTGACCGATTCCTGAACAAGCAAAACGTCGACCTCATCGAGCTCAACGATGCGTTGGAACTGCTGGCGGCCACCTATCCCGAACAAAGCAAAGTCGTTGAGTTGCGCTTTTTTGGCGGGATGACCATTGAGGAGACGGCTGAGGTTCTCGGACTTTCACATGCCACGGTCGAGCGGCACTGGAGCTTTGCGCGCGCCTGGCTTCGTCACGAGTTAGGCAAGTAGATCGATCCTTTTTCTCAATCGAAGTCGAACCTTTTGGTCGAGTGAGGGGATTGCACCGTCTTTGGCGCTCGTATGTTAGGTAGACTCGATTGAGAAACCGCAATGGATCGTCCGAACAGAATCCAGGAACTGTTTCATGAGGCACTGGCGCTTGAGCCGAGCGCCCGCGGTCCATTTCTGGTTGAAGCCTGCTCCGCGGAGCCGGAACTGCTCGAAGAAGTAACCTCTCTCATCTCTGCATACGAGCAACCCGGAAGCTTCATCGACACACCCGCCTATCACGTTTCAACTTTGATTGACGACGACCCGTCCGAGTCCCTTGTCGGCACCGCGATTGGACGTTACAAGGTAATTCGTTTGATTAAGAGAAGCGGGATGGGCGAAGTCTATTTGGCTCGCGATACTCACCTCCCGCGCGATGTTGCGCTCAAACTGTTGCCACTAATGTTTACCGGAGACGCGAATCGGCTTCGCCGCTTCATCCTTGAGGCAGAAGCAGCATCCTCACTCAATCATCCAAATATCTTAACAATCCACGAAATCGGACACGTCCAGGATGTTCACTACATCGCCACGGAGTTTGTCGACGGTGAGACACTGCGTGAACGTCTGTCAGAAGGACCACTTGAGGTCAGTGAGGCAGTTGAAATCGCTATCGCGGTTACTAATGCTCTGGTTGCATCTCATGCCGCGGGAATAGTTCATCGCGACATCAAGCCGGAAAACATAATGATCCGCCGGGACGGAAACGTAAAAGTTCTCGATTTCGGTCTCGCCAAACTCACGCAGCAGGCTGACATTAAGGTCGACCACCACGGCCCGGGCATGTCAAGGATGGATACAGATCCGGGAATGCTCATGGGCACGATCGGATACTTGTCGCCAGAACAGGCTAACGCGCATGAGGTGGATACGCGCAGTGATCTCTTCAGCCTTGGGGTCGTTCTTTATGAAATGATCGCCGGAGAGAACCCATTCAACCGGGATGGCTTCGGCGAGATAATCGAAGCGATCTTGAGAATTGAACCAGCGCCGCTGACTTCGTCTGTTTCGAAAGCACAACCCTCCTTGCAAAAGATCGTCAGCACCGCACTCTCCAAGGACAAACTAAATCGCTATCAACGCGCGGAAGACTTGCTGGCAGATTTGAAAGCGGTGCAGGCGCAACTTCAACAAGCGATGCCGCGGAGGCTAACAACACAAGACCGTTGGTGGCGGATCGGCATAGGAGTGCTTGCGGTTGTCGCGATGGCCGTGCTGGGGTTAGCAATTTGGCAAGCGCTGGCCGCAAACCGGCGCGCGAGCGGACTAAGTGATTTGACGTCGATGCTGGGCTTTACCGCGATTCACAGTTGGAAGAGTGAACGTGGCGAGGGAGCGATTACCGCGCGTTTCTCACACGATGGGCAAAGGATCGTGTTCACAATGCTTAAGAACGAATTAGAGAGCATCTGGGTAAAACAGGCGGACAGTGGTGCCGAACCCCGACTGATCGTTGCGGATCCCAATGAAACTAACTGGCCCATTTGGTCACCCGACGATCAGCGAATCGCCTTTTTCTCGTACCGCGAAGATAAGGTCGGCATTTGGTCCAGCTCAGTAAATGGGGATCCGCCGCAGTTACTGGGAACCGTAGACAGTAGGATCGCTGGTTTAAAATCCTGGTCTAAGGATGGCCGGATTATCTACTACGATGCGGGAAACAACTTGTTTGGTTTCGACGTGGCGACGGGCTCGGTCACTCAGCTTACTAAGCTTGAAAAGCAGTCTACATATCGCAATTTCAGCCTGTCACCAGGGGAAGATCGAATCGCGTACGTCGGGATCCAGAACGGGCAAACAGATATTTGGGTGGCGTCTCTCAACGGCGACGGCGCGTTTAGAGTAACGAATGACGCTGAGGTTGATCGCGCCCCTCTCTGGCATCCCGACGGTAAACGAATCATTTACACCTCAAATCGCGGTGGTGCGTTTCAGGTCTGCGTCGCCCATATCGAGGGATCAAAACCAAGCCAGGCAACGGCCGGCGCAGAGGATCATGTCATTTCAGATATATCTCGAGATGGCACCAGGCTGCTGGATGTGAGCTCGCATGACAACGCGGAAATGTTTTCCGTCGACACAAATACAGGACACGAGTCCGAGTTAAGCTCGGGCAGTGGATTGATGCTTTGGCCTGAGGGTTCTCCAGACGGCCAGCTGATAACGTTTCAATCTACTAACGCTGTGGGCAAGATTGCTAGCAGTAGCACAATTCATGTCAAGCAGCCGACAGGGGAAGGGCCGATGAGGCAGGTAGCGGCAAATGGCTTTGGTCCGACCTGGTCTCCTGATGGAAGACGAATTGCTTTTTTGCGTTTTGCTGGAGGTCGACCAGATATCTATTCGGTTAGTTCTTCGGGAGAAGATGAGCGACGGCTCACGACTGGAGGAGTTGGGATGAACGGCTTTTATTCATTACCCGCCACGAAATTTGGCTACAACTTCTGCTGGTCAGCCCAAGGTGATGCCATCGTCTATACCTCACGTGCATCCGGTGTGAACGACCTTTGGACGGTAGGTAGTGACGGGTCGAACGCTCAACCGCTTTCCATTAATACGGAGTCAAACGTGAATGTCTTCGAACCAGTTTGTGGACCCGAAGGCCGGTTTGCATTCGCGGCAGACAGACGTCAGGGCCATGCCACCAGTTGGAGTTTATGGGTGAAGTATGACGACGAGCCGAAACTGATTTTTGAGACTAAAGCTCTGTTGCGTCCGATCGGTTGGGTCGGCAGCAGTGATGAACTCCTGGCGGCGTATTCCGGGGACGAAGGCAACATTATTCAGGGTTGGCCGGTGCCTGTGAGGCTGATTCGCGTTTCTCACGATGGCCAGAGGCACGCAATTGGTACGCTCGAGTCTACTTACTTCTGGACCGTTCACCTGGCGAATGACGGTCGGACCATCGCGTTTGTTTCTGACAAGGACAAGGCAGATAACATTTGGTTGACTGACATATACGGGAGTCCGGCTCGGAAACTTACCTCGAACAACGAGCCAAAACTCTTCTTACCCAACCTCAATTGGTCCACTGACGGAAAAACTATTTACTTCGGAAAGCAAAGCAGTGTTGGCCTAATAACTATGATCGAAAATTTCGACTAAAGGAGAAACCTCAAAATGCCGAATCCACTTTCACCACGAGATCGAGTAGCGTTATGGTTTGACTCTCTGCTCTATGCATCACACCACATCTTCATTGTAGGGCAGGCCGGACCACGCGGACAGACACAACCAATGACCCGGAGAGAACTTGTGGAGATCCTTCGCGGCCGCGTAGCGCCAATTGCACAAATCCCAACTTCACGTTCAACCAATGATCGCGAGCTTTACGCTGAGATGCTCTCGCTTATTCGCTCGTGGAGAACTGCCATCAACAACAGGTTGAATTCTAACGCGGCGAACCAGGAAGCAGTTGCTAACGGCCTTGTTAACAACGTCATGCATCCAATGTTTCTTGCCTTGGGTTGTGGCGACTTGTGCTATGACAAAGAAAGGGGCTGTATTGAATGCCCGCCTGTCCTTAACGTATAACGGTCCGACCGTTCTTGAACTTCCGACTCTGAGCGTACACAATTTCCAGGGTTCATTTCGCGGAAGCACGGGGCGCTTGCTAATATGCCCTATTCAAAACAAGCGCGAACGTATTCCTGGACTTTCAAACTATGCGTAAACCTGTCATTGCCGGAAACTGGAAGATGTACAAGACCATTGGTGAGGCGGTTGATACCGCTCTCGCTTTGAAGCCGCTGGTAGCCAATGCTAACCACTGTGAGGTCATCATCGCTCCGGTGTTTACCGCCATAAAGACCGTGTCTGACCGCCTGGAGGGCTCCAACATACGTGTCGCGGCTCAGAACTGTTCGACCGAGATCGAGGAAGGTGCGCATACCGGCGAGCTAGCCGCGCGTATGCTACGCGATGCCGGAGCGTCGTTTGTAATTGTTGGGCATTCGGAACGCCGGCAGCTTTATTCCGAGACTGACTCGATGGTTAATCGGAAGTGCGCCGCCGCTCTCGCCAGTGGTCTCGACGTGATCCTTTGCGTGGGCGAAAGCCTGGAACAGAGAGAGCAGGGAACTGCAGAACGCGTGGTAAGTGGTCAGTTGACCGGCGGACTTAGCGGGTTGACAGCCTCAGACCTCGACCGTATCATCGTTGCCTACGAGCCTGTTTGGGCCATAGGTACGGGACGTACAGCGTCGCCGGAGCAAGCGCAGGAAATGCACGCGTTTATCCGGCGCGTTTTCATGGAAAGATACTCCACTCAAGCGGCGAACGATTTGAGAATCCTGTACGGTGGCTCAGTTAAACCAGATAACATCGCTGGCTTGATGTCGCAACAGGATATTGATGGCGCACTGGTCGGCGGAGCGAGTTTGAAAGCCGACAGCTTCGCGCAAATTGTGAATTATAAGTAGGACGGACATTCTTGTCTGTCCCTCCTGACCGAGAGTTTTTGTAGGAGCAGCAGGACAGGCAAGAATGCCCGTCCTACCGGGGACTAAAATTGTTAACTTACACTTTATACGGAATATTTATCCTGGCGTGCATTGTGCTTGTCGTAGTGATCTTGCTGCAGCCCGGCAAATCTGGCGCGGGCGATCTTTTTTCCAGCAGTGTTTCCAGCACGGCATTTGGTCCGCGCGGCACTGCGAGCATTCTTTCCAAGATTACTATCGGCGCAGCGGCTTCATTTATGCTTATTGCGTTAACGCTTTCGTTGCCCGGCGTGACTGGTACACAGTCAGTGTTGCAGTCAACTGACGCAGACGCCACGCCGACTCCGGCGGCTTCGCCTGCTGCGAGCGTAGCGCCCGGCGCAGTGGCTCCTGGAACTGCGGCTCCGGAAACGTCGCCGGCGGCGACTACTTCTCCGGCAGCTTCGCAAACTGCCTCACCAACCAAGTAGGTTGGGTGAGAATCGTTATCTGACAACTTGGGCCGAAGTGGCGGAACTGGCAGACGCGCACGGTTGAGGGCCGTGTGAGGCGACTCGTGGGGGTTCGAGTCCCCCCTTCGGCACCAATACCTGCCTTAAGTTTTTGTTTGCAACTACTTAGCTTTTATAATATCCTCTTGGTGTCTATAAAAACCACAAAATAGACACCAAGGAGGTTCCCGTGCATTCGCGTTTTTCGAGCCAGCCAGAAACTTCTCCCGCATCTCAGCTTCCCGCTTCGCGGTCTTTCAAAAAACAAGTTCGCATCACCAAGAAGATTCGCACAGCGCAGGGCGTTTGGAAGTTTATTTCCCTGCAGCGTGTTAATAACCGCTACGTGTGGGACAAGCGCGAGGGGTATTACTTTATCGAATGGTGGGAGGGTAAACGGCGTTGCCGTGAGCTGGCTGGACAAACACCTAGTCAAGCAACCGAAGCACAACGAAGAAAGCGAAACGAACTCATCGGGGAAATGGCAACCGGCGGCAGGCAACGGCTCAGTCCGACGACTCACGTAGAGGAGGAGTTTACCCGGATTCCAGATGCCATAGCGTTCTTTACCTCTCACATACAGACGCACTCGCCAGCCAAGCCTCGAACTCTCGAACGCTATAAGGAAGTGCTGGGCCACTTCGAACGTCTCGTCAGCAAGAAAAAATATGTCGAGGCGGTCAGCCGGTTGGACATTGACGACTATAAGATCGCGCGGAGCAAAGAAAACGCAGGCAAGGTGAGGATCACTCGTTGTGTCGCGGCTAGTACGATTAACTTCGAGGTAACAGTCTTGCGCGCGTTTTTTTATTACCTGATCCGCGAGCGGGGTATCAAAGCGGAGAATCCGTGCGCCCACTTTAAGATGCTGCGGTCTGCCAAAGAGCGTCTCAAGAGTAAACCGCAAACATATACTCAGGATGAGATCAATCGTCTATTGGCCGCCTGCAACCCGGCAAGCCATGCGATGTACGCGACCCTTCTATTGACTGGCCTTCGAAAAGAGGAACTGGCCCACCTGTCGTGGGACGATGTGGATTTCCATCTTGGGTTAATCCGCGTCCGGGCAAAAGCGGACTTCGTACCGAAAGACTATGAGGAGCGAGATATTCCTATGCCGCCGGATCTGATACCGCTTCTTAAGAATTTGCCGAGATCGGCAGAATGGGTGTTTCCGGTTCTAAATGGAAATCGCTTCGGGCGCAATGAAATGCTCCGTCGATTGAAGCGGATAGCAACACACGCCAAGGTGAACAACGCGACCTTGCATAAGTTTCGTCACACTTATGCAACGCGACTTCTTGAGCAAGGTGCTGACATTGTTACGGTCCAACATCTCCTTGGTCACTCCGATATAGACACGACCCGGAGGTATCTGAGTCCTGGTAATGACCTCCAGCGACAAGCTGCGAGCCGCATATCTCTCAAGGGTTAGCGTTTGGTTTGGTTCGTAGGGATTTGTGAGTTTGGTCTGAAGTTCTGCTCTTCAATCCAGCCGACGATTTGTTGCTTCACGAAGCGTATGTTTGACTGAATGCGAACATACGGAATCAGACCGAGAGAAACGTATCGATAGATCGTTTTCTGGTCAATTTTCAGAAACGCTTCCAGTTCCTTTACGTTCAGCATTGCAAAGTCTGGCGCTCCGGCAGCAACAAATTCCTTCTTCTTTTCCTTGTTACTCATATCAAACCCTGGTTGAGATTTTCGAAATCTCAACCGAACTTGCGCTGATTTGTTCTTGACGCTTCAGTGTGCAACACAAGTGCCACTCGCTCCGACTCACCTGATTGTGAAGCCCGAGAGCGGCACCTGTCTTGCAGCATTGTGAAGAGAATTTGTTTGGAGTAACCACGACGGAAAACAAGGAAATCATCAGCAGTTGGTAAACGTTTTGGCCAGCAGCTATTTCCGCCTAAGGACCAACGGTCGAAGGTTTGGATACTCTAATGACAGCGCTCAAATCATGATGGTGGATCGGGTGTTCAAATACGAATCATAGGTTCAAATACGAATCACTTGATTCGCATACGAATCACCGCAGTGATGTAATTTGGCGCTATGTAAGAATGAAGCGCACGGAGCGTGCCCAGAACTAAGAAAATGCCTTCCGTTGAAAAAAGAGCGTTTGACCCTCTACAGATGCCACGGTCCCGAGTCAGGACCGTCAGAACGTTACTGCCTGTGCACATTGAATGCACCGACCATCGAGTAGCTGAGCTGGACGCAAAACTGATAGGCGAATCGCCAGTTATGCAGGCTCTCAAGCAATCGATCCTTACCGCAGCGGGCTGTAGCTCGACCGTGTTAATTACCGGCGAATCCGGCACAGGGAAAGAATTGATCGCGCGTTCGATCCATGAGCTTAGCGCGCGCCGAAGTCACCCCTTCCTCGCTATTAATTGCGGCGCTCTAACGGAGTCGCTCCTCGAGTCTGAACTGTTTGGCCACATCAAAGGAGCGTTCACGGGCGCGACTGCTTACAAGAAAGGGATGTTTGAATCAGCCTGTGGCGGAACAATCTTTTTGGATGAATTCGCAGAAATGTCATCAGCCATGCAAGTGAGACTACTGCGGGTTCTCCAGGAACGGAAAGTTCGCCCGGTGGGCTTGGCAGACTCGAAAGAAATCGAATTAGACGCGCGAGTAGTAGTGGCCACAAACCGTAACTTAAGGCGGGACGTTTCAGAGGGGAAGTTCCGTCAGGATCTGTATTACCGAGTCAATGTGTTTCCGATCCGCTCACCAGCGTTGCGTGATCGAATTGAGGACCTACCGCTTCTCATCAATATCCTACTCAGGAGGCTGACTGGTGAATCGAAGCTAGAAAGTCCTCTCCGGTTCGATTCAAAGGCGCTGAGTGTATTGTGCAAGCACCCTTGGCCAGGGAACGTACGAGAACTTGAAAACATCATAGAAAGACTGGTACTCACCGTTGGAGGAAAGGGAATCATATCCGGTGCAGACGTGCGCGCTGATCTTGAATTCAACGGCCTAGCTGACACCACACATAGTCCCGAAGCAGAATCAGCAGCGCTTAACGAGCTGAAAGAGGTTCTCACTTTCAGACGGCTGAAATCTCTCAATGGGAATGTCGCCTCTGGAGACCAAGGTGAACGTCAAGAACTGGAGATGTACCTTCGGCGGGTTGCAGAAGTCGGCGGTAATCTCTCTGAGGCGGCGCGACAACTAAGGATCAAGCGAACCACGCTCCACATGCGAATCAAAAGACTCCGCAGAAGTGCTGGCTAACACCGTTCGAGAATGCTTTCAACTCGCTCATCCGAGAAGACAACTCCTGCGCTCTTCTTGTTACTCTCGCACCTAACGTTCCGAGCAAGCAGGCGAAACCGCTTCCGAAAGGGCTCATCTCAGAGCACCGTTAGAAGGCGGCCCACTCATTCCAACTGGTTCTTCTGTATGATCTGGCCTCAGTGTCAACAAGCCAAATTCCAAGTTCTGGAACGCCTTCCCGATTCGTGGCCATGCTTCCCCATAATGTCTAGCGCGCGCAGGCAAACCAAGCTCAGATCGACGAGGTAACGCGATGACACAATGCTTTGCACCGTTAGCGAGTCTTGAGACTGATCGAAAGAAGACCTCATAAAAGTCTTTCGCTCGCGCCGGCGGACTTTGTTTGAAGCCGATGACCTCAATAAAGACTTCCTCGTCCGTTCGTCTGGCAAGAATATCAACTCCAGTTTGACCATTGGCGAGGGGTGGGCTAAGAGCGTAGCCCTCTGCCGTCAGACAAGCGCGCAAGCACTTCTCCGTCTCTTCATTACTCACAAGCGCGGGCATTGCATCCTCCTATGTAACGAACGCTCCGCTTTCCGCATCGTCCTCGCTGACCGGCAATTTGGACGTGTTGAGCGGATTGCCAGCCTTTAGCAATACTTGGATCGTTCGGCGCAGATCGAAAATGGCGCCAGCCTTCTTGGTTTTGAATGTCATTGACTCGATACCATCAAAACGAATTGCTCGTGATGCGCTTGGAAAACTTCCCTCGTCTGTTTGAGATTTGCTTGCGACTAGAAGTAGCCACGCATGGAGGGTTTGAACTTGAGCTATCTGTTCATAGATGCGCCAAGTCAATCGAATGTCACTTTCGTCGAGTGCTTTGGGTAGCGCCTTCAATTGGCTATTGAATGCTTTATCACTTAGGAGAGGTAGCGGTATGTCAACTGCTCGTCGTGCAAGACGATCTGCCTCAACTTCAACCACTTTCGTGGCAGTCTCTTGTTCTTCAAATTCATCGGGCAGGAGGGAGACATTGTGCCAATAGTCGTTAAGTAGCGCTAGGTTATGGTCTATCTCCAATGCAACCAAGAGTCGAACAAGCTGCCTTTCTCTTCTGGAAGAAATCAGCCAGGCAATGACGTTGGCTAATTGGCTAAGCAGGAAGCCAACAACTACCCCAATGATCGGTCCCCAGCTCAGTTGCGACATAACATAATGATACGCTTTTCGAGCGTATGATTCATGCCCGGCTGAGGCACTGCACCTCCCTCATCAATAACGATTCCCAAATGATAAGATATTTGTGGTTACGACAGTGGAACAACTCTTGTGCGTTCTCAACTCGGACTCGGTCAATCGCAATAGCCAGCGCTTCACCGTGCGTGAACTTACCTCAGCGCTATGGAGGGAGCATGATGTCGGCATGCCCCTCCTAATTAGCCATGATTTTCAGCGGGCTATCGGTTGGCAATATCCCTTCGCTATCCATTTTGAGCCAGGACTAACTCGCCTTTCGGGGCTTGGGTTAATGGTAGACAACAAGGAGGAATCTAAACAGCTCTCAGATGCCTTGGTTTCCCACGTTGCAGGAATAGCAGCGCACCGTGACAAAGAGATCGCTGAGTTGCGTGCGTTGCTCAGAGATCAGCTCACGGGCAGCGAAAAGATTTTATGTGCCAAAGAATCTCTAGCGTTGATCGATAGTGGGTTATGCACCCGCGTCTTCCCCGAAGTTTTCCAACACGTTGACAAAGATGGTTTGGTGCCTTTGAAGCGACTCGATCCAATAGGCCCAGGCGTTTTCAGAATAGGAAAGCTTATTGTATTTGCGCATCATTTTTTTCGGCGGTCCCTCTCAAGAATGAATACCCTCAATTCGCCGTTTCTTGAACGCCTTCAGAGCATTACGGACGACAATGTTTCAGTAAGAATCGCCATTGATTCCGATGCAGTGGGTTTAGCGTCCGCGTACACAGGCTACCGAGAACTTGAATACTGGTGGGGACCGAAGTTTAGCGACAACTTGAGCGATATTCCACTCGGAGTTTCCCATCATGAAGCTAACGAAACAGATCGTGTCTTTCACGGCATTTCGGGCAGTCAGTTTTGGTGGCAATCACGAGATGGTAAACATATTTTTGAAGCTGAGGAATTGCGCAATATCCCTGCATCGATTGGCGAGGACGCACGCTATGGTTGTCGATATGTGCATTCAATCGTCGATGAAGAAAGCTCTCGCATCGACCATTTGGACGGAGCAATACGAGCTTACCCGGAAGAGAAAATGATAGAGAGATTAGAGCTTCCAATATCTCAAGCCGGAAGGCACACGGACTACACCAAACTTTGGAGATTAGATGGCATTGTGCCGCTATCGTTGTGGAAGAGTTTATTGTCAGATTATTTTCGAGATAATCGTCTAGTCGGCGAGTATTTCGGAGCGACCGAGGAGTGTGAGTATACGTTTAGTTCAGAGCCTGAGACTCAGATTCAAAAAATGGTGCCTTACTCAATGAGACTAGGTGACGGCGTTCGCGTCGCCCTTTCGTTCCACGATTACAAGAATGACGCCCAAGCGGAACGCTCTGTCGTATGTCTTGACTCGTTCACGTTACAAACGGGCGTTGTGAAGTTTGTTGAATCCTGGATACTTGAACTGGAGAAGGCCCTATCGAGAATGGGAGAGTCATTGTCTATATCGGACGAAATTCAATTTCTCACGTGCAAGGACTTTTATATTAACTTTCCCCTAATACTTCATAAGAAGGATTCCGAGCCGGGAAATGTTCTTAAAACGATAGAGGCTTTTAGATTGCTCATACCAACACTTCGCGCGAGAGGTTATGACCAAGTTGCAAGTTATACGGTTGCATTTGCAATCGAAGACAAGGAAGCCAGGGTTTCAGTTCTTGGTCATATTAATGATCTTGAGGCTTGGCTATCCGAACCTTTGGCTGTGCCGCCAGTCTCGCGCGAAGAAATCTTTGCCTGGTCTGAAAAAGTCGCAGAATTTCTTAGGCTGAAATACCCCGAGGCGAACAACAGGCCTGCGCTCGCCGAGACCTTGATGCCGTCGGGCGTGATATTGATTCGTCGCCAGAGCCTCGCGGAGAACATAGATGTAAGATATGAAGAAACAGATCGCGGATTGATGTATAGGCTTCAAATACCTGATGACGAACCGGCTCTCAGGGAATGTGTAGGAAAAGGGGAAATAGTTCCTGCTGCAGCGTTTCTCAAAGTCGAATCAAGGTGCAGTAAATGTCAAAAATCCTACCGCAGTTGCTCCTGCTCCAAAATGCTCGATACTGGGGTCGCAGAAGAAATCATCGACGCCCATTTCATTCGTCCCTTCTGGACTGACCGGCCACAGCATTGATTGACAGGACAAACGCTCTGCGAGATCTCTCGCCGAATGCCCCAGCCGTGTTTCAGCGATTTGCGGTGTCAGTTACTTTACTGGATGATCGCCGCCGGACTGGCGTGCGGTTCTTGAGTAAATCTCGATGTCTCGTCTCGATTATGTAAGCCAAGCCTTGATAGGAGAGCGTTAGTAGCGAAGCCGCTCGGGTCAATCGGCCGTCAGCTTTGATCAGAGCCTCCCTAACCAGCAGCCCTTCGTACTCCGCCACTTCCTTATGCAGATCACGGGTTGTGTCAGTCAGAGCTTCGGCGGCGTTCTCGACTATCGATTCGCCGCGTATGCTGGCTCTCGCCTTCTTCGAGGCTGCAATTACTCTAAGCAGAAGTTCTGGACTCTCAGATTTTGCGAGCCATTCGCTTGCGCGGTCACAGGCTTGATCTAGAAGCTCAGGCGCAAGGTCGTCGATCTCTTCAACTAAGGTGAGCGCGGCGAGCCCGGCCCTGTCGAGCGCGTCAACCTCACGCGCAACCTCGATGGCCCTCTGAAATGTAAATTGCGCTGGCTCCTTACGTTTTAGGCGAGCGAAGGCAATGCCCTGCGTGATAAGCGCGTCGGCTAACAGATGTTGTTGTCCGCTCTTTTCCAGAACACGGACCGCGCCTCGCGCAGCAACCTCGGCTTCTCGGAATTTTCTCTCTGCAATCAACACTTGCGCCTTGGACTCGTCGAACTGAGCAACCAGCACTCTATCCCTAACACTCATTGCGAGGCGTCGGGCATGATCAATGTGTTCGCGGGCTTTCTTGAATCGGGAGAGTTTATAGTAAAGGAAGCCTAGATTGTTCTTCACGTTTGCGCGAAAGATCTTATTGTGAGCTAACTTGAAATGACGATCAGCCTTTTCGTATTCGCTTATTGCCCGCTGAAAATAATCTTCTCTTTTTTCTGCTGTAGCGAGATTCCTTAGAACGATGGCCAATTCATTGTGATAGTTTCCTCTTGTCGTGTGATTCGTGCTTTTCCTGAATAGGGACTCGTTATTAGTCAGGATTCCTAACGCGACGTTGTATCGTGAGGCTGACCATTCAACTGTCACCAACTTAAGAAGTGCTCTGGCTCGTGTGTTCCCTTCGGCAGTCAATATATGAAGTGCTTCAGTAAGCATCGTTCGAGCTTCATTTAAAGCACCTTCACGAAAATAGCAATAAGCAATCTCCGCTTGTGACGCAGCGACCAACTTTACATCGCCCACTGATTCATAGAATGTGATTGCTTCGCTGATTAAGTCTTTGGCAGCCTCTTGAGCCTTCTCAATCCCTTCCTTACTCCCTAGCCAACTCGTCAATATCCCCACCGCTAAAAGGAATTCGGCTGCAACTGGAGGTTCGAGGTGCTTCACGTCAGGGTGATGGCCCACTCCCTTCCACAACGGAAGCATGACTTCGCGCGCCCCAACGTAATCGCCCTGGTCTCTTAACTCTAAAGCAGCCCGACATCTCACAAGCGCTTCGTCATTAGGCATTAGGTGGGATGTGTCTAACTTTTGCGCTGTTATCCTCTTGATGCTTCTCACAGCTTGCAACAACCTCCGGATATTGATTTAGTCTCCTTCGATGAAAGAACTCTTGCATCTTCACGTCAAAGGAGAAAACAAACAATGAAGCGATTTCTAGCTACGATCGCGTTAGCGTGTGTGCTGTCAGCCTCGGCCTCCGCCGGCGAAGTTCCCACCAGTGGTGTCGCCTCGCCTCAGCCAGGTGAAGTACCGACCAGCGGTATTGCCTCACCTTAAACAGGAGACTCACTTTCCACTGCATCTGTCGTGTCAGTGATACTTACCATTGTCGGTTTGCTGCCTGCATAGACAACAAGCCAGTTCGATAAATGGAGTCACGCTTATGCAAAAGACCGCCTTCGGGCGGCAAGGAGTGCGTCTGTCCAATCCGCACTTTGGTTTTTGCAGAACGCAGGCCGCCGCGTCCCCACCCACGCAGCGGCCCCGAGGCACCGGTCACTCCGATTGCCGCCCAAATAGGAGGCCGTGCCATAACGGAATCAAAACGGAATCAGCGCGCTTAGTCTAACTTCGGACGACCACTACTTTCTTCCGACACTGTCTTGTCTTCGGAGCACTGAACTTCCAAGAATCGAGCAATAGTCTTTGCGAGTACCCGGACCCCTTCGGGCTTATGAAGAACTGCGTTCGCGCCAGCATCGAGCGCTTCGCGCTCAATTGTTTGAGCAGAGAGCAGAACTATGGGCGTTAGTCGGCGATGGGCCGTGCTTCTCGCGGCTTGGAGAAGGTCTAAACCATTCACGCCGGGCAAGTCGCTGTCCAGAAGGAGTAGATCGTAGTGAGCATCACTTTCAATTTTCTCTAACGCGATAGTCCCGTCTACGCATGTCTCGATATCCCAGCCTTCGGCCTCAAGAGTCTCTTTGACCATGTTGGCAACTACCTGATTGTCCTCAACATGAAGAATGGAGAACAGCGATGCTGGCCGTACACTGCTATCAGAAGTGTCACTTCTGCGCTTGGAATGGAGGAGAAGAGAATGTTTTCTCTTAACGACCGGCGACCTTGTGGCGAGTAGATCGTGATGCCGCGCATTTATCACTGAGATCAGACTCTGATGATGTTTGAAACCAAGCAGAGGTGTGGCCCGTGTCACCAACCCGCCTGTCTCTTTAAGAGCCAGCTTGATCCAATGCGCCTCATAACTACGCACCGCGTCCCGTAAAGAAAAGTTAGTCCAGTCAGGTGGGCCGAGAATGGACCGAAGTGTTCGAAGCGAAGCACCTGCCAGTCGCTTAACAAGAGCCATATCTTGCGTCTTTTCTAGGAGCAGATTCGCACGCTCAATTGCGGTGCGCTCGTCGGGGTTCGAAAAATCTTGCCCAAGCTCTTCGATAAGAGTTAAAGCCGCAACACCCGCGCTTTCGATGTCGCCAGCCTGCTCAGCCACATCGGCGGCTTGCCAAAGCGCAGCTCGTGCTTTCTCAGGATGATGAAGACGCGACAACGCCACTCCGTGGGTTATCAGTGCTTCCGCCAACAACGACAGCTCATCGCCCTTTTCCAGCGTGCGCACCGCGCGACGAGAAATTTTCTCCGCGTCAACCAATCGGCTCTCTCCTAGCAAGACGCGCGCCCGCGTTTCGTCTACTTGCGCGAGGTGAACATCATCTTTAAGTCTTGTGAAGAGGGTCTGCGCACGGTCGAGATGTTCATGTGCCTTGGCAAACTTGTGAGCTTTCCAGAAGAGCATTGCCAGATTGTTTTCGACACAGGCTTGGTAACGTATATGGCCCGCTTGCTCGAAGTGATAACTTGCGGCTGCGTATTCAATCAAGGCACGGTCAATGTAATCTTCGCGGTTTTCTGCGGCACCCAAATTCTTCAAGACAGTGGCGAACTCACTATGGAAGCTGCCTCGGAGTAAGTGATTGTCAATATGTTGAAATAGTCGCGCGGCCTCGGCATGAATTCTCAAGGCATCGTTATGTCTATTGGCTGTTCTCTCGATAATGGCGCTTCGAAGTGAGGCCAGCGCTCTTAGCTCAATATCCCTGTCACTCAGCCGACTCAATGCCTCCTTGAGCATCACCCTACCTTCATCGAATGCACCTTCACGCCAGTAACAGTATGCGAGGTCGACTTGCGCTTCCGCTGCTCGACTGTTCTCTTGCAGTCCTTCGAAGATGGCAATACTTTCAGTGATCAGATTCTTGGCCGTTTCCTGCGCTCCACTGATCTGCTTGGCGCTCCCAAGCCATCCTGTTAGGACACCAACACGCAGCAAGACCGCGCCCTTGGTTTCCTCGTCGAGTCCCTCTAAGAATGGCCGTTCGCCGATACGCTGCCATAGCTCGCCCATGGCTTCGCGTGCGGCCTCATAATCGCCCTCCGCATTGAGTTGAATGGCTAATTGGCAGCGCAGTTGCGCTCGCTGATTTCTGGAGAGGTTTGGGTCAGCTAATTGGTGTATTAACTCCCTTGTTGCGGTCATGTGAGTATTTCCTTAACCGTTGCCAGAATTCTTGCATCCCCGCCTCAGTGTGGGTATGTACCGACCGAACCGAATGCTAAGATGCCGCCCTCAAGAACCAATCGGACGGCCTATTCACCATTGCGCTTTGCTGTTTCACAGCCGGCCAAATAACTTTCCCTTTCAGGAGAAAACCATGAAAAAACTTCGACAACTCTGTGTGGCGGCCATGTTCACGTTACTGCTTACGACCGCGGGCTTTGCGGGAGACATCGCTACCGGTGGCTTTACTCAGCCAACACCACCACCACCGGCTTCATCTTCCGCAACGTCAGGAAGCATTGAAACCAGGTCGGGTGTAGAGAACCCGCAAGACATCAGTGATTCAGTTGCCGATCTCGCACTGAATCTGCTGCAAACAATGCTCTCGGTGTTCTAGAGAGTTTTCTTCAGTTTGAGTTTGCTCCCTTTAGTCGCCCGCAATTTGAGACTTCAGGCGATGCAGTACTAGTGTGTCTGGCAAATTCGCATAACAAGCCAGCAAGCTAGCAAGTAAGGAAATCGAAGCGAAGTGAGATTAAACCTCTAGTTTTTTGAGAGCAAGATATTTTTCATAAATTGCCAGCCGATTATAAAGGACTTAGCAGAGCTAGCAACGCTCGTTGCGCTAGAGGCCCGCGCGGGTATGCTGCTTCGCCCCGTCCTCTGTTATCCTGTACGCGATTTAACTTCGACAAACGCCTTCCGCAGTTTATGAAAAGCGCGGCACGACATCACAGGTGATGCGCGTCGCCTCGGATCAAGCAACACTACAACTCCGGGCGAAACCACCATCGACAAACATCCTAAACGCAATTGCGTTTAGTCGCAAATATCTTGGTGCGTTCAGCAATCTGCCAGGAGGACGGTCCTGATGGGCAGTGTTGCGCGCCAACGGTCTACGCGCCTCGCGAAGAAGCTCCGCCAGATTCGCACTGCTCTGGGCCTGTCGCAGAATGGCATGCTTAAACATCTAGGTCTGGCTGAGAAGATGTTCCAGGCACGCATTTCGTCTTACGAATTAGGGACGCGCGAGCCGCCTATGCCCGTGCTATTGGCGTACGCGAGAGCAGCCAACGTTTATGTAGATGCGCTGATAGACAACCACCTCGATTTGCCTAAACAGCTACCAAGCCCGACGAAAAGTGAGGGGATAAGGCGTCCGTCAGTGCCCCGAAAGAAAAAGCGGTAGTGTCCTATTAGTGTGTTGCGGCGAGCAGTTATTAAGGTGATAGAATTCCCTCGGCGTAAAACCGCATGGCTCACATACCCAGAGACATCAATTCTGTTGTCGCACTTGTGAAGACATATCACTCACGGATCACTAGCCTAGATGGTTCATCTCTAACAAGCATTCAGCATAAACAAGCCGAGATCCGTTTGAAGCAGTCGTTATATGACGAAGGAATTACATATGACATCCCAGGCCATTGGGACGCTGAGCCAAGGCTGGCTTGCGCTTTCAGATGTTTGTATGTTCGCGATTCTGGTGTCATAAGGGATGTCGCCCCGAGAGGTCGTCATCCCATCAATCTGTCAATAAGCGAGAATGTCTCAGTAGTCTTTGAGCCCCGAGATATTGATCAGATTCCCAGTTGGAAGTACAACGACCTCGACAACGCGAGATTTGCGGATCTTAGCAAAGGCAGCTCCTTCCCGTTCGCTGGGCGGCTTACATTCTGCGACTATTTTTTTAATAGGCCGGCCGGCGGTGCTTTTGTCTGCCAAGTTGACTCCGAATATCGTCCACCACTGTCGATAGCTGATTGGATGCGCAAGCTATGGAACGGTAGTTTGCCGGGTATTGATTTTGTTCGCCGCTAATGAATCAGACCTCAGAACTTGCTCCCGCCAGCAACACACTCATAGGACGGAAAAGTGCTGAGTGAGGAGCCCCAGAACATTTTCTATACTATCGAAGTTTTGATGCAATTCCCGAAAAACTGCTTTCACATTTGACCTGTAATCGATTTTTCGGAATGAGGCAGACCGATTACATGAGCTTTTCGCGTCTGCGACGAGCGTCTAGAACATACTGGGCGTAACTCCGACGTTCGCCTCGACAGGTCGAGTAAGGTATTCATCATCGATCTTCGGATGGTTCACATCATAGCTCACTGGGTGGCTCGCCATCTCAGACGCGGGGAAGGTCGCCAGCAGATTTCTCAAGGTCGCCAGCTCGGAGTCGCTGTCAAGCCACCAGTCTTGTGAGTTTGGACCCAGGATCACGGGCATGCGATCGTGAATTGTTGCTAACAGTTCGTTCGCCGTGGTGGTAATGATCGCGCAGGATGCGATCACCCCTCCATCCCCTTGCCATTCATCCCAAATGCCGGCAAAAGCGAATGACGATTCATCCCGCATATGGAAGAAATAAGGCTGAGCGATTTTCCCCGATCTCTGCCACTCATAAAAACCATCTGCCGGAATCAAGCACCTTCGTTTTTGAAATGACTCACTGAAACTCGGTTTATCCTCGATCGTTTCGGAACGCGCATTGATTAATCCCTTCCCGTCTTTGCTCCAGGACGGAATGAGACCCCACTGAAGAAACGCAGCTTCGCGTTGACCGTCATGCTCAACAATTGTCAGGACGTTCTGACTGGGAGCGATGTTGTAACGGGGAAACAGCGGCGGCAAGTTTGAACGATCAACGCGATCGAATTTTATTCTGCCCGGTGATTTGAGCGTAAAGCGGCCGCACATGATTTGATGATGTACGCAGATGCTCATTCTCTATTCGAGCGCTTTTAGAAAGCTTCGGCGGCGGGGATACTCATACGCCACCAAATAAGTTTGGTGTGCTAGATGCTTCTCACAGTTTTCTTGCAAAAACAAACATATTACGCTGTGAGTCAGCTTCCATGACTGAAACCATCTCTTCCAGCATCTCGGCAAGCATTTTGTTCTTCAAAGTTGTCGCAGAACTCTTCTGCCGAACAACTTCCCCCCTTAACACGTCAGCATCGTTTCGAGACAAGACGATTACCTCGTGCGTTGCATCAGCGTCACTATTCGCAATGTAAAACTCCAACTCATCAACGAACTTGATCTCCCTGAGATCATCGGTTTCGAGCGGCCTGGAATATTTGTTATCCCGATCTTTTTCATCGCCTTCGATTGGAACACTGCTGGCTAGGAAGCAGTCACTACCGACCTGCTTCTCTCTGTGAAGACTAGAGAAAATTCCAAGTATCTTGTCCAGGGGCTCCCAACTCCATATTTCATCCTCATATCCAACTCCGTCTGCCCAGCACAGAAGGGGCTTTCTGTTCTGGTCTAGTGTCGCGTATTCACATGCTTCCTGGAACCGCGCTTGCTGTTCTTGCTCCTCTATGTAGTGTTCCGCGTCGTCACCCATTTCCATCTCCTTTTGAAGTGTGAAGCATACCTAACGCCCGCCATCAGCCGCCGCGCACACCACAACGATACGGACAAGTCTCGCGCATGAGAGCAACGCTATTCGCGGTCAGCTACATGGCGTTGTTAGCTGGCGCGCTCACCGAAGACGCATCCCCTTCCGCATATCTGCGGGCGCAAGCCGATTACGCCCATGAAACTCTGAGCGATACTGACCAACTTCCCACTCCCAAGCCTCTTGGAGAACAAAATAACGGTCATAAAGAATCCAAATCAGACGATCCCAATCGTAATTACTTGCCTTGCCAACAAGGGTAACGAATGAGCCAGACTTACCGCTGGGACGATTCGCCTTAACTTGATACCGAAGCCCGTTGAAAATGAAATCGCAGCCGCGAGTCACGGCTGTGCGTCCAACACACGCCTTTCCGTAGCTCTCATCCGTGTGCCCGACGAGACACGCCGCGTCATACTCTGAAACTGCACTCGTTATGGATGGAGCAACTCCGAATACCCGCTCCCATTCGAGCGTCACGACAACCAAACGGTCACGCAGTTTTTCAGTGTAAGGTGAAGCCTTAGCCAAACTCTCTTCCATAACTTAGGCGCCCAACGCTAGGCAGCTAGCGCCGTCAGCTGCAAGGCTTTCTTAGCTGCGGGGTTCCTTATGCTCTTGAACAAGCGAGTGTAGACCGCGAGCTAAGGCTTCGTGCAGCAACCTTATTCTACCAGCAAGTTTCGAGCGGTCTGTGACCTTTTGCTCTTCGCTGAGACCGCATTCCTGCACCAGATAGGCGAATAGGTCAATGTCCTCTGGCAGAAGTACAAGGTTGTGCAACAACTCCTCGTGGCATTCATAACAGAAAACATTAGTTTCACCTTCGTGCCCCCAAGGACACGACTCGAATACTCCGTCGGTAAGCGTACCTCGCCGATTAGAGGAGCGCCCGAAAAAGCGCTCAGCTACAAAATGATGCTTCGTGGCATGGCTCCGTCCCTCGGGCGTAGGACGTGCGTAAGTGCCTGCCGTCCGATGGAGGATGCAGTTACAGATTGCACAGCGCTCAACCATACTGTTCTTTAGCTAAGTAGCAGCTATGTATGTACCTGGAATCCGGGATAGAGCCGCGACCGTTAGATCTAGCGCTACGATGAGAGTAAGGCCCGCAGCCTCTCCTTCAGGACTGCCTCCTTTGGGGTTCTAACACCACGTTGCAGCCAGTCTCGCACTTTTGTGACCGTTAACGTATGCTTAACCGAGCTACGGACCTCAACCTCCAACTGCGTTAGTCCGCCCGGCTCTAGGTCGTGCTTTCGAAAGGCACAAAGACCCAAAACTGAAGCCTCAAATAATCCTTCGGCTTCAACTTCCACCGAATGGCGAACGCCGTCTAAGTCAAAAAAGATACTATGCATGACGCCATGGGGCGGAGAATAGCATTTTCGCTAATTTTCGCCAATCGCACATTGTTCCATTTACGGCACAAAAGATATTCATCAAAGTCTATCGGATGATCTTAATCGACTTCACGAAGTAAGCGCCTCTCTCGCCCGGGCCGTATGTGATTTCATAGGTCTTGCCAGCGTAGGAATAGGTGTCAATATTTCCCACCGTTCTAAGGCGGTATCGCTCCAGTCGGTCCTGCGAAATGTAGGCATCTTGCCCTACGCTTACCGTTGTTCCCGCGATAACCACGCTGCTCTTTGATACGGAGTCTTTTTCTTTTGCAGCTTTTTCTGCTGCTATGAGTTCTTCCACGGACGGAGGCCTGGGAGCCTTCAGAGTCGCGTCTGCTTCCGCCATCGATTTGTCTGTCTTGGCCTTGTCCAACCTCCATAACTCAGCTTCAACTGGACGCCGCTCCCGGTCAGCGATTATGAAATTCTCCACGTCCAGCAAACTAACGAAAGGAAATTTTGGGAATGTGGCAGGCCTCAGCTTCTCCCCAGGGACCCCTACAAAGAATGCAAAAGCGGGCCGAGGTTGATTTGGTTGCTTGCATTCTGTCATCAAGTCGTTGCCCCAGTCGTCATGCACGCTTAAGTTGTAAGGGAAGTTAATCTTGGTCGTAATGTATTCAGCAAGGGCTTCACGCGTTTCCCTTTGCGGCTTTATTTCGTAGTTCACTCGAAATTTATAAAGTCGACCTCGATGATACTGTAGTGTTACGTAGGCAAGCTCTTCGAATTCCGGGTGCATAGCTCTATCCACAAGGTAATCACCCAATTCTTGCTTGCCACCCAAAGCGTTATACATATCCGAGGATCCAAAAAGTTCAATGTCCCGAAGCGGCAGCACATCTTCCACTGCTAAATCCTTAGTTTGTAGTCTGACGGTAGGAAGAATGGTTTTCTTCTCGAACTCCAATTGCGCACTGAAAGGCAGTTCAGGAAATCTATTGCGCAGATCGTCCAGTCCTGAGGCGAGTTTGAATCCTCCCACAGAGGGTGCTTCAGGCACAGTTAGCGTGCAATTTTCAAAACGAGTTTTGTCGAGGGACGCAGGGTCGTGTTGCGTATGGGAACACCCCGCTAATAGCATGGATAGAGCAGCAAGAATTAGTAGTACTATTCCTTTGAATTCAGCCTTTGACCCCATAATCAGAATTCGTCTCCTCAACAACGGTTTCGGAGTCTCCGTCGGTATTCATTCGCCGAGCGTTCGATCATCTCCTGCTCTCTTCGTTTTTGGCCGGAACAGCAATTCGGCGTCTTGTTCGAATCCTTCGCCGACGATGTTGTGAAATCTAGTTCGACTCTTTTTCAGTCCCTCTATCAATTTCAGTAATTGCATCTTCAGTGAAAGCGCTTAAGGCCTCGTCGCTCCACTTCCGTGGTTGGGAAATACAGAATTTAGAAATTCCTGGGAATCTCCCCTAAGCTCGCCAATTGCTGCCCATCTAGTTCCAAATGTTTTTGATGACGGCTTTGATCTCCTGTGAGCTAATGCCGCCTTGAGGTGTGTCCCTAGTGATGATCAACGTACCTGTTTTGCCTTCGCCCTCTTCTCGGGGAACGACTCCCTGTTTCCGATACCAAACCAGTTTTCGTTCCCACCGTGCTCGATAGCTCTCGTTCTCCAGAAGTCCACAGTGTTCCCAAATGTATTTTGTGCCCGTCTCGGAGTCTTCAATGGTGAAGTCAGGGTAACGAACCTGTCCGTCATCGCCGGTGAATTTCTCCTCGTAATCATAATCAATCCCGGCTTCGGCCAGAGCATCCGCAACGATTACTTCAGACTTCGAGCGCATGGGTTCGCCCTTTCCTGATCGATGAATCAACCGGTCGTCAAGAAACCGATCGTCAATCTTGACGGGTTGCGGTGGTGCGAAGAGATCAGTCAAACGCTTGGCCGATTCTGAATAGTAATCGGATGCCAATTTCTTTAGTTCTGCCCTTTCACCTTGATGCAGAATAATGATCCGACTGCGCTGGCGGGTGAGTGCGGTGTAAAGCAGTTCGCGCGATAGGAGTCGGCAGGGGTTAGGTAGAACCAAGATACAAAGATCGAACTCGCTCCCTTGCGCCTTGTGAATAGTGATTGCGTAAGCTAGCTCAAGGATAGCGCGCCCTTCCTCTTTGAAGTCACGCTTTCCAAAGTCATACTTAAATCCTGGCTGAGAAGAAAACTCGACCTCAAGTTTCCACGGCGACCATTTCGCAAAGCGCGGTTTGAACTGACCGACAACAATCCCCATTTCACCATTCGCTACGTACTTGAGAGATGCGATCTCTGCTTGTCCCTTCTCCTTGACCGATTCAGGATAAACATCCTTTCGAGTGCGGTTCGAGATATTAATAACCTTATCTCCATAGACAATGCCTTCAGGACCCATCGGTTTTGTAATCTGCCGATAGCGTGTTTTCGCGAATTCAATAGTCTTAGAGCGGAAATTCAATTGGATAAGGCGATTGAGATCCAAGACGCCCCAGGACATCCCACGAACGGGAGTGAGAATTTGCCAGCCGTCTATTGCCTTAGCTGCTCCTGCATTGAAGTAGATGTAATCGCCTTTTTTTGTCCCGCCGAGCTTGGCCTCAAAGCTCTCGGTGTCGTTTGTGTCCTTAAGCTTTAACTCTTGCACAAGGACGCCGAGCAAAGTCTGCTCAAGATTGTCTGAATCCTTCCAACTGACGAAGCGCAAACAACTACCAATTTCGTCCTGCATCAAAATCTTACTAAGGATTTCATCTTCGCCTGGACCGAGTGGCCGTCCGCTGAACCATTCAGCCAGCTGCAGATCTTCGCGGACTTGTCCAAGTTGGCGGCGGCGCACAGTCAATTCAGCGTAACCTTTGCTTACTCTCGGAAATGTTGATTCGACGTTAGGTGGGGCGAGACGCGTTACGATGTCGAGAAAAGGTCTACCTGCGCCAATTGGAGGCAACTGTCGTGGATCACCAACAAGAATCAGCCGGTCGACTCCTTTCACGGCATCAAGTAGGGCTCCAAGTTGCTCTTCAGTAAGCATCGATGACTCGTCAACAACAACCGTCTTGCCGACTTCAATCTTGTCTCTTGTGGAGAGATGGTAAGCTCCCGTCAGTTCGTCGTAACGATCCAAAGGACGAAGAAATTGAGCAATAGTTTTGGCCGGGATGCCGGTCGATTGCTGCAGCCTGACACGAGCTTTTCCAGTTGGTGCAAGCAGAAGGACGCCGGCACTCCGGATTGTGGACTCGTTGCACAGGACGGATAGAAGGGTTGTCTTGCCCGTTCCTGCTGGTCCGATCAAAACGGAGATACGTGATTCTGCGATTTCCTTCAGTGCCGCAGCTTTCTCCGAGCGGGCGCGTTTCTCGTCCGCGTCCTTCGCAGCTACCTTGCCGAGAGTCTTTTCAAGTTTTTGTACCCAGGTCACATCAAGTGGGATGCGTTTCCCTGTGAGGCGACGCTCTACTGCCGATTGAATGACCTTACCAACATTCGTCAACCGTTCAAGTTTGTAAGCCGGTGCTCCATCCAACAAACTGCAGTGCGTGATAGCCGGGATCAAATCACTCGCTATCACGTCAAACAGATCACCATCAACCGGACACGCAGGCTCAATCGGTAGATCACGAATACCTCGCACTATGTCGGCGCGGGGCTGCAAAGTATGTCCCTCGTCGGCAGCCACCTCAAGTTGTGAAATCGCCAAGGCCCGCACGCGCCGACTGTCGGTTGGCCCCGTGAGTTTAGAAGGCTTTGTGAGCGGATGCTTTTCACGGATGGCTGGAACCGGGAACATACCACGATCCACTGTCCATGCACTTATCGGTTCAGGTGAAATGCGGTCGAATTCGTAGAGGAGATAAGGATTCTTGAGAAGATCTTCGTCGTTGCAAACAATGCCGGCGCCCTCGCGCTCTTCAGGTACGTAATAGCATGTGGCTTGCTCAGCTGTAACTTCAAAACGGGCGATCAGTTTGAGTAGGTCAAGTCGCTTCGGCTTGCGAGCACTAATTTCCTTCCACTTCTTCTGGAGTTCCGTTGTGATCTGGCTTGCGAGTTCAGTTGGCAGAATCGGCGGATTGTGAAAAACCTTATCCACCAGAGGCCACGGGTCTGTATTCTCGTCAAGCTGCGAGGCAATCTCATAACCAAGGAAGCTACCGTGCTCTACACCAAATGCTGTGAGCGCTGCACCCAGGCCGGGATATGGCCCGCGCAGCTTCCACAACCGACCGAGTTGCACATCGATCCACTTGAGCATTCGATCCACTGGTTCATTAACGACACTTCGGCACTTTTCAAGCGATGCTTTGCACGACAGAAGACCCGCAATCGCCCCGTCGTGGGTCACGTGTTCGGAAGCATATGAGAACTCAATGCCACGGTCGTCTGGAGTATAGGCCACGTAGCGCGAGGTATCGAAGGTAGGATCGGCCTCCGCTCGATCCAGGATTCCGCGATAGGGCATGAGGAAACCGTCCTTGAAATCTGGCCGGATGGAGTGTTGAACTGGTCTATCCCAGATGTATGCTCGGATGCCGTCTTTTTTCGCATACTGGTATTGTTTGAGATTGGCGTAGTGGGATACTCGGCCAATGGCGATCAATACCCGCCTGTCGTCTTCAGCTAGAGGTGTTAGCTTTGCATAGAAGAAGCAGAGAGATTTTTCTTTCTCAATCGCAGCTATGAATCCATCGAGCAACGCTCTCTGGTTATCGTGGTTCTGCACCCAGTTGTTTCGCTTCAGCCAATCTGGTTCTTTCGGTTCCCGTGACGGATCAACCGTAAGATCATGTTCGCGCGCGAGGTCCCAGGAAAATTTGCGGTTCATCCACCGAAAAGGAATGACACCAGCTGAGTAGGCGGGATGTCGAACATCGGTAGGAAGAATATGACGATGCAAGTCACTTGTCTTGCTGTAGGGTTGCTCGACTCGGCGTACGTAGTCGAAAGCCGACATAAAACTGCCACGCTCCCCCATGCATGCCGGCCACAACTCCGGAGGCAACTCGGTTAGCAATTTTTCCGCATTATCCGTCTCTTGCTCGTCGTTACGGGTAGCGCGAATGCGATCCAATGCCAAGCAGGCTGCATTTCCTTTTGGGTCTTTGCAGATCGCTCCGCTCCATCCCGCGTCATGCCATGGCACTCTGATAGACAGGTGTTTTAGCGGAAGTTTTCTTGCGACTAGACTCATCTCATAGCTCGGTGAAGACGCCGTACGTATCAGCTCTGAAATCGGTGGTGCGGCAGAAGGTAACACGCCGGGTTGGGCCGGGCAATGAATGGCGTAGGTCGGACAATCCACATTAGGGCCATCACCAGCACGCCCGAGCGAGTTCGGGGCGATATCGTTGCTGACTCTCGGAATTCTGAGATTGATCGAGGGGCGTACAACCGTGGACTCCAGAAATTGTTGGCGGGCCTGAGAACAATATAAGGACGCGAGGGGTGGCGGATACCGAGGAGGCAGAAGGCTTAGATACCGTGTCGGCCTCCACAAGGAGAGCCTCGAAGTCATCGCGCGTCATACCGCGATTGGTAGAGCCGTCTAATTCAATCGGCGAACTAAGTCTTAGTTCGCCGCACTACAATCGTTGACCACGAGAGGTCGGGCCGGTGCCATTCCGGAATCGGATCTCGTGACTGCGTCGCCTGCAAAACCACCAAACTTTGTCGTTGCGCAAGATCGGTGGTTTCCGACGCTGTCACATCGTACATGCCTCGCGAAAGGTCAGGGGGATGGCGCAGCGTGATTACGCAGATACCCTCATCGGCAAGCAACTCACGAATCCTGCGCATGCCCACCACACGTTCTGCTGGGTCTAGGTGCATCCAGACCGCACTGCAAAGAATAAGATCAAATCGCTCCCCTTTGAGGGCAGTCAAATGCGGCAGGCTATCATGCAGCCACCTAATGCGTGTATCTGGATGACGGCGTTTTGCCTCATGCAGCATATCCAGTGAGGGGTCTACGGCAACAATCCGCCAGTCTCGGAGTTGTAACGCTGCCGCATCACGACCCGAACCCGTACCTACGTCCAGCATTACGCCGGGCTTTTTAGGAAGATGCGAAAGCCATGATCGGTGCACACTCTCAAATGTTGTTGACGCGTATAGATCGCACAACGCGCGTGCGTTACTGCCGCGATAGGAATCAAGCTCCGCAGTAGCGGAAAGCATCGGTTTATTGCTGGCCACTTCCGCTCGCCACCTCTGTAACGGTCTGATGATCTACTGAGGAAGATTCTATACGCCCGCGATGGTCAGGATCAGGCCACGGCTCAAGCTCGAGCTCCTTGGGAATGACGAGCGGGGGCATTGGACCCGGTGACGCCCCTGGGTTCGCGCGAAGGTCTGCCACGCGACGATTCAAGCGGTCCATCGCTATGGCCAACACGTGGTCAAGTTGCTTGGGATACACGTAGGGTTCGAATCGTTTGTGGTCATCTCCAAGCTCGTGCTTATGCGCAAGCTGCAAGATTCGAAAGTGTGCACTCGCCCGGCTGAAGTACTCGATGAGCTCTTTGTCCACGCTCCCCGCGTTCTCCGCGATCAAGCCCTCCAGGATGCCTGCGTGCTCGCAGACCAATTCTACTAGCTTGCGATCCCCCGCCGACAAGCTTGGTAGCCAAATGGGATCAAAGAGCTTCACTAGCATCCGATACCCCTCTGGCTGTCGCGAGCGGATGTCCTGAGCGAGCTGATGATCCGTCTTGAGGCGAATCGAGAAGGGACCGTAGAACTTGTCGAGTTTTTCTTGAATGTCACGCAACTCCGTCTCGTTTCTCGGTGGCCATCCGGGCGGATAACCGGCGGATCATCACGGTCGGGGGAGCCGGTTCGCCGTGTGGGACGCCGGACCGGACCGCCCGCCCCGGGGGTCACCGCTCCGTGACGATCGACGGCGGAGACCGGGACACCCTCTGGAAGGCCGGGCGTTTTCGTCCCGCCCGGCTCCATCCTCGCGTGCTCCGCGGAGGGACATGCGACGCTCTGGGACGAGGCCCGTGGCGAGTCGCATCCGCTCCTTCGGTTCGGAGCACCTCTGGGTGATGGCCGTCGCGGCCTCGCCCGACGCCGGGCTCGTGGCCACCGGGGGCTACGACATGCTCGCGAGGCTGTGGCGGTGCTGCCCACCCGAGCCGAAGTCCCTCCTGGAGGGGCACGGCAGCGTGGTCGACGACGTGGCCTTCTCGCTCGGGACGGCTGGTCGCGACGGGGTCGCTGGACCGCACCGCGATGGTCTGGTCGACGTCCGACGGCCGGCTTCTGCTGAGGATCGTCCCGATTGATGACGAGCGCTGGGCCGTCGTCCACCCGTCTGGCCGGTTCGCCGCCTCGGACCCGGAGGACCTGGGCGGGGCGAGCTGGGTCTTCCCCGACAACCCCAGGAGGCCGCTGGACCTGGCGATCTTCCTGCGCGACTACTTCACCCCACAACCTGTTGAGGCAGGTGCTCGTCGAGAAGACGTTCGCGGGGCTCCCGCCGCTGGAGGAGTCAACCGGTCCAGCCGCGGATCGAGGACCCCGAGGTCCGGGTGGAGGGGGACGAAGCCGTCGTCACCCTGCGGGTCCAGGCGCGCCGACAACCGGGATGTCTTCGGCGAGGGGCCCCGCCGCCGGACGATGGCCAGCGACGCCTTCGACCTGCGGCTCTCCCGCGACGGCCAGCTCGTCTGGCAGCACCCCGACCCGGACACGGACCCGAGCGAGGACCTGACCGTCCGCACCGAGGCCCAGCGGAGTCCTCGCGCGGCCCACGTCGTCACACCGAACGCCGGGGACGGCTGGTTCGCGACCTCGCTCCGCGTGCCCTTGCCCCACAACGCGGGTGGCCGGCCGGTGCGGTTCACCGCCTATTGCTTCAACCGGGACCGGGTCAAGAGCCGCACGGCCGAGGCCGTGGTGTTCGCCCCCGCGGGGCTGGAGCGGGTCCCAGCCCCGCGCTTCCCTGATCTGCGTGGGGGTCGACGCCAGCCAGACCCGCGCCCTGGACCTCCGCTTCGCCGCCGAAGACGCCCGCCGCCGTGCAGAATACCTCGGCCCCGCCTGCAAGGGCGCGGCTACCGAGGTCGCGCCGGTGACCCTCGTCTCCGACTACCAGGGGCCGCGGCATCACGGCCGGGTCGTCGCGGAGGACGCCACGCGAGGCAACCTCGATGCGGTCCTCGCCCAGCTCGCCGGCCGCGCCGACGCCCTGCCCGAGGGGGCGCCGGGCCAGCTCCCGACTCGGCCCGGACCCTGCCCCGCAGCGGCCCCGACGACCTGGTGGTGCTGTTCTCGCCGGGCACGGCTACACCGACCCGTCGGACGGCCTGTTCACCCTGCTGCCCTATGACATCGGCGACCACGGCCTCGAGTTCGGCGGCCGGCGACCCGCGTCCGCCAGGCGGCGTTCCGCCGGATCATCCGTGCGGGGTCTCCATGGCAGCGGGCTGGCGCGGTGGCTGCGGGGGTTGAGCGCGGCGCAGCACGTCCTGGTCCTGGATACGTGCATGTCGCAGGGGTCGGTGCAGTCGGGCGAGTTCAAGCCCGGGCCGTTCGGCTCCCGCGGCCTGGGGCAACTGGCCTACGACAAGGCGATGCTGGTCCTGGCCGCGGCGAAGTACCGACGAATACGCGGTGGGCGTGGAGGGGCTCGGGCACGGGCTGCTGACCTACGCCCTGCTCGAAGGCCTGGGCGTCGCCGGGGGGCGCGGCCCGCCGCGCGGTGGACGGCTCGGGGCGGCTGACGCTGGCCTGGTGGCTGCGCGCTACGCCGCCGACACGGCCCCCGAGGTCTACCGGGCGGCGCAGGAGGGCGCCTGGAGGAACGGGGGACGGCGGCGGCCCTCGAGTCCTGGACCCCCGAGGCGCTGAGGGAATTGGAGCGGCGGTGGCCTGCGCTGGGAGGCGACGGGGGCACCGGGGTGCAGCGACCCGGTGCTCTTCGACTACCGTAGGGGTCGGCCGGATGTCCCGCTCGAAGGGGTCAAGCCGGACGCGGCGGCGCGACGGGGATCGGTCCGGTTCGATGGCTAGACCTTACCGGAGGGTCAGGGACGATGAGCGGGGCACCCGCGATCGATGACCGGGAGACGTTCCGGGGTGCGGCCGGCCTGGACACCGGCCATCGCGGCCTTGCCTTTCCCGCCGCCGACTCGTCGCGATCCTGGCCCTCGGGGCCGTCGTCCCGCCGCTCTCGCCCGGGGTGGGGCGGACGGGGACCAGGGCGGCCCTGACGCGGGCCTGCAGGCCGTCCGACCGCGGCTGAGCCTCCAGATGGGGCAGAGCGGCCCGGTGGGGAACAGGTTGCCTACCTGCCCGACGGCCGCACCGTCCTGACCGCCTCGGGCGAGGACGGCGCGGCTCTGGAGCCTCGCGGAAGGGTGGGAGATCGGGCGGGTCGGGCGGGCCCTGCACCAACCCTGGTCCGTGGCGCGCCTGACGGACGGCCGCATGGTCGTCGCCACCGCGGACGGCAACTCCGCCGTGCTCTGGGACCTGTCGGCCGATCGGGAGGCCGGCGGTTCGACACGGCGGCCCCGTCTCCTGCCTCGCCGTCTCGGCCGACGGCGGGACGCTGGTCACCTCCGGGGCCGACGGCCTCATGCGCGTGCTGGGAGACCAGGACCTGCACCGAGCGGAAACATTTCGAAGCGGGGAAGGCGGCCGGTTGGTTCACGCTCGCCCCCGACGACCGGACGATCCTGTGCTCGGGCGAGGGCGGCCACATGGGACCTCGAGACGGCGCGGATGGTCCGCCGCTCGGCGCCTTGAGCTCGGGCATGGCATCAGCTCGGCCGCGTCTCGCCGGACAGCCGGCTCGTCGTGACGGGCGACGCGTGTACACCGGCCGGGGCCACCTGTGGGAGGTCGCCTCGGGCGGATCCGCAAGCTGGAGTTCGGGGCCAATGTGACGGACGTCGCCTTTGCCCGACGGCCGGAGCGTGTTCACCGGGGCGTGGCCCGGTCGGTCCTGCTCTGGGACATCGCCCCGGGGACGACGATCAAGCCCGGGGATCCCACCCGGCGCTTCGACCACGAGTCCGGAGATCAAGGACATCGTGATATTCGCCCGACGGGACCGATGGTGACCTCGACCTTCACCACCGGTGATGTGCGCTCTGGGACGTGCCGAGCGGCCGGACCCTCCGGCGGCTCGAAGGGACGGTCGACACCGTCGGCTCCCTCACCATCTCGCCCGACGGCCGCGCAGATCCTCCTGGACAGCTCGGACCCGACCCGCAGGCTGATGACACGCCACACCGGCCGAGTGATCGAGCAGCTCCCCGACGTGGGGTATCACCGGACGGGGATGGAGTACCAGTTCACCCTGGGGAACAGGCCGGGCCGGACCCTCCGGGTGTGGGATGCGGCCACCGGCAGGGAGGTGTTGCGGTCGCGGCATACCGGCGAGATCACCGGCGTCGGCCTCGCCCCCGGAGGCCGCAAGGTCGCGCTCGTCGACGATGCAACTCGCGGACGGCGCGCGTGTCGAGACCGACACCCGGCGGGTCCTGACGCTCGAGCACGGCGCGGGCTGTCGCGGCGTGGCGTTCTCGCCCACGGCCTCCACGTTGTCACCCAGGGCCCGACGGCCAAGCTCTGGGAAGCCACGACGGGCCGGTTCGAGCGCGAGTTCGTCGCGGAGGGGATCGAGCTCGGCGCGCGGCGTTCTCGCCCGACGGGGGAAGTGGCTCCTGACCGGTGGCCCGCGCCGCGGCTCTGGGACGTCTCCGGGGCCCGCCCGCCGGTCCGGGCTCGAGCACGGTGAGGGCTGCCGGGCCGCGCAGTGGTCGCCCGGGGGCCGCCGCGTCCTGACCCTGGGACCGACGGCCAAGCTCTGGGACTGCGATGGGGGTGCCGGCGGCGCGGCTCGTCCGCGAATTCGCGCAGGCCGAGCAGGCGGTCAACGGCCCGTACACGGTCGAGGCGGAGATCGCCGCCTTCTCGCCCGACGATCACGGGCTCTTGCTGGCCGGCAGCGGCCCCACCGTCTGGGGTACAGCGACGCCGACTTCCCGCAGGAGAGCCGGACCCTCGATGCCGGTTTCGGGGCTCCGCCTCCTGGCCTTCTCCCCGGACGGCCGTCGGGCGATGGCCGTCGGGGATCGCCTCACCCTCGGACGCCAAGACCGGCAGGAAGTCTCCCGGGCCGCCGGGGGCGATCGCGCCGTGTTCTCCCCGACGGGGCACGCTGCTGTCACGGGCACCACAAGTCGGCCCGGCTCCTGGACGCCTCAACCGGACAACTGATCTGCCGGGTCGTCAGCTCGTTCTCGGGCTCCTGGAGCGTCATCGCCGCCGACGGCCGGTTCGATTCGGACGACCTGGACTCGATCGCGAGCGTGCACTGGGTGTTCCCGGACGACCCGTTCCGGCCGCTGCCCCCGGAGATCTTCGGCGACTTCTTCGAGCTGCGGCTGCGCCCGCGACTGCTGGCCGGGGAGCCGAGCCCGGGGGTTGTCCCGCCCGTTCGAACGGCTCAACGGCGTACCTCCGAGATCCTGGACCCCGAGGTGCGGGTCGAGGGGGACACGGCCCACGTCACCGTGCGGGTCAAGGCCCGGGCGAACCGCGGCGTCTCGGCGCGGGGCCGGGCCGCCGCGAGATGACCACCGACGCTCACGATCTCCGGGCTCCTCCGCGACGGCCAGCTCGTCTGGCAGCACCCCGGCCCCGAGGCCGACCCCGACCAGGACCTGGCCATCCGCTCCGACGCCCAGCTCCGCCGCTGGCGCGACGCCCACCGCGTCGAGGCGGGGCGCGCCGACTGCGGGCCGAGTTCGTCGTCCCGGTCCGCCTGCCGGTCCGCCCCGCCGGGCAGAAGGTCCGGATCACCGCCTACTGCTTGAACGAGGACCGGGTCAAGAAGCCGCACCGCCTCGCGCGCGAGCCGGTCGGGTCCCGGCCGGGACGGAGGCGGCCCGACCGAAGGCGTACGTCATCGGCCTGGGCGTCAACGTGTCCGAGACGCCGGCCCTGGACCTGCGCTTCGCCGCCCGCGACGCGACGGAACTGGTCGCGGCCCTGGGCCGTCGGCTCGAGGCCCTCGGCTACGCGAAGACGCACGCGGTGACCCTCGTCTCGGACTACCAGGGGGAGCGGTTCACCGGGCGGCGGGCCGTTGCGCAGGCGACCCGGGGCAACCTCGAAGAGGTGCTGAATCGGTTGGCCGGCAGCCGGCCGACCCGGACGATCGTCCCGCTCGCCGGAGCCGGCGCGGACCTGACCCGCTGCGGGCCGGACGACCTGGTTGTTGTGTTCTGCGCCGCCCACGGCTTCACCGACCCGGCCACCGGCCTGTTCCACTTGCTCCCCTCCGACGTCGGCCGCCACGACCTGGCCGGCGACCGCGAGGCGGCGTTGCGGGCGATCCTTCGAGCAATCCAGCGTCACCAGCGCCGACCTGGCGCGGTGGCTGCGGGGCGTCGACGGGGGGGGTGGTGCTGATCCTGGACACGTGATGTCGCAGGGCTCGGTGCAGGCCGGGCGAGTTCAAGCCCGGTCGATTGGGCTCCCGCGGCCTCGGGCAACTGGCCTACGACAAGGGGATGCTGGTCCTGGCCGCGGCGAAAACCGACGAGTTCGCCATCGAGACGGATCGGGGCGGGCTGGGTCACGGGCTGCTCGACCTACGCCCTGCTGGAGGGGCTGGGCGCCGTACCGGCCGCCGGCCAGCGGCCGGGCGACGGACCGGACGGCCGGGTGCTGCTGGATGGATGGGTGTCGTCGCGGCCGAGCGGGTCCCGGAGCTGTACCGCGAGCTGCGAGAGGGCCGCTTCGCGGGGTGCGGCGGCGGCGACGGGGTGACGCGGTCCGAGTGGGATCCGCAGGCCCAGCGGTCGTTGTGGGAGCAGCGGTGGCCGTCGCTGGACCGCGAATTGCGGGTGGCACGCCCCGGCCCTGTTCGACTTCAGCAAGGGCCGGCCCGCGGTCGTCCTGGCCGGGGCGGCGGCGGATGCGAACGGAGCCGCGGATGCGGGCGGCGGGCGGCTCGTGAAGAAGGAGGACCCTGAGCGATGAGGTGGCATCATGAAGGCGAACGTCTGGGCGGTCGGCCTGCTGGCGATCGGTGCCCTCGGCCCGCCCGCACGCCTCAGCGAGGCGCGGGAAGGTCCCGCACCCGCCGCCGCGGCCGCGGGCAAGAAGATCGTGCTCCTGATCGGCATCGACCGGGAGTCTAATCGGCCCCTGCTGGAGGGCCGGAGGCTCAACGGCTGCGTCAACGACGTCAAGGCCATGGCCGCCCTGCTCCCGCGCTTCGAGGGGTTCCCGAAGGTCGGGGACGAACGCCTCCACCTCCTGAGGAACGAGGAGGCGACCCGCGACGCGATCCTGAAGGCGTTCGACCGCGTCGTCGGGCAGGTCGAGGGGCCCGCGACCTGGTCTACATCCACGTCAGTTGCCACGGGCTTCGCAGGCCGGACGACCCGAACGCCCCCGACGAGACGGACGGGGACGGCATGGACGAGACGATCCTGGCGTACGACAGCCGGTCGCTCGCCTCCAGGGACCCCGACAAGGCGGTGCCCGACATCCTGGACGACGAGATCTACGCCCGGCTCCTGCGGGCCCTCCTGGCCAAGACGAAGAACGTCGTCGCGGTCTTCGACTCGTGTCCACTCGGGGGACGTCGGCCGGGACCCGCTGCCTGCAGGCCCGCTGGGTCGAGCCGATGGACGCGGACCAGGGGATCGTCGGCAAGGAGATCGCGGCCCGCGACCGCTCCGGGGTGTTCGAGGCGGAGCTGGACATCGTCCTGATCTCGGCCTGCGAGTCGGCCCCAGGTCGCACGCAGCAGGCCTTCGGGGAGACGATCAATGGCATCTTCACCCACTGCTGGAAGGAGCGGGTGGAGGGCCTCCTGAGCGGGGACCCGAAGCAGCCGATCAAGAACGAGAGACGTACCTGTCGCTCCTTCGAGCAGGTCCGGGCCGACGTGCTGGGCTTCCCCGGGGGCCAGCGACCCGTCGTGCAGGGCAAGCTGAAGAATACCGAGTTCTTCGGCATCGAGCAGAGGGTCCCGCGCCCTATGTCCAGGCCGAGCGGCAAGGGGACCTGGACGATACGGTCGTCCTGATCGATGGCGGCAGTGCGCCGGGGTACACGAAGGGCTCCATCTTCGGCCTGTTCGACCCGGACACGTTCAAATTCGAGGACGCGGCGAAGAAGGTCGCGCCGAGGTCGAGATCTTCCAGGTCGATGACTTCACCTCGCACTGCCAGCCTCCGGCAGGGGACGTTGCGGAAGGGCCTGGACGGGTTGCCGAAGGGGCTGTACCGGACGATCGAGCTTCCCATCACTACGAGGGCCATCGCTTCCCGGTGGCCATCGTGGGCGAGCGCGGGGACGGGCCCTTGCGGACGCTGGGCCGAGAGGCTCGCCCGCCTGGAGCAGATCGAACTGGTCCACCCGCAGGCGCGGGAGAAGCCCGCGACGCTGGTCGTCCGCCGCTACCGGCCGGAGGGCGGGCAGGAAGACGCCGTCCGGGCTGGAGGAGGCCACCGCGGGGGCAGCGCCCCCGAGGGCGGGCACAGGGCCCGCCCAGCCCGGGGCGGATGCGGGGGCCCTCTCGAATTCCTATCCCGTCTCCGATGCCAAGGCCGCCGACCGGCTGGTCGAGGCCGTCAAGGAGTGGTGCCATTGGTACCGCGTCCTGGTACTCAACAACCCCGACGACGACCTGGAGCCCAGGGCGTCGAGATCGAGGCTCAAGCCGCGGCGGGAGGTCGCCGGCCGGGGGGCCAATGAGTACCCGCAGGCGAGCAGGTGGAGTTCTTCCTCACGATCCGATCCGATTATCCGCTCTACGTGGCGGTCCTGGACCTGGCCGACACCGGGGCGATCACCCTGCTTTACGC
>CAVRTN010000004.1:2555000-3104705 GCA_963724185.1 Pyrinomonadaceae bacterium | reverse complement strand
TAGCCACGACAGTGATTGCTCCACCCTTCCTCAAGATGCTTTACGCGAGTGAGGTTGCCGCGCGAAAAGAGATTGGGCCGCCCGACGCCGGCGGCATCGTGGCGTCAGAAGATCTTTTCAAGATTGGATAAGACACACGGGATAAACGCACGGATGATAACCCTCCTCGCTTCAACACTAGTTTGGCTTACGGCACTCTATCTCCTTAGCTTTGCCTTACTTATGTTACTGGCACCGGACCGAGCCAAACGCTTTCTAGGCGGCTTTGCCAGCTCTGCGTTTACTCACTACTTGGAGCTCGGACTCCGTCTTGTCACGGGTGTGGCTATCTTGCAATACGCATCGCAGATGTTGTTTTCCAAGTTCTTCGCCATCTTTGGCTGGATTCTCGTGGTGACCACTGTCGTTCTTTTTGCAGTTCCCTGGCGGTGGCATCAACGTTTTGCGCAGTTGGGTGTTCCCTACGCCACTCGCAACTTGAAGTTGGTCGCCGGTGCTTCGTTCTTTTTTGGAGGATTCGTCTTAGCAGCAATTATTCTCGGCGGTGCGGAACGCTGAGTGAGACTCTTTAAGTATACGACCGTCTAAGATTTACTTTAGCGTGCAGATTCGGAGGTGAAAATCATGTTTAGGATACAGAGAAAGTTTGTTGAAAGTTGTCTGCTTATAATGCTACTGCTGACCTTGTTCCTCCTGGCTTCATTATCCGCGAAAGCACAAGAGCCGACGAACACACAAGTTGGTCGGGATGCCCGAAACGCCAGTCAGTTGGCCCACTGAGTTGCAAGCGTACCAGCGAAACCAGACCTTGTATGACTGGCTGGGGAGTACACAGTTTCAGTGACTACAACTAAACAACCAAACATTGTAAGCGCGGAGTTCAAGGCTAATCCGTTCACATTTTTTGCCCAGCTGCGAACTTCGCAACCCGTTTGCCTCACCTGGCTTCCTGACAAAACTCCCGTCTGGCTAATCACTCGCTATGCAGACGTCACGGCGCTTCTGAAAGATGAACGCTTCGTGAAAAACCGACGCACCGCAATGACTCCGGAACAGCTTCGGAAGATGCCTTGGGTGCCACCGATGTTTCGTCCGCTGGAGCGCAATATGCTTGACCTTGATGCGCCTGATCACACGCGTCTGCGGGCCCTGGTCCACAAGGCGTTTACGCCCAGCCTCATTGCACGGATGCGCGACCGGATTCAAAGTTTGGCGGATGAGCTGCTAGAGCGAGCAATATACGCTGGTGAAATGGATGTAATTAAGGATTACGCGCTACCGCTGCCGATGACGATCATTACTGAAATCCTTGGTGTACCAACCAGGGACCACCATAAATTTCATAAGTGGTCCGAAGCCGTCGTTTCTCTTACATCACCAAAAGCCACGCTGAGAGTGATCCCGAGTGTTTGGATGTTTGTTCGTTATCTACGTCAATTTTTCAAAACGCGACGCCTGAATCCTCGAGATGATCTGGCGACCGCACTAATCCAAGCGGAAGAGGCTGGTGATAAGTTGAGCGAGGACGAGTTGCTGGCAATGGTTTTCCTGTTGCTCATTGCGGGACACGAAACGACAGTTAATTTAATTGGAAATGGAATGCTGGCTCTCCTGGAACATCCCGATGAGATGAACCGGCTGCGCCGGGAACCGGGACTGATCAAGACAGCGGTTGAGGAATTGCTTCGTTACACGTCTCCTGTGCTCATGTCGACAGAACGCTATGCGCGCGAAGATCTCAACCTTCACGGAGTCACCATCCCTCGAGGTGGAATGACACTAGGAGTAATCGGGTCTGCCAATCGGGACGAAAGCATTTTCAAAAAGCCGGATGAGTTAGACATTGCACGAGAGCCAAACAAGCATCTGGCTTTTGGGCAGGGCATTCACTTTTGCCTCGGAGCGCCGCTCGCTCGGTTGGAAGGAGAGATTGCCATCAACACACTCTTACAGCGGATGCCGGATCTGCATCTTAGCGTGGCGAGCGAATCTCTACGCTGGCGTCCAAGCATGGTTTTGCGCGGACTCGAGTCTTTGCCCGTATCGTTCGGAGTCGTGATTCGTTAAGTTGAAACGTCCCACGCGTAGCGGTGAAAGTTCTTGGGCACGCGCGACGAAAGCAGATATTTTACGAAGATGGAGCTTAGTCTCGTTTTATTTTTCTTGTTCCTGACTGCTGCGATGCTGATGGTCGCCGCTAAGACAATTCGTGTCGTGCCGCAGGCGACTGTAATGATCGTCGAGCGACTCGGCAGATTCCATAAGTTGGCCGACAGCGGCCTTCACCTCTTCGTCCCATTCCTCGATAAGCCGCGCGGATTCCTCTGGCAGGGTCTTGGCCCCGCTCAATCAATCGACCTACGAGAACAGTTTATCGACATGCCTCTGCAGTCCGCCATCACGAAGGACAACGTGCAGATAGACGTGGACTCGGTGGTCTACTGGCAGATTACAGACCCTCTGAAATCCGTGTACGAGGTGGTTGATCTGATTGGCGGCATTGTTCAACTCACGGTTACGGGCATGCGCAGTGTCATGGGAGACATGGATTTGGACCAATGTCTCTCCTCGCGGGAGGAGATCAACGGCAAGCTGCGCCTCATTCTGGACGAGGCGACGGACAAGTGGGGCGTCAAAGTATTGCGGGTGGATGTCAAGAACATAAACCCGCCGGAAGACGTTCGAGTGACCATGGAGAAGCAAATGACGGCCGAGCGCAACCGTCGAGCTCTCGTCCTCCAGGCAGAAGGCGAGCGCCAGGCTGCCATCACTCGAGCAGAGGGCGAGAAGCAAGCGGCGATAACGAGCGCAGAAGGGAGCAAAACTTCGGCCATCCTGCGGGCGGAGGGCGCGGCAAGGACTCGCTTGCTTGCGGCCGATGCCGAAGCGAAAGCCATCGCCCGCATTACCGAAGCTATGGCTCAGTCTCATTTGCGAGAAACCGACGAAGTGTCTAGGGAAAACACTCCCGCCGAGGGAACAGGGAAAAAGGTGAGCGCCCCCGCGAACTACCTGATTACTTTCCGCTATATTGAAGGGCTTCGAGACATGGCAAGGTCAGAGAACGCCAGGGTAATCTTCATGCCAGCGCAAACCTCGCGCGTCTTAGGGAGCGTAGGCGTGATCAAAGAAATCTTGTCACGCCTCGGGGAGAGGCCGTAACTAAACTTACTGGGCGGTGTCTAACCGAGAATAGATCGTCTAAAACTCCTGATAGATAGACCGTGTTTTTTAGGTAGGAGTTTCATGAGTGTTTCTTTCGCTTACGTCGAAGTGGCAAAAAGCCTCCGCACTTTTGTGCTCATCAGATAAGCAAGAATTACAGCCGCGACAGGCACTCCTACTATTGCGCTGGGCTCTATTCCCAAAATCACGTTGGTTACGTCTGCGACTAGATTAACCGCGATTAACCCAACCGCGATCCTATGTCCCCACTTGGCACCACGCCAAAGTCCGATTCCTGCGGCTGCGCAGAACACCGACACTGTACTCAGTAAGATCACCGCCCAGATTCCTATACTCAAGAGATTTAATTGCGCGCGAGGGTTAAGACGCCACATCGACTCAAGAAAAGTGTTCGGACGAAGCAGCGATAGGCTAGCCGTGAAGCTCATTGCTGCACCAAACATGAAAAAAATACTGAGAGCGGTTATTAGCCCAGGTCGTTTGGTCCTTGAGGCTATCCAGTTCCTACTTAACATTCAAGACGACAATACTACTCAAGGAGCCGGAGCGCATGCCCTCATGCGTTGCGCCACCGATTTCGCGATGACGTGGGCAAAGAATTTTCCACTCCGTAAGTTTGTTTGAATAAATTATCGCGTTCGAGGATACGTTAGGTGAGAGATCAATGATGGATGATCAAACGGCGATTGAAAAATGCAGGGCGGGATACAAAGAAGCGTTTCGTCATCTGGTCGAACGCTATCAAGCCGAGGCCATTGGCCACGCAATTGCGATCCTTGGCAACCGTGAGGATGCTTTGGATGCAGTCCAGGAGGCATTTATCGATTGTTTTCAGGCACTCGACCGGGTCGATCTCACGCGACGTTTCTACCCCTGGTTCTACGTGATTCTTCGAAATCGTTGTTACAAGCTCTTCCATGGTCTCAAGAAAAGAGAGATAGGCACGTTGGATGAGATGGAAATACTCGCCCCGGCAGCAAGTATTCAACCCGAGGAGTCGATGCTACTAGAAGAGGCCATGCTGGAATTACCAACTGAGGACCGGGAATTAATCACGTTACGGCATCTGGACGGACTGTCATATCAAGAGTTGGCCGAAAGGTTGGAAGTTCCTCAGGGAACAATCATGAGCCGGCTCTACCATGCGCGGAAAAAATTGCGCGACAGACTAGCGCGTCGTTCGTTTACCGGATTGAAGGTTGAACTATGAGTGAGTTGAATTGCGAAAGCGTATCCATGGCAGCGATGGCGATCGCCGATGGCTATCAACCGGACTTGTCGTCTGAACAAATCGGAACTCATTTAGCGAGCTGCGCCGATTGCCGTCAGGAGATTGAACAATGGCAAGGACTCTCGAGCTTGCTTGACACCCAGGAGCGCCGGCTGCGGACGGAGAATCTGTGGCAGGAGATCGAACCCAGATTGCCTCATGTTAGCCGTACCAGTAGATCTCGGGTCTCGGTGTCGTTCATGTTTCTCGGTGCCCTGTTGCTCGGCTACCGTCTCCTAGAACTCATACCAGACCACGACTTCAGCTTCTTATTCAAATTCGTACCAGTGCTCCTTGTGATTGCGGCATTCGGCTATCTCAGGGAGAACCCGTTCAAAGTCAATTCCGAACTCAGTCTCGAAGGAGAGTCATAAAATGAGTGAGAGTAGTACTGAAAGTAAGGCGTCCATCATATTGGGCCAGAAGTACGCTTATGCCACCATTTCGCTAATTTTGGCACTTGCGTGCTTCATAAATTTGGCTGGGTTGGAGAAGGCATTGTTGGCTGTAATCTTCGGCTGGCTGGCGCTCAAGGCTACACCCGCTCCAGCGCTGAAGGCGCGGCGAGTTTGGGCCAAGACCGGCGTCGTACTCGGAATATTGATGCTGATCGTAGTCCCCACGATAATTATTCTTAACCTTGAGCATCTGCGGGTAATAGTTGAGACCTTGATGAAACTAAGCGAAGGTAAATGACTGTCCACGCAAAACCGAACCGTAGCCCTTCAACGAATCTGACTGACGATCCTGAGGTGATGATGATGAAGACAAACTGGTCCTTAATTCTCATGACGATGATGACGTTAATGGGGGTCGGCATCTCCAGCGGTCAACCTGCGCCAAAGAGCTCCGCCCAAAGCACGCTAAATGTAGAGATGCTTTTCGTCGCTGAACCGATCAATCTGGAGACACCGACGGCAACGCTGTATGGCACTTTGGAACGCCCGCAATCGCAGTCACGAGTACCAGTCGTTTTGATCGTAGCGGGTTCCGGACCAACCGACCGTGACGGAAACTCGTCCATGCTGCCGGGTCCCAACAACAGCATCAAACTGATGGCTGAGGCATTGGCAGCACGCGGCATTGCATCGCTGCGTTATGACAAACGCGGAATCGGCGAGACCGGAAAGGCGATGCTGTTGGCTGCGCAAAAAACAAAGATTATTCCGCGAGAGGAAGATCTTAGCTTTGAGACTTTTATTGACGATGCCGTCCGATGGGCTAAACAACTGCGCGCAGATCGCCGGTTCTCGAAGTTAATAGTGCTCGGTCACAGCGAGGGCTCCTTGATCGGCATGGTTGCCGCTCAGCGAATGGGTGCAGATGCATTCGTATCCATTGCAGGGGCAGGCCGTCCCATTCAACAAATCATCCTGGAGCAAGTCAAACAGCAATTCTCACCCGACTTACTGAAAAAGACCGAAGAGATTCTTGAGCAACTTGCCGCCGGCAAAACCGTCGCAGAAGTGCCATCTGAATTGAACATGCTCCTGCGTCCAAGCATCCAGCCATTCATGATCTCCTGGCTTCGGTATGAGCCAGCCAGGGAGATTACTAAATTGCGTGTCCCTATTCTTGATTGTCCAGGGCACGACAGATTTTCAGGCGCGTTTGGCAGACGCCAAGGGATTGGCTGACGGCAATGGAGCCGCGAAGCTATTGTTGATCGACGGAATGAATCACGTGTTGAAGACAGTCCCCAATGACACAGCCAAGCAAGTTGCATCTTACAGCGATCCCACGCTACCCGTTACGCCTGAACTGATCAGTGAAATTAGTAGTTTTGTAAACAAGCTTCGGGCAAGTCGGCTGCGGACTAGCTGACGTTTCAGATTTCAAACTGCGACCGTTGCCCTTTCGGATAGTAATTTCATGGTGACGAAAAGATCTTCTCCCTGCGTTTTTTTTGAGAGCCATGAACCTGTTGTGTGCGCATTCGCACATAGTATTGAACCTATTGACCTTATGGCGTTGGCGGTGATATGAAACTCCATCATGGCCCCGCTTCGCTTACTCTACGCGGAGGATGATCCCGACACCCGCGAACTAATGCACGTCGCCCTTCAGATGGAGGGCTTTGAAGTTGTCTGTCCCGAAAGCTTAAAAGAGTTTCTCAGGCTCGCAAGGGAAGAAACGTGGCAGGTCTACATGATCGATACGTGGATGCCAGAAATGGATGGATTCGACTTGTGTGATCAAATACGAGAATTTGATCTTCAGACTCCGATTGTTTTCTACTCCGGTGCAGCCTTAGAACGAGATAAGAGGAGGGCCTTTGACCGTGGCGCAGCCGCCTACTTCGTCAAGCCCGTTGCTTTGGATGAATTAGTCTCCGGCCTGAAAAACCTTATATCCTCACCAACACACTAACCGGCAAAAAGGGCGTCACTGGGACTCACCTTGATTCGAATGAGGACCTCAGAGTTTACGGAACGGTGAGGGTAGCAGGTCAAGACCGGATCGGTTGTATCTTGCAAAAAAGCGGGAGAAGTAGGGAAATGCTTTCCGCACAAACCCAAGGGACTAGCCTCCGCCCTGTCCCTATAATCAGCCTTCGCCGATGTCCGGGGCAAGCGGTGTATATCACACAGTTGCGCGGAGACATATAGCTAGCCGGGCATTCCTGATTGTCAACAAGTACGTACTCCCTACAATTCTTGTGATCGTCCCACGATAGATCGTCTCTTTGCGTTTATTCGTCCTACAACAGAATCACGACCAATGCAGGCTAATCACAAGGGACAATGTCCAAATAGTCATCGACGCTGTGGTCTACTGGCACATAACTGCCCCAACCAAGTCAGTGTACGAAGTGGTGGACTTGATTGGTGGCATCATGCAACTGATCGTAACAGGAATGCGTAGCGTGTTGGGAGATATGGAGTTGGATCAGTGTCTGTCCTCGCGGGAGGAGATCAACGACAAGCTGCGCGTCATCGTCGATGAGGCGACTGACAAGTGGGGCGTCAAAGTCTTGCGTGTCGACGTGAAGAACATCAATCCCCCACAAGGCGTGCAAGTTACTATGGAGAAGCAGATGACGGCCGAGCGCAACCGCCGCGCCCTCGTCCTCCGGGCCGAAGGGGAACGTCAAGCGCATATCACCCGCGCCGATGGCGAGAAGCAGGCAGCAATTGCGATGGCAGAGGGGAACAAAACATCGGCCATACTGCGGGCAGAGGGGACGGCAAAGGCCCGCTTGCTTGCCGCCCGCGGAAGCGGAAGCCATCACACGCATCACCGATGGCCTGGCCCACTCTCATGTGCAAGAGACTGACGCGGAATCCGGAGCGACCAGGCGCGCGGCGCAAACAGTGGGCCACCTCAACAACCCCGCTCAATATCTGATCACTTCCCGCTACATTGAAGGACTCAAGCAGATGGCGCAGTCGGATAACGCGAAGGTCATCTTCATGCCGGTAGAGACATCCCGCGTCTTAGACAGCGCCAAGGCAATCAACGTGATGTTGTCTCGGGTCGGAGGGATGACGTATTAAAACTGATCAGGTACGAGGCATTTCATTCTTCTCTCGAGGCTAGCGCTGAAATAGTCGACGGGCAGCCCAATTGATTTTGCGATGTTCGGCACGCTAAAGTTGGGACCCTGAGAGCCCTCTTACGTTTTACTACCTTTCGACTGAAGGTCACAAATATTGCTCGGACGGAATCCTTATTGGATGGCGCCTCGTGTCCTATAGCCTTCGCGAGAGGGACTCAAAGTCATCGTGGGAGATCCTGGAGCGCTACAGCTCCTCGACTAATGAGGTTGCCTGTATTCGGGGAGCGATAGAATAAGGCCTTCAAAGGACGGCCAAGTAGTCGGGTGTAACTTGACGCCACTTTCCTAAATGTCAGCCCGCCAGGGCTATTTGTTTTCTGACGAAAGCAAGGAGAGGAGCGCTATCACCGCAATTCCTCCCAGGATCCACGCGGCAGCATTCTCATTTGGCTGAGGCGACTGCGAAATATTAATTCTCGTTTTGACTTCATCGATGGCTTGGTTGATGTAATAGCGGTTGAATCGAATTGTGTTGTGATAATGATCTTCCCATAAGCCCACAGGTACAGTGTCTTCTATTATCAGAATGGCCGGCCGATTGAATAAGTTCGATTGTTTGAATTCTGAATATACCCGTGACCTCTTTCCCAGACTTCCCGAACCAGTCATCAAGCCGATAAACAGCACGGAGTTTTTAATCTCATTTGCTGTTTGGGGATCAGGCAACTCTGACTGATTATAGCTGGTCACAAGCGTAAGCCCTGCCTCGGCGACCTTCTGAGAAAGCAGCGTCAAGATGTATTGCTCCTCATCGCTTATTGAATAGGATATGAATGCATTCATGGTTGGTTGTCGCTCTCCTTTGTTTGAAGAAATTCGTCATACTCAGGAAAGTACTGTTTATGAAGGACTCTCTTAAACAGGAGTCTGGACTTGAATCCCTCACCCTGCCAGATTTCATACTTATATTTGAACTTGCACTCGTCGTTAAGGTCCTTAAACATTTCAGTGACCCGAGAGGAAACATCGCCCTTACAGACCAACAGGTAGCCGTCAGCGCCATATTGATGAATAAGCGACGGAATGTTCGCGCCGGCAAGGTCACTCTTTGATATTGTGTGTTCGTGGAACTTACATTGAACAACCCACTTTCGTTCAAACGGAAGCACCGAATCCGTTACGCGAAAAACCACTAAAATGTCTCGGCCTCCATCGCTTCCTATGCCCGACGCGTTGACTTCCACATCAATGACGTTATTTTCCTCTTCTTTCAAGAGTCTAAAATACGCTTCTACTAGATTTTCAAACTTGCGCCAATTAGATAATTCGCTGAAGTCGAGCTTATTCTTCATAACCAAACATCAACGGAGGTTTAACGGCGGACTGTCGCTGCAGATCTGCCCCGTTGCGCTGCCAATGAATGCCATATGTTTAATCTTAATTTATAGTTGTTAGGAACTTTGGATGCGTCCACACTTCACGGCCAATATATGCTCCACCGCGAATGCGAACCTTGGTTGCAATCTCTTTCTGGTCATGTTCAAGCACGTCGACATGAGTTGCATATGGCACAAATATTATCCGCCCGGATATAACCATAGATTCGATGGCAGGCATGTCTTTTATCCCACGAGCAGTCATCCACAGACCTAGAGCAGTTGGCGAATCGGCAAATGGAGTTTCTGCCTCACGCAGTCCAAAAAGGTCACCGTCACTTACCTTTGCCACCGAACCAATTGGTACATATACAGCAGGCAAACGTTCAGAACACTGAGCAGCAAAAATTAGGAATATAAAAAGGCTCCCTAACACTGCCGCCATAAGCCGTGAGGTCTTTTTCATCCTAGTCTCCGCTTAATAACGTTAGTGTAGATGCCCCAGCGAGACAACTCACTGCTGCCGTCAGATGTCGCACGATCAACACTCGAGCTGAAGGGAAAAAGCAATATTTGAGAACATGCTGTCGCGCCGTTAGCTGCCAAGCTTTGTCATACGTCGCCCAACGCGGACGGACGCGACATCACAAGCCAGTACCTGTCGCCCGAGGGAATTTTTATGAGCACAAAGGGTTCGTGAGGGTCGATGAAATCTGCGCCGGAGACTAATTCAGGAACATCAATGGAGGAAATGATCCGAGATGAGCCCTCAAGCGAGATTACGAGTTCGCCGCGACGAACCAATTCGTTTTCGCTCGGCCACGACAACTTCAAAACGTCAGCGGAAAAGTCGTCAATCACGCAAGTGGTCGAACCGCCTGAGTTCCCCGACAGTTTGAAAATGAGGAACAGCGAGAATTTTTTGGCGGCCCACAAAGAGAGCGACTTGTCGCCAGAGGCCGTTAGAGTTGGGACATCATTGGCCATGAACAATTCCCTTGGAAAAGAATCGACGCATAAATATAGTATTAAGGAGTGGATCCGCGACGCATCACCGGATTCGCCAATCTTATAAGCTACGATAACTAAGCGATAGAGCTAGTTTTTTTGTTACCGATAGGGCTCCCTCCCAGCGTCTTTAGCTCAGGGTAAAATCAAAACACTACACCCCGCTCTATGCCTTATTGCGCTTACTCTTTTTGGTAGATTTAATCAGTCGTTTACTTCCGCTTATTCGCTGAGAGAACTCCGACGGAAGCTCAAGGTCATCATCCATCAGAACTTCCACATTCACATCCGCCGCCCTGGCATATTTCAGCAGTACAGCAAGCGCCGGCTCGCGCACACCGCGCTCATATTTGGATATCTCGTTTCGCGTCAGCCTGTCTGATAACCCAAACCTTCTTACCAAACCATCTTGTGAAACCCCCAGGTGGTCTCGAATCTTCGAGAGCTTCTCTCCTAGCTTGGCTGGTATTTCGCGTGAACCTCTGCCCATCAGGATTGTCCTCCTGACGCTGCCTTGGTTCGCCTAAACCAGTTGTATTGTGGGCTATTTGTCCCTACTATTCTACCGAACAATTCGCTCGCGGGGAGGAGAGTCAGTCTTATCTCCCCGGAGGCTCTCATAATCAGTCTGGAGAAGCCTCTTGGCTCATAACGTTTCGGTAGATTTCAAGGAACGAGCGACAGAAACATATCAGAGAAGTTTTGTCCTCGCCACCCAGATAGCGACCGCCAGTCAAGGGCCATCCTCCAACGAGTTGTTCGGCATGAGAACGAACTGTCGAAGTAACGGGCGACACCGCTTGTCTTACTTTGCACTTATTGAGGGAGGCGCCAGATGCTCACACGTTCCTACCATACAACCTTCGCACCAATGTTTGCTTGCGTCCTGCTCGCAGTTAGCGCGTGGCCAACTATCGCACAATCGATCAGCAAATCGGGGCACGCTAACTCTTCTTCAAGGAATACTCCAACTCCAACTTCGCGTCGCATAACCGAAGATCAGGCGTCACTGCAAATGCTCGAAAGGTTAAGGGCTTTCCGCGACTGTTGGAGCGATCCGTATATGATCATCGCCGGCGATGATCCACGAGCTGAAAATGACGCCCTTTTTCTCCGCTGCGGAGATCAATACTCACTTAGGTGGGCCGAACTCCAGGACGCGGCCGCGCAGGCCCTAGGTTCAGTCAAAAATCGGGCCTTAAGCCGTCAAATCAATGCGGCCATAGCAACCTTCACCGACCTTGAGAGCCTTCACAGCCTCTTTAATAGCCGCGCCTACTTCATGCAGCGGGATGTCCGAGTCTCAGACATCTTTCCGATCGTCCGCAAATACAATATTCCCTACTGGGACAATCGCATCTCGAAAGTTGCGGTCTATCAGGCCATGATGCCATTGCGGCGAACCCACATCGACGAGTTAGCAAGACTCATCGGCAACCCGCCGCCTGACACCAATCCTACTCTGACGCCAGCACAGGCTGCGGACGCTGCAGATAATTTGGATTGGTCCTTAGTAACGCGGCAAGGCCGGGGATATGACTGGTATCTGCGACGACATCCGCAAGGGCTGCACGCCTCTGAAGCTCGTCGGTTAGGCGGAAAAAAGTAACCACTCGGAGGATTTGATCCCACCAAACTGCATCCTGCAATTTCTCTTTGTTACTGCCTGACGGGTTCATCGTCTAGTCCGCATTATTCAGCCAATCACCGCATAATTAGTGCGCTATAATTCTCACGTCCCTCTACCTTAGCGGAGAAACTGATGACTGGGTGATGTCGTGTTTGATAGACCACAAAAGGGCAATCCACATCGGCTGACAATACGCCAGCACACGTTTCCACGAGCAAGCATAGCTCGTTTTGCGAATGATTCGGGCCGTGTGAATGTCCATTTAATCAAAACGAACAAAACGTTCTTTGCTGCTCCCGACAGTGACCTATTTTCCGCAAAACGCGTTTGGGATCAACGTGCGGAGCACGGTTTTGGCAGCCAGATAGAACGGCCGTTTCAACTATTAGCACGGGCAATCATTAATGACGCAGTGTCAAAACTCCGTGAACCCGAAAAGCAAATCATCAATGCCTTCTTTGCACTGTGCTTTGTTCGAACAGAGTGGCAATGTATTCACCTATCGAATTCACGAATACCGGGTGCCATTGGACTTGAGTACGAGACATCTACGGATCTGCAAGAGTTTTTGGAAAGTCGTCACGTGACCTGCTTTGGCCCTGACTTCACCATCCCGGGTCCAAGCGTTGCCGGTATGGTTATGCAATCGAGAATCTATGGCGTGGCACACGACCTTGACGATGCCAGATGGGGCATTGTTCGAGCGTCGAAGGGAGAATTCCTAGTTGCTGACAACTTCTCTTACGGCAGGATACTTCCAATTTCACCCTTAATTTGTCTTGTGTCTGGAGATAGCGGAGCGCTGTCGGAAGAACAAGTGGTGTGGCTGAACCGGCAAGCAATTTCGCACAGTCAGGAATATTACTTTGCGAAAGACATCTCGCAGTGTCCGATTTGAAATAGGTTATGAGCCAAGTATCCCGCAATTTCTTGCAGCTCGCATTGGACGATTACTTCGCAGCGCGTCTGCTACTTAGGAACGGTCTGCTTCCACAGGGGACGGCTCTTGCTGCAACATCCGTTGAAAAGCATTTGAAGGCTGTGCTTGCCTTGAGTGACATCTTCACGAAGAAGCATCTCGGCTGTTCTGGTTTGGTTGCTTTAGTGCGAAAGGATCATTCAGCCTTGGCCGCTGCACTAAACAAAGACTTCATGAAATTTCTTGATCGAGCTTTCAGAATGCGCTACGCATCAGTTGATGGTCCAGGCTTCAATATGGTTCTAAATCAACACCGTACTCTGCTCGAGTTGGATAGAACAATGATGGAGATTGACTCCGGATTCAAGGTTGAGGGTGTAAAGCGATTAGACACAACTCCTTTTAGAGAAGCCGTCCAATCAAGAAAGGAGCTGTTATTTGAGGATAATGTGCCGCTCGGAAGTATCAGCCTTGAAGAGCTTACGGCACGAAAAAACAAAATGTATGAAATCCGTGTCGCAGAAAAATTGCGTACTTTGACTGTCGAATATGAAACTGACACGCTCAACATCGTCGGTGACTTCTGCAAAAACACGGATATTGATTACAAGGAAGCGTTCAATTTGGCCCTAGGTTAACTGGGGGTTTGTAGCCACATCAAAGAGGCCAGGAACATTCTTAAGGGATCGTAAGGTCGTCGATTGTAAAGTACCACGCATTAACGTCGAACAACTCTTCCAAGACGCGAAGTTTGTACACCGGATTGATCGCTTGCAAGAACGACTCTCTCGTAGCTTCGTCATAAGGCTGACCGTCTACGGTTCCCTTCTCCACTCGGATCAACAGTCGATCATAAAACGACACGGCTGTCGCGAGATTTAGCTGCAAGTCAATGACTTCTCGATTCTCTTCGTCAGTTGAGAATGACCCGTTCACGATATTTGTGCGAAATTCCTTGCTGTCCTCAGTGCTCGGTTCACGTAAAACGTGGCGCACATTAAAAGATGAGGTATTGAAATCGAGATATTGGTATACACATTGTTCACCGATATTTGAAACCCGCCCTCGCTCTTGCTCACAGTGGCACCTGTAAAGTTTCCTTATGACGCTCGACTTGATTTCAAATCGGATGTCCTTAATTAGTTTTGACGGAAGAGCACGGAACTGATCAGAAGGAGATTCATCATTATCGTCGAGCTTAAATCCCGCCACTTCTAAGATCAGTTCATCATATAGTGCCTCATTGGCTTTCCATTCGCTATACGATGGAGCTGACACTGTGGCGTCGTCGGCTATATCGTTGTCCTCGCCTAACTCGGCTGCTATTTCCTCTTTCGAAAGATAACGAATCGACCGCTCCAGTTCCCTACCCCAAGTCACCCATCGCTCGGTCAAAGGTCTCCGCAGTTTGTGCTCAGTCGTTGCTGGCTTTTGTCTGCCGGAGCTGTGGTTCAAGGTTACTATTACGGGAGATTCGTTAAACTCAAAAGCAGCGGTTTGACTGGAATCTTCTTCATCAACCTTTCCATTCTCAACGCCACTCTCTCCGTAAACATCGGTGTTTCGCAAAACCTCAACACGGATCGAAGTCTTTTTAGCCTGCTCGAGTTGGGCGCTACTTTGTGGCTCGATATCAAGTAGCATGTTCCTGGAAAAAGAGTGTCCCGATAGTGAGTTCCAGTGAGCGTACTTGGACATTTCAATGGCTTGCTTAACCGCGGATTGTTCAAACAACCAATCCTTGCCGAAAGCTCCATAGATTCCGGATCTACTTAACAATTTGGCGTCTTCCATAGCCTGGTGAGTCTTCGATAGATTCCATCGTTGTGTGTCATACGCCTGCCTGATCCCTGAGGTCTCCAACATTTTCGCGGCGTCTAACGCGCTACGATTAACACCAATCAAGTCCGACGTGAATGCGTTTCTTAAAGCACTTCCCCTCACCGAAGCGTTTCGGCTTGCTGTTCTGTCTTTGATTTTTGTCGCACCGTAATAACTTAATCCGCCTGTCACGGAATTCAGCATGTTTAGCGTCTGTAAATCCAGCATTAATTTCACAGGCATCGTCTGCCTGACTTCGTCGAACCGGTTGATGATTGCTTCCGAAGTGTTTGCTAGTACCCATTTTACTCCGCCCAACCGTTCCGCTATCACGACAATATGCTCTTCGAGGCTTCGCTGGGCTTTGGTGAACTTGCGAGCGAAGTCTTCCGGATCGTCGTCTGGATACACGTAAACATTATCGTGCTTTACATTCACCGCTTTCACCACGGACTTGTCCAGATTTCCTTCCTCAAGGGCAAGTGTCACTTCTGCACGAACATTCGTGCTTCCATATTCAGTCTCTTCCCTCATTCCAGATGAGCCCATCATCCTCAATGCGTAATTTCGGTAGAGTACATTTGCTGAATAACTAACCTCGGTTATCACATCAAAAATTGCCTTTGCCTCGTCCACTTCGATTAAGTAATGCTTAACTATTCGCGCGGAATCGACAAATGAACTCTGAAGCTCCCCGTATGGTTCGTAGGTCAGGTTAAGAGGATCAATGCCCTCTTTGATTTTCTGCAGAATAAGTTCTTTGTCTTGTTCAAATAATTTGTTTGCAAGTTCAGCAAGCCTTTCGCCCGTAGAAAGTAAGTCAAGAAACTCAGATAGCGATTCGACCGACCTCAACGAGGGATTTAGCGAACAAGCCTCCTGCCAGTCCGGGTCACTGCTGATAACAAACATTTTCCCAGTCGATTCCTTACACCACAGCTCAATGGCAGCGAGCGAAAACGCATCGGGAAACTCATGTTTCTTCTTCTCACTAAAGGGCGGGATCCTTGCAAAATATCGTTCAAACACTTCCTCAACTGAAACATCTTTAACCTCCAGAACCTGGACCTTCGCTCGCTGTAAGAACGCGCGGAATTGATTTATTAAGATTTCCTTAGCTTGGGAATCATCGAACCCGCCAAAGACCCCGAATAAGGGAGCCCCCTCAATATTTTGAAGAATTCTGACATCAGGCTTTACCCTAAACCCATCAAATGCCAGCTTTGCTTTCAACGCATCCTCAGCAATGTGAAACTCCACCTCATTAACTGTTACTCGGGAAAGATAGATAACAGCTTCTCCTCCTCCGCCATCGAAATGAGTTGCCGAAAGGCAGTGGAGTCATAATCGTAGTTCTGACCCATGATTATGCACGTATCAATGAAAACATGCGGAATCTGCATAAGTAGAAGTATAAGCCACACCTGAGAAAAGGCGGCGGGTAATCCCGAGATCAATACAAAAAGGCTCTAACGGCGCGAACCGCTAGAGCCCTACGAAAACCTAACACGATTGCTCGCATTTGGCCTTCAGCAAATCCATTGTGAGGCAGTCGCCTAATGAAAGGCAAGCTACACAATGGAAGAACGAGAACTAAAGGCGCTTCAGATAGCAGCGAAATCCAAACTAACGCGTCGGGGAAAGACGTGGCTGGTTCCCTCTCAATCAGTTCGTGGCGCCCAATATACGGTCAAGCTCGATCCGAAGGAGCCTGAATGCAGTTGCCCCGACTTTGAGGGCCGAAAGCTGCGTTGCAAGCACATCTTCGCCGTCGAATACACAATCGAGCGGGACGAAACGCCCGACGGCGAGACTGTTGTAACTGAATCTTTCAAGGTAACGCGCAGAACCTATCCGCAAGATTGGAAAGCCTACAACGTCGCGCAGCAACACGAAAAGTCCGAGTTGCAATCCCTGTTGTATGAGTTGTGTCGGACGATTCCAGAGCCCGAGCAATATCGAGGAAGACCGCGGTTATCGCTTGCGGACATAATCTTTTCGTCTGCTTTCAAGATTTACTCCACCCTTTCAGCAAGGCGCTTCATGACTGATTTGCGCGACGCGAAAGAGCGCGGATACATATCGAAACTACCTGCTTACAACTCACTATTTCGCTACCTTGAAGCCGAGTCCCTTACACCGCATCTGTATCAACTCGTCACCATCAGCAGTCTTCCCTTGAAGGCTGTGGAAACAGATTTTGCGGTCGATTCATCCGGTTTCAGCACCGGGCAATTCATGCGCTGGCTCGATGTGAAATATGGCAAAGAAGAAGATCGACGAATGTGGCTGAAAGTTCACCTCATGTGCGGCGTCAAAACTAACATCGTGACTTCCGTTGAGATTAGTGACGGGTACGCCAACGACTATCACTATTTCAAAGGACTAGTTGCGCGCACTGGCGAGAACGGATTCAATATGAAAGAAGTCTCGGCCGACAAAGCTTACTTGGGCGGCGAGAATCTGCTGGTCACGTTGCGGCAAGGTGCGATTCCATATATTCCCTTCAAGTCTAATTCCATTGCCGGACAATCAACCTATGGAGCCAAGTCCGAGCTGTGGGATCGCATGTTCCACTTTTATAACTTCCACCGCGAGGAGTTTCTCCAGCATTATCACAAGCGTTCAAACGTGGAAACTACATTCCATATGATCAAAGCAAAGTTTGGTCAACGCTTGCGGAGCAAAACCTTGACGGCACAAATCAACGAAGCATTGTGCAAGGTCCTTTGTCACAACCTTTGTGTTTTGATTCAGTCGGCGCATGAGTTGGGAGTCGAAGCGGTGTTTACGGATGAGTTGTGGCAATTCAACGAGCGCTAAAACAATCAAAAAAGTGAGCGAGGCCTTCCACAGGCCTCGCCCTCCACGCGATCCTCGCTCCTAGCTGGAAACGGGCGCGATTCTATATCACCTACGCCGCCTTCTTGTCGTCACCTTGATCCCAGAATGTAGGTTCAATACCAAGTTCATAATAGGCTTGGATGGTGACACAGATGTTGTGACACAGCACTTTGCAAAGCAATTCGTTAAACTGCGCCACTTTGGTGCGACTACGAATGCGCTCCCCGAATTTCATCTTGATCATCGCATTCGTGCTCTCAATGTTACTGCGCTGATGGTAACGGCGCTCGAACCACTCGCTCGTTTAAAGAGTAGAAGTGGTACAAACGTGTCCACAACGGATCCCCACTGCCGTGTACGGCATTAGCGTTAGCTTTGAACGGGATGACCGCCAGCACACCTTTGCTGTTGGCGTGCTTAAAGTTCGCAAGACTCGAATAGGCCTTGTCACAACTCACTTCTCGCGGGCGGAAATTCTGCATTGTCGTATCCAGCAATGGCTCAAAATAAGGAGCATCGCCTGCGTTCCCATCAGTGACTTCTACCGCCGTGACAATGTTGGTCAAAACCCCGCACATCAAATGCGCCTTGATCCACTGACGCTTATCGCCGGTATGCAGCTTTCCATAACGAAAATCGAACCAGCGGCCAAAACGCGACGTTGAAAATCCAGTTGAATCCATAGCGAAGCTCTTTTCAACAGTTCTCAACGGCAGACTGCTTTGAATAATGAGTTGCACCAGGTACTGCCGCAACTCACTCTTTTCGAAATACCTCAAGATCGTGCTAAAGGACGGCAGCCTTGAGATTAATCCGTGCTCGTGAGCAGCCTTCATATCGAACATTACGCGCCGGCATGACACTCCGCAATAGACCTTGAAAATCATGCAGAACAACATATCCGCGAGGGCAAGACGCGGCCGGCCCCGCGCTTGCTCCAGATTAACGACTCCCGCACAGAGATCGTGCGCCAATGTCTGAAGATCGCCTTTTTCCTTCTGTTGAGCACGATTATACGGGCCCCAGATTTGAGGATAAGTTTTTTTCATGCCTTCTTCCTTTACATTTGAGGGCATGACTAAGTAACATGCGGAATGTTGCAGACTGCGCATGTGACTTCGGTCACGCCGCGGTTGAAAACAGGGGGCTCCGAGTCGTTAACGCGACCAAGGGGCTCCTTCTTCTTCGGACGAAACCTCTCGAAAATTACGCCGATTTCACCTTCGCTTCAGATTCGACCAATGTTAGGTTCGCCTTCTCAGTTGGCTCCTGCGATGTCAACTCCCGAGGCGATCTGTGGACCCACTGCAACAATGCCCAGCGATAGCTTTTATCCGCGTCCAGAAACCACTTGAACTGGCCGGACCGTTGCATCGCCGAGCGGAGCGAGTTATCCAGGTTCTTTAGTTGCGAATCCAGACCGCCGTCCTTAAGGCCGTCAAGTACCTGCCTGTGGGTTGCAGGCTGGCCAAAGCGCAGGAGGAAGGCTTCAGCTGCTTCAACGAGCTTCATACCTCTGAAAGCATCAGCAGGAATCGACATCACGCGCCCTAAGTCCCTAACCAGATATTTCTGCTCATCCTCCGTCAGTGGCAGCTTCGCCGCCTTCTTAGTCAGCGCATAAAGTTGCAGACACGTTTCTTTTTCGTCAGCCAATTGCAGTAGTTGCATCTGCATCCTGAAAATCTCGTCTTCTAGTTCTCTACGCTCTTGCTCAATCTGCGCAAGATTTTGTTCGTGTTCGCGCAGTCGCGGGCCGTAATTTCTCGTGTCCGTGTGCATATAAAACGCCTCCATGTCTTTAACTTTTGGCCGGTCTGTGGTAAAAAAGTGCGTCGACGCACGAAGGGCTGTCCGACGAGAAATCGACGCCCGCTTTTCATGTATCGTTCGCGCGACGCCAGGGAACAAGTCCTATCCAGACTCCTGGCGTCGCCTTTTTTTTGTGCGTGCGCAGATTACTCGATCACCAAAAACAAAATCAACTTTTTGACGATTTATAAAACACACGAAAGTTTCACAGTCACACAACCGAACACCAAATGCTCCTAAACCAACCTCACGAGGCCCTCGAAACCTTCCACCCATAACCAGCAACAGGCACTCAGACGATCAGACGCACCTATGTAACGCGCATCGACCGGCGACCAGCACCCCGATCAAGAGTGCGCTAGGCTGTCAGCCCTACGCGCTTTTCCTACACGAAAACGTTTACGGATCAAAAGTGAGACTTATGGATCTAAAGAGGTATGTGGATCAAAGCCGTCCGGAAGTCCGGAAAGTATATAAGGCGGGCTTTCGGTAGCCAGGCTCGTGCGGTTTTGCAGTGGGCCCCTAACCTCGATCGATGTTTGAAATGAATTGCGAGCGCCTTGCGTGAACGCTTAGCGCCCGCTTAGGTTCTTTACCCTCAGTTCGTTTTTCAGTCTTAGGCGTTTGCCGCTCTTTGCTTCTCATCGGCGGCATCGCGGTTAACGAGCTTTGAGAAGCGACTCTGCTTACCGTCTTTCGTTTCCTCCTGATACAGGAACGCCAGTTTGTTTTCCTCAAATGCGGTGAAGAATTCTTCCCAGGTGATGCGTTCTAACGTGTTTTCGCCTGAGAAACCGGGATAGTCGATTCTCAGAAGGCCCTCGCTATCCCTAGTGTCCGTACCTTTTACTCGCGCGGGATAGCCCCCACGTTCCTCAACCCAATTCTTAATCTCTGTTTGGTTCGTTGTGGTGTTCGATGTTGATTCTGATGGCATCTTGGCTTGCTCCTCCTTATTAGTCCGTTGCATTTGGGTGTAATCATGCGATACGACCGTCCGAATTCGGCGTACCTTTCGACATCGCAGTCTTACAGTTGTTGCAGATTTCCTCGCTAAAACGCTCCTTTGGTTTAGGAAGTGCAACGACAGTGCCGCATCGACCAGGCGAGATGAGTTCTGATTGAAAGACGGAGATTATAAGTGTCGATCTGTAAGTAGCGCTCCGCTAGCCTGTAAGTAGTGCTCCGCTAGCATGCTGGTGAAAAAAGAGAACCTCCGTGCTAATGAAGTCAGTACCACCGCGCGGTAGCGGGTGGGTCGCCCCGAAACAAGATCGTTGCGCAAATACCAAGTACTTGTGAACGTCCTCAATGCGCCATCCAAACCCACCCGCTACCGCGCGGTGGTACTGACTTCATCGCCAGGATCCTCTCAGCAACACACTGACGGAGCACTACCGATCTGTAGGCTTCCTGTCAGAACTATTTAGAAAAGCCCTCTAGCTAAACTATTTAGAAAAGCCCTCTGAGTTTAAGTTTGGCAAGTTAGTAGCCTTGGGCTCAGCGAGCCCAAGGCGGTCCTTTGCCGAAGCTGAAACTGCGCCAGGCATGATTGGTCGGCGGCACGTATTGTTCCATGATGGTTAATGCACGGCGCCGGTTTTTGCTTTTCACCTTGATTGCCGTTTTTGCTTTTGGTCGTTCCGGTAAGAGAGTGTAAGCCAGATTCCGTTCGGCGTGGCAAAAGTGCAACTCGCCATTGAGATAGCGGCGCACGCGTACCTTGCCTTTGGCCACTTGCGTTTTGCGCGGTGGCTGTAGCTGATAGAACTGATTCTCAAACCTCACGATCCAATCAGCACTCAAAGTTCTTTCTTCCTCGATGCAAAAGATGCTAGCCAGGTCATAGCCTTTGGCTGAACGGTGAAAGTCCACCGCCGAGCGCGGCGCGACCGCAAACTTCTGATTGAGTTCAGCGCAATAACCCTGCTGCAAAAACTCATTGCCGGCGGCGATAGTGCTGATCCCCGCCAACCGCAACTCCTTGACCAACCGGTCCTGGTAAGTACCGTGGTTGCGCTCCACCCGGCCCTTGGCTTCCGGAGAATGGGCCGTGATGATCTTGATGCCCAGTTGCCGGCAGGCGCGCCCAAACTGCGTCAGCACTTCTTCGCCACTATCTGCTGCTTTTTCTCTGGTCTTTTCATCAACTACGTAGACATTCTTTTTATCGGTATACAGGCTTTGCGGTATCCCGTAATGGTCGATCCACTGCCACAGCACTCTCATCGCCGCAAAGATTGTTTCCTCCTCATCCAGCGATGACTCCGTAGTGCCTTGGGCATCATCCACCATGTTCATCAAACAACACTTGGCGGCCCGCTCCTCAAACCATCTGTGATGCGACCCATCCATTTGCACTAACTCGCCAAAGTGCGCCCGTCGCTCCCGCCAACTCCGATGCTTTGCTCGCTTACGTCGCTTCTGCCACAGCCCCGCTTTCATTAACCAGCCGCGCAGCGTGTCGTGATCCACCACCCAGCCCTCAAGGGCCAGCTTCTCCGCCGCCAAGGTCGGACCAAAGTCGGGATAGCGCTCCTGATAGCGCGCCAACACCGCCGCTTTGAACGCGGCTGGCCGCCCCCGGTTTGACGGTCGCCCGCGGCCCTGATGCACTAACCCCCGATCTCCTTGCTCGCAATACCGTTGGTATAGTCGCCGTAAATAACGATACTCCAGCTGACACAGCGCGGCCGCTTCCTTTTGCTGCAACTCTCCCCGCTTCACTCTGGCAAAGATCTTCAGCCGCTCACGTTCCTTCGCACTCATCAACAATGGTCCTCTCATTTGCCCACCCTTTCGGGTGCGACATCCTAGAGGGCTTTTCTATTCAGTTTCGCAGAGGGCTGTTTTATCTAGTTACCACACGATCTGTAGGCTTCCTGTCAGAACTATTTAGAAAAGCCCTCTAGCTAAACTATTTAGAAAAGCCCTCTGAGTTTAAGTTTGGCAAGTTAGTAGCCTTGGGCTCAGCGAGCCCAAGGCGGTCCTTTGCCGAAGCTGAAACTGCGCCAGGCATGATTGGTCGGCGGCACGTATTGTTCCATGATGGTTAATGCACGGCGCCGGTTTTTGCTTTTCACCTTGATTGCCGTTTTTGCTTTTGGTCGTTCCGGTAAGAGAGTGTAAGCCAGATTCCGTTCGGCGTGGCAAAAGTGCAACTCGCCATTGAGATAGCGGCGCACGCGTACCTTGCCTTTGGCCACTTGCGTTTTGCGCGGTGGCTGTAGCTGATAGAACTGATTCTCAAACCTCACGATCCAATCAGCACTCAAAGTTCTTTCTTCCTCGATGCAAAAGATGCTAGCCAGGTCATAGCCTTTGGCTGAACGGTGAAAGTCCACCGCCGAGCGCGGCGCGACCGCAAACTTCTGATTGAGTTCAGCGCAATAACCCTGCTGCAAAAACTCATTGCCGGCGGCGATAGTGCTGATCCCCGCCAACCGCAACTCCTTGACCAACCGGTCCTGGTAAGTACCGTGGTTGCGCTCCACCCGGCCCTTGGCTTCCGGAGAATGGGCCGTGATGATCTTGATGCCCAGTTGCCGGCAGGCGCGCCCAAACTGCGTCAGCACTTCTTCGCCACTATCTGCTGCTTTTTCTCTGGTCTTTTCATCAACTACGTAGACATTCTTTTTATCGGTATACAGGCTTTGCGGTATCCCGTAATGGTCGATCCACTGCCACAGCACTCTCATCGCCGCAAAGATTGTTTCCTCCTCATCCAGCGATGACTCCGTAGTGCCTTGGGCATCATCCACCATGTTCATCAAACAACACTTGGCGGCCCGCTCCTCAAACCATCTGTGATGCGACCCATCCATTTGCACTAACTCGCCAAAGTGCGCCCGTCGCTCCCGCCAACTCCGATGCTTTGCTCGCTTACGTCGCTTCTGCCACAGCCCCGCTTTCATTAACCAGCCGCGCAGCGTGTCGTGATCCACCACCCAGCCCTCAAGGGCCAGCTTCTCCGCCGCCAAGGTCGGACCAAAGTCGGGATAGCGCTCCTGATAGCGCGCCAACACCGCCGCTTTGAACGCGGCTGGCCGCCCCCGGTTTGACGGTCGCCCGCGGCCCTGATGCACTAACCCCCGATCTCCTTGCTCGCAATACCGTTGGTATAGTCGCCGTAAATAACGATACTCCAGCTGACACAGCGCGGCCGCTTCCTTTTGCTGCAACTCTCCCCGCTTCACTCTGGCAAAGATCTTCAGCCGCTCACGTTCCTTCGCACTCATCAACAATGGTCCTCTCATTTGCCCACCCTTTCGGGTGCGACATCCTAGAGGGCTTTTCTATTCAGTTTCGCAGAGGGCTGTTTTATCTAGTTACCACACGATCTGTAGGCTTCCTTGACACTCTGGAAGGCTGACTGTTACATTACGCGGTCTTTTTGCAACAATTCAGTCCTATCTATACAAAGGAGCCTACTTGAGCACCGAATCAGGTTTTCTATTTACCTCAGAGTCCGTCACCGAGGGCCATCCCGACAAAATTGCCGACCAAATATCAGACGCAGTACTTGATGCCGCATTGACGGAGGATCCAACTGCGCGCGTCGCCTGTGAGACTTTGGTCACCACCGGACTGGTGGTAATGGCTGGTGAAATTACCACCAAAGCTCAAATTGACTACGGCAGAGTGGCCCGCGAGACGATTCGCGAGATCGGTTACACCCGGGGAAAGTATGGCTTTGACTGCGACACATGTAGCGTATTGTCGGCACTTGATCGGCAGTCGCCCGACATCGCTATGGGCGTAGACACTGGCGGCGCCGGCGATCAGGGGCTGATGTTCGGATTTGCGTGCACTGAAACGCCCGAATTGATGCCATTGCCGATTCAGCTCGCCCATCTGCTGTCGCGCAGGCTTTCAGCGGTACGAAAATCTGGTGACCTTCCCTATCTTCGTCCCGACGGGAAATCACAAGTTACGATCGAATATCGCGATGGCCGGCCGTTTCGCGCGAGCGCTATCGTTATCTCGTCTCAGCACGCTGATGATGTAACGAATGAAAAGCTCCGCGCTGAGATCGAAGAGCAAGTGATTCGTCATACCGTCTCGAGTGAGTTGCTCGACAACGATACGAAGATTCACATCAATCCTACCGGGCGGTTTGTTACCGGTGGTCCCCAGGGTGACGCAGGTCTAACCGGACGCAAGATCATTGTCGACACCTACGGGGGCTACGCTCCCCATGGTGGCGGTGCATTTTCCGGTAAAGATCCGACGAAGGTTGATCGCTCGGCCGCCTATATGGCTCGCTACGTAGCGAAAAATATTGTGGCTGCCGGCTTATCGGATCGATGCCTGGTCCAACTTGCCTATGCCATCGGCGTAGCCGAACCGGTCTCAGTAATGGTTGATACCAAGGGAACGGGACGGATCAGCGAGAATGCGCTGGCGAATCTTGTTCGGGAACACTTCGACTTAACGCCAGCCGGGATCATGAAGCAACTGGATCTTCGCCGTCCTATTTATAAGGCGACTGCCGCTTATGGCCACTTTGGACGCGAAGATGAAGGCTTTACCTGGGAAAAAGCTGACAAAGCTGAGTCGCTTCGCAGCGCTGCAGGAGTTTAGTACCCCTTTTGAGTACACCGCAGTTAACTCTTAATTTATATTCATAAAAAGGATGAAGTCGTAATGAGTGCAACACCCTCGCTCGAGTTTGACGTTAAAGATATTGGCTTGGCCCAGCAAGGCAAGCAACGAATTGAATGGGCCGAACGCGAGATGCCGGTCCTGCGGCTGATTCGCGAACGCTTCGGCGCTGAGAAGCCACTGACGGGTGTGAAGCTCGTTGCTTGCGCACACATCACAACTGAAACCGCAAACCTTGCGCGCGCGTTACAGGCAGGCGGCGCTGAGTCGGTTTTGATTGCCTCCAATCCCCTTTCCACGCAGGATGACGTTGCGGCTTCGCTCGTTGCCGATTATGGAATTCCGGTTTATGCGATCAAAGGTGAGTCGACCGAGACGTATAACCGGCACGTTCGCACTGCTCTTGATTTCCATCCTGAGATTATTATCGATGACGGCTCAGACGTCGTGGCCACGCTGCTCAAAGAGCGGGCCGACCAGGTCAAGGAACTGATCGGATCCACTGAGGAGACCACCACCGGGATCCAGCGCCTCAAAGCGATGGAAACCGCCGGTGTTCTCAGTTTTCCCACCATTGCCGTCAACGATGCGCAGACGAAACATTTCTTTGACAACCGTTACGGCACAGGTCAATCCACTCTGGATGGCATCATCCGCGCTACCAACATTCTGCTCGCCGGCAGAAACATTGTGGTTGTGGGCTACGGCTGGTGCGGCAAGGGTGTCGCATTGCGAGCGCGCGGCATGGGCGCGAATGTGATCGTTACCGAGGTTGACGCTATCAAGGCCGTGGAAGCCGTGATGGACGGTTTCCGAGTGATGCCGATCGCGGAGGCATCGTCAATTGGCGACATCTTCATTACCGTAACCGGTAATCGGCACGTAATCGATCGCGAACATTTTGAACGGATGAAGGATGGCGCGCTCGTCTGCAATAGCGGCCACTTTGATCTCGAACTTAATCTCGTTGCTTTGCGCGAACTGTCGGCTGATGTGATGCGGGTCAGACCCTTCGTTGATGAGTACGCACTTAAGTCGAATGGCAATCGCGTGATGGTCCTGGGTGAAGGCCGGCTGATCAATCTTGCGGCCGCTGAAGGTCACCCGGCGAGTGTGATGGATATGAGCTTCGCTAATCAGGCACTCTCGGTTGAGTATTTGGTTAAGAAAAAGGGCGAACTAAAGCCTGGTGTTCACCTGCTGCCTAAGGAAGTCGACACCGAAATTGCGAGCCTTAAATTGAGAGCACTTGGCCTATCGATCGATACGCTCACTGCCGAGCAAATCGAATATATCGGTAGCTGGGAGACGGGCACCTAAGCCGAATACGTAATGGTAATTAAGAAGCAGGAAGTCCCGAGACTTCCTGCTTTTTGTTTTTGGAAAGTTGAAATTGCCCCGGGCTACGTCCGGACTCGGGTCAGGAAGTAAGTTCCTAACGCTGCAAATATTACGGGTGGCGACCACGCCGCAACCTCGGGCGGCAGCAACCCATGATTACCAAGTTGCTGGAAGCCGCCGCCGATTCCCCAATAGGCGACACTGACTCCAACCGCTACGCACAGCGCGACAATGGCGCCGCGTCTGCCAAACGCCAGGGCTAAGGGCATTCCGATGAACGCCATCACAAGAACGCTGAACGGGTTTACATATTTACGCTGCAGTGCCACGGCCAACGCTGAAACATCCGTCCCACGTTGTTTCGCTGCTTTAAGATAACTACTTAAAGAGATGACGCTTAACTGAGACGGCTTATCGACGGTTGGCCGGAAAACCTGTGGGGATTCGATTCCTGTGAGTGGTAACTCCGGAAGCATCTCCCGCTGGACCACCATGCCGCCGTCTCCCACGAGATTTATACTCTCGGATTCCCTCACGATCATCGTGTTGGCCGTGGTCCATGTGCCCACCTTGCCGTTAATCACTCGTTTCAAATGTACGCCTTCCCCGTCTAACTCGTAGATGGTTGGCTCAATCAACGAGCCCGGCTGTTCATCAAACTCATACGAGTAGAGACGACGGTCCTCGATTGACGCTAACCACTGTCGGCCGCTTCCGGTCATGGCTCGAGGTTGACCGCCTCTGATTCGCGTTCTCAGGGCTTCCTGCTTAACGTTTGCCGATGGCATCACGTGTTCCTGCACCAGCCATGTGCCGGCGCCCACCGCCACTGCGAACAACAGTCCCGGCATCATGAGCCGATAAACGCTCTGTCCTGATGCCCACCATGCGATGGCTTCGCTTCTGCGCGCGAGCAACGCATAGGTAATCAGCACCGCAACCAGCATCGTCGCCGGAAAAAGTTCGACCGCAACCAACGGAAGCAAGTAGAGCAGATACCTCGCAACGACGCCTGCGGGAACTCGATTCGCGCCGATGAAACGCCAGAGTTCAAAGAGGGTAAAGATAACGAAGATGGAAACCAGTGAGACGAAGGCGACCAGGAAACTCATCGACAGTGTTTGAAATAGACTTGTGTCCAGTAGACTCGGAAATCCGGAGCGGCCAGCGCCAAGTGTGTGCTCCTGTGCAGACACTGTAGATTTTGATTCCGATTGCTTTGACCGGAGAAATCTCTTGGCCAAATCCAGGCGCGGAATACTGTCAAAACTCAGCAACAGCAAACTCAGCAGCAGCATTACAGCCGTCGCCATCCATTGCCCGACAATTGCTGATACCGTGCCTGTGCGCGCCATCGATTCGCCCAGGAGGGAGACCAGATAGTAGATCACCACCACTGCGAGCGATAGCAGAATGCCTATGCCGCGCCCACCGCGTCTTACACGCATTCCCAACAAGCCGCCGAATAAAGAGAAAACGAAAGGGGCCGCCGAGAGTGCCAGCTTCCGTTGCAACGTTCTTTCGGCTTCCCTTCTCTCGGGTAAAGATTCAGACCTCGCTTGCTGCCGTAAGTCGCTCCAATCAAGCTCTTCCACCTGCACTTCTTTCTTGCTCAAACTCTCGAGCAAGCCAGCTCGCCCTGTATCGATGGCCAGCCGCAGCTGGTCTAGTCGCTCCACCACGTACGAACGCTCCGCTGCTTTTGGCGAGGGCATTTTCATCGCCACCGCATCCGTCAACACCAGTTCAGATTTGTCAGCGGATGAATCGATGCGGCCTCCGCGCGCGGTGACGATCCTGGTGGAACCATCCTTCTGTTCGTGAGCATAGATAAACACGCGGCCCCACGTGCCGAGATTCTTGTCGCCGTCGCGAACGTAGATTACGTATCCCGGTATCTCGGTGTTGAAGGTACGAGGTTCAACCGGCGACTCGAGTTTTCGCAAGGCGCCCTGCAAGACTGCATGCCGGAGATCGCGTGCCGCCTGCGGTGCCTCTTTCAGATGGAGAAACGCCGTGGCGCCACTGGCGAGCAAACCGATAGCGAGAGCTGGCCACAGCAGTGTCCAGGTGCCCACTCCTGCAGCTCGCATGGCAATGATTTCACTGTCACTGCCCATCCGAGCAAATCCGATCACTATTCCAGCGAGTACGGCGACGGGCAGTGTAAGTATCAATACGCTGGGTAAAAGGGCCGCGGCGATTTCACCCGCCAAGTTCAGCGGCAGGTCTGCATAGAGCGCTAGTTCAGCGAAGCGGCCCGTTTGCTGGGTAAAGAGAATGGCCGTTAGCAGCACGAGCGAGAGCATCGCGTAAGGGAGCGCGCTCTTGACCACGTAGGTGGGAACTAGTTTTCCGGGAGTGAACATCGAAACTACACTTTAGACTTATGGACTACTGCAGCGTCGGCCTCAAACGCGGTTGCTTCTCCAGAACTCGACCAATTAGTTGATGTGTTAGTTCAGCCATCTCTCGATGAATGGCCGCGGAAACCTCATGTGATGCTTGAACAAAAGAATGTGGCGCCAGCTTTTGCGTCGCCCGAAGCTGGGCCTGAAGTTTTATGGATAAGGATCGGCCAATTCCTCGACTACAGTCACGACACCGGAAGACCGAGTCGATTCCGACATGGGCCAACTCCGTATCGGTAAACTCGCGATGGCATTCTCCACAGTGTCTAACGTCCGGCAAGTATCCTTCAAGTTTCAAGAGCCAGACTTCAAAGTATCTTAAGATCGCCTGCAGATCGGGTTGCGACTCGGAAACTGCCGCAAGGCAAGCCTTCACCATCCTATAAAGCTTTTCATTAGCTTCATATGGCGGCGAGAATTCGATTACCAGATCGCCCATATAGGCAAGGCCGGCCAGCGTGTCGGGATTCGTCGTCAGCCGGAAATACGACTCCAAAATATCTACCTGGCCTAACGAAACGAGCTCCTGATTTTCCTTGTGATAATACGTGATCTTGGCGAGAGTGAAGGGTTCAAGCGCCGCGCCAAATCGGCTCTTAAGTTTTCTGCATCCCTTGGCGACTCCGCGAATTAGTCCGGCCTGGCGAGTGAAACAAACAACAATCTTGTCCGCTTCGGCAAAGTTGTAAGTTCTCAAGATGAGCGCTTCGGTCTCCTGCAAAGCCATTCGCTTACCCCGGCCAATGCCAATTCACTATCGTCAGCGAGTGAGTTCATCAGCGGCAGCCGGCCGGACTGCTAACGAAGTCGGCTCGGACAAAGTGCATCTAGTGCATCTCTAGAAAGGAAGAAAGTAAAGAATCCAACCCAGAACCAGCCCAATTACCAGGAACTCAGCAAACACTTTAAGTCCATAGATCAGGCGGTCTCGAGCCGAGTCTTTGGCAACGACGCCAAAAACAACTGCAGCCGCGAGAGCGAAGGCCGTCATTACTAAGAAATGTCTCACGACTTCCTCCCAGCAGCGATATCAAATGCATCCAGCATCGCCAGGTAGTTGAGCAATCCCGCCACAATTAGAAACGTCCAGCCAAACTCGAAAGTAGGAAGCGCCGCCAGCTGCACATCTTCTGAAAAGCCAAATCCCATGAACCAGGGCACTATATAAAGGAGGCCAACGCCAAGATTGCCAATCATCGGAGGTATTCGCAGGAGCGAACCGTCGTATTGGAAAAGGTGTCCGCCCATGGCAAACCCAAGGATAAAACATGCCCAAACCGCGCCGCCCAGCAGCAACGCTCTTCCCCATTTGCCCTGAAGCATGTGCCCCAAGCCAGGAACGAGCCATCCTGCCGTTCCCATTAACCAGGCTTTGGCTGGTGCCGTTTCGTGTTCGGTTCCGATTTCAACCTTACTCAAATCAACCTCCGATAAGAACTATTCTTTTACTATGCTCGCGCATTCAAGTTTTACATTAACGACTCTTGTGGCCCTTGTCGCGATCGATCTTCCGACGTTTCAGCTTAACACTTGACGTTAACGGTCGGCATCACGACCTCTCAGGATTCACTTCAACAAACTAATACAGAAGATAGCGTGAGCGGACCTCGCAAAACTCATCCAGTCCATCTCGCCAACTATCCGCGAGCGACCCAATCGTGCCTCCGGTCTCAATAGCTTGCCTGATACTTGAAGTCCCGGATATCACGTCAAAGGGATTACGATCGTAGACGTATTCGTACGGTGGTTCCTTCCATCGGAAATCATCGCGATAAAGGTCGTATGCCACTTTGACCATGTGCAGGCCTGCGCTTACCGGCTCAAATTCATCCCGATTTGTTACGTGGATTTGCACCCCGCCACAACTCACCCCGCCATGTTTCTGAAACGTCGGACGGAAGATGCAGCTTCGGAAGTAGACACCGGGCAGATGTAAATCATTAAGTTTACGGGCGTAGCGCTCGGGCTCGACGTAGGGTGCACCTATCAACTCGAACGGCCGGTGGTTCCCCTCCCTTCGGAGAGCTGCGTCCCTTCAAAGTGAACTGCCCCGGGAAAAACGGTGGCCGAATCAGGCGTTGGGATGTTTGGGGAAGGCATCACCCAGGGTGTATCGGTCTGATCCAGCCAATGCGTTCGCTCCCAACCATCCATCGCAACCACGTCGAGCTCACAATTAATTCCGAAATGGTCATTGAAGAGTTTGGCCAATTCTCCGAGCGTCATTCCGTGGCGAGTGGGAATCGCATACTGGCCAACAAACGATGCCTGTTCAGGTCTCCAAAACATTTCCGGCCACATCGATTCCCATTGATTGGATTCGGGCGGTCGCAAACTATCACTCTTCTTACCAAATCGTTTCGCCGCCATCATGGAATTCGCCATCGTGTAGGCAAAGGTATAGATGCGGCAGCCCACGTCCTGCATATCAAAAACCAAAACATCAACGTCCTGAAGCATCGCTTCGGTGGGCTCGCGAGTTTCGCTGTAAAGCGAATGAATCGGCAGGCCGGTCTCTGGATCCACGGTATGATCAGTCTCAATCATGTTGTCCTGAACGTCTCCTCGTATGCCATGCTGCGGACCAAATAGCGCGCGCAGATTAACGTAAGGATGTTCGTGGAGAATGTCAGCGGCGTGACGAAAGCCGTGATCGACCGACGCCTGATTGCAGATCAGGCCAACCCTTTCGCCCCTTGAGCAGATCGATTCTTTCTTCAAGTAATTCTCAAGACCAAGTTTGATTTTGCTTCGAGTCATGTTTTTGCTAACTAATCGATGGCAACACTTAATGTATCTCTCTCAGCTCTAGCCGCAAAGGACCGCGCCACCGTTGACATTCAATATCTCACCCGTAATGTGCCGGGCCCAATCGCTGCACAGGAAAGCAATGGGGGCCGGCAATCTCCTCTGGAGTTGCTACTGCGACCCAACGGAATCCGCGAGCAATCTTCGCGCGCGTGTCGCTATCTCCCAAAGCATCCCTGGTCATTTCCGTATCAACCCAGCCCGGTGCCACCGCGTTTACATTAATTCCCCACTCCCCCAACTCCTCTGCGAGTGACTTCGTAAAAGCTATCTGCCCGCCCTTTGAGGCGGCATAGTTCGAATAGTTGGCCTCACCTCGCTGTCCGGCCGTTGATGTGACAATCACAATTTTTCCGAATCGCTGCTTGCTTCATTATTGGAATTGCTGCACGACATACGGCCCAGGTCCCTTTAAGGTTTATGTCAATGGTCCTGTCCCACATCTCTTCAGTCATCGCATCAACAGGCGAGCCTTCCCAAATTCCCGCGTTGCAAATCAAAAGATCGATGCGCTTGAAGCGTTTGACGGCGAAATCAATCAGCTGTTGAGCTTCGCCACTGCGGCAATATCCCCGCCGAAAGACAATGCCACGGCCCCCTTCTCGCGGGCCACAGTTCACGCTAGCCTCAGCAGCAGCAGCATCCTTCCGGTAATTTACAACCACATCCGCGCCTAGCTCGGCAAAAAGCTCAACGACTGCCCGGCCGATTCCCCTCGAGCCTCCAGTTACAACTGCGACCCGCCCTTTCAGACGCACGTCTTCAAGTTTCACTTTAAATATCCCAGGTCAGGTTAAACCTTCGTCTTCATTCAACGACTACTGCTGCTTCGTTGTCAGCGGACGAGTCAGCGTGTGATCTGTCGTGCTTCCTGGCGGCGGTGATAAACCAGTCAAACAATTCCTGCGAAAAACAATCGTGCTTCCATCCCATTTCCGGGTGCCATTGAACGCCGAGAACAAATCGGTCAGGCCGCGAATCTTCAACTGCTTCGATCAACCCGTCCGACGCCCAGGCGGTGGCAATTAGTTCCCTTCCCACTTTTTCGATCGCTTGATGGTGGTGACTGTTTACCAGCGCCGTGTCGCCCGCCGCCAGCTTCGCCGACAGGCTTGCAGCCGCTAGCTTAACTCCGTGTGATGGCCGATCTCGCGGCGCGCCCTGCTCATGCTTGATTGCCTTCGGCACCTGAGCCCCGATGTCCTGAATGAGCGTGCCGCCACGAGAAACGTTTAGCACCTGCATCCCAAAGCATATCGCAAACAAAGGCAGGCGTCGTTTTTCCACTTCTGCCAGAACCAACAAATCCGTCTCGTCTTTAATTGGCTGCACTGTCCCCAGGCGCGGGTGTGGTTCAGAACCATACCTGAGCGGATCAACGTCTGAATCACTGCCGGGCAGAAGAATTCCATCCAGATCGTCAACTACTGCCGAAATGTAATCAGGATCCGGGATGAGACTGATATGTACCGGCGTGCCGCCTGCGGCTTCAACCGCTTCGCTGTAATCGCGGCCGAGATAGAAACGATTCGTTTGGAATTCGAGTCGCATCGTAATGCCGATGCGCGGACGATAGTTGCGCCCGTTGTTATTTTCACTTTTCGTTCTGACGCTCATCTGCGAACCATCATATCCTAAACCCTAAAATTACGAACAATGACCCTCCACGGCGACTGACGAGATATTTCTAACCGTCGTTGCGTTCGTTGCGAAAAGCTTTGCGGCCTTTACGCTGAACCAAGAAAAACGGCAAAGATCGCAAAGCTGGTGGCGGTGTTCCGCAAAGAGAGTCCGTTTCACCTTGACCGCACCGGCGCTTGCCGGCCAAGCAGTGTCCTATTCTCGTGTAAGACACTACCTGCAGATAGGCACTCATGCAGACGCACTTCACCTGATTCCTTCGCGAAACTTTGCGTCTGGCTTTGCGACCTTTGCGGTTTTGCCTGGTCTTGTTGGACTCTACCGCAAAGTACGCAAAGGGTTTCGCAAAGAACACCAAACCAAACTGTACTAGTACCTGCGGATCGCTCGCTTGACTTGCCTTCCGGCGAATTCCTATAGTGACCGTTACTAAAAATGCCACGAGAAAATTCAATCATTCGCAGCACCACTGTGCTACTCGTTCGCAAAGACGATCATGTCGCTATGGCAGGCGACGGCCAGGTCACGCTCGGCGAAACGATCATGAAGGCGAACGCCAAAAAGGTTCGTCGCCTTTATAACGATACCATTCTGGCAGGTTTTGCCGGCGCTACTGCTGATGCGTTTTCACTCCTGACAAGGTTTGAAAGCAAACTGGAGCAGTATCACGGAAACCTCGAACGCGCCGCGATCGAGCTCAGCAAAGAATGGCGAACCGATAAAATCCTGCGCCACCTTGAAGCGCTGCTAGTCGTCGCCGATACGAAGAGTTCATTTCTCCTGTCAGGCAATGGAGATGTGATTGCTCCAGACGATGGAGTGCTGGCAATTGGTTCGGGCGGTTCCTACGCCTTAGCCGCAGCACGCGCTCTGCAAAAACATACGGCTCTTTCCGCACGTGAGATCGCGGTTGAAGCGTTAAGCATTGCCGGTGAAATCTGCATCTACTCAAATCAAAATATTGTAGTCGAGGAACTCTAAACGAAAGTTGCGCATGGTTCGTATTCTTGCGGCACGTCCGAGTAATTTGAAATGGTGATTTATCTGGAAGGCGAGATTGGCGAAGAAGTCCGTTTGGACGATATGACTCCGCGTCAAATCGTTGCCGAATTGGACAAGCACGTCGTGGGACAACGCAACGCCAAGCGAGCGGTAGCAATTGCTTTGCGAAATCGTATTCGACGTCAGAAACTCGATCCCGAGATGGCGGTCGATGTAATGCCGAAGAACATGATCATGATCGGTTCTACCGGCGTCGGCAAAACTGAAATTGCTCGCCGGCTGGCCCGCATCTCAAACTCTCCTTTTCTGAAAGTGGAGGCGTCGAAATTTACTGAAGTCGGCTACGTGGGCCGTGACGTTGAAAGCATGATCCGCGATCTCACCGAGATTTCAGTGGACATGACGCGGCAGGAAAAAATTGACGAAATCGCTGAAAAAGCTGAACTAAACGTCGAGGAACAAATCCTGGATATTCTGCTGCCCCCGCCGCGCGCGGCAAATGTTTACGATTTTGATCCGGCGGCCGCCGAGGCTAGCGGCGTCGACGCGTCGATTGATTCCACCACTGACTCTACTGCCAATCGCACCGAGCAGTTTCAGCGCACGCGCGAGAAACTGCGCAGCCAACTTCGCAGCGGCAAACTTGATTCGCGCCTGGTTGAGATCGAGATTCGTGAAAAGAACTTTCCGGTCATCGAACTCGCCGGTCCACAGGGCGTCGAGGAGATGGGCATCAACATGAAAGACATGTTGGGCAATATGTTTCAGGGACGGACCAAGCGCCGGAAGATGCAGGTTGATGAAGCCATCGAATACCTGATGCAGGAGGAAGAAGAACGGCTCATTGATATGGACCAGGTAGCCCGCGCGGCGATTGAGCGTGTCGAATCATCCGGAATTATTTTTCTCGACGAGATCGACAAGATCGCCGGCCGCGAATCCGGACATGGACCAGACGTTTCCCGCGAAGGCGTGCAGCGCGATATCCTGCCGATCGTTGAAGGCACCACCGTAAACTCGCGTTATGGAATGGTGCGCACCGATCACATCTTGTTTATCGCCGCCGGCGCGTTTCATGTTTCGAAGCCTTCAGATCTGATTCCGGAGTTGCAGGGACGCTTTCCGATTCGTGTGGAATTGGAGTCGCTTACGGTTGAGGATTTCAAACGTATTCTGACTGAACCAAAGAATGCGCTAATCAAACAGTATCGGGCGATGATGGCCACCGAGGACGTGATAGTCGACTTCACTGACGACGCGATTGATTCGATCGCAAATTTTGCGGCGCAGGTAAACGAACACACTGAGAATATCGGCGCGCGCAGGTTGCAGACAATCATGGAAAAGCTGCTCGAGGAGATCAGCTTTGAAGGTCCAGACCTGGAACCGAAGAACCAACTTATCGATGCGGCCTATGTTGAATCCATGCTCGCCGACACTGTGAAAGATCAGGACCTCAGCCGCTACATCCTGTAAAAAAGGAAAAGGGTAAAAGTAAAAAGGCAAAAATGTTTAGACCGAACCGCATTTCTTTCCGAACCTTTGCCTTTTGCCTTTTGACTTTTGCCTTCGTGCTGAGCGGTTGTGGCAAGCGGCGTCCGCCCTTGCCGCCGATCGAGCGCGTCCCCCAACGAACCGAAGCGCTCTCGGGCGCGCAACGCGGCAATCAAGTGATTTTGAGCTGGCCGGCGCCACAACGAAACGCGAAAGACGAAAGTGTGCAAAGCATCCGTCGCATTGACGTTTATCGGCTGGCGGAAAATCCCCGTGCGCCGCTGAGTCTCACTGAAGAAGATTTTGCCTCCCGTTCAACCTTGATTGGATCAGTAACTTACGATCAGATTACGAAAGCAACTGACAACCTCACCTACGTTGACACACTAGAACTCGCGGGCGAACCCACTCGTTTGCGTTACGCGGTGCGCTACGTAAACGCATCGGGTCAGAGAGCGTCCTTCTCAAACTTTCTGGTAGTGGAACCGGCCGCGCGCGTGGCCCAGCCGCCCACAATAATCTCAACCGGAAATGAGGTGTCCGAGGAAGCAATCACTATCGCCTGGCAGGCGCCGGCAGCTAACATTGACGGTTCCACTCCAGTCAACGTGCTTGGCTACAACGTGTATCGCATTGACGAATCTGACGATCCATCACACGAGCAAAACGAGCTGCCGTTAAATGCTTCCGTGGTTGCGGGAACTCAGTTCGCCGACAAAAATTTCAAATTCGGCGACACGTATCGTTATATCGTCCGCTCCGTTTCGCTCGGCACTGAAGGCGCGCAGGTTGAAAGTCTGAATTCAAATATCGTTACAGTTTCGCCGCGCGACGTATTTCGCCCATCAGCGCCTACGTCGATCACCATAGCCGCAGCGCCCGGCCGGCTGTCATTGTTTTTCCCGGCGAATCCGGAAATGGATGTGGCCGGCTACAATATTTATCGCTCGAACGATCCTGATCTTCCCAAAGACCAGTGGAGTAAACTGAACTCAGATCTGCTGACGCGAACAACTTTTCAGGATGAGAAGGTCGAAGCTGGAAAGAAGTACTACTACTATCTGGTAGCAGTGGACCAGGTCGGCAACGTCAGTCCGCCCTCGGAAGTGGTCTCCGAAACCGTACCTTAAGGCCTGGAGCGCGCGGACATCTTTAACCTGTGACTGGGGGCGTGTTTACTGAAACCGCGGCCATGTTTACTGGGACCGCGAGCGTCCCGCCCGCAAATGAGCGCGAAGCGCGAATATCTTGATCATCTGTCGTTTCAAAACCTCTGCCGTTTCAACGCCGCGCTTTGGCCTGATCGAGGGCAACGAAGTCTTCGCTCTTGCCGACGGTGAAACCATCGAGTCGTTTCCGTCGCCTCGCACCGCCGACCCGATCCAGCTTTCGGAGGTAACTCTGCTCCCGCCGGTCGCGCCGTCCAAGATCGTTTGCGTCGGCCGGAATTACAAAGAACACGCGGCGGAACTGGGCAACAAGATGCCTGACGAACCTTTGCTGTTTCTTAAAGCTCCTTCTTCGGCGATTGCGAATGGAGACGCCATCGAGCTTCCGCCAGAGTCGCAACAAGTGGAACATGAAGGCGAGCTTGGCGTTGTGATTGGACGCCGCGCGCGCAAGCTTGCGGAAGCGGATGATCCGCTGAGTTACGTTCTGGGCTACACCTGCGTCAACGACGTCACCGCGCGCGACCTGCAACGAAAAGACGTTCAGTTCACGCGAGGAAAGTCGTTCGACACGTTCTGTCCGGTTGGGCCATTCATCGTTAATGATCTTGATCCACTTAACCTGAGCGTTGAGACTCGAGTGAATGGAACAGTCAAACAGCATGGCCGCACGTCGGACATGGCATTCTCAGTTCCCTTCCTTATCAGATACATTGCAAACGTGATGACGCTCGAACCGGGAGACCTGATTGCGACTGGAACCCCGGCGGGAGTTTCACGAATGAAAGATGGAGATATTGTCGAGGTTGAGGTGGAAGGGATCGGCGTCTTACGGAATCCCGTCAGTGGTGTCTTGTAACGCAAACTGTTAGTTTGCATCTCTACACACCATTCAGTCACCGCAAACTAAAAGTTTGCGTTACATATCGGAGGCCTTATGAAATTTTTTCTTGATACAGCGAACCTAAAAGAGATTGGCGATGCCGCAAAGTTTGGCATTGCTGACGGCGTAACCACTAACCCTTCGCTAATCGCCAAGGAAGGCGATGTGGATTTCAAGGAACACATCGCAGCGATTTGCGAGATCGTATCCGGTCCTGTGTCAGCGGAGGTTACGAGTCAGGACACTGACGGCATGGTGAGCGAAGGACGCGAGTATGCCGCCATTGCAGAGAACGTGGTGGTGAAGTGCCCACTTACGCGCGAGGGATTGAAAGCCACGCGTGAGCTTTCGGATGACGGAATAAAAGTGAACGTCACGCTTTGCTTCTCCGCCGGCCAGGCGATCATGGCGGCCAAAGCCGGAGCGTCATTCATCAGTCCGTTTATCGGCCGCCTCGACGATGTCGGCGAAGATGGGCTGGTGCTGCTGCAGAGCATCATCGATATCTATCGAAACTACGAATGGAAAACTGAAGTGCTGGCCGCCAGCATTCGGCATCCGATCCACGTGATCGAGGCGGCGCGCATGGGTGCAGACATTGCGACGATGCCATTCAAGGTGATCGATCAACTGTTCAATCATCCTCTGACAGACAAAGGTCAGGCGCAGTTCCTGGCTGACTGGCACAAGAGCGGTCGGAAATAGCCAGGGTATCTGGTCCGCAGATTACACAGATTTCGCAGATTACAGTTCAGGCGAAGACCCTTCGTCTGCTCTAACAAACCGCTGTCGGAAATCTGCGTAATCTGCGGATTGATGTTTCGCGCTATATGTTTGGAGTGATTAATGACAACCCGATTACCGTGCGCGCCTGCAAATACGACGGCAGCGAGCATCGGCGCTGGCCGGCCCAGTTACTCAAACAGGAAGGTCCATTGATCGTCCTCGACGCAAAGTTTCCCGAGCGAGATAATTCACGACTCACTCGGCACAATCGCCGCCGGCACGCATAGCCTCGAATACTATTGGCTCGATCGCTGGTACAACATCTTTCGGTTCGCGCAGCCGAATGGCGACCTGCGAAATTTCTACTGCAATATCAATATTCCGGCGACTTTTGATGGCGAGACTTTAAGCTACGTGGATTTGGACCTTGATATTCTGATCGCTCCCGACCTCTCATACCGTATACTCGACGTCGAAGATTTCGAGAGAAACGCCGCAGAATATTCATATCCAGAGGAGTTGCAGACGAACGCCCGCAATGCGGTTGACGAACTGGTTACTCTTATTGAGACGAAGCAGTTCCCTTTTAATCAAGGTTAGCAGGATCTAGAAGGAAGTCTCTGCGCACCCTCTGCGTTCTCTGCGTCTCCGCGGTAAACGATCGTTAAGAAAAATTCTCCGCCGAGACACAGACAACGCCGAGGGTGCGGAGAGAAACATTGCCAATGACGAAACAGCAACCCAAACAATCCAAATCAAAGCTCGAGGTTCTGAAGGAACGTTCGCTCACGGCCCAGGTTGGCGGCGGCGCGGCGCGGATCGAGAAGCAGCACGAGGCCAGGAAGATGACGGCGCGCGAGCGCGTCGAGTTTCTGCTTGATGAGGACAGCTTTGAAGAGTTTGACAAGTTTGTCGTACACCGTTCGAAAGACTTCGGCCTGGACCAGCAACTCTATCCCGGCGATGGCGTGGTTACTGGTTATGGACAAATTGATGGCCGGCGCGTACTTGTGTTCGCTCAGGACTTCACCGTCTTCGGTGGTTCCCTTTCGGAAACGCACGCGGAAAAAATCTGCAAGGTAATGGATCTGGCGATGAAGGTCGGCGTGCCGATCATCGGGATCAACGATTCCGGCGGCGCGCGCATTCAGGAAGGCGTAGTCAGTCTGGGCGGTTATGCCGATATCTTCCTGCGCAACACGCTCGCCTCCGGAGTCGTACCGCAGATCAGTTGCATCATGGGCCCATGCGCGGGTGGCGCGGTTTACAGTCCGGCCATTACGGATTTCAACATCATGGTTAAGGACACTTCATACATGTTCATAACCGGCCCCGACGTAATCAAGACGGTCACGCATGCCGACGTAACCAAAGAGGAACTCGGCGGCGCAATTACTCACAATCGCATTTCGGGCGTGGCCCACTTCGCCGCGGACTCAGACGAGCACGCGTTGCGCATGGTGCGAGAACTGCTCTCGTTTATTCCATCAAACAATCTCGAAGACGCTCCGCGAACAAACTCAACCGATTCACCTGATCGCACGGAGCCGAAGCTGAACACGATCGTTCCGGAAGCTTCGAATCAGCCTTACGACATTCGCGACGTCATACATCCGATCGTCGATGACGGTTACTTTTTCGAAGTGCAACAGCTACACGCGCCAAACATTTGCGTCGGTTTCGCGCGGCTGGATGGGAGGTCAGTGGGAATTGTCGCGAATCAACCAGCATTTCTCGCCGGCGTGCTCGATATCGACGCCTCGGTGAAGGCCGCGCGCTTCGTGCGCTTCTGCGATTGTTTCAATATTCCGTTGATTACCTTTGAAGACGTGCCCGGTTTCCTTCCCGGCATTTCCCAGGAACATGGCGGCATCATTCGTCACGGCGCGAAGCTGCTTTACGCATTTGCCGAAGCGACTGTGCCAAAAGTGACTGTCATAACTCGCAAAGCCTACGGCGGCGCTTATTGCGTGATGGCGTCAAAACACATTCGTACGGACATTAACTTCGCCTGGCCATCGGCTGAGATTGCCGTGATGGGGGCTGAAGGCGCAGTCGGTGTTTTGTATCGACGGGAAATCAGTGAAGCTAAGGATCAGGACGCTGCGCGGCGCGCCCGCGTAGTTGAACTTGAAGACAAGTTTGCGAATCCTTACGTCGCCGCCGAACGCGGCTTCATCGACGAAGTGATCGAACCGGCGTTAACCCGACCCAAACTCATTCGCGCACTCGCGCTCCTGGAAAACAAGCGCGACACCAATCCACCAAGGAAGCACGGCAACATTCCGCTCTGACCCTATTAGTTCGACGTGGAAAATCTTGACAAATGATCCCGTCGTCACTAGATTCACCCAACCTACGAGTTACCCCTATATCAAGGCGGCTTGCCGCCAGAAGGAGACCCTATGAACATTACCCTCCGCCGCGCGGGCATCGCCGGCTCTTTACTTGTGATCCTTGTTCTACTGCTTATCCCGATCTCCCAATACGCTGCCACTTCCGCCCCTCCGGGCGTTCTTGAGGCCTGCATCAATCCCGGTAATGGTGGAATGCGGCTGGTGAGTTCCAGCCAGGCTTGTCACAACAACGAAACACGAATTAGCTGGAACGCTAGCGGCCCACCGGGACCAGTGGGTCCGGCTGGACCAACCGGTGCGACGGGAGCGACCGGTCCGGCAGGAGCTACCGGCGCCACCGGAGCAACTGGAGCAACTGGAGCAACTGGACCTGCAGGACCGGCGGGACCCGCAGGCCCCCCAGGCCCATCTTCCTCTGCTGGACCACCGTACGTATGGATCTGCACGCCGGGCCATCTTCCGAGCGGCGGCACCGGTGCCCAGGCCTTTATGTATGTCTATAACGGCGGAGCTGTGGCAGCCAATGTCGGAGTAAATTTCCTGGACAGTAACGGCGGTAATCTCGCCGGAGTTACCATCCCGGGCTCGGTGCCCGCAACGACCTACCCTGGCGAAGCTGGCGCAACGACAGTCTCGTTGGGTCCGGCTAACACCAGAACCCTCAAATGGATGGGCCCCCAAACTTGCTGTCCATTTGATGAATTCACTAACGTAGTTTATTCAATCCGCGTGACGTCGGATCAGCCGATTACAGTCGGATCAAACATGACTTTCAGTGGCTACCATCCGGTGCCTTGCAGCCTCCTGGCGAAGTAGCGTTCATCGCGTGCTGGAAGAAAAGGCCCTGACCGTCAGGGCCTTTTCTGCTCTACTCCCTCCCCCACTGGGGGGTTGGGTTGGGGGTTTAGGCGCGTCTACGCCCTCTCCCCCTAACCCTCTCCCGAAGGCAATAACAAATTTGATTCACCAAGGTCCCACGCTGTGGAGGCGACTGGAGCAGCCCGAAGGGCTGCAAGAAAGTAGCCGGGGGTTGAGCGCGCTGCGCGATACCCCCGGATCGGACGGCTAACTAATCTGACCCTGAAAGGGTCACAGAAGATCGGCCTCTGGCACCCTTGCAGGGTGCGGATCCTTAATGACTCGTTCCGGGGGTCTCGCGCTTCGCTCAGACCCCCGGCTACTCTCTTGCAAGCCTTCGGGTTGCAAACGCCGATGATGAGCCAAGCCGGAGCCCTCCCTCACGGTGCCCCCACAGTGACTCAACCACATCCAGGATGGATCGAAGGGTTTCACGATGCGACGAAGTCGTGTGCGGCGGTGCTGTACTTCTTTATCCCAAGTTTTCCTTCCGCAACCATTGAAGCAACCTTGCCTTTCAAAGTATTGATGCGCCCCGCGTGCTTATCCTGGCCGATGGTCAACAGGTTTCGGTAGGCCTTTTCCATATCGCCGTCCGTGGCCAGCGCATTCTTGATCAAGGTTTGCCTGTTTGGCCCCCCGCGTCCTTGATGATAAATGTCGGCGATAACGAGGCAAACTTTGTCGAGCTTTCCATCGAGAGAGAAAGTCGTCTCGCGATCGCGCAGGATCTTCCGAAAGGTCTTGACTGAAACTTCAACTTGACGCTCACGACTGGCCAGCGATGTATTGCTCCAATGCATAAAGCGCGCGGCGTTTTCCACTTCGACTTGTTCTATCGCCTGATAATTTGGATTCAGGTACAACGCTAGTTTGGTCGGCTCCGTGTTTGTCTCGAGATTCACCAGATTCCCATTCACCTTCTGGTGAACCAGATTATTTTTTAACTCCAGATCCGGAAAATAGTCAGCCGCCTCGGGCATCGCAAGTAAACCGCGAAAATACTGAGCGAAGTCTCCGCCGAAAACATGAGCTGCAAACTGCATGAACCCAAACGTAAAATGCGCCCTGTCCCAGGTGTTTATGGTGTTAAAGAATCCAGCGGCGCTCTCGCAGAATGCAGTGGGCAAAATAAGATCAGCCCAAAAACCATATTCTGCGCGATAGTCGTCGGGGTTGTATTTAACACCGCCATAGTTCTTTAGTCCTCTCCCATTTTGTTCTGGGTAAGGAACCTCCTGCCCAACAAGAAACTCCGGCCCATCGTCAACAGTCGCAAACCATTTCTTTTGATTGCCGACAGTTTCCTTGCGCACCCTTACTCTTTTTCCCGTTGGCACCGGCGTCGAAACATTTTCGCGGAAAGCACGACTTGAAACGGCATCTAGAAACTGCAGCCAGGTGTTCAGGTTCTCCAATTGTCCAGTAAGGTTTAACTCGTTCAGCGCCAGCGTGGTGGCCCCGCCGGTTTCCGGACCCCAGCCGCCGTCGATTGCCACCGGTATTTCCATCACGTGCGTCAGCGCGGACTGCAGGAACAGCACCTTGCTTCGCTTGCTTCGATCGAATGACACCGACCCACCGACATCAATGTGAAGGTGGTCTTCATGAGCTTCGTTGAAGTAATAGTTGAGAACGGTTGGGAAGTGTTTTCGCAGAAGGGCTTCGACACCGACATAAAAACGACGATCGTTTGGAAACTCACGGGTTACAAAGCTCTTGTTCGACCAGTGGATACCATCCAGGTCAAACGCCTCACCGCTGCCGTGAAACAAGGGTTTGTCGACCCACGCCCCACCTGAAGTGATCACTTCCGGCCGGCCAAGCGGGCAAACGTCTTCGAGTTCGGCAAAGAATGCATCCAGTCTGCGTTCGAAATCGGCCGTAGCATAAAAGTCATAGGCGACACCACGCGTACCGTAAGGCGCTAATGGTGGGCGGTCATAGTGGACGGGGACTCCATTGAGTGTTCTGAAGAAATTGTTAGGACGAGGCATAGTTCCTCCAAGATCAGGTCGGGAAATAGGTAAATCTTGCTGTCTGATCTTTATGAGTTTTTGGATCGAAGTATTTCAGAGTGGCACGGGCGTCCCGCCGGTGAGTCACGCGCAAGATGCGCATGCCACCCTCAAAACTCGTTCAGCGCTCCCGGTCACGCAGGCGCGGTCATGCAGGAACCTCAGAGAGATGGGGGGTTTGATCGCTTCAAGTGCATGCTTTTAAATCTGTGTAATCGGGGTAATCTGCGGATAAGGATCTATTTCGGGGGCGCCTCACGATCATGCAGTACTTGGACCATCTAAATGCGGGCCCGAGGCTATTTGCTCATGCTTTTGGCGTAGTAGCCATTGCGATAGAGCAACTGGACCTTGTTCTTGCGCAGCTCGGGATTAACGATGTCGATGCGAATCTGGCGGTAAGCGCCGTCGCGGTTGGGGTTGGCGGGTGAATACCCGATGAGATATTGCGAGCGGAGTTCCTGATCGATCTGAGAAAACGCGGAGGTGAGCTCGTTCATGCTTTGCGGAAAAAACGCGCGGCCTCCTGTGCGGTCAGAGATTTTTTTGAGCGCGCCGGAATCGAGTTTACCCAAATCGAAATTGCGATCGCGAATGCCAATTGAATAAATCACGACGTCTGATTTGACTGCCAGATCAATAACGTCCTGTCTCTTGATAGTGCTGCTGGTGTCGTCACCATCCGACAACAACACGATCGCGCGGCGCGTGCTTGACGGACCTTTGGATAGAATCTCGTCGATGGCCATCCACATCGCGTCCCAAATTCCGGTGTAGCCACTCGGATCCTGTTCTTTCGGCAGCGGGTCTTCGCCAGCGGCGAGGCGGCGCCTATTCTCCGGAGAGAGTTCGATCCTAACTCGCTCGATTCCCTGTTTAAGGTGGCCTTGATCACCAGTGAGCTGCTGCTCAATCTTCGGTTCACCAGTGAAAGAAATAATGGCTGCGCGATCACCATTCGCGGCGTTGGCCGGAGTGGATCTGATTACGGATTCGACAAATGTACGCGCTGCGTTTTTCTCGTCAGCAAGCACTCCGCGTTGCGACTCGCTCGTATCAATCATAATTGCGAGTGTGAGCGGGCGATCGGTCTCGCGCTCGAAGAGACTGATCGTTTGCGCGACATTGTTCTCAAAGATGCGAACGTCTTCCGATTTCAACGACGTAAGGAAGTGGCGATCTTTGTCGACTGCGGTGAATAACGTGTTGACTAAATTTGTATCGACGCGAATGACGTCAGGATCGTCCGGCGGGACGGGCTTTTGCTGTGCTGCTGTGATTGTAAAGCCAACCACGAGTACGAACGTGGCGATCAGCCTGGGGAACGTGATTCGGTTGAGAGTGAACATTGGTCCTAATGAGTGCCGAGTTCAGTTAACTCTGCGCAATCTCTAGGGTCGGAGAGAGAGATGCGAGTTCCGTTCTAACGTTTTATCGGGCCGGCTCAAACTCAATCAAGCGTCTCCGCGGATCGAATGTAATCCTGAACGGTCGCAGCGCGTCACGCCCGAGTATGACTGGAGCATTAGCTGCAACGCCAAAGAGAATATCGGTTGGCACACCGCGCAATTCCAGTTCACCAATGCTTACCGTTGTCGGCGCTACCCGGCGCGAGCTGATGTTTCCCCCGCCAATGTCGCGGTTAATAACAGCAGGCGATCTGGAATGATTGCTACCCACGATCACCGCATCGCGCCCGTGAACCGCGAGTCCGAACCCGGAACCAGTATCTACTAAAGCCACACGGCCATCCTGTAAGCGCACAAACGGCACTTTGCCGCCATCGCGTCGTGCCCAGGAAACAATCGCGCCACCGACGGGCGCTTGCCGGTCCAGCAACGAGCCGGCAAATGACTCAATGGTCGCGTTGGGAAAATCTATTGTGTAACCATTAGGCGCGTAAGCGGAAGTAGGATCGAGAATTCCATCAAGCGCCTCAGGCAAGTTCACGATCAGTGCGGTCTGTCGCGAAGGCACACGGTTGCCGCTTCGGCCGAGGTCCAATTGATCGATGACCGCTGCGCGATTAGTGGAATGCTTCTCGGCGGTCAGTCCGCCAAGTATAGTTGGTCTGATAGTGTTAACCGGCAGACGCGCTTCGCGTACCACCCGTTCTGAAATCAGATTCACATCAGTGCCGGTGTCAATTGCAAAAACATATGGTCCGGCGCCATTGATCCATGTCTCAACCAGAAGACCCGACGTTCTATCGGAACGGAACGTTGCCGGGCGGGGATTGGATATCTGCTGATTGACTTCACTAGCTACGCCTGCGGCGACCATCGAAACGGGGGCAGCTCCCCTACTGAGAACTGCCCCCATCATGATTGCCAAAGCGCTGAATGCGATGGAGAGTTTTCCTCCCATGCCTTCACTCTCCCTGGACTAGTTAGTAACGTTTGTTGCGATTACGGAGTTTGTAGGTGTACAGAGCAGAGCCGCCGGCGCCGCTTAGTGCGCCAATCGCCGCACCCTTCTTGCCACCAATTAAGCCACCAATAACCGCGCCACCACCCGTGCCCATGGCTACCGTCAGCTTATCGCGATGTTTCTGCCAGAAGCTGCGGCCCTTAGGCTGCTGGTTGTAATCGTAGTAGACCCGGCGCGAGCTCGATGAGTTACGCGCGGAGGTACGCGCGCTGCGGCCAGTATTTCTATAGACAACGCGTTGCTGCGATGTAGCAGCCGCCGGCGCAAACCGGCTACCTGAAGCGCCACTCTGCGCTGCGGCGAAGCCGTCAGCAAAACCTGTCTTGTATGCACCCTGTTCTGACGCAGTGTCGAACTCCGACGGTACGAACTCATCTTTGCTCACCCCGGCAGTCGCCTGGTATTGAGCGCCGTCTTGAGTATCGGCTGCGTTTAGATTGCGTGATGCGTCCAATTTCGCAGTCTGTGTTTCTGCGCTCGTGGTGGAATTGCGGGACATCACGAATGCACCCACTGAACCGCCTATCAAAGCAGCAACCAAAGCTACCGGGAGTAATCTGTTTGTCATAATCATCGCTTTCAAGTCTCCTTGCCTAAACATAATCGCCTTAGCACTGGAAAGGATGAGCAATGAGCGTTCCTCTGGCGCAGTAGAGTGAGTCTCCGGTTTTGAAAAGAGGCGTACTTGAGCAAAACGGGCAGTTCCTTTGCCGAGCAAATGAAAATTGAAAGGTTGCTGCAACGAAATTCCAATGTAGGAGGGAGGCGATCAATGTGTCAGTACCCGATATCGAATCGTGCGCTATTCGATATCCAACGCTTTGAAGAATATTGGAGTTGGAACTCAAGAAAGCGGGAGAGAAAAAGAAAAAGCCAGGAAACTTCCCTGGCTTCTCCCAACGCGAGTTTGTTTGCTGCTTAGGCCGCTTTCGGCAGTTGCGCGGGTTTGTTTTCCCGCAACAACTCCAGCGCTTTCTTCAACTGGATGTCCTCGGCCGCCGGCTTAACTGGAGCCGCTTCCGGAATAACCTCGGGCTTATCTGCGGGCTGGCCAGGCTTGGCTACCGGGTCGGTGTCGTTACCGGTGAGTTCCTCGGGATCAATCGCCTCTGCGAGCTCCGGACGTTTCACTTCCACTGAAGGCATCACCCCAGAGCGCGCACGGTCTTCACCGAGAAACGGTTTGCCGCTCGCCGACGCCCACTTCACCGTCGTTAAGAGCAATCCATCGCCACCGCGCAATGTGTACAGTTGCTGTTCGGCGCCTGCGCCAAAACTCTTCTCGCCAACCACTTGTCCTCGGCCTCGCTCCATCAATGCTGACGCGACAACTTCGGCGGCTCCTGCCGTCCCGGTATCGATCAGCGCTACTACCGGTCCGGAAAAGATCGCTGCCTTCGGATCCGCTGTGAATGTCTTCAGGATTTTGCCTTCGCGTCCCGAAGTCTCCGCAATCAGTCCGTCTTTGATAAATAGATTGGCGACCGTAACGGCCTCATTGATTGAGCCGCCGGCAGTTCCGCGCAAGTCGATTACTACTTTCTGCACTCCCTGCTTAACCAGTTCCTGAAGGCGCCCGCGCACATCCGAGCTGTCTCCATCCGCGAAACTGTTGATTCGCAATACCCCGATGCGTCCGGCCTCCATTCGGGTTTCGGCGGCAGCTGCTCGTGAATTACTTCGTTTCACCGTCACCGTAAGCGGACGAGCATTGGCGCGAAGGATGCGCAATTTAACTTCCGAGCCGGCAGCGCCATTCAGGAGCTGCTTGGCATCGTAAAGCGAAATATCGCGCGTGGCTTTTCCGTCGATGTACTCGATGATGTCGCCGGCACGCACACCGGCGATGTCAGCGGGCGAGCCTTTCATCGGCGCGATCACGTAGAGATACGAAGCAACTTGCGAAAGCTCAGCTCCGATGCCAACCTGGCTGCTTTTTCCATTTTCATTAAACTCACGAACTTGATCCGGCGTCAGGTAAGTGGAATAAGGATCCAGTCCATAAGCCAATCCGCGTAAGGCCCCGGCACGAACCTTTTCCATATTCGGCTCATCAACATAATCGTTTTGAATGTGTTGAAGGACGCTCTCGAAGATGCGAAGTTGAGCGTTTGGATCGTTGGTCGGCTGCTGAGCACGGGTGGAAATCCAGCCGCCCACCACTGTGTAAATAGCGAGCGTTGCCGACATTAGGATCAAAATGAATTTTGTGCGGAACGACATTGTTTACCTCTTGAATATTACCGGTGCAGTGCTGATTCCTGGTTCGTGATCGACTAACGCCTGGGTGCGCTTTTCTTTAGACGGTCGTATCATACAGGCGGCTAGTAAACGGTGCAACTGAACTTTATCTCGTTTTTGCTTAGTAATTACAGCCTCTTGTCGCGAACATCCGAATGCAACCGAAGCGGGAACGATCAGCGCCTTTATGGATCTAACGAACACATCCCTGGTCGTTTCTCCCCCGGTGCTCGCGCTTGATCTTGGCGAAAAGCGTGTCGGCGTCGCAATCTCTGACACGCTTCTGATTTCCATAACGCGTCTCAGTGCTTTGCCGCGCAGTAACTGGAAACAATTGCTTCGGGATGTAGAAGATCTGGTCCGGCACTATGACGCACAAACTGTGGTGATTGGTTTACCGTTGAGGTTGAACGGATCGGAGGGTGATGCCGCACTGGAAGTCAGGCGGCTCGCCCAAAATTTTGCACAGTCATTCGAGATTCCGGTCTATCTTCAGGACGAGCGATTGACTTCAGTAGCGGCCGAGGAAAATCTCCGACTTCAGGGTTCCAACCGTGAGCAGGTTGCCACTCAAGTGGATAGTGAGGCCGCGGCGTTGATCTTGAGCGACTTTCTTGGGTCGGGGCAAGCCAGAATCCTGGTGACGCCCTCTTAAGGTTATTCTTTAACATCTCCTAAATCCCTAAATGAAAAAACGTATTTTCGCAGTTGTTGCTATCGTCATCCTGATCTCAATCGGCGCCACGACAATTTGGGCGTATCGAGAGCTACGAACACCGCTCCGTCACACGATGAGCGGAAAGTATCTTGAGATTCCGCGGGGTTCGTCTCCCTCTGTCGTAGTTAACAAACTACATGAAGCAGGAGTGATCAAACACCGGTGGCCGTTGGCTGTTTATCTCAAACTAACGTCAAACGGCAGCAAGTTGAGGGCGGGCGAATACGACTTTCCTTCGCCGATTTCTCCCTTAGGCGTCTTCGCTAAGCTTCGCGAGGGCGAGCAGCGCCTGCTTCGCTTGACCATCGTGGAAGGTTGGACGCGCTGGGACATTGCCAACGCAATGTACAAAATACCCGAACTGCGTCTGGCGGATGCCACTGCGGCGTTGCCCCTAATGGACAACGTGTCGCTCATCAGCGATCTGGATCCCAAAGCGACGAACCTGGAAGGCTATCTTTTCCCCGATACGTATGAATTCCCTCGGGATGCCAAACCGGCAGACGTGATCGCATATATGGTCAAGCGTTTTCGGAAGGAGTGGAAACCTGAATGGGGCGCGCGCGCAACCGCGCTGGGCCGTTCTCCAAGAGAAGTTGTGACTATCGCTTCCTTAATCGAAACTGAAGCTAAGCTCAGCACCGAGCGGCCAATTATCGCCTCTGTTATCTACAACCGGCTCCAAAAGGACATGGCCCTGGCTGTGGACTCGAGCGTCATTTACGCATCCAAGCTCGCCGGCAAATGGCGCAACGATGGCAAAGTCTATAAAAGCGATGTCGATCGTCGTTCGCCATACAACACTCGTTTAACTTCAGGCTTACCGCCTGGTCCGATAGCTTCTCCCGGGAAGAGTTCGCTCGAAGCTGCAATCAATCCGGCCACAACCGATTACCTTTACTACGTTCGCGAGCCCTCGCGTAATGACGGAGCGCACAATTTTTACAGCGATGAAAGCGGTTTCGGGAATGGTGTAAGGGCATTGCGACTTTGGGAACAACAACGCGATGCGGCCGCGAAACAGTAATTGTGCTTCTTCCTTGAAATTGAAGTGTCGTTCATCTATTCTCCTAATTAGTTTTCCCCTCGCGATTTGTTCGTCTTCAAAGGGTGGTTCTTATGATCAAGTTTGCAAGTGCTTTGCTTATCGTCGGCTTGAGTTTTCTATCGGCATCCGCTCAAGGCAAGGGCGTCGATAAACCAAGTGAGCGTGTTCGCGACACTGGCACGGCTGGCAGTAACGGCATTAACGGCAACACCGGCACTGGTCGCGGCATAGACTTTGGCGCGGGACGTACAGTAGTTCCACCTCCTCTGCCAAACCCATATCGCATTGCCGCGCGCCGAGATGCAATTCTAAAGACCGTTGCCGACGTGATGAGAGATCGGAAGCTAATTGTTGACGAAGCGGCATCGAGGCCCGAAGAAGGCATAATCGTTAGCCAGCCGTACACCTTCATCAAAGGTGCGGTTGTTTCACAAGGCGAGCTCCGACGATACGCCGTCGTTAACAGTTCAACTGACCGCGGATGGACTCGAGGCAGGTATACGTTAAGTGTCGAGGTGCAACCGATTGACGGAAGCGCCGCGAATGTTTCAGTCAACGCGAAGATCGAAGGCCGCACGGATGGTGCCACCGGAGCGGAATGGATCACTCTGACCACGATTGGCGTGGCAGAGGAAGAGTTTCTCTCAGCGCTGATAACGAGCATCACTGGTGCGCCACCGCCGGGCCGGGTCGAATAAATTCGCGAAGGCTATGAAGTTAAAGTGATACCTCAATAAATCCGTCGGCTTTTTACTAATGGTAATCAATTCAAATGCAGAGGAGGCGTTCGCTGAGTCGAAGCGTTCGCCGGCAATAAAAATTCTTGGGGCAATTCTGGCGCTCGCGTTAACCGGCGGCGTTTTTGCCGGCTACACTTACTTGAGGAATAAGCACGCCAGAGAAGCGGCAGCTACTCTCGCCTTACAGTCCGCTGCGACGGAACCTAAAGGACCTCCACAGGCCTTAATCACCATCGACGACGCAATGATGAGGGCGGGCAAGACGCTGCTCGGTGGGACGGTTAAGAACACTACGACCCAGAAACTAGGCCCCTTATCCATCGAGTTGGAGCTTAAACGTAGAAAGGACGGCGGCCTCGACAAGAAACTCGTGTCCCTTCAGCCGTCAGAGCTTGAGCCGCAACAGGAGGCGCAGTATTCACTGGAGATACAAACCCAGGAATACGGCTCGGCGCGGGTAAGCGCCCTCAGAGCGAGCCGGCATCTCACAGCCATTGCCGTACGCCACCGCTCAGGGTCGAAAAAGGCCACTCGAGCGAACCGAGTCCAAAACGATTACGGTCGACAAGCGGCCGCCTGGCAAGCGCGACGAGTTCTTAAACTCGCCTGACAATCCAGCCCGCATTCCCTAAGTAGAATTTCCCTAAAGTGTTTTCTCAGGCCAGGGACCTTCGTACCGTTCCGCCGTGGGAGTGGGCTAAGGTTTTCGTTGAGAGGTCGGCGCGACGATATCTCAGGTGATGTCTGAATGCGCGTGTCAGCGAATGGTCAACGACGGAGGCTTGTTTGGGGTCGGCGGCGTTCACGCGGGAACAGCAGGTGCAACCCTGCCCTGCTCCCAATCGTCCTATGACCGCTTTGTACAAAGTCGCGATTGCCCGGTTTGTCTAACTGTGACAAGATCTGAATTGCTTCAGTTCATTATGCGCTTGAAGAATCCCACCCCGTCCGTAGTTCGCACCGCCCTGTTAGTTGGCGGCGTCTTGTTGTTTTTTGCCGCCCCGGCTTCAGCGCAGACCCTGATTACTACTGGCGAGTACAAACAAGACGAAAAACTCGAGCCGATGGCCGAGGAGATGCGCATCAAGCGTTTGATAAGCCACGCGCAAAAGGAACACAAGGAAAATCTCGATAAGGCTCAACAGCTATCTTCACTGGGTGCAGAAATCGGCACAATCTACAAACAGAAGAACCACCTTGATCGCGCTGACCTTAAGAAACTGGATAAGCTCGAAAAACTTACGAAGTCGATACGCAGCGCGGCCGGCGGTTCAGACGACGCGTGCGAGCTAGAAAAGCTTCCTAGTGATCTGCCGGGTGTTATTTCGAAAATGGCGGAGCTAGCCGCTGAATTGAAACAGGAAGTGGAGAAAACTCCGCGACGCGTGGTTTCGACCGTTGTGATAGACCAAGCTAACGTTTTACTTGAACTGATCCGTCGGGTTCGAGACCTATCCGCCCGCACATAAATTGTGGTTCACAGTCCCCAAATACTACGACGCTTTCGATTGGTTCTCATGATCGCGTCCCTTGCGATCACACTGATGGCTGATTCGACGTCGCTCGCCCAACAGGACGACGACGTCATCCGAGTCAGCACCGAACTGGTCATTCTCAATATCACCGTTACAAACAGTGCCGGGCAATATGTACCGGGGTTGCGCATTTCTGACTTCAAGATTACTGAAGACGGACGAGAAGTAGTCCTGAGTGATATCGCAAGTTTCAGTGCACACGAATCGCCTTTTGCTTCCGTTGTTCTATTGGACACGTCGGGAAGCATGGAGATTCGGCTTTCACTTGCGCGTTCAGCCGCCATTCGATTCCTCGATAACTTGCGACCGGAGGATGTTGCGGCCGTATATAAGTTTGACTCGAAGGTCGAACGAGTTCAGGAGTTTTCGGGTGGACGTGACTTGGCGCCGATGGCTTTTGGCTTGCGCGCGCGCGGGCTCACTTCCCTTCACGACGCAATCCTGGAAGCGTCGAAGGCCCTGGCTGACCGCCCGGAAAAGCGCAAGGCGATCATCGTTTTGTCAGATGGCTTGGATACCCAAAGCAGAGTTTCGGCGGATAAGGCGCTCGAGAGCGCCATGGCAATCGGCGCCACCATCTATGCCGTAGATATGTCAGCCCTCGAAGGGCGGTCATCTGCTGCCAGCCGGCAAAGTGCGATGACGCTAAAGAATTTTGCAGAAAAATCTGGCGGAAGATTCGTTGAGACGCCGGGCGGACCGGCATTGCGGGAGGCTTTTGCAAACATCGCTGAGGAGTTGGGCCACCAATATACAGTCGCCTTTCGACCAGTGAATCGGGCACGTGACGGCAAATGGCGCAAGCTGGATGTAAAAATCTCGCGTGAAGAGCTGATCGTGAGAACGAGAAAAGCCTACCGCGCGCCGAAGGCATAGGGGGATCAGTCGGCAGTCGCCAGTCGGCAGTCGCCAGTCACCAGTCACCAGTCGGCAGTGGTCAGTGGTCGATGCGATTCGTGAGCTGTGAACTGATAACCGTTGGCTGACCACCGATCACTGATCACCGCGTAGTCTTGTTAATCGCCTTCTCGCGATGCCTCTCCAACGCAAGCTCAATTAAACGGCTTAACATCCTGGTGTAACTCAACCCTGAGGCCGTCCACATCTTCGGGTAGCCCGAAACTTCCGTGAGACCAGGCATCGTGTTCAATTCGTTCACGATCAGCTCCCCGGTGTCCCGTTTCAGGAAGAAATCCACGCGCGCGAGACCCGCACCATCCACCGACTGGAAAGCCTTAATTGCCATGCGCTGTATCTGTGTGGTTATTCGCTTCGACACCGGAGCGGGAACCACGAACTTAACGTGTCCCGTCGTTGTGTATTTTTCCGTGTAATCCAGAAATCCAACTGAATTATCGTGTATGACATATTCCCCGGGCAGGCTGGCCTCTGGTTCGTCATTTCCAATGACCGCGCACTCGATTTCCCGAGCGTCCACAGATTCCTCGACAATTATTTTCCGGTCGTACTGAGCCGCAAGGTTGACCGCTTGCTCAAGCGACGCCTTATCGTCGGCTCTGGAAACGCCAACAGACGACCCAAGATTCGCCGGTTTCACAAAGCATGGGAACCCGATGTCGCGTTTCACAGTTCGAGTAACACGTGAAGCATCACGCTGCCATTGCGAACGCAGAAACCACACGTAGCGACACATCGGCAGTCGAGCCACCTGAAACAAATGTTTCATCGCTACCTTGTCCATCCCACAGGAGGAGGCGAGCACGCCACAGCCGACATATGGAATTCCGGCCATCTCAAGTAATCCTTGAAGTGTACCGTCTTCACCAAACGGTCCATGGAGAACGGGAAAGACAACATCGAGAGGACGCGATGCGGGCGAGCCTTCATCAGGACGCAGTGACAAGAGACCGGTATGCGAGGGATCGCCAAGTATGGCGACCTGGGTTGAATGTTCAGAAAACGTGCTGGAGGGAAAGAGCCGTTGCGCAGCATCCGGCAAAAGGCGGGCGGCGTCCGGGGGCGAGAGCCACTTCCCTTCCTGAGAAATCGCGATGGGGATCACTTCATACTGCTTGCGATCGATAGCCTCGATCAAGGACCCTGCCGATCGAACTGAAACCTCGTGCTCGCCAGAGCGTCCGCCAAAAATGACGCCGACGCGGAGCTTTTTCGCCAATTGAGTTACCCCGATTAATTAAAGAATTGTTTTGCCAAGGCCGGACAGGATCAACTCAACTCCGAGTTCGGCTGTCTTGTTGTTGACGTCCAGGGCGGTGTTGATTTCAACCACTTCCAGCGATCGCATACCACCAGCTTCGGCGATTTTTTCCATTGCCAGGTGGGCCTCGCGATACGTCAACCCGCCTCGCACAAGCGTGCCGGAGCCTGGCGCGTCTCCGGGATCGAGAGCGTCAACATCGAACGTCACCGCGTAACCCCCGCTGGCCCGCGAAGCAATCCCAATTGCTTCATCCATGCAGGCGCTCATGCCACGTTCATCAATCTCGCGCATGGTGATAAAGCGAATTCCCAACTTTCGGACCAGGTCGCGTTCAGTAGGATCAATGTCGCGCGCGCCTACATGAACGCAAAACTGCGGCTCTACTTTTGGAGTGAAACCAGCTACGTCTTGTAACGCCAGGGCGCCATGACCCAAAACGACGGCCAGAGGCATGCCATGGATGTTGCCCGATGGCGAGGTTTCAGGAGTGTTCATGTCGGCATGTGCGTCGAACCAGATTAGTCCGGGAGTTTCACCTCGTTGCCGGCAATAAGACGCAAACCCTGAAATCGATCCGATCGCGATCGAGTGATCACCGCCGAGGACAAGTGGTAACTCGTCACCATTTAGGATCTCATCAACCCTTCGTGAAAGCTCTTCGCATGCAGCCTTTATCTCATTGAGATACTTGAGCTTATCACCAGGCTCAGGTAACGTCTGAGCACGCTCGAGATGTAAGTCGCCAAGGTCGCGCACTTGATATCCAAGTTGTGCAATTCTTTGGTTGAGACGTGCCACACGCAGAGCTGCAGGTCCCATATCCACGCCGGCCATGCTCGCGCCATAGCCAAGAGGCACACCAAGAATCGCGATGGGCCGCCGGTTATTGTCGCCGACCGCCGAGTTCCTGACGTCTGAATCTGCCACTGTCGTAGTCATATCGAATTCGAACTCTTCTAACCGCCCAGGTTGATCTTGAAGCCACCTCCGCCTCCCTGCGCCGGGAAGAAAGGTCTCAACAATCCGGCAAGGGCCGCGAGGTTGCGCGTCTGAATCAGCAGTTCGCCCGGACCGGTAAACTCGGCCACGATGCCTTCACCGCTCATCATGCTGCGAAAGAAACCCGACGCAGCTTTGCGCAAGGTGTATTGCGTCGTGCCCTCCCAGGCTACGAGGTGGCCAGTGTCTACAACGTAACGCTCACCCGGTCGCAACGTCTTCCGATGGATCGCCCCAAAAGATGAAACGAGCAAAAGACCCCGACCCTGCACCAGCATAACAAACAAGCCTTCACCACCGAAAAACGATTTTGCGCCGCCCCATTTGGTATCCACAGACAAACTCGCGTCGCCGGCCAAATAAGAACTCGATTGAACATAAAACGACTGGTTACTGAGTTCAATCGCGGCGATGTCGCCTGGCGCACCAGGCGCAAAAGTGACTTCGCCGGGGCCGCCACGAGCAGTAAACGTCGAGACAAAGGCTGACTCTCCGCCTGCCGCACGTTTGATCGCACCGAATACCCCACCCTTCATTTGCGATTGAAGTTCCATGTTCGCCGACATAGAAACCATTGCGCCGGCTTCGGCTTGAATTGACTGTTCTGCCTGAAGTTGAATCACCGCGAGCGAGAAGGCGGGCTGATGCAAAACTTCATAACGGTAGCCCGTTCCCTGACCGCGCGAGTCCTCATCAATATGGATACCTTGACCGGGTAAACCGGACTGAGGTGGCGCGGCCGGCAGGCGGCGCGGGAGCAGGAGCTTGGGCCGCCTGTAGTTTATGACCACACGACCCGCAAAAGACCGCTCCCTGAAGTAAACCCGCCCCGCATTTTGGACAGTTCATAAACTCACCTCCGAAGATTTTCTACAGATAATGGCCACCGCATCTTCCGGCGTCTCGGCGAAGTCCAACGCAGAAATGTCATCATCACTAACGGCCAGATATTTTTTCCATTCACGCACGATCGGCGGCCAGCAATCACCCAGCAAGACTAGCGGGCGCGGGCCAATCACGCGCGTCTGCATCTTGTTCCAGACCAGTGACAACTCGGTTACTGTCCCCATGCCGCCGCGAATCGCAATGAACCCGACCGATCTGGTAATCAGGCGTTGCAGTCGTTCATAAAAATGCGGAGTTGCCACCTTGTCTGTGAGATAACGGTTGGGCTCTGCCTTAAACTGATTCATCACGATGCCAAGCACTCTGCCGCCACGCTCGTGAGCGCCTCGACTCGCGGCTTCCATCACACCCAAATAACCGCCAGTACAGATCGTGAACCCGGCCTCCGCGAGTAGCTGGCCCACACGTCGTGCTTGCACATATTCACTATCCGTTTCAGAACATTTGGCGCCTCCGAAGATCGTTACAATCTTCTCGCCGGCGCTCGGCGGCACATCGTCGCTCTCGCTCATCACGAAACCTCGCCGGCAATCATCAGCGATCCGGCTTTTCGATAATTGATGTAATCCTCGCGGCTATTGAAAGATCCACCCTGGTAATCCTCGGCAATCGGTCTGGGGTCAAACAGTCGGCGAGAACTCACATTGGTAAATCCTGCACTCGCAAACATCGAACAATAGTCCGCCTCACTCAACAAATGCACCGGCACCTTCAGTTGATCGACCCATTGATGCGAAGGCTTGTTCTCTTCGTAAAGATCAAGAACTGTTATGAATCGTCCTCCCGCGCGCAGCACCCGCCTGATTTCATTCAATGCGCTGGGAATGTCAGCGTAGTAATACAGTGACTCCATCGAAAATGCGTGCGTAAATTCGCCCGTTTCAAATGGAAGATTTTCAGCGCTTGCCACCAGAAACTTGGCATTGGAAACTGCCGCAGAACTCTCGCGTGCCACTCGTATCATTTCGTCGGAGACGTCGATTCCCATTACGCGGCCTTCGTAAGCTTTCTCGGCAATCAACCTCGCCGCCCACCCGGATCCGCAACCGATGTCAATCACAGTGGACGATGGATGAATACCCATTAGCTCGATCGCCTGCTCGCCGACGGGACGATGCCCCTTTTCCATGCTGGGACCACGCCCGGCTGTGGCCCAATCGTTAAACTCGAGCCGCAAGCGCTCGGTCGAGTCGATCTCTTCTGATGTGGCATTTCGCGTCATTGGTAAGCTAGGTATCCTCAGATTACGCCGATTGCGTAGGTTAGAATTTACGAGTTAGTCGAGTTTCCGATGTGCGGCTTTTTGCATTAGTCCGGTTGAATCTGTGTAGTCGGCGTAATCTGCGGATCGATTTCCACGGATCGATTTCACGGACGCAGCCGGTTCATCAAACGTGGAAACGGAATAGTCTCTCTGACATGCTCAATTCCGCACATCCATGCCGTGCAACGTTCGATGCCCATGCCAAATCCGGCGTGCGGCACGCTGCCATAGCGGCGGAGATCCAGGTACCACTCAAAAGCCTCCTTAGGTAACTGGTGCAACGCAATTTGTTCTTCGAGAAACTCGAGCGACGTCGCTCGTTCCCCTCCGCCAATGACCTCGCCATATCCCTCAGGCGCCAGCACATCAACCCCCAGCGCGAGCTCATTTCGTTCTGTATCTCGCGCCATGTAAAAAGCCTTCACCTCGGCGGGATAATGATGGACCATCAGTGGCTTGTCGTAATTTCCCGATAGATAGGTTTCATCGGGCGCGCCAAAATCTCCGCCCCACTCGAAGCGCGTTTCCAGGGCTCCTTCATCGTGTCCTTTATGTAACAGCTTCACCGCGTCGTCGTAGTGCATACGTGGAAACGGCGCCACGATGCCTTCGAGTTTGGTTCGGTCACGCTCCAGAATTTTCAGCTCTTCGGCACGAGTTTCGAGCACTCGGCCCGCTATGTAGGAAAGCATCCTTTCCGAAAGAGTCATTACATCGTCGAGAGTGGCATAAGCCATTTCAGGCTCAACCATCCAAAACTCCGTCAGGTGACGACGCGTCTTCGATTTCTCCGCTCGAAACGTGGGACCAAAGCAGTAGGCCTTGCCAAACGCGGCGGCGGTTGCTTCGTTGTAGAGCTGTCCGGATTGCGTAAGGTAAGCTTTTTCGCCGTCGAAATAGTCCACTTCAAAAAGCGTCGACGTGCCTTCACAAGCGGCAGGAGTGAAAATCGGCGAATCCGCGAGGGTAAATCCGTCATTGTCGAGGAAATCTCGCACGGCCTTTACCACAGTGTGCCTGACCTTGAGAATGGCGTGCTGGCGCCGCGACCTCAGCCAGAGGTGGCGATGGTCCATCAAAAACTCGGTACCGTGTTCTTTTGGAGTGATCGGATAATCGCGAACCTCATCGAACACCTCGGCGCTGCGCAGATCAATTTCAAAACCGCCCGGCGCTCGTTCGTCTGCGCGCACCGTACCGGTAATCGCAAGTGCCGATTCCTGGCCCAAACTCTTTAGCGCTTCCCAGACCTCAGGGGAAATCGCATTCTTCAGCGCCACACATTGCACCACTCCGGTTCCATCGCGGAGTTGCGGGAAGAGAATTTTTCCGCTCGAACGCAGGTTGTAGAGCCACCCCTTGATTGTGACTTCCTCGCCAACATGGTTTGCGAGTTGATTGATTTGTGCGTGAGGCACGACTGCGGTGTCCAATGATGTTGGTTCAATAGCCATTTATTATTTCAGTTAATCCTTATTTATTTTCGAGTCGCTCTCTTAGCATTCTGCGCAAAACCGGAAACCTGTCCAGCCAGTCGGCTGCCTGCAATACGATTAGCAAGGTCGGTTGGATAAACCTCTCATACGCTTCGCCTCTCCCAAAAACCGCGGTTTGGCACGAAAAGGTCCCGATGGCTTTAAGACCGCGTTGTATCGTCATCAGCCGAAATTCCGTCGCGATCTCATCAGGATCCAGCGCTTCCAAACCCAGGAGCCGGCGCTCTTCCAACAGAAACAATCGATAGGCGCGCAACTCAGCCAACGACGGCGGCTCTGAGCGGCGATCCAGAAGGAATGAAACGAGATCGTAAGTTACAGGTCCCATCCGCGCGTCCTGATGGTCCACTATGCGCAGACGGTTGTCATGATCGACCATCAGGTTGGCTGCATGAAAGTCGCGGTGACAAAGCACTCGAGGGCGTGCGGCAAGCTCAGCGGCGACATCGTTGAGTTCGGCCTTGAGCTCCGCAGCCTCCGCATGTCGCAGCGCTTCCTTTCGCAGACTGCCAAAGAAGTGTTCGGCGAAGAAGTCTAATTCCCAGGAAAGCTTGGGTTCATCAAAGGCGAGCCGGCTGGCGATCGACTGGCGCTCGAACGCCGGTTGAGTGGCATTTTGAATCCGGGCGATTAGATTGACTGCCCGCTCTTTGTACAGCTCGCATTCGTCGTGCGGCGCCGCTTCATAGACGCGAAACAGTTGCTGGTCTCCCAGATCCTCCTGAACAATCACACCCATTTGCCCGTCAACGCTGTAGATTTCGGGTACTGGAATGCCGTTCTCAAGGAAAAGTCGGGTGACATCCAAATACGGATGGAAATCTGCGTCAAAGGGTTCAGGGTAGACAGCGGCGACTGCGCGTCCGGACTTGCATGCTTTCCACGGGATCCGGAAATAGTTTCGCGTGGAGGCGTCAGGCGTGAGTGGAACTATTGGACTGCTTTTGCAGTTTTGGTCTTCAAGAAATTTGTGGAGCCGCTCCGAGGCGGAGAGTTCAAAAGCGCTGGAAGTCATCACCTGTTTTGTTGAACTCATCAGGAGCAGAAGCGTGCGGCCTATCTCTGGGGCGTGATGCGCAGATGAAACCGCCTAAATGAAACCGTTTCGTGAGCCCGAATTGTATCATTGCGTTAGAGGCACGACAAAATTATCGCCTCTGACTGCTCCTCTCATAGCTTTGGCCGGCGGCGTCTTTCCGGCCACCAACGAGGCTCGGACAACGACAGCATTTTCGAGGACTTCGCCCTCAGGAATTCGAACGCCGTCCGCCAACACAGATCGGTTCACGCGGGCGCCAGCTTCTACGGTGACGTCGTCCCAAAGTATCGCCTTGTTAACCACAGCCTGAGGGGAAACTTTGCATCGTGCGCCAGCGCTAACAGTCTCGTTTCTTTCCGAGAGCAAGTGAAGGCTGATATCCAGATACCGTTGAAGCGTGGAAAGTTCATGCCAATTTTCGTTTGTTCCGTCGGCGACGTGAACAGCGACGCGCTCGCCGTTGGCCATGGCTTGAGGATAGACGTCGGTTGTCGTGTGGGAAAACACGCCACACGGAATGTAGGCAAATATTCCGGGCTCAAGGATTTGAATCCCAGTAAACATGAGCGGCGCTTCCCCGCCCTCTTTGCCGGGTTCTCCTTTGCTTGCCATCGCGCCGAACCCTTGAAGCATTCCATCCGTTGTGTGGACCACTGTAAAACGCTCACGGCGCGGGTTTGGCATCAGCACGAGGGTGGCCAGGGCTTTTCGCTGGCGGTGTGTTTCAAGAGCGGCGTTTAGATCGATGTCGGTGATGATCTTTCCGTTCACGACGACAAACGTTTCCCCATCGAGCATTGCGCGAGCGTTGTCAATTGCACCACTGGTACCCAGAATCTCCGGCTCTTCCACGTAATGTAAGTTGACCCCAAACTGGTGTCCGTCGCCCAGCGCTCTACGCACTGACTCAGGCTGGTGGTGGAGGTTGACGACGATTTCACGACAGCCGTAACGCGCCAAATACTCAGCCACGTAGCCGACCAGAGGCTTGCCCAAAATTGGAATCGCCGGCTTGGTTCGATCTTCGGTAAGCGGCCAGAGACGTGTACCGTAACCGGCGGAAAGAATCATTGCACGCATAGGCACATTCTATTCGCGTTAAGCGATTAACTGCCAATGCGACCGCGTGAAGTTATCCTATTGAGGTCAAGAGATGGACACTTTCCATTTATCATTTTCCATTTATGATTTTTCATCTCTTTTCTCATTTTTCATTTGCCATCGCCGGCACTACTTCACTCTTGGGAGGAGCAATGAAAAATGAGAACTGTAAAATGACAAATGGAAAATATGCTTTTTTTGAAGTTACGTTGGAGAGTCCGAGTACGCCGAAGCCTAGGACGCCTTCGACGCGTCACGGATCATGAGGTCAAAAGTTCCCGGCGCAGTTTTGCGGAAACGTGAGTTTCGGTTAAGTGAAACGGCAACGCTGATCGTCGGGTTTTGTCCGGTGAATCTAAACCCGCCCTCGAGCAGACGGTTGTAAATCTCGTTAACGTGCAGCGCTCCGCCCTCTTCGCGTAGCAACATTGTCACTGCTTGCGGGATCGTTCGATCCATGAAGCGATCGCTAACAGCTTCGACGTTTGACCGAATGGCCGGAATTTCCTGTCGTCTCTCTTCAGTCGAAAACTGCCGCGTAGGTTGTGGAGAAGCCTGGCGCATAGCCGCTTCAAGTTCCGCATCCGAGGGAAGCCCCGCCGAGAGACCACTGACTGACAAATTACTGGAGTTCAAAACGGAAGACAGCATGCGATAGATCGCAGCTTCCGTTTGGGTGGCAAGCGTGTCCATCTCCGCCAGTTCGGCCCTCACGGCGTCTGCCTCGGCCTCAAGCTCTCGTAGCCGTGCGCCCAGGTGCATGCGAGCGGCGCGCGACTGCCTCAGGCTTTGCTCGAGGCGAGAGAGTAGGTTGTCGCTGGGGCGGTCCATCATTCGGGAATCTTAATGGGATTCGGGGTTTTGCACAATCCCCTTGGCGGACTTCCTGTAACGCAAACTGTTAGTTTGCGTCTTCATGACATCGTGAGCCTGATAGGTTGCGCGTTCACGCCGCGTGCGAAAGCCCTCTTAACCCTCGCAAACGTTACGCTTGTAATTACCGGTCGCGGTCCAGAACATAGGTAGGAATTGAACGCAACGACTCGCAGTGCTCGGAAGTAGTTAGATCGCTCAGCGAGTCACGCGCAGCCGCGGCGTAACTATCTGCTTTTTCTCGCGCGCGATCGAGTGCGCCCACTCGTTCCACGCTCTCCATCAGCTCCCGCCGGGAAACGCTTTGGTAGCTTTCTTCAGCGATCACTCTCTGCACTAACTCCCTCGACGCCGGATTTTTCTCCATCAGATATATCAATGGCAGAGTTACTTTTCCGCCGAGCAGATCGACCCCGGCTCCTTTCCCCAGGGTATCGTCGGTCGAAGTGAAGTCGAGCAGATCGTCGGTGAGCTGGAAGGCCGTTCCGAGATTCATTCCATAATCCGCAAGCGCCTTCTGTTCGCTTGCCGTAGCGCCGCCCAAGATCGCGCCGACTTCGCAACAAGCGCTGAAAAGGTAGGCCGTCTTCCGTTCAATGATATCCAGATACTGTTGTTCATGAATGTCAGTCCTGGCCAAGGTGGTCAGCTGCAACAACTCACCTTCGGTCATCTTTCGAGTTACGCGCGTGAGGATGTCGAGAATGGATAGCGATCGTTCCGCCAGACTGGTTTCGAAGGCCGACATATAAAGCCAATCGCCCATCAACACGGCAGTCTTGTTGCCAAATAGTGCATTAACCGTCGGTCGGCTACGCCGGGTGTCAGCGCTATCGATGATGTCGTCGTGAACGAGCGTGGCGGTGTGGAGAAACTCCATGACCGCGGCCATGCGAATCGAATTGTAATTAGACCCGTCACCCCCCACTGCATAATTCGAAAGAATTGTTAGCGCGGGTCGGACGCGTTTCCCACCGGAAGCGCGCAGATAGTCGCCAAGATATTCGATCACCTGAACATTTGAACGCGCTTGTCGTGCAAACTCTTCTTCGACGAGTTTTAGTTCAGGAGAGATCAACCCAAAGATGCGTAAAGCCGCAACTTTTGCATCTTCGAGCACAGCGCCTTGTTCGGTTGCCTGCATGTTAATTGGTTCGGTAGTTGGAAAACTGCATGTGGATGCCGAAGTCCTTGCCTTTGAGCTTCCCGATAATATCCTGAAGCGTGTCGCGATCCTTGCCGGAAACTCGCACGACGTCTCCCTGAATCGACGCCTGCACTTTAGCTTTCGAATCTTTGATAAATTTAACTACTTCCTTGGCCTTGTCCTGCGGAATGCCCTGCTGGATTTTGACGCGCTGCCTTACTGTGCCGCCCGCAGCCGGATCCACTTCTCCGTAATTCAGAGCTTTCAATGGCACCCCGCGACGCACCAGTTTCTGCTGAAAAATCTCATTCATGTTACGCAGCTTGGTTTCGTCTTCAGCAGTCAGAACCAATTCCTCGGCTTCCATTGCGACGGTTGCCGCGCTGCCCTTGAAATCGAATCTTTGCCGGACTTCCTTGATCGTCTGGTTGATCGCGTTCGTCATCTCCGCGCGATCAACTTCCGAGACGATGTCAAACGAATTCTGCTGGGCCATTGGCTTCTCTGTGTCCTATTGATGTTTTCTTTTGCTGGACGTGTTTGAGGATAACATCAATGCAACGGCATGTGAAAGTTATCGCTTGACCTCTACGAGCCAAAATCACGAGACAGAAAATACTAAATGCCCGAGAATGTTTTCATTGGCCGCTACCTGAAAACTGTCTTATAGTAAAACCGCTATTTTATTTCCCTGGGAATCGCTCGACGACAGTGGCCGCATTGCCGTCTCAAACCTAACAAATGCCATCGGAGTCCCTTCAGTCGCTAACTCTCGAACAACAAATAGGACAACTCTTCTACATCGGTCTTGCCGGTCCCGAACTGGATGCCGACGCGCGCGCGCTAATTGAAGAAGTCCAACCGGGCGGGATCATTATCTTTGGCCGCAACGTGGAGAGCCCGGCCCAATTGCGGGCGCTGACAGATGGCGTGCGGGAGATGTTGCCGACGAATCCGCTGATCGGCGTAGATCAGGAAGGCGGCCTGGTTGATCGCCTGCGAAAAATATTCACTCCGATGCCCTCAGCCCGAACCATTCGGCAACATGGCGATTTGGCGGCGGCGCGAGCGTTGGGCCGAATCAGCGGCGAGACGCTGCGGATGCTTGGATTCAACATGAATTTCGCGCCCGTTATGTCGATCATGACTGACGAGCGCGATCTACTTTCAAATGGACTCTATTCGCGGTCTTTTGGCCGGTCGCCCGGCGAAGTACTCGGGTATACAACTGTTTACCTGCGTGGCTTGCAGGAGACTGGGATGGTCGGGTGCCTCAAGCACTTCCCGGGAATTGGCGCCGGCGAGGTGGATTCCCATGAAGAGATGCCGATGGTCAGCCTCTCGCACGATGCGTTGATCGCGCAAGACCTCGCGCCTTATATCGAGCTATTCCAACGCAAAGACGATCGCGTTCGGTGTGTGATGGTAAGCCACGGAGGCTTTCCAAATATCGATATCGCTCAAGGGGTTACAGGTGGCTTGCTGGAACCGGCATCGCTGAGTCAGAACATCGTGACGAACCTGCTGCGTCATGAACTCGGTTACCAGCATCTGGTGGTAACGGACGACTTGGAGATGGGCGCGATAGCCAAGCATTGCGAGATCGAATCAGCCGTGGTGCGCGCGTTTCTTGCCGGTGAAGATATGTTTCTGATCTGCGCGCGGCCCGACATTATTCGCCGCGGCTATCGAGCAATGCTCGAGGAGGCGCGTGCCGGCAAGTTGCCAAAGGACCGCATGCGCGGAACTTTGAAACGCATAGCTTCAACCAAAGCGATCGTCAAACCACCTACTGATTTCGACGCTGACAAATTTCAGCGACTTGCGGATGAAACCACCCGGCTCAACGAGAAGCTCAACTATAAGTACGGAGATCAATCCAATGCGCTCTAAGAAGTTTGCCGGGTTCCTGTCACTAATACTGATGTTCGCGTTCCTCCCTTCCGGATGCCGGAAACGCAATGCCTCTTTCGTGATCGCGCTGGGCGACAACATCCTCACTATCGATCCAGTCGGCTCGCCTTCTGTGGATGCCGCCAGCGAGCGCGTGCGCACGCTCATGTTTAATTCGCTGGTTCGGAAGAACGAAAAGTTTGAATACGTTGGCGAGTTAGCTTCAAGCGTTCAGCAATCTCCCGATGGCAGAGTCTTTACGTTCACATTGCGCGACGGCGTGAAGTTTCACGATGGACGGGCCCTGACTTCCGCCGATGCGAAATACACTCTCGATCTTGTTTTCTCAAGCACCTTCGCCAAATCGGCCAGTTTTTACGAAGGCGCCGGGGCGAACCGGCGCAGTTATATTCAGAGCGTTGAAGCACCAGACGAAAAGACTATTATCGTGACCCTCGTGAAGCCGTGGACTGGACTGCTCAGCAACCTCGTGCCCGTTGCCATTATTCCGAAGGACAGCTACGCCACGCAAAAAGATCATCCGCTGGGTTCAGGCGCATTCAAGTTTGTTAGCTATGACAGTTCACAACAGGTATTGGATCTGCAGGCCAATACTGAATACTGGGAAGGCGCTCCGCACATTCCACTGCTGCGAGTGAGAGTGATTGCTGACACCAATGCGTTGCAGGCTGAACTGCGTTCGGGCCGGGTAGACATTTCTCCGCTACCAACGAGTCTTTCACCTGACGCGGTAAAACTTCTCAAAGAGGATCCTAATTTGCAGGTGCTGCAGTTTACCGGTTCGAATGTTTATGTGCTCACTCTAAATTGCACGCAAGCGCCACTTACCGATGCCCGTGTGCGGCAGGCGCTGGCCCACGCAATCGATCGCGAAAGCATGATCCGCGATCTCCTGTTGGGCCTCGGCAAGATTGCGCATTCAGTCTTGCCGGAGGAATCGTGGGCCTACACCCCCGGTCAAACCTATGCCTTCGATCCTGGGATGGCGAAGAAATTATTGGATGAAGCGGGCCTGAAAGATCCTGATGGCGATGGCCCACAGATGCGCTTTAGCAAGCCGCTGGTTTACAAAGTTTCCGGCAGCAACGCGTCGGGTAAAGCTTATGCCGGAGTGATTCAGAATTACCTGAAGAATATTGGTGTGCCCATGACGATTGAAACCGCTGAACTAAATACTTTGTTTGCCGAAGTACGACGCGGCAACTTTCAGATTTTCTATGGGCAGTGGGTAGGTGGGAATCAGGATCCAATTTTTTACAAAGACCTTTTCGCGACGTCTGAAATTCCGACCGAAACTCGCGCCTCTCGCAATCGCAGCCGTTATAGCAACAAGGAGTTGGATCAATTAATCGACGAAGCAGTAAATACCTTCGATCGTGAAAGGGCCACGCAGCTCTACACGCAGATTCAGGCGATCGTAAGTCGCGAGATTCCCGTCATCCCGCTTTGGTATCAGGCAAACGTCGTGATCGCACGCAAGGGCGTCGGCAACATTAAGGTTGATGCGAGCGGCGACTGGGGATTCGTGCGAAGCCTTACGGTTAACTGATCGGTTTGGCGCACGCCTTAAGAGGGTTGTTCCGAAGTCCTAGAGAAAGTTTGCCAGATCTTCGCGCGTGACGGCGCCCTCACGGATCAACAGCGCTCGTTCACCACTAACGTCCAAAACCGTGGAAGCTTTGGTCGCATTCACTTCGCCGCCATCGATAATCAGATCGAGGCCGACAGGAAAATAGTCAACCACATCTTTCGCACTCTGCGCAGGCGGTTTTCTCGAAAGATTCGCGCTCGTGGCCGTGAGTCCACCTCCGCACGCGCGCACCAAAGCGCGCACACTTTCGTGATCCGGCAAACGAACTCCAATAGTTTCCGTACCCGACGTAAGCTCCGATGGCAACTCGGGACGAGCGATGCCCACGAGAGTCAATGGCCCCGGCCAGAAACGTTCTGATACCTTTTTGAAAATTTCTGATTGATACGCAATAAAGCGTTCGGCTTCGGCAAGGTCGGAAATCAACAGGAGAATTGGGCTGCTTTCCTCCCTACCCTTTAATTCGCGAATTCTTCGGACAGCGGAGGCGTTGAGCGGATCGGCGCCCAGGCCATAAAACGTATCAGTGCGAAACGCAATGACACCTCCGCGCGCGATAATCTGTCGCGCCTCAGTTTGCTCGGTTGTCATCCTGGATTATCCAGATGGAAACTGCGGAGAGCGGATCAGCCAAGCTTCACCGCGTATCCAAGTCCATCACCCACCGGCAACACTTCGGCCCTCAATTTCGGATTTGCGACAAACAGTTTGTTGAACGCTCGCAGAGCGTTAGTCGAACCTTCCTGATCCGGCGAGCGGATTTCTCCGGCAACCTGTCCACCCCAAAGCAAGTTATCAACGATGATCACGCCTCCGGTGCGCAAACGCGGCAACGCCAGTTCGAGGTACCCGAGATACTCCTCCTTGAGCGCATCGATGAACACCAGATCAAAGGTCTCACGCAGCCGGGGAATCACTTCCAGTCCTTTGCCACGCTCGATACGTACTTTGGAGCTCAACCCGGCGCGCTCGATGTAGCCCTGCGAGGCGCTGATCATCTCCTCGTTCGGCTCGATGGATAGCACACGTCCACCTTCGTCCATTCCCCGTGCCAGATGAATCACTGAATAACCGATTGCCATCCCAACTTCCAGAACCCTCCGCGCCTTAATCGCGCGCGCGGTGATCTCAAGAAACAGGGCCACCTCACGATCGGCGATCGGAACGCGATGATCGGCCGCGTATTTTTCCATCTCCTGCAGAAGCGGATCAGTCTGTGGGATTAAGCGATCCAGATATTCTGCCTGGTCGCGCTGAATTATCGCGTCAATGCGTGCTTTCATGGGTTCTCCAGAGTGATTGTCAGTGTGATGGAGTCTATTGACCGAGATTGGAGAACGCAAGTAGCGGAAAGGCGGGTAATGACGACTCGCCCAGCGGTTATTAAACTATGTCGTTCCGAAAGGCTGCGCGAGAAGCCTAATGTTTATAGCAGCCGGGGGAACTCAACAGTCTCTCGCATCATTCGTTATGCAGACAGCGTCTATTAGGCTCGATGATCTTCACTCGTCAGAAGAATCGGTACCATCCGCTCCAACTGACACATAACGCCGGCCCAACCCGAGTTGACGAAGTTTGTGCTGCAGAGACTGGCGGTGCATTCCCAAAATCTCGGCTGCTTTGGTGACGTTGCCGCCGGTATGCTCAAGACAACGCGAAATGTAGCGCCGCTCAAATTCCTTTCGGTCTTCGCGAAACTCGGCGGTGAACGGCACGTTGAGTCCGTCCTTTGAATCCGTTTCGACCGGTTTCAGTTTTTCCGTTCCCGGTGTGATTTCATCCGGTAGATCCTGTGAACGCAACTCTTCACCTTCAGCCATGATGGCGGCGCGCTCGATCGTGTTTTTCAGTTCGCGAACATTGCCCGGCCAATCGTAGTCCACCAGGCGACGCAAGGCGCTCTGCCCAACCTGGCGCAAGGGCAGTCCGTAACGTTCCGCGGCAGCGCGGGTAAACGTCTCGGCCAGCAACGGAATGTCTTCGCGCCGCTCGCGCAGAGGAGGAATATCGATAGTCACCACTCTGAGCCGGTAAAACAGATCGGCGCGGAAATTTCCGGCGGCTATTTCCTGTTCGAGCGGACGATGCGTGGCGCTCACGATGCGAACGTCCACTGGAATCGATTCGTTTCCGCCGAGGCGTTCAATCTTTCGCTCTTCGAGCGCGCGCAAGAGTTTTGCCTGCACGTTTGAGCTCATGTCGCCAATCTCATCCAGAAACAGTGTGCCACCGTTGGCTTGCTCAAATTTTCCCAGCCGCTTCCCTGCTGCGCCGGTGAAGGCCCCCTTCTCGTGCCCAAACAACTCCGATTCGATTAACTCGGAAGGAAGCGCTGCGCAGTTTACTGCGATGAATGCGCCAGTGCTGCGCACACTGTTTCGTTCGTGTAGCTCGCGCGCTACCAATTCCTTGCCGGTGCCTGACTCTCCTCGGACAAGTACAGTTGCATCTGTCTCAGCGACCTTTTCAATCATCCCCCGGACGCGCTGCATTTCGGCAGAGTTGCCGATGAAAGCGCCTCGTTGAGATCGTTCTACTTCGATTCGCCGCCGCAATGATAGATTTTCGCGCCGGAGTTGCACGGTCTCCGCGGCATTCTTGATTACCAGCCGCAAGTCATCGAGTTCGAATGGTTTGGAGAGGTAGTCGTAGGCGCCGGACTTCACCGCCTCGACGGCCATTCGTTCGGAACCATGTGCGGTGATAATGATTACCAGCGGCCCTTCCCCGCCGGCGCCCTTTAGCTCGCGTAGAAAGTCCAGACCGCTGATCCCAGGAAGGTTAACGTCGAGCAACATCAGATCGGGCTGCAACTGCTTTAACAGGGCCCTCGCTTCTTCCGCCGAACCCGCTTCCGAGACGTTGTAACCAAACGTGGTCAGCGCTCGCCGCATGCCGTAGCGTGCCGCTTCTTCATCATCAACAATTAGCAATCGCAACTTTTCTTGTTTCACCTTCCGTTTAGTTTATGGTCTTGGCGCTGTATTCCGCTAGCGCATGGCGTGCCACAAGAAAAGAAAGGAGCAGGCGGCAGTTGCAGTCGGCAGAAAACCCTTGTTTCGCTGCGTGTTGCGCGTGTCGCCTACTCCCGGGAGCGTAGGTGAATACTATTTGAGGGAACCAGCGGTCTACTAGCTGTCGGACAATTGTTTCACTTGTTCGCCCGTTTGGCCGACATCACAAGGATGATCGCATCGCCTGATGGCCCGACATTCAATGTACCCACCACCACTGGCTCGCCTTCGCGAATACTTATGTCGGTGTTAAGCCCGGTCTGTTCGTAGTTGATGATTGGCGCAGCGGGACCATTCGAGGCGATGGCTGTCCCGGTAACAATTGGGATGCGCGAGCCGAAGACAAATCCGTCCATCTTTACTAGCTGGCGGCCCGAGGCGTCCGTGACGAACTTAACGCTATTAACTTTAAACTCATTGAAACTTGGTGTGTTTGGAGATGCTGCCGCAGATGCCGGCAGTGGCCCGCCAATCCACTTCAAGCTAAGGCGTCCTTCATTTTTCACCCGGTTCACGAGCGTAGTCATGACTTTGTAATTCTTGAACGGGAGCGACGAACGTAATTGTTTGATCACCTGGTCCAACCCGGCAGGAATCTTGGCATCGTCGATCTCCTGATTTGTTGCTACGAGCAGGTAGAGTTGTGTGTCGAGGTCAGTCTCGTCAACGACCTTCGCTTCCTGCGAGGCACCTGAAGCGCCGGCTTGAGCCAGGACCTGTTGTCCACCGATTGAAAGGGTTACGAAGATTGAAAACAGAATTGTTGCCAGAGCTTTGCGAGCAGTCATTTGAATATTTCTCCTTCAGAAATAGATGCATGCGACGAGGAGAGATGGCGCGCGTCGTCCGAAACGTTTAAGCTTCGCACCTTCGCAGCGCGTAATTACGGTGGGCCAACACTCGCTAACTCACACGCGGATGTCGGCGAAAAGTTCCATTGCCGTCACACAGACGGTTAGTGGCGAGCAACTCAAGAAACTGGTGAGCTACAAAGTCTCCGCGACCGGCGGCACGCGTAATTCAAAAGTCGCACCGCTGCCGTTTTTCTGCTCGGCCAGCCGCGCTGTTCCGCCCGCCTCTTGCATACGCTTGCGAACGATCGCGAGGCCCAGACCAGTTCCTCGCTGGCGGGTTGTAAAAAACGGTTCCCAAATGCGCAGCGCCAACTCGCGCGACACGCCTGGCCCACTGTCCTGAACCGTGATCACCAGCGTCTCCCGCTCAATCCTGTTAGCGATCACTATCTCGCCGCCTGCAGGAGTTGCTTGCAAAGCATTCAGAAGTAGATTTGATAAGGCTACTCTCACCGCTGAAACCGCCGTGCCGCCAAGTTCCTTTTGGGTTTCGATCCGCAAGGTGAGATTGATACCGTCTTTTTCAGCCACAACTTTGAAGAGTCTAACTACCGACTCAATGAGCTGATCTGCCGGGAGTGGCAACTCGGCCGGTGCCTCACGCCGCGCGAAACTCAAAAGCTGCGTGACGCTCTGGCCCAACCTATCTGTTTCGCCGACGATCAAACTCAGGTCGCGAGCATACTCACGGCTCACTTGTTCATCTTCAGCCATCACCTGGGCTATCGACTTGATTGCGGAAAGAGGATTTTTTATTTCGTGGGCAACAGTCGCAGCCATCTGTCCGAGCGTAGCCAAACGTTCGCGCTCGGCGAGCGATCTCTCGAGCCTTACGTTGGCTTCGACAAGGCGGCAATCTTCGATCGCGATCGCAACCTGGTCCGCCAGAATTTTCAGGATTGAGCGCGTGTCGTCGGTCAACAGAACGGAGGAAGCGTCGACGAGGAGCACGCCGGAAATTCGTTCGTCCCTTTTCAGTGGGTAAGCAATGGTGTAGCCATGAGCATTAAGCAACGGGCCATCTTCGATAGCCGCCCAACCGTTTTGCTGGGCGAGACTCAGCAGTTCCCTAACCCACGGTTCAGTCGCTTCCTCCCCAACAGTTAACGCAGTTCCACCCGCGGATACGTAGTCCGTCGTTTCATCAGCCGTTTCCGCTTGATCGCCAAGAACAATTCTGACGCGACGCAGGCCAAGAGCTGTGGTCGTTTCGCTTTCGACAAACTCGAGTAATTCCGGCAACTCTTTGTATTGACCGGCAAGCGCGCTGATACGAGAGACTATCTGCCGGTAGAGTGCCGCTTCTCGTTCAAACAACTTATGAAAGCGTTTTTCCAACCAGGTGCGCAATGGCGCCGCTGCGAGCGCCAGCGCCAATATCAGCAACGCTTCGACTACACCTGCGCGTACGCCAAACCGCGTAGTCATCCAGTCTCCAATCGTCCGAATGCCGTAAAGATAGATCGTTAGCACAACCGCGGCGAAGGAGGCGACGATCAGACTCTCCTCGATGATCAGTTCGAGATAGCGATAACGATAGATGTAGTAGGCCAGCAAAGCAGACGGGAGTAGTGAGCCGAGGTTGGCTACCGTCTTTAAATACAGCCCCCACTGAGTTCCTTCGCCAAGTCCGAGCGCCAGCGCAGCCAGAATCACCAGTCCCACTGCGACAAACGAAGCAGCCAGCGTGCGCATGATTCTTTGTTCGCTGAGGTTGGTTGTCTTTCTCGCAATCAGGAGTTCCGTGACCGCGATAAACCCCAGGACGTAGGTGATCCATACCGCCATCGGCAGCACAAGAAAAGAGACACGCTGGAGCATAGGCGCATATTGGCCCGTCCATATTTTGTAGATGGGCATCGGCAGGAATAGCGTCGGCCCGTAGGAGAAATAGAGGCGAAGTTTCTCGAAGCGCGTCAGAGATCTGTTTGAAGCGTTAGCCCAGAGATGCAGATGGACGTGTAGCAGGAAAGAGTAAGCAAAGGTAATGCTGATCACCGCAACGGTGTCGGCGGCGCGCAGCAGCGTGGTTCCCCGGATCCCAAGTCCGAACAAACTATGAAGGGTTATGAGGAGGTTGCTACTGTGCCACCCGCACATGCTCAGCGCGAGGACAAAAAGAACTCGCTCGATTGGGCTAAGTTTGCGACGGCGGGAAAGAAGTTGAACTCCCATCCACAGCGGCAATACCGCGCCGATCGAGTAGCCTACTATCTGTAGAACTTCGAGTGGGGACATGTAGGATCAGTGATCGGTTGTCAGTGGCCAGGGGTCAGTCTGGAGAAAGCGACCTAGACGAAGCGGGATCCCCTTCGGCCGACTCGCCACCTAAGCCCGTACCACTGACCACTGGCCACTGGTAACTGGTCACTGCCTACTGACTTGATGCGCTCCGCGAAGGAACAACGGTTAGCGTGATCTCTGTCCGACGATTTCGCGCTCGCCCAGCAACCGTAGTATTACTGCCAAGCGGATTTGCCGCTCCCATGCCGTTTGCCTGAATGCGCGCCGGGTCAACGCCAGCTGCTTGAAAACGATCTGACAACTGCCGCGCGCGATCCTGAGTCAGTTGTTGCAGCGAAACCTCGTCGCCCCTGGCGTCAGTATAGACTTCGATCAGCACTTGATAGTCGGGATTACTGGCCAATAGTGCGGCCAATGGCTCGAGCTTGGCCGCCGCGGCGGAAACAAGATCCGCGCCTCGCGGAGCACGCCAGATTGATTCCGGCAAAAGAAGCTGGAGGCCTCGTGGCGTTTCTTTTATCGTTCCATATTTCCCTAACGTTTGCTTCAGGCTTGCTTCCGCAGCACGTCGTTGTTGGTCTCGTCGCTCAGCTTCCAGGCGAGAATCCTCGGCACGCTTGGCTCCTTCGAGCCGGGCCAGATTGATCTTGGCCGCTTCACCTTCGGAACGCACCTGTTGGAGTTCGTCGCGCAGTCGTGAAACTTCAATCCGCTGTTCTCTCACCTGTTCATTGGCCGTGGCAGCGTCTCGTTCGGCTAACTCCCGGGCGCGTTGTTCGCGCTCGAGGTCGCCGCGCAGGCGGTCGATTTCCTGCTGTGCTGATTCGGCCGTCCTCTCAGCGGTGCGCAACGCTTCGTCTCGCCGTTGAATGTCTTCGCGTCGCAATCTCGCCGCGCGACGAGCTGCTGCCATCTCCTCAGCTCTCGCGCCTGAAGACGTGGCCTTTCGCGCAAGCACATCGACTTCGGCAGTTGATTGACCAAACCTCAGCGCCTTCTCAGCAGCCAGCAGATCATCTTCCGCAGTTTGCAGTTCCTGTGGCGCATCCTGCTTGCCACCGGCAAATCTCGCCAGGTTTACGGCCTGCCGCGCACCCAGGAGTGACACTGGAATTTCTTTGAAATCAGTCGAAGCTATCTCCGGCACCCGCGGGTCGCGGAAGTAGTCGCTCGAGTTTCCTATGTACTGCACATTTACTGTTTCGACCTGACTCCTGCCCGCTCGCTGGGGCGCGATGTTTTCCAACACCACCATGCGGCTCGGCACCTTCATCAGGAAATGAGGCTCGGCAGTAATGATCAAAGCAAATGTCTGCAGCGGAGTTGTGACGTCGAGCTTCGAAGCAATAAATGCACTGCCGCCTCTCTTGATCTCACCGAGATTATCAACGCGGCCATCCGGCGAGATGGCCCAGAGAATGAAGGTCGTATAAATCCCACCTAGCTCGTTAGCCCTCGGCAGATTATCGATAGCGAGCTCGACGCGAGTCCCGCGACGGCCGGCACGCTTAACCTTTGCTTCTCCCTTAAGACGTGGCAGCAGCGTCGTGCCGCGAAACTTCACTTCGATGGTCTCTTCCAGCGGGTAGGTGACCGCAATTGTTCGCCGTGCAGTGTCGCCTTGCCCAAAGGCAGTGGCTACCGAGATGGTACCGAAGGAGAGCACCAGTAGTGTCAAAAGCGTCGTCACACGTGCCAACTGAGAGCGGAAGCGCATAATTTCAAAACTCCTCTTTACTTTGAATTAAAGCCCGGATTCCAGGATTAAGGGCTGTTCTCTTGATGCCCGGGGGAGGATCAGTGTTGCCATTGTGGCACGGGAAGCCCAGCTCTGAAAACGGAATCGAATTCCCCAAACCGCTTCAGGAACCGGAGTTTCCGCGTCGAGCATGGTAACGAGTGTTACGGTAGGCGGTGATGTAGACCACTAGAATCGAAATTCCCAGCAGCAGCAAGATGTGAACATAACCACCTTTGCCCATAACGAATTTGAGCACAAACCAGACTGCCAGAATCAAGCCGCTCACTATCAACTGCAACATCAGTTAACTTCTCCTTATGGATCACCGCGACTCCTTAGTCGTCCTGCGCAAACTATCGAGTCCCAGATCCGCGAATGATGCTGCTCCGAGCTGTGTAGGTCGTCACCACTCCACCCGGCACAAAAAATCTCAAGGGTCGCGAAAACTCTCCCAGTCGATGGTCAGCGGGGGCGATGCGCCAGAAATAGTAACCTGGAGCGAGTTCGCGAACAGAAAATCGATCCCCGAGCACGCGGCGATCAAAATGAACGTCCCGAAACGTTTCGTCGCCGCTGATCTGAAGCCGGTACCACGTTACACCTCGCTGCCTGGGCCATTGAATCGAGGTTGGGAAAACCAGCGTCTGTCCCGGCGCTTGAGCTTTGGTAGGGTGAAGCGAAGTAGCGACTGGTCCAAAGAAGAAGCCTACGACAAGCAGTAGGCGCAAAAATTTAGCTGGGAGACTGTGAGAGAGTTTGGTTGCGATTAAGGGCAAAGAATGCATCGACAATTTACTACGGAACCTCGTTTAGTTTATATCCAACGCCGCGCACGGTAAGCACATAACGCGGTTCCTTTGGATCGGTTTCCAACTTCTTGCGCAGTCGATTGATGTGCGGATCAATATTTCTCTGATAGCCCTCATATTCGGTGCTCCAAACTCGATCCAGCAGATCGTTTCGCGACCATGCGCGGCCAGGCTCGGATGCCAGCAACTCAAGAATTTGAAACTCGAGCGGCGTGAGATCAACTCGTGACCCATGTCTAACAACTTCATGGCGGCGCTTGTCGATCACCAGGTCGCCAACTTCGATGCGCTCGCTGTCCGTAGCAGCGGGCACGCCGGTAGACCTTTTTAACAACGCTTCGACGCGATACTCCAATTCGCGCGGGCTAAACGGTTTAGTTAAATAGTCGTCGCCGCCCGCTTGAAATCCCGCGACTTTTGAATCGAGTGCATCGTCGGCTGTTAGGAACAGTGCCGGGGTCTGCACGCCCCGGTCCCGAATCTTCTTGAGCAATTCGAAGCCGGTCATGCCGGGCATCGAAACGTCGAAAATGAAACAATCGAATCTTCCTGTTATCGCAGGTTCGAGTGCCTCGGGTCCGCTCTCGCGTTCTTCAACCTGAAAGCCGAGCCGTCGAAAGTATTCCGCCAGCAGATGACGCATATCCGCGTCGTCATCCACGATCAAAAGGCGTTTCCCGGCGTACTTGCTGTCTGCTTCGTGTGCTTGTCCCAAGTTTTATTGGTCCTGTCGGGGATTTTGTAAATGAATGGAGAATTATAGCTTAGTTCTCTGGGTGGGCCTACGAAAACCTTAGACAGCTGTTGGTCGCAAGCGGAAACCGTTTTTCGTTACAGCAGTTTTCGCGTAGTGGTTCAGTTTGGGAGTGAGGTCAGTACCACCACGCGGTAGCGGGTGGGTTCATGGAATATCACACCAACTTAACTCCATTAATCGCGATCATCAGAGGTCTGAGTCGACTGGAAGTGCGCAGACCCACCCGCTACCGCGTGGCGGTACTGACCTCATTGCCAAACTGAACCACTACCCGTTTTCGGCAAGCTTTGCGATCTCTGCGGTAAGATTTTCGCCTACCGCAAAGGACGCAATCGTTGCCAAAGTACACAAAGCAATCTGCGTGAATTGGACGCGCTGGATCGACGGTTGGATCACCTTGCTAGACAGCTGCTTTGTTTTTCAGGGAAGCGATATCTATGACAAAGCGATAGCGAACATCGCCACTGACCGTGCGTTCATAAGCTCTGGCAATGTCGTCGATTGCAATCAGCTCGATATCGGAAACAATGTTCTTCTCGGCACAGTAGTCGAGCATTTCCTGCGTTTCCGGAATCCCTCCAATCGCAGAGCCGGTCAGATTTCGCTGCCGCATCACGAGCAACGGCGCCGAAACCTCGGCGGGCTCACCCGGAATTCCCACCAGCACTAGCGCACCGTTATATTTCAACAACTCAAGATAGATATTCAGATCATGCGGCGCCGATACGGTGTCCAGAATGAAGTCGAATTTCCCAGCAAGCGGCTCAAGCGCGGCCGGATCCCGGGTCACTACAAAGTGGTGCGCACCAAGCTTACGCCCATCCGCCTCTTTAGTTGGGGACGTGCTGAACACGGTTACGTCGGCACCCATCGCGACCGCAAACTTAACCCCCATATGGCCCAACCCACCCAAACCTACAATCCCAACCTTGCTTCCAGCCTTCACGCCAAAACGCCGCAACGGTGAATACGTGGTGATGCCCGCGCATAGTAGCGGCGCAACCGCGGCAAGGTTCTGATCCGGCGAAACCTTCAAAGCAAAGGATTCGTCCACCACAATGTTTGTGGAATACCCCCCGTAGGTCGGAGTTGTCTCATCCATCTCTGTGCCGTTGTAAGTTACTGCTGTGTGAACTTCGCAAAATTGTTCGAGCCCCGCCTTGCAATTAACGCAAGCGCGACAGGAGTCGACCATGCAACCGACGCCTGCGAGATCGCCTTCCTTAAACTTTTTGACACCCGACCCAACCTCGACAACGCGGCCGACAATCTCGTGGCCTGGGACCATTGGATAGATCGACCCGCCCCAATCGTCGTTCACCTGATGGATGTCTGAATGACAAACTCCGCAAAACTGGATGTCGATCAAAATATCCGTCTCGCCCACGTCGCGGCGCTCAAATGAAAACGGCTCGAGCTGCGCTTTTTTCTCCGGTGCTGCATATCCAAAACTCTCAGTCATTGATGTTTACCCTTCGTTCTGTCCATCGTTATTCACATCGTCTACTCTAAAACGCAAAGAAGTTTCCTGCAAAAGCACTGACTCGGTGTTGGGGTAATTGTGTGTTGGATCCTGGACCCGAGGCGGGGCACTAGCCCGACCGCCAGGGCTCATTTACGATCTCGTGAGCACTCCCTCACAGTCGGGCTAGTACCGCGGAATTCGCACCACACTTCGACCCCACTACCTCAAAATCGGTGGTGATCCGTTAGTGTTTTGCTGGGACGATCCTGGCGATGAAGTCAGTACCACCTCAAAATCCGTCGCCTTGACGCCTTCGCGCGCTGATAAGTATAGTTGCCCTTTAGTTTTACAGCCGTTTTTGATCCTTCCCGAGTCTAAGGAACCCGAGACGCTCGTTCAATTGATTCCCGGGTGATTCACAACGGCAACTCGCCAGCAGCTGGCACGACTATCCCAAATAACTAATGCGCGATCTCCGAAGACTGCTTGGCTATCTAGGGCCTCACAAAGGAACTTTTGCAGTCGCCACCTTTGCGATGCTGATCGTAGGTCTCCTCGAAATCGCAATTGGCGGTCTCATCGTTCCCATTTTCGATCAGGCGTTTGCTCAGGGCGATGGTCAGCGCACTCCCACAATCTTCGGCCTGCAAAACATCATTCCCGCTTCGGGCTTAGGTGCTTGGAAAACGATCTCGGTACTCCTGCTTGCCTTCACGATCGCCAAAGGTATCGCGGAATACTTCTCCACATTTCTGATGGCCAGGATCGGACAATCGGCCGTGCTGAAACTCCGGCAGGACCTGTACAGTCATCTGCTAAACCAGTCGGCAAGTTTTTTTGAACGGCACCGCACAAACTATCTGGTATCTCGACTCGTCTCCAGCGCAGCTGCGATTGAGGCTGCGGTCACCAGTACCTTGCGCGACATGTTGCGCGAGAGCTTCACCTTGATCGCGTTTCTGGCAGCGTCCTTTTATTACAGCTGGCGATTGACTCTGGGCTCCCTCTTGATCGCGCCGATTGTCGCTGTGTTAACTGCGCGCTTCGGGACCAGGCTCCGGAATCTTTCTCGCGAAAGTTTCGAAGGCAACAAGGAACTAACTGACACCGCTCAGGAAGCGTTGTCCAGCCAAACAATTGTCAAGGCATATCGCGCAGAGGAACGTGAATTAGCTCGCTTCACAACGGTCGCACGGCGAATTGTCGGAGCGAATCTTCGCACCGCCCGCATTTCCGGTTTTGCTCCTCCGACGATTGAATTGATTGGAGTTGTTTTCGTGGTGGTGCTGCTGTTCTTCGGCCAGCGCGAAATCATGTCGGGCAGCATGAACGCGGCGCAGTTTCTAACTTTCCTGTTTTTCCTTTTTCGCAGTTACGATCCGATGCGCAAGCTCTCACGCTTGCAAAACGCGATGGAGCAGGCGCTCGCGGCCGCGCATCACGTTTGGGAAGTGATGGATGAGCATGCCGAACTTCCGCAAAAGAAAGATGCCGTGGAGCTCAAGCCACTGACGCGCGAAATTGAATTGCGCAACGTTTCCTTCGGTTATGCGAATGAAGAACGCTCCGTCCTGCGGGAAGTGAGTCTAAAGATTCCTGCCGGTGAAATGGTTGCGCTCGTCGGTGAGTCGGGCGGCGGAAAATCTACTTTGACCAAACTTCTTCCGCGATTTCATGATCCTGTTACCGGCGGAGTTTATTGGGACGGCACTGATCTGCGCGATGCCACCCTTTCGAGCCTGAGGCAGCAGTTGGCCCTGGTCACGCAAGAGACCGTGCTTTTCAACGATTCAGTGCGACACAACATCGCTTATGGAAAGCCTGACGCCTCGCAGGCTGAGATCGAGGAAGCTGCCCGAATTGCCTTTGCTCACGATTTCATTATGGAGTTGCCTGAGAAGTATGAAACGATTGTGGGCGAACGGGGAATTTTTCTGTCAGGCGGGCAGCGCCAGCGTTTGGCAATCGCTCGTTCCCTTCTCGTCGATGCACCCGTCTTGATTCTGGATGAGGCCACGTCGGCGCTCGATGCCGAATCGGAGCGGTTCGTGCAGAAAGCAATTGCCAATCTCGTACGCAATCGAACCACCGTAGTGATTGCCCACCGGCTATCGACGATTCGCCGGGCCAATGTGATCGTAGTAATGGAAGCTGGGAGAATCATTGAAGTCGGCAGCCACGCCGAGCTGCTCGCCCGCGGCGGCAAGTATCGAACACTTTATGAACTTCAGTTTGCCGACGAAGAAGAGGAGCTGACGATCAGTCAGTAGTCATTTGTCGGTGGCAGGTGGTCAGTTGTTGTTTGACGCAGGAACCATTGACTGGAACCATTGACTAGGAACCATTAACAACCGACCAAAGGTAAACCTATGAAATCAATGACAGGATATGGACGTGGGTCGGCCGAGGGCGACACCTTTGCAGTTTCGGTCGACCTGAAGACGGTGAACAATCGCTTTCTGGACGTCCACCTCCGGCTCACAGGTGAGCTCTCATCGCTCGAACCCATCATTAAGCGACAGATCAGTTCGCGACTCGCCCGCGGCCGCGTCGACGTTACGATAAATTTTGAGAAGACGTCTCAAACGGCATACGAGTTGAATCGACCCTTGATTGCCGGCTATGTCAGTGCGCTGCGCGAAATGCAGGATGAGTTCAGCATTTCCGGAGAACTGGACATCAATGCCCTGGCCCGCCTGCCGGGCGCGCTACAACCTTCACGCGAGGGCCTCAACGACGAAGTGGTTGCCGGCATCGAGCGCGCACTCAGCGCCGCTCTTAATGAACTTGAACGAATGCGCGCCCAGGAAGGTGAAACGCTTCGTGCGGAAATGGCGGGGCGTCTCGACAAGATTGAAGCCCTGGTGCCGTTGATCGAAGGTGCGGCCGCCGGACTGGTTGATGCTTATCGCGTGCGCCTGCAAAAACGAATCGGCGAACTGCTCGACCGCAATGGTCAACTGGTCGAAATCGATCCAGCTAGGCTGGCCCAGGAGGTGGCATATCTTTCCGATCGCAGCGACGTGAGCGAGGAGATGGTTCGTCTCAGGAGTCATCTCAGCCAGTTTCGCGACGCGCTAAACTCAAACGGGGAGACCGGCAAGATGCTGGATTTCCTGCTTCAGGAACTCAACCGCGAAGCCAACACGACTTTGTCAAAATCAACGGAACTGTCCATTAAGGAAGCAGCACTCGGAATCAAAGCTGAAGTAGAAAAGATTCGCGAACAGGTACAGAATGTCGAGTGAGATAAAGAACCTCGAAACTGAAATCCACTCCGCCATCCCCACTGAAGGACGTGGCATTCTCTTCGTTGTTAGTGCGCCATCGGGCGGAGGCAAGGGCACGCTCATTCAGCGCGTGTTGAATAATGTCCCAAATCTTAGCTATTCTGTTTCGTTCACAACTCGCCCACCCAGAAGCGGCGAGTTAAATGGGCGCGAGTATTTCTTCGTTTCGAAGGAACAATTTGAACAGATGGTCGCGGCCGGCGAGTTTTTGGAGTGGGCCCACGTTCATTCCCATTCCTACGGCACCAGTCGCAAGCAGGTGGCACGCGAGATTTCCGAGGGGCGCGACATCATTCTGGAAGTTGACGTGCAGGGCGCTGCCAGTGTTCGCGAGTTGATTTCCGATTCTGTAAGCATTTTTATCCTGCCTCCCTCGTTTGAGGTATTGAGGCAAAGACTGCTGGCCAGAGGCACTGATTCACTGGAAGAACTCGACGTGCGATTGCGAAACGCGCCGCGGGAACTTGAGCATTACTCGAAGTTTCAATACTTGATTATTAACGACGATGCAGATCGGGCAGCGAGTGATCTGCGCGCAGTGATTCAAGCCGAACGAGCCAGGCTTTCGCGGCAGGAGTCGCAGATTAAGAAGATTGTGAACGCATTTACTGCGAGCGAAATTGATTCTAATTCAAATTAGTTTGAGCGGAGGAAACAGTGACAGCAATTGCAAAAGACGTTGAGGAAATAACTGACGAGACACCGGCGCCTGAGGTCGATTCAAAATATCGCCTGATCATCCTGGCGGCAAAGCGAAGCAAACAACTTCAGCGCGGCGCGCGACCACGCATCGATATCGACGCGCTCAAACACAAGAATACTCGTATCGCTTTGGAAGAAGTAATGCGCGGTCGCGTAAACTTCACTGTCACCAACAAGGACGACGAAGTTGAGTGATTAGCTCTTAGATCGATCAGAATCTGCCTCACATGCCTTTGTAGTCGGGTCCACCCCCGCCCTCAGGAGTTACCCAGTTAATGATCTGATACGGATCCATGATGTCGCACGTCTTGCAGTGTACGCAGTTTGAAAAGTTGATCTGCAACTTCCGTTTGCCAGTCGTTCCATCGTCAACCATTTCATAAACCGCCGCCGGACAGAACCGCTGGCAGGGGTTTCCATATTCCTCAGCGCAACGGGTGACGCAAATATTTGTGTCCAGCACGTGTAGATGGCTTGGTTGATCTTCACTATGACCAACCGCTGCGTGGTAGACGTCAGTCAACTTATTAAAAGCAACCTTACCGTCAAACTTCAACGCGCCATATCTTTGCTCGATATCATCCCCGCGATAACCATAAGCGGATAGTTTGTGCATCGCCTCGTGACCGGCTTCTGCCTTCGCCCGATCAAAGAGACCCCAGGACCTGCCGCCCGTAATAAACTGAAAGCCGGTATTGACTATTCCGAGCCAACGGCCGTGCTTGAAACCTGCGTGAAAATTTCTCACCTTCCGCAGCTCGGGAATAATCCAGCTCTCGTTGACGAGTTGTTCGTAGCGCTGGAGCTGATTTGCTGAATAGTCGCCGGCGACGAGTGCCTCGAAGATTGCCTCAGCCGCAAGCATTCCACTCTTGATGGCTGAATGAATTCCTTTGAGCCGCTGCGAATTGAGAAAGCCCGCGCAGTCCCCCACCAGCAGAACTCCATCGGCATAGATTCGAGGCATCGCAAAATATCCGCCGGCCGCAATCGTCTTAGCGCCGTAACGAATCATCTTGGCGCCGTCGAGCAGACGCGTGATGTACGGATGTTGTTTGAATCGTTGAAATTCAGCGTGTGGGTCAAGCAGCGGATCGGTATAGTCCAGCCCGGTAACATAACCGATATTGAGAATGCGATTCTGCATTCCATAAATCCAGCCGCCACCGTAGGTTTTTGAGTCTGACGGGTATCCGAGCGTATGCGTCACGCGCCCTGCCGGATAACGATCGTCCGGTAGTTCCCAAAGCTCTTTTACACCGATGCTGTAAACCTGAGGCTCGCGTCCCTCGTCCAGCCCCAGCCGCTGCACGAGTTGCTTCGTCAGCGAGCCACGCGGCCCTTCGCCGAGGACTGTGACCTTCGCGCGCAGATCAACGCCAGGTTCAAAATTCGCTTTCTGCTTCCCTTCCTTATCGATTCCTTTGTCGCCGGTCCGCACACCCACCACTCGGTCTGCTTCATCGTAAAGCAAATCTGCGCCTGGAAACTCCGGAAAAATATTGATACCTGCTTCTTCACACTTCTCGCCCAGCCAGGCGGTGAGGCGATTCAACGAAACGATGTAATACCCGTGATTCTTCAGAGGCGGCGGCGTAATCGGCGATTTCAGTGCACGATTTTTGGTGAGATAGAGAAAATAGTCTTCGTTTACAGGCGACTCGAGTGGCGCGCCCTGTTCGACGAAATCAGGCATCAACTCCCTGAGCGCCTTCGGATCCATCACCGCACCGGAAAGAATATGCGCGCCGATCGAAGCGCCCTTTTCGATTACTCCAATCTCAATTTCTCCGAGCGCCTGGCCCGCGCGCGCGCCGCTCGCCACCGCTTCGTTGTGCTGCTTGATCAAGCGCGCCAGGTGCAGCGCCCCGCTAAGGTTTGCCGGACCCGCCCCCACAAACACAACGTCCATTTCCAAAGTTTCACGTTCCATCCGATTCAGTCCTATGCGTGCAGAAAAATGAATGACGATTCAGTTTGGCAGTATAGCAAAAGGCGAACTCAACCGAGAACCGGAAGGACCGATAATTTTGAGACGTCTGGCTGCGGCAAAGTGAAAGTTTGTCGATCACTTTACAATCGAGCTGAGGTAAACTCTCGCCCACCTGCATGTCAAATTTCACGAACCAACGATTTAGATTTTTCCTCGCCGGCGTAATTGGATTCGGCTTGCTGTTGCTCGTTTGGTTTCAGGCCGGCGGCTCGCGCATGCGGTTGGAAACAGCCGCGGCTTCACACGGAATCGCGCGCTTACCTCCGACAATTCTCTGGGCGTGGGAAAGGCCCGAGAAACTGGATTTCATCGAACGCGAAAAGGTTGGTATTGCGTTTCTGGCGAAAACGATTTACTTGCGCAGCGACCAAGCCATAAGCCGCCCGCGGCTCCAGCCCCTCGCCACACCCGTGGATGCTTCGGTGATCGCCGTGGCCCGAATTGAGGCCGACAGAAACAAACCCGCTACCCTTTCAGAGCAGCAGCTTCACGACGCTGCCAGGGAAATTGCCGAACTGGCCCAGCTACCCAACGTTGTCATGGTACAGGTGGACTTCGACGCGACCACGCGTGAACGCAGCTTCTATCGCTCGCTGCTGGTTAAGCTACGTGCGTCGCTCCCACCCTCGACGCTGCTTTCGATTACGGCCCTGGCTTCATGGTGCGAGGGCGACAACTGGTTGGACGATCTGCCAATCGATGAGGCTGTGCCCATGTTATTTCGCATGGGGGTGGAGCGTAACCAGTTTCTATCGTTCCTCGGCGCGGGTGAGAAGTTTAAAGCTAAGCGCTGCCAGGAAAGCGTCGGAATCTCAACTGACGAACCAATCGAGCGACTACCGGCGGTCAAGCGGGTCTATGTTTTTAATCCGAAGAGTTGGTCGCCCGCGAACGTGAAACAAGTGATGGAGGCTAACGCGAAATAATGCTGCCGATGAATAAAAGATTTTACCGCTCCAGTCTGGTGCTGACTCTGGTGTTCGTTTTGATCCAGCCTCCGGCTTCTTTCGCTTGTGGCCCGTTTACCCTGGGCTCCGTTTTCACGTTTAAAGCTCACCCCGAGTATCCGCTCGAGAAGTTTGCGCAAGGCGATATCGGTATCATGCAGCCGTCATACGCGCGGTCGTATCTTTTCGTCGCTTATCGATACTTTGGCGGCGGAAGTTTTAATCCGGCCGAACAGAAGGCGCTGGTTGAACTCTGGAAAGACCGGCTCGAGTACAGATCTGAGCCAAGCGATCGCGACTGGATAAAGGAATGGCAAACTGCACGACAAAAAGTGCTCTCTGATAAGACTCCGGAGATTGAGGTTTACCGGAATCGCGAAAAGCCAAACCAGTTTGAGTCGTTTCTAAACTGCCAGCAGGACGCTTTCCAAACCGCGGCCGCGACGCTCGCGGAGCGGGTGAAGAAACTAGGCGCGGAAAGTCCTGAGTTGAAACAGTGGGTTGAGGCGCAGGACCTCGTGTTTGCCAATTGCACCGAAGGGCAACACATTCCCTTACCATTGTCCGCCGATGCTAATGAACTACTTCGCGCCGACCGCGACTATCAAATTGCTGCCGCAAATTTTTATGCCGGCAACTTCGACCTGGCCCATACACAATTCGCTGCTATCGCTCTCGATGCAAAGTCGCCCTGGCGCAGACTTGGTCCTTACATGGTGGCCCGCACTTTGATTCGGAAAGCGAGTCTCGGACCGGAGGAAACCAGGAAGACCGCGCTAACCGAAGCTGAGGATCATTTAAACAAGATACTAAAGAACTCCGAGCTTGAGTTTAATCATGCGGCCGCTCGCCGCCTCATGAACCTCGTGATGCTTAGGCTGCATCCAGAAGAACGATTGCATGAGTTGGGACGTTTGCTTGCCGGAAAGAGTGGGCTTTCTAACTTGAAGCAGGATTTGTGGGACTACACTGTGCTACTCGATCAATTTGTTGGCGACGATGAAGCACATCACCAACAAGCCGCCGCGACGACGGTAAACCTGCAAGCTGACGATCTCACTGATTGGGTTACAACCATCCAGTCTGACAAAACAGAGGCGTTTGATCACGCTGTCGAGCGCTGGCAGACGACGTCTTCTGGTCACTGGCTTATCGCGGCTCTCGCAAGAGTGAAGCCGACCCACGAAGCAGCAGCGCGCTTGCGAGCCGCCGCCGCTCAACTTCCTCCGACGTCTCCAGCATTCGCAACCGCGTCCTTTCACTTAATGCGTTTGCAAATCGAGGCCGGACGATTTCCTGAGGCGCGCACTTATCTTGATGGATTGCTTCGGAAAAACGAAGGGCGTCTCAATCGATCAACCCTGAACCTTCTACATCATCAGCGTCTCATGGTTTCGGATAGTCTCGAAGATTTTCTTACACACGCTCAGCGGCTCCCGGCCGGTTTCAGTTGGGACGATGGCAACCGCGAAATCCCGGTACACGATGACGAATTTGGTCAGGGTGAGAAACCGCTTCGTGACAGAAGACTCTTTGACGTGGATGCAGGTAACATCATGAATTTCAGAATGCCGCTCGCGCTTCTAAGTGAGATTCCCAACAGCAGTCTGCTTCCCGAAAACCTGAGACGAGACGTGACTCAGGCGGTGTGGCTGCGCGCGATTCTCCTTGAGAATTCGCAAACTGCTGCGTCGCTGACGCCAACTCTGAAAACGCTTGTCCCGGAGATGACGTCGGTCCTGAATGGATACCTCAGCGCTCGGACTCCCGCAGCGAAAAAGTTTGCCGGAATCTATGCCTGGCTGAAGTTTCCGGGGCTCGAACCATTCGTCGACGATGGAGTTGGCCGCGGCATGTCTCTGGCTGAACAGGATTCATACCGTGATAACTGGTGGTGCGGCGCCGCCTTTCTTGACCAACCCAGCTCGACCGACGCAGGTGCCACCACCAGATCCGATCTTGATTCGCAACTGCCGCCTTTCTTGACTCCCGATCAAGTTGCTGTAGCCCGTAAGGAGTATGCCCAACTTGCCGCAATGGGTGCGTCGCCAAATTATCTATCGCGTCAGGTAATTGAATGGGCCACGAAGAATCCGACCGACGCTCGCGTGCCTGAAGCACTCCACCTTGCGGTAAAGACCAGCCGTTACGGATGCGCAGATAAGGAAACCGGGCGGTGGTCCAAGGCTGCTCATGACCTGCTTCACCGCCGCTATCCAAATAATGAGTGGACGAAGAAAACTCCCTACTGGTTCAAGAATTGATCGATCGAGTGTCGGCGTTATCTCCTGGTCTTTTAAATCCGGAACGACTTAACGCAAGAGCCGAAAGGATTGCGCCTGGTATCGCCGCCACTCTTCTCGCCTTCGCGAGTTTCACTCATAACTTGTAGAATGCAGGAAATTCAAAGTTGAAAGTTATGCAGTGACCAAACCAGCACACACCAATCGTCTGATCAACGAAACCAGCCCTTATCTTTTGCAACATGCGCACAACCCCGTGGATTGGTATCCGTGGGGTCCGGAAGCATTTGAGATTGCCCGCAGCGAAAACAAGCCAGTGCTGCTGAGCGTCGGATACTCGGCGTGTCACTGGTGCCACGTGATGGAACACGAATCGTTTGAAGATGAGGCCATTGCCAAGATCATGAACGAAAATTTCGTGAACATCAAAGTCGACCGTGAAGAGCGGCCCGATGTGGACCACATCTACATGACCGCCGTGCAACTGATGACTCACCGGGGCGGCTGGCCGATGACAGTTTTTATGACGCCCGATGCGGTTCCGTTTTACGCCGGCACTTACTTCCCACCTGAAGATCGTCATAACATGCCCGGTTTTCCGCGCGTGTTAATCAGCATGGCGGCAGCCTTCCACGAACGAGCTGACGACATTGCGGAGACCGCGAGTTCAATTCTTGAGGGATTACAGCGTTCCGGTGAAGTGGTGGAATCCGGAGAACAACTGTCCTCAGCCCTGCTCGACGAGGCTTATCGCGGAATAATTCGCAGCTATGATCCAATCAACGGCGGTTTTGGCAGCGCTCCCAAGTTTCCGCCCGCAATGGCCCTTGAATTCTTGCTTCATACATTCCACAGAACGGCTGAGCCGCAGGCCTTGGAAATCGTCCGCCACACCTGTCGCAAAATGGCCGAGGGCGGCATTTACGATCATCTCGGTGGCGGCTTCCATCGTTACTCGACAGACTCGAAGTGGCTCGTTCCGCATTTTGAAAAGATGCTCTACGACAATGCTCTGCTGTCCCGTCTCTATCTTCATTATTACCAGGTGAGCGGGGATGAACTGGCGCGGTCGGTGGTCGAAGGAATTTTAGACTACGTCGTTCGTGAGATGACCGACCCCCTCGGCGGTTTCTATTCAACTCAGGACGCCGACTCTGAAGGTGTGGAAGGAAAGTTTTTCGTTTGGAGTCTTGCTGAAATCAAAGCGATCCTCGGCCAGCGTGAGGCGGAATTATTTGCCGCGTATTACAACGTTACCGAGTCGGGAAACTTTGAAGAAGCGAATATTCTCAACGTCAAAGGTGACCTGTCCGAAGTGGCCTCTTCGAAAAACATCACGGCGTCTGAACTTGGCACAGTCATTGAGGAAGGTCGCAAGAAACTCTTCGATGAACGCGAACAGCGCGTGAAGCCTGCACGCGATGAGAAAATTCTGACGGCCTGGAACGGTCTAATGCTGGCCAGCTTCGCCGAAGCAGCAGCGATTCTGAACCGTCCTGACTATGCAGAGGTCGCCAAACGAAACGCACGTTTCGTGCGCGACAATCTGAAGCGTGAGGGTCTTCTCCTGAGAACTTATAAGGACGGTCAGGCAAAGCTCAACGCTTACCTGGAAGACTACGCATTCTACATCGATGGATTGTTAGCTCTTTATGAGACGACCGGCGAACTCGAATGGTTCAAAGAAGCTTCCTCTCTGACTGAGACGATGATCGATGAATTTTGGGACGACCAGGACGGCGGCTTCTTCTTTACCGGAAAGAGTCATGAAACGTTAATTGTGCGCGCAAAAGACTTTTTCGATAATGCCACTCCGTCTGGAAATTCAGTCGCCGCTGAAAGTCTTCTGCGTCTTGGCTTGCTCACGAGCAATAGCAATTATCAACGTCGAGCTGCGACGCTTCTGCGTCTCACTTCCGCAGCGGTCCGGCGTTATCCCACCGGCTTTGGGCGAATGCTCTGTGCGTTTGATTTCGAGTTGGGAGAGCCCCGCGAGATAGCCGTCATCGGTGACCGCGAAGCGGCTGACACGAACGCGTTGATGAAAGAGATTTGGAACCTCTATCTACCCAATCGAGTGATTGCGCAGGCGTCTTCGTCCGATTCCGAGGCCATTAGCGTTATTCCATTGCTTCGCGATCGTCCACAATTAAATGGAGCTGCGACCGCATACGTCTGCCGAAATTTCACCTGCCTCCAGCCTGTGTCTGACCCCAAGAGCCTCGCTGCGCAATTAATTGGAAAACCGTGACGCTCCTCAAATCATGGAGGAATAAGTACACCGCGCGTTTTCCGACCGCCCACTTATTGAATCGCGCATTCTCCCTCAAACATCGCGCATTCTCCCTGAAAATCAGTAAAGAATTGACTCTAACCCTATAAAAAGGTTATCTTTACAGCGCGTTAAACGACGTTGGCCATCAGCCAACAAAGCGTTTCGGCATACTGTCCGCTCGCCAAGTCAGATTAATTCCCAACCAGCATCCGCCCGAAGTACTCGAAATTACCGATCCGAGGTCAAGGAAAAATGAAGTTAAAGAGGAATTGGACGACCGACGTCTTAATGGTCAGCATATCCACGCTCGGGTTGTTGCTTCTTGGTATCGCTGTCGTTTCCACGCTGAGGCTGCCTTTCCTGACGAAGGCGGGTCTGCTCTCGTGGCTTGTGTTGCTTGGTCTTACTCTGGCTGCGAGTCGCTTTACAGTTTCCATCAGTAACAGTCTCGGCGTTCATCAGAGCCGCAAATCCGTTGCGGACGCGTTTCTGTTCCTGGCTGTAATTCTCTATGCGGTGCCGCCTGCTGACACTGCAGGTCCAGCCACATTGCTGGCCGCGATTGTCGGATTCGTTTCTACTTATAGTCTCGCCAGCCGCCGAGACTCAATAGCCACCACGGCGATCGCCGTTATCTCAACCTTTATTTCCGCTTCGTGCTACAGCTTCCTGGTAACATTTTTCTCAGAAGACGTTGCTTCAAATGCGGGTCAGGGCCTGCCGCTGAATGTGTTCCTGGTACCTCTCTGCGTGCTCGCTGTTTTGCAGTACTTCCTCAGCACGGTAGCAACGATGCACTTTCTCAACCTCGTAGACGGCAAGCTGCGCGTGCTGCCATCGCAGGAAAGCATCGTGTGGACGTTGACCACGCAGGTTGCCGGCGCGGCCTCGGCTGTCTTGTTCTACGCTGCCATCAATGGCGCGGGCATTCCCTACGCACTGCTCGGCGTGCTCATCACGGGATTGGTCCACCTACTCTACCGGTTCAACGAAAAACGGCTGAGTGAAGTTAGACACGCCGAAGCCGAACAGCGAAAGCACGTGGAGGAGATGGCCACCATCCACATGAATACCATCGAGTCGCTGGCTATCGCAATCGACGCTAAAGATCAAACAACTCATGGACACGTGCGCCGCACACAGATTTACGCATCCGAGATGGGAAGGCTGCTCAAAGTTGCCCAGCCAGAGATGCAGGCGCTGTTTGCCGGCGCCCTGTTGCACGATATCGGCAAGCTCGCGGTGCCTGAGTACATTCTCAACAAACCGGGAAAACTAACCGAGTCGGAGTTTGCCAAGATGAAGATTCACCCAACCGTGGGCGGAGATATTCTCAGGCGCGTGAACTTCCCTTACCCGGTCGAAGATATCGTGCGTTACCACCATGAGAAATGGGACGGATCGGGATACCCAAAGGGTCTCAAACACGACGGCATTCCACTTGTCGCGCGAATCATTTCGGTAGTGGATTTTTATGACGCCACTCGTTGCGATCGACCTTATCGCAAAGGAATGAAACGCGAGGATTCGCTGGCGCTGCTGAAAAACATGGCGGGCAGCGCATTTGATCCGCGCCTTGTCGAAACATTCGTAAAGCACGTTGAAGACTTTGATCGGTTGATCGACGCGGAAGACATTCAGGAACAGGTCGCCGCGGAACTTCCAACTCACGATTATGAGACGCAAACGAAACCGGATGCCGGCCTCGCGCCCGACCGCGTCGGGGTGCCTCACGACGATTCCGGATTCAGGTCAATCACTGAAGCACAACGCGAAGTCTTCGCGCTTCATGAGATTGCCCAGACCATCGGTTCCTCTTTGAATCTGAACGACACCGTTACGCTCGTCTCGAACAAACTCAAGTCGATAGTGCCGTTCGATACTTGCATTATCTTTATCGTTGACGAGAAAACCGGTAAGGCAGTCGCTGCCCACGTGGCGGGTGAAGACGCCGAACTGTTTGGCAGTCGTCGAATGACTGTGGGAGACGGGATCACCGGTTGGGTAATCGCTAATGCGCGATCGATGTCGAATGCGTCGCCGGAACTGGATCTCGTCGGCCTTTCGGAGGAAATTGCCAATTGCTACCGCGGCGCTCTTGTCTCGCCACTGCTGCGTGAAGACGGGGCGTTCGGCGCGATTACGCTCTATTCCAAGAGCCGCTCGTCGTATACCACAGAGCACGTGCGGTTGCTCGAATCCGTCTGCCAGCATGCCTCCAGCGCGCTGAACAACGCGATGACTTATGAGAAGACCAAGGAAAGTGCTCTGGTCGATCCGCTTACGGATCTTCCAAACTCGCGTGGTTTCTACATGATGCTCGAACAACGGATTGCTGAATCCCAACGAATGGGCAATGAGTCGCTTGCTGTCCTAAGCATGGATGTGGACGACTTCAAGGGCATCAATGATCAGTATGGACACGCAATTGGAGATCGCATTCTGGCGAGCATCGCTGCGGTAATGCGGAAAGAGCTGCGGCAGATGGATATTCTGACGCGCTATGCCGGAGACGAATTCGTTGCCATCATGCCAATGGCCTCAAGCCAAATGGCAGCCATTGTAGGAGAACGCATCCGGAAAGCTGTCGAAACGCAAAAGTTATCGGTTAGATCAGGAACGGCCATTCAGGTTGGCTTGAGTGTTGGCGTGGCCTGTTTCCCCGAACAGGGTGAAACAACTGAGGAATTGCTCACGGCTGCGGCAAAGCAGATGCAATCGGATAAGCATTCGCGAAAGACTGTGGTTACGCTGGCCAACGCAACCGTCACGAATCTCGACGCTTTCAGATAAGCGTCGCGGCTCACCTCAATGAGATCGAGTAGACGCGCGTGGGTCAGTCAGGCCTCGGCGTCCTGGCCCGCGCTATCAGTGTTTCCAGAGCACCATCACAATCGGGCTTGCCTCGAAGTCTGTCATGCGCTGGTATCGCAAGATCAATCAAGTTTTGCACGGCGTTGCAGTCCTCGCGTATAATCCCGGCGAACTAAACCAACACATTTTCTAACTGAAGCCGCCGCCTTATGGCGGTTCGCTATTCGGAAAGCGCTAAATAGTGGCAAAGTCGAGTTACCAACCAGGAACGCGAACACCGGAACCGTCACGCCAGCAATCTGAAGATAAGAGCGTGGCTGTCATGGACCAACCACACGACGAGAAGGAAGCCGCCAGCATCGACCAGGAAGCCGTGAAGGAGGCGCAAAAGGGCCGCCTGTCAGGCCTGGATCGAGAAACGTTGGTCCGCATCTATCACGAAATGGTTCTGGTTCGCCGTTTCGAAGAAAAAGCCGCCGAAGCCTACAGCAGCGGAAAAATCGGGGGCTTTTGTCATCTCTACATCGGCCAGGAAGCGGTGGCGATCGGCGCCTTGTCGGCAATTCGCAAAGACGACTATGTGCTCACCAGCTATCGTGAACATGCGCACGCCATCGCCAAAGGAATGACTCCGGAGTCTGTAATGGCCGAGCTGTACGGCAAAGCCGGGGGTTGCTCGAAAGGCAAGGGCGGCTCCATGCACATGTTTGATCGCGAAGTAAATTTTCTCGGTGGTCACGGTATCGTGGCTGGACAAATTCCACTGGCAACCGGCGTTGCCTTCGCGACCAAGTACAAAGGGACAGACCAGGTGACGCTGGTTTTCTTTGGTGAGGCCGCAGTCAACCAGGGTGCATTTCACGAGTCGCTCAACATGGCCCAGCTCTGGAAGCTGCCCTGCATTTACATCTGCGAAAACAATCAATACGGAATGGGGACATCGCTCAAGCGGGCCATGTCGCTGCAGAACATCGCGCAAAAGGGCGACGGCTATGAAATGGCGGCGGAGTTTGTGGACGGCATGGATGTCCTCGCCGTTCGCGAAGCCACCCAGAGGGCGGTCGAACGCGCGCGCAAGGATTACTTGCCAACCTTACTGGAAGTTCGCACCTATCGTTTCATGGGCCATTCGATGTCGGATCCTGGGAACTATAGAACACGCGCCGAGATTGAACTTCACCAGGAACGCGATCCGATCAAACTCTTTGCGGCGAGCCTGAAGGAAGAAGGCGTGCTGAGCGATTCCGATTTTGACGAGATCGAAGCGACGGTGAAAGAACAGGTCGAACGCTCGGTGAAGTTTGCTGAAGAGAGTCCCCTGCCGGATCCGTCTGAGTTGTTCACCGATGTTTATGCAAATCCGATAGTTCCGGGTGGAAAGTAACGCAAACTGTTAGTTTGCGTTTCGCGAGTCATCAGCTGCGGCAAAAGGATCGCAAACTATCAGTTTGCGTTGCTTCGGAGTTGAAATCGAAAATAATACGAGGAATCACTTTCAATGGCAGTAGTGACGATGCGCGAAGCGCTCAATCAGGCCCTGCGTGAGGAGATGCACCGCGATGAGAATGTCTTCCTCATGGGCGAGGAAGTTGCTGCTTATGAAGGGGCGTACAAGGTAACCAAGGGACTTCTGGCAGAGCTCGGAGACAAACGCGTGATCGATACTCCGATAACCGAGTTGGGGTTTGCCGGACTTGGAGTCGGCGCTGCGATGGCCGGTCTACGACCGATCATCGAATTCATGACCTTCAATTTCTCGATTCTGGCAACGGACCAAATCATCAACTCGGCAGCCAAGATGCTCTACATGTCGGGTGGGCAGTTTAAAGTGCCAATCGTGTTCCGCGGTCCAGGCGGCTCTGCCTTCCAGGTTAGTTCACAACATTCACAAGCGATCGAATCGTGGTTCGCATATTTCCCTGGGCTCAAGGTGGTGATGCCTTCCACCCCCGCCGATGCCAAAGGCCTCTTGAAATCAGCGATTCGAGATGATGACCCTGTGATCTTTATCGAACAGGAAAGAATGTACGGGAACAAGGGCGAGGTTTCGGACGACGTTGGTTTTACTATCCCGCTCGGTGTTGCCGATGTGAAGCGCGAGGGAACTGATGCCACTATCGTGGCCCGCTCTCTGATGGTTCCAGTAGCGCTGAAAGCTGCTGAAAAATTGGAAGAACAGGGTGTTTCCTGTGAGGTAATTGATCCGCGGACCATTCGCCCGCTGGACATCGAAACGATTCTGAAGTCAGTTAAGAAAACCAATCGCGTGGTAATCGCGGAGGAGTCGCACCCGTACTTCGGTGTTTCGGCGGAGATCAGCTCTCAGATAATGGAGCGCGCGTTCGACTATCTCGATGCGCCGGTCAAACGGGTTTCTGGCGCGGATGTTCCCATGCCCTATGCGAAGAATCTCGAGGACATGGCGATTCCTAAAGTCGATCAGATTATTGCGGCCGTTCGCGAAGTATCCTATTTGGATTAGCCCACCCGCTAACGCAGGTGGTTCTGACCTATCAACAGAAATCAAATGGCAACAAAAGTAATCATGCCCAAGCTCTCCCCCACCATGGAGGAGGGACAACTTTCTCGCTGGCTCAAGAAGGAGGGCGAGAAAGTATCAATGGGCGAACCGCTCGCCGAGATTGACACGGACAAAGCGACGATGGAAATGCAGGCGCTCGGAAATGGCGTGCTGCGAAAGATCCTGATACATGACGGTGAGTCGGCTCCGCTCGGCCAGTTGATCGCCGTCATCGGCGAGCCGGACGAGGATATTTCAGCGTTACTCAGCGAAACTGGAAGCTCCGAATCTGCAAAGGCAGCATCGCCGGAAAAGCCATCGTCATCGCCAAACGAGGAAAAGGCCCCGGCTACGACTGAAGAACGTCCGGAATCTAAGCCCGCGGACACCAGCAAGGTCGAAGCTTCTCCCCAAAGTGAATCCGCGGCAAGCGCTACTCAAGGCAATGGCGGGCGCGGAAACGGAAACCAGGGGGGCCGCCTAATCGTTTCTCCGCTGGCTGCGCGCATAGCCGCTGAATCGGGAATCGATCTGCGCTCGGTCACAGGCAGCGGACCAGGCGGAAGAATTATCAAGCGTGACGTTGAAGGCCTGGTCGCCGGGAAAGCTGCGCCTGCCGCCGCCGCCACAGAGGATGCCGGCCAGCGAACCGTAGTGCAACAGTCGCCTGCCGAGCCTTCCGCTTACCGCGACGTGCCGGCCAGCGAAATGCGCCGCACCATCGCAAAGCGACTGGTAACATCGCTCGGCCCGATTCCACATTTCTTCCTAACGACTGAGATCGAAATGGACCGAGCCGCAGAGATGCGCAGCAGCATCAATGCCCTCGATCCCGAACTGAAGATCAGTGTCAACGACATCATTATCAAGGTTGCTGCATCGGCCCTTCGGCAACATCCCCAGGTAAACGCGTCGTTCCAGGACAAGCTCGTTAGATACTACGAACATGCCGACATCGGAGTCGCTGTTGCCATCGAAGATGGACTGATAACACCGATCGTACGTTCCGCCGATCAAAAATCTTTGGGGCAAATCGCATCGGAAGTTCGCGACCTTGCCGGACGCGCCCGCAACCGCAAGCTGCGGCCCGAAGAGTTTCTTGGAGCAACCTTTTCGATTAGCAATCTGGGAATGTTTGGGATTGATGAGTTCACGGCGGTGATTAATCCACCCGAGGGTGCGATTCTGGCTGTGGGAGCGATGGCGCCGAAACCAGTGGTCCGTGATAACGAGATTGTGGTCCGGCAGATGATGCGGGTGACCATGTCCTGCGATCACCGCGTGATCGACGGGGCCACCGGAGCAAAATTCCTGCAGACCTTCAAGAAGATACTGGAGAACCCGCTGTTCCTGGTCGTTTGATCAGCGTCAACAAATCATATTGCTAGAAAAGAAGACTCGCAAAGGCATGCCTTCGCGGGTCTTTGCACTGGTACCGAGCAAACCATGACTTCGACTTCCGAACGCGCCATCACGCCACATCTGGCCCTGATTGCCGTGCAAATAATGTTCGGAACCTGGCCTATCTTTGGCAAGGTCGTCTTGAGATCGATGTCGAGCACGAGCCTGGTGGGACTGCGAATCTGTGGCGCCGCGATAGTGCTCTCACTCTTCCGCAGACAATTCAGCCAGCTGCTCCGATTGCCGGGACGAGTGATTGCCTGGGTGACGCTCTCGAGCCTTCTCGGGGTGGTCCTGAACCAGCTGCTGTTTGTGAAAGGACTGTCGCTCACCACCGCCATCAACGCGTCGTTGCTGACCACTACAATTCCGGTGTTCACCCTCGCCGTCAGCATCGCCCTCGGTCATGACCGTGCTTCGCTGCGGCATTGTCTGGGGATCGGCCTCGCGGCGGCTGGGGTTATCTATCTCGTTGATCCATGGCGAGCCAGCTTCTCCGCGCAAACAACGCTCGGCAACATTCTCATCGTCATTAATTCACTTTGTTACGGAGCGTACATCGCGGTTTCGCGAGACCTATTCCGCCGATACGGAGCGCTCGACGTAATCACCTGGATTTTTCTCGTGGGCGCGATCGTCACGCTTCCCTTTGCGGGTTACGCCTGGACCAGCGACGATCTGAGTTCCGTTTCCCTCGGCACCTGGCTCATTGTTGCGTATATCATCATTGTCCCCACAGTGGGAGCTTACTATCTGAATTCGTGGGCCGTCACAAAGGTTTCGCCAAGCATCGTGGCTATTTACATCTACCTACAGCCGCTGCTGGCATTTGGGTTTGCCCCGATGATTCTGGGTGAGAGCTGGAGTTCCAGAACCCTTGTGGCGTGCGCGCTGATTTTTGCCGGCGTTGGAGTGGTGACGGTACACGGCCGGAGCCGCGCTGTCAAAGAAGTCTCAGAACACCCGGACGCGCTGGCGCATTAATGAGTTTCGGGTTTCGGGTTCCGAGTTCAAGGTAGATGCACGGAAAGATCGATCAACCAGAAACGTGATAACTCGAAACTTATCTCAGCGGAGAGATGATGCGGCCGACGGGATACAGGTTCATCTGCTGGTCCCAGTAAGGCGAACGTTTGTAGAAGAACTCTAATCGCGCGCCGGGATTGGCGGCGAAAGCAGGATCGCTTGCGACTCGTGCATGAAACTCTTCGGCCAATGGCGGGTCGGCTGCCATCATCTCCCGCGCCAGTTTCTCCACCAGATATGCTTCCCCATATTCCTTCTGCTCGAAAGTCGCATTGAAGAATCCCCAACGGACAAGCGAATCGGGCGCCTCTGGTTCGAGCAGGTTTATCGCAATCCTGGCTCCTGCCTGGGCCAGCGGAACGATCACTGATCCGGCGGGAAACGTCCGGGTTTCAGTTACTCGTTGGGCGGTGAATGTGGGCATGTGCCGTCCCTCAAACGGCCCGCCAGCCCATTTCACGTCCGCAAACCGATAGCTTTCGACGTCCACCGTGAGCGGCTGCTCAACAGTTTCAAATTCAAGACCGTGCGCTTTCAACACTTCGATCACTTCATGCCACTCACACGGGACGACATAGTAGAGCGGCGGCGGGACGGCTTTAGTTATCTGAAAGTCGTCGTACATCGGGACTGTCAGATCGAGCGGCTCGCTCCCAAACGTAACGCGAAGGTCGCCAGAGACGTCACTCATCTCCGTGTGATACTCAAACCCCTTTAGATCGTAAGGCCGCGACCGGTTAGTCAACTCGAAATCCAGTGGATAAATCCGCGCCGGATCGTAGCTCTGACCCGCTGCGAGTATTTCGGCGTCAGCTTGTTTCCCGGCGGCCAGCAAACTTTCAGGATCACGATTAACTTCCTCGAGGGCGAACCGCAAAAAGTCGTACGTGCCGACGACGCGCGGACGGTAGGGCTTCAGCATGTGCGTTTCGATCAATATTCCCGGACGATTTCTCAGCGGCACGTACCCAGTCGAGAAGCGCGGGCTACCGTTGAAATCGCGTATCCCGATCGTCAGATCACGGTTCTCGATAAACTCCAGATACCAGGAGATTTCATTGCCCGCCTCTGCCGTGGACTTTGCGACACGATCGTCGAACACTCTTTTCTCCCACGCGAGCACGCTGGGCGCCACTCCTGAGTGATGCTCATGATGAAAAGTGATGTTGCAGCGATAGTCCGCTCCGTCTGTTACATGGCAGTCGATAAATAGATCCGGTTGCCACTCATTCCAAAGGGAAAGCCAGGCGCGCGTTTCCGGCGTATCGGCCTTCATGTAATCTCGGTTGAGGTTTTGGTAACTGGCGGTCGTGCGCCACCCCATTTCCGACGGTCCATTTTGATTGATGCGATTGTAGGGAGTTGAGCGCTCGTGACCATCGGTGTTGTAAATCGGAATGAAGAGAAGTACGAGATTCTTGAGCAGGCCAGCGCGCGTTTTGGTGATCGCGACGTCGCGCAACAGCGCGAGGCCGGCGTCTTTTCCGTCTGGCTCGCCGGCGTGGATGCACGCCTGAATCAACACCACGGGTTTGCGCCCACTCTTTGCCGCTTCAGGGGTGAAAGCCCCGTCTTCGGAAGCAACCAGGAGCGGCAAATCGCGACCCTGTCCGCTCTTGCCAAACGACCGGAACTGAATTAGCGGCGATGCCTCTGCCAGGCGTTGACAGTAGTCGATGGTCGCATCGTATCTGGGCGTTTCGCGGTAGTCAGTCTGCTCGGCGTGCGTCAGCCATTCTTGGGGAATTGGAGAGTTTGGATTAGTTGTCATAGGTCAGAGGAAGAACCATTTTCCATCCATCATTTTCCATTTCTCATCACTACGTCATTGTAATTGTCGACGCGGCGCCACCGGAACCCCTGACAGGTATTGTTCCGGAGTATCCGATGAGAGCTCCGAGTGCCAATGAAATTCGGAACTTCGGAGTGACAAATGAGAAATCGAAAATGATAGATGGAAAATGTTGTCGGGTTTCCTTCGAAACACTACCGCAGAATCTTCTCGCATGATCGACACTGCGTGCGGCGCTTTGCATTCAAAGTTCCGCACGCAGCGCAGCGCAGATACATTGTACGTGCAAACCAGGACGTGATAATTGCGCTAACCCCCAGAATAGCGATTAGCACAACTGCGTTCAGGAGCAGCTCTTTCAACTCTTGTATTTATCTCCGAGCATCCGCTGATAGGCTTGACCGCGCTCGTAACCACACCGGAACGCCTCGTCTGAGCCGGAGTCACGCGCCGCGGCAGCCAATTCTGAACTCACCTGTTCAAACGTTTTGCCGCGTCTCTTGGCGTTTAGCGCCGATTCAAACCCACGCCGGTAAGCCTTCTCATCGGCCTGGAAGTCTCGTCCCTGGGCCCGATAGGTTTCCTCTTCAACGTCGCGAAGTCCGACCCACCACTCCTCGCGCGCGGCGTCGATGCTCTCAGCGCCGGCCTGGGCCAAAACGTTGCGGGCGCTTTCAGCCGCGTCTGCGTCATCCGCAAACACAAGGACCACCGAGCGTCCCTTTCGCAGCGCGTCTTCATACAGATATAACTCATCGTGCGGCAAGCCGTCACCCAATTCCCTCTCCAAAGCGGCTCCTGCGGCTGCGCCAGTTGCTGCCCCGCCAACTCCTAACAGCGCCGCGCCAATTATTCCGCCCGCGATCACAGGACCAACCCCAGGAATAAGCATGCTGGCTGCGGCAGCTCCCAGCGATGCGCCTCCGGCAATACCCATCGCGCCGCCCACAGTTCCACCCATCGCACTTCCCATTCCTGGTTGTTCGGATTCCGAAGTGGGCACCGCCGCTTCCACCGCATCATCACTGGCGCCCGGGGCCAAAAACGCAATCCTGTCATTTGCGAAGCCTGCGGAACGAAAGCCTTCGATCGCACGCTCAGCAGCCGCTCTTGAATTGAATACTCCTGCAACTGACTCCATGCTGACACCTCCATCTGATCAAATGTCCATTCAGCATTTAACGCTCGTGATGCGCTGACGACAAGCACAACCATTGTCCGACACAAATCGTTGAGGAATTCAGCAAAGCTATGTTAGATTGCACCTTAAGTTCCAGCAATCACCTTGAGCGACGAAAAAATATTGTACGACATCGTAGACAAGCATTTGCCCATGTCAGAGGGCGACGGTAAGGCGGCACGCAAGAAACGCCCCCGCATACTCGCCATTACGACGGATTGCTGCACCGGTTGCGCCGGATCGCCGGCGTGCATCGAGTATTGCCCCATTGAAGCCTGTATGTTCTGGGTGCCGGATGAAGATCATCCGCCATTCGGACGCATCGAGGTGGATCCATATCTTTGCATCGGCTGCCAGAAATGCATCAGCAAAGGACCAGATGGCGCGTTTCTGGACGGCTGTCCGTGGGACGCCATCGAGATGGTACCCACTGACGACTGGGAGGCCGTACACGGGATTACTCTCCCCGATCTTCCACCTCCGCCGCCTACTGCTTAATTTGCTCCGGCTTGGAATTCGCGCGGCCCTTGATTGCATTTGCCGTCTGGGCCGCTTGTTGTTGGATCCTGTCAGAATTGGAATCCGGACCCCGCACAAACGAATCCACCACCGGCAAATCTTCAGCTTCGCCTACCAACGCGAGACCGCGCAATGCTTCCCAGATGCTGTCTTCGTCAGAGTTGATCGTCAGTAAAGGGGTGCCCGCCGAGACAGTTGCGCCCGCTTGGGCGATGATCTTGTCCAACTTACCGGGAAGCGGTGAGCGCACCTCGACGGTGGCGTTATCAGGTTGGGTGAGTCGCACCACGAGTGTGCCGCGCGCCAATTGAGCGCCTTCCTTCAAAGTACTTGCCACCACCCCGCTCGACGGCGCCAGCAGCGGGTAGGGTTCGAGGATCGCACGCAGTTCCGCCCGTCCGCTCTTGTCATTGAATCTCACGAGGGCGAGCGCTGCGTTTCTTCTGACAATCGGCTCAGGATCGCGAACCAGTTGCAGCAACGCCTGGTGGAACTCCTGCGACCGATTGTCAAAACCCATCAGCCAGGCAACGGTCAAACGGAATTCTCGCTCGGGACTTGCGGCCAACTGAATAATTTGCGGATACCACTTGCTCACATCGGGGTCGCCCCGCTCAATACGTTGCTGTATCTGAAGCAATGCGTGCTGAACGTGACGTGGTTTTTGTTGGTCGACCAGGTAGGTGGCGATATCAGCGTCAGAGAGATTGCGGCCAAACCATGAGAAGTACCACGACAGAAAGGCACCGAGAACAAAAAGGACTGCCAGAATCAGTATGGGCCCCGACGCACGCAACCGCTTAGCGGGAGGAGCGGCTTCTGCGCTAATCAATCCCTGGTTCTCAGTATTGCTGGACTCATCACTCATGACTCATCACTCATCACTCATCACTCGTACCTCACGACGGATAAAGGTGATACAGCATCACATACACAATCACGCCGGTAATTGAAACGTAGAGCCACAGCGGAAGAGTCCAGCGCGCAATCCGCCGGTGTCGATCAAATTGTCCACGCGCCGCGCGATACACCGTGATCACGACGAGCGGTACGATCACCATCGCCAAGATTATGTGGCTGATCAGGATTACAAAGTAGAACGGGCGCACCGGCCCCTGCCCCGGGAAGGGCGTATCACCGTGGTAATAGTGATAGGTCAGATACGAGACGAGAAATATGACTGAAGTAACGACTGCCGCAACCTGGCAATTGCGATGTGCGCGCACGCGAGTGGCGCGGATAAAACCATAACCGGCAATCAGAAACAGTGCACTGGTTGAGTTTAGAAGGGCATTGAGGTGGGGGAGATATGAAATGTAATCGGGCATAGTTTCAAACTAAAAGCTTTACCGCTTCCCTGCCCTTGTCCGTCAACGAATAAAAATCATTTCCCATCTCTTCCAACAAGCCCTCTCGCACCAACCGTTCGACGATGTCAAAAACGGATGTTCGCGCATCCGGGTCGTTTCCTCCTGCCTCAAAAAGTGTATGGAGATCGAGGGAGTCTTTGCCCCAATGACCAAAGCTTCCGAGCACCCGCTTTGTCAGTTCATCCATAAATTCCTAGTCCTTCGACTTCGGATTCATGTTGGCCATCATGGATTTTACATCGGGAGGAACAGCGCGGCCCTTTGCGTCAAGCAACGGTGGTGTAGCTGCGGGCCCGCCGGCCGCCTGGAGAGCAGGCGTTCGCGGTTGCATTCCCAAGCGCTTGGCAAATGGAATGGGCAGACGGCCTTCTGAATGCAAGTAGAAGAGCGGATTAACCATGAAAAGGAGAGCCATCACGAGGCAAACGGAAATGATAAACAAGTTGTCGGTGCTGAGGAGTGGAGGATAAAAGAGAGCTGTTACGACAGCAAACGCGATGAACAAAAGTCCCACGAGGATGCTGGCAAAATTTAATAACCCAATTTCCTTCTTCATCGTCTACCTCAATAAAACCACTGCGCGAGTCGCCTCAATGTTTCGCTTTGCCGGCGGGCTTCTTTCGCTCCGACATTTCCTCATAACCGCAACGCTCGCATTGCCAAACGGGAAATACGGCTGTCGGATCCCCAGTGCTTTGATAAACCGCGCGATCTGACGGAATTATTTTTCCCCCGCAATGAGGACAGACCCGCCCTCGAGTCGTTCGCTTCTCCACATCAATGCGTTGCAGGTTTTCCTCAGCCATTACAAAAAGAGTCTGGAGTCACCAGTCTGGAGTCTCAAGTCTGGAGTCTTCAGTCTGGAGTCTCAAGTCTGGAGTCTTCAGTCAGTCTTCAGTCGAGTCTCAAGTCTGGAGTCACCAGTCTAGGGTTGGGATCAGCTAACGCGATTCGACTCACGACTGGAGACTCACGACTGGAGACTCACCCCTGGAGACTCACGCCTGGAGACTGTTCACTCGCTCGGTTCCTCGTCCGCGGCTCGATGACGTCTTAACAAAATAAAAATCGAGCAAAAGATAGTAACTGGTGGGATCAGCAACACCAGCACACCGATATTGAAGTTTCGGATAAACAAGGCGTTGCTGGATCCGGCCAGCGCAGTCTTGCACATTCCGCATTGCGCGAGCGTGGTTATCTCACCCGCGACCACCGCCGCGATCCCAAGCATCACAGCCAAAACCAAACTTGTTTGCCGAAAAATTCTCATCAATGGCTCTCGGCCGGTGCGGGCGGACTCTCCTTGAATTTATAACGCAGATCCGACGATCGAAAACTGTCCGGGAAGAAAACGAACAGCAGGCAAATACAGATTACCAGCATCGGCACAATCGTCAGGATCAAACTCAACCGTTCAAACTTCAAGTGCATAAAATACGCGACGATCAGTGCGGCTTTTATGATCGAAAGGCCCAGGAGAATGGTCAACATAACTACGGTTGACATCGGCTTATAAGCGAGTCCGATCTCGATCAGAGTCAGAATAACGAGCCAAACCCAGATCGACGTAAAGAGTTTGTTGCTGCCGGCAAAATGTTCATGTTCTTCCGCGTGTGCGCTCATCCTGGTCTCCTCCTTAGCCCGGCTCAGTGGCCCTCAATATGAACTGACATGATGTAAATCAATGGGAACACAAACATCCAGACGAGATCTACAAAGTGCCAGTAGAGTCCGCTGATCTCGATGTCCTCGTGCTTCAGTTTCTTGACGCGGGCCGCGACTACGGAAAGATAAATCGCACCGGTGAAAACATGAAACATGTGCAGTCCGGTGATGGCAAAAAAGGTGGCGCCGAACAACGGCGAAGGCAACGTGCCGTCCGCGGCCGTGTATTGCGTCACCCACTGGGCCGGCAATGCAAAAGGTGTTAGGCCTTCGTGAATCAGATGGTTCCACTCGTAAAGATGCAGGATTAGAAATGCAAGGCCGAAGAAGATCGTCGCCAGGATCCATTTTCTCGCCGCCCTCCAGTCGCCCCGGCTCGACGCTGACACGCCAAACACCATCGTCAAGCTCGACGACAGCAGGCACATGGTCATCAGCGAAGAAAACAGGATGCTGGGATTGAAATGAAATGGCGTGGGCCAGACGTTTGACGCGCGCAGATAACTGTAGCCGATTAGCAGCGCGGAAAACGTTAATGAGTCGGAAACAATGAACAACCACATTCCGAGCTTGCGATGACCGACGCGATACGGGTGGACCCCGCCATCCCAGTCGGCCGCCGGAAAATGTACTGCGCGTGCTTCAGTACTCACCTGTCACCTCCCGAAAAAATGAAGTCTTCGATAACCATCCTGGCTACGAGCGCCAGAAGAACAGCAAAACGAACAAATAGATCCAAAGGATATCCAGAAAATGCCAGTAGAGCGTCATCGCGTCGGCCGCAGCCTGGCCCTTGGCAATAGTTAGTTCATCGGCGCCGGAGACGCGTCTTCGCAAAGACATGAACAGCAGCGCGATCAAGCCGGCTACCAAATGCACCCCGTGCGTTGCAGTCAAAAGATAAAAGAATGAACTGTGCGGATTGCTCGAAACGTAAATACCCTGCCGCACCAGTTGCCGCCAGGCGAAGAGTTGCGATAACAGGAATGCTATTCCCAACGCAAAGCTCGCCAGGAGCCAATGCCGGTGTGCGCTCAGAAACTGACCCTTTAGTTTTCGGCGTGCAGTCTCGAGTGTAAGGCTGCTCAGAATAATCAGCGCCGTGCTCAACCACATCACCCGCGGCATCGCCAGCGCCTGCCAGTCGTTCGACGATCCCGAACGCACGATGTAGGCGCTGGTCAACGCCGTAAACATCATCAGGATCGATGCCATCGCCACCCACATCCCAATCCGGTAGCGGTTTGCCGAGGACTGAATACGCGACGCAGCATCGCGCCCGTTTCGTCCTGACGAACCGTTGCCATTCGGACCGCGCGGCTTGGACCCGCCAAATCCGGATTTGATGAGTGGCTTAGTGCCGGTGACCGTTGTCGCCATTCCCTGTTCCCTCTGTTGCCGGGACCATGTCAGGCTCGGGCTCAGTCTGCAAAATGAAATCCTTCGGCGCGCCGGGAACCGCAAACTCGTATGGGCCACGGTAAACAGTAGGTATCACGCCGGCAAAGTTGTCGTGTGGCGGCGGGCTGTCAGTAATCCATTCGAGAGTTGTCGCCTCCCAGGGATTCGCACCCGCCTTCTCGCCTTTGAATATGCTCCACACCAAATTGAAGTAGAAAAGAATCTGGGCAATGACTGTCGCGATCGCCGCGATCGAGACAAACACTACGAGGGGATGCAACGTCGTTAGGAATTCATATTCGGTAAACTGCGCGAAACGCCGCGGCATGCCGACGATGCCCATCGTGTGCATCGGCACAAAGATGCAATAGACGCCGACGAAGGTTATCCAAAAATGGACTCGGCCGAGACGTTCGTTCATCATTCGGCCAAACATCTTTGGGAACCAGAAATAGGTGCCGGCGAACATTCCAAAGATCGAAGCCACACCCATCACCAGATGGAAATGGGCTGTCACGAAATAGGTATCGTGCATCGCCAGGTCGAGCGAGCTTTGGCCCAACACGAGGCCGGTAATTCCCCCGGCAACAAACAATGAAACGAACCCGAGCGAGAAAAGCATCGGCGTGGTGAAACGAATTCTGCCGCCCCACAGCGTTCCCAGCCAGTTAAAGGTCTTGACCGCTGACGGGACGCCAATGGATAGCGTCAGAATGGAAAACGTCATCGCGGAATAAGGACTCATGCCGCTGATGAACATGTGATGTCCCCAGACGAAGAATCCCAGCAGTCCGATTGCGAAGATAGCAAACACCATCGCGCGATAACCAAACACAGGCTTGCGAGCGAAGGTCGAAAGAATGTGGGACGTAGCGCCCATGCCGGGAAGAATCGCGATGTAGACTTCCGGGTGACCGAAGAACCAGAAAAGATGCTGCCAAAGAATTGGCGAGCCGCCTGTATGAATTGGGAAATTTGCTGACGTTCCTGACAACACGCCGCTGACGTAAAGCCCGCCGGGAATAAAAAAGCTTGTGCCTGCAGTTCGATCGAGCAACAGCAGGATGCCGCCTCCAAGAAGAACCGGAAACGAAAGCAGCGCGAGCACGGCAGTAGTAAACCAGGCCCAACAGGTCAAAGGCATGCGCATGAGCGACATTCCCGGAGCACGCATGTTGAGCAGTGTCGTAATAAAGTTGAGAGCGCCCAGCAACGAACCCACGCAAAATATGGCGATGCTGATGATCCAAAGATTCATCCCCATGCCCTGGCCCGGTCCGGAATTTGGCAGCGCGCTCAACGGCGCGTAACCTGTCCAACCTCCGATTGGGCCAACGGTCGAATCCGCTCCCGAGAAAAAGATTGCGGCGAGAATTACGACGAACCCGACAAACGTGACCCAGAACGAAAGCATGTTCAGCACGGGAAACGCCATGTCTTCCGCCCCGATCTGAATCGGTAGAAAGTAGTTTCCGAATCCGCCCTGCGGTGCGGTTGTCAGCACGAAGAACACCATGATCGTCCCGTGCATGGTCACCAGAGACAGATAAAACTCCGGCGTCATCATGCCGCCCGGCGCGCCGCCCGGAAACAGCGTTCCAAGGATGGGCCAATTCGTTCCCGGCCAGGACAAGTTCATGCGCATCAGCACAGACATTGTCATCCCGACGAGCACGGCCGCCAGCGCCAGAATGATGTACTGGATGCCGATGACCTTGTGATCCAGGCTGAAGATGTACTTACGAATGAAGCTGGTGGGTGCCTCGTGGCGGTGCACTGCTCCGTGCGTTTCGTTCGTTTCTCCTGACATCCGATATCTCCTCGTGGTAGAGCCCGAATTTGCTGGAACGTTTTCGCCAGTTACCAATATCTAGAACGGACTAATTGCTCGCTGTCGGCAATTTGTATTTTGCCAGCAACTCCGTCATCCGAGTTTGAAACTGATCCTGCGGTAGAGTCATCAATTCCGCGTGCTCGTCAGTGGGAAGGACCAGCATGAAACTTCTCATCTTGAAATGGAGTTGACCGCAAAGCTCGGCGCAGGCGAGCTCATACTTGCCGGGCGTGTTGGCCGTGAAATGGACTTTGATCGCCATCCCCGGAACCAGATCCTGTTTGAATCGCAGCTGCGGCACCCAGAAATTATGAATGACGTCTTTCGAGCGAAGCGTCAGCTCAACTGGACGACCGGCGGGAATAGCAATCACGCTGTGGACCGCATCGTCCTTCGCGCTGGGGTCGGCTTCGTCAATGCCAATGAAGTTAAGCGAGGAATCGTCTATCAGAGTCGGATGGGTGCGGCCGAAGACCCCGTCCTTGCCGGCGTAATGGAAATTCCACTGAAACTGCTGCGCGACCACTTCAACTTGAAACGATCCGGCGGGTGCATCGTTAAACCTGAGTGACGCCCAAACGCTTTGGCCCATTACTGCCAGTCCGATAAAGATCACTGCCGTGACGATGGTCCAGACCACTTCGAGACGATTGCTGCCATGGGTGTACATCGCCCGGTCGGCCTGGCCCGTGTCGCGATATTTCCAGACCATCCAGCCCAGTCCGATTTGCGCCGCCGCAAACGAAAGACCTACGACGATAATCGTCAGCAGGAACTGCCGATCGAGGGCCGGCGCGTGTTCGGAAATGGCGGTTGGAAACCACCACTTGTTTACGAAAAAGAGACTGACCGAACCCAGAGTCAGGATCCAGATGATAACCGCCAGAGCACGTCCCATCGGTTAGATCTCCTTAGGAGGTAAATAGTGAATGCTAAATAGTAAATAGTTTGAGCCCACTCATTGGGCGCCGGAAGTCTTTCCATTCACTATTCACTATTTACTATTCACCTGTTGATGACCATCAAAATGAACAAGAGAGGCAGATAGATCACCGAAGCCAGCAGAAGCCTCCGGGCCTCCTGTCTGGATTTGGAAAATGCCGCGCGAATACTGCTGTAAAGAAAGAGCAATCCGAGAACGATTGCGCCATAGAGATAAACTTTGCCGGCCATTCCGAGGACAGTCGGAATCAAGCTCACCGGCAACAACATGAGGGTGTAAACGACAATTTGCTGCCCGGTCACACGACCATCCGGTTCAACTACCGGCAACATCAGAATGCCGGCGCGGCCGTAATCTTCACGATACATCCAGGCAATCGCCAGGAAGTGTGGAAACTGCCAGAGGAACAAGATTGCAAACAGCACCCACGCTTCGAGGCCGATTTCACCTCGGGCGGCGGCCCAACCAATAAGCGGCGGCACGGCACCCGGGAATGCGCCGACCATGGTAGACAATGTGGTCCTGGTCTTGAGTGGCGTATAGGCGAACAAGTATCCGGCGATCACCGTGAGACCCAGCAAACCGGTCAAAGGATTTACAAACACCGAAAGATAAATCTCGGCCAGCACGGTCAGCGTAACGCCAAATGTCAGCGCTTCCCACGGCATTAGTTTCCCCGAAGGCAGGGGCCGATTGGCAGTGCGGCGCATCAGCAGGTCGAGATCGCGCTCCATATATTGATTGAGCGTGGCGATGCCCGACGACAACAAGGCGATTCCAAACATCGCTTTACTGAGCAATGCGTAATCGATGCTGGTGCTGGAAGCCATGGCGAAACCGGCGGCCGCAGTGAGCACGATTAGGAAAGTGATGCGCGGTTTCGTCAGTTCGAGAAAAGCAGCAAACCGCTCGCGCGCGCTAAGTCGCTCGAGCTGCGCCACAGAGCCGCTATTGAGTTCTATTGCAAATTCTTCCATGTAATATTCTTAAGAGCGCGCCTAGCAAACTCGTCGTCTTCACGACTGCTGCGGCGATGCCGACAATTGAAGCGCATTCGGGAGCGCGCAAGACCTTGAACGATCTCAGCGTCAACACAATCGTAGTGGCGAAGACCAGTGCACCACACGCCACATGGGCCACCGTGATGCCCACCATCGGTTTCAACGGCTGCGGATCGTCAGGCGAACCCAATCGAGTAATGTAAGCCGCAACTCCCAGGAGCAACTGCAACGCTAACAATCCAAGCGCAACCTTCGCCGGCCGCGTCAAAAATACTTCTCCGGGATAACGTCGCAATATCAACCACGATACGCTACCCAGCAACAGGGTTACCACGATGGCGCCACCGATGTGAGTGAGCACCAGCTCAGTCGGCAGGTGTTTGTCCCACGTGGCCGAATGCCGCAACGTCGCCCCGATAATCAGTTGCACCAGAATGGCGGAGGCAGCGGCAACGCAAAGATATCGCAGCGGCACTCCGCTTTGTTCTTCGATCAGTTGGTCGCTCCTGCATCCAACTCGCCGACGTGAAAACCGCCAGGCTAATTACCGTGCAAAAAAAGAGCTGAGCAAGGGTTGCATGCGCCGACGACACCCACAACGGCAGCATTAGCTTGACAGTCAAACCACCGAGCAATCCCTGTGCGATAACTCCAAAGAGCGCAATCAAACCAAGGCGGCGGACCCACTGCCTTCGCTCCCTGGCGAAGAGATATATCAGCAGCACGATGGTCAGCATTCCGACCGTGGTGGCCACCATGCGATGACCGTGCTCCCAGAACATATTGCCCGCCATGACGACCCCGTTGCGGAGGCCCAGCGATTCAATCCTGGGGAGAAACCGGCCGTCTGTTAGCGGCCAGTCGTCGGTAGCTAACCCTGCATCGTGGCTGGTAACCAGCGCTCCAGCCACGATGAGAAAGAATGTGGCAGCCGCCACCAGACAAGCGAACCTGTGTAATCCCCGATTCATTAATGCATTGCCGATTTCCATTTGCCGATTGCCGGTTGCTGATTTCTTCAAATCGCAACTCGGCAATCGGCAATCGAAAATGCTTCTAGTGCCTTCCCAACATCGGCAGGTCGAGCGCCGGCATCATCTTCATTCCTGAACCAGTAGATACAGTTGCCGCATCGCCGAAAGCAAAATCCGCTTTCGCCGTACCGTTTGCTGCGACCGTTACTTCCATTGGTCTTTCGGTTCCGTTTGGACCACCCTTTTCATGCCAGGCAGCGATCGTGTACTTGCCAGGCGGCAAGCCCTTGATCGTAAAACTGCCGTCGTCACCGCTGACTGCAAAGAATGGATGCTTGAGAACGCCGACGTAGGATTTCATCCACGGGTGCTGGTTGCACTTGACCGGGATAAGCACTTCAGCCCGGCTGAAGCTCTTCTCGATAGGAGCAGCGCCATTTGCCTGCGTCTGGTTCCATTCCGGATTGCTCTTCGGAGTTGGGTGGACATTGTGCTGGGTGGGATCGCTGTTGGTAATTTTCAACTTCTGGTTAACCATCACGCCTTGGATATGTGGCACATAGTGGCAGCCCTTTTGATCGAGCAAGGCGGCCTCTGAAGGCGTCGGAAAAGTATAATCACCAATCTTGGTTCCGTCGGCGGTGGTACCGTCCTTCACGTAGACAAAAACATTTGCCAGCTTGCCGTCTTTAACAACCGTGTCTTCAGTTGAGAGATTTGGATTGGCCGTTCCGCAGGCCGGGTCGGCTGAAGTATCGATCTTTTTCGGCGGCAGCGGAGTGCCGTTATAGGAAATCGTACCGCTGACCGTTCCTTCATCGCCTTTGGCAGTGTAGGCCTTGCCGCTGGTTGACGAGGTGGCTTCAGGTCCGGCTTCGTTGGTCCCCGACTTGCTGCAAGACGACGCCAGCGCCATTAAAGAAAAAATCGTGGTCAGGACAAGCCAGACCTTAATCTGCTTAAACATAATCAGTTCCTCCAGAATTGAATAACTTTAGAATAACTTTATCACGAGCGACGACGAGAAGTAGACTCGCCGAAGGCAGGTAATCTGCGCAGCGCCCTCAGGACAATGAGCTCGATCTCTTTTACTTTACCCGCGACCCTTAGATTCCCTTAAAAACCAGCGCCTCGCGCATTCGTCCGTCGTGTGGCCGCGCGTGCCAACACTGGTCCACGCTTACTCTTGCGTTCGCGTCGCGCTGAAGTTGGCGGTTTCGCCTCGCGGCCGCGACCTTGCGCGGTTGGGCTAGCGTTGGCCGCCGGCGGCGCCACGGGCGCAGTTGCCAGCAAGCGTCTCTGCTCGTCGGGCGTCAGCAGAAGCATGTAGCGCACCAGCAGCTGGGCATGGTCGTTTTGTAAGCCGTTCGCGCTCGCCGGCGGATTTGGCAGGTTAATCACCCACCGCTCGCCTTCCTTCCGGAAAAGTCCGCTGGGCATAGCCGTGCCCGGACTAATCTGCGCGGGATCGAGCAACCAGCGGAACGTCCAGTCAGGCTTCAGTCGCTCGCCGGCCAGCAGGAAGTTTGGCGCTATTGCGGTCGCGTCGTGTGTCGGGTCGCCCGTAATGTGACACTTCAAGCAAGGAGTGCCTGAAGTAAACATCTGCCGCGCTACCAGTTTTTCCTGTTCGGTCAAAGGCAGCAATGGCTCTTTTATGTATGGTTCCTGCTGGCCTGAGAGCGCCATAAAGAAGCGAACCAAAACCTGAAGCTCGTTTGGTGAAAAGCTAAATGTAGGCATCCGCGCTTTTAGATACGGCCGCACGCCATTTCGATCGAGCCCCGGTTGAGCCTTCAACTTGCCGTCCGCCGCAGGACTCGGTGTTCCGGCAGGATTGGGAGCGCCGATTTGAGCAGATGGAGACGGACTCGCCGTTGGCGGGGCGCTGCCCGCGTTCCCGGCATTTGCCGGATTTGCAGCTGGAGCCCTCTCACCACTAAGCGAAGGATCATTGAGAAATCGCAGCAGCCAGTTTGGATCTACGCGCGCGCCTTCACTCGTCAAACGCGGTGGCAGAAGATCTTTGCCCTCCGGCGTTTGATAGTAAGGAACATCCATCAGCACGGACTTCTCACCTACCTGTACCTGATGACAACCAACGCAATTGTATTTCTTGATCACCCACCAGCCGTTTTGAATATCCTGCCGGCGTTGATCCTGTGGATCGAAGAATAGCGAACGCGGCACGTTTGAGCCTTCTGTTCCCACGCTGCCTAAAAGAAAAGTAGTCAATGCGGTGCGCCATTCCGGAGTCAGGAAAGGCTTGGGCATTCGCAGCTTATCCTTGGGATCCTTTTCTTTTCCTCGATCATAGATCGCGGGCTCGGCGAGTTTGTGTTCGAAGAATCCCTTGTGGTTGTACCAGGGTTTTTCTTCGTGTGGAGCGTGAGCGTTATTCGTCTCGCCCTCGGAAGGTGCGCGGCCCAGATTGCGTAGGTCGAGCGGGTCGTGCCCTTTCTCCGCATCATGCGTTAAGAGGGCGAAGTCCAACCTTTCGATCGGCGTCGCTCCTTCTACGGTCAACTCTTTTCCGATGCGTTGCTCGTCTTCAAAGCCTTTGATTTCATGGCACCCTGCGCAGCCATACTGCTTAATCAGCGCCCCACCCTGTGCTTTCAAATTCGAATCGTCCATGAAGGACGCGTCCGGATAAGACGGCGGCGAGGAAAGCGAGAAAAGATAAGTGGCGATGTCGCGGGTGTCGCTATCCGTAAGCCTGAAGTTAGGCATTACGGTCATGTTCTGAACTTGCAACTCTGCGCCATCATTCGGACAACGAGAATTCAACTCAGTATCAAACACAAAAGGCTTGCCGTGTTTGCTGTAGTCTTCCGCAAGTCAGGTCTCGCTTCTCTTTCGGACAGTAGGGCGCCCAACGATCGCGCGGGTTATGAATCCAGCGCACGATATATTCGAAGTTTGACTTCTCGCCGACACGTTGCAGGTTGGCCGCAAACGTGCCGCCCGTCGGACTTTCAGCGTCTCCGATTGAATGGCAGCCAAGGCAACCGCGCGTTTCAAAAAGTTCCTGGCCGTGCGCCGCATTGCCGCGTGACTGCTGCGGTGCTTTGCCCTCAAAGCTTTCCTGCCAGAGATATGCTGAGATAGCGCGAATCTGAGCCTCGGCATCCTTATCGCGCTCGACACCACTCTTGTTGGGCGTTTCAGCAAAACGCCAGAAGGTGGGCATCTTCGTCCCGGGACGGAAATTCTGCGGGTCGCTTAACCAGACCGGGATCCACTCCTTGCGCAGTTTCAGCTTAACGTCCTTAAGGTTTGGACCAATCTTCTTCTGGTCCTGCATCAGATATTTCGACTGCAAATTCGCCTGGTCAATTCTCGCCGCCAGCAAACTATTCGACACCCGCAACGATTCCGCATGCGCTAACAACTTCTGCGCCTCAGCATCGTCGGCGGCTTGGCCGGCAGCCTCAGTGTCCTGCCGAATCTGTTTCTCGTTTTGAAGAATCTGATCTTCCAGTTGGGTCGTGTTTTGGCGTGTACTCGAGAGTGAGTCAGACTCGCGGTCAAACCCTTCGTAACGATGACAACCCACGCAACCGCGCTCGTAAAACAGATCGCGGCCGCGGTTGAGCGTCGTGGCTCCCTGAGTTACTCGATCCTTTGCATGGCATTGCTGACACCCGGCCTCCATATTTTCTTTTTCGAAAAGTGGCCAGAGCCAATATTTGTGACGGCCATGTCCCTTCACTTCTCCGGTAGTGGCGCGGCCGTTGCCCCAATGACAACTTGAACAGCCAAAGCGCTCGGGTGTGTGAATCCGGAGTAGCTCCTTGTTTGGATGACTCACAAATGCACGCGCCAGGCTGTCTGGTTTTTTACCAGGCCCGTCCGGCGCCAGGTCCGCCGCCTTTATATCAAGTGGTTCCCGAATGCCGACGTGACAAACCTCACAGCGATCCACGACGTTTGCGGAATTAACACTTATCTGATGGCCAAGTATGGAGTAATCAAAACTGTCCATCTTCCGAACCAGACCGTCGATCGCGCTTGGCGTCAGCCCGATGACGTGGTTCTTAAGATAGTCGTCCCTCTTCTTTTCCAGCTCGCTGGGTTCTTTGGACAGTTCCGCCTTCTTGGCGAGGAGGGTGGCTTTTTGTTCTCGCAGATCGTTGTAAAACTTCTCGAGCTGCTCGTAATTCATCTTCTGCTCGATTTTCTTACCGGAACCATCAGGCGCAGGCAATTCAACGTCGACCACTTCCTGCCGCTTCCGCTCAGCCTCCTTGCGATACTTCTCCTTCGCCGAGCCTTCAGCGGTTTCAATGTTGTAACTGATGACCGTTAGGCGCCCGCGCTGATTCTGGAAAGGATCTGTTACTGCGTTAATCTGATCCTGAATCAGAACGACCTTCTTGTCGACTTCAGCAGTTTCAGGTTTGACGAGCTCTCGCGCAGCCTGCGCCTCCGCGTCGAGCTGCTGGTATTCAGCGCTTTCCCTTACTTCAGTCTCGGTCTTTCCGGCCTGCGGGCGAATGCTTTTCAGGTAGCGGGTGTAGCGGCTGACAAACTCCTTTTGCATTCCCTTCCAGGGTCGTTGGCCAAAGGCTTCATCCCACAACGCCCAGGCGAGAGAGAGGGTCAGCAGGAGAGCACAGATGAGCAGGATCCCGCTCGTCGAGCGACTCACGATCGGATCGCGCGTATCCTGCGGCTCCTTCTTCACCAGCGATTCTGTCGTCTCGGGAGAGTCAGCCAAGCGAAATTATTCCTTTAAACATTAGGTAGATTCTTGTCTGTCCGCGGTACATAGGACTAAAAATGGACAGGCAAGAATGCCTGTCCCACATCTAAACGTTGAACCAGGGCGTTACCCACACATACTTGATTGTGAACACGAGCCGCAAAATTAACTTCACCGGCATCGCCAGCAAAACAGTGATCGCAAAAAACTGAAATGTCGCATATTGCAGCAGGCTCGTGCGCTCCAGCAGTTTTTGTTCAAAGCGATCGGGCGTGCTCATCCAGAGCCAGATACGCTTCCAAAAGGGCAACGAACGATCGATGCGGTCGAGACCGCCGCGAGTAAGCAACCAATGGAAGAAAAGAGCTCCGACGACAAAAAATAGTCCCACGACAATTGCGCCGAAGATTGCCTTCAGGATCCAGGAACTGGAAAGCACGGTCAGCCCAAACATGTCGGCCACGATATCGTGCAAGTCGCGGTTGCGATCGTAGACGACGGCATTGTGATCCCACGTTTGGCCAGGCCAGAACCAAATCCAACCCGGACCACGAATAAAGGTCCCGATCACAATTAGCAGGATCCACTGCAAAAACCCGGCGCAGAACATCCAAAGCGCGACTCGTCGCTGCTTGATCGTGTAATAACCATTTCCCAACGGATTCGAGTCAACATAGGGAAAGACCATCAACCCGACCATGATCAGGCTCGGCATTACCACGCCTGCTATCCATGGATCGAAATAGACCAGCATCTCCTGCAGACCCAGGAAGTACCAGGGCGCTTTCGACGGATTCATCGTCAGGTTGGGATTTGCAGGTTCTTCGAGCGGAGCGTTGAGCGTAATTGACCAGACAAATAAAATGACGGTGACGATCACCGCCGCGAGAAACTCAATGCGAACCAGATAAGGCCAAACGTGAATGTCACGCGCCCAACCCGGACGCCACGGTTCCACTTTTCGGTGATGAGTTTTCGCAAGCTTCGGATCGCTTTCCAATTCTTCGACCAGCCGGTCGTTGGCGCGCGCCTGCTTTATTCCCAGCCAGGTAAAAAAAGGCACGAGAAAAAGCATGGCGACAATTGGAACATTGTCAGGCGCCGAAGAAATCTTCCAAAGCTGCTGCCAGTCGTGAACGGTAAGAACAGCGAGGACCACGAGAGCCACCGTGACTCCCAAAGTTATTAGCTTGCCCTTGCTCAAACTCAGTCTCGCCATCTGGTTCATGTCCGACAAACTTCAGTTTGTCGTGCCTTAGCCTACTTGATGAGTGCAACCCGGATATCGACAAACTTCAGTTTGTCGTTTGCCTTAACCTACTTGATGAGTGCAGCCTGAGATATCGACAAACTGAAGTTTGTCGAACATTCAAAAACTACTTCTTCTTAACCGCTTTCATTTCGGACTCCAGCACCATCGGCGCCGGGCCGGAAATTCCGCCGTCCTTACGAATTCGCCAGAAATGCACCGCCATGAATATCGAAGCAACGAGCGGGATTCCAATACAGTGCCAAATGTACGACCGGAGCAGCGCATTCGAGTCGACAATTGATCCGCCCAACAGTCCAAATCGAACGTCATTAAACGGAGTCATTCCCAGCTGAACGCCAAACGGCCCTTCGGATCCAAGCATGGGTGTCGCGCGCGCCATGTTTGTCCCCACGGTCACCGCCCAAAATCCGAGTTGATCATCGGGAAGCAGATAACCGGTAAACGAGAGCAGCAGCGTCAACACTAACAACACCACGCCGACACACCAGTTAAACTCGCGCGGCCTCTTATAAGAACCAGTCAGCACAACCCGAAACATGTGCAGCCAGGTTGTGATGACCATTAAATGCGCGGCCCACCTGTGCATGTTTCGCAAGAGTTTGCCGAAGGGAACGTCGTGCTCGAGATAGAGAATATCTCGGAAGGCGTCGGCTTTGGTCGGGTGGTAATAAAACATCAGCAGCACACCCGTAAAAGTTAGGACGATGAACAGGTAGAACGTTATACCGCCCATACCCCACGTGAAAGCGTAACGCACCGCATCGCGATTGATTTTTGCCGGATGAAGATGAAGGAAGACGTTTGAAAGAATTGCCAGCGAGCGGTTGCGCGGATCAGATCGATCATGCGAAACGCGAAAGATTGACTTCCAGAGCTGAGTGTCCTGCGGATCCTTGTAGGTTTTGGCTTCCTCTACAGCTCGCTCTTTCAGCGACGCAGCGCCTTCACGGACCTTACCGACGAGACTTGTGCTCGCCGATTTCTCTCCGCCACTTAACTGCTCTGGTTCTTTTTTCCCGGGAGTCTCTTCCATGCTGCTTTGCAATCTAGCTTTGTAGGGCCGCGTCGAGTGTAACGAGCGAACGCTTTGTCAACCCACCCCTGGAACCGATCTCACAGTGGAATGTAAGCGCCGGGCAGTTCATCAAATTCACTTTTCGCGCCTTTTTCCCAATCGTAAAGTTTGGCTGTATTGACGACTATTTGTCCTTCGGCATCGATCTCAACGTGAGCTCGATCCATCGGCCGCGGAGCGGGACCTTCAAAGTTGATCCCTTCGCTATCGTAACCGCTGCCATGGCACGGACACTTAAACTTGTTCTCGCTGGCTTTCCAATCAGGCGTGCACCCAAGATGTGTGCAGCGCGCGTAAATCACAAACAGTCGATCGGATGTCTTCGTCACCCAAATTCGATACTGTTGCTGCCACTTCGTGTCTACGCCAAGCGCGTAGTCACCGGGAGGGCCGATACGAAACGTTGTAGGCGGCTCGGTGATGGAACGCGGCAGAAAGAACCGCACGAACATGAGAAAGTAAACGACCAGACTGCCGGTTATGGCTGACCAGATGATGCGCCGACGCATCTTGTTAACCGGAGGATCAGGCGCGCTTTCAACCAATGAGCCGACTGGCTTTGCAACAGGTCGCGCCGCGGCAGCAGTTACTGCCGTTTTCGGCGGCACAGGTTTCGCGGCCGGCGGTGTTCCCGCGGGTGTCTCGACTTCCGGAGACGAGCTTGCGACTTTACCCGCTTGCTCCTGATCGCTGGGACTATCCACTAAAATCGAATCCTCCGTCGCTTGAACTCCGTCAGTTACACTTCAACGTTGCAGTGGAGTGCGAATATACAATTTCCCGCGTCGCAGGGAACCACTCTCTGCTCAGAACCGCTTATTCGTTTATACATGAAGGGCGCCGCGCCAGTAAAAATCTTATAATCGGGGCTCGGTGCGCATATTTATACCCTGTTTCTCAATTTTCTGGCAAGAAGTTTTATATTTTTGATCGGGATGATCAGGGGCAACGAACTTGCAACGCCCTGGGAATGATTTGAAATGTGGCGGGAAGAAACCCCGGCAGCTCACCATCAACCTCAATTGGCACGCGGTCGTCTTTGGTCAAGGGACGTGCTTCGACCTTCTTCGCCAACATGTGACCGACCTCAGACATTCCCAAATGCGCCCCAAAATAAATTCGCGGCGCATTGGCTATCATTCGTGCCGCACCCAGATCGCCAATGCTAACGACATCGAATTTTCCATCTGCAAGTTTCGCGTCGGGTGCGATTTTCATTCCGCCGCCAAAGTAACGCGCGTTGGCGATGCAAATATTAGCGACTGTCATGTGCCTTTCAGGGTCGTCATCGAGCTGGATGGTCACCCGAGTCGCTTCAGTTTTCAAAGACGACTGCGCCATTGCCAACCCAAATGAAGCGCGGCCGGTCAACCATCCTGGTCCGCTGACTGGAAGCCAGTCGGTTTTTCGCTCCTTCACTCGGCTAATAACGTCGGCGCTCATACCAAACGATGCCACTCCTACGAAGAAACGTGACTCGAGCTCGTCGTCCTCATTTCTAAATTTCACTTTGCCAACGTCTATCTGGCGCGTGCGGCCGGTCCTGAGGATTCTGACCGCTTCACTGGAGCGCGATGGTATTCCCAGCGTCTTCCGAAAATCGCCGCCCGTGCCGCTGGGAAGGATTCCGAGTTCTGCGTCGGTGCCGGCCGCCAGGATTCCATTTGCAACTTCGGAGATGGTGCCGTCGCCGCCGCAGGCGATGATCAACGTCGCACCTTTGCGTGCGGCTTCCGCGGCGAGTTCAATTCCCTCTCCTGTGCTCGTCGTAAAAAGTGGAGTGAAGGCCCCGAAATGAGTTGCAAGATCGCTGGCAATCTTCGGCCAGGCGTCGCCGGTAGCTCCGCCGCCTGACTCGGGGTTGATGATGACATTAGGAAGCGGCATGGGGAATCAGTCGGCAGTCGGCAGTCGGCAGTCGGCAGTCGGCAGTCGGCAGTCGGCAGTCGGCAGTCGGCAGTCGGCAGTCGGCAGTCGGCAGATTATACCGCTCACCCAGCCTCATAGCACGACGCCTCAGCATACCTCGCTCCGTCCAGGAGCGAAATGTTTATAGCCCACGACGCCTCAAAGTTTCTTCGCTCCGTCAGGAGCGAAACATTGCGCTCCTGACGGAGCGCGGGATGGTTAATTGACGCACGGACTAGAAACATCGCACTCCTGACGGAGCGCCTCGCGAAGTAAATCGAATGCGAGATCAGATAGTGACCTAATTTCAATTCTCTGCGTTAACTCGGCGCGCTCTGCGTCTGCGGTGAGTGTGTTGGCAGCAATATTAACCGCCAAGTCGCAGAGAACGCTGAGACTACACAGAGAAGAAATTCAAATTAGGCCACTACCCTCGCTGGCCTGAAGGGATCAGGCTATGGGCGGTTGGTGGGCCGACGACTCGCGGTTCTGCGGGAGATAGTTGGCGCGATCCTGTTCGCCGAGTTCAGCGATCTTGCTCATGACAAAATCGGCAATTTCTTTGTAGGTACGGAGACGATCCGGTTTCGCGAGGTGCTCAGTTAAGTCGAGTTCGCGCCCGAAGTAAATTCGAATCTGCTCGCCGCCGCGCCAGTTTCCCATCACCTGTTTCGGAAGATCATTTCCCAGGCCCGTAATAAAAACCGGAATTACTTGCGGCGACGCATCTTTGATCAGTTTTCCCACGCCTGGTTGCGGCCGCAAGTAGGAATAAGGATCGGGTCCTTTGTTACGCGTACCTTCCGGGTGAAAGCCAATCACATTGCCGGGCCCGTTGCGACAAAGTTCACTGAGCAGCCGCACCGAGTATTTATCAAAGTCGCGTTTTTCGATCATCGGCTTCTCGCCGGAGGCAAAAAACGGCGGATACATCGACCACCATCCCATTACCAGATTTACAAACAGCCCCAGCGGTGACTCATAAAAGAAGCGGCCGCGCACCGGAAAGAAAAGCTGCTTGCGCCAGGACGTGTTTCGGAAAAGCGCGGTTGAGACAACATACATGTCAAAGAACGAGCGGTGATTCGCTACCAGAAGAATCGGACGGTCGCGCGAGACAGCCTCGATATTTTCGAGCCCGTAAATGTTCATGATGTTGTAGGTGGCGAAGTGGATCCAGCCCGCGCCGAAAACGCTCTGGCACCAGGTCCAGAAACGTTTCCACGTCCCCTGGTTCATCCGTCGAACAAAACGGAAAGCGAAGCGCTCAAACGCGGATAAGATTTCGAATTCTTCGGGAGTGGGTTCGAGTTGTCCAATGTCCAAAGTCGACAGCGCAACGTCGCTCTTGCCGCGGGTCGAATCGTCCGGCGCAACAACCTTCGCTTCGGGACTTTGGACTTTGGACATGGGACTTTGGACTATGTCAATCGACTGCGAAGTATTTCGCTTCCGGGTGATGAGCGATGATCGCAGAGGTAGACTGTTCGGGTTCGAGTTGAAACTCCTCGCTCAGTTCGACTCCGATGCGTGAAGGGTTGAGCAACTCAAACAGCTTCGACTGGTCCTCGAGATTAGGACAAGCCGGATAACCAAAACTAAAGCGCGATCCTTGATACTGTTGCCGAAAAAGCTTGCGCACGTCTTCAGCGTCGTCACCTGCAATGCCAAGTTCCTCGCGAATGCGTTTGTGCCACAATTCCGCGAGAGCCTCTGCGCCCTCCACGCTTAGCCCGTGGAAATAAAGATAGTCAGCATAATTGTCCGATTTGAAAAGCTCTTGCGAGTATTCAGTTGCGCGCCTTCCCATCGTTACCAAGTGAAAGGCGACGGTATCCATTTGCCCGGAATCTTTCGCAGCGAAGAAATCTGCGAGACAAAGGTTCTTACCGGCGTTCAATGGTTGACGCGGAAATGTGAAGCGCATCCGCTCAGTCTGCTGGTCTTCCTGGTAAATAATTAAGTCGTTCCCTGAGGCTTGCGCCAGGAAATAACCATAGACCACACGCGGCTGCAGAAGCGCCTCGCGTTTGCTGCGTTCCTTCAGTTCTTCATAGATGGGCCGAACCTTCTCTCTTACCAGAGCCTCATATTCTTCCGGGGGCCGGCGGCCTTGTTTGAATTGCCATTGACCTTTGAACAATGCCGTCTCGTTAACAAAAGCAAAGACATCATCAAGCGAAATGTCTTCAACAACTCTCGACCCATAAAATGGAGGTTTCGGGATAACCACATCCGTGCGCACTGCCGAGCGAGTTGTATGTGTCGTGTCGCCGGCAGGCTTCGACGCCCCACGCGGTTTCAAGTTCTTGCCGATTCCGAGCTTGGCTTCCTCGCCGACGCGATCTTCAATATCCTCTGGTGCTTCACCCTTGTCTGCTGTTGCAGCTGCGGCCTTTGCCAATCCACTCGTAATAACGTTCAGGTCAGCGCCGCCGACCAGCTGGTCCATGGTGTGAAGACCCGCAAACGCGTCGCCCGCGTAGAACAGAGTGCCTTTATAGATAGACTTCAAATCTTCATCGACGTAACGGCGCGTCAGTGCGGCGCCGCCAAGAATGACCGGGACCGTCACGCTGCGTTCGTTCATCAGTTCGAGGTTGTCTTTCATGATCAGCGTAGACTTCACCAGCAGTCCGCTCATGCCGATCGCGTCAGCGTTGTGTTCCTCGTGGGCCAGCAGAATGTTATCAATCGTTTGTTTAATGCCTAAATTAATGACCTTGTAGCCGTTGTTCGTGAGAATTATATCGACCAGGTTCTTGCCGATGTCATGGACGTCGCCTTTTACAGTGGCGAGCACAAGTGTGCCCTTTGCCGTGGCGCCGCCCTTCTTTTCCATGAAAGGCTCAAGGAAGCGCACTGCCGCTTTCATTGCTTCAGCGGACTGCAACACAAAAGGCAGTTGCATCTGACCGCTGCCGAATAGATCGCCGACCACCTTCATTCCGTCAAGCAGAATATTGTTGATGATGTCGAGGGCGGGATGCGTTTCGAGCGCGGTTTTCAGTTCGTCTTCCAGCCCTATCTTCTCGCCATCAATAATGTGATTCTTCAGCCGTTCTTCGACGGTCGCGCCTTTTGATTCCTTCTTCGAAGCCTTCGCTTTAACGTTCTCAAACAAGGTGGTGAACTGCGTGAGCGGATCGTAAGTGCAGACGTCGCCGTCAAACTCACGGCGATCGTAGATTAAATCGCGTGCGACTTTGAGTTCCTGTTCACCAATTCGGTTGAGCGGCTCGATCTTGCTGGCGTTGACGATTGCGGCGTCAAGACCGGCCTCGATCGCGTCATGAAGAAATACCGAGTTGAGGACCACTCGCGAAGCCGGGTTCAGGCCAAACGAGATGTTTGAAACACCCAGAATCGTGAAACAGCCAGGCAGCTCTTTCTTGATCTGCCGTATTCCTTCGATCGTCTCGAGAGCATTTCGGCGATCTTCCTCAATCCCCGTGGAGATTGGCAACGCGAGCGGATCAAAGAAAATGTCGCTCGCCGGAAAGCCGAGTTCCTTAGTCGCTTGCTCGTAGGCACGCTTCGCAATCGCAAACTTTCCGTCAGCAGTGCGGGCCATTCCCTCTTCATCAATAGTGCCGATGACCACGCTCGCGCCATAACGTTGCGCAAGATCGATGACCTTTGCGAAACGCGGTTCACCGTCTTCGTAGTTGGTCGAATTGAGAATGCTCTTGCCGCCGGCGTGCTGCAGCCCGGCTTCCATCTTTTCCCACTCAGTGGAGTCGAACATGAGCGGCAGTTTGATGTTCGTCACGAGGCGCGACGCCAGTTCGTGCATGTCGGCCTCACCGTTGCGCCCAACGAAATCGACGTTGACGTCGAGAATGTGAGCGCCTTCGCGCTCCTGTTCCTTCGCAAGCGCGACCAGTCCATCCCAGTTTTCCGCGTTGAGAAGATCGCGCATTTTCTTCGAGCCGCTGGCATTCACGCGCTCGCCGACGATAAGGAACGACGCATCCTGCACATAGGGCTGTTGAAAATAAATTGACGCCGCCGCGGGCACAAGTTTGGCGTTGCGCGCCTTGGGTGTGATTCGCTGCATCGCTTCGACTACAAGCTTTAAGTGGGCTGGCGTCGTGCCGCAGCAACCGCCGACGATGTTGACACCGAAATCAGTGGCGAAATGGACCACTTGGGCCGTGAAGGTGTCCGGCGTTTCGTCGTAATGCATCTTGCCGTCAACTACGGAAGGCAACCCAGCATTGGGCAGGACGGAAACTGGCAGCGGCGCATTCTCGCAAAGGTACCGAATGCTCTCCGTCATGTGACGCGGTCCGGTACCGCAGTTCATGCCAATCACGTCAACTGGAAACGGCGCAAGCGCAGTCAACGCGGCGCCAATCTCCGTGCCATTTAACATCGTCCCAAAGATTTCGATCGTGACCTGGGCAATGACCGGAACGCGGACACGATGTTGTTTGAAATGATCGAAGATCGCCGAGAGCGCTGCCTTTGTTTGCAGTAAATCCTGACAGGTTTCGACGATGAGAAGATCTGCTCCGCCGGCAAGCAGCCCGCGCACCTGTTCAGCGTAAGCGGCTTTCAAATTGACGAAACTGATGTGGCCCAGCGTTGGTAGCTTGCGCCCCGGGCCCATCGATCCGGCGACCCAGCGCGGTTTTGTTTTTGTTGAAAAATCAGCGGCCACGCGCTTTGCAATCTGCGCAGCAAGCAGATTCATTTCGTAAGCTTTGTCACCGATGTCATATTCTTCGAAATCGATCGGAGTGCCGTTAAACGAATTGGTCTCGATAACGTCGCAACCTACCTCCAGGAAAGCGGCGTGCACTTTCTCAACCGCATCGGGCCGCGTGACCAGCAGATTCTCGTTGCAGCCTTCAAATCGGAGACCGCCAAAATCCTCGAGCGTCAGATTCTGCATCTGCAAACTCGTGCCCATCGCGCCGTCAAAGACGACGATGCGATCTTTTAGTGTGTCGAGAATGTTGGTCATAAGCGGTAGAAGTAATTGGTAAACATGATTGGTGGATGGCGAACGAATCTATTATTCACCATTACCATTTACCAATGCGAAAGCCCCGCGCTAAACAACGCGGGGCTTTCCAAAACCCTATTCGATTAGTCTCGAGAAAGACTCGCCGTGCTGTTTAGCGGATTATTTTACGTGGCCGCAAGTCGCCTTAACTCACCACGTCTGTTCGGCGTTATTGAAACATCGCGTTTAGGCACTGTCAAGCACGACTGTTCGGCCCAAACGGCTTTATCTATTTACCATTTGCTCTTTTGCCTTTACCATCCCTATCAATGCGACGCGCTATTTATCCCGGTTCGTTTGATCCGGTTACCAACGGGCACCTCGACATCATTGAGCGCGGCTGCAAACTCTTCGATGAAATCATCATCGCGATTCTCGTAAATCCCGATAAACAACCTTTCTTCTCAATTGACGAACGCCGGGAGATGCTCAGCGAGGTGCTCACAACCATCGAGAGGGGGACGTGTGTCATCCAGGTGGACCATTTTCAGGGTCTACTGGTTCAATACGCCCTGGCACAAAAGGCCGACGCAATCGTGCGCGGCATCCGAGCCATTTCGGATTATGAATACGAACTGCAGATGGCCCTCATGAATCGTCGTCTGGAGCCGACCATAGAAACAGTTTTCATGATGCCCGCCGAGACCTACTCCTATGTTAGTTCGCGGCTCGTCAAGGAGGTGTTTCAGTTAGGCGGCGAACTGGACGGGCTGGTGCCGCCGTTGGTTGAAACCCGAATGAGAGAGAAACTGGCAGACAAGTAATCCGCGACACCTATAATGACCAAACCCGCTCCTGCTCCATTCCACGAATCAGCCAACGTTGCAAAAATGCAGGCATCGTCAACCTTGGCGGCCATGCAAGCCGCTGAGACACTTCGCTCCGAGGGAGTGACGGTTTTTGATTTCGGCGCCGGCGAGCCTGATTTCGACACGCCCGACAACATCAAACGCGCCGCGGAAGAAGCAATGCGCGCGGGCAAAACCAAGTACACCCCCACGGCTGGCACGCGTTTAGTTCAGCAGGCGATCATTGATTTTTATCAACGTGAGTTTGGCGCAGTCTTTCAGCGCAACGAAGTGATGACAACGTCAGGCGGGAAACAGGCGATCTTCAATGCGGTCGTAAGTCTTATAAATCCTGGCGACGAAGTGTTGATTGCGAAACCCTACTGGGTGACCTTCCCCGAGGTTGTCGTGTTTGCCGGCGGCACTCCAGTTTATATAGAGACTGAAGAGACCGGGTTCGTCTTGAGCGCCGAGCAGGTCGAACGCGCAATTACACCGCGCACAAAGTTAATCATCCTTAACTCGCCATCGAATCCTTCCGGCCGAGTGATTCCGCCCGACGAATTCCAGCGCATCATGGAAGTGCTGAGTAACCGCGGAATTTATGTCGTCTCTGATGAATGCTACCTGCGATTTGTTTACCATCCCGCCAAGGTGTTCAGTGCGGCTTCGCTTCCCCGCGAGCTGCGCAGCCGTCTGTGCATCGCTGGATCGTTTTCAAAAACCTATGCGATGACCGGATGGCGGGTTGGCTATGCGCTCGCCCCTCCCGAGTGGACCAAAGCAATGCTGAAGGTGCAGAGCCATTCCACGAGCAATGCAAATTCGATCGCCCAAAGCGCAGCTGTCGAAGCCCTCAACGGACCACAGGAATCCGTTGCGGCAATGTTGAGTGAGTACGCGGCGCGTCGGAGCTGGCTACTATCCGCGCTCAGGAATATTCCTGGATTAGTATGCAACGATCCGGAGGGCGCCTTCTATGCCTTTCCGAGTGTCAAAGCTTGCCTGGGAAATGAAGTGAAGACTTCGGGTGACTTTGCCCAACGGCTCATTGCGGAGGAACAAACGGTGGTTACCGACGGAGCCGGCTTCGGCGCAGAGGGCTATCTCCGAATCTCTTACGCCACTTCGATGGACCAGTTGCAGGAAGGAATCGGCCGGATCAAGAGATTCGTTGAGCGACTAAATCCATAGCGAAACTGAACCACCCGGATCCTGGTGGACTCCGCGGTATCAGAGGGTTCGAACGAAAAGGGCGCCGACTACTGATAGTCGGCGCCCTCTCGTTTTGCCAATTCTGGCTTTAGTAAAGGTTGAAGCTGTATTCCAGCTGGATGTGCATCGACACTGGACGGCCATCCTTGGTCGCAGGAACAAACTTGATGTTCCTTGCGGCGGCGATTGCCCTCTCAGTCAAACCGTGGGGCAATCCTGAAACGGCCCGGATGCCGGTTACTTGACCGCCCGAGGTCAGTATCGCTCGCAGGACCACGGTTCCAGTCACTTGATTCTTTCGGGCGTCTTCAGTGTAGTTCGGCTCCGGTTTGGAAATAACGCGAGCTTTGGTGCTCACCTCTTTGCCACTGAAAACTCGGTTGTAGTCAGTGCCGCCACCGCCACCGCCGGGTCCACCGCCGCCGTCGTTGCGATCACCGCCGCCGATGTTTCCGCCACGGCCTGGTCCGAGACCACCACCTTCGCCGGGTCCCATTCCTCCGCCAGTTCCGGTGCCCATGCCATTCCCTGTGCCGGGGCCGGACGACGGATCATTGCTCTTGGAATCGCGCAAGCCATACGGCAAGAGACGCGCGTCAGGCGGAACCAACATCGGATCCGCAACTATTGTCGCGGCTACCGGTAAAGCCGGGTTAAGAATCCTGGGCGGCTTCGGGTCTGGCGCTACCACTTGGGGAACGTCCAACGAGGCCTGCGGAGTTTTTCCAAACGAAGCGGGCTTTGGATCCTGTCGACCACCGCCGCCGCCGCCGCCGGCTTTTTCCTGTTGCGGCTTGCTTCCGCCGCCCTTGCCCTTGTTCAAACCAGCCGTGCCGACATCGGGCGTCGGTTGCTCGGATGGAATATCAACCATGCTCTCAAGAATGAGTTGCTCTTCCTTCGCGGCCTGGGCTAAATCGAGACGAACCTGAAACTTGTCTAACAGCACTACGCCGATGATCGCCGCAATCATGATTACGAGTGCGCTCAGGACACCGGTTGCGACGTTCGGCTGCGAAAGGACTCGCCAGCCAGCCTGGCTATAACCAACAATCCCGCGCTTGGTAAACCCAAATGGGTCCTTCTTGAATTCCGGCCACGTCAGCTCAGATTCGTGGGCCACTTCCTTGACCGCATCGGCCAAACGCGAAACGAGTCCCGAGTCATCCATGAAGGTCAAATGAAACTCGTCGCGCGGAACCAAAGCCATTCCGCCACCACCTGCAGCGGCCGCCGCCATCATTGGCGGATGAACACTGACAGGTTCGCTGACCTGGGGTGGCAGGTTTACCGGAATCTCCGGCGTCACCACGGCCGCGTTTAAGGGGGTTCCATCCACCGGACAAAAGCTGAACTTGTCCGCAAACTCTTCTTTGCATGTGGAGCAAAACTTCATCGTTACTACCTCTTTTTGGCTTGGGGCGAACAGAGCGGCCTGCGCCGGTTCTGCATTTCCAAACTCCATATGATAACTGTTTGCGACCCGCTGATCGAGAGTTTTTGGAGGCTCTGGAGTTATCCATCGCTCCAGCAGATTCTTAAGATCATCTTCTGAAACGAAGTTGTCACCGGGCTCTCCGGAACCAATGCTACTGCTCATTTCAAGCCCTCTCCAAAGTAACAATTTCCCGATTAGTATTCAAATAAGGTTGAAGCGTGTATCTCAGCCTTTCTCGCGCCCGGAATAATCGGGCTTTGACCGCTCCAACATCCGTGTCAACCATGCTGGCAATTTCGTTTAACGAAAGACCTTCATACTCGAAAAGCACCAGGGCCTCTCGCTGAAGCGGCGAAAGACTGGCCACCGCTTCGTGAACTTTCAAAGACAGCTCCTGGTCCAACAAATATCCCAGGGGCTCCGTACTCACCGCAAGAAAACTGTCGTCCTCAAGATCCTCAATTGCTGATTCCTTACCAAGCTTCCGCAGCTGCTTGAGCCAAAGATTCCGCGCGGCCGAAAAAAGATAAGTGCGCAAACTCGCCCGCCCGGGAATGAAGCTGTCCGGCTTCCGCATCAGGCTGAGGAAACAATCATGTGTGATGTCTTCAGCCATCTCGACACTCCCCGAAAGTCTATAAGCAAAACGGAAAACCGGGCTGCGGTGTCGTTCATATAACTCAAGGAAAGCTGCTCCGTCGCCATCTCCTGCCTCTTGAAGCAAAAGTTCATCTGTAGTTCTCTCTGGCAATCGGCACTCGATTCTGTAGGAACCGCTTCCTACTAGTATTACCGCCAAACGTCGAAAGGATACGCCCTTCCTCCAAACGCCTGGCTCCTGCTCGTTATTTTCAAACACCGACTGTCGGAAAGTTCTATGTTGCCGGTGATGGAACTGGCCGCCTCTCCGGGCTCAGGACGGGCAAATACTATTCAAACCACGGCGTTGGATGCATTTAGGAGGCAAACGGTTGACGGGCAAATATCGGGCATCTAAGATGTTTGCTCCCCTCGGTTCTAAATCCGAAAAACGTTCAGGTTGATCCAGACTTAGGCCCGGCTATCCTTATATGAACTGCGAACTACTTCAAAATCTCTTAGTAAAAACAGTAATAGGTGTCAGTTTGTTGGCCGCGATTCCCAACTCGACCAGCGCTCAGACTTCTGCGGTGCCCGATCGAAGTCGCCTCCTGAATGAACTGCAGGTGCTTCTTCTCCCCAGCCCCGGAAGTCAGGATGTCGTGGTCAAGCTCCGTGTGAACAGCGGCGCAGCATTCGATCTCGCCGGCAAGGCGGGCACCATGGCTTTGCTTGGAGATCTCCTCTTTCCCGACCCGAATACCCGTGAATATTTCACAGACGAAATGCAGGGCCGCCTGGCCGTTTCTACGGATTACGACTCAATAACTATAACAATGCAGGGTCGGACTCGAGAATTTGAGCGCATCATTGAAATCCTGCGAAATGCCGTGGTTACCACCGCGTTGACTCCTGAAAATGTGCAAAAGGCTCGTGAAGGGCGAACGAAGATCGTCAAGGAGACCGCAATCCTGCCTGGTGCCGTAGCGGATCGAGCCATTGCGGCGCGTCTGTTTGGCGACTTTCCATATGGACGACCTTACGGCGGCACTGTGGAATCACTCGAGAGGATTGATCGAGCAGACGTGATGTTGGCGCGTGAGCGTTTCCTTAACCCCAATGATTCCACGCTCGTAATCGTCGGCGACCTGCAACCGAGCCGCGCGCGTCGCGTGTTGCGCCAACTCATGGGTATCTGGCGAAAGAGCGAGGCGATTGTTCCCGCCACTTTCAAGCAACCCGCGCTTCCCGATCCACGCCCCCTCCTGGTTCAGGCTCCGTCAGATCAGAGCGTGGAGGTTCGACTCGCTGTACGAGGGTTTTCACGCTCAGACCCCGACTCGGCGGCAGCCAGCCTGCTTGCCAGTGTTGCTCGTCAACGCTGGGAAAAGATGATGCCCGACTCGGCTCGAAGTCCCATTTTTGTCCGACGCGATGCGTTTGCATTGCCGGGGATGTTTGTGATGGGCGCCACAGTTGAAAACCTTCTGGCGGGGAAAGCTCTGTCAGCGGCCCGCGATGTATTGCGGTCGTTGGCCACCACCCCAGTGACTCCGGCGGAACTCGATCACGCGAGGACCGAAGTGATTTCAGCCTTTAAGGATCGCTCAAAACCGGATGGGATCGCGGAAGCATGGTTGGATATCGAAGTGTACAAGCTTCCGCCGATCGAAGAGCAAGCGCGCGCCTTGAACGCGATCTCCGCTGAGGATCTGCGGCGCGTGGCCGGCAGATTGGTCGATGAAAGAGGCATCGCATCCGTGGTGGTTGGCAACGCGGACTTAGTCAAAACTCAGCTAGAGCAGATCGGTAAAGTTGAAGTCATGGGCGAGATGCAACCTAAGCCAGACGCATCCCCTGAATCAAGATCAACTCCCAATGCTCCCAAGCCTCCGATCAAGTCTTCATCGAAACCTGACTAATCACAAATCATTCGCAACCTCCTTGCAACCACATCGCTACCAACAACCGCTTAACTGTGTCTGAGAACGAAAGCGCCACGAACATTGATAAAGCGCGTCGCGTACGCGAGATGTTCGCTGCTATAGCTGCGCGCTACGATCTTTTAAATCATCTGCTTTCCGGCAACATCGATCAAAGATGGAGACGCCTGGTTGCGGCAACGGTCTATCAGACCTTGCCAGGCGGCGAAGGTCGAATCCTCGATGTCGCCTGTGGAACGGGCGACCTGTCGCTAACCATTGCCGGAGAGGGCAACGCGCAAGTAGTCGGACTCGACTTCTGCCGGCCGATGCTTGAGATTGCCGCAGCGAAGAGTTCAAGGCGTGGCGCAAACATTCCCTTCATCGAAGGTGATGCGCTTGCTCTACCGTTTCGCGACTGCTCTTTTGATGGCGTAACGATCGCATTTGGCCTGCGAAATTTAGCCAGCGTCGAGTCTGGTTTGGTTGAGTTGCTGCGAGTAGTTAAGCCAGGCGCGCGATTAGCAGTGCTTGAGTTTTCGAGACCGAAGTACGCTGTGTTCCGCGGGCTCTTTCGAGTTTATTTCACGAAGGTGTTGCCATTCGTAGGCGGTCTGATAAGTGGATCAAAGGGGGCTTACCAGTATTTGCCGGATTCGGTTTCGCGCTTTCCAGATCAGGATGAACTGTCGACGTTAATGAGAGACGCGGGATTCGAGGAGGTTACCTACAAAAATTTAACTGGCGGAATCGCGGCGCTGCATCTTGGCCGCCGGCCCCAGTAAAACAGATTGGTTGCTACTGACTTGTCGCTGGCAGCCATAAAGAGCGTAGCCCGGAGGATGGGCCTTTAGAGCGCGCGGTTGTCGGGGCCACGCACTCATTAGGTTTTCCTCGCGGGCTACGTTCTTTTTTAAGCACGAGCCACCAAATCACAATGAGGTGTGGTTTCAGGTCGTTACAGAGCAACCGAGTTCGTGCGCCCGCTCCAAAAAGAACATCCCTGCTGTGATACTATCCTCAGGAATTCCACCTTAGTTCCTGTTAGGATCACGTCAGAGTGCGATCAGCTTTCAAATATAAAGCTCTTGCCACGCTACGGCGCTTCGCGATTTTCCTGCTGGTCGTCTGGACGGTAGTTTCTCTGGTCACCCTCTTGATCGAACTGGTTCCCGGCGACCCGGCCGTATCAGTCCTGGGCGAACAAGCTACTCCTGAACAGTTTGAGCAGTTTCGGCAGAAGCACGGACTTGATCGTCCACCCTTCTTCTTTTCTTTCCCGCGTGATGCGCAAGACAGTCGACATTTTCAATGGCACGGGGCCGACAATCGATACACTGATTACTGGGTCGCTTTGCTTCAGGGTGACATGGGGAAATCCTTTCGGACCGATTGTCCGGTTGGCAAAGCGATCTTTCAGAATTGTTCCACTCCCGAGAACGCGTCGTTATCGCAAAGATTGGAAGCGCTGATTAACTCGCGCTTTGGTTCAACAGTTCAGCTTGCTGTTGCCTCGTTAGTAATTGCTGTCCTTATTGCAATTCCGCTCGGCGTGTTTGCCGGGAAGAACCGCGGCACATGGATGGACAATGTTGCCTCCGCAGTGGCGTTAATTGGAATCAGCCTGCCGAGCTTTGTTATCGGTCCCTTGCTGGTCTATTTGTTTGCCGTGAAGTTGAACTGGCTACCGCCATCCGGAGGCTTCGACGTTACTTATTTGATCTTGCCGGCGATAACTCTGGGCGCAGCTTTGTCGGCGATACTGACGCGCATGGTGCGATCATCGGTCATCGAGGAGTTAGGCGAGGATTACGTTCGCACAGCGCGCGCCAAGGGACTCAGTGAAACCAAAGTCGTCTACAAACATGTTCTGAAAAACGGACTGATCCCCGTGGTTACTATTTTGGGTTTACAACTTGGTGTACTTCTCGCGGGGGCAATAATTACGGAAAAGATTTTCGGGTGGCCTGGGCTCGGCTTGCTCCTGGTAGACGACGGCATCGGTAAGCGTGATTACCGCGTGGTGCAAGGTTGCGTGTTGGTGATTAGTATCACCTACATCGTGGCAAACATGCTGACTGATATGGTTTATCGCTGGTTGGATCCGCGAATTAGAATTCAGTGACGAGTGACAAGCGAAGAACCTCAAACTCGGGGCTATAAAGATCTGATTGTGTGGCAGAAGTCTAGGAGATTGGTTAAAGAAATCTATCTATTACTCGCGCCTTCCCCAGCGATGAAAGGTTTGGTTTGGTATCGCAAATGCGCAGAGCAGCGGTCTCATTACGTTCGAACATCGCGGAGGGTCAAGCACGTCATACAACTGGTGAGTTCATACAGTTTGTTTCGCACGCTGAGGGCTCTGTTGCCGAACTCGATACTCAACTCCTGATTGCTGTTGATCTCGGCTATTGCAACGAGGAAGTATCGAAGCCAATCTTCGATCTCCTTCTGGAACTTAGGAAGATGCTCAATGGACTCCGAAGAACACTGCAAGGACGCTGACTCGTCACTTGTCACTCGTCACTTTTATGAATCGTCTAACTTACATCGGCCTCTTTATCGTGGCAGTCCTCGTGATCGTCGCGGTCTTCGCGCAGCAAATCGCCACGCACGAGGTCGGCGCGACAGACCTCTCAATTCGCTACCTGCCGCCATCCATGCAACATCTCTTCGGCACCGACTCAACCGGTCGCGACATCTTCTCGCGAGTTGTTTTCGGATCTCGAATTTCGCTTCAGGTTGGGCTGATTGTGGTAACGGTATCGGCGGTGGTCGGAACACTACTCGGGGCCCTCGCCGGCTACTACGGCGGATGGATCGATCGCTTTATCTCCGGCTATGTCTTTAACGTCTTCATGGCTTTCCCCGGCTTGCTGCTCGCCATCGCCATGGTCGCCTTTCTCGGTGCCGGACTAAATAAACTGATCTTCGCGCTGTGCATCATTGGCTGGGTCGGCTATGCGCGCCTGATCCGCGGCCAGGTTCTAAAGGTGCGTGAATATGATTTCGTCCAGGCGGCCCGTGCGCTCGGCGCCGGCGACGCGCGGATTCTGCTGATTCACATTCTCCCAAATGCGATTCAGCCGTTGATCGTTCAGGCCAGCCTCGGCATGGCGGGCGCAGTTCTCTCCGAAGCGGCGCTTTCATTCCTGGGACTCGGCGTTCCTCCTCCTGCGCCGTCGTGGGGTGTACTTATAGAGGAGGCTCGCGATCTTTCAACGCTTCAGGCGGCTCCTCACGCACTGATATTTCCCGGTCTGGCCATCGCGCTCACGGTGTTGGCCTTCAACTTTATCGGCGATGGTCTGCGAGAGTATCTCGATCCACGCCAGCGCACCCGATGACTGTCAGAACCACCTGCGTTAACGGGTGGTATTTGCTTCTCGGGAGTGGCGCGTTGCGGTACTAAACCACCCGCTAACGCAGGTGGTTCTGAAGAGCTATGCGTAGAACTATCAAGATCATACTGTGGGTGATCCTCGGGCTCTTGATCGGTGTGCTCGGTTACGAAGCGATAATGTGGATTACCGTTTCGCGTTTGGACACTGGCAATCCAGTCACAACTTCGCTGATTGATGCGCGTGCTAGCGAAGCACGAACGCGCGGTGAGGAACCCAGGCGATTACAAATTTGGGTTCCGCTCGACAAGATTTCCCCAAACCTGCAGCGCGCAGTGCTTGCGGGAGAAGACTCCAATTTCGCCACGCACAATGGCTTCGACTATCAGGCGATTCAGAAAGCCTATGACGAGGCGATGCGCAACGCGGCTCAGGAAGCGAAAAAGGAAGGCGAGAACGACGACTGGCTACCGACGATTCCGGAGTTTAAACGCGGCGCGTCGACTATCACGCAACAACTCGCAAAGAACCTTTACCTCTCTTCGCGTCGATCGTTTTTCCGTAAGGGCCAGGAGGCAATCTTGACGGTGTTCCTCGAGCGTCAACTGCCGAAGCGCAGAATCCTCGAAATCTATCTCAACGTTATTGAGTGGGGCGACGGTATTTACGGTGCTGAGGCGGCATCACAGTATTACTTCCACAAACCGGCGAGCGCGTTGACGGCCAACCAGGCCGCGTTTCTTTCGGCGATGATTCCCAACCCGCGGACCGTCTTCAATCCTCGGGTGAACCCTCGGCGCGTGTCGCGGCGGCAGAGAATCATCCAGCGCGGCATGCCGCACGTCCGTTTACCGTGAGAAAAGTTTGGGACTTCAATGAGGCCCGCGTCCTGACCGCACGGCAGCGTATAACTCGACACCCTTCTTCCCGTCGATCTGGTTCGCGCTCCGCGCTCATTGCGGGCGGGACGCCCGCGGTCCCAGGTTTAGCACGTGCTAATGGCGTTTCTGCACGGCTAATGGCGTCTTTGCACGTGTTAATGGCCTACACCAGTCGCACCTCCGTTCTCCCTCCCCCGCTGGGGGTTTTGATCACTTGTTGTGCGAAGCTCTGCAATGGCTCAAACACAACGAAAAAGGCCGCTCCCGAAGAAGCGGCCTAATGCGTTGATTGGAATCGAGTCTACAGCGCAAACTCGCTGGCTATCTGAAGTTCAGCCTTCCGCAGTTCAAAGCGTGCGCGGCCCAGGTTCCCTTCCGGATTGATTGCCAGCACCACGAAATAGTCCTGCCCAAGTAGTCTTACCAGCACTATTGCATCGTCGAGCGAGATCACCAGTTCGCGGAGACCGCCCAACCCGGTGTCTTTGCCGGCGCGCTGTGCGTTGCGCACCAGAGAAGTAAACTCGGCGGCTGCAACATCGAGGTTTGCGTCCTGACCTTCTTCCTTCAGTGACCGTTCGACCGCGATTCCGTCGAGTCCCATAATGAGCGCACCGAGGCTACCCTCGGTGTGCTCTAGTACAGTTTCAAGGACTTCCTTAAACACGTCAGGCCTCCCTTATGGTCGCTGACCACCAAGCGTTCCGGGACGGGCCGAAGGAGCGGCTGCGCCAGGAGCGTTCGGGGTTGGCGCGCTCAAGAGCTGCGGCGCCTGATTGTTCTGCGGCGTCTGCTGCTGCTGCTGTTGCAGCTGCGTCGGCGTCGGGGTGTTGCTTTGCGGATTGCCCATCGGCACCGGCTGCGAGATTTGAATCGTTCGCGGACCGTTACTGATAGTGCCGCTGATGGGTTTGCCCTGGTAGTCAGGACGATAGATGTGCGGCGTGATGAAGAAGAGAATCTCGGTGCTCTGCTTCGTAATCAGTTTGCGTTTGAACAAATTGCCAACGACCGGGATGGATGCGAGACCAGGAGTGCGCTGGCGAGTGGTACCTTCGGTATCCGCCAGGACGCCGCCCATCACAGTCGTGCCGCCATCTGGAACCAGCACTTCAGTCTGCATGCGCTGAGTGTCGATGCCGGGGACGCCGCCAACTGCAATGCCGGTGTTGATGGTATTGTTTTCAATCGTGACGCGCAGGATAACTGTTCCTACGTCGGTAATCTGCGGAGTGATCGAAAGGCGCAATGGAACGGAAACGAACGTGGTCGTGACCACTGCGGTCCCGCTGGCTGCTTGCGTAGTCTGCACTGGAATTTGCGAACCACTCTCGATCTGAGCTGGTCGATTGTTCAAGGCCGTGACGCGAGGCGTGGCAATGGTCTTGGCCTCGCCTCTGGTTTCTGCGGCGGTGATTAGGGCGCTGATTTGCGCAGTGCCGAAGAGTCCCGTCGTCAAACCAATTACGGTGCTGGCAGCGGCCGCTCCAAGTGAGCCAAGAGGCTGACTGGTTCCGTCCAGGCCGCCAAACACACCAAACGGATTAGTACCACTCTGCACAGATCCGGAGCCGCCTGAACCACCGGTGCCACCCGTTCCACTAGTGGACGGCAGCGATGAGATGTTGGCCAAACCACCACGACCGAGATTTAGCACGCCGGCTGAAAGCTGGGCGCCAAGGTCGCGGCTAAAGTTTCGCTGAGCGATTACGATTCGCGTTTCGATTTCAACTTGCGGTTCCGGCTGATCCAGAATCGCAGTGAGCTGACGAATCGCTTCGATATTTTCTTTCACGTCGGTGACGATGAGAGTGTTGCTGCGTCCGTCAACTTCGATTGAACCTCGACGTGACAAACGACGCGAGATGATCGGCAGCAGACCCTGGTCGCCGCTTCCACCGGTCGCATCACCACCAGCACCACCACTAAAGCTAAGATTCGTGGCGCCGCCGGAGAAGGCTCCGGTTGAGCCGGCAGCCTGGGCCAGGGTGCCTGAAGCGCGGGCGTAGTTTAAACGAATGAACTCGGTAACGAGTGGCGAGGCGTCGAGGCGTGATTCGTTGATCACCTTCTGCGTCGCTGATTCCTTTGAAAGCACTTCGGTTGTCGCAACCCGCAGGATGTTCCCGTCGGATTCGATTCCCAACCGATTCGCTTTCAACACTGCATCCAGCGCTACGTTCCAGGGTACTTCCTGCACGTTCACTGTTACCGGAACCGCTCCGACCGAAGAGTCGATTACGAAGTTCACACTGTATTGCTCAGTGATGTAATTGAGGATGTCGCGAATGTCGGCATTGACGACGTTCAAGTTAATCGGTTCGCCAACAAAACCAGGGTGACCATATTGGCGTCCCTGTTGTGACTGCGATGCAGTGCTGCCGGGCGGTCGACATTGGCACAGGCGATGGCGACTGTTGCGCCACCGGCTCGTCAACTTTGACAACTGCCGCAGGCGCATCGCCGTCAGGCGCATCATTAATTTTCGCGATTGCAGGCAGGATGCTCCCACTGCAAAGCATGAGTACCAGGACGAGCGTAGTCCTCTTCATGGCATCGGTTATTAGAGACTGGTAAACCATCGTTTCCCTCCTTAAGGGAATTGTTGGACTCGACCGCCACGCGCTACGCTCTTGCTGTTAACAGAAGCGCGCGCCGCACAACGCGGCTCATCCGGGGGTTGATTGTCAAACTGCGTAGCTGGACTCTTGAATCAGGCTAAGCGTCAGTTACGCGTGGAAGGAATTTCGAACCATTACTGCAGTTCGAAACCAGGAAACTATTCGGGCTTGGCAGCCTTGTCTTCCGGTTTCTTTTCCGGTTCCGTGGCTGCAGAGTTAGCAGGTACCGCTTTCGCAGCGGCAAAAGTGTCGACGGTATTGGCTTGTCGAAGAGGCTTGAGTTCAACTGAACGTTCGCGCTTGCCGTTTGAGAAAACAGTTTCGCGACGAAACACCAGACGGTTGTCTTCGATGGCTACTAACTGGCCGTCGTAGAAACGCTCGCCCGGATAAATAACGTAGGCCAACTTGATCGGCGTCGCTTCGACGATAGCAGCGTATCCACGAGGTGAGCGCGAGATTCCTACTACCTGAACTTCGCTCAGGAGAAACGCGGTGGTCGGCTTTGGCGCAGCAATGCGTGCCTGCATGGCAGTTTGCTTTTGCGCCTTGTACTGCTCGATGCGCTCCTGGACTGAAGGCGGCGCAACCACAGAGTTCTTTCTCACGACTGGAACGCGCATTTCAAATTTCTTGAAAGGATCGCGTCCGCCGGAGCCTGTGCGCGTTGGCGCAGGCTTGGTCTCAGTCTTTTCCTGAGCACCGGCCGTTAGAACTGAGCCACTGACCGACAAGCCTGAAGCCAGAAGCAAGACAGCAAATCCGCTTCGTAAGTTTTTCGTTTTTAGGTTCATGATGATTAGTTCCTGAAGAGCGTTAGAGAAATGGGGATTAGCTATTGAGCAGCCTTCGGTGCCGTTGCACTGGGTGCGGCAGGCTGCGTTGCGGCCGGCTTCTGAAGTTTTTCGGCGGAGACGTAGTAGGCAGTCAGGTCAAACGTGGCGTCGACTGTGCCGCGTGACGTCTGCTTTTCCACCTGAGTAACTTTGAAATTTGTTACCGAAACTATGCGCTGATAACGAGCCAGGTGATCAAAGAAGGAACGCAGCGAAGCGAAAGTGCTTGTGACACTAACTTCGATTTTCTTGCCGCTGTAGTTTCCTTCGGTGACGTCTTCCTTGGGAAGAAACTTCACGCAACCTCAAACCGTTGCTGCGCGCGCGATCCTGAACACCCTGTAAAACCATGGTCAGCTCACGCTGCTCAGGAAGCAACGCTTTCAATTCTTCGTACTCTTCTTCGCGGGTCTTATAAAGAGCACGAAACTCGCTGAGTCTCTGCGACGCAATTTGGGCTTGCGCGTTTTTTGGCAGGAGCTGCGCAATTTCATCGTTGAGAGCTTTGGTTTCCGCGCGCGTCGGCTTGGTGACGAAGTACCAGAAACCCGCATACATCACTGCGGCTACTGCTACGAACATAGCCAGGCGCAGGTACCAGGGCATTGTTTGAATATTACCAATTTTCATCTCTTTGAGTTCCTTCCCCCAATTGAATGGCGGGTTATATGGCGGGCTACTGTTTCTTTGCTACCTGAGCAGGAGCGGTCTGAGTGGCAGCTTGAGCTTGAGGTTTGGCGTATGAGCACTTCACCGTAAAGGCAATAACTTCAACCTTCGGTAGGACTACATCCGTCGGCGCAGCATCCTTGTCGACCACCTTGGTCCCAAGCTCTTCGCGCTGGGTTTCGATGTTTAGATTCGAAAACAACCCGGACGAAAACTCGAGGCTCTGGCCGAAACGCGTGACCGAGTATTCATTCGGCGAAATGCCTTTGATGGTCAACTCGCCGTCCTTCTGTTCCAGGCTCATCAGGTAGAGACCGGGAACACTGTCGAACCGCGCTTTGATATCTCGAAGCACCGCGCTGGGTCCCTGTTGCGACTGACGCAGGTTTTTGATCGCGTCGATGCGTCCCTGCACGTCCTGGGCTTTCTTTTCCAGCTCGGCCTGTTCCTTGTTCACCGCCAGCATTTGCAAATTGATGCGGCGCTGGTTCTCAACTTCGCGCTGGGCCGTCTCGCGGTTCGATTTTGCGTTTACATAGTCGTAACCCGCGCCAAGAACCAACAGACTGAAGACAGTAATGGCGAGCAGGAGCGTTTGCGCCCTGGGACTGGCCACTTTGGATTCCACTAGCGCTACGCCAGTGGGCCTGTCCGTTATAGATTCAAGCAAGTTTATTTTGATCATGCCGCTTCCACTCCTCTCAAGGCGAGACCGACGGCAATCGCCATGTCGGGGACGATCTCTTTCATGTAATCTGGATCAAACTTTCTACCGTCCACCTGAATTTGGCGGAATGGATCAAACAATTCGACGGGTATTTCAAAACGCTTCGCCAGATACTCAGGCAGACCAGGGAGTTTCGACCCGCCGCCGGATATCAGTATCTTCTGAATTGCTTCTTCACTCTCTTCCGCCGTGGCCCTGTAGAAGTCCATCGTCTTTCTTATTTCCAATGCGAGGATGTCCGAGACAGTCTCGATGATGGGCTGGATGGGCCGTGGCTCAATGCCTTCAGGGAGCGGGAAACCGCGTTTCACCGATTCAGCTTGCTCGAAGGAGAGGCCGAGTTCCTTTTGCAGCAGGCTCGTATATTGACTGCCACCCACTGAAGCATCGCGCGCGAACACTGAGCGGATCCCGTTCAGGATATTGATGTTCATTGTGGAGGCGCCGATGTTGAGCAGCGCTACCACTTCACCGGGCTTCGGTTGGTAGTTGAGCTCGTAGCAATTCTGCAACGCGAAAGCGTCGACATCGATTACCACCGGTTGCTTGCCGGCGAGTTGAATCGCTTGCTTGACGTTGGCAATCTTGTCGCTCTTGCACGCGGCCATCAATACGTTCAGCGTGTCAGAGGAACTGCTGGTCACCTGGTAATCAAGGTTCACATCGGAGATATCAAAAGGGATATGCTCCTCAGCGTGCCAGCTGAAGGATTCCTGAAGTTCGTCTTCGCTCATCTGCGGCAGGACGATGTTCTTGACGATCACCGAATGCCCGCTGACTCCAGCGGCGACCTTGGAGGTTTTGATTTGGTGCTCGTTGAAGATGCTCGTGATCACGTTGGATACGTTGTTGAGCTCCATGATTTGGCCGTCGACGATGGTGTCCGACTGAAGATTTTCGAACCCCAGGTTCACCAAGTGAAGGATGCTTCCCTTCTTCTGCAGTTCGACCGCCTTAACCGAACTCGAACCTATGTCCAAGCCAACCAGGTTCTTCTTACCGATGCTTTTTTTGAACATGATCTATTTATTCCTCGCACTGAAGAGAGATCGAATTCTGTGCTGTTGACGTAGGCGGGCGCGAGCTTTCATTGCTCTCGTTGACCGGCTTCTGACGAATCGTATGGGAGTCGGGGTGATGTCGTTTTTCAAGATCAAATCCTCGGGGTGTGACAGCAGGTGTTGTCTTAGGAGTGTGTGAGCGCAGGCGAAGTCGCAGTCGTAGACCTTCGGAACTGAACGACCACTATTTTTCGGTGGAATCAGGCCTTCGCAAAACCAAAGGCGGGAGAAACTAGAGGCAAGGATCCTGTCGGTAGCAAACTGTCACCACCAACGCACAAGCAGACTAACCTACCGTGGTAAACATTGTCAACTTCTATTTTGCCAATGTTTAACCCACCCGTTGCAGGGTCCACTAGGTAGAATTTGCAAGCAATAGTAAACGTTCCTGGAATTCGTTCGCGCAGTTTCCTGGATAAATAATAGGAAACGTTAGCCTTGCTCCCAACCGAACGGCGGGGTTAGGATGCGCGCAATGAAGCGGAGCCGAGGGTTACTGGTCTTTCTAATAGGCCTGTTTGTCATCGCTGCAGCCTGGTTGTGGTGGGTGAAGCCGCGCCAGGTAGACATGGCGGCGTATGCCCCATCCAATTCACTCCTCTACCTCGAAGCAAATAGCCCTGCAAAAATTGCGCAAGCCTTACAAAACACCGATGCCTGGAAGCTCGTTGACGACTTGGCAGGAACCCAACGGTCGCCTCTGCAAAGCTCCTGGATACAGCACTTTGTAGCCTGGACGGGTATCGGCCCGGTCGAATCGGTAATTCTGGCGCGCTCCCAAGTGGCCGTCGTAGTTACAGACTTGGGTGCGACGGAGGACACGGATACGCTCCGGATCAGGCCGGAGGGTGCCCTGATTATCGAGACAAAAACCAGCGAGCGGCGGATCCGGCCAGTCGTAGATAATGCCGCCAGAAAGCTTGCGGAGTTAACTTACGGAAAGGCCGATCTGCGCAGTACGAACATCGACGGATTAGACTTTAACGAATGGGTTTCGCCAGACGGCACGCGCCAAATCGTTGTGGTTGTAGCCGGCAGTCTCGTTGTAATCGGCAACACGCGTCGTGCTGTGCAGAGTTGTCTAGCGGTAAGGCAAGGACGGGCACCCAGCTTGAAAGAGGATGCCGAACTGAGTCGGATACGCTTCGAACTCAGGGGAAACGACGCTCTGACTTTTGGTTATGTTCCGCCCGGCAACAGCCCGAAACTGTTATCCATCGGCGTGCCGTTGTTGATGGGCAGAGCTCCAGTCAATTCTGAATTTCAACGCCTGGTCACAAGTGGCGCCTCGAAAGTTTTTGGTAGCCTTGGTTGGACCTCGCGTCCCTACAAAACGGGGATCGAGGATCGCTTCTTGATTTCGCTGCAGCCTCAGGTACTGGCGCGGCTTAAGCCTGCTTTTACTTCCGGCAAGGTCAGCACTGAAATGGAGCGAGTCGTTCCTGCTGATATTTCCTCGATCACATTTTACAAATTTGAGAATCCGATTAGTGTTTGGCAAACGATGAAGAGTTCAATTTCCTCGCAAATTGACGCCCTTTCGTCCGTCGTGTTCACTTCTCTCTTTAACTCGTCTCTCCGGTCTTATGGCATAGACGACCCTGAGAGTTTCCTTTCAATGATCAGTGCTGAAATCATAACTTTTCGCCAGGACCAGAATGCCGAGCGTTCCCTGCTCGTGGCGCGGGTGAGGGATGAAGCAAAGCTGCGCGCAGTTCTGGCAAAAACGATGCGACTGAGATCAACTAAGTCTTCAACCAGCGAGGTTGAAATTCTGGTAAACAATGACGGAGAGTCTGCAGCAAGTTTTGTAAAAGATTTTATCGTGATGGGCTCGCCGCCAGACGTTCTAAAGTATGCGCAAATCCTGAACACTGGAGTTTCAAATCTGGAACCTGACAAACTCAAAAGAGTAACCATGTTCGCGCCGCTAACTAGTTCTGCAAACATATTGACCTACACTGACGACAGCGACCGGGTAAGGAATTTCTTTTCGGCGGCTCTCGCGGCACAACGTTTGGCGCCAGCGCCACGCAATCGTATGGACCAGCTGCTCAATCAACTGCCTTACGCTGCCACCGAAACGACGTTGGGCGAGCGCGGGATCGAACGAACAACTGTTTCTCCGATGGGCCAGTTCAGCACGTTACTGCCGCTGTTAATCCCGGCCAACCGTTCTCCGTCAACACCTTAATCAGTTTGGACCACTACTTTGGATCTATTAATCGCCACCTATAACCGCGGCAAAATACGGGAGATCGAGGAAGCTTTACGCGGCTTGCCGATCACACCACGATACCTCACGGATTTTCCAAATACTTTCATGGTCGAGGAAACAGGTAAGACCTATGAAGAAAATGCAGTCTTGAAAGCCGTAGGTTATTCGAGTCAGACAGGGCTTTACGCGCTGGCCGATGATTCCGGCCTTGAAGTTGACGCTCTTGACGGAAAACCCGGAGTGCTGTCGGCACGTTTTGGCGGTGAGGACGCGACAGACGTTGATAGGACCAACAAACTCTTGCAGCAGTTATCGGCGTATCAGGAGAATGAGCGCGCCGCTCGTTTTGTTTGCTGCGTAGCACTCTCAGGAAGGCCAGCAAACAGAGACGACTTGCCGGCAACCGCTCCAAAAGTTTTCAACATCTCGCAGGGAATGTGTGAAGGCAAGATCGCACCCGAGCCCCGGGGCACGGGCGGCTTTGGCTATGATCCCGCTTTTATTCCCACGGGTTATGACGCGACGTTTGGCGAGCTGTCACCAGAAGTCAAAGCGAGGCTGAGTCATCGCGCTAAAGCACTCTCAGCAATGCGATCGTTTCTCACAGAGTTTTTGAAGCCAACTTGACCCTCCCCGCACCGCCACCTAGAATGCATGCCGGCCTGCAAATACATTGAGGCTGAGCTCGGGGCGTAGCACAGCCTGGTAGTGCGCTCGGTTTGGGACCGAGAGGTCGGAGGTTCGAATCCTCTCGCCCCGACCATCACATTCGATAACAAAACGCCGCTGGCTGCAGCGGCGTTTTGCTCTTTCAGTGACAGAGTAAGGGCCGCCACCGCCGGCGGCCTTGAGTTTGTGGTCCAACAAAAGCTAAAAATTTAACTTGCTTTCGAGTGGGTAGCGGGTAATTCGTCCCGGCAGTGGACTGTCTTCGGCCAATGCGCCGCCCCACGACTTCTTGCTGCGTTTGTGCGCATACATGGCCTCGTCCGCCTTACAAATCAAATCGTCGAGGCTCAAATTACTGCTGGGATCGACCAACACCGCGCCCATGCTTAACGACAGCCGATAAGGTCGACTTCTTTGAGCGTTGAATGCGCGAAAGTTTTCTTCGAGGCGATCGACAATAAAATGCTGGTTTCATTGTCGGAAGCGTTCTGCGCAAGAATTGCAAACTCGTCGCCGCCGATTCGCGCCTCAACGTCGGAGTTGCGAAAGGTCCGCCCTAATATCTCTGCTGGTGACCCAGTATCTTCCTGTTCGTCCTATTGTCATCAACTACGAGTGCGTGCAGTCCGTTGATGCTGACCTCAGACTCAGCGGTGTCGACGGTAGGACAGGATTGTTTGGTAAACCTCGCAGTGAACCAAAAGGTCGAGCCTTCGCTCGGGACGCTGTTTAGGCCAATCTCGCCGCCCATCAACTCAACCAACTGCTTTGAGATCGCCAGGCCTAGTCCGGTGCCTCCATACTTGCGTGTGGTGGAGCCATCTGCCTGGGTGAACGCTTGAAAGACGCTCTGTTGTGCCGCTTCGTTGATACCGATCCCGGTATCGCTCACGCTGAAGCGAATAGCAGTGTCGGTATCAGTTTCGGATTCAGCTTCCGCACGGAAGATTACTTCACCGTGGTCCGTAAATTTGATGGCGTTACCCAGCAGATTAGTTGACACCTGCCGCAGCCGTCCTGGATCTCCCTGAAGTTTCGTGTTTACGCTGCTGTAGATCAGCGACGCGAACTCAATGTGCTTCTCTCTCGCGCGCTCGGCCAAAAGTTCTACAGCACCTTCCACGGCATTGAGCAAATCGAAATCGAGAGTTTCAACTTGAAGTTTACCGGCTTCAATCTTCGAGAAATCGAGAATGTCATTAATGATCGTTAGTAAAGAATCACCGCTGGCGCGAATGGTCTCAGCAAAGTCTCGCTGTTCTTCATTCAAATGCGTATCCAGGAGCAATCCTGTCATTCCGATCACACCGTTCATCGGGGTCAGAGGCTGAGGCGCCGGAGCCTGAACATTCGTCTTTGCTGAAATCTTTGGATTCATGAAGGGTTGGCTTACTGGAGATTTGTGCGCTGCGGAGGAAATCCATGACCTCTATTCGGGGTCACTTTATGGCTCGAAGTTGAGCTGAATTGACGAAGCGAGACTGTGGATAAATGAACAGACTGAGGAGGATTGGCCGTGTCGAAACACCTCGAAATGCTTCAGCAAGCACGTCAAGCCACCCAGTTCGCTTCTTTGCAGTACTTGTGCCAGCAGTTTGAGAAAACGAGGCTCAAGCCGGCGATGGTGATGGCTGCTGCAACATTTCGCTTACTCTAGGAGCGAAGAGATCAAGCGAGAATGGTTTTTGGATGAACGACATCCGATCGTCAAGAACGCCGTGTCTCACGATCGCATCGGTAGCGTCAAGGATTTTGTGTAAACGATCGTCTCTTGTTTTTGGTTGACTGCTTTTCATCTTGATTTATCAGCAGCAGTAGGGGCTGTGGGAACGGTGGGAAACGCAGTTTGTTTTTCCACGGTTTCCATAGCCCGGTTTTGTTTTTGCAAGTTCATTTTGTCGCGGCCCTTGGGCTAGCTCGCCGGCAGCCGGTTTTCGTAGATGATGGCGAAGCGGTTGAGCGCGTCCTTCCAGGCGTGAACCGGCATGGTCCACTTTTTCGCAATGTTGCGCAGCGCCAGGTAGAGCAGTTTGCTAACGGCCTCGTCGTTGGGAAACGAGCCGCGCGCTTTGGTCACCTTGCGCAGCGACATGTTCAGCGACTCGATGGCGTTGGTGGTGTAGATGATTTTCCGAATCTCCGGCGGATGCGCGAAGAACGGAATCACACGGGTCCAGTTGGCGCGCCATGACTTCGCGATCATGGGAAACTTAGCGTCCCACTTCAAGCTGAAATCCGCCAGTCGTTGCTCGGCTTCCAAGTCCGTCGCCGCCGTGTAAATCAGCTTCAGGTCCCGGGCCACTTCCTTGCGCTGTTTCCAGCCCACATAGTTGAGCGAGTGCCGCACCAGATGCACGATGCACAACTGCACTTCAGTCTGCGGAAAGACACTCTCAATCGCTTCCGGGAAGCCCTTCAATCCGTCAACGCAGGCGATAAAGATGTCGGTTACGCCCCGGTTCTTCAGTTCTGTCACCACTTGCAGCCAGAACTTGGCGCCTTCCGTTTGTGCGATCCACAACTTAAGTCACGCGTCTAACACTCGCTTCGGCGTTGTAAAGCGAAATCACCATGCCGTCGACGGCAAGCCGAGCTCGCGGTCAGGAACGGCTTCGCTGGTTAGTGGATCCACCTCGATTTTTGGTGGTTTATGATGAGGTGACTATTCAGAGGGTTCTCCATCGCTGACAGTGAGTTGTCCCGATTATCGACTTCATGGTCTGAGGCTTCAATATTTCCAAGTCGCCAGGAGCCCTTCGGATCCTGTTGGATATTCGGGTTCGCGCGATGAATCAATGACAGGATACTCGCCTGCAGATGGTCATCAAGACGCACAAAACGTGCGCCGAAACCCATCCCCCGAGAGATATGGGCCACGACGCTCTCCAGCTCGAGCCACTCTCCTTCGGCAACAAGAATTCTGATCAGCAGCGATTCGCCCACAGACACTTCAGCAATCGAATCCACATAACATCCGCTCTCAGACAAGTCACTAATGCGGATCTCGTGGTGGCTCGAGGTCCCATAAAGGCGGGCTGTGATGCTCACTTCAAATCTCTCTCTTGTCCTATTATTTTTCATACGATAACGGCTTCATCGACGATCTGGATCAACGACCCAATGCCAGGCAAAGGTTCGCCCGACTGACTATGAGCACCCAATTCCAGAGCTTGTTGAAGTTTGGCAGTATCGCCGAAATGAACGTCCTTTTCGTGATGTGCATTAATGTCGTTAGGCGCAAGTTGAGACAAGACTGCGAGAACCGCAGGATCGAATTGCTTCCCTGCTCGCTGCGTTAGAAATCTCATCACTTCGCTATGGGTCATCGGCGCGCTCGCCTTCGGAAGGACCATTAGATCGTATTCGTCCGCGAGGCGGAGAATGCGGCCGGCCATTGGAATCTGATCTCCCAGCAATCCACGAGGGGAACCAGTGCCGTCATAGTTCTCGGTGTTGCAGCTGATAATTTCGGCTACGTTTGCGAGTTCAGGAATTGCGTTGAGCAGCTTTACTTCAATCTCCAACCTCGCTTCTGCTCTGACTGAAAGCGGCGACTCTCGATTTACCGTCGTGCTCTTTCTGAACGCGTCGACTGGATTGATGTCGTGTAACAAGGCGGCGATTCCAATGTCTTGTCTTTGTTCGTCGCCTATACCCATCTTTTCAGCGATCAGCATTGCGCAGTTGCGGACTCTGACGGCGTGTTCATACGAATGCTCATCCCCGATACGGTTCAGCTCCGACAATGCATCCACGACACTCAGCTTGATCTCACCGAGACGTTGCGTCAGGCGTTTGTTGCCATCGGCGAGCGCGTGGCTCTTCTTGATCTTAAGATAGTGTTCACAAGCTCGGCTGACGCGAAGTTTTAAATCGTCGTTGTTCCAGGGCTTAGATACGTACATGTAAACAAGTCCTGAATTTATGGCCTCCACTAGCGCCTCGACGTCGGTGTACCCGGTCAGGAGTATGCGCACCATGTGGGGACGCAAGGTTGCCGTGCGCTTGAGCAGCTCGAGCCCTGTCATCATCGGCATGCGCTGGTCTGTGATGATGATTGCAATATCGTGCAGCTCAATTAGACGGATCGCCTCCATGCCTGAGGAAGCCGTCAGGCAGGTAAACGCTGGTGAAAATAGTCGCTGAAGCAACCGCAAATTTGCGACTTCGTCGTCGACTATCAAAAGTTTGTGAGTCATTACCATTTGTCTCCTCGATCTATTTAGCTGTGCATGAAACATCTTCTAACTTGCGAACGGGAATACGCACCCGAAACGTTGTGCCAACTCCCAAAGTGCTCTTGACTGTTATCGTTCCTTCATGGCGCTCGATGATGCCGTAGGAAATTGACAACCCGAGTCCAGTGCCTTCGCCTACGGGTTTCGTAGTGAAGAAGGGATCGAAAATTCGAGAAAGCTCTTCCTCCGGAATACCTTTCCCGGTATCACTGATTGTTACGACCACCGAATCATCATCCACTTCCGTCGTTATTTTTACTTCGCCATTCTCAATCACTGACTGCGCTGCATTTACCAGGAGGTTCATCCAAACCTGATTCAACTGTCCCGCATAACAAGTGACGCGCGGCAACTCACCATAGTCTTTGCGCAGCTGCAGTCGCCCGGAACTGTAATAGCGAGACAACAGCCTCAGCGTTGATTCAATACCTTCATGGATATCGACGTGCTTGAGTTCGGCCTCATCGAGCCTGGAAAAAAGACGGAGGTTCTTCACCACGTCGCATATTCGTTGCGCTCCCTCGCGACAATCCGCCACGATTGAGCTGAGGTCGGTCATCAGGAGGTCGTAGTTGATCTCATCTTTCACCTTCAGGACTGACCTTGAAGAGTCTGGCGAAAGGGTGAGTAGGTCATAGACATTGAGCAGCTTCCCAAGTTGGACAATGTGCTCCTGGAGAAGATCCATATTGCCAAAGACAAAGCCGGCCGGGTTGTTTAACTCGTGCGCAACCCCGGCGGATAACTGTCCGAGACTGGCCATTTTTTCATTGTGGACCATCTGTGCCTGTAGTCGTTCGAGTTCTGCTTTCTGCTGTGCCAGTTCGTTGTTCTGACTCTCCAGATGTTGTCTATAGACGTTAGCGGTCCGCTGAAGTGCGCGGCGCTCGAGCGCATGTTCGACCGACAGCGTCAAGACATCCATTTCACAGGGCTTGATCAAGTAATCAAACGCACCGAGCCGCAACGCGTCCCGCATTCGTTGCGGGCGATCCACACCCGACACCATGATCACGGCCGTGCCGGGATACCGGGTCGTAACTTCGCGAAGCAGCTCAACTCCGTTTCGGCCAGGCATCATCATGTCTGAAATAACCAGCGCCTGGGGTTCTTCAGCCAGAATGGCCAGGGCTTCGTCAGCTGAAGCTGCCGTCCGACAAGTGAAGTTGTCGGCTAGCCACTGAGCAAACATTTCACGAATGCTCCGCTCATCATCAACAATTAATATCCGACGGTCTGAAGGTTCCTCTTCCCCCTCAGAGCAAACCGGGGGAAAGGCCTGAGCCGCCGGAAACAAGTCGGTGGGTGGCACAAAGGTTTGTGGCAGAAAAGGGTTAGTCATGTGAAGAAGGGGGGCCACGCGGTTTTGGACCGAGTCATCCACGGCGGCGAATGCTGCACTCAGGGCTCATTTTGCCTCGGCGTCTTTCAGGTAGAACTTCGAGGGCGGCAGGGGAATTCTGGCGGGGCTAAGACGAAGTGCCCATCCAGATCGCCCCAGTTCACAGGCAGCGGCGACCATTCGCCCTGTCGGGGACGACTATGGCATCTGTTGTGCCGCAGCGTGATCGGGTAACGAAAAGAGGTTAAGTAGAAAAGACGGGAGAGGTAGATGTGAAGTTTCAGGACGACCCAATCAGGTGACTACTCGCTACTCGTAGGTTTCAGTTTTGGGTTTTCTGCCCAGGCCTTAGCCGAGACGAATGAGACCTTGTCGTAAACCAGCACGATCGTTCCCAACGACAAAAGATTGCTCACTTCGCGAGCGGCAAACAGAGGTATCCGGATGCAACCATGGCTCGCGGGGTGGAATGGAACGTTTGGACTTCCATGAATCGCCACGCCGCCGCTGATGTAGTTTGAGTAATACATCGATCGAGCCGAACCCTTTTCCCAACCCGGTGTCTTGTCGTAGACAATGAACCTGCCTCGAGGTGTGTAAGCGATACTATTCTGACCTTCGTCGATAAATGGTTTGCCGCTGCCAGTCGAGACAGGTAACACCTTTACGGGCCCCTCTTTGTTGATCAGTAACAATACTTGGCGATCGACATCCACTTCGACATGCGGGTATCCGGGCTCCCTCGCCGTAGGCATGTCGCCGGCGCGAATCTCCTCGAGTTCGGCGAGCGTCAAGCGGCCACTCACCGGAAGGCCTTCCCACTTCTGAAAGGCGACTAGTGCCGCTCGGGTGCCCGAATCAAATATTCCGTCCACGGCGCCTGTCCAGTAGCCCAAATCAGAGAGCAGCCTTTCGGCTTCCCTGGTTTGCGCCCTGGTCAAAGACGGCGGTTGTTTGACGCCGCGCTGCGCGCTGACCAGCGATGGAATTGAGATTAGGAGCACGCAGATGGTGAGAATTACTTTCATTTTGAACGCAATTGGCGTGGGACCCGGTTATTCCCCACGCAAATCGTTGGTTTTCGCTGAATTGGATTCCTCGCACATGCCTCACGTGGATGCGAGTCGAGCTTATTTAGTCTCTTCGAAGCGGAACATATGATGCCTGCGGCTGCCAGTCAAGTGCAGGATTTTCGTTAGCTTGGTTTCTGGGAGGAAAATGTTTTTCGGTCCTCCAGAGGACAGACTAACGACCGTCTCGCGGCTTTCACCGAACGTTATTTACTCCCGGGAGGCGATTAAGCGACTTTTTTTGACAAAAACGGCCAGAAATCTACAATTTTCCGAGACTTTGGTCCTTGAGTGTGATATATGAATGCCGAACAGTTTTTCAATTCAAGTCTCATTCGGAGGTTTTACACTAGACTATGGCGACTAAAGCGGCGACAGGCAGAAAGCGCATGACTCAATCTGAGGTTTTCAATCACTTTGCCGAGAAAACGGGCATGAAGCGCGGCCAGGTGAAAGAATTTTTCGACGAACTTTACAATCTCGCTTCGCGAGAAGTGACTTCAAACGGTGAATTCGTACTGCCGGGCTTCGGTAAGCTCGTGAAGTCCGAACGAAAAGCACGCGAGGGCAGGAACCCCGCGACAGGCGAAACCATTCAAATACCTGCCAAGACAACGCTGAAATTCCGCGTCGGCAAAGGTATGAAAGATACAGTTTTACCCAAGAAATAACGCAATCGTCCCAGTTTTTGGACTAACGTTAATGCGCCGCCCCCAGTTCATGTTCGGTGAACGAGGGCGGCGCTTACGCTTGGTACTCCAATAAAGCTGTGTCGCGCAGGTTCCCGCCCTTCTATTTGCGACCGCAGCCGAGTCCCGCCCCTTTTTCGCCCTCGACTGACTAAAAAGTTCTGGAGTTTTCCAGTGAACTCAGGTAGAATCCGATGTTTTGCTGATCCCCTAAAAACTGAACGTTCGGAACAGTGTACCGACGTGATCGGGAAATGTTTCTAAATGCAACGGATCTGCATCCTCGTGGTTTACCGAGGCATCTAAAATTAGTAATTAAAACGGCCGCATTGCGGTTTTTTCGGAGGAGAAAGAGTAATCGTGACTTTCAATAGACATTTGCCGCTGGACGAGCGGATTCTAAGAATTGACCATATTCAGGCAAGACGTTATTCGAAGCTGGGTGGAGTGGCGCTTGAGATTGCCACCGAAGGCATTATCCGCCATTTGAGAGCTTGCGATCGAATGGACGTGAATCCTGATACATCAGCCGTTAGGGAAATCATCGACGACGCCGTGAATGGTCGTCGAGTTTTCGCTGAAGGTACAGAACAGCAAACTCAGGCAGCCTAAGTCCAGATCCTGAAAATTCTATCAAAAGAGGTCGCCCCTGCTGGGGCGATCTCTTTTGTTTTTCCGATAAAACGCCGGGTTGACCGTGACGGTTCACTCCGTGCTAACATGCGGCGCCAGACATTTGTCCCTGTAGCTCAGTGGATAGAGCATCTGCCTTGTTGGAGCCTCAATGGGGAAGAGTTTACGAAGAACCCATTGAGTGGACGGCCCCATATGCGGGGACGCCCTTAGAGCCTCTGGTACTCGTAATTCGAGTAACAATCCATGAGGATTGGGTAATCCGCAGGAAACCTCTCTCGTCTGAGTTAAGGCGTTTGGGGGCTCCTCAGAGACTATACGGGTCGGGACTGTGATGTCCAAGATATAGTCCAGCCAGCAAACCTGTTACGACGACAGGCGGTCAGGGAAAGCCTGATGCTGGATGCTAAGCAGAGGGCCGCAGGTTCGAGCCCTGCCAGGGACATTACATCTCAAAGGTTACGCCTTGTGGCGGCTATAGTTTAGTTGGTTAGAACGCCTGATTGTGGTTCAGGAGGTCGAGGGTTCGAATCCCTCTAGCCGCCCCAGATTTTTCATCACCCCTTTACACCTCGGCTCAACTCGGCTTGAGGTCAAGGCCGTCAAGTCGAATTCCTTTCACAAGGTTCCTCGCGTGAGTCACGTCCCGAATTCCTACACTCATATGTTTCGCATACACGTTGGACCGCCTCTATCACTCCGCATCCGGTAGCGTCGTCCAACTTTGGTGTAAATACAGAGTAAAAGCCGAATTCGACCTGCCGCGTCGTGCTGGCATCGCCCTTGCTGTTTCGTAAAGGGTAATGAAATCTAAATTAAGTAGGCAATGCAGTTTTCTGTTGAGCGCCGGATGCCTTCTGGCATCAGTTCGCCTTTGTGTATACCACCGCCGAATGTTGCCTTAGCGCAGAAGCTGCCGACAAGTACTCCTGCATCCGTAGCGGATCGAAATACTGTCGCGGCTTTCATCACTCGGGCGAAGGCCTACGTGAAATTGCGAAATGGCGTTGAGAGCAAACTTCAAAAGCTCTCGAAAGACAGTACGCCCGAACAAATTACGTCGCACAAGAAAGCCTTGGAAGAAGGCGTTCGAGCTGCTCGTGCAGGCGCAAAACCGGGCGACACTTTTCACGGCCGACTCTGGAGAGTACTTACGCAGGATGATCCGAAACGAGTTCAAGGGACAGGACCGTGGTGAAGTTAAGGAGGCCATTCTTGACGCCGAGACTTCGGGCGTTCCGCTGAAGGTCAACTATCCTTATCCCGAGACAAAAGAGGTCTCAGCAGTTCCTCCTACGCTTTTACTGAAACTTCCGGAGCTACCAAAGGAATTGAATTATCGTTTCGTTGGTCGTCACATGCTGCTTATCGATAAAGAGAACGGCCTGATACTCGATTACATGCTGAATGCACTGCCTTAGTCGCCTGAGGAGATATGAGAATTACGATGAGAAAGAGTGCTGGTCTGACACTGATAGTCGCGTTTGTGACTGTCACCGCTCTAATGCAAGTCCTTACTCTCCCCCGAACAGGTTTTGCGCAGGAGTTAGCAAAGAGTCCAACGCCATCTCGGCCGCCACTTCCGGGTTGAAACTGGCCCTACCGCTCAAAGACGGCTCAGTCCGCTTTGCAATCATCGGCGACACGGGTTCCGGAACCGCCAAGCAATATGAGGTCGGCGCAATGATGGCAAAGTATCACGCGATCTTTCCCTTCGCGTTTGTGGTAATGCTTGGTGACAACATGTACGGTGGGGAAAAGCCGAAAGACTACGAAAACAAATTTGAGCGGGCATACCAGACGTTACTCGATAACAAAGTTAAGTTCTACGCTTCACTCGGCAACCACGACGAAACAACCCAGATTAACTACGAACCTTTCAACATGAATGGCAAAGAGTTTTACCGTTTCACGAAAGGTAATGTGGCCTTCTATGCGCTGAACAGTACCTACATGGATAAGCGTCAGATCGAATGGCTGGAAAGTGAGTTAGCAAAGGACACATCCGAGTGGAAGATTTGTTTCTTTCATCATCCTCCGTATTCGTCTGGCGGAAAGCATGGTTCTGAAAAGCAGCTTCGCGAGATCATTGAACCGATCTTTGTTAAGCACGGAGTAAATGTTGCGCTGGCCGGTCATGATCATTTCTATGAACGCATCAAGCCGCAAAAAGGCATCTATTATTTTGTCTCAGGCGGAGGTGGCAGACTGAGAGAAGGCGACATAAATCGAAATTCACCGTTAACCGCTAAGGCATTCGATACTGATATGCACTTCATGATCGCGGAAGTCGCCGGCGACTCACTTTACTTCCAGGTGATCTCGCGTACTGGTGAAACTGTAGACTCCGGCGTCTTGCCCCGGCAACAAAAGAACTAGGATTTAGTCTCAACTGGGGTGATGACGCGATGGTAGGTTTTGCCGGCCCCACTTCAGTGCGCGCGTCATCCAGACCAACTCGTCCAGAAAGTCCTGCGCCCTTTTTTCGAAAGCCGGATCCAGAAGTGTGCCGTCATCGCTGAATGTCTTGTGGATCTTCGGAAAGTTCAGGTCCTGAAAAGTTACCGTGAGTCCCAACTCCCTAACCATCGGGACCATCGCCTCCACCACTCGCGTCCCGCCCCACGGGCCAGATGAAACGCCGACAAGGGCCACGGCCTTGTGAATATACTCCTTCAACAACAAGTCCAGGATGGATTTAAGAATCCCCGGATAACCGTGATTGTACTCAGGCGACACTATGATCAAGCCGTCGGCCTGAATGACAGCATCTCGCCACTCCGGAAATAGATCTTTGAGTCCCGTTCCGTAATCATCCTGAGGCAAAGCAAAGTCAGATGCGTCGAACAGTCTCGTTTCAATATCGCCGCGCTTTTCAATTTCACCAATCAACCATTTCGCCGCGTGCCGGCTTTGGCGCAGCTTGCGATTCGTGCCCAAAAGCACCGGAAGGATTAGTTTCTCCATTTATTCTTCCTTTGTTGCTGATAGTTTGGTCGAGACTGAGTTGTGGTTAGCCGCTGATCTCATCGTGGAAGAAGTCCTGTTTGCTCTACCACGACGTTTAGGAAATAATGATGTCGCAGCAATAATAGTCACCGTGATTCGCGCCCAGCTTTTGCGCTACACAAAGCGGGCCATTCCCAAGGAGATAATAAGTGCCAGACGAGCAAAGAACAGCTAATAATTCGCAGACCTACGTGGTCGATGCAGACAATTTCTCTTATGAGACGATCGAGCAGCAGAACGGGCAGGCTGTGATCGTGCGCTTCGCGATGGATGACCCTAAATTTCAGGCGGGCGACGTGGTCGTGGTGCTGTCAGGAAGCGATATTCATTTCCATGGAATGATTGGCAGCCTCGCAGATGGTTTCGCAGTTGCCACTGATCGCCGCGGTTCTCTCCTGCCGGCGAGCGTCCAATAGTCCTGAGGCTGCGGAGTCGAACGATTAGTTTCGCCTATAACCCGACGGATAAATCACATCAACGCCGGGTGTCGATGAAGTGATCTTCACCTTATGGAAACCCTTCCCTGGATGCGTAGACAGATAGGTCAACGCGATCTGCATGTCCAGCGACTCTTTCAGATCTTTGATAAAAGGAACGAAGCTGGTCGGCGCGCCGAAGCCCTGGAAATAGGCCCGCCCGCCAGTATCGTCGGCCAGACGCTTTAACGAGTTCTGCGCATTCGCAATCAGGCTTGTGCTTCCTGACGAGGTTACTGTGGGCGCAAAGAATGCGTAAATGGCGACGCTTCGCTGTTGAGCCTGAGTGACCGCACGTTGAAGGTCAAGTGTTTGACCTCCTGAGCCGAAATCGAAACCGCGCGAGATATCTAAACCATCGGAAACCAACAGAATGGCCCTTCGTCCGGCCGGCTGGGAATCGAAACGTCGGAGCGCCTCAATCACTTCGACGTAAGGATTGTACGGCGCGGTGCTCGCCAAACCAACCGGCGGCCGTAGAGACTTCGCCGCCTTTTCTAGATCAGAAGTGAACCTCTGACGAACCTGCAATGTGCCGGTTCGTAAATAACCAACGGCAACACGCGACCCGCGCGGCAAGCGACGAATAAACTCCGCCAGCGGTTTTATCTCCAGGCCCACAGAGGAAACCACATCGTCCTGGATCAACACGAAGAGATTGAGGGGCCAATTGGACCCCATTGCCCGAATCGAGATCGGGGTCTGCGGTTCGCCATCTTCGGTTACCGTAAAGTCTACGATTTTGAGATCGAGTTCGCTGGTTGGGACTGCACCCTTAACGCGAATCGTGAGGGGAATGGTAACGGGTCTGGCTGAAACGCTGGCGCCGTTTCCTACAGTTCCGCTTGGCGACTGGGCCAGAACGCTCTTCGCGCCGCCTGCCAGGGATATTAACAAGACCACGGCGAAGACCCCGGCAATCGCGCGCCGCATTTGAACTCGCGTCATAGCTGCTCCTATTCGAAATAACAACTGAGTCTGATTATACAACATCAACATCTGAGTGCGGTCGCTCACGCGCCCTAAACTGGCAAAGCGTGCGTTATACTCGCTAAGATCAGGCGCCATGACCGCTGACTCCACATTTCAAGGCATGCTTCAAAAACCAGAAGGAAAGCTCACGCCGAGGGACAAAAGGGTAGCCACCATCCTTAAGTGGACTCCGTGGCTTTCCTTTGTCCTGATTACCGTGCCTTTGCCTGTTGTCTTCCTTGTGCTTTTCCTGGCGGCAGCTACTACCGACTCCGCTGCGGTCTATCTGCTCCTCTCTTTTGTTTCAATGGGACTCGGTTTGGTTGTCGGTCTCCTGGTTTTGACCCTGCTCATGTTTTATCGCAGGCGCTGGCTCGGACGACTCAGAGATCGTCTGGCAACGGATGGAATAACCGGCGCCGAGGTCGCCTGGTTTGTTAACGAATTGACTTCAGAGGAGCGGCGGATATGGCGTGGACTCACAGAAACAAATCCTCTGCTGGCCGATGCCTATTGCCAGACTCTGGCCAATCGTCTTACTGCCAGCAGGATCATCGCTCGATCGCGCGGCGAGGTTATGAGAGTTGAAAGACAGATCAACCGCACGCGTCACCTTCGCGGCGTCGACACCAGTTCCCTGCTTGACGAATTGCATTCCGATCGTCAGCGAGTGGACGGACTGCGACAGGAAGCGACGCGTCGGTTGTCGGAAGCGAAGGCTCAACTTCAAGCTATTGAAGCTTCGGCAAACAGGAAGCTGAGCCAGGTTGAAACTGACTCAATGCTCCGACGTCTAGCTGCGTCGCAAGCGCTTCCTCCCCTCGCGCTCGAGATGGACCAACTTGAGCGCGAGGCACTGCGTGAGCTTGATCAGTCTGAAACGAATCCAGTGCGCTCAAATTAACAGCAAATAATTTACCGTTGGACCAGGTCAGTCAAACAGTAAACGCCTGGTGCGATTCTGGTAGCAAAGCCTTCATCAACCAACGCCCAATTTCCGAGTCCTGCTTGAGGATTTGGGATTCCAGTAACCCTCGCCAGCTCGCCGCGCAAAGTCATTCCGCCACCTTTGAGATAAGCTCGCGCAATTTCCTTTAGCGCTTCTTCACGATTTACGACAGTACCAAGCTCAACATGAAACCTGGCCTCTGCCAGCGACCAGATATAGGTAAACAGCGGCTCGTAAACCACATCACTCGGAATCACTTTGAAGACCCGCTGTAACTCTTCAATTGCTTTGTTGAAGGTCGGACGGTCGGTGATACCACTGGCGGCACGAAGATCGCGCGTCGCCATTTCCCATTCCTTGCGCAGCACCTTAAGAATGTTTTGCGCCGGCTCACTCAATGCAGACTTCTCCTGCTCTCCAGGCATTCCAAACACGGAGTTGAAATATGGCAAGAGTTTGCGGCTAACAAAGATCGAGCGATTTCCCCGTAACTTGCCGTAGTGAACTCGTCCCCGGCGCAACAGTTCATCCTTTAGGTTCCACGCCAGTCGAGCTTCCGGATCCTTTTGAACATTCCGCGGCATGTGAGCATCTCGCCGTCCGCAAACCGCGATATACAACGACGGCCCTGGGCGCCGCGCGTCAGTCAATCCAGCACTAAAACCCACGTCTTCAATAAAGCGCTCGGCGTCGAGCTCCACTTCGATCCGCAATTCTGGATCGCGGCGCCACGAGTGGTCGCGATGGGTTTCGATGAATTCCGGCAAAGAGGCGGTCATGTCAGCAATCCTATCAAAATGATTAACCATGCCATCAGGTTGACCTGTTCAGTTTGGTCATGTCTGGAGACCTCCGTTCACCATTTCCCCTAACTTATAGCACTCATTGCACTTCTAGCACGCGCGAGGTTGTGGCACTAGCGTTGCGAAACGGATTGCGCCCGGACTCTCGTCTTTGCCGGGTCAACCTTGGAAAGTGATGAAAGTATGAGTCGGATCCTGATGAAGAAAACAAATCGTTCAACCTCAAGAACCTTGCTAACCTACGTAGCGATCATTGGTATCGTCGCATCGCTCGCCGGCCGGGTCAGCACCAGCGTTCCAACCTTCGCGGCACCGGGCCAACGCGATGAAAGAGCCGACAAGGTCGGCCATAAGCTACGCAAACGCGTTCGCGACAACACCGCTTCCAGCGAGAACGTTTCTGTAATTCTCCAGCTCAACGGACAAAAAAGCCCTCGCCTTCAGAGTCTGTTGAAGCGCAATGGTATTCGCCTGAAGAAGGATTATTCAAACTTCAACTCTTCCTCTATTGAGCTGCCGGCAAACGTGGTTGAAGAGCTGGCTTCACACAGTGAAGTCGACTCGATTAATGAAGACGATGAAGTGATTGCGCTGGGACATCTTACCTCAACCACCGGTGCCGATGATGTTAGAACGCAAACGAGCTCGACCGGAGCGACTACAACTCTGGATGGGACCGGCATTGGCATTGCAATTTTGGATTCCGGTATCTACGCCGGCCACAAGTCTCTTGCACCTCGAGTGGTCTACAACCAGGACTTCACCGGCGAAAATCGCGTTGACGATCCTTATGGCCACGGAACGCACGTTGCCGCATCTGCAGCCGGCAACGGCAGTTTATACAAAGGTAATTACACGGGCATCGCGCCCAACGCCAACCTCATTAACTTGCGAGTGCTTGACTCAAAAGGTCGCAGCAAAACGTCAACGGTTCTTTCGGCTCTCAACTGGGTATTCTCAAACCGCGCCAGCTACAACATTCGAGTCGTGAACGTTAGTCTCGGCGGCGCAGCAATCTCGTCTTATAAAAACGATCCACTTTGCATTGCCGTTCGTCGATTGGTGGATGCAGGTGTAGTAGTTGTGGCTGCTGCCGGCAATGATGGCAAAGACGCATTCGGTCGCAAACAGTATGGTGGCGTCCATGCTCCAGGTAATGAACCCTCGGCAATCACTGTCGGAGCAACAAACTCTTTTGGAACAAACTCACGTAGCGACGACGCAGTCACCTCCTACAGTTCACGTGGTCCAACCCGGAGCTTTTGGACAGATAATTCCGGCGTTCGTCACTATGACAATCTGGTCAAGCCTGATCTTGTGGCCCCGGGTAACAAAGTGATTTCTGCTCAGGCTGCTAATAACCTGCTTGTCGAAGAGAATCCCTCGCTGGAAACCGGAATGGCTGCCGGCAGAGACAATCAGAAAATGATGTATCTGAGTGGTACCTCGGTGTCCGCTCCCGTCGTGGCTGGTGCGGCTGCACTTATGCTGCAAGCGAATCCCAAGCTCACGCCAAACATGATCAAGATGTTGCTCATGTACACGGCCCAGCAACTTCCGAACATGAACATGCTCGAGCAGGGCGCCGGTCAACTGAACATCGAAGGCGCAGTGAAGCTCGCCAAGCTGGTACGCACCGACCTGACCAATAGCACAACTGTCGGTTCGCCTTTGCTCACGTCTGCTGCTCCAACGCCGCAGTCAACCATCGATGGCACATCCTTCATGTGGGCCCAGGGAATCCTCTCCGACCAGGGTTATGCCAAAGGCTTATCACTGATCACCAAGTATCAGAAAATCTACGGCACTGGCGTACTCATCAGCGACGCCACGCTCCAGACCAACGGTGTGCTGGTCGCCGATCTCACCATGCTTTCCAGTGGTGTGTTGATTTCCGATTGCATACTAATTAGCAACGGCACAACCATTGGAAGCGGAATCAACCTGTTGCCTTCCGGCGTGCTGGTCGCTGACGGCGTGCTCCTGGCCGATGGTGTCCTGGTTGCCGATGGAGTCCTAATCAGCGACGGAGTGCTTGTTGCCGATGGTGTCTTGATCAGCGACAGCATACTTGCCAAGTCTAATCTTCTTGGCGATCTCACAGCATTCATGCAGTAGGCGATCGCATAAACCCGTGCCAAGGCATCCGCCTGGGCGTCACACAACTATTCATTCGGTGACAACAAACAATGGCTTGTTCATCCCTAATGCGAATAGCGGCGACTGAGAGCTGGATTTCCGCCGGTGCTTTTTCTGGCGCAAGCGCTGAAGTCCTGACCAATTCCAATCGCTCAGAAACTCTTGAATTCCTCGCGCGTCGTGGAATTAACGCCGCTTTCTTCGCCGGCATCGTTCATGACAACGGATTGGAAAGTTCGCTCAACCGCGGCACTTTCTTCGGTTACCGGAATTCCTTTGGACAACTTGAAGGCGTCGGACTGGTAGGACACGCAACTCTCTTGGAAGCAGAAACCGACCAGGCGCTACAGGCCCTTGCGGTTGCCGCGCAAAGTTGCAAGTCCGTCCACATGATCATGTGTGAGGAGAGTCACCTCGCGAATTTTTGGCGCCACTATGGTGAACCTGGCCAAAAGATGCGACGCGCGAGTCGGCAATTGTTGCTGGAGTTGCGATGGCCCGTCGAAACCTCGAAAGACGTTTCTAAATTGAGGTTGGCTACAACTGCCGATCTCGAATTGGTTATCCCCGTCCACGCGGAAATGGCTCTTTCCGAGAGCGGCGTCGACCCAAGAAATCAAGACGCCGCCGGATTTGCCGATCGGTGCGCCCGCAGAATTCAACAGGGCCGAACCTGGGTTTTGACGGAAAACGACCAATTAATCTTCAAGGCGGAAATCGCCTCTATAAGCCCTCTCACAACCTACCTTGAGGGTGTCTGGGTCAAACCTGAAAGACGAGGCGAAGGTTATGGGCAGAGCTGCATGTCGCAACTCGCAAGGCTGTTGATGTGGCGAGCGAAATCGGTCTGCCTTTTTGTAAACGACGACAGTGACGCGGCGCGGCGCTTCTATCGCCAGGCGGGCTATCACCTACGCACCGTGTACGACACGATCTTCTTATAGGAAAGGTTCTCTGCCAAGAGTCAGGTGCGGAAATGACTTTAGCAAAAACAATCTCAGAGCAAACCCGACCGACTGAGTCACTACTTGTGTCTCGGCCGGCGTCTCCATCTCACAGATCCTCAGTGACCGAGTCGAATATCTGTACCTATCAGATCGAACGAGTCCTCCGTGAAATCGATCCCCCCAGGGTACGCGAATCGGTGGGCACGGTTTTTCAGAATCTGCTTGCGTTGATTGAGTGTCTCCACCTTATCGAAAGTCACCTCCGCCAGGTAGACGCAGCGGATGAGACTTTTGCTCTATTCAGAGTGATCCACGATGAAGCACGCGCACTTGTGAACTTCATCCGGACTGATGCTCTAAATATTCCGTCAATGTCCGAGGAACTACTCGACACCCTGGATGGAATCACTTTCGCACTGGGCCATGATCTGCAGCGAGTGTTTGACGCTGATTCGCCCGCATCACTTGCTGGTCACAGCCGGCATGTGATTGTCGGCAAACTGTCGCGCGCACATGACGTGCTGACGAATTGCCTGCAGCAATCGACGATTACTCTGGCGATGGTGTTTGATCCGGAACTCGAAGGGTCTAAGTTATTTAACAACTCAGACATGCGGTATCGACAATCGCTCCAACTTTGTGAGGACATTGCTGCGCTGATCAAGCTGATAGAAACAATGGAGGAAAACTCGACCGAAGAGGCGCAATCCGACCTTGAAGCCGGCATCGAAAAATTCCGGCAGGAAAGTCTTGAGTGCTTGATGTACTCAGACTGGCCTCAGTTTGAAAGTTTCTGCGAACTAATCGCATTGCCTTCGGAATTCGGTGAAGTGGAGTCAACGCTTCATCAGTTCCGATGTTACCTGGAAACACTCCTGGGCCAGGTAAGGATGCGTGCGGTTTTGGCAAATGTATTTCCTGTTCAGTTCGGCGACGTTGAAAACGGAGCGATTGCAACATCGTTTGCAGACGTCGCGAGCGACCCTACTGCTCAAGACACTGGAAATGAAAATAATTACGAAGAAACGGCTGACTCTCTGGCGTTAGCCGGTTAAGCCTGCGGTTCCCCAACCGCACTAGCTCGAAATGCACCTCCCTACAGACAATCGGATCTTAGCCAAGACTTACATGTGGATCACCGTCTGCGTGGGCGGCTTAGTCTATTTGACGGCCGGTCTCCAGGTGCACTTGAGCTCCATGGACCTGCGGTTCCTCCTGCTGGCTCTTTTGACGATTGTCTTCAGTTCGCGCATAACTATTGAAATCCCGCAGTTTCGCTCGAAGATTTCCGTCTCCGATACCTTCATTTTTCTAACGCTGTTGCTCTACGGTTGGAAGGCTGGCGTCCTGCTGGCAGCCACCGAGGCGCTCTTTTCATCGTTCCAGTTTGCGCGAAAGCCAGTCACCATCCTTTTCAATTGGGCATGTGCATCATGGTCCACAGCTGTTACTTACGCTGCTATCTATTTCATGGTTGGAGATCCGGTCGCACTCAACCGCGGTCCCCTCTCTGCCAGGTTCGTCGCATGCGTCGCCATCATGGCGCTCGCCCAGTACGTGTCAAACTCTGGTTTGGTAGCGATTTGTGGCGCGTTGAAAGCGGGTAAGCCAATTTGGGAAACCTGGAAAACGCATTACCTTTGGACATCGATCACTTACTTTGCCGGCGCATCCGCCGCTGCGTTGATTGCAAAGCTGGTTGGATTAATGGGCCTGTATGCGCTCGTGATTACGATCCCAATCGTTGCCATCGTTTTCTTTACGTATCGCACTTATCTGAAGAACATCGAAGCGTCGGCCGCTCAAGCCGAACAGGCGGAACGACATGTCGAAGAGCTCTCTCATTACATCGCCGAGCAGGACCGCATCCGCGAACAGTTCTCGCAGATGGAAAAACTTTCCGCGCTGGGAGAACTAGCTTCGGGCGTGGCGCACGACTTTAACAACACTTTGGCGGGCATACTTGGGCGCGCGCAGTTGATGCTCCGAACCAATGACCCGGAAAAGATAGAACGCGGCCTGAACATTATTATCAAGACTGCCGAAGACGGCGCTAAGACGGTTAAGCGCATTCAGGACTTCGCTCGCCAACGCCGCGACCACGACTTCGAACCGGTCTGTATCGATCAGATTCTTTTGGACGTCAGTGAGATCACCAGGCCGAGATGGAAGGATCGTGCTGAGGCTTCTAACGTCCAGATTGGGTTGGAACTGCAAATCCGTTCGAAATCCAAAGTGATGGGTGACGAGTCAGAATTGCGAGAAGTGCTCGTCAATATGGTCTTCAACGCTGTCGACGCCATGCCCAATGGCGGTCAACTTACTTTAGCGGCGGAAGACGTTGACGGCTCCGTTGTAATTTCGGTTGGTGATACCGGATCGGGAATGGCGCCGGAAGTTAAGTCGCGTATCTTCGATCCCTTCTTCACGACCAAAGGCAAAGCGGGAATGGGGCTTGGCCTTGCAGTCAGTTTCGGAATCATTCGGCGGCATGAAGGCTCGGTTGAAGTGGAATCCGAGGTTGGCGTCGGTACTCGTTTCCGAATAATTCTACCGAAGGCTGTAGTCTCTGAAGACTCGGTTGCGCCGGAAGCCAAAGCTCCGCTCCCGGTGGTTGACGTCTCAAGCGCGGCCTCTCGACCGCGAAACGAAAATCAACCCAAAGTGCTGGTCGTCGATGACGAAGAAGCGGTGCGTGAGTTACTTCGGGACCTGCTGGAAGCCGAGAATTGCCGGGTTTACCTGGCGCCCGGCGGCCGCGAGGCGCTCGGGCTTTTTGAAGTGCACCAATTCGACGGTATCTTCACCGATGTGGGGATGCCGGGGATGAGCGGCTGGGAGCTGGCACATGCGATTCGAGAAAAAAATGAGAAGGTGCCTATAGCTGTAATCACCGGATGGGGATCCGCAGTCGGCTCTGACGAACAAAGAGAAGCTCGCGTCAACTGGGTAATTACCAAACCGTTCCGAGCAGAACGCATAGTCGAGTTAGCAACAGAGATTACGCAGCTGAGGGCCTCACAATCGCAACGCGCAAACCTGACGACCGTTGCGGCCTAGCTCATAGCCGATCATTTTTCACTATCCTCCAATCGCTATCCGCCGGATCTTCTACCTCGTCGGTGTTATCAGAAGTTGAGTCCTCCAAAACCCGGCGCCGGTATTCAGTTGCGCGCTTAACACACTTTTCAACGACGTCGAGACTGAACGGTTTCAGTAGAAACTCGAAGGCGCCAAGCTTGATCAACCCCTGGGCATGTTCCTCGTCACTGATCCCCGAGATGATGATTACTGGCGTATCGGGAAAACGTTGACGCACATGACCAAGCAACTCGAGTCCGCTTAGCCCGGGCATCGAAATGTCAGTCAGGACTACGTCGTAAGTATCAGCCGCAAGCCGAGAGAAAGCTTTTTCCGCGGTTTCAGCGGTCTGGCAGAGATAGTTTTCGGAAAGAAGTTCGTAAAGGGTATCGCGGATAGTCTCGTCGTCGTCTACGATGAGTACCTTGGCCATCTCGGGTCCTCCCAGGGCGGCAGTGAGCGCCGGTTAAAGTTAAATTCCACAAACCCGTGGGAGGATTCATACTCGTAAGGTCGAGTCGATAATAACACACAACTTTGCGGCGAAACGAAAATGAGGACCGGCAACTTTCGTTAGCCGGCCCTCGCCCTCGCTGCGTTTCGCAGCTCTTGCTTTCACCTTCGCGTTTATCGTGGTCCGGTTGCGCGAATCGAAAGCTCTGTACCACGGACTAAGTTAAGGTCGTCACGGCCCTGGACGTAAACCGATCCAGCGCCACCTCCAGCACCGACTATTGCGCCGATTGCCGCGCCCTTACCGCCACCGGCGATAGCACCAATGATCGCGCCCACCGCCGTACCGATAGCTGCGCGCTGCACGGTTTTGGTAGTTTGATTATCGTCTCTGACTCCACCCTCGTTATCGATTTTGATCGTTTCGCCCTGCGCGGTCCTCACAGATTCAAGGATTCCGGCAAAACGATATGACCTTCCGTTACGAAGACGGATATTGTCGAAGTTCAGAGTCATCTGTGAACGACCACTTACGCGTCCACTGCGTTGCACCTGTGTGACCCGACCGTCGATTGTGGCGCCATCAAGGTTCGACGGCTGTCGCACGGTCAGCGTAAAACGATCGCCTTCTCTCGCATTAGCGGTAGAAACATCGTCGTTTAGCACAGCCACCAAGACTTCACCATTCGGAACGATGAATTCGGTTCCTGAGGTTGTCGGATAGCCTGATCCAGGACTCATATCAAACTGAGCAACGTCAGAAGTTCGTTCGTAAACACTCTGCACGACTACTGGACGTGTTAAGCCCTGAACATAGACCCGGCGCGTAACGTTCAGACGTGCACCATTTTCAATTGGATTGAAGGTCACGTTGAATTCATTTGCCCGATCGCCAGTGGAACTAATAACCAACTGGCCGGCATTAAGCGAGGCGCTCGCACGTGTTGTGCGGCCACTGCCGTTTGTTTCCACACGTTCGACGCCGTCCGCGGAAAAGCTGATCTGCGGCGCGCGAGATGAGCCGATAGTCACTTCACGCCCCTGAACGTTGATGGCCAACCGATCCGGCGACTCAAGACGAGTAATCAATTCGTTACGCAAACGATCCCGGGTGGCGTACGCCAAAGACTGAGTGGCCCGTTCGGCAGCATCCCGAGGATCGTCGCTCCGAGCGACGTCAAGCCGGTAGGTTCCTGTCAGCCGATCAGAACCATAACGTCCTGGGGCTGGGAATGCCGGAACAGTGCCGGTGTTACGACCAACCGTGGGCCACGTAGCATTGTAAGCACGCGCCAACTGGCCTAAGTCGATTCTCAAGTTTGCCCATTGTCGTTGGGTCGCTGCATTGAGTGGGTTCCGGCGCATAAAACGATCGATGCGCGAACTGACTTCTAAAACTTCCTGGCTCTCGAGGCTTGTCGATTGCCTGGCGTCAAACTGCACGCGCAAACGGTTAACCGCACCATCAAACTCTGTCGCCAGATTGGCGATGTTCTCTTCCCTGTTCGCCCCGTATGTATTAGTGGCCAACGTGTTATGGACATTGTTTGAAAACGTGCTCGCGCGAGTGTCCAATCTCACGATAAGGGTCCGCACCGTACGAAACGTTCCGCGGTATTCCTGATTTTGGGCTTGCAATAGCGAAGCCCCTGATGACAACAGCAACACCGCGAAGGTCGCGACGAGTGTCCTTCTTAAAATACTCATTTCTCTTTCCTCCAAGTTCCATGTAAGACATTGGTTCCCGACGTATCGCCCAATGTTAAAATTTACCGTCACGCCAAGAACTGCCTCTGTCACACTTTCGGGACAAAGAATCACTGGACGCATGCTCTAGCTTTACAAAGCTATGCCACTTGGCGGAATAGACTTAACTGTTGTGGATAATCGAGTGAGGGCCGTTTGAAAGGGATGCGCGAACGAGGGTATTAACCTGTATGGTATGCTCCTCGCAGGAGATAGACTCAATGAGTGTTGATAACTCGAAAGCGACGGTGCAACTAAAAGGCGACAATCTCTTTTCTGTCACAACTCCTTCAGGGCACTCGATAACACTGGATACTGATCACGATCGAAACTCAGCGCCAACACCCATGGAGCTCTTGCTGGTGGCCCTGGGTTCCTGTACAGCGGTTGACGTAATTTCCATCCTGCGGAAGAAGAGACAGGTGGTTAACGATTACCGGGTGGAAGTTCGCGGCGAACGACGTGAGGAGCATCCTCGCAGTTTTAAGCGAATGGAAGTGCATCACATTGTTACCGGGCGTAATGTTTCAGATCAATCGGTTGCACAGGCGATTGTGCTCTCGGAGCAAAAATATTGCAGCGTGGCAGCCACTTTGAGACCCACGGCGGCAATCGTTTCTAGTTATGAAATCATCGAAGGCTAGGGGTCTACCAGGATAGCTGGCGAGCAAATCATTCAATACCGATACGAGGTTACTGAGTTGAAAGCGCGTTCATTTTTACTAATCGCAATAGTTAGCTTAATAACGATTCTGAGCGTGGGTGATGCAGTCGAGTTCTCGCCGATTAGCACTACGGCCGCGCAATCAAGTAGTGATGCCACTCTGGCGGCGGTCCGTCGAGAGGATCGACTTGCGCGGAACGCGAAGGGAGTAATGACTCGCCTGCCTGCACCCGAACACCTGCGTCGCGCGAGCGTTTACCACGTCAATCGCGCTTTTGAAGAAGCTCGTGAACATTGGCAAGCCTTGATTAGTTATTATCCCGAGGATCCCAAGGTTGCCGAGGCGATGTTTGGTATCGGCCGCACTAATTATCAGCAGCGTCGTTATCAGGAAGCTTACAACCATTACGACCGTCTGGCGCGAACTTATCCGGAGACAAAGGAAGGTCGCGAGGGCTTAAACTTCAGCGCCGCTGCGCTCCTCCGTATGGGCCAGCCGTCGGCCGCTGCTGATCGATACATTCAATACATTGATCGTCATCCGGAAGGCGAGAGAATAGAAACAGCTCACCTGAATGCCATCGACACACTGCGAGAGGCGGGGCGTCTCAAGGAAGCAGCCAACTGGGTCGCACGAACAAGGCAGACATTCGCCGGCACTCCGACTGAGACGAATGCGATGTTCGGACTGTTGCGTCTGGAAGTTGCTGAGGGTGACTGGAAGCGAGCGGTTTCGACAGCGAATGAACTGCGGCGGAAAACATTTCCGAAGGGAGTCGCGACCAGCCAGAGTGAAGTCGCCTATTTGAAGGCATTCAGTTTGGATCGGGTGGGAAATAGAAGCGAAGCGGTAACCGCGTATCTGGCAGTGCCCGGAGGAATTGATTCCTATTACGGCTGGCTGGCGAACGAAAGACTGGAGAGCATCGGCAACGCTCGAAGGTCGCAAGTGGAGGAGCGGCTGGAGCGTAATAGCGATCAAGCGGCCGGGGCTGCTGACCGCTACCCGGTGCCTTACCGTGAGTCGATTGTCAGCGCAGCTAAAGCGCGCAAGCTTGATCCGCGCCTGGTCCTCGCCATTATGAAGCAGGAGAGCGTCTTTCGGCCTACAGCCAAGTCGCCTGCAGGCGCGCGCGGGTTGTTGCAACTCACGATTGACGCTGCACAAAGATACGCCCCCAGCGCGGGCTTGAAATCGGTAACCGAGAATCAACTCTATCAGCCCGATGTCTCAATTATGGTTGGCAGCGAATACCTGGCGGACCTTTTCCGCTTGTTCCCAAACCTCCCTGAGGCGGTGGCGGCCTCTTACAATGGAGGCGAAGACAATGTCGCACGCTGGGCAAAACGTGCGAAGCAAAAGGATCCGGGCGTGTTTACCTCAGAAGTCGGGTTTGACGAAACCAAAGCTTACGTCCAAAAAGTGATGAATAACTACCGCGTTTACAAACAACTCTACAATGCCGATCTCACTCGCCGGTAGAGTCTCAATTCGGATCGCCTTCTTAACGTCCTTACGCATCTGCGGGCTTCTATACACGATATGAGCCCGCTTCGGATTTCAGTTCTAACAACTCGCCCCAGGATCAACAGATCCGTTAGCATACAAAGTGGGGCATAGCGGTTGCTGATGGACATCCGAAGGAGAAATCTACAAAACATGAAAACACTTGGAAGAGGGATTGGCGGGGCTCTTTTGTCGCTCGCATTCATTTTCGGGGTATCGCCTGCGATGACTGGCAGCGCTCAAGCGCAGGATCGCAATCGCGACTGGAACAATCAACGCGGTGACCGCAGAGAAGACCGCAAAGAAATCAGGCGCGAGATTAGGCGACGAAGAGAAGCTCGCCGTGACGCTCGCCAAAACAATGGTGATTGGAATCGCAATCGCGACAACAATGGCCGCTACGGCAACGGACGCTATGGCAATAATGGCCGCGGCGTTGGCGGTTACGGTAATAATGGCCGTTATGGTAACAACGGCGGCTACGGTAACAACGGCGGGTACAACCAGGTTGAGATGGATCGGGGTTATCAGCAGGGATTGCAGACCGGCTCAAGTGATGGTCAGCGTGGTCAAAGCTACAATCCGCAGAGGTCACGTTACTTCAAGAATGCCTCGAGCCAAACGTTTCGTCAGGGTTTTGTGCAGGGATATGACCAGGGTTATCGCCAATACTCCAACGGAAACCAGCGCAACCGAACAAACACCGGTGGTTGGGGCAGCGTTCTCGGCGGCGTATTAGGCCGACCGTAAGTAAAGCTCAACTGAAATTTTTAAGTGCCGCGACGAGGGTCGCGGCATTTTTTTGCCTGGTCCTGGCGTCGATCCCTGCGCCTTGTCGCACCTGACTCATCTTGAGCAAACAGCTGAACCTCAACTTCGTAGTCGGGGCGGATTTTTTCGACGACTAGCCACTGCTCAAAGGTGCCGGCGGCGCGACAACCGCCAAATATCTTTGTAATCCTCAGCACGTATTTCCTGGCCTCGTCGTTACGAGTGATTACGGCCCTGGCTCGAACAAAGCAATCACCACCTACGGCATAAGTGAATAACGTGTGGACGCTAAAGTCCACCTTCAAACGGTTGAGGAAAGCGCAACGCTCATTGCCGAATGTCGGCTTGGCTTCCGAATCGTTCGCCGTGAGTTTTCGGAACGTTGCTTCCTCAACTACAGTACCGATTCCATCCCCTCGGTAACCGCAGTAACCAAATCCCGGACTGCGATTGTTAGCTTTATCGATGATCGGAATTTCTATTTCAAGAGCTGCGGACGTCGACTTCAGTCCTTCAGCCTCTCGAGTTTGCGCAGTTGAAATGAGGCCGTTACAAAACACCAAACAGATCAAAAGCAGAAACCACGATGGACGAATGCTGCGCCCACGCTGCCTGGATTTAGAATCTTCACTCAACATTTGTTTTCCTGATGGCCCGCGTGACCTCAGTGCGGGACACGCGGGCGAATGACTATCGTCAGCGATTACGGTTCTGGACTAAAGCGTCTGTCTTCAAAACCTCGCGCATCCTCGCGCCTGCGCAGCGGATCCGGCCGTTCGTAACGCCGCGGCAGGATTCCCAGTCGGACCAGCGCCGGATAGTACTCGTAACGAATCATGACTTCGGCAGTAGGTTGTGATTCGAGTTCCAGGTTTACCCATCGCACATCATTATGGACTGAGCGTCCGATCCCGGTGGCTGCGTAATCATCATCTGGAACCTGAGCGATTGACCCCTGGCGCTTCGCCGCGTTTGGAGCGGCGTCGCCACGGGATGATGACTCGGGCCTTTCCAAGGGGGGTGCGGAACCGCGACCATCGTCTTTGTATATCGGGCGCGGAGGAGTGATGGGAATTGGTCGCCGCAATTCGCGGAAGAAAACAGCGGAAACAACCCCGAGGTTTGCAGTCTGGCCCAACTTCGCGCCGTAGGAATCACGCTCTGAAGTGAAATAAAAACGGCGGGCGCGCTCTGAGCTCATTTGCCAACCGCCGACAGTAATCGTCCCGTGCGGTTCAATGACCCACTTGCTCGCATTCCAGGCTGTGGTTCGGCGCGCGTCTATCGTGTTCAGGCCGTCAACCGACAACGCCACGGCCACGCGATAGGGCAGCGGATTGCGAACTCTGACTTCGTATTCAGCGCCTTCCCGAGCTTCGACGTATTTTTTGCCCCGCGCGTAATACTCTTCGAGCGGCCTCCCGTCGACCAGGAGTTGGACTTCAAAGGCCCTCTGAATTATTCGACGGTCCTGGCCGCCGACATCGACAATGCTCGTCAGGGGAGACTCTGCCGCAGACGTGCGGACATTCAGAAACATGAAAGCGCCCGCGGCGCTCAGTGTTAATCCTAAAATTCCTGGTAAGATCAGCGATTTCTTCATGGTCAATTCCTCCCACAACAGTACCTTCTGCCCACTGGAGGAACGACGCAGCCCAATGTTCTTGCACGTTTCGCTGCAATTAACCGTGATGGAGAGTCGGCGGACTTTCGTTCTCTACACCAGTTAGAGTGGAATTGGGCACGGCAAACAAATTCCTGCGTCGGTAGTGCCCTAATTTGAATTTCTTCTCTGCGTAGTCTCAGCGTTCTCTGCGACTAGGCGGTTAATATTGCTGCCAACACACTCACCGCAGAGACGCAGAGCGCGCCGAGTTAACGCAGAGAATTGAAATTAGGTCACTATTCCTGCATCACATTAGTTGAGTAAAACGGGTGGGGAGGCTACAATCAACGGCACTTCAGCGCAGTTTTGCGACCGATTTTGGCAGGTTGATTAGGAGCGCCTATGGAATATGTATTGACCGGAACGAAGAATGAGGCTCGCGCCGGCTCATACTATGACAAGATCGCAGCCTACTATGATCTGACATTTAAACTGAACGGCTACGGGCGGTCACTCGATCAATACTTCGCCACTCATCCGTTGCCGATTTCGCGCGATGCAAAAATTCTTGACGCAGGATGCGGCACGGGCTTATTGACCCTCGCCCTGTTGAGATCGATACACGTTCCAGTCAGTATCACAGCTCTTGATCTTTCAGCCACATCAATTGCCGCGGCACGAAAAGCGGTGGACGAAAGTCCGGGACGTACGCGCGACGTAACCTTCGCCGAAGGAAACCTGCTGTCACTTCCCTTCACTGACAATTCCCTTGATCTGGTGGTGACGAGTGGAGCGCTCGAGTATGTCCCACTCGACGAAGGCATGTCGGAACTGGCGCGAGTAATCAGACCAGGAGGACACTTACTTCATATTCCATGCCGGCGTCCTTCGCCCACCACGACGTTTCTCGAAATCCTGTTTCGCTTCAAGGCACACCCGCGCAAGGAAGTACTCAGCCAAACTAACCGACACTTCCGCATGGTTCACGAGTATCGCTTTCCACCGTTGCAAATCATCGGCTGGAGCAAGACGGCAATGTTCGCGCAAAAACTCTAAGCCCAGCAATCAGAAGCCAGAAGTCAGGAGTCAGAAGTTCAGATGCCCTACGGGACCTGATTACCTGCTGGCTGTCCCAACCGAATACTAACGTCGGGGCTTCTGATATCTAACCTTGACTCCTGAACCCAAACTCCCAACCTCTGATTCCTGATTTCTGATTCCTGACTTCTGACTCCTGACTTCTGACTTCTGACTTCTGATCTCCGACCTCTGATCTCCGACTCCTGACTTCCCTATTCACGATAAGAGGCATCGATCCGATCGAGTTTTCGGAGCAAGCCGGGCCAAGCCAGCTGCGCTCCTTTGCCAACCGTGACCGCGTCCAGCTGAGCGGCTACACCTTCCACAATCGGCTGGGGCACCGGCCTTAGTGGAGCCCCGCCCGACTGCGCAAGAATCTGAATTCTGCAGGCAGTCTCAAGAATATACATAGAGAGAAACGCCTCAGCAGGAGTTTTTCCCAGCGTCAACAAACCGTGATTCCTCAAAATTAGGAAGCCTTTGTTCCCCAAGTCAGAAACCAATCTTGCTTTCTCTGCCTCGTTCAACGCCAGACCCTCGTAATCGTGGTAAGCAACTGACGCCAATGCAAACAGTGATTGCTGCGAAATCGGAAGTAGCCCGTTTTCCTGCGCGGATACGGCGATGCCGTAATCAGTATGTAAATGAATAACGCAGAGCGCATCCTCGCGAGCCGCGTGCACGGCACTATGAATTGTGAACCCGGCAGGATTGATGAAATAAGACGAAGGCATCACCTTTTCGCCGTCGAGGTTTACTTTTACTAAACTCGAAGCCGTGATTTCCTCAAACATCATTCCGTAAGGGTTGAGTAGAAAATGATGCTCGGAACCCGGAACGCGCGCAGATAAGTGGGTGAAGATCAGATCGTCCCAGCCGTAATGTGCGACCAACCGGTAAGCGGCCGCAAGGTCCACCCGCGCCTGCCATTCCTCTTCTGATACTTGCAGCCGGACAGTTGCTGTCTCTGGTGCTGTTGTCATAGGTTCCTTTCGGAAGATGCTATCCGCAGATTTCGCAGATTACACCGATTCAAAAACATTGGTTAGACCGTCGGTGGATGAAGCGTTTAATGGCGGCGGTCCTCGTTTCTGACCCTTCTGCTTTTGAATCCGTGTAATCTGCGAAATCTGCGGATAGCGTCTTCATTTCACTGGCACCAACCGAATAATTCGATCGTCGTCGCTCGCCGGCGTGCCGCGCTGATCGCGATTTGAAGTTGAAAAATACAGATAGCCGTCAGGGCCTTCAGCCACGTCGCGAATTCGACCGTACTTCCCTTCCAACAGGTTCTCCTGACTAACTACACGCCGGCCGTCCAGAACTACGCGAACCAGGCGCGTGCCCTTCAAGCAACCGAAGAAGAAATTGCCTCGAAACTGCGGAAAGGAATTTCCCTTGTAGAACGCACCGCCCCCGGGTGCGCATGCGGGAGTGTACTCAAGTAGAGGGCTTTCCATTCCGGTTCGCGTCTGGCGATGATGAATTGTTGGCCAACCGTAGTCTTTGCCCTTCTCAACGATGTTCACTTCATCCCCACCGCCGGGCCCGTCGAAGCCTGAGGGACCATGTTCTGTTTGAAACATCAGGTTCGTTTCCGGCTGGAAATCAAGCCCCTGCGCATTGCGGTGGCCGAACGACCAAATTTCCGGCCGCGCATTTGTCTCCCCGACAAACGGATTGTCCTGGGGGACTGTGCCATCATCGTTCAGCCTCAACGTCTTTCCGGCAAGTGAATCAAGTCGTTGCGCCAGCGCCCGTTCGGTCGCGTCACCCGTAGTCACATAGAGTTTGCCGTCAGGACCAAAACGCAGGCGGCAGCCGGCGTGGTATTCCGCCGCGGGGATATTGTCGAGGATTATTTTGCGATCATTCACACCGCTCGAAGTTTCCGTGTAACGAACGATGCGGACGCGCTGACCCTCACCCTTGTATGCGTAGGCGAGGTAGAAAAAATGGTTCGCGGAAAACTGCGGATGTAGGGCAATACCCATCAATCCACTTTCGCCGCTCGGCTCGACATCTTCCACAGTGAGGAGCGGTGCGCTTCGAAGTTTGCCGGCTTCGTACACGCGCACTCGGCCGGGTCGCTCCGTAAAAAACATTCGCCCATCAGGCGCCCAAACTATGGACCACGGCACTTCAAGGCCTGGGATTACAGTTTCTACACGAAAACTCACGCTCGATTGTGGAGTACTATGGCCCTGCCCGGGCGACTGAGCCGTGGCCTCCACCTCGCCGGCTCCTTTGCCGGGCGGAGGTTGCCCACACGCCAAAACAAGTATGGTTAATGAAAATAATGCGGCTAAGAGTTTTCGGCTCATCCGGTTGCTCTATCGTTATTCGAGAACGAAAAACGATCCACAATCACACGACTAACACGAACAGTGCGTGGTGCTCGCTTCGTGGATTTCGTGGATCGCCGTTTCCTGACCGCGAACGAATTACCAGCTCATGAATAATCAATGCTGAATATATTCGTGGAGCAGCTTGATCTCGTCGCCCTGTTCGCCAAGCTCCACCCGCATCAAATCACGCATCGAGAGCATGCCTACCCAGCGTTCGCCATCAACGACCGGCAAGTGGCGCGTACCGATCTGTTCCATTCGTTCAAGGGCCTGATGCGGCGTTTCGTCACAGTTGATCACCGCACGCAGTTTGCTCAAGACATCTCCGACTTTCACTTCGTTAGGGTCTCTCTTCAACACCACTACCCGGCGCAACACGTCGCGTTCGGAAATTACTCCGAGCAATTTTCCGCCGTCATCGACAACACAAACGGCGCCAACGTTCCGAGCCGCCATAAACTCGGCAGCGGACTGAACGCTGGCCGACTCGTTCATTGAGTAAGGCTCGCGATCGCGAATAACGTGTCTGATCAGCATCATTGGGAGCCTCCTGACGACGTACAAATTGTTCTGATTGCGGCAGGTATTATAAATAAAGTGGCGGGGTATGTCTCTATTATCGTGACGCAGACTGTTAGTCCGGTCACATCATCCAAACAGACTTGCCTGCGCAGTCGGCCGCCGAAAGGTGCTTTCGCTCCTGGCGACCCGTCTACTGGTCTTATTGAAGCCGAGTCGTTCCGAATGGATCTTGAAGAGACGCTCGATCGCCGCCCAGTATTCACCTTTGCCGCGCATTCGTTCGCCAAAGACGCTCGAGTTTAACTTCCCGCCGCGGGCTTCCAGGATACGATTGATGACGCGATCGGCTTTGGTCGGAAGCTTCTCCCTCAATCTCTCTTCGAAATATGGCGCGACACTGCCGGGCAGTCGAAGCATGTTAATAAACGCGAGCGTGGCGCCGGCTTCCTTCGCGCGCTTCAGCAACACCGGAAGATCAGTGCTAAGTCCGGGAATCACAGGCGCGATCCCAATGCCAACAGTGATACCCGCGGCAGCGAGGTCGGCCATCGCGTGAAAGCGCGCTTCCGGTAACGGAGCGAATGGTTCAACGGCACGAGCAGTGGCGTTATCCGTAAACGGTATCGTGAAAAAGACGCCCAGCTTTGCGTTGGTCGCGAGTTCTTTCAAAACATCAATGTCTCGTCGGATGAGCGCCGACTTCGTGATTATCCCAAGCGGCTGCCGAAACTCGGCGCAAATTTCCAGGCACTGTCGAGTGAGTTTGTAATGAGCTTCGAGCGGGATGTACGGATCCGAAGTGAATGAAAAAACGATCTCATCGCCTTTCCAACCGGGCTTCATCAATTCCTTCCGCAACAGTTCCGGGGCTTTCACCTTTGCGATAATCTTGCGATCGAAATCTGTGCCGGCGCCGTAGCCCAAGTATTCGTGCGTCGGCCGGCTGAAACAATATGTGCAACCATGAATGCAGCCGCGATAACAATTGACGGTGTAATCAAACCCAACGTCCGGGCTGTTGTTGTGAGTGATAATGCTGCGGGTTTCGGTTTCCTCGAATACTTCGAGTTTCGCTTCGGGAGGTTCGCCCATCCACTCGACCGAGTGTGTGAGCCAGGGATTCGGAGGATTTACTACGTAGCGCATGAATGCAACACCTGTGTCTTATCGGTGAAACAAGCGTACCACGCATGGCGCAGCCTTGGCGAGCGAGGCTATACCGCCGGCGGTGAACCACTAAAGCTCTCTGCGGTGAACTCCGCGCCTCTGCGTCTCCGCGGTGCGTGTGTGGCAGGCGTAATAACCGCAGAGGCGCAGAGGACGCAGCGATCGCCGCAGAGGAAAATCATAGGGATTAAGCCGCTCCCGTTTCGGCATCGCTTGCCGACCAGGTAACAAAGAAATAGCGGTACTTGTCAGGATCCTCCAGCGTGATGAACCGTCCGCCCCACCCTTCCTCGGTCGGCGGATTCACTTCTGCGCCTCGAGTCCTTAAGCCCTGGTAAAACTCATCCACGTCATCCACTCCGATGAAAAAACTCACTCCCCTGCCCCTCCGCAACATCGTCTCGAGATGTTGAGCCAGTTTTATTGTTAATGCCCCAGCCCGCATCGTTGCCATCGGCGGTTCCGCTGCAAGGTCCTCACTGATCACTTCAAACCCGAGCACGCTCGTGTAAAAGTGCAACGACTCCTCAAGGTGGTTCACTTCAAGAAACAATAAATCCAGCCCGGTAAAGTTCATTTGTGGTTTTGTCATTTATTCTTTCAGTGTGATTCCAGGGATCGCCTTGCTCCGATCCTAATTACACCATCAGAAATCTCACGAAGTAACACGAAGCAAAATCAGATCACGGTCAGCAAAAGATATAAGCCATATCCGCTAAACGCCACTACCACCCAGAACAACGTCTCATGCAAGCGCGTGTATCGTCGAATCGGATTCGAAAGTGGAAGCGTGGCGGCCATGGCTCGGACCGCGCTGCGCGCCATCAGGACTCCAAACACGATTACTGATCCCGCGAGGATCACCAGCGGCCACAGGAAAAACATCCATTGAAGCCGGACCAGGACCAACAGGAAAAACCCGACCAGCAAACAAAGCAGCGCGCTCAATCCGTGTCCAAAGAGGCCTACGTCCTGAGCCGTTGGCGCAGCCCGCGGGACGAAGGCGGCGCCGGCCGAGCCGCGACGCTGGTTTCGTTCCGCGTCATAGTCGCGACGCGTCTCTTGATTGTGTAAGACACGATAAGCCTCATTGAGCGTCTTCATTTCTTCTTCGCTCCCGCCTTTATCGGGATGCCGTCGCGCGGCCATTCGCTTGTAAAGACGCTCAAGTTCTCGATCAGATGTGCGCTGATCTGCACCGAGAATGTCGTAGTAGTCTTTCTTTGAATCAAACTCGCTCATGCGGAGTTCGGATTCTAGAGAGCGGGTTACGTATTTGCAAAGAAATACTATGAGACCATCCAGGCCCTCTGCGTCATCTTGGCGACCTCTGCGTCTCTACGGATACTCATGGTGCCCGAAACACTTCACCGCGGAGAGGTAGAGAAAGCAGAGGGGACGCGGAGAGTTACGGTTAGAACGGGACTGCCTCATCATATCCTTTGCGCTTGAACCGCTCGTTTCGTAACATCAAACCTGATGGCTCATGCATTTGCTCCAGGCGATGACTTAATTTTTCAACTCGAGAGTGGGTTGGGCCTGCTGCGCGTGCTCGCTATCGATGGCGAAGGCGCGCAAACAGTCTGGCATCTAATGGCATATGATGAATTTTTCCCCGATGCCGAGTCCGCCGAAGAAGCGCTGGCGCAACCTGAAAGACTCAGCGTGCGAAACCCGCACATGGCTCTTACTGACCGGGCGTTTGAACGAACCCCGGCGGCGCGATTGGGAAACCGGCCGGTCAGCGACGACGAGCTTACCGCGTATCAGAAGTGGCGCGAGTCTGAAGAGCGCAAGGTTTCCGATCGTTCAGCTCTGTTGATGCTGGGAATCCGTTGAGTCCGAAGGAGTAAATAGTGAATGGTAAATAGTAAATAGCCTTGCCACGAGAAGCTGAGACTCTTACTGGGACCGCGGGCGTCCCGCCCGCAATGAGCGCGCAGCGCGAACAATGCTTTTGTGGCGAAGCTTCACCGTCTACTTTTCCTGGTCTCGCAAAGGCAACCGTATGAGAATGCCCTTTTCAATCAACCTGCGCTCATCTTTTCGCGCCGTTCTCGTTCTCGTCGTCCTGTGGTCCATCGCTGCCGTAGCAGCTCGACGCGAACGCCTCATCGAGAACTGGAAACCGCTCAACTACAACGTCGCGATCACCTTCAACGATCAGTTGACTGAAATCACCGCCGCGCGCGCGGAAATTTCAGTGTTGACGTTGAAAGATAAAGTCTCGCTCATCGATCTCGATTTCGGCGAACTCGAAATCGACTCCATAACAATCGAAGGCCACGCAGCGCGATATGAACGCGACAGCGGCAGTCTGCGAGTGATGCTCCCGAAGCCGGCGCCTTCAAACACGCGCATCGCGATCGTGGTTTCATACCATGGCAAACCAAAGGATGGCTTGATACTCACGAATGACAAGGCAGGAAAGCCGGCCGCGATTGGGGACAACTGGCCCAACCGGGTGCATCACTGGATTCCTTCCCTCGATCATCCTTCCGCAAAGGCGACTATAAACTTCTCGGTTACTGCACCGGCGCGAAACATCGTAGTTGCCAACGGAAAGCTCGCTGGCGTCAAGACCAACGGCGGGACCACCGCCAATTCCACGCGCACGTGGACCTTCAATGAGGCCGCACCGATTCCACCCTACTGCATGATCGTGGCGGTAGGTGATTTTTCTGAACTGCCCGGCCCGCGAAACGCAATCACTCCTCTCACTTATTTCGTTCCACAACCGGATAAGCAATTTGCCACCCTCGGGTTTGGTTCCGCGGCCCCATCGCTAAAATTCTTTAGCGAGACAGTTGCGCCATATCCCTACGAGAAGCTCGCGCTGATTGTCGGAGCCACGCGCTTTGGCGGCATGGAAAACTCCGGCGCGATAGTTTTCTCCAGCACGTTATTCGATCCACGGCCGCCCGCATCCGAGCCGATTAGCAAGGTCTTCAAGGTTCGTTCGGGCATCGTACGTCTCGTGGCCCATGAGATAGCGCATCAGTGGTTTGGCGATTCAGTTACCGAGTCAACCTGGTCCGATCTCTGGCTAAGCGAGGGGTTCGCTACATATTTCGCCGGCCTTTTCATTCAACGCGAGGAAGGCGAAGAAGCGTTTCAGGCGTACATGAAGGCGGCGGCGGAAACGTATCTCACCTACGCAAAGAGCACTGAGACGCCGCTTCATGATGCGGAAACCGAAGACCTTTTCAAGCTGCTAAACCCAAACAACTATCAGAAGGGCTCGTGGGTCTTGCACATGCTGCGTTCAGAACTCAGCGACAAAGCGTTCTTTCAAGGCATCCGCGACTACTACACCGCCCACCGCGATGCGACCGCGTCAACTGAAGACTTGCGTGCTGCGTTTGAGAAAGCATCCGGCCAGGACTTGCGGGTATTTTTCAAGTGTTGGGTTTACGGCGCCGGCCATCCTCAATATGACTTGTCATGGGAATGGTTGAGCAAAGAGAAAAAGGTGAAGCTACTACTCAAACAGACGCAGGCGGGTGATTACTTTCCAAACTCAGTGCCGGTGGACATCACAACGCCAACCGGGAAGCATCGATTTGTGTTAAAGCCCACCGGCAAGCAAACGGTTCAAGAGTTTAACCTCGACGGACCGCCTTCCTTCGTCAGCCTCGATCCCGAAAACACCATCCTCAAGAAAGCCGTCGTATCTAACCACAAATGAAGCTGGGAGCGCGGGCGTCCCGCCCGCAATGAGCGCGAAGCGCGAAAGTCAATTGAAAGGTTCGACTTCAGGGTAGCTTTGCACAAAAAGTCTCATAGTCAGTCCGCGAGGCGGACGAATGATAGTCGACTTTCTATCGGGGTGGATCGTGTCACTATTGGCTATTGCACTCTATGTAGGCCAGACGCTTATCCACGCACAACTTGCTGAAAGACTTCAAAACTCTCAGACTCTGAGATCGCAAATTGCCGCCGCAAGTATTGGTCTTCTTATTTACGCTTCGCAGAGACTAATTCGTTGGGGCTTTAGCGAGCGGAATTGGTGGGAGCTTGGCTTTGGCGTATTGGGATTGGTGTTTTTTGGTTTACCAGTGTTCTCCTGCTAGTGTTACGGTTTCCAGAGCTTGTCATGATGCCGGTATTCGTTGGGTTATTCTTTTTGCTGGAGATAAGAGGGGCTAGGATTATTCATTGGCTGAGGCATAGGCGGCCATTCGACCTTCTGGACTCCTAAAGTCTTTTTGACACCATAACATTGCCCCTCTGCCCCAATTTCTATTGACACGCCCCCTCACTTTTGATATTTAACCCCCGCTCAAAAAGCAGCTTTAGGACTCACGACTTGAGCCTCCGCCGCAGCGAACCTCGAACCCAGGCCCTGAAGCTATCCAAGGGAAGCTCATTTAGCCACGATAATTGAAATTTAGCGTGTTTTGGGCCATTTTTCGCTCGTCCGAGAGCCGTTAGGCTATGTTCCGTGCGGCATTTTGCCCTGGAAAGCGCTTTTGTCCACCCGGACATGGGTTTTGTCCACCCGGACATAGGGCTTTGTCCACCCGGACATAGGCTTGGGCAGACCGGGGCAAAGGCTTTGTCCACTCGGACAGAAGCTTTGTCCGCTCGGACATAGGCCTGGGCAGACCGGGGCAAAGGCTTTGTCCATCCGGACATAGGCTTTGTCCGCCTGGAAAAAGGGCCTTGTCCTTTCGGACAAAAGCCCGGAGACGCTAATTAACCCCTTAACCGACGCTCGAATCTGCCTTGAGGTTCGAACTCACAACCAATCAAAGGAGAAGAGGCCATGCCTTCACGAAATAAACAGATCAGAGATCGTGTTAACACCATGAACAACGGTTGGAAACAGGGCGCGCCTGACGCAGTTTTTGCAGGCATTTCCCAGCCCGCCTTTCAAGCAGACATTGAAGCCGCTGCGGCTGAGGAGCAGGAGATTGCCAACCTCGAAGCTCAGATTCAGTTAAAGAAAACTTCGGTCGAAGCTCGATACAAGAAACTGAACGAAGACTCGATCAAGGTTCGCGACGGTGTGGAGGGACATGAAGACTTCGGCTCAGACCATCCTCTGGTAGAGGCAATGGGCTTTGTCCGTTCTTCAGAACGCAGGTCAGGCCTGACAAGAAAGAAAAACTCGCCGCCCTCGCCTTAGCAATCGCGCGGACAAGAGCAATGGGCCAAGAGAAAGTCAGAACGGGGAGCAGTAGCGACCGGGTGCTCCCACAACCTTCCCAATCGCGAGTAAGGGCACGGCATGCCGTGCCCCTACTATCATCCGTAACATCTTAGGCGGGCTTTGTTGTCTTAACGACTAACCTGGGGTTCCGCTGCGCTCGAGTAGGGGCACGGCATGCCGTGCCCTCCTATCATTCGCAACCTTCGCGTGCTGGTAGTGGCTCAGTTGGCGGAAAAGGTGATGGTCGCCTCCGCCGACCGGTTACCAGCCGTGTCCACGGCCACGACGGTGAGGGTATTGAGGCGGCCTTCGATAATGTAAACGTGGCTTCGGCCCGAGCCCACACAGATGTTTTCCAGGACGCCGTTTACGTAGACGTCATAACGGATTATCGACTGCTGATCCAAGTCGTCGACGGATTGATCCCAAATCAATTGCATCTCGTTCCCACCCCAATATTCTGCTCGCAGGTTCGCCGGCCGCGTGGGTGGTGTCGTGTCATTGGAATTCCTGGGTTCGGTAGTCACCGTGACGGTATTGCTCTGCGGCGACAAGTAAGCGCCGTCTTTGGCCTGGACCGTAAAGGTGTGGGTCGTTTGCGGCTCCAGCAAGTAGAAGGTGCGGGACGTTTCCGCCGTTGCCTGCCGGTCCAGGTTGCCGTCTTTGAATACCAAATAGCGAAGCGTCCGCCCGCCACCCGTGGTAGACCAAGCCAGCGAAATATGCGTTGGGCCAACGTCGATTACGGAGACTTCGGGAGTAGACGGCGGCGCCGTGGTAGCGGGAAGTGTGACGCTCACTGCGTTGCTGTTCCCCGAAGTGTTCCGCGCGGCATCGATCGCGTAGACATAGAATGAATAGGTCTGGCCGGCGTTCAGATTGGACGCCCAGGTATAACTTGTATATCCCTGGGGAACCGAGATTTCAGAGCCTCCGCTGTTGCGTATCTTGTAAGAGAAGCTTCCCGAATTATCGGTGGAGGCACTCCATGCCAGCGAGACGCTGGATGTCGTTGTCCCCGTAACCCGGAGGTTCGAAGGCGCGGTGGGCGCTGTGCGGTCCTTAGCCGCCGCTGAGACGGTGAACGCGCTGCGGAATTGGAAAAATTCTTCCGTGCCCAGCGGGCCTGTTAAGCCAACCAGGATGACTGCCAAAACCGGAAACGCGATCATTGAGAATCGTCCGATGGTCCGGACAAACCTCTGGTGAATTTCACGAGCTGGGCCATTAGTCTTCCGCATCGCGCAAGTCCCCTTTCAAATTATTTCTCACGGTTGATTGTTTGTTCGCGGGCCAAACGTCGGTCGTCAGGTGTCTGACGGATTTTGGACGTCAGGCGCAAACAGTTAAGAGTGTGGTCCAAACATTTGCCGGGCACTGTCGGTTACTCTTTTCGAGCCTGGGTTCTTAACCGGGGGACGTCGCGAGGGATGATGCTAATCTTCTACCACAGAATCGAACGATAATTTCGATTGTCATGGAAACTACTACGAATCGGAATGGAATCCCAACAAGAGTTTAATGGCGCGACAAGATCGGCCAATGACCGACAAGATCGGCCAACGCCATTCATGAATCGCAGCGCGCGAGGCAGGCTCAGTCTGACAAGCTTTAGCTTGTCGCTAACGTGCGGCAACGATAAATGCGACAAACTGAAGTTTGTCGGACGGTGGCAAAAAAAAGGCGGGCAGCTGCAAGGCTGCCCGCTGCGCGTGGGTCAGTTTCAGAATGGGCGCGTTCTCGCTGGGATCACGAGCGAGATGCGATCGCCACTCCTAACTAACCCACCATCGTGCTCATTTCAAAAACTCAACTTCAATCGAACCGTATCGAGTTTAGCATTCAGCCCAGGCCTTAACCACTTTCGTTTCTGGTCTCGAGTAAAAAGATAACCTCATCTTGTGTTCGACGCAGACGTGTTGAGCAACCACACCGACCTTGAATCATTCCCAGCTTGTTGGACGTAAGCGAGGCGAATCTGATCACGAACCAGTGAAGCTGCGGGCAACTCACTAGCGCCAACTATGCTGACTCGGCTAGTGGTCGGGGCCTTGTCATCAATGTATGCGGTCATCACGTGTGCTCCGGATCCCTGGTCCTTCTGCCAAATCGCTACCGCGCCATTCATATGCGGCAAGAGAACGGGTGTTCCCTGCACCTGGCCTTCCGCGATGAGTTGCCGAGGCGTGAAACTCTTTCCCGCATCCTGTGACTCTGCACGATAAATGCCGGTTGGACCAGCGTCTCCGGCTGAGTACCAAAGAATCTGCAGCTTTCCATCCACCGAAACAGAAATACTCGGGCCCGATACCGGACACCCGGCGATGGTCCATCGATCATCACTCACGATGACCGGTGGAGAGAATGTTTTTCCTAGATCAGTAGACGAAGCCACCGCAATGTGGCGTAAGTTTCCTGGCAGTACCTGTCTCCAACTGACATAGATGCGCCGGTCCGGCGCAATAGCCAGGGATGTTTTGCAACAGGCACAGACTTCGCGCGCGAGCAGTTGGTTCGCTGAAAACGTCTTGCCGCCGTCGTTTGATGTGGCTACAAACAACTCGCGATTTGGCTCGGCTGCATGTTTATGGTCTTTCTTATGATCCTTCTTTTTTGGGCTCGCGGCCGCGGGCCTGTTCCGTTCATCCAACCATGACATGACGACGCTCCCATCAGACGCTATCGCCAGAGAGTGCATGCCGTGGGCCCCGGCCTTCTGGTCGTCATTGACCTTCACGGGTGACCCGAAGCTTGCGCCATTGTCGCGGGACGCTGACAGAACCAGGTCGGTGCCATCCCACTGTCCACTTGCCCGCGCGGTCCATCCAACATACACGGTGCCGTCTGGCCCAACAGCCACGGTTGGAGGATCGCCTCGCCACGCTTTGGCTTCACCCGCCGTCGGATTGATCCGAGACGCAGGGCCTCGTGATTTGCCGGATGCATCAAAGGCGGCGAGCATCACGTCAGCGGCGCCGTTTGCGTCGTGGTCCACCCAGGCTAGGTAGACTGATCCGTCTGATGCCGCCGCCATCGCCGGTTCCGCTGCATCCTTGTCAGCTCCGGAAACACGAATGACAAGGTTACGAGATTGACGCGCTTGATTCGTGCAGCCTGAGCTCAACAAGGCGACGAGCATGCAGAAGAGAACAATTTGATTTCGGCGCATAAGGTATTCGTACCTTTTCAAACGGCACGCGGTGGTTGCGCGTTATTCACGAGCCGGCCGTGCCCCTTTTCAATTTCAAAAACTCAACTTCAAGCCAACCTGTATCTGGCGCGGGTCGGCTGCGGCGGTCGGTAGACCAAAACTCGGCAAAGGCGTCGTTCCCGTCCCGACCACATTGTTTGGTAATTGCAAATTAGCATGATTGAAGACATTGAAGCCTTCGACCAGCGCCTCGAGATTCATTGTTTCACTGAGGCGCAGTTTCCGACTGACACGCAAATCCAGAGATGTGAACTTGAATCCTCGAGCCGAGTTACGGCCCACCCCTACGGGCCGATCATTTACGTTCGTATCAAAGTTGCGATCGTTTCCGAGGACGGGATTAAAAGGAAGAGCTGACCCATACGTGAAGATGTAGCCAAACTGAAAACCGCTCAGGGCCCGACGCGCCGCCGAATCTAAACTCCCGCGGGGTATCTCGAAAGTACCACTTAGCGCCAGGCGATGTCGCTGGTCGTTGTCAGACGGCCCCCACTCGTCACTTAAGTTGGAATTGTCTTGTGGCGTAAAGAAGAATGCGTTGCCTGCATTATCACTAGCCTTCGATAGAGTGTAGGCGACCCGCACTCCAGCCCACCGCTGAAAACGCCGGTTTAGCGAGACCGCCAGGCCGTTGTAGTCCGACTCCCCTGAACTCTCAAATCGACCGACATTCGCGAAGCGCGGATCTGGCCGGCCCAGGTTTGGGACGCCGGCGGAAGCTGGGGCCGTGGGCACATTCACATTGCGTGAAAGTATGATGTGCAGGCCGCGAGTGTGTAGGAAGCCAACCGAAAGCGAGGTTGAAGGAGATAGTTCCCGCTCCAGTTGCAGGCTGGCTTGTATGTTGTAACTGTTCTCGATGGCGGGATCGATCGTCGTGATGCTCACCAGCACGTTGGCGGGAAAATCCGGCAGCGTTTGGGGAAATACAGGCGCGCCCGGCTGACCGAAAGCGAGCACCGCAACTTTGTATTTGCTGCCGTCGCGCTGGAATGCATTTGAAGTGGCCCGCAGCGGAATCCGGTCGAAATAGATCCCAACATTCCCGCGCAACACAGTCTTGCGATCACCGGGAGCGTAGGCGATTCCCAGTCGCGGAGCAAGGTTATTAGCATCCGTGGTTACGGGCTCAGGAAGAAACTGCGCGTCGTAACGCAGTCCGGCATTGATGGTTAAGTGTGGACTCACCTTCCATTCGTCCTGCACAAAAAACCCGATGTTCGGGTTCGACTGAAGTTGGCTCGGCGCGCCGAACGCCTGTTGAAAGGTTGTGTAGCGATTCGCCAGGAAGTTAGGAAGCGAAGAAAAGGCGTAGACACCCTGAAGCGCGCCGGGAAAGAATATGTTGACCCGGTTGTGCAGGAAACCAATTCCCGCTTTGATCGAATGCGCGCCGCGTTGGGTGGTAATCGTATTGACGATTTCGTAAGTGTCCAGATCGCGTGCGGTGGGCGAGAAAGTTGCGGTGCCAAAGCTGGCCACGCCGGAGATGTTCACCGCGGGACCAGATTCATCGTTGACGGGAGCACCCAATCGGCTGTGTGTGTATTGGGCTCGCGTTTCATTGATGGTGTGAGATGAAATTGTCGCCACGTTGCTGGCGATAATCGTCTGGTCGCGATTGTTCAACCCAGTCCCCCGGCTGACTGCGTTCAACCCCCCGACATTGCGTGCGTTGAGGCTGCCAATATCATAAAGGCTATAGCGCGCCGAAAACTGGTTAGACGAACTAATTTGGTGCTCGACACGAAACAGCAGATTAGACGTATCGAAGCCAGTAGGGACGACACCCGTCGAGATCCGGGGACCGCTGTAACCGATTTGGTCGAGACGATTGTTTACGGCTGTCACGTTAGGCTCTGCAATTGTGATGATGGTCGCGTTGTTCAGCCGCGTCTGTTCGAAGTTTGAGAAGAAGAAGGTCCGGTTTCTAACAATAGGCCCACCGAAACTAATCCCATACTGCCCCTGTGTCAGCGGATCTGTAGTGGTCGCCAGCGGATTGCGCGCGTCCAGGCGCTGATTGCGTAAGTAGCCGTAGACGCGACCACGAAAGTTGTTAGTGCCCGATTGGGTGATGATGTTGATGAAGCCGCCCGAAGCTCTGCCGAACTCGGCGATCCCGCCGGAAGCAATCACCTGAAACTCGCGAATGACGTCCTGGCTGTAAAAGGTGCCGGGCAAATCAGCCGCGTCATCATTTGCCGATAGACCGTCAACCACAAAACCGTTATTGATAAAACGCTGGCCGGTGACCGACAAGCCGCTGCCGGGCACTGCTGAAGTCTCAGGAAAACGCTGGTTAGCTGTTGGATTGCTGCGGCTAACTCCGGGAGTTAGGGCCGCAAGATCTAAATAGTTTCGGCCGTTGAGCGGCAGGTCATCAATTTCGCGGGGCAGCAAAGTTTCCGCCAGCTGCGTGCGCGTACTCTCGACTCCCGGTAGGTCCGCAGCCACGTCAACGCTTGCGGCAAGGCCGGCAACACCAAGTTTGATTGGCAGGTCAACAGCTTGCCCAACGGTTAGAGTAAGCTGCCGGGTTAGCGTCGCAAACCCCTGCTTCTCGAAAACAATTTCGTAACCGCCGACGTGTAGATAGGGAAACCGAAAACGTCCATCCGGATCGCTGACCATGATCTGCGTCGCATTAGTGTCTACATGCCTGGCTGTTACGGAGACGCCTTCGATTACAGCGCCACTCGAGTCGTCCACCCGGCCGCTGAGTGTCGCAGATGTGACAGTCTGTTGGGCATAACCCTCGGCTGACGCGCCAGAGAGTAATACAACAACGATCGCGAAGCTCAGTCCGACGCGCCTCCATCTGCCGCTACTAAATCCAAGAAGTTTTTCTTCGGTAGAAATTACCTTAAACATCACGTGCCTCCAGACTCCAAAACAGATCGACGAGAATGCACTCCGCCACCTTCGCACTAATGCGAAAGTGGAGAATTCAATTGCTCTTTGCTGGTGATCAGGAAGCTTGAACTGGAGGACCGCGCGGGTGTAATTGCTCTGCCAATGAGTACGAAATGCCAACTGGGCGAGCCTCGAACCCGTCCGCGCCTCTTGGGGAGAGACGCATTGGGTTGATAGCAGCGGGAAGCGCTGAGTCGCGTGGCTTTGGCCTTCTAACAACGCCTGACGTGCAGGCGCCACAATCTTCGTAGCAGGGTTTGGCAATTGAGCGCGCGGCAGGAACTTGAGATTGCTCCGCGTTAGAACTATTGCCGGCGCGTTGCGCTTCATGAGTGTGAAGCGGCTGTTCGTCATTGTGATGAGGCTCTCCCGACTCCGCGGCGTGAACCGCGACGATGATATTGTCGCCCCAGAACCCTCCGTCCGGCTCTGGCTGGGCATTCGCCTCACTCATCAGACCGGAGCTGCAGTGGCCTGACGCTCCCATGCAGCAGGCCATCGCACTTGATTTGTTTACCGAGGCACTGACAATCGGCACCAGCGTCGCAACGAACGACAAAACTATCGTTACTGCGACGAGGCGCTTTAGGTTTCTTCGTCCGGGAGGGACGAGATGTCGATCGCAACTATTACTCAAAGTTTTAGCCAGTAGGCCAACTAGTTCGAACCGGTAGAAGGTTCCCTGGGGACCGCGGCCCGCACCAACTTCATTTTGCACTTATGACATCTGCCGCGTTGCTTCGACGTGACCTTTTCGTGCATCGGGCACACAAAGTGAAACTGGGTTGGCTTCTTAGAGTGAGCTGATCGCTCTTTCTGTTGTGCAGAGACGCCGGGAGCGTACCCGCTCGCAGTTGTCACGACGAATGCTGCCGCCAGCAGCGATAGAAGCAGAAGCCTTCGGAAGTTCATTTCGTCCCCGCTTGATGCAAAGGCACTTCCCTGCTCGCGTCTGATGAGACGCGAGCAGGAAGAGTACTCTTGATTAATGCCCAACGTGGTAGGTGGGTTGTCTTTTTCTCTACATACTGTCTGCGTTGAGCGCAGCAACATAGTCGCCCTTGACCGCAGTGAAGCTTTTTCGATTGCCGTCAGTTGCTACGGTGACAGGATACCACGTGGCAATGCCTGTGCCGCTGCCTCCCGGGAAGTTCGGGAAGGCGTCCCCTGCCGCGATATACTCAATGTACTCAACTTTGTTGTCGGTACATTTATAAAGGTTCGTATCAGTGCATTTGGCGCCCGTCTTAAAGCCCGAGCCGAGGGTTCTGAATTGTTCTTGCATACCTGTTCTCCTTCAAGGATGGAAGTTCATAATTTGCTTCCTATTCGGGAAGCGCTAGTGAATTTATTGCCGGCCGCGTTGGCAGAAAGCCTCAGAGCAACTCCCACCGCAGCGTCACCGATTCTTCAGGACGATACGCAATCACCATCAGCTTAGCGAGCTGCTGGAAACTTGTGTCTTTCTTGTCCGCGATTCGCACAAGGTAAATGTGGCCCAACTTGATTGGCGCGGTCGCAGAGGGAGTAAGCTCCGTAAAGAGTTTGGGCCCTTCTTGCAGTGGTTGGTATTCCGGCTTGCCGAGATCTTGCTTGAGAATCATGATCTTGTTGCCGTTAAGATGTATAGAAGCGAACCCGGTGGCGCCGTCCTGCGCGTCCTCAAAGCCGTAACGCCGGCGAAGCTCGTCCGGCATGCCGAGATCGACGATTGACGCCACTCGGTTGACCTCGATACCGCTAACAAGACTGCCATTACTCGCCAGAATGTAACCAAGATCACTGCAACGGTTACGCCACTCATTAGTAACAAATGCAAATCCTTCTTTGCCGTCACTAATACACATCGTACGGGCAAGCGGATCCGTGACATACATGGTGAAGATTCCACCACGTTTTGTTGGTTGAGTCGCGCGCTTCTCGCCAGGCGCAGTCGGAGTTTGAGCGCTCATCAACTGCGCGGACCCGACTCCGCTGAACACGACCATTACGATGAAGAGAAAGCGTTTCATAACCTTTTGTTTGTGACTGTCAAACCTCAAGTTCATCCCCCTTTTGACCCTGGACTCTTGGGGAGACCGGCTCTAGTTGAGACTAACGACTAGCCACGCTCGGCACCGGCACTAGTTCCTGAAACTTTTTGTCGTCAATATGTCGCTCATCATTCCGTCGCCGAAGTTCCTTGAAGTAATAGAACGGAACAAACGCGGACCCAAACTTGTCGCTGATCCAGTCGTCGTTATGGATGTAATTTAGCGGGTACAGATCGACGTCATCCGAGCACTGGTTGAGCGTTTCGGTTACCGCCTTAACGACCAGAATGTTATTGAGATAGGTAGCATCATCTAAAGTCTCTCGACCGCTGGTGTACAAAAGCGCGCCTTCGCGGTCCCGCCGTTCCCACTCCTTAATGATCTTCAACGCCCTTTCATACTGCCGGGAGTGGATTTCCAGACGCAGTGTAGTTTCCGAGTCGTTGCGTGCCTCTCGAAGATACTTCTTGATTACGTCGGCAGGGACGGCGCCCAGGGCCCTTCCGTCTTTCGCTAAATAAACGCCGAAGGCGTCGATTGTGGGAACTCCTCCAACCAGCTTAATAACCATGGGAAACGCCGAGCCACTGCTATCGTAGAACTCTCCCTTGCGTGCCGCGAGCACAATGAAATACCGGTCGGGATCGACCCTGGTCCAACGTGTAGTCCCCATGCCTGGTATCTCGCAAGTAATGGAAGAGTCGTCATAGCTAACGACCTTCATTGTCTTTTTGATGTACCCGAAGATCCGGTCCCGGCCGCTTGCCTTAAACGAAATTAACCTCGGCGAGTCGGGTTCATTGATTACTTCGTAACTGGCAGTCGCGGTCCGGCGCGGAGCCTCAGTGCCGGAAACCGAAAGTACAGTTACCCCACCCTTGGCATCGAATTGATAGAGTACTGCCTGAGTGGGTGAGAGCTGCGCTTTCCATGTTCCGACGACGTCGAAAGAACAACTCTTCTTTTCCTGGGCGAACACGGCGGTTGAGCCCAAGAGCATTACAGCCAGTAGCGAGATTATGGCTTTAAGTTTCATGATGTATTTCACCTACTACTGGTCTACCCGGCGCTACCGCGCTCGGTTCTGTTAGCCTGCGCTAACGCGCTGGGTGTGTGGACCAGGAATAGAAGCTACTTTCGGCAGCTCCTACTCCTGGTCTGATTTCGACCGTTCAAGGTCGGTTTTTACTTAAGCCTTGACGGTCCGGTGTCGCAACTACAGTGCGTCTCGGCGTAAGTAGCCGTGTTCCTTGACGACCTGGTTGATCCGAGCCTGACGAGCCCGGATTACCGCATCCCATTCCGCGGGTGTCTTAAACGGATCGGCCCAGGCGATATGTTTCAGAATACTCTTCTGACTGGCAAACGCCTGTGCATGGACGAAGCGGTTGGTGGCATCGTTGACAATCCGGAACGAGCCGGAGTGCATAGCGAAATCGGTGTCGACCCCTATATGGCCCATATTAAAGAGCCGGTAGCGGATCGTCTCGATATCGTAGGAATCTCCGGTCAGGAAATACCAACCAGGCAGATCAGCCCCGCGCATCTTGGCATAGTGCTTCAACGCGGCCGGCGTGTCGTCCTGTGGTTTGACCGAGATTGAGTAAAAGAAGAGGTCCTTACCCATGCGAGCTTTCAGGTCACGATACGTTCGTTTCAGAACCGCAGTTACCCGAGGGCACGCGCCGTGACAGTCTGCGTACATCAAATTAATCACGGCTTGCTTGCCTCTGATCAGATCGTCATAGAACCTGACCTCTTTGTTGTCGTGTGTTCGAAGCACCGCATTTGTGAACCTCGCAGGGCCCTGCGATGACGGATGCGGCGTGAACAATCCTGGTTTGGTTATTCTGGTTAATAGTGATCTTCTATCCATTACGCCACCTCCTCACCGAGCAGTTGGGCTTTGAATTCCTTGTTGGCCTGGGCAATCGTTGCGTCGCATGCAGCCTTGGCCGCTGCATCAGGAACAATGACCCAGTGCACCATCATGAACGCATCTTCGTGGCCCATGTTATGACAGTGGATCAGGTAATCTCCGAGATAGTCTCGGAAGTTCATCCTGATTAGTGCGGCCTCTCCCGCTTCCACCTTGGTTACGTCTTTCCTGCCCGCTGATAGCGGAGGCACCGGAACTTCCGTAAGTACCCCACCGATGTTCGCAAATCGCTTCAGAATGCGAAATTCTTCAAAGTGAATATGCACAGGGTGGGCCCAGTTGGTAGGTCCGGCTGGCAATTGACCGGTGTTATTGTCGATGAGCCACTCTTCACAGGTTCCCTTGATGATGCAATGCTGCGGTACATCGACATCGAAGTCACGGCCGTTGATCAAGAACCGTCGTGGAACCGTTCCAATAGGATCGCGATCAAACCTCCACGTGAAGTTGGTGTCCGGAGTACATATCGGCGGATACGTACAAAGGGTCTGCGGAATGGGCGGTGTATCATCCGGGAAGTGTTTCTCTTTGTTTACCACGTCGAACCGCATCAAGACGTTTCCGATGTTGAAGGTTGACGGTAATCCCGGAAACACGTTTCCTGGGTTGACACTCTGGCTCCTCACATCTGTGAGATACAGTTTCTCGCCGTCGGCGTAGTTGGTGAAGTCGATGATCACGTCGTAGCGCTCAGCGACGTTTACTCGAATTGCACCCGGAGTATTGATGACGTTTCCTGTGATGGCGTTGGTGTTACCTGCATTCGCCGGGCTGTCATCGACCGGAACCGGATGCTCGAGGAAATTGGCATCAGTGGCGATGCACGTCATCGTTTCGACAGCGCCTGTCGTGCCGTGGCGGAGCCTAAGATCCCACTGGGCCGTTGTCGGTCCGGTAGAGAGAATGCGGAACCGGTACTTTCTTCGCCTGACAGTAAACCTCGGCTGAATCGCTCCGTTGACGATGAACTTATCGCCACCGGCCGCATTGACCATTTCATTTCGGCCTTGTGCATCCAGGGCACAGAACCTCTTCTCGGTCAGGATCAAAGGAATGTCAGTGACACCGTAAATTCCAGGCAATCGCAGCGAGCCGCTGGACGGATGTTCATGGCCCGGATCTGTGCGGTCATGGACGATGTACATGCCGTTCAAGCCCATGACGTTGTTCGCGAGGGTTTCCTCCTGACGGTGATCGTGGTACCAGAACGTGCCCATCTTTTCCCTGGCGTCACCGACGCCGTTCCCACCAGGGTTCTGGTTTGGAAAAGCCTCGATGCCGGCGTAGACATTCGGGTAGAGATGGTCTTTGAATCTACCGCTTGGGAAAAAGTCACCCGCGAAACCATCGCTCTCTGAGCCATGGTGACCGTTATGCAAGTGGATCGTTATCTCGGGGACGCCAAACGTGTTATCGCCGGCGGGCGGCAAACTGTTCCGGAACCGAATGATGGTAGATTTGCCATATCGACTCAGGATCATTGGGCCTGGATAGACACCATTGAACCCCCAGATGTATGACGGACCAAAGTCGGAGTGGAATGTATGCAGGCCGGGCCGAGCTTCCAATTCGGAGGTTATGTGGGCCGGCGTGAACTGAGCCCAGCGTTGATGGTTCGCTCGGTCGGCCTCACCCGCGCCTAGGTTTGCCGCCTCGGTTGTGTGTGGACTCAGTGGATGGTCTATCGCTACAAAAGGAATCGGCAGCGGATCCTTAAAAGGTGTATGTGCCGGACTCCCGGGGCTTGCGGTGCATTGAGCCAAGGGCGGGTTAACTGGACCGCCTTGAAGGAAGCTGGCGAGCGCCTTCCCTGGGGAAATGATGTTGGGAGCCAGGACAGTTACAGCTCCCGCGGCCGCGCCCACCTTGAGCACGGAACGACGGCTTACGGTTCCATGTGGACCATCAGATTTCTCTTTCCCTGCCCCCTTGGTGCGCTCTGCCTTTTTTCTGGGCATAGAATCTCCTTTCACCCCTTAATGGGGCTCTTGCTAAGACTGATTTGTTACCAAAGACTTACTGAAGGATTACGACAACTGACTAGCTGACTTGTTACCGAGATGGACTACGACAACTGATTACGAAGCCGGTTAGTTAGACACTGCTGAGACTAATATTCGGGGCCGTACTTACCGAGAAGTGTTACCGGAAACGGTTTAGAGATCTTCTAAGAGCAGAAACTAATTCGATTAGCCAGACAAGCGAGTGTATACATGACCGTAGCCATCGATGGCAAGATGCTTCCGTTGGCAGCTCTTGCTATTCGTTGGCGTATCTTGCTCTGGTGCTCCATCGCTTCAGGATCGATCGGTTCATTCAAATGCCCACCATTATTGATGAGCGTTCGATACTGCGTCGGAGTTACTCCGTGAATTGTCTTAAAGTCCCGCGCAAAATGACTCCCATCATTTACTCCAACCGCATGCGCTACTTCCTTGATGCTGAGGAAACTCGTTTCCAGCAGATATCCTGCTCTTTCCATCCTCAGAGTCCTCAAGTAATTGATTGGTGACTGACCCGTCTCAGATTTGAAGATGTGAGAAAGCCGCCAGACTGAAAGATTCACAGTTTCAGCAAATTCTTCGAGCGAGAGTTCTTTGTGCAGGTTCTCCCGCATCAACACCAATATTCTTTGTACTCTCTGGTCCATAGGAGCCCCAGGTGAGACCAGTCTTTCAGTTGGATCTGGAGTGTACGTGATAGATCCTCACCTTCGTTAAGGAAAAAAGAACAGAGTGAGACCGATTGCTGCCGTTAGCGTGTGTTAAGAGGCAGGCTTGGCAAGTGGCCTGCCCACGAGTTCGATAAGTGAGTTTTTAAACCTTGTTCCCAGGGGGGCAATTATTCGTTACAACGGGGGCCTGAATTTCTTCACGTCCAAGATCTGACATGCACCTAAGTGTTGCCTTGGGAAGTCGACGCTTTGAAAGAAGATCCAGGTCACCGGTCTACCAACATCTTCAACCACTCTTCGCTTGGCGAGTTACTTACCGTGACGCACGGAATATATTTGGCCGCAACTAATATGTCAAGCAAGATTTCTTGCATAGCTCAAACGCAACGCTCGAAACCCCAATCATGCTGCTGAATTGATGAGAAAAACACCTTGCAATCAATGAGTTTGTGATTCCATCGGAGTGTTTTGGAACGCGGCGATGCTCCACTTGCCCGCTTCTTTAGTCATCACCATTGTGTTCATGGCCTGGCCTTTTCGCGCTTCGCCGCCCATCTGATATTCAAGGTTCCATTGGATGTGAACGACTGCCACGTCCGGGCGAATGAAGCGAACGGCCTTAACCGTGGCGGCGTTTTTGCTGTCTTTGTAGATGGTCGAAAAAATCCCCGCGTGACCCTTTTCAATTTCCGTTCGGCCCTTGATCGTCATGCCGTTGATTACTACATAGTCGGCATTTTCAGCGAAGGGTGCCGAAAAAACTTTGGCATCGTGGGCGTTCCAACCATCCTGCACTTGCTGAACTACGGCACGGATCGCGGCCTCATCGGAACTCGGCGGAGTTTGAGCACTAATCGCTGAGCCACTCACGAGAGAAAAGGCGAAGAACAGAAAAAGACACTTGACGTAGTTGACCATGAAACCATCCTCCTGGCAGAATCCTCAGACTAAAAATTGCGCGCAACAAAGTAATCCATCTGGTGCCATTTGGAAAGAATGCTGTGCGTGAAACGGTTGCGAGCGACGCGCGCACTTTGGCGAGTTAGTGCAAATGGATGGGTCGCATCACAGATGGTTTGAGGAGCGGCCGCCAAGTGTTGTTTGATGAACATGGTGGATGATGCCCAAGCACTACGGAGTCATCGCTGGATGAGGAGGAAACAATCTTTGCGGCGATGAGAGTGCTGTGGCAGTGGATCGACCATTACGGGATACCGCAAAGCCTGTATACCGATAAAAAGAATGTCTACGTAGTTGATGAAAAGACCAGAGAAAAAGCAGCAGATATGGCGAAGAAGTGCTGACGCAGTTTGGCGCGCCTGCCGGCAACTGGCATCAAGATCATCACGGCCCATTCTCCGGAAGCCAAGGGCCGGGTGGAGCGCAACCACGGTACTTACCAGGACCGGTTGGTCAAGGAGTTGCGGTTGGCGGGGATCAGCACTATCGCCGCCGGCAATGAGTTTTTGCAGCAGGGTTATTGCGCTGAACTCAATCAAAGACGCCCGCGATTCGTAAAGTTTCACTCCATGTGACGGTTAAAAACAGTAATTTTTCGACCCACTGACGCCTTTTGTTTCAGCATTCAAACGAATGGACAACGTTCCACCAAAAATCCTGATTGACACCGCTCGGAGACGTAATTAAGATCACTTACCTTCGTATTTGGACCACCTCGCAGTATTTGTTTTGCTGAACAAGCAGGGTTCGGAATAAGAGTCCTTCAAGCGGTGCCGCAGTTCTTAAGTTTAGTTTGACGCTCGGAGTTCCCGATTGATCACATTAACGACAGAACATCTAACTCATAGATAGTCACAGGAGAAAATCATGCGCAACGTCTCGCTCTGTTCCCTCGCCTCGCGGCTGAAGGGACTCTGTTTTTGTCTGTTCATTTCCATCGCGTTTGCAGCTGTCGTCTCCGCCCAAACGCAAAGCACTACGGGAACGATCCAGGGGAATGTTCAAGACGCAAACGGCGCAGCCATCCCGGGCGCCAACGTGGAAATCAAGCACATTGAAACCAACTTTACGAGGACGTTTGTCACCGATGAAGACGGACGCTTTGTTGCGCTGAGTCTGCCGCCTGGGAATTACAGCATGACGGTTGCCAAACAGGGTTTCGCCACGCTGGTATTGGAGCGAGCCAGCCTCACAGTGGGGCAGGCGCTTAATCTCCCGCTCTCGATGAAAATCTCGGGCGTGGATGAACGCGTCACTATTAACGCACCGACGGTTGATACGATCAAAACTGAGTCGAGTACCACGCTGAACGAAAACACCGTGAAAAACACGCCGATCCTGGGACGCAAGTTTGAAGACTTGCTGACGTTGACTCCGGGTGTCAGCGTGGTCCAGGGGCCAGACGGTGATGAGATAACTTTCGCGGGCCAGCGCGGCGTTTTTAATAACGTCACGCTCGACGGCGGGGACTACAACAACGGCTTCTTCGGCGAACAACTTGGCGGTCAGCGGGCTGCGATAGACATTCCGCTCGACGCGGTGAAGGAGTTTCAAGTCGTTGCGACCGGAGCCACCGCCGAATTCGGCCGCACCGCCGGCGGCGTGATTAACGTCATTACCAAGTCAGGCACGAATGAAGTTCATGGCAGTTTGTTTCACTTCCAACGGCTTGAAGCCTTAACTGCGAATGGCTCCGATGGCCTGCCGCTCGAAGGTTTCCGCCGGGAACAATTTGGCGGAACCCTTGGTGGGCCAATCAAGAAGGACAAGGCGTTTTTCTTTTTTGCAGTTGAGAGCATCAGGGAAAAGCTGACACGAGCCAATCTTAGCGTGCCGATCGGAACTCCCTGCCCAGTGGCCGCACCCACAATTCTCGCTAATGAGGCGTTGATCAACGGCAGCCCAGACTGCCAGCGCCTGGCACTGACTAATTTCTTCAGGACCACGCGGAGCCAGGAGGAGGGATTGCCGGTCCAGCGTCTGATCAGAAACACGGCGCTCCTTGGCAAGCTCGATTTCCTGCTGAACAACGACAACAAGCTTGGCGTGTCGTATAACTTTGACCATTCTGAAAATACAAACCAGACGTTTGACGTGCCGACCTACGGCAATTCGGCGAACGGAATTGAAGGTCCTTCCAAGATCAACAACCTGAACTTCAATCTGATTAGCACGATCTCGGCGACCAAGGTTAACGAAGCGCACTTTTCCTATTCGCGCGAGAACCGTCCCAGGAACGCCGTGGCATCTAATATTCCCGCAGACACGGGAATTGGTTTCGCCCCCGATTTCAGGTTTGGCAATCCTTTCTTTCTTCAACCAAATGTGGATGAACTGCTTTGGCGCACACACATCAAAGACAACTTCTCCGTTGTCAGCGGTAACCATACCGTGAAGGTCGGTGGCGAGTGGATCCATTCGCTGAACGACCAAGTGTTCCGAGGTTTCTTTACTGGCCGATACATCTTCGATTCGGTTACGGGTTTTCTGCGTTACGCATCGCCCGCGGGTCCTGGCGGCTTTGGACCAAACGCGGTCACCTGCACGGATGGTAGCTACGTCACCGCGCCAGCTCCCTGCCCGGTTGGCACGACTCCGACTGGAGGTGGCCCGCTGCTCCTCTACTTGCAGAACGGAATTTCAACCGGCATCTCCGGCGTTCCGCAGCCCGGCGCATCGACCATCAAGAACGAGGACTACGCCCTCTTCGTGCAAGACAAGTGGCAAGTGCGTCCGCACTTTACTGTCAGTCTTGGTCTGCGTTGGGAAGCACAGATCTTTCCGGATCCGGTGGTGCCTCCGGCCCAAACGGCCTATGGCCCGCTGCTCAGCAATCCGCTCTTTCCATCAGACGGCACGCTTCATAGTCCGAAGAAAGAATTCCAACCCCGAGTCGGCTTTGCCTGGGATATTTCCAAGCAGGGCAAGTCAGTCCTGCGCGCGAGCTACGGCATTTATTTTGGCCGGCAGAACATGTTGACGCAGGTGGGCTCAATCACAGACAACGGCGTGCAACAATACGGAATCGCCTGCGCTTCCAGTTTCGGTTGCTCGAACGGCGCGCCGCGTCCTACCTGGCCCAACATCGTGCCGGTCGCGCCCGGCGGCGGCATCCAACCAGGTTCGTCGGTTCGCGTCTTTAGTAAGGACTACGCAAACCCGCGTATCTATACAACCAACGTTGCCTTTGAACAGGAGCTAATGTCAGACGTCTCGTTATATTTTGACTTCACTCACGCGAAGGCCGTCCACCTGACACGCTTTTTCAACTACGCGCGAACGGGATTCTTCCCAACACTAGGCGATGTCTTTGTTACCACTGCGAATGGGAAATCACTCTACCGGGGTTTCACTGCAGGCATCAGGAAACGCTTCAGCAACAATTATCAGTTTGAAGCAAACTATGTACTCTCGAAAGACATGGACGACGATTCGAATGAGCGCGATCCGTTCACCGATCGGTCGTTTAACGTTCTCAATCCCGGCTTGGACTACGCTCTCTCAGATCGCGATATTCGCCACAAGTTCAACTTCTTTATGAACGCCGAATTGCCGGCTGGTTTCAAAGGAAACTTCCGCGTGCAGGCGCGCGGGGCTCAGCCGATTTCACCTGCGATTCGCACCGCAACGAACCGCAATACCCTGCGCAAGGACAACAAGTATTTTTCGTTTGACTGGCGCCTCGAGCGGCCATTCAGATTTGGTGAGCACATGGCGTTGACGCCCGTGTTCGAGTTGTTCAATACCTTTAACAACAAGAACAACATCAACCCGCTGAGCACTCCGGGACTCTTCAACTTCGACGGTTTTCTCAGGCAGGGCGTGGGCGATCCAAGGCAGGCACAGTTAGCGATTAAGTTCGAATTCTAGCGGGCGAGGGATCAGCCGGCCCTGCCGCCTTCAGTGCGGAAAGGCTCTGCCTTACCGGCAACCGCCCGTCCAATCTTTCGCGAGGCTCAGCCTCGCGAAGGATTTGGTAACTGAGACGACGGAAAGGCCAAGCCTTTCCGCACGGACGGCGGCCAAGCCGCAAACGGTCCTACATTGAAGCGACATACTCGCGGATCTGTTTTGCGCTTTCGGCCGGTGGCTGATTGGTTGTGTCGAGAGATATTCCATTCGGGAGTTTGGGAAATTGAAAAACACCTTCCGCCTGCAAGGTTCGGTACTGTTCAACTGAAGACAGCTTGCCAAACTTCTTCCTTGAAACATCTTCGATTCGACTCTCCACTTCCTCACTAGCGCACGTCAATTCCACGAAGATGACCTGCCCGCCGGCGCCTGCAATAATATTGATCGCGTCTTCAATGAAGCGTTCGCGAACACTGCGTTCCGGACTAAAGGTAAAGATTAGCGAGACACTATTTCTGGCCGCTTCAGCAAAAGCTGCCAGCCAAATTTGCTCACGCAAAATGATGAACGGCTCACTACCAAAAGGAAAGAGTGCTGAGACCAGGTCGACAGTTAAATGATTGTGAAAAAGTTTGAAGCCGGTCAGCTGAGATAGCTCGCGCGCAACTGTTAGCTTTCCCACGCCCGGCATTCCGTGAAGAAATATAAGCTTCATAGGTTTAACCCTCTTCCAACGGCCGCGAAAAACGCTGAGAGTTTCTCTTCGTCAAGCAGTCCCTCACTTCTCACGCCGCTGCAAACATCCACACCAAAAGGCCGAACCTTTGTTAGCGCCTCGGCGACATTGGCAGAACTGAGCCCGCCGGCAAGAAACACCGGAACGGGAACGGCTTCACGAATGCGCGCGCTGATGGTCCAATCATGCGTTCGTCCGGTACCGCCCAACTCTTTTACCGGCAACATCCGATTGCCTGAATCGAGCAGGATGCCATTCACAAAAGGAGCCACGGACAGGGCTTCCTCAACTGAGTCAGGACCCTGGACGTGAATCACCTGGACAATAGAAATTCCGGGCAGCTCATCGCGCAGAGTTTGGTATTCGCGAGGTTCGATGCTGTCGCAGATTTGAATAGTGTTAACGCGCACTCGCCGCTGCTGATCAATTATTCCTGCGGCGTCCCGTTTACAGGTAAGGAGAAAGGAGCCGATCGCAGGGGGCAATTTCGCTGCGATATCCGCGATCCGATCTTCGGGAATTGGGCCTGGGCCGCTAGGCATCGCAGACACAAGTCCTACAGCATCAGCACCATAGCTTATCGCGAGCCACGCCTCTTCCAGACTGCCTATGCAGCAGATCTTGGTTCTGGGTCGAGAAGTGACCTCCATACAGTTCGTTGGAAGATCGATGCAGGCTGACAATAACTAAACGATCCACGAGAGCGTTCAGATTAACCTTCGTCGTGAGCTAAACCGACGGCGTTACCGCCTGAGCAGCGCGCTTCTCTCGTCGAGATTTCAGATACTCAACCACCGGCGGAATCAACGAAAGCGCGACCACGATGATCACAACCCATTCAATGTGCTCGTCCAGATTGATCCCAAATTTACTCTTAAGCAAGCTGCCAAGAAAGTAGCCACTGAGGATCATACTGAAGACCCAAAGGACGCCTCCGGCGATATTGAAGAAGATGAAGCTCCGATATGGCATCTGGGCCGCGCCGGCGACAATCGGCGCAAAGGTGCGCACGAAAGGAACGAAACGCGCAATGATGATTGTCTTGCCACCGTACTTTTCGTAAAAGGAATGCGCCTTTTGCAGATGGCTGGGTTTGAACAGAAGCGACTCTTTGCGCGAGAAGATGCGGGGGCCTATTTTTGCGCCGGTGTAGTATCCAACGGTGTCGCCGATGATTGCGGCCAACGTTAAAGTTGATAGCAGAATCGCCAGGCTTAGTTTCCCCGTCGCCGCGAAGAGCCCGGCAACGACGAGCAGCGAATCGCCGGGCAAGAAGAAACCCGCCGCCAATCCGGTTTCCGCAAAGACGATAAAGATGAGACCGCCATATACAAAGATTCCGCCCTTGGCGAGCAAGGTCTCAATGATGAGCTTCGGATTCAGTAAATCCTTGATTTGGTGCAGCAGCTGGTAAATCGAGTCCATAGTTTCGCTTGTTTACTCTTTCGAGCAGCTCAGAATTCAACCTGGAGGTTGGCGTCTATAATCAGGCAAGCCGGAGATTGAATCCCTGAGCCTCTTGATCTTATTTCTGATCGGCCCAGCCGTGCTGTCCGATTAATGGTACGAACGCACACGCGCCGTGGTCTTCTTCTTTGGAGCCAGTCTCTGTCTTAATTACGCGCACCAGTCGCTGTGACTCGCGAGTCTGGCCTACCGGCACCACCAGACGTCCGCCCGGCTTTAGTTGCGCTACGAGCGGCTTCGGAATCGCTGGTCCTCCGGCCGCCACCAGAATGGCATCGTAGGGAGCATTCGCGGCCCAACCCAGCGTGCCATCGAAGCACTTGACCGTGGCGTTATAGATACCAAGCTCACGAATTCGCGACTGCGCCGTGCGGGCCAGGTCGCCGATTCGCTCAATTGAGTAAACCTGGCCAGCCACCTTTGAGAGAATCGCTGTTTGATAACCGGAGCCGGCGCCGATTTCCAACACGCGACTGTCCTTGTTCACCTCGAGCAACTCTGTCATCCGCGCCACGATGTAGGGCTGCGAGATCGTCTGACTGGCGCTAATGGGCAATGCGTGATCGCCATAAGCTCGCCCCTGCAGAGCTTCCGGTACAAAGAAGTGCCGAGGTATGGCCCTCATAGCCTCGAGCACTTGCACGTCGTTGATCCGATAATGCTCGCGGAGCCTCTCAACCATTCGCTGTCGAGGGATAGTGTAGTCCTGCTGGCTTCTGTTGGCGGGCTGTTGACCGGTGGTTTGCACGAAACTCAATTCACTTCTGTGATTAGAAAACTGGCTCAGGACTTCTGCAGCAGTTCGTGGTCGCGTAAGTAATTCCAGGATTCAATTGCGGTAAGGGCGTGATGATCAGTCATGTCGCTCTTCAAAGGCGTCACCGAGATGTAGCCCTGCTCGATCGCATTGTAGTCAGTCCCATCCGCGGAGTTGTTACTGAAGTATTCTTCGCCGATCCAAAAATAAGGCTTCCCGCGCGGATCGATGTGCTCGGTGATGACCGGCCGCGCGTTCTTAATTCCCTGCCGAGTTACGCGCACGCCTTTGATTTCCTTGGCGGGGATATTGATATTCAGCAGCGTGCCTTCCGGCAAACCTTCCGCTAAAACCTTCCTGACTGCTACGACACCAAACTGAGCCGCTTCGCGAAAATCAAACTTTTCTCTGGCCACTAAACTGAGAGCCACGCCCGGCACGCCGAGGATTGTGGCCTCTAAAGCGCCGGCCACAGTGCCAGAGTAACTCGCGTCGTCACCGAGATTGCCGCCGTGATTAATTCCAGAGACGCACACATCCGGTTTTTCGCCGTCCGTAAAAATTCTATTTAGAGCCAGCGTCACGCAGTCGGTGGGAGTACCGTCTACTGACCAGTGCCTGTCATCGATTTGGCGGATGCGCAGAGGCCGCGCGAGAGTCAGACTGTGAGAGGCGCCGCTCATTTCCGCGGCGGGAGCAACGACGTAAACGTCGCCTACATCCTTTAGCGCCTCTTCAATCTTAATGAGGCCATTCGAGTGGATCCCATCGTCGTTTGTAAGCAGAATTCTGGTCATAAAAACCGCTGCGCCGCATCGCTCATCCTGTCTCGCTATTGGCCTCACCGCGTTCGTCTCATGCGGGAGCATCGGGTATGGAGTCAGATGACTGGAGAGATGACACCCAGGAATAAGAAACTGCTTAGTCTCGCGGGGCGGTAGGACGCATGCGGCCCTTCTTCTTGTTCCGTTTGCGCGCCAGAGCTGACTTGAGTTTGGCCTTCTGGCCAGGAGGAATAAAGAACGCGTGCTTCTTGGCGTCCTTAATAATTTCTTCCGTCATTACTTTGCGTTTGAAACGACGCAATGCGCTTTCAATCGACTCACCCTGATTAATAGTAACTATAGCCATTCGCTTCTCGTCTTTCTATGGTTTGATTGTTTGTATTCAACCGAGCTATTTAACACGCCGTAAACCACTACGGTCAAGTTGGTAGAGTAAATGATGAATAGTTAACGGTGAATAGACGACTTACTTCGAGAACACCTCACTGTTCCCTTCACCATTCACCATTTACCTTTCACTACTGACGCAATAAACCCCGCGAACAATGAATCACTCGCGGGGTTTGCTGCTGAATTACGCAGAATGCTTAGACCGCAACTGTCTCTGCAACTTCCTGCTTCTTGCGGCTTAGGCTCTGGATTTGAACCGGCTTGTCCGATTCCTTCACATCCAACTGCTTCTTGAGCACCATCTCCTGATAAAGCTTCCGCATCATCACAGCCTCTTCGTGTGCCGTTTTCGGGCCTTCCATCTCAGGCTTGTTCGGACGCGTCAGGTCAATCGGATTGAGCACCAGGTTGTGGGTCTTGTCGTTAAGTTCCACTTCCTTGCCACGAGCAAAAATCTCGTGACGACCGTTTTCCTCATACCACTTTGCGACGGTCGCATTCTGGTGCATGTTCTCAATGATGTTTCTCCAGCCGATTCCCGTGTTGTAGGCGCAGAAGGAAATTTCACCCTCTTGCGTGCCGTAAGGAATGATGCACATTTCGGTGCGGCGGAAGTCGTAATTGAAGAGATCCTGGAACCACATGCCGGCGATGAATAGGAAGTTCCAGCGGTCCGCGCGACGCTTTTCGATATCAGTCTGCGAGCGATCGCCAGTCACCTTTCCATAATCCTTGCCGGTCAAGCCGAACGACTTGTCAAACTTCTTGAAGAGCTCATAAAGAGTGAACTGCGATGGCGACTTGTATGGATTGTAATGCTTGAGCAGGGCCAGGCCCATCATCAAGTTTGACATCCATTTGCCGCGCGCCGCGTCCGTGATCTTCTGCATGTCTTTGACGAGGCCGGGGATGTTCAAAAACTCGGGCACTGGACGCATCTCGCGAGTTTCCTTGTCAACCATGACCGCAGTGCCTACGCCGCAGTTGGGATGACAACCACAGGAGACCTGACCCCAATCGGCATCAGGACCATGGACCAGATCCGCAAAGTCTGCGAAGGCGCCCATGAGTGATAGCGGGAACCAATCGCGAGTTGGCTCAGTAATGCCAACCTGATTCTTAACATCATGGGCCAGATGCGAAAGGGTGTAACGCTGCTGCAGGCGGCGTTGCGGCGTAATCTCTTCGTCGCGACCGGTAAACGAAACGGGCTGGAACGAAAGGAACGCAATCTTCTTGGGATTATCAAGGGCGAAGCGAACGATCGAACCGACCTGATCGTTGTTGATGCCGTTGACCAGCGTCGTGACCAGCACAATCTCAACACCGGCTTCATGCAGGTTGTTGATGGCGCGCATCTTCACGTCAAACAAATTCCCGACCTGGCGATGGCTGTTCGCGTCGTTACCTACTCCGTCAAACTGAAGATAGACATAACGCAAACCAGCCTCGGCCGCTTCACGACAGAACTCTTTGCTCTTGGCAAACTCAATTCCGTTTGTAGCTGCCTGAACGCTGTTGTAACCAACTTTGCGTGAATACTTGATTGATTCGATGAAGTGCGGCGAGATGGAAGGCTCGCCTCCGGAAAACTGCACTGACATCTGACGACGCGGTTTGATCGAAATCGCGTTGTCCAAAATCTCTTTAATGTCGTCCATGCTCAGCTCATGAACGAAGCCGACCTGATTAGCGTCCATGAAGCATGGGTCGCACATCATGTTGCAGCGATTGGTTAAGTCAACCGTCAACACCGCGCCGCGGCCATACTTGATTGTGCTGGTGCCGTGGTTGTGAAGCTTCTCGTCGTTGTGAGCATCAATGTCTCTGCCGGGAAACATTTTCTCGATGTGATTAAGAAATTTCACGTCGACGGCCATCATGTCTTCGAAGTGGCCATGGATTGGGCAATCCTTAACCATCCAAATCTCGCCGTCGCGCTCGATGATCTGCGCCTTGATTTCACCAACCTTTTCGTTGATGAGCACGCTGACATCCTGCTTGCCGCTAAGAATCGATTCGCGCGCCTCGATCACACAGTTTGGGCAGAGTGAATCGGTCGTACGGGGCCAGCCAAGTGTCGGCTTGCTCTTCTGCCAGGATTTCAAGAGTGGCTTATCAGACCATTTGGGGGTAAACGACGGATTCGGTTTGTATTTATTAACTGACTGAATCACGTCGTGCATGCCGCCGGCTACCAGGGTGAGCCCTTTTTCGGCGCGCTTAATTAATCGCATGGATGTCTCCTCTAACTAACTGATATCTAATATAGAATTGCCGCACGCAAGGTGGGAAAGCACACGTAGCCTTGCAAACTGAACGCTAACCTATTGGCAATGACCATGCCGCCAACCACTCCTCGATGTAACTGAGCAAATAGCACGAGTTAGCCCGCCGGGCCGAAGCGACGGACAGAGTAAAGCACCTTTCTCGGCGTGTCAAGTTGGCGCAGACGGCGCCTTCGCCTCCGAGGCGGGACATTTTGGCCTGCGGCTGGTAGCTGAAAATGGCCGAAAAAGGCTCTCGAGTAAGGGAGTGTTGACGTGTTTTGGTATTTACTTTTTCGGCGCGTAATAGCCGATTCGTGCAGACACTTTGTGAGCGGGATTCGTGGTTTCGACGCGGAGCCGGCGGAAACGACCGTTGCGCCTGACGTCCAGCGGGGAATAGAAAACTGTGTACTGTTGGCTGAGTTCCTCAGCCACCTCGCGATAGATTCTTTCCAGATCGATGAATGCCGCGGGTCGGAATAGTTTCCCTCCGGTAGATGAAGTCAGCTCTTCAAGGTTTCGTTCGCTGGCATCAAGCGCAGCCAGGCCCAACCGGACGTCGTCGATGCGGAGATGATTAAACCGAATCGATGAGTCAGTTCCGGAAAGGAGTTCGTCGAGCTGGCGCTGTTTATCAGAACGCTCTATCCGTGTATTGCTCACCACGTAAATAATGGTTTGCATTTCCAACGCAGCGCGCAAGGCGCCAGCGAACGTTGAGCCGCGGCCGCTATCGATTCCATCGGTTAGGACAATGATCGCATGACGCGCATTTGCGCGAGGCAGTTGCTCGCGCGAAGCCAGCAACATCGCATCATGAAATCGGGTAAACATCCCAGGCGTGATTCGTTTCAACGACCGGCGCAGCTGGGCAACATTCGCAGTCCAGTCCTGCAGCAGCAACACACGGTCGTCGAACTGGATCAAACTCAAGCGATCACCCGGATTAAGGTGCATCGCGAAGCCCTCAGCCGCTTTCCGAAAATCATCGAGATTTTTCGCGACCGATGATGAAGCATCAACGATAAGCACGACGTCGACCGGAACCTTGCGTAAACTCAAATCGCTCAGCGGTTGCACGACGTCGTCCTCGTATACGCGAAAATCTTTCAGCTCAAGATTGTTAACGAGAAGCCCGTTGGAGTTGCGGACGGTGACCGGCAACAGCACCTCGGTGGTATTAACCGTGATCACATCTTCAGGATCGATTTCCTGGTCAACAGCTGGTGGTGTTGCAGTGGGCGTGGGTGTGGGAGTCCTGGATTGGCCCAGGGTCTTCGGCGCTCCTGACGCTGCCAGCATTAACAATACTAAAATGCCTGGCAAGGTGAGCCACGATGGAATAAAGCGGCGCAGCATGTATCTCAGTTACTACCTGCCTTCGAGCGTGTCGAGTGGGCAGGCGATTCATCACTCATCGCTGCTCTCATGGCTGTGATGACCACTTCACTTACTCGCCGTTTGCGGAGCTCTTCTACGCGGGCTGCGGAAAGGTCAAAGTCCGCCGGCGAATCTTCGATTCTTTTTACGATCGTTCCTTCTGAAAATCCGGCTTCGACAAGCTTGATTACTGCTTCGTTGTCGAGCGTGGGCGTTCGTTCCAGTTTCGCCGCGGGTCCACCAGGTTCCGTGGGACGTAAAATTCGAACTGTGGCCGTTCCGGTTGTGGTTGTTTCACCCTCATTTCCGCCGCGTGAGCCACGGCTCCGCGTCTGGCCCTTTGAACCTTCGCTGTTGCCGAAAATATCTACGCCTCCCTGCTCTCGCTGGTCCGGCGTAGACGTTCTCCTTTTTCCGAGATTGAAATCGTCCGGCCAGTCATCATCCGAAACCTCAAAAGATCCTTCCTGGGCCAGCATCGCGAGAATTATGTTTTCACTCACTCCATTCCGCTTGAGTTCGATCAACCGATCCGGGTCGAGAGTGAATCGACTCGGTCGGCTGCGGACGATACTGATGACGGTCTTCTCCTTGAAGCCTGCGCGCACAAGTTTGATCACCGCCGAGTTTGTTAATGGAGTTTCCCGCTGCTGCGCGGGCGTAACGCTCTTCGAAGCGAAGCAAATAATGACCAGAAGTATCAGGCTAAAGAATTTCATGCCATTACGTCCCCAACTTTTAGATCTGATCTGAGACCGTCTGGTCCAAACGTGGTTAAGTTCCAGCGCGCGCTGCCGCGTTTGTTAACTCACCTTTGGAAAAGACGGTGGATTTATTCCGGCGATACCGGTAAGAGATTTTCTTTACATAGTCGCGCGTTTCGCGATAGGGCGGAACTCTTCCGCCAAACTTCAGCACTGCGCCTTCGCCAGCGTTATAACTCGCCAGGACCAGATCAATTCTTCCGTCAAATTGTGCAATTAGTTGTTTGAGGTAACGAGTGCCGCCGGCAATGTTTTGCGCGGGATCTGAGGCCCGTCTAACGCCAAAGCGCGCAGCCGTCCCCGGCATCAATTGCATGAGGCCTCTCGCTCCTTTAGGAGATAGGGCGCGCGCGTTGAAATGTGACTCCTGCTCCATCACACAAAAGATCAGATAGGGATCGACGCCATACTTCATTCCGTTCTGCCGGATCAATGCGTCGAGCCGTGGGTTTCCAGTGGTCCAACCGCGTTCTCGTTTGGAAGCTAATCCTGCCTCGAGAGCCTCCGGCGCTTCGCGCTCGACACGATCTATGCGAGCTCGCTCAATGAATATTGCTAATGGTCCACGGCGATACCAGACTCCCTCGGCAGACTCCGTAGCGCTATCTGCCTTAACCCGCGCCCCTCCAACCAGATAAATCCAAACCGGCTGGTCTATCAATGCGGTTGGCGATGTGAGTTTGCTCTCATCCGGCGCTTCGTGCTCGTTGAGATCCGGCTTTGTCGAACCGGAGTTGCGATGGATTGCTTTTACTTGAACGCGTGAAACAAGGTGACTCATCCCGCTTTGCCGGTACCAAATCCCCTGCTCGCTTTCCCACGCCTCATCTACCGTAATCGTGGCGCCATCTGTGAATTGCAATCGGATCTTTGGAGACTTCACACTTACAACTTCATTCGACCGATTGGCGGCGGTTTCTTTTTGTCCGTATGCGACGCATGAAACGATCAGGATCGTCGTAGCGATGCGAAGAACTTTGATTGCCGTTGTGGAAGTTTGCATTTTCATTCGTGCCCTACCAACACTCGGACTACAACTCGAGCGGGTCAGCCTGATTCCTGATAGACGTATTCGGCGGCGGTTGAGCCGCGAAGCTGTGCGATATGCCAAAATAATTTCCCCAGGCAACGTCAATCACCTCAGTTGAAAGCTCCAGGGCATCGCCGGCAAAAAGACAAAGGTCGGTCACGCGATCGAGCAGATCTCGCGGCTCGCAACCTTTCATCTGTCGTCCTGAAACTTTGTACTTATTGAGCACGTGGTCCATCACCGTCTGCTGGTAAGTAATTCCTCGCGTGTGCGCCTGGCGCTTGAAGATTTCGGTGTAAGCGCCCGGGGTCGGCGGCTCAACGCGGGCGCGATAGCCCATTCGGCGAAGAAATGCCTGGTCCGCCAAATCGTTTTCATCCAGATTCGTGGAGAAAACAACCAGCTGCTCGAAAGGCACTTCAATTTTTTTCCCGGTGTGCAGCGCCAGAAAGTCCACGCGCCGCTCGAGCGGAACTATCCAACGATTCAAGAGGTCTTGCGGCGATACTCGCTGACGGCCGAAGTCGTCTATCACCAGAGTTCCGCCGTTTGATTTCATTTGAAACGGCGCTTCATAAAACTTAGCCGCGTCACTCCACGTAAGGTCCGCATTCTCAAGGGTTAGCTCGCCTCCCACGACAACCAAGGGGCGATGAATCAGCACCCAGCGCCGGTCGTAATCAACGGGGGTCAGGTCCATTGACGCAGGGCGATGGCAATGTGAATCAAACACTCGGATGATTTGGCCGTCGATCTCGACGGCGTAGGGAATCCAGATAGCTCCGGGCAGAGCGTTGTTAATCCGCTCTGCGACAGCAGTCTTTCCCGTTCCCGCTAGTCCGGTTAGGAATAGCGACCTCCTCGAATTGATTACGCAACCGAGTGTCTGCAGAAGCGACTCCGGCAGAATGAGATCATGAAATGCTCTGCGAACGGTTTCCATCGACGCCGGGTGCGACGGGATCGACTGTAAACGCATCATGTGACTGTAGTCGTGAAGCGAAACCGGCGCGGCGCCGCTATAGCCGCACACCGACAGCAATCGGACCAAACGATCCCAACCGTGATCGAGCATGCCGTAACGCGTGGATCCAACTGCGGATTGCAGCCGTACTTCAATCAAATTCTCGCGGTAGAGCTTCTGCAGAATTTCTTCGGTGAGCGCTCTCGGCAAATGCAACCGCTCGGCAATGGCCGCGGTTGTCGGTTCAGGAATCGTGGCCACGTGCTTGAGCGCGAGCTCGCAAAGGAATCCTTCGCCCACGCCAAGATCGGCCAGTTCTTCCGGAACAGGCGGGCCCATTGTTTCCACTTCCGCGCGCGTCAGTATGGTTGTGTGCGTCATGTCGGTTGTAGGACAGACATTCCTGTCTGTCCTCCTCTTCAATAGAACCGAATTCAATATGAACAGGCAGGAATGCCTGTCCTACAAGATCTAACGGCCCGAAGCTGCAGTGGTAGCAGATGAAACAGCCGCCAAAGTATTACTTGCAATCTCGGATTGGGTTGGGTTACCAGTGCGCTTATAGAGATCAGCAAGCCTTCGCAACGCCTGCGTGTTGGCCGGATCAATGCGCCGCGCGGATTCGTAGTATTTGATCGCGTCGTCGTCACGACCAAATCTCTCCAGCATTCGCGCAGTGTTAAGGTTTCCGGTCAGCGGGCCTGCGGCGCGCGCGAAATTCTTGTAAGCATCGTCAAACTTGCCGAGACGACAAAGCGCGAGGCCAAGGTTGTTAAGAATTCGTTCGTCGGTGGGCGCGAGTTTCACTGCCCGCTTGAGCCGATCAACTGCAGCGCGGTAATTACCGTTTTGGTAAAGCGAGAAACCAAGATTGTTCAGCGTCTGCGCGTCTTCCGGTTCTGCTTTCACGGCGCGCTCATAGGCAGACCTGGCGTGATCACCGAAGCCTTTCTTGTCATAGGCCACGCCGAGAAGGTTGTGCGCTTCACTCAATTTCGGGTCGAGCGAAACGGCGGTTGAAAGATCCGAAATCGCTTCATTAATTCGGCCGCTGAGGAGATGCGAACGACCGGCAGCCAAGTGCTCCCTGGCTGAAGCAGCAGCGGCAAGTTTGGGAGACGGCACGCTGCGACTGTCCTCAACCCGCGCCACTGCTACGCTGGTAAAACCTTGAGAATCCTTCTCACTCATCCGTTGCTTGTTGTCATCGTGGCGACTGAACAGTTTTCCAAACGCCTTGAACGGCGCGGCGAAGATGCGCGCAACCTTGTTGCCCTTCTTTTTCTTTGGCGCTTCCCCGCTGTCAGCGTCATCGCCGGCGAGTGAACCCGAATCCTCGATTGCGTTGACATCAGAATCGCCGTCGCGTTCGTCGGTCGTTGCGCTCCACATCGCTGTGGCGCCAATAGTTAGAATGAAGGCAATCAGAACGGCCACTAGTCTTCGTGTGCTCATGGTTAAACTCCTTACTTTCCAAGAGTGTCGATCAACTGGAGAACGGCGGGGCCGAGTAGTGCAATGAAAAGTGTTGGAAACAGGAAACAGGCCAAAGGAAATAAGAGTTTGACTGCTGCCTTCTGCGCCGCCTGCTCCGCCCGCTGACGTCGCTTCGTTCGCAGTGAATCGGAAAATGCTCTGATCGCGCGCGCGATCGAAGTGCCGAATTTGTCAGTCTGAATCAGCATAGCCACCAGGCTTCGCAGATCGTCGACACCGGTGCGCTCCGCCAGATTGCGTAACGCTTCCTCACGTTCGCGGCCGACGCGCATCTCGAGGTTTGCCATTTCAAACTCCTCGCTGATGTCAGGATGCACTTCCTTCAGCTCAGTGCTTACCTTGACCATTGCAGCGTTGAGACCGAGTCCGGCTTCGATGGAGATCACCATCAAGTCCAGCGCGTCTGCCAATCCCCAGCGCACGAGTTGTTGGCGAGAACGAACCATGCGCCGCAACGCGAAGCGAGGAAGTGCAAAGCCAACCAGAAATGCGAATAGGATCCAGAGGAGGGCGCTCTTGGGCTGTCGCGTCATCAGGGCGCAAACCACTGCTACAACGGCGGGAAATGCGGCCATGCTGATGAGTTGAATGGCGCGATATGTCATTACAGCCGTCGATGATCTGAATCCTGCCTGCATCAACTGTTTCTGCAGCTTCTTTGCTTCCGCTGCCGACGGTGGCACCAGACGGCTGAGGGGTGACGCCAGGCGCTCGGCCAGTTCCGTGGTCGAGCGATCTGCTTCAAGCGATCCCGATGCGCCAGCCGGGCTTCCAACTCGCCCGCCGAGCCGTTTGAGACGTTCGGTGGCTGCGCTTTGCGGCTTATAGAGAAGCCAGTAAGCCCCCATCATGGCCAGGGAGATGCAGACAAAAGTGGAGATGGTAATTAGTAAGAGCATTTTGGCCTTTGAACTTAGGTCTCAGGTTTTAGGTCTTAGGTCTTAGGTCTTAGGTCTTAGGTCTGACACTCTTGCTCTCCAAAAGGCCAAAGACCTAAGTCCAAAGACCAGATCTAGATTTTGATTCTCAGAATCTTCCTTACGATCAACATTCCGGTGACTTGCAACAGCAGCGCGAGTCCGATTAAGTAGTGCCCCCGCTGGTCCTTCCAAAAGATCGTCATGTAGTCAGGATTCAAAACAGTTATGGCAAACGTGACAAAGATAGGAAGCCCACAAAGTAGCCAGGCGGACATCCGCGAACTGGTGGTCAGCGTTTTCAAGTCGCCCATGATGCGGAAGCGTTCTCGAATCGTGTAAGCCACCTTCTCAAGAATTTCGGCAAGGTTGCCGCCGGTTTCACGTTGAATCAAAACTGCGGTCACGCACATTCGTAAATCGAGTAAAGGGATTCGCTGGGTCAGGTTTTCCAGGGCCAACTTAAGCGACAGCCCAAGGTTCTGCTCTTCATAAGTCTTGCGAAACTCGGTCGCAATGGGCTCCGGCATTTCTGACGAGACCATGTGCATCGACTCTGAAAACGCATGACCGGCGGCCAACGCGCGGCTCATCAAGTCGAGAGCATCGGGCAAGTGTTCGAGAAAGGCATTGAAGCGTTTCTTGCGTTTCCAATAGACATGCGCGAAAGGCATCGCGGCCGCGACCAGTCCAGCGGTGACCATCAGCACGATCGAAACGCTGACGACCGAACTCGCCATGGCGGCGAGGATGGCCGCCATACCTGAGAACATAATCAGTCGCGAAGGCGTGATATGCAGGTCGGCCTGGTCCAGCATTCGCTTTAGCTTGAAAGCAGCCTGGACGCTAACGAGCGCGCGATTCAGCGCCGGGATTTCGCTCATCAATTCGTTGCGAGCGAGCACCACTTCCACATCTTCCGTGTGGGCCGAATAAAGCAAAGCCTCGCTTAGTCGCTTCTGCAGTTTCTTGCGCTTGGTGTCGCTGCTATGCGTGGCCGCGAGGTAGGCGCCAAACACCAGAAATAACCCAAACAGAAAAACCAGGAAGGAGATGAGCATGGATTTACATTTCCTCGAAGAAGACGCGGGGCAGTTGCAAACCGCTGGCTTTTAGACGTTCGGCAAATCGCGGTCGAATGCCGGTGGGACGGAAGCGACCAATTACCTTTCCCTGCGAGTCGACACCGGTGCGTTCAAACTGGAAGATCTCCTGCATCGTGATCGTTTCGCCTTCCATACCCGTGATTTCGGAAATAGCGGTCAATCGCCGCGTTCCATCCGAGAGACGCGCCACCTGGACCACCAGATTGATCGCGGCCGCGATTTGCTGTCGCATGGCACGGTCAGACAATCGCATGCCGGTCATCTGAATCATGGTCTCGAGCCGGGTCAGTGCATCGCGCGGCGTATTGGCGTGAACCGTCGTTAAACTTCCATCGTGGCCGGTGTTCATCGCTTGCAACATGTCGATGGATTCGCCGCCGCGCACTTCGCCGATGACGATGCGATCCGGGCGCATGCGCAGAGCGTTGCGAACCAAATCGCGCTGAGTGACTTCACCACGACCTTCGATATTTGGAGGGCGAGTTTCGAGACGAACAACGTGAGGCTGTTGCAACTGAAGCTCGGCGGAATCTTCGATGGTGACGATGCGTTCATCTTCCGGAATGTAAGCTGAAAGCGCATTCAGCAAGGTGGTTTTTCCGGCGCCGGTTCCTCCGGAGATCAGTACGTTAAGTCGTGCGGTTACACACATTTGCAGCATGTCCGCGATGTCTCTGGTCAACGCTTTGTTTTCGATCAACGAATCCATGCGCAACGGTTCCGTACCGAAACGACGAATTGAAAGCACTGGCCCATCAATTGACAGCGGAGGAATGATCGCGTTAACGCGGGAACCATCGCTTAACCTTGCGTCAACCATCGGCGACGATTCATCGATGCGCCGTCCAACCGAGCTGACGATCCGTTCGATCACGCGCATCAGGTGCTCGTCGTCCTTGAAGGCCACGGTGGTGGCTTCGAGCTTTCCGCGTCGCTCCACATAAATTGTGCGGTAGGAATTGACGAGGATGTCTGAGATGGTCGGATCCGCGCAGCAGCGGTTCAAGTGGTCCCAGTCCAAACAGCTCATGCTGCACGTCATTGATCAGTCGCTCGCGATCCGATGACGACAAGCGGCATCGCTTCCTGAGCGAGTACCGATTCCGCCAAACGAGAAACCTCTGCATGGACCTGGTCTGCGCCGAGATCGGCGAGTTTGGTGAGGTCCATTCGGTTGATCAACGCGCGATGAAGACGCGACTTCATTTCCTGAAACGAATGCGCGCCATTCTCATCTGGGGAATGCCCGTTTCCGGAGACGACCGTTTCTCTGATTAATCTTTCGCGCAATGCCATGATTGTTTTTCCGTCGCTGATTAACTGTTAAGTGTTAACTATTCGTGCTGAACTCTCCCGAGAAGGACCGCCCGCGCGTGCAGACGATCAGAGCTGCCCGGTTGCCACCCCAACGGGCCGGGGCTCCGTCAAGACACGTTCGCGTTTGAAAAGTGAATCCCAAAAATTTCGCTTTGGCTCCTCCTCAGGAACTGTGATGCCACCGCTGGAAATAGTCCTGGCGATGCGTCTGATTTCCTGCGAAATCTTGCAACCTGCATCAGACTTCACCAGCGGCTGTCCAAGGTTTATTGAGGTAACAGCCGTTTGATAATCACTGGGAATAAATCCGACCACCGGCTCGCCCAAAAACTTCTCCACCTGGCGCAGGTCGAGATCAATCTGCTTGCTCCAGCGATTAACGACGATCCGGATTTTCTTCCGCGGGTAACCGAGCCGATCGAAAATTTCCAGAGCGCGTTGGGTGCTTCGGATCGCCGGGATGTCGAGCGTGAGCACGAGCACGATCTCATCTGCCTGGTCCAATGCCGCGAGCGTGATTGAGTCAAACGTGTGTTGCGGATCGAGAACTACATATTCGTAGCTCTCGCGCAGACGTTGCAGCACATCGAAAACGTGTTCCGGTTCAATCTCGTCAGCCGCATCGGCTTCTCTCGGCGCCGCCAGCAATGAAAGACTTGAGGAATAAGGCGTCACAAAACTCTTGATGAGCGCCTCGTCGAGACGATTGCGATTTTCCGCCATGTCTGCAAAGGAATACTTTGGATCCACGCCGAGAAAGAGCGGGAGGTCACCGGCCTGAAGATTCAGATCCACGAGGACCGTGCGCGAGTCTGAACAGGCAGCGAGGTTTGCAGCTACGAACGAGGTTCCGCATCCACCCTTGCTGGAGAAAACCGCCACCATGCGCCCCTTCTTCTTTGGTGATTCCACCTGGACTGAACAAAACTCTGAGATTCGATCAAGCACAGTCTTGAGCTCATCTGCGCTGGCTGGCAGTCGGAGGAATTCGCGCGCCCCGGCTCGGAGGCTACCCAGCACCAGATCAGACGAGGCTTCGTGCGCAGCCGAGATGAGTGCGGTTTGCGGTGATTCAGCACTAAGACGCTGAATAAACTTGATGCCCTGTTCCGAATTGGCGCCGAGCGAAATGATCGCCGCTGCAGGTTTCAGCCGCAGAATTTCCTCATGAAGTTGTTCTGCATCATTGCCGCCGGCAAGTAGTCGTACCCGATCGTCGGTTGATAGGGCAGCGCGGATCTCTTTGAAGTTTTCAAGACCGCTGCTGAGAACTACGATTGAAATAGGTTGCGTCATCAGTGTTTCCTAAGACTCCAGATTGTTGTTCCTAGTTCGGAATAATGTTGCAGGGCTCGGTGGCGCTTCCGGTTCCCACGTCGCAGGGAACAAAACCAGCGCTTTCTCCGGGCAATGAAGTGCGGTAGCTGGGAAGGTTGATGGTGCCACCCACCAGCGGCACCGCAAACTGAAACTGATATCCCGTAATGCTTACAGTGGCGCGCGAGCTCAACTGAATCCCGTTGTAGTTTTGATAGGCAACAACTACTTTGCCGGTCGTGAGACCCGGAACGAGTGGTGTGGCGGTGGCCGGGTTAGCGTTTGGATCCCCGTAGACTACAACGTTTTTGACCGCGGTAATTCCTGCCGAATCGTTTTTGCGAATAGTCGCGTAGCGCGTACCGCGTCGCGCGGCATCTCTTAAGGCGTTGTGCGTCCAGAACAACCTGCTGAGTTCGACTATGCCAAACAACGCGGTGAAAAACACAGTCGCTCCAATTGCAAATTCGAGAAGACTGGCGCCGCGTTCATTTCGATTGCCTCGTTGGTTTCGCATGACAAACTCCTAGTCGGACACTGGTCCATTGAACAACTGGTGCATCGTGTGGCTGGCGTTCATGTCGACATTCAGCGAAAGCGATGTAACTCCGGTGAGCTTGCCCAGGTCGAACAGCGGTGTGTACTTGTAATTCACGATCTTGACCGTGACGGAATCGATACTGTTCGCAGATGGACCATTCGCCTGAACCACAACATTTCCGGTTGTTAGTCCCGGGACGATTGGTCCGGCTGATGTATCCGAATAGTCTCCGTAGACCACCATTCGGCTGGTTTCCCCAAACGTCCACGAAGCATTGCGCTCCCACTTGCTGGCGTGGCGCGCTCCTGCACGAACTGCATTCGTTAGTGCGGAATAGGTGTAAAAGAAACGGCCAAACTCAGCGGCGCCGGCCATGAGCACCATGAAGATCGGCAGCACAATGGCAAGCTCGACCAATTGAGTGCCCTGCTCGCGCCTGAGAAATTTCCTGATGCTCCGTGTGGTCAATAGGTGGATCATGATGTGGTCCCTCTTACTTATAGAGAACCGGAACAGTCAGCTCGCTCATCTGGTTGCTGCCAGGAGTAAACGTCCCAACGGGAACCGCCAGAGGTACGCCGATGTATTCGACGTGGAGTTTGCAATCGGTGCCCACTTTGTTTTTCACAAAGAACGCACCCAATCGATCGGCGATCACCGTGCGGTTAGTGGTGTTGTAGTCGTCGTTATGGACGATTGGCAGCGTCAGGATTCTCCGGTTTTTCATTCCGGGGGCAGCGCTTGCCGCCTGCTTGTCGCGATACTGCAGGTAGGTAATCCCCTCTTCGGTCACTGTGTCAGGTGGTTGGTCCGTTGAATTTGCACCAGGATGAACCGTGTAATCGCCAAAGCGAGTATTCATCCCAATCTTTGCGTATGAACACATCGATGCGCTGCTGAGATTTGCGACGTTGTAACTGGTGCCGATGTAACCGTAGGCGTGAACTGTCCCGGTCAGGATGAGATCGCCGTTTGGTCCAGCCAGGACCCGGTAGCTGGTTGGCGCCTTATCGTTGCCTGCTTTGGGAACCAGCGCATAAGTCTCAGTGCGAACGAGCGGCGCCGATGTCGACTCAACGAAGGTGTATGCCGTGTAAAACTTGTTCATCGTAAGACCGACCGATAGTCCGGCGGTCGCTTTAGCGGTGAGATTTTGTGGATTCGCGATTGCCAGGGCCGCGAAGGTTATGCCAACTGGCTTTGGGGAAAGACTGACCTTCACGAAGCGAACTGCCGCTGGACTCGCTTCGGCGCTTGCCTGACTTACATACGATCCGTTGAGATTGTTTGAAAAGGTGACGTCGGCGCTACTGATTCCGACGTTATTCCCGAAGTTGTATTTGTTAAGTGTCTTGGTGGCTTCTGCCACAGCCTGCTTGATCCCGCCCCGCGTGGAGCTCAATTGCGATGCCGCGGCCAGCGCGGCTGCGTCAGCGGCGTTCTGCAGTTCCGACTTGGCGGTGTAGAGATGGCTAATGTCGATAGCCATCCCCGTCGCCAACACCAACGAAAGCATGCTGAAAGCTGCGATTGCCAGAACGGATCCGCGTTCTCCTCTTCGGTTTTTCCTGGCTCCTGTTTGTCGTTGGTCCATCGCAACCTCCGTTGCTTCAGTGAACAGGTGACGGGCGCTACCCAGGCGTTTCGTGAACAGACCACCGGGCCGATTAGAGGCTTCGACGGCTCATAGTCAAAGTCGTGTCGAATTACTCGTGGCCACTGGAAGGACCGGGTTGATGACGCGTGGCCCACTTAATGTGGTGACCTTGCTGGCATCACTCGGCGTCGCTGTCGCGGGTTTGGTTTTTGGCTCTTCGGCTTTGACTGGTGCGGCAGACGCCGGTGGAGTCGCCGGAGAAACTTCCGCGTTTTGACTGGAAACGGAATGGCCTGTCTTGCCTTGAATTTCCGGAGTCTTTGGCTCGATACCTAGTGGCGATCCGCTCTTCAACCCATCGATGCCGCGCATTTGTGGGATGTCGTCGCGATTCATCGGCTTCACGATTTCAGCCGTGACGATGAACATCAATTCTGTTTCATTCTTTTGAAACGACTTGGATCTGAATAGACTGCCGAGAATCGGGATGTCTCCGATAACCGGAACCTTCGAAAGTGTGCGTACTTCGTTGTTATCGATTAAGCCTGCCAGCGAAAACGACTGACCGTCGCGCAGTTCGATTCCGGTTTTGGCGCGGCGCGTGCGCAACGCGGGGATTACGAAATTGTCTACCTTCACGCCGTTCGCGAAATCGATCGTGGAAACTTCAGGCTCGAGCTCAAGCCTGATGTGATCTTCGTCGATGATGGTTGGCTTGACCTTCAACCGCACGCCGTACTCCTTAAACAATACGGCGATGCTCACGCCCGTTTTGTTGTCGGCAGATTGAATAACGGGGACTGGGAATTCACCGCCGGCGAGGAAACTTGCTTCCTGTCCGTCCATCACGATCATGTTCGGTTCTGCGAGCGCGCGTAGATTTCCCTGCTGCGCCATCGCGCGAATCATTCCCAGCGTGTTGCCGCTACCCAACAGCAAGTTCAACGCAGTGCTGGAGAGCGAACCCAGCAACGGCATTCCGGGCGCAACTTTGGGATATTCCAAAGCGCTTGGCCCAGCTCCGCTGTTCAGATAGCCGCTACTGGTTCCGCCCTGATAAGCATACGAAGTGCCCAGATCCTTCATCTTGTTGCGGCTAACTTCCGCCACCTGAATATGCAACTGGACCTGCAGCGCCGCTTTCACTGGAGACGCCAGCATGTTCACCGTCTTGAAACCGGCAGCTTCAACCACGCTCTGCACCTGGGCCGAGGTCTTCGCATCCACCACGCTTCCCGAAAGCACGACCGAGCCGTTTGCCTGGCTCATGCGGATATCGTCTTTGGGAAACAGTGCGCGAATCTGCGAGTCGATCAGCGAGAGGTTGGTCCGCACGAAGACATCGAAGACCAGATACTCGCCGCCTGATTGCTCCCAGGCGATGAAGTTCACTTGTCCAAATCCCTTGCCGTTAACCAGAACCTGCGACGGCGTTACCAGCACCGCCTCAGCGATATCAGGATTTGAAACTGAAAAGCGCCCGACCGGCTTGTCAAAATTGATGACGCGCGACTGGCCCACCAGCACGTTGACGGCAATCGGCTCTTTGTTTTGCTTGAAGTTGGCGCTGTATGAAGACTCCTGCGCCTGGGCCATCGAGCTCACCAGAATCAGGGTCGCGATCGCCAGGGACTTAACCGCCGTCATTGAACGGGCCATGATGGAAAGACTGCTGTACATGGGTTGCTCCTTATGTTGGTCAGTGGTTCGACCAGCTCTTCAGTTTCAAATTTAGTTAACGCAACGTCGTCCGACGCAGCTCATTGAGGAAAATCAACGCTGCGCTTCTTGGCGCCTTCGATCATTTCGACTGACGCGCGCGGCGGGGGTGGGACGAAAGCGACTACCGGTACCGGCTTGGGTTCGGCTTGCACGCGCACGCGGCGCGGCACCGGTTTCACTTCCGGCTGCTCGCTTTTCAGTGAACCTGGTTCCGGCGCTGGCACTGCCCGATCTCCGCCAAGCAGTCCTCGTTTGTTAATTCCCTTCGTTTGTTCGTCTCCCTGGTCTATCGAATTGCGCATGACGAGTTGAAGTTTGCCTTCGCTTGACGCCAGCGCGAGTTTTTCCGCTTGTTCGGGAGTTACCAGCAGCGTTACGGCTTTTACACTGTTCGCTTCGCGCTGGTCCTCGGGCTGATCGATGTTGACGCCATTGGCCAGCACCTTGATGTTCTGCAGCACGATCTTTGAAATGGGATCCTGCATGCCGGCCTTTTCTGCCGGATCGATAACGACAACCACGTCAACCAGCGTGCCCGGCATGATGAAGCCGGAGATGCCGACGACATCGTCAACCTTCACCGTCATCGCTCGATAGCCTTCGGGAATTACGGCCGAGAGGCCGCCGGCGGTGCCGACAGGCGCCAGCCTCGCTTCAGTAACCGGCTCTCGCGCAGAAATGTTTACCACCGCAACGCGGCCGGCCAGTTTCTCCGGAGTATCGAACGCGCCGTCAGGAATTGACTCCTTTGGGAACTGGACCACCGTCAGCTGATCAGTGGTGATCTTCGTGCCCAGCGGGATTGGCACTTTTGCGACCGCGACGCTGTTGAGATTTTTCGTGTATGCCTGGGCGCTCGACAGATAACGGCTCACGGAAACAGCTGCGAGCAATCCGAACAAGAGTGCTCCGCCCAGAACGATGAAGAAACGATTGTTGCGCATGGTTAACTCTCCGTGTCTTTAGGCGTCACAGTTCATCCACCCGCGTGGAAGTTGCGCCTAATCAAATTGCAAAGACGGCAGTTGAAATAATGCTGCCGATGGTGATCGCGACTCCGTACGGAATGGTATGTGTGCGATCCGAGGGAACGCTGAACCTCGGCATCTCCCATCCGGGTAATAGCCCTACGAGAATCTGTGCGACGCGCTGCATCGTCATCACGAAAACGCCGGCACGAATAATTGAGACCAACGCGAGGAGTCCGCCGGTGAGGATTACGATTAGAAATGTGGGCAACACGAGCGAGGAACCTGTCACTGCTCCAATGGCGGCGAATAGTTTTACGTCGCCGGCGCCCATCGCCCCGAAAACGTGGAGCGTGAACATGAGCACAAACGCGAGCGCGCAGCCTCCGAGACTGCTGTAGAGTCCGCTTAATCCGCCGTTAATCGAATGGATTGCTACTCCGCCGGCGAGTGTGGCCAAAACGAAAGCGTTGGGAATACGGCGATAGCGAACATCGTAATAGGTGATGAGCGCCGCGATGGGCAAAAGGAAAATTACGTTCACGTTAAGTTCCGGCATCAGTTCACACCAATCTGGATTTCATTTAGCCGGCCACTCGGGTAGCGAGTTGATTCAGCCGGACGCCAATCGCATCTCCGAGGGCGGTGAATGCGGCAGCAACCGCCAGGGCCACCAGAGCCGCAGCCACTGCGTATTCAGAAAGCTCAAGCCCCGTTTCATCTTTGAGAAACCTTTTCATGTTCATCTCCCCGGTGGGCTAACTTCTTGATTACAGGTTTGAGAGGTTGGGCTGCGACGCGCTTCAGCAAAAATCCCGCCAAAGCGCGCCGCGCCGTTTTTGCCCGCTACCACTATTTGGAAATGGTGGTTCCGAGCGAGGTGATCTTGCCGCTGATGGCGGTGCCCAATGCGGTGAAGGCGCCGACGACGGCGATCGCCACCAATGCTGCGGCCACTGCGTATTCCGACAATTCAAGACCGGTTTCATCGCGAAAGAACTTGCTAATCATTTTGTTTGCTCCTTTAGTTTGGTTAGTGCCGATGCCTCGCCGGCCGTAAAAGCCGCCGAGAATTGCGTGTAGTTAAATCTCATGATGTGAGGGCCACGCCTGATTGTGGCCCCCTGCGGCTCCTGTCCATTCGGAAATCAGCTTTGACCGTGCGGCGGCCGAAGCCATTGATCCCGCTCAGAACAGCACCACACAGAGTCAGTGAGAGCATCAGGAATTCATTTCCAGCGGCTGCCAGCGTGCGTGCGCCTGTTAAAACTGCAAACGCAAACACGATGGCCGCCACTGCGATTACTGCATGCGACGCAAACTCTTTAATGCTGGGTGTCTTCATGAGATTTTGATTACCTGGTCGATCGTTCGCGAGTCTGAACGGGTCGCGAATGCTGTTCCCGTTACAACCCATGTGCCATGAGCAGCGGGACCATCAGAGTCAATGATCGCGTGGTTTTTAGTAAGTGATTCGCGCTGAGCTGTAGCCCAAAGTTAACAAGCGCTCTCTTGAGAACTCTGAGTGATGGCAGGTTTGAGTCAAGAACCGATTGCTTTCGTGGACTAATCAAATTGTCGCCTACAGTTTACTTAACCGGAATCGAATGTAGCCTTCTAGGCAACAGTTGCGGGCAAAACAAAAAGCGTCCGAGATTTCTCTCGAACGCTGCGGCATGATTGAGGTGGCGACTAGTTAATTTCGATCGGCGCGAAACTGAAGTCCGGGTTCTGTGTCTTCCTGAAGAAAGTCGGTTATGTCGATTGCCAAACGCTTAATCTTTTTGTAGAGCGTTTGCCGCGACCCCAGGCCCAGCGCTTCGCTCGCGCGGGCCACGTTGCAATCGTTTCGTTTCAAAGTATCGGTGATTAAACGTCGCTCGTAGTCATCCATCAATTCTTCGAGCTTCTCGATTCCCCGGTGTCCATTCTGACTGTCGGCAGGAAGAATATGTGGGCTGATCTGTTCAGGAGTTATGTATCCGTTTTCATCCGCAAACAAAACAAGTCGCTCCATTTCTGCAGCCAACTCACGGACGTTGCCCGGCCAATTGTAGTTTTCCAGAATTCTAATAGCTTCCCACGTGATGCCCGCGATGGCGCGATCGTTCCTCCGCGCGTAATGCGAAAGGTAGTGAGAGATCAAAGCCGAACAATCTTCAGGACGTTCCCTAAGCGGCGGAACTCTAACGTTGAGAGTGGCAATACGGTAATAAAGATCCTCGCGAAAGAGCTTCTCGCGCACTAACTGATCGAGATTCTTATGGGTCGCTGCGATCACTCGCACATCCACCTTGCGTGCTGTTCCTTCGCCGAGCGTCTGAATCTCGCCTTCCTGCAAGAAACGAAGCAGCTTGGGTTGCAAGCTCAACGGGAGGTCGCCAATCTCATCCAGAAACAACGTTCCGTGTTCAGCAGTTCGAATCAATCCTTCCTGATCGCGCAGCGCTCCGGTGAAGCTTCCCCTCCGGTGACCAAATAACATGCTCTCAATCAGGTCCGGTGGCGCCGCCGAACAATTGAAGGGAACAAACTCCCTTTCACTCCGCCGGCTCAAATGGTGAATAGCACGCGCAACCAACTCTTTCCCCGTTCCGGACTCACCACTGATAAGCACCGTCGAGCCTGAATCTTTCACCCGGGCAACCACACGAGCCACTTCCGACATGGCGCGGCCTGCAAAGATCATTCCCGGCAGCGTGGGACTTTCAACTTTGGCTACCGGCAAGTTTTGCCTGAGGCAGGATCCTGCCAACCGAAACGTGCGAATGGGCCAGACGAGTGAGATCCATTATCGCCTGGAGATCTTTGGCTTGTTGATCCGATAGGGGCCGGACACATTTTCCGTAGAGCGCAGCACCAGCTGAACCTGGCTTCAGGGCCGTCAGTAGAAAAGCTACACAGGAATCCTTTGCCTTGATTGAGGGCCAGGCGTAGCCAGTGGTGAGGATTTCGGAAACGTAATGTTTCGCCTGCTGTCAATTCGTCTTCAAGTAGTCCTTCGGACCAGGCGAGTCGAGTTCCATCTCCTTCGTCCAAAGTCCAAAGCGAAAGTCCGTACATCGGAGCAGTGGCTTCCACTCTTAGACTTAGTTTGAGTATGACCTCGTAAAGCAGATCGGGTCCCGAATTCGCCGCCTGACAGAGAGCTCGCACAATTGAGCTGATCGGCAACTGGCTCGGCTGAGCCGGCAGATTAGCGGACCCCGCATAGGAATGCATTAACTCGGGCATATACCTCTCCATTCACTACTCAGGTAGGCGAACATCCCCCTGGTCGAATGCCTGCGGCGGCTACTGAATTTTACAGAGAGGCAAGAAGGGTAGATTGAAGGGCTTTGCGCGATCGAGAGCCGAGATGGTGGCTCACTTTTGCGGGTCTGAGTCTAGGCTCGTCCGAGCATTGTGTCAATACCTTCGAAAGATCGCCGAATTCCAGAATTTCGGCTGAATTTGCGTTCGCCGCCCGTTCGCCTTTTGGTCCATTAAGCACCGTTAGTTGATGTAAACGTTGAACTTACGTTACGAAACCCTTGCGAAAAAATGGCTTTACACCCTTAAGCACCTTTGGTAACCTCCGGCCACCTTAGCCCTAAAGTGTTGAGTAGCAACGAATTGGCTTGGCACAGAGCACATCATATTGGGGTTTCAAGCGGCGTACTACCAAGTATCTTGTAGTTAAACTCACTAAGTGGTTAAGCAGGTTCTTAAAAAGCGAGACTGATGGCGATTCGATTTGGAACATCTGGCTGGCGAGCGGTGATTGCGGACGAATTCACCTTTGCGGGGGTTCGTTCAGTAACCAGCGCTATTTGCACCCATTTTGAATCGAAAAAACCTGCCGGTGATTGATGATAGTCGGGTATGACACACGTTTTCTGGGTGAACAATTCGCAGAAGAGTGCGCTAACGTCATATCCGCCAATAGTTTCCGAGCTTTGCTCTGCGACGGTCCAGTCCCCACTCCGACTATTTCCCATGTGATTCGCACCCAGGGCGCGGTCTGCGGGATCAACTTTACCGCTTCGCACAATCCCCCGCAGTACAACGGAATGAAACTCTCGACCGGCGACGGGGCGCCGGCGCTGCCTGAGATTACGCGAAGTGTCGAGCAGCTCATTGAATCCAGTAACGCGAGCACAGGACAGGCTGCTACAGGAAAACGGGCGGATCTGACAACCTTTGCCGCACGCCCCGGTTATCTCTCAGATCTTGAAACCAAGATCGACTTCGACGTTATCGCGCGCGCGGGAGGCCGGTACGCTTACGATCCACTTTGGGGAACTGGCCGCGGATATCTGGATGAAGCGCTGCGGAGCCATGGACTGGAAGTGACCACTATTCATGACTGGCGCGACGTGCTCTTCGGTGGGCGTTCCCCTGAGCCCGAAGCGAGTCATCTTTCAGAATTGCGCGACGTGGTGTCGTCTAAAGGCTGTGTCCTCGGACTCGCGACAGATGGTGATGCAGATCGTTTTGGAATCATAGACGCGAACGGTTCTTTCATAACCCCAAATCAATTAATTGCTCTTCTCTTTGATTATTTAGTGGAGTCGAGAAAATGGAGCGGCGGCGCTGCTCGCTCTGTAGCAACTTCGCATCTGGTTGATCGCGTTGCTGTATCTCGCGGTCTGCCACTTTATGAAACCCCAGTGGGTTTCAAGTTCATCGGAGAGCTAATCAATGAAGACAAGATTGTCATCGGCGGCGAAGAATCGGCGGGACTGTCAATCAAAGGTCACTATCCGGAGAAAGATGGCATCCTTGCGTGTCTGCTTGCAGCGGAGGCAGTTGCGGCGCGCGGCGCGAGTTTGACCGAGCAATTGGATGATCTATATCGCCGTGTGGGCAAGCTTGAATCCGGCAGGATTGGCGTTCGGTTAACTCCCGAGCTAATGGCGTCTCTGAGCGGTAAGCTCAAGCAAGATCCAAAAGAAATCGGCGGACGTCAGGTGGCTCAAACTAATCGAACAGATGGAGTGAAGTTTATCTTTGCGGACGGGTCCTGGCTGTTGATGCGGCCCTCGGGAACGGAACCAGTAGTTCGCATTTACGCGGAATCAGAATCAGCAAAAGACTTGGAGGTGCTTCTTGAGCAGGGTCATAAATTCTTACTGGGTTGATGAGCGAATTCGAGCGCAAAGGGTGGCCCCTCGGGCAGCTTCACCTTTCTCGTCAGTGCGAGAGATTTCGCAGGAACTAATTGGGACCTCCGCCGAAGTCAGGCAACGCGGCGGCCTTGTGCCGGCCTGGGTGATTTTCGGAATGATCATCGTGGCCACCGCCGCAATTTGCGCGACGGTGACAATGCGCACTCATAGTCGCATGTCGACGGCTTCGCAACAGTACGCGCGCATGCAAACGGATGTTGATGGGTTGCGCAATACAAATCAATCCTTGCGCGTTGAGATTGAGCAATTGCGGTCTGATCCACGCACGATTGAGGATGCCGCTCGCACGCGACTGAACATGGTGCGCGCCAACGAAATCGTGGTTCCCGTCGAATGAGCAAAGGAGTCTCCGCTTCGAATGAAAATCGTTTCTTGTTTTCTGCCCGTACGTCTGCCCGTTCCCCTTCTTTGACACCCCGGACCAAGAGTGCCTGCCGAGATGCGCGACTGTGACTGCCATTACAGTCGCGCTCCCTTCTTGAGGATCGCTTAAAGTTCAGACACAGCAATGTTTAGTCGTGTTGACAGTGTATTACTCGTCAACTAATATCGACCCCTTAGCGCCATCCTGGAGCAGCCCGAGTTTTATGTCTGAAACGAAAGAGATTAGTACGCCCATCGATGAAGCAGTAGATCGATGGACCACTGAAACGCTCGAGCCAACCCTTCGAAAACATCCCGAGATCAAGCAGCGATTTGAGAGCGTTTCACTGGAAGCGGTTGACCGCCTCTATACTCCGGCCGACGTATCGCAGGTGGATTTCTCAGATGATATTTCGTTTCCTGGAGAATTTCCCTACACCCGCGGAATACATCCTACCGGTTATCGCGGCAAGCTCTGGACCATGCGCCAGTTTGCCGGCTTCAGCACTCCCGAAGAAACCAACGCGCGTTTTAAGTATCTGCTCAAACAGGGGCAGACAGGCCTCTCGGTCGCTTACGACTTACCGACCCTGATGGGGTATGACGCCGATTCCCTTCTCTCCGAAGGCGAAGTCGGCAAGTGTGGCGTGGCCGTGTCGTCGCTGGCGGACATGGAAGTTCTCTTCGACAAGATTCCACTCGAGCAAGTAACTGTTTCGCAAACGATAAACGCTCCCGCGTCCGTCCTCCTCGCGATGTATCTGGTAGTCGCTGAGAAGCAGGGAGCGGACTGGAAAAAAATCTCGGGAACGCTGCAGAACGACATCCTGAAGGAGTACATCGCACAGAAGGAATGGATCTATCCGATTCGGCCGGCCATGAAACTGGTGATAGATACCTTTGAGTTCTGTACCGAGCAAGTGCCTCGATACAATCCGGTTTCGGTGAGCGGTTATCACATTCGTGAAGCCGGGGCGACCGCTGTTCAGGAGCTCGCGTTTACGTTGCGAGATGGTTTGGAGTATGTGGATTGGGGATTGAAAGCCGGTCTCGATCTCGACCGTTTTGTGCCGCGCATGTCTTTCTTTTTCAATGCGCATAACGATTTCTTCGAAGAGATTGCCAAGTATCGCGCCGCCCGCAGAATTTGGGCGCGAGAAATGCGCAATCGCTTTGGTTCAACTAATGAGCGCACTCTCAAGATGCGCTTCCACACCCAAACAGCGGGCGTTTCACTTACCGTGCAGCAGCCGCTGAACAACATCGTTCGGGTGGCTATTCAAGCTTTAGCTGGTGTGCTCGGTGGCACTCAAAGCTTACACACTGACGCTTATGACGAAGCGCTGTCTCTGCCGACGGATCAGGCAGCTTTGATTGCCTTGCGCACGCAACAGATCATCGCTGAAGAAACCGGCGTGGTTAATACCATTGATCCTCTTGGTGGCTCTTACTTTGTCGAGTCACTGACAGAGAAAATGGAAGCGGGCGCGCTCGATTACTTTAGAAAAATTGACTCGATGGGCGGCATGGTTGAGGCAATTGAGAAAGGATTTCCCCAAAGAGAGATTCAGGACTCCGCTTACCAATACCAGAAGGCGGTAGAACGCGGCGACCAGGTAATCGTCGGCGTAAATAAGTACGCAATTGACGACGAACTAAATCCGGTTCCCACGCTTGTGATCGACGAATCCGTTCGCGAACATCAGGTAGAACGACTTGAGCGCACGCGTTCGAATCGCGACGCCGGCGCGGTGGCAAATTCTCTCGAGAAACTAAAGCAAGCCGCGCAGAAACAGGAAAACACGATGCCCGCTACCATCGAAGCGGTGCGCGCTTATGCCACGCTCGGCGAAATTTGTTCAGCGCTCCGCGATGTCTACGGTATCTACGAGGAGCCGGCCTTCTAACTTCCCTTGCCTGTCAACCTTCAACCTTACCGGAATCAGTTCATGCCACTTCTTGCGCTAGTTTTCCTTTCTTTCATCAGTCTTAACGGCGTCGTGGGCCAAGCCACTGCTGCACGGGCCGCGGCTGAGGATCGTGTAGTGATCCAGAGTCGTCGCGTGGTGTTGGTTCGTACCGGCCGAATCGCAAAAGAGTTTCCACACAAGAAGCGCGCGGTAGTTACTTATCCGGTGGTGAGTGGATTGCGCAATCCAAACGTCTTGCGTCGGATCCGTTCCCACTTCGACTTCAAAAACATCTTCGAATATTCCTTGAAAGAGTATCGTGAGGACGCCTGGCTGAGTGAATTCAGCTACGTCGTTAACCACAATGGAAACTCGTTGCTGGACATCACCTTCATGCAAAGCGGCTCAGGCGCGTATCCGGATGATCACGAAAAACATTTCCTGATCAATCTTAAAGATGGAAACCTGGTGAAAGCGTCGGATGCATTTGCGCCTGACAAGCTCGCCTCGCTCGCTGCGGCAGTCGACCACAAGCTTCAGCAGGAGTTGCGACTACTTGCCTCAGAGATGGCTCAGGACAAAGACGCAAGCCAGGAAGAACGAGAGTCGATCAAGCAAGCTTACGAAAATCTGAGGTTTGAAATTGCTAACCTCGATGAGTTTTCTGTCAGCCGCAAAGGGATTACGTTTCGCTACGATGCGGGCTTTCCCCACGTGATTCAGGCTCTCGAGCCGACAGGCCGATATATCTTCACTTTTGCCGAGCTAAAACCCTACATCAATCCCAACGGTCCACTCGGACAATTCGTTCGCTGAGGTACAATGAAACCATGAACGAACGGAAAATCCGCGTGCTGGTAGCCAAGCCTGGTCTCGACGGTCACGATCGCGGCGCAAAAGTAATTGCCCGTGCCTTGCGCGATGCCGGCATGGAAGTCATCTACACTGGTTTGCGACAAACCCCTGAAATGATCGCCGCCGCCGCTTTGCAGGAAGACGTTGACGCGGTGGGTGTTTCGATCTTAAGCGGCGCTCACAACACGCTCTGTCCGCGCATTGTGCAACTCCTCCGCGACCAGGGCATGGATGATTGTCTGGTGTTGTTGGGCGGCATCGTGCCGCAGGAAGATATTGCGAAACTAAAAGCTAACGGGGTGGCTGAGATTTTCCTGCCCGGGACGTCAACTGAAAACATCGTGAAATTTCTCCGCGAGAACGTTAAACCGCGAGAGTAATGATGAGCCAGCTGTCGCCTGCGGTTTCGATCGAGATTGCTGATTCGATAGCTACCATACGGTTCAATCGGCCCGCCGAACGCAATCCTCTTTCACGCGCTACGCTTCTGCAGTTAGACAAGCTCCTCACGGACGCTCGTGCCAATCGCGGCATCAAAGCGATCATTTTTACCGGCAGTGAAGACGTGTTCCTGTCCGGCGCAAACATCCGCGAGCTAGTCGAACTCGATGCTAATTCTGCGTTAGCTTTCTCCCAAATGGGCCAGCAAATCTTTCAAAGAATTGCTGACGCCAAACAAATTACAATTAGCGCCATCAATGGCTATTGCATGGGCGGCGGACTCGATCTGGCGTTGGCTTGCGATATTCGGGTGGCGTCAGAGACTGCCGTGTTTTCTCACCCCGGCGCCAGACTCGGAATCATTACGGGTTGGGGCGGCACTCAACTGTTACCGCGCATCATCGGCAAGACTGCGGCGCTTGAGTTGATACTTACCGCGCGGCGGATGGACGCACGCGAAGCTCTTCATGTCGGACTCGTCACCTCAATCAGCAATGAACCGTTGAGAGACGCACTAAGCATTGCTCAAAAGCAAATGAAGATTGCTAAGCCTTCTTAAGAAAACGGGTAATTCCCTTTTGACAGTCTTCAGTCATGCGCGCGATCACGTTCACATCCACGCCCGTTTCCAGCGCTTCGTTAAAAGCCATTCCGTCCATCTGGTAAAGAAGGCCTTTCGTCAAAGCAACGGCAGACTTGCTCATCCCGAGAAAACCTTGCACGTAGGCAGCGACCTCGTCATCGAAGATTTCGTCTTCGTAAACCTTATTGACGAGCCCAATCTCGCGCGCCTCGTCAGCTCCAATCTCCGCACCTCGCGTCACCAACTCAAAGGCCCGCTTCTCTGAAATATTGCGGCGCAGAATTGCCATCACCATGGCCGGAACAAATCCGATCTTTACTTCCGGATATCCGAATCGCGCAGTGCTTGACGCGAGCACAACATCGCAAGCGCTGGCCAGTCCGCATCCACCGGCGAGGGCCCTACCCCGAACAGCAGCAACGACCGGGATTGGCAGCTGACGAATCAGGACAAACAGCTCCATCAGCGAACGAGCGTCGTCAGTGTTCTCCGCCACTGACCCCTTCGAAATTAACGCGAGCGCGGACAGATCGGCTCCCGAACAAAAATCCTGACCGGCTCCTGTAATTACAACAACCCTCACGCGATCATCAGTACTAGCCTGTCGCAACGTCTGCTTTAGGCCGGTCATAAGAGCATCATTGAGTGCGTTTTTCTTTTCCGGGCGATTGAGCGTGATACGTGCTACAGCTCCGTCAACGTCGTAAAGAATTGGAAGATTAACTTCACTCATAAGACTTCAATAATGAACTCGGGCATCACGCAGCCAGGAAATCCAGCAGCGCGGCGTTCACCTCTGCGGCCGCCTCATTTTGCACCCAATGGCCGCTATCGGCTATGCGCAACTCACGATAGGGTGCGTCGATATATTTTTCTATTCCTTGCACTGTCGCGGGTGTGAGCGCGACATCCTTTTCGCCGTAGATGAACAGGGTCGCTACTCGAATACGAAAACCGTTGGAGCCAGTCGAAGGCGAATTGCTCTCGTTATTTGTGGCGCCGTTCCTTTCCTTGTGTTCACGTTTCCGTCCCGCCCCCGACATGATGCGGAAGACGTTTGCGCGGTAGTAGTTTAATGCCGCGGTCAAAGCGCCAGGTCGCGCCAGTGCTTCCTTGTACAAGTCAATATCCGCATCGCTGAAAGTACCCTTGCGGCCGACCGTATCTCTAAACATTTTTTCCAACACTGCAAAATTCCTTCTTCGGATCATCCATTCGGGGAACGCGGGAAGCTGGAACAGAAACATATACCAGCTTTTCAGCAACTGACTCAGTGTCATGTTTGCGCGCCACGCCGCAGCCGGAGGCACCTGTAAGATTACGAGCTTTGAGACGTGGTCCGAATACTTCTCTGCAAGTTTCCAGGCTACGCCCGCGCCCCAGTCGTGCGCCACTATGGCAGCTTTGTCGGATCCAAAGTGCCGCATGAGCCCGATGACGTCTTCAACGAGTACGTCAATTCGATAATCCTCAACACGCAAGGGCCGGTCGCTGAGGTTGTAGCCGCGCAGGTCGGGAGCAATCACGTGATAACTAGCGGCAAGAGCAGCCAATTGATGACGCCACGAGTACCAAAACTCCGGGAAGCCGTGAAGGAGAATTACGAGTTGATCGCCGCCGCCCGACTCGGCATAGTGCAAACGGATTCCATTGACCGAGGCGTAGCCGTGATTGATTGCCATCCATCGCTGCTTTCGAAGAACGTATGGCCGATCCGAAGGTTTAACCGCAGAGTGACAGAGGTTTTGCAACGGCGTGACGATTGCACTTTGCGGCTCTTTGCGTCTTCGTCTTTGCGCTCTTTGCGGTCAAATCGCTTCGGCTTAAGTTCGTAGGTTTGCTTTAGACACGCGCAACCTGCGCTTCGTCATCCGAGATCTCAATCTCCATTCTCAGTAGTGCAGTTGAAAAAGTCTTACCCTGAGCATCAGTCATCAGCGATAGTGTGCCGCCGCCGCCGAGGCTTTCGTGCAATAGAAAATTAAGCGCGCCGAGATTGGGTAACTCAAACCGCTCGACCTCGCCTTTGCAGATTCCCTGAAAATGACGCTTGACGCGCGCTGCGGTAACTTCTCTTACGAGCAGCGGATAAATCTCATCGCGCAGTGCAATCAAGCCGACATTCGCGGTGTCGCCTTTATCTCCAGAACGCGCGTGCGCCAGCTTAACGAGTTGAACCATCATTGCAAATATTCCTTCATCGTTGATCGCAAAACCCATTTTCCATTTTCTATTTGTGATTTTTCACTGCCATCGCAAATATTAGTGGAAGTTCTCCTGGCGTTCGAACTGATGCCGATAATGGAAAATGAGAAATGACGAATGATATATGGAAAATACTTCATCCCTTTCCTACACATCCACCACTTCAACCGCCGTGCTGATCTCAGCTTTGGGAATCAACGCCGGCCAGTAGGCGACAATCTCCTCGACCTTCGGCCGGCCACCGGCAAAACCAGTAACACCCGGAGGGCCAGTCAACACCAGTGGCGCAATCTCGCGAGTGAACCGCTCAACCGCGCTGCGGTCTTCGCTGCGCACGCCCACACGCAATTGCACCTCAGGCAAGTCCGCCGCAGGTTTGCCGGCTAGTGGTCCATGCGTCGCATTCGCGCCGACAAACTCAGTCAGAATTTGATCAAACTTCAACCCTAGTCGATCGAGGCGCGCGCGCAGTATGCGATCGGCCGCAACTGCCTTGTCGTAAGCATCCGGCCACGAATACACCAGCGTTCCCACGGCTTTATACCCGGCGGAATAACTAATTGAAACTTTGAAAGTCTCAGTCGCCGGACGTCCTTCTATCCCGAAGACACGAACGCGGTCCCTTCCTTCGTATTCGAGTTGCACTGTCGTGAAATCCGCAATGCAATCGGGCGTGATGTATTCGTGCGGGTCTCCCATCTCGTAAACCAATTGCTCTTTTACGGAAGGGATAATCACCCAGCCACCGGTGCGCTCGTGCTTCGTGATCACAAACGTTCCGTCCGGCGCCGCTTCCACAATCGGAAAGCCGACCGTCGCGAGATTCGGAATGCTCCGCCATTCATACTGGCAGTTTCCACCGGAACATTGCGCTCCGCATTCGATGATGTGTCCGGCAATGGTGCCGGAGGCAATCTTGTTCCAATCGTCCGCCGCCCAGCCAAACTCGTGCATCAGCGGCGCAAGCGTCAAGCCTGTGTCCGTGGCGCGGCCAGTGATTACGATTTGCGCGCCGCGATTGAGCGCTTCAACCATCGGCGCCGCCCCGAGGTAAACATTCGCACTTTGGATTCGGTCACGAACGGTTGAAAGGGGATCGCCCGTGTCCATATTCCGAAGTTCAATTCCCCGACTAAGAAGCTGGTCCAGATTCGCCATGATGTCGTCACCGGTGACGACTCCAATGCGAACCTTTCCTGCCAACCCTAATTCGCGGGCGACCTCAGCCAGAGCGTCGGCGCAGCCCTTAACATTGACGCCGCCGGCGTTGGCGGTGACGCGAATATTTCGTTCAACGCAAGCCGGGAAAATTTGCTTCATCAACGGAATGAAGTCCTTGGCATAACCCGCGCGCGGATCGCGTGATCTTTGTTTCTGCATGATCGACATCGTCACTTCCGCGAGATAGTCGAGCATCAGATAATCTATCTGGCCACCTTCAACCTGCTGCACGGGCGCATCGGGAAGGTCTCCCCAAAATCCCTGGCCGGCCGCAATGCGTACCTTCTCTTTCATTCAACTCCTTCGGAACTTCGCGATAATTTCGGATACGCAAGTTTAATCAAGAATTAACTTTTTAACTAATGAGGTAAGGCGAGGTGTTGTTGGTACTTCTCAGCGTAAACTCGGCGTTCTTTGCGCCTCTGCGGCGCGTCCAGCGGAGTGATACTTTCACGACCAAGACGCGGAGGCCGCAAAGATTGCGCAGAGCAACAAGCCTCGGGCATTCACCATGCACTGGGACCGCGGGCGTCCCGCCCGCAATGAGCGCGCAGCGCGAAGAATGCTTTACGAAGACTCAGCGCGCCAACGGCGCGTGGCGGGCGGGACGCCCGCGGTCCCAGTAATAGCCGGACTTTTGGTACAAAGCTGACTTTATTCCCCGTTATTGAAACGAGGCGTTGTTGCGCGCATTTGGTACCGGCGTCAGAGTCAGGCGATCGCCTTTCTTCTTCGCGCGCGCCATCACCACAAGTCCGGTCTGCGTGGTCGAGTCTGGCACTTCGGGAAAGTACATAGTGACGCCGGTGTAGCCACGCGTGGTGACGGCATAGATGCGCCCGGCGTGGGTCATCCCGCCGGCTACGATAGTTACCTGGTTGCCGCTAATGGTGACTGTTCCCGCCCCCGACATTTCATGGGAGCCGGTCAGCGTCAGGTTACCGGAGTAAGTGCCTGACAAATCGACCTGTGGTTCTGCATCATCAGGAGGCGCACTGGGCATGCTCCCATTCGAATTTTGCGTACCGCCCGCACGCGGCGTAAGGCCGCTGACTACGACTGCAGCACTCAGCAAGACGCCAACCATCAAAAAGTAGAACACGCTGATTTTCTTCACGGGTTTGTCTCCTTCTTTTCAACAATGTTCGACAAGCTTTAGCTTGTCGCTCTGGCTTGTCCTTCACGCGACAAACTGAAGTTTGTCGGACACTCGGTGGGACGCTCAAAACAACGCCGGCGGCAACACAAATTGCCCGATATGCGGCCCACTGTAATTCAATGTCGTTTGTAAACTAAGTTCGATTGCATCGCGCGTTGTTTCGGGCGTAATCACTGCATCAACAAATCCACGCGCCGCGGCGTATTTTGCATCCAGCTCCTGATCGTAGCTCTCGCGCACTTTATCCATTTCGGTTTTAAGCTTCTCGTCCGGCAGCTCGCCTGCTTTCTTGAGTTTGTCGAGCTGACTTCCAAACGTCGCCTGCACCGCCGAGTCGCCTTCCATGACGCCCATGCGCCCGGTGGGCCAGGTGTAAATAAAGTCAGGATCAAAACCCTGACCGGCCATCGCATAATAACCGGCGCCAGACGCGTGATTGATAGTCAACACAATTTTTGGAACGACGGCAGTGGCCATGGCTTCGACAAACTTTGCGCCCGCGCGAATGATTCCGGAGTGCTCAGCATCCGGGCCAACCATGAAACCTGAGACGTCCTGAATGAAAAGCAACGGCGTCTTATGACGGTTGCAGGTCTCGATGAAGTAGGCAACCTTCTCCGCCGATTCCGTATAAATGATGCCGCCAAATCTTGGTGGTCCACCCCCCGGGGCGCGAGTCATGCCGCGGTTGTTAGCAATCACGCCAACCTGAATCCCGCGTATGCGCGCATGACCTGTAATCATCTCCTTCGCATAATCCGGTTGAAACTCGTCCAGCTTTCCGCCATCGAGCAGGCAGTCCAGCATCTCGCGAATGTTGTAAGGCTGGCGGTGGTCCTCTGGAATAATGTCGTAAAGATCGTCGGCGGGACGCGCAGCTTTCAAAGGTTCTGCAATGGAGACTGCTGCCGGAGGTTTCACCGGAAGCTCTGACACAAACTCGCGAATCCGCGCGATGCACTCAGCATCATCAGCAACACGATAGTGGGCCACGCCGGAAACTTCGGTGTGCGCCCGCGCGCCGCCTAGCGTTTCATTGTCGATCGTTTGTCCGGTGGCGCCTTTAACCAGATTCGCCCCGCCCAAACCCATGAACGAGGTGCCGTCAACCATTACGATGAAATCGGAGAGCGCGGGCAGGTATGCGCCACCCGCGATGCATGGTCCCATCACCGCCGAGATCTGCGGCACGTGTAGATACCGGCGCATGATCGAGTTGTAGTAAAAGATTCGCGAAGCGCCATACTGTCCCGGGAAAACGCCGCCTTGATACGGAAGATTTACTCCGGCCGAGTCTACGAGATAAATGATCGGCACGTGCGAACGCATGGCAATTTCCTGCGCGCGTAGAATTTTCTTGATCGTCTCCGGCCACCACGAGCCTGCTTTAACCGTCGCATCGTTAGCAACAACGACAACTTCCCTGCCCTCAATTCGTCCGACCACCGTCACCACACCCGCACCCGGCGCCGCCCCAACGTCGTTCTGCTGTTTACTGTCTGCTGTTTGCTGTTTGCTGCCCCTGTATTGATCGTAAGCGACGAGCAGACCAACCTCCTGCGCGTAAGCGTCCTTGTCCAGTAGCAGATCAATGCGCTCGCGGGCGGTCAGTTTCCCCTGGCTGTGCTGTTTTTCAATCTTGTCTTGACCACCACCGAGACGGATCTTTCCCTCGAGTTGCTGCAACTCGGCTGTTAGTTCTCGTAAACGTGATAGGGATCTCTTCGGCGGCGATGCGATTTCGGGATTAGAAGTCTTGGCAATCTTCATCTGATGGAATCTGAACTTTGGGCGCTCAGGAATTAGTTGATGCGAACTTGAATTCTAGCGCGCCAACCAAAAATACGCGAGTTATGCCATCGCGAGCGCATGAGTGGTGATCTCTGTGCGTCCGTCGTTCTCTATGCCTTCTGTGTTGAATGACGCTTAGGGAGATTGCTCACCACAGAGACACCGAGAACGAGATTACACAGAGAAAGCGGGACCTTACTGCCAGAGCGCTTTCATCACCGGTTAGGTGGCAGTGCCTTTGGGAGGCCTTCGATTATCAACACGCGCGAGCCGCGAATTTCGATAACGACTCCACCTTCGCTTGTCTGCCATGAACGGTGCTGGTCTTTATCATCAGACGCCAGTTCCACCGGATTTGCCTTCGCATATCGAAGCTTTGTGCGCTTCACATAAGAGTCAAAGAACTCCTGAGCGTCGTTTGCTGTGTCCCAGGCGGTGAGCTGCGCAAGAAAAACGCCTCCGTTCGGACCTTCGTATAAGTCGTACTTGTCACCGCCCCAGCCAGCCGCCGCGCGTTTTGATTCCATTGGTGCCCTTAGAAACTCATCAAGCAGCAGGTAATAACTCCACTCGCCGCTCACGTCGGTGTCGATTCGATGCCAGGCGTCAGTGGGTTGCGGGCGGTTGGCAGTGGGCAGTTTGCGCGGGAGCGGCGCAGAACGCTTGGCTGCAACGCCGCGTTTCGAACGTGGTGAACGCTGAGCGGGCGGGACGCCCGCGGTCCCAGTAGCCGGCTGTTTGCTGTTTGCTGCTTGCTGTTTGCGGCTCTCGCCTTGCTGATTGCTGATTGCTGATTGCTGATTGCCAACACCCGCGTTCAACAGTCTGCTCACATCAGGTAGCACAATCTTCACCGGACGCTCATAACTGAAATACTTTTCGGGGTGAATGATCTGCTCGGTTGAAAGCGGAAGATTTGTGTAAGCCTTCGAGATCGCCGCCCAGCCGCCGCGCTTATAAACCTGTGTCGCCCATTCAGAGCCGTTCAAATACGGAAAGATGAGTGACTCACGAATTGCCCGGGGCGCCAGATCATACTGCTCCGTCGAGATGCCGCCTGCCCCCAAAGACCTGGTAAAGGCAAGGGCCACCAAAGGGTAACGCAGCATGTACATCGTCATCGCCAGAGTTGCGTCGCCCTCAATCAGCGCATGGGCGGCAGTCTGCGCATCGGAATCCCCGCGTGGCCAATTCTGGAAACGGCGCAGATTGAAGTGCTGATCCTGGAGCGCGTGGGTCAGTTCATGAGCCATCACCGGCTTCTGGCCTTCGAGGTCGAGCCAGTCTGCCAGACGAAAACGCTGCTCCTTCGTGTCGTAGTAACCCGCCACCTGCTCAGTGAGCAGTTTGATAATAAACGGCCGATACTCAAACGAAGCTGGCACCAGACCAAACTTCTTCAAAGCCAGTTCCGACGCGTGCATTTCTGCGGGTGTACGTTGTTTGTCGAGATTGCGAATGAGCATCTGCTCGATGTCGGACCGAGACTCGGCGCCACTCTTTACCGGTCGCAGGATTGGCAACTCCCGGATTTCGCTGGTTTCTTTTAGTACGGCAGCAGTTGTGGCCACTATCGACGCGTTGCGAGCAGTGCTGACAGCAACTTCTCGCTTTAATGCCCGCGGACGTTGCGGGGAAAACGCGCCGGCAGAGTTGTGCGCGATGAGGCTGGAAAAAGCCAGTAGTGCTAATAGAAGGCGGGCCATGAACTTGCTGATTCGCTTTGACATCGTTGGGGTTTCGCTCTTATAGTCCGCTAATCGTTTCAAAATTATTCCGACTCAGTTGACAACGAACTCGTGGGTAGAGTTTGACGGTATACGGCTTATATGACAAGTCCTGCCCCTGAAAATGCGTTTGGCGAATGGCACGAGACGCTGCTGCGCGTGCGTTACGCTGAAACTGACAAGATGGGGATCGTTTACTACGCGAACTACCTCGTCTGGTTTGAGATTGGCCGGACTGAGTTTTGCCGCACGCGTGGGTTTTCTTATCGGGACATGGAAGAGATGGACGATGCGTTTCTGGTGGTGGCCGAAAGCTATTGCCGCTACAAGGCGCCTGCGTATTACGACGACGAACTCCTGATTCGCACGCACATTACCGAGCTGCGAAAGCGTTCACTTCGATTTGGGTATGAGGTTGTGCGCGTTTCTGACGACCAGATAATTGCTGAAGGTGAGACAGGACACGTTATCACTGACGGCACCGGCCGAGTTCGTTCGATTCCGGAAGGCTACGCGCAACGCCTGCTTGCCCCGCCCCTTTTGAAACCGCACGGTAACGGCGAACCCGTTCCACAGGATGGACCGGACTAGTCCGCGAACCTCTTGTCAGAACCACCTGCGTAAGCGGGTGGACCCCTGGCCAACACATCCGCCCGCTAACGCAGGCGGTTCTGACAAGACTATTGCTCGTGAGCTAGATTAATCCGCTCAATCCGTCGCGCTTTTCCTGTTTCGTCATCAATATCGATAACAACGGCGCAGATCCGCACCTGTTCACTGGAATGCTCTGCGCGTCGCGCAATGGCTGTCGTGAACCGCGCGATCACGTCTTTCTTGTTCATCCCAATCACGCCTGAGTAACTCCCCGTCATCCCAATGTCAGTCAGGTAACCCGTGCCTTCGGGAAGAATTCTTTCGTCCGCCGTTTGCACGTGCGTGTGCGTGCCCACTACAGTCGAAACACGGCCATCCAGATACCAACCCATCGCAACCTTCTCAGATGTTGCTTCGGCATGAATGTCGACGAGGCGAACGCGTGTTTCCGCCGGCAGGGATTTGAGAAGTTCGTCCACGGCCCGGAAAGGATCATCCGAAGCCGGCATAAAGACACGGCCCATCAAATTCAAGACTGCGACCGGAGTGCCGTTAACCATGCCGGTCCACATGCCACTACCGGGCGTGCCGGGCGGATAATTCGCGGGCCGCAGCAATCGGGGCTGCTTATCGATATAGGGAATAGCTTCTTTCTTGTCGAAGATGTGATTGCCGGAAGTCATTACATCGATGCCGGAACTGAAGAGCTGCTCGCAGAGGGACGGTGTAACTGAAAAACCTCCCGCGAGGTTTTCGGCGTTCATGATCGCCAGATCAATGTCGTGTTGCTCACGCAAATCCTGAATGCGCTCCAGGACGGCGATGCGCCCAGGTTTCGCCACCACGTCACCAATCATAAGTACATTCATATTCTGTCTTCCAGCGGAAGCCTGATCCGCTTGGACCAAACGAAAAGCCGTAAATTGAAATCGTCAACCGCGAATAGTTTCACCGACTATTTACGATTCACCATTTACTATTTACGGCGTTTAGTTGGCAGGAGGGAGATCCGCAGTGGCCGTTCCGAAGCCGTGATTGAACCTGCATGACAGGTGGGTGACCTGGTGTTGCCGCAGCCTCTGGCAATTCTTAACAATGAAGAATTGCACTGGCAAGCGGCCTCGGTCTCCCGTTTCAACGGCGTTGGCTCAATCATCGATACTCGGTGACGGGCCCCGCAGACATTTCCCTCCGCCGCGGCGATACTAGCACAAGGCAACGCGGAAAAGAAAATTTGATATTTTCTCCCGTTTTCAAGCGTTAAGGGGCACGACGTGCCGTGCCCCTACTATTTGAAAATCACCTTTTTGAATGACTGTTAACTCAGCGAAATCTTCCCCGCTTCGCCTTTTTCCTGCTCGATATTGCTTCTCGCCTTCAATAAGCCATCAAGCATTTCCGCACACTCGGAGCTGCGCGTGGCAAGTTGGGCATCGGCCTGTTCGTAAGTTTGTTTCAGCCGATGTAGTTCGTCAGCGATGTGAAGTGCGGCAAGAATGGCGACTTTAAGTGAGTCGACTGTCAGAGTGCCGGAGGAGATTTCACGCATGCGGCCGTCAACAAAATCGGCGAGCTGCGTGAGATAAGCTGTGTCGCCGTCTGACCGGATGTTGTATGTTTGGTTGTAAATCTCAACTCTGATGGTGGGCGCGGCTGTGGTAGTGGTTTCCATACTGCTTTTACCAACGATCTCCTCGATACCAGTGCTCATCGAAGCTCCTCCGCCATCTCGGGATCGAGCGCCGCTACTGCGTCCAACATCGCTTCCACCTTGGCGCGGATCAAGTCGCGTTCGGCCAGCAGCGCTTCTACTTGTTTCTCCAACCGCTCCTGCTCGTGAGGGATAACTCCGCGGTTGCGCCGGACCAGTGAAAGCTCTTTCTCGAGACTCTCCTTCTCCTGGCGCAGTGTCTTGGTAAGCTCGATCGTGCGATAGATCTTATCTTCAAGATGCGAGAATTTTTCTAACCCTGATAGTCCAACCATCTATGCTCTTCTCATTCGATCCGGGGGTTTCAAAGTCAGCGCGATTATGCGACTTCGCGACTGCAAGCGCAAGACTGTTTGCGCAGTTAGACGCGATTTATTTTCAGTGGACCTCAGCATTGAATTTTTTTACGAGTGAACTCACCAATTCCCGGTGTCGTTCCTCGACCACTTCATCACGGAGTGTTCCCTCCGGAGAGCGATATTCAATACGCAAAGTTACCGAACGCATCTTCTCGGGAATGTTCTTGCCTTCGTAAGTTCCCACCAACGTGGCGCCGCTGTAGTCCGCAACCTTCAGGGCATTTGCATATTCCACCAGGTTGGCGAAAGCGACGTCGCGTGCAACTAACAATGTTACGTCTCGAACAACGGAAGGATAACGAGGCAGCGGCTGGTAACGGATCGCGCGCGCAACGGAGTTGAAAAGTGCTGTCAGGTCCAACTCAGCCAGGTAAAGCGGTTGACGAAACTTGTAGTTTGCAGCAATCGACTCGGCCAGCCTGCCAATGGCGCCGATCACTGTGCCATCTGCCAAAGCTATCCGGGCAGACTGTCCGGCCCGCAGGTGTTTCACTTCGCCGTTGCTAAAACTCAACGGCCCAAGGTTCATCGCATCAACCGCGGCCTCCAGGGCGCCCTTGAGATCGAAAAAATCAACCTCGCGCCGGGCCTGGGCGCTTCCTTCATCGATGGCGCCGCCGTGTACAACCAGGGCCAGCGCATCACGTTCCACGGGAAGTTCGTTGGAGTCTCCGCCGGGGTTAGAACCTGCAAAAACACGCCCAATTTCATACAAACCGAGGTCGCGGGTGCCGTGATTGAGGTTGTGCCGAACGGCCGCCAGCAACCCCGGCAAAAGCGTCGGGCGCATGCGCGTAGCACCCTCCAGAATTGGATTATTGAGCGCAACCAAATCAGGCGACGTCTGGTCTTGGCCCAGGCTGGGGAGAAGCTCGAAGAGTTGATCATGGGCCGTATCGATAAAGCTGAAGCTGATCGCTTCATCAAAACCCAGGTTCTTCAGGGCGTTGCGCAACTGCCGCCGATTCATCTCGGTAGGTTGATACTCACCGGGGATATCTGAGAGCGGCAATTTCGATTCAATCCTGTCATACCCCGTATGACGGGCAATCTCCTCAATCAAATCCTCTTCAACACTGACGTCAGGTCGCCAGCTTGGTACAGCAAACGCGATTACGTCGTCGGTGCTTGAGTTTTCTGCAAATCCAAGCGCAGACAGGATGCGACGCATTTCTCCCTCATCTACCTTGAGCGAGGTACGGCTCTCCACTCGCGCCGTTCGAAGATCAATGTTTCGGGCTGGGGCTGGAATCGGATAAACGTCGATAACATCTTCAGTCGCGACTCCTCCCGCGATCTGGCAGATGAGTTCGACGCAACGCGCTTGCGCCTTCAATACGTTTTCGCAGTCGGCACCACGTTCGAAACGCCGCGATGCTTCCGTGTCCATGCCCAGCTTGCGGGCGGTGCGACGAACTGAGTCGGGATCGAAATAAGCACTTTCAATCAATACGTCAGTTGTCGTCTCGGAAATCTCTGAATCCAGACCACCCATGATGCCCGCGAGTGCCACTGGTTTCTCAGTGTCGGCAATAACCAACATTTCAGAATCGAGCTGGCGATCGACCCCGTCGAGCGTTTTCAGTTTTTCATTTGGCTGGGCACGGCGCACAACGATGCGATGCTGGGAAAGTTTGGATAAGTCGAACGCGTGGAGAGGTTGGCCCATTTCGTGCAGAACATAGTTTGTTATGTCTGCGACATTATTGATGGGACGCTGGCCAATTTCGCCAAGACGCTTCGCCAGCCAGGCGGGTGATGGTCCAATTTTTACTCCGCGCACGATGCGCGCGGTGTAGCGCGGGCACAACTCCGGATCACTGATCTCTACCGCGGCCAGGTCGGCGCTTTTGCCGCCGGTCTTGAATACCTCGGTCTTTGGAGTTAGAACGTTGGACCGCTCTATCACAGATACTTCGCGCGCGATGCCGATGTGCGACAAACAATCGGGCCGATTCGACGGCACTTCAACGTCCAGGACAGAATCGCCTTCAATCTCTTCAACCGCGTCGATGGCGAGGCCAACCATGGTTAGCCGCTCCCGCAGCTCGGCAGGGGTCAAGGCGGTATCAGTAAGCTCCCGCAACCATTTGTAACTGATTAGCATTTATTGAACCGATAGAAGTGAGGAGAAGGATTTACTCTTGACTCTTCACTCTTCACTTTTTACTTTTACTCATTAATCAAACTGTCCCAAAAAGCGCACGTCGTTTTCGAAAAGCAGGCGGATATCGTCCAGACCGTACATCAACGCACACATGCGATCGATGCCCAGCCCAAATGCGAATCCTGAATAAATCTCCGGATCCACTCCGGCAGCGCGCAGCACGTTTGGATGCACCATCCCCGATCCGCCGAGCTCGATCCATCCGGAGTTCTTACAGATGCGACAACCTTTACCGCCGCATTTAAAACAACTGAAGTCGAACTCAGCGCTGGGCTCGGTGAAAGGAAAATATGACGGACGAAACCGCGTAGTAGTTTCCGGCCCAAACATCCGTCGCAGAAATTCAGCCACCGTGCCCTTAAGATGGGCCATGCTGATGCCGCGATCGACACATAGACCTTCAACCTGAAAAAACATTGGGTTGTGAGTCGGGTCGGGCGTGTCGCGGCGGAACACGCGGCCTGGCGCAATCATCCGCAAGGGCGCACCGCGCCGTTGCATTGCGTGAATTTGAACGGTGGAGGTTTGTGAACGAAGGGCAAACCCTTCGGTCGTGTAAAAAGTGTCGTGAGTGCCACGCGCCGGATGAGTCTCGGGAATATTCAGGGCTTCGAAGTTATAGAAATCCGTTTCGATTTCGCGATCATCTTCGATGGCATAACCGAGGCCAACGAAAATGTCCTCGATCCGCTGGCGAACAATCGTGATTGGATGAAGATGCCCGCGACGCGGGCGCCGTCCCGGAAGAGTGACATCGATCCGCTCTCGTTCTGTGCGTGCCGCCTGGATTGCATTTGAGAGCGTCGCTTCAGCTTGCTCGAGATTCTCGACAATCGCAGCTTCGGTTTGTTGGACCAACTGACCAAACGCCGCTCGCTGATCACCTGCGACTTTTCCAATTGCCTTCTTGCTGGTTGCCAGCGCACTCTTTTTTCCGAGATGCTTTATGCGCAGTTCCGCCAGAGCTCGGCTTTCGGATTCAGCCTGCGCCAAATCCAGGGTGGACAAAGGCGAAGCAGCGCTCGCAAAGGCGGCAAAGCGTTCGAACTCTTGCTCGAACGCTTTGCGTGCTGCTTCGACTGCTTGTTTAGGATCCTGCTCGGCCTGGTTTTCTGCCATCGTCAGAATAGCTCAGTTTTAGGCTGCAGCCTTTTCGTTTTCGGTTTCGTTCGTTGCCTTCGTTCCGAGCGCATTCTTGGCCTGGACCGAAACTTCCTTGAACGCTTCCGGCTGATTCACTGCCAGGTCGGCCAGGACCTTTCGATCCAGTTCAATTCCGGCCAGCTTCAGTCCGTGCATAAGCTGCGAATAATTCAGCCCATTCAACCTTGCGGCAGCGCCGATGCGCACAATCCACAGGCTGCGAAAATCGCGCTTCTTCAGTTTCCGTCCGGTATAGGCGAAGTTTAAGCCGCGCTCAACAGACTCCTTGGCTGAACGATATAGCTTCGATTTGGTGCCGCGATAACCTTTCGCCAGCTTCAGTATTTTCTTGCGCCGCTCAAGGCGCTTATTTCCACGTTTTGCTCTTGGCATTGTTGCCTCCCTTTCCTTCAGAGGGATGAGGGCGGAGGGATGAAGGATGAACTTTTCTTTTCATCCCTCATCCTTCACACCTCATCCCTGATTCCTAGTCCCGTCCGTAAGGCAGCATTTTCGCTACCCGCTCGCGATCAGATGTCGATACCAGACCATCAATGTCCAGCAATCTCTTTCGCTTGTTGGTTTTCTTGGTAAGAATGTGACGCGCATGCGAATGCCCGCGTTTGACCTTGCCAGTGGCGGTCAAGCGGAAGCGTTTCGCCGCTCCTTTGTGTGTTTTTAACTTTGGCATAGTTACTCCCTCACGTTATTTCCAATTTCGCTTTCCGATTAACTCTTCGTTAACTGCGACCACCCACTTACTGCTGGTCGCCGTCTGTCGATTCTTTGGCTGCAGGCGGCGGTTCGGGCCGCGGCGCCTGGGGCGCCGGCTGTTGCTGCTTAGCCTTCGGCGTCTTATGTCGTTTGGGTCCGAGAATGATAAACATCTGATTGCCTTCCATTCGCGGCCGCGCCTCTACTTCGCCGACGTCAGTCAAATCTTTTTCAAGCTTCTCGAGGATTCGAGCGCCCAACTCACGATGCGTCATTTCTCGTCCGCGAAACCAGATAGTGGCTTTTACTTTATCGCCGCCCTCCAGCCACTCGCGCGCATGCTTCATGCGATAGTCGTAATCGTGGTCATCAGTGCCCGGACGGAACTTTACTTCCTTGACCGTAATCGTAACCTGATGCTTCTTCGCCTCGTTGGCCTTCTTCTTGGCTTCGTACTGAAACTTTCCGAAGTCAGTAATCTTGCAAACCGGGGGATCCGCAGTGGCGGCAACCTCCACCAGATCCAGGCCTTTCTCCCGGGCGGTACGAATGGCGTCTCGAATATCCATTACGCCAAGCTGTTCACCTTCGTCGCCTATGACGCGTACTTGTGGGACGCGAATTCTGTCGTTAGTTCTGGCGATCGGCACGCGCCGGTGGTCCGGGCGTGGGCCGCGACCTCTAAAGCCTGTAGCTATTGCAGCACCTCCATCGTTAGGAAGTCTCAAGTCCAATGTCCAATGTCCAATGTCTTTCTATCGACCTTGGACTTTGGACTGTGAACTTTGGACTTATATGTTAGTCAACGCGCGCAGCTCGACTAACCTGCGCGCCATCTCCTTGAATTCTGCCAGCGGCATCACTCCGATGTCGCCCTGTAATCGTTCCCGGACAGCCACAGTTCCCTGCTCCATCTCGCGATCCCCAAGCACCAGCATGAACGGCACTTTCTGCATTTGTGCGTCGCGAATCTTGGCTCCGATTTTTTCGCTCTTTAAATTTGCTTCGACTCGTAGACCAGCACTTCTGAGTTCTGCGGCGATTTTTTCGGAATACTCGTTAACCCGATCAGTTATCGGCAACACGGCGACCTGAACCGGAGCCAGCCACATCGGAAAAGCGCCGGCATAGTGCTCGATGAGGACGCCAAAGAAGCGCTCCATGGATCCAAACAGCGCCCGGTGGATCATCAATGGGCGATGCGGTTTGTTGTCCTCGCCAATGTACTCAAGTTCAAACAACTCGGGCAAATTGAAATCAAACTGGACAGTGGTCAACTGCCACAATCTGCCAATGGCATCTTCTACTTTGATATCGATCTTCGGACCGTAAAACGCAGCCTCACCCTCGATTCGATCGTAGGGAAGCTGTTGTTCATCGAGCGCCTCGACCAGAGCGGCTTCGCCGCGTTCCCACTGCTCGTCGGTGCCCAGATACTTCTTCACCGTGTCGGCGCCTTTAACCGAAAGTTCAATCTTGAAGTTCTTGAACCCGAAGACACCCAGCAGATCGAAAGCGAAACGAATACAATCGATAATCTCAGTGCGCACTGTTGCCGGCGTACAAAAAATGTGCGCATCGTCCTGCGTAAACCCACGTACGCGCATTAGCCCGTGCAGCGTGCCTGAGAGTTCGGCGCGGTAACAGGTTCCCAGCTCCGCATAACGCAGCGGCAAGTCGCGATATGAATGTTGAGCCGACTTGTAAATCCCAATATGAAACGGGCAGTTCATCGGCTTGAGGCGAAACTCAGTGTCCTCAAGCTCAGTCGGCGCAAACATCGCATCCGCATAGTTCTGTTCATGCCCGCTGGTTTGCCACAACTCGCGCTTGGCGATGTGCGGAGTAAACACCAAACCGTAACCGCGCTGGTTCAACTCTTCACGCAGGTAGTCTTCCATCTCCTTGCGGATCGCGCCGCCCTTCGGGTGCCAGAAGATGAGTCCCTGACCGTACTGCTCCTGGATGGAAAACAAATCCAGCTCCCGGCCCAACCTGCGATGGTCGCGCTTCTCCGCTTCCTCGCGTTGCTTCAACCACGCATCGAGTTGATCTTGCGTGAAAAACGCAGTTCCGTAGATGCGCTGCATCTGCGGCTTCTCCGCATCGCCTTTCCAATACGCGCCCGCTAGCGACAGAAGCTTGAACGCACGAAGCTTGTTGGTGTTGGGCACATGCGGGCCCAAACAGAAGTCGATGAATGGCGAGTTGTCGATATAGTAAACGCTAACGGTATCGCCGGCTTTCTCGTCGATCAACTCACGCTTTAGCGGCTCATCGCGCTCCTGGAAGATCCTGAGAGCCTCGGCTTTTGAAATCTCGTCACGACGGTACGCAAGGTTGCGACTGGCGATCTGGCGCATGCGCTTCTCAATCACGGGAAGATCAGCCTCAGTGAGCATCTGGGGCGTAATCACGTCGTAGAAATAGCCGTAACGTGGATCGTCAAGCAGAGCCGGCCCGATACCGAGCTTGGTACCGGGAAATAGATCGAGCACGGCTGCCGCCAGCAAGTGCGCCGTCGAATGACGCAGCACGTCTAGTCCTTCAAGCGTTTCGGGCAATACTGGTTCAATTCTTAGCGGGTCACCGTTTTGCTGTTGGTCCAACATAAAAGCGAGGTCAACTTCACGGCCATTCACACGCGCAGCCAGCGCCTGCTTGGCAGTGTCGCGGTCAAGCTTTTTCAGGGCTTCCGCAACCGTGATCGGACCGCCTAGTTGGGCCGCCGGTCCATCATTAAGTTGTACGTTGATCTCGCTCATCTATCTAATCGGACAGCCAATACAAATATCCGGCGCAGAGAAAGGCATAGACCTTCCACACATCGGACGGCGAAACCGACAACGGCTTTCGCTCCCACTATTCACGATTTACGATTCACTATTTACTGCTCTGATCGGATCTGATAGGAGCGCCCTCGTCGGATGCACGCCGGTTTGCGGCGGCACTAAAAAACAAAGAATCGGGTAAATGTTCGATTCATGACGAAGGACTTCCGGAGCTTCCTATCAAAAGTTAGTTAAACTACTGCGATTAACAGCCTAGAATCTAAACAATGCACCGGAATAAGTCAATTCCAGGTATTGGTGTAGTTTGAAACTTGAACTGTCCTTCTTCGCGAACTTTGCGTCTGACTTGGCGCCCTTTGCGCTGTCTCGTCGCCTTAACCGCAAAGGACGCAAAGGTCTCGCAAAGAAACGCAAAGCAAGCCGCACCGGATTCAATATTGGTCGCGGCCATCGACCCAAAGATCAACTTCACAAATCAAGATATTCATCCGCATGCCAACTTCCAGGTTGCTTTCCTGGCAACAAGTGCAGACAATTCAGGATTAGTGCTGCGGTGCACCAGCCCGACCGTCAGGGAGGGCTCATCATCAATAGCGGCTGGGAGCCCTACTAACGGTCGGGCTCATCCCCGGAACATTTACAACCTATGTCCTTCATGAGTAAGACAGCAGCGTTCATGGGAATGAACGCCCTGCGAGGTTTAGTCTCCGATTCGATGGCCATCGATATGGGATCGGCGGCCACCATAATTTCTGTCCGCGGGCGCGGCATCGTGATTGATGAGCCCTCGCTGGTCGCGGTCGACTCCAACACCGGCGACACGATAGCGATTGGCGTCGAGGCTCAACAGATGTCGGGTCGCGAAGCGCGCGATGTAACCGTGATTGCGCCTTTGCGCGACGGCGTCGTCGCAGACTTTGAACGAACCCAAAAGATGCTGGACCACTTCGTGCGCAAAGCACGAGGCGGCAAATCCTATTTTAGCCGTCGCGCTTTAATGAGTGTTTTGTCCGAGGTAACGCAGGTGGAAGAGCGCGCATTGCTCAGCGCGGCGGAGCAGGCTCACATCGGACGCGTGATTATGATTGAGGAAGGACTGGCGGCCGCGTTCGGTGCGGGAGTGCGTGTGGATGACACTCATGCTTCCGCGGTTGTCGATATTGGCGGCGGCACTACGAACGTCGCCATCGTCGCCAACGGAGCCATTGTTCAAGCGCGAGCTGACCGGATTGGAAGTGAGGACATTAACGCAGCTTTCGTTGATCATATTCGCCGACATCGAGGACTGATTATTGGCCCCCAGTCAGCGGAGCGTCTCAAGCTGGACCTCGGTTCAGCCACACTTCCTGCTGACCTGGCTGAACAGGCAACAATCAAGGGCGTCGATGTGCTGACCAGAAGTCCTGGAGCAATTGAAATAACCGCCGGCGAACTCTATCCAATCGCGCTGCAGGTTGTCCGCAAGATTGTTGAAGGAGTGAACACCACGCTGACGGAGCTTCCGCCTGAAGTGGGCGGCGATATTTATGAACGCGGAATTATTCTCACGGGTGGAGGAGCACAGTTTGCCGGCCTTGAAGATTTCTTCCGTGAACAAACCAAATTGCCGGTGCGCACCGCCGACGAACCCAAGTATGCGATTGTGAGAGGTCTTGAGCAGATGTTTGACGAGCCCCTCAGACTCCGCCGCATCATTCGCAGCGAACAATACCCGGTGCTTGATACTGAGCTTTAAGACGCGAACCTGCGCGAGGCCAGACCCTGGTATTGCGCCCTAACCAGATCTGATCAATCAGTATAGGAGCGGCAGGCGGTTCCTCGGGCCGTTGATGTAACCATGACCTCATCGCTGACCTTTCACCCCTTCCAAACGATCGTGTTAAGTGATATAAGCCAACTCGTTTCCTTACCGTTCTCCATGTCTAACCTCCAAGGAGTCACGCAAATGAAATCCACCACCAAATCCGATAAAGCACCGACGCAGGTCAAGACCAAAAATTCACCCACTTCAACCAAGAAGGAAGAAACGAAAAAGGGGGACCCTGACGATAAGTTTGGCAAACCAAACACACCCGTAAAGACTCCGGATCCCGTTCCTGAAGGCTCCATCGAACCAAAGCAACAGCCCACTTAAAACCAGAGGCCCACGCGATTTCCTTTGCCAAGGGCCACTAAAGTTCCCACAGGAGGTACGGTCGGGCTAAGGCCGCGGCAATAATTCACTTCAGGAGGCCGACGCGGCGCAGCATGTCATCAAAGCGTGGGTCGGAGCGGAGTGAATCCCCGATTGGATTCACGTTGAGATACGCGATGTAGTTTGAGCGTTCCTGATATGCCTTCTCCAGCCAGACAAAGGCCTGATCCTTCTCGCCGAGGCCGATGTAGACATAGGCGATGGCCACCGGCGTCACGTACCGGCGCTCGTGGAGTTTGAGTAACTCGTTCAAGACCTTCCTAGCTTCGCTTTTACGCCCGGCGAGTCCGTACACCAGCCCGAGCATCCCGAGCGCACCCGGCGCCCTGTCGGATAAAGAAACTGCTTTCTCTTCAGCCGCGACTGCCTCATCTAACTGCCCGTTGAACGCATAGATGTGGCCGAGGAGCCAGTAGGCAAAGAAATGGTTCGGATCCACCGCCAGAACGCTTCGGAGTTGCTCGATGGCCTCGTCATAGCGACGCGCGTTTCCGAGCAGGAAGCCCCTCTGTGCGCTGATGGCGAACGAGAGCGGGTCCAACTCCCGTGCGCGAGTGGATGCGGCGAGAGACTCCTCCACGCGCCCTCTCGAACTGAGATAGCCGGCATAAAAACTATAGGCATGAGCGTAACTCGGGTTGAGTTCGATGGCGAGTTTGTACTCTCGCTCTGCGGCGTCCCAGTCCCAGGAGAATTGCTTCACGCTACCAAGCGCGCTGTGTGCCTCGGCCAGCGTCGAGTCCAGTTCGAGGGCCTTCGAGGCCGCCTCCTCCGCACGTCGCCTCCCCTCCGTTGGCGGAAACGCACTAATCATGACCGAGCCGAGGTTGTTGTAACAGTCGGCCAAGCCCGCGTAAGCCGGAGCGTAGTTGGGGTCTTCTTTGAGCGCGATCTGGAAGTACTCGATTGCCTTGTGCAGGTTCTCTTCCGAGCGCTTATTCCAGTAAAGATAACGGCCCTGCAGATAAGCATCGAGAGCCTTGGTATGTACAGGCCGCCGAGGGGTCAGGCGCGCCTGCTCGGCCGGCGAGATTTTTATCCTCACTTCGCGCGCGATGGCCTGTGCTATCTCGCTCTGCAGATTCAACACATCCTTTACATCGCGTTCGTAAGTCTCCACCCAAAGATGCCGGTCCGTAGCCGCATGGATCAGCTGGGCGCGCACGAGCACCCGATCCCCTGAGCGCTGTACAGTTCCTTCGACAATCGCATCCACCTTCAACTCATTCGCAATCTCAGGCAGCGACTTCTTCATACCCTTGTAGTGCATGGACGAGGTCCGGGAGATGACCCGCAGTTCGGCAATCTTGGCGAGGTCTCCGATCAGCGCGTCGGTCACTCCATCGGCGAAATATTCCTGTGCCGGATCTCCGGAAATATTCTCCAGCGGTAAGACTGCGATCGATGTGACCGATACTTTTGACTGCTGTCGATAGGCGCGGATGAAAAACGCATAACCCACGATGGCAAAACCCAACAACACCAGAACTACAAGCACGCGCCCAAATGGCGAAGGAAGTCGATCATCAACTTTGAGATCAGGCGGGGCGACCGCAGACTGCGCCGCAGCCGGAGCGCTTACTTCTGCCTTCGCTACCTTGGGCGAGGTCGCTTCCGCAGCACTTCCGCCTGGCGGTAGTTTTTCCTCAGCAACGCCCGCACTCTCAATCTCCACCTCTTGAACTTCTGCTACAAATCGGTAACCGAGCCCTGGAATGGTGGCGATGTAGCTACTTTTTTGACGACTGTCTCCAAGCGAACGTCTCAGCGCAGTGATGTTCTGGTTGAGATTGTTTTCTTCCACCACGGCATCGGGCCAAACCCGATTCATCAGATCATCCTTCTCGATCGTCTTCCCTCTCTGCTGAACAAGCACCAGCAGCGTGTCGAATGCCTTCGGAGTGAGCGGCACCACTTCCCCATCGCGTATCAGACGCCGTTTCACCGGGTCAAGGCGAAACGGTCCGAATTCGTAGAAGTGCTTGTCGTTAACGGACATAAGGGTTTTCAGAAACTCTTTCAGAAGAATTCAGGGACTTTCTAAGTACGTGCCAACCGCTTCCGAGCTAGTTTGCCGTCACCCGACGACAATTGAATCTTCACGGCGGTTTGGAAGACGAGCCCGCTCTGATTGTAAGGCTGGAGATCAGATCCAACCAGCGATCCATTGATTGCAAAATCATTGCACCGCCAGGAAGACGAAAGACTGAGAGTCATCCCTTCCCCCGCCGGGACTCTCGGAAACCAGTGATGAGATTTCACCATATGCCGTCCGAACACCCACAGGATTGTTGGCATTGCTCTCGCACTTTTTGTTTCCCCCATACCAGTAACCATAGCCGGGCCCAACCAGGAAGGTCGTCATTCTTGATGACGCTTTCATGACGGCCTCAACGCCGATGAATGGAGGACACTACGATGAGCGGAATTAAGAAACTCTCGACGAATAAAAAACTCGCTACTAAGAAGACACTAGCGCTTGCACTCGCCATTCTCTCACTACTGGCGCTTCACACCACATCGTTTGGAAAGCTGGCGACTAACAAACTCGCCACGAACAGCCTCAGTCCTTTCAGTGCCGCCGCCAACAGTGCCATCGCCAGCAGACTGGCGGCGAGTTCTCTGGCGACAGCGCGACTCGGACCGAACGAGTATGCCGCGAACTCCGAAACCACAGCTGCTTTCATCTCCACGCCGCAAGGACGCGAGGTGCTGGGTTACATCGTGGGCTGCGCGCTGCCGGATGGCGACAAACTGCTTGCCACCGGAACGGACGGCACCATCTTTGAGTTTTTTGGCGAGGCTGGTCTCGCGAAGGAGTGGCTCAACCACCCGCTGCTCAAGGCCGGGCGTGGTTGGGTGAGCGCCTGTCTGTTTGCACGGGTCAACGATCACAACACAGCCGTGCCGGTCTCGATGCGCGGGCCTCATCGCATGCTCGCCACGTCGCCGGATGAAGAGCAGGGCTGGGCACTCGAAGAAGGCGCATTCTACGGCGACTACTTCGTGGCTCCGGGCGAGACGATTCAGTGGATTGCCTGCCGCGGTAAGGACCAGGCAGCAGGCGAGTTTGGCGGACTTGTCGATCGAGATTGCACCGAGCCAGATCCGAACGACCCCACCCACACAATCTGCGGTTTCACTTATGCGGGCGAATGCGGCGCCTTTGCGCCTGAACCTGTGTGCCATCGTTTCTGGTGGGAAGGTTTCTATCGCGTCTGTCGCGACAACCCAGGCGGAATTTTCCATTCGGATCTGTTCCGGCAAGTCATCACCGTATACGTGACTCAGTAAAGAGTTACCGACAACACGGACGAGAGTCCCTTCCCCCGTCATGACTCTCCTCAAAACAAGAAAAGGAGATTTCACCATGTGCCGTCCGAACACCCGCATGAGCCTGGTCTGGAGGCTCACCATCCCGCTGTTTTTCTCTATCAGTCTCTTAACTATTCCTGCGGCGACAACCAGCCGCGAGGCGCGACCAGCCGCCGGAAATCCGATCGACAGAACGCAACTCGTGGACGACATGAAGCGTGCGCCGATCGCTCCCGCCTCGGATGAAGTTAAGACGCAGCTGACCGACGCTTACGGAAAAGTGGAAATGAGCTTCGAGGAAAATCGCGGTCAGACCGACGATCAGGTCGCATTCCTGGCACGCGGCGGAGGCTACACGGATGTACAGCATTAAAGAAAACAGACGGGCAACATTTGCCATGGTTACAGTAGGCTTAAGCTTACTCTTGGTTCTTCCATTCGTACTCAGCGGTCTATTCGCAGTAACGGCTGCCGGTCCAACCGTCACAAACACGAACCACAGCGGCGCACTTGAAGTGGTAACCGCCCCGTCCACTCCGACACCTGCCCCGTTACCTGCAGCGACCATCATCGTCAACAGCACGGGCGAAGCCGACAACATCGGCCCGGCCCCACTCTGCGACACGAATCCCGGCCCAGCTCAGACATGCACACTACGCGCGGCGATACAGGCGGCGAACGCCGATCCGGGCGACGACATCATCCGCTTCGACATCCCTTTGACTCAGCCAAACTGCGACGCCGGAACTGGCAACTGCATTATCAACCTTGAGAAGGCGCTTCCGGAGTTGAGTACCAATATGTCGATCGAGGGTCCCGGTGCGGACAAGCTAAGCGTGCGGCGCGATTCGGCGCCCGAGTACCGCATTTTCACGATAACCGCGGCGGGCACAGTAACGATTAGCGGCCTCACAATTCGCAACGGGAATGCCGGTGTTTCAAACAACGGCGGCGCTATCGCCAACAGCGCGGGTACATTGAATCTCATCAATAGCACAATTGAATCTAACACCGCGGGGATCGGCGGCGGATTCTCCAATGCAGCTGGCACGGTAAACATCACTGGCACTACATTCAACGTCAACAGCTGCTCTTCCCACAGTGGCGGCGCCATTTCCAACAGCGGCACGATCAATCTCACTCAGAGCACAGTTACCGGAAATCTCTGTCAGGGCGTCGACCCCGCCGGCGATCCCCGGCGCGGCGGAGGCATTGCCAACAACATTGCCGGCATCTTGAATATCGCGGACAGCACGATCGTCAACAATAGCGGTTCAGCAGGTGGTGGCATTTCCAACACTGGCAAGGTGACAGTTACAGACAGCCGATTGGGTGCCAATTCAGCTTCCACCGATGATGGCGGAGGTCTGTTCAATTCCGGCAACGGCACAGCGGACATCGTCAACAGTTCTCTCTTGCTCAACACGGCGAATCAGAGCGGCGCCGGCGTTTTCAATGTCGACACCGGCTCAGTCACTGTCACTAACAGTCTCATTGACGGAGCCGACGCAAGTCAGTCAGGTATCTTCAACCAGTCCGGCAACTTGAAAGTCAGCAATTCCACCATCACGCGAAATGGCACTGGTCTCGTCAATGGGACCTCCGGCACCTCGACGGTTAAGAGCACGATCATCGCGGGCAACTTGAACTTCGACGCCAGCGGCAGTTTTACATCTGCGGGTTTCAACCTTATCGGCAAGTCGGTCGGGAGTACGGGCTTCGATCAGCCTGCAGACCAGAAGGGAACATCTGCTGCTCCCCTCGATCCCAGGCTCGAAGCAGTATTCGACGCGAGCAGCACAACCTTCATTTACATCCCGCGTTGCAACAGTCCGGCGATTGATCGGGCGAGCAGCGTCGCCCTTACGGGCACGCTAACAACAGACCGACGCGGCGCCGGCTTCGCGCGCACCGTTGACGATCCCGCAATGCCTAACGCCGCCGGCGGCGACGGCACGGACGTTGGTGCTATTGAGCGCCAGAGCGCTTGTACCACCTTCACTCTTGTGGTCAACACGACCGCCGATGCCGCCGACGCGAATCCAGGCGATACCGTCTGCGACAGCGATGCCACGGCAGGCGGATCGCAGTGCTCTCTACGCGCGGCGATGACAGAGGCTGAGACCTTGACGGCCACACAGATCATCAACTTCGCCATACCGCCCAGCGACCCGGGCTTTGACTCCGCGACAGGCCGGCACACGATTAACTTAACGGGACAACTTCCGGAGATCCTCAACGCGGACCTCGTCATCAATGGCCCAGGCGCCGACAAGCTGACGGTGCGGCGCAGCACGGGTGGCTTTTACGGCATCTTCAAGTTCGGCCAGGCGTCCGGTAACGACGTCACCGTAACCGTCTCAGGCCTGACGATCAGCAATGGATTCAGCACGGCAGACGGCGGTGGCATCTCCATCGATGGCGGCACGCTGACAGTCACCGGATGCACGTTCACCGACAACGCTGCCGCCGCATCAGGAGGCGGCATCGCGGCGAGGGGAACAATGTTGACTGTCAACGGCTCCACCTTCCTTCGCAATTTTGCAGCTGCTTCCTTCAATAACACCTTCATCTTCCCCAGCGGTGGCGGCGGCATTGCCTGTTCAGGGCGTGTCATTGGGACCAACATCACACGCGAAATCAGCATTACGAACAGCACGTTCAGGGATAACGGCACCAGCGGCGTCGGGGGCGGCGTCGCAACCCACAGCTCGATCGCGAGCATAACGAACAGCGAGTTCAACGGAAACGAAGCCCGTGGAGGCGGCATCTCGAACGAGTCGGGGGATTTGAATATCACTAACTGTCAGATCATGGGTAACCGCGATGACGAGCGAGGCGCTGCCGGCATAGCGAGTGATGGCGGCCTGGTGAATATCATTGGAAGCACAGTTAACAGCAACTTCGGCTTCTACGGCATCAGCCATTTACAAGGCACGCTGAATATCACGAGCAGTGCGGTCAGCGGCAACAGCGGCATCGGCATCTTTAACGGTTCGCCAGGGACCACCGACTCCGCCGGCCCACTGAACATAACCAACAGCACGATCAGCGGTAACACCGAGGACGGCATTGCTCACGCCATCGGCGTCCTGAACGTCACCAACACCACGATCAGCAATAACGGCGGATATGGCATCGATATTCTCGTCCAGGCGCAACCCCCGGCGGGGAAAAACGTCAAGAGCACTATCATCGCCTTAAATCAAAGCGGCTTCGGTGATATCGACGGTGCGTTCACTTCCGGTGGCTTCAACCTGATTGGCGATCCGGGCACAAATAGCTCCGGCTTCACTAATGGGGTGAACAATGATCAGGTCGGGACCACCGCCGCTCCGCTCGATCCGAAACTCGATCCACTCGGGCTGCAAAACAACGGCGGTCCAACTTCCACTATCGCGCTGCTCTCCACGAGTCCCGCGATCGACAAAGGAACTGCGGCAGGAATCACCGGTACGCTAACGACCGACCAGCGCGGAACCGGATATACGCGAACGTTCGACGATCCGTCAGTTGTTAACGCTGCTGACGGCACGGACATCGGTGCATTCGAGCTCAATCCGGCGGCGCCTTCGCCGACGCCAACGCCAACACCTTCGTCGTCACCCACTCCTTCTCCATCTCCGTCGCCTTCGCCAACTCCGAATGTGCCGACATTTGGGTTTGACGCGCCGGTCTACACGGCGGAAGAGGGCGTCAGGTCATTGAACATTCGTATCGTTCGTTCCGGGCCAACCGGCATAAGCGCGGCTGTGGATCTAACCAGCGAAGATGGCACCGCAAAGCAGAATGGCGACTACACCTTCGCCGTCGGTCATCTCTCTTTCGCCGCCGGCGAAACCGAGAAGACATTTCAGGTATTGATTAACGACGATAGCTACTCCGAAGGTTTGGAGTTTGCCAATCTCATTTTGCAACATCCGGAGAATGGAACACTCGGATTGATAAGTTCCGCAATGCTCCAGATAACCGATAACGTGTCTGAGAATTCGGCGAATCCTATCGATGATCCGCGCACATTCGCCAGCACGCATTATCATGACTTCCTCTACCGCCAGGCCGATCAATCGGGTGAGGACTTCTGGACCCAGCAGATTGAGCAATGCGCCACTGAAGCCTGTCGCGAGTCCAAACGAGCTGATGTTTCGACCGCCTTCTTTCTATCGATCGAGTTTCAGCAGACTGGTTACCTGGTAATTCGTGCTCACAAAGCAGCCTTCGGCGATCTCAAGAGCAATCCGCGCTATGAAGTCTTCCTGCGCGATCAGCGAGCGATTGGCGAAGGTGTGATTGTGGGCCAGCCTGGCTTCGAGCAGGTTCTCAACGCAAACAGACAGAAATTCCTCGAGGACTTCGTCACCCGACCGGAGTTTGTCGCGCTGTTTCCGCAGGGAGCATCGGCCGTTGGTTACGTGGATCTGTTGTTTGGTAACGCTGGAGCCAGCCCGACGCAGAGTGAACGTGATGCGGCAATCGCGGCGTACGGTTCCGGAGATACGGCAGGACGTGCTGCAGCGCTGCGGAGTGTGTTCGAAAGCGGATCTGTATTCAACGCGCAATACAACCCGGCATTTGTGTTAATGCAGTATTACGGTTACCTGCGACGCAACCCTGACGACGCACCTGACAATAACTTCATTGGTTACGACTTCTGGCTGGCGAAGATGAACTCATTCACCTTCCCTGGCGAGGACGCGCGTGACGAGTCGGTCGCGCTGGCTCGCGTGCGTCGTGCAGAAATGGTCAAAGCATTCATTCAGGCAACGGAGTATCGACAACGCTTCTTTGGTTCACCGGCGGGAAACCAGGAGGGCTCAGCTGTCAGCGCTGAAGGTGGACCATGAATCATGCTGACCCAACCGCTACGGCGTGGTGGCACTGACTCAATTTGCTATCGATCCTCGCCACTAGTGGTCGACGATGAGCGAAGTGCTGGCTTCTGCCGCGGCAAGACTGCGTCAGTGAGGTGTTGAGGTCCGTAGCATCGCGCGGTAGCGGCTGGATCCATACGATGGAGACAATTCAACCTGAGCCGACGCGCCGTTCCGCCTGGAGCGCTGTTCGGCTGGCCGACAACACAAGATTAACAAACGCTGCCACTACGGTCAGGCTTACCGCGAGCAAATCACCCAGGACTGCGCCCTGCCCCCAACTGTTTCCGGTGTAGGCAAATAGGAAGCCGACACTAACACCAACAAAAACAAAGTTACCCAGGCCTCCTATCGCCACCAATGCAAACGCCCATGGTTTCCCGCGTATGACTTGGAGGTAGGACCCCGTCGCACCTAGTAGCGCCGGTCCAACCAGCATTAGGAAGGCAAACACGGAATCCCGACTAAGTGGCTCCGGCGGCGTAGGCCCCGAAAAGTCTTGTGCAAAAAAGTAGACGCAAAAACTAAGCGGCAACAGCGTTGAAGTAGCTCCGCCAGCAAGTTGAATAACCCTTGAAATAACGAAGCATGATCTGATGAAGCGAGCACTCATTCTGGTCCTTAGGGCGTTGCAGATGCGTCAAAATGAGACCAGCAGCTAGTACTGGCTCGGGAGGACAGTGACCAAGTTAGACTGAATGTCTACACCAATCGATTGAGGCCGGGCGAAAACCCGGCCTCTCGGTTTCAGGGCAGGACCTGAGAGACAGACTTCGCTAATCGAAGTCAGTCTTAATCTCTAAGTCAATGTTTATGGAAGTTGGCTCTACTTCCATATAGTCAACCACGTCAAAAGGCGGTATGACCACCGGATCCGGAAGTGGCTCCGGAGGGCAGCCACCAATTGTTTCCGAGGGAGTGGGATTTTCGGGATCAGAATCTTGTGAAGATGGTTTCGGCGCCATATGCTCTCCTTCGTTTTTTAGTTAACCCATTTATGAACCAGGAATAACGACCCAAATAAGCCCAGCAGGCAGGTTGTGGCCACTACACTCCAATAGGCTCGCTTTAAAGAATTACTATTACGGTTTACCACACCTCGGTTATGGGCTAATGACTTGCTCATTGCGTCTGCCAATGCCTCATTGATGGCGGCCTCGCTTGGCCCTTTTAATACCTTTATCATCGCTTCGTTAAGCGGCGGAACGCTGAGGCCAACCGGTTTCATTACCCGAAATACAAAGTAGCCCGAGACTAGCAGACCCAACCCAAGTATTACGACGAGGGTGAACATAGAGAACCCTAAGATTCCGCTTGGCGGGATAAAGCGTTCAAAAGCAAGTCCAATCAGGACACCAGCAGCCGTTAGAAGAAACCCGTATGCGGAAAAATAGCGGTCCGCCTTTTCCTCCAAGTGAAACAAACGGTCTATTTCAGCCTGATGTGCTTCCTTCGCATATTCATAAAGTAGCTTATTGTCCGACATGGGCCATTAAGTGTTATGCAGTGATCGAACTGGAGTGAAGCACTGAGTCTCGGCAGCCTTATACACCTGAGCGCAATTTTATTCAAGAATTCTCAAAACTTGATAGTGACCTAATTTCAATTCTCTGCGTTAACTCGGCGCGCTCTGCGTCTCTGCGGAGAGTGTGTTGGCAGCAATATTAAGCGCAGAGCCGCAGAGAACGCTGAGACTACGCAGAGAAGAAATTCAAATTAGGGCACTACCCAAAACTTTCTTAGAAGAAACGACGGGGCTGTTTGACGCCAACTGAGCACACACCGATGCACTTCAGGGAATGGCTTCTGTTCCACCTTTATGCGGGGTCACATGACAAGGATTGCGTTGCACAGGTGATCTACGCGGTCATCTCATCGCACAAATGTTTCCTTCACTCGTTCCGAGACGAGGAAATATGGAATCCACACATGCAACGCTACAAATCTCATGATGACGTCGGACTGTTGCTTTGCATAATCCGGACTCTCGGCGACAGCGGGGATCAAACCAGAAAAATAATAGGCAAGGAGAATGAGAACAAAGATTGTCGGAATTACCACCACAATAACTTTCGGAAGCTCCCTTTGCTTGCGAAAGAAAAGCACAACCACTACTGCATTCAAGCCGAGAATTACCGAGCTTGAGATGAGCTCGAACAAGAGAACCGGCTTCCAATTAGGATGGTAGGCAATCGATCCCGGAGTGGTAAACACCTTGCCAAACTTCTGCCTGCCTTCGCTACGAATTCTTACTATTTATCGATAACTAATAATTTACTTGACGATAGTCAATAAATGATTTATTGATATTCGATATATCGGAGGCAAGTGAATTAATGTCAAAACCAATCTCGTCAACCGCGCTGCCAATCGCGTACCTCGTGCTGCGGATAGTGATAGTCGTTAACTGGTTGGGCGGAGCCGCTATCCTGGTTCTTCTGCTTCTCATGCCAAACGAACAATGGATCATGAGCGCTTTCAAACTCTCTCCCTCGCCTGACGCAGAGCGGCTAGTCATGGGTCTGCGCGCAATTGCCGCGCTAGGTCTAGTCGCGGTGCCCCTCAATCATGCGGTCTTGAAACGGCTACTCGCGATCGTTGAGACGGTTCGCGGGGGCGACCCATTCGTCGCCGCGAACGCTGACCGTTTGAAGGCGATCGCCTGGGTGCTGCTCGCGCTGAACCTTCTGAGTATTGTGATCGGCGCCATAGCCGATAACGTTTCGACTCCGGCGCATCCGCTTCACGTAGACGCAGGCTTTTCGATAAACGGCTGGCTGGCCGTGCTCCTCACGTTCCTGCTGGCCCGCATATTCGCGGAAGGCGCTCTCATGCGCGAAGACCTGGAAGGAACGGTGTGACATGGCGATCGCTATCAAGCTCGACGACATACTCCACGATCGACGGATGACACTGACCGAACTCGCGGATCGGATCGGAATGGCACTGGCCAACCTCTCGATTCTCAAGACCGGCAAGGCACGCGCGATCCGTTTCTCGACGCTCGATGCGATCTGCGAGGCGCTCTCGTGCCAGCCTGGGGACATCATCCGGTTTGAGCCGGCACAAGCACAACGCGAGGAAACGGCAGCGACCAGCAGACGAAGAGCAAGCTGAGGTACACCCAGCTGAATGCGGACGCGTCGTCAGAGGCACAAACAGATCTAACCAGGAGCATCGTCAAATGAAACCCAGCCTAATGTTAACCATCGCTTCCCTGCTCTCGATCGTCTTGTTTTTGTTTCACCTGACGGACGACATCTTCCGCGGGTTTGAATCGGGAGGAGTCGAAAACGTGATTGGGGGAAGTGTCATCATGGTCGTCTGGCTGTATGGAGCCACGGTGCTCGCCGAACGGCGATCGGGGTACATCATCACGCTTCTCGGGGGGCTGCTTTCATTCGGCGTTGCCATCCTCCACATGAAGGGGAAGGGCGTCGGCGTTGCCAGTGGGATCGTCAGATCCAGCGGAGGCTACCGCTTCGTCTGGATGCTGATCGCGCTCGGTGTGACCGGGCTCTTTTCCGCCGTCCTCTCGGCACGCGGACTCTGGAGCCTGCCGTGGCGCCGTGAGGGATCGAAAACAATATGAAGACGCTTTCTGATGTCCTATCCGCCAGCTAATAGCGGCTGAGAATCTTTCACGAGCGGAGTAAAGGTGTTGCATCCTTTCGCTCAGCCATGAATTCGCGGATTGATTCTGCCACCAGATCGGCGAGATACCACGCCATCCAGTGTTCCGCTCTCGGAATGATTCGCAAACTTGACTCCGTTGATTGCATCGTGAAGGCGTCTCGCGTGCTCCGGCGGAAAATGCTGATCGTGTTCTCCCCATAGCACGAGGTGGGGCAGGTGATCTGACTTGTACATCTTGGGTAATCGATCCAAAGTTCCCTGATAGCCAGCGCAAAGTCGAGCGATAAAGAATCGAACTTCCCTTTGCGAAAAACTCTTCCAGAGGTCATCTCGCAACTCGAAAGGCAATTTCATACCGCGAGGGAGAAAAGTCATCTCGGCGCGTTTGAATACTAATCGTGGAAAGTTGCGGATGATGAAGCGGTTCCAACCGTATTTGCGCAACAATTGGATCTCCCACGAAGTTTTCTCATCCCAAAAGACGAGCGAGTTCATCACTACGAGACGATGCATTCGCTCGGGATGTTGGGCGGCAAAAACGAGAGCAGGCTGACCACCCATGTCCATTCCTACCAGGCTGGCGCGTTCAATCGCGAGCTCATTGAGAATCGTGTGTAAACGTTCGGCCATGTGAAACGGAGTGGTCCCACCAGGCCACGCGTCGCTGTAGCCCATTCCTGGCCAGTCGAATGCTATTACTTCAAACTGATCCTTTAGTCGCGTTGCCAACTCAGACCAAATCTGCAAGTTATCGGGATAGCCGTGAAGAAAAACCAGCGGCGGCCCACTACCCATGCGAGCAATCCGCAGGCGCCGCCCGGAACTGAGCAGCTCAAGCCGTGTTTCCAACATTAGCTGAGATCCTCGAGCAAGTCGTCTGCGGCCAAGATTCCCGAGATGGCGCAAAAACTAACCCACTGTCCGGGATGAGTTGAGCTGCCTGCCAAATACAATCCTTGGACATGAGGACTCCTGTGAGCCAGGCGTCCGGCCCGCATGAACCCCGCGGTCATGACCGGATTCATGCTGTCTCTATAAAGATTGTATTGAGTCCCCCACTGCGCCGGGACGCGTGTATCGACCACGCGATAATCATCAATGCCTTCGCGCCACCAACTCTCTTCAATAAGCTGATTCAGATAGTCGCGTTGGCCTTCGACCCCCAGGCGCTCGGCTTCTTCATGTCGCATCGGACTGATCAGGCGCGCAGGGAACCAACCATTCTTCTTCAACTCAGGAGCAACGACTACGGGCATAATGAGAAGACGACAGAGTTGTCGAGTGCCAAACGTTTTGAATCTCAGATACGGCTGCCTCGCATCACCGCGAATCGCAAGATAGGCACAAGCTCCGGGTGATTGGAGAGGAAGCTGATTGAGGTGTTGTCGGGCGCGTGCCGGAGTCTCCTTTAACATCTGAATGTATGTCCCGATGCCGCTGTAGTTGGAGACAACTGCGTCGGCGTCTACAAACTCGCCCTCGGTGGTTTCGACACCGCTAACGCTTCCCCGTTCACACACAATCCTTCGGACTCTTTTGCCGTATTGGAATTCTACTCCCGCTTCTTTCGCTACCGCTTCCAAAGCGCGCGGGATCGTGGCGATCCCGTCGACCGGATAAAAAGCGCCGACGGAATGAATCAAGGAGGGCACAAACGCCAGCGGACTTGGCGCTTTGTCCATTCGTTGTCCCGCAATTTGCGTCCAAATTGCAATTGCTTCTACCACTGGCACCGGAAGATTTGTGCGTGACAGGATCGACCCAAGTGACTGAAGCAAAAACGGGATACGGGTGTATCGTCGATCAGCTAGAAGGTTAGAAGGTCCCGGTCGTGAGACATGAAGCAGAGGGCTTAGGAGTTTATGGGTCTTTCCGGTTGCCGCTACAAAGTCTTCGTAAAGCTGTCCGCTCCCCGGCCACTGCGCGTCAAAACCTGCGGCTGTCTTTTTCAGATCTGCATGGAAACTGACTGTGACGCCTTCACTTGTTGACACCTCATAAACATCATCGATTCTGCGGAGGCTGATATGGTCGGAGAGTTCGAGGCCTAACGCGCGAAAGGCCCATTCAAGTCCGGGACGATCAAGCAGCACATATGGCCCAGCATCAAATCTAAGACCATCTTTTTCAAACCCCGACGCCAGTCCACCAGCTTCTGTGCGAGCTTCGATCACACAGACGCTCAAACCCTTACGCGCCAGCCGGACCGCGGCGGTCAAGCCGCCCATGCCGGCGCCAATGATGACAACGCTACGGGTCATTCTTAATGACGCAGCCCTATCAAACTTTGTATGACTCGCCGCCCGGCCCGCAATGGCAAACTCTGGCGGCGCAACGGTGGAAACGCGTCGTGGTCCATTTGCGGAACGAAAAGTGCGCCGCGCGCGCTTCCGAGTACGTAAACGGGCAGGGCGACAAAACTAAGCATCGTTGAAATGTCGCTGTAGTGTGGAGTGCGCCAGTTCTTCAGGGGTTCATCTGGCCCGTCAATCTTCATGTGCGCTCTCGGATCACCGAACCAATGACAGGCGGCACGCAGAGTACTCGACTCGTGAGGATCCGCCAGACCCATGTGCCGCATCGCTACTATATCGACGGCGAGCGCGTCGTTACCGGCATAGAACCTCAGCGGCGTTGCCGGGCGCGGGCAGCCCATTACGCCGACTAGCCCGTCAGCGGCCAGTTCATAAGCATCAATCATGGAAAAGTGTGGCGGAAACTCATCGAGCAACATCATGGTTGCCGTTTCACGCTCAGCCTGCCGCTCAGCGAAAAGAAAGTCGTCGCAACGCGCGCCGATCCCTTCGAGATTTCCGATTGTGAGGTGAATTAGTTCAACCGGATGGCTCTTCATTTTTGCGAACGAGATGCGAAAGTCAGCGTCTTTCCACGTTTGGCCCACAGTGTATTGCCCCATCCCGCGGAAAAAGGCGTGGGGCACTTGTTCCTCCGAAAGATCTACAACTCGAAAGTGCGGAGAAGAAATATCGAAATACCGGGCCACCTCCTGGACTGAGCGATTTCCGTAAAACTGATCGTAAATATTCCGGCCTTCTACAACTGCCACGTCCTTGCAACCGCAGGCCTGCAGGTAACGCGCCAATTCCTCCACCAGTTCCCTATCCGTGATCATTGAGCGGTCTCGATGGTGATAGCCGAGCATGAAGGCCGGCTTGATCGCTACTCGCAACTCAGTGAGCGGTTTGTCCAAACTTCGCGCTCGTTCCTCGATCTGTTCCTTGAGTTTTGTTTCTTCAAGGACACTGCGGAAAAGCGATAGCTTTTCGTCAACTGATTTCCCGTGTACAACCGTAACTCGCGCGCCGCTGCCGAGCGCGCTCGTAACAACTCGACCACCTCGAAGCGCTCGGGGTACAAAATACTCTCCGACCTCGCGGATCTTTTGTGAAAGTGAGTCGGCTGTTTCTCCATCTATGAGTTGATCATTCTCATCGAGCGCTTCTGCCAATATCTCAAAGATCCTCCGGTGCCTATCTTCGTCATCCATGATGCGGCGAAAGTCTTCTATCAAAGATGGCAACATGAATGGTTGCCCGCTGGTCAACTCGATCAAACGTTGCCAGCACAGCCACGCAGTCTTTTCAGCGTCGACGTTGAAGAGACAGAAATCCCGGAACGAACGGTATTGAAGATGTTGCCTGACACCTTGCGGAATTTTTCCGCTAATGAATCCGGCCCAGGAAATTAAGGTGGCTGTCGCTCGCGAGAGTGGCGCATCAGACCAGCGCACGTGTTGGCGAACTGAGGTAGACCAACCTCCCACCGCACCTGCGACCTGACTGAAGAGAGCGCGCGCACGCAGAGGAAAGTTTCCGACTTTGAAGATCGCGCCACGAATGTAGATCGCGTGCATCTCCTCATCCTTCCACGTCCAAAGCAAAGCGTGACGAATCACCTCGCGCTCCGATTCGGAGATCGGCATCGCCCTTAGATGGACCGCGATCAAATCCTCGCGATATCCAACTGAGACAATCTCCTCTCGCTCGAGCGCCAACAGAAAAAGCCGAAGCATCAAGCGACGCGGACGCCCAGCATACGTGGCGCTCCATCCGGCAAGCTCAGCTTCAAATTGTTCGTAGACGCTGCCCATGTTTGATAGTTCAAGCGCGCGGTGAGCCGATGCATAGCAACGCGGATGACCCGGAATTGGTATCTGCCTAACCAATGATCCCGTCGGGTAGTTTGGAAACACCTACACTCAACAGAGTGTAGGAGAAAACACTGAGATAAAACCAGCTTCAATAGTTGCCATCTGAGGGGGGTATGGAGAACCAGGTATTTCCTGAGGAATGAGCCGACTCAGTTCACGCTGTCGAACTCTATTAGATTAGATAGAAGATCTCTGTCGGATTGGAGCGTCTTAGCAGCGTGGCAAAGACTTCACGCCTGCGGGTTAAACAACAATGGAAAGAATTGCCCAGCTAACTTCTCGCCGGCGGGAATGCGAGTCACACCTTCCAGCAGCGGTTCATCTGACACTGAGCGAACACCGTCGCGAATGACATTTATCACGGCAGCGCGCCGTGGTCGATCAGTTCGATTCTCAAACGATCCATGCACCATCAAGGGATGATGAAAGGCACACTCCCCTTTCTTTAACTCAATCGTTTTGGGTTTGAACCCTTTCTTTTGCGCGTCGGTGAGCACGCCCTGGATCGTGTTCATATCATTTGCAAAATCTGCGCGCGGCAGTAAATTCCAGCGATGGCTGCCAGGCACATATTGAAGACAGCCGTTCTCAGACGTTGAATCATCCAAACCGATCCAACACGAGAGGTGGGCCATAGGCTGGGTTCTGGTCCAATAGGAATAATCCTGATGCCAGATCACCACTCCACCATCCCGGGCCGGCTTATAGAAAAGTTGATCATGCCAAAAACGGACCGGGCCATCCAGAAGTTGTGACGCCGGAACGACGAATGCAGGGTTCCACAATAGATCATGGAAACCCGGCGTGATGCGCCAGGCACCTAACGCATGAAAGAGGACCTTGTCCGGATCCGCCGATTCATTTGAGTTGAACTCATAAAACAATTCATTGCCCGGGTGGTGCGGATCAACCAGGCCTGCCAATTCTTCCCGCAGCACTTCTATATGTTCATCATTAAGCAACCTGATGCCCGCGAGATATCCATGCTCATGGTAGAACTCAACCTGTTCATCGCTGAGACGATAATCATCCCACTCTCCTGGAGTGGCGGGCTTTTTGAAAAGCTTGCCTATTAAGTTGTGATGTGCGGATAAGTCTTCAACCACTGAATCGTCTCCCTGATTGTCCTAGTGTCAATGCTATGGCGAAGAACCGGCGCGAAATTCGAGAGCGCGGAATCCATTACTCCGAATCGTTACTTTCGCCGAGCGATCCAAAGCGGCAGTTTGGATCCTGCTTTTCGTAACCAGGTCGAATCAGGCCCCACCCGCCCCGCCAACTCTTGTGGGCTTCACGATGACCTCCCTATCCTTCGCGTTGTAATTGATCATCGCCACGCTGCACCCATTTGCGGTGTTGGCAACCGCAACATCCATGTTCTCGTTGGGCTCCAACGATATCAACCGGCGAACCTGCCCCGGCTGAACTCGACGCGAACTTGATCACGTCTCGCACCAGTTGGGGAAACTCGCGAGCCGCGGTCTCTGCATCTGTGAAGAATGAGACAACGATACCTTTTGAAAATCGATTTACGACGATAGCCGCTGAGTCATCTTCAAACGTGGCAATCACAATGTCTGGGTGCCATTCACCGGAGCCGCTGCGCGAGCCAATCGCCGATCGTTTCCAACACGTCTGCCCGCATCATGATTGGCGGTGGTAGCTTCGCATAGTTGATCGGGAAGCCGTCGGTGTCCTGCACGAAGAGATGATTGACGTCCGGCACCACGCGCGCAGTCACGTCCTTGTTTCCACCCTCCTTGAACGCCGTCTCCTGTAGCGCCACCTCCGCGGGAACCGCTTGCTGGTCGCGCGAGCCGGTGAGAATCAGCACCGGCGTCTTCACGCGGCGCATGGTGGAAGCGGGGTCGTAAGTAAGGAAGAATTTCATCCACGGATCAGCGGCCATCATGGCATCAATCCTCTTGGGGATGTCGGCGATGCGGGCGTCGCGCTCTGAGGGGGTCAGCTTGGTGTCGTGCTCAATGATGTTCTTTAGCTGGAAGTGGAGCGCCGTGCGCCCCGGCTGCGCGATGCCGGCGAGCAGCACGATTGCGCGCAACGTGGGTTCCTTGTCAGCCACCATCGGCGCGATGATCGCACCTTCGCTGTGGCCGAGAACCGCGAGGCGGTCGGCCCGGATCTCAGGCCGCGAGCGCAGATACGCCAGGCCGGCGCGCACGTCCTCGGCGAAGTCGGCGCTGGTCGAGCCCTTGAAAGTGCCGCCCGATGCCCCCGTTCCACGGTCGTCCATGCGCAGCACCGCGATCCCGCGGCGCGCCAGCGAATCTGCGATCTGGCGAAAGGGCAGAAACCCTGGCAGCCCGATGTTCTCGTCGCGGTCCTGGGGTCCGGAGCCCGTGACTGTGACGATGGCGCTCACCGGTTTCGTGCGGCTTGCACCTTTGGGTAGCGTCAGCGTGCCGGCTAGCGTGTGTCCGGCCGGTGTCTTCACCAACACCTCCTCCGCGGTGTAGGGTGCGTCGGCCGGTGCGGAGTAGTCGGGCTTCGGCGTGGGCGTCGCCGTCGGCGCTGCCTGTTCACCGCGCTGGAAGGTGAGCGGGAACTTCTGATCGCCCTGGGTAAACGTCCCGGACAACTCGGTGCGCTCTTTATTCAGAGCGCCTTCGTAAACGATCGCGGCCGACTTGATCTCCACGCGCACTGCATCACCATTGACCGTGATCGTGTCAATCGGGATAGTCGCGCCTTGATCAAGGCTGTCTACTTTACCGGCGTAAGAGCCCGCGTCCGATTTCGTCACGGTCAGGATCAGGCGAAGCTTAGCACCGCCCGCTTCAAGCGTGCCCTGCCACGCACCTTCAAGGCCTTTCGCCGGCGTTTGGCTAAAGGCCTGGCCTGAGAGCCCAAGCAGAAATAACAACATCAACAAAGTCTTCTTCATATTTCTCTATTGCCCCTTCAATTCAATCAATCTCGCAGCCGCGTCTAAACGATCAAGTCAACTACATCTCACCGCGGTGCCGACCCCTGAACGGGCACAGCGATGTATGAAGCGTGCTGGCCTGAGCGGAACACTCGCTGAGTGGCTGTTTGAAAGTCTGACTCTTTCGCGAGAAAGATGTTCGGCACGAATCGCTGTGGATTGCGATCGATCACCGGGAACCAACTGCTCTGAACCTGCACCATGATCCGGTGTCCTTTCTTGAAGGCATGATCGTTGGCCGGAAACGGAATTTGATAGTGCTGAACGGAGTTTGACGGAATCGGCTGAGGTTTCTCGAAACTCTTTAAGTAACGGCCACGGAAAACATCGCCGGCAATCATCAGTTGAAAGCCGCCCATTTCCGGATCGGCTTCGTATTTCTGCGGGTATACGTCGATTAGCTTTACGATCCAGTCGCTGTCGGTTCCCGTCGTCGAAGCAAATAAATTAGCAACAATCCGTCCCGACACGACCACATCTTCGGTGAGCGGCTCACTGATCCACGAGAGCACGTCGGGTCGATGGTCCACGAAGCGCTGATCTTCGACCAGCCACGTCGACCAGCCGCTGCGGAGTTTGATCGGACGCGGACGGTAAGGAACCGGATTCGCGGGATCGGAAGTGAAGCTGTCGAAAGCCTCGCCCGTTGCCGGCGGAGTGGTAAACGAAAGCTCTCTGTTCTTTTGTAAGTACAGCCTGCGGTCTACAACGTTCTGTTTGGGCGGCCAGGCGTCGTGCTTGACCCACTCGTTGGCGCCGGTCCTGAAAGTCAACGCTTCAGGAAGCTGATGACTTCCCTTGCCTTTCAAATAGTGCGCCAGAAATGGCACGAGTATCTTGCTTCGATAATACTCCGAGGTCGCGCTACCGAAATCGATCTTACCCAGTTTCCTGCCGTCGCTTCTTGACCAGCCGCCGTGGTTCCATGGTCCGACTACCAGAAAGTTTTGCTTCTCCTTGTCATGGCGTTCCAGCAGTTCGTAGATTTTGATCGGGCCGTAAAAGTCTTCCTGATCCCACCACCCTGCAACGTTCAGAGTCGGCACGGTCACTCGGTTTAGCCAGGGCGCAAAAGCCTGACGTTTCCAGAAATCGTCATAATCAGGACGAGTGGCGAAGTCGCGCCAGCTTGGAAGCTTCCCGTGGAAATATTTGGATTCGACGTTTGCGAGCGAGCCCAGTTCCAAATACCACTCGTAGGTATCAAACGTGTCGATGACCTGCGAAACGTTAGTCATCTCCTTCGACGATTCCATCATGTAGGCGTATTCGAAACCATAACTTAATCGGAAGGCGCCATTGTGATGAAAGTCGTCGCCTATCCACATGTCTGCGGGCGAAGCCTGCTGGACAACAGCTTTGAGTGCCGGATGCGGATCGAGCATCGCCATTACCGCAAGCCATGCGCCGTAGCTGGTACCCGCGATCCCGACTCGTCCGTTATTGTTGGACGCATTTTTCAGCAGCCATTCAATCGTGTCGTAAGTGTCAGTGCTTTCGTCGATCGCGGTTTTGTCCTTTGGATCCCGCGGTTGTCGAAGCATGACAAACTGACCTTCCGACTTAAACCGTCCGCGGATGTCCTGCTGCACGATGATGAAACCTTCAGCCGTAAATTCCGGAAGCGCAGCCGCAATTTGAATCGGCGTAGAATCACCGATCCCGTAGGGTGTGCGCAGAAGCACGATAGGAAATTTCTCGGTGGTGCGAGTCGGCGAATAGATACGCGTGTTAAGACTGATACCGTCGCGCATGGGAATCATGACGTCAGTGCGGGTGAACGGCTGATCATTTTGGGCAATGACAGTCGCGAATGATGCGCCGCAGATCAGAACGACAACCGCGAGAACCAGGTTGGTTAAAGCTTTCTTCATTTGGCACCTTTCTGGCGATAATCCAAAAGCAAATCATCTCTGGGTCAGGAAGGTGGGCTTCCACCACTTGAGCAGCACCCGGTTCCCTCCTCAAACAAAATCATAGTTACGCGGAGCGATCTCATTAGCTCCGCGTGCTTTTGTCGCGTACGTAGTCAGAAGCTTGTTCGGCAGCTGAGTGCTGTGAGCAAATAGCTCCGGCCCATAAAAATCGCCACCGCCTATCACGTTCTTGGTTTCGAAACGCGATCGATCGGGGCGGGACGCGGCACTCGCCTCACTGGATTCTGTTCAAGCAGCTTCATTGCCTCCTGCACTGCTCGTTCAAGCTGAGGATCGCGTCCTTTAAGTACTTCGGCGGGTGTGTACTCCACCTCAATGTCAGGCGCTACGCCCTCGTTCTCTACGGCCCACTTTCCCGCCAAGTCATAGAACGCCAAATTAGGCGCGGTGATTCCACCGCCATCGATCGTCGGCGGAAAGCCGAGCGTGCCGACCAGCCCACCCCAGGTGCGGGTCCCTACCAGCGGCCCGAGCTTCCGCTGTCGGAACATGTACGGCAACGCGTCACCACCCGAGCCTGCCGACTCGTTAATGATCATCACCTTGGGTCCGTAGATTCCTGCAGTTGGCGACGTCGCGGGCTCGCCGTCACGCTGTGCGAAGAAACCCATCAGTTTTCTGTCCAGTTCACTGACGATGTAATCAGCTACCTGTCCGCCCTGGTTGTAACGTTCATCGATGATTGCGCCTTCTTTGTTTTGTTGCGCATAGTAGTAGCGAGTGAAAGCCGTGTAGCCCGGGCCGGCCGTGTTGGGAAGCCAAACGTAGGCCAAGCGGCCGCCCGATAGCTTGTCAACCAGGCGACGATTGTCTTCGATCCATGCTCGCGCGCGCAGGCCATCTTCACTTGGAACGGGGATCACAGTGACTACGCGTGAACCTTCCATTGAAGGAGTCTTGTTGACCCTGATCAGCGTCTGCCTTCCGGCTGTGCCCTCAAATAGATTGTAGAGATTCGTGGGCGGCGTCAGCGGGCGGCCATTTACTTCGAGCAGGTAGTCTCCTTCGGCCACCTGGATCCCAGGCGCGCTGAGCGGCGCGCGCAGATCGGGATTCCAATTCTCGCCAGTAAAGATGTGTTTGATTCGATAGCGTCCGTTCTCAATCGCAAAGTCTGCTCCTAACAAACCAACCGCTACCGGATCTTCACCCGGTACATCTCCTGACCCGGTCAAATAAGAGTGGCCCACTGCCAGCTCTCCCCCAACAACCGCGATGAGATATGCCAGGTCGGCGCGATGGCCGACGAAAGGCAACAACGGACGGTACTTCTCAAAGACTGCCTGCCAATTAGCACCGTGAAATTTCGGATCGTAAAAATACTCGCGCTGCACGCGCCAGGTCTCGCGATAAATCTGCGCCCACTCAGCTCGAGGATCGATGCGCATCTCCATCTGCGCCAGGTTAAGAGGACCATCGCCGACTCTTACGGGAGCGGGGCGATCGGTAGCCACAATCCCCCAACTGGTTCCTCCACCGGCAGCGGCTTGATAAAGAACCTTCTTCTTGTCGTGCGAGAGCGAGTAGGAGCGAATGCCTTCGAGGAACGGCGCGGCTGCGCGCCCCGCAAGCTGGTAACGCTGCAAACGAAGTGACGGCGGCCCTGGAGAGGTCGTCAGAATTGGTTCGGTGTAATAGAAACTTCCTGCAGCACCAGCAGTGAGATTGCTGTAATCACCGGCCGGTATATTTACGGAAATGATTCGTTGTCCGATTCGATCGAAGTCAATGCGAACATTCGGAGTTCGAGGTGCGGCTGGCGGCGTTGGCGGTGGGGCCGCAGGTGGCGCCTCGGCCGGCGTGGGTCGAGGTGGTGGTTCATCGCCAGTTTCAGGCAATAACGGTGAGGGCTCAGTCGCGCCCAACACCGCGAGGTAGACTGCGCGGCGCACTGGCCGATCGATTGAACTCATTTCGAGCCATCCGGTGCTCGGCCCGTAATTCGTGCTCGCCATGAAGTAAAGATACTTACCTCCGGCATCGAAGGCAGGCGAGATCGAGTCTGCCAGTCCGTCGGTCACCTGATGACTCTTTTTCTCAGCCAACGAATAAATGAAGATCGCGCGCAGACGACTCGGCAGATTCTTTGAATAAGCGATCCACTTTGAATCGGGCGCCCAGGTCGCATCGAACGAACGAGAGATGTCGGGATAATTGTCGTTATCAATCTTCGTCGCTTTGCCTCCAACCACTTCGATCATCCAAAGGTTTCGATGATTATCCTGCAGCAGAATTTGCGTGCCATCGGGTGACCAGGTAGGCGCGGAGAAAAATGCTGTTGAAGGAAGTGTAATTGACCGCGGCGCACCGACACCCAGCGGATCGCCGAGCACGAGTTGATACTCACCGCTGGCATCTGAAAGCCAGGCGAGTTGGGCGCCGTCGGGCGACCAGGTGGGACTGCGATCGTGAGTGCCCGTGCTTTGAGTCAGATTTCTGTAATCACCTTTTTCTGCCGGTACTGTGAAAATCTCCCCGCGCGCTTCGAAGGCCGCTCGCACGCCGGTGGGAGAGAGCGCCGAGTTGCGAATCATGCTTACCACTTTTTTAAACTGCGGACGCGCCCAGGGCAGGTCGCCGGTCACCGCGATGTTCAGTTTGCGCGTCTGACCCGTTTTGGTGTCGAGCAAGTGCACATAGCCGGCCTGCTCGTAGACGATCGCGTCTGAACCCGCTGATGCGTTCATGATGTCGAAGTCGTCGTGACGTGTAAGCTGCGTAAGTTGCTTTGTGTCCGTGCGGTAGGAGAAAAGGTTGACTGGGCCATTGCGATCCGAGAGGAAGTAAACCGTATTGCCGATCCACATCGGATCAGTGTCGTTGCTATTGATCCAGGGAAGCTTCTCGATGGAGTGATCGGCGAGATTCATGATGCGGATCGGATGAGTACGGCCACCACGGTAGTTTCGCCAGTAGCTGGCCTCATGCCACGCGGGTATGAACGCGGTCGAGAATTCTTCATGCGCAATGCGAAGGCCATCCGGAGAATAGGCGCCGCTGAACGCGCGAGGCATTGGCAACGCCTCGGGCAATCCGCCCTCCGGGCCAACCGTCCAGAGTTTAAAGTAGGGCTGAGGCGCGCCGACCCGACCCGACGCAAAAAGCACCCGACGACCATCGGGTGTCCAGCCCCGCACTCGATCAGGACCGGGATGATAGGTCAGTCGCTTGGCGTCGCCGCCTGCAGTCGGCACCAGGTAAACGTCGGTGTTCCCGGCAACGGTGGCGCTGAAAGCGATCCTGGATCCATCGGGCGAAAAGTAGGGATCAACCTCGGCTCCTTGAGTCGAGGTTAGGCGGCGGGCATCGCCGCCGCTCCGTGTAACGACCCACAGGTCGCCGGCGTATGCGAAAGCGATAAGATCGCGACTCACGGATGGGTGACGTAGCATTCGCGTCTCTTGTGCGAAGACAGTGGCCGAGATGGCAAGACAAAGCAGTAAACCCAAAGTCATTTGTCGTGTGTTCATAAGGAGCCTCGCTAAGAAAGTTCGAGTCATAAAGCGCTACAGAAACATCGCATACTGGAGCAGTTCGAATTAACGCCGAAGGCGTTGACTAATTTCAGCCCAGGGTTGCCTCAACCCTGGGTAAATAAACCACTGCCATTTTTAGAACTCTGAAGGAGTTCGGATGACACATGCCTTAACGCTTTCAGCGTTCTTTGATTCTTTCCATTTCCTTTCCCAGGGTTGAAACAACCCTGGGCTGAAATTAGCCAACGCCTTCGGCGTAATGTCCCGTTCACTTAATCTTGTCGAACACCACGTTCCCGATCGGATATTGCTGCCAATCCTTGTAATCGAAATGCCACCACTCCGCTTCATAAACGCTGAACTCTTCGGACTCCATTGCGGCGCGCAGAAGGTTGCGCTGCCAACGCTGGAGTGAAGTTCCGCCGGGATAGTCGGGGTATGAGCGATCAGTGTTCTCGTCATAAGTGCCAACCATCTCAACCGGCTTTCCGGTCCGCAGGTCGTAAAGCGTCAGATCAATTGCAGCGCCGCGATTGTGTCGAGATCCCTGGGCCGGGTTAGCCACGAAGAGTTTCTTATCATCCGGCGTTGCGTCCCAGAACACTTTGGTTACGTACCAGGGCCGGTAGCCATCATGGATAAGTAATCCGTAGCCTTTCTCTTTCAGCTTACGGTGAGCACGGACGACCGCTTCAGCCGCAGGACGCTGCAAGAATGCTCGCGGCTCGGAATAGAAAACGCTACTCAGAAAGTTGTTGGTGGAAGCGTAACGGACTTCCAACTTGATCGTCGGATCAAGCCGGGTGAGTTCAACCAGGTCCGACTCGCGAAACTCGCCGGCCTCTTTAGGCGCCTGGGCCGTGAGCGCCTCTTTCAGCAATTCGCTAACGGGTCTGAGTGGCTTGATGCGAAGCTGTCCGGCGCCTTCCTCCGGCCCTACGTTGCGACGCTTGAACACAACACTCGCTGCCTCAACCTGAGTGGCCCGGCCGTTTTTGTCACGAGTGAAGATGAGCCGCTCGCCGTCGTAGAGTCCCCGGTCCGGAAACTTAAAAACGTTTTCCGACACTTGCTCAAGCGGGTCGAATTCAAACCACTCGATCAAGGCCCAGAGCTTTCCGTCCTTCTCGAAGATATAAAGGATGTCATGATCCCATCCATACTCGCCTATGAGCCCGCGCCACGCGGCCGGCGCCGGCTGTGGTTTAGGAACGTCAATACGTTTGAATGTTTGATTGCCGATGACGATCGCGCCATCCCGTACCAGCACCTTCTCGCCGTATGCAAGCTTGTCATCGACTACAAGCGCGTCACCAAGTGACCGCAACCTTACTTGCTCTCCGCCCAGGCTACTGAGTTTCGAAAGTTTGCCGGAGCTCTCGATCAAATCGACACTGTTTGGGCCGTTGACATAGCGACCGGCAATGCGGCGCGCCAGCTTAGGATCGACCGGAGAAGTAACTTCCGATTGCGGGAGAGGTTTGCCCTGGCGGACGGCGAGCATGGTCGTCAAAGCATAGTCGGCCACGCGATTCGTCACCGAGTTTGCAGAATCCCTGGTCGTTACCACGACGACACCAAGCCTGTCGTCGGGCATCGCCTTCAACGTCGTGGCAAAGCCATAGATAGCGCCGCCATGACCGACAGTGCGACGGCCTTCGAGTTCGCGCACGCCGAAGCCAATTCCGTAACCTGTTTTTTGTCCCGGCGGCGCGAACTGCGGAGTCCACATCTCTTCGATTGTGGACCGCTTCAACATCTGGCCTTTAGTTCCCTGACTTTTAGTTCCCTCGCCTCCGGCGAACAAAACGCTCATGAAACGCCCCATGTCCGTCACCGTCGTATACATACTTCCGGCGGGACTCATGCCAAGTTCAAAAGTGGGCGCTTCAAATACTCGACCATCGACCGTCCACATGAATGCCTTCGCCAGGTCCTTCCTAATTTGCGGCGTCGGTTCGAAGCTGCTGCGTTCGAGGCCGATAGGATCGAGCACCGCGCGTTTGAGATATCTGGCAAACGGCTCTCCCTGCGTTCGCTCAAGCACGAAGCCGGCGGTCGCTATGGCAGCGTTTGAATACTTAGTGCGAGATTCAGGCGCGTAGACGAGTTCAGTTTTGTTGAGACTTGCAATTGTCTGAGCGAGTGACGGCTCGGTCGTCTCGAAGTAGTTTCCAACGGGCGGTTCGCGCACGAGACCTGAGCGGTGAGACATGAGTTGCCTGAGGGTGACTGGCTTGCCGAAAGGGTTACGCGGACGAAATTCCGGAAGATAGCGCGTTACCGGAGAATCCAGATCGAGCTTTCGCTGCTCGACAAGTTGCATGATCGCGATGTCAGTGAAAAGCTTTGACACTGATCCCACGCGATAAATGGTCTCGGCAGTGGCGGGAGTCTTGTTCTTTGGATCGGCGAAGCCGAAGCCTTTGGCCCACACGATTTTTTGATCATCCACCAGCGCGATCGAAAGGGCTGGGAGTTCCTTGTCTGCCATTTCGTGAGTGATGAACCGCTCGAGCAAATCGACTGCCGCGGCGTAGTCAGCACGCGGGGCGATGTTGGCTCGGTTTTCTGTTTGGCTTAACGATCTGGCAGAGGCAGGCTGACCCGTTTGGTAATCACCAAACAAGCAACAGAAGATCGTAATCGCTAGAAATGCGGCGCCGGTTTTCCGAATGCGGCTGACTGTCTGCATATTTCTACACCGAAGAGGTAAGAACCTCCTCACTGCGTTAAGAGTGAAATGTTTATAGAACCCTCACAGGCTTCAGAAATCCGCGCTAATCGAGCGTTAATTGATTCATTGTCGCGTGACCGTTTTTTCCGTGCTGTACTTCTTAACCAGATCGATAGTTCGATCGGCCAACTTAAAGAGATGGGGATGCGCGCGATTGCCGTTCGTCAGAATAGCGAACCCGATCTTGCGTTCCCGATTGCCGAGCAGGAATGCCGTATAGCCTCCAACGCTACCGCTGTGTGCGAAATAGCGATCGCCGTCTCGCACCTGTGTCCACCACGTCAGTCCAAACCCGGCGGTTTCATTTCCCCAAATGCCTTCTATCCCGCCCTTGAATTGATCGTATTGGCGGGTGAACATTTGATCCAGGATCTGCTCGCTGATGATCCGTTTTTCTTTAAAGGATCCGCCGTTGAGATTGGCGATCAACCAGTTGGCTTGATTGAGCACAGTGCCGTAGACCATGCCCGCCGGCCAGACAGTGGCCCTAACACGCACGGCCGGTATCTGGCCTCCGGTCTTTGGGTCAACTGTGTAGGGAACGGACAGACGCTCGTCCATATCCGGTCGCGGTTCAAAGGCAGTGCTTGTCATCTCCAGGGGCGTGAAGATGTGGTCTTGAATGTATTGTTTGTATGGTACGCCGGAAAACTTCTGCACCAAATAACCTATCAGGGTGTAAGCCATATTCGAATAGACGACAGAAGTCATCGGCGGCTTGGTTACCTTGAGTGACTTCTTGAGATATTCATCCATGCCTGGCGGCATGGCGTCGCCCCATACGGGAAATCCGCCGAAGTCGCCGGGCAACCCTGAAGTATGAGTGACTAAGTGCCGGAAGGTTACCGGATGTTTAGGATCTTCACCCTGAATCTTGAAGTCAGTCAGATAATCATTGACGCGGTCATCGAGCTTGAATTTCCCCAGTTCCATTTGTTGGAGCAAAGCTATGGTGGACATCGCTTTGAAGGTTGAGCCGATCAGGTAGACCGTGCTCGGCGTGGCGGGGGTGCGCGCCCACAGGTTTGAGTAACCGTACGCTCCAGTCCAGATCACACGATCACCGGCGACTATCGCGATTGAGGCTGAAGGAATATTCCCCGCGATCAATGTTCGTTGAATCTCAGGTTCGAGTTCGGCGATGACGCGATCGATATCAACTGTTTGGGCGTTAGCAAGCCCGCTAGTCGTCAGAAGTATCGCTAACACACTGAGCGTGACGAACAACCACTGGTACCACCTGATAGGTCTCCGAATCGCATTTTGGGAATTGTTCACGGTCATTGACTATTCTCCAAGAAGTAATTATCCGGCGAGACGTTTACGAAGCCGCTACTATTTGGTTTTCCCTGGCCCCCAGAGCGCTCTCCCTGGTTTCGCGCCCGTGTGCTCGCCATCCTTGAGCACCTGAGCGCCGTTGACGAAGACGTGCTTCACGCCGACCGCATACTGGTGTGGGTTTTCAAACGTGGCGCGATCCGCAATTGTTGCCGGATCGAAGACGACCACGTCAGCAAACATTCCTGTTCGAAGAAAGCCTCGTCGATCCAAACCGAGGTTCGTCGCAGGTAACCCAGTCAGACGACGCACTGCCTCGGTAAGCGAGATGACCTTCTCCTCGCGCACATACTTGCCTAAGAGACGCGCGAAGTTGCCGTAAGCGCGCGGGTGAGTTGAGGATTTAAGAAAAACTCCTTCAGTCGCCATCGAGGCAGCATCGGAACCAAGGGAAACCCACGGCTGACGTAATTCCTTCTTGATGTTTTCCTCCGACATCAGGAAGTAAACAGTGCCGACACGAGACCGGTCTTCAACTATCAAATCCATTATGGTCTCGACCGGATCTTTCCCACGCAGCTTCGCGACCTCGGCCAGGGTCTTACCGGTAAGCGGTTTCAACTTTTCAGATTTGAAGCCGACGAGAAGCACGCGATCCGCAGAACCGGCGGCGAGGTAGAGGTTTTCCCATTTGTCGCTCGGCGTGCGCACCTCCGACGCGATTTTTTGACGCAAGGCCGGGTCCTCGAGGCGTTTGAAGAGTGCTTCGTAGCCCCCGTCCATGGTCCATGGCGGCAAGCTGGCGTTGAGCCCAGTAGCGCCCGCCGGGTACATATACATGTCCGCCGTGATCCTCAAACCACTGCGGCGCGCGCCGTTTACGAGCGCGAGCACCTGATCGACTTTGTCCCAATTCTGCCGTCCGGCGGCTTTGATGTGATAGATCTCGGCAGGCAGTCCGGCTTCTCGGCTGATGCGAATCAACTCTTTAACAGCTTGTACCCACTCGTTCCCCTCGCTGCGTATGTGGGAGATGTATTTGCCTTTGTAACGAGCCGCAACCTTACACAGCTCTATCAGCTCCTCTGTCCTGGCATAAAACGCCGGCGCATATATTAACGATGAGCCGATCCCAAGAGCGCCTTCCTCCATGGCCTGGCGTACGAGTTCACGCATCTCTTGAAGCTGCGCCGGTGTCGGCTGAACGTCAGCTTCGCCGAGGACGTACTGCCGAACCGTAGTAGCGCCGACGTAGGAAGCGACGTTTTGCGAGACGCCGCGCTTCTCGAGATAGCTGAGATACTCCGCCAGGGTTGTCCACTCTATGTCGAACTTGATGTCGTCCTGCTCGGCGACCATCTGCTTTTTCAACCGGTCGTTGAGGGGCCCCATAGACCAACCTTCGCCCATGATCTGTGTAGTCACGCCCTGCCGAACCTCGCCCTGCGATCGACCGTCAACGATCAGAGACTCTGTGGACCACGACAACATGTTGATAAATCCTGGTGCGACTGCGAGACCCCGCGCATCCACCACACTTCGCGCTTGTGCACCGCGTAAGTTACCAACGGCAACGATGCGATCACCTTTGATAGCCACGTCAACACGCTTTGGGGCGCGGCCAGTCCCGTCATAGACCACGCCGCCCTTAATAATGACGTCAAAGTCGGCGGTCCGAGCTACTTGCCCGAGGGCTGCCAACGGCAACGCCAAAACTAATAAAAAGGCGAGATACTTGTGATGCCGCATGTTCGTAGTGTTCCTCATGATTGATGATGTAGGGCAAACTGTTAGTTTGCGTAATCACACTCCAGCTGCGCGATTGGGCGATAACAAATCATCGCAAACTAACAGTTTGCGTTACACCTCGGTCCGGCGCGAGCGCCAGATTAGATATGCCGGTGCGCCGAGAAGCACAATGCCGAGACCTACGGCCGCACGAACTGGTTGCGTCGCTATTGTGTTGATGACCAGCGCGGCGGCCGCAAGAATGAACAACAGCGGAGTCCACGGGTAACCCGGCACGCGATAAGGGCTGGTGACTTCAGGTGATCGTCTGCGATAGATAAATATGCTGGCTGCGCCCAAGGCATAAAAGATCCAACCGCTGAAAACCACATAAGTGAACAACTGTTCGAAGGTGCCTGTGACTGCCAAAGCGGCGGCCCACGTCGAACCGGCCACCACGGCGAAAGCCGGTGTATGGAACCGAGGATGCACCTCGGCCAAACGATGAAAAAAGAGTCCGTCGCGGGCCATCGCATAGTAGACGCGTGGCGCGGTCAAGGCGACGCCGTTCGCGGCACTGAAGATCGAGATCAGAATCGCGAGTGCCACCAGCTTCGCCGCGCCTGGGCCAATAACCGCAGTCACGGCGGTCGCAGCGATGCTGTCAGTCAGTGCTGCTTTAGTTGGACCGAGTGCGGCGATGTATGCCACGTTAGCCAACAGGTAGATGCCAATCAGTGATGCTGAACCAATTACCAGGGCCCTCGGGAAGTTGCGCTGGACATTGAATGTCTCGCCCGCACTAAAAGTCACATACTGCCATCCCTCGTATGCCCAAAGTACTCCGATCATCGCAAGCCCAAAACCTGACGCGAGCGAGGCACCTGCCTCCGTGGTCCACAACGTTGCGCCAGTCCCACTGAAGCCGCGTCCAAGCACGAGGAGCGTCGCGCTCATAATCAAGATGGCGGCTACTTTGATCGCGGTGGTCCAGTTCTGCAAGTCTGAGCTCTTTCGCGTGCCGAGAACGTTAACTACTGTAACGATGGCAATCATGCCGACGGCGATCAACTTTCTGAGAGCGGGCGTCAGAGGAACGATCTCACCGAGGTAGGCACTGAACGCGACTGCAAGTGTTGCCATGGCGCCGGTGCTGATCACGAAGAAGAGCGTCCATCCGTAGAGGAAGGCGGGCAAAGGGCTGAAGGCGTCGCGAATGTAGATGTAGATCCCGCCTGCCTTGGGACTTCTCGCTGCCAGTTCTCCATACGTCAGCGCGCCGAGCAGTGAGAGAATTCCACCGACGATCCAAACCAGCATCGCTAACCCCACACTGCCATGAACCTGACGCAGTACGGCGCCTGGCACGATGAAAATCCCCGAGCCAATCACGGTTCCAATAATCAGCAGAATCAGATCTCGCAGGCCGAGTGTGCGCTCCAGGGTCGCCGTTTGATATGAAGGCTCTTTTTTCGTCATGCTCGGAGTCTGTCGCTACTACAGCCGCACTGTCTCTCGCCGCACGGTCAGGGCCTCAACGCGCGCTTCATCGACTTCAAAGCCGATGCCGGGAGTTGTGGGAACCCTGATCGTTCCTTGTCGTGACACGGTGACCGGCGGCTCGATGATGTCCTCTTTCCAATACCGCGCCGAGGCTGATACGTCCCCGGGCAGGGTGAAACCTGGCAGGGTAGAAAGGGCGATGTTGTGCGCTCTCCCGATGCCTGCCTCGAGCATCCCGCCGCACCAGACGGGTATGCCATGCTCAAGCGCGTAAGCCTGGATCCGTTGAACTTCTGTGTGACCACCAACGCGTCCCAGCTTGATATTAATAATCCGACATGAACCTAATTCGTCAGCGTGCCGTGCATCAGAGAGATTGCAGATCGACTCGTCAAGACAAAGTGGCGTCTTGATTTCTCGTTGCAATTTGGCATGGTCCACGAGGTCTCCGGGCGCCAGCGGTTGCTCAATCATCAGCAAGTTATACTGATCGAGCTGATGCACCAGGCTTAAGTCACCATTAAGAGAATAGGCGGAATTCGCATCAACCGATAGCGTGAGGTCGGGAAATCGCTCGCGAATAGCCTGGACCAGCTGAACATCTTTTCCAGGTTTGATTTTTATTTTGATTCTCTGATAGCCGGACTCATGTTCGTGAGCGACCTTCTCGATTAATTTTTCCGTTGTTTCCTGCAAGCCAATAGAAACTCCACAGTTGATCTCATCCCGTACGCCGCCCAGATGTTGCCAGAGTGGACGGCCTGCGAGTTTCGCTTCAAGGTCCCAAATCGCCGCCTCGACGCCGGCCTTGGCCATTTGGTTGCCGCGAATTGGTGCGAGCGCGGCATTTACTTTTTCCGCGGTCTTGACCCGGGCCTTTGTCAGAAGTGGCCCGATGTACTTAGCGGTGATCAACCAGGCAGTGTCGACGGTTTCATGATTGTAAAAAGGCCCTTCGGCTGCTACGCATTCGCCGTAACCTGATGCACCGGTTTTGTCGAACACTCTAACGATCAGTATGCGACGCCGCGTAGTGCATCCGAAGCTGGTCTCAAACGGAGACTTGAGCGGAAGTTGAATCTCCCTGAGTTCGAGTCTCTCGAAATTCAAGTTGGTCATGTTCCCTGGTATTTATTTTATTTTCTGCGCCGGAATGTCGCTTCCGCCCTGACGAAACGTCAGTCCGGTGACTTCGCCCTGCGCGTTGATCATGAAGGTGACTTGCGCGTTAACGGTTTTGAAGAAAAATACGGTTTCAGATTCGGCGGCGAGTTCGAGTTTCGGCTGCGTGGAAATTTGCCCCAGCAGTTTGCCGCCTTCGAGCGTGACGCTCAAAGCCAATTGCGGCGTTAGCTGATACTGGCCGACGTATTTTTCCAGCGTCTTCGCCGCAACCTGGATTTCCTTGCGCTCAGCCGGGATTTCATACGGGCCGCCGAAAACTATCCCCGCCAGGCTGTTGGCGATCTCTCCCGAAGGCGCGCCCTCCACGTTGCTCAAGACGACTATGGTCACGCGGTCGGCGGGGTAACGCGCAATGTACGTCGAAAAGCCGAAGATGCCGCCGCCGTGGGCGATCACCTGCCGTTCGAAACGCTTGCCGATACTCCAGCCGTAGCCGTAATTGCTTTTGAACGGAGTGAACGCTTCATCGAGCGATTTGCGCGAGACAAGTTTTTCCGTGTAGAGCGCCTGATCCCACAAGAGCAAATCTTCGACCGTCGAATAGAGCGCGCCTGCCGCGTAAGCGGTTGACATCGATATCGGCGCGGCGTTTACGAAACCGTCGTTCGTGCGAGCGTAACCGGCCGCGCGATTCTTGATGATGCGGACGGGGTTGTCGTAGCCCGTCTGTTTCATTCCGAGCGGCGCAAAAATATTCTCCTGCAAAAAGTCGGCGTAGGTTTTGCCGGACGCGCGCTCGATGATCATACCGAGCAGGTAGTAACCGGAATTGCTGTAAGCGTATTTCTCTCCGAGCGCGAATTGGAGCGGTTTATCTTTGAACCGGTTGATCAATTCGTCGGCAGTCGTCTCACCCGCCGCGGTTTTAGGGAAATCTGGAAACTCTGTGTAGTTTGGGATGCCGGCGGTGTGCGTCAGGAGATTTTTGATCGTGATTGGCTGCCACGCCCGCGGGCACTCCGACAGATACTTGCAGACGGGATCGTTCACGCTCAACTTACCGCGCTCTTGCAGCAGTACGATGGCCATCCCCGTAAACTGCTTGGTCACCGAACCCAGACGAAAAACCGTCTGCGGCGTGTTCGGCACATCGAGTTCAATGTTCGCCATCCCGTAACCACGGCTGACAATCGGTCTCCCGTCGCGCGCCACGAGAACCGCGCCACCGAAGCGGTTGATCCGCATCGCGGCGTTCATATACTCGTCAACTTTCCGCGTAATCTCATGCGCCGACGGCGGCGCCGCAGCCGTAGGCGTTTGGGCTGAAACCTGCGCGACGAGAAACAGGCATAACCCGAGGAATGCAACGAACTGATTCGTCGTATTGCGTTTTCTAGACATGAGAACCTTCTCCAACCGCAAGGGAGGCCCGCTTCATCAAGTCGACGGCGTGTGCCAAGCACGTGGTGGCAAGTACGCGAACAAGAGATATCGCTCGCGGTTAACCATCGGCGCGCCCCGCCCGTACGTACCGCGCACTGCTCGCTGACTCTAGAACTCGATTCTCAACCCAACTTGCCCTTCCCTTCCGGGAAGCACTTGTTGAACCGTACCGAAGAGCGTTACGGCCGGCTGCGTGTTAATGGAAGCCGGATTCTGGCGATTGAAGACATTAAACATCTCGTAGAAAAGATCTACCTTCGCACGTTCGCCGAGGTCGAACCTTTTCGTAAAACGCACATCCAGATTAACGAATGGCGGTGCCTTGAATTCGTTGCGGGTGAAATTCCGAACGTCAGTACTATTCGTGTTCCCATCGCCGTCAGGATCGATCAAGGGCGTCTGAGTCGTACCGGCAAATAGCTTGCTGTGATGGAAACCGCTCTGCGCTCGGAAAATGCCGCTTATCTGAAATTGCCACGGAAGAGAAACCATTCCGTTGATCTGGAAAATATGATCCACGGCCAGGGTGGACGGCCCTTTATCTAAATCCGGCCCGTTCCAAAAATCACCGGCCTTTGCAACGAAATTGCCGTTAGTCGAGACAAATGAACCGTTGGCGTTGGTTGCTCCCGTTGAGGCTTCGGTGACCACCGGCACGGTTCCGATAAAGCTGTCGGAAGGGAATAAATCGGCCCCTCGTGAATTATCCGTTGCCTTGGCATAAGTATAATTTGCGCCGAGGAGATACCTCTTGCTGAATCGCTTATTGAAACTCAGGACAAGCCCGTCGTATTTTCCTTCATAGTATGGGCCAAAACTAATAACCGCTGTTCCCGGCGCGTCGAAACTACGGGCCTGGCCCGCGACGCGCGCGCGAAACGCTAAATTGCTCAAGCGGGGACCCAGCACATTTCGTATTTTTCTGTGATGGTAATTGGCCTCGATTACCATGTCTTTCGCGATCTCATGCTGAACGCCGACGCTGAAGGCGAGCGTATTGGGTGTTTGATCAATGTTCTCGAGTGTGTCGGGTGCTCCAAACGGAGGGATTATCTGGTTCGTTAGCTGGCCGAAGGGTCCCCACCTAAAGAACCCCGGAAATCCTATCGCTGCATTTGCCGCCGCCAGGTACTGATCAGGGGACAGTCCTGACAACGTTTGAATATTACCTATGTTGATCGGCACATTTGCGGGGATTGGAGCATGTCCTGGGGCCACTACGTTGTTCAGCCGGTCCACTCCGATAAACGCCTGACTGGGGCGAAGAGGACAGGTCAAGCCAGCGGCGGTGATCTGAGCATCAGTAAGGTTGTTTCCTCCGGGAACGCTAAAATTGGAGAAGCATGGTCCACTGCCGAGCAGCAAGAGTGCTACGCTGCTAATGTAGTTGGGCGATCCATATAGGCCACGCGGAAAAAGCAGCACCTGATTGGTCACCTGATTGGCTCCGCCGAACGGGGGAACCCCACGGGCAATACCCAATCGAAACTGATCATAAAAAATGCCTAGCTGCCCCCGAACCACGGTCTTTGAAGTTATCCCCCACGCCGCGCCGAGACGCGGAGCAAAATTCTTATTGGCCTTAAATTCGGAATCGTGTTCCCACCGCACGCCGAGATTCAGCGTGAGATTATTTCGTATCTTCCAGTCATTCTGCACAAACAACGCGTTGTAGTAGTTCAGCAGATGGAGCTCGTCATCCGCGGGCGTTACGCCGCCACTCTGAGCGAGTAAACTTATGCCGGTCACGACCGGGTCGAACGTCGCAAAATCGGGAAGGGTTGTGAAAAGCTGTTGTTGAAGCGTCCGAGGCTCAAGGCCGTCAACCTTAGTTCGTAGGAAATTCCAGCCGAATTTTATGTCGTGATTACCAACCCGCTTGTTCGCGTTCGCGGTAAGCGCGGTGTACTTCTGGTCCAGAAACGATCTGGTCAGACTGTTTCCGAAATTTACCGACGGTAGCGGCCCCGGCGTCTGCAGGGCTGCAGTGACAGGGACGGGATAGGCCGTTAAAAGATTGCCGCCTCCTGCCTCGGGATGTGCAGGCAGAACGTCCGACGGCTCGCCACGGTATGCTCCGCGCAAAGTCAGGATCCACGGATCGCCCTGGTCGCCCAGCAGCATTGTGTCAGCGAAAGCAAGCAGCAAGTTCCTGGCTCCCCGGTTAGTTCTCGTGGAGGGCACGCTATTTCCAGCTGAAAGGAATGCAAAATTCTTCACGTTTCCATTAGTGTAGTTGACTTCCTGGCTTAGCGAATGCCGGCCGATCTGCTCATTGAGCTTTAGAAAAAGGCGTGATTCGCGGTTGGGAGTGGGGGTGTCAAACGACGATTCCAAATCGCGTATCAGCTGGTTGACCGTGGCGTTGCCAACGTCGGGATAATTGAAATCTATTCTGCGGTCCTCCGTGATCCGCTCAGCGGAGGCAAAAAAGAACATCCTGTCCTTGATGATCGGTCCGCCGAGCGCCGCGCTGTAATCAAAACGACGAAGATAGGGTGGGTCGGTTTTCGTCGGATCAAGTGAGTTTGACGAATCGAAAGCCTCGTTGCGCACAAATAAGGAGCCAGAACCGTGAAATGCATTTCCGCCGCTCTTAGTGATCACATTGACGATCGCACCTGAGGCCTGTCCAAACTCCGCTTTATAGCCGGTCGTCAGCACCTGAAATTCCGCTATAGTTTCCTGGTTGAATTGTGCAGCTGGTCCACCACTCACGGTATCCTTGTTCGGATGACCGTCTATAAAGAAATTGTTGTTGCCGCTCCGCTCGCCCAGCACTGGATTCGCATTGTCGCCTTCGGGATCTGCTTGCCTGTTGACGGCGGTACCTGGAACCAGCTGCAGTAGATCCAGATAGTTACGCCCGTTCACCGGGAGGTCTCTGATCTGCTGGGGCGTGATGGTCGAACCCGTCGATGATGCATTAGTCTCCAACAAAGGCAACGCATCTGAAGTGACATTGGCCACAGCTCCGATGCTGCCGACTTGCAGTTGCACATCGAAAGTCACGACGCGATTGAGCGTCAATTCAATATTCGACGTGCTAGTGGCAAATCCCTTTTGTGAAACCGTCACGGTATAGCTGCCCGCTGGTAATGCCGTGATCCGGTAAACACCCTCCGCATCGGTCATGACACTGCGCTCGGACGCAAGCGTCTGCCCGCTGGCCTTGACCTCGGCGCCAGCGACAACTGCACCGTTCGCATCCCTAACAGTCCCCTCAATGGTCGACGTAGTGGTTTGTGCCGTTGCGCTCCAGGACAGAAGATGGAACATGACCAACGCCAGAGCCAGGACTATCAGCGAGGAGCAACACCTCCAAAGTTTAGCGCGCGCAGTTGTGCGCGGTAGGCCATGAACCAGTATCGAGATAGTGCCTTTCATAACTTCTGCCTCCTCTAGAAAGTTAGTTGAAGCCCACCGCTTGGTGGTGTTGCAAAGAGTTCAAGTGTTTTTGGACCACTCCAGACCAGGCACTTCCCATTCGCGAAGCGCCTTATTCTCGTAGTCATCAAAACCGGGGAGACGCGCTTCCCGTCCGAGGGCGGGATGACTGCCGCCAGGAACGAAGAGCAAAGAGACAATTCGACTAAGGTGTCGGTGAAAGCTCATATGAATAATCTCAAATTGTCAGGGAAGCGTTTATTTTGAACTGGCACCGATATAACGCATGTGCTGCACAATGTCAATAGTGCGACAGATGCTGCATAGCACCTTGTCTACGGAACACCGATTTGCTATCTTGCTTCCGCAACATTCCAGGGGTTGTAGAGCGACGGCCAAGGAAGTTCGGCGTTGGACCAGATGAGCCTCTTAGATTGATCCGGCGGATCCCACTCATCTGAAATTGGATTAGATACACCCGGTTGGGAGGCAACAGATGAAGACTTCTAACGCGCGCAAGAAGACCCCAAACTTCCCTCCAGGCTCCGGTAAACCTGACGGAAAGGCTTCACTACTCGAGGCTCGATTCGCCCAGGCACAATCGGAGCTTAACCCGCGTCGCCAGCAGTTGGTTCGAGCTATTCTTGACGCCGCAGATGAGACCTGTTTTCTCTCGTCCCGCGAATTAGCAAAACGATATCGGGTGGATGCGACAACCATCCTGCGGGCGACGCAGGTGCTTGGTTACGAAAGTTATGCCGATTTTTCCGCGGATCTAAGGCAGCACTTCGTCACCCGTATTACGCCATATACAGCGTTGAAAGCCGCGACCCGGGAAAAGCGCAGCGTCGCTGATCATATCGATCATGCTCTGGAGAAGGCGCTGGATAACATCAATAAGTTGAAATCGGATCTGGATAGGAATCGAATAATAGAACTGGCCAAGCTGATCAAGCGTTCGCGACGCGTTCTCGTTGTTGGCGTTGACTTTGCAGCTTCACTGGCGAATTGTCTGGCTTACGGGTTGTTGGGACTTGGGTTCGATGCCGGGGCTCCAATGGGCAGCACCGGAAATCTGCAACATAAGGTGGAAGTCCTGACGCCAAAAGATGTGCTGGTAGCGATCAGTTTCGGGCAATGTCTCAGGGATACGGTCGAGGCTGTGCGTCAGGCTAAAAAGCAAGGCGTACCGACATTCGGGATTACCGACAGCGACACAACACCGATCGCGCGCTACTGTGACGCTCACGTAGTGGCTTCTGTTGTCAGCCCATCATTTCTCAATTCCTATGTAGCCCCGACAGCTGTCATCAACGCCATCCACGTAGCTTGCGCTCATATCGATCCGAAGCGATCACTTACCCGGCTAAGACCCACTGACAGAGAATACGCGGCTGGCCCGCGCTGGTACCGCGAGTCGAAAGGGTCCAATGGCGACTTAAGTTGATAGCGATCTGATCTGTCGAACACGCGACATGGCCCTGCTCGAAAACTCTTATAATTCCCAAGAAAGCGTTCAGCGATTAGATATCGTAAAAGTCAAAACTTATTACTATCGTGTCAACCGCCACTGAAAAACCGAGCGTCATCATTCGTGACATAGAACTTATTTCGGAGATTCGACAGGTTGAATTGCTGCAAAAAGAGGTCTGGGCGTGTGACGATCGCGATGTCGTTCCTCTCACGCTCCTTGTTGCAACCCGGGAAATGGACGCTATTCTCATCGGCGCCTTTGACGGGTTGTCACTGGTTGGCTTCGCATACAGTTTCGTCGGGCGCGAGAATCAGCGTATGGTCCACCATTCGCACATGCTTGGGGTTAGCCCCGCTTATCGCAACCTCAGTCTCGGGTACCAACTCAAGCTAGCTCAGCGCGAGCGCGCTCTCGCGCAGGGGGTTACCCGGATGACATGGACATTCGACCCACTTCAAAGTCTGAACGCGCATTTCAACTTCTCAAAGCTCGGGGTCGTCGCGGACAATTACAAGATCAACTTCTACGGTGAAACGACATCAAGCTTCTTGCACGGCAATGGTACCGATCGGCTTTGGGTTACCTGGCCGCTGGATAGCGCGCGAGTACGTGAGCGCCTGGAAAGTAAAGGTCAGAGCGGCGCGAACCGCGAGCGCGATCGCATCCCATGCCTAGTCCAGGTTGGACCGGGGAATGAGCCTCAAAGGTTGCAGTCATCGCGGGTGACCAATCAGAAATATACCTCGATCGAAATCCCCACCGACATTAATGCTCTCCAGCGGGAGAGCCCGGAATTGGGAGTAAGGTGGCGCGAAGCAACGCGGTGGGCTTTCCGCGAGGCGATAGCCTCGGGATATCTGGTCGAAGACTTCTGGGGTGCAACCCGAAACGATCAGGCCGTTGGAGTCTACCTCCTCAGCGAGGGGAAAACGGTTGCAGACTTCGTCTAGCAGGCTGTCAGTTTCCTCGGTAGGATCTGACTTCCGAACGTTCCGCGAAAACTCAATGACCACAGCACTGCCGACTAACCTTGCGAGAGGCGCATCATGAATCCGTCAGATACAACTAAACTGATGGCGATGCACACTCTCATCGCAAGTCGACAAGATGAAATCCTGGATTCGATCTGCAAGCTCGTCGAAATTGAGTCTCCCTCAGGAGACTTCGAGGGCAGCCACGCCGTGGTTGATCGCCTTGTCGAGTCTGCTCGCACAATCCCCGCAATCAGCTCGATCGAAAGAATCCCAGTTCCTGGCTACGGTGAACATTTGCGCGTGCGGGCGTTCGATTCTACGACTGACAGCACTCCTTCAACGTTGGTGCTTGGGCACACTGATACCGTCCACCCACGCGGCACATTATCCACGCAGATTGTGCGTGCGGAATCAGGACGACTTTATGGTCCAGGCGTGTTCGACATGAAAGCCTCTTGTGTCTTGGCCCTGGAAGTACTTCGCACTCTCGCCGCTCTTGACTTCACCCCCACGAGCCCGGTGACCTTGCTGCTGACGTGCGATGAAGAAACCGGAAGCCTTTCCGGACGCCAGTTTGTGGAAGCAGAGGCGCGACGCGCGGCGCAAGCCCTGGTGCTTGAACCACCCGCTCCTGGAGGTCAGGTAAAAACGGCGCGCAAAGGGGCCGGGATGTGGAAAGTGACGGCGAGTGGCATTGCCGCTCATGCTGGATTGAATCCAGAAGCCGGGGCGAGCGCCATCCTTGAACTCGCCCGCCAAACGGAGCGGTTTCACTCGATGAGCGATTCAACGTGCGGCACCACCTTCAATGTCGGCCTCGTACATGGCGGCACACGAACCAACGTAGTTGCGGCTGAAGCGGAGATTGAACTGGATGTGCGTTTCAGCAGCACGAAAGAAGCTCTCAACGTCAGCGAATTTATGAATCAGCTGCGACCCTTTGATGAGCGCGTGAAACTCGGAGTTACAGGAAGCATCAACCGGGGGCCACTCGAGCGAACCGAAGGTGTAGTGAAACTTTATCAGCGCGCGCGTGACATAGCTGCTCTCCTCGGCTTTGAACTCGGGGAGCAATCGGTCGGCGGAGCGTCCGACGGCAACTTCGTGGCCGCGCTTGACGTACCAGTCCTCGACGGGCTTGGAATAGATGGCGGCGGCGCTCACGCCGCAGACGAACACATCTTCGTGTCCGATATTCCGCGGCGCGGTGCTCTGCTCGCAGGACTCATCGCATCCCTTTAAGACTGTCACTTGGAGCAAACTTATGGGCAGGAGTAAGTGAAGCGTAAAAAATCGTAAGCTTTAACGTTGTCACACGTTCGCACAGGACCATCTGATGAAACCAATACAGACGAAATCCCAACCTGATATTCGAGCACTTACCCGACTTGTGCCTCCCAGCGGCAATCTCGTGCAAGGCCAATCTGAGCTGGCTATAAACTCAGCTTTGGCTGAGGCCGCTGGCCGAATCATTGCAGCGAGCCAAAACCATTACAGCCCGGCGGAAGGGGTCCCTGGACTTCGTCGCGCGGTGGCGGAAAAGATCGCTGCATTCAACGGAATCGCCATCGATCCGGAAGCCGTTCCGTTTCAACTGCTAATTACTCCCGGCGCAACCGGCGCACTGATCGCCATTGCTCAAATTTACTTCAAGAATGCTTCCGCGCTTGTCTTTGAGCCTTACTATCCTTACCACTGCCATATTCTCAATGAACTGGGAGGTCGCACTGACGTGCTTTCGCTTCATGGCCAGAAGCTTGAACTCGACGTTGAAGAATTGCGCGCTCGATGTCGGGAGTTAAAGAACCGCAAGGCTTTCCCTCTGCGCGCCATCATCCTATGTACACCTGGAAATCCCACCGGCAAAGTGTTCAGCCGAAGTGAGCTGGAGGCGGTTGCTGCTGTATGCCACGAGTTTGATCTTCTCTGCGTCGCGGATGAGGTCTATGAACATTACGTGGCGGGCGGTCAGCCGCACATTTCTATCGCAACGTTGCCGGGCATGTGGGAACGAACCATCACTGTCAACTCCTTCTCCAAATCCTGGAATATCTCAGGCTGGCGACTAGGCTACGTTTATGGTGACGCGCGTCTCGTGTCTCCTCTTAACCGGGCCAATAACGTCTTTTACGTGTGTTCGCCGACGCCGCTGCAGCGTGCGCTTTCCGAAGTGTTAATGAGCGATTCCCGATACTACGACTATTTGCGAGAGAGTTTTGTGGCCAAGAGGAAATTCGCGCTTGCAACGCTTGAACCAGCGGGTTTCGAGGTGTACGACTCGGGCTCCGCGTTCTACGTGTGGACACGCATCCCAGAAGAATTTGCAGATGCGATGCAGCTTAACCAGATGTTAATCGACAGAGCCGGCGTGGCAGGCGTCCCTGGGTCGGCATTCGCTGATAGCAATGGTTGGGACGGGTATATGCGACTGTGCATTGCGCGTGAAGATGGCGTCTTGCAAGGCGCGCTTAATAATCTGCACCGGGCAGTTAAGGAAACGAAGAATCCTACGCCGGTTAGATTGGAAGCTCGATGAGTAAACGGATGGTCACTGCTTTCCACATCAACAGAGGAGCGTTGCTAATGAAATCTCATGTGGTCTGTTTCGCGCTGTTGTTAGTTAGCTTTGTCATAACGGTGAAGGCGCAGGAGAAGAAATTGAAAATATACATTTCCGCCGACATGGAAGGCGTAGTTGGGGTAGTGACTGGCGAGCAGTTAGGGCCTCAGGGTTTTGAATATGGCCGCTTCCGGGAATTCATGACGCAAGAAGTGAATGCAGCGATTGAGGCCGCATTTGAAGCCGGTGCTACAGAGATCGTCGTCAGCGACTCGCACGGCAACGGTCAAAACCTGCTAATTGAGAAGTTACCGAAGAATATCCTGCTCGTCCGCTCCTGGCCGCGACCGCTGATGATGATGCAAGGCATTGATGAGACTTTCGCCGGCGTGATCCTTCTCGGTTATCACACTGGAACTACGAATCCCCAGGGAGTCAGGGCACACACCATTTCCAGCGCTCGCCTGGCTGATGTTCGACTCAAGGGTGTCTCGGTTTCCGAGGCGGGCATCAACGCGGCGATAGCAGGTCATTTCAATGTGCCGGTGATTATGGTTTCAGGCGATGATGCAGTGGTGAAAGAGACAACCGCGCTGCTGGGCGACGTCGAAGGAGCGGTGGTCAAGTGGGCATCGGGTTTTCACTCGGCAAAGACCATGATGCCAGAAGCGGCTAACCAATTGATTCGAGAGAAAGTCAGGAAGTCGATCGGGAGGATTAAAGACTTCAAGCCACACAAACTCGCGCCCCCTATTCAGTTGGACGTGCGCTTCAAGAACTACCGCCCATCAGAGGTGCTTAGCTACCTGTCCATCGTCGAGCGCACCGATGCGCACAGCATTCGATTCACCGGCAAGGACATCATTGAGGTATCGAAATTTCTAGAGTTCATTATGACTTACGAACCATCACTGGAGCCTTAGAGCGCTTCGCGATTCTGGATCGGAATCCCAAAGTTCATCACTCTTTACCGCGCAAATTAACGCTCTTGAACTCGCCACCTCGATCTTTCAAATGGTAATCGAGGCGCTCATTCTCACTATCTCGACGGTACCGCGCCCACGCGTGTTGGGGTGCACGGAGACCGACTAGCGAACCCGATGATGGAATGTGTTCCGCTTCTTCAGGTGTTGGTAAATCATCTAAATTCGTATAGACGTTGACCCTTAGCTCATTCGGATCGGGGAACCTTTGGCTTTCACTTGAGAAGCGGACCGCCGATGAGCGGCCGAACTTCCTCGTCAAATCAGTTCTAATCACAAAAGAGACGCGAGTTTGTGAGAATGAATGGGCCGCTTTTTAAGAACTTGCCGCCGCAATCACAATGCCAGAACTAAAATCAGGCGGAAAACGGGCGGTGGCTAAGTGGAGCGTTTTGGAGCAACGGAAAACGTGGTTGTACGAGGTAACGTGTTGAAAGGTTTGGTAGGCGCGTGGGGGTTTGAACCCCAGACCCCTTACCGTGTCAACGCCGTCCCCGGTCACCTGGTATAAGGCGTAATCGTTCCCAAGCCGATAAACATTCACTGGAGCAGCTCGAAAAGCACGTTCACACTGCAAAAGCTGATTAAGTTTCAGTTACAGTTTCCAAAAGTCTGCCAGAACATCTTTTCAGGTTGCGAGTATCGCAGATCAGGTGCGTTAGCTTCTTGAGGCTTGGCAGCGTCCTATGAAAGCCTGAAACTCTTTCCAACCAATCCCTGCGCATTTGTAAGTCAGCTTCAAGAAGATTGGAGGGTCGAATCAGCTATTACTGATGCTCGGGTCGCCTGGCAATGTTGCGTTTGGGAATGCCAATGGGTTGTTCAGTGTTCAGCGTAGCAAAATAAAACAGTGCCAATCTTGTCATCTTAGTAAGACTGGAAGTAGACTTCACGGCGCTCATTTAGTGATCATCGTTCACGTGGAAGTTGCCCTTAAACTTCACGTCAACGAATTCTAATTCAGCGAGCTTTTCTAAACACCCTGCGCTTGCTGTTTTGGTTTCACCTCCAACAGTCATCAGATCGTCACGTTCGTTTTTGAAGTGTATTAAGAGTCGCTGGGCGCAGCGATGTTGATCTCCAAAGGACCTGACATTAGCACTTAGACAGTCAAGAACTTCTCTCGACCTAAACACGCGATTTTTGATTCATAGATCACAGGTCCATGCGCGGTTCTTGAGCAGGACTCATCCTGCAAATCTCCAGAGGTTCCTCGCACAATTCCAGTATTCAATAACACCCGACAACTGCCCTAGCGGCTTCACCGGGAGTTTGTTCATGGAAATCTGGCATTCCTTTCTCGGGCGTGGGCTTCATGCCCCAATCCTTGAGTTGCTGAAGCAGGTCGGCCTCCGCTCTCACGATTACGATTCATTTGAGCCCAGAGGGCCCGGCATAGTTTTTTTTGACGAAACTTCGCTTCAACTCCTTGATCTGCTGCGAAAGACCAGCTGGCGAGGACGTGAAAGAGTACTCGCCATCACGCTTTCAACAACTCCGATAGAACCCGCGGTCATTTGGAGGTTGCTAAGCGCCGGCGCCTCAGATGTCCTCGCCTGGGATCGATGCCGGGCCCCGGCCGACGAGATTGCAGCAAGATTTAAGCGTTGGGAAAAGGTCGACGAAATCGTCCGATCGCCCATAGTGAAAGACAATCTTGCCGGTCAAAGCGGGGCGTGGATTCGCCCGCTAAGGCAGATTGTGGAGGTAGCCACTTTCACGGATTCGTCGGTATTGATCACTGGAGAAAGCGGGACTGGCAAGGAGTTGTTTGCCCAACTGGTTCATACGCTCGACACGCGAGTAGACAAAAAGAGTCTGGTGGTGTGCGACTGCACCACAATTGTGCCGGCGCTCTCGGGCAGCGAATTTTTTGGTCATGAACGCGGCGCCTTCACGGGGGCAGTTGCAGAGCGTAAGGGGGCCTTTGCGCTGGCCGACAAAGGCACGCTTTTTCTCGATGAAGTGGGAGAGCTGCCCCTCAATTTGCAGGCTGAGCTGCTACGCGTGATTCAGGAACGAACTTACAAGCGCGTTGGCGGAAATTCGTGGCAGAAGACAGACTTTCGGCTCGTTTGCGCTACCAATCGGAACTTATTCGAAGAGCAATCGCGAGATAGGTTTCGCCGCGACTTCTACTATCGGATCGCGAGTTGGACTTGCCATCTGCCCCGATTGTCCGAACGCCGTGAAGACATTCTCCTGCTAGCGAAGCATTTCATCGCCCAGTTCCGCCCGGACGATCCGCCCGAACTTGACGACGCTGTCCGCCAGTATCTTCTGACGCGTGAATATCCCGGCAACGTACGCGACCTGAAACAACTTGTCATGCGGATCATCCAACATCATGTCGGACCGGGAGCGATCACGGCTGGCGACATCCCGGAACTCGAACGCCCAGGTGACCTTGATGGATCTGACCGTCGGAGCGAAGAGGAGCTGGAGAGTGCGGTCCGCTCAGCACTAGCAGCCGGAGCAAGTCTCAAAGAAATTAAGCGCGCTGCTGGAGAAATGGCCGAAAGGATTGTGATCGAAGAAGAGCAGGGCAACCTACAGCGGGCCGCCGCGAGGCTTAAGGTAACTGATCGCGCGCTGCAAATGCGTCGGGCAGCCCGTCGACCAAATGGCGATGACAGAGTTGCGACAGTCTGACTCGAGCGGCAATCGGGGGTTGCCTGGCGTGGATTGATCCGAGCAGTTAACGCTCGCATGTCACAGTTGGCTGCGGTTTGCAGTCTTCTGCTAACTGGTTTCGTAGCGCCTGCCAATCGAAAATTGTGAGGGCTGCCACGGATCGCCGCGCTCAGGCTGAAATGAAAATGCGCTCACGGCTGACGGTTCTTCAACACGCCGCCCGCGACCGGCCGCCACCCGCGAGATCAGGCGCAGAAGATTTCCACCCAACACCAGCCGCTCATCCGCCGCACGCAGGCCCAGAACCTTTACCTTCGCTAACTCGACCGCAGGATGCAACCATGGCCCATCGGTACCGAAGAGGATCTTGCGTGGCCCTGCTCTCCGCACTGCTTGTTCGAGCAGATCAAAGCGTCGCACACCCGAAGTGTCGGCATACACATTGGGGTGGCGAACTAAATGATCAATCAGCGCTAGTTGCGCGCGCCAGTCGTCTGAAAAACTTCCCAAATGTGGAATGATGAAGGTCACATCCGGATATTCTTCGGCTAGCAACTCCACCACCGAAACTTCTCCAACAACGTCATAGATCACGGGTAACGAGAATGCCCTCGCGCTTTCGCAGACTTCGCGAGTGATAGGGGCATCGTGGCGATGGACTTTGATTCCCACGAACCCATCGCGCGTGACTGCTTTTTCTACCATCGCTCCCACTCGCCCGCGGTCGCGTTCCGGATTAATGAAAGCGAAACCATAAAAGCGATCCGGGCGGCTCTTAACGATTCGGGCCACTTCGCGATTCGCGATTGCATAGTCGGAGTGAAAAGCGGCGAACAAGACGGTACGGTCAATACCCGCTCGGGCCGCCCGAAGCAGATATTTCTCCAGCGGCGCATTCGTATCCCAGGGACCAATGAGACCGTCGCCCTTTCCCGCATGACAGTGGCAATCGATGATCATAATGTAGCAGCGCTTGAATGGTTCATCGTGTCGCGCCCCAAATTACTAGTTACGATCTGTTTCGAAGTGCCCACTTCACGCAGAAACCAGATGCCGGTTGCAATTCCCTTGTGGAAATTCGGCAAATGAAATTTCTCGTTGGGCGCGTGTATGTAATCATCCGGCAGGCCAAACCCCACGAGCGCCGTTGGCACTCCGAGGGTGCGATGCAAGGCGGCCACCGCTGGATTGGTGCCACCAGATCGCACAAAAACCGGTGCGGCGCCAAAGCCTTTGTTGGCGGCGCGGGCGCCGGCCATGATCAATGGATGACCACGGTCAACGATCGCCGGATCCGCAGCGAGCTGGACCTTTAACGTCGAACGTAAGGTGAATGGCGTAAGCCGCGCAATGTGGCTGCGGGCGAGCTGAGCGATCTCCAAAGAATTCTGATCAGGCACCAGCCGAAAGGTCAGCTTCGCAACCGCCCGAGCCGGGATAATCGACTTGGGCCCCTTTCCCTGATAGCCGCCGGCGATCCCGCTGATGGTCAGTGCCGGGCGAACCGTGGTTCGCTCGTAGACTGTGTAGTTGGGTTCGCCCCAGGCGCGTGACGCGCGCGCATTGCTAATGATCTGTTCATTGCTCGGTCCATTGATTGCCATGTAGGCGCGCTCCTCCGGACTAACCTCGAGCACGCGATCGTAAAAGCCGGGTATCGCGATTCGTCCATTGCTGGTTTGCAAGCTGGCAATTATGTCGCAAAGCCCCTTTATCGGGTTGTGCACTGCGCCGCCAAAAAGCCCGTCGTGCAGATCCATTTCCGCGCCTCTAACCTCCAACTCCACGCTGAGCGCACCGCGCATGGAATATGTAATCGCCGGACGATTCCGGCTGCGCATTGCCATATCAGAAACAACTACAACGTCGGCAGCCAGTCCTATCTTGTTCGCCGCTACGAACGGCCCAAAATTTGGACTTCCGATTTCTTCTTCACCTTCGAAGAGACACTTCACGTTGACCGGCAAGCTGCTCGTAGTGCGCAGGCAGGACTCGAGTGCCTTAATGTGAGCGAGTATCTGACCCTTGTCATCCGAGGCACCGCGACCGTAAAGATCATTGCCGCGAACCACTGGCTCAAACGGCGGTGAGCGCCATTGGTCCAACGGCTCTGCTGGTTGTACGTCGTAGTGTCCATAAATTAGAACGGTCGGTCTGCCCGGCGTATGAAGCCAGTCGGCGTAGACTAACGGATTCCCCGGCGTGGTTATGACTTCGACGTGCTCCAGTCCAATACTCCGCAAGTGGTTTGCCAGCCACGCTGCGCATTTTCTTGAGTCAATGGCGTGTTCAGGCTGTGCACTGATCGAAGGAAAACGCACAAACTCTTTTAGTTCCGCCACAAATCGCGATCGGTTGGCGTGGGCATAAGCAATCGCATTGCTCGTTGGACTCATTGGCGAAACCGCAGACCTCCAGCGACAACAAAACTAACAATGAGTCGCCTTCAATTCTAATGAAAGACTACTCCCGGGGTGCTCTTCCGGTGGAAGCTAACAACTCTGAGGCTTGCCTCATTTTTAAGATCACGAGCGCCTGCGCGAACTGACTTAATCGTCGAAAGGACGCCAGGGGTCGGTCTTCCGGTGCGGGCGTGTGCGTCTTCTACCTGCTGCGCAATCTGTTCAGCCGCATATGCCTCGAAAGTTTTTCCGGGAATGTACGCATAGGCGCTCACGTCTTCGTTGGCCGCGGCATTCTTTGAGATGCCAGGAATCTCCCACGGCAAGACACCTCGCGCCGCTGCCCGAGCGGCGGCGGCCGCCGCAGCCGCTGCCTTGGCGATCGGTATGTCAGCCAGCGCCAGCGCCTGACAGCTAACTGAATTCTTCATGAACTGTGTAGCGTCGTTGGCATGTTGGGATTGCCAGGCATGCGCGAGTTCGTGTATTAGCGTGGAAGAGCGACCATGCGTATGCCAGGGATTCAAATCACCCAGCAGCATGACGACGTGGAACCTGCCGGAAACGGGTACGGCAACGGTGAACTTACGATTCTGAAAACCGGTGCCGTCCGCAATCAATATTCTGGAAAAGTCCAAGCTTCCATCGAACACCTTTTTTGCTGCTGCCTGCTCGGGAGCAGTGAGAAAGCGAGCAGTCGTCGGTAGCTTTGCACCAGTCAATCCGAGTAGAGGAGTGATGCCTCGCAGTATGTCTCGAACTAGTCTAATTAAAAGCTCCAAATCAGCAGGCACCGTTGGAGCCGATGGCGGGACATCAGGCGGTTTCGAACTCGGAGGCGGGACTTTCGGAAGGAATAGCTCGACCCGGCGACTCAATTCAGGGGTCGTCTTTAGGTGTTGTTCACCACAGGACGTCAAATCAAATTTGAGGCGGCGCGCCACGGACGGCCCTACAGCGACGCATAGTTCCTGGGCGACTGCTTCCGCGCGCCGACGTGCAAGGTCTAAGTTGAAACGGTCGGAACCTGTAGGGTCTGTGTGCCCGGCAATCAGGATGGAACGAATCGGATGGCGAGAGCTTTGACTCGCAGTTATCTGGCCGGCAACTCTATTGATGCGTGGCGTGTGAAGGGGACGATTCAGCGTGGCAACATTGTGGCCGAAGTTGTCCAACACCTCAGTTGGCGTCGTTCCAGGACCAGGACAGGAGACAAAGGTGGGAGCCGGACAACTACCGGAGACTGGCGGGGCCGAATTCCCGGGCGCCGGGCCGGCTCCGGCAGCCACCAGAGAAGCTTCAGTAACGGGCCCAACTATCCCGTCAACAACCAGACCTTGCCTCGTCTGAAAACTACGAATTGCGCTTTTGGTTTGTACGCCGGCAATACCGTCAACTGCCAGTCGCAGTCCAAGGATTCGGTTCAGCCCTTGCTGCACCCAGCGAATATACTCAGAACTACTGCGATTGCTTTCACTTTCCCAAGCTTCAGATTCGTCAGCGCTGAATTCCAGTTCCGGTTGCGGTTTGACCTTGCCCCAGGTGCGCCAAAGATCCGGGATCGGTTTACCAGTACCGGTCTTGAAACCCGGTCCACCGTCCTTGAGACCCAGATTGTCGACTGCCCATTGGCCCACGTGGTACCAGATGTCCGGGCCTGGATCATTGTCGCGTGTGCCGCTCGACTGCCGATGGGCCACAATCACTTTCAATCCCATGGTGCGCATCAAGTGGCGAACCAGGTAACGCCCAGCTTCAATCTGTGCCGCCGTGACCTGGTTTTGCCCGTTTTGAGGGCCATGCCACCATTTGCCCCTGGTGTCTGGGAAATTGCCGGCGAACTCGACCGCAACACTGCCCGGATTGAATCCGTTTGAGGCCCCAGTCAAAGACAGGATCGGATGCAACTGAAGAATCCGTCCGTCCGGAAGGATCGCGAAATGGGGGGCCATCTTAAGAAAACGCGTCAGCGGATCACTAACTTTGAAACAACAGGCCATCTGATGCAGCACCAGCGCGTAGACCTTCTTTGGATCTCGCCTGCCAAAGCGCCGCGTTTTATCCGCCTTGGCAGTTAGGTCGATGATGCGTGGGTCGCTCGTAGCCGAGACTTCATCTGCCAGAGGCAAAAAGAACGATTCAAGGCCCAGGCTCGTGCCGAGCCCATTTGCTGTGAAGGCGTTTCTCATGATGTGCTTCCTTCATTCCATTTCAGGCAACGCTGCATCCAGTCGCCTCAAGCATCGCGATTCGTCGTTTAGTGATTTTCGGTGGACCACTTAACTCCAAATACGGAACACCGGCAACTGATTGCGATCAGAAAAAGTCGTATTCGGATCAGCTCAAGAGTTATCTACCATCCACTGACCAGTGCCACGGCTCGCTGGGCAAGTTGTATAGTCCAAACCTTGCTGCATTCGCTTTCAACCACTGAAATGCCGGGCTGCTTTGGGACTTGATAGTCGTGCCACCATACGTGAAGTCGATCGCCAGGCCCTTCTCGTGTTGCGACCTGCCCGGTGGTGCGGTTGGCGGAGTACATTGGGAAGAAGGCTTCTCATAAATATCGTATTGAGTGGTTCCACAATGCTTTTTACGTAATTCAATTTGTGCTTCGCGCGAACGATAACCGCCGCCGCTCAGTCTGATCCCAGCGGATTCAGCCGCAGCGAGCAAACCTTCAACTTGCGGGGCGATCTGTCGGGCCACGTTGATACCGCGCACTTTCACTATGTCGAGCGCACCGCTTGAAGGCGTTGGCGTAACAGTCGTCGATTGATACGGAAATGCGGGAGCGTTGGGCTGGTAACCTGCACCGGTAGGAGCGGTGCTGCTGCGAAGAGCGGGGCGCACAGCCCGATCTCGAATCGCGATCCACTCGCGCACCAATCCACTGTAGTTTGGCTCACCTGCAGCGATCGCTTTCCCTCCACGTTCTGGATGACGCAAAAAGAAAATCAGATTGGTCAACTGAGTTTCGCTTCGAAAACCTAAACCGACTGCCAGTTTCAACCCAGCACTCACCAAGCCCCTTTTTAGCATCGTGATAACTGATTGCGGGAAGGTCGAGGTGCTCGATTCGGACTGGAAAGTCCCGGCTTCGACTTGCCCGGCAAACTCGGGCCTTAAACCGTAGCCGCCAAACCGCGACGCACGTGAACGGAAATTGGACCGATTCTGGTGGCAGTTACACTTCCCACGGTTTCTCGATCTACGACCGTTCAATTGGCGTTGCCAGTTGTCGAATTCCGACGTCAAGCCAAACTCATCCTGCCCGAATTCGGTCTGGGGAAAGAACTCAAAGAACTCTTCATCGCTGCCGGGCTGCGCAACATCGCTTGACTGTGCCGCATCGCCATCGCCTGGTTCCATAGGACCATCTGCTGATGGAGCTTGTCCGTTGCCTTCCGGTAATCGTTGATCGGTGGTTTCGATCGACGCGCCGTCTGGAACCCAACTATTGTCCACGGGGGCGGGGGCAGATCCTGAAGAACCTGACCCTGAGGGCGCGGCCTGGTTAGCAGGCGGCTTCGGCGGTTCCGGCGGCGGTCCCCACTGCGGCGGCGCCACGGGGAAAGGGAACGGAAAGAACGGCCGTGGGAGTGGACGCGGAAAAGGGCGTATTAAGCGCCGAGGAAACTTTTGTGGTTTCAGTAGAAGCCGTCTCTTCTGGTTCGCAAGAAGTCGTCTCTTCTGGTTCGCAAGATTGACCCAGTTGCGACCCCGAGTCGGTGGCCGAGTTATACGTCGAGACCTATTCCGAGATCTGGTCTCGTCTTCTTGATCTTCGTTTTCGAAGAATTCAGCAAGTGGATTAAAAGATTCGGATTCGAATCGCGTGCTCATTTGTTCACCTCCCTCGGATTCACGAGGCGTTGACGGACCTTTCTGTCGCAACTATAAACGTGCTTTTCGAAAGTCGGGACCGCGGCGCTTCGACTGGAAACGCTGCAGTCCGACCCCTGAACCTATGACCGCTACTCCTTCCGAATGGGATTCAAAGCCCGTCTGCGCCCCGACGGCAATGCGCCGAAGCTAACGCCTGCCGATGAGAGCGCTCGGCTGGCGCGAGCTGTAGCGATTTCAGCTTGTGAGCCTTTTCCAATCCGAGCTTCCAACAAAGCGGACGGCTGAACGTAACGAGCCGGCGCGCCTCTAAAGTCAACAATGTCATCCGACAAATCAACGCCCGTGGCCGCAAGATACGCATGGATGTAACCCTGAATCTCGGGCCTCCAGTAACGCGCCCAGGTCTTGGCGCTGTCCTGATCGTTGATCTCGCTCCAGTCGCCATAACGAATTGACAGGAGAATCTGCTCACCATAGACCGCCAGGTTTCGGAAGTGAGTGATGGTCGTATCTGTCCAGCCCTGCAACTTCTTCATGGTGTCTACTTGTCCCATCCAACGTTCGCCGTACGGGACCATCGCGCGGCCGCGCAGAAATTCACGCATCTCGGGCCTGCCGAGCATCCACTGAATCATCAGCATCTCCGCTCGCGAGGTCCAGGGCAGATCGCCGAATTGGTTGTGCGCGCCTTCGGCCAGCAACAGATGCACTTCGCGCAACGAACTCAACAGCGAGAACCCATCGGCAATAACCGTTGTGTCGGCATCTTCTCGATAGAAGCTCGCCGTGCGGTAAAGCAGATTGTGGAACGCCTCGATGAATTTCGAGCGACTGTCGGCTGAGCGAATCTCCGGCACGGCTTTGCCGACAATCTTTAGCCCGTAGTGGTGGTCGTATTCGTACGCCCTGCGCGGCACTGTCAGGCGGTTGTACTCGTCCTGAATGTATCCCCAGAGCAGATTGTTCAGAGGGCGCAGCGGATCAATTTCCAGGTTTGCCAGCGGATCGCGTTCGAACGGGCCACGCCGGTTCTGAAAGCGCATGCAGATAGCGTTCATGGTCTGCACCAGCATTCCTTCCTCGTGCCAGTAAGACCAGATCAGTTCGAGCATGCTGGGACAACTGAACCTGTGCGTGAGTTTTCCTTCGCAGAATGGCGAACCGGTTTCAAACCCTGCCGCCAGCGCTGCAACTATTCGCTTGAGGTAAGGGAGTCCGCCAGGGACGTTGAGGCTCTTACCAAGATAGTCCGCCAGGCGGTCTTCCAGATTCGCGAATGTGACCCTTTCACCAAGCCTTGAGGCTTCACCGGAAGCGAAATTGTTGACGGGGCCTTCTGCTCCGGTAATAGGATCTCGCGGGCTCTGAATAACGATGCCGGCCTCAAGCAATAGAAACGCCTGCGTTGCATACTTGAGCAGGTTGTAGGCGTCAACACCGTAGCCGCTCGACGAGCCCAGCAGTTCCGCGCGCTTGACGTTGATGGAACCTGCGATTGTTCTGGACCTCTCTTTCCGATAACGATCATCCACCTCCTGATGAAGATCATCCGCCTCGGGAAGACAGACCGAGTCTCCCGCAGAGTCGCCCTCGCAAAGAACCCGAGCAATAAACTCTTCGTACCTGTCGCCACGAATCGCTTCCGTACGATTGCGAATTGCCGGCCACAATGCTGCGTCATCAGTTAACGCGACTCCACTTCGGGTCAAACTCACTCTTCCAGCAACCTCAAAAGGGTTGTCGCGACTGCCAGGACTGCCGGGAGCAAGCTCTACGTGAAGTGGGGCCTCTTCACTGCCAAGACTCGGATTGGCCCGGCTCACAGTGTCACTTTCACTATTAACGTTAACAGGTTCCTTCCCCTCTTGCTCCGGGCATTGGTCACCCGGCTGTTTCTTGTCTGCCATGTTGCCTCCTTAATTCGTATCGAAAAATAATGATGGGGTGGTTGATGGTATTAGCTTCGGTTTTGCGCAATAGACCGGCGTGTCGAGCGTGTCGCGGAGCGCCCAGTAATTCAGCATGTTGGCGAAGATCCGACCCTCTAACTCCGGGCTAACCGACCCTTCTGCGCGCCCCTGACCAATGACCGCAAAGACCATAGTGGGCGTGGCCTCGTACATCTTTGCCGGAGCCGATCGCCAAGATCGCAGAAGTGCAGTTAGCCGGGTGGGTTGCCGTTGATCTGTGTCGAGTGCCTCTTTCAACGATGCACCCTTGAGCGACTTCGGGCGATGATGGGCAATCAGCGCCGCCAAACCGGGCATCGTCTTTTCGAGTAATGCAATCGTCTCGCGCTTCTCGCGATCGAGATCAGCCGGCGGGTAGTAAGACATCCAGATTCTTTCCAGTCTGTCCCACTGGGGGTCGGGAAAGAGCTCGCGCCCCATAGCGCAACTTAAACGCACGCGCATCCAGGGAACCGGATGCGGGTCGTCAAGGTTCAGCCGAAAAACAAAGTAGCGTGGCAGTGCCACGACACCCATCAAGCCCAGCGTTGATGTAATGCCCACCCTGGCGACGGACCAGAAGTCCGCAAGTATTTCTGAAATACAGCGATCCCAATACGCCCACGCCTTGCTCTCGGTGCCGCCGTTGCGCTGCAAGCCGCGCAGCAGTGGTCGAATTGATTCGATTAATTCGAGCAAGGCCACGGCTTGATGGCCGACTTCGTGAACTAACGACGAGGCGATTCCGCTACCGATCATCCGTTCACGCGGCATACGTATGATCGCAACGGGACTATCGCCTCCGCCTGGCAATCGCGTTCGCGCCCGTCGAATGGCTGCGCCGTGACTGCGATCGAGATAACAAATCAGGCCCGGCAAGCTGTAGTGATTGCCGGAGAGCGACAACGCGTCAGACGCAACGATGTCCAGTCCCGCCAGCCAAATCCCGATCCCTTGCTCGCTTCGCTGAGTCATTACTGCGGCAAAGATGTCGAGCTGCGATAGCGTTGCGTTGAACCGCATGCGCAACATGCTGAAACCTCGCTGCGCCACCTCAGGCGACGCTGCCCGCCCTGCCGGACTGCGCAGCCATCCAAGAAACTTACGCACCATGCGATGGACTCTGCGCCGTCCGTCAATGAGATACCGATCGATCGCGCTGAGCGATGCTGGCGGCAAAGCGGCGGCCGGCACCATCGTTTGCTGCAAAGCAAATGGTTTAACTCGGCCCAATCTCACAAGGAGTGCACGCGCTTCCTGTTCGACCAAACGCAAGCCCGGGTCAACAGTCGCAGCAGCCGAAGCCGGCAACGATCTTGCTGGGTTAGTAGTCACGGTTTTTAGGTTCCCAACAGGATGATCCCGTTTCGGTTACGAACCCAACGCCCGGAATTTCTGTGTCGGCATCTGCCGGGTTGTGGGATGGCGCTTCCAGAAGGATCTGAGCGGAGCAATCCAGGTGCGAACTGCTGCGCAGCCGACGTCAAGGCTGCCTGGGCCGCCTGTGTAGGCGGAGCAGATGGAGGTGCTTGTGCCGCAATATTTGCCGCAGCGCCGCCGAGGCGAACGACCTGCTTGGCAACCTCGAACTCCTGATCTTCAAAGCTCAAACCTTCGAGCTCTAGTCCGAACATTCCGCCTGCAGCGGATGCCAAATTGCTTCCTATCGCCCCGCCGATGCCCGGCAGCAGGAAGTTCCCGGCGACTCCACCCAGCACTGGCAATGCTTTTTTGGCAATACCCTTCAGCGCTCCAGTGAGCGTTCGGCCAACCCCTGATTTGAGAAATCCGCCGGCCTTTTTGAAAAGTTTGCCCAGGAATTGTTCTAACTCTTCTTCGCTCTGAACTGTCAGCAACTCAGCCGCGAGTTCCATTTCCTCGCTTTCGTTGAAGGGACTCTCGTAGCTGTACTCGCCCTCTGATTCAAACGTTTGTCCGAATTCGCCGGGAAATTCTCCGGCATATTCACCGGAATATTCGCCGGGATATTCGCCGGGATATTCGCCGAAGGTCGATTCAAGATTTGTACGGTCAATGTTATGCATAGATTCCTCCTCGGAGATTCTGTGGAGCGACTAATCGCCCGCTTACTGTCGGTCCTCATAGTGCATGAATCGTGCCGCCGTAAGTTGTTGATTTCTGGTGGTGGGAGCGAAGAGGATTTCGGAAGCGAGGGATGCGGGGCGACTCCGACGAAATGATCTTCGATCAAGAGCGAGGCTTCTATGGCTTCGTGGGATTTCGCCGTTTACACTCGCGGCACTGGCGGCCAGAGAGTCACGCGCATGCGCAGCTGCCGTCGTCAGAGTCGTTTCGTTGTTGGAAAACTGGGCCACCGAGAGCTTGGGGAAAACAAGTACGCGAACACACTTAGAACCAGCAACGGCGTAATATGGAGTTTCAGCGCTGTCTGCCAACATTGCCTAGATTTGCCTCGCGCTTCGTTCATCGTATCTTTCGGCCCTTGCAATAAGATCGAAAAAGAGGATGGAACGAGATGATTCATCACGCGGTGACTGTCGTGGGCTTCATGACCTTCGCGGGAATCGCCTGGCTGCTTTAAAGCAATCGACGAAAGATTGCGTGTGGAGAACGATAGCGTGGGGAGAGGCTCTGCAACTTCTGATTGGTCTGACTATTTTTCGCTTACCTGGTTCGCATCGAATCTTACTCTGGCTGAACGGTGCGGTGCTGGTCTTGCTCAACGCGTCAAAGAGCGGTTCGGTGTTCTTGTTTGGACCACTTGCGGAAGCCCCGGGGAGTCAGGATCCATCGGCTTCATCCTCATCTTTCAGGTTCTTCCGGTGGTGATTCTCTTTGCAGCGTTTACCTCTATGCTCTATCACCTGCGAGTGCTGTAGATATTCGTGCGCCTCTTAGCCAGGCTCTTCCACAGAACGATAAAAATCAGCGGCGCAGAATCAATCTCCAGCGCGGCGAACATCTTTGTTGGAATCGAATCGGCGCTCGTGGTCCAACCTTATCTAGGAAAAGCGACGCGCTTTTCCGCTCAAAGAGATCGTTTCGCTGTAGCTGAAAGGGTGCCGAAATTGGATCAGGGAAGGAAGGTCGGATCGCCGTCAATCGACTACGGAAGGGTCGCTAGGGGGCTCGAATTTTTGAGAGTCTGCCAAAAGTCTGCCAAACTGTGAGTTCAATAATGAAGGAAAGACAAAAGGGAGAAGTAACTCAATAGGATTGGTAGGCGCGTGGGGATTTGAACCCCAGACCCCTACCGTGTCAAGGTACCTGCTTACCATCGCAAAACCCAATTAAAATAGCGGTTTCTTCAATTTTTCCGCTCCAGCCCGACCAATTACCCGACCAATTCGTTTTCACTTTAAGAATCGTCTCGTGATCCTAACTGTGTGAAACCCGCTATGTTTCGGAAATACTCGAAGGGAGCTGCTCATAGTTGGGGGTGAGGAGCATATCCCAGTCAGTGATGATTGACGCTACACAGTCCGATTCGTTCTCCGCTTCAATGGCCGTGATGATGCTCTCAACTACGCTCGCCACTAGTCACCGACGCGCAGAACTGGCTCACCGTCAACGAACTCAATTTCTTTAAATGCACGAAAAAGGAGTAATCGAAATTCACTGTGAGTACAGCGATTAGAACGATGAATTTCGCGGAAGTTAAAAGAGAAACCAAAGAGGGCAACAGCCGTGCTGACGACTGAACCCTTCCTAAAGACGGCGGAACTTAAGATCAATTTTCATGTATTCTCGACTGTGCGCTTTTTGCTCATCTATTGAAGGTTCACGAACAACACCAACGCCATCCTCAATTACATAATGGAACCGGAGCTCGCTTTGAATTCGCGCTTTCAACACTGAGTCCACCAAATAGGGCTTGACCTTCCAGCGCGTCAGAGCTTTTGTTACTGCCAATGAGATCTCTGGATGAGGCGATTTCAACACTCGTGTTCTTGAATGATTACCATCTTCGTCAAAGTGAACGGCGGTAATGACCACGCCTTGCGCTTTCGCAGCAAGTGCTTCTTCTGGGAACTCAGGTACTACTGATTCAGTAACGCGTTTGCGCAGCCCGTCTTCGGGAATAAGACCGAGTGGGGTAGCAACTTGAGGTTGCGTGCCCAACATCGGCACAAACGCCACGAAAACAAGTATGAGGACTTTTATTGGATGCATGTTGCGCTTTCCTTCCAATATTTAACTGCGCATTCCATCAATTCATCTGCGCCCGGCTCGTCTACCTCCATGTGCTTCCGTGCGCTTGTTCGTAGACATCCCAGGTACTAACCCTGCTTCTCACGGTTCCGTGGTGGCTCTGATTCCGAGGTCGAGCAGCAATGGCGGCCTCTCCACATCTTGAAGGCAGTCTCTCGGCGCTCCAACAGTTAATTCTTAATTTATCGCTTGCTGATGCGCAGCGCGAAAATATGGATTGGCCGAAACGAGCCGATTTCGCTCGTTGTAAGTCATATCCTCCAGTAGTCGCCTGAGCTTACTATCTTCCAACAGAACGGTGCAAGTGTTGCGATTATCACGTAATAGCATCATCGCGGAGGCAGACGCGCTGCCACAATCAAACCTGTCCAGCAGCCAGAATATGATATACGCATTTTCCTGATCCGGTAATCGTTGATCAGATGGAATGCTAAAGTAGACGTTACGACAAACTGATCACCATGAGCGGCCATCACTAGTGGCTCTTTATCAGGGTGGCCAGGGATCACTGGGAGGCTTTGGATTAGAAGTTGCCGGCGGCGCAAATAATCATCGCGTAGTCCTGGTGGGATCGGTGCGCGCAAGTTGAAGAAAAGTAACGGCAATATTGCGGCCGCGATGTATAGGGTACTAGCCTTATGATTGGAGACAATCAGCCAGAAAAACCCCGGTAATAGAATTGCCACCAGAAGATATGCGAGGAGTCCAAGGCGTCCGGAAACTGTCGGCAGCTGCGGGTCGGAATTGAGAAATGGATTGATCGTAATCAATAGGGCCCAAATGGCAACGGCTCCCAAGCCCATTCGTACCCACATTGGTATGCGTCCTTTGCTGGAGAATGCCAGCAGGATCAGAACCGCGGGGGAAACCAATAACAGTACAAGTTCCTCGCTGGTCGCGACGGTTTGCAGCGGCCAACGTGCTGAGTGACTAAATTCTCGTCTTAACCATACCGGTATCTCCCAATAGGACTGCATAGACAGTAGGCGTGGGGCGCTCCATATTAACAACGTGGCGGTCACGGCAAGCACTCGCTTCCAAGACTTTAGTTCCGGCAATGTGAGTGCGGCTGAAAGTAACGCAAGTCCTGCCAAGAGGAATTTCTGACGAGAGCGCCGATTTGTGGGAGAAAGCCGCCGCGACCAGGAGGGTAGCCGACAAAGTTGCCCATTTTGCATTCCTTGTCTGAAAGGCTCGTGTGGTGGCCCAGCAACCCCACACAAGTAAGCACAATGCACCCGCCTGCTTGATATACTCCGCAACCATGAAGAGATGCAATGGGGCGAAGGCAGCCAACGCCATGCCTATCACGCCGGGCCAAAAAGAACGAGTAAGGCTAACGAGGAGGGCAAAGATTCCGACGCAAAGCAAACCGTGTATTAATAAGCTGCCTATTTTTATGGCTAATACGGTGTCACCAAGCAACGCGCGTAATCCTGCCAGCCCATAGAATACGAGAGGAGTGCGAGTAGAGAAATAAAAGTGGCCTTGATTTCGCAAGGAATCAATCTGGAGGACATAGTAATAGCCGTTCCAGCCCGGGGCCACAGGGTGACGAAACAAAATTGCGGCATCGCGCCAAACGGCGATCAGTAGCAGAGCTGCCACCAATATTATGGGACCCGCCCGTCTAATCCTCCTCCCTCCTCTACCCTTGAGCCGGCTCCAGAAATGAAGTTTTTCAACTACCTGGGCATCCATGGCAATCCAAAACTATCAGGCCTTTTCTCTAACGAACTTATTTTTGACGAACAGAATAATCTCGATCCAGACGCGGCAGTATTAGGTGAAACACTTTATCAGATTTGAAGACACTGATTGGGCAAGGAGGTGTGGTGTCATTGAGAACAACTTGGCGGGCTCCACGTCTGTGCTTTCCAGGGAGCACCTAGGCATTGAGGAAGGATTTAAAGACCGCTGACTCTTGATCCTGAGCTAGCTGGCCCATCCATAGGCCCTGAATGATACCTTGTTTATCGACAAGCAATACCGCCGGCGTCCCGCGGACACCTAAAGATCGCAGGGTAGCGTGTCTAACATCAGGAATGTTGACTCCGATGCTTTTAAGATACTCTTTACCTCCTTCGACATCGTGCGGAAACACGGCGATCACATGTAACTCCTTACGGTCAGCGCTTTCACGTAGCAATCTTTGTTAAAAAGGTGCGCTCCTGAGACAGAACCTACAACCTTTGTCCAAAACCAGGACTAAGGTGCGGTCGCTCCTGGTCCGATCTACGTCAGCCAAAGAGATCTTCGCACCTAAGGTGGCTGGAATATTAGCTGCAGTACGACTCTTCGGAAAAAAATTTCTTTGAATCACTTTTACCGTCAAGAGAACACTCACTGCGATAAGAACACAGATTCCAGCGCGTTTCGCTATTTTGATCAAGCCAGGCATTTGCCACATCCTCGTAAATGCCACCTATCCCAGGAGGGTATTTGCAAAAGCAAGCATACCCTCACTTAGTATGCTCTCATCTTTCAAGTCGAATAGAACCCCTCTCACGCTTTGAGGTTCGGAAGAAAGTGACTTAAGCGTCGACACCAAATTTCCAAACTTGAGACCGGAAATATTAAGTGGAAAGGATGCCGAGCTGTCTCCAACCATTACAGTCTCAGAATAATTTGCCGCAAAGCGGCCGGAACGCGGCACCTCTGAAGCGTTGAAGGCTTTGACCGCATCTCCCAGCCTGGAGGTCGCCGCGCCAGGATCAAATGACGCGAGTATCTCAATCGCTGAAAGAATCAAGTACGGTTTCTGAGAGTCGTCACCGCCGCGAATATCGTTGATCGCTTCGTTCAGCAGAGCCAGGGCAGCGGGTTCGTCGCGCAGCTTAAGATGTAGTCGAGCCAATCCCAGTCTAAGTAGAAAGCGCTGCAGGCCCGATTTCACACCGTTCAAGCTCTTTTGAGCAATCTCAACCTGACCAGCCTCAAGGGCTTCACTCCCTGAGCGAAGGTAATAATACCGATCAGTTGGTTACGACCGGTGAGATCACTCAGCTTGTGTCCGACCGTTACAGCCGCGTCTAGATCGCCCTTCGAATAAAGGATCCTAACGGTTCGCAAAATACGCTGGTCACGAAGTTTGCTCGTCGGAATCTCGTCAATTGATTCGAGCACAGAGTTTAAATCTACTTTGCCGGTCTCCTTTAGGGGCAATGAGCTGGCTGGGCTTGGTGACGCAAAATCAATATCCGCTCTACGCTGAATGCTCACTAACCGTGGAACGAGGTTCGGAGCGAGAGCCTGTGCATGAGGAAGAAGCTGGTAGGCGGCGGCGGCCCTCCGCTTTGTCTCATCAGGATCATATGACCCACGCTCCAGGATCAGGGTTGCGGCTCCAAGATACGTGCGGGTCGCATCAGGTGAAACTCCTGGTCTCACTTGGGCCACATCCGCTTGAACCGCAATTTCCCCAAGCAAAATTGGACTAACAAACGGTCTGGGGGCCGTGAGGAGTTTCGCATCCATAACTCTCGGAGCGAAGGGATAATTTCCGAGTATTAGGGCATCATCCGCTGAGACGTTTTGCTGTCCGCTCATCCTCACCGAGGCCTCAACAAAAAGTTTATCTGCGGTCTGCGGATCCCGTGCTCGCATCGCAAACAGCAGTTTTAAGAGACTGAGTAATGACACTGTGCCCGAAGGATTACCTTCGATGATCCGTTGGAGCGATTTGGTCGCAGTCTCAAGTTGACCCCGTCTGATCTGGGTTGATACGTCATTGTTATCCGGCGTCAGGCTCTCAGAAGACGTTCCAGTCTCCACGCCATATTCGCGGTTTAGGCGCTGGCCCCATGACGCGTCATGGCGGGACACTTTTTGGACCAACAGCTGCTTCAAGGTGAGAAGAACTCTGGGGCTGACAGCACCGGTATCCTGGTTTTTCGTTTTTTTGAAGGCCGGATCATCGCTCTTGGAGATGCGCACAGATCGGCGCGGAGTGGAATTCAAAATCCCCGTGAAGGGTGTAAGCTCTCAAGGTACGACCTGCTAGTAACCAACGCGCGCATCGTTGACGGCACTGGGCGCCCCGTATTCAGCGGCGACATAGCCCTAAAGGGCAATCGTATCGTTAAAATCGGGGCTATTTCACCGGGCAGCGCCGCCCGAGTCATCGACGCAGCTGGTCAGGTCGTCGCCCCCGGCTTCATTGACGTTCATACTCACGTCGAAGACATAAGTAAGTCACCAGCCGCCGAAAATTTTATCCGTATGGGGGTGACCACTGTGGTTACCGGCAACTGCGGCTCCTCAGCGGTTGATGTCTCACGCTTTTATAAAAATAGTGAGAGCTCTCGACCCGCGGTGAATGTAGCTACGCTGATTGGACTCAACAGCGTGCGCACTTTCGTAATGGATTCGGCCAACCGCGACCCAACGCCCGAAGAATTGCAACTGATGAAGGCATTAGTCGAACAGGGGATGAAGGATGGTGCGTTGGGTCTCTCAACGGGCCTAATCTACATTCCCGGCGCGTACGCAAAGACGGAGGAGATCATTAGTCTTGCGCGGGTTGCCTCAAGCTACGGCGGGATATATGCCACTCACATGCGTGACGAGGGCGCAAAAGTAGAGGAAGGAATCGAGGAGGCTATCCGCGTGGGTGAAGAGGCCCATATGCCCGTAGAAATTTCGCACTTTAAGGTTACCAGCAAGAGACTTTGGGACCAGAGTTCGCGGGCTGTCGAGTTAGTTAAAGCCGCACGCACACGCGGTCTGGCAGTGACGGTGGACCAATATGCCTATACGGCATCCTCAACATCCATTGACGTCTTACTACCCGAGTGGATAAGAGAGAAAGGGCGAGAAGGGGCCATGCAACGCCTCGCAAATAAGAATATTCGCGCGCGTGTCGTCAGTGAAATGAAAAGAAATCTAGAGGAGAACGGATTTCAGGATTACTCCTACGCAGTCGTCGCGAGTTACAAACCCAATCCATCAGCCGAGTTGTCTTTGGATCATCGGATCTTGAAGGATGTGCTCACAAAAAAGCTGTAAAGCCGGTAGTCAAGAGAAAGTTGATTGCCGGCATACGTGAGCAGTACCGGATTAGTGAGCGGCGCGCCTGCCAGGTCTTGGCGTTGCGTCGCTCGGTCTATCGTTACCGGCCGCTGCCGAACCGGGATGGCGAGATCATCAAGCTGCTCTTGGAATTGGCCCATGCGCGGCCGGAACAAGGCTTTGGTAAGTTGTTCCCGAGGCTGCGAGCGCTCGGCCATCGCTGGAATCACAAACGCGTCTATCGCGTGTATTGCAGCCTGAAACTGAATAAACGAAGAAAAGGCAAAAAGCGTTTGCCGACAAGATGCCCGGCGCCGTTGGTTGTGAGTGAAGCGATGAATGAGTGTTGGTCAGCGGACTTTATGAGCGATGCGTTGTGGGGCGATCGGCGCTTTCGCACCTTCAACGTGGTGGACGACTTCAATCGTGAACTGCTGGCGATTGAAGTGGACTTCAACCTGCCGGCCAAACGCGTGGTGCGCACGCTCGATCGGATAGCCGCTACTCGCGGCTACCCGCTCAAGCTGAGGTTGGACAATGGGCCAGAGTTTGTTTCCGTGGCGTTGGCTGATTGGGCCGAACAGCACGGCGTGGCGCTGGAGTTCATCAAACCCGGCAAACCAATGCAGAACGGTTTCATTGAAAGGTTCAATCGCAGCTACCGGGAAGCGGTGCTCGATATGTTTGTGTTTCAAAGCTTGAGCGAAGTCAGAGAGCAGACCGAAAAGTGGCTGCGCGAGTACAACGAAGAACGGCCACATGAGTCTCTGGGCAACATGACGCCCAGGGAATACCTGTTAACCCAAAAACCCGAAGTCTCTACTTATGAGTGGTCCTAAACAGGGGAGCGTTACACGCGCACGACTTGTAACTTGAAATCATGGCTGAATGTTCTGCGTTTCACAGCCATCGTAAGCCTCCTGCTCCGTTAGAGTATTAGCTTTCTGTCCCAGTCAATCAGTGCGGTTCAGGTCTTGAACTCGCCACCTCGACCTTTCGCATGGTAATCGAGGGGCTAATTCTTATTATCTCGCCGGTAACGCGCCCAGGCGTGTCTGGGTGCACTGAGAGTGACTAAGGAACCCGATGAGGGAATGTGTTCAGCTTCTTCAGGTGTTGGTAAATCATCTAAATTCGGATAGACGTTCACTAGAAGCTGATCAAGATAAGTTATGAACGTTCGTCGTGCCATATTTTCTAGGTTGCGTACCCTGCCAACTAAATGAATCTCTTCGTCTAAAAAATTCGCTAGAACCTGACTCACCAACAGTCGTGAGTCGCCCTTAAAAGCTCGTTGTCTTCCTGGTCCGCTACCTCGTCATTAATTTCTTACAATACCGCGTGGAATTCTGATTCCTCTATACGAACCCAGCAAAGTTTAGAGCAGGAAGTAATCTGCCTGTTGCGTTGCAAGCACATTTTGGTTTTAGTTAGTAAGTAAGCAGCAGTTCTCTTTTGTCTCCGACTCTCTCCAGGTCCCACATTTTGTGTTCACTCTCCTTCGCGATGTTATTGAGCACTGTTCTGACGTCCGTATTTGAAATCCTAAGATCCACGTTATCATTAGCGTAAATACTCCGGCCAGATGCGTAATCATACGGCCGCACGCTTACGTTGTTCAGCGTCAGCAATTCTCGTACTTCGGGCAAGGCGAGAATCGCGTCTCTAATTTTGAATTTATCCGTGGTCCCTTTTGGCGGGAGGAACTGCGCGACTCTCGTGTCGAGAAATCGTGCTAGAAACTCATCCCTTCCCGCCGCTGGGGTAACATTGATCACGCCGTCACGGAGTTCCCATTTGTAGCGCGGTTCTTGCGCCACTAGTGAGTCAAGGATGCTTTTTAGGGTGCCGCCTTGAATATGAATCTTCTCATTAGGGTTGTCTCTCGAGTCCACTGCATGCTCAAACCCGATCGGCACCCGATGATCGACTGCAAGTTTACTCAGAGCCAGCAATAAAGTGGCTTCAGCCAGAGTGATATTTATCACCTGATCAAGTGCCGCCGGCTTCGAATCCGTCACCTTTTGGCCAGATACCCCGCCATTCGCCCCTGACAAAATCAGCCCGAACACCAGTGCCAACGCTACAGTATGTTTCATCCTTCCACCTCCTTCGCACAAAGACTGCGCTATCGAATTATCGCGAATTTCACTCAAGGCTTTACGACTCGTCCCTTCATTTTTTCCATGGAGAACGTATACCCAGCAACTCCCGACCCAAACCCCAGCGCTCTATCTTCGGGGTTCAATTTGCCGTCAGTTTGGTTCGTTAGAGTCCTAACTTGAGTGACTTCAATCTCTGAGCCACTTTTCAAAGTTACCGTGAGGTTAAATTCCTGTTTTGTTATGAAGGGATCCTTCACCCGCGTGAGCAGAGCTTGCCCCTCAGCATCGTTCTTGGGAGTGGGTGCAGAATTTGTCACAAAGTCTGTAGCCCGACCTTGATCATCCAAAGGGACAGTTTCGGGGTTTTGCTTTATCGGGGGACCTTTAAGTGCGTTGACTTTCTCTACAGCAGTCGCGCCCTCCAAAGGCTTCCCGCTTGCATCGGTAACTGTAAACGTGAGTTGTACCCCAATACCCGTACGTAACTCTCCTTTGATCGGTTTTTGGAATCCCGCAGGCTCATTCATCTGTTCTACCTTCACCGTCACTCCACCGACAGTGATCTGGTCAACAGCTACCGGCTTGAGAGGCTCTTGCTCTGCCTGTTGACGACGCTGATCCTCAGCCGTGCCGATATCGTTCGAATTCATCCCCGACGGATCGTTGTACCGTAACGGGTTGTTCAGCCCATATGAGTAGCGATTCCAGGTTTGCGGATTCGAAGCATTCGCCGATGCGTGCATTGGATCCACGCCCGTGAACCTTCCCTGTCCGCTCGAGAAATACCGAGCGTGCGCATAGTCGAGATTCGTTTCTGAGTCGCGCTCATATGTCGTGTATTTCTGCCGCACACTGTCGCTGACGTAGCCCAACTGCCACGACCTGCCACCCGTCTGGAGGTCTTCGCCGAACGGCAGGAAGTCTCGACGTTTCACTCCCGCAAGGCTGCCCGTCTTTTCAATGACCATCCGAGGCGAACCTAACTGATCATTCACCATCCACTGGAAGTCTACCTGCGCGTTAGCTGCTGTCGTCGGGTAGAGCTGGCTTTGCTGAATTGCCTGCTTCGCCTGGCTCGCTGAAGACCAGAAGAGTTTGGCCATCGCGCCGCCACCGTTTTCGTAGAACTCCATCCGAATGTCGTAGCGCTGGCCGGCGGTCAACGTGATCTGCCCTGACCACTCGGTCGGACCCTGATCGATCCACTTATCGATGATGAGCTGGTTGTTGACCCAGAGTCTCACACCGTCGTCAGTCGTCGTGTAGAAAGTGTACGTCTGTGAATAGAGCGGTTCAACTTTCCCTGCCCACCTGACGGTGAAGGTATCAACGCCGATGGAAGAATGAGGCGTCCCACCACCCCAGTCGAAATTAACGGTCGCGTCAGTGCGAGTCAGTTTCAAGTTGGCAAAGTTCATGTTGTCGAAGTATTGGCCCGTGAGGCCCGTGCCACTTGAAACGGGAGCAAGCGCTTGCACCAGCAATTCCCCGCCGCGATAGCCATACTCTTTCTGAGGAGTGGAAGCCGATGCGCCAGCCGCATATTCGCCCAACAACTCACCGTCCATTCCGTAAACCTGCCACACCTCGGCGCCCCCCGCCACGCGCCGGCGCACACGACGGCCATCAGCATCGTAAGTGTAAGTAGTTGTCTGTCCATAGACATCCTGCGCCGACACCATTCGATTCTCGGCGTCGAACGAACGCGTGCCCTGCCCCGTGTAAGTGTCGTTTGTCAGATTGCCGGCCTGATCGTAACTCATGGTACCGCTATATCCGCCCGGCACTCCAAGTCTGTTAGTCGCGGTGTCTACAGCGAATGCTGGCTCAGGCACTCCTCCCCACGAACTACTCTGATCGAGCGTGCGATTTCCCCAACGGTCATATTCGAAATCTTGCTTCCAAATTTCGCTCGAACCCGATACTTCACGCGCCCAGTTCAGTCGATTCAGTGAGTCATAATTATATTCCTGCCACCACATTGTATGGTTGGAGATCTGATCGTCATGGGGGATACACATCCTGCTTCTTCAGATTGCCATTGTTGTCTGTGCCCGACCCGGCCCACGACTGGTTGGAGTAATGGTTGATGATCGCTCCACGGTTCCAGTTCGTCTCCAGCCCCGGCGAAAGAATGCTGTGGGTACTGACACGAATTTCTGAGAGTTGTCCCCGGTTGTTGTAAAGATGCTTGTTATAAATCGCAGTGTCAGTTCCGAACTGTTCCTGGCGCATTCCGCCCGCTTCGTCGTAGAGAATTCCGGTTGAGTATGAACGCTGCTGGGCATCGCCAAGATTGCCGCTGAAACTATTGAGACGTCCTGCAATATCGTAGGCGTAACTGACGGCGCGCTCCGAGGGATAGCCCTGCGAAATTACATTCCCGGCCAGATCGTAGTTGCGAGTGACGGTGAACGCCCCACTCGCCACTCCGTTCGTATAGAAATGCTGGCGGTAAATCTTTGGTCTGCCCGCAACATCATACTCATCGATCGCAAGGTGCGTGTCGAAGCGCGTGTTGTTGACGGGGTCCCAATTTGAATAGTAGAAGCGGCCGCGGCCATTGATAGCACCATCGTAGTGCCGGTCAATGTCTTTGGTGCCATCGGTGTAGCGGACCGTCGTATTGCGATTGAGGCTGTCGTAGGCGTAAGTGGTCGTGACTCCCCGAGCGTCAACCCGCACGGTGAGGTTGCCGGTATCGTCATATCCGTAACCCAGAGACCACTGCCCGTTACCCGTCACTGAATCGGTAATGTTAGAGACAATTGTGCCGGCTGCTTGTTCCGGGTTTTTGGCGCGGATGAGTCGCCCCACCGAATCGTACATGAAGTAGCGGTATTGCCCTCCCTGATTAACTCTACGCAGGTTGCCAAGCGCCTCGTAGGTGTAGTCAGTTGCATAGGCCACACCGTTAGGATCCTCGACTGCCTGGGTCAGTCGTCCCAACGCATCTGTCACAGTGCGCCGCGACTTGCCGACTTGATCCTGATCCGTGACCGTCACAGTGTTGCCGCTGTATGAAATTGAACTTACGGCATTATCTGGTCTGGTCGTGATTTTCTTGACGCGCCCCAGCGAGTCAAACTCGGATTCCTTCCACTTGCCTGACGGATTGATGCCGGAAGCACTACCGGACGAGCGGTATTGCTGCGAGACCCGCCACGCACGCCCCATCCCGTCGTATTCCGTGTCGACGGTTAGCCAAGGTTTGGCCACGTCGTAGTTTTCATGTTGGAAGGTGCGATAGGGACGGCCCAGCTTGTCAAAGAACTGGTACCCGTCCATCAGCGTTCCGGAGATGTTTTGAACCGTCTGGGTATGAACATACTCGCCATACTGATTACGGTCGTAGGCGTAAGTGGTCCAACCCGAGTCGGGCCTGTTCACTCTGGTGGGTCTGTTGAACGGATCACTGTATTCGAAGCTCGTGATCTTGCCATTGGCATCGGTAAACGACGTCAGCAGCCCAGTGGAAAAGTCATACACACGATGAGAGGTGAGCGAGGTGATGGAACCGAATCCGGTGTTACCGGGATCAGGCACTGGCGATATTAGCTTCGTCGGATAAGCAAATGTGCCGCGAGTGTTAATCCCATCAGAGAACGAATCGTTGTATTCGATCTGAGACAGGTTGCCCTTGGAGTCCCACGCATATCTGATGTTTCCGACCTGATCAGGTTGGGCGTGGGTTTCTAAATAGTTTCCCGTCGTGTCGACCCATTGCCGCGTCGTGGTGGCGTTGCCGCGCGCTGAACCTGGGTCTATCCAGCCCGTCACGGTGCCGTACCAGACGAGCGGGTAACCGACCTGATCATAAAGGTATTCGGTCCGGGAAACCTGCTGACTTAACCCGTTGTTGACGCGGACTGAGGTCGGCAAATTACGAATGTGAATGTTAGTGTTGGTGTCGTATCCGGCCGTCAGGTAATCCGTGTGCGTATGCCGCAAAAGGGCATAGCCGAAATCATATTCATAGACATCCGTCTGGTTGTTGTATTGATCGTAGTTGAAGGTCTGCTTTGAGACTTGGTTGGAATCCACCAGCGTTGTTATCGTCTCGGTAAGGCGAGGATCATTCGGCGGCGAGGCTTCCGGTGGACCGGAGTACCAGCTAATCGGTGCCCTTTGCTGCCAGGTACGGTTCTCCCGACGCAACACAGTCGACCCATCCGATGCCAAAGTTTCTGTCTGCCACTCCTTTGCATCTCGCCAACTTGAATACCCCAACGGATTATTAGTACCTGCCAGGATCGTTGCCGCTGCACCTGTTTCATAGTAATGCCTCGTGCCGGCCTGAAAAACGTTACCTGATTTGTACTGTTTAACTTCGACATAAGCGTCGCTGGTAAGGTTCGGGTAGCTCTCGGGCCTACTGATCGTCATCTTGCTGTCGTAGTTGCTTCCGGTTCCGCCGTTCGCGTATACCCTGCGCTCAATCACACGCCGATAAATGAAAACGGATGGGCTCATCGGAAAGTACGCGCCGCTAGTCGAGCTTCCAGTCATACCCGCGGCCCAGTCGTATTCGAAAGCACCACCTGTCGGCAATTCAACCCGCGCCAGTTCGCCATATTTGTTATAGAAAAATTTATAACTCTGACCATTTGGTAGCCAGACAGCGGAAACCACCGAAGGGTTATGGGTGGAGTATTGGGATGAGTGAGAGAGTTCTGGGAAGAGCGTGAGGTAGGTTGCGGGGAGACCGCCGTCGCGAAGCACCTGAGCAAGAGGCTTCCAGGAAACTCTTAGCACCCTCGAGGCCGCGCCGTATCCGCTGGTGGTAATCCGATCGCACAAGCCATATGGTGCCACATCCGTCAGACCTTCTACAGTCACCTGCCGATTCAACGAGTCGGTGGAGGAGTTGCCGTTGAAAGTTAGTTTATTGCCGTTCCGATCTCGCATCCAGGACACTTCGCCGGAGTCGATGCGGTAGCGCGTGCCGTCTCGGAAAGCCAGGTACCCGGACGGATAGTCAGAACTACCTCCAGTAAGGTCGTCATAGATAGGCTCATCTGAAATGAAGGTTGCCGACGTGCCGTCGGCGGTGATGAATATGGTGCCGCGTGACGGCGGATTCTGGTTACACGCGGAAGGGTTCGTAAGTTTTTCCCCGCCATACAATTGGTCTCGCAACTCGTATTCGGTGCCGTCCGGCGTAGTGAAAAAGAGTCGCGTTAGCGTGTAGGTGAAGGTGGTAAATTGCGACCCGTTATAGTTGCAGGTTTGCGGGAATAGGCCTATCTTCCGCGCGTTCATGACGCCGGGCTGGTAGCCTGGTACGGGACCCCAAGCGTTATAGTCAGGAGTGTCGAAAGCCCAGCACTGGTTCGTCTGAGGATCGCAAATCTCATCATGCGTGGCGCGCCACTTCTGCTCGATAGGCAACTGCATTGTGTACTGTGCGCTGCCTCTTCCACCAACCTGCAATAGCGGCAAACTGAAGTTCATCCCGCCGTTGTAAGGGTTGATGTTATCGAACCCGCTTAATGCGTAAGAGCCCGATGGTGTGCCCGGTGCAAGACCGGCAGGGGTGTAGCCGGATGTCGCGCTAGTGCTCTGAGCATTTCCAACAACGGCAAAGGCTGCGGCGCAAACTAGAATGCCGAGCAGACGAAGAACCGGGGATCGAGAGTCTCGGGATCGTGCAGTGAAGTTTGTGAACATGATCAGACCTTTTCTGCGGGTGCCAGACACCCATCGTGAGAGAAGCAGTACGCCTTTGACGGCGCAACACCGGGATCTACTGAGCGGTGATGGTTATCCGGCAGGCCCAGTCGGGGTTGCCGGATTCCGTCAACTTATATCGGCCGGGCGGCAGATCAATCAGGCCTCTCCAGTCCGGCTTCCGCCGATGCACTTTCATTTCCCGTTCGCGCTGTCCCGACTCGCGGCTTATTTGGAGATCAATCTCCTTCAGCCCACTTCGGTTATCGACCGCCAGCAGAAAAGTCCCCTTGGGACGTGTGATCTCAGCAGGCTCGAAGCCATGACGACCCACCGTAACTAACTCCACTTGCATGTTGTGATCGCGTTTACCTTGTCCAACTGCGGGAACTGTCGAAAGAGCCGCTGCTGGCGTTTCGGTGGTCTTCGTCGCATGGGCGCTCCAGGTGCGTGCGCCTATTGCCGCAACGGTCGCGAGGGCAAAGAACACTATGAAGAAAAAACTGCGATGCTTAAGAGATTCTGGGAATGAATTAATCATACGAGCCTCCAGCTCTGGGGAGATTGGATGTGAAGCCTAAAGGGACCTTGGTTGGACTCAACAAGAGGTGCAAGGATGAACAAACTTGTGGCGTCCAGCCATCACGTTTGAAACAGAGAGCGCCCGCAACTTACTCCAGGTCAAACTGAGAGTCAACGATTTATTTTGCTAACGCGGCGGGCCACGAGGTCTCTGCTTGGGAAACTGCGCAACAGGTTTTTTGCGCGAGGTGCGCCTTATATCAAAGTCGCGATGCAAATTGGGTCCAGACGCGAAATAGTGGGCACAGGCGGAACAGTGGACGGGGCTAAGTGGAGCGTTTTGGAGCAACGTAAAACGTGGTTGTGAGGTGCAACTTATTGCGGATATTGGTAGGCGCGTGGGGATTTGAACCCCAGACCCCTACCGTGTCAAGGTAGTGCTCTACCCCTGAGCTACGCGCCTAAGGTCTTCTGTTTATTCGCTTAAACTAACTATCAAAGCGAGGCCCGAAAGTAGCAAAGCAACCGATCACTGTCAAGCGAGCTGTACTGCAGTTGGAGACTCTAACGGGCTTAGCTTACTTCAGCACGGCGCTGTAGAAACAAAGTTCAGATCCACGAAGTCACCCGAACAACAGGAATTGCATGTCGTGTTCTTTTCGGGTGTGATCAGGGGCTCGTTCTTAGTGTTTCAGGTTTGCGCAGCCACCTTCTCCCATTGCTCATAAAGCCCAGCTAACCGCTCTTCCGTCTTACGGTATTCCCCGTCCAACACAATCAACCTGGTGGCATCACGCGCGACTTCGGGTTGGGCCATCTCTTCTGTAATCTCGGCCAATTTCTTTTCAATCTCAGCTATTTCCGCCTCGAGTTTCTTCGGAGAACCGGCATCGTTACCAGACTTCTTGATGACCTTGATGCCTGGCTTGGCCGCGTTGGCGGTGGCCTTCCCTTTTCCGCTCTTCTTCGACTTGTCCGCAGAACTCACGGTAGCGCGCTGTTCGGGCACTTCAGTTTCAACTGCGGGCGCCGTGTGGGTGGGACCAGTGTTGGAAATCAGTGGGACCGAGCCGGCGCCCAGTCCAGTTGCTTTCCAATCGTGATACTGCGTGTAGTCGCCGTCGTAATGCTCGGCGTTACCTTCCCCATCAAGCGCGAGCATCTGTGTGGCGACGCGATCCAGAAAATATCGATCGTGGCTGATGGTAAGAATCGTGCCCTCGTAAGCGTCAAGCGCTTCCTCCAGGGCTTCGCGGGAAGGAATATCAAGATGATTCGTCGGCTCGTCGAGAACCAAAACATTGACGCGCGAATAAATCAATTTTGCCAGCGCCAGCCGGCCCTTCTCCCCACCGGACAGATCGCGCACATGCTTATAAACATCGTCGCCCGTGAAGAGAAACTTTGCCAGGAATGATCGCAACTCACCGGCGGTCGCATTCGCCGGCGCAACGCGGCGCAACTCCATGATGATCTCGTTTCGATCATCGAGATCGTCAAGTTGCTGCGCGTAGTAACCAATTTGTACTTTTGTTCCCCAGCGAATCTCGCCCGCCAGTGCCGGAATCTTCTTCAGAATCGTTTTCAGAAAAGTGGTCTTGCCTGATCCGTTTGGACCAATTATCCCCAGACATTCCGTGCGTCGAAGCGTGAAAGAGATGTCTCGCGCCAAAGTCTTACCCGGATAACCGATAACGGCGTTCTCAACCATGAGGACGTGATTGCCGGTGCGTTCAATGGACCGTAAGCGAAAATCACCCTGCGACTGATCCGCACGCACCGCATCAACGCGTTCGAGCTTTTGCAGCATGGTCCGACGCGACTTGGCTTGCTTGGTTTTCTGACCAGCCAGGTTTCGCCGGATAAATTCTTCGGTCTTGGCTATCAGCTGTTGCTGATTGTCGTAAGCACGCTGCTGGGCCTCGCGACGCTCTTCGCGTTCAATCAAATAATGCGAGTAGTTTCCGGTGTAACTCGAGGCGCGCCCATTCTCGAGTTCAATAATTCGGCGACAGGCGCGATCGAGAAAATAGCGGTCGTGGCTAATTACCACGTAAGCCGAAGCGTAGGTTTGGAGAAACTCTTCGAGCCATTCGACAGCAGCTACATCAAGATGGTTGGTGGGTTCATCCAGCAAAAGGACGTCAGGCTCAGCTAGTAAGAGCCGGACCAGGCCGAGTCGATTCTGCTGACCGCCGGAAAGCTTTTCAGTTTCGAGTGACCAGGTTTCACGTTCAAAACCGAGGCCCTGCAGAATCGATTCGGCCTTTGCCGCATACTCAAAACCGCCTTCGCGTTCAAACTGATGCTGAAGATCGCTATAACGTTCCAACACCTGCTCAAGATCGGTATCGACTTCAGCCATGCGGTGCTCGAGTTCGTGCATCTCGTGTTCGATTTGCTGAAGGTGACCGAAGGCTGCAAGGGCTGATTCATGAACGGTTGAGCCGGCCTCAAAGTGAATGTGTTGGGCCAACAAACCAAGCTTGGTGCCGCGGGCGCGAATCACTTCGCCCTTGTCGGGAGTCTCTTCGCCGTTAACGAGCCGGAAGATCGTCGTCTTGCCTGCGCCATTCCTGCCCACAAGCCCGATATGCTCGCCGGGATTTATTTGCAACGAAGTCCCGCGCAAGACATCCTGCGTTCCATACGACTTGTGAACTTCTGAAAGACGAAACAACATGAGTCGAATAATGATCCTGACAGCAAAGCGGGTGCGGAGCTCCCGGAGCCTCCACACCCGCGAAAACCCGTGAACTAAACCTAGGGCTTCGGTGAAACGTCCGCTTTCGGACTGGTTGCAGCAGCGGGACTCGCCGGCGCAGCCGGGGCCTGCGGTGTTCCCGTCGCAGCCGGCGCTGGGTTAGTCGTCGTGGCCGCGCCATGCGAAGCTGGTCTCAGCCCCAGGTTGCTGGGCGTTTCCAACATTGTGCCGGCAAGCTTATTTGAGATTCTGGCTTCGTTAATAGCAACTTCCAACAAGGCAGCCTTAAGGATTTCTTTGCGCTGGTTTATAAGCGCCTGAGTAATCTGCTGGCGAACTCCCGGACTCTCGAGCGTAAGGTTTTCCGTCTGCAGCCGCTTCTCAGCAAGTTTGAATACATACCATTTGCCGGTGCTGAACCGAATAGGCTCAGTGGTATCTCCGGTCTGCATTGCGCCAAACAATCTCGTGATGAGTTCAGGCGGGAAACCGTTTTGCTTCAGATCGTCTTCCGTGGCAAATCCCAAATCGCCACCGCGCGCGAGGCTGTTAACGTCTTCACTCTTTGCCCGCGCCACCGTTGCGAAATCCGCGCCACCTTTGAGTTGCTGAAAGACACCGTCGATTTTCAACTTCGCTTCGGCATCACTCTTGGCATCGTTTTGGGTAATGCCCTGAGCAGCATTGTCAGCCGGATCAGCCACTATCATCGCCAGCGCAACTCCACGAGAACTGACGAACCTTTCTCGATTGCCGCTGTAAAAATCTTCGACTTCTTTGTCGCTGACGGTAACCTTGGAGCTGTATTTGTCCTGGAGATTGGCGATCGCAATATTCTTCCGCGCATCTTCGCGCAAGGACTCCTCGGTCATCCCTTCCGCAGCCAGGTTCTTCTTAAAGTCGTCGTCGGTCATGCCGCTCTGCTGTTTCTGTTGATTAATAAACGCAGTGACTTGATCCTCGGTTGGTAAAGTCTTTTCCTTCTCGGCCCGCTGAAACAACACTTCTCTTTGAATCAAACTTCCCAGCACCTGCAATCGCGCCTGGGCCAGTTCGAGTTGGGAGAGTTGTGCCTGCTTGCCACCGGCCTGACGGCTCACGTTTTGCTCGACCTCGGAGAGCATAATGTTTTTGCCGTTTACGGTGGCGGCGACGAGGCTGTCCTTGCTGTCAGAGCTTCCTCCATTGCTACAGGCACTGAAAGACAGGGAGATCAGCGCCAGCAGGCTTGCAGCAGTAGTTAATTTTGCGATTCTTTGCACGTGGATCGTTGCTCCTTTAAGAAATTCCCAATGATTGCCGGTGCGGGCTCACTTGACGCACCCGAAAACGGTTTGTTATAAAGTTTGTTTCAACACGGCCCTAAAACTCAATCTATGAGCCGGGCACTTTCATAAAGCTCTGGAGGTATCCATCAACATCATGGCCAAACGTTGCGAAGTCTGCGATAAAGGTCCTCAGTTCGGCAATAACGTTTCTCACGCGAATAACCGTACGCCGCGGAGGTTTAATCCAAACCTGCAATCAATCCGGGTCCAACTTCCCCAGGGTGGAGCGCAACGGATGAAGGTTTGTACCAGTTGCATCAAAGCGGGAAAAGTCTCGAAAGCCGCTTAGTATTCCTTGTTAACCTGATCGCGAACCGGTGCCGGGCGAAAGCTCGCGTACCGGTTTTTTTAGTCTCCAGCCAGAGCGATTGCTTCTATTTCAACCTTTGCATCGCGAGGTAGGCGCGCAGCCTCAACTGTCGCTCGCGCCGGCGGATCGTCCCTGAAAAACCTTCCATAGACTTCGTTCATCGCGCTGAATTCCTGCATGTCGGCTAAAAAGACGGTGGTCTTTATGACGCGATCAAGGCTGCTTCCCGCTGCCTCAAGCACCGCAGATAAATTTTTAAGGACCTGCTCCGTCTGTTCCTCAATCCCGCCCGGTACAAACTGTCCTGTTGCGGGATCAATTGGAATCTGTCCCGAAGCGAACACCAGTCCGCTCGTCTTGACAGCTTGGGAGTATGGACCAATAGCCTGGGGAGCGTTGGCCGTTTGAATGATCTGCCTCACAGTGATGACTGCCTCTTTTTAGACCGTGCAAATGAAAAGGGGGATTCTAACAGAAAGGCTCAAACAAGGGCAAAGTGAGAAGTTGGCCGGGTGAACGCTATTAACAGAACTGTCTGAAGTTATTGGGTGGGATATGAGCCTGGTCTAAACCGCGCCCTGCATTCGTTCAACGTCTAACACACCCGGAACCCCTTTGATCGAGTTAATCACTTTGTCGAGATGCTTTACGTCAAACACCTCGACCGTCACCTCGATGTGCCCTTTTTCGTCTGAGGCGACCGATGCGCGAGCATCACGAATTCCAGTCTTCATGTCTGAAATGGCGCCGGTGATCCCCGCAATCATGCCGGTCCGGTTCTCTGTCACGGCCAGAAGCTTGACTGCATACGCGTTCTTTTCAGGTTTGCCGGCCCATTCAACGTCGACAATTCGTTCGCGATTTATCATCAACTGGGCGACGTTGATGCAACGTGTGGTGTGCACTGCAACGCCCTTGCCACGGGTGATGTAGCCAATGATGTCTTCACCATGAAGCGGGTTACAACAGCGCGCACGAATGACCATTAAGTCGTCGACGCCGCGGACGACGATTGAGTCGTCGCCATAACGAATCAACCGTTTAACTGCGCGCACCCCGGTGCGCAGGCGCGATTCCTTTTGTTTGTCGAGCTGTTCAAACTGCTCCTGGCCCAGGTACTTAGAAATGATATTCCGCGGAACGAGTTTTCCGTACCCAATTCCGGCCAGCAGATCTTCAACCCGGCCGTAGCCATATTCTCCCGCAACGCGTTTCATTTCCTTATCGCCATCGCTGAAGAGCTTCTTCGCGGAAAGGTGAAATCTCGCGGCCTCTTTTTCAAACAGCTTGCGCCCAATTTCAATGGACTCCGACCGCTGCTGTTCCGAAACCCAATGTCGAACTCTGTTTCTCGCCCGAGAGGTGACGATGAAGTTCAGCCAGTCACGAGACGGATGGGAATTTGCAGAAGTCAGAATCTCCACCACGTCGCCGTTTTGTATCTGGCTGCGCAGCGGAACTATGCGACTGTTAATTCGCGCGCCAGTGCACGTGTTGCCGACTTCGGAATGGATGGCATACGCGAAGTCTACCGTGGTAGCTCCGCGCGGGAGTTGAATTACCTTCCCCATCGGAGTGAAGGCGTAGACGTCTTTCGGATAGAGATCGAGCTTTAACGAATCCAGAAAGTCGCGCGAGTCCTTAACTTCCTGCGTCCACTCCACCAGCGAGCGCAGCGCCTGAAAAGCATTATCGTCGTCGCGCGCGCCCCGCTTCCCTTCCTTGTATTTCCAGTGGGCCGCGACGCCCTCTTCGGCAATCTGGTGCATTTCTTCGGTGCGGATTTGCACTTCAAATGACTGTCCGTCGGATCCGATAACCGAAGTGTGCAGCGACTGATAGAGATTATCGCGCGGCGTGGCTATCCAGTCTTTGATACGGCCGGGGACAGGACGCCAGGTGTTATGGATAACTCCCAGAGCGGCGTAACAGTGCCTGACTTCATTAGGTGTTACCACGCGAGCAGCAACCAAATCATAAACCTGGTCCAACTCGATCTTCTGTCGTTTGAGTTTCTTCCAGATCGAATACAGACGTTTGACGCGGCCTTCGACACGAACGAAAGGCACTTCCGCCTCAGTCATCTTTGTCTCGATTCGTTCAGTCAGGCCACTTAGAAAAGCTTCGGTTTGCGCACGGCGTTTTTCGAGTTGTTCTGCGAGCTCGCGATAGTCTTCAGGGTGCAAATGTCGGAAGGCGAGATCTTCCAGTTCACCGCGGAGCTTACCCATACCCAGTCGGTGAGCAATGGGAGCGAAGATCTCCATGGTTTCTTCGGCTATCCGTTTTCGTTTCTCGGGATTGAGATACTGCAGCGTGCGCATGTTGTGCAGTCGATCGGCAAGTTTGACGAGCACGATTCGAACGTCGTCAACCATAGCCAGCAGCATCTTGCGCACATTCTCGGCTTGTTGCTCTTCCCGGGAGATATTACTGATTTGCGCAATCTTGGTGAGACCGTCAACGAGGTGGGCGATCTCTTCGCCGAAATATTTGCGAATGGTGTCGAGATCTACGAGTGTGTCCTCTACAACATCGTGAAGTAGTCCGGTCGCGACGGATACTTCATCGAGCTTCATATTGGCGAGGATATCGGCGACGGCAAGCGGGTGGACCAGATACGACTCGCCGGAGGCTCGTTTCTGGCCCTTGTGCTCTCTGGCTGAAAAGAGGTAGGCACGCCGCAGCAGATCAAGATTTGCCTGCGGATGATGACCCGCGACGGTATCGACGATTTCTTCAATGCGAATCATTCAGGGTCACAGGTGCAACGGGAAAAGGTATTAGCGATTATAACAAAAAGGTGATGCCCGACCCGAAGGTCGAGCATCACCAACCAATCGTCAGTAAGGCGAAACCTAATCTTTCGCAGGCGCAGGACTCTTGGCCGCTTCTTCCTGCTTCTTCTTTTGATTCGCCTCGCTCAAGGTATTGGTGCGCTTCTGAGCGATATCGCGCTGCTTCTCGAGTTCGGTTTTTTGATCCATCTTGCCGTCCATCTCAGCGAGCTTTGCAGCTTCCAGCAGGAGATTAGTCTTGTAGGACCAGGCCGATTCACTGGAAGGATCGAGTTGAATTGCCGTTTCAATCTCCTCCAGTCCACGTTTCACACAGGCTTGCGCGGTATCAAATTCTTTTTGTTCTTTAGGTTTTTTGTAGGAAACCTTAGCTCGATTTCCGGCTTCAAGCATGGTCGACTTGTTGGTGGGCAACTCTGTCATCTTGAAGGAACAATCCCAGTCCTTACTTGCCAGAACAACCAACGCCTCCGCCCGTTTCTCCGCCGGGATGCTGTTGTCGTTGGCCCGAGAGGCAATCCACTGACGCAGCTTGTCATCTTCCTTGATGGCCCCGAGCAGGTAGGCTATGGCCTTATATGCTTCTTCGTTCTTGGGGTCTTTCTCGAGGATACGCTGGTAGGCTCCAATTGCTTCGTTGGCCTTCGCCATGTTTTCAGCTGCCTGCACACCAGGGCGATACTGCGCATGAATCGTACGCGCGATAAAAGAGAGTGCGGTCTTGCTGTTTGGATCCATTTCGAGGGCACGTCTCGAAAACTGCTCGGCTTCGACGAAATGCCCTTCGCGATAGGCACGCGCGGCTTCGTTCAATTCATTCTTTGCCCGGATCCGATTGACCAGTCCACAACCAGAAGCTGTAAAAACAAGAACTACCAGCGTTATGGCAATTCTAGTTTGAGAGAGTTTCATTTATCCGCAAGCTCCATTATTTGTGATTGGACTCAAGATCAACTGGGAAATGTTCTCGCCACTTAACGCTATTGGGGCAAATCGTCAACTTGCAAACCGACGGGACTTGCACCGGCGCCTTTAATCGCGTCAATCACCTTCACGACATCACCGTATTTTACTGAGCGCGGGGCTTTCACAAACACGGTCTTTTCCAATCGCTCATCGTCAGGTAAATCCGAACGCGTTTCCATTCCCGGCTTGTAAGCGCGCAGATCCTTGCGCTGTCGGAACAGCTGAAGAAGTTTTTGACTCAAGGGCGCCGTTTCGTTGACTGAACCGATCGAATCGGCATTGAGTTTTAACTGGAGGTCGTTGGAGATTGAAACCACGAGCGTCAGTGGATTTGGCTTCAATTGGCTCAAATCCTCGTTGGGATCGCGCTGCGTGGGAATATCTGCCTGGAACCGGCTTGGCTTGAGAGGAGTGATCACCATGAAGATAATCAGAACGACCAGCAGGACGTCGATCAGCGGGGTAACGTTGATATATGGAACTGCCTTCGAACTACTTCCCGAACTGCTTCCCGAACTTTCCATTACTTTAAACTCCTTTAGATCGTCTGCAACGGGTTGAAATCAAACTATGCAGGATTGGGGGCAGGCGCAGCGCCGTCACCTTTTTTCTTGTCAGCCACCAGGCCAATCTTATCGACGCCTAGTGCTCTCACTTCGTTGATCACATTAACCACGTCGCCGTAGTCGACGCCTATTCCGCTCTTGATGTAAACGATCTTGTCTTCTTCCTTCTTGATGTTGTCCAACATCTTTTGGACCTTGTCCTTGATCTGCTCTTTCTCCATCTTATCTTTGCCGAGGAAATACTTGCCGTTGTCAGGTATCGAGATCACCACCGAGTTGTCGCTGGTGATGCGCTGATCCTCTTCCGGGTTCTTCAGATCCTTCGGCAGTGCGACTGTGACGCCGTGCTGGAGCAAAGGGGTGACCACCATGAAGATGATCAGGAGCACCAACATGATATCGACCATTGGGGTGACGTTAATTTCTGACTGGAAGCCACCGCCTCCACCTGCTGCCATTCCCATAACAAATCTCCTTCCCGCCAGCTCGCCGGCGGCCCACTTCAACGGTGCTACGGTGGACACCAATCGGTCCACCGATTTTTCAATTTCGCAGCGTTACGGCTTCAATTGCTTGGTGCGGTTCTTGATGAAATAGTCAACCAACTCTGAAGCTGAATTGTCCATTTCGACGATGAAACCGTCCACTTTTCCGGTGAAATAGTTGAACAACCACACAGCGGGAACCGCTACCAGCAAACCGAGAGCCGTGGTAAACAAGGCTTCCGAAATACCGCTGGCCACAGCGCCGATACCTGCCTGGCCGGCGTCGCCCATGGCGCGGAACGCGTTGATGATGCCAAACACCGTACCGAAGAGACCTACGAACGGAGCCGTTGATCCAATCGTAGCCAAGCCGGACAAGCCGCGTTTGAATTCGGCCGTCTTGATGGCAATAGCCCTCTGCAATGCGCGCTTGGAGGCTTCGATTTCATCTCCGGAAATTTCAGAGGAACCGGAATGTGCCCGGAATTCCTGCAAACCACTGCTCACCACCATCGCGAGGTGCGACTTGCGATGCTTGTCACTGATGTTGATCGCTTCTTCGATACGATCATTCTTGAGGGCCTGGGCCACACGCGGCGCAAACTCACGCGACTGCTTCTTCGCAGCGGTGTAAGTCAGGTAACGTTCGACCATGATTGCGATCGAGTAGACGGACATAATCAGGAGAATAACGACGACCGCGATGGCCACCGCGCCCATGCTCTTGATCATGGTCATTAGCGAGAAGTGATCCACCGGCTTCGGTGTCGCCGCGGGCGCGGCTTCCTGCCACATGAACACAAACAGACTGAATGCTTTCGTTCCTAGAAGACTGAGTAGAATAGTCACGGTAGACCCTCCAAAAGGTTTTTCTTACATTGATAGCTCGCAGGGAACTCGCAGAATGGGCCAACCGGGCCCTTACGGCGTTGAACCTCCGCAGTTACTGAGCCACGAAATTGTACGTGATGACGCCTGTCACCTTAACGGGCTGACCGGACAGCTTAGTGGGAGAGAACCTCGCCCCACGCGCAGCCGCTACGGCTGCCGCCCGTAGTAGTGGATGGCCAGACATCGCGGCGGCGGAGATAACACTGCCGCTCTCGCTAATTGTGACCTGAACAACGACCGTGCCCGAAGCATGGGCCTGCTTTGCGATTGGTGGATAAGCCGGTTTCGGCAGACTGAGCGCCTTTCCATTCAGCACGCCACCTGAGATCGGAGCCCTTGGAGGAGTAGCTTGCGGCGGCGGCGGCGGTGGTTCGTCCGCGATGTTTACTTTGGTTGGGGTACCAACCAGGCCAGTGCCCGAACCGGGGCCGGCAGCGATGGGGACCGCAGCGTTGGAGGAATCATTCCCCAGAACTGTGGTGACGCCACGGCGAACGGGAGGGATATTACTCGCTTTCGCGGAAACTTCTTTAGGCACCAGTTCAGTTCGTGAGACGTCGGCAATTAGTTCTTTCCTGACGTCCACATTCTGTTTGGTGTCTTGAGGTTTAGTTTCCGGTTGTTTCTCGGGCTGGTTCTCCTGAACAGGCACCGGTACGGGCGCCACCAGGGTTGTCAGCTCAAGATCCTGAGCATCGAGCGAGTTGTCCATATACCAGATGCTCGCGACGACAAATGCCGTTCCCAGAACCGCGTAGATAGCCACGGTTACCAGACAGGAACGAACCTTTTCGCCCCAGATCCTGCTTATGCGAACCAGACTCAATAAGATTATCGAACATTTTTCTCCTCCCTATTCCGGTGCCAAATGGATCAGGGGTGCAAAATTCTATCGAAACCTATAAGCTGCTTACTACAAACTCAAACCTTCGTTTAAGTCCGGTAAATCAAATGAAAGGGGAAACTGTTACTCCGTGACCTTTGAGCTTCGTCAAACCCTGGAAGCAACTGATGCGAGCAAAAAAACTCGCTGGCCCTCTCAACAGAATACCGCGCATCCAACCTTCGCTTTTAACGACGCGGGTCGACTGTTTGAGTTATTTAATTGGCCAGCAACGCGTGCAGTCTATGCCGCATGTCCCGGCAAGTCAAGAGCAAATTTGACGTTATTAACGGCCCCGCCGGCACAAATCACATCGCGATGAAATTGAGAATACTTCTTTAAACAGCGCCGCCCCTGCGCTTGGTCACGCCGCTCGAAACCGCTTCACGCTTTGCTGCAGGGCCGACCTGACGCGATCTTGCCGGCGCCGGAGCGGCTGCGCTCAACGCCAGTGCCTTATCAGAGGCCTCGAGACGCTGCTCCCACCAGACCATGATCGGACTCGCAACCGCAATCGATGAATAGGTTCCGAAGATGACTCCGACGGTCAGTGCCAGCGAAAACCCACGCAAAACTTCCCCGCCGAAAAGCACCATCGCCAGCACGGAAAGAAACACCAGCCCGTTGGTGATTGCAGTTCGTGAAAGCGTCTGATTAATCGAGTCGTTGGTTAGCTTGTATAACGAATCGCGGCGGTGAAGGCTGCGATTTTCTCTAATACGATCGAACACTACGATGGTGTCGTTAACCGAAAATCCCACAAGGGTCAGGAGCGCAGCGATTACTGTCAGGCTGATTTCCCACTGAAAGATCGAGAAGAACCCAAGGGTAACCAGGACGTCGTGAAACACGGCGATAACGGCAGCGGCGCCATAGGACCACTCAAAACGGAAAGCGATGTAAATCAGAATTCCCACCAGCGCAGCAAGAGTTGCGGCGATAGCCTTGTTCCTCAGTTGCGCGCCAGCCACCGCTCCGACCGCATCAGTTCCGATAATCTCGTAGGCAGTCTTCTCGGGTCCGATCGTGTTCAAAGCTTCCCCGACACGCTTCCTGCCTTGCTCTACTTCAGCTTGCGATTGTTCGCCTTCGGCCCCAGCCAGCGGCAGCTTGATCAGAAACGTATTTTCTTTGTCCGTCACCGGCTGAATTACCGCATCAGGAACGCCACTCTTTGCGAGGGTTTCGCGAATAGTCTCAGCTGTTGTGGGCTGATTAAACTTTGTCGTGACGACCGTGCCGCCTTTGAAGTCAACGCCGAGATTGAACGCTTCGGTCCCGCCGGGTAATGCCTGGCGCACCACAGCTGAACCAAGGCCGGCCAGCATCAGGAGGGTCGAGAGTCCAATAAAAAGGCGGCGCTTAGACAGCCAGTCAAACTTAACGTCTGTGAAAACTTGAATCATAAAATTACTACGATAACGAATCCCGAGTGATTAACTCGATTCAGATCATCTAAATACTCAGCGACTCGCGCCTTCCGCTTTCTCGTTAATAACCACATGAAAATCGTTCGTGAAACGTAAACCGCCGAGAAAAGATTGATCAGCAAGCCGATAATCAGCGTCACGGCAAATCCGCGCAAAGGCCCGGTGCCGAAGATGAACAAAAACAGCGAAGAGATAACGGTCGTGACGTGCGTATCGATAATTGTGACGATCGCTCGTTTAAAGCCCTGATCGACCGCCGAGGCAACGGTTTTCCCGCTGATCAACTCCTCGCGAATTCGTTCAAATACCAGGACATTCGAGTCTACCGCCATGCCGATCGTCAGGATGATTCCCGCGATTCCGGGCAACGTGAGAGTCGCTTCGAAAACGATCAAAGCGGCCAACATCAGAATCATGTTCAGGATCAACGCAACGACTGCATTCACTCCGGCGCCGCGATAATAAAAGAGCATGAACGCAACTACGAATAGTAGGCCAAACAACGAAGCGCGCACGCCTGAGCGAATGGAGTCGGCTCCCAAGCTCGGTCCCACGGTGCGTTCTTCCTGATATTCAATCTTCGCCGGCAGCGCTCCCGACCTCAAGGTCAGCGCAAGATCTTCAGCGGACTGCTGGGTAAATCGTCCGGTTATCTGCCCTTTGTCAAAAATCTGCGACTGAATAAAGGCAATAGACTTAACCTCATCGTTTAGTACAACGCCCATGTATTGGTTAATGTTGGCGCCGGTCCAGGCGCCAAACTTTTCCGCGCCGGATGGCTTTAATGCAAAGCCAATCTGGTAGGCATCACCGCCGCCCGTGACCTGTTCTGCGGAAGCATTGCGGAGTTCATTGCCGCTGACTATTGGAGGCCACTGAACCACCACCCACCTTTTTTCCTTCGGCGTCGCAGGATCGGCAGGAGGTTGACCGGCCGTGGTGGGCTCCATACGTTCAGAGTATGGAAACACCTTTCTGCTGCCTGCCGCGGCTCCGCCAATCGAGGCCTCTGCTTCTTCTTTGGTGGAGTAAGTTTGCGAGGGCGCCGGATTAGGCTGACTTATGACATGGACCAACTCGAAGATTTGAGTCAGCCTTCAGCAACTCTTTCACGCGTTGCGGATCCGAGATTCCCGGCATCTGCACCAGAATCTGATGCGAACTTTGCGAGCCATGCCGTTGTACGAGCGGCTCGACCACACCCACGCCTTCGAGACGGCTAAGAATAATTTTGTGCGCCTGTTCAGTTGCTTGTTCAGCCAGATTTCGCTGTGCGGTGGGCGTCAACGTCCAGCTAACCGTGTTGCCGCTATTGGAGACGGTCCATTCCTGCAAGTCTACCTTTTTCCCGTACTTCTTCATCGATCTTGGTGAGATTGGAGCCATCAGGCGCTTCCAAAGTGATCTTGTAAACGCCAGCAGTTTCTGCCTTTACTGCCTTGGCCGGAAAACCGGCTTCCTTCGCCGCGTTCTCGACGGCAAGGGCATTGGTTTCCGTGAGAATCTTCAGGAAATCGTCGGTCTTCACCCTCATAACGAGGTGTGATCCACCTTTGAGATCCAGACCCAGATGAATGTTTGAGGCGAGCGTGGCTTTTATTCCGGACCAGGTGAAGTCCTGGAGGGTTGGCTTCCGTCGCGGCCCAATAACTATATAAATGCCAGCCAGGGTAACAAGGGCAATGATGATTAAACGCTGAGTTAAATTCTTCTTTTTCATCGCAACCAGATCTTACAAATCGATTATTAACCGGCTTTCTTCTCTTCGCCTTCGATGCCGGCGACCGCCGACCGCGCAATTTCAAGAATTGACTTGTCGGCGCTTCTGATAAAAAAACTCGTGTCGCGGACAGTGGTAATCGTTCCAATTATTCCACCCGTCGTCACCACTCGATCACCCGCCTTGAGCTGGGAAATTGTCGCCTGCAATTCCTTCTGTCGTTTTTGTTGGGGACGGATCAGCAGTAGATAAAAGACGCCAATGATAAGGAGCATCGGTAGCAGTCCACCCAATGCGCCGAGGCCGCCCTGAAACATCAATACAATTGTTGTCATCTGATTAATTCTCAGTAACCAATTTATTCAAACGCGTGCCTACGAGAGTGTCTGCTCAGCCCGTTTCCTGACCTGAGATGTTGAACCTCTCGGTAAACTCTCGTCGAAATTTCATGAAATCGCCAGACCGGATAGATTGCCTGACGCCTCGCATAGTGTCAAGGAAGAAGGCCAAATTATGGTGGGTTAACAGGATACTGGCGAGCATTTCGCCGGCGATGATAAAGGTGGCGAAGATAGGCACGGGAGTGTCGCCGGCACACAGCGCATCCGCACGTTTCATCCAGCGGGCGCGTGTCGGTCGCCCATTGAGCATTCTTGATGTTCACCTTCCCGCGCGAGGTAAACGCCTGTCCGGTTCTCCCGTTGCGCGTCGGGAGTACGCAGTCAAACATGTCGATGCCGCGAGCTACGCCCTCAACTAGATCCTCCGGCGTGCCCACACCCATCAAATACCTGGGTTTCTCCGCCGGCATTTCCGGGGCAACTTCGCCGACGACCTCCCACATGACTGACTTCTCTTCGCCCACGCTCAGTCCGCCAATGGCATAACCGTCGAAGCCCACTTCCACCGTGCGGTGCAAACTCTCTCGTACGCAGATCCAGCTGCGATCCACCCTGCACTATCCCAAATAACGCTTGCGCCCCGCTGAGCGAACCCGTCGCGTCTCTTCGCCCGGAGTCCAGTCCATCCAGTTGCAAAGCATCAAACCTCGCGCGAGAACGCTGGGCCCATCGTGCCGTCAGTTCCATGCTTCGGCGCGAATCAATAGGGAGTGCGTCGGCCGCGGCGCATTCATCAAACGCCATTACGATCTCTGAACCAAGCGCAGCCTGCACTTCCATGGAAACTTCAGGAGACAAAAATCGCAAACTCCCATCGACGTGGGAACGGAATTCGGTTCCCTCCTCCGAGATCTTCCGCAACGCGCCCAGACTCCAAACCTGAAAACCACCCGAGTCAGTCAGTAGCGCTCGATCCCACCCGATGAATCGGTGTAATCCGCCGCACGCACGAATCGTTTCAATCCCGGGACGCAGCCAAAGGTGATAGGTGTTTCCCAGAATCACGCGAGCGTCGAGTTCCGGCGACTCCAACGCTTCAAAGCGCGTGGCTTTCACGGTGCCCGCCGTGCCCACCGGCATGAAAACCGGCGTCTCGATAACGCCCCGACGCGTGGTAAGAAGCCCGCTTCGGGCGTCGCCATCCCGCGCGGAGACTTCAAAAGCAATTGGGTGTCGATCCATTAGGAATGTCGGGTGGGCTGTCTTAAGGAGAATCTACTTTGGCGGGACTGCTCTTCGCTTCCAGCTGAAAGCTCTTAGCGGCTCGGTCACAGACTGGCACCAGCGAAGCTTCGTCGGCTTCGAGACCAGTGCAGGTCAGCACAATTTTCCGCCCGACGTCATGAAAATAGTACTGAATCGTTCGAATCATCAGGCCTTTGTACTCAGCATGAAAAGTCGCTTTGATACCTGCCAGCCCTTTTTGAGTAGTGAAACTGCTTTTCGTTAGATTAGTGACCGTAGTGGCTCCGAATGAGGCGTAGTTCTTCAGAATGTGAGCGATGCCTGCAGTCGCATACTGATCCAGAGAGACAGTCGAAGTATCTTCTTTGAAATTGATGTTCTGGACAAAACTCTCGCCCCGCGGTGCAAAGTACAATTTGTATTTCTCGCCTTCCCTTGCTGAGGCAGTCCAACCCTGAGGGACGCAAATTGAGAACCCGCCCTGGGGTTCCACATTCCGGTTACAAGGTTCTTGGGCCAGCGCAGGCGCCGCGCCAATCAACAAGGCGACGATCAGCAAGATGGTTCTGATGGGGTTCATGGGCGTCTCCTTCATACAGAAGAATCAGAATCAATGGACCAGATGGCAAAAGTCTAGCATACCTATTCGCCTCAGGGCGTTAAGGCCGGAACATCGCCAATTTGCGTGACTTGATCTGTGGCGCTACTTTTTGCGTCGTGTTTTGTGCTTCACGACAATTCGCAAAGGGCTGGCAAAAAAGTCGAACTGCTCACGCAGCCGATTCTGAAGATAACGCAGGTAGGAAAAATGAAGGCCGCCCTTGCCGCCGGAAGTGAATACGACAAAAGTCGGGGGTCGAACTCCAGCCTGGGTCATGTATTGAACGTGCAGTCGTGATACACCGCCTTTAACTGGAGCCGGCGCTCCGCCGCCGCGCGGCTGTGAAACTGCATCTTCGAAAAACGCATTGAGATGCGACGTGCTCACGCGCCGATTCCGTGCTTCATTCGCGCGGATCGCGAGCGGCAAGAGTTTATCCACGCGTTGGCTGGTCAGCGCAGACACCATGATTACAGGTGCGAAGTCGAGAAACTTCATTCGGTCCCGCACAGTTCGTTCAAACTGCGACGACGTGCCCGTCTCCTTGTTCTTGACTGCGTCCCACTTGTTACAAGCAATGATGATCGAGCAACCAGCGTCGTAAGCATAACCGGCGATATGCGCGTCGAGCGCCGTCACTCCCTCTTCAGCATCTATCACGACGATGGCCACATCGGCGCGCTTCAAGCTCTTCATAGCCATTACGACTGAGAGCTTCTCGGCCATTTCGGCGGATTTCCCTTTGCGACGAATTCCAGCCGTGTCGACGAGCCGGAACAGTTGATCAGATGTCTCGAGCAAAGTATCAGTCGCATCACGCGTAGTTCCGGCAACCGGTGAAACGATGGCGCGTTCTTCGCCCAGCAGGTTATTTAAAATAGAAGACTTGCCCACGTTGGGCCGGCCCACGATTGCAAGCCGCAACTCGCGTTTCTGCGAAGCCACCACACCCTCGCCGGCGTCAGGCGCTCTCTCAAGTCCCTCGATCAATGCATCCAGGAGATCGCCTAACCCAATTCCCTGCTCCGCTGAAACTGGAAACACTTCTTCGAAACCAAACTTATAAAATTCCGACGCCGTAGCTTCCACCCGCGAGGATTCTGATTTGTTTGCCGCCACCAACACTCGCTTGCCGGTTTCACGCAGGAGTTTCGCAAGCTCTTCGTCGAGCGGCGTCAGGCCGAGGCGCGCATCAACCACCCAAATCAGTGCCTGCGCATCGTCAATCGCAAATCCCGCCTGCTTGAAGATATTCGCTGGGATAACTGCATCGTCGTCCGGAACGATGCCGCCGGTGTCTACCAGCGAAAAGCGTTCGCCGGACCATTCAACTTCTCCGTAGATCCGATCGCGTGTGATACCCGGTTCGTCACCGACGATAGAACGGCGTTGACCGATCAGGCGATTGAAGAGAGTTGACTTGCCCACATTTGGCTGGCCAACCACGGCAACCAGCGGCAAGGCTGCGGGCTTCATCTCTACCGCAGGTTCGTTCTCTTTGGTAATTTCCAGTGTCATTTGCGTTTAAAAACCTACTCTTCTAACGATCGCTCGCCCGTCAGCCGAATTGCAGTTTGGCATTCAACGGTAGGGCAACTGACGGGAATTTGCCAGCGGCGACGTCTCAGCGGTCCAACTACTCTGAATTTCTGGACAGAAGATCGCGCGACGCGATAGATTCTTCAGCCAATGCCAACAACTAGCCAAAGGAGCTTTTAATGATGGCGACAAACGAATTCGGTCTTTCCACAATCGGACAAATCGCGGTCATCGCTCATGATCTCGATCGGGCGACAGCGTTCTATCACGACAAGCTGGGGATGAAGTTACTTTTCGCCGTCCCGCCGAGAATGTCTTTCTTCGATTGTGACGGCATCAGGCTGATGCTTTCGCTTCCCGACAGTCCCGAGCTTGATCATGCCAGCTCGATCATCTATTTCAATGTTGACGATATTCAAGAAGCGGTGACGACGCTCAAACAGCGCGGCGTGCAGTTTGAGGAGGATCCGCACGCCGTGGCGGATATGGGCGCCTACATTCTTTGGATGGCCGCATTTCGTGATTCAGAAAACAACTTGCTGGCGATGCAAAGTAACGTAGCGAAGTAGTTGAATAGATCGTGAGGGATGATCGCATTGGAGATCCGATGAAACGTAGAAAGTTTCTGCAAACGACTGCTCTGGCCTCCGTTTTGGCCGTCACTAAGCCGGCCTCGATTTTTACTGGCCGCGCATCATCCTACGCACCGCCCAAAGAATTCGAACTCGATGAACTGACAATTTCCGAGTTGCAGGAAGGTATGAAGTCGGGAAAGTTCACCGCAAGATCACTGGTCAAGAAATATTTGGATCGAATTGATGACGTCGACAAGGGCGGCCCAGCGATCAACTCGATAATCGAAATCAATCCTGAAGCAGTTTCGATTGCCGAGTCGCTTGATCGGGAACGAAAAGAAAAAGGACCGCGTGGTCCACTCCATGGCATCCCAATCTTGATAAAGGACAACATTGGCACCGCGGATCGAATGATGACCACGGCCGGTTCGCTTGCTATGCTCGGGTCGCGCCCAGCCCAGGATGCGTTTGTAGCGAAGCGGCTTCGCGAAGCAGGCGCAGTAATTCTCGGTAAAACAAATCTCAGCGAGTGGGCCAATTTCCGTTCGACACATTCAACCAGCGGCTGGAGCGCGCGCGGCGGCCAGACCAGGAACCCTTACGCGCTTGACCGCAACACCTGCGGATCAAGCTCAGGTTCCGGCGCCGCGCCCGCCGCCAATCTTTGCGTCGCAGCTATTGGAACTGAAACCGACGGATCAATTGTCTGCCCGTCGTCGGCAAACTCGCTCGTCGGAATCAAACCCACGGTGGGCCTCGTTAGTCGCTCCGGCATCATTCCAATCGCGCATAGTCAGGACACTGCCGGCCCCATGACGCGCACAGTCGCCGATGCCGCAGTCTTGCTCGGCGCCCTGACGGGAATTGATCCGCGTGATGCGATAACCAGGCTCAGCTGGGAAGCGGCATTTAATGATTACAGTCGATTCCTAATGAAGGACAGTCTGCGGGGAGCGCGACTCGGCGTGGCGCGCAAGTATTTTGGATTCAACGATCGTGTCGACAAGTTGATGAACGAACAGATCGATGTGCTCAAGCGACTTGGCGCCGTCATCGTTGACCCTGCCGACATTCCCACATCGGGAAAGTTTGACGACTCAGAATTGGAAGTCCTCTTGTTCGAGTTCAAGGCCGACCTAAATAAGTATCTCGCGGACCTGGGACCCCGCGCGCCGGTCCATTCGCTCATGGAGTTAATCGAATTCAACGAGCGCAACAAAGAAAAAGAGATGCCGTATTTCGGCCAGGAACTTTTTATTAAAGCTCAGGCCAAAGGACCACTTACGAGCAAAGATTACCTGAGCGCGTTACGAAAGAACCACCTCCTTTCGCGCGCTCAGGGAATCGACTTCATAATGAGCAAGCATCGCCTTGATGCCCTCATCGCTCCTACTGGCAGCCCGGCATGGCCCACAGACTGGATCAATGGCGATCACTTCACCGGCGGATATTCTTCTGCTTCGGCAGTCGCCGGCTATCCCCACATCACCGTCCCTGCAGGCTACGTTTTCGGATTGCCGGTTGGGATTTCATTTTTCGGCCGCGCCTGGAGTGAAGCCAAACTAATCAAATTTGCCTACGCATATGAACAAGCAACGAAGGCGAGACGCCCGCCGAGGTTTCTATCGGGACCGAGTTTTAGTTAAAAGAGCAATTTTGGAGAAGCCGCCCAAAGCCGCATTGAAGTAACTTGACGAGCAGTGTAACGCAAACTGTTAGTTTGCGAGCTTCGGGAACACTTGATTGAGATAGTAGAACCGAAAGAACGCAAACTAACAGTTTGCGTTACGACCGGAGGGAATGTAAGTCATGCCGGAGGCAGCTACACCACCAACAAAGAAATCGATTTACAGCGTACACCCCGGCGTTGCCATGACGCAGAAATGGATTGCCGACCTCAAATCGAAGACTGGTCGATCCCTCGACGAATGGTTGAGGCTAATCAGGAAGAATGGCCCAAAGGATCTGAAAGCTCGCCGCGAGTGGTTGAAGACCGAGCATGGGCTCGGCACAAACTCAGCCTGGTGGCTGGCCGACCGAGCCGACGGGAAAGACGATGAAGCTGGAGACCCCAACGCCTATCTCGAGGCCGCCGAAGGTTACGTCGAAAGGATGTTTTCGGGAACGAAATCGGCGTTGCGCCCAATTTACGACGCACTGTTGAAGCTCGGTCTCAGCGCCGGCAACGAGGCGAAGGCGTGCCCGTGTCAAACGATTGTCCCGCTTTATCGCAATCATGTCTTCGCACAAATCAAACCAACCACCCGCACGCGTATCGATTTTGGTTTTGCCCTCGGCGACACGAAAGCAAAAGGCCGACTGATCGATACTGGCGGCTTCGCTAAAAAGGATCGGATAACTCATCGCATCGAGATCACTTCGCTAAAAGACATTGATGACGAAGTTAAACGATGGTTGCAAGTTGCTTACGACCGCGACGCATAGAGTGAATCGGCAAAGCAAACATAGTTTGCGTTACAACGACTGCAAAGAAATCATGACCACAAAATCTACCGCTCCGCGCATGAGTGACGATGCCGTCAAAGCCAAAACCGGCAAAACCTGGAAAGAGTGGTTCACAATTCTCGACAAGGCCGGGGCTAAGAAGCTTAGTCATCGGGAAATCGTCAAGATCCTGAGCGAACAGCACAGCGTCGCCGCCTGGTGGCGGCAAATGATCACTGTGACTTATGAACAGGCGCGCGGTCTGCGACAGTTACATCAGAAACCCGGAGGCTTTGAGATCAGCGTCAGCCGCACGATAAACGTGCCGCTGGCGAAACTCTACACGGCTTTTGAGAGCGCCAAAGCACGTAGCGTTTGGCTGGCTGACGATAGTTTGGCGGTAGGAAAAACCAAGACGAACAAATCCATCCGTGGCGCCTGGAACGCAGTGGCGACGAGCCTGGAGATCAGTTTCGTTGCCAAGAGCGAAAGCAAGAGCCAGGTGGTGGTGACACACCGCAAGCTGCCAAACGCCAAAGCGTCTGCGTCCATGAAAGCATTCTGGAGTAAGGCGCTCGATCGATTGCGAGACAGTCTCGAAAGCTGAGTGGAGAAGAATGAGAGCGAAGTACACCCGGCTTTACTCAGATTCGTCGGGTGAATCACACTTCGAGGATGTTGAAGCTGACATGAGTGAAGTCCAGTTCGCACCACCTGCACCCCCCTTGTTCCTGTCGGAGTTCCTGCCGGCTACTCAAACTGCATTTTTGGGCGCACCCGCAGGCTGGCGCGGCGATTGGCACGTCTCTTCCGCACGGAACTGGTTCGTTGTCATCTCGGGGTCTTGGGAGATCGAAGCGAGTGATGGCGCAAAGCGTTTGTTTTCGCCGACCGAGACATTGCTGGCAGAAGACACTATGGGGAAGGGTCACAAATCTTGCGTAGTAGGTGACGAAGACTCCCTCGCGCTGCTGGTCCAGCTGGATTCACTGAAGTGAACTCTTCCGCTTGCGAAGTTAAGAAACTCATGGACTCCTCAAGGATAACTACTAAAGTTGAATCGACCGTGGATACGGGCGCGCATCTGGAACTCGGCCGTCGCGGCGAAGAGCTGGCCGCCGCTTATCTCATGAGGCAGGGTTACCAGATTGTCGCCGCAAACTTCGCTCTGCCCGTAGGCCGAAATCTCCGCGGCGCTATCGTTAATGCCGAAATCGATCTCGTAGCTTATGAGGGTGCGACGCTGTGCTTCGTCGAAGTGAAGACCCGCGCGTCAGATTGGTTTGCGCCACCTCAGGTAAACGTGGACCTCCGAAAACGCCGACAGATCGCTCGAGCGGCGCGCGCTTATCGACGCCTACTTGACCTGGAAGACGCATCCTTTCGCTTCGATGTCGTCAACGTGATTTTACCGGCTGAGGGTGAGGGCTCATTTGAAATTGCAGTCATGCGCAATTTTTGGACGGAAGAGAGTCTGCGCAAGCGACGCTGGCTCCACAACGACCACCACTACAACTAGTTCAAACAAAACGTGACCAGGCTGCTATCGCTCCCGGTTCTAAGTTTGTCGACGCAGCGGCAACGTTACGCTCAGAGCGCGGCGCGATTCTTTCTTCGCGAGTGCTTCCCGTCATCATTGAAGGCACACCTACTTGACGGGCCAGTAGGATATGTTCCTTGGTCTGCGTCACCGGCTCGGGCTTGACGCAAGCGCAAGCGCTAAGTTTTCCGCCGCCCTTCAAAATTAACGAGTCGCATTCCTTAACGCTGCCTCTCGGACAACTCAGGCAGTTTCTTCCGAGCGTTCAAATGTGTACGTTTGTTTGCCGTTCGTAGCTTGCAACCGCGACACAGTTCCATTCTCTCCAGTCAACTCGAGCTCGAGCTCTTTGGCATCCGCCGGCAAATCCACTGCGCTTTTCCTCGCCAGCGTTACCCGGACCGGCTGATCAAGAGTCACCGACGCCATCGAAGACACTCGGAGCACACCTGGCGCAGCGAAACTCGTGGCTACCAGCGCGAGAAAAATAAATGTCTCAAGCGCAGGCCGTTTACTTTTGATGAACCGGATCCAATTAGTCATGACTAACTATTCTCCTCTCGTCGCAAGCCTCTGATCAATTGGTAGCGGTTTGTTGCTTCGTGCGCGACGGCGCGTTTTTCACGTACTTGTCAAACCAGGTAATCATCTCGTAAAGCACGTGCTCGATCGTTTCGCGTCCCGCATATCCATGCGCTTCAAGGGGCAAGGTGACCAGACGCACGGTGCCGCCGTGTCCGCGCACCGCCTGGTACATCCGTTCCGACTGAATTGGAAACGTTCCGGTATTGTCATCAGCTTCACCGTGAATAAACAAAATCGGCTCATTGATCTTATGGGCCACCATGAATGGTGAGACTTTGATGTACATCTCGGGCGCTTCCCAAAGCGTTCGTCGTTCACTCTGAAAACCAAAAGGAGTCAGCGTGCGGTTATAGGCTCCGCTGCGCGCAATGCCGGCGCGAAATAGATCCGAATGCGCCAGCAGGTTTGCGGTCATGAAGGCGCCGTAGCTGTGACCGCCCACGCCGACGCGCTCCGGGTCAGTGACACCCATTTCCGTCGCCTTGTCGATCGCGGCTTTCGCACTCATGACGATCTGCTCGACGTAGGTATTGTTTACAGTTTCCGGATCACCAACGACCGGCATCGTCGTGTTGTCCAACACCGCATAGCCCTGCAACAGGAAAAAGAGATGCGAAGAGCCGGTGATTTGGGTGGAGCGTTGAGTCGAGCCAGTCACCTGCCCTGCCGTGCCGGGATCGGTAAACTCAAGCGGGTAGGCCCAGACGACTGTCGGGAGACGCGTGCCCTCCTTGTAATTTGGAGGCAGGTAAAGCGTGAACGAACACTGCACGCCATCCGCGCGTTTGTAGGTCACCAAATGCTTCTTGATCCTGCGCAATTGCGGAGTTGGATCGGGAAAATTAGTGAGCGGCAAAATCGGATTGCTGCCGGCCGTGCCGAGGGTGCGCAGGAAATAATTCGGCGGCGCGGTGGTGCTTTCATGTCGCGTAATGACTTTGCTGGCATTGTCGTCCAGCAATGCAACGACGCTTTCGTATTGCACCGCATCGCTCCTGAACAGTCGTTCAGACTTCTGGGTTTGCAAATTGAAGCGATCAAGGAACGGACGGTCGCCTTCGGGCGTCGCGCCGGTGCTCGTAAGAAAGATCGAATCACCATTTTGCATGATAGCTCGCTTGCCGTTTGCCAGCACACGCGTCAGCGGCGTGCCCGGGTCGCCATATCGATCCTGACTGCTGCGGTTCCAGACAAGCTTGGGCGCTTCGCCCGGTTTATCCGCATTCATCATGAACGTTCTTACCCAGCGCCGATCACGATCGAAGTCGGACACGAGAAGCAGTCCATCTTTTTCTCCAAACGACCCGCCCGCGAAGCGATGTTCCGTTTTGATTAACTCAACGGGAGAGCCGGCGAAAGGAGCCTTTAACGTCAGCACGCGATCGCGATGCGGAACTTTCTTTTTCGGATCGCCGCCATCGAGAGCTTCAATCCAAACCAGCGTGGCAGGCTCGGTGGGCCGCCAGCGATAAGATCTTGGACCAGTGATTACGCCATCAATCGGTACTTGATCCGCCAGCGGCAGGCTCGCCAGCTTATGCGCCACTTTTCCTTTCGAGTCCCAAACCTCCACGTCGCGCGGGAAAGAAAAATCTGTGTAGAGATATGAGAACGGGCGACGGATGCGGGCCACCAAAATATGCTGTCCGTCCGGAGCAACTTCCTCCGAAAGGAAGATCGCCGGTTGGCCCACTTCGGTAACTTTTCCACTACTGCTGTCCACCATCGCCAGCTGAGAAGTCGCGTAATACTCAAACAGGTCTTCATCGTGCGGCGTCTTCAGCAAATCCTGAAATGTGCGAATCGGCCCTACCCTCCCGGTGCTCTCCTGCGCATTTGGCTCCCGCGGCACACTCGAGGCGACGGGCGCGGCTGCGCGCTTTGCCGGGACCAGCTGCACTAACAAAGTCTTACTGTCAGGCATCCATTGAAACGTATCGCCTTCAGTGGCATTGAGCGCGACGCCTTTTAGCTTTCTTACGTTTCCCGTGGCGCTGTCGCCGACCCACAGCTCGATTCCGGTGTTCGTAGTATTCATGAAAGCAAAATGCTTTCCGTTGGCGCTCCACTGCGGTGCTCCGATCTTTGCGCCTGGCGGCAGAGCAATCTTGATTTCCGAGCCATCGCTAATTCGCTTAAGAGTTAGAGCGACAGCATACTGATAGCGGTGTGGGCCAAACGTATTAGGGTTAATGCGAAGACCTGCAAGTCTCAACATCGGCTGGGCAAGATCGGCGATGGGAGGATAACGGAGGCCCGTGGTTAGCAGGATTGTGTCGCGCGCCGGACTTACCGAAGCAAGAGGCGTGACCGGGGCCGTCAAAATATCGAGCACATCCTGGGGTGGTTTCTTGTAGCCTTGCTGGGCCATCGCCGACGTTGTAAAAGCGGCGATCAGAAACAACATCGCAACTCTCTGGGCGATAGTACGCGAAATAGCGCTTGAGACTTTTTGCATTGGACGAAACTCCCGGTGAAATTGATTGGAAACTAGCAGGCTGGTTCAGCGAAACCATAAGAGACCTTGAGGTCGGAAGTCAATTTCACGGACGTCTTTTCATTAATTCGGAGCGCACTTGTGCTTACTGGGAGCGCGGGAGTCCCGCCCGCAACGCGGCGTCAGGCGCTGATCGCGCAGCTTACGCAAAACCTTGCTGAACGGTGAACTAGCCGAACCGTAAGGGAGGGCTCCGAATGCCCGGCCAATGAAAGTGCGAGCCCTTCTTGAGAGTCGGGCTAAAGCCCCTGATGTTCGGGCTGAAACCTAATTAGACTTGTCGCCCGCTCATCGCCGGATTATTCTTACGCGGCGCGATGCCAGAGTAGTCGGAGAAAGATAACCCAAGGCAAAGGAGACGGAGATGAATTGCACTAGCTGCGGCAATTTCCTCGAGTCGTACAATCGGTTCTGCCCAAAGTGTGGGGTCCCTGCGCCGATCCAGTCGCCGCCTTCCTACGGAAATCCCGCACCTTACATTCCGCCGCAGTCTCCCATGGTGGGTGGTCCAATGGACCAGCCGCCAAAGAAATCGGGTTGCGGTAAGATCATTCTGATCCTGTTAATCATTCTGCTCTTGATCGGAGGGGGCGTCGCAGCGGCAATTTACTTCGGCTATCAAAAACTCGAGTCGACCTTAAAATCATCTGAGGCCTACTCGGTAGCTTTAGAGAAGCTCAAAGAAAATGAAGAAGTCAGGCAGGAATTGGGAGAGATCAAGGACACCGGATTTCCTATCGGAGCCTTTGATCAAAAAGCTGACGGTACTGGCGGCGCCGCGTTCATGATGTCTGTCCAGGGCACGAAGGCCAACGGTCGATACGAAGTAGTTCTCAAACGAACGGACCACGTCTGGAACCTGATCAAAGGAACTTTGCGCACCGATGGCGGCAAAGTTATTAACGTGGCCGATGAGCTTGAGCCTGGAACCCTCGACGACGGCGAGACGCCGGATTTTAATGTCAATGACAACTCCAGCGAGTTGCCCACTCCCGAGAACCTTAAAGCCGGGAAGATCGTTAGCGGTGGCGTATTGAATGGGAAAGCGACCAGCTTACCTAAGCCCGCTTATCCGCCTCTCGCAAAACAGGTGAACGCGTCAGGCACGGTGGTGGTCCAGGTTACCGTTGACGAGAAAGGTAACGTCATTTCTGCGACGGCAGTTTCGGGACATCCGTTGCTGCGTGCGGCTGCGATTTCCGCGGCACGCTCGGCGAAGTTTTCACCAACTTTACTTTCGGGCCGACCGGTAAAGGTGTCAGGCGTTATCACCTACAACTTCGTCCCGGAATAAACGCTATCCGCAGATTACGCCGATTACGCAGATTTCAAACATCCGATGAAAGGTTGGTCACCTATCGAAAGGCACAACCGTCCTCGCCCCCATGTTAGTTAGTCCGTTGCTTCTGCGTAATCTGCGTAATTTGTTTAATCTGTGGATTGTTCTTCCTCTAAGTTGTGGCGTCGAAAACGGCCTCGCTTGACAACAATCATCGAATCATTAGAATCACTTGCGCTCAAAGCGGGAGTAGCTCAGTGGTAGAGCATCGCCTTGCCAAGGCGAGGGTCGCGAGTTCAAATCTCGTCTCCCGCTCCACTATTTTAAGGATGAAGGCGGAAGGATGAAGGATGAAAGTCTCGGCTTTCACCGCCGAAGTAAGATCTTAGCTTCATCCTTCCGCCTTCATCCTTCATAATTGCCTTTGTAGGGCGGCGTAGCCAAGTGGTAAGGCAGAGGTCTGCAAAACCTTTATTCATCGGTTCGATTCCGATCGCCGCCTCCACAATCTCAATAAATTCAACGACTTACGAGGACGACGAGATAATCGCAAATCCTTCTTGTGTCACTCTTGAATCACTGACAATCAAAAACGGCGCGAGATTTCAAAAATAGCATCGCGCGAAGTGGCGGAAAATTCAGCTAAAAGCGTGCTCGGCATTACTAAAACTGCATAACAGTCCTCACGAAGTTCAGAAAACCTTTATTCATCGTCCTCATGAGTTGTCGCCGAGCAACGAATACAAATTGGAAATTTACGAAAGCAGGAAACGAGTGTTTGCTATCCCAGTCTACGGCTCAGCAGAGGAGTTCTAAGCGCTCCGGAATTAGCGAAACCATGAATAGGAAAAACTCTGGCGTCGATCAACTGAACCACTATCAATAGTGACGTTTGGGTTTGGAACCCCACCCTCCGCCCGCAACCTCTCAACAACTTCCAGACGGCTGGTCCAAGTTACCGGTCTAGTGAGGAATCGCAGTTCCTTTACATTGCGTATGGCGAAGACTGGAGATTCGTCTGACCAGGCGACTCCACTACCGCATCAGTGACAATCCCGCGCAGCTGCGCGTCGTCCATCACCAGTTGTTCAGCCACGTCTGAGGGTACGGGCTTGGAAAACAAATAACCTTGTCCGTACTGACACTTTAACGCTTTGAGCTTCTCACTTTGCTCCGAAGTCTCGATCCCCTCGGCAACGACGTTCATTCTAAGTTTGGAAGCCAGAGTGATAATCGTTTCCACGATCCCCATGCTTTCCTCGTCCATCGACATGCGGCTGACAAAGGATTTGTCGATCTTAAGTATGTTAACGGGAAATCGGTGGAGATAGCTCAGCGATGAGTATCCAGTGCCGAAGTCATCGATGCTCAGTTGAACATTTATGGAGCGAAGTTGCCGCAGCATACCCGTGGCGGCGTCTGCGTTTTCCATGATCATGCTTTCCGTAATCTCGAGTCGCAACGCAGTCGCGTCAAGGCCTGTTGCATAGAGAACCTGTTTTACTCGATCAACCAGATCAGGTTGTTTGAACTGTTTGCCTGAGAGGTTAACGCTGATCGTGAGCGGCGTGTGTCCGCCGTGTCGAAGCTGCCAAGCTCGCGTCTGGCGGCAAGCCTCTTCCAGAACCCATTGCCCGATTGGAATAATCAGCTCTGTGTCCTCTGCCAGGGGAATGAAATCGTTCGGTGGTATCAAGCCGCGTTCCGGATGACGCCAGCGAAGAAGCGCCTCGAAACCCGAGAGGACATTAGCTTCAAGATCGATGATCGGTTGGTAGTAAACCTCAAATTCTCGGCGTTCCAGTGCTTGACGTAGTTCGCTTTCCAACTGAAGGCGGTGAATGGCCCGCGAGTGCATGACCTTGTCGAACATCTCGAAGCGGTTCTTCCCTTCCTCTTTCGCACGATACATTGCGGTGTCGGCGTCGCGAAGAATTTCTGCGGTGGACACATATCCGATAGTTGAAAGTGCCACGCCGGCGCTCGCGCTCGTGAACACATCGTAACCGCTCAGCCTGAATGGGGCTTCGATCTCGCGCAATATCCGATCTGTTATTGCTGACGCATCAGCCACATCCATCACGCCGTTGAGCAGCACAGCAAACTCATCGCCGCCAAATCGTGACACCGTGTCTTCAGGCCGAACGCAATTTTGCAACCTACCCGCAACTGCGGTGAGCAATTGGTCGCCTACCTCATGACCCAGACTGTCATTGATATTCTTAAACCGATCAATGTCGAGGAACAACACCGCAAACAAGTGATTGGGATCCTTTTCAGCGCGCGCGAGAGACAATTGCAGATGATCGGTAAACAGAACCCGATTGGGCAATTCGGTCAGCCCGTCATAGAACGCGGCGCGATGGAGTTGACCCTCAGCACGCTTTCGCTCGGTGATGTCCTGAGCTTGAACGATGAAATGCAGAGGTTTTCCCTGCTCGCCGAACACGCTCGACGAGCTAACTGTGGCCCAGACGACGTGTCCCTCCTTGTGAATGTATCGCTTCTCACGGGTGCTTGTGACCATCTTGCCTTCGAGCATTTGATAAAGCTCTGCCAGATTTTCCCCCAGGTCATCCGGATGAGTAATAGACTGAAAATCTGTTGTCAGCAGTTCCTGTTCCGAGTATCCAACCAGGCGGCAAAGTGCATGATTGACGCTAAGCCACCGGCCATCAGTTCCGACCAGGGCCATCCCCACTGCTGCGTAATCGAACGCTCCGCGAAAATGTTCTTCACTCTTTCGCAGTTCTTCGCTGATCGCTTTCTGTTCCTCGGCGTGACGTTGGGCCTGATCTGCTTGCGCGATTGTCGCCTGCAATTGTTTGCGATATGTCTGGTAGGTGAAGTAGATGATTGAGATGATGGGAATCATTATCACAAACGCATAGAAGCCGCTGCCATTGATCAGCTTAGCGGTAACGCCGGCGGCTGAGACTCCGGCGAAGTAAGTGATCGAGGTCCAGAGATAATGCTGTTTCCACACTTGCGCGAATGGCAGATTCAATTTCAGCGACTGCCGCAGAGCCGGCAAACTGGAATTGACAAAGAACTGCACGCAGGCAATGACCCCTAAAGCCGCGACGAATGTTCCCGACAATTGGCCACTACTAAGCGTTACGGGTGAACCGAAAATAAGAGTCAACACCGAACCGGTAACGAAAGTGGCGACTGCGAGCAGGCCGCCGTTGAAGAATCGAATCAGCCAGGTCTTTGTAAAACGAAACGAAGAGCAAAAAGCTTCAGCCGCGGCTAACAACACAGCCAATTCAACTCCGTAGAGTAATAGCGTGAGGAAGATGAAACTATCAGACACGGTAATCTGAACGCGATGCTTTGAAAACTCAATCCCGAGTCGCGAACCAAAGCAAAGCGTGACTACCGCGAGCATCAAAAACCGAATGTCGATCTGCGATCTATCCAACTGAAAGAGCAAATAAGAACACACGACTGCGCCCGTCACGGGGATGGTCCACAAGTAAAGCTTTTGAATGGCTTGCCTGTTCACAATACTCTGTTCGACTTGTCTGCGGGCTAGTTTTGTTCCGGCGAATGAAAGGACGGGATGAGAGCAGGAATGCAGGGTCGGCGGACCGAACTGACTACAGATATACCTTATCGTATCGGCCCACCAACACGCCACCCATTTTTTCGTAGAACGTTTTGGCGGCCGGATTTTCGGCGTTGGCGAATCCGCAGAAGGTAGGCCACTCTTTGAGTAATGCCTTGCTAAGCTCAGTCCAGCAGCGGCGGGCAAGTCCTGCGCTGCGCCGATCAGGCCTGACCCACACGCCTTCGATGTACGCCGCTTCGGGTGTCGTGGTAACCACGTCAGTTTTGAAAACCAATTCTCCTTTCTCCAACAAGGTCCACACATGTCCACGGCGGACGCGGCGCGCACATCGTTCTCGAAAACCTGTAGGGTCGGTGCTCAACGGATTGACCCCCGACTCTTCAACCACCATCTGGGCATGGGCCGAAACGATCTGATCCAGGTCGTCTAATGTCGCGCGCCGCAGTTGCACTTTCGAGTCTGCGTTCTTAGCGCGTGGCGTAAACTCATAAAACAACTCACGGCAATATCGTCTAGGGCCACGGCTCCTCGAAACGTAATGAGTGAGGAACTGTCTTAGCTCTTCTTCTTCACCCATTACCATTTCTATTGCAGGTGTGTTACGCGCCAATTCCGCGAAGGCGACCAGCGCCCTACCGGCTCTAACTTCGAACATTGTAGCCCGACCGATGAGAGCTACTCCCTCGAGCTCGCCCAGTCGATCGCGACAGCCGTAGAACGATCCGCGCGGGGTGGGAACCGTGACGCCGTAATCGCGAAGCAAGCCACCCATAATCACCGTCTGCAAAGGACGCCTGGAAAGAAAGGCCAATGCTTCTTCGCGGTGCTCGTCGGCAATCGGCGTGACCAGCAATTGACTGACGGTTGTGCCTGAAGGTGCGGCCATTTTGGTCTCCATTAAGCAAAGATTCGGGAAAACGCAACGGAAAACGTTACGGCTCTATGCCATCATCGTATACAGCACCCATCCCTTTCGTATTGTCACCGTTAATTAGAACGGACGTCCCCCAGACATGGTCTGAGATCATGATGCCGTCTGAAATCATAATGCCGTCTGAAATCATGATGCCGTCGGCGAGCGCGAAGCCGTCGGAGATCATGATGCCATCCGAGATCATGATGCCGTTAATGAAGAACGAGCCACCACCCATCTTCACTCCGTCCGAAATCATGATGCCGTCTGAAATCATTATTCCATCCGAAATCATAATGCCGTCCGAGATCATGATGCCGTCTGAAATCATGATGCCTGTGCCAAATGCGGCGCCGAGCTTGTAAATCCGCTGATATTTCTTAATCAAATTAGTTCCGGTGACGTAGCCCTGGTTCTGCAGCACTCCTCGGGACCAGGGAAACCTGTATCCTGCAAGCGTGGAATAGGGCGAAGGAACCGCCGCCCCCGGCACCAGCATCGGCGTTCCGAGGGTCGTTTGGCTGGTAAGATCCGTGCGGATCAGTTTCGCAAGCGTCACGGCGCCATCAATATTGAGCTGGCCCGCGCCCTGCTCGTACGTGTTGTAGCCTTTCAGCGGTTGCGCCGTATACTGAAGAATCATCTTCACCATATTGGGCGTCAACTTGGGATTAGCCTGGAGCAATACTGCAACCGCTCCCGCAACTGTTGGCGTCGCCATTGAGGTTCCGCTCATCTGCATCACCTTGTGATTTGGGTTGCTCGCTGGGGTGACTTCGAGCTGGCGGTAGCCTCTAACGATGGAGTTTTCAACAGCCTGTGCTCCGATTAGCTTATTACCAGGCGCGACGAGGTCAGGCTTGATGATGTGATCGTAAACGCGGCGGCCGTTGACTGTTTGGTAGCTCCGCGTCGGTCCACGGGAGCTGTACGTCGTGACTACGTCGTCATGCCGCGATTCCGTCTCAAATGTGTTGGACGCTCCAACTGTGATCGCGGATGGCTCGTTACCGGGAGCGTGTATGCGTCCGTAATACTTGGCTCCAGTTCCGTTCGTGCCGTCATTTCCGGCGGCAGCTACCACAACGATGCCAGCGTCAACCAGTTTTCGCACTGCGACACAAAGAGGATCCACCTTGTAAGAATTGATGGCCGGCGCGCCGATGCTCAAGTTGACAATGCGAATACGGTATTTTTGATGGTTTTTATCGCCGGCCGGTTTTGTCGGGTCAACGGGCGCCAATATCCACTGCAACGCTTTCAGAACATTGGAGCTTGAGCCAGTGCCCTCAGAGTTAAGCACGCGCAGGTTGATGATCTTCGCCTCTGGAGCTACGCCCGTGTAGGCGCCGTGGCCGATATGTTCCGGAGCCGCGGCCAACGAAGCCACATGAGTACCATGGCCGTACGGATCATCTACCCGGTTCTCACCGGTGAAGTCCTTGCTGAAAGCGATGTCGTTAACACCGTGGTGGTCTTTGTCCACCCCGGAATCGAGCACCGCGATGTTCATATCCTTGCCTTTAAGGCCGCTATTTCCGTTGCGCCCACGCATTTCCCGCGCGCCGGTAGCGCCTTCAACGAATCCGAGGAATTTCACTTCCTGATCCTCAGCGACAATATCGACCTCCTCGAACGCGGCGAGCTGTTCGACCACGTCGGCTGGTAGATCGGCGGCCATGGAGTTGAAGCTTTCGAAATCGCCTTTGACCTTAATGCCATTGCGTTTGAGCAGAGCCTTAAGTTCGCCCTTCGGTTTTTCCTTCAGTTGCAGGATCACTGAGACTGTTTCACTGGCGGACTGCGAACCCTTTATTCGGTCACTCAGATTCTTTGAAACCTTGTCCGGCTTTGATTTACCAGAGGGTTTATCGCTGGAGTTTGCGCTCGTCCCAACAGCTAATGGCAAAGCGACCAACATGAGTGTCAGCGATAGGACCATCGCTAACGCGGGGCGGCTAAAATGTCTTGAGGACTTCATTATCTGACTCCTTCGGGAACTCCCACTGCCATATCGCTTGATTTAGGCTGGTAAGTGCATGCCCGTCCCGGCTTTCGCGCGGAAAAGGCTCTTATCGGTGATTCGTTGATAAAAGATCGAGACCCACACGTACTGCGGTCCGCTCGGCTATGGCGAGCGGCGTGCCACCTACGCAAATTCTGAAAAGCACCGAAAATCCCGTGTTTCGTGGCAATCAAGTGTTACGATTGATGCTCGGTTGGCAGTTTGACCGATTCGATGCTGCCAAGATCGTCAATGTGATGGGTTGCGTACCGTTGGAGCAGCTTGAAATCCGTTTCCATTCCGCGCAGTTACTCTAAGCAAAGGCATAGTTCTCGCCGTGTGGTCATGAGCCGATCGGTCTCCCTTGGTGCGATGATGTAAGGATGACTAGATCACGTTTCCAACCTGCTTGAATGTTGCTGACTTTGGACGGCTAACCATTTTCCTAAATCCAGACGAAGCGATATTTTTGCGACTGCTTCGGTAAGTACTGGTTCGTATCGTTTCGTACGACTTAAGTAATGCCGACTTAACAGGAAATCTAATCCGTCGGTCCGAGAACATGGAGAGCAAGTAGTCGGAGAGCCTTTTGGAAATGGGACTAAGATCCCTCAGTATCAGTGGAGTCAGTATCAATAGAGGTGAATTAGACGTGAATTGACTTCAACGAACGCAACTCTTTCTGGTAGAATTTTCGTGATCAATAGGATGGCCCTTCAATTAATCATATCGAGATTCTCTAAGGCTCGCGCGTTTTTGGTTTTGGCGGCCCTCATTTCTTTGTGCGTCTCCAACAATGTAGGACCCAGTTTCCTTCCTCTGCCTGTTGTAACGGAGCTCGACGCACAAAACCCGCGAGAGAATCAACGCGATAAAGCATCACGGATCCCATCTCCAGCGGAAGCTGACAATTTTCGCGTCCCGATGATGGGCCAAAAACAAAATCGTGACGCCCGAGAAGCTCAGTCTCAACGTGTAGCCTCGACTCCAAAAGCTGGCTTTTTACCTCCAAGCTATACCGGAGTTGCTTCTGAACTTGGCTTTCCGATTTCTCTCTTTACGTGTGCATCGGCCTCACAGCCTCCTGGCCGGGCCCCGCCTCGATTAGTCTAGAACAACCTCGATAAGAATGGTCTCGGATCTCCGCGACATGCTACTTGCTTTGTGTGCGGAGCCAGGTCTATCCAAGACTAGCGCGCCTGACTCTCAGGCGAACGAGAAGCAATCCAATGAGTAATACTGCAATCTTTCACACTAATAGCCATCATGGTTATCGGAGGACTAACAGTTTGATATTTTGAACTCCGCTCACTTTTGGCCGACATTAAAACCCCAGGGTGTGAGGCCACAAGTGGGAGAGCCAACCCTGCTCGCCGTGGTCCAGGGCCAGTGAGCTGCGGCGAGTGCTGGGTGGTAGCAATACGAATTTTTAGGCAGGAAGCTGGATATGGAAATCAGGGGAAAACGAAAATACAAAGCGACTTTGGAGTAAACGTCGGAGCAAAGGTGCCTCGCAACTTTTAGGGAAATCGATAACCTCGCGAAGGAGCTGGGCAAGACTGGAGCTGAAGTGGTTCGAATGCTGCTGAGTCGAGGGCCTGCTGAATACCGATGCGAAGAAATCCTAACGACTCAGCCGAGGATGCGCTGGCGGAGTCGCGGGCCGGTTCAGAATTTACTGATGACAGATAGAACGCCCCGAACCGCTTCGAGGTTGGTTTGTCCGCGTGAAGGATGAGCATGAATTATTTTCTAGCCACTGCGACGGGAGGTGATACGAGAGTTCTTTTGACTCTCTTCATAATGCTTGTCGCGGCAAAGTTAATGGCTGAGTTGTTCGAGCGACTCCGTCAACCAGCGGTGGCGGGCGAAATATTGGCCGGTGTTGTTATCGGACCGAGTCTTCTCGGTTGGGCGGCTCCGTCAGAAATCACAAGTCTGCTGGCTGAGATTGGCGTCATCTTCCTACTGTTTACGGTCGGGCTTGAAACTAAACCCGCGGCGATCTTCAAAGTTGGAAAGCAAGCTGCGGTTGTAGCAGTGCTGGGTGTCGTGGCGCCAATGCTTGGTGGTTGGCTACTTATGCGGGCGTGGGGTAGTACGAGCATTGAAGCGCTTTTCGTCGGTACCGCAATGGTTGCGACTTCCGTAGGCATTACAGCGCGCGTGTTGTCTGGAATGGGATTGCTCGATGCTCCCACCGCTCGAATCATTCTCGGTGCTGCAGTCATCGACGACATCCTTGGCCTATTGGTGCTTGCGATAGTGTCGAGCATGGCAGCTGGTACAGTTAATTACCTCGAGATTCTTACGACCGCAGGTCTGGCGATCGCATTTACCGCGTTTGTGGCTTTGATAGGAGCGCCTGTCGTTACTCGGGTGGCGCCTAGTGTTAAACGCATGCGTAGTGGGCAGGGGATCTTTATCTTTGGACTGGTGCTCTGTCTTGGTCTATCAGTCGCGGCGTCCTACATCGGAGTGGCCGCGATCATTGGCGCCTTTCTCGCCGGGATGGCCCTGGCGGAAGCAGCCGAAGACAATCCAAAGATGCACAGACAGACGAGTGGAGTGACGGAATTTTTGGTTCCCTTCTTTCTCGTCAACATTGGCATGCAGCTTAGTCTTAGCGTCTTTCGTTCGTCATCGGTGATCGTCCTTTGCATGCTGGTAACTCTGGTCGCGATTGTGACCAAGTTGTTAGGTTGCGGGTTGGGCGCATTCAACCTCGGAATGAGACGCGCAGGACAAGTTGGGATGGGAATGGTGCCAAGAGGCGAAGTGGGAATCATCGTGGCTCAGATTGGCTTAAGCCTCGCAGTTATAGGAGCAGAACTGTACGGCGTTGTCTTGTTCATGGCGGTGGCCACGACAGTGATTGCTCCACCATTTCTCAAGTTGCTCTATGCCAGCGAGGTTGCTGCCACGAAAGAGATTGGGCCGCCCGACGCTGGTGGCATCGTGGCGTCAGAAGATCTTTGCAAGATTGGGTGAGAGACCCATTCCAATACGACGATGATAGACCTGCTTACTTCAATAATAGTGTGGCTTACGGGGCTCTATTTAATCGACTTTGCCCTATTCATGTTGCTGTCACCTGCGCAAGCCAAACACTTTCTCGGCGGCTTTGCCAGCTCTGCGTTTACTCACTACCTGGAGCTTGTGTTCCGTCTGATCTCGGGTGTGGCTATCGTGGTGTATGCACCGCAGATGTTGTTTTCCAACTTCTTTGCCATTTTTGGCTGGATTCTCGGGGTGACTACCATCGTTCTTTTCGCAGTTCCCTGGCAGTGGCATCAGCGTTTCGCGCAGTGCGGTGTTGCCTATGCAGTTCGGCGCTTGAAGCTGGTCGGCAGTGCTTCGTTCGTTCTCGGCGGATTCGTCATAGCAGCAATTATTTTTGGGCGTGCGGAGCAATGAGGCAGCCGCGGCTATTTATTCGGCGACTTTATCAGATTTACTTCGTGCAGATTCGGAGGTGGGATAATGTTTAGGATACAGAGAAAATTTATTGAGAGTTGTCTGCTCATACTGCTGCTGCTGACTTTGTTCCTGCTGGCTTCATTATCCGCCACAGCACGAGAGCTGACAAACTCACAGGTTGTTCAGGATACGGTGGCCCGCAAAGCGACGGTTGAAGCAAACTGACCTTCCGCTGCCCTATGAGTGTAAACGTGAGGCAGGCGGCCCACTAAGTTGCAAGCGTGCGAGCGCGACAAGGCGCATAATGACTGGCAGGGAGTAGAGTGACTACAACCAAACAACCGAACATTGTTAGCCGTGAGTTCAAGGCTAATCCGTTCACATTCTTTGCTCAGTTGCGAACTTCACAACCCGTTTGCCTCACCTGGCTTCCTGACAAAACTCCCGTCTGGCTCATCACTCGCTACGCAGACGTCGCGGCTTTGCTGAAGGATGAACGCTTCGTGAAAAACCGGCGCACTGCAATGACTCCGGAACAGCTTCGTAAGACGCCTTGGGTGCCACCGATGTTCCGTCCGCTGGAACGCAATATGCTTGATTTGGATGCTCCCGATCACACGCGTTTGCGGGCTCTGGTCCACAAAGCTTTTACACCCAGCCTCATCGCGCGGATGCGCGACCGGGTTCAAAGTTTGGCGGATGAACTGTTAGATCGAGCAATATCCAGAGGTGAAATGGATGTAATTAAGGATTACGCGCTGCCTCTGCCGATGACAATCATTACTGAAATCCTTGGTGTACCTGCTCGGGACCACCATAAATTTCACAAATGGTCAAAGGCCGTCGTTTCTCTTACATCGCCAAAAGCCACGCTGCGAGTGATCCCGAATGTTTGGATGTTTGTTCGTTATCTACGTCAATTTTTCAAAACGCGACGCGGGGATCCGCGAGATGATTTGGCCACCGCGCTAATCCAGGCGGAAGAGGCCGGTGATAAGTTGAGCGAGGACGAGTTGCTGGCGATGGTTTTCCTATTGCTCATCGCGGGACATGAAACGACTGTTAACCTAATTGGAAATGGGATGCTGACCCTTTTGGAGCACCCCGATGCGATGAATAAACTCCGTCGAGAGCCCGGACTGATCAAAACTGCAGTTGAGGAATTGCTTCGTTACACGTCTCCTGTGCTCATGTCGACAGAACGCTACGCGCGCGATGATCTGAGCCTTCACGGAGTCACCATCCCACGAGGTGGCATGACACTAGGAGTAATCGGATCTGCCAATCGGGACGAAAGTGTTTTCGAATACCCGGATGAGTTGGACATTGCACGAGAGCCAAACAAGCATCTGGCTTTTGGGCAGGGCATTCACTTTTGCCTGGGAGCGCCACTCGCCCGGCTGGAAGGAGCGATTGCCATCAACACACTCTTGCGGCGGATGCCGGATCTGCATCTAAGCGTTGCGACCGAATCTCTACGCTGGCGTCCGAGCATGATTTTGCGCGGGCTCGAGTCTTTGCCCGTATCGTTCGGAGTCGATATACGTTAAGTTGAGACGTCTTACGCGTAGCGGTGAAAGTTGCTGAGCACGCGCGACGAAAGCAGACATTCTACGAAGATGGAGCTTAGTCTCGTTTTATTTTTCTTGTTCCTGACTGCTGCGATGCTGATGGTCGCCGCTAAGACTATTCGTGTCGTTCCGCAAGCGACTGTGATGATCGTCGAGCGACTCGGCAGGTTCCACAAGTTGGCCGACAGCGGCCTTCACCTCTTCGTCCCATTCATGGATAAGCCGCGCGGAGTCTTCTGGCAGGGTCTAGGCCCCGCTCAATCAATCGACCTACGAGAACAGTTTATCGACATGCCTCTGCAGTCCGCCATCACGAAGGACAACGTGCAGATAGACGTGGACTCAGTGGTCTATTGGCAGATTACAGACCCTCTGAAATCCGTCTACGAGGTGGTTGATCTGATTGGCGGCATTGTCCAACTGACGGTTACGGGCATGCGCAGTGTCATGGGAGACATGGATTTGGACCAGTGCCTCTCCTCGCGGGAGGAGATCAACGGCAAGTTGCGCCTCATCCTGGACGAGGCGACGGACAAGTGGGGCGTCAAAGTATTGCGAGTGGACGTCAAGAACATAAACCCGCCGGAAGACGTGCGAGTGACCATGGAGAAGCAAATGACGGCCGAGCGCAACCGTCGCGCGCTCGTCCTCCAGGCAGAAGGCGAGCGCCAAGCTGCCATCACTCGAGCAGAGGGCGAGAAGCAAGCGGCCATCACGAGCGCAGAGGGGAGCAAAACCTCGGCCATCCTGCGGGCGGAAGGAGCGGCAAGGTCTCGCATGCTTGCGGCCGATGCCGAAGCGAAAGCCATCGCCCGCATTACCGAAGCTATGGCTCAGTCTCATTTGCGAGAAACCGACGAAGTGTCTAGGGAAAACACTCTCGCCGAGCGAACAGGGAAAAAGGTGAGCGCCCCCGCGAACTACCTGATTACTTTCCGCTATATTGAAGGGCTTCGAGACATGGCAAGGTCAGAGAACGCCAGGGTAATCTTCATGCCAGCGCAAACTTCTCCCGTTTTAGGAGCCGCCGGCGCAATAAGAGAAATATTCACGCGGATAGGAGAAAAGACTTAGCATTACTGCCCCTCCAACCTCTACCCAATCGATTGAGGCCGGACAAACCCGGCCTCTCCGATTTTTTTGTAGGCTCCTAGCTACTTGTCCTCAAGGCGAGGACCAACTTACCTAATGCAGCAGGGTAGTCCTCACCTCATCCAAGGAATGCCCGCGCATTTGTTGCATCATCTTGCGCTTATCATGTGGATGTGTTGTGAACTCCGCGCCGTTTTGGTTCGCTAACGCGGGGGCGATGACGAGGCCAGCGAGGTACCTCTTCCACGTCTGAGGTCTTCAAAACTATTCATTGACGCTTGATAAAGACGTAATCAGCATCATCGTTTTGCAAGCCGTTGTGAAAACAGCCACGCTATGAAGTCTGGATCAGTTAGGCCTTTGTCTATTTCTGAGGTGTAGGCGGGGAAAGGGCCTGCATGACCATGACCCATAGCTGCGTAGTCGGTGTACTTCACATTTCCGCCAGCCGCTTTTAGCGCCGCGCTCGCTACGCAGCCTTGAGGAACCTCTCAATCACTGCCTCCAGTTCTGTGAAGTCAACCGGCTTGGTGAGAAATTCATTGAAGCCGACCCTCATCGCCTGATCGCGATGCGAGCAGGAATCATGAGCGGTGTAGGCCAGAATCGGGACTTGCGAAATCACCGGCACTTCACGCATGAGCCGAGCAGCTTCGAACCCGTCCAGGACGGGCATCGAAAGATCCATAATAATTAAGTGAGGCATTTCGCTGGTAGCTATCCTCACAGCTTCGACACCATTGCTTGCCTCAATCACGTTGTAACCGCAACTACCCAGGTAGATCGACAGTAGTTCCCGATTGACATCGTGATCGTCCACCACCAGGATTAGCTTGCCAGACAGATTTCCACTCACGGGCAGCCCTCAAGGTATCTAAGGTAGGCGCTCGTCAGAATAACGCTAAGGCGGGTTTAAGCTGCTTGAGCCGTTTCGCGCTAGTATTAGAAATTCGAACGTTAAATCGGGGGTGAGAGGACTGTAGACTCCAGCACTTGCCAAGTCAAGGTTTTATGTGCGGTAGCGAACATAAGGACCGCTCAGGCTGGTAAAGTCAAGCCAAACTCAGACCAGATACCTCGCTGGGGATACTTGCTCTGACTTCGATCGTCCTACCAGTCGAGATAGACCTGAATTTAGGCGATCACAAGCAAACTTGAAATGACGAAAACCCTAATAAGAATAGACACAAGGGAACACGGCTGAACTTGCGCAAACAGCTTCGCCAAGACTGCAAAACCTTTATTCATCGGTTCGATTCCGAACGCCGCCTCCAATCCTTCAATGCGACGCCAGCATTCCTAAGCGCTGCGGCATCCGACTGCGAATCTAGCGGCCGATCTTATTAATCTTTTTTGGGGATGCGGTTAACCGGGATATCCAGGGAAAGCACACGGGTCAGATCGTTGGCGATGGTCCGGCAGATGTCAGATATTTTCGGCAGAGTTCCAGCGTTGCCACGCCGCGAAGATCCTTGTGAGTGATCCTGTTAATGGCGTCAAGCACGGCTTCAAAATCCTTTGATCCGAACCCGCCGATGGCTGCCTTCAAACTGAATCCTGCAGTACCAGAAGTAAAGTCAGGCATATCCAGTCCGGAAAACCTTTGTAACAAAGGAGCTCGATCTGGATCTCCAGGGGTTAGCTTCGTTTTGTCCATCATCCGAATTGCTTCTGATAGAGCGTCGAACGCGATCAAGCTGTCAAACTTTCCGTAGCCCGAGACAACCCCAAACGCGACTCGCACTGAACTCTCGTCGGGGTCAACCCGTCTGATCAAGGCCCGCGCTTCCTGCAGCCATTGAGCAGCACGAGTAGTATCTTTGGCACTTAACAATGATTGCGCACCAACCACGAGACTGGCGGCCCTTTGCACGACATCTGTGTTCTTCGAAGTTAGGTCGTAGGCTCGATCAAGATCATTCAGGCTGATGAAGCGCAGGGTAGCTCGATAGACGATGCTATTTCGCACGTTTTCGCGAAGATCCTTATCGTCGATCTTGCCGGCGATGTCCCGGCCGCGTTGATGGCTATCAACTGTCGCCGCCAAGGCAGCCTTGGCGTATGCGATGTCGCGGCTCAAAGTTGTCTTTTCCTGTTCGGCAAGCTTTTCCAGATAGTCCACGCGGCGCTCGTTGTACTCACTTGCGGTCTCGCCACGCCGGGTTTCAAGCTCTCCTTCAGGGGCCTTAGATGGCTCCGATGTAAACTTCGCTTCAGCCGTGAGCAATTGCAGGCGCTGTGCAAGCATCGCGCCCTTTTCTGGAGAAATCTGCGCGACTTTGCCAATTATCGATGTTATGGCAGAGATTTGCGTTCGGCTCGTCAACTGCGGATCGGAAGTGGTAGACGGCGATGGGGCCGAGAGAAGTAAATCCGCGGCGATCGTCAGGAACTCGACGGCAAGTGCGGGATTTAACTGCGCGGCAGCCGTGATTCGAGGTTGGTTCAGACCGACAGCCAGTTGAATCTGATTCGGATTATCGCCGGTGTTAGTTGCCATAGTGCGTCCCGGCGTGTAGAGATAGGCATTCAGGATCAGGAGTTCGTTGGGATCCACCATGCCTACCGTTCGAAGTCTGGCAAGCGCAGCCCGAAAAACTCTCTGGGCCAGTCCAAAGTCCTGCTCCTGGATCCTGAGCAGCGCTTCCTGGAAGCCAAAAGAAACGCCATCAGTAAGACTCTCGATCGCCATAGCAGCCGCGGCCTCCGGATTCTGGCCGACGACCTGCATCGCCATCTGAAGCAAAACCGCACTTCGCGTGGTGCGATCATCAAAGGTGCCCCGTTGATCGTTGGCTCGATCCGAATCAACATCCTGCACCATCTGCTCGAGCCATTTCTTTGCCAGCTCTGGTGCTCGCTTTCTGGCCACCATCATCACTTCGCGAGCAGAGTCGGTTCGCGAGGACGTGTTTCGGAAGGCTGATCTTTCCTGCTGTTTTGGGTAGTCAATACGGCGCGCCGTTTCCCAACCCCTGGTCAAATAATCACGCCCCGCTTCCGAATCGAAGTCCCACATCAGATCGGCAATTTGCGCCAGGGTTCTGGTCGCCGCCGCCGCATCGTCCCAGTCCTTAGCCCCATCACCAGTGGTTCGCAATACGGCCAGTATTCTCAAAATCTGCTGCTGCTTCTGCTGCTCGCGCATTTCCGCTTCAGGCGACGTCTTCGTCTGTTTGGCTTTATCCTGCTGCGGCTGCGAAAAATTGTGGGCCACCGCTCGCGGTCCGATCAGGAGGAGCGCAGCAAATAGAACCAGGCGAATGGTGTTGTCTTTCATAACTCTATAAACCAATTGCAGATTGAGCTTAGTCAAGATCATCGAGCCACTTAATGAAATCGGCCTTCGCTTGATCGCTGACTGTTGCGCCTCCCCAGGCTTTCTTGATCACTCCGTCCTCAACATACAGCTTGACAGGCACACGCGATATCCCCAAAGGTCCGGCGAGTTGAAACCGTTCATCATAGAAGACCTTGAACGGAAACTTGTCTTTTGCCTCGCGTAAAGCAATATCCTTATCGCCAAATGAGACCACTCCGTAGAACGGTATTTTGTTATGTTTTTCGATAAGGGTTTTCAGGAACTCTGACTCTTTCATGCACGCATCGCACGCGGCCGTAACGAACACTAGAAAAAGCCTTCCATGCCTCAGTTCGGAATCTGGCAGCTGTTGATTAGACTCGTCAACCAACTTCGCTTCGGGAAGCGGGTGGGGCGTCTTGGACTTAGTCGTACTCGACGCAGCCGACGTTTGCTGGTTACGGACGTAAAAGAATACAAAGCCACCGCAGAAGACCAGCACGAAGAAAACAGCCAGACTAATAATCCAAACCGTTCTCAAACTTCGTTGTTTTCCCGCAGGTTTAGAGGCTGGGTCCAAATCGGATCCAGGGCTTAAGGCATCGTCTAACTGGCCAGGAGTGGACATATTGCTACCCGGTGGAACATTGAGCTTCGCTTCAGTTTGGCTTCCAGTCGGTGGTCTCGCTTGCACTCTTCCTATTGGATGTATTGAGAGAGCCCTCAGAGGCGACATAGAAATTGAGATATAGATATGAGCGCGGCCGGAAACTACTTCTATCGCTGGAGTCGTCGTCAAACGGAGGCACAATGGAAACGTCCGAGCGGTAGATGCTCTTCTTTAGTTCATCATCGTAGATCTTGACGGAATAAAAACTGAGGATGCTGGAAAATGATGTCTGCTGTGCGGCAGGTATCTTACGCCTGAACTCAATGCCGTCTCGAATAAACGTCCGTTCCGGAAGCGTAGTTAACTTGTGTTTTTTCAAACTTCCTTCAGCAAGCAGCGTTTTATTTGGAAAGTATTCCGGTTTCAGTTCGCGATGTTTCCCTTCTTTCCGCAACTGGCGAACTATTCTTGTAAAATCCGCCTCGGGAACGAAGTAAACCTTGTATTCGGCCTGCCAATAGCTCGCTGATTGCTTCGCACCCGGCAGATTCATCAGCGTAATTTTCAGCGACAGTTTATCTGAATATAACTCCGACGCGGGCTGGTTAGGTGTTATCGTCCGCGGGTCTACACTGGTCGGCTGGCCTTGAGATTGCCCGGTAAAAGCAGTTAAAGACAGAAGAAGTATGAAGAGAGCGGTTAAGGTTCCAACTCGCGGCAAATCAGGTCCCCCCTTGCCAGGCATGACATACTGGACTTGAATCGGAGCGACAGCAGCGAACGCGACTGTCGCCCCGGTAGATTCAGGCAACACTTGCTCCTCTAAGGCAACAAAGATCCGAAACGATTTACCGAGACGAACCCCTGTCTTTCCTTAGACGATTGTGAAGCCATCCGCGATTAGAGCCCCAATACAGTCTGGCCTGTTAACTTTGCAGTAGCAGGTGTAATAACAGTAATTGGCGTCCTGAGAAGTGACGTAACACGTGTACTCGTCACTCGTTTCCATAGTGCACTGAGCCGCTGCAACGCCTGCGAGCGACAAAGACAAGACCATAACGCCAAACGCGCTAAGCGCGTATTTAAAGATTCTCTTCACTTTGATTGTCCTCCTGAGGTTGAGACGGTCTGGTTAGTAGACGTTAGTAGCGGGCTGCTTATAACACAGCCATAATCAGGCGTCAACAAAAGTCTTGCATAGAACCTTGCATGCGCCCAAGCTAATTGTCGCGCCGGCTTCATCATTCCCTGCGCACTTAAGATTGCAAGAAATTGTCGCCACCAACAGCTACAATTGATCACAGAATCAGCTGTCTTTTAAGACTAATGAGAGTGACCCCGGCCCATTAATATTGCGCTCCTGGCTGAGGGCTGCGTCGGGCCTCTCTACCGTTGCCTCCTCAGGCTTTTCCCTACTGCAGATCAGGTTTTCCCTGATTGACGCATGATTTCACTTGGCGTAAGTTCGGGCCGCTCTAGTTAGAGGCTGAAATCTCACGAGCCTGCTTCCTTGCGTACTCGCTGACTCAGCCAACCGCTTAACTCAGATTCAACTAATTCAATGCGGAAAGCCGTTCAATATCAGCCGGAAGTGCTTTGGGGAGTGGTGTTTATGAATACCGAGCCCAAGTCGGTATTGCCAAGGCAGGAAACCGCTTTGGACGGCCGCCGACCATCGTGCGCAAGCTGTCGAACGCCATCTGTAGTGCGCCGAACGATATCTGCAACGCGTCGGACGACGTTTGCATCGCGTCGGACGACGTTTGCACCGCGTCGGACGACGTTTGCACCGCGTCGGACGACGTTTGCACCGCGTCGGACGACGTTTGCACCGCGTCGGACGACGTTTGCACTGCGTCGGACGACGTTTGCACCGTGTCGGACGACGTTTGCACTGTGTCGGACGGCATTTGCACCGCGTCGGACGACGTTTGCACCGCGTCGGACGGCATTTGCAACGCGTCGGACGGCATTTGCAACGCGTCGGACGACATTTGCACCGCGTCGGACGGCATTTGCAACGCGTCGGACGACGTTTGCACTGCGTCGGACGGCGTTTGCATCGCGTCGGACGACGTTTGCAATGTGAAAGTTCATTTTAGCGGCGCAAAAATGCGATTTCTCATCTGTCCAGAAACGAGCGAGCAAGGGAACAGCGTGCAAGCGTACGCGTAGGTTTTAGGACGCAGTCACCCGAGCCTTGGCTCTGATTAGCCGCGTTCAAGATTCAATCCGAGGGACGACCTCTCCGGTTTAATCCCTTTCTTTCACATGAAGGAGATTCAAATGGAAGACAAAGAATTACGCAGCTACGAGATGTTGATGCGAGTGGACAATTTTGGAGACGAAAACATTTCTTTCTTTCCCACCGCTTCGCTCGGCGCCCAACTGTTTGCCGGAATTAAGGCGGCCGTCGCCAAACTGGCAAACCACCTGGCCCAGCAGGTATCCGGGAGCACATCCGCGCGACAGGGGACGGCAACCAAGGCCGTCGCCCGCGAGGGGTTGCGCAACGATCTTGAGCGAATTCGCCGGACCGCACGAGCCATGTCCAGGACAATGCCAGGGATCGACAGCAAGTTTCGCATTGCGCGCACTCTGACTGATCAGGACATGGTGGGCACAGCACAGGCATTTGCTGCCGACGCCTTGCCGCTCCAGAACGACTTCATCCGCTTCGCCATGCCGACAACGTTCATTGATGATTTGAACGAGCACATCACCGATTTCCAGGCGGCGCTGAGCAATCAGCAAACCGGCGTAAGCACGCAGGTGATGGCGACAGCGTCGATTGACGATGAACTAGCAGACGCGCTGGATGCGAAGCGGCAACTTGATGCGATTGTGCGCAACACGTTTCGCGATGATGCTGCACGTTTGGCTGGATGGACCAGTGCCAGTCACGTGGAGCGACGGACGCGAAAGCCGCAAACCTCTTCCGCGTCGCCGGGCAGCACACCCACTCCGCCAACTCCCTAAGCGGGAGACAAGAGTCTTGTCGGTCTCAAAAGTCATGCTATCACTGGGACCGCGGGCGGCGGTGTCCCCGGCGGGGCAGCCACGCTGGGGTGTTCATCTCGCCGGCAACACGCCGGCAGCCGCGCCGATCCTCGTAAGGGATTATTCGCGCTGAACGCGCTCATTGCGGGCGGGACGCCCGCGGTCACAGTGACGCCCGTTACCAGTAATAATGGTTATGCAACCTGAGCGACGCGAGGATTGTAGGTTTCGGCAATAACTCGATCTGCGTCTGCGACATTCATCGGCTTCGAGAATAGATAACCCTGGCCGTTTTGACATCCGAGATCTCGAAGCAGTCCCATTTGCACTTGCGTCTCAATCCCCTCCGCCACCACATCCATGCCGAGGTTCTCCGCCAGACTTAGGATAGTTCGCACAATCTCTACGTTGTCTTTGTCCAAACGCATCACGAAGGAGCGATCGATTTTCAACGTATCGATCGGAAACCGATGAAGGTAGGTCAGAGAAGAGTAACCTGTCCCAAAATCGTCGATGCTCAACCTGACTCCCAGCCCGCGCAACTCGAACAGTAGTTTGGCGGCAGCTTCGAAATCGTCCATCAGCACACTTTCCGTGATCTCAAGCTTAAGGAAGCTCGCATCCAGGCCCGTCTCCTCGAGTATTGCTTTGACTCGACCGACAAGATCCGGTTGCGCAAACTGTTTTGGTGAGAGATTCACCGTGATGTACAGCGACGTATCCGTCGGAAACGCGTCATGCCAGTGCTTGAGTTGTAAGCAAGCTTCCCGCAGGACCCATTCGCCTATCTGAAGAATTTGTCCGCCCTCTTCCGCAATAGGGATGAAATCAGCCGGGGAGATCAAACCGCGCTCCGGGTGCTGCCACCGCACTAACGCTTCAAAGCCACAGACGCGAAAATTTTCAAGCGAAACAATGGGTTGATAATTGACAAAGAACTCTTCACGTTCATGAGCGAGACGCAGATCAGTTTCTATCTGCAGCACGTTCCTGGAATGGTCGTGCATCTCTTCGTCAAATGTTTCGTGCCTTGCTTTGCCCAGAGCCTTGGAGCGATACATCGCCGTGTCGGCGTCACGCAAAATCTCATCGGGCAGATCGTATTGAGGTGAAAGTGGCGCTATGCCAATACTCACGGTCGTAAACACCTCACGGCCATGGATATTGATTGGTGTTTCAAGTTCCTTATGAATTCTTTCGGCGACTCTCACCGCTTCGTTGGTATCAGTAAGATCCTGGAGCAGAATCGTAAACTCGTCGCCCCCCACACGGGCTACCGTGTCTGACGGGCGCAAACATGACTCCAACTTTCGAGCGATGCCTACCAGCAACTGGTCACCGCCGATGTGTCCCAATGTGTCATTCACCAGCTTAAAGCGATCCACATCAAGGAAAAGAAGTGCGAACTTGAGAGCTGGATTGCGCTTCACCCGTGCAATAGAAAGTTTTAGGTGGTGTCTGACAGTCGGTTACATAAATCTGCTGACACGATTCTCTCGTTAACCTGTTGAAAACATTAGGAGCGCCTCTGTCCGTTTCACGTCAAGCTCGTTACGTAATTCTCCTGACAGTGCGCACACGTTACCTAAATCTCCTGACTTGGTGTCAGACCGGAAGTATGTTTCACGTAGCGGATCTCGATTGCCTAGTTCTTACTGGTAATCGCGCGACCGATAGACGTGCGGCTGATGGGTTGCGATTAATTTCATCTTCACAACCTGCACCAATATATGTCCGGTATTGACGGAGGTCGTGGAGGCGCAGAGATTTGGACTGGTGTTCAGTTGGGAGGCTCAGGTTATAACTAGAGACATTGAGCAGCGGCCTCATGGTTCACAGTCGCTGGTTTGCACTGGTTTTTTTTGGCGGGTGCGCGTTTTCGCTATCTTCATTGCCTTAAGCGAAATCGAGTTTTCGCGGCAATCAGTTCTTCGCGTCGAACAATGCAACAAGCGTGTCCCGCATTTCTTTTTCGCGCTCGCGAGCAGCACCAAACCAAACGTTTCTGACGATTCCCTGGCGGTCCACAAACAACACCGTCGGGGTGCCGATTATTTTGTACGGCTCCAGGGAAGCGCCGGTTTGGGCGATGTCGATGGGAAGTTTGAGATACGAGATATATTCGCGCGCATCTTGATCGGAGTCCGGTAGGATCGCGAGCGACTTTACGTTTCGTTTTGACGCCTCTCCAAGCAACTGCCGGTAGAAGGGCGCGCTCGAGGTGCAAAACGAACAGTCCTTCTTCAGAAAGAGGACCAGGCTCTTCTGATTCTGCGCCCAATCGATATTGGGAACATTCAGTTTTTCTCCCGCTTGAATTCGCGGCCGGTTGTCAGGAACTGGCTGATGCGGAAGGATGTTTCGTTTGACGAGGACTCCCGCGGCTACAACGACGGCGACCGCGATAAGGATTTGCGTTCCCAGCTCGATGTTGGACCTGAGATTATTTGACATGAGGATTTCAGTGCGGGATTGGGGTCTCCCAAAGCTCTTTGGATTAACCTGCGACTCCTATTTATCGAGCACAGCGCTGGCGATTGCCAGTGTCGCAGTGGCGCGAGGTCCGCTGTTTTTGAAGCTCTTGGCTAAGTCTATTGAGCGATGAAAATCGTCCTCGGAGAGCAACCGGAAAGCTTTTGAAACACTGTACTCCTTGCCGCCGAAGGCAAACAATTTATTGTGCCGAGCCGTCATCAGAATGAATGGGATCTCATCCCTCGCTCCGGTAAACTTTTCAGTCGAGTTGGCTGCTTTTACGGCTTCGTCCATCAGCTCCCAGGCGCGATTTCGATCGGCGAGAAAAAACTGCGTGGCCACTCCGATTAGCAATATCCCCCGGTCGAACGTGCTCGCATCAATGCGTCGCGCCTCAATCGCGGCCTCTTCCAACAATTCTAAGGAACGCGGGCGATCGGACTTCGTTAGTAGCCGCGCAGCTTCCGTGTAAGCCCAGGCGCGTTGGCTGTGGGTCAACTGCCCGGACTTGGCCAACCGGGCCGCTTCCGCCGCTTCCTTGTTTCGAATCGATATTCGCACAAACTCAAAATCCACGAATCGACGCACCTCGGTTCGAAGACCGCTCTCATCTATTTTGTCAGACACATCCTTTGCCTGGATGTCGCCTTGACTCGCCAGGCCGACAGCGGCATCAGCGTATATTGCATCGCGCTCGCCCGAAGTCTTAGCGCGATCAACGCCATTCTGCATTGTTTCAAGAGCCTTGCTGCCCGTTTCTTCCTGGACGAGGCCGGCGGTTAATAAGGAACTGGTCGAAGCTTTTGGGGGGCCCCCCAGGGCAGAGAAGTGCGCCCGCAACGCAGCCGCTGTTTCAGGCGCGTGCCGATCGAAGAGAGGAAGCAGTCGCACCATAACCCTTCGCTTCCCTTGGACGCCCGAAGAGGTGAAGTCCTGGTCGGGGGGTGGCGATGGCCTGAGCAGAATGGCACCGCTTACTTCAAAGAACCTCTTAACCAGCGCCGGAGATAGATTGGGAAGATTAAAATTATAAGATTCCAGTCCTGTATATCTGCCGCCCCCCATCAGCATTAAACGTCACATAAAAGCCGGGAGTGAAAGCATAGGAAGACAAACCCGAGACGGTGTTCGCATCGGCGGACGGATCGAATTGGGCCCGAGCCAGGAGCAACGCAAATCGTTGGTCCGCAGCCTCAGAATTCTTCGCGCGGAGAGCGGAAAGAAAGCCGATCGAATATCTAGTCACTTGATCGAGCACCGGCGCGGCAAATTCCATTGCCCGCTGAACCTGCCCGTCGTCCAGCAACTTCCACGCAACCAGTAGTCTCTTAGTGACTGCGTCCGAGATTGACCAGCCGTCGTTGGATCGCCCGCCTTTGGCGTCTTCGGTCTCACGCTCGGTTTCTTTCGTCAGTTTTGCGAAAAACTCTTCACTGAGTGCTGGGTCCCGGCGCGCGGCCAGATCCATGACCTCGTAACGCAAGTCGTGTCCACTCGCCCGCCTGAGGGCAATTACGACCGGTGGCGGATTATCTTTCGTCTTTATAGTTACTTCTTCCGCGTCACCCTTTTCCGCTGCCTCCCAGGCGCGGCGGAACAGCGCTCGAGCTGTTGCGTTGTCGGCGTTCCATAAGACGTCGGCGCTGCGCGCAAGTACACGCGGCCTCAACGCCAGATCGAAATCACTGCGCGCTTCATCCGCAGTCGAAATAACGAGCGAAATCGCAAAGGCTCGGCGCTCATCTTCCACCGGGGCCGACCCGCCAATGTTGTTTTGTTTCGTCTTAGCTTGAGTTGTTTCGACTGACGGCGTCTGCGCCAGGGTCGGAGGTAGGGGCACCCATAAACATAGGAGTGACATGCAGATCAACTCCAGCAGGGTGCCTTTACCGGTATATACGAGTCGAGTTGGCATAACTACACGGCGTTGCATTCACCGACGGGAACTCCTGTGCAAAAATACCCGTCCGTTTGATGAACACAACACTTCTGACAAATGGTGCATCCCTGCTCCTGGTTCCAATTCCAGCAGCCAGGGGGATCACAATCCCATCCTGGGCCTGAACCTTGGCCGGGGACAGGCGCGGCGAAGGTGCTCAGCACGAACACGAGAGCCAGCACATTTAACATGAGTCGGTAGCGGGAAAGGACTGACCTCATCTTTGTCATTGTATTCTCCTCTGGGAGTGGAGGCTGGGATTCAAAAACCAGCGAACTTTGGTTGGTTGGTGACGATTCGATGAGTAAATCTTGGCGACGGCGCATGCTACGATCCTGCAAGGTCTCTGTCAACAACTTTATGCATGCTTTCGGATGCCCCCAAGCGTTGAAACGTGGAAACGACCAGACAGACGAAACCTGCGGTGTGCACTCATTGATCGAGCAGTTAAAAGTCCGGGTACGTAAATCTCATGACACGATCCAGTGGTTAACCGTTGCGGATATTAGGAGCGGTCCCTTCCGTTTCAGATCACCACATGCACATTCACGACGGCTCCAAGCGAGTCGTTGACGATACATACTCTGAAGTCTACCTAAAGGGAAAGAACGCTTTTCGCGGGCGGGACGCCCGCGATCATAGTGACGCCCGGTACGTAATAATGGTTATGCAACCTGAGCGACGCGAGGATTGTAGGTTTCAGCGATAACTCGATCTGCGTCTGCGACATTCATCGGCTTCGAGAATAGATAACCCTGGCCGTTTTGACATCCGAGATCTCGAAGCAGTCCCATTTGCACTTGCGTCTCAATCCCCTCCGCCACCACATCCATGCCGAGGTTCTCCGCCAGACTCAGGATAGTTCGCACAATCTCTACGTTGTCTTTGTCCAAACGCATCACGAAGGAGCGATCGATTTTCAACGTATCGATCGGAAACCGATGAAGGTAGGTCAGAGAAGAGTAACCTGTCCCAAAATCGTCGATGCTCAACCTGACTCCCAGCCCGCGCAGCTCGAACAGTAGTTTGGCGGCAGCTTCGAAATCATCCATCAGCACACTTTCCGTGATCTCAAGCTTGAGGAAGCTCGCATCCAGGCCCGTCTCCTCAAGTATTGCTTTGACTCGACCGACAAGATCCGGTTGCGCAAACTGTTTTGGTGAGAGATTCACCGTGATGTACAGCGAGGTATCCGTCGGAAACGCGTCATGCCAGTGCTTGAGTTGTAAGCAAGCTTCCCGCAGGACCCATTCGCCTATCTGGAGAATTTGTCCGCCCTCTTCCGCAATAGGGATGAAATCAGCCGGGGAGATCAGACCGCGCTCCGGGTGCTGCCACCGCACTAACGCTTCAAAGCCACAGACGCGAAAATTTTCAAGCGAAACAATGGGTTGATAATTGACAAAGAACTCTTCACGTTCATGAGCGAGACGCAGATCAGTTTCTATCTGCAGCACGTTCCTGGAATGGTCGTGCATCTCTTCGTCAAATGTTTCGTGCCTTGCTTTGCCCAGAGCCTTGGAGCGATACATCGCCGTGTCGGCGTCACGCAAAATCTCATCGGCCAGATCGTATTGAGGTGAAAGTGGCGCTATGCCAATACTCACGGTCGTAAACACCTCACGGCCATGGATATTGATTGGTGTTTCAAGTTCCTTATGAATTCTTTCGGCGACTCTCACCGCTTCGTTGGTGTCAGTAAGATCCTGGAGCAGAATCGTAAACTCATCGCCCCCCACACGGGCTACCGTGTCTGACGGGCGCAAACATGACTCCAACTTTCGAGCGATGCCTACCAGCAACTGGTCACCGCCGATGTGTCCCAATGTGTCATTCACCAGCTTAAAGCGATCCACATCAAGGAAAAGAAGTGCGAACTTGAGAGCTGGATTGCGCTTCACCCGTGCAATAGAAAGTTTTAGGTGGTGTCTGACCAGGGCGCGATTCGGCAAACCGGTCAGCGCATCATGAAATGCGTCATGGGCGAGCCGCTTCTCGGCTTCCTTGCGATCGGAGGTGTTTTGAATTTGAAAGATTAATTGAATGGTCCCGCTCGACTGTACAAAGACTGGGGAAACGCTCCAGAGCACCCAGACTACCTGGCCATCTTTGTGAAGACATCTCGTCTCGGTTTGTAAGATCGGAACTTTGTTCGTGACGAGTTCCGCCACCTTTTCCAGCGCCGCCAGTCGATCTTCGGGATGGAGAGTCTCCTGAAACTTCCGGCCCAGCAGCTCTTCTTCCGAGTAACCAAGCATCTTGCATAGCGACTGATTCACCTGGTGCCAGCAACCAGATGGCAAACCGATTGCCATTCCCACAGTTGAGTGTTCGAAGGCAACACGGAAAATCTCCGCGTCGTCGCGCAGAGTAATTGCAGACGATTCCAGAACCTCACTGATTTCCGCTTTTATGTCCGCACACATGAAGTTAGTACTTCTGAAGGTAGTCTTGAGTAATTGACTAGCGTAAGGAGCCGCTGAGCGCGGCCGGCGAGACCGTCATGCTTTCGAGGAGCAGAACGGGCGGTGAGTAACTTTCACAAATGAAGGCCTCAGCCGCTTGATGATCGAGGGGTTTTGAGAAGAAGTAGCCCTGGCCGAACTGGCAGCCCAGAAGTTTTAGCAGTTCGAGTTGGTCATAGGTCTCCACGCCCTCAGCTACTACGTCCATACCGAGGTTCTTCGCCAACCCGCTGATCGTCCGTACGATTTCCGCGTTCTCATTATTATCCGCCATGCGGGTGATAAAAGAACGATCGATTTTCAGGGTGTTGATTGGGAAGCGATGGAGGTTGGAGAGCGAGGAATACCCCGTTCCGAAGTCGTCCATTGCCAACTGAACACCCAAACTTTGCAACTGCTCGAGCATCTTCGTGGCCGTTTCCACGTTGTCCATCACCGCGCTCTCAGTGATCTCCAGCTTCAAACTCGTCGCCGGCAATCCCGTTTCTCCCAGAATCGCGGCCACTCGCGCCGTCAGGTCAGGTTGGGAAAACTGCTTCACTGAGAGGTTAACGCACATGAAGATTCGCGGTTCAGTTGGGAAATTGACAGACCACTTGCGCATCTGACGACATGCTTCCTTCAGAACCTGTTCGCCAATCTGCACGATCATTCCGGTCTCTTCAGCGATAGGTATGAAATCCATCGGCGCGATCAGACCGCGCTCGGGATGACGCCAACGGACCAACGCCTCGAAGCCGCGCAACAATCCACTATCCAGCGACATGATTGGCTGGTAAACAACCATGAATTCATTTCGCTCAATCGCGCGTCGCAAATCTGTTTCCAGTTGCAGAAGCTTGATTGCTGCGGAATGCATTCCCGAGTCGAACATCTCGTAACGCGCTTTGCCCATACTCTTAGCGCGGTACATCGCCGTATCTGCATCTCGCAGCACGTCCTCGGGGCGTTCATACGACTCCGAACTCAGGGCGATGCCGATGCTGACGGTGGTGAAAACCTCGCGTCCGGTGAGACTGAAAGGAGCTGACAACTCCTTCTGAATGCGATCTGCGACAGCAGTCACATCTGATCCATCACCGATATCCTCGAGCAGCACGGTAAACTCATCGCCGCCGATGCGAGCGATTGTGTCACCCGGTCGCAGGCAGTATTCGAGGCGGCGAGCGATTCCCACAAGGAGTTGATCGCCTCCCATGTGCCCTAATGAGTCGTTCACTACTTTAAAGCGATCCAGATCGATATAGAGAACTGCGAAGGTGTGATCCTTGCGACGCTGCAGTCGGGCTATAGCGAGCTTTACGTGGTCCGCAAACAGGGCGCGATTGGGCAGCCCGGTTAACGCGTCGTGAAACGCATCATGATGAAGCCGTTCTTCGGCTTCCTTGCGGTCAGTGATGTCCTGAATCTGGAAAATGAGGTTCGGTGTCCGGCCATGAGCGTCCTGGGCCAATGAGGCACTCCACAGCGCCCATACTTCCTGTCCACTCTTACTGATGTAACGCTTCTCCATCTGACATGACGGAATCTTTCCGCGCATCAATTGTTTGAAGTTCGCAAGAGCGGGTCGCAAATCATTGGGGTGCAGCACTCGGAGGTAGTCAAGCGCCATCAGTTCTCGCTCTGAATAGCCGAGAAGCTTGCATAACGATTGGTTCACTTGCAGCCAACGGCCCTCTGGCGTGACCAGTGCCATTCCAATTGCTGCGTTATCAAAAGCGCTGCGGAAACGCTCTGAGTTATCTTTGTTACCGCCCCCAAATTCATCATGCAGAGCTGGAGCAGGATGATGTTTCTTAAAGTTCCAGTATGTGATCCACGCGATTGCTGAGACGAGCGCCACGATTAACGCTGCTTTGTTCCCGATAGCCGGGACCAGGGATGCGCCAAGTCCCGCCAGAATCGCGCCGGTCAAATGGATCGTAGAGGTCCAAAGACCTACTGCGCCCCACTTACGCCAACGCGGTTCCTTGATCACGCACGCTTCATGCAGAATGATCTGCATCGCGCTCACAAACGCCTGCACCAGTCCGGCGAGGACAAGGACTGACACGAAATTCAGGATGCTGATGGTATTATCCGGTTCTGCAGTCATCCCGAAATTCAAACGAACCACCAGGACGACAACCAACGTTGTGAACGCCGCCAGAGCGGCTTTACTAACGGCCAACATTCGTGGCCGACCCTGACTCAACGCCAGCAACAGGGTCGAGAGCCCGGCGAAGATGATTGCGGGGTAGGCGCCCAGCAACATCATGGAAAGAATTACGAAACCATGGATGGCCGAGACGCGGCCACGGCCACGAGGCAGAGGGATCGTGTAGCGAGCACTAGCGAGGATTCCGACCAGGAGCAGAATCAGGAAAGGTGCACCCAGTTTTGAGATGGGACAGCGGTAGATGGCGAACGCAACGGCGCCCGCACCTAAAACGGTGAACACGTCTCCGATTTTTATTCGCACTCTGTCTTGTGTCATCGGTCTCGGGAAGGCTCAGAAAACGTAGGAACCAGGGGAGGGCAGATTGGGAGCCAGGCTCCGTCGCGGAATTGCCTTTGCACTTAGCGGGCCAGAACAGGCGGAGTAGAAAACAGCGGAAATTCCTAAGGATTTGAGGAATACTGAGTTGAGTCGAAGCTCTGATTGACCTAATGGTTAACCGAGTCGAGTCAATTTGAAAGATCGTGACCGGGCGTTTTGAATGAATGATGTCCGGCGGACAGGTTGACTGACGCGAAATGAATCCGTTTCGGCAGTCACGCGCCGCGCCTGGAAAAAGAAGTTTCCCGCTGCTATTATCCCCACCGTATCCCCGAATGATTGCCAGGGTGTCTCGGACCTCCGACGGACGATTTAACAATCAACGCTGAACTGAAACCTAATCAAAGTCGGCTGCGTAACATGCAGACGCAGCGCTCGGTCCGAAACTCTCTTTTGTCCGCAATAATGGAACTTTAGTGCTTACCAGCGCCAATTGAATACAACGCCAATCAAATAAACGAGGATTAGCAGAATGAAAAAAATCTCTCTTTGCCTTCTGGCCCTACTAGTCTGCGCACAGATCACCTCAGCGCAGAAAGTGCCGGTGCAGGAAATCATCCTGGACAACGGGATGCGCCTGCTGTTGGTGCCCCGCAAGGGCGACCCCAACGTCGCAGCCGGCTGGGTGGCTCGCGTCGGCTCAGTCAATGAGCGTCCCGGTATCACCGGGCTCTCGCATCTCTTCGAACACATGATGTTTAAGGGCACGCATGCCATCGGTACCAAAGACATCGCCGCAAACCTGGCACTCATTAAGGAAATGGACACTGTGCGCGCCGAACTTCGCCAGGAGCAGCTGTCGCTGATTCTGAAGGCGAGGCTGGGTGAGATCTCCGACAGCAAAGATCCGAAATTCCGTTCGGAACGTCACAAAGAATTACTCACCAAGTTTGATGAGCTGACCAAACGTGAAAAAGAGTTGATGGTGAAGGACGAGTTTGACCGTGTCTATACCACCGCGGGCGGCTCAGGAATGAACGCCGGCACCAGCAACGATTTCACCGTCTACTTCATTAACGTCCCAGCCAACAAGCTGGAACTCTGGTTCTGGATGGAATCCGATCGGTTGCGCAACCCCGTTTTCCGTGAGTTCTATTCTGAACGCGACGTGGTTCATGAAGAACGCCGCCTCCGCACGGACAGCACTCCGACAGGAAAGTTTGATGAACAGTTTGAATCGATGTTCTGGCAGTCGTCGCCATACGGCTGGCCCGTGGTCGGCTGGCCCAGCGATCTCGAAGGCATCACGCGTGAAGAGGCCCTCGAATACTTTGCCGTCAACTACGCGCCAAACAATCTAACGGCTTGTCTGGTCGGCGATATCGACCCGGCTCGCGCGAAAGAACTTGCGCAGCAATACTTCGGACGACTCCCGCGCGGACCTCGCGCTCCGGAACCTGTCCGCACCAGCGAGATGCCGCAGCTGGCCGAAAAACGCATGGTGGCCTGGGCCGAAACTGTTCCCCAGGTTCGCATTCGCTTTCACACGGTAGCAGAAGGTCATCCGGATGATTTCGCGTTGGACATCTTCGCTAGTTTGCTCAGCGGCCGCACGGGACGCCTTTACAAGTCGCTGGTGCTGCAGCAGGCAGTGGCCAACAGTGCGAATGCCTTTCAGGACGGCCGCAAATATGAAGGGCTCTTCGAAGTGAGCGGGGTCGCAAAACCCGGCAAGACGCCCGAAGAGGTTGAGCAAGCCCTCTACAAAGAAATCGAAAAAATGCAGAAGGAGTTGGTTGACGCAAACGAACTGCAGAAGGTGAAAAACCAATATGCGGCTAACAACTTCCGCGGCATCCAGTCAAACTTTGGCTTGATGGTCCAACTCCTGCTCCGTGACAACAATCGCGGATGGGAAACAATCAATACCGATCCAGCGCGTCATCAAGCTATCACTCCCGAAGACGTACGCCGGGTCGCTAACAAATATTTCGGGTTGGAAAATCGCACTATCGCGGTCTACTACACGAAGAAAAAGGATCCCGGCGCGGTTGAAGATCCTGCACTCGCTGGTTTGACCGATCAAGAGAAGGCTCAAATCGGCCAGATGAAGGGCATGCTTTCGCAGGCCAAGGCGGAACAGATCAAGATGATGCTTCCGCGGATCGAACAACAAATGGGCGCGGCTCCTGCCGAAAAACAGAATTTCTTCAAGGTGGTCAAAAAGATGCTGGAAGATCGCCTCAAGCAACTCGAAGGAGGTAATTAGTAGTTATGAGAAACCGCATGAGGAGTCTCCAGAGAAATCCAGGAAAGAACTTACGAGCGCTTTCCGCAGTTTTGGCATTTATCCTGCTGTCTTTGTCGCCCGCAGCTTTGCTGGCGCAAACTCAGCAAATTCCCACGCATCCGCGCGACTTGAAGTACACCACTCTAACGTTCACGCCCCCGAAGCGTGAGCAGTTTCGCCACGTCCTTTCAAACGGCGTAGTTGCTTACCTCGTCGAAGATCATGATCTTCCGTTGGTGAACGTTTCCACACTGGTTCGCACCGGAACCTATCTCGATCCCGTCGGCAAAGAAGGACTCGCGGCGCTCACCGGCAGTCAAATGCGGATCGGCGGCACAACCACGAAGAACGCCGAACAGTTTGACGAGGCACTTGCCTTTCTCGCGGCGAATATCAACAGCAGCATCGGCGCCCTCCAGGGCAACGCCAGTCTCAATCTATTGACCAAGGATATCGATCAGGGCCTCGGACTTTACTTCGACATGCTGAAGAACCCGGCTTTCCAGGATGATCGAATCAAGCTGGCGAAGAGCCAGTTGTTGCAAAACATGGAAAGGCGCAACGACAGCACGGATGCCATTGAAGATCGCGAATGGTCGCGTTTGATCTACGGCGCTAATCATTTTTCAGCGCGACAAGCTACCAAAGCTGGGATTGAAAGCATTACTCGTGAAGACATGATCGCGTTTCATAAGAAATACTATCAACCGGGTGGCTTTATCTTCGCGATTTCCGGCGACTTCAATACGAAAGAGATGCTTGCCAAACTCGAAACCGCGATGAAGGGTTGGCCCGTCAGCAAAGACCCGGCGCCGGTTGTGCCGAAGACGCCATATGAAACTGTCGCCGGCGTTTTTACAGTGCACAAACCCGATGTGAACCAGGGACGAGTGAGCCTGGGCCATGTCGGCACCATGCGCGACAATCCGGACTTTTACGCCCTGACGATCATGAACGACATTCTAGGCGGCGGTGGATTTACCTCGCGCATCACTTCGCGTGTTCGTTCTGACGAAGGGTTGGCTTACAGCGCTGGTTCCAGTTACAGCTTTGGAACGTATAACCCGGGAATCTTTCGAGCTTCGTTTCAATCGAAGAATCCTACGACCTCTCAAGCCATAGACATCATCATGGAAGAGATCAACCGCTTGCGCACCGGTAAGGTGACAGCGGAGGAACTCGAGACGTCCAAAAACTCTTTCATTGAAGTTTTCCCACGCAGCTTTGCGACAGCTGCCCAGGTCGCAGGCGTCTTCGCTCAAGACGAGTTTACCAAGCGAGCGCCGGACTATTGGACCACCTATCGCGATCGCATCCGGGCGGTGACCGCGGAAGAGGTGCAACGTGTTGCCCAGAAATATCTCCAGCCGGATAAACTGGTGGTGCTGGTGGTTGGCAACATCGACGAGATCACGAAGGGTAATGCCGATAAACCGCAATACTCGCTATTGAAGATTGCACGGGAAGGGCAAATCAAACGGATTCCCTTGCCTGATCCCCTGACGCTGGTCTATCCGAGCAATCCGTAAGGCAAACCCCGGCCGCGCCTTTGGCGCGATCGACAATAAAGGCGGCGGGTCACTAAAGTGATCACGCCGCCTTTTCTTGTCAGAATATCGAGCGCTCACGATCAGCTAATGGCACAAACTTTCATTTCGTGTTAGTTAGTTGTCGCCGAGGCATTCATGATTGCATTACCTGAGTCAGACGAAGAGTTGTTGCGCGAGTGTGAAGTGGAAACGTTTCGCTCGAGCGGCCCGGGCGGGCAGCACGTTAACAAAACGGAGAGCGCTGTACGTTTGCGTCATCTGCCGTCTGGCCTTGTGGTAACGTCACAGCAGGAACGTAGTCAACATCGGAATAAGGCGCTTTGTCTCCGGAAACTCCGCGCCAAAATTGAAAAACTAAACTACCGCGCGCCCAAGCGCGTCCCTACAAAAGTACCGCCCGGGGTCAAGAACCAAACACTGGAAGAAAAAGCACGTCGCTCGCGAATCAAGCGGTTGCGCTCGAAGCCTTCGACGGATGACTAAGTTAGGCAAATGAAAGGACCACTACCGCAATGATCACCGTCGCAAACCGTATTTATGTGAAACCTGAATATGCAGAGGCCTTCGAGGAAAGATTTCGCCAACGTGCCGGACTGGTGGATGGAATGCCCGGATTCATCTCGAATCAGGTGCTGCGGCCGGTAAACGAAGGCGACCCATATGTGGTTTTCACCCTCTGGGAGAGTCGAGCAAATTTTCTCGACTGGGTGAGGTCTGACGAGTTCGTGAAAGGTCACGCCCAATCAGGCTCGCTGCCGAAAGACGCATTCTCAGCAGCTAACGTGCTCGAGCTGCATGAGGTGGTCCAGGACTCCAGCCGGCCGGAGCTGGCGCCGGAACCACAGGGCGGGCCATTCAAGATGCACTAAAGATTCAATGGACTGAAGCCGGCCGGCAAAAGGAAAAGTAAGTCTACGCACGGACTGTCTTCTTTTTGCCGGCCTTCTTCTTTGTAACAGCGCGCTTCCGCGAGGGACGCTTCTTTGTGGCGCGTTTCGCACTGGCCGACTTCCCTTTTCCCATGCTCTCCAGCACATCGGCGAAGTCGAATCCAAACAGTTCTTTGATCTTGTGATTCAAGGTCGGCATCACAAGGGTCTGGCCGACAGTTGAGAGCTCGCTTGCCATGCTGTCCGCGAATGCGGCTATCTGAGAATGTTTCGCCTTCGACGACTTTGAGTTCTTGTGCGCGTAACCCAGCGTGTACCCAAGAGCGAACCCGGCCGAAAGGGCACCCAGGCTCCAGACTAATGGCTCATTCTGAAACTGCTCGCGATAGTCCATTACGCCGCTGACTGAATCTCGAACGGCTTCATACTGCCCCGTGACGGTTTCCTTGATCTCGTGAACTGTATGGGCCAGCGACTCTCGTGTCTCTGCGAGCTGTCGTTCAAGTTCCGGCTTGCTCATCTCAGTAGTTTCATCCCCGGCGCGTTGGTGCTCTGCATTGCTTGTCCTGGTCGGCATTTCTTACCCTCCCTGATCGTTCTATTTGTAAGCCGCACTACTCGTGTCTGCTCATTATCGACAGAGAGTGTCTTAACACAAGGCTCTTGCGGTGGAGAACGCAGGAGCGTGGGCGTAACACCCGTTTTGTGCGACGGCTGATCGAGGATATATTCAAAGACTGGAAATCAATAGACTTAATCGAGATCACTTTGACTCGGAAGGAATTTACTCTCAATGGCGATGATTGGGGCTAATGAACTAAAACGTAAGATGCTAATCGAGGTGGCAGGACAGCCATATGTGGTGCTCGAAGTCTTTTTTGCCTCACCTACTGCGCGTGGCGCGGCAACGATGGTGCGCACCAGGTTACGACAATTGCTTACCGGCGCGGCCATGGAAAAGAGCTTCAAGGCCACGGAAAAGTTTGACGAGCCGGATGTAGAGTTTGCGCCGGCGTCGTTCTTATACAGCGACGCCGAAGGCTTTCATTTCATGGATGAGAAGAACTATGAGCAGTTTGTGTTCGCACCGGACGACGTGGGCAGTGATCGCAGCTACCTCAAAGAAGGATGCTCACTCCAGGTCCTTAAATACAATGGCGCGCCGGTGTCCCTCCAGCTGCCGCAATACGTTGAGCTCGCCATAATCACGACAGAACTTGGGGCACGCGGCGATACGGCCGCAGGCGGTGCGAGCAAACAAGCCACTGTGGAAACGGGCCTGGTGGTTCGAGTGCCCCTGTTCATCAAAGAGGGTGAAGTGGTCCGGGTTAATACTCAGACCGGCGAAGTTGCGGGACGCGCTTGAGTAGGACAGACATTCTTGTCTGTCCTCGATGCCTTCTCATCAATCGAACGGGCCAGGAATACGAACTATTGGACAAACAGGAGTGTCTGTCCTAAATAAAAAAGGGGACCTTCGTGGTCCCCTTCTTCAGTCCTACTTGCGGTGAATTGTCTTAGGCGCTCGCTACGGCAGCATGCTTTTCAATCATACGGGCAATCGCTTCTTTGCTGGTCGCGCCCACCACTCGTTCAACTTCCTTCCCGTCGCGGAAAAGAATTAACGTCGGAATCCCTTTAATCCCGTAACGCTGTGCTGTCTGGGTGTTATCGTCCACGTTAACCTTCACGACGCCGGCCGTCTCGCTAAACTGTTCGGCGATTGCGTCGATCGTAGGCGCCAGCATCCTGCACGGCGCACACCACTCGGCCCAAAAATCTACCAGGACCGGTTTGCTCGACTGCAGCACATCTTTCTCAAATGAACTATCGCTAACCTGGGTAACCTTCTCACTCATCTAAATTCTCCTCATCCTTGTTTTTACGTAGGACAGGCATTCGTGCCTGTCCAGTGCTCGGCAGAAGACAGAACTTGAGGTCTGTCCTGCTTAATGTTTACTGTCGTTGACCTTCGATAAAGCTCTTAAGTACGCGAGCTCTGGAAGGATGTCGCAACTTTCTCAGGGCCTTGGCCTCGATCTGGCGAATGCGTTCACGAGTAACGTTGAAGTCTTGTCCCACTTCCTCCAGCGTGCGCTCATGCCCCTCCCGGTCGAGTCCAAACCGCATCCGGATTACGCGCTCTTCGCGCGGACTCAGGGTCTGCAGTACGTCGCCCGTGATTTCGCGAAGGTTTGACGTGATAACTCGTTCGGCCGGACTGGTGCTCGACTTGTCCTCGATCAGATCACCGAGTTGCGAGTCTCCACTTTCACCAATTGGCGTTTCCAGCGAGACAGGCTGCTGCACGAGTTTTCGCGCTTTGCTCACCTTCTCAACGGACATGCCCATCTTCTTGGCAATTTCTTCGGTCGTTGGTTCGCGTCCCAATTCCCTGACTAACTCACGAGACGTATTTCGAAGTTTGTTGATTACTTCGATCATATGCACGGGGATTCGAATCGTTCGCGCTTGGTCCGCAATCGCGCGCGTGATTGCCTGGCGAATCCACCAGGTCGCGTAAGTTGAGAACTTGTATCCACGACGCCATTCAAACTTATCAACCCCCTTCATCAAACCGAGGTTGCCCTCCTGAATCAGGTCGAGGAATTGGAGGCCGCGATTCTGATACTTCTTCGCAATCGAAACGACCAATCGCAGATTGGCTTCCGTCAGTTCGTGTTTTGCCTGGGCCGCTTGCGCTTCGCCGGTGACGATCATCTGGTGTGAACGTTTGATTTCCAACGCCGACACGTGATGTTCACCTTCGATTTCCTTCAGCCGCTTCTTGGCTTGCGAGATCTGACGCTTGAAGTCTTTGATGTCGTCTGCTTTTAACCGTTTCTTCTGCAACTTGAGATTATTTGCTTCAATCTCACGTTCCAGTGTTCGCGTTTCGCGATGAACCTTGGCAATCGCCCCGATCAACCGCTGCCGGACAGCTTCTTTGAGATGGAGACCACCTATCTCGTGGGCGATGTCCAGCCTGGTGCGCGCAACCTTACGTCGCAAGCGGATCAATTTCCTGGAGCCCTTTGCGCGCTTGACCTTCATCTCCGCGCTCATCTGCTCAAGTTCTTTCAACCCTCGCTTGTAAAGCTTGCGGATGTTTTGAATCCCTTCAATCGTCCACTGCAGATACTCTTCCGTTTTATCCTCGTGCTCTTCCGTTTCCATTTGATCGGAAAAGTTAACTACGTCGCGGATACCGATTGTGCCAGCCTCGAGCTCACTTCCAATTTGAAGCAGCTCCGCGACCGCCATCGGCGAGCGGGTAATTCCTTTTTGCGCCCGCTTCTGGCCCCATTCGATCCTTTTCGCAATGGAGACTTCCTGCTCGCGCTTAAGCAACGGCACAACGCCCATTTCGCGCATGTAGACGCGCACGGGATCCGAGGTCTTATCGAGTTCACCCGCCGAAAGATCCAATTCCATTTCTTCGGGCGCGTTATCGTCGTCTTCAGGGTGTGTAGCTGACGATGAAGTTTCGCCTATCACCGGCTCGTCTGTATCTGCACCACTGACGCCGGCGGTGGCGAGCTTCTCAAGGACCTCGTCAATATCCTCGATTGAAACGGCGTCTTCGAGTAATTCCTCGTGAGCGCCTGAAAAATTAGGTTTCACCGAATCCATCGGTTCAACCCCATCCTGATCTTTCTGAAGCCTAGTCAATTGTTGATTCCTTTGATGCGAGATCTAATTCACTTGTGAAGAGCGTCTCGCAACGGCAACTCTCCACCTGATTTACTAAAAGCCACCAATAATACGAACGCAACTACCTACTAGTTTCTTGCAGACAAAGTTTGTACTTTGCCGTTTTTTCTCTTTGCTACCGTTACAGCGTTTAAGTTTTTGACTCCCGCCATGCGAGCGGTCGTGCCGACGGTGCGCACACATGGTTTCAGTCTTCCGACAGCTTCCTTCAACGTGATCTTCGAGAGCACTGTTTCGACCGCCGAATCTACCTCATCCAACACGTCGTTGAGAACACTGCCTATGTTCACTCCGACTGGGCAATCCGGATTAGGAGGATGCCGGTGCAGCGCAAAGACTCCACGCGATTCAACCGCCTGATAAATATCAAGGAGCGTAATCTCCTCGGGCTGGCGGGCTAATCTCGATCCACCCATGGATCCGGTCTGAGAAACCACGAGCTTAGACTCGGCCAACTCGCAGAGCATCCGTCGAATCACCACGGGATTGGTGTTTACGCTTTCAGCGACATGCTCTGACTTAAGCGGTTCGTCATCCGCCCAAGCCATCAGTGTTAAGACATGCACCGCCACTGCAAATCGACTGCTGGTTGACATAAATTAAAGAGTTACTCAGTCCGGCTAATCTTCTGTAACAAATATAGTTACAGTTAACCGATTTGTCAATGCCGAGATTCAGCGCGACAAACCCAAACCCCAGTTTTTTTGTGACTGTCCGATGAGTAAACCTCCAATCGGTTCATTTTTTCATCAGTCGCAGTCAAACGCGGCTGCCTCAACCCAGGGATCTTGAACCAAATTCACACAACGACGGCGTTTGTTTGATCGAGAGAGCGACTCATTCTAATGCAGTCGGATTCCGTTGACTTCGATCCCTGAGAGCCATACCTCGCGCGGAAATCCAAAAACCCTCCGGTAATCAGCGCTTTTTCTGGAACTCGACCCATCCTGGAAAAATGGCATAAGCATTGCTCCGCTGCCAGTGTTCGAAGCAGTAACGAATCTTACTTCAAGAAGGAGAAATACTATGTTGTGGACGATTCTTGTGATTTTGCTCATTCTTTGGCTGATTGGAGCAATTGGCGGGTTCGCCGGGAACCTTATTCACCTTTTGCTCGTCGTTGCGTTGGTAGTGTTCATCATCAATCTCGTTTCCGGTCGGCGAGCCGTCTAGTCGCCAGGGTGCCAAAGACATATCCGGGCGCTCATAGCGCCTTAGGCAGTCAATTTCTGGCCGATAGCGCTGCGCCTAATATTGTCGTAGCGTTCGGACCCTGTGGTAGTCAACATCAACACGTCCACAGCGAGCGGCGCTTCCTCAACAAGCTGAGGGAGCGCTGCTTTATATGGATCTACAAGAGGGAAAGGGAACAAACGTGGCAACAAAAAAGAAGCCAGCAGCCGGCAAGTCAGCAGCAAAGAAGGGCGCTGCGAAAAAATCGGGCGCTAAGAAAAAATCCGCACGGAAAACTCCCGTCACCGAATCCGCGGGAAGTTTGTTGACTAAAGCCAAGAAGACGCTCAAAGCCGTACTAGCAGGGGCTGCCACCGGGGCAGCAGCCGGAGCAGTTACGGGCGCGGCTGAGGCAGGTAGCAAAGCCACTGGCATCCGCGGAACGGACGTCGAAAAACCTACATCGAGTAAGACCAGCAAGAAAAAGAAATAGAAGAGCTGCCACGATCTTCGTCGGCGATGCCGGCGACAGGATCTCCGCACCGCGTGGGAGAAATCAGATTGCCAAAAAAAGCGCCCTGCAGAGAATGCAAGGGGCTTGTCAATCTATTTGAATCCCACTTAACCGAATTTCCGCTACCACTCCGCTCGGTGCACTGCTAGAATTCAATCCAAAATTAGACCGCAAGGGAAAAACCGACATGCCAGAACTTCGAGGTGTTCAAGCTACTGACGACGTGAAAGCGGAGTGGACCCGCGCTTACGAGATTTACCTCAGCGCCCCCGGTGATCGCTACGACAAGAAAAACGACCGCACCGCGCGGATTGACTCAGTAGCAAAAGAGCTACAACTTACCCGCAAGCAAGCCAAGAGACGCGTACGAAATTACGAAGCCTGGCAACGCAACATCTCCAAGAAACTGGTTAGCCCCTAGATCTGGGTTGGGGCGCGACCAGGTTAATCTCCACTGCAGTCAGTTAGCTCAGCTCGTCTTCCGGATTTAAATTGGGCATTGTCAGCCGCCAGGCATGGAAACTTTTTTAGCAAAGCATGTCCCGGAGCTGGACGGGCTGCGCGGAATCGCGATCACCTCGGTATTAATCCATCACCATCTCGCACCCATTTCCTTATCCGGAGGATTTCTCGGGGTCGATCTGTTTTTTGTTCTGAGCGGCTTTCTGATAACGAGTCTCCTACTGGCAGAATTCGCAGAAACCAATAGGGTAAGCCTGCGAAGCTTCTACATGCGGCGGCTCTTGCGGCTTGGTCCAGCGCTTTCTATCTACCTTGTTATAACCTTCCTGGTTGCTTATTTCACGCAATCGATTTCGATAGTTCGGCAACTCAAGCTGATCGCGATCACAGTGTTCTACTTCACGAACTGGCGAATGGCCTTAGGTTGGGACTCTGCGCTCGATCCCACCGCGATCACCTGGTCACTATCCATCGAAGAACAGTTTTATCTAGTCTGGCCTTTACTTTTGACTGCGTGCTTAGCGTTGAAACTAAAACGGAGATTTATCACGGGAGGCCTGGCGATTGTCATTCTTGGAATTGTTGTACATCGATACGCTTTGCTGGAAAGCGGCGCAGATCTCACGCGTCTTTACTACGGCAGCGACACGCGGGCCGACGCGCTCCTGGTCGGGTGCGTCTTCGGATTGTTGAACTCGAAAATGGTGCGACTGAGACATAACGCGTGGTTGTTAAATACAGCCGCGTTGCTTTCGGCGGTGGCACTCGGTTTTCTGATTCTTACCAGCAACTTCGGCGACCTCTTCCTTTACCGAGGCGGTTTCACCGCAATCGCAATAATCTCCGGTGTGTTGATTTACGTAGCCGCAAACGCACCGCCGCGAGCCCTGTCCGCAGCGTTAAGGTTTCCACCGCTCATCTGGCTCGGTCACATTTCCTATGGCCTTTACTTGTGGCATTGGTTGGTTGTTAGAGAGGTGAGCCTCTACTCACTTGGTCGATTGGAACCAACTGCGAAACTGGCTCTCGCGATCGGAATTGCGGCTATTTCGTTCTACTTTTTTGAAAGACCAATCAATCGACTAAAAAAGAGGTTTGCATCGCGTACGCCGAAGCCGCGGGTTCCTTCCCCAACACTATCGGAGAACCTGGCGGCACCATCAGCACCTATTGCAGGGTCCGCGCTTAGCGCGAGTCGGAATTAGTAAATCTTGATCACACTAACCAGGTGGGCTCGGAACCAGCAGCTTTTGTCCGGTGCGAAGTGAGGCCCAATTACCTATCTGCGGATTGAGTTCCCTTAGTCGCTGCGGAGTGGAGTTGTAACGTTGAGCGAATCGGTTTAGGGAATCGCCTGGGCCAACCGTGACTTCGATGGTTCCGGATGGACTAGCCGGTTCAGGCGAAACGGTTGACGACGGCGAAGGAGTCGGAGTCGCAGCAGGTAGCGGTGTGGCCGGCACCTTAATTCTCTGTCCGGTCTTGATGAGGTTCCAATTGTTAATTGAAGGATTTATTTCCTTTAGAGTTTCAAGTGGGACGTTGTAACGCTCGGCAAACTTCCTCAGCGAGTCTCCTGGTTTCACCGTGACCTCTGCGATCTCAACTGGCTGACTCGGGTTCTGCCTGGCTCGCATCGGCGGCTGGCGCAGGTGTCGGTGTAGCCGCTGGCAGCGACACTTGCGCGCTGGATGCTTCAGGCACTTTAAGCATCCGCGATTGTAACAACGCGCCAAGAAACGCAGCGCCAACTCCAACGAGCAGAACAGCCAAAAGCATCAAGCCAATCGCAGGCTTTCGCATTCCTTGAGCGGGCCCATTATTTTCATTTGTCTCAGGAACGGCCGGCGCCGCGGTAGCCAGCTTGGTAAGTTTTGAGACGTCGTGCTTCAACCCCAGGACGTCCGCGGAATCGGCCTTGCTCTGCAAAGCAACCACCAGCGTCGTTAACTTTTCATCGAGTCTTGCGAGTTCATCCGTTGCGGGTCTGGCCGCTAATTCTGTCTTGAGGCCAGCCAACAGCGCGGTTACCTTCTGATCGAGTCTTACCAGATCATCCGTTGCGGGTCTGGCCGCTAACTCTGTTTTGAGGCCAGCCATCATCGTCGTCAACTTCTCGTCGAATCTCGCAATATCGTCTTTACCAGCCTTGGCCTTTAATTCCGCTCTGAGCGCCTCAATCTCAAGAGGCTTCTCGTCGCTTTTAGGGCTCGCGATCTGCGGCTCAACAACGCTACTGGTAACAGTCCGCGCTGCTTCTTTCTCCGCCAGCGTGTTAATCCTCGCTTCCAGTGACGCAATCGCCCTGGTTAGATCGGAAAGCAGTGGATTAACGTCCTCTTCATAGGGACCCGCAATCACCACAACTGTGCGGTCATCGCGACTTGAAGCGCTGGCCTTCATGAGTGCCTCGCAAATCAACTCCGGCTCGGGCGAACCTGGATTCACGAGGTCTCGGGGCAACTGCCTTCTGTCGAAACCCGCTTCGAGGCCCCGGGTCATGATCAGGACCACGTCTTCGTCACGAAGCTCAAACGTTTTCACTTGATCGGTCAGAGGTGAGTCCAACTTTCCATCACCCAGCCGATCTAATCCCGGCGCCTTCAGCGGAGCGTCACTCGCCGTTTTCAAATCACTCGTGACGTCAATCTCATCGGAAGTTTCACCGCTCAAAGACAGCAAGCGCCCGCCAGTGACATCGATCCTCACGTCACCGCAGATCAGATAGTGAAGCCTGCGACCTCCCACCAGCGTCAAGGCGGCACTGCAAAAAATCTCTGGTCCACTCGACTGCTCGCCGAGGTGATGGAGAAAGTTATTGATTTCTCTGGCGAGGAACCCAAGAAACAGATCGGCCGAGAATTTTGAGAGAGAAGCAAATGAACCCGCAACTGTCTCCAGTTTGCTGGCCAGCGTCGCGTTCAGATTCGCGTAGTCGTGCGGAGCAAAATCCAGCACGGCGAAGAAGTGACCCTGCGCTGTTTCGATGTCAAAACAGAAGTTTTCATTCTGGGCCTTCGTCTTTAATTTGAGTGAATCGTGGGCAAACTTCATCCAGTCAGACCTTTCTTCTTTGCGTCGCAAGTTATCACGAGTTCACGAATTGAGGAATAACCTTTTGAAACGGCTTGCGATATTCGGAAGTGGGCTTTGGTTCCGGCGCATTGGCTTCCCAACTCTTTCGGGAGTGGTTACAATTCTCCGCATCCCCATCGCAAGTCAGGTCAGCCAAGTTTCATTGGAGGAAACTATGAAATCTATTCGTCGTGGCCGAGTGTGGGTCGGCGTTCTGGTAAGTCTGTCCGTCGGTCTCGCTTTAACTTCTTCGTGCAATCAGCCTTCCGGTCCAGGCGTTGGGACTGACGCGAAAGGCACCGTGGCGGAAGCTGAAAAATTCATCACCGACGCGGAGAAGAAGCTGTTCGAACTGAACATAAAGTACAGCCGCGCGGATTGGGTAAAGAGCACCAACATCACTGACGACACAGAGGCGCTTTCTGCCGATGCGAACAAGGCAGTGATTACCGCCACCACGGAACTTGCAGACGAATCAAAACGATTTGACAGACTCGACCTTCCCTATGACGTCGCCCGCAAGATGAAGCTGTTGAAACTCGCGCTCACCTTGCCCGCGCCTAAGAATCCAACCGAACGGGATGAGATAACGAAGCTCGCCGCCTCGCTCGAAGGCGACTACGGCAAAGGAAAGTATTGTCCGGAGGGTGATAAGGGAAAGTGCATGGGAATTGACGAGCTCGGCGCGATCATGGGAAACAGTCGTGACCCCGAAGAGTTGAAACGCACCTGGCTCGGCTGGCACCAGATTTCCAAACCGTATCGCAAAAATTATGAACGCTTTGTGGCGCTCAGTAACAAGGGTGCGGCGGAAATGGGCTTCAAAGACACCGGCGCGATGTGGCGCGCAAAATACGACATGGAACCAGATGCGTTTGCGGCGGAGATGGAACGCCTCTGGCTTCAGGTCAAGCCGCTATACGATTCGCTCTACACCTACACGCGTCATAAGCTCTCCGAAAAATACGGCAAAGACGTGGTGCCCGAAGATAAACCGATCCCGGCCCATCTTTTGGGAAACATGTGGGCGCAGCAGTGGGGAAATATTTATCCTCTGCTTGCTCCCCAAACCGGAGACCGCGGTTTCGATCTAACCGCAATTCTCAAAACACGCAACACCGATCCTAAACAGATGGTCCGTTACGGCGAAGGCTTTTTCACTTCCCTCGGTTTCGAGTCGTTGCCGCCAACTTTTTGGGACCGATCACTTTTCAGCAAACCGGCCGATCGCGAAGTGATTTGTCACGCAAGCGCATGGGACGTCGACTACGAAAAAGATGTGCGACTGAAAATGTGCATTCAGATCACGGAGGAAGACTTTACCGTCGTGCACCATGAGCTTGGGCACAATTATTACCAGATGGCCTACGCGGGCCAGCCGTTTCTTTATCGCGACAGCGCAAACGACGGATTCCACGAAGCTATCGGTGACACGATGGCTCTGTCAGTGACACCGCCTTATCTCAAACAGCTCGGTTTGATAACCGCAGTGCCGGATCCGAATGCCGACACCGGCTTCCTGCTGCAACGCGCGCTCGACAAAGTCGCGTTCTTACCTTTCGGTTATTTGGTCGATCAATGGCGTTGGAAGGTTTTCTCCGGCGAGGTCAAACCCGGCGATTACAACAGGACCTGGTGGGAGCTGCGGGAAAAGTATCAGGGCATCGTCCCGCCGGCGCCGCGCACTGAAGAGGATTTCGACGCGGGCGCCAAATATCATGTGCCGGCCAACGTTCCATATTCCCGTTATTTTCTGGCCCACATCCTTCAGTTTCAATTCCATCGAGCATTGTGTCGCGAAGCCGGATTCAGCGGCCCGCTCTATCAGTGTTCGATTTACGGCAACAAGCAGGCCGGAGAAAAACTCAAGCAGATGCTGGCGCTGGGCCTGAGTAAACCGTGGCCGGAAGCCCTTAAAGCGATGACTGGCGAAGATAAGATGGATGCGACTGCGATCATCGACTACTTCGCACCACTCAAAACCTGGCTGGACGCCGAAAACCAAAAGGCCGCGTCAGGTGTAAAGCAGTAGGATTGGATCAACTCCTAACGGGAGCGCGGGCACCGCGCTCCCAAAGACTGGGGATTGATGATTTTGGATTGCTGATTGCTCCTGGCGAAAGATCAATCGCAAATCTTCACTCGACTTCCACAATCGTTTGACGCACCCGCTACTGCGTGGTGGTACTGAACCCCATGCCGGCGACTAAACCTTGAACTTCAGCGGGCTGATGTTCGCCAACGCTTCAGCGTTACTCGATTTTTGGGCGCCCTTGAGTTTTCGGCTTTTTGTGCAAAGCCGTGAACCGTGCTGATTGCTTTTACTGACTGCTGTTTTCCGTTCTACTTCGACGGCGCACTGATGTTTACATCGACGCTCTTGTTACCCCCAAAGAGCCGGCCCCCAAACATGAACAAACCAACGATCACGATGATCACGAAGATCACCAGGATCGCTACTACACCTGTGCTGCCTGATCCACCATTGTCTCCCATAGCATTCCTCCAGTTGATTGTTAAATAGCAATTAGCTCGCGGTGGTGTCGCCACCGAGGAGCGTCAAGACTTCTCCAGTCACATAACTCGAATCAGTTTCAGAAGCGAAGAAAACAAACGCCGGCGCGATCTCTTCGGGTTGAGCTGGACGCTTCATTGGCGTATCAGCACCAAACTTCGCCACATCCTTCGCCGCTTTGTCGGAAGGGTTCAGCGGTGTCCACACGGGTCCCGGCGCTACGCAGTTCACGCGTATTCCATTCTCTACCAGGTTCTGCGCGAGCGATTTCGTAAATGCATGAATAGCCCCTTTGGTAGCCGAGTAATCGAGGAGGTGCTTGCTGCCCTCGAGGCCGGTGATCGATCCGGTGTTGATGATTGCGCTTCCCTTTTTCAAATGAGGAAGCGCCGCTTTCGCCATCAGGAAATAGGCGTAAATATTTGTCTTGAACGTGCGATCCCACTGTTCAGCGGAAAGGTCATCGAGCGTTTTCTGATGTTGTTGGTAGGCCGCGTTGTTGACGAGAATGTCGAGCTTACCCAAGGCCGATATGGTCTGTTTCACGGCGTCAGATGCGAACCTTGGCTCGGTAAGATCCCCCGAAATGGAGAGACCATTGCGGCCTTCGAACTCGATTGCGCGCAGCGTTTCACGCGCGTCTTTAGATTCAGCGGGCAGGTAAGTAAACGCTACATCGGCGCCCTCGCGCGCGAACAGAACGGCTACCGCTCGGCCGATTCCCGAGTCTCCTCCGGTTATTAATGCGACCTTGCCCTTTAGTTTCCCCGAGCCCTGGTAGTGCGGTGCTTTGTAACGCGGGCGCGGCGAAAGCTTCGATTCAAAGCCGGGTTTGCGCTGGTGCTGGGCCGGCATGGGAGACTTCGGTTCCTTCAATTGGCCCATCTCAGCAGCAGATTTCCGGCCACCGCGTTTGGCAACAGCGGCAACGCGCTTTCCCTTGCTTGCTCGTTTGGTTGGCATCTCTTGTGTAGACCGAAACTTCTCTCCAGTCGTTCTTCTATCTGAGACTGCGCTCACACATTATTTCTTCGCGGCTTTTCGCCCGCTTTTTTTAGCGGCTTTTTTAGTTGATTTCTTGGTTGATTTCTTTGCGGCTTTCTTGCCGCCCTTCTTGCCGCCCTTCCTGGAGGCACTTCGATTCTCTTTCTTTCCTCGTCCTGACCCGCTCTTCTTGCCCCCGCCCGATTCCTTGTTCACTGTGGCCCACGCTCTTGATTCGGCTTCCTTTTTTGAAACGCCGCGCTCTTCATAACTCTCTTCGATGTGCTCGGCCTTCCGTTTTTGCTTATCCGTGTAAGCGCCTTTGTCGCCCCTCGGCATTTTTCAAGACCTCCTTCAGCTGGTTCGATCTTCACAATTTCTTCAAATCTCAAAATAGGCCTCTGCAAATCCTGCGCCCGATGCTGCCTCGAGCGCATTTCTCCATCCAGCTGTATGGACCATTACCTACTTCGGCAGAGAAACTGGCTGGCATTCGAGTTGCCGCTTGATCGCAATAGGCTAGTCAGAAGCAGAAAGGTGGTCTGTTAATAAACAAGCAGTCTCCGAGCTGTACAGGAAGCCTACACAAATCAAGGAGGAATAAATGCAAGGCAAAAAGAACAGCGGAAAAAGAGAGTTGATCGATACGGGCACGGACAAGCGTTACGTGCGCCGTGACGCCAAAGGGCAGTTTAAGGAGTCAGACGATCAGGGCCGCTCTCTGGCCCAGGATGTGAAACAAAAGGCAAAGACAAAAGTTGAACCTGGTCAGGGAGACCGGGGAGATCAATAACAAGGGGGCATTCACCTCGCGGCTTTTAGTCATCCGGCCCATTTAATCAGGCCGGCCGGAATCTCTGCACACTCAATGACACGCATTCAACAACTGCAAAAGACGGGCATCGCCCGTCTGGGGTCACCCGCGCGCGGCTTCAGATATCGAAAGGCTGACGGCGGCAAAGTGAGTGCTGCCGATCTCGATCGGATCAAGAAACTGAGAATTCCGCCAGCCTGGACCGAAGTCTGGATCAACGCTGCCGGCGGGGGATCGCTGCAGGCAATCGGGAAGGACGCAGCCGGTCGCGTGCAATATCTCTATCACGAGAGCCATACACGACGTCAGGATAGCCGGAAGTTTAAGCGCCTGATCAAGTTTGCCGAAGCGTTGCCAAAAATGCGCGTAACTGTCGCTTCCCACCTCAAACAACCGGGGTTGGAACGCGAAAGAGTGATGGCCTCGATCCTTCGCATTCTTTCAACGTGTTTCATGAGGCCGGGCAGTCATGTTTACGCGAGTGAAAACGGCAGCTTCGGGATCGCGACGCTGCGGCCGAAACACGTGAAAGTTAAAGGCGATGTGATCGAGTTTGATTTTCCCGGGAAGTCGGGCGTTCGCCAACATCGAGAGTTGAAGGATCGTCAGGTCGCACGCGTCGTCAGAAGTTTGATGAAACGTCCTTCACGCGAAGTGTTTGAGTACAAGAATGGCAATGGCGGTTTTGTTAATGTTACGCGCCCCCACATCAACGCCTATATTCGAGAGGTGATGGGCGAGAATTTCAGCGCCAAAGATTTTCGCACGTGGGCCGGAACGCTCGTCTGCGCCTGCGCCCTGGCTCGTGTCAGCGTTGAAGAGGATGCGACGCCGGCCACGCGACGCCGTAAGGTTGTCGAAGCAATCAAGGAAACAGCGGAAGTTCTCGGAAACACTCCGGCCGTTTGCCGGAGTTCTTATATTTGCCCGGAGATCATCAAGGACTTTGAGAGCGGAAAAACTATTAATCGCTATTTCAATTCCTTGAACCAATTGCTCAGTTATCGCGGCCACAAACTCCACTCAGCTGAACGATCGTTACTAAAGTTCATGAAACGCACCACCAACTGATCAACCGGTAAAACTCGGCATGATTAGTCGACTCGTTATCCTGGTGTTCTTTGCGTGGCTGTGGCATCGGTTTTGCCCCTATCAATAAGTAACACGCATAACTGTCCGGTTAACATGCGCACCTTCAGAATTTTGTGCGCGTGAACTCGAACGAAGGCCGGAAAAAATACGGCCACCGGACCGCAAATAATCTAACGAGCATAGGGAGGATTTCGAAAATGGAACAGGACAATCAAAAGCAAGATCAGCAAGGCGGTAGTCAACAAGATAAAGGCGGCCAACAGGGCGGCGGTAACAAGGGCGGCAGCGAGCATCGCGGTGGCGGCGGCCAGCAAGGCGGGGGTAGCCAGCAGAGTGGCGATCGCGGCGGCGCCGGCGGCGGCGGTACTGGCGGCGGTGAGAGCGGCGGAGCCCGATAAGTTTTAGAAAATCACCCCTGCGCCAACGCAGATGGAGAGGTGGGTTTTCGGACTCACCTCATCTTGGAACCTCAACCGGACGAACACAGGGAGATAGAACTTATGGACGCCTTTGAACTGCTTAAGAAAGATCATCGAAAGGTTTCTCAGTTGTTCTCAGAAATTGAATCGGCCAACGGTCAGGCAAAACTAAAATTGTTTGGCCAGCTCAAGTCCGAACTCGACCTTCACGCGCACATTGAAGAAACCGTCTTGTATCCAGCGTTAGAAAACACAGACGAAGCTCGCGAGATAACTCTCGAAGCATATGAAGAGCACAAAGTAGTCAAGGACTTGTTGGCGGAGCTCGCCGGCGCCGCAGCCCCCAACGATGAATGGGATGCGAAGCTTACGGTGTTGAAAGAAAACGTGGAGCATCATGTCGAAGAAGAGGAAGGTGAACTCTTCGACAAGGCACGGAAGGCGCTTGGTGACGAACGCATCGAGACCCTGGGCGCGGAACTCGAAGCTGCAAAAGCGAGCAACACAAAATCCAAACCGCGCCGCACTGGTCAAACAAAGAAAGCAGCGCCGAGGAAAAGCGCGAAGACCGAAAGTCCGGGCGTCCTTCAACGTCTCGCAAACTTGATAGGACTTGGAGACACTGCCGGAGGCAGCAACGCTACCAGCAACAACAAATCGGCGAACCGAGGCGGTAAAGGTAAGGCACGTACGACACCGAAGTCCGGGTCCAGACAGTCCACTGCTAAGTCTTCAAAGAGCACGGGATTGAAGTCAGCTAAATCAGGCAAGGCTGCGCCAAAGAAGGGCGCAAAGAAGAGCGGTGCCAAGGCCGCGAGTGGAGCGAGGACTGCGCGGAAAGCAACTCCCGCCAGGAAGACCTCTGCAGCAGCGCGTCCGCGCACCTCGGCGGCGAAGAACACTTCGCGTGCCGCCAGCAATCAAAAGATCAAGACGAGTGGCCGTGGTCGAACAGCCGCAAAGTCGTCAACTAAAACCAGAAGTAGATCGCGCTAGCGGCAGATTTTCACCGCTGCGCAAAGCAATCAATCAAGGAGACAAACATATGAACGCGTTTACATTACTCAAAGCCGACCACAAGAAGGTCGCCGGGATTCTGGAAAAGCTGGATGCAACCACCGAGCGCGGCGTGAAAACGCGCGAGGAACTTTTCACACAGCTCAAGTCTGAACTCGACCTCCATGCGCAGATAGAAGAAACCATTCTTTACCCGGCACTGGAAAAGGCGGACGAGACGCATGAAATTACGCTTGAAGCCTATGAAGAGCATCGGCTGGTCAAGCAGCTCCTGAAAGAGTTGGAATCGATGGACAAGAGCGAAGAGCAATGGACTGCGCGCTTCACAGTGCTCAAAGAGAACATTGAGCATCACGTCGAGGAAGAAGAGGGCGAGATGTTCAAGAAGGCTCGCAAGGTCCTGAGCGAAGAAGAAGCGGAAGACCTGGGCGCTCGCCTGGAGGCCGCGAAGACTGAACCTTTGAAGTCAGCGGCCGCCCGCTGAGCAATGGGAGATAATCATGGAAGGACCTCTGCGTGGGTTACTCGCGGGCGCAGCAGCCTGGAAGTTCGGCGGCGGCTGCATCTCAACGATCCTGGTTTTTATCATCGTGTTCTGGCTTTTAGGTTATGTGAACTGCTGAACGCCTGAAGCCGCTTTGCGATCGACAAACCATTCGAGCGTTCCGTCGATCGGCTTGATTAGGGAGGCAGGCAACCGGCGCGAGCCGGATTGTCTTTGCCATACCTTCGCCAGCGTCGCCGCTTTTTCTTCTCCGGTAACGAGGAAGATGGTACGCGTAGCGTTATTTAATGCTCTCAGGGTCAGTGTTATTCGACAGTGCCCCTGAGGGCTTTTTGTTGCAACCACTAACCGCGACGCTTCATCAAGTGCATCCGACTCTGGAAAAAGCGACGCGGTGTGGCCGTCCGTTCCCATTCCCAGCAACAACAGATCAAACCTGCGGTAGCCCTTCGGGACCGTAGAATTCTCTCAATCCTGATTCGTAATCTCGCGCATTTTCAGTTGGTTCACCTTCTCCGGCAATTCTGTGAACGTTCCCCGGGGGTATTGGAACTTTCGAGAGCATGGCGCGATGGGCCATCGCGTAGTTACTGTCGACATCATCAGGTGAGACGCAACGTTCGTCTCCAAAGAAAACATAAACTCGCGACCAATCAACCCGATTGATGAAACTGCCCGTTGCGAGCAATTCATAAACTGCTCCGGAGTCCGGCCTCCTGCCAAAGCGACGCTGAATCGCCCGCGAGATTCTTGCGAGCGGTTTGCTTCCTTAACAAAACGTTCCGCTGCAGCCAGGGCCAGCTGCTCAGGCGTTTCGAACACCGAAACATTTGAAGGAATATTCATCGGTGGGCAAACTACCTGGCCGGGGGACGACCCGCAGTCTCAGCGTTCGAGTTATTTCACCGGACCTGGCTCTGCTGTTTCTCGAGCAGTTCTTCCCATTCAGTATGCACAAAGCCCAGCTCAGGCTTATCAACCCGTTCATAGGTATGTGAACCGAAGAAGTCGCGTTGCGCCTGCGTGAGATTTAGTGGCAAATCGGCTGCGCGAAACATATCGAAGTAACCGAGGCTCGATGACATCGCCAGGACTGGCAGACCTCTTGTTGATTGCGCTGCTCACCATTTCACGCCAACCCGCCTGCGTTTCCTCGATCGTCTTGCTGAATTGTTCATCAAGAAGCAGACTCGTCAAATTCGCGTCGCGCTGATATGCACGCATTATCTCGCCCAGAAACCTGGCGCGAATAATGCAGCCGCCCTGCCAGATGCGCGCGACTTCGCTGAGATTGATGTTCCAGCCAAACGCCTCCGAGCCGGCCTTGATCAGATTCATTCCCTGCGCATAAGAACAGATTTTTGACGCGTAAAGTGCATCGTGAATATTCTGAGCGATCGCCGGCGGTGAGCTCTCGCACGTCGCCGTTCGCAATGCCTTTTATCTTCTTGCTCGCCTCAACGCGGATGTCCTTTTGCGACGAAAGCGTACGAGCCACAATCGCTGCGTCTATCGTGGGGATAGCAACGCCCAGGTCCAGCGCAATCTGGCTCGTCCACTTTCCGGTTCCCTTCTGTCCGGCTTTGTCCAACACAAGATCAACCAGCGGTTTGCCGGTTGTCTCATCTTTGACGCGCAGGATCTTTGCTGTGATCTCAATCAGATACGACTCCAGGTCGCCGCGATTCCACTCATCGAAGATGTCGGCCAACTCTTCAACAGAAGCACCAAAGCCGTAGCGCATGACGCCGTAGGCCTCCGCTATCAGTTGCATATCGCCATACTCGATGCCGTTGTGGACCATCTTCACGAAATGTCCTGAGCCACCCGGACCGATATAAGTGACACATGGCCCATCCGGCACTTTCGCAGCGATCGATTCCCAAATCGGCCTGATCTGTTCGTAGGCGGCGCGGTCACCTCCCGGCATGAGGCTGGGGCCCAGTAGCGCTCCCTTTTCACCGCCTGAAGTTCCCGATCCAATCATGAAAAGCCCTGCCTCTTTAAGTTCCTTTTCGCGCCGCTCGGTGTCTTTGAAATGTGGAATTGCCGCCATCGATCAGGATGTCGCCCTGTTCAAGAAAGGGTTTGAATAAATTGATGGTCCAGTCGGTAGGATCGCCCGCCTTTATCAGTAGGATAATCTTGCGGGGTTGCTCAAGAGACTGCACAAACTCTTCCGGCGTTTGTGCGCCGCGAATTTTTTTCCCACTCTCGCGCGCCAGAAACGCTTCGAGCACCGCCGGTTCGCGATCAAAAACGGCAATCGAATAGCCGTTGCGCTCGATGTTAAGGGCGAGGTTCTGTCCCATGACGCCCAGCCCAATCAATCCAATATTTGCTTTAGTCATCAATATTTACGACCCAAGAGAGCGCAAGCCCGACCTGCTGACTACGAAAAATCTCAAGCGAGAATCAAGAATACAACTGTGACCAGCTCTCGTTTAAGAAGGTGGGGTTGGCCCAGGTCTCTCGTTTCCCGCCATCATGTTGTCGACTACCTCTCTTAGCTTTGCGAGGCCGACTAGCTTATTGGCCCCAAGGTCGACGCGAATTGCCCTGCGTCCATGCGATAACAGCGATTCGAAATCGCCTTGCGCCTGCGCTTCCTTCAGCACGCTAAATGAGTAGGGTTCGCCGGGGACCGACAGATCAGTCGCATCAGGCGCCGTCAGTTGAATAAAAACGCCGGAGTCTGGGCCGCCCTTGTGAAGTTGCCCGGTTGAATGCAGAAAGCGCGGGCCATAGCCGGTGGTAGTTGCGCAATTTGTTGCACTCCGGACGCTGTTTCGGAACGCCTGAATTGCTGCATCGATTTCCGGAGTCTCTTCAACATAGGCGAGCACGGCAACGTAATCCCCTGGCTTCGTCCGCGCCAAATGTCGCCGGACCACCTCAGCCACAAGCAGCGGATCGCTGTTCGAAACTTCAGAGCGCAGCCGATCGTCACCAAAGACTGCCAACTGTTCATCCGCTGCGATGGCAGCCTGCTCGGGCAACTTCGCTTCCTGCTTGAAAACCTCCAGGAGCGCTTTGGTCGCATCCTTGGATTCCTGAACGTTTGGTTGATCGAATGGATTAATTTTGAGCCGCCAGGCCGCAAACGCAGTGGCAAACTCCCAGAGAAAAAATTCGGCGCCCAGATCGTAGGAGTTCGTCAGCGTCCGGTAGACAACCGGATGACCGGCCTCCTCGAGGGCTTTGAATCTCGACGTCGCTTCGTCATCCAGCTTTCCCACCGCCAGCGAAATGAATAATCGATCGTTGCCGTAATCGGATGCATCTCCAAGTGGCTCGCCTACCACCGGCACGATGCCGTTGCCTTCCTTGCCGGTGCTCTCCGCGATTAGCTGTTCAACCCACAACCCGACTGCCGAAAGACTTGCATCGGTGATTATGGTTAGCTTGTCGCGTCCAACCCGCGCACTCTCCGCCATAATTGCGCCCAGTTGTGCTCCAGGATTATCGCTCGCGGACACGCTCGCATCACACGCGCCAGCCATCGCGACGGCCCTTTCGAGAAGGCGTCTCACATCCAGCCCCATCAATGCCGCGGGCGCCATTCCAAAATATGAAAGCGCGGAATACCGGCCGCCAATGTCAGACTGGTTCAAGAAGATTCGCCTAAAGCCTTCAGCGCCAGCGGTGTCGGCCATTTGTGAACCCGGATCCGTAATCGCGACAAATGCGTCACCCGGCGTCGCAGATTTCATCGAGACTTCGTGATACCAGTATTTGTGAAAAGCGAGAGGTTCAGTGGTGGTGCCTGATTTTGAGGCAATCACAAACAAGCACTTTTCCAGTTCCATTTGTTTTGCGAAGCCGGCGATCGCATCGGGATCAGTTGAGTCAAGCACGAGCAACTCGGGAAAGCCCTGCTGCCGGCCGAAAGTTTGTCGCAAGACTTCAGGACAAAGCGACGATCCACCCATTCCGCAAACCATTACATGATCAAACCGCCCGCTATTTCGCACAGACTCGGCGAACTCACGCAACTCGGCCGTGGCTTGAATCATCTCCCCGGCGACTGTTAACCATCCCATCGAATTCGCGATAATTTTTTGATGGGCCGGCTCAGTCTTCCACAGACTGGCGTCCTTCTCCCAAATCCGCCGGACTACGTCTTCCTGCGTCGCTGCCAAAAGTGCAGCATCAATCGCACTTTGGTGACTTCCAAGCGAAGCTCTTAAGGTTTCGTTGATTGGTCTGTCTGAACCTTCTTTTGTTAACTGCGATTCCGATGTTGAACTCATCACAAAACAACCTCGCTCGACCAACAAGTGCCGGTTCCGAATTGCTCAGATCTTTGGGTGAACTTGAGTAGTCTAGCACGATTACCCGCGCGAGGATTCAGCTGGAGGATAGCCTTGAGAATCAGGGCGTTGCGCACCTCGCCGCAAGGCTTCGCAGCCCAAAAAGAAAGGGACACTCACTGAGTGAGCGTCCCAATCTCTCCAACTAGTTTGCTGATCTCAGTGGCGGACAACTCGGGTCGTCCCATCAGAGAATTTCACGATAGCCGAGCCATCGGCGGCGCGATAAAACTTTGGACTAGCGATTGACAAATTGTACGACGACATTCGATACGCCCGAGGCGACTCAGTGGATCGCGCCGGAGCGTTATCGCGCAACTCAGGATTGGGGAGGCGAATGCTGGGCGGGCTCACTCGCGGCCGGACGCTGGATGGCCTCGACTGAGAGGACGGCGTGGGGAATTGGGACCGTGAGATTGCTGATGCCGTTTCTCGTTTCGCAATGACCGCTTCTGACTTGTCGCTCATCTTCGGTGCTTTCGTTTGACCAACCAGCTCATCCTCACTCTTCACCGCACGAATTTTTTCAGAAGCCTGAGGTCGATCCGGCTTCCGCGAAGTTACGGTTGAGCGTTCAGCACTGACATTCCTCAACGGGTTGGCAACTGAATCTTTGCTATCCGACTTAAACCATCCCGGTGATCCGTACAAAACTCCGCCTGCCAGCGCCACCAACAGAACCAGGACCATAGTCATAGCTCCTGGTCCAAACCGGCGAGCGGATTCCACCATCGCCATTTGCACGACCGCACCTTTTACCACCGTTCCCTCTTCAACATGCAAGAAGGACTTTTCAGAGCCAGACAAAAACCGAGGAACAACACCCGCTTCCATATCGCGAGCAACCACGCTCGCGACTTCATTAGTCCGGCCCATGCGCCGGAATGCTTCGCGAAATTCGCCCGCTGTCGGGTAGCGGTCTTCAGGCCGCTGCGACATGGCTTTTTCAAGAATGATACCTATCTGCAGACCAACTGCAGGGTGAATCTTATCTGCGCGCTTCAACGGGTCGGGTTGCGAACTAACTACCGCCGAAGCTCTAACCATCGCATCGGGCGGTTTGATTCCAGTCAGCAAGTGGTAGAGAGTGGCGCCCAATGCATAAATATCACTGCGCTGATCAGTCCGTTGGTCTTGTATCTGTTCGAGTGGTGCGTAATGGCGTGTGTAACCGAAAAACGCCTGAGAGGCGGTCACCGAAGGATCCGAAGGCTGCGCTTTCGCCAAGCCAAAATCCAGCAAGGCTATCTGGCCAGTCGAGGTTAACTTCAAATTGTGTGGCTTGATGTCGCGATGAATCACCTGGCGATCGCGCGAGTGTAAATATATCAACGCGTCAAGCAACTGGTCGGCCCACGCAACAACCTGGTCGCGAGGGAATGGACCGGGCTGTTGTGAAATGATTTTGGCAAGGTCGACGCCACCGATGTATTGCATGACGAGAAAGGCGCGGTTGCCTTCAACGAAGTGATCGCTTACCCGCGGCAATGCCGGATGCTGCATCCCAGCCAGCAGCCGCGCCTCATGCTCAAATTGCCTGCGCATGGAGGGCTCTGACGAAAGAGTTTCTTTCAGCGCTACAGTGATCCCCAGACGCTGGTCCAGCGCTTCGTACACAGCACCCATGCCGCCGCGGCCGAGTTGGCGCACGATGAGATAGCGTTGCTGTAAGACTGTGTCAGGACCAAGCGAACTACTTGGACCATCGTGATTGGGATCGTGAGAGAGTGACAATTTAATTACTCCTGTGCGGCGAAGGGGCAGTACGCTAGGGTGTTTCGGAGAGAACTTTAAAACGAATCGCGAAAGCTGAAGTGAGAGGATTAACGGGGCTGCGGTTTGCTGGAACCGCATTCTTTGATTTGAGTCGGTCATGTTAATGACCAACTTTGAGAGTATAGGACACTAACGATTGCTCTTACAAGAGGTTTGACCGCGATTCAGACCACCTTTGGCGAGATAGCGACGTGGGAGTGGCAAAAAGGGACATCGGAGTGATTGCAGCTGACCCGTGACGCCTCAAACAGGCCACTCTCGACGCGTTGAGGCGCCATTTCATCCATATAACAACGCGCATGCCAGAAATGCCAGAACGGCCGCGGCCAGGTGGAGTTTGAATTAAGAGCGGTGTCTCGAAGGTCTGAGAAACTAGTCAGGAACGACTACGCGACCATGCTTTCGGTCATCGTCATGTAGGGCACGCGTCTCGGAAACCGCATCGACCGGTTCATCCGGATCTATGCGGGGAGCCCGTTTAAAGCGTTCGCGAAGACCTGAAGCAGTGCCAGCCAATTTTCGCCAGCGCGAAGTCTGGCTCATGTCGTCGAGCAATGAGTACACAACTGGTGTCGCAATCAAGGTGAGCAGGAGTGAAAGCATCTGGCCGCCGATGACCACGACGGCAATTGAGCGCCGCTCCTCTGCCCCTGGGCCGGAACCTAACGCGAGTGGCAACATGCCGGCGATGAGCGCGAGGGTCGTCATCAGAATTGGTCGCAACCGGTCGCGGTTCCCCTGCATGATCGCTTCATAACGTTCCATGCCGCGCTCGCGCAGGCTGTTCATGTGATCGATCTGCAGAATCGAGTTTTTCTTAACCACGCCGAAGAGCACCAGGATGCCGAGCGCCGAATAAAGATTTAGCGTGTCGCCCGTGGCCCACAACGAAAGCAAGGCGAAAGGAATTGAGAGCGGCAAACTGAGGAGAATTGTCACCGGATGGATCGTGCTCTCAAATTGCGACGCCAGGATCATGTACATGAACAGGACCGACAAAATGAATGCCCAGATGAATTCAGTAAAAGTACGTTCCAACTCACGAGCGCGGCCCGAGACGGTGGTTGTATAAGCCGCGGGCAGGTTCATCTTGGTGACTTCGCCACGCAGCGCCTCAATCCGATCCGCCAGCGCGAAGCCCGGGGCGACCGAGGCGCGCATGGAGACCAACCGCTCGCGATTCAGTCGATCGATGCGTGAAGGATTGTTGTCGCGTTTGATGGTCACCAGGTTGTCGAGGCGCACTAATCCACCGCGCGACGACGGAACGTAGAGTCTCTCGATCGTAGCGACGTCGCTGCGATCTTGTTCCGCCAGCCGCAGCTGGACGTCGTAGTCCTCATTGATCGATTCGTCACGGAAACGAGACGCACGGTCTTCGCCGCCAACCATTAACCTGAGCGCAGTTGCAATGTCGGTGCTGTCAACGCCGAGATCCGCGGCGCGCGCGCGATCGATCTCAACTTTCAAACCCGGCTTGTTGAGCTTGAGCGAGGTATCGGCATCGACGATTCCTCCAAGCGACTGCGAGCGCTTCACCAATTCATCGGCATACTCCGCGAGCGCCGCAATATCCGGTCCTCGTAAGTTAAAGTCGATGTCGAACCGGCCTCCAGAGCCAAAATTAAACGACGGCGCATTGCGAACCGAGCCACGCATCGGCGAATACTTCTGCAAGCGACGACGGACCTCTTGCATCACGTCCTGCTGCGCGTAGTTTCCGCGAAACGCTTTGAGTGGATTCCCCTTCTTGGTCTCCGTCCAGAGTCGCCCCAGGGAAAACGTGCGTTCTTCATGAGGCGCGATGCGAACGTAAGCGCCCGCCTGATTCACTCCGCCGAGAAATCCGCCACCCGCATCGGATAAAACCATCCGCACGCCCGGCACGGAGAGAAGATCCTTCTCGATCAGTTGTATGGCCTCGTTCATAACCGCGAGGTTGGTACCCTCTGGTCCGTTGATGCTGACTTCAAACTCGGCTTCGTCGACGTTTGAGGGGATAAACTCCTGCTTTACCGCACGGTAGAGCGGAATACTCGAAAGCACGACGGCCAACGCCACGACCGATACCGCGATCCTGTGACGCATCGCGAAAGCCAACATCGCCGTATACCACTTGTCGATCCATTTATAGAAACCGCCGCGCGAACCGGTCGACTGATGTCCCCTCCGCCAGCGTCGGCATCCTTAACTCGAATCAGCCGCGAGCTCATCATTGGCGTTAAGGTAAACGACACAAGCAAACTGACCATGATGGCCACAGCCGCGGTGATGCCAAACTGGTAAAGGAAACGTCCCGAAATGGACGACATGAATGAGACTGGCAGAAAAATAACGACGAGCGATAAGGTTGTCGCCAGCACCGCCAGGCCAATGTCTTTCGTCGCCTCCCTGGCGGCCTCGCGGGGCTCCATTCGTTTTTCCTCGATGAAACGGAAAATGTTTTCGAGGACCACGATCGCATCGTCGATAACTACGCCTACCATCAACACGAGGGCCAGCATCGTCACGCTGTTGAGAGTGAAATCCAGCGCGCGCATCATCGCGAATGTTGAAATCAGTGAACAGGGTATTGCAACGGCCGCGATCAGCGTCGAGCGCCAGGAGCGCATGAACAGCAGCACAACGAGGCTTGCCAGGATGCTACCCAACACCAAATGCGTTTCGATCTCGTGGAGCGCGGCTTCGATGTATCTTGATTGATCTCGAATGACTTCCGTTTTGACGTCGGCCGGGAAGTTGGCTGGTGACTCGCGGCAACTCCGCCTTGACACCGTTAATAACCTCGATGGTGTTAGCGCCTGACTGACGTCGGACCTGGAGTGTCACCGTGGGCACGCCATTTAAGCGCGCGACCGATCGCTGTTCTTTCGTTCCATCTTCAATCCGCGCGACGTCTCGCAAGCGAATCGGCGAACCTTCGACATTCGCAATCACGAGATCTTCGAATGCTTTCGGATCCGTGTAACGACCGAGGGTCCGAAGCACCAACTCCTGACGTCCGGTGTTCACGTTCCCGCCAGGCACGTCAGCATTCTGTCTCGTCAGGGCTTCGCGAATGGCAGTGACCGGAATTTGATAGGCTGCCAGTCGCGCGGCATCGATCCAGATGTTGATCGAACGATCAAGACCGCCGACCACTCGCACTTCGCCGACCCCGCTTACGCGTTCGAGTTGCACGCGCACCGTCTTATCCGCCAGTTCCGTGAGTTCTCTGAATCGAGCGATCACCCGAGAGGGCGATGGTTACCACGGGAGTGCTATCGTTATCAAACTTCTGAATGACGGGCGGCGTCGCATCTTCGGGTAGGTTCCGGCCCAGACTGTTCACGCGATCGCGAATGTCCTGGGCTGCGGATTCGAGATCGCGGTCAAGTTTGAAAGTGGCGATTACGAATGAACTTCCCTGCCCTGAAATTGAGCGCAATTCGTCAATGCCGTCGACAGTGTTGACGACTTCTTCGATTTGTTGCGTAACGAGAGATTCAACTTCCTGAGGCGATCCGCCCGGCAATCCCGTGCGAATACTTACGGTGGGAAGGTCAACTGATGGGAAGCGATCAACGCCCAGACGGAAAAAGCTCGCCGCCCCAACGACTACGAGGGACAACACGATCATGGTCGCGAAGACCGGACGGCGAATACAAATTTCAGCGAGTTTTTGCACTGGACCTAAACCTTGGGTTTTGGATCTTTCGGGTCTGAAAATTCAGTGGCACCGGGCAACGCACTCGGTCGGTCTTCTTTCGGGTTTGCAAAACTGTATTCGAGTTCCACCCATATTGAGACTGGACGCCCATCCTTTTCTGCGGGAGTGAATTTAATCCGCTTCGCCGCGTTCATCGCCCGCTCCTTAAAGATCTTCACTGATTGTTTTGACAGGCTATTGGGCGTGACCTTCACAAAACGAATATTCCTTACTTTCCCATCGGCGGATAATACCGCTCGCAGAACAATTGTGAACTGTGAACCAATCGCGAGATCGCCGGTCGACTTCGGATTCGGTTTTGAAAAGATCCAAACGCGGCCTCTATCGGAAGGTCGCTCGCTGGTAAGGATCCCCATCTCAGAGGACTGCTGCGCAAAGAGAGGCGACACGCAGCCAAACGCTATCAACGAAAATGCCAATTGCCTGACGAACTGCCCTACCATTTCTCTCCTTACTGAACCACTTCGACGGCCATTCCGGATTGCAGGTTGCCGGGATCGACAATTACCTGATCGCCAACGTTTACGCCCGCGAGAATTTCGGTCCAGTCTCCACTTTTTCGTCCGGTGGTGATGGGTTTCTCCAGAGCTTTGCCGTTTTGCACCACAATCACCTTTTCAATACCTGCGAAAGTGACGATTGCGTTGTTCGGCACTGTCACCGCCATCTTCGCGTCGTTCGTCACGATTTCTGCTTTCGCAAAAGAACCTGGCCGCAGATTGCCGTCGTTTTGCACGTCGGCTTCTACCATCAACATACGATTCTGTTGAGTAATGACCGGGCTCAAACGTTTAATCTGCCCGAGATAAACCTTACCGTCGCCCTCGACACTCACCCTCACATTTTGTCCGAAGCGAACCATGCCTGAGTCGCGTTCGGGAACCTCGGCGCGGAGACGCAACGGATTCATTCGAACGATGTCCACTACCGGCGCGCCGGCGGCCAGATACTCACCGACGCTCGCGCGTTTTTCCTGCACGATGCCATCAATCGGCGCATAGACAGCGGTGTCCGCCAAGCTGCTGGCGAGCGAGCGAAAGTTCGCTGCGTCGCTGGGCCACCAACGCCTGACGATTGCGAATCTCTTCGATGGCATCCTGATAACGGCTTACCGCAACTTTGTATGCAGCATCAACCGAATCGAACTCTGAACGCGCCACAATTCCCTGCTGCACAAGTGCTGCTGATCGGTCGCGACTAACCTTGGCCTCGTCCAGACACGGCGCGAGCCTGCCTCACAGTTCCCGTTTGCTCAGCAGTAACTGAGTCGTCCTTTCCGTCCGGTGACAAACCCACGCGCGCACGAGCCTGAGCCAGTGCGGCCTCAGCCTGTTGCACACGCAATCGATAATCATTCTGTTCGACCTGGGCCACCATTTGTCCGCGCCGAACAACGCTGCCAAGATCAACTGAAATTGTACTTAGCCGTCCGGCAACTTTGGCTGCGGCAGTGGATTGATCGAAAGCGGCGAGCGTTCCATTCGCGGTGACCGTTTCTCCGAATGGCGTTTCCTCGACGCGCGCGGTTTTCACCTGGCGCGCCTCTTTGTTTTCACCGGGACGACCCTGTCGGGCCGCACCCTGGTAATCGCTCTTGCAAGCCGCCGCGAAAAAAGGAACGACGCAAATAAATAATCCGGCGAGAATCCGGATAGATCTGTACGGATAATAGTGACTAAAGGGAATTTCCGAGCATGTCCAGCAATCTTAACCCAGCCGGCAGTCTCACGGTAGGGCGGCCACAAATTATTAGACAATTCCGCTCGAAGGGCCGATGCTCAAGTTGTAGACTAACCCGGGAGAAAGGTTAACCACCGAAGCTCTTGCGGAAGAGATACGACATTTTGATGAAATAGCTGCGGCTGTTGCGGCGAAAACCAGGAACAATCTGCGTCGTAAACGGATTTGGCTCGCTGTAGTTCATATCATCGTTGTAGCCGACAAAGAACGAAGTGCCGGGGCTCGGTGTCCATCCGGCCAGCAGTTGCGCGCGCGCCCTGCGGCTCAGCGTGTTGTAGTCGATGATAGCGCGAGCGAATGTCGCCCGAGTGAACTGATAAGTGCCACGGAAGGTCAGCAAGTTGATATCAAACGCAGTGAGGCCGGTATCTTTGCGTACCAACTGCTGCCTGACCAGATTGAGTGACATGCGGAGCTCGTTCGTCGGTTGATAAGTCACAGCGCCAGTGAGCTCAAAGAGATTGCCCGCACCGGGATCCAATGGCGGAAAACAACCTGCGGCGAACACGCCGCTTGAATTCGGACACTGACCGTTCGCAGCGAGCTCGCGCGCAACGAGTGCCGGCGGACTGACGCGCGGATAACGCCGGCCTCCTCCAAAGTCCAAATCGAGATGATTTAGGCGCCACACCGCCCTCGCGTTGAACTGAATTTTCTTGCTCCACTGCGAACTGCCTGCGATGAAGAAGTGGTGCTTTTGCACCGATCGCTCATCATCAGCGCCGAAGAACGCTCCATTGCGAGTGGCAGTGCGCTTTGGTCCAAACTCCTCTTCGAGTATGCGTTCGTAGGCAGGCTCATAAGCCAAACTAAAATATGAATTCCGCGGTAACCGCCACTCGATATAAAACTCGCTCTCCCAGTTCTGAATGCGTCCCTGAAAGTCGTAGCCTATCCAACTAAAGTTATGAATATGCCGGTTGATGATTTTCTTTTTCGGGTTGCGATCGGTGTCGTAGCGCGTAAAGGCACTACTGAAGTTCGTATTGGTGCGTCCGAAGAATCCAACATCGGCCCGATAATCTTTGGTAAAGCCTTCGCCATAGAGTTCCCAGCCAAAGTTGCGCCCGGAGACTGTGTAAACCATCGTATAGCCCAAACCATTTCCGGTCCGATAGTTGTTCTTGTTTTCCTCCGGGTCATAGAAAAAGTTTCGGGAATGGGTTCCGAGCAGTTGGAAGTTGAACGTCGTTTTCTTGTCGAGCTTGAATCGCCCATCGACTCCGGCCAGTTGGTTATGCTTTTCGATGAAGTTGTAGCTGGTGGCAAGCATGCCGATCGTGTTCTCGCTCTTGCCAAGATCGTGCTTGAGCCGAAGCACGCCCACGTAGGCATTCTTGTCCACGATATTTTCGTTGCGGCAAAGCAGAGCGGGATTAATCTGACGGCTGCGCTGGCAATTGATCAGCACGCCACGATCATCGGCATTCAGGTTCCCGGGGCCGTTATCTGAAGCCAGCATCAAACCAAACGTATCGGGACCACGCTTGCCCGAGAGCTTGACGGCAACGTCCGGGTCGACTATCGAACGCGTGTGGACGGCGTCGATAGGCGTGCTGAAGATGTCGATGCCTTCAAGGAAAAAGGGACGCTTTTCCGGGAAGAAAATGGGGAATCGCTGGTTTGTGGTAACCACGATCTGATCGGCCTCAACCTGCGCGAAATCAGGATTGATGGCGAGATCCAGAGTCAATGCTGAGCTTGGGGTAAACTTCGCCGTCAACCCAGGATCAAATTTTACCGGCTCGTTAACGATTCGACCCGGATCCACAGCGCCCACTGGCGGGGTAAACGAACGCACGAACCTGCCGCTCTCGGAAAGAGTCAGACTGGGAATCAGCTCTATGGTGCGTTCAGCTGCGATGCCTTCAAGACCCGCTAAGATGTCCCGCCTGGTTCATGTTCCCCGAGATGTTTCGGGAAAACGGCATCCAGGAATCCAGTTCACGATTGAAGCGTTGAATGCGTCGGAAAAAGTGCGCGCCCCAGAGCTTTCCCTTGCCGGCTTCGTAACGCAACGACTTGAAAGGAATCGCGATCTCAACTGTGTAGCCATCTGGGCCAATGATGCCTTTCGACTCCAACAGTAGATCAACGCTGAAGTCTTCACCTCGCCCTTCAGTTAGCACGCCGTCGCCCTGGATTCCGAGCGGGTTGAAGAAGATCTCGAATGCGCGCCGCTGATCGTTGAAGGTGTCCAGGTAGAAACCCACGTAGTCATCGGTGAAAATATTGTCGCGCTTGGCAACTGTCGACCGGATCTTGTCAGGCTCATCAAACGCGCGAAAGGCGATGTAAAGAAACTTCGGATCGTATCCGATCAACACTTCAGTCGGCTTCGACGGAGCAGTGTTGTCGCCCGGGTCAATCTGGTAAAAATCCTTGAGCACCGTGGCGTTCTGCCATACCTGCTCATTGAGATTTCCATCAATCACCGGCGGCTTATCAAACTTGGAAATGGTTACGGGGTTTGCTTTTTCGGGAGGCAAAACCACCGCGCCTTTCGCGCTCGCGGGCGGCACGGATGATCCAGCGGGCTTGGTCGCTCCCGGCGCTGTAGACTCCGATGAGGGCGCGGCAGGGGATGCAGTCGGCGTTGCCGTCGCGGCAGCCGGAGCAGTTGCGGGAACAATCGTCTGCGCGAGAGCGGGCACTGCAAGAAAGGCCAGAACGATAATCGATGCAAGAGTCTTCATAAGTTATTTTCAGCGGCCCATGCGCTTCGCCACAGTTTCGGAGAGCCAACGCATTGTTAAGCGAGAAACTCCCGTCACCAGTGTTCACATAAATGACTAGCGTTCCCGGATCCGAACGACTATCCCAGCGAAACGGCGTTTCCTGTTAGATCGTTTTCTAAACTACTTCGAATTGCACGCCCTGGATCTACACTGAAAGGACGTTGTAGGTAGTGCTGGTGTTAACCTCCGAAGGAATGGAATTTGGCATCCCCCGGGAAACAAGACCTCTGGAAAAGTCGGTGTTAGAGTCGCTAGCCGTAACTAAAGGTTGCATGACCGATCCTCAATCCGAAGTTTGTTGCCGGATTGAGCTGGGCTTCGTCGTGAAAACCGTGTGGTCACTACCGGGTCTTAGCGCTTTGTTGTAGTCTGATTTGTGTTTTGCGTCGCCAGTTGAAGGCCTGTCTGGCTCATCTACATAGCGGCACGCAAAGCACAGCTTTTTAACGAGTGGGGAAAGGTAAAGTTGCACAAACTTACCTCCGGATAATCGGTCGAATTTCTAAAATTTTGGAGGCCGTTGATTGGCGACAGAGATTGCAACGCATGCTGACAAACTGTACGAGAGCCCATTCATGCGTGCGTGCCGGCGCGAGTCGGTTCCATTCACGCCGATTTGGTTGATGCGTCAGGCAGGACGTTATATGCGCGAATACCGCGAGGTCCGCGCGCGAATGGATTTCCTTGAATTGTGTAAGTCACCGTCGACGGCAGCGGAAGTTACGGTGACCGCCGCCGAGCGGCTTGGCGTGGACGCCGCGATTATCTTCGCTGACATCCTGCTGATCATCGAGCCAATGGGATTGGATCTGGAATTTGCGAGGGGCGAGGGACCAGTGATTCACAATCCCGTGAGAACGGCCGTTGACGTTGACCGGCTGCGGGAAGTTGAGGACGTTGGCGCGCTGCACTTTGTCTTCGACGCGATACGAGAAACTCGGCGCGAATTGCGGCCTGACTTACCACTGATCGGATTTGCCGGCGCGCCCTTCACGCTCGCTTCATACATCATCGAAGGTGGAGCATCCAAAAACTACGTCCACGCAAAGTCGTTGATGTACAACGACAGCGGTGCATGGCATGCGATGATGTCTTTGATTTCGCGCGCATTGATCAAGTATCTCAACGCGCAGATAGATGCAGGGGCGCAAGCAGTACAGTTGTTCGACTCCTGGGTGGGTTGCTTAAGTCCCGAGGACTATCGCCAGTTCGTCTTGCCACACACGCGTAACGTCATCTCGGGCATTAGCGCGGGTACCCCGGTGCTGCATTTCGGAACCGGCACAGCCGCACTACTCGAACTCATGAGAGATGCTGGGGGCGACGTGATTGGAATCGACTGGCGCGTCCAGCTTGATGAAGCATGGAATCGCCTGGGCCATGACGTCGGCGTGATGGGAAATCTTGATCCGGTTACGCTGTTTGCAAATCAAAAGCACCTGCGAGCAGAAGCGAAAAGGATACTTCATCAAGCTGCTGGAAGACCGGGCCATGTTTTTAATCTGGGCCATGGAATTTTGCCGGAAACTCCGGTTGAAAATGTAATCGCGCTTGTAAACATGGTCCATGAGTTAGGCCAAACCAAGTGAATCAAGGAGAAGTAGCATGTCTTTCGCTCGTTACCTGACAATATGCGCCATCATTTGCCTCTGCTTCACATTCGGCATGGCGCAGGCTCCAGTCACTGCGCAGACTGCTAATCGCGCCGAGGAGGATCGATCACAGGTCGAAACGAAATTTGATAGCGTAAAGAACGAGACTACAGTCGGCTTTAGTCTGCTATACATCCTTGATATCGAATCTGAAAAGTTTCTCATGAGCGCTCAGGCAAACTACGCGACTCAAGCTCCCAAGCAAAGTCCAAAAGTAGTAGCGTTCATTATTTCCTCGCTGAAGACAGGTGATTACAAATACCCGGATGGGATGTGGATGAACATCACTGCCGACGGAAAGCGACTGCCTCCTATACCCTTGGCCAACCCGGCCAAACGCACGTCGGAGGGAATCTACTACGAAACGCTGATCTCATTGATGAAGTACGACGTGTTCATGCAGTTGGCGGCAGCTAAAGAAGCGGAAATACAGTTTCACCACTCCTCATTTGCATTGAAGGAAAAGCACTTGGCTAAGCTGCGGGAATTGGCGAAGCTTCTGCATTTGTGAGTCCTGATTATCACCAAATGAGCGAATCCTACGATGCCCTTTTAATCGTTTCTTTCGGTGGCCCTGAAGGCATGGACGACGTGCTTCCATTCCTCGAAAACGTTTTGCGAGGCCGCAACGTGCCGCGCGAACGCATGCTTGCCGTCGCGAAGCACTACGAGCTGTTTGGCGGCGTCAGTCCCATCAACAAACAAAATAGAAATCTGATTGCAGCGTTGGCGCAGGAATTGGAAGTCAACGGCCCGCGACTGCCTATCTATTTCGGCAACCGAAATTGGCATCCGCTGCTCGCGGACACTCTGCGGCAGATGCGCGACGATGGAATCAAGAACGCGCTCGCGTTTGTTACTGCTGCTTACAGTTCATATTCGAGTTGCCGCCAATATCTGGAAGACATCGAACGCGCGCGCGCGTCAGTTGGCGCTGATGCACCACGCGTCGAAAAGCTCCGCGCCTTTTACAATCATCCCGGCTTCATTGCTGCCAACGTGGCGAATATTCGCGAAGCTTTGGAAAAAATCCCTGAGCCCGAGCGGACTGCAAACAACCATTGTGTTCACCGCCCACAGCATTCCTGAGTCGATGGCTGCTAACTGTGACTACCAAAACCAACTTCTCGAAACCTGCCGACTGGTTTCAGAACGACTGGGTGTCAATCGTTGGCAGCTCGTCTTTCAAAGTCGCAGCGGCTCACCGGCGCAGCCATGGCTGGGCCCGGATGTTTGCGATCACTTAAGAGAACTGCATGCGCGAGGCGTTCGCGAAGTTGTGGTGGCGCCGATCGGGTTCGTTTCGGACCATATGGAAATCATTTATGATCTCGATTTACAAGCACGCGAGTTGTGTGAACAGATGGGAATGAAGATGCATCGAGCGGCGACCGCCGGTACGCATCCGGCGTTTGTCAGCATGATCCGCGAGCTGATCCTTGGACGCACTGAATTCGCTCGTCCCAGATGCCGCAGACGCCATATTCCAAGCCGGGCGTGTTTCTCTGATGGATGCTGTGTTTCCGGGTCTGAACAACCGCAGCGCGGCTGATGAGCAAGAACTTTTCGCAAGCGAATCCCGGAATCAGGTTATTAATCAACATGAAACGCGTTGTGATTATCGGCGGAGGCATCACCGGACTCGCAGCGGCCCACCGCATCCTCGAACGCTGCGAGCGAAAACGGAAAGCAAGTCCATCTGACATTGCTTGAATCAAGCGACCGGCTCGGAGGAATCGTCCAGACTCACCAACGGGATGGTTTTCTAATCGAGGCCGGACCAGATTCTTTCTTTCGGAAAAACCTGCGGCGTTAACCTCGTCCGTCGCCTCGGTCTCGATTCTCACCTGATTGAGACCAACCAGAACTTTCGTCGCAGTTTTGTCGTTCGGGGTGGGCGGCTGCGTCCGGTGCCGGCGGGATTCCACCTGCTCGCCCCGCCGAGTTCTGGCCGTTCCTTAGAGCGATATTTTCAGCTGGCGCGGAAAAGCCAGGATGGCCCTCGATCTGGCTTTACCTGCGGCGCGGAAACCGGAATGGAACCTCTGATGAGAGTCTTGCGGCTTTTGTGCGAAGACGTCTGGGCCAGGAAGCGCTGGAGCGCATGGCCCAACCAATGATTGGCGGAATCTATACTGCCGATCCGGAGAAACTGAGCCTGCGCGCCACTATGCCTCGGTTTTTGGAAATGGAACGCGAACATCGCAGCTGATCCGCGCGCTCCGAAAACAAAACAGCAGCCGACCGTAAAAGAGGGCTCGACCGCTGTTAGTGGGACCAGCGGCGCGCGCTACAGTTTTTTCTCTCGTTTGATCGCGGCATGCAACTTCTCACGGACAAACTTACTGAACGAATTTCCAAATTTCACACTCGTGTGGCGAGTAGACAACTTTCCCGATGGTCCACTTGCACCCACGCGAACGTCGAATCCCTTGCGCTGGAAAACTCCTCCAGCAGATGGCGAAGCAGAACGGTGTGGAAGATTCGACTGGAAAGGGAGAAACGCTCTCAGCTGACGCCCTCTGTCTCGCGCTTCCCGCCCACGTCAGCGCCACGCTTTTGCGCAAAGTCGATCCTCAGTTGGCTGCTCAGCTCGCCGAGATTTCCTACGCCTCGAGCGCGACTCTCAATCTTGCTTACCGCCGCTCGGACATTCCTCACCGCTCGATGGTTTCGGTTTCGTGGTGCCTTTCATTGAAAAGCGTTCGATGATTGCGTGCACCTTTAGCAGTGTGAAGTTTTCCGGTCGCGCTCCTGAAGGATTTGTGTTTTGCGAGTTTTCGTTGGCGGCGCACTACAGCCCGAAATGATTGAGTTGCCGGAAGCGGAATTGCTTGTCGCGTGTACGGCACGATTTGCGCGATATACTCGGCGTTGAAGCTGCGCCAATTTTCAGTGAGCTACGAAAATGGGAACGCTCAATGCCGCAATATAACGTGGGCCATCTTGATCTGGTGGCACGGAATAAATGAGCGCGTCGCTTCCCTGCCGCAGCTCGCCCTCGCTGGCAACGCTTACGCAGGACCCGGCTTGCCAGATTGTATTCGCAGTGGCGAGACGGCTGCTGATGGGCTACTAAAGCAGTCTAGAGTCTCTGAATCTGGAGTCGTGAGTCTGGAGTCTGCCAGTCCGACGTTAATGCGGCTTGTGGTGGACTACTTTGCGTTACTCACAATAGTCTAGAGTCTTTGAGTCCGGAGTCTGCAGTCCTCGTCCTGCGCCGGAGCAATCTCACTCCACCAACGCTAGTCTGACCGTGGAGAACCGCAATGCCCACTTTTAAGAGGTTTGAAGATATCGTTGCCTGGCAAAAGGCTCGTCGACTGACAAATGAAATATACAAGGTTACCGCGTCACAACCGTTCGCCAAGGATTATGGACTCCAAAGACAGGTACAACGCGCCAGCGTGTCGATAATGGCCGATATTGCCGAGGGATTTGGTCGACACTCTGACAAGGAGTTCGCCAACTTTCTAAATATTTCGCATGCTTCGGTTTCGGAAGTGCAGTCTCATCTTTACGTTGCGCTCGATCTTGCATACATCCCAAAGGCTGTCTTCGACGAGCTATATCGGCTGCTTGATGAGGTCGGACGAATGACTTTTATGTTAGCGATGCACTTACGCAAAGATTCCAGCAGCAAGCTGTCTTAGCCTACGGGACTGGCAGACTCTCGACTCCAGACTCCAGACTCAGGACTCCAGACTCCAGACTCCAGACTCTTTGACTCAAGACTCTTCGACTGACGACTCATTTCGCTAGCGACTCGATCCACGCCGCATTTGTTTGCATCAACGGACGAAACGCTTCGCGTGGAACCGTCGTTTCGATGTGCATATTGTCATCGGTGTTGATGACCGCTCCGGCAACGGCGGGCCCGAGCTTTGATTCGTCGCACACATACCACGATCTGACATCCGCCTCGCTCATGATGTTCACCCGGGCCAGTTCAGCCGACACACGCTGGTCGCCCATTCTCTCCCGCGTTCGTTCCATCAGCCGCTCGAACACCAATGGACTGCGACTCCCGACCAGCAGTAAATCCTTTCCTTTCGTTGCGCCCTCCACACGATAGACCGACACGTGTGGAAACACTCGATGAAAAGTGGCGAGTACGGAACGTAAGCTGTCAGTGGACAATTGATAAATTTGCAGCCACTGGACGAACACACCTTCGTCAGCCAGCCGATCACTCCCGAGCTGGAAAAACTCTTGAGTAAAAAGATTGGCCACGCCCGGCACCCATGGGTGACTGGGTTCACTAACAATGATGTCAAACCGCTTTGGTGTTACCCGCAAATAGGTCCTCGCATCGTCAATAATCAAACGCATTCGCGGATCTTCCAGTGGTTTATTGTTTACGTGCTCGAACAACTTGGAGCCTCGAATCGTCGCCGGCTCAAGCTCGAGGCATTCCAGGTTTTCCAGCGGCGACTGCAACATCGAACCCGCCGTCACGCCCGTAGCGTACCCAACGACAAGCGCATTCCTCGTATTAGGCGCGAGCAGCAATGGCAGTTGGCCCAACATTACCTGCGTTGGCATGTCCTCCTTGTCAGAAGCATTGGTGCGGCCGTTGATGGCCATGGAAATGATGTCCCAATCCTGACGCACGGAAACCGTGGATGTCGGTCCCTCTTCATACATCAGGAGTTTGTGGACCGCAGGCCCAGGGCGGCGATTGGCTTCCTCCGTGTTCTCGCCTCTCGATTTTGCGATCACACGCATCAGGCTGTCGAAAGCTCCAATCGACAAATCAGCGAGGTTCATCCTGGGCGCGAAGATGAACATCAGAACGATCACAACTGCGGCTGCACCGGCCGCTAGACCGCGTCTGACATCTCTGTCGCCAGCTTCCTTTGCCGGTTGGTAAGCTACTGCCGCCACCACGAGGCAGAGTGCGGCCGCCACAATTATTGTGAAGCGCGTGCTGACCCGTGGAATCAAAACAAACCCAGCGGTAAAGGCCCCTGCGATTGCGCCTATTGTATTCACCGCGTAACTGCGTCCCACAAGTTTCACTGACTCGTCTTCGGAATGGCTGCCAGTCCAAACCAGAACCAGCGGCATTACTGTGCCCATCAGAAACGCGGGCAGCAGGACCAGCAACCCAACTGACAAAACCTGCAGCGCGAGCAGTCCAACCCAACTTTCGATATTCAAACTCAAGCCGGTCCGTATCAGGATTTCCGGTATGCGATTCACCACCGCCAGACTCAAAATCAGACTTACAGCCGTGAATATTTCGACCTTGACCATCGTCGCGCGAAGGCTTCCTCCACGGCCGCGTCGCGCGATCAGGAAAGCACCGGCTGACAGACCCAGGAGAAACAACGCCACCACGATGCTAAAAGCGTAGGTGCTCGAGCCGATGATCATTGACAGGATTCGAGTCCAGGCTACCTGAGTGCTGATAGTGACGAATCCCGAAACGAAGGCGCAAAACAACCAGAACCTCGTCGCATCAGGTTCGGGTGTCGTCGCCGGTAATTCCGATTCCACCGCGGACGGCTCAACCGATTCAACGGGCGGTTCACCGATCGATTCTGCCGGCGCCGGCTTTTGTTCGCCTGGTCGATCCGCAAAAATCGCGACGATGCCGATGACGATATTGATTAAGGAGGCCGCGTAGATCGTCGCCCGGACACCGAGAATTGGTAACAAGAGAAAACCGGCGGCAAGACTTCCGCAGATCGCTCCAACAAGATTGCGAGTGTAGAGTCGCGTAACTGATGTAACAGAGCCCGAGTTCGCATTTCCTGAACGAGTCAGAGCTGACGACAGCAAAGGAAGCGTGGCGCCCATCAGCGTTGTGGGAACCAGCAGCATCACACAGGAAAGCAGGAATCTTAAGGAGCTAAAGACAAAAAAACTCGGATGGAAATGCTGCCAGATAACGGCATAAAGATTATCAACAACGCTGAAGAGAAGCGGCACCGCCAGCGCGTAAAGAGCGATGCCAATTTCAAGTAAACCGTACGCGCGGACAGGGCGAGCCACTTTTCCCGCCAGGCGTCCGGAAAGCGCGCTGCCTAGCGCGAGGCCTCCCATGAAGGCAGCCAACACTGTGCTCACCGCCAACGTGGTCGCACCAAATACGAGTCCCAGCATTCGGGCCCACAGGATTTCGTAGATCAATCCCGTCGCTCCGGACAGAATGAAACAAGCTGCGATGATGCGTAGCGTAGTGGCTGAATATGATGATGGCGCGGGTTTCGCAGCCGCGGAATCCTTGGGAGTCAAAGACTTTTCCTCGTTAATTGATTTGCAAACTGAGGGGGATAGGCAAGGTATTCAGTCTAACACTATTGAGTGGTCCAGCGCGCGACCTTTCTTGATTCCGTGATCGCCTGAACTAGCCGCAGAGACTGTGCGATCAAGCACAGAAGGCCTTCATCAATCACCATGTCATACATAAATGACGTGCGACGCGCGCCATATCCGCGCGGGAATGGTCCCAGGCGGAGCGGTCGTCAGCAGGATGGCGTAGTCTTCATCAACAAGGCTTTCGTCCTTATCTACAATTGAATCAACACCCGCAACCAGATCCTCAAGATCGCGTTTCTTTTCCGGGCTCACGACGGCTAGCCGGCGCAAGCCGTCAAACATATGGCCAAGACCGCTGCCGTAGTTTCCCACGTCGTCGCCCAGCGCCAACCGCACCTCGGCGCGTTCATCGATAAAATGCTTCAGCAATGACGCCGCCTGGACCACACCATCTTCGAATCGCTTTTGAAACGTTTGGAGATCTGGATCGGGAAGCTCTCGCGTGTCGAGAACTATGGTGATCCGGCGTTCATCATCCGCAGTAAATTCTCGCACCATTAAATTGCGCGCGCGGGCAGTCGCCTTCCAATCAATGTGACGCAGATCGTCGCGCGCCTGATAGTTGCGCAAGGAAAACAGATCCTGGCCCACCCCGCGCCGCGAAGATGCAATGTGGCCGGTGTACATCGGCAGCAAATGGAGCTCGTCGCCTACGGGTTGGGGCTTTGGATAAACCACGATGTCCACATTTCTGGCACTGAGGCGGCGGCGGAAGCGGAAGAAGCCAAACGGGAAACGCGTTGAGAGCTCAAAGCCGTTTATGTGGACGTGTCCTCGTACCGCGAATAGCTGTTCCACTCGTTGCTCTGCGGCCGCATGGTGCGGCACGTAAGTGAAATAGGCGAGGGGACGTTTGACAAAACTTCGACCACGGCGACGATGGCCTGCCTTCTTTGGATCGTCGGGTCCGCGAGCCTCAACAAGTATGGAAAATGAAGGCAGGACCCGCTTGGCATTCCGCAGCGTGACGATCACCGGCGCTGATTCGCCGGCAAAAATATGATCTGGAAAACGCGCCGAGACAATGAGGTCGCGCAGTGATGCTCTGGCGGCCACCCCGCCCACAAAGAGCGTGGAACATAACAACGAAAAAACCAGGAACAGCAGGTTGTTGCCGGTATTCCATGCGGCGAAACCAACGACGATCATTATCAGCAGAAAGACGCCACCGCCACCCGTTATACCCACGGGTAAATCCAGGCCCTTTACTTCGAGACGGGCCGAACGCGCGAGCGGCGGAACAATGAAGATGAGCATTAGCGCGGCGCTAATCAGCGAGAGCGTCGCGGCCACCGCGGCTAAAGTGTAATTGTCTGTATAACGGGCGAAGACGGTGATGAAGGCTGCGGCTAGTCCGGTGAGAACCAGAAGCGTTCCGAGAATCGCATTGCGCCACTTTTTTAAGGATGAAGGAGGAAGGCTGAGGGATGAAGCAGGAAGAACGCTAGCTGAAGTTTGAGCGCGTTTATGCGTCGCAGCTTCATCCTTCATCCTTCCGCCTTCATCCTTCCCTCATCCCTGTTTAGAGCGGCACGCTGACTGTTTTCATAATTTCTTTCAGCACTGCCTCGGCTTCCTGACTGCGACGCATTGACGAGGAGAAGCGTGTGCTTACAAGAATGCGATGAGCAAAGACGGGGATTACCAAACGCTTGATATCGTCCGGGATGCAATACGAGCGTTCTTCTGTTAAAGCCAGTGCCTGAGCGGCCCGAAATAGCGAAAGAGTTCCACGAGGACTGACTCCGAGATCGAGCATCTCAGAATCGCGCGTGGCCGCAACGATACGCATCAGATATTCAATCAACGCATCATCGACCGTGACCTCGGCAACGCTCCCCTGCAATTCTACTATCTCAGCTGCCGTCATCACGGGACGCAAGTTTTCTAGTGGATCACCATATTCGCGGTCGCGCAGAATCTGTTTTTCATCCTCGGTAGACGGGTAACCAATACGAAGCCGCAGCATGAAGCGATCGAGTTGCGACTCGGGCAAAGGGTATGTGCCGTGATGTTCGATAGGATTTTGGGTGGCGACCACTATGAACGGCGCGGGCAAAGAATGAGTGACGCCTTCGGCAGTCACATGGCGCTCGGCCATCGCCTCGAGAAGGGCTGACTGTGTTTTCGGCGTCGTCCGGTTGATCTCGTCTGCCAACACCACGTTGGCGAAAATTGGACCAGGTTTCCACTCAAACACGTTGGCGTGCTGATTGTAGATCGAGAGGCCCAGTACGTCTGAAGGGAGAAGGTCAGACGTGAATTGTATCCGTTGAAAACTGCAGTGAAGCGCGCGCGCCAATGCCTGGGCCAGCGTCGTCTTGCCCACTCCTGGAACATCTTCCACCAGCAAATGTCCGCCCGCGATAAGGGCCACTATTCCGAGACGGACTGCTTCCGGTTTGCCCTTGATGACCGTCTCGATCGCGTTCTGCAAACGCTCGATCTTCTCCATTGCGTCTGAAGCGACCAGCGTTGCCTGCCCTTTTGCGGTGTCGAAACTTCTCATCAATCAGCGCTCCGGTCCGGTTTCCCTTGGCAAATTTGTTTCATTCTACATGCTACAACTCGCTCTGGCACGTCAAACCTTCTGGCGGCCGCACATGACGTTGACTATCTGCTGTAGTAAACTCTAATTCGTTTGGGATTACACCAGGTTTCCAGTGACACCCTATTACGAGGAACCTAACGATCGGTTGGGCGTGTAACCAGACGCGAGGAGATATTATGAAATTGGACCGCAATCATCGAAGTTCCCAAGGTGGCTTTTCACTCATTGAGTTGATGATCGTCATCGCGATCATTGGAATCCTGATCGCTGTGGGTGTGACCGGCTGGAAAGCAGCTGTAAAGTCGGCAAACGAGGCCGCAGCCGTCAAGACGCTGAGAACAATCGCCGAGCAACAGATGCTCTATTACAACGCACACCAGCGCAGCAGTTTTGGGACGTTCGAAGAGATGTTGAAAGAAGGGCTGCTCGACACTCGCTTCAGCGGAGGCACGCCGGTAGTGGAAGGCTACGTCTTCAATATGCGGGTGATTGCCAAATCAACCACCACCCAGGCCGGATTTGCCGTTAACGCGGACCCGCAGGTGACGGAAGGCGTGGGCGCGACTGGTAAAAACCACTTCTATCTCGACTCAGACAGCAACACAATCCACGTCAACAGTACGCAGGCAGCGACCGTTGCCGATCCGCCAATCGGACAATAGGCAAAGATTTCAACTTCAACGAACTGAGACCCCATTGTTCCTGCGGTGGGGTTTTCAAATTTACCGGCTAAGTTCCCGCACCGTCCTGAAACCGAGCCAGCCTCTGCTTGCAAGCTTCACCTGCTATCCGTACGTCTTCGAGAAACGCGGGCAGTTCATCGAGCCGCAACGCTTGTGGCCCATCGACGAGCGCTTTGCTGGGTTCAGGATGAAAATCCACGAGGATCATGTTGGCTCCGGCGATCACCCCCTGCGCAGTGACGTGCATGATGTCCAGGATGCCTTCCGGGCCACGACTGCGGCTGCCGACTGCATGCGATGGATCGATGCACACCGGCATGCGCGTAAGTCGCTTCACCACCGGCACGTGTGCGAAATCCACGAAGTTTCGATGCGGAGCCGCGATGTTCGTCTTCATCCCGCGGAGCCCAAATACGACTCTGCGATTCCCTTCACTCGCCAGGTATTCCGCGGCGTGAAGCGACTCGTCCAGCGTGATACCAAAACCGCGTTTAAGTAGAACTGGAAACTCGTGTTGCCTGCCGACGCTTTTCAGTAGTTCAAAATTCTGCGTGTTTCGCGTGCCGATTTGCAGCAATACGCCCGTGGGATTTCCCGCGCGCTCAAGTGCTTCCCGGATTTCATCAAGGTGAGATTCGTGCGTCACTTCCATCGCAATGATCTTGATGCCGTAAGTGCCCGCGAGTTCGAAAACGTAGGGCAGGCAACTCTTGCCATGACCTTGAAACGAATAGGGGCTGGTGCGGGGCTTATACGCTCCCATGCGCGTGCATACCTGCCCATTTTCACGCAACGCGCTCATCATGGCGGCAACATTTTCGGGTGTGTCCACAGCGCACAGGCCGGCAAATACATGCAACGTATCCTGGCCAAAGCGCTCGCCCTGGTACTCAAAATGACTGGACCGGTGATCGTCTTTGTGTCGCCCCAGAATGCGATATTCTTCTGAAACGCGAACCACGTTTTCCACGCCCGGCAAGCCTTTCATATCTTCAACCGAGAGCGCCGCAGTGTTACCAATCAAATAGATTTCCGTTAACGTTTGTTCGACTCCGCGTTCCCGGTGAATGCGTAGTTCAATATTCTGAAGCCGCGAGAGATGACGCATCAAATGCTCATACTCGGCCCCCTCCACTTCCATGTTCGCTTTAAGGATTAGAATCATTTGGATTGCAGACTCGGCTGGTTTGGTCGGGCAATGTCAATGGATGAGTAGCGCCCGAGGTAACGTACGTGTTCGGCGCGTTCTCGAATGTCATCGAGCGCGCCACGCAACTCGCTCTCGTTTGCCGGCGCCTGGAGGTCAAGATAAAAGTTGTACTGCCACGGTCGACCTTTGATCGGGCGACTCTCAATCCGCAGAAGATCAATCCCCCGGCGTACGAACGGGCTCAAGGCATCGTGAAGGGCGCCCGGCCGGTGGGCCAGTCTCACCACCAGTGAAATCTTACTGCCGTGCGCAGCGGCGTCCGGGTTGGCAGCCAGAAGAACAAAGCGAGTGTAGTTTTCGCCATGATCTTCCAAATGTTCGCTCAGTATGCTTCCGCCGTAGACAGCCGCCGCCCGACGACCGGCGATTGCCGCTTTCGTGATGTCGCCATTTTCAACCACGCGCCGCACGCTGCCTGCGGTGTCGTCAGTCGCAATTCGGTTGAGACGCGGGTGCGCGGAAAAGAAGCGTTCGCATTGGGCCAACGCCACCGGGTGGGATTCCACCGTCTCGATCGTTTCAAGAGAAGCTCCGCGACAACCGATCAGGAAAAGCGAGATTGGCCAGACTACTTCAGCCACAATCGACAGCGAACTTTCCAACAACAGGTCGTAGCAACGATGAACTGATCCCATAAGACTGTTTTCGAGCGGCGCCAGAATGTAGTCTGCGCTTCCTTCATCAACAGCGGTGAAGAGGGATTCGAAGGTCGGCCGCGGCACCGGTCTGCAGCGCTGACCTATAAGCTCGATGGCAGCTTCTTCGCTGAAGGCGCCAATCTCGCCCTGAAACGCCACTCGTGCCTCAGCGGCGAGGTGTGTAGGCTTGAGGTCAACTGCAACGGCGTTCGCTGCAGGCGAGTGGAATGCGCGCAGTTGAACGTGCAGGCATTCGTCCATGATGCGCTGGAAAATATTAGTGATACTCTTTTCGTCCAGTGGGCCAGGATTCAACTGGCGCAACCTCGCGAGCACCTCGCGCTCTCGCTGATTGTCGCAAAGTGAAGCGTCACCTTGTCTCTTGACTGCACCCACTTTCAAGGCAAGCGCGGCACGATCATTCAAGAGGCCAAGCAACTCCTCGTCAATGCTATCAATCGCCGCGCGCGGACTATTTGCTGAGTCGTCTGCTGAGTCCTTCATTCAGTTGCCTCTTACGAACAATACCGTGCAAGGGTCGTTAGATGGTTAGCCTACCAGAGGATTGGCAAGTGGCAAGGGGGAGATGAGGTCGACGTTGATACGACGCTCGATTAGGAGACCGACGCAGCGGAGCGCCTTTGTTCAAATTTGGCTATGTCTGCCTCATTAAGTAGAGTCAGGCCGATCTCGTCAAGGCCTTCAATCAGGCAATGGCGCTGGAAATCGTCGATAGCAAACAATGCCGTAAATCCGTTTGAATCGGTAACAGCGCGGCGTTCGAGATCGACTGTAAGCTTGTAGTCTTCACTTTCCCGCGCGCGCTCGATGATGCCGGTCACCTCGTCATCCCTAAGGGTCACCGGCAGCAGTCCATTCTTCAAACAATTATTAGCAAAGATGTCGGCGAATGATGGCGCGATGATCACGCGAAAGCCGTAGTCGGCGAGCGCCCATGGCGCGTGCTCGCGGGAGGAGCCACAGCCGAAGTTCTTCTCCGCAACCAGAATGGAAGCCGCACGATAGCGCGGTTCGTTCAAAACAAACGATGGGTTAATTTTTCCATCCGGCTGAAAACGCCAATCGTAGAACAAGAATTGGCCGAAGCCCGTCCGCTCAATTCGTTTCAGAAATTGTTTCGGGATGATCTGATCGGTGTCGACGTTGGCGCGATCGAGGGGAGCAACAACACCGGTGTGAGTGCGGAAAGGAGTCATCATTTGAATCTCCAGTCTCGCACATCCGTGAAGTGTCCCGTTATTGCGGCTGCCGCAGCCATCATCGGGCTAACCAGGTGAGTGCGGCCGCCACGTCCCTGACGTCCCTCGAAGTTGCGATTACTGGTCGAGGCACAGCGTTCGCCGGACTGCAGTGTGTCGGCGTTCATACCCAGGCACATTGAGCAGCCGGCTTCGCGCCACTCAAAGCCGGATTCGCGGAAGATGCGATCCAGGCCTTCGCTTTCGGCTTCGCGCTTCACCGCCTGTGAACCGGGAACAACCATAGCGTGGACATTACTGTTGGTGTGATAACCCTTGACGATGCGAGCGGCCGCGCGCAAATCCTCAATTCGGGCATTGGTGCATGAACCAATGAAAACTCGATCAACTTGAATGTCCTGAATCCTGGTGCGCGGTGCAAGAGCCATGTACTCGAGAGCACGCTCCGACGCTCGCCGATCAGGTTCATCCTCGAGCGCAGCCGGATCAGGAACAAAACCAGTCACCGGCACAACCATTCCCGGGCTCGTTCCCCAGGTAACGTGCGGCTCAAGCGTTGAAGCATCGACCTCTACCGAACGATCAAACGCGGCCTCATCATCGCTGCGAAGCGTTCTCCAATAGGCTAGTGCCTGAGTCCAATCTGCGCCTCGAGGAGCAAACCTTCGTCCTTCCAAATAGGCGAAGGTAGTTTCATCGGGTGCGATCATTCCGGCTCGAGCGCCGGCCTCGATGCTCATGTTGCACAACGTCATGCGGCCTTCCATTGAAAGCTGGCGCACAGCCTCTCCGGCATACTCAATTACATGCCCGGTTGCGCCGTCGGTTCCGATGTGCCCAATGATACCGAGTGCGAGATCTTTTGCAGTGACACCTTCCGGTAAAACGCCGCGCACATCGATCCGCATCGTGTGGGGCTTGTTCTGCGGCAGGCATTGCGTGGCGAGGACGTGCTCCACTTCACTGGTGCCGATGCCGAAAGCAAGCGTCCCGAAGGCGCCATGTGTGCTGGTATGACTGTCTCCACAAACGATCGTCATTCCAGGACGAGTCAACCCCAACTCCGGTCCGATCACGTGAACAATTCCCTGCTCCGCGGAATCGATATCGAAGAGTTGAACTCCAAAATCGCGGCAGTTATTTCGAAGCGTATCTATCTGTTTTGCGCCGATTGGATCGGCGATCGGTAGACGGCGATCGGTAGTCGGGACATTGTGGTCCGCCGTCGCCACCGTCAGATCGGGACGCCGCACGCGGCGATTCGCCACGCGCAGACCTTCAAACGCCTGCGGCGATGTGACTTCGTGAACGAGGTGTAGATTGATGTAAAGAAGTGTTGGCTGGTCTGGAACCTGCCGTACGATGTGAGCGTCCCAAATCTTTTCGAACAAAGTCTGTGGCATAACGACGAGAGGTCAATGGTCAGAAGTCAGTGGTCAGAAAGGCGTTAGGAGCTCTAATCATGCTCCCGAGCATTTTCCCAACCTCCAAGCAGAGACTTGTTAATTCCTCATGTGATTCGAATGTGATGTAGCTTTTTGGTAAATCTTTAACTCTTTCGCCGAATTGATTTGCATAGGTTACCAAACGACGGCGGACTCTTATTGTCAAAGAAACTACGAGCTTTGCATCAATCAATTCAATGCATATTTTCTTTCAACTCGGCCCTGACCTCTGAACTCTGAACTCTGATCTCTTACTACACCGCGTGATACGCATGTCTCAAGTCCGCAATCTCCGCGACCGCCTCAGTAACCAGCTCGCCAATCTCTGAAGTTGTGGCCATATGGCCAATGCCGTCTGCGCTGATGTCGCGTGTGCGATAACCGGCGTTTAGCACAAACTGGATCGCCTCATCGATATCGTCAGCCTCGCGCTCGAGTCCGGCGCTGTAACGAAGCAACATCGAAGCTGAGGCTATCGCGCCAAAGGGATTGGCAATGCCGAGCCCAGCCAGGTCGGGCGCTGAACCGTGCACCGGCTCGTAAAGACCCACTTCGCCGCCAATTGTGGCTGAACCGAGCATACCCAGCGACCCTGTGATGGCTGCAGCTTCGTCTGAGAGAATATCGCCGAAAAGATTCTCAGTCAGCAGCACATCAAAACGTCTCGGAGTTGTGATCAAGTGCATCGCACAAGCGTCCACATACATGTGCTCCAGAGAAACCGAAGGATAGTCGCGACTAACTTCGGAGACAGTGGCTCGCCAAAGTTGAGAGGTCTCCAGCACGTTGGCTTTGTCGACCGACGTAACCTTCCTGCCTCGTTTTGTGGCGGCCTCAAAAGCCACTCGTGCCACGCGCTCGATCTCCGGGACAGAGTAGCTCATCGTGTTTGTCGCGGTAGAGTTGCCATTTTCGCCCCACTTGCCGCGCGGTTCTCCAAAGTAGAGCCCGCCAAGTAGTTCACGCACTATCAGAATGTTTGCGCCCCGAGCAATCTCAGGTCGGAGGGGAGACGCTGCGGAGATTGCCTCGTACGAGATTGCCGGGCGCAAATTTGCAAAACCACCGAGTGCGCGTCGAAGCAACAGCAGTCCAGCTTCAGGTCGTTCCGCAGGGGGCAGCGAATCAAACTCCGGTGATCCGACGGCGCCCAACAACACTGCATCTCCGTCAAGACAGGCGTCCAACGTTGCCGTCGGCAGAGGTGAGCCCGTCTGCCTGATCGCGGCCCCGCCGATATGTTTGTAGTCAAAGCTGAACTCGTGGCCATGCAATGCAGCCACAGCGCGCAGCACACGCACAGCTTCGCGTGTTACCTCGGGACCGATGCCGTCACCTTCGAGAATCGTGATCCGTAGTTTCATTTTCTTTTACAAAACCTGAGCCTGCGTCGAGCGGCTCGCGTTAACTCGTCCAAGTCTAATGTCTGGTTTAGCTACCAACTGCGTGCGCCCAACGACCAGCCGCAGCTTCGCTGACGATCGGCTCCCGTGGTCCAAATCCGCCTTGAAGCAACGCGATCAGGTCCTGATCATAGATTCGCTTCTTGCGATCGGCGAGCGTGGTGAAGCGCTTGTAGACAACATCAACTTCTGCCGGGAGCATTGAATAGCCAAGGTCTTCATAACGCAGCGCCAGCGCGTGTCGTCCGGAATGTTTGCCTAACACGAGGTTGCTCGCGGTTACGCCCACCGATTCGGGGGTCATGATCTCGTAGCAAAGTGGATTACTAATCATCCCGTGCTGGTGTATTCCGGCTTCATGCGCGAAGGCGTTTCGTCCCACGATCGCTTTATTCGGTTGCACGGGACAATTAATAATCGAGGAAAGCAGTTGGCTCGTGGGATAGAGCTCTTCCGTGTGAATCGACGATTCGAAAGGTAGCTGATCGGCTCGCACCTTCAAGGCCATCACGATTTCTTCCAGCGATGCATTTCCCGCGCGTTCGCCAATGCCATTAATCGTGCATTCCACTTGTCGCGCGCCAGCATCAATCGCCGCCAGACTGTTCGCGACCGCAAGTCCCAGATCATCGTGACAGTGAACGCTGATAGTAACTTGCCGCTCGCCCACTAGTTCACGAACTCTTTGAATCAGTCGCGAAAACTCCACCGGCATCGTGTAACCGACAGTGTCGGGCACATTGATCACTGTCGCGCCTGCCGCGATGGCGGCGTCAAACACTTCGCACAGGAAGTTGACATCGCTTCTGGTCGCATCCTCGGCTGAGAATTCCACGTCGTCAGCATGTTCGCGCGCGAGGGAAATCGCTTCGCGCGTCATCTCGATCACCTCAATGCGGCTCTTGTGGAGTTTGTATTCAAGATGCAGGTCCGACGTGGCGACAAAGGTATGGATGCGGGGGTGAGCGGCATGTTCCAAAGCCGCAGCCGCCCGCAGGACATCCTTCTCGGAAGTGCGGCATAGCGCGGCCACCTTGACGCTCCGGCATTCGCTCGCAACCGCTTTGACCGCTGCGAAATCGCCCTCCGAGGAAATCGGAAACCCGGCTTCAATAACGTCAACACCGAGACTTTCCAACTGCCGCGCCATGCGGACCTTTTCGGCCAGGTCCATCGAACAGCCGGGCGACTGCTCACCGTCACGTAAAGTGGTGTCAAACACCGCGATTCGTTCTCTTGCCATTTTCAGTCCTCCAGAAGAGGCAAATCCTAGGGACTGTCTGATAGATAGTCAAAGTTATAATTTCTATGACTACATAATCTCTTGTGATACCATAACCCGAAGGTGGGGGAGCGATAACCTGAGCAGCTTGACGGGAGGAGACTCGAACATTGGACATGAATCAGCTGGAGGTATTGATAGCGGTAGCGCAGGAGAAGAGCTTTTCTCGCGCCGCGGAGCGACTCCACCGCACCCAACCCGCAATCAGCCAGGCGATACGAAGGCTGGAAACTGAAATCGGCGAACCGCTTTTTGACCGCTCTTCGAAGGATGGAACGATGACAGCCGCGGGGCGACTGCTCCTGGGCCATGCTCACCAAATGCTCAACCTGAGGCTCAGCGCGCACGCGGCAATCAAGGAGTTGAAAGGATTGCATCGCGGGAAGCTCAGCCTGAGTGCAAACGAATACACCGTCATGTATTTGCTGCCGCTCCTGCCGGTGTTTCGCGCGCGCCATCCCCACATCAAGATTGAAGTGAAACGAAGTTTGGCGAGTCGAATTTCTTCCGAGATACTCGCGCGTGAAACTGAGATTGGAATAGTCTCCTTCAAGCCAAACGATACCGCTATTACCTCGGTAGCAGTGTTGACTGATGAACTGGCTCTGATTGTTCCGCCGAATCATCCGCTTGCTGACAAGAAGGTCGTTTCCGTCCGCGAGCTCGGAGCGGAATCGTTCATTGCGCATAACGTACCGTCACCTTATCGAGAGAAGGTGGTGCGAACCTTTGAAAAATATCGGACGCCTCTGAACATTTCGTTGGAGATGCCTACGTTGGAGGCCATCAAGCGTTTCGTTGAGGGCGGCATGGGAGTGGCGCTGGTACCCAAATTAGCAGCACAGAATGAGATAAGGCGCGGACAGGTCGCAGCTCTCACGGTCCGGGAAATGAAGTTGGAGCGGCGCCTTTATCTCGTTCACCGCAAGAGCGCCACCCTATCGCATGCCGCCCGGGCATTCCTGAGGGTGGCTCGTGAATTACAAAAGACTGTCCCTGCGGAAGGCAATTAGTGAAACCTCACTGCTATTTACCTTAGCGTTTGTGAAACCGAAAAAGCATTGTGAGTGCAAGTGCAGAGAGCTTCACGCGCGAAAGTGTCGTTGACGGAACAGGCTGCGTGGTCGCGAGATTAGTTCGTTTGAAAACGATTACGAGGTTTAACGGAAGGGCTTACCTGGTAACGAATCATCTTGCGATACAAGGTCATCCTTGACCAATGCAGTCTCTTGGCGGCTTCGGTGCGATTCCAGTTGGTAGCCGTCAAAGCCTGCAACAGCATCGTGCGTTCACCCATGCCGAGCTTTGCAGAGCTCGCCAGGTTGCGGGCAAGTGGTCCGGTGAGATCCAGCAGTCCATTTGACTGGTCCGGAAAAGTGACGAAGGCGGCCTCCAAAACATTTTTTAGTTCGCGAATGTTACCCGGCCACGAATAGGAGAAGAGCAAGTCCATTGCGGAGTTGCTGCAACCGTTCACTCGCTTCTGAAAAGCGCGTCTGAAGTGCCTCACATAGTGTTCGACGAGGAGTGGTAAGTCGTCCAGCCGTTCGCGCAGTGGTGGGACTTCAATTCTAACCACGTTCAGTCTGTAGTAGAGGTCGCTGCGAAAGCGATTTTGCGAGGTGGCAATTTCGAGATCCTGATTCGAAGCAGCCAGAATTCGGATGTCCAGATCTCGGCTGCGATTACTGCCCAGGCGGTAGATCTTCTTACTTTCAATCGCGCGCAGGAGTTTCGCCTGCACCGTAGGACTGACGTCGCCAATTTCGTCGAAGAAAACAGTACCATGGTTCGCCGCCGCAAGCTTGCCATCCTGGGTCGATAGCGCGCCCGTGAACGCTCCCTTTTCATATCCAAACAACTCGCTTTCCACCAAAGCCTCCGGGATCGCCGCGCTGTTGAGACAAACGTAAGGTTGATCCCGGCGTCCGCTGTTTTCCTGAATCAGTTGCGCCACCAGTTCCTTGCCGGTGCCGGTTTCACCTGTAATCAATACATTGCTCTCGGCTACCGCCACCTGTTGAATGTAGCGTCTTAGCTCGCACATCGGCGCGCTGTTGCCGACCAAACAGGAATTGCCTTGAAGCTCAGGGCTCGCTGATGCAGCTCGGTTTCGCAAAACGATTTTCAGATCCTGAAGCACGCTTCCCAAGCGCATTGCCGGGCAAGGCAATTTCAGATAGCGGGTCACTCCGGCGTTGAGCGCGCTAATGGCAAACTCTTCACAGCTTTCCCAGGCCAGTATGACAATGGGGATTTGGGCGCACAACGAACGGAGTTTGGCAACTGTCTGCAGAGTGCGGGGGCGATTCGACAGGTGCTCAATGAGTATAACGTCGGGCGCCGCCAGAGCGAGCGCCTCGGCGGAAAGTTCACCCTCCAAACGACCAAATGAGAAACCGGACGGAAAGTCACCGGCTTGCAGACGCTTCTGCGGTGCCGGAGCTTCGGGAGGAATGCCGGTCTCAATGAGAAGAAGTCTCACTGCGGGCATGACGTTTTCAACAAATGCAAAGACGATTCTGCGACGAGTCGGCCGGGTGACGACAAAAAACCTATGAAAAACCCAAACACCTGGAGTTGGCGGCTGGACCAAGCGGAGTGCGTCAGGCACACACGTGAGAATTCAGCCGTTGTGAAAGCGCGAAAAAGTTATTCCAAGCGCCATAAAAAGTCAATAGCTCCAGAGGGCATTTCTAAGTAGTTCTGGACCTGGTTCAGGGAGGGCCTAACTTATATGTAATTTTCGGCCGATCTATTTCGCAGTAACTCCGCTTTCGTGGATTTTGCCACACAATCAGGAAATTGCAGCCTGCCATCACGGGATCCCGGATTCATTTAACCGCGCTCGAGCGCCGCCATCACTTTACGTGCGGCATCATACGCTCTCATCGGGTTGAATTAGGAGAATTCAAGCACGAAATGGCGTCTAGAAGGTGGAAAGGGTCAACGATTTGTCGGCGGGTTAAGCGGGCAATTTTGGTCAGATTGAGACGATTTCCTGGCTATTTTTGCCAGGCGCTCGGGGAATGCTTTGACCCGGCCATTAACGTCCAGGCCTGCTTCCTCGAAACGACGTTCCAGGTCGGCCATGGTCTCGCGGGCGGACCCGACTCGCGCTTCATCCTCCGACGTGCTTTCACGGAAGACTTTCGGCAGCGCCGCCAGGAGTTCGTAGAACAAGGAACCAGCTTCGGGTGTCACCTTGGTTTTTTTGGTCAGCGGAGCGTGGTTGAATTCGTCAAGCTGGCTACGCCACTCATCAAGCTTGGCTAGGATGTTCTCTTTGAGCTCGGTGAGAGATTCGCCGAGTTCTTCTCTGGCCCAACGAAGCGCTTCTGCTTCGGTGATTTGGAACTCACCAAGTTCCAAGGGGTCAACTTCAATGGTCCGTCCACCGGTATTATTCTGAATTAGCAGCGGCCCACTCCTAGGGACAAAGCTATTAGGTACGAGAAACCAACTCGTCCTGTCTGGCGTGCTCCAGAGTGATGTTGAGTTAGCCATATTTGTGCGCGCAAGGAGGCTCAGACTACTAGAGCGCAGGTTCCCATAGTTCACCATCAGTGCCCAGATATGCGACTGAGCCCCCTCGCTCAGACACCCAGGGACTCCACCGCAAAGCCGCGGATTTACCTACGAATACGATTCTCTTTCCAAGAATCTTGCGGCCGTCCGGCAGCTTCTCCATTGCCAAAATCTTTTCGATCCGTTTAAGTGTGCCGGAGTCGAGGTCATCATTCTTCAATTCGGGTGCCGACTTGTACAGGACCTTGGTAGCCGAGTCATAGAATCCCAATTGTCCGGCCTTCTCCCTCTCGAGAACAATGACTTGCTTGTCACCATGCTCGTTAAACTCTTCATCAAGCGACAGATTCAGAGCTTCACCAATCCATTTCTCAAGCTCGGATCGCTGAGCCTTAAGGGCGCTCCCTTCGGTAGCTTGGGTTTCGATGATAAGCAAGTCCGCGACTGAACGTCGGGTCAGTCCAGACGGTAGCGGATGAGAACTGAGCACCTTGAATCGCTGTCGTCCTTCCGCGCCTTTGCTTTCAAAGAACCGTTTGCAAGCACCTAGCGTCGTGGCTCCTGGTGGCCATTGCGGATCTTCGCGGGGATTGCGCGGTCGAGAGTATGGAAGGTTCCGAAGGGTGATCGCCAGTACCGGCCCAATACGGGCCTGGCCGCAATAACCCCCGTGAAGGGCTTCGAGAATCCCGTCAAGCATTTTCCTGATCTCGCCAATCGATTCACTTTCAACGGGGAGTTCGCACTCAAGACCGATGGAAACTTCCGTCAGGTTCAATTTGAGCTTGAATGAGGGCGACGTTTTCTCAGACTCTATCTGGTACAAATCCAAGCCGCCCTTCTTTAGCCAACCTGCCAGCTTACTCCAACCCTCAAGAACCACGGCCTTGCCAGTAACAGATTTCGACTTGAGCGAGTCTGAGGGCAACCCACTAACTTCGAGACTGAGCCCAAGCGGATCAAGTCTCGACGAATCGCTAAGCCAGGCATCCGGTTCGTCAAATTCGATTGCCCTGACTACGAGTCTGATGCTGGGACGCCGTTTTCCTGATGCTGATCCTGAACGTCTCATGGTGCAAACATCGCGTCTCCGAATTCACTTTCCCATTTTTCACGCGCGTCGGGATCGAGGATGACATACACGATGGCTTTATAGCCAGTTTTCCCGGAAGCGATAATCAGCAGGTAGTCTTCATATTGGAGTTTTTCGTCACCACTTGGACCGACGCCCTGATGACCCTTGGCTTCATACAGTCTGGTTCCACGTGAGCCGTCAGGTTGACGGTCCCGACGAATTCCAGGGAAGTTCGCCTTCTCGAACAGCGGACCCGGTCTGCGGTAAGTCCTTGTACCGCTCTCGATCATCCATTCGTCGTAGATATCGCCCCGCAGTCGGTTATATGAGGGTGGGATAACCTTACTCTCTTCCATGAACTTTAAGAGGCCCGGCGCTCCGGTTTTCACAAGTTTCTTAATAATCCGATCCCGAGCCTCTTCTCGATATTTGTCCGCAGTATCAAACTCTTCTTCATCCAGCTCTTTAAGACTAACGAGATCCAACAGTATGTTGTAGACGCCAATTTTTTCTTCGTCAGTAGCTTTATTCGTTGCACCGGCAGGGCCCAGGTTAAGCTTGCCGCCTTCTTCAGTCTCCGTGCGATCAGTAAAGTGAACCTGCGGAGCTTCGCTTTCATCCTCCGGCACCTCTTCCCTCCTCACGTAATACCGGTCACGTCCCAGTTTTTCCTGCGAATACACCACATACTTCGCGGCAGTCATAGCGTTTACTGCATCGCTATCCTTGATCTTGTCTGGTTTCTTCCCTTTGCCGCGATTGATAATGTGCTTATCAAGGAGTCCAAGAACATTGTCACCACCATGTACTAGTTCGAAGATCTGGGAGAGCAACTCTGCCAAAGACTCTTCTTTCGCTGCAGTCTTGTGCTGAGCATCGACTGCGCTCTTGTTGGCAGCGGGATCCTCTGGGGTAGTCTCCGCTTTTTGATCTGCCTGATGTTCTACCTTGGCCGTTTCATCAACCTCAGTTAATTTCGCTTCTGCCTTTGCGATCAATGCGCGGGCACTTGTGGCATTCTTGCTCTTCTGCCCTTTGAGTTTTTCACGGAACTGATCGAGCAGTTGTTGAACTGACATCGTGTCGCTCTTAACCATGGCGACAATCCCCCCTCCAGTCGCCTCAATCCAAAGCGAGTGAGGATGGCCGTCAGCGCTAAACTCAATCTTTTCTCCTATGCCTTCGTCTATATCATCCTTCTTATCCTTTTTATCCTCCTTCTTCCCTATTCCCACTGCGGCCAGTAGTGCCTTACCCTTTTCAATGAGCCAGCCGAGGGCTTGGTCGATTAAGCCCAGGATCCAATCCTGGAAGCTCTTCACCGTTTCCGCGATCTTGTCCGGCAAATCACCGAAGCCGAGGTAGTCGGCGATGAAAGCGATAACCGGCGCAATCAGTTTTGCGAGGGCTTTTTCGACGGCATTCGCAAAGCCGCTGATGCTTCCCGCGATAATGTCCGCGATGCCGTCCACGATCGTTTCGATCAGACTGAAGATCTTCGCTGCGTTCTGGAAGACCCACTTCAGCACCTTATAGATCGCTTCGATCGCTTGCAGGATGGCGCCGACCGGATTGAACAGCATGATGATCCGCGCCGTAGCCGCCTTGATGATCGCCGTGATCATGTAGTCGACCGCCATGTCGATGATCTTGTCGACGATCATCTGCGGATCGAGCTTCTCCTTGATCATCTCGAAGATGCCTTCCGGTCCTTTTTCAATCAGGATCGAAAGCAAGGAGTAAACTTTCTCGAGTAACGCCACGTTCTTCTCGCCCACGTGCTTCGCCAGAATCTTTCGAATCCTGGGCCAGGTAATGCCCATCAATTCGAGGAAGAAAGTCATCACGCTCTTGAGCGAGAAGTCCTTCGGCAAATGCACGCCCGCGCTGGCCAGCCCACCGGTGAGCCATTCAACGAAGCCGTTGATCATGTGGGTGCCGAAGTTGTCGAAGAACTGCGAGAAGCCCTTGCCCAATCCCTCAAACAGGTTATTGGCAAACTTCTCAGGATCATCCGCGATGTCCGCAATCGCCTTCTTGATCTTCTTAACGACTGCCCAGAACGTGGCCGGTGGGATGCCCAATAGATCCAGCAGTGCCTCGATGATGAACTTGACCGGATCGTCGAGGAAACGCGAGATGGCGTTGGCGATACGCCCAATAATTCCACCGGCCTTCTTGCGCAGGTCCGCTATCTCCGCGCGCACTTCATCGACCGCCGCGGACGCTCGACCAGTTAGGTCTTTATTGAAGTTGGCCTGGGTGGATGTGACCTGATCCTGCAGTTTGTTTAGCTGCTGATCAAACTTGGCTTGTTCACCACTGGCCCAGGTTTGCAGGGATTCCGGAAGGTCCTTAAAGATTTTTGCGATGCGTTCACGCGCAGTCTTGATGAGCTGGTCGCAAGTGGCGATTATCGAGTTGACCTCGATTGAGATCTCGGTCAGCTTCGCAATAACGCTCTCGGCAAAATTCGACTCTGCCGAGTTGTAAGCATCGGTGGCCCAATCGGGCAGGCCAGCCACTCGGTCCTTCAAGCCGAGGAAGAATCCGCCCACTCCCGAATGGCGCTCGTCAACACGCTCTTTCACCACGGCGAGTTCCGACTTGAACTTCGAAACATAGATCGTCTTGGCGGCTTCCCATTCGGTTATCGCATTAGCAGCCAATGGTTGCAGTAAGACACTGACCTGTTTCTGAGTGTCCTCAAAGATCGTCTTGGCTTCGGCGCTGGCTTGGGTGCGCATCGATTCTTCTGAACCGACCATGCCCTCCTGGCTGGAAGTGGCCTTCTTGGCTGTGCCCTTGCGAGACGCATTCAGTGCTGCCAACGCCTGGGCCTGAAGCGCCGCCATGTCACCTTCAGCTTTGCCGAGGGCCTCCTGCTGGGACGCAAGGACTTTGGCGGGATCTTCCTTCGCAGTTTGTTCGAGCTCGCCCTGCGCATCGCGGGCCTCGGCGACTGGTCCACTCTGAGCAAGTTGCGCAGTGGGCTTTTCCATTCCTGCGTCTTGCATCTTTTGTTGGTTGGCGGCAACGTCAGCGTCAAGCGACACGTTTTCAGCCGGAACGGCGTCCGGTGTGGCTGCCGTGGCATTAACGGGAGCGGTCTCGGCGGTGCCGGGCTGAGGCGGCAAGTCTCCACCCTGGGCCGGTGTCGCCGCCGGCTGAGCGTTCATGTCAACGTAGTTGTCCTGGACCTTCTTGGTCTCGCCTTCTACCGTGGCGTTGAGTGTGTTGCCAGCTTCCTTCGCCGCCGCCTCGGGATCAGCCTCCACCAACGCATCTTCGTCGGGTGGTCGCTTGTCTCGGATCACCTGACGGATACGCTCGCAGAGCTTGACGATTTCAGGACTGGGCGCAGCCTGAACCTGATTGATGAGATCGGCCTGGGCTTTCGCGATTGCTTCGGCGTCGGGTTCGTCAACAGCTTGACGCGCATCGCCTACTTGCTGGGAACCGTCGGGAAGATCGCCATGGGCCTTGGCAGCACCACCGGCGCGTTTCTTCACGCCACCAATCCGTCGTTTCGTCGCGGGCGACATTTCTGACGGAGGCTCCGGCATGTGCAACTTCACCACCACAGGCGCAGCACCCGTGCTTCCCGGTTCCTCAGGTAACTTCCCTTCGCCTTCACCACCTGGTTTCTTCTCGCCGGTTGCAGCCGAAGCCTTTGCTTCGCCGGCTTCAGTCGCCGGCTTACTGTCTTTGTCGCCCTTGGCTGCAGTTTCACCGGCGGCCTTCTCGCCGGCTACTTGCTCCGTGGCCGGCGGTTCTGGTGCTCCAGCCACTACAGGAGGTGCGGTGTCCTTTGCCGCTCCTGGAGCAGCGACCGGTTCTTCTTGAGGCGTAGCTTTTGGAACAGGCGCCGTTGCTTTGGTTTCCTTTTCCACCGCCGGCTTGGTCGGCATCAGCGGTAACTTGATGGTCGTCGAGACGATTGGAACTGTGGAAACTACGGTTGCTCTGGCAGGTTTTACAGTGACGGGTGCTTGAGTTGGAGTTGCGGGTGCTGGAGGAGCGACTCCGGTCATCTGCGCAACTCGCGCGTTGCCCAGGCGTTGTTGCATCGACGCACTGGCACGCGCGCGTTGGACGGAGGTTGCAGCTTGGCCAACTTCCGCCGGCTTGTTAACGACTTTGTTTACGCGCGGCAAGGTGAGCCGGGGCGTGACGATTTTGGCCGCCTTGGTTGATTCTGACCGAGCGGACTCCGGAGCATGAGTTTTTTCCTTGACCGCCATCAGGTTCCGGGCGCCTCTTGTTTGGGCGCCGGATCGAGCAAGTCCTGCGCGACCCAACTGTAGAGCGTTTCGCCAAACTCGGTGCTGGTTAGTGGCCGTCCGATTTTTTGATATTCGCGCGCGATGCCGGCAACGACCTGCCTGAGCGTCAACTTACTCCCTTCGCTGGAACAGGCTCGAAACATCGCGTCGAGAACGATGTTCCGAATGTTGCCTCCCGAGAATTCGAAGCGGGTCGCGATACGACCGAGGTGCTGGTCGTCGAAGTCGCGAAGGTGAGCACTCGGAAGCAACTTCTTCCAGATAGCAGTGCGCGACTCGGGACCGGGATTGGGAAACTCAACAAAGGCAGCGATCCGGCGAAGAAAAGCGTCGTCAATATTCTGCTTTAGATTGGTCGCCAGGATGACAACTCCCGAAAACTCTTCGATACGTTGCAGCAGGTAGTTCACTTCAAGATTGAGCATGCGATCCTGCGCGTGCTTGATGTCGCCGCGTGTGCCGAACAAACTTTCGCCCTCGTCAAAAAACAACCAGCCGTTGGAGCTCTCGGCTTCGGCAAAGATGCGGCTGAGGTTTTTTTCCGTTTCACCGATCCATTTGCTAACGATGGCCGATAGATCAACCTTGTAAAGATCAACCCCCTGCCCGCTAGCGAGAGCCTCAGCGGCCATTGTCTTGCCGGTGCCCGAGGAACCGGTGAAGAGTGCGAGCAAACCTTTGCCGAGCCGCATCGTTTGCTCGAAACCGGTGCGGTGGAAGAGTTCGCGATGAAACCGAATGCGATTTCGTAGTTCAAGCAGCTGGCGTTTGTTTGGTTCGGGAAGCACCAGATCATCAAGGGAAAGATTCGGGCGCGGTTCAATACGCTGCGCAAAACTGACAAGGCGCCGCGACGCCTGACGGCGACAAGCCTCGAAGAGTTTGCCGGCGTCGAGTCGGGTAGTAGACGGGCTGTCGCGCCGCGCTAGATTTCTGGCGCCGGCAATCGCGTCTTCAATCTGCGATTCGGTAGATTGAAACGCGCTGGCCAATTCGATGGCCAGGCGCGTGCGTTCGTCTTCACTAATGGTCAGTTCCGCCGGCGAAGGCAAGTGAACCAGCCAGGCGGTTTTTCGCACCGCGAAATCCGGGACTGGTATCTCGACGTGCCAGAACTCTGCATCGCTGACAGCGCCCGGCGATAACGACAGAGAATCGGCCACGGCAAAGGTCAATCCGGCAAACTTACCTGCGGCACATTCTAGGTAGTCCCACGCGGTGCGATCCTGATTCGAAGTCAAAAGCAGATCGCAACCGTCGAAAAGCATCGCTGCCTCGCGAAGTCTCGCTTCGCGATAAGCAACGTCGACAAGGAGCTCCCAGGGCACACTGCGGCGCAGCGCGACACCAACTTCAAACTCGAGCAGTGGCGCTTCCAGCTTGCGACTGATGTCTCGGGCAATCCTGGTGTTCAGTGGTTGATCGGGCCCACTTAAGAGAATTCGAATGCTTTCGGCAGGTTCTGCCAACCGTGAGCCCAGCGCTTCAGGCAGCGCGGCAAGCAGTGTCGCGGTTTCTTCACGGGTCAGGACGGGCGATGGCGCGCCGTGGTGGTCGGAACTCAGAATTCCTGACAGTCGCGGATCGGGTTCGTCTGAGCCTAAGAGAAAATTTGCAACGCGATCGTCAATGCGAAGCGAGCGTTGCGGCAAACTCTCATCACCGCCCGCGTCGCTTCCCATGACTATCAGATGGTTAGCACGCAGATTTCCGGTGGGCAAAAAGAGATCGCGGCAGGCTCCCGCCTCGGAAAAGCCACAGCGCAGTATCTGCGTCGCCAATTCCACCGATGGTAATTGCTTAGTCGCATCGTTTTGCAAGTACCCGTACAAGCGCCGGTACCTCTCATCAACCTCGCCGAGCAGGCAAAGGAGGAGAACGTCAGACTCGGCCGTTCCCAAATCAAATAAGTTAGTTAGTTTTAAGAGGCGAAGCTCTGAGGCGGTGGCATTGGCGCAATCCTTATCTATCTTTACGCGCAGCGCGGCAGCTTTGTCCCACCAAGGCTGAAGTTGTTCACGAACATTCTCCGGTAATACGCCCGGTCCACTGAACGTAGACTCAAGATAACGTTCCACTTCAGCTCGCGAGACAACCACCATCCCCCAGTCGGCTTCTGACCCGGCGCACGCGCCGGACAGCTCCCAGCGAATCACCTGGGCTCGAATCAGTAATTCAAGCCGAGCCAACTCGTCGTGAAGGTGGTCTATGCTGCGAACGTAAAATCCCTGCATTGTTTGCTCGACGACCGAACTTCGATTCATCGCGTCTTTAGTCCCCAATGCGGAAGCGCACGCGGCGGTTACCCAACCACTTCGCCGCTGGCGTCTCCTCCAGATACCCAGCCATTTGCAAAATGGAGTCCAGCGAACCATGTCCAAGTCTTACCTCCAAAACCGAGGCGCTAACTGCAATAGTGCCCGGACGCTGGATGAAATTCTTGTGGAGATAAGAGGCACTGGAATTACTAAGTCCCGGGAGCCAGCGCGCCCAGGCGCGTAACAGTTTCCCGGCGGTGTGCTGCAAGAACTGCAGGACTTCCTCCGTACACGGCGCAACCGGTGTTTCGACCGCGAACGTTGTCAGAGCATCGGACTCAAACAATCGTTGCGCTGAAAGCAGTTCATCGAAGGTTGCCGCAAAGCGCTCGCGGTCGAGAGTTTCAAGCAACTTCAATTCTGCGGGCGCATCCGCTGGTTCAATGCCGGCCCACAACGCCGCACCTGGATCCATCCTTTGATCGCGCAGGGAGGAAACGCCGCCAAGACAAATCGCCAAGCCGGTCAGCAGCGATTCCAGAGGCTGGAATTCACAGTCGTGCAGGACTGACGCCAGGCGAACGTCGTGCAGCGTTCTTGCCAATAGAAATAGGCCGGCGCAGTCCGACACAATAAGCAAGGAGGCTTCTTCAGCAACCTCATTGGATTCCTTGAGAAGTTGCTCAACAACCGCGATGACCGGTTCGCCTTTCGCAGAGATCACCTCGAGCTGTCGCCGAAGTTCCTCGGTAAAGCCAGCCAGACTGGAATGCTCTGCGATTAACGTTGAATGGCGGCGCAGGTTGGCGACTATTTCGTGCGAATTACTTGTGCGCCGAAGCGCCAGCCAAACTGAAACGATGCTTTCAAGCAACGGAGTGATTGTTTCCACTGACGAAAGACCAGCATCGGATAAAGCGCTTAACAGACGAAATAAGTTCGCGTGTGGATTTTCATCTGTGAGATCGAGAGCACAAGTGTGTTCGCTGAGCAGGCTTGTCAGTTTTTCCAGCAGTCGTTTCTGTGTAGTCGTGAGCGATGATGGACGCAATACAAAACGTCGCTCGGCAGGTTGCGCAGCAACGGTCGACTGAAGAATAGTCAGCACTCGGTTGGTTAGACGCGGGACATCCAGCCAATCAAAGTTGCGCGCGAGTGCCTGCTCAAGACGCGCAACCTGATCGCCATCCAGCCGATCGTGCACTGACATCCAACCCGCGGAAACAACGAACTGCACCACATCAGCGACTGCATCCGCCAGCGAAGAGGTGTTGGTCCACTGGGGCGTGGTGGGGCCACCGTCGAGGTAAGCTTTCAGGATCGTTCGGTCTGAAGGTCGCTCCCTGGACCATAGTTCGAGCGCGTCAAGGAGAGACAAAGCGCTACTGACAAAAATAAGAAACGCCTCCGCTGAATCTTGCTGCGGCGTGCGCCGGATCACCTCTTTCCAGAGTCGTTTCTGATGTTCACGGCCCAGGCAAGCCAATAGCCTTTCGAGCGCGCCCTTCTGCCTCAGTCGACGGAAGACCTCAAAAACCCAATCTCTATTCTCATCCAGTACAGCCAGGATCGCTTCGGCGACGGTCAGGTCGCGATACCCGGCAAACGCTCCGTAGTACCACTTCGACCACACGTCGCCCGTGGTGAGTTCGGTCAGGAATGAGGTTACAAACTCTGCCTGGTTCGCGAAGCAGACTACGTTCTCAGGATCTCCGGCCGCTATCGACTCAACCACGGCCTTTGACAAACGGTGACCCCACTCGCGAGCGATTCGTGATTCGAGAATGTTCGGTCGGGAGACTACGGCGACGCGTGTGCTGACCTTTCGGATAACGCGGACAGTTGGGTCCTCGGCAAACGTTTCAGCGAAGGCTTCATCGCAGACGGCCGCGATTTGTGCGCTCGCCACCCGCTCAAGCGCCGGCACGAGCACAGAGGTAGAAGGCAAACCCTGAGGCACGCGGTAAATAATGTGGAGATGACCAATCCGAGTTTGCATGACATTGCATTTGCTATTGACCGCCCGCAGCAATCGATCCTGCCTGGAAGCTCGCGAGCAGCGCCTTGAGCGTCTCACCGGTCAGTGAGCGTTCCAGGACATCAGGACTATCAAGTAGCCCGGCGATTTTGATGTTGCCGTAAACTGTCAGAAGAGGTTGAGAAACAGTGCCCCCTTGCGGAGTGCTGAATTCCAACTTCATTGAGGGTTGAAAACTCCCATCCTCAGCCGTAAACCCGATTACGAACATGCGGACATTTTGCGTGATATCGCCCAGATCCACTCGCAGTTCGTCCGCGCTTTGGCCGGCAGCGCGGTAGAGCGAAGGCTCAAGGCGGGCTACCGCGTCGTCAACCTGCGCGGCCTTGGTAAATTGCACCGCTCCACCTAATGCCATTTGCAGGTTGCCGTAGACGGTGCCCGTTCCGCGGAGGTAGTTATTGCCGTCAACGTCGATTTGAAATCGAGGCGCCAGCTCCACCTCTCCCGGGTCATCAGGTGGAACGAACACCGCGAACGCGCGCTTGCCCGAGCCATTCTTGTAGGTGTAGGTCTTGTCGCCAATCTGGCGTTGGTCATCTTGTGAAGAAGTTTTGCCAAGTTCGACTCGAGCGGGGTTTGCGGGGTGGTCTAGCGTCTCCGCCATTACCCCCGCGTAGGTGCGGTCCGAGGCATCGATCAGAAATTGCTTTGCTGGATCGCTGTCCTCCGGAACATAGGTGACTCGACCAAGATAAACGGGCCAGACGATCAGCGGATTATCCGTGGTTTGCAGTTGGTTCGTAGCGTCAAGCTGGGCCGGAGACACTAGCTTCGGTCTTCGTGCTTTTACCCTACTGGCCGATGCGCGTTCGAGAAAAACCCTGGGGGTTTCACTTGTGCGATAGAAACTTTGTGAATCATCGCCGCAAGCAACGTAACCGGCTGGAGCAGGTGAACCCAGACTATTTTCGTAGAAGAGCCAAACGTCCAGGCGGTTTGATCCCAGTCGAATAAATTCGCTTGCTTCGATTGCCCTCTTAGCCGGCAGGACAAGCTCTCGCCCGTACCCATCAATTGCCATCCCAGGGCGCACCACTATCGCCCCACCTTCTTCAAGGGCAAGCTCCAGCCCCAGAACTATTCCCCAACTGTGGTGGGCGATGTTGTGCCGCCGACGCTGGGCCACGTGGTAGGCCTGTTCGTCGGAGAAGTCCTGGCGGCGGAGATATTGCTTCTCAAAGTAGTTGACGCGCGATGTTGAGGTTGATGTGCTCATGGTTTTGTAGTTCTCAAGGTTCTTCGATCGTGACGTCCTTCTTTTGTCGGAGCGCGCGCATCGCATTGGTATCGTGCCACAGATAAAAGAGAATCACTTCGACCGTAGTTAGTCCCTCGTCTCCGTTAACGTTCACCGAGATACTTTCACTGGTGCCTGGTCCAATTACTGTATTCCCCGGCATAGGATTTTGCTCCGCGCCTAAACCCGTTATCTCGAGGCTGATCACACTAAATGTCGTGTCTGCCTCGTTCACGATGTGGATGTCAAAGGAGCTGCCCTGTTCGATCTCTTCAGTTAGTTCACTCAGGTCCAGGGAAGGACTTGGTCGCACGGGAATCCTATAGGGACTAGTTGCTTCTGCTCCCACGGCCAGCTTGCCGGCAGTCATTATCACCGTCACCCTCAACTCAATATCGCCGGCTCCGGTGGGAATGTCCTCTCCCTGGTGCAGAACATCTATGGTTTGAATGTGCAGAGCCGAAGGTTTCGCCTCGAGTTTCTTCGGCAGGTTAGGAATCGACAGCGGTTTAACAAGACCGTTGTCAGCGGTGATTACTTCCGTATTTGTGGCCGACTCCATCGCGTCGGAAGGGCTCAGGTTTTCAAGAGTTAGCTTGTAAGACCAGGGTTGTGTTGGTTCGATAAAAGGCGGCGGCGGCAAAGGAAAACTAACTTTCAGTAGGGCCGCACCCATCGACATAACACCTTTGATAAAGGCCGAAATCGAGAGGAAGTTGAAGATTGGATCGCGCGGATCGGGTGCTATTGGTGGAAGTTCGATCGTTCCGGTGGCCCGAAGCATCGGGAAAAACTTTCCATTTGGATCCTTGGCTTTCACGGGCATCTCGACAGCGCCGTTGCCACGCACAAACAACCAGGGCCGGAACACATAAAGGCCGTCTTTCTCCGTAGAGTCACCGATTGAAATATGCCTGCGCAGATCGCCTTCTTTCTTCGCTCCTCCCAGAACCCGAAGTTCTTCGACAGCCACCTGGTCTTCTCTAACCCAACGAAGGCAATGGATATCTCGGAAGCTACCTGCAGGCACCTGGCTGCCGGGCTTGAACACGAAACCCTCCGGTAAACCGACTAACTCTTCGCCCGGTTCGCGACAGCCACAAAAGGCCGGCGCCTTTTCTGTTGCTTCTGGCTCAAAGCGCAGAATCCCACCTTCGTATTCGAACGGAAACTCGCGATCGTCAATTCGAAGTAGCTCCGGCGGTAGCTCTCTTGGAGATCGCGCCGTGGCTAAGGCGGTAACAAACACTGGTTCGGGTAGCGCCGGGGCTGGAGGCGCCGCTGGCGCTGCAATTGGAACATCCCGAGGCAAAGGAATCGTAGGCTGCGTAGTTTCAGGAAGCACAGGTGCTGAAGCCGTGATCGGCGGCGGTGGTTGAGACGTGTCAGTTTCGGAAACTGGCGGCGGCTCCGGCACCCTCGATTTGCCAGTTGCCGTGAGACGAACAACGACGGATGTCTTGCTGAATTCGGCGAGTAGCTCCTCGAGATACTTAACCGAGCTCTTGGTGGTATCCAGGACCAATTTATCTTCCAAAACTTGACCCGGTCGCGTCTTACTTCTAAAGGTCAATTCCAGTAACTGGATACCCATCTTGGTTGTGAGTTCCGCCTTTGAACGCACTTCCGCGCCATTGCCAGCTTTAATCTCAGCCTTGAGGTAAATGCCCTCAATGTGACTTGGAATGGCCCTGGAGCGTTTTGCGCCACTCAAAATAAGATTTCCCCAAATGCTCGTATTGCCATCGCGATCTACCGCAAATCGATCTTGAAGTGCGCCTTTCTCGTCCTGGGCCAACACGCGCGCCTGATAAGGATCGGCGAGTGTTTCCTGACCAATTCGCAGAACCGCCCGCGCGGAGGGTGAGACGACTCGCGCTGTACGCAATGCGGCAAACTCGAGCTCCTCATCCTTCGTGGCTGGGACCGTGTTTACAGTCAAGCCTAGTAGAATGGGCCAGGGCGGATATCCTTCGATGCTCCCGGCGGAACGCGTTATTGATAGTTCCCGGTTGTCTTCGGGATGCAGCAGTACCCGATCGCTGACAATAAGCTCCGCCACATCTCGCCAGCGCGTATTAGGCCTGTCTCCACAATTGCCCTGCGGACGTTCGCAGTAATAAAGGTAGACGAATTGCTGAGTGACATCAGGAAGAAGGGGCAATTCCACTATGCGCGAAACCACTAACTCCCGCCCGTATCCATCGATCGCCAGTCCAGCGCCAACAACCGCTTTGTCATTCTGGAAGCTGATCGAAAGGCCGCTAACGATGCCCCACGTATGTGGGCCAATGTAATGGCGCCCCGCCAGTCCGAGCAGATACTCCTGTTCGCTGCGCAAGTCTTTCGCCCGAAGACGCTGGCGCTCAATGTAATTAACTCGCGTCATCGGTTTGGTTTAGACTTGCTCCAAAAGCGACAATGCGCTGCCTTCCGCAAACATCTGGGTAGGTGGTCACAGCCAATCGTGGTTCGAGTGGCGAGCAGATGTAATCGTTTGAGGGGGTACGGAAGAACGTAAACAGCTCTTCCGGTTTCAGCTCCGTCGTGTTTGCGACGGTGAAACCAAGCTTGAAGAGTTCTTCTTTGACTCCGTCAATTTCACGCCAGATGTAGCGCGATAGGTCGATACAGTTCTCATACGGCCAACAATCACGTCCAAGCCTACGACGATACGGCGGGTACGCATCAACGTGCACCACTTTGCAGACCTTGCAATCTCCCTCGGTCTTGTTCCACAGCCACACCCGAGCCAGCGGCACGCCATCTCCTTCGCAGACGTCGCCCTTGCCAGAAACACATAGACATTGGAAGTAATGATTCCGCCAGTCCTGCACCACGTAGAAGAGCAGTTCGGACATTAAAGCGTCATCCGCTTTCAGGACCTTCCTCCTTGCGGCTGCATTCTTCGGTGGGTTTCTTTGTCTTTCGAGGTAACCGCAAAGACAGTCCTCAACGAAACAGAACGTATGCAACTCCGTTTCCTCTCGTACCCACTTAAGCAAGGTCTCCGGGGTAGTGTTTTTCTCCAATCTCTGGAGGTACAACGCGAGATCGTCCCGGTATTTCTTTTCGAACACGTTCTCCACCCGCACACACGGATCGAGAACTTCTTTCGCGTCGAGTCTTCCAGTCTCTAGCACACGCGTGTATTGACAATGGTCAAGGGGCATGCAATTTCCGCGAGCCAGACTCCGTTGTCCTCCAGTCAACTTTTCTTCAAATCGGATGAATAGCTCGAAAGCTCGCAACTCGGAGCGCGGAATACAGCCCAGCCTCAGATCTTCCTTCATCTGAGGAGCTGGCTGGCCAGTCAACAGGTTGGGCCGCTGCGGTTCCGATTTCCACGGTGGGCAGCAAGGGTCGAAAGGCTTTTCACACTGGAAGTCGTAATAGACAGGATCGCAAACCACGATGTCGCGGCCACAATAATCAATCGCGTATCCCGCCGCCACCTCTACCCGCGACGGTTCGTTGGGCTCGTGGCTACAAGTGACCTCCAGCCCGCACGCAACGCCCCAACCTTCGCGGAACCTTTGCAGTGCACTCTTCGCTGAGGTCCAGTCAACCAGCGCCTTCAAGTCTTCATCGGTCAGCACTTGTCCACAATAAAAGTTGGGCCGGGTCGGACACGCCAATTCGCAACAGTCACCCTGGCAGTCGGAACAACCGCAGTCACATGACTTGGTTTTCATTTGAGTTCGAGTGTTCATCGCTATCATTGGCTTTCTCCTCGCGCTAACTTCTGTCGTTGCTTCCGACGCCGCAAAATCACCGCGGCCTACACGGCAAGGCGCATTGGTTCTTCGCCGGGTTCGTCCTGCTCGTCTTCGTCGTCGTAATCGTCGGAGTCGTCTAATTTCTTGTAGTCGTTGTATTCCGAGTCACTCACCACATAAACCCAACTCTCGAATGTGCCACCCGGGGTGCCATTGTTGTTTCCGTCAACTGCAACACCATGACAGTCGAGCAGGAAATCACACTTGATCGTGATCCAGACGACATGGTTCTCCAGGTAGGTGAAGTCCTTGTGGCGATGGTCGCGGTCGACCCAGTAGCGAGCGTGTATTTGGTCCTTCCTCAGGAACGGCGGCCTGACGAAAGGAACAATATCGAGGTCCTCAAACCCCGATCCTTCACCAAAGTCGACGCGAAACGTTGCTGGATTCACACCAGTGGGGCCGGGATAGCGACGTTTCTGTATCGGTCGATCAATTTTCCGATCAAAGGTGACTTCCAACGGATTCCTTTCAAACCAGCTCGAAGGAAGGCGGTGACCGTGTGGCCAGTTGATATCGACAATACGCGTGAGTCGCTGCGGGACGTTCGGCACTTCCGGCCGGCCCTTCATGATGATCCTGGTGACTGTCTTCTTCTCCCCATTAACACAAAGCACGGCCAGCGGCACACAATGCCCTTCCGGGCACTTCGGCTCGAGGCAGCTCCTGAATCCTTCCTTGCAGGGATCGCCGCAATCGTCGTGCGGACATTCATCGTGGTGATGAACTTGAGGATGGTTGTCATGATCGTGATGATGAACTTGAGAATGTTCATGATCGTGAGGTTGATCCCTCACCTCCTGACGCGCAACATCTACCCGCTGAACCGGGGCCTGTGCATAAGCTTCATTTGCCTGAGCTTCCGGTTCTGCATTCCCTTCAGTGCCGGGAGGGGGAGGTTCCGGACAAGTTGTGCAATGCGGGTTCCAGGAGTATTTCGCCAGCTCTGATTTCGCAACCCAGCGCCAGGACAGCTTCCAGGACTCTTTTGCCCTGGAGGCCTTTGATTCCGTCGCAGCAGTGCTGCAATCGCCTTCACTTGATAACACCGGAACCATAGCAATTGGGCATTCGGAGTAAGCGAGACAAAGCATGAGCAGGTCCTTGCCTTGCTTACGGCTATTTTCGTAGTCGACCCAGGGAATTGGCGGTTCCTCATCACCACAACAAGCGGCGTGGTCAACGATGATCTCGCGCCCACAGCAGTCGATTGCCATACCAGGACTGACATTCACGTAGCGATTGCGGCAGTCAGGCTGCCCGTGCGGTGTGACCGCCAGGCCACACACAACGCCCCAGCCATGCAGCATACGGTTGTGCAGGAAGCGGTGTGTGCGGTGATATTTTTGCTCGTCTTCAAAATCGCGAGCCGCAAGATGGCGGCCGGTGAAGTAGTTCATTCGTTCGGTGGCCGTCTCTTCGCAATCACCTTTGCAACAGTCTTTCCTTGACGATTCCATGTCCAATCTCCTTAACGTCAGTTCAGAATCCATCCGCCTACTCGCGCGCCTTGACGAAGTACAGCCGGTCCGCGGCGAACACCACCGGACAGTACTGCCCCTGAGCCAAGTTGATTTCTAGTTGGTAAGCTGGATGCGTCTTTTTCTGGCTCACATGACAATCGGAATGCCGGTGGGTCACCAATGATCGTATCGAGGCCGACTGTCGATTGAATATCGACACGAAAGCCTGCATCAACCAGGCACAACTCATACTTAACATGCGCCGGCATCTCGGCCTCGATGGCGCGCCGAAGAAGTTGTTCCTGTTCCGCTGTCCTTATCCAGGCGGCGGGTGCATACACGCGGAAACGATGCGCGTAGTGATGAAACAAATCTCTCTCGGGGTCTCCAGTCGAAACTAATTCAACTTCTCCTTCGCGGGAGAAGCCTCCCAGTTGTAATCGCCTGACAACGCCGGGCCCCCATAACGGCTTTGCCTCCCCCAGCGTGCTGCCACCGCTCTGCGAAAGCATGAGGCAGGTGCGCTCGCGGAAGCCTTCGACAATTGCCGGAAACGAAGTAGCGGCAATTTCTTCCGGGGTCAGTCCGGAAATGTTTGCGAGATAGACACCGATGTATTCCGTGAGGGCCTGGAGCGTGCCGCGACGCGGGAAGATTTTGGGCACTGCCTGGAGCAGTTGACGATTTTGACTTCCGTTCCAAGTTCCTTCCATTTCCAGTCCCACCCAACTGGCGAGATAATTCATCGCCGCGCCTTCGGGGACGGCGCTCGGATCCAGAAATGCGTCGGACTCCTCTACTCGGCGATCGAGTTGATCCCACTCCGCTTGAAAAATTGACAGGAAGCGATCAAGAAAACTGCGCGTCGGCTCGTCGGCTGAATAAAGCGGCGGCAAATATTCAAGGTAAGACTCGCGCGGGTATTGAACCCGCAGTCCTTCTAACACCGGCGAGCCAAAGCCATCGCCACTCAAGTGGATGGCTACCGACAAATATTGTCCGGGTGCGCTTTGCACCAGGCATTCCTCTACTCGTTTTTTGGTGCGCTCGGCGGGACCTGGTTGCGTGGGCGCAATCAGCAGTTGCGCAGTCTGTAACCGCGAATCGTCAGGACGTACGGGCGCCTCGTCCTTCTGGCGGTAGGAAAATGTTTTAACTTCAACTTGTGTTCCCGGAGGCAGTTGTTTGACGGCCAGGCGGATGCGATGCCATTGACAGTTGTAAACGCCGCTGTCTAGCGGGTCGCTCAGCCAGGATCCCTTCACCGGATAGGGAAGGTCCTTCGCCGGCGTTTCATTCTTCGAGTTACCTGCTTCTAAGTCGACGTCTCCTGGCGGCGCCCAAGGCCAACCGGCGTCAATGGTCCCACGGAACTGACCTTGCCGGTCATACAACTGAGCTTGCGGTTCCTCCGCGTCAAAAATCATCAAATCGCCTGACGGAGCCAGGGCAATTCGTGACCACTGCGATCCTTTTTTAGGCGACCGACAAAACGGCACAAGGCTGGCTCGTCCAAACTGATGTGAGTAAACGATCTGATATTTTTGATCCAACAGGAACGTACAGTTGCTGTCGCCGGTTATATCGACTGGATCCCAGGCGTGTTTCGCATCGGTGTATGCGACGCTACATCCACGTTCGTCGCGACTTTGCCATGTGTATAAGGTCTTACCGTCAGGTTTCTGGTTCGTCGCATCAGTCAAGTCATGCAGCGTCACTTGACGCAGTTGTCGATTAATCTTGTATTTCAGCCGGCAACAACGTGGCAGTTCAGGCGCCGGCCAATGAGCTTTTTTAGTTCCCATTAATTTGCCGCGCCGGTCATAAACAAGCGCCTTCTTCTCTTCCGGTCGGCTATCAAAAATCAGCAAGCAACCAGCATCATCGAGAACCAGTCTGGCCCAGCGTGATCTTTCGTCGGTTGAGCGAAACAGTATTGAGAGCGATTCGCGCCCGCGAGCGTGCACGTAAACCGCCTGGTAACGCAGATCCAAAAAGTAAATGCAATCGTTGTCGCCGATGATATCGACGGGGTCCCAGGCACGATCGTCAGTCGGCGGCACGTGGTGGCCCTTGTCGTCGCGGGAGATCCACTGATGCCGTAAATTTCCCTCGGCGGTATAGGCGCTCAGCTGCCTCAGTTGTCGATCAATCTGGTAGGTGATTTCTCCCATTTGAAAACCGGGCGCGGCACACGCGTGCACTACGTGGGGTACGGGCTCAAAGAGATGATTAGCGATCAGAGATAATCCCTTCGTTTCGTGGGCCTCCAACTTCTCAGGAGACGCGAAAGACGTGCGCCAGGTGTAACCGGAGCCCAACAACCATGATTTGGGATCTTGAGATGGCATCAGTCTGTTAACGATCCTGCGCCGGCCTCACCACGATTAAGTGGCCGCGCCCAAAAACCAACTCTCCCGGCTTTAGCGGAATTTGTTCAAGGCCGTTATAGGGACGGCCGTCTACGTAGATGTTCAGATTCTTCACCGCTACCAAATCAAGATCGGCATCCAGCACTGCTTTGAAAACTTTGGTAGGGTAGAGGTCTTCCCCGAAAACCCACGTCTTGGGATTGAAAAACTTGTCGAGGGCTTTAGTCACATTGCGCGAGACGCTATCGAACGAGGCATTGCGTTTCGCTTCCACAAAGGCCTCCACGCGCACTTCGTGATATTCAGGTCCGCGAACGTAAACCTCCGTCGTGATCAGTCGTCGTGGTTCCAATCGAGAGCAGACTGAAGCGATCAATTCGCTTGAAGGTCTTGGCGGCATGTCACCAGTGTCCGGAACGATTACGACCGTAATGGCGCCCGGCACTTCGACCTCCGGAAAGTCGGGATGCGCGTTGGCAATCGCCAGCGCATTTATTACACCACCGGCTTCCTTCGCATACGACTTGAAATCCTCGAGGGTGACCGCTCGCTCGCGTCGCTTGATCAAACTGGGAGCATCGCGCAACATCTCCTGGATCGTTTGCTCGTTTGACCCTCCGACTGCCGGCCGCTCGTTGGTTACTTTGCTCACGCCCGTCAGTTGTGACTGCATTGCCTTGATCGCGCCCGCACCGGCCTGGTTCCCGCGCGCTCCGCCGCCGTAGCGAAACTCATCGGCAATGATCAAAGAGCTGGCGACGGGAATCTGTCCTCGTTCGCCGTCGCCAAACTGAATGGTCCCGGCCGCCGCGTTTAGGACGAAGTGCTTATCGCGTGGTTTTGAGCTCAGGAAATCATCAACTCGTTCCCAGTTCTCAGTTTGGCTGGTTTGCTCCGTCTCCGTCTTAATCCGGAGCGAGGCGGGTTCAACCGGACGAAAAGGCAACGAGAATACTTCAGCCGGTTGTCCCTGGCTCTCACCCAGAATTTGTGCGCGCACGGAGGTGAGATTTTCAGCCGGCACGGTGTTGGGTCGAATAAAGTCGATTTCGGGTGATTCACCGTCGGGGAAGCTACCGCGATCGAGCCTTACGCGCAGCCAGTAACGTGGCTCCGCACCCAAACGCGGCTCTTTTGATAGCTCAATATTGCGCGGGCCCTCAACGCGGATGTAGCCGTCTTTCGTAAATGCGGCAGTCTCATCTTTGAATACATTTAGACGCGACCAATCGGCGTCGTCTCGTTCGCGAAATTCCCAGACCAATTCGACGTTTGTGATCGGCGGGATATCATCGACCCGCTGCGGCTCACCGGCGGTGACATCGGCAGGCATGAACAGACGAAACGTAAGTTCATCCGGAAACGGATCCAGTGGTTGTTTCGGATCGGGAGGTTTCACTTGCTCAAAACCGAGATATAGAGCACTGCCTGGGGAAGCGAACCAGCCAAACGGACGAAACTTAGTGCCCGGCTTCTCGTTTGCGGTAGTAACGTTTACCAACACTCCGCCGTCCTGAACGCCCACGACAGCCAGGGGCGCCTGGATCAGATCGAGAGCTTGCTTGGTTTCAAAGATTAACGATGGGCCACCGTCAGATACCTGCGCCGAAATTTGGGTGCGTGCCGGTACCGGTTGGGCCTGTTCGCTGGCCTTGGTAATGAATGTCAGATGTGCTGTCGCCGGTTTGGCGGGTTCAAGCTCTTTGCCCAGCAGCTGCAGAAACTTGATGTAGTTCTTGCGTGGAATCTGGTTCATCCGCGCCAGCATCATTTCGGAAAGCCAGGCGAAGAGTTGGAGCAGCGTGATGCCCGGATCACTTTCGTTAAAGTTCGTCCACTCTTTGGTGTAGAGCGGAATGCGGAGCCGCAGATCGCGGAAAATATCCTCGAACGTGCGGTCGTCCAGAACTGGTTCTACTTCAGCAAGAGGCATAAAGGCTCCCTACTGTTTGGGTCCCTCGTTAAAGAAAAACGGATACACAATATTGAAGAAGGCGTTGTTGGAGCGGATGCGATAATCGATCCGAATATCCAGACGGTTCTTCTGTTCAGCCGGCGATTCCACGCGCACGTCCGTCACATCAATACGTGGCTCCCATCTGATTAGCGCTTCGCGCACCTTGTGCCGAACCATTCCGCGCAAGGCAGCCGTGTTGGCCTCACCCACCAGCTCGTAGATCGCACAACCAAACTCGGGCCTCATCTGACGTTCACCGGGACTGGTGCCGAGGACGATTTCAATTCCCTGGGTAACAAGCTCTTCGTCCGATTCATACCGGAGCCGGCCCGACACATCAGGCTTGGTTGGAAAAGCCCAACCCCGACCGAGAAATTCACGATGTTGTTCAGCCACCGATGTTCACCGTTCCTACAGCCACCACCGTGCCCACTGGCGCATCAACCGGATCGTTACACGTCAGTGCTGTGTCGCCCGATCTGGCGGCGGGTTTGTTGTTGATAAAAACAGTCGCGCTGCCCTTGATAATCGTCGCGCGATTTGAGGGAGGCTTTACGAAGGTTCCACCTTGCGGAATGTGCGGCGGCGTGTTGGTAGCCGTGCTGTTCACTGTGGCCGCCGGCATACCCATGATCTTGACGTCAGAACTCAGTGAGCCATCAATGATTCCGTTAAACGGATGCGGTACCGGAATTGGCGAAGTTGGGCCCGGAGGCTGAATCAAATGGATATCCACCGCCGTAACTTTGTCGCCTTGTTTTGCTGCCGGAGGCATATCGCGTTTCCTAGTTGATATTGACGACACTGCCCTTGATGGTCATTTGTCCACCTGCCTGCAAGGTCATGTTGCCGGTCGTTTTTATTTCAGCTTCGGAGGCTTCAATTTGTATCTTGCCCGCCGTCGCCTTTATCTCGACGTTTCCGCTGTCGCAAATAATTTGGATCTTGTCGCCTGAAGTATCGATAACGATCTTGTGACGCTCATCTTTGTCAATAATCTCAATGCGTTCGCTGCCCTGTGTATCGTCAAACTTGAGAATGTGTCCGGAGCGCGACTTGATAAACCGCCAGTTGTTATCTTTCGGCTTGCCGTCGTCAGAGGGCGGCGTATCAACCTTGCTCCAGAGTGCGCCCAACACATACGGTCGCCTTGGATCACCCATCTCGAAGGCCACCAGCACTTCATCACCAACTTCGGGACGAAAGAAAAACCCGCGGCCGTTGCCAGCCATCGGAGCAGCGATCTTGGCCCAATTGCTGAGCTGATCTCCGAGATTGGGGAATTGCGCGCGCACGCGACCAAGTCCTTCAGGGTCTTCGAGGTCGGCTACCACGCCGATCAGAATTCCGTTTTCCCTTTGCACTTATAGCTCCTCGCGGCGGCATTCAAACTGAGTTGTATACCCGCCGTCCGCAATTGTGTGTGTACTGCCGGTGACGAAATAACGTCCGCCAAAACGCTCGCCCAGGCCGTCGATTTGCAGCACAACGCCGGCGCGTAAATCGGGAAGGCCGACGGTGGAACCGTTCCCTTTCACCATATCTTTGGCAATCCCCTCCAGGATTTCTTTGGCGAGAATGCGTCCCTCGGCTTCACTCTCAACTGGCTTGGTGGCGACGATTTCCGCTTTGTCTTTGAATGATTTGTCTATGTCCTGCTGCCCGCCCGCTGCGCCGACGCCTTTCGTGTCAATTTCATCGCGCGTCGCCGTGACTTCGATTTTCTTTTTCAGCACCGGGTCCCAGCCTCTCACTATTACTTTCCCGACTTGATTGTTTGTCGTAAGCTCCGGCTGAAATTCAATCAGTGATTTTCCATAGGTAAGGCTGTAGGCTGTCCGCCGTTCCTTAGTCGATTTCTTAAAAGTCAACAAGGGCTTTTGGTTGTCGCGCTCCTTGATGAAAATGTCGTAACCAATGCGGCGCGCGCGTTCCATCAGGAAGATGATGTCGAACTGGTTGTCCTGGATCAGGTATTTGAGTTTTTCCTCGCCCTGGCCCTCCGCTTCGATGTCAACGCCCAGGCGCTGGCAAATCGCGCTCGCCACCTGGCTGTCTGTCATGTCCTCGTAGATTGCCGTCTCCTCTTTGGTGCGCAACTTGTACATTGTGTTCTGGCCGCTGATCGTCAGAGTCGATCCCCCACCGGAAGGGAACGAAGGCCGGAGCGAAGTGATTTCTCCTTTCAACATCATGCGCAGCCGTCCGTAGTAACCCATCTGCAGCTCAATTCGTTTGCCGGGATCAAACAACTTGCTGTCGCTGTACTTGAATTTGAGATTCTCGGCGTCCCAGTTGTTAATCGCGATGTCGAAAGTGTCGAACTCCGCGATGTTGTCTTTATAGGTGACCGAGGTGACGTCCTTGATTACACCTTGATCGGACTGCCGGCCCTCGAGTTTCATTTCGAAAGCGGGAACGTAAAAATCTTCTCCCAGATAGATTGGTGTCGCCTCTGCTGTTGGCACTACGACGTCCCCCCTAAACGCGGAAGTCCGGCGATGGCTGGAATCGTGAGCTCGATTCCCGGCTGTAAGCGCCGCGGATTCGAAATCAGATCGCGGTTGTTTTGATCGTCGTAAATGTGACGCCACAAACCGGCGTCGCCATACTCGCGAAAGGCGATTAGCGCCAGAGTCTCGTTCCTTTTTACCTTTCGCTTCTTACTATGATCGGCAGACTGCCAATTCTTCCTTGCCAGTTGCTCCTCCAGCGATTGATATTCTTTGAAACTGACGCTCAGCGTCGCGCGCAGGGGAATTCCCTGCGGATTGAACAAGGTAAATTTCTGCTGCACGTTATCGACGATGGCTTTGAAACTGAGCTCGCCCCAAAAGAACGTGACGCGAGGTGGCGCGTGAGTTTTCGATTGGACTTGCGAAAGCCGATAAACCGGCTCCGTCTTCGTCGTCACTGACACCGCATCGTCTCCCATTCCGGATTCCGTCGTATCAAAGAAGAGCTCCATCGTTAGCGTTTGAGTCTGCCCCCGCACAAACTGAAGAATGGGAGCATCGATGCCGGGAATAGCAATCTCTGCGAACTGCGCACCCTTCGCCATGGAATACTCGGCAGGGTTGAACTGCACACGGATCTTCGGCTCCAAACCTGGTTGCCGATCCCTTGGGTCGATCTCGATTAGTGCTCTTTCCAACGGTTTACCTCAACAAATGGTTACTTAATCTCCAGCGGTGGCGCTGCCTGACGCCGCAGCTCCGTCGCTTTCAATCGCCGCTCCGCCTCGCGATTTTTTTCCGCCAGTCTTCTGATAACCATCTGGACCAACATTTCCTTTTGCTTCTCACTCATCGATTGGTCACCGTCAATCACAGTAACCTCGCTCGATAGCTCTTCAATGTGCAATGGCATCGTGGCCTCTCATTTCCGCCGCGACAGGCCTTGATGCGCCAGCTCAAGCGTCTCAACGGCCAGGTTGTTTTGCGCGGCATCCAGCTCCGGCCCAATCCATTTCACCGGGAACGCACGCAGGAGCTGAAACTCGATGACCGGTTGGGCGCCGGCGCTGTCGAGAACCGCGATAGTGACATTTTGGAACTTCATCTTTCCGACCGTGATGTCGTAATACCAATCCCACAAAACCTTATTGACGATTCCGCGCTTAAGCGTCAGATTCGACTGCTTGGAGCGCGTTGCAAACTTCCACGAGTGGGAGTTCACTCCACCCTCGACGAAGTCTTGCACCTCGGTTTCCATCTGCAGGCCACTGCAACTGCTGAACCCGCCCTTAGACACGTCGTCGAAGGAAACCAGGAATCGAAAGGCCGAGAACGGATCGTTTCTGGCGCCCGAGTTAGGCACTTTGCTCTCTCCCTTCCCTGATCTGGATTCCGTCCTTACTGATCCCGAGCGTCACCACAACAAACTCAGCCGGGTAGGGTGGTTGAATACCGACCTCACAAATAACTCTTCCGAGATCGGTCTCGGCGGGTGGATTCGTTTGGTCGTCGCAGCGCACCGAGTAGGCATTTTCAGAAGTCTCGCCATCGAGCATTCCCTGACGAAACAGGGTCTCCAAAAAACTCCGCACGATTCTGTCTACCTCCAGCCACAAGCTCGGATTGTTTGGTTCGAAGACGGCCCACTGCAGCGACTGGTCGAGCGCTCTTTCAATGGCCGACAACAGCCGGCGCACGTTGACGTAGCGAAGCAATATGTTTTCGCGAAACAAGGTACGAGCGCCCATCACCCGCACGCCGCGGCCCGGCATGATGCGCACGGCGTTCACGTTGTTATCGTTCAGTTCTCCGTGATCTGTTTCGTCAATGCGAAACGGCACATCACTGACCGCTTCGATCAGTTCGTTCATAGGAGGCTTGTGGACGCCCTTGCGCTCATCGCTGCGAGCGAAGATGCCGGCGATGTGGCCGCTCGGCGGTACGACTCGAACGAGGCCGGTCAGGCGGAGCGGATCGTCAACCAAAATCCACGGGTAGTAGAGAGCGGAGAAGCAGGTGCCCGGCAAACTCTTGCTCCAGCGGATTGCTTGTTCCGGCGTGGCCCGTTCGCCCCCACCGTCAAGAATTGCAAACCGGTACCGAAGACTTTGAGCGCGCGCCGCGAGTGAGAGCTGCAGATCTTTGACTTGATCGTCACTAAAGGGCGGGGGAAACTCGGTGGCATTCGAGGGTTCAAAACGAGCGCCCACACTTTCCGCGGGACACCTCTTGTCGTGAATGATCGACTCTGGTGCCAAGGGATCTTTTTTTACCGGCACCGCTTTTTCGGTGCAGTCGCAGCAATTGACGGTAGGGTTCCTCTTTCGCAGCGCGATCGGCAGTTTGGGCATCAGGTCTGGCGCCGCCAAAACCGCGATGTCCGTGATCGTCTCCAGGGAGTTGAAAGCTTCCTCAAAATGTTCCGGTCCGATGTCTGCGAGCCCATCGGTACCACCTTCAAGAAAGCCAGGCTCAGGTACGGTCGTTGGCACCGCCACGGAAGAGATCGTGACCAAAGACCGAATCTGGGTGCGGGCGTCCAGCTGGTCCTGCGGTATGGCAAACAAGTTATCTCTGGCGATTGTTTCGGTCTCAAATGGCGCGCGTATGAATTGCTGCGAACCATCCGGATAGCGAAGCTGCAGCGCCACAATCTCGTGGCCCGACAAAAACGGTTCGACGTATATTCGGTTGCCCCAGGTCCCCGGACTATGGGCCGCGACCGCAACTTCACCAAATTCTCTTCGAGCGATGTTCGCAGAGAGGCGATCGGCAACTCGCGAAATCCAGCAAGTGCGACCGCCATTTGCGAAGAAACCGTAGACGGAATAGGCCAGGTAACCCTGGGGAATAAAGTCGCCAAAGCTGGAAACGAACTGTTTCCAGCTTTCTACCTTCACGGGTTCATAGAGCGGGCCGCGCATGGCAATCCCAGCAAAGCCGGTTATGTCGCTGCGCGGCAAGCCGATGGCGCGTGGCGTAATGTCCCGCCGCTCAAAATAAAGACCAGGTGCGTGGTAGGTCGACAAAATGAGTTACTCCAGCTCGAGGCCTTCAATGGCAAGGTCCATTTCTTCAATCGCGACGTCATTGTTCTTCGCGTTGAGGGCTGGTCCCGCCCACTTCGACGGCCAGGCCTCGTAAAACTTCCAGACCAAAGCCGGTTTGCGAGCGTCGTCGAGCAGGATAATAGTTCCGGGAAGGCGCTGCGTTTTTCCATCCATCACCTTCTTGCGCCATTGGTACAACTCTTTGCCGTCCTTGGTAAAACCGCGCTTGAAGCTGAGGTTGGTGTATTTGCGCTTCCCGGGAACCTTGCGCATGGTGATGTCCTCGTTTCCTTCGCGGTATTCAACAATGTCGGTTTCTGTGGCAAGCCCGCCGACTTCGGCAAATCCGGCTCTCATGCCGTTAATGTCAACGATGAAATTGAAAGAAAGAAACGGATCGTTTCTGCTTGAAGCTGCTGCCATGGGATTCTCCTTACGGTTGTTCTTCCGTCATTGTCTTTTGCGAAATGCGGAAGATTACGAACTCCGCTGGTTTGACCGGCGCGATGCCAATGAGGCAAATCAACCGACCGTTATCGATATCGTCTTGAGTCATGGTTGTTCGGTCACACTTCACAAAGAACGCTTCGTCCGCCGTCGTTCCCATTAGCGCGCCGTTGCGCCAGACGGTGCGTAGAAACGCAGTGATCGAAGTCCGAATTGCACTCCAGGTCTGCTCATAATTAGGCTCGAAAACCGCCCACTGCGTGCCGCGATCGATCGACTGTTCGACGAAGATGAAGAGCCGGCGAACGTTGATATATTTCCACATGGCGTCGGATGACATCGTGCGGGCGCCGTAGACTCTTATGTCGCGGCCGGCGTCGCGGAAATCGCGATGGACGTTGACGCCGCGCGGGTTGAGGAGGTCTTGTTCGCGTTTACCCAGCGTGAATTCGAGCGGCTTCTTATTGCCGTTCAGGTCGCGCGTGATAATCCCGCGTATGACTTCGTTGGCCGGCGCTTTGTGTACGCCCCGCTCAACATCCACCCGCGCGTAGATGCCGGTCACATGTCCTACGGACGGAACCAGCCGGTGCCCGTCTGGTGTGTGCGGCGCCGACACGCGAACCCAGGGGTAGTAGAATGCGGCGTATTTGGAATCCTTAGGCGGGCGCAGTGGGCCAATATTAGATATGTTGGCGTCCGCACTGGTGACTGCAAAGCGATCCAACATCGTTTCGCACTTTTCAATTAGCTTGTCGCGTAGGTTTCCAACGACAACTTCATCAGGCGCTGCCATGAGCGAGATCTCGCGGATCGCTGCGAGACCGGCCAGGCCCCGGCGTTTTTCCGGATCGTCCTGCGCCTCGTCGAGGTATTCCGTGATGGTTGCAGGAACGTTGACGCCGTTTTCCAGCTGCACGCCGGGAAACTCAATTGGATTGGGATTTCCGGTGCAGGCCAGCACTTCGATCAAGCGCGAACTTGCGTTGATGACAGTTCTCGCGAAGTTTGACTCCGTAGAGACGGAGGTAAGGTTGTCGTAGTCTTCGAAGACATTTGGTTCGACGCGTTTCGGATCGCCGAGCTTGCTCAGGTCAGTAGGATCGACAAAATCGCCTCCCTCCGGCACGCCATCCCGGTAATAGGCGATCTGGATACGAAACCAATTTGCGGTGATTGGATTGGTATCGACAGCATTGCTCGCTTTCTTAACTGCGATGACAATGTTGTTGCCCCATGTGCCCTCGCCGAAGGCCTGAACTGTGCAGTTGCCCAAATCGTTTGACGCCGCAACCGCATTTGGTCCCACCACTCGCGCGATGAACAACCGCTGTCCGCCGTTGTCGAAGAAGCCGCGAACGGCGTAAGGCAGAAAGACGTTTGGCGTACCCGCTTGACGGTCGAGATAGTCTCCGAACCACCGGTAATAGCTTTGCCAACTGGTTACCATTATTGGCGTGGTTGGACCACGCTCGGTTTCACCCACAAACCCGGCGGTGCTGGTGCTAACGCCCTCGATCGGCCTCGGTCCGGTTTGGATCTCTTCGACGTAAACTCCAGGTGCAAGATACTCTGGCATTGGTTTCTCCTCGCTCTCTTATGAAAGCTCGATCGCCGGAACGACCGATGTCGCTCCCGGCTTGATTTGTGTATCCACGTTGCCCGTTTTGCCGTCAGGCGCGGTCGCCGTCACCGTAACGTCAATTAGGGGATCGTTTGGTTTTGCTTGTCTTAATTTGTAGTAGAAGAACCACTGTCCGTCTGCTCTGGTGAGTGCCTCTCCCGTCTCAACGGAGGTGGTGATCTTCACTCCGGCGAGGCCAACGCCTCCCGGGTTTACTACTCGACCTCGCAAGGCGGTTTGCGGCACTGCATTTTCTTCACCGGGCTTAATGACCAGCGGAAACTCGTAGGCAGCAGGGCCAGGCAAGTGGACCCTGATTATTGAGTTGGTGAAATCCGGTGGGATTCCCATGTCGATTGGCTTGGTTTCAATACAAGATATTACCCACTCGCCTTGCGCGTTCGTTTGGCAGCTTGAGAAAACTTCAAACCGGTCCGGCAGTGCCGGCGCAGTTAATTCAACCGTGACGCCTTTCACTGGCGCGCCCCCCGCGCTAAAAAGACTTCCCCGCACCAGGGTGACGGCGAGAGCGTTCTGCTTTGCCAGGAACTCCGGAAAGGGATAAGTAGGACCAGGACTTAACTGAAGGTCCTTTGCTTTGTCGTAGACTGTGTTGTTTTCGAGTTCGGGCGGCGGCCAAATAAGTTCATTTGGAAACTGGGGAATTGGGGTTTCGAGGGTTTGGTAGTAGTCGCTTTCAACGCGTAACCGGTATCTGCCCGGACCCAACACAACGGTTCCGAGCCGACCTGGTTTGCGGACCTCGCCCGACAAGAGAAAGTAGCCACTCCTGTTAATCGAACTGATCAACTCCAGCGGCGGTTCATACACCGCGGCAGGAGCACTGAGCCGCTGAGTGATAAAGAAATTGACATCGCCAAGCACCGGCGGAACTTCGATCTTGGTTACTCGAGCGGCCGCAAACCGATCGATGGCGGCGAGCACCCAACTACTGGTGTGAGAAAACCTTTCGTATGTGTTTACAACCGTCATCTTCAGGCTTCCACCTCAACCGGCTTGTCCTCAAAATCCGTCGCCCGATCGCGAATGCGGCCACCCGGCGGTTTCCGCTCGGAGTCGATCTTCACTACGCGCACTTCAAAACACACCGAGAGTCGATAGGCTTTCTGGGCTGCTTCCCAGACTTTGGCGATCTCTTCAATCGAACGTTGACAGATGTTGAGGTGGAGTTCCTCAAAATCTTCACCGGCGTGGAGCGGTAGCACACTGTTGTCATAAAGGATCTGAAGGGCGCGACCTAAAATCTTCTGATTGTCGTCCTCGATTGCCTGGAATGGCGTCAGCAGGTAGAAAAGATCCAGTGATAGTGGAGTAATGTTTTCAAACTCCTCACCTCTAACCCGAACGTTCGGCGCGTTTCTGAGATAAGCGTTAGGAGTCACCTGGTATAGCCATAACGCCAGAGCCGGATGGGCAGTGTCCTGTAAATCGACTGGGCTCTGCACTTCAACTGTCGTGGGTAGACCGGGCATACTAGCCAGCCCATCCGACAGAATTTTTTGAAGGAGGGCGCTCACCTCACTAATGACTTTGCTTGAGCTCATCTTTCCTCAGCGACCCTCGTCGAGTATTGCCTTCAAACCTTCCAGGTCGATTTTCTCAGCATCCACAAAGTCCTTCACGTATTTGCACAGCGCCTCGCGCATCGCTTTTTCGTTGGGTACCAACATCCCGTTATCGTCACGGAAAACCTGATATGTCATCGCGTACTCGCAAAGTGCTCTGGCCAAAACACCCAGGAGGTTAATGGCGCCAAATGGCGAGGTAGCGATCCGTGTGTAAACTTTGGTTGTCTCGCCTCTGTAAAACCCCTGCTGCCCGCAATCGACATAGAAGGCGACGTAGTCGTTCCCCACTTCGAAGTAATCCGCATACTCACCTTTGCCGAGATGCGAACGGTCGACGCTGGCAGATTTGCATTTTCCGGTCGGGGGACGATCGACATCTTCCGGGTTCATATGCCGAGACTCTCGAAACTCTGGAGACGTTTTCAGTCAAACTTCTACTTCGGCGGCTGGGGCCTCCTCAGGAGGAGTCGGCTGAGGAAAAGGCTCCTCGGCAATTTGCTTGAGGATGTTTTCTCTGCGCTTTGCCTTGGCATCGTCATAAGCCTTCTTAGCCTTTTGTGCTTCCCCAAGCCCAAAGTCGAGCGCGGTCTTGGCTACTCGTTGGGCATGATCAGCTTTCTCGAAAGTGACAGCTTTCCCTCGAAGGTAAGCGGAATAGGCGTCGGGCTTAGCCGGTTCGTCTAGACTTGGCTTCATGTTGATAAGCAGAAAATAAGCGGCGCGAAGGTTCTGAGCTTCGACGTCTTTGTCAATTTGAGTTTCCAATGCGTCAAGGTCATCTTGTTTTGCTCTGAACTTCAGCGCTCGTCTGTAAGGCGCTTCCTGATCTACAAACGCGTTCTGCGCTTCACTGTACTTCTGCTGTAGTTCAGGTAGCTTTCCGCGCTCTTCCTTCCACTTCCCTTTCAGCTTCTCGATCTCTGCGTCGTAACATTTTTCCAGCTCCTCAATTCGGTCCCGGTCAACCTTGGACACCATTGCCTCGAGCTTCGTCCTGCGCATAGCCTCGTAGCTGGTGGATTGTTGGTTGTCGACCAGCAGCCCTTCGTAATCTTTGGCGTACTTCGCTTCTGCCTGCGCCACCTCGTCACTGATCTTCTTCACAGCAGCCAGATGGCTTTTCTTATCAGCCTTATCTTGCTCTTTTAGCTCTTTCTCCAGGTCTGCGATGGCACATTCGAACGGAGGGTCGTAGCACTTCTGTGTTGCCTCAGTGGACATCGGAAATCTCCTTGCAGTTTTTTTGAAATAGTCCGAGGACGACTCGACTACAGCACATTGCAGGCCGCGCCGGAATCGATTACCGATCGGTGATGGAAACGGTTGATTACAAACCAGATGGAAGGGAAAGGGCCGGAGGATCGAACAGCGTGGTTGGATTACGTTCGTAACACGAGGATGTTACGCTTCTTCGGAGATCGACGAGTTTCTCTCAAAGAAAAGCTGAGGATAATAGAGATGCGCGTGTCACAGGCGAGAGTGAGACACCGGTGTTACATCTCGCCGCCGTTGGTGGCCTTTCTCTATTTCCTCAAGTAAGCCTGTCGACTCACATCTCTCAATTTCGCGCTCACAAAAGCTGCGTTCATTTCGTCAAAGGCGGACCGATTTTGGGCGCTAATGCAAAACTCGGCGGGCACCGCATGCTTAACGGCTTACGGTCATCGAGGCTATCCTGAGGCCTAGTTTCGCTGCTTCTCTTCATCTAACGGATCCGACAACCCTTCCTTCCATGCGCGTCTGCTTTGTCCGAGAGCCCGCACCAGCTTCGAAATCCTATTGGTTCCGAAGAGAAGAAAGAAAACTGCCAAAACTAAGATCCAAATAAGCGGGTTGGTCGGCAACAGCATCATCATCATTGATATGTTCATGAGGGGCTCCTAACTCGGTCGTTCATCAACGGGCCGAATCAGACTTCTAACGTTTTGTTCGAATGACAAGAGGATCGGTACAAACCGAAATTTCAGTCAGGAGTCGAGGCGTCAGCTCCAACTAAAATATTATTGAGCTTTGTTGAGGAAACATCACAGAATAGACAGGTGCCAGCACTAACCTTATAATTTCCGCTTTGCCGCAATCTGAAAAACAGCCGCAAGCAATGAGGTCCGTTCGCAAACATCTTCGAGCAACGCTTGTAACGCGGCAAAAGGAACCAGGGCTGTATACTTGCTACCCCGGAAATGGACCGCGTTGGGGAGTTCTTGGGGACATTTTATGGACAGACAGGACAATTGGGACAAGCAAGCCAGCAGTCCGGAGCTGTTAAGCGATCGGAAATTCAGCAAGTTGCGGTGTAGGTTGTGTTTAACCAAAAAATATTGCCCGCTTAGCTCAGTGGTAGAGCACTCGCTTCACACGCGAGGGGTCAGAAGTTCAAGTCTTCTAGCGGGCACCATATTTTCAATATCTTGCGGGCGGCGACCAGCCGCCCGTTTTGGTCCGCACACACTTTGAAGTCAAAAACTATCATCGACTTTGACTGAATTTACCCTGGTCCGCCTCCCTGTTGTTCTCTGCCAGTAACAAACGTGAGGAACCGTGGATCTTAGACGCCACGAGTTTGCTAGTCTCGACCGCCAAACTTTATGTCTAATTACCTCTTAGGCGGCTCTTAAACGAGAAAAGAGAGGATCAGATTGGTGGCTAAACCCATTGTCCCTATTAACAGTGCGCTAATTCAAGACGAGGTGCTAGGCGAATTAGCGCTCGTCTTGAACGGCACAAAACCCGCTGGACCAAACTTCCTGAATTGCGTTGGAAGTGTGGTCGAGGCCTGCGTCTTGCACGAAAGCGTTTTCGTGCTCCCGGCACGGGAGTTTGAGGATGTGGGCGCCAATCCGGGACTGACAACGCTGATTGATGAATCCGAGTTTACCGCATCGCTACTCCGTGAGGGAGTCTTCAAGCCGTTTCCACCTAGGGTAGAGTTGGACGACTACTTGGCAGGCGTTGGAGGAGAATACAACACCTTTGAGTTCATCAAGGATTTGAGATGGACTGCTGTATCAATGCTCCCAAGTAATTCCGATCAAGAGGAAGCGCTATGGTGGTTCGAGGACTTCATACTGAAGCAAGCACCTGAACTGTTTGAGGATGAATTCTGCACTGATCAAAATAATGAACTGGACGTCCCTAACAGCGCAATAGGGCATAAACTGGTAGACCAGGGCTTTCCGGTGGCCCAGTTAATCACGCTAGAGGGATGGAACCGACAGGTTCGTGCCCTACAGAAGATCGCTCAACTAACCGGCCTCAATCTCTATGTTGTCCCCAGTGCGACGATGCACCAACTTGGCTCGTTGTCCGCGGTCAACCTCAAGGCACGTGCTGCCTATGAACGGATACAGTCCGAAAAAGAGCCTTGTTGACGACAGGGTAGGACACGCGGAGTTCACATCGTTCGCAGTTCCCCCTCTAACGTCCATTGCGATCAGCAAGTGCAAAGGCGATTCATCAGCGCTCGCTGAGACATTGCTTCAAATGCGGCAACAGCACAGCGGCCTGCGGCAGTACCTAACGACTTTTGAGAGTGCCTGGACATCAGCCGCCAACCGAGCCGCACGCCTGAAACTACAGCGTAGCTTCGAGGCGGCTGTGAGGACGCTGGTAGAACGTGACACGCGGCCGCACGATCGGTTGCTCTATAAGATTTGGGATGTCGTGAAAGTTCCAACCCGAGCCCTCCAAGCCTTTGGTGACAAGCTAGTTGCTAGAGGGCGGGAAGAGGCGATCGTCGGTCAAGTCCGAGGCCTTCGCCCGTTTTGGCGGGCGGCACTTGATGCCCCGTTGCGAGGTGAGGTTGACCTGTGCTCATCGATCGTCTCTTCCGTCGCGCCTGAGGGGGTGTGGCAGGCATCGGCCCGCTTGGCGACGAGTGCGCGGGACTCGCTAGTGAACAACGTGTGGAGAGGCGCGTAACAAATCGTTGCACCGCGGCCGGAGTGCTCTTCAAACTTGTTCGCAAAATCGATGCTTAAATGGTGGTCGCCGCGCCCGGTGAATTCGATTCGTTAGGCGGCTCGAGGCTAACTGTCTTCCCTTCTTCATGACTTAACAGATGCGACCAGAATACGCTGACGCCCTCCGGAAGATGCTTACCACGCTCAAGTCCCGAGCGGGATCTTCGCTGGACGATCTCGTACATGCTCTCCCAAAAAGATACCGCTACCTAGACATCGATCCGAAATCTCTGGCTTTCGAAGCGATGACGACGCTTGTCCGATGGGGGCTCGCGGAAGCCTACCTCGACGGCAAGATCCTCAACCTTGGAGCCATGGAGAAGTTCGAAAACCGTTGGGAGTGGCCCGAGGGAATCTCGTTCTATGTGTCGAAAGCCACCTTTGAAATCGAAGACACTCTAGGTGTGGCGCTCGACGCAGCGCCAACGACTATCTTTGGCGAAACTGATAGGTATGATGCATCGCTCGATGTTTTCGTTCTGATGCCATTCCGTGATGAACTGAAGCCGATTTATGAAGACCATATACGTGCGGTTACTAAGAGTCTTGGTCTCAGTGTCGCACGAGCGGATGATTTCTTCACAACTGGCTCCATAATGGCTGACATTTGGTCTGCAATTAACAGCGGCGCGATCGTCATCGCGGACTGCACCGGACGGAACCCAAACGTGTTCTACGAGGTCGGTCTTGCGCATGCGCGAGGAAAAGCGACAATCCTCATTACACAGACAATGGACGACATCCCGTTTGACCTGCGTCATCTGCGCGTGATTGCTTACGATTTCGATCCATCCGGCCTGAAGAAGTTCGACGAGGCGCTTGGGAGGATGATCAGCGCGCTGAGTCGGTCCGCGCCGAACTTACCTCAGGACCTGCTGGCAGCCCTCATGCCAGAGGAAACTGTAACGCTTGACCCTGACGGTTGGCTCCCGATGCTCGATGTCTACCGTCGTGCACAGGTCCAAAACTCTTCTGCTACAATTTCGGGCATGGAGCAGCAAGAACTCGTCGAGAAAATCAAGCGACTTCCTCAGGATAGTGTCGCTGAAGTTGAGGACTCTGTAGATTCCCCAACGCGGCGTGAAAGCAGGCTGAATCGAACAAGTCTTCACCAGACGCTCCCTAATTACGCAAGTCAACACGCGGGAACGGACGCCGACCTTGACCCTACTCTCGAAGCTGCCGCCATCGATCATCAAATTGTATGAGTGATGAAGCATTTGCTGACCTGAAAGAAGGGATGGAAGAGGCCCTTGCTTTTGAGCGCCGGCAAGCGCCTGGATCTGAGAGTTACTCGAATTCAGGGTCCGCGTCCGCCGAAGACTTTACCACCTCAGCCTGTCGTCCACGTAGATGGTCGCAAATGATTGCTTCGCGTCCAGCCCTATACAAAACAACCTATGAGCACCCAGCTTGAAAGTAGTGAAGCAGCTATCCTCAGTCGGATCATTCAACCGGATTCCGGGGATTGGTCTCCGGCGGCTGCTGAAGCGATTCCAAGAATAGGCTTCAACGTAACCGATCGAGAGCAAATGACTGCATTGCTGGAAAAGGCGAAGGCGGGAGATCTCACGAACGAAGAGTCAGAGCCTCTGGAACATTATCGGCATATCGGCAAGCTACTGGAATTAATGAAATCGCGGGCTCGACGTTCGCTGCAAACCTCTCCTGCGTGAGATGGCGCGTCTAAGCCGCACGCTGGAACTCGAAGTTCTTCGCCGCGGAGCTGGGCGTACTCCGGCTTTGGAGAAACCTCTCTTCACGAGTTTCTTTCGCGGATTCCTTGGCGCGAACTATTCGTTGAATTCATCAAGGAGCTTCATGAAGTTTCTCTTTCGTTTGTATTCGATACGCAGCGCCGCGAGATAGTCCTCAAATTCATTTTCGCGTCTTAGGCGAGCCATTAACTCGCGAATCTTGCGGATGAGATTCATAGCTCCTTCGTAAGCGGAATTGTTTGCATGTTTCAGGATGGTGACGATTATTTCTTGATAGACTGGAATTGCATCACCGGGATGTTTCTCTTCACGGGTGGCGGCAACGCGAAGCCAGAGCGCATCTGAGCAACCGCCGCTCGAGGCTTCCTGCCACGCTTCGTCGTAGCGGTTCTCCCAAAGAAAGATCTCTACCAGTCGAGAGTTGTCAGGGCGGGAAACCCAATGCCAGTCGCGTGGTTTCTGATCCTGCTTTTCCTGCGCAATCACCGAACGTAAGTGAGCGAGGGCCTTCTCTCTCCACGCAGGCCAATTAGAATTCGGCTGCACTTTGACAGCGTTTGCGTTTAGTTCCTGATAGCGGCCCAAAGATGGCGACTCGACAAGCTGGTCCCAGATTAGTTTCATCGCGTCTTCGTGACGCGCCCGGCGATGATATTCTTGCGCCAGAAAGTTAACTACTCGCGAATCGCGCTGCGGAAAGGAATTCAAACCTTCTTCAGCCCAGGCGAGTGCTTTGTCATTCTCTCCAGCCTCACGATAGATTTCAGCGATCTTGAGATACGAGTAGGAATGTGAAAGATCGCGACGATTAACTTCGACTATAGCCTCAGGATCGCCAGTCTGCTGGGCGAGCGCTTCCATTATTGAAGTAACACGAAAGCGTTTGTTGGATACCTCATCGTCTTTGTCACCCGGACCAAGCGGACGAATCTGGGACCATTGCGATTCGGCGAGCCTGCGGTATTCGGCCAGACCTTCAGTGCCGAAGACATCCGCATAGTTGCCGGCAGAGCCATAAAAGATTTCCCAGTCGCTCTTAATCTCCCAATCGAACAAGCGCTGCGCGAGAGTAACAGGATCGGGCTTCGCTTTAAGGCAGGCGCGGTGATGGAGGTCGTGCAACTCCGGCAGAATGCCACCCATGTAACCGTCTGAATCGTCCATGTGGCCAATAGCATTTTCGAGTTTCGCGAACATGTACTCCGTTAACTGAATGACCGCTAGCGGGTGCCCGTCGTCAAGCAGCACGGCGATCGAATCGGTCACTTGCTGAACGCGACGGGCATAGTCAGGAGCGGCGTGATAATCGACGAAGCCGTTGGTTCGCGTGGCGCTCGCGATAGCCTTACGATAGGCGGCAAGCTCAACGCCCGCGGAATTGAGGCGAGCTGCTTGAAGCAACAATTGCTCTCGCAAACTACGATTCTCTGCGGCCTCATCCGCAAGCATCTGAACCAGAGTTGACTTGTCCTGAAGTCTCAAGAAGTCTTGTATCTTGTCTTGAGTCGTTTCTCGTGTCTTTCTTCCGCCTGTCTTGCGAGTGGGCTTCATATCCGGATTGATCCAGGCCAAACTTGCCGCCACGAGATGTTTGCAAAACTTGCCATCAAATCCAACCGGACAGTTGCACGAATACTCAATCTCACTATCATCCCACCGAAGTTTGACACGATAGTCTTGCTGACCGCTGACGACTGCGGTCAAGACTCCTTGGTGCTCGCCGAGATTCCGCACCCGCCCTTCATTGAAATAGGCTTCACCGCGAGCAAACGAACGATCGTTGCAAAGTCGTTTGAGCTGGAGAAGGTCCATGGCAATTGCGATCTTGAAAACAGAGTCTCAGGTGCGCAGCACCTAGTTATTTATCATTCAAACTGAATCCACAGGTGATAGTACAGCGTGGAGCGGTCAAAGCGCTCTATTCCAAAGCTAAGGGAGAGGGCGATAGAATTCCCTTTGTCGAGATGATGAAGAAGCAAAAGCCTGAGCCGTTCACCGGGCTGGCTTTCGTGAGGTAGACTATGTGCCAACTGAGCAAGTAAACTGGGGCCATGCAAAGACTAGTCGTCGAAGTAAAGAATCCTGATACGGTCCATGCCATCGCAGAGACGGCGAAGCGCCAGGGAACTACTCCTGAAGCCGCTGCTCTGGAACTGCTGGAGACGGCGGTTCTCGCACAGAAGCCGTTTGAGGAAATTGTCGAGCCGATCGCCCGAAGCTTCGATGAAAGTGGCATGTCCGAAGAGGAACTCGACGACCTTGTAACCACAACCCAGAACGCAGTCCGCGAGGAGAGACGCCGGCACAAATAGGCGATGCCCGAATTTACTCCCCGTGTCGTTTTTGACTGTAATCTCTTCGTTCAAGGAATCGCCAACCGTAACAGCCCAGCCCGAAAAGCGCTGCGGCTGTTTTTCAATGGCGACATATCGCTCTTTGTCAGCGAGCCAATCATTCGGGAAGTACGTGGCGTATTGAATCGCGCAGAGGTTCGCAAGCTGCTGCCGGGCATCAATGACCGCACGTCAACGCTTTTCTATCCAAGCTTGAAGCAAAGGCGATTCTGATTATTAACGTCCCCGAAGAGTTTCATTACGATCGCGATCCCGATGACGAGATGTATATCAATCTTGCGATCGTCGCGAATGCGACTATCTCGTGAGCCGCGATAAGGATCTCCTCGACCTAATGACCACATCCACAGACCTAGCGAGACAGTTCCGTTTGCGCTATCCGTTTCTCCGCATAATAAAGGCTGCGGACTTTATTACAACGATTGAATCCGCAAACGTCACCGAGTAGGCGTGGCGCCAAGTGTCCCACTTGCACTCGACTTAGGATGTCTCATCATTGCTTGCGAAATGCTTCCAAAATAGCCTGGCTGACTCTTTCGCGGCGTCTTCGCTCAACATTACGGATTTAGCCTTGCTCTTCGGATCGCTGATCAGACCCTTCTCGTGCAGTCGGTTCAAGACATCCCAATCCTGTCCTTTCCACGCTCTGATAAGACCGCGCTCCGTAAACGAAGTGAGGTACAGAAGAGCGAGCACCATTTCGTCAACCTTTGCTTCGTCGTATTCCATTCTGCCGCGCATGCTCCAACCCCCTTTCGTGAGGTGCCGACAAAACTGAACCGCTCATAACTATCCTCAGTTTACCGCCTCCGTCGCATCCTGAACCAGCTCTGATGTTTCGACTTTTTCAGCCGCAACGAACTGTTCGACGGCTACTTGATTGAATTCATCAAGCGCAGCGGCGGCGCGGCGCGTGGTTTCGATGTTCGCATTCACATACCGATAAGTAGTGTTTGCTTGCATGTGGCCCAGCACGCGGCCGACTTCGGGTAACGGAAGGTGCGCTGCTACCAAACGCGTCGCGGCTGTGTGGCGGAGATCGTGAAACCGAATGTCCGGCAAGCCCGCAGCGGTGCGCGCCGAGGTGAAACTGCGCTTCACATTGTTCGTGAAACCAAACACGAGCCCGTCTCTGATCTTTGGTGACGCATCCCACAGCGTCTCCAATTCCAGGGCAAGGCGCGGTCAACGAAACCTGTCGCTCCGTCATGGTCTTCGTATTGAAGGCGCGGATAGTTAACACGCGCTCTTCGAAATCAACGTCACTCCACTTGAGGGAGAGAATCTCGCCTCGCCTCATGCCTGTATCAAGCGCGCAGATTACGATTGGCCGCAAATGTCGCCGCCACCGATCGTCACAGGCGGTGAGCAAACGTAGTTCTTCGTCGCGGGTGATGATGCGTTCTTTTTTCCGCTCATCAGCGACGCTGATCAAAGAATCACCGCTGCGCATCGGGTTTCGCAGAATCCAACCTTCGCGCTCCGCGATGTTCAGTAGCCGTCGAAGCTTTTCAAGCTCTCGGTTGACGGCTGCGACGCTACGCTGCTTCCCTGCTTTTGTCTTGGTTGCAAGCCGTTCGGCCCTAAAGGAACGAATATCGCTGTGGGTAATGCCGCGAAGCTGCCGCTGGCCGAAGTGCTCTTTAAGGAACTTAACGGCCGCTACGGCCGGCGAAATACTTCTGACGCCGGCAACCTTGCGGCCATCCACGTACTCGGCTGGTATGAGGTATTGCTTTTCGAAGTAAGTAGCAAGATCGAAGAAGGTCATGTGCTCCTTCGCGAGCGAGCGACCACCAGTCGCATCGACCTCCGCGAGAAGTTCATGGACCTTGTCGCCTGCGTCCACTTTGTTCTCAGCTCTCGCACCAGCTAGAGTTCGCGCGCTCAGGGGTTCTAGAGTTGACGGGCGTTCTGGTTAGGTCGTGCCAACCCTGTAGCGATCACGCCACCTGATAGTTGCGCCAAAACGATCCTGAAGGTGTAGGAAGCAAAAAGCCCGCGCAACTCTCGCTGCGCGGGTTTCCATAAAACAGGTTATTCGGACTGGGGTATCGGCGAGCGCCGGCGCCGAGCCGGCCTAGGGGAATCGCGCCAATCGCGCCCTAATTTCGAGGCTTTCCCGGCTTTTCGTTTCGGGGGGGCGGCGGTTGGTTGTTATTTTGCGGTGGTCTTGGCTCTTTCTCTTTCACCACAACCTTGTTGTTGTCCGGCTTCGGAGGACGATCCCTATCGCCACCCTTTTGGCCGAAGGCGTCTACGGAGAGCACGCACCCCATAGCCACTGCCATCACCAACGCCACAAATTTTTTCTTCAAATCAAACATTTTTTTGGGCCTCCTCATGCTAATTCAGCGCGCATGGGAGGGAGAGCTAAGAGATGCGCCGACCTCCTATCGAGCAATACCAGTGCCAAAACGATTAAAACCAAACCCCCTTTAGAGCCGTTGTTAGATTAACACTCTGCGATGCTTTCTCGCACCGTTTCGCACCACATCGCACGGTATCGTGCAGCAATGCGTCCCGTCTGGGCTAACGACGCACATTCACGCTGAGCGTTCCTACGTTCCCGCTCGCGTCAAAAGCTCTCAGGCTTACGGTATGATCGCCGGGGCCAAGCGCCGTCAGATCTACCGTATATCGCTCGCGTTTGCTATCCGCGATCCCATCGTCGGGGAACAGCGGAAACCATGGTGCGCCGTTAACGCTGACATCAGCCTTTCTGATCTTGCCGGTTGCGTCATCTACCTCGAAAACTGAGCGACCCGCGGCGGCCCCCGAAGGACTGACGACGCGCAGGACCGGCGGCGTGTTATCGATATCAACTGGTTCGCTCAATCGCTCTCCGGTCAGCGCCTGACCCAGCGGATTGTCAGGTGCATCGGTAACAGTAATCTTGATGATGTAGCGGCCATCGGCCAGCGTTGCTCCATCAATCGTGTAAAAGTTTTCCCTCAGCTTGTCCTTCAAGAGCCGGAATGTGCTTTCGTTGAGCCCCCGATAATAAACCGCATACTCCAGCGTGTCGCTGTTGCGATCTTCGGCCTGCCACTGAAACGACCGCGCGCCGCGCTGAAACAACCGCCGCGGCGGCACCTGCGCTGCGGCGCCAAACAATGCCGGATCAAGTCCGGCTGATTCCACATTTGGATCGATCTGAAGTTGGGCCATTTGCTGCAGTCCCACCCCGATGGGCAGTGGGCTAATCGAAAGTATTTCAGGAGCAACATTGCGCGGCAGATAGGCCAGACTCGCGTCTTCCATCCAAGTCTGACCGCCGCTCCCGGCCGAACGCAATACAGCGCGCCACTGAACAAAGCGCGCACGTGGACTCGCCACCTGGCTGCCTTCGGGATCTCGATACGCAGCACTCCAATCACTCCAGGTGGCATCCGGGCGCTCGCCGTTGCCCGTGCGCGTTTGTAGTTCAACGTTTCCATTTCCTCGCCACCAAAGCCGACCCCAAACCGCAGTCAACTTTGCGTCGCGCACCGGCGACTCATAAGAACCGTCAGTGACTAAGTCTCTTCCAAATCTGAACAGCTTTCCCTGATTGCTCGAGGCTGCGTAAACCTGATCATTCCGTAACTGCAAAGAGGAAATTTGTCCTTCGCTGGACTGCAAAAGAAGCGTATCGCGCCCATCGTTAGTGACGGAATAAACGCGGCCTTTCTCGGCCGTACCAATCAGCACGCTGCCTGGCTGCAAAGCCGGCGCAATTGAGAACGCGGTGATCGAGTTGGAACTCCAAACAACATCGCTGCCCCCGTCCGGCAAAATTCTAAAGACGGCGCTGCGTGCGCTGGAAACGTCAGAGCGGCTACGCGGCGTTTGTCCTTGCGTTTGAATGGGCGCGCCAGTTTCGTCGATGGCCGTAATTGTCACCGAGGTGGTTGGCACGGTGGTTCCATCGGGAACCGCAGCTGCAGCTGCTGCCGATGGTTGTCGCCCTGATGCCGCGTCACTTAAAGCCAGCGCGTAAATGGACCCGTCGGCAGCTGTTGTCAAAGAATGAATTTCACGCAGTGGTGCGTCGAAAAGGGCGAATGCCTTTCCTTCGGGGGAGATGCGCAATACAAGTCCGCCCGGATCAGTGCCCGCGATCAAGTCGCCCTGCGCGCCCACGGCGAGTGACATTACGTGCGTCTGATTAGTAGATATCAATAGCGAACTCTCAGGCGTGGCTCCGGCAGAGCGAACTCGATAGAGCTTGCCGTTGTCCCCGGTAGCAACCGCTAGTGAACCGTCGCTAAGAACTGCAACCGCCCAGATGTATTTGTCGGCGGGATCGAAAAAGACCTCAGCACGTCCCTCGGTGCTGATTCGATAGACCTTGCCGTCCGGAGAAGTGCCGGCAAAAAGCGAACCGTCTCTTGCGACAGCCAGTGCGGTTACATCAAGTTCGGGTGCGTCGTAGAACAATGCTCCGCGCCCATCAGAGGAAACGCGATAAATCTTTCCATCGTGACCCGTGCCGAGAAAAACATTGCCACGACTATCGACTTCGCTTGACCAGACAAAAGCCTGTTCAGTGTTAAAGACTTCGGTTAATTTAGGAGCCAACATCAGCCTGCCTGTATCGCTGATTGAAACGCCTCGCGCATCTCCTTTGAGTAGTTCAGCTCGACCACTCGTCTCCCAGATAACTGGCTGGCCCGAATATGTTGCGGTTGCGGTAACGCTCATCAGAACGGAAATAACCAGAGTCGCAATAGCGTAATTTTTAAGTTTTGATTGGTCCATTGGTTGACTTAGTTCCCTATGAATTTTGCATAAAGAGTTCGGGCAGTCTTTACTTCACTGGTCCCTCGGATAATCGAACGCGCATCCTGAAATACCGTTAGCTCAAAATCTCCAGTGCGAAATCGCAGCAGGTAATCGTTAAACTTCACCTCGCCGGAGGCGCGAAGTCGATTTGCCAGGCTTTCAAAGTCGATTCGGGTAGATTGGGATGGAGAAATCTGCACAGCGTCGCGTCCACATAGAACTGCGGCGAAGTCTCCAGCGGTCGCCTCCAGGGTCGTAAATTTGCCGAGGCCGCAAGTCGGGCAATCAGGCAGTGCCGCGCCCGGGTTGATCTTGCGCCACTCATTTCGCCAAACGTCAAACTGCATCAGCGAGTTGTGCAGCATCTCTTCGTGGCCCGTCAGAAGCTTGAGCGCTTCGGCGACCTGGACCGCAGCAACGACACTGATGATCGGCATGATCACGCCGGCCGTATCACACGTCGGCGCGCTCGCGGCTGGCGGCGCTTCCTCAAACACGCAGCGTAAACATGGCGTTTGATGCGGGCGAATCGTCATCGATACCCCGTAAGATCCGACTGCCGCGCCATAGATCCAATTAACGTTGTGTTTGACGCACGCGTCGTTGATCAAATAACGCGTGGCGAAGTTGTCTGTCCCGTCTAACACCACGTCGCAATCCTGAATCAGCTGCTCGATGTTGGATCCATTCACATCGGCAATCTCGGCCTCCACCTTGATGTCGCGGGTAATCTCGCTGATGTGACTTGCCGCGGCCACTGCCTTAGGTGTGCGGTCCTCAGCGTCGCGTTCCGTGAACATCGTCTGGCGTTGCAGGTTTGAAGATTCAACGAAGTCGCGGTCAACAATTCGCAGCCGTCCCACGCCCGCCCGGGCTAAACTCTCAGCGTGCGCTGAGCCCAATGCGCCACAGCCGACGATCAGTGCGCGTGAAACGAGCAAGCGGGCCTGGCCTTCTTGGCCAATCCCGTTGAAAAGAATCTGCCTGCTATATCTTTCGTTCATGCTGCGGTAATCAACTGATGCAGTCGCGGGGTTCAGCGTTCGTTCTTTCCCCTGGCTTCTGCGAAGAGCAAATCAATAGTTGCACTCTAACCATTTGGAACCAGCGCACGATTTGCTGCTTCGCTCATCACCCCGAACGGAGATGGAACGCCGGTCCACAGCTCAAATTGCGCCTCCGCCTGAGTAATCAACATCTCCAGCCCACCTAGAGTTTCGCAATCAGCGCTTTCCGCTTCGGCCAGAAATCGCGTAGGAAAGGGATTGTAAACTAAGTCGTACACAAAGCTCGCACCTGCCATCTGATTGGCTAATGCCGGCGTTTCCGTTTCCAGAGATCCAGCGGTTCCCAATGGGGTAGCGTTAACAACAACTGAGAAACCTTCAAACGACGCGGATTCCAGTCTGCTCCACTGCGCGCCAAAGTTTTTCGCCAGCGCCCCCGCTGCCTCAGGGTTACGGCCAAATACTGTGACGTCAGCCCCCCGCTTGAGCAAACTCCACACCGCCGCTCTGCAAGCTCCTCCAGTTCCAATTACGGCACACCGCACGCCTTTAAGAACGCCGCGCCTCTTCAAAAGCGGCTCGATGAATCCAGATACATCTGTGTTGTAGCCACGAAGTTCATCACCCTCCACCACTATCGTGTTCACTGCGCCGATCTCCCGCGCGGGTTGATCGATCCAATCCAGATGGTCCATGACGGCGGCTTTGTGAGGCGCCGTCACACTAAGTCCACGAATGTTCCAATCCAGTTCCCTCGTCTTCGGATGGACCATGCGGGTGATAAAGCTTCGCAGATCGCTTACTTCAAATGGAAGATAGACTGCATCGACGTCGGCCGTTTCAAACGCAGCATTGTGCAGGTAGGGTGACAGCGAATGAGCGACTGGCCGGCCAATCAAACCGGTGATGTGCGTCTGCCGGGTAATTTTTTCAATCCGGTATAACTTCCGCAGTTCGGCGGCAGAAACCTGACCCGGCGCTGTGGCCTTGTCCTCCTCCAAAGAGGCGTAAGTAAGGAAAGCGCCGCGCGATGGTCCAAGCACGCGAGTAGGAAGACCCGGCGCGCCCATTGCGATCGATATCATCGATTGTCCGTCGCGGATTCCGCGTTCCAGTAGCTGAAAGACGGGCAGACAATCGATCGCGTCATTCGCCTGCACCGCAATCTTCAGGATCCGCGCTCGAGTGTTCGACATCCGCTCATAAATTGCCGACAGGTCGGCAGGTACCTCACGGAAATTATGGTAGGAGGAGATGACACGGCTCCAATCAAAGTGTTTGTCGGACTCGAACACTGACGGCGCGGTCGCGATATCGAATTCAACGTCAAAAAAATCCGCGGCCGGACGATTAAACAGCCAAAAGAGTAGACGAAGCTTGGCGCTCAAATCGCGTCGCCCGCCCTGTTCGGAAGGACGGTAGGTAACGATGATCGGCACCGGAATGTCGGGGAAAAGGGCCTTGATATCGCGGAAGGCCTCAGCGCCCAGAGATGGATCGAGACAGTCCAGCCTGAGCTCAATCAAGTCCGCGGAGTCCACGGCTCGAATCGCAGCGAGTTTGATCTCCTCAACGGAGCTCTCGCAAATTGATGTGCAGATCCGAGTTCGCTTAGCTTCCATCAAACAAATTAGTAGGCGATGCCGCTTCGTACGTGAAGCTGCGCATCGCCTATTGCGTTTCAAATTCGGCGGTTTCGAATTCTCGACGAACGGAACTATTTCTGAGCCTTACCGGTGACGTCGAGATGTCTGGTTGGGACTTCAGCGCCAAGATGTCTCGTGGTGCCTTCTGTGACGCTCGCCGGAGGTGCCACCAGCTCACCGGTATTCCGCGTCGGAAACGCAGGCCTTCGCGGCGCCGATTGAATTGAAGGTTGCACAAAATTCCCTGGTCCAAGCATGCGCTTCTCATACTCTCTAAGACGAATGTATTGCGCGACGCCGGTCCCCATCATCGAGAACGCAGGAATCAGCATCCAAAACCACCAGGCTCGGCCCATGGCTGAAAAGGAAAGCGCCATCGCCACGAGGAGAAAAGCTATTCCCATAAAGACATTTTTGAAAGCATGTTCCAGCCGCGGCTCTTTTCCTTTTTTTTGGGCGCCGCACCAACTGCTGTCCGGTTGGTCCTCGCCCGAAGACGGAGAGCCCTGCATTGCGCTGGGGATAAGGCTGATATTCGCTCCACAAGAACGACAAAAACTGGCGCCTTCGAGATTCTGAGTTGCACATTTAGGACAGAACATTCGCACCTCCACTCCGGACACTGCGTCAGTTTACCGAAACCGACCAATCATTTATTCATTCGAGCGTTGCTCGCGTCTTTGCCGCAGCGCCTCGTACAGAATAACTCCCGCGGCCACCGAGACATTTAAGGATTCTATGCGCCCGCGGAGAGGAATACGAACTAATGTGTCACAACGTTCACGCACCAGTCTATGAAGGCCACTCCCCTCGCCCCCTAGAAAGAGAGCGCTGGGCACTTTCCAATCCCATTCTGTGTATTCTGCGGCTGCATCTGCGGCGGCTCCGATGACCCAAATGTTACGTTGTTTCAACTGCTCTATCAATTGCACCAAGTTCGTAACCCGTGCAACGGCGACGTGTTCCAAAGCTCCGGCTGCTGTTTTTGCCACAGTGGCCGTCAACCCTGCTGCCCGTCGTTCCGGAATGAAAACGCCATTAACGCCAGCGCATTCGGCCGTTCTCAGGATTGCGCCAAGGTTGCGAGGGTCTTCAACTGCGTCCAACCCCAAAACCAACGGCGGGTTCGCCGTTCCAACCTGAACGCTCAAAGATTCCAGCAGCTCATCGGCGTCACGGTACGCAGCTGCCGCGATCCGTGCAACAACGCCCTGATGGGTAACACCCGGCAACGCACGATCAACTGCCGCCCGCGGCACACGATGCACGAGAATGCGCGCCTTCCTGGCCAGGTCAAGCAACTCATTCAAGCGTTCATGCTTCGCCCCTTCGACGACAGTGATCTGTTCAAGTCGCTTGTGACCGACCCGCAGCGCTTCGAGAACGGGAATCAAACCGTACAGCGTGTTGGCTGAGTCGGCACCTTCGGGCGGCTCATCCCGTTCACGTTCACCTTTGCCGCCTCGTTGGCTACGAGTCTTCATTCGCTTTTTCCTTCAGCCTCATGGAGAAGTAATGTCGGAGTCGAGAGTAACGCAGAAACTGCTGTTCATTACTGACTTCCGTGGCGCTCCCGACGCTGTATTTACCCGGTCGATCACGGCGCCAGCCGCCCGCTTCAATCTGTTGTTGAGAAGGCCACACCGCTTCCAGGGCTTTCCGAGCAGAGTTATAAGATTCGTCGCACTCAAGTTGGGGCGCTCGATCGCGAAATAATGAAATGAGGGCCAGCAGGTTCTCGCCGGCGACGTAGCGCTTTTCTGCACCAAGACAGGAAAAGTCAAAACTGTTGGCGGCGATGCGATAAGGCGTTACGTTTCCTTGAATGTAAAACTCCATCGCAGACTCGTCCGCAAAGAATTCATTCGCGTCGAGGATTCGATTCTCAGCCCGAGCGGTTTTCTGTTCTCTTAATTCGACGCGCCTGACGACCAACCTGCCTACAACCACCAGCTTCAACTTCGACCAGCTGACCGTGACACCTGGCGTATCCGGCGATTGATAGGCTACAAAGCTCGACGATCCAATTTCCAGCGCGCGAAGCTTCAAAGGCGGAGTGTCGGCGACGCCGAGATCAGCATCAGGTACGATCACGGTATCGATTCTCAGACGGTTGAGCCGCCGTTGAACTAACAGCGCCTCATCCATCGTTGATGCACGCGCCAGTGGCAAAGGGATTCCGAGCGAAAGGATCCGTACAACATCCGCAACGGGCAATCTCAAGAGATCAGCAGCCTGAGCCAGTTCTGCGTCCGTGAGGTTTAAAACCGGAGTCTCGGCCTGCTGCGAATTCAGCGGAAGAGCGTTTGCGGACGAAGGCAAAATGATGTTGTTATATCCATGCTCCCATTTTTCCAGTGGCCTCAGTGCGGGCTTTTGCAGATTGGCTAACGTTTCATTAAACGGGAGTGCCGCTCCGCAGTAGAGGCAGTTGACTCTGGTCGGACCATTAGCGCGCAGGCACTCTTCGCAGCGAACCATTTGATCTGGCGCGAATGGTTTAGGCTCTGAACTGATTGGACCATCAACGGCAGGAAAAGAACCCGAATCGCTGTCGTTCTTGTTTTCGTCGTGCAAGAAAGCCTCCTGGAGGCGGCGATTATACGCCGGGACAAGATTTCTGTCGCGAGAGTAAATTTGTACGGGAGGTGCCAATTGATGACGATTGAGAAATACTACCAAAGACTTCTGCTCGTGCTGATTCTGGCGGTCACCCTCTCGCTTAGTTGCGCGCCTATTCAACCCACAAGCCCGACTGGTCCACGCGGCGGAGCAAATTATCCGGTGATCCTTGCCGAAGACAATGCCCGGCGAGAAACCGCTCAAGCGTCGTTTAATCGACTGAGTCAGTCAGTAATCAATGGACGCAACGCCGGAACGGGCGCAAGCAGCTCAGTGCCTGTGGACCTTAGTCCGATCACCGCAACGATAGCGAGCCTGCCGGCCGCGAACGGCGGCGTGTATCTGCCCAAGGTTGGCGCAGGCGCCGTAATGAACGAGGAAGAAACTCGCGAGTCCCTACGGCGATTTCTGAGGGATTGGCGCGACGTTATCGGTTCCGAACCTGCCCGGCTATCGCTCGTTGATCACGTGGTCCAACCAGATGGAACCACAGTTGTGAATTATGAGCAGCGACCGTTTCGATTTCCTATTCGCGGAAATTACGGGAAATTGCAGATCCGGTTCACCGCTGACCGCCGCATCCTGAGCCTTTCGAGCACATGTATTCCAGAGGCCGATCGAGTCAGAAGCGCGCTGCGTGGACTAGGCGCAACGGGTTCACTCAGCGCGCGACTAACTGCGGAGGATGCGACCGCAAAGATGCGGGAGATTGTTGGCACGGCTTCTGATTCGATCCCGGCGACGACCGGCCCCCGGCTACCGGCGAGCGCTCAACTCACTCCGCGCGAACTGGTCACGCATGTGCAGCCATCGAAAGCACGTCCCGACGCGCTCGAATTTCGCGTGGCGTGGGAAATCGAAATCACAGGCGCACCGGCCAAAATCGGTTACGTAGACGCCATCACGGGCGAGGTCTTCTCCGTTGAGTAGCCCCGGCACAACCTCGCCACCTGCACACCGAAGGGCAGCTTGACCAATCAAAGTTAAAAAAGCATGCTAGAAAATGTTGAAAATCTTTTAGGGCAGTTAATAGATGAATAATTTTGATCCGACAAACAATGTCTCGTGGCAACTGGGACACCGCGGCAGGGTGGCGGTCTTCATCGATGGCAATAATCTGTTTCACGCCGCGCGATTCCACAATATTGATATCGATTACAACAAACTACTCCGAGTCCTGCTCGGTGACGGACGTTTGCTGCGTGCATTCTTTTACACCGGCGTGGATGTCGGAGCTGAAAGACAGCAGGGGTTTCTGCTGTGGATGAGGCGTAACGGTTTTCGCGTCATTCAAAAGGAACTGAAGACATTTTACGACGGAACGCGAAAGGCAAATCTTGATGTTGAGATCGCGGTGGACATGTTGTCGCTAGCCGGAAGGTACGACACGGCCGTCCTGGTCTCAGGCGATGAGGATTTTGTTTACGCAGTCAACGCCGTCGCATACAAAGGCTGCCGCGTTGAAGTTGCCGGTTTCCGTTCGAATACGGCGCCGAAGCTAATTGATGTCGCTGACTACTTCATCGACCTGGGGGAAATTGCGGATCGAGTTCGCAAGGAGATGCATGGCCCACGCTATGACGAACGCGAGCTGCATGAGCAGCAACCCACACAATACCTGCATGAACAGATTGAGATGGCTGGGCCAATGGCTGAAGGATTCCCGGCTAACATGCGAGTGGTGATGGTTGAAACCAATATCGAAACTGAAGACGAGGAAATGAATACCGTCGAATTGGTGCGCATTCTCGACGAACACTAATCTAAATGAAACTGTTTACCGTAGAAGAGGCCAACGCGATGTTACCGGCAGTGCGCCAGATACTCCGCCGCATTCAGCGTTCTCGCGGACGGCTTGGTCAATTCCGCGAGGGAGCCAAACTGGCGGCCGAGGGCGCCGAACTCGGTGGTGGCGGCATGTCTGGCGGAGTGGCTTACGCGACAATCCTCACCGATTTCACGGCCGAGATGGCTGAACTCGAGGGAATGGGAATTCAACTTAAGGACTTTGACCGCGGACTCATCGATTTCCCTTCCCTCCGCGACGGACGGATTGTCCTGCTCTGCTGGCAGCTCGGCGAAGGCGATGAGCTGGAATGGTGGCATGACATGGATGCGGGATTCGCCGGCCGCACCCGCCTCTAGAAATTTTCCACAGCATCCTCAATCGTCCCTGGAGCCGTGATCCCCATCGAGGCAACTCCAACGCCTCTTATATTTTCTGATTGACCACTTAAAGTAGTTCCTGATACCATGCGGCCCAATTGCGGGTGAGCTTGGCCTGGTTTTGAAGAGTCCCCAAGGCCCTGGCTATTCAGACCGTTCCTTCTTCGGAGGCAGCTTGGTATGCAATGTCCCTCGTGCGGCGCGATTAGCAAGAAGCGCTCGTTGAAGTGCCCGGAATGCGGCGCTTTCAGGAATAAAAGCACTATTGCATCCTCTCAGATAGTTCCTAATCAAAAAACCATCGTAGATGAGCCTGCCATCATGGCGAGCGCCAATTCACGCCCCAATCGTTCCCTGATCGAGTTCCCCGGCGTGAAGCACAGCATCCCCCAATGGCGAAAGGAGCTGGGCGATAGGGTTCGAGAGGTTCAGGAGAGACGGCTGCGCGAGAGCTCTTCCGAAAACGGAGCCAGCGAAACTCCGATTGGAGACGACGTTCCCAAGGCGCCGTTGCTTGAGCTTCTTCCGCAGGCCGAAGCATCACCTTTGAATCCAATTGTCGTCGCGGCGCTGCGTAGAATTGAACGTGCCCACATCGCCGCGCCGTCAGGCGGCAACTACACAAACTATCAGGGCGCAGCCGCCGTAGCCTACGCGGAGCAGCCTGAATTCATTCCTGTACGACTCAACAACGAACCTGAGACTTCCCTACCGGACCTGGTGATGGAGAAAACAAATTCTGCCCCCGACAAAGTTCACACTCTGGCAGTGGTGCCCGACCCGATACCTGCTGCCGAGTCCGAACCAGTTGAAGATGAACCTGCTCCCGCTTCATTTAAACCGAAGCGATTGATCAACGGAGACGTTAACGATCCGGCACTCAACTACCTTGATACGATTCCGACAACCACCACCGTCGACGACACCTCGAAACGCATCGCTCCAGTTTATCTGCGTTTCTTTTCTTCGTTGGTTGATTTGGTTGTTATAGGACTTCTGGCGTGGATACCGCTGGCTTTGGCAGGCCTTACCGAGTTGGCCAGGCAGGATAATCGTGCATTGGCTTTGGCCGTCACGACCTTGATTGTCGTGGCGTTTCTGTATTCGACCATCGCTACTGCACTGACTGGACAGACGTTGGGGATGAAGCTCTTCTCGCTTCGCGTAATTGACGCCCGCACGAGAATGCTGCCGACGGGAAGCCAGTCTGCCGGTCGCGCCGCAGTTTATATTCTGTCAGTTGCCTCCTCTGGCATCCCGCTGATGTATACGCTAATTGACCGTGACAAGCGGGCGGCACATGATCGTTTTACCCGCACCGAAGTTGTGCGAATCTAACACTCTCGCGGGCACACGCCGGCTCTGCTCTGTAGCCAGAGCAGGGCCTTTTCTTTTGTCAGTCCACTAATCGCACTACAGGCATGCATCAGGAAACTCTCAGCGAGATCGTGGGCGAAGTAGACGGGCTTTTACGCGGGCGTTTCCTCGGTCGGGTTTTCCAACTGAATCCGCACGCGGTCGCGATCGACTTTGGAATCAAAAACGCCGGATACCTTTTCGTCAGTATTGATCCAGCGGCGCCTCGCCTTCACCTGATTACGCGTAGCTCAAGGCAGCTGGAGAAACTTTCAATTCCACTCGCATCATTTGCTCAGGCGCTTCGAGCAAACCTGAGCGGCGGCCGGCTGCTCTCGGTAAGCAAAGATGCAAACGAACGAGTTGTTCGTCTCGCCTTCGAGGTGACAAACGAACTGGGTGAAAGTCACTCCCGATCCCTGATAGCCCAACTCACCGGACGATCGGCGAATCTTTTTCTATTAGATTCTGAGTCCCAGATTACCCATGCCATGCGAGCGCCGCGAGGCGACGGACAACAATTAGGAGATGTCTACAGTCCGCCCCATCGGCAAGCGACGACAGTGGCGGAGGAACATCAGATTAGCCGCGAAAACTTCGCGTCAGTTTCCGCTGCCGCTGATGATTACTACCAGAAACTCGACGACGAACAAACATTCCTGGGTCACGCTGCGGAACTCCTGGTCCAGTTGAGAAAGGAAATCAATCGCAGGAAAAAGCTAAAAGCCAATTTGGAAAGGGACCTGCTTGGGCATGGTCGTCCCGATGAACATAAGCGCCTTGGCGACCTCCTGCTGGCGAACATCGCTAACGCAGAACGGAGAGGCAACAGCGTGAGCCTTCAGGATTACTACGCGGACGGCGCACCTGTGATCGAGATTGAGGTTGAAGAGAACGTATCGCTGCAAGATGCCGCTGCCCAATCGTTTTCGCGCTACGGAAAGGCGAAGAGGGCCATAGAGGAAATCGGACTAAGGCTGGCCCAAACTGAGAAAGAAGCGGCTGAGCTCGAGTCCAAATTATCCCGGCTTGAGCATGCGATAGCAAGACGCGACGTTGAAGCGATGGCCGAGTTTGCCAGACCGAAACAACGAGCCGCGGTTCGCGAGAAAAAAGGAGGGCGTAAAAGCAGTTCCATTCCTGCCGGGATGCGACGCTACCGGTCCTCTGACGGATATGAAGTGGTAGTCGGGAGATCAGCGCGGGACAACGATCAACTCACGTTTAAGGTAGCGCGTCCGAATGATCTATGGATGCATGCCGGAGACTATCCCGGATCGCACGTAATTATTCGCAACGCATCGAAAGTTGAAATTCCGCACCGCACGATAATTGAAGCGGCGCAGCTGGCCGCAAAGTTTAGCCAGGCAAGCAAGGATTCAAAGGTCACGGTCCATTACACGCCGCGCAAGTTTATTTCAAAACCCAAGGGTGCGGCGCCTGGCCTGGTGCGGATGTCCAGCTTTCGATCGATCACAGTCGAGCCGGGTGAGACTATGGAGCGAATAAAAAACGCCGACCAGTAGTCGGCGTTAAATACCTTCGATTAACTTGGAGTACGGCCGCACGCGGGCGATACGCCGACACTAATAGTTCGGCCCGCCTAAGGGTGGCACTCAAGACAAGGATCCGGCGAGAGTCTACTTGTACCTGTAGGTGATGCGTCCCCTGGACAAATCGTAGGGTGACATCTCGACGCTTACTCGATCGCCCACCAGAATGCGAATTCGATTCTTACGCATCTTGCCTGAAATCGCCGCCAGAACCACATGCTCAGTGTTGTCGAGTTGGACTTTGAAAAAAGCGTTGGGCTGTTTATCTATGATCGTGCCCTCTGCGGGGATCAAGTCATCTCTGGCCAAATAGTCTCTCCTTTGAAAATGTTTCGAGTTTCAAGTCCCGAGTTCGATGATCCGAGTTTCAAACTCTGCTTCGTGGGGCAACCCCACGTTCGTAAAACCTGAAACTCGAAACCGGAAACTCGGAACTGTTTTATCGGCTCGCGCGTCGTGGTCGAAATGAGCGCGTAAAAACTGCAGATCGTGGAACAGCGCGACCGAAGCCCTTACCTGTGGTCGTCGTTTCCACTTTTCGACCGCCAAATCCTGGTAATACTACCCGCGCAACTGGTTGGCCCGTCAAGCGTTCAATCGCCCGCATCGATAATTCGTCCACCGGGGTGACAATGGTTATTGCCCGCCCGGTGTTTCCGGCGCGACCGGTGCGTCCAATGCGATGCACATAATCTTCCGGAGCTGACGGCACATCGAAATTAATCACGTGCGAAACAGAGTCTACATCCAGACCACGGGCGGCAATGTCAGTCGCCACCAGAACGCGGGTGCGGCCATCGCGGAATGCACGCAGCGCTGCTTCACGTTGTGGTTGAGTGCGATCAGAGTGAATCCGATTAACGCTGTGATCGCGAGCTGAAAGAATGTGCGACAGACGTTCGGCGCCGCGACGTGTGCGTGTAAACACGAGCACTCGTTCAAACTTTTCGCGTTCGAGCAAATCCAGCAACAAAGCAGTCTTGGATTCCTGTGCTACAGGATAGGCACTCTGCTCGACCATGGTGGCTGCCTGGCCACGCGGGCTGACCTCGATCAGCTTCGGCTCTTTCATCGTGGTCCGGGCCAGCTTCTCAATGTCGGACGACATTGTAGCCGAGAAAAGCAGCGTTTGCTTCTTCACCGGTAACATCGCCAGAATGCGGCGAATAGCCGGCAGGAAACCCATATCCAACATACGGTCGGCTTCGTCCAGAACCAGAACTTCGATCAGCGAAAGGTTAATTGCGCCGCGCTCCACAAGGTCGAGCAAACGTCCGGGAGTTGCAATTACTACTGCTACACCGCGGCGAAGGTCAGACATCTGAGTGCGCGCGCTGGCACCGCCGATGATGATGGCGCTGCGATTAGCTTTTACCACATTCAACTCGTTGTAGTTCTTTTGAATCTGCGATGCCAACTCACGCGTTGGCGCGAGGACGAGAACGCGAACACCAGGTTTCGCTTTTTCTGTAATCCTCTGAATGATGGGGAGAAGGAATGCGGCGGTTTTGCCTGTGCCGGTTTCAGCACAGCCGATCAGATCCTGGCCGCTAAGAACTACAGGAATCGCCTGTAGTTGGATCGGTGTCGGTTCGGTATATCCGAGAGACTCGCAGCTCCGCACTTGTGCGGGTGCAAGTCCCAATTGAGAAAAATTCATAAAGTCCTTTTTAGTTCTGCGCATTCTGCGCAGGGGTAAATTACGCCATTGGCGTTAAGTGAGATCCAAATCTGCGCAATGCTTTGAGAAATGGACAGGTTGAGGTAAATCAACGCTTGATGAGCGTTGGCAGTTGAACATGGCTTTGAGGGCCGTGCTGGGGCTGCCAACGCTCGTCCGCGTTAAGCAGTGCTTACCAGCGTGGCTCGCGATTGCCGCCGCCACCGCCACCGCCGTAGCCGCCACCGCCGCCACGGTTTCCACCGTAGCCGCCGCCGCCACCGCGATTGCCGCCGCCGCCGCCGAAGCCACGACCGCCACCACCACCGCGATTTTCGCGGGGTTTCGCTTCATTAACATTCAGCGCACGGCCGTTAACTTCCTTGCCGTTAAACTGGGCGATAGCTGCTTCGCCTTCTTCCTTGCTGGACATTTCGACAAAGCCAAAGCCACGTGAGCGTCCGGTGTCGCGGTCTTCCACGACGCTCGCTGATTCAACCGTGCCGGCAGCTGCAAAAAGCTCCTGCAGATCCTGGCTGGAGGTCGAAAACGCGAGATTTCCTACGTAAAGTTTCATAGACATAAAGGTGTACCTTTCCCCTAGGGGGGATAAAAGAAGCTGCGAATCGGATTGGCTTCGGTCGAACGGTAGGAGCGAAGGGCCGGTTTTCGGATGCTCTAGGAGCGCTTCTGAAGTTGAAATCAGCCTGCTCTCGAACCATCCAAAAACGCCAGCGCTATAAGGTTCACGCGCGGGGCGCATCACCGTCGATGCGCGAGAGAAGGATTAACCGTGCGTCACTATGCACTATTTACCCCAAACTAGCAAGGCGAAAGGGCCACCGCCGCAGCCCCGTGTCGATGGTCAGGCCCGTAACCTGTTTATTCACCATCACGGAGCAGAATCACATCATCTATTTGACTTCCACGCGATAGGGCGATTTGTTTGCCGTCGTGGGACATCTGAAAGGCGAAGATAAGTCCGGAAGTGAAGTTGGTGAGTTGTTTGGCGGGTCCTCCGTCGAGAGGAATGCTCCAAATGTTGTCAGCATCCGCGGCAGAAGCCGCATACGCGATCGCCTTGCCGTCTGACGTCCACCCGAGGCCGGCGTCACGTGAATTGATTGAAACCTCAAGAGTGGCAACAGGCGCTCCGCCGCCAAACGGTATGACAATAATGCGGTGAGCCGAGGCCTCATATAGCGCCAGCATCTTGCCGTCCGGCGACACCGCCGCCCAGGTCGACGACGTGTCAGAGACCTGTTCCGGATTTCCACCCATCAAAGGAATCTTCCAGAAGGTTGACTTCCCCTGCCTGAATGAACGAAAAACCACCCATTGCCCATCAGGCGAGCAAACAGCTTGCGAGTCGATCTCAACGCCTTGCGTCAGTTGTTTTTGGTCAGTGGCTCCCGCGTCGATCCGCCAAAGATTGAAATTGCCGGAACGGTTTGAACTGAAGACGATGTGGCCGCCATCGGGCGAAGCACACCCGAGGCGCTCGATATTCGCGTCGAGCGTCAATTGCTTTTTTGTAGTCCCGTCGGCAGCGGCACTCCAAATGTCGGATTGTTCGCCAGATGGTGTCGTGTAGAGAATTTTGCCGTCAGTCGTCCAGGCGAGTGTTTCGCCGTCGTTCTTTCCGCTCGTGATTTGCTTTGCCCGGCTGGCGTCGGCGCCAGGCGACACCACCCAGATCTGTGCTGACTTATCCGCCTGAATGGTCACCAGCGTTTTAGAGTCCGCAGTCAATCCCAGGCTGCTCGTTCCATAAGCGTTCAGATCGTTTGTAATTCTCCGAACCGCCCCATTCGGATAGCCAACGTGCCATAGCTGCGTTCCCGCGGAGACTAGTTGAGGAATGGCTGCGACGATCAATCCGCTTCCATCAGACATCCAGAGGACACGAGAGACTGAGACCCACGTTTGCGAAGTCAGCGGCTCTTCAACACCGCCTCCGGCCGGCACAGCAACTATCGTCGCAGACTGGCTCCCGCTAAAACTGCCTGCACCACACGCTATCTTCTTCCCGTCAGGAGACCACGAAGGCCCGCCGCCAAAGGCAAAATAATTGGGCAGGCTGCGGCTGGCAATTCTCTGCTCGCTAGTGCCTTCGAGGTTGGCAGACATCAAAACGGATTCCGAGGGCGTGGCGCGCACGAAGGCAAACTGACTCCCGTCAGGCGAAAAGGTGATCGGACTGGTTACTCCAGCCATCACGCGCCGCGGAGTCGCTCCCAGGACCGGCACCTGATAAAGCGTGCCCAGCGAATCATCCTTAACAAACTGCGAGTAGTAGACCAATTCACCATCGCGCGAAAAAGTAGTTCCGCCAATCTTGCCTTCGACATCCGGAACGATCTTTACCATGCTGCCGCTCGAAATTTGTCTGACCCAAAGACTGTCTTTTCCCGCTTCCGTGGTTCTAAAGACGACGTACTTACCATCCGGCGAGATTGATGTGTAACCCTTGATTGAGGCGTTGCCGATTTTTCCTCCCGTCGTTAGCGGGGTAATCCTCATGCTGCGAAAGGGCTCTGTCCTGGGAGGACCAACAACTTTCCCCCACAAGAAGATCACGGCCACGACGGCTAGCAAGATGCATACGAGCGTGAGCACGACCGCTTTCTTGTGTTTACCAATCTCACCGAGAATGACTTCCGAACTGGACGTCGTAACGGCGGGCGCAGTTTCATTCGTCACGCCCGTTGCTTCAGCAGTTCCCGAAGCAATTGTCTGGCTACCTCCGATGGTGGACTCAGAGTGAGGTAACATTCCTTTATTCCCGACCCCGCGGCCGCCGATCGCTGATGGGGCAATGGTGACATCCAGATAGGCGTCGCCCTCCAATTCCCGCCGCAAATCTCTTAATTCAATTGCAACGTCCTGAATCGTCTGGTAGCGATCTTCCGGATCTTTCGCGAGGCAACGACGAATAATCCGCTGCAGTTCAGCGGGAGCGGAAGGATCAAACTCAGTAATGTTGCGCGCCGGCTCGTAAACGATCTTGTAAAGGGACGCAACATTCGACTCGCCTTGAAACGGCCGCTGACGCGTTACCGATTCGTAGAGCATGCATCCGAAGGAGAAGACATCCGAACGATGGTCGATTTCGCCCGTCTTTCCTTGCGCCTGCTCGGGAGACATGTAACCGACAGTCCCAAGGAGTCTGCCGGGGACTGAATACTGCATTTGGGCCACGGTCTGGGCGTCGCTGGTCGTCTCACCATCGGGACCTGGAGTAGGAATCTCAATGAGCTTGGCCAAACCAAAATCAAGAATCTTGGCATAACCGTCGTCAGAGATCATTACGTTGTCAGGCTTAAGATCTCGATGAACGATCCCCACCGCATGCGCCTTCGCCAGTCCTCCGGCAACCTGCTGCAGATACTTGAGGAGTTTCCTTAGTTCGACTTGCTGGTAATGTATTTTTTCTCTGAGTGTCTTGCCTTCAACATATTCCATCGCAATGAAGTGCAAGCCTTCGGATTCACCAATCTCATAGACGTGAGCAACGTTCGGATGATTAAGAGCGGCGGCCGCTTTCGCCTCTTGCTCAAAACGCCGCATGCGGTCTTGATTGGCGGCAAGCTCCGCAGGAAGAACTTTGAGCGCGACCTTTCGATTCAAGGTTGTGTCGTGGGCCAGATAGACCTCGCCCATCCCGCCTTTACCGAGTTGCGAGTCAATCTCATAGCGCCCCAGCTTTGTCCCTGCAGTAAGTGTCATTTTCAGTCGTTACTCAAACCTTTTTGACTAATGCAAAAGAGTTGGGACTGCCCGCGCAGGAACAGCTCGCCGGCTGCGATCACAGGAGTTGCTATGAACATTTGATCATCGAGCGTGTTGGTCGCAATCACTTCAAACTTTTCACCCATCTTGAGCACCACCACGTCTCCATCCTCGGTGGCCAAATATAATTTGCCGTTGGCCGCTACCGGCGACGCCTTTAGGTTATACGATTTCGGCAAGCGCACCTGCGCATAATGAGGTTCACCGGTGGTTGCATTGAAAACACTAATCAGTCCATTGTCGGTCACTACGTAAAGTTTGTTCTCATGGAGCACGGGTGATGCGGTGTAAGCCAATCCGCGGGTGTGGCTCCAAAGGATCGAATCCGATTCGGTTAGGTCTCCTTCTTTCCCGAGTCTGATTGCCATCAGACGCGGATCGCGATAACCGCTCATAACAAATACGACGCCGTTTTGATACACCGGAACTGGAATAACGTTAGCGCCAAGACCCGACGCTTCCCATATTACTTTTCCGTTCGTTGGATCGTAGCTGCGCACGCGAGTGGTGCTGCTGACGACGACTTGTTTGCGTCCGCCATGTTCAATCGCGAGCGGAGTGCTCCATGAGCTGCGCTCGTCCCTCGCCACGCGCCACAATTCTTTGCCGGTTCGCTTGTCCAGAGCAACTATGAAGGAATCAGATTCGTGATCGAAAACGAGTATCAGATGGTTGCCAGTCAGCAGTGGCGCAGTTCCCTCGCCAAACCCCAGCTTCATTTTCATCTGAACGCCAAGGTCCTTCTCCCAAATTAGTTTTCCATTGAAGTCGTAGCAATAGACCCCGCGCGAGCCGAATGAAGCGTAGACATACTTGCCGTCAGTAACTGGCGAATTGGAGGCGAAGCTGCCGTAAGCACGGTGGGAACCTTCGTGCGGCGCGGCGACCCTGGCAGTTCTTTGCCAAAGCAATTTTCCCGTCTTGCGATCCAGACAGAGCACTTCAAACTTATGTTCAACCTGAGGACGAGTATCTCCACCCGGCCCTCGCCCCCGCCGTTGTTCGCCACCAGCCGGCTGCTGGTTCACTGACGACGCTGCAGTAGGTGAACTGACTGGAGCGCCGTCACCGGCCGGTGGCGACGGCGCCGGTTTACCGGTCGGCACTGCGGTCGTCAGAAAGATCTTGTCGCCCCAGATGACGGGCGTCGAATGGCCGCGTCCAGGTATGTCCGCCTTCCATTTGATGTTGCTGCTGTCGCTCCATGAGGTAGGAGCATCGCCCCGCGCGACGCCGTTAAAAAAAGGCCCGCGCCACTGAGGCCAGTGCGCCTGATCCGAAACCTGGGCCCCAACGAGGGCGACGCTGGCAGACATGACCAATCCCAGACAAATGCCGGTGACGGACTTTTTCATCGAACTCTCCTCCTTGTCGTCGCGCTGAGACCGTGGGCCATAGCGATAGCCTTCAAGTTTGGGACTTGGATCTTCAGCCAGGTGCACGCTGCCCATCCATCCCACAACAAGCTGGGAAGCAACTTCAGGTTAGAAAGAAGTGGACCGGCAGAAACGGTCAGGAAAGCAACCCTCCGCGCTCTTTAGTCCTAGGGTATTACTGCGCATATTACCAGAGGAGGAGGCGTGCGAATAGAACTTAGTGTTGAGTTCCGCGATGAAAACGGGGTTTGAAAGTTTGCCGCGCTATCAGCTGGGCTCCAGTCGCGCGTGAGATGAGGCTCTTGATGCCGCGGCCATTCGGTTTTCGCAGGTCTTCCAGTTATCCTTAAGTTCAAATGGCATCTATCAAACCAACCACAGATCGTTCTCAAGAGCTCTTCGCTCGAGCACTGGAACTAATCCCTGGCGGCGTCAATTCGCCAGTGCGCGCCTTTCGCGGAGTCGGTGGAACGCCACGCTTCATCGCCAGTGCGAGCGGCGCGACCATTAAAGATGTCGACGGCCAGACCTACATTGATTACGTGGGCTCCTGGGGACCAATGATTCTTGGTCATGCTGATCCCGAGATCATTGAGGCGCTCGCTTCGGCAGCATCGAACGGAACAAGCTTTGGCACTCCCAACCCACTCGAAGTAGGGCTCGCGGAAGAAATCGTCGCCGCCATACCCTCAGTCGAGATGGTGCGCATGGTGAATAGCGGCACTGAAGCCACCATGTCCGCCATCCGTTTAGCTCGCGGTGTCACGACACGCGACAAGATCATAAAGTTTGAGGGCTGTTATCACGGCCATGCGGATAGTTTGCTGGTGAAGGCGGGTTCAGGTGTCGCTACGCTTGGCCTTCCTGATAGTCCCGGCGTTCCCGCCTCGTTGGCCCAACACACCCTGACAGTTCCCTTCAACGATGCGATCGCGCTCGAATCAGTATTCAACGAACATCCGGACATCGCCGCCGTAATCATCGAGCCCGTAGTTGGCAACATGGGTTGTGTTTCACCACGGCCCGGGTTTCTCAACGCTGTGCGCGAACTGGCGACCAAAAACGGCGCGCTTTTAATCTTCGATGAAGTGATGACGGGTTTTCGACTCGCGCGCGGAGGCGCACAACAACTCTACGGAATTTCACCCGATATCACTTGTCTCGGCAAAATCATTGGCGGTGGCTTGCCCGTAGGTGCGTATGGCGGCAGGAGAGAATTGATGCGCAACATGGCGCCGACCGGTCCCATCTACCAGGCAGGAACGTTATCTGGCAATCCCCTGGCAATGACCGCCGGCCTCATGACTCTCAAGCGTCTCCGTGATGAATCAATCTACGCAACTCTGGAAATGAACTCGGCGCGCTTATGCGAAGGGCTCGCAAACGCTGCTGCCGACGCTGGATTTGAAACCGTGACGAACAGAGTTGGATCGATGTGGACCAGTTTCTTCACGAGCGAACCGGTTGTTGACTGGAATACGGCAGGCAAAAGCGATCGAGATCTCTACGGACGGTTTTTTCATGCGATGCTGGCTCAAGGAGTTTATCTGGCGCCATCCCAGTTTGAAGCCGCATTCGTCAGCCTCGCACACACCGAAGAGATTATCGATCAAACAATTGAAGCAGCCAGGAAAGCCTTCCAGGCAATTCGGTAGGCCAGGCATTCCTGCCTGTGCTTATTACTAACGAGCAAATGAGGATTTCAGGGACGGCAGGAATGCCTGTCCTACAACGGAAGTTCGATCACAAACTTCGCGCCGGCGCCGGGCTCGCTTTCAGCATTGATGGTTCCGCCATGTTGTTCGACGATCTGTTTCACGATTGCTAGTCCCAGGCCAGTGCCGCGTTTCTTGGTTGAAAAGAACGGTTCAAAGATGCGGTCCAACACAGCCTTATCAATCCCCTGTCCCTGATCGGCGATGGTGATTCGCGCATGTTTCGTCGGCCCAAACTCCTGACCCTCGGGCGCGGAGGAACCTGTCAACACTTCAGTGGCGATTGTGACCGGGCCGCGTTGGGAGCTCGCATCGATCGCATTTCCCAGCACGTTGACCAGAACTTGCCGCAGTTGATCAGGATCCCAGTTTCCCACGACTGCTTCGCTCGCAAATTCTTTCTTGATTGGCGTCGCTTTCTCGCTGATCTTGTCGGACACGAGTTCCAGACTTCGTCCGATCAGCTCATGTAGATCGACCTTACTGCGCTCCAGTTCTTTACGGCTCGAAAATTGGGCCACATCCACCACCAACTTGTTCAGGTGCTTGATGCCGCGCTCAACCAGCTCGATCGTGTTGAGGCCTTCCTGATCGTTTACGCTGTCGCGCAACATCGAGACACCCAGGCGGATGCTGCCAAGTGGGTTTCGAATCTCATGCGCCACCTGCGCAGTTGCCTGGCCGACTGCTGCCAACGACTCCTGCCGGCGCAGTCCGCGTTCAGCCTGAGCCGCCTCGGTCGCATCGACCAGCGTCAGTATCTGCCCGCGCGCTCCATCGATAGCCAGGGGTGATGAATAGACATCGTATGTTTGTTCTTCTTTGCAACCTTCGTCGGGGCCGCAAACCCACCGTCCGCGATAGGTAGCTTTATCCACAACCGTCGAGGTCGCCGCGCCAAGCATTTTCGCGGCGCCTGCCGAAGCAAAGTCTTCGAACAGCGAAACGCCGATACTTGCTTTCGGGAATATGCGAAAGAAAGCAGCGTTTGCGCTTCGAATACGGGAGTTGTCATCGATGGCGGCGATGGCGCTAACCATTCCTTCGAGCATCTGGCTGGTGAAAACTCTTTCGCGGCTGGCTTCCCTCACGCTTCGCTGCATCTGAGCGAACCTGCGTTGCACTTCCCAAATCGTTGCGGCAGCGATGAGCGCGCCCATGATCAGGGCCATCGTGCTCCATGACCGAATGGAACGGGCGGCGTCTTGTTCGATCCTGTCGTGCTCGCGAAACACCTCAACTTGTTCCTCTCCCGAGCCGACAAATAACGAATCAAGTTGCTTGTCCACGATCAGGAATTTTTCAAAACCTTCGAGCGAGTAACGACGGAGATCTTTGGTCACGTCAATGAAGCTCGCTAAGTCACGCCGAAACTGTTGCCAGGTGGGATCCGAACCGAGAGGAGGACCTTCGGACTGCCGCAGGAGTTCTCTTAACTCATCCTGCGCGGAAGCGAGACGCAAATCGAAGGGCGGCCTCAGCTCGTCGCGCGCTTCCGCATCGGCGCGGACACGAGCTTCGTTGTTGAGTTTGGTGGTGGCGAGTCTGAGTTTCAACAGCAAACTCAACTTTGCCGCGTGTCCCTGCTCGAGGGCCATCACTTTGATGCCGACTTCATCCATGCGCCTGACGCTCAGTAGCCCAAGCATGAAAATCAGAATCAGCAACAACAGAAAACCGCCGACCAGGGGAATGATCGTCGGCGCGAGCCGCCAACGACCTGTCACTGACGAATCTTGTTCCTGAGCCCGAGCAGGCGCGTCCGCGGAGGTGGTGCGGCGATAGACTACGCCGACCTCGCGTTCCTGTTCCTCGTCATTGTCTTTTTGGTTTTCTGTCATTGGGCGATTTCTTGCAGCGCAGTAGGACAGACATTCTTGTCTGTCCTTTTTCTCTCTCGTTACCTTCGTTCTAATCGAACAAGAACGACAGGAACGCCTGTCCTACGGCTTTGCGTCCATCCAGTTATCGGCTATGCCGACGTCAACAATGAGCGGCACATCCAGAACAACCGCCGACTCCATCTCCCGCTTGAGAATCCCGGCAACATGTTCGGCGGTCTCGGCCGAGGCTTCGACCAGAAGCTCGTCGTGCACCTGCATCAGTAGTTGCGCCTCGATTCCATTGCGTTTGAATTCCTCGTCGACCTTCAACATCGCAATCTTCACGATGTCGCTGGCTGTTCCCTGAATAGGCATGTTGATGGCTTCGCGCTCAGCAGCTTTGCGAATGTTGGCGTTGCGATCATTAATACCCGGGAGCGGTCGAATGCGACCGTAAATTGAACGAACGTAACCATGCTCGCGGGCCCGCAGCGGCACCTCCTCCATATAACGACGCACGCCTTTGTAAGTGTCGTAGTAATCGGCAATCACTTTCTTCGCTTCCGCGCGCGAAATCCCGACGCGCTGCGATAGTCCCCACGGCTCAATCGCGTAAGCAATCGCAAAGTTAACTATCTTCGCAAACCGGCGGGCTTCCTTCAGTTCTTCGTCAGTCTGCGCGCCAAACACCAGCCGCGCCGTCCGCGCATGAATATCTTCGCCATTCTGAAACGCTTCCAGCATTACAGGGTCCTGCGTAATGTGCGCCAGTAGCCGCAGCTCAAGCTGAGAATAATCTGCTGAAATTATCTTGCTTCCCTTTTCAGCGACGAACGCGCGCCTGATTCGGCGGCCGAGCTCGGTTCGGATCGGCACGTTCTGAAGGTTCGGCTCACTTGACGATAGACGTCCCGTGGCCGCTACCGTCTGATTCAAAAGGCAATGAATCCTGCCGTCGGCTGCGATTTGATGGGGCAGCGCATCAGTGTAAACGCTCTTGAGCTTGTCTAGTTCTCGGTAGTCAATAATCAGCTTCGGCAGTTCGTGAGTCAGGGCCAACTCTTCCAGTACGGCCTTGCTCGTTGAAATTCGGCCCGTCGAAGTTTTCCGACCGGAGATGATGTTCAACTCGGAAAGCACATCGCCCACCTGCTTGGGCGATCCGATATTGAATTCTCTTGCTGCCAGCTCATAGATCTTTAGAGTTAGCTTATTCAACTCAAGACCCAGATAGTTTGAGAGGTCCTTGAGCGTAGCGCGATCCACTTTCAGACCCGCGCGTTCCATCCGGTAGAGGAGCGGCGCGAGCGGCAACTCCATTTCGATGTAGATCGTCTCAAGTTTCTTTTCAAGAATTCGGCTGTGCAACACTTTCGCAGTGCGCGACGTCAGGTCCGCCGCTGCCGCTGTTTCCCATTGAAGATCCGTCCAACCGTTAGCAGGTTTCTCAATTCGTTCCACGCCGACGGCTTCGCGTGCAAGGTCGCTGAGTTCATATTTGCTGCGATTAGGATCGAGAAGATAGGCGGCGAGGAAAGTGTCGTCTTTGACGCCTTCGAGCGTAATATCCAGCTTGGCCAACAGTCCGACGGCGCGCTTTAGATCATGGACGGACTTCTCCAACAATCCGTTTGAAAGTGCTTCCCGGATTGACGCGATTGCAGATTCCCTTCCGCCGTTAAACTGATTGAAGTCGACCAGAGCGGACACACCAGGCGCGGTCGAAAAGGCTATACCCTCCGCCAGTCCAAAATCCATTGCGCACTGTTCGTCTCCTAATTGCGGAGCCGCTTCGTTTCACTCTTTTTTTCGGTATCGGCCGTGGACTTGCTGTCGGCTATCGCAATTCCCACGCTCTCCGCGTCCCAAAGGCTTTGCATCAACGCATCCAGCGCAGGACGCGAAGCGACAATCTGATACTTTACCTCGCTGTCCGTGTTTGGCGCCGCGGCTGTCGCCGCGTCAGAAAACTCACGCGTCAGCGCGGAAAATTCCAACTCCTTGAAAAGTTCGTAGGCGGCGGCACGATCCGGAGGTCTGGCCTTGATCGCATCTAGATCGAGATCTACGTCGAGATCAAGTCTGATCCGCGCCAGCTCTCTCGATTGCCGAATCAGATCAGCGTTGTCACGCAGTGACTCACGTTGAGTCTTATGTTTGACCTCCTCCCAACGGCGGAGTGCTTCGTCAATCGAACCAAATTGCGTGATGAGCTGCACCGCGCCTTTGGCGCCAATGCCCGGAGCTCCCGGAATGTTGTCGATCGAATCTCCCATCAACCCCAGCAGATCAACGATCTTGTCTGCCGTCACGCCGAATTTCTTTTCCACCCAGGCTTCATCGCACCATTCAATCGGCGGGACATACTCCTTCCGCTTCGCTACTTGAGAATTTGTGCGCATCGAAACGATATAAGGATCAGAGACGAGCTGGCACATGTCTTTGTCATTGGAAACGATGACAGCTTGCAGTTTTTGCTCGGCGACTTTCTTTGCCAACGTTCCAATAACATCATCAGCTTCAAAACCAGGCGCATTGATCACCGGAATATTAAAGGCCTCGCAAAGACGAATGATGTAAGGCAACTGCGTGGCAAGATCTTCCGGCATCGCCAGTCGATTTGCTTTGTAACCCGCAAACGTTTCATGACGAAACGTCTTCTCTTTCGATTCGAAGATCGCCGCAATGTAGTCGGGCTTTTCATCCAGCAAGAGCTTCCGCAGCATGTTGGTGAAAATGTAAACGGCCTGAGTCACCTGGCCTTTTGAATTTGATAACGCAGCCACACGGTTAGCCATCGGCGCAAAAAATGCGCGAAAGATGTGCGACATCGAATCGATCAGAAAAACGCGTCCGACTGGTTTGTCACCAGGAGAAGCTTGCTGAGTTGGCATGTGTTTCGATCATAGAGAGCCGATTTCAGAGTGTCAATCAGTGGATCATTTAAGCCAATCACTGGGACCGCGGGCGTCCCGCACGCACTGAGCGCGAAGCGCGAACAAGAATTCGTGCAAAGGTGGACATTCACTGTTAACCGATTCAATTCTCAACGATGGACGTGACGTTTAGTGGTGTTCGCGCTGCGCTCATTGCGGGCGGGACGCCCGCGCTCCCAGTCCTCCGGTGATCACCGCGAGCTGTGGCTTTTCTAAACCTCGGCGCTAAACCCTTGTGGCGACGCCGCCACAATCTCACTCTGGATCACTTTCATTTCTCACGTTCGTGAGGAGGCACGATCATTGCTTCTTAGATTGCGCTATTCAGTTCAGACAAAGGGTGACCCGACTTGATCAAACAAACTACGCTTGGCTCCGCAGTTGAAACAGACGGCATAGGACTTCACACCGCAGTGCCGGTACATGTGCGGTTGGCGCCGGCGCCGCCAGACACCGGTTACGTTTTCCGCCGCACTGATCTTGGTGGCTTTGAGATCCCCGCGACAGTTGAATCAGTGGCGCACTGCGGTTACGCCACCACTCTCATGCGCACCGGCGTAATGCTCTCCACAGTTGAACATCTGTTATCCGCCTTGCGCGGTCTGGGCGTGGACAACGTCTACATCGAGGTTGATAACCTCGAGATTCCGATCCTCGACGGCTCAGCGGAAGTCTTTGCCGAAATGATCGAGCAGGCAGGAATCGTGAACCAGCCGGTGGCACGAAGGGCGCTGCTGGTGCGCGAGCGAGTCTCTTTTGAACAAGGGAACCGGCGGATCAGTGTGGAACCGGGTGACCGGTACCAGATTGATTGTTTGATCGACTTTGCCCACCCGATGATTGGCGTCCAGGAATTTTCACTCAATGTTGATAACGGATCATTTAGCCGCGAGATTGCGGCAGCGCGCACCTTTGGCTTTACTGATGAGATCGAAGCGCTCAGGCGCGACAATTTAATTCGCGGCGGGTCGCTCGATAACGCGATTGTGCTCACGCGCGATGGGATGTTGAACCAAACGGGTTTGAGATTTCGCGATGAATTTGTGCGGCACAAGATCCTCGACATCATCGGTGATCTCGCGTTACTGGGAATGCCGATTGTGGGGAAAGTGGTTGCCGAACGCAGCGGTCATATCATGCACGCCGGGTTGATGTCGAAACTCCTGCGCATGCGCTCGGCCTGGGATATTGTTGACATGCCTGAGATTGTGAAGGTCCAAAGGCCAACGTCCAATGTCCAACGTCTGGTTTCCGCCACTTGAAACCAGGAGTTTGCGACTTGCGTAATCCTTGGACTTTGGACTTTGGACTTTGGACTTTGGAGTTTAAAGTCCGCTGCGAACAATGTCATGAAGTCTGATTAGTCCGACGCAAACACCCTCATCATTCACCACCGGCAATACTGAAATCTGCGATGGACGGTCTTCCATCAATCTGAGCGCGTCGAAGGCCAGCAGTTCGGGTCGAGCAGAAGCCGGATTGGTCGTCATGACCTCGTCACACTTAAGGTCTGCAAGTGAGGACGCCTCGCGTTTTTGAATCGTGCGGCGTAGATCGCCGTCCGTAATGATTCCCGCCAGCCGACCTTCATCGTCAACAACATTTACCGCGCCCAATCCGCCATCGCTGATTCCTTTCACCAGTTCGTGCCAAAGCGCTTCGCGTTTGATGATGGGATTTGCGACACCGCCGTGCATGAGATCGGCAACTTTCAACGTGAGACGTTTGCCCAGTTGGCCCGCGGGATGATTTATGGCGAAGTCATCCGGCGTCAGTCCTTTAACTTGCATTAACGTCATCGCGAGCGCGTCACCCAGAGCGAGCGCAACGGTCGTGCTCGTCGTCGGTGCGAGATTGAGCGGGCAAGCTTCATGAGCGACCGTGCCGTCAATCACGGCATCGGAACGGCGCGCGAGCGTCGAGCGAAGATTTCCTACCAGCGCAATGATCGGAACCTGACGATGCTTCAGGTAGGGCAGCATCTCAATTATCTCGTCAGTCTCGCCGCTATTGCTCAGGATCATTACCACGTCGTCCGACTGAATGATGCCAATGCCTCCGTGCAAAGCGTCAGAGGGGTGAAGATGGATAGCGGAGGTCCCGGTGCTGGTCATCGTGGCCGCAATCTTCTGTGCAATGATTCCCGACTTGCCCACGCCGAGAATCACAATCTTGCCTTTACATCCAGCGAGCAACTGGACCACTCGCTCAATCTCGTCCTGTTGTAAACGCGCAGCTGTTTCGGCGATCGCTTCCGACTCTAAACGCAGGAAGCCCTGCACCGCAGCGAAGTTTTCATTGTCGGCCATTGGCTATAACTGATATACGACGATGCGCAGCTTTTGCAAGCGCTCGGTCACCTTGCTCAGTTTGGGATGGGTTCGCCGGGACGCGTGGGCTAACGTATAAGAGAGGGAGATTTTTGATTTCTCATTTCTCATCCGGTCATTCAACAGCTGCCGTAGTTATACCAATGGAAAATGAGAATTGAAAAATGGAAAATGATTGATTTATAGGTCGACTGGCGGGCCTCAGCGCCGCTGTGTTATCTTTTCCTGCAAACAAGCATGCCCGCGTAGCTCAGTGGATTAGAGCGTTCGCCTCCGGAGCAGTTTTTAACTTCCGGTTTTCCTAAACAAAATCGTAAACGTCAATAAAGACGCAGTTTTCTTGTGTCACTCAGTGTCACCAAGTACACCGCTGTGTCCTGAAAACCACGTAGAAAGGGGTACGCCAAAGGGGTACACTAACATGGCTTTTAGGCCAACAGAAACGGAGCGAAAATGAAAATACTTCAACGAACAATCCGCAAGGCCAGAGGTAAGCACTGCGCACGCATCCGGTTTGAAGACGACAACGGTAAGACTCGCGAGGTCCTGCGCACTGCAGAAAATAAGAGTGAAGCAAAGACCAAACTCGCTCAACTTGAGGTGGAGATTTTAGAAAAAGGGACAGCGAGACTGGAGGCGGGTAAGGTGACGTTCCGGCAGCTTGCTCAATACGTGAAGAACCGCTTCTATGTGCCAGCCACTTACAGCGAAGATGGTTCTAAGGTGAGCGGGGTCAGGAGTGTGAAGCCAGCGCACTTTGCTATCGACAGGTTGGTGGATTACTTCGGCGACAAGGACATCAGAAAGATTGACGATGAGGCTCTTGAGAGGTACAAGGCACACCGCCTAAAAACAGTTAGCATCGCTACGGTGGATCGTGAGCTATCTAAAGCGCGAAAGATGTTTGGTGTGGCGCTGTCGAAGAAGTGGCTTTTCGATAATCCCTTCAAGACTGAAGCTGGCAAACAGTTGATTCAAGTCGCCGCTGAAAAGGGCGCAGTTGAGCAGGTATTGTCCGACGCCGAAGAGCAACGGCTATTCAACGCCCTTCAGAAAGCAGACCGTCGTCACACAATTCCGGTGTTCATTGCGGCGTTGGAGACTGGCGCTCGATGGTCCAGTCTGGTGGAGTTGTTAAAGTGGAAACATGTCAACTTCAAAGCTGAAGAAGTGACCATCACCACCTACAAGGATAAGAACATGAAGCAATGGGAGATTTCAGTTAGCACTCGATTGAAAGCCGAACTGCTGAAACTCAAACTCCAAAGGAAGAGCGACGATCCCGACGAGCGGTTGTTCGCAAGCGCGAGCGTGAACCTGCGTAAGGTGTGGGAGGCTGCACGTAAAGAGGCTGGTATCACTAGCATGCGCTTTCATGACTTGCGACACACGTTTGCAACTCGCATGGCCGACGCTGGTATGGAGATGCAGGAACTGGCAAAGATTTTGGGCCACACTGACATCTCTATGACGTACAAGTTTGATAGCGTCTCCAGCGACGATGAGAGGCGACGTGATTCGAACACGCAACCCCTCAGCTTGGGAAGCTATTCGCATCTATTGGGCCTAGAGTTGATTTGCCGAAGGGGGGAGACCCAATGTGTTACGACGTTTTTCGCATATTTTAGAAACTTAGCAAAAGTGACACTTCCTTGTTTGTGCTTAAAGCGCTTTTTGTGCTTCTACTGCTTTTTCGTGGTGTCGCCATCAGATGCACGTTTGTTGAGTATGTCCCTCATCTTGTCGTTCACCTTCTTCGTCAGGTGGTAGTACCTAACTGTTTAGTGTCAAAAACAAGATGGTAGGACGCCTGAGGATTCGAACCCAGCTCCGGTGTTTATAAATTGCGGAAAGCGTAAACAGAGTCTGCCAAAATTCTGCAAAACTTTTCGGCACTTAGGGTTTCTAAGATCTCGCACTTGGTAGAGCACTACCTCACCAGGGTAGGGCTCTATGGAAGGCAGGCCCACCATCCACAATATTGTTGAGCTGTACCCGTTGTCGACCAAAGTCTGTCAGAAAGATCCCGCAAAAAAGCGCTTACAGCAGGCCGGTAAAGCTCTAGCATGGCCTCTTCACCGGACTTCCTTACGGATGCTTATGAAATAGAATCCTGAGTTATCGTCATGAAAAAGGCGCTTATATCCAGAGCCATGTAGTCGCAACCATTCCTGATGCTTCTTCTTGGCATATTCTTCTGACGTATCAGGCGGCCATCCTAAGAACCGACCATAAAACTCACCGACCTCGCGAGATACGGCTGACGAAGTTTCAGGCGGCTTTGGACCACCTCTTCTAAAGTAGTTCGAGATCTCCCTCAAGGTCGTAATCCTCTCGGAGTACCTTTCAGGTTTGGCGACATAGAACCGCTCCTCATCAGCCACGACATCGTTCACTACAAAACATAACTCGCCGCTTCGTGGAGCGGTTATGCTTATCCATTCATTGGCAACCTTCGGAGCCACAAGGATATAGTCTTGGTTAGGGCTATTGCTTGGGCGGGGATTCGTAGAAGAAGGAAGAGAGTTGTCGGGGCGAATAAACATCAGCAGCGAGCCCTCAGGAGCGTTGGGATGGATTAGCCCGTCATTTAGGTCGTTACTTGGTCGTGGGGGAATGCTGTCCTCGCTAGTGGGACCAGGTAAGAAAGTCCAACCAAACGACGGTCGTGTGTCGGACAACGAAGTCCAAACCAAACGGTGAGTGGCAAGATTAACTCCTCCCGTCGCCCGCAATTTTATGACTTCTCCCTCTCGCACTCGGATTCCGCTTAACATCCACAGTTGCCCAGCGGGTAGTAAGACTGAATCCTCCACGTACGCTGGCGGTCTTGGGGAAAACAATTCGGGGAAAATCAGTCGATACAAGTAGAGAATTGGGATGAGCAGCACAGTGAAAATGATCGCCGCCCCAACGAATTTCCAGGAGATGTTAACTAGTGTCCATCGAATTAGATCTGACCAGGTCATTCCGGTGGTAGCGACTTTTTCTTCGTGGGGCGTTTTTCGTTGTGTCATCTGGTTTGAGTCCTCCAATCGACAATCTCTGGCCGAAGGTGAAAACCGACGGCTTCTCACGTTGGCTTAACAACTTAAACCGATGATTATCGACGAGTCTCAAACGTCAGGTTCCGAGGTCTCCAGCATTTTACCACCACCGGCAGTTAAGCACTTAAAGGAATATTTAACAATGACATTAGTTTAGTCGGAGCCAAGCACGAAGAGCTAACAACTCACGAGTTTCTCATCACTAAATTCTCTCTCGTGCTCTCTCGTAATAGACACCAAACAGACACAGGACTTCTAGCTAGGACTCTGCTTCGGCAATGCCGGACAGTACGACTGGGTCTCGGTCAGGGAATTCAGCAACCAGCGACAAATTGCCGCCCATGGCCTCGACACTTTTGCGCAATGTGGAAAGCAAAAGATCGCTGCGCTTTTCCAGACGGGAAACACCATCCTGACTGATGCCGAGGACCTTGGCCATTCGCACTTGGGTGAGTTTACGAGCCTGCCGGAGTTCCTGCAACGTCATTTCTTCGGCGATCAGACCGTCAGCACGAGCCTCGATCTTCTTGCGACGCGCGGAACCTATTCTCTTCATTTTCTGGTTGAGAGTCTTCACAGTTAGTTCTTCCTTTTCTTCAAGCGCCCCAGATGACCGTCAAACCGCTTATCGGCCTTTGCTATCAACTGTCGATAAAAACGCTTCTCACTTCCGCCTGACTTGTCCCCCGCGACAAGAAGGATGGCCTTGCGTTTCGGGTCGAAAGCAAAAGCAACGCGCCAAACGCCATCAGCAGCATCGAATCTCAGCTTCTTCATGTTCGCGTGGCGGGAGCCTTTCAGGGTATCGACCCTGGGCCTCCCGAGTTGCGGAGGATCTGTGTCCATTGTCTGCTCAGCTAAAGTCCAGCAAGAATTTTAGATTACAGCCACTCACTCGCCCAAACTTTCTAGGATTCTCGCTGATTTCTTGAACCCTTACGCGGCGAGCGACGATGGACTGGCGATCGCTCTTTCAGCAAGTCCTTGTGTCTTGATTCGAAATATAAGCTAATGCTTGATAGCTCATGGATAAAAGAGAGGCTGCGCGGGTGAGGCTGCCGTTGGCTTTCGTCAGCGCCTGCTTGATCATCATGCCTTCATGCCTCAACACTTCCGCTTGCAGGTCACAGGCCGTGTTTAGCACGGCTTTCGTAGCTGCTTCGGCATTCAACTCTCCCCGGATGTTCACGCGAATCTTTTTCGAGACGGCGATCACTCTTTGCACTAGTTCCAGACTCTGCGACTGCCAGCCATGCAGCCGCCCGGTCATAGACTTGATCCGCGAACTCAGGAGGCAGTCCGTCAATCTCTTCGATCAGCGTCAGCGCGGCGAGCCCTGCTTTGTTAAGTGCGCCGACCTGAACCGATACTTCCATCGCTCGTTGAAAAGTGAACTGCGCTTGATCTGATTTGCCCAACCGCGCCAGAGCGATTCCCTGGGTGATTAGCGAATCAGCCAGGAGACATTGATGACCACTCCTATCCAAAACACGAACTGATCCACGCGCTACTGCTTCAGCTTCTTTGAATTTTCTCTGCGCAATCAGGACTTGCGCGCGGGTGTCATCAATTTGGGCGATTCCGATTCTGTCTCTAACGATGACTCTGAGTCGTCGGGCTTGTTCCAGATATTCGTGGGCCTCCTTGAACCGAGAAAGCTCACGCAAGACGTTTCCAATATTATTCTTGACGTCGGCACGAAAGACAGGGTTGTGCGCCCGTTTGAAATGATCGTCTGCCCTTTCATATTCCCTAATGACTCGCTTCAAATGGTCATGCCGCTTCTCCGAAGGAGCAAGTTTGCGCAGCACCATTGCCATCTGACTATGATAGGCGCCCTTGATGGCATGGTTCGTGACCTTATCAAACAGGGAACTGTTTTCGGTCAGGATTTTCAAGGCCTCATCAAAGCGCGACGCTGACCACTCGACAATGGCTAATCTAAGAAGGGCTCTGGCTCTTGTGTTTCCTTTGGTTGTGAGTTTTTCGAGGGCGGCATGCAACATTACTCGCGCCTCGTCCCCTGCGCCCTCACGCCAATAGCAATAAGCAAGCTCCGCTCTAGCGGCGGCAACCTTTTTTACGTCGCCTGTCCCTTGATAGAAAGTAATACTCTCGCTGATAAGGTTTTTAGCGAACTCTTGTGCCCCTTCAATTCCTTGCTTGCTGCCGCAGCATCCAGTCAGGATTCCTGCACACAGCAGAACTTCAGAGGCAACGGAAGGATGAAGACCTTTAGTCTCCGGGCGTTCGCCAACACCTCCCCATACGGGACGCATCACTTCCTGCGCGCCTCGGTAGTCACCCTGGTCTTTTAGTTCCAGAGCAGTTTGACATCTGCGGAGTGCTGCATCGTTTGCGGTTAAGTGCGAAGTGTCCAGCTTTGGTGAAGCTATCGTCATGAGTGATGTGCCCCTTTCCTCGTGAGTGCAAGAGACCTTGCTACTAACGCGCGGATACTAGTTTCCTCACACACGCCCTTGCAAGAAATTTCGCGATGCTGCTTTATTGTGCCAGATGTAAGAACTCTTGCATCGCTAAAACCTGCAAAGGAGAAACATCCCAATGAAACGATTTCTGATGACCATAGCCCTGGCTTGTGCCCTTTCGTCCTCCGCCCTGGCGGGCGATATACCGTCTGGTGACGCTCCTGCACCACCGCCGCCGGCGCAAAGCTCGGTGCTTACAGTGATACTCACGATCGTTAGTGTCGTAGTTCGCTAGAAGATTACTTGCTTCCAATGAAGCAACTGCCTCCGAGGCGGTGGAGTAGTAGTGTGTCCGCGCCAGTCAAACTCTCGGGTTCTTACGAGGATGTCCCTAATCTTAGTATCAACGAGAGACTAACCCGGAAGGAACCAAGCTTGACAGTTGCGAGTGGGAACACAGGCAATGGATGCAGTTGAGTGATAGGCACAGGAGGTGCTTCGCACCTGAGATTTTTATGACACGTCACCCCTGACATACAGGGCTGAGTCGTCTACGTTGTAGACGCCGTGTCTACAATATCTACTTGGATAAATAAAGGGGTTATCGAATTATTGTAGGCATTGTAGACAAACGTGTATACAGGGTCAGACCTGCGCGTTAACAATGTATACACCGTTCGTAGACAGACGAATTTCAACACTTGGAGAAAAGAAATGCGCGAATCGAAGGCGACCAAGAGAACCAAGAGCATTGCCTTTCGCCTCACGAGGAAGAGTACGCCGAGGCCCAGAGAGCGGCCATGGCCGCAGGCGACAGCACGAACAACTGGTGCCGGAAGTTGGCGCTCACGCAATCGAGCGAAGGCTATGAGCTTACCGAAAACCAGCGATTGTTCTACGAAGAGATTGCCCGCGTTCGCTACCTGGCCGGGCATGGATTCAGGATGTTGTTGGGAGCGGATGAGGCCACGGCTGAAACCTGGAAAAGGATCACTACTCAAGCCGATCAACGATCTGAACGGATCGTTGAGGATCTCTTTCGGGGAGGCAATGACCCGAACTATAAGCAGCCGTACTCAACCAAGCGCGGGCTAATGCTGCGGCAGGTTGTTGGGAAATACATACGTTGAAGTGTTTTACAACACGGGCGGCCATAGCCTTCGCTGCGCCGTCCGTCAAGGGTCTTCGCTGCGCTCCGATGGAACTCCGCGACCTACAAAACAGTTCGCTGCGCCCTTGACTGTCGTCCTCGCTGCGGATGGGAAAGGTGGATAAGAGCTGCTTGGCGCAGCTGAGAAACGCGGACTTTCTGACCTTCTGGGTGTCGCTAAAAAGAGAGGGAAAACAAAGCCGAGTTCACACGGGCAATTCTCCTTAGGTTAGGTAGTATGCACAAACGGGCGACAACGTGAACACTGATGCATCGCTTTGACGGTGAGTTCTGTTTCACAGTCGTCCTGCTCGGGGAGTAATCGCAACGTTTCTCCGAGATCTGAGAGCACGCCCAAGACACCGCCGCGCTGCCCGTTCGCATTCTTCGGAATGAGGTGCGCGTGCTCGGTTCTATCAACGATCATGTCGATGGCTTCCGCGCGATCAATGGCTCATATTTGAACCGATCGATTCAGACGCGAAGTCGGAGTCGAAATCAGTTGCGCGTTTTTCGCCGGTATGAATTTGCAGAAGCACTCTTAGGTTCGCCGCAAAGGTCGCAGTTTACGGCTGTCCTCTCTTCTTGATTCCTTCAAGTATATCCACACATTCGAACAGCGCGATTTGCAAGACAGATGCCATCCCTGACTTCGATAGTTCGCTCTGAGCCAGATCCGTGGCACTGACATTGCTGTCGAACAGTCATAAACGAGGTATGAATGGGCAAGAAGTTGAGAGACTCGTGATTTCCGCACGCGAGAGAAGTATGGAAGAGAAGGTATCGAAGCAAGTGGAGACTAGCCCGACGCTGGAGCGCAAGCGAGCGAAGTACACCGTCGAGGATGTCAGGCAGCTTTGTGGCGGCATCTCCCGCTCTACGGTGATGCGTGAGATTCGACGTAAGCGGTTGGCCTGTTATCGCGCATGTCGAACGTTGCGCTTCTCTGAAGAACACATCACGAAGTATTTGGAAAGGGTTGAACAAGCAGTAAAATGAAAGTGTCCGCTTGGCGTGACGATTGGGTATCCGTTTGGCAATTGTTGATAGGTCACTTCCAGCCCGCAGGCTCACCTTCATTGCAGCGGCGGCGGCCCGCGGTGTGACTTTACCCAGAAGTTTGCATGACTGAAAGCATATCTTGGCCGAGCAGAAAGAAAAGCCATGTGTTTCAGAAGGCCCAATTTGTCCTGCTCATAAAACGGTAAGCATCACTTTGCCGAGAGTGCAAATTGGAAGCATCTTACTTGACGCACTGTACTTCAAAATGCGCTTTATCAGATTCTCCGGCGGTCGGAGACAATACCTTGACCGCTTGCCATCCTGAGTAAGAGGGTAAGCTTATTCCGCCGATTGACCATGTGTTGTTAACGGGCAGCTTCCCAGCCGACTTGAAATTGAGAGTTCCCACGGGGCCTGTCGCCCCGTCACTGCGAACAAAAGTGTACTCTACGATTCCTTGACCGTTAGCTTCTATCAAGCCGTCGAAATTGATGGTGGCGGGACATGACCCTTGATATTTTGAAGGTGATGCAAGCAGAGATATACTCGTTACTCTCAATTTTTGCGTCGTAGTAGAAGCAGTCAGCTGGCGCCCCGTTAAGACGTATGCGCCTAACTCGCTAATCGGTAACGTGACTATTTCGACACCTTCCAAGAGAGTTCCGCCAGCCTTCTCCCAACGCTTAGCCGCAGGACTGTAGTGAAGCACCTCAAAACTTTTTGGATCAAACATCGAAGTTGCTGAGCGTTCGCCCTCTTGCGGCGAAAGCTGAAAGCGTAAGGTCGCAGGCTTGCTCAGCCTTCTTCCTGTGGACGCCATCACGTTAAAAGGCCCGCTGAGGATTTCAGTCCCTTCACTGACAGACGGCGGCGCGAAAGCGCTGGATGCAATGGCTACGCGGGCGCCTGCGGAAAGAGCGCCTGCGGGGATGGTCAACGACAGTTGGCCGTCGTTGGAGAAAAGATCCGTTTTTGCATTCGGAACTACTGGCGAAAGCGAGACGCTGAACATGCGGTTGACGCTCCGGCCCGCCCGATCAATAGCTGTAGCCTGGACGGTTACCTGCGCATTAAACGGAAGTTGGTTGACGACGCCCCTGTAGGTCATGGTCGCCGCCTCGAAGCTCATCGGGACGAACTGAATTTTGGTTGACCCTGTAAGGGAAAATTCGATCGTCGGCGCGCTTTTCAACTCGGCGCCGGCGCGCGCGCGAACTAGCGCCTGGCCAGCCTGGGCTGTCGGCTCAAAGGAGATTTGCAGTTCAAATGGCTCAGGCTTCACCTTTAACTCCCGGCCACCCTTTTGTTGTATTACGGTGAAGGGCGTAAAGTCTTCAGTTAAAGTCGAAGACTCTAGCCTGGGTAATGCCGGACGAAGTGAAGCTAACAGTTGCCCATTGAGCGTGGTATTGCCCAGAGAACCGTCCAGGCTCGCGCGGGCGCAGTCCGTTATGACCATCGGTTCGCTGCCTGCACTCAACCTGTCTCCCGCATGTACGCCCGTGACCGTGATTCTTCCGGCCTCGTTCTGCGGCGTGCCGGGATTGTCCCCGGTGGTCCTTCCCTCAAAGATGTTCTGATCGTAGAAGGTACGGTTCCACACATCGATATTACTTACTAACTGCCCATCCGCAGCATTAGTAACCGTCACCTCGAAGGGCTGGCACAGGCTTCTGCGAGAACGGTTATCGATTGTCACTCTGGGGTTCCACCCGCTGATGATCTCAGGCATCGGCCCGACGATAGCCTCTCTCGTATCCGGAGTCTGTAGGTCCCAGCGAACGAAGAAGCTCCTCTCCCTTGGGTCGCGAAATTTATTGGCGATGCGGGACCAACAACTGATGTCACCCTGATTCGTTCCTCGCATGTGCGGATTGTCCGGGCGATTTGAGCAAAGCTTGCTCGTGCAGCTTTGAACCCACATGATGCAGGAAGCCTTCGGTTGATTAGTTCCAAAGTCTGCGAGCATCGAAGCGGTTCCGGCCAGACAATTTGCGGCGTCAATGTTATTGGTGCAACGCACATTCGGATTCAATGTCCCCGGCATGCTGCCATCGGCATATTCATCTCCGAGATCAAAGCCGTAGTGCCCGAACTCGTGTATATACGTTGACGGTGGGCGGGTTCGCGTCATATTCATCCAGCCATTTCCGCGGAAAATATTGAAGGAATTGAAACCGTCGAGGTGAGCGTTGGAACGTAGGGACCAGTTGGCGTGAATGCGGAAATCCGCATCTTCCCATAAAGCGGCGTTATCAACTATTTCCATCTGCTCGATGAAAAACTGGCCGTCCGTAGCGTTGTACAAAAACTGCGAAGCCGGAATGAACCTATTGTCTCGCAGGTCGAGGAGTTCACCCGCCGTCGCATCCCACTCCACGGATGCCACCAGATGAAGCCCGATGAGGGTGTTATTAATACTAAGCCGCAGTTCCTGCACTGCAGCCGGATCGGTAACGGCGTGAGGGGTGATTGTGCCGTCGTTATTGACCCGCGCGCTGGTGTTGTAAACGCGGTGGTTCCAGTTCTGCGAACTGCCCGCGGAGTGGTTGGCGCGGTGGCTCCGGTTCTCAAAAACGAGCTTGCGCGCTACGAGGTCGTGAGCCGTGGATAAAGCGCCCAGTGTTAAATTGCCGGAAGAGTCCGTGTCCCCGACCTGGACGCCGTTGACATAAACTTCCGCGCCCTCTACCGTATCTCCCGCCTCATTGGTGACGCGGACAACCGTAGACGCTCTGCCACTGCTGCTGTTGACTCGAAAGTCGTCCACATTAATGTGACCCCACGGGAAGCTGGAATCGTCCTTGATGCGAATGCGTGCCCTGCGGCCCAGGTGGCTGCTCAGGTCCCACACCTCGCGGCGCATTGCTTCGCTGTTACGCCCGGTGCTGTGCATGCCCACGTAATAGTCGCTGCCCAATAACCGGACCCTTTCGCCAATTCCTAATAAGCCGGCAACGGGCGGGGGAAGAGGCTCCCCCGATCGTATTCTGATAAGCAGCTCAACCCGAAGACGGCTAAAGTCGTGTCCGCCTCCTATAAGAAAAGAGAGTTGAGGGCTTGTTATGTCAAATTCCCTCGAGGTCAATGTGCCCGTCGGCTCATCGCCTTGAGCCCCGCCGGCTGGGGACGCCGAACTAACACGATTTTCATAAGTTCCGATCCAGTAACTGCCTTCAAGCCCGGAGCGTGCGCCTGGAAGCCTGGTGGCGACGTTATCGCCAAAGGTCGGCTGGTTGTTAAAGGCCGTGCCGGGGCCGGTGATAGTCCAGTCCCTCAAGTCTCCCGACTCGAAGCCCCAGTTCTGCGCCTGAGCTTCAAAGGTTAGAACCATGCAAAGCAAACATAGCAATAGTGCGATTCTCGTGGTCAGGGCTTGGGAGAATTTCCTTAAATTCTCCTTCGGTTGATTATGTTTCATGTCGGCACACTCCTTCACACGGTGCTCTCAAGATACCCCTTATGTAATCGGCAACAAGCGACTCAGGCATCACTGAACTCTCGTCTCTACGGGAGGACACGTATATCGTTCGTGCCTGTGTAACACTTGTAGACGTTAAGGGAGGCGCTCTCTTCAATAAGGCCTTACCTGAGATCAAGTCAGAGATGGGTATAAACCAACTAAAGTTCAGTCAATCCCTCGACTTCATACCAGTTCGGATAAAAAATTGGAAGCAATTGTTTGCCCGGGACTATTGGAAGCATTAAGTTGCCGGGGCGGCAAAAGATTGGTTCAAGTTACACGCGGCTGCCCGTAACTCATTAATAGCGTTGGCTGGGAGGCAGGGATAGTACCCTATAGTTGGATCTATTCACTTTGTATATCCCATGCGAGAGACCAACGCCAGACCAATGCTGTCACACTACCGTCCTTGAGATCATCTTGCCTCATTTCAAAGGTTCGATCTCAAACGTAAAAGCGTTTTGGTTGCACGTGAGACAACTCCCAACGCGCTTTGTGATCTTGGCTTCCATTGCTGGCGGTACATTTGATCGACGAGTGAATTCGATCGAAATTGTAATGAGCAAGTCAGAGCGTATGCAGCAGCTTTCAGGTCCTCTCACTTTGCTAAAGCCGTTCGTCAATCGCGTCAATATGGCGCCGATAACCAAAGCCGACCGATATTTGACGAGGGGGTACAAAAAGGGGTACATTTTTTATCACCTCTTTGAAACCTGCGATTTTGTTAAGGCCCGCGTAGCTCAGTGGATTAGAGCGTTCGCCTCCGGAGCGAAAGGTCGCAGGTTCGACCCCTGCCGCGGGTACCAATGAAAGCCGAAGTTAGAAAACAGAATTCAGGAGACAGAATTCACCAGCACAACACCTGTCTCTTTATTCTGCGTCCCGTATTCTGACTCCTGTATTCTGTCTCCTGTATTCTGTCTCCTGTATTCTGTTTCCTGTATTCTTCAGCCTATTCCACCGCTCGATCAGTAATCTCCAATCCCTTATCGATGATCGCGAATGCCTCGCGCATCTCGGCTTCAGTGATACAGAGCGGAGGATTGGTGAAAAAGGTATTCCAGCGTACGAACGTATAGAGGCCTTCCTGGCGGAAGAACTTACCGAGCTCCTGCATCTCCGGCGAGGTTCCGTTGAACGGGGCCATCGGCTCACGCGTTTCGCGATTGCGCACTATCTCAACAATTCCGAAGAGACCAATATTGCGGCTCGTACCAACAGACGGGTGTCGACGCTGCAGGTCCTCAAGCAAACTGTGCATCAAGGCTCCCATGTTCCGCGCGTTCTCGATTAGTCGATCTTCTTCATACACGGCAATCGTCGCCAGCGCCGCCGCACAAGCTAGCGGGTGGCTGTTGTAGGTGAGCCCGCCGTAAAAAACATTCTTATCGAAGTGGTCCGCGATCTGCCGGCGCATTCCGACGGCACCAAGTTGAACATAAGCGCTTGTCAGTCCCTTTGCCATCGAAATCAGATCCGGCACGACCTTCCAATGGTCCACTGAGAACCATTCGCCGGTCCGACCGAATCCAGCCATTACTTCGTCGGCAATCAGCAGTATTCCGTACTTGTCGCAAAGCGCGCGCAGTCCCTGCATGTAGCCGTCAGGTGGAATCAGGATGCCGTTGGTACCAACCACCGGCTCAACAATTATTGCCGCGACTGTTTTCGCGCCTTCAAGCTCCAGCACTTCCTCAGTGAAACTCAAAACCTCTTCGGTCGTGTTCATCCCCTTCTGAATGCCATGGTAAAAATCGGGAATGCGGAAGACTCCTGGAATCCCTGGCTCAGCCGCCCAACGGCGCGGATCACCGGTCAACGTTAGCGCGCCCGCAGTTCCGCCATGGTAAGACCGATACCGCGCGCCAATCTTGTGACGGCCAGTGAACATCCGGGCGATGCGGATCGCGTTTTCGTTTGCTTCGGCGCCGCCATTGGTGAAGAAGAAGGCATCAATATCGCCGGGTGTAATCTCGGCCAGCTTCACACTTAGCCGCGCGCGAACTTCAGTGGCCATAAACGGATTCGCATAAGGGAGCTTTGCAGCCTGTTCATTAATGGCGCGAACCACGCGTTCATCGCCGTGCCCGATGTTGACGCACATCAGCTGGCTGTTGAAGTCGATGAAGCGCTTGCCTTCAGGCGTCCAAAAATAAATGCCTTTCGCCGTGGCTACCGGAATGGGATCGACCGCGGATTGTGCGGACCACTCGAAGAGCGTGTGACGACGACAGAGTTCTACAATCTCTGCGCCGGTCATGTTTTCGGAAGTTGTTGTCATGGTTGGGGATGCTATCGAAATAGCAACGGTTTGACAAATTTGCCGCGACAAAAGGGAGCTATCCGCAGATTACGCCGATTGCGCAGATTCTGAAACGAAAGAACTTTCGCGAGGTGCCCGACTGGCTTCAGTCTGCCCTTCTTGTCAATCTGTGTAATCGCCGCAATTTGCGGATAGTTATTTATTCTGGAAATCTTCCGCGGTGCTCGCCGGCGACCAAAGCTGACTGTCTGTGTGGGTAGGCCTACCTCACTTTCAGATAACGGTTTGTGATAAGCTCATGGCGACTTGCTCCCCCTCAAATCAGCTCGAATTGTCAGTCCGGGGGGAACGGAATCGTGTCGACGGAGCTCAACAATCCAACCAAGGCCCAGCGAACGATTCTGGTCGTCGATGATTTTGAAGATACCCGGCTACTTTTGCGAACCTGGTTGAAACGAAAAGGCTTTCGAGTGATTGAAGCTGAGAACGGCAGAGAAGCCGTCGAAACCGCGAAGGATCAAAGTCCGGACTTCATCATTATGGACATCGAAATGCCTGAGCTTGACGGACTCGCCGCGACCCGGCAGATTCGGGCCATGAATCAGCTTGAAGGTGTGCCGATTGTCGCGGTGTCTGCCTATGGCGCCGATCAGTATCGCGAGCAGGCCCTTGATGCAGGTTGTGATGAGTATGTTTCAACTCCGTTTGATCCGGAAGAATTAGAAAAACTGATTCGATCGCTAATTAAGTGAACGAGAGTTTATCCGCAGATTACGCCGATTACACAGATTTTGAAGCTTAACTCAACCAGGAAAAGTCTGATGAGTTTCCTGATCTTCATTAGTTGAATTCCCTTCTGCGAAATCCGGGGAATCCGCGGACAGTATAAGATGCGAGTGAAGTTGCTCCTATTTCTGATGCTCTTCTGGACCGCAAGTGTCGTGGCGCAGGAGAACAAATGCACTTTGAAGCTGGCAGACCTTCCTGATGCCCCTCCACTATTTGGCTTTCGCGTCGGCATGACGACGGACCAGGTAAAGCTAAGGGTGCCGCAGATTGTGTTTGGAAAAACGAATGAGTTTGGATTTGCTCAAACGAGCATCAGCCCTGATTTCGATTCGCGATTCGATAAAGCAAGCTTCGCCGGAATCAGAACTGTCTCGCTCGACTTGCTCGACAACCGGGTGACCTCAATTTGGTTAGGCCACGATCGCACGTACAAGTGGCAAACGGTTCCTGATTATGTTCAAGGAATCTCGGCAGCGCTCCGTTTGCCAAATGCATGGTCACCTTGGAAAACGCGAGGGCAACGACTCGACTGTGCTGACTTTGAGATCACTTTGACCACGCTCGGCGAGGGGCCCAGCTTTCGCATCGTCGATACCGGGGCGGCGAAAATTATTGCGGCACGAAGACAGGCAAAAGAAGAGCTCGATTCAGCCGCCGAAGAAGGAACGGAAGCTGAGATCGTTGGTGATAAGCAAGCAAAGGTTTATTACCCCGAAGCCTGCCAACGGAAGAAAATGATAACTGAAACGAATCTCGTCGTGTTTGCAACGGTTGAAGAAGCTGAAAAGGCCGGATTCAAATTGGCGAGAGATTGCCAGTGAGAACGAGTCCAAGGTCCAAGGTCCAACGTCCAATGTCGAAGCAAGTCACCTGCAACTACTCTGATAGGGCAAGCCTGTGTCCAATGTTTAAACAGAGAAGTTGGATATTGAAGTAGACTTTGGACGTTGGACATTGGACGTTGGACGTTGGACTTGCCTTAAGAAAGGACAAACAACATGCTGAAAGAGTTTCGGGAGTTTATCGCTCGCGGAAACGTCGTCGACCTGGCCATCGCCGTAATTATCGGCGCGGCGTTCGGCAAGCTCATCACTTCTCTGGTTGACGGCATCATCATGCCGCCAATCGGCCTGCTGCTTGGCAATGTCGATTTCGCAAATCTGTTCATCGACTTGTCAGGACAACGGCCGGCTTCATTGGCAGACGCGCAATTAAAAGGCTTACCGGTAATTGCTTATGGCGCGTTCATCAATGACCTAATCTCGTTTCTGATCATTGCGCTCGTAGTTTTCCTGATCGTTAAAGCAATGAACAGCCGTAAGCGAGAAGAAGCTCCAACTATTAAAGCCTGTCCCTATTGTCTGTCTGCAATTCCGATTGAAGCGACCAAATGCTCAGGCTGCACTTCGCCGCTCGTTGCGGCCACAGACCTTCGACAAGGCACTCCCTAAAGGCCGTCCAAGGTCCAATGTCCCGAGTCCAAGGTCCGTCGGTGTTATGATCATACCGACGGTGGACTTTGGACTTTGGACCTTTTTACTATGCGCGAGTGCCCTCGTTGTGAAACCTGCTATGAAGACGACGTAGTCGTTTGTCCTGTCGACCAGGGAAACACTAAGCAGACTCTCCCCGGCTCAACCTTACTATCCTACCGTTATCTATTGGAAAAGCGACTTGGCCGCGGCGCCATGGGCCAGGTATACCTCGCCAGGGATCAGAACCTGGTTACCAGAAAAGTCGCCATTAAAACTGTGCGGCCCGATATCCTAAGTGATGAAATGCTTCAGGAAGGCGAGGCCATCGCCAGGTTTGAGCGCGAAGCTCGCGCCGCCGCTTCCATTCGCCACCCCAACGTCGTTGATGTCACTGACTTCGGTAAGAGCGAAGAAGGTGTGTTCTTTCTGGTGATGGAATATGTTGACGGCGAGAGTCTCTATCAGTTGTTACGGCGCGAAGGGACTTTGGATTTGCAGCGCACGCTTGCAATCATGGCCCAGGTGGTCGCCGGCGTTGACGCGGCTCACGACGAAGGCATTCTGCACCGCGATCTCAAACCCGCCAACATCTTCATCATGCAAAGGAAGCGGCCCGCACCCAACGCGGGGGACGGCTTCGTAAAAGTTGGCGACTTTGGCCTCGCGAAGATAGTCCACTCGGATCAATCGGAAACCAGGACCGGACCTGAGTCACGCGGCATCATCGGCACTCCTGAATATATGGCGCCCGAACAAATGCAGGCGGGCGTGCAGTTAGACGCGCGCGCGGATATCTATGCGCTCGGCGCCATCGCCTATCACATGCTTGGCGGTCGCCAACCCTTCATCGGCGATATCACTCAACTCGTCGCGCAGAAACTATTGCAGGCTCCTCCGTCGCTGCTTACTTTGCGTTCGGACGTTTCCAACGAAGTAGACAAGGCCATCCTGCACGCGCTCGAGCGTAATCCTGTCGATCGGCCGGCGAGCGCTACCGAGTGGTTTGAGGAATTGGAAAACGCTTGCGGCAGACGGGCCGAAACTCAAAACATCCAGGACTCGCGTTTGGTGGTAATGGCCCCAAACGGTTCTGAAGTCTATGTCGACGACGAAAGACAGGCGAGCGTGGGACGCTCGGGCAGGATCGTGCTCAGGTCCATTGCGCCCGGTCAACACGTGCTGCGGGTTGCGCGCTCTGGCGAGGTTGACGATGAACGCGTGATTGAGATTCGGGCTGACGGCATCGAGCAGATCATCCAGGCACAATTTGGCAAGCCACCTTCAAGTCAACAGTTGACTCCTTCGCGTGGCGGTAGTCTCGATAGCCGCACCGGCGCGACTGAGGCTCCTCCGGGAGTAGTTGCCTGCACCAAGTGCGGCTCGCGTTTCGCTGAAGGAACAAAATTCTGCGGCCGCTGCGGCAATCGCAGCTTTCAGAATGTCGACCACGAAACTCCATCCCCGCCTCTCGTTAGTGTTTCTCCACCTTCCTCGCCCGCAATAGTCACCTGCCCGCGCTGTCACCGCGAGTATCCTTCTTCAATCAAGTTCTGCGGGAAATGCGGCATTCCGATTGGCACGCAGTCGCTTGACTGGCGCCAACCACGGCCCGTTGAAGTGGTTTGCAAGATCTGCGGCGGCACCTATCCCGCCGGCACCAAATTCTGTGGCCGTTGTGGTAAGCCCATTAGCTCTTGAGCCGCGCGAGCGTTTCCTATAATGTTTCGTTCTGGTTTGTCATTGAGTTTTCGTGGCAAAGTGAGCCGCGCGAGTGAGCGCCCGTTGGTGAGTCGCGCGTGACTCGTGCGCATCGCGCGCAGGCACAACGAAACAGAGTTCATTAGTATGAAACGTTGCCCCAGTTGTAATCGCACATTTACGGATGTCTCGCTGAACTTCTGCCTTGAAGACGGCACCCCGCTGGTTAACGACACGGGACTGGATCCCGGCGCCACGCTGCGCTACACAGATTCGCGCGAAACCAACCCGCCGGTGACCGAGGTGTATCCTCCGCCTTCGCAGCAGACTCCGCGTGCGCCTGTTCGTTATGAAATGCCGCCCGCACGGACCGCGCAGCCAGACCAATGGTCTCCGCTCCCACCAATGCCACCGCAGCGGAAGTCCAACGCAGTTTGGTGGATACTCGGCGGAATTCTGGTTGCCGGGGTGGTAGTCGTCGGCGTTGCCGTCATGATTCTGGCACTCGCCAGCATGGGTTCAAACGAAAACACGAACAACAGGAACGCGAACACGCGGATTGCTAATCGCAATTCAAATAACGCCAACAACGCGAACAGTTCGAACGTAAACTCAAACTCAAACGCCGCGTTGCCGTCAATAACCACCGATGATTTTTCAGAAGAGGCATGGGGCAAAGGAACTTTTTCCTACGGCGACATCTCCTATGAAGATGGCGAATATCGCATGAGGGCAAAGGAAAATTCCTACTTAGTCATGTATGCGCCTTCGAATAGTTACAGCACGGAGAATGCGAGAACCAGCGTTTCGGTGCAGGACGTTGACGGCGGCGCGGTCTCGTCTGGTTACGGGCTAATCGTTCATGGACAAAAGACGGCAACCTCACAACTCGAGGATTATGCCCTGCTCATTTTTACCGGCGCACAACCGCAGTATGAAATCATCAAGCACAAGGCCGGAGTTCAGTCGACAGTTGTGCCATGGACCAAGTCCAGCGCCATCAACACGGGTACCAGCAGTAATAAACTCGAGGTTCGCGCCCGCGGCGCTGAGCTTTCCTTCTACATCAACGGCCAATATGTGAACCGGATCACGGACAGCGATATTAAGAAAGGTGTCGCCGGGTTTTATACCAGCGGAACGAGTCAGGTGGCGTTCGACGATCTGGAGATCAGACGGTAAAACTCGGAATACTATCCGCAGATTACACCGATTAGAAAGGATACGGAAAGCTTTAATAAGGCCACACTGTTGGATTTAAATCTGCGTAATCGTGTAATCTGCGGATAGTCAGCGAATCGCCCCCAGCCCAATGAAGAATGCACAATGCAAGTCAACCTTCGAGTATTAGCCGGACCTTACCAGGGCAGGATATTCACCTTCGATCAGGCGGACACATTTCTCATCGGCCGGACCGATGATTCCCACCTTTGCCTTCCCGAGGACAAGTTTTTCTCCCGTCATCACTGTTTGCTGGAAGTTAACCCGCCGCGTTGCCTGATGCGGGATTTGGGTTCGACCAACGGAACTTTTGTTAACGGTCAACGAGTTAGCGAAGCCTTCCTGAAGAGTGGCGACCGGATCCAGGGCGGAGCGACTGTCCTGCTGGTTGAAGTAAACACTGCGGAAACGACTGGCCCAATCTCAACAAATTCATACCCCTCGCGCGAAGAAAATTTCAGCCGGCCCACCATTGTTAACGTCGAATGTCTGAATTGCGGGAGACGAGATAAAGCCGAAGCTGCTTCCACTGACGAACACTTGACCTTTCTTTGCGAAGACTGCCGCATAGAACTCAAACATACGCCGCAGCCGATTCCGGGATACGACACCATTCGCATTCTTGGTCGCGGTGGAATGGGCTCCGTAATGCTCGCGCGCGACCAGAAGACCGGACGCGCGGTTGCAATCAAGACATTGCTGCCGGAGTTTGCCGTCAGCGATAAGGCAATGCGCCGATTCATGCGCGAGATCGATGTGGCCGCGGCGCTCAAGCATTCAAACATCGTGGAGTTTCTGGATCGAGGCGTGAATAATGGAGTGGTCTATCTGGTTACCGAGTTTATCGATGGACCAGACGCCGCGAAGTTGGCGGATGCTCGAGGAGGCCGGCTCCCCGTTCCGGAAGGATTGACGATCATTTCGCAGGCTTTGGCCGCGCTACAACATGCACATGCGCAAGGCTACATCCATCGCGACATTAAGGATCAGAATATTTTGGTGAGCGGAAGCTGGCCTCACATCACCGCGAAGTTGACCGACTTCGGCCTCGCCAAGAGCTTCACGCAATCCGGCATGAGTGGCGTGACGGTGGCCGGTGAGATGGCTGGAACCCTCGCTTACATGCCCCCCGAACAGCTCAAGAACTTTCGCGACGTGCAGCCGCAGTCAGACATTTACGCTTTGGGAATGACAGCCTACAGCCTGCTCGCCGGCACGCTGGCGCTGAAGCTGGGCAGAAAAACCAGCATGGCCGAGACCATCAAGGCAATCTTCGAGCAAGCGCCAATTCCTCTGCGCGAACGCGCGCCGCAGATTCCGCGACAAGTTTGCGAAGTCATTGATCGCGCCCTCGTCAAGGAACCTGCTGAACGCTGGCAATCAGCTGCGGCCATGCGCAACGCGTTACTTCATGCTGCTGGTTGACACAGTCGTTCGATCACCGGCGCGCCCAGTCGATCGGACGAGCGTTGCGGATGATGTTCGCTAACTCGCCCCCATTCTACTTCGGGGCGTAAAGCGACGCCTTCACTGGGACCGCGGGCGTCCCGCCCGCCATGAGCGCGAGGCGCGAACAAACCCCAACCTACGGAGCTGATGCGCAACCCGGCGTTGCCGTCCCCGCAGTGTCCTGACCGCCCGCCGCTATTTGCTTAACAGTGTTACCGGCGCGCAACTCGACCCGGCCTACCTTGACCGAAACAAACGTGTTGCCACACTTCGTGTCGACCGTAAACATTTGTCGCCCTGAGCCGTCAGCAACAACCTGCCCGTCATTGGTTGTCACCGTGGCGGTTGCGCTCGGAGAGGACGACACTCGGACACGACCCGCACTGAGCATTTCTACTGACACGCTGTCATCAGTAAAAGTCAATTTCATGGTCGTCTCTTCCATTACCTCAACCCGACCAAGTTTGCCCAAACTAACAACCGCGCTCGAACCCTTCGCCGTGGTGACGGTGCTGTCTGAAAATACGGTGGCTCCGGAAATCGCACTGGTTCCATTAACAGTGACCGTACCGTGAACAGCGGTTAGCTTCCCTGACGGGCCCGATTCTCTCTGGGGATCGGCGCCGGTCAATGCGAGCGCCGCGGGCGCGCTTATAATCAACAGGGCAAGACAAAACAAAAATCGATTCACGCGAAGATTCATGTTCATTGCCATTTCTCCTTTGTATTTCGTCATTCCAATCGGTCCGGTTCCGTGGGCGGACCAAACCATTTCCAAGTCTCACTCTGCTAAGGCGCAGACAAGACACACAAACTATCATTGAACTCGACTAACGCGGAGGACCACACGCTCTTTGCAAGTGAAATATAACCTGAAGTCAGGTGTGCGATGGACCACGATGCCAAACCGGGCCAAAACCTCAATGAAATAAGCCTTTACTTAAAGCCCAGTGGGCCGCATAATACGCCCATGCCACCGGCCCAGAGCCGGTGAAACAGTCTAAAGGCGTGATAATTTGCGCCACCGCGGTCAGGCACGCTGAAGTTTGCCGGACAATTCAGGAGAAATAAATATGAGATCGATTTGGAAGGGCCATATCCGTTTCCTGCTCGTTGCAATTCCCGTCCGTATTTACAACGCCATCGAGACCTCCGAAAAGATCCAGTTTAATCAGCTCCACCGCGAGGACTACGGCCCCATTGGTTACGACAAGAAGTGTAAAAAGTGCGGACAGGTTGTCACTGGTGATCAGATAACCAAGGGCTACCAGTATGAGCCGGACCGTTATGCGATCATCGAACCCGAAGACATTGCCAAGGTCAAAATCAAAACTACTCGAGCAGTTGATATCGTCGGCTTTGTTGACAGCTCAGAGATTCCTTCCACGTTCTACGACTCACCCTACTACGCCGGCCCGGACGGAGCAGTCGCGGAGAAGCCTTACGCATTGCTGCGCGAAGTGATGAAGCAAACCGGCAAGGTTGGCATTGGCAAGGTGGTGCTTCGCGATCGCGAAGATCTTGTGGCTGTGTTTCCACACGAGGATGGGCTGGTGTTACAGAAGCTCCACTACCCGCACCAGATGCGCAAGATGGAAGACGTGCCCGAGCTTGCCAACGTAAAGAAGGCAGACAAGAACGAAATGAAACTGGCGACGATGCTCGTGGAGCAGATGGTGACTTCGTTGTCTGAAATCGACACGGTCGACCAGTATCATGAGGCACTCAAAAACATCATCGAGTCGAAGATCAAAGGGAAGAAGGTTGTGGAATTTGAAGAGGTTGAGGAAATTCCAAGACTTGATATCATGAGCGCGTTGAAAAAGAGCTTGCAGCAGTCGAATCGCAAGCCAATGGTTAAGGCCGCGCCGCCAGCCTCGAAGAAAAAAGCGCTGACGTTGGTGAAGGCAGAAGCAAAACCAAAGGTTGCCAGAAAACGCAAAGCTTCCTGAGGAATGTAACGCAAACTGTTAGTTTGCGTCCACGGCAGAAGCGCCCGGGTCCAGCAATCGCAAACTGACAGTTTGCGTTACACGTTTACCTATGAAAGAGAACAGCAATAAGGTTCTTTCGTTTCCCTCACGTGTTCCCGCGAAGGCGGACTACCAACGCGTCAAATCAAACTACTCGCTTCGCGAAATCAAGCAGATGTTTGGTCTTAGCGAACGCACGATCCGCCGTTGGACCGAGCAGGGGATCATCCAGGGAACGCCCACCGCGGAAGGCACCGACTACAACTACGATTTCCAGGCGTTAACCCAGTTTCGGCGCGTGCGCGAAATGCGCACCAAGGGCCAAAGCATTCGCCAAATCGAAGCGGAACTCCAGGGACAGTTAAATCTCTTTCGTAGTGTTGAAGTCGGAAAACTGTCGCGCCTGTTGACGCCACTCGAGGAAGCCCTAATGCTGGATCAGCAGGGCGACCCGAAGGCGGCGGAATGGTATCTCGAGGCGATCAACGATGGCGACAATGTGGCCGAGGCCTATTGCAATCTGGGAATCATCAACAAGGAAAAAGGCGACCTCGGCAAAGCGCTCGACAATTTTACGCTCTCGCTCAAACACGAGCCGCGCCACGTTGAGGCCCATTACAATCTCGGCAACTTGTATTACGACGCAGGTAATTTTCAGCTCGCGCGACTGCATTATGAAGCGGCCGCCCAGATAGCTCCTGACTTCTCTCTCGTCTACTTCAATCTTTCGCTGGCCCACTTCAAGCTTGACGATCTTGAGGCTTCCCTCTCGGCTCTGGAGACTTATCGTCAACTCCGCCAGCCGGATGACGAAGAAAATGACGCAATAAATCAGCTACTCAAGGCTATGCAGGAGCCCCGGCCGCCCGGACGTTAGTTTTCTTCTGTTGAAGGCTTTGGTTGCGACCCCAAATTCAGGTCTCAGCGTTAGCTCGGCGATCTCCCCGTCTCTGCGGTGAGTGTATTTAGAGTTATATTAACCGCAGAGTCGCAAAGAAGGGTTTTCAATTAGGTAACACCGTCTCTGTTTATGACTGGCGAACTTGGGCCAATACGTTTAGAATTCAATCCTCTTCCGCAGTACCAAGTCCAAGGAGGTTCCCCCACTTGCCGCAACCCAAATGTCGAATCCTCTGTATTGACGATCATGAAGACACCTCTGAGATGCTCAGGCTTCTATTAATTCAGGAAGACTATGAGGTCAGGACCGCCGTCACCATGAAAGAGGCTCTCGGTCTGGCCACCACCGAAGAGTTTGACCTTTACGTCTTTGACAAAAACTTGCCGGATGGCAGCGGCGTCGACTTGTGTGGGAAGTTGAATGAAGTAACGCCCAGTGTGCCCTGTGTCGTTTACTCGGGCGACGCTTATGACTCTCACAAATCAGAAGCCCTGGCAGCAGGCGCCGATGCTTACGTTGCCAAACCAGACATCGATGGTTTGATTGAGAACGTGCGGCGGCTTCTTTCAAAGCGAGCCTGCGCCACCGCCTCATGACCCGTCGACAAACTTTGGTTTGTCGCCCTTTTGATTTTCGTCGCCGGTTTAGTTTGTTGCTGATCAACGACAAGCTAAAGCTCGTCGGACATCAAGACTGAACCTCTAGCTGAAAAGTGGTTGGAGTGCGGCTTGGGTAAGTCTTCGCGGCTCTTTAAAGACCTTCGCGGCTTTTTGCGTTAAAAACAAATCAGACCGCGAAGTTCGCGAAGTTAAGACGCAAAGTTACGCAAAGGACTTGCCCATTTTCAAAATGCACCAGGACCGGAAACGGTGGCAGGCTCCCTTAGAGCACTACCGGAACAACGCCTCGCTTGACACTCAAGTTTGCGCACGTATAATTTTCCCCCTCTCGTCGGGCCGATAGCTCAGTTGGTAGAGCAGCTGACTCTTAATCAGCGGGTCGCAGGTTCGAGCCCTGCTCGGCTCACCATTTCTTGACAAACTAAAGCGGCGGGTTCTGTTCAAGGACCTGCCGCTTTTGCTTTGTCCTCAAAGAGAAGTTTCAAAACAGTTAGTCCCAAAACCATCGGTTCCTACCAACAAGTCCTCATTGCACGTTCAAAATCGAGGTCAATTTGTCTTTTCTCTTCCTCTGATTTAACGAGTTGAGTTCCAATTATTTCGTTAGTAGTTTCGAGGATATGTACGGCGGACGAATAACCTTCATTAGTTTTCTTGAGATTGTCTGAGGCTATCTTCACCAAAGCAATGAGCCTCTCAATTTCCGGTGCATCTTTCTCTGAGATGAGAACCTTATATCTGGCATGTTAGTATCTCGACATTTTCATCCCATTTTTTGATTCCGTCCTCTATACCGTCACGTATTCGTTCAATGGACGCAATTAATTGCTTGTTTTTTTCGGCTTGTTCTCCTTTGTAGTCGCAGCCCAGCTTTTTTTACCGCATCAATCTGATACCTCGCTGAAAGTAGATGAGCTTCAGAATTCTTGGTACTCAAATCTGAAATCGCCTGGAAGAGGTGGTCGCGTCTTTGAAGGAATTCAAGCCGTTTCGACTTCTTGTAATTCTTAAGAGCAATGACACAACTAATAGCTGCGACTAAAAGCTAAGTGAGGCAATTACTACGGCAGCGCCAGCGGTCTTCATGGCCCATAACCTATCATAAACCTACGAAATTTCGTTGACAGACTCTTTGCCTAGGCGTAAATTCAGCTCGTCCTTGCATCTAAGAACTCACTCCCCCAAAGCGGAAGGGAATCTCATGAAAACTTGGAAGCTAATTACCTCCCTAGTTGTGGTTGTCGTTTTAAGCACTCTAATCATAATTAATGGTCAGAAAAAAAATGACGGTAAAGACGTGGATGTATCCAAATTCCCTACGCTTGAATTTCAGAATCAAAGACCGGATCAGTTATCTGCGAAACAACAAAAAAGGCGTAAAAAATATAACAACCGTTATGCTCCGAAAATTAGTGAAGCATTAGACCGCATCTATTCTACCAGTGATTGGTATGTAGACTTACCTGCCTTACCATTAGCCGAGAGTGACTCAGTCGTTGTGGGAGAAGTAACACAGGCGGAGGCTCAACTCTCTGAAGACGAAACAAATATTTATTCTGAATTTACTATTCAGGTGTCTGACGTACTGAAGAACACTGATTCCTCTCTTCTTGAAGCGGGGAAGGCAGTTGTTGTCGAACGCTCAGGTGGTCGTGTGCGCTTACCTTCAGGGAAAGTGATAGTTGCCCGAACTGACAAACAGGACTTGCCGCAAACTGGAAAGCGATACGTCTTGTTTCTGATAAAGGATAAGGAGGGAGACTTTAGTATTCTCACCGGATATGAACTACGGGATGAAAAGGTTTTCCCACTAGATAATCTTCGGCCAGGACATCCAATCACGTCATATGCAGGAACCAACCAAGTCGCTTTCTTTACAGATTTAAATAAGGCTCTCGCAAACCTGTCAATCTCTCAGTCACGATAGCGCACATCTCATACTCGCTGACCTTTCGCCAGGAGCAATCAGCAATCCGAAATCATCAATCCTCAATCCACAAGACCCACCCGCTACCGCGTGGTGGTACTGACTTCATCGGACCTCCACATGAGTGATAACCCAACCCGAGTTTCAGGTTGATTTAGTGGGAGGCAAAGCTACCCAAGTTCAAGGTAAATGCGGCGGAGTGAGTTCAGTCTTTGCGTTCAATGATGACTCTTTGGTAGCGCCTGTTCACCACAGAGACGCAGAGAACGCAGAGGTTGCGCAGAGAAGAACAAACGATCCACGAACTAACACGAAGAGCTCAAGAAGTATCGAGTGTCTGCTGTTTGCTCGTTGCGCTTTGCTGTTACCGTTTACTGTTTTCCGTTTGCTGTCTGCTGATTACTGTTTGCTGTTTGCTAATTAATCGAACGTCACAGGCTCTGCGCCGTGGTAGTAGATGCCGTTGAAAAGAAACTTAAACGTACCATGCGGCTGCGCTCGAAATGTGATCTCCGGGCCCAGCATCAGTAGTCTTCCCTTCCCAACCGGCGCGTCAACAACCGCAACGCCATCCTGAAGATACTTTTGTCCCCAGGCCCAACCACTTCGCAAGGGTTTGTCGTTCTCAAACCACGCAACGGGTTTCACGCCCGCCAGCGCCGCTTCTGGCTTCAGTCGAAAGACTGGACTGTTGTCAAAAAAGAAATCGACACGATCGTTAACGCCATAGGCCAGCGGGTTTGTGGTATCCACTCGCGCCTGCAGAATCGATCCTGGAATGAAGAGTTTCTCGCGAGGCAACGCCCGCTCGGTGCCGTCCGGCATTTTCTCCATCAGTGCGCTGACAATCGGAAGCCCGGCGTGATAGGCAATGTTGTTCGACGTGCCCACCGAAATAATTGTCCCACCCGCTTCGAGAAACTTTTTCAATTGCGGCACCGTTTTTCCGACCGTCACGCTCCCAAGACGTTCGCGATACTCTGCCGGGATCCTTTCAGCGACAGGAGTCGGATCCAGAGGGTTCTCAACTTGAGCGCGGGGATCGCGAATCGGAATCCCTCCGGTGACAAAGATCAAAACGTCAAACTTTGCTGCCAGGTCGCCAGCATCAAGAGCGCTCGGATAGACCACCTGAAACGGAAACTCAAACCTCTCCAACAGAAAGCGTGTCCAACCGGAAGGCATCGAGCCGCCATAGCGATCCCACAAACCGATACGAAGCGGCTTAAGCTTCAAAGCGTCTCCCGAAGGCTTTGCAGCTACCGCTTCAAAATTCAAGCCGAGTTCCTCCGACAGCCTTTGCAGTTTCGGTAGAGTCGAAGCTTTGCTCGGGATGTAAATCGTGCCTGGGCCATAAGTCTTGCCGTTTGAGTTAAGGGCGCGCTTCAGCCAGTAGACTTCCTCCGTGTTCCCGAGCAGACGATTGATTGCGATAAACGAGTCGTTCACCTGATGGCTCAGAAGAAAACCAACCGCGGGCGAACCGTCCGAGGTCCTCACTATTGTCCCAGCCGGAGGCTTCGCCAGACCGCTCAGTTTTTCGAATGGTCCGTCGATGGCTTCAAGAAAACGCTCAAAGACCACGCCCATCTGGTAGGCCAACGTCCAGCCGGCACTATCATAAGGAGGCGTGGGTGGACCACCGGGATAAGGAACATCGTCCGGGTGATCCTGCGGTTCAAACATGTCGAGGACGTGAGGCCTGAAAGCCTGATCGGTTTTCACAACAAATGACCCGGTGGGATAAGTCTTTCCGCCGGCTTGAAATGATGTCGTCGCGCGTTGAATAGTGATGCCATTTTTGATCAACGTATTGACAAACTTCGTGGCCGTCAGAAAGTCCGGTTGATCCGATGGAATCACATACGCTCGCGGATCACGGTTCGCCGGGTTACGCAGCACCTCGTAATACTTCAGCGGCACGCCGCGCCGTCCTCCCTGCCCTCCGCCGCCACTGTCTCCGGCGTCAGCCGTGGTCGCATCAGCGCCGCGTCGGGTTGCGTCAGTCTGCGAGGCTGCGTCTTTCGCGATAGCAGCCTGGACCTCCGCCAGTACCTTCGGGTGAATCGTCCAGTTGTCGCGGCTGCCACGTTCGATGGAGTTTTTTCCCATCCGGTAGATGTTGAAAAGAAAATCCTCGCGATGTTTCGAAGCGATATCCAGCACCGCGCGATTTGCCGTAGTCGAATAATCGACTGACTGCCGGAAGTGCCACTTTTGCGGCGCAATCGGATATGCCTGATCAGCCTTCGGCAGGAGCTTGTTCGGCAGAAACGGAATCTCAATCGGCGTGGGATTTCCGATCGTTTCCGTTAACAACCCGATCATGTTGTGAAAGCCGACGGTGGTACGCAATCCGCCATTCCACCAGGTCGAATAGGGAGCGCCGGATCGAGTGGTCGCGCCCGGTTTACCTTCTGCCGCAAAGCGGTTGTGCATCGCGGCCCCGACCAGATCAAGTCCGAGAGGCACGAGCGGATCGTGATAGTAATTGAAAGGATCGCGGAAAGGCGGAGCAAAGAGCACGGTGCCCGCCGGGCCGGTTTGATGATGGTTATAAACAATCTGCGGAAACCATTCGTGATAGAAAATACGGTTGATTGCTTCTGTCTCAGGCTGACTGCTCATGTAGAAGTCGCGGTTGTTATCGTGCCCGGCATATTTCTGGTAGAGCTTCGGAATTCCCGAGGTCGAACGCTTCTTGGGATCTGATTCACGCATGTACCAGTTGGAAACCAGATCGAGTCCATCGGGGTTTACACAAACAGCGAGCAGGATGTCGTCTTTCAGAAAGCGTAAAGTCTCCGGATCATTCATGCTGACCATTTGATAGACCAGCTCCATCAACTGTTGCACTCCGAGCACTTCGTTAGCGTGCAATCCGCCGTCGATCCAGACCACTGCTTTTCCTTCAGCCGCGAGCGCACGAGCCTGCGCATCGGTTAATCCTTCGGCAAGCGCCAGACGCCGTGAGATTTCTTTATAGCGATTAAGCTTTTTGTGATTTTCCGGCGAGGTAATTATCGCCATTAGCATTGGGCGCCCTTCAGCTGTAGTGCCGATCTCGACGAGCTTCAAGCGGTCAGATTCTTTTTCCAGCTTCTTCCAGTATTGAGTAAGTTGAGCGTAGTTCGTTAACTGGTAATCGTCGCCAAGATTGAATCCGAATTGCGCCTTTGGACTCGTTACGCGACTCTGACCGGCGGCAGCAATTGCGACCAGCAGAAGCACAAGTGGAAGAAGGAGAAACGGAAGCGGACGTGTGCGCATTTAGGTATGGCCCTCTCGAAGCTTTGTTTGATCCGGATCAGGATATCCGAGGAGCTTGCACGTGTCACTGTGGAGCCATGCGCGGGTAGTTGAGATAGTTTCAAAGTGGCGCGGATCTACGGGCAGCGAACGCGCGCAAGATGATGGCGACCGAACGATAGGGATGCAGTTTGACGCATCAGGCATATTCCCTCGCGAAACTGTTCGTCTGCCTTGCGGCCTTTGTGGTTTTGCCTAGACTCCCTGTCGTTACCGCAAAGCACGCAAAGCGTTTCGCAACGTTCGCAAACCAAACTCCAGTGGCGCCGTGACCGAAATATTGACATCGGCTGGTGCCCCTCGGATAATCTCCGCGCAAAAAGCGTCTCAAACTATCTTAATCTCACGGTAATCATGATCACTTCAGTCACCCGCCAAAGAGGAGTTTTTTAAGTCATGTCTCACTCGCAGGAAGTAGCCACCGAATCAACGTCCGGGCCACCTGAAACGATTGATCAGGAGTTGAGACAAATGCTCGAAGCAGTTGATTCTGGCGACGGCGAAGGCATTGCGGCCGCGATAATTCACCTTGCAAACCAACTCGGACCAGCTGCCAAAGCGCTAATAAACGATGCACTCGCAGCGCCGGGTCTCAAGGAGAAGATGCTCGCGATCATGACAGGACGCGCGAAAACTACCCCGACGGCCGCAACCTGGACACAGTTGGCTTCTGCCGCCGGCATCGTGGAAAGCGATGAACTCGCAGTCGAGGCGGCCGACGCCGCGCTGAAAATTGAACCGGTCAATTCGGAAGCGTCGTTGATACTCGCAGTTGCGGCGAATCGGATCGGCCAATACGACAAAGCACAACGAGCGATAGCGGATCTCGTCGGGCAAGCCCCGGCCCAGAAGGATCAGCCTTACTTCATTATTCAAAAAGCCATCGCTGAGATGGGCCTCAATCAACCCACAGCGGCGCTTACTGGAGTGGACGCCGCGCTTCCAATCCTGACCGCCGCCGGCCTTGGGTTTGATGGACTTGTTTTGCGGGCGCGCGCGCTGGGCGCAATTCCGGAACGCGGAAACGACGCAGTAACTGCGTGGGAGCGCGCTTTCTCCAGTGCTCAGCATCAGGCGCAAACTGATTACGCGCGAGGTGGGCTCATCGGTGCCTTGCGGAGTGTGAAAAAATTCGACGAAGGCCTGCGGCAACTCGACGAGGCTATCGCGAATAGCACCAACGCCGAAGAGCGGAGCGCCTGGAGTGAGGCGCGCCTTTCTCTGCTGGTTGAAAAAGGCGATATCGATGGCGCGCTGGCTGCCCTTGACGCGCGACGAGCTGCCGCGACCGCTCCGGAAGAACGCCAGACTCTTTTCATGCGTCAGGCCCGAGTCGCCGCAGCAGCCGGACGTTGGCAAGACGCCGCCGTGCGCTTCGATTCAGCGTTGACCGAACTTCCCAAGGATGCTGACGATGCCAACGAGCAGCGCCGCGAGATCATATTGGAGAAGGTTCGAACGCTTGTCCCGCATGACGTCGACCTTGTGATGAGCGATCTCGACAAACTCGATGAGTTGTGGCCCGCCGATGAATGGCCGGTGCCAATCGATATTCGGGTAAACGCGCTCAGCACCTCGGGGAAGGCTGCGGAAGCGCTGGCCTGGCTCACTGCGCGAGTGGCGCGCACACCAGCCCTCGAGAATCATCCGGCTGTTCACGAAGTGCGTGCGGAAACAGAAATGAAGCTGGGAAATACTGAGGCGGCAACGGCTGAGTGCCGGCTTGCCATCGATCTCGCTCCAGTAGCTGCAGATGCACGTGGCCTGAAGGCAGTGATGATGTGCGCTTTTGGTTCGCTGCAGTGGAAAGTTGCTGTTGATGCTTATGATCGTTTAAACCAGCTCGATAAGGCATTGGCCTCGGAACCCTCGCTCCGCATAATCGCAGGAGTTGCCTATCTTCGTCTTAATGACCTTGGAACCGCACTAAAGCTTACTGAGGACACGCCGCCAGTGCCGCTGGCGATGCTGGCTATTCGTGATGTCTGTCGCGGCGAAGCCCAGCTCAGATCGAGTCAGTATGATGAAGCCCTTGCGACCACCGAAGAAGCACTCAAACGCTACGAGGCCGCTCAAACGGATGCAACGCCAATTCAAGTTCCACCTGAGTTTCTGCTGACGCTTTATACGTTGCGGGCGCAAGCCTTCAATCAAAAAAAGAAGTTCGAAGACGCTCGCCAGGCTGCCGGCGCGGCCATCGATATTGCCGATCAGCCAGGCGCTCCCTTACCTGGACTAACTTCTCTGGTACGTCTCGGCGCTTACATGCAGCGATCACTCGCTTTGTATCAACTGGGGAACATTACCGCAGCGCAACGAGATATTGACGACGCCATCAAGGGATTTGAGCAGTTGCGGAATAGCGCCATCATGAAAATGGTGGAACAAGCGCCTGAGTTTGCAAACTTCGAGGGCGCACTCTGGTATGCGAAGGGCGCGGTGTTGGATTCCGAGAGTCGCAGTGAAGAAGCCTTAGCCGCCTACACTCGTGCAGAGAAACTTGAAAAGCAAGGCTCGGCGGCGGCTATTGCGCGAGGCTACGCTTTGTCCAGCACCGGTGCGTTCACTGAAGCAACTTTTGTGTTCGATGTGGCGCTCACCCGCGCGGCTTCTCCACTGGAGCGAGCCAACGCATTTTCGGGAAAGGGCCGCGCGCTGGTTCGTCTGGGAAAATATGAAAAGGCAATTAACGCCCTGCAGTCTGCTCTCGATGCGCGGTTGACGTCGCCGGATGATGATCCGGTCATCTTCGAACAGCTGGGTATTGCCTATAGCGCACTGCAACGCAATCTCGCCGCGAGGCGCGCCTTCGAGCGTGCGTGGAATCTGACCACGCCAGAGAAACGGCGCGCGAACCTTGCGCGTGGTGTTACCGCGGCCGAGTTACGTCTCGGTGATCCCGAAGCGACGCTGAATTTCTTAAACAATAAAGTTCCATCTGACCTTGCCGGCGATCGCGCTCTACTGTTTAATCGCGCCCTTGCGCTCGATGCACTCGGCCGCCGCCGAGAAGCAATTCCCTTCCTCGTACGGGCTAAGGATGCGGGTTTGGATCGCGCGCAGTTGGAGTTGGATCGCCTCGATGCGCCGGCCGGTCTTGGCCGTTGGACTCATTATTGGTTTGGCGCGCAGGCAAGCCGAACTCGGCGAGCGTTTGGCACTGCTTTGGCGATCATCGCGGCGCTGGCACTTGGGGCGCCGCTGTTTCAATGGTGGCTTACCGGCCAACCCGAATGGTATCTCCTGCTCCTCCCCTCGGTAGTTGCGCTTCTCCTTCTTGCGTTACCAAACATGAAATCGATCGGCTTCGAAGGCGCCGGGTTGAGTGTTTCAGTCGAACCCCTTTCTGCAACTGGCCGCGATGCCGCCGAAGTCGGCGCACCAGAAAGCTTTCCAGTTCCGACGTTGGGCGCTGTGCCAGTCAACCCACAGTAATCGATGTTGCTGCAGTTGGCCTTGATGCACGAACCACTGCATAATTCGATGCAGGTACAAAACCGTGCTCAAACTTCAGACCGATCAAGGCAGAATTGTTTCATGCCCCAGTTCACGAGAAATCGCTCTAACAGATCGAATCGAACTCGTCTTTCCACGCGAAAGACGCTACCGCTCGCTTTCCTTTGTGCTTTCACCGCAGGATGGCAAACCACCTCTGGGCAGGCACCGACCCCTCAACCGACACCACAGTCGGCGGCGGAACGTCACCAATCCGAGCGATCCGACAAGCTAACCGGCGGCCGTGTTGAGGTGGCCGAGTTTGAACCGGCACAACCAGACATCCGCATCACCTTGAATGTTCCTTCGTTTCGCCTGACCCTGTGGCAGAACGGCAAAGAGGTGAAATCCTATTTTGTCGGTGTGGGAATGAAGGAGCATCCGATTTATGTCGGCGATCGCAAGGCCACCGATATCATCTGGAATCCGGATTGGATCCCGCCCTCCAGCAATTGGGTTCGCGAGATGAGTGGTGTTAGTCCGGGCGAAGTCATTAAAGCCAGCGACCCGCGAAACCCGCTTGGCAAGATGAAAATTCCGCTGGGAGACAGCTATCTGATCCACCAGGCTAAGGGGACAGGGGACCTTGGCAACCTCGTGTCGCATGGGTGCGTGCGTATGTTGCGTTCGGAGCTTTACGATCTGGCGGACAAGCTTATTGAGGCGCGAAGTGCGCCGGTCTCGCGTAAGCGTATTGATGCTGCCAAACGCGGTTCTCGAATGCTGGTAGTCAGACTTGGTGACGAAGTACCCGTGGATATCAACTACGACACGATCGTCGTAGAGGAGCGAGTGCTGCATATCTACCCCGACATCTACTCGCGAGGGACCAATCGAATCGCAGCGCTCCGGGAGGAGTTGGAGTCTGCAGGGCTCGACACTTCAAAGCTGACCGACCGGTCGCTCAGGCAAATCCTCAGCAGGGTTACACGGCGGACGCAGTTTGTCGTTGATTTAAGGAGTATTGAACAGGGACGCGCGCTGCAGGATGGGAAGGCGGTTCCGTTGATACCGAAGAGGAAACGGCAGAAGGAAAAGTGAAGGGTGAAAAGTGAAGAGTGAAAAGTAAGAAGACAACTCTTCACTTGTCACTTGTCACTCTTCACTTTTCACTTTTCACCTTTCACTTTTCACCCTGAACTCTCCTCACTTCCCAACATACTCCCAGTGCCAGGGTTCATAGAAGTAAGGTTGGAAGCCGAAGCGCGCCGCGTTACGGACCAGCCAAAGATACACCGGCGTACGGACCTGGATTGCGCGATTTGAGTCGCGAGTATCAACTGGATCGCCTCCAACGTAGAGATCAAGCGCACGCCCCGTAAAGTGTGGGCTGTTAACTGCCAGACCCGCCGTTCCAGAGTTTGGTGATTCACGCCGCAGCTTTTCCTGATATTCACGCGAGCGGAAGGACGAGATGATTTTCAAATACTTCTCACTCGCGGCGAGTTCGCCATTCGGTCCTTTAGGATTGCGATCAAGACCGAGCGAACGCTCCGCAAGCGCGGCCGCCACCAGGCGTTTATAAGCGAAGTAGGCATTGCGCTCGACCAGTCGCAGTTCTTCGGCACGGGTTGGATCATAGAAGTCTGATATTGGAGCCTGACGTAGTTGGGACAGTGGTGCCGGCGTGCGGTCCTTGATTCGTCGCCCCTGCCACTCACCAATCATTTTGTAGAGCGTTTCGTCATTCAGCACGCCGCTCGGGACGATGCCCGACTTCTTCTGCCAACGGGCCAGCGCTCTCGCAAAACCCTTCGACGAATGGTCGTCCTTCGTTTCAATCAGGCGACTGATTAATGGCGTGTAGAGGTACCAACCACGCTGCTGCCTGCTGCCAAAGATCCAGGATAGTTCATTGCGCGACAGCTGATTTTGTTTCGCGCGCTCTTCTTCCAATGACGAATCTGTTTCTACACTTGATCGGGCCTCGCGGTCAGCAAAGACTACTTCGTCAAGGCTCGCCCGCTTTGCGCTGACATTTAACCAGATCAACGAGAAACTCAACGCCAACGCGCCGGAAAAGAGCGCTATTTGAATACGGAAACGGTTCATGCTCGTCATCGATCGGGAGGTTACTGATTGCCCCTGCGTGGACAGGATATCAGATGCTGAGAGCTGTCTGCAGTTCGTCTGGTGCCGTGGAGTTTATAAATATGAAAGCCACCAATCGCGGCGGCGCGCTTTCACCCCGGCAAACCACTTGCACAGCGGGTAAAGCAAAATTATGCCGGCAATCCAGCAGGCGTAAACAACTGCCAGATTGAACCCGACTCCGGGTGGGGCGCCATTAATGAGCGACTGACTATCAAACATCCACGCAACCGGTCTCCCAGTTACGAAATGCAAAAACAGAGAAATGAGGTGCGCAGTGAGCCACTGAAGGATGTAGAAGAAAAGCGGAACGCGTCCAAACGTGACGAGCGCATCGCGGAATTTGGCCAGCGAAGTGCTTAGGCCCGAAGCCCGCGGTCTTGTTGCCGCGCTGCCCGCTTCAAACCAGGCCAACAAAAGAAGAGCCGGCCCCAACGTCATCAAGAGAAACAACAGCGACGGTGGATATTTCGTCGTATTGATAAATGACAGAACCGTAAACACCATCGTGTTTTGCTGAGACCAGCGCGCGGGATCGCCGTAGACGTTAACCAGTCTTAGCACCACAAAAAGAGCGATCGCGATGCTTCCCATAACCAATAAGAGTCGCCGCCGTCGCTGGGCGTCCCACTGATAGATAGCCCCACAAGCGTATCCCGCAGCCATCACTCCCACCCACGGAATTACCGGATAAACCACAACCACCACGGGGCTGGGGAAAAACCACAATAACGGAAAAGCCTCAAATGCCTGATGCAAGATGAACCAAAGCTTTGCTCCCGCGCCCGGCACCGGGCTTTGAGGCCCTTGCCAACCTTGCACCCTGAATCCGTCGAGCAGATTATGAAGCGCAATCATTACCACGCCGAAGCAGCCGACGATTCGCGCAGGCAACTGAATCAGCGCGGCCAACAAAACCATTGATACTCCCAACACCCAGATCACCTGCAGCATGCCAAAGAATCTGTAGTCAACATTGAATGTTACGACCACCCGGATGACTGTTACCTCCAGCACCATCAGCCACAGCCCGCGCGTCACCAGAAATCGCGCCAGCTCGCGCTTGCTCTTGCCGCGGGCGAATTGCAGGTAAGCGCCGGTGCCCGCTAGAAACACAAACACGGGCGCGCAGAAGTGTGTGATCCACCGCGTAAAGAAAAGAACCAGGTTGGTGCGCGACAGGTCGGTGGGATCGAGACCCAGGAGGACGTCGCGATGAATGAAGTCGCGGGTGTGGTCCAACATCATGATCACCATCACGATGCCCCGCAGCAGATCAATTGAATCCAGGCGTTTTCGGGGTGGGGAAACTGCTGACAACTGTTCCGTCGCCGTGGCAATGGGAGGCATGCCCAGCGCAGCCTTTGTCTGTTCCAAAGATTCAGGTACGGGATCAACCAATAGTCGGCCTCCGCTGGCACACGGGTCGTAAGGCGCTGCATGATACACAAAGAATCCTGTCTTTTGCTATGTTATACTTTGCCACGCCAGTCTCCCTGTTAACCCAATTCTTAGAGGTAAATTCGATGTTGGTTTCCATCTCTCGGGCTCGAGCGTTAGTTTTTGTCGTGTTGCTTTCACTCATCCTGCCGTCGGGCCTGCAACTTGGCGCCCAGCAGAAACCCGCCGAGGACCCGGACGTTTTGCGCATCAAGACGGATCTAGTGCAAACCGGCGTCACAGTCTTCGACAAACAGGGCCGCTTTGTAGATGGGCTCAGCGCTGATCAGTTTGAAGTGAAAGTCGACGGCACTCCAGTAACGCTGTCATTTTTCGACAAGGTGACGGCGGGCTCAACTACGGAAGAAAAACAACTCACGGCGGTGGCAAAGGGAACCTCCCCGACCGTGACTCCAAACGCGGCGCCGGTGAAGTATCGCGGCCGGATGATTGTTTTCTTCGTCGACGATATGCATTTGCGCGCTCAAAGCGTCACCCGGACGCGGAAGCTCATTAACGATTTCATCGACAACCAAATGGACCCGGACGATCAGGTTGCGGTGGGTTCGCCTAGTGGACAGATCGGTTTTCTCTCGAGGTTTACCGAAGTTAAGCCGGTCCTGCGCGCAGCGGTGGCGCGAATCAACCATAAGCCTTACACGGTGGTTGATGCCGAGAATATTCGCATGACCGAGTATCAGGCGATCAGGATCGATCAGGGAGATAAAGACACTACGAATCATTTCGTCACTGAAATCTTGAAGGCCTCGAGTTACAAGATCGCAGGCGGACAAAGCCTTGGCCCACCACAGGGAGGTCCGGTTAATCAGCGGCCCGATCGTTCGCAGGAGCGCCAGGGCGGACTGAGTCCGGAAATGGCTGAGCGCAGCGTCAAGAACCGCGCTCAACTCCTGTTGCGACAGAGCGAAGCAATTTCCGGCAACACGCTCGAGGCACTCGAAAGCGCCATTCGAGCAACCAGTCAACTGGCCGGACGAAAGCTCGTCTTTTTCATCTCAGATGGATTCTACCTGAACGATCGGAGCACGGGGTTTGGCGAAAAGCTCAAACGGATCACTGACGCCGCGGTCCGATCGGGCGTGGTGGTTTACAGTTTGGACGCCCGCGGGATTGTGGCAGACACGGATGCGAGCAGTAACCGCGCGGATCCTTTTGGAAATCTTTCGCGCAGCAATATCGGTGAGCTTTCAGCTTCGCAGGATCCCCTGACGGCGCTTGCCGGCGACACCGGCGGGCGCGCGCTCTTGAATTCTGAGTCACTCGCTAATGCCATCAGCGATGCTCTTAAGGAAACTGCTAACTATTACTTGCTTGCCTGGCGGCCGCCGACGGAAGCCCAGAAGGACGGAAACTTCAAACGGATCGAAGTGCGGATTGCAGGCCGGCCTGAACTCACGGTGAGAATGCCCAAGGGTTTCATGACTGGCCAACCAGGCGCCAGCGCAGAGATTAAAGGAACCCCAGTCGCTACCACGGCGCCCGCCGTCGACTTACCTGTGTCCGGAACCAAAGCAGTTGAGGCTGACATACTCGCCGCCCTCCGAGCCTCGACTCCGCAAAAAGGATTACCTACACAAGTTTCGCCAACATTCATCGATGTTCCTAACACTGGACCGGTGCTTAACATTTCGATGCAGATGGCAACCAGCGGTCTGGATTACGGCCCCGATGGCAAACAACCAGCCGCGATAGATATCGGCGGCGTGATCTACAACGACCAGGGCAAACCCGCCGGCAGTTTCAAAAATCGCGTCAACGTAAATCCACTTGCTGATGGGGCCGCTCCGCCGACGGATGCCGGTGTGATCTACGTTCACAAAATACCGCTGAAGCCTGGCCTCTATCAGGTGCGCGTGGCCACGCGAGACGATCGCAGCCGTCAGGTCGGCAGTGACAGTCGCTGGATTGAGATTCCCGACCTGGCGTCGAAAAAGGTGACCCTGAGTAGTCTTTTGGTCGGAGGACAGTTCATTGGCTCGACTTCGCAACAGACCACGTCGGGCGGCGGATCCGAACAACTGCAGTTCAGCGTCGACCGTCGCTTTGCTCGCGGGTCACACCTTTCGCTCCTGACGATGATTTATAACGCGGCTCGAGGTGGCAGTGGTGCTCCTGAACTGGAAGCGCAAATCAAGATACTTCGCGGCCGGCAGCCAATCATCTCAAGCCCTGTACGAAAGCTAACCCTCGAGGCCGGAGCCGATCCCGCGCGCATCCCGTATGGGGCGGACATCAAACTCAACACACTGGCGCCGGGCCGTTACCTGCTGCGAGTTGAAATAAATGATCGAGCAGCGAACGCCACCGCCAGCCAGGAAACTGTTTTCGAAATTGAGTGAGAATTGCCTGCGCGGTCCCGGTTAGTCGAGCACAATTTCACGGACATCCAGAATCTCCGGAAGTGATCGCAGCACAGTGATCGCTTCCGCTTCCAGATTCGCATCAATCTCAATTACAGCCATTGCTTCTCCGCCCCGCTCGCGACGGCCCAGGTGAAAGCGACTGATGTTTACTGCGCGTTCACCGAGAATGGTGCCGACTCGTCCGATCACGCCAGGGACGTCGCGGTTGCGCATGACCAGCATATGTCCCTGCGGCACAGCCTCAACGTGAAAACCATCAATCTCAGTAATTCGGCCCTGGCGCTTCTGCTCCCCAAAACCAAAGATTGTTCCTGCCAGGGAGACTTCACCAAAATTTCCGAGCACGCGAGTGCGTATCGCAGGAACTGAATCCACCACAGTTCGAACGTAGCTCGTAGTTACAATGATTCCACGCTCCTCCGCAATCAGAAATGCATTTACTGCGTTTACTCGCGCACTCACATCGCGCAGCAAGCCTGCCAGAAACGCTCTGGTGATCGGGGCGGCGTTCAGGTCGGCCATCTCACCGGCAAATTCAATCCTGACTTCCCTAACCGCGCCGTCAATCAACTGACTTTGAAAACGTCCGAGCCGTTCGCCCAGCTCAATATAGGGCTGTAACGAATGCAACTCTTTGGCGCCAATTGCTGGAATGTTAACTGCACCACGCAAGGCGCCGGTCAAAAGGAAATCACGCATCTGTTCGGCAACTGTGAACGCGACGCCTTCCTGGGCTTCGGTAGTGGAAGCGCCGAGGTGTGGCGTGACGATTACTTCAGGCAGGGCGAGCAGTGGATTGTCTGCTTCAGGCGGTTCCTTTTCAAAAACATCCAGAGCGGCGCCGGCTACGATCCCGGAATTGATTGCCTCGTGCAGGGCATGCTCATCTACGAGTCCACCGCGAGCGCAATTGATTATGCGTACTCCTCGTTTCATCTTCGTAAACGCTTCCTGGCCCACAATCCCGCGAGTTTCGGCCGTCAGCGGCGTATGCACAGTGATGAAGTCTGCGCGCGCGAAAACTTCATCAAGTGGGCCAACTTCGATCTCCAGGTCGCCGGCCTGCTCCGGCGCGATGAAAGGATCGAACGCAATGATTTGCATCCCGAAAGCACGGGCCCGGGCCGACACAGTCCTGCCGATGCGGCCTAAACCAATCACTCCAAGCGTCTTGCCCTGCAGCTCCACCCCGATAAACCCTTTTCGCGCCCACTTTCCTGATTTCAGACTGCTGTTTGCCTGCGGTACGTTCCGCGCCAGCGAAATCAAGAGCGCAATCGTGTGCTCGGCGGTGGTGATCGTATTTCCGTCAGGCGCGTTCATTACCACGATGCCGCGCGCGGTGGCTGCCGCGACATCAATGTTGTCTACTCCAACGCCCGCTCGTCCGATGACCCTCAAATCGGTGGCCGCGTCCATCACCTCAGCCGTAACTTTCGTCTCGCTCCTCACCACCAGTCCCTGGCAATCCGCCAGCGCCAGGATCAATTCTTCGCGAGTAAGCCCGGTTCGCTTCTCAACGCCAAAATCCACATCGCGCAAAGGTTGCAGGCCGCTATCGCTGACTTCGTCAGCAACAAATATTTTTGTCATACCCATGGTTGCGCGGATTATAGCGGTTTTCGTTTTGTGATGCCCAAAGCGGCGACCGATGACGGATGACGGACAACGCCACAGGTCCGGTGTTTCCAGTCTTCGGTCTTCCGTCTTCGGTCTTCGATCACCGGCCGAAGTTATTTGCTTCGTCGTGCTAACGGAAAGTTATAAGATACCCGCACTTTTCCGGCCACAGGCCATCTAGTAGGGAGACCGACTCAGTTGATCACCACCGTTTGTTTGAACACCAAAACCCGGGAGTTCACCGAAAACTGTATCGCCGCGGATATTAGCGAGTTGCGGATCGCAGATGGGAATGTCATCTGGGCTGACGTCAGCGACCCGACCAGCCAGGATTTTGAAGCGCTGGCTGAAGAGTTTGGCTTTCATCACCTATCAATTGAGGACTGCCGCAACGCGCACCAGCGTCCAAAAGTTGAAGAGTATGAAGGCTACTACTTCATCGTGCTCTATGAAGCCGAGCTCGCCGGTCCCACTGATCGACTGGAGCTCCGTGAATTAAACATATTTCTTGGCAAGAATTATCTCGTCACCGTGCACAGCCGGCCAATTCGGGCCATCGCCACCGCCGCCAGGCTGTGGCACGAATGGACCGATCGCGCGGAACAGGGCTCCGGGCTTCTCGCATATCTTTTGATTGATGGAATCGTAGACGACTATCTCCCGCTGCTCGACATCATCAGCGACCGCATGGACAACCTTGAGGATTCAATCTTTGGGCAATGGCGGGCGGAAGTTATCGAAGACATTTTTTCAATCAAGAAGAAACTGCTTTACTTGCGTCGGAGCATCACACCGCTACGCGACGTGTTCAACACAATGCTCCGGCGCGAGCAGCCAATCTTTCCTCGAGAAACACACGTCTACTTTCAGGACGTGTTCGATCATTTAATCCGGGTGGCCGACACTATCGACAGTTTGCGCGACATGCTTAGTTCAACCATGGACGCCTATCTCTCCGTTTCCGGCAACCGGATGAACAAGATAATGAAGCGGCTGACTTCGATTTCAACAATCCTGATGTCCGTCACTCTGATTGCCGGAATTTATGGGATGAACTTTACCCTGATGCCGGAATTGAGATGGCGGTTTGGTTACGTCTTCGCGCTCTCCTCCATGGTGGTGGTAGGAATTGCGCTATATGTCTATTTGAAGAAAATAAAATGGATCTAAAAAAAACGCTGCAAATCCACTCGCACCGGAAACATAAGAAGGGCGACACCGCTCGGCTCGCGGCTCAACTCGCTCCGCTCGAGGAACAAGATCGGCACGCCGCTGAACAACAACCCGAGAACAAGGCAGCCGTGATGAAGATGCAGAGTGATCCGGGTTTTAGTGCAATTGTGGTGGACAAAGATAATTTGATAGTGCCGACAGATATTATGGAGGGCGGCGACGAGAAGACTTACCTGGGAATGGAACCGGTCGTGATCGTGATCCTCGGCGTCATGATTATGTTCATCGCCTTTATCGCCTGGCAGATCACGCTGATGCCGGTGGAATAATGAAAAGGATGAAGGCGGAAGGATGAAGGCTGAATAAGAGCTCACCGGAGGTTAATTCTTGTCCCCTTCCGTCTTCCGTCTTACGTCTTCCGCCCGCCGCCTTCATCCTTCCGCCTTCATCCTTCATCCTTGCCTTACATCGGTCCTGCGTCTTCGCTCTCTTCGCTCTCGTCCAGCGCGCCGTCCGGCGAGATAGCTCCAGCTCGATTGTTTTCATCCGGCGCCAAATCCGCGCGACTCTCCGCGACATCTTTTACAGTCTCATCGTTTGTGGCGTCTGACTGGCGCTCTGCCAGAAGTTCTTCGGTAGTTTTTTGAGTTTCAGCTCTGTCTTGTTTAGTGTCGTCCATACTCCTCCTGCCTTTATACAAACCAGCTCGCGCAAACAGCCAGCATAACACCCAGCGCAGCGTAGACTCCCGCGATTAAATCGTCGGCCATGATGCCAAGCCCGCCCGGGAGAGCCTCGAGCCTACGCGCGGGATATGGCTTAACAATGTCGAAAAAGCGGAAAAGGATAAACGCCAGAATCATTGCCCACCATGCGGGCGCCAACATGAAGGGGACCGGCATGAGCGCAATGAACTGCCCCGCTACCTCATCCACCACAACCCTCCCTGGGTCCTTACGCCCCGATAGCCTTTCGGTACGTGAAGCCGCCCAGGTTCCCACCAGGGCGATTGCGACGGCTGCAACCAATTCAATTGCGATAACCGCGTAATAGATGTGAAGCAGATTGAAATTACGCAGCGCGCCAATTTCGAAGAAGACCTTCATCGCGGCGCCGCGAACGAGAAGATAGAGCCCAACACCAACGATCGAACCCCACGTCCCGGGCGCGAGCGGAAGATATCCCACACCGCAGGTAGCGATCGCGAGGGCCAGATAATCCTTTGCAGAGCGCGCCGGCTGCGGAGATGCGACCGTCGCCTCGGGTGTGATTACCGGTGGATTGAGCTCGTCGCTCGATTCTTTAATTCCCATTTCAATTTTGAGTTTCGATTTCCGGGTTCCGGGTTCTTTTTTATAACTCGAAGCCCGAAACCCAAAACTCGAAACTAAACAATTCTACCCACCAGATCGTATTCCTGCGCTTCAGTAATCAGGACGTTAACCATCTCTCCCGGCACCGGGAGCAACCCTTCGGGTACATCGTTGATGAGCACGCAGCCATCGATGTCCGGCGCCTGAGTTTCCATTCTTCCCTGCCAGAGGAGGTCGGTCTCGCTTGATTTGCCCTCGAACAGAACCCTTACCTGTTCACCCACCATCGCCTTGTGTTTTCGTTTGGCAATCTTAGCCTGTTCTTTCATCAACCGCGCGCGGCGCTGTTTTGCGATCTTCGGCTCGACTTTATTTGGCAGGTCAAATGCACCGGTGCCTTCCTCGTCAGAATAGGTAAATACGCCGACGCGATCGAATTCGACGTTCCTGATGAAGGCCAGCAACTCTTCAAAGTCTGCATCGGTCTCTCCGGGGAAGCCGGTGATAAAGGTAGTGCGCACCGCGATTCCGGGCACACGTTCACGTACGCGCCTGATCAACTTCTCCAGTGAGGTGCGATTGCCACCGCGCTTCATCAGTTTCAAGACATTCTGCGAAGCATGCTGCAGAGGCATGTCAAGATACTTTACTGCCTTGGGTTCCTCTGCCAGAACATTGAGAAACTCGTCGCTGATGTGCGTGGGGTAGGTGTACATCACGCGTACCCACTCGATTCCATCCGTGTGCGAAAGTTCGCGCAACAAGTGCGCGAGAGCATCAAACTTTCCCAGGTCTTCGCCATAGCGCGAAGAATCCTGGGCCACGAGAATCAGTTCCCTGATTCCCTCTTCAGCCAGCTGGTGCGCTTCAGCCACGATCGAACCAAACCGGCGACTGCGGAAATGACCTCGCATTTGCGGAATGAAACAGAATGCGCACGGACGATCGCACCCTTCGGCAATCTTGATGAATGCGTAATGCCCGGGCGTGGCCAGCACGCGCGGCGTTGACTCATCATAAAGGTAGGTAGCGCTTTGATTTCCCAGTGAAACGACTGGGAGCGAGCGCGTATCCGTTTTCGGATCGCAAACCGCAAGAATGTCGTTAATCTGACTTGTCCCGATGAAAGCATCGACTTCTGGTATCGAAGCTTTCAATTCATCTCGATAACGTTCGACCAGACAGCCGGCTACGACCAGCCGAGTTGCCTTCCCATTCTCTTTCCACCGGGCGGCCTCCAGGATCGTGTCGATCGATTCCTGCTTGGCGGTGTCGATGAAACCGCAAGTGTTCACAACTACCGTGTCAGCTTCGCTCGCGTCTGCGGTAAGCTCGTAGCCATTCGCTTTCAACTGGCCCATCATCACCTCGCTGTCGACGAGGTTTTTAGGACAACCCAAACTTATAAATCCGACTTTTTTCATATGTGTGTATTCGTCCCCTTACCTTTGCGAAGGGGAATGAGGGGAAGGGCCTTAGGCGAAGCTAAAACCCTCCCCTTCCCGCTCCCAACGGGAGAGGGTGATCAAAACATGCTTCATCTGTCCGCAGCTTCGAGGCTTCTAAGCACGCGCTCGATCTCCTGAACTTCTGCAGCAGAAAGTTGTTGACCTCCAAACCTTACGCGATTGTAGGCGCGAGTGATAGCCAGCGCTGGTTCGAGTTGCACATTCTGTGCAAACTCCAGCGGTGTCAGATGTGCTTCGCGCTCAGCCCCGCGTTGCGCGAGCAGATTCGTTAGTCGTTCGTAAAAGATTATCGGCGAGGTCTGCGGAGTATCACGCTCTGGTCGAATCCGGAGGCTACGCCGCCAACCAAAACGCCGCACGCGACGGACAGCAAACCTGATCAAAACTCCGGCCGCGATTGTCATTACAACGAAAGAAATCAGACCAAACCTGGAGGACAGGACTGCGCGGATGGCCAGAACGAGGCGCCCAATGCTATAGCGAAAATCGTAAAGTTGACTCTGTAACGAAGCGGCCAGCGAGCGTTGCTCCTGTTTGTCGTAGCCAACTACATACTGAAACCAGATCAACTCGAAGGCTTCCGCATACTTTCCCAGTTGCGCCGCGAGACCGGTGTGCAGCGGTACGACCCTCCCGGCTGATGGCGTCGGATCGAAGGTGACCCAGGCGCCGGATTCGGGAAAATAAACTTCAACCCAGGAATGCGCATCGCTTTGCCTGACCGTATAGGCCCCGGACGCCTCGTTAAACTCGCCGGGAAGAAAACCATTGACCACGCGCGAAGGAATATTGCGCGTCCGGAGCATCACCGCCATGGCAGTCGAAAAATACTCGCAGTGGCCGGCCTTTACGTTGAAGAGAAAATCGGACAACGGGTCGGAGCCGCCGGCAGCCATTTGTAAACTGTATCCATACTCCTGCTGAAGATGCTTCTCTATAGCTTTCGCAATATCGTAACGGTTGCTCGCCTGCGCGTTCACTATCACGGCGTTTGTCAGCGCGCCTATCTCCGGATCGAGAGCTCGAGGGAGTTCCAGGTAACGGCTGAAGGTCACCGGGTCGCGTTGCTTGTCGGCTCTCAGCAATCGCGCGTCAGGCTGCGTCATGTCCGAAAGCGCGGTGTACATCGCGCGTCCGGATTGGTGCCGCGCTACCTGCACTGTGCCCTCGCTGTCGACCCGCAGCTTGGCGAAGTCTCCCTGGATAGCGATGGGTCGCGAGGCAGCAAACAGGACCGGCGAATCGATCGGCTCAAGAAAAACTGTCTGAGTGGTCAGGCGATTCAAGGCTACCGTAGTTCCCAGTCTGGTGAACCCAGGCCCGTCGAAGGTTCGCTCACTGCGGCGCACCTCGGCCGATTTCTTCCAGCCGCGGAGAGTAAATTCATCAAGCGCCACGCCGCGCCATCGGACGTCGAGATTCGGCTGCGGGTCTTCGATTCGAACATGCATTACCACCGCATCGTCTCTCTTCAGACTTCCGATCTCTCCGAGCGTCACGCTTTCAGAAAATCCCACAAAATTCGAAAGGGCTGAACCCGAACGACTAAGTGCCGCTCCACCCGAACGCGGCGCCACCAGAAATAACGGCAAGGCCAGGACGAAGATCAAAACAAAGAGCAGCACGGCAATTACGGGAAGCCGACCGGTCTCGACATTGATCCGGCTGCCCTTCCGGTTTTGGCGCGCACTTCTGAAGATGCGCGAATCAGGCGGCACCAGCAGATGCGTCTCGGAGACAGGAATCGTGCGTCTGGCTTTGTGAATTTCAAAAGAGATAATTGTTGAAACGCTGCAAAGGAGGTAAAGCGTGAGCGTGCCGAGAAACACCGGACTAAAGCTGAGCCCGGCCGCAAGCAACACTTCGAAAAAGGAAATCAGGTAAAGAAAGACCCAGTCACGATCTTTCTTTAGCTGCAGGAGTTTCACGGCGGACAGGAAGACTATGAGGTGCGACAGGGCCGTGACGCCGGTCCGTCCCAGCGGTTCACCAACGGCCTTCTGGTAATTCCAGTCGAGGATGAAAAGCGGCACGGAAAGCAAAACAATGACGAGGCCAACGCGTTCGGATAGTTGCCATCTCTTACCTTCCCAGATCCAGGCGAGCACCATTACGATCGCGAAGATGCCGGCGAGGGCAACGTGCAGTCCACCCGCGAGAACCAGCGCGAGGGTCGCGCAGGCAACCATGACGTAAGACGAAGCTCGAAAGTAGTTACTAAAATCCATTTGAAATTGGCCAACCTGGAATAGCTAGATTAACACTGGGAAAGCTGAAGTGGGAGCGAAGTGAAGTATCGTTGTCGACCGCGATGGCTTTGGCGCGGCCGGTTTGAAAATGGAAAAAGCCCGCTCGGATGGACCGAGCGGGCTTTGTAATAATCCCGGCGACTTCCTACTCTCCCACACAGTTACCCGTGCAGTACCATCGGCTCCAACAGGCTTAACTTCCGTGTTCGGGATGGGAACGGGTGTGACCCTGTCGACAAAATCACCGGAAAACTTGACTGAGATTTTCAATTTTCAGATCTCATATTCCGATATAAGGTTTTCAATCAGCTCTATTGATCGGGAATCTCAAATTTGAAATCTGAGATCTGAAATTCCAGGGAGAGAGCTTAGAGAATCGAATAGTGAATGTTTCCTTTTTCCCCAGGGCAAGTTCGCGCAAGCGCGAATTTGTTGCTTGAGTAAATTTTATGGTCAAGCCAAGGGACTGATTAGTAGTGGTCAACTGAGCACATTACTGCACTTACATATCCACCCTATTAACCTCGTGGTCTACGAGGAGTCTCACTGGCAGAATTAATCTTGGGTCTGGCTTCACGCTTAGATGCATTCAGCGTTTATCCATGCTCCACATAGCTACCGAGCGCTACGGCTGGCGCCATAACTCGTACACTAGAGGTGGATCCATCCCGGTCCTCTCGTACTAAGGACAGATTCCCTCAATTCTGCTCCGCCCACACCAGATAGGGACCGAACTGTCTCGCGACGTTCTAAACCCAGCTCACGTACCGCTTTAATTGGCGAACAGCCAAACCCTTGGGACCTTCTTCAGCCCCAGGATGCGATGAGCCGACATCGAGGTGCCAAACCCTGCCGTCGATGTGAACTCTTGGGCAGGATCAGCCTGTTATCCCCGGCGTACCTTTTATCCGTTGAGCGACGGCCCTTCCATACAGAACCGCCGGATCACTAACTCCTACTTTCGTACCTGTTCGACTTGTTTGTCTCACAGTCAAGCTGGCTTATGCGTTTACACTCTACGGCTGATTTCCAAACAGCCTGAGCCAACCTTCGAGCGCCTCCGTTACTTTTTGGGAGGCGACCGCCCCAGTCAAACTACCCGCCTGATAGTGTCCCTGCACCGGATTACGGCGCTAGGTTAGAGTCCAGACAAACGAAGGGTGGTATCTCACCGTTGGCTCCACCAAGCCCAAGAGCCTGGCTTCAAAGCCTCCCACCTATGCTGCGCATCGTTTGCCCGAACCCACTGTCAAGTTGTAGTAAAGGTGCACGGGGTCTTTCCGTCTAGATGCGGGAAACCGGCATCTTCACCGGTACTACAAGTTCGCTGTGTCTCTCGTTAAGACAGCTCCCAGATCGTTACGCCATTCGTGCAGGTCGGAACTTACCCGACAAGGAATTTCGCTACCTTAGGACCGTTATAGTTACGGCCGCCATTCACTGGGGCTTCGATTCGTAGCTTCGCCTTGCGGCTAACCACTCCTCTTAACCTTCCAGCATTGGGCAGGCGTCAGCCCCCATACGTCGTCTTCACGACTTTGCGGAGACCTGTGTTTTTAGTAAACAGTCGCCTGGGACATTTCTCTGCGACCGTCCCGGAGGACGGCACCCCTTCTCCCGAAGTTACGGGGTCAGTTTGCCGAGTTCCTGAACGAGAGTTCTCACAAGCGCCTTAGGATTCTCACCCCACCTACCTGTGTCGGTTTGCGGTACGGTCTGATCGCGTGTATAGCTGAACGAGAATTTTCTTGGCAGCTGGGGTCAGCGACTTTTTTCGGGTTTTACCCCTACTTTCGTCCCTGCCTTTACCCTGATGTCGCCCGGATTTTCCAAAGCGACGGGCTATGACGAGTTCAACGGCACATCCATAAGCCGTCTCGCCTACCCTACTGCGTCCTCCCACAGCACACGTTACAGGATCCGGAATATTAACCGGATTTCCATCGACTACGCCTTTCGGCCTCGCCTTAGGTGCCGTCTAACCCTGAGCAGATTAACTTTACTCAGGAAACCTTAGGTTTACGGCGCGCGGGGTTCTCACCCGCGTTATCGCTACTTATGCCGACAGAGTCTTTTCTGATCGCTCCAACGGTCCTTACGGTCCCGCTTCACAGCTACAGAATGCTCGCCTACCATCCCTCGATTGCAGAATTCGGATTGCGGATTTCGGAATTGAAGACTTCTTCGTCTTTCAATCCGCACTCCGCATCCCCAATTCCGCAATCGAAGAATCCGAAACTTCGGTACGTCGTTTGAGCCCCGTTATATTGTCGGCGCAGGGCTGCTTGACCAGTGAGCTATTACGCTTTCTTTAAAGGATGGCTGCTTCTAAGCCAACCTCCTGGCTGTCAGTGCTTCCCCACTTCCTTTTCCACTTAACGACGATTTTGGGACCTTAGTTGTCGGTCTGGGCTGTTTCCCTCTCGACCACGGAGCTTAGCCCCCGTAGTCTGACTCCCGGATA
>CAVRTN010000004.1:0-2550000 GCA_963724185.1 Pyrinomonadaceae bacterium | reverse complement strand
GACGTCCCTCAACACGAAACGGCAGATAGCCCTTCAAATCGGGGCTTCGATAAGCTGTGTAGTGTTCCTGGTCTCGTTTGTCGTAACCCAGAACATAGATGCGATCGAAGTCAGGCTCATCAATCGTGCGTGGCTGATTTGAACTGCTCTTTTCGAGTATCACCCAGCTCCCGGGCTTTCCGTCTCTGGCTGCGTCCTTGCTCTTCCACGTGCCATCCGGATCAGTAGGTTCGCCGTCCAGACGCTGCCAGGCAACAAACTCTCGGCCGGTCCGATAAAAAATGATGTCGCTCGGAACTTTTAGCTCAACCTGCTTGCCATAAATCCATCCCGCCGGAGCGGGTGAAATCGAAGACGGCAACCTCACTTTGTACCAAAGTTCGTTAGCTTCCTCCGGTTGATTCTCCTGATCGCCTTTGACTCGAGCCGTGCCCGGCTGCGCGCTTCCCGCTTTTGGCGCCACGTCACTTTCAATCTCTTCTGAAGATTTTGGTTTGGGGACGCGCTTCCATCCCACGATGTCAAAACTGGAGCCGCTATCCAGTCTCATCATGATGTTTTCGTTTCCCGTCCGATCCGCGACTAAGCCGCAGGTTTGAACTGGCACGAAGTTGACCCGATGCCTGCGTGGGTACGTCCTTATCTTCCTCGGCTAGTTTCTTGGAGTTTTGCAGCACTTCATCCGGCATGACGTTGCGGGACTCAATCCAGCCTTCAGTGCTGTCCTCGTCATGCGCGCGTACGCGCAGCCAACGTTCCTTCTTCGTATTGTCCGTTGGATCCTGAACGTCCTGGGCATCGAGGATGTCGACCAGGTCGCCTCGATTAACCTTCAAGCAGGTCGGCGGCAACTACGGCCGTCGAACTACGAATCTCCGCGCGGTTGGCAACAATGACGCCAGTATCATTTCGTTTTGCCAGCGTGCTGCAACTCGCACCCAGGCTGAGCGCACACAAGACCAGAAGAAGGCAAAAGCCGCTACCTCTAAACTCTGTGGAACTTTTCTCATAAATTGACTTTTCACAACTTCGATCGTCAAACCTAACCGCGATAGCCCAGGCAGCGAAGCGCTTTTCGCTGAACGCTGTTCAGTTCGTTTGCCACCACGAGCTTCGTGCCCTGCCCTCGCGCGCCGCCCGGCCGAAGCTGAAGACCATAGGAAGAAAGCACTGGTTGCAAATTGATTCTTCCCGCCGTTTCGACATTTTCTCGACCAAATGAATTCATCGCAGCGGGTCGATTCAGGATATTGATTATAGTCTCGTTTGCGCTTCCGTGTCCTGTGCCACCTGGTCGAAAGAGCTGCCGGTAAACATCGTCGAGAGACTGCTCGCAATTCGTCGCGCTTCTCAGCGTAAGATCGTAAACAAATGCCGCCAGCATTCCCTTGTCATATACAAGTGACGACGCAGTCGTCCAGCGGCGCTCTGAGGCTTCAATCAACGACAGACGATCGGCTTCTGGCGACCGAAGGTATGAGTCGTACACACGCGCTATGGTTTCCAGATAGGTGCCGAACGAAATCAACTTAAGACGAAGCGCCATCCGCAAGGCCTGATATAAAGTAAACCCCTCAAAAAACCAATCGTAGTCGCCAGCGAGCGCCAACTCGTTGGGCACCCACAAATGAAAAATCTCGTGACTCAGCACAATCCCAAGCTTCGCCAGAACTCGTTTGCGGCTCAGCCCGATTGCCTAGCAACATCACAACCGCATTGCCTCGCGTTTCAGCGGTCCAACGTTCCGGCCCGGTCTCGCCGGGAAGAGCCAATAACATAACGACCGGTTCACTCTTGAGCGGATGTCCGGTCACCTTCGTATATTCTTCAATCAATTTCCCACCGATCTTCAGAACGTCGTTGTCTGAGAACGGCCACTGGCCCAACGTGGCCACCGAAAAGTTGGTCGCACCTGTGCGCCCGATTTTTTTTCGCACTGATGGTCCAACCAGGAAAACTGCATGGTCAGGATTAACCATCTGGTAAGCGTTTTCCGTTTTGGAGACATTTGATTCGACGGACCAGTGGGAGGGGAGTTCAAACTCGACGCTGGTAACGCCACGGGCGTCTCTTCCAAGGCGTGGCAGCAAATCCGCCGGCATTAGGAGCCCGCCAGTGTTGTTAAGCCACGAAACATGTGACATCTGCCCAGGTTGCATTTGTCCACTGAGGTTCACTTCGTAACTTATCCGAGTGACGCTTTGCTCGGTTTCGTATTCACCGGGTGCGAGTTTCCTGGCCGAAACATTCTTTCCATCCAGCTCGGCGTCAAGACGCTCGATTCGCTCTCCCAAACCAAGTACGCCCGCGTAGGAATTCCTGAACGAGAAAACAGAGGTCGGGCTTGGCAAAGCCAACTGAATCCGCACTTTCGCAGGCGCATTGGAAATGATTGAGACTTGAGCACGGACGTTTTGCGCGTGAACTCGACCCGCACAGACGAGGGCCAGGAAAGCCATCACCAACGCTCCCAGCGTAGTGACGCTGAGACAATTCTTGCTTCTTAGGAATTCCATAGATCCCCGATTGCGCTGCGAATACCTGGCAGCATCCAATGCATCCTCTGGCAGAGTCAACGGTTGACACGCCACGCCGCCCTTACTATCTTTGCGTATCCGAACTTTAACATATCCAAAAAACGTGACTAGAGAGCAAAAAGGAATTCCCCGTACTCCGCATACAACGGTTGGGCGTGTGGTCTCCTTCCTGCTGCTCAGTTTCATCGTTTATGGAACCACGGTGGCGTCAGCCCATAAACACAGCGCTGTGTTTAGCTCTGCATCACCGGCGCAAACTGCCGCGTTCTCGGAACCTGAGACAAACTCAACCACCAATCTCAATTTAACTGGATGCGGTGAATGCCTTATCTGCCAACTGCATCAGGATTTCTCCACCTCACTGATTGTAGAACGCGACAGCACTACTCCTCCGCCCACCGGTCTATTAATTTCTCAAACCAGTTTCGACCTCCAACAGACCAGAGCGGCCACCAGCCACTCCGGTCGCGCTCCGCCGTTTACCTCCTAGTCTAACCGTCACTGCTTCCACCCGCCTGGATTTGGGCCAACGCGTCGAACTCGACAGTTGTTGGCGGCTATCCCGTTGAGTGGGGCAACCGATGTATTTCTCCAGACGACGAGGTAACGATCGTGATCAACATTTCTCCAGGCATTGCTTGCAATATAGTTTTTCGTTTCGCCATCATCTGCATCTTCAGCGCGCTGCTCAGCTCCGCGGCCATGGGCCAGACCGGCGCTTCACTCCGAGGTCGAGTCACACTCGGTGAAAGCGGTCAGCCGATCCACAACGTGCTGATCACAGTCCGACAGTTAAAGAGAACTGTCGGAACCGACGACCAGGGAAACTACGAATTTCAAAACCTTCCGCCTGGGCGATACGACGTTATTGCTCATCTTGATCGGGTTCCGGACATAGTCCGATCTGTCGAAATAACAGCGGGCAACCCAAACACCCTTGATTTCCGCGTTGAGCTTGGCGGCTTGCGCGAGGAAGTCACCGTCACGGCTACCGGCACCGAGCAAACTGTCTCAAGCTCAATTCAATCGGTTGAAGTGATCGGTTCCATCGATCTCGCCAGGAAGAGTCCTGTGTCCCTCGGAGAATCGCTCGACGGCGAGTTGGGCGTTTCCAAACGCAGCTTTGGACCTGGCACTGCTCGTCCAGTGATTCGAGGTTTTGACGGCGATCGAGTCCTGGTTTTGCAGGATGGGAACAGAGTTGGGGGACTCGGTTTTGAATCTGGCGATCACGCAGAGCCGGTGAATGTCTTGACTGTCGAACGAATCGAGGTGGTCAAAGGGCCAGCGACACTCTTGTATGGCAGTAACGCAATAGGCGGCGTCGTCAATGCTGTCACAGGCCATGACAACGCCCACAAGGGTATAAATGGCTATGTCACCGCAGTTGGCAGCACGAACGGCGGACAGGCGGCTGCCAGCGCCGGCATCGAGTATGGCACGGAGAAGTGGTTGTTCTGGGGAAACGGCGGTGGCCAAAGATCCGGCGATTACACAACGCCACTCGGCACCATCCGGAATTCCTTCTCTCGAGAGAAAAATATTTCGGCGGGATTTGGCTACTACCCCTCCAAAGGTTTTTTCAGTTTCAACTACACCTTCAACAAGCGAACATACGGAATTCCGGTTGACGCTGCGGCGGTGGATCCTGAAGTTGTGTTTCTCAACCCGCGTCGTCACGGCATGGAATTAAGAGGAGGGTTCAAGGAAAACAGTTCGTTCATCGAAGCCGGCACTTTTTCGCTGCAGTATAACGACTATGCTCACTCCGAAATCGATTCGTTTACAAATGAAGTAGGCACAGCCTTCACAAACAAGACAACCATCTTCCAGGGAATTTTCGATCAGAAGAAGGTTGACAAGCTCTCCGGCCGGTTCGGGTTTTGGGGCTCCCATCGCGATTTCGCAGCAGCTGGTGATGAAGCGCTGGCTCCTCCGACAAAGCATAACGCGCTCGCGGTGTTCGCACTTGAAACCCTGGACTTTGAGCGTGCCTCGGTCCAATTTGGAGCACGGCTGGAGACCAACCGATACACTCCGACGGAAACTGCGCAGCATGGATTGCTTCCGAGCAGATCGTTCACAGGATTTTCCGGCGCCATCGGCCTTCGCCTTCCGACCTGGAAAGGCGGCGCCTTCGTTGCCAACTATTCACACTCCTACCGGGCACCCTCGCTCGAGGAGCTTTACAACAATGGTCCACATCCGGGCAATCTGGCTTTCGAGATAGGCGACTCGACGCTTAAGCGGGAGCTCGGCGACGGTTTTGATTTTGGATTACGGCACTCGTCCAACCGGGTGCGTTTTGAGGCCAATGGGTTCTACTATCACATTCGCGACTTCGTTTTCCTCGCTCCCACTGGCGCCGTAGAAGACGACTTGATAGTTGCCGAGTATAGTCAGGGAGCAACTCGTTATACCGGCTTTGAGGCGCGACTTGACGCTCAATTTCATCCCGCGCTTTGGCTAAACCTGGGCGCGGATTACGTGAACGCCGAACTTACTGCTACCGGCACGCCGCTGCCCCGTATTCCACCGCTTCGCGTGAGGACCGGCCTCGAGATTAGATACAAGGGTCTGCTGCTGAATCCGGAAGTGGTGATGGCCAGCGACCAAAACCGACTATTCACAACTGAATCTCGGACCGCAGGCTACGCGACTTTTGGTTTGTCCGGTTCGTATTTGATTGCTCGTCAACACGCCGCACACATAATTTCATTCAACGCTTTCAACCTGGGAAATCGCCTCTATCGCAATCATCTTTCTTTCATTAAGGAGTTTGCGCCGGAGATGGGTCGGGGGCTTCGGATCACCTACGCGCTGCGATTTTTCTGAGTCGCAGCGCGATTTAGGCGGAACCAGCCGAGGCTGCCGCTCGTAATCCGTCTCGCTTGAAAAGATGGAAATAGCGCAATTTGTCAGGGGTTCCGCGACTGTTTAGCAGTCTCCATTCCGTTGACAGTCACGCTGGGGCGCTCATACAATGGGCCGTCTCCCGTGACCGTTGAGCAAGAGTTAGCCACACGTCGACGCATCGATTTAAAGGAATTAGTAATGAGCCTGGTCAAAATCATCGTCATCACGATCATCGTGATTCTGAGCATTTTTCTTTTCGGTCGCTTCTTTTCTTAGGCCGAAAGGCTGCATGCTCCTGCCTGCCACAAAGCCCAGAAGTTCCTCCAGGGCTTCACGTTCGGCACGATTCCTCTCGTTTTTCCATTTATCTTTTTTGTCTTCTCGTGCTGTCTTGCCCGCATCTTTTGGCGCAGGATGCCGAACCTCCAGAAGATGAAGTGGTCCGCGTAAATACCGACCTTCTACTTTTTCCGGTACGCATCCGAAACAAGAACAGCCAAATCGAAACTAAACTGACCGAGCGAGATCTAACTCTGAAAGACAACGACGGCGTGACTACCGGGCTGTATTTCTATCCGGGAGCCGATCGAGTTGCCCTGGTTTTCGCCCTCGACCAATCGGGAAGCCTTCGCGAAAGCATCTCCCAACAACGGGATGCGGCCCTCGCGTTGTTTAAGCGGTTCGGCGAAAGATCGCGCGTGGCCATTATTCGTTTTTCTGAAACGCCTGCGCTCGTCGCGCCGTTTGGTCGAGATGACCTCGCCATGCGCGCCGCGTTTAACTTTCCCGTTGAACCAAACCGGCGCACCGCAATTTTCAATGCCGCTGCAGCCGCGCTTAACGCCTTCGATGGAATCACGCGCGTTCGGTCTGAGCGCTGCATTGTGATACTCATTAGCGACGGCTTGGACAACACAAGCACGATTAAACCCAAAGCAATAATCGAAGCCGCTCTGCAGAAGCGGGTTTCGTTTTACGTGATTCACCTTCCTTTGTTCGAGCCTCGTGACGGGCGATTGGCGATACGTTCCCCGGCGAAGGGCTTCCGCGACCTCGCCGAGAAAACCGGTGGTAAATACTTTCTCGCGGGCGATGCACAATCAGCTCTCACGCTCCAAAAGCGACTCGATCTAACATCGGTCTTTCAGGCAATTGAAGACGATCTGAAGAGTCAGTATCTTCTTGGTTTCTATTTAGGCGAAAAGGCCAACGACGGGAACAAACATCGTTTCTCATTGAGTGTGCCGCCCGGATTTGAATATCAGGTGGGCCGCTTTGGGTATGCGCGGACCCAGGATTTTTTTGTCGAGCGACCGCGCGAAGTGTTGAGAGTTCCGCGCTGACCCTGCACGACAGGCGTTCCTGACAGTCCTGACTTTGACAGTAACGCCGTGACGGACAAGAATATCTGTCCAACAAATTCCAAAACCAAGTTTATGTTCAACTAAATGACTGAAAACCAGGAACTCGGTCTGCGCAAGGTTGACCGCGCGCTCATTAGCGTCTCAGACAAGACAGGCATCGTTGATTTCGCGCGTGAGCTGAGCGCGTTAGGCGTCGAAATCATCAGCACCGGCGGCACCGCAAAAACGTTGCGCGATGCCGGTGTCGAAGTGAAAGACGTTTCCGACGTAACCGGCTTCCCGGAAATGATGGACGGACGGGTGAAGACTTTGCACCCACGCGTTCATGGTGGGCTGCTGGGTTTGCGTGATAACGAGGATCACCAGGCGGCTATGCGTGAGCATGGCATCGATCCGATCGACATGGTGGTCGTCAATCTTTATCCGTTTGAAGAGACGGTCGCTCGCGAAGGGGTAACCCTCGAAGAGGCCATCGAACAGATCGACATCGGCGGACCCGCAATGATTCGTTCGGCCGCGAAGAACTTCCGCGACGTTGCCGTAGTGATTGACCCGCGTGATTACGAATCAATTTTAGAAAAGCTGGAGGAGAATTCCGGCGCCCTCTCGTTTGAGGATCGTTTCGAACTGGCCCAACAAGCGTTCTTACGCACGGCTGCTTACGATAGCGACGTTTTTAGTTATCTTCAGAATCCCTCGGTGCGAAAGCCCATCGACGACAACGAAGGAGCCCTCTTTGATTATGAAGAGCTGGCACTCATTAAGATGACTGATCTTCGCTACGGCGAAAATCCACATCAGCAAGCCGCGCTGTATGAGGTGAATTTCCTCGATGCGCCGTTGGACTTTGCCGGAGTGGCCCAGGCCGAGTTACTTCATGGAAAGGAGATGTCATTCAACAACTACGTCGATGCCGATGCGGCGTGGCAACTCGTCTCTGATTTTGATGGCCTGGCGTGCGCGATCATCAAGCATACAAATCCAGCGGGTGTCGCCGTGCGTGCGTCCGCTGAGGAGTCATATCGTAGCGCGCTGGCAACGGATCCGACCTCAGCCTTTGGAGGAATTGTTGCTTTCAACGCACCGGTTGATGAAGCGGCGGCGCGCGCCGTCGTCGAAATATTTACCGAAGTAATTGTCGCGCCTGATTACGACGCTGCTGCACTCGAAGTCTTGCGCACAAAAAAGAATGTGCGTGTACTCCGCGTAGCCTCGCCGGAAACATCCCAGGGTCTGGAGTACAAACAGATCTCCGGTGGCATGCTGGTCCAGACGCGAGATATGCATAAGCTGCGGCGAGAAGATTTACAGGTCGTGAGCAAGCGCGCGCCTTCAGAGAAGGAGGTCGACGATCTGCTCTTCGCCTGGACTGTCTGCAGACATACGAAGTCAAACGCGATTGTGTATGTTCGCGACCAGCAGACCGTTGGGGTTGGCGCGGGTCAGATGTCGCGCGTCGATTCAGTGAAGCTTGGCGCGATGCGCGCACAACTCCCAATCGCAGGATCCGTGCTCGCCTCTGACGCGTTCTTCCCATTTCGCGACGGCATTGATCAAGCGGCGAAGCACGGCATAACCGCTGTGATTCAACCCGGAGGTTCCATGCGCGACGCCGAAGCGATCGCGGCGTGTGACGAACGCGATATCGCCATGGTGTTCACCGGGATTAGACATTTCAAACATTAGTTCGTGCGGGTGCGCGGCACACCCACTTGCTCTTTAAACAAACTTTGTTGAATACTTCGAACCTATGCTTAAAGACAAATTCGGAATCGTTTTCGGCGTTGCCAACAAACGCTCAATCGCGTGGGCCACAGCGCAGGCGTTGCATGAAGCGGGCGCTCGGTTGGCTTTCACGTATCAGGGTGATCGGCTCAAAGAAAATGTCGAAGGCCTGACTAAAGAGGCAATGCCTGGTTCGCTCTTGCTCCCCTGCGACGTTAGCAAGCAGGATGAAGTTGACGAGACATTCAAACGCGTCGGTGACGAGTTTGGCCGGCTCGACTTCGTGATACACAGTATCGCTTACGCACCGCGCGAAGCTCTTTCCGGTGAATTTCTCGACACCAGCCGCGAAGCTTTCGTCACCGCCCTTGAGATTAGCGCTTATTCACTGGCGCAACTTGCGCGCGCGGCTACGCCACTGATGACGGACGGCGGCAGCATTGTCTGCATGACTTACTACGGCGCGGAAAAGGTCGTCGCCGGCTACAACGTCATGGGCGTTGCCAAGGCCGCGCTGGAAGCATGCACACGTTACCTGGCCAATGATCTGGGCCCGCGTAATATTCGCGTGAACGCAATTAGTGCTGGTCCTATTCAGACTCTCTCGGCGCGCGGAGTCGGCGATTTTAGTTCCATGCTCAAACACGCTGCCGAAAAAGCGCCGCTGCGTCGCAATGTTGAGCCGCGCGAAGTTGGCAACACGGCGCTGTTTCTCTGTAGTCCCATGTCTTCCGCTATCACCGGTGAAGTTATCTACGTCGATTGCGGATACAACATCATGGGGATATGAAGAGGTTCGAGTTTCGGGTTTCGAGTTTTGAGTCTAGACTACCCTCTGAATTAGGAAGACTCACAAAGCTTGCAAGCCGATTTGAAACTTGAACTTTGAAACTCGGAACTCGAAACCCGAAACTAAAGTATGGCCGATCCAAAAGAACCTGACGAACACCTGGCCGGAACGACGCAGGACGAGCAACTGCTTGAGAGTCCCGGACCGGACGAGTTTACTCACACCGACACCTGGCGGGTGTTTCGCATCATGGGTGAGTTTGTCACCGGCTTTGACGAACTTGCGACTTTGAGCCGAGGCATTTCCATTTTCGGCTCGGCCCGCACCAGCAAAGACGATCCGGACTACGCGGCCGCACAGGAGACTGCGGCATTATTGGCCCGCGCCGGTTTTGCCGTGATCACAGGCGGAGGCCCCGGCATCATGGAAGCCGCGAACCGCGGCGCTTTCGATGCGGGCGGAAGATCCATTGGCTGCAACATCGAGCTGCCATTCGAACAGGGCTCCAACCCTTACCTGACCAAGGGATTGAAATTCAAATACTTCTTCGTCCGCAAAATGATGTTCGTCAAATACAGCCTCGGCTTCATTATTTTTCCCGGCGGCTTTGGTACGCTCGACGAACTTTTCGAGGCGCTGACGCTGATTCAAACGCAAAAAATTCGAAACTTTCCGGTGGTCCTGTTTGGATCGGATTATTGGAATGGACTCTTAAACTGGATTCGCGATTACGCTTTGAGAGATGGAAAGGTCACGGACGAGGATTTGGGCCGGCTACACCTGACTGATTCACCTGCCGAGGTAGTGCGAATTATCGTGGAGAGTCAAAGCTCACTGCGGATTGAAAATCCTTTGATGTCCGAGATCGGCGACTCGTAACACTCTCACGCAGACTCAGAGTTCACGCTGGCGCTGAGCCACTGCAAATATGGCCCAGACCCATCCACAATCGGCACAGCAACAATCTCGGGCGTTTCATAGCTATGAAGCGCGCTCACTTCCCTGCTCAAATCGTCAAACTTGCCGCTGACTGTCTTGGCAATCAGGAGCACTTCTTCCTGTCGCTCGATTTGGCCTTGCCAACGGTAGACCGATTCCAGGCCGGGCAGAATCTGCACACAGGCTGCGAGACGTTTGTCGACCAGCATCTCGGCCAATCGCGCGGCCTCGGCCTTACTGGGGGCTGTGATGAAAACTACGATTGCGTCTGCGGGTGGGCCGTTCATGAAACTCGAGCAGATATTTCAGAGGTCGTCCGATGCCGTCGAGCCCGTTAGCGGACTCGTGTCTTCACCGAAGAAGGCAGCATAGAGTTCGCTGGCGCGATCAAAATCGCGTTCGTCCACCAATATTGTTGCCCCAGGAGACGTAGTGGAAAGCAGCGGCGACAGCGCGTCAGACCCGCCCGACTGCACGGCCGCGCGGATCCCATTCTGAACCAGGATGTCGTTTACCATCTCCGCCTCGGCGGGGGACCCGAGATGATGCAGCGGCACAAATTTGGCTTCGCTCGAATCGCGACCGGTATTCTCAACCGTTAGTCGAGCCACGAGCTCTGAGTCGTCGTCGGGACAACGCGTGATGCCGTCCTGGTATTCGGATTCGCAAACGGGACAAAACATAAGAACCTCCTGGGTAACCAGTTAACAGTTAAAAGTGAAAAGTAAGAAGCTACTCAGCATCTCTTCCTTAACTATCACTCACCACTTATGGCGCCTAACTTTTCACCTTTCACTCTTCACGTGGCGCTAACTGCTCTTTCAAACGGTATCTCATCGAAATGCGTCATCTGTTTGAAGGCGCGGAAACGCTCGTTGATTTCGTTTTGCGTCAGTCGTTGAACGCGCGCTGTACCAAACTCCTCAACATTGAAGGAGGCCATCACTGAGCCAAAAATCATTGCGCGTCTCATGGCAGCGTCGTCGAGCTTTGGCTGACTGGAGAGATAACCCATGAAACCGCCGGCGAAGGTGTCGCCCGCACCAGTTGGATCAAAAACAGACTCCAGCGGGTATGCCGGGATCGCGAAGTAGCTATCGTTGGTGAATAGGGCGGCGCCATATTCTCCTCGTTTCACGATCAGGGCCCGCGGTCCCCACGACAAAATGGTGCGCGCCGCCTTCATGAGATTCGGAATCTCAGTAAGTTGCCGTGCTTCAGCATCATTTATGATTACGACGTCGACGCCTTTTATTGTTTTGAGGAGAGACTCGCGCGCGATATCAATCCAGAGATTCATGGTATCGAGCGCCACGAGCTCGGCGCCGGGAACTTGTTCGCGCACTTCGCGTTGAAGATCAGGTTGAATATTACCGAGGAAGACCAGGCGCGCGCTCTTTGATTTCTCCGAAAGCTTGGGCTTGAAGTCGGCGAAAACGTTTAGCTCTGTGTTTAGCGTGTGCGCGACATTCAGGTCGTATTCGTACTTTCCGTACCAGCGGAATGTCTTGCCGTCTTCGACGCGCTCGAGGTCGCTGAGGTCCACGTTGTGAGCTTCAAGGATTTTCCTGTCGTCATCGCCAAAATCTCCGCCGACAACACCGACAATCTGAACATCAGTAAAGAAGCTTGCGGAAATGGAAAAGTGGGAGCCCGAGCCGCCCAGCATCTTTTCGCATTTACCAAATGGCGTTTCGACTGCGTCAAACGCAACAGAACCAACTACAAGTAGGGACATAGGTTGTTTGATTCAGACCATTTCAAATCTCAAATCTCAAATTAAGACTTCATATTTCAGATTTCGATTCATTTCAGATCTTAGATTCTTAGATTCAAGATTTCAAATTTCAGTTTCAGATCTCAGATTTCAAATCTCTAATCTGAGATTTCACCTCAGCCCTCCGACAACTTAAAGACTCACATCTCTCAGTGCAAACTACGGCTTCGGCACTTCCGGCTTGATCGGACCGCCCAGCGCTTGCAAATCAGTCTCCGCCTGCTGTTTAAACGAGCTGTTTGGAAAGTCGGCCACGAGCCGCGAGAGATAAACGCGCGCGTCCTGGCGAAGCTCGTCGGCTGTTTTTTCTTTTGTCTTCTGCTTGCCGCGATTTTCCGCGAGACGCAAACTGCTCTCCCCTGCGATGAAGAGCACTTCATCCATCTTTGCGAAGTTTGGGTTACCAGCGTCGATCTCTTCGCAACGCTTGATTGCCGCCACGTACGCTTTTTTGAGTTTGAAATAGTGGCGCGCAACCTCGAGGTTGTGCAATGAGTCTTTTTCAAGATCAGGGTCGCGAAGTACTGCGCTGGTGGGTCCGGTCTTGGCAGCGCCCTGCCCATAGGAATTAGGAGCCGAAACCAGAGACGCGATCGAAACAACCAGAACGGCAAGAAAAATCTTCTTCATAAATCACCTTTCACATCTGAGGCAATAAGTCGCCTCGCTTGGCATCATTGAGCAGAAGCTTGGATGCCGAAAGTTCAAGAACCTGCATACTTTTTGATTATAGCGTCAAGTTTTGTCCGCGTCGCCGCCGGCCACGAATCCGGGGCCGTGAATATCGCATGCTCGAGCGCCGAGCCGCATTTGCACGCGCGTTCCTCGCCCGCCAGCTGCCTTACGGCGTCTTTCAAAATTAATTGAGCATTGCGCACATTCTTGTTCAGATACTCAATAACACTGTCAGCGGTGACTGCGTCATGACCGGGATGCCAGCAGTCGTAATCCGTAACCAGCGCCAGCGTGGCGTAACAAATTTCAGCCTCGCGCGCGAGCTTCGCTTCCTGCAGGTTAGTCATGCCGATGATGTCCATTCCCCAAGAACGGTATACCTCCGACTCTGCTTTCGTTGAAAACGCCGGACCTTCCATGCAGATATACGTGCCACCGCGATGCGTTTTCACATCAGTGACCTTGCAGGATTCTTCCAGCACATTTCCCAACTCACTACAAACGGGATGAGCAAAGGCTACGTGGGCAACAATTCCCTCGCCAAAAAAAGTTGATTCGCGTGCCCGCGCTCGAGTGCGGTCAAAAAACTGATCCGGAATCACCATATCAAGGGGGGCATACTGCTCCTGCAACGAGCCGACGGCCGAGGCCGACAGAATGCGCTCAACACCCAGCACCTTCATTCCATAAATGTTTGCGCGAAACGGGACCTCGGTCGGCGTGAAACGGTGTCCGCGCGCGTGACGCGGAAGAAAAGCCACCCGCTGGCCTTCGAGGGTGCCAACGATGAACGCGTCTGACGGTGATCCGAAAGGCGTTTCGACCGCGATCTCCACGATATCCTGAAGTTCAGGCATCTGATAGAGCCCGCTGCCGCCGATGATTCCAATTTTTGCTCGCTGCATTTGAATTCGTTCCAATAAACTATCCAAAGATTTTGCAGATTACTCAGATTTCAAAATCGCACGTTACAGTCATTGACTTCCGGTCTGCGCTATCTGCGTAATCTGCGGAATGCCTCAGTTCGGGTAGCGCACCGCGCGAAGCTTTCCAGCATCGTCAACCAGCTTACACAGCGGCTCATCCGGATCGTGGTAAAACAAACAAGCCCAACCCTCGCGGGCCGCCTGCGGCAATATTTTTTTCTTCACTTCCAACGTTTCGACCGGAAAAAGATCGTATCCCATGATCCACGCAAACGGCACGTGTGCGCGCATCGGCACCAGGTCGGCGAAACCAAATATCGTCTCCCCGTTTTTATCCAACCGCCAACACTGCATCGACCGATTGTGACCGGCAACAGTTTGCATCCGCAGCCCGGGCGCCACTTCATAATCCGCGTCCTTCAATTCCATCTGCCCAGTCGCGCGAAGGGGTTGCCAGTTGTCCGGCAAATAACTGGCACGGTCACGCTCGCTCGGCGCTTCGGCGTGTTCCAATTCGGCTTTGGAAATGAAGTAACGCGCGTTGGGGAAGGCGGGAACCGCCGCGCCATTCTCATCAAGCACAGTGTTACCGCCGGCATGATCGAAGTGAAGATGGGTATTGACGACGATGGTGATATCTTCCGGCGTCACTCCGGCAAGCGCACGCAACGACTCAGCGAATGATCGACGACGGGTGATGCCGTACATTCCCGCGCGTTTTTCAGTCCACTTCTCTCCAATTCCGGTTTCGATCAAGATCCGCTCAGCTCCGGTATCGATGAACACGCAGTTCATGTTCATTCTGATCCGGTTCTCATGATCGGGAGGACACACTTTGGCCCAAAGCGTGCGCGGCACTACGCCAAACATCGCGCCACCATCGAGCCAAAACTCCGTGTCGGGAACCACCTCTACACGGTAATCACCAAACTGCATTCCAGTAATCTCTGCAACGCTTTTAGCGCCGCATTACTAAAGCGATCCACGAAATCCACGAAAGACACTAGAAACATTTCGTGTTAGTTAGTGTGATTACGCGAATCGGATTTTTTCAAACTCTGGCCAAATAAATGTATGCCCGACTGTTACTTCTGCGGCTTTGGCTGACTCTTCTTTGGATCCGCCGGCTGCTGATGCGGATTCGGCACGGGTTCAACTGGCTGCGCTTGCCCTGGTTGAGGCGCTTCGCTGCCAGGAAATCCTGGGGGGAGACCTTGTTGCGGTTGCGGCTCCGGCATTTTAACCTGGAAGTTTTCCGCCACCGTTACGTGTGACCGACCAACAATGTCGTCCAACACTTTCTTCTGCTTCTCCTGCTCGACCGCTGCGCGCGCCTTCTCCTTCGGGCTCTGCGGCGGCGCAAACGGATTGTCCGCGTCGCCGGAAACGCCGATCAGGATATGACGCGCCTTGACCTGCTCTTCAGGCTTCCCTTCCTTCGTCTCAGTCTTGCGATCCTCGAGCTTGATTATGTGGTAACCAAATTTCGTCTCGACGATGTCGCTGATTTCACCCGGCTTTAACGCAAACGCTGCCTGTTCAAACTCAGGCACCATTTGACCATGCCCAAACCAACCGAGGTCGCCGCCTTTCTCTTTCGCGCCCGGCTCAGTCGAAAACTCTTTGGCCAGTTTCGTAAAATCCTCACCGGCTCGCGCTCGCTTCAGAATCTCCTCGGCTTTGGGGCGGTTCTGCTTACTGGTGTCCAGCTCAGGGTGCGCGGTCAAGTAATCGTCCACCTCTTTGTCGGTGGCTTTCATCTTTTCCGCCAACTGCTCCTGAGCATAAGTCTGCGCCAGAATTCGCGCCTGTTCGAGTTTTACCTGGAGATCCACTTTGCGCTGCTTATGGGAGCCGGCAGCAATTGCCTTTTGCTCGCCAATTAATACCTGGCCCAACTGGCGCTTGACCTGTTTGAGTTGCTCCTCCGGAATTGGACCACCAGCGAGCTGGGGATTCTTGGCCTTGGCGTCGTTGATAAACTGGTCAAACTTCGTTTGGTTAATGGGCTGCTTGAAGAATTCTTCCACTTCCTGCTCGGAAATATTCGGACCGTTGGCGCCCGTCATTCCCTGCGACTTGAAATAGTTTTCCGCAACCACGACCGAGCGAACCAGATCGAGCTGTCGTTTGACTTCCGGTTTGTTCGCAATCCCTTTGGCGCGGGCTTCTTCGGCAACGGCCAACAATTTCTTGAGGTCGTCGGCAAAACTTTTCCGCGCTTCAGCGTCCGTGGCGAGACGGCTACGAAACTGCGGCGGTTGATCCTCCGCGATCAATGCCATGTCGTCGGCCGAGAGTGCACTGAGTGAATCTGATTTCCTAAATTTCACCTGCCAGACAATGAGCGCCGCGGCACACACAACCGCCAGCCCGGCAGCAATTAATGCTTTAGTAATTGAAGTCAAAATAGTTGTCCTTTCAAAAATGAATCTAACCGTGCTGCACGAGTTCCAGCAGCACGCCATTCGCCGACGACGGGTGAACGAATGCGACGAGGCATCCACCCGCACCCACGCGCGGGATTTCGTCAATCAAGCGCAATCCCTTCTCTTTCAGTTGGGCCAGCGTTGCGCGAATGTCCGATACGCTCACCGCGATATGATGTATACCGGGGCCGCGTTTCTCTAAAAATCTTCCCACCGGAGAACCGGAACTCAGGGGTTCCAGCAGTTCAATATGCGTCTCCCCGATAGCGAGCATCGCCACCCTAACGCCCTGATCAGTCACTTCCTCGGTGTGATCCAGGGTCAGCCCTAAAGCATCCTGCCAAAGCGCGAGCGCCTCGTCGAGTTGGGGCGTGGCGATTCCAATGTGATCGACCTTCATACGTAAGTCTCGAGTCCTGAGTCGCAGGTCACGATCTCTCGCGTCTTGGCGCTTGTTTACTATAAAGGCCGGCTCCGGTGCGACTGGAGACGCCGACTCTACACTCCAGAGTCAACTGCCAGAATTTCTTCTACGGCAGAATAAGGATCTCTTTGCCGACTGGCAACTTCACCGGCCAATCGATCAAGCAGCTCGGAGGCGGCATCAGATTCCAAAGTTTGCGCCACCAGGCGTTCGCGGAGCAACTCAACTATCCGCCAGCGCGCAACAGCCCGCCGTCTGGCGTTGCCAAATTTGGCGTTTCCGACAAAGCTGCGGTAGCCCTCAATGGCAGCGGAGAGATCTACGATTCCCGCGCCCTCAGTGGCGACAGTCTTAACGATTGGCGGATGCCAGGAGTCTTCGCGCATCGCCAGCGACAGCAAAGCCTCCAGCTCTTTCTCGGTCGAATAGACGCCCTCTCGATCGGCTTTGTTGATTACAAAAATGTCACCAATCTCCATTATTCCGGCTTTGATGGCTTGAATATCGTCACCCATACCGGGAACCAGAACCACCACCGAGATGTCCGCAGCTTTAACAATTTCAACCTCGTCCTGACCGACGCCCACAGTCTCAATAATTATTTTGTCGTAACCGGCGGCATCGAGTATGGAAACCGCATCGACTGTGGACCGGGCCAGCCCGCCGAGATTGCCGCGCGTCGCCATCGAGCGAATGAAAACATTGCGGTCCAGACCCAGTTGCTGCATGCGGATGCGATCGCCGAGAATTGCGCCGCCGGAAAACGGACTCGAGGGATCAACCGCAACGATTCCTACGCGTTCGCCCTGTTGTCGGTAGTGCAACGCCAGCTTATCCACGAGAGACGACTTGCCCGCGCCAGGGGCTCCCGTGATGCCGATAACCAGTCCGCGTCCCGTCAGCGGAAAGATCCGCTTCATCAAATCCGCCGCATCTTTTGAAAGATCTTCGACTTTTGAAATTGCGCGAGCCACCGCCCGGATGTCTCCCGCAGAAACGCGCTCGACCAACGACGCGTTCCTGCCGTTGCTGTCTGTGTTCGTCGAAGGACTCATCGTTTTCGAGCTAGCCTCTGCGTATTCTGTGTCTCTGCGGTGAATGATGACTCAGCAAATACTAACCGCGGAGGCGCGGGGGACACAGAGGAAACGCAGACAAAGACTGAAACAACCTGTCTGCGCAAAACTACAAGGCCCGCTGGAGAATCTCACGCGCAATAATCATTCTCTGAATTTCCGAAGTTCCCTCGCCGATCGTGCAGAGTTTCGAGTCGCGCCAATATTTTTCCGGCGGATAATCTTTCGTATAGCCGTAACCACCATGGACCTGAATTGCTTCCTCGCAGACGTTCACACTCACTTCTGAAGCAAATAACTTAGCCATCGACGATTCTTTCGTGACCTTCCGTCCCGTGTCCTTCATCCAGGCCGCGCGATACATCAGCAAACGCGCCGCGTCGATCTGCGTCGCCATGTTTGCCAACTTGAATTGAATCGCCTGAAATTCCGATATCGGTTTACCAAACTGCTGGCGCTCTTTCGAATAACGGACCGCAGATTCGTAGGCGCCCTGGGCAATTCCCACGGCGAGCGCAGCGATTGAGATTCGGCCGCCATCGAGAATCTCCATCGCATTCACGAAGCCCTGGCCTTCTTCGCCCAGGCGATTCTCGTCCGGCATCAAGACAATCTTCGAAAACGACGCTGGCCGTTTCCGAGGCGCGAAGTCCCAGCTTGTTTTCCTTTTTCGACGGCGAGAACCCCTTCATTCCCTTCTCGAAAATGAATGCCGAGATGCCCTTGCTTCGTTTCGACCGATCCGTGACGGCAACTGCCACGCACGTATCTGCATGAATGGCGTGCGTTATGAAGTTCTTTGATCCATTTACGATCCAGCCGCCATCCTGCCTGACGGCAGTGGACCGCGTGCCGGATGCGTCAGAACCAGCGCTGGGTTCGGTTAGTCCCCACGCACCAAATGTTTTCCGCTGGCTAACGGCACAAGATACTTTCTGCTTCTGCGCTTCGGTGCCAAACTGGAATATGTGATTACTGCAAAGCGAGTTGTGCGCCGCCACGGAGATACCTACCGAACCGTCAACTCGCGAAAGCTCTTCGATGATGGTGGCGTATTCGACATAGCCCATTCCGGCTCCGCCGTACTCTTCGGGAAAGATAACGCCGGTCAATCCAAGTTCAGCGAGCTTTGGTTGAAGTTCGATGGGGAAATGCTGCGCTTCATCCCACTCCATCACGTGAGGCGCGATCTCTGCTTCCGCAAACTCGCGCACACTCATCTTGATCTGTTTCTGTTCTTCGGTTAATTCAAATTCCATTCGTGTTCCCTGATTGAAAACCAACTATTGACGGAAAACGAGCGACCGTGCACCGCGATAACACTTTCTTTCGCGGAGACTCAAGCAGTTCAGAGTTCAAGCTTTAGCTTGCTGGTCGTCGAATGCAAACTAAAGTTTGAACTCTAAACTGCTTGAATGGTTTCCATTCTACCTCAATGGCGCGGTGAACCTCGACCGGGGGTCGCGGACTTGCGCGCGGGTCGGGCTTTGGCTTTGGGTTGACTGCGAGTGAGAAGTTTTACTTCATCTTCGGTGAGATGCCGCCACCGGCCAGGCTTCAATTCATCATCTCTAAGATTTCCGATCCGCGAGCGCCTTAGTTTGATCACCGAGTGACCGATGAGATCAAACATACGGCGGATCTGCTGGTTCTTGCCTTCATGCAGCAAAATCTCAAACCAGGTGTTGGTTTCAGTTTCACCAATCTTCCTGATTTTGGCAGGCGCGGTTTTCGTACCGTCGTCGAGCGTGACCCCGCGGCGAAGTCTCTGAATTGCCGGCTCAGGTGGAACGCCTTTTACCTTGGCTTCATAGACTTTATCGATCCGGTTGCGCGCTGAAGTGATGAAGTTTGTGAAGTCGCCGTCATTGGTCAGCAGCAGTAATCCTTCAGTGTTGAAATCGAGACGGCCCACTGGATAAAGCCGGCCCAGCGAGGGCGGTAACAGTTCCGTCACCATTGGCCGCTTGTCCGGATCGGAAACACTCGAAAGATATCCCTTCGGTTTGTTGAGCAGCACATGGACTTTTTCGCGCCGTTGCAGCGATGGATTGATGAGCTTGCCCCGAACCTTAATGTGATCCTGGTTTGGGTCAGCCTTCGTGCCAAGCTCCGTCACCACTTTGCCATTCACCGTGACCAACCCGGCCGTGATCAATTCTTCGGCGTGGCGCCGCGACGCAATTCCAGCCGCTGCAATTAACTTTTGTAATCTTTCCTGCATAACTTACCTCAGTCGGCAAACGGCGTGAGCAGTCGGCAGGCCACCATTGGTGGCTTCCAATTGTTCACTCGCTATCCACAGCCTGGTCATCGGTGTCGTGCCGACTGCTGCTGCCGACTGGCGACTACTTCTCATCCGCCTGATAAATCCTGGAAGTCTTCCACGCTCGGCAATTCCGTCAAATCTTTGAGTCCGAATTGCAGCAGGAATTCTTTCGACGTTCCATACATCATAGGACGTCCAACAGTTTCCTTCCGCCCTTTCGCCACAATCAGTTTCTTATCCAGGAGTGTCTTGATGGATGAAGGCGACTGGACGCCGCGAATCTCCAAAATTTCCGGAACCGTTACCGGTTGTTTATACGCAATCACTGCCAGTGTTTCGAGCGAAGCGATCGATAACTTCGCACTGGGCCGGGATTTTAGAAACGCCCGAACGTGTTCGTGATACTCGGCGCGGGTTGCGAATTGCCAACCACCCGCAACTTCACGCAGCTGCAATCCACCGTTTCTCGCGTTGAATTCTTTAGCCAGGTCGGCGATCGCTTCTTCAATAAGCTGACGATCTTCTCGCAACACGCTCGCGATTGCCTTCGCACTTAGCGGCTCTTCGGAGACAAAAATAAGCGCCTCGACCACCGCCAGTCGTTCCGCCGAGCTCTGCACGGCATAGACCTCGGAGTCGTCACCAGACTCCTCCGGTGTCGCGGCATCGGATTCGGCGGCTACGAGTTCCGCGAGTTCCCTGCTTGCTTCCTCGTTAAGCGCAGCCTCATCCAGTTCTTCTTCCTTGGCGTTTGCTGTCTCTTCAGTCATCGTGTTTTCTCAGGGGTCAGTTACTAACTGGCAATGCGGGCGACAATATCGCCAAACGTCTGTTTCTGGAGCAACTTGATTTCAGTTGTGCGCACGAGCTCAAGGACCGACAGAAACGCGACGACCAACTCCCGACGCGAGCGCGCCCTTTCAAAAAATACGCGCAGATTCAATTCGCCCGCCGACATCACCATGTTTCTCAGTCGCTCCAGCATCTCGGACATGGAAATCTCTTCCCGACCGATCTCCATCATCACTTCTTCTTTGTGACGCGCCAGGATTTCCTGAAACACTTTGAGCAGGTCAAACAACCCGACCGTAACTTCCGGATTGTTCTTGTCAGTCTCTATTTCAGCTCGCTTGAAAACAGCACGTTCCACGGTCGCGCGCGACCAAAGCATTTGAGCTGCAGCCTTATACTTCTGATACTCCAGTAACTGATCGATTAGATCCTTGCGCGGATCATCCTGCTCCTCTGCCGGCGCAAAAGGATCGCGCGGCAAAAGCATCTTGGTCTTAAGTTCAATCAGCGTCGCCGCCATCACCAGGAAATCGCCGGCGACAGCGATATCAAGTTCCTGCATAGCCTGCAGATATCGAAGGTATTCGTCGGCAATTCGGGCTACCGGAATGTCGTAGATGTTGACCTGTTCCTGTCGAATCAGGTGGAGCAATAGATCCAGCGGGCCATCAAAATCCCCCATTACGATCTTTAGATCGTCAGTAGTGTTGTCAGAAACGATCTCGGGCGACGATCCGGTGACGCTAACCGAGCCGGCCGGGACTTCAACAGACTCGCCCGCCTTATCGGTAAAGGTGTCTGCCGCGGAAGACTCTTTTTTTGCCGTTTCGTCCATTTACGTTGTCGCCGGTTGTCGGGTCGTTCTTCGAGCGCCTGAGATACCCATTCGTTCCATCACAAGTTCGAGGGTTGGCTGGGCCAGTTGCTGCGCCTTTTGACGTCCGTTGTCCAAAATCGTCGCGAGCTCGACGTCGTCGATCTCACGCACCCGTTGCTGCAGCGGGCGCAGAAACTCAATCGTGGCGTCGGCCAGTTGTTGTTTCAGTTGCGCGTATCCCTTGTCGGCGAAGTGGGCCTCGATCTGCTCCGGAGTTTGATCAGTCAGCAATTGAAAGATGGTTAAAAGATTCGTAATTGCGGGACGTGACGCGTCGAATCTGATCTCGGTTCCGGAATCTGTCACCGCACGCTTGAATTTTCGCTGAATGGCATCTGCATCGTCGAGCAGCATGACACTGCCATTGATGTCGTCATCTGACTTCGACATCTTCTTTGCCGGATCAGATAACGACATGATGCGTGCGCCCACCTTCGGAATGAAAGGTTCCGGCACACGAAACGTTTCGCCATAGTCGCGATTAAAGCGTATGGCCACGTCGCGAGTCAGCTCCAGATGTTGCTTTTGATCTTCGCCCACAGGCACGAGGTCCGTTTGATAGAGCAGTATGTCAGCAGCCATCAACACCGGATAGTCGAATACTCCAACGCCCACATTCGCCTGCTGTTTACGAACCTTATCTTTAAACTGAGTCATTCGCTCCAACTCAGACATTCGCGCAACGCAATTCAAAATCCAGGTTAGCTCGGCATGCTCGGCTACGTCTGACTGGATGAAGATCGTCGAGATCGCCGGATCAATGCCCACACCAAGATAAATCCTGGCGAGCTCTTTGGTTTGCTGGGCCAGGAGTTTCGGATCTTGAGGACTTGTAATCGCGTGAAGGTTAACGATGCAAAAGAAGCTTTCGTACTGGCGCTGCAACGCAACCCAATTACGCAGTGCACCAAGATAGTTTCCCAGATGAATATTGCCGGTCGGCTGCACGCCGCTAAAAATTCTCTTGGACATTCGTGTTCGATTCCGTACTGGACCGTTTTGGTCTATCCCTCAACTCCGAGTAGCAACAGGTAATAAACGATGGACATGATCGGCCGGATGATTGCCCCAAAGAAGCCCACCCAAATTAATGCCATCAGGATGAGGTAACCATACTGTTCCATCAATGCCAACACCGGTTGCGCGCTCTCAGGAAGAAAGGTCTCCAAAATTTTGCTGCCATCGAGCGGAGGAAACGGCAATAAATTAAAAACAGCGAGCGAGACATTCATTGTCAAAAGCATCCCGAGAAACAACCGCACTGGCTCCTGCAACGAACCTTCAGTGAACCACCACCCCGTCATGAGCAACACCTTGATGATGATAAACGCACAAATGGCGATAAAGAGATTGGCCAGAATTCCGGCAACCGAAACCATCACGTTAGCCAGATCTTTATTGCGCCATCGTAACGGATTGACTGGAGTGGGTTTGCCCCAACCGATCAATGGAATGTTTGGTCCGCCGGCGCTGCCGAGGACGAAACCAACTATCGGAATGAGCAACGTGCCGATCGGATCAGTATGGGCGACAGGGTTTAGCGTAACCCGGCCCAGGAGGCGTGCTGTGTCGTCGCCAAACCTGTCTGACATCCAGGCGTGAGCCGCTTCATGCGCCGAAATGGCAAGCAGCAGCACTACCATGTAAATCACAAGTTGTGGAATTAGTTGTTCAGTCACTGAGTGTTCGTTGTAATTTGCAGTAGAACAAAGACGTTAGCATCCGCGAAAACGAGTGTCAAAAAATCATCTCGGAAGCAGTTTACAGAGTCAAACTGTAGACCGCGTCCGTCGAGGCAATTGCGAGATCGCCCGTTGCACTGAAAGCGAGCCCCACCAGGTTCATTCCCGCGACAAACATTTCTGCCTCCATGCCATCGGGAGATATCCGCACAATCCCACGCCGCCCGCGAAGCGACGCCGCGACCAGGAGATTTCCATCGTCATCAAAAGTCAGCCCCTGTGGCCGCCCCAGGCCCTTGAAGAAAACGCTGACTTCTCCATCGCGATCCACGCGCACTATCGAATCAAAACTCGCAACAGTTGGACCAGTAACGTATAACGCGTCGTCGGGGCCCATCGCGAGGTGATACGCGGATACAGACGGCTCGAGTTGGGCCCATGGAGTCTCTTCACCGATACCGTTTACTTTGTAGATACGCCCGGTGCGATCGCCCACATACATAGTGTCAGCACGATCGAACGCGATGCCGGTGGCCACACCCAGATTTCTCGCAAACGGCACCGCTTCCTTAAACGGCGTAATCCTATAAACCGTGCCTTCCATGCGACTGCTCACAAACATTTGACCGCTGCTATCGAAGGCAATCGCAGTAGGATTCACTATGTCCCCGGAAAACTCAGCGACCTCTCCGTTGATATCAATCCGAAAAAGAGTGACCGGCAGATGCTCACCGCGGGAGCCTGAACGCGTAACGAACAACGACCCATCGTCAGGGTCAAAGGCAGGACTAGACACCGGGTGAAGGTCTTCTGCCAGTCGCCGGCCCACCATCACGTTCACAGGTTCACTTCGTATTCCGTCACTTTCAAGACTTACCGCGATGCTTCCGCTGTGACGAAACTCGGGAACGATTACCAACGCTCGCGCCGGAGACAGCGCAACGATGGGCGCGCGCTCATCGTCAAACCAAACCACGCAGAGCGTTGGATCGCTGGTGTCCAAACCCTCGCAATCAATCGCTACTTCACCACCCGGTAAGGAATATGCCGGGTGAATTCCAAGAATCCGTGGTTGCTCGCTCATATTAAACGTTGCTGGCGACCGTCGGCGGCCGTTAGCCAATGATTAGTGCACGTTAAAATCGTTTCATGATACGACGGGCCTACTGTGCTGTCTAACGGACGCTGAGCGGCAGGGTAAGCTCGCGCGTGCCGGCACGCAACCCATGTTACGACTGGACTGAACCACTAACTCACCTCGCCACACTAGTCTCCGCAGTGTTTCACTGTGCTATAATCCCGCCTCGCAAGCGCCACAGTGATAGTTGTTCTTCAGGGGTTCGACGCTTGCCAGCCAACTTATTGTAATGCTCAAGCGAATAAGCGAAGCGAAATCGCCGAGCAAAATCCAAAGTACCTTCCCGGCGTCGGAAACCAACTGCTCGCAACGCTCCTCCTGTAACTTCAGCCAGATCCATTTCACAACCGCCCCGCGATTTGCGCGCGTCGCCAGTTTTTAAGTTCGAATTTTGCAGCACTCTGCAATAGGAGGCGCTGAAAAATAAAAGACGTAATCGGAAATACCGCGGGCCTCAAGCCCAACCAACTTCGCCGCATAGAAAAGCTCTACACCCGGCGAATCCCTCCTCATCAAATCGTAACTCCGGAATTCGCACGGCAGATGGCGGAGTTGTCACACGAAACCAGAAGACAAATCGGAGCTCTGATCGACCGCAGCGGCCACGTCGAGTATGTGATGGTCGGCGATAATCGCAGCATTCAACTGCCGGATTTCAAACGCATACGCGTCGCGGTGGATCGCTTTCGCGGATTGCGCTGCGTTCACACGCACCTTCGCGGTGAAGCCTTGACGCAGGACGATCTCACTGACCTCGCGCTCCTTCGCCTCGATTTGATGGCCGCCATTGACGTGAACCCGACGGACGGTTTCCCGGGTCTCGTTCGGGCTGCGCACTTATTGCCAATAAGTCTCGGTCCCGACAACGGGCAGAGCGCCGTGAGCCAGGAGACCTACGCGTTTCTACCGCCCACGATGGCGTCGCAACTGGAAGATGATTTTCTTTCCCTGATTAATTCGCTTGAAGATGAGATGGCGCGCAATCGCCACGCTACGCGCCAGTCAGTTGGAAAAGACCGCACCATTCTCGTGGGCGTTACGACGGGATCAATAAGCGAGGCGGAAGAGTCGATGGCCGAGCTCTCCGAACTTGCGAGTTCGGCAGGCATGGTCGTGCAGGATCAGGTGATCCAAAGGCGTCAGGCAATCGACCCGAGAACCGTGCTCGGTCGCGGAAAGCTTGATGAACTCCTGATTCGTTCACTTCAATTAGGCGCGGACATGCTGGTCTTCGATCGCGAATTAAGCCCCGCGCAAATACGATCCCTGTCCGAAGCCACGGACCTGAAAATCATCGACCGATCCCAATTGATCCTCGATATTTTTGCGCAACGCGCGCAATCGAGCGAAGGTAAAATTCAGGTGGAACTGGCCCAGCTTAAGTATCTCTTGCCGCGCTTGATAGCTGGACAGGATTCGGCGTTTTCACGCCTGGCGGGCGGCATCGGCGGGCGCGGCCCGGGCGAAACAAAACTGGAAATGGATCGTCGGCGCGTTCGCGACCGCATCAATCGCCTGGAAAAAGATATCGAGTCTCAACGTAAACGACGCCAGGAACGACGCAAGGTGCGTACTCGAAACGAACTACCCATCATCTCAATTGTGGGCTACACCAACGCAGGCAAATCGACCCTGCTCAATGCGTTAACAAACAGCGATGTGATTGCCGAGCAGCGGATGTTCGCAACCCTTGATCCGACCTCGCGCCGGCTCCGGCTGCCGCGGGAGCGCGAAGTAATTATTAACGATACTGTCGGATTCATCAGAGACCTGCCTCCCGGCCTCTTGTCAGCCTTCCGCGCGACCCTCGAAGAAATTGGAGACAGCAGGCTGCTTATACATTTGGTTGATGTCTCAAACCCGCGCTGGCCACAACAGATCGAATCAGTCCGGCGAATCCTGGAAGAACTCGGCGTTGCTCAAATACCTTCGATAATTGCACTAAACAAATCAGATCTCGTCGACGATGAATCGCTCCAGGCCTCGGTCAGACAATTGTCTCAACACGGGGAGGCAAATGTTGTAGCGATGGCGGCGACAGATAAAAAGACGTTGCAACCCTTGCTCGAGAAAGTCGGCGAATTGATTTCTTTCGATCTGGGACTGCCGGTCCCTGCGGACCACGCTAATCAAATTTCTCCAGACACCAATGAGTTATCAAAAGCCGAGGCCGCAGCAACAGCAAACGCGACCGGGAATTATCAGCGGACCAAATAATGTAGCATGGCTCTTCGTCCAAGATTCACAACTCCGTTTACTCGCGTACGCGACAAGTTCGTCAGGTACGTGGTGCTGCCGTTTAAAGTGTTCAAGCCCAGAACTCGCCTTCTCATCGGGTTTGCACTTCTGGTCGCTGTGACCACTCCACTGCTCTTCTCCAATTACTCCTCTGGCTTTTCGGCAGACTATCGCGAGGGCGATATCATTCGCGGCACGATTGTCGCGCAGGAGGAATTGAACGGGATCGATATTTCTGAAACGGAGAAACGTCGCAACTGCTGCGCGCGAGACCGCTCGGCCGATTTTCAACTTTGACTCAACGCGCGGGGAGAGTTCAGCGAGAAGTCTTCGCGCCGCCATGGAAGATCTGAAGCGGCAGGCAGACTCGAGTAAGCCGGCGAAGGAAGTAACGTGGAGTGGTGTTGAAGGCGTTAGCGCAGCGCGCCTTGCAGGCACGGCGGGATCGGATGAAGACGTTAATCTGATTGTGCGCCTGATTCGCGACGTCGGCGATAAGTACATCTATGACGACGCTGAAGCGGAACGGCTCGGACAGGAAATTGTCCTGGTTGATGTTCGCAACCCGGCGGGGCAAATGATCATGCCGGCGCCGCGTACGAGAATGCTTTCATTAAGCGCAGCGCGCCAGGAGACTCGAGCTTAAACTTCGCAATGTCCCTCAATGGACGCAGGAACAAAAAGCGGCTCTGATCGCGGCAATACTCCCTCTGATTCGCCCGAACGTCGTGCTGGATCAAACTGCAACCACCACCGCGCGTGAGAACGAAGCTAACAAAATTCCTCCGGTCAGAATATCGCTGAAACGAAACCAGGTAGTCGCACGTGAAGGCGACACGGTGACGCCGGCAATGCTGCCCCAATTGGCCGCGTTGCAGGGACTGGGTAACGCCGGCCGCCCGTGGCATCACCTGATCGGATTGCTAATAATTGTTTTCGCCATCTACTGGGCAGTCTGGAAATTTACGGAGCATCGGAGTACGGCTTCGGCTCTTTCGTTGACCAAGACGCGCGCGTTTGCCCTGGTTGGATCTGCAATCGTAGTCGAGACTGCGCTGATGCGCGTCGGGTTTACGCTCGCGGATAGCGTGGCAAACAGCAGGAAGATCGCTCCGTTTGACGATCCCACCATTTGGAACTTTGCGATTCCATTTGCTGCGGCCACGCTGCTGGTGGTGATGCTGGTTGATACCCAACTGGCATTTCTTACCGGGCTCGTGACCGCCTTGTTTGCCGGCATGATCGCTCCGACCGGGATCCAGATGGCACTGTTTGCGATGATCTCATGCACCGCTGCTGTTTATGGTATTGGGCGATATCGCGAGCGGCAGAGTGTTACGCTGGCGGGACTGTTTGTCGGCGTAATCAATGCCATCATGGCCCTGGCGCTCCTGGCTTACGCCGAACAGGGATTCTCGTTTAAGTCAGTGCTGATGGCAGTTGGATGTGGGTTCGCGGGTGGATTACTGACGGCGATTTTCGCTGCAGGAGGTTTGCCGGTAAACGAATCACTGTTTGGAATTCTCACCGACGTTAAGCTGCTCGAACTTTCAAACGCCGACTTGCCCGTCCTGGGCCAATTGGCCCTGCGGGCTCCCGGCACAAATCAACATTCCCACGCTGTGGGCCAACTTGCAGAAGACGCCTCGCGGGCTGTCGGCGCAAATCCACTTCTGGCGCGAATCGGCGCCTTGTATCACGACATTGGCAAAGTCGCCGCGCCTGAGTATTTTGTAGAAAATCAGCAGGGCGAGAATCCTCACGATCACATGCGGCCCTCACAGAGCGCCCGCATCATCACCAGCCACGTAACGTATGGCATGAAGCTGGCAAAAGAGATCGGACTGCCAAAGAAGATTGCGGATTTCATTCCCCAGCATCATGGGACGCGAACCCTGCATTTCTTCCTGCGCAAGGCGCAGAGTGAAGCAAAACCCGGCGAGGTGATCGACGAAAAGGATTTCCGTTATCCGGGACCTAAACCGCAGTTTAAAGAAGCGGCAATCATGATGCTGGCAGATTCGTGCGAAGCTGCAGCCCGCTCGCTCGCGCGTCCGGATCCTCAGAATATTCGTCTGATTGTCGTGAAGATCGTTGATGCAATTATCACTGACGGACAACTTGATGAATGCGACCTGACACTCAAGCAACTTACGACGATTCGCGAAGCGATCATAAGCGCCTTAACAGCCATCTATCATGCCCGCATCGACTACCCGGGATTCAACCCCGCAGCAGTTACCGGACCACTTTCCGCGCTAACAACCATGCCCGCCAGCGACCTCGACAGCGAAGAACGCGGCATCACTTACAGCAGTGCACATGACGTTCCTATCAACGAGGCGGGCGAAGTTGAAGACGAAGCCATCAATCGCACCGCAGTGAAACGATAAGTCTGGGGAACATAGCAATGGCATGCGATCGAGCCTCACGTCCATTTCCCTTTTTCCGTTTGTGACTGAGTTCGTGAGTGTGAAATTGACGAGTCGTTCCGAGTCGATTAGAAGATCGCTCGCAACTTCTCATAGGTGGTGGGAAGATCTTCCGGGATAACGCGCGTCTCGCCGATGGTCGACATGAAATTGGAATCGCCGGTCCATCGCGGCAGAATGTGAATATGGATATGGTCCACGATTCCGGCGCCCGCGGGTTTGCCCAGATTCATGCCGAGATTAAAGCCCTCAGGTTTATAAACGGTGCGCAATGCAGTCTGGCAGCGCTTGGCAAGATCCATTAGCTGGTCCGTAGTTTCTTTTTTGGCAGCGTCGAGTTCCCCGATGTGTTCGTTGGGAACTATCAATAAGTGACCGCTGATGTAGGGAAAGATATTGAGAACGACAAAACCGTTTGAGGCTCGGTGGAGAACGAAGTTGTCCTGATCGTGCTGAGGATCGGCCAGGATATTACAGAAAACGCATCCGGGAGCTACTGAACTGTCGGCGCCGGAAGCGATATATTCGTAACGCCAGGGACTCCAGAGCCTCTCCATTTGAGCTCTCCGCCTCTGCAGGCTTACATGATGGGAGGTTGACGGCCGTCGTCAGGGCTGGTGGCTGTTGAACTCTCAGCGGCTGAAGCAGAGGAACTATCACCGTTGATCAGTTCCTTAAGTTCCTTGCCGGGCTTGAAGTAGGGGACACGTTTCGCAGGAATGCTCACCGGATCACCAGTCTTCGGATTCCGGCCGCGTCGAGCGCCGCGTTCGCGCACCCGAAAACTGCCGAACCCACGCAATTCAATCTTCTCGCCCTGGTTCAATGTTTCAATAATGCTTTCAAAAACGATTTCGACTAGTCGCTCGGCGTCCTTCTTAGTAAGTTCAGCCGCTTCGGCGACGTCTTCGACGAGCTCCGCTTTTGTCATCAATCACCTCAGGGGCCAGTGGCCCAACCAGCGCGAATTGCAAACCAAAGACTTGTGTATGTAAGACTTACGAGGTGTGCTCGGCTTGGTACACTATCAGAAAACAAACTCGTCCGGCAACATTCTCCGACGTGAAAAGACGTTCTATTCAGCCGCCGACTTGGATTCCGCGTCCCCATCTGACTCAGCGGGCACTTCAGCATCCGTGGCTGCCGCTGCTTCCGTTTCAGCTTCGGCTTCGGCTTCGGCTTCGCTAGCAGGCGCTACTTCGGCTTCGCTAGCGGGTGCTGCTTCGGCCTCGGTGGAGACTTCAGCCTCGGGTTCTGCTTTCAGTTCCTCGGTGAGCGGCTTCCGTCGCAGTTTCAGGTTTGGCCTCCGGCTCGGGAGCGGTTTCAGGTTGCGGAGTTGACAGAGGTTTGCCAAGACCAAAATCAGCAAGCTCGCCCAGGGATGCCATGCCGCTTCCGGCTTGCGATGAATAGATCTTGGTATCGATGATGGGTTCATCTTCCTTGCCGACTGCGCGCGCAGACAAACCTATCTTCTTGTTTTCAGCGTCGATCCGGAGGATCTTGAAATCCATTTCCTGGCCGAGCTGGACCACATCCTCGGGTTTCTCCACTCGCTCGTCAGAAAGCTCCGAAATGTGACAGAGTCCTTCGAGACCGTCGTTCAACTCGACGAAGGCGCCGAAGTTGGCAAAGCGCGCGATCTTCCCACGAACCACATTGCCGGGTTGATGTTCGGTGATAAAGCGGTCCCAGGCATTGGGTTCGAGGTCCTTGATCGAAAGTGAAAGCCGGCGATTCTCTGCGTCGATGCTGGTGATGATGGCATCGATTTCCTGACCCTTCTTCAACATCTCGCTCGGATGCTTGATTCGCCGGGACCAGGAGATATCGGAAACGTGGACCAGACCATCGACGCCATCTTCGATCTCAATAAAGGCGCCGAAGTCCGTCAGATTTCTCACTCGGCCATGAACACGCGTTCCGACCTGATAGCGTTCGTGCAAGGTCTGCCAGGGGTTGTCCTGAATCTGTTTCATGCCCAGACTGATGCGGCGGCCCTTTGGATCCACGCTCAACACTTCCACTTCCACAGCGTCGCCCGGATTTACCAGTTTGCCCGGATGCTTCACTCGCTTGGACCAGCTCATCTCTGAAACATGGACCAAACCCTCGACACCATTCTCAAGTTCGACGAACGCGCCGTAGTCGGCAACGCTGGCAATGCGGCCCGGGACTCTCGTGCCGACAACAAAGCGTTCTTCCACACTCGACCAGGGATCAGGCAGCAGCTGCTTATAACCGAGCGAGACGCGCTCGCGTTCGCGATCAAACTTCAATACTTTGACTTGAATCGTGTCGCCGACTCTGAAGAGCTCACCAGGGTTCTGAAGGCGACCCCACGACATGTCAGTCACATGCAACAGGCCATCCACTCCACCGAGATCCACAAACGCGCCGTAGTCTGTCAGATTCTTGATCTGGCCTTCGACGACGATGTCTTCTTCGATGTGTCCGAGGGTCTGGCCCTTCTTGCCCGCATTCTCTTCCTCGATCACCGCCTTGCGCGAAAGCACTACATTTGATCGCTTGCGATTGAGCTTGATGACCTTTGCTTCAATCTCCTGATTGCGCAACGAATCGAGATTGCGAATCGGACGAACATCAACCTGTGAACCCGGTAGAAAAGCGCCAATACCATCGATGTCAACGCGCAGGCCACCCTTGATTCGTTCCATTACGCGGCCCTTGATATTGGTCCCATCGCGATAGGATTTCTCCAGATCGTCCCATGCCTTCATCCGGACAGCGTCGGCGCGAGAAAGGATGGGCAGGCCGTCAGCCGTTTCCATGTTCTTGACGAGCACGTCAACTTCGTCGCCCGCCTTGACCGACATCACGCCGTTTTCGGTGAACTCAGCCGGGTTAACAATACCTTCCGATTTGTATCCAAAATCGATTACGACTCCGCGCTCGCTGATGCCGACGACAGTGCCTCGAACAACTTCGCCTTCCTGAAGCGAAGCCTGCTCCTGCTCAAACTGATCAAGCAGTTGACCGAAGTCGACGTCGCCGAACGCACGAGGCTCATCATCGTCATCATCAGCTTGAGCTGCTGGCCGCGGGAGCCGATTGCTGCGGTGACGGAGAAGGCGGCGTAGTCGACGGAACTTCCTGTTCGCTCGGTGATGGGTTGGTATCGTTGGTTTCTTGGTTGGTTATTTTCGATTCTTCACTAGCCATGCAAACTCCTCTGACAGGTCCCGGAAAGATTCACCGCCCTATGATCATTCTAAACGCTATCACCAGGCCCGCACAGTCTCGGCCCTCATCGACATTGGGGGACAGTGGCTGAGCGACACCTGTTTCTTGGATTTGGCGAAATGTCGGGATTGAAGCTTGCGAGGAATGCGAGCCGTTTAGATTTGGAAAAGGAGGTTTTATGTGTTTCGATTTCCGACGCCCGTAGTCACCCGCTTGCTCCGACACTCACCAGCCGCTTACCGGGTAGGCCCGCAATGTACACGGCTGCACAAGCGCATGTCAAGGTGCTGCAACTTGTTCACCCTGGAGTGCGTAGGCCGCTGCGACGACAGACTGCTTTGGTTCCAGCCCTTTCGCTTCACTGACTCGTTGCTAGCGAGCCATCCGATCCTCGAGGCACGACATAAACACCAGCTGAGTGGGATCCCACGAAGAGAGTGTTCTGATCGCGCCGAATCGAATGCCAGAGCCCAGATTCGCTGGCTTGGTAATCGGTTCTCTTTTGGATCAATGCGCGCCCAGGTTGAACCAGCATTCAGGGTTCGGTAAACTCCGCCACCAATTTCACCGGTTTGATACGCATTGCCAACGAATATCTCGTCGCGTGTTGCGTGGATTGATCAGAATACTGGTGAAATCTCCGAAGGGAAGATTGCCACCCCGACGCGTCCAGGTTGCGCCGCCATCCTGCGACCTGTAAAACGCCTGCTTGGTGCCCACGTACAGATAGTTAGGACGCCTCGGGATCCAAAGCAATCGCGTTGATCGGAGCTTCGGAAGGAACTCCCGAAACACGCTGCCAGGTCTTTCCACCATCTGCGACTCACTAACACGCCGGAAGCACGCAGTGCCTGCCCAAATCATTTCCGGATTATGAATATCCGTAGCCATGCATGTGGTACGCGGATCGAATCCTGGAGCCATAGTTTAGTTTTTCCCATCCGGTGGTCGGGTCAAAACTACGGTACAAGCCTTTATTCGTTGCCGCCAGAAGCACTGGCCGCTGGCTCGCAGGATCTACAGTCTGAACCAGGGCATTAACCGAATCGGACAAGACCGCCACTTCGCGAACCACCGCCTCCCTTCACACCAAGCTCCGCCAGCGTGGCATCATCGAATTTGCCGCGTTACCGGAAGACGCCGAGCTGCCTGATATCTCTTCAAGGCGGTGATCGTCATTCTTCCGACTTGACCGTCGGGAGCGCCCACGTCATAGCCGGCGGCGTTGAGCGCCTGCTGGGCTTTTCGCGTTACCGCCGCAGCATTGCGCGAAGCTGCGCGCTTTGAGGCGCCTGGGCCGAACCCTTCTTTTTGCCAGTCGGGACAGGCTTGGGCGTCCAAACTGGGCGCCCAGGAGACACCTCGATCCAGTGATCGGTATACACCGAGATTGGTTCCCAGATAGATCAGGTTGGCATCGCGAGCATCCTGAACAATTGAATAAGTAATCAAGCGCGGGGGCATACTGCGCATCGAGGGTCGCCAGGTTGCGCCATTATCGGTGCTGAGAAAAAGAAAACCGCCTCCGGTGGTGGTGTTAATCGTTGCCGCATAAATGCGGTTCGGCATTTCGCGATCGGCAACGATGACGTTTGCAAATCGACCGCTGTAGCCTCCATTTGTCGGCAGAAAGCTTTTTCCTCCGTCATTGGAAACCATCACGCCGTAGTTATTTGTTCCGATGTAGATCGTCTGCGGGCGCGAAGGATGAACTGCGATTGAGTTAATCTCAAGCTGACGCGAAGTGGTCACCATCCATGAGTCCTTATGCCCACCGCGATCAGAACGCCAAAACCCTTCGGTCGTCCCTGCGAAAACAATGCCCGGGAAGCGATGGGTGTTGAAGAATCGCGCGTGTCCGCCTCGACTGAGACGGAATGCCGTTTACCTTGCTCCAGCTGTCCCCTGCGTCCTTCGATTCATAGATTCCGCTACAGGCGGACATGATGACGTGATTAGGATCGCGCGGATCGATATCAATCGCGAAAATATCCGAGTCGTCGATGATTCCGTTCTTAATGCTTCGCCAGGTTTGACCGCCATCCGTGGATTTGTATGGCAAGTGAAACGTTCCCGCATAGATCGTATTCGTTGTCCGCGGGTCTATTGCCACGGAGTGTACGTGCTCCAGGCCAGGCGTCGTTGAAGTCGGCAAATGCTTCCAGGTCTCGCCCGAGTCGTCTGAGCGGTACATGCCATGAAAAGTGCCGGCAATCAATACGTTGGGATTCAAACTCGATTGAAACAGGGAATGCAGAGCTTCATTCTTCAGTTGGGGGTGCTGTCGCCATTTGCGGCCACCATCAGTTGACTTGAAAAATCCGCCTCCGTCTGTGTGCCGGTGCGCACCAACGTAAAGCGTTTTTGAATCGCGAGGGTCGACAATTATCCGATCAATGAAAAGCTTGGGGCGCTTGAAATCATAGAGAAACTCCCAGCTCCTGCCCCCGTCCGCTGAGGTGTAAATCTGCGCATCCAGCGTCCCGAAATAGAGCCGATCGGGATTCTGAGGATCAACCACGAGGCTACGCACATCGCCTCCCGGGGGGCCGTTTGCGCGCCAGTCCTGCGAATACTTTGCAGGATCAGCCGGAACCACGCTGGCGTCTTCGGCCACACCGCCGGCAATCAATTGCATAGGGACAACGGACAGGAAAAAGAGAATAAGAATGAGCTTTGGGAATTTAGTGTTCATAATTCAAATCGAAGTTGGTGTTAATGACCTCAAGGGCAACATTGCAAGTTTAATATAATTTCGCTCATTTGTATTGCACAAGTTCGCCGGCATCTTCGATGCACAACCCGGCGTTTGAGTTCTTGTTTTTCATCGCCTGAATAATGGCGAAACGGGCGATGTTCTCTTTGGGAGAAACATCGCCCGCTTCGGAAGGTTCGCGTCACTTTAGACGCGAGCTTAATTGTTGCCTAGTCGCGGCGTCCGCGTCTGCGGCGCGGCGCTGGTTTCTTGCACTCTGGGCAAGGATCGACTGTTGCTGAATTGCTCGGCGTTGGTGCAGACGCGCCACTCGGCACGATCCACAGCTCAACCACGAGTTCTTCACGGCATCCACCATCGACAACCGTCAAGCGGCCGGCGTCAATACCACGCGTGTTGACAAGGTAATCCTTCGCGCGGTCGCCTCTCGCCTGTCCGGCGCCGGCGCAGTTACCAAACACAACGATCGTGCCGGTGCTGCCTGGTGCGTTCTGCAGTTCGATAGCGTAGTTGTCGAGTCTGGCTTTCTCATCGTTAAAGCGGATGTCGCCATACTCGTCAAACTTCGTGTCGGACCTTCCGGTCTCGCTCGAACTTGCGCCGAGCAAGAAGCCGTTCTCGAGCAGGACGGAGCCAAGCCACCGACTTCCAGAGTCGCGGTCACAGTCTGACCACCGAGTCCAGCCGTATCAACAGTGATGGACGAAGTACCCTGACCGCTGCTGATCGTGCCAGCCGAGACTGACCAGTTGTAGGTGACGCTGCCGTCGCCCACCGAGGCGGTGTAAGTGATGGGCGCACCTTCGTCCACGTCTGATGGACAGCTGACTGAAATCGTCGGACATGGCGGCACGCAGCCCGTGCACTCGGCAACTGTAACTGTTGTCGAGGCAGTCGCTGTGTGGGTGTTTCCGTCATTTACTGTAACTGTCGCGGTGTAAGAACCTGCGTTCACACCTGAAAGATCCCAGGCAACCGCGCGACCGTCTCCGGAAAGCGTTCCACCCGTCACTGACCAGGTGTAAAGGAGCGTGTCGTTATCAGGATCCGTTGCTGCCGCGGTCAGATCCACAGTTCTGCTGGAGCTGGGCGTGCAGGAATCCGAACTGGTGCCCGGCGGGCACGGCGTGGTGATCGAGGCCGTTGAAGACGACACCGACACCGAAGGCGCCTGATTTGGCGGAGGTGGCAAAGTCCTTGGATTGCGATGGCCGATCCAGAACTGACCAATGAAACCGTTCGGGTCCTCAGACTCTCTGAAACCGCCAGGGAGCGCGCCGCCAAAGCGACTGGCTTCCTGCTGGTTCATGTGCCTGCGGTAAGCGCCACCGATACCCCACCAGCGCGCCGGATAAATCTTGACACCGCCAATGACATCAACTGGATTGTTGTTGAAGGCATTTGGCGTTCTGCCGCCCATGTACTTGGTAGCTCTGCGCTTCCGCGATCAACTGGAAGTACTTGTTGAGCGGAAAGTCGAAGCCGATACCAAACAGCGCTTCATCCGGACGGTCGAGCAAGGTCGCGTCATTCATCGGCTCGCTCTTCGGATTGCTGTTCAGGATGTAGCCGCCGTTAACCGAAACGTTGACATGCTGGCTGAGTCTGGCATCAAAGAAGCCGATCAAACCAAAGTCGCCAAGCTGCGCGCCCGGACCGGCGCCGCGCTGCATTTGATTGAAGCCTGAAAAATCATCGGCATTATCCAGATACCAGCGATAGAAAGGAATAATTCCCCATCCTACCGCGTGAGTCGGGCTGGCTAAGCGAATCTTCGCACCGACGACCATGTTGCCAAAGGCTGATTCACCATAGAGCCGGCTGATAAACGGCGCGTCAGGCAAATAGCTCGGCGCAATCGTAAAGGTGTTCGGAACAGTCAGCGTCTGGAAGGTTAGATTGGGAGGAATTGTGCGCGTTGAAAGAACGATTCCGGGAAGGATACTGCCTACTGGCGATCCGATACCGGGGAAGTTCGATGCTGCGCCAAAGCTCCCACCGCCACCTGTTGGCACGCCCAAACGGCTAACGAACGGCGGCGCAATAATATTGCCTGTGAGTCCGAAGTTCGGCCCAACGCCGCCGATGAACGGAAACTGCACGAAAGGCTGGCCACCAACATTACAAGGCGGTCCGGGAGGACGAACCTGACGCGCCGGTGATGCCATTCGTACCGCTTACGCGCTCGGGCGCGATAATTACCGCACCACCGCTGCAAAGCAGCGTCGCGCCAAAGTAACAGCTGCGTATTGGGCAAATAGAAACTGGACAGATTCTGTCGGATTATTGATCTTTACGCCCCGATAGCCGTTAGTCTTGAAGAACAACTCGATGTGGTCATTCAAGCCGACATTAAAGCTCAGCGGCGTTTCGACGATATCCGCGTTGCCAGGGTCGCGATCAAAATTACTGTAGGCGACACTGAACGTAAACTCGCCCTTCCGAATCGTCGAGCCGTCGTAAATCGTGAACAGCCCGGTCGGTCCGCCTTCCGGACCTCCAGTGCCCACCGCCGGAGACTGATTCCGTGGATCCTCGGGCAATCTCAAAGTCTGCGCCGACACCACGGCACATAGCATTAATGTTGCGAGCGCGGCTATAAGCGCTCTGTTTGCGAGTCTCATCGCATTCCTCCTGCGAAACCTGATTATAGAAGTTTGATTATGAATACCACCTTGGGCAAGTGACCAGGTCTCCATCGACCAGCTATCGTTCTTGCTTTGAGGTGGCGCCAACTACAAGCCAACGAATCGGACTTAGCGCCCGGCTCCAATTCTTCTTTGGGTTACCCCGAGAACAAAACTCTTACCGCACGTAAATGCGCTGCCTGATTCGCAGCTTGAGAAACCTAAGCGTCACTTTATATATCGAAAAGTGTCGTTTAGTGTCAATGATCTCGCACTCAAACACGGGCCACGCCCGAAAAAATCCTTACACTTGTCCGAGATACAAAATCACGCCAGACCATACTCTACCTTAATGGTGAAATCAAGACATTTTCCTAAGTTAGGCCCGATTTCTTTATGTTTTTTCCGTCACGCATAGATGCCGCGCATCCGCGTATCATAGGCCACGCGGTCTATCGCGAGCATATATGCTGCGGTTCGCGTGTCCACTGCGTGGGCGTCTGCATATCGGCAAAGGTCATTGAAGCTGGCGACCATCGTGTCCTGAAGTCGCTGATTAATGACATCTTCCCGCCAAAAGTAGCCCATTCGGTCCTGGACCCACTCGAAATATGAAACGGTGACCCCTCCCGCGTTTGCGAGAATGTCCGGAATCACGAAGATTCCTTTGCCGTGAAGAATTTCATCAGCCGCCGCCGTAGTGGGCCATTGGCACCCTCGGCCAGCACTTTACACTTGATTCTATCAGCATTTTGCGAGGTGATCTGATTCTCGGTAGCCGCCGGCACCAGCACGTCGCACTCGAGCTCCAATAGTTCGCTATTAGAAACTTTTTCGACTCCTTCAAAGTCTTCGAACGAACGGGTCGTGTGGAAATGCTTGAGAACCGCGGGAATGTCGATCCCATTCGGATTGTAAATTCCGCCGTGAACGTCGGAGATTGCGACTACTTTATAACCGGCCTCGTGAAGCAATTGAGCTCCAATGCCTCCGACATTACCCGATCCCTGGACCACTACCCTCGTGGTCTCAGGCTTCATCCCGAATCTCTTGATCGCTTCATTTATGACGAAGAGAATTCCGCGCCCAGTGGCTTCGCGGCGGCCGGACGAACCTCCAAGATCAATCGGCTTACCGGTAACCACAGCCGTAACCGTGTGCCGCGCATGCATTGAATATGTGTCCATGATCCAGGCCATGGTCTGCTCGTTGGTATTCATGTCTGGCGCCGGGACGTCTTTTTCCGGGCCGATGAAATCGAGCAGTTCTGAAGCGTACCGGCGCGTCATGCGTTCAAGTTCGCCGATCGACATTTGCTGCGGATCACAAATCACGCCGCCCTTCGCGCCGCCAAATGGAACGTTAACTACCGCGCACTTCCAGGTCATCCAGGCCGCCAGCGCTCTCACTTCATCAAGACTGACGTCGGGTGAATAACGTATTCCGCCCTTTGCCGGACCGCGCGCAAAATTGTGTTGAACTCGATAACCTTCGAAGACCTGAATTCGACCGGAGTCCATTCGGGTGGGTATGTAAACTTTGAGCTCGCGATTGGGAACGCGCATCACCGCATACAGATCCGCGTCGAGGTTCAGTAACTGCGCCGCCCGATCGAAGCGCGACATCATTGACTCGAACGGATTCTCTTCTTTTATTTCGCGGATATCGTCTACGTAGACTGTGCTGTTCATACTGGACATCATTCTCTCCGGAAGTTTTCAAAATCGAGTTTTACTAATGCCGCAGATCGAGTGCTTCATTCATTGCTCCGCTACGATATCCCTCGAGATCGAGCGTTACATACTTAAATCCCAATTCACGAAAACGCCGAGCAAGATCGCTAAACACTTCAATGCGCAGCGCCAGCGGCATTTCAGTGGGCGCAATCTCGAGACGCGCCAGATTGTCATGGTGGCGCACGCGAAATTCACGAAAGCCCATCGAGCGCATAATCTCCTCGCCGCGATCCACAACCGACAACCGCTCAATAGTCACCGGAATTCCATAAGCGATACGTGACGACAAACAGGGACTGGCGGGCTTGTCCCAGGTCGGTAGTCCCGCGCGGCGACTCAGTTCACGCACGTCTGACTTCTTCATTCCTGCTTCAATCAGCGGGCTTCGCACACCATGACCGGCAGCAGCCACGCGACCCGGCCGGTAGTCGTTCAGATCATCCAGAGTTGATCCGTCAACAATAAACTTAATGCCCCGCGCGCCGGCGACGGCGCCAAGTTTCTTGTAAAGCTCATCCTTACAAAAGAAACATCGCTTCGGACTATTGCTCGTGTAATTCGTGTCGTCGAGTTCATCAGTTTGAATCACTTCCCGGCGCCACCCAAACTGTCTGGCAATCTCGAGCACTTTGCTCTCGTTCGCTGATCGCCATACTCGCTGACTCACCCGTGACGCAAAGCGCCTCATCATTCAATTCTTCGCTCGCAATCCTCGCCAGGTAGCTGCTATCAACGCCACCTGAATAGGCAATCACTACGGACCCCATGTCACGCAGGAGTTCGACGGAGCCTGCCCTCTTTTTCAAGCAGCGACGCATTCGCAGCATCGTCGATCGTTACTCTCGAATCTCTGTTTTCGACCAGGACACTGCTCACGAATTGGGTTCTCCAGAAAGCACAGACACGTGCGCCGCACGCGTATCGGTTTCTCTAATTTTGAGATGGGATTTACAGTTCGCAATGTTATCCCATGCATCAAGACCAGCGCAACCAGCATCTCATGCGTGCAAGCGCCCAGACCCGACAGCGATTTTGGACGCGCTTACTCTTAGCATGTTAGGATCAACCATTCCCCAGGCTGATCTCGCTCGACAATCGTTTCATGAACCGCCGGTTAGTCAAACATAATTCGCGTCGTGGCTCTGTGGCGGGTTATTGCTCGTCGCGCTTCTCGCGACAATGCACACTGTTCCAGATCGTTATACAAGCACAAGGCGAGGATGCTTTTAGTGATTCGGCCGCGGATCCGATGAAGCTGTTTGAGCGGGGACAAAACGCTCACGCGCGCGGCGACTTTGCGAAGGCCCTGGAATTTTACGACGAAGCACTAAAGCTTCGACCCGAATTTCCCGAGGCTGAGTTTCAACGCGCCAACGCCTTATCCTCGCTGGGCCGCCCAAACGAAGCGGAGGCAAGTCTTCGAAAAGTCATCGAGGCACGGAAAGACTGGGGCCTTGCCCACGCGTCACTCGGCATTGTTTTGGTCCGTCTCAATCGAGACACGGAAGCCGAACCGCTGTTGCGTCGCGCAATTCAGCTCGAACCTCAGAACAATCTCGCGCTACGCGTACTCGCGGATATCCGTCTGCGTGCCGGCGACGCCAAAGAAGCCCTGCGACTAGCCACAGTTGCCACCGGCGATCAGGACGCACCGATCGCCATTTGGTTGTTGCGCGCCCAGGCCGAACGGCGTGGGGGCGACAATTCGGCAGCACTGGCAAGCATTGATCATGTACTGAAACTCGAGCCGCAAAATCTATACGCGCTGCTTGAGCGCGCCGAAATTCGAATTGCACTGGCTGACATGACTGGGGCGATCGCCGATCTGAAAGCGGCCGAGGTTTTGATTAAAGACGACAAGTCAAGCTCTACCCGCCTTGCAGCCGCCTATCAATTGGCCGGAAAACCTGAAGAGGCAAGCCGAGTAGCTCAGGCTGCGGGACTTCTGAAACCTGAGACCGCGTCCGGCGAGGGCGGATTGAAAGTCATCAGCACGCCTGAAGAGATCGAGGCAGCCAACAGCAACGATCCACTCGTTGCTCGCGCGGCGCTGGAGAATCTTCTGAAAAAGAACCCTGACCACCCAATGCTCCTGGCACGTTTGGGTGAATCCTTCCGCACTGCAGATCCGGATCGATGCACTGGAGTTTTTCAGACGCGCTACCAAACTTCAGCCGGCCAATGCCGACTACGCCACCGGCTATAGTTCGGCGCTGGTCCAGGCGCGACGATTTCCTGAAGCGGTCGATATCCTTCGCCGGGTAATCAAATTCGCGCCGGACAATTACGTGGCACATGCTAATCTGGCAACCGCACTTTACCGGCTCAAACAGTTTCCGGAAGCCCTGGTCGAGTATCAATGGCTGCTTAAAGCCAAGCCGGATCTAACGGTCGCTCATTATTTCATTGCCACCGCACATGATTATCTTGGAGAATATGAAGCCGCGCTGACAGCTTACGAACTTTTTCTGGCGCGCGCCGATGCGAATACCAATCAACTCGAAATTGATAAAGTGCACCTCAGGCTGCCGTCGCTGCGCCGCCAAATCAAACTAGGACAGGGTGCAAAGCGCAAACCGGGCAAGATCGACGTAACAATCGTTCGAAGAACAATGAAGATTCAGATTCAGCCACCGCACTAAACTTTTCATCACAATACTTGTGATTGCGCTGGCTGGCTCTGCGGTCATCAGTCAACAGCCGCAACCCCAGGATGTCCCCGCGCCGCCACCGGTAAAAGTCATTTCCAGTGTGGACCGGGAACAACTCAACGCCGCCAAAGATCCAAAGGCCCGAGTCAAGATTTCCATTAGCCTGGCTGAAGCGCATCTCGCAAAAGCAGAAGACTCTGACTGCGGAACGCTCATTCGACAACGCGCTGGGAGAAGCGGCTCGCTATTGGGCCATCATGGAGAATGCTTTCGCTTATCTGAGGGATCTGAAAACGGGCAGCAGCAAGAACCGCGATCTTTATAAACGACTGGAACTGGCGCTTCGAGCGCATGGTCCACGCCTGACCGGCCTGCGCCGAACTACTCCTTCCGAATTTGCCGTTTGGTTAAAAGAGATTGAAGAGAATGCGCGTAACGGACGTACCGAGGCGCTCAATTCCTTCTATGGAGATAATGTCGTTCGTGACATTCATCGAACTCCTGAGCTTCAACCAGTGGAAAAACCCATCCAGCAGAATTTGGCAGCGCCGACCCCTACTCCAAAATGATCAATCGTGGAATTCTTCAATCCTGTCTGCTCACCGCGGCGTTTGTTCTCGTAACGCTGAGTTCGTCCAACGTCAGTAACCGGCTTTCAAGCGCGCGACTTATTTTACGCCGCATGAAGTAGGAGCTGGTCCAGCGAGGCGCAAATCCTCGACAAACGAATCGACGTCTTTATCAAGGCAGTTGAGCGACGATTACTCGTGCTTAACGGCGGGGCAGCCGATGCTCGAAAAGCAACTGAAGAAAGACGTCGGAAAAATGGGGAGAACTACCGACCGGAACACGGGCTGAATTAATGGTGATATCGCGAGAATCTTCGATGCCGGAATTATCCAACATTGATGACGTTAACGCAAAAGATGAGAAGAATCCGCTAGTCGCGAAAGCGCTACGCAAGTTGGCAGCAGCAGCAACGCAAACAGTTGAACGGCTCAGGCCTCTTCAAGCCCAGGCGAAAGACGATGCTGAAACGATGGGCTTTGAGCAGACTGGTCAAGCATGCCGACGAAATCGTCGAGGCCGCCGGGGCTCTTCCGCCACCCGTGGAGAAAAAGCCTAAGGGAAAGAACAAGACCGAGAAACCTAAAGAGACGAATTAGTTTTCGTCGCCCTAGTCGCTCGGCCTTGAACACTACTCCGAAGTATTCTAGTTACGACTCTTCTTTACCTCAGCAACAACCATCCTGGCTTCCTGTTCCATAGCTTTGCGCCGCACTCGCCTCGTCGCCTTCTTCCTTTGCTGTCGCTGCGGATTGAAGACGAGCACTGCGTTTGGCCCACGGCAAACAATTGATACTCAACCTTCGCTTCCGTCTTACCGATGCCCCCGACTCCCGCGGCGCGACCAAACATTCCGCCAATCTTCCCTGCCGCCGACGTCTTCAGCGCAGCTACGTGCGTGTAAAGCACGAAATCGCATTGCTTCGCTTTCGCTTCAACTCTCGATCTCGCCCGGGGCTATAGCGTTCAGCGCCACCGCCTCCACTCCACTCCCCTGGATATCGCTTATCAGGCCCGCGCGCAACGCCTCTGCCGAAATGCCACGGTCCGTCCGGTTATTAACCGGAACCACGCCGATGCGGATAACCCCAGCCGGCTTGGATTGGCGCGACATTTGAAGTGCTCTGCACATTGCTCCCGCGACTTGCCTTCCTTCGTTCGCCTGCGACATCATCGTGTCCATTGACGGCATGGCATACAGCTCTTGCGCATTCGCAGTCTCAACATAGCCAGCAGGCACATCGAACAGTGCTGCATCAAGCGGTTCGCGCGACAGTTCGACAACTTCTTTGGTTGAAGTAAAGGTCACTTCACCGTTTGGACCATACATCGTGGTGGTTTCCTGCAACGGGTAACCAGTTCGCGCCGCGCCCTGACGATTGAAACGCACTCGATCGCGACAGCCACCCACAGGCGGAGGGGCTGGTCATCGTCTGGCCACCGCCAGTTTCGCAGTTCAAACCAAAAGCAAAATCGATGTACCAGCCATCCGTCTCCATCTTTTGTTTCATGGGACTGCACGCGTCGGGTGATAGACTCGATCGACATTGTGGTTTTGACGTGCCGGGCGGTGAAACCAAACATCTCTTTGCGCTCGCCAGTATCAACAGCGGTACGTGTTATAGGTGATCACTCCGCCACGTCTCGAAGGTTCTGCGTGCGACTCGTGCACTCGTCCCGGCGTTCGAAGTCGTCGCCTCAACTGTCTCCATCGGAGTGACCATGTACTTTTTGGCTTTGTCACTGATCTGGAGGGTCCTCTTCAGATCACACTGCGTGATATTAACGATCTCCATGCCGTAGCCCATTTTCATCTCGGATCGCTCACGCGCGCCCTTTAGCATCGTGGTCGATTCCATCGATTGGCCGGCGTTGGTCATGCGATATTTGATTTTCAAATCATTCGCCACCGCTGAGCGAGCCTCGGGCCGGGTCCGTGGTCTTTGCGCCATAAAACTCGACGACGAAAAAACTAGTCAGAACCAGCACACCAACTACACTCATTCCCCAAATCCGTTGTCTCATGAATTTTCTCCTTGTTACTTCGATTACAATTAAAGAATGAAGGCCAGCAAATTGATTCTTAATCGCTCTACTCTAACGCGTAAGAAAGCCAGAAAGAGGATCAGGGGCCAGGATAACGGGCGTTTTGAAGAAAGTGTGATTTCCTTCGCGGTCCATTGCGTATCAACGTCGCGACCTTTGCGGTTCTGCCTGAGTTTAACCTCAAAGTGCCGCAAGTGCTTCCGCAAAGACCGTTGAGAAACGGATCTGAAGGATCCAATCTTGACTTTGGTGGTCAGTCGCGGGCTTTCCTCAGAACCTCAGCGCCGCGATTCAATGCTTCAACGATCCGCTCCAGCGCTTCCCTGGCGTTCGTCGTATTTCGATCTTCGAGCGCCTGACGAAAATCAGGGAGCGGCTGAGCCGCATAACCCGTATAGGTTCCCGGGTGCGTAAATTTGATGTCGATACCAGGTTCGGCCGCGGAGACCGCGCGAGTCAGTCAACGCGCGCTCGACCGCAATTAACTCATCGTTGAGGCGACGCAGTTTTGCATTGTTTCGCGCACCGCTGCTCTCAGCTTGATCGCATCCTGCTCTGGCCTTCTCAGTGCGCGCCGCCTCTTCCGAAAATTTCCTGATCGCGTCTCTCATCGGTTTCTCGTCAAACGCACTCGCCAGATTCCGGCGCTTCGCTGTCTTCATGCTCTCTTCGAAAAACTCATTGATCTGAGTGGCGTAGTCGCGATAATCCAGCGGCAGACCCTCAGCTCCGGCCAGACGCATCGCGACCAATCCCCAGATCCGCGCGGCAGTTACGTGGTAAGCAAAGGTCGGATCTCCGAAATGCGACATCCAATAGAACGAATCGTAAGCTGAATGGTAGACGCCGTAGTCACCGCCGAATCCCATATCGCTTGCCGGAATGCCGAGGTGTTGAAGAAACGGCGTATAGTCCGAACCCGAGCCCAGCGCGCCGATTCGCGCCTCAGCGATTGCCGCGTCGGAGCCGCTCTGCGCGTCCGTCAGTTCGGCATCGGGACGCCGCTCGCGGCTTCGATCCTGCCATTGTTGATAGATCGATCTTGCCCGATTTCGGATCGGGAACATCGCGGGTCGCGGCCCGGATCATTTTCCACATCGAGGGCACTGATGCCGCGCCGAAGTGCGGGCCGGAAACTGCCGCATCCATATTCAAATAAGCGATGGCTTTCTGTTTCAGTTCGTCAGCATTGTCTTCAGCCCATTCGGTCGAACCCAACAAGCCATACTCTTCGCCGTCCCAACTACACATGACGATCGTACGGCGCGGCTTCCAACCACTCTTCAAAAGTTGACCAAATCCGCGCGCAGCTTCGAGCATTGCAGTCGATGCCGCTGTTTGGGTCAACCGCGCCGAAGGTCCAGGCGTCGCGATGGTTGCCCATAATTACCCAGCGGTCCTTTTCCTCGTTGCCGTCAATTCGTGAGATCACATTCCAAATCTTGCGGACTTTGTAGTCCATCACTGTCTTCAAATGGACTCGCACTGCTTCCGTTCCGCCGACGTGATAACCAAACGGCAAGCCTCCCTGAAAACCGCTCGGCCTCACTGGTCCACCCAGAGGTTCGAGAAGTTGCTTAGCGTCACCATAGGAGATGGGCTGCACCGGAATGCGCGTCAAATTTGTTCGCGTCTTCTATTTTCAGACGCGGCTCGCCGGGCACTGACGGCCTTCCGGGAGTCAAAGGATCACCCGGCGCATAAAAGAGATATTGCACCGAACCGCGTTGCGCGGAACTCTCCGGACGCCACGGGCCTTTCGGATAAACGTCGCCTTGTGCGTAGCCATCGTCAGCCGGATCGGAATAGATGATCAGTCCAATCGCGCCATTGTCCTCCGCCACCTTTGCCTTCACTCCGCGAAAAGAGTTGCCGTAGCGCGCGATGACTATCTTTCCTTTCACGTCGACGCCCAATTTCTTCAAGGCTGCATAATCCGGAGGCAAGCCGTAGTTAACGTAAACCAGCGGCGCGGTGACGTCTCCGCTCGGACTGTACCCGTTGAAGAGCGGAATAATTTTGGGACTTGAAGACGATGGGTCGGCCGGCACCGCTACTTCCTTGCCCGGCAGGCGCACGCGCCGTCGCGGCGTGATGAGTTCAACGATGGCCGGCTGCTTCGGGTAGTTGAGCAGCACGTCATACTCGTTTAACTCCGAAGCGATGCCATAGCTGCGAATCTTGTCGCGCACATAGATCGCGGTCGCATAGTCTTCCTTTGTTCCGGCAACATGAGGCTCCGCTGTCAGTCGCCGCAGATGTTCACGCGCCGAATCCGGCGCCGGCACTCGCTGAAACGCTTCCTCCCAGCGGCGTTGATTTGCGGACGCTTCTGTCGTGAAGCCGTCTATTGGAGTATTTAGTGGAGTAGCTGGTCCCGTCTGCGATTTGGTGCCCTGAAGATTTGCGCTGGTAACTGTTAATGCGCAAACAAGAAGGAGGGTAAGAGCGCGATTCTTCGTCAAATTGATCTCCTCAAAGTGTTATTGGGTCCGGGCTCTATTGGCGCAGGAATAATTTTGATGAAGAGATAGTAACACCGGCTCGGCTGAAACTAAGCAAAGGTGTCGAATCGGCGCTCCTTGCGATCTCGTTCATTCCGATGCATTCCTTCGCGAGACTTTGCGTCAAGGCTTGGCGACCTTGAGGTTCTGTTTGGTTTGTGCACTTCTACCGCAGAGTGCGCAAAGGACTTCGCAGAGCGCAAAGCCAACTGCAGGGTCGTGGTTTGCTAGTCGTTGACTTGCCAGGGTGATCGTCGTATGGTTCCGCAAAATTCAGACTCTGAAACGCGGAAACGATCCCGCTCATTTTTCTCTTCGATTAATAGGAGTAACGATCTGATGCAACCACACCGTGGCGTTCTGATTCTTGTCTTCGGAATTCTGAGTTTTGTCGTGTGCCCCTTTTTCGGGATCGCGGCTTGGGTGATGGGCAACACCGACTTGCGAGAAATGGCTGTCGGCCGGATGGATCCAACCGGTCGTGATCTCACTCAGGCGGGTCGGGTCTGCGGCATTGTCGGGACCGTAATCATGCTCATCCCGATGGTAATAGTAATCTTCGCGGCAATCGGAATGGTTCTATTCGGAGCGGCGGGCCGCTGATTATCAGAAGATAGTGCAAGATTGAACGTCGCTCAGTCGTGCCTGAGTGCTCTTACCGGATCAATCCTCGCCGCTCGCGCCGCCGGATAGAGCGCTGCCAATATCGAAATGACAACGGCAAACAAGATCGCGCTGGCTGAAAGCCATGGTGGCAACGAAAAGAAGTCAACAAACGATGCGCCCTGCGGCTTCAAAACAAAACGGTAAGCAAGACGATTTGCAATGCCGTCAACGCACCACGCTGCCAGCGTTCCCAAAACTCCTCCGGTAACACCGATCACCGCGGCTTCAACGAAAAAGATTAGTTTGATTTCGCGATCTTCTGCGCCGATGGCTTTCATGATTCCAATCTCTCGCGTGCGCTCGAGAATTGACATGATCATCGTGTTCGCGATGCCAAACGAGGCCACGAGCAGCGAAATCCCGCCGAGCAAACCAAGCACAGAGTCGAGGATCAGAAAGACGGTCCTGAGTTGTTCGAGCTCATCAACAATCGAGAAGCTGCTCAAACCGAGTTCGGTCAACCGTTGCCGCACGGGCGTGAGCGCAACCGGATCATCAACGCGAATGACCGCCGAAAAATAACCTTCAGTTTGACTATCACCAAGCTGTCCACTCTGCCGCGCCAAAGCGAGGGCCACTTCATTCATTGGGTTTCGATGCGTCAAGGTCCATTGCCGCGCGGCTCGCAACGGGACATAAACCGACGCGCCTGACATCAGGCCGATGCGCCCGCCCTGCCCAGCGCCTTCCTTGTTGGGCTTACTATCCAGAACACCGCTGATGCGAAACGTGTGACCCACTACCTGGTTGAGCCCGGCTTTAGCTGCCGGCTTCGACTCCGCATCGCCTTCATCGTCAAGCGGGATACCGAAAAAATTTAGTCCACCTTCTTCTTCAGTCTCTTCGGCGTCTGCAGGTTTTTGATCTCCCGGTGCTTGCCTGCTCTCGCCTGCGGGCGCAAGAAACTCAATCGTCTGGCCCAAGGCATCTGCCGCCTGTTTATAGCCAAGTGTCTCCGCTGCGACATCATCGATGACCGCCTCGTCCGCATCAGGCCGGCTGATCATTTGGCCGCCCAGAAAGTTTTTGAAACGCGACGACGCATTTGGGACTGACACGCCGTTGACTGAGAGCGGCACTACGCGTCCATTAGCGCGCACGAAGGTAGTGAAACCGATATCGGGTTCGACGTAAGCAACTCCAGGGATGGCCGCGATTTCGGCGAGGGCAGCATCGTCGAGAATTCGAGTGGGCGTTATGCCCGATCTAAATCCTGGACCGCGTCGCTCACCGGGGTTTTCGTCGCGCTTGAGTTTTGGATCCACGCCGGCGACGGCCATCGAAAAAACGCTCTTACCAAACACCCGAACTTCATTAAAGAGATCAAGCGCGCGAAATCGCGAAAGCATGTTTCGTTGCAGGCCGAGACCAAAAGAAACCATCGTGACGATCACGGCCACGCCGACAATCACACCCATGGTTGTCAGAAAGAAACGCAGCTTGGCCTGCCGCAGGTTTCGTAAGCGCCAGTTGAAGGATGTCGAAGAAACTCATGATGTCGTAAGTGTCCGACAAACTTTAGTTTGTAGGATCGTCGCGAAGATCTTCTGTGTTTCCCTTGGCATCGACAAACTTAAGTTTGTCGAACGTTAATTAAAAACATGGCGGACAGAATCAACGGTCCAGTCGGCCAAACTGGCTGTTACCACCTCCGCGCCGGCTGCACGAAGCTCGGCTTCGGTCACCGTATTGGTGATGCCCATCGTTCGCATGCCCGCACTCTTGCCCGCCGCAATTCCCGGCGGTGAGTCTTCAATCACCAGACACTCGCTCGGCAGCAATGGCAACAGTCTCGCCGCTCGTCGTTTCCCATTCAGCTTTTCGAAACCAACGCGATAACAATCGGGCGCGGGTTTGCACACGGAAACGTCGGCGCTGTTTACGACCACGGAGAACAACGGCAGCAGTTGCGCGCGGTTCAATCGCATACTCGATCTCATCGAGAGTCGCCATGCTGACAATTCCCAGCGGGTAGTGGCGCGACGCGGCTTTGAGAAATGTGACTACGCCGGGAAACAACGGCAGACTCATCCGCAATCAGCTTGCGATGACGGACGCCCTTCTCTTCCAACACAATCTTCAGCACATCATCCGTCAAATGTCTTGTCGGCTCGCTGAAAAGCATGGCGCACGAATCCCTTGTCATCCAGTCCGAGCGCGCTGTAGTAGTCAGCCTCGCTGAGATCGATGTCATGGCCGCGCAAGACTTCCTTGTAAGCCTGCATCTGCAATCGGCTCGTCGTCGATGATGACGCCGTTGAAATCAAAAAAGATTGCCTGAATCATTGGTAAGTCAGTCTCCAGTCAAAGTCTCAAGTCGTCAAGTCGTGAGTCGTCAGTCACAATTACCAAAGCGACCATGGAGTGTTAACTCGATCCAACGTGAGATCTTGAACCACGTAGGACTTGGCGACTCTGGACCTTGGACTGGACTGACTCCGCCTTCAGCGAGTAATGCGTTCTGCTCGTCAAACAGTTTCGGCAAGCGCTCGCTTTCCAAAACATCCAGGCGGCGCAGCACTTCCGCCAGCGAGAGTTCGTTTTTCAAATTCACCCGGTAATCCAGGTCGGCCCGCAGACGATCTTTTTCACCCTGCCGGTTTTGCGACATCATGATGATCGGCGCCTGCATCCCGGCAATCACCGCCAGCAACAAATTCAGCATTTGAAAGGCTTCGGATCGAAACCCCTGGCCACCATGTATGTGTTGAAGACTATCCATAAAACTATCAGCCCCATCGATACGCCGATGAATTTCCAACTTCCGCCAAACTCCGCAATCATGTCCGCCGCGCGATCCGCCATCGTCGCGCGCTTCCGTTCTTCCTCGTTTGCGTTGCGCGAAACGCGTGACCGCAGCAGTTCATCTGTCCGGCGTAGCCTGTCCGATCAATGCTCCCAACATTCCGAGCGCAACATCGGGATTGGCTCTAACGAAGGCCAGGAAGTCTGGTCTGGAAAGCACAGCAAAACGCGCATCTTCGATCACTCGTCGCGTCCGCCGATCTTTGCCGGCCATCGATCAAAGACATCTCGCCGAAGAAATCTCCCTGGGCAATCTCAGCGAGCGTTATCTCATGACGATCCTCGTCCGTGATGCTAATTCGCACCTTGCCGCGCTCGATCAGGTACATCGCATTGCCGGTATCGCCTTTATGAAAAACCTGCGTGTTTCCTGGCACATCCCTGAACGTAAGCAAGCTCTCGCAATTCGGTGGCGGCTTCGTCGCTAAGCGAGGCGAACAGAGGAACCGATCGCAGCGCCTCAAGCGTCATCTCAGTCGTTTTTAGTCGATGATTCGATCACCCACTCTGACGAGCGAGTTCAACCTCTGAGACCATGCACTTCAGACTTTTCATCCCTTCATCGTTCGCGACGATCCGGCCATCTTTCATCAGGATAATTCGATCCGCGAAACTGCCGGCGAGCTCGCGGTCGTGAGTGACCATCAGTATCGTCAACGAATCGCGAGTTACCATTTCGCGCAAAAGCGCCAGCAATTCATGAGCGCGGGTCGAGTCAAGATTTCCCGTCGGCTCATCCGCAAGCAGGACCTTTGGATTGTTTGCCAGCGCACGGGCGATCGCCACGCGCTGCTGCTCGCCTCCTGAAAGTTCTGAAGGGCGATGCGTCAAGCCGATCCGCTAGACCAACGCGGCCGAGCAATTCCTTAGCTCGTTTTCCGGCGTTGTGCGCCGCGCAAACCTCCGAAGGCGAGTGCAAGTTTAATATTCTCTTCGGCATTCATCGTGGGAATCAGGTTGAAGTTTTGAAAAATCATTCCTACCGAAAAACGACGATAGCGGGCCATCTCCTTTTTGCTGAGCGGGCCCAATGGCTTCGCATTGAAATACACGTCGCCGCTTGAAGGATGGTCCAGGCCGCCGACCATGTTGAGCAGAGTGCTCTTTCCCGAACCTGACGTTCCCTGGATCGCGACAAACTGCCCTTCGTCGATCGACAGCGAAACATTATCGAGCGCGGTAACGGTGGTCGCGCCCATCTGGTAGATCTTTGAAACTTCGCGTGCTTCGAGCAGTGGCATATGTTATTCATATGGCCGCGGATTAACGCGGATTTTCGCGGATCAGAACAAGACAAAACGGATTCGCTCACTGTCAATCATACGGTCGTAACGTTGCTCATTCAAAATCCTGATCCGCGTTTGTCCGCGTCAATCCGCGGCCCATTTGTCGTTATCCGTGTCTCATCCGTGCACATCTGTGGCAGCTTTCTTCGCCGCCGGCGCCACGCGCCACAATTCAAACTGCTCTCCCGGCAAAGCCTCTCAACTCATGCTGAAACGGTGCGGCCGTCAAAGCCTTCGGAATCCAACAGCTCACGCACTTCCGGATCATCGTAAAGCGCGCGCGAGATAATCACATCATTGCCGGTTGATAAACTTTCCAGTCGCGCGGCCATATTCACCGTCGAGCCAAAGTAATCAAGCCGGTCGTTTAGAGTAACAGCGATGCACGGTCCACTGTGAATCCCGGCTTTCAAAGTCAGTGGCGCAACGCCCGCCGGCGGCGAGGCGAGCATTTCCTGCGCTGACAACATTGCCTTCAGCGCCGACGCCGGGTCGTCGAAACACTGCCATCACCGCGTCGCCAATCGTTTTCACCAACGCGCCGTCTTCCTCAGCAATCAATTTCTTGACCACGTCGAAGTGGTTCATTACGCGACCAAACGCAGTCGCGTCGCCAATCTCTCGATAGAGTTGAGTAGAACTCTTCAGATCCGTAAATAACACGGTCAAGCGTTCCAACTGAAAACTGTTCGCCCCGACGCAGTGCCTCGGATGAAAACAGATCGCGAAAGATTTGCAGGGCCGTGACTTCAGCCGCAGTCGCCGCCTGATCACTCCACGCCAAACGCTCGAGGATGAATAGCTGCTCAGCATCAGTCTCATTCTTGAATGTGCAACAAACGTACGCGGCGCAATCGCCAACTCTTCCGCCGACCAACCGCGCTCAGATACCGCTCGCCGACGCCTTGCGTCATTCCCTCATCCGCAACCTTCACCGGTAGCTCACCAGACAGTTCGAGCGCACGCAAGCGATAGTTGCCCACTTCAAGCGGCAATTCCAATTCGCGTTCGGCGTTTGCGGCTAACAATTGCTGCACGACAACGTGCGGCGTCCGCTGCGGACTGCCGATGCAATAGTCCTTCACATCAAGCTGTCGAATGGCATCGTTGGGACGGAACGTCAGTTCAACAAATCGATCGAAGTTAACGGTGAAGTCTATGCGGCAAGTGTCGCAGTGGGCCTTTGAATCCAGATCCGAAAGCGAGTCGCCTCCGCCCTGCGAGCCGCGACACAGTGGACACAGCAGTTCCCATTGCAAATCCAGAAGTCCCACGCGCGTCGCGCGCAAGCACGTTTCCAGCACCGTCCGGCGCGGTTCGTTCCATTCGTCAGCCAATTGATAGGGCTTGATTCGAGCCAGGGCAAAATCGTCCGCCTGTTGAAGGAACAAGGCCAAACGATCAACCACATTGGCGACTCGGCGCCGTCGGATTTGAGTCGCGATGTCGCAGTCGCCAGGCGGCTTGCCATACACATCGGTGAAAGCAGACGGATGCTGTCTCCAATGGAACCGCGCGGTCGCAGCGATTCTGCGCCGGCGAGCTCGTCGTACTTTCGAAACGCGTTGCGAAATTTGCGCGAAGCGGCAAATCCGATTTGCAGCGGAATCGCCACGAAGCCCAGCAAAGTTTTCGGCCGCGCCCGAACTTCGTAAACAAAATGCGTGCCGCCTTCAGGCTTTGGCGACAACACCCCCAGCACGTTTAATTCCGCGATTGGACCTTTGCTGTACGAACGCGAAACTCCGAAACGCATGGGCCTAACCCACTCAAAAGGCTGCTCTTCCCACTGCACCGGCAAACCGAAGATCGACAATTTCACCCGACGCCGCGCGTTTCGCAGACGCTTTCCCTTTCTCGACTTCCAATGCCGGAACACTTGTATCGCGATTGAAGCGATTTGTGTCGGAGACAAACGGCCACAAAGTCTCCGGCGAGGACTTTAGATCGTATTCCCAGCGATAGTGGAATTCGCGGTAGGGCATCGCAGAGAGAGTAAAGGCAAAAATAAAAAGGTAAAAGACAAAAGGGAGGTGATCATGGATCACAACACTTCAAAGTCGTCAGCGTTTATTCCTGCTTGACGCAAGATACTACGAAGCGTACCCGGCGCAACTTCTCGGTGTCGGGGCACAGTCGCTGTTCTCGTGCCCACCGCTCGTTTCTTTTGCAAACTTAATGTGGCTGCCGGTCTGCGCGATTGCTACAAACCCAGCGACTTCCAGCTTTCGCTAACCTCACGGAACGGCAGAGGCTTCATGCAGCCTTGATGTCGACTTCGATGTCGCGGACTTGCGGTACCAGAGAAGCGACCGGAGGGGTGAAGTGGAGTTCTAGTGCGTCACGCAAGTTTGCCAGAGCTTCGTCCTCAGTGGCACCTTGGCTCGCAATATCAACCTGCATGCACTGCGCAATGACCCATTCGCCTTCCCGCCAAACGCTCGCTGAGAATTGTTGTTTCATGACCGAATCCTACCACAAGAATTTGGTGGTCGCAGAGGGCTTCAGCACCGGGACTTCTTCTCGTCTTTGCTCGACCTCTTGCATCAACGTTTGGTAATTCCCAGCACCTATACCTCTTTATATTCCGAATCTACATCCTCGGTTGACGCAGCGACTCGATAGTTTCTCGACTGCACTTGCTTGGTGATCAGCAAATCGTCTTTGGTCTTGAGCAGGTCGGCGCGGTTGTAAACGGAGAGTTCGAAATTGTAGCCATGGGTGATTGCATCTTTCGGACACGCCTCGACGCAGTATCCGCAAAAGATGCAACGACCGTAGTCGATATTGTAAACCTCGGCATAGCGCTCATCGACGCCGATGCGTTCCTCGGGTAAACGCGGATCATCTTTGGCAATGATGTAAATGCATTCCGAGGGGCACGCCGCGGCGCAGAGAAAACAGGCGACACATTTTTCGCGTCCGAGTTCGTCAACGTGCAGCAAGTGTTGTCCGCGATAACGCGGCTGCACCGTCACCGGCTCTTCCGGATATTGCACGGTCCATTTTTGCTTGGGAATGTAGGAGAGCGTCACGCTCATTCCCTGAATGATGGCTTTCGTTGATTCGATCACATCGCTGATGATTGACATGTTACTCCGTTCCAAATGCTGAGACGCCGTTCAAAGCTCGATATCAAATACTGGATGTTAGTTGCGTTACACGATACCAGCATCAAGCATCTGGCATCCAGCATCTCCTCTTATTGCTCCGCTTTCACTTCCGAACCTACAGCCTGCCAGCGATTGTCACGCCACACAAACTTGTCCGTAAAGCGAAATGCAACAGGCCCGACCTCGCCTTGCTGATTTTGGACTTCCAGCCGCAAAACGCCGGTCAGAGTGGCGCGATCACCCAGCAAGCTGACTTTCAAGTCCTCGAATTCCCATCGCTGAATCGCGGTGTCTCTTTCGATGGTTCTCAGGTAATCGGCTTTGCCCTGGGTTTTTCCGTCGAAGGTGGTGCCGACATAGTCGTCTGCCAGTATGCGATTGAGCTTTTTCTTGTCGGCATTAATGTTCGCAACGGTCCATTCATGTTCGAGATCGGTAAGGATTGAAAGCACGTCTGACTCGTTGGTTGGCGGTCCGGTCTCTACGCCGTTCGAGTTGCATTTGTATTCGACTGAAATTCTTCGGCGTTTGAGTTTGCGTTCGTTTTGTTTGAATCGATTCGAGTTGACGGTCGCATTGCACATTGCGCGTTCTCGCTTGCGTCGTTCGCAGGATCGAAGGAATGAAGGTAGCTGCGGCGATTCCCAGCCCGGCGAGCGCAAGCAACAACAGCGACGATTATTCCAACCACCCATGGCCAGGCTTTCCTTTTGCCGGCTTGACTTGGCGGCGTTCCGGGAGGCACGTAACTCCCAGGCGGCTGGTACGCGGGTGCGGGTGTGGTAGATGAAGAACTGGAATGCGAACCGGCCGCAGGAGTGACTATCGTCTGCTTCATCATCAGGTGACTCCAGGATTTCTTCGACCAGCAGTAGCGGCGTGCCATCGTCGATGCAGAAACTCAGGTTCCGATCGGTAAAGGTTTTATTGCAGGTAGGACAGCGCTTCAAGGTGCACTCTCTTCGTTATAGATTGCTCAGTCCGCCGGCGAGGATCGCCATGCCGTAAATAATAATATCAGCAAATAAAAAACAATATAGAGACCGCCCGTTGCGATTCCTCCGATGGCCATTCCCTTTCCGCCGTAACGCGTCGGGTTATTTTTTATTTGGACCAGCGCAGCAATTCCGAGAGCTATTGCAACCGGAGCCGTCAAGACTCCGAAGGAACAACACCAACCGATAGTCATACTAACGATCCCCAGGACCAACGAAATCGCTGCCATGGAGTTTTGCTGCGTAGCAATAAATGCGGAGGCGGTGGCGGCGCTTGCCAACCTGCCGGCGATGGAGGCAGAACGATCGCAGGAACGGGAGGCGGCTTATAGGCATCCGGGAAATCGAGCGTCGGCTCTTCGCTCCGGCTGACAGTCGGCGGTATCGGAGGATAAGCAAAGGTCGGTGGCGGCTCCGTCGAGCCCCTCACTTCAACGAGTGAAGTGCCGTCGCTGAGTGCAGAAAGTTAGCCACTCATCAGTGAACTGCTGATTGCACGTCGGACAACGCTTCATCTAGTCACTCCAGCCGTTCCATCATGAGTAGGACAAGCATTCCTGCCTATCCATTGTTGCGGGACAAGTGCGACAGACAGGCACGCCTGTCCTACTCTTAGACCAATTCGAATTGACTAAAAAAATAAGCAATTTCAATTGCCGCATTCTCGTCGGAGTCGGAACCATGGACTGCGTTCTCGCCCAATGAACCGCCGAAGTCTTTCCGCAGGGTTCCTTCGTCAGCCTTCGCGGGATCGGTGGCGCCCATAAATCGCGCCAGGCTTTAACTGCACCTTCCTTTTCCAAAACCATAACCACGCAGGGAGCGCTCGACATGAATTCTGTTAAGCCGGCAAAGAATGGCCGCTCGCGATGGACGGCATAGAAACCTTCTGCTTCACGCTGGGTCATGTGCAGCGTCTTCATTGCACGCAGTTTGAACCCGGCGTCAGTTGATTCGTTGAATGATGTTTCCAGTGTGGCCTGCGCGGACGGCGTCAGGCTTTACGATTCCAAATGTAAGATTACTCATCTGCTCTGTCGATTATCTCCCTCATAATAATATCTTTGCCGCGGATTCACGCGGATAAACGCCGCTCCAATTAACGATAAACATCGGCAGTTTTCGCGGGATCTTCACTACTTTTAGATCTTCCTGATCCGCGAAAATCCGCGTTCGTTCGCGGCCCAAATCTCTTACGCCGCTGAACGCGCACCAAGCGCGTCTCTCATCCCAGTTCCAATGTCTGCCGGCGACTTCACTACACGAATGCCGGCCTCTTCCAGGGCTTTCATCTTTTCCGCGGCGGTTCCCTTCCCACCAGCAATGATGGCGCCGGCATGGCCCATGCGGCGTCCCGGCGGCGCGGTCTGTCCCGCGATGAAAGCAACGATTGGCTTAGTGACGTGGGCTTTCGCGAAAGCAGCGGCTTCCTCTTCCGCGGTACCGCCGATTTCGCCGATCATGACAATTCCGTCCGTCTCATCATCGTCCTGAAAAAGTCGTAGCGCATCAACATGCGTCGTGCCCACGATTGGATCGCCGCCAATTCCGATTGCAGTTGACTGGCCCAATCCCAGGGCAGTCAGCTGGCCCACCGCTTCATAGGTCAAAGTCCCCGAACGCGACACAACGCCGACTCGACCTTCACGATGAATGTGTCCCGGCATAATGCCAATCTTGCACTTGCCCGGGCTGATGATCCCGGGACAGTTTGGACCAATGAGTCGCGTCGCCTTGTCTCGCAAATACTCCTTGACCTTCACCATGTCCAGCGTGGGGATTCCCTCCGTGATGCAGACGATAACTGCGATGCCGGCGTCAGCAGCTTCCATGACTGCATCGGCTGCGAAAGCGGGCGGCACGTAGATCACCGAGGCATTCGCTCCTGCGTCTTTCACGGCGTCAGCTACGGTATTAAACACGGGAATATTTTCGTGCGTGGTTCCACCCTTGCCGGGCGTCACGCCGCCAACAACGTTCGTCCCATACTCCACCATTTGTTTCGTATGAAACGTTCCTTCTTTGCCCGTGATGCCCTGAACCACCAGGCGAGTGCTTTTGTTAACAAGAATGCTCATAGAAATTTCGCTCGACAAACCCCCACAAAGCTTAGGTTGTAATTTTACGTCGCTAACAGAACGGCTGACCTAGGCGGCTGCGGCGACTACCTTCTCCGCCGCATCCTGCATTCCCTGCGCTACTGTGAAGTTCATGCCGGATTCACGAATCACCCGCTGGCCTTCTTCCACGTTGGTCCCTTCAAGTCGGACCACCACCGGGACGTCAATGCCAAGATTCTTCGCCGCCTCAACCACACCGCGCGCGACCATGTCGCAACGGACGATCCCACCGAAAATATTTATCAGCACCGCTTTCACATTTTCGTCGGCCAACAGAATTCGAAAGGCAGCTTCAACACGTTCCTGCGAAGCGCCGCCGCCGACGTCGAGAAAGTTTGCAGGTTCTCCGCCGGCGAGTTTGATTATGTCCATCGTGGCCATTGCGAGACCTGCGCCGTTGACCATGCAGGCGATATTTCCGTCGAGCTTGATGTAGTTCAAATCAAACTTCGACGCCTCGATCTCCAGTGGTTCTTCTTCATTCAGATCGCGCAGATCGAGAAACTCTTTGTGACGAAACATTGCGTTGTCGTCGAAATTGACCTTTGCGTCGAGCGCGATCAGTCGATCGTCCTTCGTCAACAGGAATGGGTTGATTTCCAGAAGCGACGCGTCCATCTGTTCATATGCAATGTAAAGCGACTGCATGAACTTGACCGCCTGATTGATCAACTCAGGACGAATACCGAGGCCAAACGCGAGCTTGCGAGCCTGGAACGAACGAAAGCCGACCGCCGGATCGATAGTCTCTTTAAGAATTTTTTCCGGCGTGTTTGCCGCCACTTCTTCAATGTCCATGCCGCCGGCTTGAGGAAGCCATGAAAACCGATCTTCCCGAGGCGCGGTCAAGCACGATGCCGAGATAGAATTCCTTATCGATCGGCAACCCTTCTTCAATCAGCAGCACGCGCACCTCGCGGCCTTCCGGTCCGGTCTGATGTGTAACCAGATTCATCCCGAGGATCTCGCCGGCAATGCTCTTCGCTTCATCCGGACTCTTCGCGAGTTTTACCCCGCCGCCTTTGCCGCGACCGCCCGCATGAATCTGCGCCTTCACTACTACAACCGGCGTCGCCAGTTCCGTGGCAGCCTGCGTATGCCTCTTCTACTGAACGAGCGACGATGCCTCGCGGTACAGGCACGCCAAACTTCCGAGTAATTCCTTACCCTGATACTCGTGAATCTTCATTCTTATTCTTTGAACACAAACCCGGCGAACATCGAGCACCGACCATCGCGGGCTTGCACTGCATCCTGACTCATTATTTTGGAGCGGCGAAGAGTGTAGCCGCACGAAAGTGACTACTGCAAGCGGAGGCTCATTTTGATACTCACTCGCGATGCGAGAATCAATCTCTTGCTCAGACTGCGGGCGCGCCGTAAAGACACTCCGCCTCGGCGACAGGTAGAATACCGTGCATCCGCTTTTCACTTAGTCTGGAGGAACCAGAATGAGCGAAGTCATAGTTAACTCTCTGACGAATTTGCAAAACGAAGTCAGCTATGGCGACGGCCATTCCTTTATCACTGACGAACCGCTCGGCGCCGGTGGTGATGATGCCGGACCCGACCCATATACTTTGCTGCTCGCGGCCCTCGGCAGTTGCATCTCGATGACGACGATGCTCTACGCAAGACGGAAAGCATGGCCGCTCAAACGTGTGACAGTTCGTCTACGGGTAGATCGTCTGCATGCGGCAGACTGTGAACAGTGCACGCGAACGACGGAAGGTTATGCACACCGAATTCATCGCTCAGTAACATTTGAGGGAAACCTCAGTGCCGAGCAACTCGCGAGGCTTCAAGAAATCGCGCACAAGTGTCCAGTCCACAAGATGCTCACTTCAGAGATCGTTGTGGTCGACGCTATCGAGTAAAAAGGTTAACCGGAGTTGAGAAAATTATTTCCCTATCCGAAGCTACAAAATCTGCGCCTGGCAACTACTAAATACTAAAAGGGCCTTCAATCAGGTTTTGATTGAAAGCCCTTTAACTGGTCGGGACGCCGAGATTCGAACTCGGGGCCTCACCCACCCCAAGGGTGCGCGCTACCAGGCTGCGCCACGTCCCGTCATGTTCCCGCTTAGTATCTCCGCAAAAACCTCGTAACGCAAACGGTTAGTTTGCAACCTTCAGCATTGAGGAGATTGAAATCCTGGAATTTTGAGGGAGTGTCGAAACGAACTATTTCTTCGACGATTTGGAGGCTTCAAGTAGTGCCAAAAGCTCACGCAACTCCGTAGACAACTGACGCAAAGCCTTTCGGTCTGCGGCGGTTTTCGTTCCAGGGGTTGACCCGCCTGAGGCCGCGGCGGCAGATGTTCTTACGGCCGGCTCGGAATTACCAGGGTCTTCGCCGTTTTCTTCGGAACTCGCCTTAAACTTACCACCGGCACGCAGGTCGTTTGCCAGTCTCTTCTTGGCGCCCGCGATCGTGTATTGATCTTCGTAAAGTAATTCCTTAACCCGCAAGAGCGATTTCCACGTCGCGCTTCCGATAAACCCGCTGGCCGGCGCGATTTTTCTGCGGAGCGAGCATCGGAAATTCCGACTCCCAATAGCGCAAGACGTGCGCCTGCACACCGGCGAGTTCACAGACCTCACCGATTTTAAAGAAGAGTTTTTCGGGAATTGTTACGGCAGAACGGACCATGATCCAATGCGGTGGACGACTGCTTCCGACGGGAAATGCCAACGAAAAATATCGGCGAAAAGTTGGGAGACTAGTGGCGAGTTTGCCAGCAGCTCGGCGAGCCGACATGTTACTGCCCGTCGGTTGGCCGTGTCAACACTTACATTTAGCGGCTATTAGTTAAAACTGATTCTTAACTACTAATCTTTAGTCGCGAAACCTAAGAGCTGCTAACACGCTCAACTCCATGGAGTGCGCCGACCTATCGGCGCTTTGGTCCGTGGCAGCACAGACGTCAATGTGAAGTGAAATTGAGTACGGACCAAAGCGCGACGTCGGGCACTTCGTAATGGAAACCGAGTCAGTGACGGTCCGCTAGACGACCTCGAAAAGCGCGAGCTATAATCCGCCTTCACTCCACGTCAACAATCGCAGTTCGGAAGGAATTTTTAATCATAGTGGCATCTACATCTTCACCGATCGGTTTCCGCCTGGCCTCACGGCTCGATGAAATTGGCTTTTCTGACATCGTAAATATTCGCAATCGCATAATGAAATTGCGGGCCGAGGGCGCGACTGTTCACCAGTTTGAAGGTGGTGAACCCTACATGCACACGCCTGCAATTCGTTAAAGATGCGATGACGACGGCGCTCGCTGGAAAATAAGACTCGCTATGCTCCCTCGTCAGGCATCTCCGAACTGCGCGCTGCGATTGCGGAAAAGCTGCGCGCTAAGAACAACATTCCGGCGGAAGCCGCTGACGTGATCGTCGTAAACGGCGGCATGCAGGGTCTCTTCGGTGCGTTTCAGTCAGTCAGTTAATCCGGGCGATGAAGTGATCGTCTTCTCGCCGTTCTGGACTCCCATCAAAGATTTGATCGCCTACTCGCAAGGCATGACGATCCTCGTGCCAACTGACGAAGCGCGCAGTGATGGTTTTGAGCAAACCCTGGCGCGTTATGCGACCGAACGAACCCGGGCCATCTATTACAACACTCCGCAAAACCCCACCGGCGTTGTTTTCACCCGTGAGGAAGCGATGGCTGTGTCACGCTTTGCGCAGGAAAGAGGATTTGATCGTCTTTGCCGATGAAGCCTACGAAGATTTGGTTTACGACGGTGAGCATTGTTCGATCGCCTCGCTCGACGGAATGTTTGAACGCACGATCACATTGTTCACGCTCTCGAAGTCGTATGCGATGACTGGTTGGCGTCTGGGTTACGCAGTCGCAGCTGAACCCTGGATGACCGGTTTGGGCAAAACAACGCTCTACTCCTCGAATGGAGTTTCCACGCCGACGCAGTGGGCAGGTCTCGCGGCCGTTGACCACGGAAACAGACATGCTCGAAAAAAATCTCGCCGCCTATCGCGAGCGGCGCGACTTAATGTTGACAGGACTCAAACGAGATCGGATTGATTTGCGATACGCCTGCGGGCGCCTTCTATGCCTTTCCCGACGTCACGCGCGTGAGCAGCGACAGCCGGAAAGCCGCAGAGATTCTTCTGGAACGCGCACAAGTGGCTACCGTGCCCGGCGTGGTGTTTGGCGTGCACGGCGAAGGCCACCTGCGATTCTCCTTTTCCACTTCGATTGAAAATATCGAAGCCGGCCTGGATTCCCTTCGGCGCAACTTATAACTTCCCAGGAAGACTATCCGCAGATTTCACAGATTACGCAGATTCAGGCTGCTTCTCGTGATCTGTGCATACACCTTCCCTTGTTTGGTTCTTGAATCTGTGTAATCTGCGTAATCTGTGGATTAGTTTTATGAACGAATTCGATTTCATCAGGAAGATTAGAGAACGAGCGCGCTTGCGTGGCGCGTCGTCTGATCTGTTGCGCGGGATCGGCGACGACGCGGCGGTGTTCAAGTTCGCCGGCGGGCTCGAACATCGTTATCAGCACCGACCTGCTGATTGAGGACATCGACTTCCGTCACGACAGCACGCACCGCAAGTCTCCTCGGCCATAAAGCACTCGCTGTTTCCCTTTCGGACATTGCCGCGATGGGCGCGCGTCCTCGCTGGGCCATGCTGTCGCTCGGCCTTCAAGAGACCGTTTGGAACTCAGGTTTTGCGGACGATTTCTATGAAGGCTTTTTTCAACTGGCCGACCGATTATGGCGTCAAGCTGATCGGCGGTGACGTCTCGCGCGCTCCTGACAAGACGGTGATCGACTCGCTGGTTATCGGCGAATGCTCACCGGACCGCGCGGTCTTGCGCTCGGGCGCGAAGCCCGGCGATCAGATTTACGTCACCGGTTTTCTTGGCGATGCTGCCGCCGGGCTGCGTCTGCTGGAACGCGGCGCTCGCCTGCAAGGATCTGAAGAGGCTCCCTCGCCAACTACTGACGAGCCACGTGAAGCGCATCCGATCGATCGCTTGCTGCTTCGCCAACTCAAGCCCGAGCCTCGCGTGGGCTGGGGAATTCTGCTGGGCGAGAAGCAACTCGCCACCGCGATGATCGATTTGAGCGACGGACTGTCGTCAGATCTCAATCATCTTTGCGCAGAAAGCGACGTCGGCGCGCTGATCGACGCTTCGCGCATTCCCATCGATCCACTCGTGAGGGATGTTTGCGGACGGCGCGCGCTCGATCCGCTGATGCTCGCGCTTCATGGTGGCGAAGATTTCGAACTATTGTTTACAGTCCAAGCCGAAAATGTCGCAAGACTTCCGAAGCGAGTCGACGGCGTTGCCTTACACGTATCGGCGAGATCACCGCAGCTTCTTCAGGGAGTTCAAATTTCGGAGGGCTCGCGAATCTGGAATCTCGAACCCGGCGGATGGGAACACTTCAAAGGATGAAGGCGGAAGAGTGACTATCCGCAGATTTCGCGGATTCAAGAAAAGAAACGTAAGCGTGCCGTCTGCTGTCTCACTTTATGAATCTGTGTAATCTGCGAAATCTGCGGATATGCCGTCCGGTTTGACTCGCAATTAATACTTACCTAGACTCCTAAACCTGCGCGCTCTGAGTATCTCCGGGCGCGCATCTTTAGTGGAAATCTGCATGCTTAAATTTCGCAATACACTTTCCGGCAAGATCGAAGAGTTTCGTCCCATGCGCGAGGGCGAGGTAAGCATGTACTACTGTGGTCCAACTGTCTGGGACTACGGACACATCGGCAACTTCCGGTCGGCCCTCAACGCCGACATCCTGCGACGCTATCTGAAGTTCAAAGGCTTCAAAGTCACTCACGTGATGAACATCACGGACGTTGAAGATCGCATCATTGCCAAGTCGCACGAAGCTGGAGTCTCCATTGACGATTACACGGCGAAATATATCGACGCGCTCTGGGAAGACTTTGATGCGCTCGGTTGCGAGCGGCCCGAGATCGTGCCGCGCGCGACGCGCACATTCCCGAGATGGTGGCGCTTAATCGAGAGACTGATGGCAACCAATCACGCTTATAAGTCTGACGGCTCGATCTATTACCGCATTGCTTCGTTTCCCGAATACGGAAAGCTCTCCAAGATCAGTTTCGAAGGCAACATCGCCGGCGCCAGCGATCGCATCGACACCGATCGTTATGAAAAAGAAGACGCGCGTGATTTTGCGCTTTGGAAAGAATCAGCGTCGGCAGGACGGAAACGGGATGGGACGCACCCATTGGTCGCGGCCGCCCCGGTTGGCACATCGAGTGTTCGGCGATGTCGATGAAGTATTTGGGTGAAACCTTCGACATTCATGCAGGCGGGATCGACCTGGTTTTTCCGCATCACGAAAATGAAATCGCGCAGAGCGAAGGCGCCACCGGCAAAGCAGTTTGTTCGGTATTGGATCCACTTCGAGCATTTGAAGGTGGAAGGCGAGACCATGTCGAAGTCGAAGGGCAACTACTACACCTTCCGCGACGTTGCTGCCAAAGGTTATTCGGCGGCGGCGGTTCGTTATTTTCTGCTGAGCGTTCCTTACAACAAACAACTCAATTTCACTTTTGATGCGCTCGGCGGCGCGGAGAAAACGGTCGGCAGTTTGCGCGATTTTCGCGCGCGTTTGCGCGAAGCCAAACCCGCGGCTGGTTTGAATGAAAAACTACACGAAGCGACCCTGGCAGCAGCTCGTGAATTCGAAGCAGGCATGGACGATGATCTTAATACGTCAGTTGCCCTGGCCGTTATTCACAATCTCACCAGAGACGTCAATACCGCGCTCGCGCGCAAACAATTGTTAACGGAGAATCAAGCAGAACTGCTTGCGCTTTTGGATCGGTTCGATACCGTCCTGAACATCTTCGGACAGCAATCCGCGGAAATGATCGACAGCGAAATCCAGACTCTGATCGATGAACGACAGGAAGCGCGCCGCCGCCGCGACTTCGCTCGCGCTGACGAAATTCGTGTCGAACTCGCCGGCCGCGGAATTATTCTCGAGGATACGAAAGATGGTTTGCGCTGGAAGCGCAAGTAGTTGGACCAAAGTTTCCTGACTCGACCTTCTTCCCACGAATGCGCGGTTTGTCCCACAATTCTACGCCACTCAATCTCTTAGCCAGCACGATTGACACCCCACTGCGCACGGCGTATCGTTTTTAGCGTCCCCTTTTCATCACGGCCCCCCCAACCTCAACGGCTCAAGCCACTAACAACGAAGGAGAACATTATGCTGAAACACCTCAGTCACCGACTCTCCCGTCAATTTTTCACACTGTTCATGCTTGTCGCCCTCGCGGGGCTCTCGTCCAGCCACGTACAGCGGCAGGCCGCAGCCACTAACCCAAACCCGCAAACCGCTTCATCTGGTCGCGCATTCGACTGCGTGCGCGCGGTAGACGAGTCGGGGAATTGCGTCATTATTTGCTGCGACGGCTCAGGCTGCTATGGGACGCCTTGCCCGTGAAGGTTCTGGGCAGAGGTTTGACCAAAAGGGGTGAGGCTTCGGCCTTGCCCCTTTCTTTTAGGTGGACGATTCGAAGAGTGTCAGACCCGCCCATTGCCAAAGTTGATGTGACACCAAAAGCTCAGCAGAGGAACGCAAAGGCTTAGCATGTAAGTGCAAAGGCTTCGCATGCGAGCGTAGAGACTTGGCACGTGAGCGTTGAGACTTGGCACGTGGGCGTTGAGACTTAGCACGTGGGCGTTGAGACTTAGCACGTGGGCGTTGAGACTTAGCACGTGGGCGTTGAGACTTAGCACATGGGCGTTGAGACTTAGCACGTGGGCGTTGAGACTTAGCACGTGGGCGTTGAGACTTAGCACGTGGGCGTTGAGACTTAGCACGTCTCGAAAGTGGCGCCGAAGTTTTGCCGAAGGTGGAATTTAACCTGGTGAGGCGCGTTCGCGAATTGGCGGACGACGCTGATTTCGAAGCACGGAGCAGAAATCGCTCGGTGACGCTCAAAACCGCGGAGATGCTCACAGTTGTAGGAACCGAGCATCTGTTGCGGCGAGCGATTGAAAACGTGGTGCGCAATGCCGTTCATTACACCGCTGACGGCCCGACGGTTGTAGTTGAACTGGTTCTCGAATCGAACGAGGCTTGCGAGTCGGGGATTTTAGAAAAGAAGCAAAGCGACAAATCGCTGACGCGCTGTGCAGTGATAAGGGTTCGTGATCATGGGCCGGGCGTGCCCGAGAATGCGTTGCATGAAATCTTTCGTCCGTTCTACCGAGTGGATGATGCGCGAGACCGTGAGGCTGGAGGAGTTGGACTGGGACTTGCGATTGCCGAACGCGCTGTGCGCCTGCATGGCGGCGAAGTGAAAGCCAACAATCTCCCGGATGGCGGGTTGGTAGTTAAAATTAAACTGCCAGTGAACTCAATTGACGATTAGAGTGTCCACAGATTACGCCGATTCCACAGATTAACTGTTTTGGAAATCTGCGAAATCGGCGCAATCTGCGGATTTTCCTACTTCGGCGTCACACCCAAATTCCACATCAGAAACGAATAGATATCCGTGTTCTGCTCAATGGACTTGGTCGTGCTGCTGGCGCCGTGTCCCGACTTCGTATCGATGCGAATCAGGATCGGATTGTCGCCGGCCTGCGCGGCCTGCAGCGCCGCGGCATATTTGAACGAGTGCGCGGGCACGACACGGTCATCGTGGTCCGCCGTGGTTATCAGCGTCGCCGGATATTTAGTTCCTGCTTTGACGTTATGAATTGGCGAGTAAGCCCGCAGCACTTTGAATTCCGCTTCGTTCTCGCTCGATCCGTAGTCTGCGATCCAGTTTGAACCAATGGTGAACTTGTGGAAACGCAGCATGTCCATCACGCCCGCATGCTGCAAGACGACCTTGAACAAATCCGGCCGTTGGTTCGCCACCGCGCCCACCAGCAATCCGCCGTTTGAAGCTCCACTGATAGCGAGCTTCCCGGGCGAAGTGTATTTCTTCGCGATTAGATACTCTGCCGCGGCAATAAAGTCGTCAAAAACATTCTGCTTCTTCAACTTCATTCCGGCTTCGTGCCACTTCTCGCCATACTCGCCGCCGCCGCGCATGTTTGCCGATGCATAAACAAATCCCTGCTCGAGCAGAGCCAGACGCGTTGAACTGAACCCGGGAGAATTGACGACGTTGAATCCGCCGTAACCGTACAACAGCGTCGGGTTGTTGCCGTCGAGTTTGAGACCCTTCTTGTGGACCAGGAACATCGGAATCTTCGTGCCGTCTTTGCTCGGGTAGAAGACTTGCGAAGTCTCGAACTCGGTTGCTTTGAATCCGGGAATCTCGGGCTGACGAAATAGCGTGTGCGTGTCAGTCGCGATGTCATACTTGTAGATCGTTCCGGGGGAGTTCAGCGAAGTGTAAGTGTAGAAAGTAAACTTATCATCCATCTTTCCGCCGAAGCCGCCGACGGTGCCCACTCCTGGCAGTTTGATCTCGCGTTCCAGTTTGCCATCGAGGCTGTGAGCATACGCGCGTGTCGACACGTCTTTCAAATAGGTGACGATAAGTTTCCCACCGACCGTACTCACGCCGCCAAGCGGTTCCGGTTTCTCAGGAATAATCTCTTTCCAGTTTTTCTCATCAGGGTTTTGTGGATCAAACAGAAAGACTCGACCGTTGGGCGCGCCCTTATCAGTTTGCATTAAAAACTTATCGCCTACGTTATCAACGACGCCAAAACTGTCGTTGCCAATCTCCGGAATGATTGGCATGAACTTCGAGTCAGCTTTGGAAAGGTCGCGATAGAAAATCGCGTTCCCTTTTTTACCCTTGCCGCGATCGGAGACATAGAGCAAAGCAAACCGTTCGTCGTCAGTGGTACCTACCTGATGGAATCGCCGCGAATTGGATTTTTCTGTGTCTTCAAAGACAAGCGTGTCCTCGGATTGTGGCGTGCCGACTTTGTGGAAGTAGACTTTATGAAATTCATTGTTGGCGGTGAGCTCCTGACCCTTTTCCGGTGCGGCATAGCGGCTGTAATAGAAGCCGTCGCCCTGCCAGGAAATACCGGAAACCTTTACCCACTCGAGATGATCCGCCTTCTTTTCTTTGGAAGCGACGTCCATCACGTAAACATCGGTCCAGTCAGAGCCGCCTTTTGAAACGCCATAACCGAGGTAGGTTCCGTCCTTAGAAAGTGAAAACTGGCCGAGACGAGTTGTGCCCTCGGTGGAAAATTTATTTGGATCGAGTAACACTTCGGGCGTCCCATCGAGCCCTTTTTGCCGGTACCAGATACTCTGATTCTGAAGTCCGTCGTTCTTCGTGTAAAAGAAATATTCACCGCGGCGCGTCGGCGCTGAGTATCTCGGATAGTTGAATAGAGCAGTCAAACGCTCTTTCATCTTGTTGCGAAAAGGAATCTTCTCCAGGTAAGCGAACGTGACTTTGTTCTGCGCCTCTACCCACGAAGTCACCTCGGGCACCGACGATGCATCGCCCTCCAGCCAGCGATAAGGATCGGCCACTTTCGTGCCGAAGTAATCGTCAACTGTCTCCCCTTTTTTAGTTACGGGATAGACAATACTCGGCGCGCCGCTCTCGGGGCCGGATGCGGCAGTCATCTTCTGCGGGTTTTGCGCACCTGTCAGCGAAGTCAACTGCGAAATTGACAAAACCGAAAGGGCTACGGCTGCGACTACGAGCGGCAGAAAGGCGCGAATAAATTTGGAACGCAAAAACGGCAAACTAATTCTATTCATCAGATCACTCTCCTGGGTTAATGCAAAAGTGGAAACTCAAGGTTGTCGGTGAAACGAAATACGGAAAACCATGCAGGTGGACGCCGCATACTTTAATCCACTTGGGGTTTAAGTTCAACGCACGCGGTGCCTAAACAGGTCTCCGAGATTTTGTTGAATATCCGGTTTTTTTGGATGTCTGTTAGGATGCGGCTGTTGCAGACCTTGGGTGCGTACTCCTTCGCTGCGTCGCATGCGTAATAAGTTAGACCGTAAAGAGAATGCAAATAGGGATGAAATCGAATACATGAGCCGGCGCCAATCTCGCAACGATAATGTGCACCGCGTGCGCGATCTCGAAAAGATGATGCTCAGGCTCGAGCTGCGCGCGGAGCGTCTTGAAGCGATCAGTGATCGGTATTGGATCGCTCGACGAATCATAGTGATTTCCGCGGCGGTGTTGAGCTTGTTTGCATGCAGATATTCGGGCGCCGTCACCGGTTGGATTCTTGCAGGTGCATTCTTAGCGGTGTTCGTTACAGTAACCGTCTATCATCGCCGAGTTCTCGATAGCATCCGCGCCAATGCGTTGATGCTTGATATTAAACAGATCCAGATAGCGCGGATTCATCTGGACTGGAATAACTTTTCTCGGCCGCTCGGGTCGCAATCCCTGAGTTCGCCTGATGGCGCTCACCCATTCGAGGTGGACCTCGATATCACAGGCAATCGTTCGTTGCATCAATTGCTGGATAGCGCCGTGACAAAGGGAGGCAGCGAGCGGCTCAAGTCATGGCTGCTTAACTCAACGCCCGATGTCCAGACAATCGCAAGCAGACAGTCTCTCGTTCGTGAACTTGTGAACCACTCCCTCTTCCGCGACAAGCTTCAGCTTATTTCTGCCATCGTCAGCCAGGAAGCGCGCACGAAAGAAGCAACGCCCGCGAAAAGTCAGGGACGCGTTCAGCGAGCGCTTTCTGCCCAGTGGGATTCCGACAAACTTGTCGATTGGCTTAGATTGGGAGTGCGCAACCGTTCGTTACGGCCCACCCTTGCTTTGCTCGGCGTTCTTGCAGTCTTAAACATCACCCTAGTCGTTCTAGCGCTTCTCGGCCTGCTGCCTCACGTGTGGCCCGTCACGCTGATCATCTATTTCGCCATCATTAACTTCAAGCAATCACGCATCGCGACTGCGTGGGGTGATCTACAGGAATTGGAAAAGACGTTGCGACGTTATGGCGCTGTTTTTCGGTATCTCGAATCGCATGGATTCAAAAACACTCCAGGGCTTGCCGAGATTTGTTCACCTTTCCTCGACGCGGCGAGGCGTCCGTCTGCTGAACTGAAACGTCTGGAGCGATTGGCAGCCGCGCTCGGGGTGCGCACAAATGCGATGCTCTGGCTCTTGTTCAACGCAGTCGTCCCGTGGGATTTCTATTTTGCACATCGGCTCGACCTGTTACGGCAGGAACTTGACGAACTGTTGCCGCGCTGGCTGGATGCCTGGTATGAGCTCGAAGCACTCAATTCACTGGCAAACTTTGCTTACCTGAATCCGGCTTATGTGTTTCCGGAAGTGAGGTCCGAATCGTCCGTGTTTGGCGCCACGGCGATGGGCCACCCGCTCTTGAAACCCGAGTCCAGAATTTGCAACGAGTTTGAATTTAATGAACAGGTAAGAATTGCAATCCTGACCGGGTCGAACATGGCTGGGAAAAGTACGTTTCTCAGGACGGTGGGAGTAAACCTTTGTCTCGCTTACGCTGGGGCTCCCGTCAATGCCGAGCGTTTTCAAACATCGATGTTTCGTTTATTCACGTGCATCAAGGTCAGCGATTCAGTCCAGGACGGGCTCTCATATTTTTACGCCGAAGTGAAACGGTTAAAAGCATTGCTTTCCGCGGCCCAGCAGTCTGACGTCTCACCGCTGATGTTTTTGATCGACGAAATTTTCCGTGGCACTAATAGTCGCGAACGTCTTATCGGCGCCCGCGCTTTCATTAGAGAGTTGTCGCGCTTCCCTACCTTTGGTCTGGTCGCAACCCACGATCTTGAACTGGTGAAACTCGCCGACGAAATCGCCGGCGCCGCGAATTTCCATTTTCGTGAGGAAGTGCGAGATGGAAAGATGGTTTTCGATTACCAGCTGCGCCCTGGTCCATGCCCCACGACCAACGCGCTGCACATCATGCGACTCGAAGGTCTGCCAGCTGACTAAGTAGGACAGGCATTTCTTGCCTGTCGTCTCGCAACGCCTGAACTTCTCTGTCCTGTCTGAGGGACAGACAGGAATGTCTGTCCTACAATAACCACATGAAACGTTCTGGGGTTGCAGATCTTCCTCTCCATGGTGGCCGCGTGCCTCCATGGCTGGCGGAGCGGATGACCAGGCTTGGCACGGCCATCACTGAAGCCATAATTTACGACTACGGAACCTCCGCGTTCGTTTCCCGACTCAGCGATCCTTTCTGGTTTCAAGCATTCGGCGCCGTCATGGGGATGGACTGGCACTCCTCCGGTATCACAACGTCCGTCATGGGCGCGCTCAAACGCGGGCTTACGCCTCGTGCCGGCGAACTCGGGTTATTCATTTGCGGTGGTCGTGGCAGGCATTCGCGAAACACGCCATCCGAACTGCGAAGCATAGCGAGCCGTCGCGGATTTGATGGTGAAGAATTGGTGCGCACCAGCCGGCTGACAGCTCGCATCGACAACAATGCGATCGCCGATGGTTTCCAAATTTACCTCCACAATTTTATCGTCACTTCGACTGGAGAGTGGGCGGTCGTGCAGCAGGGTCTGAACGATCGCAGCGGGATGGCGCGTCGTTACCACTGGCACTCACCTGCAGTTAGCGATTTCGTGAAGCAGCCGCACACCGGAATAGTTGGTGAGAACCAGGGAACGATCATGAATCTGGTTGATGCCGGCGCCGGACCGGCCCAGGCTGCCTTGCTTGAGATTGCGCGTGAACATCCTGACAAATCGTTGAGCGGCTTCCGCCATTTGCAGATGCCGGCGCATCACGTTGTTCGCTCAGGAGACGTGGATCTACAACGACTGGGCGCGGTGCTTGCCGTCGCTTATCAGCGTGACCTGCACAGTTTCGCTGAACTTTTGTTACTCGAGAAACTCGGTCCGCGCACATTGCAATCGCTCGCCCTCGTTGCCGAGGTGATACACGGAGCTCCCAGCCGCTTCAACGATCCAGCCCGCTTCTCTTTCGCGCACGGCGGCAAAGATGGCCATCCCTTCCCCGTTCCTTTGAAGACTTATGACGAGTCGCTCAATGTGCTGCGTTCTGCACTCGACAAAGCAAAGATTGGGATTAGAGGCGGCAATGGTGAACGCGTCAGCGACGCTGAAAAGCTTGATGGCTTTCGCCGGCTGGAACGCTTCGCCCGCGCAGTTGAAACCAGGCTCAAACCTGATGTTGATTTCGACTCGGTGATTGCTCACGAGCATTCGAGCTCGGCCTCACTCGGCGGCCGTTCAGTTTTTGATGACAAGCCGACAGCAAAAAGAAACCGCCGAGCTGAACCAAGCAAACCTGCTGCCATTAATTCGAGGCAACAACGCCTCTTCTAAAGTGAGGGACGCCATCTCAATAATTCTACACATCGTACAGCGTGACGAATGGGCAACGGCGAGTACGGCAGGAAACTATTGGCCGAAAGCATTTCCAGTTGATGGATTCATACATTGCTCAACGCCTGAACAGGTGGTTCAAGTTGCAAATCTTCGATTTCGAGGGCAGTCAGGTTTCGTGCTGCTCGTTATCGATACTGACAAAGTAGACGCTGAGATTATTTATGAAAACCTGGAAGGTGGCGACCAGTTGTTCCCGCACATTTACGGTCATCTGAACTGCGATGCGGTGGTGAAGGTTGTTGATTTCGAACCGGACGCGGACGGCTATTTTGCACTACCCGGCGGCGAAGACATTCTGTAATGCTTCCCAAGCACAAGCAGGTACCAACTCAGACGCCTAGCATCAGCTCGCTCATTTGACGGACAAACCAAATTCTTAACCTTAACTGTTCAGTTGATTTTTCGAGGCATCACCCTGCCGGCGACTGAACCTCAAGAAGCCGCCGCTCCAGATAGCGACGCTCGCTTTCGTTCGTCACCAGCGAGAGTGCTCGGCGATAACTCTCCGCTGCCTGAGTCGCCGAACCTGCGCGACGAAACAAATCCGCGCGGGCGGCGTGCATCAAGTGATAGCCGTCGAGATCTCCTGCCTCGCCGAGTGAGTCGATGATCGCGAGCCCAGCTTGCGGTCCATCCGCCATTGCCACGGCCACCGCGCGATTAAGCGAAACGACCGGCGACGGCTGCTGGCGTTCGAGCAAGCTGTAGAGACGGACGATTTCTCCCCAGTCAGTATCTTCAGCGTGCTGAGCGCGACAATGGACAGCGGCGATGGCCGCTTGCAAGGCAAATGGACCAGGTTCCGCGCGAAAGGATTCCTCCACCAGCGGAAGGGCTTCGGAGATTTGCTGCTGGTTCCAGTCCGTCCGATCCTGATCCTCCAACACTACGAGATCCCCGGCATCGTTAAGTCGGGCGTGCCGCCGGGAGTCGTGCAGCAGCATTAAGGCCAGCAGCGCGTTGGCTTCAGCTGGAGGGCTTGGAAACATCAGGCTGCGAACCAGTCGACCCAAACGAATGGCTTCGGCGCAAAGGTCGGCGCGCACCAGTGCCTCGCCTTGCGTCGCTGCGTAACCTTCGTTGAAAATCAGGTAGATCACAGTCAGCACAGCATCAACCCGGGCCGGCATTTCACTCGTTTCAGGAACTGAATAAGGAATTCCGGCATCACGAATCTTGCGCTTGGCGCGTACGAGCCGCTGGGCCATCGTTGTGGATGGGATAAGGAATGCGCGCGCGATCTCCTCCGTGGCGAGGCCGCCCAGAGTGCGCAGCGTGAGCGCGACCTGGGCTTCCGGCGCCAGCGCGGGATGGCAACAAGTAAAGATCAAGCGCAGGCGATCATCGGAAATTTCATTCGTGTCGTAATTCGGTTCATGGATGGTTTGGACCAACCCGGATGCCGCATAGGATTCGACTTTTTCCTTGAATCGCGTCTGTCGCCGCAAGCGATCAATTGCTTTGTGACGGGCCGTTTGAATGATCCAGGCGGGAGGTGAATCGGGTACGCCGGAGACGCGCCACTGGTCAACGGCAGCCGCGAACGCTTCCTGAGCTGCCTCTTCGGCAAGGTCGAAGTCTCCAAACGAGCGGATCAGCGTGGCAACGATGCGGCCCCAGTCAGAGTTGTAGACGGCCTGGACCGCGGCATTCGTGTTTGGGAGCATGAGCCATGTTAAATATTATCCGTCGAGGTGTCGATCCGGATCCTCGTCGTTCGACTTAATGTCAGAGGAAAGAAGAGATATATGCCGATGACTATTCGTGAGCAGGATGTTCTGCACTTGATTGGCAGGCAACAAACAAAACAGGCGCAACGATGAACATCCTGAAAGGCATCGGGTCTATCCTGGCGGGCATTATCTTTATCGTTGTCACCCACAGCGTCACTGATCTGGTGCTGGAGAAGCTCGGCATTTTCCCGCCGCCTGAGCAGGGTCTGCACACAACGTGGATGGTTGTCACCGCGACGATCTATCGCACGTTCTACACAATTATTGGTGGCTATGTCACCGCAGCTTTGGCGCCGAATCCGCGAATGCGATATGTGGTCATTCTCGGAATCTTCGGGACCGTGGCAGGCATCCTTGGCGCAATCATAACCATACCGATGGGATTAGGGCCGGCCTGGTATCCGATTGCACTCGCGGTCCTGGCTTTCCCTTCTGTGTGGGCCGGCGGAAAACTGAAAACAAAATGACTCGACTGTAGTCGGACGGAAAACCACAGGTAACCATGTCAACAGAGCAAAACGCAAAGCGGTTCATTGAAAGAATGAAGGCGCTGGGTTCGCCCGAAGAAGCAAAGAAATATCTGCGCTACTTTAAGACCGGAAAGGGCGAGTATGGCGAGGGCGACAAGTTTATCGGGGTGCGAATGGGACAGGTCTTCGCGCTTGCAAAGGAATTTATCGAGCTGCCCCCGGTTGAGATTGAAAAGTTGCTTGAAAGTCCCATCCATGAAGTACGCGCCGGCGCATGCAGCATCATGGGCCAGCAAGCCAAGCGCAAAAAGACTCCGGAATCCCGCAGGAAAGAATTGTACGATCTATATTTGAAGAGACATGAACGAATCAACAATTGGGATCTGGTTGACCTTGCGTCTTACAAAGTTGTGGGAAGCTACCTGTTTGATTTTGATAAGCCGCGGAAAGTTCTTTACAAGCTCGCGCGATCCAAAAGCCTTTGGGAACGCCGCACGGCGATGGTTAGCACGCTCTACTTTATCGGGAAGGGCGACCTCGAAGACGCGTTTAGAATCGCCGAGCTGTTGCTCAAAGACGATCAGGATCTAATTCATAAAGCGACGGGATGGGCATTGCGCTTTGCCGGCGACAAAGACCGCAGCCGACTATTCGAGTTTCTGGAAAAACATGGTGCGACGATGCCACGGACTGCCTTGCGCTACGCCATTGAAAAACTAGACGCAAAGCAGCGGAGACATTACCTGGGATTGAAAAAGGCGCGGGAATAACCTGGACGACAGGTGCTGTGGGTCAGTCAAGCTAAAAATTCAAAAGTGGAAAATGAATAGGGGAACCCAATGCAAAAAATAACGCCTTTCTTATGGTTCGATAGCAACGCTGAAGAGGCCGCCAACTTCTATGTCTCGGTTTTCAAGAATTCAAAGCTTGGACGCATCTCTCATTACACGAAGGCGGGAGAACAAGCTGCACATCGCCCAACCGGATCGGTAATGACCGTGGAATTTCAGCTCGCCGGACAGGACTTTACCGCCATCAACGGCGGCCCGCATTTCAAATTCACCGAAGCCATTTCATTCGTGGTCAACTGCGAAACGCAGGAAGAGGTTGATTACTTCTGGGAGAAGCTCACTGCTGATGGTGGAGCGGAAGTTCAATGCGGCTGGCTAAAGGATAAGTTTGGTTTGTCATGGCAAGTTGTTCCCACGATCCTTAACGAGATGATGCAGGACAAAGATGCCGGCAAGGCTAACAGAGTAATGCAGGCAATGCTGCAAATGAAAAAGATCGATATCGCCACGTTAAAGTCCGCCTCTGAAGGAGACTAGCTCCCGAGCGCGGGTGCCACGCGCATCTTGCGTGTCATTCAACGTGCGAGACTTTCGTGCCAGTGTTCCGCTAAACATGGAGGAAGAGCTATGAAGTATATGTTGCTGGTTTATTTGGACGAACAAGTTATGAGCGATGAAGAACGGGAGGCTTGTTACGTGAAGTCCGCACAGCTTACACAGGACCTCAATTCGACCGGACACTTCGTTGATGCAAGTCCGCTGCATCCAATCGCGACTGCAACCAGTGTCCGCGTACGCGATGGCAAACGCCTGGTTACCGATGGGCCATTTGCAGAAACGCGTGAGCAACTCGGCGGTTACTATCTCATCGATACGGCAAATCTGGATGACGCAATTCGCATCGCTGAGAGAGTGCCTCCGGTAAAATTCGGCACAGTTGAAATCCGGCCGGTGATGGAAATTGAGGGCTTGCCGGCGAGTTAGGATTCCATTTATGAAAAAAGCAGCCGAAACTAAAACCAAAACGCCGGAAACTGTGGACGAATACCTCGCCGCGTTACCTGACGACGCACGGAAGACACTGGAGAAGATTCGTAAAGCGATTCGATCGGCCGCACCCAGGGCCGTTGAAGGGATCAGCTATCAGATGCCGATGTATAAACAGGACGGAATGCTGATGGGCTTTGCGGCTTTCAAGAACCACTGCAGCATCTTTCCGGGTCCGGGCGCCATTGAGCGTCACAAGAGTGAGCTGAAGGGTTATGAAACATCGAAAGGCACTGTGCGCTTTCCGATTGGTAAGCCACTACCCGCCGCGCTCATGAAAACGCTGGTGAAGGAACGCATCGCTGAAAATGAAGCTAAGGCAAAGAAAAAGAAAGCGAACAAATAGTTGACCGAAGACTCGCGGTGTTGCCAACCAGCCGTCGCATTCGAAACATCCGAACCGTTAGACTCAGGAACACTAAACCCATGACGAATGAATCTGCAGCGGGCTCCAGAGGAATGATTTGGGCTGGAAGAATCATCACCGCTCTCGCCGCGTTGTTTTTTCTGGTCGACGCTGTGATGAAGTTCTTTAAGCCGCCGATCGTGGTCGAAACCACGGTCAAGCTTGGATACCCTGAAAGCACGATCATTGGACTTGGTCTCGTGCTGTTTATCAGTACGCTTCTCTACATAATCCCGCGCACCGCCGTGCTGGGCGCCATTTTGCTGACAGGCTACCTAGGCGGAGCGGTCGCTACTCACGTGCGCGTTGGTGAAGGCGCTTTCCCGGTGATCTTCCCTGTTATCTTCGGCGCCCTCGTTTGGCTCGGTCTTTATCTTCGAGATGAACGACTGCGCACGCTCATTCCGTTGCGGCGTTAGAAACGGATTTGACGGTGGCGTAGAAATCATGACAAAAGAGGTGACAACGGAGGTGAACATTTCATGAAGTTCCCAAGACTCAACTGGCCGCTATGGTCCGGCTTTTTGCTGAGCCTCATCGCGTTCATGAGCTACTTTTTTGTCTTTGTCTGGTTCCCGGTGACGCGCGATTTTCCCTGGGCAAATCTACTGCTTTTTGCGGGCGCAGTTGGGCTCATGCTGTTTGGGCTGCGGCGAGCGTTCGCGGCTGGTCGTCCACGGCCAACACAGTCGAAAATTGCGGGAGTCATCCTGACATTTGCCGGCGTCGCTGTTTTTGGTTTCTTTGTCTTCGCAGTTTTTATTATGGCGAGACAATTACCTGGGTCGCACGGCGCTCCCCAAGTAGGACAAAAGGCACCGGACTTCACGCTTACTGACACGAGCGGCAAGCCGGTCTCGCTCACGGGGCTGCTTTCTGCTTCCGACGAGCAGGGGAAAAAGCCTAGAGGCGTATTACTTGTTTTTTATCGAGGTTATTGGTGACCGTCCTGCAACTCCGAGTTACGGAGCATTGAGAGCAGTTTAGCGAAACTCAAAGCGGTGGGAATCCAGCCGGTTGCGATTACAGTTGATAGCCCGGAGGCTTCGCAGAATCTTCGGCAGCAAGCGGGTTACACGTTTCCGTTTCTTTCCGATCCAAAGGCCGAGGCAATTCGTCGCTACGATCTGCTGCATGCGGGCGCGGGGATCGAGGGCCAGGATGTCGCCCGACCCGCCGAGTTTTTGATCGATTCAACCGGAACAGTGCGTTGGGTTAACCTGACGGAAAACTATTGGGTGCGGGCGCGACCGGAACAGGTGCTGGAAGTCGCAAGCGCTTTGCCCTAATCACTATCAAGGAGCAACCTGGAGATGAAACTTACCGAATACTTACTTGAAGAGATGGACCGCGAGGTGGAGCGTTCGCGCCGTGCGTTGGCGGAAGTTCCCGATGGCAAGTACGACTGGAAGCCGCATGACAAGTCGATGATTCTCGGGTATCTCGCAAACATGGTGGCTACGATACCGATGTGGATTGCGATGGAGGTCAATCAGGCGGAACTGGACGTGGCGCCGGCTGAGGGTTCCAACATGGAACAGAAAAAGCTGGACACCAGTGCGGCCTTGATTGAGGCACTCGACAAATCCGCCGCAGATGCGCGCTCGGCTCTCGAGAAAACCAGCGATGAGCATTTACATACGTCGTGGAAGCTGCTGGCGCGCGGACAGGTCGTGATGGAATCGCCGCGCTACATTTTTATTCAGGATACGATAAATCATTGGTCGCATCATCGCGGGCAGATGACAGTTTACCTGCGTTTGATGGGAGCGAAGGTTCCGGCTCTTTACGGCCCATCGGCGGATGACAATCAGTTTCTCTAAGGCTCTCCGACCGCGGATTCCGAAGCAAAAAGGCAGGAGCAAAAGGCATCTGTGCCTGTTGCTCCTGCCACTTTATTGAATCTGCGTAATCTGTGCGATACGCGGATTGACTCTCTTTACTGGTCGCCGTTTTTCCAGGTTGCCCAGGGTTTGCCATTCTTATAGGAGATGGTGACGTCTGTAATCTGCGAGAGATTTAGTTTGGTCCAAACGCTACTTTTGCCGCTGCGAAAGACCACTTTCACGTCCCACATATCTTCCTGCCGTCTGGTGAAGGAAATGTCCACGCTCTCGCCTGAAGCGAGCGTGTCGGTGCCGAGAATATCTTCTTCCCATTCCTCAACGCCGGTAGGTGAAACGTAAACTTCCTTAACTTCCTGGCCCGTTTCATTATGCAACGTGAAGTCCTGCTTGTTTTGGCTGGCTGCCGAAACAAAGTTTTGGGTTCCCTGCGCGAAAGTCACAGGAACGACCATGACGGCCAGCGCCAGAACTGCAAAGAGCGCTTTCAACTTTCGATTCGTGTTCGATGCTACTGTGTTCATGTTCCTAAAATCCTTTACTTAATTGGTTTTGTGCTAGCAGAAAATTCTCGCAGGACACGCTTCCCTTGATAAGACATGCGGAAGCGCGTCCTGCGGGATCAAACGATTGACGAAGCTAAACCTCGGTTATTCAACGACCGCAGTTGCCTTGCCATCTTTATAGTGAAGAGTCAGCTTGGAAATCTCGAGCAGGTTTAGATTCTCCCACTCAATACTATTCTCCTTGCTGTCCTCAATTCTCAAATCCCACAGTGCCGCCTTTTCAGCGCGATTAAACTTGATGTCAACTTTCTGTCCATCGGGCAGCGTATCCTGGCCGAGAACGTCCTCTTCCCAATCGTCGGAATCATGCGGTGAGATGAAGACCTTGTCGATCTCGACGCCGGTAGTATTGACGAGAGTAAAGTCCTGCGCTCCTGCGGTATCGGCCGCAGGGGCGGTCGGTTGGGTTGCAGCCGCAGTCGCTGGAGAAGGTTTAGCTGGGGTTTTCGCCGCCGTGGGAGTGCTCGCGGATGAGCATGCACCAGTGACGAGTAAAGCTGCGGTCAAGCCGCAAACTAACGCTTTATTCATTTTTTGTCCTTCGGATTTTGTATTAGAGGTAAGTCTTGGGTTGTTGAAAATGGTTAAGTGTGCGCGGCGGATTGTAGCACTCGGGCATTGAATTGCCTAAACGTCTGATTTGCTGGTAGTGGATCAGTTTCAAATGTGGCACCCTCAAATTGACCCACTACCGATTTGCCGGCAATAGTGAGCATGATCGCCCGCTAGTTTTTCGGTTTCCGATCGGGCCTCGCATATTGATCCAACCCAAAGCCGAGGAACAACGTGCCAAGGATAAACGCCGACGAGAAATAATAGGGGGCAGATACTCCAATCGAGTCAAAGGCCCAACCGAAGAAAAGCGGCGCGATGATTCGCGCGACCCCTCCGTAAGTCTGTTGCAGCCCCATGTAGAGTCCGCGTTCCCGCGTGGCCGTAACTCTCGAGAGCAGCGCCGTCACGCAAGGAAATGTGAAGGCGGTACCTAGTGGGATCAGTCCAGCTGCAATTGCGAGCATCCACAGGTTTTGGGACAGCGGCATGCCAACCACACCTGCAGCGAGGAGCACAATGCCCAGACGCGATAGATTTGCCTCGCCCAACCAGTCAACTGCACGACCAAGCAAGCAGCACGCGCGTAAAGACCGAAATCGCGCCGACGTACATGAAGAAATATCCGATGGTCAGTTCGGTAACCTGAAATCGCGCGTTAAGGAAAAGGGCGAGCACGGAAAAGCTCCCTTGAAACGCGCCGATAGAAATCGCATAGATCCAGATCAGACGCGACGAGGGTTCGCTTGAATTCGAGATCACTCGCCAGGTCGCCTGGCGCGATGTTTGGAGTTTTTCATCCGTATGCGGTTGCTCCGTGAAATCTCGCGACTCTTTTAGATACCGTGCTACGAAGACCATGTTCAGCAAACAAAGCCCGGCGGCAATTATCCCCGGAGCTGCCTGGCCCATTCGCAACGTTGCCGATCCCGGCATCAGATCGCGCGTTCCCAGCGTGATCGCGAATGATCCAAGCACTGGCCCCAGCGCAACGCCGAGGTTTGTTGTTGCCGAAAGCCAGCCGAGGGCACGCGCGCGGTCTTTCGGATCAGTAGAATCGGCTACATAAGCCTGGATCACTCCAACCGTGCCGCCACCGGCCCCCTGGACCAAGCGCGACAGAAACAGGACCAACAACGAATGAGCAAAACCGAAAATAAGATACGCAAGAGCTGATGCACCCAGCGCAATGAGCAACGTTGGCCGTCGACCAACGCGATCAGAAAAGCGCCCCCACATCGGCGCGCTTACCAACTGGGCCACGGTGAACGAGGCAACGATGAAGCCCATGATGGTGCCGATGCCGAAGTGTATCCCCAGCATATTTACGCCATCGCCGCCCAGTGACTTCACGTAAAAAGGCAGCAGCGGGATGATCATCAGCAGCCCAAGCATGTCCACGAATGCCGTCGCCATTAGTGTGAAAAGCTTGGCCGGTATTTTCCTGACCTCGCGCCAAAGCACATACAACAACCCGATCGCGATCGCGCCAAGCAGCACGCGGACGAGCGGAGATTGAAACGAATGTGCGATGTTCTGTTGCAGGATCATCATGTCACTTTATCAAAACTTGTTGAGAGCTCTGCCTTGAGCCACTAACCGGATTTCAACATTTCTTCAAGTCGCGCTTTCACCTCCGGCCACTCCTCCTCAATGATGCTAAAGCAAACCGAATCGCGATAGCGGCCGTCCGGCATGATGAGGTGATTGCGAAAGATTCCTTCCTGTTTTGCGCCGATTCGCAAAATAGCTTTTTGCGATTGCACATTCAGGACGTCAGTAACCAAAGAGACGCGGATGCAACGCCAGTATTCAAATGCGTGAGTCAGGAGCAACAGTTTCGTCTCGGTGTTCACTGCCGTTCGTTGTGCTTTCGCCGCCAGCCAGGTGTAACCAATTTCGAGCGTACGGTTTTCGGGATCGATATCGTAAAAACGTGTGGTGCCAACAATCAGGCCTGAAGATTTCTGGAGAATTACAAAAGGAAGTTCGCGCCCCGTAGCCTGTGCATTCAGCGCAGCGTCAAGATAGGTGGAGATCGTTTCGCGCGAAGGAACCACGGTGACGCTGGAATTCCACAACTGGCCATCGCTCGACGCGGCCACTAATGCGTCGTCATGCTCGCGCAGCAATGGTTCCAATCTCACGTGTTTGGCTTCGAGCGTGACCGGGGAGATTTTCATTTACCGAACAGAGATTCCTGGCTCCAGTTAGTTCAATCTTAAACAGCGACCGTTTAATTCCAACATGAGTGCAACCTTAACGACAAGTTGCCGTTATTCCGCCTGGGCCGTGATAACTATATCGAGATTTCGCGGCTGAAGTTATACTTAAAAGAAAAACGCGACCAGATTGTCGATCTTAGGTTTGCTCGTTCGACTATAAGGTAAGAGAGCGAATTCTTCAGGCGAAAGCGATGGACCGCTCCAAAACTAAATAATCGAGGAGAAATTACTGATGCGAGTTATGGTGCTGATAAAAGCGAACAAGGATTCCGAGGCGGGAGTATTGCCGGACGAAAAAATGCTAACTGAGATGGGGAAGTACAACGAAGAGCTGGTGAACGCCGGCGTGATGCTTGCGGGTGAAGGGCTACACCCCAGTTCTAAAGGCGTGCGAGTGAAATTCTCCGGCGACAACCGCACCGTCATTGACGGTCCCTTCGCCGAGACCAAGGAACTGGTGGCCGGATTTTGGCTTTGGAAAGTAAAGTCGATGGAGGATGCAATCGAATGGCTGAAGCGATGCCCTAATCCAATGCCGAATGACGAACCGGAAGTCGAGATCCGACAAATCTTCGAGGCCGAAGATTTCGGCGACGAATTCACGCCCGAACTAAGAGAACAAGAGGATCGGTTAAGAGCGCAGATAGCAGAGAAAGAGCTCAAGCCCTAACTTCACACTTTTGCGGAGGAATGATCAATGACTTACGTGCTCTGGATTATTCAGATATTACTCGGCCTGCTTTTTTTATTTGCCGGCGGATCGAAACTGGTGATGTCGATAGAGGTGATGCAGGACATGGCGCGTGAGGCCGGTCAATCACCGCTGCCGGGAATGCTGCTGCGATTTATCGGCGTGGCTGAACTCCTTGGGGGCCTGGGGCTTATTCTGCCTGGGCTTATACGAATTCGTCCCGGGTTAACGCCACTGGCCGCAGCAGGTTTGCTCATCATCATGATTGGTGCGGTAGTGATCACAGTCTCAAGCGGGCCCATGGCGCCGGCGCTGTTTCCGCTGATAGTTTGCCTCCTCTTGATATTTGTCATTTACGGACGCACGAAACTGGCGCCCATTGCTCCCCGCTAATTGCAGGGGCGGCGCTTATTTTTGAGTCGATGAATTAGACCCCAGGAGAATCGATCATGAAATACGTTGACGGATTTGTAATACCTGTCCCCAAGAAAAATGTTCCAGCTTATCGTCGCATCGCTCAGCAAGCGAGCAAGGTCTGGATGGACCATGGCGCTTTGGAATACCGTGAGTGCGTGGGCGACGATTTAAATGTAAAGATGGGACTTCCCTTCGCAGACACCGTTAAAGCAAAACGCAATGAGACGGTGGTCTTCGCCTGGATTGTTTACAAGTCGCGCGCGCACCGCGACGCTGTAAACGCCAAGGTGATGAAAGATCCGCGCCTGGCAAAGATGATGAAGAAGGGCGCAATGCCCTTCGACGTGAATCGCATGGCCTACGGCGGTTTCAAAGTCATCGTCGACGCCTAAATCCAAACAAGTGTTATTGGCCAGGAGGAGTTTTAAAAATGTTCAAAGAGACGAAAGCATTCTCGAGTTTTTCAGCAGACGACTTAAGCAAGGCAAAGGAGTTCTACGGTCAAACTCTCGGGTTGGAAGTTTCAGAGACGAACGAGGGTTTGGAACTGCAGATTGCCGGCGGCGGTCAGGTATTCATTTACCCAAAGCCAAATCACGCTCCTGCAAGTTTCACTGTTCTAAATTTTCCGGTTCAGAACATCGACAACGCGGTCGATGAACTTAAGGCCCTGGGTGTTCAGTTCGAATCCTACACGGGCGAGATCAAGACCGATGAGAAGGGCGTCTTCCGCGGCGCTGGTCAGGGTGAAGGACCAAACATCGCCTGGTTTAAGGACCCGGCCGGAAACATCCTATCCGTACTCGAAGAAAACTAAAGCAAACAGCAATCAGCATTTTCCGACCATTGATCGCTGTATATTCATAGGTCTCTGCTGGTTGCTGTTTTTGCTGATTCTCCGCCAAATGATCGTTCATCTCATCGACGGCACCTACGAACTCTTTCGTCACTTCTACGGCATCCGTCGTTTCAAGAAAACTGATCCTCCATATGGCGCAGTCACGGGCTTGCTCCGCATGGTCGCGAAAATGATCGAAGACGACGCGACCCACATTGGCGTGGCCACTGATCACGTCATCGAATCGTTTCGCAATCAACTGTGGCCTGGCTACAAAACCGGCGCCGGTATTGAGCCCGCCCTGCTCGCGCAATTTCATCCGCTCGAAGAGGCTCTGGTAACGATGGGCGTGGCGGTCTGGCCCATGATCGATTATGAAGCTGACGATGCGCTTGCCTCTGCGGCGCATCTCTCCGCGCAGGATAAGCGCGTGGAGAAAGTATGTATCTGGACGCCGGATAAGGACCTCGCTCAATGCGTTGTGGGCGAACGCGTCGTTCAAATCGATCGGCGGAGCGGAGTAATTCGCGATGCTGATGCTGTGAAGGTAAAGTTCGGCGTTTCGCCTGAACACATTGCTGACTACCTGGCGCTGGTCGGCGACGCCGCTGATGGTTATCCCGGCATTCCCGGCCTCGGACCAAAAACGGCAGCAACCCTGCTAAATCGTCATGGCCACATTGAAGAGTTTCCCTCCGGAACGCTAAGTGCCGACAACCTCGCGAGTGCGCTACTCTTCAAGACGTTGGCGACGCTTAGAACCGATGCACCACTCTTCGATGATATTGACGAACTGCGCTGGAAGGGACCGACCAAAGCTTTTGCCAAAATGGCGGCAAAGTTCGGCGATGCCACTCTGGCAAAACGCGTCCAGGGTTTAACGCCGTAGGAATGCTGGCGCGTTATCCTCTCCCCCGTTATTCTTATGTCTCTGCGGGCGCTTCTTTTTCTGCCCAAATAGAAAACAATGCAAACAACACAGTCTCCTGAAAAGATTCATCGCTACCCCTGCACCGCTTGCGGCGCTGATCTCGTTTACGAACCAAAGGATGGGTTCCTGTCGTGCGCACATTGCGGCCACAAAGAATTAATCCCGACGGGCCCGGATCAGATTGAGGAGCGGTCGTTTGAACAATACCTGGTCATCCGACCGGAGCAGTTGGACCAACTGGCGACAAACGCGCTCGATGTGCAATGTCAGAGTTGCGGCGCAACCGTGACCTTCACCCCGCCGGAGGTCGCGCGCCAGTGTGACTTCTGCGGAGTACAAATTGTCGCTCAGGCAAAATCAGCTGACCCGATCCTCGCACCGGAGGGGGTTCTGCCTTTTTGCATCACCCAACCCCAGGCGAGCGCCGGACTGCGTCAATGGCTTAGCTCAAGATGGTTCGCACCGAATGCGCTCAAACACTTCGCCCGCCCCGATGCAATTCATGGGATCTATATTCCCTTCTGGACTTACGACACAAACACCACGAGCTATTACACGGGCGAACGCGGCGAACATTACTACGTCACCGAGACTTACTCAGATACCGACTCGACCGGCAAGCAGGTTACGCGCACGAGGCAGGTGCGCCATACGCGTTGGCATCCCGCCTCAGGAACGGTTACTCGCTGGTTTGACGACATCCTCGTTCCCGCCACTACGTCATTGGCCTTGAATCGGCTTGAGGCGCTCAACCCGTGGGACCTCGCTGAGTTGAGACCTTACGATCCGGCGTTTCTTTCGGGCTTTAGGGCACAGCGCTATCAGGTGGATCTCGCGCAGGGATTTGAACGCGTGAAAGTGGTAACGGCAAACGTGATTCAAGGAGACGTGCGCTCCGACATCGGCGGAGACGAGCAGCGGATTCACAACATCTCAACTCACTATTCCGGCGTCACCTTTAAGCATTTGTTGCTTCCTGTCTATGCGGGCGCATATCGCTTTAACAGCAAGGTCTATCAAATCGTAGTCAACGGGCGGACAGGTGAGATTCAAGGCGATAGGCCGTACAGCGTCTGGAAAATTACACTCTTCGTTGCCGCCATCTTGTTCGTGCTGTTATTGCTGCTGCTGGTCGTGGGCTTGACCGAGGGGTGACGCTCAATTCGGTACCGCCTCATCGAGTAATGACTGAAACCGTAACGCGTCTTGCGTCATGCGCGCATTGTTGAAGAAGACGTAGGGCCCAGCGTTATCAGTCAAGCTGGTCAATTCCGGTTCAGATGACGGGCCGATCGCGGCCAACTCGCGCAACTCCTCTTCGTCATATTCGTATCGCCAACCGTTTCTCCCATGCAGCCTGAAATAGAGTTTGTCGCGCGTAACGCTTGTGGCCGCAAACGGATCCACTGCATGACATAAATTCAATCCTTCGCAGATATTCTTGACGACCTTCGGATCCCAATCACCGCGCGGTTCCCACGCGAAATCGAGTGTTTTGTCAGAACCACCTGCGTCAGCGGGTGGCCCTATTGTGCCGGCTTGCCCGCCCGCAAACGCAGGCGGTTCTGACAGGATTCGCTTATCGTTTGACCCAACGCGGCGATCGATGCTCGAGAAGAAACGTTCCAGGTTGGCGATGTTTTCTTTTGTCGGCTGGAAGCTCGCGGGACACTGAAACAGGATGGTGCGCGCTTGCAAAGCTTCGGCACTCGCGAGGGTTGTTTCCCACGCCTCCTTAACAATCGTTGTAGGCCGGAAGTACCCAGCTTCCTCCCTTTCTCCCTCGGTGAGCTTTTCCTTCAATCGCCGGTAGGTAGGACTCCGGGCATCATGGGTAATTAGCTGCCACGCCTTGATAACAAACTCAAAGTCAGGTCGGGCGGCTGCACGCCAGCGTTCGAGCGTGGAGATTTTTGGCGGTTGATAGAAGGTGTGCTGGACTTCGACGCACGAGAATAGTTGAGTATATTTCGCCTGGGCGATGCCAAAGCCTGATGTCCCCACCTTGATCTTCATAACTATCCACAAGATTACACAGATTACGCCGATTTCGTTAAGACACTTTCGTGTCGGTCCTAACGAATCTGTGTAACCTGCGCAATCTGCGGATACTTTTCTTTCTTACTTCGGTGCGAGACTGCATTGGTTTGGCATGTTGCCGCCAAACTGCAGGTTGGAACCTACGACAACTGGCTGGTCCGAGGTAACGCGAACCGTAAACGCAACGTTGGTTATTCCGTCGAGTCCTGGTCCACCGCCCGTCGCGGGCATTACCCAATTAAGATCTCTGGTGTGCCCGGCCGCCAACGGCGCCGTTGAAGCGCCAGCCTCACCGGGATAGTTTGTTACCGGATTTGAACCTGGAATTGGCACGCCGGTCAGGTTGCTTCCGCTTCTATCCAGAATATGGATTGCGACATTTGCAGTCGCGGTGCCGGAGTTAAAAACGTAGACGTCCGATCTGGGACTTCCACCGCCAAGCGGAAAGTGGGCGGGTGTACAAACCCAGACGTAGGGTGGTCCACCGCCCGAGCCTGCCGGTCCCGGTGGGCCCTGAGGGCCTGGCGGGCCCTGACAAGCGCTCGCGAGAATCACAACCGTAAGTGCTACTAAGCAACAAGCAGTACCGTTCTTCCCTAATGCGATGCGGTTCATATTATGCTCCTCCTGGGTTTAGCCGCGCGTGACCCTGCGATAGGTTCACGCGAATTGATCGATACGTCGTCAGTGTTTATTTAGGCGAGAGACTGCACGAATACAAGCAAACAAGCGATCGACAGTTGCGCAGCGGAATTTATTGATTTGCCGGCGACCTTGTCAAGGCAACAAAACAGATTATCCGCAGAATACGCAGATTCATAGAACTGGGCCAGTTTACCTGTTCATGCTCCAACCATTCTAAATCTGGAATCTGCGTAATCGGCGTAATCTTGCGGATAGCGCTGACCGTGGTTTCACTTCACAAGCAATCGCAATGAATACTACGATGCTGGCGGTCATGGAAACAGACCGTCGCATTAGCGAACCATTGCGAACAACTGACTAAAATGAGTGAACTTGAAAAAAGTGTTGCCGTAATCACCGGAGCCGCCACCGGAATTGGACGTGCCCTCGCGGAGCGACTCGCCAGGGAGGGTCTGCGATTGTGCCTGTCAGACATAAACAAAGGCGGACTCGACGTGGTGGCTCATGCGTTGAGAGCAAACGGCTGCGAAGTCGCGACGCACACCGTTGATGTCGCCGACCGGCGTCAGATGGAGGTATTGTCGCGTGCCACGATGGACCAGTTTGGGAGGGTAGACTGGTTAATTAACAATGCAGGCGTCGGGCTTTGCGGCGATGTTGAGGAGATCTCAATTGACGACATCGAGTGGATCATGGGGATCAACTTCTGGGGCATGGTCTATGGCGTCAAATATTTTTTACCGATACTCAAGTCTCAGGAAAAGGCGTTCATCGTTAACTTATCCAGCGTGTTTGGCATGATCGCGCCGCCGGGACAGGCAGCTTACGCCGCGAGCAAGTTTGCCGTTCGCGGATTCACCGAAGCGTTGCGGCACGAACTTGCCGGCAGCAGTGTTCAGGTATCGAACGTCCACCCCGGTGGGATTCGCACGGCAATTGCGAAAACAGCGAGGATCGGCGCCAACACCAGGACGGGCAAGCGTGAGGAGTTTGCGGCAATATTTGATGTGCTTGCCGGCACGACGCCTGAGCGCGCTGCCGATCGGATCGTAAACGGAGTGCTGCAGGGCGAGACGCGTATTTTGATCGGACCCGACGCCAAACAAATCAATGTCATCCACCGTCTTTTCCCCGAACGCTACTGGCGGATTATCGGCCCACTGATTGAGATGCGAACTCGCGGTCTGGTTGCTGAGTCCCTGGACAGTTCGAAAGCAGAGGACCAATGAAGTCAGAACCGCCTGCGTTAGCGGGCGGGCACTGTATTGCCCGGGCAAAGCGTTGGCGCGCCGCGAACCCGCCCGCTAACGCAGGCGGTTCTGACTTCATCGCGCTTTGATCTATCCTATATGGGTCAACCTTCAGTTCAATTCTATTTGATTGTGAGTTACTACGATGTGTCGAAATATTAAGACTCTGCACAACTTCAAACCACCGGCAACTGACGACGAGATTCGCGCTTCGTCGCTTCAGTTCGTTCGCAAACTCAGTGGCTTCAACAAGCCTTCCAAAACTAACGAGGCCGTGTTCAATCAGGCAGTGGAACAGGTTGCTCAAGCCGCGCACGAACTCTTGGGGTCGCTGGTAACAAACGCTCCGCCGCGTGATCGCGACGTCGAAGCTGCCAAAGCAAAAGCCAGGTCAGCCGAACGCTTCGGTTCAACCAACGCGTAGCCTCCACCCCCACAACGCAACGCATCTGCCGTTATCCGTTGATTTCGCACAAGTGTGCAGAACGACCGCGTCTGCCACACCAAATATGACGCCCTTCGCCGCATCTGTCCCTGATGGCTCTTTTTGAAATCGGCGTAATCTGTGTAATCTGTGGATAGACTTCTGCAGACAAGGCATTGATTTTCAAATTATGAGCACTGAACCAAACAAAGTTATTTATTCGATGGTCGGCGTCAGCAAGTTTTACGACAAGAAGCCGGTCCTCAAAGACATCTACCTTTCATATTTTTACGGCGCAAAGATCGGCGTCATCGGGCTCAACGGCTCGGGCAAGTCATCATTGCTGCGCATACTCGCCGGCGTTGATAAGGAATTCAACGGAGAGACCGTCATCTCGCCGGGCCATACTGTGGGATTTCTCGAGCAGGAACCGCTGATTGATGACGCGCGTACGGTGCGCGAGGTCGTGGAAGAAGCTGTGCAGGAAACTGTCAGCCTGCTGAAGGAGTTTGACGAAATCAACGCGAAGTTTGGCGAGGAGATGTCTGACGAAGACATGGACAAACTACTCGCGCGGCAGGGCGAAGTGCAGGAGAAACTGGATCACGCTGACGCCTGGGATCTCGATTCGCGACTCGAGATGGCGATGGACGCGCTCCGTTGTCCACCGCCGGAGACGCCGGTGAAAATCCTGTCAGGCGGCGAACGTCGTCGAGTCGCGTTGTGTCGCCTGTTGCTTCAAAAGCCGGACATCCTCTTGCTCGACGAGCCCACTAATCATCTCGATGCGGAATCCGTAGCCTGGTTGGAACATCACTTACAAAGTTACCCCGGCACAATCATCGCCGTAACACACGACCGGTATTTTCTCGATAACGTTGCGGGATGGATTCTGGAACTTGATCGCGGCGAGGGCCTTCCCTTCAAAGGAAATTACACTTCGTGGCTGGAACAGAAACAAGAGCGATTGCGCAAACAGGAGAAGTCGGAAAGCGAACGACAAAAGACCTTGCAGCGCGAGCTCGAATGGATTCGCATGTCGCCAAAAGCACGACATGCCAAAGGCAAAGCCAGGGTCAACGCGTACGAACAGTTGCTCGAACAACAGTCTGAAAAGCGGCGCGAAGACCTGGAGATTCATATTCCCGCCGGCCCGCGTCTCGGCAATGTAGTGATCGAGGCGGCCGGAGTAAACAAAGCGTACGGGGACAAGCTCCTCGTCGAAGATATGACTTTCGCTCTTCCACCCGGCGGAATCGTTGGGGTGATTGGACCAAACGGCGCGGGCAAGACCACGCTGTTTCGGATGATCGCCGGTCAGGAGAAACCGGACAGCGGCACGATTCGCCTTGGCGAAACGGTGGAGTTGGCTTACGTAGACCAAAGCCGCACGCTTGATCCGGATAAATCGATCTGGGAGGAGATTACTGGTGGCACCGATCTGCTAAAGCTCGGCACGCGTGAAGTAAACTCACGGGCTTACGTGGCTCGTTTCAATTTCTCAGGATCGGATCAGCAAAAGAAGGTCGGCATGTTGTCAGGCGGCGAGAGAAATCGCGTCCACCTCGCGAAGATGCTGAAAGAAGGCGCGAATGTTTTGTTGCTGGACGAACCCACAAACGATCTCGACGTGAACACCTTGCGCGCGCTCGAGGAAGCGCTGGAAAACTTTGCCGGTTGTGCCGTTGTGATTTCCCACGACCGCTGGTTTCTGGACCGCATCGCGACGCACATGCTCGCGTTTGAGGGCGAGAGCAAAGTCGTGTGGTTTGAAGGTAATTATTCCGAATACGAGGCCGACAAGAAGGAACGCCTTGGCGCTGCGGCTGAACAACCGCATCGGATTAAGTATCGGCAACTGACTCGGTAACGATCGACTTTCTTAAAGCGCCAAAGGCGCGAAATGTGAAAGCCTGGGCCAACGGCCCAGGTCTCCGCGCAGAAGGTGTTAAAGCGCTGAAGGCGCGAACTTTTCGAAATGTCAAATTCCTATTAAGCGCTTTCAGCGCTGACGTCAAGTTGGCTCACTTTTCCCCGGGGCGTTGCCCTGGGCTCTTACATCTCGCGCCGTTGGCGCTCTTTTCTTCAGGAGCGTGTTCGATGAGAAAACTCAAGCGTTTGCTTCTCCTGGTTGCAGTTGTCGTGGCGGTCCTAATCGCTGTGGTCCTGGTCGTGGGCCAAATGCTGCCGGAGGAACATCACGCATCGCGCATGCTGGTCACGAAGCAACAACCGCAGGTTATCTGGGATACGATCAACGACCACGCGAATGAGCCAGGCTGGCGCGCCGACGTGGCCAGCGTCACTTCTCTTGGCGAACGCGACGGCAAGCCTGTGTGGCAGGAGAATTACAAGGACGGGAATACAGTTGCGATGATAACAACGGAATCGAAGCCTCCCGCGCGCATGGTTCGTGAGCTGACAGATCTCGAGGGACCCTTTAGCGGACGCTGGGAGATCGACATCACACCAACTCCCGAAGGCAGCTCGATACGAATCACAGAAATCGGGAAAGTTTCGAACCCAATCTTTCGCTTCGTATCGAAGTATGTAATCGGCCACACCACGTTTATGGAAAGATACTTAACCGGACTAGCAGGAAAGTTTGGCGAGCCACCTCAAACAACACACTAAAAATTCCACCAAAAGTTGAAGGTTTAATGGATCAAAACCGCAGCGACAGGCAACTCAGCCCGCCGTCCATCTTTTGAAACTCGGTCATCTCAACCGCAATGGTTTCGTAACCCAACTGACGCAACGACCTCTCGAAGCTGGGGTAACCGGCTGCTATCAGGATGTGACGGTTCACCCGAACACAATTGGCAGCATACTCCTCGCCCGCGTTCAGACGAATTAGGTCGTAGCCTTGAAAGTCTTTTCGTTCCGATAGAACGTCGATCACTGCCAGCCGGCCTTCGCCGAGGTACGAAACGCCACTCTTCAGATGCAGAATGCCATTTATCCCTCGAATGTCGATGAAGCTGGAAGTGCGATCGTATAAGGCCAGGAGCGTTTGCAGCTGCTGCGCGCCAGCCTCATTTGTTCGCGCAGAGATGCCAATGAAGAAATGGTTTTCAGCTTCGCAAATGTCGCCGCCATCGACCGTGCCTGGTGGTTCAATCGCATGCATTCTGGGATAAAACCGAGAAAGCTCTTTTGCGATGTTAGCGACTTCGCCAGCGCGAGTCGCAGCGCCGGGTCGCGTGAGTATGGCGCACGAAATAGAAGCTGGACTATGAGAATCGACCTGGACCAGAACAGCGGTGTCTTCCACAAAGGTCGAATCAGGATAACTCTCGTCAGGTTCCAAATGCGTTAGCGTCAGTCCACAACGCTCCAGCGCCGCGCAGTACTGCGCGTGCTGATGAAGCGCGCGGATGTAATCAGGCGCGCCCAAATCAACGCTGGTTAAGGCGTCGGCAAAGTTTGCGCCCGGTGGCCGGACTATCGCATTTATAAACAACTGTTGACGTGATCCGATCTAAAGCATTCGCCACGAAACGACCTGGCGGTTCAGCGGTAAGTGTCAGTCTCGGCAAAAATCTCGGCAAGATTGCCGACAGGGATTGCAGTCGCTGAAAATCTAGCCCGCGAACACGAATCTCACTTCAGTAGTCTGCGAAACGCAGCTCGCTGTTTCTTTATGCCAGCCGATGTGCGTTTCATTCTAGCGAAATAAAACAGAAGAAGGCCTGACTGAAAAAGCCAAGTTACATAAAGGTAAAGGAGTGACTTTAGTATCAATGCAAAGTCGAGAATCACAATCCCCCACCGCGGATGGGTCTGAAAATACAAGACCATTGGTTGAATTGCCGTGTATGAATAAAACAAGTAGAGGATCCATATACGCGGACCCATAAACTTGCTTTGCAACCGCCCGACGTACAAAGCCATAAATACTCCGGCAGCAATCCCTGTGAGTGAAGTTGCAGCTTCGTATTTTTGAAATAAGATCACCACCGTAACTGCCACAAGCAACAACCCAAATAGAATGTAGCCCAGTATCAGATCGCTTAAGTGCTGACCACTTTGTTCGTCCGCATCCTTGTTTAGACTGTTAAAGCAAAGGAGTATCATCCACGTATTGAGGATATTCAGTATCACTTGCGCTATCTGATACTTAACCAACCGTAAGTCTGCAATCGCAAAGAGAATGTAAAGAGGGACCCACGATGCCAACAACAGTCGCCACCGCCGAGTATAGGTTTGCAGCTCGCACTGTAACACTGGGCAATCCTGCTCCAGGTCATCCTTGCTTTTGAAACCAGCGGCAATTACGTCCGCCTTGCGGCACTCAACTATTGCTCTGAATTCCCTTCTCGGATTCTTGAACCAGGAATGGCCGAGGACGAACAGAATCACGATAAATTGGGCCCAGCTTGCCGCCTTCATTGCCGCCGTTTCGGTCCAACCTATCGCCACGTAGATCGACAACACTGGGGTAAGAACCATCGCTAAGCCGAATAGAGTCAAGGTGAGGCGCATGCCCGGGCCGTCAATCCAATCGACAAAGTCAGTTTCGTCTTTGTTGGAAAGGCTTTCAAGTCTCTGATGTTCCTCAAACTCGCTCGACTCATCCTCGAGCGAAAGGGTGGTCACCCCTGCGCCGTCGACGGATTTCGTATCTCGAATGTGCCCGCTAGCCATCATTCTCTGGTCCGTCTCAGGATCTCTTAGTGTGAGGTTTGTTGACGTTTCATCCGATATGACTTGAATAGGATGCGGGCTGCTTTCAACTCCAATTGAGAGTGTCTCCCGAACGTTAGTGCTCGCGAGCGCTGCTTCGTCTAAAGAATCTTCCATCCCAATTGATTCGGAGGTCGCCGGTGCGTTCCCAGGATTGAACCGATAACCCAGCGTCGGAACGGTTTCTACGATCTTCTTGCGCTCTTCGTCGTTCAGTGCTTTCCGAACCGCGTTGATGTACTTCACCAGGGGTTCTTCGCCACCTGAATGCTCGTTGCCCCAAACAAAATTAATCAACTCATCCTTCTCTATGACCCTATTGGGGTTTCTGGCCATGAACGTCAGCACCTCAAACGGCTTCGGTGCCAATGGGCGAAGCTCCTGCCCACAAAGCAAACGGTGCTCTGTCACGTTGAGCGTGAAAATTCCGAACTCGTGCTTTTCTTCAGGTGTTGTGAGCATTGAGAAACGAGCGCTTGAAATTCAGAGACCAACGCGCTTGGGCAAAGGTTCTATTGCTCCATGTAATCGCCGATCAGCACGACAATGCACTTGGAAGCAGCCCCGCCATCTTACTTCATTCCGAATTTTTTCCGAAGATTTTCGGAGCTGACCTGCCCTCGCAAAAAGTCGGCACAATTTCAGATTTCCTTCAAGACTTCTTCGCCGGCTTGATGGCTAAGTTAAGGGCGGAATCAAACCGGCGTTAACCGTGCCAGCGCGGTGAACTGAATAAAAAGGGAGGAAAGCCTATCGCCATGCAACCCATCATCAACCACGTCAACATGGACGGCCACACGGAAACTGGCAGTCATCCTGCGGGCTTACGTCCGCTCTTCCTAACCGAGATGTGGGAACGTTTCAGCTATTACGGCATGCGCTCGCTACTCGTGCTGTATATGGTCGCGCCGGCGGTGAGCGGTGGTCTCGGATTTGACGTGCCAAAGGCAACGCGCATCTATGGCATCTACACCGGCGCCGTCTACTTTACGAATATCTTCGGGGGGCTTTTGGCAGACAACCTGCTCGGGGCACGCCTGGCCGTATTGATCGGCGGGATCATCATTGCCTGCGGGCATTTTTCGATGGCCCTCCAGGCTTTGCCGAGCTTTTATGCTGGACTGTTTCTCGTCGCCATCGGCACTGGTCTGCTCAAGCCGAACGTCTCAGTGATGGTCGGACAACTTTACGGGGCGAACGACCCGCGACGCGACAGCGGATTCTCGATCTTTTACATGGGGATCAACCTTGGGGCAATGATCGCGCCGTTGATTTGTGGCTATATCGGACAGCGCGTTAGTTGGCACTTAGGATTTGCGATGGCGGGTGTCGGAATGACGTTCGGCTTGATCCAATTTATTGCGGATCGAAGGCGCCTGGCACACGTCGGAGCACGCCCGACGAGAATGAGTGCGCCGGGCGTCAGAGCGGCGAACGCACCGGGCCTCAGCAGCGCAGACAAGCGCCGGCTAGTACTTGTCGTCTTGCTCTGTTTTTTCTCGATACTCTTTTGGACGGCATTCGAGCAAGCAGGCTCAAGCTTTAATTTGTTTGCTGAAAGACATACTCGCACACAGTTCCTGGGCTTCAATTTCCCGTCGAGTTGGTTTCAGTCAGTAAACTCGGTTTTCATCCTCGCGCTCGCACCACTCTTCTCCTGGTTGTGGGTGCGGCTGGGCCAGCGGCAGCCGTCAAGTTCTGCCAAATTCAGCTTTGGCTTGCTTTTTGTGAGCTTTGGAATGTTTGTAATCGCAACGGCGTCACTGTTCATCGAGAGTGGCAAAGTTAGCCCATTCTGGCTTGTCGCAGTGTATTTCATTCACACCATTGGGGAGCTTTGCTTGAGCCCCGTCGGCCTTAGCACCGTGACCAAGCTATCACCGCTTCGCTTAGTGGGATTGATGATGGGAGTCTGGTTTCTGGCGACTTCACTCGGAAACTATCTGGCAGGAGTCGCTGCGGGTTTCTACCAGGATAACAGCAACGCGTTATTCAGACTGTTCGGCTCGCTTGGCCTGATAACGCTTGTTGGAGCATTAGCCTTATTGCTTCTACTTCGATTTGCGAAGAACTTGAATGGCCAAACGATCAACGATGGCCCAGCAAGCAACGAAAGGCGGAATCAAAATCGAAGCGTCGCCGATGAGCCTCCAATGTTAGTTCCCTGAAGCTTGGTGGATATTCGCGCCTTATCAACAAGGCAAGCGCCTCCGCCGTCACACTGGAGCCCGAGCACGTCTTCACTTGTCTCAAAACAGGATCAAAAATCCCCGGCAAACGGGGATGCAACGGCGACCCCTGCAGTCCGCCGCTGTTTTGTAGGTGATTGAAAACGCAGGAGCAGTTTGGTAGCGGGGGGAGACTCGAACTCCCGACCTTGGGGTTATGAAAGCGCCCTTCGGTTTTTGCAAAATGTGACATCGAGTCACACAACTTTAACATTCATTACAACTTGCCGCCGTTACAGAGCACTTCGACTTTGCACCAATTGACATGCTTTGACAGTGATTTTCATCGAGTCACGTGACTATAGCGTGACAAGAATTCTCTCGCTCAAGACATCAGGAGTGGATCGAAAGAATCAAGCTTCTACATTCCCTTGGTTTTTCCTTTCTCTTTCCGCGAGGCCTTCGGGTTCTTCGTATCTGCCGTGTACGCCTAGAAATGACCCCTTCGGATGATATCTTCCGTCCGTGCCAAGAAATGAGCCTTGAAGATGATATCTTCCGTCAGTGCCTAAGAAGGAGCCCGAATAATGGTATCCGCCGTCCTGACCTAAGAAACAACCTTGGGGATGATACTTACCGTCCACGCCCAGAAATGCGCCCGATTCATGATAACGACCGTCTCTACCCAAGAACGAACCGGCCTGATGGTACTGCCCGTCCTTTCCAAGGAAGTTACTTCCGGGATGATATCTTCCGTCAGCCTTTAGGACCTCGCCATGACGATGATACTTACCATCACGGCCAAGAAATGAACCTGGCGGATGATATTTTCCATCGGCACCCAAAGAATAACCTTTAGGATGATATCTGCCGTCGACGCCTAAGAAGGAACCAGAGGGGTGATATTGACCATCAACTCCGAGAAATTTATTCATATGTCCTCCAAAAACAAGAGCAGAATACTGTGTGCGGTGTGCCCTTGAATCTTTGCCATCCGTCGTGTGCTCTGGCGGCTCCGCCTAATATCCGTGGATTACTTCAACGATTTCAGTGGCGATTTCCTCAACTGTATGGATTGTTGTGCTTCGACCGAGTTTATCCGCTAGTGAAGGGCTATACGCAATGACCTCCTGTTTTGAAATATTGTGCCAAATTGGAAGTAGTATTTGTTCCCCAGTGATGGCGCGAGTCACGAGACCATCTAATTCATAGTTGGTCCAACCCTTACCAAAGAAAGACTTCGACAAAACGACGATTCCGAAACGGCTGCTCGCCAGCCCTTTATCAATCTTACGTCTTAGGCTGTCGCCGATCCGCAGTTCGAACTCGTCATACCAGACGCGAAGGCCAGCATTCTGTAAGACCTGCGCTAGCGGCCGTACAACATCATCCTTATCTTCGGTTGCGTGTGAAATGAAAACATCAAACTCACGGACATCACTCTCATCTGGCCCGATTCCAAACTGGTCTTGATGACGATGAATAAGAGACGGAACCGAAGATAGTGGAGCCTCCTTCAGCGGCGGCAAAGCTCCAGGAAGAACACGGACTGAAGAACGAACCGAACCGCCGTACCCTCCCAGATCAATCGTGACGTACCAATGACCCGAGTGTGGAATCGGCAATCGAACTGGCGATCGCGTCACATGCCCGCCATAGAACCTATGTTGCCTGCCACCCCGAAAGCTCTGGTAGTTAGAACTGTCCATCAGTCTGACATTGGCAGCATTTCCTGAGAGCGCTACCTCCACTACTTCACCACTAGATCTATAACCAACATCGTAATAGTTAAACTGCATAGCCTTACTCCATGCTTGGCTTGGGCTTCTTGATAACCTGGATAACCTTGCCGTTAATCATGAAATCGTCGTCTTCGTGTAGATAAATAGGTGGAAAGTCATGCGTTGATTGCGATACTAATGCAACTTGTTTGCTCTTCTTATCCCAATGAAATTTTTTTATGTTGGCCATACCATCGATAATCGATAACACGATGTCGCCCTCTCGAGCGTTACGATCCTCACTGTCAATGATCACGTAGTCACCATTCTCAATTCGTTTATTATCAATTTCTGCTTTATTCATTGAGGGACCATCTACCTTAAGCGCGAACAGCTTTCGTTTTGCAGATCGACCAACAAACGTACTCGAAATTCGAAGGTATCCTTCAATGTTTGCCTCTGCGAGGCGATTGGCAGGCCCAGCATTAGCGGCTCCTAGGATTGGAATGGCGAGAAGCTGAGCTCCTTTGAGCGGACTAGCCACTAAGCCTTGCTGTGTTCTCTTAATAGTGCCGGCTTGCTTGTCGACACGTATAAGTCCGCGCTTTTCTAATTGATTTAGGTGGTGTTTTATCTTTTGAGGCGAAACCTCACCCACCATCCTGCCAACTTCTCTAAGCGTGTGTTGTGCAAGATTCTTTGTTTGAGCGAGTTTCAGAAGTCTTTGTTGCAGTTCGTGCATGGTGGTCATTTTAAGCTCGAACACGTTCAAAGTCCAGCAATGTTTTATGGTGCACCGTATCAGTCGTTTCCCTTGACGCTCTTGACACGCTTGACGCCCCGGCGTTACGCTGATTGCCGCTAAGGAGGCATACGCGATATGTCGGACGTTCAGATAACCTGCATTAACAAGCAGCCGAGAGACGATACCCACGAAGGGATTACTCATTTGGGTGGCGCGACCTGGAAGTGGACGAGGCAAGAGGTCGTTAATTCAATAAACTCGGGCACGAATTCCTTCTACACGCTGGTAGGTGGGAAGCGCGCTGATGTTCGAGTTAGAGACGGCCGCTATAGTCAGTACGTACAGACGTATGCCGACAGCTACTGGAACAACAACTTGCTTGCTCTCAACGAGTGTCCATAAAGAAAATCGGGATGTAGAGCGTGCCAGTTGGTCTCGCTTGAGATAGAGTCCCAAGTTCTTGAACGGTTTTATTATTCCTGCTGTATACTCGCTTTCTTCGAGTCCGGTGCCGCGAACTGCGTTGCGATCTGATGGAGAAGCGGGTCAAACTTCTGCGAAGGACAAGAGAGATCGAAACGCCTTACCTTCCCAACGTCGAAAACAATCATAGGTCGCGGCGGGAGTCACCCTCCGTGCCAAGCGAGGGACTGTCGCTTGCGGCTGCGACAGCGCTCAGGGCAGTCAATGTTCGCAAAGCAGTTACCCTGCTGGCTGAAGATCTTGCCAAGCATGACTTGCAGTCAGCTTTCGGCTCAATCTTTGAGCCGAGATGGTCTTCCGTAGCCCAAAAGCCGCAAACCAATGCTGAACTGGCGAGCCGTGCCGCATGGAATCTTGTCTGCGTCTGGCTGTTGGGACAAGCGAGCCATCAGACCAAGACTAGTTGCAACCTTACTGAAGCAGAACAGTGGTTCTTGGGGGCCGTAGGGCTGCCATGTGGACTTATGTCTGAGTTTGTAGGTGCGGACAACAACTGGCGCGCTCAACAGTTGTTGGCGACAATAAACTTGGATAGGGACTTCTGGGATTTGATGCCGTACGTCATGGAAGAGCACGGCCCCGGAAGCCGCGCATCAGTAATGCGAGACCCTGACACCGCGCTTGCTCGCGCGGAAAAGCGAAGCAAGGGAGTTTTCTACACGCCAGCTGACGTTGCGGACTTCATGGTGGGTCACGCTTTGGGGAACTATAAAGGTGACAAGAGCAGAGCCAGGTGCCTGGACCCCGCGTGCGGAACTGGGGTTTTTCTCTTGGCGGTTCTTAGGGCGGCTGAAGCGCTTTCGCAGCCTCAAGATCACTTTGATCGCTTATCTTATGTCTGCCGTTTTCTCTTTGGTTGTGACATTAGTGCCCAAGCGTTGGATGCCTGTGCGTTTGTTCTACTTCAGGAGTGCTTGTCGGATGTTAAGGCAAATCAAATAAGCCCTTGGGCAGCGTGGCATTCAATAAGACTCAACCTAATTCAGGTTGATGCCCTTACACTCGAACCAGCGCTTCCAAGTTCGAACGAGAAACCCTCCGAGACGGGATGTCTATTGACAAGCGTTCGTTCACAGCTCTGTAGCGTGCCTTCCTTTTTCTGTCCCGCCGAACTTGGGCCGATCAAGCGGCATGTAGTTGATCGCACCAGCGCAGTGGGTTTGTTTGCTGAAAAGCCAACGCGCATAGGTGACATCTTTCCCGATGCGCCCTTAGGCTTTGAGCTTTTGGTTGGAAATCCGCCTTACGCGGCGCTGGGAGAACGGATCGACTATTCTTCGCTCGTGGCCAGTTACCAATCGCTTTCAAAAGCCGAGGCCAGTTACAACAATTTCACTTTGTTCGTTGAGATGATGTGGCGGTTGACTGTGGCCGGATGTAGCGCCTCCGCCCTAGTTACTCCATTGTCAATTGCGTTTCACAGGGGGAACCAGTACCAAGCGTGTCGCCGGGCGATGTCATCAAACGGCGGTCTGTGGCAATTCGCCTTTTTTGATCGCCAACCTCATGCACTCTTCGGTGAAGAGGTTAAGACCCGTAACGCAGTACTCTTTCGCTTCGAAGATTCGCGCACGCCAGCAAGAAGCAAGCGAGCTGAAATTCATACAGGGCCACTTCGAAAGTGGACCAGTCGCACCCGCAAGTATCTCTTCGACAGCATTGACTTTATTGCGTTGGGCCAGGCTAACATCGCTCGCAACATTCCAAAACTGCAAAGTGAAACTCAGGCGCGGGTGTTCACAATTCTACAGTCCCGAGTCGAAAGATTGCCTTCCCTGACCTCGAAGATTAGCAGTTGCGCGACTTACGAAGCCTTCGGTAATAGCCACCTACCTCGAGTTTTTGTTGGTGGAACAGCCTATAATTTTCTCAACGTTTACCGCGAGACTTCCCTCAAGAAAAACGAGAGAGACTTACCCCTTAGCGAAAGCCAGATCCATTGCCTCGAATTTCACTCGGAGCGTGACGCTCAGGTAAGCTTTGCGGTTCTTGGCAGTCGTCTGAGCTTTTGGTTGTGGCATGTCCTGGGGGATGGTTTTCACGTAGGCGGCTGGCTGTTCAATGAAATACCCCTTAGCAAACAATCCTTCGAAGAAACTGACTACGACACCCTTGCCTTACTGGGCAGTCGCCTTTGGGAGAGATTACAGGCGCATCGATTTATCAGTCTCAACGGTGGCAAGCAAACAGTGGGCTTTCGACCGCTCGCATGCAACGAAGAACTTGATTGCATCGACGACTTGCTGATTCGGACTCTGGGGCTGCCGGAGAATTTCGGCGACGAACTTAGATTGTTTGTACGCAATAACGCCGTTGTGGACACAAAGGATCACAGGCGTAATCACGTTCAAAAATACTTCCTAGCATCGCAATCAACATGACTGAATACCCAACAAAATCGCAAAAAGAAAAAAGCAAGCTAACTAAGGAAGAATGGCGTGAATACACCAAGACCGTGTGGCAAATCGCCAATACCTCCGATGTGGATCATCCGGCAGTGTTTCCGGCCGAGATCCCGCGAAGGCTAATCAAGTTGTTCTCCTTTCACGACGACGTGGTTCTGGATCCGTTCGCCGGTTTGGGGACGACTGGCTTTGCCTCTGCAGCTCTCGGGCGGCGGAGTATTTGTGTTGAGCAGAATCCTAAATACGTCGAGTCAATCCGCAAACGGCGCAATGGCGAAAAGACAATGGAAGTAGTTCATGGCGACAGTCGAAGACTTACGGAGATTGCGACCAACTCTGTGGGACTCATCGTTACGAGTCCTCCATATTGGAATAAGGCGAATTATGGACGAGGCAAACAGAATTTAGGGAATGAACCTGTATATACCCAATTCTTTGAAAAGGTTCGGCCAGTCTTCGAGGAGTGCTTCCGGGTCCTCATGCCTGGACGTAAGCTTTGCTTAGTTACGGCAAACGTAAACCAACACACAGAACACGGGCTGCTAACTTTCCCTCTCGCGACTGATTTTACTTGCCTACTTAGAGACATAGGATTTCTCCTGGTCAATGAGATAGTTTGGAGCAAAGATGGAACAGGCGGCAAATGGGGCTCATATGGGAAGCAACGCCCCATTTTTGGAAGTTATCCGTATCCTCCAAATTTTCTTTTTAAGAACGTGCATGAATACGTGCTGATATTTTCAAAACAACCGTCCAAGAAAACTAATGGAAAGACTGTTATGAATTATGACTACTTAATTGGCGGAACCGGAAAACCACGACCAGTTAAGAAGAAGCCAAAGAACTAGTTCTTTCCTATCACCCTCTAATCAATTTCTAGTACCGCCCAGCAAACGACATTGGACGTCTAAGGCTTAGGTGTTCCCGTGCGCACTGTTGGCTTTTGCCGGCCCTTGCCGTAATAGGTTCAGCTCGCTAAACTCCTCTTAATAACGTTCACGGCCAGCTTCTCACACCTTCCAGCCCTCGCAAGGTTGGCGGTCAAGCAATTACGGACTACTTTTAACGGCTCTACTTAGCAGGAATAACGGTCAAGGCAAACCATGGACTACGAGTTCAGACTGCAAGATCCAACGTCACCAGAAACTGTTTATTTGTTTGAAGAAATCATTAGCGCTTTGGCAACTGCTGAGAGCTGGCGTGGCATTTTCGCATTTGCGTCGAGAGATGGTGTCGACTCGTTGTTTCTGGATCCGGCAACTATTCTCTTCCTTGAGCGAGGTCAGTGTTCATTGGTGGTGGGAATAGATGCTGTAACCAATCGCGTTACGCTTGAGAGGCTTCAGGAAATCGAAAATCGAAATGATCACATTGACATACGTGTTTTTTGGAATCCGATAGCCGGCTTATTTCACCCCAAGATTTGTCATTTCCGACATCCAGGCGGGCAACAAACGGTCATTGTTGGCTCAGGTAACCTTACTCCGGGAGGAATGCGAAACAATTTTGAAGCGTTCTCCGTGTTACGGACGGGACCGCGTGAGAGATTAGATCTTGCTGCATGGGATAACTTTCTTGCGGAACATCAGACCCGTCTCACTCGAATCGACGAAGCTGCCTTAGATAGAGCTGGACGTAATTTTGTGCGGGGTGGAAGACGTCGCGCAAGGGTCGTGGAGGCGGACGTCATTGTTGAACCCGTACCTCCTCCGACTCCTCAGTCTCGCATGCTCGTCGCGCAAATTCCAGCAGCGGGTGGAAGGTGGAACCAGGCACACTTCAACAGAGATGTCGTTGACCAGTTCTTTCGGATACAGGCACACACTGCACAGCGAGTCTTTCTTCGCCAACGACACTCAGATGGTTCTTTGGGGCCGGAAGAGGTTCGGCCTCTAGTGCTTAGTGGTACAAACTTAAATCCGAAGATCGAGCTCGGAGCCGCTGCTCGTTTGGAGTATCCCGCCGGTAGCCCACCAGTCGCCGTGTTTCGCGAGTTACAAGTACGCACGTTCGAGTACATGCTGTTGATGCCTGGGGAGCCTGGGTACGATCAAATGCTTGCCTTTACTCAATCGCATCAGCCTCTTGGGAGAGGTCTTCCGCGAATTCTCAGTGATGTAGGACAGGTACGGCACGCTTGGCCTCAGTGCCCGATTTGCTGAAAGCGCTTCTCTCGCGCCTTAGCTTCATCGATGTCGGGTTCTTTACAAATAACACTCGAGAGAGTTTGATAAACGGATATTGTTGAAAGCTCGACCCCAAAACAGCGACTTGTTCGTGGCCAGAGGCGACATTTCGGATGTCGTGCTGAATTGGTATGGTCAATCAATAGAAAAACTAGAGCTCTACGCGGAGGCATACCACGCTGCAGCAAAGGTGCTGACTGAGAAGTCATCTGATAATCAGTTGCGCGACATTGGTTCCGGTCCCGTGGTGTTTCTTTACCGGCTCTCATTGGAACTTTGGCTAAAAGCAGTTCTTATTTCGGGCTCGAGGATTGTGGAACAGCAAGGCGGGGACTTTGAGACAACAGAACTCATTCTGAACAAAGGGCACAACCTTACTGAACTATTGAAAGCGTTCAAGGTGTTATGCCAACAGTTGGACTGGGAATGGAATGCTGAACACGAAGAACTGGCGGCTATCGTTAGACAGTTCAATAAGATCGACCTGTTTTCATTCTGTTTTCGCTATCCGGTGAACAAACGAGGCGAACCTGGGCTGGAACCAAACTTCAGCTTTGACCTTCGCAACTTCTGCGCGAGGATGGATGAAATACTTGTGTTCTTGGATCAAACAGACTGCGGGCTCGCGGGGACATTGGATCTAATGCAAGAGGCGGGACATAACGGCTGACCAACTCGATTGCACAAATGAGTTGTTTCAAACGAGTACCAATGGAACCTCTAAAAGAACTGATTGATGATGCCAAAAGAGAATACGCGCTTAATGAGATGGAGGATCCATTCTTACTGGACGGGACATCTGAAATGCACGCTCGAAATGCGTTGAGCTACATTCTAAACGGGCAGTGGGACGAGGCTTTAAACGAGGCCCAAGTAGCAGCCAAACAACGATCGCGGTGGGAGGATTTTCTAAGAATTGTTACGCGCATTCATGGAGCGACGAAGTCCTCACCCTAACTGAAATCCCCTTCTGAAATTGGCGCTGGGTTGCGTCAGCGAGTCCAAGTATCGGACGGTCATCCGATAATCGGGCATTATGTAATCAAGCAACGCGCCTGCCATCAAAAAGCGATGTCATGCGCGGCTGCGTGGGCTTACATAATGACGATTATCGTACGCCTCGCGTCTATTACTTTCCCTCCGGATGTCACACCTCGCACGTTCTAATGAGTCTCGCTCGTGACCGAGAGACTCTGGTTCGTTGAGTACTATCTGATGGAAATAAAGTTTGCGGAAAGGCGATAAAGAATTAAACTAGGGAGGGCAGACAAGATAGACCGCCATTTCAAACCTTATCAATCCTCTAAGTCTCGTCTTTTCAGTAACTTTGGAATAAGGCAAATTATACGAAGAAACTTGGGCAACTGGGAAAGTTACTCAACTTCCCAACGCTCATGAGTTTGTGGCTTTATTTTTGCACTCCGCAGAACATTTCGATAAAGCGGAGGAGCATATGACCGTAAGGCCACGAGGAAGAAAAAGAACGCTCTCAAAACATGTTTCATCCTTCAACATGTACATGGATCAGGTCTATCAGGTTCGGGCAATTATGGAAGCGACCGGCGCTGTCAAAGATGCGCCCGTGATTCGCGAGCTGCTGGACGAAGCGCTGGGGGCGCGACGGCGAAAGGCGCTGGGAATCACAGACTCTGATGAGCCGCCCGGCCAAGGAACCGCTGAAACGCTCCACACGCTACAAACCCTTCTGCTCAGGCTGATTAAGCACGAAGACCTGTTACTTCGTCACCAAAGAGTGGGAACCAAGCTTCTACTCGAAACCTTTGTAGAAGCGCGCACAGGCAGGGCTTTAGCTTGGGAAGAACTTATCGAAAGGCCCTTGATGCAGAAGGGTAGAACGAAGCAGGATCTAACCAACTATTTCGACATGAAAACCCGCTATGCAAAAGAACATGCGGTCGAATTATTGGAAAAAATCAAGAAGGAAGAAGCCGAGAGTCGTTAACCGGCAAAGCCGGGGTGTTGGATTTTACATGCACTTTTGGTGTTGTGTTTTACAACAGGGGTGATCGACGCGCTCGCGAACCCTCCAGATTTCGCGGCTAGGCTTTCCGTTTCTTCCCCATTCATTCCCATCGCATCCTCTCTCTTCCCATTCCCTCCATGAATGTGCGTTCTGGCACATTGATTGACATGGAGCTGAGATGTAATGAGTTTACCGCAGCAATCGAGCCTCCCTTTCGGAAAGGCAACCATGAATTTGAACCAGGCGAAGGAGCTACCGATTTATCTGACGTTGAAAGAGGTGGCTGAACTGCTCAAGGTAAAGCCCAGAACGATTTACGCGTGGGTGAGTGATCGCAGGATTCCGTTTAAGAGAAAGGGCGGGTTGTTGCGGTTTCGATTGGACGCTGTGATTGCGTGGAATCAGCCGACGCGGTAGAGCAACAACATCACTCTCAGATCAGAAATTGATCTCTCAAAGCAATGAACAGGAAGCAAGGTTGCGCATGATAAACTTGCTTGGCTCATGGCAGGAAGGCCTTGAGACTCACCCAAGTTAATGCCTGAAAATCACACCCACGAACTGCGTGATATTGCCTTTCGGAAGATCGGCCGCAATGTGGTTAACTTACAGCGTTTCGAGAGAATGCTGAAGCTCCTCATTGTGCGAAGTGATGTTCAAGGGTACGCATCAGAATTGGCCCGGGTCCACCAGGACAAGACTAAGAATATCGATCGCCAGTCATTGGGCCTGCTAGTACATGAGTTCTTCAAGACTATCTATTCGAATGGCCCCTCCAACAATGACCCGGTCAATGAATTTGACGAGATATGGATGTCATTGTCGTTTAGGATTGAGTCAGACGAAGAATCAATTAACAATCGAAAACGTGAACTCGCCGAACTCGTCGAAGAGAGAAACTTCCTGATCCATCACTGGCTCGCCGACTTAGACTTCGACTTAGTGGAGGACTGCGAGAAGCTCATTTCTCTACTCGATGAACAAGACAATCGATTGAAACCTCACTACCAATCGCTCATGCGCTTACTTGGCAATATCTATGAAGCGCAGCAAAGACTGTCCAAGCAGTTGGAGAACCACTTACGCGAATCTCTGCGCGAAAGCGTAGATTCCGACTCACCCGCTTTCGAGCCTTAATCTCATCTAGTCTCAATTCTTCAGCTTCCAGTACAAGCCAGCGCGGCACATAGATTGATGTTGGACTGGAACGTCGTTGCGTGGAATCAGCCGACAACGGAGGCCAACACACAAATCGATCTCAGATCTAGGAATCCAAGATCTCAAAATCAAAGAAGTAAGAGAGAGAGAGAGAGCTTGTGCATGGTAAACTCGTGTCGCTCCTGTAACGGCGGCATACCGGAAAGGAGCAGCCGATGTCAGTAAGGAAAAGAGGAGAACACTGGGTTGTTGACATCAGTGAAAAAGGAAGGCACCGGGTCCAACGCGTTCTCAAAGGCGTACGGACGAAAGCACAAGCACTGAAGGCTGAGGCCAGAATCAGAACTCAGATCTTTGAAAAGAAATTTGGCCTCATGGGTCGAGATCAAGTATTCATTCGTGCGAGCTATTAAAGGCGCGAAGATTACGGATCTAGGCTTTCACGATCTCCGCCACACAGCGGCGACTCGCATCGGAGACGCCGGAGCGGACGCGTTTACTCTGGCGGCGATCTTCGGCTGGTCAGACATTCGGATGGCGATGCGTTACACCCACGCGATGGAGGACGCAAAGCGCCGGGCAGTCGAAGCTATCGCGATTGGAAGCAAAAGAAATGCGGGCGAGACGCCCGCGATCCCGATCTCACGTGACCAGAGCGTGACAAATGAAAAACCCGCTGCTAGACAGATCGCCTTAAGTGGTTGATGGGATTGGTAGCGGGGGGGAGACTCGAACTCCCGACCTTGGGGTTATGAATCCCACGCTCTAACCAGCTGAGCTACCCCGCCATATTCTGCGACGGACAGTTTACGAGTAGGTTGGCGCTCAAGTCTACTGGCCGTTTCTGAAGGGTGCTCTCGTGGTTTTGTATTTCATTGAATCCGAAAGACAACGAGGCTTGACGCACCTGGACGCAAGTCTGATTTTCAGTGACCAAATTATTTACTTTCGGATTTGGGGCTAACGGAGGTTGCGGGTGAGTCGCCATTCATAAGGTTTCTGATCTGGCGTTTGCAAGCGTCCTCAATTCTTCGAGTGTTGCTGCGGCTCAGATCCTCATCGCGACCATCGTCGGGTAGCAACCACTTCCCATTCGCTTCGACAACGTGGCCCAACTCATGTAGCAGCATCAACACCCGAGCTTCTCTGGTGTTTGGCTGAAAACTTCCCACGCGAGGCGCGGTTGGCTGCGTTTCCCTCACCCGATGCCGGTAGAATGGGCCATTCCGATTTATCATCACCTTATCAAAAAGGCGGTGCTTTCTGCCTGTCTTCAGGCTGACGACATTGGTCGTCGTACCAGACATTACGATTCCTATCGAGGGCGCCCGAAAATCCCTGCCGACGCGAGCGAATAGTTCGTTGAATACGCCAACTGAAGACGATGATCCACCAAAGAAATCACTACATTCATTCGGCGTACTGAGAATGTTGATCGTGTCGTCGTAAGCTGAACGGAAGACTTTATCCTCGGCATGCAAAGGCGAAGGAGTATTCACCTTGAAGGCGTTTGCGGAAACAAAAACAAGACACACCGTCGTCGCTGACAGAAATACTTCGCGCAGTTTCATAAGGGACCTCCTCACCGGATTTTCGTCGTTCCATCCGGAAGCCATGCGCGGTGAGTGGGCCACCTGCAAATGCGCAGCGAACTAATTCAGGTTTGAAAATCTTTTTTTAACCGGATGTCATACGCCAACCTATACGCCTCGATCCTGAGGGCGGCTTTGGTTTTGTGACGGGATGGCAGGCGCGTGTGACTAGCAGGCTTTACGCGTGACCAACTCGCGCTGGTGGACCAGTGACGAAGCTCTGCCACGTCATTAACGCAAACCAACGAACGGAATAAAAAAAGGGCGGCCCACTCGAGGCCGCCCATCAAGTTCAACTCTATGGTTGAATCTCCTAGAAACTGTACCGAAGCTGAATGCGTCCGGTACGGTTGGTTCCCTCATTCTCTCGTGGCTGAGCAAAGTCAGTATTGAAGACGTTGCCGTCCGCCCAGTAGAGATCGTAAGTGAAGCTCGGACGATTGAGTACGTTGAAGAACTCAACCCGAATCTCGAAACGATCACTCTCCCATTTTGTGAACGGGATTTGGAATGACCGGCCAAGACTCAAGTCCAGACGATCAACAAACGGCGAGCGAAGGGTATTGCGTCCAACGAAGCCACTGGTGATCGTCGGGTCGACGATGAAACGCGCATTGGCAGGATTAATGTCATTGCCGTTTACATCGGAGTACCCGGTCGGTGAAGTTGTGCCATTGAAAGCATTTGAAAAGGCCACCGAATCCTCCGGAGCGTTCGGGTTACCGATCGCCGGCCGATCGTTGAAGCCATTCAAGTCGCCATTCAAGTCTGCGCCACCAATATAAGCGGTCTCAACGTTTCCAGACTGAATCCGATAAATCGTACTCAGCGTGAACCCACCGAGAAGCTTGCCTCTCAGCCCTTCGCTAAACAGGCTGGAGGAGTTCCAGAGTCCAGCAAAGGTAAACCGATGCGGCACATCGTAACTTGCAATTGAGCGGTCGTCGCGACGGTTGAATGGATTCGAACCGACGCTGGTTCCACCAGTAGTTGCAAACACTTCGCTGTTTGTGTTGTCAATCGCTTTCGAGAACGTGTATGACGCTCGATAGAGAAGGCCCTTGCTGAAGCCGCGTTCGAGACGCGCCTGCAGCGAGTGGTAATTGGAATCGCCGCCATTGGTACGGACCGTGATCGGACCACGGGCCGGGTTTAGGCGCACATTGTTAACGCCCGGATTGACCTGCTCATTGATGAACAGGTGCGTCCCGCGCGAACCAACGTAAGCGAGATCGAGTATGTTGTTGCCCGGCAGCTCGCGTTGAATGCCGAGGTTCCAAACGTAAGTCATCGGATTCACGAGTTTGGGATCGACACTGTTCACACCGGCCAGCGGGTTAACCGTTGGCGTGGTTGGCAGCGACTGCGCACCGAAGTTGGCAAGTCCGCGACCTGAGTTTGGAGCAACGGTGGTGCCGCCGAGCGAATTCGGGAAGGTCGCCACGGTGTTGCTCAGGATGTTGTTAAAGAACACATCGTAGTTGACTGCAACTCCGCCGCGAATCACTGTGCGATTCTCGCCAAACAAGCCTTCAAAAAACTTAGGCGAGTAGGCAAAGCTGAAGCGCGGGCCGAAGTTGTTGTTGTCCCGCTGCTGTTCGACGCGCACGAGCGGATCTGCGAAGAGTCCGCCGAACGCGGGGAATGGCGCGTTGTTTGACACGACGCCGTAGTTTTCATAGCGAAGACCAAGGTTCAGACTCAGATTCTCACGGACTCGCCATTGATCGTTAACAAAGTAAGCTTGATTCGTAACGTCTGATGTTTCAGCGCCGTCGCCGAACACTTTGGCGGCCGTGCCAGCTGGGCCAGAGAATCCCTGAACGAAGTTTCCCAGCGCAGTGAACCCGCCGCCATTGTTGTACGACAACGCTCCGCGGGTATTGATCGGTACTAACTGCGTACCGCGTTGCGCCAGAATGTCGACTCCGAAGCGGAAGGTGTGATCTCCCATGGTGTGCGTGACTGTGTCCTGAAACTGGTAGTTCTTGAAGTCACGTCCCTGCGGAAAGACTGCATTCAAACCCACCGTCGAGATGCTGCCGGTATTGATGGTGATTGTTGGACCACCAGTCGCCAGCGCTGGATCGCGCGGGGCAAACAACACATTGAATCCTGCTCGACCAAAACGAAATTCGTTTGTGGTCATAGCGGAGATTTGGCGCGTGTAGGCCGCATAGAAACTGTCAGCTATACCTGGCACGTCCACTTCAAAGCCAGGGAACTGACCGCCCGCGACGGTGCTGGGAAACTGGTTGTTGAAGATCTGATCGTTTCGCAGATAACGAAACGACAAGCTGTCCTTGCTGGTTGGAGTCCAATCGATGCGGGCAATGTAGTCGTCAGTATTGACTGGTTGCGCGCTCTGACGAGCCGCGACGCCGAAGTCAATCAGCGTACGATTTGGCGTGCCTGCGGATTCAATGCCGATCTGCCTGTCAGCTGTCGTCGCCAGGAACGTGTTAACGATCGCCAGATATTGGTCCAATGCCGGGTTGGTTCCGACCGGAACCAGGGCACGCAACTGGGCAGCGCCGGTTGCCGTCGGCACGATGGCAGTGCTCGAAACACCACCGGCCCGGAAAAGATCTCGCTGGAAAGTACCAAAGAAGAAGAGCTTGTTCTTCTTGATTGGACCACCGACTGAGAAGCCAAACGTGTTTTGGTTAAACTTCGGAGTTTCAGTCAGTCCTTCAATCGCGATCTGCCCGGGCGTAAGCGAAGAGAAAGCTGAATTCTGGTTAATGTTGTAAACCGAACCGTGAAACTCATTTGTTCCTGATTTGCTGATAACGTTGACGACCGCACCGCCGGCGCGACCGTATTCCGCCGAGAAGTTACTTCCGAGGATAGTCACTTCCGAGTAACCATCACGAACTGATGGCTGATACGACTGGCCGGTGATCGAGTTGTCATTATTTTCGAGACCGTCAATCAACTGGTTGTTGGCGCGCGGGCGCAGTCCATTGATTGAGAACTCCGTACCCTGAACGTTGCCACCCGCAAGAGCACCTGGATCGGTGACCCCGGGAAGGGTGAAAACGAGGTTTACAGGGTTGAGACCAACAACCGGAAGTTCAGTGATCTCACGGCTATTGAGCGTGTTGACACGCACGCCATCCGAGGTTTGAAGTTCGATAGCGTCACTTGAGCTAACCGTTACAACCTCCGAAGGATTACCGACTTCGAGCGCGGTTGAGATATCGGCGGTTTGGGCGGCGGCAACGAGGATACGATCACGAGCCGCAGCTTTGAATCCGGTCGCGACGATATCCACGCGGTAAGTACCGGGATCGACTGCGTCCAAACGGAAGGCCCCATCTGACTGGGTCGTCGTTTCACGAACGACTCCGGTTTCAGTGTTAGTTATCTTGACTGTGGCGCCGGCAACAGCGGCGGCGTTTTGGTCGACGATTGTTCCCACGACAAAACCCTTACTGGTTTGCGCGAGTGCGGCTGAGCTGAACGCAAAAAGCATCAGGCTCAAGCTTGCGATAAATCTTAGTCTTCTCATTCTCTCTCCTTGTTCTGTAATTCAAGAAGGGCTAATGCAGTGCGTGGCAATGCAAGAGCCACTTTCTATTTTCTGAATTATTTCTGGTGTCGTTTGAGGTCCAAGCTGGAACGAAAATTCGGATCAGAAACGACGTGTTGGGGAGTGGACGCAGAAGAGGAAGCGCAACGATCGTGCCTGCTCGTTCACCCTCGCGAAAGGCCGTTTCGTCACTCGGGTCGGCCCAGTCGTGGACCAGGCTTCGCGCTTAGATTGCGAGATTTGGATTTAATCCGAGTAAGAGTTTTTCTTCCTGGATTTTTTTAGCGATGGTGAGCTCGCTTGAAGTTTGGAAATACATTTTTTCGGCGACGTGCCTGTCTCGTTATTGGGAAAGGCAGCGCCGCCGCTCGTAAAACTCACGAAGCAAAACGCATTTGGAAACACGAGGTTTTGTGGAAGCGAACATCGGGGTGGCCGACGCTGAGGTGGCGCCCGCGATGGGAGTTATTAAACTTTTCCCGTTAAAGAGGATTAGAAAGGCCTTGAAGGATTAGCTTGTTTACGCGCGGGCGAAGTCAATGTAACCGCGCTCCGGGTCGGTGGAAACGAGGCGAACGCGGGTCTTGTCACCAACCCGTAGCCCTCGCTCTCCTCGCATCACGCGCCCATCAACCGGGGGCGAAATCAGACGGGCGAAGGTTCCCTTCTCGGTGGCGCCGGTCACTATGGCGTTAAAATGTTGGCCAACCTTGTCCTGGAGTAAAACTGCCGCCGCTACCTTGCGCATCTTCCGTTCAACTTTGCGCGCCGCATCGCCGCGTTGATTACAGTGCGCGGCAATCTTTGCGAGTTCTTCAGTCTTATAAGGAGCGGGTTTGTTTTCGAGCGCTGCCTTCACGAGTCGCTGCATTATCAGGTCGGGATAGCGGCGATTCGGCGCGGTGGAGTGTGTGTAATCCTGAACCGCCAAACCAAAGTGGCCTTCACCTTCGCTACCTGGCGTCTCAACGGCATATTCACCAGGGCCCAGAGATTTGACGACCGCAAGAGACAGGTCGGCAAAGTGATCTGGATCTGCAATCTTTTGTCGTTGGAGAAATTCCGCCAGCGCTCGCGAATCAGGATCAGCCGGCAACTTCTCACCAAGGTCTCCCGCTATCTCGACAATGCGCGACCAATACTTTGGCGTGCGAACGACGCGGCGCAGAGATGAGCGGCCGGCGTCCTCCAGAAACGTAGCCATTGAGACATTGGCCGCAATCATGAAGCTTGCGATCAGCTCGCGGGCTCCATTGGGTTCGACCACCGCAAGTTCGGTAACCTTTCCCTGATCGTTTACGACGGGGTTTGCCTGAATCGTACCCAGATCGAGCGCTCCCAGTTGCACGCGAAGTTCGGCGAGACGATTTGCAATTTCAAACTGCAATTTGATCTGCGCATCCAACCCGGGCACAGCTTTAACTTTAGGAGGCATCTCGCCTTTTCCATCCAGCCATTGGCCCACAGACTCATAAGAAAGTTTTGCCTTACTCCTGACTACCGCCCGATAGATTTCGGTTGACTTCACTTTGCCGTCAGGCGCCACGAGCATTTCAGTCACTACCGCGAGTCGATCATGGTCCGGGATAAGCGAGGTCAAATCGTTTGAAAGTTCTTCCGGCAGCATTGGAAACGTCCTAACGCCTGTGTAGACGGAGACGCTGTTTTCGGCAGCGTGCAGATCAATTGCCGAACCCTGCGCTACAAACGCGTCAACATCGGCAATCGCGATTAACAATCGCTGATCGCCGTCGCTAAGCTTTTCCGCGAATTCGAGCTGATCCAGGTCACGCGACTCGCGATTATCGATTGACGACCAGAGGAGCTTCCGAAGGTCGCGAATAGAAGGGCCGGGCGTTGTCGCCGGTGGATGGTCTGTGAGCGTTCGCAATTCGTTGACAACTGCATCGTTGAGATCCGGCTCAAAGCCTGCTTGGACGACGGAACGAAGCGCGATGGCCCCTAAATCAATCGACTGAGAATGCGCGTGTTGTTTTGTCATGGAAGTTGCGAGTATAGCCGAACGTTTGGGGAAATCCAGACTCTGCCCCCGAGCCCTTCCTCCGGGACATCGGGCATCCCGCCGCGCCGTTCTGTCAGGACCGCCTGCGTAGCGGGTGGAACGCCCGCGGTCACAGTTAAGAGAACCGCTACGGCTTTGCAACAACTTTCTCCTAGTATCGAACCAGTGAAAATTGAAGTGATCATCAACTCCGGCGCGGGCGCGGAGGGCCAGGAAGTGTTCGCCGACCAATTGGCCGAGATGTTTCGCGCCGGCGGTGTTGACGCCCATGTGTCGATGGCCGACAGCGGTGAACAGATTAGTGAACTGGCACGGAGCGCTGCAGAGTCCGAGGTTGAAGTGATCATAGCCGGCGGTGGTGACGGCACGATCAGTTCGGTTGCGGCGGAAATGATCGACGCAAACAAGATCCTGGGAATTTTGCCACTAGGCACGTTGAATCATTTTGCAAAAGACTTGAACATCCCGCTCCAACTCGAGGATGCGGTTCAGACAATCATCGCGGGCCATACTACTGAAGTCGATTTTGGGGAGGTTAATGGCCGCATCTTTTTGAACAACTCCAGTCTCGGCCTCTATCCCAACATTGTCCGCGAACGCGAAAAGAAACAACGGCTGGGTCGCGGGAAGTGGCAGGCTTTTGTTTGGGCTGCCCTGTCCGTGATGCGTCGTTACCCGTTTCTTGAGATTCGTTTGAGCGTTGGAGGTGAGCAGTTAACTTTCAAGACACCTTTCGTTTTCATCGGCAACAATGAATATCTTATGGAGTCGCTTAACATCGGCGGGCGCGCGCGCCTGGATAGCGGCAAGTTGAGCCTCTATCTGACGAATCGAGTGGGTCGCCTTGGATTGATCCGGCTGGCGTTGCGCGCATTTCTGGGCGGCCTGCATCAGGAAAAAGATTTCCTCGCCCTGCAGGCGGAAGAAATCTGGCTAGGTACAAGACACCGGCGCATGCGGGTTGCGCTCGATGGAGAAGTCACGGTGATGACGCCGCCGCTACAGTACCGCATTCATCCGCGCGGCTTGCGCGTGCTGGTTCCTGAGGAATAGTTCAAAGTAGCAGACTCATGCGCACAATCGTTCACCTGTCTGATCTGCATTTTGGCCACATCGACCCTGCTGTGGTTGAGCCACTAATCGCGACTATCGCTCGACTCAATCCTAATCTTGTGGTTGTGTCCGGCGATCTTACCCAGCGCGCGCGCTCATATCAGTTTAAGGAAGCACGCGGCTTTTTGGATCGCTTACCAGGGCCGCAGGTGGTAGTGCCGGGTAATCACGATGTGCCGTTGCACAATTTGTTTGCTCGATTTCTTCAACCGCTACGCAAGTATCGCCGTTACATCACTGACGACCTTTGGCCTTTCTATTCCGATGAGGAGCTTGCGGTGTTGGGCGTCAACACCGCGCGTTCACTTACGATCAAAGGTGGGCGTGTGAATGAAGCACAGGTGGCACTGATGCGCGATAAATTTTGTCCGCTGGATGAAGAACTCGTAAAAATACTGGTCACTCACCATCCGTTCGATTTGCCTGAAGGGCACGATGAGCGCCAGCTAGTGGGTCGTTCGCGAATGGCCATGGAAGCCCTCGCGAGTTGCGGCGCTGACGTTTTCCTGGCTGGTCACCTTCACATTAGTCACACATCTCATAGTGCGAAGCGTTACCAAATCAAAGGACACTCGGCACTCGTGATCCAGGCGGGCACGGCGACCTCAACCCGCGGCCGCGGCGAAGCAAACTCGTTTAATGTAATCAGCGTGAACTCGCCCCACATAACCGTGGAGCGAATGGAGTGGCAGATTGAAACCGAGGAGTTTGTTCCGGCATCGACAGAACATTTCATCAATTCCGCTGAAGGCTGGATAAGAGTTTGACCCAGGATCCGGAATTCCCTGCCCGTCCTTATTTAATGTAGAAGGATGGCACCGGATAAAGGGATCCCAACAATGCCTGCGCTACTGCGATTGTGATGGACCGCGCCCATGCAAAGAGTTTCGCCGGATGGCAACTTGCCGCCGGCCTATTGATCTTTGGCGTCATGACTTTGATCGTCGGTGAGCTTGGAGAGCACATCGCGAATAGGGCGCCATTAACACATACCGACATTCGTCTCAGCGCCTGGCTTGAAGCGAACAGGTCGCCCGCGCTGGTTACGACTCTGCGCATCGCGACTGAGCTTGGAGCAACCTGGTGGGCCATTAGCTCTGCGATTGTATTCGGTCTCTACCTGATTTCGCAGCGGCGATTCTATTGGCTTGCGGCTGTCTGGCTGTCGGTGTTTGGGGGAATGTTACTGAACATGCAGTTGAAGACTGTATTCCAACGAGCGCGTCCCTCAATTAGTAGTCCAGTTCTCACGCTCACGGGTTATAGCTTTCCCAGTGGCCATACAATGGCAGCGACGGTCCTTTACACCATCTTGGCTGCTTACCTCTTTACTCATGTGAAACATCGTGCGACACGCGCGCTCGTGATTATTGCCGCGGCGGGCTTGATCGTCATCGTTGGGTTTAGCCGGATCTACCTCGGGGCACATTATCTCAGCGACGTGTTGGGCGCGATCGCGGAAGGGCTGGCCTGGTCGACGCTTTGCCTGACGCTTCTTCATACGGCGCGGCGACATCGAGCGTCGAAGAAAAAAGCGGGCTGAAGATTGCTCTCCAGCCCGCCGGAAGGTTCGCGCTTTGGCGCAAACTAAAACTGATAACGAAATGCGAATTGCATAACGCGGCCCGCCTTGGATTCGTTGAGCGGAACCTGAGTGGCAGTGAACCTGCCGAAATCCGGAGTTGGCTCAAGATCACGCAGATAAGGATCGCGCGGCAGACCAAGGTCGGCAATGGAGTTTGCATCGAAAAACTGCGTGTTAGTTACGTTGAAAACTTCCCACCGAAACTGGATCGAATGGCCTTCCCAGGGCAGGTTGAAGCTTTTGTAAAGACCTGCGTCGAGCGAGAAGTATCCTGGACCACGCAATACGTTGCGATCCCCAACTTCACCCGGTCGGGCATTTCGGAAAGCTGCCAGGGCCGCTTTGGCGCTGCTAAAGACATTGGGATTGGCGCCGCGGGTTGAGACCGCGTCCAGTGGACGCACGCGAACGCCATTGGATTGCACGTTCCAGTTAGTGGCCCAGCGGCTGGCATCAAACGGTGTCTGGAACGGAAGACCGCTATTCCACCGGAAGATGCCCGTCATCTGCCAATTTCCGAGGATTCCGTTGGCGACGGAATTCGAATCACCAAAGAACCTCTTGCCACGACCGAAGGGCAATGCGAGAGACCAGTTTGCGTTTACGATGTGGCGCGCGTCGAAGTCGGAGGTCGCGTAGTTCTGATCCGGTTCGAGTGCGTTAACGATAAACGCCGTGGCGTAAGCAGTCGAAGCTTGCAACCCGGAGGCGTTATCCAGCGAGTGGCTCAGCGTGTAGTTAACGTCAAAGGAAAAATCGTTGCCCAAGCGCTGTCGCAAGCTAACTTGCAGCGCGTTGTAGTTTGAACGCGCAAACGTCCCGAAGCTCGAGAGCGCGGCAAACTGCGGTTGGTAGAACATGTTGTTAAATTTGGCCGGGCCGCCGCCGAAGGGACAGGTGGTGCAGGTAGGACTGTCGTCCCACAGCAACTGCACAAACGTGTAGTCCGTAATCCCATCGCCGCCGACCTCAGGAAACGCGATGAACGCGTAGGCCGCCTGGGTGGGCGTCAAAGCTAGATTTCCGAACCAGGCGGGCATGAACGGGAAAAGATTGTTGAAGAACGGAATATCCGGAACCGCGTTAATCGGCGTTCTTGCATAGCGATGATCCACGAGCTTGTTGATCGCCTCGTAGAAAGTCACCTGCGATAGCGGATCGCGAATGTTGTTCAACTGCATGATGTCGCGCGAGGCAAGCAGGTTTTTCGCGAAGCGGCCAACATAGCTCGCTTCCAAAGTTAGTCCTTTGCCCAATTCGCGGCCATACGACAGGTTGAAGCTGTAGTTATAAGGAGTGGTAAGCGTGTCATCCAGCGATTGCTCGATGCGCTGGTCCTCGTTTGCCGCGATTGTTAACGGGAAGGCGAGTTGATTCGCGATGGTTCCCACATTGCCGCGGACGCTCGGGTTTGGGCCGGTGAATAGTGGTCCAAGGCGATCGCTGACATTGAATGTGTTGGCCGCGTTACCCTGGCTGCCGGTAAAGCCCAGCACAGAGTTGAGATCGAAAGTTACGGCCAATTGGCTGCCGATGCGATCGTACGTCATGCGCCAGCCGCCGCGAATGGAGCTTTGGCCGTTACGTCCGATTAGACGGCTGAACCAGTTATCCCCAAGGTCTGGCGACCACGCAAAAGCAATTGCCGGGGCAAAGTTGTTCCAGTCCTGTTTGTAATAGCCGGGACGATTGTTTGCCTTTCCGGCGAGGTCAAATGTAATGGGCGCATTAAACGGAATACCATTGAAGGCGCTGGCCTTTCGTTGATCGAAATATTCGCCGAGGCTCGTGGTCGGTTTAACCTGAACCCCCTCGGTCTCATAAACAGGGGTTGAAGTTCCGTAACGCACTCCATAAGTCAGCGTGAAATCCGGCCGGATGCGCCAGGAGTCTTGCGCGTAGACTTCATATTCTTCCGTGGCGAAAGTTCGTTTGGTTGGCGTGCCGGCGGGTTGGAGCGCGCCGCTCTTGTCGTAAACGAGGTTGGCGGCAAACTGCGAGAAGCGCCCGATAACTGACGTCAGGGCATCGCGTAGATCTGTTTCACCGCCGCTAATGACATCGTTAAAAATCGGATCACCGCTTCCGTAAACATCAAAGACTACGGAATCACCGGAGAAGTCGTAGAAGGAGGGGTTGGCAATTGCCTCATCGAAGGAACCGGCGAAGGTGGTACGGTTATTTCGAATCAGACGAACGTTGGCGCCAAATCCCCAGGTATGATTGCCTTTGATCCACGATACGTCGTTCACGAAGTTATGCACTGGCGTCGTGCGGCTAAGCGAGCGCGTAAACGCGAGCGGTTGAAAGATAAATCGGAAATTGACCGAATTCTCAGTCGAGTCGCCACCGTCTGTAAAAGAAGCTCGCGACAATCCGTAGGTGAACCGATTCACGAAATTGTTGGAGGCAGTCCAGGTGTGACCTACAGCAATCGCTTTGGGATGGTTCCAAAACGTTGGGGCAATAGTGTCAGGAAACTGTCTTGCCTGAGTGATTGTATCGTTCTGATAGGCACCGCGAACGAAGAGCGTCTGGCGATCGGTAAGGTTCAGATCGAATCTTCCGTGATAGACATTTAGTTTGGTTGGGGTCGTGGCGTTGAACCGAAAACCGCCCGTATTAAGTCCATCTCCCGTAGTGTTGTCATTTGCGCGATACTTCAACGCGGCTGCGTTAAGCACTGTGAGCGCAGCCGGATTGATGCCCGGCGAAACACCGTTGACGGCAATGTAGGCTGCGTTGATTTCAGCTGGGGTAAGACAACTCACCCCTGCTGGAGTGCCGGCCGGACAGCCAACGTCGCTTGCGCCGCTATCCGTAAAGTAACGGACGATTCCCTGACCTAGAGACGGGAGTGGTACTTCGCGCACTACCGAGGTACCAGTCGCTTCTCTAAACCCTTCGTAGGTTCCGAAGAAATAAGCTTTGTCACGTTTGAGCGGCCCACCAATCGAGCCACCGAAAATATTTCGCAGGAGCTGCGGCCGCTCGACGCCTGCCGCATTGTTAAAGAAATCGTTGGCGGAAGTAATAGTGTTTCTGTGGGTGTGAAACAGCGACCCGTGAAAGTCGTTTGAGCCGGATCGAGTAACCAGTGAAACCTGCGCGCCTGAAGACCGGCCCGCATCGGCATTTGGGTTCGTAGTCGTTACGCGAAACTCCTGCAGGGAGTCGCGGGTGACTCGGATGACGCTGGCAAACGCTTCGTCTGTGACTACGTCAAGCCCGCGCTGTTGTTCGTTTACGTCAATACCATCGAGAGTCACGTTTGCCTGGTCGGCGCGACCACCATTCACATAACCAGTGCGCGAAACGCCGGGCTGAAGCGATAAAAGGCTCACCACGTTGTTGGCATTAAGCGGAAGGTCAACGATGCGCTTTCTTTCGAAGCTCGTGCCAAGCGTAGCATCGCTGGTGTTCAATACTGCTTCCGACCCCGATGTGACATTCACGATTTCCGAAACCAATCCGGCCTCCAGCACCGCGTTGACTTCCATCGTTGTGTCGACCAAAGCCTGGATGTCTGAAATTACCGTTTTCTTGAAATTTGGAGCTTCGACCTCGAGGCGGTACGTGCCAGGCGGCACTGCAGTAAAGATGTAATCGCCGTTATCGGTGGACGTCTGCGTCCTGGTGAAGTTTCTGTCCGAGTTGGTGAGAGTTACATTGGCATTCGCGATTACATTTCCCTGCTGGTCTTTGGCAGTTCCCTTCACTGTCGCGCGACCTGTCTGCGCGTACACTGCACTACTAACCATCAAGAGCATCAGCAAAGCTGCAAAGCTTTTCGAACAGAAGATCTTTCTCATGTCGCCTCCTGGGGTTTGCGGTTTTGATTTGGCCAAAAAGGGCTGCGCTTGAGAAAACGGCAATCCAGATTGGTATTGGGAAGTGGTCTCGGTCATCCGGTTGAAAACCATTGGCCCGATTTCTTGAAGAGTGCACGAAATTTTAGGCATATCTCGTTCCACCGTAAGACCTGAACTATGTTGTTGAGAACACTTAGTAATTTGCAGTGAAACCCGGTCGGATAGGCGATTTTCCAGACCTTGGAATCCAAAGCTTTGGGAGCAAGTCCAAAATTTTGGATAGCCACCGAATCGGTTCAGGGAACGGCGCACTTGCTGGTCACTTACGATCAGGTTGGTCCTGCATCGGCGGAGCGCCAACTGAAACTCAGAATGACGCGAAGGATTCGCTTGGGAGTATTGTCCCGCAGGCTCATAAGGCGCGCACATGTGAAGGTGCCGATGCGAAGTGGATTGCGATGTAAAATGTCTGGCAAAGTCCGGGGATTGAGGTCCTCGCCACATTGCTTGCGCGTGCTTCAGGCGGTTGGATATAACGCACTATCGGGCGAGTGCTGAATGTGCTCGCCGTGCGCTAATCGGCGCACCTCATAACAACTCCAAGTTATGAGTCCAGGGCGTTGCTGGTGTGAGAACAGTGACGCCTTTAATTTTTCCAATTATTCATATCCGACAAACCTTCAGTTTGTCTTCGGTGGACCGCAGCCAATATCGTCGAGAGCAAACCAGCGCAGCGATTTGCTGGTACTGGTGCAGTTGCTTTGCGCTCTTTGCGGTAAAGTCCGCAAGAACAAGCAAACCGCGAAGGTCGCAAAGTCAGACGCAAAGTTTCGCGAAGGGATGCATCTGCGCGAAGGGATGCATCTGCGCGAAGGGATGCATCTGCGCGAAGGGATACATCTGATCGCGTCACAACTATTTTCTCACGCCGTTTGACAGCAATAATCTGGTACGTTAAGTTTACCGTTTGCTGCGTGCGTAGAGAACTTGTCCATCTCAGTCCCGTTCGTCTAGTGGCCTAGGACACCGCCCTTTCACGGCGGCGACACGGGTTCGACTCCCGTACGGGACGCCAATTCTTTCACTGGCATTGTCAACGTGACTTCCTGAAAAGCCCCAATCATCAACCGTCGCAAGTTGTTAGCATATTTTCTGACAAGCTTGAGGGCCTATTCTCGGACGTTTCATAGGTGAGGCCAACGCCGCGCATCGCCAGAATCCCTACAACATCGCGGGAGCTCAAGGCGAAGCAATACAACCAAAACTGAATGATAATCTTGGCAGGACAGTGGTGACGATGATAAATGAGAGCGGCCCGCATCCGGCAGTATGCCCCACTAACTGATTGAACGCCTCTCGGGACAACTAACCTGACAATACCGTCAGGAAACCGTCTTTTCCTCACGGAAGACGCGCATCGGCCCCGCCATGCGCAGTAAATGGACCGGAAGGTCTGTAACCACCGGCTCGTCGGTAAGCATCTCGATCATTCCACCTCGATCGATCTCGAAAGTCGTGCGGAAAAGTGCGTCCGCATATTGCACTGATGTTTCGACGCGCCAATCGTCGTTGAGGTCTTTCACTACCTCTGGATTCTCCACCAATGATCGGCGCACCCCGTTCGCAGCCTCTTCGGAGGGAGCCCGCCGGAACGGAATCTCGTCTAACCGCCGGACAATGCGGAAAGGTCCCATCTCGCCCCAGATCGTGTGCGTGAAGAAGAGAAGATAATCGAAGACCGACGCCGGTTGGTCCATGTTCTTCAGAAACTTCGCCATGTTCACATCGTGAACATGATTCGACTTACCGTCAAACACCACCACCTGTTCTCCCGGCAAAAGAAGATAGAAGACAATTCCCTTAACTTTGTCCTCGTTCTCCACCTGAGCCTCGACAAGCGTCCCCTTCGGATAGAATGACGGCTTCACCATCCGTAGCCTCTCGATCGCATACCGGTTCGCGTGAAACGGTCGGTCTGGGATTGCAAGCGGAGAGACGAGCTTGCGGATTTGCGCTTCGTCTTCGACATCGCTCCACTCGAGCGGCACCAACGGTCGGTCGATCCATGCAGGCGAGTCAGCAGTCACCAGGATCAAGCGACCCTCCGCGGCGGTCGCGTGCTGGTGCCTGGTCTCAGCGTCCAACTGGAGGGCAAGATTCTCGAACTTCCCGAGGCTCGGCCCCAGTCCGATTAGGCCTGAGTTGAGCTGCTGCAGATGCTTGACGAAGCCCAGCCAGTCGGGATGCATAACCAGATCCGGATGCAACCACCGCTCGGCGTACGCCAGCGTCTCTGCTACAGGTTGATCGTACACTTCCACGGCGGCAGTAAGTTCAGGATCCTTCGAGATCGCCTCACGGCTAATGTATATGCCCTCGTGCGATTCCGAAGTGATCGCGCCACCCTGCCTGAGCCTTTCAAGCAAGGCCTGAGTGGCCTCGCGCCGCGTGACGGAGATATAAACCGCCATATTTGCGGCGGCGATCACCGACATGATCCTGCCGTTGACGCCATCGTCACCGCTCCCTCGCCCGGAGTCGGCCGTCTTTACAAATTCCCAGAGGACTTCATTGATTTCCCTGGGCTGCTCCGGATCCGGCATCAGGATCGAATTCGCCGCCGCAATTAGGATTGCTGCCATCTTGGATCCGTCTCCGACAGCCCGGCTCCACTGCGCCACCTGCGCCCATGTCACAAACGCCGCCAACGGGTCGGCCTTGGCGAGTTGCGGGATAATCTGCGTGCACGCAAGTAGCGCCAACTGCTCGGCACCGCTCGGGGGTTGCGGCAATACGGCGACCAGGTCGCTCCAGACCGAAAACAACGTCGCCGGGTACTTCGCCTCATACGTCACCGCTAGCGTCCAAAAGGCGCCGATCAAATGCTTTTCCGCGCTGGGATCGGCCGAGTCACCGTCGCCGATCATGGCCCGCAGTTCGCGGTAGTGCTCGACGGCTGCAACTCTTCTCTCAGGTGCCGTAGCCTGAAGCGCGATCAACACGCTCTCTCGAGCGTTGAGCTGCAACTCCGGCGTGTCCTCGCCGTGCGGCATCGCCATTCGGCGCACGCGGTCCAGAAGCCGCGTGATGTCATCGTTTGAAAAAGCGCGCGAGCGGAATAGCAGGTTGCGCTGCACCTTGATCAGGTCCGCGGCGACAATCGGGTTGCCGCTGAAGCGATCCAGCTCCGAGACATACTTCTCCAGTGCTTTTTCATTATCAGTCGGTCCGTTCATGGCTTGAACCTTCCTCGTGTCCGGGCCCTTCGAAAGGCTGGGTTTGCTGCGATTGGTTGAATTGCTCGCGCAACGACTTCTTGGTTTCGAGTTCGTCGATCTCCGAATAATTCCATGGCGGACGGGTATCCGGATAGGCCTTGAGGACGCGGTGTGTAAACACGCGCGAGATGCCGCGCAGGGCCTGGGTCACGGTAGGCGCGATCTCGGCGGTCACCTGTGATGTCGCCGGCAGGAAGCGCAGCGGATCGGTGTCCACAGTTCCGTAATCTATTTCCGCCAAGCCGGCAAAAAAGCCGCTCCCGAGGGGATCGATCCTCCATGCCAGATCGATCAGACCGTGGTGCACGCGCCGGCTCCTACTGATCAGGTTCTCGACGAACAGTTCGCCGAGCAGGTCCGGCTCCAGAGCACTCAGAAAGTCGTCATCCTCGGTGATGACTCGATCGCTCATGCAACCGTAAAGTGCTTCGTCGAATTCCCGCTCGCGCGGAAGATACAGGCTCGGTCCAAACGCATCGGGATCGAGCCTGCTCCGCAAGAATCCGCGGGTTATTGTCGCCAGAGCAAGCAGTCTCTCGTGCGATTCAAGTAACCGCTCGGCGCTGCCGATGTTCTGGGTACGGTCGAAGGCGATGTTTTCCCAAAACTTGCGCTCGCGGCCGATGACCCGATCGAGCAATCGTCGCCGCAGTTCGCGAGTGGATGCTGTGGACGACGATAACGGAGTGCTGACATCCGTACCGGAACTGAGGTCCTCTCCTAGCAGGGCCGCGAATAGGGGCCGACATTCCGGGTCGATCTCCTTCAGTAAGCTGTCGAGAACCTGATCTTCCAGATGCTCGAGCATTTTTCCGTTCCTATCACGGCCGCGAGCGATTCTTAGGTATGCGTCTCTTTCCAGGGGATTCAACTTAATCGGTTCATCCTCGCACCTGCGGGCCTCAACCGCGCGCGAATTGTCGCAGTGTGATACAAGCGATTTTACCAGCTCGACGTTGGCAAGCCTTTCGAGAAGCAGCACGCGAACCGGTTGCATGAGCGTTTGATTGGAATCCGACAAGGCGAGCGCATCGAGGAGCCTGGTGACCCCTGCGCGGTCTCGGAGCGCATTGTCAACAACCAGAAATGCCGCCGCCGCCGGCGTCCAGCCGAACCACTTCGCATGCTTGATGGCAGATGGGTTTACGAATCCGGAGATCGGCCAGGCTGTACCAATGTGCTGAGCCAATTGGAAACCCAGGCGGCTCTTACCGACTCCCGCCGCCCCAACGACTAAGTGCCAGCTGAACTTGTACGGGGCATCCTCGCGCGGAGAAAGAAAGGCGCGCTGCAGGCGGCCAACAACGTCTTTCCGGCCGACGAAATCATCGACCTCCTGGTCGTACACAAATCGGGAAAAGCCCTCGCTCCTCAGTTGGACCGGAGTCAACAGCGCCCAACTTTCGATCGTAAGTTCACTGCGAAAGGCTTCGAGTTCGCTGCGAATGGCCTCAAGTTGCGGCAGCACTTCGAGTAGCAGCGATCGGAGATGATCCTGGCTCTTGACGTCAAAGGCGTTCTTGATGAATCCATCAGCGTCGCCGGCCAAGTCGTCGGCGAAGGCCTGTCGATAGTACGGCAGTAAGTCTCTGCCGAAGCGGTTCGCTTCGTCACCGTCCCACGTCGAATAGATGGCATCACCCTCTAGCAAGGTCTGAAGTAACTCGACCATTGCGCGGCCATCCTCGTCATCATCGTTTCTATATGTGCTGGTGGCTTGCCACTGCGCTTCGGTGAGATCGATGGGGAAGAAACGATCCATCGCCACATCGTCTGTCTCCGTGAGTCGAAGAACATAGTCCCAGGTCTTAAAGAGTGTGTTATAGGGATTTGCCGGCAGGTTCTTATTCCGCATCCGGCAGCGTTCGAGCGCGAGGCGCAGTGCGTTAGCCATCCCACGACGCAAGTGGTGGTTTCGCGTGGCCAGTATCTCCCGCTCTTTGCTGGCTTTCCGCGCGTCGGCTTGGGAACTTGCCCGATTGATCAGCAGACCGCCTAGTGCAGAAGCGGTGGCGATAACCCCAAAGGCACCGATGTTCAGAGGAAATGCGGTTCCAATTGCTCCTTCCGCGACCTTCAAGACGCAAGCCGCGACGCCGCTGAGGACGAGGTTCAGAAATATGGAACTGCGAGAACTCATATTCAGTTCTGGCGGTCGATCTTAGAGGAACTTGCGTGGCAGTAGCCCGTGCTACGAGAGGTTGTCTTATACCCAACTGGAAAAGTAGGCCACACTTTACGGTAGGTGCGTTCATGCAGTCAACGCACGATCTAATCTAACTATTGATTTGATGGAGGAGTAAGCGGCAGAATCCTGTCAAGGGACTGATACCCCGCCTCCGAAAGCGCTGACAGTTTGCTGGCCGTCAATAGCGGGTGAGGTCTGAAATGCAGAAACAAGATTGTCCGGAGAGATCTTCGTGTGTCCATTAAGCGCCCAGTAACGTTCCTTTGTACCTTTGGCGCAGTCCATGCCGCACCTTTTTCCTTAAAATTACCGCAGGACTCGTTGTGTTTCTGCCGCGATTTCTTGAGCCGCGTGGTTGCTTGAATTGGTTTCGTGACCAAATCCAATTATGATCCGCGGGACAAAATGTAACGGCCGCAATCGCCGAAGATTCGTTGCACGAAAGCTGCGGGTGCGCGTTGATCACGTAGCTTGATGCAGCGGTTTGCTGCCGCTTCGGGCGGCTCATCACAATGGAGAAGTGACATGGAACAGGCAAAGAATACGATTTGCCTTTGGTACGATGGCGACGCCGAGGACGCGGCGCGATTTTATGCCGAGACCTTTCCCGATTCGTCCGTTGATGCGGTGCACCTCGCGCCCGGAGACTTCCCGGGCGGCAAAAAGGGTCAGGTGTTGACGGTTGATTTTACGGTGATGGGAATTCCCTGCCTCGGCCTCAATGGCGGATCCGCGTTCAAGCACAACGAAGCGTTCTCGTTTCAGGTGGCAACCGCTGACCAGGCCGAAACCGATCGCTACTGGAACGCAATCGTCGGCAACGGCGGCGAAGAGAGCGCGTGCGGGTGGTGCAAGGACAAATGGGGGTTGTCATGGCAGATTACGCCGATCGCTCTGACCAAAGCGGTAACCGATCCCGACCCTGCCGTCGCCAAACGCGCATTCGATGCGATGATGGAGATGAAAAAGATCGACATCGCTACAATCGAGGCAGCGCGCCGCGGTTGAAATTGAAATCTTTGAAGTGGCATGGCCATCTATCACCACTTGCATGTCGTCATAGCGATGATAGGAAGGCGATGCGGTGGCCGCCGCCTCAGCCACGCGCCGCTTGCGCACCTTGAATTTTCGTCACGTACCCGAGCGACGCTGCGAAATCCCCGCGTCCCTGCGGCGTGAGGTCCAGAATGTTCCAAATAGGGTTGTACTCATCGATGCCGCGCTCGTCGGTGTTCTCGGCCAGCCTTGGATGGACGCTGTAAAAATGTCGTAACGTGCCATCACTGTCTCGTGTGAAAACCGAAATCGTCGAGTCCTGATTTCCTTCTCGATCCTCGCTGCCGAGATCATACTTGAAGGTGCTTTCGCCGGCGCTGAACAGACGCAGTTTGTGCCAACCTCTGGTTCGCGCAAACTTGCGCAGGGCAGATAGATCAGCCGCGGCAACGACCGCCACATCAACATTCTGCGCGAGGTGATGTGCAACTCCGTTCCAGGCATCAAGCCAGGCCGTACACATTGGGCATGGACTAGTTTGTTTTTTCCCGAACATCATCTGATAGACCACTAGCGAACGATCCGGCGCCGTGAACAATTCGCTCAGCGATACTTTTCGTACCGGTTCATCGCCTTCGTCGAGTGAAGTCGGTCCTTCAAGAAACTCGTAATCACGAATCGTCGCGCCTTTTGGCAAGCCCCGCCGCAGCTCCGCACATCGTTCGCGTTGTTTCATTAATTCAATTTCTGCCAACCGCAGCTCCTCGCGCCTGGCAAGATATTCCGGCGACTCATTCGCCAGATTTGTTTGACGATATGTTCCTTCGATCATTTCATGAACCATTAGTTTTCACCTCCGATGCACACAGCTCTCCGGTTTCCAATCGATCGAGGGCGTCGAAGGAAACCAGCAGGGACGTTGAGGGGGAACACGAGAAATATACCACGGACATTGAATGATCGTTCCGCTCCTCAGTGAGAGAATTGGTTGTAAACCTGTTGCAATTCGATGTGAGCGAAACGGTCCGGAGCGAGTCCGATGCCTCAAAAAAGATCGAAGAACCAACCGTATATTGCACGACCAGAGGCGGGCCACAGGCTGAACATAATGAAGCTGAGAATGGCGAGAGCCAGGTTGACCATCTTGTAGAGTCCGCCCATGTAAAACGCACCCACTATGACGCAGGCGACATAACACGATAGGACACCGAGGGCGAATACAATCACAGCGACCCAACCGGTGGCATCCGCGACGAAGTTGCGTACGAGGAGCGCTGCAAAAGCCGACCAGCCTGCCTGCAGGAAACCGCTGAGGACCAGTGCGGAGATCACATACGCGTCAAAACGGGAGTAAAGATCCATTCGAAAGATTCGCTGGAGAAGAAGCAACACGCCGGATGTCACTACCATCACGATCCAGAAGAGCCAATAACCCTTAGCCAGGTGTAAGGTCATCGTCGCTTTGTCCAGAGGCCAAAGCACCAACGCGGTGAGCGCGAGGAAAATTAAGTTCAGTGCGTTTGCGAAAACGTAGTCGAACAGTTCTTTCTGATCATCATGCAGTAACCATTTGGCGATCGCTCCCATGATCAGAGTTCACTCCGTTAACGGACCAGCGTTCAAACCCACGCTCAGGTTGGGGATCAGGGTAAATCGGTTGGGCGCGGCTTGGAGATAAAGTGAGGTTTTGGCTTTGTCCGTGAACTCTCTCAACTCTTTGGACTGTGAAGCCCGTGCTGCCTGGCTCAGAGACAGTGCCCACTGCCAGGCTGCCTCGTAGTCGTATAACCCTTTCCGTTTCTTCTCCACTTCGACAGCGTTGTCGGCGAATTCCTTGCCATACAGTTTTTCCCAAATGTCGTACAGGATAAGGAAAAGGACTCTATGCTCGTCCAGCTGTTTGCCCTTCGGAATTCGAATCGGATTGATCAAACGATGTCCGAACTCATGAATCAGCGTTGCCTTCTTGATATCGAGTGGGTAGCTGGCCCTTAGTTTCATGGGGCGGTTGCCATACCCCGACCAACTAACACCTTCATACACAATCACGCTGACATCTTTCTCGCTAAATCTGAGGCCGGATACGCTCTCCATCGCTTCGATAATTCTTTTGCCCTCACTATCCCAAATTGCCTGATACTCGGCCGTGGCTTGAGCAAAAGCCTTTGATTCGGGAGAGAAGCTAACCCTTAGCGCAGGCTCTTGCGCAAAGGGGAAGGACGTCAAAGCAACCAGTACGATCGAAAGCACTCCCTTCATATAAGTTCCCAATGAGTCTGAAGCTATTTCCCTTCGCCAGCGGTCTGCTCAACGTCAGGCGCATACCGCTCATGCAAATTAACCGGGTCTCGTTTCTTGCGTAAACGTAAGTTAAGAAACTCAACGAACACTGAAAAGCCCATCGCGAAATAGACGTAGCCCTTCGGAATATGAACGTTGAACCCTTCAACGATCAGGGTCAGCCCAATGAGCAGGAGGAAACTTAAAGCCAGCATCTTGATCGTCGGATGTTTGGAGACGAAACGACCGAGGGGCGCGGCAAACAACATCATGAAAGCTATCGCAAATACGACGGCAGCAATCATGATTCCGATGTGATCGACCATGCCGACAGCCGTGATGACTGAATCGAGCGAGAAAACCGCGTCGAGAATGATGATTTGAATGATGATGCTGACGAAGGTCCCTTTGACGCGCTTGGAGGCATGACCGTGTTCGCCTTCAAGGCTATCGTGGATCTCAAACGTCGACTTGCCGAGCAGGAACAGTCCGCCGAGAATCAGTATCAGGTCGCGCCCTGAAATCTCCTGATGTAGAACGGTGAATAGCGGCGCTACCAGGCCGATCACCCACGACAGTGAAAACAGCAGAATGATCCGAATCACGAGTGCCAGTCCGAGGCCGATGTAGCGGGCGCGGGCTTGCTGCTCGGCGGGCAGTTTGCCCGCGAGAATTGAAATGAAGATGATGTTATCGATGCCGAGAACGATCTCCAGCGAGAGCAGCGTCAGAAAAGCAATCCAGATCTGTGGATCAGAAATCCATTCCATAAAGTAACTTTCCCCTTTCAGTCGCCCTCATACTACCATTCAATGGTTTTGTCTTGACCAGAGCGGAAAACGACAAGATCGATTACTCGATCATTAAACGAGAAAAAAGTTGAGGTAAAGGGCGATGAGGTCAGTACCGTCACGCGGTAGCGCGTGGGTCTGCTTCCGAATAAAGCCGCTGCGCATAACCAAGAATGCTCCACCTCATAGCTGGTCCAACGTCAGACCCACCCGTTACCGCGTGGTGGTACTGACTTCATCTTTAGCAATCCTTTTTAGGCGTCGTCATATTCACTAGACAACATTGACATCACCACTAGTGACTCGAATCCAGATTCCCCTCTAATACACTCACGCAACACGCCTTCCGCCACGAAACCTTCCGACTCATACAAATGCCTTGCGCGAACGTTGTGCTCCTTCACGTCAAGCCACAGACGATGTGCTCCTAATTGTTGAAACGCCATTTGCTTCACCATGCGTAGAGCGTTCCTGCCATAACCTTTGCCCTTCTCGATCACGACAATGCGCCGAAACTCGATGCTTCGGTTCATATCTGCCAGGCCCGCCAGGATGATGTAGCCGACCCGACTACCGTCAGCAATATTCTCGATAATCAGTGGACACAAGTCTTTGTCGCTGAGCGAATCCAGATGCTGTCCGCGTGTCCACACAGTGACAAAAGAACGGTTCTCCGCGTTTTGTTCAGCGCTCAGAACAAAGTCCAGGTCATTTTCACTGGTGACAACCAGTCTGATATTCATCGTTTTAGTTTAGAAGTCCAGATGCCGCCTTCCGTTGAGTCGCCTTTCCTGACCGCTTGACCATCGCCACGATCTGCGTTGATCTTGCATGGCATGAAGAAATCCATCAAGACCTCGCTGATCGTGATGGCGCTGGCGATGGTCACCTTCGTCGCCGTCCTCGTCTGGTTTGTAACGCGACCGGACCATCCGGTTGCCGCGAGCGTCTCAGGGACTTCAAGAACGACGGCGTTTGAAGTGCGCGTCGAGAAGCCGCGCATGGACCGGTTCCTCTTCGGCATTCTTCCCACCAAGCTCGAAAACAAACTACTTGGTGGCGAACTGCGTTTCGACCACGCAAGCCCCGGCGCCAGGGTCGGCCGCATTGGTCCAGGCCGCATCGAGCTCAGTGCTGACGGGTGGGACCTTCTCATCGAGACCGACGGCGAGGGAAAAGTCGCGGGGGGAACGCGCCTGGTGTTTCCGATCGAGATCGCGGAGAAACAGTACACGCTACGCTGCCGACCCGCTGATCGTGCCGTAGGTTATCTCAGCATCACGACGCGGACAGACTCCCTCGAGCTCAATGGCTGGCTCGACGGCAGCTTCCTCGTCGAACTCGCCAGGTGTGAGAACGCCGAGACCAGTAAAATTATCGATACGGAAGCCGGGGGTGATCCAGGCCAGGCGTGGCCGTCAGATCCACTCACTCTTCGCGGTAGCTTCGTGAGCCCTGCGACAGTGCCGTCACCCGAACCTAAACGAGAACAACCATAGGCCCAACTGCAGCTGGATCGACCGAAAGGATGTGGCGGAACGAGGTTCTCGTTTGACTCAACGAGACAACGACACATTCAAGATCGAGGGCGGCCGAAGAACAAGATGTAACCATCTGCGTCCTTGAGCTCGAAGCCACGCAACCCATCATGAGTGTCTTTGAGTGGTTCTGAAAATTCGACATTGCGCGACTCAAATTCGGCCGCGAGGGCATCAGGATCTTGACGTAGAGGTAAGCGTCCCAACGTGCCCCGGGCTCTTGCTTGTGATTCGGAACTGGAGCTACACCGACGTCCTTAAGCATGATCATCGCGCCATCTCTCTGCACGATGCCAAAGAATGGATCTTCAGCAGGTTCCTGGAAAGTGATCTCAAATCCAAGTTGGTCACGATAAAATGAGATTGCTGCCGTGGTGTTATGCACGATTAATAAGGGTGCGATGCTAGAAATCTCTGGTCGAGTCATGCTTCCGCTTTCATCTCCTGCGCCGAGTTGTATCACAGTAACGCTTAACTTGGGTTCGTTAGGAATTAGCCCGTCATCTTTGAGTGATTTCGTTTACCCGGTCGCTCCCGGTTCCGAATTCTTCGACCCACGAGGTTGAGTTCATCGACAAGCTCACACGCATCCTCGATCCGCCAGGAGCGAAATGTTTATAGCCCGCGACGCCTCACAAATATCTTCGCTCCATCCAGGAGCGAAACATTGCGCTCCTGACGGAGCGGGGGGGTGAATGTCTCGTTGCTATAAACATTGCGCTCCTGGCGGAGCGCCCCTTCGGTCCGTAAACGCTGAAAGCGTTGGCTAACTTCAGCCCATGTTGGAGCGCAGCGACTACCCTGGGTCACGAGTAAAGAATCATGTTTGCAACGCTGAAAGCGTTGCAGGCGCGTTATTAGTTATCCCCGCTCCGCCAGGAGCGCGGGTCGTCTATCTTATTCACTTCTGATTGCCGGCGGCTTGTTCGCGGAAGCGCTGAATCAGTTTCTTGATTAGCTCGGTATCTTTGGCGTCTGGCTGGATCTTCAAAAACAATTCCAGGTGGTCCGCTGCCTCTTTATATCTCTTTAGCTGGTTGTAGAGCAGGGCCAACTGCCAGTGGGCGTCCGGAGATTTCGAGGCAGCTAATTGATCTGCCTGCACCAGATAGGGCTCGGCCTCATCCAACTTGTCGGTCTGACGCAGCAACATTCCCAAAAATAAATTCGCATTAGCCGAGCTCTGGTTGAGTGTGATCGCGCTTCTCAGCGACTCGATCGCTCGGGGCACCTGCTTGAGGTTATATTGCGCGAGGGAGAGCGCGTAAAAACTGTGATACGCGCGCCGGTTCACTTCAATTGCTTTCGTTAACACGGGAATCGCCGGCTCATACTCCTGTCGCTTTACGTATTCGGTACCCAGCAGTTCAAGCGCAGCGAAGTAACCGGGAAAGAGATCGATCGCTTTCTTCAGTGCCTCAATTCCGTCTTTTCGCTGTTCAGGTTTCTCCAGTAACGGAGATGCTCGCTCGAATTCCTTCCGAGCCGGCTCGGGAACTTCCTGAACAAAAATTGCCCCCGCACTGGTGGTCGAAGCACCCCGTTTAGTTGTGAGAACAAAATCCACCTGCTCGAAAGCACGCGTGCGCTCCAGCTGGACTCGTTTAGTTTGTCCGCCTACATAGTCGGTCCCAAATGTTTGAACTCGAACCTGGAAGGTTCCCTCTGAGAGTCTGCGGAAGGCAAAGAGTCCGGAACTGTCAGTCTTGGTTCTTTGAATCACAGACTCTACGTCGTTGAGTAGTTCGACCTGGAGATTGGGAATGCGAGAACGGCGATCGTCAGAAACGTATCCGGTGATCGAATAGGAACCCTGCGGTGCAAGTAAGACATTCGATGGATCGACCGCCCCGGCGGAGGTGCCAAGCAAGCCTAAGAAGATGCTGAAGAATAGGACCACGGGAGCCTCGACCAATAAACCAATGGGATTGCTCCGCTCAGTTTAGAGGAGTAACCGGAGGCGAACAAGCTACTTCAGGGGCCCCATTCTCACATCACTCGTAACGCAGAGCTACAAGCGGATCTACTTTCGTGGCCCGGCGCGCGGGAATGTAACTGGCCATCAGCGCCACAGCGATTAGTATTAATGAAATAGCAACGAAGGTGGTGGGATCAGTCGGGCGAACTCCAAACAACAGACTCGCCATGAGCCGCGTCAACAAGAAGGCCCCAACCAGACCCAGTCCAACACCAATCAGGACGATCTTCAAACCGTGACCGACGGTCAACTTCAGCACGTCTCTCTTTTGTGCGCCGAGCGCCATGCGAATGCCGATCTCATTTCGACGCTGGGCCACTGAGTAGCTCATCACTCCATAAATTCCGACTGCCGCCAACACGAGCGCCACTCCTGCGAATATGCCAAGCAGCAACATGCTGAAGCGTTGCCGCGAGATCGATTCCGACAGGACCTCTTCCATGGAACGAACATTTGAGACCGGCTGATCTTTGTCTACTTCCCAAACTGCTTTGCGCACCGCGGCGGCGAGCGACATCGGAGGCGCCTTTGTCTTTACAATCAGATGGCGGGGAGCAAAGAACTCGGCCTGGATGTAAGTCAGATACATTTGCGGTTTTGGAGGAGCGGCCAGGTCAACCTGCCGGACGTCTTTCGCCACGCCAACAATTGTGATCCAGTCGTTTGGATCTGTAGAGGTTGCCTGTCCAGGAGTAATTCGCTTCCCGATTGGATCTTGTCCGGGCCAGTAACGGCGTGCCATCGTCTCGTTGATGATGCCGACCGCGGGCGAATCGAATTTGTCCTGCGGCTCGAAGTTGCGTCCCTGAAGTAAAGGAATGCCCATAGTCTGCAGGTAATTTGGACCAACCACTCTAGTGACAAGGCTGGGCCTTTGTCCCGGACCCGGATCCGGAACGCCGGCAATACTAAATCCAATTGAATCGCCCTGCATGACGAGGGGAATCCAATTAGCTACCGACGCGGATTGAACACCGGGCAACGCTTCGACCCGATTGATAACATCGGTGTAGAAAGCCATGCGTTGGGCGTGTTCACGATACTTCAGTTCGGGAAGCACGGTTCTCATCGTCAACAGGTTCTCAGAGTTAAACCCGGCGTCGACTCCACGGAGTCGGATGAAGCTATTGATCAATAGCCCCGCGCCTACCAGGAGGATTAGCGAGATCGCAACTTCTGTGATCACCAAAAGACTGCGTATGCGGCCGCCACGAGATCCGGCACTCGAGTCGCGTCCGCCTTCTTTCAAAGTTTCATTGAGATTGAAATTCGACGACTGCAGGGCCGGCACTAACCCGAAGATCAGTCCGGTTGCTAATGAAACTACGAGAGTGAACAGGAGCACTTTGCCATCAATCGAGACGGCCTGGGCCTGGGAGATGTTTGCCGGAATGAAACTCTTCAGAACGGTTACACCATAGATCGCGAACAACAGCCCGACCCCTCCTCCCAAAGCCGACAGCAGAAGACTCTCAGTCAGAACTTGTCGCACGAGACGAAAGCGATTGGCCCCCAGCGCCAGGCGAATCACGATCTCTTTTTGGCGCACGGCGGCGCGAGCCAGCAATAAGTTGGCGACATTTGCGCAGGCAATAAGCAACACGAAGCCTACGGCAGCCAAGAGTACGAAGAGCGCTGGTCTGATGTCGCCGACGAGATGCTCGCGGAGCGTCACAATGGCCACGCCCAGCTGATTGTTGGTATTCGGATATTGCTGCTGCAAGCGCCCCGCAATGTTATTCATTTCTGCCTGCGCTTGTTGCGCGGTGACGCCGGGTTTAAGACGAGCGATAACTTCAAGGTAGTGGCGTCCGCGGTTGGTGAGTTGTTGCGGAGTGAAAGCGATGGGCGACCAGAGTTCTTCTTCACGACTGGGAAACTGAAAACCAGGTGGCATCACACCGATGACCTGAACGGCAACGCCATTTAAATCTAACGATCTGCCGAGGATGTTTGGATCAGAGCCGAACCGACGTTGCCACAGGTTGTGACTCATGATCACCACTCCGTTGCGCCCGGGTTGATCCTCATCAGCTTGAAAGCTGCGACCCAATTGCGGCGCGATTCCAAGCAGCGAGAACAGATTGGCCGACACCAGTTTGCCTTCAATTCGTTCCGGGTCGCCGTTTCCCGTTAAGTTGAAACTCTGATCGGCCATGGCCGCCATGCCTTCAAAGACCTGGTTCTGGTCTCGCCAGTCGATGTAATTACCAACTGCCGGAGTGTCGCGAGGGAAACCACCGGCTGTATCGTCCTCCCAAACCATCATCAGCCGATCCGGATCCTGATAGGGCAGCGGCTGCAGCAGCACCGTGTTGACTACGCTAAAGATGGCGCTGTTTGCGCCGATTCCGAGAGCGAGCGCAAGCACCGCGATCGCGGTAAAGCCAGGGTTCCTCACGAGAGCACGCAGACCGTAACGCAGGTCCATCCAAAGATCGCCAAGCATGTTGATTCTCCTTTGCGTACCCATCTCGACTAATTCCGGCTGGACTTTGTAAGGAACACGGCGCATCTCGCGCGCAAGTAGATCGGTTTCGGCTAATTCGAGCAATACGGCCTGGTAGGATTGTTCCCTGGTGGAACCGGCAGCCAGCGCATGCTCGTAACCGATCCTCGAGGTCCTGGGCCAGCTCTTCGACGATCTCAGCTTCTCGAGTTGGCGATAGCTTCAGGCTCGCCAGCCGCCGCCTGATCTCTTCTTTCCAATCAGGCATGTTCGATTCCAGTGATGCGATTGATCGCCTGCACAAATTCGAGCCAACTGCTGCGTTGCGCAGCCAGGATTTTGTTGCCTTCGGCTGTCAGACGGTAATAACGCCGGCGTCTCTGATTCGCCTTTTCCACCCAGCGACCCTGAATCCAGCCCCGCTTCTCGATGCGGTAGAGCAACGGATACAGCGAGGCGACATTGAAACGCAGCACTCCCTGCGAGCGCTGCTCGATCAGATTGCCAATGTCGTAACCGTGACGCGGTTGATCTTCGACAAGCGAGAGTATCAGCAGTTCGGCACTGCCCTTCTTCAACTCTCGATCCAGAATGTGTGAACCGATGTATGTCATAGCCACATATGATTCAGAAGTGTAACGTCGGGCCAAACTGAAAGTTCCTTAACGTTTTTTCGGATTGGAATTCAAATCGACGTATCGGCCCGCCACAATGACTCGCCCTTCGGTCAATCTGCGAATCGATGATCCTTACTCATGCCCTTAGTCTGGTGGTCCATTTGTGTTCAACCCGTAATCATTAACTGTTAGGGATGAATTCTCTCCCCGAGCGAGGTGGCACACCGCTCGCAATAGGAACCGCGCTCGACTGTGTGAGCAAGATCTTTTCATTAACCACCGTCAACGATAAAGGCCTTCTCCCGGCGAAAGCAGGAGCGGGCACATACTCACCAGCCTTAGTCGCGTTCCCGACAAACGCGATATGGCAGTGGGAGTTTCCGAAAGGCTGCAGACTTCTGGCGCTCAACGCTCCCGTGTTGTGCGCGCGTAGTCTTCCCGTTTTTATCGTTGACGGTGGTTAATTCTTGCTCACCGTAATATTTCGCAGTAGTTGCAGTTAATGGAGAATCGATGACCCCCCAAAACCCCCTGAACCGTGTGATTGCATTTGCCTTGCTAGTCTCTATTTGCTCGGCCCTGGTGCTCAGCAGTGGCGCCACCGCCAAGGCTGGCCCCACAACCTCGACCTCAACCCAAACCAGCACGGTTGATAAAGTATCGCCCGACCTGCGCGCACTAATTCGCGCCGGCAAGGGCAGCGACCAGGTGAAGTTGATCGTGCAAACAAAACCAGAGTCGGCACAATCACCCGGCCTGATTGGTGGATTGCTGAAGACAGTTGTAGGCCTGGTGGGAACACTCTTATCGAGTTTGAATATCACTTTGATCAAAGCGCCGGCCAATTCGGTGGATGTTCTGGCGCAAGACCCAAACGTCACTTACATTTCGCTAGACAGTGAAATTCGCACCTTTGGTCACGTGACCACGACTACCGGCGCCAGCCAAACCCGCGTTCAGAAAACCGCACTCGCTGCCAGCTCAGTTCTTGACGGTTCGGGAATCAGGATCGCTATCCTCGACTCGGGCATCGACGTCAATCACAAGTCTTTCTCCAGCCAATCAGGCAAGGTAGTTCTCAGCAAAGATTTCACGGGCGAGAATCGCACAGACGATCCATATGGCCACGGCACCCACGTAGCCTCAGTGGCTGCAGGTGTCGGCACCCCGACCGCCGGCAAGTATGAAGGCGTCGCGCCCGCCGCAAACTTGCTGAACCTGCGCGTGATGAACGCTCAGGGCATCGGCAGCGTTTCGAATGTTTTGAAAGCTCTCGACTGGGTTTACGCGAACCGCAACACTCACAACATCCGCGTGGTCAACATGAGCCTGGGTGGACCCGCAATCAATTCTTACAAGAATGACCCGTTGTGCAACGCGGTGCGCAAACTATCCAACGCCGGAATCGTGGTGGTAGCAGCGGCCGGTAACAACGGCAAGTCTCCCGATGGCCAGAAGGTCTACGGCGGCATCCACACTCCGGGCAACGAGCCTTCCGCCATCACCGTCGGAGCCAGCAATTCATACGGCACTGACCCGCGCGATGAAGATTCCATCACCACTTACAGCTCGCGTGGACCAACGCGCAGTTTTTCAACCGACACTTACGGCGTGAAGCACTATGACAATTTGATCAAGCCCGACCTCGTTGCCCCCGGCAATAAGATCGTTGCCGCTCAGTCTCCAAATAACTTCCTGGTAAAGTCACATCCCGAACTTCAAACCAAAGCCTACCCCACTTCGAACATGAAGATGATGTACATGAGCGGCACTTCCGTATCGGCGCCGATGGTGGCTGGGGCTGCAGCAATGATGCTGGAAGCAAATCCGAATCTGACGCCAAACATGGTGAAGATGATCATGATGTACACCGCCCAACCGCTGGCGGGCGCCAATACGTTTGAGCAGGGCGCGGGCCAGTTAAACGTCGCCGGCGCGGTGGCGATTGCGAAACTCGTTCGCCAGCCGTTGCTTGGCCTAACCCCGACGGTTGGTTCTTCGTTCCTGACTCAGGCTGCTCCGGCTGCAACGACCACCATTTCAAGTCACTCGTTTGGCTGGTCGCAGGGCCTGGTCCTAAACCACACTACGATCACCGGCAAAGACTTGATAAACAAATACCAGCAGAGTTATGGCGCGGGTTATTTGCTCGGTGATGGCGTGGTTGAAACGTCAACTTCGCAATCGCTGAACACAAAAAAGTGGAAAGGCAATCTGGCGCTCGGGCAATACGTTATGAAGAGCGACGGCACGCCTATGTTCGGCGGCGGCGTCTTCTGCCCCAACGGCATCATGCTCATGGATGGCATCATGCTGATGGACGGGATCATGCTCATGGACGGCGTGGTCTACAGCGATGGCATCATGCTCATGGACGGAATTATGCTGATGGATGGCATCATGCTCATGGATGGAATCATGCTGATGGATTCGACCCTGGGTGATGATACGGAGGGCATGAACTAGTCCCGCCCGTCAGCTCTGGCACTCAACGGAAAGGCTGGTCCAATGGGCCGGCCTTTCGCATTAGCAGTCGTGAAAACGCCGGATGGGAAGTGCTTCGTGGCTCGAAGAAGTCAGAACCGAGAGCGGTCGCGACCATGTACCTGATCAACTTTTGTAAAGATTTATTTCGTGACTTGCCTGATTGCGCTGAATACTGACCACAGCTTACTGAGGCCCATGTTGGCTATGAAAAGGAAAAAGTAGCGGACACGAATCCACGCGCATTTCACGGAGCGTTTCTGTTTTAACGCTTCGAAGTACTCCAACCGAAAGTCGGCGATAAGGACTTCGAAGGTGAGTTCTACCGTTTTGCGAGAATAGAGGAATTCAGCAACCGACAGCAGTACGGCGCCTGGGGGATTCCGAGTTATTCTCTTTCTGCCTCCCTTTCTTTGACGGCGGCTTTTTATGATCCAGTCAATGAATACTTCAGGGTTATAAAGAATCAAGAGACCACAGAGCACTGAACCTGCGAAAAGTGCCGAGGTTGCAAAATCCATGAAGGTAGAGGCTTGGTAAATCTTTGCCCCCAGAGCTATGGCACCGCCTACGGAAGCAGCGCCGACTATCACTCTAAGAGAAAAGAGTGGGTCTGATTTCCTGAAATACCTGCGGATCAGCTTCATGGATAACCGCCGTTAAGAAAACTCAGGCACGAAAGCAGCCCGTGCCGCGTAAGACGCTGCCATCATTCGCTGGCCTAAGCCAGTCACGGCATACAGTCTACGAGCCATCCCGATCTCAGGGGACACTCGGCTTTCCCGCCGCGAAGTAATGAATCCCTTCTCCTCCATCCTCTGCAAAGTAACGTAAATTGTTCCTCGCTTCAGTTGTCCGGCCGACGACTCAACCATTTCCAAACCGAAAAGCTCCTTGCCGCTGAGGAGAAGATCAAGAACGATCGCCTCTTTCCGAGTAAGGCTGGGGAGATCTGGCAAATTATCGCTGTTTGTGTTCATGTATTTACCTGTCTTACAAGTTGTAAGAGACGATGAATACTATAGAATAAGCTCAGTGTCCCTGTCAACAATCTTGTTCGCTCAAGCGCGGAACCGTTAATTTCGTCCTTAGAACCAGCACCGCTATCGGGTGAACCGAGCAGCACGAAAAAGTGAACCGGCGTTCCGATTCTGCAAACCGATATGCCGGTTGCGTTATCTTGAACGCCGGTCCTGTTATGCGGCTGCCCGATTTTTCTATGTCGTAGGCCAGACGCGTGTTGTCGTTGTCCGGGCGCGCATTATCGTTGGCCAAACGCGTATTACCCTTGGCCAAACGCGCATTATCGTTGTCCGGGCGCGTCTTATCGTTGTCCCAAAGCGAATTACCCGTGTCCGAACGCGTATTATCGTTGGCCGAGCGCGCATTATCGTTGGCCGGAAACGCAATATCGTAGTCCGAGCCGGAAATCCGCAGTGCCTATCGTGTTCTCCTGGATTTCTCGAACCTCAACCCCTTGATCTTCTTGTAAAGCTTGCTACTGCTGCCGAGGGCGCTCTGAACGTAGCTCTTCACTAGAGTAGCCGTGCTCACAATCGAGTCCTCGTCCGTGTACAGCAACTTGTCGCGTTGGCCGCGCGCCTGGTTTAGCGTCGCGGAAGTGGTGTTCACAACGTTGCTCTTGGCTGTCAGACTTGCCGCAAGCGCAACGAGCGAAGTGATCTTCAGGTCGGCTTCGTTTGGGTTGTACTGCGGGACGTTTTTCAGTATCTCGATGTACGACTCGAAGTTGCCTACCTGATTGTCGTAGCTCATCTGCGATGCTGAGCTACTGCCCTCGTCGTCCACCACCGGCGGCGTGCCACCTGAGCCGGGTGCCGCGGGACCAGACCCCGGGGTTGCGGGAGTGGTATTAGGCTTTGGCGTCTTGCGACTGCCGCTCAGTTTGCGAACGAAGGTGTCGGCATCCTCAACCACGCCCTTCGACGCGCCCGACGCTTTTAGATAGTTGCGCGAACGCACCACCAGCGCGCGCAAAGACTTAAACGCACTCTCGCGATCGGTAACCGAAAGCTTGTAAGGCGCACGAGTCGCGTTAACGGAATTAACCACTCCGTCGCCGCTTGTATATTGCGTTTCGAGCGCCGGGATCTTCAGTGCGTCATTCGCTGGATTGTAGTCGGGATCGGCAGATACTTCGTCGATCAACTTACGAAAGTTACCAATGATTTTGTTGTCTCCTGATTCAGACATTGTGTTTTTCTCCTCGCTGGTGAAGTTTGAGTTGCACGGTCGTAGGTGAATACGGAAACACATGAGACTTCAGGGGCGTGGAGTTTTATGGTTTCACTCGGGACAGCTGAGCCTGGTACGACCAGTTAACTGAAACGGGTTGTGAGTTTGGCTGAATCGCTGAGTCAGGCAGCTCGGGAGACAGCCGCTTTCCTGGAATCGAACGGCAGGAAGATATGACAGGAATTGTTGGGCTGTCAATAAGGATACAAGGGGTGGATTGTCAAAGAGATGGTCAGGGAATGTGGAGGCAATCGAAGACGGCTCAATTTCCAGTCTGAATCTCTTTTCTGCTAGAGTCTTTCGCGGATTACGACCGCAGAAGTGGCCTGGAGCACACTAATGTGACTCCAGTTGACCAACCGGCTTTCCGATCCGGTCATCATAGGAAAGCCCAGTTGAATAGGATGTTTTTATTGATGAAACTTAATTTTGCAACACTTCGCATTGGCCTGTTACCAGTACTCTTGCTAACGATTATGGCAGCGTCCGGATTTGCGCAGGCGCCCGCCGCTGCCGATGTGGTAATGGTTCTCCCCTTCGAGAACACCTCGAATCGTCCGGAATACAATTGGGTTGGCGAGAGTTTCGCCGATTCTATCTCGGAATTGCTCAACAAACCCGGCTTATTGATTGTTACCAGTGACGAACGCCAATCGGTATATCAACGACTGCGAGTGCCCGAAACGGTGCTTCCCTCGCGCGCAACGGCAATCAAGCTGGCCCGCGAGGCGAAAGCGTCGATGATTGTCATCGGCACTTACAAGATCAACCTGGGCGACGGTGAGAACAAAGAGGGCGCTAAAGAGGAAAAGGATAAGTCGTCCGCCGAAGCCTATGTGGAAATCACGGCGCGCGTGATCAAGGTAAATGAAGGCCGCACGCTTGGTGAAGTGTTTGACGGAAGCTGGGCCACGCGACAGTTTGATCTTGGTGGTCCACTCACCACGCTCCAAAATATTCAGGGACGGCTCGCTTACCAAATTCTTTATCAACGCGACAAGGCACTTCCCTTCTCTCAGAACCAGCTTGTTCAGGAAGCTACGAAAGTTCCCCAGCGTGCGTTTGAAGCATATGTAAAAGGCGTGCAACTAAGCGATCGCGACGAAAAGCGTTCAAATTATCTGAAGAACGCCATGCGCTTCTTCGCGGAAGCCAACGGCGGCGCGATATACCCGCAGGCAGCTTTCGAGCTCGGCCGTTACTACATGCTCGAAGGAAAGTGGAAAGACGCTACCGAGTATTTCACCAAGCTGCAGAAGAAAGATCCACACTATGCGGAAGCAGCTTTCTACGCGGGACTCGGCTACGCGAAAATGGGCGAGCTGGGACATGCGCTCGCAGCGCTGGTGCCGCTTTCGTCGGAGGTCCCGCTGATTGGAATCTATAACAACGCTGGTGCGGTGGCGATTCAGGCATCGAGAGAAGAAAAGAAGGAAGAGGAACGCACGCGGCTGCTGACCCAGGGTACTTCCTTTCTCGCTCGCGCCGCTGAGTCGGCGCCAGACGACCCAATGGTCCATTTTAACTATGCGTTGGCCCTTTTTCTTTCCGGCAAATACGTTGAGTCGGCCGAACAACTCAAGCCGGTAATTACGGCTGACCCGAGGGATGGTCAGGCATACTTTCTTTACGCCAAGGCCCTCGAGAAGATCGGCAAGTCGGAAACCGCAACCGCCGCTGACGACCAGGCGCGTCGTTATCTGCCCACCTACGCCAAGTTTCAAACGCAGTGGCAGAAATCCCAAACGTTGAGCGGCGTTTCACCACGGATGCGCGATGTGTTGAACCGCGACGACGTCTCTGACCTCGTGCGTAAGAACGCAATGGCGGCCCTCGCCAACACTTCGGCAACCGAAGACCTGCTGGCGAAAGCGCGAGACCTATATCAAGCCGGGCGCGACGACGAGGCTTTGCCGGAACTGCACCGTGTCGTCATGCTCGAGCCGACAAATGCCGAGGCTTATCTCCTGAGCGGGCGAATCAATCAACGCCGCGGTGATCAGGAAGCTGCCATCGCCGCTCTTAAGACCGCGATATTCTGGGATTCCAAGTTAATCGACGCACACGTCCTGTTGGGCAGGATCTTCCTCGAACGTGGCGATAGAAGCGAAGCGACTAAATACGCCGCCAGTGCGATCAGCATAGATCCCAATAATCAGGAAGCCATTGGTTTGCAGCGGCAAGTAACGATGGGAAAAAACTAAGCGAGCCTGGTTCGATAGAGCAATGAGGCAGGTCCTTCCGAGGGTTTGCCTCATTTCGTTTTTATAGTTCGCGAATAGGTGCACGCAGATGGAATTAACGCACTTGATAGGGCTTCTCACCGCAATTCTGCTCCTGATCTTCGTTCTCGTTGTTGGCTTGTGGCGACACAAACGCGCGAGTGCCGGCGAGGTGAAGTTAATGGGAGAATTGGGGCTGGTGGAATCTGAGCTCAATCCTCAGGGAACCATTATCGTTGCCGGCGAACTCTGGAACGCTCAATCCAGCGACGGTAGTGACATCGAGAAAAACACGCGAGTGCGTGTAGTTGGCATGCAAGCTCACCTTGTGCTCGTTGAGTTGTCAGAACCACCTGCGTGAGCGGGTGGCTCTGAGCGGGTGGCTGTTGAGCGGGTAGCTTTAATTGATCGCCCTCTCGTCCACAACGTGATCTTGAACATCAGCCACCACCCCCGCTGAACGCAGGTGGTTCTGACGACCCACTGGGCCACGTCTTAACGCTGAATCAAGCTCAAATTCCAAAAATCAATTTCTGTGGCACGCAAGCTGCTCTAGAGATAACCGGCACGCACGGAACACTGACGCAAAGTTAATCCGTGACCCCGCCGCCAACCAATCTCTGAGCGCCGCCTGCCGCTGCGCCAGCCGCCCGCCGAGCAACCCTTCAGTGCTTCTCCTTCCTATATGTGGACCCAGTCAGAAATGACTGGGTCTTCCCGCGTTTGGTGTCCAATTTTTTCGGAACCCACGAATACGGCACTCTGCTTTTACCAAACACCCAGAATCGCGCGCCGATTCGCCGCGCCTTACGTTCAATAAGCTCCAGATTCCAAAAAATATTTTTCGTGGCACGAAAGGTGCTCTAGATAGAACCGGCAAGCACGGGAGACCAAAGTAAAGTCGAAACGTGCCCCCGCCGCCAACTTCCCTCTGAGCGCCGCCTGCCGCTGCGCCAGCAACCCGCCGAGCGACCCTTCAGTGCTTCTCCTTCCTATATGAGGACCCAGTCAGCAATGACTGGGTCTTCCCGCGTTTATAGTCACCTTTTTTCATTTCGGCTTCTCTACTTATCAAAAACCTGCCGCGTTTTACTCCCGCTGCAATTTCGCGCCTGCGAACGAGGGGTGAAGCATCGGTCATCAGGTTGCGACGGAATTTGTCACTTTGACCGTGACGTTTTCTGTCTTTTTGACCCTCCAGCGGCTGTTTCAAGCAGTTCCTGATGGACCGCTGCAGAATTTCCTAAAAATATTTTTTTCTGATCCAGAGACACGGAAACCGCCTGATTCCTATCACGCGGGAAAGGACCGCATTGCTTAGTCTTGGCCCGCGCCGTTGCGCTTTTTGATAGACTCCCTCGCAATGCAGCGGGACCCAAACACGGCGGCGAAAGCCATCTTCACAATTCGGTCAAAAGCTAACGCTATCGCCAGACATATTCGCGCCAGCGCTCCCTCTCTCGGCGATTCTGGAATAGCTGTCGTCTCAGCAATCCTCCTAATCATTTCGTTTCCAGATTTCAACCTCTGGCCGCTCGCATGGGTTTCATTGGTGCCGATCCTTCTGGTAATCGCGCGACGTCCTTTACCACTTAGGTCATTCATTTTGGGCTGGTTGTTTGGCGGGGTCTTCTTCTATGGGTCGTGCTACTGGTTGACCTATTCGATGATTCACTTTGGCGGAATGCCAACCCCAATTGCCTTCGTACTGCTGATTCCTGGCGCTCTAACAGTCGGTATCTTCCCGGCGCTTTTCGCTTTGGCTTTAGCGCAAGTGATTAAAAGACTGGGCCCGTCGTTCCTGTTTCTCGCTCCGGCTCTTTGGGCAGCGCTCGAATGGGGGCGACTTGGTGTTGCCGGTCAGCTCTGGAATGCGATTGGATATTCGCAGGCTTATCACCCGAGCCTTATTCAGCCCGCACGGTGGGGTGGCGTGTATTTAGTCGGCTTCCTGATTCTGATGGTGAACGCCGCCATCGCATTTGTTTTCTTGAAACGTACTTACCGAGCTGCGCTCGAATCTACGGCTGCGATCGTGTTGGTGGCGATTATCCTCCTGGCAGCTCATCGCGTTGATCGTTCGATTGACGCAATGCCGGCTCCTAATGCCGCCGTGGTAGCTGTGCAGCCAAACGTACCGATGGATTTGGTTAAATCTGTCGATGATATGAAGGAGCTTGCGACTCGCCACTTTGAGATGAGCGAGAGCGCATTGCGGGCCCTGCCATCGGATACGGTTCCGCGTCTCCTGGTGTGGCCTGAGTCGCCGATGAACTTCGGCTATGGGGGCGACGCATCCTTACGAGAACGCCTCGCTGTCTTCGCCAAAACACACAACACTTCAATACTAATAAACTCACAAGAGGTAGCGCCTAACGACGGCATCTACAACTCAGCTCTACTAATAAATCAAGCGGGTAGCCTCGTCACTCAATATGATAAGATTCGCCTGCTGCCGTTTGGCGAGTATGTTCCGTTACCGCAATGGTTGCCGGGAGCGGGTTTGATAAGAGGAATCGTCGGCGACTTCACGCCGGGCACGAATTACCGGCTGATGCCGGTGGGTAATGCGCGCGCGGGAGTTTTCATTTGCATCGAGTCGGCCTATCCATCGATAGCGCGTAGCTTTACTGCCGAAGGCGCGGACGTGCTGATCAATATTTCTAACGACGGATACCTTGGACCGACCGCGGTGATGCGACAACACCTGGCCAACGCAGTGTTTCGCGCGGTGGAAAACGATCGCACGGTAATGCGCGTCACTAACACAGGCATCACAGCGCTGATTACCCCGACTGGAGCGATACAAGATGCGACCGAAGGTTTCAAGCCTGCGGTTCGAACGTGGCGGCTGACGCGTTCACAGAGTAATAAGACCTTCTATGTCGCCTATGGCGATCTGTTCCCAGCCGCCTGCGCCGGGATTGGTTTGTTGGTCTTTGGACTTTCGTTCATGAGGCGCCGTCCAGGTCTCAAATGAACAGTTAGATAGCACAGCGTTTTGGAGGATCCCGTTTCTAATGATCGAGACTTTATCAATTCAGGACTTGAGAACCACCCATGAAGAGCTAGGGACACGCGTTAGTCAGCTCGGGAGGTTTCTTTGATGTTGCCGCAGGCAAGGAACAGCTGAAACGCATTGAGAATGAAGCCTCTTCACCGGATTTTTGGAACGACCAGGAGGCGGCGCAGAAGCTCCTGCAAAAACGGACCGTGCTGGAGAAAAAGATTCAGCGCCAGGAGCGTTTTGAATCTCAGATAGCAGACGCTGCAGTGCTCTTTGAATTTGCCGAGGAAGACGAGGAATCTCTGGTAGAACTGCGTTCATTGGTTGAGCGTCTTGAGCATGAAATCGCCGTGGCGGAAACTGAAATGCTCCTCGGCGGCGACAACGATCAGCTGAATGCGATCTGCACGATTCACCCTGGCGCCGGCGGCACCGAATCGCAGGACTGGGCTGAGATGCTGTTGCGCATGTATTTGAAGTGGGCCGAACAGCGCGGGTTCAAGACAGAGATCATTGACTACCAGCCCGGAGAGGAAGCCGGACTCAAAGGCGTAACGTTTAGAGTGGAAGGTGAATATGCCTACGGATTATTGGCTGCCGAAGCGGGCGTTCACCGGTTAGTGCGTATTTCACCTTTTGACCAGGCCGCACGGCGGCACACTTCGTTCGCTTCGTTGTTTGTCTATCCGGAAGTGGACGAAAACATTGAGGTCGAGATTTTAGATAAGGATTTGCGTGTGGATACCTATCGCGCTACCGGAGCGGGCGGTCAGCACATTAACACGACTGATTCGGCGGTCCGCATCACACATGCCCCAACTGGCATCGTCGTTCAGTGTCAAAACCAGCGCTCGCAACATCAGAACCGCGCGGTGGCGATGCAGGTCCTGCGTTCTCGCTTATATGAACTGGAGATTGCAAAGAGAAAAGCTGAGACAGCAGAGCTCGAGGCCAACAAAGCGGATATCTCGTTTGGCTCCCAGATCAGAAGCTACGTACTGGCTCCATATCAACTGGTGAAAGACACGCGCACGAAGCTGGAACGAGGAAACGTTGACGCGGTGCTCGGCGGAGATATCGACGACTTCATAAAAGCATTTTTGCTTTTGAAGAAAGCAGCGTAGTAAAAGTGGTGGTTTTTTTATCGAGTAAGTCTTTGCGCGTCCTCAGTGTTCTCTGCGTCTCTGAGGTGAATTGATCAGCGGCAAAAAGGATCCACCACAGAGACACAGGGAACACGAGGTTGCACAGCGAGGTTTAAGTTTACTGAAAGCGAATCAGCTGCACGAAGCAAGATGGCAACTACGGACTTTGAAGACAAGCCCAGGATAATCACTCCGCGAAACAGCCGGCGGAATGAGATTATCGCAATCTCGCTACTTGCCCTCGGCTTGTTGCTCCTTCTCTGTCTGGTCTCGGCAACCTTCTACCCAAACGACCCTTCATGGAATTCAGCAGGTCAAACCGAAACGCATAACTGGGCGGGAGCCATCGGCGCAAATGTGGCCGCGCTGCTTTTTCAGTCGATTGGACTAGCGGCTTACCTGCTGCCTTGCCTGCTGCTCGCCGCGGCATGGAGACGTTTCAAGACTCGCAGTTTTCGCGCGCCAGTTTCACGTTTGCTTGGCCTCGTTATTCTGACGCTTGCGGCAGCTGCGTTACTCTCCATTGCCAACATTCAACCCATCTTTGACTCCAGTGTTCAGCCTGGCGGACTCGTCGGAACCGTTATCTCCCGATCACTTGCGAGTGGCCTCAATACCGTCGGCGCTACTGTGCTGCTAATCGCCATCGCGGCTACCGGATTGTTGCTCGCCACAAACTTTTCCTTTGTCGGCTTCTATCAAAAAATTGTCGAGCTCTTCAGCGGTCGTCTCGGGTTCATCACCGCGATACCGGAAAGGTTCGCAGCGTGGCGCAGTGCTCGTAGCGAACGTTCGCGAATTCGCAAAGAGCAGCGCGAGATTGAAAAGGCTGAGAAACTCGCGGCGCAAGCGGTCATGGCTGAGGCGCTCAGCGGCAATTTAAAAGCCACCCCCAATCTGAGTCCCGAACAGCGTGTCGCGGAATTCATGAAGGAAACGGCCAAAGCATCCGTGGCTTCAACAGCAATTAACCGCGGCGACGCCCAGATGTCGACGGGAACAACCATCGAGGCGCCCAGCACCGCCCGGGCCGCGGCGGCAGGCACCGGCGCTGAAGGCGCAACCGTCGTAACGGGCGCGAAGGGAAAACGCTCAATATTCCCCGGCTCTAACGGCGGCACTTCTGGGGGCGCCGACGTCGAAGAGATGGTCGAAGGCGCTTCCGTTTTACGCCCGAAAGGCGAAGCGCCCGCTACCGGCAAACTTCCCTTCGACGCCGACCGAAGCAAACGTGTCTCGTATAGCGACTATTCGATGCCGCCGCTCGAGTTTCTAAACGAAGCGCCGCCGCACAGCGAGCAGGCTGACACTGAGTTGCTGAGCCTCGCCACGCGCCTGGCTGAGAAGTGCAAAGAGTTTAACGTCACCGGACAAATCAAACACATTTGCCCCGGCCCGGTGGTCACTACATATGAGTTTAAGCCCGACCCCGGCGTTAAATACTCCCGCGTCGTTTCCCTCGTTGACGATCTCTGCCTGGCGCTCAAGGCTGAATCCATTCGTATCGATCGCATGCCGGGTAAACCCCACGTCGGCATTGAAGTTCCAAATCCGCGCCGCGAAACGATCTTTCTTCGAGAAGTAATCGAGTCGCGCGCTTTCCGCGAATCAGGTTCCAAACTAACGATTGCACTCGGCAAAACGATCGACGGGCTCAACTACGTCGCCGATTTGGCGAAGATGCCGCATCTCCTGATCGCAGGAACCACGGGCGCGGGCAAGTCGGTCGGTGTCAATGCACTAATCGTTTCGATCCTCTATCGCGCCCGACCTGACGAAGTTAAATTCATTTTGATCGATCCCAAGCGCCTCGAGCTGGGCCTCTATGCCGACATTCCACATCTTGCCACGCCGATCATTACCGATCCGAAGGTAGCCGCTCGATCGCTCAAGTGGGCGGTGAAGGAAATGGAGCAACGGTATAAGGACCTGGCCGGCTGGGGAGTGCGCAACATCGACGGCTACAACACGGAGATCATGCGCCGCAATCTCGTCAAGGAATACGACGACAAGGGCGAGCCGCATAAACCGCTACCCTACATCGTAATCATCATCGACGAACTCGCTGATCTAATGATGACCTCCGGTCGCGAAGTTGAAGAGTCGATTACGCGGCTGGCGCAAATGGCGCGCGCCGTGGGAATTCATCTCGTGCTTGCCACGCAACGCCCGTCGGTTGACGTGATCACCGGCTTGATCAAAGCCAACTTCCCTTCTCGCATTTCGTTTCGAGTTTCCTCGAAAGTCGACTCGCGTACGATCATTGACACGAATGGCGCGGAACATCTCCTGGGTCGTGGCGACATGCTCTTCCTGCCGCCAGGCACGTCGCGCTTGATCCGCGTCCATGGCGCCTACATCGATGAATCCGAGATCGGCCGCATCGTGAATCATTCGAAAGCTCAAGGCGCTCCCGAGTACAACGAGACGATCACGCAGTCTGAGGAAGAGGCGCTCGGCCTGGAAGAGGGCAACGGCGAGCACGACGAGCTGTTTGAAGAGGCCCTGAGAATTTGCGTGGAAATGAAACGCGCATCCACTTCCGTACTGCAGCGTCGCCTGCGTATCGGATACGGGCGCGCCGCGGCCATCCTCGACATCATGGAACGCGAAGGCCTAATCGGCCAGGCAGACGGCTCGCGACCTCGCCCCGTGCTCGGCCGCGCCTACGAGATGATGGCTCAGTGGGACGAAGCCGGCGCCGAAGAATAGCCGCCTGCCACCGATTTGAAACATTTTCCACTCTCGTTGTGGAAAACTCTGTGGACAACCCTCCATAAAACATACGAAGTTTTGAAATCGTTGGACTTCCAGCATCGTGCACACGAGAGCGGCAGAGTTACAAACTCTTTCTAATCATTCACTTGCACACGTGAAACAGAATTTCCCGCCAGCAAAGCTTTCTGTTGCCGCAAGCGCCGTGGCCACAGCTTTGATCTTTGCGATTCTGTTACCGACCTCCGGCTGCGTCACGCTGCCGCGCCAGGAATCCGCCGCCTCCACGACTTCGTTTGACGCCACCTCGATCGAACCAAAACGGGAACACCATTCCCGAGTAAACATAAACTCAGCGGGGGCCAAAGAGCTGGAAGCGCTGCCGGGAATCGGCCGAGCCATTGCGGAGCGCATTCTCGAGCATCGCGGAATGTATGGACGCTTCCGCCGCCCCGAACACCTGATGATGGTGCGCGGAATCAGTGATAAAAAATTTCGCGAACTGCGTGGGTTAGTTGCCGCCGACTAAATCGGGCTCAAGATTCAGATTGATAATTAACTCGAAAAGCGGTATCAAGGGCGCGTCACCATTCAAGGTCAGGGTTTAGACTCAGATTCAGAATCCCAAGCGGCACGTTCGTTATCTCATAATTTCTCAGAGAGCCTTGCAGACGCTCGATGTGTTTTCTCGGTGCTCATATGCACCCGCACTGCAACTCTCAAAGCCTGCAAAGAGGAGACACCATGACAAGAAAAAAGAATGGCCTGACCAGGCGCAGCTTTCTTGAACGCGTTGGCATTGCCGGAGGTTCCGCGGCCATCTACGAAAGCATGACAGCCCTGGGTCTCGTCAATCTCCCGGAGGCGTGGGCCGGACCGCCAGAGCTTCCACAAGGTTCGGGCGCCGGCAAGTCGGTAGTCATCCTCGGCGCCGGTATCGGCGGCCTGACTGCAGCCTATGAGCTCAGCCGAGCAGGCTATAGCTGTCAGATTATCGAAATAACGGATCGGGCCGGCGGGCGCAATCACAGCGCACGCCGCGGAACGGTGCTCACCGAAAAACGAGCAAACGGCACAACTCTCACACAAGTGTGCAACTTTGACGAGGGCCTGTATCTCAATCTCGGACCCGGCCGCCTGCCTTACCACCACCGGCGCGTGCTCCACTACTGCCAGGAACTCGGCGTGGCGTTGGAAATCTACGTGATGGAGACCATGGCCAATCTGTTCCAGAGCGACAAAGCCTTCGGCGGCAAAGCGCAGGTTAGGCGGCGCATAGCCTATGACACGCAAGGCTACATTTCGGAGATGCTTGCCAAAGCAGTAAATAAGAATGCACTAAACGCTGAACTGGACGAGAGTGATCGAAACAATCTCCTCTGTCTGTTGAAGAGCTTCGGCGATCTTGGCGAAAACGATACGTGTGCGAAGTGTGGGAAAACCAAGTGCAAGAATTGCAACGCCAGTTGTCAGAACTGCGTCAGCTGCGGCAAGGAATGTGTTAGCTGCTTCAACTACACAGGTTCAACCCGCGACGGTTGCGAGATTACTGTCTATCAGCCCTGCGAACCTGGCGCCAAGCTGGCTTTGAAGGAACTGCTCAGTTCCGATTTCTGGCGCTACCGCTTTTTTCAGTCGTTTGAATATGAATGGCAGCCGACGCTCTTTCAACCCGTTGGCGGCATGGACAAAATCGTGGATGGCTTCCTCCGAAAGGTGGGCTCGATGATCACATACGAGACTGAGGTGCTCAACATCGACACGAGCGCCGACGGCGTGACCATCGCCACGAAAGGCCGCCGGAGCGGGGCACGCAGCAGTATCAAGGCTGACTACTGCCTCAGCAATATTCCGCTGCCCATCCTCAGCAAAATCAAGAATAACTTTGCGCAAGATTTCAGCGATGCGGTCGAACTGTGTGTATACGATCCCACTTGCAAGCTCGGCTGGCAGGCAAACCAACGCTTCTGGGAAAACGATCGGAACCAAATCTATGGCGGGATCAGTTATACGGACGATCCAATCACGCAGATGTGGTATCCGTCGTATGACTATTTCACGAAGAACGGCACCCTGACCGGTGTTTATAACTACGACCAGGACGCCATCAACTTCGGCAACATGAGTCAGGAACAACGGATCGCGACGGCGCGGAAAGGCGCGGTGAAGTTTCATCCGGAGTTTGGCGACAAGCGCATCGTTCCTTCAGACAAGGCGGTCTCAATCGCCTGGCAGAATATTCCCAACGAAGGCGGCGGCTGGGCAAACTGGGATCCAGCCAGCGGTGACCACACAAAAGCTTACGCTCGACTGCTGGCGCCGGATCGACGATTCCATGTGATTGGAGACCAGGTCTCGCAACTGCCGGGCTGGCAGGAGGGGGCAATGATGTCGGCGCAACACGTCGTCGAACAGATCGCCGGACGTCGCTTGAAGTCGGTACCGACGATCATCCGCGCACCGAATACGCGACGACTGATTCACGGCCGAGGCTAATTTTATCGACAGCAAAAGACGGTTTCCTGGACCACAAATTCCCCAGCTGGAATTCGGGGTCATACTCTTGCAAAATCGTTTGCGCCGGGTTATAGCTTGACCCATGCGCATCTGTCGAATCCTGCTACTCCTGGCCCTGCTCCTGCCGATCCAAGTCGTGCAGGGCCAGATTCAAATCGGCACCGCTAAAGGCGTTGTCAGTGATCCGACTGGCGCATTCGTTTCCAACGCAAACGTAACGCTGAACAATGCCATTACCGGCTTCAGCGCTTCCGCGACTACTGGCCAGCAAGGCGAGTACCTTTTTAATAATGTGCCCTTCGGTTCCTACGTCTTGCGCGTGCAAGCCCCCGGCTTCCAGACGGCGGTTCTCGGCGCCAGCATCCGTTCAAACATTCCGCTTATCGGCGATGTGAGGCTGAGCGTCGCGCGAGTAGACGAGTCAGTCTACGTTGGAACCAGTGAAACACTGGTTGATGCCGGTTTCTCCGCCACTTCCACCACCATCGATCAAAGTTTCATTCAGCAAATGCCGGGCGCGATGCGCAATCGACAGTTGCAAAAAGTGGTTGCCACAGCTCCCGGTTGGCGGCTGGAAAACGATGGACTTTTGCACGTGCGTGGCGTGGATGACGGAATTCTCTACGTTCTTGACGGCGTGCCCGTTACCGATCGGATCGACGTTGTCTCCGCCAATGCCTACGACATGGAGACGGTTCGATCGCTGAACATAATCACCGGAGGTATTCCGGCGGAGTTTGGCGGTCGCTCAGGCGCCGTCGTCGCGGTTCAGTCTAAATCGACTCTGGGGATGCCACTGTCCGGAGGCTTTACCCTGGGTGGCGGTAGCTTCAACGCTCGCGAATTCAACGCGACGATCGGAGGCGGCCGGAAAAAGTTTGGCTTTCTGGCAAATGCTTCGGGCAATCAATCGCGACGCTTCCTCGATCCTGTTGACCCCGGAAACTTCAACAACCGTGGCGGCATGCTCGGGTTGCATTTTAGAACTGACTGGCACCCAACCGAGCAAGATTTGGTCTTGTTTACTTTCGCGTCTAGTGGCAGCGACTTTCACATCACTAATGATCCTGAACAGGAGGAAGCCGGGCAACGTCAGCGACAGGAATTGAGGGACGATCGCCAGTCGGTACGTTGGCAGCGAGCGTGGACATCTTCAACCGTGACGGACCTGGCCTTTTACCGCCAGTCGTATAAGTCGAGACTCCTTGGCAGTGAATTTGATACGCCGCTATTTGCCGCTCAGGATCGCGGAAACTCACGCCTCGGGTTCATTGCCAACCTGACGCAATCTCAAAGAAACCACGTCTTCAAGATCGGTTTTGAGGCTTCGCGTGTTTCGCTGCGCGAGTTTTTTACGTTTGCGGTTACCGACGAAGATGAAGCGGAAGAAGCGCACATCAGCGATGCAGCGCTGGTGTTTGATCTCGACGACCCGTTCGTATTTAGCGATCGCCGCACCGGCCATTACTTAGCCGGTTACGTACAGGATTCCTATACACCTTTCAGGAATCTCACGATCAACGCCGGCCTGCGTTTCGACTACTCGAACCTGCTGATCTCCGAACGGCAGCTTAGCCCGCGGCTGGGCGTTGTTTACTTCATTCCGAAGACGAAAACAGCGATTCGCGGTTCGTTCGATCGTCTATTCATGCCGGCCCAGGTCGAAAACCTGCTACTCGCTTCTTCTGAGCAGGCGCGGCAGCTTTCACCTTTCGCCGCGCCCGATATCGCGGGCGGCGCTCTCGTTCGCCCGGAAAGAGTTTCCGCGTATGAGATTGGTTTCGCCCAGGATTTTTTCGGCATACTCAGGCTCGACGGCTCTTACTGGTCACGTTCATTTCGCAACTACGACGATCCAAATGTTTTTTTCAACACGACCATAATTTTCCCCAATAGCGTCGCGAAGGGTTTCGCGCGCGGAGTTGATGTGCGGTTGGATGTGCCTGAACGCAAGGGCTGGTCGGGATTTCTCAGTTACGGTAATGCGCGCATTCTGCAAACCGGCCCAATCAATGGCGGACTGTTTCTGACCGACGAAGCAATTGAAATTGGTCCGGGAACAAAATTCATTCCGGATCAGGACGTGAGAAATTCAGTTTCGTTTGGAACAACCTACCGTTTAAGGCGTCAGGGAATTTGGTTTTCACTACTCGGACGACATGAGAGTGGTGTGCCACTCGAAGTCGAAGAAGATGAGCTCGAGGACCTGCAGGAACGGACCGGCGCCGATTTAGTTGATTTCACGCGCGGCCGGGTGAAGCCATGGACCATCTTCGATTTTGCCGCGGGGTTTGAAATGTTTCGCGAACAACGCGTTTCTGTGCAAACTCAATTTGGGGTTGAGAATCTCACCAACAAGAGATTTGTTTATAACTTCGGCAATCCTTTTTCCGGAACTCACTTCGGACACCCCAGAATGTTGCAGGCGCGCCTCAAATTCACTTTCCGGTAACGTAAGGAGTCGGAGATGACCAATGAACCTGTAGCGATCAGGACTTTCGACAACGAAGCGGAAGCAGAGATGGCGCAGCAAATGCTTGTGGACGGTGGAGTGCCATCGTTCATTTCAAAAGACGATGCCGGCGGCATGGAACCTCAACTTCAATTAACTGGAGGCGTGCGTTTGATCGTGAGTGGTGTAAATGCTGAACGCGCTCGCGAAATTCTCTCCGTGCTTGGGTCCTGAATTTTTCTATAGTAAAGCCGGAGGTATTAGGGGGTGGGAGCGTGGTGCGAATCTCCTCCGTTCCAAGGAACAAACACCCCATAGTTACCCCAACACCAAACCGGAGGTAGTGACCTAATTTGAATTTCTTCTCTGCGTAGTCTCAGCGTTCTCTGCGACTTGGCGGTTAATATTGCTGCCAACACACTCACCGCAGAGACGCAGAGCGCGCCGAGTTAACGCAGAGAATTGAAATTAGGTCACTAGCAAACCGGACGTTGTCTTGACTAGATTTCTGCGGAAGTCTATAACGAAGAGGCCGACAATTTCGGCCGGTACCTTTAAACCGTAGCTCCCCTAACCGCACCGGAGGCCGCACGCTTGTCCACTTCCCTGGATACAACAGACCTGAGTGAAGTCAAAGCACTTTCAGAGGCAGTGTTTTCCCTGCCTGATCTCGTTTCGGCTTTGGAGTCGCAAACGAGCGAGCCCACGCTTGCACAGATTTTTAACTGGCTGGAGAAAGCGGAGGTATCCGAGACGGACCTCGCGCCGTATCGTGGCTTCAAGGATGGCAACTACTGGCGTCACCTGGTTTGCCGCAATGAGTTTGTCGAGATGTTGGTCTTGTGTTGGCGCCCGGGCCAGCGCACCCCGATTCACGATCACAATGGTTCACACGGCGGAGTCCGTGTCTGCGAAGGAACGATGTGGGAAACGACATTCACTTACGACCCGCACAATGGACTTGAGTACAAGTCGGCCCGTGAATATCTGGCTGGCTCAGTCACAGGTTCCGACGTGCCCGACATCCACCAGCTCGGCAACCCCGATGTAAGCGAGCAGGACATGGTTACGATTCATATCTATTCACCACCGCTCGGGGTGCTCCACACCTATAAACCGGGCAGCGCAACAATTGACCTTTATACCCCGCCTGATCCTGAATAGTTCTCGTACTACTGCTTAACGAAAGTCTCCACTCTCAACTCGCGCCCGTCGGTTGTCACTGTGATAGTTCCCTGTTGTCCGGTAGTCATGACTTCTGCCCCGCTGGCCTTCCAACGTCTGACAACTTCGGGATGCGGGTGACCGAACATCGATCTCTGGCCCACAGGGATTATTGCCAGACGAGCTTGAGTGGCGCTGATGAAATCTGCCGTCGAAGAAGTCTTGCTGCCGTGATGTGCAACTTTAACCACGTCGGCCTTGAGACTGTGAAGAACCGAATTTTGGTGTCCGGCAGAGTTACCGTGGTTTCCGTGCAGCTTCACGAAAGCGTTCTCCGCGGGCGACTCAACATCTCCGGTAAACAAGATAGACTTGTCACCAAACATTATTTGCACGACAACCGAATCATTGTTCGTCGATGGAGCATCACTGTTCATAGCTGCGCTGGGCCATAAGACCGAAGTCTCAACGCTTCCTATGCGCAAAACATCTCCAGCGCCAATCGCATAGATGGGAACTCTACCGGCCCCGGACGTGTTCGCGAGTCTTGAATACTCCGCGTCCCGGCTTGGCGTTCTGGCTACGAGTAGCGCTCGAACGTTAAAATTTCTGATTACGTCGTTCAGCCCGTCAATATGGTCCGCATCCGCGTGACTCGCAACGAGGTAATCCACATGGTCCAGCCCTCGCCACCATAAGTACTCCGAGACCACCGCCTCACCAATGCTACGGCTGTCGCGTTCGAATACTTCGGCTTCGTCATCACTTTGTTCCTTAAAGACCCCTGGCGCTCCTCCGCCGTCGATAAGCATAGTCGTGTTATCGGGAAATGTTACGAATGCCGAATCCCCCTGGCCGACGTCGAGGAAATCAATGCGCAGTTTCCCATCCGCAGGCGCCGAGCTAAACGGATGAAAGACGATGACGCCTGCTGCGATTAGTTGCGCTGACAATGCCAGCCCTACCGTTCTTCGCCGATTCATTAGAACCTTGGTGAACCTTTGCGGGCCCTTTGCGATCTCTGCGGTTTCGCTTTGACGGTGGCTTTGATTTAACCGCAAAGAACGCAAAGTACTCGCAAAGAAGCGCGAAGGTCGAACCTGCAATGCCGGCAGCTTCAGAGGTTGCCAGCGGAACACCGATACGATGAGGACCAGCAGCGGCAGGTAGTAAAGGCCGTAAACTCCGCTCGCCCACCCGCTGTATTCAGGCAACCGAATCGAAGCCATACCGAGGCGGGCGAAGGGGTCCACGCTATGGACCATCAACCAGTTCATGCCGTTCGTGAGTCCGATGAAAGGCGCCGCGAACGCCTCACTAAACTGGACCAGCAATAACGAAAGCGCCGCGAATAACATGACGACCGCCATCATCAAACTAACGCCAATGTTCAGCACGACCGAAGCAAGTGACAGCCGGTGAAAATAGACAATCAACAGAGGCAGCAACGCCAATTGCACACACACCGAGACGACCGTCGCCGCAAAGATGTAGCGCAACGCTGCCTGCAAATGAAATCTTTCTAATGTCTCGGCCAGCGGAGATTTGAAGAGTCTGCAGCTGTAACTTGCGCGCTTGAGTTCCCGTTTCCATTCACGTTCGCTCCAGAACAAAACCTCGCATGCTGTTCGCAACCAGGGCGCGGCCGCTGGCGGATAGGGAGTTTCACGAGTAGGTCTCCATGAACCAATCGACTGCATCTTTTGAATCAGCGGCCAGGCCAACACCACTATCGCCAGCACCGAAACAAACGTGAGTTGAAAAGATGGATCAAGAAGATCACTTGGCCGCCAGACGAGCAACGCGATAGCCGCGCCACCCAAAGCGCCAAGTGAGTTTGCCCGACGCGACAGGAGCGGCGCCAGCAACACAAAAGTGAACATCAGCGCCGCGCGGACGACCGATGATTCGCCGCCCACAGCCAGCGAGTAGGCCCACAAGATAGTCACAGAGATTAGGAATTGCGCGCGCCAGTTTTTCGTGAATCTGCGTGCGACTACGAATACCAGTCCACCGAGAAACGTTATGTGGAGACCACTGATCACCAGCACATGAAACGTGCCACCTTCGCGAAATCTTTCCGCCGCAGCGCGTGGCAGGCCGTAGCGGTTTCCCAGCAACGTCGCGTTGAGAATGCCGCTCGTTTCCGTCGAGAAATGCGAGTCGATCTGCTTCTGCAGGCGGCGACGCCATTCAAAGAGCCAGGCTGCCGGCAGGAACACTGGCGTGTTCTCGAGCCGTTCGATCAGCAAAGGACTCTTTATGAAAGCAGTTGCGTCGTAACCCTTTCGATCCAGATATTCGGTAAACGTGGAGACGCCCGGGTTTCGAAAACGATCGCTGCGATCGAGCGAAGTCATCACTCTGATGCGCGCGCCGTAGCGAAGATCGAGATCGGTCAGCTCATCTCTTGTTCTCCCACTCAAAACCGGCATCAGCATCATCACCACGCCCGACACCCTTTGCTCCATCTCTCGCGACCGGACACTTTCCACTCGCAATTCCAGATACCAACGCCCGGGCGAAACCTCCGGATCCCGAGTGAGGACACCCGTGAGTTCAAGTGGTTCACCTACAAGGAAAGTTTGCTTGCCTTTTTCATCCAGCAAGCGTCTCAGTTGATTTGCTGGTACACGACTTCTTTCAATCGACGCCAGCGTTGAGCCCAACATGACGGCGACGACTGTCAACAGGATTGCGGCAAGACCAACACGATGGGTCAGGAAAGCGCCGGCCGCGAGACCTGTGGCAAGAGCGGAAAGCGGGATGAGTATTAAGAGAGGGAGTGCCAGAGCCGAGCCCGCAAGAATGCCGAGCGCAAGCGCTGCAGCAAGCTGTGCGAGTGGAAACGGATGAAAATCCTGACGGCTGCGATTGTGGACCATCATTTCAGATGAGAACGCAGCGGAGTTTTCGAAAACGGGCCGAGGACCTAAACGCTCGTGGCGGACAAGCGTGCGATGGTTTCCACGTGATGGGTCTGGGGGAACATATCAAATGCAGCGACGGAGTCAAGAGAATAACCACCTGCGATAAGTTTTTTGAGATCGCGCGCGAGGGTGGCCGGGTCGCAGGAGACGTAAGAGATATGTGTGGGACGGAGCGCGAGTATGCCGGCGATGTCTTTGTTTTCGGCGCCCGTGCGAGGCGGATCGAGCAGCAGGAAATCTACCGGGCCGAGTGAGGCAGAATGTTGCCGCAACCAATCGCCGACTCGCGCGGTGACGATCTCGGTTGTGGCCAGACTCAATGTCTCCCCTGAGTCTGAGCCCTCCCTGACGGTCGGGCTAGTCCCCCGCAATCCGGCAAACTCCAGGTTGCGGCGAGCGAACTCAGTCGCGAGCGGGTTTGCCTCGACGCCGATAACTCTTTCAAAGCGCCGCGCCAGAGGCAGCGTAAACAACCCGACTCCGCAATACAGATCAATCGCCGTCTTCCCTTCTGCATTCCCTAAGGCCGTTTCGATCAACGGTTCAAGCAAATCGTGATTGACCTGGAAGAAACCTTCGGCGCTGAAATGGTAAGTCTCGTTTCCGATTCGGCGGCTAATTGTGGGCGCGTTGTTGCCCGATACTTCAACATTTCTTACTGCCACCGACACGCCTTCATCGCCCGCCACTGCGTCAATATGTTTCGGCAGTTGCGCCAATCGATCAGTCGGGATTTCCTTCCTCAATTGTTCGAGGGCTTGTTGCAACTCGGGAACCAGCACGGCGCAATACTCAACGTCGCAAACATCGTTTGAGCCTCGAATAAAGTAACCCAATCGGTTTGCCGATCGATCAAACTGCCAGGTAGCTCGCGCGCGATACTGCCACGGCTTTGGAGAAGCGTGGATCGGAATCTCGAATGGTCCTTCGATCTTCGCGATTCGATGCAAACAGTCGCAAATGATTTCCACCTTTGCGTTGAGTTGTGCGTCGTAATTCAGTTGTTGAAAATCACAACCACCACAAAGCCCGAAATAGGGACAGGGCGGCTCGATGCGGACGCTCGACGGCTTGATGATTTCGATTATCGACGCAAAAGCGACCTTTCCGGAGACTCTATCAATCCTGACCCGCACGATATCTTCCGGGGCCGCCAGGGAAACAAACAGAGTTAACCCATCGGCATGGGCCAGGCCGACACCACCCGGGAGCAACCGTTCGATTGTGACTTCGAGAGTCTGTTGTTCTTCTTCTATTAATTCCATTGTGTTCAGAGAACAACTAGCTGCGGATTGACGCGAATTTTCGCGGATTTGGAAACTTCTGCGGATAGCGCGCTTTTTGATTCGCGTTTATCCGCGTCACTCCGCGGCAAATCCCAAACGCCTATTCGCACAGGCTACAGATAAAATAGACTGAGCCGGGGCACACCAAAGCGCTCCCGCAATTTCTTGAGTAGGAGGTTATCAAACGTCTGCTGGTAAACCGACTTCTCCATCTGTTTCCGATAAGGACTGAGTTGCTCCTTCACCTCCTTCCGCAAGCGATCAAGTTCCTCTGAGTCGATCACAACCTGCGCCGCATCGCTTAACATGCGCTCCAGCCCTGACAAAGACTGTTCCAACTTCTGCGCATCGACAAGCGATGAGGCAACGAAATCTTCTTCTACTTCGCGAAGGAGCGCGATGGCCCTCGAAAGTGCTTCGGAGAACACATCACCTTTCACCTGTTTGCTCGCGAGTTGGGCGTCGTAAGCAGCACTGGCAGCCAACAGGTCCTGGGTCCCTCTTTGCAAATGCGACACGATGGCGGACCGCGAAAACGGTAATCGATCGTCGGTCCCAGACGCGTCTTTTGTTCCGGTTTTTTCCGGCTCCGCTGCGCCTACACGCGCCTCGCGCCACTCCGCAAACTGCGCGTCAACCTCTTCCTGGCAATACATCAGCGACTTGATGCTGCGTTTGCGTGGCTTTGACTCCCATGAATCGAAGGCCTTCTCGATGCCACGCAAGGCTACGTGCAGCGGCACGCCCATTTCCTTCCACGTTTCGATCAACGACCAGTCGATCGAGCTGACCAGGAAGTGCTTCCCGCGGCGGCGCACAAATGCGTCTTCGATTTCGGTAAAGTAATTAAAGTAGTTCAAAGAGGAGGTCCAGGGTCCAACGTCCAAGATCCAACATCAAAAGCCGCGCTATATTTCGGACTGTGAACTTTGAACTTTGGACTTTGGGCTTTTTGTGCGTTCGTAGATGAATCGCAGGCCTTCGAGTGTCAACGTTTCATCCACCAGCTCGATAAAGTCCGACCCGGTGGCAATCAGCGAAGCGAGTCCGCCCGTTGCAATCACACGGGGGCTTCCACCAATCTCTTCGATCATTTTCCGCAGCACTCCATCCACCAACCCAACAAAGCCGTGATACAAGCCAGACTGCATCGCGGTGACCGTCGAAGAGCCGATCACTTGCTGCGGGCGGCGAATGTCTACCCGAGGCAATTTCGCGGTACGGGAAAAAAGTGCTTCGGAAGAAATCATGATGCCGGGTGTGATCGCGCCGCCGACATATTCGCCATTAGCGTTGATGGCATTGAAAGTAGTAGCGGTGCCGAAATCCACCACGATGCAAGGCGCGCCATATTTCTGAATCGCAGCCACAGCATCGACAATCCTGTCAGCGCCGACATCCGCAGCCGGCTCGTAGAGTATCTTCAAGCCCGTGTCGATCTCCTGGTCCACAAACAGCGGCGTCAAATGGAAGTAGGTCTCCGCCATCATCTTCAACGTGTAATTCAACGGGGGCACAACCGAAGCAATGGCAATCGCGTCGATGGCGTTGAAATCAATTCCTGCCAGCTCAAACAAATTGCGAGCATGAACGCCATACTCGTCGACAGTTCGCGAGCGCGCCGTGGTCAAACGCCAATGCGCAACCAGTTCGCTTTCATTGAAGACCCCGAGCGAGGTGTTCGTGTTTCCAGCATCAATAACCAGTAGCATAATTAAATTCCAGTCGGAGCGTTCTTTGGTATTGCCCTAATTTGAATTTCTCTCTGCGTAGTCTCAGCGTTCTCTGCGACTCCGCGGTTAACTGGCATTGCCCACACTCACCGCCGACGCAGAGCGCGCCGAGTTAACGCAGAGAATTGATATTAGGTGACTACCCGTTCCGCCTTGCCTGCCTGGTAAACAGTTCACTCAACCAGCGGCCAACACTTCTTCAATCGCATCGACTGCGATCACGGTTCCGTTTTCCATTTGCACCTGCCTGCCAATCTCCGCCGCGCGATTTTGATAGGTCGGATTCTCCAGGAGTTCGCGCAGTTCCTTGATCGCGGTGCGCGCATTGTAACGCGGACGGGCGATTGTACGCCCGCAGCCCAACTTTTCCACTCGGTCTGCGTTATCGAATTGATCGTGTGCATGAGGGACAATCAACGTGGGATGCCCTGACCTCAGGCCCTGGCCGGTGGTGCCCACTCCACCCTGATGCACGACAATCGAAGCGCGCGGCAAGACTTCACCAAACGGCGCATACTCGAATGCAGCCATGCCCGCCGGCAATGGCTCCTGCGGTTGATTGCGCGCGTGACCAATCAACAACAGCGCTCGCTGGCCCAACTCCTGTGCGGCTTTGATTGAGTCGCGATAAAAATCTTCGGCTACCCAAAAAGCAGATGAGCCCAGCGTGAAAACTATCGGCGGCGGTCCTGCCTCAAGGAACTCAAGCAAAGCCGCGGGCGATTCCGATTCCTTAAAGTAATCACGGCGATCGTAAAACGGGAAGCCGGTGATCAGGGTGTTAATCGGCCAATCAGGTTGCGGGTTCGCCAGCACCGGCGAGAACAAAGCCAACACGCGGGTGGGGGAATGTTGGCCGGCAAGAAGTGGCTGTTCGCCGCGTGGCAGATCCAACTCCTTGCGAAGATTAAAAATTGGCTTCATCACGCTTTCCAGTTTGTAGGAAGCGAGCCGGTAGAAAAGACGGCCGAACAATGGATGCAACCGCACGAAATGGACCAGAGCCGGCATTTGCGGTGGCACGGGAGGATCGTGGGCCGAGAAGAGCGATATCGGCGACAGCACACTCGACACCCACGGCAACCGACGCTTCTGCGCCACGATGGGACCAACGAGCGGTAGCGGATGGGTCAGCAAGAGGTCGGCGCCTTCGACAGCCTGATCAAGATCTTCATAGACTTCGCGAGGATTCGCCGTGAACAGTTCCATTACCTTCTCAGTGCCGACGTAAGGATCGATCAGATCCCGGGAAAGTTTTATCAGTGCCTCTTCATCCTCGTAAGCAGGCATGTCCGGGCGGATCGGACGAAACTCAATTCCCGCAGCATCCATTTTCTCGCGATAGACTTCCGACGTAGCCATCACTGGTGTGTGCCCGCGGGCCTTGAGCTCGAGGGCAACCGCGATGTAGGGATGAATGTCGCCGAATGAGCCGAAGGTTGACAGAACGATGCGTTTATTTGCGGCCATAGAGTTATTCGGAAGCGGGTCGCACGTTTGAAACGTCGCCCGCGCGCACTATTTTCAATTCGCCTCCGTCGGTTTCCACACGCATGCCGCCGTCGCGCTCAAGTCCCCGGGAGATGCCCTCGATAGTCTCACCTGCGTTTGTGACTCTGAGCCGTTTGCCGCTCGCGTAGGTTGATCGCTCGGTCCATTCGCGAATGATGCGTTCCGGTCCGTCGGAATATTGCAAGGCCTGGTAGTAACCTTGAAGAGCGTTGAGAAGGGCCTTGAGTACCTGCTCGACATCCGGCACTTCTCCTGTCACGGCCTCGATTGAAGTGGCAACCTTATCCAGGTCATCCGCAAAAGCATGATTGGTAAGATTGATTCCAATGCCGACAATCACCGCGCGGCCGCTTGAACTCTCAACTGTTTCCGCCAGGATGCCGCAAAGCTTCTTATCATTTGCCAGCACATCGTTGGGCCACTTGATATCGGTCTGTGCTCCGCAAGATTCACGCAGCGCGTCATGAACAGCGACTGCAGCCATCAACGTCAACAACGGCCAGAAGCTCTGGTCAATACCTGGACGAAAGATCATGCTGAAATAAAGCCCCGCACCTTTTGGCGAGACCCATGCGCGCTCGAGCCGGCCGCGTCCGGCAGTTTGTTCACCTGCCACCACACAGAGACCTTCCGCGGCGCCGTCAGCGGCTCGTTTAGCGGCCTCGAGATTTGTCGAAGGCAAGGAGTCGAAACGTAAAATTTGGGGAGTAAGCGGGATCACTTTGTCGCGCGGAGTCATATTCCTGACTGCTGGGCCAGTCTGATCGCATCGCGCGCCAGCTCCAGCACCAGTTGATCGAAATTTTTGAAGCGCTCGTCGCGCGTCTGGCCTTTTGCATATCGAAAATAGATCTGCTGAATAACCACTGCCACTTTGAATCGGGCAAACGTTTCATAGAATACTATCCGCGAAAGGTCGCGTCCGGTCTTGGCAAAGTATCTTGAAATAAACTCTTCGCGAGTAAACCAACCCGGACCATTGGTAACGGCTCGTAGCGAACTATTCGGGTCGCTCTCTGTTCCGCCACTCATCGTCCAATAGGTTAGCGCCAGCCCAACATCCACCAGCGGATCTCCCACCGTGCACATCTCCCAATCAAGCACGGCAACCACGCGCTCCGGATGATCTTGATCAAGCATCAGATTATCGAGTTTGAAATCGTTGTGGACGATGGTCGCATCCGTCGCATCGTCGGCCGGAATGCGTTCTCCGAGCCACTTGATCACGTCGTCCATCTCCGACACTGGCCCAGTCTGCGAACGCAGCCAGCGCTCGGCCCAACCGCGTATTTGCCGCTCGACGAATCCCATCGGCTTTCCGACGTTTACAATTCCGGTCGACTGAATTTCTACGGCATGAAGGGCCGCCAGAGTGTCGACCACCGACGCACTCAGATGCCGCCGTAATGCATGGTCATCACTAATACTTCCGGGGGTGCGCACGATAAAGCCGCGGCGCCGCTCCATCAGATAAAACGGAACTCCGATGATCGAAGGATCTTCGCAAAGGAGAACGGGTGCGGGCGCGAGGGGAAAACTTGGATGAATTACTGAAAGAAGCCGGAATTCGCGTGGCATGTCGTGCGCCGTGGGCGCGACTGGCCCAACGGGCGGCCGGCGCAGGACAAATTCCTCTGCGCCATAACGAACGAGGTAGGTCAGATTCGAATGACCACCGGGAAACTGTTCGACCTCGAGATTCGAATTTTCACCCAGGCTTTGCTCGCCAAGGTGTTCGCTCAGATAACGATTCAGTGCGGCGAGATCCAATTCTTCGCCCGCCCTAACCGCAGTGCTGTCTTTGCTCATCGTCATTAACTAACTCGCAGACCTGGACTCAACTGCTTGTTGGGAGAAGTTGCTCTAGGCGTCGTCAGCGAAATTCCTCAGTATGCGTTGCGCTACCGACTGCCGGTGAACTTCGTCTGGCCCGTCGTAGATCCTCGCGGCTCGCGCGTCGCGATAAAACATCTCCAGAGGCGTGTCCTTCGAATATCCAAGGGCACCATGCACCTGAATCGCGCGGTCGACTACGTCGCACATCACCCTCGCGCCGTAAAACTTGATGAGCGAGATCTCAACTCTCGCGTCATCACCGCGATCCATCTTCCACGCAGCGTTAAGAGTCATCAATCGAGCGGCATTGATTTCAGCAGCCGAGTCGGCGATCCAATTTTGCACAGTCTGTTTTTTTGCGAGCGGCTCACCAAAAGACTTTCGTTTGAGCGCATAAGCGCACATCATTTCAAAACTGCGCTGCGCCACGCCGACCCAACGCATGCAATGTTGAATGCGTCCGGGACCGAGGCGCGCCTGGGCCAACTTGAACCCCTGCCCCGCTTCACCCAGGAGGTTGCCAACGGGCACTCGACAATTCTCAAAGCGCACTTCGCAATGACCACCAACGCCTCCAGAGCCCATCACCGGTACGGAGCGAACAATCGTGAAGCCCGGAGTGTCTGTGGGGACCAGGATCATGCTGGCGCGCGCGTGCGCGGCTGCTTCCGGGTCGGTAACCGCCATCACGATGGCAAACGACGAACCGATCGCTCCGCTGGTGAACCACTTATGTCCGTTGATGACCCAAACATCGCCATCGCGCACGGCACTCGTTTGTAGGCCGGTCGGATCGGAACCGGAAACTTCCGGTTCGGTCATGGCGAAGCACGAGCGGACCTCGCCGGCTGCGAGTGGTCGCAGATACTTCTCCTTTTGTTCGGGCGTTGCGGAAATGATCAGCAGTTCCGCGTTGCCCGCATCGGGCGCAGCATTCCCGAAGATGCGCGGGCCAATTACAGATCTTCCGATGACTTCGTTTACCAGTGCCTGGCCAATAAATCCGATTCCCATTCCGCCCCATTCACGAGGAAGATGAGGCGCCCAGAGTTCTTCAGCCTTGACGCGCTCCTGCAGTTCACGCTCAAGCTCCTCAGGTAACCCTTCATCTTCCACAATTCGACTCTCGTTTGGATAAACGTGCTGGTCCATAAACGCGGTGATCCGTTGCCGCGCCTTCTCTAATTCGGGAGGAACACTAAAGTCGATCATGCAGGCTGGCCCTTCGGAAGTGTTGGTTCAGATTCTGAAATGCAGACGGATTGTAGCGGTAACCAGCTGCCTTAACCAGACTGCTAACTCAAGCGGCGAAGAGCGGCTGCAGAGTCGCTACTGCAATGCAACGAGGCCCACTCTGCGCTAACATGCTCGCCGCAACTTCAACCGTTCACCCACATCAACAGGAGGATCCAACGATGAAACGACTCGGCTTGCTGCTTTCGTTAGCGTTGTTTGCGACTTTTACCATATGCCTCGCTGCCGCTGTTGCTCAGCGCCGTACACCTACAGTTCCACGCGGAGCGATCGTTGATCTCACCTATCCCTTTGATTCCAAAACTGTCTATTGGCCCACTGCCGGAAGCTTTCAACTCGAGAAAGACTTCGAAGGAGAGACTGATCAGGGCTACTACTATTCCGCTTACAAGTATTCAGCGGCCGAACATGGCGGCACGCACATCGATGCGCCCGTTCACTTCGCGCGCGGTCGAAATTCCGTGGACAAAATTCCACTTAACCAACTCGTCGGCGCGGGCCTGGTGATTGATGTCACTCGTCTTGCCGCGAGGGACAGAGACTACCAGGTAACCACGGTCGACTTACAAAATTGGGAACGGCAAAACGGCCGAATACCTGCCGGCGCGATCTTGCTGCTGCGCACCGGTTTTGGAAAACATTATCCCGACCGGAAGAAATATCTCGGCACTGACGAACGCGGAGCGGGTGCAGTGGCGAAGCTCCATTTTCCCGGATTGCATCCTGACGCGGCTCGCTGGCTGGTAGCAAACCGTCAGATCAACGCTATTGGACTCGACACTCCGAGTATTGACTTCGGGCAATCAAAGTTGTTTGAAAGCCATCGTGTTCTTTTGAATAAAAATATTCCGGCATTTGAAAACGTTGCCAACCTTGATAGGTTGCCGCTTAAGGGTTTTCAGGTGATCGCACTGCCGATGAAAATCACGGGCGGCAGCGGCGGCCCGCTGCGGATCATTGCAATTCTGGAAATTGGACGTTAGAACCACCAAGGTCTTTTTTGTGATTGACTGGTTCCCAATCAAACTATCGTTTGCGGTCGCCGGAGCGGCAACTCTCATCGCTCTCGTGGCAGGATCCGGGCTCGCCTGGTTGTTGGCGCGCAAGCGCTTTCCCGGACGCAATATTCTCGACGCACTGATCACGCTTCCCCTGGTCCTGCCTCCCACCGTGCTCGGTTACTACCTGCTGGTCCTGTTAGGAACGCGCAGTGCCTTTGGCGGATTTCTTTACCACCGTTTTGGGATCAGGCTGACCTTTACGGTGGGCGCCGCGATTATCGCAGCCACAATCCATGCATTACCGCTCGTCACGAAAAGCCTGAGGGCGGCCTTTGAGGGAGTTGACACTGAACTGGAAGCCGCAGCCCGGACGTTGGGCATGGGCAGTCGAATGATATTTTTCCGAGTGACGTTGCCGCTCGCATCGCGTGGGGTGCTGGCTGCGACAGCGCTGGCGTTTGCGCGCGCGCTTGGAGACTTTGGCGTAACGATCATGATTGCCGGAAATATTCCCGGCCGGACTCAAACTGCGTCTGTGGCGATTTACGATGCGGTCCAGGCAGGACGTGATAATGAGGCGTTTACCTTAGCGGTAATCGTTTCGTTACTGGCCGTAGTGATGCTCTATTTCATAAACAGGTATGGACGGCTTAGGTGGTGAGAAGAACGGTGAAGGGTGGGAAGGGTGAAAAGTGAGAGTGAAGAGTGAAAAGTAAGAACCACACGAGCCTCACTCTTAGGTCTGTCTGATCACTCATCACTCATCACTCATCACTCATCACTCATTACTCATTCCTCATCACTCATCACTCATTACTCATGGCTCATCACTCGTCCCTTGTCACTATCCCAGGAACCCTTTGAACTTCGCTTCGCTGGCTGCGTAACCGGGGAACACAGCCTGGAGTCTTGAAGTCCCCAGGTGCTTCACGGCAACCTCACCGAACACATCTCGAAAATCCGTGGTGAGCGCCAGATCACGGCCGTCATGAAGTTGATCGCTCTTCAGTCCCGGCCACTGGCCGTAAACTTTTCCGCCGCGAACAGAATTGCCCAGGACAAACATTCCATTCGCGTGCCCATGGTCCGTGCCGCGATTTCCATTCTCTCGCGCTGTGCGGCCAAACTCAGACATCGTCAGAATCACGACATCGTCCATTCGACTACCTAGATCCGCATACAGCGCAGCGATGCCGTTGCCAAACTGTTGGAGCAAATTTCCCAACTGGCCGCGCGCGCCGCCCTCGTTGACATGCGTGTCCCAGCCACCAATATCGGCAAAGGCCACTTCCAAACCTACTCCGGCTTTGATTAGCTGCGCGATCTGCAAAAGTCGATTTCCAAACGGCGTGCGCGGATACTGAGCGCCATGTTCCGGTTGATACTGCGCGGGGTTTACTTTCTTGAGGTAGTTCACAGCTTCGAAAGTGTCTTTGCCGGTTCCGCCGAGAGAGTCGTTAACCGTTTGATCGTAGATCTGTTCAAATCCTCCCTGCACACTTGCCGAGCTGCGACCCGCACGAATCGTAAAGTCAGCCAGGTTGGAGATTGCCAGAGTGGGCGCCTTCCCATGGAAGATACGGGGCATAGTCGGGGTCATCGAGACCGCGCGGAAGACCCGTTCTTCAGGATCAGATTTGCTCTGCAAGTAACGATTGAGCCAGCCATCAGTGGTTGACTTCACACCCGGCGTGGCCGACTCCATGTAGTCCTGCGCATCAAAATGGGAACGCGTATTGTCCGGGGACCCTGAGGCGTGAACGATTGCGAGCCGCTTCGAATCCCAGAGCGACTTAAGTGATCCCAGTCCCGGATGCAGGCCAAAGAAGCCATCAAGATCGATCGCAGTCTCAGCGTTGCCGCCGACAGGCCTTGGGATCGCGATAGACGGTCGAAGGTCGTAATAAGCGCGCTCCCCAAAAGGCACAACCATATTCAGACCGTCGACGGCGCCTCGCTGAAAAATCGCGATGAGCGTTTTTCGACGGCCACCCGTGATGCGATCACGCGACTGCTCCATGAGCGCGCGCTGCATAAAAGATGGCGTCATGTTAAGCACGCCAAAACTCGCCAAGGCAATACCGCCTGATCTAATAAAAAATCGTCTATTCATAACCACCTCGAAAGATCGTAAATGGTGAAGGGAGCATCTGCAGCGAACCTTCGATTTACTATTTACCGATCACTGTCTTTGAAATTCCGGCGAGCCCAATATTAGTCCCACGATCTTCGTCAGAGGATCCGTAATATTCGCATCGGCCCGAGCAACCTGTTGGCGGCGTTGACGCTGTCTGGGAGTTGCCTCGCCTTCAGCCGCCATATCCTCTTGCATGCCGTCATTGGCTCGCGCGTTTGCCGGCATTGCCGGAACCACGAGCGCCGACTTTTCGCTTATCTGCTTCAACAACGTGGCCTTGGTCTTCGGAGAAATTTCCCCTGCGACAATCAGGCTTAGAAACCGTTCGGTTATCTGAGCGTCGTCAAAAGGCTTCGCGTCGTTGGACGTGGCCACGAAGCGTTTAAGATCGACGCGGGTTCCCGGAATTCGATTGCTCGCCAGACTCAATCCAAAATTCAAACGCTCGAGGAGTCCTCCCGTGTTGACCCAACTCTCCGCAGTGTCCGAATAGCCGTTAGGCGTTTGAAATCCGTAAAGCGGTTCGCCCATGCGCGCGATCCATTGATGCAATTGAGGTCCGCCATTCGTCTCCGCGCCCAACGTGCGCAAAGCGCTGATGGCGAGCTCGAAAGGTCGTTTCACCTTGGCACGATATGCCTCGGGCGAGTTGAACTCCGGCGATGCAAAAATTGCACGCAAAGTCTCTCGAATATCACCGTTGCTTTTGGTGAAAGCAGCCGCCACTCGAGTAACCAAAGCGGGCGGCGGATCATCCGCAACGAAATAGCGGGATAGCTTGGTGGCGACAAATTTCGCTGTGGCCGGATGACGCGCCAGAATATCGAGCACCATCTGGCCATCCTTAAACCCGCCCCCCGCAGGAATCTTGTGACCCAGAACAGTTTTCTCGCCATCATCGTGAACGCGTTGATTAAAGAAAAACTTGCCGGCGTTCTCGCGCAACCTTTCGGCCCGCGCGCCGTTTCGCCCCGCCTGGGCCGCTGCGGCTCCACCACGCGGAGCAAGGATGGTCCATCCCGTAAAGCATCGGGCAATCTCCTGCACGTCTTTTTGGGTATATCCGCCGTCAACGCCGAGCGTATGAAGTTCCATCAACTCGCGCGCGTAGTTTTCGTTAATTCCACGACGGCGTCCCTGCAGGTTTGCCGGCGGCTCCGGCATGCCCGCCTGCCGCAAAGCGCGGCGACCCTGGCCTCTTTGCATTCTCTGCCCGGCCTGAGCGTCGGGACTCACGCTCTGAAAATTGTCGAGATAGAAAAGCATCGCCGGACTCTGAGCGGTTGCGCTCAAGAGTTCTGAAAACTTACCCATCGCATTTGGCCGAATGGTGTCGCGATCGTAAGAAATCAACAACCAACGGTCTGCACCCTTGCCGGAGAAGACGTTAAAGTGGTTGGTCCAAAAGTCGACCATCACTTCCTGCAACTGTCGTTCACTGTAAACGGCGCGCAGAATTCGCGAGGTTTGCAGCTGCGCGGTAATGCGCTGCGGCAACTGCAGTCCGTTCTGCTGGTAATACTCGCGGAGGGCCCGCCGATACTCCGGATTATTACGCGGGTTGCCTTCGGGCGCCGGATTAACCGCTGTGGGTTGGTCCATCGCTGTGCCGGAACTTTCGTCTCCAGACTTCGGCTCAGCCGCGGGATCCTTCGCCGAGACCGGAGTACCTGGTCTAACGCGATTCTCGCGCGCCGTTGCAAGTCCAGCTGGCAAATCGCCGCCGCGTTTAAGTCGCCGCAACAACTGTCCTGGTTGCGGATACTTTTCATAAAGCTCGGCTGTGCTCATCTTGAGTACATCAAGGTTTTGGAGCTTTGCTTCAGTCGCGGAATCGCTAATCTTCTCAGGACTGAGTTGTTGATTAATGTAACTTTCAAGTCCCATTGCCCTGACCCGCTCCAGATCTCCCGGACGCGCCCCGAACCCGAGCCTGTTTAGAACGTGCAGAATTCGTTGTTCTTCGCTGAGACCTGTTGATTTGCTGGTCTTGCCTCGCTGAGCCTGGACGCCGGGCACGCAAATGTTGAATACGATCGAAGCGACCGCGGCAAAAACAACGAAGACGCTGGCCGCGCCGGCACGTCGAGAGGAATCAAGTCTTTTGTTAGTCATAGGTCTCACCACTAAATTGCAAAATCGATAAATTGCTATTAAGCCACGATTGATTGAGCTCACTGGGCGGTTAGACGCTTGGGAGGACGCCGGAGTTTGATAAATTTCACCATGGAGACGTGTCTGGCAACGAAAATAGAATCTTATTGTCGGGCCGGCCGCGGAAATGATGCCGGGCTCTTGTTTCCGTGCTTATCTACCGCTCTAACTGCGAAAAAGTAATTGTCCTTGGACATTCCTTTTAGAGTGTAGGTAGTCGCATTGCCGGCCCATCGCGAGTTTGTCCAAACCGGCGAGGTAGTGTCGCGCCAGACGATTTCATACCCCGAGAGATCTGTTTCTTTGTTTGCGTCCCACTTCAGTTCAGTATCGTTAGTCAATCGACTTGTGACTAAAGCCGCGTTTTTTGGACGGGCGGGCGCCAGCGCTAAAGACGCGAGCGAAACTGCGTTTACTCGGGCCACGTTCGCGATGTAAGAGAAGTCGACAAACTCCGGCAAGTCGCCATATTGCACGCCGTCCTCGATGCGCACATTTTGATGTTGATGGCGGTAGTCTTCGTTTGGCTCGGTAAATCTCACAGCTGGAAAACCGCGCTCGAGAAAAGGAATGTGGTCGCCGCCGCGCAGGTATCGATCGCGCCGATAGACCATGGTGACTCGCATTCCCCGCACGTATCGCTCTCCGACTTCCTTGATGAAGCGGGCCAGTTGTCTTGAGGTGGAATCATTTTCACCGCCAACGCCGCGGCGAACTGTCGCCTCTTCCGGTTTCTCATTCGACGGCACGCCTTCTGAAAACAAACGGACCGAGCGAGCATCGCGCACTCCGTTGCCGCCCAGCGAATTTCCAACAATGTCGTTGGTAAACATCGCCTCGATATCCATGCCTTTTTGTTTCGCCTGTTCAGCGAAATAGGTTGCGCCAAGAAGTCCCTGCTCTTCGCCTGCCACCGCCATGAAGATTATGGTCGCGTCGAATTCTTGCCGCGCCATCACTCGCGCCATTTCGAGAACTGCGGCTGTACCCGACGCGTCGTCATTCGCGCCGGGCGCGTCGCATTGGCCGTCGGTGGGACTGCTGCACATTGAGTCGTAGTGGCCGCTCACCACGTAAGTGCGGCCTGAAGAGTCGGGCGCGGATCCTTTTAGCGTCGCGACCACATTCGTAATCATCGTTGGAGTGGCGACTCGCGCGGCTTTCGGTTGTTCGAAAGTCTGCTTCTCGACGGTCATTCTACCGCCGGAGTTTGCCGCCGATTTCGAAAATTCTTCAAACAGCCAATCGCGCGCCGCGCCGATTCCTCGCGCAGGATCGGTCTGCGTCGAAAGCGTGTTCCGCGTTCCGAAAGACACCAGTTTACGTACCGAACGTTCGATGTTTCGCGCGTCGATCTCTCTAACGATTTTCGCAATCGCAGGATTAAGTCTCGCTTGAGGAGTCGTGGGCGTCGGCGTTTGGCTGGCGCGCGCTCGTTCCTGAGCCGTAGCGATATTTAATGCCAGCGTTGAAAGAATAAAAACGACTATCAGAGTTTTTGGTCGGAGCGGCAGCATTTTCATAAGAATCGTTCCTGGGTCGACGAAGATGGAATTAATTTAACACCGGAACGGTTGCGATGGAATGAACGCGGAAACGCTGATTGACCTAATTAAGTCTCAGCGTCTCTGCGACGATTATGATTGGAACTTTGGATAACTATCGGAAGGAGCGTGAATTGAATGCAGAAACTACGCGACGTCAATGGAAGCGATACGCCCTGTTTTTCCAAACGACGATCACTTCTCCGCCCAACCGTTGAACAATGGCACGAAGTCCAGGTTCGTCAGCGATCAGCGCACGAAACTGCTCTGTGCCCCGCCCAACACTGGTGACGCCTCGAGCTGAACTAAAAGCGGTATCAACCCAGGCATTACCTCTACGCTGAAAACTGCGCCCCGAAATTGTCAACTTGTCAGTTTCTTCCGGCGCCTCTTTCTTCGCTCTTTGTGTTGCTGCTCGATCCTCCAACGTCACGTCCTCGTCGCGCCGGCGCCCTCCGGACAAGGTGCGGCTCCGGGATGGGCCATGAGTCGAATCATCTTTGGGCGATGAGAGCTTGAGTTCATCCTGATTACGCTTCGCCAGCTCGCCTTCGAGGTAATCGTCCTTCTTCGGCGCAGCTTTTGGTGCAGCTCGGTAATCCGACACTTCAGCCACTTTAGGCGGGGGCGCCTGCGCGGTGACCGGGGCGGGCTCGTTGGTTGGTTGGACGTTCGCCTGACCTCGTGCGAAAGGTGCTGCATCTTTGCCCGCGTCACTCTCGGTTCGACCCTTCGCTACGCTCAAGTCAGTTCCGTCAGTCACGATGCCAGCGTTTGCCGCGGAGGCTTTGTCCTCCACCCTCGCAGTCTCCGCGGCTTTGTTAAAAGATTTTTCCTCAAGTGGCGGGGTTGCGCTGGACTGTGGGACTTCGGAGGTAACGGCCGGAGGAACGTTGGGCGCCGCAACATCAGACTTCTGGTTTACTGCAACCAGATCAGGAGTTGTTTGATTACGTAGCGCCAACAATCCGATCGAGATCAGCCCTGTAAGCAGGAGGGCCGGAATCGCATAGCGGAGTACCGGGATTGAGAACAGGGCTCCTACGCTAGCCCAGAACGATGTGCCACTCTGCTTTTTTGTTTCCTGCTCAACAGTGCGCCCCGCTGACTGCGCCAGACCAACCACCAGCGTGCGGCATCTTTGGCAATCTGCCAAATGTTCGGTGTAACGAAGGCGAGCAGGTGGGGCGAGCATGCCTTCCGCATAGAGACTTAGTTCATCAGCATCCAGATGATCTGAAGCCATCACGCTGTCACCGGCGATTCGAGGAGAGTCGGTCCCGACCCGCGGGGCATCGCGACTCCCTCGCGCAAGCGAGCGAAGCAGGAGTTCAATAGCGTTGTTGTTGGCTTCCTTCATTTGATGTAAATCTGCGCCCTCTGAAGAACGCTTAGGCACCCCGTCCCTTGCAGTCCACTATGATCCAGCAAACATGCGCTCTCTACCTGTTTCTCGTTCTCTTCTAACCAGCCACCTCATTTTCATTTTTGAGCAACACTCTCTCACCCAGCAGCGGTTCAATGTCTGCTTCGAGGTGAACTGCTATTTCTGAAAAAGCGCGTTTTGTTTCTGACTTTGTCCAGCCCCGACCGGCCAGGTCAGCCTCCACTTGCTGGCGCAACTCCCCATAGATTCGTGTTAGTCGGCGACTGGCCGTAGCTTCATGAAAGCCCAGCAACGCGCCAGCCTCATGAAGTTTCAAGCCGTCGAAGTAGTAGAGCTTCACCAGGAGGCGGTCGTCAGCCGGAAGTTTTCCCAGCGCCGCCGCCAGCGACTCCTGTAGTTGCGCACTGGCTAGTTTGGTCGAGACCTGCAATTCAGGGTTTACCACTCCGCCGTGACCCGACCAATCATTATCATCCTTGTTATGTTGAATCAGGCGATCGAAGTCACCATCCTCCTCTGTCTGCACCAGTCGTGATTGCTTGCGATGCTGATCAATCGCTAGTTGAGCGACCACTGCGCGCAACCAACCCGCCAGCGACCCACGACCGGAATAGTAGGCCAGCTTCCCAGCGGGCTTGCCCTTGTCGCTGACCTTCAAACCGTAAAGTTCGGCCCAAATAGATTGAGCCAAATCCTCGGCACCCTCTTCGTTTGAACTGGCCGAGCGGGCTGCCGAACGCACTGTCGCCGAGAAGCGTTCTACGAGATCGTTCCAGGCGGTCTGGTCGCCATTTTCACAGGCTACAATCAGGCACAAATCATCAGCCTGGAGCTTATCAATGAAATCATCGATCACGTCCGTTCCAACGTGCGGATCATCTCTAAGCAGATACTTCTCAACCGCTCCCCTGATCCTTGGAACAAGATTCGCGAGCCCAAGTTTTCGGTCGTCGGCAGAGCGCGCGAGCAAACGCCCGGCGCCCGCCGTATAAATCTTTTCAAAGTGTTCCTGATATTCCGTCAAGGGGGATTCTTCTCGAACCGAGATTCTCTGTAATGCTATCACGCCATGTGCGCTAAATCGCTCCTTCTGAGCCTGTTCCACAGACTTTGGATGTGTAAACTCACTTGCAGTTGCCGAAGGTTGTGGTCGCCCGACGTTAACTTTGACACGTCTTTGGCGGTGGGCTAGATTCAAATCTTGCCACACGAGAAAAGTTAACAGAGGAAATTTGCAGAGAAAGTACGCCGGGAGTTAGTTTTGACCACGTTACGCATTACCGAAATTTTCCGTTCGATTCAGGGCGAGTCCACCCACGCCGGACGACCCTGCACTTTTGTTCGTCTCACCGGTTGCCCTATGCGTTGCGTTTGGTGCGACAGCGAATACACATTTAGCGGAGGTGACCACATTTCACTTGAGGAAGTGATGGCTCAAGTTCGCGTCTTCGGTTGCAGACTGGTGGAAGTGACTGGGGGCGAGCCGCTGGCTCAGCCGAATAGTCTCGAGCTTATTGAGACACTGTGCGCCGAAAACTATGAGGTGTTGGTTGAAACCGGCGGCTATGTTTCAACCGAAGGAGTAGATCCTCGCGCGAGCATCATCCTGGACGTTAAATGTCCGGGGTCGGGTGAAGAAGATCGAAATCACTGGCCCAATCTGGAGCGCTTGAGAGCTGATCAGGACGAAGTGAAGTTTGTCATCGCAGACGAGAACGACTGGCTGTACGCACGGAGGATCATTGAGCAACACGAATTGGCCAAGCGGTCGCAAGCGATCCTGATTTCGCCGGTTTGGGGAGCGATTGATTTGAAACATCTGGCTGACTGGGTTTCCTCGAGCGGGCTCAATGTGCGTTTGCAGTTGCAGCTTCATAAATACATCTGGGGAGCGGAGGCGCGCGGCGTTTAATGGGTGGAAGCGATGAAACAGCGCTTAATACCGAGCCAGCACCAGAGCGGGGTGTTGGTTCCGACCTGGCAGTTTGCCTCGTTTCAGGCGGCCTCGACTCATGCGTAACTGCTGCCATCGCTCAGCGCGAAGCCGGGGAAGTTGCTTTCCTTCATGTTTCCTACGGCCAACGCACGGAGGCGCGGGAGCTGCGTGCTTTTGAGGAAATCGCCGCGCATTTTGGCATTAAGCAACGCCTCAACGTTTCGATCGAACACCTCGCAAAGATCGGTGGATCATCCTTGACGGACAGGAATATCTCCGTCTCGCCCGCGAGGCTTGATGCGAGAGAAATCCCAACCAGTTACGTGCCGTTCCGGAACGCGCATCTGTTGGCGATCGCCACGAGTTGGGCCGAAGTCATCGGCGCTCGAAGAATATATATTGGCGCGGTCGCCGAAGACTCTTCTGGTTACCCGGATTGCCGGCCCGAATTTTATGAAGCGTTCCAGCGCACGATCAATTTGGGCACTAAACCCGAAACTCAGATTGAGATCAGGACGCCCGTGATAAAACTGTCGAAGGCGGAAATAGTCGAATTGGGTCAGAAACTCGACGCGCCGCTTTCGCTTACCTGGTCCTGCTACTCTGACTCGGACCAGGCATGCGGCGAGTGCGATTCCTGTGCTCTGCGGCTCAGGGCTTTTCGTTCCGCGGGAGTGAAAGATCCAATCCCATATGTGCTTGACAGCAAGAGGTTTGCTTATTAAGTTTGTCGTGTATCCTTGGCCGGAAAAGTTACAACCTGGAGTAGCCCCTGAGGCATCTCAGAGGCTCTCCTGCAAACGAATCTCATAGCAGATCCCTGGAGGTGGTTTTCGATGTTTCAGAGATACTTTTTTCACGTGCTGGCCTGTGCCGCCCTTATCGTTTCGACAGGCATCATCGCGACCGCCCAGGTGGGGCAACTGCGCGGACACGTAGTTATGAAAGGTGCGGACGGCAAACCGGCTCCGGTTGCGGGAGCTACCATTGACGTGTTTCGCACCGATGTTTCAGGCAAGTTTGAAACTAAGACAAACAAGAAGGGCGAATTTGTTTTCGCGGGTCTTCCGTTTATTGGCGAATATATTGTTGCTGCCAGTGCACCGGGTGCTCAGCCAAATTATTCTCCCAGGATTAAGGCCGGCCGAGAGCTCGATTATGAAATCGAATTGTTTCCTGCCGGCGACGGTAGGCGACTGACCCATGAGGAGATCAAAGCTCACATGGCGACCACCGGCACAGGCAGTGGCGACGCGAAGCTTAGTGCCGAAGAAGCTGCCAAGCGGGAGGAGCTCCTAAGAAAGAACAGAGAGATTGAAGAAGCCAACAAGCGCAACGTAAACATCAATGAAATCGTGGGACGCACTTTTAAGGCAGGCAATGAAGCACTCAAGGCTAAAAATTACGACGAAGCCGTAAAGCATTATCAGGAAGGTCTCGTCGCCGACCCGGAGCAGGGCGTGCTCTATTTACAAGTCTCTGAAGCGCTTCGCCAAAGAGGCGTCGAACGATACAACACCACAATCAAATCAACTGACGCTGACAAGAACGCCGGCTTTGAAGCCGCGAAACAGGATTTTCGACAGGCTGTCGAAAACGCACAAAAGGCCGTTGATTTTATCCTGAAGGAAGAGACACGCACTGATGCCCCCGGCCTTGCTGCACAAAACACACGCAAGCTCAACGCATTGATCGCCCGCAAGGAAGGAATGCGACTCTTTGTTACGAAAGTAGATCAAACCCAGGCGGACGCGGGCCTGAAAGCCTATAACGAGTACATCGCGGCCGAGCCGGATGCGGCCTTGAAACAAAAGGCCCGAATGGAAGTCGCCCAGATGCTCGTTGACGCTGGGGCTGCCGACAAGGGCTTTGCGGAATATGAAAAGGTCCTGGCCGAGAAGCCTGACGATCCGGAAGCTATTTACGGTGCCGGACTCGCGCTTTTCGCCACCGGAAATGAGGCGAAGTACAAAGACGCTGCCAATTATCTACAGCGCTTCGTGGACAAGGCACCCGATAGCCATAAGGACAAGGAAGCCGCTAAGGCAGTACTGGCGGAGTTAAAGAATACGGCTAACGTGGTACCGGAAAAGACAGCACCAACCCGGCGCCGGCGACCGTAAGATTTACCAATCTGGCGACAATTCAGCGAAGGCCGTAGCGGAAATTCCACTGCGGCCTTTGTTTTTGGTCACAATGACCCGCGGAATGACCCACAAAAACTGAAACTGCCCGGAAGAACCTCCGCAGTCTGAGCTCCCCAGCTACAAATTCCCTGACCCGATAATGGATCAGCTCAGAATTGTGAGATCCACTCCAAAATTCGCCTTGACACTGTCCCGGCCAACTTGTACTATGCATGGCCAACGGTGTTTATCACCGTTCCGCTGAGTCAAAACAACCAGTCCTGCAAGTCCTTTTCTGAACGGCTGGCCCTTCTCATCCAAATCTGGAAACTCCAAAGACCGGGGTATCAATGTCGGCAAAACTAGGCGAAATTCTCGTTCGGGAGAATCTCATCAGTCCGCAGCATCTTCGTGAAGCGCTTGATTATCAGCGCGAGCATGGCGGGCGGCTGGGATTCAACCTTGTCAAATTAGGGTTGGTGTCGGACGACATGATTACTGCCGTCCTCTCACGGCAATACGGTATTCCCTCCGTCAATTTGGAACTCTTCCAGATTGACGAACAAGTGCTTCACCTCATTCCTCAGGAAGTGGCTCAAAAATACTCCGTTCTCCCGCTCTCACGGGTTGGCGCCAGTCTCACGCTAGCAATGGTCGACCCGACCAATGTGTTTGCGATGGACGACATCAAGTTCATGACGGGGTTAAATGTTGAACCGGTGGTGGTCGCTGAAGCCAGCATTCACCACGCCATTTCCAAGTATTACGGCAGTTCCAGGGAAATTGAGCTCGCTGCCATCGCCGTTGATGAGGTCGTTTTTGAGCCGGCCAACGGAAAGAACGGGAACAGCGGAATTACTCACGCCGATCTAGTCTCTCTCGACACGATCGATTTCGATAACGATCGCGCGGAGGACGTTGAAGTCGTCGAAGACAATGAAGAGATTGACCTCTCGACACTTTCCCGAATAAGCGAAGACGCTCCAGTTGTTCGTCTGGTCAACGTGTTGTTAGTTGACGCTCTCCGTCGTGGCGCCTCCGATATTCACATTGAGCCATACGAGAAAGAACTTCGCATCCGCTTCCGCATTGACGGAGTTTTGTACGACGTGATGCGACCGCCTCTCAAGATGCGCGATGCGCTCATCTCGCGCGTCAAGATCATGTCGAAACTGGACATCTCAGAAAAGCGTCTGCCCCAGGATGGACGCATCAAGATCAAAGTAAAAGTTGACGCCCGTTCGCGCGAGCTCGACTTTCGCGTTTCCACCTTACCGACCCTCTTTGGTGAAAAGGTTGTGCTTCGTCTCCTCGACAAAGAGAACCTCATGCTTGACATGACCAAGCTGGGATTTGAACCGGAATCGCTGGTGAAGTTTCAGCGAAATATTTCCAAGCCGTACGGCATGGTGCTGGTGACCGGACCGACGGGAAGCGGTAAGACAAACACTCTGTATTCCGCGCTGCAGTCTCTTAACACAGTTCAGACCAACATCATGACGGCCGAGGATCCGGTCGAGTTTAATCTCATGGGCATCAACCAGGTGCAAATGAAGGAACAGATTGGGTTGAATTTCGCTGCTGCATTGCGTTCCTTCCTGCGTCAGGATCCCAACATCATCCTGGTTGGTGAAATTCGAGACTTCGAAACCGCCGAAATCGCAATCAAGGCCGCCCTAACGGGTCACCTTGTGCTCTCAACCCTCCACACCAACGACGCGCCGTCAACTATCTCCCGGCTCATGAATATGGGCATCGAACCTTTCCTCGTGGCGACCAGCGTTAACCTCATTCAGGCCCAACGCCTCATTCGGCGTATTTGCAAAGACTGCAAACAGGAACAACCCACGCCCCCGGAAGCCCTCATGGAAGTCGGCTTCTCCGCCGACGATGCAAAGGCACTCAGGACGTTCAAAGGTAAGGGATGTTCCACTTGTAACAACACAGGCTACAAGGGACGCATTGGTCTTTACGAAGTGATGGAAGTTAACGACGACATTCGCGAGCTGATCCTAATCGGCGCTTCGTCGCTCGAACTTAGGAAAAAGGCAATCGAAGACGGAATGATCACACTGCGCGAATCCGGCCTGCAGAAGGTCCGCGCTGGAGTTACCACCCTCGAGGAAGTCGTCCGCGAAACGGTGGCCTAACCAAAAAGAGGAAATTAATTATGTTGCGCACAGTAACGCTCTCGCTCTTGATGTTGTTCTCGGTCGTAGTCATGCTGCCATTCGCCAGTTCCACGGCGCACGGCCTTCGCCAGATTTCGGCGTCGCAGCAACAGCGGCGCTATCGCCGGCATTCGCGCGCATGGTGGCGTCGCTACCGCGCTCGCCTCCGCCAGCGCAGAGCCGAAGCCCAGGCCCGCGCCCATCGCAATGCGCCGCTGGCCCAAAACCTGACGCCCGTAAACAGTGGCTTACTCACGCCCGCGCTGAAAACCCTTCCCGCCGGCTGGAACAACGTTTCACTCGCCACGGGTGGTGAAGTTAGATTTCGAACCGAGGCCAACGCACCGATGCTGGGCCAGGCGAGTTTGGCGGTGGTTGCCAAGAGTCGTCCAAATCCCGCTTACCTGACACAACGAGAGCAGAGCCGCATGTTGGCTGGCGTTGCTTTCTCGGATCTGCGCCGCATAGTCATCGACAAGATGATCAATGCCGGCGGCTGGGTGACAAACGACTTCGAACGTCAGATCGAAGGCGGCCGTGTTTTCACTGTCATCGCGCAAACGCCTGCCGACGGTCGTACTCCGGACCGCGCCTGGAACTTTTATTTTGCCGAAGTTGACGGGCAGATCTACAGCTTGACCATCAACACGCCTACACAGTTTTCCGATCGACTGGCCGGCGAGGGTGAAAAATTCATTTCTTCGCTGCGTGCCAAGTCTCAGGCAAACAGCCAAAAGGTTGGCGACAAGACGAAGTAAGCCCGCTTCTATTTTCAGGTCCCAGGAGTTCCCTAGATGACACCCACCGATAACGCCCCGCCAATTTCACTCTCCGAGCTCTTACGGAAACTCTCCGAGCTCGGCGGTTCTGACCTTCACATCACTACGGGAACCGCTCCCCAGGTGCGAGTTGACGGCCATCTTCAGCAGCTTGAAGGATATCGCCAGATGACTTCAGGCGACACCAAGCAATTGGCTTACTCTGTGCTTACCGATGCGCAGAAGCATCGCTTCGAAGAGAACCTCGAGCTCGACTTTTCTTTCGGCGTCAAGGGACTCTCCCGATTCCGCGCCAATCTTTTTAACCAGCGAGGCGCGGTCGGCTGCGTTTTTCGCGCGATTCCTTATGAGATCAAGCCTTTCGAAGAGCTTGGCCTGCCCGCCGTGGTCCAGAAATTGTGCGACAAGCCGCGCGGGCTGATTCTGGTTACCGGACCAACCGGTTCTGGTAAATCCACAACACTTGCAGCGATGGTTGACAAGATCAATCGTGACCGTCGCGAACATATCCTGACCATCGAGGACCCAATTGAATTCCTGCATAACCACAAGGGATGTTTGGTAAATCAGCGCGAAGTCAACGCCGACACCCACGGATTCTCAGAGGCGCTGCGAACGGCACTGAGACAAGATCCTGACATTGTCCTGGTCGGCGAAATGCGCGACCTGGAAACAATCGAATCCGCGTTGCGTATCGCTGAGACAGGCCATTTAACTCTCGCAACGCTGCACACAAATTCCGCAGCCTCCACCATCAATCGCATCATCGACGTCTTCCCTTCCGACCAGCAGGCTCAGATTCGAGCCCAGCTTTCGCTCGTCCTCGAAGGTATTCTTTGTCAGGCGCTTCTTCCCCGCGCCGAAAAGTCCGGACGCGCCATGGCTCTGGAGATCCTGATTCCAAACGGCGCTATCCGAAACCTGATCCGCGAAGACAAGGTTCATCAGATCTATTCGATGATGCAGACCGGACAGGACAAGTATGGAATGCAAACTTTCAATCAGGCGCTCGCTACGCTTTATCACAAACGTCAGATAACGATGGACACAGCCCTGCAGCGCTCATCGAACGTTGATGAACTAAGAGAACTGATCGAGCGAGGATCAGGAATTAACGTCAACGGCCCCAGCGCCAACGGCCCGAAGAGTTCGAGCCCGTACGCCCAGGCGCGGCCAATCGGAACTCGACCCGCAGTCTAACTTCTAGAACCCGACCTGGAGCCTTCAAGCCATGCCTACCTACGTATTCAAGGGCCGCAACAAACTTAACGAGATCATCGTCGGCGAACGTGTCGCCGACAACCGCGAAGCTCTGCGGCAAATACTCCGCCGCGAGCAGGTCACGCTCACGTCCGTCAAGGAAAAGGGACGCGAGATTGGCATTCCGAAGATTGGCGGCCGCAAGAAAGTGAAGTCGAAGGACCTCTCGATCTTTACGCGCCAGTTTTCAGTGATGATCGACGCGGGCCTGCCTCTCGTGCAGTGTCTGGAAATCCTCGGACAGCAACAGGACAACAAATACTTTCAGCAGATCCTGCTTCAAGTGAGACAGGACGTTGAAGAGGGTTCTACGCTCGCCGCGGCGATGGCTCGCCATCCCAAGGTCTTCGATCAGCTCTACTCAAACATGGTCGAAGCCGGCGAAACAGGCGGTATTCTCGACCTTATCCTGCAACGACTCTCTACCTTTATTGAGAAACTGGTCAAACTAAAGCGAGATGTGATCTCGGCGATGGTCTATCCCGCCGCCGTCATTGTCATGGCGATCGTGGCCGTGGTGGTGATCATGGTGGTAGTAATCCCTCAGTTTCAAAACATTTTCCTGGGACTCCTCGGACCCGGCGAACAACTGCCTTTGCCCACGCGCATCGTCACCGGAATCAGTAGCTTTTTGGCTGGTTGGGGCGGTCTGGTAATTCTCGTTTCGATCATCGCCGGCGTCGTGGCCCTGAAGTATTACTACAAGACTACGGCGGGACACAAAAATATTGATAGACTGATGTTGAAGATTCCGATTCTCGGCGACATCATGCGCAAGATTGCGGTCGCAAGATTTGCTCGCACGCTGTCCACGTTGCTCTCCTCAGGTGTGCCTATTCTGCAATCGCTCGACATCACTGCACGCACGGCTGGAAACGTGATCATTGAAGAAGCGATCACGAGTGTTCGCGTCGGAGTTGAGCGCGGTGAAAACTTCGTGGATCCGTTGAAGGCTACCGACGTCTTCCCACACATGGTGGCCCAGATGATTGGCATCGGTGAACAGACCGGCGCGCTTGACGCGATGCTGGGCAAGATTGCCGACTTCTATGAACAGGAAGTGGATTCGGCAATCGCAAACCTGCTGACGATGATCGAACCAATCCTGATCGGTTTCCTTGGCGTCACCATCGGCTCCATCGTTATCGCGATGTACCTGCCGCTGTTCACGCTCATCGGAAAACTCTCGCAGGGACACTAGAACGTCGCACTTCCCCCCTGCGATAAGGCAATAACATACTTGATCATCAAGGTCCCACGCTGTGGAGGCGACTGGAGCAGCCCGAAGGGCTGCAAGAAAGTAGCCGGGGGTTGAGCGCGCAGCGCGATACCCCCGGATCGGACGCCAATCTAATCTGACCCTGAAAGGGTCACAGAAGATCGGCCTCTGGCACCCTTGCAGGGTGCGGATCCTTAATGACTCGTTCCGGGGGTCTCGCGCTTCGCTCCGACCCCCGGCTACTCTCTTGCAACCCTTCGGGTTGCAAACGCCGATGATGAGTCAAGTATGTCAATGCCTGAATTGTGTAGTCGCATTTAAGGGCTTCAAGAAAGTCCAGAACTAACCACTAATAGTTAACGCCCGGTAGACAGTTCTTCTGTTTACCGGGCGTCTCCCTTTCAAGAGGCTGCCGCAACTAATCCACGTCAGATTTCTACTTAAGGCGTTGCTCCCAATCTCGCCAACCCGGCTTTTGCAAAAGTATTCGCGGGATCCAACTTCTGCGCCGTCTTGTAATCGCCTATCGCCAAGTCTTTCTGGGTTTTCTTTTCGTAGACTTCGGCGCGCATTGCATAGTTCTGCGCCGTTTTAGGATCGAGCCGGATAAGTTCGTTCAGATCTGCCAATGAGAGATCGTAGTTCTTCTTTTGGTAATGAGCGATGCTGCGGTCCTTGTAACCCTTCGGGTTGGTGGGCGAAAGCTTTATGGCCTGCGTCAGATCGGCAATCGCAAGGTCGTACTGTGCTTTCACGTTGTGAACTACGGCGCGATTCGACCAGGCGTCGAAATAGTTCGGATCGGCGTCAATCGCAGCACTAAAATCCGCCAAGGCCAGATCGTAATTTTTGGCACGATACCGTGCGTTTCCTCGCGCCAGGAAAGTTTTGGCCCCCTTCGGATTCAATTGCAATGCCTTTCCAAAATCCGCCAACGCCAGATCTGTCAACCCCTTGTCGATATAGGTATTGCCGCGGTTGTGATAGAGATCTGAATTCTGGGGTGCAATCGCAATTGCCTTCGTGTAGTCAGCAATCGCCAGATCCAGTTCGCGTTTTTTCTGGTACGCCAATCCGCGTTGCATATAAGCATCTGAACGGTTTGGCGCGAGCCTTAGTGTTTCCGTATAACTAGCTATCGCCGCGTCATAGTTTTGGGAGAAATAGTTTGCCTGGCCGAGATTGTAGCGGGCCTCGACCATATTCGGTTCGAGATCGCGGGCCTTCGTAAAATCCGCGATCGCGGCCGAATAATTCTTTTTCCTGAAGTAGACGCCGCCACGGTTGAGGTAGGCTTTGGTGTACGCGGGATTGAGGCGAATCGCTTCGTTGTAGTCGGTCATCGCCTGGTCTGGCAGTCCTTTATCAACATAAGCGAGCGCCCGGTTATGCCAAAGCTGTGAATCAGTTGGGGTCAACCTAAGTCCCTGCGAATAATCGGCGATTCCAGCGTCGTAATTCTTGATCCTGACGTTAGCGAGTCCTCGTTGAAAATAAGCATCGACCATGTCCGGCTTTAGTTTGAGTGCCTGCGAATATTCGACAATCGCCTTGTCGAAAGCACCCTTGTAGTAGTACGACTGGCCGCGGTTAAACCACGCCCCAGCCATGGTCGGGTTCAAACTGATGGCTGCCGAAAAACTTGTGATCGCCTGATCGTAAGCCTTCGTGTCGTAGAACGCTAAGCCCGCCTTGAAATGCTGATCGGCCGTTTGAGCGTAGGCAGAAATTGCCAGCGCCACGACAAAAGCGATTGATACCATTAACTTTTTCATCGGGTAATCTCCTTACTACAAATCGCAAGAATCAGAGAAGAAATAGGTCATTGCGGATGATACGTCAACGAAAAAGCCCGCTATCGTCGCCTCGCTCGTTAGCATTCGCTTAGTGATAACTCCCGGTTCTCATTTTTCCCGACTTAGGCGGGTTCAGGCTTTACAACATTTCCATCCAACCGGTGAAACTCCCGAATCAGCGGTGAAATGTCTCCATTCAGCCGTGCAAACCTTTCTTTCAACCCTGCACGAGTAGCGATTGAGACCACGGTCGATAAGGGAGTCGCCGTAATCAACAAGCTCGATGCGATTATGAAGAACAAGTATGCCAATGATCCTGCAACGCTGGCCGAGTGGAGGACCGCGAGCCGCACGGAGCGCGCACCGCGCCGCAAGAAGCCGCCCACAGCGCTCGGCACCGGCGGTGAAAGCAATGCGCCGCCAACGGGCGGGTGACGTGGGACAGGCATTCCTGCCTGCCCCTGACTTAACCAGCTGGACAGGCGGGGAACCTTTCCACGGACAGCGAAGATTTTCGCGATCGGCTTGGTAGTAACCCCGCAGGGGTGGAAGATAGTAGCCAGGGGTAAGCGCTGTCCCAGCGCGAAACCCCCTGGAAACGGCCAATCTTCAAAACGCACCCTGAAGGGGTGCCAGAAAATTTCTTGCGCCCCTTCAGGGCGCGATCCTCTAAACAACTTGATCCAGGGGTGGCGCGCTGCAGCAGCGCTTACCCCTGGCTACTTTCTTTTGCCCTTTCAGGGCGCATACCATAGCGGAACTTCTTCGGGCGGACACATCAATTCATCCATAATGTTTTATACGGAACATAAGAGGTCAACATGACAGCTGAAATCAACCTGCGCATCGTACAGGCAACCGAAAAGGACGTCCCACTTATATTGACGTCAATTCGAGGCCTCGCGGATTACGAGCAGCTATTGGACTGCGTGACGGCAACTGAAGAGCGCTTGCACGCTGCGCTCTTTGGCGAACGCCCATACGTTGAAGCCATTCTTGCTTATGAAAACGACACGCCGGTCGGCTACGCAATGTATTACTTCACCTTCACAAGTTTTCAAGCACTCCCTGGTATGTACCTCGAAGATCTCTTCGTACTCCCTAGCGCGCGCGGTTCCGGCATTGGCCGTCAGTTGCTTGCATTTCTTGCAAGGAAGGCTGTGGAGCGGGGATGCTGCCGGATTGAATGGGAAGTGCTCAACTGGAACGAGCCAGCTATAGGCTTCTATAAAAACCTCGGCGCGGAACCGATGAACGAGTGGAAAGTCTATCGTCTCTCGGGAGACAAGCTGAACGAACTGGCCCAAAACATGTAACGCAAACTGTTAGTTTGCGATGCTTCAAGCGCCAACGGCGCGAAATGTAAAAGCAAGGGCGCGAAATATGCTTCACGGATGACAGCGATGCCGAGGCAGAGCTTTGCACAAGAAGTGATCAAAACGCCCTCTTCCTCTGGGAGAGGGTTAGGGGAGAGGGCATAGACGCGCCTAAACCCCCACCCCAACCCTCCCCAGTGGGGGAGGGAGAAGAGACAAATCCATGCGCCTCTCGTTTCCTGCTCTGTGGTAGGCTTGCAACTCAATGGGTCTTGAAGAAGCGATCGAGCGCCGACACTCGCAAAGCCGAAGACTATGGTGGCTTATCCTCGGCCGTCTCGTCGCTGCCCTGGTCCTGTTTTTTGCCCGGCTCATTTGGGTAAGGGGAAACAGCCAGCTGATCTCGGAGATGATTCCCCCGCTCTTCGTCCTCTTTGGCCTCACTGCGGCCTATTCCCTGGCCCATCGCTTCACCAGCTCGCTGCTGCTACAAGCACGCATTCAGGTTTTCGTAGACATCCTGCTGGTGAGCTGGCTCGTCTGGCACACCGATGTCATTCATTCGCCGTACATCACGCTTTACATCGTCATCATCGCCGTTGCGAGTTTGTTCGTTGGCCCAAGAGACGCGATCGTCACCTCAGTTGGTTGCGCGGTTGCCTTCACAGTCTGCGCTATCGCAACCATCTTCGGGTGGGGCGTGCAACCTACATATAACTTGCTTGAAGCTGGCCGCGCACAGGCGATCCAGTCAATCGGTTTCTTCGACGCCGCGTTCCTGATTGTAGGTTTGTTATCAGCTCGCCTCGCTGAACGCCAATCACGATCCGATGTACGGCTAATCGCCGCTACGCAATCCCTGGCGACTCTGCGCGCGCTCCACGAGCGGATCGTCGCTTCTATTCGCACGGGGTTGGTTACAACAGATCTGCAGGGACGCATCTATGTCTTCAACGCGGCTGCTGCGGAGATCACTGGCTATCGAGAGGAAGACGTTCGCGGGCAGGATGCATCGATCTTCTTTGGCGAGATCAAGGACATCATCGCAGACTCACTGAAATCCTCGAACTCGCTGGAAAGCGGCCCACGCTTTGAAGCCGATTGCCTAACGCCTGACGGATTAAGGCTGCGACTCGGGTTCAGCGTCGCTCCTCTCTTTTCTGAAACCGGTGAAACGACCGGCACTGTCATCACGTTTCAAGACCTCACCCACATTCGCGCTCTCGAAGAAACCTCGCGCCGCCAGGACAGGCTCGCTGCCATCGGACGCATGGCTGCTTCCATAGCTCACGAAATTCGCAACCCGTTGGCAGCAATGCGCGGCTCAATTCAAATGTTGCGTTCCGACATGAAAGAGGATTCCTCGCAGACTGAGCTGATGGAGATTATCCTGCGCGAATCAGATCGCCTGAACCGCATCATCAGCGACTTTCTGAATTATGCGCGCCCGCGTTCAATCATTCAGTCGCAGGTAGACATCGGCGGGCTGTTGAGACAGACATTTACTCTCCTGCGGCACAGTGAGGAAATCCACGAGGATCACATCATTTCGGAAGAGTTGCCGCCGGTTCCCGCGTTGACGAGCGCTGATTCAGAACAGTTGCAGCAGGTCTTTTGGAACCTCTCACGCAACGCTCTTCAGGCGATGCCCACAGGCGGAACGCTTTCAGCCGCGCTGAAAAAGACGTCGCATAATCGATTGCGGATCACTTTTTCCGATACCGGACGCGGGATGTCGCCCGAACAAGTGGAACATCTCTTCGAGCCTTTTTCTTCCACGACCGGCGGCACCGGACTGGGGCTTTCAATTGTCTATCAAATCATTCGTGATCATGGTGGTACAATCAATGTCAGAAGTCGGGAAGGACAAGGAACCACAATAACGATCGAGTTGCCCGAACGGAATGATTGAGAACAGAAGCGAGAAAACAGAAGACAGGAGACAGAAGTCAGGAGTCAGAGGTCAGAATAAGCTTCTTCTCCCTTCCGTCTTCTGACTCCTGACTCCTATCTCCTGTCTTCTGGCTTCTGTCTCCTGTCTTCTGAATTCTGACTTCTGTCTTCTGCTTTATATGGCCAACCTTCTAATTGTTGATGACGAATTGGGGATGCGACAGTTCCTGACGCACCTTTTCCAGCGTGAAGGCCATGCTGTGCGCGCCGCCGGAAATGGCCGCGAGGCGATGTCGCTACTCGAGGCCGAGCCGGCTGACTTGATAGTGTCGGATGTGCGGATGCCGGACATGAATGGCATCGAACTGCTCGAGTCTGCTCGCGCGTTTCTACCAAACATTGAAGTGGTTTTGATGACGGCTTTCGCCAACGTAGACACGGCCCGCAAAGCGTTTCTCCTCGGCGCATACGACTTCGTTCAAAAGCCGTTTGATAATGATCTCCTGAAAGAAACGGTGGCCCGGGCGCTGCAGAAGCTTACTCTTGTGAAAGAGAAAGAAGCGCTGCTCGAAGAGAACAAGGTCCTGATTCAAGGACAACGGACCCGTGGCAAACTCAACAACATCATCGGTCGATCGCCGAGGATGCAGGCGCTTTATCAGATGATCGAAACTGTGGCGCAGGTCCAGTCAACAGTCCTGGTCACCGGCGAGTCGGGCACTGGAAAGGAATTAGTCGCTCGCGCAATTCATGACTTAAGTCCACGGGCTGAGCGGCCCTTCGTATCAATCAACTGCGGCGCATTCACTGAAACACTCTTGGAGTCGGAATTATTCGGTTACGTGAAGGGCTCATTCACGGGCGCCAACACGAATCGCAAGGGACTGTTTGAAGCAGCAAATACCGGGACAATTTTTCTCGACGAGATTGGCGAGATGTCTCCCGCGATGCAGGTGAAGCTGTTGCGCGTTTTGCAGGAGCGGAAACTGCGGCCCGTCGGCGCAACTGACGAAACCACTGTTGACACGCGCGTGATAGCCGCGACCAATCGTGATTTGGCCGCGATGGTAAAGGAAGGCACCTTCCGCGAAGATCTTTTTTACCGAATCTCAGTTATTCCGATTGAGTTGCCGGCGTTGCGCGAACGCATGGAAGACATACCTGAACTCGCGGCGCATTTCGTGGAAAAATTCTGCGCCGGCACCGGACGGACGCTAGCCCTTGGTGAAGTGACCGGTCGCCTGCTCGAGAATTATGTCTGGCCCGGAAATGTGCGCGAACTCGAACACACGATCGAACGCGCAGTGGCCCTGGAAACGACCGGCTCAATTCAACCGGAGCGCCTGCCTGATCGAATCACGCACTACAACCCCAGCCTGATTGCGGAAACCTTTGAGTTCCCGGTGGAGGGCGTAAATCTCACGGCCCATTTGGACCAACTGGAAAAGACCTATGTGCTCGAGGCGTTGCGCCGCACTGTGGGAAACCAAACCAACGCTGCAGAGCTACTCGGTCTCTCAGTCCGATCTCTTCGACATCTGCTCGACAAGCACAGCATCCGAGGTCTAACTGCACAAATGCGCGACGAGCGCCGCAGTTCCGAGTCGACCCCGCGACGTCGCGCCACTGATGCACCCGTTCGGCGACGCGACGAAGACGAGCCTGAACTCGCCGCCGGCGCAGGCGAGGGTTAGAAGGGGTCGGCAGTCGGCAGGAGCAGTCAGCAGGACCACTATGTACTATCTGTCCGTCGATCTCCGTTCACACCGCGGACCCTGCTCAAGAGTTGCGCCTTTATTTGCCCTGCCGTCCGCCGTCTGCTCCTGCCGTCTGCCGTCTAGTCCTAACCGTCTGCCCCTGTTCCCCCGCTGTCTGACGAAAACCGTCATTTAACCGCTGCCGTAATTTGTCAGGCTCCCTACCTCGCGCTGAGCTGGTTCTTCCAATAAGTCCAAAACATTGGCTTTCCGCGCTGTTCCTAGATTATTCGCCTCTGGCACGGCCCTTGTAATTACCGCTCCGACAACTTCGCGCTCTGCGCGGCACTTTCGTAGAGACGACGGCCGTTGGCGCGAGAAACACCTAACCAATTTCTCTTAAGGAGCTCGAATTAGAATGAACACGAACAAACGCCAAGACGGCTTCTCGCTCATCGAGTTGCTGATCGTCGTCGCGATCATCGGCATTATCGCCGCCATCGCTATCCCTAACCTTCTCGCTTCACGTCGCGCCGCCAACGAAGGCTCTGCGCAGTCGTCACTCCGCACAACTCACAGTGCCGAAGCCACCTACCAGGCAACTGCCGGTAATGGCGCTTTCGGAACCTTGGCCCAGCTCGACACCGCCGACCTCGTGGACCCAGTCCTCGGCACCGGTACCAAGAGCGGCTACAACTTCACCATTCCGGCCGCCGACATGGTTGCCCCAGCTGCTGGTGTTCAAGCCCAGTTCATGGCCCAGTCAGATCCTCAGACCGACGCTGGTGCTTCACAGTCTGGCACGCGCCACTTCTGCGTCACCGAAGATGGTGTCATGAGAGGCGCCGCTGCGGTGACTCCTGTGGCTAACCGCGCCGCTTGCGACCTCATCAACGCACTCGGTAACTAACCAAACCGCCTGAGCGTACAGGGGAGTTCTCCTCCCCTGTACGCACTGGCATTACACAAACAACTTTAGGAGCATGAATAAAATGACAACCAACAAACGCCAGGAAGGCTTCTCACTCATCGAGTTGCTGATCGTCGTCGCGATCATCGGCATTATCGCCGCCATCGCTATCCCTAACCTTCTCGCTTCACGTCGCGCCGCCAACGAAGGCTCTGCGCAGTCGTCACTCCGCACAACTCACAGTGCCGAAGCCACCTACCAGGCAACTGCCGGTAATGGCGCTTTCGGAACCTTGGCCCAGCTCGACACCGCCGACCTCGTGGACCCAGTCCTCGGCACCGGTACCAAGAGCGGCTACAACTTCACCATTCCGGCCGCCGACATGGTTGCCCCAGCTGCTGGTGTTCAAGCCCAGTTCATGGCCCAGTCAGATCCTCAGACCGACGCTGGTGCTTCACAGTCTGGCACGCGCCACTTCTGCGTCACCGAAGATGGCGTCATGAGAGGCGCCGCCGCGGTGACTCCTGTGGCTAACCGCGCCGCTTGCGACCTCATCAACGCACTCGGTAACTAAGACCGTGAGTACTTCTCATCAAAAGGGGGATGGAGTAATTCTTCATCCCCTTTTTCCTTAGGTGGCACTATGAACAACAAAACCCAAACTGGCTTCTCCCTAATTGAGCTTCTAATCGTCGTGGCCATTATCGGAATCATCGCCGCGATTGCCATTCCTAATCTGCTCGCATCGCGTCGAGCTGCAAACGAAGGCTCAGCCCAGTCTTCCCTGAGAACCATTTACTCCTGCGAGATGACCTACCAGTCGTCAACCGGCTTAGGTTCATTTGGAACCATTGCGCAGTTGAGAGGCGATTTTCTAACCGATGAAGTCCTCGGATCCGGCACCAAGAGCGGTTACAACTTCACCGTTCCAGAAATCATCGCTCCGGCGGCCGGGGTTCAGGCCCAATTCTTCGCCCAGGCAGATCCGCAGACGGATTCAGGCGCTTCGCAAACAGGCACGCGCCAGTTCTGCATCGCTGAAAACGGCGTGCTGAGAGGCGCCATTGACGTGACTCCCGTGCCCGATCGAGCCGCATGTGACCTGCTTGTTCCGATGGGAAACTAGCACTTATTCAAGACTCGCTCTGCCATGCCGTTTCAAGCGGGCAGATTATTGATTACGGAGACGGAGTGAAAGCTTCGCCTCCGTATTTCTTTCTCATAGTTACTGACACAAAATCGAGGCGCGTGTATATTCAAGAATATGTTGGGCCGCATTCGAGCGATCGCCGCTAACGCCTTTCGAGAAGCTGTTCGCGATCGCGTACTTTATAACCTGGTTCTATTCGTCCTGTTGCTGACGGCTGCGTCAGTTTTTTTGGGAGAGCTGTCAGGAGGCCAGGAAAGAAAGATCATTGTGGACCTCGGATTGAGCGCAATGTTGCTCTTCGGGGTTTTCATTTCGATCTTTGTTGGCGTTGGTTTGGTCTATAAAGAGATTGAGCGGCGGACCGTCTATGCGATCTTCGCCAAGCCAGTCGGACGCGGCGAATTTCTGGTCGGAAAATATCTCGGTCTTTGTCTGACGCTGTTGGTAAACGTGGTGGCGATGGGCGCCGGAATCTCACTGGCTCTCATCTACGTAAGCCGAGGATGGGATCCGCTCGCCCTGCAAATCTGGCCGGCAATATTGCTCATCTATTTCGAACTCACGATTCTCACCGGAGTCGCTCTGCTTTTTTCCTCGTTCTCATCGCCCGCACTCTCCGCTTTGCTAACGTTCTTCGTTTTCATCATTGGTCACTTCAGTGCGGACCTGAAGTCGCTGGCCACATCGTTAGGTAGTTCCGCCGCGCGCATATTCTTTCGCACGATCTATTACACACTTCCAAATCTCGCGAACTACAGTTACATCACTCCGGCTGCCCATGGGCAGATGCCAACCGGCGCTGGCCTGGCTCTCGCCGGCGCCTACGCGCTTGCTTATGTGATCGTCATCCTGTCTGCCGCCACACTCATCTTTAACCGCCGAAACTTCAAGTGAAAACTACTCGCGAAAACGCTGTGACTTCCACCAGCCGTCAATCCCGTTCGACCATGGCCACGGTCGTTTTGCTCGTCGCGGCTATGGTGGCCGTAGTTTTCCTGGCGCGCTGGATCGATTCCGGGCGGCCGGCAAAAGCGCAGGCGGCACAAGCCGAAGAGCTTTACCTGTCAGGCAACACAGTGCGACGGATGAGTCTGGGATTTAATGGTTTGGTCGCGGATTGGTACTGGATGCGTTCGCTTCAGTATGTCGGTCAGAAGATCATCGACCTGCCTTTGGAGATTCAACTCGACAGTCTGGGCCAACTCAATCTGACCCTCCTTGCGCCGCTCCTGGAGACGGCAACTACCGTCGATCCTCAGTTTAGAGAGCCCTATCTTTACGCAGCCGTAGTCCTCGCTGATGTTGATCCGGAGCGGGCAATTCAGATCATGAAAAAGGGTATCGCCGCGAATCCTTCGGTGTGGCGATTTCATCAACACCTCGGGTATATCTACTGGAAGCAGAAAAATTTTCAGGCAGCCAGCGAAACATTTAGCCAGGGTGCGTCAATACCAGGAGCTCCGGCGTGGATGGAAGCCATGAAGGCGAAGATGCTGGCTGACGGCGGCAGCCGCGACGTGGCCCGAGAGATTTACAAGCGGATGTATGAACAGGCCGAGGACGAACAAGTGAAAGAGATGGCGCGCCGCCGCCTGCTTCAGCTTGCTTCATTGGATCAACAAGACGCGCTCCGCAAAGTTTTATCGTTATACCAAACCCGGGCCGGACGATGTCCGTCATCGTGGCGCGAAATTGAAGCAGCCGTGCGGTCAATGCGTTTTCCGGTAGACTCTGCCGGCGCACCGCTCGATCCTTCCGGAGCTCCGTACGTTTTGGTCAAAAACGATTGCGATATAGACCTCGGTTCGGGCACGGAAGTGCCCCGGAAATAGCAATAACTGTCCACTGCATCATGAACACAATCGTTGAAATAGAAAACTTAACCAAAGACTACGACGTCGGCTTTTGGCGTAAACGGAAAGTCCGCGCACTCGATGGATTGTCGCTCACCGTAAATCAGGGTGAAATTTTTGGGTTCCTCGGCGCCAACGGTGCGGGAAAAACCACTACGCTCAAACTACTGATGCGCTTGATCTTCCCTACCTCGGGCAGCGCTCGTATTCTCGGTTCAGATATTGGCGACGTTTCGATGCACGCTCAGATCGGTTACCTGCCTGAGAACCCATACTTCTACGACTATCTCACCGCACTAGAGTTCTTAAACTTCTGCGGCGAAATCTGTGGCATTCCGAAGGACGTACGTGAGCAAAGAGGAAAGGACTTATTGATCCGCGTCGGCTTGAAGGAAACCAGATGGAAGACGCAGTTGCGGAAATTTTCAAAAGGAATGCTTCAGCGCGTCGGACTGGCCCAGGCGCTTGTAAACGATCCCCAGATCGTTTTCCTCGATGAGCCGATGAGCGGCCTGGATCCGATCGGCAGGCGCGAAGTGCGCGATCTGATTGCCTCTTTACGCGATGACGGGAAAACCGTCTTCATGTGTTCACACATTCTTTCAGACATCGAGGTGCTTTGCGATCGCGTGGCGATTCTCAAAGGCGGACGCCTGTCACAGGTGGGCGCGCTGGATGAACTGCGTCAAAAGGTCACCGGCCGAAATGTGATTGAAGTTATTGCAGGTGGCAGTGATGGCAAAACGCTGAGGAGCCACTTGCCCGATCTGGAGCGTTTCAAACTGAATTCGACTCCCGCAGGCTTGAGAATCGAAGTAACTGAGGAGACGGACGTCGATCTTGTTATAGCGGCTCTGCGGAAGTCCGCCGGGACGCTCATCTCAGTCCAACCCGTCAGGCAATCACTCGAGGAATTATTCCTGGAAGAGCCTCGGCGAACCGAATAATCGGGTAGCTCGCCTACTTTAGAATAATACCGGTTACTTCGACCCTGATGTTGGCGCGATCGTCCTGGTCGGTCATTCCTTCGAGCATTATTCCGACTGCAATCGTTCGGTTGTTTTCAAGTTCGGCTTGGTTGGTCGGAATCACAACCACGGTTTTCTGGTTAACTGGATTACCCTGATGGTCCACTACCATGCCTTTGACCTCCAGCCCCGTTAAAGTGCGTCCGGTGAAGTTGCGAACATTAGTCTGAATATTCATCACGATATCGCCCAACGCTCGCTTTGCCTCGGTAGCCTCGGGCTCGTCAACCGCGATCTTGGACTTGTACTGTTCAAACTCCGGTGAGCCCGCTCGCATGGCTCCGGCGAGTGTTGGCTCAACCCGGACTGAACTGCTCGCGCGCATCAGAACATAAAAAAAGACCGCGATGATGATCGCAGCCACGAGGGCCACGACGATAATTACTTTGCGGCGTGAACTGTCCTCGTCAGGAAGCTGTCGTTCTTGTGTAGACATGAGCGGATTCTAGTGCTCCAGTGTGGCGATATGCAATCCTGTTGCGTTATCTCGCAGTGGTCATGATCCTGAATCTGGATGCGCCGGGTTAGACACGCAGTAGTCGAAAATGTTTCCAGTTAGTCTACCGGAACGATTACGGCTGGCGAGCAAGCAAACGGCCAACTAACGCCTCCAGTTCGGAGTAGTCGATTGGTTTCGTAATGTAGGCGTCACATCCGGCCAACAGAGCTTCATTGTGAAAGTCAGCCGTGTCGTGAGCAGAGACCGCTACGATTGGAACTTTTTCCAGACCGGGCAACTCGCGAATACGCCTGGTGGCGGCTAACCCATCAACGAATGGAAGGCTCAGATCCATCAGGATAATTTTGGGCCGCAGGCGTGAGGCAGACTCGATGGCTTCCTTTCCATTGGTCGCCTCAACCACCTGGTAGCCGCTTAACTCAAGGAGCCGGCGCATCATCTGGCGATTGTCCTCGGTGTCTTCGACCAGCAAAACATCTGGCTCACTATTCTCCATTTTCCACCCTTCTGCCGGAACTGATTCAACTGCGGAACTCAAGATTGGTGTGCTCTGGCCTTCCCGTTCGGCTGTATCACTAGAATACGCCGGTCTTTTTTGCTAAGATCGCGCACTGAAATACGACAGGTGAATTTCCACGTGTCCGAGTCTAATCAGTACACTTCGCTGGCTGCTTCGCTGTTCCCCCAGGTCGGCCCAACGATGTTGGTGCGGTGTGTCGGGAAACGAAATGAAGGCATTACTGGTAGAAAACGAAGACACACACTCGCTGGAGACCCTCGGACGGGCGTCAGTCCAGATAGTCCACGATCTTAAAAATCAGCTTAACGGTCTCAAACTCTATGCCACGTTTCTTCGGAAGCGAATGGAGAAGACTGGAGGAGCCGAGGACGAGTTGGATACGGTGCGTAAGTTGATCGCTGGTTTGGACCGAGCCGCCGAAGACCTGTCGATGATCTCGGATTACGGTCATCCGGTTCAGCTTCAAGTCCGGCCAAATGTTGATTTGCAAACAATGATGACCGGAATTGCGACCAATCTGAATGCCGGTTTGAATAACGCTTCACGAACCAGCGGGGCCCTGGCCGGCCCACTAGCGATCCACTCAGAAGCAGCTCCATTGCTTGGCGATTTCGATGCCCCGGCACTCTCGGGTGCACTAAAGTCAATCTCGATTGGCGCGCTGAAAATCTTGAACAATAAAGCCCGGGAAGGCGTGCTCAATATCAGTTTGCAGGCCGAACCAACCGAAAACGGGCGCAATTGTGTGATCGAATGGGCGGTGTTGGATGACCCTGGCTACGACATCTTTCATTCGTTCGCCGGCAGCGACGCAATTCGAATGTCGTTGGCCGCCCGAACGATCGAAGCTCATGGGGGCGAGGCAGAATGCGTGAGCGGCACCTTCCGTGTACGCCTTCCGCTGGCAGAGTAAGGGAAACAACGGATCGAAGGTAGAAAACATAAGCAGGGAAGTTCGAGGGGAGGACTGGGCGTGGAGAAAAAGGACGTTAGGATTCTGGTGGTTGATGATGAACCGATGATGGCAGATTCTTTGAAAAAGAACCTGCTCGAAGAAGGTTATTCAGTTGATACTGCCGCTACTGGTGCGGAAGCGATCGCGTTGTTTGATCAGGGTGGACACCATTTGGCGATTTGCGATCTGCAACTCCCTGACATGGACGGTCTGGAAGTCATGCGCCACATGAAAGACGCTCGAGCACTTACGGAAGTGATCGTGCTCACCGGTCATGCAACAGTCGCGAGGGCGGTGGAAGCAACGCGTGCCGGCGCGTTTGATTTCGTGGAAAAAGACAACTTTGAATTTGAAACACTGCAGCGTCGAATTGAAAACGCCCTCAAGCAACGCGAGCTGGTAACTGAAAACGCGAACATGCGGCGGCAACTTTCCACCCGTTCCGAATATTTCAATATCATCGGGTCGGCAAAGTCGATGCAGACGATTTACGAAACCATCGAGTCGGTCGCAAAGTCTGATGCAAATGTGCTGATCGTCGGCGAGTCGGGAACCGGTAAGGAATTAATCGCCAACGCCATTCACTATCAATCTCTGCGTTCGAAAAAACCGTTCATCAAAGTTAACTGCGCCGCACTGCCAAAGGAACTGATTGAGTCGGAATTGTTCGGCCATACAAAAGGCGCCTTCACCGGAGCCCACGCCGACAAGGAAGGCCTCGTCCAGCACGCCGCCGGCGGTTCTCTGATGCTCGACGAAATCGCCGAAATGCCGGTTGAACTTCAACCAAAACTTCTACGCGTATTGCAGGAACGCAGTTATCGCAAGATCGGTTCGGAAAAAACTTATGCAGTCGATTTTCGATTGATCTCTTCAACCAATCGTCCGCCCGCCGACGCAATCCGAGATGGACTTCTGCGCGACGATCTCTTCTATCGCATTTCCACCATCACAATTCACGTGCCGCCTTTGCGCGATCGCAGCGAGGACATCCAACTGTTGACCGAACACTTCCTGCACATGTACGCGCAGAAGTATGACCGGCAAATCGGCGGGGTTTCGCAGGCGGCCTACCAGCGATTGTTTGGGCATGCCTGGCCCGGCAACGTTCGCGAACTGCAAAACGTCATCGAGCGAGCCGTGCTGTTGGCCAAGGGAAACCGGGTTGAGCCCGTGGACCTGCCGTTTGATAACGGAGCACTGCCGGAAGGAAGCCCGGCCGGAGCGGGTTGGGACGTGCCACCGAATATGACGCTTGAAGATATCGAACGGCTGGTGATCGAAAAAACGCTGCAGCGCACGAGTGGAAACAAACAAGCCGCGGCAAACCTTCTGGGAATCTATCGCCCGCGGCTCTATAGCAAAATTCGAAAGTACAACATCGACGTCGCCTCGCTCATGTCGACCTGAGCTGGTCATTTGCTCTAAGACTCTTGAGAAGAGTCAGAACCACCTGCGTTAGCGGGTGATTATCTCATCCAGTACCGACCGCTATGCAGGCGGTCTGGCATGGCAGTCAAGATCCACTTGATGAAATCAATCAAGCACCAACCCCAATTTGGAGGTCGCTTGCAGAGCATCGATGCCCTGCGCGGTATCGCTGCGTTGGGCGTAGTGCTTTATCACGCCGTGATGCAGACGACGAATGCAGTCCCCAACAACTTCCTCCAGTGGCCCGTGAAGGGCATTCAATTTCTTAGTTCGTTTGGTTACGTTGGAGTCTTTCTCTTTTTTGTCATTTCCGGATTTTGTATCCATCTGCAGTGGGCAAAGTCGAAGGCTAACGGAACGGACCCTCAAATAAAATTCGGCTCGTTCTGGAAACGCCGGCTCCGGCGTCTCTATCCGCCTTACCTGTTTACCCTCGCGTTGTTTTTTCTGATGGCGGCGCTGTCGGTCGGCATCGACGTTACTCATTTCTTCATTTACGACGTGGTGATGCATTTGTTGATGCTTCACAATCTCGATCCAAATACCTGCTACAGCATCAATGGCGTCTTTTGGACACTGGCGATCGAGGAGCAACTCTACCTCGCTTATTTCCTTTTACTGTTTCTGCGCACCCGATTGGGCTGGGGTCCAACTTTAGCCATTTGTGCCCTCGCACGACTCCTCTGGTTTTGGTTTAGTCACGCAGTTTGGCTGGCCGTCGGGGTAGGCGTGCCGGTTCCGGAAGCGGCGGCGTCACACTGGTTCACCTGGGCGCTCGGCGCGCTCGCGGTGGAAGCAGCTTATGGGTTGGTCAAACTTCCGAAGTGGTGCCGCAACTTATGGATCGGCAGCGTGGCAGTGGTCATTGCATCGGCAACATCCGTACTGCTGCCGATGACACAAAAGGACACACTGCCTCACAACCTGGCATGGTTGCTGATGCATCCTGCCTGGGGACTGGGGTTCTTTATAGTAGTTAATCGAGCAGTGCAATCTGAGCACAACTGGGCCAGGCAGCTCCGGCACCCGCGCGTTATGCCACGGCTGGTTTCAATCGCGGCGACCATCGGCGTGTTTTCATATTCGCTCTACCTGACACACGAGCTCGTGATCATGCAATCGTGGTGGTTTGTGGTTGATTGGTTGCCACCGATGCTGAACACGCTGTTGATTGTCGTGCCTGCGACAGTCGCGTTTGCCTGGTTGTTCTTCCTGGTGTGTGAGAAGCCGTTCATGCGGAAGATAGAACGACGAGCTACCGAAGATTTACGAGCGGGTGAACCGGCCCAGGTCTTTGCGGGAAGCAGTCGTCCCCTCCCGGACGAAGCCTAAGCTTTACTCTCTGTGGATCATCTGTGTTCTCTTGTTGAAAAGTCGTTCCTTAAGAGCCGCCACAGAGGGAGGGAGAAGACTGGGGATGTGCAGAGGAAGATCGAGGATTGACTAGTCGATCTGATAAGTCGCCACACTCGTCGGCGTTTCAAAACAGCGCACCTTGAAAATCTGCACGCGTTCGTCACCGACCTTCGCGCCGACCCGCTCCAAAATGTACTTTGCGAGATTCTCTGCTGAGGGTTGCAGTTCAATAAATGGCTCGAGCTCATTAATGTTTCGGTGGTCGAGGTATTGGACCACTTCATCCGCCGCAGCTTTCAACTCCACAAAGTCCACCAGCAATCCGATGTGGTCGAGTTCCCTGCCTCGCGCAAATATCTCGATGCGATAGTTGTGGCCATGCAGGTTTTCACACTTCCCTTTATAGCCACGCAGTTGATGCGCGCTCGAGAAGTTGCGCTCGATCATCACTTCAAAGTGTCCCGCCATTCTTAAGTGCCCCCGCCCCCGGCTTCTTCCATTTTCTTACGCAAGCTCTGCGGTCGCATGTCAGTCCAAACCTCCTTGATATACGCCAAACAATCAGCCTTCGTGCCCGTTTTGCCCGCATCATTCCAACCGAGCGCGTTCTCGCGGTCAGCGGGCCAAATCGAATATTGCTCTTCGTGATTTACCACGACCTTGTAAATTGTGTTGTCTTCGCCTTCGTCTCTCATAACGTTCCTCCAGATTCCGTTTGGTCACCGCCCCCTCACGCAGGCGGGACTTACAGCTATTGAGCAACCGCGGCGCCTTGTTCAAACATACGCGCGAGGTCATTAATATCGCTGGTAACGTGACACTGCGGCAAGCTTTTGAGAAACAGCCGGCCGTAACTCTTGGTCTTCAGACGCGGGTCAAGCACCGCGAGCACCCCGCGATCAGTGGTACTTCGAATCAGACGTCCCAGTCCCTGCTTCAAACTAATAATCGCCTGCGGCACACTGTACTCAAAAAAACTCGATCCGCCTTCGTCTTCGATATAGCGCTGTCGCGCCGCCACAATCGGATCGGTCGGCACCGCGAATGGCAACTTGTCAATGATCACGCACGACAACTGTTCGCCGCGCACATCCACCCCCTGCCAAAAACTCGAAGTGGCAAACAACACCGCGTTCGGAGTTTGCCGAAACTTCTCCAGCAGTCTGCCCTTTGCCGCACTGCCCTGAATAAAGCAGGGATACTCAATTTCCGGCATCGCCAAATCGTATAGTGACTGCATCCCGGCCAGGCTTGTCGACAGCACAAACGCGCGTCCTTCCGTGGCGTTCACGATCTTGATTACCTCAAGCGCCGCGGCTTCGGACCATTCGCGAGATCGCGGATCTGGCATCTTCGCCGGCAAATACAAAAGCGCCTGGCTCTGATAATCAAAGATTGATTCAGCAATCAGATCCGACGCCGAAGTCAGGCCCAAACGTTCGCGGATAAAGGAGAAGTTGCCGGCGCTGGACAACGTGGCCGAGGTCAGCACGACCGTGTCTACTTTCTCAAACAGCTTATCTTCCAACAGACCCGAAACGTCGATCGGTGAGGCGCGCAGGAAGATTCCCCGGCCGCGCCGCTCCGTCCAATAAACAAAAGTCTTGTCGGCGCCGGTAACTATAAACTGTAAATCAAATTTCGTTTGCCGGATTCGGCGGACCAGGTTCTCCACTTCCGGCGGCTTTTCCTTGAGCGCGTCCAACGTTGTTTCCAATCGCCCCAGTGCACCGTCGAGAGCGATGTAAAGCTCACCCAACGGCGTTGATTGTAAGTCGCCATCCTCGTCGCGCTTAGCGAAGCTATTGGGAAGTAATGCATAGCGTCCTTCTTCTCCGCGTTCGTCGCGGAATCCCATCCAGAAGTTGTCCGCAAAGCGCATCACGCGCGCTGACGTCTTCGTAATCTCACGATCAGCTTCCGCCTCCTCATAGGGAACCGCGCCCACGTCACGTATCAGGTCATCGATCTGATAATTGGAAACCTGCGTACCAAAATACTCGGAAGCGACGTCTTCAATCAGGTGCGCTTCGTCAAGAATCACGGCGGTGTAATCGGGAAGCACGCTGCCAAAATTGCCGTTGCGGAGTGCGAGGTCGGCAAAAAACAAGTGGTGGTTAACAACTACGATGTCCGCATCCAGTGCGCGTTCGCGCATGCGCGTTATAAAGCACGCATCAAAGTCGGTGCACTTCTGGCCGAGGCACGTTTCAGAACGCGCGTCGATATGACGCCAAAAGGACAGTGACTCTGGAAGATTTGACAACTCAGCGCGGTCGCCCGTCGCCGATTCCTTTGCCCAATGAATGACGTCGTCGAAGTAATCAACTTCATCGAGACCGTCGAGCACCGGTGAACTTTCGGCGCGGGCCAGACGGTGCAAACAGACGTAGTTGTTGCGTCCCTTCATGTAGGCAGCTTTGAACCCTTTCGGCAACACGCTTTGCAGAAAAGGAATGTCCTTCTCCATCAGCTGTTCCTGCAGGTTCTTTGTGCCGGTGGAAATGATCACGCGACCGCGACCGCCGAGGGCAGCCGCCACGGCCGGCACCAGATACGCGAGCGTTTTACCAGTGCCTGTGCCGGCTTCGACGATTAAGTGCTTGCGATCTTCGAACGCGCGCATCACTGCCCGGGCCATATCAATCTGGCCGGGACGATGTTCGTATTCAGGATGCGCGTTGGCAATCAGGCCTTCGGGTCCGAAGATCTCGATCATAGATTCTTTAATTCTTCTAAGGCTAGAAATCAGCGATTTGTCTATGCTCTGCCATCTATCAATCGCTTGATCCAATATTCCGAGAGCTGCGTCGTGGTTAGTATTTGTGTTCTTGGCTCACCAGAGTTATTCAATGCTGCAACCAGCCGCGTTCACGCGGCAACCAAAGCTATGCGCCCATAGCCTCAGGTTGTCGAGTTGGTTTCAGCCGCTTCGCATAAAGCGGAAACCGTCCAGCTAAATCGGCCACACCTTGCCGCACTTTGGTTCGCACCTCTTCCGATTCGGGCGCATGAATAATCTCCGCAATCAGCTTCCCTATCTCCTGCATCTCCGGTTCTTTCATCCCCCGCGTGGTAACGGCAGGCGTGCCGATGCGGAGGCCTGAAGCAACGAAAGGTTTATTCTGGTCAAACGGGATCGTGTTCTTGTTAACAGTGATGTCAGCCGCTTCAAGCGCCTTCTCGGCAACTTTTCCAGTGACTCCCTTTCCATCCATCCACACGTCCACCAGCATAAGATGATTGTCAGTGCCACCGGAAACCAGACGTAGTCCCTGTGACTGCAACTCCGCAGCCAGGGCTTTTGCATTAGCCAGAATCTGACGTTGGTATTCCTTGAAGTCGTCGCGGAGGGCTTCGCCAAATGCTACTGCCTTGGCGGCAATGATGTGGACGAGCGGACCGCCCTGCACACCGGGAAACACTTTCCGATCAATTTCCTTCGCGTGTTCTTCTTTGCAGAGGATCAACCCTCCACGTGGGCCACGAAGCGTTTTGTGAGTCGTCGTCGTGACGTAGTCGGCGTGCGGCACCGGCGAAGGATGCAGGCCGGCGGCAACTGGGCCGGCAATGTGAGCGATATCGGCAAACATACGCGCGCCGACGCTCCTTGCGATCTCGCCGATGCGTTTGAAATCGATGATGCGCGAATAGGCCGACGCGCCGCACACCAGCAACTTCGGCTGATGCTCTTCCGCCAGCCGCTGTAATTCGTCGTAATCGATTTGTTCGGTTTCGCGCGAAACGCCGTAGTCTGCAACTTTGTAACTGATGCCGGAGAAGTTCATGGGATGGCCGTGCGTGAGATGGCCGCCGTGCGAAAGGTTCATTCCCAGGATTTGATCCCCGTATTGAATCGCAGCCAGATACACGGCTGTGTTGGCTTGCGCACCGCTGTGCGGCTGCACGTTGGCGTGATCCGCGCCGAAGATTTCTTTCGCGCGGTCGATTGCCGTCTGCTCAACCACGTCGGTCCACTCGCAACCGCCGTAGTAGCGCTTCTTCGGATAACCCTCGGCATATTTGTTGGTGAACACCGAACCAGCGGCCTCGAGGACGGCCTCGCTGACGAAGTTTTCGCTCGCGATCAACTCCAGGCCGTTTGCCTGTCGTGCGACTTCGTTATCGATCGCTTCGGCGATAACAGGATCAACTTCGGCTAGCGATGCGTTTCTTGAATCTGTCATGTGATCTGGTGTCCTTGACGTTGAAATCTAATTCTTAACTTGGTGCTGGGAACTTGGGTCTTTGGTCTTTGGACTTTGGTCTTTGAACTTTGGTGCCCGCGAGCCCTCCCTTACGGTCGGGCTAATGCCCCCGGCTCTTGCTGCCCACTGCCCACTGCTTACTGCACTACCCACTCACAGCTCTTCTATCTTCTTCACGCGGTCAGCGTGCCGGCCGCCTTCGAAGGCTGCGCCAAACCAGGCGCGAACGATTCCCGGAATCTGTCCCACCGGCGTAGTTCGCGCTCCGATTGCCAAAACATTTGCATCGTTATGCTGCCGGGCGAGCCGGGCGGTCTCTTCAGACCACGCCACCGCGGCGCGAATTCCTGGAGTTTTGTTAGCCGTGATTGCCATTCCCGTTCCGGAACCGCACACCAGTAACCCCTGATCAAACCGGCCCTGCGCCACATCCTCGGCAACCTTGCGCGCATAGTCAGGGTAGTCGACTGACTCTTCGGAGTCTGGTCCCAGGTCAGTCACATCCACACCGAGTTCCTGCAGCAGCGGCTTTAGACGTTCTTTTTCGGCATAGCCGGCGTGGTCACTCGCCAGGGCAATTTTCATTATTAATTCTCCAGTAGAAACTGAAAAGAAATGGGGAAAGGCATGGTACATCACGCCATGTTGGCTCGCAACGCAACTGTTTTCTGGTGGCACTCCGTTAGGCTTCGCTCAACCACAGTCCAACCGAGCATTAGGTGAAGCTTAAGCCATCTCCGCGTCATTCAAAGCCATCTCCGCGTCATTCAAAGTCATCTCCGGGTCACTCAAAGCCATCTCCGCGTCATTCAAAGCCATCTCCGCGTCATTCAAAGCCTTCTCCGCGTCGTTCAACGCCTTCTCCGCGTCCTTCAACGCCTTCTCCGCGTCCTTCAACGCCTTCTCCGCGTCCTTCAACGCCATCTGCGAGTCGTTCAAAGCCTTCTCCGCGTCATTCAAAGCCATCTCCGCGTCATTCAAAGCCTTCTGCGAGTCGTTCAAAGCCATCTCCGGGTCGTTCAAAGCCCGCTCCGACGTCCTGCAGCGTTCCGTTCCAACTCCGTTGGGCGGATTCCAGTTATTCGAGTGCCGCTCCGAGACCCACAAACGCGGCTTCCGGTAGTGCACGCATGTTCGGTTACAATCGCCGCATGCCACGGTATCTTGATGTATCCACCTGGGCCCGCCGAGACCTCTTTGAGTTTTTTATCGGGTTCGACAAGCCTTACTTCAATATCTGTACAAACGTCGAGATCACGAAATTGATCGAAGCTCTGCGTCGCCGTCCGGGCACAAGCGTGACCCTCGCTTATCACTACTTCGCCCTGCGAGTGGCAAATGAGATCGAGCCCTTTCGATATAGACTCCGGCAAGGCAAAGTTCTGGTACACGACGTAATTCATGGCGGCACGACGGTGTTGCAGCCTAATGAGAGTTTCACTTTTGCGTATTTCAACTTCGAAAGGGACTTCGAAAGGTTTATCGTTGAGGCGCAGCGCTCCGTTGATATCGTCAAGAAAGGGGAAAGCCCGTTCGATCCGAGGAGTGCTGATGATGCGATCCACTTCACCGCGTTGCCGTGGGTTTCGTTCACCAGTTTTTCCCATGCGCGAAACTGGAAAACTGAGGATTCGGTGCCGAAGATTGCCTTCGGAAAGTTTGTGAAGGAGGCAGACCGCGTGCTCCTGCCGATTTCTGTCGAGGTGCATCATGCCCTGGTGGACGGCGTGCATGTGGGCCGCTTTATCACTCGCCTGGAAGAAACTCTGGCGGACCCTGAAACCTACCTAACCCAGTAGGACGGACATTCCTGTCTGTCCCTCCTGATCTACTCGCTTCCTTCGTTGTCTCGGAGACTATCTTGAAAAGATGGACAGGTAGGAATGCTTGTCCTACGCGCGTGTTTGCCATGAGCTTTTTGCTGGGCGAGAATGCTTCTGGTAATTCATCTCAGAAAGTTAACCAACAAATCTAATGCGCTGGTCACAATACTTCATTCCAACTCTCCGCGAGGATCCGGCGGATGCAGAAGTTGTTTCACACAAACTGCTGCTGCGCGCGGGTCTGATTCGCCAGCTCGGTTCGGGAATTTATTCCTACCTGCCGATGGCGCAGCGCATCGCCCTAAAGATCATGCAGATCCTGCGCGATGAGATGAATCGCGTCGGCGGTCAGGAATTTTATTTGCCTGCTTTGCATCCCGCGGAGATCTGGAAAGAGTCGGGCCGCTGGGACGCGATTGGCGCCGAGATGTTTCGCCTGAAGGACCGCAAAGACGGAGACATGTGTCTGGGAATGACGCATGAGGAAATTTTTACGGCGATCGCTCGCCATGAATTGCGTTCTTATAAACAGCTCCCCCAGGTCTGGTATCAGATTCAGGTGAAGTTTCGCGACGAGGCGCGGCCCAAGTCGGGTCTGATGCGCCTGCGCACATTCATCATGAAAGATGCCTACTCCTTTGACATTGATGCGGCAGGTTTAGATCGATCGTTTGAAGATCAGCGAGAAGCCTACAAACGGATTTTTAGTCGTTGCGGTTTGAAGTTTGCCATCGTCGAAGCTTCTTCCGGAGCGATGGGCGGTACGGCATCTAACGAGTTTGTCGCGCGGACGGACGCCGGTGAAGATTTTATTGCAACCTGCGCGAGCTGCGGTTACGCGGCAAACCTCGAAAAGGCAACGTCGCGGATTCTGGCTGTGGTTGAGGAGTCGACATTTGATTCTCCGGAGGAATTTCCCACACCCGGCGTTCGGACCATTGAAGACTTGAGTTCTTTCGCTGGTGGAGCCAGTGCTGACCGGCAGATCAAGTCGCTTGTTTACGTTGCGACGATTGAAAACGAACCGCGGCCGGTGCTGGTGCTCCTTCGCGGCGATCATCAGTTACATGAAACGAAGCTGGCCGATAACCTCGGGGCAACCGCAGTTCGGACGGCGCACCCTGAAGAAATTCGAGAATTGCTCGGGGCCGGGGCGGGCAGTCTTGGGGGCGTGGGTGCTCGCGAGCGAGCTAAAGAAGCAAAATTTGAGCTCCATATCGTCGCTGATCTCGCGTTGCAGGACCGCCGCAACATGACGACCGGCGCGAATAAAGATGATCATCATCTGCGCGGCGTAGACATTGCGCGTGATATCAAACCGGACCAATGGGCCGACTTGCGCAGCGTTGGATCGGGTGAAGATTGCCCGCGCTGTGAATCAGGTACGTTGGAAGTCTACAAGGCGATGGAGATTGGCCACATCTTCAAACTCGGCACGAAGTATTCCGAATCAATGGGCGCTTCGGTGCTTAATCAGGACGGCAAGCCGACACCCATCGTAATGGGAAGTTATGGTATCGGCGTCGAGCGCATCATCACTGCGGCCATCGAGCAAAACCATGACGAGAATGGGATCGTCTGGCCCAAAGCAATCGCGCCGTTCGATTGCGTCGTCACAGTGACCAACATGAAAGACGCGGCGTTGCGGGAGACGGGCGAGAAGCTCTACAAAGACTTGCAACGCGCGGGACTCGACGCTCTGCTTGACGACCGCGACGAGCGCGCGGGTGTGAAGTTTAAAGATGCAGACCTTATCGGTATCCCCTACCGCATCACGATCGGGAAGAAAGTTACGGACGGCGTCGTCGAACTCTTTGACCGCAGAACCAAGACCAACGAAGACGTCAAAGTCGGCGACATCGTTTCGCGAGTTCAGAATCTCGCACTGGCCGGATTGTAGGTTGCAGCTCGTAGGTGCGCGCGGCTTGCCGCCTTCCGTGCGGAGGGCGGCAAAGCCGCTCAGGTGATCGGTTCTTAGTTTTCAAAAGCGGTCCCTCATTCATGAAAGTTGTTTTGCTAACACTTCTGGTTCTTGGCGGCTTTGTTCCGAACACAGCAGGCCAGGATCTGCTTCCCGAACTCGTTAGACGAATCAAGCCGTCAGCAGTGGCGATTGAAACCTTTGACGCTCGCGGCGAGAAGCTTTCGCGCGGCAGCGGTTTTTTTATCGCCACCGACCGCGTGGTAACTAACCGTCACGTCATCGACAATGCGCATCGCGCGGAGATCCATTCTCACGATGGCCGCGTGTATCCGGTAAAGGGAGTGGTAGCCGTTGACGCTGAAGGCGACGTTGCAATCCTGCGCGTCGAGACGCCGGCAAATCAGGTTCGCCCGCTTCCGCTCGATCGCACCTCGCCGCAGGAAGGCGAAAGTGTCGTCGTAATTGGAAATCCGTTTGGCCTCGAGGGCAGTGTTACCAATGGGATTGTTTCGGCCGTGAGAGACATTCCCACGTTTGGACGGATCATCCAGATCACTGCCCCCATCTCGCCCGGTTCGAGCGGGAGTCCGGTGGTTAACATGCAGGGACAGGTAATCGGAGTCGCCACGCTGCAAGTCACCGGCGGTCAAAGCATAAATTTTGCGATCCCTTCCGAACGCATTTCCCAACTTCAAAGCGGAGCTATGGTTTCACTTTCAGATCTGGTGGTGGCCTCGAGCAGGAATAAACGCGCCCGCGCCGTTCAGTATTTTCGCGACGGCTTGAGTTTTCTTTCCAAAGACGATTGTGAGAAGGCACTGCCTTATTTCGAAAAGGCAGTCGAGTCAGACAGCAACTATGCGGAAGCCTGGACCCAGGCGGGATTCTGCAAAGAGAAGCTGGGCCGTCATAGCGAGGCTATCGAAGCGTCAAAGAAGGCGGTCAATCTTCGTCCGTCAGCCGAGTCGTATTTCAACATCGGCCTGGCCAACTATTATTTGAAGCAGTATCGCGAGGCCGTGGAAAACTACCGGCAGTCGATCCGTCTCGATCCTTACAACGCCGCCGACGCTTATTATGCTTTAGGCCTCGCTTATCGCGATTGGGGACGCGCCGATGATGAGATTCAGGCTTACAAACAAGCGATTCGTTTAAAGCCGGATTACACGAGTGCATACGAACGGCTGGGCTCGCGCTATCTTCGTTCGAAGAAGTATTCGGAGGCGATTGAAACTTTCAAACACCTCAGCACGCTGAAGCCGGGCGACGCAAGTGTGCCAAACAATATGGGCGAGGCTTATTTTGAAATGGGTCTAATGTCTGACGCGGTCGAATCGTTTAAGCAAGCGATCCAACTGAAGCCGGATTTGGGCAAGGCGTATTTCAATCTTGGCAGGTCGTTCCTCGCTTTGAAGAACCGCGATGCTGCAGTGGAGCAATACAACATCCTGCAAAACCTCGATCAGGACTGGGCGGAGAAACTGAATAACCTCATCAATCCGTAGTGGTTTAAGCCGTAGTCTCGATCTGAATCATTTTCCATTTCACATTTTCCATTTGGCATTCGGCCATATTCAAACCCAAGCCGCATTGATCGATCACTCATCTGCATGGCTCCCTATGGCCCGGGTCGTCAGCAATGGAAAATGAAAAATGAGAAATGGAAAATCAGAGTTTATTCATCTCGCTCGGCACAGGATTCCCATCGTCGATTGATCAGGCTCGCGACAAACCCGGCTCCAAATCCGTTATCAATATTCACCACCGTCACATTTGAGGCGCAGGAGTTGAGCATTCCCAACAACGCCGCGACGCCGCCGAATGACGCCCCATAGCCAACACTCGTGGGCACCGCAATCACCGGCACGCTAACCAGCCCGCCAACCACTGACGGTAATGCGCCCTCCATGCCGGCCGCGACAATCGCGACGCGGGCACTCTGCAACAGTTTTCGTTCCGATAACACTCGATGAATTCCCGCGACCCCGACGTCCCAAACGCGCTTCACGCGGTTCCCCATGGCTTCTGCTGTTAGTGCTGCTTCCTCAGCCACCGGGATATCGCTGGTTCCTGCCGTCACTACAACAATCTCCCCAACGCCACGCTCCGTTCGATCTTTTTGAATCCTTATCAACCCCGCCGACTGGTGCCACTCGGCCTCCGTGACAATGTTTCGCACTTCACCAAACGTTGCTTCGTCGGTGCGCGTCACGATCACATTCGGCGCATGCTGGACCAGCCTTTCGACGATTCCCACTACCTGTTCCCGAGTTTTGCCGGCGCCAAACACCACCTCCGGAAAACCCTGCCGTGATGAGCGAGCGTGGTCCACGCGCGCGTAGCCGATGTCTTCGTAACAAAGCTCGCTAATTTGGCGGGCAGCTTCAGAAGGTTCAAGCTCGTCATCTTTGCAAGCTCGGAAGAGCTGTTCGAGTTTCTTTAAGTCCATCTTTGCTTTCCAATGTAACGCAAAATGCTGTCCAGCGCGTAAGGATCGCTCAAAGGGCTCGGGTCCTTACAAAAATTCTTGCATGAAAATTTAGTCGTGCTATACTCCGGTCTCGCCCTTTCCCGACTTTTTATTCACAGTCATTCGCTCCTTACGAACAGGTTCACCTATGTCTTCGCCGGACAAGCGTCACGCTGCCTTCGTGATCATTAATCTCGCGCGTCGCGGGTCTCGCAGGTGTCCGCCTTTAATAAGCGTCAGGCGATTTATCTTAATCACGGCCTCATCTTCCCGCACCACCCCTTTGCGCCGAATGCGGGCGGCACCCACGTTCCACCTACAGTTCTAAAGGAGACAACATGAAGAAAACTGCCGTGTTCCTTACTGTCGCGCTTTTCTGTTTGATGTTCTTTGCTTCGAGTCCAACGCGAAGCGCGGGGCAGAAAGGAAAAGTACAAAAGAAAGCCAACAAGATACAAAACAGCTACATCGTCATGCTTGACGATTCCGTCGTCGGCGAAAAAGGGCCCTACTCGATAGCCGATTACGTTGCAGACGATCTGGCCTCTCGCCACAAGGGTAAGATCAAGCACGTTTACAAGAATGCAATCAATGGCTTTTCAGTCGAGATGTCCGAAGCCGACGCTGAGGCTTTGAGTCTCGATTTTAGAGTCGCACTGGTCGAGGAGGATTCGGTGATGACTGCTGATGTCACTCAGACCAACGCGCCCTACGGTCTTGACCGCATCGACCAGCGCAACCGGCCACTAAGCGGAACCTATAATTACAACTGGACGGGATCGGGCGTTCGCGTGTACGTCATCGACACGGGAATTCGTACCACTCACTCGCAGTTTGGGGGCCGCGCATCAAACGTCTTCGACGCCTTCGGCGGCAGCGGCGCGGATTGTAACGGCCACGGCACTCACGTTTCAGGCACAGTCGGAGGCTCAACCTACGGCGTAGCCAAGGGCGCGATGCTCCGGGGCGTTCGCGTGCTTGACTGCAATGGCTCGGGCTCGACCTCGGGCGTCATCGCCGGCGTTGATTGGGTGAGACTAAATCACATCGCGCCCGCAGTGGCTAATATGAGCCTCGGCGGCGGCATTTCGACCGCGCTCGATACTGCCGTTAACAATCTGCACAACGCCAACGTGACCATCGCCGTCGCTGCGGGCAACAATAACGGCGCCAACGCCTGCAACACTTCGCCCGCGCGCGCCGCTAACGCCATCACCACGGGCTCGACGACAAGTACTGACGCGCGTTCGTCGTTCTCCAACATTGGCACCTGTCTCGATATTTTCGCGCCGGGGTCGTCAATTATTTCTTCCTGGTATACGTCAAACACTGCTACCGCCACGTTGAGTGGAACTTCGATGGCCTCGCCACACGTCGCGGGCGCTGCCGCCCTCTACAAGCAGGCCAATCCGTCGGCTTCTTCCACTACGATCCGCAACGCTCTCGTCAACAATGCGACTACGGGCGTTGTTACGAACGCAGGGACGGGTTCGCCGAACCGACTGCTTTACACGTTGTTCTTCTGAGGGTCTTCTAAGGGGGCAACTTCAGACCGGGGGCATGCGAGGATATAGTCCTCCGGCCCCCGGTAATTTTGTGCTTCATTCTAGTCAATTGCCCCACTTAACGCCTGGAATTCGCTCGCTTGCGCTGGGGTTGGCTGCCAAGTAAGATCCCAATCACCAAAAACATGGAATTCACAGTAGCAATCACCGGCGCATCGGGCGCGATTTACGCACAGCGCACACTCTTCCACATGGCTCGCAGTGGCGTGGTGGAGCGAATCAACCTGATCGTGTCCGACGCAGCGAGAACGGTGGCTCGCGTCGAATTAGGTTTTGATTTTGGAAGTGATAACCGCGGAATTAATGAGTGGCTGGGCCTGCCGCCAGAGTCGCGAATGGTCCATCTCCACCGTCTCGACAACATCGCGGCCAGGCCCTCATCCGGTTCGCATCCGCAGGAAGGCATGGTCATCGTGCCTTGTTCAATGGGCACGCTCGGAGCAATCGCCTCGGGCGCCGGCACAAACCTGATCCATCGAGCGGCAGACGTCACGCTAAAGGAGCGACGCAAACTTGTGCTCGTTCCCCGCGAGACACCGTACAACGCAATCCACCTTGAAAACATGCTCCGGTTGTCACGCGCGGGCGCGCAAATTATTCCGGCGAGTCCAGGTTTTTATCATCGTCCCCAAACAATTGAGGCCCTGGTGGACCACTTCGTGTTTCGCGTATTAGATCACCTGGGACTGCCACACTCTCGCCGGACGGAGTGGCAAGGATTGAACGAAAACGTCGCCGAACTCGTAGGCACAGACGAAGAATAGCGCGAACACCACCTATGCCGACGCTTCTCAAAAACATTCGCACGACCCTCGAAATGATCAAAATTGAGCACACGCTCTTTGCGTTGCCGTTTGCATTTCTGGGAACCGTGTTGGCTGCGAATGGGCTTCCCTCTCTCCGGCAGTTACTTTGGATCACTGTGGCAATGGTAGGCGCCCGTTCCACTGCGATGGCTTTCAACCGGATAGTGGATCGAAAATTCGACGCCGCAAATCCCCGCACCTCGTCGCGCGCGATTCCGGCCGGCCAATTGTCGGTGGCTTTTGTCTGGTTTTTTACCGGCGTGGCGACAATAGTGTTTCTGGTCGCCGCCGCGATGCTTAATCGGCTGACGTTGATTCTCGCGCCCGTCGCACTGGCTAGTCTTTTGCTCTATTCGTTTTCCAAGAGATGGACGCTGCTGTCGCACGTATTGCTTGGATGGTGTCTCGCTATTGCGCCCACCGGCGCATGGATCGCGGTGCGTGGCGCGATTGATAGTCCAGTGCCGCTTCTGCTTTCGCTCGTGGTTTTGTTGTGGACCGCAGGCTTCGATGTGTTATACGCCTGCCAGGATTACGATTTCGATCGGCAAGCTGGACTACATTCGATCCCGCGTCGCTTTGGTATCGGCAATTCTCTGTTAATCGCGCGGCTCTTTCATGTTGGCGCATTTGCCGCCCTGATTGCTCTATACTGGATAACCGAGCTCGGGATTTTCGCGTTGATTGGCGTCGTTGCGACCGCGGCCTTGCTGGTCTATCAACATCGTCTGGTTCGCGCCGATGACTTGAGCCGGTTGAACGCAGCTTTTTTTACCACTAATGCTTTCGTGAGCGTAATTCTCTTCTTAACATTTGGAGGAGCAGCGCTCTTCAGGACCCGTTTATGAACTTTTCTTTTGATCCAAAATTGACTGCCGTCGCCGAAAAGGTTGAACGCGGCGAGCGGCTTTCGTTTGAAGATGGCGTCGCGCTCTACCTGACCGAAGATCTACTCGCGTTGGGCAAGCTCGCTGACAGTGTGCGGCGCAAAAAGCACGGACGGACGACTTACTTCAACGTTAACCGTCATCTCAACCCAACCAACGTCTGTTACGCCGATTGCAAGTTTTGCGGGTTCTATCGCACTCCGCGCCAGCCTGATGCTTACACGCACAATATTGACGACAGCCTGCGCGTGGCCGGCGAAGCTGTTAAAGAAGGCGCGACCGAGCTACACATTACTGGCGGGCTCAACACTAAACTGCCTTTTAGTTATTTCACTGATTTGCTGTCGGGGCTGAAACAGCATTATCCGCAGCTGCATTTGAAAGCCTTTACCATGGTCGAGTTTGACCACTTCGCGCATTTCTACAAGATGAGCGACGAAGACGTGATTCAAAAGCTAATCGATGCAGGTCTTGATTCATGTCCTGGCGGTGGCGCAGAGATTTTTCGCGAACCGACCCGGTCGATGATTTGTGCGCATAAGTGTGATGCCGATCGCTGGCTTGAACTTTCTGGAAAAGTGCACGCCGCGGGCCTCAAGACCAACGCCACGATGCTTTACGGACACATTGAATCGATCGAGGATCGGGTAGACCACCTGCTGCGCCTGCGCACCCAGCAGGACCTGTCACACGGCTTTCAGTGCCTCATCCCGCTCGCTTTTTATCCGGAGAAGACGCAGTTGGCCCACTTGCCTGGTCCCACCGGCGTTGATTCGCTAAAGACCATGGCGGTATCCCGTCTGATCCTGGATAACTTCGATCACATTAAGGCTTACTGGGTGATGCTTGGTAAGCACCTGGCTCAGGTTGCTCTGCATTTTGGCGCCAACGATATTGACGGCACTATAACTGAAGGCGGCGAGCTGTCCGAAAGTTATTCCATCGAAGCTAATAACGAAGTGAAGATGTCGCGCAGTGATCTGGTTACACTCATTGAAGACTCCGGGTTTGAAGCAGTTGAGCGAGACACTGTTTATAACCCTATCGTACGCAAAGATGCGCCAAGCAGCGTGAGCCTGGTCTAGTTAGTTCGACTAAACGATTAAACATTCATGCCAACACTTTCTGCAACACGCACAATTTCTGTCGCCCATTCGCCTGATTCCGATGACGCTTTCATGTTTTACGGACTGGCAACGAACAAGCTGAATACGGGTGGTCTGAGTTTTACTCATGTCCTCAAAGACATTCAGACGCTGAACGAAGAAGCGTTTCGCGGGACTTACGATGTTACCGCCATTAGCTTTCACGCATATGCCTACATCGCCGACCAATACATTCTGCTGCCTCATGGCGCTTCCATCGGCGATAACTATGGACCAATACTGGTCTCACGAGAAGCGAAAGACCTCGAGGACATTTCGAAGCTGAAGATTGCGATGCCCGGCAAACTGACGAGTGCTTTTCTCGCCCTGCGAATTTTCAACTCAGACTTCCAATACGAAGTCGTTCCGTTTGACAAAATAATCGAGGCGGTACAAAGCGGACGCTGCGACGCCGGCCTGTTGATTCATGAAGGACAGCTTTTCTATGAGTCAATGGGGTTGCACAAGATTTTGGATCTGGGCGAATGGTGGCATGAGACGACGGGCCTGCCGTTGCCAATGGGCGGGAATGTAATTCGCCGCAACCTTGGACCGGAAGTAATCGCCGAGGTTTCCGATTGTCTTCGGAGGAGCATTAGATATTCGCTGGATAACCGTGAAGACGCGTTGGAATACGCGATGCAGTTTGCTCGCGACATGGAGCCTGGTCTTGCCGACCGCTTCGTCGCAATGTGGGTTAACGATCTAACTCTGGATTACACCGAGCGGGGCCGCGAAGCTGTGCAACTCTTGCTCAGCCAGGGCTTTGAAAAAGGCATCATCCCCAATCGCGTCACTGTCGACTTTGCCTCCTGAGAGCCGCCTCGGCAGGGCAACATCCGTTTCTCTTAGGGCATCTGAGGTTGAGCCTATTCAAGTTATTCTGTTGAGGTCCTTCATGAGAAGCATTACTCGTATTGTGCGAAGAACTCCCGAAAAAGCCCCAAAAACCGTGCTCGGACTAGTTTTCCTCCTCCTCGCCACAGCTGCCGCCGCCTTTGGCCAGGGAAGCTCGGGCAATGCCATGAGCGCCGGATCTCTTTCTCCGTCGGAGATTGACCGCATAATCAGTACCTTCACAGCCAAGGAAGCCCAGTTTCGAGCAGCACTGCTCGAATACTCATTTAAACGTGACGCCCTTATGCAGAGCCTCGGCATGGGCGGACAAGTAACCGGCGAATACCATCGCGAATCCCTGTTCACCTTCGATGATAACGGCACGCGTTACGAAAAGATCACCAGGTTTCCCATGCCGTCGTTTCAATCAATTACGCAGGAGGACATTGACGACCTCGGCGGGATTTCGCCGTTTGCCCTCGAACCGGCCAAGGCCGACAAGTATGATTTCAAATATGTCGGCAAGGAAAAAATCGACGAGCTGACTCTACATGTCTTCGACGTCTCGCCGAAGATCATGCCCAATCCGAAGAAAACCAAAGAGCGTTTCTTTATGGGCCGCATCTGGGTTGATGAAGTGGATTTACAGATTGTGAAGACCCGCGGCAAGGGAGTTCCGGAGACGAAGGACAACAAGTTTCCGATGGTGGAAACCTACCGCGAACAGATTGATGGACGCTATTGGTTCCCCACTTACTCATACGCGGATGAGGAACTGCTCTTCGACAACGGAAGCACTCTACACGTGAGAATGAGAGTGAAATACACCGACTTTCAACTCGCTCGGGCCAAAGTCAAGATCATCGAGATTGATGATCCTGATGCACCGAAGAAGGACACGAAGCCTCCGGCGACAACGCCTAAGAAGAAACCGTAGTCGATTTCATTCGGCTTCGCTAAAAAGCCCGCCCCTCCAGGGAGGGCTTTTTTGCTGTCCGGTTCACGCCGTCGTCAACAGGCGTTTTTTGCGAGAATAACGTTCGTAAGATTTCACTCGGCCAGTTCCTTGCCAACCAATTCATGAACTATGCCGATCAGTCGCTTAACGTCTTCATCACTGGAAACACCTTCAGTTGAAACGGGTGGCAGCATCACCATTTGAATAATACCCGGACGCGCTTCTCCGGTTCCTTTTCCCATCAGGTAGTCGGTGTTTTTGATCGCTATTGGAACGATTGGCACGCCGGCCTGTGCGGCCATGTAAAACGCGCCCTTCTTGAAAGGAAGAAACTCGCCTGGCTTGGCGCGCGTGCCCTCGGCGAATACTCCAAACGATCGGCCGGAACGAATCCGCGCCGTCGCCGCTTCCACTGTCTCCAGTGCCCGTTCACGATTGGATCGATCAATCGCCATGATGTTCACGAAGCCCATCCCGTATCCGAGGATCGGGACTTTGAGCAATTCCTTCTTCCCGAGCAGACCAAGCCGCCGGCCGGTGTAGGCGAAAAGCGTGGCAGTGTCCAAGTAGGATCGATGGTTGGCGATGAAGACGTAGGTTTGATGGGGGTTGAGATATTCACGCCCGCTGACCTCGACCGCCATTCCGCTTAAACGGAGCCAGTTGCGAGCACCGAAAAGCGCCCATGGGTAAACCAGCTCATGTTTCTTTCTGAGCCAGGCGACCAGCAGGACTGGCGGACCGAAGATTAGCAGGAGCGTGGCCGCAACAAATAGCGACCAGCAGTAGTGTAGGCGACGAATGATTCGCATTTAAGGGCTGGATAATCTCATAATTCCCTGGTTGTCGCGACAAGCGCGGAGTTTTCACCTTGATGAAATCCGCTGATCCCGTTATCTTGCAAGTGCAAGATCTCTCCTCCTTCCGGTCTGGCGTGCATCTCTTCCTTTACTTGTGCATCAAACCTGCGCGAATGTGCAGTTTTCGTTGAGCCAGACCGATTTGCCTGTGATTGTTAACAATTAAGGACTTTGCCATGAAGAGATTTGCGTCTTTCTTATTGCTCTCCGTGCTCCTGACTGCCGCCGCAGCACTCCACGCGCAGACGCGGCAACGTCGAGTTGGACAAAGCCCACAGGTAACAACATCCGGTGCGGCGGCGCCATCAACGTCACCGAGAACATCCACTCCCTCTCGCCCTCCGGTATTGGGAGGAAGTAACCGGTCCGCGGGAGAGCAATCCAGCAACGATAAAACTACGCCAGTCTCGACTGGGAATGAAGAGGTTGACGCCGGAGACGTTATCCGAGTGGATACCACTCTCGTCACGTTGCCAGTCAGTGTGATGGACCGCGACGGTAAATACATTCCTAATCTTCGCAAAGAAGATTTTCGACTCTGGGAAGACGGTACAGAGCAAACGGTCGCGTTTTTTTCCGCCGTTGATAAACCCTTCTCAGTCGTCCTGATGCTCGACACCAGCGGCTCGACCCGTTTTCGAATCGACGAAATTCAGGACGCTGCTATTGCTTTTGTAAATCAGCTTCGCAGTGACGATCGCGTCATGGTGATTTCGTTCGACGAATCAATAAACGTGCTGGCGGATTTTACCAGTGATCGCTACCGCCTGCGTGATGCGATCAGGCGAACTCATCCAGGCGGCGGAACCCGGCTGTATGACGCAGTAGACATGGTGATAAACCAACACTTGAATCGTGTTTCGGGTCGCAAGGCTGTGGTCCTTTTTACGGATGGCGTGGACACAACCAGCAAGCGGGCATCGTTTGATAGCAACCTGCGCGACGCAGAAGAATTGGACGCACTGATCTATCCGGTTCAGTACGACACTTATTCACGCTCTGGTTCGCGTGGTAAATCGTGGCCGGGCTCCGGGGGAGGCGGCGGCGGAGCGAGTAACTCGCCAGTCGAACTCGTGATTGACATATTCGGAGCCATCCTGAACAAGAAAGGTAGCGGCTCGGGCGGAAACGGCGGTGGCGGTACGGGCGGAGGCTCCGGTGGAAGCGGCACCAGCCGGCATGAATATGACATCGGCTCCCGCTACCTGCGCGATATCGCCGAGAGAACGGGCGCGCGAAATTATGAGGCCGATTCTACCCACAGCCTGTCGTCTGCGTTCGGTAACATTGCCGATGAACTCCGGCGCCAGTACAGCCTTGGCTATTATCCAAAGACTCCAGCCAGCGCCGGACAGCGCAGGCATGTGAAGGTCCGCGTGAATCAACCCAATCTTGCCGTTCGTACACGCGATACCTATATCTTCAATCCTTCGAATACGCAGACCGATACCGCCGCCCAGAGAAACGCTCCGGTGCTACAGAAGAAGTTGGTGGCGGATCGTTCGGCAAGACAGGTGCTGCGATAACAGGCGGGATTGAGCCTAACGAAAACTGGTCTAAGTCCTAAACTCCGGATTCGCTGCTCGTCGGCCCTGGATCGCTAACCGATCTTTGGGCAAAATCCAGGCCCTCAGGCTCTGTGGGCCAGACTAGTTTCAAAATCGTCGCCAACACCCACAAGCAAATCCCTACCAGCACGGTCAGCACCACCCAAAACTTCCAATAGGCAGCAAATGATTGCTCCCACCCGGCTTGAATCTGGTGAGCTACGTTGACGTTCATGGGAGCGGGCGTCAAAATCCGCGAAATTAGTTGAAGGACGAAATACCAGGCGAAGGCAAAAAGCCAGGCGCGACCGTCCATTCGCACTCGGCGCAGAACCAGCATCCCAACCGAGAAGCCTCCAAGATGCGCCAGCGTCGAGGAAAGAATTCCAAATAGTTGCCCCAGGCTCGCCTGCCCGGTAAACAAGATTCCCCAGCTCGGAACCACGTAGGCGATCCATACCAACACTCCGGGAACCATCCAAATGGCCGCCACGCGAATAACGGTCCTCTTATTCAGAAATATGCCTAACGCGAGCACCAGGTTTCCGATGTTGCACATCCAGAAAACCTGCCCAAACTCACGAATATGCCAATAGTGAATTGCCTGACTAAGAAAGAAGACCAAAGGCAGCCATCCCATCCAACGAAACCGATTCATTGATGTCGCCTGTTGATCCAACGTTTTTACTCGCGGTGGTTATGTTTTTTATTTCGCTCCGGTTCGCGGAGCCGCAACTTTCGTCTAGAATACCATTTCTGCGAAAACCCTGGTTTGCCTTCGTTAACAAGAAAATATGCCGTCGCTAGAAGTCTTACTCAGTAAGTCGATACCAGAACTGCGAGAGATCTTTTTGGATCGTCGCCGGTCCGTACCTAAAGGTTTGCTTGAGGCCCTCGAAATTGACACGCGCCAGGGTGCGCATCAATTGGCGAAGCGGATTCGCGCGCGCTATCGCAGCAACCGTTCCGAAGGCCAGCGACTGCACACGCTCCTTCGTTTTGAAATAGAGCTCTGGGAACAAGGCTACTCATTAATTGCCGGTGTAGATGAAGCCGGCATGGCGCCCCTCGCCGGACCCGTGGTCGCAGGTGCAGTGATTCTTCCCCAAAACTACAAGCTGCGCGGACTAAACGACTCCAAGAAGATTCTCGATCATGAAACTCGCGAGGAATTGGCGGTTCAAATCAAACGCGACGCGGTGTGCTGGGCGGTGGGTTTTGCAGAGGTCGAGGAGATCGACCAGATAAATATCTATCACGCCGGCCTGCTGGCGATGCGCCGTGCGGTAGAGGGACTCACCTGCCTTCCCGATTTTGTGTTGGTTGATGCTCGGAGGATTCCGCATTGTCCGTCGCCACAGCGAGGCATCATTCGCGGGGATGCCTTGTCCGCTTCGATTGCCGCGGCATCGATTATTGCCAAAACAACTCGCGACGCACACATGCTGGAGTTGGACGCCCTCTACTCGGGCTATGGTCTCGCATCACACAAGGGTTACCCAACACCCGAGCATTGCCGTCTGTTGAAGGAACTTGGCGCCCTTCCAATTCACCGTCGCAGCTTCGGCAGGGTTCGTGAAGCGCTGGGATTGGATCCAGTTCAAACGGAGCTTTTCGATCAAACGGCAGATGACGTTCCGGTTGAACTGGCAATTGCTCGGAGTCAGTGATCGGCCTCGCGTGAGGTTTAAGGCCAGTGTGCGAACTAAATACCGATTCCCGATCCAGTGTCATAGTTAAGGAATCACATCAACTTTGACTGATTAACCTAAGGACCAACCGCAAGTTTATGGCTTCGCTGACTGAATATAAAAAGAAGCGCCGCTTCAATAAGACTCCCGAACCGGGACCTGAGAAGAAGAGCACGAAGTCCGGCCGAATCTACGTGATTCAAAAGCATCGCGCCTCAGCGCTCCATTACGACTTCCGGCTGGAAGCTGACGGAGTATTAAAGTCATGGGCCGTTCCCAAGGGACCCTCGCTCGATCCCACCGTTAAGCGTCTGGCAATGCAGGTGGAGGATCATCCGGTCGACTATGCCGACTTTGAGGGTGTGATACCTGAAGGCGAGTATGGCGGCGGCACAGTTATGGTGTGGGATTATGGAACCTACGAACCTGAGAACACTGACAATGTGAGTGCGGCGATCCGCAAGGGAGAGTTAAAGTTTTCCTTGAACGGCGAGAAGCTAAAGGGTTCATGGGTTCTGGTGCGAACTAGAGACCGGCAGTGGCTTTTGCTGAAGCATCGCGATTATTACACCACGGAGGAAGAAGTCACGGAGATTGCCCCGGCATCCATCCTGACGCGACGAACGCTCGCGGAAATTGCTGAAGACGAAGGGGGCGACGTAAAGAAGGCGGCCACTGGCGACCCCAAAAAGATCCCCCGACGCACGGGCGTGAAGCGGCGCAAGAAGGGGAGCAAGAAGAAGGTTTGGCACAGCAAAGGAAGCTAATCTTCTACCTTAACTTTGTTATCCGCAGCTTACACAGATTACGCAGATTCACCACCGACTCCCAGCTTTGCCCTTCCCATCGCATGGGAACCTAGCTGTTGAGAAAGCAAATCTGTGTAATCTGCGTAATCTGCGGATAGCCCCTCACCCCACGAGAAGTCCCTCATACGACAACTCCCCATCGATAATTCGCGCCGCCGAGGTGTAAGGATGAATCTCGGTCTTCCGGGCGTCGATAATATGAATCACTTCCACGCCCTTTGCTTTGAGAAAATCCGCTATTAGGCTTCGGTGACACCGCCACCAAAGCGCTTCGGCGCACATCACCGCCGTCCGCTTTGACTTAGCCAGCCCCAATAATTCGCTGATTCCCTTCTCAAACTCTGCGGTCGCCGTATGATCCGCATAAGCTCGAAACGATGCGTTCTGCCAGGCAGTGTTCTTTGAATCTTTGGTGGGCCGGCGGCGTCCGCCCAATTCCACGATGTGGGAATAAAGAATCCCAGCATCCTCAAGATTCTGCTTTAGCTCGGGTTTGTTGAACTGTGGATAGCGACGGGAGCCGGGAAAACTTCGCACGTCAACCAAACAAGCGATCTGATGAGCCATGAGTATTGAACTGAACTCATCGGCCGAGCGGGTTGAATGGCCCACAGTCCATACTCGAAGCGGGTCCTCTTTAACCAACACTTGAGGTTGTTCAGTCATTGCTGCCGCCAAGCTGGGAGCGCAGGCATCTTGCCTGCAGTGAGCGCCCTTGGCGCGAAATCAGGTCGTAAGAATTGTCCGGCGGGAAAGACCCGCCTCACTGCAGGCAGGATGCCTGCGCTCCCAGCTAAGGCTTTCTCTCAACTGTCTACTCGCCGACCTCTCAGGTTCTACCTCAATCAACCGTGAGAATCGCTGACGAGCATCAGCCCCTTCAAACGCTACCTTAAAGATAAACTTCAAGTTTGAATCGCCCACGCTTCGCCAGCAGAGGTTTCCACAGATCACCCAACTTTCGAACCCGCGCCGGCACGTTCTTCATAGTAAAGTCGTCAATGCTCAACCCCCGCTCGAGCTCCGACCATTCCACCGGTGTCGACACGGAAGGTTTCGTACGAGGACGAATCGAGTAAATCGATGCGAGTGTGCGGCCCCAGGCGTTCTGGTTGTAATCCACGAGCACCCTTCCCTTTGGCCTCTTTGCTACTACGTAAATCGCAGTTACTAACTTTGGCGCCTGCGCCGCCAGCGCATGGGCAAACTCCTTTGCGAATCCCCAAACCTGCTTCTGCGTGGGGCCTCGTTCAATCGGAACGTAAACGTGGATGCCCTTCGAACCAGTGGTTTTCGCGTACGAAGGCATCTTCAAAGCCTCCAGGCCCTGCCGCACCATCAGCGCAGTTTCAATCACCCTTTCGAAACCAGCACCGGGCACAGGGTCGAGATCGAAGTGAAGATAATCGGGCCGGTCAACATCGTCGCAGCGCGCATACCATTGATTCAAGTCGATGCAGCCCAGATTAATCACCCAGAGCAGCGACGCCAGATCCTGCACCATGGGAAAATCAATAATATTTCCGGATGAGTGTTGGATGTGACAAAGCTCTATCCATTCGGGGCGAGGCGATGGCGCGCGTTTCATAAAGAAGAAATCGCCGGCCGCGCCGTTTGGATAACGCTTCATCACCATCGCGCGATCTGAGATGTGCGGCAACAGCACCGGGGCTACGTCCGCGTAATATTGAAGCAGGTCTCGTTTCGTGATTCCCAACTCGGGCCAGAACGGTTTTCCCAGGTTCGTTAGCTTGACGACCTTCCCTTCCACTTCAAGTTCAAGGCCGGTCTTGTTTTTCGGGATCACCAGCCGAACCGAAGATTTCCTAGTCTTCGCTCGCGGGTAATTGGATCGCTCCACTCTGGCTGGATGGTAATCACGAGTTGCGGTCTTTTGAGGCATTTGCAGGGCTAGGCGATATGACCTAAAGAATTAAGTGAACTGTTAGGGGTTGACGTTACCTAAGGCTTTACATTAAGGCGACGCGGTATTGATAGGATTTAGGGTACGCTATTCGCCGACTCGGACTCGAGTTCCTCAGCTTCCTGTTCAATTGCCTGCAAAGCTTTCATCAACATAGCGCGGTGTGCCGGCTGCACCGCCCTTTCCAGCTGCTGCTCAATGCGAGAACGAGATAAGCTAATCGATTCAAGTCGTTGCTGCTTGGCGCGATCTTCGACCGGGATTCGCGGAGCCTTCTTTTCGGAAGCGCGCTGATTTGCCTCTTCCACCTGCTCCTCAAAGCTCTTGCCCCACCCAATAGCCACAACAACCTCAGCTGTAACGCAAACTGTTGGTTTGCGTCTTCCCTTCCAAATAGTCGTGCGATGGTGCAACGCAATCTAAACGGTTTGCGTCGCCGTCACTTCTAAACTACCGTTCCATCTTTTACCACTGCGTTTTTCGGAACGATGATGATCCCGTCACGAATGTAGTAAGAACCGTCCGGGCCGTCCGCTTCCCTTACCCGCGCCTCATTGACGAGTTTTACCCCGCTACCGATACGCGCATTCTTGTCGATGATGGCCCGGTTGATAACAGTCCCGTCACCAATACCCACGCGAGGTAATCCTTTGGCCAGGTCATCACCCATTTCTTCGAAAGTCTGATAGTAGTCAGCGCCCATGAGAAAGGAAGAGTCGACCACCACGTTTCGGGAAATTCTGCTTCGTAAGCCAACTACTGAAGTCGTGATCGCAGCGCCGGTAATGATGCAACCGTCACTGACGATCGAGTCGCGAATCTGCGACTCCTCGATCTTCGACGGCGGCAGGTAACGCGCGCGAGTGAACACTGGAGCTTCGGAGTCAAACAAATTGAACTTTGGAATCTTTGAGGTCAGATCCAGGTTTGCACGGTAAAACGCGCTGATGGTCCCAATGTCTTCCCAATACCCATTGAATAGGAATGCTTCCACTTTCCCGCCCTTGATTGCGCTGGGGATTATTTCACGACCAAAATCCAGCCCGCCCGGATCGTCCTTTAACAACTGCTCAAGCCGATCGTATTTGAAAACGTAGATTCCCATTGACGCCAGAAACGGCCGCGCGACTGCCTCCGCGGCATTTAGGCCGAGCTGGGTTGTGTCGACGCGCATGGATTGCAGCTCATCACCCTTCGGTTTTTCCTTGAACTCAACAATGCGGCCGCTCGCGTCAGCTTTCAGCAAACCAAAATCGGTTGCGGCCGCCTCATCGCACGGCGTGACGGACACCGTCACATCGGCATCGCTGTCCCAATGGCGCGTGAGAAATTGCCGGTAGTCCATCGTGTAGAGATGATCGCCCGAGAGTATGAGCAGTGTATCGATTCCCCAGTCAGCGATGTGGGGCAAAACCTGGCGCACCGCGTCGGCAGTCCCCTGATACCAATGCGGGCTATCGGGAGTTTGTTCGGCAGCAAGAATATCTACAAAGCCTGCTGAGAACTGAGAAAAACGATAGGTTTGCGCGATATGGCGGTTCAGCGAAGCCGAGTTGTATTGCGTTAACACAAACATCTTAAAGACGTCGGAGTTAATGCAATTTGAGATGGCGATATCAACGAGTCGGTATTTGCCGCCAAGTGGCACAGCAGGCTTCGACCGTTGCTGGGTGAGCGGAAAGAGACGAGTTCCGGCGCCGCCACCGAGGATTACCGCAAGCAGGTTTCTTTTTGCTGGCATCGGTTATTCACACTGACCTGATTTGGAAAAGCTAAGAGACGAGCATAGACGCAAAGGCGTGAAGGTTTCAAGGAAGAAGTCAGACCCAGTAGTGTCCTATTTTAGTTTTCTCTGCGCAATCTCAGCGGCCTCTACGGCTCGGCGGTAAATTCCCCGCGAGCATACTCACCGCAGAGTCGCAGAGAACCTAGCGGTGGCGCTGTGAATTCAAATTAGGACACTGCCGTCAGACCCGGGATCGAAAGGAACCGGGTGATCAACTGGCAGGACACGTCCGGCGATGATCTTGCCGATCGCTATCGCTCCCGTTTCTAATTGAATGTCTGGAGTTAGTAAGCGCTTGAACTGCTCGCCACCGGCGTTGCACCGGCAGCTTCCTGCGCAATCTTTACGCCGACGCTGGCGCCGATGCGAGTGGCGCCGGCCTGGACCAAAGCGCGCGCATCTTCAAGGCCCTTCACGCCGCCCGATGCTTTCACACCCAGGCCGGCGCCGACAGTTCGTCGCATCAAGGCGATGTCAGCGACGGTGGCACCGCCCTTCGCAAAACCCGTCGAAGTCTTGACGAAATCAGCACCCGCGTTTTTGGCAGCCACGCATGCGCGCACCTTTTCATCGTCGTTCAAGAGCGCAGTCTCAATGATCACTTTACAGGTCACATTGTATTCATGGGCCACTTCAACGACTGCGCGGATGTCATGTTCCACGAGGCAATCGTCACCGCTGCGAAGCGCTCCGACATTTATCACCATGTCTACTTCGCGCGCGCCATCAAAAATCGAGCGGCGTGCTTCATAAGCCTTAACATCGGAGAGCGTTGCGCCCAGTGGAAATCCGATCACCGTACAAACGGGAACGCCTGAACCCTGAAGATTACAAGCGGCGGCACGCACCCAGGTGGGGTTTACACACACGGAAGCAAAACGATAGCGCGCCGCTTCTTCGCAGAGCTTCCTGATATCTTCATCAGTGGCTTCCGGTTTCAACAGCGTGTGATCAATCAGGCTGGCCCAATCTTTTGCGGAGGATGTTTCGCCAAGCACGAGGCCGATACGCGCGGCGCCCGCGTCAACGATGCGGTGCATCCGTTCGGGACAGCGGTTAAAACATTCCGAAGTGCAGCCGCACATTCCCGCCTGATGATCGCCATCGCCGTTAAGGCGAGCGACTATGGCATCAGTGATTTGTTCGATTAGCGAGTCGATGTCGCCATTGTGCGAACCGTGATTGTTCATTTTCTCGCGAATAGTCCTATTTACTGCCGGCGCTTAATTCAAACGAATCGAGAAACCTGATTCTGGCATCCTGACGGAGTCTTTGAAGTTGCGGTGTTTCGGCTGAACCCGACTGTTCAATGAAGAGAGTTTGGTAAAGTCGATTCCGGACCCAGTAGGCCCTCGCTGTGCCATTCTGGTGATACGGCAGCGTGATTACCCATTCTCTTCCGGCATGTCCGTCTAAGGTAACTTCTTTTTCGCTTTTTAATTCGCCCTTGCTCGACTTGAGTCCGCCCTCGCGGCCGCGATCAAGTAGCGTTTTGATCGCAACGGGATCGGTCACGTCTGAAGGAAACTGTACATACGACACCATGTAGGCAGCGAGGTCTGTTTGAAGCAGGAGCACATGGTTTTCGACGCCCGGGAGTGAAGCGACGGGTCGGGTCGTCTTTTCCGCCTTGCCCGGCATGAGAATCTTGAACCCCGCATCGGCAGGCGCTGCATTAGCCCAAACCCCGGACTCCGGTTGCACATCTCGAGAGGCCGGCTGCTGACCGATGCCAGTCACGCAACCGATGCAGAAAATCGAGAGAAGAATAATTAGCTTCATCGCCAGCATTCTAGCACGCGTGCAGGGTGTCGTCTTTCCGGCTATTGACCGCTGCACCACTGAGGGAGGGTTGGGGTGGGGGTTAAGCGCGTCCAGGCCCTCTCCACTGACCGTCCCCCAAAGGGAGAAGTGGTTTTGATCACTTGTTGTGCAAAGCTATTCGCTCGACTAAAACTTCTAACGGGAATACTGGCGCTCAATGGCGCTAATCTTGGCGACTCGCTTCCGGTGGCGGTCCTCGGCGATTTCGGTGGACAACCAGGCGCTAACAATCTCGCGCATCTCAGCGCTTGTGATAGTTCCACTCCCGAGCGTCAACACATTCGCATCGTTGTGTTCGCGCGAGTTCTTAGCAACTTTGACCGAATAGCACGCGGCGGCGCGCACACCAGGCACTTTGTTCGCCGTCATTGCGCTGCCAACGCCGGCCCCGTCGATCATGATCCCCAGATCCGCGGCGCCTTCTGAAACGCTCCTGGCCACGGCGTATGCAAAGTCCGGATAATCAACCGCATCTTCCGAGTTGGTACCAAAGTCGTGGACCTGATGGCCCAACTCGCTTAGATGAGATTTCAAATCTTCCTTCATCTTGAACCCGCCATGATCAGAGCCCACTGAAACCATCTTAGACGTCTTCGAACCGCGGCGCGGCACGCGGCGGACAATTTCGATTCCCTTCTCGCTCACAATGTCTGCGGCGAGTGGAGTCAGGCGCGCGCCTTCAGCAATACGCAACGTCGCACCTCGCTCGAGGTCGCGTACGTCGTCCTCCGTGATCACAGACTTGGATGATTCGTCGCGCGCTCCACTACCTTCGGTATTGGTTACCGGACTCGTCGGCGCGGTATCGATGAAACGCGTCGCCGTCGGCGCCGGGCTCGACGTTCCGCCGGCATCCTCGGGTAACGCCTTGTCAAGCACGTCGCGAACCAAGGCGCGGATGCGGTCTCTTGTTTGATTGTCGGCCATAGGCGGTGGTCAGTGGTCAGTGGTCAGTGGTCAGTGGTCAGTGGTCAGTGGTCAGTGGTCAGTGGTGCTACGTTATCAAAGTCCATCCCGGCTGTTTGCTGATTGCTGTTTGCTGTTTGCTGTTAATCAATCAAACATCACGCAAATCCAGCAACCTCCCCGCCGAGGCGGTGACTTTTCCGTCTCTCATTTTCAGATCAACGCGGCCAAGATAGATTCCGCTCTTGCCAACCTGAAAAATAATCGTATTGCCACCCGATGGCTGCTTGGCGACTACAGGTCCCTTCATGAAGGTATGCGTGTGTCCGCCGGCGATGAAATCAATGCCGTCCACCTGGGCCGCCACTTGCGAATCGCCAATCTCGCCCTCCCTCGGATTCGGGTAATAACCAAGGTGCGTCATCCCTACAACCAGCTGGCATCGTTCCTGACCGCGGAGCAGCTTCACTACGCCCCGGGCCATTCGGATCGGATCCAAATGCTTGACGCCTTTGAAATTGTCCGGTGTTATCAAATTGTTGGGACTGATGCCTAACCCGAACAACCCGACGCGCACGCCGCCCAGCGTCCGCACCACGTACGGCTTCACCAGATTCTCCAGCGGCGTCCCCCGCACATCGTAGTTGCTCGAAACGAAATCGAAGTTGGCAAACTTCATCGCCGCAGCCAGGGCATCCACACCGTTATCAAAATCGTGATTGCCAAGGGTGACCACGTCGTAACCAATCAACGACATTGATTTGTATTCGACTTCACCGCGATAGAAGTTGAAATAGGGCGTACCTTGAAACACATCGCCGCCGTCAACCAGAAGCGTGTTCGGATTCTCCTTGCGAATGCGTTTGACAAGCGTAGCCCTGCGCGCAACGCCGCCCTTGCCGGGATACTGTTTGTCGTTGTCAGGCAAAGGATCGATCTGCGAGTGAGTGTCGTTAGTATGCAGGATGGTGATCAACGTTTCGCCCGGACCTGCCACCAGAAGCGGTTCAGATAACGACGCAATCACCGCCGCTGCAGATCTGCCGGATAACAATTCGAGCGAAGAGCCTGAAAGGGCCACGGCAGCTCCACCTGCAATCGAAGCCTTCAGAAAACGTCGTCTATTGATTCCGTTAGTCATTGGGCATCTCCTCGGCGGCTCCCGGAGTTTCTTTGTTGAGCGCGAAGCGGCCGTCGAATGCCGATTTGATTTCACGTCCCGCTGCCGTCTCCGCTTTCACATAGTCGGTAATGGCATCGCGCATCGTTAATCCCAGAGGCCGAATATTTTGCGCCTGCTTGAGCACCACGCCGTAATCGCCGCCGGCGACATTGAGGAGGTAATCAATGCTCACCACGGTGTAGATAGCCGCCGGATCGATCTGTTTTTCCACACCGCCGATCACGAATGCCACTGTCTCAATCTCGGGTTTCTTCTCCGCGTTGATGCGATACTTGATCCGCGCTCCCGACTGCGCATCGCGTCGCGTCAACACGATTTTCAGCAGATCCAACACTTGCGCCCCTGTCAGATCGAAAGCGACCAAAGCATTTTCGAAAGGCAGTAACTCAAATACATCGCGGAGTCGGAGATCGCCGGCTGCGATAACGTTCTTGCGCAGGCCGCCGCCGTTAGTGACTGCAAGAACAATCGGCTTGCCAAGTTTTTGGCCTGCCTGCTCGCGCAATCCGTCTGTAACGAAGTTGCCGAGCGACCCGGCGCCGGTTCCGCCCTTCCTTAAATCGCCCGTCAGTTTTCCGATCACTGAATCGAGCGCGCGGACTTTCGGGCTATAAACCGCGAGCATCTTTTCAAACGCCGGATCATCGGGGATCGTCGCGTCCACTCCGACCTGGGTGGCGGTGGCCTGGATATCCACGGCAATGGGAGTGGGAGACGGGACGGGCTTTTGCTGCGGGGCTGCTTGCGCAAATACCGATTCGCCTGTTGATGCCAGGGCGCAAAGCAGCACAGGCAGGATAAGTCGCACTATTTTTAGTCGTGACACTTGTTTAGATCCTCTGAGGCCTGAAATTCTGGCGGTGACTAAATTATGATCGGAATGCGAGCAAATAAAACAGCCCACACGTTCCTGACGCCGGGACCTGCATTGACCTGTGCGGAGAGCTTCAATAGTATGTCGCAGCATACGCCGGATTCGCAACCGGGATTTCTTCAGAATATTCCAAAGACACATGTTTACGCGAGGAGACTATGAACTTGGCCACTTCATCCGCACAAATACCATCGGAATTCAGTAATCCGAATCTTGAAGTTTTACTTTCGGAGGAACAACTGCGAACGAGAATTAAGGAACTCGGCGCGGAAATCACCCGCGATTACGCAGGACTCAATCCTTTGTTGATTGGCGTGTTGAAGGGAGCGTGTTTTTTCCTCAGCGATTTGCTGCGTGCGATCGACACGAAGTTGAGCATCGAATTTATGGCCATCTCCAGTTATGGTTCGTCAACGCGCACGTCGGGCGAAGTGCGCATCATGAAAGATCTCGATGTGCCGATCGAGGGCAGGCACATACTGGTCGTGGAAGACATTGTGGATACCGGACTCACGCTCAGTTATCTGCTCGCGAATCTCGAGTCTCGCGGAGCGGCGAGCGTCAAACTGGCGGCGCTGTTGGATAAATTCGAACGCCGGGAAAAGGAAGTAAAGATCGACTACCTCGGCTTTCAAATTCCCGATCACTTTGTAGTCGGCTACGGACTCGATTACGCCGAGCGCTACCGCAACCTGCCGTTTATCGCAAACCTGAAAAATCCTGAACAGGGCTGACGACTGCGTGCCACTTTGAGTCAAGTGATTTGCTGGGACCGCGGGCGTCCCGCCCGCATCAAGCACCAGGTTCAGTCAACCAAAAATGAAATTCAGCGCGTGGTGTGGGGAGTAAGCGGTCGGGACGCGCGCGGTTCCAGTAAATCGCATGCTTCTAAATCGTGAGGAGTCTACTAATGAAGAAACAGCTCTTGATATTGGCGCTTACCGTCGTTTGGGGAGTATCTACTCAGGCCCAGGACTTTTCGAAAGTTGAGATCAAGGTCGAGAAGGTTGCCGGCAATATTTACATGCTCCGGGGTGGCGGTGGGAATATCGGAGTCTCAGTCGGGCCCGACGGGATACTAATCGTTGACGATCAATACGCCCCGTTAGCCGACAAGATCAAAGCGGCGCTGAAAACCTTGGGCGAGGGAAAACTCAAGTTTATTCTGAACACGCATTGGCATGAAGATCACACCGGCGGCAACGCGGTCTTCGGCCCCGACGCACCCATCATTGCCCATACCAACGTTCGCAAGCGCCTGGCTGAAGGACTTGATCGCCCCGGCAGAAAAACTCCGGCGGCGGCGAAAGAAGCGCTACCCGTAATCACGTTTGACCACTCGCTCGCCGTCCACTTCAACGGCGAAGACATTCGCGTGATTCATGTTTCACCAGGGCACACGGATGGCGACAGCGTTATCTATTTCCCAAGCGCCAACGTGGTCCACATGGGTGATCAGTTCTTCGTTGATCGTTTTCCATTTGTCGATCTGGCCAGCGGCGGCGACGTCGAGGGCTACACCAGAAATGTGGGTGATGTGCTCGCAAAGCTTCCTGCCGGCGCAAAGATCATTCCCGGTCATGGCCCACTTTCGACCGCTGAAGATCTCAAGCGTTTCCACAACATGCTCGTGGTTACTACCGACATTGTGCGCAAGAAAATCGCGGCGGGTAAGACTGTCGCCGAGATCAAGACCGAAGGGTTGCCAGAGGAATGGAAAACGTGGGGCAGCGGGTTCATCAAACAGGATCCATGGCTGGAAACAATCCATACGAGCCTGACGAGGAAGCCGAAAAATTAGACGGCAGGCGTGTTCGACCCGCAGGCCAGGTCAGAGTCGCCGGATTCTGTTATCGGAGTACCCGGTTTAGTTTTCCGGTTGCCACTTCCCAGATTACTACCGACGCATTGCCACTTCCGCTGGCAAGAAGTTGACCGTCCGAGGAAAACGCCAGCGAAGTCACCGTTTGGTCGTGGCCTTTGAACGTGCGTCTCGACTTGCCTGCCGCAACATCCCACAGAACAATCATTCGATCATCGCCTCCACTCGCAAGGTGTTGACCGTCTTGCGAGAACGCGAGTGCGTTTATCGAGGATTCGTGTTTTCTGAAACTACCCTGAGCCAGACCAGTTCCCACGTTCCAAATTGAAATCATCCTGTCACTCGAGCCGGTCGCCAGCAACTGTCCGTCCGATGAAAAGGCAATCGCCGTAACTTCACTCGGCGTTGGCATCCTTTTCTCGACCTGTCCATTCACGACGGTCCAAATCAAGATCGCGTTACTAGTAACTCCGGCGAGCAACTTTCCATCGCGCGAAAAAGTCAGACGGCTGAGCACTCCTTCGTAGCCGCTCAGTTTCCGCGCGACTTCTCCTGAGGGCAAGAGCAACGTCACATCGATAGTGCTCCCGACGGCCAACAAGCGTCCGTCCGCAGAAATTGCGAGCGCTGTTGGCGTTGGACCGGCCGTGCGCGGAATGGGCCTCTTGGTGTCGTTGCTTAGATCCGAAAAAAGTAACTGGTCTCGATTTACCTCAGCGAAGGCTTTGCCGTCCGCGGAAGCTGCGACCAACAACGGATCATCCTGTTCCACGCTCAGTTCTCGCTTGAGCTCTCCCGTGCGGTAATCCCAGAGCTTGATTTCGCCCTGTTCGCTCTCAGCGGCGACTGTTTTGCCATCCGTTGAAAATGCAACCGCCAGCATTCGCTTGACTGATACCAGAAAACGATTGGTCGGCCGCTCAACTGCATCGCCCACGCTGTCAGCATCAAACGTTTGCTTGAGTGTCCCACTCAGCGTATCGATCAACTTCACTGTTTCAGGACCCGCACGGAAGGCCAGCTGGTTGCCGTCGCGAGAGAGCGCCAGAGAATCAACCATCTCGGTGTAGTCTGCTCCAGTTTCCAGGTCGTGAGTCTTGGAGGTTTGAAGATCCACGAGCTTGAGGCCCGCGGCCTCACCTCGGTTGCGAGGCAGGATTCCCCCCATCACCAGGATTCTGCCGTCGGCGCTATAGACCAAACTGTTAACAGCGCCGATGTCCTTAATCTCGAGAATCACTTTCCCGGTGGCCACCTCAAAAAGTTTGACCTCGCTAAGACCAATAATCCTGATAACGTCTTTGTCGTGCTCACGTTCAAACCTGGTGCTGGCAACGGCGATGGTCTGCCCATTCGGGGAAAATGCGAGCGCATTTGGACTGCCACGGAGCTTTTTTAACTTGCGAACTTCCCTGCCCGTTTGAGAGTTCCACAGCTTCACTTCCGTTCGAGTTGCGACCGCAAGGAGAGACCCGTCAGGCGAAAAACCCACGGCCGCGGGGTGCACCCTGTCGAGCTTATGTTTTAGTTCACCCGTTTGCGCATCCACTAATTGCATGCGCGTCATGTAAAACGTCCACTCTGTGCGCGGGTAAAAGCTGCCCGCACGGCCCGGGCCAATTCCTTCCGGCCTCTGAACGGCTAAGTGGGGCAAACTCTGCCCAGAAGGTTTTGAAAGGGCCAGCAGTTTTCCGTCAGGCGACTGCGTCGCCCGGATCGCAAACATGTTTTCGTCCTGCAGGACCTGTTTCTTTTTTAGCTCGCCGGTCCGGCTGTCCCACCATTTCAGTTCAGCGAAAGTCTCTCCTTCGCGCGAGCGCGCTTTCTGCTGGAGCTTGGCAGTTCGAAATTCGGAGCTGGTGCTAATCAGCGTGTTGCCGTCGGGTGAAAACAAAATCGATTGGATGGGCCCATCAAAGCCTTTGATGATGCGACGAAGTTGTCCGGTCTGAGAGTCCCACAGTTCGATTCGCGCAAACTGACGCACTGGTTCAGCCGCACCCCGAGCAATGGCGAGGGTTCGGCCGTCCGGTGAGAACGTCACTGCAAAGACGACGTCATTGATTCTTTTGGTGTTTTCGCTACCGGCGCTGGGTTGACCGGCTACCGTCGCAGCCAAACCGAAGCTCACAAAGACCAGGGCGCTGAGCAAAAGCGCGCCCGAAGCGAGAGAGCCCGCCCCCGATCTATGTTTGGACCCTTGTGATTTCATGGGCGAGGTGACGACGATGGAGGAGAGATTGGTTTTTAGTTTCGAAAAATAACATTCATCCAAAATGTTGATCTCACGTGGCGGTCGATTCAGCCAATTCCGCGGCGGGTAATACTTCTCGCAAAAAACTTTTTCCTTCAGCCAGCTCGAGGCCAAAATTTTCGGCGATCGTTTGGCCGATGTCGGAGAGCGAGCCGCGCGTTCCGAGGTCCACTCCGCCGCGCGCTTTCTTTCCATAGACCAGCAACGGTGCATATTCACGAGTGTGATCGCTGCCGGGGAATGTAGGATCGTTTCCGTGGTCCGCGGTGAGGATCATCAAATCACCTTCCCACATCGCTGCTTCGATGGCCGGCAAACTCGCGTCGAAGTGTTCGAGAGCACGGGCATAGCCTTCGGTGTCGCGGCGATGACCGTAAAGCATGTCAAAGTCGACCAGGTTTGAGAAAATTAACCCACGCGTGTCTTGCACGAGGGCGTGAATCGTCTGGTCAATCGTCTGCTGATTGTTTTTCGCTTTCAAATCTTCCGTCACGCCGAGCGAGTCGTAGATGGAAGCAATCTTGCCGATACAAACAACGTCGAGGTCGGCATCCGCGAGCGCCGGCAGCAGGTTCGCGCGCGGAGGTTGAACGGCATAGTCGTGCCGATTCTCAGTGCGGAAGAAATTTCCCGGTTCACCCAGGAACGGGCGGGCTATGACGCGTCCCACCTTGTGCTCGCCATCAAGAATGCGCCGTGCGGTTTCGCAAATCTCATAAAGCCGATCGAGTGGAATAGTCTCTTCGTGCGCGGCGATCTGAAAAACCGAATCAGCTGAGGTGTAAACGATCGGTTTCCCGGTTGCGACGTGTTCAGCTCCGAGGTCCTTGATAATTTCTGTCCCTGACGCGGCAAAGTTTCCCAACACTCCGGGAACCTTCGTCTCACTAACGAAGCGATCAAGAATTGCCGACGGAAATCCGTTTGGATAGGTTGGAAATGCCTGTTTCAGAACTATTCCGGCCATCTCCCAATGACCGGTAGTGGTGTCTTTGCCGTTAGATTTCAGAGTGCAGCGTCCGTAAGATCCTTCCGGTTGAACTAATGGCGGAACATTAGCGAGCGGCCGGATGTTGCCGAGCCCGTAGCGTTGCAGGTTGGGCAGGTTGACGGCGCGCGACTCAAGAATGTGGCCGAGAGTGTCAGAACCGGCGTCGCCCCATTCTGGAGCGTCAGGCATTGCGCCAATGCCGGCGCCGTCGAGGACGATTAGAACGATGCGATTAAACAGGTGATTAGACATGATTGAATCAGAGAAAATATTTTCCATTTGTCATTCTTGAACCGCGGCGAGCAGTTTTAAGAAACATGCCTAACTTCTGGCATCGAGACACAGAGTCAACTCTTCGGCGCATAGTAACCTTCGCGCGCTCGAACTTGTGCCTTTTCCGGTAAGCCCTGAACTTCTACACGAATCGTGCGAAATTTTCCGTCACGTGTTTTGTTATCCGGATAATAGCCCAAACTGTACTGCGTTCCGATCTCATTAGCTACTTTGGCAAAAGCAGCGCGAGCATCCTGCAAGCTGGCGGCGAGAAAGTTATTGCCGCCGGTGGCTTTCGCGAGTTCATTCATTTCGCGACGCGCAAGGTTGTAGAGATCGCGGCTGATCTGCATTCGTTCAAATGAACCCATCGCGCAAAAATCCACGTAGTCTTCGCGCTTGGCTCGAGGAAAGAAGAGCCGCCGGTAACGCTCCAACTGTTTTCTGGAAAGAACCACGGCCCCATCATCGCCACAGTCTCTGAGAAGCCGCTCTTCAACGAAGTCTTCAGTATTGACCTGGATGAAATAGGAAGCGATGCCGCCGCGAGTTAGTCTGGCACGCGCAGTTTGAAAATCTGATTCGCTTGCCGAATCCACCCCATCGCTGAGCGCAACCAAAGCGCGGCGTCCACGCATTTCCGCCGCAGGCGCGTCCAAGAAAATCTCATTTGCGATCACCGCGAGTCCGTCGTAGAAAGGGGTTCCGCTGCTCGATCCTAACCTTTCGATAGCAAGACGCAGCTCTTTGCGATCACCAGTGAGTTTGGACAAGACCTCGGGCGCGGCGGTGGTGGAGCCTCCCCGACGCACCGCATTAAACCCGATCAGCGCCACGCGATCGCCGGGTCGAAGAGCCTCAATAAACGCGTTGGCAGCTTGCCGAATGAGTGAGACGTCGGCGCGCGTTGACCCGGACGTATCGAGCAGCAAGGCGATTTCGAAGGGCGCCTCAGTGGTAGCAAAATCTGTGATTCTCTGTTGCCGGCCGTTCTCAAAGAGTAGAAAGTTTTCCGTGCGCAGTCCGGTTAGTGGTCGACCTGAAGTATTCGTGACTACAGCCGGAACTGAGACGAGTTGGGTATCAACCCGCACCACATCGCCTTCATCAATTTCGTCAGTAGCAGGTTTTGTCGAATCGGGCTTTTGGCTGGAGGCCCCCTCAACCGTCACTCGGCGCGGACGTTGCTGAGCCGGCTCCTGCCCATGCACGGTTTCCAGTAAAGGCGTGGCAGCACAAATCAAAATCGAAGAAAGCAGTAGGAGATTGCAGATGAGTCGCATTATCGTCTGAACGTCACCGATTAAAAGGAAAACTGGGGAGCCTGCGAGCAGTCTAATGGTGAAACTATAACTGGGAAAAGCCGACTCTGCAAAATGTTCCGAACCGTCGTGCCGGCCGCCCGATCATTTCGGAATAATGGCGCCGAAGAATAATCGTTCGGACGGCTAGCTTGACACCCCAGCTACCTTCTCTTAGCATGACCACTCGTCACAAATAGTGTGGCGTTGATCTTTGGATTCGGTTAGATCGGGCACGTATGTCAATGGTAGACGGCTTCCCTTACAAGGAAGAGGTTGGGGGTTCGAGTCCCTCCGCGCCCACCAGTAGAGCAGGCTGAACGCCTGTTTTTGGCAGGACAGCCTCGCCGCGGGGACAGCCGCGATGAGATAAGGCGCCTGCAGATCGTAAGAGAGTTGACAGACAAAATCGTCTGTCCTACTTTGAAAATCAGTTTCTTGCGGAGTCGTAGTTCAGTTGGTTAGAACGCCGGCCTGTCACGTCGGAGGTCGCGGGTTCGAGTCCCGTCGGCTCCGCCACTCTTTTGTGGTTCAGAAATAGGTACAGAGTGAGGTCCGCTCTGTACCTATTTTTGTACGCCAGCCTAAACAAATTTTTCACTAAGAGATTATGGCAACGATCACCAGGGGTAAATTCAAGTTTGCTATCAAGAAGACGGAATATGGTCTCGGATTATTTACGTTAGAACCAATTCCAAGAGGTAAGCGCATCATCGAGTACACTGGACCACTGGTTACGAACGAAGTGGTGGAGCGCAAGGTCAACGGTAAATATTTCTTCGGCGTAAACTCCAAATGGACTATCGACGGCACGCCTCGAAGCAATACGGCCCGTTACATCAACCATTCCTGCCGGCCGAATTGCGAGGCCATCATCAGTGGCCGGCGAGTCTGGATCTGGTCGAAGCGGGCAATCAAAGCGGGCGAAGAACTTTCCTATAACTACGGCAAAGACTATTTTGATATTCACCTTAAGGATGGCTGCAGGTGTGAGAAGTGTCTGGAGAAAAGCAGTAAACCGTGACCACCGCTGTTGTGAGAGGCCCGGACGGAGTTAGCCTGAACATCGACAAATCGAATCCTTTGAATATGATCTCTGTCGCTGAAGCCATCGATATTGTTTTGGCGCAGGTCCAACAGCTTCCAACAGAGGAAGTGGATCTGGCTGATTCGCGTAATCGAATTCTCGCCGAAGAGGTTGTTGCCGATTCCGATCTGCCGCCGTTTGATCGATCGCAAATGGATGGTTACGCAATCCGGGCTGCTGACGTCAGCAAGGCCCCGGTGCGTTTGCCAATCGTTGGAGAGTCGGCGGCGGGCCGTGGTTGGCATCACGAATTAAGCGAAGGCACTGCCGTGCGGATCATGACTGGCGCACCTGTTCCCGCAGGCGCCGACAGCGTTCAGCAAGTCGAACTTACGCGGGAGCTTGATGACGGATCAGGCGTGGAAATTCTCGAGCCGGTGGCAAAAGGCCGGTCGATCGTTACGCGTGGCAGCGAAATAAAAGCCGGACAAACTGTTTTGCGAGTGGGTGAGGTAATCGACGCAGCCGCAATCGCCGTATTGGCCTCATTCGGATACGCGCGAGTAAAAGTTGGGCAGCGACCGCGTGTGGCGGTAGTGGCGACAGGCAGTGAGTTGGTCCCGGTAAATGCGAAGCCCGGACAAGATCAGATCCGCGATTCGAATAACTATTCGATTTCAGCCTATGCAACAGTGGCCGGGGCACTGGTTGAGCAAATGCCGCTAGCGGGCGACGACACCGAATTGCTCAAGCAGCAGTTTGCGGAGGCCGCCGAACGTAGCGATATCGTGATCAGTTCCGGGGGAGTTTCAGTAGGCGCATACGACTTTACCAAATCAGCCCTGAAGGAACTCGGGGCCCACCTTTTCTTTGAAAAAGTTGCGTTACGACCCGGCAAGCCTATAGTGTTTGCACGCCTCCCAAATGGAACAATTGTTTTTGGTTTACCTGGAAACCCTGTTTCAGTTTCTGTTACCTATAATCTTTTTGCGCGTGCAGCGATTTTGGTAATGCAAGGTGCGCGAGAAACGCAGCTACCCAGAGAGACCGCGATCCTGGAAAAAAATCTACGAGGGACTGTAGACCGCGAGTGCTATCTGCCTGCAGAGCTCAACGCCGGCGCCGACGGTAAACTGAAAGCGCTGCCGCTGAAGTGGGGTGGGTCGTCAGATTTCATTGCCTTTGCGCGTGCGACGGCGTTAATTGTCGTGCCGAAAGGTTGCGAGCAGGTGGCCGCAGGTACAGTGGTAGAAGTTGTCAGGATCCCGCGCTGATATTCATCAACAGTAATTGAGTTTCATTTTTTAGTTCACACAACTACGCCGGAGACCGTCGAATGATCGAAGCTGATCGCAAGAGCTGGGGCGCTGATGCACACGAGCGCAAGGTGGAGAACCTTTACGGCGGCGGCATCGAAAAATACCTGGGCCATCACGACGGTTACCTAAATTTCGGACTTTGGGAAACCGGTATTACTGACTACGTGAGCGCCGCGGAGAATCTGGTCCAGCGAATGGGCACGATTCTCGGTCTTGATGAAAACAGTAAGTTACTGGACGTCGCGCCCGGCATGGGCACACAGGACATTTACCTCTCGCGAAAGTTTTCACCGCTTTCAATCGACGGCCTCGACGTCACCTGGGGACATGTCGAACACGGTCGCCGCCGTGCTCGTGAAGCAGGTTTGGAAGATCGAGTGAACTTTAGCCATGGCACTGCAACTAAAATCCCCTTCCCTGATCAGAGCTTTACACACGTGCTGAGCATCGAAGGGCCTGAACATTTCGACACGCGCGAAAAGTTTTTGCACGAGGCGCGGCGCGTGCTCGGGCCGGGCGGTGTAATCGCCATGGCCGACTTCATTGTGAAGCGTCGTCCGCGCAATGTAATTGAGAAGGTCGTTGCCGAAGCGGCCCGCAGCTTATGGAAGGTCCCCCGCGCGAACGTCTATCCGGCCAGTGTTTACGCTCACAAGATGCACGAAGCTGGGTTTGAAAACGTAACGATTGAAGAATGCGGAGCGCAGGTTATCCCCGGTTACTATTTCGAACAAATGCGACCGGAGACAATCAAAGCGATTACCCGAATCCGCGGTTTTATGTTGGCGAGGCTGAGCTTGCTGCTCGACATTGCCGTCTATCGGGGCTTCACCATGGGATTGTTGGAGTATGTGCTCGTACGCGGTGAACGCAAGTAAGAGCTTTGCGTGTTTTCTCAGCGGTCCGATTCAGTGGCCCCGGCCGCACGCTGCGCCTTCCGCAACTCATAAAACTTCGCAGTGTGAATTCCCACCCTGGCCAGCGCGCCTTCCAGCCGGCGAAAGAATTTGATCTTGTTCAGGAACGGATTTAGCCAGCCATTCGTGATGCAGTAGTGCGACTCAAACGGTTCGGTGTGATGTAGCTCGTGATGCGCCGGTTCCAGCACGAGCCGTAGCCGTTGCAACAGCCTGGCGTGCGCCGGCGGAGCCTCCTGATGCGCCCATTTGTGAAACTGATTCGTAGCAGCAGTTATCAGGGCCATCAAAGAAAGGCAAAATACCGGAAACGCGACCCAGACTGAAACCTCATCACGCCACATTAGATAGAGACACACCAGCAACACCGGCACCGCCATCACACAAACATTGCCCACCGTCGCCGCCAAATGATGCGTGGTGATATCGCGCGGGTAGATGTGATGAAGGCGAAACGGTTTTACAAAGCCCGGACCCACGATGGGCGTGTCTTCCGAACAATAAGTATCCGCTGCCCAATGAACCACCCCGGAGATTAGATCACCGCCGAAAAGTGAAACTGGAATTGCGAGCAGGATCAGCCAGACGAGTTCCTTCTCGTACAGCGAGTTAAACGAAAGATAGAAGTTTGGGAGAAAGAGGAAAGGAAAAAGGATCAGCGTCGCATATTCCAAAACGGAGTGGAAGGTGGACACCTGCTCCTGAACGCCGCTATAGCCGGGGCGCGGCCCCAATCCGTCAGTTGATGCGGATTCAACGTTTTCGCCGTGGGTCGCGACACGCGAAGACACTTGCCACTTCGGTTTAGCCGCAAACGAGCCTGGGTTTTGGACGAGTCCTGACATTGCGCCTTCAGTTATTTTGTCACGGTATTGCTTATTCTACGATGTTCGCCCGCTGGTTGGATTTCAAGACTAAGGTTTATAGTAGGATTATTCTGCGAGTCAGCCGGAAACGCAATAGTGAAGAAGACGTTTAGCAGCCAGCTTGTCTGATGGGCCAACTTTCACACATCGATGACGAGGGTAACGTACGGATGGTCGACACCAGCGATAAGCCTGTCACCACGCGACTCGCCGTCGCCTCTGCCCGCGTTTTGATGTCACCCGAAACAGTAGCGGCCGTTCAGCAACACCGCACGCCGAAGGGTGATCCGCTTGAGGCCGCGCGACTCGCTGGAATCATGGGTGCCAAGCGCACGGCAGAATTAATCCCCCTTTGTCATCCGCTGCCGTTAACACACGTGGATGTTCAGGCCACAATTCAGGATTATGGTGTCTATCTGGAGTCGACCGTTTCGACCAATGCACAAACGGGTGTCGAGATGGAGGCTCTCACCGCCGTATCGGTGGCCGCATTAACGATTTACGACATGTGCAAAGCTCTCGACAAAGGAATCGTAATTTCCGATCTACGCCTCGAACGTAAGACCGGCGGGAAGTCTGGCGACTTTCTCAGAAGGTATGAATAGCTTTTGCTCGGCGCTAATGGCGCCTTTCTGACTCGAGGGCATTAAGACGGAACATCATTTATTTTTCCGGCGTTAAAGGGAGTGTCGGCAAAACGGCGCTACCGGAGACAGAAGATGAAATTTCGTAATACCCGCATTTCCTACGACGCTCGACCCCAGGCCAACCTGTTATTGATCGCGGCTGCAATTTCGGTGGTGCTCTGGTTCATTCCGTTTGCTGAAATCCTGACGTATCCGTTTCGCATTTTCGTTACATTTATCCACGAAGGTGGCCATGCTATCGCCGCCTTGCTGACTGGAAACTCGGTCGACAGTCTCAGTGTGGCCGCAAATGCGAGTGGCGAAACTTACACCACGCAGGGCGGACTTTTCTCACAGATGTTTGTGTCCAGCGCCGGCTACATCGGATCAATGGCTTACGGAGCGTTGCTCTTGATCTTGATTCGGCGCAGCATCGCGGCACGCGCGGTGTTAATCGGATCAGCAGGGATAGTCCTGGCGTTGACTATCATCTATGGAGTCTTCAAGCCTGTAGTATCGGGAGGCGCGTGGGCGGGAATTCCCTTCACCCTGATGGCCGGAACGCTGTTAAGCGTAGGTTTGGTAGCGGTAGCAAAGTTTGCGAGCGCACGATTGGCGTCATTCTTCGTTAGCTTCCTCGCGGTCCAACTCGTGCTCAACGCGCTTCTGGATTTGAAAACGGTTTTCTTTCTTTCTTCGCCATTCGCGCCGGCAGTCCCAACCGACGCGATGAACATGGCCAACGCGACTGGCATTCCCGCGATCTTTTGGGCGGTAAGCTGGATTACGTTGTCACTCGGAATACTTTGGCTGGCGATGCGGGGTTATGTTGCAGGGCGGCGCAAACAGAAATCTCTCTCGGGTATTACTCTCGACGACCCGATGGCCTCGTTTAGTATTCCGGAGTTGCCGTCGATTGAATCCACTAAAACCAACGCTACGGAAAGTATCCCCAGGTAACTTCCGCTTCGCACTGTGATATTTCTCTGAGGGTCTTAACGGCCACTGCGACCTCGGCCGTTACTTTCTGCTACAAACAAACTAATCGCAGAGACGCAGGGATGACGCGCAACGTGGCCTAGAATTCGTAACGGTAGCGCACAGTCACACCTCGTCCGGCGCCGTCAATACCCCAACTAATCCCGCGATACGACTTGTCCGCGATGTTTTCAAAGTCAACCACGATTTCCGACCCCTCACCAAAACGCAAAGCACCGCGCAATCCTACAAGGCCATATCCCGGCACAGCAGTGAACAGAGGGACAGCAGTATTGTTGTCCACAACTCTCACTCCATTAATAGTCGCGCCGATTGGCAGCAGCCTGTTCTGAACCTGGGCCAAGGTCTCACCTGTCGGAATAAGAATGCCGCCGGCAGTGGTGCAGCCTCCGGCACCCGGGGTTGTTAATCCCCTCACACACGCGCCGTGGCGAAAGAAGTTTTGAATTTGTGTGCGAGTGCGTGCGCCGCCGGTTCTGCGGTCGCCCAGGTCGAGCGACGACAGTCGATTCTGTCGAGCTGCGAGCGTCGAATAAGCTTCCAGATAATAGCGGGATGAACCACGTGGTCGGTAACGCAGGCTAACGAAACCAGTCGCGGGCGGAACACCGCCTTCAAGATTCGGTGGTAGTCCATTGAACAAGCTGTGGGCGCGAATGTAAGTGAAATTTCCGGTCGCGCTAAAGTCTCGGCTTAGCCGCGCATCGGAGCTGAACTCGACGCCGTTGAAACGTGCGTCGTCAAAGTTCACCCGCACGAGCACAGGCCCGGTCGCGGTAGCAACGAAAACCAGCCCGGCGGCGTTTTGCGATGTAATTGGTTCACTACCGAGAAATGTTCCCACGGCGCCGGGCGGCAAAACCAATGCAAGATCCGAATAGGCGCCCTTGAGAAGACTCGTGAAGCCCGTCAGCTCAGCCCGGAAGCGCGGACTCGTGTAACGAAAACTGATATCGAAGCTGTCGCTAAGTTCTGGTTTCAGACGAGTGACGGGAGTTCCGGTCGACACGGCGTCTGCCAGAGCTGTGGTACCGATAGAGCCGCCGAGGCGTGCAGCTGTTCCTGCGTCAACTTCAAAACCGGTGCCAACCAGTCCGATGATTCCCAGGTCAGTTGTATTCGGCGCGCGAAAACCCCGGGCGAACTTTGCCGCAATATCGAAGCCGCCACCGATGTTAAGCACGGCGCCGATGCGACCGGAAAACGCTGCGAAGCGCGCGCTGTCGTCGGGAAACAACGGCTGACCGGTCGGCCCTGGAGGCGCGTTTCCGGCAGACGATTTGTAAGACGCAACGCTGTAACGAAGGGCGCTGCTCACGTTGAGCCGCTGTGGGATCGCTGTGAAGCGATGCTGAGCGAAAAACCCGTAAGCTAGATACCGCGCGGCGTTTGGAACGCGAGGTCGAGTCAGGGTAGTGACTCCTGTCGTGGGCTCGAAAGTAAACGCCGGCGCCGCGATCTTGTCACGATAGACATCGGCACCAAACAGGATCGTGTTTCGATCGCCGGCTTGCTTGTCGAGATAAAAGTTGAAGCCAAGCACGTTGGTCCGCTCGCGCTGGTTAGTAATCGCCGCGAGTGGATTTCCCTGTCCGCCCTGGTTCACGCGCTCTTCGCGCTGCCCGTTGTACGAGAAAGTAAACGAACCATTGTCGAAGAATCCGAGATCCTGTTTGAAGAGTCGTGCATAAAATAGATCCGTCCTCAGGTTGCGCAAGTCGGCAATCAGATTGCCGTCGCCGCCCAGCAGTTGATCGTAGCGCCGCCCGCCGTCCTGGTGGTTGCGCGAGTAACTCAGCAGAAACTGTGTAGTCTCATTGGCACTGTAATTGGCGCGAAGCAAACCGCCGTATTGGGTGAACGCCGTGTCTGAAAGGCGCTCGCCAAAAAAATCGGAAGGGACACCGAGGAAACGCGTCACCGCAGCGTGATAGTCAAGTCCGCCACCGGGGCGTAGCCGGTTGATCCGGCGCGCGTTTAAGTTCAGCAGGACGCCGTAACGGCTGGTTCCATAGCTCATCAGTTGGCTTCCGCCGAATCCATTGGTGGCAGACGTGAAAAACACACTGCTCTTCCCGTGAAATTCTCCTTCGGGAGACCCGTAAATCGGTGAATGCGAGATGAAATTAACTACACCGCCGAGCACGTCGGAGCCGTATTGCGAACTCTGTGGGCCACGCAGCACCTCAACTGTCTCGAGACTGCTCGGTTCAATGAGACTGAAGAACGTGCCAACCCCGCCGCGTTGCGCGCTGGTGGTGTAGCGAACGCCGTCAACAAAGACCGCTACGTTTCGCCCAGTGAGCCCGCGCACAAAAACCGCGCTGAGCGATGGACTTGTGCGTTGCAGATTCACACCTTGTTCTTCGTCAACGACCTGGGCCACGACCTCCGTTGCACGATCCAAAACTTCTCTTTCGTTAATGATATTTACCGGCTGGGCCAACGTGCGGGCATCGGCAGCCTGCCCCGCTTCCGCGGTGATAGTCACATCTTCGCTTAGCGCGTTGACCTCAAGAACGATATTCAACTCTTTCGAGACGCCGGGCAGCAGTTGCACGGCAGTGCGGTACCCACTAAACCCGACGCCAGAAACCTTGAGCTCGTAACTGCCTGGCGGAACATTCTCCAGGTCAAACTTTCCGTCCGCCTCGGTCGTCACCGTGCGCAACACCGCGCGCTGCGAGTGGACCAGTGACACCTCCGCGCCTGCAACATTCGCCGCGCTCGCATCTTTAACCGTACCGGAGACTCTTCCGCTGGAGTCGGGCGACCTCCCAGCGGAATTTTGGCCGGCGGCCAATGTAGCCGCCAACATCAGCACAGCGGCCGTTGCCACAATGAGCAAAGCCTTTGACCCGATCGAGCGGAAGGCAATTCTCCAGACATTTGCCTGTAGCCCGTTCGGAGCGGTTTCGTTAAGGATTCCCATTTATGTCGTTTACAACTTTCAGCGAAGTGTTCAAGAACATCCTGCTCGAAAACAAGTTGAGAAGCCTCTGAATCCGAGCGCGAGCTGAGATTACACGTCGAGCCTGACTACTACTAGCTCTCGTACTAGCGCGTTGTGATTGGCGAATACAGCGACTGCTGAAGAGGATACACGTAAGGTTTTTCGGAGATTAATCCAGGAGGGAAACTGTGTGTTCGATCACGCCGTGAACTGCCGACAGGATATGCGACTCGCTTGTGATGGCGAAAAGCAGCAGAGTGAGCGCTGCAGGGATCATCAGACGAAACTTTGAAATCACAAATGGCCCCGCCGCATTGTGTTGCACAGCGCCAGAGACGTGTACTAACCGACGCACGCGCGCGCTGAACCCTTTTGCGCTTTCATCGCTGGCAAGAAACGCTCCCGCGGTTATCGCCGGACGCGACCCGGCAGGAATCATGCGCGCAATTTTGACAATCGCCGAAGCCAGGTCAAGACCAATCGCGCGATCCTGACGTGCCGCAAATTCATCGGCCGCGACTTCAGATGCTTCGAGCCACGCGTTATCCAGGTCGCTGCCAATCGAGATGAACGACAGGTCTCGACACGCGCGCACCACGGTTCGCTTCAGATTATCGCGGGCACGAATGTGGCCGTTTTCATGCTCGATCGCGGCCTTAAGCTCAGCTGGAGTTAACATTTCAAAAATCTGATTAGCGATAAATAGTCGCGGACGAAAAGCGCCGACCACGGCTATCAGTGGGAACGGATAATCAACCTGGTAAACAGGAATCGACACTGAATCAATTTCAATGGGCCGGGCGTGACTCAGCCACTGCGATGCCAATCGTCTGGTAGCCCGCCACGTCGCTAATCCGCGAGCCACTGTTATGAAAATGACAATGATGGAAAGCAAGGCGAGGCTTGCCAGTTTTAAACCGACGTCTTCATGGCCAACCCGCGGCTCGTGACGCAAATAGGCAGGGGCAAAGAGAAGAAGGACCGCGCCGATACCGAGCAATGCAGGCAGCACTCTGAGCAGGAACAATGCCTGCGCGGAACGTTGTGCGGACCAGCTACTGATGTTCCTGCGGAAGAGTTTCCAAAGCAAAAGGGCGATGAGCGACGCCGCGTTATTGAGGACCAATAACGCCACCAACAATATTGAAAGGCCCAGGACGAAAAACATAGCTTCAGTCTCGCTCTGAAAGTTCTCGCCGTTTTTTTTGAATCAAGCGATCGAGCTCATCCAGCGATTTCAAATCGCGTTCACTCACCGCATCCACGATACACGCCAGCACCGGCTGCACGGTTTCAGCATCTCTCCCCAGCAGTCCATCAATAACGTCTTCCCTGATGCCCTGATCAAGTTCCTGCGGCGATACCGCAGCGAGGTAAACAAACGCACGGCCGTCTTTTCTCCGGATCAAGAGTCTCTTTTTGAAAAGACGATCGAGCGTAGTCATCAGTGTGGTGTAGGCCACCGCCTCTCCAAAAGAAAGGTACACGTCCCTGACGCTCACCTCAGTTCTTTGCCAAACTTCGTTCAGGACCTGCAACTCAAGTTTGCCAAGCGCAGCTGAGGCTACATCGCGAGGTCTCTTGAATCCCCGGAGGGTAAATTTTGGGGAACGCATGGGGGGAATATAGTTGGCGATTGAATCCACTGTCAATGTTCCGGGTTTGAAGATTTGTGCTAAAATCTCCGCGCTTCGCCGGAAATAGGGTAGGGAACAAGCTTCAGCTTGCCAGCACCAAATCGCGGCCTTTCACGAATCCAAACTTCCGGTCCGGAAGCAGCTCACTTAATCATGCTCGGTTGGAGAGATCCTGATGCCGTCATCCGCTCGATCTCGTATTGGTCCAGTCAGTGCGTATAAGCGCGCGCAAGCGGGAATTTCCCGCCGCAAGCTTTATCGCGTGACCGCCTTCTATACCCTCTGCTCCTTAATTCTTCTGGCGGTGGGTCTTCGAAGCGGCAAGCCTTTGCTAGTGGTCACTTTCTATTTGCTGGGAATCCCACTTTGGACGTTTACGGAATACGCCTCGCATCGCTGGGTCTTCCACAAGCATTGGCCAATGTCCAAGCGGAAGTATAAAAAGTATTTCACCTACTTAACTCACAAGTTTCTTGACCCGACACACTTTGGCCACCACGAACGGCCGTTCGACGGCGAACACATCAACGGTCAACTCCGAGACCTGATGCCGATTTTCGTAGTAGCGCTTCCGGTGAGTTTTCTATTCCCCGTGTATTCAGCGCCGATGTTGCTCGCCGGTGTTATTCAATGCTACGTGCTGGAGGAATGGATCCATCACTGCATGCATTACTACAATTTCAAGAACCCTTATTTTCGTCACATCAAAAAGTCTCACCTCTATCACCACAGCTCCCAGGGATACACGCGAGGCTTTGGAATTACAAACGCCTTCTGGGACGTCGTTTTCAGGACCCAATTTCCACCACACGTACGCGCACGTCTCTTCGGTCGCGCAGGTTTTCGAAACGCTGACCACGCAGCGGCTCTCAACAACGCGCAGGACGCCAGCTAATGCCGGCAACGCCCAGCGCCTCTGAAGCTCATCTGGGGGCGTTTGCGCTGGTCACCGGTGCGTCGAAGGGGTTGGGTAAGTCCTTCGCCCGGGCGCTCGCTCAGCGGCAGCAAAACCTCGTCATCGTCGCCAGATCCAAATCGGGACTTGAAGCTCTTGCCACTGAACTCAGACAAGCGCACGGGGTGCTGATTGAGATCGTTGCTATGGATCTGGCCAAACCCGGCGCCGGACTCACCCTGGCAAACGATCTGAGTCAACGCGGGCTTCAAATCGATCTCCTGGTTAACAATGCCGGCTTTGGCGAACGCGGCGAGTTTTTGAAACTTCCGCTCCAACGCCAGCTTGAAATGATCCATTTACAAAACACCGCAGTGGTGGAGCTGACCTATCAACTGCTGCCCGGCATGATGGACAGGAACGGCGAAGGCTCCGCGGGATACAGGCGCGGACTCATCAACGTTTCGTCGATGGCGGGTTTTCAGCCAGTGCCCTATGCCGCGGTCTACTCGGCTTCAAAGTCGTTCTTAATGACTTTTTCGATGGCTCTGCGTGAAGAGTTGCGATCCTCCGGTGTGACGGTCGTAACCGTGTGCCCGGCACGATTGCGACCGGATGCCGACGACCCTAGGGTCGGAAAGGAACAACGCAAGGTGCCGGGCGGTGAACAAAACCATGAGGATGTAGTCCGCGCAACATTGCAAAAACTCGATGACGGAGGCGGTCTCGTAATACCGGGCCGCAAAAATAGATTGGTGGTTCGCGGTCAGCGACTGCTTGCGCCTAACGCGGTTCCGAAGATAGTCGCCAAACTGTCGCGGCCCTGATCGTCCCTTCCGCTCCTTCCTCGACTTTCCGGTTGAAGTTCTTCTCTGCGGAGTCTCAGCGTTCTCTGCGGCACCGCGGTTAACATCGCTACAACTCACTCACCGCAAGACGCAGAGTCCGCCGAGCAAACGCAGAGAACTGAAAATTAGGTTGCCGTCGCCATCCCTCCGCATTTCGCATCCATCCCGAATCGCGATATTATTTGAAGTTTCGGAGATGGCCGCGAATCCCGTCCTTGGCGAGCGGCTTATGTTGAATCATGTCGGAAGAAGCAATTTCAGTCCGCGGGGCCCGCGTTCACAATCTCAAAAATATCTCGTTTTCGATACCTATTAACCAGTTAACCGTGGTTACCGGGGTCAGCGGTTCGGGCAAGTCGTCGCTCGCATTCGACACAGTTTACGCAGAAGGCCAGCGACGCTATGTTGAATCGCTATCGGCTTACGCGCGGCAGTTTCTCGAGCGGATGGACAAACCCGACGTTGACGAAGTGCGCGGCATCGCACCGGCGATTGCCATCCGACAAAAAAACTCAACCCGAAATCCTCGCTCAACGGTCGGCACGCAAACCGAAGTTCTCGACTATCTCCGGCTGCTCTACGCCCGCGTGGGGATAACCTATTGCCGCGTTTGCGGCCGGCAAGTCTACAAGGATTCTCCGGAATCCGTCGCGGATGAAGTACTGCAGTCCCTGCCTGAAGAGACGCGTTTTTATGTGCTCTTCCCCGCCGGCGCCGGCATCGCTGAGGCTGGGAAGCACGGGGATGCTGAGACTCGAGGACGCGGCGCGAAGTCGCGCACGAAGCCATCGTCGAAGTCGGCACCGCGACGCGCCGTCGGCGCGTCTCCGCGTCAGTTAATTACGGCCCACATCATGAGCCTCATGCAGCGTGGATTCACACGGCTGCTGCATGAGGGTCGCATAATCGAATTGCAGTCTCCCGACGACTACCTGCTCGACAGTTTCGATAATGTCTTTGTACTCGTGGATCGCCTGGTCGCGCGCCCTGAGATAAGGCAGCGCCTGGTGGATTCTCTTGAAATTTGCTTTCAGGAAGGTCACAGCGCCGCGACGATTGAAACCTCGGAAGCGGAACCAAAGCGACTGCGATTCTCCGATCGTTTTGAGTGTAAATATGACGGCACAGTCTACGCGCAACCCGAGCCCCGGCTATTCAGCTTTAACAACCCTTACGGCGCGTGCCCTACGTGTCAGGGCTTTGGCAACACGATTGGACTCGATCTCGATCTGGTTATTCCGAATCACGGCCTGAGTTTGAAAGAGGGCGCGATCGAACCATGGACCAAACCGCAACATGAGTGGGCCATGGATGAGCTGCGGCAGTTTTGCAAGAGCGAGAAGATTTCGTTGACAGTGCCTTTCGGGCAACTTGCGCGGGCGGAACAACGCGCAATCATCGAGGGCAAAAAAGATTGGCGCGGAGTGCGCGGCTTCTTTGATTGGCTGGAGACAAAAAAATACAAGCTCCACGTGCGGGTGTTTCTGTCGAAGTATCGCGGCTACACCTTATGTCCCGATTGCGCCGGCGGCCGGTTAAGACAGGAAGCGAGGGACGTCAAAGTTGGGGGAGCAACTCTGCCGGACGTTTGCGCGCTGGCAATCAAAGATGCCGCGGTTTTCTTTGACTCGTTAACGTTGTCGATTGAACAAGGCGCAATTGCTGAGCGGATATTATTTGAAATACGCCGGCGGCTGCGTTTCCTGGTGGAAGTTGGTCTGGATTATCTGACATTGGATCGTCTGGCTTCCACGCTTTCCGGCGGCGAAGCGCAGCGCATTCAGCTCGCCACGAATCTGGGTTCATCGTTAGTCGGCGCCCTTTACGTCCTTGACGAACCTTCGATCGGACTGCATCCGCGTGACAATGATCGCCTCATCCGGATTTTGCAAAATCTGCGCGACATCGGAAACACTGTGCTCGTCGTCGAACACGACGAAGACATGATGCGCTCGGCCGATCATATTCTGGATATTGGTCCGGCGGCTGGAGAACTCGGCGGGCGCGTCATTTTCGAAGGAACCTTCAAAGGCTTGATGACCGATGAGAGCTCCCTGACCGCGCGATATCTTCGCGGCGAGGTGGAAATCAAGGAACCCAAGCAACGCCGCCCTCTGGCGAATCGGCGACTTAATCTCCAGGGTGCATCCGAGCACAACCTGAAATCGATTGAAGTCGAACTGCCTCTCGACATGCTCGTTTGTATTACCGGCGTCAGCGGCTCCGGCAAGTCTACTTTGATTCACGATTGCATCTATGCCGGCTTGAAAAAGCAGCGTGGCGACTGGCAGGGACACGTGGGCGCTTTCTCGAAACTGGAAGGCGGGTCACTCATTGATGACGTGATTCTGGTTGACCAATCGCCGATTGGACGTACTCCTCGTTCCAACCCGGTCACCTATATAAAAGTCTACGATGGCATCCGTGAGGTGTTTTCCTCAACTCGTGAGGCACAAGCGCGAGGGTTGGATCCGTCTCACTTTTCCTTCAACCTACCGGGCGGTCGCTGCGACGTTTGCCAGGGCGATGGCACGGTCACAGTCGAGATGCAGTTCCTGGCTGACGTTGAACTGGTTTGCGAGGAATGCAAGGGCACGCGTTTCAAACAACAGATTCTGGATGTGCGCTATCGTGGAAAAAACGTGCACCAGGTTTTGCAGATGACGGTGCGTGAAGCAATCACTTTCTTCCGCGAGGTGCCGAAGATAACAAATCGTTTGAAGGTGCTGGATGAAGTTGGGCTCGGCTACCTTCGATTGGGCCAATCAGCCACAACGCTATCGGGGGGAGAAGCCCAAAGGATTAAGTTGGCCGCTCAACTCTCGAAGCGCACCGGCGCTAGGACGCTCTACATCTTTGACGAGCCAACTACCGGATTGCATTTCGACGACATCAACAAGCTGTTAGCCGCTTTCCGCGCCCTCATCGAAGCCGGCGGTTCCCTGCTGGTAATTGAGCATAACCTCGACGTGATCAAAACCGCCGACTACATAATCGATCTGGGACCTGAGGGTGGTGATGAAGGCGGGAAGGTTGTGGCAACAGGCACGCCTGAACAGATCATGCGCTCAAAAAACTCATACACCGGAAAATACTTGCGCGAACACCTGGCGCGCTCCAACGGTAAGGCCAAATTGCCCGCAGCGTGAACCTACGGGGGCCGCAGTTGAGTTCTTCCCGGGTCCGAATAGTTGCCAAGCGCATCGGCTTGCCTCAATAGTCCATGAATCACTAATTCTGTCGGGTTATAAAGTCATCCTGGTGACATGGGGTCAGTACCACCACGCGGTAGCGGGTGGGTCGCTGCGGATGAGGGTTGATGAGTTCGGATTGCTGAAATGCTCCCAGGCGAAGATGAATCGCAAATCCTCGATCGACATTCAGTAATGTTAGACCCACCCGCTACCGCGTGGTGGTACTGACTTCATGACACCCAGGACTTTTAGAGCAAGACCTTAAAAGCTTACCAGCCCTTCGCCGCTTCCTCGGCATCATCGAGCTCTTCCTTCCGCCGCCAGTAGCCACACTGCTCAATCAGCTTCCGCGCCGCCGCGAGATCATCCCTCGGCCCCCGTGCCGTGCCGTCCGGATTCTTGTTCCACGGATACTTCACCCTTCCGCCTCCATCCTTCATCCCTCCGAACAGCCGCGCGCGATAAAGATGAATGTCCGCCATGAACAGCCGCATCGGCCCCCGCTCGGCGATCTCCCATGCCTCGTCCAAGTCCTCTTCGCGCTCTCAGGGCCCGTGTGCGCACCATTGAGAAACCGCAGCCAGGCACGAGTGAGGAGGCCGCGGACGACATAGTCGTTGACTGCGGCGCGACGGAGACCGGCCACGGCTTGAATCAGTTCCGAGTTTGGAGTTTCGAGTTTCGAGTTAGTCAGAATCGTCGCGTAGAGCGCGGCGCGGCCCAGCGTAAGAGGGTCGAGGGCGAGTTTGCGTTGGCCTGATGATGACTTTTACTGTAATGGCAGTGACTTGAAGATTCTTTCAACCTCGTCGGAACTCGACCCAGATACTCTGTAAAGGTAGTTGACGGTCGTTGCCAGTAGAAGTACGTTCGCTCCCCTGCCCGACCCCTTCAACATCCAGAATTCTCCGAGCGTTTGTCCGGAACGGTTCTTAATGCGCTTCCGGCTTAACGTGCTGTAAACACCCTTCCTCGCGTACGCTTGCATCGTGCTGTTTGCAGTGGCGCTATCGCTAAAGCGGGAAAGAAAAATCGAGATATCCCTTCCATATTCAGCTCGCAAAACTTCGACAGCTCCATAATCCTGGTTGCTGGAATCGGCCACATTCGTCTCAAGCTTGTTACGCCTAAATTGCCCAAGCGATTCAGGCAAGCGGTCTGCAGTGGACAAGGGACCTGATGCCGTGCCTGGAACCACGTAAATATCAATTCTTGGACTCTTCCTCATAGGTGAAGGGTCTCTTCTTTCCGGCGGAGTTCGTGGAGGAGGAGGCGGCATCCTGAGCGGCGGTGCGGGCATCGGCATCGGCATTTTCCCCGTTCCACCCTGGCCGAACGTCGACGCAGAGCTGGCGGCTAAAAACGAAATCATCAACAAACCCATCAGCCAGGATATTCTTCTTGGAGTTCTCATATGTCTTCGTTCCTTCAAGAAACTTTCGTTCAACTCAACGACAAGCTGAAGCTTGTCGGACATTACGGCCCGACATCCTTAGCACACCGAAATCCCGTCTGGTCGTAAGTGCTGGCGCCGCGAGCCGGCCAACCAGCGCGATAAGTCGTCGTAGCATAGTCTTTGGTCGACTCGTAGCAACCGCCGCGGATAACTCTCAAATCTCCGCTTGGCTGGCTGCCAGGTAGACCTCTTCCCGGGTATGGCTTGAAATTGCTGGCCGTCCACTCCCAGGCGTTGCCCACCATATCGTAAGTGCCAAACGGCGATGTGCCTTTGTGCGCAGCGACGTCTGCCATCGACTGCCCTGCGCCATTCGCATTGGCTGATCCGTCGCGCCAATCATTGCCCCACGGATACACTCGGCCCTCGCTCCCGCGCGCGGCAAACTCCCATTCTTCCTCCGTCGGCAAACGCTTGCCGGCCCAACGCGCGTAATCATTCGCGTCGTCCCACGTGACCCCCGTCACCGGCTTGCGCTCCGTGCCGGGTGGAAACGATCCCTTTTTCCAGGACGTGGGCGTCCGGCGGTTAGTTGCCTTTATGAATTTCTCATAGTCCTCATTGGTCACTTCATGAGTATCAATGAAGAACGCTTTCACTGTTACTTGATGCGGCGGTCGCTCAGCGTCGTCTCCATTTTCGCGGCCCATCGTGAACGCGCCGCCGGGAACGTAGACCATGCCCGAAGGATGTGGAATTCCCGCCAGGGCCTGATTGTCCGTAGACTTTGTTCTGCGAAGCGATTTCGGTTTCCGTTTGGGAAGTCGAAGAATCCTGAGTTCTGTTTCCGCTCAGTGCCCAAACAAGAATGGACGCGGCAATTCCGATCATCAAAGCGGTTGCGACAACCATGAAGACTCGTTTGGATCTTGCGGACGGAGGGTTCGGCACGGTGCTAACCAAGGGGCTTGAGGTAGGCTTCTCAGTTGTCTGCAGTGGCGCACCGGCGCTCCCGTCGTCTTCAGAACGAATGGTAGAAGCGCTCACGGCTAGCTGGTTTTCGTCTTCAGACTCCGGACGACCAAACTCACTAAAGCTGTAGGCATCCGCCGTTCTACTCTGCTCGTCGTCATCTGTCGCGTTTCGCAAGGCCCTGCGCATTTCAGCGGCGGTCCTCTGACGATGCTTGCGACGGATTGACATGGCCTGATGAACGACTTGTGCAATACCTGCCGAGACCTCCGGGTTAAGCGACTGAATCGGGACCAGCGGGTCGGGCTTATCCTCCTCCACCGCATAAAAGCGCGCGGGTGCATCGATCGGCGCGAGGCCCGCAAGTAGATGATAAAGAGTGGCGCCGAAGGAATAGATATCACTGCGAGCGTCAGTCCCGTGTCCATGAATCTGTTCCAACGAAGCGTAAACGGGCGTGTAACCGCGCACGCTGCGACTGGTTGCCAGCGTCGGCATCTGTCCCAGCGAGCCTTTGGCCAAACCGAAGTCGAGCAGGAATACTTCTCCCTCCTTGGTTAGCTTAAGGTTGGAGGGCTTGATGTCGCGATGCAGTATTGGCGGCTGCTGGCTATGCAGGTATTCCAGAACCTTGAGCAATTCCTCTGACCAGCGCATCACTTGCGCTTCCGGAAAGGGGCTGCCACGTAGTTTGAGTAATTCTGCGAGGTCGTAACCGGGGATGAACTCCATGATTAGAAAATCGCCGTTATCCTCGCTGAAGTAATCCATTACTTTGGGCAAGGCTGAGTGGCGAAGATTGCCCAACAATGAAGCTTCACGCTGGAAGGCGCGCCGCGCTTCATCGTTATTTCCCGGCATCGTCTCTTTGAGGGCGACGATGCAATTCACCCGCTGATCGAGAGCTTCGTAAACTGTGCCCATGCCGCCGTGCCCAAGTTCGCGGATCACGCGGTAGCGATTTTGCAAAATAGAATTAGCGGCGAGCATCTCGTTTCCTTGATCTAAAGCGCAGGAGTCTCCGGAGCGGAGCGCGCAAGAGGCGGACGAACGAATCGCCGCGGGCTGAATGTTAGCCTGCCTCGCATCATTACGCTAGAGTGTTGCGACGTATAATTTCAACTCCGAAGTGCAGCCTTCACTTGGGAGCATGAGCTTGCGCAACACGGCTCTCAGTCGTGGATCGACTATGGATATTCCTTCGAAATCAGTCGCCACCGGTGTTCCGGCTTCGACCGCCAGACTCAGCCTGGGCCGCAGATTAGCGTATGGCGCTGTGATTTATTTCGTTTTTATTTTGTTGTTGGCGGCGATTGAGATCGGAACCAGGCTCACATTGCCGCATGTTTCAAGTCTCGATCTATTCGTGGTCACTTCTCAACAAAAGGCGCAAGTAGCCGATTCAAAACAATCAGGAATCTTTGAGGGCGACCCTCTGCTGCTGTGGCGATTGAAACCCAATCTTAATCACGCGATTTGGGACTTCACGGTTCTTTCAACAAATGCAGAACATCTGCGCACCGAGAAACCCAATCAACCCCTCGAACCGAAACAGCCGGAAGCGATTCGAATTGTCTGTCTCGGCGACTCGGTTACGTTTGGTTATCGCGTGCCGCCCGTCTGGCCCGAGAAACCAACCGAATACGATCCCGCCTGGCTGCCCTATCCTATGTTGCTTGAAAAAGAGTTGCGGGCCGGAAATCCGGGCCGGGCGATCGAAGTAATCACGATGGCGGTACCCGGCTATACCAGTCACCAGGGCCTCGCCTGGCTCCGCCGAGATATCGACGAGTTGAAACCAGATCTATTGACTATCAGCTTCGGTTGGAACGATGCCAGCTACAGCGACGTTCCAGATCACAAAGCCATCGTAACTACCAAATCTGCAGTGGCGGTACGTTGGATGATTGACCATAGCCAGGCCTTTGCGCATGCGACCCGATGGCTCCGATCCTCAAATACAGAAAGGCCTGCCACGCACAGACCTGCGCCTCGCGTATACCAGCCGGACTACGTAAACAATTTCCTGACCATGGTCCAACTGGCGCGAGATCGGCGCATCGACGTAGTAGTGATCGCCGCACCTTATCGTGACGTAGTTGCTACGGCGCCGGAGGGAGACCTGATACCGCGTTACCGCGAGTCGTTGCGAACAGCGATGCAAGCGCAGCACGTGCCGTTTCTGGAACTGTTGGAACTGACCGAAAAAGCGTATCCCTCAAACGAGGGGTGGTTTGGCGAGCGCATTCACCCGAACCATATGGGCCATCGGCTGATGGCGTCGGAGTTGTTGAATTTGATCAATTCCAACGGCGGATTGAAAGAATTGAAAATACCGGCGATGACTCCGTAACGTTGCACTACAAACATTCATGTCCGGCCGCGATGTGTTGCTCTGAGGCACACGCTCTATCGACCGGATCAATTTTCAATTTTCCATTTCTCATTTTCCACATTCTCATTTTTCATTTTCCATTGAAAGACCTGCCGATGGATCGCGATGGCGAATGAAAAATGAGAAATGAAAAATCACAACTGGAAAATCTCTGATAGGAAGTCATGAGTATCAACCTATGAGTAGTATTAATCTTTTGGACAGGCAGGAATGCCTGTCCTACGTCAAAACGGTATAGTGTCTGTCGGAGGAACAGCATGAGTCTCAAAGAACAAATTATTTCGGACATGACCGCTTCGATGAAAGCGCAGGACGCAAAGCGAACATCGACGCTGCGAATGGTCAAAGCGGCGATGATGAATCGTGAGATTGAAAAGGGCGGCCAACTCGACGACGAGGAAATGTCGAAATTGCTGCGATCAATGGTCAAACAACGGCGCGATTCCATTGAGCAGTATGAAAAGGGTGCGCGCCAGGATCTTGCCGACAAAGAAAAAGCCGAGATCGAAATAATCGAAGCTTATCTGCCTCAAGCTGCATCGCGTGAAGAGATTGAAGCGGCAGTTGCCGCGGCCATATCCGAAGTTGGCGCCGAAACGATGAAAGATATGGGCAAGGTGATGAAAGCAACCCAGGCTGCGTTGGCCGGAAAGAACGCTGATGGCAAGACCGTCAGTGAAATCGTAAAGGCAAAGCTGGGCGGATAATTTGTTTTGATGACCGGCAAACCCTGGCCTGCCGGTCATCCTCAGCGGTGGCTATTTGTAAGTGATGACGATCGTCGGCTGCTTATCCTTCTCAAAGTTGCTGCTCGACAGCTCAGCACCATAGCTGTCGCGAACCACAACTTTCATTATGTGCCGATCATCCTGACCTGCGCGTTTGTACTTGCCGGTCTTAGCGTCCGGAGCCCCCAGACAGTCCTTCTTGTGGTTCTTACCACACTGGATCTCAATCGAGCCTCCCTTGATGATGATGTCGTCTCCCGGATCCATTGGGACCTGTTGATTGACCAACGCAAACACGCCAAGCGCCAGCACAAAAATAGTCGCTCCCGCAATAATCAGTAAACGTAATTGACGCATCGTTTTCTTCTCCTGTTGAAGTAGGACCGACTGTCTCGCCGGCCTTGGTTGAAAATGTAATAACGGGCAGGGGGTGACCGGCCTACTTACGAACCGTAAGTAGCACCAGCTGTTTCATGGATCGCTGCACGTCCGGCCGGCTCATGTAGCTGTTAAAGTTTTCCGCACCCCAACGCTGTTCGAGTTTGGAAAGCATTTGTTGAGCTCGCAAAGCATACTCGCGAGCGGTGTTTGTGTCATTCAGATTCTGGCTTGCTTGCGCGGCTAGAATCAGCGCGTGCCAGGCGGATGCTGGTTGGTCCAGCCGGGTAAATACTTCCGCAGCCTGTAATGCATTGTTGGAGGCCGACCTTGAGTCGCCGGCGAGCAGTGCGGTCCGGGCCACGGCAAGTTGCGCGCGGGCCAATTCAAATGGGTCGTTCAGTTGCCGCGCAAGAGCTAGAGCCTCCTCGCTTACTTTATGCCCTGCAGCGGTTGAACCACTGTAGGCATCGGAAAGTCCGGCAGTTGTCCTGGCACAGGTTGCGAGGTTCTTAAAATCCGTTCCTGCTTCCTCAAACACTTTTCCCGCCGTGCTTCGCGCATTCGCAAAATTCTCCTGCCTCAGGGCTGTTTCAGCAAGCGCAAGCTGTGTTTCGAGCGATAACCGTCTTATTTCGCCGCCCGGCCTATTGGCAATCGCGGTTGCCTGGTCCAGCAGCGATCGAGCTTCGTCGAAACGGCCCAGCCGGCTCAACACGTCGCCGCGCATCGCCAGGTTATAACCCATGCTGCGCTGTATTCCCTGTGCGCTATAGATCGCAAACGCTTTATTCAAATGGTCGAGTGCTTCCGTCAACTTCTCTTCACGCGCCAGCGTTGAGCCACGCTCTGCGTGGGCCAATGCAATCAGTGATTGATCATTCAGTTCCGACGCGAGTTGCAAGAGTTCATTCTGGCTCTTGTCTACCGCAGCATAATCGCCTTTTTGCAGGTGTGCCCGAGCGAGCAATGCAAGACACGAGAATGTTTCAGATCGGTATCCGCCCTGCTGGTAAAAAGCCAAAGCTGGTTCGAGATACTGGACCGCCTCATCGGGTTTATTTTGCTGTTGCCGCAAACCTGCCAGCGACACCCGAGCTCTCGCCTCATTTCGCCGCGCTTTGGCCCGCTGGGCCAGCTCCAGCGCTTGTTCAAGATACTTTTGAGCCTCGGCCTGCTTGCCGCGGACCAGGAGTGAGTTACCCAGGTCAACCAGTCCGCGCGTGCTCAGGTTTTCCATCCCGTTTTTCTGCGCCAGCTCAATTGCATTTTCGGCGAACTCAGTGGCACGCGCAGTTTCGCCGGCGTCAAAAGCGACGCTGCACAACTGCAGCAGGATCTTAATGCTTTGCGATTTGTTGTCGTTTGCTTTGGCCAGAACCAGGGCCTGTTCAAGTTGTGCGCTGGCTTCCGGAAGATTGTTTCGTTTGTTGTAAAGCGCTCCTCGCTGGAACATCACTTCCGCTCGGCCTTCAACATTTCCCAGGGCCTGGTAGATCGACTGTGCTTGATCAAACGACGCTAGTGCTGATGCGAGATCGGCTTGCTGTCCATAGAGAATTCCCAAACGCAGGTGCGCAGTCGCGTATTGAGCGTTTTTGCTGCTGGCTTCCTTGTAACTCTGAATTGCGTTTTTTACGTCGTTATTATTCTCATGTGCGCGACCGAGATCGACGAGGGCAAAAGCTTTCTCAGCATCAGTCGCCTGAGCGGCGATTTGCTTGTACAGCTCGACCGCTCGAGCAGAATCGTGACGGGCTGTGGCCGTAATGGCATCCAGCTGTAACGCATCCATGCTTGCCAACACTGCTCGATCCGCACTGTTAACTCGCAGCAGTTCATCTTTCGCCTGATCGATGTAGTCAAGCTCAACCAGCGCCTCTGCTAAACGTCCATGCGCAAGGAGAAACTTGTCGTCGGCCGTGATCGCTTTCTGAAGCGCCTGACTAGCCTGATAGTAAGCGCCATCTCGAAGAGCCGCGGTGCCAATTTCATACCAACGCTGTGCCTCTGCAGGCGGCGTGTGCGGCTTCGGACGCGTGAAGCGCCATGCCAAACCGCCCAAAGCAATCAGGGCCACCCCCATAAGGATGTAAGAAATAGGAATTCGCGGTCGTTGCAGAATTTGAGAAAGATTGGTGAAGGTTTTGCTATGACCACTAACGATTGACGGAGAGGTTCGTCTGATCAGCGTCTGGCCCGACGCTGCTTCCAGTCGCTCTTTAACCGCCTGCAGGTCGGCAATCAACTCTTTTGCAGTCTGGTAACGTTTGCTGGCTTTTTTTGAAAGCGCTTTCAGCGTAATGAAGTCCAGCTCAGACGGTATAGCCGGATTAATCTTTGAAGGTGCGGCTGGTTCGACGTGCAGCACGTTGGCGGCGATTTCAATAAAGCTGTTACCGGCAAAAGGAGTGCGACCGGTAATAGCTTCATACAGCAACGTGCCCAGGGAAAAGAGATCGCTACGGCCATCTATCGCGCCGCCGGTCGCCTGTTCAGGTGAAAGATATGCAGGCGTTCCCAGCACTACACCACTGCGAGTCTCAGTGGATAGCAGAGTCTGCGCTTCAGGCTCCGAACTAAGTACATGATCTTTGGTAAGTTGCTTCGCGAGACCAAAATCCAGCACCTTAACCTGACCGCGGTCGTCGATCATTATGTTTGAAGGCTTGATGTCACGGTGGACCACTCCGCGAGCGTGCGCTTCAACTAACGCCTCGGCAACGGCGGTAACGATCTCGACCGCGCGCGACAGAACAAGCTCGCTATGCTGCATGAGCTCTGTGAGGGTTCGCCCGCGCGCTAATTCCATCACCAGGAAGGGCCGGCCCTCGTCAGTCTCACCGTAATCAAAAAGCGTCGCGATGTTGTTATGACTCAGCTCTGAAACCGCGCGAGCTTCTCGCAGAAACCGCGCCCGGTAGTCATGTGAATCAGAGTTTACCGAAGGAAACTTTATCGCCACTCGCCGCCCAAGATGCGTATCTTCGGCCAGGTACACAGTGCCCATGCCACCCTCGCCGAGTGGTTCAAGAATTCTGTAATGCGAAACCGTTTTCCCGATCATTGGCGGAAAGCTGTGATTGCGCGAGTCGCCCCTTGATAATTGGCGGGAGCCTCAAGTTCAATAACTCTGACACCAGAGGCTTTAGGAAGCACGCGCGAATATTACGCCACACGTTCACTGTTTTCAATCGGTGCGCTGTGACTTCAAGGAAAATCTCGCCTTACGTCCCGCAAACTAAAAGGTGCGCGCCCTTTTGAGACGTCGCACCTTCTTTATTTCGGCTGAGAGCTTCTTTATGGAACTATATCGAGCGCGATCAGCTGACGACCTGAAATCACAAATTTCTCTGGCATCAATTCCATTTCAGATACGGCCGACAACGCGGTAGGAGTGTAGCCTCCCGAGCTGCGATCGCTGTTAAGTGTGGCGACTACCGAAGGCGGCAGGTTCGGCAGTTCGCTGGTGCCGATAACCGCGCCGGGCGTGATGCGGAAGAGCTTCACATAAAGCCGGTCGCTCTTCTTGATCTTATTGATGGCCCCGACCAGTTGGCCCAGATCCTGCGGCACGAATGCTCGCGCTGCCGATCCTTCCTGGAGGGCTCCACCATCCCCAACGAAAACCAGGAGCTGACCGGGGGTTGCATCTTCGGGTATTCGCACCGGAATTCGTTGGACAAACTGCTTGCCCGATTCGGTGCGAACATAAGCCTGCACCTCGATCGTTTCTCCGCGGCGCGCCTCAGTTTTGTTCAGCGCTATCCGTTCGAGCGTTGCCGCATATTTGGTGTCGGTGGAAGTGATATCGAGCGTGATGCCCTCGATCGTCACATCGTCAAAACCGCTGCCGAGTAATGAACTAATTGGCGCGGCGACTGAACCGGCTGCAAGAATCGGCGAGTTTGCAGCTGAGAACCGGCGATCTAATTCAATCGTTTCCTGACCCTTAACGTTGATGGAGCCCTTGATCGAGATCGTAGACTCACCCAGCGCGCGCTCGCTCGACGTAATCGTATTGAAGACCGTGATGTTGAGCAGCAGCGGTGTCAGAAAAGGATCGTTGGCAACTTCATAAACAAACGTTTCACTACGATCCCGGCTGGTTCGCAGGTTGATCTTCACCGGAATCATTTTCGGCGCCTGGCCGAGTTCACCAAAAACACCTACCGAGCGGTCTTGAGAAATCGAACCCATCATCGCCTGCGGCACGGATAGCTTGAACGAATTGTTGACGTTTGGAATCACCGTCACGACCGAAGTCTCGCTCATCGGCATGTCGGAAGCGCCGAGATTCAGAAACGGATGACCAAAGGCATAGATGCGATCACCATCTCTAAATGTCACAGTGCCCGATGCGGCGATTGAATAGTCTCCGCGAACAAGCTGCACGCTTATCGACGTTCCAGGGAGCAAAGTCTTCTCGGTTGCCTTTGCGAGCGGAGTAATGCCGGCGCCGCCGCCCGCGCCCGAAACCGGGAGCAGCCCATTCGACATCAGTTCAGGCGAAAACATCGCTAGCGATTCCGGGCTAATTCCGCCGAAAACTACCGGCGTGGCGATTGGAGTGATCTGTTGGCCCATCAGCGGCACAAGGCGCGAGCCGGCGGACACTGGCGCAATCAACGAGGTCGAGCTGATCGATTGCTTTGGTAAGCGAAGTTTCCAATCGGTGGCAGCAAGCTCGGCGTAAGAAACTGAACGGGGTTCGCTCGCGACTCTGGCCGCGGCCTCGGGCACTGAACCTTTTTCAAAAATGTCGATCATCTGCTGGATCGGCGTTATGCCGGCAATTGGTTCCTTCGAAAACGGAAAACTGAAGGCAATTGCGCCGATGAGTTTGCCATCGATGTATACCGGCGAGCCGGACATTCCTGCGAATACTCCCGTTTTTTCAACGTTTGCGCCGCTCAGTTTGCCGATAATTAGAGACTGACGCGGGCCCGGGTAACCCGGAAGGACACCCAGAATCTCGACCGCGAATTCCTGCGGCTCAGTACCTGAGAAAACCGTTCCCGCCGTGCCGCGCATTCCGGGGCGCAGATCTTCAAGCGCAAAAAACCGTCCCTCGTTCGCGGCCGCTTCCGAGCTTTGGCCCGACGTCCTCTTTACCGGAGCGTCGGCCTTTGCTTTGGCGGCTGGCTTTTGCGCGAGGCCCAAACTGCTAAGGACGACGATTACAAAGGCTACAACAACGATCTTCAGTGATCTCTTCATTAAAACTATTACCTCTTACTGATTACTGCTCGGCTCCGCTCGGGCGCCTTGAAGTTTGACTATAGCTTTCGTCCCAAAGGCGGTCAAGGAAGTTGCTTCCTCTTCTCTGGTTGCATTAGACGTAGCGAACTCGGAAAACGTTCCTTTGGTTCAACAAATTAGATTAGTAGCGATCCAGCTGAGGAGTTTGAGCTGTACTTGCACTCATGACCCGGCTTTCGCGCGGGACGTAATCATGATGCTTTCGTTTTGTAGCTTAGCCATTTCGCTATTTTCCGCACAGCAGACTAAGATCGCACAAATGCATTCAATCGCAGGATTCATCCTGGCCGGCGGCAAGTCGCGGCGAATGGGCAAGGACAAGTGGAGACTGTTGCTCGATGGCCGAAGCTTCATTGATCGCATCGCCGACGAAATCAAAGGTGTGGCTTCGTCCGTCGCAGTGGTAGGCGATTTTGACGGCAGTTCAACGATCAACGATGCAATCGCGACAAGTGTAATGACAGTCCCCGACATTTTTCCGGAGTGGGGCGCGCTGGGCGGAGTTCATGCCGCGCTCACCAATTGCGACGCAGAATGGGCGTTGGTAGTGGCGTGTGATTTTCCTTTTGTAACGAAAGAGCTTTTTCTTCGTTTGGCAAGTGAGCGCAATAACTTCGAAGCAGTAGCGCCGGTGCAACAGGATCAGATTCCTCAGCCACTTTGCACGCTCTATCGGGTTGAGCCGTGCCGTCAGGTGGCCGAGCGCATGATCAAATCGGGCGAACGAAAACCAATTGCTCTGTTACAATCCGTCCACACTCGTTGGGTATCGTTTTCGGAAGTTGAAGACATCGCAGGTGCGGCGCGTTTTTTTGATAACATCAACACGCCGCAGGACTACGAGCGCATTCTGGGAAGGACAAGGTAGGTCGAGAGTTTCTAAAGGTGCCGGCTTTGCTGGATTGACTCTCGACGGACAGTTCATGGCACAAAGACGACGGTTAGGCAAAAAACTATTCAAGTCGCTGTTACCAATCCTGCTGGTGTTGTCAGTGGCGTTTGTGGGCATCCTGGCTTGGATTGTCTATGGCATCCTGAATCCGCCACGACAGGCTTATCTGGTCACCCCTCAGTCGTTTGCCAACATCAGCGGATCGGCGCTCAAAGTTACGGACGAAACCTGGAGAAACCGTGACGGCACAAAGGCACGCGGATGGTTGCTCCGAGGCGGAGAAGGCTCGCCCGCGGTAGTGTTTCTGCATCGGTATGGCGGTGACCGGTCCTGGCTTTTCAATCTCGGTATAAAATTAAATGAGACTTCAAACTTCACGATTCTGTGGCCCGATCTGCGAGGCCATGGAATGGATCCACCAGTAAAGTCTTCGTCGTTTGGCGTCAACGAAGGCGGAGATTTGCTGGCCGCTCTGGATTTTCTGAAGAGCTTGAAGACGCCGAGTGAAAATAGCCTCGTTGCTAACCGCGTCGGAGTTTATGGAGTTGAGCTGGGGGCTTATGCGGCGTTGTTAGCCGCGAGTCAGGATCCGGTCGTCCAGGTATTGACGCTCGATTCGGTCCCGCGGGATGCAAATGAACTGGTAAGCGCGGCTGTGAGTTCCGATCTGGGCGTGCGCAGTCCTCTTCTTCTATCTTTGTCTAGGTTAGCTACGCGCACTTACTTTCTGGGCCAGTACTCGGACAAGACCTCATGCGAGGCCGCCGCAGCATTCAAGACTCAACACGTGCTATTGCTGGCCGGGGCCGATCAAGGGCCTTTGCGTGATTCAACAGTAGCGTTGCGGACCTGCTTTCCGAACAGCGTAAAACTGGAAGCCCGAACGGACCTCCCTTTAACTGGGTTCACGCTTGCCTCGGCTACTGGTGAACAGGGCGAAGCTTACGATCGGCCCGTAATAGATTTCTTCTCGAGAAATTTGCGTTGAGGAACAACAGACAATCTGATCTGTCCTGCTACTTCGCTTTGATCGCCACCAGCACCAGCCTGCCATTGTCTCCAATTACATCAATCGAAGTTGAGCTATCTTCTCTAATAAATGCCATATCTTTGAGTGGCACAAAGATCAGCAGCGGCTCCCCACGGCGACGACTTTCGGCGACGACCGGCGCCTGACTTTCAAACATTATCGGTTCTTGATCAGGTCCATAAACAACTCGACCGGCGGCATAGAATTCCGGTGTACGATCGTCACGCTGCAGTCCATAAAGCAGGGTTTGAGAGTAGCCACGTTGGTCGGCCAGCTGCAACAGGTATTTTGCATTTTGCTGCTCCACGGGATGTGGCGCCCAGCAATGCAGCACACCAATGACCACACCGAGAGTCGCGGTCGCGATCGCGATCAATGATGTGGTCCGCTGCCGGGAAAACAAAGCGAGAGCACCCGCGATACCAAAACAAATTGCAAGAATGGCCGCGCACTTCAGCGATGGGTTCCCCATTCGGAGTGCGTATATCGGCGTCGCGCCTGCCAACACAAGACTAACTGCGGCGGTGATGCGCAGTGCCCACTTCCCCTCTACCGAGCTGATGGCGAGTTGATCCAGTCTGTATCCCGCGAGCAGCGTTATTGCCGGCAAGGCGGGAAGAATGTAGCCGGGAAGCTTCGAGGTTGAGAAGCTGAAAAAAAGGAGCGGAAACAACAGCCAGGCAAACGCGAAACTCAGCAGTTTAGTTAGCGGATCTTCTGCACGATTTCGCCGCCATGGTTTCGCTCGCCGGATTCCATCAATGACAAACGCGGTCCAGGGCAGTGTCAGTGGAACCAGAATGAGCAAATAGAAATAGACGGGCGCAGGATGGCGGTATCTATTCGAAACATAGCGAGCGAACTGATGCTGTATGAAAAATTGATCGATGAAAGGCCAACCATGGCGCCAAATCACCGGCGCATACCAAAGCGAGGCGACGGCCAACGCCACTGGGACTCCCCAGAAAATGCTTGATAACACTTTTCGTTCAGGCAGTCGCCGCCTGAAAAGCGAGTAAAAACCAATTACTCCCAACGGAATTACGATCCCGATCAACCCTTTCGCAAGGAGCGACAGCCCGACAAAAACATAGAACCCAACCAGTAAATTGCGACGATGGGACGCGCGCTCAGTTAGTTCTGAAACCAGGAAGAACGCGAGGGCCCAGGCGATCGTCATGGTCACAACAATGTCGAAACTAGCAGCGCGCGCAAAAACCACAATACCCAGAGTAGTCGCGGCCGCAAGCGCGCTCCAAAACCCCATATCAGCAGGACAGACATTCTTGTCTGTCCCTATATGATCCCGTGCGGCGATATCGATCCTTCGGCGAAAGCTCCGCGGCACAGATCCGCTGATGAAAAAAACCGCTCCCACTGTCAGCAGACCGGCAATCGCCGCGGGAAGTCGCGCCGCCCATTCCGACACTCCAAATAATTTGTAGCTGGCAATCATCATCCAATAGAGCAACGCGGGTTTTTCAAACCATGGATGACCGCCGAGGGTTGGCGTGATCAGATCGCCGCGCGTGTACATTTCGCGCGCGATCTGGGCGTAGCGAGGTTCATCAGGACCAAGCAAGGGGAGATGGCCCAGGCCGTATAAGTAAAACGCTGCAACGACGAAAAAGAGTATGAGACTGCCGCGCTTGGCAAGGGTTGAAAGTTGCAAGTATAGTCGCTCCGCTTTTAGCAGTGGGCAGTAAGCTGTGGGCAGTGAGCAGCCGAATCGCTTGAACCGTAGACCAGGAGTTTTACTGCTGCCCACCGCACACGGCACACTGCTCACTTCAAATAATAACAGGAAACAAGATACCTTGACGCTTCGCACCGCAGTAATCGGCGTGGGCCATCTCGGCAAACACCACGCGCGCATCCATTCCGATTTGGCTCGCGAAGGAATTATCGAGTTTGTATCCGTCTGCGATCTGGATGAACGAACCGCACAGGCGATTGCCGCGGAAAGACACGCTGATTGGGCCACCGACTGGCGCCAGCTTATCGGTAAAGTTGATGCCGTCAGCCTGGCTGTTCCCACCGAGTCGCATAGCGAGATCGCCTGCCAGCTGCTGCGAGCGGGAATTCATGTTCTGGTGGAAAAACCGATCGCCCGCAGTCTCGCCGAGGCAGACGAAATGATCGCCGCCGCATCGCAGGGCGGTGCGCTTTTGCAGATCGGACATGCCGAACGATTCAATCCGGCACTGGTTGCGCTGCGCCCTCATGTGCGCAATCCGGTTTATTTTGAGATTCATCGCGTGGGCGAATTTACCGCCCGGTCACTCGACATTGATGTCGTCCTCGATTTGATGATTCACGATCTTGACATCGTGCAATGGTTGGTCGGCGAGGATGTTGAAGTCAGTGAACTTCACGCCGTGGGAATTCCGATCCTGACGAGCAAAGTGGATGCAGCCAACGCGCGGCTCGAGTTTGCGTCAGGCGCGGTAGCAAACATCACGGCGTCGCGAGTTGGTACTGAAAAGATTCGCAAGATGCGTTTCTTTCAACCACACGATTACGTTGCGGTGGATTACGCCACCAAGCACGTGTCGATTAGCAGCCTTGCGCCGCCGGCCGCGAACGGCGCCTGGCCCGGCGTGCATACGAAGAACCTCGACATCGTTGACATAGAACCTTTGCGAAGCGAGATCATCGCCTTTATTGAGGCAGCGCGCGATGGACTTCCCTCGCCTGTTTCGGGCCGCGCGGGGCGAAACGCGCTCGCGCTGGCAGTGCGTGCCTTGGAACGAATCGCAGAGCATACTGCCAAGGTTCAGGTAGGCGCGGTTGGTTCGAAGTAACCATGGTTGCAGTCGCAACTGGAAGCGAGCTAACGGAACCCCTACGGCAAATGACGCAAGCAGCTAATTCCGTTTCAGAGTTTCTGAAAGAGCGCGTGCAAGCCGGCGACTTTCCTTCCGCCGTGTACATCGTCGGCGAAGCAGGAGGTGCGGTTTTCGCCGACGCTATCGGCAATGCCGTGGTTGAGCCTTCCCGAATTCCAGCTACGCTCGACACGATTTACGATCTCGCTTCACTCACCAAACCCCTGATCACGGGACTGTTGTTCGCTCGACGAATTGAGTCGAAGGAAATTGACCTCAATAGTTCAGTGGCGGAATTCCTGTCAGAGTTCGATCGTCCTGATAAACAGTCGATTACGGTGGGCCAATTGTTGACGCATAGTTCGGGCCTTCCAGCCTGGCGTCCGCTCTATATTCTGGCGGAGGGAAAAAGCGAGAGAGTTCTCGAGGCGATTGCGAATGTCGATCTGGATTACGCGCCCGGTACGCGCGTCATCTATTCGGACCTCGGATTCATTACCCTAGGCTTGTTAATGGAAAGACTTAGCGGGCGCCGTTTGGCCGAACTCGCGCGCGAAGAAATTTTTCAACCGTTGGGTCTAGAGCGCACCTTCTTCAATCCCGCCATTGCGATGCAAACGGGTATCGCAGCCTGCGAGACCGGAAATGCTTATGAGCGCAACACTTGCGCGGAGACCAACGCCGGAGAGTTTCAGAATTGGCGACAGGATGTCATTTGGGGGCAAGTGCATGACGGCAACGCACACTTTCTCGGCGGGGCAGCGGGGCATGCGGGTTTATTTTCGAGTGCGCAGGGAACGCTGACAATCGCAAACCAATTTCTTGAACGCAGAGCTGAAGGTGATCCCAGGGATCAAGTGTCGCTCTTGAAGAACGAAACTCTCGAGTTGTTTCGCAACAACTTAACTGCTGGATTGGAAGAGAGCCGCAGCGTCGGATGGATGCTCGCCGAAACCAGCGGATCGTCGGCCGGGCCGGATCTACCACTGCAGAGTTTTGGTCACACCGGCTTTACCGGGACAAGCTGCTGGATCGATCCGCAGCAGGGCCGCGTTTTCATTCTCTTGACTAACCGCACACACGCTCGCGCACTTCCATTCGTGAACATCAATAGCGTGAGACGGCAGTTTCACAGTCTAGCGGTTGAGGCGCTGCAAAAGCGTTAGCGAAAAGCTAAAGGCGCGGGGCTAAGCGCTGGTTGCCGGCAGAGTTTTCCTGGGAAGCAGAGTAAACGAGGTGAGGGCGATAAACACATGATCGCCGCGGCGCAGTTTCACTGACAGCGTTTCAGGTTTTGGTCTCGTCGCGATGATCGGTTTGGCGGTCTGACTCTCCGGAGTCTCGGTAGTGAGGTAGTAAGGCGTGTCACCGGTATCGCATGAACTACCGCCGGAGGGATCGAGTCGGATGCGCAAGCGTTCGTAGGCGCCGACAAAACTCGTCTCTTCCACAATCCCCCTCGCAAAGCAGGATTGTCCCGATGGAAGTTCCGATGTCTTGCTCAGCGATACGTCTTCCGGACGAAAGATTAGCTTGACTGCCTGGCCCTCAGAAAACTTCTCACGATTTATTCGAGCCGCAACCTGCGCCGAACCAATCTCAACGTGATCCTTGCGCACCACACCCTCGAGAATATTCGCGGCGCCGAGAAAGGTCGCCACATATTCAGTCGCTGGATTGTTGTAGACCTCGGCGGGCGTTCCGATTTGCTCTATCTGGCCCGCGTTAATCACGGCGATGCGATCACCCAGTTCCAGAGCCTCTTCCTGATCATGTGTAATAAAAATCGCAGGAACGTTAACCTTCTTTAGCAGGGCCCGTATCTCACGTCGCAAGTGAGTCCGCGTCTGCGCGTCAAGAGCGCCGAAAGGCTCATCGAAAAGTAACACTTCCGGATCGTAGGCGAGCGTTCGCGCGATCGCCACCCGCTGCTGTTGACCGCCGGAGAGTTGCGAGGGATATTTTTTTCGATGATCTTCCAGTTGAACTAACGAAAGCAGCTCTGCGACCGTCTTCTTAATCTCCTTGCGCTTGCGTTTTCTGATTCGCAGTCCATAGCCGATGTTCTTTTCCACTGTCATCTTCGGGAACAGCGCATACGACTGGAAGATCACGCCGACGCCGCGCTCTCGCGCCGGTAGTTCAGTCACATCCTTGCCATGGATCATTATCTTTCCGGTGTAAGGCTGTTCCAGTCCCGCGATAATGCGCAGGATCGTTGTCTTGCCACTACCCGACGCGCCGAGCAACACGAGGGCCTCACCTTCCCCGACATCAAACGAGATATTTTGTAGCACACTCGTTTTGCCGAAGAATTTACTTACGCCGACGACGCTGGCCGCGCTCGTAGAAACTGCTGACGAGCTCTCTCTTCCATCGTCGCTGATCAAGTTTTCCATACGGCTAACAGCTTGTGCCATGAACTAATCCTTAGACTAACGCGCAGTTTCGCGTCGCGTGCATCTTGTCAGAACCACCTGCGTTAGCGGGTGGGGGCTATCTGGAGCGTCCCCTGCGTTAGCGGGTGGAGGCTATCTGGAGCACCACCCGCTCATGCAGGTGGTTCCGACATATTCTCAATCTACATCAAGCCAGTCGCGGGCGAAAAAGAGCACACTGAAAATCATAAACGAAAACAGCGCGAGGACAATCGCGATTGCGTTTGCAGCTTCGATCTGGCCCTCGTTGAACTTGGCGAAGATGTAAAGCGGCGCCGTCTGCGTGCGGCCGGCCAGGTTTCCGGAAACCAGGATGGTTGAGCCAAATTCTCCAACCGCGCGCGCGAATGTCAGCAAAGCGCCCGACACGATGGCGCCTCGTAACGATGGCAGCGTGACATGCCAGAAAGTCTGCACGCGCGTCGCGCCTATCGTTGCCGAAGCTTCTTCCAGCGAGCGGCTCATCGTGTCGAATACAGGTTTAATAACTCCGAAAGCGAGCGGAAAGGTAACGAAGATGTTGGCGAGGATGATGGCTCCCGCTGTAAACATCGTTTGAATCCCATGAGGTGCAAGGAAGCGTCCCAGCACGCCGTAAGGTCCCCATAAAAGGAGCAACGCAAAGCCTGCAACGGCCGTGGGAATTGCAGTGGGCAGCGAGATGGTCACGATCAGGGCGTTGCGTCCCCAAAAGTTGTAACGCGAAAGCACGTAGGCAGCAAAGAGCCCGAAGATGACGTTGAAGACGGTTGCCCAAAAACTGGTGACCATCGAGAGCTTGAGCGCGAATACCGCTTCCGGCGCGGTAAGTGAAGCCATGAAACTCGTCAACCCCTGACTAGTCCCAAAAAGAAAGATTGACGCGAGCGGAAGGAACACGAGCGGCAACATCATGACCACCAGCGTGCCGATGCTCAAAGGCCGCGCGATATCGAAACCGCGCACGTGACGCATTGTGGGAATCATGCTGCTCATTGGTTATGGCCCATTGAAATTGGGTTCACTTTCGTTGCACCTGGTCCCTGAAGATGCCTTCAATAATTTCAGGGTAGGCTTTGTCCCACCCCCCAAAGTAGTCAATCGTAATCTCAGTCTCAATCAGGGCGAGCTGCTTGTTTTCCTGATTGAGCGTGGGATTGATCCCCGAGCGATAGTGGAAAGTGACGAACGACTTCTGAGCTTCGTCGCTCCAGAGATATTGCATGAAGGCATCCACTACCGGACGTTTCGCCGCGGAAACGTTTCGGTCGACGACCACCGCAGGATGTTCGCTGAAAATTGTCGCCTTCGGAATCACAATCTCAACCGGTGTTTTGCCGGCTTCCTTCATCAGCAGACCCTCGAGTTCGTAAGTAATCAGTGCGTCGCCGAAACCGGTTTCGAATTGCGTGCGCGCCTCGCGCGCCGAACCCGGAGTTGAAATTACGTTGCGCCAGATCGACCTCAGCGTCTGCAACGCCCGCGCCTTGTCAGCTTCGCCTGACTCCTTTTCCGACTTCACCAACTCCGAGCCGTACATTGCCAATACCGACCACTGTGCTCCGCCCGAACTCACCGGATCAGGATGAATTATCCGCACGCCAGGTTTCGCGAGGTCGGGAAAATCGTGAATGCCTTTTGGATTGCCCGGTCGCACAAGGATCACGAAGGGTGTCTTGTTGAGAATTCCTTTGTTGGGCAGGGTGCGCCAATCAGACGTGACAAACCCCTTTTCTTTAAGCCGGGTGGCATCGCGTTCAATTGAAAGAATCGCAATATCGGCGCTGACACCTTGCAGGATTTGGTTCGTGATCGTTTCGGAGCCGGCGAACGATGATGTGAACTTTACGTCAACGCCGTGCTCGCGTTTCCACTTGGCTGCGAAACCATGGTAAACAGACTTCTCAAGCGACTCTTTCAATATCGAGAATCCGTAGACGGTAATGTTCAATCCCCCGCCCTTGTCAGCTGTCGGCTGGGGCAGGCAGGCCGCCATCGCGAGTGTGAGCGCAAATAGGATCGCGCCGGCCAGAAGCGCCTGATTGAAGCTGCGGTGTCGCATGAGGAGTCAGTGACCTCTCAATTCTTTGCGGCTGTCGTCAGCCTGCAGATTCGTCTAGCGGGGGTATTGGTCTATACCATAACTTTCAACTGTCTGGAAAGACTCGAGCGGTGGCGAATATGAACCCTGCGATACAATAGTGGACCCATCAATATGGACAATTTTCCATTACAGAGCCCGATCAACTGGAAAAGAGTAGATCGAAGAAGACGGCCGACTTTTCGCGCAGGGTTTTGCATTCTGGTATTGCTGATCCTGGCGGGTTGTGGTTCGCAGCCAGGCAATTCGACTTCGCCTCCGGAAATTGTCGTAGCCGCAGCCGCAAACTTAACCGACGCGTTCGCCGAAGTTGGACCACGATTTACCAGCAAGACGGGTATCCGCGCAGTTTTCAGCTACGGGGCCACTGCTGACCTCGCGAAACAAATCGAAAACGGTGCGCCATTTGATGTATTCACTGCGGCGGACACTGAGCACGTTGAAGCGCTCGAACGGAAGGGTTTATTGACGCCGAACAGTCGCACTTTCTACGCCCGGGGGCGACTGGTGATGTGGCTACCGCCGGGGCGCAATCTGAAAGCGGGGCGAATCGAGGACATTGTCGCGAAGGAGTTTGATCGCATCGCGGTGGCGAAACCAGACGTTGCACCTTACGGCCGGGCCACGGTGGAGAGTCTTCAGGCGTTAGGCATTTGGAAATCTGTCGAATCAAAAATCGTTTACGCGCAGAACGTTTCGCAAACGAAGCAGTACGCCTCAACCGGAAATGCGGAGGTTGCATTCATTCCGCTCGCTCTGGTGCCTGTGGGTTCAGGAACCTATATCGAAGTGCCGGAGACATCGCATCGCCCGATCGAGCAGTCGCTCGGGATCGTTCAAAGCTCTTCCAATCAAAACGCAGCGCGCCAGTTTGTAGAGTTTCTCTTGAGTGCCGAGGGTCAGGAAATAATGGTGAGGAGGGGCTACCGCAAGCCCTCATCAAATTAATCTGACAGCAAAGCCTGCAGCTTGTTTTTTGCCCGCGCAATCTTCACATCGCCGATAAATCTTCGCAGACAACTCAAGGGGGCTTACACATTTACGGCTGACCGTGGTATCTTCGCCCGCGGCAAAGTAACTATGCTCGCCCGCTATGTACGCCTGCGGACATTACTGGTAGACTGCTATCGAATTGGCCGCCGCATCAGGAACCGAAGGTCGCGCGTTTTTTTTCTGACCGCCTCTTTATACAAGTAGGGGTAGCACGCCCAATCTTAGGCTGCACAAGGGTAGTCTTACGTGACGGCCACAATTTCAACAGACCGTGAATCGTTATGAAAATATTGCTTTATAATCCGGATAATGGCGTCACCCGCAATTTCATGCCCCACCTCTGGATGTTCCTGCTTCAGGCGCTGACACCTCCCGGTCATGAGGTAATTCTCATCGATGGCAATGCCAAAGCGATGAACGATGATGAGATCGTAAAATTTGTCCGCGATAACAACATTGGGCTGGTAGGAATCGGCGCCATGACCAGAATGGTCGCGAAGGCCTATCGTGTAGCTACTGCGATTCGTGCAGCAGGTGTCCCGGTGGTGATGGGCGGCCCCCACGTAACCGAGTGTCCTGACGAAGCGATTGGGAAAGGTGGCGGCCCCCGATATGCGGACGCAGTTGCACTTGGAGAGGCTGACGATACGTGGCCGCTAATCGTTGAAGACGCCGCGCGCGGAGAACTAAAGGAGATTTACCAGCCTGAGCGTGATGACAAGGGTGCTGATCGCAAACCAAGCCTGCAGCCCTATCCATCTATTCCCTGGGAAAGACTCGACCTGGACCAGTTTAGTCTGGTGCCGAAGATGTTCCGCTCACGTCTGTCAGGACTCGGAGCAGGGTGGGGATCATTTCACGTGGTGCCGTTGGAAACCGGCAGGGGTTGTCCGTATGGCTGCGAGTTTTGCACCGTCACTGGATTCTTCGGCGACTCGATTCGTTTTCGGACAAACGAAAGCGTCGTCGACGAAATGTTGCGGCTAAAAGCGCGTGCCCGCAATGAACGCGGACAAATAGCCGTCTTCTTTATTGATGACAATCTGGCCATCAACATCAAACGTACGAAGTCGCTTCTGCGGGACATCATCAAAGCCGGCGCCCAACTTCCCTGGGTCGCACAGATCAGCGCTAACCTGCTTCGCGATGAAGAGCTCGTCGATTTGATTGCCGAGTCAGGTGGACAGTGGGTTTTCATCGGCATGGAATCGATTGACCCGGCAAACATGGCGGACGTCAACAAGAACTTCAGCAAGCCCGGCGAATACGGTGCGGTACTCGAGCGCCTGGCGCAACGCAACGTCTACGCGATCACTTCGTTCATCTTCGGCATGGACAATGACACGTCGGGCGTCGCCCAGCGTACTGTTAGTGAAATCAACTCCTGGCCCCCCGGTCTGCCAGTTTTTGGCCAGCTCACGCCGTTTCCCGCAACGCCACTTTACGACCGCTTGGCAAAAGCCGGACGCCTGACACGTCCGAAGCACTGGATGGACTTCGCTCCTTTCTGGATGGCCCACACGCCCCTCAAGATGACGATTCAGGAAGCGCGGCAGGAAACCGACAGTGCCTGGCGGGCTTCCTACAGCCCGGAACGCAATGCCGAAGCGATCAATTCAATCAGCGGCGCGCCTTTCCGATACCGTCTCAGTCATCTGGTTTCACGCCTTTTCTTCCGCGGCATCTATTTCCCGCAGATGAATAAGCGCGCCTGGCTGAAATTGGCATTCCAGAATCGTAAACCGATTCTCAGCCTGACCAGAGAAGCGATCGGCATGTGGCGTGCGGCAAAGAAGAAAAAGCCAACTGTTCAAGATGAGCTGGCCCCGGTGATGAACGAACAAAAGGCAGCGTAATCTGCAACCTCTTAGCGGGGCGCGGGCCTCTCGCCCGCGCACCCCTAGGTCGACGGACCTTCCCGACACTGCGCACCATATCCCTTTTCGCACTTCGCGCTCATGGCGGGCGGGACGCCCACGCTCCCAGCAAACACTTCTAGATCACTTTCGGCATCCCTGATATAAAGCTGTTTTGATTCCTTCTGATTCGGTCATGGAGGCAATTGTGTATGGACGATGGAAAGCGGCTTCTTTTAATCAGCAACTCGACGCTTTACGGCAGCGGCTATCTTGAGCACGCCGAGGGTGAGATTAGTAGTTTCCTCACCGCCGTTCGCCGCATTCTCTTTGTCCCATTCGCACTTGCTGATCACGAAGGCTACGCCGCTCGCGCGCGTCAGAGTTTTGCGGCCATGGGCTATGACTTGGATTCGATCCATGAGGCTAGTGATAAGCAGCAAGCCGTCCATCAGGCTGAGGCGATCTTCATCGGCGGCGGTAACACTTTCAGACTCCTGAAAGCGCTCTACGATTTCGACCTTTTGGAATTAATCAGAGAAAGGGCCCGACAAGGAATGCCCTACATCGGTTCTTCCGCTGGTTCGAATGTCGCTGCGCCAACTATTCGGACTACCAACGACATGCCGATAGTAGAACCTCCATCGTTCAACGCGCTGGGTCTCGTAGATTTTCAGATTAATCCTCACTATCTCGATCCCAGTCCTGATTCGACCCACATGGGCGAAACTCGCGAGGAAAGAATTCTGCAATTCCTCGAAGAGAATGAAACGCCAGTAGTGGGCTTGCGCGAAGGCGCCATGCTTCGAATCGAAGCAGGCTCCATCATGCTGAAGGGTTCAACTGGGGCGCGCATCTTTCGCAGAGGCGCCCCGCCGGTTGAAACGCTTCCAGGCGCAAATCTCAACGACCTCATTCAGTAATACAAGATCTTCGTTGGACCGATGACGTCCCCCCGCGCTCCCAGGTAAACGGCAGCTAAGCTATCGGACACGATTCGTTGAAGTTGTAGTACTATGAACGCGCGGCGCGGCCCCCCAAGACTAAGCCGCGAGGTGTTCCCTTAATGCATCACTTACTCGCGCGGAGTTGTATATCGATTCTGCTGGCGCAGTCCCTTCTCTGTCCCGTCACAATTTTCGCTCAGCAATCGCTTCGTAACGTTCACCGCATGGCAGTGCCTGACGGCAGCGCGTTCGATGAGTGGAAGACTGATGCTCCGGCGACGATTACTTCTGTCGATCATCTTCAGGAACCCGCGGCTACCTCTTCGGAACCAACCATTCGCGTTGCCCTGGCCACAAACGTGCGGTCGGCCACCGTCTCCAGCGGCGGTCAACTAATGAACGCAACGGGCGATGTTGACAGCGCGTCGACTCTGGTAGCCCTTGAAGTCTCACGCGTGCGGCTGGAGCCACGTTTGCTCTCGCCCGCGCCTATGCTTGATCCCGCAACAGGCTACCGGCTTCAGATCGCCGGCACAGCTGAGCGCGCTGATACCGAAACAAGATCGCGCGAAGTGCGCGAGGCCATCGGCGAAGAACCGCAGCTGATCCAGGACGCGAATACTAAAACCTGGGGACTGCTGATCTCCACTCGTCGGTCGCGCGCCGAGGCTGAAGAAATGCGTTCGCGTCTCGAAGAAGCAGGTTTTGAGGCGACGATCATTCCGCCAAACTCTTCTCCGGCGACGAACCCGACTTCAAATAACACCTTGGGGCAGTTGGCCCAGAATCGCTCCTCGGATACCAGACCACGTTCGGCAATGTCGTCCGCGGCAACTCCTCTGCCGAGCCGTGCGCCAGGGGGTCTGCGATCTGCTGCCCGTTCGATAAACATGCCGTCGCGCGAGGTAGTCGCGTCGGCAGCGGGCGCCGGACGTCTATTTAGTTCCAGCGCACCGGTAACGTTTGCGTCCGCCGATGAAAAGTTGCCGGTGCGTTATGACGACAAACCCTACCGCGGACGCATCGAGGTCTTCGCCAACAAACGCGGCGCGCTGACCGTTGTAAACGTGCTGGGATTGGAAGATTACGTCAAAGGCGTGGTGCCTAATGAACTTTCGGCCGGTGGATTTCCGTTGATCGAAGCTCACAAGGCGCAGGCAATTGCCGCACGAACATATGCGCTGCGAAATCGCGGCCAGTATATGTCGGAAGGTTATGATCTTTTACCCACCACCCGCAGCCAGGTATATCGCGGCCTGGTATCGGAGAACACTCTATCGTCGCGGGCGGTGGACGAAACGCGCGGCATTATCGCAACCTACGAAGGCGAAGCGATAAATGCTCTCTACACTTCCACCTGCGGCGGACGCACCGAGGACGCGGCCAACATCTTCAATGGCCCGCTGCCCTACGCGTTGGGCCGCGAATGCGCAGCCGAAGGCCGCGCCGCGTTAGCGCCGTTTACAATCAAGACCTCGCGCGATCCAGCCGAGCTAAAGGAAGCGCAAAATGTTCCGATCGCGCGCGACGTCGCCTTGCTGGCAGTACACAATTTCACTTCACTCAAAACAAAAATCTCGGATTCGTGGGTGACCGACGACACGCCTGTGTCCGAGGTACGTAGTTGGCTTGCCTCTGCCGCAACATTGGCCCGGCAAATTGCTCCGACGGTTACAGAAGAAGTGAACCGGGCCGCACCTTTTGCGACTGCATTGAGTAGTGCGGTGTTCGGTGAGAGCCGTGGCAACACCCTGCTAAACAATGCAGACATTGATTATTTCCTGGCCGTGCGCGACGCGAAAGATGTCCCCGAAATTAATCGCGCAGACATGGCGATGCTAGTTCGCGATGGCTACCTGTCAGTGTTACCGGATGCAACCTTGCGCCCGCGCGATCCGATCTCCCGCGCTCGAGCGCTGCATTCAATTGCGCGCATTCTGGAGTCGCGAAACCTGCTCCAGATCCAAAAAGGGACCGCCCGACCAACTGCTGACGACAACCTGATCCTGCGCAGCGCCAAAGGCAAGGATATTCCGGTCAAGATTAGCTCGGACGCTTTTCTGTTTCGCCAGATCGGTGAACAAGTCTATCCCGTTCGCACGGTTGCCCTGGTTGGCGGCGAGCCAGTCATCTTTCATGTAAGCTCGGCCGGCGAAGTCGACTACCTGGAAGTGAAGCCTGCTTCAAACGGAGCTGCCGCAGACCGCTTCTCGCCGTTTACGAATTGGATTAACGACTTGTCGGTGGGCCAGGTGCAGTCGCGTCTCGGTCGCGCCGCCAGTGGGATTGGCTCGTTAACAGATCTACGAGTAGTCTCGCGCGGCAGCTCTCGCCGCGTTACCGATCTCGAAGTGATAGGCACTAACGGCATTGCTCACGTGCGCGGTGGGCGCATTCGGTCAGCGCTCGGCCTGCGCGAACAGCTCTTCGTTATCGAGCGCAAGTATGACGACGACGGACGTTTGACCGGTTTTAGTTTCATTGGCCGCGGATGGGGCCACGGCGTCGGCATGTGCCAGGTTGGCGCCTACGGACTCGCGCGCCAGGGCTTTAGCGGCGAACAAATACTGAAAGCTTATTACACGGGAATTGAGTTGACGAGAATGTATTAGAGTTTGTGGTGAGCATCGCCTCGTCGGAGACGTGCAACTAGCTTTCCAAGATGCTCACGGTGTGATGACGATAGTCGATTGTGAGACGGCAGTCTTGTAGCATATGACTTCCAAGAAGGGCTTCGCTGACTTCTCCGCAACGCGCAACCGCAACTCTGATCCTTCTGCCAAGCCAATCGATTTCCGTTGAGCAAGCCGAGGCAAAAAAGGCTTCTCCCGTCACCGATAAGAAATCTTGATGCGCGTCAAATCTTAGATCCATATTGTCGGCAACTCGCCCCGGAATAATCAGGCTACCGTCGAAACCCGTGTCTACCAGTACCTCAACCGACAAAGAGCCGACATCGAGTCTCACAACCGGCTCGTTATTCGAGTTAAAGTATCCCTCCATTTGCATCAGGAACGAGGCGTCATCAGACGATGAGCGTAGGGTGAGCCCACTCGTAGGAAATAGAGCAAACCTACATGTCCCGCTCCGCGCGCCTTGTCTGCCGCTTCTACCTCATCCTCTCCTACAAAATAATCGTTAGTCCCTAGCTCAATTGCCACAATTTCCCCCGAATGTTCGGGCTCAAGCTTCCCAGCCAACTCGTCCCTATACGTTTGCCTGGCGCGGTCAATCAACTCCGTGGTCCTATGCACACCTTCGATCACTTTTTCAATTGAGCGGTCGCAGCAACCTACCCAACTGGCTTCCTTAAAGGAAGCCACACCAATAGCGTTTTGAGCCGAGTGTCCCTCCCGTATTGTCACTTCTTCACCATGCTCCGGACAGATGCGAACTCTATCCGGCAACGTTTTCATCATCTCCCTGGTCCGTGGGATCGCTGCAAAGTCGGACGGCTCTATCGGTTTCTGCACTGTCACTAGAAGATTCCCTTCAGTCGAAGCTCTTTGCAACATAGTATTACACCGATCAAAATTCTTCGACGCTCCGGCGCCTACTCAAACAGCTCCTGCATAAAAGAATTCCGGCATCCCTAAGCCTCCCGTTGCCTGGTTCTCAATCTGTCTTAATGCCTAACATGTATGGTAAATTCCGACGTTACATCCTCAGAAAATTGGTCTGAGTGAGTAAACCAAAGACTCATCGTATTTGCATTCTCGAGCCCGGTGCGAGCCAGGCATTCCACGAAGAAACACAGAACGACCCCAAATTCCTTTCGTGTCTCTTCGCGTTATTTCGTGAACGGTTCTCGTTTGCCTGTGTCTTGACCACTCTGTTCCATGAAATCTTATTTGGATCACACTTAACTCAAGTGATGCGTTTCTCCCGTAATCAACTCACCGGCGCATTCCTGTTGTTCGCCCTCATCTGGGCGGTAATCCTCTATCGCGTGATATTCTCAGCCGCGTGAGCGCAGTCAAGAATTCAACCGCGTCGGCAACCAACGAGCATCACGCTCGAGGCGTTATCGCAGTCGTCGGCCCAACTGCTTCGGGCAAGAGCACGCTGGGAATCAAGTTGGCGCTGCAACTAGGCGGCGAAATTATCAACTGCGATTCAGTCCAGGTTTACTTCGGTATTCAAATCGCCACAGCCAAAGTCCCCTTCGAAGAACGCGAGGGCATTCCTCATCACCTGATTGATTTCGTCCCGCCTGAAATCAACTACACCGCCGGCGAATGGGCTCGCGAAGCAGCCACCACAATTGAAGAGATCGAGGGCCGCGGTAACGTGCCGGTTCTGGTTGGCGGCACCGGGCTCTACTTGCGCGCTCTCCGTAACCCATTTTTCCAAAGTCCTCCAACGGACGAACTACTACGTCGTCGTCTGAACATGCTTCGCGAACGTCGTGGCCCCGAGCATCTGCATCGCCTGCTCCAACGTCTCGATCCGGAGAGTGCCGCGGAACTCTACCCGCGCGACTGGCCTCGCGTGCAGCGGGCCATTGAGGTTCGGCTGCAAACCGGAAGCCCCATGTCGGATCAGAAGGCCAAACGACCCGTGGCCCACGACAGCGCGCGGCGGATGCGAATTTTTGTCCTGAACCCACCTCGAGCGGAGCTCTACGCGCGCATCAATGAACGCACGGAGCAACACTTCGAGGCCGGGCTCGTAGCAGAAGTCGAGTCTCTCATCGCCCAGGGTGTGCCTAAAAACTCAAACGCGCTGGGCGCGCATGGTTACCGGCGAGTAGTTGAATACCTCGAAGGCAAGCGCGACTTACAGAGCGCGGTTGAGCAGACAAAAACTGATGTGCGCCGTTATTCGAAGCGGCAGTTAACCTGGTTTCGGCGCGAGGCCGGAGTCGAATGGTTCGGAGGCTTTGGCGAGGAACAAAGCACCCAGCAAGCGGTCATCAAAGCCATTGACTGCCCGCCGGAAATCGAAAAACAGTGACACTGAGCCAAAGCAGAAATCTGAAATAGTGCGCGGTCAGTGCTCGATAAATCTTGTCACCACGAACTGCCTGTTGTAATCTGGTTGCCCCCCACTTTATTCAAGAACTTCCCAGGTGCTGGTCATGTCAGACGGTAAGGCAGCTCCACAAAACATTCAGGATGCGTTTCTAAACACTGTCCGGCGGGAAAAGACCACGGTGGTGATTTATCTCGTCAATGGGGCCAAACTGAGCGGTCGGATCCGAAGTTTTGACAAGTTTTCGATTTTGCTGGAAGCCGGACCGCAAGAGCAGTTAATTTTCAAGCACGCGATCTCGACAATCTCGCAAAACCGAAAGGTTAGTGGCGACCTCAGAACTCAGCCCACGTCAGAGATCAATACCAGCGAGTCGGCAAACTAGCTCTCCAGAATCGTAGTCACCTGTAGAAACATTCCCCTCGCGCTCCTCGGCCGTTGGTTCCTGGCGGTTCTGGCGGACGGGAATCGGTTCAGTCAATTCGGTAGTGAACTAATCGAACCCTGTTCTCTCGTAGTCTCGGCATTCCCGCCGTGTCCCACGATTAATATCGCAGCAAACAGACTCACCGCAGAGGCGCAGCGATCTCGGAGTTGAGCACAGACTGAGATAAGGGGCCGCCATCAACCTACCGACTCGCCCCAACCATCACATTCGTTTAAACTCTCGCGGACAAATCTGAAGCGGACCGAGGCGTGTGTGGCTGGAACTTTCATAACCTTCGAAGGAATCGATGGCAGCGGCAAGTCTACCCATCTCCGTTTGCTTGCAAACTTTCTTCGCGATAATGGGCTGGATGTGATCTTGACGCGCGAGCCTGGAGGCACGCCGGTAGGTAACCGGCTGCGCGCCGCGCTATTGGACGCGCGGGAACAGGTAGATCCGCTGGCCGAGTTGCTCGTGTTCGCCGCCGACCGCGCCCAACACGTGCGCCGTGTGTTGCGGCCGGCAATTGCGGCGGGACACGTAATCATCTCGGATCGATATGCCGATGCCACCGTGGCCTATCAGGGTGCGGGGCGTGGATTCTCTCCCGAGTTGATTTCGGAGATAGTTGCGTTAGCCACGGAAGGTCTGAAACCGGATCTGACGTTGCTGTTTGATCTTTCGGTTAGTGAGTCGAATACGCGCACGCGCCGCCGGACCAACGGCAAACAGGCAGGCGATAGGCTGGACGCCGAGAATGCCGATTTTCATACGCGCGTGCGCGACGCATACCTGCGCATTGCTGAGGCCGAGCCTGAACGGGTGAAGATTATTGAGACGAACCGAACTGTTGAAGAAACACAGGAAGTGTTAAGACAGATCATGGTGCCTTTTCTCAGCAGCCGTGGTCATGTTTGTAACGCAAACAGTTAGTTTGCGCGATCTGATTACGATTGAACGCCGGAGTTTGATGGCAGCCTAACAGCTGCGTTACTAAGATTATGTTCGACCAACTCATCGGCAACGACAATGTGAAGGGCCTGCTGCGGCGAATGTTGGAGGCAAAGCGTCTGCCCGGCGCGATGCTTTTTGTTGGTGAAGAAGGGGTTGGAAAAAAGCTGTTTGCCCTCGAGCTTGCGAAGGCGCTCAACTGTAAGAAACCAAAGGGAATGGAAGGTTGTGGCGAATGCCCGCCATGCAAGCGCATTTCAGAGTTTAACTACCCGCAAAGCGCTGAGTCAGACGATTGGAAGAAGATTATCTGGACCAATCATCCTGATGTGGGGATGGTCGTCGCGCCAAAGCGAGTTCTGATTGTGGAGCAAATGCGCGCGATAGAAAGCGCGGCGAGTTATCGCCCGTTCGAAGGAGCGGCTCGAGTGTTCATCGTGGAGGATGCGGACAAACTCAACGACTCTTCGGCGAATGCGCTTTTGAAAATTCTCGAAGAGCCCCCGCACACTTCTTTCATCATTCTGTTAACTTCTCGGCCTGCCCAACTGCTGCCGACCATCCGCTCCCGCTGCCAGATGATCCGCTTCTCGCCGCTCGCCGCTGAGGAGATTGAGAGTTACCTAACCCGAAACAAACTGGCGGCCGGCAAGGATGCACGCATGCTGGCCCGCGTGGCGCGCGGCAGCATTGGCCGTGCCTTGTCGCAGGACCCAGAAAAATTTACCAGGCAACGCGCGGCAATGTTGAAAGTGCTGAAAGCGCTGGCCGACGGTAACGATCAAATTCAACTGCTCCGTTCCGCGGAAGAGTTAAACGAAGCGCGTTATAAAGACGAATTCGAGGTGCGGCTCGACATTCTCGAGACGCTGATTCGTGATGCCTGGATGCTGGCGCTTGACGCTCCGGCAGCAAAAGTTGTCAATGAAGACTTGCTGCCGCAGCTTACCGCAATCAGCGAGAGACTCGATCGACGTCGGCCCGGCGTGTGGATATCGCGAATCGAAGAGATGCGCGAACAACTCATCGTAAACATCAACCGAAAGTCTGCGACTGACTCCTTGTTTCTTACCATGGCGACTGCCAAAGGCCTGCCGCCGAAGCGGCGTTTCCTGATCAAGTAGAACAAGCGTTCTGCCCTGTCTTTCTTATACGACACGAGGGACAGGCAAAAATGCCTGTCCTACCGCAAAGATGAACATGTTTCTCGCATACGTTTCTGGCGGAGGCGCGGGATTTCTCCTGTCCCTTTTCGTTATGCTCGTCGCCGCCAGGCTAATGGCCGAGCTATTCGAGCGCCTTCGGCAACCCGCGGTGGCCGGCGAAATTCTTGCCGGCGTTCTGATTGGTCCAAGCGTGCTCAACTGGGTCGCGCCCACAGATCTCACGAGCTCACTTGCGGAGATCGGCGTCATCTTTCTGCTCTTCACAGTCGGACTCGAAACGAAACCCGCAGCGATTTTCAAGGTTGGCGGAAGGGCGACGGCTGTCGCTGTTTTTGGTGTCGTCGCACCGTTCATCGGCGGCTGGCTGCTAATGCGCGCGTGGGGCGCCAACGGTGTCGAAGCGATGTTCGTTGGCACCGCGATGGTCGCTACCTCGGTGGGCATCACCGCGCGCGTGCTCTCGTCCATGGGCTTACTTGAAACCACCACCGCGCGCATCATTCTGGGCGCCGCGGTGATCGACGACATTCTGGGGCTCCTGATTCTAGCGGTGGTGACAAATCTGGCGGCAGGATCGGTAGACTACACATCGCTCGGGGTCACTGCCGCGCTCGCAATCGGATTCACTGCCTTCGTAGCGCTGGTCGGCGCGCCGGTAGTAAAACGCATGGCGCCGCGAATTGAAAATCTGCGCGTGAGCCACGCGCTGTTTGGAGTCAGTCTATTACTGTGTCTTGGTTTGTCGGTGGCGGCGGTTTACATAGGTGTCGCGGCGATCATTGGAGCGTTTTTGGCCGGGATGACTTTCGCCGAGGCTACCGAAGAAAAGCCCACGATGCGGAAACAGATGTCTGGCGTGACTGAATTCCTCGTGCCGTTATTTCTGGTGAACATCGGGATGCAACTGCAGCTCGACGTCTTCCGCAGCCGGTCCACCATTATCCTGGCTTTGTTGGTCACGCTAATCGCTGTGATAACGAAACTCGTCGCCTGCGGCCTCGCTGCGTGGGGTCTGGGTTGGAGACGCGCCGGCCAGGTAGGAATAGGCATGGTGCCACGCGGCGAAGTTGGGATTGTGGTCGCGCAAATCGGCCTGGGACTCGCAGTTATCGATCAATCGCTCTACGGCGTCGTGCTGGTGATGGCGGTCGCCACTACTTTGATTGCCCCGCCGTTTTTGCGATTGTTCTACGCTCGGGAAATGATGGTAGCGACGGAAACTCCGGGCACTAGCCGACTGTCAGGGAGGGCTCAGTCCGACAAGCTCTAGCTTTTTCGTTGAACTACATCAAAGGTGAGCTGCGACAAACTGAAGTTTGTCGGACAAAGCCTCACTGACAGTCGGGCTAGTGTCCCGGTCGCGCTTGCAGGAAAGTAAAGAGCACGGGGCAGCAACGTCTAAGCTACCGCCCCGTGCTCTAACCTAATTCAGTGTGCCTTGGCGACCTCTTCCTTACTGAGGGTCAACACCGCCACAGCACGTGAACGGAGAGGAGAAGAAACCGATCTCGCCGTTGGCATCCGTCACGGTCAAGTTGATAATCCTGGTTCCGGTGCCAGCACACGGGACGATCTTCATTTGCCCGCTCCCTGTTATCGGCGGCGGACCCCATTGGTAGGTGTAAGGGGGTGTGCCCCCGGACACGTCGGCCACACAGAACAGCTTCTGACCTGCAATACATTCACAGTTTATCCCGACGACTGGGGGTGTCGGCATCGCATTATGTTTGACGGCCGCGGTCGGCGTCGCACTCGGTTTGACGACGGTGGTCGGCACGGCGAGCGCGATGAACGCAAGGATCAAAGCCAGAGTTAGTTTGTAACGCATTGTGAGTCTCCTTCTATGAAGTAGCAGTTAAAACGAGTGAGATTAGGGGGCTTCGCGCTTGGGGGAAGGCAACAATACGTCCGGCGGCGCACGGTGTCAACGGTTGCAAGGACTCTTGCAGAGCGTCACCCAGCACTTTCAGACCTTTGGATTAGTGATATATATCGCTGGCATGATGGCAAAGATCAAACGTCCAATGACTATGCGCCAATGCGAAATCGCTGCGGAGTCATATTCCGCCTGTTTGTTGGCGCAGTCTGGTTACGACATATTTGTACAATACGGGGCTCGCCAGCCTAATTATGATCTATTAGGAATTAAAGGCGAGCGTACCGTTCGAATCTCGGTAAAAGGTAGTCAGGATGGCGGGTGGATGCTGGCCCTCCGCTATAAGAACAAAAACAATACATATCAAGCAGCCATTGGCGATTGGCTGGCCGCACAACCTGGCGACGCTATTTTCATGTTTGTTGGCTTCCTTGGCTTGACTCCAGATCGTGCGCCTCGCGTATATCTCGCCAAGCCGCCAGAAATCGCGGCACACCTAAAAGGGCAATATCCAGGACGAGGACACACCGCGCTTGAGGAAGACACACTAACCTATTACCCGCGCTCAAAATATGAAGACAAGATTCCTGATGTTTGGCGCTATTCCACCGAACGAATCGATTCCATTTGAAAGCGGCGCCACAACACTGCCCCGCCACTTCGATTCAGTTTCTATTGACACGCACCCACCACTTTTGATATTCAATCCGCGCTCAAAAAGCAGCTTTGGGACTCACGACTCGAGCCTCCGCCGCCGCGAACCTCGATCCCAAGCCCTAAAGCCATCCAAGGGGCGCTCATTCAGCAACGATAATTGAAATTTGCTCGTTTTTGGGCGGTATTTCCGTGTCCGTGGTCCGCCGCAGAAGTTTCCTGCTGCTTAAGGTAGCGCACCCTGAGCTCAGTAGAACCTCTACTGGCGCCACGGTACCGCATCCTGGCGCCACGCTATGAGCTACCGGCGCCGATACACCGCATCACGAAGCCGGTGGACCGCAACACGGCTTCGATGCAATTTATCCTGAGGCCAAGGTATGAGATCGGAGAGCCAAGGTATGACCTGCGTAAGCCAAAGTTCTATCTAGTTCTCGCCCCCCTTTCACTGGGAGTGGCACCGCGCTATTCCCTCAACTCTAACTCCGAGGCGTAAACCTCATTTACTGATAGGAGACAAACGTTATGTCGTCTGATTACATCCCCAGTGCCGACGCTGAGTTCGGCGCCTGGCTTAACAACTTCATCACCAACGCCAGCGCGAATCTTGCAGCACTCGGGTTAGTCGCTGCAGATCTCGCGCCGGCCGAAGCCGCGCTCACTGCCTGGAATACGGCTTACGCTGAAAACCTGGCGCAACAAGCGTCAGCGCGGAGCACACGAGAAACGAAGGACACAGCTCGAGCGGACGCCGAAGCGATTGTGCGGCCTCTGGTCCAACTACTTAAAGCACGCGCCTCGGTGAGCGATGCGCAACGGCAGTCGTTGGGTGTCCCTTCACGTTCTACGACCCGCACAGCGGTAGGCGAACCGATCAGCAGGCCCTTGGCAACGGTAGACACCAGCCAGCGTTTGCAACACACGATCTCGTTTGTGGACGACCAAACGCCCAATAGTCGCGCCAAGCCGAGTGGAATTTTGGGTTGCGAAGTGTGGGTGAAGGTCGGCGGAACAGCGCCGATCGATCCGGGTGAGCTTACTTACCTCGCTACTGATACGCGGACGCCTTACACGGCGACGTTTAATGGCGACGACGGGGGCAAGACTGCCTACTACATGCTGCGTTGGGTAAACACGCGCGGCGAGCGCGGGCCATGGAGCCAGACGGTCGCGGCGACGATCACCGCGTAGTGAGCTCACAGTAAGTCAGAACCGGGAGCGTTAGCGACGGGGTATACGTCAGGTTTCATGAATCTCACGTACCCGATCGCTACCGCTCCCAGTTCTGTATTCTTCGACCCACGCGGGTCTCTTGGGCTGTCCGGTGGTTGCGACGCTGATAGTTAGCTGATTGAGACGAGTTGAGGTTCGTCGGGAGCGAGGGCGGTGGCTTTCTTTGCCTCGATTTCGCCGAGGAGTTTTTCAGTTTCCATTACAAATGCTTCGACGATGTCTTCGCCGGCGACTTTGCGCATCGGGATGCCGTCTTTGAAGATCATGCCGACGCCGCGCCCGAAGGTGACGCCGAGTTGCGAATCATGCGCTTCGCCTGGCCCATTGACGGCGCAACCCATGATCGATAGATGCAGCGGCTCCTCGATGTGGGCGAGGCGGCGCTCAATCTCAGTAACGATCTCGACGAAGTTGTCCACATCCAGGCGGCCGCAGGTCGGACATGCAACTACGGTGACGCCGCGCGAACGCAGTCCCAGCGACTTCACAATCTCCCAGGCGACTCGCACTTCTTCCTGCGGCTCTGCGGCGAGCGAAACTCGAATCGTGTCGCCGATGCCTTCATGCAGGAGTATGCCAAGTCCAATCGCGGATTTGATTGTGCCGCTGAATGCCGTGCCGGCCTCGGTCACACCCAGATGAAACGGGTAATCAACTTTCTCCGCGAGCAAACGATAGGCAGCAACCGTGCGATGCACGTCTGACGCTTTTAACGAAATGATCGTGTCGGTGAAACCGAGATTCTCGAGGATGTGGATGTGACGCAAAGCGGATTCGACCATAGCTTCCGGCGTGGCCGTTCCATACTTTTTCAACAGGTCCTTTTCGAGCGAGCCGCCGTTGACGCCAATGCGAATCGGCACCTTCTGCGCTTGAGCGGCGCGCACTACTTCAACGATGCGCTCGTGCTTGCCAATGTTTCCCGGATTCAAACGCAACTTATCGATGCCCGCTTCAAGCGCCAGCAGGGCCAGTTTGTAATGAAAGTGGATGTCTGCGACGAGAGGCACGTCAGGCACGCGCTTGCGAATCTCTTTCAGAGCAATCGCGGCATCGTTGTCGGGCACAGCCAGACGCACCACTTCGCATCCGGCGCGCACCATTTCTTCGATCTGAAGAACTGTGGCGTCGACATCAGACGTGTCCGTCTTCGTCATGGACTGCACCACGACCGGCGCGCCGCCGCCAATTTGTACGTCCTTAACCTTTACTGCTTTCGTCAGTCTCATAAGACCCGAGTCCAATGTCCAATCTCTAAAGTCCAAAGTCGATGCAAATCGGCCATCTCTCTAAGGTCCGCGGTTTTGGACTTTGGACCTTGGATTTTGGACAACGTTACTTCGCTGGCTGCGTCGCCGGGGGCGGATCCGCTGTGCCGCGCCAACCCGAGGCCAGCTTCAAAAAGTCGTTGCCGATAACGAAGACCATCAGCAGAATCACCATCACAAAACCAACCTGCTGAATCCGCTCTCGCACGCGCATTGAAATCGTAAGCCCAACTGTCGCGAGCAGGCCCTCAATCAGCAACAGGAAAATCGCTCCACCGTCCAGAACCGGAATCGGGAGCAGATTAAAGATTCCCAAATTTAAACTCAGAAACGCGAGCGTCGTAAAAAATCCGCTCCAGCCAAATTTCTCCACCGCGGATCCGGCCGCTTTATAAATCCCGACGGGCCCGGACAGTGTATTGCGCGCCGAACGTTTTCCAGTGAACACCTGGCCCAAAGCCTTACCTGTAAGTCGCAGAATTTGCAGGTTGCTGTCCACCGCGTAAGCCCCGGCGGTTGCGATGCCGGCTTTATGAAGCGGAATCTCTTCGTCGGGCCGGAAACCTAAACGCTCGCGGCCGTCGGATAGTTTCCTGGGTGTGGCGGTGACATCCGTCGCGCGGCCATTGCGGTTCACCGTTAGCGTGATCGGCTGTCCCTTGTGCTCCCGAATAAACTGTGTCACTTGTTCGGCGCTGCGGACCGGTTGTCCTGAAACCGAAAGGATTCGATCGCCCGGCTGCAATCCCGCCTCCGACGCAGGCGTTCCCGCTTCAACTTCGCGAACTACTACGGGCAGGTCGCCATAATCCGGTAGAAAATCCAACAGCCCAGCAGTCTCGCCATCTTCGACATGGGCTATCGGAGTGATCGTCAACGGAATGCGCTGGCCGTTTCGTTCCACGACAACTGGCAACGGCTGGCCCGGAGACAACAGCGCATCACCACGAATCGTGTCCCACTTCGGGTTCTCCGTGCCATTGAATGAAACAATCCTGTCGCCTCGCTGTAACCCTGCGGCCGCGGAAGCGCCATTTGCGTTCATACTACTGACGACCGGAGCCGGAACGGCAGGAACGCCATAAATCATCGCGCCGGCGAATGGAATCGCAAGCGCCGTAAGCACATTCATCACCGGACCCGCGATCGCCACCATGATCCGCTGATAGCGTGGTCGCAGATTAAACTGCTCCCCGGGCGGAATATCGCTCGCGCCCTCGCCCTCAATCGCCGCGTTCGATTCGTCACCGCCGAGCTTTACATAACCTCCGAGCGGGATGGCCGAAAGGCGATAGTCAGTGTGGCCCCACTTCTTACCAAACAAGCGCGGTCCGAAGCCGACGGAAAAAGTTTCGACGCGAATCTTCAGGAGCTTCGCAACCAAAAAGTGGCCAAACTCATGAATGACCACTGCCGAACCAAGAATGGCGATGAATGATATTAGGTATAGTAAAGCAGTCATTAACCGAATCGCTTTCCTTTCCGTGCCCTGTTTTGGAGCCTGTCAGAGCCCGGCATTAGAGACAGCAACGCACCTTATCGGTTGCCCTGTTCGAGTCTACGCGGCGTCCGTAGTCGCGTCAAACCTAAGAAAAGTCGCTCGGCGGCTCGACTCGACCACTGTACGGGCCATTGGCCCCTATCAAACGCAGATTCACGAACTAGCACAAAACTTCATCAAAGACCGCCGTTTCGTGTCGGTTCGATTGACTGCGTGGGCCGTTCACGAACGATTGGTGGAAAAGTGCGTCGACGGTAAACGGCCTCTCAAAGACTCGCGGACGCTCGTGTCAGTTTTTCTACTTCAAGGTCTGCGGCGACGCGCGCCGAGTGGTCGGCTTCCAATATCGAATCGAGCGAGGTGGCAGGCTGGAGACGATGGCCATCCATCACCGCTTCGATTATTCGCGGAATGTCGGTGAGCGAAATTCTTTCCTCCAGAAAAGCCGGCACCGCGACTTCGTTTGCCGCATTCATCGCTGCCGGGAGCGTGCCGCCTTCACGCAGGGCGCGATAAGCAAGTCCAATACACGGGAACCGTTTGATATCAGGGGCTTCGAAATGAAGAGTGGATAGCGCGGTCAGATCGAGCGGCGGAAGCTCGCAAGCGTGTCGCTCGGGATACGTCAACGCATACTGGATCGCGTGGCGCATGTCAGTCACACCCATTTGCGCTATTACCGAACCGTCAACCAGCTCAATCATCGAATGGACCACTGACTCGGGATGCACGACAATTCCAATCTCGTCGGGACTAAAACCGAAAAGCCAGTGCGCTTCGATCACCTCAAGGCCTTTGTTCATTAAAGTCGCCGAATCGATAGTTATTTTCGCGCCCATGTTCCAGGTCGGATGTCGCAGAGCTTCGGAAACGGTCGAGGCTTCCATTTCAGCTTTTGTGCTGGTGCGAAAGGGCCCGCCGGAAGCAGTAAGGACGATGCGGCGGACTTCCGAACGCTTTTCACCGCGGAGACATTGGTGCAGCGCATTGTGTTCGGAGTCTACCGGCAACAACTCAGCGCCCGACTCCCGCGCCGCCTTAGTCATTAGCTCGCCGGCCATCACCAGCGTTTCTTTGTTCGCCAGCGCAACTCGCTTCCCTGCTTCGAGCGCGCGCAGAGTCGGCACAAAACCTACAGCGCCCACGGTTGCGGAGACGACAATGTCTGCCTGCGGATGAGTTGCGACCTCAATCAATCCGGCTTCGCCCACGATGATTCGCGGCAGATCCACGTCCAACTCAAAAAGGCGTGCACGGAGATCTTGAGCTGCATTCTCTGAATCCACCGAAACAACTTCCGGCAAGTGTGCCGCAATTTGCCTCGCCAATTCCTGCACGTTATGACCGGCGCCAAGTGCGACCACGCGAAAGCGCTCAGCGCTTAGTGCTTCCACTACGCGCAGCGTGTTGCAACCAATCGACCCGGTAGAGCCGAGAATTGCAATTCCTTTTGAATCGCTCTTGAGGGTCATGTTATGCAACTAACTGCGGACAACTTCTGTCCCTGGTCCAAGTACAGACATTCTTGTCTGTCCTGGTTTTATCTAACTGGACCGGCAGGAATGCCTGTCCTACGAGAAATGCCCTGACTTCGTATGGGTTGAGCAGATCAACCGTTTGTCCCTGGTCGTCTTTATACGAGGCGGCAATTACGCGCCAGGGCTTACCCGTCCGATACATCAATTCAAGAGTGGCGTTAACAGTCTTTCTTTCGCCGACGACTTTGAGACTCAACTGGGCCGTGCCATCGCCACTATCGATGTTGATGTTTCCGGTCACTAATTTGCCAAACTCCTTCACTTCGCCGATATCGGCTTTGAGTTTCGCGTTGTTTCGTAAGAACTCGCGCGAAACCTCGGCAGCTTCGCTATTCGAAATTCCATAAAAGATCGAGCCAACGATGCCGCCTACAAAAATAAGCACAATCAGGCCCAGCACCACTACGATGGAAACTACTATTAGCAATATTTTCCTGGTAGTCATTCTTAAAAGACCCGCGGGCCGAAATAGAAGTCGGCAAAATAGTAGAGGAGCGGTGCATTGAAGAGCAAACTATCTAAACGATCGAGAATGCCTCCGTGCCCCGGCAGAGTTTTCGCCGCGTCTTTTGCGCCTGCGCCTCGTTTCAGCGCGCTTTCCGTCAAATCACCGAGGATGCCGAGAATGACCATTACTGCGGCCAAAGGCAGAGCCCACTTCAGTGGCAGCTCACGGAAAAACCAAAAGTGCGCGAGAGTCGCAAAGGCGAGACCAACTACTATTCCACCGGCGACACCTTCCCATGTTTTTCCGGGACTGATCGCGGGCGCCAGTTTGTGTTTGCCGATGGCCCTTCCGACGTAATATGCGCCGGTGTCGGCGCCCATCAACACCAGAAAGAAAAACGACAACAGATGCGCGGCGAGTTGCTGTTCAAAACCGGTGCGAATTGCGACCAGATGGCCGCCCAGGAAAACTACGTATAGCACGCCCAGAATCGTGGCCGCGGAAGAGACTATCAGCTTCTCGAAGGGTGCGCCCTTTAAGGCTGCGGCGACCAAAGTACCAATGGTCAAAACAATAATGGTCAGGGCTATAGTTTGATGGTCCAGGCGAGGTCTGACCACGGGCGAAGCGAAATAGCAGATTGTGAAAAGCGCTGCCCCGCCAAGATAACCAGCCGCGGCGTTCGCCTTCGCGCCCTGTTTTGCAGAGAGAACATAAAACTCATAAAGCCCGAGTGTCATCGCCGCACCCGCCAGCACTACGAAGAGTGGCAGCAACCATGGAACCAGTATGGACGCGATTAGAATCGGAAGAGCGATTAGTGCGGTTAGGATGCGGGACATGCTGGTCGGTGGTCAGTGGTGTCAGTGGTCAGTGGTCAGCGGTCAGCGGTCAGAGGTCAGATTTTAGATATTGATTATAGATTTCGGTTGATTCCTAATCTACTAATTGCTAATTGCTGCGTGTGGTCTTCTGCTTGCTTCCTGACAACTGATCGCCGGCCACTGGCCACTGATCACCGGCCACTGTCTACCGGCCCTCTCTTTCGCTCACTCATTTGCAACCAACTTCAATCCGCCGAACCGCCGATCGCGCCGCTGATAATCAACAATCGCCTCCAGCAGATGCACGCGACGGAAGTCGGGCCACAAAACATCCGTTACATAAATCTCACTATACGCGGCCTGCCAAAGCAGGAAATTAGAGATCCGCAATTCACCACTCGTCCGCACCAGCAAATCCAAATCAGGCATCGTGCGAGTGTAGAGCTCGTTGGCAATGCGCTCTTCAGTCAACTCGTCTGGAGCGTTACCTTCATCAACTAACCGGCGAACCGCGGCGCGCGTGGCATCAACAATCTCTGCGCGGCCGCCGTAGTTCAACGCGACCGCCAACGTCATCCCAGTGTTCTTCGCAGTGCGTTCGGTGGCTTTTTCGATCTCGGTTCGGACGCTCTTGGCCAGGGCGCCCGTGCGTCCGATGGTTTGAAACCGAATATTTTGGCGGTCGATTTCATCCGACTCGAGTCGCAGGTAACGGCGCAACATGCGCATCAAGGCGTCAACCTCATAACGCGGTCTCTTCCAATTCTCTGTGGAAAACGCGTAAAGCGTCAGTGCGCCCAAACCCATACGCGCGCCCGTATCAACAGCGGCGCGCACCGCCTCAACCCCGGCCCGGTGGCCGGCAATTCGCGGCTGGGCCCTTTGCGCGGCCCAGCGGCCGTTGCCATCCATGATGATTGCAACGTGTCGCGGCAAACGTTCCCAGGCAATCGACGACAGCAGTCGCTCCTCGCGTGAGCCCGCTTCAATCAGTCCGGTGAAATCTGAAAGCATGTTGTATCGAGAAAACAATCCGATTAATGAGAAGGCATTACATTCTTGCCACAAGGCTTGGCTCTGTCAATCTAACGATCCAAACAAGGTTGCGTCTCGAAAATGGTCTCATTCGTAGCGGACCGATTCGAGCGTTAACCCGCACGCGGGAGCGGTCGCTCCGACGATTGAACGATCACCCTCTTTCATCGCGAGTTGGACCAACTTCGCATCCATTTCTCCGCGGCCAACTGCCAACAGTGTGCCGGCGATTGACCTCACCATATAGCGAAGAAAACCCTCAGCGCTAACAATAATCTCCACCAGCCTTTGGCCCGCACGCTCATTCACGCTCTCGACAACCTCGCAGCGGGTAATCTCTCGCACTCTCGACTCAGCATCCGACTGCGCCGAAGAAAAAGCGCTCCAGTCGTGTTTGCCGGGAAACAAGCTCGCGCTCTCACGCATCGGTTCCACTCGCAGGATTCGCCCCTCATGATGAGCGTAACGAATCAGAAACGGTGATATCACGGGTTCATTAACAATTCGGTAGCGATAGGTCTTCTCCACGGCGGAATAGCGAGCGTGGAAATCGTCGGCGACCACTTCAGCTTCCATCACGCGCAGGTCTCTTCCGACATTTCCATTAATTGCCGCGCGCAGTTTCTGCGGAGCGATTTCTCTTTGCAGGTTTACGTTTGCAACCTGGCCCGCGGCGTGCACACCCGCGTCGGTCCTGCCAGAGCCGTGAACGACGACGGCTTGCCCTTCAATCAAAGAAAGCGCCCGGGTCAACTCGCCCTGCACGGTTCGCAGATCGCCTTGCATCTGCCAACCATGAAAGTCGGTCCCATCGTATTGAATTGTAAGCTTGAAATTCATTGCAGGACGCAAACGTCTTAAATCTGAGATCGCTCACTGCTCACTGCCGCTTTCTGCTGCCAGGCTTGACTGCAACATCGCCGCGCGCACATGCCTCGCAGTGTTCCTGTTCTACCGATGGCACTTTGAGCGTGGCCAGTGCGAGCCGTTTCACTCCCACGTCCGCCTGCCCGGACGATCGATCAATGATTGAAGCCGCGCCGGCAACCTCCGCGCCAAGCTCTCTCAATGCGTCGATAGTCTCTCGGGTTGATCCTCCAGTAGTGATGACATCTTCGATGACAAGCACGCGCTCTCCGGGGGCGACTGCGAAGCCTCGCCGCAGCGTCATTCTTCCATTCTCGCGTTCGGTCCAAATAAAACGCACGCCTAGAGCGCGCGCTACTTCATGTCCAATTACGATCCCGCCGATCGCGGGAGAAGCCACGACCTGGATCGCTTCACCCAGGAAAGCGTTTGCAATCGCGGCCCCAAACTCCGCAGCAGCTTCCGGATGTTGCAGCACCAACGCGCATTGCAGATAGACAGTGCTGTGTAGACCACTGGTGAGAATGAAATGACCTTCGAGCAGCGCGCCGCTGGTTCTAAATTTTTGAATTACTTCTTCGGATGTCACGCAAAGTCCCTCAAGAGAAGAACGAACCACAGCCCAGATATAGCCTTCGGATCATGGTAAACCAAACGCCGCATGTTACAATTTCGAGCCAATGCCGCCCTACTCGAACCTAGTTTCTGATTCAACGCTCGTTCAGGAAACACTCGATCTCTTGCGCGTATCAGGAGGGCGGGCCAACGCGTCGCAAATTGTCGACGTTGTTTTCAAAGTATCTCACATCGACCCTGAACTAGCGGGACTGCTGGTCGGCGATCTGGTTAAAGGCGATCGTCGTTTCAAAATCATGGACGACCAGACAGTTGAGTTGCAGATAGACGACTGCGAATCCCGACTGCTCAGTGAAATCGATTTCGTAGTGGTGGACATCGAAGCCACGGGCGCGAAGATGCCGCCTAACCGGATAATTGAATTAGGCGCCTACCGTATTCGCGGCGGCAGAATTACCGAGCATTTCATAACGCTGGTGAATCCCGAGATTTCGATTCCGCGTTTTGTGATTTCCTTGACCGGGATCACAAATGAAATGGTGAAGCAGGCGCCCCTCTTTGCCGAGGTGGCCCCCCGCTGGCTCGAGTTTGTTGAGGACGCCGTCTTGATTGCTCACAATGCGCCCTTCGATACAAATTTCATCAACCACGAAATTTCCCGCGTTTACCCCGGACACCGAATGTTCAATCCGCACCTTTGCACGGTCACGCTTTCACGGCTTGCTTTGCCCGGATTGGCAAATTATCGACTCGACTCAGTCGCCGACCATTTCTCCATTCCGATCTTCGAACGACACCGGGCCGGAAGCGACGCCCTCGCAACTGCTGAAGTATTTCTAAGAATTCTCGATCGCCTGGACGAACTCGGCGTCAAAGATCTAGCCGCTGTGAGGCGTTTCCAAACTCCGGAGATGCCGGTCAAGCAAAACAACAAGCATAAGGCTCTCGCTCGTTCTGAGGCAGAAATGATGCCTCTAATTTCAGGCCTCTAAGTCGTCCACCTCGACGGGTTCTTCGCTCTCGCTCGTTTTCTTCTTCAACAATTTCCGCATGACTACGAAAAGGATGATTGCGACAGCCAATCCGAGTCCGATCCAGGGATAGTATTTGGCCAGCACTTCCTTAGCCTGCGACCCATACCGAATCGCCAGGTAGCCTTCCAGCAAAAAACGAAACAGGCGCCCGCAGAAGATGGCAATGGTGAAGCGTATCAGGCTGAAATTAAAAACTCCGGCGGTGATAACGAAGAGCTTGAATGGAAACGGTGGAGGCACCAGCGAAGCCACCAGCACTGACAGCACATCATAGCGGTCGATGAGTTCCTTAACCCGTTTCTGCTTAGCCGGGGAAAATCTCTTGAGGGCGCGGCTCCCGGCGCGGCGCGAGATGTAATAAAGAATGACGCAACCAATCGTGGAACCCGCCGTCGCCAGCAGTGCATACGCGATCATAAATCGCGGATGCGCCGTCGTCAGCAAAATCATCAGGGCATCGGCGCTGCTTGGAAGCGGTACAAACGACGAATCAAGCAGCGCAACTGCGAAGAGACCAAAAGGTCCGAGAGCAATAAAAAACTCGGACAGTCGCGCCAGTTTACCTGTGGCTTGTTGTAGAAGAAGTTTCAATCAAATCCTTACGAGTGGGCCAACTTATTCTCTCTTGTGTTCTCTGTGCTAGCTCCCTTGCTCGTCGCCCGTTTTTTGCCATTTGAATAGCAAATAGCCGATGAGTGCCACAATCGCAGCGCCAGCCACAAAACCCAGAATACCCAAGCCGTTGTTTTTCATGAACAACAGCACGCGGTGACCATAGTAAACCGCCAAAATGCCTTCCACGTAATAGCGAAACGATCGAGCGATGAATATGGTCAACAAAAACTTCCAGCGCGGATATTCGAGCGTCCCCGCCGTCGCGACGAAAATCTTGAAAGGTAATGGCGGTGGTAGTATCGCGGGAATTGCGATCGCCAACACTCCAAACCTCGCATAAGCTCGCTCTACGCGTTCAATACTTTCAGGCTTGAAGCGTTTCCGCAAAACTGCCTGACCGCCTCGCCGCATAATCGAATAAAGCAGCCAGCAACCCAGCACAGATCCAATGGCGGCAAAGAGTGGGAAATAAAATGCGGCGCTCGGATATTTGTAACAACGCCCAACTACCAGGTAGTCGTTGATCTCCGGCAATGACAGCAGAGACGAATCCAACGCGCCAATCAATACCATCGCCGGTGCGGCAATGTAGAGCGGAAGACTGATCACATTGTGCTCGAGCCAGCTGGCGACAGTACTTATCCAATCAAACATATGGTCAGTGACAAGTGAAGAGTGATAAGCAGGAGCGATCCGAGCCACCTTGAGCACGTGACTGCTCACTCGTCACTCATCACTTTTCACTATTCACTGTTTTTCGTTATTTGGCGGGAGCAAAAATGGAAGGAGTGTCATAGGTCACGCCGACCGTGACGCCGCTATCGTGTGTGAAACGGGTCAGCCCTTTTATGCCGGCGAAATCAAAACGGAGTCCGGAGGCCCGCACCTGCATACCTAAACGAGCTTCGGCTTGCGACTCAGTGCCCAGTGGTCCATCGCCTGGTCGCGTGTTTGCGCGGCCATTAATTTCTCCGGCGATGCTGAACTGGCGGTTGACGCGAAAGATTCCCGCAGCGCCATAAGTCACGACATCGTTCTGAGAAAACAGTTGAGTGGGTGCCGTTAGAATTGCGATTCCCAGGTTTCCGAAAGTGTTCAACCGGCCGTCTCGGCCAAACTTCTTACCAAACAAAACTGAACCGAAAGCGTTGGTCTGGTTAAGCCCAATCCCGCGAGATTGATTTGAATTAGGAAGTTGCACTCCAAAACGAAAACCGAGGGAAGGCCCGCGGCGCGTTTCATTACGCAATTTAATTTTGGTGGCGAGAGTAAAATCGCCGGTGTCGTTGGCTGAATTGGCGCCGGGCGCCAGCGACAAGGGAACAGCTGAGGCTCCTCTTGAATTAATGCTCAGAAAATTTTGGGCCACACCTTCGATCTGAAATTCGACGTTCGGAGAGAACCCGATGTTTATGCCAATCACGCCAACGCGCGTCAGGTCTCCCGTTAGGCCCGAAACCGTGTAGCGCGCGCCCTGCAAAAAATCTATCCCGGCTTCGATGCGCATTGAGCCCGGTGGAATAATGTCAACATCCTCGGTGATCAGCGGGCGTTGTTGCGCGCCAGCGGTGCTGGACCAGATCAGCGCCAGGAGAACTGCGCCGCACAGCGCGGAAAAGTTAAACGTCGGCATGCGTCGGATTGTAGACCTTGAGCCGCACAGCGTCAACGCGTTCGATTTTTCCGTTTCGTTCATTAAGGAGGTTAGCTAACTGGACATATTTGGCTGTGCTACTATCGGCGCCAAATCAACCGCGAGGTCCACTTTCATGAAACGTAGCTTTGCCGCTCGCTTCGGGGCTAAATTGCCCGTCGTCCTTCTGCTGATTCTGTCCGTCAGCGCGGGTTTGCCGATTGTCTCATCGCGTTCAGTTTCACAAACGCCGGCCGCGCCACCCAGGATCGGCAGCATTCAATTGGCCGGCCTAACGGATCGCGTAACTGTCCGGCGCGATGAGCGAGGCATTCCCTACATCGAAGCGAGGAATGACGAGGACTTGTATTTCGCTCAGGGCTTTGTGACCGCCAGCGATCGTCTTTGGCAAATGGACCTCGGCCGGCGTAGCGCCCGCGGTGAACTAGCGGAAGTGCTCGGAAATCCGGCGCTCGAAGAAGACAAGCGTCACCGCCGATTTGGTTTTGCCCAGGTGGCGGAAGCTGAATTGGCCCAGGCAAGTCCTGCCGATAGGAAAGTATTTGAAGCTTACGCGAAAGGCGTTAACGCATACATCGCGTCACTCGACAACAAGAGCCTTCCTCCGGAATTTCAAATTCTGCAATACAAGCCCAGAGCCTGGACCGCAGCTGACTCACTCGCAATTCCAAAGCTTTTTTTTGAGACCCTTTCAACGAGCTGGCGGCTGGACGTAATGCGTGAAGCTCTTGCGGGTCTCCCACCGGAGAAGCTCGCGGGATTGCTTCCGGTAACGTCGCCGCTGGATGTTCTCGTTGTTGGAAATGACAAAAGGGCTTCGAGTAAAAAGGTGGCTCGAAGGGAATCTTTGCAGCCCTTCTCTGACGCCCGGACTACTGCCTGGGACGCTACCGCGGCCGAGGCAACGATGAGAGATATGGTCCATGAGGCCTCAGTTGAAGCGCGTTCGCTGGCGCGTGTTGGTCTACATGCGGAAGGTCTCGCTGCCAGTAACAATTGGGTGGCGAGCGGCAAGCGCACAGTTTCAGGTAAACCCTTGCTGGCAAATGATCCACACCTTGCGCCTTCAGCGCCGCCCATCTGGTACATGGTCCACCTTAGTGCCCCGGGCATTCGAGTCGCGGGCGTAACCGCTGGTGGCATTCCCGGAGTGGTCATCGGCCACAACGAACGAATTGCGTGGGGCTTCACCAACGTCGGCCCTGATGTTCAGGACTTGTATCTCGAAAAGTTTGATCCAGACAATCCGCGGCGATATATGACTCCCGGCGGCTGGCGCGACGCCGAAATACGCCGTGAGCAGATCAAGGTCCGCAAAGACTTTGTCAGCACCGACACCAACACAATCGATCTGGATGTAACCGTGACGCGACATGGTCCGGTTGTTTATGAAAATGCCGGCAAGCGCTACGCGCTGCGATGGACGGCCCTCGATCCGAAGCTGAACAAAGGCGTAGGGCTTGAAAGCATGAACCGCGCGGGCAATTGGAAGGAGTTCACCGCCGCCATCAGCAATTACACCGGGGCAACGCAAAATATGGTCTATGCAGACGTGGATGGAAACATTGGCTACTACGCAGCAGGAATGATCCCAATCAGAAAGTCAGGCGACGGAAGTGTTCCTTACGATGGTTCGTCAGATGCGGGTGAATGGACCAGCTTCATTCCGTTCAAGGAATTACCTCATGTGTTCAATCCACCTTCGGGTTTGATTATCACAGCCAATCAGAGAATCGTTGGAACAAGTTATCCCCATTTTCTGACCCACTCGTGGGCCCAGCCTTACCGGGCAAAACGAATATCCGATCTACTAAACAAGAAACCAAAGCTCAACGCTGACGACTTTCGCGCGACGTTAGGCGACGTCTATTCCATCGCCGGCGTGATCTTCACTCGGCAAGCGACGAAGATCCTGCGCGGCCAGTTAACGCCGGCAGATGAGGAACTGCGTAAAACGCTGGCGGCGATGAACGCCTGGGACGGACAACTCAAGGCTGAATCAACAGTTGCGCCCATCATCACGCAAATGCGAATCGCATTTCGCACGCGGATCATTAACGCGGCAATTGGCAATGAGCTCGCCAAGTCGTTCGGCTGGTCTAACTTCGACACCACCCTTGACCGGATTCTGACTGAGCAATCAGCGGCCTGGTTGCCGCCGGAGTTTAAAACCTACGCAGAACTCTTGCGCGCCTGCCATGCCGACGCACGTGAGGCGCTTGCCAAAAGCCTTGGCGACGATGAATCGAAGTGGACCTGGGGCAACATGGTTAAGTCGCGCTTCCCCCATCCTCTGTCAGCCGCGCCGCTGATAGGGCTGCAGTTCACCATTCCGCCGTTCCCACAAAACGGCACGCCCTACATGCTGGGCGCCACCGTAAATGTCGGCTCTGCGGTGTCGATGCGTCTGATCGCGGATCCGGGTGACTGGGACCGGACTCAGCACGGCATCACGTTGGGCCAGTCTGGCTTGCCATCGAGTCCCCACTGGAAAGATCAACTAGAGGACTGGCGCGCAGTAACTCCGCGAGTGTTTCCCTTCAGCGAAGCCGCGGTAGCAAAGGCTTCTAGAGAAACTCAGACACTCGAACCGAAACGGTAAGGGGGGACTGAAACATTTGTCGGAGAGCGTGCACGCTGGGAGCGCAGGCATCAGACTCGATGCCACAGGCGCTCATTGATAGGTGGCGCCGCGACCTTGCAAGCGAGCCAAGCCTTGACGTCGACGCCGCTCTTCGTAAGCGAATTGAGCTATTTCTTGATCACGGTTATGGCGAATGTTACTTAAGAGACTCTCGCGTTGCTGAGATTGTGCAAACTGCGCTGATTCATTTTGACCGCAACCGTTATAGGCTTACTGCTTGGGTAGTCATGCCAAACCACGTTCATGCTTTGCTAACACCTAACTCGGGTCAACACCTATCCGACATCCTGCAGTCACTCAAGTCATACACAGCCAACGAAGCAAATAAGCTCTTATCTCGTACCGGCCAATTCTGGCAACTCGAGTCATTCGACCGTTGGATCCGAGACGCCAATCACTTTGCAAAGGTAATCAATTACATCGAGAATAATCCGGTGAAAGCACGTTTGTGTGCAAAGCCGGATGACTGGCATTTCAGCAGTGCTCGCTTGAGAAAACAATCGACGTAACAAAGAGATTCGCGCTGCGCGCTCATTGCAGACAGGATGTCTGCGCTCCCAGCCAGCCGCTTCCTTAAAATGCGAACTGCACAAGCGCCGCGATCCGAAATGAATGGTGAAGACTCCAGCGAGACTTGGCGGGTTTTCTGCGCAATCGAATTGCCCGAACCGGCGCGTGAGTTGCTCGCGCAACATATTGCCTCGCTCCGGCGCGCCGTACCGGATGCGCGCGCAAGCTGGAGCCGGCCGGAGAACATTCACCTCACCCTCAAGTTTCTCGGCGAGGTACAAATCACCAGAGTGAAGAGTTTCAACGACGCTGTCGGACGCGTAGGGAACGCGTTCGCGCCATTCACTCTTGGCATCGGCGAACCGGGATCGTTTCCGCCGCACGGCGCGCCCAGGGTGATGTGGATCGGCGTTCGTGATTTCTCAGGCAAGCTTGCAGATCTGCATGCGCGTCTCGAAGACGAATCGGAGAAGGTTGGTTTTGAAAAAGAAACGCGGTCCTTCCATCCGCATCTCACCCTGGCAAGGTTTCGGGAACATCGGCACCGCACTAATCAATCGCGAGCGGAAGAGAGTCAACTCGCGCGCGCCCTGGTTTCAGCCCATAAGGCGATGGAGCTTCCAACAATGGAAGTTACTGTTGCGGAATTGTTGGTGATAAGAAGTGAACTGGGACCCGGAGGATCGAAGTACACAATAGTCTCAAGGCATCCGTTGGGAATGTATGACCAACTTTAGTTTGTCGACCTGATCTCAAAAGAGATCTACAAACTGAAGTCGCCGGACGTTAGACTACCTTCCCAGCTCACGCGGTCGCGGCGGAGTTTCACCACTCTCACCAGTCTGAGACAAAACTTCCTTGAGCGCTCCGATACTCGACAGCATCGCGGAAGTTTCCACGGGCATGAAAATCACCTTTGAATTGTTTGTCCGGGTCATGTCTCGAAGGCTGTCGATATAGCGCGTGGTGATCAGATACTGGCCCGGATCGCCTCCGGGAATCGCCTGGGCGATACGATTGATGGCCTCAGACTCGGCTTCCGCGTTTCTAAGTCTGGCCTGGGCCGCGCCTTCGGCCTGCAGAATCGCCGCTTGCTTCTCGCCTTCCGCGCGGGTTACGGCCGCTTGTTTCTCGCCTTCCGCGCGCGTGATGGCCGCCTGTCGATCACCTTCCGCCTGGATGACGAGCGCGCGCCGGTTGCGCTCCGAAGTCATCTGCTTCTCCATCGTGATGCGCACATCCTCCGGCGGATTGATATTTTTCACGTCCACGCGCGTAACTTTCACGCCCCACTTGTCGGTCGCCTCATCAAGAATCAAACGCAACTTGGAGTTGATGGCATCGCGGTTCGAAAGTGTATGGTCCAGATCCATCTCTCCCATCACGGCGCGCATTCCGGTAATCGTGAGCTGGACGATGCCGCCCACAAGATCATTCATTTCATAGACCGCCTTAACCGGATCGGTGATCTGCCAGTAAACAACTGAATCAACATGGATGGTTACGTTGTCGCGGGTGATGACCGGCTGGGGCGGCAGGTCGATGTATTGCTCACGCAAATCGATTGAAGTTATTCCGGGACGCGTATTGGTCCAATAGACAGCGCGCGGTCGATCAAGAAATGGCACGAGGATGTTGAGGCCTCCGCTGGCAACCTTGTCAAACCTGCCAAGACGTTCGACGAGCATCACTGTCGCCTGGGGGACAATCCTGATGGTTTTAACTGCGATGACCAGCAGCACAATCGCCAGAAAACCAAAAAACAGGAATGCAAGAACGGAAGTAACGGGCTCCATAACTAAACTCCTCGACAATTTTCGGGGTTCTCAAACAACGGAGAATATATCGGATCGGATGATCGAATAGGAAGCTCGATTTCAGATCTCGATTTGAAGTTGAGATAGCTCCACTGGCAAATGCAGCTGAAATGGATTCCAGGCATTGGACATTACAAAGTAGAGAAGAGCGAAAGAGTTACAGCTGAGAAGGCATGTGGTAAACTTGCCGCCGTACTCACTGTTCGGAAATCCTTGCCACCGAGGTAGTAACATGACTCCCAATCCGCCCCCCGTCGACGCTCCGTCTGAACTTACCGTTGAACAATTTGCAAACTACATCGCGCCAAATGTTTGGGATCGGCCCGAATTGCTTGGCTGGCCTCCTGATGTGTTTGCCCTGGCCGCTGGAATCCTGCTGAAGTCCGGCGCCTATTCCCACGCGGTTTCGGGCTGGAAAAGATCCTCCAGCATTAAGTCGTGGGTCGAGTCGATCAAGAAGCTCGGACGGGAGTGGAGAAATAATCCGGATGTTCCGCCGGCAGAGGTCAAACAGTGGCATCAGACGGTCGTGACTCTCAAGGCAACTCCGATCTCCAAGATTTGCGACGATGCTGAACTATGCGCCAGCCTGTTGCAATTGTCCGCTGCCGCTGATGAAGCATGCGCGGGTGTCGGCTGCACATTACTGAGATCTGGAAGCTTGCCGCTGTTGAAGGAAGCCTCCAAACGCCTGTTGGAGTCGACCCTTACGCTCAAGGTCTCGACGCTTTGCAAGCGCGTTAGTCATTCCACGCTGCGAGTATTGCCGAAGCTTCACACGCCTCAAAGCGGTATCACGATTCGTTCTCTAACACACAATCTTGCACTCTGCTCGGCTGGCGATGTGAAAGCAAAATGGGCGGAGTGCCTTTCAGAAGAGAAACGCCACTGCCTGAATCTGCTGCTGGCGCCATGGCCCTTACACGTTGCGCCCGCACATTTTACGAGCGTTCCGTCAGATCGTTCGGAGTTGCGTGGCATGGCTGACGGGTTTGGATTCTTCGAATATAACCCGCCACCGGAAAGCCAACGCTCCGGACTGACTGGACTCGTGCCGGATGATCCACTCTACCGCCGGCTGAAGCAGCTCCTTGAAAACGCGCGAAAGGTAGTAACCAAAATAGACGGGGTTGTGTTTCCGGAGTTGGCGTTAACTCCCCGCCAGTATGAACGCATCAGCGGCGCGCTGATGACGGAAGGTATCTTTCTGATTTGCGGAGTGCGCGACACGCCCAAGACGGACACAGGGGCTGCGCAGAACTACCTCCAGTTTGACATTCCATTCACCGGCCGTCCCCTTTCGCACCGACAGGATAAGCACCATCGATGGAAACTCGACAAGCGCCAGATCGTGCAATACGGGCTCGGCAGTTGTCTTGACGTCGCCTCAAACTGGTGGGAGCACATCTCGATCGGTAGTCGTGATCTTTATTTTGTAGTGCTCGACGACTGGTTAACGATTTGTCCGCTGATCTGTGAAGACCTGGCGCGGCAGGATCCAATTGGCGAAATAGTCAGGGCCGTGGGTCCCAACCTGGTGATCGCGTTGTTAATGGATGGACCTCAGTTGGCCTCGCGTTGGCCGGCTCGCTACGCGACGGTGTTGGCGGATGATCCTGGATCGTCGGTGCTTACCTTGACCAGCGTCGGTATGGCCGAACTTAGTCGCCCCCCAAACGTACAACGTAATTCCCGAGCGGTGGCGCTTTGGAAGGATGCAAAAAGCGGTGAAGCAGTCAGCATCGAATTGCCACCGACGATGGAGGGCGTGGTATTGAGCCTGTCTAGAAAACTGGTCAAGGAATATGCGGCGGATGGCCGCGATGACGGAACTGTGACGGGCTATCCGACGCTTTCGGGTATCCATTTTGTCAAGAGCGACCAATGAGTCCTGCAGGTGAGAAGACCCGTTGACAGTGACCGTTGAGAATGTTAAAAAAGTGAGGCCTTAGAGGTTCCTAAAAGGAGATTCTAAAGTGAGTACGAACAAGCCATTTACTTTTGCCGACGGCTACGGATTGGGCCTGATTGCTAAGGATCCCAGGGGCGACTGGACAGGCATCGTCCAGCATCTCAGCGACCACGCGCAGAAAATAGCTAATGCGATGATTGATCCAAGTTCCGCTACTCGCGACGTCCGAGGCCCCGCTCAGGAACTCCTCGACATGGCGAATAAGATCAAGAGCCCTAATAGTTAACTCAACCCCTCGTTACTTCGTAGTTCTCTCACCGCCATCTATTGCGGACTTGCTGTCCGCATATTGCAACCGTCTTCTAAGATTTTAGCCACTGCCAGGATCAGATCTTCCTGAGATGGCAGGCCCGCGATCTGCACCCCTATCGGCAGTCCCTCCCGGGATTTTGCGACCGGAACACAAACCGCAGGTAAATCAAAGACGTTAAAAGTTTGCGAATAGCTGAATGCCTTGAACGTGCTAATCGATTGGCCATCGACGTCTAGCTTGAGCGCATCATGCGGAAACGCCGGCGTGGCTCCCACCGGCGCAAGCAGCAACGGTGTCGCTTCCATCCACGAGAGTAGGGCCGCGCGCACGCGGTCCCTTTCACACCAGGAAAGAATGTAATCGTCGAGCGTCGGCGGAGGTGTATCGTCAGCAGTGGCTAACCTCCAACGCACAAACGACCCTGCCTCGTCCTCGCGTCCGGCGTAGACTTCACGAAGCTGGACCACCGACGCGCGGGAAAAAAGCTTAAGCCACAAATCGTGCCCGCGCTCGATTCCGGGCGGCCTGATTTCGTCAACGTTAAATCCGGCTTGGGACAACACGCGTGCTGCCCGTTCAACCGCCTGCCGCGTTTCTGACGTGACTGGCGATACGCCGTCATCCGAATACCATGCGACTCGGCGGCCGGTCATTCCAGCAATCAATGATTCGGGTGAGGTTACGACGGAGGGTGATGAATTTTGACCGACGACGAGAGCTCTGAAAAGAAGTTGAAGGTCGGAGACATTGCGGGCCATTGCGCCAATCACTGAGCCCAACGCATAAGGTCCCTCCGCGGCAGGAAACTGCCCACCTCCCGGCACCTGGCCCACCGACGGCTTTAACGCCGAGATGCCACAGAAGTGTGCCGGAATTCGAACTGAGCCGGCCAGATCGCTGCCAAGTCCACAAGGCGACATGCCTGTGGCAATGGCGACAGCTTCGCCACCACTCGAACCGCCGGTAGTCCGTAACGGATCATAGGGATTTGTCGCTCTGCCAAAGACAGGATTGTCGGTGTTGTAGTCCATCGCCATCTCTGCGGAGTTTGTCTTCCCGAGAAGGATTGCGCCCGCCGCTCGGAGACGCGCCACCGCCGGAGCATCATGCTCGGGAACGAATTGGGCGCGGACGGGAGAACCGCTGGTGCTTCGCAGTCCCGCCGTTTCAATCGTGTCCTTGACCGTAAACGGCACGCCATGGAGCGGACCGAGCGCGTCACCTCGCATTACTGCCGCTTCAGCCGCTTTTGCATGGTCGAGGACGTCGCTGGCAATCGTGACAATCGCATTTAGTTTCGGATTGAGTTGATCGATTCGACTCAAATGCGCCGAAGCAACTTCAGTCGGAGAGATCTCGCGCGTCCTTATTAGCCGGGCGAGATCGCCAACGGAGCGCGCGGTTATGTCTTGATTATCAAAGGTCATTTGGAGCGTTGAGAACCGAAATAATAACTGCCGGCGGCCAAATCAGGGTGCCGATCGCACCAAGGACAATACACCACCAGGCGATGAAGCGACCGCTGATTTGATGCTGGGCATCATTGATTGATCGCAGCGCCTTCCATCCAATGATGAACGCCACCAGCGATCCGATACCAAAGACTCCAGTGATCGAAAGCACAAACCCCAGTACGAGCATCCGGCTGACTTTTACCTGGAGTTCAAGGTCGTCAATAAGAGCGCACTACTGTGATTGATTTTGCTTTTCAGAAACTTCTCACTATAATTTCCCTGTTCTGAAAAATCTCAATTACAACCTGCGTAAGTTTGGACTATTGGCTTTGGAGTCAGAGTTCAACTGCAAAGGAGTGCGCCTTTGGCGATTCATTTGAGCCGGACTTTTGTCCTGCGCAAACTTCATCAGCTTTCCGGCATCGTTCCACTCGGTCTTTTCGTGTTGGAACATTTCTACACAAACTCAAAGGCGATCAACGGCGCCGGCGCTTTTAACGAAGCCGTCAAAGACCTGCAGGCGATTCCCTATATTCTCTTTATCGAAATCGGCGGAATCTTTATACCGCTCATCTATCACGCCGTCTATGGTCTGGTGATCACGATGGAAGCGCGGCCTAACAACCTCAACTATCCGTATCCGCGAAATTGGTTTTATCTGATTCAGCGCACTACCGGCGTCATCCTGTTTTTCTTCATCCTGTTTCACGTGCTCAATTTCCGCTTCGGGTTGATGCCGGGACTCAATAACGTCTCGGTTGCCCACGAACCCGGTCGCGCCTTCGAAATAGTTTCCAACGAATTCCGCATGGTGCCAATTTTTCTGCTGTATGTGGTTGGCATCACGGCCACTGTTTGGCATCTGGCAAACGGCATTTGGTTGTTCATGGTCGACTGGGGAATCACGATTGGAGAACGCGCGCAACGGCTGACGGGCTACGCGTGTATCGGATTTGGAATAGTTCTTCTGCTCGTCGGTATCAATGCCGCTGTCGCTTTCATTCGACCGGGCGGACTGTTGGGAGGGATCCTCTAAACAGATGGCATCAAATGGAACCAAGATAGCGATTGTAGGCGGCGGTCTTGCCGGACTCGCAGCCGCAATGCGAATTGCCGAAAAGGGCCATGCTGTTGATCTGTTTTCAGTGGTCCCGGTCAAACGCTCTCATTCAGTTTGCGCTCAGGGCGGTATCAACGGCGCAGTCAACACCAAGGGCGAAGGCGACTCCACCTGGGAACACTTCGACGATACCGTTTACGGCGGCGACTTCCTGGCGAACCAACCGCCGGCGAAAGCCATGTGCGAAATGGCGCCCTCGATCATCTACCTGTTTGATCGCATGGGCGTTCCCTTCTCGCGTACTCCGGAAGGCATGCTGGATTTTCGTCGGTTTGGGGGCACCAAACACCATCGAACTGCGTTCGCCGGCGCTTCGACCGGTCAACAGTTGCTTTACGCACTCGACGAGCAGGTGCGCCGTTATGAGGCGGCAGGCAAAATTCGCAAGTTTGAACATTGGGAGATGATGTCGCTTGTGCTCGACGACGCTCAGGTCTGTCGCGGCATAGTCGCGATGAACCTGCAGACGCTCGAGTTGAAAGCGTTTCCAGCCGACGCCGTAATCATGGCCACCGGCGGCCCCGGTTTGGTGTTTGGGAAGTCGACGAACTCGATGGTCTGTACCGGCAGCGCGGTCGCGGCGTGTTATCAGCAGGGCGCGAAGTATGCAAATGGCGAATTCATTCAGGTGCACCCTACTTCGATTCCGGGCGAGGATAAACTACGACTGATGTCGGAATCCGCGCGCGGCGAAGGCGGACGAGTTTGGGTGCCGCGAAACCCAATGGATACCAGACAGCCGTCATCAATTCCGGAAACCGAGCGATGGTATTTCCTCGAAGAAAAATACCCGGCATACGGAAACCTGGTGCCACGCGACATTGCTACCCGCGAGATCTTCCAGGTTTGTATCGAAGGCAAAGGTGTCGGCGCCCAGAATCAGGTATACCTCGATGTCTCGCACATTCCCGCCGAGACTCTCGATCGCAAGCTTGGCGCGATTCTCGAAATCTACGAGATGTTTGTTGGCGACGACCCACACCATGTGCCGATGCGCATCTTTCCCGGCGTTCACTATTCGATGGGCGGGCTCTGGGTTGATTACAACCAGCGCACTAATATCCCCGGACTTCTCGCCGCCGGCGAATGCGATTATTCAATTCATGGCGCGAACCGCCTTGGGGCAAACTCGCTCGTTAGTTGCGTCTACGGCGGATTCGTCGGCGCGCCCGCGGCAATTGAGTATGCAACGAATGTCGAACGCAACGGGGCTGACGGCTCCAACATTTACGATCAGGAATTAAGGAAGCAACAAGAAATCAATGATGCGCTGATCAAGCAAAGCGGCACGGAAAACCAGTACACGCTGCATCATGAAATGGGCAAGTGGATGACGGACAACGTCACCGTGGTGCGTTACAACGACAAGCTCAAAGAAACTGACAACAAGCTCCTCGAGCTTCAGGATCGTTACAAACGCATCTCGATCAACGACTCGAATCTCTGGGCGACGATGGCCCTGCCGCACGCGCGTCATCTCGACAACATGCTCGAGCTGGCGCGGGTCGTTACACTCGGAGCGTTGAATCGCAACGAGTCGCGCGGAGCGCACTACAAACCCGATTTTCCGGATCGCGACGACGAAAATTTCCTGAAGACGACTATCGCTGAGTATTCAGGCGAAGGCCCAACCATTTCATACGAGCCGGTTGATATTTCACTGATACCGCCACGCAAGCGCGATTACAGCAAGGCCAAGAAGGAAACGGCGAAAGCCTAAAGCCCCATTCGTTTAGAGGCGGGCACTGCCCGCCGGTTCAATTTGTGGGTTGACACGGCGGGCAATGCCCGCCTCTAAACGAACGAGTCAGCTATATCGAGTCAGCTATGTCCAAACACACACAATCATCGAAGGCTTCGCGCGTTCCGTCCAAAACCGTCGAGATTCACATCAAACGCCGCGCTAATCCTGACGCACCTTCTTATTGGGAACAGTTTGAAATTCCCTATCGTCCGAATCTCAATATTATTTCCTGCCTCATGGAAATTCAGGCAAACCCGGTAACGAAGGAGGGTAAGCCAACCACGCCTCCAGTCTGGCAGATGAATTGTCTTGAACAGGTATGCGGCATCTGTACGATGGTCATCAACGGGCGCGCGCGGCAATCGTGCTCAGCCTTAATTGATAAGCTTGACCAGCCAATCAAGCTGGAGCCGATGCAGAAGTTTCCCAATGTCCGCGATCTCGTCGTCGACCGCTCGCGGATGTTTGATCACCTGAAACAGGTCAACGCCTGGATCGAACTTGATGGAACTCACGATCTTGGTCCAGGCCCGCGCATGGACCAGGACGACGTCCAGGAGCGCTATGCCTATTCTCGTTGTATGACTTGTGGCTGTTGTCTGGAGGCCTGCCCGCAGTATGAGGACGACAATTACATTGGACCGCAAGCAATCGCGCAGGTGCGTTTATTCAACATGCATCCTACGGGCGAGATGAGCCGCGACGCGCGTCTCGAGGGCATCATGGGCGAGGACGGAATAACTAACTGCGGCAACGCGCAAAACTGCATCAAAGCCTGCCCCATGGGCATCCCGCTCACGCGCGCCATCTACGAAGAAAACCGCGAAACCGTGGTCCATGGCCTCTTCGGCTGGCTGAAAGGCTGACTAACTAACCTCTGCACGACATTCTTTTGAGTCCGCTCGAGCGGACGACGGAGACTAGCCCAGCGATTCATCGCGGGTTTGCCGTGACGTATTGAGTAGTCCGTGAAGCGGACGGCTGAAATGACATTACGGATGTAAAGATTGACATCTAGGCTCGCGCATCTATCGTCACTCTAACTAAACCGCGACCCTTCTCAGATGCTCCACAATCTTCACCGCTATCGCAGAGGCGGATAGCGGGTTTGGTTTATTGCCTTCGCCCGCCCACTGTCGCCCTGGATGTAACGTGTCCCACGGCGAACGCGTGTTGCCACGGGTCGTAGCTGAGTCTCCGTGTTTTCCAAACCCGTAACAGATCCCAACTTCGTTATTCCAAACCGGCTTGAATCGATCAATAAGATAGGACTCAGCGGTTCCCTGCCAAGCACTCTTCACAACGAGGAATCTACAATCGAAGTCATTTATGTCGAGCGTGGACGTGGCCGCTGAAATGGTCTTCCGATGATCTTGTAGTCTCCTCCAGAGGGTGGTGCCTTGGGCGCTTGGACTAATCGCATCCGCTGACGCAGGATCAGCCTTCCCTACGTAGATTGGCTTATCGGTTCCGGTAATTAGTTCGTAAGCGTAAAACGGACCGGCGTAGTAAATAGCATAAACGCCGGAACCATAGAATTTCGCCACCGAGGAAAGCTTATGTCGAGGTTGAACCAACAGTGTGTCAGCAATTAACTTGCCGATGACCTCAGGATCAGATGGATCAAGAATATGAGGCGGCTGCCCAATCGGGTCCAAACCTGACAGCACTCTCTGAAGGGCCGCAATGCTCTGTTGAATGAGATCGCGCAGTTGCTTTCGTTCGGACGCTCTTAAGGCTGATGAGTCAACAGGATCAGATGGCAAGGCCTCAATTAACGCCTCGAGGGCTTCGATCACCCTGCGGGCAACAAGCGCGTTGGTCATATTTGCTTTCTAACAGTGAGACCGAAAGTTCAAATAGTTACGGCGAACCCTACGCCTTAGCGGAACTTGCAAGTCGGTTTTGAATACTTCTTGCCACCGTCTCAGCTAACGTGACGGGAACGGCGTTCCCCAACTGTCGCATGTTTTCTCCCCAAGTACCTGAGAAGAGATAGTCATCTGGAAAGGTTTGGAGCCGTGCGCTCTCCCGAACGGTGAAGTAGCGAACTTTCCCACTGGGGTACGCAAGCATGTTTTCACCTCCAGGTACACCATGATCACCTGCCTTCAGGGTTTTCGCAGGCTCATCCAGCGAACTCCCAGTATGACCTTTATAAATTCGTGCGCCAGGAATTAAGCGATGATTAATTTGTTCCGCTTCATCCTTCATTGTAAATAAATCGGGCAAGTCGGAAATCGCATCACGCACGGTTTTCCAGGGCATGTCGAAAGGAAGTACACCCTCCAAGAGACGATATGGTGGTCGCCGCATCCCACTCTTAAAGGTCGCTCGCTTTCGACTCGAAATTTCATGACGATCCCAATATTCTGAGGTTACCCATTGCCGAAACAATAGCGATTCCCGCGAATGCGTAGGCTCGGGAAATGACCAGTCCATTCCTAAGTCTGATCGAAATCCCACGATGAACACCCGCTCGCGTTTCTGTGGCACTCCAAAATTTGCGGCATTGAGCATCCGAAAGACCACACGATACTGAAGTCCTTTTTGACGGCCATGGGTATGGTGTTGCTCCAAGAGAGACAAGTGGGATGTCCAGTTCAGAGATTCGGAAAGTGTAATTTCGGGATAAGTTAGTTGCAGGATTATGTATTCGAAGTATTTCGCAAACGACTGGCGGAGTAAGCCCTTAACATTCTCAAACATGAATACCCGAGGCTTCAGTTCGCGAACCGCTCGAATCGCTTCAGGGAAAAGATTCCGATTGTCTTGATAACCGCGGTGCTTGCCACCCAGGGAAAATGGTTGGCACGGAGGCCCGCCTGCTACTAAATCCACTTCGCCAGTAATGCTGGAGTAGTCGAATGCACGAACGTCTCCTTCGAACAAGGGCCAGCCCACGACTGGAGCTACCCGGCGACGTTGATTCGCTCGGATAGTTTCGCAGGCGTGTTTATCGCGTTCTACAACTGCCGCGTGACTGAAACCGGCCCGAGAGGAACCAATTGCCAACCCACCTGCTCCTGCGAAGAGTTCAACTGCTTTCATCTTTTAGGGTTCTCTAAAAATCTTCTGATGCGCCGCACCAGGGTTTCCCGCTGTTTTATTTGACACTCCCATAATATCAGAGCGTCCCATCCCAGGTCACCGAGCTTTCTCAAGTTAGCGGCATCGCGCCGTTTATTTCCGTTTAGTTTTGGAAGCCAAAAATCAAGTCTTGATTTTGGCATTTGGTACTGTCGACAATTTTTATGCTGATGCCAAAAACATCCATGGACGAAAATCACTTTCTGCCTCGGCTTGAAAACTAGATCTGGATGCCCGGGCAGTTGACGCGAATGGAGTCCATACCGGTACCCCAACGAATGAATCAAGCGGCGCACTGCCATCTCTGGCTTGGTGTCCTTTTGGCGGACGCGCCGCATTCTCTCACTTCGTTCAGCGCGGGAGAGAGGGTCAAGTGAATCACTGGTCACGACAAAAACCTTTTTAAATTTTTCTCAGCATAGCGTTCAGTCAGCTCGGTTTTTCGCTCATCTTTAAGGCACTCGGAGAGATTGATTTTGAGGTTCTCCCTCGGCAAGTTGCGGGGATTATACCATCCCATCCGCCGGTGAGGCCTTCTCGAAAGTCACTGTGGCGTGGGGAGATGCTCAGAATGACTTCATCTATATTCAATTCTGAAACGTACGCTACGAAACGCTGCGATCAAAGAAGAGGCCATTGAAAAAGAGCGATTGCAGGAAATTGTGATGAACCGGTGTAGCCGCTCCGCCAGGAGCAAAATATGTATAGAAAACACGCACCCCTCATGTCCTTCGCTCCGGCAGGAGCAAAACATTGCGCTCCCGAAGGAGCGCCGGATCGTTTGGAAGACCTCAGGCTATCAACATTGCGCTCCTGGTGGAGCGGCCCTGGTCAGGTGCGTCTTTGTTATTGACTTTCACAACTACCTGGAATAAATTTCGGCCGTTCACGATTAGCGGCTGAAATCTTCACGAGCCTGCAACCTCGCATACTCGCCTGACTCAGCCAAACCTTAACCAGATCAATTAATTTCATGCGGAAATCGGCCTTTGTCGTGTTTGGCAGCCTTTTTTAGGCGGGAGTTTTTCAAAAGCTCGCCTGAAGGCGGTACTCCAAGCGCCCGGAATTGCGCCGACAACCAACAAATTGCCAACCGCAAGCGTGGGATCGTGACGATGGCCTGTGAAGATCGCACTCGAACTGTGTAAATCGGTTTCGGCAGTGTGCGAGGCGATTTTAGCGGCGTGTAAGTCGATTTCAGCAGCGTGCGAGGTGGTTTTAGCAGCGTGCGAAGGTGGTTTTAGCACCGTGCGAGGCGGTTTTAGCGGCGTGTAAGTCGGTTTTAGCGGCGTGCGAGGCGGTTTTAGCGGCGTGTAAGTCGGTTTTAGCGGCGTGGGAGATGGTTTTAGCAGTGTGAACTTCATTTTAGCAGTGTGCGAGATGGTTTTAGCACTGTGTAAATCGATTTTAGCAGTGTGAATTTCATTTTAGCAGTGCAAAACTAAAGGTTTTCGGAATCCGGGATTCCATAGGTCGTGCGAGCAAGGGGATGCGCGCGGCGTGCGCGTGGGGTTTAGTCTCAGCTTCGGCATTCGCTCCTGCCGGGGATTGTGATTGATTTTAACCGGGGAATACCTCATCGGTGGTTCCCTTTCTTACAGAAAAGAGGAGACCAAAATGAATGATCGAGAGCTACGCAGCTACGAGATGTTAATGCGCGTTGACAATTTTGGCGACGAAAATGTTGCTTTCTTTCCGCCTAACTCGCTGGGCGGCGAACTCTTTGCCCGAATCAAGGCGGCGGTGGCCAAGCTGGCCAGCAACCTGGCACAGCAGATTTCCGGAAGCACTTCGGCCCAACAGGGTACGGCAACCAAGTCGCTGGCGCGTGAGGCTTTGCGAGATAACCTCGATCGTCTGCGCCGGACCGCGCGAGTTATGTCGAAAACGGTCCCCGGAATCGAGAGCAAGTTTCGCATTCCGCGAAACTCTACCGATCAGGAACTGATTGGCACGGCGCAGGCATTTGCGGCTGATGCCCTGCCGTTGAAGAATGATTTCATTCGGTTTGCCATGCCCGCAAACTTCCTTGACGAGCTGAGTGAGCACATAGCGGATTTTCAAACGGCGCTCAGCCATCAGCAATCAGGTATCGGCACGCGGGTGATGGCCACAGCTTCGATTGACGACGAGCAGGAAGAGGCGCTCGACGCCAAACGGCAACTGGATGCCATCGTGCGCAATACGTTTCATGACGACGCCGCGCGTTCGGCCGCCTGGACCAGCGCCAGCCACGTTGAGCGGGCGCCGCGCAGGCCGCAACCTCTCACTGCGTCGCCGGGCGGCACACCAACTCCACCAGCGATCTAATTGAATAACGAAGCCCACTCCCGAAACTTAAGGAGTGGGCTTTTCATCGTTAAAGTGCGGGACTAGACAACCAAAGACTTCAAGTGGAAATGCTTGAGGCTAGACCCCGAGCACATCGATCAGCTCCTGCACCGCCGCGGCGCTCTTTTGCAACGCGATTCGTTCTTCGGCCAGCAGGTTGATCTCGATTATCTGCTCGAGCCCGCGCGCGCCGAGTTTGCACGGCACGCCGACATAGAGTCCGTTGATCCCATATTCGCCTTCAAGATAAGCGGCACACGGCAGGATCTTTTTCTTGTCCTTCAATATTGCTTCCGTCATCTCCACCGCGGCTGAAGATGGCGCGTAGTAGGCTGAACCAGTCTTCAGAAGTGAAACGATCTCTGCGCCTCCGCCGGCGGTTCGTTTCACAATCGCATCGATCTGATCTTTAGGCAGCAGCTCAGGGATGGGGATGCCGGCGCACGTCGAAAAGCGCGGCAAGGGCACCATCGTGTCGCCGTGTCCGCCCAACACAAACGCCGTTACATTTTCGACCGACACATCCAAAGCTTCTGCAAGGAAACAACGCATGCGCGCCGAATCGAGCACGCCCGCCATGCCGATTACGCGATGCTTGGGGAACCCTGAGCGCCGAAACGCCACCTGGCACATCGCGTCAAGCGGATTGGAGACGATGATCAGGATCGACTCGGGCGAGCGGCTGACAACCTCGTCTACAACCTTTGAAACAATGTCGGCGTTAGTCTTCAACAGATCGTCGCGGCTCATGCCAGGCTTGCGCGGCAGTCCGGCAGTAATGATGACGACATCAGAATTCTCTGTGCCATCGTACCCATTCAGTCCTTTGAGCCTGACGTCGAATCCTTCGATTGGCGCCGCCTGGGCCAGGTCGAGGGCCTTGCCCTGCGGCACGCCTTCCACAATGTCTACCAGGACCACATCGCCAAGTTCCTTGGCCGCCAGCCAATGCGCCGCCGTCGCGCCCACATTACCGGCGCCCACCACTGTTATCTTATTTCGCGCACCCATGTTTTAGATTCCTTTCGATCGGGAGGCAGACCCCTTCTCGGGCGGTCGGTCCCGCATTTTTCGTAGTCATTAATGCATGAATTGAAAGACCGCGAGTTTATAGCTCCGTTAAAGAGAGTGTCAAGAAACGCGATGGACCGACAATATCCGGTGCTATGCAAACGGATTCTGGTCATGCGTCGACGCGATGGATGTGTTAACTTTCCAATCCGGCAATTAGTTATTCAAATTTTTCCGAGGCCCTCATGAAAAAGAAATTCTTTGTTTTGTTCCCATCTGCGCCGATCTTTCGGGCGTTTACTCTTACAGGACTGCTGCTGGTGTGCTTATTGGTCGCCGCTACGGCCCAGAGTGGGCTGGACTCTTTTGATCGCGAAAACGCGAAGGCGATGCTAAGTGCCGCTAAAGAAGATCTCAAAAAGAATTACTATGATCCGGCTCTCCGTGGAATCGACATTGACGCCCATTTCAAAGCCGCTGAGGACAAACTCAAGGCAGCCACCACGCGCGATCAGTTGATTCTTATCGTAGCGCAGAGCGTGCTCAGCTTAGACGATTCTCACACCTTCTTTATACCTCCTTCGCGCGCCGCGCTGGTGAAATATGGATGGGAGATGAAGATTGTCGGCGATCGCGCGTTTATCAGTGCGGTAAAACCCGGTAGCGATGCCGAAACGACCGGCTTAAAGGTGGGAGATGAGATTCTGGCGGTGGATGGCTTTCGCCCGTCGCGCGACAACATTTGGAAGATGGGTTATCGCTATTACGCTCTGACGCCGGCTCGGAGTATTCGGCTGATGGTCCAGAGTCCAGGTCAGCAGCAATCCAGAGAATTGAATGTCCCGTCAAAGATTACCCGCACAGCAACCCAAACCGACTGGGGGAAAATTTTTGTTCAATACCTGCGCGAGCGGCGCGACGTTGAAGAAGACCGCTTCGTCGAAGTTGGCAAAGATCTTTTTATCTGGCAGATGACGACATTTTCGACTTCCGAGACGCACATCGACAGCATGATGGGAAAAGCCAGTCGCTTCAAAACCCTGATACTCGATCTGCGAGGCAACCATGGCGGATATGTGAAGGCGTTGGAAAGGCTGGGCGGGTACTTTTTTGATCGCGACGTGAAGATATTTGACGAGAAGTTTCGTAAGGAGACGAAGCCTTCCACCGCGAAGTCTCGCGGTTCGAGCATGTTCAAGGGAGACCTGATCGTGCTGGTCGACAGCGAGTCAGCCTCCGCATCAGAACTCTTTGCGCGGCTCATTCAAATAGAGAAGCGCGGAAAAGTAATAGGCGACCGCACATCCGGCAGTGTCATGGTTTCAAAATACTTTGACCATCAAATTGGCGTCGGTAGTGTTCTCTATTTTGGCACACGCGTGACTGTCGCTGACGCAATCATGAGTGACGGCAAGAGCCTGGAGAACGTCGGAGTGGTTCCTGACGTTGTGATGGTTCCCGAAGGCGCCGATCTCGCCGCAAAGCTCGATCCGGTTCTCGCTCATGCGGCCTCGCTCGCCGGAGTAAAGCTCGACCCTGCAAAAGCCGGAGCGCTTTTCCCTAAGGAATGGCGTGAGTGATTTTAAGTGCAGGAGCGGTCGAGAGCGATGGGAATGCTTTCATTTTTGAAGAATCTGCTCTCGAAGCCCGACGCACGCGACAGTGAAACCTCATCTGACGAGATCGGACACCTAGAGGACAGCTTTCCCGACCCGTTTCATCCGTTCCTCGAGCCCGTCGCGATCCCAATTTCGGACGTGTTCGATCTGCACACGATCCGGCCTCAGGAAGTGAAACTAGTCGTCGAAGAATATCTAAACGAAGCAGCGCGCGTTGGTTTCGGCTGCGTCCGGATCATCCATGGGAAAGGAATTGGCGTGCAAAGGGAAATGGTGAGGTCGATTCTGGCACGCACATCGTTTGTTCAGGATTGGAGCGACGCGCCTCCTGAAGCCGGTGGTTTGGGGGCCACGATCGTTCGCCTCAAGCGGTCGGACGCGAAGCAATAACTAACTCTTCACCAGTCCCCTGATCAGCTCATCAAGTGAATCCACGTCGATCGGCTTGGTCACATACGCGTCGAAGCCGGCGTCTTTCGCGCCCTCGCGAAAGTCTGTTCCCTGATGTGCAGTGACCGCGATCACCGTTACTCCGGTCATCCCGTCAGTAGCCCGAATTCTCTGTGTGGCCTCGAGACCGTCCATTACTGGCAGACTCAAATCCATGAGGATGACCTGAGGACGCACGCGCTCGGCAACATCCAGTGCCTCCTGACCGTTTTCCGCCTCGAAAACGATATAGCCCAGTCGCTCGAGCGCGAGACGCATGAACATCCGCGCGTCTTCAGCGTCTTCAACCACTAGCACAATTCGATCCCGGGAGTCTTTCTCCATTGGCTCCTTCTCAGAGATGAACAGTTTTTTGGCGGCCAAACACGCAGCGGCCACGCGGGCAACTCTCTTGATTATGAAATTTCCGGATGGTTTGAATGTATGTCGCGGTCAGGCTTCTGTCAAGAAAGGCAATTGGAGGAATTTTGTTTGAACCTGACTCCCGCTTTGAGCGTTAAAGAAACCAAGCTCGAAACTCCTTGAAAGGCCGTCATAACCCATGAAAAGAATAGTTTTGGTAATCGTTCTCGTCGGAATTGCTGGGATCGCAGGGATCGTCCGTTCGAATTCAAGTCCGCTGCGAAGCCTGAATAGTTTGCCCGGCGTATTTCATGGCGATAAACAATCCGGCGCGGATGTGCGAGAAGAGATTCGCAAGAGCTACGACCTTTCGGCGGGAGCCCGAGTCGAAGTGTCAGGAATAAATGGTTCCGTCAAGATCGAAACAGCCGACGTGAAAACAGCCGACGTTCTGATAGAGCGCACCGGCTCGTCCGCGGAGGTTTTGAGCCGCCGCAAAATTGTGATCGATGCGACTGCGACCAGTCTCAAGATTCACGGGGAGAAGGCCGAAGGTAGTTTCCTGGGTCGGCTGTTTGGGTCGGCGCCCTCAGAGCGCGTGACGCTGCGCCTTCCGCGACAAGTCTCGCTGATCGCCAAAGGCATTAATGGCGCTCTTTTGGTGGGCGAAATTGGCGGCCCGGTCGAGGTGCACGGAATTAACGGTAAAGTTGATATTGCCCAGAGCACGGGCTCAGGTGAGCTTAAAGGTATCAACGGAAATGTGTCTGTAGGCTTCAAACAGCTCGACTCGCAAGGCGTAGATCTCAGCGGAATCAATGGCAACATTGAACTCAAGCTTGAGGCAAACCTAAATGCCGATCTGGAAGCCAGCGGGATGAATGGTAACGTTGTTTCGGACTTCCCAGGCGTTGTAGTCGATAAGTCGAGACACGGACATTACACCGCACAGATCGGAAGTGGAGGGCATGCGATCTCAGCCCGAGGAATAAATGGAAACATTCGCCTCACACGAATGAGGCCCGTGGCGACCGGAGCTGCGGAGGCACGGATTGGCGGCTGAGACAAGCCAATCGTCTGGCGCTCTGGACGGATGTTTACGCGCAAGGGCTGCGCTATTTAACGATTCCGAAATCGATCCACTGCTCGGCCGCTTGTCTGTCAGCATTGGCAAGCTTGTCTGTTACCACTACCTGCAAAAAGTAATCGCCTGGTGGCAAACCTTTTCCCAGGGTCAGGTTTCCCTGCCCCACAATGCCGCCGTCTCGCGATGATGCCAAAACCGCGACCGGCATTTCCCTGCCGGTGAAGACTTCAGCGTCCGCACGAAACAGGCGAATCTGACCGGTGAGGTTCGGCGCGCCTTTGTCTCGGCGGGCGCCGTAAATCAAGTAAGAGTAAGTCAGCAAATCACCGGCATCGAATCTCAGCACCGCGGGTCCTCTTCTCGTTCCATCAATGCCGATCTGCGGAACCGGAACAAAAGTGTTAACGGAGGGCGAGTACGTTGGTCGGCTGCCGTGCGTTTGTCTGAGGATTGCGCGTCGACAGTCGCCGGTGTTTCGGTTAGCGAAATGTAGGAGAACTCCGTGATTGCGCGGTGATGACCATTCTCCAGCAGTTCAAAATCTGCGGGCTTAAGGTGGGTAACAAGGCGTCCATGCTTATCCGTCACAACCGCATCCACCTGCACCAGATTTGTCGTAATTGTAATTACATCTTCGCTCTTTTCAGGTTGCTGGCTGCCAGGCTTCGTTTGCGCCGGTGCACTCGTGACGAAAACCACGAGGAGAAACAGAAATACTCCGGCGGCAAATTTCATTCAAGACTTCTCCAGACATTGCGAAGAAAAACAGCGGGCGACCAACGGCTCGAGAGCTTTCGTCCTTAGTGTCGCCGCAGGCTTCGCCGGTTGCCGCATTAACTAGAAGTCTATTGGGTTCCGCGTCGTCAAGGTCGGCGCATTCCATCCTCTCAACTTTTCATTCCAGAGCGGAATCGTGTCCTTGATGAAGCGATTTGCTTCAGCCATGCGCTCGCGAAACTCCGGCAACAGCTCCTGGAAGTATTGGCGCTGATATGGAGTCGGCGCTGCATTGGTGGCATCGATTGAAAAGAAGAGATCTCCAACTCGATTGGTCACCTGTGATCTTCCTGGGAAGCCAAGACCGTCTGAACGTCGCACCAATCGATCCTCCAGCGCTACGATCTGTTTTTTGTAGTCCTCAAGCGCCTTCATCAACTCTTTGTCCGGCTCCTTGTTAAGGTTCTTGATGGTGGTTTCGGTATGCTTGAGTTGATCCTCCACACTATCCAGAAAACGGAGAGCAGTGTTGGTGGCAGACTGCATGTCGCGCAACTTCATTTGCAGTTCCAGCTGCGCCTGCAGGTCCGCCAGGGCGACATTGATTGTCGGATCGAGTCTGACGTCCACCGTTTCTGAAAGCGTCTTGTCCCCAACCGTAAGTTTCACGGTATAACTTCCGGGCAGCACCTGTGGACCACGTGGCGAGCGTCCAAAGGCTGTTTCTTCAGCTGAAGGCGGCCGCCTCACTTCAGCCCCACCGTAACGAAGGTTCCACGTCACGCGATTCAAACCCTTTTCCCGCGACGGTCTGTTCAGCTCCTGCACTAATTTACCGCTCTCATCGAGAATTTGAATTTTGAAAGTGGCTTTGTCATCGAGTTTGTCTTTCAGGTAATACGTTATCAAAGCTCCATACGCTGGGTTGGGCCCAGTGAAGATCTTGTCTCCAATTCCGTAACGCGTGAAGAACGAAGCAAAGCGGAGACCCGGGCGCACCGGGAAAAGGTGTGTATTGCTATTCACGATCGTCGAGGTCATGCGCTGAACGGGCGTCGCGTCGTCGAGTATCCAGATGCTCCGTCCGTGCGTAGCCACGATGAGATCGTTCTCTCGCGGATGAACGACAATATCGTGCACAGCTACATTGGGCATGTTTTTCAGGTTAAGCGGAATCCACTCGCGACCGCCCGTGTAAGAAGCAAAGAGTCCGATTTCGGTGCCCGCATAAAGCAGACCCGGATTCTTTGGATCCTCGCGAACCACCTGTACGTAAGCCTTCGCGGGAAGATTGCCGGCAACTGCCGACCACGATTTGCCGCCGTCGGTCGTCTTGTAGATGTAGGGACGAAAGTCGTCGAACATGTGACGGTCGAAAGCGATGTAGGCCGTTTGCGCACTGACTCGTGAGGGCTCTACATGTGAGACCGGTGAATTGGCCGGCACACCTTTAACGTTGCCGATAAGATTGTTCCAGGTCTTTCCGCCATCAGTTGTCACCTGGACATTGCCATCGTCAGTGCCTACCCACACGTGACCTTTCTGCAAGGGCGATTCAGCCAGACTTATGATGGTGCTGTAGTATTCAGCACTCGTGTTTTCGACAGCGATTGGACCACCCGCATCCTTCAATCGCTCGGGATTATTTGTCGTCACGTCAGCGCTGATCTGTTCCCACGTCTTGCCGAAATCCGTTGACCTGAACACTACATTGCCGCCGAAGTAGACGGTGTTCTTGTCATGTGGTGAAAGAACGATCGGCGTGTTCCAGTTAAATCGATACTTCTCACCAATTGCGGGGCCATCGCCGCTGCCGCGGCCCCAGGGATTTACCTCCTGCTGTTCACGCGTGCGGAAGTCAGTGCGCAGAATATTTCCGCCCTGCGATTCCGAGAGATAGAGTTCGGGGTCGTCAGCATTGTTAATGACGTAAAATCCGTCGCCAAAACTCACCATGCGCCAGTCGTCGTTCATTATCCCAGCAGGCTCGCGCGTGCGGCTGGGGCCGGTCCAGGCGCCATTGTCCTGTAATCCACCCATGACGTAATAAAAGGGCAAACGATTGTCGGCATGGATCTGGTAGAACTGCCCCATCGGAATGTTGTTCACATATTCCCAGGAGTCACCGCTGTCATAAGAGACTGCGATGCCGCCGTCCTGCCCTTGCCACATTCGTTTCGGGTTCTTTGGATCCATCCAGAGAGCGTGATAGTCGATATGCGTGCGGCCGGTAATGGATCGAAATGTCTTACCGCCATCGATCGAAATAAAAAGCGATGAAGCTACCGCGAAAACTCGATTCTCATCATTAGGATCTACGCGCACCGTGGTGTAATAAAATCCGCGCGAAACGATGTTGGTCTGCTTCGAAACCTGCTTGAACGTTTCCCCTCGATCGTCGGAACGGTAAAGAGTTCCTTCTTTCGACTCTACGATTGCATAAACTACATTCGGATTACTCGGCGCAGCGCGGATGCCGATGCGGCCAAGTAACTTCGGCAAGCCGTTGGTTATCTTTTTCCAGGTTCTGCCGGCATCGATCGACTTAAACACGCCGCCGTTTTCGCTTCCGCTGCGGTGCGTCCAGGGCTTCCGTTCAAAATTCCACATGCCGGCGTAAAGAATATTCGGATTCGTCAGATCGATGTCTAAATCGGAGACCCCGTGCTCCCTGTCGAGATAAAGCGTCTTCGACCACGTTTTTCCACCGTCGGTAGTCATGAAAACCCCTCGGTCTTCGTTTGGTCCAAACGCATGACCCAGAGCGCCCACGTAAACGATGTCCGGATTTTGCGGGTGAATCGCAATCGCGGAAATACGCTCCGTATTTCTCAGTCCCATGTGTTGCCAGTTTGCGCCGCCGTCTGTCGACTTATAGACACCATCGCCAAACGAAACGCTATTGCGAACGTTTGATTCTCCCGTGCCCACCCAAATCACGTCCGGATTACTGGGCGCGAGCGCGATGTCGCCAATTGAAATCGTTCCTTGCCTTTCGAAGAGTGGTTTCCAGGTGATTCCGGCGTTCGTAGTCTTGAATAGACCGCCACTGGCGCTCGCGACATAAACCACATTTGGGTTTCCCGGAATGCCTTCCACGTCAGCTATGCGTCCACCCATGTTGGCCGGGCCAATGCTGCGCCACTCCAGCCGATCAAAGGCTTTTTCAATCGAGGGTTTTACGCTGTCCGCTTTTGCAGGGGATGGACTCTCCTGAGGAGTAGGCGATGGAGAAGGCGTGGGTTCCTGAGAAAAAACAACCGCGCTGCCGGACATTGATAGAACGACGAAGAGGCTAAGGCCAACTACGAATTTCGACACGGATCTCGACAGCGACATTATTTTCTCCTGAGTTGGTTTTTAGTAAGACTATCCGACAAATTGAAGCCGGGCGGACGTCAACCGAAGTGGTAACAAGGCCGAGAGTTTATCATCTCAGCAGATAATTGAAAGCGTTTCTACGCGAGAAGGATGATGGCCCTTGGCGTTAGATTGAGCGAAACGATCGCCGGTCGCTGTTTAGTTAAACCTAAACTGGCTCCCTTGAATTGACCCAGTCCTGAATCGGGCTTTAAAGTAGACGCCTCAATCAAGCAACAGGAGAACCGAACAACTTGCCGCAAAGTAGACATCGAAAGATCGGGAAGGCCAGGAAGCGTCCGAAGGGTAACTTTCCTGCCGGGAAAACAAAGCCGGCAACTGGCCGCAATCGACAGGCTCGGGTGATTGCTATCGTCTTGGTAGTTTTGATTGCCGCCACGGCGATCGGTTACCTCGTCAGCAAACGTGGCGGCACCAACCAACCAGAGATCAGAACGGCCTCGGGACTTAGGTACTCGGATTTGGTCGTGGGCACAGGCGCTACCCCGCAAAGAGGACAAACCGTCACCGTTCACTATACCGGCACGCTCGAGAACGGATTCGAGTTTGACAGTTCCCGCGATGATGCCAAACCGGCTAATTTTCGGATCGGAGTGGGCGCCGTGATTAAAGGTTGGGATGAAGGGTTAATGTCGATGAAGGTCGGGGGCCGGCGCAAATTCGTGATTCCCGCGGCGCTCGGTTATGGAGCACAGGGCCGCCCACCAGATATTCCTGGAAACGCAACGCTCGTTTTCGATGTCGAACTGCTGGGCGTGAAATAGACGAAGCAATAATTGTAGTCGCTGCCGCTCAGGCAATGGAGCGCACGGACACTCCAGCCTCAACGATCAACTTCGACGAGCCAATAAACTCCCTCGCGACCGGCTGGTTCAAATAGAAGACCGGAATCTTAGTTGCTCGATTTGTTCCTCCTCACCTTGTGTGAAGGTCCCAGCGGCATAGCTCACAAGTGAACACCTGTCGGATCGGAATCCAGAGCTCACTAAGTTTGATTAGTTACTCGCCCGGGAGTTAATCTGCTTTACATTCCTAAGATAACGAGCACCAGCCGGGAGGCGTGACGCCGATGAGCGCAGACACCATAACTATCACTGACAATCGCACAGGAAAACAGTATGACCTGCCCATTGAAAATGGGACCATCCGGGCCACCGACCTGCGCCAGATTAAAGCCTCCGAGGACGACTTTGGCTTAATGACTTACGATCCGGCGTTTATGAATACTGCTTCCTGCAAGAGCCGGATCACGTTCATCGACGGCGACAAAGGAATTCTTGAGTATCGCGGTTATCCAATTGACCAGCTTGCCGAGAAGAGTACATATCTGGAAGTGGCGTACCTGCTCTTGAATGGTGAGCTCCCGACGGAAGCAGAGCTGGCCAAGTGGAAACACAACATCACCTATCACACGTTCATCAACGAAAGCATCAAGAAGGTAATCGACGGTTTCCACTACAACGCGCATCCGATGGGGATGTTTGAGGCCACGCTCGGCGCTCTCTCTACTTTCTACCCGGACGCAAAAGATATCTTCGACGTTGATTGCCGGCGAAAACAGATTCACCGACTGATTGCCAAGGTTCCCACCGTCGCTGCCTTTGCTTACCGTCACCGCATCGGAATGCGTTACGCCTATCCTGATAACGACCTCAGCTACGAAGGCAACTTTCTAAACATGATGTTCAAGACAACGGAGTTGCGATATCAATCCAATCCGGTGTTGGAACGCGCTCTAAACGTCCTTTTCATCCTGCACGCCGATCACGAACAAAACTGCAGCACAAATGCGATGCGCAGCATTGGTAGCGCACACACCGATCCGTTTTCATCATTGGCCGGAGCGGCTGCTGCGCTTTATGGACCACTGCATGGCGGCGCGAATGAAATGGTCCTGCGCATGCTCAATGAGATTGGTTCAATAGATAAAGTCCCTGATTACATCAAGCGAGTTAAGGCCGGCGAGTTTCGTTTGATGGGATTCGGACACCGGGTTTACAAAAACTACGACCCGCGGGCGCGCATTATCAAACAAGTCGCCGATGAGGTTTTTGAAGTAACCGGAAAAGATCCGATGTTGAAGATTGCCCTCGAGCTTGAACGGATCGCGCTGGAGGACGAATACTTTGTGAAGCGGAAACTCTATCCCAACGTCGACTTCTATTCAGGCATCATTTACCGGGCGATGAAATTTCCGGTTGACATGTTTCCGGTCTTGTTTGCAATTCCGCGCACATCGGGCTGGTTGGCCCAGTGGGTCGAACTGCTTGAAGATCCCGATCAGAAGATCGCGCGCCCGCGCCAGATTTATTTGGGACATCGCACGCGTGATTATGTCTCGATTGAGAAACGAAAAGCGGGCGAAAGCGATGCGGCCAAAGCCTGAACGATTTCTTCGAGTTGAAGGCGTTGCGGAAAGCCGATAACAAACGCAAGACGGGCCGCTCAAGCTGGCGGCCCGTAGTGTTTATAGTTGGTGCACCCGGCAAGACTCGAACTTGCGACCCTCTGATTCGAAGTCAGATACTCTATCCAGCTGAGCTACGGGTGCACGAAAGGCGGTAAATAGTAAATGGTAAATGGTGAATAGTAAAAAGCGTCGCAGTTCTCTCTTGTGCGTGGCTCAGCTTTCTACCCAGCAATTGCCGCACTGCCGTCTGCCGTCTGCCGTCTGGTTCCTACTTTCCCTGAAACTCCTTACGAATAAATCGCACCAGGTCGTTGATCTGTTCCGGCGAGAGCTTATCCTTAAACGCAGGCATGCCGTCGTCGCCGTTCATGATTTGCTTGACGAAGTCTTCATCAGAATCTTTCAGCGCATGGCCCTCGCGCAAGGTAGGAACCTTTAGCTTCTTACCCTCTACGGTAACTGGACCACCACTCGCATCAGCCTGGTGACACCCGGCACACTCTTTCTGAAAAGTCGCGCGCGCAATGGCTAACTCATCGGGTGGCGTGCTTGTTTTCATCGCCGGTGACGCGGCAACGGCCGGCGAAGTTTGAGTTGTCGTTTCCTGGTTCTGGTTAGTGCAAGCGCCAGCCATAATAATCGCAGCCAGCAGAAAGACTGTTAAAGCAGTCAACTTCATCCGTAAAGCCCTCCATTAATTTCGTGATTGAACGACAGAATAACACGATCGGCAACCCGAGATTAGTAAACACCCGATCACGCGATCTTTGCCAAAGAATATCCGGCCGAAACCATCAACAAGCCGCCTACATTTGATAGGCCGATATTAAGCAGCGCCATTCCCATCTGGCCCTCGCGTAGCAGCACAAACGTCTGCAAGCCAAAAGCTGAAAATGTGGTAAACCCGCCGAGTAGACCAACAAAGACCACAGCCCGCATCTGCTCGCTGACCGGATAGCGATCAGATAAGAGGTAAAGTAGTAACCCGGCGACGAAACACCCGGCAAGGTTTGCCAGCAGCGTCCCGGTTGGAAACGCCTCACCAAACCTTCGCGCGGCAAATTCGGAAAGCCAGTATCGCAATAAAGTTCCAACCAGTCCGGCTAGTCCAATCAGAAGCAGTCTCTGCATCGCGATTCACACACCTCTTAAGGTTTTGTTTTCCGTCACAACCAAACAGCAGCCAGGCATCACTTTGTTCTGCTGGGCCGAACCGTGTTTTCTGTCCGGTTGCAATCACACAGGAGACTAGGCAGAATATCGGAGCGCGTCAAACATTTCATCTCTTATTGAATTGATCGAAATTCCTCCACCCAAGAAGAGGTCGCAGGCAAAATGAGCACCGATAAAGAAGGAAACGCAACTCGAGGGTCGCTTCGCCTCGCCCCAAATTGCGTTGAACTCGAAGTGGAAAAAGCGAAGCTGCCGAGACAATTCGTCAACTTCACTTTCTACCACGCGCTCCCCCAATGGCGCATGCTCTCGCACGACGACAAGCAACAGTGCAAGGAAGAGTTTATTAAAACGGTGGACGAATTTCGTGGTCCACTCTTAATCAACAGCTATTCCACCATCGGCTTGCGCACAAATGTTGACTTCATGGTCTGGCGTATTGGTTATGAACTTGATCCCATCCAGGAGATGACTTCACGACTGAATCATACCCAGATGGCTAAATACCTCGAGCCTTCGCAGTCGTTTCTGTCGATGACCAAGCGTTCGATGTATATCGACAAGGATAACCCCGAGCATGTTGAGGATCGGTTGCACATTGTGCCGGGAAAGTCTGACTATCTTTTTGTTTATCCTTTTGTGAAGACTCGTGAGTGGTACTCGCGCACCGCGGACCAGCGTCAGGAAATGATGGACGAGCACATTCGCATTGGCACGAAGTATCGTCAGGTCAAACTTCATACAACCTATTCCTTCGGCCTGGACGATCAGGAATTTGTGGTCGCGTTTGAGACCGACAACCCGGCAGACTTCCTCGATCTGGTGCAGGAGTTGCGCGAAACGAAAGCCAGCTCTTACACGTTGCGCGATACGCCCATGTTTACCTGCAGGCGGCGCAGTCTGGCTGAGTGTCTCGAAGCCTTAGGATAATATTGACGGGGCAAAACCCAGCCTCTCAACCTGCAATAGGCACTACCAGCAAGGACTACAAAATCGATCTTCATCATCTCATGGTCAGGAAGGCGGGCGTGCCCCCGCTTTGTCAGGGCAGAACTATTTGTTAAGTTCCAGTTCTATGACATCAGCGTTTCGAAGCACACTCTTAGTAATTCTGTCGGCCTTCCTTCTGTCTTTCCTTTCTCCATTTTCTTCAGCGCAGACTGAACCGGTGCAAGATCGGAGATACGCGGAGTATCTCTGGTACGAAGCCGAGAACATGCGTGGCTTTGGCACCAAGCCGACCGGTGAGCCGATCCAGAATCCCTCGTGGCTCGGTCTGCCGCGCATCAAAGCGCCGGGTTGGGGCATTAATGGACCAGGCGTGTCCGCTGAATGGTCCCAGGGTGGTGAGAGCGAATGGAACTCCGCCGCCGCCAGCCGCGACGAATCCCGCGCAACTATCTACCAGGATGTTGAGATTCCCCGAGGTGGCGAATATAAGCTCTGGATTCGGTACGCCGACTGGGCCAATAAGACCGAAACGTTTGCTGTCAAAATCTCTCAGGGCGATCGCCCGGTTTTCCGTCAGGAGTTTGGACACAAGGCTATCGTCGACGCGCACGACGAAGTGAGTATGTATTGGGGTTGGGCCTTTACCTGGGATGGGGCGGCAGCAACTCTGGTTAAGGGTCCGGCAAGAATCTCGATCGAAATTGAAAAGACTGCAGACGCTGTGCGCCAGGTCGACTGCGTTCTGCTCACGAACGATTTAGCCTTTGTTCCTGAGGGTCGGCGCAAACCGGATTTCGCTGCGGCGCGTTATCTTCGCGAATGGTCCGCCTCCCGTGCTCCCCTGGCGTCCCTCATCAATCAACCTGCCGGCACCGCAATTCCGGGCGCGTGGAAACAACCGAAGATCGCCGGCCGCGATTTTCTCATGCCCTGGAATATCACGCCGGAGTTTTGGAAAAACTACGACCTGCCCGCGGCAGAACGTTCGGTTTTTCCCTTCAACGCGGAACCGATCGAAGAGTTTGTAAAGAAATACAAGGGCGCCCGCGAGGTGCCACTCTTCGGCTCGAAGCTGGTCGCCCCGGTCATTTACATAAACAACTTGCCGGAATACTTGCGGGAGGGCAGCGCTTTCCGACGTTACCTGAATGAAACGAAATCGCCCTTTGCAATTTTGATCAACTACGGATCCGCCGACATGCCCGAAGCCGAAGCGCAGGCTGCGTGGAAATTGCTCAACGGGGAACTTAAGGATCAGTTTCTCGGGTGGATCTCTGGTGAAAGCGTCGGCTACGTTTGGGAGAAAGCGCCTCTGGAACTTCGAGTAAACCCGGAGATGTCTCGGAGAGAACTGCTCGAGGCCCATCGCCTGTTTTACGACAAAGCGATCGCACGTAAGTGGGCCGCAATGTTCCACACGGAAACTGGTGCGATGTGGGACAAACTAATTCCTGCGCAAGCCACTTCCAGTACCTCCTTTGCGCATGCGCTTACAAACTGGGGCGTAAAACTGTTAGGGGTGGAAACTGCGGCGGTGCAGCCGATGCTTGCAATGCGGGTAGCGTTCACTCGCGGCGCGGCCAGGCAACAGGGCGTTAACTTTCTCTACTATCACGCGCCAAACTTCGGCGACTCTGCCACCACGTTTACTAAGATCCAAAACTTTGCCGGTCCCGATCATTTTTTCCACTCGCGTTACGGCGCCACGATGGGCCCATCGCTTTCGTGGTATCGAAAAAATTATTACTTCTATTACATGTCGGGTGCCGCCGCGATCTATCTGGAACAGGGTGGCGATCAGTTTTTCAAACCCGGTCCGGCTGAGCATGAGTTTCAACTAAATCCCCTGGGCAAGATCACGGAAGAGTTCATGCACTTCGCGGAGAAACATCCCAATCGCGGAGTGCCTTATACGCCCATCGCGTTTCTGCTGGATCCTGCTCACGGTTGGGACATGACAGATTACCCGCAGTGGCCTTTTCAGGTTTCCCAAATCAATCGAAGCGACTACGCGCTGCGCGAATTGTTTGGCGCTGCTTATTACCCCGGGTTGGTGAAGGAGGGTGAGCCGGCGTCCGCTGATCGACAGGTGTTTGTCAATGGAATATTCGGCGACATCTTCGACGTGTTGGTTGCTTCGGACAGCGCTGGTCCAAAGTCCAATGTCCCAGCTCCAACGTCCAGGATCGATCTAAGTCCCTACCGCGCGATCGTAGTTGGCGGGCATATCACCTGGTCATCGGAATGGATCCAAAGGTTAACGGCATACGTTTCGGCCGGCGGCACCGTCGTGCTGAACTCCGCCCAGATTAAGGGCCTGCCTGCTGAGTTAACCGGGCTGCGCCTGACGGGGACAACAGGCGAGGCGCATAACGCCAAATGCCTTTCGCCCGGCGAAGTTGCGCAAGACTTGAAAGGCCAAATCTTCCGCTATGAGAAAGTTGAACTTAAAGGCGCGCAATCGTTACTCACCACACTCAGCGGTGATCCTCTTGTTACGCTAAACAAAATCGGTAAGGGCACAATTGTTCTCTCGACGGTGAACGATCTTCTGGGTGAGGACGATCGCCTGACTCCCTTTTCAGCCCACATGCTCGCGCACGTTTTCGCGGATGCCACTCCAATCAAGGTTGCCGGCAACGTCGAATACCTGATCAACCAAACTGAAACCGGCTGGATCATTACGCTCTTCAATAACGAAGGCGTGCTCAAACCTCAGCAGGGACTGGCCCAGGTAGATCGCACTGCAGTTGTTAAGGCAAATATTAGTTGGGCTGGAACCGGAGTAGCTAAAGCTGAGGAATGGATTTCAGAAACGAGTTTGAAGATCGAAAAACAAGCGGGCAAGCCTGACAGCGTTTCGGTGAGTATCGCACCCGGCGCTATCGCTATTATTGATTTGAAATAGGTTTCGACTGATCAGACAGTACGCAAACTAACAGTTTGCGTTACAAGGTCACCTCAATCACGCACTTCCAGTCGCCGTCGCGCTGCAGCGTTTGCAATCTCTTCCTGCCCGTTGAGCGTCAACAACCTTACCGCTGCGATGCGGACATAGACATTGTCATGTCTCTCAATGGCCTGCACCAGTGGCTGGACTTCTCCCGTCTTAGCCATCGCCAGCAATAGGCAAAGCGCGCTATAGGTTTCTTCGCGGCTCTCGCCGCCCAGCATGTCAATCACTTCGGCCGCTAGTCCCGAAGTCGCCATCGCCTTTCCGATATTGTTCCGGCGCTCAGGTGTCGACTCCTCAAGTGCACGCGTGAACGACTCAACCATCCGCGATGGATCCAACTCGCGAAGTTCCCTGACTGCCGCTCTGCGAACCTCAGGAGATGGATCTTCAAAGCGTGCCGTGATGCGACTGAATGCGTCTTGCGGGCCAGCAATGGCTACGCCAGCAACTGGTGCAACAGGCTCCTCGGGCTTTGGCGATGCGCTTCGATCCTCGCTCACCGTTGAAGTTTCATGAGCAGTGGCCTCAGCAACCGCAGCTGCGCCAGTATCTACCGGGTTATCTTTTCCGAGCATCGATGCTGCGCTTGAAGGTGCAGTGAAAGCTGGGGCCGCGCCGAAGGCAGGTGGGGTTTCAGGCTGCACGACACGCGGAGTAGGCCGCAGGTTTTCCGCCGGATCGTCACGCCATTCATCCACCGGAGCAGCTTCAGGATGTTCGGGCCGGGTGAGCACGTCAAAATGTTCTGACGCGCGCAATCGCGCTTCCTCTTCAGACTGTAGACGCTCTTTCTCCTGCTGTAGACGATACTCAGCTTCGGCCCGACGACGAACTGCGTCTTCAATGCGACGCCGCTGTGCTTCTTCCATGCGTCGCAAATTTTCCGTCTCGTCCTTGATTCGTTTTTCCTGTTCGGCCGCTGTCTGCGTGGCAACCGCGACGTTGCGCCTGACTTCCTCCAACTTTGCCAGCACTTGCGCTTCCGCGAGTTCACTCTTGCGAGCTTCTGCCTCAAACCTCTGCGTCTTTTCCGAGACCTGCCGGTAACTCTCCTCGGCTTTTCGCCGGCGCGCTTCGGCGTCCTCTATTCGCTTCCGAGCCTGAGTATCGGCAATGCGCAAACTCTCAATCTGGCTGCTGATCTGCCGCTCCTGTTCGTTTCGATGCTGCGCCTCGTTTTCCATCCCCTCGCGCAGCGCCGCAAGTTGCGTCAGCCGCTGTTCCTGTTCCGCTGCGCGGTACCTTTCCTCGGCTTCGATGCGTTGTCTTTCCTCCTCTGCCCGTACGCGAATCTCATCGAGCAGGCGGCGCGCTTCTTCGGCTTTCTGTAGTAGCTCCGATTCGATACGAACGCGCTCAGCTTCCGCTTGATGGCGCGACTCGGCCGCCGCCGTCATGCGAGCCTGCGCTTCTGCGAGTTGCTCCGCTTCCTGGGCGGCCTTTTCGCGTGCAGACGCAACTTCGGCGCGCCGCGCTGCCACCTCTGAAGCCGTCTGACGCATTTCTTCCACTTGCTGGACCAGTTGCTCCTGCTCCGATCTGGCTTTCTGTTCCGCTTCGCTCAAGCGTTGCGCTTCTGCTTGTCGGGCCGCTTCGGCGACTTTCAGGCGCTCCTTTTCCTCTGCGAGCTGCAACGTTTCCTGGTTTGCCTTTTGACGCGCGGCTTCCACTTCTGAACGCCGCAACGCAGTTTCCGCCAGAGACTGTTCAAGCGACTCCTGCTCGCTGCGCAGTCTGTCCATTTCAGCCTTGTGCGCAAGCTCAGCGCGTTCGCGGGAGCTCTGGGCTTCAGCGAGTCGGGCTCGTTCGGCAAAAGCTCTGCGCTCGCCCTGAAGTTCAGTTCTAGTACGCGCAATTTCTTCGGCCGCCAGCCTTAGCTTGCTGACTTCAAGCCGCAACATCGCGTCTTCCTGCGCAAAGCGTTGCGCTTCTTCCTCTGCTTTTACTCTGGCCGCGTGCGCATCAGCCAACTTTTTCTCTTCATCCCGCCGGCGCTGGTTGGCTTCTGCTTCCGCGCGTTCCCTCAACTCCTCTTCCTCGCGGCGCCGCGCCGCAAGTTCCGCACTTACCTTTGCTTCGCTTTCCAATCGATTTAGTGCTTCTCGTTCCAGCTTCGAGCGAGAGTTGGCACTGTCATCAAGGCGCAAGGTAAGGTCCGCGAGTGCTTTTCTTGCTGCTGCTTCATCAAGAAGCAACTTCGCCTCATCGGCAGGTAGGTTCTCATCGTTGAGCGTCGGCCCACTCACGCTCGCTTCAGATATGACCGCGTCAGACTGTGTTTCAGTCGCCAACGCCACAGCAGCTGTGGCCGATGGATCCACAACTGGAACCTCTTGACCTGACTGAACGATTGAGGCTGCCGGCGCAGGAGCATCTCCGGGTTGAGTCAACGCAGCAGTCGCCGCGTCGCGCACTTCCTGCGAATCATCAAAGAGGGCGGCAATCAGTTGAACTTCGCGCAGCGCGGCATCGCGCGGCTCTGCGACGTCAGGCGACGCAGGCGAATTCGCAACGGGCTCAGCGCCATCGTTGTCTTGTTCCACGGCTTTGTCTTCCACGGCTTTGTCTTCCCGCTGAGACTTCTCGTCTGCAGTTGGTTCAGATTCTGATGGGGCTTGAGGCAATGGAGAGTTAGACCTCTTCTGTCTAAGGCGGAACAAGCTGCTTGCCACCTCTCTAATTCAGACTTTGTTTGGCGCAGAGCATAGCTTATTTCCCACCGGTTTTTACAGGGCACACTTACGATCTGATGTTTCTCACTCGGCGACTCGTTTATCTTTGCATACTGCTAATGAGTGACGATTTCTTGGTTTCAGTGGCTAAAAGACTTCGTGCACGCCCGTTATGACTCAGATAAATGATCCGCTACAATCCCGTCTTTGCATTTGCACCTTAAGTAACTATGTTGAAAGTCGCGCGAAAGTTTTTGATTCGAGGAAACGTGCAGGGGGTCGGTTACAGGTTCTTCGCACAGCGTGCCGCAGCGCGTCACCAGGTAGTTGGGTATGTTCGCAATTGCGCTGACGGTACGGTGGAGGCGCTGGCCGAGGGCCCGCTCGCGGACGTGGAAGAGTTTAAGAACGATCTCGCGGCCGGACCGCAATGGGCCGCCGTGGATAATGTGGAAGAAATTAGTCTGGAGCCAACGGGGCATTATTCGTCATTTAGAATCGAGCGGTGAGTGGCCGGGGGCCAGTCGGCAGTCGATACGAGAACCTGATCGACGATCAACCTTTAACCACTAATCACCATAACTAAACACTTATCTCTGATCTCTGATCTCTGATCTCTGGCCACTGATTACCGACCACCGACCACTGACCAAAAACTATGGACCATCTAAAAGCTATGATTCGCGAAGTGCCTGACTTTCCCAAGCCGGGCATTAACTTTTACGACATCACCACGTTGCTGAAACATCCGGACGGCTTGCGAAACACAGTCGACGCGCTCGCGGCTGAGTATGAAGGTGAAAAGGTCGACACCGTCATCGGCGTCGAAGCGCGCGGTTTCATTTTTGCGCCGGCGCTGGCCTATCACCTGGGCGCTGGTTTCGTGCCGGTGCGCAAACCAAAAAAGCTGCCGTCGGAATGCCTCTCCATTTCCTATGACCTCGAGTATGGTCAGGACACGCTTGAGATTCATCGCGACGCAGTCGGCAATGGTCACCGCGTGATCATCGCGGACGATCTACTAGCCACCGGTGGCACTGCCAAAGCCGTTTGTGATCTGGTTGAAGGGTTGGGCGGAACAGTGGTTGGGCTCGTGTTCGTAGTGGAACTCGAATTTCTGCCGGGCCGCGCAAAGCTTGAAGGTTACGACGTGCGGTCGCTGATTAAGTATCAGTCTTGAAGAGTAAACAGCAGTTAGTAAACAGCAAACAGCCGGAGATTTTTGAGTAGGACAGGCAGGAATGACTTTCCTCTTTTGACACCACGCTTGAGAAGAAATGGACAGGCAGGAATGCCTGTCCTACTGATTTAGATGGTGCCCCCGGCGCGATTCCAACGCGCGACCTTCCGCTTAGGAGGCGGACGCTCTATGCAACTGAGCTACGGGAGCGAGATGGTGAATGGTAAATGGTAAATGGTGAATGGTAAAGCGAGTGGCAATCCGAATGATTTCCTGAGCTAAGCCGTCAACTTCAAAAGAGCACCGTTGGTTCTGCAAATCCAGCCGCCAGTTCTGGCAAAAAATAACTGTCCGTTCTGTGACTCAAGGCCTCAGCTTTACAAGTCAGATCGTCAGCTTTACAAATCAGACCGCCAGGCTCCCGGAAAACTAACGGTGGGTCAACACCTCGCAGCGAGCTAATCGAAATACCCCTCTGCGTAATCTCAGCGATCTCTGCGTCTCTGCGGTGATCGGTTGCCGGTAATCTTAACCGCAGAGACGCAGAGAGCGCCGAGTTAGCGCAGAGACAGAAACTTAGGACTTACAGACGCCCTAATTCCCTGCCCCTCCGGCAGCCCTCACCAATGGCTGGTAATCAAAAACAAGATTGCTGAACGCTTTAATCCCCGCGTCCAGGCGGCTGTCGTCAATGTAAAAGTCCGGCGTGTGATGCGGCGCGGCTTCCTTGCGATTTTTCCCCTTAGGCATCCCACCCACGTTGAAAAAGAAAGCCGGCGCCTTCGCGCGGTAGAAAGCGAAGTCTTCCGCTCCCGTCACCCAGTTTGTTTCCAACAAGTTTTCCTTGCCGACGGCTTTTTCCAACGATGCAAGTGACGCCCGCACGAGCTCAGGCGTGTTGTAGGTAACCGGCGTCTTTATATCGATCGAGACCTCGACTGTAGCTCCCATGCTCTCCGCAATCTTCTGCGCCGTAATCTTTATCTTTTCGTGAACCGCTTTTTGCATTTGTTCGTCGAGCGTGCGAATCGTTCCCGACATCGTCATCTCTTCGGGAATGATGTTTTCGCGCACGCCGCCATTGATGCGGCCAACTGTGATAACCACCGGGGCCTTTGTCAGTTCTGATTGGCGCGAGACGATCATCTGCAGACCGGTAATGATCTGGCTGGCCACCGCAATCGGATCGACGCCGGTCCAGGGTGTCGAACCGTGCGTCTGTTTCCCTTTCACTTTGATTGTGAACCAATCAGATGCGGCCATGAAAGAACCAGAGCGATATGTGATCTTGCCGATCTCGGTCAACGCGTCGATGTGTATTCCAAAGATTGCGTCGAGCTTTGGATTGTCCATGACGCCTTCCTTAACCATCAGAGGCGCGCCGCCTTCTTCACCGGCGGGCGGACCTTCTTCGGCAGGTTGAAAAATGAAAACTACAGTGCCGGGAACTTTGTCTTTCATTCGCGACAGCACAGTCGCCGTCCCCAAAAGCATCGCGACATGTGAATCGTGTCCGCACGCATGCATCACCCCGACCTGCTGACCGTTGTAGTCAGACTTTTCTTTTGACGCGAAAGGAATATTCACGCGCTCGGTAACGGGGAGACCATCCATATCCGCACGCAGGCCAATCGTCGCGCCAGGCTGGCCGCCTTTCAAAATTCCGACCACGCCGGTTTTCGCAATTTTTGTGCGAACTTCCAGTCCGAGCTGGCGCAAATATTTTTCGACGAACTCGGCCGTCTTGAATTCGCGGTTGCTGAGTTCAGGAAACTGATGCAGGTGGCGGCGCCATTCAATCACCCGCGGCAACACCTTCTCCGTTTCTGCGTTAATCGCCGCACTCATGTCCGCCGCAAAGATCGGATTCACTAACAACGAAACAACAAACAACACTGAAATCAGTTTCTTCATTTGCATGCCTCTGGTCGAATTTTGGTTTGAAGGCCGTGCTCACCTTTTGTGAACAGGAAGACCGATGAACTACGCGGGAATAGTAAGTTGTCCGGGCGTCGACAGCAAACTATTTAGCGGTTCAGTAGTTTGCGGTTTCAGACTGGCCCGCGCATCCCGCCTGTGATCACAGCTCCCTCTCGCGTTGGGAAAGGGTTCTCAAATATTTCACTCACCTAACTCGTTCCGTCCGTGGAGCAGCGCCGAAGGCGCGGCATTCAGTAGCCGCGGACGTTAAGCCGTGGATAAAACCTCGAAATGAGGCCGAGGCCCACAGGGCCGGCACTCCTTTGCGCTGTGACATGCGATTAGTGCCGCACCTTCGGCGCTCGACATTTTTCGTTCGCATATCCACGGCCTCACGGCCGTGGATATTTAATGGCGGTCCTCCGGACCTTAAACCCGCCACTCTTTCTGGAGCGTTTATTCAGCTGAAGTGACTTAAGTATGAAATTACCTTTGGGAGAGGGTTAGGGCTAATAGGGAGACGAGAAGCGGCACACCCAATGCCTATTACCGCAATGAAGCGGCGCAGACCTTTTTAGAGCGCCGCGATGATGATGAATGGGGCATCCGACGGCATTTTGCCTCTGACATTTGCCCTGCACTTCTCACCATCAGTTCTACTCAGTTAATCAAACAATTCAGAGCCACGTAGCTTTGCCGAGCAACATGTTTAATAAAATTCTTTCGCTTTCACTCCTCATTCTGTCTCTTCCAATCATCCACTCTGCGGCGCTCGCAAATGGAAATGCAAGCCATGAAGCTAAGCGAGATCTGAAGCCCGGGCCCTGTGTTGTTGGTCGCACTGCGCCGCCCACTGGCTTCTGGACCTGGCCGCCGAACACTCGCGTGAACGTCTATCTCCGTGAACCGGATTTCTCGAACGCTGAAGTCGCGGCAGTGAAACTGGCCTTGGCAAGCTGGGACGCGACTGCAACAGAAAACGGATCCAATGTGCGTTTCACTTTCCGCGGTCTAACTCGTGAGACGAGAAATGCTCGCCGTGAAATCACAATTGTCCGGAGTCGGATCTTTAACGACAAACAGCGGCATCGAGCGTTGTTAGAGGCGCATAGCATTCATGGCGATCGCTTTATCGATTACGCGCTGATACTCGTCGATCCAAGCGTGCAAGATCCTGGCTTGCTGACGAATGTGATCGCTCATGAGATTGGCCACAGCCTCGGCCTGTTAGACTGTCCTCAATGCACCAGCGGCAGTTCTGCGATGGGATTGCTAAAAGCCCACAACGAGTCGAATGGAATAGATGGCCCAACGGCCTGCGATACCGGTGAAGTGACAGCAGTCTACCGCGCGTTAAAACCACGTCTGTTGATCGCCGCGGTTGAGTAGAAGACTAGAGAGCCTGAAGCAGGAAACTATCCAGCCATAGTTGGCCAAAGATGGGACACGGCGCGCTACATGGCTTGCGCAGAAGACTGATCCTGATCGCCTCGGTTTTTTCTGAAGTTGTAAACTCCAATTGGTAGTCACGCCAGGCGCCGGTGGTTTGAGGGAACGGATCCGATTGACCCAACGACAATCCCGCACCTTCGTCCATAACGACAATACCGGGCAAGCTTCCCGACAATATTTCTGCAGTGCGCGCAGCAAATGATAGTCGGTAGCGCGTGCGCGGCAAGACGGGCACAAGTTGAGAGACTATGGCTTGTCCGGGTTCCGACGTTACCGTTGAACGAAACTTTCAAACTGAAACGCCCACTGCGCGGTTCCGACGAGTCCAGACTGAAAGATCACTTCGCCAGACTTCTCCGCGGCGCGCCAGCCAAACCCAGGCTCATCCAGATCGCTTTCATTTTCAAAGCCGGGATCAAACATCATGAACCATCTGGATCGGGCGGATGTGAGATTGCCCATAACGCGTGTGCGTGTGTGAATTGTTTCGCTGCTAAGAGTTCTGCGAGATACGCGCGGCGTTCCGCAACAAATTCCCCGCCCTTTCCCGAGGCCACATCGCGGAAAAGAAAGATTGCTTCCTCGTGCTTCCCACGTTTTCTGAAGTAGTCTGCCAGTGCCCCGTAGGTATTGATCTCGTGCGGCGCTACTGCCGCGGTGACCAACTGGGTGTTGCCTTCGGAAAGGTGCCACACGAGATCGATGAAAGCAGGCAGCAACGCTGGATTCCGCGATCCCGCGAGACGCAGTTCGCTGTACGCGCCTTCCGTCCGTCCCGCGCGTAGCAACAAGTTTCCCAATTGCCAGTGTGGCTTCGCATAGTGCGGAGCCAGGATGACGGCCCGCGATGCAGCCGCGATTGCGCCTTCCTGATCACCGCTAAGCTCTCGCGCATGCGCCAGATTAAGCCAGATGACGTAGTCTTCTGGTCGCAACATGGCAGCCCGTGAGTAGTCAGCTACGGCGCTCGAGAAATTTCCTTGTGTCTGATGCACTCCGCCACGGATTAAGTGATTCTGAGCGTCATCACTCAAAACTACCGCTGCATCGGCGGCGTCCATTCGCAGTGAACGAGCGGCGTAGGCGGACAACAGATTTGCATAACCTACACTACCCGCATTCCAAATCAGGAAAAGCAATATCAGGATGAAGGCTGCGCTGCGAATGATTCGCATGCCTGATCGCTTGTCACTGTTTCCTTGCCCGAGGTTAGGCATTTACGTTCGACTTAGTTTCCTTACACGTTCGCTAATAGAAAAGGCGTGCTCTCCATTCGGATACACGCCCTCGCCAGTTAAAGATCATGAGTTGAAGCTAACGCGGATTTGAATCGCTGGGATTACTCCCCGGAGTGATCACCGGGATTAGTACCGCAGCAGGCACTCCAATTATCGCGGCCGTTGCAAGTTTGCCCAATCCTCCAGCAGCTGCTGCCGCGGATGCGAGTTTCACTGAATCGGGATGACAAACTCTCAGCACGCCGTCGTCCTTCGGGTCAGTCTTGCTGGACGTGTCTTTCGCAGTTTCAATCTCACCAGTAACGCCTTTGTTCGCGTGCAGGGTCACACAACCTTTGAGCAGGATAACTTTGATGCCGCCTGACTGAAATGTCAGAATCACCTTTGAGTTTTGCTCCATATCCAGCGAACCGAGCTGGGCCATACTGACAGTCGCGCCCACACCTTCAGGCGTTTCAATTCCGGCGCCGCTCAGAATGGTAGCTCCGGTTATCGACTGAGTTTCGTTAACTGTAATCGGTTTGTTTCCGACCGTCGTCAGGATACCCACGCTTCCCTGACCCTGAGCCTGACTGTTAGTGCTTGCAGATTCAGTGGCAACGAAACCTGAGGTAACAAAAACTTGAGAGACGCAAACGAGAAGAAAGAGAGAGAGGACGCTGGCCGTGCGTTTTGTTTTGGCGTTCATAAATTGATCGTCCGGTTTAGTAACAACGCTCGCCAGTGGACCCGGGAGCGCTTTTGAGTATATGCGCCGCTTTAGAGGGGGTCAATCATTTACTTGGCAGGAATGGACCATTGGGCCTGCCACAAATTGTCAGTCGGACTAGCGAAATCGATGATGCACTTGGTGAAGAGGTCACTTTACGGGCTTTTCAAAAGGGGACGGAAATCGCTTTTCGTCTCTTTCCTTGGTTCTCCCTCCCCCAACTGGGGAGGGTTGGGGTGGGGGCTTAGGCGCGTTTAGGCACTCTCGCCCTCCCTCTCCCAAAGGACAGGTTGATTCGATCACTTCTTGTGCAAAGCTCACTCTACGCGCGGTTTCGCCACATCCTGAATATCAACGAGCACAATTGAAACCAAGGCCGTAAATACAAATGCGTTGACTGTGATGTGCAATCCGAAATCGACCAGACTATGAATACAAACTGTCAGAATGCCGGCTAGAGCTCCGAATCTTGCCGCTCGCAAATAGGGAAAACTTATCGGTGTGCGCATTTGGCTGCGCGCCGCGGCAAGAAAGACGACCACGAACCAAACGCAAAGTGCGAATCCGATGAGGCCCCCGCTGGCGAGCAGCTCGAGGTAGTCGTTGTGCGCTTCCTGCGGAGTGACTTCCCCTGAGGCCACATGGTATTTCGGAATTGCCACTGCGTAGCCGCCAAACCCAACTCCTGCAATCGGGTGATCCTTGATCATGTCCCACGTTGCTCGCCAAATACTCTGACGGAGAGTCAACGTCTGAGCTGCCTGCCGGTCAAGCTCAAGCGGCACTGCTTCCAAACGTCCTCCCAATGGATCTCCGCCAACGAAAACCACCGTCGCGATCGCTCCCGCCAGCAATGCCGCAATCAGCACTCCCTGGACAGCTACCATCCGACTCGCGCGCGATAACCGGCTCGCCGATGCGTGGGATTTTTCTTTGCGTCCTACACCCAGCAGCAACCCGAGGAAAATTACCTGGCACAGAATGCTAAGGATGCCGCCGCGCGAGTTTGACAGGATCAGTGCGGCCCACATCGGCAGAGCGGCTGCGAGATAAACTATCAAACGTTTTCCGGTCACGCCTCGGCATACGACAATACCCAACACCAAACCCAGCGCCATTTCCATCAGAAACGCAAAGTGGTTGTAGTTAATAAATTGCGCATAACCCATGGCCGGACGCAGGTAAGGAAGAATGAAACCTGGTTCGCGCTGACTTGCCTGCCGCCAAATACCAAACATCGCGCTAACCACGCCGACAAAAATGAGAAACCCGACAAGCAGTCGTAGGCGGCGCTCGGTAGATGTATGAAGCAGCAACATCCACCCCAGCAACGCCAGAGCGGAGATGTGAATTACAAATAGCCAGGTTTGATGCGCGTCCACGCTAAGGCTCTTCCAGACTGGTCCAATGCCAGGCAAAGTTGCTGAAGACACTGGAAGAGTTTGAACGATCGCAAAAACTATCAGCGCGAAAAGAGGCACGAACAATGCGCGCGTGGGGCGCTTCAATTCGGTTCGGGCCCCCCTTCGCATTCGCTCGATGACAGTCAAGAGTGCGAGCACGAAGATCAGGCACTGGAAACTCGCCTTCCACCAGGGTTCGACTGATCCGTAAGGAACAGCCGCTAAAAAGATCACACCCAGCAGACCGCCAAATACAACCCTGTCCAGCACGGACGAAGTTTTCCCGGTTTGGGAATTTCGGTGCGTGGCTGTTCGATTCGCGTGTTGATCGTTGATTGGCAAAGCGGGCGAAATCTACTAGCTGCGCGAATAGACTGTCAATGAAGACTTCGCTTGAGTGGTTACCGTTTACCGGCCTCAGTGGCGCGCCGTTGCCTATCCCGATACCACAGCGGCTAATCTATGAGTTATCATCTGAAAACATTCTTCGCTACTTTTACGTTTCATAGTCGAATTGATTAGATCAATTTTCGCGGAAGGGTCTTACCACAATAACAATGTCCACAGCCGAAGCTGCTTTCCAATCAAACATTCAACAATCGCGTGAGAATCTCGATGCCTGGGTTCGTGAAGTGATCCAGTGGCACTTCGATCCGGACACTGGCTGCCCATTCTGGTTGAACTATGCCAGCGAATTGGGATGGGATCCTCGTAAAGAAATCCAAACTTACGACGATCTTTCCCGCCTCGGCGCATTCCAGGATGAATGGTTACGCGGTGGCCCAGTTCGCCGATGGGTACCGAAGGGTTTCGCGCACCGGCCGGTCTACACTTTCGAAACTGGCGGCAGCACCGGCGTTCCAAAATCTCGGATCAATATCGAAGATTTCCGATTGGACTACGAAGCGTTTAGCCCAACCTTGCCGGACGAATTTTTTCCCAAGGGCTCTGACTGGTTATCGCTTGGTCCAACCGGTCCCCGCCGGCTGCGCCTGGCCGTCGAGCATCTGGCGCAGTTTCGCGCCGGCATCTGTTTCATGATCGATCTCGATCCGCGTTGGGTGATTAAGCTGTTGAAGATGGGCCAACCCAAAATGGCAGAGCAATACAAGCAGCACGTCATCGAGCAGGGGTTAACCCTTCTGCGCGCACATGACAACATTCGCTGCCTGTTTACCACGCCTAAACTACTCGAAGCGCTGTGCGAAAAAGTGTCGCTCAAGAAGTTAGGTATCACCGGCGTTTTCTGCGGCGGTACGGAAATGACCCCGCAGTTTCATCGCTTCGCAGTAGAAGAGTTACTGGAAGGCGCATACTTCGCGCCGACCTACGGCAACACCCTGATGGGGCTGGCTGTGCACAAACCTCGCGAGGAAAAAGATAACTTCGCAGTGATCTACTATCCGCCGACACCGCGGGCCATGATCGAAGTAGTTGACCCGGACAATCCGGATCGCGTGGTTGGCTACGGGGAGACGGGCCGTGTTCGTCTTACGACTTTGACGAAGGAATTCTTTATGCCGCGTTTTCTCGAACGAGATGAGGCTGAAAGAGAACCGCCTTGCGAATTGTATCCATGGGACGGTGTGCGAAACGTCCGGCCGTTCTCAAGGTTGCAGGCTAACGTTGTAGAAGGCGTCTACTGAGGAATTTCGGAATGCGGATTTCGGATTTTCCTGAATCGCTTCCTAAGACTCCAATTCGTAGCGCTGATGGTGCCCAGTAACAATTCGAAATCCGAAATTCGAAATCCAAAATTCTTACCATGATTCATATTCCTATACTTCGCCAGGGCGAGCCATACAAGAGCCTCGACATCGCGCGCGTACCGCATCATCAGACGCGTGAACCGTTCGTTGAAATCAGCCAGGCGAATGCCGGCCTGATCCGGCGTGACCTCCGCGATCAGAAAACTGGACGCGAAAAACTGGCAGCATTTTCCACTGCCGCGCTGATTGAAATCTGCGCACGCGCCGCCGATCATTTTCTTAACGATACGCTTCCGCTCGGAGACAACGAGCAGACTCCCGAGGATTACGTTCGACAGATTTCGGCGACTACGGGAATGCCGCATGTTCTGGCGCGCCGAAACATGGGCAAGATTCATGGCGTACTCGCGGAAGCCGGCAACGTGGTCAACGGTCTCACGCGAAACATTGATTGGGATGTGCTCGACCGAGGGTTTGGCGAATTTGGTGGGCAGTCGCTCAGTTTCTACCCGCGTGGCGAATCTCTGGGCGTTGTGCTGCCAAACAATTCGCCCGGCGTCCACTCGCTTTGGATCCCTTCAGTGCCTCTCAAGATTCCGCTCGTGCTCAAGCCGGGCAGCGCTGAGCCGTGGAGTCCCTACAGAATTATCCAGGCGTTCATTAAGGCCGGCGCGCCGCGCGAGGCATTTAGTTTTTACCCCACAGACCATGCCGGCGCCGGCGAGATTCTGCGAAACTGCGCGCGGGGCATGATCTTCGGCGACGCTTCGTCGACATCTCTCTGGGCCAACGATCCGCGCATCGAGATTCATGGGCCAGGCTACAGCAAGATCGTGATTGGCGACGACTGCATCGACGATTGGCAGGAGTATGTCGACGTGATGGTGCGATCGGTTGCCGACAATGGCGGACGTTCCTGCATTAATGCGTCGAGCATTTGGGTCACGGCCCACGCGGAAGAGATTAGCGAAGCACTGGCAAACCGACTCGCGGCGATCCAACCTCTAGCGGCTGATGACGAAGCCGCCCAACTCGCGCCTTTCGTCGATCCAAATGTCGCCGCGCGAATTTCGAAGATGATCGATCAGGGTTTAAGCGAACCTGGCGCACACGAGGTCACGGGTTCACGTCAGGGAAACGAGCGCCTGGTTAGCAGCGAAGGCTGTTCGTATCTGCTGCCGACGGTGTTGTTGTGCGAGAGCACCGAACATCCGATGGCGAAGAAGGAATTCATGTTTCCATTCGTCAGCGTGGTGAAAACAACGGCGGATCAAATTCCTGAAGCCCTCGGCCCCAGCCTTGTGGTTACTGCGATCACGCGCGACGAGCAACTGATCCGCAAGCTGGTCACTTCTCCGAATGTCGATCGGCTTAACATAGGCGCTGTGCCCACCAGCCAAATCAGTTGGGACCAGCCACACGAAGGCAATCTCTTCGAGCATCTTTACGCGCGCCGGGCGTTTAATTTGAGTGCAGCGTGACGTGGAATCGTGTTCCTAAATCAGCCCATCCTAATCTTTTCAACTTCAAAATTTGTTGGTATTGTCTGCGGAGTCCTCGCGACCGCTAAGGCGCACTGGTCTCCACGTAGTAATGGCGCACCCTGATTTCATCGGTAGAGGCTTCGGCGGAGAGAATGTTCCTCCATCGATCATGAAGGCACTCGCGCTCAAGTGGACAGAGCGTAAAATACGTTGGGTATACGTGTGGACACTCAGATCGCAGTTCTCGATGCGTAACTACCTCGCGATAGGCGTTGATGGCATCATGGTCAACCATGAGGACATCGTTCACTTGAAAAACATTGTGAACCAGGACGGCAGCAAAGAATCGGGTCCGCTTCGCTACCCGAGACGACGATCAGTTCGCACCGACTGCACATCCCAGCTATATTCTTACCGTGAGAACTCCAGACAAAAAGGACGCGGGCACCGACGCGAACCTGAGGTTTGTGCTGCGTGGGTCCAAGGGAACTCCCGAGACCACGATCAACACCGACCCAACCTTCCTGTTCGAAAAGGGAAACATCAACTTCGTCACCCTCATCGGTACCGACGTCGGGACTATTCAGGAATTGATTCTCTCGCATGATGGGGCGGGCAACGCCCCGGGATGGTTCGTCGATGACGTTAAGGTGCAGAAGGGCGGATCGACGAATGTTGTGGCATTATTCAAGTTCTCCCAGGAGATAGTGACTAACCAGCCGGTTTCGCGGAAGCTTTCTTAACCGTCGAGGTTTGATCCAGCGTCTGTTGAACGTTTGCGAGGAAGCCGACCCGACTCCTACTCGAGGACAGTGAGAATCCTTTACCTAACAGGCGGGGCGGGTCAAATGTATTGCGGGAGTTGTCTGCGCGACAATGCCCTCGCGACTGAGCTGATCTCACGCGGCCATGATGTAACTCTCCTTCCGGTTTACACACCCACCTTGACTGACGAACCAAACGTCAGCGGCAACAAAGTTTTCTTTGGCGGCATCAGCGTTTATCTCGAACAATATGTACCGCTCTTCCGCAAATCGCCGCGCTGGCTCGATCGCCTGTGGGATTCAACGCCGATGTTGCAACTAGCATCGCGCCGGTCGATCTCCACCAGTCCAAAGATGCTCGGCGAGTTAACGGTCTCAATGTTAAAAGGCGAAGCCGGCTTTCAAAAAAAGGAGATCGAAAAACTATTGGAATGGCTCGCGCATGAGGGCGCGCCAGATGTTGTGAGTTTGCCTTACACCCTTTTGCTCGGTCTTGCCAAGCCGCTTAAAGAAGCCCTCGGTCGTCCGATCTGTTGCACCCTGCAAGGCGAGGATCTATTTCTCGAAGGTCTCCACGAGCCTTACCGCAGCCAGGCCAAGAAACTGATCCGCGAGAACGTCGAGTATATCGATGCGTTTATCGCAGTCAGCGAATACTATGGTGAGTTCATGCCTGGCTACCTTGGTATTCCGCCAAACAAGATCCGCGTAGTGCCACTGGGAATTAACTTGCAAGGTTATGAACGTCGCGAGCAAAAAGATTCCGGGCCTTTTACGGTGGGTTACTTTGCTCGCATCGCTCCGGAAAAAGGATTACACCTTTTGGCTGATGCTTATCGCCGGCTGCGCAAGGAAGGTCGATTGCCTGAAGCTCGTCTCGAGGCTGCCGGTTACATTGCCCCGGAACACGCGAATTATCTGAAGGACATCGAGCGCGAGATGACACGAGCCGGCCTGGGAGAAGAATTCAATTACCGGGGAGTGGTCGACCGCGAACAGAAGATTTCGTTTCTACAGAGTCTGGATGTGTTGTCGGTGCCGGCGACTTACGATGAGCCGAAGGGTATGTTTTTGTTGGAAGCGATGGCCTGCGGTATTCCTTCAGTCCAGCCGGATCGAGGGGCCTTCAGCGAAATACTGTCAAAAACCTCCAGCGGATTACTGGTCCAGCCGGACGATGCCGTCAGTTTGGCCGACGGCCTTTCGAAGATTTATCTGGATACCGAGCTTAGAGAAACGCTCGGGCAAAGCGGTTATCAAAAAGTGCGCGAGCATTACAGCGTGGACCGCATGGCGGATCGTGCGATGGAAGTTTATGAAGGCTTGCTCAAGAACTAATCTGCCGCGGATTCCCGCGGAGTACGCGGGCCAGGAAAAAGCAATCACGTTTTTGAGTAGTCTTCTAATCCGCGTATTTTTGCGTTAATCCGCGGCCGAGAGTTCTTCCGGAGGTTCTGTGCTTCAAGTTGACAACGTTTCCAAAGAGTACCCCGCACCAGGCGGGGTGCTAAAAATAATTTCGAATATATCGCTGACGCTTTCACGCGGCGACGCCGTATCGATCATGGGCCCTTCAGGAAGCGGTAAGAGCACCCTGCTTTACGTCATGGGCGCTCTTGAACCGCCGACGAGCGGGACCGTCACACTCGATGGCCGCAATCCGTATCAACTCAAGGAAAAAGAGCTGGCCGCGTTTCGCAACAAAGAGATCGGTTTTATTTTCCAGGACCACTGTCTGCTGCCGCAGTGTTCGGTTCTGGAAAACGTCCTGACGCCTACTCTCGTTTCCTCTGCGCGCAACGATGTCGCGGAACGCGCTCGGGAACTGCTCGCGCACGTCGGTTTGGGTGATCGCCTGGACCATCGGCCCGCCAAACTCTCCGGTGGCGAAAAACAGCGCGTGGCGCTCGCTCGCGCTCTGATCACGAAGCCGCAGCTCTTGCTATGCGACGAACCCACCGGCAATCTCGATCACAAAGCTGCGGAAGTCGTTGCTTCCCTCTTGTTGGAACTGCATCAGGAGCAGCAAACGATCCTTGTCGTGGTGACGCACAGTGCTGAACTGGCCGCTCGGTTTCCCCGGCGTTATGAATTGACGGACCATGAACTTCGGCAGGTGTGATGAAGACCTCCAAATTAGTAACACGAAATCTTACTCACTACTGGCGCACTAACCTGGCGGTTGTGCTGGGTGTGGCCACTGCCGTCGCGGTTCTTGCCGGCGCACTCCTGGTTGGCGATTCGGTGCGCGCGAGCCTGCGCGATCTCGTGGTGCAAAGATTAGGAGAGACGGACCAGGTCATTACCAGCAATGGTTTCTTCCGCGAACAATTAGCCGATGACATTCAGAGTCACCAACAGTTTGCCGCCGGAGGATTTGCTGCGACCTGCCCGCTTATTGCTCTTGAAGGCACGGTGACACACGAGTCAAGCCGCCGTGTTGCTTCAGCGATAAGGGTTTATGGAGTCGATGAAAAGTTTTGGAAATTTCACCATCTGGAGGGCCATGAACCGCCGCGGAATCGCGAGGTCGTGGTCAACGAACCGCTCGCGCGCGAACTGGGAGCTCGTCCTGGCGACTCGCTGGTGGTGCGTATTCAGAAGCCTTCGGATATCCCAGTCGAATCGTTACATAGCAAGAAAGAAGATCTGGGAAGCACGTTGCGTTTGACGGTTCGCGAGATTCCGGCAGCCGACGCGCTGGGCGAGTTTTCTATTCAGCCGCAACAAAGCGCTGTGCGCGCCGTCTTCGTTCCATTGAAACTGCTGCAAGACGAAATCGATCAGCCGGCCAAGGTTAATCTGATTCTGCTTTCAAAAACTTCGCGCAGTGAAACCGCATCAGTCGCTGACACCGCGAACATGGAATTGCTTGGCGGCATTCTGAGGGAACGAACATCGCTTGAGGACTTCGGTATTGAATTGCGCATTCTTAACACTCCGCCATCGTTGTCCGTTGAAAGTTCGGCGGGTTTTGTCCCGGACCTCTGGGCTGAAAAGGTGCAGGCGGCGGCTCAATCGGCGCACACCGGCGCATGGCCGTTTCTCTCATATCTGGTCAACGGCATCCGGAGAGATGACGGGCGCGAAATCCCTTACTCCATCGTGACAGGGCTGGATACGAAGACGCTGGAGCTCATGCAACACAATGAGCTCGGACATCGTGCCGGTTGTGATGCATCCGCTCCGGCGGGGAATGTGCCTGCGACGGCAAACTTGCCACCAATCATACTTAACGAATGGGCGGGCTCCGATCTTCAAGCGAAGCTCGGTGACCCGGTCACGCTCGATTATTATCTATGGCTTGACGAGGGGAAATTAGTTACCCGTTCGGCTCAGTTTCGAGTCGCCTGCATCATTCCGATGGAAGGAGTTGCGGCTGACCGTGATCTCGTGCCCGATTACCCTGGCATTACCGAGTCGGAAACTTTCGCTGACTGGGATCCGCCATTTCCGATTGATTTGAAACGGATTCGACCGCAGGACGAGGACTACTGGAAAAAGTATCGCACGACGCCGAAAGGCTTCATCCCCCTCGAAGTGGGGCAGTCACTCTGGGGCTCTCGTTTCGGCAAGCTCACGCTGTTGCGCGTCGCGCCAGCGCGTGGCCAAACGCTCGCAGAAACACAGTCTGCCTTCGAACGAAGCCTCCGCGAGAAACTTGATCCACTGGTTGCGGGTTTTTCGGTTTTGCCGGTGAGGGCGCAGGGTCTCGAAGCTTCACGCGGCGCAACAGACTTCGGCGAATATTTTCTCTACTTCAGTTTCTTCCTGGTAATCTCCGCGCTACTCCTGACCGCGTTGTTTTTCAAACTCGGAATCGAGCAACGTTTGCGGGAGATTGGCGTCCTGCAGGCGATGGGCTTTCCGGCGTCGAAGATTCGTTCGCTCTTTCTCACGGAAGGATTGCTGCTTGCTGTGATCGGAAGTGTCCTGGGGCTGCTTGGCGCATTGGCTTACGGCGAATTGATGATGCTGGGCTTGCGAACCTGGTGGGTTGATGCGGTTGGAACCACGATGTTGAGGCTTCACGTTTCGCCCGTTTCTCTCGCGCTGGGTGTTACGGGGGGAATTCTTGCAGCAGTGATCTGTGTGGCGTGGACGCTGCGTGGTTTGAGAAAACAATCAACTCGCAGCCTGGTAGCGGGCACACTTTCGCGCGACGAGCACGAACCCCGAAACAGTGACGGCGAGACGCGGAGACGCGGCAGAATAACGCCGCGCCGCTTCCCTCGTTCACCGCGTCTTCTTGTTGCTTCGGGTTTAAGTCTGATCGCGCTGCTTTTGCTGATTGCATCTGCGCTCGGTTTGATTGGCCAAACGCCTGGATTTTTTGGTGGCGGCATGCTCTTGCTGGTTGCGGCGCTGCTTTTTCAGGCGGCGTGGCTGCGCCGCGGCGGAGGCAAGTCGATTGCCGGCGGCGGATGGTGGGCGCTGGCACGGATGGGATTCAGAAATGCCACCTATCGTCCAGGACGCAGCGTGGTGTGCATCGCATTGATTGCCTCCGCCGCTTTTATCATCGTTTCGGTTGACGCCTTCCGGCGCGACGGGGGATCGAACAACGACGCAAATTCAGGCAGCGGTGGTTATCCTCTGCTGGCGGAATCCCTCTTACCCATAGTCCACAATCCCAACACGGCTGAAGGACAGGAAGCGTTGAACCTGGGTGGAGACAATGCGAGTAAGCACCTGAATTTTGCGCGCTTTCGGGTGCGACCGGGTGATGACGCCAGTTGCCTAAATCTTTACCAGCCGAAGAATCCAAAGATCATTGCGCCCACGGACGACTTCATTGGCAGGAAAAGGTTCGCGTTTCAAAGTTCGCTGGCAGCAAGTGACGAGGAGAAACAAAATCCCTGGCTGCTCCTGCAGCGCGAGTTTCCTGATGGAGCGGTCCCCGTAATTGCCGACGCAAATTCTTTGAACTACGTGCTGCACCTAAAGCTCGGAGAAGATCTGGTGTTGCCATCCGGCAAAAACGGCCAACCAGTGCGACTGCGTGTGGTAGCGGCACTGGCGGACAGTATTTTTCAAAGCGAACTGGTGATGGCGGAGAAAAACTTCCTGCGCCATTTTACCGAAGAGGGTTATCGGTTCTTTTTGATCGAAACACCCGACACTGATCCAGCCGCAGTCGTGGCCCATCTCGAGGATCGACTCTCCGATTTTGGCTTCGACGTTGTGCCCACTGCCGTGCGGCTGGCAAACTTTCATCGCGTGGAAAACACTTATCTTTCCACATTTCAAATGCTCGGCGGGCTCGGACTGCTTCTGGGCACGCTCGGCATGGCTGCGATCCTGTTACGTAATGTGCTGGAGAGACGCCGCGAGCTGGCGCTGATGCGTGCTGTGGGCTACAACTCGTCGCACTTTACTTTGATGATCATTGCCGAAAACGCTTTTCTGCTTTGCTGTGGTTTAGTCACCGGAACCGTCTGCGCGTTGCTGGCAATCGCGCCGGTCTTTTTTTCACGACAGGCACACGTCGGCAGTTTTTCGCTGGGATTGTTGTTGCTGGCGGTATTAATATCCGGTTTGACAGCTTCTATTTTAGCGACGTGGGCCGCTTTGCGCGCGCCGTTGTTACCGGCGCTCCGCGCGGAGTGAGGACGATAGAAATAGCAAGGTTCAAAGTTGGAGAAGGACACTATGCACAAACGTATCCTGGGAATAGTCGGGTTGGTGTTGTTTTCAGTCATGGTAATTCACGCGGAAAACTGGCCGCAGTGGCGTGGCCCAAGCCTCAATGGGGTCAGCACCGAGAAGAATCTACCCGTGAAGTGGACGACGGAAGAGAACATCGCCTGGAAACTGCCGATGCCCGGTTGGAGCGGTTCCACGCCAATCATCTGGAACGATCGCGTTTTCCTTAATGTGGCTGATGGAGACAATCTCTATCTCTGGTGCGTGGACAAGACGAAGGGAACGATCGTCTGGCAGAAACCGCTTGGCCCGGGAAACGTCAAAATGCGAAAGCAGAACATGTCGTCGCCTTCTCCCGTAACCGACGGCAAGAATGTCTTCGTCATGACCGGCACCGGCATCCTCAAAGGCTTCGACTTCAGCGGCAAGGAAATATGGTCGCGAGATATTCAAAAAGACTACGGAGAATTTGGATTGCAGTGGGGCTACGCCTCGTCGCCGTTGTTATTAGACAATGCGCTTTACGTGCAGGTGTTGCACGGAATGAAGACCGACGAGCCTTCGTACGTTCTGCGTCTTGAGAAATCGACCGGCAAGACAACCTGGAAAGTTGAACGACCTACAAGCGCAATTCGTGAATCGCCTGACGCCTACACAACGCCCGCGGTGATTCGCTACGGCAAAATCTCCGAATTGGTCATCACGGGTGGCGACGTTGTAACCGGACACGACCTGGCCAGCGGCAAAGAACTCTGGCGCGCGAGCGGGCTCAATCCGGAAAATCTTCCCTTCTATCGAATTGTGGCGTCGCCGGTAATTTTCAACGAGATAATTTACGCGCCCACGCGCATCAAGCCGCTGCTGGCTCTGAAGGCCGGCGGGCGCGGTGACATTACAAGTTCGCATGTGCTCTGGTCCACCCCGAATGGGCCGGATGTGCCGACGCCGGTCACCGACGGAAAATATTTTTACATCGTTAACGATAAAGGAATCATGTGGTGCCTGGACGCAAAGACCGGCGCCGAGGTTTATGGCCAACAACGAATCAAGCCCGGAACGTATAGCGGCTCCCCGGTGCTGGCTGATGGCAAGATTTACGTTACGAATGAGGACGGCTTAACAAGTGTGGTTAAAGCCGGCCCAGTTTTTGAAGTTTTGGCGGAGAACGCACTTGGTGATTATTCACTGAGCTCGCCGGCGATTTCGGGTGGCCAAATTTTCATACGCACTGCCACGAATCTCTACTGCATCGGCAAGAAGTAGTACTTTACCGGGACGGCTCAGACAAGACTTGGGCGAGACGACGCATTTTAGAAGGCGGTGAGCATGAAGACAAACAAAACAATGTGGCGAATCGGATGCCTGTTGGTTGCGCTGCTGGCTGCGCAGATGCTGAACGTCAGCGCGCAAACTTCGCAACTGGGGAGTGTTAAGTTTCAAACCTCCGGATCTGAAGAGGCCCAGGCACACTTCCTTCGCGGTCTGGCAGCGCTGCATTCCTTCTGGTACGAAGAGGCGCTCGAAGCTTTTCGCGAATCAACTAAAGTCGAACCAGACTTCATGATGGGTTATTGGGGCGAGGCGATGGCCCATAATCATCCGCTCTGGTCAGAGCAGGATGCTGTTGCTGCGAGGCAGGTAATCGCCAAAATCAAAGATAACGCGAAACTGGCGAAGCGCGAACGAGCTTATCTCGAAGCAGTGAAAGTGCTCTATGCCGAAGGCGGTGACAGGGGTAAGTACGAACGTGATTCCGCTTACTCAGCAGCGATGGAAAAGATTTATCTCGAATATCCGGAAGATCTTGATGCCGCAGCTTTCTATTCACTTTCACTCCTCGGATTAGCTTCGCCGAGCGACAAGGGTTACCGCAACCAGGCACGGGCCGGCGCGATCGCGCTCCAGGTTTACGAAAAAAATCCCAATCATCCCGGCGCTGCACATTACATCATTCATGCTTTCGATGATCCTGAGCATGCGATTCTCGCTTTGCCGGCCGCGCGCCGTTATGCGGACATTGCTCCCGAAGCTCATCACGCTCGACACATGCCCTCGCATATCTTTCTGCAGCTCGGAATGTGGCCCGAAGCAGCAGCATCAAACGAATCCGCGTGGCAATCGTCTGATGCGTGGATGAAGCGCAAGCAACTCTCAGCCAGCGTGCGCGATTATCACAGTCTCCACTGGTTGCTCTACGTCTATTTACAGCAAGGCCGTTACCGCAAAGCGGAAGAGCTGCTCACGCTGATGAAGAAAACGATGTCCGAATCAGCGTATGAGAACAAACTTCGGCCCGGTTACTACGAAAACAATTACGCCAACATGGCGGCCGCTTTCGTGGTTGAGACGGAGCGCTGGAACCTGGCCGCAAATTTCTTCCCCGCTGGTCCAGGCGGAACAAACTCGCCCGGCGATGCCGGTAATGGCGGAGGGCATGGCGCGCACGGAGCAAAGACATCGGCGGCGTCGAGTGTAGAGGCGAAGGACTTAACAGTGCGCGCCTCAAACCGCAGCCAGACGTTGCCGCTTTTTATCCGCGGCCTGTCCTATGCGCGCGGCGATGCGGCGGAGGCCGAGAAGAGTTTGGCTGGATTGCGGACCATCGGAGCAGAGGGTGCTTACAATGCGTCCGCGAAGGGCGTGCTTGATATCAGACAACTGGAGATCGATGCACTGGCGGCTTCGATGAAACAGGATCACGCTCGCGCGATGGAATTAATGAAACGCGCCACTGCTTTGGAGGAGGCAATGCCCCCACCGTCTGGTCCACCAGGACTCGTCAAACCCTCGCACGAATTGTTTGGCGAGTTGCTTTTGAAAGCCGGAAAACCCGCGGAAGCCGCGGAACAATTCAAGGCTGCCATGCTGCGACAGCCAAACCGGGCACGTTCTCTGTTAGGCGCGGCCCGCGCAGCTGCGCAAAACGGAGACCGTGCCGGCGCTGCTTCCTTTTACACGCGGATCCTGGACCAGTGGCAACAGGCCGATGCAGACCTGCCTGAACTAAAGGAAGCGCGAGAGTATCTGAGCAAGGAAGCCGTGAAAAATGAATAACGCAAAACGATGCCCGGCTTGCGGCAGCGAGAATGTCAAAAAGCTAATCTACACGGCGCAAGGTGGGATCATCTGGACGCCCTTTCTAAACTTCGTCAAATGCCGGGCATGCGGTGTTCGCTTCAGCGGAAAAACCGGAGAACTCGATCCCCAGGTTCCAGCGGGGATGCGCATCATCTCAGTAATCGTGATTCTCGGGTTCATAGGTGTGTTGGTCGGTTTCGCCTTCGCGCTTACTTCGAACACGCCTACAGAAAACGGAACACCCGCCGAAGTTCCTACTCCGTCGAGACGTTAAGCTCCCGAATTGCAGCAAGCTGTTAATACATCACGCGTTGGGACGTTAACCCGTTGTAACTCTTGGTCGCATAGGTGTGCCCGTCCCTTGCGCCGAATTGTCGCGTTAGTTAATTAAAACTTTTCTCGTCATTCGCTCGTACAGCCAGATTGCTGCACGCTTTAGTCCGTCCAGTAAGATCCTAAAAGAACGTTTGCTTTATTGCAGGAGAAGGAAATGAATCGAAATACCATCAGGCAAAGAATGTCCATCGTCGGCTGCGCCCTAATTATTCTGGCATGTCAAAGCCTAACCCTCAGTCAGAATACCGCAACGAGCAGAGCCGCCAAGATTGACGAGGTTATGACCGCGGCAAGCAAGTATCGACTCTTTAATGGTTCGGTACTCGTAAGCGAGAACGGAAAGGTGATTTACAAGAAAGGTTTAGGGATGGCCAATATGGAATGGAACATTCCAAATGCGCCCGACACCAGGTTTCGGCTCGGCTCAATTACCAAACAATTTACTGCTGCATTAGTGCTCCAGCTGGTCGAACAGGGAAAGATAAAGCTCGACGGAAAGATTACCGATTACTTACCCGACTATCGTAAGGACGTAGGCGAGAAAGTGACCATCCATCAACTGCTAAATCACACGTCGGGAATTCCAAGCTACACCGGTCTGGCAAAGTTCATAGAGGAAGCCAGCCGCAATTCGTACAGTGTTGACGACTTCGTCAAGAAGTATGCCAGCAACGATCTTGAGTTTGAGCCGGGCAGCAAGTTTGCCTACAACAACTCGGGCTATTTCCTGCTCGGAGCAATCATTGAAAAGGTGACCGGGAAAACCTACGAGCAGGTGCTGAAAGAGCGAATCCTTGATCCATTAGGAATGAAAAATACGGGTTACGATCTTTCCGGCCCAGTCATAGCAAAGCGCGCAGCCGGCTATGTAAAGACTCCTGTCGGATATCGAAACGCACCTTACCTCGACATGTCGATTCCCTATGCGGCCGGGTCGCTGTATTCCACAGTCGAGGATCTGTTATCTCTGGGATCAGGCGCTTTACACAGACCGCGTAGTGACCGCTCAGTCGAAAGATTTGATGTTCAAGCCAAACCTGTCCGACTACGCTTATGGCTGGGTCATCACGAAGGCGAATCTTGGTCCGGGCGCTGAGCCGGTTCCTGAAATCAATCACGGCGGCGGTATCAATGGCTTCAATACATCTATCGCTCGCCTACCCGTGCAAAAGCATCTCATCGTGTTGCTCGATAACACTTCGCAGGGCGGCAACCTGGGCCGGCTGAAACGCGCAATCACCAACATTCTCTTCGACAAACCTTACACTGTGCCGAAGCCATCCGTGGTCGACCTCATGGCCGGCACAATCCGCGAAAAGGGTCTGGAAGCAGGGATCGTCCAGGTTCGCGACTTAAAGGCGAGGCAACCAAACGATTATGAATTCAGCGAAAACGAAATCAACATGTTGGGTTATCAATTTCTGCAGACGAAGAAGGTAAAGGACGCCATTGAAGTCTTCAAACTCAATGTCGAATTTTTCCCAAAGAGCGCCAATACCTACGACAGTTTGGCCGAAGCCTACATGAACAACGGCGAAAGCGAGCTGGCGATTGTAAACTACAAGAAGTCACTTGAGCTTGATGCGAATAATGCGGGCGCCGTCGCGATGCTGAAGCGACTGGAAAGCAAAGGCGGACCGATTGACACGTCGGCATACGACGCTTATGTCGGCGAGTATGACGCTGCGGCGAATTTTAAAGTAGCCATCTTCAAAGAAGGCGACAAGTTGATGACGCAACTTCCGAATCAACAAGCCTTCGAGCTATACGCCGAAGACAAGGACAAGTTTTTCCTAAAAGTGGTGGCAGCGAAGGTCAGCTTTACGAGGGACGACAAGGGTGCGGTTTCGGGCCTGGTCATTCATCAAAACGGGCGCGAGATGCCGGCGAAGAAGATCAAGTGATAATGTAGTGTAGATGCTCGTCAATCAACGAAGGCGAAGGCCAATCTTCTTTGCGTTACTGCTGTTGGCCTTCGCCTTTCGTCTGTTCGTTGGTTTGTGTTCGCAGTTTCGAGACGCGGACACGAAACAGATATACCTGCTCGGTCTAAAGTTTTATACGACCCACGCCTGGCCCTATTTCGGCCCTGACGCTCTCTTTGGGGTGATACAAATTCCGGGTGCTCTACAAGCCGTCTTAGTGGGCGCCCCCTTTTTTGTCTTGCCAATCCCCGAAGCGCCTTACATTCTGCTAAACCTTTTGTCGTTTGCCGGCTTGTGCCTGCTCGCCTGGTATTGCTCCAAGCATTTGCCTGACTTGCCCCGCTGGCTCGTTTGGTCGTGGTTGCTTACCGCGCCCTGGGTGCTCGACGTTTCAACCACGATTTATAATCCGTCGTATCTTCTGTCCGGCTCTATCTTGTTCTTTGTCGGTGCGTGGGAGATTTATCCGTTCACGACCAGACACGTTATCACTCCCTGGCTGTCGAATTTCATGATGGCGTTTGGACTGTTCTGGGTAATGCAACTCCATCTCTCCTGGGTCATCCTCTTACCTTATCTCGCTTTGGCTTTTTACTATCAGGCGCGGAAGGGTGGCGCGGCATTCCTTCAAGCACTAGGTAGCTTCGCCTTGGGCGCTGCACTCCCCGGAGCGCTTCTCCTGCCTACTTATCTAAAGTATGGACTCGCCCAGGGTGCGGGTGGAACTGCGACTGCGGTAACCTTGAACACGGAAAATCTTACTGCGTTGTGGGGCATCCTGGTTCGACTAATGTCGTTCGCAAGTTTTGAGATCCCGCGTCTTCTTGGCCCACATACGGTGGACCGTCTGGCCGTTCTCAAACAGGCGCCATGGCTCGTCCCGTTTGCTCTTTTTCTTTTCGTCGCCGGAACCCTTCAGGTAATAGTGTTGATGCTTTCGTGGTTCCGCCGTGACCATCCACAGGCCGGCTGGAAGGCTGTCAAGTATCTGCTGCTCTTCAACGTCGTGGTCGCGTATGTCAGCTGCCTGTTTTCAATCAAGCCGCCACAATCGAATCATCTCTATGTCACTCTGCCGATCCCGATGATTTACAGCTTCTACTGCTGGAGCTGGTTCTGGCACACTCAGCGCCGTCAGCTCTTTGCCAAAGTTTTCGGGGTAATGATCGCTTGCGGCATCATCTTTCACGTCGGGTTGGCGCTTCACAACCGTCCGCTGATATCTCTCTATGCCGAGCGTTCGCTCGTGGAGGCTGCTATCGTTAACAAGGACTACAAGATTTTGGGTGAGCGACGGCCCAATACTCTCTATTGATTGCTTGACGCTGGAGTTCTTTTCGGTGAGTTCTTCTTTGGCCGTTCTGAGGGAGGCCTCGGCGGGGTTCGCTGCAAACAACTATCGGCCAGGGCCAACGTAGTCATAGCGCGATGAAACTTGTCGGTAAGGGCATTGGCCTGCGAGAGCGCGCCGTCGAAGTCAATCTTTCCCATTTCACTAAAAGCGCGCTCCGGATCAAAGCCTGGCATGTAATACCTGAAAACGAACCGACCGGGATTGCTTTTCCGCTTGGCATGTTTGACGAGAGTTTGATCTGACGCAGAAAAGTCCGGGGCTTCAAGGTGATTGACGCGATTGACAGCATCCCCCAAAACTGCGATGGACCGGCTGACGTCTATCTTCGCAAAGAGATTCGAGGCAGTCAGCAACGTCCGCGCCGCGAAGGTCGTCTTGTCGGCTTTGTTGGCTTCGGTAATTCCCTCCTCGAGAATTTCTCGCGCTCGTGTCTGCGTTTCAGCGGCGCTCAGTAGGCCCTTTGCAATCTCAACCTGAAGGAACGAACGCTGCTCCCGTCCTTCAAACTTGCCCAACAGTCTCTCAGCCTCTTCAAAACGTTTGCCGCTGATGGCTTCCTTCGCACGTTGAAAGTAGAGCCATTCCAATAATGCAGCGCGGATGTTTGAATCGACAATCTTCTCGGCCGCATTCACCACCTGTGACAAACTTTCGTCACCTGAGGCGCTCAACACTGCGGCGGCGATCATATCGTCGCGGGTATTCACGTCAGGCGTCTTCTCGACAGTTTCTATCTGCTCCGCAAAAGTTTGCCTCGGAGGTTCCGAAACCTCATTGCGACCCGGCACTTGAAATAACTTTTGGGTTTCGACTGAGAGCGACACGAGCATCTTCTCCCCCGCCTGGATAACTGCCGGCAGGATATCAGGCAGACGCTCCCTTAGCTCAGGCTCAACTCGCATGAGGACCTGCAGGATGTGAGCCGTCCCCGGGAGTCCATTGAAATTGTCGCCCTCGTCGAGCGGCACCTCCAGCGCTTGTTGCGCTCTCCGGAGTAGAGCCTCGACAAATCGACGCTGAAGTGAACGATTGATCGCAAAATTGGCCGGCACCACATAGGACGCGAAAAAGGGCATATCTCCACCTTCGCGAAACGCAAACGGGTAAGCTTGCAGATAGAGAAACTCACGCATCGGTCGATCGGAGTAAGCCACCAGGGCCTGGTCGTAGAATTGATCGGCGGCCTGCTGATTAACTTCGGCAAGCTTGTAAAGAAACCTGGCTATCTCCCCGGTGGCGGGGTAGTTCAAACTGTTCCTGGCGAGATCTAAAGCTGCATTGAGGTTGGTGGAAAGGAGTTGGCCGGCCGCATCGAGTAACCTAACGGCGGTGAGGATATCAGGTGTTTCCCTCGTTGAAGCCTCCGCGCGACTTTGGCGATCCGCTTTTAATAGTTGCTCGGTTAACTTTTTCGCCCATGCGGGATCGCGTTTAGCAACAGCACGAATCACAACATAGCGCTGATCAGCGACTTGCATTTCAAATATCAGATCTCGCGGAGTCTTCTTCGACTGCTCTCTTTTTTCCTTTTCATCCCGTTCAGCGAGCTCCATGGCTTCAGCGAAAACCGCGCGCGCCTTGTCCTGTTCAAAAGACCAGAGCAAATCTGCGGAACGAATCAGAACGGTAATGCGCCGGACTGAACTATCAAAGGTCCGAGTGAGTTCAACCTGTTGCTGGATCATTTGAATGGCATCGTTCCGATTACAGAGCGATGAAACGGTAGGTGCTGGAGACTTCGATTGGGCCAGAGTTGGATGAAGCGACACCCCTGCCAAAAGATTAGCTGAAATAAACAGAGCACAATAGAAAGTGGCCCTGGATCTGCACTTACGACTGGCGTATTCGTCGCTGGTTCGACAACGTAACACTTTGGTCATGGTCTAACTTCCGATGAAGTAATATTTGGCTTCGATTTGCCTGCTCGCGCCGACATTTGGCGATCATACACGCTCGAACATTCAAAAAGATTCTTTAATTCTCCAAATCAAAACCGGGAGCGGTAACATCGAGTAAATCGCCTGGTCGTCAGGCTACCCGATCTTTGCCACTCCCGGTTTCTTGTTTTTCGTTTTTGCGAACTGTTACTTCTTCTCTCTGACGTCGTATGCGTAGATCGTATCCTGATCACGCAAGTAGAGTCGGCCACCGGCAACGACCGGATGAGCCCAGGTTGGCAGGTTCTCCTGCGGTATGCGGAAACGTCCCTTCTCTTTGTAGCCAGTCGGCGTGACCTCGACGAGACCCACCACACCCGTTTCGCTGAGAGCGTACAGATGGCCATCAGCGAAAATGATGGAGCCTTTGCCTACGCTCCGATCTTTCCAGGCCACTTCCCCATTGTCGAAACGCATTGCCGTCAGGATGCCGCCCGAGAAACCGTAGAGATGATCGCCAATCAAGATCGAGCTACTGTGATGGTTGCGCATGTCCTTCGTAAAATAAACTTCCTGCGCTTTGCCATCGGCTGCGATCTCAACAACTCCGCCTCCGTTGCCATAGTCTGAGGTAATAAAAACGCGATTACCGCGAACTACCGGTGTCGCAGCGTTGGCCACGTTGTTCGCCGCACGCGGGTATTCCCACAAGAGTTTTCCGTCTTTCAAATCAAGCCCGAGTCCGCGCGTGTGAGTAAAGAAAACAACATGCGTCGTGTTTCCCACCTGCACCGGAATTGCCGACGAGTAACCGGCGCGATCGCTCTGGCTCTTCCAAATCAGCGAGCCGTCCTTTTTATTGAGGGCCACAATCGATGCGCCTGGCCCACCCGCGTTAACTAGTATTTTTTCTCCGATCACCAGCGGCGACTCGCTAATTCCCCAGGTGATATTTGAGCCTCCGAATTTTTGCAGCACATTCATGGACCACAAGAGCTTCCCGTTCTTTGCGTCGATGGCGGAGAGGTCTCCATTGCCGCCGAGGGAATAGAGCGTTCCGCCGTCGACCGTGGGAGTACCGCGTGGGCCATCCCCGCGGTCGTTGCGAAACGCGCCGCCATGCGCCGTGGCCCAAAGTTGCTTTCCAGTCGCTACGTCAAAAGCAATTACATATTCCTTTTCGTCTCGCAACCCCATCGTGTACAACTTGCCGTCCGAGATTGAGAAGGATGAATAGCCGCCACCCGCGCCAGTCGTCTTCCATGCCAGCGGCGGGCCATTTTCCGGCCACTGCTTCAAGAGACCGGTTTCTTTCGAAATTCCGTCGCGGTTCGTACCGCGCCATTGTGGCCAGTTACCACCGGTTTGGGCTACGACCTCAACCGAAAGGCACCAAACAATAATTACCAAACTCAGCAAAGTCCTGGAGCTAATGTTCTTCATGATCGAATCTCCTTGGTCGGCCAGACCAGTTATCGGTTTATGCGCGCTCGGGGAGAGTTGATAGTTTTTTAGGTTCCAACTGGAGCTAATCCAGGTGTACAGACTAACGCTCTAGCTTGCATCTTGGGTGGAGGGCAACCTGAATTTCGTTCAATATACGACGCTGCATCGACTGCTGTCACGCCTGCGGCTTGAAATACAACACCAGACCCGCGCCGCCTGCGGCCATTAAAAAGCCAACGTAAAGCAATGGGTTTGGCGAAACTTTCGGCGGGTGGAGCCACATCGAGAAAAGGACATTTACCAACGGCGCTCCCGCAAACACCAGCGGCATTACGTAAGTGGGAAGACCGCCGTAACGAAAGGCGAAGATAATGCACACCGCGCCCACCGCCCCCAGCGTACCACCAAGCACCGCTGCCATCGAACCCTTCATGGTGAAGCCATTGAGTTGGCCTTGATATGAGAGCGATGCAACCGGCACCAGAACGCCGATGAGAAAGTAAGCCACGCCGACGCAAAGCAACGCGCGCATTGGACTACCGAGCGCAACCTGACCCTTGTGCAACGCCGGACCATAAAGGCCCCACGAGAGCGCGGCGCCGAGAGCAAAAAGAATCCAAATCATAGGAGAGACCTCGAGTAGTGAAAGGTAAAGAGTGAACGGTGAAAAGTAAAAAGTGATGGGCTAAAGCTAAATGGTGATCGATGATCGATGAATAGCCAGAAACAACCTAAGCTGGGGCTTTACTCTTCACTCTTCACTCGTCACTCGTCACTCGTCACTCGTCACTCTTCACTGCTCTTCAGAACTTCAACCGTACACCTAGTTGAATCTGTCGCGACGAAGTCACCGTTGAACGAATGACCCCGAAAGTCGAGAGCGGCTGTTCATTGTCCACTGCGCCGGTGAAAGCAATCAAGCTCGGATTGCCGAAATTTGCGCGATTGAAGACGTTGAAAGCCTCGACGCGAAACTGCACCAATGCATTTTCACTCAAGCCTGTCCAGCGTGTGTTCTTCACCAAAGACAGATCGAAGGTTCGCAGGTTAGGACCAATTAGCGCGCCGCGTCCCAGATTTCCGAGTCGTCCTGCGGGTTGCAGCTTGAATGCCGCGGGATTGAAGTAGCCTGAAGGATCGCCAACCACGGCTGATGCTGCGGTGAAACCGGGCGCGATATCTGCGCGGTCAAAGCCGATGCCCGGAGCCAACGACGGCGACCATTGCGAGCGCGAACGATTTCGCGCAACGAAAACCGTCAGGGGATTTCCGCTACGCATTTGGCCAATGCCGGAGAACTGCCAGCCGTCAAGAATCTTCCCGGCCACTCCATCCATTCCTTTCGCAAAAGGAATCTCCCAGGTGAAGTTCACGACGAGATTGTGCTTCGCGTGATAATCCGCCAGCCCCTTGTTGTAGTTGAGTTGCGGGAATTCCGGAAAGGCCGTGGTCGTCCCATTCGTCGAGTCAGAGAAAAATGTTGACGCCTGCGTCGTATCGATGTTGCGAGAAAATGTGTACGACGACTGCGCGGAGAACCCTCTGCTGAAACGTTTCCTTACTTCCAGGACCATCGCGTTGTACCACGAATTACCGTCGCTGCTCTTGAGCTCGATTGTCGTAAACGCAGTGTTCGGACGCGGCCTGCCCGCCGGATAAAACGGCGTTCCGTCCGCACCAATGTCAGGCACCGGCAGATTTACATCACTTGAACGCAGCAAGTGCACTCCGCGCGACCCTGCATACCCAAGGGTGACGACCGTGTTCCACCAAAGCTCGCGTTGCAGGTTTAAGTTCCAGACCTGCGTGTAGGGATTGTCGAGATCAAACTGCACTGGCCGGATTGAAAGCGACCCATTGAAATTTGGCACCGGAAAAGTGGGATTGTTAACAACTGGACGCGGTGTCGCAGGTGGATTTGTCACGGTCACAATCAGGTTCTGCTGATTGTTTGTGTTGAAGTAAACGCCGTAACCACCGCGCAAACTGGTCCGGCCGTTACCGAAAACGTCCCAGGCGAATCCAACGCGCGGCGAAAGATTTTTCAAGGTGGGATTCTGATAGAGCGGTCCAATCGTGGGCGCCCGGTCGCTCAAGTTGATCAGCGCTGCGTCTCGTCCATTGATATCGACGGGAAGCGTTGCGGCTTCGTAGCGCAAACCGCCATTGAGCGTTAGGCGCCGGTGCGCGCGAAACGTGTCTTGAATGTAGAAGCCGGCCATGGTAAAGCGCCAGTAACGATCGAGGGCGCCGCCCGGCGAGATACCGATAAAGCGGACCGGACGTTTCGCAGAAAATCGGAAACTGAGTTGAAAGTAAAAATGCCGAGGCTGAAGGTGGGATTGACCATGTTGTCCTGGTAGCGCTCAACCACCGAGCCTGCCTTGATGAGATGACGCCCGCGATTGTGCGTCAGTCCATACTCAAATCCGAAAAGATTTTGCGTCAGCCGGAGATTCGCAGAGGTCTGTGGGCCAAATCGTCCGGGAATGCCGCCGATATCGATGCCGCCTAACAAGGTCTGGCCGGGCACGAATGGCGCCAGAGTCGTCGATGTGTTTGCTTCAACATTTTGTCCGATCCGCGTGCGACTGAAATTGAACCGAAACGTGTTGAGCGTGTTGGCAGATATCGTTTGCCGGTACTCGCCAGTGAAGAACTGATTGCGCGAAAGAAACGTCCGCGGAAACTGTGGAAAGTCTGTTGGAAGTCTCTGATCCGCATCGTCAAAAGTGTAGCGCGCAAAAAACTGCGAGTTGTCGCTCCGAATATAGTCAAAGCGTCCCTGCAGGAAATGCTGGCGCACCTGCTGCTGAAATCCAAACGCATGCGACGCGAGATTGCCTACGACGTTTGAAGGGCCAACATTCGGTAGCGGATATTCATCAAGGTAGGGCCGGACCGCCGCATTCACGCCGACGTTGGTGCGAACAACGCTGCCGGGAACGCACCCGCCTGGCGCACTCGGCGGGCAGATACTGGTGATAATTCCCTGGCGCGCATCGAGATCGGGAACTACGGTGCGAATCGTGCGCCCAAGATTTTCTCGCAACGACTCGTAACCAAAAAAGAAAAATAATCTGTCAGTTTGGATTGGACCACCGAGCGATCCGCCGAATTGGTTTCGTTTGAACTCCGGTTTCTGAGCTGCGTCGAAAAAGTTTCGCGCATCGAAATTGTCGTTACGATGAAACTCATAAGCCGATCCGTGCCACGTGTTCGTGCCCGATTTTGAAACCGCGTTGATCTGTCCGCCGGAGTTTCGCCCAAACTCAGCGCCATAAGAATTTGCTTCCACGCGAAACTCGCGAATCGTCTCAACGCCCGAGCACCGTACCCGCCGCGCTTCCCGCCGGACCATTAGTAAAATCATTTTGCGGCGTGCCATCGAGCAGGTAGACGTTTGAACGTGGATCCTGTCCATTAATACTCATGCCGAGACCGTGGGCCACCACTGATCCGCCGTCGCGATGCGAATAGCCAATCACACCGGGTTGCAACAGGGCGAGGTCCGTATAATTTCTGCCGTTGAGCGGCAACTCGCGAATAGCCCGTTCACCCACCAGATAACTTAATTCCGGCGTCTGCGTATTCACGAGGGCTTCGCCGCTGTTGATCGTGACATCGGCGCTGAGCGTGGAAACTTTCATCACCAGCGAGACGCCGGTGGTTTCGTTCACTGTCAGATTGACGTTGGGAAAAACCAGTGGCTCGAATCCCGCAGATTCGGCGCGCAGCTCATAAGCCCCGACGGGCATGCCGGGAAAAACGAACCTTCCGTCCGCTTCGCTCGTAGTAGTCCGCGAAAGACCAGTGTCGATGTGGTTCGCAGTTATTTTTACCCCAGCCAGTACGGCGCCGTTGGTATCTTTGATATCTCCAGTTATCGCGCTACTGGTCTGAGCGGCGGCGTTAAGCGTGAAAACGGAAAACAGAAAAACGATCCAGAAAAATCTCTGCGCGAAGGCTGGAAACGAAAGTCGCGAAACGTCCATCATAAGTTTTGCTCCGTGGTAGATCATGCGGGCTGTCACCGTTCATACGGCATGCTGCAGCTATCAGTTTCACACATTGCCGATTAAGACGCATCTCTTAGACGACTCGTTTGCCGGCTTTCTTCGATTATCGTAAATACTGTCAAGCGGGGCGGACTTACATCACTTTCGCATTTCTGGTAATAATGAAGTAGCAGTTCAGTTTCAGGCTACGATTCTTCGCAATCAGTTCCGAAATCTCGTAAGAGGACTATTCAATGTCAATGTTTGGTAAAACTCTCCTACTCGTGTTGGTTCTCTGTTTTTCGTCAATTGCCGAGGCGCAAACGCATCGCGGATCGCTGCGTGGGACCATCACAGATCCTAACAACGCCGTCATCCCGGGCGCAGAGGTCAAGCTGATCAATATCGAGACAAACGCGACCCGTTTGGTAATCGGCGGCGCCGAAGGTGAATTCGCAATCGCCTCGCTCCCGCCGGGTGCTTACAGATTGGAAGTGTCTGTTCAGGGGTTCACAAAGTTTGTCGAGGCGATTTCGCTGCAGGTTAACCAGGAACTGCGTGCCGACGTACGGATGGAAATCTCGATCCAGGGAGCGCCGCAGACTATCGTCGCCGCGGCCGACGTCCTGAAGAAGGACTCTGCTTCACTAGGCACGGTGATCGAGAATCGACAGGTCGAAGGCCTTCCGCTCGATGGCAGAAATTTTTACGAACTGACTTTGCTGGTGCCGGGGGCCGCGCCCGCCGCGCCGGGTTCCGCAGGTTCCGCGCGCGGAGACTTCGCTTTTAGCGTTAACGGCGCGCGCGAAGATGGTAATAACTTTCTGCTCGATGGCGTTTATAACATTGATCCCAAACTAAATACTTTCGGGGTGCGTCCGCCGGTGGATGCTATCCGCGAATTCGAAATGTTGACCAGCAGTTACGATGCTTCGTTTGGGCGTAACCCGGGCGCACAGGTTAACGTTGTGCTGAAGTCGGGCGCTAATGATCTGCACGGCTCGCTCTTCGAGTTTCATCGCAATGCGGCGCTCGATGCGCGCAACTTTTTCGCCCCGGCCGGCGAGTCGAAACCAAAATATATCCGCAACCAGTTTGGCGGTTCGATCGGTGGACCAATCAAACGCGATCGAACATTTTTCTTTGGCGACTATGAAGGCACGCGTTCGCGCGAAGGCATCACGCGAGTCACCAATGTGCCAACGTTGCTGGAACGCGCCGGTGATTTTTCGCAGTCGCGCGATATCTTCGGCAACCCAGTCTTCGTTAGTAACCCTTTTCTTCCGCGAGATCCGGTCACATTTCAATTGCCGCCGTGCAATGCCAACGACCAAACGGGCTGCTTTCCCGGAAACCGAGTGCCGCAAGCTTTCCAACATCCAATTGGCCAGGCGCTTGCCGCAATCTATCCGCTGCCGAACCGCAACGTGCCATTCCAAAACTTTGTCTCGTCGCCTACACAAATCGACGACAACAACAGTTTTGACGCGCGCCTCGATCAGGTGATCAACGACCGCACAGATTTGACGTTCAGATATAGCTTCGGCGACCGCAAGCTGTTTGAACCATTTACGGGTCCGACGTTTTCACTTGTGCCCGGATTTGGCGACAACGTTAAGCGGCGCAGTCAGAATGTAATGGTCGCGCTCAACATGGTCCTGACACCAAACTTTGTAAACGAAACTCGCGTGGCCTTGAGTCGTGTGGCTGCTTCGGTAAACCAGGAGGCCAGCCGGCGCAATCAGGATCTGGGCCTGCCGACTATTTCGCCCAATCCGCGCGACGCGGGCTTGAGCTTTATTTCAGCGTCACCGGCTTCTCTCCTCTTGGCGACGAAGGCAACAATCCTCAAAACAGCGTGACGAACGTTTATCAGGTTCTAGACACGGCCCACTACGTTCGCGGTGTGCACACCATCAAGTTTGGCGTCGACTTTCGCTTCGCCCAGCAGAATGCTTTCCGCGATGTCGAATCGCGCGGTCGCATTACGTTTTCGCCTTTCGCGCAAGTCTCAGGCAATGCTCTGGCCGATCTGCTGCTGGGCTTTCCCCTACTGGCCAGCGTCGCCCGGGTTGATAACCCGCAGCACCTGCGCACCCAGAGTTACAATTTTTTCGTTAACGACAGCTTTCGCGTGAGCCAGCGACTGACCTTGACAGCGGGGCTGCGTTACGAATTCAACACGCCGCCGGTGGATACAGCTGATCGATCGAATGTTTACGACGTGGCGACAGGCAATCTCGTACAGGTGGGAACCAATGGAGTTCCTCGCGGCGGCTTCCATGCGGACAAGAACAACTTCGCTCCCCGTGTAGGCCTGGCCTGGACCGTCGGCGAATCACAAGCGACCGTGGTGCGCGCGGGCTACGGAGTTTACTATGACCAGTCGGCGCTTTCGCCAGGAGAAGCGCTCTATTTCAACTCGCCTTATTTCGACAACAACATCTTTTTCTCTTTGCCGGGATTGCCACTGACCTTGAGCAATCCTTTCCCCTCGTTCTTCCCTTTCCCCCTCCCTGATTCAGCTCTTGCGATCCAGCGCGACCTGCGCACGGCCTACATGCAACATTGGAATCTCAATCTGCAACATGAGGTAGGCCGCAGCAGCGTGCTCGAACTTGGTTATGTAGGCTCAAAAGGAACGAAACTCTTGACCGCCCGCGACATCAATCAACCGGGGCCAAGCGTGCTGCCTCCGGGTTTGCCTTTTGTGCCGCGTCCGAATCCGAGGTTTGACGACATCGATCTGCTCGAGTCGCGCGCAAACTCAAATTACCACAGTCTTCAGGCCCGTTTTCAGCAACGCTTCTCAAGAGGCCTGGCGGCGTTGGTTTCGTACACGTGGGCCAAGTCGATCGACGATGCGTCAAACTTTTTCAGCAGTGCTGGAGATCCAAACTTTCCGCAGGACAGCAACAACCCGCGTGCAGAGCGTGGCCGTTCAAACTTTGACGTAAGACATCGCCTTTCAGCCAGCTATTCTTATGACTTGCCAATTGGCAAAGGTGGCCGCCACCTTGCAGACTCCGGATGGCTCTCATCCTTCCTGAGTGGTTGGCAAACCTTCGGGATCGTCACGGTCCAATCCGGCCGGCCTTTTACGGTTGCGCTTCTGTCAGAAATCGACAACAGCGGCACCGGAAGATCCATTCTCGGTTTCGGGGCCAATGATCGGCCCAATGTCGTTGGTAATCCGAATCTCAGCAATCGGTCCGCCGGTCAATGGTTTAATCAAAGCGCCTTCGCTTTCCCCGCACCTGGAACTTTCGGCAACGCCGGGCGAAATATTCTTGAAGGCCCAGGCTATACCAGTTTCAACGCTTCGCTGGTTAAGAACGCGCCGCTGTCGGAACGCATCAAGCTGCAACTCCGCGCCGAAGCGTTCAATCTATTCAACCATCCAAATCTTAACCTGCCGGACAATTTTCTGGGCTCGCCGACCTTCGGTCAGATTACGTCGGCGCGCGATCCGCGGCATCTCCAGTTTGGCGTTAAACTTTTGTTCTAGTACTCGAGGGTAACGGCTTGAAAGCAGCGACACCTCGCAGGCTTGGCGCTGCAACCCAATTGAACGATCCACGAAATTACACGAAAGTAAAAGCTATTTCGTGTTAGTTCGTGGATCGTTTTTCTTGTGCTGCCTTGAGAAGTTATGGTCGGATTTGATGAACGATGAAGCCTAACTCCGTGGAGATTTAAGAAATGATAAAGACTATAGGGATCCTCTTCCTTGCAATTGCTTCCTTTCTGGTTGCGCCGGCGCAGAGCAAGGAATCCTATCGCGATGAAAAAGTTGCGGCTGAATTGATAGCGCTCGTGCGGCAGTGGGACGCGGCGATCGTAAAACATGATTCAGCCACACTCGATCAACTCCTGGCTTCAGAGTTTACTCTGTCAGGCCTACCCAAAGCAGCGTACCTGGCCCACATCAAATCTACTCGCAACGATATTGTCTCGGCCCAAAGTAGTGAGTTTGACGTACGCATCTATGGCGACACCGCGGTGCTGATCGCGGTTGATGAAATCAAGTCAAAAAAAGACGGCGTGGAAACTACGGAATGGTGGCGCTATATCGATGTTTGGGTGAAGCGTGATGGTCGTTGGCAGTGCGTTGTTACCGAGTCGTCTCAAGTCAAAAAACCCTCGCGCTGATTAGCCCAAAGGCTCAGGACCGTTGGGTATCGCGCTCGCGGTGAACCGGGTCAAGCGTTCGGGTAGTGTGGTCAGTGACGCTCGCCGCCGGCACTCGTGCCGCTCCAATCTCAGGAACAACAACTTCGACAATTCGAGGCTTTTCCGGCGAGGTAGCCTCAACGGCCAGTTGCGGCAAGCTAAGGACTCGGGCCAATTGACGGATCAGCAGCGCGACGATCATGAATATGAAAAATAGCGCGAAGAAAACGAGTGCCATTCCGCCTGGCGACAGATTAATTCCTCGCTCAATCAGCGTCATCACCACGCCAAACACCATGCCGAAGCCAAGCAGTGTCACGAGGGTGACTGCAATTGAAATCGCCCACGCCGCGCCGACCAGCTTAGGAGGCGCCACGCCGGTTGGGACCGCCAGCGGCTTGAGATTGGCCCCGCAACGATTGCAGTAGCTCAAATCTTTGGTCACTTCGGCTCCGCAGGATGAGCAATACATGATTCATTTACCTCGGTCTGGCTTACGATACAGAGGACCAGTATGTTCACCAACTCTTGAAAACAGTTTGCTTAACGATCTTTGCGAAGAGCTTAGTGTGCTTGCGGCAAAAGCGAGAAACACAGCGAAGATTTCAGGTTCTGGAAGCCGAGTTCCGCAAACGCGTCCTGTTCTCCTAATTACTTAATCGTCGCCATACACTCGATCTCAACGCGCGCATTTAAAGCAAGACCGCTCACGCCAAATGCGCTGCGTGCGGGCCTGCGATCCGGGGCAAAGAAGGTCACGTAAACTTCGTTCATCGCGCCCCACTCGCCCATGTCGGCGAGCATCACAGTGCACTTCACCACGTGGTCCAATGATGAACCGCTGCGCTCGAGCAGGCTTTTTATATTTTCCATCGTCTGCCTTGTCTCCGCCTGGATACCTCCTGGAACGAGCTTGCCGGAGTTATCCGTCCCAAGTTTTCCGGAGAGATAAAGCATGTCTCCGACTCTTACTGCGTCAGAGAACGGCGCCGGGCGCGGGCGCGGCGTAGTAAGGTATTCCACCTTTGGCTGCTGTTTCATAGTTTCCTTCTTAGGCTGTTGCGCCTCGACGGTACTGGCGAAAACCAATCCGAGGCAGGCGATCGTGAAAAATGTTTTCGTTGATCTCATAATGGTTCCTATTGCGAAGTCGTAGTCTTAATTCTCGCGGCTGAGCCAGAGCATCGCCGCGCCCATCAAAGAAAGCGATGGCCCATCGACCGCCGCCCACCACCAGGGCATACCAGCTGTGTAATCGATGACAAAGAATATGGGACCGGCTAACAAGAATGAGAAGCCGTTGAGCAAGACAAAAGGGCGAAATCGTTTCAGGTCTGAAGCGATGATCCAGAGAAAGATTCCATGCATTCCGGAGTTGTAGGAAGCTTGACGGATCATGAACATGAGCACCGATCCTTCAGGCATCTGCCCGAGGCCAAGCCAGACGTGAGAAGCCTCCATCCACGAGCGAGGCATCACCACCGCGATGAAGGCCAGCGCTTCGAGCAACCCGATGAGTCGAAGCAGCCAGCGAAGTAGTTTATTTCGATCCTCTTGATTCATTTCACGGAAAACTTAAAGGCGACAATCGCCTACTTCAGACCACTAACTGGGTGGGCACTGCAGGCCGGGCCCTTGTTCTTCTCATCAAAACCAAGACTGTGCTAAACACGGCAAGCATTATCATACCTGGAGCCCAATACGGAATAGTGGGCCGGCCCACGAGGGCCACGACAGCGCCGGCGTGCCACAAACCGGTGACTGCGAAACTGGCAATGTTCGCTCCTCCATGCAGTCCTGAGGCGAACCAGATGTTTCCGGTGAGTGCGTAGGCAACGCTTTGAATAAGACCTACCAAAAACAAAACGCCGGCGCGTTCAAGATTGAAGTCTTCGCTTACGAGGTGAATTGCGACAAAGAAAACGGAGGGGACCAACATGCGAAACGCGAGGGAACGATGCTCCCACAATCTCATCGGGAAAGCCCTATGAGTCGTTTCCTCCATGACCGCTTGAAGCAGAAGCATGAAAAACGCCACGGCCAGAATTCGAACCACCGTGAAACGGTCAAAATGCGCCGTGATGCGATCATGTATTGACGCTGTTCCCAGCCAGAGAGCGCTTGCCCAGGGTGCGACGAAAAAGACCGCTCCGATCAACAAGCCAACAAGCAACTCCACTACGCGACGCGGTGTCAGAGCAATTCCCAACGATGGACCACCGTCTCTTTTTATCCAGCGATAGAAGATGCTGGTTAAAAGAATTACGGCAACAGCCAAAACTACGGCCGCTGCTCCATCTCCTAACCCAACCGGATCTTTACCAAGATGAATGGTCCTGCCCGTGAGTCGGCTCACCGACCAAAGAAACGAAATGACAATGATGAAGAGAACTGCCTGATGCGCGAGGAAGGCAGCCCACAGATGCTGTCTAAACCATTTTCCGAGTGCGTCCATGCTAGCGATGGCTGTCAGCGATTTTGAAATTAACGACTAGGTGGTGGGTAGACATTCAAAAGATGATGGGGCCGCGGCGTTTAACTTCCTTCCGATCAATTGACTGTCACTTCAACAGCTCTTTTCGGTAGATGTTGAAATTTCTGGCGACGCGGGCGCCTAGTTTTTCGGCAGTGCGCTGAGAGGGCCAGTTGTCGTCAAGTACGACTGTATAGCTCCCGGTTTTGTAACCACGCTCGATCATTCCCAAATAACTCTTTGCCGCGAGCGCGAGATTCACACCACGCCCGCGATAATCCTTCTTTACGCCGATAATTAGGAGCACCCCGTGATCAATGGCCTGGAGGTGCCGTTGAAACTCGGGAAAGTTTTCTTCAATGGTCTTGCCTCTCATCCGGTGAAGTGCCTGGTTTAAATCGGGCAGTGAATAAACGGCGCCGACAGTTTGCCCTTTGGCTTCGGCAAACGCTGTGAAGTCGGCCACCAGGAAATCTTTCAACTCCACAGTAAGCCCGCGCACACCGACCGCCGGCATCGGGCTGAATCCCCAGTGCGACCTGAAGGTTTCGTTGGCAACGTCCGTGAAAATCTGGTTTTCCTCTTCGAGCTGGTCGAAGTTCCAGGTGCGGAGGGCTATCCCAGAGTCAGTGGCGCTCTGGACCATCTCACCGTAGCGTCGAGCCAATTCAGGGGTGAAGTCAACTTGGTATTGAACCACACCGTATTCGGTTCGAAACCCGCCGTTCTTGATGTAGCTGTGATAATACGCAGGATTGTATGTGTGAAAAATTGTCGGCACTTCGTCGTAAGCGTCAATCGTCAATGGCATCTGCCAGCCGGCAAGAAACGACAAACGCGCGGCCTCGCAGCCGCGGTCGCGAAGCCAATTCCCTGCTGCCTGGAAAAGTGCGGCGACTGCGTCGTCATGACCGGGGAGCGCTTCAAAAAACAGCAGATGTCCCAGCTGTTCGTTCCAGTGCCGAACATAGGTCTCATCCCTGACGGCGGTGATGGTAGCGAAAACGCGGCCATTATCCTCACACCAGAAGGCTTGAACCTCTGACTGCGCACCGAAGGCACTCTGGCCACTCAGCAGCTGCGTCAGATGATGAGTGTCGGGTGGAACCCAGTTAGGGTTCTGGTCATAGACTTCCTGACCGAAGTCAACATAACGGCGCAGCTCCTCGTCTGATCGCAATGAACGGACATGCACTGGCGCAATCCTCCTCTATTCACGCAGACGGGTCGAACAAAAACCGCACAAGACTAACTTCTAATTGAAATGAACTGGCAGGATAGGTATTACTCCGTGAGGCGGTATTATGCGTCGAATGCCGAGCTGAGAGGAAGCCCAGCCTGTCGCGGATAGTGACCTACTTTCAATTCTCTGCGTTAACTCGGCGCGCTCTGCGTCTCTGCGGTGAGTGTGTTGGCAGCAATATTAACCGCCAAGTCGCAGAGAACGCTGAGACCACGCAGAGGAGTAATTCAAATTAGGGCACTACCCTGTCGCGGTATGTCGAGCTGTAGCGCGGCCGGCAACTCTCAATTGGCGGCGATGTTGTAAGCGGCCATTTGCGTCGCGTTGCGCACCAGGAGTTTTCCACCCGCGATCGCCGGGTAATTCCAGGTCTTTCCTTCCAGAGCCGCGAACCGCGCGACTTCTGTGTACTGATCCGGCGACGCCTTTACGAGCGCAAGTTCACCCGCATCACTCGTAACGATTAGGTGTCCACTAGCGAGGATCACCTGCCCGTAGCCGTATCGGCCGCCCTTCCACTTTCGCGCGCCCGTACTCACATCAAGGCAAGTCAGAATTCCTTCATCCAATCCGTAGACATGCCCCTCGTGCAGCACGGAGCTGTTGAACTTGTTCTTCATGTTTATGTTTTCCCAGATCGCTTTGGATGAGAAATTCTTTCCGCTCCCTGAGATTTCCACGAGGGCGGCACCCTTGCCGTATCCGGCGGAGATGAAGAACCGATTGCTGCCGACGAGGATTGGCTGCGAAACGTTGATGCCCATGTCAGTGTCCCAGGTGTGACTCCAAAGCAGGGAGCCATCTTCGGGAGCAAGGCCCATTGCGCGAGTTGCGCTCACTACGATCACTTGCCGGCGTCCAGCCAGCGTCACCAGCATTGGCGAAACGTAGGCGGCCGTATCGTTTTGTGATCTCCAAACCGGGGCGCCGGTCATCTTGTTGTAGGCAACGACAGATTTGTTACCGGAACCGCCGGGAATTACGATCACTTTGTCATCAACAATCAGCGGCGAAGCAGCCATGGCCCACGAAATATTCGTAGCTCCATTGTCGCTCAGAATATTTTTTCCCCAGACGACGCCCCCAGTTTTTGCCTCGAGGCATCGCAACTCCCCAGTCGCGCCCAGCGCATAAATTCGGCCTTCGTCCCACGTGGGCGTGGCGCGAGGACCATCACCGGTGGAATCAGCAAACGATGCGTTCCAACCCTGCTTCCATAGTTCGCGCCCGTTGTTTACATCGTAAGCAGCGACGACTTCCTGGCTGCGTCTTTGTTCAATGGTATATGCGCGTCCATCCGCGACAACAAACGACGCCCACCCAAGGCCGACCGGTTGTTTCCAAACCGGAGTTAACCCTCCTGCCGGCCACTGCGTGAGCACCGGCATCTCGTCGTAACGGCCATCACGGTTGGGACCGCGAAAGTTGGTCCAATAATTTCTCGTGGCGTGAGCTGAAGCTATTTCAGAAGTTGCGGTAGGGTTCGTTGGATTCACAGCTCCTGCTTGCGGTGATGCTGCAGCAGAGCCTGGTTGTGCAGGATTGGTTTGTAATGCTGCGGTACTGTCGAGACCTTGCTGGCGCGCCCGATCCTGCTCGAGGGCCGCATAGTGAGCATCGTTAATGCTGACTTTTCGCCAAACACTAAACGCGTAGAAATAACCGGCGCCGAGCACTACGAGGCCAACAGTCGCCAGAATCTTTGTTTTTGTCGCCGTCTCCCGTCGCATCCAGAGCAAAACGAGTCCCACAGGCGGGAGGAGCACCGCCGCCGCAATTAGACCCGTCAACGAGCGATACCATGGGGTTGATTCTTCGGATGCAAACATCTTCGAACTCCTTTGGGGTGTTACCTGAAAACTATCCGCAGATTACGCAGACTCCACAGATTAACCAAGTGCGATCACGTTGACAACAGACCGACGTGACGGCTCACCCTGGTGAATCTGCGTCATCTGCGAAACCTGCGCTCTACTTCTTAAACGCTTCCAATTATACGAAGTTAACAGTTAGACGCAGTTACCCCTCAGGTTGTTCCGTTCTGCCTTACCTGCCAATCGCGTAAAGGTGCTTGTCGCCGCGAAGGTAGATTTTCCCATCGGCTATCGCGGGAGAGGCAGCTACTGCCTCGCCAAGCGAATTTGTGCGAATCACTTCGTGTTTGGGGCCGGCTTTGATCACGTAAGTGTCGCCTTCTTCGCTGGTCATCAGGATTTTGTCTTCGAAGGCTACCGGCGAAGCCTGAAACAACACGGCCTTCGGGGGTCGCGCGCCTTCGTAAACCACCTTGCCAGTCTTTACTTCGAGGGCCGTTAACAATCCGCGGTCCGTAGTCAGGTAGACATAATCGCCATAGAGAATTGGCGAAGGAACATAGGCCGTGCCCTTGTTATAGGACCAAACGAGTTGCGGTGTGCCGGTTACGTCGCCGGTGCCGCCGGCCCGAAGGGCGAGAGCGATCTTCGCTGGATATCCGGATGTGACGATCACCAAATCGTTAAGGACCACGGGAGTTGGCACCGCATTACTGGCGAGACCCTTGTGCCGCCAGAGTTCTTTGCCGGTGGCCGGATCGTAAGCGATGATCGCTTCTGCCGCCCCTGCGACCAGCTCAGTGCCCTTCGACGTTTGGACCAGCACCGGACTGCTCCAGGTGATATCCACCTTTCGAGCTACACGCCATGCTTCTTTACCGGTGCGTTTGTCATACGCAGCGATAAACGAATTTCCGCCACTGTCGTCACACAGCATGATCACGAAATCCTTATACAGAATCGGCGACACGCCGTAGCCAACGCTGGCCGTGCCGAGCTTGCCGAGGTTCTGCTTCCACATCAGCTTGCCTTTGTAGTCGTAGGCGTAGAGCCCTTCCGATCCGAAGAACGCAAATACATACTTTCCGTCGGTAGCGGGCGTGGACGAAGCGAAGCTTGCTTTCTTATGCCGGCTATCGTGGACGGGGCCTTCGTAGGCTGTACGTTCCCAGAGAATCTTGCCGGTCGTCTGATCGAGGCAGATAACTTTAAAGGTGTGCATCAAATCGGCGCCCACCGCGTCGGGGTGAACGAAGTCGCTGCCGTCCGACATCTTATGCGTGACCCCTGGCTTGCGACCGGCGATCGCTTCGCCATCAAGGGCAGTTGTCAGGAAAATCTTCTTGCCCCAAACAATCGGAGACGAATGGCCGCGGCCGGCAATCGGAGTCTTCCATTTCACGTTTTTCGTATTGCTCCATTCATCTGGCAGCCCTTTCTCTACCGAAACGCCTCCATTTGGACCACGCCACTGCGGCCAGTTTGACGAAACCTTGGCGGCGGCGGAATTAATAAGCGTGATGGTCAGGAGAAAGGTGATGACCAGGGCCGTGCTAATGCGTTTGGAAAATTTCATGTTGGGGTTTCCTCGTTTAGGTAACGCAAACTATTAATTTGCGGAAATGGTTTATATGAAGGTGGATATTTTAAAACTGACCGCAAACCACCCGGAGTCCCCGCGCGGGTAACCCGCGTGGGGTGGCAGCAGTTTGCGTTACATCTATTTCCTGGCAGTCTTAGCGGCCGCAGGCACGCCGAAGGCAAAGAGATGCTTGACTCCGCGCACGATGAATACGCCACCACTCATCGCCGGCGTTGCCATCATTACTTCGCCGACCGGGTTTGTCGCGAGCAATTCATACTTCGCTCCAGCCTTAACTACAAACACGTCGCCGTCTTCGCTCGAGAGATAAATCTTGCCATCCGAAGCAATCGGAGACGCGGTAAACGCTCCGCCCTTACCGCCGAGTCGTTCCTGATAAACGCGTTCACCGGTGCGCGCGTTGTAAGCGGTCAACACCCCCTGGTTCGAACAGGTGTAAAGATGATCGCCATAGACGACTGGAGTTGGCATATACGGCCCACCGCGTTTTTTGCTCCAGGCGATAAACTCATTCGACTCCGTACCTTCTTTCAGCGAGATGTCGCCATTCGCGCCGGGCTTGATCGCGTAGATCGGCTGGATAGGCGCGTAGCCGCTGGTTACGAAAATCAGATCGTGGGCCACGAAAGGAGTGGGCGTAGTTATTTCGGAATTCGGCGACAGCCGCCACAGTTCTTTTCCAGTTAGTGGATCGTAACCGCGCACGGCCTTGGAACCGTTGGCAATCAACTCAGCGCGCGCCTTGCCTTCGTAAACAGTCGGCGTACCCCAGGAAGAGATTTCGTCACGCACCGTTTTCCAGACCTGTTTTCCCGTCTTGATGTCGTAAGCCGCAATGTAGGAATTCTTCTGCACGTCCGCCTGGATGATGACAAGGTTCTTGTAAATGATTGGTGAACTGCCATGCTCCCATTGGTAGTCAGGATCATAAAACCAACCCGAATCGAGGACGCCGAGATATTGTTTCCACAGCAACTTGCCTTTGAGGTCGTAACAAAACAACCCTTCTGACCCAAACAAAGCCACGAGGTATTTTCCATCCGTTACCGGCGTTGAATCGGCGTGCGTCGACTTGGGATGACGCTTGACCTTCGGCATGCCTTCAGACGCCACGCGCTCCCAGAGAATTTTCCCTGTCTGGCTATCAAGCGCATAAACTTTCCAGGTGTGTTTGGGATCGTCCTTCACCGGAGCGACATCACCGTAGAGACCAAAACGTGTCTCGTCTTTTGCCGCGCTTGAAACGGCTGTGGTAACGAAAATCTTATTGCCCCACGTTACCGGACTGGAATGGCCCAGCCCGGGGATCGCGGTCTTCCATTTGAGGTTCGTGGCTTTTTCTGCGTTCCAGGTGGCCGGTGCCGGGCCTCCTTCAGACACGCCAGTTGCGCCGGGCCCCCGAAATTGCGGCCAGTTCGTTTGGGCATAAATTTCACCTCCAACCGCGAAGGTGAGAAACAAACCAAATAGTGCTCTTGAACTGCGACTCATGTTGTTTTCTCCAACTCTTGTGTACCCGTATGACCAGACCATCCACTACATCACCAAACGATACCAATGCATTTCAGGTAATTTCGTGGATCTCTTCGACTAGTTACCGCCGTCCTTCTTCTCGTCTTTCTTCGTTTCATCTTTCTTTGGCAACGGCAGGTTCGCGAGATCCGGAAGCGCATCGCCCCAGAGATAATGATTAAACCAAACCAGGTTATGGGTCATCACCGCTCGCATCGCGCGCGGTTTCGTTATTCCGTGACCGAAACCTTTGTAAACCACCATCTCGGTTTTCACACCGCGATCTTCGAGGCCTTGCCTTAGTTCATACGCGTTCGCAATCGGCACGCGACGATCGTTTTCGCCGTGCTGAATAAGTGTCGGCGTGCGTGCCTTCATGATGTAGGACATTGGCGAGGTCTTCAGATAGATCTCGGCGTCGGCCGCCGGATCTTTGCCCAGGTACTGAATCGTAAACGGCGTGATGTCGGTGTTGTAATAATAGGTGGCCCAGTTTGAAATTCCGGCGCCGACAGAAATGGCTTTAAATCGATCGGATGCGGCTGTCAGGAATGCCGAAATGTAACCACCCTGACTCCAGCCCATGCAGCCAACGCGCGCCGGATCGACCCAGCCTTTCTTGATGAGATGCTCAACGCCGCTCAGCACGTCCCAGGCGTCGCCCACGCCGAGATTGCGCACATTGAGCTGACGAAACTTTTCGCCGTAGCCGGCACTGCCACGGTAGTTGATCTTGAGAATCAATGCGCCGCGGGCAGCCCAAATGTCAGAAGGGTAATAGCGCGTATCCGGCCCGAGTAGCGCAGGCCGGTCGACGCCGGTGGGTCCTCCGTGGATGATGCACAAAAGCGGATACTTCTTTGCCGGATCGAAATCGGCCGGTTTAATCAACACACCTTCGATCGTCGCTCCATCCTGACTCTTCCAGGAAATCACTTCGCGCGAACCCAACAAAAACTGCTTCGCCTGTTCCGTCATGGTCGTAAGCGTGCTCGGCGCAAAACGATCGACGTCCGAGATCGCAACTTCCTGAAGCGTCGTCGGTGAGCTCAGACTGAAAGCCACCCGGCGTCCATCTCGCGTCAGAGTGAACCCGCCAGCCATCAAATCATTTGGACCAGACACGCGCGTAATTTTCGCGGTTGCCGGATCGACTCGATAAAGGTGTGACGCGGTTTTCTCGAGGCCTGAAAAGTAAACCCCGCCAGCGTTCCAATCTACAAAGCCCGGCTGCTCATCAAAGCCGTCGGTGATCGAGCGCGGAGTGCCACCCTCAGCCGGTACAATCGCCAATCGTGAGTTTGCGTGGAAGTAAATGGTCCGGCCCATCGACGTACTGAAAACGAGTTGCTTTCCGTCCGGCGACCAGCGTGGATCGACGTCGGGGCCCGGCTGGCCCACAACCTTCTTCACCGAGTCATCAGCCAAAGTCAACACGTAGATATCTGACGTTACACCCTGGATCAGATCAGGATTGACAGTAGCCCCAAATGCGATACGCGTTCCATCCGGCGACCAACTTCCGGATCCGATACTAAACTCCTTATTCTTAGTCCGTTGCTTGCCGACGACGGGCGCGGACATGGCCTCGGCGACATTGAGCGTCCAGAGATGCAGGTGGGTGTACTCGCGACGCACTACTTCAAAATCCCCGAGCTGCTCTTTCCGGTCCTTCAAAGCCTGCGGCACAGGTTCCGTGGCGAGATAAGCGATCTGTTTGCCGTCCTCAGACCACGAGAAACCACCAACCGCGGTTTCCGATTTGGTTAACTGCACTGCCTCGCCGCCACCTGGTTGAATAGCGAAGAGCTGGTTCTTATCTCCGACGCGATCGCTGGTGAAAGCCAGCCAGGAACTGTCGGGCGACCAGCGTGCATTGCCGGCGGACTTCTCGCCACGCGTGAGCTGAAAAGTGCGGCCCGTTTCGGACTCAGCCACCCAGATCTGCGAGACGTAAGCGTCGTTCTTGAAATTGGTTTCGGAGACGGTGTAAGCCACCCACTTGCCATCGGGCGAGATGCGCGGGCCACCCGCGGACTTGATCATTAACAGGTCGTCAATCGTGGGCGTCCGCCGTGTGGTCTGCGCGTGCATCATGGAAACGCCGATGATGCACGTAGCGATGACCGCAGAAAGTCGTTTTACAGAGCTGAACTGCATTCGGGGGACACTCCTCCTGTTACGACGAAACTGAATCTCAACAGCCAACCGAATCCATTTTCCATTCGTCATTTATCATTTTGTCAGTTGTCATTTTTATACAGCTAATGTTACGAGCTGGCCCATCTTTAGATAGCCAATGATTTAAATAGCCAATGAAAAACGAGAAATGAGAAATGACGAATGGAAAATGGATCGGGTTGACCGGTCCCGCACTACTTGACGTCTTCCACTCTCTTAAACACCTGCGTAGTCGTGCGCTGCTTTAATGTGAGTCCAGTAACCTTGCCGCCTTCGACATTTACTGTGATAACCACACCATCAAACGCCGGTGGGCGAAACGTGACGTTGTCCACCGCCATCAGCTCGAGCGGCTGTTGCCCGGGTGACACAATTGACAATTTCCCGTCTTTCGATGTGACTGAGATTTCGGTGCCCTGTTCGTTTTTATATTTTCCAACGTAAGACTGCAGCGTTGTCGCATCAACTTCGTGAGGCGGCAATGCGCCTGCCTTCTTCAACATCTCGGCGATCGCGGCTTTCTCTTTGTCGCTTTGCGCTGCGGCGAGCGCGGCGGTGAGTGTTTCAGGTTTCGCTGTGCCGCGCGCGAGCGCCACCTCCACGAGCGTAGCGTCCCCTTCTCTCACTCCCGACATCAACACGTCGGCAACACTCGTCGCATCCTTCTCAAGGATAGCGCGCACGACCTCGACGTGTTTGTTGTCGAGCGCCCAGGTCATCGCAGTCGCTCCGTAGAAGGTGTCCTTGACCGTGGCGTCAGCGCCGCGCGCGAGCAACACTTTGACCACGTCGACATTTCCGCGTTCGGCTGCCTTAAACAACGCCGTGGCGCCGTAACGGAATTTCGCGTTGACGTCAGCGCCCTTGTCCAGCAGCGCCGTCACCGCAGCAGCGTCGCCACCGCGTGCGGCTTCCCACAGTTGATCGTTTAATTGTTGTTTGTTGTCCTGAGCGAGTGTGGCTGCCGGAGTTAGCAGCAGCAGAAACACGAAAAGAACCGTCGCCTTCAAGTTCATGAAACCCCTCCGCGCTTTTGGGAGTACAACACCAAGTGTTAAATTCAACTGGTAAAAGATTCGCCGCCGGGAAAAAGCGAGATTGCTGCAACGCGAGAATACGTATTCTACATCTTTAAGGTTGCACTGGCGCATCTTTTCCGAACTAACTAGCACGATACATTTTTTTTCGGGGCGCGGTATGCCCAAGGTTAATGATGGAAATCCAAAATGACTAAGCTCCTTTCCATTTTCCTGAATTCTTTGCTGTGTCTGATACTCATCGCGTCAGCATCTGCCGCCGCTTTTGCGAGCGATTGGGCTGAATGGCGCGGGCCGGGGCGCGATGGTATCTCGCTGGAAAAAGGCCTGCCGACGAAATGGTCTCCCGGGGGCGACAACCTCGCCTGGAAGGTCCCCTTCGGTGGACGCTCCGCGCCGATCGTTGTCGGCAATCGCGTCTATCTGCAAAACACAGCCGGCAAAGGCGAGATGGAGCAGGAACGCGTCCTTTGCTTCGACGCTGATACCGGCAAGCTACTTTGGGAACACCGCTTCAACGTTTACTTAAGCGATGTGCCGGCGCATCGAGTCGGGTGGGCGTCGCCGGTTGGTGATCCATCTAGCGGAAATGTTTTCGTCTTCGGCGTGGGTGGAACACTGTTGGCATTGAACAACCAGGGAAAGGTTTTGTGGGAGCGCTCGCTGGGAGAAGACTTCGGCTTACTCACCACTCATGGCGGCCGCACAGTCTCTCCGATTGTCGACGGCGACCTCGTCATCATTAGCGGTGTGACTTTCCAGTGGGGCCCACACGGACGCGGCGCTCATCGCTTCATGGCCTTCGATAAAAAGACCGGTGACACAGTCTACATAAGCGCGCCTGGTGGACGCCCCTACGATACAACTTACGCTCCGCCAATCATCGCCACTGTCAATGGCATGCGCTTGCTGATCCAGGGAGCGAGCGACGGCGTTACTCACGCGATCAAGCCGCAGACCGGCGAACCTGTCTGGAAGTATGAAATCAGCAAGCGTGGTCTGAACACAGGCGTGGTGGTCCACGGAACAACCGCAATTCTGACGCACAGCGAGGAAAACCTCGACTCGAGCGAAATGGGGATGATGGTTGCAGTTGACGCCGGCTCGAAAGGCGAAATCAAGAAGGACCAGGTTAAGTGGAGTCTCTACGGTTGGCAGGGCGGTTTCTCATCGCCGGTGCTTGACGGTGATCGCCTTTACCACGTGGACAACGGCGCCAACATCGCCGCGTTTAACGTGGCCAGCGGCAAACAGCTCTGGTTGCAAAACCTGGGGACAATTCAGAAGGCTTCGCCCGTTTTAGCCGACGGCAAGCTTTATGTTGGGACTGAGAACGGAAAATTTTTCATACTGGAACCGTCAGCGACGGGGGCAAAGATTCTTGACGAGGATCAACTCGGCACAGGCGCAATCCCCGAAGCCATCATTGCTTCCGTAGCAGTTTCAAACGGGCGGATCTTTTTAGTCTCAGACTCGACCTTGTATGCGATTGGCAAGAAGAAGTCAGCATCACAAAATGCGCCAGCGGCGGCGACTGCCGTTTCGACCAATCCGGTTTCGCATGTACAGGTTGTCCCGACCGAATTAATTCTCAAACCCGGCAGCAAAGTTAACTTTCGCGTTCGTCTCTTCGACGCACAGGGAAATTTTATTCGTGAAGAAGCATCGGCAAACTGGTCGCTCGATCAACTAAAAGGCACTATCGCCAACGGCGAACTAAGCGTCGCAACAGACGCAATCGCGCAAGCCGGGCTGGTAAAAGCGACTGTCGGCGGTGTCACCGGAGCCGCTGGAGTGCGCGTCTTTCCGCCTTTGCCATGGAGTGAAAACTTCGATGCGCTGGCGGTTAACACGATTCCGCCGACGTGGGTTAATGCGACGTTGAAGTTTACGGTTCGCGAAGTTAACGGCACCAAGGTCTTTGTCAAAACGACTGAGGGTTCTTCACTCCTGAGCCGGGCCCGCGCTTATTTTGGTCCGTCTGATTTGGCAAATTACACCGTCGAGGGCGATGTCTTTGCAACCGTACGGCGACGGCAACAGGGTGACGCAGGAGTGATCGCTCAGCGCTACGTGCTGGCTCTTTATGGCAACAGTCAAAAGCTTCACCTTGAGCCGTGGCAGCCGGAAACTGAACGCACAGTCACGATCCCTTTCGCATGGAAGCCTGACACCTGGTATCGGTTGAAGCTTGAGGTCGAGAACCTGCCGGATGGGAAAGTGAGAGCTCGCGGGAAAGTGTGGGCGGTGGGCGAGACTGAACCGTCGGCCTGGATGATCGAACGGATCGATCCTATCCCGAATCGTCAGGGCGCCCCCGGCATCTTTGGCAATGCGCTCGCGGAAATCTATTTTGATAACTTGAAGGTGTATGCGAACAAATGAAAAAAACAGAAGTCAGAATTCAGAAGTCAGAATCCCGAAGTCGTTTTCGCCTAATTGATCGCCGGAGGATACTAGGCAGGGCCGTGTTCGCAGTTGTCATTCTGACTTCTGTCTCCTGTCTCCTTTCTCCTTTTGCCGCGGCTTCCGATCCAGGCAAGGGCGATTGGCCGATGTGGGGCGGCACTCCCGATCGCAACATGATCTCTAACATGAAGGGACTGCCCATCTCCTGGGACGTCAAGACGAAGAAGAACGTGAAGTGGGTAGCACAGTTAGGTTCGCAAACTTACGGCAACGCAGTCGTCTCCGGCGGAATGGTTTTTGTCGGCACTAACAATGAAGGACTGCGCGACCCAAAATTGACGGGCGACAAAGGCGTCGTGATGGCGTTTCGCGAGTCCGACGGCGAGTTTATGTGGCAGATGGTCCACGACAAGCTGGCAGCCGGCCGCGTAAACGATTGGCCTTATCAGGGTGTCGCTTCGTCTCCGCTGGTAGAAGGCGATCGGATTTACTACGTTTCGAATCGCGCTGAACTGGTTTGTCTCGACACGCAGGGTTTTCGCGACAAAGAAAACGATGGACCAGTGACCGATGAAAAGTTGACTGGCGATTTCAATGGCGACGTGGTCTGGAGTTACGACATGATCGAAGAGCTCGGCGCACTGCCCCATAACCTAGCCAACTCTTCGCCCGTATCTCATGGCGATTTGATCTTCATCAGCACTTCGAATGGTCAGGATGAAAGCCACGTCAACGTGCCATCGCCGAAGACACCCGCGCTCATCGCGGTCAACAAGAAGACCGGAAAGCTCGTGTGGGAAGACAACTCAGTTCAGGAGCGCATCCTGCATGGTCAGTGGTGTTCGCCGACGGTCGGCACAATCGGTGGCGTCCTGCAGGTGGTCCATGGACAGGGTGACGGTTGGATCCGCGGTTACGAGGCGCTGACAGGCAAGAAGCTCTGGGAGTTTGATCTCAATCCGAAGGATTCTGTTTGGCCGAAGACGCGGAATGAAGTGATTAGCACGCCGGTTATCTTCGAAGAGAAAGTTTACATTGCCAACGGCCAGGATCCGGAGCACGGCGAGGGTGTGGGCCACATGTACTGCATCGACGCAACCAAGCGCGGCGACATTACCAAGACTGGAATGGTCTGGCACTACGACAAGATTCGACGTTCGATTTCCACTCCAGCAATCAAGGATGGTGTTGTTTACCAGCCTGATTTTAGCGGCTTCCTGCATGCGCTCGATGCGAAGACCGGACAGGTCTATTGGGTCCACGATCTCTTTGCAGCAGTTTGGGGCTCGCCATTGCTGGTTGATGGCAGGATTTATCTGGGTGACGAAGATGGTGACGTCGTGATCATGCAGGAAGGCAAGACGAAGAAAGTGATTGCCGAAATCAACATGGGCAGTTCCGTTTACTCGACCGCCGTCCCGGCAAACGGAGCCATCTATATTTCAAACCGCAATCAACTTTATGCGTTGGCCGAGGCCCCGGCAGCAAAGCCTGCACCGCCTGCGGCAACGCCGGCAGCTAAGCCAGCAACGCCTTCCAGGTGAACTTCAGCAGCCGGGGTCGGGCAGCCGCGAAGCGGACTTTTTAATGAACTCCTTCGACTTCCAACTGCAAACGCGCGTAGTCTTCGGAGCCGGCACGATTGAACGCCTCGGCGAACTGGCTCACGAACTCGGGTTTCAGCGCACTTTGTTGGTTGCCGATCACGGACTCGTCGCCTCAGGACACGTTGATGAAGCTCTCGCGCCTTTGCGTCGCTCGGGGATCGAAACTGTTCCCTTTCACGACTTTGACGTGAATCCCGACAGCGCAATGGTCGCTAACGGCGCTACTCTCGCCTCTGCGCAAAACATCGACTCAATAATTGGACTCGGCGGCGGCAGTTCGCTCGATTGCGCCAAGGGGATCAACTTTCTGCTTACCAATGGCGGCGAGATGCGCGATTACCGGGGCCACGGCAAAGCGAAGCTCCCGCTACTGCCGATGATTGGAATTCCAACTACCGCCGGCACCGGTAGCGAAGCTCAAACTTATGCCTTGATCTCCGACGCGGGGTCACACACCAAAATGGCCTGTGGCAACCCGGATGCAGCCTTTCGCATAGCCGTGTTAGATCCAGCGCTCACGATTTCACAGCCGCAAATGATCACTGCCACCTCCGGCTTCGACGCTATCGCCCATGCAGTTGAGACCTATGTCAGCGTAAATCGAAATCCGCTGTCGGAAGGTTTCTCTCGAGAAGCCTGGGCGTTATTGGAAGCAAATTACGAAACCGTGTTGGCCCAACCGCAGAACATTGAGGCGCGCGGCGCGATGCAGCTCGGGGCATACTTTGCCGGTGTAGCTATCGAGAATTCCATGCTGGGCGCAACCCACGCCTGCGCGAATCCGCTCACGGCACGTTTTGGCACCGCCCATGGTGCAGCGATCGCGATGCTGCTCCCATCAGTTGTTCGTTGGAACGATTCTGTTGCCGGCGACCGATATGAGGCGCTCCTTAACATGTCGCAAAGTGCGGGAAGGTTCAGCGCTTTGCAGGCCACTGAAGGCCTCGCACGCAGACTTGAAGAGCTCGCGGAAACAGGCGGCCTGCACAGAAGCCTGAGCGACAGCGGAGTTGCGTCCGAGGATTTGGCAACTCTCGCTTTCGAAGCTTCGCAACAATGGACCGGCAATTACAATCCGAGGCCATTCAGTCAGGCGGGTGCGATGGAGGTTTACCAGTCTGCCTATTGAGAAATGAAGAGCTTCGTGGAAAAGCGCATTTTCCATTTCTCATTTTTCATTTCTCATTTGTTCCATCGCAGCAATAGCAGGCTCGGACTTTGCGCCTGGATCGAGGTTGCCGGACCGGAGGCATGCGGTGCGGACGAGAACGAACCAACGGGAAATGAAAATGAGAGATGACAAATGGAAAGTGTTTTGCCTGGCGCTCCTGCTCAGCATTCTGCTGCCGGCGTGTTTCGTCCAGGCGAAAGCGCAGGACACACCCGCTGACAACTGGTCACAGTTTCGCGGAAACTTGAATTTGACTGGCGTCTCGCAGTCGAACATTCCGCAAAACATTCGGCACCTTTGGACTTACGAGGCAGGCGATTCGATTGAATCGTCAGCGGCCATCGTAGGCGGCACGGTGTTCGTCGGCTCCCAGAAAGGCGAGCTCACCGCGCTCAACCTTGATAACGGCGCGGCCTATTGGAAGTACAAGATTGACGATCCCATCGGCGAGTCGTCACCCGCGTACAGTCGCGGCGTGGTCTATATCGGCGACCTCGGCGGCTGGCTGCATGCGGTCAACGCCACTGACGGGAAAAAGATCTGGGCGTTTAAGGCGGGAACCGAAATAAAGTCGTCTCCAGTGGTAGTGGGCGACCGCGTCCTCATCGGCTCTTACGATCAAAATCTCTATTGCCTCTCAGCGCGCAATGGCGCTCTGCTTTGGAAACTGAAAACAAACGGAGCTGTGCACTCCACGCCCAGTGTCGCCGGCGATCTCGCCTTCATCGCCGGATGCGACGAACTCTTTCGCGGCGTAAGTATCTCGACGGGCAAACAAGTGTTCAGCGTTTCTTCTGATGCTTACACGGGCGCTTCGCCTGCGCTCAGAGGCTCTTCCGCTTTCTACGGGACCTTCGACAACGAAATCCTGATGGTCGATGTAAACGCACGCCGTGTGGGTTGGCGTTATCAACATCCGGATCGAAAGTTTCCGTTTTATTCGTCAGCCGCCGTCACCGCTGATCGAGTTGTAGTCGGCGGGCGCGACAAACTGATTCATGGGCTGAGTCCTGATGGAAAAGGTGTCTGGACTTTTGCGACTCGCGCGCGCGTCGAGTCGTCTCCGGCGATTGCGAGCTCACGCGTTTTCGTTGGTTCAAACGACGGCAGGTTCTACGTTCTCAATCTCAGTAACGGCGCCAAGCTCTGGGAGTTTGACGCGGGCGCGCCGCTTTCGTCTTCACCCGCCATCGCGCGCGGAAGGATTGTGATCGGCGGACAGGATGGCAGGCTCCACTGTTTTGGCTGATTGATGCGAAGCTGGGGTGAAGGCTTCGAAGCTTAACTCCTGGAGTGCGTTCTACTTTGAACGACCTGAGTTCCGTCGTTGACTTGCAGGTGATTTCGGCTTAGAAACAATTCGTTCAATTACAATTCAACTAGACGAGGCACGTAAATCATGAAGACGCGCATTCTCTCTTCCGCTCTGTTCGCTTTCGTCCTGGCAATGGCAGTCGCCTGCACGCAAGCGCCGCCTGCAAACCAAACGGCAAAAACAACTGGTGAGTCGGCCGCGAATCCGGCCGAGCTCAAGCCGGCGCTTGATTCAATCAATACCGCCGACATCATGCAGCACACGAAAGTGCTGGCCGGGGATGAATATGAAGGGCGTGGGCCGGGCACGAAGGGCGAGGAATTGACCGTCAAGTATTTGACTGAGCAATATCAGAAACTCGGTCTCAAGCCCGGGAATCCTGATGGCACCTACGTGCAGAAGGTCCCACTCGCCGGCATGACCGGAACGACAACAGCATCATTCACGGTCGGCGGGAAAACGATGGATCTGAAATTTCCGCAGGACTACGTAAGTGTTTCCCGTCGTTATGCGCCCGAGTCGAAAGTGGAGAATTCCGATCTCGTTTTCGTTGGATACGGCGTCGTTGCGCCGGAGTTTGGCTGGGACGACTACAAAGACGTGGACGTAAAGGGCAAGACCATCGTCATGCTCATCAACGATCCCGCTGTGCCGGATGCAAGCGATCCCGCGAAGCTTGACGACAAGATGTTCAAGGGCAAGGCCATGACCTATTACGGCCGCTGGACCTACAAATATGAAATCGCCTCAGCCAAGGGTGCGGCCGCGGCGATCATAATTCACGAGACCGGCCCGGCCGGTTATCCGTTTGAAGTGGTTTCGGGAAGCTGGGGTCGCGAGAATTTCGACATTCAAAGACCTGACAAGAACATGAATCGCGTCGCGGTCGAGTCGTGGATCACCACGGATCGTGCCAAGGAGCTTTTCACTGCTGGCGGCCAGGACTTTGACGCGTTGAAGAAAGCAGCGGTCAAGAAGGATTTCAAGCCGGTGTCGCTGAATGCCAAGGCAAACCTCGGGGTGAAGAATGAGTTGCGCGAGATCAATTCTGCCAATGTCGTAGCTAAGCTCGAAGGGTCAGATGCGGCGCTGAAAAATGAATATGTAATCTACAGCTCCCATTGGGACCATCTCGGTCGCGATCCAAAACTCCCGGGCGACCAAATCTTTAATGGCGCACTCGACAACGCCTCCGGTACGGCCGCCCTTTTGGAAATTGCGGAAGCATTTACCAAGCTGGCAACGCCGCCCAAGCGCTCGATCCTGTTCCTCTCCGTGACCGCTGAAGAGAAAGGATTGCTGGGCGCAAAGTATTACGCGGAGAATCCACTCTATCCTCTAAACAAGACGCTCGCGAACATCAACATGGACGGGGTTAATCAGTGGGGACGAACCAAAGACATAACCATGGTCGGCGACGACAACAGTTCGCTCGTGGACCTGTTGCGGGAAACGGCAACCGCGCAGAGTCGCACTGTTAATCCTGACCCTGAACCTGAGAAAGGATTTTACTATCGCTCCGATCATTTCGAGTTTGCCAAGCAGGGCGTGCCCGCGCTTTACACAGGTTCCGGCGAAGACTACGTCGGGAAGGACCAGGCCTACAGCAAGCAAAAACGCGACGAATACACTGAGAAGGACTATCACAAAGTTTCAGACGAGATTAAGCCTGACTGGGACCTGGCGGGCGCAGTTGACGACGCGCAATTGCTGACTACGATTGGTTACCGAGTCGCGCAGGGTGAAAAATATCCTGAGTGGAAAACTGGCACAGAGTTTAAAGCGAAGCGCGATGAGACGATGAAGGGTACGTCGAGTCCAACCGTGCCGTAGTTGAAGAACCTATCCGCAGATTGCGCCGATTACACAGATTCCGAACCCAGAACAGTAAATCCTGCGCTGGGATTAGCTTCTAACTAAATCTGTGCAATCTGCGGATTATCCTTTTACTTGATTCGAGAACTCGAAATACTTCGCGATCGTTGCATCCTTCGGTTTACGCGTCAGCATCGAGACCACAATCATTAATAGCGCCGAAATGATTACCATCGGCACGACCGGCATGAAGCCGAATACTGCCGTACCTCCGGGAGTTCTCGTCAACACTTCCCAACCACCCAGAGACCAAATTAACGTCGGCGGCCCAGGAGCGGGTGCCGGAACACTGTGCTGAAAAATAGCAGTCGCTACTACTGCTGCGGCCGTCCACACAGTTGTCGCCAGCGCGCCCCACTTTGTGCTTCCCCTCCAGAAAAGGGCAGCAACCAGCAGTGGCGACAACGCTGCATAACCTGAAAACGCATACTGAATTGCCAACTCAAAAATCGTTTCGGGGGCTCTTAAAGCCACGGCGTAAGCGAACAACGTTATCAAAACGATAAAGACGCGGCCCGTCTGAATCTGTACTCCTTCCCCAAATCGCCGCTTGCCTCCATAGAAGGCGAACACGTCCTCCGTAAACATCGTCGAGAGTGCAAGAATCTGCGAATCGCTGGCCATCACCGCTGCCATGATTCCGGCGCCCAGCAAACCCGCCAGCCAAAACGGCGCGTATCGCTTCAGCAGGATCATGATTACGTCATCACCGGCGGCTTTTTCGCGCAACTCATCGCGGGCCTCCGGGGCCATTGTTTTCCCCTGGGTGGCCAACACTCGCCGCGCTTCCTGCTTCGCTCGAATCTCGGGAACGTCAGTCACACGGTTAGCCATCACTCCGAGAAAAACACACGGCAACCAAATCGCCATGATGCAGATCGGATAAAAGATGACCGTCTTCTTAAACTGGTTCATCTTTCGGGCCGTCAAACAAAAGATCAGGATATGCGGGAATGCGATGGCCGAAAGCGGGATGAAGGTGTAACTAAAAAAGTAGAGCGGAGAAATTCGTTCGCGCGTCAGCAGTGGCGCCAGGGCCGGCGCCGCCAACATGGATTGCGCGGCGTTACGAAATCCGCCCATGCCAACGCCAATCACAATCAGCGCCACCGCTCCAAAGCACAAAAACAAGACAGTCTGGAACGTGTTGACCCAGGCCGTGCCGCGCATGCCGCCAAAGAAAACGTAGCTCATCACCACCATGGCCACGATTGCGCCGCCAAACCAAAATGGCACCGCTCCGCCACTTATGGTGGACAGCGTGGTGCCGCCGCCCATGATGCCGATGATGATGTAAGGAACCAGGAGCACTGCCTGCACGACAAAGATTACTGTTCCAATGTGCCCGCACTCCCAACGATCGCGAAACATCTGCACCGGCGTCATGAACCCATGCTTTTTCCCCAGCGCCCAAACGCGTGTGCCGATGAAGAAAATGGAAAGCGGAATGACCAGTCCTGAGGACGACGCCATCAATCCAAAAGTGACGATACCGTTTGAAAATGCGTGACCGGAGGAGCCCAGAATGGCGAAGGCGGTCATGTTGGTGCCGAAAAGCGAAAAGAGAAAGACAAATGGTCCAAGCGAGCGGCTCGCCAGGAAATAGTCTTCCGCCTTTTCTTTCCCCTTAGCTTTTCGGAAGGCGAAGATGCCGATGTATAAAACAACCGCCAGGTAGATGAAAACAACGATTGCGGGAATCACTTGGGGGCTTCCTCCTCAGAACTGTTTTCGAGTTCACGCTCCAAGTGGCCCGGCCACGCAAACTTCACCAGCATCCACAGCAGTAACGAAGCGGCAACCGAAAAGCACCCCTGATAAAACAAGCCGATGGGAACGAACCCAAAAACCAGCGGGTGCGCGGTGCGCCAGTACCAAAAGTCCTGGTGCAGGACATAGAGCGCGATCACAGCCAGGATCAGCAGAATTTTTTTCATAGTTGTTCTGAGGGTAGGTCAACCATTGTTGGCCAACTGGCCGGCTGGGCCAACCACACCTGTCTCGTCTGACATTAATCTTTCTGACCAATGACAACCCCGGGGAGCGATCTTTCTGGCTGTCAGAGTTTGGAGTGCGAGAATACTATCGCAGGTGACGAAAAAGGTTAAGCAGTTTTATTTTTCTAAGTGGCACTGCAATCTCAAACGTCGAGGAATTTGGCGCGGTGTTCGGGCGACGGCAACATGCACGACTCGTGTTTTCCAAAAACTCGGTAACGATTACGAGCAACCAAGCGATACATCGCATCTCTGATCGCCCGTGGCAGAATGCGTCCGACACTCGCCAGAGCCCAAATGCCGCCGAGCGTTTTCACGACATGCAGGATTGCATCCGAACGCATCAGCACGCGTTCAGTGGGTTTGCCATGATCGATGACGACATAAAACGTATCGAGGTCGCGCGCATCCGCCCCGTGGCGTTTGAGTAATGTGTCTGCGAATTCGCTTTGCAGTGAGGCAAATAGAAAACGATGATTCCGATCGCGCTTCAGAATGAATTGCACGAGGCGATTGCAGAGGCCGCAAACACCATCGTAAAGCACAATTGGGTTGCCGGAAGGAGTGGACAAGAATTTACCTGAACTCAAACGATTGAAGATATTCGGTGTAACCCCGATCCCAGTAGCCCACGGTTTTTTCCGGGCCGGTGAGTTTCACAAAGTAGGATCCTTTGGGGGTGTCGATCACTGCGCCGCGTAATCGATAGATTGCCTGCTTGTTTACCGGCGCGCTGTCCGGTGACATCCCGCCCGAATAATTTCCAGACAAATCAACCGTCTGAACTGCTAATCCGTTAATGGTCTCCGACCCGGTCTTTGCTCTCACATTTGATGGCGTTCCGTCAGGCTGAACGATCTGGCCAATCCACCGATCGATATTCGCCTGAGCCGAGCCACCCTGGCCTGGCCCAAAATAATAGAGAATCAGCAGGGCGTCTTCAGTGTCGCCTTCAGCTTTCGGTAATTTGTATTGCGCCGCTCTCATGTCCGAAGTTGGGGTTTCGACCTTCCAACCGTCAGGAACTTTGTAGCGCAATTCGCCGGCGGCGGATTGAACTGGCCGCGAGGGATTCGCGGGAGTTTGCACGATCGAAGAAGTTGGACCCATCGCGCCGGAGTTTTTTGAACAACTGGAGCAGATGAATGCGACCAGGGATAACAAGACGACTTTTCTAAGCATATTATTGATTTAACCGTACCAGCGGACGCGGCGCAAGTTTTCGCACTTTGGATGGGCTCGGTCAGATGTCGGTCAACTCCCTGGAGTGCGCCGACCTGTCGGCGCTTTGATTCGCGGCATGGCGCAAGGAGTTTGGCGAGCCTTACGGTTCAGGCGTCGCAAGTAAATACACGGCGAACGAGGCCAACCAGTGTTCACCCGCATAATCGCCACTGGCTACGTGGGCCAATGCTTCCTTGGCGTGTCTTCGCGCTGAACTTGCCAGGACCCTTCGCGCGGGATCGTTCGCCGGCAGCGCCCTGGCAACGCTGCGCATGCACCAGGCGCGGCTCAGGTTAAGACCATCCAGATGAACCAGCTTTGGATCCGTGCGATCACTGACGATCGCCGGAGTGATCAAAGACTTCGGGCCGCCGGCGGCGAGTTGCGGCAGAAAGCGATGAAACCAGCGACGGAACTCAGCCGGTTTTAAAACGCGACGCATCAAGTCGGCTTCCATCAGCGCCGGGGAGAAAAAGTCTTCGCCGCCCGGTTCCCAACTCGCGGGATAGCCGGTGTCATTGGCAAAATAAGTTCGGCTTCGCTCAGCAATCAACGTCGCCAGTCTGGTGTTACCCGTCGCCTGCGCATAATCCAAAGCAAATGCGAGCCCGAAGGCAGTGTTGGGATGAACCCCCGTTCGGATCGGATAGGTCTGCTTGGGTAAGAACATTAGGTAGCGACTGATGAACACATCGATCAGCGGCTGAAGATTGTGGGACCAAATACGCGCGTCGTTGTCCGTGGACAACGAAAGCTCTTCGCCAAGTTTCAACAGCCAGGCCCATCCGTAAGAGCGTTCAAACGACTGGCGGTTTTTCCCATTAAGATAAGCAATCTCGTCGGCGATGTTCGGCGCTCTTAGGTTACCTCCCACCGCCTTGCGAATCTCGCGCGCTTCCGGAAGCCCAGGAAACATTCTAAGCAATCGCACGAGCATCCAGTGGCCATGAACGGAGGAATGCCAGTCGTAACAACCGTAGAAGGCGGGATGCAAACCTTTTGGGCTTTGCACATCACCACCGTCGTTCATCACGTGTTCCGGTTTGTTTGGATATTCCCGGACCACGCACTTCAAAGCAAGCTTTGCGAAGTGTGACGCCTGCGCTTGAGTAAGTTGGAACTCCTGCGTCTTGGGGCGACTCACTTGCGCGCTCGTGGAGACGGCGACAATTCCGAGGAGCGCAATCATTAAGATGAATTTTTGTTTCGACACAGTTCCTCCTTGGGCTCTCCTCAACCTGACACGTTAATACCGGTGGGAGGGCCGGCCGATGTGAATGTGCGGTCCGGTTGCTGTTCCCGGTATTGCCTGGCGAAAAGCTAGAAAAGGAATTCCATTGCTACGAAGAAATCCCAGGAGGGCCTGCCCCTCGCGTCCGTCAGGATGGAGTGAAACGTCCATTGAGTTGTTATGGTCTAAACGCCAGCGAACGTGAATAGCGCCCTGTCCAAAGACAGAGACCGGCAGCGGCTTTTGAAAGGCTTGCTGAAAAAACTTCTGCACCTTCCACGCGTCTGACAAAACCCAAGCCCCGCCGCCATTGAAGCGAATCATGGCAGCCGTACTGACCGTGCTTCCCTTCGGAATTGGCTTACTGGTTCTGAGCTTCGCTTCAGCTTCAGCTTCCAACAGAGTGTCGGCGATTTGGGTGTCAGCAACCGCGTTACTTCGAACAACTTCAGCAACCTTGTCTTTCGCCTGCGCCACTGCTCCCTCACTCGCTTCGAGGTCTTTTTTTGCGATCAGTCCCGCGGCAAATAAATCTTTTGATTTAGTTAGCTCGAGTTCAGCCCGGGTGACGTCCTTCTCGTAGCTTGCCTTCAGTTTCTCAAGGTTGGCTTTGTACTCTTTCGTAGCCTCGATGAATTCTTCATGGAGGCGCGCGAGTTCCTTCGCGGATTTCGCCAGTTCACCCGCTACGTCCGTTTTTGGTTTTGGCTTAACGGCGCGAGGTTTCTTTTGCGCGCTGAGTCCTGACGGTAATAGAACGATTGCCAGAGCGGCAATGCAGAGTTGGCCAGCGGTTAGTAACTTGATTTCAGTGCGGCGGCGAGTTTTACCAGTCTGAAAGTTCATCTCAGCACTGTGACGCGACTCCGGATCACTACTTGACCATCGTTCCAGTGCGACTCCAGCGGGTGTTAGCAAAGAAATCTACCAGGAAATTACTTTGAGGCGCGCTTTCATCGTAGGACCAGTAGACGAACATCGCGCGGCCAATTATCAGGTCGCGCCGAACGAATCCCCAGTAGCGGCTATCTTCGCTGTTGTTGCGATTGTCACCCATGACGAAATAGTGGCCGGCGGGAATTGTGATTTCGCGGCCGTCACCTTCCTTGCTGAAGATTGGATAATCTTCTTCAACAAAGTCAGGGTTGTAGTAAACGTCATAAGATTCGCCAGGCTTGCGCGCCGGAGTGTCGGATATTTTTAGGGGCGCCTTGTCGTTGTTGTCGATCGCTTCGAGCTGATGTTCGGGAAGCGGTTTGTCATTTACGATGACAGTTCTTCCCTCCATGCGCAGCCGGTCCCCCGGCAAGCCAACGACACGCTTCACATAGTTGGTAGTAATCGGTTTGTTGTCAGGCCGATCGTCGCGGCGCGGATCGTATTTGTTTCCAGGATACTTGAAAACAATGATATCGCCGCGCCTGACTTCCCGCTGGGGGAGAAACGGCACGGTCTTACCGGGTGCAAATACGAACTTGTTCACCAGCAGGTGATCGCCAATCGTGATTGTGTTCTGCATCGATCCGGTCGGCACTTTTACGGCCTGTACGATGAACGTCATGCCAAAGAGCGCCATGATGACGGTCACTACCGCCGACTCGAAATATTCGCGCCATACTGATTTCGGCGGGCCCTTGGGCTTAACTTCAGCTTCCGGGGTGCTCTCGTGTCCATTTCGATTGAACATGCGCGCAAACGAAAATGGTTTTGGATCCGGTTTAACTTCTGAAGTGGTTGGAGCAACTGGGCCGCTTGAAGGATTATTCGTCATCTGTAAATCATCCTAGATACCTTAGTCGCTCGCGGTCAAGTGGACATCGTCTTCAAGTTTCATCAGGGCGAGCGCTTCTTTTGCCGCCGCGGCTTCCGCAGTTTTGATCGAACGGCCCTGCGCGCGGACGCTGCCGCGGTCCCACGACACTTCCACATTAAACGTGCGGCGGTGCGGTGGACCAAGCGCTTCGATCACGGAATAACGAGGAGCCGCGCGCCGCGCCGCCTGAAGTTTCTCCTGCAGCATTGTTTTGTAATCGGATTCAGCGGCACCGGCCGGCGTAACTGTTCGCAACTCTTCCGTGAGCGCGTGATGCACGAAAGCAGTTGCCGCCGCCAGCCCCCCATCGACGAAGATCGCTCCGGTGAGTGCTTCCAGCACGTCGGCCAATAACGCATTCTTTCGGCGGCCGCCGCTTTTTTCTTCGCCGCGACCGAAGCGCAGAAAGTCTCCCAATTGTAATCTGATGGAGGCAGTGGCAAGCGTTGGCGCGCTGACCAATCGATGCTTCATTCTGGAGAGCTCGCCCTCCGTGACGTGTGGATACGCGGTGCAAAGATAATCGGCAACCACGAGGCCGAGGACGGAGTCTCCCAGAAACTCGAGGTTTTCGTTATGAAGTTCGCGCGCCAGATCCTCTGTGCCTTGCGCCACTTGTTCATGCGCCCAAGACCGATGAGTTAGAGCGCGTTCAAGCAGTGAACGATTTTGAAAGCGATAAGAGAGAACCGATTCAAGGAGGTCGAGGTCGGGCGATGTTGGTTCGGGGTTCTTCAAGGTCTGACCATTAAAAAAGCCGGAAGCAATGGCAAGGGCCAAGCTTCCGGCTCTGTGAAAAGAAAGGAACTGGGCGAAGAATTAGTTACGTCGTTTGGGGCTCGGCTGCGCGTGATTATTTCTGGGTTTTGGCTTGACCACGGTGGTTGCACTCGTCGTCGTTGTTGTTTTCGGCGCCGTGGTTGTCGCTGGGGTCGCAGCTGCGCCGTTGCCAGCACCAGTTCCTGACGCCGGCGTAGTTGCGGCGGGGGTGGTTGTCGGCAGCGTCGTGATCGGCGTCGGCTCAGGCGGCAGAGGTTTGGAGGTAATACCCGCAATCATCTCCGTAAGTCCTGCGTCCGAGTTGTTGTGACGGAATTTGTACCAGGTGGTCAGCGTTTCCAGCCATGCTTTCTTTCGCGCCTGGCTCGCCGCGTCGGCACCCGATAGTGCGACGGCCCGAGCATAGGCATCGATCATGCGTTCGATCACCTGATTGAGATTCTCCAGCGCCAACTTGCTCTCGGGGGTCTCGTCCTTACCTTCGCAGCAGGCTTTATATGCAGCAGCCAGTTTGTCGTATGGACCAGACTGATATGCATCGCCGATGTAGCCGTAGGTGATCGCATCCTTCTTTAACTTCCCTTCAAGCTGTGCGGCCTTTAGCAGGTTACGCAACGCCTCGGAAGGATTCTCGTTGATAGTAAGAACGCCAATCGTATTGTTCAGGTAAGCCAGTGCTTCGTCTTTGCTGGTGTAGGGCGCCCAGTTTTCGAGCGTGCCACCGGCCTGAAGTAGTTGAATCGCTTTCCTTGCGTAGGTCAGTGTGTCCGCATTGAAGGTGGTCACCTTGGACGAGGCCGCCAGATAACCGGCGTAAGCAAGGTCAGTCAGCACTCTCAGGTTGTCTGGTTCTTCAACAAGTATCTGTTTTCCCAACTCGAATGCTTTGGCGAAATCCTTCTTTTCATAGACCAGCGAACTTACCTGCGGTGCGCGGCGCGCTTTATCTATTGGAGCAACAAACTTGTCTCGCAGGTAGGCGGCGATCGATTCTTCTCCGGCTGCTGTAGGACACGCCAAATACTTCTTGGCCAGAACGTACGCTTTGTCCTGTTCCGTCTTGAAGATGGTCCTAAATTCATTGTAAATCGCCAACTTGGCTTCGGCGCTACATTCGCCCTGAGCCGCCGCGGCTGGCGCCGCCGGCGCGGGTGAAGGCGTGGTGGTTTGCGCTTTCAATTCGCCAACGCCAGCAAAACTTGCCGCCAACACAGCGGCGCCAGCGTAAGTACTTAGTATGCCAATAGTCTTTTTCATTAGTTCCTCAAAGCCTCCCAGTTGATCTTCCTTTTATGAGCTACCCTTCGGGGGCCAACCTTCGGCTGGCAGCGTGGGCGATAGCGCCCCACTACGATGCCTGGTTAGAAAACTCGGTTGCCGATTTGCGCCGGCGTCAAGGAGGGAACAACGCAGTCTAAATCCAAGCAATGTTGAGTTGAAAAGAACGCCCGCAATATTCCTGCAACTCTTAACACGCTGTCAAGGCGCTGGATGCTAACCGGGAAAAAGAAATCGACAGCCCAAAAAGCGACCGCGCCGGATCTCGTTACAGTTTACGAGGCTCCGGCGCAGATTGGTTTTCCGCGAGTTGCAACTCCGTTGCATTAGGGGTTCTTGGGTTGGGCCACTCGCTGTCTGTCATCAGGTTGTGTCGGCGGCTTAACAGATGTCTTCGCCGGCGATGTCGCGTTGGTGCTTCCCGCCTTTGGAGTTTGAGCCGGCCGATTTTGAATTGGCATTAAGACGCGCTTGACGGTGTTTCGCGGCGCGGTAGTTTGGTTAACTGGGACATCTTCAGCCACCACTGCTTCTTCAGAGGCCAGGCGATTCGCCTCAGCTTCTTCGATCGCAGCAGCCTCGGCGGCAGCGTCTTTTTCTTCTTCGTTAAGGACCGCGGCCTTCGAGTCGTCACCAGGTTCGCTCTTCGCCACCGGAAGGTGGATCGGAGTACCGAAACGGCGATTCAGATCGCGATAGATTCGTCCGGCAACAGCGGCCGGAAAATGACTGCGCGCATCTGGCCCGCGCGTGATTACGACGACCGCGAGACGCGGATTCGCCAGCGGCGCATACGAAGTGAATAGACCAACCCACGCGCCCTGACCGATGCATGTGCCCGTCTTGCCGGCAACAGTCTGCAGAGGATCGTAAGCCTTCTTGCCCGAGCCATAGTTCACCGCCCCAACCATGCCGGGGACCATGCGGCGCCAATTCTCGGGGCTCACATCCAGCTGGCGGCGAAGCTTGGGTTTGGCTTGGCTTTGTTCGTTCGCGCTTTTGGGAACATAGGGCACGAGCAACTTACCGCCGTTGGCCATCGCTGACACCATCGTGCCCAACTGCAATGCGGTTACTTCGAAATCGTCGCCGTGCGACGACATGCGGTTTAGCGCAAAGCCGGTCTTTTCGGCGGGAAGTTTTCCGGAATACTCATTGGCTACATTCACACCGGTTTTCTCGCCCAATCCCATTTCGCGGGCGTAGCTCATCATCTTGTTGTAACCAACCTGACCTCCAATGTGCTGGAAGTAAGTGTTGTTTGAATATGCCAATGCGTCCGTAAGATCCAAACGATACTTATCGGAAACATTGGTGGTTTCATAAGGGCTAATCACTTTCTCGCCCAGGCCGGCAACCCCGGTTACCAATTTGATCGTCGAGCAGGGCTTGAATCCTCGGCGCAAGGCCCACTCCTGATTCACGATCGAATAGACCTTGCCACTTATCGGATCCATCACGACCACCGTGCCTGCATGGTAGCCAAGAGCGTTAACCGCGGCGCGGCGAACTTCAAGATCTTCGCCCGTAGTATCGTCTCTGCTAATAAAGGTCTGCACTTCGTCACGCATCGCTTTTTCGAGTGCGCGTTGACGAGCAATTGCTGCGCGACGTGCGGCTTCGGCCCGGCGCCGGGCTGCGAGAATCTCCCGACGGCGTTGCGCGCCATTGCGTCGCATTTCGGCGCGGAGTTCCCGTTTAGTTAACGGACGGCCCAAACGGCGCGAAAGTGCTTTCAGATTGTTAGCTTGTTCGCGGGCGCTCAGGTTGCGTTGTCTTCTGAGCTCTTTGCGCGACAGTTTGGCTGTCGACCTGGATGTGGCACCGCGGCGAGAGCTTCGGGCCGAGACTCTATCGTTGAGGCGGCTTGATCGGCGATCTCTCGCCGTTACTTTCTTTGATTTCTCTGCTCGCGCCGTAGCGCGCTTGGATTTGGCTGGCTGCCGTTTTTTACCAACGGCGGTAATCTGGAATGTCAGAACGAGGAGAAGGGATAGTATGAATGCGATACGAAGACTGCGGGGGTCGTTCTTTGAAGTCATCAGGGTCTTATTACCTTTCCTGGGATTAATTACTCACCTGCGTGAGCGTTCGCCGAAACTCCTAACCGCTAAAACTGATAGACGCCGAAAGTGTTCCTTTTCGAATTCAAAAGCTAACTTCCAAGCGTTTGAGAGGGCACCTGAGACCTCTCATATTCCTGCGTGTCGTTGGACCTTCGGCCCTGCTAAGTTGAGGCGGGAGCTTACCTATTGTCTGACGGTCCGAATGGGGGACATTGGGACATTGATTCAAGACCGGCCCGAATATACCATCCGTGGCAGACTGCGGCAACATAAAAGTAATCTTTTGTACATATCTCGTGACATCGTGGATTCCTCTCTAGGAGGAGTTTGCCGAGTACATTAGAATGTGTCCTCTCCTTTGGCCGCTCAAAAAAGTTTACAAATGCCTAAGTTTTTGAACAGTTTCCGCGTTCGGCTCCTGCTGCTACTGGCACTCTTGCTGGGTTTGACTCTATTTGTGCAGTACTACCTCAACCTGCGGGCTGTGCAACGTAATGCGCACATGGTCGTCGCGCAGGAACAGGCGATCATGGCGGGGGTAGCTCTCGGCGTTAACAGCATTTCCAGCGGCGAGTATCTGGACGAGATGGATCGTGAAGCGAATCGGCCCCTGCTCAACGAGCCATCCGGGAGGGTCAACAATGTGATGGTTGTTGATGGCGAAGGGCGAATACAGGACAGCCTATTGCGTGAATTCGCGCCGACAAAGACCCCGGATGGGACGAAACGCTATGTCCGCGCTGGCGACATTAAACTTCCGCCGGTAAAAAACGCTGTAGAACTCAACCAGGATTTGGGGTTCCCTCCGGGAATGAGTATCGCAAAAGAGTTGAGACCGGGCGATCCGGGCGCTTTCTCGTTTCCGGTCGAGACGACTAACGGCAGGTGGTATGTCGTGGTCGTGCTTAGTTCTGCAAACACTCTCACGAGTCTCTTGCAACGCCAGGCTTCTCGCTCAGCTCAATACACGCTCTTGCTATTAGTAGCGACGATCCTTGTAACCATAGTTTTCGTTTGGCGGTTCACGCGACCCATCAAAGATCTATCTGTCGCGGCACGACAAGTTGCCACCGGAAACTTCGACGTCACCGTTCCGGCCGACCGGCACGACGAGATCGGCGCGTTGGCTACAGCATTCAATGACATGACTGCCCGCCTGGGCCGAGCGCGCGAACTTGAAACCCAGCTTCACCAGGTCGAGAAGGCTGCGGTAGTTGGCCGGCTGGCCGCGGCAATCGCCCACGAAATCCGTAATCCACTAAATTACATAAATCTTACGCTGGACCACCTACGCTCATCGTTCGCGCCCGAAGACGCTGAAAAACGAAAGACCTTCGAACGGCTCGCCGATCAGCTTAAGGCTGAAGTCGGACGCATTAATCGCCACATCACAGATTTCTTAAAATACTCGCGACCATCGTCACTCGATCTCCGCCCGTTAGACCTCCGGCTCGAACTGGAGGACGCGATGCGCGTAATTGAAGGGCCAGCCGCCGAAGGCGGGATTAAAGTCAGCCTGAAAGATGACAGCCAAACGCCGCGAGTGTTTGCAGATAAAGACTCAGTGCGATCTGTGTTCACCAATCTATTGCTGAATAGTCTTGAGGCCCTTGAAAATCGAGGGAATAGCGAACCCGACAGCATTATCGTCAGTTTGAATACGGAGTCGGACAATCGAGTGCGCATTGAGGTTTTAGATACGGGCCGCGGCATTCCAGCTGGCGATATTGCTAAGGTCTTTGAGCCCTATTATTCAACGAAAGAAACGGGAACGGGCCTCGGGCTTGCCATTGTCAAGAAAGCGATTGATGATCACGGCGGATCGATAAGCGTAAGTTCGAAGGAAGGCGAGGGCACAACTTTTACCATCCTGTTGCCCATTGAACCCGAAGGAAAAGAGAGGACGACCGAGTAGACGAGCCGACGGCATAACGAAATTTGCGCGCAACGCTTTTTGTTAACCGTTCATCTTCCCTGCTCATGCTTAAAAATAATATGGCGCGAAAAAGCATACTGGTAGTAGACGACGAAAAGTCGCAACGGGAGATTCTGGAAATGATTCTCTCCGGCGAAGGCTATGACGTGACCACTGCGTCTTCGGGCGAAGCGGCAATCAAGTTTGCCAAAGATCGACGATTCGATCTGGCACTTACCGATCTGAAGATGACTGGCATGGACGGAATTGAACTGCTCCAGCACCTTCTCAGTCTCGACTCTTCAATCATCGTGATCCTGCTTACCGCTCACGGATCAATTGAATCCGCCAAGGAAGCCTTGCGCCGCGGCGCCTTTGAATATCTGGAGAAGCCCTACGACAAGACCGCGTTGCTGCAAACCATCAATCGAGCGCTGCAGCGGCTCGACGCTCTGGATACTGAAATCGTTTCGGCCTCGCCCAAGATGGAGGCAGTTAAACGGATGATTCTGAAGGTCGCGCGCTCCAATTCCACGGTGCTTATCCGCGGCGAATCCGGTACCGGCAAAGAGCTAATCGCCCGGGCCACTCACAATCAGTCTCCGCGCGCGCAGGACATGTTTCAGGCCGTCAATTGCGCTGCCATCAACGAAAACCTGCTGGAATCCGAACTCTTCGGGCATGAGAAAGGTTCCTTTACCGGCGCCCATGCCGACAAAAAGGGACTCTTTGAGATCGCCGATCGCGGCACGCTCTTCCTCGATGAGATTGCCGAACTCGATGTCGCCATGCAGGCCAAGCTCCTGCGCGCCCTTCAGGAAAGAAAAGTGAGACGTGTGGGCGGAACCCATGAAATCAGCGTTGACGTGCGCGTGATTGCTGCGACCAACCGCGATCTGCGCGCCATGGTCGCGGATGGCAGATTCCGCGACGATCTCTATTACCGCATCAATGTTCTCTCGGTTGACGTTCCCCCTCTGCGTGAACGTCGCGAGGACATCCCAGTTTTGATCGACTACTTTTTGAAGAAGCACACTCGCAATACTTCTCGACTCGTGCGAGGGCTGACGGCAGAAACTCGGAAACTAATGTTGGGATACAGTTGGCCCGGCAACGTGCGGCAACTCGAGTCAGCAATCGAGCGCGCGATCCTGCTTTGTGAAGGCGACGAGATTACCGTCGACGATTTGCCGATGGAGGTACGTCAGGAGTCGCGGCCTATTTCGGAAGGCGCATTTAAACTACCGCCCGAAGGAATAAGTTTCGAAGACGTTGAACGAGATCTCATCATGCAGGCGATGGAACAAACGGATTACAACATTACCAAGTCTGCCAAGCTCCTCGGTTTGACCTTTCGCACGCTGCAGTATCGTCTGGAAAAATTTGGCATCAAAAAACCGGATGCGAAGGATGAGGCGGCTGGTTAACGTCGAATAGAGGATGATTAATTGGCTTACTTCGCAAGCCGGATGGAATCAAAACGTTCTCACCAGAAGTATTTCCTTGAACGGAGCATCTGCGTTATGACCCCCCGCAAAATACATCTCATCCTTGTGACCGCTCTACTTGTCGTAAGCTGTACGCGGTCACAACCAGATATGGCCCAGCGTGCTACGGTCGCCGAAAGCGGAAATTCCGCTCCGAGCGAACAAAGTGCACCGGCACTCAGGCAGCAGATATCGCTCCAACAAGCGGACCAGGCCCAGTCACAGACTGAAGCGGCCAACCGCAAGATAATTCGAGATGCGAATATCACTCTTGAAGTCGGAGCCCCGAGTCAGGTTCAACACGAGATAAATGCTCTGGCTGAGTCGATTGGCGGGTTTGTGGTTACTTCAGAAGCGAAGCGCCGCGAGGGTTCCGATCAGACGAAACCGGAACTCGAGATCACGCTGGTAGTTCGCGTTCCCAGTGCACAGTTTTTTCCTACCCTGGACAAGATCAGAAGTTTTGGCTCGCGAGTCCTTAATGAAAAGGTCACTGGCCAGGACGTCACGGAAGAATTCATTGATCTCGAGGCCCGCATCAAGACGCAAAAAGCTCTGGAGGATCAATTTCTGGAGATCATGAAGCAGGCCGGGAAGGTGGTAGACGCTCTCGAGGTTCAGCGACAAATCGCAGAGGTCCGCACGGAGATTGAACGATTGGAAGGACGCAAGCGATTTCTCGAAAATCGATCGACCCTTTCCACGATAACCGTCAGCCTTCAGGAACCAGGCGCGATCGTGGTCAGCTCTTCGAGTTTCGGGCGCAGCATTAAGGAAGCCGTGCGAGATGCCGTCGATATAGCCGGCGAGATCGTGCTCTTCCTCATCCGCTTCATCATCGTAATGGTTCCCATCTTCTTGTTGATAATTCTTCCCATCGGCCTGGTGGCTCGCTTCATCTGGCGGCGCGCGAGGCGAAGGCTTCGTGAGGAATCAGTGGTGGCGGAGAACAGGTAACTCTATGGTGCGCAAAGGCTTTGTTTTAACTTTCATCGTGTTGCTGCTGTTACCTGCCGCGTGCTCAAGGCCAGCGAGCAATGAAGGAACTGCTCAGCCTGGATTGCAAGCTCCCGGGAAACGCATAGCATCTGTTGATGTAGTGAAGACCATCGTCGAACCCGTGGAGATCAAGACTGGCGGGTCGGGTGAAGTGCGAGTGCGACTAACAATTCAGAGCGGTTACCACGTTAACGCAAACCCGCCGACGTTTTCGTATCTGATACCCACGCAACTCGCTATTACGCCGGCGGAGGGACTTTCAGCCGGCGCAATTTCTTATCCGCCGCCGATCAATGCAAAGTTTTCTTTTTCAGAAAAACCACTCGCGGTTTACGAAGGCGAGGTTGAGATCAGAGCGACGGTGAAAGCCGACCAGGCGAGTAAGCCCGGTCAACATTCGCTGGCAGCCAAACTAAACATTCAAGCCTGCGATGATTTGGTTTGCTATCCACCCGGCACACAGGAGCTGACCATTCCCGTGGTCATCAAATAAGAACCGAGGACCGCAAGTGAAATTGGTTTGGCTGACTGCAGCCGGGATTTGCATTGTAATTGCCGCCGTCTTTTTGCTGCTGGGGCAGTTCAATGCTGCGTTCGTGGTAGCTGTGATTGGTCTTGTTTCATGGTTTCTAAACTACCGCGCTCAGGTCAGCCAGCAACTCGAAGGGCAGGGCCAGCCACCGAATGACCAGGAGGGTGACAAGGATGAAAATGAAAACTAAGGATTGCAAAATAAGAGTATTGCTGATCGCGTTGCTCGCCTGCGCAACCATGTGGTCTTCGAACGGCGTCGCCCGAGCGTCAGACGAATCTGATGTCCGCGCCACGGTGCAAAGCGTCTTTCAACAACTCAAGTCAAGAGACTACGGCGCCACTTATGATTCCCTGCCCGCGTCCACGCGCAAGCGAATGTCGCGTGAACGTTTCGCAAGCGCGTTGCGTCGAGCGCAGGACCGCTACTCGCTGGACAGCATTAGCATCGGCAATGTAAGGGTCTCAGGAAATATTGCGGTAGCGGATACGGAGCTCTTTGGACGCGTGAGTCAACCGTTCCCTGCTGAAGGCAAAATCGTGGTGCAGCAATACCTGGTACGCGAAGAAGGAAAATGGCGCGTGGCTACCGGCGACACCGCCACGATACAACGTTTTCTTAAAGCTAATCCGGCATTCGCCCGAAAGTTTCCCATCCGGCAACCGCGCATCTATGTGAAACAGAATAATCAGTGGATCGAATTCAAGATGGGACGCTGAGCTAACTCAGAAGCAGATCCTCGAACGACAGTTGAGCATCGTCGACGCGCTCGGAGTATTCGCCATGTCGTATTCGAGAGCGAGGCACATCGAGCGCTTCGCGCACTGCATCGAGATGGAAACGAATGATATGAGGAGTTACTCGTACGGAGGGAATGCGACGTTGGCGCGCGAGACGTCGCACGGTTGACTCGCTTACTTGCAATATCTTCGCAAGCTGGCGAGCAGTAAGAAATTCCTCACGCTCTTCCATAATTGTGCGGGTAATCCTATAGCAACTATCTCCCGGTAACCAAACAAAAAAAGAGGAAGCCGCGGTGCGTAACTTCGCAGGAACGCGCGGCCGGGGCAGAGCTATCTCGAAGACTTGACTGACAGAGCAATGCGATAAACGGCGGCGCCATCAACGTCCACATCCTTACTCACGGGCTCGCCCCCGCTAACCTTGGCAGTGATCCGATACTTACCATTTTCCGGAGCGAGACGAAACACGAAGGAGCCAGTCTCATTGGTAACCCGGCCATCGAGTTTTTTAACATTGCCGTCAGCCTCGACCTTCGCTAGCTCAATCTTCACATTTGGCATGCTGCGCCCATCTTCGTTGAAAACGCTGCCGCGAATAAACGCGATGGAGCCTTCGTCGATCGTTAAGATCAGACGGTCGCCCAGCGATTTTGGCTTGCCCGCCTTCACCTCAATGTTCTCGATGGTCCCCACACTCAGCCCTGCTTTCCGCAGCGTTACGCCATATCGCCCCGGCTTCAGGCCCTTTAATTCAAACTCGCCATTCTTCGCGGTCAGGCCATGAGCAACTTCGACGTCTCCGCTTCTGACTACAACGGCCACTCCGCCCGGTGTGCCGGTTTCAACTCTCACCTTGCCCTTAACTCCGCCGGTAGTCTTGTCCTGAGCTACTACAATGCCCGTTAACATGATCCCAACAAGGATTACCAAAATGGATTTTGAGACTGTCATTTTTTTCTCTCCGGGAAATTGGGTCGACGTGTGAATCCTGTCGCTTTCAGTTAGTTTCGCTTGAGAAGAGTCGAAATCATAACATCATTGATTACAGGCTCATCATAGGAACAATCACTTGATGCGAGAAAACTGTGCGCCTGTTGCCCTGTTGCGGGGAGATCGAGTCGACTTCTACCCGGGAGCGGGCGATGGTCGACGCGGTTGCAGTGAATAGTTTGACCAATGATCCAAAGTTTGCTTGGCGGCAACACAACCGCCTCGTATAATTCCACCGTTCACCAAGGTTCTCCCTACCAATTAGAAATACTTCAATGTTCAACTCTCGTCCTCCGCGAAGATATATTTCGACACTTTTGCTCGTCGTACTCCTTTGCGCCAGCAATGTCATTCCCTTTGCCGGTCAGGAACCTGAGCGAAGTCAGCGCCCTCGGGAAGTGTTTCCACGTAAGGACGACGAACCCGATGACGTGCTGAAGATCGACACGGATCTGGTCTCGCTCGATGTTTTCGCCCACAACGCTGAAGGCCGACCCATTCGCAACTTGCGCAAGGAAGACTTCAAGATTTACCTCGATGACGTTGAGCAACCGCTCGCGTTTTTTCAAGTGGAACGCCGAAACAGTGACCCGCGCCCGCTAGCCATCGTTTTTGCTCTCGATATTTCCGGCAGCATGAGCTTGATAGAAATGGAGCGCCTGCGCAGTGCGCTTAATGCATTTTCGGCGCGGCTAGCCGGACATAGCGCACTTTACGCGGTCATGGCTTTCGGCATGAATGTAAAGGTGCTTCAGAAATTTACGGCTGAGCCTGGCAAACTGGATCGAGCGTTTGAGCGCATAGCGCGCGAACCCGGCGGCCTCTCAACCCATACCTACGACGCAATTGACGACGCAGTCCGTCTGTTGGTGCGTAATACGCCTCGCACACGTAACCGGCGCCTGATGAAGCGTGCAGTCCTTGTGGTCACAGATGGATTTCCGGTTGGCGATACGGTCTCCGCAGCCACGGTCATCGAACGTGCGAACAATGCCGACACCAGCGTCTATGTAGTAACTCTTCCTTCATATTCGCGCGCGCTGGCAGCCTCGACAAGAGCGCCTCTGCCGACACCCCTGGACGTAAGCGGAGTGGCTGATCTGACCGGCGGTAGAAGTGTGTATGCGGAAGAATCAAACTACGATGGTCTATTCCGATCGCTGGCGGAAGAAGTGACGGCGGCATACGTACTGGCCTTTTATCCCCCGGAAATAAAACGTCGCGACGGCCAGTTTCACAACATCAGGGTTGTAGGTCCCGGAGGCTTAACGCTCAGGCAAAGCAGGACGGGATTTCAGGCTGAGGGTGGAAATCAAAAGGCACCAGGCAGAAAGCAGTAGGCAGAAACAAAATCCGTGAGCGATCTTAAGTTGCTGCCTACTGCCTTGTGCCTACTGCTTTTGCTGTTTTAGAACTCGTCTTCGTCGTCGTCGTCGTCGTCTAAATCCTCTTCCACCATGTCCAGCTCCACCGGATCAAGGCCGACCACTTCCAAATCGATACCACATTCTTCACAAGAGACGACTTCGCCTTTGTCGACGTCGGGGTCAACATGGACATCCGCGTCACAGTCAGGACATGTTCCAATGGGCACTGCGCTACCTCCAACAAAATTTGGTTCAGACGTAGGACACCTGAGTTTTTAAGACGGTGACCTTGCCTGTGTGTGTGTGACTGCCACAATCTAACTGTGCCTGTCAGTTTTTGCAATACTCTTTTTGCCGCTCTGTCTTGACGGAAAATTCGCAATGAAGGCGACGCAAAAAAGGGTTAACCCAACCAGGTTTCACCTCCCGATTTAAAGATCGCAAAATGCGCCCTCCATACTCTCCGGCCCCTCCGTTTGTCGTTCGTCTTCGGCCGCCTGCTGATCAGTAAACTGTGGCTTCCCACAGTCTCACAATCCGTAGCCGGCGAGGAAGGCAGACGTGTTAACATGCCCTCAGACTGTTCAGCACCGCGTCGCAGAGTTTTAGAACGACCCCGATAATCCCCCTATGTTCGCGTTTCTAAGACGACCACCAGTGATCTTTGCGCTTATCCTTACCCCGGCGCTTTGTGGCTCCTACTTTTTGCTGGCCGGCAGTGTTGCCGGAAAACGCACCGGCGATATCCCATCGAGTCGCCCGGAGATTGCCGCGAACCCATCTACCGCGTCCGCGGTTTCAAGCTCCCACTCTGTTTCACTTGACTCCGATAACGACGGCATACCTAACGCTGCAGAATTGCAGAGCTTCATGGACCGCGAAAATTTTCGGCGCTGGTTCACTTCAATTGCCGAAGCTCAGTTTCATGGGTTGAGCGAACAATGGAATGCAGAGCAGCGAGACTGCTCCGGACTGGTGCGCTTTGCGTGGCGCGAAGCCCTGCGCCGGCATGATCGGGTCTGGTTTCAAAAGATGGGACCTGGTTACAAGGCCGTGGCGCCTGATGTCGCGCGTTACAGTCTTGAGCACGGACCGCTGGGCGAAAAACTATTCCGTTCGGAATTTGGATCCTACAAGGATGGCGATCTGGCTAACGGCACCTTCTCGGAATTTGCCGATGCCCGCACGCTCAAAAGTTTCAATACGCGATTTGTGAGCCGCGACCCGCAGCAAGCCCAACCGGGCGACCTGCTTTTTTTCTACCAGCCATGGGTGCAGAAGTTTCCGTATCACGTGATGATTTTTTTGGGCAACACGCAAGGCAGTGAAGTATCGAGCGGCTCTGTGGTCTATCACACCGGTTCTTCTCCTACTGACGAAGGAGCGGTGAAAAAGGTGCCATTGTCAGTGCTCTCTCAACACCCAAACAAACGATGGAGGCCGGTGGAAAGCAACACCAATTTTCTTGGCTTCTATCGCCTGAAGATTTTGGACTGACTTTTCTTAAACTGGCCCAAGGAGGGCCCCGTCCGTGTCTGAAACGAAATCCCGTTACCGCTTTCTAACCGCCTCGATTGTCTACCTTGTTGCTATTGGCGCCGTGTTCGCGATTGCCACAATGCGTTCGCGCGCCCGAGTAGCGCCGGAACCCGAAATCGAAGTTACGGAACGTGCCCCGGCAACGAAACCTTTCTTCTCGCTTTCCACGCATCGGACCTACGGTTCAAACGATACCGCTCGACTCTGGGTTGACTACCAGGCGGTGGACCACCTCGACTTCCGCGTTTACCAGGTAAAGGATCCGCGCAAGTTTTTTACGGAGCTCAAAGATCCTCACCAGCTTGGCGAGCGCGAGGAGGAGGAAGTGGCGAAGTCGCTGCCGCATCGTCGATCATTTCTCGAGCGGGTACGGTCTTTCAAGCGTTGGGCCTTTACGGGTGTGAAAGGCTTTGTCCGCGGACAACTCAAGCGCGATTCACGCTCCGCTTTCAACAAGAAGTTTCGCGCTGAGGAAGATGTCGTGCGCACGCCGTTGAATGTTTCGGATTACGCGCGGGTTCCTTTATTGAATCCGGATTTGCTGGTTAGCAGTTGGCGCGAACCGCTGCCGCCATTGGAAAACGAATACGACCAGCGGATGATTCCACTCGGCAAGCGAAGTCCGGGTGTCTATTTGGTGGAAGCAGTGCAAAACGATCTCCGTGCTTACACGGTAGTGGTAGTCACCGATCTGACCATGATCGAAAAGACGACTCGCGATGGCGAATTATTGGTCTACACGGTCGATCGAAAGACTGGCGAGCCGCGCCCGGGCGCACAAGTGGAAGTCATCAGGCAGAAAGAAGTGGTCGCCAGCGGTAAAACGGATCAGCAAGGCATTCTTCGAACGAAAGTTGAAAGGCCAAAAGCTGAAGAGACGAGTGATGAGGAGGAGGCTGAACCAGCGGAAGAGGCCGCGGAGGAGACAACCGAGTCCAACTCGCTACTGATTGTCGCGAAGGAAAGCAGCAACTTCGCCATTTCCGATCTTGGTTCGCTGTATTTTTACGAAGAAGAAGAAAGCGCGGCCGAAATTAAGGGCTACATCTACACAGACCGTCCCGTTTACCGGCCCGCGCACAAAATCCAATTCAAAGGGATCGTTCGCGTCGTTGATTCGGCCGGTGCCTACAAACCGGTTACCAGCAGTACAGTCAATGTAACCATCACTGATCCAAACAGCTCCACCATACTAACGAAGGAACTACCCATTTCTCCGCGCGGCACGTTTAGCGGCGAAGTGGAGACAACGGAAGAATCTCCGCTCGGCAGTTACAGCATCGCAGCTGAAGTGGACGGCGGCACATCGCGCGGCAGTTTTGAAGTGGCGGAATACAAAAAACCTGAATACAAAGTTAACGTAGCGGTGCCGGGCAAGTTTATCCAGGCGGGTCAGAAGGCAACTTTTGGAATCAACGCGAAATATTTCTTCGGCTCGCCGGTCGCAAATGCCGAAGTGAAGTATTACATCTATCGTTCGCGCTATTACGCATGGCGCTCAGACGATACTGCTGACGAGACCGAAGGCGAATCAGATGGCGAGGACGAGTACTCACAGTATTACGGTGGTGGGGACGACATGGTCCAGGAGAGTGAGGGCAAGCTCGACGCCCGCGGACAGATGAACGTCGAGTTTCAGGTCCCGCAAGCGGACGAAAACGAGACCTCAGATTTTAGCTACCGGCTGGAAGCGCAGGTAACAGATTCTGCACGTCGCACCATCGACGGGGCCGGGAGTTTTGTCGCCACTCGCGGCACGATCATTGCCGACGCGAATCCCGATCGTTACGTCTACAAAAAGGGTGACGTGGCGAAGATCCGAGTCGCCACAAGTGATTATGAAGGCAAACCGGTTTCTGCAAATGTTCAACTCAAGTTCGTAATTCGCACCTGGACCAGGAAAGAAAAGCAAGAGGACGACGACGAATATTCATATCCTGAATATGAAATGCACGAACGCGAAATAGGCTCGGCCGCGGTCGGTACGGATTCCCAGGGTCAGGCCAGTTACGACTACACCACCGGTGAAGCCGGTAACATTTCAATTAAGACAGTAATCAACGAAGGCGGGAAACAGGTAGCCTCGATAGGCGGCTATCTTTGGGTCACCGATCAGCAGTATGCATGGACCGATTCTTCATACTTCAGTGAAGATCACACGGCTATTAAACTTGTGCCCGATAAGAAGTCGTACCAACCAGGCGAAACGGCTCATGTGCTCGCAATCCTGCCGACTGACAAAGCGCATCTCCTGGTGAGCACAGAGCTCTCGACGGTGATGTCCGTCCAACACATCAGCTCTCCTGGAAAAACGATCGTCCTCGACATTCCCATTGAGGCGAGTTTCGCGCCAAACGTATTTCTCAATGTGTCCTACGTTCGCGGCGGCGATATGTATTCGAGCGATCAGCGTCTGGTAGTACCGGCACGCGACAAGATGCTCAACCTCGAAATCATTTCGAACAAGAAGGAATACAAGCCGCGAGAGAGTGCGTCGTACACGATTCTGGCGCGCAACGATCAGGGCGCACCCGTCTCCGGTGCGGAAGTGAGTCTCGGCGTCGTTGACGAAGCTATTTACAGCGTCGCGCCTGACTACTCGGGCAACATCAAGAGTGAGTTTTACGGCATGCGTTACAACAGCGTCGAGACTCATCTTTCAATTAATTACAGTTTCACCGGCTACGCGGGTGATAAACCGATCGATCTGGCGAAGAATAAATCAGAGTATCAACTCGCAGATTTTAAGAATGAACGCGACCTGGTCCAACCAACGATCAGGAAAAACTTTAAGGACACGGCCTTCTGGCAACCTGATGTAGTCACCGGCGCTGATGGCAAGGCCACTGTCAAAGTGGATTTGCCGGACAATCTGACAACCTGGCGCGCCACCGCCCGCGGCGTTACCTCCGACACCAAAGTTGGTGCCACGAAATACAAAGTTGTCGCGCGCAAGGATGTAATCATCCGCCTCGAAACGCCGCGGTTCATCACGCAGGGCGATACCGTTACGTTATCCGGCATCGTTCACAATTATCTCGCCGAAGACAAATCCACTCAGCTTTCTCTCGACGTTGATGGCGCGCAGCTGGTCAATTCCGGAAAACAAACCGTTAACGTCGCGAAGCAGGGCGAATATCGTGTCGACTGGCAGATCACGGCGCAGCACGTTGGTGAAGTAAAACTCCTGGCGAAGGCGCTGACCAACACCGAGTCAGATGCCGTCGAGTTTCCCATCACAGTTGTGCCTCGCGGTCTTCATCAGGTGAAGAATGAGACCGCAAGTTTCTCAGATGAAAATGTCGAGAAAACATTTTCGCTCGCGCTGCCACCAAACGCGGATCCGCGCGCGCGTAGTTTGAAGATTGAAGTGGCGCCTTCAATTGCCGGCGCACTCTTCGGCGCGTTGGACTACCTGACCACGTATCCATACGGCTGCACTGAACAAACAATGTCCAGTTTTCTTCCCAATGTGATCGTGGCTCGGGCGTTGAAGGACGTGAAGACCGCTTCGATACGCGACTCCAACGAGTTGGGGAAGAAAGTGAACAAAGGCCTAAAACGGCTTTACGCCTATCAGCACGACGATGGCGGTTGGGGCTGGTGGAAAGACGATCAGAGCGACCCCTTCATGACCGCCTATGTGGTTGATGGGCTCAGCCTCGCAAAACAAAACGGGTACGAGATTGAAGATACTCGACTCGTTAGCGGTCGGGAAAAACTTAAACAGATGCTGGACGTGGGCACAACTCAAGCCGGCACTGCCATCGACGCCGAAACGCGCGCGTTTATGGTCTACGCGCTTGAAGTGAGCGGCGGAGGAGAAAGCCGGCACCTGGAAAAAGTTTTTAGCGAACGCGGCAACCTTCAACCTTACGGTCGCGCTCTGCTCGCGCTGGCGCTGAAACATCGCCGAGACGATAAGCGCGCGCGCGAAGTTGCCGGCGAGATAGAACGCTCGGCAATTTCAGACGGCGCTTCCGTCCATTGGGAGTCGAATCGCAAAGCCATGCTCGACTTTACGGAGTCAAACGACACTGAAGCTACAGCGCTGTCGCTGCGTGCGCTTGCCGCTATCAGTCCAAAAAGCGCTCAGCTGCCAGGCATTGCGCGCTGGCTGGTTTCAAATCGCCGCAACAGTCACTTCTGGAGTTCAACCAAGGACACCGCGTTTGCCATTCTTGGTTTGATCGACTACCTGAAGGTCAGCAAGGAGCTTTCGGCGGACTACGAATTTGAGGTTTACCTAAATGGAGAAAATGTCCTGACCCAGCGAGTTTCGGGGGCGGCGTCGCAAACCTTCTCGATCACTCGCAAGGCAACGGACGTGGCCGGGAACAACGATATTCGCGTCGTGAAGCGCGGCAAAGGAATGATTTATTTCTCGAGTTCGCTTGATTACTACACGGGCGAGGAGACGGTTGCGGCGCGAGGAACTGCTGAACTTAACCTGACGCGCGAATACTTCCGTCTCAAAGTGCATGATGACGACGGCCAGCTCAAATGGAACGCCGAGCCACTCAGAGGAGAAATACGTTCGGGAGACGTTTTGGTTGTAAGACTAAAACTGAATGGAGCGAAGGCTCGTCATCTGATGATCGAAGATCCGATTCCCGCCGGCGCAGAACAAGTCGAGAGCGTAGGCAGTCTGAATCTTGATCACTCTTCCGGTTACGACTGGTCTGACTGGTACAGCTCGCGAGAGTTTCGCGATAACCGAACTGTTTTCTTCCTGGACTACTTTGACGGAGATATCACTCTGCAGTATGCGATGCGCGTTCAGGTGCCGGGAGATTTTCGCGTGGCCCCGGCGCGAGCTGAGTTGATGTACCGGCCCGCCACGCAGTCGAATACTGCGTCCGGAAAGATGGCGTTTCTGGAAAGAAAATAGCAACGGCGGCGCCAAGTGCGAGCGACGAAGCAAACTCTCTGGAGTTGAGGAAATCTAAATGCTGACTGAAATATTCCGTTCCATTTCGACAGCCGCGCGCAGGCTACTAAAGAGTTGGCAGTCGATGTTGCTGCTCGCCGTGGTCTACGCCGCGTTGCTCGCAGCTGTTTATTTCTTCGTGGCGATTCGGGAGGCGAGCATCGGCCAGGTGATATTAACTTTCGGCCTCGCGCTGGCCTCGTTTGTTCTGTTCTTTCTGCTCCACGCGATTGTTGTCAGGGGTATAGCCCGAGCGGGCCAGAACGATAGTCCGGAAGGAGCTTGGAGTTTAGCGAAAAGCTCTGCGGCAAACTGTTGGAAGCTGGTTGTGATTAGTCTGCCGCTGATCGCGGTGGCCATTCTGATCGCATATCTCCTGAACAAAGCGCAAAACTATTTCGGTCCAAGCGCAGAGGCCGGCAGTGACATGCTTGAGTCGATGGCTGGTCGCAGAACTCGCGGTTCGGGAAGCGAGCCAATCAATTGGCGAGTGTCGATCTTCTCCAGCCTTCGTTATTTGTCATTCGGACTGTTTTTGCCTCTAGCAACGATTCATCTGTGGCTCGCCGCGGTGCGCGATGGTCTTTGGCCGGCAATCAAGAAAACAGGTGCCAACCTGGCGCGCGCATTTGCTCCATCGTCAGTTCTTATCTACGTCATTGGCTTCCTGGTATTTGCCGTGTTGCCCTATTTTCTGCTTTTCAAAAATACTCCGAGCAGCAAAGCGTGGCTTGAAATCTCATTCCTGGTTGCGCGATTGGCCGCAGTATTTTTGCTAACGCTATTCGGTTGGGTGATAACTGTCTGGGCACTGTCACTTTCTTCACTACCACCGGCAACTTCGCCTTCACTAGCGCCAAGCCCTTCGGTTGAACCTGAACGAAAGGCAGCTTGATGTCTGTGAGTCGATCAATAGGCGGAGATACAGCTCTGTTGTCAGGCGACAATGCCGGAAGCCTGGCAGGCAAATTTCGCGGGCTAACCCCCGCGCGCTGGATATTCTTGAGCGTTCCCTTCATAAGCGTGATCGCGTTGACACTCGCGATTGGTCCGTCTCGGTTTCCGGGTCTTGCGGCCTTGTCCGGCGCTGCGTCAAGCTGGTTTGCCGAAAACATTGATGACGAAATCGACCATCGATTGCAGCAGGCGGCCTCGAGTGCCCTGGGTGACCGCAAGGGCACCGTGATCATCATGGATCCAGACACCGGCCGCATTCGTGCGGTCGTGAATCCGAAGCTCGCCTTCGAAGAAACGTTTCGTCCAGGCTCGACGATCAAGCCGTTGACCGCGCTCGCCGCCTTGCGCTCGGGTATCATCGACGAAAACTCCGCATCGGTCTGTCATGAAACATTTGACCACGACGAGTTTCACACCGCGTGTTCCCATCCGCGCGATCTGCCGCCATTGAATCCGACCGAGGCGATCGCCTACTCCTGTAATTACTACTTCGGAAAAGTGGGCGAGCGCGTAAACGAATCGAGCATTAATTCGACGTTGGAAGACTTTGGCTTCGGCAGGAAAAGCGGCGTCAATCCAGGTGCTGAATCGACGGGAAGAGTTATGCGCAGCGCGTGGCGTCCACAAAGCGCAATGGGTGAAGGCGACTATCTCCAGACAACACCCATTCAACTCATCAATGCTTATGCAACCCTCATAAACGGTGGGCACCGCTTCACGCCTCGCACTGCGCCTGCTCGCGGATTCCAGTCAAATTTACAATCGGATGTTCACATCAACGAAACTCATCGCGCGCTGATTCTCAACGGAATGCGCGGAGCAGTCCGCTACGGGACAGCCGAAGCCGCCCGACTCTACACGCTCCCACTTCAAACGTTTGGCAAAACTGGCACCGCTACGGAGATCAATGGCTTTCGGATGCAGGGTTGGTTCGTGGGATTCGCAGCAGCTGCGAACGAAGGTCAGAGTGAAAAAGGCCACGGGAGAGTTGCTCCCAACAAAGTTGATCTGCTCGTGCTGGTATTTCTTTCGCGCGGTCATGGCGCTGAGGCCGCTGAAGTAGCACGTCCGATTTTCGCGGAGTATGCGCGCAACACCGAGACATTGCCGCAGCGGGACACGGAGTCATCGAGAGCCGGCAATGTCGTGCCACGAGAAGGCGCCGGCTCTCCGCGTTTCGGCAGCGAGGGTCGTAGCTCTCTGTCTTCGCCCAGCGTTCGCGTTCATTTGGTGCGCGAGAAGATCACGCGCGCCATGACTCTGGAGGATTACGTACGCGGTGTAGTCGCCGCGGAGGGCAGCACCGAAAACGAAGTCGAGGCGCTAAAGGCTCTTGCTATTGCGAGCAGAACATACGCACTCAGTAACATTCATCGTCACGAGCGCGACGGCTACGACTTTTGCACGACGACCCATTGCCAACGATATATCTCCGCCCAATCAAGTTCGACTAACAGAGCTGTTGTGGAAGCGGTCGAGAAGACCAATGGTGAAGTGCTTGCCACAAATGATGCGCAGGTTGCAGATTCTTACTTCAGTGCTTCCTGCGGAGGCGCCACCGCAAATCTCACCACGCTCTGGGGAGGAAGCTCGCCGCCACATCTGCGTGGCGTGCGCGACGACTACTGCGCCGGAGGGCCGCACGCAAATTGGACCGACACCATCGCCGAGGTCGACTTGGTAAATGCACTGAAGAGCGATGCGCGCTCGAATGTTGGCAACCGCCTCGACAACATCCGTGTGCAACGGAAGGATGCGAGCGGCCGCGCGGAGTTAATAGCACTTGAGGGCGAGCGGCGAATCACAATCAAAGGATGGGATTTCAAGATCATCATTGGGCGCGCGCTCGGTTGGAACCTGTTGAAGAGTTCCCGTTTCACAGTGAAACGTGCGGGTTCGAATTTCGTTTTCCGCGGCAGCGGCTTTGGCCATGGTCTGGGACTTTGTCAGGAAGGCGCTCACGTGATGGCGCAGCGCGGCGCAAGTTATCGCCAAATCATCGCCCGATATTTTCCAGGGGTAGATGTTTCGCGCAAACTAACACGCCGTGATGAAAGCTCTGCAAACTTGCTATGGACCAACGCGACGCGCTCCGAAATCTCGCTGGCAAGTGCAAGTCCCTCGACGCGTCGCGCGGTTCCGCGCCGCACCCTGTCGAGCGAGAACTTTCGCATCGTTTACCCGGCGTCGGTTAACCAAGGCGAGATCGAAACACTACTCAAGCTGCTTCAGTCCAGCCGCAGATCGCTGCTCGCGCGCGCGACCGCCGTTGGAGTAATCGTCAAGTTCCCTGCTCTCGAAATTTCTATTAACGAAACGACCGGCGATTTTGTGGGACGCACGCGACAACCTCCATGGGTTGCAGCTGCAACTCAACATCACCGGATCGAAGTTCAGCCGCTCGAAACGCTGAAACGACGTGGAATTCTCGAAACTACCTTGCGCCACGAACTCGTACATGTTTTGGTTGATGCGGTCGGGCGCAAACGAGCGCCACGATGGCTGGCTGAAGGTCTCGCTTTGCACTACGCCGATGAAGGTCGCCTGATTGCGCGATACGAACCTCGGCAACGAATGGGCCTCGATGTACTGGAAGCCCGGTTGGCGGGAGCCACATCATCCGCTGAGATGAAGGCCGCATACGCCTCAGCTTATCGAGAAGTTAAGATACTAATTAGTAGCGAAGGCGAAGCGAATGTGTGGCGCCGGCTGACTCAATAAAAATCGGATTTTGATTCGACGGCGATCCCAGTTTGAGGAGACTTTACTCTCACAGAGCTCAAGGACTTAAATCACATGCGAAACTTTTCAGGCAGCAAACGTTTTATTAGCCTCGCAATCGCGCTTGCTTTCCTTTCGTCACCACTGATTGCGCAACAGAAGCGATCGCCGGCGTCCAGGAAGTCGGCAGCTCAGTCGCCCAAGCCCAAACCTGCGCCGCCCCCGCCGCCAACATTTGACACACTTCTCGCTACTGATAAATACCGCATCTACGCGGAGGTGAGGGGCGTCGGCCAGCTGCTTCGCTCCCCGGCGCTAACCGATTTGCTTGACCCGGTGATGAAGCTGGGAGGTCCGCCGAAGGAGTTTAAGACGCTTCTCAAATGGCTCAACGCGCAAGCCGATACGCTTGCAGGATCGCGAATGATGGTTGCCGGTTGGCCGGCGCAGCCTAACCTTCCCGCGGCTTTGTTGGCCATTGAATTCAACTCGCCGGAAGAAGCGCAAAAGTTTGATCCGAAGCTGCGCGGTTTTATTCCGACTCTGTTAGCCACGCCCACGCCGACTCCCTCGCCGGCACCTGGCGATTCTTCCGGACCCTCCATAGTTCTTCCCCCGTCAACCCTGCCGTCGCCGGATAGTGGCCCAGCTTTGCCTCCGTATGTGATTAAGCAGGCGGGCTCTTTGCTCTTGATTAGCGATAAACCATTCGCATTCAGAGACCTGGCGCCACGCAACAGCAAGTTGCTTTCAGAGGACCAGGTTTTTGCCACAATTCGCAATCGATTTGCTTCGGAGTCGCTGTTTGTTTTTGTGGATCTAAACGGCATCGAGAAGGAACAGGAAGAGCAACGGAAGAAATTCGAAGAGTTACAAAAAAAGAACGAGCTCGAGGCGGCCAGCAGGCCGACGCCGGAAGAACCACTAATAGATCAAGAAGCAGAAATGGCGGTTGCGGTGCAGCCGGTGCCAACCCCCGAAGAGATATATGAAAGAGAGTTGGCAGAGCAGAACCCCACGCCGGATCCTACTGCCACGCTGGGTGTCGGCGACGCACCACCTCAACCGCAGGGCCCGGACTTTTCCATGTTTTCGATCTCGTCTCTTCTGTTTGGCTTTGGGGGTCCAACAAAATGGGCCGAAGCCGTCGGCGTGGCCGTCGCTTTCGAAGGTGATTCGTATGTCCTGCGCGCGTTGATAATCAACGGCACTGACAGCAAAGCCAATGTCATCCCGTTTGTGCCACAGTTCATCTCCGGTCCCGCGTTGGTTCCCGAATCTCCGAGCGTTTTCCCGTCCAATACCGATTTCTTTGTCACCCTCTCCCTCGATTACCCGCAGATTTATGACCAAATGGAGAAGGCGTCGATCGAGATGGATGAAATGTCGAGGAAAATCCAGGGACGACCCGCCTCGGAGCCAGCGCCAAAATCGCCTTTTGATGTTTACGAAAAACGGCTTGGACTGACTATTAAGAATGATTTGCTGCCGCTGCTGGGAAATGAACTTGCAATAGGGCTGCTACCAATCCTGAAACAGCCGGATCCCGTCGCCGAGGACTCTCCTGAGACCTCTACACAGCTGACTACCGAAAAGAGTAAAGAAAAAGCTCCGCCCATACCCGATCCGGTTCCTGTAGTAGCTATCTCCTTGAAGGATCGCGATGCCGTACGCCGGCTCATACCGAAGATCATCGAATCGTTTGGACTCAAAGGCGCAAGCCTTCTGGCCCAAACCGAAAAGCGTGGCGACACGGAAATAGTTTCCTATGGCGGTGCGTTCGCGTATGCGTTCATCGAAGACTTCCTCGTGGTGTCGGCCGATCCGGTGGCAACGCGACTAGCAGTGGATTCCTATCTCAATCATGAAACGCTGTCGTCGGATAGCCATTTCCGAAACTCGACCCGTTGGCAACCGCGTCAATTAATGGGCCAACTCTATGTTGCTCCCGACCTGGTCCAGCGTTATTTCCCGATTGCCATGTGGGGGACCCTGGGAAATGAGCGAATGCGAGACTTTCTCTCCAGGCTAAGTCCCGTTTTGGATCCGGTGAGTTACTCGCTAACCAATGATGGCATCGGCCCGCTTCACGAGCTTCATGTTCCGCGCAACATGGTCATGCTGTTTGTGGCAGGACTCGCAAAGGATGCGGGCGAATCGGAAACGGTCTCTAACGAATCGGTTGGCCGCAGTTTGCTGCGCACCGTCTATGCGGCCGAAGCAACATTTCAATCGACGCAGGATGATGGCCGGTTCGGGACGCTTGAGGAATTGGCGGCTGCCGGCTTGCTTGAATACGGCATACCGCAATCCGGTGCTTATAAGATCGAACTCCGCGTTTCCGGAAATAAATTTGAAGCGACCGCTGTGCCGGTGGAATATGGCAAGACTGGATTTCTTTCTTTCTTTATCGACGAAAGCGGCATCTTGCGTGGCGGCGATAAGGCCGGTGGAGCTGCGACAGTTGCGGATAATCCCATCCAATAGCAGGAGCAGACAGCTGGAGCAGTAAGCACTTGGAGAGAGTTTGAGTACCAGGCAGAGCCGAACACTCCTGCCGACTGCTCCTGCCGTCTGCAACTGATCAGAGGTTCTCAATCTCCACTGGTTCCACTGGTTCAGCAAGTTCGAAACCAAAAACGCGTGAATAGAAATAGAGTTCTCCATCAAGAGCGCGCTTGATGTTTGCGGCTTGACGAAAGCCGTGCTGCTCACCTTCGAAAGCGATGTAAGCGACTGGAATTCCTTTTGCTTTTAACGCGTTCACCATCTCCTCGGCCTGATTAGGCGGCACCACCTGGTCTTCAAGCCCCTGGAAGAAAATTACCGGACAGGCAAGACTCCCGGTAGAGTTGATGGGAGAGCGTTCGTAATACACGCTCTTCATTTCGGGATACGGTCCGATTAATCCGTCCAGATATCTCGATTCGAATTTGTGCGTCTCCTTCGCGAGAGCCTCGACGTCGCTGACACCATAATGGCTGGCGCCTGCGTTAAAAACGTCGCGAAAAGTTAAGGCGCAAAGCGTTGTGTATCCGCCGGCGCTTCCTCCCGTAATCATCAGGCGCTCGCCATCGACTTCTCCCTTGCCAACCAGGTAGCGCGCGCCGTTCACGCAGTCGTCAACATCTACTATGCCCCAATTGCCTTTGAGTCGTTCGCGAAAGGCGCGTCCAAAACCACTGCTGCCGCCATAGTTCACATCCAACACGGCTATCCCGCGGCTGGTCCAATATTGAATTCCTAAACTCAACGCAGGCGTAGCCGCAGCCGTTGGACCACCATGGCTCTCAACCAGCAACGGTGGTAATTCGCCATCGGGCGCGTTGAAGTCTCTGTTCTGTGGTGGATAGAAAAACGCGTGCGCGCTCTGTCCACCTTCAGTAGGAAACTCTACCGCGCGTGGCACTGAAAAATACTCCGCATCGATCTTCATGTCGTTGGAGCGTTTCAGAACCGTGAAACTCAGCGTCTCTAAATCAAACTTAACGATTGACGCAGCTTCGGTTGGCGACCCGGCCCGCATCACGGCCTGACCTGCGGCGGCTTTCAAAAACCTGATGTCAGAATATCGACAATCAAACGGGCCAAACTTTTTCGATTTCGTATCGATCAGTCCCAGTCTGGAAATGCCTCTTTCAATGAAAGTGCAGATGATGGTATCGGCGGTGATAAACGCATAACTCGACATGCCAAAGCCCCACTGCGGCATGCCAAACTCAGCCTGCATCTCGCAAATCGGTTCAACTTCTCGGGCGTCCGTAAGCCGGTACAAATTCCACCAGCCCGTGCGATCCGAAACGAAATAGAGCTGGCCATCGCGAGACCATTCCGGCTGAAAAATTGATTCATTCTTTCCACCGGCTACTAGTCGTTTGTTCGTTAGGGTTTGAGCGTCATCGAGTTTACCTGTCCACAATTCGCTTCCATCCCAGGGCATGTTTGGATGGTTCCATGTGAGCCACGCTAACTGCGAGCCGTCCGGACTGATCCGAGGTGAGGAATAGAAGTCGTTGCCCGAGACAAGCACCTCGCCGCAATTGTCGTTAACCTTAAGATCGAGTGTAACGAGGGTGTTGACGACTTCCCCGCTCTCCCTGTTGTGTTCTTCACGAACACAGACTAAGCGCTCTGCGTTTGGATGAATTCGAGCGTCGGCATACCGCCTATCAGCTACGGGCGTAAGCCCAATCGGGGCACTCGCCTCTTCACTCGAACGTTGCAGGTAGAGTCGCTGATCAGAGAAGTTTGAAAAACAGATGATGTCGTCGTGGATGGTGTAATCGCCCCCGCCGTATTCATGGACACGTGTGCGAACATTGACTCCCGCGGGGGTGATGTCCTTTGCCTCGTGCCCAACCAGCTTTACGAGGACGTTTCTGCCACCTTCATTTGGCCGCATTTCAAGCCAATAAAGGGCGTTACCGGCTATTTGCGGTTGGGATAAACCCACGGACCCACGAACAATAAGGTCCGAGGTGATCGGAGACTTCCACGATCCGTATGGCGCTATGCGACTCTTCGGCATTTTAAGTTGTTCCAGGCAAAAGTTTCAGTATTCAGGCCCGATTATCACTCCTCGGGGAGAATTTACGGATGTTTTTGTTACGCTACCGTGAATTCTTTGCAAGGTTTCCGCAACCAAAGACCCTTTTGATCGGCCTAGTATGCCTCATCGTTAATTCTCCTTGGGAGAAAGTGAAATAGGACAAGGGCGTCGGTCTTGGGGGAGGTCGGCGCCCGACGTCTGTCTGGGGTTACTAACCCGCCAATTCCTCACCAACACGAGACCTGCAAGCCAATTTACACGTTGGAACCATTGGCTACCAATGACGGAGCTCCCGCTGAACACCGCAGCCGAAATGCTGTTCGCCGACCGACTTTGATTGACTCCCGCGCGCAAACGAGATAACAATTCGCTCACTAAACTCCATCCGGAGAAAGGTGAATCAAGCATGCGCCGCACATTGGCTCTCCTGCTTATTGCGCTCGTGGTGTCCGCTCTGGCGGTACCCTCTACAACCCTGGCCCAGACCTTTCGTCCCGTTGTCCGCGGCAAACGTGGGGTCGTCGCCGGTGGCCATCCCCTATCGGTGGAAGCCGGCCTGCGAATCCTCCAAAAAGGCGGCAACGCAGTTGATGCGGGCGTGGCGACGATCCTCGCGGCTTCGGTAATTGAATTCTCCCATTTCTCCTTCGGCGGTGAAGTCCCAATCCTTATTAAACTACGAAATCAGAATGTAGCTGTGATCGAAGGCATGGGCCAGGCCCCGTTGAAAGCCACGCGAGAATTCTTCGTGAATCGTGCGCCAGCCACCGGTCCAGTGGCAGGCGGTCAACCAGCCATGGCCACGATGGCGGGCGCCAGGACGGGCACAATTCCCTCCACCGGCCCGCTCGCCGCCACAGTGCCGGCCGTGCTCGACGCTTGTATTACAGCACTCGATCAGTTTGGAACTCTGTCACTGGCCGACGTGATGCAACCGGCGATCGAATTGGCGGATGGGTTTCCTTTGGATGAACTGCGGGTGCAATACATTCAAACTCGGTCGCCAGTCTTCTCCCAATGGGCTGAGGCGAAGCGATTATTTCTGCCGAATGGCGTAGTGCCAAAAGTGGGCGACATCTTTGGTCAGGCCGACCTCGCTCGCACGTTGCGAGAGCTGGTGGCGGTCGAACGCCGCGCCCGGTTGCGGAAGCCAGACTCCGCTGTGCGTACCGGTTCGCGCAGCCCGCGCCATGCCGGTCTAATGGCTGCTCGAGATCATTTCTATCGTGGTCCGATCGCCAAACGGATCGGAGACTACATGCAGACTCACGGCGGTCTACTCGCCGCGGAGGATATGGCCCGCTTTCATGCCACCGTAGGAGCGCCGGTAAAGGCCGACTATCGCGGTTATGAAATATTTAAAGCCGGGTTTTGGACGCAGGGTCCCGCGATGGTCCAAACGCTCAACCTGCTGGACGGTTACAACTTGAAAGCGATGGGCCACAACTCCGCGGATTACATTCACACGCTTACGGAGTCGATCAAACTTGCACTCGCTGATCGTGACCGTTACTACGGTGATCCGAATTTCGTAAAAGTTCCCGGTGATGTTCTTTTGTCGAAAGACTATGCCGTGCTGCGCCGCGCCTTAATAGAAAAGCAACGTGCGTCACTGACGCAGCAGCCCGGCGATCCACAGAACATGAAGGCGGTGCTTGCCAGCGCCGTTCAGCGCGTCAGTCGCGCCTCGAACGTTCCAGAATTTGAACGCGCCAACGACACCACTTGCGTCAACGTGATCGATAAAGACGGAAACCTTTTTAGCGCGACGCCGAGCGGAGCCTGGCTGCCGGCAGTGGTGGCAGGTGACACGGGAGTGTTGATGGGCCAGCGTCTCCAGTCTGCGCTAACCGATGCCGGCAGTCCGAATGTAGTCGCGCCCGGCAAGCGCCCGCGAATTACGCTGACGCCGACGCTCGTATTGTTCAAGGGCGAGCCGCTGATGGTTCTTAGTACGCCTGGAGGCGATAACCAGGATCAGGCGCTGCTTCAGGTGCTGCTAAACATTATTGAGTTTGGCATGAACCCTCAGGAAGCGGTCGAAGCTGCGCGCTTTGACACACAGCACTACGTCAGTTCCTTTGATGACCACGAATTCCTTGGTGGGTCCCTCAATTTAGAATCGAGAATTACGGATCAGGTCACTGCTGACTTAAAATCACGGGGGCATAAAGTTAAAGTACAGTCCCCCTGGGGTACGCTGTCAGCGCCAACGGTAATTGTTTATGATTCCCGCAGTCGCGTCTCCGCCGCCGGCGCCGATCCGCGCCGCGGTCGATATGCAGTAGCGTGGTGAAGCTGGCTTTCTGTTGTTGTCCACTTAAGAAGCTAACCACTTCCTTTTCGTCAATTCAACGAGCAATTTAGAGATCCATGAAGACTCTCTTCCTCGTCCTGACCCTCGTCCTCGCTCTACTGACGAACGGATTGGCCCAGGCGCAGCAATCGAGTTCCACTTCGCCGTCTCCTGCTTTGGCCACGCCGGCTTCACCCCAGGCGACACCATCGCCATCCCCTCCGCCGTCGACAGCTCCAACCGCGCCAGTCCGAGATCCAAATTCTGACTCCGACACCGACGTAGTGCAGATCACTACTAACCTGGTCCAGGTTGACGCCACGGTTACGGACAAAGACGGCAAGTATGTAACGGGCCTGAAAGCAGAAGATTTCGAGATTACGGAGAATGGGCGGTCGCAGCCAATCACCAATTTCTCTTACATCTCGACTACTCCCGCACCTACCCCTTCACCCTCAAACTCTCCCACACCCAAGCCGGCGAAGGACGCTTCGAAGAGTCCTCCGATTAAGATTGGCCGGGTCGGGCCACTGCGTCCGGAGCAAATTCGACGCGCTATCGCGCTCGTAGTTGACGACATGCGCATGTCGACGGAAGGAATCCACTCGACTCGCCAGGCTTTGAAAAAGTTCGTCGAAGAGCAGACTCAACACGGTGACCTGGTCGCAATCATTCGGACCAGCGGTGGGATGGGAGCGTTACAACAGTTCACCAGCGACCCGGAACAACTTCAGGCAGCCATTGAAAGAGTGAAACCAATCGCTCGTGCCGGCGCGCGCCCGGGCGCTTTCACGTCAATAAGCATGCTCGACCGCCTTGAAACCCAAATTCTGGATGGCAGTCCGGATGAAGGTGAAGCTGGAGCCGATCGAAGGCGACGCGAAGGCACGACCTCAGGTGCTGCAGCGTCATCCTTGCGCGGCACCGAGCAGTCTCGTCTTCAGGGCATCAATGAATTGCGCGACACATTATTCACAGTGGGCACGCTGGGCGCTCTCAATTTCGTGGTTCGAGGTCTCAAAGATTTACCCGGGCGCAAAGCCGCTGTCTTGTTTTCCGACGGCATCTCAATTTTTAACTCAGATAGCAACGCAGGCGATCGCAGTGGCCGAGTAATGGAAGCCATGCGCCAGCTGGTTGATCATGCCAACCGCGCCTCCGTTGTGATTTACTCGATCGACACCCGCGGCTTGCAACCAACCATGCAAGCTTCAGACAACACTACCGGCGGTCCGCTCTTGAGTAATCCCGGTGGTCTTCCAAGTGCAATGACCGGCGTCGGCAACATCACTCCTGACCTGTATGGACAGCAGGTGTTGGGCGCGCGCACCGCGGAACTGTTTGAAGGGCAGAACGGCTTGAGCTACCTGGCGCGTGAGACTGGCGGCATTGCTGTCTTCAATAACAACGATCTCAATCGAGGCATCCGGCGCGCGCTTGAGGACATCAACGGCTACTACCTAATCGGCTATCGACCGGAAGAAGCGAGCTTCGAGACCTCGTCCGGGCAGAGGCGCTTCAACTCCTGGTCCATCAAAGTAAAGGATCGTCCTAACCTCAAGGTCAGGACCCGCGGCGGCTTCATTGGTTTCGCCGAAGAGCAAGCTCGCAACAGGAACCGCACGCCTGGGGAACAGTTGATGGCGGCTCTGCTGTCTCCTTTCTCCGTACGCGGGCTCGATTTGAAACTGACATCGGTCTTCATGAACGACGCCACGCTAGGTTCGACAATGAAGTCGATGCTCCTCATGGACGCTGAGAATCTCACGTTCACCAGGCGGCCCGATGGCAAGTTTGAAACAGTGTTCAATGTAATTGCTGTGACGCTCGGAGATACAGGCGCCGTCACGGATCAAATCACGCGGGTCGAGAAAATAATCGCGTCGCCCGAACAACTCGAACGTTTCGTTAGCGAAGGCATGGTGTATGGGTTAAATATTCCGATTAGCAAACCGGGCGCATACATGCTGCGGATAGCGGTGCGCGATGCCGCGTCAGGAAAGATTGGTTCCGCCAGTCAGTATATCGAGGTACCGAACGTCAGTAAGGATCGCATGACCCTTTCCAGCCTGATAATTTCGGGAAACAATCCCGAAGGCGGCCTGCGACCTAAGACCGCGAAAGAGCTTTTGAAATCTGTTCTCGCAATGGCGGCAAGTGCTGGCGACAAGTCGCCGGTCTCAGTTGCTACCACCGCGCCAATCATCGTCGCCGGCGGCGAGGGCATGGTTGGAACTGAAGATCCCAAAGCGAGTCCGGCATCGCGGCTGTTCCGCACCAAGATGTTTCTCAACTTTGCCTGTATCCTCTATAACGGTAAGGACGGAAAAGCCAAGGGACCGTTCACAACACAGGTTCGGCTCTTTCATGAGGGGCGGGAAGTTTTTGACGGTGGACCAGTACCGCTTGATATGTCCCAGCAGGCGGATATGAAGCGGCTGGTCGTAACCCGGCGACTGTTTCTGGGTACCGTACTAACCGAAGGCGATTACGTGCTGCACCTGACGGTTACGAATCAAAGCGGGTCGGGAGACTCGAAATATGCGACTCGTTGGGTCGACTTCAAAGTCGTAAATCAGCATGCGAGTCGATGAACGTGAGGAATCAACATGAACGAAGGTGAAGAACTGAAACCGCTGCCGCAACCAGACAAATCTTCCTCGCTGATTCGGCGAATTGGGATTTATGCCATCGTGCTGCTGGTGGTTTTTCTGCTCGGCTTCGTGCCGATGTGGATCAAGACCCGCAGCAGCCAAACGGAACTGGCGGCAGCGGAACAAAAATTAACCATCGCCCAACTACAAAACAGCTTTGCCTCAGCCGTAATTGACGCCCGGCGCGGCGAATACGAGCCAGCTCGATTGGCGGCGAGTCAATTCTTCACTTCGCTGCTATCGGAAGTTAACAAGGGCGAAAACTCGGCTCTCAACGCAGCGCAACGATCTGCAGTACAACCCTTATTCACTCAGCGTGACGAGATCATTACTTTGCTGGCGCGCAGCGACCCGGCGGCTGCCGACCGGTTGTCGGATCTTTTCAGCACCTACCGCAAGGCAATGGGCGCCTGAATTTCTTCACTCTCCTTCATCTATAGCATGAATCCGCAAGAGCTCTTTGGCGACCTCGACATCTACCTCTTCGATCAATTATTGAAAGGCCGCCTTGTTCCGCCGATGCGACTTCTCGACGCAGGCTGTGGCGGCGGCCGCAACCTTCCCTATTTCCTGTCTGCGGGATTTCAAGTCTTCGGAATAGATCAGTCGAGTGCTTCGATAGAGCGAGTGCGCACTCTCGCCGCACAACGCGCTCCGCATCTGCCGGCGGAAAATTTTCGTGTCGAGCCGGTCGAGAAGATGTCTTTCGCTGACTCGATGTTTGATGTCGTGATTAGCAGCGCCGTGCTCCACTTTGCGCATGATGAAAGCCACTGGCAGACTATGGTGAACGAGATGTGGCGCGTGTTGCGGTCGGATGGAATCTTTTTTGCCCGGCTGGCGTCCAATGTGGGGATTGAGAATCAGGTGAAACTGATCGAAGGCCGGCGGTATCACCTTCCTGATGGCAGCGACCGTTTTCTCGTCGATGAAGAGATGTTGTCAACCGCAACAGCCGCGCTGGGTGGCGAATTGCTGGAACCATTCAAGACCGTTGTAGTGCACGGTCAGCGTTCGATGTCGAATTGGTGCTTGCGAAAAACCTGAGCGAGGGTAAATGGCAAAGCGTTTCCCTGAGAAAATTCTGACGGCTATACGTGAGGATAAGATGCTGGGAATTCGGGCGGGAGTTGAACCCCACCGGATCATCGGCATCTGGTCGGTGGTGGTTGAAGGACGCGTGTTTGTGCGCTCATGGAGTCTTAAACCTCGAAGCTGGTATCGGACCTTTCTTGAGGACCCGCAAGGCATAATCCAGGTGGGCAATCGACAAATACGCGTTCGCGCTGTAAAGACTCGGAGCGAGCGTTTGAAAGACGCGGTCAGCCAGGCTTATCGAGATAAGTACAACACGCCGGGCTCGATAAAGTATGTGAGTGATATGTCGCGAGCGAAGTCGCGAAACACAACTACTGAACTTGTGCCCCTGGACGATTGACGCGTAGCGCTCCACGCTTTTTCGTCGCCAACTAATCTATCGAACAGATCATTTTGAAGGAGACATTTGTGAAGCACTCCCTGACTTTTACCGCCATCCTGTTGATCAGCGCCGCCGGCACAACCCTGGCTAACATAAACACCAATCGTTCGACGCCGAGTGGTCCAAACGATGCACAAGCTACCACTACGGCGAAATCTGGAAATCGGCGAGTTAATTCGTCGCGAAAGAAATCTAACCGGCGGCGCTGTAGAACCGTGGTGGTCGCGGCCCCGAAAGGTGACGCAATCACTACACCTTCCGGATTAACCTATGTCATCACCCGACGAAGCCAGGAGCGTCAGCCGCAGCCCGGCGAAACGGTGAAGGTCAACTACACCGGGCTCCTCGGCAGCGGGATCAAATTTGATAGCTCGCTCGACCGGGGCCAGACATTTGATTTCCCGCTTGGGAAGGGTCGCGTGATCAAAGGTTGGGACGAAGGAATTGCCAAGCTACGCGTCGGTGAGCAGGCCACGTTGATAATCCCGCCACAACTTGCTTATGGCGACCGAGGTGCAGGCGGCGTAATCCCTCCCAACGCCACACTTATCTTCCTGGTTGAACTAGTGGGGATTGTAGAACCTCCGAAGACCACTCCCTGAGATTGCGGGTTCTGATCATTCCCGCGAAACCGAAATTTGGCGCGCATCAATCATCGCGTTAAGATGAATCCACGCGTTTAGTGAGAAAACTGGTCGAGGGGAACAGCCTCCCAGCGGAGCAGAACGCTCAGACTTTTCACTCGAAGCCCCTTCTGGTCCATTCAACCTGAAAAGGAACCGACTTATGAAATCCAGGACGTTAGCATCCTTATTGATCGTCTCCACTCTTTTGATGAGCGTCACACCGGCGTTGGCCCAGCAGCCGGCTGTTTCCAGTGACTGGTCCACCGTGCAGTCTCTCGCCCCGGGCGAAAAAATGAGCATCGAAACCAAAGACGGAAAGAAGATGAAGGGACGCCTGCGGTCGGTTTCAGACACGATGGTCACCCTCGATCGCGGCAGCAAAACGAGCGACCTCACGCGGGATTCCATTGCAAGGGTTTATCGAATGGCTGGGTCCGCCGGAAAGTCGGTCGGCAAAGCCGCGGCGATTGGTGCGGCCATAGGTGGTGGCGTCGGAGTTGGTTTGGGGATCGCATCGGGAGGGTATGAGGATCTGAGCAGAGGTGAGATTGCAGCCATTGCAGGTGGCGTGCTCGGTGTAATTGGCGCAGGTATCGGAGCAGTCGTGGGCGGGCTGGGAAGTAAAGAAAAGAAGGTGCTCATCTACCAGAGCAATTAAAACGTTGTGGGAGGCGATATGAATCTTTTCCGAGTTATCCTGCAGGTCTCTGATTTGGACCAGGCCGCGGAATTCTATGCCAAACTGCTGGATAACCCCGGCAGGCGAATCCCGCGCGCATCGCGCCATTACTTCGATTGCGGTCCGGTGATCCTGGCACTCGTCGATCCATCGCCCGACAAACGTGAAGCCAAAGCCCTTCCCGATTTCATATATTTCGCGGTCAACGATCTCGAGCAGGTTCACATGCGGGCGAGCGCACTTGGTTGCCTGGCGGAAGCCAACGTACATGGCGCCGCATCAGGAGACATCGTTGTGCGGCCCTGGGGAGAACGTTCATTCTACGTGAACGACCCGTGGGGCAATGGCCTTTGCTTCGTTGATGATCAAACACTATTCACAGGGCGTTGAGCTATCGCGGCGACTGCCCCCCGCGTTTAGTAGAGCTTTCAATTTATCCTGATGCTTCGAGTAAAAGTTTGCGAGTTCAGTATTCACATCGCACGTTGAGAATCGTTACGATGTTAACGCTCTTTTGCGTCTCACTGATCGGCTGTGGACGCGGACTAGCATCAGGCAGTCCTGCAGAAATTTTTCCGGTTGAACATTGGGACGGATCTCTCCGCGAAATCAAAGAAAAGCAGAGCGTTGCTCTGGTAATCATCAGGAGTTCGGTGCTTGATGCCACGGGGGACGACGCCCCGATTATTCAAGAAGCGCTGGCGGCTGAGCCGAGGCTCGCCTCCCGTCATCGATTCGCATACAGCCTTGTCGCTCGGAAGCTCAACCAGTACATCCGCAAGTATCGCAGCCTGCGTCCCGCAGATCAGACCAGCCAGGCCGATTTTATTATCTACTTTAAGTTGGTTGAATATCGGCGCATGCTGAACGGTACCTACCCCTATGGCGAGATGTTTGTAATCGTCAACCCAAAACCGGAGACGACTGGTTCGGCACGAATAATCTGGAGAACGGATAAAGTCATGTTTGCGGAAGACGCGATCAAGGCGCTGCTTAGAGACTTGAAGCAGGTTCGCGGCGAGCGCTGAATCCTGCATTGGGACACGACGAGGTGTAATGAAAACTAAAGCTGCTGTTTTGTATGAAACGGGCGCCCCGCAGCCTTTCGCAAAGAGTCTTCCGCTGGTGGTTGACGAAATCAATCTCGACAATCCGGGACCGGGCGAGGTGTTGGTCGAAATCGTGGGCGCCGGTTTGTGTCATTCCGATTTGTCAGTAGTCGACGGATCTCGTCCGCGGCCGTTGCCAATGATCCTGGGCCATGAGGCAAGCGGAATTGTGCGTGAGGTTGGACCAAATGTCTGCGATCTTAGCCCCGGCGATCATGTGGTCTTCAGTTGGGTTCCCGTTTGCGGACAGTGTCTTTACTGCGCCTCGGGTCGGGGCGCTATGTGCGGCCCGGGAAACGCGGCAAATTTCACGGGCACTCTGCTCAGCGGTGCGCGCCGGTTTAATGATACGCGATCAAATGCCTGCAGCCACCATCTTGGCGTTTCAGCCTTTTCACAATTCACTGTGGCCGCGCAGGAGTCGTTGGTCAAGATCGACTCGTCAATCCCCTTGCCGATGGCCGCTCTCTTCGGTTGCGCTGTAATGACCGGAGTCGGTGCAGTTGTGAATACTGCACGCGTTGAGCCGGGAACTTCGGTGGCAATCTTTGGAATGGGTGGCGTCGGACTCAGCGCTGTGATGGGCGCCCGTGCGGCTGGAGCGTACCCGATTGTCGCGGTGGATCTTGTTGATGAGAAACTCGGGCTGGCTCGCGAGGTAGGAGCAACGCATACCATCAATGCCGCGACCGACGATCCTGTAACCGCGATCAAAGATCTCGGCGGCGACGGCGCAGACTATGTGTTTGAAAGCGTGGGCAGCGAGGCAGTATTGATCCAGGCCTATCAATCAACGATGCGCGGCGGAACGACCGTGACGGTCGGGCTTCCGGCTCCGAATAAGATGTTTTCAGTGTCCGCCTTAAGCATTGTCGCCGAGGAACGCACGATCAAAGGCTCCTACATGGGAGGTTGCGTGCCGCGGCGAGATATTCCGCGGTTCATCAGCATGTACCAGGCAGGGACTCTGCCGGTCGACAAGTTGCAGACCCATACTTTGAAACTCGACGAGATCAACGAGGGCTTTGATCGCCTGGCCCAGGCTCAGGCAGTAAGGCAAATCATCGAGTTCAGCTGATCCGGCGGCGAGTCAAAATAAGATGGCGCAAAAACCGCAGATCTTGCGTGACGACTATTTACACTTCGTCTCCGTGTCCACGCGTTGGATGGATAACGATGTTTATGGCCACATTAACAATGCGCTCTATTACGGATTCTTTGATACTGCGATCAATGATTATCTGATCACTGAAGGCGGCCTGGACATTAACACTGGTCCAGTGATCGGCTTCGCCGTGGAATCCCAATGCCAGTATTTGAAGCCTCTCGCTTTTCCGGAATTATTGGAGGTTGGACTTCGCGTCGGCAAACTGGGAAACTCAAGCGTCCGGTATGAACTCGCTATTTTCAAACAAGGCGAAAGTGTTGCCTCGGCGGCGGGTTATTTTGTCCACGTCTTCGTTGATCGTCAAACACAGCGACCGGTACCGTTGCCGGAATCGATTCGTGGATCGTTGGCTCGCTTATTGAAGACGACGTAGTTAAAACTGTTCTCCAGAACCTGCAAGCGAAGAAATGTCTATGAAGGTCACATCGAGAAAACGGAAGCTGCTGCTGCTGAGTCTCTGCGGAGTGCTGTTGAGCTTCTCAATGCATCCTGGCTCCGCGGCTGTCGCGCAGTCAAGAACCACCAGAACCAATTGGCAGGGTCATTGGAATTGGGCCATTTACGCGAAGGACAAAGCGGAGTTGCCGCCGGCCTATCGAGACGTCGAGGACGTGCGCGAAATTCCGGCTTACGCACTTGATCTTACCCTGCGGCGCCGCGGGAATAGATTAATTGGCTCCTGGGGTTTGGTGGCGCGTTACCTCGCGCGGGTCGACGAAGGAGACATCGCCGCAACGATCAAAGGTAACCGTGCCACTGTTCGACTGACGAGCAACTTCGGCGGCTCAGCAACGATCGTGCTCACTTTACGTGGTGACCGGCTTTCGTGGAAGCTGATCAGTTCGAGAGGCGAAAATTTCTTTCCTCGAGCCGAGGTTCTGCGACGAATGCGGCCGGGCGAGAAGCTTCCTTATGTAGCAGACGATGAATCGGAAGAGCCCGAATAGATTTCACGAGCAGCCGGTGTGTGACCGTAAGTTAACAATTTCAAGGAATCCACTCTGTGATTGACAACACTGAACCTTGCCCCTGCGGGTCCGGCGCAACCTTCGCCGATTGCTGTGAGCGGGTCATCAAGGGCGAACGAGAACCTGAAACGGCCGAAGAACTAATGCGCGCGCGTTACTCGGCTTTCGTCGCTGGCGCAATTGATTTCATCGTTGAATCGACGCATTCGCGAACGCGTGGTGAAGTTGATATTCCCTACACCACTGAGTGGTCCAAAAACTCCGTTTGGCAGGGACTACAAATCCTCGAGACGAAGGACGTCGACGAAAACAAGGGCCTGGTTTCCTTTGAAGCGAAATTTTCGCAACAAGGCGCGGAACAGGTTCACCGCGAGAAGAGCGTGTTCGAGCGTGAGAATGGGCAGTGGCGCTTTGTGACGGGTGATGAGCTAAAGAACCCAACCGTCAGATATGAAACGCCTCGGCCCGGGCGCAATGAACCATGCCCGTGTGGATCCGGCAAGAAGTATAAGAAGTGCTGCGGCGCCTGATACGCAGCTCGGCACAAACAAAATGGTGAGTAGGATCATGAACAAACGAATCGCATTTGCTGCCACAGTTTGCTCCCTGGTCGTTTCCAGCTTTGCTTTCGCCCAGCAGGAAGCCCCACCAATCAGAAATTTCCTGCGCGTCAACGATCAGTTTTGCACTGGCGGTCAACCCCGCGTCGAGCAACTTGCCAAACTGAAGGCCGACGGCGTCACCACCGTCATCAATCTGAGACCTGCAGGTGAGCATCGCGCTGCCGAAGAGGAAGCGATGGCAAAGGAATTGGGCTTGCGCTATTTCAACATTCCAGTTGTCTTCGCTGATCCAAAGGACGAACAGGTGGACGAGTTCCTCAAGGTCACAGACGATGAGAAGAATCGTCCGGCATTTATCCACTGCGCCGGAGCGATCCGAGTAGGAGCTTTTTGGATGATTCGCCGGGTGTTACGCGACGGATGGACCATTGAGAAGGCCGAAGAAGAAGCGAAGAAAATCGGCCTGCGCGAGAGTCCGCACCTGAATGAATTCGCGCGCAAGTATATCGAGAGCCATCGAAAGAAATAGGAACTTCTCCCTGGAGTGCGGTGGCCTGACACCGGCTTGGTCGACCCTGCTGTAGCCTTGTTGATTGATCCACTGGGATTGCATCGTCGCAGGCGAAAGCGTGAGAGGTGATCGCACCACAGGAGGTGCACGGTTGAAAATTATTAGGTTCAAGAATTCACAACAGGAGAAATCATGAAACGCAAAGCATCAGCAGTTTGGAACGGCGGCCTTAAAGACGGAAAAGGAGCAATTTCGACCGATAGTGGAGTGCTCGAAAACACACAGTATTCGTTTAGCACTCGTTTTGAAGAAGGAAAGGGCACAAACCCGGAGGAACTAATCGCGGCAGCTCACGCAGGTTGCTTTTCGATGGCCCTCTCGGGAAAACTGGGCGCGGCAAATCTGACCGCGGAAAGCATTAACACGACGGCGGCTGTCACACTCGAGAAGACCGACGCGGGCTTCACGATTACGGCCGTCCATTTGGACGTCACGGCCAGAGTGCCGGGCGCCGATCAGCAAGCATTTGAAACCGCTGCCAATGAAGCCAAAGCCGGCTGCCCTGTGTCTCGTCTCTTGAATGCAACGATCACGATGGATGCAAGATTGGAATCGTAAAACTTCACGCGGTGTAGCGCGAGAGTTCGAGTCGTTCTGCGATCAGGGAGAATAGCAATGAAACGAACCTGGATTTCGCTCTGCGTACTGGCTTTGTGTCTCGAGAGTGCTTCGGCCCAGGTGCGCCAACAGCAATGGTCATCCTTTCGCGGCGAACGCGCGGCCGGGGTTGCCGACGGACAGGGGCTACCCGAGAAGTGGGACACTGCCAAAGGTCAAAACGTGAAATGGAAGACTCCGATTCCAGGGTTGGCCCATTCGAGTCCTATCGTTTGGGGAAACCGAGTATTCGTTACCACTGCGATCAGCAGCAAAGGCGGCGACAGTTTCCGCAAGGGCCTCGTATGGCGATGGCGACGCATCCGACGATCGTTCCAGCCAACAGTGGAAGCTGTACGCTCTCGACCAAGATACGGGCCGCATTCTTTGGGATCGCATCGCCTATGAAGGCGTGCCGCGCGAGAAACGACACATCAAGGCGAGCTATGCAAACGCCACACCCGCCACGGATGGCCGTTATGTCGTAGCCTTCTTCGGCTCGCAGGGCCTATACGCGTTTGACCTCAAAGGCCGTCTGTTGTGGAAGAAAGATCTGGGAGTACTCAACGCCGGCGCATACGACTTGCCGGATTACGAGTGGGGCACGGCGAGTTCGCCGATCATCTATAAAGACCTGGTGATCGTCCAATGCGACACGCAAAAGGGATCGTTTCTGCTCGCGGCGAATATCAAAACCGGTAATACAGTTTGGAAAACTGATCGCGAAGAACTTCCTTCCTGGGGCACGCCAAATGTCTATTCCGGAAAAGCTCGCACCGAGATCGTAACTAACGCTTCAAACTTCATCCGCGGTTACGACCCGGCCACCGGCAAGGAACTTTGGCGACTGGGAGGCAGCTCAAAGATAACCGCGCCGACGCCTGTTATTTCCGGTGACCTGATCGTCGTGGCCAGTGGCCGCCGGCCTGAAGCTCCAATCTTCGTGATTCGCGCTGGGGCCTCTGGTGATATCACCCTGGCCGCAAGCCAGACTTCGAGCAAAGATGTCGCCTGGAGCAAGAAAGCGCGCGGGTCATACATGCCGACGCCGTTGATCTACGGCGACCACCTTTATGTCCTGTCTAACCAGGGCGTGTTTGATTGTTACGATCTGAAAACCGGAAATGAAATTTACCGCGAACGAATTCCTCATCATGGCAGTGGGTTCAGCGCTTCTCCCGTCGCTGCGGACGGAAAGATCTACTTGCCGAGCGAAGATGGCGACGTGTTTGTCGTAAAGGCTGGGCCAAAATTTGAAGTGCTCACCAGCAATTCGATAGGCGAACCTTTGATGGCAACCCCAGCTATCTCCGGCGGCAAGATGTTTGTTCGTTCGCAGCAGCATCTCTTCGCGATCGGGAGATAGTTCAACTCTGCACTGGGACCGCGGGCGTCTCGCCTGCAGTGAGCGCGAAGCGCGAAACACAATCCACAAAATACACGGACTAACACGAATCTTCGGGTCTGTTCGTGTAATTTCGTGGATAGCTTGTAGTTGGTTGCGACTAAACGCTGTTCCCTTATGATATTCACATGCAGGAGCGGGACGTCATCATCATCGGCGGCGGCGCGGCCGGCTTATTTTGCGCAATCGAAGCCGGGAAGCGCGGACGCAAAGTTCTGGTGATCGAACACAGCGATCGCGTTGGCAAAAAGATTGCCATCTCCGGAGGCGGCCGCTGCAACTTCACCAACATTCGCACCGCCCCGGAAAACTTCGTTTCGGAAAATCCCCACTTCTGCAAGTCCGCCCTCGCGCGTTACACACCCGAAGACTTCATCGCGCTTGTGGAAAAGCACGGCATCGCATATCACGAGAAGAAGTTGGGCCAGCTTTTTTGCGATGGCAGCTCTCAACAAATAATCGACATGCTGCTGGACGAATGTCACCAGGCCGGCGTTGAAATCCGCTGCAGCTGCGAAGTTCTCGATGTCATCGGTCCCAGCCACGAAGATGGACCACTTGCTGACACGCGGTCAAATGCCTCGGAGTCGCGCGCTTTTACTCTTCACACCAGCCAGGGGATTTTTCACGCATCTTCCCTGGTAATCGCCACCGGTGGTTTATCAATCGCGCCGCTTGGTGCCACCGACTTCGGCTATCGCATCGCACGCCAGTTTGGATTGCGGATCGAAGAAACTCGCGCCGGACTGGTGCCTTTGACGCTGCCTCCGCAAGTGCAAAATCAACTTACAAAACTCAGCGGTATCTCGATAGACTCACTGGTACGTTGTCAGGGATCGCAATCGCCGCGAAGTGTTCGCCCGGAGTTTCGGGAAAACATCTTGATTACGCATCGCGGACTTAGCGGCCCGGCGATTCTTCAAATCTCAAACTACTGGCGACGCGGCGAGCCGATCTCAATCAACCTTCTGCCCGATGGAGATTTGATGGAGATTCTTTCGTCACAGATCTCTTCATCCGATTCGTCGCAGGATTCAGAAATCGAACTCGTCACTCTGCTCTCGCGTTACTTGCCACGTCGCTTCGCCATAGCCTGGTGCGAGCTCTATAAACCATCAAAACCAATCAAGCGATACAACAGCAAGGAGCTTCAGGAAATCGCGAACGGGATTCACAACTTCCGGCTAATCCCATCAGGAACTGAAGGGTTCCGAAAGGCTGAAGTCACTGCCGGCGGAGTCTCAACCTCGGAACTTTCGTCGCAGACAATGGAGGCGAAACGTGTCCCCGGGCTCCACTTTATTGGCGAAGTGGTTGACGTCACCGGCCAACTCGGCGGCTACAATTTTCAGTGGGCGTGGGCTTCAGGCTATGCAGCGGGTCAGGGAGTGTAGCCCGAGTTTCGAATTCATTGGAGACTCGCGGAGTCGGTAACATTAAAGGGAGAAATCATGCCAACAGAAAACCTGGAGTACCAATACGATCAGGCAATCAAGTACTTCGAGGGGTATCGTCAATTTGTAGGCAGAATAGTTTCGGGACTTTACACCCGTCGACATGCTGATCCCCAGCAAATCATGAGACTGTACCCATTAGCCTGGCGTGAACTTAATCCTTTAAGCGGTAGAAACGCGCTCTTGACAAGCAAGGTCGCCGACGGAATCACCACTGAGGAGGAACGAGCCAGCGAGTATTACCCAATCCTAGTTAGTAAATACCCTCTTCATGAACTTAGCGTTGCTACCGAGAGTAAGTTTGGTGACTTTGATTTTGAGAAACTCATGCAGCTTCACGAATTGAAGAAGCACCAAATTTCGCGATTCAAACTCATGGAAGTGAGCGGCATTGTATTGGCGGGAGTGACGCTGCTATTAAACGAAATACCAGAAAGCGTTGTGTCGAGAGTGATGGACTTCAAGAAATTTGAGCTGGTTGTCTTTGGCATAGCCGCTGGCGCGCTGTTGGTATTCCTGATACTGGTTCCCCTGTGGTGGAAATACAATCGGGCAAGGACAATTCATGAGTACGCTGGGGATGTTATTGAGTACACCGCTATTAGGCTTTCACAGCAGCGTTAATGGGTTTAACCCGATCTTCCGTAGAATTCTTCGACAGTTGGTTCCCGGCGCGGCTGATCGTTCCTTTCGTGCCGATACTTCGAAATGATCTCATAGACAACTCTGCGCGCGCGGTTAATGCTCCCGAGCGGCGTGTGTTCGGGCAAGCTGTGCCAGGGAGTAAACGACAGGTTCTCTCCTATCTTTGTCTGCTCCTCCGTATCAAAAGTCTGGGCGGGAATCCTGATCGTCGCGACTTTTCGGAATGGTGAAGCTTCTTCATTCCACCTCACGCTCGCATCTTCAACAGGCATTTGCTGAGGATCAGTTTGAAACTGGATCATGAAATCGAAATACGCATCCTCGCCGGAAAGAGACTGTTTCATCACCTCGCTCAAATAGTTTTCTGAAGCGTTTTTCGGAATCCTGGATACCGCCTGCTGATGAGGTTTGGCGGAGTATTTCACCACCTTCGATCCAAACTGGTAAGGCGTGGTGCTCCAAAACTGCACCTCCAGGAGATTGGAATGTTTCTTTAACGACGTGACAATTCTCCAAAGAACTCCGAGGTGTGGGTTCAGCGGGTTGAGGAAAAAGCCCAGCACTCTCATACCACCGGCGCGCACGGCCTCCAGCAACTGGTGGAAATCGATCACACTCTGATTGATGAACCTGGGCGTGCTGATCAGCAGAAAGTCCTGCGTCGTCTCGTGCTTTTCATCGTCCAACAACTTTTCGCCTTCGACCCCGAGCAGTTTGATCGCCATTCCACGAATATCCCTCCGGCTATCGGATTGGATCGTGGTGGACGCGTTGGAGAAGCGAATGTATGCGGGGTAGGTTCGTTGTTCTTTGAACACTCCAACCCGCAAATCTTCAGGCAGTTGAGGCTCGATCTTGAATTCAGCTTTGACGCAGGCGATGTTTTTTGCATGAGCATCGCGGAGCGTGCCACCGGGTTGGTATGTTTTTTCCAGATCGCTCTTTAGGCTTTCTGCAATCTTCCTGAAGTATTCAGATTCGTCAGGCACGGGTGCTCCATAGCGAGTCTCTGGTTTGTCACGCCTGTCCGCGGTTGTTTTTGCGGGACAGAGTTTTTTCGAGGCCGAGTTTATCTACTTTCAAGCGAAAAACAAGGCCGCTCTGAAATGATTGACTAACATCGAGGAGCGGCGTACAAGTGCGTTACTTCAATTCGCCGTTATCCACAACAGAAAGGAATGTAATGAGACCTGCTCTAGCGGTAGCGACGCTTATTCTCGCCTTTTCAACGGCTGCATCAGCGGATGGATTTCGCCCAATCTTTCATCCTCCAACTATCAGTATCCTGGAAGCACTCCAACAGGATCCCGACTCGTTTAGCACACTCATCGGCCTGCTTAAAAAATCAGATCTCAAAGAGTTGCGTGATGCCAAAGCATCACACACACTTCTGGCCCCAACCAATGAGGCGTTTGCAAAACTGGCTCCTGAAGACCTGGCCAAGCTGAGTAATGATCCAGACAACCTGAAACGTCTGCTCCTGGGTCATCTGCTTCCCGGCAAGGTCCTGTTCAAAACATTCTTTGCCCCAGACAAAGGTGGCGTGAGTAAACAGAATGTAACCAAGTCAATAAAAACTACCGGAGGAGGGCTGGCGGAATTTCAGTGTAACGAACATCCAGCCGACCCGGCGAATGAACATCGTCCTCTGATAAACCAGAAGGCGCGCGGGCTCAAGAGTGATATCGAAGGGACTTACGCCGTAATTCAAATTATCGACACGGTGTTGGTGCCTTAGGCGACACGCCGGGAGTATTGCCGGGTGGTCCAGTTTGGCGGATAATCCCCGCGCGTAATTCGAAACCAGCCTGAGGAGAAACATATGTCTATTAACTGGGGTCGATTCTTCATCGGCGGCATCATTGCTTCAGTCATCTGTTTTGTTACCGACGGAGCGCTGCACGAGATGCTCTTAAAAGCCGATTGGCAGGCGGTGTACGCAAACCTCGGAGCAAACCTTCCGACAGAAAACGCAACGTCCATGGTTTATTTCGCTGTGTTTGAGCTCGGACGCGGGTTCATCATGATGTTGCTCTACGTGCTGATGCGACCGACCTGTCGGCCGGGTCCAAAAACAGCCGCATGGGCCGGCCTGATTGCCTGGATTGCTTTCTCATTGACGGGTCCCGCACAGTTTATTCCGTTGCATTTCTTTTCGAATGCGCTCTGGGTCAAGATGGGCGCGGTCCAATTGGTGACATCCATCATCGCAGCACTCGCCGGCGCGGCCCTCTATAAGGATTCAGGAGATCCTCACGTCGCGTAAGCTGCGCCGCCGTTTGGTTCATCAATCGCAAAGCATCGTCCGGCTCTGCGATCCGGAATCAGCCTGCATACCTGAAGGGAAAAATGTCTTTGAGTGAAGGCAGCTCAAGAAGACCAAATGCGTTGCGCGCCATCGTCGCGGGAGGTTTACTCGCCGGCGTATTGGATCTAACCGCGGCAATCGTCACTAACCGCTTTCGCGGAATAGCCCCCGTTCGGATACTGCAATCAATCGCCACCGGCATTCTTGGGGCGGAGTCTTACACCGGCGGCTTTCGCACCGCATTGTTGGGAACTGCGTTGCACTTCGTGATCACTTTCGGTGCTGCAACAGTCTATTATGCGGCCAGCCGCTGGTTGAGATTTCTGGTGAACCAGGCCGTCATCAGCGGATTGTTTTTTGGCATCGCGGTTTACTGGTTCATGAACCTCGTGGTCCTGCCGTTGTCAGCCTTCCCACACAAAATTACTTTTCGGCCGGCTCTCGTAATTACCGGCCTCATCGTACACATGCTCTGCGTTGGTATACCTATTGCGCTTTGCGTGAGACGATTTTCGAAAACCGACTCATAGCGAAGCACCCCGTGCTATCATCCCCTCGCACGCCTGATTATCAACATACGGGAAATAGACCGAGCATAAGTCGCCAGTATGTCCCCGCAAACAAACTTTTCGGCTGACGTAATACTTGTATGCAACAGCCTTGATGCCGGGGGCATCGAGCGGGTCGTCTCCACGCTCGCCAATGAATGGAGCCGGCGGGGGCGCAAGGTCTCAGTGGTAATGCTTCATGATCGGCGACGATTCTTCGCGCTCGACCCGTCAGTCCACCACGTAATCATAGACCGCGCCCGCCTGACCTGGGTTGCCGAGGCCTTGAAGAAACTCAAGTCGCGCATCGCAGAGTTAAAAGTCGCCCGGCCGTGGTTGATCGCACTCTTTGGTTGGCCGTTGTATCACCTCTTCGCCGCACGGTTTTACACCTTCAACTTCCGGCTATTTATTGAATATGAGTCGTGGGCCCTGCGACGCGCATTGAAGCTCATCGAGTCGCCGGTGGTCGTTTCGTTTGGCACCGCCATCAACATCATCACACTGAGAGCGTGCGAGGGGATGGGCAGGCGCGTGATTATCTCCGAGCGCAACGACCCGCGCCGGCTGGCTCGCTTCGGGCTATGGGACTTGATGTGGCGGAAACATTACCGCAGCGCTGATCTTGTGACTGCAAACACCAGGGGAGCACTTCTCGACATGGGCGGCTACGTCGAACCCGAAAAACTAGCCTTCGTGCCCAATCCCCTCGTATTTGAAAACGGAAATGGAAACGGTGCGGGGGTCTCGTCGACTCCTTTTCTGCTAACAGTTGGCCGTCTCGTCTGGGACAAAGCGCATGACGTTCTTCTGGATGCTTTCGCTCTCGTCGGCGATGAGATGGGTGAGTGGCGGCTGGTCGTCGTGGGTGACGGAAGGATGCGAGAAGCACTGAAATCGCAGGCCACTAATCTGGGTATCTCCAAACGCGTTGACTGGCATGGACTCGTCCGCGAACCACACGTTCTCTATGGCTCCGCGAGCATCTTTGCCATGCCCTCCCGCGTTGAGGGCATGCCCAATGCCCTGCTTGAAGCGATGAGTTGCGGACTACCGGTGGTGGTTAGCGATGGAGCGCCGGGTCCGCTCGAGTTGGTCGAAAACGAAGTGACTGGACTGGTTGTTCCGGTTAACGATGCGGGCGCACTCGCCGCCGCTCTCCGGCGCCTCGCCGACGATCCGCAATTGTGCAGCCGGCTTGGTAACGCTGCGCGAGAGCGAGTTGCCGAGTATGAGTTGCCGCGGGCGATCGCTCAGTGGGAGTCAGTCATCGGACTGCCCACGTTGGCCGGCGAAGTTGTTTAATTTAACACCGGCGTGCTGCCCCTCAGGTTGTTTCGTAGTCATTGAGTCTTCCATGCCAGCCTCTTCCGCATCACACCGACGCGGCGCTGTAGCCGAGTCGCCGAGCTTGCGCGATCGAATAGCGGTCCTCCGTAACGTTCCCCCATTCGTAAAACTCATCTGGCAAACGCATCGGGCCTACACGCTGGCCATGATTGTTTTGCGACTGGCGCGGGCCTTCGTCCCAGTCGCCATTCTTTGGGTCGGCAAATTGATCATCGACGCAGTTGTTGCTGCGCGCGGAGGCACGCTTGATTCAAAGTTGCTGTGGCGGCTGTTGGCCATCGAGATTGCGCTGGCGCTGGTTGGCGAGATCCTGGCGCGCGTCTCTGCCGTGGTTGAGAGCCTGCTTGGCGATCTCTTCTCAAACAGGACCAGTGTGCTGCTCATGCAACACGCTGCCACTCTCGATCTCTATCAGTTTGAAGATCCTGCTTTCTATGACCAGCTTGACCGCGCGCGCCGTCAAACCACGGGACGAATAGGACTACTGGCACTCTTGCTCTCGATGGGCCAGGACGCGCTTACCCTCTTTTCGCTCAGCATGGTCCTGCTGGTCTATAGTCCGTGGTTGTTGCTCCTGCTCGTGTTGGCAGTGATTCCCGGATTTCTCGGCGAAGCACACTACGCTTCAATGGAATACTCTCTCCTCTTTCGTTGGACACCTGAGCGACGACAGCTCGACTACCTTCGATACCTTGGCGCCAGCGATCGTCCAGCCAAGGAGGTCCAGATGTTTGGCCTGGCGCCCTGGTTAGTGGAGCGCTATCGCGCCCTTTCGTTGAGGTTTTATCAGGAGAACAAGCAGTTAACCATCCGCCGAAGCATCGTCGCTTCGGGGCTCGGGTTCATCGGCTTACTAGGCTATTACGGCGCGTATGCAGTGATCCTGCTGCGCGCCGTGCAAGGAGCGATTACGCTGGGCTCGCTCACCTTCCTCGCGGCCTCGTTCATGCGCAGTCGCGACCTCGTTCAGCGCTTGCTAAAAGGAGCGGGCGAGATCTACTACCCAGTGCCTTTATCTTAAAGACCTATTCGACTTCTTTGAGACTAAGCCGACGATCTACTCGCTTCCCGGCGCGTTGGAAGTGTCGCGGCCATTGCGCGAAGGTTTCGTTTTCGAGAATGTCGGTTACCGTTACCCAGGTAACGAGAATTGGGCGCTACGACATGTCAACTTCACCCTGCAAACCCATGATCGACTGGCGCTGGTGGGCGGCAACGGTTCAGGTAAGACCACTCTGGTTAAGCTGCTGGCGCGACTCTATGATCCAAGTGAAGGGCGAATTCTCCTCGATGGAAGAGACCTGCGCGAATACGATCTGAAAAGCCTGCGCCGCAACGTCGGGGTCATCTTCCAGGATTTCTATCGCTACGATATGCGCTTCGACGAAAACATCGGCGTAGGCGAAATCCAACAGGTGAGCAATTATCTTGACCGCCAGGATCTATCAAACAGAACAGGATCAGGATCGGCTGGCTCTGCAGTGGATAAAAACCAGACCACGGAAACCTCGAGCGTTCCTTCGGCTATTGTCTCGGCCGCCGAAAAATCTCTCGCAGCTTCCCTTCTCCCTCGGCTGCCGCAGAAGTACACGCAGTTGTTGGGCCGCCGCTTTGCGGGAGGCGTCGACCTCTCAGGCGGCGAATGGCAAAAGGTGGCTCTTGCGCGCGCTTACATACGAGACGCGCAGGTGCTCATTCTTGACGAGCCAACTGCGTCGCTCGACGCGCGCGCTGAGTTTGAAGTCTTCCGCAGGTTCGCCGAACTTATGGACGGGCGCACTGCAGTCATCATCTCGCACCGCTTCTCAACCGTTCGAATGGCCGACCGGATCGTGGTGCTCGACGAAGGACACCTGGTCGAAGAGGGCTCGCACGAAACACTGGTTACACGCGGGGGACTTTACGCCGAACTCTTCGCCTTGCAAGCCGAAGGGTATCGCTGAGAGCGCACCGGGTTCTGCCCGGAAATCCTTGTCAGCATACCCCTGTTGATGGCATGCTCTGCGCGTTCCGCCAACTTCAAAAAACCAAAGCGTTTGCGTCTCACTTACAATGAAAGGATCCCCCTTATGCGAATAACCAGATGGTTCGTGATGCTCGCGGTGACCCTACTGCTGGCTACGACAGCGAGCGACAGTTCTTCCTTTGCGGTGGCCCCGGTCGTGCTTCCAAATCCGGTCCTGGCCTACACCGGCGCTCCAGAGTTAGTCGTCACGGGCGGCAAGGAGTTTATTCGGTACACCTTCTTTGTTGAGAACTTCTCCGCCTATCCGGACGCGATGTTTGCGGCAGCCCCGGCCCTACCTCCCTGCGGGACCAATACCAAAGCTTCCCGCACCTGGGTTGATTTCTTCGACCAAAGGGGCAAACGACTTAACGGCTTCTGCGCCCTCGGGAAAGCGGCCAACTTGAATAAGATCTGGTTCGCTCTGCCCGTTGACGAAATTCCTCCCAGCTGGGTCTACATCGAAATGAACGATCGAGAGACCAGCACGAAATACAAATCCAACCTGGCAGAAACAACGCAATAAAGAGACTGAAGCATCGGGGCGTGGTCGCCTTTCAATCTGGAAGGCGCCTGTCGGCAATGCCGCAGGAAGTTAGCCTTGCAAACAGTGACAAGTACAAGGTGTGAACCTGGGGGGAAGTTTTAAATGGGGTGGCTCGACTTAATCCAATGGCCAGCTATGCTGGTAACTGTGGTCGCCGCCTGGCTGATAGCCTCCCAAAGGAAGTTCAAGAGGAACTGGGGATTCTGGCTGTTCCTGCTGAGCAACCTGTTATGGATCGTTTGGGGACTGCATGATGCTGCTTATGCGCTGATCTTCCTTCAGTTGTGTCTGGGGTTTCTGAATGTGAGAGGTGCGATTAAGAACCGCGCAAAGTAACGCAATCTGGTTTGCGATCATTCTCCCGGTATTCCCGCAAACTAACAGTTTGCGTTAAAAATAGTTACCAGCGAACCTCGACATCGGCAACCAGTGGTAAATGATCGGAAGCGAGCGTGTTTACAATCCACGCTCGTTTCGTTTTTATCGCTCGCGGCGTGGTGAAAATGTAGTCAATTCGTTTCACTGGTTTGTCCGCCGGGTAACTGAACCCCTCGACTTTGGCCCGGCTGCGCGTCCACGAATCTTCAAATCGACCCAGCATCAATTTGTAACTACTGCCGGCGGGCTCATCATTGAAATCACCCACAACGATCAACGGCGCTTTGATATCCGCGAGGAAATTCAAAAGTTGCTCGGTTTCAAACAGACGGCCATCGTCAAACTGGTAGTCGAGATGCGTTGTGACAAAGTTTAATGTTCTTCCGGCAACGTCTAGTTCGACGCGAAGCATGCCTCGCCGTTCCGCGACCCTCTTGTTTTCATACTTCCGGTGATCAATCTTCGTGATTGGGTAGCGCGAAAGAATCGCTACGCCATATTGCCCACCCTGATAATCGAGATTGTGCGCAAAGGCGGAATGCATTTCCGTCATTTTTGCCAACTCGGCAATTTCGTCTTTTCCTTCCGTACGCTTGACTCCCCGATCTACCTCCTGCAGTCCAACCAGATCGGGCTTCTCGTTTTTGATGACGTCGGCGATGCGCTGAAGATCGAGTTTCTTATCCATGCCTACGCCGACGTGAATGTTGTAGCTCATCACGCGCAGCGTCTTCTTTGCTGCAAGCGGGAGCGAAGCGTGGCCGTTGGCTGAAAGAAGCGTGAGGTAAACCAGTAAGACTGCACACACGAGGGCCAATCACTGATAGCGAGAACGTAGAACGGCGCGAAGGAGTGTAGACGTGGCGGCACGTCACGGCTCGAAGTTCTCGCTGCCCGCTCATACTGCTCCTTTTGGATCGATTGCTTCAGTCGCGTCAGCCATTGAGTCCTCGCTCGATTAATGTTTGTTGATTGGCTTCGCGCATTCTAACATGTGCGGCGTTTCGAATTTCGAGTTCACCCTCATACTGGGAGCGCGGGCGTCCCGCCCGCAACGCGCTGTTAAGCGCGCAGCTTTTGGGAAGCAATCTACTTCGGCCGGTTTCGCCCTTCGCGCTCATTGCGGGCGGGACGCCCGCGCTCCCAGTATGAAGTTGAACCCGGAATTCGGAACCCGAAACCCGAAACCCTATCTAATGAATCTCCAAAGCATACCCGTGCTCATGGCCGCCGCGTTTGCCGCCGGCATCATCAACTCGATTGCCGGCGGCGGCACACTGATCACTTTTCCCGTACTGATTTGGCTGGGGCTGGATCCAAAAGTAGCCAATGCCACCAGCACAGTTGCGCTGTGGCCCGGTCTCTTTGGCGGGCTCTTCGGTTACCGCCGCGAGTTGGAAAACAGTTCCGCGATTCTCCTCCGACTCGGACTCACCAGCGTAATCGGCGGAGCGATTGGAGCGTGGCTGCTGATCTGGACACCGTCGCCTACGTTTGCCCGCCTGGTTCCCTTCCTGATCCTCTTTGCCACACTGCTCTTCATGGCCCAGGGGCCGATAAATCGCTGGCTGCGTTTACAGTCACCCGGCGAAACGCCCAAGGCCTCGTGGTGGCTCGGTGCGATAGTATTTCAGTTTTTCTCGTCGATGTATGGCGGTTACTTCGGCGCGGGAAACGGCATCATGATGCTTGCGGCCCTGGGCCTGCTGGGCATGCACGACATCAACCGCGCTAACGGCATCAAGAATTTTCTCGGAATTTGTATCAACAGTATTGCGGTGTTGAGTTTTGCGATCACCGGACTAGTTATTTGGCCCGCGGCGTTGCTGATGGCTGGAGCTGCATTGCTGGGCGGATACGTCGGCGCTCATGTGGCCGTGCGCGTGCCGCAAGTAATGATCCGGCGCGCAATCGTTACGATCGGTTTTGTGATCACTTTTGTAATGCTGTGGCGGCTATGGGGATGAGAATTGACGGATGACCGAACGACGCGATCTATCTGCGAAACTTCCGCGTGAATTCTACACCCGGCCGAATGTCGTGACTGTGGCCCGCGAACTGTTGGGAAAGTTACTGGTAGTTCCGGCGCGGAACGGCGCAAGGGTTTCCGGGAAGATCGTCGAAGTCGAAGCCTATCGCGGGCCGGAGGATCGTGCGGCCCATTCGTATGGCGGTCGTCGCACAATGCGCACCGAAACGATGTATGGAGTCGGCGGCACCGCTTACGTCTTCTTCGTTTACGGGATGTATAACCAATTCAATGTGGTAACCAACAATCGCGATGCACCTCACGCTGTCTTAATTCGCGCAATTGAGCCGGTGGAGGGTGTCGAGTTGATGCGCAAGCCGCCGTCCGGGTAAAACGGACCATAATCTCACGAACGGTCCGGGCAAACTCTGCATCGCTCTCGGAATTGATCGAAAACTCGACGCCGCGGATCTGCTGGGTAACAAAGTCTGGCTGGAGAAAGGTGAGCCGATTCCACGGTCCAGAATTTCCTCAGGACCCAGAATTGGAATCGACTACGCCGAAGAATGGATCGATAAGCCCTGGCGGTTTTGGGTTAAGGACAATCCTTACGTCAGCCGCAGATAGCAAACAGCAGTAAGCAATCAGCAATTAGCCCGGAGTTGGTGCGAGATGGTTTTGCCATCGCGGCATGAGTTCCTTCACGATGTCAGGTCCGCTCTTTAAGACTTTTCTGCTGTTTCTGTTCGCTGTTCACTTTTCATCGGCTATTTAGTCGCCGCCGTAACGGATTTCCATGTGACGAATGCGACGGCTGGCGATCACCAGGACCAGTGCGGTCACCAGGATCAAACTGGGCACCGCGATCCAGGCAGGCGTTGGCTCCGCCACCACCGCAAATGGCCCTTCAGAAACCGGCACGGGAGTCAGCGATTGCAGGTAATGGATGACACTGATCTTCTTCAGCAACGGCGGCATCAGGAAGTTGAGCCATTCCCATCCGTACAAAACGATTGCGGGAATAATTGGATTACGAAAGAAAAGGCCGACCACGAGAAAGAAAGCGCCGTAGCCAATGCATGCCAGAATCGTGATGCCGCAATAGGTCAGCAGTTGGCCCAACCCCTGTCCATCCAGAAAAAAGCGCGAGCTCTCTGACGGAAAATGAGGAAGGTAAAGCAACAACATCGCGAGGATAGTGGTGCCCGTGAAAAGAATAATTGAAGTGACCAATCCCGACAGATATTTGCCGGCGACCAGAATTTCACGGCGAACCGGACTCAAAAAATAGAAATGAAGACTGCGGTCGATCATGTCGCCGCGGAAGAGATTCATGAAGATCCAGGCGCAACCAAAAAAAACTACCGTGCGCAGGATCAGCCCGCCGTAATAAACCGCGAAGATCATGTTGTAACGCCCGAAGTCCTGCCACTCATCGCCCGGCGGAGTGAATGGAGCCAGCAAGCACGAGCGGCACGATCGGAATCAGGGCCAGCAGGTAAAGCAGGATGGAACGGCGGCTGAGAAAATTTTTCTCAATCTCGAGGCGGAAGATCGCGCGAATCTGCCGCCACCAAAGCGACCAGGGCAACGGTGGCTTCTCAAGCCTCTCAGGTTTGACGTCGATAGTTGAACTACTCATTTATTGCTCCAGTCAGAACGGCCTGCTTAGCAGGCGGGATCTTTCATCGGAGATCGCAGCCTTCACAGTCAGCCCCACCCGCTAACGCAGGCGGTTCTGACAAAACTCAGCTTCCTTCCGAGCCAATCAGATACTGGTAAACGGCGCTCAAATCGTCGTCAACCGGCGCAATTGATTCGATATTGATTTCGCCTTCTGCCACTACGCTGTTAAGCAACAGGTAGAAACGATCAGCATCGCGTGTCTTCACGAATAAACCGAGTCGATCGTCATGCAGGCGCGCTTCCACCACATGGTCCTTGTCAAAAACTCGCGACGCGAGTTTCGCCGGTTGATCGCAACGAATCAGAATCTGCATCGGACGGTCCTGCATTTCGTCTCGCACGCCGTGAACATTTCCTTCCGCCACCACATATCCGTTGTTCAGCAGAATCACCCGGTCTGACATCATGTCCACTTCATGCAGGATGTGGCTGGAGATGATCAGGTGCAGACCCTCGGCGGCCAGTTTCCGAAACAAGCGCAATCGTTTCCGCGCGGACCATCGGATCCAATCCGTTAAGGGCTCGTCGAGAATCATCACCTCAGGCTGATGAGCGATGGCCTGGGCCAGACGGATTCGTTGCCGCATGCCTTTGCTATAGGCGGCCATCTTTCGTTTGCCGGCTTCAACCAGACTCACGCGCTCGAGCGCGATCTGCGTCACTCTTTGGCTTTCTTTCGCTCCACGCCGTGCACCAGCAAAAACGATCTGATGAACTCTTCGCCGGTAAGGCCGCGCGGGAAGGAATCAAACTGGGTGCAGTATCCGAGCTTGCGAAATAATTGTTCCGGCTGATCTGTAGGAATGCCAAGTATCGTAATGCGGCCGCGACTCGGACGGAGCAACCCGGTCATCAAATTCATCAGGGTCGACTTGCCGGCGCCATTTGGTCCGACGAGGCTGGTAATCCCTGGCGCAATCTGAAGACTGACGCGATTGACTCCGAGGATCTCTCCGTAAAACTTGGAGACATCATCGAAGACGATCATCTCCGAATCTCGGAATTCGGAATTCGGAATTCGGATCGCGATGCTGGCCCGACTCAGATTGTGATATCGACTCGCTCATAAACTCTCAACTGCGAAACTCAGCGCACCACCTCGTAAGCCTTAACCTTCCAGGACAGCAATGCCAGACAAACGGCGCAGATCAGAAACAGCACCAGCCATGAAGCCCACAACGGTGGTTCTGTCAGTACAATTTCGCGCAGCACACGACCGTTCCTGCCAATGACCTGCCCCGTGCTGCGGACGAAGGTGCCAAACAGTCCGGAAGTCACATTTTTTATCAGCGCGCCCAAACTGATGATGTTGCCCCACTTCGTCATGAAAAGATTGTTAACCACTTCGCCGAAGATTGAGGGAATAAAAAACAGACCGAGCAATGCGCCACTGGCTACAACTCGCCATTTCACCAACGCCGAGATTGCCTGTGACAGCAACGCCAGCAGGAGAATCCAAACCACGCTGGCAATGAAAATTGCGCTGGCAATCCATAGGTTGTCGATGAACCATCGGAAGCCTTCCAGGTAAGACTGGAAAAGAAAGAGTAGTAACTGCGGAACCCAGGTCATGCCCGACAACAGAATCAGCAGGACCGACATCTTCCCAATCACATATTCGGTTCGCGAGAAAGGCCGGCACAGGTAAAGCGGCAAAGCATTATTGCGAAGGTCGCGCGCCACCAGCGGTGGCCCAACCAGCAAAGCGACGAAGAACGCAAAACTTCCCTGCAAGCCTACAAAAGTCTCAAAGAAAGTAGCGTCGATGGGAACCAGCTCCCTGACGTTGACCTGTAGAATCGCAAGCGCATTCACGTTGTGATGGAGGTAAATCAGGATCGCTTCGACCAGCAAAGGAATAAAGCAGACCACGTAGAACGCGGTAAACAGTTTCGACTTGAAGACGTCGCGAAAAGCATGACGCGGTATCACCAGAAACCGGCTCCATTCAGGAGTCAGCTTGCCGAGATACTGTTTGTAGGTATGTTCATAAACCGCCATTGCCGGTCTCCATTGCCTTGAGGAAGATATCTTCCAATGAGTCGCGCTTGTAACTCAGCCGTCTGATTTGCAGATCCTGCTGTGCTGCGATCCGGTAAATATCGCGCACCTCCACGTCTTCCTGCATGACTACCTTGATACGGGAAATGCCGGTCAGCGCATACTCGCAACCCAAAGCACCGAGCGCTTCGCCAAACTTCTCGACATCACCGCGAGTTTCAAGTAACAGAAACTTGCGGTTGGCCTTTCGTTCCTCTTCGAGATTGCAATAGACAGCAATGCGCCCGTCTTTCAGGATCAAAATCTCCTCGCAACACTCTTCCACATCGCGCAACAGGTGCGAAGAAAGCACGATGTTGGCCTTGCCGCTGTCGCGAATCTCGCGTATGAGCCGAATCATTCTTTGCCGCGCCGGCGGATCGAGACCATTGGTGGGCTCATCGAGGAAAATCAGGCGTGGCCCATGAACCAGGGCCTGGGCCAACTTGGCCAGTTGTTTCATGCCGAGGGAATAAGTATCCAGACTTCGGTATCGCGCTTCGCCGAGACCAACATAGAAGAGCGCCTCGTGCGCGCGTTCGAGCGCAGCCTCCGAAGGCAGCCCTGAAAGCTCGGCCATTAGTCTCACGAATCGCACGGCACTCATCTTCGCGATAAACGAATCGCGTTCCGGCATGTAACCAATCAATGAGCGGATGCTTTGCGCGTCAGTTGTAATGTCCTGACCGAAGATATGCGCGGTACCTGAGGTTGGAGCGTGAAAGCCGAGCAGCGTGTGAATCAGTGTGGTCTTGCCGGCGCCGTTTGGACCAAGCAAGCCGATCGCGCGTCCGCGCAATTCGCCCTGCAGGCTTTGGAGGATCGGCCTGCCGCCAAATGAAACACTAAGCGAATTGAGATCAATGACCGGGGCGAAGTTCGAAGGATCGTGAAGCCCCGCTGTTTCGCGAGGACCTGGTTGTTCCTGAGTGGTCTCTGCTAACGCCATCTTGCTGACTTTATATCCCTGTTCTGATAATTCCAAACGAAACCAATTCCGAAGGCGGTTCCCATCAACACGAATGCACCGATGAATGCAAACGCTTCGGCGCGGGCTAAAGTTCGACCTATTGCCAGAATTCCGATCAGGAACACAGGAATGTTTAGCACGAGAGCGGAGGCAAGCGGAAACGCGGCAGCGGGACGGCAACCACCGAGACGCTTGCGCAACCAGAACAACGACGGCGCATACGCCAGAGAGAAAAGAAGTGCGGCAACTATGAGCGAAGTCAGCGTCGCTCCTTTGATATCGGCGGCGCTGAGGCGCTCGCCTTCAACCAGGAAAAAGGTCAGGAGAATGGCGGACAAGCCCAACAACCACGAGCCAAGGGAAATCGAAAGTAGTTTCATGTCTTGATCCGAAAACGACGTAGGACAGACATTCCTGTCTGTCCCTGGTCTGCCTTTTGTAACCTAATGGACAGGCAGGAATGCCTGTCCTACAACTAACGTAGCGAGCTCCTTTGGGTTGAAGCGTCGGAGGAACTATTTGCGCGAAGATATTTTTCCGACTCGCCGTAATCCAGAGAATTCACAGCCACGCCGTCGTCTCCAATCGTCACCGCGTCACCCTCACGCAGTCTGCCGACTTTCACGCCGTTAACTTTTACTTCGTCGCCACTGATTACGACCGTGAGTTTGCTTCCCGCTGTACTGACACCCCGGTATTCAAGAGTATCAACGCCATTGCGTTTCTCGACATCGAACGACTTTTGAAAACCGTGTCGCGCGACGGTTACCTTGTGTGAGCCAACCTGGCTGACTGTTCTATGAGTACAAGCAAATGAAAGAGTCAGGACCCCGAGAAGCATCAACCCAACGATCTGTGATTTCTTGAGACTTATCATGACAAATTCCTTTCTTCTTTTGGCTTTGCTTTCTGTGCGACTTCACGTCCTCGACGGTTAGCTTTCTTGATAGCTCAAGAGAACATCACCGCCAAGGACGCAAAGCTTGAGACCAGGACAGACATTCTCGTCTGTACGGACAAGCAGGTATGCCTGGCTTACTTCTTCCCCTGCATTCCGTTCGCAAGAATGCTGTGGATTTCCAGCGCATTCGGGGCGCCCATCAGTGTCGCCGGGCTCAGTCCAAAGGGACCGCCTTCGGTGTTGGCAGCAAAAGTAATGCTGTCGCCCTGGGCGTAAGCGTAAGCGAGGGTCGGCGGCATGTTCGCGGCCATCGACTTAATCGCTTGCTGATGTTCCTGCGACAACTTGCCTGCGGAGCTGGCGATGCGATCCGCGAAGGGTTGAACCAGCGGCGCCAGGTTGTGATAGAAGACCGCTGAAAAGTTTGCGTTACCATCGGCAGGCAAACCGGCAGTGAAACGCGACGAACGCAGCAAGCTATAGCCCTGTTCCTGCGCGCGCACTGACCGTTCAACCATCGCGCGGCTTGGGCCCATCACCACATAGCCATTCACGTAGGTGTAATTCACCTCCACACCGAAGTCGACCGACTTCAGGGTGTAGTAAGCGCGGCCGCTGATGTCTGCACGGTCCCAGGCCAGCCCGGTCTTACCAAACTTCGCGGCTTCCTTATTAATTTCCGCGACTACGCGTTCGAGCGTCTGCTGCAGATGCGCCGAGTCGTTGACTTCAAAAACCATCTTCCATGAAGGCGTCGGCAGGATTGGACCATCAATCGCGAAGGCAAACTCACCGCCAAGCGGCGCGGCAATGTCTCTGCGAATGTCCAGACCACGTTCCGCCTGCTGCTTGTCCAGGTTCTTGCGGAGATCGGGTGAAACGGTTTCGATGACGCCCAGCAGATCGTCAACCAACCTGACGGGGTCTTTGACCACGAAGCCGGCCACCACATTGGCATCAGGCGAAATGTATTCGAGCGAACCCATCGGAGCCGGCGCGGCCAGCCACGACGGAACTCCGCGCTGCGCTTCATTAAACGACAGCGTTGCCTGCGTGTTGGTTTTTCCGTCAACCGACTTCTGATCAAGCACGAAGTATTTCACGCTCATCACACCCAACTTCTCGAGTGCCTGCTCCTGCTTGGCAGCATCTTTGCTTTTGGAGAGATCAGACTTGGCCTTGGCTATAACGCGTTCGAGGTTCGCAGCCACTACCAATCCCGCGCCGCCCTGGTAAACCTGGGCGATGCGATTGTGAAATCCAGTCGAAGCAAATGCAGTAGTGCCGCCGTTGTTCTTCGACTGCGCGAGCTGCTGGAGCTGCGCCAATTTGGGACTGGCGGCGAACTGGTCGCCTTGAATCCAGACGAAGAGCTCATCCGTCTTCTTGCCGGCCTGAGGCGCGGTGGCTGTGGCGGTCAGCGGATCGTCGACAAAGCGGACCTGCACGCGGCCCTCGGAATTACCTGCATACTTTGCAATCTGCTGCTCGAGAAACTGACGGAAGCCGGCGGAGTTCTTCAGCTCAGCCAACACCAGCGGCTCAACGGGCTCGCCTCTGTCGTCCATCGAAACTGAGACAGCAATTTCATCGCCCAGGTAATCGCCAAACTCGCGAATCGTCGTCATCACCTGGTCCATGTTCGGACCGTGCTTGCCGGAGCGTTCTTTCTGCCACCATTCGCGCAACGCCGGATTCTCACTGAGCCGTTCCTGCATGATGCGATGTGATTCGGCAATGGTTGTGGTCAGATTCGGCAAAGCGGCATAGACCACTGTGTCTTCCGGCATCAGATCCAAAAGCGCAGTCGAATGGCGCACGCCGGGCTGTGCGACTTTGGCCAGCTCTTTATTTATCGAAGCCAAACCGGCGAGCGCCTGCGCATACTTTGCAGACTGCCGGCTCCAGGAGACCTCATCTTTAACCGGAATCATTTCGATGGCGGCGTTGGTCGTGGCCTGTTCGCCGGCGCGGAGTACACGCTCGCTGTCTTTGTGTTCCAGATGAACTTCGCCTTCGATTACCGACACGCGTGAACCCTTTGTACCGCTGTTAACTGAAAACACCGTGCCCGTAACGGAGACCAGAGAATCGCCAGTGTCGACAAACAATTTTCCCTGATCCTGCTTCGCGGCTTCGACTACAACCGCTCCCCGGTTCAAATGAATTGTCGTGCCTTGCGAGTTCCTGGTTATGGAAAACTCGGACCGGTCTTTCATCTCAATTACCGAACCGTCGCCCAGACGAATAAAAGCGTGTGCGTCCTTCGCCGTGCGAATGCGTTCACCCTTCTCGAGTTTCTCGCCGACAGCAACGGGAGTGCTCCTGGTGTCCACGATCTGATATACGCCGCCTTCGGCTGCCTGCACCGTGGCATCAAACTCAACCGGCGAAAGGCGCTGGAGGAATGGCAGCACCAGCAACCCGACGCCGATAACCAATGCCGCGGCGATGCCCCAACGCATCACGACCGGCTGAATGCTGTAACGGCGCACCGCCGTCGCCTTCTTCGCCGGCGCGCGGCGATCGAATCGGGCCGAGCGGGCATCCCTCAGTGCCTTGCGGCAGGGAATGCATTCATGCGTGTGATCAATCAGCAGCAAAGAACGAGCTTCTGACAAGCTGCCGCTCAACTGTGCTGGAATCAGCGACTGGAAGTCGGCGCAATTTTCAATTCGTTCTGACGCCGCGACGTCGCTTGAAAGCTGGTTGGAAGTTTCAGCAGCAACGCGCGCCCAAACACGCTCTGCCGCAGTTTCAACCGTTGCCGCATCGATTTTTTCATTTCGAATTGCGCTGGTTGCCTGATCAAGGATGGAATCAAAATCGTTATTGCTTTTCATTATGTTTCTCCAGATATTGCCCGATTTCTTTTCGTAGTCTCGTGCGTGCGCGATGCAAAACTACGCCAACCACCATCTGCGAAGTGTCGAGCATCCTCGCGATCTCCTGGTTGTCGTAGCCTTCGTAATAACGCAACACAAACATTTCCCCCGCAGTTTTTCCCAAACGAGCGACTGCCTGGCGAATCAACTTCTGTAATTCGCGATCGGCATGCTCGACTTCAGGGTTTGGAAACTTGCTTTCGAGGGCACTTGAATCTACTTCGCTGAGTTCGACAGACTTGCTGCGCCCGCGGCTGCGAATCAGATCCAGCGACGCATTAATAGCGGCGCGAGACAGATATGCTTCGGGGTTTTGCGAAAGGTCGTAGGCTTCCCCGCTTTTCACCAGGCGCAGAAAAACTGTCTGCAAAACGTCTTCAGCGTCAGCCGGACTCCCGGTGATGCGATGTGCGGCACGAAAAACTCGGTCGTGATGCGCCCGGAAAAGCGTTTCCACTTCGCCCGGGGGTTCGGTAACTAGTCTCAATGTTTTAGCAACTGCCTGCAAAGTGCCCTCCTCAGGAATCGTTTCCACCCTGTAAACGACCTTCGGAAGGCTTTATTAACAACGATAAGCTTCTATTTTCAGAACCAACAACGATCCACCGCAAAAGTTCGCAGAGTAAAACGCAGAGTTCCGCAAAAGCTGAACGCGAACAAACCTCCAGATTTTGTCCCGGAGCGGCCGATCCTTTCAAAAAGAAGGGTGGGGACAAGCCCCACCCACTTTGGTCGGTCACAGATCTGAATCAATGGCGGGTCTCTACTGTCCGAATCGCAACCGGTATTCGTTTGAAATGAGGAACGATCTGACCATCTCAGCGCGCTTGACGCGGCTCAGGGCCACTGCCTCATCGCGTACATTTTCGCCCGGAAGAGTGAATTGATTCATCTTGTCCAGCCAAAAAAAGTACCCACCGAAGTTGTTGTCGGGTGGATCGTCGGCATCGCGTCGCAGGTATCCAAAGTATTGCATCAGCACAAACGCCGGGTTGTACTGCTGGTTGAAAACGGAATCGCTGTCGATGACGCTCCTCAATGCCGCAGCCCGGCCAAATGTGTTTCCGCTTCCATATGCGTTAATAGCTGCCACGCGTTCGCTCGGCGTCGGCACCACGCCTTCGTTGGCGAAAAGCCTGTCCACATAAACTCCCGACGCCGTACCCATGGGAAACACTCCAACGAATTCCAGACTCGACACAAATTCCTCAAGGTAAGCCTGCTGGTTTGCCGCCAACAACGCTTCCCAACCCGTGTTCCCAACAATCACGCCATCGGTAATCCGGCGCTGGTCGCGCAGAAAACGCAGGTAACGAGGCACCGACGGGTCGCTGCCGAAGGCGGCTTTGTGCGCTCGAATCACGAAATAGCCGCTCCGCTGAAACTCAATCGAAAGGAAAAACGCCGCGGAGACATTCGTCCGGCGATCGTCGATGCAAGCGGCGTTGTTGCCGCAGGCAGCTATTCGATCTTCCCAAAAGAGCTGGCCCGCATTGTCGGAATGTCGCGACAGGAAATCGTGATAGTGCTGGCCCACGAAGATATCAGTGAAGTTGATCGGGTTCTGACCTGCCTCGATAGGATCGTCGGTGATAACAATCGATGCAGTTGCCGGAGTGCCGAGAAGCGCCTGTCCCGTGCCATTGGAAAGCGTGATTGTAAACGTCTCAGTTCCCTCGATTTTTATATCTTCGGAAATCAGGAGGTTAATAGTCTTGCTCGACTCGCCCGCGGCAAATCGGAGAGTGCCACTTGCGTGCGTGAAATCGGTGCGTTGCGAAGCGTCTACGCCTGCAGTCGTATAGTCGACCGTTGCCGGACCGGAAACGTCGCCGTTGCGGTTGACGATCACGGTTCTAAACGTCATGTCTTCATTAACGTTGTAAGTGGCGGCGCTAAACTGCACTACTGAAGGGCCGGCAGCCTGGGCCACGCGCGCCGGCTTCCAGATCGCCGCGTCGAATACGCTTAGCGAGAGCGCGAGGACTAATATTGATATTCGAGCCGCACTGCGGTTAGTGCGTGCTGACTGCATATTCCTGGTTCGCATGGCGGTTCTCCCTGTGGCACTCAGGAGGTTTCTGCGCTGGGGGCTGGGGCGAAGCAATAATAGCTTGTTAGAACCACATAGCGGTAGCCGCTCTTGTCAGAACCACCTGCGTAAGCGGGTCGGCCCTTGTAAGAACCACCTGCGTGAGCGGGTGGGCTCTTGTCAGAACCACCTGCGTAAGCGAGTGGCCTCTTGTCAGAACCACCTGCGTAAGCGGGTGGGCTCTTGTCAGAACCACCTGCGTAAGCGGGTGGGCTCTTGTCAGAACCACCTGCGTGAGCGGGTGGCGCTTGTCAGAAGCCGGTGTGCTATTCGTTTTGCTAATCAAAGTCTGGCAAGGCCGCGCCCTGACGGTTTAGAACATAATCAACCGCCATTTCAACACTGCGTTCATTCCACAAGGGACGTTTGCTGCCCTTATCTGCCCAAGGGCTTCGCTGTGACGACCAACAACCTTCGTGACGGATTCTCCTGGTTGCATAGGCTTTAAGATCGTTGAGTGCCCTTCCCGACCCGGTCGCACCAATTGATATGACGGCGTGAACGTGGTTGGTCCTTACATTGACCGCACATAGAGCCCACGCTCGTATTCTGCAGGTTTCGCGAATGGCGCTTTTCACAAATCGGCGTTGCCGGCCGTCGAGCGTAACGATGTCATGGGAAAGCAATTCAAGGTTGTGCGCAACGCGATTTCTGTCTGGAGGTAGGTAAGGTGATTTGTGTTGGTTGTGCAAACGGTCTACTGACCCGCGTTCGTCGCCATGCAGCCAGGTACCAAAGGTTCGAAAGGTAAACAGATAGGCGAGCGGAATATCTGTGTCGTTCCACATGCGGTACCTCCCACCCGCTTACGGAGGTGGTTCTGACAGGCATTGATCCACCCGCTTACGCAGGTGGTTCTGACAGGCATTGATCTACCCGCTTACGCAGATGTTTATGTCCGGCGCATTGATCCACCCGCTTACGCAGGTGGTTCTGACAAGCCGTTGGGGCAATCGTTATCGCAGGCGCGTTTCACGCAGCGCTGCCAGTCGTTTGCGTGCTTCAACAGCTTCCGGACTGCGAGGATATCGATTGGCTAACTCTCGCCACGCTGCGCCATCGTAATAAAAACGCTTAGTGGGATCGTCGAAAGTGAAAGTGATTCCCTGGCGATTGTAACGATCCAGCCCGTTGAAGTTCAGATAATAACTGTGTAGTGGCGCTCCCCCGCCGCTCATCTCTTTTGCCTCCAGTCGCCGCGAAGCGTCGCGCGACAGATGGGCCGCGGCGCCTTCAGCGGCAGTGGCATATATCATCAACACTTCAGGTCGAAGCGCAGATTGACGGAAGTAATCGAGGAAGAGTCGCGCCCGCGCAATCAGGTCGAAGTCCTCCGAAGCCCTTATCAGACGCAGGAACCTCGCATCATCGTCTGCACGCCAGGGCGATACCATCGCCTCGCGCTGGACCCAACCGCTGGTTCTGCTCGTAACGTTCACGCGGTAGAAGACCACGCCGTCTCGGCTGCGTTTCTCCCCTCTGACTGCTACCAGCCCGCCTCTGCCTATCCTGCGTAAGAGTTTTCCTGAAAGTTCGGGAGTGGTTCTCAATGCGGAGAGCCGCTCGTCAATGACGATCGCCACGCGGCCACCGGCAGGCGCTCGCTTGATCGCCAGAGCAGATGTGGAACACCAGATGGAACAAAGAAGAATCAACGAAACGGATTGATGAAGGGACAGACGTTTCACGGAACACCTCCTCGCAATTGAGAGTCAATGGGCCAGTGGGACCCATTTGTTTGCCAGGGGTAAAAGGGATTCGACGATGCGCCGTAGTTCTTAGCGGGCGGCGCGACGACGAGTCAGCGCTGAAATCGGAAGCTTCACGCCTGCCTGTGACACGAGCACGCGTTTGGCAAAAGCAGCATGGTGAAAATGACAAATGGCGACTGCGAGCGCGTCCGCAGCATCATGAGGCTCAGGAATGGCCGCCAGCGAAAGGAGCGTTTTTACCATTTGCTGAACCTGAAATTTTTCCGCGTTGCCGTGACCCACAACTGTTTGTTTTACAAGCCTCGGCGAATACTCATGGATCTCGATGGCGGCACGCTCGGCGACAACCATGGCCACGCCGCGCACCTGGCCCAGTTTCATCGTGACCTTTACATTCGTAGCCAGAAATCCGTCTTCAATTGCGCACGCGTCGGGAGCGTGACGGCTGATAATCTCCTCGAGAGCATTCGAAATTTTCAGTAGACGCGCGGGAAGCTTCTGTCCGTTCGACGCTTTTACCACGCCGCACTCAACCAGGCGGTAGCTCCGGCCATCAGATTCGATGACGCCCCATCCGGTCGTTTCACTGCCTGGATCTATTCCTAAAACACGCATTGTTTCTTCATTCCTAAAGACGCAAGCCGCCTAAGTTCAGGGGCGCAATCTACGGTCTGGTCTTGGCGTCCCGAAGTATACTACAGCCAAAAATCGAGTCAGCGGTTTTTCGGCCGGCCCGGCGTCGCAGAGGTTTACCGGTTTTTTTGTATTGATGCCGAGGCTTGGCCCGTTTCCTGAGCCAGGTTATCGGGTTCGCGGGGATGAATTCGCCACATTTATCCGGCATAATAAGTTCGAACTCCGGCCAAACTCGTGCATCTAAGGTGAGCTGCTACCCCAGGGACAAGTCTCGCGCAGCCCTCCCCCAAACCAAAGGAATACGTTTTGACTAAAAGGATCTGAATAAGACTATGAGAAAACGACTGCTCACCATAATTCTTGCAACCGTGGCGATCTCCATCGTCAGTCTGTCTGCCGCGGCAAACGCGCAGATTCCCGCTAACGTTTCCAGCACCGCGCGGGTGGCCCAACAACATCTGATCGGCGAAGTTACTGCGATCGATCCAGCCGCGAATTTGATCACGATCAAAACTGATGCAGGCACGTCCGTAAGTGTCGCGGTAAACACTGACACGAAGTATCGCCGGCTACCTCCTGGTCAAACCAACCTGGCGACGGCTGAAACCATCACCAGCGCCGACGTGAAAGTGGGAGACAGAGTGCTGGTCCCGGGAGGGGCAACTCTGGCTGCCGGCGCAGCGGCGCGACAAGTGATCGTAATGACGCGTGAAGCGGTCGCCGCGAGACGTGAACAGCAGCGTGACGACTGGCGCGCGCGCGGCATCAACGGCCGAGTCGTGGCCATCGATAACGCAAAAAAGGAAATCACGATTGAATCTCGCTCACGCGAGGGTGCGCAAAGTTTGACCGTCGCAACCGGCGCTAATACGCGTATCCGTCGTTACGCGCCCGGCTCTATACGTCCGGACGATGCCGTCGCCGGAAGCTTTGCCGACATCCGCGTTGGCGATCAGTTGCGCGCGTTGGGAAATCGCGAAGAGTCGCGAGTGACGGCGGAAGAAGTCATCTCAGGATCAGTGACCAGGATGATGGGCACTGTGGAAAAAATCGACACCTCGCGCAATGAAGTTGTGGTGAAGGACAGTCAATCCGGCAAAACGATGACAGTTGCACTCCTGCCGAAGACCACACTCCGGCGAGTGCCCGCTGATTTTGCGGAGACACTCGAAAGGATGCAGCAGCAGCGTGGCAACAATGAAAATCTGACGGAGGCGCAACGAGCAGCCCAGCGAGAACAACGCGCGGCTCGCCGTCGCGAACGCGGGAACCAGGGAACGCCGGCGCCTGGCGCACCAGCGGGGGAGAACCGCCCCGGAGCAAGACCAGGCGGTCGAAATCCGCAGCAAATGATGGAAAACTTTCCGGTGATCACGGTTAACGAACTGAAAAAAGGCGACGCAGTCATGATTGCAGGAACCGGAACAAACGATGCGGCGCGCTTAACGGCGGCCACATTGATAACCGGAGATGCGGAAATAATTCAGATCCTGCAGCGACGTGCCGGTGGCCGTCCTGAAGGAATGAGTCCGGGACTGCCGAGCGGGGTGATGGGCGGTGGCACGGGCAGTGAGCCTGAACGCCAGCAGCCGGCTACACCGCCGCAACTGTAGTAGGACAGACATTCCTGCCTGTCCCTGATTGAGGTCCGAGAACGGAAGAGGAAGAACAGATTTTTCATTTGTCATTTTCCATTTCTCATTTCGCATCGCCACAGAATGCTGTTCGATTAGCGATGACAAATGAGAAATGGAAAATGATAGATAGAAAATCTTAGTCGTCGTCCCATTAAATGGTGAAGTGGTCAGGCAATAACGCCTGACCTACTAAGAAGAGTTGAAACTTTCAGCTTAGGAAAACGAGTCTAATGTCCAAAAGAGAAAATGCACGCAGTGGTGTTTGTCACTTCGTAGTGGTGATCATCGCGCTTGTTTTCAGCGCGAGCCCGGCCCTGGCCCAAAGCTCCGCGGGCACTTTGCGCGGTCAGGTGCAGGACGTATTGGGTGGACTCGTTGTCGGAGTAACGGTGACTGCCACGGATGCAGCGGGCGTCTCGCGATCGGCGACTACCGACGGCGAAGGCAAGTATTCAATTCCCGGGTTACCCCCCGGACGCTACACGGTTCGAGTGCAGCAGCCCGGATTTGAAGTTTTTGAGCAAACGGTCGAAGTGGTCGCAGGCGTAAGCGAACCGCTCAACATCACGATCAACGTGGGACTGGAGGCTGAAGAAGTAACCGTCACCGCCGAGGCGCCGATCTCCACCGAACCGGAGTCAGACGCCGGCGCAGTTGTCATTCGCGGGGCGGCACTCGATGCCTTGCCTGATGACGAAGAAGATCTGGCAGATGCGCTGCAGGCGCTCGCTGGTCCATCAGCCGGGCCGGAAGGCGAAGGGGAGATTTACACTGACGGTTTTTCCGGCGGACGATTGCCGCCAAAAGAATCGATTCGTGAGATTCGCATAAACCGTAATCCATTTTCCGCGGAATACGAGCGGCTCGGTTACGGGCGTATCGAGATATTCACCAAGCCCGGCACTAACAAGATGCGCGGCCAGGCGTTTTTCAATTTTGGCGACGAAAGCCTGAATGCCCGAAATCCGTTTGCGCGTGTGCGCGCTCCCTACCAGTTGCGCCGTTACGGCGGAAATCTGAGCGGCCCAATCATCAAGGGCAAGACTTCTTTCTTCTTTGATTTGCAGCGCAGTGAAACAGATGAAAACAACGTCATCAATGCCATTGTGCTCGACGCCGCGCTCAACCCGATTGCTTTCAACCAAACCGTTCAAACTCCGGTGCGCCGCACCACGTTTAGCCCACGCATCGATTGGCAGTTGAATTCAAATAACACGGTGGTGGCTCGTTACACCTACGAGCGTTCCCAACGCGTGAACCAGGGCGTCGGCGACTTCAACCTGCCTGAGCGCGCTTACGATTCTTCAGGCACCCAGCACACGATCCAACTGACCGAAACTGCAGTCATCAGCCAGAAAGTAATCAACGAAACGCGATTCCAGTTCGAGCGCGACCGCAGCATCCGCGAAGGCGGACTGCTCGCCACGACGATTCGCGTGCAGGACGCCTTCACCGGCGGCGGCGCGCAGGTAGGTCTGGCACTGACCGACGAAGACCGCTTTGAATTACAAAACTTCACGTCATGGTCCATGCGCTCACACGCGCTCAAAGCAGGCGCGCGCGTGCGCCACGTCAAACTTCGTGACGTGTCTCAATCAAATTTTGCCGGAACGTTTACCTTCACTTCCCTGGAGCAATATCGTCAAACTCTTCTCCACACCCCTGGCTTTGCGCCCACGCAGTTTTCGATCTCGTCAGGAAATCCTGAAGTCAGCATCTCGCGCACAGACTTCAGCCCGTTTATCCAGGACGACTGGCGTGTTCGTCCCAACCTGACGATCTCCGCCGGGCTTCGTTACGACTGGCAGACGAATATCAAGTCGAGTTTCAATTTCGCGCCGCGGCTCGCGTTTGCCTGGTCGCCTGATGGCGGAGCGCGGCAACAAAAGACTGTCATCCGCGGCGGTTTCGGTGTTTTCTACAACACGCTGAACGAGAACCTGCTCGTGCAAACTGATCGCTTCAACGGCGTCAATCAACAACAGTTTCTGGTTACGGTTGCGTCGCCGGGCGCCGGCGCAATCCTCGGTGGATTTCCGACTGCACCAACTCTGGCCCAACTCGCTGCCTTTGCGGTGCCGCAAACAATCCGGCGGCTCGCTCCGGACTTGCTAACTCCATACACGTTGCAAACCGCGCTGAGTGTCGAGCGGCAACTCCCCAATCGCAGCACCCTTTCAATAAACTTCGTCAACGCGCGCACGCTTCATGTGCTCCGCTCGCGCAACATCAATGCGCCTGTTCCGGGCACTGGCCTGCGCCCCTTCCCGGCACAGGGAAATATTTTTCAATACGAATCCAGCGGACGTTTCAATCAGCAACAGTTGATCGTCAATCTCAACAATCGGCTGAGCCCTCGGTTTACACTTTCGGCTAACTACGTCTTCAATCGCGCCCGCAGCGACACGGATGGAGCGGGCACGTTTCCGGCGAATCAATATGATCTCTCGGGCGAGTATGGTAGATCGTCCCAGGACATTCGCCACCGCTTCTCAGTGTTTGGAAATATTAGCGGACTGCCCTGGGGGATTCGGTTGAGTCCGATCGTGATCGCAAATTCCGGCCGCCCCTTCAACATCACCGTCGGACGCGATCTGAATGGCGACACGCTATTCAATGATCGTCCGGCCTTTGCCACCGACACCGTGGACGCAGGTTTCCGCGCCACGCCCTATGGACTCTTTGATACGACGCCTTCTGCCGGTCAACAAATCATTCCGCGCAACTACGCCACTGGTCCATCCTTCTTCGTAGTGAACTTGCGCGCCAGCAAGAGCCTCGGGTTTGGCGAGCCGGTCGCGGCAGCCGCAGCTCCCGCGGGCGCCGCTGGTGGCCGCGGCGGTGGCGGAGGGGGACGACGTGGAGGCGGCGGCGGTGGTCGTGGCGGCGGCGGTCGCGGCGGTGGTGATGGTGAAGGAGACGGACGTTATCGGTATAACCTTAATTTCTCTGTCAGCGTTCAGAACCTCTTGAACAACGTCAACGCGGGCGTGCCAGTTGGGAACCTCAGCTCAACGCTGTTCGGACAGTCGATCAGCAGTGCCGGCGGCTTCGGCCGTGGGGGCGGGGGTGGTTCAGCCGCAAACCGTCGCATCGATCTGCAATTGCGTTTCAGTTTCTAGAGAGTTGAGCCTCAAAAGTCTGTCACTAAGTCTAAGCAGCGCGAAAGTTTCAACTGCTGAGGCTTCCTCACGGGCACCTAACGCTCGCCTGCAGAAATGAGTCTCCCATTTCCTCCGCGCATTCGTAATCAACCGGCAAAGACCCATCGTTTTTGCTGGCATTCCTTCCGTCAAGGACGTATAACCCGACCTGAACAACCTGGTCCCTGACACTGAATATGAATCGCAAATGACGACGCCGTCAGCATCACCCGAATTCGTTAAGTTCGAGACACTGAAAGACTCGGGCTCGAGCGCGCGCGAAGTCGCGGTTGTCGCGATTGAAGATGGATTTGATTTTCGTCAAGGTCTGTTTATGCTGCGAAGTGTTTTTGGTCTCGATCTAGTGAATGCGAAAGAAGCCTGGATACAGGCAAATGGATTCGCCGACTCACCAAGTGAGTATCAGGAGATGCTGATCCCGGACATTGAAGCGGTGCTGAATGATCTCAACAGCAAGGCGGATGAGGCAGACAGTGTCTGAAAATCTCTACGAGCCCGATACTCCGACAATTACATGTCCCGCTTGCGGCGAGACATTGCTGTACGGCGTGAAGTCCTGTCGCTTCTGCCAGCACGCAATAAATCCCGTCTACGCGAAGAAGAGCGTTGCCGCTCAGGCAATCCTGACACAGGCAATCAAGTCCGCGAACACTATCCGCACTCTCCGTAATTTGCTCTATCTTCAACTGGGCCTGACGATCGTTGCTTTCTTGTGGGACCCGTCTTATCTGTACGTAGTTCTGATCGTTTCCATTATTAATCTCTTTGGCCCAATTCGATGGCTGAGAAAATATGGCCGCGGCGATCTTGATAACGCGGAAATCGTCAAAGCGCAGAAGGACATGAAGATCGAACTATACTTTTGGCTGGGAGCGATTATCTTTCAATCAATAGCGATATTTATCTGGTGGATTAGACTTTGACAACGCAGTCAACCTAAGGCTTCCTGTCTCGACGCGCGTTAAGATACTTCGCAAACTCATGCGGCTGCCGGTTCGACCGGGAAGTAAGCAACTGTTGGAGGAACACTATGCAAGCAATCACCTCAAGCTTCGGCAACATCGCCCTCGTTTTGATAATCGTCTTTGCAGTTGTTCAAGTGGTCTGTTTCTTAAAGCTGAAACGCGACGATCTCTCGGACATCGATAAGGCCCTCTGGCAACTGAAGCTCTGTACAATTTTCATGGGCGTGCTGATTTTCGCGGCAGTGCTCTACCTTCCGCGCACCGCCTTTTATAGCGACGTCGACCTTTCGACTGAGACACGAGAAGCCACTCTGCAAAACCTGGCCCGGTATCAGCAACGACTGGGAAACGACCTCAACCAGCTGCGAGAGATCTTATACATCGTCTTCTCGGTGTTGGCGTTTTACTTTTTTGGCGTGGGCTCCTTCCTCAGTCTTGTCTGGCGTGAAAGACGAAAAGTCACTTACGCCAATGATCCTCACATCAGGAAACCGCTTGGCCTGGAATCGGACTGACGAGATAGCCGACATATGAGAAACAACGATGACTGAAAACAATGAAGCTCAACTTCGCACGCTTATCGAAAATAAGATCGAAGCAGTTCGCGCGAAGGACATAGAAGGCGCTACCTCCGCCTACGCTGACGATGTGTTGTCGTTTGACGTCGTAAACGCGCTGCAATATGCCGGATCAGACGCAATCAGAAAGAGACTAACCGAGTGGTTCGCGCAGTTTGATGGTCCAATTGGTTTCGAGATTCGAGGGCTGAGCATCACCTTGAGTGACGAGGTGGCTTTCAGTCACAGTCTTGATCACGTCAGCGCTACAACGACAGCAGGAGTGAAACTCGATATGTGGTGGCGCGAAACTGCTTGCTATCGCAAGCTTGACGGCAAGTGGCTCATCACGCATCAACATAGCTCAGTGCCCTTCGACGTGGAGAGCGGTAAAGCGTCGCTTGATTTGAAGCCGTAGGCGACCCGCCTGTATTCACAGTTCACAACCGGAGTTTTTGCATGCCTGGAGGAATATCCAGCGGCGATCATAACTATGCGGCCTTCGCCGTCATCAAACTCGCGGGCTACGTTTTGGCCGCGTGGCATTTGAATCGTCGCTACGCGGATGCAACTGTTCATTTTACGCTGGTCGGTCTAACCCGCACCGTCGTCGGCATGCTCTTTGGCGCTGCTCTGGCTTTGTTGGCCTATCCACTGATGGTGTTTGACGGCCTGGGTGCCCTGGTTTTCCTGCTCGGATTGATTCCCATACGTGTTCTTGAATGGTGGATCATCATTCGTATTTTCTATGACCGATCGTTGGAGAGAAAAAAGGAAGACTGGAAGTATGTTTTCCTCGGCACGATTTGGTCTTTCGCATTGGATATCCCCGCCCTGCTCGGATTTATCGGGACGAGCGGCTTTTGGATATGCTGACGGAAACCATTTGCCGGCGCGTTCACGCACCAACATCGCGCGGCGCCCTTCAACGTAGAGAGTGAAAAGGCGTCGCTTAAAGTTGAGAGCTCCCTGAGTGCTGTTATGCATCTGATATACTCGTCGTTTCCGCGACTGGGAAAACTAAGAAGAGTTAGAGGAGGAAACGATCATGCCAAACAATTATGATTTCGAGGAGTACTACTCCTTTTGAACGGACCAGCAAGCGTCGAAAAGGTTACCCTTCCGAGACCCGCGTCAAGAGAGGTTTGAGAGTGGTCCATGGTGATAAAGAGTTGAGCGAGAAACTGGGCCGGCAGGATTTATGTCCATGTGATTCGGGACGTAGATTTCAAAAACTGTTGCTTGCGCCAGGGGCGGTTTGATGGCTCACTCCGAGACCACTACTTTTAGAAAATGAACGAAGTGACGAGAGGCGCGTTCCAGTAGGGACGCGCCTTTCACACACATCTCATCAAATACCGAAGCAATCATGACAAAACACATTGGCATCGTGGCCGGCAGCGCAGAGGGCGCCGCTCTCTGCTACCGCACGATTTGTTTAGAGGCGCCGGCGTTTATGGGTGAACACAATCATCCCGAGATCACGATGAACTCGATCCCGATGGCCGAGCACATGCCCCCGATTCGTGCGAACGATTGGGAGACGGTGGCCAGCCTGATGGCCGCGTCCGCTCACAAAGTTGCGAGCGCCGGAGCCGACTTCGCTATTTGCCCTGACAACACTTATCACCAGGCATTCACATTCCTGATTCCGCAGTCTCCTATCCCATGGCTGCATATCGCCGGAGCAGTTGCCGAAGAGGCTAGGCAACTTGGTTACGCGCGGCTCGGCATCTTAGGCACGAAGTATCTGACGGAAAGCGATGTCTATCCGGAAGCGTTAGCCGAATTCAAGATCGGACGCGAAGTGCCGGACGAGGCTGACCGCGAAAAGATTAATGACATCATCTTCAGCGAGCTGGTCAACGGCATCTTCACGGAAGCCTCCCGGCTCTACTTCAATGAAGTTTCGGAAAAACTGAAATCGCGCGGGTGTGACGCTGTCGTCCTTGGCTGCACCGAGATACCGCTGATCGTGCGCCCGGAAGACTGTCCGCTCCCCACCCTCGATTCGACACGCTTGCTGGCGCGGGCCGCACTGAAAAGAGCGCTGAGTTAATCAATAAACTATTGGGGACACAACCATGAGGATTTTCGGATCGTTTGCAACTTTGGTTTTGCTCTTCGTCGTTTCGCTGGGCCAGGGCCCCGCGCAGGAGACGAGAATAAAATGGTTTGGACATGCGGCTTTCTCGATCACGACTCCCAGCGGGAAAGTCTTATTGATCGATCCCTGGATCAAGAATCCCTCCAATCCCGAAGCGAAGGGCGGCAAGGATCCTTTCGACTGGCTGCCAAGAGTTGACTACATACTTCTCACTCACGGGCATCGCGATCACGTCGGCGACGCTGTTGAAATCGCAAACAAGACCGGCGCGATCCTGATATGCAACCCCGAGCTCTCGGGAAACCTGGTAAAGCTCGCCGACTTCCCCGCGAAGCAAGCGGGCACCGATGCGATCATGGGAATAGGCGGCGAAATCAAGATCGCTGACGGAGAAGTTACCGTGGCGATGACTTCGGCTGTTCACTCCAGCAGCGTCTTCAATCCAAAAGCCGGGCCCACCGACGCCGAAAGAGCTTATGGCGGCAACCCCGCCGGATTTGTTGTCATCATCAGAAACGGTCCGACGATTTATCATTCGGGCGACACCGCCTACTTCAAAGACATGGAAACGATCGGCGAGGAGTATCAGGTTGATGTGGCGCTGCTAAATATCGGCGGACATTTCGGAATGGAGCCGCGCATGGCCGCGAGAGCCGCGCAATCAGTGCGCGCGAAGCTCGCCATTCCACACCATTACGCTACCTTTCCGGGGATAACTGAAAAGGCCGATGACTTTGCATCTATTCTGAAGAGACTTCAAATTCCTTTTTATGAGATGAAGCCCGGCGAGACGATCTCTTATCGCGGCAAACAAAGGGTCAGAAACTAAAACACAGCGCCGCATCCAAGGGTTCGCCAGTACCAAAGTACGTGGCCTAACTTTCGGTATCAGGAAGAAATTGAAATGATGAAACACGCTTCACTAGCAATCGCGATTGCTTTGGCGTTCACACTGATCGCTCCGATTGAGTCAGCCTCGGCATGTTCGCGCATGGGCCCATTCTCGTTCGACGAACTCTTCGCTGCCGATCTTATCGTGCGCGCCACTGCGGTTAAGTATGTGGTTCCACCTGACCCAAACTTAAGAACAACGGGCGAGCCGAAGTCGACAGTAGAATTCAAAGTGGTTGAAGTGTTAAAGGGCAAGAAAGAAGCGACCGTGGTTTTGCACGGCTACCTGAATGATCAGGACGACTTCAACGAGGCCGAGATGCCATACCGGTTCGTCCGGCCCAGCGGCCGCTCCGGAAGTTGTTTCGCCAACACTTACAAAGAGGGCGCGCAGTTCCTGCTCTTCCTCAAGAAAACCGGCGATGGATACACGCCTAACATTAGCGCTCTCGGCCCGACCAATGAACAGCTGCGAGGGCCGGATGATGAATGGTTGATTTGGGTAAAGGAATACCTCGCCGCGCAAGCCATGTTCATAGAGCTCCGTCAATTCAATTCACCCACGAACGATCGCCTGCGAACTTAACCGCGACAATCTCGTAGTAACGTCCGGAGGTTCAAACAGGATGTATTGCTCAACTTGCGGTGTGGCCCTCGCTCAGGGCTTAAGCTATTGCAATTTTTGTGGAACCAAGCTGAATGGGCAGGACGACGGCCCGCCCGGCAAAGTGCGTCCCGAATCCCTCATCTTCGCGATCCTGGCGACCTTCGTGTTTGGTATCGGCGCGATCACCGTATTCATCGGAGTGTTGAAAGCCGCGCTCAGATTAGACAATGATGAGGTACTCGGATTCGCCGTAGTGCCCTTTCTGGTCATGCTGATTCTTGAGTTCGTTTTCGTACGGCTGTTGCTGCGTCACAGTCGAGGGGCTGATGAAGGTTCGAGGGTAAAACTCAAAGGAACAGCAACGAGAGAACTTGATGCGGCCCACGCCCACGCTCTTCCTGAGCCGGTGGGCAGCGTCACGGAAAACACCACCCGCGCGTTTGATCCCGTCTACACTCAGCGCCACTCGAAGTGAAGAAATAGTATCCGCAGATTCCGCCGATTACACAGATACAAATAACGGGAAAACCTTGATTTTGGGGCGCTAGAATCGATCTGCGGAGTGGAAACGTCGATCTGCGCACTGGAAATGCCATCTCCCGCATGCTAAAACGATCTCCCACGCTGCTAAAACCATCTGCACACTGCTAAAACCATCTGTCACACTGCTAAAACGATCTCACACGCTGCTAAAACCATCTCACACGCTGCTAAAACCATCTCCCACGCTGCTAAAACCATCTCCCACGCTGCTAAAACCATCTCCCACGCTGCTAAAACCATCTCTCACACTGCTAAAACCATCTCACACGCTGCTAAAACGATCTCCCACGCTGCTAAAACCATCTCCTACGCTGCTAAAACCATCTCCCACAGTGCTAAAACCATCTCCCACGCCGCTAAAACGATCTCTCACACTGCTAAAACCATCTCCCACGCTGCTAAAACCATCTCCCACACTGCTAAAACCATCTCCCACGCTGCTAAAACCATCTCCCACGCTGCTAAAACCATCTCCCACGCTGCTAAAACGATCTCTCACAGTGCTAAAACCATCTCCCACGCGGCTAAAACGATCTCCCACGCTGGAAATGCCATCTCGCGCACCGGAAATGCCATCTCTCACACGCTCCGCCAGGAGCGCAATATTTATAGCCCCGTTCTATCCCATCCGACTCCCGCGCTCCGTCAGGAGCGCAATGTTCGCGTTACAAGACTTCTTGCCCTTGTCTACTTAGGCCCCATCACGCCAATAACTTGCGCATGAACGACGCGTGAGGGAATGTGACAGTCAGGGCACATACCTTTTCGCAAATCTATATTCAAACCGTTTTCGCCGTCAGCAGCCGCCTCTCATTAATCACTCCGGCGTTCCAGGAGGAGCTCTACAAATACATCACCGGGATCGTGACAAATCAGAAGCAAAAGTTGATCTCCATCAATGGTATGCCCGATCACATTCACATTCTGATTGGTTTGAAGCCGGCGATGGCTCTGGCAGACGTGGTTCGCGAGATCAAAGGGGATTCGACGAGTTTCATTAACAGGAAAAAGTTGGCGCGCGGGAAGTTTAGTTGGCAGGAAGGTTATGGAGCGTTTTCGTATGGACACTCCCAATTGGTCAATTGGACACAATCATTCGCTATATTCAGAATCAGAAAGCGCATCACAGCGGGCGTTTGTTTAAAGACGAATATCTGACGTTGTTAAGAAGGTTTGACGTCGAGTTTGACGGCAAATACGTGTTTAGTTTTATGGAGTGATGCGCGGGCACATTGCGCTCCTGACGCAGCGCCACACCAGGGGGAATGTGGGAGCTATAAACATCTCGCTCCTCGCGGAGCGATGAGTTTGGGGCAATCCCTTTGATTGGGAAAATCCCTGGTTGCAAAGAGCCCCATCGAGAGGCGCGGCGCTCTCTGCTAATGAATCTGCGTAATCTGCGGATACCGTTTGCACATGCCCCTCACGTTGACTTTTCCGCCGTTGCGCATTAATCTCCACCCACATTTTCCTTGCTAATTTGCCGAGGCCGCCCCGACTGGCTTTGTCATCGTTAGAGTCATCGTTAGAAAGTCCCAACGCGGTAGCCAGCGAGCCCACTGAGCTTAAGCACTGCCGAGCTTTTTGAACTCCGATCTACTGCTACACCCTTCGCCCAGGAGTTTAGTCTTACATGCCCCGTTCAAATCATCCCGTGTCTGCCCCTCAAGTTACTAGTGCATCCACCGTCAGCCCATCGCGTCACAGTTTAAAAGAACGCATCAAGGCGCAACTGTCCGGCTTCAGCCGCGGTAAGCGACGCGCCGGCGTGTTCGTTGCATTCTTGGCCGTGGCGGTCTCATTTGTGGGCGTCTACGTCAGTTTGGCGGCGAACCAGACTTGGGATGGCGGCGGTAGCGGAACCGGGACGGCCTGGTATACCAATACGAATTGGGTTGGCGACAGCGCTTTTGCTGGCTCTCAAGCCACCACAACAAATACAGACATTGCCAGCATTCCTTCCAGCGGCACAAATCCGAATATCGGCATCAATGGTACTACCAGTTCGACTCTCTACCTTGGCGCAATTGATTTCTCGAGCGCAAATCGCGCTATCGGAGACAGCGCGGCCGGGAGCTTCGTCCTCACTCTCAACGGCGCGACGGTTAACAGCGTCAATAATGTAATCGCCCGCAATTCAAATACAGGGGCACTCACCCTTCAGCCTTCGACTGGGGGGGCTGGCTCGATGGGAATCGCCCTCGGCAACGCCACCGACAACATCATCAATATCGACAGCACGGGCGGCATCACAATCAGCAGCATCATTAGTGGAGCGACCCGCAAACTCACACGCGGCGGCGTTGGCTCCGGCATTCTCACTTTGAGTGGCGCAAACACGTATAGCGGCGATACGACCATTAGCAGCGGAACCTTAGCGCTTAGCGGAACAGGCTCAATTGCCAACTCAACGAACATTGTCATTGCCGGAGGCGCGACTTTCGACATTCAAAACCTGACGACATCACTCACCCTGAGCAGCACTCAGGGATTGAGGGCTACAGGTCCGGCGACTTCAGGAATCATTGCTACCAATCCAACGAAGGGTCTCGCCACTGGCGCAAGCACTACCCTGACATTCTCAGCTTACGATGGCACTACAGCGCCGCTCACGATCTCAGGTGCCGGCGCAGTTAATCTTCAAGGCACAAACACCCTAAACGTCACCAAGTCTGGTCTGCCTCTACTTGCGGGCAATTACGTCTTGATTTCAAAAGGCGCGGGCAGCGTAACCGGCACTGCACCATCCTCCGTCAACGTCACTAACCTTGCGCCGGGGATGTCCGCGTCGGCTTCAATCACCGGTCAGGAACTCGTTCTCAACGTTGTCGCATTACCGACGAAATATCGAAGCAAGCAAACCGGACCCTGGAACGACTTCAACACGTGGCAAGTGGATTTCGGCGGAGGCTTCGTCGATGCGATAGCCGGTCAAACTCCTAGCGCTTCCTCTGACACAATTGACGTTCGCAACGGTCACATAGTCACTGTGACGGCCGCTGTGAATGCCGATCAGTTGACGGTCGATAATGGTGGCATTCTACTAATCAACAGCCCGTTGACTCTTGCCGACAACGCAGGAACCGATCTAACAATCGACGGGCTCGTCGGCATTAGCTCAGGGATGTTGGGCGGCGGTTCGGTACAGGTTAATGGGACTTTTCGAATTGACAATGGCGGCCTCCCAGGAGCACGCACCTTCACTTACCACCAGACCACCGGCACACTCGCGATCAATACGACCACCACGGCCACAATAGATAACACCAGCGATCACTGGCCCACCACCAACGGCCCGCAAACCGTTTCGGTTGCTTCGGGTGGAGTCACCATCAACGCTGCGCGCACGGTCGGAAATTCCATCGAAACTTCAGGCGGAATCTCAACCGCCGGCAATTTAACGATTAACGGTCTCTTCAGAATTTTTCCCGGTGGTTTCGTTAGCGGCTCACCCACCTACGGCAGCGCTTCCACGCTTAGTTATTACGCGGGCGGCACCTACGGCCGCGCCGGCGAATGGCTGCCGGGTGCCACGAGTGGCGCGGGTTATCCGGCTAACGTCGAAATCGGCGCGAACACTACGCTCGATCTCCCCAACGGCTCCCTCGCCAGTCCCTTCCAGATGGCGGGCAATCTGACTATCGACTCAGGTTCAACCATGAGCATGGGCGCGATGGCGGAGCGGCTGATCGTTGTGGGCAATGTAAACATCAACGGCACGCTCACGCTCTCCACTTCCGGCGGCGGCGACTTCCGCACCTCGGGCAACTGGACAAACACGGGAACCTTTAATCACAACGACCGTGGAGTGTATTTCGACGGCAGCGCACCTCTTCAGACCATCAACAAATCCGGCGGTGAAACTTTCGGTCACCTGCTGATCACGAAACCATCCGGCAGCCTGCAGTTGCTCAGCAACGCAACTATCAGCGCCACGTCCGGAGGCGTGCTTCAACTCGTAGGCGCGGCGACGTTTGATCTCAACGGCAACAGTCTCAACCTGACCGGCAACGGCGGCGACATCTTCGTGGCCTTTGGCCCGCGCACAATTACTTCAACTGCCGCGACTAGCACCATTTTCTTCCAGGGCTCGAAAACAGTTGACGCTAATTCCCCGGGCACGCTCAGCTTCGTCAACTGCAATCTTGAACTCAATGCCTCGGTTGATTTCGGCGCCAGCCTGACCACCGTTAACAACAACCTGACCATTAACACCGGCGGATCGGTAATTAACAATGCGCCGACCTACGGCAGCTCCTCAACCCTCGTTTACAACACGCCGGGCGGACACACCACCGGGGTTGAGTGGGGCAATGGCACGAGCGGAGTGGGTGTTCCCCACAACGTTACGATCCAGTCGACGACCGGAACCGTGACCCTCGGACCGTTCACTAAAACCATGCTCGGGGATATGACGATCTCCAGCGGCACGTTTGCCATGGGAGGCGTCAGCGGTCACCTTCGTGTTAGAGGCAACTGGACCAACAACGGCACCTTCAGTCCGGCGGACCGCACGGTTTTCTTTGATGGAACTGGTGCGCAATCAATCACCAAAACAGGCGCCGAAACTTTTTATGATCTCGCCGTAGACAAATCTTCCGGCTCGCTGACACTGAACAATCCCGCTAATGTGGACGGGCTCGCTCTGACCAACGGCAACATCAACACGACCGCGGCCAACCTGTTGACCATAACGGGCACCGCCTCCAACCGGCTCTCGGGCGGTTCAGCAACTTCTTATGTCAACGGACCCCTCGCGCGCGTGTTCCCGGCAAGTTTGGCAACGGGCACTACTTACCGCTTCCCAGTTGGCAAGGCCGGCTACAACCCATTTGAGTTAGTTAATCCGACCACCAACGCGGGCGGAACTGTGACCTTGATGGCCGAAGAGTTTGACGGCAACGCGGGCGGCACGCCGGGCACAGGCATGAGCGCGCTTAATACCAATCGTTACTGGAGCGCTTCGATCACTTCAGGCGGCGCCAATTTCGTCAACACGAGTGTGCGGCTCACAGATGCGACAGTGACTGCGGGCAACGCTATCGCCAAATCAGCGACGCAGGGCGGCGCCTACGATTCAATCGACGGCACAGTCGTCGGTCAGACAATTCTTTCTGATCCGTTCTCTTCTTTCAGCTTCTTCGTTATCGGCACGCCGGTGGCTCCATGCGTTCCGCCCAGCACAGTTTATGTAGACGACACGTGGGTTGGCACCACGCCGGGGACAGACCCTGACGGCGGCGGCTCGGCGGTCGACTTTGGCTGCGACTCGTTTGCCACGATTCAGGACGGAATCAACGGCGTGGCCCCAAGCGGCACGGTGATCGTGGCCGCAGGTGACTACTTCGAGAATCCGACGGTCAACAAGGCAGTCACGCTTCAGGGCGCAAATGTCGGCACGTCGGGCTCGGCTGCGCGCGTGGCGGAGTCGAATGTGCGCACCCTGGGCGCGTCGCAATCCGCGGTTTTCAGTGTGACTTCGAACAGCGTGATCATCGATGGGTTCCAGATTGACGGCGACGATCCCGGCCAGGCGGGCGCGCCTCTTACGAGCGGCGAGAACACGAATGTCAGTTACGGCGTGAGGCCGACCGGCGCATTCAACAACATCACGGTCCGAAACAACATCATCCGGCGCGTGGCCATCGGCTTCCGCGGCGACGGCGCCTCGCAGAACAACACAGTCACCGCCAACTGGTTTGACAGCGTCGGCTTCTTCGATTTTGGTTACGCCGTTTCGCTGCGTGGCAACTACTACGCTAACGTCACCAATAACAAGATGACGCGTGCGTGGACCGGTGTGCACCTCAACAACCACAACGGCGCGGGTGGCCCGGCCAGCTTCAACATCACCGGCAACGAAATTCATGCCTACGCGGGTGGCATTCTCTACTGGCTGCAGTTCAACGGCGCCACGGGGGCGACCATCAGCAGTAACACAATCACGGCTGAACCAACCGCCGTGGCCAACAACTTCGGCATCCTCGTGGTCTCCAACCAGGATGCGATCAGCTCAACCTTTACCAGCAACGCCATCAGCGGGCACAACTACGGCATCGGCCTGTTCAATGTCCCGACCTCGAACAACATCACGATTGGCTCGACCAACTCCATTAGTGGATCGACTCTGGCCGGTGTTTTCTTAACCGACAATCTGAACTTCAATCCGGTTGGCACCACCAACTTCCTCGCCGGCGGTCCCGGGGCGGCTTCGACAGTTAACCTTAACGGCTTGTCGATCAGCGGCAACGCGGGCAGCGGCATCAAGGTTGAAGGCGGCACGAATGTACAAACGCTGAACGCCACGGGGGTGACCATCAGCGGCAGCAGCGGCCTCCGAGGCCTGGAGTTTGTCGGCGGATTTGCCACGGCGAATGTGACGGGCTCGACGATTACCGGTTTCGGCGCCGGCGTCGCCTTGTTGGATAGTTCCTCCCAGGTGGTGACCGCGAATTTCAACCGCATCGTTTCAACCACGACCGCGATTGATAACCCGAACAATCAGACGCCGAATCTCGAGAACAACTGGTGGGGTTGCAATGCAGGTCCGAACAATGCCGGCTGCGGCACAGTCACCGGCAGCGGCGCAGACTTCAATCCGTGGATCGTCCTGCTGGGTTCGGCAACTCCGAATCCGATTACCCCGGGCGCAACGTCAACCGTCTCGGCGGACATGACGCAGAATTCCGCCAGCGTAACTCCGGTGGGCACGTTGCCGAATATTCCAGTTGCCTACTCGGCCACGAACGGCAGCATGTCTCCTGACAACGACACGATCATCGCCGGCGCAGATAGTTCTCAATTTACTTCGGGCAACAGCAACAACGCCGTGGCCACAATCTCAGTGGATAACGAAGACGTCAACGTGCCCATCGCGGTCACTGCGCCTTCGTTTTCAATCGACGATGTAACTCTGTCCGAAGGAAATAGCGGGACCACTCTGTTCACCTTTACGATTACTAAAACAGGCACCACGGCATTCAGCAGCAGCGTGGACTACGCCACCGCAGACGGCGCCGCAGTGTCCACGGGCGGCAATCCGGATTTCACCGCCATCACTACCACGACCGCGAATTTCGCACCGGGCGACACCACCCAGCAGTTTTCTGTCTCGGTTAACGGCGACACCATGGTCGAACTGAATGAGGCGTTTACGGTTAATCTGACCAACGCTTCGGGCGCGACTATCTCCGATGCGAGCGGCACCGGCGCCATTAACAACGACGACGTTTGCGCGGTATTCGCCACGGTTTACGTTGACGACAGCTGGGTCGGCACCACTCCCGGCGCAGATCCTGATGCGGGTGGACCAGCGACCAGCTTTGGCTGCGACTCATTCGCCACGATTCAGGAAGGCGTTAATGCAGTAAGCGCCGGCGGCACCGTGCAGGTCGCCTCGGGAACTTACGACGAAGACGTGGCGATCACGAATGCCGGTCTGCAATTGCTCGGCGCCGGCGCGGGGACGACCAACATCCGCGGCCCGATCGGCGGCGCGGGCACTACCGTCCAACTCTTCTCCAGCAACAACACTGTCGCTGGGTTCACCATCACTCGTTTAGGCAATAACACCACCGACTGGAACGGCGCGCTCAACCTTGCCGGTATTGCCATTCAGGGACAGGCCATCACCGGCGCGGTCATTCGCGACAACATCATCACCGGCAATCGCAACGGCCTGGACATCAACAACTCCAACGGCCACACGATTCGCAACAACGTGGTTGATTTCAATCGCACAGGTTTCATCTTCCGCAACCAGACCGACAACATGACGGTGGTGGAAAACTTCATCACTAACAACTGGACGGTGGGTGTCCTGTTCCTCGACGCCAGCGGCGGCACTAACAGCCCCGTGCAGACGGCTCTCTTCTCCACCTTCAGCAACAACAACATCAGCGCTAACTGGTACGGCCAGATAGTGGATCGCCAATCGGGCGGATCCTTGCCCGCGGCGGGAACCAACCTGAAGAACTTCCGCGGTAATTGGTTTGGCACCACCTCGCCGGTAGTGACCACTGCCAACAGTGCAGAGCCTGGTTATGCGGCTCAGATCCCCGTCGCTTATGGCGGCACCGCAACCCCTCCGGGAGGCCAGCCCGATATCGCGGGTCCCGCCTCGGCCAACTTTAAGTACATTCCGTTCCTGCAGAGCGGCACCGACACCAACGTCGAAACAACGCCGGGTCGCGGCACTAATGGATTCCAGGGCGTCGCCAGCAGTGTCACAGTCTTGCCATCCAATTTGAATGGCTGGATCTTCCTTCCCGATGCCGGCGGCGGCACCGGCACTGGCGGTTTCGAGCCCGGCCCGGGCACGCCCCCGCTCGGCGAAGGTAGTGCTTTTCTGCAAGTTGACGCAGTGGCCCGCCATATCCTGGCCACCGGCGGCTTTGGCGGCACGCGCATGGACCACGTCACCGATCTGAGCTACCGCAGTTACCAGAACACCCTCGATCCAAACTTTGCCATCTCACTTCAGTTTGAAATTGATTGGGATTTGAACGACGGCGCCAACGCCTTCGAGGGTCGTCTCGTTTTTGAGCCTTACCTCTCGCCCGCGCAGGGCGCCGTTCAGCAGAACGTATGGCAGCCCTGGGATGCACTGGCCGGCAAGTGGTACGGAACACGCACCACGGTGACGGTAAACAACGTGGCCGGCGTCGCGCAGCCCTGCCAGATGGGGACGACCTGCACCTGGGCGCAGGTGCTGGCGCTCTTCCCGAACGCGGGTGTGCGCAACACTCCGACGAGTCCGGTGCTCTTCAAAGCTGGTGGCCCATGGGCGCCAAACTTCGACGGCAACGTTGACGCCTTCCTTTTCGGTATCAGCGGTTCGGATATCACTTACGACTTCGAGCCGAATCCGGGTCTTTCGATCAACGATGTGACCCTCGCCGAAGGCAACGCCGGACAGACTGCCTACAACTTCACGGTTACGCTCTCGCGCGTCTCTGACCAGATCATCACCGTTGACGTGGCTACGGCAGACGACTCGGCCACATCTCCATCTGATTTCACTGCCGTGCCTGTCACGCAGCTAACCTTCAATCCGGGCGAGACAACCAAGCCGGTGGTCGTGCAGGTAAATGGCGACACCGACCTTGAGCCGAACGAGCAGTTTTTCGTCAATCTCTCGAATGTGAGTGCCAGCGGCGAGATCCGCGATGCGCAGGGCATCGGCACTATCACCAACGATGAAGCGCAGTTTTCAATTAACGACGTGACCCTCGCCGAGGGCAACGCCGGCCAGACCGCATTTACTTTCACCGTCACAAAGTCCGGAGCCAATGGCTTCGCGACCTCCGTGAATTTCACCACTGCAGACGGCACCGCCACGCTTGCCAACAACGACTATGTGCTGAATTCCGGCACGCTCAATTTCGGACCGAGCGACACCTCGATGCCGATCACCGTTCAGGTGAATGGCGACACGGCCGCCGAGCTCAACGAGACCTTCTTCGTTAACCTGTCGCTCCCGTCAGGCGCATCCATCGGCGACGCGCAAGGTCTGGGCACGATCAACAACGACGATGTTTGTGGATCGTTCAGCACTGTCTACGTTGACGACTCATGGGTCGGTACAACCCCAGGAGACGACCCCGACGCTGGTGGACCAGCGACCATCTTCGGTTGCGATTCGTTTGCCACGATTCAGGAAGGCGTTAATGCGGTCAGCGCCGGCGGCACAGTGCAGGTCGCCTCGGGAACTTACGACGAAGACGTGGCGATCACTAACGCCGGTCTGCAATTGATCGGCGCCGGCGCGGGGACGACCAACATTCGCGGCCCGATCGGCGGCGCGGGCACTACCGTCCAACTCTTCTCCAGCAACAATACTGTCGCTGGGTTCACGGTTACGCGCCTGGGCAACAACACCACCGACTGGAACAATCCAGGGCTGAACTCCACCGGCTTCGCCATTCAGGGACAGGCGTCCACCGGCGCGGTCATTCGCGACAACATCATCACCGGCAACCGCACCGGCGTTGACATCAACAACTCGAACGGCCATACGGTCCGGAACAACGTCATCGACTTCAACCGCACCGGTCTCATCTTCCGTAATCAGACGGACAACATGACGGTGGTGGAAAACTTCATCACCAACAACTGGACGGTGGGTGTCCTGTTCCTCGACGCCAGCGGCGGCACTAACAGCCCCGTGCAGACGGCTCTCTTCTCTACGTTTAGCAACAACAACATCAGCGCCAACTGGTACGGCCAGATAGTGGATCGCCAATCGGGCGGATCCTTGCCCGCACCGGGCACCACCAACCTGAAGAACTTCCGCGGTAATTGGTACGGCACCACCTCGCCGATCATTACCACCGCGAACAGCGCGGAGCCGGGCTATGCGGCTCAGATCCCCGTCGCTTACGGCGGCACGGCAACCCCTCCGGGAGGCCAGCCCGATATCGCCGGTCCCGCATCCGCAAACTTTAAGTACACGCCGTTTCTCCAGAGCGGTACCGACACGAACGTCGAAACAACGCCGGGTCGCGGCACTAATGGATTCCAGGGCGTCGCGAGCAGTGTCACAGTCTTGCCATCTAATTTGAATGGATGGGTCTTCTTCGACGATCTGCCCGGCACAGGCACCGGCACCGGCGGCTTCGAGGCGGGACCAGGCACGCCGCCGCTCGGTGAAGGTAGCGCCTACCTGCAGGTAGACAATCTCGGACGCCACGCGCTCGGTACCGGCGGCTTCGGCGGCACGCGCATGGACCACGTCACCGACCTGAGCTACCGCAGTTACCAAAACACCCTCGATCCAAACTTTGCCATCTCGCTCCAGTTCGAGATCGACTGGGATCTTAACGACGCCGCTACGGCCTTTGCCGGCCGTCTCGTATTTGAACCATACCTTTCGCCCGCACAGGGCGCTGTCCAACAGAATGTTTGGCAGCCTTGGGATGCCCTCGCCGGTAAATGGTATGGAACGCGGACGACGGTCACGGTAAACAACGTGGCCGGCGTGGCGCAGCCTTGCCAACCCGCAACTCCGTGCACCTGGACCCAGGTTTTGGCGCTCTTCCCGAACGCGGGCGTTCGCAACACTCCGACGAGTCCGGTGCTCTTCAAAGCAGGTGGCCCATGGGCGCCAAACTTCGACGGCAACGTTGACGCCTTCCTTTTCGGCCTCCAGGCTTCAGATATCACTTACGACTTCGAACCGAACCCGGGTCTCTCGATTGACGACGTGACTCAGGTTGAAGGCAACGCTGGGCAGACTGCCTACACCTTCACGGTCACACTTTCGCGCGCGTCAGATCAAATAATTACCGTCAACTACGCGACCGCGGACAACTCGGCCACATCGCCGTCGGACTTCGACGCTGTAGCGCCGACCACACTGACCTTCAATCCGGGCGAAACGTCGAAACCGGCCGTGGTGCAAGTCAACGGCGACACCGCGTTAGAGCCTGACGAGCAATTTTTCGTCAACCTGTCGAGTGTTAGTGCCAGCGGCGAGATTCGCGATGCGCAGGGTGTGGGCACTATCACAAACGACGATTCACAGTTCTCCATAGACGACGTGACCCTTGCGGAAGGAAATCCGCCGGGAACGACCGCGTTTAATTTCACTATCACCCGAACCGGCTTCACGGGATCCAGCGCCAGCGTTGAATACGCAACCATTAACGGCACCGCCACGGCGCCCTCTGATTTCACTGCGATTCTGGCGACGCCCGTAACCTTCCTGGCAGGTGAATTAACCAAGCCGGTCACGGTTCTCGTCAATCGCGACTACACAGTCGAACCAAACGAAGCATTTACAGTGCAACTTTCCAACCCGAGTGGCGCAACCATCAGCGACGCCGACGGCACAGGTACGATCACTAACGACGACACTGCTCCGCCCGTGGTCTACGTTGACGACGATTGGATCTCGGTGCCGTTGGGTACGGATCCTGATGGCGGCCCCAGCACGGCCATGGGTTACGACGCATTCGCGACCGTTCAGGAAGGGCTCAACGCCGTTGCCGCCGGCGGCATAGTTAATGTTCTCGAGGGCGACTACCTTGAGGACGTATCAATCGTGTCAAACGGCACGCGCCTCCTCGGTTTTAGCGCCGGAATCAAGAATATTGTCGGCCCAATCGGCGGCCCCGGGGCGACAATTACCGTCGGCGCCAGCAACGTGACCATCGCGGGGCTGAGGATTACTCGCGCTGGAAACAACACGACCGATTGGAACAACCCCGGGTTGAACTCCACCGGCATTGCGATTCAGGGCCTGAGTCTGTCCGGCACGCTGATCCGCGACAACGTGATTGACGGCAATCGCACCGGCATCGACGTCAACAACAGCAACAGCCACACGATCCGCAACAACAGAATCGACAACAACCGCACCGGCATGATCTTCCGCAACCAGACGGAAGGCATAACGGTGGTGGAAAACTTCATCACGAATAACTGGACCGTCGGCATCGTGTTCCTTGATGCGAGCGGCGGCACTAACTCGCCGGTGCAGTCGGCGGTTGGTTCGGTCTTCAATAACAACGACTTCAGCGGCAACTGGTATGGCCAGATCGTCGATCGCCAGACTGGCGGATCGCTGCCTGCGCCAAACACCACTAACCTGAAAAACTTCCGCGGCAATTGGCTTGGAACCACGTCGCCGGTCGTTACCACGGCCAACAGTGCTGAGCCCGGATACGCGGCGCAGATTCCAGTTGTCTATGGCGGCACTGCCACGCCTCCGGGCGGTCAGCCGGATATCGCCGGCGCTGCATCGGCAAACGTGAAATACATTCCGTTCCTGCAAAGCGGCACGGATACCAACGTCGAAACAGTTCCCGGCCGCGGCACCAACGGCTTCCAGGGAGTTCCCAGCGACTACATCGTAATCAGAGAGACCAATCTCAAGGGCTGGACGCAAAGTCACGGCACCTGCGGCGGCGCCAGCACCGGTTCGCAGGCGTTCGTTGTCGGCCCCGGCACTCCGCCGGTTGGTGAAGGCAGCTTGCAGTTCACGATCGGATCAAACGGGAATTCGTTTGAAACCATTCGCACGGCTGACTTCAACAACACGCGGCTCGACACGATCTCTGGTTTGTCTTACAGCACCTACGTCGTGCAGGACGGCACCGGCGGTCAGGCGCCCTACCTGTTGCTCAACATCGACTTCAACGGCGACAACTTGCAGGACGATCAGATTTTCTTCGAGCCTGTATATCAACACGGTCACACTGTGAACGTGCCCGATCAGGGTGCGCTCGTGGTTGGAACCTGGCAGTCGTGGAATGCGCAAGCAGGCGGCTGGTGGTCAGTTAACAACATCGCCGGCGCTGGACCAGGCGCTAATGTCAAAACCATCGCGCAGTATCTGGCAGTCCAGCCGAATGCACGCATTCTTCATCCGGCGGCCGGCACTGGCGGCTTCCGCATCGCTACCGGCTGCGGCGGCGGAGCATGGCCCAACTTCGTCGGCAACGTAGACAACCTGCTCGTCAGCTTGAGCGCGGCCAACACGCGTTACGACTACGAACCGTTGCCGCGGATTACCATCGACGACGTAACTCATGCTGAAGGCGACAGCGGCACCACCGACTACACGTTTACCGTCACCATGTCCGCAGCCAGTGATCAGATCGTCACGGTCGACTATTCAACCGGCGACGTTTCGGCCACTCAGCCTTCGGATTACACCCAACTTACGACCACGACTCTGACCTTCAATCCGGGCGAAACCAGTAAACAGGTGACTGTTTCCGTTAACGGCGACACCACGGTCGAGCCGGATGAAACATTCACGCTTAACCTTTCGAATGCGGTCAACGCCACGATTACCGACGCGAGCGGCACCGGCACAATCACAAACGACGACACAGACGTCAGCGTGGCAGTGTCTCCGCTTTCAGTGAACGAAGACGGCGTCCCGAATCTCGTCTACACATTCACCCGCACCGGCGTTACCACCGGCTCCGTAACTGCCAACTTCTCAGTTGGCGGCACGGCCAATCCGGCTAACGATTACACCTACATTCCCGGCGGCTCGGACACGTTTACTCCGCCGACCGGCACGGTCACCTTTGGGCCAACCGTCACGGCGGTAACGGTCACAATCGACCCGACCGCGGATATATCCTACGAAGCGAATGAAACCGTGGTGCTCAGCGTCACTACGGGCACCGGTTACAACGTCGGCACGCCCAGCGTGGCTACCGGCACGATCACCAACGACGACGTGATTCCAGCCACGCTCGTGGTAACCAAAACGGACGATACCAACGACGGCTTCTGTTCGCTCGACGACTGCTCTTTGCGTGAAGCGATTACTAACGCCAACGCGAACGCTGACGTCAGCACCATCAACTTCAACATTCCCAACGGCGATCCGGGTCGCAATCTGACCACCGGCGTTTACACCATCACTCTCGGTTCAGCCCTGCCGGCCGTTACGCAGACTGCGACCATTGATGGCTATTCACAGGAACCATGTCCGCCGAGCCCAACAGTTCCCTGCTCACGCGAGAACACGCTCGCGGTCGGCAGCGATGCACTCCTGCTAATTGAGATCGACGCAACGAATGGCGGCGGATACGGATTGATTCTCGATGCCAGCACTCTGCTGAAGGGTCTGGTCATTAACCGCGCCACTCAGAGCGAAGTCTGGATGCGCACCGGCACCAACCATGCAGTGCGTGGCAGTTATCTTGGCACTGACGCAGCGGGCGCCATCGATCTCGGTAACACGGCTCGCGCCGGCGTCGAGATCAATGCCATCAACAACAACACGATCGGTGGACCAAACCCCGCCGACCGCAACGTCATATCCGGCGGTGCCTGGGGATCTTCTTAATCAACGGAGCCAGTGGTAACACGGTACAGAACAACTACATCGGCACGGATAACACCGGCACCATCGATCTCGGCGCCGTTAATTCAGGTGTGTTGATAGACAACCGCACCAACAACACCGTCAAAGGAAATCTAATCTCCGGAAACACGAGCCACGGCATCCACATCCGGAACAACGCTCCGGGCGGTACTGCGAATACTCTTCAGGGTAATCTGATCGGCACGCAGGCAGACGGAGTGACCGGGCTGGCAAACGGCGCCCACGGTGTCTTCGATGAGACCGGGGCCGCGTCAGTCAATGTCGGCGGCAATACCATCGGCGGCACTGGCGCCGGTGAACCAAACACCATCGCCTTCAACAGCGGTGACGGCGTCTTCGTAAGCGCGATCGCCGGTTCGACAATTTCCGGAACAGTGATTCGAGGCAATTCGATTCACTCAAACACCGGCCTCGGCATCGATTTGGGAACCGATGGCGTCACGGCCAACGACGCGAACGATGCAGACACCGGCAGTAACGATCTGCAAAACTTCCCAATCATCCGCACCGCCCAGGTTGGCACGCCCAACTTCATCAGGGGCACCCTGAATTCCACGCCGTCGCAAACGTTTACGATCGATTTCTATCGAAACTCGGCTTGTGACGCGTCCGGCAACGGCGAAGGGCAGACGTGGATGGGCTCGACCACAACTAACACCGGAGCCAACGGCGACGGCTTGTGGTCCCTCAACCCCGCGGTCCTGACTCCGGGTGATGTAATTACAGCTACCGCGACAAGTTCGTCCGGCAGCACTTCAGAGTTTTCGGCCTGCTTCACCGCCGCGGCAGTCGCTTTCGGCGAGATCAAGTTTGCCGCCGCAAACACCAACGACACTGAGACAAACGCCGGCACGCATACCGCCAACATCGTCGTTCAGCGCGTAAATGGCGCTGACCGCGCGGTGAGCGTTACTTACACAATCACTGACGGCACCGCCCAGGACGATAACCCGGCCACCGAAGACAACGACTACTCGGTAGTCCTGGCCACCGGTACGCTCAACTGGGCCAACGGCGACGCCACCGATAAGAACATTCCAATCACCGTAAATGGCGATACGAAGTTTGAGCTTGATGAGACCGTAAACATCACGCTTTCGGCGCCGACCGGCGGAGCCACGATCACTGGCCCAACCGCTGCCACGCTGACAATTCAGAACGATGACACGACCCCGGTCGTCTCGATCGGTGATGTCACGCAGGTCGAAGGTAATGGACCCGGCACGACGGGCTTCACCTTCACGGTAAGTCTTTCAAACGCGTCTTACCTGCCGGTGACCGTCAACTACCAGACGCAGGATGGAACGACCAACCCTGCCATAGCCGGCACTGACTACACGGCGATCGCGTCAACCCTGTTGACATTTGATCCTGACGAAACCAGCAAGCCCGTGACGGTCCAGATCAACGGCGACACCACTTACGAAGAAAATGAAACCTTCTTCGTTAATCTCTCGACCCCGAGCAACGCGACGAGCGGTGATATGCAAGGCCTCGGGACCATCACCAACGACGATCCGCAGCCGACGATTTCGATCGACGACGTCACCCACAATGAAGGTAACGTGCACGGCGTTGACAATGATCCTGACCTGACCAACTACGATTTCACGGTCACGCTCTCGAATCCGTCGTACCAGACGATCACAGTCGAATACGCAACCGCCAATAACACGGCCAGCGCGCCTGGGGATTACACGGCGATAACGACAACCACGCTGACGTTCCTGCCTGGCGAGACCAGCAAGCCCGTCACAGTTGTGGTCAATGGCGATACGGTCTACGAACTGAACGAAACGTTCTTCGTTAACCTTTCCAACCCAACTAATGCGACTACCACCGATCAGGGCGTCGGCACGATTACAAACGACGACGCCGCGCCAACCCTGGCGATCGGCGATCGCAGCCTGAATGAAGGCACCACGCTCGGCACGTTTACTTCGTTCAACTTTACCGTTACCAAGACCGGCAGCACGGAAGTGACCGCGACGGTCAACTTTGCCACCGCTCCTGGGTCGGCAAACGCCAACGTCGCTCCGTGTCCTTCGGGAGACGATTACCAGACACAAAATGGCTCGTTGAGTTTCCTGGCGGGCGAAACCACCAAGACGATCACGGTGCCGGTTTGCAAAGACTCAACTTTTGAAGGCAACGAAACCTTCTTCGTTAATCTTTCCGGCGAGGCGCACTCCACAGTTACCGATAGTCAGGGTCTCGGCACGATCCTTAACGACGACATTCCGTCGTCAGGATTCACGGTCAACACCACTGACGATCTCGATGACGCTGTTTGCGACGGCACGCATTGCAGCCTGCGCGAGGCCATCGTTGCATCCAACGGCAGCGCCACTGCGGTTGCGATCAACTTCGCAATTCCCGCGACTGATGCTCGCCACTTCTATTACCAGAACGACAGCACGCCAGGTCAGGTTACGCTGGCAAATGTGGCCGCCACCACCGCGTCAGACGATTCAACGATCGGCGACATCGACCCAGACTGGCCGCACAGCTGGTGGTCCATTTTGCCCACGTCGCAGCTACCGGCATCAACCAAACAGGTTTTGATTGACGGCTACTCCCAGACCGGCGCCGTCGCAAACTCGCTGGCCTCCAGCACCAATGCGGTCTTGAGAATTGAGTTAAACGGCACCAGTGCCGGCCTCAATTCCAACGGCCTAATTCTATCCGGCGGCACCTCGACACTTCGCGGTCTTGCCATCAATCGCTTCCAGCGTGATGGCAGCGCGCCAACGCCCTCAGGCAACGGCGCAAGTGTGACCAGCGGCAGTAACTCGATCTCCGGTAACTTCATCGGAACAGATGTTTCCGGAACGCTCGCCCTCGCTAACGGAGGCAGCGGAATTATCGCTACCGGGTTCACCACTTCAATCGGCGGCGCAACTCCCGATATCGTCAACCTGATCTCAGGTAACACACTCGACGGCATCACTTTCTCCAACAGCAATTCCAATGTGGTTCTCGGAAACTTCATTGGCACCATGGCCAACGGCACCAGCGGATTGGGCAACGGCGCAAACGGGATCAGCCTTGTGGGTCTCGGCGCGGTAGCCAATACGGTGGGCGGCACCACCGCGGGAGAAGGCAACATCATCGCCTTCAATGCCGGCGATGGCATTAATCTGAGCACCGCCAGCTTCGGTAACACGCTGCGCGGCAACTCAATTTTCTCGAATGGCACAACTTCAACGCACCTGGGAATTGACCTGGGCACTGATGGCATTACCGCAAACGACGCGACCGATGCTGACAGCGGTCCAAATAGTCTGCAAAACTTCCCGGTCATTACTCTGGCCCAGGTGACCGGCAGCACGCGAACCATCAACGGCACCTTAAATTCCACGCCAACCGAGGCGTTCAACATAGACTTCTACCAGAGCCCATCATGTGACAGCTCCGGTAATGGCGAAGGAAAGACTTACCTTGGATCAATCACGACCGATCCAACAGATGCGAGCGGCGACGTGTCGTTCACCTTCCACCCGCCAGTCCTGACCATTGGACAGGTAGTTACCGCAACGGCCACTTCAACGGTTTCGTCGTTCAGCACTTCGGAATTCTCCCAGTGCTACGCAATAAACGATGGCTCGCCCGGCGCAGGAGATATTCAGTTCACTTCTGCAACCTACACAGTTAGCGAGTCGGGCACGACCGCTTCAATCACCGTCACGCGTGTCGGCGGCACCAACGGTTCCGTCACGGCGAACTTCTCGACCAGCGATGGTTCCGCCCAGGCGCCCGGCGATTACATGACAGTGACCAATTTCCCAATCACCTACGTTGAAGGTGAAATGGGCGACAAGACTGTCACCGTCCCGATCGTAAACAATTCATCGTTTGAGCTCAGCGAAACGGTAAATCTCTCGCTCAGCTCCACGACCATAAACCGGCCCGAACGTTCGGCGCCTGCCGCTTTTCCATACGACGCTGTGCTCACCATCACCGATGACGATACTGCGCCGTCGTTTGCCATAGACGACGTCACGCTTCTTGAAGGTAACAGCGGTGCTACGAGCTATGTGTTTACGGTAACCAAGACAGGAAGCACACTTGTGAATGCGACGGTGGATTACGCCACCGCGCCCAATACGGCCACTTCCCCGTCAGATTTCGGCGCCATCGTGACTACTACGTTGACATTTCTGCCGGCTGACACCAGCAAACAAATTACCGTTCTGGTTGGCGGCGACACCACTGTCGAACCAAACGAAGACTTTGCCGTCAATCTTTCAAACGCAACCAACGCCACGATCAGTGACGGAACCGGCATCGGCACGATTACCAACGACGATACCGATGTGACGGTTGCGGTTGCACCCTCCGCAGTGGCGGAAGACGGCGCGGGCAACCTCGTCTACACCTTTACTCGCACCGGCGTGACCAGCGGCGCACTGACGGTCAACTTCTCGGTCGGAGGTACCGCAACTCTGAGCGACTACACTGAAAGTGGATCCGACGTTTTCACCGCAACCAGCGGGTCCATCACGTTCGGCGCCGGCGTCACCACGAAACAGGTCACTCTTGATCCGGCAGCGGACAGCACTGTGGAGTTGGATGAAACCGCGATCCTGACGGTGACATCGGGCACCGGCTACAACGTTGCCAGTCCCAGCGCGGCAACCGGAACAATCACTAACGACGACACTGATGTCACCGTCGCAGTTTCGCCTTCAACTGCGAGTGAGGATGGTGCTCCCAATCTCGTCTATACATTCACGCGTAACGGAGTCAGCACGGGCGCGTTGACGGTGAACTTCTCGGTTGGCGGCACGGCAGCTTTCACCACCGACTACAATCAAACCGGCGCGGCCACCTTTACCGCATCAGCCGGTTCGGTCACGTTCGGTGCAGGAAACACAACCGCCCTGGTCACGATCAATCCGTCGAACGACAGCGTCGTCGAAACGGACGAAACCGTCATCTTGACGGTGACTTCCGGCGCCGGATACAACCTCGCCAGCCCGAGTAGCGCGACTGGCACCATTACCAACGACGATACGGATGTGACTGTGGCTGTAGCGCCATCATCCGTTACCGAAGATGGAGCGGCCAATCTCGTCTACACATTTACGCGCAACGGAGTAACCTCCGGCGCGCTAACCGTTAACTTCTCAGTCACCGGCGCCGCTGGGTTCACAAGTGATTACACGCAAACCGGCGCCGCCACGTTTAGCGCGTCGAGCGGGACCGTCGCCTTCGGCGCTGGGAATACAACCGCCACGGTAACTCTCGACCCTGTTGTTGATACCGTAGCTGAATCGGATGAAACGGCCATCCTGACGGTAACGTCAGGCACCGGCTACAACGCCGCCAGCCCGAATTCAGCGACCGGCACAATCACTAATGACGATACGGTTATCACGGTCGCAGTTTCACCTTCATCGGTGACTGAAGACGGCGTCCCGAATCTCGTCTACACATTCACCCGCAACGGCGTAACCACAGGCGCACTAACAGTCAACTTCGGAGTTAGCGGAAGCGCTGCATTCGCCACCGATTACACGCAAACCGGCGCCGACAGCTTCAGCGCATCAAGCGGCACCGTAACCTTCGGCGCCAGCGCTTCGACCGCGACCGTTAACGTCGACCCGACAGCCGACGGCACCAACGAATCCAATGAAACGGTGGTCCTGACGCTCGCTTCCGGCACCGGCTATAACGTCGGCACTCCGGCGGCCGCGACCGGCACCATCACCAACGATGATTCCTCCGGCGGGATCGTCAGATTCAGTTCCGCTTTCTACAACACGACTGAAGATTCACGCTTCGTGACGATTACAGTCGAGCGCGTGGGCGACACTTCATCCGCCGTCACGGTTGATTACGCAACCCCCGATGATAGTGAAGCTACCGTCGAGGTTCCATGCTCGACCATTTCCGGATCCGCTTCGCCGCGTTGCGATTTCACCACTGCCCTGGGCACATTGAGATTTGCCGCCGGCGAAACTTCGAAGACCTTCACGGTGCTGATCTCGCAGGACAATTATGTGGAAGGACCGGAAACGCTGGCGTTGACGCTGTCGAACCTGACGGGAGGCGCGGTGTTCGGAGCGCCGTCATCCGCAACTTTGACGATAGCTGACGATGTAACAGAGCCGTCAGAGAATCCAATCGACGACGCTGAAAACTTCGTTCGCCAGCATTATCACGACTTCCTGAATCGTGAACCCGATCCGAGCGGTCTCGCATTCTGGAGAGATCAGATCACCGCCTGCGGCACGAATCAGGCTTGTATTGAGAACAGACGCATTCACGTGTCGGCTGCTTTCTACCTGTCAATCGAGTTCCAGGGCACCGGCTACTTCGTCGAACGTCTCTACAAATCCGCGTACGGCGACGCGACCGGATCATCGACCATCGGCGGAGTGCATACACTTCAAGTCCCGGTTGTCAGATTCAGTGAGTTCCTGCTCGACACACAAGAGATTGGATTGGGTGTGATTGTGGGAGCGCCGGGATGGGAAGCCACGCTGGAAAATAATAAAGCTGCGTTCGTGTCCAGGTTTGTCGAGCGGTCAAGGTTTGCCACCGACTATCCGCTGTCGATGACCAACGCGGCCTTCGTTGACAAGCTAAACACCAATGCCGGCAATCCGCTTTCGACAGCAGAACGCGATCAGCTGGTTGCCGACCTTAACACCGCGACCAAGACACGAGCTCAGGTCGTGAGAGCGGTTGCGGAAGATTCCGACTTGGTCAGCGCTGAATTCAACCGCGCCTTCGTGCTGATGCAATACTTCGGCTACCTGCGGCGCAATCCGAATGCGGCCCCTGATTCGGATTACACTGGGTTCGACTTCTGGTTGACCAAGCTGAATCAGTTCAACGGCAACTTTGTAAACGCCGAGATGGTCAAGGCGTTTATCACATCCATTGAATATCGACGCCGCTCCGCACCATAAATGCAGGGGCCAAGCGTCATTCTCGAGGGGGCACGACAGCGTGTCCCCTCTTTCTTTGTCTGGTGCGGGAACGCCACTGAGTGGGCTGACGATACGTAGCGGCAACTTGAAGAAAGAAAACTACCGTTGGATTTGAGGCTGCGCTAAGAGGGATTTAGTGGAGTGGGCGGAACTGCTGCAGCGTTGATCGGTCTTGAAATTAGCAGGGCGACGGACAGGCTCAGCAGCGGTCCGCTGATATTGAACACGGACCGACCGATACTTCCGCCCGCATCAATAAAAGCGCCCAGCAGGATAGCCATCACTGCCGCGGCCGCGGTTGCTGCCACCCACTTTCTGGGAAAAGAGCCCAGCCTCCAAATACCAAGTGGAAGCAACCATCCAAATACATACCAGAAGTTCGGCTGAGTAAACGCGCGCACGATCGACTTGAGGTAGTTCGCATCGGCCCTGGCTGTTCGCGCCATTTCCCAGGGCCACGCGAAAACACCCATGACCTGCGAATGGACCAGCATCACTGTGCCCAGCCCGAGTAGCGCCATCGCAGCGATAAAAATCAGCGAGCGACGACGGCCCTGCGTTTGATCGCCGCTCCGTCCTTCCATAAACCACCAGACACACGCAAAGACAGTTGAAAACGGCACAAACGTTTCCTTAGCCATCGCGCCAAAGATGCCCAGCACCGGAAGCAGAGACCAACGACCGTTTTGCAAGGACCAGATGAGCAGTGCCATAAAACATGCTTCGCCGGCATCGACAAGTCCCACGAGCAACAGATGAGGAACCGCGAAACTGAGCAGGTAGAGCGCAGCTCCAAATAAGCTTACGGATAAATCGTTGAGGAGCTTCGTGCCGATACTCACGATCAAACAAGCCGTGGCGGCGCAAAAAATGGAATTGGCGACCAATAACCCAAAGAAGCCGGGGTCCCAGGTTCCGGGTAAACGCAATGCCAACCAATAGAAGGGTCGGGCCACGGTGGGCACTAACACGCGTCGCCGAAAGACATCCCTGAAATAGGACTGGTCTTCACCGGTAGTCATCGCGTAATACTTAATGGTATCGCTCATTCCTCTGGTAGCGCGCGGGTCGTACCGCTTGAGGGTGGGATAGCCGAGTCCAAAACAGACAAGGAAGAATAACGACCAGAGAAGCAGAAAATATCTTGCCGTTTGAAGCGTTGACCGTCCGTAGATCGAGCCGGTGTATTTATTACGGTTTTCCATATTCCGCGAACGGAAATTTAACGTTGGACTCGCGCCCGTTAGCCACGCTTCACGCAAAGCTTTTTGTTGCGGCGTCGCATCTCGTTTTTCTTCAATTCGGTATTCAAAACGCTCCGGCGCTCCGAGCACAATCGTAGTTTCAATAGTCCGTCGATCGCGCTTCACGGAAACCGGGATCCGATCACCCTGCTTGAAGCGGTTAAGGGAAACGAGCCAATTCTCACGAGCAATATTCTTCCGCCCGAGCGAAACAACCTCATCGCCCCGCTGCAGGCCGGCGTCTTCGGCCGGAGAACCATTACGTAACTGAACCAATTGTCAGCAACGCCTTTACTGTCCCAGTCCACTGTAATTCCGGCATCGTAAGGTTGGCGCGCCGGTTCGCGCACCACGCGCAACCCCAGAAACGCAAAGGCCTCATCGTAAGGCAGCGTTTCCACGTTTCGAGCGTAGCGGCGGAAGAAGCCACCTATATCCTGGCCCGCGACTTCAGATGCCACGCGCTCGAAATCCTCGCCGGTGTAACCACGGCCGCGCAGGTAATAACTCGCATTCGGGCTTTTCAAATAAAACTCTTCATACATCCGGCGCATTACATCATCGAGCGAGGCCCTGCCATTCGTCTTGCCGCGAATGATTAAGTCGAGCACCATCCCCACCAGTTCACCTTTCGGATAATAACTAATGGCGGTATTCGATAGGTTGGTCCGTTGCGCGTGTGGCGCATCATCCATGAAGGGCGCAGACAAAGAAGATTCTTCAGCGCTCATAAGGCGAGTGCCGCCGGCATTCTCAATTCCGGTGATCGTCTGGCTTTCGCGGCGCAGAAACGCCGTGTCGTCCCAGATACCGGCGCGGCGCATCATCAGATGTCCGTAGTAATTTGTGATGCCCTCAGCAATCCACAAGCTTCGAGTCTGCAAAGGCCGGGTGAAGTCCCATGGGCCAAGTTCAATGGGACGAAGGCGTTTGACATTCCAAACGTGAAAAAACTCATGGGACACCGTACCCAGCGTATCGCCTAACACACCCTCTTCGCTCAACGCTCCGGGCAAAATAATCTGAGTTGAAGTGAGATGTTCCATTCCGTCGCCTGAATGATCGTCAGCGGCGTAATGAATGAGAAAAGTGTAAGCATCGAAATCCGGCGGACCCCACATCGCTATCTGCGCCTTGACGATCTTTTCCACGTCACGCACCAGATTTGCGCGTTTCCCTCCCTCGTTGCCAAACGAATGGACCATGACGTGATACTTTTTGCCCCCGATTTCAAAACTGTCGAGCGTCCAGTTCGGCGCAATCTCAGTCGACGTATCAATCAATTCATCCCAATTGGGAAAATTCCATTCGCGTTGATCCGGCCGCGCCATGCGTCCATTGATGATGCGCCATCCGGCCGGCGGATTAATCACCAGCTTCACAGGATCGGGCTTGTGATTTACCACGTACATGAAAAGCGAGCCGCCGTTGTAGTTGGCGTGGCGATCGTCGAGTTGAGAGAAAGTACCCGACAAATCGTTGCCGAAAACCTTGTAACGAATTGTGAGGCGGTGAGTATTCATCGTGGAGACGCGCCACGTTTGCTCGTCTACCCGGCTGAAGGGAAAGGTTGGCAGCTTACACTTTGCGTCGGGCGGGCAGATTCCGCCGAGCGCCTGGAATTCCTGAACATTCTTCGCAAAATCAAAGACTGCATAACGCCCCGGTGACCATTTTGCCATCTGAAAGTCGATCGACTTCGGTAACGGATCGGGCAGTTCCACTTCCATCGTAACTTCAAACAAATGCGAAACGGGCCGCGACATGGCCAACCGGTAGGTCAGAGAACGGAGCGGCTGATCCTGGCCCAGCGTGGTGCTACTCACCGCCGGCACAACGCACCATGCCAGAATAAAAGCAGTTACGAAACCAAACGATCTGGACTTCATACTTGTTGACTCCACTTCAGAGCATTAGAGCAGCGGACGGGTGGCTTGAAAGATTCGCGATTATCCGGTTCCTGCAAACAGCTGTCAAAGACTGGCCTTCCCGCTTGAGATCTACTTCAATACTTGCAAGCAATTGAGCATTGCATTATTAACTCACTATGCCTGCAACCGAGCGTCTCTATTACACCGATTCTCATCTCGTCGAGTTTGAAGCTCGGGTCATCGACAAAACCGAACGCGTTAGCGGTTGGACCGCGGTCACCCTCGACCGCACAGCTTTCTACCCGACGGGCGGCGGACAGCCCAGTGATACCGGCACGCTGAATGATCTGCGCGTGGTCGAGTGTGTCGACGATGATAACGACAACGTGTTGCACATGATTCAGGGACGAGCGCCGGAAATTGGCAGCGCGATCACTGGCCGGATCGATTGGCCCAGGCGTCTGGACCACATCCAACAACATACCGGTCAGCACATTCTTTCGCAGGCTTTCATTACCTTGTTCAACGCGCCCACACGCGGGTTTCGAGTTCTCGACCAAATTTGCGAAATTGACGTGGAATTGGCGAACCCCAGCGATGCCGTCATCGAACGCGCAGTTGAGCTGGCGAACAATGTCATCTGGGAAGACCGGGCGATTTCGATCACGACTGTGGAAGAAGATGAAGCGGCAAGTTTGCCATTGCGCAAAGAGCCTTCGCGCATAGGTCCGTTGCGCTTAATCGAAATCGAGGGTTTTGATCTGACTCCCTGCGGCGGCACACATGCTTATCGGACCGGCGAAGTGGGAATGATTGCGGTGCGTTCGTGGGAACGGGCGAAGGGATTGACGCGCATTGAATTTCTTGCGGGCGGTCGCGCCCTGGCCGACTATCGCCGCGCGAATAACACTGCCCGCTCCGTCGCCGCGCTCTTCAGTTCGGCACGCGACGACGCGGCCAAACTGGCGGGACGTATGGTTGACGAGAACAAAGACCTTCATCGGAGGGTGAGAGCGCTTGAAGAGATTGCCGCCAAAGCTGAAGCGGCGGATTTGATGGGCGAAGCGTCCTTGAACGCTGCGGGCACGCGCATCGTTTCTCAAATTTTTGAGAGCCGCGATGCTGAGTCGCTAAAACATTTGGCGCTTGCGCTGATCACGCATCCACACACGATTGCGTTGCTTGGTTCCCGTGATCAGGAAACTGCCCGCCTTGTATTCGCAAGATCAGGTGATGCTGATGGTGACATGAATGCGCTAATGCGAGATGCGTGCACGATGCTCGAGGGACGCGGCGGCGGCAGGCCTGATCTTGCTCAGGGTGGTGGACACAAAGTTGAGAAGCTCGGTGAAGCGATGGAAATCGCAGCGCGATCATTATCCGGAGAATAATCAATCCGAGCTGTCCTACCCGGGCCGAACATCCACTAAACTTACGACGTAACAGCAAACCACTGCTGATTGGTTCGCATGGTTTCGTGAATCGTTTACTCGAATTCGGTGGCATTCAGGGCGCAACGCGTCCAAACTTGAAACCCGAAACTCGAAACTGTATTCTCTTCCCCGTGGGGCAGTAGCTCAGTTGGCAGAGCGCCGCGTTCGCAATGCGGAGGCCAGGAGTTCGACCCTCCTCTGCTCCACCAAATATTTTCCGACTTCTTACAGCCGCCGCCTTGGCGGCTGTTTTGGTGAATTGCCGGGATTATTTACTGCGCCAGGCTCACTTCACGGATCCCTATTGACTGTCTCCAGAAAAAACAAAGCGTTCAGCACTCTCGCAAGTTCTTCTGATTGCACGGGCTTAGTAATGTACTCGTCCATTCCTGCCGCAATACACTTTTCCCTGTCACCGGTAAGAGCGTTTGCAGTCATAGCCACGATAGGAGTGGGTTTGCCCTCAGGTTCGCTCATTCTGGTTTTGGCCGTCGCTTCGTAACCGTCCATTTCCGGCATCTGACAATCCGTTAAAACGAGATCGTAGGGAATGCGACCCAAAGCTTCGATTACCTCGCGTCCGTTGGCTACAGCGTCCGCCCGGTAACCCAATTTATGTAGCTGCCGGATAGCCACCTTTTGATTCACGATGTTGTCTTCGGCGAGAAGAATGAGTTTGGTCGAACTCATTTTTATTTCCTTCAAGGAGTGTTTGGTCACCAGGTTCGAGGCTGCTTCCGTTTTGACTTTCACGTCCGTGGGGACTGCGCCGGCAATCACGTTTACCAGGCAGTCAAACAATTGCGACTGACGCACAGGCTTAGTGAGATAGGCCGCGACACCGGCCTCGCGAGCAGTAGTGCCATGACCGCGCGCTCCAAACGAAGTCAACATCACCAGATGCATGCCGGCAAGTTTCGGGTCAGACTTGATGGCGCGCGCCGTTTCGAATCCATCCATTTTCGGCATCATCAGATCCAGCACAGCCAGATCGCAGGCGACGCCTTCAGCCTCGGCCGAACGCAGCAGCTTGAGGGCTTCGAATCCCGACTCGGCCTCCTGACTGATTACTCCCCAGGAACCAAGCTGATGAGTGAGGATCTTTCGATTGGTTGCATTGTCATCAACGATCAGTACGCGCAGATTTTTCAGATTGATGAGCGGCGCCTGGTGAATAGGCTGGCTGACAAGTTGTTTGCCGAATCGCGCGGTGAACCAGAAAGTTGTGCCGCCCCCGGGCATGCTGGTGACTCCAATTTGCCCGCCCATTAATTCCACTAATTGTTTTGAGATAGCCAATCCCAGGCCGGTGCCGCCGTACTTGCGGGTCGTTGAACCATCCGCTTGCATTGGCAGCGAGCGCGATGAAGTAATCGCTAGCGAGTAGCCGGCGTTGATACTCCTCACTGGGCCGATTCTTACCATAACTCTCAACTTCATCGAAGGCCTCTCCGAAAGTTGTTAACATGGCTTCCATCAGCGCCAGGTCGTCGGGTGTAATTTGGTGAATGCTGACCGAAAGAGACACCGCACCTCCTACTCTGCACTCCAGTGCATCACCCGCGCCCATACAACAATCAGGAGAGTGAGCTCGCGATGGGGCGTCGGTGGTTGGCTATGCGTCGAGCTGCCTCATGGCGAAGGATGCCGTGAAGCATTCAACTCAACTTGTTTTGTTACGGCAATTTTAGGATTCTTTTAACTTCCGCCTTAAGACTCAACGATGTGCCGGTATCGGTGAAGGAACCGGGGATTGACTGAATATAAAAGGGATGAATTCTATTGCGCAAACCTGGAATTTCTAGTCTTCTCTCGTAGTTAAGAGGGAAAAGGTACCGGTGTTGGCCATATGGCTCTTTCTCGATGATGTTTTTAGAGCGCGAGTAAACTAAAAACTGAACCTGGCGATTTGTCTGAACTATATATCGGAGAAATTCTTGAAATCTCTTCTCATCATCATGTGGATTCGAGTGGCCATAAAAGCAAGAATAATGAATGAGGATCAACGCGGGATTTGCGTCTAAAATTGTCTGCTCTCCACGCCATTTGGGATTAACCGTCTCGACCCGGGAATCAATTGGCAAGTCTCTTAAGATTTCCCTGATGTCGTGTGCGTTCGTGGCACCCAGGTCCCAGGTTCCCTGGCTGTAGACCACATTTCTTGACACTCTGGTATCCATTAGATAAACGATCGGTTTTGCGGCAATGCGCTTGGGCTTCCCCTTATTCTGTGTGTTTGAAGAAAAGCTCACAAAGGACAAGTAGTCCGCGGATTTTTGATCATAACTTGCATATAGTGGCTGCGGGATAACACTCCAGGATTCGTTGAATGCTTTGGAATTAGGGTTTCCTAAGATCACATTAATGCCGTCTGTAAAAACCTCATCGCTTCCATTCGTTGGCTTCGTCTTTACAATCAGTTCAACTATTAACGGCAAGTCATCACTCACTTTTACATTCGCTTCAGGCTTGCGAGTCACTTTCACACTATTACCTTCTTGCGAAACGCTGATGAAGCTGTAGTCTGCCTCATGCTTCACGCTCCAGGTCACTGGCAAATCAACAACCTTGCCGTCTTTATCGAGGACTGTCGCTTTCACCTCAACGTCATTGTTTGTTAGCTGAATGGGTGATGGCGGGTTGAAACTGAAGTGTATGCCTGTGAGCGGTGTGGGCGCCGTTTCGTTGTCCGGAAAGAGCGACGTGATAGTTATCAGCGACGTACCAATTATTGAAATGACTATGAGCGACCCAATCGTAATCAATAAAGCGTTTCTTAACTTTCTGTTCCTCGGAAATACAATCTCCAATACAAACCTCTCGGCTCGTTTCATTAAGTTCTCTATCGAGTCGGGAGGTACGATTTGCTCTGCTTGTTCAATTATCCTGTTTAACTCAACCTTCTTCTCATGATTGGTTCTTCCATACAGCTCCACAGCATCATTAGCGTAAACAACGATAAGTTTCGCTTTCACTTCATCGACAGATTCCCAATCTTCACTCATCTTCAAGACTTGAGAATACAAATGGTTCGCCTGCTCTATCTCAGCTTCTGCAGTTGCGTCTGGGTGAGTAAGAGAGAGGGTATCTTTAGGCTGAGTTTTAGGTTCTTCCAGGTTAGACATTGCGAATCCCTTTTCCTTAACGAGTTGTGTCAAAAAGAAGAAGCAGAACTTTGGCGCTCAGGATACTTACACTGTTACGCCTATCGTGCTGATAAAGTCGAATAGATTCTCCTTTAGTTAAAATCCAGGTCGCCATAACCCGACTCAGCCTGGTCCTGGACTTGCTCCGGCAACTGGCCGCGAGAGTAATTCCACTCACGTTCACTTTTCCCTTACGTCCGGAACTGAGCTGTTTTCACGATTGTCTTACTGGTGTCGCCCAGTTCGCACTTACCTTCTGATGAACCATGTGAGCCCCTGGTGGCGGAAGGATGATTTGAGGGCGCAGCATATACCAATCGAGGCGTCTTCGGCCAGAGTGTATTCACGCTTCGTAAACTCGTGGCAAGTGATGGGGAGGACGTTGCAGTAGGGTTACCACTTAGTTGTCGTTGACCTCGACGGCAAAAATACTCGAGGCCCTGTGTTAGGGTGGCACCTCCATCCCTACAGCCAAGGAAGTAGGTTCACCCGTCAGATCGCTCCCGAGGTATTGTCATGTTAATTGAACAACTCAGACTCGAAGCACAATCAACAGTTGAAGATCTCTGGTCCAGCAACCTCATCCCTCTTAAACTCGAGGTTCGCAAAATCGATTCGCTGGGGTTCGGTGAGTATATTCTTCGTTTCTACGATAGCCGCCTGCGCTCGGTCGATGTCTCGTGGAAGAAGGGCGAACCTTTTGGAGAGCTGGTGCGATGCGCCGTTCTGGCACGTGCGTCGCGCATCCAGATGACCGTAGCGGACAAGCCGTCTCATTCGGAAGCCGCCTAAACCGTGGGGAGGTCGCGACCTTACTTAATTGGATCGCGATCAAAGTAACTCGGACCCTGATCTTACCTACTTAGATCAAGACCAAAGTAACTCAGGTCCTGATCTTACCTACTTGGATCAAGACCAGAGTAGCTCAGGTCGCAATCTTACCTACTTTGATCAAGACCAGAGTAGCTCAGGTCCTGATCTTACCTACTTGGATCAAGACCAAAGTAGCTCAGGTCCTGATCTTACCTACTTGGATCAAGACCAGAGTAGCTCAGGTCGCAGATCTTACCTACTTTGATCGAGACCAAAGTAGCTCAGGTCCTGATCTTACCTACTTGGATCAAGACCAAAGTAGCTCAGGTCCTGATCTTACCTACTTGGATCAAGACCAAAGTAGCTCAGGTCCTGATCTTACCTACTTGGATCAAGACCAAAGTAGCTCAGGTCCTGATCTTACCTACTTGGATCAAGACCAAAGTAGCTCAGGTCCTGATCTTACCTACTTGGATCAAGACCAGAGTAGCTCAGGTCGCAATCTTACCTACTTTGATCAAGACCAGAGTAGCTCAGGTCCTGATCTTACCTACTTGGATCAAGACCAAAGTAAGCAAGATCGTGATAAAAGTAACAAAAATCGCGAGAGTATCAGGAAAAACCCTGAGGCGTTTCGCCCCATTTCGGCATTTTTGCTCAGCATAATTGAAAAAAGTCTTGCATTTCAGGCCGCGAAGACTATACGGAACTAGCGCTTGACGGCAACGTTGACGCCCTTGCGTCTGGTCGGGGCCTGACCGAGTTCAACTATCGAAACAAAACTCTCACCACTCCACGGGGCCTTCGTAAACATCTGAATCTTCCCATAGGGCATATCTCGCAAGAGATAGGCGCCGAGCTTACCGGTAAACACTTCAATTTTGTTGGCTGTCACCCGCGCGCCCTCAACCGGTTGATCTTTGTTCGGATCAAAGTTTCCATCGCCATCGAGATCGATAAAGACGACGCCGGAGATTGAGCGTTGCGCAGAGAGCGGTAGGTCGAGGTAAATATTTTGGAGAGCGGCAACGTTAACAACCCAGCGAGTTTGCGTCGGGACATGAAAGTTCGCGGGTAAGCTGGCCGCGTCGATTTCAACCATATAGCTTCCCGGGGGCACATTGGAAAATCGGTATTCGCCATTGCCGTCTGCTCCGACCGTGCGAACGGCCGCGGCGGTATCTCCTCTTAGCAAGCTCAGGGTGAGACCTGGAACTCCCGGGTGGATCCCTGCTTTTTCGCCGCCGATTTGTATGAGCTCATTGAAAACTCTGCCGCTCACCGAGCTGAGGCAACGACCTGGCGCTGTTCCCGCTCGAAGATCTGATTCGCGCGTTACGAACGATCAGCCCAGCCAGCGACTGTTGTTGCTGGGCATAGTTAACAAACCCAGTTGCCGAGCCTCTCTTAAATGAAAAGCTTAATTGTTCGTTGAATGCCAGCTTGGCCAGCGCGTCTCGCAAGCAGATGACACGCCGCTCATGACGCGGTCTGCTGGAGTTGGCAGCATCCACTGATTCCAAGCAGGTTAGGAAGGCTCCAAGATCGCGGGTCACGTTGAGGCCGGGCCAAAACCCGGCCTCTGGGTTTTGGGTTTCAGTTAATTTCTTTAGTGCCGACGGCCTGTACTACCGAGCCAATACCAGTATGGTAAAGACCTTCTATTACATTACGCTCAAGCTCAGCCAGATGCTTGAATCTTAGGCCGGTTAATTCAAGCCTTAACGACTCTACAGTCTGCATGACATCGACTGAGTTCCCGCCTCCGGTCCCATGCTTCAACTGGTCGGGCGTGTAAGCCTCGAGCAGAAATACACCGTTTTGTTTCAGCGCCGGGATCACTTTTTTATACAGCTCTTTTCTCAGCGAGGAGGGTAAGGGACAGAAGATCGAAACGATTCCCTCCCACTTATCTTCGCCCAAATCATAATCTGCTAAATCAGCATGAATAAACTCAACGACAACATCATTCTTCGCGGCCAACCCTCTGGCCTTATTTAAACCAACTAGAGATGCGTCGACCGCGGTTACAGAGTAGCCCTCTTTCGCAAGGAAGACGGCATTCCTTCCTTCCCCTTCGGCCAGGCTCAGAACCCTTCCCTTTGGTATGCAGCTCACTTTCTCTGCCAAAAATTCGTTCGGACTGATGCCATACACATACTCTTCAGCACTATATCTTTCATCCCACATTTTTAGTCTCCAATGACAATGCGCGAATGAGGGTCCAGCGACATTAGTGGCCGCTTCATCTTGTTTGAGTTTCGGTACTAAGCGTCGTAGAGAAAGTCGCCAGGTAGTCAGCCATGGCCGCTCTTACGACCTTCAGCGCGTGCTGTCGCCCATAGACCCGGGCCACGCGGGCGTGCCTGCGTTCTCCCGGAACGAGCTTGTACGTCAGAAAATAATGCTGCAGCCGCTCAATCAAAACAGCCGGGACGTCCTTAACGTCGCGGGCCGCGCCCCAAACGTAGTCGTTTTCCAACACGCCAACTATCTTGTCATCTGCCTCGCCGCCGTCGATCATTTGAAGACCACCAATTACACGACAGCGCACGATGATTTCATTCCTGGTGATCGCACGTTCGCTGAGCACACAGATGTCCAAAGGGTCGCCGTCTCCGCGTTTCGAGCCGGGGGCAAGTTTGCGCACGCGTTCGTCACAGTAGGTGCGAGGGACGAAGCCGTACAGCGTGGGAGGTTGCGCTGAAGAACGCTGCGGCCTGTCAACACGGAGATACCCTGACACTTTGTCAACCTCATACTTCATTAGATCAAAAGGGGTGATCTCGATGAACGCATTAAGGATCCGCGGCGGGTCAGGCCCCACCTCCAAACCATGCCACGGATGAGGCCGGAATTGGATTACAGCTGGCGACGGAATGTTGGCCCGGTTTTTGAGCGTTCGCGATTTTTCTGCCGGCATCTGAAAGTAATCCTCAAGGGGCTCTGGTCGGTACTAGATAATATGGCTGGCCTGATCCTCCGCACAAGTCAGCGAGCGATTACTATGTGAATGAGATAACTGGACAAGAAGTCAGAACCGGGAGCGTTAGCGACCGGGTGCTTGAATCTACCCAACACTCGGACGGAGGCAGAACGCTTAGCAGGATCGGGCGCAGCTTGAAGTTGCCGGTCGCGACCGCTCCCGGTTTGTATCCTTCGACTCACGCGATTGAATCGTGGCCAGACATTTACTCTTTTACTTAGTGGGTGGTGGTTTGCTGGGGTGAGTCTCGATTAGCAGCGAGGATCTCGTTAACCCATTTCGTAGTGAATTCCTTTACTTCGATAACAGCGGGTTTAAGTTCAGTCTTCACCGCCGCTGGACTAATTTTACGATAAACGAATACCCGGATGATCCGCGGTCCGACCTTCAGAAAAGTCATGCTCGCCACGGTGGGCCTCATTGACTGTTTTCCTTCGACATCTATTCTGTACGTGATGAAGACCATGCGGCTGTAGACCTCCGGTCTGACGTCGAATTCACCGAGGTTCTGAGTCTGGATGGCCTCGAGCTCGACCTGTTGCGACCGCTCCGCTGAGAGCACCCGTTCGCCCTTTTCCATCGCCGACTTCACGGCCGGGCTATCCGGATCCAACATAGCGACGCCATCTTTTCTAAACGCGGCTACGAGACCGGCCATGTCTGCGTTGGTGCGTGTCAACTCGCGTTCGGCGTTAGACACACCGACTGTAGTGTAGAGGTTGAGCGTGGGCCGCGAACCGGCTCTCAGCAGTTCGCAGTCGCTGGCCGACAAATGAGCGAGCAGCGTGGTGCTGCCCGGATTTGCCATTGCCATAAAAAACCGTTTGGCCGATTCGAATTGTGAAAGGGCTTCCTCGAATCCTTCAGGATTAGGAACCACGATCACCTTGTCGCCAAGCTTGACTGACGAACTTTTGGCTGCCTCCTGTGATTGCGCGGGAGCTGCCACGGCGACACAGAAGAAGACGGCCGCGGAGATCAGTATTGTCGACTTACTAAGTTTCATTTGCTTCACCTTTCTGTCTTTGAGGTACGCAGCTTGATTCCGACGGCGGCGCGGATCAGCCCGGAGATGATTATCATTAAACCATAACACGCTCGACTCGGTCCGATGAGGTCAGTACCACCACGGATAGTGACCTAATTTCAATTCTCTGCGTTAACTCGGCGCGCTCTGCGTCTCTGCGGTGAGTGTGTTGGCAGCAATATTAACCGTCGAGTCGCAGAGAACGCTGAGACCACGCAGAGGAGTAATTCAAATTAGCGCGCTACCCACCACGCGGTAGCGGGTGGGTCATGGCGACAACCACCCAACACTCGGTCCGATGAGGTCAGTACCACGCAGTAGCGGGTAGATGGCAGACATTCGACACTCGGTCCGATGAGGTCAGTACCACGCAGTAGCGGGTAGATGGCAGACATTCGACACTCGGTCCGATGAGGTCAGTACCACGCAGTAGCGGGTAGATGGCAGACATTCGACCCTCGGTCCCATGAGGTCAGTACCACACCGCGGTAGCGGGTGGGTCGGCCGACTACAATGAACAACAGGCGCTGGCGAAGTCACCGGATTTTATTGGCCTTGCTTTAATACGAACGGTCGTGCTATTAACCAGTTAGCTTAAGAGCGGGTGAGCAAGCAAGCAATGGCAAAAGTAAACGTTGAAGGTGGCGGGGCGAAGGGCGGACGCACGCGCCAGAATATCCTCGAGGTTGCGGTTGACCTTGCCTCCGCGGAAGGACTTGAAGGGCTCACTATCGGCCGGCTGTCCACGCAGCTCGCAATGAGCAAGAGCGGGCTCTTTGCTCACTTCGGATCAAAAGAAGATTTACAGCTGGCCACAATAGACACCGCCCGCTCCCGCTTTATCTCCGATGTAATTCGTCCGGCCTTTGAAGCTGAAGTCGGAATGGCCCGGCTCTGGAAACTTTGTGACCGTTGGCTGGGCCACGTTCAGGGCGGAGTCTGCAGCGGAGGCTGTTTTTTCGCCGCAGCCGCGTCTGAGTTTGATAGCCGCCCGGGCCAAGTGCGCGATCGCATTGCGGAAATCATGAACGAGTGGCTCGGCATGCTGCGGAAAGCAATCATCGAGTCGCAAGAGGCCAGGCAGATGACGTCTGACGTCGATCCAATTCAACTTGCCTTCGAGTTTAACTCCTTCGAGCTCGGTGCTAACTGGGCCTTCCAACTCTATGGCGACGAGCAAGCATTCGCGCGGGCCCGAGAAGCTATCCTTGAACGCTTGCGCCGTCATGCAACCAAAACCGGAGCGACACTCTTGCCGCCAGTTGGCAAGCAAGGTCGTCGTGTTCCCGCCAAACGATAGGATTCGGAAAATGACGACCGCTGACATAAACCACGCACCCCCATTTGTGATGAAGCGGGACGCTGCCTGGGACGGAATCAAACTGGCCCACTATAGTTTCCAGCCTGGAGATCTACCGGAACACAATCATCCGGACCATCTGATCACAATCGCACTTGGCGAGGGTTGCGGCGGCGAGATACGCACGGCCAGCGGGTTGCGCGCTCGCGGTCAAACAAGAGGCAGTGTGACGGTGATTCCCTCCGGACAATCTTTTTCCGCGACGCTCGAGGCGCCCTCGGATCATCTCGCAATCTATTTGGACCCGTCGCTCGTTTTGCGCGCGGCTGCTTCTGAATCTCGAACTCGGAAACCAGATATTGAGGTCGTTGAACGTTGCGTTCCAGGCGATCCGGTTATCAATAGCGTTGGCCGGGCGTTGTTGTCGGAACTGGAGTCGGAAGGATTGAGCGGCCGGCTTTATGCAGAGTCGCTGGCAAACGTCCTGGCCGTTCATCTTCTGAGACATTACACAACCTCGGGTGGAGGCACACCGCAATTCGCGGGCGGGTTATCGGGAAAGAAGCTCAGCCAGGTGATGAGTCTCATCGCCGAGAGCTATGAGAGTGATCTCAGCCTGGGAGACCTGCCAGGAGCAGCGGGTATGAGCACGTTTCACTTCGCACGCGAGTTTAAGCGAACTACCGGCACCACTCCTCACCAATACCTGATCAAGTTTCGCGTAGATCGCGCCAAGGCAATGTTAAGCGGAAGCGAAATGCCGCTGGTCGAGGTCAGCACGCGGTCCGGTTTTAGTCATCAGAGCCACTTTACCCGGCTCTTCCGCAGGCTCACCGGCACGACACCACAATCCTATCGCCTCAGGTTTCAGTCTTAGCGGGTAATAGCAAGATTAGTCAAGGCGAAGCAATAACGAGAAAGACGGCGCAGCGCTCAGCCTCTAAGCTCAACCATCGCAAATCTTCAAAACGATGGGAGCAGGAACTATGAGGCAGACGAAATTGGTGTTGGCAACGTTGGTAATCGGAATTCTGGCGGGCGTTTCAGGCAGCGCCACCCTGGCCCAAACCGTGAAAGAGAACGCGCACGATTTTGTGCGGCGTGGCAACCATGAATATGCAAAGGCTAATTACAAACTCGCGATTGAGGAGTATCGACGGGTTCCTTCGAACGCGGGGGAGATGTATGCGCAGGCGCTCTACAACATTGGCGTCTGCCACTACGAACTCTGGCAAACAGAAGAGGCGGTGGTCTATTACCGGAGAGCTGTCGCAGCGAGCAACGGTGGCTACCCGGTAGCGCTGCATGCTCTTGGCGTTGCACTCAAAGACCTTGGGCGATTGCCGGAAGCGAAGAAAGCTTTCGCGCAAGCGGTCAGGGCATCGGATGGCAGCTACGCACCCGCACACTTCATGTTAGGTTTGCTGGCTATGGGCGAAGGAGATCACGAATTTGCAGTAGCTTCGTTTACGCAGGCAATTGTTCGCTTCAAGGATCGATTCGCGGCGGCCCACAATAATCTTGGGGTGGCGCTGGCCAGAATGGGACGTTTGCCGGAAGCAAAGCGAGAGTTTGAGATTGCTCTGATTCAGGCTGACGGCGAATTGAACGAAGCTGCCAACAATCTCAAGCTTTGTAGTTCCCTGCTGGCCCTGCCATCGAAATCCATAGCCGCACTCAAACTATTGTCAAACAAATAACGCGTGGAGGAAACGCCAATGGAAACAAAAGCGCAGGACGCACTCGCCGTGATCAAACTTTACGAACTCAGGAGTGAAGCAGTTATGCGTCAGGCTCGCGCCTGGTTTCTTTCCGAATTTGCCCCGCAAAGCGGAAAGGAAATCGTCGCGCTCATGATGAGTGGTGAGAAGCCAAGCGCCTTCTATCGCATGGTCGCGTCACACTGGGAAGTTGCGGCGTCGCTGGTTAATAATGGCGGCATCGACGAAAGGCTATTCCTTGACGCTAACTCGGAACACGTCGTGGTCTTCGCCAAGCTCCAACCGTTCGTTGCCGAAATCCGCGAAACTATCGGCGAGCCTGACTACCTGGCCCACCTGGAACAGCTGGTGATGAAGATCCCAAACATTGAACGAAAGTTGGAGAACCGGAGAAAGCTGTTGGAGCGTTGGGTCCAGCCTAAAGCTTCGCTGCCAGCTTGATTCACCCGATGGCTCATCGAGATTTCTCTTCCTTCGGTTTGTGACTGCTGTGTCAACTTGGGTATAGATGCGGCCATTCCTCTTTTGCCGCGGATTCACGCGGACTAAACGGGGATCCAAAAGAACAAGGTGTTCCCCAATCTTTTCGAATCCGCGGTTTTCCGCGCAAGTCCGCGGCTGGAAATTTGCTCGCGATTCATAGCGATGGATTGACTTGGTCGTTGACTAGAAAAGTCCCGAGGTGAAACTCGAGTGATACACATACCACAATCCAAACGCGATGCTGAGTCCTGCGGCCGCGGCCTGTAAACGGTGATGGATTCCCGAAAGGTTCCGCGAGGTCAAAGCGAATGGTAATCCAATCAGACCGGACATCAGCAACATCCCAGCGATTGAGCCTATTCCGAAGACGGCGAGATACAGCATGCCCAACCAGGCCGACTTGATTTGAGTAAGGATTAGAAGTGTCAAGGCTCCTGATCCGGCGAGACCGTGCATCGTCCCCACCAGCACAGGTTTGATACCAATTGAATGCACTGCATGAGTATGAGGGGAGGCCTGCTGGGGATCATGCTGCGTTGCCGTTTCATGAAAATGTATGTGCACGTGCGACAGCCCATCGTGGTTGTGTTTATGCACATGAACCTCCCGCCCTTTCTGCAAGGCGCGCCATAAGGCGCTGGCGCCCAACCCAAGAATCATCAACGCCACACCTAGTTCCAACCAGTTGCTGATCCGTTCAGGAATTGGGATTCGCAACGAAAGGACGAGGACGCCGACAAGCAGGAGCGCAGCGCTATGTCCGGCGCCCCACATCGCGCCGACCAACGCCGAGCGCATCAGATTTCGATGTTGACTGACAATAGTCGATACCGCCACAACGTGATCTACTTCAGTGGCGTGCTTGAGACCAAAGATCAACCCAAGCCCGAGCAAAGCCAATACGCCAGTCGATGTTATGGATGCGTCCATTTACGAGTTCCTGAAAGAGTCAGTGAGTTTCCATTATGCATTCCACTCTCTTGTTTGTCGCTTTGACAGCTTTTCCCTTGGACACGCCAGAGACAGCGTTCAGCTAGAGGCGTGATGACACTCTCTCTGCCGCTTCCTGCGAGGAAATGACTGGATAAACTTCAAACTCGACGAGATCACTCCAATTAGCGATCCATTCGTCGAGATGTTTTCGATCGTCAGCCTCCATCAGTTGGAAGCAGCGTTCCAAAGCTTCGTCGACCCAGCTTGAAACATATCGCAACCCTTCCGGCGCGAGACGTCCGCGATCCCGGAAGCGCCGATACACAGGCACAGGATCCTGGTTCTTGAAGTGCTCAATAATCATGTAGAGCAAAGCGCTCTCCTTCCACAATTGCTAATGCTTGATTAATTCACCATGATCGGGGCGGACCGCTGGCCCAGGGTGACGAAAATAGCGCGTCGTCACTTTCATTCTTAGCGCGGACGCTAGTTAAGTTTTCTGTTGCTGATCAACTCGTAAAGGAAAAGAACCGCGCCCGCAAAAACGGCTACGTCGGCAACATTCATTATCCCGGTCCGCATTGATCCCACACCCACACTCACGAAATCAACTACCAGCCCATTGTTCATCAGTCGATCTATCAGGTTGCCGATACCGCCTCCCGTGATCAGGGCCAGTCCCATTAGTTGAGTCGGATTTCTATCCCATTCTTTAAGAGCCAGTAGGGGCATCATGATCAACACCGATGCGGTAAAGACCACGAAGATTAGATAGCGTAGGGCGACCGGCAGGCCTGCACCGAGACTCAGGAAGCCGCCGGGATTCTCTGCATATTCAAATCTAATGAGGCCGTTAAGGATTGAAATCGGATCAGAAGTGGACAGCAGTCTTCTGGCGGCGGATTTAGTCACCTGATCGCAACCCACACACGATAGGAACAGAGAAAAGAGAAAACTAAACTTCAGGGCCCTTCTCACAGCGTACCTTTCATAATGTTTGCTTTCGCGATCACTGGGCTCAGATTGAAAATTCTACTCTGCAACATGAACCCTGGCTTTGATGTGCTTCAAGCTGGCCACGATGGTAAACGTCATGATCACCAGCAAAGACCATGAGCTCCACTTACCGATATGGACGGCCGACCATGCTCCGATTTGATTGGGGTAACGCCATACACCGAAGAAGGTGCTGATGTTCTCAGCCAGCCAAAGGAAAAACCCAATGAGCAGAAACGAAAGCAACAACGGCATTCGCCTGTCCTGATCCATCGGCTTGTACACCACCGTGGAGCGAGCATATAGACCAAGCGCGCACGCTCCGATGTACCAACGGAAATCACCTATGAAGTGATGAGTAAAGAAGTTGGCGTAGATCAGGATCGCCACAATCGTCGCCATCCAATATCGCGGATGATGCTTGATCCTCAGGTCAAATAATCGCCAGGCCTGAATTATGTAACTGCCGACGGCGGCATACATGAAGCCGGAGAACAAAGGTACGCCCAACAATTTGGAGTACGCAAAATCCGGATAACCCCATGAGCCGATCGCGCTGGAAGTCTTGAAGGCTTCAAGAGCGAAACCAAGGACATGGAAAATACTAATGGCTTTTACTTCGTCCCACGTTTCAAGTTTGGACGCGAGCATCCATGCCTGAATCATGAGTGCGACGACCAGGATGACATCGTATCGAGGGAGGCCAAGTACGCCACTCCGCGGCACGACAAAGACCGATACGAAGAACAAGCCGGCAAACAGGCAGGCACGAACCTGTTTTACTCCGAAGTATAAAAACTCAACCACAAATCTCGAGGGTCCCGAGAGATCCGGACGCACACTCGGACTTAATAGCGCTTTGTCGACATTCGCAATCATTCAAATGGGATTTGCTGAAATTCTATGCCGCCAACTCGGCATGGTTACTGATTAAGAGTCGCTTCCATCACGTCTACAGCCTTCGCTATGGTAATTGTGTAGACACCTGCATCGCCGGCGTCAAACGCTTCTCTCCAAGCTTCATACCCATCGTGAAACTTGGGTACGTCGACCTTCTGTTTCAAGATCTTAATAGCACGCGCGTTTTCCCCGACCTTAACTGTGCCTTGAGGTTGAAAGAAAGGCTATGCAGATCCCTGCTTGCTTCCGTGAGTGGACGAATTTAATCACCCCTGCCAAAACAGCGACGATCATGCCCGGATACAGTAACCAATTAGTCGGATTATCTTCGTGGGCAATTAACAACCAGATGCTAATTCCGAAAAGAATGGCGTAAAGCACAACATAGACGACTATGTTCGGAATCTGAATATTTCGGTCGACTTTCATCGAAGGTACCTATAGGAGTGTCGGGAAGATAAAACAATTGAAGCGCCCGTGTGCGTTAAAGAATTGAGTGGTGGTTATTCATGTTCTGCCAGGAACATTTGAGCCCAGCATTAAACGAAACGCAAGAGGGCGGGAGGGCGAGTGCATACCGTCGTTATTGGAGATAAGACAACGGAAAGAGTGCAGCGACCCTAATGACGTGTAATCGCATACGCTGAGCTGACGAATTGGAGTTGCGGTTTTGGGTGAGCGAGATCCAAATCCATTGAAGCGCTTTCAAGCGGCTCAACTACGTCAAAAGCCGCATCTCTGGAACCGTCTGTTGATTTGGCCTATTAAGTAACTAAGCGATACGCAACTTTGGGCCACGATAAGGATAGAAATAAGACCATGAAGAAGTTAACCCCCTCATTTCTTATGCTCGCATTGCTGATCACCGGCATGCTTTCAGTGCGCATTTCTCAGGGGCAATCGATGCAAAGAAACGCGGCGACTACGAGGCTCGGTCCCTCGACGAGGGTCGGTCCCGCTATAACCACTGCGCCACACCCTGCAACAATATCTCCCTGGTCATGGCCTGCTTGGGGTATCAGTCAGCCGCAGATACAACAGCCGCAGTTGTCGTTCCGCACATATTGGACCAACCCCAATCCGACGCGCGTCTTCCCTCGATTAACGGAGGCAGTCATCATTAGCCAGATGCCCAGTGCGCGGTAGAAACCGCAAAGACCGAAGAATGCTGGGATGTGGACAGTGACCAGCTGAAGAAAACGTCGCGTCACCTGTCTTCTCTGGTCCAATCCGGCGAAAGTCTCTTGATCCACAAACTTCCGATTATTTGAACGGCAATCAGCGTTAGGTGCGTTCCCATGAGAAGCCATGCGGGCAACGGCGCCCAGGGCGGCAGGCAAAGCACAACTGCCGAAACCACTTCGGCGAAGCTGATATGGCGCCTGACGATTCGATGGTGCAATAGGTGCAAGGCTTGCACGATTAACAAAGCAAGGTAGGTATATTGCGGGGTCATTAGTGGCAGGCTCCTTCATCGCGCACGTTTCTCCTAGCAAAGCTTCGGTCCCCCTTTTCGCGATGATTGGGACCATACCAAGCGCCGCCGCGGGGTCGGCTTCAGCACCAACCAAGTAGCGCATTCAAAAGCAAACACTAGCAATCTTTCTATAGATGGGTCTCGTAAGCGGCACATCCCTGACACTCCACCTGTACGGTCGCGTGCGCGATCTTGAATTCAGTGGTCACCTGCTTCTGGACTGCCGCAAGCACTTCGTCATGAAGCGCGTGATCGGCCAGAACTGCATGAACGCTCATTGCATTAACGCCTGAGGTTAGCGACCAAACGTGCAAATCGTGCACAGACGCCACGCCATGGACCCCGGCAATGGCTTCGCGAAGACTGGCGACATTAACATCTGATGGCGTTCCTTCGAGCAACACACCCACGGCGTCCTTTAGCAGCATCCAGGTTCGAGGAAGAATAAAGAGGCCGATACCCGCCGAGATAATTGGATCAGCGTAGTACCAACCGGTCGTGAGCATGATTATTGCCGCGATGATGACACCAACGGAGGTCAACATGTCGGATAGGACTTCGAAGTACGCACCTTTCATGTTAAGGCTCTCATGAGAGGCGGCGCGCAACAGGCGAATGCCGATGAGGTTAACTGCAAGTCCGACTAATGCGACTCCCAGCATTGGCCAACTCTGCACCTCCTGCGGGTTCCGAAACCGTTCATACGCTTCATAAAGGATGTACCCGGAAATTCCAATCAGCACTACGCCATTAGTTAAGGCGGCTAATATTTCGACGCGATAAAAGCCGTAGGTGCGTTCAGGGGTCGCGGGGCGTTCGGCGAATCGAATAGCGAGGAGGGCTAATCCCATTCCGGCGACATCTGTCAGCATGTGACCGGCATCAGCCAGCAGGGCAAGACTGTGCGTCAACAGCCCGCCCACTATCTCGGCGATCATGTATGCGGTAGTCAAGCCGAGAACTATTGTTAGTCGCAGCTTATTCTTTCCGGCACCGGAGTGTATGTGTCCGTGTCCATGCCCCATCAGTTCACCACTGTCCCGCCTTGGGTTGGATGTTCGGTGCGTTCGCGCTCGAGCCAACCGTAAAGCGTCGGCAAAATCAACAGAGTCAGAAGCGTCGATGTTATCAATCCGCCAATGACAACGGTGGCAAGTGGCCTTTGTACTTCTGCGCCTGCGGAAGTAGCCAGAGCCATCGGAATAAAACCCAGGCTGGCAACAAGTGCCGTCATCAGCACGGGGCGTAGCCGTGTCATCGCGCCTTCCGTGACTGCGTCCGCGATCGACCTTCCTTCCTCCCGCAGCTTATTAATACAGCTGACCATCACCACTCCGTTGAGCACGGCGACGCCAAAGAGCGCAATGAAGCCGACACCCGCAGAAATCGAGAAGGGCATTCCTCGCAGAGCCAGCGCGAAGACCCCGCCGACAATCGCGAAGGGTATTCCGGTATAGATCAGAAGCGCCTGTTTCGCTGAATTGAATGTGGTGAACAGTAAAATGAAAATCAGGAAAAGCGCCACGGGAACCACAAGCAGCAGCCGATTTGTAGCACGTTCGAGGTTCTCGAACCCGCCTCCCCACTTTATGAAATATCCAGGCGGCAATTTCACTTCCTTCTCAATCCGTGCTTTGCCTTCCTCAACGAAACCAGCCACGTCGCGGTCGCGCACATTGGTGGACACGACAATCCGGCGGCGGGTGTCGTCGCGAGAAATCTGCGCGGCGCCTTCGACCAGGGAAACATCCGCTACTTCTGTAAGTGGAACGCGCTGACCAGTTGGAGCCGTCAACATAAGGGCACGCACCGACTCAACTGTTTGGCTCGCCTTCTCGTCAAGTCGAAGGACCAGATCGAAACGCTGTTCGCCTTCAAAAACCTCGCCGGCCTTCCTCCCCGCAAAGATTGACTCAACGAGATCGTTAACGTCCTCGACATTCAAACCATACCGCGCGAGAGCGGCGCGGTTAGCTTTCACTTGCAATTGCGGTAGCCCAGTCGTCGTCTCAGCTTTGGTTTCAACTGCCCCTGACACCGAAGCTAGCACACGTTCAATCTCTTCGCCCTTTTTGGCCAGGATGTCGAGGTCGTCGCCAAACAACTTGACGGCCACGTCACCACGAGTGCCGGCAATTAGTTCATTGACGCGCATTTCGATCGGTTGCATGAATCCGAACGAAGCTGCATCCGGCACTTCCGCCTCCAGCTTCTCCGACATTGCCTCCACGAGTTCTTCTTTGTTCCGTCCCGTCGTCCACTCGTCGGGCGGATGAAGGAGAACAAAAACATCGCATTGATTGATACTCATCGAATCATTTGCCACCGCCGGTGCGCCAATTTTTGAGACTACCTCACGGACTTCCGGAAAGGTCAGGGCAACTTTCTCAACCTGGGTTGTTGTTTTTGTAGCCTGCTCCAGCGAAACACTGGGCAGTAGGATTGTTTCAATCAAGATGTCGCCTTCATCGAGTCGGGGAATAAATTCACCGCCGAGAAAAGGAAAAACGATTCCCGAGATCACCACAACGGCAATGGCGCCCGCCAGCACCTGCAAACGGAATTGCATTACAAATACCAGCGCGGGGCGGTAGATCTGTTTGGACCAGCGAACCAAAAGACTCTCTGTTTCGGAAACTTTACCGCTCAGGATGAGCGTGAGCATTGCTGGCACGTATGTCAGCGACAGAATCAACGAGCCAAGCAGAGCGAAAACAACCGTCAGCGCCATCGGCACAAACATCTTCCCCTCGATTCCTCTCAGCGAAAGAATCGGAAGATATACAATGGCAATAATCGCGACGGCAAAAACCACCGGCCGCGCCACCTCCAAACACGCCTCCTGGATCGTGCGTTCGGAAGGTTCTGAAGATTTTGCGTGCTGCGCCTCGGCGCGACGGCGGACAGCGTTTTCAACCATCACGACGGCGCCATCCACAATCAAACCGAAATCCAGCGCACCCAAACTCATCAGGTTTCCAGATACGTTGAATAGCCGCATCAAGATGGCCGCGAACAACATCGAAAGCGGAATAATCGTAGCCACCAGCAACGCCCCTCGCCAATTCCCGAGGAGCAAGAGCAGCACGATGATTACGAGTATCGCACCTTCGACGAGGTTGGTGGTTACGGTGGAAATCGCCCGCTTTACCAGGTCCGTGCGATCGTAGAATGGCTCAATCGAAACACCCGCAGGCAATGTTTTACGGATATCTGCAATTCGCTCAGCCACCCTTCCAGCGACGGTCAGCGAATTCTCACCTTTGAGCATGATCGCCATTCCTGAAACGATCTCGCCTTTACCTCCTGCGGTTACCGCACCCTGTCGTATGCCTTTGCCCTCGACGATCTCCCCCAAGTCCTTTACGAAAATGGGAACGCCTTCTTTTCCAGTCTTCACCACGATATTTGCAACATCTTCGGTGTTCTCAACCAGGCCGACGCCGCGCAGCAGGTATTGCTCGGCGCCCTTCTCGATGTATCCGCCCCCGACCGTTGCATTGTTGCGCGTCACGGCTTCGTAAACATCTCGCAAAGTCAGACCGTACGACACTAGTTTTTCAGGCGAGAGTCTGACCTCGTATTGTTTACCGAAGCCGCCGTGAGAATTAACTTCGGTGACGCCGGGAACGCCCATCAACTGGCGGCGAATATTCCAATCGTGGATAGTTCGAAGATCGGTAGCGCTATATTTACTGCCGTCGGCGGCTTTAACTTCGTATTGGTAAATCTCACCCAAACCCGTAGCAATAGGTCCCATTTCCGGCGCGCCTATGTTTGACGGAATCTGCTCTCGCGCCGTGGCCAGCCTTTCAAGGACAAGCTGTCGCGCAAAGTAGATGTCGGTCGAATCCGAGAAAACAATGGTCACGTTTGAGATGCCGAATTTGGATACCGATCGGATCTCTTCGACGTTCGGAATACCGCTCATCGCCACTTCAACCGGAAACGTAATCTGTCTTTCGATCTCCAGCGGGGCGAGCGAGGGCGCCCCCGTCAAGACCTGCACCTGCACGTTTGTTACGTCAGGCACGGCATCAATCGGTAGATTAATCAGACTGTAAGCCCCAGCCGCGGCCATGATTGCAACCAGCAGAAGCACGATTAGCTTTTGAGATATTGAGAATCGAATCAGTGCGTTAATCATTTAGCTTCTTTCCCGGAATTCGAAAGCAGAGTCGCGCTCAGTGCTCGTCTCCCAATGAAGATTTCATCACCTGCGTTTTCAGCGTGAAGCTGCCTTTAGTAACCACTTTTTCGCCAACTTGCAGACCGCTCACTACTTTCTGGTATCCATCGGCGACGGCACCGAGTTCGACCTCGCGCACTTCAAAGCTTCCGGGTTCGTCCTCACGCGGAACGAAAACTACGTTGCGATCACCGATTCGTTGGACAGCTTCGGCAGGCACCATCAACTCCTCGCCGGTCGAAGCGCCGCCACTTGACTGAAAGCCAACCTCAACGAACATGCCGGACTTCAGACTCCCACCCGGATTGGCCAACTCGATGCGCACCCGCCCGGTTCTCGTATCTTCGTTGAGGCGCGAGTCGATGAAATTCACGCGGCCTGCAATCGCATTAGTCCCCAGCCCAGCGGAACGAATTTCGGCGGGTGTGCCAATGCGAATGCCTCCCATCTGCGCTTCCGGAACGTTTGCGACAATCCACACCGACGAGGTATTGGAGATTGTGAACAGGGCCGTGCCCGCCTGAATGCCGGCGCCTGCATTCACTAAACGTTCGATAACTGTCCCGTATGCCGGCGAGCGTAACGCTACCAGCGAAGTATTTTTGCTGTGATCGTGTTGCTCGCCTTCCGGCACGATCACTCCCAAAGCCCGAAGCTGATCTCGGATATGTGAAACGTCAACGCGCGTGGTCTCAAACGCGGCACGCGCTTCCTGCAGTTCTTTGTTAAGGGAAATATTGTTCTGGAAATCGTGGTCAGCCTTCGCCGTCTTGTATGCAGTTTCCACGGCTATCAAATCCTTACCCGCGCCAGCGCCAAGCTGAATCAAGCGTTGAGTGCGTCTTAACGTTGTCTCGGCCTCATCCAGTTTGGCTTTTGCTGACAAGACTGCGACCCGATTCTCACTACGCTGGACCCGCTGAAGGTTTCGCTCTGCCAGTGCCCTCGCCGTCTCGGCCTCGTGAAGCTTTCCGTGCATCTCCGCAATTTCAGGACTGGAAATTACCGCCAGCACCGATCCCGCGCGCACGACATCGCCTTGACCGACGTTGACGCGCTCAACCCGACCCGACACCAGAGGGGTTGCCTGTTGGCTCTGCTGCTGGTTCGTCTCGACCGTTCCCGTCACTCGAATCAATGCAACGGCGGGTCGTTGCGTGACGCCCTCGATCTCAATAGCTGCGGCTGCCAGAGCCTCAGGCGTTAACTTGACCTCGTCACCGACGTGTTCGTCTTCGTGACCAACCTCGCCTGATTCTGTCTTTACGCTGACCTTGGTAGCGGTCGAACCGCGGCGGGACCAAAGCACGATGGCAAGAATCGCAACGATGGCGAAAACAACCACCAAGGTCACGATCGCAAGGTTGCGGTTACGCTGCGACCTCATGCGGGAATGCTTCTCAACCGCAACTTCATAGGACGAACGCTCGCCGGGCAAGTGTTCTTCTTCTTTAGATACATCGCTCTCGCGAATTTCGTTTGGATCGTTTTTTCTATCCTGGTCTGACATGATTGCTTTCCTCGTTAATGATTGACTGGTAGTCCAAGCGCAGCCTGAAGATCGGCCAGGGCGCGATACTGTTCCGTTAGCGTTTCGGTAAATTCGCGCTGGGAGTCCACGAGCCGGCGTTGCTCGCTGAGCAAGTCCGTAATGCTGAACTGGCCCAGTTCGTAGGCTGCGCGGACCACACGGATGTTGTCATTCGAGCGGGCGATGACGCCCTCCTCGAAAGTAGCGACTGCTGCCCGCGCCGACTGGTAACGCGCGAAAGCACTCTCCACTTCAGAGCGCACTAGTGTCTCCAGGAACTTTCGTCGCGTCCTGGCCTGTGTGATGGCAGCGGCGGATTCTGCCTTGGCTCCCTGGTTGCGATTGAAAACCGGAAGGCCAATCGAGACGCCGAAAGTCAACAATCGATCGCGTTCATTTCGGATTCCAACTGGTGTGTCTTCATAATTCGAGTGGTTCACCGTGTAGCGCGAGAACGCCGTCATGTCAGGCGCTCCATTGGCTCTGACCAGATTCAGGCCAGCCTCCGCCGCTTCTTCATTGAGCCTTGCAAGCTTCAAGTCAGGCCGGTGACGAAGAGCAATCTCGATCGCTGCCTCAGAGGTGGCTGGCGGCGCGGGCAAGTTGGGAGTGACGAGATTCTCTCGCAAGCGAAGTGGTTCAGCGGCTGGGATGCCTACGAGACTCTTGAGCCGAAGCAAGGCCGCCTTGAGTCGTCCTTCAACCAGCGCGCGACGAGACCGGAGCCGGTCCACCTCAACTCGCAGCAGGTTTAACTCGATGGGAGCGGTCTCACCTTCGTTCACCCGAGCTTGCACGAAGCGAGTTGTTTGTAGATCGAGGTTATTGAGATTCTCCAGATTCTCTAACTCGCGTAAGGCCGCTAACGCCTCGATATGATTAGCGTGGACTTCGGCAGCAAGTCGCCGCTCGCGATCGGCAACCTCAGCCTCAACCGCTTCGAGCTCTGCCTGGGCGAGCTGGATCCGTCGTTTTCGTTTGCCCCCGAGCTCGAGCGGCAGCGCAACTCCAACACTCGTTTCGCTCTCACCATTGGATCCTGTGTATCTGCCGGTTGTTTGCTCAATGTCGAGAATTGGATTGGGTCTTAAACCAGCCTGCAGCAACCGCGCTCGCGCCCGCTCGATTTCAATTCGCGCAGCCGACAACTCACCGTTGGCAACAAGCGCCCGCCGCACGAGATCGCTGGACGAGGAACCTTGCAGCGGATCGAAATAGAGTGAAAGTATGCCGCCGAGCGGCGCCGCCACCGCACGATCGGAAACCATTGGATCGCTGTTAGCGGCGACATCAGGCCGTTGCGCGCTCGAGGGCAACACCAGGAGAATCAACGACAAAAACAAGGCACACGCGCGAGACCCGGAAGCGGGAGCACGCCCTAAAAAAACCATGACTAGTAGCCTTTCCTATCAGGAAACGTCACGAGTCGGAGTCTGTAGCAATTTCCCCTTGACGACGGCCAAGCACACGGCGGCAATCGTCTAAGAAGAGTTCTGCGGCAGAACCCGAAGCAGTATTCAGATTGAAGGGATTAGACTACCTGTGGAGGGTGATAGGGACTTTGAAGTGGTGGCGAAGGTAAATCTATCTTTCGCTGCCCGGAAAAACTGGACGTTTCATCTGCCGAAACGGCCATTGCAAGACCGCGCCCCGGGACAACGTGCGTGCAGCAACAGAAACAGTCCTCATCCGCGCACGGCTGCTCCGAAGGGAGTTTACTTTGACTGTCATGCGTTAGAGCTTTAACTCTGGCAACCGTTACGTCGCTTGTTGCAGCTGTTGCAGTGATGCTGAGAGTCCCCGATGCCTCGCCACAAAACTGTGGGAAACTAATCTCCACGCCCGTATAGACAAGGAAGAGAATTGCAATGACCCGGACAAGTCGGGCGTTCATTAGCGAACGATTGTTGTGGCGAGAATTCATGAGCAAAAGACCACAAAATTTGTAACATGAGGGCAGGCTTCAGTCAAAGATAACGATTCAGCTGGAAACCCTACGGGTCCAATCATTGCTCTTTCGCCCAAGGTCGCTAACCTTACTTGCCGTGTCTCGCGTGCGGGTGCCCACCATCTTCTAAAACCTACCAGCCATCACCACAAGTTTCCTGATGCTGTGGCTTGTTCTTCTCGCGGTAAGCCGCCCAGGTTTTCCCGCCGGCGGCCAAAACCATCAGCGTGCAAAGAACCAATAGAACTCCCGTTAACACACTCTTTCTCACCCGCTTGAGGCGCACAGCATAGTAGATAGCTCCGGCGGCATAGACTACGAGTGATGGGCCAATCAATAACATGATCTCGAGCGGCCCATCGCAATCGACGGCGCTGATGCCCTGCGCTTCGTAATCGTTCACCGGCACAATCAACCCTAACAACGTGATGGGTAAAAAGACCACGACGACCAAAGACACCGCCAGCATGACTATTTTTCGTCTCATGAGTTACTGGCGCAATTAGGGTTTGAGAGTTTTCAAGTCGCCTACGAGATCGATCCAGAAGAGTCGAGGCTGTCCGTCCTTTACCTGGAAATGTGCAATGAATCTTTCGCCGCCTGCCTCGAGGACCCAAAAGGGTTCTTCAATATCGAACGGAATAGTTGCCCAGTAGTAGCTAATCTCCTCGGCATTTCCTTTGCGAATCCTTCCTTCTTTGACCTTGCTGTAGGTGGTTCGAAACAGCTTCCAGAATGCCTTCCGCTGATCATCGGTGAGGATCCGTTTACCCTCAGCCGCCACAGGCGCCGGTATCTGGACCATGGCAATGATCGGCATTGCGTCGAGCAGCACTTTATCAGCTGATGGTTTAAGGGCCTTCCACAACAATGGTCCCACTACGACGACTTGGCCAAATAGATTCGACGGCAGCGAGTCAGAACTCGCCAGCGCGCTCTCCAGATTTGTTTTAGCTAGAGCATTTACGGCGTCTGGCGCCCGTTTGTAGTTGACGCCCTTCGGAATCTCCTGGGCCTGGATAAAGGAACAGGACAATAAGAGTGTGGCTACCAGCAGCGTGTTTGAAAGTTTCATGAAGTCCTCGGGAACTTGGCCCAACGCCGCGCCTAAGTTATGGCGACTGCTGAGCGTATTCTGTAGGCGCAGCAAGTCAACGCCTGCTCGAAACAAGTACTGCCGCGGCTATGATCAGATCAAAGCTGACACATGTCCACGGATACCAATGTGGCGTGTATTCTGATCCAGCGCCACTCAGATGCAAAAGTACGTCCCAGGCGACGTGCGCGACCCAACCCAACGCCAGTAGCCAGGGCCGGCCTTTGAACCCGCCCCACGCCACAGCGCCGTAGAACAAGAGGCCGAGGACTTCAAAAGTCAGCCACTGTGCGCTCGCGCCTCCGGCTACTCCGAAACCAACGTAGATCAGCGCTGTAACTATGAGCCCCACGGCATAGATAAGCCTCTCCGCTTCCGGCCGGCGCGTGCGGGCGAAGCCGACGAGGGGCAGCGAGAGAACAATACCGAGAATGAGTGCGATGATTGGAGTCAAGGTTTGAACCTTTCGTGCTCGCTGTCAGCGGCGCAGCGGTTACACGCGTCGTCGCTCTACGTCACTCGGTGACGCCGCGAGTCACGCCAGGAGACAACTGCCAACGGTCGGACGCGAGATCGCGGCCACTCTGCGAAATTTCCCATTGACGACCTTCATGGTCTAACGCGCGATAGATCCGGCCGCCCCAAAATCCATCCTCCGGCTCCGAGAGAATCTTTGCTCCTTCCGCCTTCGCGTGAGCGAAGTGTTTGTCGACGTCGTCGACGTAGACCTTCATCACCACGCCCTGCGCTGCCGCACTTGAATCATAGCTCCATGGCTCGTTTGGAATAACGATATGCAGCAGTCCGCCTCCAATCTCGAACCACGACATCCCGCCGCCCGACCACGTCAAACGCGATTCCGCGCGCTCGCGAAAGCCGAACACGCGTTCGAGCCACTCGATCGCGCGCGGCAGATCTGAATACGTGATTGAAGGGACGATGTCCGGTGCCTTCCAAAGTTCACTGGTTGCCATTGTCAACTCCTGTCATTCGGCAAGCCCCCAAAGCTTCAATTAGGTTTGAATAAGTGTTCCTTATACTTCGGGGCGGCGGCGAGCCGATGTGTTTTCAGAAATTCCCACGCCTGCTCGTTGATCTCAGCAGACCGCGAGTAGTAGTTGTGGTCCAGGCCTGCAATTTCCATCAGCTTCACTGGAAACCCGCGCTCCGCAAACGCGTCCCGCGTTCTGCGGACTTCGGATAGCGGAAACAGTGGGTCTTTCGTACCAACGAACAACGCGACGGGAACTTTGCGCTCCGACTGATCGATCAGCGAGTAGTTTTCCTTCTTAATGGCACCCGCGGAGACTGCCGCTGCCGTGAAGTACTCCGATTCGAGCGCAGATATAAATAGTCCGAAGATGGCGCCTGCCGAATGGCCAAACAAATACACGCGGCGCGGATCGACAGGCTGTTTAGCTTTGATTTCCTCGACGAGATCGCGCAGGAACCCCGGGCCGTCTTCGGGGATGGCCCAGCTGGAGGAGCTTCGCGAGTCCGGTCCCGCCAGGATGACCCCTTCACGCTGCGCGAGTTTCTGCCAGTGTTCGAGGAGAACCCGGCCGTTGCGACCGCTGCCGTGCAGCATGACGATCAACGCGGCAGGCTCCGTGGGCTTATCAGACTTCGGGACGAATAGATAGTAGGAGCGCTTTTTTCCTTCTGAGTCGATTGTGTTCTTAACGATCTCGTCCTTACCGAATGCACCGCCTGCTATTAGCAATAGCAGGATTAATGCGTTACCAACCCGCCCGATATCTTCTCTCATTGTTCGTCTCCAAACAGCGCTGCGTCTCAACGTACGTCTATGTCGGACAACGGTTATCAGATTACGAGAAAAAGCTCCAGTTTCCGGACGTCGCCGAACGATAAAAGTGGCTCAACCCTGGTGAACGGGGCGGGTTGGCCCTGTCACTCTGAGGATCACATCTGACGCCGCGTCTCCAGGCCTGCCCTGGCCTCCCGCTAGGGCTTGCGGAAAAAAGCAATTCCGCATAATATTTTGCGGTTTTCGCACAGTTGAGACGGGCCTTCCCATTTTGGAACCACCCGTTAGCACCTTTCGACGTACAAGAAAGTAAGGAGTTCTCACGTGAGGTTCATTAGCTTAGCTTCAACCCTGGCGCTGTTCCTGATGGGCGCCGCAACGGCTGGCGCGCAGTCAACGGCCAGTGGCAAGTACCAGTTTACTCTCGGTGATAAGAACCTGAAGTATGTTGAGTTCGAGGCAAAGACGCTGGATGGCGGTGGCGCAACCGGCACCTTGTTTCTGAGCGACCAAGCCCAGATCGTCTATACCGACGTGGATGGCGACGGCTCTCGGGAAGAAAAGTACGACGGTTTTTCCATGCTCGTGGCGTTTGACGACATGAGCGTGATTAAAAACCTTGCAGTGATGGAGGGCATCGTCCGCGAATCCACCATTCACTTCCTGATCGGGCAGCGCGTATTGCTCACAGTCGAGGATAACAGCGACAAAGAGCGCGAGCCGGACAGGTTGACTTGGGGCATCTATAAGCCAATTGACAGGACGTGGACGCCCTCGGACGCCGAGTGGAAAGACGATCCTGGCGTGGGACTGCGCTGGTGGGCAACCGACGCCGAGCGAAGGGACGACGTGGGATTTGAGATGCCGAGAGAAGATAAAATTAGCATCAAGTCGTTCCCCTTCGCGGCTTACCTTTTCATCGACACAGACGACGGCGCCGGCGACATCGTCGTCAAACCGTAGCGGCGTCGCCACCTGCGCACTGTCGCCACCTGCGCACTCTAGCGAAGGAGACACGAATTTTTCGCACCTTTAGCATTCTATTTACAGTTCTCGGCGTTGCCGACCGCGGCCGGACCACGTCCACGGGCAACGCCCTTACCCAACCCCAATTTATGAGGAGAACGATAATGAAAACCAATACCTTGAGGGCTCTCACGTGTGCCCTCTTCATCATGGCCCTGTGCTCCCTGGCTCAGGCCCAAGCGACACGCACCTGGGTCTCCGGCGTCGGCGACGACGTCAACCCATGCAGCCGCACTGCCCCTTGCAAGACCTACGCGGGCGCCATCTCTAAGACGGCCGTCCATGGCGAAATCAGCACGCTCGATCCGGGCGGGTTCGGCGCGGTGACCATCACCAAGTCGATCACTATTGAAGGTACCGCGGGTCAGGGCTACGGCTCCATCCTCCACTCGGGGACGACCGGCGTTTCGATTGCCTTCGACAACTTTACCGCGGTCGGCGAGGTGGAGAAGACGGTGCGCTTGCGCAATCTCAACATCAACGGCTCGGGCGGCGCCAGCGCCGCCGTCCTGGGATTGCGCGGCATCCGCATCAGCGGCGGCGTCGCCTCGGCCGGTAGCGAGGTCTTCGTCGAGGACTGCGTCATTGACCAATCACGAGGCAACCCCGGCCGCGGGATCGAGGACGTCCGGAGCGGCGGCGGCGAATTGACCGTCACGAACACCACCATCAGGAACATGGCCGGGGCGGGAATCGTCGTCTTCCCGGCGAGCGGCTCGACCCGCGTCAGTGCGACGATTGACAACGTGCGGGTGCACAACTGCGGCTTCGGCATCGTCGCCAGCAGCGGCTCGCGAATGTCCATCACCAACTCGGTCCTCTCAGGCAACACCAACCACGCCATCGGCGTCGAGAGCCCGGTCGGCACGGCCGAGATGATAGTGGACAACTGCCAGATCATGAATAACGGCGTCGGCATCTCGCAGGTAGCGGGCGGCACCGTACGCATCGCCAACTCGACCGTCGCCTTTAACACCGCCAACGGCACGGTGGGGACGGTGAACTCGCACGGCAACAACCGCTTCTTCAGCAACGCCGGGTCAAGCGCCGTGACGGTCATCGGCCTTGATACGCACGACAAGGGTCAACAGTAATACGTGAGTTAGGCTCTTGCAGGAACGGCTCGACAGGGGTTGGAGTTTAATCCCTGGCGGGCCGTTCGTGCATTGAGCAGTAAGAAGTTCAGTCGCCCAAATTTCTATGAGGAGAATAATGATACCTATAAGGAGAAATGACAATGAAAACCAACACCCTTAGGGCTCTCACGTGCGCCCTGTTCATCATGGCCCTGTGCTCCCTGGCTCAAGCGCAAGCCACACGCACCTGGGTCTCCGGCGTCGGCGACGACGTCAACCCCTGCAGCCGCACCGCCCCCTGCAAGACCTACGCGGGCGCCATCTCGAAGACGGCCGTCCACGGCGAAATCAGCACGCTTGATCCCGGAGGGTTCGGCGCGGTGACGATCACCAAGTCGATCACTATTGAAGGCACACAGGGTCAGGGCTACGGCTCGATCCTCCACGCCGCAACGACCGGCGTGTCCATCGCCTTCGACAACTTCACCGCCGCCGGCGAAGCACAGAAGTCGGTGCGTTTGCGTAACTTGAACATCAATGGATCGGGCGGTTCGGGCGGCAATGCTTCGTCGGGAATACGTTCCATCCGCATTAGTGGCGGCGTGGCCTCGGCTGGCAGCGAAGTCTTCGTTGAGGACTGCGTCCTGGACGGCTCGAACGCCGGCGTCGGTCGCGGCATCGAGGACGTACGAAGCGGAGGCGGACGCCTCATCGTGACCAATACAACCGTGCGGAACATGTCCGGCACCGGCATCGTCATCTTCCCCTCTGCAGGGGGTACACGCATTGACGCCGCCATCGACAACGTGCGCGTGCACAACTGCGCCTTCGGCATCGTCGCCAGCAGTGGCGCCCGCATGATCGTGAGCAACTCAGTCATCTCAAACAACACCAATCATGGCCTCGGCGTCGAGGGTCCGTTCGGTGCAGCTGAGATGCAAGTAACCAACAGCCGCGTTTCGAACAACGGGACGGGTCTGCTTCAGGCGGCCGGAGGTACGATGCGAGTGGCAAACTCTGATATCGTCTTCAATACCGCCAACGGCACGTCGGGAACGATCAACTCCTTCGGCAACAACCGCTTCGCCGGCAACGGTGGGTCAAGCGCGGTGACGGCCATCGGCGCTGATACGCACGACAAGGGACAGCAGTAATACGTGAACAGTCTCTCGCGGGAGCGGTACCAATAGGGTTTGGAGTTTGAAACCCGCCGGTCCGTTTGAGTAGAGAGCAGTAAGACATTCAGCCGGCCAACGATGCTTGACGGTAGCAGTTATAGACCGCCGGGCTTCATTGGCGGCTGAAGTGTTTTTGAGTAAACTCGTCGCTACGCGTGTTCACCTCTTAAGGCGTATCCCAGTGAAACGCTCAACTAATCGACCGCTGTGAAGGACTCTTCACTAACATCACCGGCAACGATTTCCGCAGTGAAATAGCTCTCAGCCCGAACCGGCTTTCCCGCCAGGCGGCGCAACATCACGAGCTGCCCGACGTGAGTCAGGGCGTCGCCTATAGGGCCTTGAATCAGTTTCTCAACAGCGCATGCCAGAGGCGCGTCCGAGGCCAGGTATGAATCCAATCGGTTCGCGGCGGAGAAGAATCGCGACACCTCCTCATTCCATTGCAAGGGTGAACAGTGTAGATAGACCATTTCGCCTTTGAGTAAATAGACGGACCCTTCAAGCAAATCGCCAATGTGCGCCAAAATTTCTCCAGGAGTCCGTGTCTCTTCATCAATCCGAAACACCGCAAAATTTTCCGGCGCGCCCGATACGGCTACACCGCCGCGATATGCGACCGTAGCAAGGAGATGGCGCAACATCTCGCGTTTCTCGTCTATTGCCAATATCTTCTCTCGACTTTCAGACAGGCCCTCAGTTCACCTCGATGATTACTCAGGTTGATAAGTATCGGGTCATTCAATGTGATGCTGAAGCATGAGTTGACTAACGGACGGTTGAGTTGAAATTAAGCACCCTCTCTTACCGAACCCGAATTGATAATCATGATCTTCTGCCAAATCTTTCGCGAGAGCCCGTTCGTTAAATCTTCCACCTCGTTGACCGCGGCGAGCGCCACCGGGTCATCAAACTTCTGCACGTACAGGGCGGCGAGCTTCCCAATCAGAGAAAGCATTTCACTGCAGTAATCCAGGTACCTTCCTAATTCAAACGGGCTAAGGTTCTGCTTCGGCGACGAAAGAGTTTGCGTCCGACTGGCCAGGAGCCGCTCAGGATCCTTGGTTAACTGATGCATGTCTATCACGTGCGCTAATGCACGCAACTCGTGAATTGCCTTGAGCGCCCGGCGACGCTTGATGCGCGTTTCCGCCGTGACCAGGAATAAAATCGCCGCGCTCAGCAGAAGGAAAACGTTTAAGCCGGCCTCGGACACCTGAACGAGCACGATCAGGTCGAAGCCGTTCCTGGGCCAGGAGGCATTCACCAGCACAACCAACAAGCCCATGACGATGATCGTAACCAGGGCCCCCGTGGTAAATCGCAAAGACCTGAGTGGCTTCCCAATCCAGGCACAGCGCCGGTGTGATTCGCCGGCTATCTTCAGCAACTCCTCACAAACTCTTCCTAAACCAGAGCTGGGGAATCGCTCGTCAATTCTTCGGCGCAGCGTTTCGATGGTGTCAAGAATTTTTTCAGAGTCCAGGTTTCGGTACATAGAGTCACGACGCTCAGTCACAAGCGAAGGCTATGCCCTCACTCCCACTGTTCTCCCAGATTATGTCCGGCGCGTCCTCAAACACACAACGATTCTTCAAAACTCGAGATGCCGCAGAATCGCCGACGCGGTGTTCCCTTAGTTTACAACTCACTTCCTCATCCGCGTCCATGCCGAGAAATCTATGTAACTGATCACCAACGGGATAAACAGAAGCATTGATACAAGTGTGAGCGTCACCAGCCCGGCGTAAGCACAATCATTCGCGGTCCCCCCGCCACGCAGTCCGCCCATCACATCGAATATGGCTCTTTCAAGCTTCAGCATGGTGAGCGTAACGATCGTGATTGAAGTGAAGAAATTCCTCGCGCGTTATTCTAAACGTCAAGAGACGAATCAATACGATCACAACACCGTGTTTTGGTGGTTGGTTACTCAATGCACGATTGCGACGGTGCCGAGTTCTACGCGCAGTCTCAGGTTGTTCGATTAACTAACGGGTCGTCTGCCCTTACCCAGGTGCTTCACGTCTCCGTCTACGGACCACGAAGCAGTTCTCAGGCAGATGCTGGTGCTCAACCGTTCCCTTACACCAGTAGCATAGACGAGATAAGTGCCACCGACTTCAAATTGGTAGCCGCAATCCCCGCCACCCCGGCCAGTGAAAATGGTTACATCCCTGGATAGCTTGCCTTTCCAGATTTTATCAACCTGAAATTTCACCGACACCCCGAACTCGTCAGGATTTCGGACGACCTTCATGACTTTGCCAACGAAGACGGCCGAGGATTCGTTCTTTGCCTTCTTCACCTGTTGCTTGTGAGTTAGGTTGGAAAGAGGCAACGCACAGGTGCAGGCTCGCGCTTCAATCCAACTAGCGCCCACCAGACCCACAGCGCAGATTATCAGCCCAAGAAATCTATTCATCGTTTTTGCCTCCTGGATACTAACTACAACTTCACTCAACCGAAACTAGCGACGCCATTGCCAACATCTTACGCTTCCAGGGTCACTACTTGGCCGACCCGAAGCTCGCCCATTCTCACCACCGTGCCGTATACGCCCGCGCAATTCTCATTCAGGCGAACAATAGTCTTCATCACTTCAGAATCTCGCGCGGCCGTGTCCGGGTCAAAGTTAACCATCACACAGCGCTCATCTCTAAGAGTAGCCCTGACAGCTGCGCCACTGTCGCTTTCACCAAAGATCAGCGTCCGGCCCACCCATCTGTCTTCGTCAAACGGCGCACCGCTAGTGGTTTCAATCACGACGTTGGGCCGAAATCTGCGCAGGTCAAGATTACGACCCGACTCGCGCTCTACGCCACGAATTGTGCGAGGAGTGATTACGGAAACACTGGCTTCATCGAAGATGCCATGTTTGAGATTCATCAATTCGAGTCCACACCCATACCGGATCGAGACTTCCTCCCGGAGTTCGTCACCCAGGATTTCGAGTTCCTTCCCGTCCGGAGTGCGTACGTGCGTTGGGATTTCAGCGTTGTCGCGGTCCAAGCCGAATGGTTTATAGAGGAGTAACTCCGGTAACTTGCTCGCTGTCAGCCATGGAAACCCACTCTTGTCATTGAGTTTACGAAAAGCCAGCCTGCGGTCGCCCTCGATGCCATGCAACCCAAGCCTGGCAACATCCAGCGACTGACCGGCCATCGATTTAACTGGGTAACGAAAGATGGCGCTGACTCGACCTAGTTCCATATCAACTCTTTGACTGCTTTCTTCACTCCTGAACGACTCGAAGTATAGGCTACCTCTCAACCATTGCTGACTTCAAACAATTCTCGCCACTCCTGTTACTAAGCTAAGCACGGATTCTCAAACGATACGCCACTTCTAGCTGTTACGGCAGGATCAGGAATGAAGTTTTTCCACCGTGCTTGCCCAACAAACCGTCCAGCCTTTAGCATTGAAAGATGGTTTCAGTCTTAAACATCGTCATTGTGGTTCTTCTCGTCCTGGCCAACGGATTCTTTGTGGCTTCCGAATTTTCTCTGGTGGGCGTGCGCCGGTCCCGTATTGTCGCGCTCGCTGAAGCAGGCAACCAGCGAGCAAGGTTACTGCTGAAATTGATAGACAACTTGAATGCTTATATTTCAGCGACGCAGCTTGGTATCACACTCTCATCGTTGGCCCTCGGCTGGCTCGGCGAACCAGCGATAGCCCACTTGCTTGAGATCCCGCTGCGAGGCCGTATCTCTGACACGTTGTTGCATACGCTTGCTTTCACCATCGCCTTCAGCATCATCACATTTCTTCATATCGTGCTGGGCGAACTCGCACCCAAAACACTGGCCCTCGAGCGGGCCGAAAAGACCGCGCTGGCGATTGCGCTGCCACTACAAGTTTTCTACAAGACATTTTCTTATCCAATCCGGTTGCTTGATTGGGCCGGCACCCGCACAGTTCGTTTGTTTGGGCTCCATCCTTCCGGAGATCACGCCTCGATTTATACAGAAGACGAATTACGCCAGTTAGTGGATCTCTCACGGCAAAGTGGACATCTGGAAGCGGACGAACAAAAGTTGATCGATCGGGTCTTTGATTTTTCCGACGCTGAAGTGCGCGAGGCAATGATTCCGCGAATGTCAGTCGACGCTGTGCCACTAAACGCCACGCTGGAACAAGTGAAATTGGCGTTCCGCACTCTCGGCTATTCCCGCTTGCCCGTCTACCGTGAGCGCATTGACGAAATTGTCGGTGTTCTTTTCCGCAGAGATTTGGAGCCGTACCTTGAGCACTCGCATCCGGTTGCTTTCAAGCTGGAAAGCCTGCTTCACCCGCCGCAGTTTATTCCCGCAACCTTGAAGCTGGGTGCAGCTTTGAAACTAATGCAATCGTCGCGCACGCATCTGGCGATCGTGATAGATGAACACGGCGGGATTGAGGGCATCGTAACGCTCGAAGATTTACTGGAAGAGATCGTTGGCGAGATCAACGATGAATTCGACGAGGAGGTGCGCGCGCAGATCTCCAGCGAAGCAGACGGTAGTTACTTGCTCAGCGGCATGCTTACAGTCCGCGATGCCAACCGCCGACTAAAAATGCAGCTGCCGGAAGAAGGTGGTTACATAACCCTGGCTGGATTCCTGCTGGCGCGTGCGGGCCGCTTGCTGCAGGAAGGTGACACGATCAGATATGAAGGCGATGACATTCATTATCGAGCGCATCGAAAAACGCCGCATCCGTCGAATTCATTTTATTCCGGCGCCGGCGAAACAGCGCTCCTCCGCCCTGGCGCTGATTCCGTTCATCAGCACATCCCTGGTTGAGCGAAGCGGAGAGAGTTATCTTTTAGCCCTAATCGCTTGAGGCCTTGATTCGGCGGCACTGTCGAGAGTTGATTCAACAGCCCTTAAAAACCGAGAGGCCGGGTTTTGGCCCGGCCTCAATCGGTTGGTGGAGACATTCAGCCTCAATTGGTCACTGTCCTCACCCCAGCAACCAGCACCGTTACCCCGCATTTTAGCTATCCTTGTGAGTTCGTCAACCGCCCCGCAGCAACGGTTCTTTCAAAACGTTGCAAAAATTTTGCATGGTCACTCGGCAGGGTGGCAGAACCATCTGAAGGGGGTTTCTTTTGAGGGAGGACGGGGCAAGTCATGCCTCATCCACCCTTGCATAAATGATTCCAGACGAGGTAAATTTTGCTCACTGGCGATGGGTTGCTGGGGTGAGGACAGTGACCCGAGAGGCTGAATGTCTCCGCCGACCGGAGGCTGGGGCCCCGGCCTCCGGCTTATTTATTGATCAACACGACTGTCTCAGCAACCCGATCAACTACCCGGGCTGCCTGATCATACTCAGCGAACTGCAACGCGCTGCCTCGTCAATGAATAGCTGTTTTGTTTGGTCCACTTCAATTATCATCTCCGCTCCATTCAGGTTTTCATGCGAAGGAGATTCGAGGAATGCGCTTGTTTCCGAAGTGGATTGACTGTGCTGGTGGCCCAGGCCGGCGAGCTCTCTTCGTTCTAATTACCTGCCTGAGCTGCATCATGCTGATTTCCGCGCAGCCGGGTGATAAGCGGATAGCGGCCACTGGTCGGCTCGCCAGGCAAATCAATGAACAAATCGCTGAGAGCGAGCGCGTCGAGGAAGGCAACGGAATTTATTGTAACGAGCTGGTCATAAACAAAGGCGATAAGTCGTGGCCGGCAGTGGGAATCTATCGCACCGTGGTTAAGTTTTATTACACATTCGGGGACCGTGAGAAAAATCCTTATCCGAACCGGTTACTCAAGATCAGCGTGACGACGACCAGATCTAACCGGCAGGAGTATGTTGAATACATCTTCAACCCTGCGGAACAACTGATTTTCTATTTTGAAAAACTCGAAGCGAGTCCGGCCGTTGAGAACCGTCTTTACTTCGATTCCAATCGTCTCATTCGTCGATTCAGCGGCGGGAGGAACGTTAGCGTATCGAGTCGCTCCTCAATCGTTGCGGCGAGAGCGGTGCTGGGGGAACAACGAAAGCTTAGACTGATGTTTGCTAACGCGCCAGGATGACTCTGCGGCACGTGCGCACCAAACGAAGAAGACCGGCGGGGACTTAATCCATGCCGGTCTTCCTTTTGTAGGACACGCATTCCTGCCTGTCCATCTTATGAGCCCGCGAGATGCAGGCAGAGTCTCTGCGCTTCCATAGACACTGGGAAGTCTGTCCTGCTGCCTACTCCGGTACTTCTTCGACTTCGCTATCAGCCGGCGTTACGACCAAGCGGCGGCCGACCGGTTGTCACCGGCACGTCCTGGCCGCCGACGATATCCGGAAAGTCGTCGAGATCGCGTTCGCGCGCCTGCTCGATCGTTTCATCGCGAGCGATGTCCACGTTGCGGTAATACTCCATGCCGGTTCCGGCAGGAATCAACCGTCCCATGATCACGTTTTCCTTCAAGCCGCGCAGGTAATCGATGCGGCCGGAGATGGCCGCTTCGGTAAGCACGCGGGTCGTCTCCTGGAACGATGCTGCCGAGATGAAGGAGTCTGTCGAAAGCGATGCTTTGGTGATTCCGAGCAACAGCGGTTCGGCCTGGGCCACTTCGCCGTCGGTAGTTAACCACGCGTTCGTTTTCGTCAGTGAAGCGGAAACGATCCACCTGCTCCTCGAGCAGGAAGTCTGTATCGCCAACTTCCTTGATCTTCACCCAGCGCAACATCTGACGCACGATCACTTCGATGTGCTTGTCGTTGATGTTCACACCCTGCAGACGATAGACCTCCTGGATCTCGTTGACGAGATACTCCTGGAGCCGCTGCATTCCCAGCACGCGCAGAATGTCGTGTGGATTGAGCGGGCCGTCCATCAATGCTTCGCCGGCGCGGACGCGATCGCCTTCCTGCACGTTGATGTGCGTACCGCGCGGGATGTCATACTCGCGCTCTTCCCCATCGTCGCCGGTAATAATCAGCTTGCGTTTGCCCTTGGCAATTGGACCAAGCATGACCGTACCGTCAATTTCCGACATGACCGCAGTTTCCGCCGGTCGTCGCGCTTCGAACAGTTCGACGATGCGCGGCAAACCGCCGGTGATGTCCTTGGTCTTGGTTGTTTCGCGCGGAATCTTCGCAATGATGTCGCCCGGTTCGACATTCTCGCCGTCGGTAATCATCAGGTTCGCCCGCACCGGCATCTGGTAAGTCTTCAGCACCTTGTTGCTGGCGTTGCGAATTTCGATACGCGGTTGTTTCTTCTCGTCAGGCGAGTCTTTAACAACCATGCGCGACTGGCCGGTGACTTCGTCCACTTCCTCGTCGTAAGTAACGCCTTCCTTCAGGTCCTGATACTTAATGTGGCCGGCAACTTCCGTCAGGATGGCGAAGGTAAATGGATCCCATGTTGCCAGCAACTGATCCTGGGTAACTCGAGCGCCGTCTTCCACCAGAATGTGCGCGCCGTAAACGATTTGATAGCGCGCCGCTTCGCGACCGCGATCGTCCACAATCGTGATCGAGCCATTGCGATTCATGGCAATGCGCTCGCCCTTGCGGCTCTTTACCGTTTGCAGTTCGAGATACTTGATCGTGCCGTCCTGTCGCGCTTCGTGCTTGGAAGACTCTTCAAGACGCGCGGTACCACCGATGTGGAACGTGCGCATCGTGAGCTGGGTGCCCGGCTCACCGATTGACTGTGCGGCGATAACGCCGACCGCTTCACCAATTTCCACTGGTCGGCCGGTAGCCAGGTTTCTGCCGTAGCACTTGATGCAGCAGCCGCGACGCGACTCGCAAGTCAGCACCGAGCGAATGCGCACTCGCTGCACGCCCGAACGTTGAATCTCGGATGAAAGATCTTCATCAATCTCCGAGTTGCCCTCAACGATGACGCGGCCCTCAACCGGGTCAATTACCTCTTCGAGAGCGATACGACCGACGATGCGGTCACGCAACGATTCGATTTCCTCGCCGCCTTCAACGATGGCGCTGGCGGAAATTCCGCGCACCGTTCCGCAATCGGGCTCGCTGATGATCACGTCCTGGGCCACGTCAACCAAACGCCGGGTCAGGTAACCCGAGTCGGCTGTCTTCAGTGCCGTATCGGCCAGACCTTTACGCGCGCCGTGGGTTGAAATGAAGTACTGCAACACGTCCAGACCTTCGCGGAAGTTTGCCTTGATGGGCGTCTCGATGATTTCGCCCGAAGGCTTGGCCATCAGTCCGCGCATACCGGCCAGCTGGCGAATCTGCTGGGCGCTGCCTCGCGCTCCCGAATCGCTCATGACGAGGATTGGATTGAGTTCGCCCGAGGATTTCTCGCGCTCGTCCATCGCCTTGAACATTTCCTTGGCGACCTTGTCAGTCACTTCAGACCAGATGGCGATGACTTTGTTGTAGCGTTCACCGGAGGTGATTACTCCGTCGAGATACTGCTGCTCGACCGCGATCACGTCCTTCTCGGCTTTGTTAACCAAAGGCTTCTTCGCATCCGGCGTGACGAGATCGTCAATGCCGATCGAGATGCCGGCGCGAGTTGCGTAGAGGAAGCCGAGATTCTTGAGATCGTCGAGCATCTTGACGGTCATCTCATGGCCGAGACGAATGTGCGAATAGTTTACCAGCGAGGTCAGGCCCTTCTTCTTCAAGCGTGCCGTTGAAATACGGCAGACCCGCCGGGATTGAATCGTTGAAGATTACGCGGCCGACAGTGGTGTTCACCACGCGGCGTACGTTCTCCTGAACTGCGGCGCGCAGAATGTCCTGCGTGTCGTGTTCCTGCGTCAGATCAATCAAGTCGCCGGAGATGCGCAGCTTGATCGGTGTCTGCGTGGTTACTTCTTTGGCGTCGAGCGCGAGCAACACTTCTTCGAGTGATGCAAACACGCGGCCTTCGCCCTTCGCTCCGGGCTTGTCGCGCGTCAGGTAATAAATTCCCAACACGATGTCCTGCGAAGGAACCGCGATGGGCTGACCGCTCGCCGGACTCAGGATGTTGTTGCTCGAAAGCATCAGCACCGCGGCCTCAATCTGCGCTTCAGGCGAGAGCGGAATGTGCACTGCCATCTGATCGCCGTCGAAGTCCGCGTTGAAAGCGGTACAGACGAGCGGGTGAATCTTGATGGCCTTGCCTTCAACCAGCACCGGCTCAAACGCCTGGATGCCCAGACGATGCAGCGTCGGCGCGCGATTCAGCAGCACCGGATGCTCGCGAATAACTTCTTCGAGGATGTCCCAAACCACGGGCTCCTGGCGTTCGACCATCTCGCGGGCCTGCTTGATCGTCGCTGCGTGTCCCTGCTTCTCGAGTTGGTTATAAATGAACGGCTTGAACAGCTCGAGTGCCATCTTCTTCGGAAGTCCGCACTGATGCAGTTTCAGCTCTGGACCAACCACGATCACCGAACGGCCTGAATAGTCGACGCGCTTGCCGAGCAGATTCTGACGGAAACGACCCTGCTTACCTTTGAGCGTTCCGCTCAAAGACTTCAGCGGACGATTATTAACTCCGCGCAAAACGCGACCGCGACGTCCGTTGTCAAACAGCGCATCAACCGCTTCCTGCAGCATGCGCTTTTCGTTGCGGACGATAACTTCAGGCGCGCGCAACTCCATCAGTTTCTTCAGACGGTTGTTGCGATTGATGACGCGACGATAGAGATCGTTGAGATCAGAGGTGGCAAAACGTCCGCCATCGAGAGGCACGAGAGGACGCAGCTCAGGTGGAATTACCGGAATGACGTCGAGAATCATCCACTCCGGTTTGTTCCCTGACTTGAGAAAGCTGGTCGCAACTTTAAGACGCTTCGAATACTTGAGCTTCTTCTGCTGCGACGTCTCTTCCTTCATCCGCTTGCGCAGCTCGATCGCCAACTCTTCGATCTTCACCATCCCCAGCAGTTCTTTGATCGCTTCGGCGCCCATCTTGGCGACAAACTGGGCGGGATAGTCGCGCACGAGTTCGCGATAACGCTCGTCGGAGAGCAGCTCACGTTCTTTGATTCCGGTGACGTCGCCCGGATCGATCACGATGTAGGATTCAAAATAGAGGACCTTCTCCAGCTCGCGCAGAGGAATATCGAGCAGGTGGCCGATGCGCGACGGGAGTCCCTTGAAGAACCAGACGTGCGAACACGGGCTGGCCAGGTCGATATGGCCCAGACGCTCGCGGCGCACTTTTGCCTGCGTGACTTCCACGCCGCACTTGTCGCAGATCACTCCACGATGCTTCATGCGTTTGTACTTCCCGCAGAGGCATTCCCAATCAGCTACCGGTCCAAAGATGCGCGCGCAGAAAAGTCCATCGCGCTCAGGCTTGAAGGTGCGGTAGTTGATCGTCTCAGGCTTCGTTACTTCGCCATGTGACCAGTGCCGGATTTTTTCCGGCGAAGCCAGCGAAATTCGAATTGCCTCAAAATCAGGAGCTAATTGCGTCTTCTCTTGTTGAAATCGAAACACGTCGTTCTCCATTTCGGATTTCGGATTTCGGATTTCAAATTTCGCGGAAATCAATCCGCACATATCGCAATCCGACATTCGAAATTCTGACTTACCCTTCTACGGCGCTGGTAATCAACGCTTCTCCAACGCCTTCTTCGGTTCCGTCACCGTTGCGTGCCCGGGACCTTCTTATTGATCAATTCAACGTCGAGGCAGAGCGATTGAAGCTCGCGCACCAGAACGTTGAACGACTCAGGCAAGCCCGGATCGAAATCCGCTTCGCCTTTCACAATCGCCTCATAAATCTTCGATCTGCCAGCCACGTCGTCTGACTTCGCCGTCAGGAGTTCCTGAAGAATGTAGGCCGCGCCGTAAGCTTCGAGCGCCCACACTTCCATCTCTCCAAATCGCTGGCCGCCGAATTGCGCCTTGCCGCCGAGCGGTTGTTGCGTAATCAAGCTGTATGGCCCAATCGAGCGAGCATGAATCTTGTCGTCAACCAGGTGGGAAAGTTTGAGCATGTAGATGTAACCAACCGTTACCTTCTGCTCAAACGGCTCGCCCGACAGTCCGTCGTAAAGAATTGCCTTGCCCGACTCGTTAACGATTTCCGGCAAACCTAGTTCGGTAGCTCGCGCGCCGGCCTCTCTGAGCTTCGCTTTGATCTCTTTCTCCGTAGCGCCGTCGAATACCGGCGTCGCAAAGTGAAGACCAAGAACGCGCGCCGCCCAGCCAAGGTGCGTTTCCAGAATCTGCCCCACGTTCATACGTGAAGGCACGCCGAGCGGGTTGAGCACGATTTCAACTGGAGTACCGTCGGGCAGATAAGGCATGTCCTCTTCCGGAAGAATCCGGGCGATGACACCCTTGTTACCGTGGCGGCCGGCCATCTTGTCTCCCACGGAAAGCTTGCGCTTCATGGCGATGAAGACCTTGACCATCTTGATCACGCCTGGCGCAAGCTCGTCACCCTGACGAAGCTTGGCGATCTTCTCTTCGTAGATATCCGAGAGAATCTTGATCTGACGCTCAGTGCGATCTTCGTATTCCTTGATTTCCGCGCCGACGTCTCCGCGATCCGCAGCTACCTGCACCTTTCTGAGCACTTTGGCTTCGATGCCGGCGAGCATTTCCCGCGTGATCTTCTCACCCTTGGGCAGAACCACTTCGCGATTCACCGTCAGGTCGGCTGAAAGCTTGCGGCCTTCCAGCAGTTCGCTGATGCGCTGATCGCGCTGCTCGCGCAAAATGCGGATTTCGTCCTCGAGGTCTCGCCGCAGGCGATCTTCTTCGTCCTGCTCGATTGCCAGAGAGCGCGAATCCTTCTCCTGTCCCTTGCGCGTGAAGACCTGGACGTTGACCACTGTGCCGTCGATTCCCGGAGGTGAAACGAGCGAAGCGTCTTTTACGTCGCCTGCCTTTTCGCCGAAAATTGCACGCAGCAGTTTCTCTTCCGCGGTCAGTTGCGTTTCACCTTTCGGCGTAACCTTGCCGACGAGGATCGATCCGGGTTTGACCTGGGCGCCGATGCGAATGATGCCGCTGTCGTCCAGATCGCGCAGCATGTTCTCGCCCACGTTCGGAATGTCGCGCGTGATTTCTTCGGGGCCGAGCTTGGTGTCGCGCGCCTCGATTTCGAGCTCTTCGATATGAATCGAAGTGTAGTAGTCGTCCTTCACGAGACGCTCGGAAACCAGAATCGCGTCTTCGAAGTTGTAACCGCGCCATGGCATGAAGGCCACCAGCACGTTTCGGCCAAGGGCCAGCTCGCCGCGATCCGTGCAGGGGCCGTCGGCGATGACCTGGCCCTTTTGCACTCGTTCGCCCACGTGCACGATCAGACGTTGATTGATGCAGGTGTTCTGGTTCGAACGCTTAAACTTGATCAGCGTGTAAATGTCTGCAGTCACTTCACGCGAAATCGTGCCGTCAACGTTGTGATCGGCCTTGATGATCGCGCGTTCGGAGTCAACGTAGTCGACTACGCCGTCGCGTTTCGCCACTACCACCGCGCCGGAATCGCGCGCGGTAGTTTGCTCCATGCCGGTGCCGATGTAGGGAGCTTCGGCTCGCAGCAGAGGCACTGACTGGCGTTGCATGTTTGAACCCATCAACGCGCGGTTCGCATCGTCGTTTTCAAGGAACGGAATCAGCGACGCAGCGACTGAAACCAGTTGCTTCGGCGAAACGTCGACGTATTCGATGTCCTTGCGCAGGGCGAGAATAAACTCACCGGCTTTACGCGAGGCGTTGCGTTCGTTGACGATGTAGCCCGTTTCGTCCAACTCGATGTTGGCCTGTCCGACGACGTGCTTGTCTTCTTCCCAGGCCGTCAGATAAAACGGCCATGGCTCCGACTCAGCTTTCTTTCCGCCGGCGCCCACCTTGCGGTTGGCCTTTTCAACTTCTTCCAGCGCGATATGCTCGCCGGGCTTTAGCTTCGTATCGCCGCCGTTGAGAATGCGAACGTATTCGACCACCTTGCCGTCGATGACCTTCCGGTAAGGAGCTTCGATGAAACCAAACTCATTGATGCGCGCAAAACAGGAAAGACTCGAAATCAATCCGATGTTCGGACCTTCAGGCGTCTCAATCGGGCAGATGCGGCCGTAGTGAGTCGGGTGAACGTCGCGGACTTCGAATCCGGCGCGTTCGCGCGATAGTCCGCCTGGTCCAAGGGCCGAGAGACGGCGCTTGTGCGTAATCTCGGAGAGCGGATTCGTCTGGTCCATGAACTGCGAAAGCTGACTGGAACCAAAGAACTCGCGCACCGCCGCAGTTACCGGCTTGGCGTTGATCAGATCACGCGGCATCGTGGTCTGCATTTCCTGATGGATCGACATCTTTTCCTTGATGGCGCGTTCCATGCGCTCAAGGCCGATGCGAAACTGGTTTTCCAGCAGTTCACCGACAGCGCGCACGCGCCGGTTGCCGAGGTGATCGATATCGTCCGCCTGATACTCGGAAGGGTTCTTACGCATCTTCAACACGTAAGCCACCACTTCGTAAAAATCCTTTGCCGAAAGCAACGAATCATTGATTCGTTCGCGCTCCGGCTTGCCCATCTTGATGTTGAACTTCAGACGGCCCACGCGCGAGAAATCAAACTTGCGCGGATCGAAGAACATCGCTTCCAACAACTTGTAGGCAGTCTGGACGGTCGGAGGATCACCGGGACGCATCTTGCGATAAATCTCCAGCAACGCATCAACCGGCTTGGTGATGACGTCTTTCTTCAGCGTCTGCGAAAGAATCGAACCGATATCGTCGCGCTCGGGGAAGAAGACTGCGAAGCTGTCGATCCCACCGCCGACGATTTCCTGCAGCTTGGCAGGCGTGATTTCGTTGTTCGCTTCGAGGATGACCTCGCCGCTCTCTTTGTTAACGATGTCAGAAACGGCAAAGGCGCCTTCAAACTGCGAAGCCTCCATCTCGACTTCGCCGATACCCGCTTTGCGCAACGCTTCCAGCGAAGTACCGGTGACCTTCTTGCCCGCCTTCACGATGGGATCCGGACCGCGGCCCTTGATATCGAAGTCGACCTTCATCCCGACCAGGCTGGTTGGACCTTCGTCGGGAACCTGGATCATCAATCGGCCATCTTCAACGCGGATTTCATCCGTCTGGTAAAGAGCTCGCAGGATGTCTTCGTCGGTAAACGGCGCATTCTTCACCCGCTCTTCCAGGTGCGAATCGCTCTTGACCAGCTTGCCGTCAATCTCCTTGCCAAACCAGAGACCGAGGGCGCGCAGGAAAATCGACGCCAGAAACTTTCGCTTGCCGACGCGAACGTAAAGCAGATTCTTTTGGTCGTATTCAAACTCAACCCAGGAACCGCGGTAAGGAATGATCTTGGCAATATAGATCAGGCCTTTTTTGAAAAAGACGCCCGGCGAACGATGAAGCTGGGAAACGATGACGCGCTCGGTACCATTGATGATGAAGGTACCGTTGTCGGTCATCAAGCGGGATTTCGCCGAAGAAAACTTCTTCTTCTTTGATGTCGCGAATCGAGAGGACTTCGGTTTCCGGATCCTTGTCGTAAACGGTGAGCCGAATCTTTACCTTGAGCGGAACGCTGTAGCTCATGCCGCGTTCCTGACACTCCTGCTGATCGTGTTTGTGCTTCAGACCCGACCGGCTCGCCGCAGTTTTCGCAGAGCTGTGGGCGGACCTGATTAAACGTGCCGCACTTGTGGCAAAGCGTTTCGCCTGCCGCCAGGGGATTGACCTTGATGGTCGAACCGCAGCTCTTACAGTTTGCGCGCAGGTAGTTGAGACCTTCCAGACGTCCGCACTTACACTGCCAGTTGCCGATTTGATACTCGACGAAATCGAGCGTGGCCGTGCCGCGAAAATCCGAGATCGGAAAAACTGACTCGAACACGGCCTGCAAACCTGTGTTCTCGCGCTCTTCCGGCAGAAAATCCATCTGCAGAAATCGGTTGTACGATTCGCGCTGAATCTCGATCAGATTCGGAATTCGCACCGCAGTGGAAATTTTCGAAAAGTCTACGCGCACCGGCGCCTGGCTCGTTCGTTTTCCCAATCCTGTATTTATTGTTTGAAGCAGATTTGCAGACATGAGAGGTTCCTTACTCGATTTCTGAATGCGGATTTCGGATTGCCGATTTCTGGAGCACCGGACGCGTTACCAATCCGAAATCCGCAATCGAAATCCACAATTGCCAGAAACGCCAAGACGCGGTCAGAGCGCACAATGCCCCGACCGCTTGATCACCAAAAAAGCGGCTGAATCTTCGTCAAATTTTTGGGAGTAAATGCCAGCGCCTCAATACTCCCCTAACTTAACCACTACGATCAAGAGTGTCAAGCCAGCCCAAACAAGTCCTCGGTCACCAGTCACGGAGTCTTGAGTCAGACAAAAGATCTGACTGCAGACTCCAGACTGGCGACTTCAGACAGTTACTTCACTTCGACGGTTGCGCCTGCTTCAGCAAGCTTTGCGCGAACAGTTTCAGCTTCGTCCTTCGAAACGCCTTCTTTGATTGCCTTTGGAGCCGCTTCGACGAGATCCTTCGCTTCCTTCAATCCAAGCGCGGTCACTTCGCGAACAACCTTGATCACATTGATCTTGTTGCTGCCGATTGCCTGCAGGATTACGTCAAACTCGGTCTTCTCTTCGGCCACCGCTGCTGCTTCACCGCCGCCGCCAGCTGCCGGAGCTGCTACCGCTGCTGCCGCCGCCGAAACTCCAAAAGTCTCTTCCAGCTCTTTAACAAGCTGTGAAGCTTCGAGAAGCGTCATGCCCTTCAAAAATTCAATAACATCTTCACGTGTTGCTGCCATGATTACCTTTCTATCCTCCTCAACTAGGGGTCCTGAGTGCTGTTAGTTGTTCCGGCAATCGATCACGTTGATTGACTGCCCTGTATCTGCAGCAGGAGAACCCACGGAACGCTTCTTCGAATTGTTTGCATCGCAATTCTGGAAACGTCGAAGCCGTAAGACGACCTGACTATCGCCGAGCTCGTTGTCCGCGTCCGGCCCTGTGCTTACCATTGCTGAGATTTCCAGATTTCAAATCTGCAGATTTATTTCCGCATCCCAATCTCAAATTTCGAGATTGAAAATCTCAAAAATCGTTAAGCGGCTTCCCCGCCCTTTTGATCACCAATCTGCTTAACCACGATCGCCAGGTTGCGCGGCACCGCCGAAAGCACGGTAACCAGTCGCTGCGCCTGACAATTGATTAAGAACAAAACCTTGGAAATCAATTCTTCCTTCGAAGGCAAGCTGGCGATAGCTTCCACATCGGCGAGCGCCACCACTTTGCCCTCGACGATGCCTACCTTGAACTTAAAAATGTCCGGGTTCGCCTTGGAAAACTTCGCGATCGCCTTTGACAGGCTGACCGGATCCTCATTACTGAGCGCGACCGCCGTGACGCCTTTGAACTGGTCGGTTGCCGGCTCCAGCGCAGTGCCCTCGGCGGCTTTGCGCGCCAGAGTGTTCTTCACCACTTCGTAGCTCACGCCAGCCTCGCGCAACTGATTGCGCAGATCCTGATCTTTGGCGACAGTCATCCCCTGGAATCCGACGACCATCGCCGCTTTCGCGTTCTTAAAGTGCTCTGTCAGAGCTTCCAAATCTTTTTGCTTTTGTGCCTTTGTCTTCATCTGCTTAGCTCCTCAGCGCTATTTCGTGTACGCCGCTTCATCAACCAAAACTCCGGGGCTCATGGTCGCCGCCAGGTTAACCTTCTTTACATACTTGCCTTTGGCAGTTGACGGCTTCGCCTTCACCACGGCTTCCAGCAGCATCTTCGCGTTGTCGCGCAGCTTGTCGGCCTCGAAGGAAACCTTGCCGACCGGAACGTGGACCACGCCGGTCTTGTCGACGCGATATTCAACCTTGCCCGCTTTGGTTTCCTTGACCGCCGTTTTCACGTCAAACGTAACGGTGCCGGTCTTGGGATTTGGCATCAAGCCGCGCGGGCCCAGTACTTTTCCAAGTCCGCCGACCAGTCGCATCATGTCGGGAGTAGCAACGACGGCATCGAAGTCGAGCCAGCCGCCTTTGATCTTCTCGACCATGTCCTCGCCGCCGACAAAATCAGCGCCGGCCTCTTCGGCTTCCTTGATCTTGTCGCCCTGGGCGATCACGAGCACGCTTTTGGATTTACCAAGACCGTGAGGCAAAACGATGGTGCCGCGGACGAGTTGGTCAGCCTTGCGAGGATCTACTCCCAGCCACATGGTCAACTCGACGGTTTCGTCAAACTTCGCGAAAGCAATCTCTTTGACCTTCGATACAGCCTCTTCGAGGTTGTATTTGCGCCCGGCCTCAATCTTCTCGGCCGCGGCGTTGTATTTCTTGCCGTGCTTCTTCATTTCTTACTCCTGAGGTTCATGCGAAGAATTGCGGATTTCGGACTGCGGATTTCGAATTTCTCATCCGCAAACCGTCCTCGACACCTCTTCTCCCTCTTAACAAAGCGAATCGGAAACTGGCAAATCCGAAATCCGAAATCCGCAATCCGAAATCTATTCAATCGTCAGGCCCATCTGCCGGGCCGTGCCTGAAATCGTCTTGATCGCCGACTCCAGACTGGTCGTGTTCAGATCCTGCAGCTTGGTCTTGGCGATCTCTTCAATCTTGGCCTTCGAAATCGTGCCCACCTTTTCCCTGTTGGGCTTGCCCGATCCCTTCGAAATCCCGGCCGCTTTCTTCAGTAAATCTGCCGCCGGCGGCGTCTTTGTTTCAAAAGTAAACGAGCGATCAGCGTAAACCGTAATCACCACCGGAATTTTCAGATCCGGATCCATCTGCGCGGTCTTGGAATTAAACGCCTTGCAGAATTCCATGATGTTGACGCCATGCTGACCCAACGCCGGGCCGATTGGCGGCGCCGGATTGGCCTTGCCTGCGGGAACCTGCAGCTTGATATAACCTGTTATTTTCTTTGCCATTATTTCATCAGTTGAATGAGTAATGAGTTATGAGTAACGAGCCGTGTCGCGCGACTCAGCACTCATCACTCATCACTCATGCACTTACTCCTCATTCTTCTTCCGCAAACGTGACCTTTTCGACGTCCAGGAAATTCAACTCCACCGGAGTCGATCGGCCGAAGATGGTAACGGTGACCTTGAGTGTCGACTTGTCTTCGTTAACCTCTTCAACTTTGCCGGTAAAACTCTGAAATGGTCCCGACTTGATTCGCACTGTTTCGCCGGATGCATACGAAAACTTCGGCTTCGGTTTCTCAGCCGCTTCAGTCACGTTGTGAACAATCTGATCCACTTCCTGAGGCGTCAGCGGCGTGGGATTGTGTCCACCAACAAAGCCGGTCACCTTCGGCGTAGACTTAATCATGTGAAAAACGTTATCGGGAATATGCCCGCGCTCGTCACATTCAATTTGCACCAGCACATAACCGGGATAAAACATGCGAGTCGACTCAATTCGCTTGTTGCCGCGCATCTCCACGACTGTTTCCGTGGGGACCAGGACCTCCGTGATCTCCGCTTCCAGATCGGTATCCCGCACGCGCGCCTTCAGGCTGTCGCGGACTTTTTTCTCATGACCCGAATACGTATGGAGTATGTACCACTGCTGCATTGAAAGTGCTTCCTTGCCGATCAGGCCCCCGTCATCCAATTCAGTACGCGGCTCAGTCCATTCAGTAGAAATACCCATATGTGATCCACTGCAAACAAATAAACTGCAAAAAAGATGACGGCCACGAGCGTAATGATGGTCGTGTTCTTCACCTCGTTAAGGCTGGGCCACGACACGCGCTTCATTTCCGCGCGAACGTCGCGGAAAAACTTACCCAATCTTGCCGGGAAGCTGTCGCGGGGCGCGCTCAGCCCGCGTTCGCGACGCGCTCCTTTGCCTTCCGGACCTTCGCCAAAACGGGCTGCCCGCGGTGAAGGCAGCGGCTCGTTTGGGTTTTCTATATCGTCCATTGCTTAATCGACTTTCTCGACACGCGCTTTGCCCTTGAACCGTAAGTGGCAGGGGTACCAGGATTCGAACCCGGACTTTCGGTTTTGGAGACCGACGTGCTAACCGTTGACACTATACCCCTCCGGAACAGGGGTGTCGGGGTATGGGTGACAGGTGCCAGTCAAATTACTCCGAGCGAAAGCTGACACCCGGCACCCGGGACCTGACACCTCACCTTACTTCGTTTCTTTATGATCAGTGTGTTTACGGCAACGGCGACAGAACTTGCTGAACTCAAGCCGATCAGGCGTGGTCTTTTTATTCTTGGTCGTGACGTAGTTGCGGCTCTTACAGTCGATACACTGAAGCACAATATTATCGCGTGGCATCTTCTTAACTCATTTCCAATCTTGAGATCAAAATCTAATCTCAAGTCCCGAACTCAAATCCGAGGTCTCTCAAATCTGATCCCTCAAATCTGAGATCTCAAATCTCAAATCTGAAATCCTGGACTACTCAACAATATCTGAAACCGTGCCGGCTCCGACCGTGCGGCCGCCTTCACGAATAGCGAAGCGCAACCCCTTCTCCATGGCGATTGGCGCGATCAACTCGATCTCCATCGCCACGTTGTCGCCCGGCATCACCATCTCCACGCCTTCCGGCAAACTCGCCACTCCCGTCACGTCCGTCGTGCGGAAGTAAAACTGCGGCCGGTAACCCGTGAAGAACGGGGTATGTCGTCCGCCTTCTTCCTTCGTCAGCACATAAGCCTCAGCCTTGAACTTCGTGTGCGGCGTAATCGAACCCGGCTTCGCAATTACCTGCCCGCGCTCAATGTCCTTGCGCTCAACTCCGCGCAGCAACAACCCAACGTTGTCTCCCGCCGTGCCTTCGTCCAGCAGCTTCTTGAACATCTCGACGCCCGTGCAGACGGTCGAACGTGTCGGACGAATCCCGATGATCTCCACCGTCTCGTTGACCTTCACCTTGCCGCGTTCCACTCGACCCGTGGCCACTGTGCCGCGTCCCTGAATCGTGAAGATGTCTTCCACCGGCATCAGGAACGGCTTCTCAATGTCGCGCGCCGGAGTCGGAATGTAGCTGTCAACCGCGTCCATCAGCTCTTCAACCGTCTTCTCCCATTCCGGATCGCCTTCCAAAGCCTTCAACGCCGAACCCTTGATCACTGGAATGTCGTCGCCAGGAAACTCATAAGCGCTCAACAGTTCTCGAACTTCCAACTCAACCAGCTCCAGCAACTCAGCATCGTCCACCGCGTCGGCCTTGTTCATGAACACGACCATCGCCGGCACGCCTACCTGCCTGGCCAGCAGAATATGTTCTCTTGTCTGCGGCATCGGGCCGTCCGTTGCAGCGACGACCAGGATCGCTCCGTCCATCTGCGCCGCACCCGTGATCATGTTCTTCACATAGTCAGCGTGACCAGGACAGTCAACGTGCGCGTAGTGCCGCGCCTTCGTCTCATACTCCACGTGCGCCGTTGCGATCGTGATACCTCGTGCTTTTTCCTCAGGCGCCTTGTCAATCTGATCGAAGGCAATAAACTGCACCTTCGGATTGTTCTTCCCCAACACCTTTGTGATCGCCGCCGTTAACGTCGTCTTCCCATGGTCTACGTGACCAATCGTCCCGATGTTTACGTGTGGTTTACTGCGGTCGAATTTTTCCTTTGACATTATTAATCGCCTCTTTGATAAATAATCGCTGGGTCTCGCTATCTAACGGCTCTGCCGAACTAAATGGAGCCCGCGATGAGATTTGAACTCATGACCTCCTCCTTACCAAGGAGGCGCTCTACCCCTGAGCTACGCGGGCCAACTCAAGGATGAAGTAGGAAGGATGAAGGCTGATGAGCATTCATTTCCCTACGTTCATCCTTCCTCCTTCCTCTTCATCCTTTCTAATTTTGGAGCGGGCGACGAGATTCGAACTCGCGACCCTCAGCTTGGAAGGCTGATGCTCTACCAACTGAGCTACACCCGCCCATTTCGAATTCGAATTTCGGATTGCGAAATAACCGATCCCTCTAAATCCCAAATCCGCATTCGAAATCCAAATTCCTGGTGCAGGGGGCAGGATTTGAACCTGCGTAGGGCGTTAGCCCGCCGGGTTTACAGCCCGGTGCCATTAACCACTCGACCACCCCTGCATTTCTCTGCCAAGTGCTTAGTGGAGCCGGCGAAGGGACTTGAACCCCCGACCCTCTGATTACAAATCAGATGCTCTACCAACTGAGCTACGCCGGCCCGCTACAGTCAACAAATAGCGCATTCCGACAAAATGCGGATACTAACAACCCGCATACGAAAACGCAAGTCGCAGTGGAAATTGCACATATCCCGGCACCCTCCACTGTCAGCTTTGCGCGCGGTCGGATGAATTCTTAGTTACTTAGGTTGTGCGCTGGCCGGGATTGAGTATCTGCGAAACGCCTTGGAACTGCAAACGCCGCGAAGAAGACGCTATCCGTCGATTACGCAGATTACACAGACCAGGCACCAAAAGTTGAAATCAAACTTCATTGGGCTTCCTGTTGAATCCGCGTAATCTGCGTAATCTGTGGATGTTTCTAATCGCGCACGACAGGAACATCTGTTGAGCCGGAGGCAAACTCCGTCTCGGCGATTCGCGACGGCGGATTGATAGAAAGATTTGAAGTAACTGTACATGGAAAGACAGGCCGAGATCACTACTAACCAAAGCATCGCGCGGCCGGCGGTGTAAAGCAGAACCTGCCAGTCGGTCGCGGCTGGTCGCTCCGTCGCCAATAAGATGATGCCAGGCGGTCCGAAGCTCCGGCACGGTCCAGAATTTGATTGCGGGAAACGGCAAGCCAAAGTTTGCCACCGGCGGCTTGCCGCCAACGCTCGAAACGATAAGCAGCGCCACAGTCAACACCTGGAGCAGCATCTTAAACTTTCCCATCTTCGACGCTGCTATTACCACGCCGTCAGTCGCCGCAATTGAACGCAATCCGGTCACCGCAAACTCGCGGCCAATGATAATCACCACGGCCCAGGCAGGCGCCAGTTGATTCTCGACCAGCGAAATCAATGCGGCGGAAATCAAGAGCTTGTCGGCAATCGGATCGAGGAGCTGGCCGAGTCGCGTCACCTGTCCGCGGCTGCGCGCAAAGTGTCCGTCCAGATAATCAGTTAGAGCGCCGCGCCAAGAAAAAGCGCGACGCCGAGGATGTGACGCGGAAGCCCAAACCAATTTTCCGAAAAAGGAGTGAGCAGAACGACTACCAGAAGCGGAACGATGAAGATCCGAAGCAGTGTTAAAGAGTTTGGAAGGTTCACTAATCAATACCACCTGGAAGTTAACCCGCAACGGAATCTCGCGAGCACAAAACAAAGAATGCGGTCGAAGTCTAGGAGTTGCCTTCAAGGAGGTCAAGACAAGCAGTAGTTGGTACTGGTTCAGTTTGGGAGTGAGGTCAGTACCACCACGCGGTAGCGGGTGGGTCTTTTGTATTGGGGATTGACGATTTCGGACTGATGATTCCCTGTTGAGAGAAGCCAATCGCAAATCCGCAATAGACATTCCACATTTCGCCCACCCACCCGCTACCGCGTGGTGGTACTGACCTCATTTCCAAAAAGCGCCGAAGGGTGCGAAATCGATAGCAACATTGCGCGCCTTCAGCGCTCCAACCATAGTTCTTGCACAACGACCTGGGCCGTTGGCCCAGGCTATAACATTTCGCGCCTTTGGGCGCTTTGTGTGTGATATTCTCTTAGGCAACTTGAGGAAGAATTCGGATGGGCCAACCTATAACAATTGATTTACCGGATGAGACCAAGAACGCACTTGATCAGGCGGCTGGTGAGGAAGGTCTATCTGACAAAGCCCTCATTCAGAAGGCGCTAACTGACTATCTCTTCCTTCGTCAGTTTCGGAACCTGCGCGAGCGCCTAATGTCAAAGGGTGGCAACCCTCGCACCGATCAGGATGTTTTTGATCTCGTCTCGTGAAGATCGTCCTCGATACCAATGTCTTAATCGCTGCCCTCATCGCGCGCGGTGTCTGCCACGAACTCCTTGAACATTGCATTCTGCGTCATTCATTGCTCACCTCAGATTTCATACTCAACGAGACCCGCGAGAAGCTGGTAGAGAAATTTGGCTATACGAAGGATTTGGCTGACGAGGCTGTGAGCCTGCTTCGCTTGAGAATGGAACTGGTGGCTCCTGCAAAGCTCGAGCTACAAGTCTGCCGTGATCCGGACGACGACAATATCCTGGCAGCTGCGCTTGAGAAGTAAATGCGATTGCATCGTAACCGGCGACAAAGACCTGCTGGTGCTCAAGTCCCATGAAGGCATAAACATCTTCAGCCCTCGTGATTTCATAACGAACGAAAGCCGGGGCTGACGACGACATTGGCGGGACTCTTCATAGTTGCCTCGCAATCCCTGCGTCTGCTCCTCGGCGGCACTCACGCCTGGCTCGCCTTCGCTGAATGGTTAACTCTGGGTGGGTTATGGACCCGACTGCGACCGCGACGCGCGGGGGAGATGAAACGGGTAAAGGAAGTCAGTACTGAAAGCTCATCGTGCCGTCTCTGCGGAAGCCGCTGGGTCTTTAGTTAGCTCCTCGTGACTCCAGATAGCGCCGGGAATGTGGCAAAAGGAACAGCGCTTCTTCGGATCTGAGCCCGGATCGACTTTCAGAAAACATACCGGACAATTCTGTGGTGCAGAATCTTTTTGCCGTAGTTTGGCCGAGGTGACGCTCCCTTCGGGCATTAAAGTTACTGCAAAGACAACAGCTCGTCTTGCCCCCTCCGGCGAGATCTTTGCCTTGAATCGCAATTCTTGGATCAGCCTTAAGATTGGCAGCGCGAGATCCTTAAGCTTTTTCCTCGCCAGAACCCACCCAGTAAGAGTTGCGACTACTGTTGCTGCCGCCATCCCAATAAATCCTGCTCCCAGATTAACAAGCCAATTCATTGCGAAGGGGTTTGATTCTTCTAGGTGCCAAGCCCCAAGGAGCAGGGCAATTCCAAGTAGCAAGAGGATCAATGAAGTAACACTTACCACGATAAGGAACGCGCTAAGGCTTTTTCTTGGAGGATTAGTATCAGCCATGGTTTGTCTCCGGGATTCGTTAGGACGATTTAGGGTGAGACCGATTGCAAAGAAGAGCCCAAGACTTGAAGCGTTCTTCCATGAATTAAGAGTTCGCTTCCCATGCGTCGATCGTGGGCGCTGTATGCAAGCATGAATGGCTTGGGTCGATAATCTCTATACAGTGTCTCGATCTCGGGGACGTTGTCATATGTCAACAGCCAAAAAAGTTCTCTTTTCGTGGCCCTAAGATAATCTGCCAATTGTTGATGGTCGGCAGGAAGGTAATAGTTTAGGTAGAGTTTGTGACCCTGAACGTAATAGGGAGGATCAAGATAGATCAATAATTTGCCAAGCACCCCATTTTTCTTCACAAGGTAGCGAAGGAAATCAATAGCATCTAGGCTGTGGATTTCAATTCGGTCGGTGTAGAGGTTGATTTTTTCAATCCGTCGAATTAACTCGGTTTTGTTATAACGCGCATCGAGCTTCCATTTACCGCTTTGTTCTAAACCGCCGATTGGCCCGCCGTTCACAATGATTCCTGAGCGATTGCAGCGGTTTAAGAAAAAAGTGGCGAACGCAACCTTGATCCGGGAGTATTTTTGTTGGGCCCGGTAAATCTCACGTTGTCGATGCCATTCTTCGATAGTAACGGGCGTGTCCTTTATCCGTCGGACCAATTCCGATGCATTAGTCAGTACCGCGTGCCAGAAGGCAAAGATGCAGGGGTCAGCGTCGTTCAACATAACGCGAGACACTCGCTCTTCAAAAAGCAGTGTCAGCGCTGCTCCAGCTCCTCCCGCGTAAGGTTCCGCATAGGTGGCGTCTTTCAAGCCATTGATGGAGATAACCTCTGATAAGAATTTCGAGAGGCTGGCTTTGCCGCCAGGATAACGAAGGGGACTATGGAAGGCTGGATTTTACTCGATCTGCTTAGTGGCTATCGCCGCCGGTGGAACTATCTCTTTGGGCTCAACCAAGATGATGTCAAAGAGTCCCCGAAGCTGATTCCAAAAGCGGCGAAGAGTAGCTTCCGTAGGTTGAAAGTGCTGATTATGGACGAACAGATTTAGAGTATCGATGGAAAGGAGCTCGTCCTTTTCCGCAAGAAGTTTGCGTACTGCCTTTAGCAGATTTCCATTTGTGATTATCGGAGGTTCTTGGTTCACGACCCATTGAAGCATCTGGCTGAGCGTTGGGTGCCAATCATCAGGAAGGTTCTGAGTCTTTTTCGCTCTTCTTGCGCGTTCCGTTTCTGTGATCTTCGAAAGATGGCCGGTGTGATCCAAATAATAACCCAGACTCAATTCCAACAAACTTCGAAACATGAGAGCGACTGCGTTTTCATAGCGGTCAACCCTCAAAGTCTTCAGTTCAGTGAATACGTCAACTATTCGTTGATTACTTACGTTGGACCAATAGGCTTTGGGAATCAGCGCTTGGGATGTTAATTGAGTTTTCGCTCTTGTCTTAGGCTTAGTTGGACGTACCCCTCCGCGCGGCCGGAGCTTTAGAATTGACTCTGCAGTAAATTTCCCTTTCTTCTGCTTGTCCGGCTGCTGCTTGCCGAACGAAGTGAGATAAGTGTCCATTTCTTTAGTCGTATTCAGCGAGCGCGAATGAACCTCCCCGGTAGCAATGTCGGTGACAATCTTCCCATAGCCTTTCTTAAATTCATTCACATCAATTGAGCCAATGAGTCGCTTATTCTTATCAAACGAGATTCCCAAAAAATCATTCACTTTTGGGTTCTTGTACAGACGATCAAGATTCGTCATTGGGAATTCTCGAGGATTGTGAACTTTCTTGATGATCTCTTCAGGCAGATGCAAAGCGCACGCGACCGAGTACATGGTGTCTCGCTGCAAAGCGTCGGTGATCTCGGAAGGAGGAATCTTATGCTGCTCCGCAATTTCGTCAATTTTCATTCCGCGCTCGACGAGATTGCTATAAAACTTGGCTTGCATCAGGGGGCTCCAACTCTCGACCTGAGTGCGAGTGTGCCTGCTCATGATTATGGGTGCAGCCGATTCACGCGTTGGGGCTCGGACTACCTTCACCTTCCGAAGGGCTTTAGCGTCTATCCGATTTGCCAGGGCTCGGAATCGTGGCACCCACTCTTCGGGGGCGGCTTCGGGGCTAATTAGAAGCTTCAGAGCTGCCAGACGTCGGTTTCCTTCGAGTACGAGTTTTTCCTTGTTCTCCTGCACAATGATCAGGGCTTCAATCGGATAATAGCCGTTGTCCGCAATGCTCTTCGCAAGGTCATATACTTTTTCATTTTCAACCAAGTCGGCTATCAATTCAGGCTGTGAGAGATCCTCTCCAGAGTGCGGAATACGAGGGTTCTTCGGATCCAATTGAAGGTTTACTGGGCTAAGCTGAAGTTCCTTCCATTTGCTATGGTCGATCATTTGCACGCCTCATGTGACAGGAAGTGAGTGAATTCTCGGTAGACTCATTTGCGCGAAGCCCTAACTTGGTCAATTAGGTTAGGACCGATTGGTCAAGAACGACACTGTTTAGCTAATGAGATAAGGTTTCATTAACCTATAGCGAGTATCGGAAGAAGAGCGGCGAAACACTACTTCTCACCGAGTCCTTCTGTCAATAGCCTAATCCCGCTTATCGGCTTCAATACAAGAGACTCTGCAAACTTCCCAACGAGGCCAAGAGAACACGCCACCGACCAGAGGCAGAAACCATCGGTCACGCTAGTTAGTCGTATTCCAATCCCTTTTCGCTGCACAGTACGGTCGGTGGAGAGTGAGCAGCAGGCAGAGGCAGACCGCGCAAAGATAACGATCTGCCTTGGGCGACTGCCTACTGCCCGTTAAAGGGTTAAGGGGTTGATGAGCTGCCGCCGGTTCCGCTTGAACCGCCGGAGCCGCCGGGCTTCTTAGTTGGTTTCTTGCGTTCGCTCTTGCGGGTGCCGCCCAGCATTTCATACTCACTGCTGTCAGGGCCGTAGATCGCTTCGCCGGCTGAAAGAATGCGCCGGTTCAGATCGTTCAGTTCAGCCTCTTCCTGTTTCAGTTCGTTTTGTAGCCGATCAAGTTCCGCAATCATCTGGTTGTAAGCCTCGAGTTTGGCCCTTACAGAGTCGATTTTCACGGTGTAGATGGCTTCGGTCAGGTTAGCGCCAAGGTTGGCCGGCGGGTTGATGCCCTTTAGTCCGGACAGTCGTTTGTCGGCAGCATCAAGAACTGCGGATGTACGCTTCAATCGCGCCATAATGTTTCTCCTTTGAAGAGGGCCCGCGGCCGGGTTGTGGAGGGCCGAGGTCCAGGGTTGAGAATCTGTGGTTTGAGACGCGGCGGCAGTATATGCAGTTTGGCTCGAAAAGCAAGACTTTTTGTATTTCATTGAGCAAATTCGGCGACTTGCCGGTGGTTTAGGTCTTTGGTGAGGTCGTTTGGGAGTAGTCCGGAATTGATTTTGGGGAGGCAAAAATAGATTTTGGGTAGTCCGGAATAGATTTTGGGCAGACAAAAATAGATTTTGGGTACCCGGGAATTGATTTTGGGCAGACAAAAATAGATTTTGGGTACCCGGGAATTGATTTTGGGCAGACAAAATTAGATTTTGGGTACCCGGGAATTGATTTTGGGTAGGCAAAAATAGATTTTGGGTAGACAAAAATAGATTTTGGGTACCCGGGAATTGATTTTGGGCAGGCAAAAATAGATTTTGGGTACCCGGGAATTGATTTTGGGCAGGCAAAAATAGATTTTGGGTAGTCCGAAATAGATTTTGGGTAGACGAAATTAGATTTTGGGTAGACGAAATTAGATTTTGGGTACCCGGGAATTGATTTTGGGTAGACAAAAATAGATTTTGGGTACCCGGAAATTGATTTTGGGTAGGCAAAAATAGATTTTGGGTAGTCCGAAATAGATTTTGGGTAGACGAAATTAGATTTTGGGTAGGCAAAAATTGATTTTGGGTACCCGAGAATCAATGGGAGTTACTACAAATCAGTTGGCGTTACTCGGCAAGAAATTCGCGGTAAAAAGGACTAGTCCGGCCAGCTTTGCACAAAAAGTGACGGAAATCGCTTCTTGTCATTTCCGTCGGTTCTCCCTCGTGTCTTGGGGTTTAGGTGCGTCCAGGGCCTCTCCCCTACCCTCTCCCCAAAGGCAATAACATACCTGATTCATCAAGGTCCCGCGCTGTGGAGGCGACTGGAGCAGCCCGAAGGGCTGCAAGAAAGTAGCCGGGGGTTGAGCGCGCAGCGCGATACCCCCGGATCGGACGGCAATCTAATCTGACCCTGAAAGGGTCTCAGAAGATCGGCTCTGGCACCCCTTGCAGGGTGCGGATCTTTAATGACTCGTTCAGGGGGTCTACGCTTCGCTCCGACCCCCGGCTACTCTCTCGCAACCCTTCGGGTTGCAAACGCCGATGATGAGTCAAGTATGTCATTGCCCTCCCAAGGGAGAGGGGGTTTGATCAAAGCAAAACCGCCAAGATCGCAAAGTTAAGACGCTAAGACGCAACGTTGCGCAAGGAATACTCTTTCAAATTCAAAAATGCATAGGGATCCATGGCTGGGTAGTGACCTAAGTTCAATTCTCTGCGTTAACTCGGCGCGCTCTGCGTCGGCGGTGAGTGTGGGCAATGCCATTACCGCGGGAGTCGCAGAGAACGCTGAGACTACGCAGAGAAGAAATTCAAAATGCACCAGAACCTGTACCCTCCTCAGTTTGCCCAACACATTCCCCAGGGTTAGAATGACTGGTTCGCTACTCCCTGAAATTCGCTTCTGTAGCGCTCTAGCTTCGCCCATGGCCATTGAACACATTACCGTAAGAGGCGCTCGCCAGCACAACCTCAAGGACATCAATGTCGAAATCCCTCGTGAGCGGTTCACTGTCATCACCGGCCTCTCCGGTTCGGGTAAATCGTCCTTAGCCTTTGACACAATTTACGCTGAGGGCCAGCGGCGCTACGTCGAATCACTCTCCGCCTACGCACGCCAGTTTCTCGATCAACTTGAAAAGCCGGACGTCGATTCGATCGATGGACTCTCGCCCGCGATCTCAATCGAACAAAAGACAGTCTCGCGTAGTCCTCGATCTACCGTGGGTACGGTAACGGAAATTTACGACTACATGCGTTTGCTTTTCTCCTCCATCGGACAGCCTCACTGTCACGTTTGCGGAGCTCCAATCACTCGCCAAAGCGTTGAGCAGATCGTGCAGAATGTTCTTGGCCTGCCTGAAGGCGAGCGAGTGATGATCCTGGCGCCGGTAGTGCGCGGCCGCAAAGGAGAATTCAAGAGCGAGCTCGAAAAACTTGCGAAAGACGGTTTTCTGCGTGCCCGTGTCGATGGCGAACTCTTGTCCCTCGATGAAGAGATCCGACTCGACAAACGTCGTAATCACACCATCGAGGCCGTCGTCGATCGACTCCTGATCAAACCTGGAATAAATGAACGGCTGGGCGAGTCGGTTCGCACTGCGCTTAAGTTAACCAATGGCGCCGTTTTGGTTTCAATCGTCGACGGCGAAGAGAAGCTTTACTCGGAGAAGATGGCGTGTGTGATTTGCGGGATAAACGTTCCGCCGCTCGAACCGCGTTCGTTTTCTTTTAACTCGGCTTATGGCGCCTGCAAACGTTGTCATGGACTTGGAACAGTACTCGAGGTTGATCCAGCCAAATTAATTCCTGATGCCACCATCGCAGCCGACAAGCTGGAGTTCATGGGAGCAGCGGACAAACAGGGATCGGCCTATCTGAGAAGCGCACTGCTCGCCGTTATCAAACACTTTGGTGGCAACTGCAAAACGTTCCTTTGCCGAGCTTGCCCGTGAAGCCATCGATGGATTCCTCCATGGAGTAAGCGGACAGATTGGTTTCCGCCAGGGTCTCTATTCCTATCAAAGTCCGTGGAACGGCGCCTTGCTCTGGCTACGCGATCGGCTGCAGGAAGCGCCGACGGAAAAAGTCAGAGTTGCGCTGGCAGAATTGGTGTCACCATCTCGCTGTCCGGATTGCAAAGGCAAACGCCTGCGATCCGATTCGCTGTCGGTCCGACTTGGCGGCCGTGGCATTGCAGATTACACCGCTCTGCCCATTGAAAATACGGTGGCCGCGTTTGACACGATCAAGTTGAACTCGCGCGAGGAACAAATCGCTGGACAGATTCTTAAGGAAATAAAAGATCGCCTGCGTTTTCTGGAGCGCGTTGGTCTCGGATACCTCACGCTGGATCGATCTTCGGCTACTCTGTCTGGCGGCGAAGGACAACGCATTCGCCTGGCAACTCAAATTGGTTCGCAGTTACGCGGTGTACTTTATGTTCTCGACGAACCTTCCATCGGCTTGCACCCAAGGGACAATCAAAAACTGCTCGATACCCTGACCGCGCTTCGTGATCTCGGAAACACCGTGCTCGTGGTCGAGCACGACGAAGAAACAATTCGTCGCGCCGACTACGTGGTGGATCTTGGCCCAGGCGCCGGCGCTCACGGTGGCGAAGTGGTGGCGAGCGGAACGCCCGAAGATGTCGCGAACAGTCCGAAGTCCATCACGGGCCTTTACATCAGCGGTCAGCGGACAATTGAAGTGCCCGACGGAAAGGCGCCTGGCGAATGGGAAATACATTTACCGTGCATGGGTGCGCAGGCAAACAATCTTAAAGACATCGACGTTTCATTTCCGCTTGGACTGTTAACCGTTATCACCGGAGTATCAGGTTCCGGTAAATCGACCCTGATCGGCGACATCCTCTATCCGGCGTTGGCCCGTCACCTCTATGGCTCACTCGCTAAGCCAGGAGCTTGTACCTCAATTGGCGGACTGGAACATGTCGATAAAGTAATTGAGATTGACCAGTCGCCTATCGGCCGCACGCCGCGTTCAAACCCCGCAACTTATACGGGACTGTTCACGCCTATTCGCGAACTCTATGCAATGCTTCCTGAATCGCGCGAGCGCGGATACAAGCCTGGTCGTTTTTCCTTCAACGTGAAGGGCGGTCGTTGCGAAGGTTGCGAAGGCGACGGCATGAAGCGCATTGAAATGAACTTCCTGCCCGATGTCTACGTGCTTTGCGATGTTTGCCGCGGCGCCCGTTACAACCGCGAAACGCTTGCCGTTAGATACAAAGGGAAGTCGATTGCCGAGTTGCTCGATACCACGGTTGAAGAGGCGTTGCCACTGCTCGAGAACGTTCCGCAGATCCAGCAAAAACTGCAAACGATTCTTGATGTCGGTCTGGGTTATCTTAAACTCGGACAGTCAGCCACCACCCTCTCCGGCGGCGAAGCGCAACGCATCAAGCTGGCTAAGGAGTTGTCTAAACGAGCCACCGGTCGCACCGTTTACCTGCTCGATGAACCAACCACCGGCCTTCACTTTGCTGACGTGCACAAACTGCTCGATGTGTTGCAGCGGCTCGTCACATTAGGAAATACGATCATCGTCATCGAACATAATCTCGACGTGATCAAGTCTGCCGACTACATCATCGACCTTGGACCAGAAGGCGGCGAGCACGGTGGCCGCGTAGTCGTTGCCGGCACACCGGAAGAAGTGGCCCGGTCACGCCGCTCCCACACCGGCCAGGTATTGCGTCCACTGCTCAATGGACATCTCACGAAGAATGGCAATGGCAACGGTCGACGGGAAAACAAGAAGACAGCGTAATTACGCGTGCTATACTCCCGCGCGAAAGACACCTAAATCCGACTTTTGAGCCGGCTATCAGACTGTCCTGCATGTCAATTTACGACGAGCATCTTCAACCGCTTTCACTGGATGATGTGAAGACCTATCCGCTCTCGTCGCGGCCCAGCAAAGTTTCGCTCGACGACTTTGCGAACCCAATCCAACCCAATTCTTCGTTGAATGATTTTCTTGGCAGTCTCCCAAATATCCTTGCGGTTCAGAGTCTGAGGGATCTATCCGCACGCATCCATCGAGCGCGACGAGCTGCAAAAGCCAATCATCTGGGGCATCGGCGGCCATGTCATCAAGACCGGACTTGCGCCGGTGATCATCGACCTGATGCGACGAGGACTGGTTACTGCAATTGCAGCTAATGGTTCGGTGCTGGTCCACGACTGCGAGATCGCGCTGGTGGGTTCCACTTCCGAAGACGTCGATGCGACCCTCGGCGCTGGCGCTTTTGGTGGGGCCGAAGAGACTGGTCAACTTTTGAACAATGCTGCTCGAGAAGGCGCGGATGAAAAACTTGGATTGGGCGAAGCCGTGGGGCGCGCGCTGCTTCGACTTGATCCGAAGCACGCGAGCTATTCGCTGCTTTGCGAAGCATACAAAGCGCGAATACCTTTCACCGCCCACCTAACTATTGGCGGCGACATCGGCCATTTCACCCACAAGCAGACGGCGCCGCGCTCGGCGTCAACCACCCACACCGATTTTAGACTGTTAGCGGAAATTGTTCGCCGCATGGACGGCGGCGGCGTTTATTTGAACATCGGTTCGGCAGTGACACTTCCTGAAGTTTTCCTCAAAGCAGTTACTCTGGTTCGCAATGTCGGGCATCCCTTAACCGACATTACTACCGCCAACTTTGATTTCATCCAGTCCTATCGTCCGCTCACGAATGTAGTGCGTCGACCCACAGCTGATGGCGCCGGACGGGGATTCTCGATTACCGGACATCACGAACTTACGATTCCGCTCCTTGCCGCTGAATTGATTCGCACTCAGAAGTAGAGCCTCCCGCCCCCGAAGACTCTTAACCGAAAAGCACCTCCTGACAACTAAAGATTGCGAAAGACGGTTGACGACCCCTGGCAATTGCGGTATTGTTTCTGAAATTGAAAATCGTTTTCAACTTCACGCCTCGGCCTCCGCACTGTTTCTGGCTGGCAATGGCGGCGGAACAATTTTTTCATTGGAGCCAAGATGAGCGTCAACATTTCCCGGAAGCAACTGCGCCGGAGCAGGATTCGTAAGGTCAGATCGTGGGTAGTCGCGGTCACTGCAATGGGTGTCCTGGTTGCCTATTCGGCAGGTTCAAGCAGAGCTGTGACTCTGGCGTGGACACCAGCCGATTCCCCGACGGAGTCCAGCCAGGGTAAGCGGCCAGTTCAGTCCTTGGCGCAACGCTTTGACATTCCGCCCGGTCAACTTCAAGTTGTCATCGATGCGTTTAAAGCTGTCACAGGGTGGGAAATAAGTTCAGACAGTCAAGATATTTTCCGAGTCGACTCCCCCGGCGTAACTGGACTCTATACTCCTGAGAAAGCGCTAGCTCGGCTGCTTGCCGGAACCGGGATCAGTTTCCAACTCAACGGGTTGAAATCAGCTACTCTGGAAATTCACGCTCAGTCTGAATCGGTTGAAATTCGCGATGATGGCAGGCAGGTGTCGTCACCAAAATATACTGCGCCCTTACGCAATACTCCCCAAACCATAGCAATCATCCCCAGGTCAGTGATTGAGCAACAAAGCGCCACAACGCTCCGCGACGTTTTGCGAAACGTCTCGGGCCTGACGATCACGGCAGGCGAGGGTGGAAATCCAGCGGGCGACAACCTTACGCTTCGCGGTTTCACCGCTCGCAACGATATTTTTGTCGATGGCGTTCGCGATCTCAGTCCGCAGTCGCGTGATCCGTTTAATCTGGAGCAGGTTGAAATTGTTAAGGGACCGGCTTCAGCTTTTAGCGGTCGCGGCTCGACTGGTGGTTCAATAAATCTGGTGAGCAAGTCGCCGAATTCCAAACGCTCGCTTGGCGGTACAGTCATGCTCGGTTCGGACAGGACAAAACGAGTAACAGGTGACGTCAATCTACCTCTCGGGACCAGCACCGCATTTCGACTCAACATGATGCTCCATGACTCCGGAGTGGCTGGTCGTGATGTAGTGGAAAATGAGCGCTGGGGATTCGCACCTTCAGTTACTTTTGGTCTTGGAAAGGCCACCAGGTTCACCGCAAGTTATTACAAAGTTAAGCAGAACAACATTTCGGATTACGGGATTCCCTGGGTTCCAAACACCAACAATGTACTCGTCGAATATCGCGATCGCCCTGCCCCCGTTCCGCGCAACACATTCTATGGACTCAAAAATCGCGACATTGAAAAGTTGAATGCTGACCTGGTTACGCTCAAATTTGAACATTCGATTAACGACGACCTGAACGTGCGTAATCAGTTGCGATATGGATTTTCCACTCGAGATTCGATCGCCACTCCACCGCGGTTTGCCAGCGTCAATTCAACCGACATCAATCGCGAACTGCGTTCCTGGATGACGGAGGATCGTATTTGGGATAACCAAACTGATTTCACCGCGGGATTTTCTACCGCTGAAGTCCGCCACTCACTAGTCGCCGGAATTAATATCTCGCGCGAGAACAATGTGCGGCGAACTCGCACCGCCGGCAACATGTTGACCACGTTGTTAAATCCTAATCCCAACGACGTGTTCACGGGCGCGATCACGGTGAGCCCGATCGTTGGCGACGTCACCGCAAACTCGCAGGCTTTCTACATTTTCGATACGGTCAATCTTGGACAGAAATGGGATCTTAGCGGTGGTCTCCGATGGGACCGATTCGACGCCGAAGGTATTACTACTCCTGCCGGCTTGCCGATATCGCGCGTCGACAAGATGCTGAGCTTCCGCACGGCGATTGTCTACAAGCCCACTCAAGGCGGCAGTCTTTATGCATCCTATGGGACCTCGTTGAATCCCTCGCTCGAAGGACTTTCTTACAACACTGCGAACACCGTGATCGATCCGGAGAAGACTTATACATTTGAAGTTGGCACCAAGTGGGGGCTGTTCAGCGATCGCGTCTTGCTTACCGGCGCAGCCTTTCGAGTAGACAAAATGAACGCTCGAACTCCAGGTCTTTCGCCCGCGGATCCGCTGCAAGTCTTGGAAGGACGGCAGCGTGTCAGCGGAATCGAAATGGGAGCGACGGGAAGTCTCACCCGTAGCTGGCAGGTGATGGGCGCCTACACATTTCTCGCGAGCCGGACCGTTGAATCAAACACGATCGGAGAAAGCGGCAAAGAGCTCGTTAACACACCTCGTAACTCGTTCAACCTGTGGACCACCTATGAATTGCCGCGGGGATTCAATGTCGGCGGTGGGATGCGTTTCGTCGGTCGCCGTTTTGGCAACACCATCAACACCAGATTTGTAGACAGTTATTGGACCTTTGATGCGATGGCGTCAGTGCCACTCTCAAAACAGATCGACCTCAGGCTCAATCTATACAATTTGACTGACGCCTACTATTTCGATCGACTTGGCGGCGGTCATCTGGTGCCCGGCCCAGCGCGGTCAGCGAGTTTGAGCACCAGTTTCAGATTCTGATCGGTTGAGGGACTCGCGAGTTTGTATATTGAGGCGACACGATGCTGCTGGAAGTACGGGACCTTTTAACCGCAGAACAGGTTTCAGAATGCCGACGGGTGCTGGAGCGGGCGAAATGGATTGATGGACAGGTCACAGCGGGCCATCAATCAGCACGCAACAAAGACAATCTGCAGCTCCAGGAAAATGAACCTGCCGCAGCAGAATTGCGTGATCTTGTTCTCGCAGCGCTTGAACGCAACCCGGTTTTCATGTCTGCTGCCCTTCCGCTGAAGGTCTTCCCTCCACTGTTTAACCGTTACGAAGTTGGCCAGTCGTTCGGCAATCATGTCGACAATGCGATTCGACAAGTGTCCGGCACGCCTCATCGTGTGCGGACCGATTTATCAGCCACTTTGTTTCTGAGTCAACCGGATGAATACGATGGCGGAGAATTGCTCATCGAAGATACGTTTGGCGTGCATAGCATCAAGCTCCCGGCAGGGCATTTGATTTTGTATCCGGCCAGCAGCCTTCATCGCGTGCAGCCGATTACCAGGGGGGCACGAATCGCTTCCTTCTTTTGGGTGCAAAGCATGATTCGCGATGATGGGGAGCGAACGCTCTTATTTGATCTCGACATGGCAATTCAGAATTGTGCGAACGAAATGCCCGACAGTCCCAGCGTTACGCAGTTGACTTCTGTCTATCACAATCTCATGCGCCGTTGGGCCGATGTTTAGAGAGCGGAACGCTGCTTCGCACACACTTCATAATTAGGACAATTCTGCATGAAGCGACTTCGCAAGATTATTTTCTGGTGCCACCTGCCGCTGGGCGTAATGGGTGGCGTCATCATTCTCTTAATGTCAGTAACCGGAGTCTTGCTGACTTATGAACGGCAAATCATTGCCTGGGCCGATCATCAAAGCTCTCGCATTTCGCCGCCGGATCCAGCTAAAGCGCCGATCCCGATTGAGACGCTGATCGCGAATGCGCAAAAGGAACGAACTTCAGTCCCCACTGCAGTAATACGACGTGCCGATCCCACGGCAGCAACGGAGGTGGGATTTGGTCGCGAAGCTCCAGTTTTCGTTAATCACTACACTGGAGAAATAGTCGGCAGCGGATCGCAAAAAGCGAGAAGTTTTTTTCAAACGACGACCGACTTACATCGCTGGCTTGGCGCGCAAGGTGAAAATCGTGCGGTGGCTCGGGCCATCACCGGGGCCTGCAATCTTGCTTTCCTGGCTTTGGTAATAACCGGCTTCTATCTTTGGTGGCCCAAGTCTCTGAACTGGCGCGCCGTAAAACGGATCATCTGGTTCAAAACTAAACTGCGCGGGCAGGCGCGCGATTTCAACTGGCACAACACAATCGGGTTTTGGACTGCCATTCCGCTCTTTATCGTCGTGATTTCCGCGGCCCCGATTTCATATACGTGGGCAGGGAATCTGGTCTATCGAATGGTTGGTGAAAGTCCGCCGCCCCCACGTCCACCGGCAAATCAACAAACTGCAGGCGGCCGCAACAAGAATGCGGAGAGCTTCGCCGGTAGCATCGATCAGCCTCGACAAACTTTGGGAAAGCGCCACTGCGCAAATCACCGACTGGCGCAGCATCAGCATGCGAGTTCCCGCGGCGAACGATGGCCGCGTCGTGTTCACGCTCGACAAGAGTGATGGAGGTCAACCGCAGAATCGCGCACAGCTTACGTTTGATCGACAATCCGGTGCTGTCGCGGCATGGGAACCGTTTGCCACTTATTCTCGCGGTCGACAGATTCGTTCTTTACTTCGGTTCGCCCACACGGGTGAAGTTGCCGGCATCGCGGGTCAGACAATCGCTGGCATCGCTTCAGTCGCTGGCGCCTTTCTCGTTTGGACTGGAATGGCTCTGGCCCTCAGACGGCTGTGGGGTTGGCGCAGAAAGCGTTCGAGACAGAAGGTTCAAGGGGAGACAAACATCGGAAGTCTTTTCCCGGTGCAGCCTGGCGTAGAACCTTCAGAGTGACTGCCAGCGTGTAACAAATCGCTGTGATATAATTCCGCCCCCTACTTTCAAGGAAGAAGATTCGTTTTAACCCGAATCTTGGGCAGAATTATTATGGACGCAGAGAAAATCGAACATTTCCGAACTCTTCTGGTCGCCCAACTGCGACAACACACCGAGCACATACGGGCTGATCAAGCCGCGGCGCTGGATTTTTCGGATAACGATGTCAAAGACACAGTCGATCTCTCTGTGATGGATGTAAACAAGGAACTTGCGCTGCGTTTGGGCGAACGCGAATCCAAAATGGTTGCGGATATCGATCAGGCGCTTTTGAGAATTAAAGAGGGAGCGTATGGCGTGTGTGCTCGCTGTGGGCAGACCATCGATGAACGCCGGCTCGAAGCGGTCCCCACTGCCCGTTACGATGCCGCCTGCCAAACCATTATTGAAGCTGCCAACGGCGACGATGAGCACGCCTCTCTGTGAGGAGTAAATAGTGAATCGTAAATAGTTTCGTCATCACTCAAGATCGCATCCACTAGCAGTCCCCCGAAACCCGATCAACTTCTATTCACTATTCACTATTCACTATTCACTATTTACCTTCATGCTTTGGGATGCGCCTTGTCGTAAACCGCAATTAATTTTTCCATCGAAACGTGAGTGTAGATTTGCGTGGTCGAGAGACGAGCGTGGCCCAGCAGTTCCTGGATATCGCGGAGGTCGGCGCCTGAGTCGAGCAAGTGCGTCGCGAAAGAATGGCGCAGCGCGTGGGGACTGATGTCGTATCGTCCCGCGCAAATGCGAATATATTTTTCCACCATCCTGCCGACCGATCGCGTCGTGATTCTGGTTCCCTGATAGTTCAGAAAAAGCGCTTCAGGTTCGCGTTCTGATATTGGGGCCGCGTTGAGCAACGCGTCGCGAACGTCGAGATAAACTTTCAAAGCTTCAAGCGCAGGTTCGCCAAAAGGAACGATGCGCTCTTTGCGTCGCTTTCCCGTCACCCGAATAAGTTTGTTTTTGAAATCGATGTGGCCCAGATCCAGTTTGGTTAACTCAGCCACGCGCACACCCGTCGCATACATCAACTCGAGCATTGCTCGATCGCGTTTACCCAGATCAGTCGCTATGTCCGGCGTTTCGATGAAGGCCACCGCTTCCTCAATTGAAAGATGCACTGGCAGTTTCTTTTCCAAACGAGGAGTGGAAACCAGTTTGGCCGGATTCAGTTCCAGCACGTCCCTCACGCACCAGAAACTGAAAGAAGGTCCGCAGCGCGGCCAGCTTCCGTGCAATTGAGGTTTTCTTTTTTTCCGCCGTGTGCAGCGTGGCCAACCATTCACGAATCGTGATGTGATCGATGGCCGACAATGGCCGGCTCGGCTCGCTTCCCTGTTTTATTGTTCGCCGGCGCGAGGTAATCGAGAAACTGCTGGAGGTCGCTGGCGTAATTACGAAGGGTGTGCTCGCTGAGGTTGCGCTCGTAACGCAGGTGTTCGAGAAACTGGATTAACAGTTGCTCCATGAATTCCTATTCATTTGAATGATTCACACAACTTACAAGATTTGAACCAGTGTGGTTCTAGCCGTCCTGTTAATCCTGCAAATCCCGCCAAACCTGTCTAAGCGTTCACCAGCCACCAGCCGAAGCACTCGTAGCCTTTGGCGAATAATAACCCTTGCGCGCCCGCACGCGAACATCTTTGCGCGCCCTGACTCGCAAATCGATCAGGTGAAACTGGCCGTCGCGGCGCTCGTCTCCCGGGTAATAACTAAGCACGTATTGTTGTGCAAGATCCGCGGCAATTTGCTTAAACGCGCTATCCACGTCGTAAATGTGACTTGGGAATGTAAACTGCGCCACCAGTTTGACTCGCAAACTGCTCCATCCTCCGCTCAGCCGCGAGGGCTCGAAGATTTGCGCCGTCGTGAAGACCCGTTTGCACCACGAAGATCTGGCAATCGTTTGCCACCGCCTCCTTCATCGTCAGTTCGAAATCGTTTTCCCGCATCGTTTCAATTCCGTCGGAAACAATCACCAGCACGCGGCGGCCGCCGTAAGGGCGCAAATACTTGGCTGGCATCGATGATCGCATCGAAGAGCGAAGTGGCTCCTTCAGGTCTGCCAAAACTGGCAATCGTCTGCTGCAGAAGATCCACATTGTTTGTTAAAGGCTGGGCCAGATAGCTTTCAGTTTCGACTGAGTAGATCGCCGCCTCGTCTGAAGGCCGCATCACCATTCGAAAAAACTGCATCGCCGCGCGTTTTTCAAACTCACGCGCCACATCCAAACTCCCGCTGTTGTCAAAAAGCATAACCATGCGCACGCTGGTTTCCGATCGAGTAAGGTCGCTGATTACCTTGAGCTGGCCGTCAACGCGCAACTCAAAATCTTCCAGCCTGAGCCCTGTGATCGCGAAGCCTTTTGTGTCGACCACCGAGGCCGGTATCGGAACCAGATTAGAACGAACACGAACGGTGTCCTCTTCGTCGACCTCATCGCTGGCACGAAGGCGAAGGGTCCTTTGACGGAGCCGGGGGTTTGGCGTTGGTTGAAGGTGGAGTTGGAACCGGATCGGCAACGGGAGTGGGTCGCTGTCTTGGTTTGCTCGGCGTGCTTTTAGAGGCGCCTGGCTTTTCCTGATTTCTTCCTGATTGAGCGAAGCTCGGTGCCCCACCGCCCAAGGCGGAGCACAGCACAATTAGAATGAGGGCGCGAAGAGTTGGTTCTAAATGCCTTGATCATGCGTAAGCCTGCAAAGTGGGTTGCGGATCGTGAAGTTGTTGAAGCCACAGTGTCCCATTCTCTTAACGCCAGCTCCACCTGAAGCTGGTGCCGGTCTCTTTTCCGGCGCACGCGTTTTCGATCCTGTTCCGGGAGCGGTTCGAGCAAGGCGAAAGTAATGTTTACCGGCTGAAAGTTTTTCGTTTGCGCGTTTGAAACGTAACGGGCCAGCGCGCCAGTTGCGCTTAGCGGTGGGGCCTCAACAAGCGTTTCTCGCATAGCAAGCCGAGCTGCATTCACGCCCGCAATCCAACCCATCGCCACTGACTCAACGTAGCCTTCCACTCCCAGTGATCTGACCTGCGAAAAAGACGTTGGGTCGTTCGCGCATCTGCATAGTCGCCGAAAGCACGCGCGGCGAACAGATGTAGGTGTTGCGATGGATTTGGCCAAACTGCAGAAACTCGGCGTTTTCCATCCCCGGTATCAATCGCAGCACTCTCGCCTGTTCGCCGTAACGTAGATGATTCTGAAAGCCGACGAGGCTGTACGCGTCAGCCATTAAATTTTCCTGCCGCAATTGTACGGCAGCATAGGGCTCTCGACCGGTGCGCGGATCGATCAATCCGACTGGTTTCATGGGTCCAAAACGCGGGGTGTCAACACCTCGACGTGCCAATTCCTCAATCGGCAGGCACGACTCAAACCAACGCGTTTCCTCAAATCTTTGGAGCGGGACGCTCTTCGCGTTGATTAGACGCCTCGTAAAAGCGCGCATACTGTTCGCGATCAAACGGACAATTCAAATAGTCGTCGCCGCCTTTGCCGTAACGCGCCGCCGCGAAAGCTATGGAACGATCGATTGAGTCCGCGGCCACGATTGGCGCGATCGCGTCATAGAAGTAGAGCTGGTCGCTACCCGTCAATTTCATTATTTCGGTGGTCAATGAATCCGACGAAAGCGGGCCGGTAGCAATAATCGTGATCTCGTTTTCGTCGATCTGCGTTACTTCTTCGCGCACTAGTTCGATGTTCGGATTGTTTTCGATTCTCTCAGTTATCAGTTCGGCAAATTTATGACGATCCACAGCTAGTGCGGCTCCGGCCGGGACCCGCGTCTTGGCAGCAACTTCCATCACGAGTGAGCCGGCGCGTCGCAACTCTTCCTTCAGCAGATAAGGTGCGCTGCCAACTTCGTCAGACTTTAGCGAGTTTGAACAAACGATTTCTGCCAACTTATCAGTGCGGTGAGCCGGCGTTTCTTTTACCGGACGCATTTCGAAAAGACGAACCTGGGCGCCCGCCTCAGCCGCCTGCCATGCCGCCTCGACGCCCGCAAAACCGCCGCCAATTACATTTACTTTGTTCATGATAAATCGTTGCGCGCCAACGTGTTCAACTCCCTGGAGTGCGGCGACCTGTCGCCGCTTTTGTCTCTGCTTACACTGAGCGGCGACCGAGCGTTGACCAAAGCGCCGACATGTCGGCGCACTCCAAGGAGAAGCGCACTCTCATGGCTTCGGTCGGAGTTTCAGTTCCTGTCTTCGGCGTATCCAGCTTGAAATCCTTTACGTCGCTACCGAAGTGTTTGTAGTCGCTCCATTCGATGGTCTTGTTAAAGTCTCCGCCGCCAAACAACAACACCTTCACCGAGAGGTTCATTTGGGCCAGCCGCGGCAACCAAAGCCCTTCAGCCACTCGCGTCTGCTCCATCATAAACGCTGCGCCCGGCCGCAAATTTACCAGCAGTCCGCCGGCCATTTTGAAACCTTCAGCGAGCTTTGCCTCCAACCTTATCACCTGCTTGTCGGCAGGATCGATCCACGCCACTCCGACCAGCTTTGAAATCAAACTCTCTTCGCGATTACTCGGCTTGAATCCGGGTCTCACACGAAAATCAAAAACAACGGCGTCGCGATCGCGGAACCGTTCAATCCTCGGCGATACAAACTCATGCACTTTCAAAAACTGCGAAATCGTAACGTCGTCGTCTTGTTCAGAATTATCTCCGGCTCGTTTCGCTTTCTTCCGCTCGCGCTCGGCGCGGTATTTATCTGCGCGCTGCTGATTCTTGTCTTTATCCCGCTCGGCTTTCTCAAACTCTTCTTCCACCCGCTTCGTCTCTTTAGCTAAACGCTCCCCCGACAACATGACGCCGTTCTCGCTAATCAATTTCATTACTGCCGCGCGATTCGCAATCGGGAACACTTCGAAGACCTTGGTAGTCTCCTTCTTCAGCTCGCCTTTGCTATTGATCTCGCGATCGATTTCCTTTTGAAGAAAGGCGTACTCAGTAAACCGCTTCTCCAATTCGTCCTGATTCTGCGAAACTTCCCGCAACAGCTTCGCGACGTCAACTGCTTCAGCGGCCGCAGGCGGATCGAAAACGGCGACGGCGAGTCCCTGTTGGAAGCGATGCGTATCAGCAGTGAAAACTAACGGGCCGGCGCCACGAGTGCTGCGACTCAACCGATGCGGCAGAATACATTTGCGATCGTCGGCTTGCGGGCGATATTCAGAAACGCTGTGGTGCTCTGGCGGGCCTCATCTTCAATCTTCACGAGCAACTTACTGCTCAAGCTGAACCAGTAACGCAAACGCGCCCCATTGCGCGTTGAGAATTCCACAACGTAAGCCGGCCCAGAATCCAGCATCGTCCAACGATATGGTTCGCGCCAGCACATTCAGCTTCTTGTAATCAACGAGCTGGCTCGCCTGAAGCAGCGCCTGCAGCTTGGCAGACTTTTGCTTCGTCGCCGGTGAGCGTGCGAAGTTTGCCATCACGCTCGCGTACCCATGCCGAACCGGCGTTTGCGGCGGACAGTTCTTGTTCTTTTCAACTAGATAAGTTATTTCCGAATGAAACGACGCAGGCGCGCGAAGCCGCGTGCGTGCTGTCCCGACACTGCGTGATCGTCCACATGGACGGCCCATTCGAAAGTGGCGTCGCGGATGGCGGCCACGCGCTTTTTCCCGCCGATAGCTTTGAGATATGCCTCGACGATCTTGTCGGCGGCCGGAAGCTTCGCGGGAGCCGTTACCGCTTCTCTTGCGCTACGCTTGTCAGAAGCCGGGACTGAGCGACCGCGCCACAAGCGACCGGTTGAACTACTGCCAGAAGCACCAGAGTCGACGAGGATTAACCGCAAACGCAGCCATCGCCTGCCGTTAAAGCTGACGTCTTTGACCTCGCTGCTTGACACTGCAAAGTAGGCATTCGTATAGTGAATTCTCCGTTCGAGACCAGTTTCAAATCTCGTTGGTCCGCGTTGATTAGCCGGCTTAGCTCAGTTGGTAGAGCGTCTGATTCGTAATTAGAAGGTCGCCGGTTCAACTCCGGCAGCCGGCTCCAGCAATTAATACTTCAACTACTCAGTATAGGTTTCATAACGAAGGCCCGCAAAGTTCGTTCCCTGCAAATAGGGTTGAGTTCGCTCAGCGCACTTCAAAGACTACTATGTTAACCTCCGCTAAGATGCGGCTTACTTCTGAACAGTCTGCTCAATATGAACGCGATGGGTTTCTGGTGCTCGATAATTTTGTTGAGTCCGGCGCCTGCGACGAACTTGCGCAACCGCGCCGAGGAGTTGGTTCGCGATTTCGATCCCGAAGGAATAGTCTCGATCTTTTCCACGCAGGAGCAGAGCCACCTGCGCGACGATTACTTCCTCGGTTCGGGAGATAAGATTCGTTTCTTCTTCGAGGAGGATGCCTTCGAGTGCCGACGGCAAACTAAAACAAAGCAAGGAGCGCTCGATAAACAAGATCGGACATGCGCTTCACGATCTTGATCCCGTCTTCAGCGAATTCTCAAAAACGCCGGACATCAGACAGTTGGTTGAGGACCTTGGTATTCGTCATCCTTTGCTGGTGCAGTCGATGTACATCTTCAAACAACCGAAGATCGGCGGTGAGGTTACCTGTCACCAGGACAGCGCATTTCTTTACACTGATCCTATCGATATCGCCGGTCTCTGGTTTGCGCTCGAAGACGCAACTATCGAGAACGGTTGCTTGTGGGCCATCCCTGGCGGTCACAAAGACGGATCTGAAATCGCGCTGGCGGCGGAATGCTGACGGACGGATGGGGTTTGAGATTTTTGATCCGACTCCGTTTCCGGAGGAGCGGCTCGTGCCGCTCGAAGTTTCGAAGGGCTCATTGATCGTTTTGCATGGCTTACTGCCGCACAAGAGCCTGGCGAATCGGTCGCCGAAGTCGCGGCACGCTTACACGCTTCACGCCATTGGCGGCAATTCGCGCTTACCCCGCAGACAATTGGCTCCAACGTCCGGATGGACATGCCGTTTCAGGGATTCGAATTAATAGCTAAATTTGGGCGGTTTTTAGTGGGACGAACGAATCAGGCCGCGGAAAACGCCCTGAATTCGGACCTGCGCCGGCCGGAACCCTGAGAGGTTCGTGGTCGGAATTCGCGGGTCGCAACTCGATCTCGGGACCGTGGCGGAAAAGTCGCTTGAGTGTGGCGTGGCTCTCGTCAATCAAAGCAACTACAATTTCGCCATCGTGGGCTTCCGTGCGCTGTTCGATGAGTGCGATGTCGCCGTCGCAGATGTGATCATCGATCATTGAGTCGCCGACAATCTTCAACGCGTAGGCTTTCTCCGGTCTGACATTACCCAGCATGAACCGCGGCATCGCGATCGTCATGTCGTCTTCGACAACTTCGATCGGCTGACCGGCGGCAATTCTTCCCTCGTATCTCACTTCGCAGAGCAACTCCGGAAACGGCAGCACCGGCACCGGCGCGAGCGGAGCTTCGGGCGCTGACTCAGCCATGACCGTGATCCGGAACATTCCATTCTCGTCGCGGATCGAAATCAGCTTTGAGCCGGACCAACGCTTTGATGTGTTTGTGAACTGTCGCGCGCGACTTAACGCCGAGGTGATTGGCAATCTGTGCGTAGGAAGGTGTGTAACCGCGACGCTCAAGGAAGCGAATGATGTAGTCGAGAACTTGCTTCTGACGTTGCGTGCGTGGGGCGGCCATAAGTTTCAATCAGATCCAGAGCGCGTCAGTAACGACTTCAGAGCATGCACCCCTTGAGACAACGTCGGCATTCTATGGCGCGCTAACAATCACGTCAAGCAATTGTTAACGCGCCACAGAATGGAGCAGTTAGTTTCCGCGATGGGAGTAGCGTGCCAGCGTGCGTGGGAAGATGCGAACGCCGGCCGGCATCTCCGTCAAACTGATCGATTTTCCGGTTAACACTTCGGTGGCCTTCGCACCGTAGATAGCCTGATTGAGATCGTTGTCGTGACTGATTACCACGCCCTTGAGTGCCGCGCCAATGAAAGCGCCTTTGCTTCGAGAGTATGAAAGTATTCCGGCATCGAGAGTGGCGTTCGTAGAAGCAGCCGCTTCGCGTCCTACTGGACCAGCCACCAGGCCCGCCTCGCCGCCCATTTCAAATTTATCTTCCAGCAGACCCTTCACGCCGTCAGGGTTCATTATCAGAAAGACGTAGTCGTTTTTCTGCGCGCCAATCTGAACGCCGAAGCTGCCGCCGCTCAAGTTGAAAAACGCCGGCGGGCTCCAACCGTTCCGAGTGCGAGTGCTGATCACTCCCTGGCCGCCCCGGCCGCCAACGATAAAGGCCGCCTTGATTACACCCGGAAAAACCGCAATTGCCTCAGCTTTATCGAGCAATTCCTTGGGAATTGCCTTTTCCTTGACGTTCATGATTTCCGTAAAAACTTTCGCCGCCGCGCTCGCGTGTCGCGTCGCATCCTGCGTCCGAGACTTGCCTTGTGCCGAAACCTGATTGACCGAAAGTCCCAACAATAAAACCGCGCCCAGCGCACTAACGACCGTTTGTCGCATCGAAAACTTCATTTCACTCGCTCCTTAAATAGATATATGTTGAATGACAAAACGGGAAGAGCTTTACAGACGAAACTATTTCCGTGCTGCAGCTCTGATACTACACCGTGCGAGCGCGAAGGTGTTAGGGGTCGAAATTCCGCATCTCTTTCAAAGAGGGATGCGGCGTAGTCGTAATGAATTCCCGATCACCGAAACTGAACTGAAACTCATCGCCGCGGCCGCGATCATAGGACTCAACAGGATGCCAAAAACCGGATACATTAGTCCCGCGGCGATTGGTATGCCCAGCGCGTTGTACAGAAATGCGAAGAAGAGATTCTGTTTGATGTTTTTCATTGTGGCCCGACTCAAACGCATCGCTCGCACGATGGCGAGCAGATCACCTTTGACGAGCGTTACGGTTGCGCTCTCAATAGCCACGTCGGTGCCGGTTCCCATTGCAATCCCCACGTCCGCCTGGGCCAAAGCTGGAGCATCGTTAATTCCGTCGCCAGCCATCGCCACTTTATGCCCTTCGGATTGAAGGCGCTTTACGACTTCAGCTTTTTGATCAGGCAAGACTCCTGCAATAACTTCGTCGATATCGAGTTGGCTGGCGACGGCGTTCGCTGTCGTTTGATTATCACCGGTGAGCATTACGATCCGCAGCCCTTCGCGGTGAAGTTGGTTGATCGCGTTCGCGGACGTTTGCTTGATCGCATCCGCCACACCTAGCAACCCGGCCATGCGTCCATCAACATTCACAAAGATCACGGTCTGTCCTTGCGTCCTCAGATTTTCAGCTAGCTCGTGCGCGCTGCTCGCGTCCCGTTCCTCACCCTTCGGGCCAGTATCGTGGCCCTGATTGCCAAGACTTACCTCATGTCCATCCACTTCGCCGGTCACACCCTGGCCAGTTGTGGATGCAAAAGATCGGGTCGCAGCTAATTGGATCCCTCGTTCCGTTGCGCCCGCGACGATCGCGGCGGCCAGGGGGTGTTCACTGCCCTGCTCCACACTGGCCGAAAGTCGTAGCAGGGTCAGATCGTCAAAGCCAGATCCTTCGAAGGCAACGAGCGAAACCAGTGTTGGTCGCCCTTCGGTGAGCGTTCCGGTCTTATCTATCACGAGCGTGTCCACATCTCTCAATATCTCAATTGCCTCAGCATTTTTGAATAGGATTCCACTCTGGGCTGCCTTTCCGGTCGCCACCATAATCGACATCGGCGTGGCCAGCCCGAGGGCGCAGGGACACGCAATGATCAAAACAGAAATCGAGTTAACTAATGCATAAGCGAGGCGCGGATCGGGTCCCCATATGGCCCAGACGAGAAATGTAATAAGCGGCGATCAGAATTACTGCTGGGACAAAATACGACGCCACCAGGTCGGCCAGCTTTTGTATCGGCGCGCGACTGCGTTGAGCTTCAGCCACCATCCGGACAATTTGGGCGAGCAATGTTTCGGAGCCCACGCGTTGCGCCAGCATCACGAATGAGCCGGTTCCGTTTAGCGTAGCGCCAATTACCGCGTCGCCAGATTTTTTCGCGACCGGCATCGCTTCACCCGTAACCATCGACTCGTCAACCGCGCTCGAGCCTTCACGCACAACTCCATCGACCGGCACCTTTTCGCCGGGTCGCACGCGCAGCAGATCTCCCTCTTTCACCTCATCGAGCGGAATGTCCTCGTCAGTTTCATCTTTGCGGATGCGGCGCGCGTGTTTCGGCGCGAGATTCAGCAACGCTTTCAATGCCGAACTTGTTTGGCTGCGCGCCTTGAGTTCCAACACCTGGCCCAGCAGCACGAGCGACGTGATCACCGCAGCCGCTTCAAAGTAAACCGGAACATCGCCGCCGTGATCTCGAAACGCATGCGGAAAAATCTCAGGGAATAGAATGGCAACTACGCTGAAGAGATACGAAACTCCAATACCGATCGCGATCAGCGTGAACATGTTTAGGCTACGATTCACGATCGACTGCCACCCGCGCACGAAAAATGGCCAGGCACCCCAAAGCACCACCGGGGTTGCCAGAGTCAATTGCAGCCAGCCCCATGTCCTCATCGAGAAGAAGCGATCAAGTCCCATAGCGGGAACCATCTCAGCCATTGCAATGAGAAAGAGCGGCGCAGTCAAAACGGCGCTCAACCAAAAGCGTCGAGTCACCTGGACGAGTTCAGGGTTTACTTCGTCTTCAATCGAAATCGTTCGAGGCTCAAGGGCCATGCCGCAAATCGGACAACTTCCCGGCGCGTCGCGAACTATCTCCGGATGCATCGGACACGTGTACTCGGTTTTCGTTGGACTCGCTGTCATCGTTTCCGGTTCCAGATCCATGCCGCACTTCGGACAGAAACCGGCACCCTGCTGGCGAACTTCCGGATGCATCGGGCAAATGTGAGTGGCAACGTTGGAAACGGAAGGGCTCGACGTTGAGGCCCTCCCAATTGTTACCGGCTTAGCTGATGACAACGCCACCCGTGCCGCTAGAAAGGTTTGGGGCGACTCCCGAAATCTTTTCACGCAGTGAGTACTGCAGAAATAATAGACCTGGCCGTTGTGTTCTGAAGAGCCGGCCGCCGTTGCAGGGCTGACCGTCATTCCGCAAACAGGATCTCTCGCGGGAGCATCCTCTTTAATCGTTCCGGGAGCATTCATATGAAGGCCTTAGTTGAAAACTTAACGCCGTGTAAGTCAAACGAAGGGTCGAGTTAACAACACAAAAAAGCGAGCCCCGAGGACTCGCTTGTCTGTGTTTACTTCCGTCGGCGACTCAGTTTTTAGTAACCGTTGTAGCCGTCGTTGAAACCGTTCTCGTATCCGGCGCGGTAGTAACGCTGATAAAGCGCCTCTGCTGCCCAACCTCGAGCTGTAATCTTTCGAGGCGTTGCGATATGCGCTGTTGTTTCGGAAATCGACGGACCGACGATTGCGAGCTTTGCGACCTTCCTTGATGCCTTCGTTGTAACCGGCATTTAGCGCGGTCTGCCGAAGCTGAAATGAGCCGCCGTAGTTATCGTAACGATCCCAGTTGCGCCCGCGGCGATCATCGCGTCGATCTCGCCTGTCTTCGCGCCTCTCCTGGCGATCCTCGCGCCGTTCTTCCCGGCTGCGGCGACTGCGCCTGGACGGCTGTTCCCGAAATGAATGACACGCCCAGCAACATTGCGATTCCGACTTTTTGAATTCCAGTAAATATTCTCATTTTCGTTCTCCCTATTCCTGTGTTTTGCACACACTCGACCTTCAGTTAGAGTTGCTCTTTAAGAGCCGGCGCAACTTCATCCGGGCTTTGTGAAGCTGGGACTTCGAAGTACCTACCGCAACCCCCAGCATCCTTGCGATGTCCTCATGTTCATGGCCTTCAACGTCGTGCAGCACAAAGACTGACCGATAACCCGGTGGCAATTTCGCTACTGCACGATCAAGGCTGATTCGATCCAGCACCGGCATCTTGTTCGGGTTCTCCGAACCGTGAACAATCTGGACCGGAGTTTCTCCTTCTTCCGTCGTGCGCTCGAGCTTCACACTCTTCTTGCGGAAATGCATTAGCACCTGATTGACTGTTAGTCGATGCAGCCAGGTGGTGAAAGCCGAGTCACCTCGAAAGCTTCCGATCTTTCGGAAGAGCTGAATGAACGCCTCCTGCGTAAGATCTTCAGCCTCAGAAACGTTATGAGTCATGCGCAAGCAAACAGAGTAGACTCGGCGATTATGACGCTGATACAACTCCTCAAAAGCCGCCATATCACCTTCACCGGCTGCGCGTGCCAGTGCATGATCGGAGAGCGGAGCAATTACCGGTTCCGTCTCGCGCGTCTTACTCTGCCAAAGGGGATAGATTTCTGTGTTTGTCATGGCTCTTCCGTTTTAGCAACTTGAGGGCCACGAAATTTGTGCCAAAACTGCGGGAAAGCTGCGCTGTTTTGTCTTGCGAATACGCCAAATTCGAACCATAAAGGGTACGGTAGCCGAAACCGTGTGGTACTTTTGTTGGCGCCGATCCCAGAGCAAGATTACGGAATTCTTTCCACTGAAACATGAATCGATTACCAGCTGATCAGGAAACTTCCAAAAACTGCTCTAAATGTGGCGCGGCTTTCGGATGCGGCATGACCTCAACTTCCGGCTGCTGGTGCGCAACCATGCCAAATGTTGGGCCGGTCGCCGCTTCCGGGCAGGACTGCCTTTGTCCCGCCTGCCTGTCTGAAGCGATTGCCGAATTGTCGGTGGAAGGAAACCCGGCAAGTGATATGAAGTCACACAAGTCGGCCGCGCCCGCTCCATTGATCGAAAATGAAGACTACTATCTCGAAGGGCCGGCGATGGTATTCACCGCTCAGTTTTTGTTGCGTCGGGGCTACTGCTGCGAAAGCGGCTGCCGTCACTGTCCCTATTAACTGATATGAACGCTACCTCTCAACGCCTGCGAACACTCTTTTACTTCTCCTTGGCTATCGGAGCGCTGGGCGCTATGGCCTGCAGAGTTCCTTCGACTTCCACTCCACACCCGTCGGAATCCATGAGGGAAGTTAATCGTGCGTTAACGATTAACCCAGGCGATTCGCCTGCTGGTGTCGATAGTCGGGAACCGGAACTGAGCGCAACCGCGGATGGGCGCGTCATTTTAAGTTGGGTGGAAAAGTCGGCTGAAGGAAGTTACGCGCTGCGTTTCGCGGTTCGCGATACGAAGGCCTGGTCCACTGCTGCGACAGTCGCCGAAGGAAAAGACTGGTTCGTTAACTGGGCAGACTTTCCTTCCGTGATTGCCCTCTCAGACGGCTCGCTCGCCGCCCATTGGCTCGTTAAAAGTGGGGCCGGCACTTACGCATATGATGTAAACATTGCCCGTTCGAAAGATGGCGGTCGGACCTGGACCAAGCCAATTGTTCCGCACACTGATCAGACGCATACTGAGCACGGCTTCGTTTCTCTGCTGCCCTTACCTGACGGACGAATTGGTGCCGTTTGGGTTGATGGGCGAAACCTGAAAGACGCGCAGAAGTCTCACAACGAAGGCGAGCCGTTGCCGGTAAGTATGACGCTGCGCTACGCCGCGATTGACGCAGAGGGTCACATCAGCGACGAGGCCGAGCTCGACGAACGCATCTGCGAATGTTGTCAAACCTCGGCGGCACTCACCTCCGAAGGTGCGATCGCGGTCTACCGCGACCGATCCGATAACGAGATGCGCGACACTTTTGCGGTGAGTATGCAAAACGGAACCTGGAGCAAGCCTCGGCAGGTTTATGCGGATAACTGGGAGATAAACGGTTGCCCAGTGAATGGGCCATCCGTGGCCGCTGAAGAGCGGAGAGTGGCGGTCGCCTGGTACACCGAAGCGAAGCAGTCGCCAAGAGTGAAAATGGTTTTCTTAACTGACGCCGGCTCAACCTTCAGCGCGCCAATTGAAGTTGACGATGGACAGGCGCTCGGGCGCGTAGACGTTGTGCTCCTGGCGGACGGATCAGCGCTGGTCTGCTGGATGTCAGGCACGGCAGATGGCGGCGCTATAAAAGTTCGGCGCGTGAAGCCTGACGGGTTGCTCGGGCCCGTCGCGGTCGTAGCCGAGACGAGCATCTCGCGCTCGAGCGGTTTTCCGCGCATTGCCCGGCTGGGCAATGAAGTGCATTTCGCCTGGACTGAATTTGGCAAGCCTTCGCGCATTCGCACTGCCACCGCGGACATCAGCGCCTACAAACCTTAAGCGCAGTTTAATGCTTCATCCCTCCGTGGGAATCGTCCATCGCGGCCATCGTCGTCTTGCCCGGACGCAATCTCAGAAAAATGCGATACGAAGTGGGACTGCGGCCATAGATCGGATCCAGTTGCGAAGGCTTGGAATAGAAAGTGACGTCGCTTCCAAGGCCCATCGAAAGCTTTTCTGATTCCCAGATATCTCGAACGCCGCCAAACGTGTACGCGCCAATGCGAAACAAAGGATGGTGATTGGGGATGCCCAACAACTGCCGATCAGCGTCTCTCAAGATGGAGTTCTTATCCACCAACTCCAATCTCGTATACAAATAGTTCTTATCGAGAAATCGCACAGTCGACTCCGCGACAAAACCATTTAGATTGAAAGTCTCGCCGCTGTGGGTTTCATGATTACGTCCCCAGATCAGGGTTGTGGCCCAGTTACCGCGATCGAACGCACGGTTGTAACTGATCGAGGCAGTAGTGCGGCGCACGTCGCCCGGCTCAGCAGGTTCGGGATCCTTCAGGAAACCATGACTGATCTGCATCGACCAGTTTTTGTTTGGGGCGAAACTAAGTCTGGCAGAACGCGACGACCACGGATGAGCTTCAAGGTCGTAACGGTTCTCATCCGGCTCACGCCCATTGAATACCGAACCTTCAAACTTAAACCATCGATAGGTGAAACCGGTGGTCAACACGCCGAAACTTATGTGCGATGAATCCTGCAAATGATGCGACAGTGCCGCTGACGGATTTTCAGACGCTGAGACCCGGTGCATGAATGCTGTCGGCCCGAGCGCCGGTTCGCCCGGATAACCAATGTAAGCAAACCAGGTGGCGCGTTCACCCAATGGATGTGTGTACTGCGCTGACAGTTCCATAAACAGATCGTGTGGATGCTGTGCATCAATAATCGGCTGGCCCTTGTACGTTTCCCCGGTTTGAAACAAAAGCGGTGAACCACCCGGAGGAAAAGTGAATGGCTCAAAGCTGAACATGGCGCGCAACTGCAGAGTACCCTTACCCAACTTGCGGAAGGCCATCGGCATGAACCAGTTTGCCGATTCAAACTTTGTTACGCCGCGTGGTCCACCGCGGTGATTCACGCCGGCGATCACGTTGTAATGCATCATCAGCAACCAGTCGCCTGACTGTTTGTGAATCATATGGGTTGGACTACTTATCGGCATCCATGAAGTGCCCGAACCCATTTGGCCCATCGGCAGCAGGTTGGTGTCGCTTGAACCCACACGGATGCTCATCTCGTCGCCCGACATCACCATCAATGGTCCCATCGCGTGTGATTCAAGTTGATCCATTGCGGGCGGCAGAGTCGTAGCTGGTTTCGACTCAGTCGTTTTCGAATGATCGGTGGAATCGTGAACTGTTTGCGCGGGAGCGGGCGATGGATGCGGCGCATTCGATGGCGCATGTGACGGGTCGTGCGCTGCGGGATTTGCCGGCACACTTGAATCTGCGGGTGCAGCAGACGCAGCAGGCCGATGAAGATCGTGCGGACTCGCAGGCGACGGCGACGCTGCGGGCTTTGGCATCACCATCCCCGGCACATGGGTGTGATCCGTCGGCAGTGTCGGTTTTTTGTTGTTCGGGTTTGGTCGCCGGATCGATGTCTTTCGCCGGACTTTGCGCCTTGCTTTGCGGCGGGGCGCTGTTTTGGCTTTCGTCTTCTGCACACTGGGCTTGCCGTGACCTTCGTGTTGAGCAAAGACCTCGGACGCAAAAGGAACCGAGCATACTGACAACAACAGCAGTGAAGACAAAACTGTCCGGCGCGTTAATCTAAAAAGCATTTCTAATATTCCTTGATTGAATGTGGCTTGGGCGTTTCCTCCATTCGAAAATCAATTCAAAGGAAACGCCCGCACCACTAAGCGCTAGCTACTCTTCCTGTCTTTCATTTTCATCTTGCAAGAGTCGCCTTTGCAGCAACAGCAACCTCCATCCTTGTCGGCATGCTCTTTCGAATGGTCCTTCCTGGCGTGGTCTTTCATCGAACAGGAATCCCCTTGCAGCAGGAGGCCATTGCGCAACACGATTCACTGTCCTTTTTCTGGTCCGGCTGAGTTGGGTTTTGCGCCATGGCGACGCCTGACAGTAATAGGCCAATTGACAGAACAAGGCCCGCGGTAAGTTTCTTGATGTTTTTCATTTTTCTCTTCCTAATCGAAATCCACGATTGTTTCATGGAGCAGGGGCGCTCATCCTTGCGGGCGAGCCCGCCGGAGTGGAGACACACTGCTCCTTCGGAAGACAGACGGATAATCTGTCGTGCGACCGGACAGACAGGAATGTCTGTCCTAACAGGATTTCTAGATCAGGAAAACACAGCAGCGGAGGTAGGTATGGCCACGATTCGGTAATCGAGGCGGACGAACAAAAGCAGTTAAGTGTTCGACACTATCGGCGAGCGGCTCGCTCGGGCTTGTAACCGCGATACTGCCGTCAACATTATCAGGTCCTGACTTTGCTAACGCTGCAGCCGCATTCACAGCAAGTGGGCAATTCATCATTGACGATGAATTGCCACCGGGCGTCATTGTCGAAGTGTGATTGGATGATTGTTTGGCAAGTCTGAAATTGCTGGGGCTCTCCGTCCTGACGCTTTGTTTCGTCCTGGCGGAACGCTTGCCGGCGCCATGAGATGAGCAACAACTTGACGAATGCGCCGAGGCGCAGGCATCGCCACTGACTACCAGAGCGGAAGTTGGATTGTCGCTTCCGACTTCGGTTGCCGCATTGGCGACATTGTTCTCACAGCCCAGCAGACAGCCGGCTCCGGCCATCCAAAGTGAGACGGCGAAGGCAAGTGTAACTCTGAGCATTCTGAAGGAAGTCAACGTCCTCATCAGGTTCCGATTCTAGCCCTGCGGATTGAAGTTGTCGAGCAACTGCTAACTTCGGTAGTGCTGTAAATCAATGGATATGGAAACATTGATTTACAGCACTACCCTAACTTCACAGACCGGCCGATTTTGAAACAAGGGAAGCTATAGTAAGATTAATGTTCAAACACAGAATCGGGGAGATCATAATGGAGATTGACAAGGACCATATCGTAACGCAGGAAGAAACGGGCGAACCTGCTCCGATCGACCAGGTGGAAGATCGCGTCGAAGCCGAAATGAAAAAGCTGAAAGGCGAGGCCAAAAAACTAGTGGGTGATGGCTTACAGGACCCGGAGTTGGCCCGCGAAGGCGAACGCCTCAAAGAGGAAGGCGAGAAGGAATTAGACGATCGATAGGTTAGGGCGAGTTCTAGTTCTGCACCCGTACCAGATTAATCAGCGCTTTTTTGGGACAGCGCTTGCTCAATCGCCTCCCTGATCATCGGTGGAGTACTTACCGGATTAAAACCCACAAACCGTTTCAGGATCTGACCTTCGCGCGAAATAACAAAGCTTTGAGGAATCGAATCCCTGCCCTGCATTAATTCGAGGGCTACCTCGTTGGTGGCCCAGCCCACCCGGTAAGTCATCTCAAAGTCGGATACGAAACTCTTTACTTTCTCAACCGAGAAACGCGGATCCTCAGTTGAGAGTCCAACTACTTCCAAGCCTTGCGAACGAAACTCTTTATGGAGTTTGACCAGTTCAGGGATTTCTGCGCGACAGGGACCGCACCAGGTGGCCCAAAGATTCACAACCAAAACCTTGCCCGCATAACTTGAAAGCTTGATCGGCTTGCCGCTGACTGCTTCAAGCTCAGCGTCGGCAATGCTCGAAGGCAAGGTCATCAGGGCCGGGGGCGCCGCCGGTCGGGGAGCAGGAGCGTTACGGACCACAGGTCCATTGCCGGGAGCGCTGGGCGCGGGCGGGGCAGGCCGCCTTTCATCTCTCGAGCTGCAACTGGAAACGCCAAAGGCTGCCACCAAAAAAAGCACAATAGTGGTGAACGCCAATCGCATTGGCGTCCATAACGTCTTCACGTTTTCGTTGTCTTTACTGACTTTCATTTTTAAGTACTGCTGACGAATAGACTCCTTGACCGTCCAGCTTAACATCCAGATGCATTTTGGTCGCGGCCACTGCCAACGATCGGCTTTCGTTACAACTTTTTGCCAAATCGAAAGGACTCGAGGATGACGGGCATTTCTCCTTTCTCGCCAACATCCTCGACTCCCGACAATTCGGGGGCCAGCGACGTAGCCAGCATGATCAAGGTCGCACCTGTCTGGTCACCTGAAACTCCGGTAGGAAGAAACACCACGCGGCCCCAAAGATTGATGTCGCCTTTGTCGGTTCCCTTCGAAAGGCTCACAAACCGAAATTCGTAGCCATCCAGATTATTTATTTTCGTCGGCCCTTCTGAGACCTTACGATAACCAGGAAAACCCTTGGCCAGATTTGCTCCCAACAATTCGACGAGCTGCGGATACGTCGGCGTGTCAGCAGCTACAGTTCCTTTGCTTGTATACCAGCCAACCGCGAAGTTTTCCTGCGTGAAATCAGGCGGCAACATTCGCTCAACCTTGGCGAAGTTGCTCGCGCCCGGTACACCCGCCTTCGGATCAACGGTCCAGCTCTTGGGATAATAGAAAGAAAAGTCGACGTAATGCTCCGCGAGCTTCCCGTCCAGTTTGGCCGAGGAGTTCTCAAATAAAGCTGCGTCAGCCGGGGGCGTAAACTCGGGCTCGGTGGTTGTCGTCGCCGGAGTCTCAGACGCGTTGCTGTTGCTATTCGTATTCAGGTTTTCGTCGTTAGTTGCGGTTGTTCTGCTAACCACTGGACCATTGGTTTCCGCTTGATCGAGACGTGGTTTGATGACCAGGAAGAAAGCCGCGACGACCGCCCCCGCGCCCGAGCACCAAAAGCACGGCGAGAATCCCAAGTATTAATGGCAGTTTCGATTTCTTCTTTACTGGGGCAACTGCTGAGGCCGGCAACGGAGCACTCGGCTGTTGCGCGACATGACTCGCAGGCGGTGGCGGCGGTGGCGGCAACGAAGCCGAGGGCGACTGCTGCGGGAGAGGAGCTGAACCCACGATAGTCGGAGCGGCAGTTGGGCCGGTGTTCCGCGGCAGCACCGCGGTCTCAGCAGTCGATGAACTCGCGATTGTGGCGTTCAAATCAACTGTTGGATTCGCTGGCGGCGGAGGTGGAGGGAAACCGCTGGTGCTTTGGATTGTAGCGTTTGGATCAAAAGCCTGATCGGCGTTAACCAGCAGGCCGCCATCATTCGTACAAAACTTCTGATTATCGTCCGGATACGTTCGATTGCACTTTTGACAACGCTTCATGAGAGAGTGTCGCTCCTTATGGATTCAGGATGAACTTACTCGAAACTGATCCCGCTAAACGCTTCCGCAGGTAACGGCTAGCGCACGCCTGAAAGTTTCTGTTCCAGTCTCTTGTTTCCGGGGTCTATGTCCAGCGCTCGTTTATAAGCTCGTGCCGCGCTGGGCTTTTTCTTTGCTTTTACATAACCGTCTCCGACACCTTCCATTCCATAGGCGCCGGCGAGCTGCTTGCGATCACCAGCCGAGGCAAACTCCAATGCGCGCTCGTAAGTCATCTCCGCTTCTTCGTAACGTTGCATCGCCAAATAGGCGCTGCCCAGCAGGTGGTGCGGCTCAAATGCTCGCGGGACTTACTTCGGTCGCAGTCTTGAGATACGATTCCGCTTCCTGGAACCGCTTAAACACCGAAAGCATTCGGCCCATCATGAGCAACGCGGTCGCATTGCGCGCGTCAAGTTCGAGCGCTCGCTTCAGCACTGGTTCGGAGTTTTCCCACTGTTGTTCCGCCTGCAAAGACTCGGCAATCAAATTCAACGTCGGCGCATCTTTCGCGAGTTGGCCGGCCTGAGCATATAGAGGCTCTGCATCGGCGCGCCGGCCCATCTTATTCAACACGCGCGCCAGGTGGGCATAAGCGACTGCAAACTCCGGATCAAGTTGCACTGCCCTTCGATATGCATGCTCGGTCTCAGCGGTCCAGACACCGCGCGACTGGAGCGCCACTCCCAGCCGATCCCACGCCACCGCATTCCTGGGCGCGAGAGTAGTTGCCCGGCGCGCAAAACCCTCTGCGTCGGCGAATCGTTTGGCATTGCCGGCGCCGGCACGCGGCTGGACCAACACCACGCTCAGGGCCACCAATCCATCCACATCCGACGGGCTCCATTGCACTGCGTCGCGATAGGAAGTTTCAGCTTCGTCCCACCGTTGCTGGTCGAAATAAATGTTTCCAAGACCATACGCAGCGCGGCCGTCTCTGGGCTTGATTTTAAGAATGTCGCGATAGGACGTTTCGGCCTCGGCGAATCTACGCGCATCCCGAAACTCATTTCCCTTGTCGAGCAGATCTTCAACTCGATCCTCCACGTTAGGCGCCGTCGGACGCGTGCCGCGGCGCGGCGCCGGCCTGTTGCGCCGGCGCGCTTCAGGATTCTTGGCCCTGAAAATCCCGGCGCTTGCATCGCCGCCTACATCCTGGCCAACGGCGGCGCTGACGCCAATAAGCAAGCAAATCAACAGTCCAAACACAGAACCTTCGCGAGTAAACCAAGAAGCTCTCATCGATTTTCTCCGGATTAAGGGCGGAATTACCTCAAGATCATCAAAAGATTACGCAACAAAGCGTTTGATTTTTGCGACTTGCCCAGGTGCAGGCCCATGAAAACTCCGCGGATTGTAGCTCAGTTTGCAAACGTTATCTAATTCCCCGTGCGGTGAGTTCGGATTAGCGTCAGGCAACGCCGTCCGGCCTCTCTAATCAGCAGATCGAACCAGGCGAAATCCGTGATTGGCATGCCGGAATGTCGGCGCATACCAATCCCGGTATGTTGCTGAGATCGGCGCTTCACGATCGTCGGGATCACTGGCGTAAGAACCGCCGCGAGCGACCACCCAATCACGGTTACCTTCAGGAATTTCCACCTTGTTCAAATAGACGGATGCCTTGGACGAGGTCCACTCCCAAACGTTTCCCACCAGGTCGACTACTCCCCAACGATTTTTGCCTTCCGGATATGTCCCTACCGCTCGTGGCGTAGCCTCTCTCACCACCGCGCGATCAGCTTCCCAGCGATCTCCCCACGGATACAACTTCACTGCCCCACCATTCCGCGCGGCGAACTCCCATTCTTCTTCGGTCGGCAGCCGGTAGGTAACGCCGTCGCGTTTAGATCGCCAGGCCGCGAATGTCTCCGCGTCCTTCGGTGAAACGTTTACTACCGGCCACTGCTCCTGACCGGGCAAGGGCTTTCCCTTAACCCAATGGCTCGGTGCTTCGTAATTCATCGCCACCACGAATTCCGCATACTCGGCATTGGTGACCTCGGTTCGGTCCATGAAAAACTTGCTCACGGTTACAGGATGTTGCGGTTGCTCCTGCGGTGGACCATCGTTACGGCCCATTTGAAATGTCCCGCCGGGAATCTCCACCAGGTCGGCTTTCACTTTTTCCACCGTCCCGCCCGGTGTGCCTTGATTAACGTTTGTTATGCCGCCGCCGCTTGGCACCGGATTGGGTTTCAGTAAGAAGTAGCCGACGATGACACCACCGATTAACAAGATGGCGAGTACGGCGCCGCCGATTAGGATCATCGGTTTCTTGTTGTCCGAAGCAGGCCGCGGAGTCGCGGGAGGAATTGTGTGGGGTAACGCAGTGGAATTGAAACTGTTGTTGCCGACTTCGCCGAGATTTACTCCTGTGCGTACTTGCGTCGCTTCCGGATCAACGAGCGTGGTCTCCGGGATCGTTCCCTGAGGCACGATGCTGGTAGCCAAACGCGCGAGTCGCTCTTCGAGCTCCTTTGCCTGTCGCTCGACCCGTTCCATTTGCTCGCGCTGCTGCCGTTCTCGCTCCTCGCGTTCCTCTTTTTCCTTTTTTAATCGCTCCTCGAGTTCTTGCTGCTTTCGCCGCTTCTCTTCTTCCGCCAGACGACGTGCTTCAGATTCTCTTGCCAACTCCTCCTGGGCAATTCGATTTCGCTCCAGTTGCTCGCGCTCATAGGCTTCGCGTGACGCATCCAGCCGGCGCTGCTCCTCGGGAGTAATCGCCGGTGCACTTATTTTTGCAGATGGCTCAAAAACTGTTTCGGAGGTATTAACCTGCTGAGACTTCGCCGTGTCTGAGGCCGGCGCAAACATCGTTTCATTGGGATCGGGCAGTTGAAACGGTTGTCGAAACAGTCGATGATGGTCCGGCAAGACTGACTGCTTCTCTCAATTCCGCAATGAAAGCTTCTACTGTGGGAGTTCGCGCCTCAACTTCTTTCTCCAACGCATGCCGCACGACTTTCTCAATCTCAGGGGCAATGGAAACTCCCATGGAATTGAAACTCGGCACCGGCAAAGTCAGGTGCTTCTTCATGATTGAAGGAATCGACGAGCCCTTGAAAGGCACATCTCCCGCCAGCATCTGGTAAAGGATGATGCCGAGACTATAGATATCCGCGCGCGCATCGGGCTCATCGTCTGACCACTGCTCAGGCGCCATGTAGAAAGGTGAACCCATCAAGCCGCTGGTCTTCGCCTGAATAAATGAACCGAGCAGCTCTCCCGACTTGATCTTGGCCAATCCAAAATCGAGGATCTTCAATCCTTCGGCGACTGGCTGACCTGCCTGCGTCATGATATTCAGCGGCTTTAAGTCACGGTGGACGATATTCTGCCGGTGCGCCGCTGCCACACCCGCGCCAATCGCGCAGGCAAATTCCAAAGCGCGTTCGGGCGCCATCACTTTCTCTTCCGCCAGAATCTCCTGCAACGATTTCCCGCTGACAAACTCCATTACTAAAAAAGGCATCGTGCCGCGCACGACGCCAAAGTCTGTAACGGAAATAATATTCTGATGGCGGATGGCCGCCGCTGCCAGCGCCTCCTGACGAAAGCGCGTAACCAGCATCGGATCGTTGCCCACCAGATCCGGCAAGATCACTTTTATAGCGTGGGAAGTTTTGAGAAAGATGTGACGCGCCTGGAAGACGACGCCCATTCCACCCTGGCCCAGCCGCCGCTCCAATTGGTAGCGAGCGTCGAGTATGGGCTCGCCTTGCAGCGATTGTGTAGTCGCGTCGCCGTCCTGGGGACAGTGATTAATTTCGTCGGAGAAGCAGCGCCTACAGGTTGGACATTCTTTCATTTAGTGAAAAGGTTGGAGCACCCGCCGGCTTTGGTCGCATGTCGAGCTGCGAGCCCTTAAACAAACCCTAAATCTAACATAAGCCAAATGTTGCGTCTAACTATCCTTCAAAACGATAGTGTCGCAGTTTGAAGGATATTCTCTGCGCAACCTCGGCGTTCTCTCCGTCTCTGTGGTGAACGTATGCAAAAAGATAAACCGCAGAGACGCTGCGTGCGCTGAGATCGCGCAGAGACTGAAACTGCGCCTTCAACTTCAAAACCGAGAATGAGGCAGTTTGACGCAAACTTCTGCATTCCTTCGCGAAAAGCAGGCGTCTGGCCTTGCGACCTTTGCAGTTTGCCCCGTCTTTCGGCCCGCAAGGAGCGCCAGGGGTTTCGCAAACAGCGCAAAGCAAGCTGCACCCGCGTCTTAATCACTCAACTCAATGCGACGGCTCGGGTTCGGTAGCTGCGTCATTCATTGCCGATTCTTCGCGTCCTTTCGGTTTCGTAAATGTTTCGCCCACCGAAGAACGCGAAGAGATCGGAAAGTTGCACGAATGCGATAGCACGCGGAATTACTTGATCACCACATTCACGAGACGGCGCGGTACTACAATCACCTTGACCACCTGGTGTCCGGCAATCAGCTCCATCACTTTTTCATCGTTCAGCGCCGCTGCTCGCAGTTCTTCTTCCGTCACCTCCGGCAACGCCAAGAGCCGTGAACGAAGTTTTCCGTTTACCTGGATCGGAATCTCCAGTTCGTCGCGCTGGGCCAACTCGGAATCCGCTTGCGGCCAGCGAGCGCTGTTGAGCAAACCACCCTGGTGGCCCAACGATTCCCACATCTCTTCAGCCACGTGCGGCGCGAATGGCGCGAGCATGATCACTAACGACTCAAGCGCTTCACGCACGGCAGCTACATCGTCGTCAGACGAAGATGCCGGATCCGCGTTGAAGTTGCTCAGCTCGTTGAACAATTCCATAAGCGCGGCGACGATAGTGTTCAGGTGCAACACTTCAAAGTCGGCGGTGACTTTGGCAATTGTCTGGTGCGTTTTTCTGACGTAATGCACGCGCCGCAGTGTTGGTTTCGCTGCTCGCGTTTCCATCGCTCACCCCCGATGAGAGCCGTTCAGACCAGCGTCCAACCATCGTGTAAACGCGACGGATGAATCTCACCGCGCCTTCAATACCCGACTCCAACCAACGCAACTCGTTTTCAACCGGCGCAGCAAACAAAATGAACAAACGCGCCGCGTCCGCGCCGAAGGCCGCGATCATTTCGTCAGGATCGACGCCGTTGCCCAAACTCTTGGACATCGCTTTCCACTCGTCAGTGCCTTCAACCTGATTCGTGACCATTCCCTGCGTGAGTAATCTCTTAACCGGCTCATCAAACGAAACCAGACCGATGTCGCGCATGAACTTGGTCCAGAAGCGCGTGTAGATCAGGTGCATCACTGCGTGCGAATCGCCACCGATGTACTGGTCGACCGGCGTCCACTGCGCGGCGAGCTCTGAATCAAACGGCATGTTGTCGTTGCGCGGATCGCAGTAACGGAAGAAATACCAGGATGAATCAACAAACGTATCCATCGTGTCGGTTTCGCGTTTTGCCTGGCCGCCACACTTCGGACAAGTCGTGTTAACGAAATCTGCCACGCCGGCGAGCGGCGCGCCTGTACCGGTAAACTCCGCGGTCTTAGGCAACACGACCGGCAGTTGGTCATAAGGCACCGGAACCATGCCGCACGTGTCGCAGTAAATAATTGGCACCGGCGCGCCCCAGAAGCGCTGGCGCGAAACACCCCAATCACGAATCCGGTAAGTGATTGCTGCCTCGCCAAAGCCATTCGCTTTCGCATGGTCCGCCATTTCCTTCATCGCGTCGCGCGAGAGTTTACCGCTCCAGTCGCCGGAGTTAACCAGAATGCCGTAGTCGGTAAACGCGTGCGACATGGCTAACGATTGATCTTCCCGCCCTTCATCGTGCGCAATCGATTCCTGCTCATGAGAGACCCGCTCAATCACCCGTCGTACCGGCAACGAATACTTTTGTGCAAACTCAAGATCGCGTTCGTCATGCGCCGGCACGCTCATGACCGCGCCGGTGCCGTATTCCATCAACACGTAGTTTGCTACCCACACCGGGAACTGCCTCGCCGCTGAAGGGATTGATCGCGAGCACACCGGTATTGATTCCCTCCTTCGGAGCTTCCTCTTCACGAGTCCGTCCCGCCGCTTCTGCTTTTACTCTTTGGGCAAATGCGTCCACGTCGTTTTTCAAAGCCGATCCTTCCAGCAACTCATCGAGCAACGGGTGCTCAGGCCGAAATCGCGATGCAGGTAGCTCCGTAGATCGTATCGATGCGCGTAGTGAACACACGGATCTTTTCCTTACTGCCTTTGATTCCGAACTCAACGTAAGCGCCTTCACTGCGGCCAACCCAATCGCGTTGACGCTTAAGCACTTTCTCCGGCCACGCTTCTTCAATTTGTTTGATGTCCGCGACGAGCTGCTCCGCATATTCGGTGATGCGCAGAAACCACTGTTCCAGATCTCTCTTCTCCACCGCGGTGCCGCAACGCCAACAGATTCCGCCAGCCGACTGTTCGTTGGAAAGCACCGTGCCTTCTTTCGGGCACCAATTAACCGGCGACTGCTTCTTGTAAGCGAGGCCGCGCTCGTACATCTTCAGGAAGAACCATTGGTCCCACTTGTAAAACTCCGGCCGATGGGCGGCTATTTCGCGCGACCAATCGTAGCTAATGCCAAGGCGCTGCATTTGCCCGCGCATGTGAGCGATGTTTTCCTCCGTCCAGTCGCGAGGATTAACGCCGCGTTTGATTGCGGCCTGCTCCGCTGGTTGGCCGAAACTGTCCCAGCCAATCGGGTGCAACACATTGAATCCCTGCAAACGCTTGTACCAGGCGAGCGCGTCGCCAATTGAGTAGTTGCGCACATGGCCCATGTGCAGGAAGCCTGATGGATAAGGCAACATCTCGAGGCAATAAAACTTCGGACGCGGATCGTCCGATTGCGCCTCAAACGCGCGCGACGTTTGCCAATGTTGCTGCCACTTCTGTTCTATCTTTTCGGGAAAATATTTTTCGTCCATGACTGTTTTCCTAACGCAGGTCTACACTTAACATGAATTCCGACGAACGCACAAAGCGCGGTTGGTTTTGAATCGGTAAAGCAACTATGAGCTTGCGCCACAAGCAATAACGCCCGCACGTTCTAAATAATTCGCTTGTTGGGTAGGAGTTCGCCGCCCCGCTAAACCGCGTCAGAATGCGCAGCGCAGAAGCGGCACCGTTAGGAGGAGTTTGGTATTTGTTCGATAGCTGTTCATCAGAGGGGCCAATATTACCCGACTGACTGTCTCGCCGTCCAATAAATATCCACCGACCGCTCGTCAGGCTGATTGCGCAGGCAGGGACTGATAGGTTAACAGGCAGCGCTCCGGCTTTGAAATACTTCTCTGCGCGGTCTCAGCGTACTGCGTCTCCGCGGTTAGTCTTTCATGCCAGGTGTATTCACCGCAGAGACCGCCGAGGTCCGCAGAGACTTGAAATTGGGTCACTCCCGTTACAAGATGAGTCTTTCAAAAAACGAAGGACCGTTCGGAGGAGAAACCACATGAGGCCACTGCTCTCGTCCTTGATCGTTATGCTCGTCGTGACGTGTGGACTTCAGGCGCAGACAGCGCCAGACGCCGCAGAGTTGACGAGTCTTCTTAACGAGTTTCTGGCCGGTGCTTCGCGAAATGACGCCGGCGTGCACGATCGCTTCTGGGCAGACGATTTGATTTACACCGGTTCGGGTGGACGGCGCCGCGGCAAAGCCGAGCTCATGAAGGACGTGCGGTCCGCGCCGGCGCCAAAGCCAACCGACCCGAAGACGACATTCTCAGGCGAAGACATTCGCATTCAGCAATACGGTAACACTGCCATCGTCGCTTTTCGCCTGGTCGGCACCACCGTCCAGAACGGAAAGACCGAAATTGCAAATTTCCTAAACAGCGGCACCTTTCTTAAGCGCAACGGAAAGTGGCAGGTAGTCAACTGGCAAGCGACTCGAATGCCAGAGTCGTCGGGAGACGGAGCAGCCCAATCAACATCTTCCTCAAGCAAGGAGACTTCAGTGACCAAACAGGCAAGCGGTGAATTTGATGTGAAGTTGGTTCCTCAGACGGATGAAAAGGGAGAGCCGACGGTCGGCAGAATGTCACTCGACAAACAGTTTCGCGGCGACCTCGAAGGTGTGAGCAAAGGGCAGATGCTGGCGGCGATGACTGATGTCTCAGGCTCGGCTGGTTACGTGGCGATGGAACGAGTTAACGGCAAACTTCACGGGCGCACCGGCACCTTCGCTCTGCAGCACAGCGGTACAATGACCCGCGGCACACCGCAACTTATCATCACTGTCGTCCCGGATTCAGGCACCGGCGAACTCGCCGGACTTATCGGCAAGATGACAATCGATATCGTCGAGGGAAAACACTTTTACAAGTTTGAATATCAGCTCGCCAAATAAGACCACTCGCCTCAAAAAACAATACTTGGCGAATCAAGATCACCGTATGAGACAAGGCCTAGGCAGCCCGTAGGGCTGCAAGATAGTAGCCGGGGGTTGAGCGTAGCGACACCCCCGGATCACAAGGCAATTCTATTTTGACCCTGAAAGGGTCACAAAGTTGGGCTGGCACCCCTTCAGGGTGCGAATTCTTGATCGATCGGTCCGCGGGTCTGCGCTACGCTTCGACCCCCGGAGGGGAAGGGCTTTAGCCGAACGTAAACCCCTCTCCCCATTCCCTCCCAGAGGGCGAGGGTGATTTCATTTCGTCACCGCTTTTAGCTGCCAAACCTACCGGAATGGTGATATAAGAAATCTGCTCTAAAGGTTCTCACATAGTTCCCGACAAAACAGAATTCCTGAGTATTGCCGGAGATTTAATGGCCACGATTCGCGTTGCACTGCAAGACGGATTTGAAGATGAGACGGTCGTCGTTTCATTAAACGGCAAGGAAGTCTTCAATCAGAAAAACGTAACGACTAAACGTCAAATAGGAAAGGCCGCCGGCTTCGAGCTGAAACTTGAACCGGGTCCGGCAAACCTCGAACTGTCGCTCCCATTAAGAAAACTTTCGGACCAAATTGCGCTTAAGGTTTCCGGAGACGTTTATCTTGGGATTTCCCTCGTAGACGGCAAGATCGATCATCGGATCTCATCCGAACCCTTCCGTTATGCATGAAGCTGATAAAAGGCTGCGCGTGGGCAAAGACTTAAATATTCGAGTCGGACCTTCTCACTCATAATCGCAAACTTCAGAGCCCTTGCTGACACGAGGGGCTTCTGCTGGCCACTCGGAGAAAAAGAAATGCAGGAAGAAGACGTTTTACAAACTCCTAAAAAAGACAGCCCGGTTCACGAAGAGCCCGCAAACATCGTTGCCAACACCTCTCGCGCGGCTTCGTCGGCCAAGCGAAACGCCGCAACGCAGTCTAGTGTGAGCGGACTCTACACATGGAAGAAGTCCGTTGGGGACTCGTCTACGACTCCGGCGGATTCTGAGGTTGGCGAGATGGGGATCAGTGAAGAGCTGAGGCTGGACGTAGACGGTCGCTATCCGCAGATGGTCGCCAGCGGTGTTATCCACGGAGGAATTTTCTCGAGAGTACATTGGATTGCGAAACTGATTGCGGGTGGCTCGAACACATGGGCCGGCGACGTGTTCTATACCGAAGGTAAGAAGAGCTCCTTTCCATATAAGTCAGTCACAATCCAGGTCGAACCAAACGCCACTCCTACTGAACGCCAGGCGCAGGTGCTTCTGTCAGGCGGAGGCGCAACCAATCGCAGCCGCGTGTTTCAGTTTGCCAGTCCAAACTTTCATACAGTCGACTTCGAGTTTGATTTCGTCGAGGGCGAGAAGGTCCTGATGAATATCAAGACTGGCGCGCATCCGAATCGGCCCACTTCCCTGCGAGTCTGAAGACCTTTCGGTACTGACAATCTTCGAGCGCGCCGGTTTCGCAGTGACTACAACCAAGGGCGGCAAAGTCCCGCTTAAGGGCGCCGGCAAGAATAAGGTCTGGAGTTACCAGGAAATGCACGACGCGATGCAGAAATACTGGTCGCGCTTCGAGTCGAAAGCGCAGTGGGCCATGTGGGTGTTTTTTGCGGGACTCAACGAAGAAGACGGGAAAGATCTGGGCGGGATTATGTTTGACGACATTGGCGAGCAACACCGTCAGGGCACTGCGATCTTCAACAAGTCGTTCATTGCCGATCCTCCGACTCGCGAAAAGAAGCCTTCGGAATGGGTGCGGCGAATGAACTTTTGGACCACCTGCCACGAAATGGGCCACTGCTTCAATTTGGCCCACTCCTGGGAAAAGGGCGTCGGGTCGGCGGATTGGATGCCACTCAGAAGCGATGCGGAAGCGCGTAGTTTCATGAACTATCCATATAACGTCAAAGGTGGCCAGTCTGCTTTCTTCTCCGATTTCGAGTTTCGCTTTGGCGATAGCGAGCTATTGTTCATGCGGCATGCTCCTGAGAAATTCGTGCAAATGGGCAATGCCGAGTGGTTCGACAATCACGGCTTTCGTGAAGCTAATGTTTCACCCGCACCAAAATTCGAGCTGGTCGTGCGCGTTAATCGTCCGCGGCCCGAGTTTGAATTCATGGAGCCGGTAGTGCTGGAGCTGAAACTCACCAACATCTCGAATGAACCGCAGATGGTCCACGACAAACTGCTGAGTACGATGGAACGAATCACGTTGGTCATCAAGAAGAAGGACAAACCAGCGCGCCAGCATGCGCCGCACGCACAATTTTGCTGGCAACCGAAAAACAAGAAGCTAAAACCCGGCGAGTCTATTTACGATTCGTTGTTTGCTTCCGCCGGCCGTAACGGTTGGGAGATTTCGGAACCGGGCTATTACCTGGTCCAGGCTGCGCTTGATCTGGACGGCGAAGATATCGTTTCCGAACCGTTGATGATTCGCATTGCGCCACCGCGGGATCGTTACACTGAGGAATATCTCGCCCAGGATGTTTTTAGTGATGATGTCGGGCGCATTCTCACGTTTGATGGCAGCCGCTTCCTGGAAAAGGGTAACGACGTGCTGCGTGAGGTGGCCGCCCAAATGCCGGACAGCCGCCTGGCAATTCATGCAAACGTTCCCCTCGGTAAGGCGCTGGCGAAGGATTACAAGTATCTGGAATTGGGGGCTCAAGCGAAGGATACGAAAATCAAGGTGGCCCGGCCCGACGCGAAGGAATCCGAAAAATGTCTGGACGCGGCGCTGAAAGGAAATATGAACGCCGCTGCTGAAACCCTGGGCCACGTTGACTTCAAAAACTATGTCGAGGGCTATGAGGACGTGCTGCGCAAACATGGTGACAGTCAAAGCGCGAATGATTTGCGCGATGAAGCTCATGACACTTTGAAGAAACGCGGAGTAAAGCCAAGCGTGCTCAAGGAACTGGAACCCGGCAAGGCAAAGAAATGAGGAAACTCCTCTCCTTCTTGTTATCACCCACGGGCTTACTCTACACATTTGTTGCGATCGCTCAGTTTGCCCACGCCGTCTACATGTCGACCGGCGCGTGGGAGCCCAATCCGACCTTCACCTTTATCTATGCCATGGGATTTCTGTGGATCATTGGTTGGTGGTTGCTCACCGACAGCCGGAAACGCGGGGTCAGCTGGGTGTACGACATGGGGCTTTTTCTTTACATCGCCTGGCCCATCCTGATGCCCTACTATCTAATCAAGACTCGACGAGCCAAAGGCTTGTTGGTGATCTTTGGATTTCTTGGAGTTTATATTGGGGCGTGGCTGCTCGGCCTCGCGTTCTATTTGTTGTTGTTTCCAGATGCAGCGTGGCTGGAATAAGGACGGTGAGCTGATTCCTGACGCTGTAGGATCGAAACTAAAGCCGCAGTAGTTGAAGGAAAAGTTATATTTGTTTGAGGTTATATAACTTAGGCTGCAGGTTTAGTCGCTGGAGGGCGACTTGAGTTCGAGGTAAAGGCGGCGGAGTGAGGTCAGTACCACCACGCGGTAGCGGGTGGGTGAGTTGAATTGTGGATTGTGGATTGATGATTTCGGATTGCTGATCGCTTCCGGCGAAAGACCAATCGCAAATCCGCACTCGACATTCCACAATCGGTAGACTTCATCGGACGTCCGAATGAGTGATAGCTTTCCCAAAACACGATTGATGATCTCGGTTAGAGCTGGAACACAATGCGAACCTTCTTCGACTACTTCCAAATCGCAAGTGTGATCACTTTTCTGTCGATCGTTTTCGGACGAGCGCTGTATCTGCGCCTGAGCCGAAACATACAGGCCATTGCGATCGGTGGCGGCAAGACCGGATTGGTGCTGGCCGTTGAATTGATAACCTTCGGCGGCCTGGTGGTGTGGATCGTCGAGATCTTCCTCTACGCGCTTCACTGCGACTTTCACCTCTTCCCGTCGCCGCTCGACACGCTCCTGTTTGATTCCAACGTCGCCAAGACGATCGGCGTGGCGCTCATCTGCGTTGGACTGATCATTTTCGTATTGGCTTTTGTTTCGTTTGGCGACTCGTGGCGCGTCGGCTTCGACACCAAAACACCTGGCGCGCTCGTCACCACCGGGCTCTTTGCGTTCACCCGCAACCCAATCTATGTCTTTCTCGATCTCTGGTTCCTCGGCATCTTCCTAATCAACGGCAGACTGATCTTCCTGATCTTCGCCCTCCTGGCCTTCGCCGCAATCCATTGGCAGATACTTAAAGAAGAAAACTTCTGTACTAATCTTTACGGCCAACCCTATAAAGACTATTGCGAGAGAACCGGAAGGTATTTCACGCTGTGAAGATGAGTTTCAACGGACGAGGCCGCGTTGCGACAGACCCCTCCCTGGAGTGCGACGACCTGTCGGCGCTTTAGTCAGCGGAACGGAGGCGAATACAAAAGCGCCGACAGGTCGGCGCAGTCCAGGGAGTTGCCATCAAGAAATACCGTAGGAACGAATCAGCTGCGCGACGTTTTTGCGTAGCTCAAACTTTTCTGCAACGACGGCACGGCCAGTCTCACCCATGCGCGCGCGCAAAGCAGGATCCGCAAGCAGCACTCGCAGTCGTTCACTCATTTTCGCGGTATCGCCACGCTCGACAAGAAATCCCGTGACGCCATCAGTGATCAATTCGGGGATGCCGCCAACTCGTGTGGCCACGACCGGCTTGCCATGGGCCATGCCCTCGGCAATCATCCAGCCAAACACTTCTTCCCAACGTGAAAACTGACAAATAACATCGGCCGCCGCGAACACGCCTTCGCCAAAGGGATCTTCAACCATACCGGTCCAGGTCACGCGGTCCTCGATTCCCATCCGTTCAGTGTCCTTCGTGTATTGCTCGCGATATGCGCCATCGCCTACGAGTACAAACTGCACGTTGCGATCCTGCTCGGTAACCAAACGCGCAGTCTCAAGAAAATCAGTGATTCCCTTCTCCGGGATAATCCAGCTTACCTGGGTAACGATCGCGCGTTCTTCAGGAATGGAATAACGGCGGCGAAACGCGCGCGCCAATTCGGGATCGCTGTTTACCCGAGTCAGATCCACTCCGTTGTAGATCATTTCAAAGCGGCTTTGCGGCAATAGATCGAACGCGGTCATGCATTCGTAACCGTAGTTGCTGACCGAGATTACCCGGGTAAGCGGGCTGTTGATCAAACGCGCTGCACTTCGTTTCCAAAAAGGAGCGCGGCCGGGAACGTAGCCAGCGGAACGCGAATGATGATCGGTGAAGAACACTTGCTTCACGGACTGCAAACGCGCAACCCAGGAATACAGATTAAGAAATCCCATGTAGTGAAGATGAAGAATCTCCGGGCTGTGCTCCCTTGTGATGCGGGCGAGGTTTCTTCCCACTTTCACAACGCTTTCATTAGCGCCGCCGTAAACTCGCGTAACTACGTTCGGCAACTCAAGAAAGCGACGCACGTGTTCGGGTGGTTCCGACAGGAAGCAAAGCACGCTTTGCCAGCCGCGCGCTCCGAGCTGAAGCGACAACTCGCGCGCGAAAGTCTCGGTGCCTCCGATGCGTTTTGGCTCAACTCCGAATACTGAAACTAAAGTCGGCATAACTCTTGTCAGAACCGCCTGCGTCAGCGGGCGGTGTGTGTGTATTGGGACCGCCTGCGTCAGCGGACGGGGTAAGGTGTCAACAGAGCCACCCGCTTACGCAGGTGGTTCTGACAAGATCCTTTTCAACCTCGCGGCGATTCTGGCGCTCAACTCGCGCAGGCGCAGCTGCCCATCAAACATCGCATGAAAGGCGGCGTAACCAGGAGGTAGCATTGCCGGTCGTTCAAAGGCTGGTTGGAAGTTGGTCTTGTTGCCAAACCCGAGAATGCGCTGATCTTCGTTACTTAAGTCGCCGAGAAAAGCGGCGTTAAGCAGGAGGGGGTGATAACGGTAAGCGTTGACGTCCTCCGCTTGCAAAGGAATATGCGGATTGTGGTAGTTGTAGAAAACCGCCTGGCGAGGTTCGAGCATGGGAACGCCCTGGCGATGAAGGCCCGAAGTGTCAAACAAGAAAGCTGTTCCGGCTGGACCAGTTAACTCAGCAAATCGGGAAGCGGCGAAATCCTTGACTTCGTGGTTCTTGACCAGCCGCGGATGCTGTTGCTGGTGACTCCCCTTGATGAAATTAAATGCGCCCGAACGAACGTCAGTGAGATAGAAAGCCAGTTTCACTTCTCTGTGAATTTCCGTTGCCTTGGTTTGATCATACCAGGCGTCGCCGTGCCAGCCGTGAAAGTCACGCTTGGTGGGCAACGACTTCCAGCCTTTCGCTTCGGTCAGTTCGTAATTCGTGCCGAGGTACCGCGTTAGTATCTGCTTCACTAAAGGGTGCAAAGCGAGATCGACGAACCCCTGATCGAGCTGTAAAACATCTTCGACCATGTGACGAAATCGCTCGCTTTTTTGATAGCCCTCAACGTTGTTCCAACGCAGCCTGTGCAACCGGCTCGCAAAAGCTCGCTGCATACTGCTTAGCTGGTCAGAGCTGAGGAGACCGGGAAGGACCACGATACCGTTTGTGTTGAGCTCGGCCGCGAGGGCCTCAACTTCTGAGGCACGAGGCGCGGACGCCCGATCGCGAGCGAATTCATTTTTCACTGGAATGTCTTTGACGTTTCTCATGAGGCTTTCTCCGTGCGATGCAGGTAGACGGTTTGCAGCAAGCGCGGTGCAAGGCGCGTGAGCCACAGCGCTACTCTTGGTTTCCAGTTTCGTTCCAGGTTGTTGGCGCGGCTGAAGGATTCCCGAGCTCGATCGAATTCGCCTGGCAGTAAATAGAGTTTGCCCAGCTCGTATTCGAGCAGCGCTCTCCGCTTTCTTATTACTGAAGACACCTCGACGCGTTCAGCCGGTGAAAGTGGATACGACTGTTCGATCCTGTCGAAGACGCGAAACTCACGCAGATGAGAATTGATTGCGTCGCCCGTTAAGCTTCCCTGCCGAGTGCGATACTCGAGCAACACTCGACGCTGGTAAGCGAGTCGCGCGCCGTGTCGAGCAAGCCGCAGCCAAAGATCGAAGTCCTGAGCGTTGCGCAGCGTTAGATCAAAGAGGCCGACGTCGAGGATTTGATCGCGGCGCGCCACCACACCTGAAGTTATCAAGCTTTTTTCAGCGCTGACGAGCTCGAGAAATGTTACTTCGCCTTTTGCTGGAGCCGACGCCATTAGCGTCGTCATATAGGTCTGGCCGGCGTCGTGACTGTCGCCGGTGATCATTGCATCAGCACAAACTAAATCGCAGCCCTCGTTGTGCATAAACTGAAGTTGCGCGGCAAGGTAATCCGGAGACCAAACGTCATCGGCATCGAGAAACGCGATGAACTCACCCGCCGCCACGCGTAACCCAGCGTTGCGGGCTGAACTCGCGCCGCCGTTTTCCTGGCGGATGTAACGAATGCGTTCGCGGTAGGGCGCGATTGCCCGCTCGAATTCGTCGGTGTCAGGCGAACCGTCGTTAATGACAATCACTTCGTAGTCGACAAATGTTTGGGCGAAGACAGAGTCGAGCGTTTCGCCGATAAAGGAAGCGACGTTGTAAGCGGGAATGATAACGCTGACTTCAGGCAATCGAGAAGCCTCGGGTTTGTTTTCACTCGCGATCATAGTTGGTAAACCTCAGAACCGATGGCAGGCAATACATCACCCCGAGGTCTTTGCCAGGTCAGCTGATTTGGATCAGCTATTGTTGGCAACGGATTCTCACTGGCCCCCCGTCATCTGAGCATTCGTGATTCCAGGGCTGCTAGTCTGGGTCATTACTGCAGCCGCCCGATACGCGTACGTAAGCGTTTGCCCAGTGACTGAATGGACGAGAGCATTGTTCCGGTACCATTCGACTGTCGTCCCGTTGATTCTCACTTCAAACGTATCTCCGCTCGAGGTGGTCATCGTTGAATTCAGTGAGTCGCCATTCATTCGACAATTGGCCTGTCCGTTATAAATGTGCCAGCCATAATCGATCTCGGAAAGAGATCCTGTGAACGACCCATTAACTAAACCAATATGGGTATATCCACTCTCGCCCGCTGTTATCGCAGTGACTTTTATCCCTCCATTACCAGACTGGATCGACTGTGATGATTCGCCTCTGCCGTTCGCTGCTGTCGGCGTCAGACTGCTCCCCGACGCAGTCGCATTTACCACATTCGACCAGAAATCTTGAGACACGCCGCCCGTCATTTGAGCATTAGTGATGCCAGGACTGGTGGTCTGGGTCATTACTGCAGCCGCCCGATACGCGTACGTAAGCGTTTGCCCAGTGACTGAATGGACGAGAGCATTGTTCCGGTACCATTCGACTGTCGTCCCGTTGATTCTCACTTCAAACGTATCTCCGCTCGAGGTGGTCATCGTTGAATTCAGTGAGTCGCCATTCATTCGACAATTGGCCTGTCCGTTATAAATGTGCCAGCCATAATCGATCTCGGAAAGAGATCCTGTAAACGACCCATTAACTAAACCAATATGGGTATATCCACTCTCGCCCGCTGTTATCGCAGTGACTTTTACCCCTCCATTACCAGACTGGATCGACTGTGATGATTCGCCTCTGCCGTTCGCTGCTGTCGGCGTCAGACTGCTCCCTGACGCAGTCGCATTTACTACATTGGTCCAGGTCACGCTGCCCATGGAAGTATAGACGAGGAAGACGTCGGAGTCGCTACCTTTCTGACAAGCACTTCTTGATCGATCAAGTTCAGCGAACACTAGGCAACTTGCTCCTTTCGTTCACGGCGACGGGGTAAAGCCAGCGACACTCCCGTTAACCAACTCTCAAATTCAATGTCTGAGAGAGATTCATTATCAAGGAACCGAGGCAACAACAGCCGATCGGAACTGCGCGAAGCAAAGCCAAATTCGCAGGTTGTTGCGGAGACAACTCCTGCCTCGCGCAGCCACGGGAGAAACATCGGATCGTAGACTCCGCTGGGATAACAAAAATGCGTAGCGTGGCCGCCCGTCATCTCCTTAATGCTCGCGCGGTTGTCTTCTATCTCACGCAGAAAGAGTCCGCGATCCTTTGGAGTGCGGTGACGATGCGTATGCAGTTGCACATCAACTCCGTCGCTTGCGAGTTTCTTCACTTCATCTGCAGTCAGGTTGTGCATGATTCGCTGTTCAAGCAGTTCCTCGTAGCTAACCCCGAGACTTGTCGCCAATGAAGCAGCGAACTCATCCTTCGCCTCAGCTGTGAGCTTTTGTTGACGCACGAAGGAATGTATTTGGCTGAGCGCGGCTTGGCGTGATTCGTTGTCGCTCAGTTGTGTACTGAACGCACGCCCGGTCAACTTCTTCAGATCGAGAGTTGCATTGCGTCCTTTCCAAAGGAGGTATGAACACATCAGATCGAAGACGGGCCGCTGATACTCGGAATAGAACGTTGTTAAATAAAGCGTAGCGGGCAGGTCAAATTCCTTTAGCAGAGGAAGGACCCGCCGGGAGAAATCCGAGGTGCCGTCATCGAAGGTGATAGCAACCGCGCGATCCGGAAGATCATTGGCGTAGAGCCGCTCGATTGCTTGATCGAGCGGCAGCACGGCGCATTTCGATTGTTTGAGCTGTTGCAAGCGTGAGCGCAAAGTGTCTGGCGAGAGAAACATCGAACCGTTCCAAAGATGCTCGTCTACCAGGGAAATTCCATGATAAGCGAGAATCAGGAGACGTTGCCTCCGCCAACGGCTGTTGTGGACCAGCGTTGACACGCCTGACGTTTTCAGAGACTGCAGTGCAGCTTGTTTAAATTTCTTGAGCATGATCGATGATTAAGCGGCCGACTCGCTACTTCGTTTGAACAGGAGCAGGAGAGTTTCTTTAAGCCCTCGCAAAGCCGATCGTCCAGCCGGCAACGCGGAGAAAATCAAGAGCGAGACGCCGAAGGTTAGGCCCAAAGCGAGACTCAACCGCGGGATCAATCCATTCACGGAACTCAACCAGGGGCGACAAACCAGGAGCAGCGCCACAGTGCACACTGACGCAATCGCCGAGGGAACGATGGTGAGATAAAAGTCACTTGTACGAATTGGTCCTCGCCGGCCCACGTACCAAAACAATAGCGGCGTACTAACAAACAAGTCGGCTGCTGCATAAGACGCTGCCACACCCGTCGCGCCCCACGGCAACCCGGCAAGAATTGACATGACTGCAATCGCCCCGCTAATTAGTCCCCAGTGAAACAACTCGCGTGTGCGTCCCTGGGTGGAAAAGAGCCATGAGGAAGTCTTAGTCACAGGTTGGATAATGGCTGCGATACCCAACAACATGAATATCTTTCCGGTCTCAGTCCACTTAGGACCGAGAAGAAGGAGCACCATCCAATCAGAAGTTGCGATCATCAAGGCGCCTAAAGGCATCGTGATCATTGCAATCTTTTCCAGAATTCTGAGATAGGCGGAGCGATATCGATCCGGAGAATCGGAGAGCCTGCTCAGGGCCGGCACTGCCACCGCCGCGAGCGGTGCGTTGATCTGCTGCATCGGCAACAACAACATTTGATACGCTCGCGAATAAACACCTAACTGATGCGCGCCCCAGAATTTTCCGATCAAGAGGTTGTCCAGGTTTCGCGAAAAGAAAGTCATTACGTTAAAGCCGGTAAGATTCCCGCCGTATGACAACATCGCGCGAAGATCCAGTCCGCGTCCCGGAAGTCCTGGCCGCCACCTACAAACACTCCAAACGCCGACAACAGTCACCAGTGTCATCACGGTTTGGTTGAGCACGAGGGCCCAATAACCGGCGCCGTACCACGCGGCCACGATTGCAGTTACAAAGCCGATCAGGAGCGCACCTGTTTCGACGACCACTATCGCCGTAAAGCGCATCTGCCTCGAAAGGATTGCTTCGTGTTGAATGCCCAGACCGGTAAACAAGATCGTCACGCCGTAAGCCGCGGTGATCCCGATCAACCGGGGCTCGTGGTAGAACCACGCGAGAAGCGGTCCACTGCCGACAGTGATCAGCATGATCGCTGCGCTGAGCGCCATGTTTATCCAGAAGAGAGTGCTAACCTGTTGATGAGTGAGTTCCGCCCACTTGACGGTGGCGGTTGACAGGCCCAGATACTGAAACATGCCGACGAAGTTGACCAGGATCGCCACCATCGCGATCAGTCCGTAATCATCAGGCGTTAATAAACGCGCGAGAGCAATCGCTGCAACTGTGGACAGAACAAACTTGAAGATCTGCGCAGACATGGTCACGGCTCCGCCGCGCGCGGAACGACCTCCGAGGTCGGCCTGCAAGTGGTCCGTGCGGAAATGACGATTCTGATCGGGATCTGAGATTGTAGTCACCAAATCGTAGGAAATACTTAATTGGGTTTAGATTTGCGAGAGCGGGAGATTCGGGCGGGTGTGCCTCGAACAGTATACAGAAAAACTCCGTTTTTGAGGCAGTAATCTTAAGACCAAAGGCAGCGAGATGATCGTCTGGTGAACATATCAAGAGGTTGCGCAAGGTAAGTGACGAAATTTGTCAGCTGCGACTGCACATTAGCAGAAAAATCTGAACAAACGGCTGGATTTTGACTCTCGTACCAACTATTATCAATCCCGAGGAAATTCCTCAGGGTCTCGCACCACTCACCGCCACTGCAACATCGCATCAGTATCGATTCAGTAGTAGTCACGCCCGCAGCTTGCTAAGGTCTTTTTGAAAGTTTCAATCATCATTCCGCTTTACAACAAAGCGCCGTACGTGCGACGGGCGCTCGAGTCGATTTCTGCTCAGACCTTTACCGACTTCGAAGTGATCGTTGTTGATGACGGTTCGACCGATGAAGGCGCTGCGATTGTTGGTGAATATCCCGACGCGCGTTTCAGACTGGTTCATCAAGCGAACGCCGGACCAGGAGCAGCGCGCAATGCTGGACTTGAAAACGCACGCGGGGAGTTCATAGCTTTTCTCGATGCTGACGACGAATGGCTCCCGAATTACCTGCAAGAGAGCGTGAGCCTGCTGGAAAGTCTTGGTTCTGACGTAGTGTCAGTGACCAGCGGATACATTGAGCATCCATCGGGTGAATCAACGGAAAGCCTCTGGCGAAAACGCGGACTCACGAGCGGCGTTCAACGCGTGCAACCTGATACTGAAGCGGCGTTGGTAGTGAGCATGCTCGCTTACATGTCTCCGTGTTCGACGCTGACGCGCGCCGAAGTCTTTCACAAGTGGGGCGGCTTCTACGAGCGCGACAAATGCAGATTCGGCGAGGATGCTTTTCTTTGGCTCAAGGTCTTGCTTAATGAACAGATCGCTTTCAATCTCCAGCCGCTGGTCCAATTCCATCGCGAGGCTTCAGGACTGAGCTACAACTTAACCGGTTCGCGTCCGGTCGAACCGTTTCTGAAAGATCCGAGCGAGATTGAAGCTGCCTGTCCATCTGCCTTGCGCAATCTGCTGTCGCAGGTAATTGCTATTCGCGCTGCGAAAACAGCCTGTGTGATCGGCTATTGGGGACACTGGCGTGAAGCCCGCGATCTCGTTAAACGTCACACGGGCACAAAGAATTGGCGTCTTCCTTACCATTTACCCGCAGTTGTCTGTAGCACACCGGTTGGATCAGCTCTGGGCGCCTCATGGCGATTGATGCGCAATCATTTTGCCTCAAACCAAAACGGACACTCAACAACGCCGGTACTTCAGGACTCAAGACCCAGGACTCAAGACTCAAAGATTCGGATTCTTGCTGTCGTCGAGGCGACAACGGTCAACGCTGTCGCGAAGAACATGTTCGAGTTTCATCGCGCCGCGCAGGAACTCGCGCAACAGTCATCCAGGCTTCTGGCTATTGAACTTTCCCTGGTGACGTTTGATCGCGATAACAGCTCAGTAGAGTTTGTTGACGCCGCGCGTGCGTTGGAGATTGAGGTTGATGTAATCCCTGAGCGGGGACGGTTTGATCGAAGCGTGATTGCTGAACTGAGCAAGATAGTTGTTCATCGCGCACCAGACGTAGTCGTGACCCATCAGGTTAAGTCGCATTTTCTGATGAACCTCTCGCGGCTCTGGAAAAAATATCCATGGGTTGCTTTCAACCATGGGTACACGACAACCGATCGAAAGATGCTCATCTACAACCGGCTCGACCGCTGGTCGTTGCCTAAGGCTGATCGCGTGGTAACTGTCTGTGAAGCGTTTGCAAAAGGATTGGTAAACATGGGTGTGCCGCGCGAGCGGATCCACGTGCAACACAATTCGATTCGTCCTGAACCGGCATTAAACTCGGACGAGATACACCTTCTTCAGACCAAACTTGGCCTTAATAAAGACGAACAAATGGTTCTTGCAGTCGGACGATTGTCGAAGGAAAAGGCTCAGATAGACCTGATTCGCGCGTTTAAGGAACTGACCGAGAGGCATCCGGACATCAACGCGCGACTCGTCATCGTAGGTGATGGACCAGAGCGTAGGCTCCCGGCTGAAGTTGTTGCATCGCTCAGCCTTGGCGAACGAGTCATCTTTGCCGGTCAGGTGAATAACGTTGGCGCTTACTACGCGGCTGCAAACGTGCTCGTGAATCCATCGCACAGCGAAGGCTCACCTTATGTTCTTCTCGAAGCGATGGCGGCTGGTCTTCCGATTGTGGCCACGGCAGTTGGCGGAGTGCCGGAGATGGTTGAGCATAATGAAACGGCGCTGCTGGTTCCGGCAAACGATCCGGAGGCTATGGCCAACGCAATCGCCCGCATACTCAACGATGAGCATTTGGCGCAGAGACTGGCAGCGAACGCTTCCGCTCTCGGTTCTTTTCGCTTCTCACCAGAAACGCACGCCAGATCTTTGGTCAAACTATATCAAGCAGTCATTTCGAACTCCGCAAAGCAACGGATCTCGTTCCGGCAGTAACTGCAATCTCCTTCTAAAGAGTCATTCGATATGACCTGCTTTCCGGAAGCGGGTAGTTGCCGGGCCAGCTTTGCTCAAATACGGTGCGGGATCAATTTTTGCTATGAAGAGATCGTAGCGGCCTGACTTTCCCCAATTAGACGTGAAGGCAATGAAACGACCGTCACGGCTGATAGTCGGTTTCGGCGCTGACCAATACCCGGTTGTTTCAGTCTTAGCGTCATACACGCTGCGCGTGTGACAGATGCGCCGAATGCGTTCGCTGCCGTCGAGAGAGATTTGCAGTATCTCATCGTCGTAAATGCCCGAGCCACGTTGCGTAGCAGGATCTCTGTGAGTTCCAATCGTGATCCAGTCCTCGTTATCGGCCATCATCGTGCCATGAAAGTCGTGCGTCCACTCGGAGACGCCGCCCTCTCTTCCGATTGCGGTCCGAAAGTAGAAGACACGCCGCGGCGAATGCGGAGAGCTCAAGCGTCGCCAGGTAATACCATTCATCCAGGCATCGAACCCGACGATCGTTTGCGTTCCGAGATCGCCGTGTCCTGCCGGCGAGTCCTTCTCGTTCTTGTATAGAAAATCGATTGCTCCGGTTTGCAGATTGAGAATGCGCGTTGAGGAATTGTCAGGTTGAGTTTGATTCAAGTGGATGGTAAGCCACTTTCCCGACTTATCAACATGCACTTCGTTGATACCGCCGACGTAGGCGCTCGCGGGATTGTTGTAAAGAATACTGTTCGTCGAGCGCTTGTAGACGACGTAACCAAGAGGTTCATCTACCCCCACTCGCGAGAGCAACCAACAGAAAACGTCGTCATCAGCTGACACGTACATCTGCCGGAGAAAATCCCGCCCGCGCGCGATCGAGCTTAAATCCTTGACCAGCTTAAATTCTTTCCTGGCCACGTTAAAAGCGTAGAGCCGCATCCCTCCTTTGCGATCGTTCGCAAACGTGTACATGACATCGGGATCAGTGTGAGACCAGGTGGAACTCTCCCAGCTCAAACCAAACCCACTCGGATACTCGAGCGGCAAAGCCTCGCGCCCTGCTCCCAGTTTGAAATTTGCCGGGTCAAACGTTTTCAGAATCGCGTCACCGGTGTGGCCCTTACGAATGAATAGTCGAGTGTTGTTAGCGTTAAAGGTGGGCCAATGAGAATAGTAAGTTCCCAACCCAGGTGCCGGGCCATCGGCTTCATCCGTGGCGCGCATGATTTCCGTGCCAAAAACGATATCGGTAAACTTACCTCCAGCGCGCGGCCGCGGTGGCAGCGGCGGTGTTCGATAAACACCGCGATCAGTTTTGAGGCCTGATCGATCCTGTGTCTCCGTAAACTCCAGTGGAGCAGCCTGCGACGTCTGGGTAAAGTTAACACCGCGAACGACGTAGTAAGCGAGCTTCACATACTCGCCTGCAACCATCTGCCAGCCACGCCGGTGGAACCACCACGTCAGCGGCCGGGGTGTTTGATCTCCCGGCGGAACGCTGGCGAACGAAACAGTGATACCGCTGCCGGCGAACATTTTATCGAAGGTCCAGCGAGCGCGGCGCACCTGATAAGCGGAAGTGACCACCAGTATCGAATGCAATCCGTTATTCGTCGCATACTCACGCACGCGTGCTGCTTCTTCGCGCGTACTCGACACAGGTTCGGGGACGATTTCGATCTTCTCTTCGGGCACTCCGAACAGCTTCAACTCGATCACTGCACGTTGCACAAAGAGAGGATTTGAATCCAGTTCGTTGGACCATCCACTTTCCTGATTGTCGTTGGTAAGGATGATTTTCGGCGCGCTTCCCTCTTTGAAAAGTTGCGCCGCGCGGCGAGTGCGCTCATTGAAAGTTGATGAACCAGCCAACACGAGCATGGCATCCGCCCGCACAGGCGCTGGGGAGACGACGAGGGCCTGGGCCGCCAGCCAAGCCAGCACGGGCCACGCAAGCGCAGCCAGGAGAGCCATGCGGTAGCTGCGCTTGATGGTCATAAGCTTTCGAGAATGAATACTAAGCTGCGGCGCTGAAGTGTCGACGTCGTGGGTTCAAACGCTATCCTGAAGTCGGCGTTATGAACGCCGTTGCTCCGCTCATGTCTGTTGTTTCTGCGCCAAATCCCCTACCCAACATTCCAAAATACATATCAAGAGTATTAGCGAGATGCTGTTTACAGGAAAACTTTTCTTCAACGATTGATTGGCCACGCTTGCCCATTGCGCGCGCACGCTCAGGATCGCGGAGCAGGTCGATTATTCGCTCGCCCATCTGTTGATCGTCGCCTGCTGCGACGACGTAACCAGTTTCGCCATCGCTGACGGCTTCCCGCGCGCCGCCAACGTCTGTGACGACTACTGGGTTGGCTGCGGCCATGTATTCCAGGATTGCGTTTGAAAAGCCTTCGGCGGTTGAACTCAGTGCGCACACATCTGAGACCGAAAGCAGTTCAGCAACTTTTTCGCATCTGCCGATGAAGAAAACATCGCGTTCCAATCCAAGTTCAGCACTCAACTCGCGCAGGCTCGGCATTAACTTGCCTTCACCCGCGATGACGAAGGCCGCGTCAGGAATTGCGGCCCTCACTCGCGCTGCAGCACGCAAGAACGTTGGGTGATCCTTTACCGGGTGTTGCAGGTTCGCGACGATGGTGACCAGGCGACGATCCGGCAGCCCAAGCATTGCCAGAGTTTCTTCGCGGGTTGCGTTCGATGGGGCTTTTATCCGTCCGAGATTCAGGCCATTGTAATGTGTGACTACTTTGGCGGCCGGCACACCTTCCCTTAACAACTGACGGCGCACCGCATCGGAGTTAGCAACCACTCGATGGGCCAAACGAAATGCACCGCGCTCAAGACGCTTCTGGGTGGACGTGCGAAATCCATCCGTCTCGCCTTTGTATCCGACACGAACGCTCACGCGGGCCAGTGCGGCGGCCGCAAGCCCGAAAATATTTGTGTAAAAGTCATGCGTGTGAATTACGTCGATCTTGTTGTCCTTCAGGAATCGAGCGAGCCGGCGTATTTGCACAACGAAATTGCGGTCGTAGAAACTTGTGAGCGGATACTCGGGAATCTCTCCAAGGCTGAGGCGGTCAGCTTCGTCACGTAAAGATCCTTTGTTCTGCAAACACGCAAGCCTCACGTTGCAACGGCCGCTCTCATGCAACTGGCGCACGAGCTGAAGGGCCAGGCGCTCGCTGCCTCCCTGCTCAAAGCTATCGATCATGTGCAGAACGTTTGGTTTCACTTATGCCACCATCGGTGCCAGATTTTGATTCAGTTGGTCACCTGCCGCGACGCCGTCTGACGCGTCAACAAACTTTCGATGCCACAACTCCAGCATGAAGAGGGTCCACAATTCCGTCGCGTGATCGCGTCGCCCTTTCTCATGTTCGTCGAGCAGCACTTTGACGTAGCGTGGCTCGACATAGCCCCGCTGCATCGTTCGAGGTTCGCTGAGCGTGCCGCGCACACGTTCGCGCAACTGTTCATTGATCCAGCGATCAATGGGGATCCCGAAACCTTGCTTGGGCCGATCGAGAATCTCAGTGGGCACCAGGTCGCGCATGGCGCGCTTAAAGATGTGTTTGGTTTCCAGTCCCTTCATTTTCATGCTGGCCGGAATCCGCGTGCAAACAAACTCGATCAGTTTGTGATCCAGCAAAGGCACGCGCGCCTCAAGTGAAACGGCCATGCTCATGCGATCAACTTTCGTCAGAATGTCACCAGGCAGATATGTCTTGCTGTCGAGATAAAGGAGCGGATCGAGCGGATCATCCGCGCGTGAATGGGCTGCATAATCGCGGAACCGATTGGCTGCTTCACTCTTGCCCAGCTGCAATCGAAAGTCGGCGGAGTAAAGCGACGGCTTGTTCAGTCGCGTGAAAACCGAAATGTCCTCGATATAGCGATCCAGTGGATCGAGAGCGACGTTGTGCAGATAATTTCTTCCCCAGGCGCCGTGCGGAAGATTGCGACCGAGCGGCTGCATCACGCCCTGCCGGACGACGCGTGGCAGGTTGGCAAATCCGCTGCGCTTTCGGTCGAGTGCGTAACGCGTGTATCCACCGAAGAGTTCGTCACCACCGTCGCCGGACAATGCCACCGTCACATGTTCCCGCGCGAGTTTTGAAACCATGTACGTCGGGATCGCGGAGGAGTCAGCAAACGGCTCGTCAAAATGCCAGACCAGTTCGTCAATGATCTCGCAAATGTCCGGGGTAACGATAAACTCGTGATGATCGGTGCCGAATCTTTCCGCGGCCATCCGCGCATATTTCAATTCGTTGTAACTGTCTTCATGAAAACCGATCGAGAAAGTCTTCACTGGTTGCGTCGCGTGTCGGGCCATCAAGCCAACGACCGTACTCGAATCAACACCGCCGGAAAGAAATGCTCCGAGTGGGACTTCTGATTCCAAACGAATACGGACGGATTCATCAAGGAGCGCGCGCAACTCTTCGAGGCAGTCGTCTTCGCTGCGCGCCGGATTCTCTTGTGGGTGCTGATAAGGGAAATCCCAGTACTGCTCAACTCGAGCGCGACCTTGTTTCCAGGTCAGATGATGTCCGGGCGGCAGCTTCTGCACGTCGCGAAAAATTGTGAGCGGATCGGGAACATATCCGAATGTTAAGTAAGCATCCAGAGCTTCGAGACTGATGTCCCCGCGAAACTCCGAGTGTTCGCGCAGCGACTTCAACTCAGAGCCGAAGATCAATGTGCCGCCTGGTGTGTTTGTGTAATACAGCGGCTTCTTGCCCACGCGATCGCGCGCAATGAAGAGTTCGCGAGCGCGGGCATCCCAGATGGCAAAAGCAAACATCCCGCGCAGATGGTCGACGCAGCGCGCGCCAAACTCTTCATACGCATGCACGATTGTTTCGGTATCTGAGTGGGTTTTAAATTTATGGCCGCGGGATTCGAGCTCGCGCTGCAAATCGCGATAGTTGTAAATTTCTCCGTTGAAGACAATAGTCACCGCAGCGTCGCAACCCGAGATTGGTTGCTTCCCGCCAGCCACATCGATAATCGACAGGCGCCTCATGCCCAACGCAATTCGATCGGTTACAAACATCCCCTGATCGTCGGGTCCGCGATGAGCAATCACGCGGCACATCCGGTCCAAAACAACGCGAGCTTCACCCGAGTCGCGATGTTCATCTCTGTTAACAAATCCGGCGATGCCGCACATTCTCTGTTTTCCTCAAATAAACTGTTGGTTAACGAACCTCATGCGGTGCAATGGTAGGGGTCGCGCGATTTGTGTTGCCGCCTTCGCGAATTGGTTCCCAATGCGCGTATCGCTCGCCGCGAAGAAACTGGTAGAAAGCAATCAGTGCTGCGAGATTGGATAGAACGAAGTACTGCGGTAGCGCGAGCATTCGACTGTGAATTCCCGCACGCTCAAGCAGCCACGAAGCAAGCGCGGTTAAATAACACCCGAGCTGACCCAGCAGCAGGATGAAATACAGTATCGAATATCGCGAGAGAATTCCGGACGTCACCAGGATGGCGATCAGGAAGAATGGCACCGCGTAACGCATGACTTTGTGCGACAGCAGTTGGACCGCATAAAAACCGCTGCGATACGGATTCATCATCGCGCGGTGGCGCCAGAGGTCAGTAAAGGTTTGTGCAATGACGCGCACGCGCATCTTCAGTTCTTTTTCCGTTTGTCGATTGGTCTCTTCCGTGCAGACGGCTGAGGGTTCGTAGACGGCGCGCAGATTTTGCTCAACCATTTTCGTGGCGATGATGAAGTCGCTGCACGCCTCTTCGTAGAGCGGCACGTAAGCTGATCGTCTTACGGCATAGAGACAACCTGATACACCAATCAACGAGAAGATGCGGCTCTCATGCTTCTTCAGAAGAGTTTCATAACCCCAGTAAGAACGCGCGCCGCGTCCGACCCGTGAATCTGCCGGATCAACATAGATTAGACGACCGGCTACGCAACCGACTGACGGATCGGCGAAGCTTGGCATCATTACTCGCAACACGTCGGCTTCATAAAGACTCGTGGCGTCGGAAAAAAGAATGATCTCACCGCGCGCATGCGTGACGGCCATGTTCTGCGCCGCGGTTTTCCCGCGTCGCTGTGGCTGTCGCACGAGGCGAACTCCGCGTTCAGCAAATGTTCGTACGATTTCATCAGTGCGATCAGTCGAACAATCGGACGCGACGATTATCTCCAAAAGTTCACTCGGATAATCGAGAGCTAAAGTGTTTTCAAGTTTTGCGAACAGATCGCGTTCCTCGTTGTAAGCCGTAACGATCACAGTGACGACGGGCTCAAAAGCGCCACGCCTAACTCCGCGCCGGCTCAAACCGCTGATGATCATAAGCAGCAGGGGGTAACCGACATACGTGTAGACCAGCGCCGCGGCACTTAACCAAAGAACCAGTTCTGCAACGATCATCAAACTCATGTAGTTGCGACTCCGCGATTATGGTCAATCATTGACGCAGCCTTTACCTGGCTCCGCTTTGTTTTCTTTTCGATCACTACAGCTCTTCCAGTCTCCGATTCATAAAGCCTGCGCAAACAAACTGCGTAACCAATCAAGTAATAGGCGTACCAGAGGTAAGCAACCGAAGCAAAGAAACTGCAAACCAGGTAACCAAGCAGCGAAGCTTGTATCCCAAGCGACAAATAATAAAAATCCGAATTGCCTTTGGTGTCCAAGGTCTGGCGCGCAATCTGGCCGAGTTTCCGGAGCGGTGTAACGATGAACAGCGTGTAGCAGACCAGCGCCGCCATTCCCATCTCAGCGGCAACCTGGGTGTAAGAATTATGCGTGACTAGTCCGCGGTGCGACATTTCGGGCGCGTAGTTACCCATTCCAATGCCGAGGAGCGGATGACGAATCGCTACCACCAATGACCGCAGTAGTTCTCCGCTCCGTGCTCCGGATGATCCGACCGGGTCCAGGCTCGGGACGAGTATTGAGGCTAATCGCAAGGCATAGCTCGGAACCGCTGCCATGAACAACGCGACAATCACGAAACCGGCGATAACAATCCCCAACCGGCGGCGCCGGCCGGTTTTCCACGCAAAGAAAGTTAAAGCCACGAACAGGCCGATGAAGCCTCCGCGCGAGTAGGTCAGCACTATTGCGATTACCATCAACAGGGCGGCAGCAGCCAAAAGAATTTTGCGCGCGAGACCGCGTGAACTGAGCAAGAGCGCAATCGCTATGGGGATGATAGTCACCAGAAACAACGCCATGTCGTTCGAGTTACCAAAGATGCCGCCACCTCTACCACCTACGCGGTAGCCCTCAACGGTCATCAATCCGAGACGATAGTCGTTGACTGCTTCAACGCTTAACCAGACGCCCGCCGCCAGCGCGAGCAGCAGTAGTCCCTTGAGTCGCGTCTTCGTGCGCACCACATTCACGATCACGATGAACATCACGACGCAGCGGATAAAGGTGCCATTAAATTCCTGCCAGGCTACGGCTCGATTAAGGGCGAGTGGAATTGAGAGCAGGGCGGTGAGGCAAAAAAGTAGAACAAGATTTACTTCAGGCGGGCGCGCCGTGAGCGTGCCTTCCAAAGTAAGTTGCGTCGGAATGAAAAAGGCGAGCGTGGTCATTGCGACGATCAGCGCTAGCGACGCGGTCCATGGCGACGGATAAAACTCCGCCGGGCGCGCGTAGAGCACCAACGTGAAGAGGAATAGGGCTGCGTAAGCTAACCCATGGCCGCGTTTGAGTCGCAACTTATTTTCGGAAGCGGATTTGAGACTGGGCGCTGCCAACTCTACGGCTGGGGCACCAGGGCTGTTAGCTTTCGAAGTGATCGGCTCAGCCGCCGGGTTGCTTTTCTGGATAGGACGCACTCGTGTCGCGGTTCGCACCGGTTCGTAATCAGCGGCAACGCGAAAACGTGCAGCCAGACGTCCCGGGCGTACCGGCTCGATATCTGGTTGTTCGCTTCTTCGTCCCACTTTACCCTCCGCGATCCTAGGCTCTTGCGAAGCCGATACGAACAAGTCTCATCTCCCGGAATCGATTGCAGGCTGACGATGACCCAACCTCAAATAGCAAAAGAAGCCACTGCGCTAATCGCGCCGCAGCCTCGAATATTGTTTAGACATAAGGCTTCTGAATGAGCCACCGAAATCTAAACTGCGACCTCGTTTTGTTGGCTGGCTAAGACAAGCTCGCGAACGCGCTCGCGCAAAGCGCCTTCAAATCTTCGAGCTTCCTCCACTTCTGAAAACGTGAGGGCGCGCAATTCCTGCTCGATTCGCCGTCGATAGTCGGATACGAGAGAGTCTGAAACGCCGAGAATTGCAGCAACTTCAAGTTGCGTCGCCTGTTCCTGACTCAAATAACAGTGCCACAGGACACCCAGGATTCGGTTGTACTGTTTCAGTTTGCCGCGCACAGTCTCTTGCAGACAGCTAAGGAAGTGGTCAACAAACCCAGCTGCTTCGTTTTCGGATTCGCGCCGCATCAGACCTTGCTCGGGATTTTCCTGACGATCCACTGGCTCAAAGTGGTTGCCATCACCATCGTTATCGTCCCCGTCGAGAGGTACGAGGTAAATATCCATCACGGGAAGCCGCGACATGACCAGACTGCGCAGCGTTCTGACATCGACGGGTGAATCGACGGCGTCAAGAACGGAAACAATCAAATCTTCGAGATCAGAGTTGCTGATGACGACCTGTGAGTCTCCCGTGCAACCAACCATGCGAGTGTCGCGCGCGCGAACGGGAATAATATGAACGCGTTGCTCGACGTCATGTGAGTCTCTGCGACGCTTGCCGTCGGCCCATTCACTGAGGCCATACATGCGATCCGCCAAACGACGGTGGGGTTCATCACCGCTTCCGCTCGTATCGAAGCGACGAAAGTTTGAACTTGATTGAATGAGGGTTGAAATGCGACGGGCGAGGCGATAACTTTCCGGGTGGCGCTTCCTTAATTCCGCGGTGAGAAGGTTTGTAAGTTCAATCTGGCCGATCTCGCATTCGATTTCGTAGTCAGTCATCTCGGTGTCGAGATAATGCTCGAAGCGATTCTTGCTTAGCAGTTGAACAAAGAGCTCCTGCGTCAGATCCGTATGGGCGCTGCCAGCGCCTTCTTCGACCAGGAGTCCTGCGCTTCGCGATGCTCTCACCAGGGGATGATGCGAAACAATGCGGTGCAGTTCCGACCAGAGGCGATTGACATCTGAACTCCGAAGGCTCTCAATCCATTTGCCACTCTTCGCAATCCGCTCGGCTTGGCGTTTTGCGCGGGCTGGTGGAAGTCCTTCACCTATGGCTCTTGGTTCAGCTTCTTTTGCTACTTGGTTTAAGGATTTCACAGGGATTATGGGTAGACGGTTGGATGAAACTCGTGTTTCGGTGGGACTTCAGGAGGCGATATTTGTCACCTAGAATGAAGCAAGTTTAGGAAAATCTGTTGGTGCCAGTGAAAGCTAACGGCCTGAGTAAGGCGCTTAATGGGGGTTTTTCGTCAATTGGATTTGCCCGGTTGATCCTGGGGTAAAACAGGTGGGCTGCCCTGGAATGAGCGTCAAGGAGCAGGAGCTCTCTGACTTGACGCAGGCATCTTAGCAACATTCCCCAGAATGAGCAACAAGTTTTTACATTTCCGGCAAGTTATTGATTCCAGACTACAAAAGGGCGGTGAATGGAAAGAAAGTTATGGAAGTGTTACACAATTGACTCTATTAAGTTGATGAACAAGTTGGATAATTGCTGGTCATGAATTGAGGATAACAAGCAATGCTTGCCCCCTTGCTAGTTCTCGATCTGCCGGCAAAGTGCCTTCAGGAATCTAATTCGAAAAGCCTGGTTGCCGACCAGGGGGCAAATAGATGAAAGCATCGGTCGCAAAATCGTTTAGCAAGAAACTGTCCTGCCCCTCTTCAAGTCTACTGCTCTCCTTCCGCCTTCAAGTGCTGGCTCCTGAGATAAATTTCCTGGTGAAACATCATCTGGGTGGATGTGATTTTTGTTACTGCGAGCTTTCCTTGCTGGCCTGGTACAGCTCGCCCGCTAAAGGTGAATGTCGCACCCCGGAACTCCCGATCAACTTGAGAGTGCTGGCCGAATCCATTCTCGGCAAGTCGGAAAAAATTATGGGAGAAAATGCTGGCTCGAAGGGGCTCAGATTTATTGATGTGTGAGGTTTGTTAAAGAGTAAGAGACCGCGTTCGGATCCCGCTGCAAGACAAATCGAAATCAGGCGTAAAGATCGTCGATAACGTTGCCAAACTTCTGATCTATCACTCGCCGCTTGACCTTTAGCGTTGGCGTTAACTCGCCCTTGTCGATCGTAAATTCATCCGGCAACAAAGCAATCCGCCGAATCCTTTCATAGTCAACCAGTTCCTTTGTGAGTGATGCCACATCACGCTGGACGAGTTTAATTGCCGGCGAAAACTTTGCGAGCGAAGCACGATCCCGAGGGAATTCTTCTCCGGCTTCAGTTAGGGCTGCCCTGACCGCTTCCCACTCCGGGACTACCAATGCTGTGGGCTGCTTACGACCCACACCAACCACTACCACCTGGCTCACAAACTCGCTTTGCTTCAGGAGACTCTCGATCTGTTGCGGCGCAATATATTTTCCGTTGGAAAGCTTGAATAGATCCTTCTTCCGATCAGTTATGTATAAACGGCCCTTCTTATCAAGGTGACCAACGTCCCCAGTCGCAAACCACTCGTCCTTTAACACAGATGCGGTCTCTTCGGGATGGCCGTAGTAGCCGCGCATCACGTTTGGCCCGCGTAACAGAATCTCGCCATCGTCAGCGATTGCGATTTCAATTCCCTCGAACGGCAAGCCCACGGATCCTACTTGATTGTCTTCCGGGCGATTGGCCGTGACGATGCAGGTTTCGGTAGCGCCGTAACCCTGAAGAATTGGAATGCCCGCGGCGAGAAAGGCGTATGAGAGAGCGGGCGATAACGGCGCGCCTCCGGAAACGAAATACCGCAGGCGTCCGCCCACACCCTCACGCCATTTCGAGAAGACCAGACTGTCAGCCACTTTCTGCTGTAGACGAAGCTTTGGCCCAATCAATTTTCCTTTGTCCTTGAGCTCGGCGTATCGCTGGCCTACCTCTAACGAACGGACGAATACCCGTCGTTTCCAACCTTTTTGTGAGAACCCTTTTTTGACGATTCGATGATAGACCTTCTCAAACAATCGCGGCACGGCCGTCATAACCGTAGGTTTAACTTCGCGCAGATTGTCCCCCACCTGATCAAACGAGGCGGTGTAGTAAACGGAAACGCCGTTGTAGCAAAAAATGTAAAAGCCGGTGCGCTCAAAAATATGCGAAAGCGGCAAAACGGATAGCGCTATGTCAGTTGGACCAATAGGTAGCCCGGCCGTGATGGTGAGCACGTTTGAAACGAAATTCGCGTGGGTTAGCATCACGCCTTTGGGTTCGCCGGTGGTTCCCGAGGTATAGATGATCGTTGCGAGATCGGTGAGTCTCACTGCCTTCAGGTACGCCTCGAAAGCTGCAGGATGACTGGCGGCGCGTTCACTCCCGGCGTTTTCCAATGAATCCAGCGTTATGGATCGATCGGCCTCATCACTGCCTTCATCGTCGAAGAAGATAATCTTCTCCAGAAAATCAAGGCCATCAAGCGCTTTTTCAGCATGCTTAAACAGCTTCCGGTTTGAAACGAAAATAGCGCGGGCTCCTGAATCAGTCAGAATGTAGCGCACCTGATCCACGGCTTGCGTCGTGTAGATAGGAACATTCACGGCGCCCAGACTCAGAATCGCCAGATCTACAATGGACCATTCGGGCCGATTTTCCGACAACAACGCAACCCGGTCTCCCGGCTTTATTCCTAACTCCGCCAATCCCAGCGCCACATTGCGCACACGCTCGACGACCCTGTCCGCCGGCATGTTGATCCATGCGTTACCAATCTTGTGATTGAGTGCATCGGGTTTCGCATGTTTTAGAGCGGCCGTCAGGCAGAGGCCCGGCACAGAAGTTGGCTCGGGAGCATCTGCCGGTTTGCTGGTTTTCATTCTGCTGGACGCCAACTCGATGAGCCTCCCTAAAGGATACGCCGAAACGGTCGGCGATAATACTACGATTGCTGCAATGGCCTAATTTTCAAAAGGCACGAGACTATCTCGATCTACGGCTGTTGAATCACTGCGACTACGTTTTTTCTTCCGCGATTGCACCTCTTCCACCCGCCCATTCAGTGTCGCCAGCGCAGCCAAAACCAAAAACAGGAGGGCATTGGACGTGGTATGGAGCGTGAAGTCGAAAAAACTGTGCACTAATACGCCAAAACATCCGGCAAGTGCACCTGTCGCAACGCCTCGCCGGAAATCGTCCCGAGAATCTCGACGCGCGAAACCCATGCGAAAGAGACTGACTACGAAAAACAATCCGATAGCGGCGCCCACGATCCCAGCGTCCGAAAAGATCTGTAAGTAATCGTTATGTGCTTGTTCAAGCCGGTATAGACCATTGCGCGAGTCGTAAGCTGTGTAAACGACGCCGAAAGCTCCAAGGCCGGTTCCGATTACCGGATGGTTCTTAATGATGTCGACTGTCACACTCCAAAAGTGCGCTCTTCCGGTTGTCGGATCGTCCGTGTTGACTGAGCCGACGAGCCGGCTTAACGCCTCTTCGCCACCCAACAAAACGACGCCGCCGAAGAGCGCAATCACGAGGGCCAACGCCAATCCCGCTTTGATCGCCGCACTTTTGATTCGCGGTTTCCTAACTTTCGACTCGCCCTTCTTCTTATGATGACGTCTGAAACCCATTGTTGCCGCGAGGAAAAGGATTTCTGCCACCAGGGCGATAAGACCGCCGCGGGAGTTAGTCATGATGAGCGCTACGCCCATCAAGCCTGCCACGAACAAATAAATAAACCTCTTCTCCTTCACGACGGCCCCGGAAAAAAGCAGTCCGAGCGGTAAAGCGAGAGTGAGCTCCATGTAACCCGCAAAGTGGTGACGATTAATGAAAGGCCCGAAAGCCGTGCTTTGGCCCAACTCGCGAATCCAGTAGACCTTGGTGGGGCTGATGATGGACTGCGTCAAGCCAAAGATCGCCAGGAGAAATCCAAAGATAGTGATTGTTCTGACGAGTAGGCGAAGCCGCTTGGGAGTGTCGAGAAACACCAGCGTGGCGAAAAAGTAGATCAGCAACGAGGTTAGCTGAATAACTACAAGCCTGGTCGCATAAGGATCATAGGACAGGCTTCTGGTCAGAGGTATTGGCAGCGTGCCGGCGTTTCCGGGAGTTCGTAGAGGAAGAAGTTGAACCAGGCCCAGCACCAGCATGCCCAGCAACGCTAACTGAAGGACGTTTTTGTTGATACGAAAGGAACCGAGGATCCAACTGTCAGCCAACCAAAGCGTCAGAACAGACACCGCGCCAAGAAAGAAGATCGCCTGCGCCCAATAATGAACTGTTCCGAAAGCCAACGCAGAAAGGATGATCGCACTGCAGAGAATCAGGAACGCGAACCTGCTGGGTAGCGTGTGCTTGATCCGGTACGACGTGTACCCGGGCGTCCTGATTGGTTGAACTTCAACCGTCTCCGGAACGAGCGCGCTATTTTCGGGGCTTAAGATCGAAGTCGTCATACCAAACAGTTCCAAAGATGGGACAGACTGAATTTTCAGGGCAGGGGTTGCGCATGACTCTTATTCTTACGGCTTCGGTCTTCGCGCCCGTCTTAAAAGTCATGGCAATGCGCTGCCAGTTATTGTTCCCATCGGGCGCCGTCTCGGAATTCGCCAGTGCGGCCTCATCAGTTGCATCAACAATCTGAACAAATGGTGTGGCTGCGCTCTCAAGCCGCTCGGTCATTAAATAACATTCGAACTCATACTCCTTGTTAGGCTGCACCGGAACCAGCTGCGATACCTTCAATCCATCCAAACGCGAGCGAACCTGGAAAAACAAACGCAAACTGCGCGGGCCCGCGTGACCAACCCCAGCATCAATTCCAATCTGCAGCTGAGACTGCGACTCGACCTGCCACCCAAACACCGCGTCCGGCCCATGAGCTACATTGTCTTGAAATCCACGGTCAACAATATGATCCAACGCGGCGCGGTAAGCTAAACCCGGGGCGACGTCATTCCAAACCACCATCGCCTGATGAAAACGCTTGTTTGCCAGCAGGCTTGCGATGATGGGATCCGCAGCATAACGCCGGCCGCGCTTCTCCGTTTCAGTCAGCGTATTCCATAGTCTGAGACCTTCATCGAACCGGAGACGCTTAAGGAGGTATGTAGCAAACTGCGCGCGCGAGTCAGGAGTGGTGCCGATTGCCGACTTGAGCGCTTCGAAGTCATCTTTGTTTACTTGCCAGGCGAGATTGAACATCTGCGATTGCAGTTCGGGGTTCGCCTCGCTGGCTAGTTGCAACTCCTGAAAGGCTTCGGTATAGCGATCGCTGCGGATCAGCAAGTTTCCCAGGTGCCAGCGCGGATAAGCATATGAAGGCGCAAGTCTGACTGCTTCACGCAAAGCTTTCTCCGCCTTCTCTGCATCGCCGGCCTGTTCATGCGCCTGGCCCAAACTCATCCAAAATCTGTAGTCGTTTGGCGCGAGCGTTACAGCCTTCTCGTATGCCGCAACACTCTGCGTAATCTGATCCGGCGGGAGTTCTTTCTCGATGAGGTTGCCCAAACGCCAATACGGCAGCGGATCGTTCGGCGCCCACGACGCCGCTAATTGCGCCGTCTCGAGCCGCCGCTCTTCCAACGCGAAGTGTTCTGCCACCGTGTTTCCTAAGTACCAGCGAACTACAAACCAGGAAGCCAGGAATGCGAGCGCGACCATGAGCAGCATGATCAACTTCGTCTGCAGGTTGGCTCGTAGATGTATTACTTGATCAGGCATAGATTAGGGCGCCGGAAACCAAGCCGCACCTTCTAGTCAGAAAGGTCTTCAATCGTAATCCGCATTCGTTTAACCGCAATGTTCTGGTTACGGCAAATTTCTTTGATCTTTAGCAGGCGCTCCTCAGACATCATCGAACTGGAGATTAGCAGTTCGTCGACTTCAACCTTGCGACACACCGCATTGAGATCACCATTTCCGTTGTAGACTTTTAGCCCGTGAATGAGTTTGCCATGCTTCGCCGGGTCGTCGTCGAGAAATCCCACCGGAGAATATTTGAGCGCGCGATTGTTTAGCAGTTCTCTCAGCAACAGCTCGCCGCCATCACCCGCGCCATAGATAAGCACGCGCGTGCCTTCGCTGCTTCGAGACACAGGAAGCACCTGGCGGAACAACCTGAAGGCCATGCGACTTCCCGCCAGGAACATGAACATCAGCATTGCGTCGATGATGAAAATTGTCCGCGAGAAACCTTCAAATCGAAACGCAAAGAGGACTGCCATGACGCTAACGACAGAACTGAGGATCACGGCCTTAACAAACACGATCAGATCATCAAGGCTCGTATAACGCCAGATTCCGCGGTAAACCCCCATTACCAAAAACGATGCCATCTTTACGAAGACCAACACCGGCAGGGTGCGCAGAAACAAGTTCCAGGCGCTGCTTCCTGACAATGCGCCAAACTTCACCGCGTAAGCACACCAGTAAGCCAGCAGTATGAGAACAACATCCAGCAGCACTTCGAAGATGCGCCGCTTGTAAGAAAGATCGACCAGAAACGCATAGGGAGAATTATCTCTCTGCGCAATCGCTTCGTCCGTGTCGTCATAGACCTTCACACCGGCCAGATACACGCCAAGCAAAGTGAGCAGGATTGTGAAACCCGCTATCGCTGCCAAACTAACGTCGAGATTCACACGCTGAACCAGAAGAGCTAACACACCGGAAAGGGCGGCGAAACCGTAGAGCATCCACACCGCATGCCGTTCGGTCATTCCCAGCGCCACCAGCCGATGCGACGTGTGATCGCGGCCTCCGTGAGACACAGCCCGGCCCGAAATCTTGCGCAGGATGGTGACAAAAGTTGTGTCGAAAATTGGAATGAACAAGACCAGAATAGGAACTGCGAGCACGGGCAACAGACTTCGCGATCTTCCTCCGGCAACGTTTACCAGGGCGGCGCTTGCCAGGAAAAATCCAATGAACATTGAACCCGAATCACCCATAAAGATCGTCGCGGGGTTTGAGTTAAAAACCAAAAACCCAATCAAGGCTCCGGCAAAAGCGAGCAACATCAGTGCTTCCATCGGCTGATTCGTGCTGATGAAGCTGAGGGCCAGAAACGCCGAAGCAATCGCCGCGATCCCTGCGGCGAGTCCGTCCATGTTGTCGAGCAAATTGACGGCGTTGGTGATCCCAATCAACCAGAAGATGGTGATCGCCATGTTGAGCGGGCGCGAACTGGTCCATGGCAGGCTCAGGCCGTAATAAATCACGAAGGCCGATCCCATTATTTGACCGATGAGCTTCTGGTATGGCTTTGAGTGAAGCAGATCGTCGGCCAGCCCGATCAAAAACAGAAAAGTGCTCGCGAGGATGACGGCGTCCAGATATGAGGCTGGAAAGTGGCCCCAGCCCTGAACAGTGTGTGGGCGAACAAAGACGAAATAGCTAATAATTACTGAGAACCATATGGCCACGCCGCCCATCATCGCGGTTGGCGCCTTGTGCCAGCGATCGGTCTTTGGCTTTGCCACCATGCCGAATCGCCTCGCCAGCGCCCGCACAATGGGCGTTAGCACGAGCGCAAGCCCGGCAGACGCGGCCACAGCCAGAAGATTAATGGAGCTTAAGGACATATCTGGTAGCGATATTGGATCGGTCAGGACTGGACAGTGTAAGAAGAAAGCTAATCTATAGCCGGATTCAAATCAAGTCAGGAAACGCGCGACTCGTGACACCAGGGGCGCAGCTCTCTATCGTTCGCGATTTAGTTCGTTCAATCGGGAGGTTGGGCCTGCACAATGTGCAAGCGGCCATCGCCCACTGGCTAAACGCTTGAAAAAAGCTATTGATTCAGATACCGTCTGCCTCAAGCCAAGCACGAATCCTTGAATTTTCTTGGTCCGCGAATACCTTTCCACGTCCAGTTAGCGCAATAGATTGACTTCAATTATCGTGGTTTACGTCGGCTAACCGTTGGCCTCAATCAGCGGAGATTCACACGCCAGCCTCTCAATCCAGCAAGAGAGTGAAGGTGTAACTGACTAGAAGTCTACTTTAGGAGTGGAGTATGGCAGAACCACAAGTCGATGCGTTTGTCCTCTTTAATGAGCAGGAAAACGCGGTCGAAACAATCGTTAGTGCGCTCGAGGATAGGCATGTTTCCACCTACTTCTGGAGACGTGACATACCCGTCGGAACAGCCTGGAGTGATATTGAGAATAAAAAACTGAAGGATGCCCGCTGCGTTCTGGTCTTCCTCGGCGATGCGGGCTGGGGACCGAACCATTTAAGTATAACCAAAGCCGCTCAAGTCTCCCGCAAACGCATCCTCCCAATTCTCATTGGCAACCCTCCCGAATCTGCATTCGACGAAGCGGATGCCTTGTTCCGGAATCGTCGTTACCTGAATCTCCGAGAGCCCACTCAACACTCGTTAGACTTGCTGGCCCAGGAGATTAAAACTCCGCCAGTAGTTCAAGGCGTCCCCCAGTCAACCCGATTTTTGCGCATCCTAAGCACCTTGATAGACGGCAATGAGGAACAGCGTTCCGCCGTTCTGAAACAAATCCCAACTTTCAAATCAATGGAGCGCGCTGCTTTGGCCGCGCAACTCAGGCCTCAAATCGAGGGGCGTTTTGCTGCACCGGGCCCCGATGCCTTCGCCTCGGCCCCGAGAGAGCCAGGGAAGATGGGCTCGATCCGATCCTGGATGCTGAGTTCCCTCATCTGGGCAGACGCGGAAGGGGTTGAGAGCCGCGAAGTAATCCTGCGCCATCTGGACCCTCACGTGGAGCCAGATCGCAACGTTCGCTTCTGGACGTTGGCTGGATTGCATGACCGGAAGGCGTCATACCTTAACAAGTTTTTGCGAAGTCGCGTTCGGGACACCGAACCGGAGGTGGAAGCACTCGCGGAAGCGGTCGGCCGCGGCGACGAGCCGGAAGTAATTCGCACCTTCAAATCCCAATTAGAGTCGCCTGAGTTCAACACTGCCTGGCCCATTCTCCGTGCCCTGCGCGTAGTTCCAATTCCCGCGCTCAACGATGTTCTTTGCGAACAATTTGTCCGCGCCGAAACCGGATCATCCTTAGCTTACGATTCCCTCTACGCACTCTCTCATCCGCTTACGGCGCGTGAAGTGGCAAAGAGCCTCGAACAACATCCGGGCGTTAAGACAATGGTCGAGCGAATCCTCTGGGAAACGCGCAACTCGAATCGAAATGCGGGTCGAAACTTCGCCATCCTGCTGGCTGCATTTGAAGCTTCGGTCGTAGACAGGTTGCTCACAGAAGCCGCGGGCGATCCCGAAACGCGCCACGCTGCTCAACTCTTGAGTGACTACCTCAACGAATATCGGGGGATCAGAGGTAACGAAAAGGTATTTGTCGCTGGGTATATCTCCGACACCATTAAGGTGGAAGACGACCGGCTAGACATCCGAGAGGACGTGCAAACTCTGACTGCCGTCATGTTGGCCAGGGAAGTTGAGCCCCCACTGGCTATCGGACTTTTTGGAGACTGGGGCACAGGCAAGAGCTTCTTCATGAAGTCTATGAAAGCTGCGGTTGATGAACTGGCGGGACAATCAACGGCCCCCAATTCCCGCTTCTGTTCACACGTCGCCCAAATCGAATTTAACGCCTGGCATTACGTGGATACAAATCTTTGGGCCAGCCTCGTAAGTTATATCCTCGAACAACTGGCCGCCTTCGTGACACCTCAGTTAACGGACGACCAACAACAAGCCGCTCTCCTCTCTGAATTGGGTAGCGCCAGAAAGATTGTCGCTGAAGCTGAGGCCGAGAAGGTCGGTGCGGAGGCAATCATTAGCGAGCGCCAGGAGGCACTGCAAGCCTACCAGATCGAACGTCGTCAAAAAGAAGTCAGGCTGGAAGATTTACGCGCTGCTGACCTCGCTACTCTGCTTTTGGAAAATCAATCTCTGAAGGAAGACCTGGGGAACTCTCTTAACGAAATCGGCGTCCCAGCCGCTCTAACCAGTGCGTCAGAGCTTACGGATGTAGTCGCAGAAGCTTACACAGTTCGCGGACGGGCTACTGCATTGTTCCTGGCTCTTTTAAATTCCCGGAACCGGGGCACGCTCATAGGGATGCTTCTCTTCGTACTGTTTGCAATACCTGCACTCGCTTATCTGGCACGTCGACACCTTTTCTCAGATAGTTTTACTGTGTCGGCGTCCGCCATCATCGCGCAGATTACGGGAGTTGTTATCGCAGCGAAAACGGTGTTTCGTCGCGCAGTCACCGCGGCAAAGAGCAGCCTGGATAAAGTCGAAGCTGCGAAACAGCGAGTCGATCGGCTTATCGCTGAAAAACGAGCAACGCCTACCAAGGCTGAGGTTGACTTGCAGAATGAGATCGCCTCGTTGAAGGCGAAGGAGCAGGAAGCGTCTGCTCGCGTAGCCGCAGCAGCGGCCCGAGTTGTGGAATTAGAAGAACGCATCCGAGCAATCAAGGAAGGACGAAGCCTCGCCCGGTTCCTGGCGGAACGGACCAGATCCGAGGACTACCGAAAACATCTCGGCCTGATCTCCACGATCCGAAACGACTTTGAATCCCTCGCCACGCGGTTGGCGAGCGCGCGTCTAATTCCAGATCCCGGTTTCCGAGCGGCGGATCGGATCATTCTCTATATCGATGATCTTGATCGCTGTCCCGAAGACAAGGTCATGGATGTGCTCCAGGCAGTTCATCTGTTATTGGCTTACCCACTCTTTGTGGTGGTAGTCGGTGTCGATCCTCGATGGTTGCTTCATTCGCTCGGAACCACCTACTCAGCCTTTAAAGCTGATGGACAAGCAGCAGGCAAGCCTGACGTCTGGCGGGCTACTCCTCAAAACTACCTGGAAAAAATATTCCAGATACAGTTTAACCTGCGGCCGATGACAAGTCCTGGCTTCGATAAACTCATCTCGAAACTCTTCTCCAGTGAGTCAAGCCAGGAATCGGAAGTTCTGAACACTTCAACCCCTGACCTCCCGATCATGCCTGCAGAGACAGAACAACCAACCGAAGGCAAAGCTTCAGATCCGAGTCCTGAACCAGAAGTTTCGTTCGACTCAAAGCCGCCAACGAGCGCAGATGATCGGCCCAGGCAAGCTGAAGCGGAGTCTGGTGAGGTTAAGCCAACATTTGTAGTCCAGGAGGAGTCGTTGGTTATCAATGCCTGGGAAGCAAGGTTTGCGGTAAGTTTGTTTCCCCTAATTCCCAGCCCGCGTGCGGCCAAGCGCTTTTCGAATATCTACCGAATTCTGAAAGCTCGAGTTCGCCGGGAAGAGCTTGCTGAATTTGAAGGTAGTGAGGAAGTGCCCGGAGATTTCCAGATTCCCATGCTCTTGCTGGCAATGTTAATCGGCGCTCCGGCGGAAAGCTCGAGCGTGTTTCCGAAGCTGCTTCAGGAAGCAGCGGGGGGACGAGACATACTTGAAGTATTTCAGACGCTCGAGAATGCCGGTCTCAACGAAGATGCTGCGACGGCACTTAACGAGAAGCTCCGACCGATCATCTCCGCGAGTTCTCTACCAAGTGCTCCGGAGGTATTCCAGAAATGGATCCCACGGGTGTCGCGATTCTCCTTTGAAGTCGGACGGGTGGTGGAGAGAGTCCGAGCCACTGCGAAGACTGAGGAGGAGCGCGAAGGAGACAGTAGTCTCGGATTGCCCGTTAGCGAAGGCCCCGAAACTATCGGCGACACGAGATAGATCGTGGACAGTTCCCCATCTTAGTAGTTTGTCAGTATCTCGTTCGGCGCGAAGCCCATTTGCCCAAGTCGCCCGCGTGTCTGCTCGATCATCTCCGGTGAACCACAGATCAGCGCCACTGGAGACTCTAAATCCGGCAACACCTGATCTAGGAGCGTTTGCACGTAACCTGTTGGACCCGACCAGTCATGCCCGTCAGGCTTTGAAATCACCTGGCGCAGCTCGACACCAGCTTCTTTCCAGCTGTCAGTCTCGTCACGAAAACAAAAATCGTCGGGCGTGCGTGCGCCGTATAGCACGACAAACTGTCCAAATTCATCTTTGCGTTGCAAGACATGGCGCAATGCAGATCGCAGCGGCGCCACGCCCGTACCCATCGCTACAAACACGAGATCTTTACCGCGCTGTTCGTCGAGCGCAAACCCATGGCCCGCCACATCGAGCAGATTGATTCTGTCACCCGGCTGCATATCGAAGATGATGTTGCTCGCGCCCATCTTTTGCTTTACGAGCACTTCCAGATCAGGATCTTCAGGCGCGCTCGCAAACGCAAAATAGGCGGGCGCCTCGCCGGCCACTTCCAACACTGCCACCTGGCCGGGAACAAAACCAAGTCCGTGAGTGCCAGTAGCACCTTCCGGCATGAGGTCAAACGAGCGGACCGCTCGTGCCTGATCACGGACGTTAGTAATGATGAGTGGACGCAAAGTTTTGAGTTGTCTCCTCAATCAGCATGATTCGCGTTTAGGGCAGTCTACCAAACATGGTTCATGAATTCGCAGCCGATGTTATGATGAATCCTCTTCCCAATCACGAAAACCAGGAATCACTTCTGTACTCAACACGAAAGGACTCGCATGGCAGGCAAGTTGAAACCACTGCTCAGCGTTGTAGTCGGCTTCGCGATCGTCGTCACCATCAGCTACCTTTCCCCCACACGGGGCCAATCAGGCAGACGTTCACCCAAATCTAAAACGGTCACCGCGCCGGTGGCTGAACCCGATCCAACGCCTTCACCCTCCCCTTCCAGGCAAAACTCGCAACCAACATTAAAATTCATTCTTGGCATGGATCAGCATGACAGTTTCTCGAGTGTATCGCTCCATGCGATGAGCGGCATCAAGAGAAACGTTGCGCAACGAATGGGCGAGCGCACCTGGATAAGAGTTACCGTGACCCCGAGTCCAATGCTGCGCAGCGATGCGATCAAACTTGCGAAAGCCGAAAAGGATTCTTACGTGATTTGGTTGCGAGTTCGAGAAGACACGATGAGCGCGAGACAGGGGAACAGCCTGAACAATGCCTATATCGAGTACTCAGTTTTCGCTCCTGAGACTGCAAAAACAATGACGTCAGGCTCTACCTACCCTGGAGGTCGAAGCGGGGGCATCTTTGAGCGCCGCACTCCGGAAATCGATGGCGATTATTACTTGAACAGGGCCGCACGAGAGACTGCCGACAAGATCCTCTCGAAGTTTAGCCTGATAGCACCCAGAAGGATTCTTTAATAAAGCTTGGACTCAGGTTTCAGATCCTGAATACAACGTATCGATCACGTCGCGATATTTCTCATCAACTACGCGGCGCTTAACTTTCAAAGTCGGAGTCATCTCCCCGCCTTCAATCGTTAGTTCATTCTCTAATAGCGCCACCTTCTTTACCTTTTCGTATTGCGCCAGATCGGGCATCACTCCGGCAACCTGTCGCTCAAACAAATCGATGATGCGCGGGTGTTTGCACAGTTCACTGCGGTTGGCGGCCTTGATACCTTTCAGCTGCGCATACGACTCAACGCGTTCCCAGTCAGGCACAATCAGTGCAGCCGGAAACTTGCGACCGTTGCCGATCAATACCACCTGATTCACAAAACGCGAGCCCTTGATCAATTGCTCGAGCGGTTGCGGCGCAATGTACTTCCCGCCGGACGTCTTAAACAATTCTTTCTTTCGATCCGTAATGCGAAGGAAGCCGTCTTCGTCAAGCGTGCCTATGTCGCCCGTTTTAAACCAGCCATCGTCGGTGAACACGGCGCGAGTTTCTTCCGGCTTATTGTAATAGCCCTGCATCACGTTTGGACCACGCGTCTCGATCTCGCCATCGGTTGCAATGCGCACTTCGACGTTGTTAATGGGCTTGCCTACAGTTCCAACGCGGTTCTGTTCCACTATGCCGGCAGTAATTACCGGCGATGTTTCAGTCAGGCCATAGCCCTGGACGATCGGCAGACCAGCGCCGATGTAGATAAGCGCAAGCTCTTCGGGGAGCGCCGCGCCCCCGGAAACCAAAAGTCGAATTCGTCCGCCGAGCGCAGCGCGCATCCTGGAAAAAATTAATTTGTCCGCGAGCTTGTGTTTTAGTCCGAGCAGAGCGGGAATCTTTTCATGCCGTATGGTGAGCTTTGCATTTTCCTTGCCGACATCAACCGCCCAATTAAGGATCGCAACATTCATGCGTCCCTTCTCAGCGGTTTTTTCCTTCACCCGTGCGAAGATCTTTTCGAAGATGCGCGGCACGCCGACGAAGATAGTCGGCCTAACTTCGCGCAGGTTGGCGCCAATTGCTTCCAGCGACTCGCCAAAATAGATGGCCATGCCGTGATAGAGATACATGTACATCGCCATGCGCTCGAGCACGTGCGAAAGAGGCAGCACGGAGAGCGCGCTGTCCGTTTTCCCAAAAGCCAGATGTCCCGATGAATCGACCAGGTTTGAAACCAAATTGGCGTGTGTGAGCATGACGCCCTTCGGTTCTCCGGTCGTTCCTGATGTGTAAATGATCGTGGCTAAGTCGTCGGATTTGATCTCATCTTTGATTTTACTGATGATGTCTGGTTGCTGCTTCTTAAAGTCCTCGCCTCGTTCTTCCAGTTCAACCAGAGAAATTCCGGGCGTGTCGCCCCTCGTCTTTTCAAAAAATATCAAATGCTCAAGCGTCGGGCATTCCGCCAGCACATCCTTAATCTGGAAGTACTTTTCCTCGTTGGCCAACACCAAAACGCGAGCGCCGGAGTCTTTCAAAATGTAACGTACTTGCGGCGGCGTGAGTGTCGGATAGATGGGAACGTCGATAGCAGCCGCAAACATGCAGCCCGCGTCAGTCAACGTCCATTCGGGCCTGCTTTCGGAAAGAATCGCTACCCGATCACCGCGACGTATCCCCAGCGAATACAACCCACTGGCAATGTTGCGGGCGCGGCTGAGTACTTCGTCCGACGAGATTGGCACCCATCGACCATCGCGTTTGAAGTTGATCGCGTCCGCACGATGGTGCACGCGAGCCACGTATTCAACTGCTTCAGCCAGGTTGGCTGGTTCATCGGGGCTGAGCGGAATTCGCACGGGAGCCTTCGCCGCCGGAGGGAGCGCTGACGTTACGTTGGGACTATTCTCCGCCACGAGACTGGAAGGGGGTATGGAATTCACTTGGCCGTCACTCCATTCAGGAATATGTCGAGGACCTGGTCGGCCATAGGGGCCAGCTTGTAGCGACGTTTCGAGAGAATCCAATTAGTCGCCATCTCATCTAACGCCCCAAAGAGTACTTTAGCTACAACTTTCGCATTCAGTTCTGCGCGAAACACTCCGGCGCTCTGCCCGTCTTCGAAAGTGCTCCGGATCAACTTTAAATACTCCGCGAATCCTGCGGCCGAGAATTCTTCCATAAACTTTGTCGAACCACGCAACTCTACCTGAAAAACCACCGCGAGATCGCGATTGGCGCCGAGCCGGTCGAGATGCATGTGTGCGATCGTACGCAGCCGTTCGCGCGGGTCACCAACTTCTGACATCCGTTTTCTGCCGTCGGCAATCGCTTCTTCCATGCTGCGATCGAATATGGAATGAAGAATATCTTCTTTGCTTTTGAAGTAGAGATAGACGGTGCCATCGGCAACCCCGGCTTCGCGAGCAATGTCGGCCACTTTCGAATTGAAATATCCGTTATGCGCAAAGATGCGGATGGCCGCTCGCAGGATTGCTTCGCGCTTGTCTGCCACGATGGGCCGGTCCGGACTTAAGGAGCGAACAGTTCTCATTTGCAGGTTCGATGAATGTCGTCAAGAATTTTGCGAAATGACTTGCTGAATGAATCGCCACTCAGTGCGCCGTTAGCCTACCGTTTGTCTGACGGTTCTGCAATCAAAGTTTTAAGCGAACATCGCGGACGGGGTGTTAACCGGATGGTCTCGAAGGATCCTTTTCGCCGGTCGGCGAATTGGCGGGCTCGGGACGCATGCGAAATTCGGTCGTAGGATAGGGAATCTCAATTCCACGTTCGCGGAAAAGCGTCCAGATGCGGAAGTTTATATCGCTCTTGATTTCAACGTGGCGGCGAGGCTGAGCGCTCCAAACCAGCAAACGAAAGTCGAGCGAGGAGTCGCCAAACTTCAGAAACTGCACCCGCGGAGCTGGATCAAGCAATACGTTTTCCACTCCCTCAGCCGCGAGAATCAAAGTCTCCGTTACAAATTCAACATTTGAATCGTATGCAACGCCTACCGGAATCGCGAGGCGCGCGCGGGGATCGCCATATGACCAATTGATCACCCGCTGGCTTACCAGTTTTGAATTAGGAACGATGATTGAGATGTTGTCGTTGGTAGTCACCAGCGTAGTTCGAAGATTGATGCTCTTGATGTCGCCTTCGTCTTCCCCGATCGTGATTCGATCACCAATGCGAATGGGCCGTTCAAAGAGCAGAATAAAACCGGAAGCGATATCCGCTGCGATGTACTGCAGACCAAAACCAATACCAACCGAGAGCGCGGTGAAAAGCACGGCGATTGATGTCATATCAACGCCAACCATTTTCAACCCGGCCAGTACGCCCGCAACGATCAGCAAATAACCGGCAAGGCGCGCAATTGTGTAACGGAGGCCCGGATCTATGTAGGTGCGTTTGGCAAATCGGCGTTCAAAAACGCCGCCAATCCGGCGCGACACAAAGATCGCCAAAACGAAAATCGCGATTCCGCCCAGGAGCCGCATTACCGTGAATGGCTGACTCGCAAACAGGGGATTGGTAAGAAAGTTCCAGACACGTCTCAAGACAGATACGTCCTGAAGGAGCGAGAGGGCAACAGTGATATCTGCGGTGAACGTTAGCTGCTGCAAGAGAGTAGCTCCAAATTAATCGGCTCGCGTTGAAACGCGAAGCATGTTAGCAACAGGCAGCTATCCCCACAACGCAATCCACGCCAGACAGGCCGTTATCGACCAACGGCGAGACGCAGTGCCTGATACTCGTGAATGTGGGAAATAGCGAGGAAAGAAGAAATGGCGGAGGGGACAGGACTCGAACCTGCATGACCTTTCGGTCGGCGGTTTTCAAGACCGCTGCACTACCAATTATGCGACCCCTCCGTTGAGAGAACTATAACTTAGCCCAACAAACCACTCAACCCCGCTTATCATTTGCAGGTCTCACACTCACGGTCTAAGATCGCATCCAACCAATGCGCGTCACTATCGGACAAATAAACACAACCAACGGGGACTACGAGGCTAATACCGCGGCGATCATCAGGGCCATCGAACACGCCCGCAATGATCGCTCCGACATGGTCGTGTTACCTGAGGCCGCCATCCAGGGCTACACCTCGCTTGACTGGTTTCTTGATCGCGATGTCGCGCGTTGCGCGCTCCAGCCTCTGGAAAAGATCATTGAAGCCACCAAGGGATTAACAGCAATCGTCGGCACGATCCGGCCCAGCGATCTTCCCACCGGCCGGCGGCTCTACAACTCAGCGGCGATAATTCGCGATCAGAAACTCATCGGCTTCGCAGATAAGACTCTGCTCCCCGAATATGACGTATTCGACGACCCGCGCTACTTCGAACCCGCGCGCGAACGTCATTTGTTCACGGCGGGTGATTGCAAACTAGGCGTCGCTGTTTGCGAGGATTTCTGGAACGACAAAACGTTTTGGAAAGAGCGACTTTATCATCAGGATCCGGCGGACGAATTAATCGCCATGGGCGCCGAGATACTTCTCTCCATCAATGCGTCGCCATTCAATAAGGGGAAAATGGGCCAACGGTGTGCGATGGTGTCGCACCGGGCCAGGACCTCGAAACTTCCGATCGTGTTCGTAAATCTGGTGGGTGGGAACGACGGCATTATCTTCGACGGTGCGAGCATAGTGGCCGATTGCGAAGGAAAGATAATTCTCCAGGCGCCTCCCTTCGAAGAGTTTTTTGGCACAGTCGAACTTGAATGCGGAGTCGCTGATGACCATTGTTTGCCGGGCGATGATATGGAAACCGTCCGCAGCGCTCTCGTGCTCGGCATTCACGACTACGCTCGCAAAAACCGATTCACGAAAGCGGTGCTCGGATTGTCAGGTGGCTTGGATTCGGCGGTCGTTGCCGCGCTGGCCTGTGAAGCATTGGGTGCGGAGAATGTTTTGTCGGTAATGATGCCGTCGCCTTATTCATCGCGTTCCAGCATTGACGACAGCGTCGAGCTCGGACGGCGCCTGGGAATGAAGGTAATAGAGCATCCCATCACCAAGCCGTTCGAAGTCATGTTAGATGAACTGAAGCTGCCACCGCCCAGTACGGCGAGTGGTTCACACGCCGCGGAAAATCTGCAATCGCGTCTACGCGGAAATATTCTGATGACGATTTCCAATAACGAAGGACGACTGTTGCTTTCCACCGGAAACAAATCGGAACTGGCTTTGGGCTATTGCACGCTCTACGGAGATACGAATGGTGGCCTGGCCGTAATCGGCGACGTGCTGAAAACGGAAGTTTATTCGCTGGCCCATCACCTGAATAAAGGGAGCGAAATTATTCCACGTGCGATTCTCGAAAAGCGTCCCTCGGCCGAACTAGCGCCCGGACAGTTTGACGATCAGTCCCTGCCTCCCTACGACAAGCTCGATCCTATCCTGCGCATGTATTTTGAAGACAAAGCGACGCCCGATGAGATCATTGCCGCGGGAAATGATCCGGGGATGGTCTACGACATCCTGAACCGGGCTGAGTCGCCCGCTAACGAATTCAAGCGAAGACAGTTGCCACCCACCTTGATCATTTCGCGCAACGCGATTGGCATTGGCAGGCGACGCCCAGTTACTCATCGCTACCGCCGCGATCCGGCGGCGAAGTGTTAGGTAGGACAGGCCTTCCTGTCTGTCCCTGATCACCGACTAATCGATCAAATAGATCGCTGCGGCCCAACCTTTGGGTTCATCCTTTAAACCTGTTTAAGGTCGGAACGTGGACAGACAAGAATTTCTGTCCTACTACGTCGCGTAGCGCGCGTAAACCGATTTCACCTTCTCGAGAAAGTCTGTGCGGTCCACGAGGTAATAAACGGTAACGTTTCCCGACCCGCCCGAAAGGGTTTCGATCAACTTTTCGAAAATTTCAAACTGATCGCCTTTGGAAATCCCCTTCGCCTCGAGATAGCCTGCGTGACGCAGGCGGCGAAGCAGATCCTGCAACGTAAGCCGGCCCTCGAGAGTACGCCCTCCATGAACGTGAGACCGGCTAACCAGGTACTGCACGATCAAAACTTCGTTGTAAATAGCTGGTGAGAGGAACAGCCGGCCGCCGTCTTTTTCCCAACCCTCCGGAAGACGGTTTGAACGACGAACCAGGCGCACGCCTTCGAATACTTCCGCCCAATCAGTTTTCGGCTCCAAACGAGCGAGGTATGCGCGGGTAGTTTCCAGCAGCCAGGTATTATCGAGTTCAAGTTTTTGGTCGAGAGTGTCCAGCCAGTTGAAAAATATGGAGCGCTTGTCCGTCTTTGCTTCAATGACCTGAAACTGATCGTCCTTGCGTGGCAACTCTTTGACTAGTTTTCGGCGCGCTGCGTCACTCGCTTTGCCGCCGTCGATTCGATAAGTATCTAGACGTGCATGCCAACGTTTGGCGGAATCACAATAAGGACAATGCGGATTCTTCTCTTCGGAATCGAAGAATGGCGGCGAGGCCTGTGGCGCCGTCAACTCGGCGATAGTTGGGACATATTTCTTGATTTCTGAATAGGCGGTGCGTGGCGCCAACGCCAACTGACCGGTAAAGATGTCGAAAGTGCAGGCAAGACAAACGACGGTCGCATATTCCGTGATCGTGCCAGGCGGAAAAGCGCTGAGATCAATTTCGCGTTTCTTTTTCGCTGTCGGCATCTTGAATTACATAATCGAGACTAACGCAGGCTGTAAACCCTCATCCGTGTGACCCAATGCCAAATCGAGCTCGGATTCGATGTTGCCGGTCGTTGTTCCGAGTTTTCGAAAATCGAATAATTTGTGATCGAGAAGGTGCGAAGGAATTGTGTTGCCCAAAGCGGTAAGCATGGAACTGCGAATATTAGGAATGTCCCTTTCCAAATCTGTAACCAGGCGATTGATGCGCGCGCGCTGAAGGTTTGGCTGGGACCCGCACAGGTCACACGGAATAATTGGAAACTGTCGCAACTCCGCAAAGGCTGTGATCTCAGATTCGCGACAGTAAGCGAGTGGCCGGATAACCGTGTTGCGGCCGTCAGTGGAACGCAACACCGGCGGCATCGCCTTGAGTGTCCCAACGAAGAACAGGTTCAGCAAAAACGTGGTGATGATGTCGTCGGCATGATGGCCCAGGGCGATCTTGTTGCAACCCTCTTCCACCGCCAAGTTGTAGAGAATGCCTCGTCGCAGTCGCGAGCAAACTGAACATGCCGTTTTGCCTTCAGGAACCAAGCGCTTAACAATCGAATAGGTGTCGCGCTCGATGATCCGAAATGGCACTCCGCGCCCCTGAAGATAATTCGGCAACACCTCGGCCGGAAATCCAGGCTGCTTCTGATCGAGATTTACGGCCAGCAGGTCGAACCTCACTGGGGCCCGCGGCTGCAGATCCAGCAGCAACTCGAGCATCGTGTAACTGTCCTTGCCTCCGGAAAGACAAACCATGATTCGATCGCCGTCTTCGATCATGCCGAAGTCTTCGATCGCGTTTCCCACCCCGCGCAGGAGTTTGGTCCTTAACTTGATTTCAGCGCTCATAAAAGTTTCCCAGCATTCTAGCATTCTCAGCGTATGCAGCTGAATCCTTGAAAGGAGCGGTTTGCTGTGCTAACGTGCGCGCATTCAAGGTCTAAGCGTTAACCAGCAGGGTAGTCCTGATTTACTCGAAATCGCCCGTTTTTCAACTCCCACAGCATCGTCCCAAAGTCCGTATAGATGAATGGGAGCAGTGTATGCTCGAGGCCGAGAGCCCGTTGCTATCCAAACAACATTTCTCAGAGTCGCAGGATAGGTCCTACGCTGACCCTCCGAGCCAGTCGGGGCTCGATACTGCGTTCGATACGGCAGTTTTCTTCGAACGCTGGCTTGCGGATCTAGATCGACTCGCCGGCGAACCTGGCGCTGACGAGGAGATTTATCTCGAGTCAGGTCGAGGATCAAAGTGCGAAGTTACGTTTGAGGGCGTCTTACACTTTGATGGGTACACGGTCGGAAACATTAAATCCCCTGAAGGCACACTCGTTCTTGCTAAGGAGGGCCGTGTCGAAGCCGACATTGACGTCGGGAAAGCTGTCATAAGTGGCTCCGTGACTGGCAATATCAACGCACCTGAGGGAGTAATCCTGGACAGCGACGCTCGGGTTGCCGGACGAATTCATACCCGCGTGCTCTCCGTGAGAGTCGGCGCATTGTTCGAGGGCGATTGTGTCTTTACCACCGACGCCCGAACATCGGACGTCGAAAACTCACCGGGGTTTGAGTGGCTCGATAAGCGTTAAGCCATTAAAGCCTTCGCTGCCGCGCAGAAGATCAAGGTTTAGGTGTTTCAACTGACTGAACCGTTCGTCACAATTACATTTTCGTTGCAAAGCTAGACAGCAGAGCATTCGCTGTCTATTATGGCTTCCCCATTTCGAGGTGGTAACCCTTCTTTGAAGTGGCCAAGTCAGAGTTCTAATCCAACAAACAACAAGGTACGCGCGTCGTTTTGTTACTACAGTCTTGAAGGCATCGTGACTTAATCCCGCGTCCCCCAACAATGGAGGCTACTATGCTGAGGATAGGAAAAAACCCAAAAGAATCGGGAGAAAATGAAGTTTCTACCGAAAAACAGGACGCTCCCTACGTCACTCCCAAACCGTTCACTCCTTACCAGGGAACGACCACCGAGACCAAGCCCCAGCCGGAATACAACGCGGCAGCTCCGCGAGCAATGACGGAAACTGAAACGATTACGCGCGAGTTCAAGGATGGAAATCTAAGCGGCTTCGTTGGCAGCGGCACGGTGGTAACGGGCGAGGCAAACTTCAAGGCGTTGATGCGCGTCGACGGTCATCTGTCGGGTCGAATATCCTCAACCAGCGGGACACTTATCGTGGGTGCGAACGGAAAAGTGGACGCCAACATCGAAGTGGCTGTAGCCACGATTCAGGGCACGGTCAACGGCGACATCATTGCTTCGCAGCGTCTCGAGATTGGTCGCGCCGGAAAAGTGAATGGAAACATTCAAACCCCTTCGCTGGTGATTGAACAGGGCGCGCAGTTTGAAGGTAGTTGCAAAATGGTGAAGCTGAGTGCTGAAGCCGCCAAGGCCAAAACTAATGGACGAGACGTGCAGCCGCTCGATACCTCCAGCATGAAACCTGTCAAAGTGGATGCGGACGCCACCTCAAAACCGGCTGCCGAGGCTTCAAGCATCGCCAGCTAACGAACCGCTTCCAACTAAAACGTTTTTTCGGCGCTCGCTTCGGCGGGCGCCTTTTTTTTGGTCTAGCGCTTTTCCCCTCTGGCTTAAGAGCGTGATTAATCACGTCTGATTGAAATCACTTCACGGCGCTCCACGCGAGTCGCGTCGCAGGTCACCTTGACAGAATCCTCGGGCCTCCCTAATACATAGTGAGTACCCCCAATCTGTTCGTTAACAAGAATCCAGCTTTTTCCAATCGACGTATGTCCAAATCCGACATTCTTTCTCAGCGAGATTTCGTGCCTTCTCGTCTTCGCTTCGCTTTTGGCGCACTTATGCTTGCCGTCATGTTGGCGCTCAACTCATTAAGCGTGTTCCCTCAACGCCGTCCAGCTCGAGCCGCTGCCGGCGCGATTTCCAAAGATATCTTGCTGAGGATAATGCGGGCCGAAGATGAGCGCCGATGGGATGACGACTTGCGCAACCTGCTGTCTGATAACAACGCCAAAGTGCGCAAACGGGCGGCGCTGGCGGCGGGTCGAATCGGCAATGAAGCTGCGCTCGCAGATTTGATTCTTCTCCTGCGAGGCGATCGCGACCGGACCGTTCGAGAAATGGCTGCGTTTGCACTCGGTGAAATCGAATCTGGTTTAGCCGCGGACGCGCTGTTGGCAGCCTTAAAGGATTCCGAAGACCCTCCCTTGCGGGCACGAATGGTCGAAGCGCTGGGCAAGATTGCCGCGGCCTTGCCAAAGGAACAAGAGTCGCGCTCGCGTGAGTTGGGTGCGACAGTTCTTGAGGCTTTAGAGTTCGAAGGCAGTCGCCGGTCCGCTTCGGATGAGTTGATGGTACTCCTGGGACTAACTGCGGTACTCAGAGCCAAGTCGGAAAACGCTGGCCCAGTGGTGGGCAGGTTTGCCCGTTATGCCGATCCGCGTATCCGCGCCGATGTCGGAAATACACTGGCGCGGCTGAGACTCAAAGACGAAAACGCTTACCTTCGCAAACTGCTCCAGACTGATCCTGATCCCGTCGTCCGCGCGAACGCCGCCCGCGTGCTCGGAGCAACTGAAGATAAACCTTCACATGACGCTCTGCTTGAACGCGCCTTGAAAGACCAGGATTCCCGCGTCCGTGTGAGCGCGATTCGTGCGCTCGCATCGATGAAGGATGCTCGCGCCACATCTCCACTCGTCGCGCGTGGCTCCTGGCTGTTAAATGCAGCTCCGGCAAAGTCTGCGAAGAAGGCTCGGACTTACGATTCCCAATCTTTCGTCAACGAAGTCCTTGAGATTGCAACGACCCTCGGCCGTTTAAGACAGGATTCAAGCGATGAACGCGTCACTAGCTGGCTGCTCAGCGTCCGTCCCGTTACGGGCCCGGCTCCTGAAGTGGAGATTGCCTTCGCTCGTATTCATCCCTCCCTCTATCTGGCCCAACTCGGCACCGGACGATTAGCCAGGCAGAAAGCTCAGGAAACGATACTGTTGAACTGGCAGGCTGCTTCCAGCATCGCCCAGGGCCTCGGTGTGATTGCCAGGCCGGAGACGATCGCAAACAAAGATCTTCGGGCACAAGCCGCCGAACTTCTACGCGCAATGTTGGATTATCGAAACTCCGGACTAACAATCAATACACTCGTCGCAGTTCACTCCGAATATGCAGTCCCCGATGTGCTTCGAGCTTTTGCTGCGTTCAAGCCGGGAGACCTGACTGAGATTTTGCGCCAGCATCTCAAGGAATCCGATGTAGTCGTACGCGCGGCTGCGGCGGAGTTACTCGGCGAGCTGCCTCTGAATTCGACGAACACAGATGCACTCCGCGACGCTTTGAAGGTGGCTCTGCAAGACAAGGAATCGAATGATGCCGCTCTGGCTATTCTCGACGCGCTGGCGAAACAGAAAAACCGTAACGCCAATCTAGCTATCATGCCGGCGCTGGATTCGCCGGATCACCTGATTCGTCGCAGGGCCGTCTCAGCTTTGAAGGCCGCCGGCGCGGGCGACTATTCATCGCGTGTAGGCGCTGTGGAAACGCTTAATACCGCAACCGACTATCAACGCGCAATCGCGCGATTTGGAAAAACTGTTACAGCAGTGGTTTCCACCAGCAAGGGCGAATTCACGATTGAATTCCTACCGGAGGACGCGCCTTTGACGGTGGACAATTTCGTTCAGCTGGCTCGCCGCGGCTACTTCAACGGCATTACATTTCATCGAGTAGTGCCAAACTTCGTAATTCAGGGCGGAGATCCGCGAGGCGACGGGAGCGGTGGCCCGGGATATTCCATTCGTTGCGAGATCAACCAGGCACCGTTTGAGCGCGGCGCCGTCGGGATGGCGCTATCGGGAAAAGACACGGGCGGCTCGCAGTGGTTTGTCACACACGCGCCGCAACCACACCTCGACGGCGGCTACACGGTGTTCGGAAGAGTAATTGCGGGCATGAACGTGGTTGATAACATTGTTCGCGGCGATGTGATTCGTTCAGTTACTGTCAGGGAAATAGGCCGGCGCGGTCCTGGCCGGCGTGAGGTGCAGTGATAATAGAACGGCCCATGAAATCGCATGAAGCAACACGAAATCTCCTTCGTGTCGTTTCGTGCAATTTGCTAGTTCGTAGTTCCTGCACGCAGGCCACTTACGTCTGTATCGCGCTTGCGATTCTGTCTTTCGCAACGCTCGCACGAGCGCAAACGCGTTCAGCGCGGACCGTTGAACGTAATCGCTACGAGATCAATCTCAAGCTTGATTTCGATGCTCGTTCTTACACCGGTCAGGAGAAGGTACGGTGGATTAATCGCAGCGACCAGTCTATTTCGCTTCTCTATTTCCATCTCTATTCCAATTTGCGCGTTGACGCTCCAGGCGCAACGCCCAATTCAAGGGTCGAATCAGTTGACAGCGAAGAGCCGAATCTCCAGATCGTGGAAGTTCGCTCCGCAACCAGCAATACTCCGCTGCCATTCTTAATTGACGATCAGGGCACAACCTTGCGCGTTAGTTTGCGCGAGTCGGTTCCTGCCGGTCAGTCAACCGAGGTCATCGTTGTTTTTAAAGGCACAGTACCCGAAGTTGACCCGGATGAAAGCAGTTTGACCGCGCACGTTGTTAAGCAAATCAGCGCTGCGTTGCGCGATGAACGCGAGATGCGGCGCGCGCGCGACATTAATTTTCGTTGTCGCGGGGTAATGCTGCTCGGCACCTCTTATCCAATGCTGGCTGTGCACGACGGCAACGACTGGCTGCGCAAGGTAGAAGCCGGCGTGGGTGATCTGGTGTTCAGTGAAGTTGCTGACTACGACGTTAATATTACGGTTGATGAGGGCGTGGTTGTATTTACTTCAGCGGCTGAGACTGATCCGGCCCAGCAGCCCGCCGGAGATTCGCGACGGACGTCGGCGAATTTCAGCGCTGGTAATCTGCGAGATTTCGCTATCGTCGCCGGCCGCAATCTGCGGGCTGAGCAAATCCAGGTGGGCGACACAACCTTAAAGTCGATCTTCGTTCCGGAACATGAGCGGATGGGCAAACGCGTACTCACGATGGCCGGCGATGCACTCCGTACTTTTAACGCGAAGTTTGGCACGCTACCACTCAAGACAATCAGCATCGCTGCGGCACCGCTGACCGCGGGTCTGGGTAGCACAGAGTTTAGCGGTCTTGATGTCATCGCCAGCGCTTTCTATGTTGATTTTGATTCGCCTTCGATGCGCAACCTGCCCGGCTTGATTCGTGAGCAACGGCCGTCAGTCGAAGAAAGTTTGGAATGGAGCGTGGCCCACCTGGTCGCTCACCAATGGTGGGGCGGGGCCGTCGGAAACGATCCCGCGCGAAACGCCGTGTTGGACGAATCCATGGCGAGCTGGTCCGCCCTGCAATACTTCGATGAGATTCACGGCGAGAAAAAGGCTGAAGCGGTGCTTGAGGATCAACTTCGCGGTGTCTATCGCGTCTATCGCACGCTGGGCGGCGACGACATGGATGCCAATCGGCCGTCGCGCGATTATAAGAATTCGTTTCAATATACAGCGATCGTCACCACGAAGGGCGCGTTGATGTTTGTGCAGTTGCAGCATCTCCTGGGCCGTGAAAAATTGCTGGCCGCGCTCCGCAATTATTACCAGGCAAATCTTTTTGAGATCGCCTCGGTCGATGATCTGCGTGGAGCTGTCATTGCAGAGTCTCCTATTGAACAAAGACGGCTGGTCGCGCGTACTTTCGATCGCTGGCTGGCCAGCAAGAAGGGTGACGAAGACATTGCTAAACCCGACCAGGAACTAGCCATGACGCTCGGGCTGCCCACCAAGCCGCCGCCGAAGAGCGGTGAACGCAACGCACTGAATGCCTTTGCGCGACTCGGTAAATTCTTCTGGCAACAGATGACGCGAATACGTTGAACCAACTCGAACATCAACTACATGGAATCACGACCAAACGTCCAGCTACAGAAAGTCAAAGTCGACGAAAGTCTCGAGCGCCTCAGTTGGCTGATGGACGACTTAGTCAAGATTCCGGGTCTCAACTGGCGCGTGGGTCTGGATGCGTTGGTCGGACTAATCCCCGGGTTTGGCGACGCAGCCACTTCGCTGGTGTCGTTTTATATTCTCGCTTCGGCGGTTCGTTACCGGGTTCCCAAGATCACGCTATTGCGGATGGGGTTGAACCTCGGCATTGACTACCTCGTAGGTTCACTCCCCTTCGTCGGAGATCTCTTTGACGCGTGGTGGAAATCGAACCAGCGCAATGTCACTCTGCTGAGCGAGCGCGCCACCGTCTCCGCCAGTGAAGCTCGCGAGGGCAAGCTCAGTGATTGGCTTTTTGTGGGATTGATAATGTTGGCGCTGGTCGGACTGGCTGTGGGTGCAGCAGTGGTGAGCCTCTACTTGTTGCTGCTAATCACCAACCAGTTTGTAGCAGCACTGGGGTGACGACGAAAACGGTTATGCTGTTGGCGCAGGAGCGCCCTGGGCCATCACCCGTTCCAGTGTCGCTTTCAGGAGATCCAAACCGCGTTCGCCGGCCGCAAAGCTGCGCAGTTTTCCTTCCCTATCAAAAAGATAATAAGCGGGCACATATCCCTGCTCATTTTGAAATGCGTCTTTTATCTTGTGCTCGTTATCAACTGCGCAAGGCTCGGTCATATCTAAATTAGCTATTACCGTCCGCACGCCCTCGACATCGGTGTCTGCCTCATAACGCGGCATGTGAACCGCGATTACGCGCAGGCCCTGCTCCTTCAAGCTCTCACGCCACTCGGTAATGCGCGGCATGTTTTCTTTACAAGTTCCGCAACTCATCGACCAAAAATGTACGAGAGTAGGATGTCCAGCAGCTTCGCTCTCCGCATGAGCTTGCGTGCCGCCAAACCATTCAGTTGCGCCTTCCAACGAAGGCATCGGTGTGCCAATTCTCATTCCCATAGTTTCTACCGTGCTTCAGGGAGTGACATAAGTGAAGAGTGACAAGTGAAAAGCTCGAAGATTCTCGCGCTCCATCACTCATCACTCATCACCCATCACTCATCACTTTTCAATTTCACGCTCTTACGCATTAAGCGTCTTCTGACCTGGCTTCCATTCCGCCTGGCAAAGTCCGCCAGTCTGCAAAGCCTGAATGACTCGCAGGGTTTCTTCGGCCGAGCGCCCGATATTCAGATCGTGCACCACCTTGTAACGCAGAATGCCTTCCGGGTCGATAATGAAGAGCCCGCGCAGTGCAATGCCGCGATCTTCAATCAGCACGCCGTAGTCGCGCGACACTGCCTTGGTAGCGTCGGCGGCCAGCGGATATACCAGGCCTTCAACCCCGCCTTTGTCGCGTGGCGTTTTGATCCAGGCACGATGCGAAAATACCGAGTCAGTCGAGACCCCGATAATGTCGGCGCCGATACCTTGAAACTCTTCATACCTGTCGCTGAATGCAGTTAACTCAGTAGGACAAACAAAGGTGAAATCCAATGGGTAGAACAAAAGGACCACCCAACGGCCTTTGTAATCCTCAAGCTTGACGCCTTCGTTCAGCTTCTCAATGTTCTTGGTTGAGGCCATGTCAAAATCGGGCGCCGGCTGGCCCACCATCGCCTTCTCTACTGCTATTGCTGTTGCTGCTGTCATGAATCCTCCGATTTAGTTATTTGATTTTACAGATTTCGGGAACCGGCCTTCGCAGCCTGAGTCCCATGATTTTTCGTTTTTACCCGCCGGGCCGAGGGTTTAACTTCGGACTCGAGACAATCAGGACAAACTCCCCTGAGTGTCAGGTGCACCGAGGCCGGCTGAAACTTTGATCTCCTCGCGGCAGCACGCATTAGTTCGGCTGCCTGCGGCAAATCGAAATCGACGAGCTTGCCGCAACAATTACAGATTGCATGATCATGCCGGCCAGTCTCTCGATCATAGCGGCTGGCACTGTCACCAAATTGTATTTCGAGGACAAGACCCGCTTCTTTCAGGAAACGAAGCGAATTGTAGACGGTGGCATAGCTAATCCCGGGCAAGCTCAAACGCGCCGCCTGAAAAATCTCGTTGGCGGTGGGATGATCGTCCCGCTCCCGAATCACCGTCAGGATTGCCTCACGCTGTGGTGTGAGATTCACCTCAGATTTCGCGTCTCGGGATATTGCCGTCTTTTCCATTGGACTTAGACTAATTCTAAATCATGGAATTGTCAACCGGGTGGGACAGGTATCCCTGCCGTCGTTTTGCCGCTCCGCAGACCCGACTCCGGTAAAACAATTTCGAGAGGCAGGAATGCCTGTCTACTTAGAGCAGTGGATGGCGGGCCGCGTAATCGACGATCGCACCGACGTAGCTCGGGAAAGGCGGACAGGAAATCCCGCGGGGCGCGAGCAACTGCGTCGCCCGCGTAGTGTCGTAGGTTTGCTTCAGGAAAAAATACGGAACTGCCGAATGAGGCAAACCGCTAAGCTTTGGAGATACCGAAAGCATCAGCGACGATTCGACCAGAGATGCAGGCACAGTCGCCAGTGCTTCCCTGCCGGCGAGCGTGCGGCTGATTTCGTTGAAAAGCTCTCGAGTGCTCAACGGATTCGGATCCGCAAGCTGTAACGTTTGGCCGATTGCCAGCGGATCTCGCACCAGCGCTGCCATTGCGTTCACCACGAAATCAACCGGCACCAGATTTAAACTAACGACGCTGTTGCCAATATTGAGTGCCGAAAGTAGAGCCGGCCATTTCAGAATGTAGCGAATCAGGTAGTAGATGCCGTCATACTTCACCGTTTCGCCAGTCTCCGAATCGCCACACACAACCGACGGCCGGTGTATCGTGATCGGCAGCTCCGGCTTCAGTCGATCGACTTCAACTTCCGCCAGATGCTTTGTCTCTTCGTAAAAATTCCGAAAACCTGCCGAGTGACGCAGCTCGTTCTCGTAAATGATGCCGGTGCGTTTGCCGGCAACGTAACAAGTTGAAACGTAGTGATAGTGACGCAGCCGCGGCAACGAAAGGGCAAACTGATTGACGTTGCGCGTCCCTTCAACATTTACGCTCATGGCTAATTCGCGTGCTACCGCAAGATCGTAAACTGCTGCCAAATGAAAGATGGTCGTAGTTTCGGCGCGGGCGCGTTCAAGAGTATGTGACGATAATCCAAGGTCTGCCTCTGTGATATCTCCTTCCAGAAGCATAAAATCCGATACCGGCTTTCCGGATTCAGCGGCTATGCTTTTCAATTCAGCGTGAGCGCGCTCCGCCAATGTCGGTTGAACCAGCAGGAGATAGCGCCCGCCCTCCTGCGCCAGTCGCCGAAGCAAACGACTGGCAATAAAACCTGGAAAGCCGGTTACAAAAATTGTTTCGTCTGCCAACATACCCGCCGAGTATAATTCACTCTTCGATCGTCGCATATCAAAGCAACGCAAAACAGGCATTCTTGCCGTCGCTTCCCGATGATCGAGGGATTACAGCGGAACCACAGTTCGACAACCGGAGAAAACATGAAACGCAACCGCTTCGCACCGCGCACGGTGCTCGCGCTCATCCTCGCAATCGGATTTGTATTATTGGCGACCGTCCATCCGTCTGCGCAGCAAAAGGAAGATTGCCTCGTTCGCGTCACGCTCCTGCAGGTGAACGACGTTTACCAGTTTGCTCCTGTCGATCTTGGCACTCGCGGTGGTTTGGCGCGCGTGTTAACTCTAAAACAGGAAATAGAAAAAGATTCGCCGAACACGCTCTTCCTGCTTGCCGGCGACACGATCTCACCGTCGGTCGAATCAATCACCTACAAGGGCGCGCAGATGATCGATGCCTGGAACACTGCCGGGCTCGACTATTCGTCGATTGGTAATCATGAGTTTGACTTTGGCCCTGACGAACTGCAGAAACGAATCAAGGAATCCAAATTCAAGTGGTTAGCGGCTAACGTAATCGACAAGAGCACTGGGAAGCCATTTGGAGGTGCCCTGCCATATGCGATTCGTGAGTTTGATGGCGTGAAAGTTGGAATTTTCGGACTGACTCTGGTGGAAACGCAGACGATGTCGCGGCCCGGCGCAGGAGTTGAATTTCTCAATCCGTGCGAGACGGCAAAGAAAATGGTATCTGAACTGCATGCCCGCGGTGCGAAGGCTGTAGTTGCACTAACACATCTCTCGATGAACGAGGACAAGGAAGTGGCGCGCTGCGCCGACGTTGATGTGATCATCGGCGGCCATGAGCATACGCTGCTCGAGTCGTCTGCCGGCGGAGCTCCGATCTTTAAAATGACTGCGGATGCGCGCGAGATGGGTCAAATCGAACTGAACATTTCAAAGACAACCGGAACGGTCGAGAGCATCGACTGGAAAGTGGTGCCGGTCACCGATCAGACCAAAGATCACCCACGCTTTGCCGCCATCAATCGCAAGTATGCGTCGATTCTGAAAGAACTGGCGAAGCTTGTGGGCAGGACCACAGTAGAGCTCGACGCGCGCAGTGCTATTGGCCGTACGCAGGAAACCAACGTGGGAAACTTTATCGCCGACGCATTTCGCGCGGCGACTGGCGCCGATGTGGGACTCATGAATGGCGGTTCGATTCGCGCCGATGAGTTGATTCGTCCCGGACCGATAACGAATAGGAACGTGTTATCAATTCTTCCATTCAAGAACAGAGTGGTGAAGATTGAGCTTGACGGCGCCACTTTACGACAAGCGCTCGAACACGGCGTTGCGCGCAGTGCGGAAGACGCTGAGCCGGGCCGCTTTCCCCAGGTGTCTGGAGTTGAATTCACGTTTGACGCAACGCGACCGGCAGGTTCACGCATCGTGAATTTGACTGTGAGCGGAAAACCCTTGCAGCCGGCGAAAAAATATACGATGGCGACGTCCGACTACCTGGCAATCGACGGTGGAGATGGATATGCGATCCTGAAGGGTGCGCGTTTGCTGATCCCGCGCGAGCAGGCGCAGTTTGACTCCGATGTATTACGGGCCGCAATCGTTCTGAAGAAGACAATCGCGCCAAAGATTGAAGGTCGGATCAAGCGTCTGGACCAGGCACGGAAACAACAGAAGGATTGTGACTAACCTGTCAGAACGCCTGGGTTAGCGGAGGCGTTTTACACTGCCAGTGCGTTAGCAGGCCGACCCGTGTGATGAGATGATTCTTACGATGAGCAACAAAGGATACGAAACCGACGCTTCACCAACTGCTAAGTACGAAGCAAAGCAGCTCTTCCATGAGGCCTATCAGGCGCAGCTCGCTCAGAATTTTGAACAAGCAATCGAACTCTACAAACGTTCAATCGAGACCTACCCCACGGCTGAAGCCCACACTTTTCTCGGGTGGGTCTACAGTTTCCAGGATCGTTATGACGAGGCAATTGAAGAATGCCTGGAAGCAATCCGCGTGGATGAGACGTTGGGAAATCCTTACAACGACATCGGCAGTTATCTTTTGGCCAAGGGCGATGCTTACAGCAGTGTGCGCTGGTTCAAACGCGCGCTATACGCGCCGCGTTACGAGTCGTATGCCTTCCCTCATTTCAACCTGGGACGCATCTACGAAAAACGCCATAAGTATCTCGAAGCGGCACGGCATTATGGCAAAGCCCTTGACGAACAACCTGGTTTCACCGACGCAGCGACTTCCCTGCACCGCGTGCAAGCTCGTCTGAACTGATCTCACCAGCGCGGGCCCTACTCCCGGCTCTTATAGACCACGCCGTTCTTCATCACAAACACGACCTTCTCCATCGCGTGAATGTCTTTGAGCGGATCGCCTGAAACGGCGACGATATCGGCCCATTTCCCGGTGGCTAGCGAGCCCACATTCTTATCCCAACCAAGCAGCTTCGCGCCATTAATTGTGCCCGCCTTGATCGCATCCATGTTGCTCATTCCGCCCCATTCAACCATCAGAAAGAATTCGCGAGCGTTAGTGCCATGGGGAATTACACCGGCATCGGTTCCCAGCGCAATCTGCACTTTGTTTGCAATTGCAATCCTGATTGCTTTGCGCATGGCCGCTGCCGCCGCCATTGCCTTTTCCGCACGGTGGCCCTTAATCACGCCGGCCTTCGCGGCACGTTCGACTGCTTCGCCCGCCATCAAGGTCGGCACCATGTATGTGCCGTGGCGGGCCATGAGACGCGCGCCCTCTTCGTCAAGAAACGAACCATGTTCAATCGAAACTACGCCCGCGCGAGTTGCGATCTTGATACCCTCGGTCCCATGTGCATGCGCCGCCACCTTTCGTTCGTGCTGCGCGGCTTCATCCACCATCGCCTTCATTTCTTCAAAACTGTATTGCGTGGTGCCGACTGCGTCACCTTCCGATAACACACCGCCGGTGGCGCAAGTCTTGATCACATCCGCGCCATACTTCACCTGATAACGAACAGCGGCGCGAATCTCATCGGGTCCATTTGCAATGCCGTCGGCAATGGACCGGTCGATCACGCCTGGACGAAAGCCGTTGTTATCGCAGTGGCCGCCGGTGATACCCAGCGAGTGGCCGGCAGTGACCATCCGCGGTCCCGGAGTCCAGCCTTCGTTGATTGCCTTTCTTAAAGCGATGTCATTGAAAGGTCCACTCGCTCCCACGTTGCGAACGGTCGTGAAGCCGGCCATCAGGGTATTCCGCGCATGGCCGACGCCGAGTATCGCGCCAAAGGCTTCATAGTCGCGAACGGCAGCCATGTCGCCCTCAGGGTCGCCCAACACGCGGCCGATCAGATGAGTGTGCGCGTCGATGAATCCGGGCATGAGCGTTACGTCACCCAGGTCAATGATCTTCGCGCCGGCAGGAATGCGAACCGTCGACGCATCGCCTACTGCTGAAATCTTTGTATCTGTAATGACAACGATTGCATTTCGGAATGCGGGTGCGCCGGTGCCATCGATCAAACGCGCGGCGCGAAGCACAACCACGCCCTTGCCTTCCGGGGGTTCGGGGCGAATTCCTGTTTGCACTGGATTCTGGGCCAGCGCAAAAACAAACAGGCAAGGGATCACAATCAACGTGGCGAGAAATAGTCTGTGGGTTCTCACTGAAGGGTCCTCGGGATTAAGTTTGATTTTTCCTGGAGCGCACTATGCTTGAATCATGACAATGATTTGATCCTAAGGATCGTGCAAACTAACTCTAACGCATTTCATACGATCTTGGGTAAGATGCTGCGTCCCCATTCGAGTCTGGTCAAGAAAGAACAACAGCAGAATCCTAAGAGAGGACGACGTAAGATATGACCCGAATAATTTGCCTTCTTCTTTTGATGTTCGTGTTTTCAACCGCGGCGATTGTTGGACAAAGAAGGGTAGGAATTCCCCGACCGCGGCAAAATCAGCCGGCTCAACCAGCGAACCCAACAGCGACGCCGCTTCCCGCCGAGGGTGCTCGCCCACCTGCGGAGCAGCCGTCAATAGCGACGCAACAATACAAGTCTGCCATCGAGTATCAATACCTGATGGAAATGCGTTTCTACGAAAACCAGGGCGGGTTTCTGGTTGAAGATCTCGAGGTGGTTTTTCCTCCGCCCGCAGGCGGTAAAGCAACATTTGTAATTTCCCGAGCCAACGGCGGCATTGTTGCTGAAGTACCTTTGCGACTCGAGACTCCGCTCGCGAGCTACACTGCCTTTGGCATGTTCAAGCCAAACGGAGTTGCGGGCCTGGCGCCGATTGGCGAGCCGGGTGACTATGTTTTGTCGGTTCAATTAGATGGCCAACCCATCACCGCTTTGCCTTTTAGCATGAAACGCGAAGCGAGCAATGATCCGTTCAATCCCAAGAACACATTTGTGCGCGAGGGACCCTGGCGCGACCTCGCCCATCTTTCGGTTGAATCCGATCGGCCCGACAGCCATCTCGAGTTCAGCTGGTGGACCAGTTTGAGAGAACTGCCTCCCGGCACCAAGAATCCGATGGTCACTCTCCACGTTCTCTTTGGAGGTCAGGAAATCGCCAGCACCAGAAGTCCAGTAGTTCCCACTCAAACTGATTGGCAGTTTCTTCGACAGGAGTTTCACTTTCCGGCTGAGAAGCAAGTGCGGTGGATGACGATGGCGGATCTGACGAAAAAAGACGGCATGTACACGATAGTGGCAAAGGTAAACGGCAAACCGTTTAAGAGTTACAAAGCCGAAGTGAGAGGTGGACAACTTCAACGCCACCCGCGAAACGCCATGACCATGGAACCCCACACCGCTTTCATCTCCCCGCGCCAGATCGATACTTCATCGCGCACTAGTTCTCGTTATTCGATGCGCGACACTTATTGGGTAAGTAAGAATTAGCAAGCAGGGTCTGAGCAGGCATTTACACTCGATGAATAATGATGTTTTGAGAAATCGCCTCGTGGTGTTACTGCCGGCGCTGCTAATTCTCGCTTGCGCTCAATCGATTCCGGCTCAAACCGGCTGTCTAACCTCTGATGAAGCAAAACAAGTGCGGGCGAAGTTTGAGGCCCGCGAGAAAGTGCTGCTAAACAAGAGTCTCAGGGATGACTTGTTGAAATTCAGGGACCAGGACCAGAGCCGGTTGGTTGACGACATCAGGGAAAACCGGAAGCCCGATGAATTGATGGTGCGAATGCGAGCGGCGCGGGCGCAGAATGCGGACCGGCTGTGCGCAATCATAAAGAAGCATGGCTGGCCCACCGTCAGCCTGGTAGGCGAGGATGGCGTTTCCGCAGCATTTTTCCTGCTCCGAAACAGCTCTGCTGCTCAGCTGAAGATCCAGTTGATTCCGGTGATCCTCGCGGCAGCTACTCAAGGTGAGATTTCGCGCCCCGACGTTTCAAGTTATATCGACCGCTTGCGTCTGGACGCGGGCTTGAAACAATTGTTTGGAACTCAGGCGACTATCATCGACGGCTTCCTGGTTGTTTTTCCGATCGAGGCCGAAAAGGATGTCGATCTGCGGCGCAAGCAATTTGAGCTGCCGCCTCTGGCTGACTATTTGTGGTTTCTCCAGACCAAGTATTCCTTGCCATTGATCAAATCGACCGGAACGCTCACGAACCAATTCACCGATCGTGTCAAAAGCTCGATCGCTCGGACCACGTCCGCCGTGGTCGCTGAAGGTCAAGTTGTTGACGAAGAAGAAGTGGTTCGCGTCGAAACCAACCTGGTGAATATCAATGTCAGTGTGCTGGGGAAGAAACTCCGTAATCAGGTAACTACTCTTACGCAAGACGACTTCAGCATCAGCGAAGACGGACACGAACAGGCGATCAGTTTTTTTGCGACGAGCGAAGTGCCTTTTGATTTGGTGTTGCTTATCGACATGTCTGGGTCGACATCGAGCAAGCGTGATCTGATCCGGAAGTCGACGCAACGTTTCATCACCGCCGCTCGTCCTTCGGATCGGCTGGCGATTGTAACTTTCGCAGACACCCCAACCATCATTTCGCCATTGACTGACGATCGGGCAAAGCTACAGGCAAGTGTGAATCTGATCGAAGGCAAAGGCGGTTCGCATGTCTGGCAGGCGTTGAAGTTCACTTTGGACACCGTGCTTGGACCAGCAACTCTGACGCGCCGCCGCGCCGTCGTTTTCATGACCGATGGCGCGGACAATGCTTTGGGCGCGGCCTTAACCAGTTACGAAATGAGAGGCAAATCAATCAGCTTTGCCGAGCTGGTGGAAGTTGTGCGACGCAGTGACACGTTGATCATTCCAATTTTCCTCGACACATCCAACGATTACCTCCCCAGCGATTACTCCAAACGGTTACATGAGAATTCTCGCAAAACCTTGCGCCTTCTCGCGGATGAAAGCGGCGGGCTCTTTTACGAAGCCAGGAAGATTCAAAATCTGGACGGAGTTTATGCGCAGGTGATTGAAGATCTTGGCAAAGTTTACAGTCTCGGCTACAAGCCCACAAACGAGAAGCGTGATAACACGTGGCGGACCGTCAAGGTTGATTTGCGCAACCGGCCTGATCTTACTACCCGCACGCGGCCCGGTTATTACGCGAATTAAGTTGGACCAGAGACTCGTACTCAGGAAGTTGACTTATTAATCAAGATCTTTTGGCGGTGTTCGTCGACGGCGACGTAAACCACTTCCGCTTCCGTCACCCGCACCCGCTCAGTCCCTTCTCCCACGCGCTCCGCCTCAACAATTACCTGGACAGTGATCGAGGTATTCCCAATGCGAACTGTTTCCGCGTAGAAGCTGACAAGGTCGCCGACAAACACTGGCTTGTGAAAGATCACTTCACGCATCGCGACCGTGACGAACCGATCCATGCGTGTTCGACGATGCGCCTCAATCGCGCCGGCCATGTCGATATAACTCAGGATCACGCCGCCAAAAATGGTGCCGGCGGAATTAGTGTCACGTGGCAGAAGCGCGATGCGTATCGCCGGGTCAGTGTATGAGTTCATAGCGCTATCGTAGATGTGACAGGTCGAATCGCAAAGTCAGTATGTGAAATCTCAAGAAAGGAACAAACCTGGCTCACTTCGTGTCTAAGTGACGGCTGGCCACCTAACCGACTGCGAAACGAAAGGCCACCGCCGTGCTTTTGATCTTGATGTATGACTTCTACCTGTTTTTGATCCTCTTCGTGAATGAAACTGCAGCCACCGATTTCGACGATCTGGGCAAGATGTTGTTTGGAGGTTTCGCTATTGCCATCGCAGTTGCAGTCTTGATGGTATGGGTCAAGCTACGGTTGCGAGACAAAAATCCCCAGAAAGCCGATTTCCTTTCTATTAGCAATGTCTCGGATAAGGAATAGTTAGGTAAGACTATCAGGCGAACTCGCGCGTCGCCCAATCAGTGATTGCCTGTTTCAACTCGTCGAGATGCCCTTCAAAGAAGTGGCCTGAACCCTTAGCGACATGCAGTTTCGCTCCTGGGTTGTGCATCTTGATCTCGTCCACCAACTGTTGTAACTCAGATAATGTCCCAAACTCGTCATGGTCGCCATGCACGAACAGTAGCGGTTTGCGGCACGCTTTAAGAAAGCTGAAATCATACTTTCCGACCGGCGTTCCAATGCTGATCAGGCTCTGCACTCGTTGATCCGACATTCCCACTTCCAGTCCCACGCGCGCGCCAAAGGAAAATCCACAGAGTAGAATCGGCCGCCCTGGATAATTATTCGTCAGGTAGTCGAGTCCTGCTCTCACGTCCTCGAGCTCGCCCCGTCCTTCGTCATGTTCCCCTGTACTTTGGCCCACGCCGCGAAAATTTATCCTCAAAGTGATCAGGCCTGCATCATTGAGGGCACTGGCCGCACGGAAGACCACCTTGTTGTGCATCGTGCCGCCGCCGAGCGGGTGCGGGTGCAGCACAAGCGCCACGCCCTTGTTGGCCGCGTGACGCGGCTCCTTGACGATTGCTTCGAGTTGGCCGTGCGGGACGGGAATAAGTAAGTTGCCGGCTGGATACATTCAACCGAGAGAATGACAGATTCGCGGACTAAAACTCAACTTTGCCGAATTTGTCACTAAACAGGCTAAGGTTTGACTTGGAATCTCCGAAAGATTAGTTTGACCCATAGACGAAAAATCTTAACCAAAGAATGGTAGAAGACAATTCATTGCCTGATGCCGGAGCCACGTCCGGCGAGAGCTTTCGAGACACCATTGAAAGCTCGCGCATCATCGCCGAGACTGCTTCAGACGCAATCATCACCATCGATCATAGTAGCCGCATCGTCTTCGTCAACCGCGCGGCCGTTAAGATTTTCGGTTACTCAATCGAAGAGATGATCGGCCACGATCTCACGATGTTGATGCCGGAATATCTGCGACACGTGCATCGCGCGGGTCTCCAAAACTACATCGACACCGGCACGCGTCAAATCGCATGGGAGTCAGTGGAGCTTTCCGGTCTTCATAAAAATGGGCGAGAAATCGCGCTTGAACTTTCGTTTGGTGAGTTTCAGAGCGAAGGCAATAAATTTTTCACCGGCATCGCGCGCGACATCACCAACCGGAAACGCGACGAGCACCGGCTCGCTTTGCAGCACGCGGTTACCGAGATTCTGGCAGATGCTCCCACCCTCAACGACGCGGCGCCAACCCTACTCAAGACTATTTGTACACACCTCGGATGGCAGATCGCAGCGTTGTGGAAAGTTGAGCCGGACGAAAAGCTCCTTCATCTCGTGTGCACCTGGCGTGACTCTTCTGCGGCTACCGGCGCAGAGTTTGAAGTGATGAGCCGCGGCTGCCGGTTTTCTCCAGGTCGGGGTTTTCCCGGTGAGGTGTGGGTCCTAAATAAACCTATTTGGGTTAACGACTTTGCGGTCGACCGCTATCCTAGCCCTTCAATTGCGGCGCGTGAAAACCTGCATTCGGCTTTCGCCTTTCCCATAGTGCTGCGCAAGGAAGTGGCTGGTGTAATCGAGCTTTTCAGCGATCAAATCAAGGAATCCGACCCGGCCACGCTGGATACGCTGGCAGCGACTGGCAGCCAGATCGGTCAATTCATCGAGCGCAAGAATATTGAAGCCGAACGCATCACCGCACTCGCGCGCGCGCACGAAGCGCGGCTCGAGGCGGAGGCTCTCACCAGGCGTTTGTCAGCGTTGCAAACCGTTACAGACGCTGCGCTCGCACACCTCTCAGTGGGGGAAGTGATTTCGGAGTCGCTGCAGCGAACCCGCGAAGCGCTCAGCGTAGACACAGCAAGTATTCTGTTACTGGAAACCAGTGGTGACGAACTGGTGGCCTGGGCTGCGCAAGGATTGGAGGAAGAAGTCGAACTCGGCGTTCGCATTCCGGTTGGTAAAGGGTTCGCAGGCCGGATCATTGCCGATATGCAACCGATGATAATTTCCGATGTGGACGACGCAGATGTTTTCAATCCACTGCTGCGCGAGAAAGGCATTAAGTCGTTGCTTGGCGTCCCGCTGGTTGTTGGTGGTCATCCGATTGGCGTGCTTCACGTTGGCATGTTGAAGCAGGCAAACTTTAGCGACGACGATGTGCGTCTCCTGCAACTGGCGGGAGATCGAATCGCGCTGGCCATCGAAAATGCGCGGCTCTTCGAAATGGAGACCAATGCGCGCACGCAGGCTGAAGCAGCAAATCGCGCGAAAGACGAATTTCTGACGATCCTCTCCCACGAGTTGCGAACGCCTCTCACTCCGATCATCGGCTGGGTTCACATGATGATGAACGGGATTCTGCCTGAATCAGAGTTTCCCAAAGCTCTGGCCGTGATGAATCGAAACGCCTACAGCCTCAAGCGGTTGATCAATGATCTCCTGGATATGTCAGCCATCCTCAGCGGGAAGATGGTCTTTGAAACGGGGTCCGTTCCGCTCGCCGGCGTGCTGGAGGAATCAGTCGAAACGATGCAGTCGTTTGGGAAAGACGCCAACGTCAACCTGACGTTGAACGTTCAACCCGAAGCTGAAGGCGCACTTATCAAAGGCGACCGAGTTCGTCTGAACCAATCGTTCTGCAACGTGATTCATAACGCCATCAAATTCTCGCCGGAGGGCACTACCGTAGAAATTTCGTGCGAGGTCACGCCTTCCGAGGCAGTGGTCCAAATCAGGGATCATGGCGGCGGAATTCCCATCGATTTCTTGCCCTTTGTTTTTGAGCGCTTTCGCCAGGCCGATAGTTCGCGCACGCGCGCCTTTGGCGGGTTGGGTTTGGGTTTGGCGCTGGTGAAAAACTTCATCACTGCGCATGGGGGAAGTATCAGGGCGGAAAGTAACGGTAAAGATCAGGGCAGTCTCTTTATCATTTCTCTACCTCGCGAAGCCTCGACGGATTCTGTCATCTCGGCGGCAGAGCGCGAGGACGCGGGCACTTTAGCGGAAAAGCGAACGCGAGTTTTACTGGTCGAAGATGAACCCGATACTCTGGAAATGCTGGCCGCTCACTTTGGAGTGCGTGGTTTTGAAACTGTTAGCTGTGAGTCATCGTCGGAAGCACTCCTCAAGGTCGAAGGCGAAAACTTCGATCTCATTGTTTCTGACATTGCGATGCCGGGAATGGACGGTCTCCAATTAATCAGAACGCTGCGCCGGAAAGATAGCCTTCGGACAATTCCGGCAATTGCGTTAACCGGCTACGCGTCGCAAAAGGACGTAACGGAAGCGATCGAAGCGGGTTTTGATCTACACCTGCCAAAGCCTATTGATCCCGCTGAACTGATGGAAGCCGTCGAACAGTTGATGTTTTCACGTGTCAATCAGGACAATGATTAGAATCCTAGACAGCGCATAGTATTTCGGCTACATTACCCGCCTCCACTTTGATACGAATTCGGGAACTGCACTTCGGAAACGTTTGATGATAGTGCCTTGCAACACCCCTGCTGACCTGGTAATTCCCTGCCTTCTCAGTCAAATCAACAGTGAATTCCTGCCGTCCCAGCCAGAGTCCATAGAATCCACCCAACCTGAGGACAGGCCCGCGCGGAGGCATGCCGGACTACGGCGCAGGGTTCTGGTGATCGATGATGTTTCTGACGTCACCGAAATGCTTTCAGTGCTGTTGACGCACGCCGGATACGAAGTGTCGGCTGCTTCCTCAGCGCATGAGGCGCTTGCTATGGCGCAGCGGCAACGGTTCGATATGATCATTTCCGATATTGGCATGCCCGAAATGAACGGCTATGAGTTGGCGAAAGCCTTAAGAATGGAGCCGGGCTATGAATCAGTGCCCATGATTGCTGTAACAGGATTTTCGATGTTTGACGATCGTAACCGGTCGCTACTGGCGGGCTTCAACGCACACGTTACTAAACCGATTGACCCGCGCACCTTCCTAGACCTTATCGAACAACTGTGAGAATAGGCCACGGCCCATTTGTGTGAATGCCTTTCGTAAGACAGTTGGCCGGTAGATGAAAACCCTTCCCAACCCTCGTCGCATACTTCAATCGGATTCCGCGTCGCGCGCCGTCACGCTTGGCGCTGGGGCGATTGCCATCGGCCTGATATTTTGGAGACTTCAATACTCAACTCAGGCGATCTGCTGCGGAGATTTCGATGGGTACTATCACATCAAATGGAGCCGGATGCTTTGGGATTCGCTGCGGCATGGCGGCTTCCCTCCGAAATTTATCTGGCTGCCTCTCACCACGCTCGATCCGAAAAACTACGTAGACCACCATCTGCTCTTCCACGTTTTCCAGATGCCGTTTACGTGGTTTGGCGATTTGAGAACGGGCGCAAAAGTGTCCGCCACGATCTTCGGTAGCCTGGCAGTTTTTTCCTGCTACTGGCTGTTGATCCGCTATCGGATCCGCTATCCACTCATTTGGCTGCTCGCGTTGCTCGCCTGTTCCGCGCCATTTCTGTATCGCATGAGTATGGCCAAGGCGCCCCCATTCGCGATCATCTATCTCGTGATCGGAATTCATCTCCTCTTCAAAAAGAAATATTGGCCACTCATTCCCCTGAGTTTCGTATTCGCGTTGACCTACGACATGTTTGTGCTGCTCATCCTGGCGAGCTTTATCTGGACGGCGGTGATCGCATGGACTGAGCGTCGCTTTGAATGGCGTCCGATTGCCTGGGTTTTGGTGGGCGCAGTCGCGGGTCTGGTGATTAATCCTTACTTTCCGACGAACCTTCAGCTTTTTTACGAACACCTGCGAATCAAGGTCACTGCTTCAGAGTTCACCACCAAAGTGGGTAACGAGTGGTATCCCTACGATTCATGGGAATTCCTCGGCAACACTTTGCTCGCCTGCGTCGCCATGTTGGTTGGCTACGTGAGTTTCGACGCTTCAGACCGAAAGCGATCTGATCACTCATTGTTCTTTCTGGTTTTGGCAACCGTGTTGATGCTGATGACGGCCCGTTGGCGGCGAATCGCCGAATACTGGCCGCCGTTCGCTGTGATGTTTGCCGCGTTTTCACTCCATCCATGGCTCGAAGGCTCGCGTTCTGCGTTGACCAGGTTATCTCCGGACATGCTCAGCGAATTGGAATCGTTTCTCGATCGGCCACAAACCGGAGCGCCCGGCAAAGACAATGAACTGAAGGCGCTTTTGCAAACGATTGGAGTGGCCGTCGTATCCGTTGTGATCGCTTTGATTTTATTCTTCAACATCTTCGCGATGAGCAAAGACATTGCCACCAGCGCAAGTCATGAAACATACAAGGGCGGTGCCGAATGGATGCGCGCAAACGTACCAGCAGGCGAGCGGGTGTTTAATACTGATTGGGATGATTTTCCGCGGCTGTTTTACTACGACCCGACGCATACATATATTTCGGGTTTGGATCCAACTTACCTTTATGACAGAGATAAAGCGCTCTCCGAACTTTACGACAGCATAACGTTGGGCAAAGAGGACGATCCCGGTCCACTGATTCGCGATCGTTTTGGCGCCCGCTATGTCTTCTCCGATAACTCGGCGCACGACGATTTTTTTCTTAACGCGCGTGAGAGCGGTTGGTTTGACATCGTTTACGAAGACCGCGACTGCACAATCTTCCACATCCGCGATCAAAAGCAGGAACCGCAGCCGGAAGAAACGGAAATTGAAGAGACCACTGGCGCTACAGCGACGCCCCGACCCACGCCCTGATGCGACTCGAAGAGTTGAGATGACCGGAGAGACTGTAACCTGATTTCTGGGAGCGCGGGCGTCCCGCCCGCAGTGAGCGCAAAGCGCGAAATGCCGCCGCCGTGAGTCTTGGGCGTTCTCCCGCAGAGTCTCTCAGTTGAAGTCTCGCTCGGCCAAACTTCAGCGGCTGAAACATGTTCGCGCTTCGCGCTCATTGCGGGCGGGACGCCCGCGGTCCCGGAAGAGGCGGTCTGGAGTTTCCAAAACAAATGACCCGCTCACATCGTTACGAACTCCCGGCATTTTTGGATTAATATCTGAAACGTCATGAACAGAAAACTTTTCATTCTACCCCTGACGCTGATCGCGATGGTCACTGCACTCTCGATCTCATGCGGCAACAAGGGCACAAACTCCTCGTCGGAAAGCTCGAACGCGCAGACATCTCCCGTTCCGCCCAAGGTGGGATTTGAAGCGGATCTGGAATACGTCCGCAAAGGACAGTACACGTACGTGTGGGTTTTCTCGCGGAAAGATGGCAAGCCTTTAGACAAAGACGACGGCGCTTTCCTGAGGGCGAACGCGCATCAAGTGGTTGATTGGGTCACGACCGAACAGGGCAAGAAGGTGATCGCGGGGACTAACTTCGATTTGGCGCAGGGAAATCTCGAACTACTTAAGAAGCGATTCGTCGTCGAAGACTACACAGCAAAGTAAAAGGTGAAGAGTGAAAGGTGAAAGGTGAAGAGTGAAAAGCGAAGAGACAACCGCCGTCCTCTCTTCACTTTTCACTCTTCACCTTTCACCTTTCACTTTTCACTCTTCACTCATCACTCATCACTGGTCTTAAGCACCAGCTTTCCAAACTGCGCGCGATCCTCCATCAGTTCATGTGCGCGCCGCGCTTCAGCCAGCGGCAGAGTTTGATCCACCACCGCGCGAATCTTTCCGTTCTCGACAAACTTCATCGCTTCCAGCAATTCAGCTTTCGATCCCATGAACGAGCCAAGGATGGTTAGGTGTTTGTAGAAAACTAATCTCAGATCGGTTTGGGCAGCAAAGCCGCTGGTTGCGCCGCAGGTCACGAGTCGTCCGTTACTCTTCAACGCGGCAATCGAGCCGGGCCAGGTGGCAGCGCCGGTGTGTTCGAAAACAACGTCGACGCCCTTTTTATTTGTCAGGCGTTTCACTTCTTTGGGCCAGGCTTGGTCGCTGTAGTTCACTACCTCGTCCGCGCCGAGTTCCTTTGCCTTCGCAAGTTTCTCATCCGAACTGGCGGTTGCAATGACCCGCGCGCCACAGAGTTTTGCGATTTGAATTCCTATCGATCCGACGCCGCTGCCTGCAGCGTGGATCAGGACATCTTCGCCCGGCTTAAGCATCGCGCGGGTTACCAGCATGTGCCAGGCAGTGACCGTTACCAGCGGCAGCGCGGCCGCCTCAGCCCAACTCAGATTGCGTGGTTTTGGAATGACATTTACCGCCGGAGCAGCGACGAACTGGGCATAACCACCATCGCGCCGATACCCGATAATGTCGTAGTCGCGGCAGAGGTTGTCGCGCCCGGCGAGGCATTCACCGCAATGGCCGCAGGAGACGCCTGGATGAAGCATCACTTCATCACCGGATTTGACCCACGAAACCAATGGGCCAACCTCACGAACAACGCCGGCGATATCATTACCAAGGATGTGGGGCAGGGGAATGTCGATTCCTGGAAGTCCGCCGCGGGCCCAGATGTCGAGATGATTCAAAGCGCAGGCGCGCACCTCGACCAAAACCTCGTCAGCCTTGATCACCGGGTCGGGAGCGTCAGTGTAGTGCAACACCTCAGGCCCGCCATGGTCATTGAAAACTACAGCTTTCATTGTCAGCTTAGTGTTATTAAGTGGATCGTTTCTCTATATCATCCGAGAGCGTCAGCGTAGGTCTGTGGTTCAGTTTCAGCTTGCTGTCGCGCGTGATACGACGATCGCGTGAGCGGGCTGGATTCCACGTGTTTGAATCCCATCTCCATCCCCAGCTCGCGCCACCGTTCAAACTCTGGCGGAGTAACAAAGCGTTCGACCGGCAAGCGACGCGCATGCGGCTGCAGATATTGTCCAATGGTCATGATGTTGCATGACACTGCGCGCAGGTCTTTCATTAATTCAACAACTTCGTCGAAGGTTTCACCCAGGCCCACCATGATGCCGCTCTTCGTGAGCATCCCTCGGCCTTCGCGATCTCTTCGTTCTGCGGCGCGCCGCAAAAGAGTCAGCGTCTGCTGGTAATCAGCATCCGGCCGCACGCGCCGGTAGAGTCGCGCGATCGTTTCGGTATTGTGATTCAAAACGTCGGGTTGAGAATCCAGCACGGTGTTGAGCGCGGCTTCGTCGCCATTGAAATCAGGAATCAAGACTTCAACTTTGCATTCGGGGTTCAGCTCGCGCACCTCGAGGACAGTCTCGGCCCAATGCGCCGCGCCGCCGTCAGGTAAATCGTCTCGATTAACTGAAGTGATTACGGTGTGAGCCAGATTGAGTTGCCGGACAGCCTCGGCTACGTGGCGCGGCTCATCTGCGTCGAGCGAACCAGGTTGACCTTTCCCGACGGCGCAAAAACCACAGTGACGCGTACAGATATCGCCGCCTAACATGAAAGTGGCTGTGCGATCAGACCAACATTCGAAAATGTTTGGGCAGCGTGCTTCCTGGCAGACGGTGTGCAGGTTAAGTCCCTCGATCAGTTTGAGTACATGATTCTGATTGACGGGATCGCCCAGCCGAATCTTGAGCCATTCAGGTTTGGGGACACGCGGTTTGGGATTGCTGATGACGGTCAGTTCGCGGGCCAAGCTTTTCTCCTTGAGTCGAATGAGGCGATTCTAACATTGCGGAAACAGATTGGCACTTCGAGTGCCGGATCCGCATTAAAACCGCCTCTGTGCGTCCTCAGTGTGCCCTGTGTCCCAGTGGTGAACTCTTATTTGGATACAACATAACCACAGAGTCACAGAGGAAAGGACGATTGGCTCACCGCGCAAAATATTCGGGCTCAATCAAAGTCGTCGGTTGCCCTACAAGTTTTGCGCTATACTGCGTTCCCACAGTAACCAGCAAGACGGAAAATCCTGCAAAACTTTTCGGAGGAATTCAGATGAACCGAACCAAGCGCATACTCGGAACCTGCGGACTCTTTATCATGTTTGTTGCAGTCACTCCCGTTCACGCCGATATCGCCAGACCATCAACCCCGGAGAAGCCGAAGGTCGTGATGCACACCAGCATGGTGGTCACAACTGACAGCAAGGCTTACGACGCGCGTTTACAAATATCGAAAGAGAGCCTTAACGAGTTGCGCGCCGCCCTCGGCGATCTGCCTGCAAACGGCACGGCCACCCAAAGCGGCGGTTCATTTTCCCAGCGGTTAACCGGCAGTTCGACGCGCACGCTCATGGCCGGTCTGATGATGTTTCTATCGCTGTCCCTCGGCGGAATTTGGCTGGCGCGTTCGGTCCAGACACGCAGTCAAAAAACGGTTGCTGCGTTTCTGTTGTGTACAGCAATGATCGGCGCAGCTGCAATCATTACACAGGCCAATGCAGGCCCACCGCCTTCGTGGCAGTGGCGCAAACTTTCAACTAACCTGACTCAGGGACGACCGACCTACGCGAGTGTGAATATCGAGATCGTGGAGGATAAGGGCCACGGTATTAAATTGATCGTGCCGGTCACGCCGAACGCCAAGACAAAGGAAGACTAGTGATTAGTGGTCAGCTCGACACGAATGACTTCAGCTTGTTCAGGTTCTGCAGGTCCGCGCGCGGATCGTCGTAAGGCGTTTCCAGAATAAAGGCTGCGTGGGCCAGCTTGGGATGCTGGGCCACGCGGCGCAAGGCATCTTCTCCAATATGACCCTGCCCGATGTGCCAGTGACGATCCACCCGCGAATTGTAAACTGCGCGTGAATCGTTGAAATGAATCGCCCTCACATTCCTCGTCTTCACAGTCCGCTCAATTTTTTGGATCAACGCATGTAGACCGTCTTCTTCGCGGAGGTCGTAGCCGGCTGTGAAGGCGTGCGCGGTGTCGAAACAAACGCCGAGGTTAAGCTCAGGACATGAATCCATGATCTCGCGCAAATGCTCGAAGCGATGGCCGATGCATTCACCCTGGCCCGCCGTATTCTCGAGCAGTATTCGCAGCTTCCCCATCTCCAAATCGTGACAGGCAATTCGCAGACTTGCACTGCAGGTGCTGATGCCGTCCGCTTCACACGAACCTCGCGAGCTGCCGGGATGGACCACAAGATAATCGATTCCTAACAGGAGCGAGCGCTCCACCTCTTCGCGAAACGACGCGCGCGACTTTTCCAGCATGAACTCGTCAGCGGCAGCCAGGTTAACGAGATAATTGCAGTGAACGACGACGGGCTTGATCTTTGTGCGGCGGCGGGTTTTGCGAAAGAGCGCGATATCGGCGGCAGTAAGTGGTTTTGCCATCCACCCACGAGGGTTGCGAGAAAAGATCTGGACCGTGTCGCAGCCCGTATCATGAGCGACGATCAGCGCTTCGTGAAGTCCGCCTTTGATCGGCGCATGAAAACCGACGCGAGGGGCCATCGGCTTACGTTGTTTTCCTGGCATGGTTTTTGATCGCACTTCGCGGAACGAGCACAGGCAAGAAGGCCTGTCCTACCTTTCCATCGCTTCCATGACGCGCAGCATGTTTCCACCAAGAATCTTTTCAATGTCGCCGGCTGAATAGCCGCGCCGAAGTAGCTCTCGCGTGAGGTTCGGCAACTCGGAAACATCAGCGAGATCGCTCAACGTTGACTGCACGCCGTCAAAGTCGGAACCGATTCCTACATGATCGATGCCTACAAGCTTCACCACGTGATCGATGTGGTCTACGAGGCGGGTAACGCTGACCGGCGGAAGTCGTTTGGCAAACTCCACACTTCTCACGCGGTCGCGCGCTAATTTCTTGTGCGCGGCACTTCCCTCCTCTTCCTCAGACGCTTTCTGCACCTGCGGCGCAATTTGAGCGTCTACCACTTTCTTCTTTTCGCTCCAGCCCGGCTCCAGATGCTCCGGATAAAAGATCACGTTTACAACTCCGCCCGTTTTCGCAATCGCCTGGATCATTTCGTCAGTTAGATTGCGCGGCACATTTGCAATTGCCCGGCATCCCGAGTGCGTAGCGATCACGGGCTTTGCGGACGTGTTCACGATGTCCCAAAACGTCTTGTCTGAAACGTGCGACACATCAACCATCATTCCCAAGCGGTTCATCTCGCTAACTACCTGCTTGCCGAAATCATTCAACCCTCGCGTCTGGCCCTCAGCATCGCCCGATGATCCGGCCCACTTGGTACTGACACTCCAGGCAGGCGACATGTAGCGCACGCCGAGCCGGTAATAACGTTCGACGTTGGCCAGATCGTCGTCAATCGCATACCCACCTTCGAGTCCGGTTAACGCCGCCAGTTTGTTTTCGCCAACTATGCGCCGAATATCAGCCGCGGAAGTCGCGAATTGCCACGTCTCCGGATATTTTTCGGCCAGCTCCTTTACTGCGGCAATCTGATCGTCGGCGCGTTTCATGGCCGATTGCCCACCGCCGCCAAATAGTTGCGGCTCGACCCAAATCGAGAAAAACTGCGCGTCGAGTCCACCCGAGCGCGCGCGCACAGAATCAAAATGGCCGTCAGGCAAACGCTCCTGCAGGTTCACCAGCTCATCAAGCAGTCGCTGCGGTGTATCCGCGTGCATGTCAATTGCGATGGCTCGGCGGTGAATAACATCCGGATCATCTACGGCGGCGCTCTTGACTGCGTTCGAGTTAGGTGTGGTTTCGGTTATTTTTGTCATACGGCAACTGGCGGGAAGCGTTAGCAGCAGGACTATCACAGCCAAAGCTGGATAACGATTTAGCCTGCGTCGAAGGTTGTGCGGCGGACTCTCTTGATACTTCACCGGAAAGCGTATTGGATTGATAGTGTTTGCTCTTTGAAGACTTTTTGATGGTAACCGTGGGCCCTAATCGAATCAAGCGCGCTCCTTGCAAAGCAAACTAAATCTACTGTATCGTGCGCTTTTCCAGAACCGTTCAGTTGCCCCTTCAGAAAAGGACGCGAAGAGCACTAGAATTGATGTTCTTCCGATATTGAATTGAATTTGTCTAGCTTCCTCGCCGTCAGTTTTCCAAGAATGTTTTCTTTTAAGGAGTAGACCAATATGTTTTCCACAAGAAGGCGAATCGAAGGATGTGAGAACACCACGAATTAGCGATGTCGTCTGGCATGATGGTGAATTCATCAAATGGAACGATGCACGCGTGCACGTGATGTCTCACGTACTTCACTACGGCTCCAGCGTTTTTGAAGGCATCCGTTGTTATGCGACTAAACGCGGGCCGGCGGTCTTCCGTTTGAAAGAACACATGCAGCGTTTCCTGAATTCGGCAAAGATCTATCGAATGGACCACGCCTTGAATCTGGATCAACTGTGCGAAGCCTCAGTAGAACTGGTTAACCGCAGTGGTCTGGACCAGTGTTACATCAGACCGATACTTTTCCGGAGTCTCGACGAGGAACGGCCGGCTTTTGGCGTGAACCCTTTTCCCAACCCGCTGGCTTGCTACATCGGCGCCTGGGACTGGGGCAAATATTTAGGCGATGAAGCAATTGAAAAGGGTGTCGATGTCTGTGTTTCCACCTGGAACCGTCTAACGCCAAACTCGATGCCGGCAATGGCCAAGAGCGGTGCGAATTACATGAATTCGCAGTTGATCAAAATGGAGGCACTGCTCAACGGCTTTGCCGAAGGGATCGCACTCGACGATCGGGGCTACGTTTCGGAAGGCTCGGGTGAAAACATTTTTGTCGTCAACGGCGACACTGTACTGACGCCTCCGCTATCGTCTTCAATCCTCGCGGGCATCACGCGCGACAGCGTGATTCAGATTTGCCACGAGCTGGGCATCACGGTGAAGGAAAGAAGTATTCAACGCGCTGCGTTGTATGTCGCGGATGAACTCTTCTTTTCAGGTACGGCCGCCGAAATCACTCCGATCCGTGCGGTCGATCGAATTACAGTCGGCGCTGGCGGACGTGGTCCAATCACAGAGAAAATTCAGAAGGCTTTTTTCGAAATTACGAAGGGTGAACGAGAAGCACCGGGGCAGTGGCTGACCTACGTCAAGTCTGCGAAAGCTTCACAACCAGGCAGCAATGGCTCGCAACCGGAAGCCGCCACGGACGTGAGTGTTCGTAACTCGGTTGAGCCGGTCCTGAAGTTTCAGGCGGCCGGGACCGCGCACGATTAAGTCAACCAAATCGCGACAACGGATAGCAGCGAGCAGGACAACTTGCTCGCTGTTTTTCTTTTAGGCACGCACCAACATGTCGAGTGAAGCTGTGCCGAGACCGGTGTGAGGCCGAGTTCACCTTTTCAAACTCTCAATTTCAGTGCGCACTTTCGGTCAGGCTAGTGCCTCCCTTGGCCCAAGGATTAAGCTCAAATCCCTATGTTTTTACGTGATCGTTGACGCTAATCGCCGCCAAAGGCTATTATCCAGGGGCGTCAACGGTTGCCCCAGTTGTCGTGCCCCACAAGTTCCCGCGCCCCTTCCGGCGCCAGTCAATAACTAATCGCCCCGAATTCCTGGAACGCTTCGAAAGGCTGTCCCACTATGTCCGTAAAGATTGATGATCTGTTGCGAACCGCGACTACTCACGCCGCGTCCGACCTGCACTTGAAAGTTGGTGCGTTTCCAGTCATGCGCATTGGCGGCGAGCTGCGGCCCATCGCCGATGCGCCGCGACTCAAGCCTGAAGACAATCTCGACATGGCATTCGCAATGATGTCTAACCGGCAAAAGCAGCGATTCAAAGAGGCCTCCGAAGTGGACATCGGCTATAGCGTCTCCGGCCTCGGCCGATTTCGCGCAAACATTTTTCAGCAACGCGGAACGGTGAGCATGGTCCTGCGCGTCATCCCGGATCAAACGCGCAGCCTGGCTGAACTCGGAATGCCGCCGGTGATTGATCGAATTTCTGAAGAACGCCGCGGACTAATTCTGGTAACCGGCGCAACCGGATCAGGAAAATCAACCACCCTGGCGGCAATGATCGATCGAATCAACGCGCGCCGCAGTGGTCATATCGTCACGATTGAAGACCCAATCGAGTTTCTACATCGCGACAAGTTGGCTTTCGTTTCCCAGCGCGAGGTTGACGTTGACACTCGTTCGTTCTCTGAAGCGCTGCGCGGTGCGTTGCGCCAGGATCCCGATGTGATACTCGTCGGCGAAATGCGTGATCATGAAACGATCGAAACCGCGCTGACTGCTGCTGAAACCGGACACCTGGTGCTCTCTACATTGCATACGCTTGATGCCACTGAAACCATCATGCGAATTGTTTCGTCGTTTCCTTCGCATCAACAGAAATCGGTTCGTATTCAGCTGGCTGGAATACTCAAGGCCGTGATCTCGATGCGACTGGTACGCGCCGCGAAAGGCGCAGGGCGAGTGGCCGCTGTCGAAGTAATGGTTTCAACGGCCCTGATCCGAGACCACATTATTTACGAAGAAAAGACGTCGCTCATTCGGGAAGCCATTGCCGCGGGGGCCTCGCAGTATGGAATGCAGACCTTCGATCAGTCGCTCTTCCATCTGTTCCAGTCGGGTCTCATCTCAATGGAAGAAGCTTTGCATAACGCGACCAACCCCGATGAATTCAGGATGCGGACTTCGGGAATTTTGTCTTCGGATCAAGCGATTGCCGGAACGCGGCGGGAGCCGGAAGAGGTCACACCTTCATCGCCTACTGACGAGCGATCACTGATCGTGAAGCATTAGTAGTAGGGCAGGCATTCCTGCCTGATCAGAGCGGATCGAAAGACACTCGCGCAACGAAGACAGACAAGAGCGTCTGTCTTACTTTGCGAAACTTGAGAGTGGCGGCATATTGATGCCAAACGCTTCGGGATTCTCACCAATAATCGCCGCAGCGAAGAAATTCGGCACATAGCCGGCGCTTTCCCGTCGAAAACCTTCATCCAACTTGTCGCGGTTCCCCAGGAGTGTCCAAAAGTTTCTTTGGTAATCTTCGGTTTGTCTTAGTTCCCGCAGTGTGCTTCTCACCCAGGCCGCTCCGCGATTATAACTAAGCAACACCAGGGTCATGCTTTCGGCGTCGTCTCCGAGTTCAGCCATGTGATCGGCGATATATGCCGCGGCGGCCGGTGTCATCTTGTCTACGTCGCACATCTCACCAGGTGAAACGCCGTAGTGGCGAGCGGTCTCCGGCAGAAACTGGTAGAGCCCCTTCGCGCCAAAACTGCTCTCACTACATGGGTGATAAGCCGACTCAACCATTGGCAGGTAAAGTCCGATGATGACAGGCACTTTGCGCGCCTTGAATTCCCGGGAAATCAGAGGCGCATATGCGCGGCCACGGGTCAATATTTCCACCAGGCGATCTGCGTTCATGCCTTCCGATGCTTTATCACTTCGGGTGAGATAATAATCAACGTAACCCTTGATCGATCGCAGAGCCTCGTCATTTAGTTTTGCGGGTCGATCTCCCATCATCGCCGAAATGCGCTGCTCCTGCGTGCTGATATAAGCGAGTTGATCGGCCTCATTCATTTCGGAATAAAGTTTGTTAGCTGTCGCGGTGGTTGAGTTTCCTGAAGGCCGGGAGGCCGCACCGTTGTAGAAAGACACGGCCACGATCACTGCAGTCAGAACCAGGACTGCGACAAGCAGAGGCAGTAATCGGCGAAGCGACGAAGCCTGCGCAGGAGCGTTCCCCAAATCACTGGATGGTACGAAAGAAGGAGTTCCTTTGAGTTGTTCCTTAAGACTGGTCAGATGGGCCAGCATTTCACCCGCAGTTTGATATCGCTCCTGCCGTTCCTTGCCGAGCGCCTTATCGATCACCTGCTGGACCAACTGCAGTTCCGGCGATTGCTCGACATGTGACAAAAGCGGTTCAGGAGCACGTTCCAAAATGGCCACCATCGTGTCCATTCTCGTTGCGCCGGAGAAGGGCGCCCGTCGCGCGACCATTTCATACAGCACTACTCCCAAACTCCAAATGTCCGTACGTTCGTCAACCACCAGGCCGCGCGCTTGCTCGGGTGACATATAGCCGGCGGTCCCCATTACCTCGCCGAATTCCGTGTGCGACTGCGTGACGTAAGTTGACGCACCCTCGAAATCATTTGCCGGCCGCTCCAGGAGTTTGACAATGCCGAAGTCAAGAATCTTCACCAGGCCATCAGCGCGCTTCATAATATTTTCGGGCTTGATGTCTCTGTGCACGATGCCGGCGGCATGCGCAGTTGCCAAACCGGAAGCCACCTGCTCCGCGATATCCAGAATCTCCGCACCTGACAACGCAGCTCTTTCGATCAACTCCCGAACCGTTTCACCGTCAATAAACTCCGTGGCGATGAACCACACGCCCTCGTACTCTCCCACCTCGTGGATCGTCAGAATGTTCGGGTGGTTCAGGGCGGAAGCAGCCTGCGCTTCCCTTTGAAACCGCCGCAACCGCATGTCGTCTGAAGCAAACAGCGTCGGCAAAATCTTCAAGGCTACACGCCGGTTAAGCCGCCGATCCTGCGCGAGATAAACCTCGCCCATACCACCCGCGCCAAGTCGTTCAAGAACCGTATAGGCGCCGATGTCGCGTCCGATGTTGTGGTCCAGGGCATCAACCAAAACTCGCGCGTCTTCCGTTACGGCTGGCTGCTCAATGAAGTCGCCCGCCCGATCGTGGGCGCTAATTAGCGTATCAGCCTCCAACCTCAACTCGGAGTCACCTTCACAGGCCTCGTCGAGAAACGACACACGATCCCCTGGCGCGCGATCGAGCGCACCCTGAAACACTTCATCTACTTTTTGCCATTGCTCAGGAGTCATTTGTTAAGGATGAAGGCGGAAGGATGAAGGATGAATCGGGAATCGATAGACCAACCGTATCCCTCTTCACCCTTCATCCGTTCGCCTTCATCCCTCAATACTTCCGCCTTCATCCTTCATCCTTCATCCTTCTAAACAGCCACGCTTTCGCCGCGCGCCAATCGCGCCTTACTGTCATCAACGAAACCTGCAAGACTTCAGCCGTTTCTTCCAGGGTGAGCCCGCCGAAGTATCGCAACTGAACGACGTCGCTTTTACGCGCATCAATCTTTGCAAGTTCGTCGAGTGCCTCATCCAGTGCGATCAGTTCAGCAGCGCGCGCAGTTGACATCAGCGCGGTATCGTTCGCCGCACCGTCGAGGGATACGCGTTGAAGGCCGCCGCCGCGCTTCGCAAACTGGCTCCTGCGCGCGTAGTCGATCAAAATGTGGCGCATCACCTGCGCTGATACCGCAAAAAAATGCGAGCGATTCTCCCAGGTGAACTTTTGAAAACCTGCCAGGCGCAGGTAGGCTTCGTTTACGAGCGCAGTAGTCGCCAGCGTGTGGCCGTCGCGTTCACGCCGCACATAGCGATGCGCGATGCGTCTGAGTTCGTCATAAACCATCGGAGTCAGCTTATCGAGCGCAGACTTATCGCCTTCGCGCCACTCGGCGAGTAAACCCGTCAGGTTATCCTCGTTTAGCTTTGTCTGCGTCGTCATCCGCGAAGGATTCTAGCATCGCTTGTCCGGCAAACTTCAGTTTGTCGTAATTCGTTTTTCCGTTCTCGATAAACTGAAATATGTCGAACATTGAATGAACACTTTCATCGGATTTTCTCGCTTGCCAACAATTGATGAACAGTTGCTGCTATGCTTCTCGCTTTATTGATTGAGACGGCAATTCCTTATTCGCGCCCTGCCCTCTCTGTTAGAAATGCATTCTTAAATCCGCAATATGAGGAGAACCAAATGAAATTACCAAAAATTATGGTCGCACTGGCGATCCTGACGTTGTTCAGTGCAAATGCAATTCAGGGAAGTGGTCAGACTCCCAAGGCTTATGTAGATATGTCGCGTGCCGAACGACTAACGTTTGTCGGCCAGGAGGCCCGCCGCATCGCTCGTGAGATCTCGGGAAACGAATATGAGTTTACTAGTGCCTTCGAAGAGGACATTCAAAAAGCGCTAATCCGATGGGTACATCGCGAAGGCAAGACCGACGATGAAACCAGGGGCCAGCTTCGTGCTGTGTTCGCGCGCGGGCAAGCGGAAGCGCCCAGGCTGGGCGCGGCGTTCAAAGCACGCAATCTGTCGCCTCTCATTGGCATCTACCTTCCGTGGATTGAATCGGCGTTCGTAAACATTTCGTCAGCCAATCCGATGGGCGCGATAGGCATGTTTCAGTTTCTTCCAAAAACGGGGGAGCGTTACGGTTTGACCGAGGCGGAGCTGCTCGATGTTGATAAGTCAGCTGACGCGGCGGCGCGTTACATCACGGACAGCGTGGCGGAGTTTAAAGACGATCCGATGAAAGAGGCGCTCGCGCTTTTGGCTTACAATCGCGGCGGGTCGAGAACAGCAGCCGATTTGAAGATGCTGCTTAACGCGCAGAACAGGAAATGCAGCATCTGCGCATTGAACGCGGATCGAGGCAAACTCGATGATACGTTCAGGAATGAGAGCGTTTACTACGTGCCGCTCTTTTTTGCCGCCGCGATTATTGGCGAGAACCCGCAAGCTTTTGGTTTGGGAACTCAGCCGCTTTCCGCCCGCGCTAATTAACGCGCAAGCGTCGCATCACTCGCACGCCGGCACGCCAATCGTCGTTGATTTCGAATCTATACACTTCGATATCCGCGGCGATTGTGCGCGCAAGGGTATTGAAGGATGGATGGACTCTGAGCGTGGGTGCGACCAGATAAATTAGGGGCGGCTCGTCTTTTATCCTGCGATCGCCGAAGAGTTTGGCGCGCGAAATGTGACCGCGACGTCGATGCGCTTCTACTCGCTGCCAATAATCAGCCCCTTGCAGAACATGTTCCCGCGCTTCTGAAACCTTCAATTCAATAACTACCAGGCGCCCGTCATGACGCAACGCCAACAAGTCGACAGGACGAACTCCGGCGACTCCGCCGCGACCTGTGCGGAACTGCGCATGCACCGGCGCAATGATTAGGCCCGGATCCAATCGCGTAATGTCGCGACGCAATAACGACTCAAGCCACGCCTCACCAGCATTTCGATAGAGTGCGTGGTAGTGGTCCGTGGCTCCAGCGGAACGGTGTTGGACCAGGTTGGTCAACAAGTTCAACCACTCGGCTTCAGTCGTTTCATCCAACATGCGGCGCCGCGATCCTTCGACGCCAAACCAAACACGCTCGACTCCGAGCAACTGGCGAACGCGCGCGAAGGGCAGTCCAAAGTAGCGAAGGGTCTGGCCGTGGCGCGCGCTGACGATATCGATCGCCACAGGCGCCACGGCAATGATCTTTTTTGTAATCTCAGACGAAACGCTCACAGGGATCGGTGGAAACCGCGTCGTCCGTTTCTTCCACAACTCTTTACGATTTGGCACTTCCGCTTTTTGCAAGCGTGCCACTCCCTCAACATTTTCCGCGACGACTTCATAGACCACTATTGCCTGTCCCAGGCTCTCGCGCAGTAAAGCAATTCGTTGAAGAGTGGGCTTCAACAAGACAGTTTCGACTACCAGCCAAAGTTGCTGAATGTAGGGCGCGCGCGTCCGTTCACTCGCGCGGGTAAACCAGAGCAACGCCGCTGCCAGAAACGCGTCTACGTCACTGGCTTTGCTCATGGCGATGCATCCTGTGACGGCGATTCGCTGGTGTCTCTGTCGGAGGATAATCCGCGCGTAGCGGCCCGGCTGCCCGCGACGCGCTCCCGGGCTCAATCGAGAGCGTTCCACCTTTGCGCCAGGTTGAAGTGAACAAGCTGCGCTCGCGAGTTGATCACAACGTTTTTGCCGGGCTGTCTTAACAGTGAGTGCGATGGAGTTGGCTGAAGCTCGGGGAACCAATTCAATCAACGGACGCTCGGCGCCCATGCGACGTGAGACTTGGAGTATTAATTTTTCGCCGGTCCATTCCCAGGCAAACACTTTCCATGCGCGGCTTCCCTGCTCCGTCCAGAAGGTGAGTATCAAACGCTGGTGAGTGATTGCGACGTCGAGTTCGCTACGGCGCAACGCCTTCGTGTCTCCGCCGTCGAGAGTGAAAAACCATTCGACGTGAGCCTTGAGGAGCTCGGCAATCGCTGATCTTGCCGCTTCCAGCCGAGCGGGACTAACGCGTTCGAGCTTCGGTGTTTGCACTCGCAGTTCTATATCGCACGCACGGTCCGTTCGCTACCGCTCCCGGTTCTGTATTCTTCTACCCACAATGAAAAGGCTCTTGCAGACAAGTCAGATCCTGCGACACAACAACCGCCGGGAGCATAGCGGGACTAGCCCGACCGTGAGGAAGGGCTCGCTGCGCGTTAAGGATGAGCCCTCCCTGACGGTCGGGCTAGTGCCCCCGGGTCGCGGCTAATTTGGACAAATGCACGGGCTCCGCAGGAGCCCAATATTTATAGAACCTCGGTTGAATCCATCGCTTTTGCGCTCCACCGGAGTGCATTGTTAATTAGTCTCGCTCCTGTCGGTGCGAAAATTTAGGGCACTACGGTCCAAGGTTTTTTGTTGACACTGGCGTCAACTTTTGATATTCAATCCGCGCTCCAAAAAGCAGCTTTGGGACTCACGACTCGAGCCTCCGCCGAAGCGAACCTCGATCCCAAGCCCTGAAGCTATCCAAGGGAACGCTCATTAAGCATCGATAATTGAAATTTGGCCTGTTTTGGGCCCTATTTGCCGTTTTCCGGGTTCCGGCTGCATTTGCCGGAGTCCCGGCAGAGGGTGAATTAAGTCCAACGAAAGCTCCACTGACCTTAGCGAATTTCCTGCTGAGGCGCGGGGACTAACCACCGAGCTAAGTGGACCGCCCACTGACCTTCGCGGCCCTTCCACTAAGCCCAGTGGGCCATACCTCGTAAACAGTGACCTTCCGCTGAGCTTAGCGAAACGTCCATTGAACCCAGTGGATGCGCCACTGGAATCAGTTGGATCTCTACCGGCGTCAGTGGATCACCTGCGCGGGCCAATTAAACGTTCGGCGGCATCAGCGAAACATCCGTTGCAGCCAGATCATTAACAACTTTCTCGCCCCACTTTCACTGGGAGTGGCCCAGCGCTATTCCCACACTTTAACCACGAGGCCCCTAAACCTCATTAACTGAATAGGAGAGAATCAAAATGTCGACTGATTACATCCCCAGCGCCGACGCTGAATTCAGCGGCTGGCTTAACAACTTCATTACTTTCGCTAACGCTAATCTCGCAGCGCTTGGTTTAGCCGCAGCGGATATAGCGCCACTGCAAGCGGCCTCCACCACCTGGAACACGGCCTATGATGGTCATCTGTCCGCGCAAGCAACAGGCAAGGGTGCGCGCGAAACGAAAGACGAAGCGCGTAAAGATGCGGAAAGATTGGCACGGCCGCTGGTCCAACGACTGCAATTGACCGGAACGGTGAGCAATGCGCAACGGCAATCGTTGGGGGTCAGCCCGCGCTCGACCACACGTACGGTGGCGGGTGAGCCGACCACCAGGCCGGTGGCGACGGTAGACACGAGCCAGCGGTTGCAACACACGATTACCTTTGTGGACGAACAGTCGCCTACTAGTCGTGCCAAGCCGACCGGCATTTCAGGTTGCGAAGTTTGGGTCAAGGTGGGAGGCGTTTCGCCGGTCGATCCGAGTGAACTGAGTTACCTCGCCACGGATACGAGAACGCCATACACGGCTGCGTTTGATGGCGACGATGGAGGAAAGATCGCTTATTACATGCTGCGATGGGTTAATACGCGCGGCGAGCGTGGTCCATGGAGCCAGACGGTAGCGGCGACGATCACCGCGTAGAGAAGTAAGGGAGTAGGGCACGGCATGCCGTGCCCTACGATAGCTAGAGATTCTCCTCGCCGTCCGGCTGGCGCCCCGTTTCAGACTCGAAGAAGCCTTTTAGGTGAGCTCATTACCGCTTCCGCGGCTGATAGTGCTACCCTTTTTTCAGACTAAATCCAAAACCCGGGCTAACGAAAGATTCATGCGAAACGTCTATCTAACAGGATCCGTGCGCACTCCGATTGGCCGCTTTGGCGGAACGCTGGCCGCGATGTCCGCTGCCGATTTGGGTGTGGCGGCGGCAGAAGAAGCAATGCGGCGGGCGTCGATCACCGCCGCCGAAGTTGAGCAATCGATTTGGGGTTGCGCGAGGCAGGCCGGCGGAGGACCAAACGTCGCGCGACAAATAACGTATCGAGCCGGCGTTCCCGAACAGGTGCCGGCGTTCACCGTTAACCAGGCGTGCGGCTCGGGCCTGCAGGCGATCATTCTCGCCGCGCAACAGATCCTTTTGGGGAAGGCGGAGATAGTGCTGGCAGGGGGCACGGAAAGCATGTCGCGCGTGCCTTACTTCGCCGAAGGCGCCAGATGGGGCATGCGCATGGGGAATACCGAACTCGTGGATGGAATGTATCGAGACGGTTTCAACGATCCGCTTTCGGGATTGGTGATGGGTGAAACCGCCGAGAACCTGGCGCGCAAACACGACGTCACGCGCGCAGAGCAGGACGAGTATGCGCTTCGCTCGCAGAATCGTGCGGAAGCGGCGATTAGTGCGGGACGTTTCGACGACGAAAAGTTTTCACTCTCAATTGTTGGACGAAAAGGCGAGACGAGGAATTTTGCGGAAGACGAACATGCTCGCAAGGGCACCACGATTCAGGACATGTCAAAACTTCGTCCGGTGTTTTCCAAAGATGGAACAGTGACTGCGGGAAACTCTTCGGGAATCACTGACGGCGCCGCGGCGGTCCTGGTAATGAGTGAAGACGCGCTTCGGAAAACCGGCGCGGTGGCCCAGGCACGAATCGTTGATTACGAGGTCACCGGCGTTGCACCGGAGATCATGGGGATTGGGCCAGTGCCGGCAATCCGCACTTTACTGGCCCGGCAAAAGCTGACGCTGGCGGAGATTGATTTAATCGAACTCAACGAAGCTTTTGCGGCGCAGGTGATTGCGTGTGATCGCGAGTTGAATTTCGATGCCGATCGCTTGAACGTTAATGGTGGCGCGATTGCCCTGGGCCATCCAATCGGATGCACTGGAGTAAGAATCACCACAACGTTAATGCATGAAATGAAAAAGCGAAGCGCTCGATTAGGCATCGCAACTCTTTGCGTCAGTGGAGGTATGGGGATCGCGTTGCTGTTGGAAAGCGTTTAGGGCGCAACCTCGACTGCCATGCAGGCATCGGACAACAGCGTGCGTATCTCTCGAAGTCGTCGTAAATCTTGGTAAGTCACGTGTTGGTGCGAGCCATACCCACCCGCTCACGCAGGTGGTTCTGACCATTATCGCCGAGACAATTTCGGCGTGAATTCAAGAAAGGGATGAAAGTGAAGAATAGTATTTTCAAATCGTTTGCAGTTGCGCTCGCCTGTAGCGCTGTTTTTGCCGGAGTTGCGGTCGCGCAGGGTAATGATACCCGCGCGAGGCAGCCGTCCAATCTGTTGGCGTCGCTGCCGCCGTCGGATGCCGTGGCTTTGATCAAAGTTAAGCGGGTGATTGACGAAGCGTTGCCGAATCTGCTGGCTGAGAATCCGGCACGAGTCACTGAAGTTAATGAAGAGATGGCGAAGTTTAAAACGCAGACGGGGATCGACCCGCGATCGTTTGATGAGATCGCGCTCGGGATGAGCTTCACTTATCCGTCCGAGCGCGTTACCAAGGTCAACACGATTGCGATTGCCACTGGAACTTTTAACGCCGGCGCGATGGTGGCGGCCGGCCGGCTGGCGGCCAATGGAAAATACTCCGAGCAAAAGTTTCAGGGAAAGACCATTTACTTATTTTCTCTCGACCGTGAGATGAAGCTGCTGGGTTTATGGAACCTGAAAGTAAGTGATCTCGCAGTTACATCGCTGACTGGAAATACTCTGGCGATGGGAAGCCTGGAGAGCGTGAAGGGCGCGATAGAAGCGAGCCGGACGCGCAAATTTGCCAACCCGCAATTAATCGCCCTGGCGAGCCGCGACCCGAATGCAATTATGGGGTTTGGAGGCAACATCCCTGCGGCGCTAATGCAAAACCTGCGTGCCACCAACGATAGTTGGGCACGCGAGCTAACGGCAGTCCGTCAGGTTTATGGTTCGCTGGGAATGACGAGTGCCGATCTGGAAGTGATGTTGGCGGCGAAAACGGTCGACCCGGCATCGGCTAAAAACCTGAGCGATACGCTTGAAGGGTTAATGCAGTTGGGCACGATGTTTCTCGGCCGGCTCTCGCCAGTTAGGGAAACTCTTGCACGCAGCGCGATGAAGAATCTGAAAGTCACCACAGTTGGTAATGAACTTCAGATCCGGACAGCCGTCGCCCAGGCGCAAGTGGCGCCGTTGATCCGCGGATTTTAGTTTCGGATTTAGTGAAGATAAGCAGAAGCCCGATCGTCAGAGAGCACCTCAGACGGTCGGGCTTCCGTTTGTTGAGCGATAAGCTATTGGGCCGGTAGGGGAAACTGTGGAAACTGCTGACGCCCAGGCGCTACCGCCGGCTCAGCCGCCTCCATCGCGGTCAAAACGTCCTGATGGATCTTAATGTCTCCCGCCTGCTTCATCCTTTGCTGCACAGCTCCGATGTAATCTTCAAAGACCTGGCTCTGCCGGCTTCTCACGGCTTGTTGAGTAAGTTGATCGCGCTTGGTTGAGAATTCAGCCAGGTCAGCTTCCTCGCGTTTGACGACGCCAAGCACAACCCAGTTATCCCCTACCTTGATTGCCGTTTTCGTCACCTCGCCGGTTTTCAAAGCATAGATTGCTTCGTCCAGCGCCGGACTTGTGCCGGCGTTACCGAGTGGCGAGCCGAGCTTATAACCTTCCTGAGTGGCAACCTCGAAGCCGTCCTTCTCCGCTGCTGCCTTCAGGTCCGCGGCGGAATTTAGTGACGCGGCAATCTCACGGGCCTTCTGGTCCAATTGTTCCTTTGCTCGCTGCACCTTCACGGCTTTCGCCACGTCAGTCTTCACTTCGTCAAAATCCGGAATACGCGGCTCGCGTTTCTCAACCAACATCGGCACCGCAAAGCCACCCTTGACGCCCGTTTGTTCGCCGATGTCACCCGGGTTGTTAAGTGGTTCAACTACGGCTTCAAACTGCTGGCTGCTGCCAATCCCCGGGACGTCGTCTCCAGGTTTGACGAAAGGAGTCTCCTTCACCATTTCCCCTGGTTGCATGTTCGCGTCTTTTGCCAACTCCTGCGCGACCTTCTGCGGATCTTTCGTTTCTTTCAAACGCGCCTTGGCACGCTCTGCAAGCTGGCGAGCAACCGTATACCCGCCGGTATTACGTTGCGAGGCCATTAATTCAGGCTTGGCCTCCTCAAAAGTTTTTTCTACTGAGGCGCCGCGACGCAGCAAATACCAATTGTTGGCATACTTGATGGGGACATCGAATACGACGCCTTCTTCCATATCCACAGCGCGGTCATAGAGCGCATCGATCTTGTTAGGATTTTTCTTAACTGTCCGCGGCAGAAAGCCGCCGTTCTTGGCAGTTGCCGGGTCCTCGGAATGACCTCGCGCCAGATCGGCAAACACCTTTTCACTCTCCTCGGGCTTTGCCGCCAGCGCCTTGGTCAGGAGGTCCTTAGCTTTCTGTTCAACCTGAGCATCGAGATCTTTGCGAGCAACCTTCAAAAGAATCTGTTGCACTTTTACGCCGGCACGCTTATTAACCGGCGAGAGGGCATCATATGCGGTCCGCAGGTCTTTATCTGAGATCGAAAGCTTTGCTCCAGACTTGCCCTGATCTATGAAAACATATTTGAGTTTCTTTTGCGGATCGAGGATCCGAAAATCGGTCTTGTGCTGTTCGTAATAGCTCTTAAGTTCATCATCAGAAGCCTGGATCTTCTCTGCCAGCTTATCAGGTGCGATAACCGCGTAACTGAGATCGAAGGAAGTGTTCTCGCGTTGAAAATCAGACTGTACTTCCTCATCGGAAACGTGCACAGACGCCGTCACGAAGGCCCTCAGTTTTTCCTGCGCGATGTCGTTTCGCACGTCCTTCTCAAACGATTCCACGTCCCCGTATCGAGCTGTTACCGATTCCTTATAGCGCTCCATCCCGACAAACTGGCCGGAGGCATCGGTAAACTGTTTACGAATTCGTTCGGCAACTTCACCATCGCTAGCACTGAATGACAGTCGCGCGGCTTCCTGGGCCACTACGCGATTCCGCACCAACCCATCGAGGAAACGCTTTGTGCCGCCGAGCTGGGCCAGGCTAATCTGCCCGCCATACATCTGCTGGAAGTTTGCAGTTTCTCTGGCGAGATCACCCACCGTGATCTCATCGTTTCCGACTTCGGCAATTACCTGAGTGCTTTTGGTCGGCTCAACGTTGGCATTGCGGCCAGGGGCATAAAAGAAAACCAGACTTACGGCCATCAATACCGCAAATCCAATGATTACGATGCTGCGGGTCCGTTCGAGCCGCGACAGTTGTTTAAGCATGACTTTCTACCTTTCTAGCAAACCGCGGATTGTAAAGGAGCGCGAGCGGCACTGCAAGAACGGCTCGATTTGCGCAGGTCATGATGCGATGTTATTTTAACTCTCTTACATGAACGCGATGGGCAGCTCAACATGGCTATGGATCGGGTTTTCCGTTTTTATCCTACTCATGCTGAGTCTGGACCTCGGACTCCTCAATCGCAAAGCCCACACAATCAAGTATCGCGAAGCGGCAATCTGGAGCGGTGTCTGGGTTACGCTCGCCGGCATCTTTGCCTGCCTGGTGTTTTACTACCAGGGCAGCACCCGCGGTCTCGAGTTTGTCACCGGCTATCTGATTGAGCTTTCTCTTTCGGTAGACAATCTGTTTGTCTTCCTCCTGATCTTCTCCTACTTCAAAGTCCCGGGAAAGTATCAGCATCGCGTCCTGTTCTGGGGCGTTATGGGCGCGTTGATAATGCGGCTCACGATGATCTTCGTCGGCGCAGCCCTGATCAACCGGTTCCACTGGATCATCTATATCTTCGGAGCGTTTTTGGTCTACACCGGGATCAAAATGTTTCGCCAGGAAGAATTGGACATCCAGCCCGAGGAAAATCCGGTGGTGAAGTTGGTGACTCGCTTTATTCCAATCACCCACCATTACGAGGAACAGAAATTCTTTACCCGGGTTAACGGCAAACTTGCCGGCACGCTGCTATTGCTCGTGCTCGTGATCGTTGAGGTCACCGACCTGGTTTTTGCGGTGGATTCAATTCCCGCAATTTTTGCCATAACCACCAACACGTTCATCGTTTACACCTCAAACGTTTTCGCGATCCTTGGTTTGCGATCGATGTATTTTCTGCTGGCTGGTGTAGTAGAGAAGTTTCAGTATTTGAAGATGGGGCTGGCGATTGTCCTGACCTTCATCGGGTTGAAAATGCTGGTGGTTGCGGTTGGCATTCATGTGCCAATCTGGATATCGCTCATTTTTGTTGCCGTAGTCCTTCTGAGTTCAGTGGCCGCCTCAATGATTTGGCCGAAGGAATCCGAAATGGACATCGACGTCGATCTGCCAGAGGACTTCGACTCGCCTTTTCAGGGCGATGACGAAAACAAGCCTGATGGGCCCAATCTACCTGCGGATCTCAGTCCGTCTCCTGACGACCAGGCCGGAAAATAGCCACGCGCCGCCACCCCGAATTGATAGGTTCTGTATCGCAACTTGCTTCGCTGCAAATACTTATAGCTTGAACGCACTCTTCCGGTTATGTTAATTTCTCCTTGGCGTTCTTTGCTGTTGTAATGCCACTTGAATCCACGGCGGGCGCGCTCGCCGCGAAATAGCTGCCACCTTTCTCACCTTGTCACCCCGATCCGGCGTAGTGCCTGATTGGCAGGCACAAGCTTCTCGCCCTCTTCAGTTGCCAGTCGGTTTTAGCAAAAGCTCCAAATATGGCGAACACATCCAATCGTTTTGCTTTTGATTGGTGGGTAATACAGAAGCGCATCGTCTACCTGCTGGTGGCGTTATTTGTGCTCTGTGGCCTGGCGGCAGGCACCGCTGTCTACGTTTGGAAGTATGGAAATCCTCTCAGAAACGTTGGCACCGGCACCAAGCCTCATGGCGGCGCCCGATTCATAGCCTTTGAAGGCGACGTGCGCGTAATTCGTGCCGCCACCCGCGAAACCATCGTTCCCGGCGGCGACACCGAACTGTTTCCCGGAGACACGGTGCAAACGCACGCCAGCGGCCGCGCGCGTGTTTCGATGGCCGACGGCTCGACGCTTCTGGTTCGACCCAACAGCACCATCATCATTCGAGACAACGCCAGCGACGATAACGGCAAGAGGACCAACGTGCATGTGGTGGTCGATAGCGGACAAATGTCTGTGCGCACCGAAAACCAGCCGGCCGGAACCAACAACGTAGTGGAGACTCCGAAGACTACCAGCAAGATTGGTGACCAGACTCAGGCGAGTTTCGGAGTCAAACCGGAGGGTACGGAAGAAATTCGCATCAATGCGGGCGCCGTTGAAACTACCAGCCTCTCCGGTGAGAAAACAACTTTCCGCGCCGGTGATTATGTTTCGGTTAATCCTTCGGGCACGATCTCCCGGCCGCAAAAGCTTTTGGATGTTCCTCTGCTTTCTGAGCCTCACGATCTCCAGCGAGTTTTCGCAGGTGGAAGTAATGCTGCCAACGTTTCCTTGAAATGGCTGCGCCCGCAGTCAGGCACTGCGGCTTTCTACCGGGTTGAGGTAGCCACTTCACCCTTCTTTGTAGCGGATGGAATTGTTATCGGACGAGATCAATTGGCATCTACCGAATTCACTGCCAGCGACCTCCGGCCAGGAGTCTACTTTTGGCGAGTTCGGGCCACTGCTGCAACGGGACAAGCGAGCGACTGGAGTGATCCAAAGAAATTCATCATTGCCAACCGGGGAACCGGATCGAGTGTTCCCGTCTCCGAACTGGCGGCCGAACGTCTACATGGCAACGTTTATTTGATTCGAGGTCGTTCCGCGCCAGGTACGACAATTCGGATCGCCGGACGCGAAATGCTTGTCCCCACTGGCGGAACATTTCAACTTCAAACAACAGCGCCTTCGGGAACCGAAGAGATTACGGTCGAAGCAATCGATCCGCAGGGGAACAGTAGTCCGTATCGACTATCGCTTCCCGGTGGCCGGCGCGGAGATGATTAGAACAGCAGCCAGCGGACGACTGCGTTTCAGGTAACGCACTTAACGGAGATTTACTAGTTAATGCCACGTCACGTAATTCTGTTAACTGATGCTCACGAAGCTCCCGCCTACGAGTTGATCGAGTCGTTGCGCATGGCCGGCGTGACTACCCTGATTGAAGGGCTGAGGGAGGCTGGCGCGGAAGCCACTTCGACTCCTCGAGAACGTGAGCGATATGGAGAACTACTGGATCAGCGCTCCGACCAATCGCCCATCGCCGTGCTTTACGAAGTGGTTGCCGGCGCAGATATAGTGGAGCTTCAGGCAGCAATCGAACACGCGAAAACATTTTGGACTGACACTCCACTCATCGCCTGCCGCCGGCATTCAAGTGGTTATCATGGACTCAGTCTCCGCAGTCTTGACGGCTCCACGCTAAAACGTCTTGGGTTTCGAGCAATTGCGGACAAGGCCGCACAACTTCCCGCAATCCTTCGCGAAATCGAGGGCCATGGTGCGACCGGCGAACTCAAATTGCCGGATATCATTCGCCAGCCCACGCCAACCGCCAATCTTTTCCTTCCAGCCGGCCTAAACTCCCGGAAGTTGCGCGCGGCATTCAATCTTGTTTCATCGTTGCATTTTATCGGTGATCAAAATGGAGCGGCCCATGCTGCGCTTGCCGGACTCGAGCCGCTGGTCCATTCGGACCGTTGGACCATCTACCTCATACTCGATGCTAAAGGCGCCGAACCTTCCGCGTTGGAGGCAATTGCTTCTTTAACAGCAGGTGACCAACCTCGTGAAGATAATGAGCCGGCTTCTGTCTCGACGGCGAATTGGCGACGAGTATTGGCTGGAGCGACCGACGTGCCTCCCGGTTCAGAAAGCAAAGCTACTCGTCTCGCTGCAGCCGGGATGGGTATGAATAAGAGGAAAGAGCGCAACAAGTTTGTGGTCGCGGTGCCATTGATTTGCGGCGAACGAATCCTTGGCGTGCTCGAAGGTGTTCGCGCCAACACTTCGTTCAAGAAGTCGGAACTCTCCATCCTCGACGCGCTCTCGCGTCCTATTGCTTCGGCGCTGGCCAACGCTGTTCGCATCGGCGAAGCAGAACGACTTTCGCAAACGGACGATCTGACGAAACTTCACAACGCGCGTTACCTGCGACAGTTTCTGCTCAATGAGATTCGGCGCGCCCGCCGTTATGGCAACAGTGTTGCGGCTTTGTTCCTTGATCTGGATGACTTCAAACGGGTTAACGACGCGCACGGCCATCTCGCGGGGTCGCATGTGCTGATGGAAATGGCCGCCGTAATTCTCTCTTCGATTCGTGACACCGACGCGGTCGCGCGTTATGGCGGCGACGAGTTTGTAATCGTGCTTCCCGACACCGGGATGGAACTCGCCGGCACCGTGGCCGAACGCATCCGTTCAATGATTTCCCGACATTCGTTCAATGGCGGTCGAAACTTGAAACTGTCGTTGACGGCCAGCTTTGGAGTTGCTGCATTTCCTCAGCACGCATCATCGCCGCAGCAACTAATAGCTTGCGCCGATCGAGCAATGTACGAAGCAAAAGCCGCCAGGAAAGACTGCGTGCGGTTTTCCATGGAATCATCTCCCCGTTCAAAACCAGGCAGCGACGTCCCGCTGGCGAACGATGTGCTGCAAGCAGACGACGATAAAGCCTTTTCGTGAATAGCGCAGCGGTTGAAGATCAGTTATCTTTGATCGGTTGGGACGAAGTAGTTTTTAATGAGCAGCTGGCGTGCGGTTAGTTGTCCGGAGTGGATATCCTGCTTTAGTAGGAAACCCCTCAAGCTTTCTTATCTGATCATCATCAATCGATGATGGCCAACCCCCGCCGATACTGTTAATTCATTCAGGAAGAGACCAAACTAAATGGCTTTTAAATCGATTTTCAGCTTGTTCTCCAGCGACCTTGCCATCGATCTGGGAACAGCAAACACACTCGTCTATGCAAAAGGACGAGGCATCGTCGTCTCCGAACCGTCAATCGTGGCGATCAATAAGGTCACCAATCAGGTTGAAGCTGTCGGCCGCGACGCGAAAGACATGCTGGGACGAACACCGGGAAACATTGTCGCGATTCGACCAATGAAAGACGGCGTCATTGCCAACTTTGAAGTGACTGAGAAGATGTTGCAACACTTCATCCGTAAAGCGCACAACGGCAAGACCTGGGTGAGTCCAAGAGTGGTAATAGGAATTCCGTCTGAGATTACGCAAGTTGAACGAAGAGCGGTCGAAGACTCAGCTTACCGAGCTAAAGCTTCAGAGGTTTATCTGGTTGAGGAAGCCATGGCTGCTGCCATCGGCGCCGGACTGCCAATCACCGAACCCCACGGCAACATGGTGGTGGATATCGGCGGCGGCACGACCGACATTGCGGTGATCAGCCTTAGCGGCATCGTCTACTCGCGTGCGGTGCGCGTGGCCGGTAACGAGATGGACGAAGCGATCATCTCTTACATCAAGCGGAAGTATAATCTGCTGATCGGCGAACGGACCGCCGAAGCGATCAAGATTGAATTAGGTTCAGCTTACCCGCTGGACGAGCCACTGTCTTACGACGTTCGCGGTCGCAATCTGATCGAAGGAATTCCAAAAACGATTACGATGACGGACGAAGAAGTTCGTGAAGCGCTGGCCGATTCCGTTTCCACAATTATCAACGCCGTGCGCGTGGCACTCGAACGCACTCCGCCGGAACTCTCCGCCGACATCGTCGAGCGCGGAATTGTGTTAACGGGTGGCGGCGCCTTGCTGAAGAACCTGGACAAACGACTGTCGATAGAGACTGGTCTACCCGTCTCGCTGGCCGACGATCCACTGGCCTCAGTCGTGTTGGGCACCGGCAAGATGCTTTCTGATTTCGATCTCCTAAAACGAGTGCGCTGGGAAAATACGATGACCAGCGGCATGTAGCGAAACGCGCCGTAAATGGTAAATAGTGAATAGTAAATAGAGACGTTTAATACGCGAACCATTTACTACGCGAACCATTTACTACGCGAACCATTTACCATTCACCATTTACTATTTACCGTGGCGAGTGAAGAGTGAATAGGAGGCTTTTCGCGGCGCGTTCAGTTTCATTCACGGTTTCTGACTTTTCACTCGTCACTTTTCACTATTCTAGACAAATGGCTGCCACTCGTACTCAAAAAGAGATTCGCCAGCGAGCCCCCGTTTGGCTGGTCATTCTGCTTTTGACCAATCTTGGGATTATGGCGGTGGGAGCTCGAGATGAGGCGACTCATCAGCGTATGTTCCGGGTCTGGATTCAAACCTTGGCCTCTCCGGTACAAAACATCTCAGCGAAAGCCGGTGGGGCAGGCTCCGGACTGATTAGCCAGATAGTTAACTTTCGGCAGACGGCAATTGAAAATGAGGGATTGCGGAAAGAGCTGGCGAGCACGAAGCTGGCACTACAAAACGCGCGGCAGGCAACGGCCGAAAAGGAACGCCTCCAAAGCCTGCTGAGCTTGAAAGAGCAAACCGGCTACGACACGGTGGCGGCGCGCGTGATCGCGCGCGATCCGTCGGTTTGGTTCAATACTGTGATGATCGATCGCGGCAGTTCAGCAGGTGTTGAGCTGAACATGCCAGTGGCGACCGCCAGCGGCATTGTGGGCAGGGTGATCGCATTGAGTCCATGGACGGCCCAGGTGATGATGATTACCGACGAGAAGGCCGCTGCCGGCGCAATCGTCGGTCAAATCGGTGGTTCGGGCGCGCTTGGATCGGTGAGAGGCTCAGGAGAAAGTGGACTAATCGAGATGCGTTATGTCTCCGGCCTTCAGCAGGTCGACGTCGGAGACTACATCCTGACTACGGGTCAGGACAATATTTATCCACCCGGACTGCGCATCGGAGAAGTGGTCCAGGTCAAGCACGGAACGGCCACGCAATCTCATGAGATTTTGATCAGACCTGGCGCGAAACTCGATCAACTGGAAGAAGTGGCGGTGCTGCTATATCATCCGCCTCAGCGGCCTGCCCCCGAACAGACCCTGCCAAACGTAGATAAGAAAAAGCAGTGACGGGTTCCGAGTGACAGTGACAAGAGCCTGACAGTACGAGCCATGCTCTCTTGCTTGTCACTTATCACTTATCACTTTTCACTGACAAATGCCCCAGCTAAAAATCGCGGCCGTTCTCGCACTTGCCCTGCTGATGCAACTGTCGCTAAGGGAAGTCTGGTTTCCACTCGCGTACATTGATTTTCCGCTGGTAGTGGTTGTCTATATCGCCCTGCAACGTCACGCGTGGCACGCGCTGATCGTGGGCACCATTGCCGGCTTGACCATCGATGCGGCCAGCGGCGGACTTATCGGCGCCGGCGGATTTTCCAAAACGCTGACGGCTTACCTGATTTTCTTTGTCGCCTCGCGGGTCAATCTGGAAAACCCGCTGATGAGAATTCCCGTATTAGCTGCTGCCACTCTCCTCGATTCGGCGGTCTATGTATTTTGGCATCGCGCCCTTGGTAATACTCCTAATGTGCCGTTCGTTCAAACTACGTCGTACCGGATCATCGCAACAACTATTGCGGGCACGCTGGCCTTCTTCTTGTTAGATTATCTTTTTACCGAACGAGCGCGGACCCGTCGATCATTTGCTTCGCGCCGAAAAGGCGCGCGGCGTGGAGCGAGGTAGTTATCAGAGATCAGGGGTCAGCGAGGTGTGGGCAGTGGGCTGTGGGCTGTTAAGGAACGAAGATCGTCGCGAAATTCTTGTGTCCAGTTCTCGAAAGTCGGTTAGCATCCGAGAGTGCAACTCTGAATCTGATCTCTGACATCCGAATTCCGGTCTCCTGAATTCTGTTTTCTGTCTCCTTTTTATGAAGTTCGAAGATTCATCACAAAACCTCCGCATGCGGCTCTGGTTCGTCCAAAGCGCGGTGCTTGTGATGCTCGCCCTCCTTGGTGTCAGGCTCTATTACCTCCAACTTGTGCGTGGCAAGCACTACGCTGAGATTGCTCAGGATCAACGCATTAGAAAGCTGCCGATCATCGCCCCGCGCGGCGTTATCTTCGACCGTGACGGGCATCCGCTGGTCGATTCCCGCCCGATTTATAACGTCATCCTGTCGCGAGAAGACCTTCGAGGCCAAAACCTCAGTTCGCTCGTAAGCCCATTCGCCGATGCGCTCGGCCTGGACGCAGACATACTCCGCGAGCGCTTCGATCAGATCGGTTCACAGCCGGCATTTGAATCGGTCCTGGTGAAGCAGGATGCCACTCCGGGAGACATCGCCTGGGTTGAAGCGCACGAGCTGGAGTTTCCCGAACTCCGCGTGGAGCAACAGCCGCAACGGCGTTATCCGGCGAATGGTTTCCTCGCTCACGTGCTGGGCTACGTGGCTGAAGTCGGACCCGAACAATTGGAGCGACCTGCCTTCAAAGAAAGAGGTCTTAAGCCTGGAGACGTAATCGGCCAAAGCGGTCTCGAACAAGCTTACGATGAATACTTGCGAGGCAAAGACGGCTATCGAAAGGTTGTCGTCGACAGCCGCGGCAGAATTCAAGCTGAGATCGAAACGGTTTTACCCCAACCCGGCCAGGATCTCGTCTCGACGATTGACTCAGAACTTCAACAGGCCGCCGAGGACGATCTGAAAAAATCCCCGCAAGGGCGGGGTGTGATCATCGTCATGAATCCTGCTAACGGTGAGGTTCTAGCTATGGCTTCCTACCCCACCTTTGATCCCAATCTGTTTTCACAACGAATCACTACCAAAGAAGGTCGTGCAGAATATGCGGGTCTCCTAAATGATCCTGACAAGCCGCTTATTAACCGAGCGATCCAGGGCCGTTTTCCACCTGGATCGACTTGGAAACCCTTGATGGCGGTAGCTGGACTGCAACAAGGCGCGATCACAATCGAAAACTCAAATATGGTGTGTGCCGGCGGCATCCATATTGGCAACAAGTTCACTCGTTGTATGGGAGGCAATCATGGTTCGCCCGGGGTTCATGTGGCGATCATGAAGTCGTGCGACGGTTACTTTTATCGCCTGGGTTTGAAGATGAAACTCGAAGGCATCCAGGCGATGGTAGAAGAGTTTGAGTTAAACAAGCGCACGGGAATCGATCTGCCGCAAGAGGTGATCAGCACTACGCCTTCCCGCGAATTGAAAGCGCGGCTCCATCCGCGCGATCCGGAGTGGAAAGATATCGACACTATCCACTCGTCTTTTGGCCAGGGCCAGGACGTGCTGACGCCTATATCTCTGATTCGCGCGCACTCCGCAATCGGCATGGGTGGCCTCATGTATGTTCCACACCTGCTAAAAGAATTACGTCCGGTAGGGGAAGTTGGCAGCGACCCAAGTAGTCCTGACTATCGACCGGCCCGCCCGGCAAAAGGTTTCGACCACCCCCAACCAAAGGATCTTCAAATCCCGCACGACCAAAACGAGACGGTGGTGAAAGCCATGTGGGCAGTCGTGAATGAGTCTGGCACGGCCACCGGCATCAAGATGGCCGGGTTCGACATCGCTGGAAAAACCGGGACAGCCCAGGTCGTCGCCCTCGGCAAGGACGTAGGCGCGTTCAAAGATCATTCCTGGTTTGTTTCCTACGCGCCGGCGTTCAAGCCGGAGATTTCAGTCGTCGCTTTGATTGAAAACGCCGGAATGGGATCGCGCTTTGGGGCGCCGTCAGTCCGCGCGATGTATGACGTTTACTATCGGAAGACTCGAAAGGAACCACCGGGCGGCGCGTTGCCTGTGGCTAAGTCGACCGGAGACCGCCGACCGAAGCCCGCTGCCAAGGCCGCTGAAGTAGCACAACCGGCGGCGGTGAACTAATGGTTCGCAATTTCTACGAATGGTCGGTCTCGTGACTTCTAACTTCTGTTTTCTGTCTCCTGATTTCTGACTTTTGACTTCTGCTCTATGGTCGCAAGGATTCCCAAAAAAGGTTTGCGTGATTTCGACTGGCTGCTCGCGTTGCTGGCGATTGGTATCGTCTGTTTTGGCACCGTCCAGATTCGTCACGCGCAACCGACCGAACCCTACTGGGTCAAACAGCTCATCGGGTTGGGTATCGCAGTTGTGGCGATGCTTCTGGTTGCATTCAGCGACTATCGAAAACTCATCAACATCGCGCCGGCGTTTTACATTTTTGGACTCGTGCTCCTGGTGCTGGTCCTAATTCCAAATATTGGCGTGAAAATTAACGGACAACGAGCCTGGATCCGGGTGCCCGGCATCGGCCAATTTCAGCCATCCGAGTTTGTTAAAGTAACGACGGCGATGATGCTGGCCCGCTATTTCGGCCAGAGACGGCTCGGCACGCTAACCCTGAAAGATGTCGCGATCGGGGCGTTGATCCTGGCGCTGCCCATCTCGCTTATCCTGCTCGAACCTGACGTTGGTTCGATTCTGACTTACCTTCCCATCCTCATCACGGTGCTGTTTTTGTCTGCCATCAAGATGCGTTACGTGGTCGCCGCCGTGGTGTTGAGCGTGGTCTTTTTACCTTTCGCATACTGGGTCGGCGTGAAAACGGGCTTCGTCAAAAACTATCAACAGGAACGCATCAACGTCATCCTGGATCCTGAAAAGGCGGATCGCCGTGGTTTTGGTTACAACACATGGCAATCAATTCTGACTGTAGGCGAGGGCGGATTATGGGGCGCTGACCGCACCTCGGGGCATTCACAAAGCAGTCTTAAGTTTCTCCCTGAACCACACACCGATTTCATCTTTGCAGTGACCGCCGGAAACGCGGGCTTCATCGGCTGCATTCTGACTCTCTTTGCTTATGCCCTGCTGCTTTCGCGCCTGATCGTGGGGGCTAAACGCGCTCCGGATCGGATGGGCATGTTAGTGATTATGGCCATCGTCGGCGGGCTAACCTGTCAAATCTTCATCAATATTGGAATGGAATTGGGGCTGTTGCCGGTGATCGGCGTCCCCCTGCCGCTAATGAGCGCGGGCCTTGCCTCGTTGATCGCCACCTTCATCGCGATTGGGTTTGCGATGAGCGTTCAACTGCGAAGATTCGTCAACTAAGACACGCGGGTGAGCGCGTCAATCAAGAATATCCGCACTACGCAAAGAGGCAGTGAGAGGAAGTTCGTTTCCACTTTTGGCGCTGGCTTCGCTGAGCAAGCTCTCGTAGGTTTCCTCATACTGCGCCGCGGCTTTGGAGAGTGAGAAGTTATTTATTATTCGCTCACGGGCCGCTCGACCCAGCGCTGTCCTCGCGGGGCGTCCCATTTCAATTAACTCTTCGAGTGCGCCGGCCAAAGCCTCGGCGTCTCGCCGCGGAACAACGCGTCCCGTTGCTCCTACCACATCCGCCAAATCGCTCACGTCAGTAACCACGCAGGGCAGACCCGCAGCCATTGCCTCTCCGACGACATTCGGAAAGCCCTCCGAGAAAGACGCCGAGACGGCGATGTCAAGGGCTGCAAAAATTCGATCAATGTCGCGTCGATCCCCGAGCAGGTGCGTCGATGCGGCGATGTCCAGTTTCTCAATAAGCAATTGCAAGGCAGCGTTATCGCGCGAAATTCCCCGCCCGCACATAATGAAACGCACGTCGGAGTGCTTCCTTGAAACTAAAGCGGCGGCCCGCAGGAAATTTGCGTGGTCTTTGATTGGATGATAACGACCGGCGAGGCCAATCAGAATCGTATCGGGCGCTAGTTTTAACTCGGCCCGCACATCCTGTCTTGCCGTTTCCGAGGGGCCAAACTTCTCGGTATCAAAACCATAATAGTGAAGCGCGCGGCAGGCCGCATGGTAACCAACCGCTTCGTGTTGCGTGGCACTCGTTATCGAACTGTAAATGATCTTGTCAGCGAAGCGCGACAACCGGGCACCCAACTTGATAACCAACGTGGTCAGCCACTTTTCATAGTCAAAACTATAAAGCGATTGGTGAATACTCCACAGCACCGATGGTTTGCCGTAAGCAAATGTGCCCGCGAATTGGGCGGCCAGATTTCCGTGGTACATCCAGCCATGAATCAACTCCGGCCGGAGGTGGCGCACAATCCGAATCAAACGCGCAGCTGCAATTGGACCAGCAACTGAACCACGCACGCCCAAAGTGAATACGGGAATTCCCATCGCCTCTATTTGCCCGCGCAATTCGCCGTGGTTTCTCATTGAAATGACTGCAGGCGCAAAGCGGGTCCGGTTGGTTGCGGCGAGCACCTTGCAGAGGATGGTTTCTGCACCTGCCACACTGAGATCGGAAATAATATGCAGGATCCTGATAGGTGCGTCGGCAGCTGATAACGAATCGAGTGATGCTGCTGAGGTTGAGACTTTTGATATGGCATCGCCGCTCATTTCACTAAGATAGCCGCACCTCGAGGAATGTCAAAGGACCAAAGTCGACATCTATCAAGCGTCATGACGCCGCCACTTCACGAATGGCATTCGCTATTTTTGAAACGTTTTTGCGTACGGAATACTCGGCTTCTACCAGTCGCCGGCCTTCCCTGCCCAGTCCAGCTGCAAACTCCCGTTCGTCAAATAGTCGTTTGAGAGCTACAAACCATTCGTCCAACTCGCCAGCTGCTATCCCGACCGCGCAATCATCCAGCAACTCTTTGCCGACTCCAACGGGACTGACAACCGACGGGATTCCGACGGCCATATACATCAGCATCTTCAGCGCACATTTTCCTCGCGCCCAATCGTTGTTCGGCAGCGGCATCAAACCCACATCTAACGATTGCACCGTTGCCACTTCATTTTCCGGCTTCCATCGGATGAATCGCCAACTTCCCGCCGGCAGCCTCTTCAACGACGGCCGTCGATTACAGATCACCACCAGCTCGGCCTCGCGATGCTGGGCGAGGAAATCCGCCAAAGGTTCTTGAATCAAATAGAGGTACTCGAGATTCGATGAGGTGCCGGTCCACCCAATTTTCCACCTGCCGGCGGGACGCAAATCAAGTGGACGCCACTGCGACGTATCGAGAGAAGTGGGAATGGTCCACACGCGCGCGCCCAGATTGCGAAAGTAGTCGGCGATGAAGTCGTTGCCGGCAATCACGCCGTCAGAAAGGGCGGCCAGCTTCTCTGTGAAATGCGGCGCGTTGAGCCAGATCGCATCGTCAATATCGATCAATTTCCGTCGGCCTACAAAACGCTCGAGCGAGGATCGGCCGGGAACAAGCTCTCGTTCCACCCAGGTCACATCCGCCTTCCGCGCAGCAGACATACCAGGCAAACGCGTCAACAGGGCGGCGGGTGGGATTCGCATGGTGTGATACTTGTTGACGATGGGATAGCGCTCGCAAACGTCTATTTCGAAATTCCTGAGCGGTTCAACAAACTGCCTAAGTCGAAACCGGCTGGAGGGGTGATTTCTGCCGGAAGTCAATGCGGTAACTTTTATCATGAAGGATTCGTGCGGCGCGGCGGATCTAAGTTGAGATTTAGGAAACGGCAGATCCCCTGTAAGATGACGGTCGTCGTCCGCACGAAGTTTTCGTTCCTCACTTCAACGTAGTGCCGGCAGAGACGCGATTGCCGGCCATCTGTGAGGTTCTATTTGGACCAGCTTGAGCCGATAACCCGTTCGAATGTTTGAAACAATGCCGCTATCCCGCGTTCGTTCACCAGCCTCAACCGAAATCATAACTGACGGCAGGAACACTTTAAACCTCTCGCTGACCAAGCGTGTTCGTTCCGGGCTGGGCTGGAACACTTCGTCAACATTAATCGGCCAGCTAATTGGCTTCGGTCGGTCGATCGTGGTTGCCCGTCTCCTCGCGCCTGAAGACTTCGGACTGTTCGGGATGGCCCTCGCTGTCCAGTTGGGTCTTAACGCGTTAACAACCCTCGGGCTGGACCAGACGATTCTCGCCCGTCAATTCAAGAGCGACGACGAATTCAGAGCACAACTCAATACAGTGTGGTCGACTGAGTTAGTGCGCAGTTTTCTCCTTGCACTCTTGGTATTGGCGTCAGCTTACCCGATGTCGCGTTTCTTTAATCAGCCGGCACTGGTGAAATTGATTTTGGTTTTGGCTCTGGTCACAGCGATCGAAGGGCTGCAAAACATTGGGTTGACGATCCTGCGCAAGCAAATAAGTTTCGGGCGACTTTTCTGGCACGACCTGATCGTGAGCGCCGGCGCCACCGCGCTGATTATCGCAATCGCTTTCGCCACGCATAGCGTCTGGGCGCTGATTCTGGGCCAGTTGATCTCTGCAGCTTTGGCCACAACCCTCTCTTATTTCTTTCACCCGTATCGACCACAGTTTGTGTTTGAGAAGATCGCCTTTCGCCGGATTTTAACCTTCAGTAAGTTTGCGGTCGTGATCGCGATCTCTTCATATATTACGACAATGGCTGACAACGTAGTTGTCGGACGCTTGTTGGGTACAGGCGCCCTCGGAAATTACGCGCTGGCTTACGGCCTGGCGAGCTTCCCAATCGGAGTCATGGTCTACGCGCTGGGCAGAGTTACGCTGCCGGCTTTCGCAGAACTATCAGCCTCAAGCCCGGGAAGAATCGAATACGTTTTCACCAAGGTGTTCTCCCTCAGCTCGCTCTGTCTGATCACGATTGCTGTGCCGCTGTTTCTTTTGGCAGACGAGTTAGTGCGGTTACTTTTTGGTGAGAAGTGGGTTTCCGCCGCACCGGTGTTGCGCATATTGTCGCTGCTTATTCCATTGCGTGGTCTAACGCTGGTGGTTGGTTCGCTCTTCTTCGGATTAAACAGACCAAAGCCTATCGCCACCGGCAAGGCTCTTGAAGCTGTCGTGTTTCTACTGCTCATATATCCGTTAACAAAGGCATTTGGTCTAACGGGGGCTGCATGGGCCGGCGTGGTAACTTACGCTTTTGCGCTGGTGAACCGCGTTTTCCTCGCCGGTGGCCTTATTCCTGGTCTCTCGGGAAAACTTGTAAGGGTCTCACTTGCAACGCTGGCAGCCAGCGCCATCGGTCTTTTGATCGCCGCATTCGGCCTTAGTTTTCTTGACTCGTTAATCCCGCGGATCCTGTTTGGCGGCGTTTTCGCTTCTACCATTCCCGCGCTGATATTGTTGTTGACGCGATCCGATCTGAGAAAATGGGTGGTGGAGGTAGCGAGTTAATCGCAACCCGGTATAGTATCTGTCACCGTAAATTCGGCATTGGACCAGGAAAGCCACAGATGCCCACCGCGCGGGCAATCGAGATCTATCCCTTTCTTAATCGATTGCTCTGTTTGATTCGTTGTTATTGATCCGAGTTACTCACTTTCATCCGTGAACGAGGTGGGCTCTTAGATGACAATGGTTGGCTTAAACAATTCTGCTCGTGGCGCTTTAGTGGTTGCTCATCCCAGCCACGAACTCCGCGTGCATGGCTGGTTACAGATCGCACGTCCGCATGTATTTATTCTGACGGACGGTTCGGGTCGTGACGGAAAAGCCCGTCTGCCCGCCACCACTAAAGTTCTGGAGCAGATCGGCGCGAGTCAGGGATCGATCTATGGCAAATTTACTGACCTGGAAATTTACGATGCTTTTCTAAAAGCTGATTTCGAACTGTTTATCCAACTGGCAGTCGATTTGGCGGAAGAGTTCCGTCGAACGGAAATCGAATACGTGGTGGCCGACTCTGCGGAGGGCTATAGCACCACTCACGACGCCTGCCGCCTGGTCACGGATGCTGCAATTGAGATTTTGAAGAAAAAGCATGGGCGCCCAATAGCGAATTACGAGTTCCTGGTCGTTGGTCCGCCTGACGAATGTCCGGAAACTATTACCAACGAAGCGATCTGGCTAAACCTTGACGATCAGGCATTCTTTCGCAAGGTCGGCGCGGCGCGAGCGTATAACCCGAAGCTGGCAGCTGATATTGAGCTCGCCCTTGCTGGAGAAAAGTTCAAAGGCGTGAAGCGTTTTTCAGAACCACAAGTTGCGGGCGAGGTCGACGAAGCGATAAGAGCGGAAGTTGAACTTGCTATTCGTGACCCGAGAACAGCAGCGCAAGTGAAAGAGGTCCTCGATGGCGTCGAACTCCATCGGTTCCGCGTCGAATGCCTGCGTCCCGTTAATGGGCACTCTGAAAGAACCGCTGCACTCGAGAGTCCTTTCTACGAGTTATATGGCGAGAAAATGGTAGCCGCCGGTCACTACGAAACTACCATTCGATATAAGGACCACTTCCGCCCCGTCGCGGAAGCGGTGTGGCAACATGTAGAGGCCCACTCGTAAAACTTACCGTGACATCAACGCTTTGATGACTGCCCTAAAGGTACTAATCACGAACAACGCTCTGGCCGCACGCGGCGGGTCCGAAATGTACGTTCGTGACATCGCGCTGGGTCTGCGGGAGCGGGGCCATTCGCCAGTGGTCTACAGCACATTGCTCGGCGCGGTAGCTCGCGAATTACAAACAGCGAATATTTCAGTCGTTGATAATCTAAACCAACTTACTGAAACTCCCGACGTGATTCATGGTCATCATCACATGGAAACGATGACCGCCTTGCTGCACTTTCCGGGTATTCCGGCGATCAACTTCTGTCATAGCTCAACACTTTGGGCCGAGAGGCCGCTCCTCTTTCCTCGCATCCTCAGTTATGTTGCGGTCGATCGAGCCTGCTTCGATAGACTCCACCTGGAACACGAAATCCCTGAAGATCGGATTCGCATCCTGCTTAACTCGGTGGATTTGAAAAGATTCCAGCCGCGGAGCAATCCCCTTCCTGATCGTCCTCAGCGCGCGCTTGTCTTCAGTAATCATGCGACCGAGAGAACGCACTTATCGACCGTGCGTGAGGCTTGCAAGCGCAAAGACATAACCGTCGATGTAATGGGAAACGGCGTGAATGCTGAAAATACCCAACCGGAAACAGTTTTGCGCAACTATGATCTGGTGTTTGCGAAGGCGCGCTGTGCTCTTGAGGCGCTTGCCGTAGGCACGCCGGTGATTCTTTGTGACTCCAGAGGTCTTGGACCAATGGTCACAGCTGCGGGATTCGATCAGCTGCGGCTACTCAATTTTGGTTACCGCACCCTCGCCGGCCCACTCGACGCGACAAAGATTGTTCAGGAGATCGAACGTTACGATCGTGCGGATGCCCTAGAAGTTTGTCGGAAGGTGCGGGCGACTGCCGGCCTCGACTCGATGGTGGACCAACTCGTAAGTATTTACGAGGAGTGTATCGAGAAATACAAGATCGCTGGTGAAACTAAGGTTGAAGAAGAGGGCCGCGCTGCGGCTGCGTATCTTCGACAGTTGAAGATCGACTTCGCCACGCACGGCGCCGCGACTATGCGTTTAGTGGAAAGAATGCAACACATTCCTTACCTGGGCCGCGTGGGCATGCGCCTGGCGCGCAGGATTACGGGACACTCGAGTTAGCCGCCAGATTAGCCACCTTGCGGGCGCGCAGAATTCCGAACAGTTCAAAGCCTCCGTTAACTGCTACGACGATCAGCAGGATCCAAAATGGAAATCTAAGCCGGTACAGCGTGCCCACGTTTATTACAACCAGGCTTAACGCAACTACGCCGGCGGAAGCGATCGAGATGAGGAACCACACGGCAAGTTTCCCGCGTCGCATCCACAGAGAAATCGCGATGAGGAAATAACCAACATACATCACCAGCGTCTCTGCTCCGGCGAGAAGCCGTCCGCTGCGACCTACCTGCGCCCCTGAACCAAGCCACAAGTTTGGAAACGGTGCAAACAAGCCAATCACCGTGGCCCGAGGGAGATAGCGAATTATTTCTCCCCAGCTCTCCAATCGAACATTGCCATCAATATTGGAACCCTTCACCGGATAAGTTTCATATAAGTATCTGGCCCAGGTAATTTTTTCCCGTAGTCGCGTTAGTCCCTTTGACGTTTCAGAAGGAGGTTTGATCGCCTTCACTTCACCGGGAGCGACACCAGTTGTTTCCTGTCGCTTCAACTGTTCCGCGTTCTCAGTAAGAAAGGGGTAAGTCTCCGGATTGAAGTAGCGCGTAACAGCAAACGGAACGGCGAGCATTGCGATCACCAGCGAGATTCCCGCTATCGCATTGCCGTTCGAGATCGTGCGGGCCGCAATTGACCTCAGCAGGACGAAAGTCACTGTCAGTACGCCGACTATCAGCGCCAGTTCCCACGAATCCGGCTTGATCACCCAGAGAACTATTACCAATGCGCCGGTCGAGATGCTCGAAATCAACCCCTGCGAAATTGTCAGCGTACGTGTTAGCCAGCCAGTGGCAAGAAGAATCAAACTCAGCAAACACGCGAGAAAGATGGGGTCCTTCAGGACCTGAGTGGTGTGGAGCAAAAGAGATGGCCAAAGACCGACGATTGCGGCAGCAACGAGGCCGACACCGGAACTAAACACCTCGCGGCCCAGCTTGAAAACGACTGCCAGGATTGCGAGATAACAAACGAGGTTGAGTGGCTCAATCGCGAGGATGTTGTAGCCTACCAGAGGACCAAATGCGGCCGCGCTTAGCGAATAGAGTTTGGTGTGTGAGGGAAACGATGCACTGAACCAGGCGGCCCAGCCGTCAGATCTTAAAATCTCAATCAATTCTGTAACGTGGCCAAAATAGATCCGTGTGTCGGAGGCGAATGAGACCCCGAGACCTCTTTCATCAAATACTGACGACACCAATCCAAACCTGGAGGCTATAACGATGGAAAGCGTGACGATCAAGTGAAAGACTGCCGCAAACGCGAGCAAATATCCGCCTTTGAATCGCCGGTTGCTCATCGAGAGATTTTTCGCGGCCGGCGGCCACACAGGTTCGAGGCGAGACATGGAGCGCCAATATACAGCACATTGAGGAGTTGGTAGTGCTCCGTTAGTGTGTTGCTGAAAGGATCTTTGGCGATGAAGTCAGTACCACCGCGCGGTAGCGGGTGGGTCGCTCCCGAAACAAGATCGTTGCGCAATACCAAGTACTTGTGAACGTCCTTAATGTGCTACCCAGACCCACCCGCTACCGCGTGGTGGTACTGACTTCATCGCCAAAGATCCTTTCAGCAACACACTGACGGAGCACTACCGAGGAGTTAGATCGTTTCCCTTTTGCGCTGGCTTGGGTTTATACTCGCCCAAGCTCGCCCCTCGGAGTCTTTCGTTTTCAGCGCTTCAACAACAAGTCGCTTTTGAAACCAGAAGACAGCATGAAGAAAACTCTTTTCGAGTAACCGTGCTACAACGAGCGAGCCAGAATTTTTCTGTCGTCAAAACGGAGACGACACATTTTCAACTTTTACGGTAAGCCGCTCCTGGCTGCAGGCCAGGAAACATTGATGGGACGTGCGTCCCTATAAACCTTGAAAGCAGTTCGAGAGCAACAGGTCGCTTCCTAACATCCGCCGATTTTCGGATGTTCAGAGATAGCGAGAGGCCCGCGCCATTTTTATAAGCGCGCCCCTTCTTGCCCGTGCTGCCCGCGACATGCGAAGCGGCTAGTTAGGGTTCCTTTTTTGAATAGTTCCAGTGACCGTCGCGTTCTGGACACGGCAAGTCCAGACCGAAACCAAGCGGCGCGCGAGCGACAACCAGGTCTCAGTTTTTTGTTTATGAGGCCCCAGGTTTCCTGCCTGCATTCCTGTTCTCCGTCCGGATTCAACAATCAACAGTTAATTTCCTTCACGGCAACCCACGGCGAGGCGTCGAATCGCTTCGCTACTTCGCGGCCGTTGCGCCTCGCTTCCGAGCTTGAAGCGTCAACCGGCCCAATCACATTTTTTAGAAACGTCGCTTTCCAACCAACACCCGTGTTTTCGCGCGACCCTTACGAGGGTTACGAAAGCAGCGCGTGTTTGAATTTCAAATATTTGGACGACGCTTCAGGAGACACCAGTCAATCATGGCAAAAGAGTTAATCGTCAGCGTCAATGGACGCGAGAAGAAAATCGCAATCATCGAAAATGAAAAGGTCACCGAGTTTTATATCGAGCGAGGTGAACAAAATCAGGGCATCGTCGGCAACATCTACAAAGGTCGCGTCATGCGCGTGTTGCCCGGCATGCAGTCGGCCTTCGTCGACATCGGCCTCGAGCGTGATGCATTTCTGTATGTGTCCGACTTTTTCGACGAAGAAGAAGAGTTTGAGCGCATCGTAATTGATAAGTCGCAGAAGGTGGATCCGGCCGAAGCTCAACGAGTCGCGGCTGAACAGATCGCCCTTGCGCGAGTCGAGCGCGAGCGTCACATCGAAGCAACCCACGAACGCGTCGAACCGCTGCGTGAGTTGGAACAAACTGAAGGCGTCATCCTTTCCGATGAGGCGCCCGAAGAAGAAGCCACTGAGGCCCAGCAGACGGCAGAGACTGCCGAAGAAACCAAGAGACGGAGCCGGCGTGGGCGGAGGCGCGGTCGCGGCAAAGACGATCGCGATGCAAAGGACGAATCACCGGCCAGCGACACGTCCGACTTCGGACATCGGCGGATCACGCCCGAAGAGATTGATACGCCATTTGTCGCCGCTGATCCTTCGATAGAGCGAATCATTGACGACGAAGAGACCGCCGCAGTTAACGGCGAAATGTTTAAAGACGCTCGTTTGCAGGAGCGACTCTTTGATCAGATTCGTGCGGGCGAATTCAACATGGAAGAAGATAGTTTTGGCTCAGCAGAGGTTGGTTCAGTACTTTCGCTCGATGACTATCGCGACCCTTCGTTCCAGCGCGTTGATGACGGCGATGTCTCAGGCGCCACTAATGTTTCAACCCCACCGACTCGCGAGTTTGTAGCCGCTCACATCGAAAGCTTTGATGATCTTGCGGATGAAACAACTCTGCAGCAAGGCAGCTTTGAACGCGTGAGCGACGACGAATCAACCGAATCTCCAACGCCCGCGCCAGAAACCGGTTCGGCGTCAACAGCGATTGATGGAACTGAGGCTACTGAGGAAGTTTCGGGCAAGACCTCGAAGATCGGAAAGCTGCTCGCGCGCGCCACAGGCAAAAAGAGAGCAACTACGAAGCGAGCGTCAACAAAGAAACCAGCCAAAGAAATTGCGGTTGAAAGTGATGAAACTTTGGAGGCTCCAGAGGAGTCGGCGGAAACATTGCCTGACGCGGAGGCGAGCATTGATGAAGGACGATCGCGGGCCGAGTTTGCCACTACGCGACGCGGCGGCAGAAGGCGTCGACGTCCGAGCAAATCAGCGACTGCCGGAGCCACCGAGCCAGCCGAAGGTGAAACTGCTGAAGTTGAAGCAGAGACTGAAACAGAATCAGTGCCCGAAGTTGCAGAGGTCGTCGCGGAGGAACCCATAGGCGAGGTTCCAGTTGCAGCAGCACCGGCACCTGCGGCACCTACTCGCGCCCCACGCGAAGGTCGCGAAGGTCGCGAGGGCCGCGACAACCGAGACAGCCGCGATAAAAGCCGCGGAGGACGTAGCGGCGGACAAGGTCAACGTGGATTTCCGCGCCGCGACAATCGCAATCAACCGACGATTACCGATCTTTTGAAGGAAGGCCAGGAGATACTGGTCCAGATTGCCAAGGAGCCGATCGCCAAGAAAGGCGCGCGAATCACTTCGCACATTGCTCTGCCCGGACGATTCCTCGTCTACATGCCCACCGTCGAGCATGTGGGTGTTTCAAGAAAGATTGAGTCCGATAGCGAACGCCAGCGCTTGCGCAAACTGATCACTCTGATCCGCGGCAGTGAAGATATTCCATCGGGCGGGTTTATCGTTCGCACGGCCGGTGTCGGCATCAGCGAAGCAGACCTGCGCGAAGACGTGCGGTATCTCGTGCGCACCTGGCTCGACATTCGGGCCGCTGCCGAGAAAACGAAACCGGCAACCATGGTCCATAAAGATCTCGACCTGGTCCAGCGCATTCTTCGCGATCAGCTTTCGGATGACTTCGCGGCCATACGCGTCGATTCAGAAGAGGAATACGAAGCGATTGTAGAATTCATCAATCGCATTCAGCCGCGCATGGTCAAGCGCGTTAAGCTTTACACTCGCGAACAGCCCATCCTCGAGAGCTTCGGTGTCCAGGCTGAGATTGATAAGGCAATCAAGCCGCGTGTCTGGCTCAAGTCTGGTGGTTATCTGGTAATTAACCAGACCGAGGCACTCGTCGCAATCGACGTAAACACCGGGAAGTTTGTCGGTCGCGGCAGCGGGCGCCTGGAAGATACGATTACCCGCACCAACCTTGAAGCTGTAGATGAGATTGTGCGTCAGATTCGCCTGCGTGATCTTGGCGGAATCATCGTGCTCGACCTGATCGACATGGAAGATCGCCGCAATCGAACACGCGTGATGGGAGCCCTTCAGGATGCGCTGCGCGGTGATAAGTCGCCCACGAAGGTGCTCTCGTTTAATGACTTCGGTCTGGTAATCATGACTCGGAAACGCGTGAAGCAATCGCTCGAGCGAACGCTCTGCGCCCCGTGTCAGTATTGTCAGGGTGCAGGACTTATCAAGTCGCCGCAAACGGTTTGTTACGAACTACTCGAGCAGGCGCGCACACTCGGAAAAGCAATGAACGGCAGTCGAGGTGTGAAGCAAACGACATTGCGAATTCATCCGGAGGTTGCTAAGGCGCTACGGAGTACGGAACGCGATGTACTCAATGAGATCGAGGAGTATCTGGGACCGGTTGATATAACCAGCGACGCGACCATTCATCAGGAGCAATTTGATTTCGCGTTCATCTAACAAGCAGAGGCTGGTTCGCTGCAAGCTCCGGTGAATGTTGGACGCCAGATGGCAGAATTACCATCGTTCCGTCACTTCGATGCGTTTGGTCTAGCATCCTGCATCTGACAATCAGCATCTTCTCTTTTTGATATGGGGAAACTCGGAAATCTTTGGAAGACAATGCTGGCAGGCGGCGCCGGCGTCGCAGCTCTGGCTGCGATGAACGCCGCGATTCAGCGTAACGCCACTGAGCCCGACACCAGCGCGCTTGGCGGCGAAGCGAATTTTTTTCCATGGAAGCATGGTTTGGTGTTCTACAAAGTTTCGGGTTTGCACAACCCCGGTCCGCCGCTGGTCTTCATTCATGGAATCGGCGCCGGCGCTTCCAGCTTCATGTGGCGGAAAAACTTTGATGAACTCGCCCGCGACTTCCCTGTGTTCGCGCTTGACCTCCTCGGATTTGGTTTCTCCGACAAGCCAGCCACCGTCCCATACTCTGCGGATCTTTACGTTGATTTGATCACGGATTTTATTCGCGAACTTTCCGGCTATCCGGTAAACGTAGTTGCGAGTTCTCTCGGAGCTGCCTATGCCATTCGAGTGGCCGACGAACATCCCGAACTGATCAATTCGTTGATCCTCAATGCCGCTACCGGAGCAGACGCTTTAAACCGGCGGCCGGGAATGGCGGGCGCCGCGTTCTACGGACTGCTGCAGTCTCCCGTGCTCGGGACTTCGTTCTACAACGTGATGGCCAGCGAACGCAGTATTCGAGATTACGCGCGCGACAATCTCTTTTATGATCACAAGCGCGTGACTGATCGGTTTGTCACCAATCTTTATGCCACCAGCCATCAGCAGGGCGCGCAGCACGCCATTGCAGCTTTTCTGTCGGGTTATCTGAATACCGACACTCGCGCTCCATTCGCGCGGCTGACCCAACCCACCGTTTTGGTTTGGGGCAAGCAAGACCCGACAATTCCGGTGGACAAGGGCGAGTCGCTGCGTGAATTGAATCCGCGAGCTCGACTGCAGGTGTTTGATTATTGCCGCATGATGCCCGAGCAGGAACATCCCGAAAAGTTTAATGCGCTCGTGCGCGACGTCTTCACCACACGCGCCATTGCAGCGTCTGATTCGTTCTCTTGAGGCCTTTCAAGAGCTTGGCAAAACGCCCCACCAAGGGCTCCGAACCAACAAAACATTGAGGAAATCGCACTTCTGGAACAAGTCTATTGACGTTCCAGACAGGATCGACGAGAATCCAAATGGCTCGGACGCTCCAACGTTCGACTTGAATCCGCCGGATCTTTAGCTCTCCAGGAACGCGAAACCATCGATTAACCACGTCGGGTTTTGCAAATATCCAACAGTTCAATAGCCCCACGAGTCCGGATCCCTTGGCTGACTTTCCACGTCTGAAGGCCGGCATTCCCTATAAGGTTTCCACAATTCTCGGGAATCACGATCAACTTATGGATTACCCCTTCTCCACTCATCAACATTCCACAGATCCCACTCCGTCGACGGAGTTTTCGCCGCAACTGTTCATGGGCGACTTTGCGGACGCTACTAACGAACTACTCCAGCCAGGTTCGCCATCAATCCGCGCTCAGGCTGCACGCCGGCTCGCCAGCCTCGGAATGCCTTTAGCGTCAGCCTATTTGGTCGCCGCGCTGAGCGACAGCGCCTTTGAAGTTCGCCAGGCAGCCGTCGAATCATTGTCAGAGATCGGCGGGGAGGATTCCATCAAGCCTCTTCAAGAGCTACTTGACCGGGAAACTGAAGACGCGTTGTTGCAACAGTCAATCTCCCGGGCTATTCAAACCATAACCGCGCGATCAGTCGGCTCATCCGCGTCGATGCAAATCAGTGGAGCCGAGAGTCAACCCGATCAAAATGATCATTCTTTGAATCGAGACGTTCTTTCTTCAACGCCCGTCAGGAAAGCCTACCAGCATCTGGAGCGGCTCCAGTCGGAAACCGAGAGGCTTCAGCATGAACGTGAAAAGCAATCTCTCGCAATCACCGCTACCCAACGCCTGGCTGAAGTAGAAGCACAACGCCGAACTGAAAAGGAAAGGCAGCTCTCCGCCGAGATAGAGGCCTTGCGCGCCGCAGAAGCGGAGCAACTGAAGAGGATTCAGGAAGCGAACGCCGAAGTGCGGAAGCGGTCCGAAGCGGAAATGCGTCGCCGGGAAGATCAGGAACTACGAGAAACGCAGGAACGTGCAGCACTCGAGACACAACGATTGGCCGAGCTCGATGCAGAGCGCCGAAAAGTTGAAGCGGACGTGCGGGCGCAAAACGCTGCCGAGCAAAAGCTTCTTGCTGCGATTGACCTGCTACGCACTGCCGAAATCGATCAGACGAAACGCCTGAAGGACGCCGAAGCTGCTTTGCGTGTGCAGGAAGAAGCTCACGAACGAGCTGTCGAAAATGCTCGCAAGCAAAGTGAGGAGCAGCAGCAACGCGTCGCTAATGCCGAAGCGATCCTTTATCAGGCAAAGGCCGACATTAGTCACCACGAAGAAAAAGAACGGCAGTTAGTGGATGGAATCGAACAACTTCGCAAAGTTGAAGCAGAGCTATCGCAGCGTGTGCAAGCCGCGGAGATCGTCTTCCGTGATGAGGAGCAAACCCGGCTACAGGCGGAAGCCGAGGCGCGCCGTAAAACAGAGGAACGCGCCCGGCGACTTCACCAGCTTGAGGCGCAGCGCCACGAAATTGCTATCGACGCCCAGAAAAGAGCTGAAGTTGAAAAAACTCTGGCAACGGAAATTGAGCAACTGAGTAAAGCCGAAGCCGAGGCACGTCGTCAGAGTGAGAACTACGAGCGACGGCTCAGCGAGCTAACCTCAGTTCAACAGAAGTTGACTGTCGAACTCCAGAAACAAACAGAAGCTGAGCAGTTTCTAGTTGCGGAAGTTGAATCACTTCGTAGCGCTGAAGCAACAGTGCTGGACCGGATCAGAAAAGCTCAAGCTGAATTGGAGGAGCAGGAACGTGCGCGTGAACTTGCCAAACAGCAGGCGCGCTCGCAGAGTGAGCAACATGCGCAACGGCTGCGCGAGTTGGCAACAGTTCGCACTGAGTTGACCGCTGCAGCGAAAAATCGTGATCAGGCAGAGGAGCACTTAGCCACCGAGATCGAAATTCTGCGAAAGGCGGAAGCTGAACAACTCGAACGACTCGCAATTGCTTCAGCATCCCGTCAAGCCTTGGACGAGCAGCGCCGGCAAGCGGAAGCAGAGGCGCTGGCGAAGGCGCAGGAAGAAACGGCCCAACTCGATCAACTCGAAGCTATTCGTACTCAAGCTGAAGCGTCAGCGCAGGAGCGCGCAGCGAAACAACAGAAACTTGAAGATGAACTCAAGGCCCTTGGCGACTCCGCGGCAGCACAAATCGCGCTGATGGACGAAGCCAAAGCCCGTCTGGCAACGCTTGAACAGACTCGGCAAGACGCTGAAACCAGGATTAGTGAGAGCGCGGAGCAACAGCTCAAGCTTGAAGCCGAACTCGATGCTCTCCGGCAAACCGAAGCCGACCAAATTGCGAGTCTGGAGTTGGCGACAGCAGAAGCTCAGCGATTGAGCGAGGAATCAACGCGACTCCAGCGGGAAGCAGAGAGTCGTTATCAAGCCAATGCCGAGGCTCGCAAACTGGATGCCGCTGCAGCGTTGGAGCGCGCGGAAGCAGAGGCGGCGCGCCAGGCAAAAGAAAAAGAGCAAGAGTTGAAAAAACTCGAAGCTATTCGGGTTCAGGCCGAAGCGGCCGCCCAGGCACGTGCCGAGAAACAACAGAAACTTGAAGATGAGCTCAAGACCCTTGGCGACTCCGCGGCGGCACAGATTGCGCTAATGGAGGAAGCCAAAGCGCGTCTGAGCGCCCTGGAAGTAACCCGAAAAAACGCCGAAACGAAAATTCGTCAGCGCGCGGAACGTCAGCTCAAGCTTGAGGCCGAACTCGAGTCTCTCCGGCAAACCGAGGCAGATCAGATTACGAGCCTGGAACTCGCGACAGCTGAGGCGCAGCGATTGAGAGATGAATCCGATCGACTCCTTCAGGAAGAAGAGTCTCGTAACAAAGCCAATGCCGAGACCCGCGAACTGGCTGCCGCCGCAGCGCTGGAGCGTGCGGAAGCAGAGGCATCGCGCCAGGCAGAAGAAGCAGAGCGAGAATTGAAGAAGCTTGAAGCTATTCGAGTTCAAGCGGAAGCTGCGGCTCGGGACCATGCGGAGAAAGAACAACAAATCAACTCGCAGCTGGCAACTCTGAGCTCAGCTGCAGCCGAACAGATCACCCGCATCCATGAAGCGGAAGCCCTTCTGTCTGCGGCCGAAGCTGAATCACGGCGACTGTCTGAAGACGACGCTCGCTTGCGCACCGCCAGCGAGGCCCGTCAGAGAGCAGACGCGAAAGCGCGGCGCGAGGCCGCCGAAGAAGAGCGCCTCCGTCTCGAGGCAGAAGCTGCCGCCCTGGCGGAAGAAGAAGAGCAAAGGATCGCCCAACTTGAAGTCATTCGCGAGCGAGCCGAAGCAGGCGCGCAACACCGCGCGGAAATGTTGCAACAGCTCAATGCAGGAATTGAAGTGCTGCGTAAGGCTGAAGCACGGCAGCTGAAACAGATCGAAGCGGCAACGACGGAAACTCGCGAGCAAACGCAACGCGAGAAACTGAAGATCGCAGAACTCGAAGCCGTTCGAAACAAGGCTGCGGTGGACGCGCATCAACGCTCCGCCCGAGAAGAACAGCTGCGTTCAGAGTTAGCGAAGATGCTGGAGCTGGAGACTGAACAGGTTAAGCGTCTGGCTGAAGTTGAAAGTAACCTCTCCGCATTGGAGGAATCGCGCCATCAAGCCGAAGCGAAAGCGCGGCAGAAGACCGAACGAGAACAGCGAATCACCGCCGAGCTAGCCGTCCTGCGCGAGGCAGAAGAAGCCCAGACCAAACGCATCGCCGCAGCCGTGGCAGAGTCGCGCCATCTGACAGAGCAGGAATCTCGGCTAAACGCTGAAGAAGAAGCGCGACAACAAGCAGAGAAAGCTGAGCGTCAACGTGTCGCTGAAGAGAAGCTGGCGCAGGCACATGCAAACGCTCAACTGCAGGCAAAGGAAGCCGAGCAACTCCAGACCGAGCTTGAAATGATTCAGGCCCGAGCCGAACAAGCAGCGAAGGTTCGCACCGAAACTGAAGCGCAAATCAATAGCGAGATCGCCATTCTGCGACAGGCTGAAGTGGAGCAGCGCCTCAGAATTGCCGAGGCGGAAGCGCGCCTCCTTCAATGTCAGGCGAGCGCAGTGCAACTAGCAACTGAGGAAAGTCGTTTGCGGTCGGAAACCGAAGTTCTTCATCAGCGAGAGGCTGAAGCGCGCCGAGTTGCCGCCGATGATCTACGGCGATCAGTTGAAACTGCGGCACAGCGCCGGGCGGAAGAAGAAACAAAACGGCAGGCCGAACTTGAAGGTATTCGTAGTCAGATCGAAGCGGAGTCGATTCAGCGAGAAGAAGCCGAGCAGCAGCTCAATGCCGGCATTGCCGCCATGCGGAAGGCGGAGGCGATCCAGCTCAAGCGAATCGCGGACGCTCAGTCCGAAACTCGACGGTTGGCTGCGGAGGCCACAAGGCTGCGAGTCGAAGAAGAAACTTCCGCCCAGGCTGCAGCAGAAGATCGCGCGCAAGAAATGGCCGAGCAGCTGCGCATTGAAGAAGCGCGAGTGCAGGAACAGTTACTGGCTGACCAGCAACACGCAGAGCGCCTGGAGGGGATGCGCAGTGCGGCTGATTTGGCGGCGCAAGCTCGCAATCAACAGATTGAAGACCTCAAAGCTGAAATTGAAGCGCTACAAAAAGTAGACGTTTTGCAGTCGAACCAAATCCGCGAAGCGGAAGATTCCCTGCGGGCAATCAAAGAAGAAAATCAGAGTCAGGCAGAAAAACTCGCACAGTTGCGAACGGACGAAGATCTCCTCCGCCAGGCGAATGCAGAGGCACTCAGGCAAGCCCACGAGGAAACTCTTGCAAAGGCTGAAGAGGCGGCGCGACAACTCGCGCATGAGGAAGAACAGCGGGCTGCGGAACTCGAGCTCGTCCTAAGTCAGTCGTCAGCTCGCATTGAATTACGTCGGAAGAAAGAACAAGAGTTAGCTTGCAAGATCGAGACAAGCCAGACGCTCGAAGCGGAACAAGTAACGCGCATCGAAGCGCTTGAAGGCGAGCTCTCGACCCGCGAACAAGCGCGGCAAGCAACTGAAGCGGAAGCAAAGCGCCGAGCCGCCGACTCCGTCAAACAATTGGCTGAGCTCGAGGCGATGCGAAATCAGTCTGAGACCCAGTTGGCACAAGCGGACACGAGCGCAAAGCAGCTTAAGGCGGAGGTTGATGGTCTTCGCAAGCTTGAGGTCAAGCGCCTGAAGGAGATCGAAAAGCTGGAGGCCCGACGGACCGCTGCTGACGCCAACGCGCAGGCGCAGGATGAACAAGAAGCGAAGTTACTGGAAAAACTGGAAGCGCTCCGCGGGCAGGTTGAGTTAAACGAAAAAGCCTGGCCGGAGAAGGAACTGAGCATCAAGTCGCAGATTGAGGCGCTCCGCAAGGCCGAGAGCATTCAACTCAAGCGTGTACAAAAAGTGGAAGCGCGATTGCTCGCCGCAAAGGAAGCGCGCGAAGAAACCGCGTCTAAGTCAACCGTCACCAAAACCCGGAAATCGGCCGCCAAGCCAACCCTAAAAACCAGGGGCAAGAAAACACAGGAAGAGATGGATCGAGTCGCGCGGCTTGAAGCCATCGGTGACGAGGCTGAACTTGAGATTCGGCAATACCCCAGGACCGAACAGGAGCTACAAACACGAATTGATTCTCTGCGCGAGATTGAAGTCCAACATCTCCAACGAATTGAAGAAGCAAAAGCGCGTTTGCGCACTCACGAAGCGGCCGTAGCAGCGCAAGCATCTGAGGCAGAGCGTCTCTTCGCCGCCGCCGGCGGGTTAGAAGTTGAGTTCACACCGGTCACCGGTGAAACAGAAACACTGCAGAGTCAGGAGAATTTCCAAATCGCGACCGAGGATGTTGAAAGCCCGGTGCTCTCGCCGATTGATAAGGGGATTGAACCGGTTGGAGCGGGCTGCTCGATCGCAGCACTGACTCCAGGGCTAACGAGTAACGACACGACCCGGCGCCAGACTGCGCTTACGGCGTTGAAATCGTGGTCCGACGAGGAGGCGTTTAGTTTGTTTGGAAGTTTGTTCGACAATGGTTCCGCAGAAATTAGAAGTGCTGTGGCGCGAGCGCTCTACGAGTTTAAAACGGAACGAGCCGCCTCTTTCTCGCGTGTGATGCGTGAAGCCTCAGCTGTGCGACGCCGCAACATCGCGGCGGCCATGGACGCGTCAGGCATCGCCACCGAAGCCATTCAAGATCTTCTGGGTGAAGGTCGCGAGAAAAGCTACGACGCGTTTTCACTCTTGTTCCTGATGGCGAAGGCTGGAGAGGTGCAAACGTTGCTCCAGACGGTTGAGCAACACCAGGACGTTGAGGTCCGCTTATCGGTGGTCAAGCTGCTCACCTTCAGCAACCAACCTGACATCATTCCTGCATTTCGTCGCCTGGCCGTACGGGGCTCGCTACCGACTGAGGTGCGTTCCGCTGTGATGGAGGCGATCTACCAGATCAGTGACAAAGTGCGCCGGGATTCCCGGCCGGCGGCGCCAGTGTCCTGATTCCGTAAGCAGGAAATCATCATCGTGCGACCGGACTGATTCGTGCGATATAGCACTTCATTCGTGCAATATGGGCGACTGGAGCAGCCCGAAGGGCTGCAAGAAAGTAGCCGGGGGTTGAGCGCGCAGCGCGATACCCCCGGATCGGACGCCAATCCAAACTGACCCTGAAAGGGTCACAGAAGATCGGCCTCTGGCACCCCTTGCAGGGTGCGGATCCTTAATGACTCGTTCCGGAGGTCTCGCGCTTCGCTCCGACCCCCGGCTACTCTCTCGCAACCCTTCGGGTTGCAAACGCCGTTGATGAGTCAAGTATGTCATTGCCCTCCCAAAGGGAGAGGGCGTTTTGATCACTTCTTGTGCAAAGCTGCCGCGGTGCTGATCGCGTTTGAAAGATGTACGATTAGCCGGTTCGAGAAAGGCTTCATCGGCTGAATGACAGAGAAGAAAAAGTTATCACTCTCAACCGCGTGGCGCGACGCAAAGGAATTGATCTGGATCCATCGCTATCGCCTGGCGCTCGGTTTGTTTCTGATGCTCGTCAACCGGCTCGTCGGATTGGTGTTGCCCGCCAGTTCGAAGTACCTCATCGATGAAGTAATCATCAAGCAGCGGGGCGAGTTGCTTCTCACTCTGGCAATGGCCGCCGGGGCCGCCACCCTGATCCAGGCAGTCAGCTCGTTTATGCTTTCGCAAGTGCTGGGCGTTGCGGCCCAACGCGCAATCACCGAAATGCGCAAGAGCGTGCAGGAACACGTTGCGCGTTTGCCGGTCCATTATTTTGATTCTACGCAGACAGGCATTCTGATCTCGCGCATCATGACGGACGCCGAAGGGATACGAAATCTCGTTGGCACCGGACTGGTCCAACTCGTCGGTAGCCTGGTCACTGCTTCGATCGCACTGGTCGTTCTGTTCTATCTCAATTGGAGCCTGACTCTGATCACGCTGGTTGTGCTCGGCGCTTTCGGGGCTTGCATGGCGCTAGCCTTTCGCCGCTTGCGACCACTCTTCCGCGAGCGTGGCAAGATCAACGCAGAAGTTACGGGTCGCCTGGCCGAGTCGCTCGGCGGGATTCGCATCGTCAAGGCTTATTCTGCTGAGAAACGCGAGGAGCTCGTTTTTGCGCGCGGTGCGCATCGATTGTTTCGCAACGTGGCGCGTTCGATGACCGGTGTTTCGAGCGTCACGGCATTTTCCACGGTGATTGTCGGCTGTATCGGTGTGATTCTGATCCTGGTTGGCGGGCGTTCCATTCTTGCCGGTCAGATGACGCTTGGCGACTTTTTCATGTACATGATTTTCACCGGCCTCGTGGCGGCGCCGCTGGTGGAAATTGCGTCGATCGGAACTCAAATCACCGAAGCATTTGCGGGACTTGATCGCATCCGCGAGATCAAACGAATGGTTACTGAAGACGCTGACGAGGAAGGCCGGGAACCGCTGGCGACGATCGCCGGCGAAATCACGTTTGAAGATGTCAGCTTTGAATACAACGAGAGCGTGCCTGTCTTGAAACACATTTCTTTTCAGGCAGCCGCGGGTTCAACCACCGCATTGGTCGGTTCGAGTGGTTCTGGGAAAAGTACGCTAATCAGTTTAGTGATGGCTTTCAATCGGCCGCTGTCGGGACGGGTAACAGTAGACGGACGAGACCTGGCTGCTATCCGGTTACGAGATTACCGTACCCAACTTGGCGTGGTCCTTCAGGACAATTTTCTATTTGACGGCACCATCGCCGAGAACATTTCCTTTGCACACCCTCGCGCTACGCGCGAAGAGGTGATGGCGGCCGGCAGAATCGCCCACTGCGAAGAATTTGTCAGCGGCTTCTCTGACGGTTATGACACCATCGTCGGCGAACGCGGCGTGAAGCTCTCGGGTGGACAACGCCAACGCGTGGCGATCGCACGCGCTATCCTGGCGGAACCGAGAATCCTCATACTTGATGAGGCGACTTCCAGCCTCGATAGCGAAAGCGAAGCTCTGATCCAGGACGGTTTGCAATCACTGCGACGCGGCCGCACCACGTTTGTCATTGCGCACCGGCTCTCAACCATTCGTAGCGCGGATCAAATTCTGGTGTTGGAAGATGGCGAGATTGTCGAACGCGGCACTCACGAGGAATTGCTGACAGTCGATGGACGCTATAAACAGCTTTACAATAAGCAGTATCACTTTGAACGAAATCAGTTCATCAATCCCGGTGAGGATTTCACCCCGGAACCAGCGAAGGCTTTAGCAACTGCCGGGTCGCCCGCGACCTCGGATACAAATCTTTGACGGCAAGCAACTAATCCGCAGATTACACAGATAAGCGACAGAGATTCTTCAACTCGTTTCGCGCAATCGGTGTAATCTGCGTAATCTGCGGATACTCTAGTGAGAACTAAAGCATTGGTGACGGAAGTAGGCAGGCTCACGCAACCCGCGGAAATAAAGCGTGCGATAAAGAACTGGCGCGCGGATAATTTCCGCGTTTGATTGTAAGATGTGAGTTCCCCTCCTGAATGGCGCGCGCCTTAAAGCGCTTTACATCAAGTTTTCGAATTCCCCCAACGCCCCCAAGCGTGCGATGATTTTCGCACATCACAATCATTCAGAATTAAAAGGGGGGGGCGAGCAAGATGCGCTGGAGAGGGGAGCGTCAGAGCGACAACGTAGAAGATCGTCGCGGTATATCAGGCGGGGGCAAAATCATCGGGGGCGGCCTGGGCGGGATCGTGCTTTTGGTCATAGCGCTATTAATGGGCGCGGACCCGCGGCAATTACTTGAACAGTTACCGGCCGGCGACCCGTCATCTGGAACCCAATCCTCTCGACCCAACAACCCACAGGAAGATGAGCTGGTGCAGTTTGTCCGCGTGGTGCTGGCCAGTACGGAGGACTATTGGACCAACGCGTTTCGCCAAATGGGACGCGAGTATCGCAAGCCAAAGCTACAATTGTTTACGGGCCGGGTTGAGTCTGCCTGTGGTGTGGCGGGCGCCTCAGTGGGGCCTTTTTATTGTCCCGGCGACGAAAAAATCTACCTTGACCTCTCATTTTTCGACGAGCTGAGAACACGCTTTCAAGCCCCCGGCGACTTCGCCCAGGCGTACGTGATCGCGCATGAAGTGGGCCATCACGTACAGAACCTGCTCGGCACGATGGATAAAGTTGATGCGGCGCGTGGCCGGGTGAGTAAAGATGCGGAGAATCAACTTTCCGTTCGGCTTGAGCTGCAGGCGGATTTCCTGGCCGGTCTCTGGGCCAACTATGCGCGCCAGAAGAACCTCTTGGATCCAGACGATGTTGACGAAGCGCTCGGCGCGGCGAGTGCGGTCGGCGACGATCGACTACAGCAAGAGAGCCAGGGCTACGTTGTACCCGATTCATTTACTCATGGCAGTTCCCAACAACGCATCCAGTGGTTTCGCAGAGGATTTGAATCCGGCGACATTCGCCAGGGCGACACTTTCAATACGCGCGATCCCTGATGCGATCCTGGTTTTTTTCTTCGTCGCGACAATCGGCGGGCAACCGATTGATGGGCCAAAGTGATCCGAGGGACGTAGCGACTTTTGGATCACTTTTTGATCGGCGCAAACAAAAACAGCTTGACAGATCAATGGTCCTACTTTATACAAGTACGCTCGCGTGAAGTCAGTGACCAGCGCGCATAAGGAAAATACTTCAATGCAAACTATTCAGACACAACAAGAACAGGCCATCGGGTGGCAGCCGGGTGCAGGCATGCCCGCCGTCGTCTGTAGCTTAAGTCTGAATATGTCACCCGATTTTTTAGGCGGCAAACTCGGACGGAGAACGGCGAGTTTAATAAATAGCCGTCAGATCAGGCACTAATTCGCGGGAGCGGACTCCCGCTCCCAAATCTCAAAAGAAAAGTCGCAAGAGAATTGAAGGAGCGGGCAGCTTCCCTGGGAGGCTTAAAGCCCGCTCTTTTAGTTTTTTGACAATCGAAATACCTATTTGCGAAAAATTCCACGCGCTCGGCGAGCACGTGGAGTCTTTGGATGAAGGCAGGGAGCCTTCTGGACGACGACGCCGTAGCTTTGCGAGAGTCCCGAGCGTCGCCATCCTCAGGAGAAGTGTGCCTCGAAGTGTGCTTCGTTGGCCCATCTCACTGCCTTCATCTGTTTTTTAACACAATGAATTTCTTTTTGCATTCAACGAAGGGAGATACGTCGATGACGAACAACAAGAACGATCAAGGAGGTAAACAAACATGAGGTAACAAAACCGCTGCAGAGCAGCTTAGAAAGGAAACAGTAATGGGCGAAGAAATAATCGAGAAATACTACGTGCGCCGCCGCGAGTTTCTCAACGAAGATCCGGATCTGCCGGCGTTCATCATCGGTATTGTCGAAGACACTCGCGCAATTCCCGATGACGATCCCGATAGTCGCTGGACTGGCGGAACAATCACCCTGGACCTGGCGGATTGCTACCGCCGAGTATGCTTTGACTTCTCCATGTACGATGCCGCACAGCGCGCCAACAGCCTGCGGAAGATCACGCTGATCGCTGAAGTTGTTAATGCAGTCCGCGATGGCATTGCAATGGAAGTCGAATCGCGCAACGCGCGCGAACTCAGAGCAGCAAACGTAAACACCGGAGATGCACCAGCAACACCGGAACACGCTAAGGCAGCCTCGGCCACCACATCATTTACATCACACTTTACCACTCTGGGACTGTAGCTTAGTTGGTTGAAAGCGCTGCATTGTCGATGCAGAGATCGCGAGTTCGAATCTCGTCAGTCCCGCCAACTCTTTCGTCCGACAAACTTCAGTTTGTCGCGTCTGAAGAGCTACAGAATTCCCAAATCAAACGATTCGACAAACTAAAGTTTATCGGACATTCTTTAGAAAGGAGAAAGCAAATGCCGTATCAAAAGCTGCCTATTGGCGGCGCAAAACAGGAAATACTTTCGTGGGCCAATCACGAATTCAGCTTTGATGAGCAGTCGATGTTGCGCAATGTTTCCCGCCTGCCGTGTTTGTTCAAGCACGTCGCGCTGATGCCGGACGCGCATCTCGGCAAAGGAAGCATGGTCGGCTCGGTAATCGCGACCAAAGAGGCGGTGATTCCCGCCACCGTAGGCGTCGACATCGGCTGCGGCATGATGGCGGTAAAAACACCTTTCAGGAGCGGCATCCTCGATGGCAAGTTGAAGGAGTTGCGCCTGAAGATTGAGGAAATGATTCCCGTCGGTTTCAACGCACACGACAAGTCAGTCGACGAATCGTCGCGTTGGGAGGGTTGGAAAGAGTTCGGTGAACTTCATCGTGGCGTCCAGGACCGCAAGGGCAAAGCGATGACGCAACTGGGAACTCTTGGTGGAGGAAACCACTTCATCGAAGTTTGTCTCGATACGGAAAACATCGTTTGGTTGATGCTGCATTCCGGCTCGCGCAACATCGGGAAGGAACTTGCCGAACGACACATCTCGGCCGCAAAGGAATTGTGGAAGTTGTCGGAGCTTCCCTCCCCCGATCTCGCTTACTTCATTCAAGGTACGCCGGAGTTTGCGGCTTACTGGAAAGACCTGAAGTGGGCGCAAAGCTACGCGATGAAAAACCGCGAGATCATGATGACGCGGTTGTTGGACGTCTTTAACAAGATGTTCAACCATCGTCAGCCGTTTCGGCCGGAACTCACGGTGAACTGTCATCACAACTACGTCGCGCTTGAAGAACACTACGGCGAAAAAGTTTTCGTCACGCGCAAAGGCGCTATCAACGCGGGCGAGGGTGTGTACGGCATCATCCCGGGTTCAATGGGCGCGAAGTCGTTCATCGTCCAGGGTCGCGGAGTGGCCGAGAGTTTCAAGTCGTGTTCGCATGGCGCGGGGCGCAAGCTTTCGCGCACCGCAGCCAAACGGAATTTCACGGAACAGGATTTGGTGCGGCAAACGGAAGGTGTCGAGTGTCGTAAGGACCGGGGTGTGTTGGATGAAATTCCGGGCGCTTACAAAGACATCAAGCAGGTGATGAAAAACCAGAGTGATCTGGTGAAAATCGTTGCCGAGATCAAGCAAGTGGTCTGCGTTAAGGGCTAAACAGTCTGGAGTCTCCAGTCAGAAGTCGAGAGTCGAGCGCACTCGGCGAACAAACTTGAGACTCTGGACTCCCGCCTCTACTTCTTACTTCTTACTTCTTACCTCTTACTTCTCTCTTTTTACTTCCCTTTCGGGGTGTGGTGTAACGCAAGCACCCGAGTCCTGGGAACTCGTGGCGACAGTTCAATTCCGTCCACCCCGACCAATTCTCAGTCCTGGATTCAAGGTCCAACGTCTCAAGTCCAAAGGCAGCATCATGCTGAAGGCTTTGGACCCTGGACGTGGAACTTTGGAACTTCTCTTCCAATCGTCTGCGGGAGTGATGTAGATGGAAACATTCGAGTCTACCAAACTCGCTTCGAGAGTTCGAACCTCTCCTCCCGCTCCATCCTTCGTCAGCGCGCGTGTCGCCAAGCGGCTAAGGCACCGGATTGCAACTCCGATATTCGTGAGTTCGAGTCTCACCACGCGCTCCAATTCAAAAGCCAGCCGCGAATGAATGCGGATAAACGCGGATTCTTATGACGGCTTAAATGATTACTAAGCTATATGAATATCCGCGTCATTCCGCGTGTATCGCGGCCAATAATCAAACGAAAGGAGGGGCCGGGTGATATCACTAAACGGCCGAGTACTACTACTCAATCAAACCTACGAACCGCTCGGCACCGTTAGCGTGGCGCGAGCAATAGTCATGACTCTCAAAAACACAGTGACCGTCGAGGAACTGGATGGAGACCGAGTGCTGCGCTCGGTGCGCGAAATATTTCCGGTTCCCTCCGTAATTCGGCGTCGCACTTACATCAACATTCGGCGTTGCCGGGAAGTTGCCGGCACGAGACGCTTGCGGATCTACATGCGCGACAAGTTTCGTTGTCAGTACTGCGGGGGCAAGAAAACTGCGGCGGAACTCACGCTTGATCATATCCAGCCGCGTTCGCGGGGCGGCGATAACTCGCCGGTGAATGTCGTGGCAGCTTGCGTTCCATGCAATAACCGCAAGAGCGATCGCACGCCGGCGGAGGCGCGCATGCCTTTGCTGACGTCGCAGTCGGCCTTGCGCGTAAAGCTGGAGCGCGTGGTCCTCTGCCACTACGCCGAGGCACGTGCCGAATGGCGTAAGTACCTCTTCATGGACGTGCACGATGATCGAGAGATTGCGGAACGCGTCCATGAGGAGCAAAGGCGAGAGGCGTAGAGTAGCTTTGGTTGGATAGCTGAGACGGATTAGCGATTCCCTGAAAAGGAATAGAGGTTGGTTCGATTCCAACTCCGACCACCGAAAGAAAGGATGAGGGCGGAAGGCTGAAGGATGAAAAGGGGTTAGTGGATTCCCGTTCATCCTTCCGCCTTCATCCTTCATCCTTTCCACTTGCGGAGTAGCTCAAACTGGAAAGAGCGTTCGTCTCATAAACGAAAGGCTGTGGGTTCAAATCCCGCCTCCGCGACCAAATCCAAGGATGAGGGCGGAAGGATGAAATATGAAAGTGCCCGTCATCCCGTTTGGCGCGACCGTCCGGATCAAAATGGCAAAAGGGGTTACTGGATTCGCGTTCATCCTTCCGCCTTCATCCTTTCTTGTGGCGTAGCCAAGTGGTAAGGCACCGCACTGTTAATGCGGCCATCGAAGGTTCGAATCCTTCCGCCACAGCCAAAGTCATGCTGATTGCTGATTGCTGATTGCTGATTTTCGATTGCGGTTTGTAACCATGACACAGTTTGCCCCCGCGCAGGAAACCAATCAGCAATCACAAATCGAAAATCAAAAAATGTAGTGACTCGGAGCTCGAGTGACAGAGCGGCGGCCTTTTAAGCCGTGAGGTGCGGGTTTGAGCCCCGTCGAGTCAACCAATTCGGGGCATAGCTCAACGGCAGAGCAACCGCCTTATAAGCGGTGTTAGCGCCAGATAAGCGCAAGATCTGGGTTCGAATCCCAGTGCCCCGACCATCTTCAATGAAGAGATGAAGCAAACGCCTGGAACGTCGAGCAGGACTTCGAAGCTCGCAAATAGGAATTTCGACGTCAAGCTTATTTGACAGACAAGATCGTATCGGTTTCAAATTCGACAATGGAATCGACATTCGAAGACCAAAAGACTCTGTTCGACAATCCAAAGATGAAACACTTGACGATGACTGAGCTCGAGGCCGGATTGGACCACATCCGCCAATCACCTAACGACGAAGGTGTGCTGGAACTAATCGTGCGCCGCCCGCGGGTGGATGAACGCGAAGTTCTCAATGAGGGCGAACTAGACTTGCACCTGGGTCTCGCCGGCGATAGCTGGACGAGTCGCCGCAGTTCACGCACCGCCGATGGGGCCCCGCATCCGGACATGCAACTCAACATCATGAACTCTCGCGTGGTTGCGCTGGTGGCTGGAGAAAAGGATCGCTGGCAGCTTGCCGGAGACCAGTTGTTCCTGGATCTGGATCTGAGCGCTCAGAACCTGCCGGCCGGGACTCGACTCACGGTCGGTACTGCCGTGATCGAAGTCACGCCGCCGCCGCATCTGGGCTGTCACAAATTCGTGGCGCGTTTCGGCAAAGACGCCATGATGTTTGTAAATTCGCCTTTGGGCCGGGAACTTCGCCTCCGAGGCATCAACGCGAAAATTGTCCAGCCCGGTATGATTCGCGTCGGTCATAAAGTCCGGAAACTACAGCAAGGTTGATCCTTGTGCCCCAACATTTCAAGAGTTATTAGACTCCGTAACTTCTTCACTAGCGACGTTGTGTTCAAAGACTCGACCAAGACCCTGTAAACTAACAAAGCGCGATCAAGACAAATCACGGACTCCTTATACGCACTAAAGAATAAAGTCTGACGTTGTTCGAGCGACCTTCAAAGACATCCCCCTAGAAGGTTAACTCATGCTACTTTGAGCGCGGCTCGCGGACGACTAAATACGAGCGGGACATGAAACGGGCGCTCCGGAACTCGGCAAAACCTTAATGCGATGTCCAAAGCTGCTGGTGTTGGTTAATCACAAAGTCAACGAAAGAGCGCTTACCGTACTAAACGGCTGCCTCAGGTCACGAAACACTTATGAAAACCGGACCCTCTAAAGACAGCACACCGAACGGATGCTTCGATCCAGTTTACGAGTTTTATACCCGTCACCCTTACCCGCCTCCGGTTGAAAATCTGGATCGCGTCCGCGACATGTGGCAGGACGAGAATGTCCATCGCGCCGAGTATCATCTGCTCTGGCCGGACAAGGAATATCGCCCCGATTTGGATGTCCTCATCGCCGGATGTGGAACATGGCAAGCCGCAAAGTACGCGCTCTGCCATCCCGCTGCCCGCGTGGTGGGGATTGATCTTAGCCCGACTAGTCTGGAGCATACTGAGACACTGAAGCGAAAGTATGACTTGACCAATCTCGAAACGCGGCAACTGCCAATAGAGAACGTCGGTGACTTGGACCAACAATTCGACCACATCGTGTGTACAGGGGTACTGCATCATCTCGTCGATCCGAATGCGGGTCTGCTCGCGCTCCGGTCTGTGTTGCGACCCGAGGGTGCAATGTACTTGATGGTGTACGCGCCTTACGGTCGAACCGGCGTTTACATGCTTCAGGAATATTGTCGAAGACTAGGCATCGGAACCTCGAAACAAGAGATTAGCGATCTCACTGCGGTGCTGAAGGAGTTGCCTCAACACCATCCGTTGTTGTCTACAGTGCGCGGCTCAAGGAATTCTTTGGACGCCAATGCTCTGGCTGATGCATTGCTGAATCCGCGCGACCGGACTTACTCAGTGCCCCAGCTGTTCGACTTCCTCGAAAGTAGTGGCTTGGGGCTGGGACGATGGTGCTGGCAGGCCGCTTACCTACCTCAATGCGGTTCAATCGCGTTGACACCGCATGCTGCCAGGTTGGCCTCGCTTCCCGAACGTGAACAGTATTTGGCAATGGAACTGTGGCGAGGCTTGATGACCAATCACGATTTCGTGGCCCGTCCCACCGACGTGAACAACGAGGCATTCAAGATCCGTTTTGACGACGATCGCTACTTGCGTTATGTGCCAATTCGTCGCCCGTGGACCATGTGCGGTCAGGAACGGCTCCCTCCTGGTGCCGCAGGTGTATTGTTGAACCAAACTCATCTGTTTGACGATTTGTATCTCATCATCGATGAGGAGGAGAAGCGAATGTTTGAAGCGATCGACGGACGTCAAAGCATTTCAGAGATTCTTGACAAGGTGGCAGAGAAGGAAGCCTCTCCACTCTTCTTCGAAAAACTCTGGTGGTACGATCAGGTGGTTTTCGACGCGTCGAAGGTTCAGTAACAAACGCTTGCCATTATCGAGTCTCGATTTCGATTGCCTGATCGCCCACTGCTCAATTGCAGGGGAAATCGATCCGTCACTCAGCGAGTCCACTCAAACCAGGCAGGATCGTTTCTTCGGAGGTGTCTAAGCCGACTCAAAGATGGGATCCACAAGCAAACAAAAGGAGTCCTCGGATAGCAAAACGTTCCGCCGCGCAGAGTCATTTTGTGGTCCGAAGCCCCCGATAAAGCAGCTCAATTTGAATAGTTGGGTGCCGCTGTCAATTTGGCTGACACAATTTGATATCGATGACTTGAGAGCCGCTTGAAGTTTCCGTAAAGCCAGCAATCACGGCTTGGAGGCTTGCCCGCCCTGACGCTGAATCGGGGTGTTTTGAAACGCATCCACTAGCCACTCATTACCATGTTTCGATATCGTCCACGTCTGAATGAATTCAGGCTCCGGCGAAGCGTCTGATTCTCCGGGCTTGAGAACCTTGCTTGCCGTGTACACCAGAGCAACGTCGGGCCTTAAGAACCGCACGCTTTTAACCTGAAGCCAGAGCCGTGTCCCCTTGAAGAAAGTATCGAAGATTTGCTGGTGTGCGGACGCGATCTGCCGACGACCCTTGTCGTGCCTCCCGTTGGCGACAACGAAATCCGAATCTTCGGCAAACTGAGCAGCGAAGGCTTCACCGCTGCCCCTATTCCAGCCCTCAATACACTTCTGGACAAGGGCGCGGACGGCAGATTCATCTGCCGCCTTCGGAGCATTTTGGCTGGTGCTTCCTTGACCGAAGACGGAAATTACTGACGCGGTCAATAACGCCACGACGGTAAAACTTTTTCTCATCGATATTATCTCCTACAGAAAAATGATCGCTCGGACTTCTTCTATGCCAAAGCTACTGTCTTGGTCAAGAGCCGCCTAACAAGTAGTGCTCCGCTAGCGTGTTGGTGAGAAAAGAGAATGTGGGTTCGGTCATTAAGTGAAAACGGCCCCCGCCTGAAATCAACAACTTACGAGCGTCGTTCGATCATTAAGTGAAATTTTCTTCGGGCATAACGTGAAAATTTCCTGCAGTTTTCGAGCATAACGTGAAAGTTTCTCACCGTCCGCTTGAAAGCCTTACAAACAGGGCCTTTCCGCCGATCCGCTAATCTAGGGTTTTCACAATAGCCTTGCGTTCAGCTAGCGAGAGAAATTCTTCAGGTGGCTCTCAGCTATGATCCGACGGTCCCCAATTTTGATAACAGCCAAGTTTACCGGCATCGAGCAGGCTCAGGATGGTTCTGCGATGAACTCCTATGAGATCAGCTATCTGGCTCATTGAGAACTTAGTTTCAGAGTTAGTTTAGTCGTGTGCTCGGACATACGTTCCCGCGTTGCTGATGAATTTGTTGAACTCAACCAATACCCGCAGCTTTCTATTCTGCTTTCTCAATTCGGTGTCAAAGCTGGTACTGCCTTCTTTTAGACTCACGAAGTTGAACGCGAGCTATCCTCCAGGCAACATCCAAAAGTGGTCGGTGGCATAATCGCGTCTAATCATGCGCCCACAGTTCTTAGTGCATCGGGACCATCGATTGACAATCACAATATCGGGCACTTGAAAAGACCCGATCGATGATGTTCTTTCGAGTTGCATGCAACGTGGAATCGTTGCTAGCTGCCGAGGTGTAGAGCCGATTTCTGGGAACCAAGTGCTTTTGTGCTTGGTATGAAGTCGAGTTTGGAGAGAAGCAGATGAACTCACAAGAGCCATCTCCTGGATTTTGAGTCAGCCCTGATTTATGAAAAGAGAGTTCAGGGGCGATATCTGATTTTGGAAGCCGTTGACGCAGTCGGCCTGGGGGAAGTTTGAAAGCGCGAGACCTGAAGTTCCCCGACCGTTGATTGTGATCAAGATTCTCAAAAAGGAATTCCGAAGCAACCTGGACGTTCAAAACCTTTAGGGACGAAGGCTCAGTGCAAAGTCGCGTCCAATGCCTGAACGTGGCCGTGGAGGTCACAGAATCATTGACACGCTTCCGAGGCAGTCATATATTCTTCGCAGCGTTTACATCGAAAGTCAAACATGCCTGCGGCGCCCCAGACACCGCTACCTCATGATTGATTTTCTCATTGCACAGGCGATCGCGCATTTATGTAAGGAGCGTGTCTATCGTCGAAAACAAATCTCGGCAACCAGGTTGCAGAAACCTCAGTTCTGCGAACAAGCGTTTCGCTCTGAATAACACTCACAGCCTTCGCCCCGCAGAAAACCAAACAGAAGAGCCCGGCTAGGTAAAGGCCAATGCAACCTGCGCTGCTAGCGGCAGAATTGTTTCCTCGGAGGTGTCTCAACCGACTCCATGATGGGATCAATAAGCAAACAAAAGAAGTCCTCGGGTAGCAAAATGTTATGCCGAAGACTAGGAGTATTCTTCGCGTTAGCTGGGTTCCTGGTGATCGCGTTCGATACGAGCGTGCGCTCGGAGCGAAACAGGAAAACCAATACCTCAACTGTGGAACACGCGGCCGGATTGTCAAATAATCCGTTCCTCGCAACTGCGATCCCAATCTGTACGCGGGGTAGCAATCTCATTGTCAATGGCGACGCCGAAGCTGATCCAACGGCCACCGCGGATGGATCCATAAACCATGATGTTTCAGCATGGGAGAATGAAACGGGGGAATTTACCCTGGCCAGGTGGGGCGCCGCCGGCGGCTTTCCTGCTAACACAGATCCTGGCCCAGCCAATCGCGGAACTTTTCTCTTCGTGGCGGGCTTTACGGAAACTTCAAGCGGCTCTCAACTCATCGATCTGTCAAATTGTGCGAGCCAAATTGACAGCGGCACTCAACTGTTCAAATTGAGCGGTTTTATAGGAGGCTTCGGACCACAAAATGACTCACCGCGGGTGGTTGCTATGTTCAAGGATGCTGCCAATGTCGCTCTTGGCTCGGCCTCAATCGGTTATGTGACAGCTTCTGAGAGAAACAACGTCACAGCACTTCTGGAGAGAAAGTCGACTGGCACGGTTCCAGCAGGCACAAGGTCAGTAGAGGTGCTCTTGCAAACTACACGGTTCCAGGGCTCATATAACGATGGTTACTCCGACAGCATTTCGTTCATCCTGTCCGAACCTTCACCCTGTTCATCGTTGCCTTCGGGTGCTGTGGCCTGGTGGAAGGCGGAAGGAAATGCCAGTGATGTGTTAGGCGTCAACAATGGTGTCCTACAAAACGGAACGACGTTTTCTGCGGGGTTAGTCCACCAGGCTTTCAGCTTTGACGGCGCTGACGATTATGTGTCAGTGAGTCGATCCATCCAAGATGATTTCACGATCGAATTCTGGCTGAACACAATCCAAATCGTCGGCTCTGACAGCGGTCAGTGGTATGAGGGAAGAGGTTTGGTCGATGGTGAGGTTCAAACCGTCACCAATGATTTCGGTGTTACGCTTCGCAATGGAAAAGTTCTTTTTGGCGTAGGCAATCCCGATGTGACGATCAGAAGCGGTTCTGTCGCTGACGGAAACTGGCATCACGTTGCGGCCACTCGGCTCAGAAACACCGGGGAGATGAAACTTTACGTCGACGGTGTACATGTCGCCTTAGCAACGGGTGGAACGCAAAGCCTTACGAGTCCCCCACGGTTAACTCTGGGAAGAGTTCAAGTCGATAATAATCCTTTTCAGGGAAGGCTTGACGAGGTTGCATTTTATGGTCGTGTGTTGTCGCTCCAGGAGATTCAGGCGATTTACGAGGCCGGTAATGCGGGCAAGTGTACGCCTGGCGCAATCCAGTCGTTTAGTCTCAACCCGAGCCTGGTCGATGGCGGCCAATCCTCCACCGGTACGGTAACGCTCGCCTCAGCGGCGCCTCCCGGCGGTGCGGAAGTTAGTCTCAGTAGCGATGACATAGCCGTTGCGACGGTCCCAGCGTCATTCACTATTCCTGAGGGACAAACCTCCGGAACTTTCACCGTTACCACATCTGTTCCGGCCGCGGACGCCACTTCTTTGATCATAGCGTCCTATCAAACCAGCGCCCCTTCGGCAACGTTAACAGTGCTGGCCCCTAAGCCCGATTTGATAGTTTCGGCTGCTAGTGTGCCGACCGGTACTCAAACAGACGCTGCCTTTAACATTTCCTGGACCGTCAAGAACGAAGGTCTAGCGCGGGCTGATGCTCCCTGGACGGACCGAGTCTTTCTCTCAAACGACAATCAGATCGGGAACGATACGCTCGTCGGAGAGTTTCCCTTCAATAGCAATTTGGATGTAAATCAAACAGCAGATCGCATTCAAACCCTCACCATCGCTCGAAACGCGATTAGTCAGGATGGACCTTACTTCCTGCTTGTTCAGACGGATGCGAATAATCAAATCAACGAGGGCATTCACGAAGACAATAATTTTGTTGCCCGACCCATTAACATAACGCGATCACCCAAACCCGATTTGGTAGTTGATAGCATCGTTGCGCCGAATAGCGCGGTTTTTGGCCAGACCATTTTGGTGCAATGGACCGTCAAAAATATCGGAGGCGGCCCCACCAACGCTCCCTCGTGGCTCGATTTTGCTTATATCTCTCTTGATAACGTCCCGGAGATTGAAGACCCTTTCAAAATTCCGGTGACCAATATCAGTTATCTGTCCGCCGGAGAAAGTTATACCGCCACGGCGGAAGTCAAAATCCCACATGGTTTGGTAGGTCAGTACAAGATCGTCGTTTGGACGGATGGAGACGGTAGCAACCACCGTTCGAACAGTTTCCCCCACCAGGTTATCGAAGACGATAACGAGAACAACTATGGCATGGCCCGTCCAATTCAAATCAACACGCCCACCCTTCCTGACTTGCAGACAATCAGTGTGGTGGCTCCGGAAGAAGTCTTTGCCGGCGGACAGATGGCACTGAACTGGCGCGTTGAAAATCACGGCGACGGTGTCACCCCACCGGATCAAACGAACTGGTTGGATAAGATTTACCTTTCGCAAGACGCAACTCTCGACGTGAATACGGACAGGCTGGTTGGCTCGCGGGCTAGAAGCGGGGCTCTGGTTCAGAATGAAGGCTACACGGTAACTAACGTCAATACTACTTTACCTAACGACATCGCGGGCGACTGGTTCGTGTTCGTCCTGGCTGACGGCGATAACCAGGTTTACGAGTTCAACAACGAAACTAACAATGCGAACTATGATCGTGTGCAGCCCGGTTCACCAATGCTCATCCGCGCCACTCCGCCGGATTTGGTAATCCAGAATGCTCTGGTGGCCCCCGCGAGCGGCTTCACCAATCAACCCATCAGCATAAGCTGGACCGTCAAGAATCAGGGAGCTTTTGAAGCTGCGCCTAACTGGTTCGATGCAGTCTATTTATCGTTGGACCAAACGCTTGACTCCGAAAGCGACATGCTCTTAACCAGTGTTTTTAGAAGCAGCGCCCTTGGTCCGGGCTTAACTTACGATGTGACCTCGAATGTCACAGTGCCGTCTTGTATTGGCGGCACGTACCACCTTTATGTGTTAGCTGACAGCCGGCGGCAGATTTTCGAGTTTGACCCAAACCTTAACGCTGAAGCCAACAACTCGAGCCTGCCGCGTTCAATTCAGATTCTGGACGCTACTCCAGATCTGCGGGTGACAACTGTGGGCCGAGCCGGCTACGGGAGATGCTGGTCAACAGATTAATGTGAATTGGACAGTGGCGAACCAGGGCGCCGGCGGAACCCTGGCGACGCAGTGGACCGACCGCGTGTACTTAAGTCCCACACAAACTTTTGATAGCGCGACGGCGTTGCTGATTGGCTCCTTCGATCACGGTGGCGCCCTAAACAATGGTGGAAGTTACACGCGGACAGAAAACCTCACAATTCCAAACGCGGCCCAGGGCAGCTACTTTGTGACTGTGCTAACCGACGCCAACCAACTAGTAGAAGAATGCACCAACAATGCGAACAACACAGGTTTTGGCTCGCAGCTAATAGTGATCAGCAACAGCCTTCCTGACTTGCTGGTGCAGACCGCGAGTTCGCCTGCGAATGCGGTTGGCGGGCAAACAGTCACTGTGGACTGGACGATTGCTAACCAGGGAACTACTGCCGTCAACAATCCGACTTGGGGCGATGCAGTCTACTTCTCAAGCGATGCAGTTCTCGGCAACGATGACCTGCGACTCGCAACCGCCCCAGCGGCCGGTCCACTGGCAATTGGCGCAACCTACAATCGTCAGGTGCAGGCGACGTTACCAGTTGTGCCACCCGGAAATTATTTTCTGATTGTTCAAAGCGACTATCTGAGCAACGTTTTTGAAGGTCAGCGTGAAGACAACAACCTGCGCACCAGCACCCTGACAATTCAAGCGCCCCCTGTCGATCTAACCGTGACGATGGTTGATGCGCCGGCAACCGCCTTTTCCGGGCAGGATATGACGGTGAGCTGGACGGTCATGAACAACGGCGTCAATCCCACGGTCGGCTCACATTGGATAGATGAAGTGGTGCTCTCGCTGGATCAAATCGATGACCCGTCAGACCGCGTGATCGGATCCAAACAACACAACGGCTCCTTAAACGGTCAGACCACTTCCAACGACTCACTGTCAGTCTTTGTGCCCCAAGGATTCACCGGGCAGTATTACGTCTTTGTGCGGACAGACCGTCGCAACGAAATCGCCGAGTCAACTGAAAACAACAACAGCGCGGCGGATGGCATCGTCTTTAATCTAACGCCGCCAGCCGATTTGGTTGTATCCAGCATCGTTCCTCCGGCGAGCGGTTCGCCCGGTGAACCGATAACTGTTAAGTGGACTATCGAGAACAGCGGCGCTAATCCGGCCACGGGTTTGTGGAATGACGCGGTCTATTTATCGTCCGACCAAACCTGGGACATCGGCGACATTCTGATCGGCAGGGAAACACAAATCGGTCCCATCGGCGCCGGACTAAGCTATAACGGCCAACTAACCACGACTCTTCCCGCCATCAGCCTGGGGAACTACAACGTTATTGTCAGGACGGATGTGCAAAACAGAGTGCGCGAAACGAATGATGGCAACAACAGCGCGGCCGCCAATCCGCAAACGGCGATCGATGTGACTGAGCTGCAAATTGGTGTTCCGCGCAATACGACTTTGCTCACCGGACAGGAGAAGTTTTACAAGACTAACGCTCCCGCCAACGAGACCGTGCGGTTCGCTCTGGAAGGGCAAACGGGTTCGGCCAATGAGCTATTCGCGCGATTCGGGCTACTCGCGAATCGTACTTCTTTTGATTTCTCGTTCAGCCGCTCGAACGAAGCTACTCAGGAGGTGATCGTACCTAATTCGCAGGCAGGGAACTACTTCACGCTGGCACGCAGCGAGTTTTCCCTTCCTTCACCGCAAGGCGTAACTATAAGTGCGGAAGTGATTCCTTTCGGCATCACTTCGGTGAGTCCGAATCGTATCGGCGACAACGGGCAAGTCACCATCACGCTTAAAGGCGCGCGCTTCGAAGAAGGCGCAACCGTTCAACTGTTCGGCAGCGGTACAACTTTGAACGCAGCGCAAGTTATTCGCGTCAATTCATCGACGGTGAAAGCGCGGTTCCGATTCACCAATGCTCCAAGAGGTCTTTATAATGTGATTCTGACGAATCCGGGCGGGCAAACGTCAACGCGAAGCGGCTCGGTGACGATTGAGCAGGCTGTGCTCTCCAAGCCGACCATAAACAAGCCTAACAATTTGACGATTCGTCCGGCGAGGCCCTTAAATTTCTACAGTGAAGTCAGAAATCTGGGAAACGTCGATATCCAATATGTCGCGATCAAAATAGATATCGTTGTCATCGGTAGTAATGACCGCGTAGTAATCGTTACACAAAGGCCCAATACATCGCTTCCGAGAAAAACGGACTTCCCAGGAGTGAATTGGATTAACGATCCGATCACGAACGTAAGATACAGGAACTATACATCCGATTCGTTCGTCCAGCGAGATTTGGCTCCCGGCGACACCCTCCTATTCGACACAGAAGTCCGCGGTCTAAATGAGGGGACGCCATATCTGCGTGTCGATGCAAGCGGGCAGACGCTGGCAGAGGCGATGGACAGTCTTGTAGAAACAGCGGAGTTCCAGCGTCAACAACATATAAAAAATAAGACTCTCCTACCGCCCGAGCTAGCGGCGGCGTTGTCGGACCCGGAAACTTGGGTTAAGGCAATCGAGGCAATTGCTGTCAGCCTCGGATACTACGATGGCGTCTTCGAGCAACTTGCCGAAAACCCCGGGCGTACATTAAAGCACGCCATCCTAGAACAGAGTGTGGCGCGTGTTGTTTCGCAAATAGTTGAGTCGACCGCTGAACCGGTTTGCAATGCATTGTTTGAGTCCGCCGTCAGCGGGTGTAGCGCTCAATGCGGGGTTCAGGGGGGTTGTTGCGCTTTCGGAGTTGCAGCCTCGCTTGCGTCGGGTATCGTCTTGGACACCGTTGAATCGCCCGGGGTTGCGGGACGTGTGGCTGCTGCTTTGGACATCATAACTAGCGGCTGGAATCTCGGGGTGTGTGCGAGAGGCGCTGTGGACTGCCTGACCGACTGCCCCGATAATCCATTTAGCCTGATAAACATCAGGCGTGCGCTCGACCCGAACGAAAAACTCTCGCCCGACGGCTTCGGTGAACCAAGGTTTGTTTCAGTTCAACAGGAAATTCCTTACACCATAAACTTTGAAAACCGAGCGGCTGCAACCGCCTATGCTCAACGAGTGCGCATCACGGACCAGCTTAATCCGAATCTTGAACCGCGCACTTTGCGATTGCGAGAAATCGGGTTCAAGCAGTATCGCTTCCAGGTTCCGGAGAATCGCGCCTTCTTTCAACAGCGCGTTCAACTCGGTCCAGACCTCGGCAGTCTGCTCGTAGACATAAGCGCCGGCGTCGACATCTCAACCGGCACGGTCACCTGGACATTAACAGCAATTGACCCAGCGACGGGCGAGCAACCAAACGGTGCCAACCTTGGTTTACTACCGCCCAACAACGACAGCAACGACGGGCAGGGTTTCGTCACGTTCACTATCAAACCGAAAGCTACGGTGGTCACCGGGACGGTGATTCATAACGAAGCGACCATCACGTTCGACACCGAGGCGCCGATCAACACCAACATCGTCAGCAACACCATCGATTCCGAAGCGCCCAATAGCGCAATCAATTCATTACCAATTACGCAGCCCAGTCCGACCTTCACCGTATCGTGGTCAGGTCTGGATACGTCGAACGGGTCCGGCTTGCTGAACTATGACATCTTCTTTTCAGCTAACAATGGACCGTATCAGCCTTTGTTGTCAGGCACTACGACTACCAGCACGCAATTCAGAGGCGAGCTAGATACAACCTACGGATTCTACTCAGTCGCCCGCGACAACGCTGGAAATGTTGAGGCGCCACCTCCGTCTCCAGATGCGCTGACTACCGTTGGCACGGCAACACCCTCGCCAACGCCCACTCCGACGCCGACGCCGACGCCGACGCCGACGCCGACATCGACACCAACGCCGACCCCGACGCCCACACCGATCCAACTGCTCTTGGAGGATTCTGGTCCGGTCTTGGACCAGGTGGCGGCCCTTGATTCGTTGCTGTTTTTAAGAGACCCATTCCCAGTCGTGAATGGGGCCGATCTCCTTAATCTTGGAGTCGATCGAAACACGAGGGTCGTTGTTTTTGTGATGAACCTTCAACTCGCACTAGGCGAAACTTCTTCTTCAGTCGTAGTGAATTTGATCGACAGCAACAACCAAAGTCACGATCTAACCGCTGAGGATGTAAGGCTGGTGCCTAATTCCATCTTTACGCAGGTTATCTTCAGACTACCGGACAGCCTCTCGGTCGGCACCTGCACCATAAGAATAAAAGTGCATGGCCAAGTCAGCAATTCCGGCACTTTGAGAATTAGGAGTTAGCCAGTGGCGCGGGCTGGCGCGCTTTGATCCGCACCTTGAATCGCGGGAGGTGCCACTAGCTTGGTGGGGACCGTAGTGCTTAACGGAAATACGTCGCCCGGATTGCGCCACCGCACCAAATTTGCGACGAAGACATCGATCAAACACTCATCGATTGGCATGTCTTTCGATCTCCGCAAAGGTCGTTGGTAGTGCACGATTCTTAGCGAATGTAGCGATTGACCCTCATTTGGTTCAGCGTCGGGTCATGGGAAGGGGGTTTCCGCGACTACGGCCAGGGTAGTCAGGATATCTTAGGAGATCTAAAGCCATGAAACACTTATCAAAGACCGCAAGCGGAAGCCTTGCTCTCCTGTGTTCGCTCCTGTTCCTCGGGAACTCGAGCGCGGAAGCGCAGCGCAAGAAACCGACGCCACCGACTAGACGGATTTCCACGGCGCCGAAAAAACCCGCACCTCCTCCAGCAGAGATTGTGGCGCAGAGACCTGCGTTCGACCCCTCGGGTCTCAAGATGCATAACCTGTTTGGTTACGTCTACGACGGCAGATTCGAACGCTTGAGCACTAGTGATTTCAAATTTAACGTTGCGCTAATATCCTTCGTCAGGAGCTTTTCAAATAACTGCCAGCGTTTCTTACCGAAAGACAGGGTTGAGATAACGTACCTTTCTGAAAGTTACGATACCCAAGTAACGACACTGCTGAATCGTCGAGGTCAAATTGTCGGCTCTTATTCGACGCCGATAGTTACTGACCGAAAAATCGTCGGAACCGGAATGTATGCGGAACCAAGATTCGCTACTAGCTTTAATGCAGCCAATACTCGCATGGGCCTCATTTTCTCTCAGCAGTTCATTGGCGCCCTGCTAAATCGGCAAACGGCGAACTTTGATGACTTCATAAAGGCGACACTGGACTCCCGTGATGACTCCAGTGCTTTCCTCAATCGGTATGGGTGCAACAGCGTCGCCACTAGACACTTCGCCGAAAACCTGTGGCGTGCTGCAAATAGTCAGGCTTCAATCCAGGCTCAAAACGGCGAAGATAGTTTTTTCATAAAAGAATGTCGCCAAAAGCTTCCCGGCATCTCCCGGGCAGCCGGCCCGAATTCTTGCAAGTGCTTGAGCAGCGAATTCCAATCAAACTTGGACACACCGCTTTTGCTCGAATTGGAAGACAGTTTTGATTTGGAGAAGTTCCTCGCGATATCGTTTTCCAAATCCGGAATGCATGGAAAAGTTTCAGCTTGCCTGCGGTAGGAGAAGACATGCCATACCAGATACATATTTGTAAGATCGTCTTTGTTTTTGTCTTGTCAGCGCTCCTTTCGATGACGGTTCTCTCGTTCGAACGAAGTGTCTCAGCACCGGGTTCCGCGGCGACCAATTTGAATTCCACTCAGCGTGCCAATCAGAAGGCTGACACCAAACAGAAAAAGAAGTCTGACAACAGCCCGCGTTTAGCTAATCCTGAGTTGGGGCCTGAAACTGTTATCGCCGAATTGGGAATTAAGATCAGAGATATGAACTATTCTGGCGTACCGGAAGACGAAGCAAAGAGGCGAGCGGAATGGTGTTCAAGACCCAATGCAAACGCCAACTATTGTCGCCCTCCGCTGAGCCGGATTCCTGTTGTCACTGCCGTTCAAGAAAACAGTTCCGCGTATTTTGCCGGCATGGCCCCCGGTGATGTCATCAAGGCAATTTACGGCACACCGACTCTTTCGTCGGAGTTGGTCAGGTTGGTAGAGAGTAGGCGAAACCCTCTTGGTGGTGAGATTGATCTGCCCGTCTATTATGCTGTAAGCAATTCACCATACCCGAAAGAAACTAAATTTCGGCTGCCCTACAACGATACGGTCAGCGGTAGGTGGGTAACGGAAGTCCCAGAACATACGCAAGAGGCACGGACTTCATTGCCAGGGCTCCTTGAGGCAAGAGTGGCCCTTCGTTCGACGTATGAAAAACTGCGAAAGGATTCATTGGCGTCGATTCGCCACAAGCCTTGCGCAACGAATGATGAGTCGATTCGTTCGATCGCCGGTCGGCTGGACCAGCTGGGATCCTGGGGAGACGTCCCGGGACGTTTTTACACCGCAGGTATATGGCAGGAACAGTTACAAGTCGCGGCAAAAATTGTCTGCGAAAACTCAAGCCAAGGCACACTCTCAAATGTTGAGAAAGCGATAGTTGCGATCCTAGCTACCGAGTCTCTTGATCCTTGCGATTATTCACCCACCACTGACTACAGTTATGTTTTTGAGGAGTTCTACGACAAGATGGCTTACGGTGCGAGAGAGTTCACCAGGTCTGCGTATTCAAAAACGTTCAGTTCACGATTTGACACTTATCTTAGAAAAGCAACGCCAGGAAAAAAGGCCTGTTTCATAAATCTTTTGAAATCCTCGCTGCTTTGAAGGGGCAGCGCATCGCGCTTTTAGGTTGAAAACGCGGATTCCCTCTAACCTGTTCAGCGATGGTTAAGCGGATATCACCTGGAGCTCGGTAGTTCTTTGTCCCTTCTTCACTTTCCTACCGATTTTACATGTAGGAGCGAATTCTCAGATCCTGTAGGTAGTTCCTGCGGTTTCTTCGATAGTCTCTCAGCAGCATCCACTTCAAACTTGATCGTGTGGTAACCATCTGTTGCTCTTCTTGGCTTCGTTGGCAAAGATCTTTCCATTACAAGCCGGTGTATCGCTTTGCAGTCCACTCCAAGTTGTTTCGCGAGCGTCCGAGAGCTAATGGCTTGGTCGAATGTCTCTTTCACCTTTTCAACGTCGGATAGGCGAAGGAGATATCGCAAGACCATCCTTTGGTTTCTAATAACAAAATCAATCTTGCCGGTCTTAATCAGATCGAACATTGCGCGGTGAGTAATCTTCAGTAGGCGTCGTGCTTGAGCGACTGCAATGTAGCTGTCTGAGCCTTGCGAAGGCACTGTAGCCCTCGGGTCGGAGTGCGACTTCACTCTTTTCGTCAAAAACTCCGCGAATGCCTCGCGCATGAAGCCGAATTGGGGCTCACGCAGATCCTCGTACAACCGCTCGTAGAATGAACCGAATTCTCTTTTTAGCGCAGTATCGAGTTGGCCGTTGTGGGGACTAAGTCGCTTCTTTCCTTTTGATTGCACCCTGAGAAACTGATGGAAGTTATGCGGCCAATTTTCGAATACCTTGTGCGCTTTGGTGAAGAGAGTATGAAGTTCTGTGTTTCGCAGCTTTATCGATCTTGATGGTCGACCAGTCGCCCATGACAGTTTTCCAAATAGTCCGGCAATGAAGACCACGACGAGGGTGAAGTCTCGGAGACCAAGGCCCTGCAAAGGATTGTCCCATTGAGCTGATGATTTTATCTTTGGGATGGCGCCGCAAAGTTGATAAATGCGACGCGACACAGCCAACTGCTCTTCAGGTAGAGTCGTCAGAGTAGTTTCTCTCCAATCACACCCGCAAGAGCAACTGCTTAGCTTGTTCCTAACGCACTTGATACGGCGATTGCATGCAGGGCAACTGTCAAGAAGCACGCATTTATGAATTGGACATGCTGTCACAAGAGAGCATTCCCAGATGCGTAGTGAATAGCCAACCTCGGCGAGACACTTGGGGCAAACCTTAGGACAGTGCGGGCGGATGATCGAGCGATTGAGCAGAGCTCCGAAGAAATCAAATTCGTGGTTATCTTCATGAGGGATTTGCGATTTGGCAGGTAAGTACAAGAGGGATACTAGATCGTCAAGCGTGCATCCCGTGAGCTTAGCTAGCCTCTCGAGTTTCTCAGATCGGCTGAAGATAAACGTGAACTTCCATTGAAGCTCCATGTAATCAATTCCGCTCAATGAGAATATCCAGGAGGGTGTTTCATACCAGTTTGCTTCGGTTAGTCGCACAATGTAGCCAATAAAACTCTCGTCTCTTTCGGGCTTGAGTCTAATAAGCAATTTCATTTGAGGTGGTCTGGAGTACTGAGGTTTATTCTGGAAACAGTTGTGACCCTGAAGACTTACGTCCGCAAAGGCGCCGGATAAGTTTCATTTGGGGTGCCCAATTCACAGCCGACACTTCGCCGCTTTGTCGCGAATTGTGGTCCGCCTTGTTGTTGGTGTTTGAGTTGTGTAGAGGAATCGAGATTCGAAACCGGCAGATCTTCTACTGACTGATCAGGAAGGTTACGTTAGCGGACGCAGCTGGTACGGCGCAGACTGCATTTGGGACAACCCCCCTCGAGGTCTAAGCAAAAAGGAACCTTGGTGACAGGACGGGCTAGGTGATATAGGCGGCTAGTCGCTATTGGTGGTGTGAATATGTAAGCGTATGGAGTGAGAAAAAATGAGAATTGCCTCCGCTGTACGACCGCACTGACTCGTGGCTTCTCGAAAGGGGCTTCTTTTTGTTTTACCCTGAGAACTCGACCCCGGCTTCAATCGAGTTATTGCCCACTAGCGGGATATGGACCAAGAGCAGTATTATCAAATTGTGCTGACCACCGTCCAGTAGTGCTGAAAGCTTACGTAGCAGTACGATGCCAGCTGCTAGTCTGATGAGGTTTACAGTAGTCAGAACTGTTAATAGCAATGACACTGTAACTGCGATAGCCGGTTCTCCGGATAGCCTCCCTAAAAAGTCAAATAAGTTCCACTGCCTCGAACGAATCCGGCGGTTAAGACTGCTTTACTTTTTTTCTTGCCCGGAAAGATTGTAATGAATTTGCTCCAGTCAACCGGGTCAAGATCCGCTTTTCTGAATACATACTGCGGACCGTCATCAATTGATTTGCCTGAGATAGGATGGACATCCAATGCTCGTAAAGCTCGGATAAGAAGACTTGTTGTAGTACCGAGTGCACGTGCCAAATCGAATGCGAACAAGTGTGTGGATTCAAAGAAGAGGATTCCCTCACGAGTGATTGCGGTCGATGGGTTTCCTTGGCATGCTTTTGCACCTGTCTCCATCAGCCCTTTACTGGCTAAAAATTGCGCTACTTCTGCCCGTATGCCCAATTTCTTCGCTCCTGCGACTATCCAGGGACTCTCTTTTCTACGATCCGCGCGTGTATTGATGTGCTGGTGGACCTCCTCACGAGAGAATTGCAATCGTGATAACCCAGATTTACCCGGAGTTTCAGCTCTCGGGATTAGCAGGCCATTTAGAATATCGCCAACAAGGGTGTGCACTCCGTAGCCGGAGCCTGCAAGTCTGCGCCCAACCACATTTGAAACGACGGTAAAGCTCTGAAGAGCGATCCCAGAATCGCGTTTGGGCCCTGTCTTAGTAGTGCGAAGCACTCCAGTTAGAAAACTATTGACCATCTCCTTATCGAACTTCCAAACCGCCCTCCTCTGATCGGCTGAAGGACCATGTTTTGAGATAAGGAGCGATCCCTTTACCAATCGCACAACACTCAGACGACTGATGCCTAGGAGTTCTGCAACTTCGTTAATGGAAAACCACCGAGATGGCCCCAACTTTCGGTTACGCTTTAGCTCCAGCGGTGGCTCGAGCTTTAGCTGTTCGACGCTTTCAGCTTCAACGAGGAACAATCTCCTGCGGCCGTTTCTTCTGACTACGGCCTTTAGCTTGCCGCTAGTTACAAAACGCTCAAGAACGTCGGCCTTTAGGCCAAGCTTGCGACAGGCCTTTCTCTGAGATATATACCTGCCAGTAAACTTGCTCGCCTTAAACCACTTAGACCGCGCCAGGTATCCATCGTCCCAGTACTCTGACACATACCTCTCAAATTCACTCCTCAGTACTTGAGACAGAGACGGAGAAAGCTTTCCAGGGACGTGCAGGTGTCGATACACGCCGCCGAAATTATTATTCAAACCGGATTTTGTTTTTGACGATTTGCTTTGAGAGCGCACTTGATCGAGAAATCTGTGGAAGTTCCTTGGCCATCTCTCAAAAACAGCGAAGGCTATTAATAATTCGTCATGAACTTCCCGAGTCTTCTTTCTTGGCAATATGGATCTACCCTTTGTGTCAATACGTCCCTTTGGTTGACTAATTGTCAGAAAAAGCGCCTCCAGAATAGAGGGCAAATCTAAACAATAAAGGGGATTGTCGTTTACTGAGTGCGTGTCTCATGCAGTCCGAACTTCTGATAGATAAGTCGCGAGACTGCCGTCTCGCATTCGAGCAGGGGTGCCATCCGCGCTTCGCGCCAGTCAGCACCGCAGCTGCAAACGCTAACCTGTTTTCGCCTCCATGTAATCTTGCTACCGCATATATGGCAATCTTCAAGGAGCAAGATCTGATGAATCGGGCACTGAGGTGACGACTGCGAAATCCCATTGCCTCCGGCAATAATTTGATTGCCGGAGACACTCGGGACACACTCTTGATCTTCCAAACCGGAGTAAATGGCGGGGCAGGCGTTGGCCAAAAACCTTTACGCCGTATTTATCATCGGCCGGGTGGTAGAGCAGGTCCTGCAGGCCATCTAGACCTATTCCAGTCAGCTGGGCGAGTGGTGTAAGGTCAAGTTCAGTATCTAAAACAAACGAGCAAACGCCAGGGAAGGGTTCCCCGCGAAGCCCTCCTTCTTTCACTATCCAGAGTGGCGTTTCGTAAAAGTTGAGCTCGGTGAGTCTAACCAGGAAACCCAAGTAGCTTTCGTCATCTATGGGTCTGGCACGAACGACTAACATTGATTCCGTCGTGGTAAGCGAAGAGCCTAGAGGGGGTGCGCGTCTAGGCCCACGAACAGTTGATCGACCTCATAGCACTAGAAGTTCCCCTCTATGGCATTACTCATTCGCGTCAGGCTACCAGCGCTATATCGCCAAAGGGGTTTGCCTTTCCAGGATTGTTGGCGGCGAGTCGTTGCTCGTATGCGAGTGCGAGCATTTCCAGAGATAACCTCTCGCACTTTGATTCCAGAGCAATTACGGTTGCACGTCGTAACAATTTCATTACGTGCGCTACCACGCCGTTAGTCGCTTCATAAATACAGAGAGCCGTACCTGGGTCGGCTAAATCAGAGCTCGCCGCTAGAGGAAGTTTTTCATCGATGATATTTAGAAAACGTCGGAAGTCTTGGCGTTCCCGAGACGTGTTGAAGCGGAAAGGGTCAAGTTCAATTCTTACAGCGAACCTTCGACGCAATTGCTCATTGTTTTCGGAATCGAGAATTGTGTGTGAGTAGGGCAAGCCAGCCAACACGATCGGGACCCCAGTCTCGTCCATGAGAACCTTGAGCCAATCGGAAACGGTTTTGAGTACTTTGAGTGAATCACGATCTTGGAAATGTTGGAATTCATCCAGTATTAGCAGTTCGACTTTGCAGGCTTCCATGTATCTCTTCAATCGAAGAGTCTGCGAAATCTGGGATCCCCTGTCTGGAGCAGGATCCCCAATGGCCTTAAGTAGTGCAGTCACCAAGCTCTTGCAGGTCGCCGGTACAGGAACGTTGGCATACAACACAGGCACTATCGTTACTTCTTCTGTCACATTCCTCGGGTAATCCCTCATATATAATTTCACCACCGTAGTCTTACCAGCCCCAGTATCGCCTTGGATTATCATTCCTTCTGACTCTTTGGACAGTTGGGCGTGGTAGTGGCAGTCCTTAATAGCGCTCAAAGCAGCGATGTTCCGGGGAAAGTGTATGTAGAGCTTTTCCACCATTTGAATCCGGTCCTCGACAGGCATCTTCTTATATTTTGTGCGATCCGTTGCTCTTTTAGACATTTCGAGATATCTCCTATTTTGGCAGGTCGTAATTACCGCTCCAGCCGGTCATGTCGAGCTTCTCGTGAGGCTGGGCGGCCGGTATCGGTGTATGTTTGTTGGCCTCGGGCTTAGCTGTCTTCTTTTTCGTTCTTGAGGTTGAATCACGCTTGGTATCCGACTTCTTGTTAGCAAGTTTTTTGCTCGCTCTACGATTCTTGCTGGAACTCGCTGTGTCGACTACTGCCGCTAAATTCTCGGCGGGCCGTACAAGATGCAAATTCGAGGGCTCCTCTTTGCCACCCGTGTCAGTCGGGCTCCATTGAGTTTCGATGTCTAATATTCGCTTGTCTGAGGAATTGGCAAGCAGCAGCTTGGGCTTCGTCGGCGCACTAATTCGAAGCGGTGCTGATTCGGAACTATCGCCGTTTAGTCGCTCGATGCCCTCGCGGTTGTTCTGCACACCCTCTTTCAAAAAGCGCGCCGCGCGTTTCCGGGTTAACAGTTTGCCACCTGCTGCATTCCACTCACGTTCGACAATCTCTTGAACTTCCCGCTTCGCCCGGGCAAGAGCAAACACGTCGACGCTTCGTTTTAATCGCTCGCGAACATATCTACTTATGACTGTGTGTTGATAGAGGGTCAGTCCCTTGGTGTAGTTCTGATCTACGGCTGGGACTGCCAGATACTTAACATGCTTCTCATCGTAGACATGGATAAGCGACAGGTCCGATGGATCGCGCTTGATGATGACTTTCTTATGCGGTTCGAGTGTTCGCCGGACCATAGCGAGCTCTTCGTCGTTATAGAAGAGGTTGTCTAATTCAATTCCTCTATTTGAGACAACCCTCTCCTCCGTGTATCCCAGAGCGACGTCAAGGAATTCGCTGTTAACCGGCAGGGCAGGAGGCCACTCTGTGATGCCTTTTTCCCAGCGCAGAGCTGGAACGTCCCTGATACCCCTATGTGCGGAAACCTGGTAGATATCGGCGATCCACTTATGGGTGATTTCATCCAAAACGTCGGGCGTAATTATGGCCGTCTTCCCCGGTTCACAATCGGCTCTTTCAATGATGTTCGAGAACGTTGTGCCTGGCATTTGGTGATGCAACTGGGTGGCGATCGTGCGATAGCTCCGTTCGACAGTCGTTCTAATCCATGGCTTACCCCTTGGGCTATATTGAAGAACAATGCCAAGTTGATGACAGGCATCTTCTAAGTTCCGGCCATGAAACTCGCGGGCATTGTCCACCACCAGTACTTCGGGAATCCCGTATGCTCCCCAGTCGTTCCTGATGCTTGAATATTTTCTGCGGGCGTAAGTCTTGGGCCTGATTGCGTGTTTTAGACATTCCATTACTGTGAGGTAACTCGGTGGATTAAAGCTGATATAGAAGCCAAGGACCATCTTCGTGTAGACACAAATCATCCAAGTCAGGACGGCTCGACCGATAGGTAGCATCATTACTGGATCGACGACGAAAAGATCAGTTGTAGTGTGATCGCATTCAACTCGCTCAAGCGGTCTCGTGGGTCTGGCTCCCTGAAGAACAGCGCGGTACTTCTCATCAGCGATCTTCTTACCGTAACGCGCTTCAATCACATCGTAATCATCGAGCTTGTTGACAACGTCATGGAGACTGCTTCTGTCAGGAAGCGGGAGTTGATCGTCGGGCTCTCTAAAGCGATTAGTGTCATCGATTTTTGCGGTCAACGAGTCATGGACTGCGCGGACTGTGAAGCGTTGATCCTTGAGGTAGACTTCGTCGATTGCATTGTCGAGCAACTCTGCGACCTTGGACGCTCGCTCTTGGGCCTTCTGATTGTTTTTCAAATCCCCTTTTTGGGCGCATCTACCTAGGAAGCGGCGTTTTCGGTTCCCGCGGGCTTTTGTCGCAGGCACAAGTGATCTCGCATCCCGGCCGGACTTGTCGTAGAAACTCAACCATCTGTAAAGAGACGTCGTCGAAGGAGGCTTAGGATCGCTTATAACCAAAGCGACCTTATCAATGATGGGTTTGAGAGTTTCATCCGTCCTCTTATCTAACCGTGCCCCAGAAGCTGCTTCAACGTATGAGAGACGCCGTAGCAGTTGAATCTTTCTTGGATCATCTTCTTTGAGTATTGCAATATCGCAAACCCCTGTCTTTTCGAGGCGCTGTTTTAGTGCATCCTGATTACGGTCATGACCTAGAAGTTCAGCACCCTTTTCGAATAGCGCATCAATCAGTTCCTGTTCGGGCATGGCGGTGCGTTCATCGGTGAGAACATCCTTGATTCGGATTGTCCTGTCAGGTAGGCGCTTCTCAATCACGTACTCCCGGTTTCGGAGTGTGATGTGCATGTTTCTACTAAGCCGGTGTTGTAACATTAGGAAGCCTTCCTATTCGCACCCTTTAAGCTGGTCGTCGAAGGGAGTGTGATTTGACTGCACTGGTCGAGCGGCTGCATTAGATCGAAATCAAGAGCTCCCCAAAAAAGAAGTGAGTAGAGCGTTTGCGCGGGCATCTGTTTCCTCGTGAAGAGCTGAACGAGATCACTGAGCGTAACCAGTTCGTCCTTCCGGCTTTGGAAGAATTGGCTACACATGATTTGGTGGTGCGGGAGGACCGGCATCCGGGCGTACTTCCAGAGTAGTTTTACGTTCTCAAGCCGAGGCTGCAATCTAATTACTTCTTCAGTGAGAACCAGGAATTCATAGCCTTCTTGCTCGCAGACAGATGAGGCTGCTCGAAACAGAACGTCCCACTCTCCGCTATCCACTTTGTGTTTGGGCTTTACCTCAATGAGTTGTTTTTTGGCACCACGGTGAACCTCAAGGTCAGGTGTGTAACGGTGGGTCTTGCCCCGATAAGTAAAGCGAATTCGGAGCGGCTGTTCGCGCCAAGAGATCACGTCAGGGTCGAAGTCTAGCAAGTACATGCAGTCCCTCTCAGTCAGTGCCTCGTACCAAGCCACACGACCGGTCTTTACGCTTGCGAACTTGCCCAGATTCTTCTGACCTGAGCCGTATCTGGGAATTTTTCTGACCGGCATCTCTAGTTACCTCGCAGCACTAATTTTTTCAATTCCAAATGACCGCCGCCTGATTTCACGAAATCCTGTCTTGTAGTCCACCGTGACGGGTCGATTCCAGGTATTCGCATACCCAAATCAAACAGTGGAGCTACCTGAAAGGAGATTGCTTGCGACTTGCATAAAACATGACGAGTTAGTTTCGATTTTCACGAATCTCCAAAAACTAACAACTTGAAAAGTGACACAACATGTGCCGCAAATTTCTGGCTTTCATCTCCTATTACGTCTGTAAGTGGTGATGAGAGGGATCTTCTGGTCTTCAGTTACTTCGAATGGAAATGAGGGTTTGATTCGACATGCCGCGACACAAGCAAAACCAACTCGATCACGATTTCCTATACCAACGCTGGAGGGTCTTCGGTTTCTGGTTACGTCAGCGCAGGTTGATGAGGGGACTTACTCATGAGGAGATAGCACAAGCTGTAGGCGTATCACGACGCCAGTGGGTTAGATATGAACAGGGATCAAAAATGCTAAGGAAGTGGATGCCAACAGTGGCTAGGACGCTAAACGTTCCACTGGAAACAATGCTAGAGCGAGCGGGTTATAAAACGTCCCCTCGGCGCAACGACGTGAAGGGCCGACTTGGCCGCATGGCAGAAATTCTCTTCGTAGGACGCCTAGAATTCGCAGTATTAGAATTGCTTCGGCTGAATGAACGGATTTCCGGGAATAAGGGCGGTGTTGCACCAAGACCGGGTGGTTTATCAGCGACCGATTTCGCCAATGCGGTAATGCTGGTGGACAGATTGCCAACTAATCTCTTCGACGTACTTCTGCATGCTATGCAGGAGAGGGCCGGCGACAAATCAAGCGAGCCCAAAACTCTTACAAGTCAGAACAATCTCATTAGGAAGAAGTGTATTGAAGCACTTGGCACCAAATAAGTCGTAAAAACACGTGCGTGTCACGTCATGTTCTTTTCAGTAGGTACCGACTAGTTTTCCGGAAACGAAAAGAATTGAAAAATCGCTGGCAAATGGATCTATCTACCTCTTTACCGTTGATGACCGATGCCTGAGGAGCTAATGGTAACGCCGGTCTCCTCCTGTTCGGTAAGCCACAGCTCAGTCTCAACAACCTTCTTTCAAAGCGATGTGTCCGCACTACACGCAACTCATCCCTGCGATCTGCCTCCGAAGCCAGCGATCCTTGTGTTCGCGTTCGCGTGACGAATGAGCCAGAATCCAATACATCGACATCTGCTTGGGAGTGACAGAGCGGGATTCTAACGCACAGGGTATAGCGCATAGCGAGGCGGCGCCCATCCACTAAATGTGCTACCTATCACAGCATTCGCTTGTCATCAAGCAAGATGTCAGTAGACACCCCAGCTAGTTTAGCGTACTTCAGAATGGTTAGCAGGTCCGGTTCTCGCGTTCCTAACTCATAATTCGACACTGCTGAGTAGTGGACTTGCAGGTCGAGTGCTTTTGCCATTTGAGTCTGAGACATTTCGAGCCGTTGGCGGATCGTGAGGAGTTTTCGGCGAAGGTGTTTGGGGCGGCGGCGGCTCGTGCGTCCCATTAGAGCGCACCTCCGCCTTTGCTATTATATGTATTTACACATAGACTACCCGCTGACCTCTGAAATGCCCGGAACGCCCGCATCGTGCGGGCGAAGGTCATTTAGTCAGTCTGCCCTCGCGGTTTAATAAACATCCCATGTTCAAGCTCCTTAGGATATGAGAGTACCGCTAAGGTAGCAAATGTCATTCAAAGGTGTGGTTCGCTCAAGCGCTTGCCTGCTGGGATGACCCCTCTTGCAGACCACCCGTTTGGGCCGGGCCTGATCATTACTACCGGCTCTAGGAGTTAGAAAGTGAAAGCCCAGGATCATAATAAGACACTGGTTATTCTGTTTTCCGCGTTTGCCACGTTCTTCACGATTGGGTTACTCGCGGCACCTTGGATCATTGCGCAGAACTACAACCGCAAAGACAAAATACTGGTTGCCTTCATAATCTTTGGCATCGTTCTTCTGATGGCGCTGCTCTTCTGGTCCACGACCTTTGCAATGCACCAGCGAAAGTCAGTTGGCAGGAAGCTGGCGCTGATTTCAGCTGTATTGCTGTTGCCGATGTTCTGGCCGGTTGCGGTTTATGCTTGGTGGTTCATGCATAGTGAAGGTGCCAAGCAGATGTATGGACCATAAACAATTGCGAACTCATCGATACGAAAAAACCCACTCTGCGGAAACGGTCAGATCCACGCCTAGCTAACGGTTAATTGAAAGCGCCGATCTGGCTAACGATCAGAAGACCAATCTGCGAATTTGAGTGTAGCGGGCACACCTATACCCTGCTGCGACGAGGCAGTTTCTCTCACTTTAGAGTTCGCGAAACCTACTTGCCTACAACACTAATGATCGCCAGGACAATCGCCACCACCACCGGACTTGACGCTTGCGGCGCGGGCGCATCGCCAGAATGTACATCTCCAGCCAAGACCGTACTCGAAAGCGCACACGCGAGCGCTAGAGCTATTACAAAGCGTTTCATTGTATTTCTCCTTTTGGATTTGAGGATGCAAAGATTTTTACATCTAACGGGGAAAGAGCAAAGTAGCAAGACATCTTGCAACCCGTAGGACAGTCACTTAAGATTCGCTTTCCGTCAGTGAAATCCTTACGCTTCGCGGGAAAGGCTCTATTTCGAAATGAAGCGCACCTTGCCGACGCTCCACATCGCGCACCTTAGTGCCAACGAAGAGGCACACGTTCGCTGTCAGACTGCCCTAGAGCTAAAAGACAAGGGCGACTATGACGGTGCACAGCAAGTAATGCGCCGATTCTGGCGCGGAGTCGGCCTACTACCAGAAACCGGAGCGCTGGCTCCCTCAGTGGCAGCCGAGGTCCTCTTGTCTGTCGGTGTTCTTACGGGCTGGATCGGCAGTAAGAATAAGACTCGTGGAGCCCAGGAAACCGCGAAGAACCTCATTACCGATGCCATTGCTTATTACGAGTCCGCCGGAGATTCAAAGCAGATCGCAGCGGCCCGCGCGGAGATCGCGTACTGCTATTTCCGCGAAGGTGCGCTTAATGAAGCGCGGATCATGCTTACTGAGGCTCTGAAAACGATAACAGCGGAGGGAAACACGAGAGCGAAGATATTGCTGAGATTAGCAATCGTGGAATCCTCGGCATTGAGATACAACGAAGCCCTAACGATCCTTACGGCCAACGCTCATTTGTTCCGCAAGATCACCAATCACTCAATCAAAGGCGCTTACCATAGCGAGATTGCGATTAACCTTCGCCACCTCATCACACCCGAAAACCGAACGGAATATTTTCAGCGGGCAGTGGGGGAGTATCAGAAAGCAGATCGGGAATTGCGGCTCGCTGGCAATACTATGTTCCGCGCGAATGTCAAGAACAATATTGGCCTCCTCCTTCTCAACCTGTCGCGTTTGAAAGAGGCGCATAGATACGTTGATGAAGCTAGACGTTTAGCTGTCAACCTCAGGAACAGAGTCCGTACTGCGGAATTCGATGAAACTCGCGCGCAGGTATTGATTGCACAACGAAAATTCAAGGAGGCTGAATCAGTTATCCGCGGTGCCGTATCTACCTTTAAGAGAAGCGGCCAACAGTGTCTGCTGGCCGAAGCATTGATCACTCACGGAATCGCTCTGGCACGTCTCAAGAAGATCGAACGCGCTCAATTCACTTTTCAAAAGGCTATCGAGATCGCGCATCAGGTCGGCGCTCTTAACTTAGCCGGACTCGCCGCGCTCACCATGATTGAAGAACTGGACCAACTGCCTCTCGACGTGTTGCACACGGCTCACGAAAACGCGAGCAAATGGTTAGCAGAGAACGAACGGTTTTCGCTGAGACTGAATGAAGCGGCGCGGAAGGTATTTGCCAGGATGCAAACTGAGACCCAGTTGGACGGTACGCCGGAAAGCCTTTTCAATAGACCTCGAAACTTCACACAAGACCTATTGGCGATTCAACGAGAAATGATTCAAAAGGCGCTGGCTAACGCGAATGGCAGCGTGACACATGCAGCATCGCTCTTGGGCATGAGCTACCAGCGGCTTGCCTACCTGATCGAGTCACGACATAAGGACCTACTGAAAGAACGCTCGCCCGTGCGCCGTCGTACGCGGAAAGATCGATAAAGAATGAACGCTACCTGGCAGTCCCTACTACGTTCCTAACTTTCTGGAGTTCAATATGTTGCCTCGACTCTTTGCAGCGCGCATGATTTCGAAATCGATCACAATACTGATTTGTTCCTGTTTGCTCATGACTATGCTCGCGCCGTTTGCGACTGCGAATGTAGGGCGATCTCTGTCACCGCGTGGGTTGGCTCAGGATGGAGCAAGGCCAAGGAGTGGAGCGCCGGAAGGGGTTTATCCGAATCTCGATCAAGTGAAGAGTCGCCAGCATCCGCGTCCGCGCGCGCCACAGGCCATACCTTCAACGGCGCGCTCGCGACGCAAACCGCTCGTGCCGAGGAACGGGAGGCGTGTTGGCGACCCCTTGCCTATGCCGTCACCAATACCGTCAGCTATTCCGACGCCGCTTCCCTCACCGTTGCCATCACCGCGGCGACTTGGCGCCGCACGGGATCTGGAGCGGCCCATGAGCCATACTTTGCTCGCGTGGAACTTTCCCTATCCCACGTCTCAATTAGTTGGTGATTCCTTTTTAACTGGAAGCCGAAGGATTTTTTACTTACCTCTCTCGCCCCTATCTGGGTCAGATGTCTCTGGCAATCCAGGCTTTGATTTCTTCACGATGCCAGTGCCGCAAGCGGGAAGTTCAAAGATAGTTTTTACCAGCAATCGGGACGGCAACGCTGAAATCTATTCCATGAACGCCGATGGCAGCGGTCTTAGTCGCCTCACCATCAACGACTTCAATGACGACGACCATCCGCGTTGGTCGCCTGACGGCACCAAGATTCTCTTTCAAAGTGATCGCGATAACCCTGAGACTGGCGATGCGGACGTTTATGTGATGAATGCGAACGGGACGGGCCAGACTCGATTGACCTACGACGCCGCCGACGACAGCGCGGCGGTGTGGTCACCCGATGGCTCCAAGATTGTTTTCCAGAGTGTGCGCAACGGCCAGTACTATCAGGTCTATGTGATGAATGCTGACGGCACGAACCAGGTAAACACTAGCGGCGGCATTGCCGGGGACTATCAGCCTTCATGGTCGCCGGACGGCGCGAAGATCGCTTTTGCCAGCGAACGGGATCATGCTGGCCGCCCAAGTGTTTATGTAATGAACGCCAATGGCTCGAACCAGACCAGGCTGACCTTCACTGGCGAACCATTCAGAGATGAACAGCCAGCGTGGTCACGTGATGCTAGCAGAATCGCCTTCGTCAGCACACGCGATAGCGTCATTGAGACTTGGCAGGAAACAGATGATGAGGGAGGAATACTGAACCGTAGCCGTGTACGCACCAATAAAGAAGTTTATAAGATGAATGCTGATGGCAGTAATCAGCTCAGACTAACTAATACCCTGGAAAATGACGATTCACCCTCCTGGTCGCCCGACGGAACACAGATCATCTTTCGCAGTGAGCGCGAGCGCGACGCCTACGACCCTAGTCAACAACTCTGGAAAATGAACACGGATGGCACGAGTCAAATGCTTTTCAGTAGTAACGAGTTTGGCGATTACAGTCCAAGTTGGAACACGAGCGCGGCCAACCAATCGCCGATTTCGAATCCGGGTGGGCCATATAGCGGAGTAGTTGCGCAAAACGTTCCCTTCAATGGTTCGGCTTCCTTCGATCCTGATGGCAATATAAGCAGCTATTCGTGGAGCTTTGGAGATGGCGGCACGGGTTCGGGCGCCGTTCCCACACACACATACACTGCTACCGGAGCATACACTGTATCGCTAACCGTCACGGACAATCAGGGCGCGCAAGGCAGCGCCAACACCAGCGTCACCATAACCGCCGCAGGCAGCGAGCAGTATCTGTCAAACTTCAACCAAGCGGCGCTGGCGCGCCCGCCGTCCCCGGACGAATCCGCGTACTGGCTTGACATCTTGCGTGCAGCTCATGCAAACGGCCAGAACTCGAAGTTGCTGGCTATGCGGGAACTGGGCAAGACTCTCTTCGACTCGTCGGATTATGCAGCACTTAATCGCAACAATCACTGGTACGTTTACGATCTCTACAAGACATATCTTATGCGCGAGCCGGACGCGCCGGGTTGGGCGTGGTGGGAAAACAACTGCAATAGCTACGGTCGCGATAACGTGCGCCGGGCGTTCGATGAGAGCGGGGAGTTTAGTAATATCGTCGCGACTTTGATGCCCGCCGGGTCGCCGTCGAGCACGGTTTCGTCTTTCGCATCCGCGCGGGTCAATCCATTCAATCAACCCGGAAATGGTTTGGCGGCGAGAGATGCTGAATGGAGCGTGCCGATCTTGAGTCTACCAGGTCGCGCTGGCCTCGATCTGGGTTTGAGCGTCTCGTACTCATCAATGGTCTGGACACGTTCTGGCCCCTACATTTATTTCGATGAAGACAATGGTTGGCCGAGTCCCGGCTTCCGTCTCGGCTTCCCTACGATTCAGGAGAAAGTTTTCGACGCTCAGGCGGGCGACAATGTCTATCTGCTGATCAGCGGCGGGAAGCCGCGTCTCCCTTAGACAGGTTGGAACCTCGAATGTCTATGAAGCAGCCGACTCATCCTATTTGCAGTTGACTGACTCCGGCGGCAGTCTCATGGTGCGCACGACCGACGGTACACAGCTCAGTTATTCGAAGTTCAATAACGAGTGGCACTGCACGCAAATCAAAGATCGCAACGGCAATCACCTGTCGGTCAACTACGACTGGCTCGGGCACCTCACGACGATTGCCGACACCCTCGCGCGTGTGATCACCTTTAACTACGACACTAATGCCAACCTGCTTTCGATCACGCAGACTTGGACAGTAAATGGAATGCCCACTACTCATACGTGGGCCACGTTTGGGTGGGAGACGAGAACCATCCAGTCGAGCTTTTCTGGCGTGCTGGCGACAGGCGCGTCAAATGGCTCAATGCCCGCACTCAACCAAGTGGGTCTCGACGACGGCTCCCGCTATAACTTCGAATACACGGCAGCAGGTCAGGTGAATCGCATTCGCCGTCATACTTCAGACAATGTGCAGCGTTCTTACACGGCCTATGATTACCAATCAATGGCAGATGATTGTCCGCGCCTCTCTGGTACGCGCGTTTCAGCCGAGAACTGGACGGGCATTAATGGCGTGCCTAGTGAAGTCGTGACGACTTACGGCGACCCGGGCGACGGGTCGCATACCGTGACTGCGCCGGACGGCACCCTACATAAGGAATTCTACGGTAGCGGTTGGCAGCGCGGATTAATAATTCAAACTGAAGTTTGGTCCACCGGAGTTAAGCAGAAGTGGACTACTAACACGTGGAGGCAAGGCAACGAAAGCCCGGGCATCACTTATCAAACAAGCCCGCGCGTAACCGAAACAAATGTCTACGATGCGAGCAATCATCGCCGCACGACTATTGATTATCAAACTTTCACATTGCCGAGTGGCGCAAGCTGCAGCCTGCCCACGGACATTCGCGAGTACGCCGGCTCTGCAAGTACAGCCTTGCGACACTCGCGTACCAACTACCGCATGGATCCGGTTGTTGATGCGACCTATTTGAATCTTCATGTCCTCGGCTTAGTAAAGGAGCAGAGCCTCTTTGAAGTTAACACAAGTGGCGAGACGCCCATGTCCAAAGTTGCTTTCCAGTATGACGAGACCGGGTCGATTCATGGCTCGGCTGCGCCCGTTGGCCATGATAACTCGTATGACGGCAACTTTATTATAGGTCGTGGGAATCTGAGTAGCGTAAAGCGTTACGATGTTTTAGTAACCGATAACTCTCAGTTCACCTTGTCAAGCATGAAGTACAATACGGCCGGCGCAGTCGTTTCTTCTACTGATGCACTCCTGCATCAAACTACCCTCGGCTATGCTGATTCGTTTTCTGATAACAATAATAGCCGTAACACACTGGCGTATCCCACGACAGTAACTGACGCGGACGGCTATTCTTCCACCGTCGCCTACAACTTTGATTTCGGCGCGGTCACGCGGAAACAAACTCCCCAGCCCAATACGATCCAGAACCTGCCCGGGCCGGTGCAGACATTTCTTTACGACGCAGCCGGACGAATTGAGAGGGTAACAGCGACGACCAACGGCGCTTACACTTTTTATGTTTACGGACCGAATTATGTGCAGAGCTTTGCCACCGTCAATACGGTAGCCGATGAGGCCTATTCGATTCAGTTGTTCGACGGCGCTGGGCGAGTAACTGGCACGGCGAGCAATCATCCCAACAGTATTGGTGGTTACAGTGCGCAAAACACGATTTACGATCTCATGGGCCGCGCGGTGAAGCAGTCCAGCCCAACTGAGATTACCGGCTCTTGGGCGCCTGCGGGCGACGATGCAGCCGGCTGGCTGTTTACACAACAAACGTACAACTGGCAGGGAAAGCCGCTGGCCACTACTAATCCTGACGGCACCTTGAAAGAGGCTGCCTACAGCGGCTGCGGCTGCGCTGGAGGTGACGTGGTAACACTCACCGATGAAGGAACGATGGATGCAGGCGTGTTCAAGCGCAGGCAACAGAAAATTTATTCAGATGCTCTTGGCCGCACCGTAAAAACAGAACTACTCAACTGGCAAGGCGGCAGCGTCTATTCCACGGTCGTAAACGAATACAACGCGCGCGATCAAGTTGCCAGCACCAAACAATATCAGGGACTGGAGTCAACCGGTATTTATCACGAAACCACGATGACTTATGACGGCCACGGCCGCTTGGAGACGCGGCACGCACCGGAGCAGCAAGTGGATCCGAACAATAGCTCATCAACCGATCACACCATCTGGGTGTACAACGCCGACGACACGGTTCAGAAAGTCATTGACGCGCGCGGCGCTTCGCAGGAATTTACCTACAACGCGCGGCACCTCGTTAAGAGAATCACGTACGCAGGACCGGCCGGCGATCCAAACATGCCAGTGCCGGCACCGACGGAATTCGAGTATGACAGCGCGGGTAACCGCTTGTGGATGACTGACGTCTCAGGACGAGTCGATTACGTTTACGACGGTCTTTCGCGGATGCAGTCTGAAAGCCGGCAGTTTACCGGGCTCAGCGGCACTTATACGCTCGGTTACGAGTACGCTCTTTCGGGAGCAGTGAAAAAAGTGACGGATCAGACTGCGGGGACTAGTTTCACCTCAGGTTTCGATAATGTCGGCAGAATCAGCTCCGTCAGCACGGTGGGATATGGCGGTGGTGTTACGCCATTTGCTTCGCAGGTGGACTATCGAGCTTCAGGCTCAGTCAAATCTGTCGCGTATGGCAACAACACGAACTTAGGCTTCGGGTATAACAGTCGCGGTTTTGTTAGCAACTTTGAGTTGACGGGAGTAAGCGTTTCAAGCTCGTCAGGGTCGACACCGCTGACCGTTGCCAGGGCTTACCAGTATTACACTGACGGAGGGCTGAAATTCGCTCAGGATCAAGGCGCGAGCAACAGTATCAAAGATCGTGCGTATCAGTATGATTACGCGGGTCGGCTGAAAGAAGCCTATTCAGGCACGCAAGCCAGGGATTACGTGAACTCCACCAACATGGGCACGGCAGACGGTCCTTATCGGCAGAGCTCGAGCTACGACGCTTGGAATAATGTGCTTAGTGGTGGTGGGCGCTTCTGGAGCCGCAGCGTTACTGAAACTGACAGCTTTAATCAGTTCAATCGCAATCCCGATTGGACTTACGATGCTGAGGGTAATCTGCTTTCACGCAACGAATCATTCGGCGACACTTTGCCGTCTGGCCATACCTACGATGCCGCAGAACGGATGACAAGCGTGACGCAGACGCGGCCTTGTTGGCTTGAGCCGCAGCACCTCTATCAACTCCATATCTACGCTAACACGCAGACCCACGATGGCGACGGCCAATTGACAAGTTATGAGCAAGCTCACAAGGTTGGGTTGAATGGCACACCTACAGCTGCGAAGATTTACTACCTGCGGTCGAGTGTGCTCGGAGGGCGCGTGATTTCCGAGTATGACGGGTCGGATGTTCAGCCTCAGTGGACTACCACCTATGTTTATGCGGGGAAGGAATGGATTGGAAGGATGGGTCTGATGGGCGCATCCTCCTCGAGAAACACTTGGCGGACTATTGATCCAGTGACTGGTGATGAGATTCTGGCCGGACCCGGCGGCGAATTCAACGGGCAGACCCTCCTCGATCCCAACGGCGTAGACGTGGGCTTTGCCGACCCGTTCCCACCGCCGGGTGAAGAAGAGGGCACGTGTGTGAATTACGATCCAACTTATGTCGATACCCGGGCCCACGCCTTTCTCAATCCGTTCGAGGGTGGCGCCAACTGCATCATTGACGGCATTGAGCAAGACTGCAATTCCGTCGGCTCCGAGGCGGCGGTGCGATGTAACGGTCCTTGCACAGGTTATTCCCCAGGTGCCAACGGTGGCCGTGGAGGCATTCTTACTTTTGAGGCTCATGCGGATGGTCACGCTGGTTACCTGCCGCAAGGTGCCAGGTACTTGGGCTCGGGTTTTGCAGTAAGGCCCCTCTCGGGTGCATCGAGTGACGACCGACCCGATCCTCCTCCTGGTTCCTACGGTTATACATACATTGACAATCTTGACTTTCTTGACTTAAACCGTGCATCACAGCTCCCGCAGAACCCTGCACAGACTCAGTTCGATGAGGTACTTTCAGCGGACCTTGCAAGGGTAACCACCGCTCTCCAAAGGGAGAGCTGTAGGAATCTATTTGGTGGTGATGCTGATGTGATGGGAATATTGGGCGTCTTAGCTCGTGGAGATACCACCTTCGGGTCCATCACTAGAGGTGATTTGGGTGGCGTTCAGAACGGTCGGATAGACGCTGCTGTTACCGTGGGCATCACGGGTAGCAAGTTGTTTTTGCCAAGTCGGGTTGGAGCGACGCTCATAAAACAGACGGCTTGGGTTGGGGCCAACATTACAATCAACAACAACGCCCAAGCTCCAGGGGTTGTCGGTTACCGCGATTATCTTGGGGTCGGAGCGAGCGACGACGTATACCGCGCCATTACTCTAATCCACGAGCTTGGCCATGTCGCGGCGCTCATCTATGGCGCCGATGCTTCGAAAGTCTTGTATGATGCCGGCAATCCGGCTCAGAGCCGGGCTAATTCTCAAATCGTGTATGACAACTGCTTTCGACCGGAGTGATGGCTAAGGACGAACCTATGAAGTATCCGATGCTCACGTTTCTCGGTGTAATATTTTCTTTAGCAGCACTGTCGAGCCAGGCTCCGGCCGTTGAGGAGCGTAGCTTATTGACCGGCACAGTGCTGGATACGAACAACTCAGTCATTGTAGGCGCCACCGTAATCGTCGAAGGCCGCGTTCTTAAGAACCCAATTAGTACAACTACTGCTGAGGACGGCACCTACAGCATACAGTTGCCGGTAGGAAGCTACCGCATCAGTGTCAACAAGGCAGGGTTTTGTCGTACCCGGCGCGCTGACTTTCGACTCCGAACGTCAAATACAACAATAAACTTCACGTTAGTAGTTTGCCCGATAGTGCACTCTCTCATTCTTGAAGACGGCCAATATAAAGGTGAAACCGCTCGCAACCAACCCCCATTCAAGGAAGAAGAGTTTTCTATTGAACCTTCGAGCGGAGGCCTCAATCTCGTAATCCAGTACGGCGAGCGGATCGAGACCGAAAAGGGTATTCAATATAAGGGATTCGCGCTCAGCGACAGGGCCTGTTTCGGCGTGGTCGCCACCTACGATCTAATGACTCTTCGTGCGGACAGGTTGCTATTTGATCGCAAATCATTACGTCTCAGGGCAGAAGGTAATGTTGTTTTCGAGATGAGCGAGAAACGAACCAATGCCCTGCTCGTAGAAGTCGACCTACGCGACGGCGAACCCAAATTCACATTCAAAAGTCAGAAGTAATATGCTGATGAAGAAGGCTCTTTTTTCAGTAACTTTGATTGGTTCCTGCCTGTTGGCTGAATGCGGTTCCACAGGATCGCCTGCGCCGCCAAGCGTTCAACATGTGAGTTCTAATCCGTCCCCTCCATCTAGATCCGGTCACACAGAAGTTCCACACTCCGAAAAGACAGATGAGCCATCATTGAATTCGATCTCCGAAACCGCGAACCAAGCCGCCGACAGATTCTCTGGGGACACTTTTCAATGGTCCAGTTCGCTATCGAGCACCACCTTGGCTCCTCGAAGGAAATCGATTCGACGCTCAAACAGATCGACGAAGACGAGCGCGTCGGTTGCGATGACTGCTTCGTCTTTGGCCATCTTCAGTTAACGTTGGGGTAGGATACTGGATAGCCAGAATCAGAATCTAATGCGCAGTCCCTGCCCTACTTCTCGAGAAATCTCGCGCGCAACAGCAGCGATGACCGCACCGGCTTGACGCAATTAGGCCCCCTGGTCACCTGCGTCTCGAGTAACACCGGCGGCATCGACCTGACTTACCTAGACAGTCTTATTTGCATCCAACCCTTCACGATAATTTTGTTCTACTCCGCCGCGCGCTTCTGACACCGCACCCTTGCCTGTTGATCGCAACCTTCATGTCAGACTCGTACTGTTGGCTACTCGAAACAGATTTGCTGGCAGCAGTGTTTTGAAGACCGATCACGCCATCTCAATAGACATCGGCTGTTTGACAGCGAATGGGAACAGTTGAGCTGCGGCTCGCTGCGTATAACAAAATCCAACTGGACAGGGATCCTTGCTCACTCTTGCTTGCTGCCCTAGGAATGACTCGACCTCACTTTTCTTCTAAACTGCCAGAGGACGTGGATAAGCCAAGGTCCTAACTTACCCACAATCCTCAAGTTCCTTCCATTAGTTGTTACGTCACCGAGAATGCGGACGAACGTGCTGATTTTCCAAAAGCGGTCTGTAAGTATATCTCCCACGAACCTACGCCGAGTTTGACGTTGGCTACGGTAATTTTCGACAAGCTGGTGACATTCACACCTCCGCCCGGATGCAGATAGCACGTGTTGGTGCCCTTTTTGCAGAAGAAGACCTGGGTGCCTCCGGCAATGAAGGTCTCGCCCCTAATAGTTCCACTAAAAGTTTGGTTAGCTCGTGGCGTGGCGTTCCAGGAGTATTGTGAAATCGAGGGTGGAGGGAGCAGCACAGCGAAGGAGGAAGAGCGCGCCGACGAACCTGCCGGCGTTTTGACATACATCTGCCAGGCACCACCATCGAGCATTACTTTGCTGATGGTAAGGCTAGTTGGACTTTCAACCTTCACACCCGTTGTGGGATGCCTATAGCAGGTATTACTGTCGGTGAGACAGAAGAACAGCTCGGTCTCTCCCGCGACAAAATTGGTTCCCGTGGCGGTGCCGCTTAGGTATACGTTCGCCCGAGGTGTTATGGCCCAATTCACACCCTTAACTGTTGGCGGAAGAGCTTGCACGGTGAAAGCGGGGGACTTTACTGATTGACCGGCCGACGTTTTGACGTACAGCTGCCACAATCCGCTGCCGAGATTAACATTACTGACGCTAAGTTTTGTCGAGCTATTCACGGTGACCAGTGATGGCGGGTGCTGATAGCAGAGAGTCGAACCGTTAGCGCAGAAGAATACCTGCGTGTTTCCGGAGAGAAAGTTTGTCCCGCTGATCGTACCGCTGAAGGGCTGGTTGCCCTTTGGTGTTGTGGTCCATAGATATGATCCGAAGGTTGGTGCAAGGTACCGGACTATGACAGCACCTCCAGATGGGGTCCATTGAATGTAACCGCCTTCGAAGTCATTGCGGGCGCCCCCATTGGCTGCGTACTCATCACTTGTGGGAAAGCCGAGTTGGTCTAAATGCAGGCCCACCGACTTATATTTTTGCGCTATAGCATTAATAACGTAGAAGGTCCTGTTACTGCTGCTATTGAAGTATAGCCAGCCGCGTGTGAAGCCATGGTAAGCGCCTTTGCTTCCGCGCGCCGAGGTTGCCGGTTGCTCATTGCCGGTTGGTTCACCGAGAACCGACCTGGGCCCCCCAAATTGAGGTGACGAATAGCGAGTCCAGATTGCCCCGTGAACCCAAAAAGCTTCATTTGAATTGGGTGCCAGCATTAACGCACCTCTTCCCTGGTTCCCATCGAAGTCCTGGATTCGGCCGCCGTTGGGCCACCACGCAGTATCTTGATGGGCAAAGTTGGTTGGACAACCAACACCCGATCGTCCGGAATTCGCGGTGAATGCTTTCTGAAAGGGAAGAATGCGGGAGACAAGGTCACGCGCAATTTGTTCTGTTAGTGAACTGGGTCTACCGTTCCCGAGGTCGGGGTATCCAGGCGGTATTAGGCATGTCGGATCTGGATGGGCGAAAGAAGGTACGGTTGGAGCCAATATTGAAAAGTTGCTGCCGGTATAATTTACTGGGGTGACTTTGACGGTGTCTTCGCCGCCGACACAACTGGCGGGATCAGTTCCCCCGCCATATTGTTGGCAATAATTATAGATGGCGAGATTTTGAAAAATATTAGGCTTGTAGATGCCTCGCTGAAAAGATAGTTTTGCGAAATTAGCATCCAACGCGCCTCTCTCTGTTATTGCCCACACTTTATATTCTCGTCCAACTTGGAAGTCTGACCGCGCCTCATATGATCCAATAGTAATTTCTCGTTCGTACGGACTTCCTGCGATGCCGCTGTTATTTAGCGCCTGTGTATCAAAGTAAGCATGGCCGATAGCCTCAGAGCCCCAACTCTTTAGGGCTCCCGCGTAACTGACATTGTTTTTCTTGGGGTCAGTGGCTTGGTTCCATAATAATACCTGAATCTCGAGTGCTGCTTTATCACCAGACAGTCCTGCAAGATCCTGTGGATTGTTCCAGGAGAATATTACCTCGATACGTCGATCGGAGTTCGGAAGCGTTTGGATCGTTAGCTGGGCCTTGCTGGGCACGAAAGCGGGTCCGCTGGCAGCGGCAGCGATGATCGATTTGGACTCGCTTGACTGCAGTGCGTTGATAGAAGCGCCAATGCTGGCATTTGTGGCTTTAGGATTTTGAATTCTTGTCAGATCCGAGATGGGTGCCGCGGAGATCAGGGTGGCGCTGGGTAAAGAGTCCTCAGCACGCGAGATCTCAGAAGCGGAGCCGCGAATGGTAAAAGCAGTTATTACGAATATCGCGTTACGATCGGCTGGGCCTGCCTTACGGTAGAGACTTTCATACATTCGCAGACCTTCAGACAACGAAGTAATGGGAGAATTAGGCGTGCTGTAAATTCCACCTCTCCACTGCGATGTCGCTGAAGTCACGAGGATAGACTGAATCTGTCCGGCCAGAGAAACGTAGTCTAAGGCGGATGCCGTGAGTGGGGTGGTTATCTCTATGGTTGCTTCAACCTGAGAACCCGTTTTCTCAGCATTTTGTAAGACTGCTACGGCGGTCTCAGAGGGCACGCCCGTCTGTGATTTCGAGCCGTCAGTTCTTACCGACTGAGCAAGAGCAGAAGTAGTGATTGCGCTAACAAAAACTAGCACTGCAATGGAATGGAGGATGATGACAAGACTGTAAGCCTTGCGATTGGCAAGGCGAAAGCTGCTTTTGGCTTGATTTTGCAATAACACAGGTGTACTTTGCCCTTCTATCCGTGCAGCTCCGTAGCTCGCACAGATGGATAAGGCAAGGCCGGGCTAAATAGGCCAAGCCTCGCCGGTAACGGAGAAGCAGGCAACGAATGCTTCGGTTCCTAGGCCAAAGAGCATTCCGAGTCTGCTTTTCTTTTAGTATCTTCCATCTATGACGACGTCCTCAACTTGCGTGATTCAGCGAAAAGAAAAAAGGCAGCAAACCTATAGTTCACTGCCGAGACAATCGCTGAGTTTTGTAGTGCCGATAGTGCATGGTGACCTATCAAGTGGAATCGATCATTAACGCGTGTGTCTGCCCCGAACTCAAGAAACCTTTTCTCGAATATCAGTCTACAGAAAAATGTAATCAGGACAATGGGTAGCGCATGTGATTTAAAACTTTTTCGGCATATGAGGAAGGTTTATGCTCGCCAGACTCGATGTCTGGAAATTGGCCTTTCGTAGCAGCAATTCAAAACTGCTCCTCAGCCAAGCTAAACCACGCGCCTGCATCTCACATACGCTAATGCAAATTCTGCAGTTTTCCCACCGCTTCGATCGCTATCGCTTGATCAGCATCATCTTCAAACAGCTCAGCTCACGAATTCCGAACTTCAACCAGGGCGCGATTGAGACGCTGACCGGGATTGACCAGACCACGATCTCACGACTATTGAGTGCCAATGGAATGAGGAAGAAAGCCAAACTTCATCGCAATCTAAATAGAGGACACCTCCTGGTTCTCAGCCGAAAGGGGTTTGATTTATCGCACAAAGATGCCTCGCTGATTTTGTGGTTGGCTGAAGGCCCAGCCTTTTCGCCATGGCGAGAAAGTGAATTCCGCGCCTTTGCGCTTACGCCGCCGAATCCTCGAAACGATGCAGAACTGAATGAGATTAGGTTCGTTAACAGCTGCCGTGACAATCCTCAACGAGCACACACTGAGGCTGTGGAGCTATTAAGAAAGACTTTTGTTAACCCACGATCGGAAGATGGTTGGCACAAAATCGGGACGAATATACTCCATGGCAACTCGCCTCGGGACATCTTAGCTCTACATAAGAAGTTGAAGGATATGGAATACCGCGGAGGTCAGAGAATGATCGTAAGCCAATATCCTTCAATACTTGTTTCTCCGGAATTATCGGGTGCGAGCAAGATGTTAAAAGAAGCGCCTGAACCGATAAAAGGCCGATTACTTGAGATGCTGAAAGAGCGAAAGAGGACCTTCGATTTCAATGTGGACCGCTTTGGCGAGCGAGCAATTCACTCAGTAAGCAGTCTCAAACGATTCGTTGATTCGTCCAAACATCCTTTGGAATCGCAGATTAGAAGGCAAAGACTTCGCGGGCTCATCAGCTATTTGCAAAGATACCCACGCTTTCAAGTGGGACTTGTACCCGAAACCGAAATAGGAATAGAGCCAGAAATAGAGATTGCGATCAAGAGCACTAGAGAAGCGGTTATCCGAGGTACGGGTCGAGAACTATCTAATCATCCTCAGACAATTGCATGTGGACCTAACTATTTGCATTGGGACAATGAGTGGGCAGTCATAACGTTCTATCTAGATTTTGAGACCCAATGGGAAAAACTTGCGCGGGCAGGCCACACGGATCACGAAAGAGTGATCACGATGCTTAATGAGATCTTGTCAACATAGCGAATAGGAAGGAAATAATCCCGATCCACGTAGAGGGTTGGGACGAGAGGGTCTATCATAAACCTTTAAATAAACTAGCAAACTTTTTTCAGTCGTTCTGGCAAGGGTAGTGGCGACATCGCGGATCTAATGCCTGATGATATCGCGGTGAGTCGTTACATCGACGTTTGGCATACCCTTGTAAACCGCCGCCAGGGAGATCGAAATGGATAGGACCTCCGAATTATCAAAGACAGAAGAAATCGTCTTGATGGCAATCATGCTCGCAGACGGTGGATGGAGTCGGTTGGGATTGTCGAAGGAAGAAGGCTTGGGCTGGCTCTCACAGTATGTGATGAGTTTAAGGTTCGACGAATCTGAAGATGTTGCGAAAGTAATACGCAAGGAGATTTACCTCCATATGCGTAACACTCTAATGGCCACACGCCGAGGCGACTTATTCTACCTTCAGAATCATCCCGCCTTTAGTAATTGGGGGAGATCGAATCTAACAGAGTTAGCCCAGAACTACGCGCGCGGCGGTAAGGAACTTCTGCACCGCACAATAACGCAAACGTTTTCCCCAGGATGGGAGCAACGGAGGCCGGAACCAAGCATTGTCGGCTTTGATGAAAATATGGGAGTATCTGAAGCGACTGCTATTCGAATATACAATGCACCATCACACGAAGACGGTATAGAGGCGGAATATTGGTACTTACATTACAAGTTCGGAATTGCTTCCAAGAATTGGCAACTCAGCAGGCAGATGCTTCTCAAAGACCAGGAATCGGGCAGGGCCTACGATCTTTTGGTGATTTCTTTCCCTGACAAGACTGAGCGCGAGGTCTATTTCGACATCTCTGAGTTTTTCCGTGATTAGTATGAGAGCGCTTGTCTATTCACGCAGATCCAGTGTCCCTCTCACTAAGAGTCGTGAGTCGTTGACGCGCGAATATCCCTCGCGGTACATCCTCTGACAGACTAATGAATGCCTTATATGACTTGGCGGCGCTTACGTAATCTTTGAGGCGTTCTTCGGCTAATCCTTTGTGAAACCATGCGAGCGAGTAGTCAGCGGCAACCTCAAGAACGCGTGAAAAGCATGTTAGAGCCTCTTCACCGCGATCCAATTTTGCAAGACAACGACCTTTGCCGAACAAGGCGTTCGCGTGAAGTGGATGAATAGCGATGGCGGCATCGAAGCAAACAACTGCTCCCTCGAAATTGTCGATGTCTTCAAAGCAGCTGCCCTTGTTGGCCCACGCCTCAAAACAGTTTGAGTTGAGATCAATACATGTATCCAGAGAAGCAAGCGATTCGTCATAGCGTTTCAAGGTCATTAAGCAAGCGCCCTTATTTAGCCAGGCACGAAAATTTGACGGATCGTATGAGATGGCCCGTTCGTAGGACGCAAGGGCCTCATCATCCCTGCCCAAGCTTCTAAGCACAATGCCTCTATTGCTGTAAATCTTCGTGAGCCGTCGATTGAGATCTGACTGGCTTCCTTTCCAAAACCGGATGTAAGTGTCTTTTGCAAACTCATAACACACCAACGCTTCGTCGCTGCGACCGAGCCTATGCAAAAGTTGGCCCTTATTTACCCAGGCCCCAAGATTCGCTGCGTGAAGTTTTATCGCTGTGTCGTAGCATTCAAGGGCTTCATCAGTACGGCCCAAGTGATCCAAGCTCATCCCTTTCAGGTTCCAGTCAACCTCGCAGTCTTCGAGACGAGGGTAGATGTATTCCCCGGTAAAGCTAAACAATATCGGCTCCAATTCACGTCGTAATTCCTCGAAACTACTCAATCTGTTCGCCCGGTCCTTTTGCAGACATTTCTCAACCAAAGGAAAAAGAGGGGAGGCTATCCGCCTAATTGGCGATTGATGGTGATGTACCAGCATTGAATAGTAATAATTCATGACATCGCCCGACATATCTCCTTCGAACGGCAATTGTCCTCCAGCGATCATTTGGTAAAGCACTATTCCAAAACTGTAGATGTCGCTTCGTTCGTCGCATGCAGAAGATTCAATGAACTGTTCAGGTGACATATAAGCGGGAGTTCCAAAACATACGCCGTCTTCAGTGAGTGATTCCTGCGTATGTCGAGACTTGCTGTCGAATCGAAACGGACCTACGTCTTTGGCGCGCTGCAGACTTGAAATCCCGAAGTCGGAGATTTTTATCGTCTTATCGGGCGTTATTAGTATATTCGCGGGTTTGATGTCTCTATGGCTCTGAATGCCTTTCAAATATGCATGTTCCATTCCGTGACAGAATTGAATCGACCATCGAAGGGTAGTCTCCAGATCGGGCACTGCGAACTCTAGGTAGTCCCCGAGACTGTTCCAGCCCTGCTCGTTCTTGGGGATGTATTCCATCGCGATGAATAGTTGGCCGGCAATCTCATCGACGAGGTAGGCGCGTACCAGGTTGGGATGATATTCGAGAGTAATCCAGATTTGAGCTTCGGTCTGAAACCTTGTCCTGGTGTGGATGTCTTCAAGGTACTCATCCAGAAACGTCTTGAAGGCAAACAACGAATCCTGTTCCGTGGAATAGACCAGATACACTATTCCGAACCCACCTTCGCCGAGAACTTCGCGAACAACGTAGTTCTCGCCTATCAGGTCGCCAACTTTGTACGGCGCGTGTTTAGGGCTCGGACAGCGTGAAGCAATGGTTGGCGGCCGTTGCGTCAAACTACCAAACTCTAAGCGCATTGAGCGAGATCTGCCTGAATTCTGGTTCATGAAACTGACCATGTTTTTCGGAGTCTAGAGCCAGCACGATTTCCAACGTCGTCAGACTACCTAATTGCACGCTCTGAGCTTGAGCCGCTTTCAGGCCACTCGCAGAAACGACTATAATACCGCTTCAAGTTTGAGCGTGGGTTCCCATTACAATTTTCTTAGTCGTTATCGGCCATTCACCGTTATCTACTAAAAGACTCCGATGTTCAAGGGGATGAGCGAACGAATTGTTGAGCCAAAGCGCGATAGAGGATGATTAATGGAACCCGTTAAGCGGAGTGAAGAAGCTTTAGATGATTCGGTCATCAGTCAGATCGGAGCCTTTCTTCAAGGTGCGGCTAGCTTCGTTGAAACTTTCAAGAAACGAGCTAATGAGATTGCCGCAATCGTTCAGCCAGCCATTGTTCAGATACGTCTCAATGTTCAGCAACTGCCCGACCGAACCAAGGAACTCCAGCGAAATCTTGCGGTGCGCGGCTGGTACATGTTGCCGCAGATGCCGTTCGCTCTTGCTCCGCTAGAAACTGCCTTTGCCGGGCAATCAATGAATGCAATAGACGAGGCTCTAGCCACGTTTGTTGAGCAACACGTGGATAGTACAGAAGCGAAACTGTGTGCTGAATTTCCCCATCGAACTGCAATCCTCAAGGAGGCATTCGATTGTCATCGTGAGCAGAAGTATGCTTCATCGATCACCGTATTGTTGACGCAAGCAGACGGGATCGTTATCGAAACCCTTGGAAAGTCGTTTTTTAGTAGGGAACGTAGTTCCTCGGACCCTCGAACTCGTAAGCTGCTTGAAGATCTTCAACTTAATATTTATACGGAGATGATGCTTGAACCCTTGATGACTCGTGGCGGGATCAGCGCAAACGAACAAGAACTAAGCCAGTATCCTGATAGCCTGCACAGGCACCAGATACTTCATGGCATTGATACCACCTACCCTTCTAAGTTGAGCAGCTTGAAGGCCATCTCGCTCGTTGGGTATTTGGGAGGGCTCGCAAAAGACATCATTCTTCAAGCGAAACGTGCGGCCCCTCCCTAGCGGTGCTTTCTGCATCGGATCCGTGTGATAGCGCTAAGGGTGGATTATGGTTCCTCAACCTCTTACACGTGAAATCTCCGTTCGCAATTCCGCCGCTGCTGTCTGAAGGACTGAATTAGAAGGATGTTCAGTAAGGCCGCGGTTAACGATTTCGCTTGCGCGCCGAAGAGTTTCGAGTTGCTTTCGGGGTGTCTTGAACTTTCGCGCCTTCTCGCGTAGTCCAAGGGCTTCGTTCGCAACAACCTGTGTTGGGAATAACTCGACCAGTTCTTCCATCGCCTGTTGCAGGGCAACACGCGACTCGGCGGATGATTCCATAGACATGAATTGGTAATATGCCTCCACAGCTAGAGCAAATCGGTCGCCCGCCGTCTCGGGATTTTTAGAAGACAACGCGATTTTGTAAGAGTCCGCGAAGATCTCGACCATACGTTGAGAGCCCAGCGCGCCGGCATAATGCCCCCCATACTTTAACGTGTTCCGGGGTGGAATTTGCACCACTATTAGACCTCCGATCTAAGCGTTCACGAGGCCGTGAGATTCGGTTCATCTCTATCATACTAGAATTTCTCTGAGATTTAAGGCACTATTCGCGTCGAGCCAACCTAAGCCTCGCTCAAGCGTTGCGGAGTTTCCTTTGTCCCAATCAGATTTTCAGAAGGATGTAATTGCGGCTGCGTCGGATGATTCTGACGCGCAGGCCTCTAGTGCTGCCGATCGCGACCGCGTAAAGGCATCCATTGAAAATTGGAAACGGAAGCTGCTCGACCTAAGCAAGCGAAATCGAGCTCTAAATTTCAAAGTCAACAAGGTATCCACGATCACAATTGTGGATGAACAGCCCGCCGAGGTCTTCCGGCAACTCTACCTAAAAGAGCAGAGTATGCGCTTCCGGGCGGCACCGGAAGATACTCCCAAGAAAGCCAATACCAATACTGAACCAACAGACTCGGATACTGACGCTAAGCCAGGGTTGGTTTGGTCAGTGACTGCCCCAGGTTCTACAGAAGAGCTTTTCGAGGCGGGCGGTGAATCTCTCGATGAGGAAGATGATGCACTACATAATGATTTCGTCCCTTACGATGCATCGTCGTTAGACGATCGCTATGTCGATGATTGGCTGCTGACCACCTCTCAACCTGAAGCCCTCGACAAATCATTACGACGCCTGGATGAGCAAGCACGACTAAGTTTGGAGGAACAAGGCGTCAATCCGTTGTTCCTTGCCATTGGAATGCTGCACTACACAGAGTCGTCTGATTCAGAGCAGGTGTTCCGAGCACCGCTGGTATTGCTACCCGTAGAGTTGAACCGGAAGTCGGCACGCTCCGGCTACCAACTGCGTGCGACTGATGAAGACCCGCTCGTGAATCCGGCACTAGCGGAATATCTAAAATCCCATGCAATAGTTTTGCCGGAATTGCCCGATGCGAACAGCATACCCGACGACTATGATTTGCAGTCGTTGCTCTTGACGGTTGCCGAGCGAGTAGCGGACAAGAAGGGGTGGGCCGTAAAGACTGACATATACCTGGGCCTATTCTCGTTCCAAAAGTTTGTCATGTACAAGGATCTGCAAACTAACGCTGATCAATTTGGCCTCCACCGCCTTATTCAGCAACTGGTGCTACGCAGCGGTTCTCAAGTGGTAGGACTTCCAGGTGATGTCCGTTCAATGGAACTTGATCGGGAGTTTCCGCCCGAGACAACCTTCCAGGTGGTGGACGCGGATTCGAGCCAGCTGCGCGCGATTGCCGCTTGCGCGCGGAATTACGATTTGGTGATAGAGGGTCCGCCGGGAACGGGAAAGTCTCAGACGATTACAAATCTCATCGCTCAAGCTCTGGCGGCGGACAAATCGGTGCTTTTTGTTGCTGAGAAGATGGCGGCGCTTGAAGTCGTTCATCGCCGAATTGTCCAGGCTGGACTGGGTGAGGCCTGCTTGGAATTACATTCGACCAAGGCAAACAAACGCGCGGTAATGAAGGAACTTGCCGCATCACTGGATGCCTCCTTGCAGAGTATCGCGGCGCCGACTATCTCGACGCAACGACTTCCGTCGGTGCGCAGCACGCTCTCAGAATACGTCAAGGCAGTTCACGATCCCTTTGGAACGCTGGATATGTCTCCCTACCGGGCATATGGCGAATTGGGTAGGGTGCTGAATGCTCCTCGCGCTTCCTATTCGGGCCCTGCAGACAAGGTCACTCTGAATCAGCTGAACCAAGCAGTCCGCGATCTTCAGGACCTAGCGGCAACGTCTGCGCCAATTGGCATACCTTCGGAACACGCCTGGCGTGATAGTGCGAGGACCTTTTATTCCGAAGACGATCTGGAGAATATTAGATCTCTCGCCCACAGACTGTCAGAACAAATTACGACAATTCTCAGTAGTGCAACTCTTGCCAGTAAGAACTTCGGCCTGCCTGAACTGCGAACATTTCAAGACATCGACACCGCTATCGCAATTGCGAGTGTGATGGAGCGTTCTCCCGGCGCCCCGGTCGAGGTGCTGAGCAATGAAGCTTGGAATCGCCCGCCGGATAATGCCACACAGCTCATTTCCCGTGGCCGACAGCTTGATAGCCTCAAGGCCCTCGTCGGTGGCTGCTTCACGACTGCCGTTATTGCGCAGGAGCATGCGACGGACATTGAGTATGTAGAGCAGAAGAGTCAGGGCGCTTTCAGTTTTCTCTCATTTTTGGACAGCCGCTATCGCTCGATAAAGAAGCGGTGGGTTAGCTACCGTGTCTCATCGTTCCAGGGCTCGATGATTGACCAGGCACATGAGATGAAGCAGGTCGACAAGCTTCGCGCTGAACGAACCGCCATCAACGAAGCGAGTGAGATGGGTCACAGTCTCTTTGGGCCGCTTTGGCAAGGAGAGCAGTCCTCATGGGATGTTCTCGACACCTACATTCGGTGGGTACTTGAATTTCGAGGGCTCTGTGTGAAACACGGTCTGGCCGGCCGAATTGTTGAAGTTGCTTCTAATCCGGCGCCTGATATCAGCGATGTACACAATCTACAACAACATGCGAATGCTGCCCGTGAACAACTCCACGCGCTCCGGAAAATGGTGAGTTGGCCCGACAATTATCTGCATGAGACTGCGCTTGAAGAGATTAGGAATCGAGCGGATGCGATTCTCAAGCATATCGTCCAAGCGCCTCAGTGGGCTGCATTCGAAACTGCTCGCGTTACTGTTCAGGAGGGACTTGCTGGCGAGTTGTTGCCGGCAGTCTTTAGCGGAGCACTGTCGTTCCAGGTTATGTCAGCGGCGTTTCTCAGGGCCTTTTATATGAAATGGCTATCACTCGTCGTGCAAGAGAGGACGGCTCTGGCCAAGTTCAACACGCTCACGCACGAACAGCGGGTCCAGGAGTTTAAGAACCTAGACGAACGTGTGCTACTGGAGAACCGAGCGGCACTGGTCAGCACGCTGAGAGATCGAGTTCAACATCGATTACAGCAGAAGGAGATTTCCGAGAGCCTCCCTTACTTGCGCAAAGAAATCGCGAGACAACGACGGCACGCCCCTCTTCGCAGAACAATGAAGTTGGCCGGTGCGGCGATTCGTGCCATTAAGCCGTGCTTCATGATGAGCCCGCTCACAGTGGCACAATTAGTCGAAGGATCCCTGCCATCATTCGACCTCGTTATTTTTGATGAGGCTTCACAGCTTCCGCCCGAAGACGCAGTCGGCGCCGTAGCTCGAGCAAAGCAGTTGGTCGTCGTTGGAGACCCGAAACAGCTGCCGCCTACCAACTTCTTTCTCGTAAGCAGCGGGCAGGTTAACGCCCCGATCGGAGAAGATGGCACCCCAATTTACGAAGACTCGGAGAGTATTCTTGAAGATTTCATGGCGGCTGGCGCGCCCCAAAGCCGATTGAAATGGCATTACCGAAGCACCCATGAATCTCTGATCAACTTCTCGAATGTGAGTTTTTACGACGCGGATCTCTACACCTTTCCGAGCGTCGAAACCGGAACCGAACACGGTGGTCTGCAGTTCGAATACATCAACAATGGAGTTTACGAAGGTAAAGGCCTTAATCAAGTGGAAGCCAACCGCGTCGCCGATGCAGTCGTATCGTTTGCGAAAGAACAGTTACAGCGTCAGGAACGTGGAGAGCGGATGGAAACGCTCGGTGTAGGCACCTTCAATCTCCGACAGCAGCTTGCGATTCAGGACGAACTAGAAAAGCGCAGACGCGAAGAGCCGGAGATTGAATCTTTCTTTGCTCGTGGTGTGCTTGAGCCGTTCTTCGTCAAAAATCTGGAGAACATCCAGGGTGACGAACGCGATTTTATTTTTCTTAGTGTGACGTACGCAAAGGCGACTGACGGCAAGCTCCGATACAACTTCGGCCCCTTGAATTCGGAAAATGGTTGGCGGCGCCTTAACGTGCTAACCACGAGAGCGCGGCATTGCATGCGCGTGTTTTCATCGATCAGGGGTGACCAGATCAATCCGGCAGCGACTGTTTCCAATGGTCCCCGATTGCTTCGAGAGTTTTTGTCGTACGCAGAGCACGGCCGGCTCGATAGCACCATCGCCAGCGCTAAGGCGGATACGGATTCTTTGCTGGAACAGGACGTGCTAACCGAACTCTCACAACGAGGCGTCACCGTGGTTCCTCAAGTCGGAGTAGCGGGTTATCGCATTGACCTGGGTGTGCTTGATGACGTAACTCCGGGCCGGTTCCTTTGTGGTATCGAATGTGACGGTGTTTCTTATCACTCTTCTGAAACTGCACGAGATCGCGATCGACTTCGACAACAGGTGCTGGAGGCGCGCGGGTGGACAATTCATCGCGTTTGGTCGACCGATTGGTTTAAGGACCGACAGGGGCAAATCCAACGGCTTCTATCATTAATTGAAACCGCGCGAAACCATGCTGCCGACGAAGCGGCTTCTGAGCGCGAAGCTCGCGAGCGATTGGCCACGCAAGTGGCCGAGCAGTTCGCCGTTGAAGCTGAACTACTAAAGCAAGAGGCCGAAGAGATCCGCACGACTGCTCTAACGGGTGAACCTTATCAACGACCAGTGGCCTCACCCTACACGTCTACTCCGGGAGAAGGCCGCTACGTGACAAGTAATATTTTTGGTGTCCCGCTCAGCGATCTAGTAAAAGTCGTGGTGTTGGTCGTCGAGACAGAGTCGCCAATTCACAAAGTGGATCTGTTTACTCGAGTTGCCGCCATGTGGGGGTTGAGAGCGGGTTCGCGAATCCAAGCTCGAATACTAACCGCCTGTGAATCCGCCGAGCGTGGTGGCATCACTCGCCGCCGTGGCGATTTCTATTGGAGCGCTTCGTCGAATCAAAGGTGTCCGCTCAGATCCCGCAGCGGCACCAAAATACCGGCAGATCGCATTGCAGACGAGGAGTACCAGGAAGCAATTTGCGGGGTACTGTCCAAAGGGCACGCGTTCTCGGTGGATCATCTGACGAGTGAGGTTCGTGGCGTTTTTGGCTTCAGTCGAACAGGCGCAGTGCTTGAGACGGCAATCAAACGTGTCATCGAGGGGTTATTACGTGAAGGCAAACTGGGAGAAGGTAGTACGGGGATTAGGCTACGAAAATGAATACGCGAGGAAATGATGCGCTGCTTCCTGGTCCGTCGCGAAAATCCGCGCAATGTATTACAAGAGACTATCGGGTATGATAGGATTTGCTGTTAAATTGGATTCGTGAGTTCATTTGGAGTAGGAGGATCTCGACTGTGGCCATCCCCAATTTCGCCCGACCGTTAAACTGGGACGAATGTCAAAACCTCACCGTGACCGGTACCGAGGTCGAAACAGCACTCGCCCGCGTGCAGACGTTAGACTTCACCATGCTGAAGCATAAGCTCGGCGAAGAAAAGGGTTGGTCTCCGGAGCATCAATCCGAGGTGGAAAACCTCTATCGGAGGTTCTTAGCGCTCAATACAGTGTATCCAGACCGGAAGATCTGTCCGACTGGACCGGTTGATGAATTCTGGCACGCTCATATTCTTGATACCCGGGCGTATGAGGCGGACTGTAATTTCCTATTCGGCCAATACCTCCACCACTTCCCGTACTTCGGTATGCGTGGTCCTGACGATTTTGCAGAATTACAGGCTGCATTTGATCAAAGCAAGGAACTGTTTATTCGTCATTTTGGAATCGATCCGTGTGGAGGCGAGACGCAAGCTCGCGGTTGCTCACCACAGCGTTGTCCTTAATTGCCATGTCAGGTCTTGTTTCGACCCCGTGTATGGCAGCGCCCGAGAACGATGCTGCTCTTGAACAGGCAAATCAGATCTTCTGGTCCAGTTTGCTTAGTCACATTCAAGCGGACGTTCGTGCACCTCTCGACAGTATCCTAGACATCGGCTGCCATCATGGTGGCCTGCTCACACGATTAGCCACACTATTCCATCCGAGACGTCTTACTGGAATAGAACCGTCGATCCATTCCCGTCAAAGAGCGACGTTCCGTCTCCGCAAGCTGGCTCCGTCGGTGGCGATCCTAGGGTCTGACCACTGGTCTGAAGTTTCGACTTCCAGCGTCGATCTGATCACCTGCCATGAAGTCGTTCATCTGGTCGAAGACCTTGATGAGGTTTTTTCCCAAATCTCTCGCACGCTGCGATCAAATGGAAGCGCTTTTGTGGTGGCTGGTTGTCATACGGAAAATCCCTTATGGCCTCGCTGGAAAGCACAACTTCAGGAGACAGGGCAAACCGTTTTTGATCGGTCTCCCTTTGAAATATTACGGGCCGGTATTAAAAGTGGCTTGAAGGGGGCACTGCGTCCGCTTCGACGTGATGGCTGGATCATATATGATCCAGATAACGCAGCTTTGACCTATTCTTCGGCCGGCGAGCTTCTTGATCATCAGTACAGACACAAGTTGCTCTTCCGCTTTGTGAAATCGTGAACGGTCCATATGCTCCGGTTCTTTTAGCACCCTCCAAGGTAGCCACTGCCTTCGTTTCAATCTGTTCGGAATCAAATGCGCTGCAAACGCTTGAGGAATTGGCGCGCACAAATTCTCTCGAGACGTTGCCATTTCTGGAATCGCCCGATTGGCACGACTTCTGCCGCTCGGTACGTGCCGCATTTTCAAACAAAGATCAGCTGCTAATAAAAGGTTTGCCCGCCAGCACTCATGGTGAAACATTGCTCCTTGCAACACGGACCATTGCGTCAGCGTTCAGAACTTATCGAGGCGGGCAAATAATCAAACATTTCAAGATGTCACCATGGACTACCGAACTCTCGCACACCACGCGCGAGGGTGAATTCCACACGGATCTCAATACAGAGTCTTGTCCGCCTGCTATTACTGCAATGCAATGCCTCGATCCAGACCCTGGGGCGCCGGAATATGGGATTAGCCGGGTGGCGAGAGTAGTGGACTTGCTTACGTTCCTAAGGCAATCAAAAAGCAACGCAACGCTCGACTTCCTGACTAATAAACCAGTCACAATGCTAAATGATCACTCAAGTTCAAGTTGGTCAGGATGCCTGGTAGATGGAGAGATGATTCGTTACCATCCGGAGACGTTGCGAGCAGCCGCTCGCCGGGAAGGACTCCCGGAGGCCGTACTTGAAGATCGAATTGCCGCCGTCGCAAAGGCTGCCTTTGCTGTTTCGCAACCCTTGAACATGGATCGAGGTGACATTCTTCTTCTCTCAAACCATAGAACGCTGCACTATCGCGGCGAGTGTTCCGTCCTGTTCAAGAGTTATCCGACTGAATTTATTTCCCGTAGTGTTTTCATCGTGCACGCCACCGAGGAGACGAAGGGCTGATGAAAAATGCGATCGAAATAGTCGGAGCGCGTACCAACAACCTTCAATCCGTCGACGTTAGGCTGCCGCTTCACAAGGCGACAATGGTGGTCGGAGTTTCTGGATCTGGCAAAAGTTCTCTTCTGGCTGATACGTTGGCCACGGAAGTGAATGGCCGCATGCGCCGTTTTCTTGGCGTAAATCAATCTCATCTTGGTGAGCAGGATGTGCCGGCATTCATCGGCCAAGTGCCGGCATGCATACATTTCAGCCAGGGGGCTTTCCGGGCTTCGAGACGTACCACGGTCGCCACGTCAAGCGGCCTAATGGCATTGCTGCGGGTCTATTTCCGACGATATGCCAAGCCATGGGCTGAAGAGGTGAAGAGTTTCGTTCCGGCTCCGTCACCTTCGAGTTACGAAGGCTGGATACAAAACCACTATGAAGGTCCGATTTCGGTCTGGATTGTAATGGCTCGGTGGGAGCGCACGGACGGTGTTCGCATCGCCAACACATTGCGGAGACGTGGAATAAAGCAGATTCGCGTCCGTAGTGAAACCGATACCGGACTCCGCCGCGATACTGGACGTGAGATCGACCTCGAAAAGTTTCGCCCTCTTGCGGCAAATACAAAGCATTTAATCGAAGCTGAGATCGGTCAGACCGAAGCGCCAGGAAAGAGTGGTGACCTGCTAGCCTTGCTTCAATCCGCGTTTGAGATGAAGGGTGACGTCATCGTTGAGTTCCAAAAGGGTAATAGCCTACCGGAGGAACTTAGCGACGAACGAGGGACTCTGCTTGATAGCACGCAAAATTGGGTACATCCAAAAGTGCTCCTTCCATTTGCGCCTGCCAGCGATGCATTGCTGTCATTTAATTCGCCTTCCAATCCGAGAGGTGGCGCATGCCGTTCGTGCCAGGGCCTAGGCCAGGTGCGCACAGTAATGCTGAAGAGTTTCCTGGTGCATCCTGAACGTAGCCTGCACAAAGGAGCTTTGTCGCTGTGGACTGAGAAGAACTATCGTTATGTAAACATCCAGCATGAAACTATGGAAGGACTGCGGGGGCTGCGCGGCTTTGCACCTGACAAACCATGGAAGAGTCTCGCTAAAGACGCACGCGATCTAATCCTCTTCGGTTCCGGAAAAGAATCAGTCCCGGACATCGACCTCAACTCAGGACGCAAAGCGAGTTTACCCCGTCCATTCCCAGGCTTTATCCCAACCATTCTTCGACGAAGCGAAGGCAACGGCGCCGGCGCTCGTGCGCTTGGAGAACTGATCTCGGAAGGCCTTTGTCCCGACTGCGAAGGAACGCGCTGGTCGCGAGAGGCCCGTGCATTGCGTTTGGGCAAGTGGAACCTTCACTCACTCCTAGGGCTAACATTCGACGAGTTGAAAAAAGAAGCCGAGACTAAAGGTTCGATTCCAAATGGACTGCCTGAGGAGGCACGATCTCTCGCCCAGGGATTGCGCGGTTCTGCTGAAGCTTTTATTTCTGCGGGGCTGGGCCATCTGTCTGGTGAGCGCGGTATGACGACTCTAAGTGAAGGCGAGAGTCGTCGTTCCAGATTAGCAGCGCTTCTTCGTACGCGCGGACAAGGCTTGGGACTATTATTAGATGAACCGGCGAGGGGTCTCCACGAAGAGGACGTAGTGCGTCTCGCGAGTGCCCTGGTAGAGTTGAAGCAACGCCATACTTTGGTGATTAACGAACATCGCATCTCGCTCGCCGGCGTGGCCGATCACGTTTTGGAAATTGGCCCGGGTGCTGGTAGTCAGGGTGGCCGCATTGTGAATAGCGGCCCGCCGCAACAGGTTTTCACAAAAGATTGGTATCCAGAGATCAAACGATCACAGCTGCCGGTCTCGACCAATGGACCATGGCTGGCCGTCAAGGGAGCGCAACTCCACACCACTAAATGATGTCGATTGCCGAATCCCGCTGGGACGATTGACTTCTATCACCGGCGTATCAGGTTCGGGTAAGTCAACTTTCATTCGGGGAATCCTGTTGCCCGCGCTGGTCCAAGCCCTTCCCAAACAAGTCGAAGCCGATGGTTTTATGTGGTCGGGCGGGGTCTGGAAGGGAATTACCGGTACAGGAACGATCGATTCCGTCCTGGCTCTGGAACCGCGGTCACCAGGAGCCCAACGTCGCAGCACAGTGGCAACACTTCTCGGACTAGCTGAAGATGTGCGTCGCATTTTCGCCGCGGCTCCAGAGGCGCGAAAGGCGGGCTTAACCGCCACCGATTTTGGTTGGAATGCAGGTCACGGCCGATGTCAGACCTGCCTCGGGCTGGGCGAGGTCGAGGATGGCGATACCTGGGTGTCCTGCCCCCATTGCGGTGGACGCCGTTTTGGTGAAGGGGCGTTGGGAGTAAGAGTTGAAGGTCTGAGCGTGGCCGATCTCCTCGACCTCTCCATTACGGATTTGCAGAACCACCCATTTTCAGAATTGGCAAAATGGATCCCCTTAATTGAACAGGTAGTGGCGCTTGACCTTGGGTACCTTACCCTGGGCCGTCGCATCGATCGGCTTAGCGGTGGCGAGCATCAACGTCTCCGTGTGGCGCGAACCTTGGGAACGGAGCGACCTGACGGACTCTTCCTGGTACTTGATGAACCTTCAGCCGGGTTGCATCCTCACGACGTTGGCCGACTCCTTTCAGTCCTGGACCGTGTTGTCGGCGAGGGTCGCAATACAGTTGTTCTTGTCGAACACAATCTATCGCTTATTCGCGCAAGTGATTGGGTAGTGGACTTTGGTCCCGGCGGCGGACCAGAGGGCGGCAAAATCGTCGGGCATGGACCACCTTTAAAGATCGCCAAGCTAAACACCCCGACTGGTCGAGTGTTACGTAGCAAGAAAGTTCGGGTGCAGAAGACTGCCATCCGATCAAAAGGACTCTCTGCCAGGACGAAGCCTGATCATGCAAAAGCGTCCGCGGAGGACTCAGCGCGTAGCGGCCGCCAATGGCTCAGGCGTCTGCTTGGCGAGGAGAGGTCGGGGGAGGATCTCGATCCCGTTGACTTTGAAAACCTGGCTGTGATGTTCGATGAAGAAGCTACGGCGCGACCCTATGAAATTGGCGGACTCGATATCGAAATTGCTCGAATACTCCTGGATCAACCTGACGACTTCTCGAAACGCCCGGAGCGCCTGGCCCAACACTGGAGCGATGCGCCAGAAGGACAACTGCAGATTCATCCCCTGGTTGAGGAAATGCGTGTTTGGGGAAACAAGATTCCCAACTCTGTGCTCAGCGATGGAAAGCAGCGTCTCAAACATATGGGTCTTGATAGTGATCTCGAAATTAGTTCTCCCGCTAAGCTTGCTTCGGTTCGAGCTACCGGCAAGCGGTTTGAGTCACCCAGCGGGACCATCGCTGAACGGCTCAGATGCGTTAGAGACGCAATAGGAATTGGCGGTGGATACGTGGAGTTGGCGAAGCCGAATGGTGACGTATTGGAAATTCTTGCTATGCGGCATATCGATTTCAAAGCGGCCGCGATCGCGCCTCTGTCTCCCAGTTCGACTACGCTGTCACGCCTTCATAGCGCTGGAAGTTGCCCTAGCTGCAAGGGGAAGAGCGTTGTGCAAGCGTTTAATGAGTCGCTGGTAATTGCTCACCCAAATACGAATCCGACCAGTGACCGCTTTTTCCGGCCAGAGGCTCTAAGCATCTTGCGAGGGGTACGAAAGAGTATTCTTCTTCCGTTCTTAAAGCGGATGTCGGATGAGGGGCTTTGGTCGGAAAAACTATCGTTCGACTCACTTAGCAAAGACGAGCGCACAATACTGCTGCATGGCTACTGGCGCCGACCTGGCCCGGGTAGCTTTTTGAAGACGTCAAAAGCTGACCCGGAAGAAGTGAATTCATGGTTGCGATGGAATGGTCTTTTCCGCGCAGTACTGGACGAAATCCACCGAAGCAAGGATAACGATTGGGTAAGCCAAATTAACGCCACCTCCCGAGCGATCAAGTGTCCAGTCTGCAACGGTGCAGGTTTGCATCTTCAGTCCCGGGCCATCACGCTCGGACCGAGATCGTTCTTCGATTGGGTCCTCGAAGGTACGGTTGGTGAGCTGGCGAAAGCGCTCCGAGAAATGACTCCTGCGAGTAGCCGTTCTAAAAATACTCGCACCCGCGTACTTCATTGCCTTGAGCCACTCGTGCAAGCCGCCCCTCGCGCTAGACTGAATGAAGAGATAGATGATCCTAAATTGCTTCGTGCCGTGTTCGAACGAACCGCGCACAGCATGACTAACCTTAAGGTACTGAGCTAACGGAATGACTTACGCTTTGTTTGGTATTGCTGCCGATCGCTATGATTGGCATACTCCGCCCCATCATTATCAAGACGATCATGCCTTTGTACTGTCACGCTTGCCCAAATCACCTTGCCGCATTCTGGATGTAGGCTGCGGTACCGGAGTATTCCTTGAGAAGGCTATCGCCGCTGGATTCGTCGCAACGGGTCTAGATGCTTCGGAACAGATGGTTTCCATAGCCTCTAGTCGCGTAGGTCGCGAACATGTTCGATTAGCGCGAATGCAGGATCTAGAAGAGAATGAGCTCTACGATGCCATCATCTCGCTAAGCTGGTCGTTCAACTACGTGGTCTCCTTCAGAGAGGCAGAGGAGGTCTTGAGACGATTCCTCAAAGCCTTGAGACGTGGAGGCCATTTAATTCTGCAGATTGCTCACGCGCCAAACGCTACTGGAGTGCTCAAAGAAGATCGTGAGCCTGGACCTGAGGGACAACCAGACGATGTCGTATTGCTCTACCGCTTCAGCGCAGTGAACGAGATTCCCGGTGAATTGCGAGCGCAGTACGTTTACGGCTGCAAGAGCCAAGCTGAGTTGTTTTTCGAAGAGCATAGACTGGCCGCTGCTGATGCGCTTAAGGTTGCGGAGCTGGCATTCATTGTAGGTTTTGAAAGGGTTGAGGTGTTCGACTCCTGCCGGGGGGGGCCGTTGGAATCTTCGGTCAGTGCTTTTGTAGTCGCAAGACGAATTTAGAGGAGGAACCTTCTCGTCATGTCATTCAGACATTTTCTTCGCTAGCTGGTTCCGCACTTTCCTCTCCAACAATTTCTTTAAAGCGCAAGTCATCTCTTATGATCACGAAATCCAAATCCTTTTTCGCGTAGAGCCGGTCGAAACCCTCATGTTTTTCGTCTTCACTCTTTGCACGCCTGAGGTTTTCGATGGCTGATTCTGTATCGCCGGAAACACAATCTAGGCACGCAAGGTGATACCAAGCATCAGGCTCAAGTAATTTCCGCGTGTCGGCTGCATATATTTCCGCCTCGCTAACGTTCCCTAAGTCCATGTGTATAGCTACTAAGGAAATGAATGTTTCAAAAGAAGTGGCCTTTCTCCTGAGCGCTTGTTTACCGACCTCGAGCGCCTCAGGATTCCGCCCTTGAGAGCGAAGCAGTTTCATAAGATTACTATATGCATTCGAATCATCAATATTGAAATCGATTTCCTTTCTATAGGCTTTTTCGGCTTCCGCTGGACGGTCCATGTCTTCTAGCACAATCCCAAGATCATTTTGAGCCAATTTATATTCAGGGTTAATCTTGATAACCTCTTCATATAATTCCTCGGCCCTTTTGGACTCCCCACTCAGTCTGGCGTTACGCGCCTGCGTGAATAGCTTGAGGCAGTTCAAATTATCAATTCGTTTTTGGGCACCATGGTCTGCCAATTTTTGCTGCTCGGTTAGTGCCTCTACAATTTCAGAGAGGATGTCTACCGAATACTTGTAGGCAAAGTCCTTAATCTTTTCGATGATAGAATCTTGACGTTCCAAAATTGATCCAAACATCCGGCCAACATCAAAACCTGCGATCTTCCGAATATCATTCATCATCTCGTCAAAGCCATTGATTTCAATTACGCACCCCCCTTTTTCCTCCAATAGATTTTTCACGGATGGATTAATTGTGGACCCAGCTAGAATGCACCAATAAAGGTCGTTCTTAGCGGAAATCTTTTGAAGAATGTTAATAACTGACTCGTCACCACCACCATAACCAGCAACGATCAGTCCATACTCACTCAAGACGCTGGCCACTTGAGTTTCCATATTAAGATCTTGATCCTTTAGTTCCTTTTGGGTGTTTACCAGCGTGGAATAAAGATAATCTCCATGTAGCTTTAGTATTTTCGGTTGTTTAGCTCCGATCCGCATTTCGGATGCTAGGAGGCCATGGGCGTACACAATCGGACGGAAACCCGTGTAGCTAGCGCAGGCGCTGTAAATGAGATCATCGAAGTTGGTTGTTAGTACGACATTAACGTAGGAACTTGCGATAAGATTTGCCAAAACTACATATCCAAAAGACGGCTCCCTTCCTTCAATGATTTGTTCGACATAAGTCCGCCTTCCGTATTCTTTAGGCTCCAACCTTTCGAAGAGGCCTGAGTATTCAGCGTTTGCATTGGGATACCATTCTTGTTCGCTCAACCATTTATGTTTGTCTTCACTAGTGAGAACCCTATCCGGACAGAGCCCGGCTATCAGGCGATTCTTAAACTCAGCAATCATTTCGCTCGCAGTGATAACACCCGACTGGCGCGACGCCCCAGCCCCAAGGAAAAAAGCAAAGCGTGGGTGTCCTTTGGAGTCCTTTATCTTGTAAGCCAGTTGTTTAACTGTGGCATGAAGAATCTCCGGCATAATCATCTAATCTAATAACAGAATTGCGCTTATAACAAGCGCACATCAAAATATCCTCTGCTTATGGGTGACACTAAGGTAGGAGATGCGTCAAAGGAGGACGAAGCCGCTCGATGAAACAGAGCAATGCCTGCCGACGGCTGGCTTCTGGGCCAGTTACTGTCTGAGGTGATCTGATCGTGCAAACTGAGGCTGTTATGAACGATTAGAAGAGATGCGGTCTTGGCGGGTAGCACTTCACGAACCGCATCAGCCGCCTCTTCAATGCGCGCTACGAGCTCGCGCGTGCGTTCAGGTACCCTGCCAAATCGAAGCCACGCACCATCTTCGAGAGCTGGTCCGTAGAAGCGCAATTTTCGTTGACCCAGCCCACGCTCGGATCGAACGATCACTCGAAACGGACGCCAGCCTCCGGCATCACGATACCCGAACGGCTCCGCTCGTTCTGAGAGATCGGCGGTCAGGCGCTTTCCTTCACGAGTCTGACAAAGTTTCGCCAGCACGGCCGCAGATGATGCAACCCACCATGCACCGTTGTCCGGCCCGGCAGGGTCTTCTCGTTGAATCCACGACAAGCTCAACTCGGGCCTTCCCGCACGCGTGGAAAAATCATTGTGCCAGCGAATTGGTTTGCGACAATCGAATGGACGCCACCGAGGTGCGGAGGAGGTAGGGTGAGTAAGTATTACCGGTCGACCAGAATTCGCACCCGATGGTACGTATAGATTACCGAGCAATTTGGCTGCTGTTACAACCGGTTCGGTGTTACTTGTGTCGGCGTAAAACTCAGGTTCATAGTAATAGCCCCTTGCCCGCAACGAGTGGCAAACCCGTCGGACCCACTTTTTCGCTTGATTTGCCTTAGTCGACATGTTGATCATGGCGGGCTAGCGGGGCGCTCCCATCGCAAAAAACTGGGAACTCTCAATCCCAGAGAAATTTGTCCGACATCGGGAGGAAGAGTGAAGCGCGCCTGCATCCCTGCATCTCGAGCCGTGTTAATCCATTTCATGGCTTCGTCATGAGAACGTCCCATTAAGATGAGCGCGTCAAACAGGAGTTGATACTCATGTGTTAACGTCGTAGCGAACGTGAGCGGATCATCGCTGCCAATGCAGACTGACAACGGAGCAACGTCGTCTTCCGGAACCACGGGCCGCAACCGCCACAAAGGATGGCCCACGAAGTTACCGAGATCACCAACCAGCAAGTTTGAAGAGGGGTTGACCTCGATCGTTAGGCAGAGCCTTCCCACCTTGCGGCGGAGGCCGTCTTGAAGTTGACCCAGTGCCGCCTGTTCGTGTTTTACGTTGCGTAGGTCGATCGACTCAGCAACTCGTCCGCGTCGCCAGACCCTCTCATCGCTCAAGTACGCTCTCAAGAGGCCGATGCCTTCCGGCTCTCGCTCATTTCGTTCCCTAGCGGCTCGTTCTGCCTCACGAAGAGTGTGATTACGTAGAGATGGTTTGTCGGGAAAACCAAGAGCCCGCAACTCTTTTTCATTATGGAGTCGCTCAACGAACTCCATCAACTCCTCCGGAGCATAGGAGCGCCGGAAAATTAGACTTGCAAGGCGCACCATTTCGGTCCTTACATAGGCTAGACGTTCGCTTGCTACACTAATCGCGTGTCTGGAATAACAGCTCCATTCCCAAATCAAATCAAGAAAACGCTCCTCGCGCGTCTGAACCACTCGTCCGACACGGCTACACCAGCTCGCCGGATCGACCCCCAGGGAGAGGGCATGTCCAAGCCGGTCACCTTCCTCGAGGTTGAGATACTTTACTGTCTCGTCCAGCCTGCGAAGGCCCGTAAGCAGATGTACGAAGTCCTCACCAGCATGGAAGCTGCTGCGAAGCGGCGGTATCGTGAAGTCACCCCGTTGTTTCAACTGGATGGATGCCTGCTGTCCGGCCTCTCGCACCCAGCGGATCAGGGGCGCCATGACCCAGATCGGAACGCCCGCTTCATCAGTGCAGAGATCCAAACCCCTGACTGTGCGCAAAGCTCGCGGATACTTCTCAAACAGGTTTACCAACGCTTGAGCATGTTGACGTTGGTCGAGATAAAATCTTGCGAATCGAAAGCCAGTGGGATTCCCCGCATTCTTGAGACGCTCCGAGCCATTCTTAATAATTCCTGGATATGAGTGGTCCAAGCCGTACGCATTTAATGTGCCTTGCTCCCATCCGCCTCCCCGTTTCCGGGAGAAGTGAAACAGCGCTCCCACTTCAAGCGCGGGGGCATTGTCACCTTCTTTGGTGATTGGACTGCTAACATCTCCTAAGGAACGCCCTCGCGAGCGCCAGTCTGAATCCTTCCTGGTCGCAAAGATCCCTCGTTCGACATTACGAACCTTTTCCAAACATGCAGATACTCCGTTTTCAGTACCGAGGCGAACTTCAAGCGACCGCAACCCAGCGCCTCGACCGCAGAGGTGGGCGGCTGTCTTCATAAGCACTATCTCTGAGATGTTCTTGCGTAACGGCTTGATGCGTGAGAAGAACCGAACAAACCATTGCAACCCTGGAGTAAGAGGCCGTTGCACAAGATGGCGGTAGATAAGACACCGGATGCGGGTGACTTGCCAGAAAAGAGCGGCAAACCTCAAGTCATTTGGGTTTTGATGGAGATACTGCAGGGCCGCCCTCACAAATAGAGTTTCCGGGCTGACGGACTCCGTATCATACCAACCGACAATCCTTGCAATAGGGTCATTTGAATAAATATCGGATCGGCTTTCGGGATGATGAAGCGCACGTAGAACGCGTCTTTCGGTGTGCTGATCGCGAAATAAATCCGGCGGGCCGATGAGACGCCGGTACAGCGCACGAGTTTGAGAAAATCGTCTGGCAAGGTGTCCTGCGGTCTTGGGTCCTGCGTTTCTGTGCGCTGACTTACTCCATTTTCCCGCCCTAAATTCGGAAAGCAAAATGACGAGCTGGTTGCCTGCCATTACATCGAGGCCATGGGCGCCGAGATCCGCGATAAAATCCGGCAAATCACCTGGTGAGGCTGAAACACGCTGCGTAAAAAGCCATTTGGCTAGAACGATCCGCACGACCGCGCTATACAAAAGCCAAGATCCAAAATCACGTCCATGCTCAAAATATGCACCGAAGCTCTCAAAATCTGCTGGTCCGCTTTCGTCCTTTGCGAGTCCCCGCATGAGAGCAGCCCAAACCAGCGAAAAGTCTGGAGATGCTCCCAAGTGGAGATGAGTCTCGGCATAACCACGATCTTGCAACAGTTGTTGTATGAGGGGGTTTAAAGGAAACGGATTCCCGTCCGCATCGACGACACCCCTGGCTACGCGGAGGAGGTCGGGGGGCAGCGCCTGGCATATCCAACTCCAGCGAAGTCTCGCTTCCGGCGCTGCGTGGCCTCCAGAATCACTCCCTGAGGTTCTTATCTCGGTCGGTTGTCCGAGAATGTCGAGATAGCTTAGCGCCAATCGCTCCAAATACTCGTGCAACGGTATCGATTTCGTTCTTAACTCATCGGAGGAGGAGCTACCGAACCACAACTGGTCGCGAATCGTAACAGCCTCATCTGGCGGAATAGAAGGTAACGTATTCAGGACAAGCTTTTCCGCGGCGCGCCAAAGCTTATCCTTGCCCTTCTGACTTATGAGTGGCTCAAGCGAAGCTGTACCCAGTTCGAAACTTGCTTCCGACGCGAGCGGAAACGCAGCCAATTCGGCCTCCACGTGCTCGAACGGAATATTAGCTAAACGTGCGGCGCTCATTGGTTAAGCTTAGACATATCGTTAGTTTTGAGGAGGAGCCGAAGGCGCACTTTGCTCGCGCTCTGGTTTTTTTTCCTTAAACGATTTCAATTTATCAAGCCATTTAGCCAGTTTCCCTTTCGACTCTTCTATGTGATCATCCGGATCGGGTGGGGAAGTTAGTGATAGATCCGCCTGCGGCCGAAGGCCTTCTAGTCGTTCAGTAAGGTCTTCGTACCACTCCGTACCTCCTTCGGACAATTTCCCATAGGAACCCTCTCCGCCATTAATAGGGTCTTGAAGTATTGTCAAGCCTGCTACTTCCCAAAGGTCGAAAAGCTGATCTAACGTTGGCTCATGTTGATGTTTCCATAGGCACTCAAGTCCACTACTCCACATAAATAGGAACCGATCCAAGTCACGAAAGGTCTCGAAGACCGGTATCGGAAAATGTTTAAACATGTGTCCATCAAATCGTACGGCCCATCCCAGAAACTCGCCTGAGGGGTCAGGTGTTTGATCTGGCTTTACGCGCAATAAGTGGCTCAACCGCGAACTCGTGTCCGCAGGCGGATTGGCTTCCTCGTTCTTTTTTGGGTTCCACCGTGCTTTCCAGTCATTCAATTCTTCACAAAGCCTCTTGACCAGATTTACAGTTACGCAATCAGTCTTCCACTCCCATGCCAGATCGTGAAGCAAAATGAACCATGCTGCCGGGCGCGGTGGGAGCTTGGCAAAAGGATCGTCAGGAGCCTGCTCCATGCCTTCGTGCCCCGCCGGTTGGGCTGCTCTGTTCTTAGCGTCTATGTACTTATCGCTGTTCACCAGCAAATCCCATGAACGGTGATTTCGGATCCACAGTTGATCCTCGCCTGGGGACAACTTTTGGTTTTTCCAAGTGCGGTCCGATGGCTTCAAAAACAACCGGTCCATTTCGAAGTTAATATCTTCTGGAGAATAATGACGCGTGGGGAGAATCCCCTCAAGAACTTTTTGTCCCTTGTCGTTAGTGAAGTTCTGTTCCTCTCTCACGAGGTCCACTAGGTCCCTGACACACGAAAGTAGCACCGGAATTCTGTCACTATCACTATCCGCAGTCTCACCAGCTTCCTTCTTCAAATCTTTCAACTCCTGCCTTCTTCTTATCACCTCTCGAAGCGCAAATCCGAGATCCATCATCTCCCGTGGAGTGGCATCGAGAACCTGGAGCGCCGTATAGGCTGACCGATGTTTCCTCAAGGCAACCTGCTCTTTAGGTTCTTTCTCGGCGTCGTCATCTCGCTTCAACCTCTTTTCCCGTTTCAACTTTTCTCCTTCAAGAATACGGGGCAACGAAGGAGAAACCAGAAACTCGAGGAGCGAGCCGAACTTGCCTGCAGCTTCATCACTCTCACTCTTCCACGGACGGTCCAATTTAACCTTCGCCAATAATTCTTCGAGAATCTCAGTGTCAGCATGGTTCTTACCAGGATGGCTGAGCTCGAAATTCAATGCCTCGTACCAATCCATTGGTTCAATTGTCGTTCGCTGCCCCGGCGGCAATAACTTGCGCAAATAACGCGCGCGCAACTCGCTCGCGCGCGTGAGCGCGTCATCCAGGCGCTCCGAGCGGGCAGCGAAGAGTGGGGGTCCGGCCACTCCGGTCCAGTCAGCAAGAGATTTCTCAATAAAGAGAGCCTCGACGGTTTTTATATCGCCCATGACTAGGAAGAACAGTCGTGGAATGGAAATCATCCTCAAGAGGCGCAACAGTTCAAGGGATGCAGCCGGTTTTAAATAGAAATCATCGACTGGAAGAATAAAAAGGGTTTCACCGCTGCATCCGTAACATTTCTCTTTGGCGAGTTCGTCGAGGGCCTCTTGCAAACGATTGTTTATGCGGAGCCGCGCGCCTTGCGTACGTATCACTTCCGCAGAATACGTGTCAGGATCAAGATTGCCGGCGCGTGCTAGAAGATTGCCTTCCCAGGCTATGCCAATGTCCGTGGCTAGTTCTTCTAACTTCTTGATAGCTTCTTCGCAGTCCTTAGAATGAATGGGCTTCGACTCGTCGAGCTTTCGAAATAGTCTCACGAGCACCCCAGCCAGCAGGTTCTCACCCTCGTCGCCGGCGACCTCAAGATCGAGCGTGTCGAGCCATCGCACATTCTTCAAGCCAGCGAGGTCTATCTGAGCGTTATACTTGCTATGGTATCCTTCCTGATATTCATTACTCTCTGAATTGAGCATGGCTCTTAGCGTCAAATACAGAGTGCTCTTACCAGATCCTGGCTCACCAGAAACAAAGAAAATTCGGCTGGCGCGATTGGTATCTATAGATAGATCACCAGCTAATCCCGTTTTTCCCTCGACACCTTCGGCCGCGCCTTTCAGAATCCGTATAATGAAATTCAGGGCGTCTTTGGCCCTCTTTTGGTGTTTCCAATACGGAAGCGGACCCGCTTCCGGTCGTAAGTAATTATTTGAGTTTTCAGCCATCAGTCGGTTCTCCTGTGCTGTTGGACACGCTATGAACCATGGTTGCGCGCGGTGCGAGGACTAGTGATTAGAGCGGCACCGATCCTACACTGGCAGTCTCCTTGAGGAAGCTAGGGTAGTACCGCTAACTCAGAATGGCAACGTTCCAGACTACTACGTTGAAGGCAGCGGAGCAGCGTTTCATCCGTGCTCAAGGCTTCGCTTTTGTCTTGGGTGTCTGAGCTGCTTTGTATCAACCCAACCGGCCAAATGGTGAAGAAATATGCTATCCGTCGCGTCATCGAAGCATTCGACGACCTCCAGCCAGCTAAATTCAGCATAACTTGTAACGCGAGGGTTTACTATCAATCCGGTCATTCGAATTCAGAAGGCTCGTTATGCTCGATATAAGACGGAAGCACATCAGCGCTGGGCTATTGCTAAGCTGTCTGTTGCTCACCTCGTGCCTGCGTGGAGGCAACGGTTGCGTAGTTAAGTATCGCGTGGTGTCTCGTAGCAATACGTAACCAGACGAAGCGATACATTAGGATGGCTTCGCTAAACGAGCAAGTGGGCATTGCGTCGGTGCGTTATGACAAACGCGGAATAGGCGAGACCGGGCAGGCGATGCTCTTGGCTGCGCAAAAAACAAAGACTGCGTTCAAGTTCCGGCAAACCGCATAGGGTCGAATAGTTTCAGTCTCAGCCAGTTAAAGATCATTCAGAAAATGCATCACGTTAGTGGAGTAGTGTCGTTTTCTACGCCTTCATTGTCGGTGCCGTATGCTTCGCATTTTGGCCTCGATGATCTGCGGCTCCATCGACCGCAATCAGGGCTACTTTCGCTTCCCAAAAAAGCGCGTTTCATTTTATTACCGAACACGAGGGCAGGTTATGCCCCACCAATTTCACTTAATGCTCCACGAAATTCACTTTATGACCGAACCCACAGAGAACCTCCGTCCCCAGCAAGCGTTTCTAAAACTTGCTGAATGAATGCTCATTCAGTATTATAGGCCGCGCTTACTGGCGAAAAGAACGAAAATATCGATACGAGGCTCACGTAGATAATCTTATGAAGGTTGAAAAAGCTGCCGTTCTGGGGGCGGGAACCATGGGGGCGCAGATAGCTGCCCACCTCGCTAATGCGGGAGTGCCGACGCTGCTCCTGGACATTGCCCCGAAGAAACTGACTGATGAGGACGAAGCCCGTGGACTGACGCTGGAGTCGAAGGACGTTCGCAATCGGATCGCGCGCAATGGCTTCGAGTCCGCCAGGAAAGCCAAGCCGGCAGCTTTTTTCACGCCTGACGCTGCGGCGCTCGTCAAAGTGGGCAATTTCGATGACGATCTTTCCAAACTTAAAGACTGCGATCTCATCATCGAGGCCGTGGTGGAAAATCTTGAGATTAAACGAGACCTGTTCTCTCGCGTTGAAGCGCATCGCAAGCCGGGCGCAATTGTCGGTTCCAACACCAGCGGCATCCCGATTCGTCAACTCGCGGAAGGTCGTTCAGATGACTTTCGCGCACACTTTCTCGGCGTTCACTTTTTCAATCCGCCACGCTACCTGCACCTCGTTGAAATCATCCGCACTGAATGGACCAAACCCGAAGTCTCCTGTTTCCTCTATGGCTTTCTGGATCAGCGTTTAGGCAAGGGAGTGGTTTCAGCGAAAGACCAGCCAAACTTTATCGCCAATCGAATCGGCACCTATGGCTCGATGGTTACGATTAAGACCATGCTGGAAGATGGCTACTCAATCGAAGAGATCGACAAAATCACCGGTCAGGCCGTGGGCCGACCCAAGAGCGCGACTTTTCGCACGCTCGATCTTGTCGGGCTCGACGTGGGCGCTCATGTCATTAAGAACCTTTATGAAGCACTTCCGGAAGACAACGAGCGCGACATTTTCATAGCCCCTGAATTTCTGACGCAAATGGTCGGACGCGGAATTCTGGGCAACAAAACTAAGGGTGGATTCTATAAGCGACAGACAGGCGAGGGCGGCAAGAAAGAGATTTGGGCCATAGACCATGCGACGCTCGAGTATCGTCCGGCCCAGAAGATCAAACTGCCTGCGCTCGATGCCGCTAAGAATGTCGAAGACCTGCCGCAACGAATCAAGGCGTTGACCTGGGGCAAGGATCGCGTCGGCTCGTTTCTCTGGAAGACGATGTCGCGCACATTCCGTTACACCGCGAACCTTATTCCGGAGATCGCCGACACCATTGTTGAAGTGGATCGCGCCATGCGCTGGGGTTACAACTGGGAGCTCGGCATTTTCGAGACCTGGGATGCGATCGGCCTGGAAAAGTCGGTCGCGCGCATGAAAGAAGATGGGCAGGCGATTCCGGCAAACGTGCAGAAGATGCTCGATTCGGGCGCCACCTCCTTCTACAAACAGCAGGACGGTCAGAACTTCTACTTCGACCTTGTCTCGAGCCAATACCAACCGCTTCCTGAACAACCCGGCGTGATCGTGCTGAAGTCGGTCAAGGACCGCACGGGTGTTATCAAGAAAAACTCGGGAGCATCGCTAATCGACATCGGAGACGGCGTCGCCTGCCTCGAATTTCATTCGAAGATGAATTCGATTGGCGGCGACACGCTCCAGATGTTGAAGCAGTCGCTCGCGGAAGTTGAAAAGAATTTCGTCGGGATGGTAGTGGGCAACGAGGGGACGAACTTCTGCGTCGGCGCCAACATCATGTTGATGTTGATGGGGGCCCAGGAAGAAGATTGGGAAGAGCTCGACATGATGGGCCGCGCTTTTCAGAGCGCCACAATGAGCCTGCGTTATTCGCCGAAGCCGGTGGTAGTTGCTCCCTTCAATCTGGTCTTTGGCGGCGGCTGTGAAATGGTTTTGCACGGCGACCGCGTGCGCGCTGCGGCAGAAACTTACATCGGCCTGGTGGAAGTGGGCGTGGGAATTATTCCCGCGGGCGGCGGCACGAAAGAGATGCTGCTGCGCACGTTGGATTCGATTCCGAAGAATGTTACTGACGCCGATCCCTTCCCTTTTGTTAAGCGTGCTTTTGAAACTATTGCGCTCGCCAAAGTTGCAACATCAGCAGCCGAGGCGCGGCAACTGGGTTTCCTTGCCGAAGACGACACGATCTCGATGAACAAGGACCGGCTGATTGCCGACGCGAAAAAGGAAGTGCTGGCACTGGCGGCGAGCGGATATGTACAGCCGCAGCAGCGCACTGACATTCTGGCGCTTGGAAACGCAGCCCTGGCGACGCTCAAGCTCGGCATCCATCAAATGAAGCGCGGCGGATACATTTCCGAACACGATGCGGTGATCGGCGAAAAGCTGGCACGCATCCTGACCGGCGGCGACTTGAATCACGAAACGCGAGTTTCCGAGCAGTATCTTCTCGATCTGGAGCGCGAGGCGTTTCTATCCCTCGCCGGCATGCGCAAGACGCAGGACCGGCTGGCAGCGATGTTGAAAACCGGAAAGCCGTTGAGGAACTAGAACAAAGGAGACAGAAGTCAGAAGACAGAACTGAAAGCCGCTTGAAATTCACCAAAGGTGGACGTACCCCATCCACTGTTCATGAAGGAGAAATCATGCATCGGCTACCAGCTCGCAATTTTCAAGATCTGATCGTTTGGCAAAAGGCTCACCGGTTCGTCCTGAGTGTTTATCGTCTTAGCAAGGACTTTCCACGCGAAGAAGTCTACGGACTAACCTCCCAATTTCGACGCGCTGCAATCTCCGTCCCGGCAAATATTGCTGAGGGATTCAAGAAAAGAGGACGAGCGGATAAAATTCGTTTCATGAATATTGCAGAGGGTTCACTTGAAGAATGTCGTTATTATCTAATTCTGACAAGAGATCTTAGATATGGCGATCCTTTGGAGTTGTTTAGAGAATTGGAAGAAGTCAGCAAGCTGCTCGGAAGCTATTCGGCAGCGATAAAAGCTTCTGACTCCTGACTTCTGTATTCTGGATTCTGAGGTAAATATGAGAGATGCAGTAATCGTATCAGCAGTTAGAACCGCGGTCGGTAAGGCGCCGAAAGGCACTTTGCGAAATGTGCGACCCGACGAGATGGGTGCGGCCGTAATCAAGGAAGCGCTCGCGCGAGTGCCCAGTCTGGACGCATCCGAGATCGAAGACGTGATCATGGGTTGCGCGATGCCGGAAGCCGAGCAGGGCATGAACGTAGCGCGCGCTGCGGCCATTCGCGCCGGGCTGCCGGTTGGCACAAGTGCGATGACCATCAATCGTTTCTGTTCCTCGGGCTTGCAGTCGATCGCGATTGCCGCCGATCGCATCAGGACTGGCAGCGCCGAGGCTGCAGTCGCCGGCGGTCTCGAAACGATGTCGATGATCCCGATGGGCGGCCACATTATTCGCCCGAACCCATACCTCGTCGAGCACTATCCTGACTTCTACCTGAACATGGGCCTGGCGACTGAAAACGTCGCGAAGAAATACAACGTAAGCCGAGAAGAGCAGGATGAGTTTGCTTTGCGTTCGCATCAGCGTGCAGCCGCGGCACTCGACGCCGACAAATTTAAGGATGAAACTGTTCCTCTCACGGTCTCATTTGAAGAATTCGACGAGAAAGGTCGCAAACAGCAACGGGAAGTCGTTTTCGACGCCGATGAAGGCGTGCGGCGCGACAGCACAATTGAAGGACTAGCAAAGTTAAAACCGGCATTCAATCTTAAGGGCACTATTACGGCCGGCAACGCTTCGCAGATGTCTGATGGTGCAGCCGCCGCCGTCATCATGTCGGACGAACGCGCGCAGAGTTTGGGTCTCAAACCGATGGCGCGATTTGTCGCTTACGCTACTGCCGGATGTCCGCCCGAGGAGATGGGCATTGGCCCGGTGTTTGCGATTCCAAAAGTTTTGAAATTAGCCGGACTTACGCTCGATCAGATCGACGTCATTGAGCTAAATGAAGCATTCGCCGCGCAGTCGTTAGCAGTTATCAAGACCCTTGGACTCGACATCGAAAGGGTAAACGTTAACGGCGGCGCGATCGCCCTCGGGCATCCACTGGGTTGCACCGGAGCCAAGCTCACGGCTTCAATCCTGCGCGAGCTCGAACGGCGCAACGGCCGTTATGGAATGGTAACGATGTGCGTGGGCGGTGGCATGGGCGCCGCGGGAATTTTTGAGAGACTGTAAGCAGAAAGCAGCAGCGGCCAGTGTCCGAAGATGCTCACTGCACACTGCTCACTTTTGTGACTGAAAGGAACAAATAATATGTCAGCCGTAGCCGAACAAAAGCAAGTCGTCCAGGGTGGCTCTTTTCTGATTGAAGATCGAACGACGCAGGAAATTTTTACGCCCGAAGACTTCACCGAAGAGCATCGTATGATTGCTGAGACCACCCGTCAGTTTATCGACAACGAAGTCGCGCCACGTATCGACGAGCTCGAGCACCATGACTGGAACCTCGCCCGCGAATTAGTCGCTAAGGCTGCGGATCTCGGTTTGATTAGCGCAAACATTCCGGAGGAATATGGCGGACTAGGTTTGGACCAGACGAGCGGTGCGCTGGTGGGCGAAAACATTGGCCGCTGCGCTTCTTTTGCCACCACACTGGGAGCGGAAAGCGGTATAGGTCTTTTGCCAATCATCTATTTCGGAACGGAAGCGGCCAAGCAAAAATATCTGCCGAAGATTGCTTCCGGTGAGTTGATCACGGCATACGCGTTGACTGAAGCCGGGTCAGGTTCCGACGCGATGGCGGCGAAAGCGACTGCCAGGCTGAGCGACGATGGCACTCACTACATTCTCAACGGCGAGAAGATGTTCATCACCAACGGCGGCTTTGCCGACATCTTCATAGTTTTCGCGAAGGTTGACGGTGATAAGTTCACCGCGTTTATCGTTGAAAAGCAGGCTGGCGTGCAGCCCGGCGCCGAAGAGCACAAGATGGGCATAAAGGGATCGAGCACGACGCCTCTCGTGCTCACGGACGCGATTGCGCCGGTTGAAAATATGCTGGCCGAAGTTGGCAAGGGCGCCAAGATTGCCTTCAATACGCTCAATATCGGACGGTTCAAACTAGGCGCCATGTGCGTCGGCGGGATGAAGTTGATGGTCCATGAAGCAGTTCGCTATGCGAATGAGCGTCAGCAGTTTGGTAAACCAATCTCTTCATTCGGCGCAATCAAATCCAAGCTCGGCGAGATGGCAATTCGCACCTGGGTTGGTGAGGCGATGACTTATCGCACGCTCGGAATGATTGAAGACGCCATCGAGGATACCAACGATCCGAATGCGAAGATGAAGGCCATCGAAGAATATTCGGCGGAATGTTCGATCATCAAAGTTGCACTGTCGGAATACTGCGACTTCGTGGTCGACGAGATGGTTCAGATTTATGGCGGCTATGGCTATTCCGCGCATTACCCGGCGGAACGCGCCTATCGCGATTCGCGTATCAACCGTATTTTCGAAGGCACGAACGAGATCAATCGCATGTTGATTCCCGGCCGGTTGATGAAGAGCGCGTTGAGCGGCAAGCTCGCGCTATTGCCGGCGGCGCAAGGCCTGATGGACGAAATACTTTCACCGCCTATGCCCGGCTTTGATGACGACGAAGGCGTGCTGGCAACGGAACAGAAGCTGGCGAAGAACGCGAAGAAGGTTGCGCTGATGACGCTCGGAACCGCAGCGCAAAAATACATGATGGCGCTCGGAGATCAGCAGGAAGTTCTCATGGGCATCGCTGACATCATCATGGATGCTTACGCGATGGAGTCGGCCATTCTTCGTGCTCAAAAACTCGCTGCGTCTCAGGGCGAAGCAGCGGCGGCAAGATATATCGACATGACGCAGGTCTTCTGTAACGACGCAGTTGAGCGCATCGAAGCCCGCGCCAAAAACACGCTGGCAGGAATCGCTGAAGGTGATGAGCTGCGCACGTTGCTGGCCGCCCTCCGGCGTTTCACCAAAATGACTCCGATGAACACGATCACCGCGCGCCAGCGAATCGCGGATGTGCTGATTGGGGCGAACAAGTACGCTTACTGATTAGGGAAAGGCGAGAGGAAAAGTTAAGAAGATCTCTGCGACTCGCTGCGCTTTCTGCGCTCGACATAAGTGTGGCCTTTTACCTTTAGCGCAGCAGCAAGATTTCTTTTACCACTGTCACTCGCTGCAACAGGCCCGCGAACGCGAAGAGTTCCTCAAGGAACTCGATCAAATTCGTAATCAACGCCAGTAAGCTAGTGTTACTTCGCAATGAACATCATCCCCATCTCGCTGCCCACGCCCTTCTACATCGGCCCAGTCAACGTTTATCTAATCTCCGAAGATCCGATCACTCTCATCGACACTGGCCCCAAGACAAAAGAAGCAATTGAGGCGTTGCGCGAGGGGTTACGAAAAGCGCGCATTCGAGTCTCCGATATTCGACGCATAGTTTTAACCCACGCACACGAAGATCATTGCGGCCTCGCGCATTCCCTGCGTGACGAAGCGAAAGACGCCGAGGTGCTGGTACACAAATGGGAAACCGGTCACCGCGTGGGCCGGCTCGAGTATGCGGAGCATCGATCGCTGCTCGAACGCGCGGGCGTGCCGGCGAATGAAATTGCCGGAATGCGCAAGATGTATGAAGGCGTGCGCCAGTATGCCGACTCATTTAAGGAAGACGAATACAGCGAACTCCATGATGAGTCTGAACTCGAGTTTGAAAGCGGAGCGCTGCGCGTGGTCCACACACCCGGCCACACTCCTGGTTCCTGTTCATTTGTGCGTGAAGCGGATCGAACCGTGATAGCAGGAGACTGCGTGTTGAAGCGAATAACCCCCAATCCGGTTTTGTCACCTGACCCAATCGATTCATCAAAGCGTTTTCCATCGCTCGCAGAATATTTAGTAAGCCTGGCTCGGCTGCGAACATTTGCGCCAACGCTCGTTCACGGTGGACACGGCGAGCCGGTCCACGATTTCGAAGAACTCTTCAATCGCTATTTCCGAGCTATTCGGGAGCGACAGGCCGATGTGATTCAACTGGTTCCTAAAGCCGGCGCCAGCGCCTGGGATGTGGCCAGGCAAATGTTTCCCGGCGCGGACGACGTGCACCGGTTTCTGGCTGTTTCGGAAGCCGTCGCTCACCTCGACCTGGCGCATTCGGAAGGCAAAATCGAGCTCGAACTCGCTGAATCAAAAGAAGTCTACCGCCGCATCTCGGCAAACTAAGCATTCAAAAAAACGATCCGCAGATTACGCCGATTCCGCAGATTTAGCTTAGGTCAAGAGACCCATTCGAAAGGCCCGGCATAGAGCGCCTTACGTAACGAAGCCCCACTCAGGCCGCTAAGTTGTTCTGAAGGAATCTGCGTAATCTGCGGATAGTCTTCTTTTTGGAACTCCCACCACCTCCGCTGCGTGTAACCCTTCAAAATTCTATCCGGAAGGACTCTACCCAGTTATGAATCGCAAGAATGCTTTCTATTTGTTGGTTTCCCTACTCGTGGCCTCTAGCGTTGCCCTCGCGCAACAACCCGCTCCCGCGCCGCCCGCGGATGGGCCGGCAACAGCCATCTTCCCAGGCGCACCCCAAACATTTTCGTTTTTCATGGACGGCGGTAGCTTTCTGGGCGTGCATGCCGAAGACGTTAACAAGGAAAACATGGCCCGCTACGGAATGCGCGAAGCTCGCGGCGTCGGGATTACCGAAGTTGTAAAAGACAGCCCCGCCGAAAAGGCCGGCTTGAGAAAAGACGATGTGATTTTGAAATTCGAGGGCGACAGTGTGACGAGCGTGCGCAAACTCACGCGACTCGTTTCAGAAGTCGCACCGGATCAGAACATCCGGCTCGCAATCAGTCGCAGCGGTGGAGAACAGGAAGTCGCCGTGACAATGGGCAAGCGCAACAACTCGTTTGGAGCCGGCCATCGATTTGAGTTTCCGAAGGGCGTCGAAGGTCTGAAGGGCATGAAAGAATTCGAAGGGTTTAAGAACCTTGAAGAACTAAAAGGCCTGGAGGGTTTCAGGATGATGACTCCGCCGGGAAATGTTTGGAAGTGGGAAGGTCAGGGTCCCGGCGGTGACGGAATGGTCTGGGCCTTTGGCAACCAGCGTCGCATTGGCGTCAGCACCATGCAGTTGACGAAGCAACTGGCCGACTATTTTGGCGTAGCTGAAGGGACTGGCGTCCTGGTGACAGCTGTAACTGAAGACGGGGCGGCAGCGAAGGCCGGAGTTAAAGCGGGCGACGTAATCACTGCGGTTGATGGCGAAAAAATTGACGGCGCAGGTGACCTTAGCCGAATCGTGAACAAGAAGAAGGAAGGGGATGTAACGCTGACCGTCATTCGCAAGAAAGACACGAAGACGTTTACGGTGACGCCGAAGACTATTACCCCGGCGGTTCAACCAGGAACGGGCCCAGTGATTCGACGCACGGTTGCGGACAAAGCTGTCATCCGGAATCACATTCGAAATTCGATTCGCCAGGGCATCAAAGACGGACAGATCGTGGTGCCGGCTATTTCACTTGGCGCGATTCCCGCGATCAACATCTCGACGCCGCAGATTAATCTACCGGTAATCCCGGAGATCAATGTGGTCGTACCAAAGGTGAGAGTGGTGCGCAGCGGATCGCGTCAACCGATCTAATTGGTGAGACAGGCATCCCTGCCTGTCTTTTGTCACTCAACTATTCTCAGAGTTAGAACGGGACAGGCAGGAATGCCTGTCCTATTTATTTGGCTGGACCAATTTCTTCTTGCCTTCAACGGCTTCCTTGTAAGCTCCGCCGGGAACGTCGCCTATCACAATTGCCGCTTCAAATTCCTTTGATGCTTCACTCGCGTTTTCCATAAACGAATAGATACGTCCCATCGCTTCATGAGCGCGCGAGATAAGCGCGCGATCAGTCTCCGGCGAAGACGCCTCCACGGCAAAACGATAATTTGCCAGCGCCCGGTTTAACCGTTCAGCTTGAATTTCTTCATCTGTAGCGTCAGCGGCCGCGAGACTTGCAGTTTGGGCCAACGCAAAAAAGACTCTCGGCTCACGCGAATAATCCGGCAGCAGCGCTTTGAGCCGGGCCTCGGCATTTGGGTAGTCTTTCAGCCGCAACGTCTGTTCTATTTCAGCCAGCTGTTTCACCAGAAACGATGCCTTTCTGGCTTGCGCTTCCGAATAAACCGGAGTGTCTACCTCAGCCTTTCTGGCGTTGAGTCGTGCTTGCCGCGCCTCGATTGCTCGCTGACGAACTACGGAGTGGTCAGCAAGACGACGCGCTTCCTTCGCCGGATCGAATGAAGCGATCATGTCGACCAGGAAATTAGCCACGTCGAAACCTGAGTTTTCCATTCCCTTTAACTGTTCTGCGAAAAAGAATGCGAGCACCGCTCCGCGCTCGTAGTCTTCCGCCAGACGGGCGATGCTCTCATCCTGAACTTCCGCTATTGCCCGTTGCAAATCGCTTGAAATCGTCCGGCGTGTCGTGTCATCCCCGGCATTCGCTATCCGGGCTCGCGCTTCAGTTGAGAGGGTTTCCAATCTTGTCGCTTCCTCGTAACGCGCATCCGCCGCAGACACCAGCGATCGCGAGACGGCCAGGAAGACGTCTGGGCTCACGATTACGCCTGCCTTCGTCCTCTCAGCGAGCACTTGTTTGATCGCCTCGCGACGATTAGCAATGTCACGGTTGAACCTCAGCATCAGAGGATCCACCACATACTGAAGATATGCGCGCCTCAGTTCAGAAGAGGCGGGATCCGTTCCCTCCGGCAATACCGCATAATACTCATCACCAATCACTCGAAAGTTAATTGCGCCGGATGCTCCCAGCAGATCGGGCACAATAACAAACTGCCTCGGGCGCTCCCTGGTTGTATAGTTTTTCGGCGCGTTCTGTTTCTTTCCCGCGGTCGGCGCCGTGACCAGCACTCGTTCAATCGAAGTCGTAATTGGGCGCGTGTGCAGGTAAGTCAGGACCGATCGAACTACTTCAGCAGTTGGCTTTCTTAAGCGATCTCCTTCCGCTTGATAAGCGCGCGTGTAGCTCACCAGATCTTCGCTGATGCGCGACTTCTGGTAGAACTCGCGCACCAGGGGTGCGAAGTCGAGGACTTCAAGCAGGCTGGTCGGCAACTCTTCGGAGCGCACGGGCGCATCGAGCGAAGGCGGCGCGCCCAGCGCAAACGCTAACGATACATAGCGCGCAGCCTGGTCCGCTGCAGTGGCCGGCGCCGGCAACTTATTGCGCTCATAAAAACTGCGAAGCCGGCTACGCAAGTCGGGATCGAGGTCGGCTAGATCCTTCCTCACCTGGGCACGGAAGACCGAGGCAGTTCCGCCTGGAGGTGTTGGATCAAACCCGGCAGCTTCGAGGGCCGCCATCATGATGATTAACCGCGGCTCGCTCTGAAAGCTCACGCCATAATCAGAGAGTTCGAACCCTGACTGCGGTCGTCTTTGCACGGGCGGTGTGGCGGACGCCCGCGGCGAGGCCGTTGGGGCAGGTTTGACCTGGGCCGGCGACTGGGAAAACCCTGCAATGGAACTCAATACCAGAACACTTGCTAGCGGAATAATCTTCATAAGAACGCTTTGAATCAGGGTCGGTCTTTAGTGTTTGTCGTTGGGGAAAGTCTAGAGATGCGAGCGAAAGGGTTAACAGATGCCAGTCCGGCATGGGCAAGCAGCAGGAAAGCCCGATACCGGGTCGCGTTTAGCTGTCGATGTTCGTTTTCCTCTCGTCGCGCTTTCGCAACAGCCGGAATGTTACTGGATAAGCAACCAGCGAACAAACGACTGAAAGTACCATTCCGCCGACAGTAAACGGCCAAACAACCTTCCAACCTTCCCGCCAGAGTCTGTGGTAATAGTCGGCAGTTAGGAGATGCGGCTCCTTCAAGAGCTGGATGCCCTCGGAAGAAATTCGCAGAGGCCGGCCCAGGAGAAACGCGCCGGTGGCGTAGGAGGCAATGATGATCGGCACGAGGGTCAGAAACGGATTGTTGATGAATGTACCGGAGAAGATAGCAATCTTATTGAACCGGAAAATAAACGCGGCCAGAACGGCCATGATGGTGTGAAGGCCGAGAAAAGGCGAAAAGGCAATGAAAACGCCGACAGCAAAAGCAAGCGCCGTTCGCTCAGGAGGATCGTCCAGCGTGAGCAAACGGCGAATGGAAGCGCGAAACATAATCAGTCTTGAGTTTCGAGTTTAGAGTTTCAAGTTGGGGTCATGAACAACTCGAAACTCGAAACCTGAAACTCGAAACTATTTGAAGCTGCTCAAGCCCTCCGTCTCGCTTTCATAAGCGTCGAACACAGTCAGCAGCTTAGTGATTACCAACAGGTCGCGGATCTTCTCAGTCAGGTTAAGGAGCTTGAGCTGGCCGCCGTCGCGAGTAAGCGACGTGTAGTTTGCAATCAACTCGCCAATTCCACTGGAATCGACGTTCTTGACGCTGGCGAGATTTAGCAGAACTTTTTTCTTGCCACCCTCCGCCAGGCCGCGAAGAGCGTTGCGCAGAGATACACAGCCCTCGCCCATTCTTATCGAACCATTCAAATCCAGAATGGTAACGTCACCTGACTGTCGTTCACGAATATCGAGTTCTGCCATCTTTGTCTCCCTGTCTAGTTCGACAAACGTCGGTTTGCCGCCAAATTTTTAGAACACAACAAACCGAAGTTTGTCTGAACCTGCCGATCAACTGAAACTACTCAGAGCGTCTTCTTCGCTTTCGAACACGTCAAAAACGGTAAGTAACTTCGTGATCGTCAACAAGTCCTGGAGCTTTTGTGTCAGATTGAGAAGCTTCAACTGACCATGCTCTTTTTCGATCGCCGTGTAGCTGGAAACCAATTCTCCAATACCACTCGAATCGATGTAGCCCACGCCCGCAAGATTAAGAAGGATCTTCTTCTTCCCTTCTTCAAGCAGACGGCGCACCGCGCTGCGAAGAGCCACACTGCCTTCGCCGATCGTGATTTTTCCATTCATATCCAGAATGGTGACATCGCCAGCCTGGCGTTCCGAAATATTTAGCTCAGCCATTTGTCAGAATCTCCTTAACGGTTGGCGGCAGAAGCCCAAATGCAGGCTCTTGCGTCGCAATAACAGACCCTCGCAGTTACGCGCGGGCTTGAAACCAGTCACAGCTTTTTGATCATTCGCACCGTGGTTCCACCCTCGGGATTCACAGTCCAGTCGACTTCGTCCATGAAATTGCGCATGAAAAAAATACCGCGACCCGAAGTTTTGAGAATGTTCTCGTCTTTGGTTGGGTCCGCAACCTCGTTTGGGTTGAAGCCCTTCCCCTGGTCGCGCACGTTAATCTCAAGTATCTCAGGCGACTTTTTCAGATCAATCTCAGCAAATTTGGCGCTGTCGAGTTTATTGCCGTGGAGGACCGCGTTCGTTACGGCCTCGCGGACAGCCATGTCGATCCCAAAGGCTGCGTCCTCACTTATCCCCACTCGATTCAGGAATTCAGAAACTGCAGCAGCGGCTTCGGCCACAGCCTCAATACGGCTGGTGAATCTGAGTTCAGTCGTCTCTTGGGTCACAATTGAAAGAGTTAGCCGCGGCAAGATCCATTAGATGTAGGTCTCGCTGTTTATGAACTCCAAAACTACCGGGAGACCGAGGGTTTAACATGCGCGACTACCGCGTGTCAAGAAGGTCACCTTGGCGAAATCTTACTCTCCGAAGGACGTTAACTGTTTTTCCAGCGGGTCTTTAGCATTCGTTTGCAAAGGCCGGGGCTTGCTAAGATTAGACCATGCGGATTGCGCCAGCCAGACGTCTCAGGGGAAGAATTAGTCTGCCTGGAGACAAATCCATTTCTCATCGCGCCGCGCTGATTGGCGCCCTCGCAAGCGGAGAGTCACATCTCAGTAACTTTTCCACCAGCAGCGACTGTACTGCCACGCTGGAATGCCTCGCGCAGCTTGGAATTCGGATGGAACGAAACGGAAACGACGTTCACATCCAGGGCGCTGGCGTGGGCGGACTTTTGGCCCCAAGCGACTCGCTTGATTGCAATAACAGTGGTTCAACTATGCGCATGCTGGCTGGCGTGCTTGCCGGTCACGGTTTCTCAGCGACGCTGACTGGCGACGAATCTCTGCGCGCCAGGCCCATGCAGCGACTCATTGAACCGCTGGAAAAGATGGGGGCGAGGTTGGATTGCGAAAAGGGTTACCCCCCGCTTCGGATCACAGGCCATCAACCGTTAACTGCAATTAGTTACGAACTGCCCGTCGCCAGCGCTCAACTTAAAAGCTGCGTGCTGCTGGCTGGGCTGCATGCCCACGGGCGGACGGAGGTCATAGAGAAACTGGGCGGCACTCGCGATCACACTGAAAGAATGCTGCGGTGGTTTGGCGTGGAGGTGAAAACCGTTGCGTCGGCGCGAAACGGTGTCGGGTTTAGCAGTTGCTCCGTCGACGGTCCGGCAAGCTTTTCGGGACGCGATGTAGCGATTCCCGGCGATTTTTCTTCAGCTGCGTTCCTGGTCGCCGCTGCGGCCCTGTTGCCGGAGTCTGATTTGGAAATTGAACGAGTAGGACTTAATCCAACCCGCAGCCAGTTGTTGGATCTGATGCGCACCTTCGGGGTGGAAATTGAGACGTTGGAAGAAAGCGAAATCTGTAACGAGCTACAAGGCACTCTTCGCGTAAGGGGAATGGAAACGCGTAACGTAGTGACTTTGAAATCAGGCGAACTATCCACATCCGAAAAAACTGTGCCCACTGCTCCAGCCGTGATCGACGGACCTTTGACTGCCGCACTGATCGATGAATTACCCTTAGTCGCCGTGATGGGGACGCAGATTTCCGGCGGGGTCGTGATTCGCGATGCTCGAGAACTGCGCCTTAAAGAAACTGATCGCATTGCGGCAACAGTGGCAAATCTGCGCGCAATGGGCACCGGGGTCGAGGAATATGCAGATGGTCTGAAAACGAATGGACCAGTGCGGCTTCGGGGCGCCCGCCTCGATTCGTACGGCGATCATCGCATTGCGATGGCCTTCACAATTGCAGCACTACTCGCGGAAGGCGATTCGGAATTGTCTGGAAGTGAATGCGTCGCGGTTTCCTTCCCGTCGTTTTTCGAATGTCTTGAATCGGTGGTGGAACGATGATGGACGACGACTTAGGCGAAACTCGGAAACTGATAGTCATCGTTGGCTTCATGGGCTCTGGCAAGACGACGATTGCTCGCGAGCTTGCGCGTTTGCTGGAATGTCGATCAATCGACCTGGATGAGTTGATCTCGGAGCGCGAACACCGCAGTCCGGGAGTGATCATTGAACAAAGCGGTGAAGAAGAGTTTCGCCGCATTGAAACCGAAACGTTGCGTCAGGTGTTAGAGGAACAGTCTGGCGACCACACCACCCGCATCATCTCACTTGGTGGCGGCGCCTGGACGATAGAGACAAACCGGGATTTGATCGGCCAACACAAAGGCCTGACAGTGTGGTTGAACGCCCCGTTTGAATTGTGCTGGCAGCGAATTAAAGCAGACTTTGAAACTCGTCCCTTGGCACAGACCGAGGCTATGGCCGCCAAACTGTTTGGCGAGCGCGCGCCCATTTACGAGATGGCAGAGTTGGAAATTGTGATTTCTGAGACTATGAGCGCCACGGAGATCGCCGGTAAAATCGCTTAGACGGCTTTACCGCCTCAACATCCTTCGAGCGACTCCCAATCGAAACTTCCATACAACTATCCCGTGGCCCCGGAAATCTGACAATCGGATTCGGCAAGGCGCTATTTTCAATTTATTTCGGCGCCTGAAAAAAAGAAGAAAAACCTCTTGACTCCATTTTCCGAAAAGGCGTATTGTCTGCCTGTTCTTGTCAAAGGGCTGGATTCTCACGAGCCTCTGCGTCCTCCGTATACTCGTTAAAATCCAGTCTCGGGTCTCGTCCCATAACCAATCCGGGGACCCTTAATATGACTTCACGGTTGCTTCTATCAGCCCCTTTCTTCGGATTTGCGCCAGGCAGGCCCTGGCGGTCGATCCTGAAATCTTGCCTTCTCGTCTGGCTGGCCGGCAGTTTTTTGGCTTCTTCTGTCCCGGTCTCATTAGGCCAGCAGCCATCGCACGCTTGTTCCAACAAAGTAGTTGATAAGAACGGCGTAGCTGTGACTCGGAAAATCAGGATTCTTGAAAAACCTGATCCCCAGAGAACGGAGAAAGCGAGAGCGAACGGAACCGAGGGCTACGTCATCCTGAGCGTGGTGCTCAACGAACTCAAGAAAGTGACGGACATCACGGTGGTCCAGGGACTCCCTGACGGCCTAACAGAAGCTGCTATAAGCCAGGCCGAAAAGATCAGATTCGAACCGGCGCTCAAGGACGGGTGTCCGAAATCGGTGAAGCTCAGCGTTGAATATCACTTCTCCTCTGACAAATAGCCTCTCTGCTCCGCAGGCTCAGAGGACGGATGCTTAGGTAACAATTTTACAGACAACTTGAGGGAACGCCATGCCTTACAGATCGAAGATTAACTTTGATCGCGTAACCAATATCGCGGTAGTTGTTGCGGCTATCGTGTTACTGCTATCGTTTGCCCGGTCATACTTCTCTGATCCACCCGCTACGTTCTCCCCGGAACCGATCAAAAAGGGCAGTATTCTTCATGAGATCGCTGGACTTGAGTTCGACAAATCATCCCGCACGCTGATTCTTGCCTTGAGTACAACCTGTCGTTACTGCACCCAAAACCTTCCCTTCTATAAAAACCTGGCCAAACAAATCGAGGACGGCGGGAGTTCTTCCACGCGGTTGATAGCGCTCTTTCCTGAATCTCGGGAACGCGTAGACGCTTATACGTCGGTGCACAATCTTTCCGTCAGCGTGGTGACCGACGTTAACTACCCTGAATTGGAAATTCCATTTACTCCGTCGTTGATACTTATCGATAGTAACGGAGAGGTTCTTCATTCGTGGGACGGCACACTCTCGGAAGATGAACAGAAAGATGTTCACAGTGCGATCAGCGAAGCAATGTCATCCCTGATATCTGCCCCGCAACCAAACCATGAGACAAAACAGACTGTTAGCCTTTTCGATGAAACGAAACCGCTTGGCGATGTTAGACCTACGTCGGCCCTGTTAAGTAAGGAACCAAAAGATCTAAAACTCTCTTCAGCAGTTAGGCGGCAAATTAATTATTTCGACGTAGATAGACAAGGCAGTATCTATGTGGGGCTATGGCACAAGATCATCAAATACAGCGCGGCGGGAAGTCCGGTATGGTCCATCGACGCGCCTGAAGGCTTTCAGGGTCCCTTCTGCGTGGATGATGACGAAAGAGTTTACGTTCCAACCAAAATGGGCATTTGGGTTCACGTTGGAGCTGAAGCAGGCAGACTGGCAGTTCCCATTTCGAAACTGCCCTACTCGGCTCAGGCAGTCATCGTGAAGATGAGTTATGACAAGCTGCATAAACGTATTTATGTTCAAGCCTATGAACCCACCGCGGTTGCGCAAACACTGTTCAGGGTGAATCCGATCAACGGAGAATCCCAGACCATCCATAAACAACAAGATCCAGTCCGATTTACCGCTGCTTACGCTCCTGGTGCATTCGATTTTGCCCTTGGCCCCGACCATCTTTTTATCTCTGACATCCACCAATATCGGATAGACATCTATTCGAGGCGCACAGGTCAACATCTAAAGCGCTTCTCGAAATTCGTGACCCCCCAACCGATCGATGAAAAAGACGGCGTTCTAATTAACCGTAAAATGACGGTGGGAAATTTGACCGCTGCGGGATCACTGAAGAATTATTCACCCATAATACATCTGGGCTTCACGAACCATGGGTATCTGGCTGTTTGGACCAGCTCTAGAGACGCTCAGCTCAGGCAGCAAATAGATGTCTACGACAGCGAAATGAACCTAATAGGGGTTGATTACAAATACGCTCATCCCACCATTAGTAATTATGTCTTTGCCAATAATAAGGTCTACGTTCCTGATTTCGGATTCGGAAGGACTTTTAATATCGAACGGGTTTCGCCGTTGGATGTTCCGAGCAAGGCTTTAGGGGTAAAGATATTTGATGATTCCTTTCATCGAATATAGAACCATCACAACCTAAACTCAATAAGGAGAAACACAATGAAGGCTGTCCACAGACTCACTAAACTCTTAATTCTTGCGGCGTTCGCGCTGTATCTTTGTACTCCAGGAATTGTCTCACCAACTGTAACAGCGTCAGACAAATGCCCATCCGGCTTTGTCTGCGAGGGTGGCAGCACATGTGACTGCCCGATCGCTAACTGCACAGGTTGCTTTGTTAGAAACGGGCAACCCGCATGTGGCAATTGCGCTGGCGACGCGCAGGTCGAGTTTAACGAGTATTAAGATCGCTCTGCGAACTCAGCCAGGAAAACGATCAACGGACGTTGACGAAGCAAGCAGCGTCCGTTGATCCGACTCTCAAAGTCGAAGAGAGAAACCTCCGCTTTGATCGAACCTCGCAACTTAGTAAAGGTAACTGTCATGAAGTTTCGGTGCACGCTAGTCATATCCCTGATCGCAATTGTGTACATCGCAGCAGAAGTCCATGCGCGAAAGATGCCTGCCTTTGCGGGCCATGCGTCGCAGCAAGCCAGGAAGCCTGCCGACAAAAAAGCTCCTGCGTCCGAACAGGAAGCGCTAAAGGCAATGTACAAGGAGCAAGCGGTTCAGGTATTAAAAGACGCGCTCAATTCCTCTTCCTTGATTGAAGACATCGGGCAACGCTCTATATTAGTGGCCCGCGCAGCCGAATTGCTTTGGCCTTACGATCGAGAACTAGCCAGCACCAGCATTTGCACGACGGTGGATCACCTGCTGGATCAATACAAAGAACCTACTGTTAGGAATTCCAGTGAGAAGTTAGGCAGATTAAACGCCGCAATAAATCGCCTGATGAAGACCCTGGCGCGACGAGATGCGGTTTTGGCTGCTTCTGTGCAGCAACATATTACCAAGACAAAACAGGAAGCTCTTAAAGATACTGCCGCTGATCCCTCGGCCAAAGAGCGAATGTCTCTCGCCCAGGAGAGTCTCGCCTCAGATACCTCGCGTTCGGTAGAACTTGCCGCCCGAGCGCTACAGAACGGCGTTCCCATGGGATTCCCTCAGTACATGTACGATCTCGAACAAATCGATCCGGCTGGGGCCAACGCTTTATTTAACAGAGCATTAAACCGACTCGGTGCGGCGCAGGCATATAGTGCGACTGATGCCATCCAACTCTCTACTTATGCGTTTACGGAGCGCATGATGCTATTGCCTGTTCCTGATATGGATGAGGGAAGTCAAAAGCTCCAGTTTGGAGTTTTCACGAAAAGCCTGTCTTCTACCAAGTTCAGCCTCAAGCCGTCTCTGGCCAACGCATACTTGTCGGCCGGCTACCAGTACGTTAACAACCAACTACATCCAGGCTCTTTGAGAGGTGCTGATCCAATCCATCTTGTGCAATCGCTTTTCCTGGCAACAAAGTTGAGTGCGTATTCATCGCGGTTGGGTTTGAGTCAGGGCAGCGCATGGCAGCAGCTCAAGATCGACCTTGAAGTTCGCTGCCGAAATGCCGGGGTCGACGACGCAACGCTCCAAAACATGAATGGCTTTGCTTTGAGACTGGCGAATGCTGACGATGTTTTCCAATTCGGCGATGATTCACTCTTTGATAACGCCAAGGATATAAAGGACCAACGCCGGCGAAACCAGGTGCTCGTCCGAGGTATCTGGAACCTTATTCAGAGTAAGCGTTATCAGGAAGCCGAGATCAGGATCAAAGATGTAGATGATCGAGATATCAAAGAAAAACTGGCAGACGTGTTTGAATATTACGCGGCTAAGGCAGACCTTAAGGAACTTGACATGATTGAGTTTACTCGACGGTCGAGACGCATCATCGATCCCAGAGTGCGACTCATGCTTTTCCTCGACGCGGCGCGAGTCAGCGAACGAAACGCTGCTAACCAATTCCTCCTGGATGCCCGGAACTTAATTCCACGTATCACCGGCAAATCCGAAAAGGCCAAGGGCTTGATCTCAGTGGCTTCCCTATCGGCTGCGACCGACCCGCAACTGAGTCGAGAAGTCTTATCGGAGGTCGCGAAGGCAATAAATGCCGCCGACGACTTCGAAGGCGGAGATTTTCAGATGGAAGTAGCGATAATGCCGGATTTCCGCATCATGCTCTCCCTTCCGGATTCGAGCCTGGATACCTGCCTCAAGCGTGCAGCGCAGATCGACTGGCGCCACACACTGAGTTTGACCGAAGACCTAAACTCGAAAGAACTCAGAGCTCTGGCTCGAATCTCTACCTGCGCCGCCGTCCTTTAAGTTTCAGACGCCCCAGTCCAATACGCTGAATCGCTAATTCATGGCGATGGCAGCGGCTTCAAACTTTCCACCATAAGAAGCGCCATTTCCGCTAATTTTGAACTCGTTCAAAAAACTTCTTGACAGCAAGGAGTCTGGGCGCTATTGTACAGAAGTTGAACGTGTTCAAATTTTGAGAAACGAAGGAGTCGCCATGACAATCGCAATTTCCACCTATCTGCTGTATCTGGCCATTAGCATCGCCCTGACTATCTGGGTCGCCCGCACGCTCCACAAGAATGGGCGCGTCTTTCTGGTTGACGTCTTCCACGGCAATGAAGGGCTGGCCGATTCGGTCAACCACCTGCTCGTCGTCGGTTTCTACCTGATTAATTTTGGTTACGTCAGCCTGGCGCTCAAACTCGGCTACGCAGTGGAAACAGCGCAGGAAGGCATCGAAGCTCTGTCGGTCAAGATTGGGATGGTGCTACTGGTGTTAGGATCCATGCACTTTTTCAACTTGTTTATCTTCAGCCGGATGCGACGTCGCGCCAGCCTTCACCACGCTCCGCCGCCGGTGATGCCAGACGCATTTACTGCCGTAAGGGAGGCTTAGGCCATGACATCGCTAACTGTTCTCTACGACCCTGCGTGCGGATTGTGCCAGCGGGTTCACGAATGGCTCGTGGATCAGCCCAAGCAGATTGAACTCAAGATGGTTCCAGTTCGATCTGAGGAGGCGCAACATCGTTTTCCCCATCTCGACCACGAACTGACGGCCAGGGATCTGACTGTCATCGACGCAGAGGGTGCAGTCTATTTTGGTCCGAAAGCGTGGTTGATGGTCTTGTGGGCGCTCTCGAGCTATCGCGAATGGTCTTACCGCCTGGCTTCGCCTGAATTGTTGCCCACCACCAGACGAGTCGTGTCATTGATTTCGCGTCACCGGTATCAGATTAGCCGCGTGGCTGGCCTAGCGAGGTAACGTGAATGGTCAAAGAACCCAAGGCAACTAAGACGCAGAAGGGTGAGCAGACAAAGGCGCTCATCCTCAAAACTGCGCTGGAGATGTTGCGCGAACGCGGATATGAAAACACCACGATGCGTGCGATCGCGAAAGAAGCGGGTGTCTCTCTTGGCAATGCCTACCATTACTTCGGGTCCAAGGAGGATCTCATTCAGGCGTTCTACCAACAGACCCACCAGGAGCACGTCACCCGCTCTACGCGCGGCCTTCAAGAACAGTTAACTCTGAAAGAGCGCCTGCTCTCCATCATGAGGCAGAAGATCGCCACACTCGAGCCTTATCATGAGTTTGCAGGCGTACTCTTCAAGACCGCTGCCGATCCGCGAAGCCCGCTCAATCCATTCGCAGATGCCTCGGATCCGGTTCGCACGGAAAGCATTCAACTTTTTCAGAATTTGGTGGCCGGCACAAAGGCCCGCATCCCAAGTGATCTGAGAGCTGAATTGCCCTACCTGCTGTGGCTTTATCACATGGGGATCATCCTGTTCTGGATTCATGACCGGTCACCCGAACACGGGCGCACCTATCGGCTGATCGATCAGACAGTTGATCTCCTCGACAAGCTGATTTCCCTGGCAAGTAATCCACTCATGCGACCGGTACGAAAGAAAGCGCTCCGTCTGGTTGCTGATCTGCGAGAGGATTTGGTTGCGTAAGGACGAGTGACGGGTGAGCTAATGAAAGTTGTAATACCCGGCGGTTCGGGACAAGTCGGAACAATCCTCGCTCGAGCTTTTCATCAACGTGGTGACGACGTCGTGGTTCTTGGCAGAGGTCGGCCCGCGACGATACCCTGGCGATTCGTCACGTGGGATGGCGAAACATTAGGCGACTGGGCCGCTGAAGTTGAGAACGCTGACGTCGTAGTTAATCTCGCTGGCCAAAGCGTAAACTGCCGTTACACGCCTGAGAACCGCAGGATACTGATCGACTCCCGTGTGAAATCCACGCGCATTCTGGGTCAGGCAATCGGCGAGGCAAGTCGTCCACCTCGCGTCTGGCTCCAGGCCAGTACGGCCACGCTTTATGCGCATCGTTACGACGCAGCGAATGACGAAGTGAATGGAATCATCGGTGGCTCAGAGCCGACGGCGCCGGATACATGGCACTTCAGTATTGATATCGTCAAGAAATGGGAGCAGGAACTGAACGCTGCGGCCACTCCGGAAACGCGAAGGGTCCTTATGCGTTCCGCAATTGTCATGAGTCCTGATCCGGGTGGACCCTTTGACATCCTGCTGCGCCTGGTGCGGTTTGGTCTGGGAGGACGCGCCGGAGATGGCCGGCAATTCGTTTCCTGGATCCACGATCAGGACTTCGTGACCGCAGTAATTTGGCTGATAGAACACGAAGAACTTGACGGTCCGGTAAACCTGGCCGCACCTCATCCGTTACCCAATGCAGAGTTCATGCAATACCTGCGTGAAGCGTGGGGCATCTCGTTCGGACTTCCTGCGACAAACTTAATGTTAGAGATTGGCGCTTTCGTTTTGCGAAGTGAAACTGAATTGATACTAAAGAGCCGGCGAGTCGTGCCAGGCAAATTGCTGGAGTCAGGCTTTCGGTTCCAATTTCCGGATTGGGCGGAAGCTGCTCGCGATCTCTGCGCCAGGTGGCGTCAGGACCATTAAATCTAATCGGGCTGGATTATGGCGCTTCTGGGGCGGAAGTCCCGTTACACTGGAACTGGCTCTTGAGTCAGATGCCCCCGCCGCTGTAATATCCGCTCAACTCGAACAACCAATTTTCAAAAAGGAGTACAGCCATGCCACCCGCTCGAGTTATCCTAATTACTCTCGCCGTCGGCTCGACCTTGATTGGACATCAGCTTACTGGTTCAGCTCAGACCGACTCCGCAGTCGCTGGCCATGTTCACTACACAAAGTCCGTCGATCAGGATAAGCCGTCGCCAACCGGTGCCCTCGCGCCGCGCCTTCAAAAGCTTGGGAACCACACCTTTCCTGTTTCCACCAGGAATCGGCAGGCGCAGCTCTTCATGAACCAGGGACTAAATCTTTCTTATGCGTTCAATCACGCCGAGGCGGGGCGGGCTTATCGCGAAGCAGCGCGACTCGACCAAAACCTGGCGATGGCCTACTGGGGCGAAGCACTCGCGCTGGGACCGAATATCAACGCACCAATGGATCCGTCAAACGAGCCGAAGGCCCTCGAGGTTGTTCAAAAAGCCGTCGCGCTCAAGTCAAAAGCTTCACCGCGCGAGCGAGCGCTGATCGACGCGTTGGTGCATCGCTATTCAGGGCGTGCCGAGGATCGCAAAGCGCGCGATGCTGCTTATGCCGGCGCGATGCGCAAAGTGCATCTCCACTTTCCTAACGACCAGGACATCGCGATGCTCTACGTTGAATCCGTGATGGACTTGCGGCCCTGGGGTTACTGGACGCGCGACGGCATGCCTTATGACCGCACGACGGAGATTGTGGGGCTCACGGAAAAAGTTATCGCCCAAAACCCCAATCATCCCGGCGCGCTGCATCTTTACATTCACCTGATGGAGGCTTACGAACCGTTCAAGGCTGAACCGGCCGCCGATCGTCTACTTACTCTCATGCCTGCTGCCGGTCATATGGTCCACATGCCGGCGCATATCTATCAGCGCGTGGGCCGTTATGCCGATGCGGCGCGCAGCAATGAACTGGCGATCGCTGCCGATGAAGATTACATCTCGCAGTGTCGCGCGCAGGGCCTCTACCCGATGGCCTACTATCCGCACAATCTCCACTTCCTCTGGTTCGCCGCGACAGCAGATGGCCGCAGCAAGCTCGCGATCGAAAATGCAAGGAAGACGGCGTCGCGGGTCGATGACGAAACTTTAAAAGTGGTCCCGTTGCTCGCAGGCTTTCGCGTAGTTCCTTACTTTGCCTTAACGCGTTTCGGCAAGTGGGACGAAATGTTGGCCGAGCCTGAGCCGCCTGCAACCAGCGCGTACATGCGCGGCACCTGGCATTACGCGCGCGGGACGTCGTTCCTCGGGAAAGGTCAAACGACCGAAGCGGAACGGGAACTCGCGAAGTTGAAAGAGATAATGGAGGACGAATCGCTTGACCAGCCGTTGTTCTCGCCAAACACCGGGCGCGCGATCCTTTCGATCGCTCAGGAAGTTCTGACTGGTGAAATCGCCGCGGCGAAGAAGGATCTCGACAAAGGAATACTCCATCTCGAACGGGCAGTGCGTTTGGAAGACGCTTTGGTTTACACCGAACCTGCGGAGTCTCACTATCCGCCGCGGCACTCGCTTGGCGCAGTACTCCTTGCAGCGAATCGCGCGCCCGAAGCCGAGACTGTTTACTGGGAAGACCTGCGCCGCAATCGCGAGAACGGCTGGGCGCTTTATGGCTTGATGCAGGCCTTGAAAGCGCAAGGCAAGAGTGAAGATGCTGCGTTAGTCGAAGTGCGGCTCAAGAAGGCCTGGGCCCGCGCTGATGTGGCACTTACGGCGTCTCGGTTTGGTAAGTAGAAAAACGCGTTCAACTAAATAAGACTCTGTAGAAAAGCAACTGGCTTCTGGCCAGTAGGCCGACGGTCTAAAATTCTGCGCGGCCAATTTTCAGACAAGCTTATGGTTCATTCCTCAAAGGTGATCCCAACTTACATTTGCCGCTTGATGATCACGCTGGCTAAACGGTCGGCGACGGCGGGATCAATTGCCTTGAGTTTTTCCTGTTGCTCAGAGGCCTTCGCGGTGTTGCCCAACATGAGATAGCTGATCGCGAGGTTGAAATAGTAGGACGGATCAGTTGGAGCGATGGCAATCGCCTTCTCATGAAAGGCGATCGCTTCTTTGCCTCGACCGGCTTTGGAAAGGGTAACGGCCAGGCCGTCATACGCGAGCGAATAAGTGGGGTTACTCTTGATCAGGTTGCGAAATACAAACTCGGAATAACGAAAATTGCGCATGCGGTCGTAACTGACGGCCTGATTGTATTTCGCTTTCAAGAGGCCCGGATCAAGAGCCGCCGCCTTACCAAACATTTCAATCGCGCGCGGGTACTGTTTCAGTTCTCCCAGCGCTTCTCCCAAATTGTTATATGCCTCGGCGTAGCCTGGATTGAGTTGGATCGCGCGCTCGAAGCCAAACACGGCATTTTCAAACTTTCGCTGGACCATGTAAGAGTTGCCAATTTTCAGGTGGGCGATGGCCGCGGTCTGCGGCTTGTTTGCCGATTGAGCGATCACCCGATTGTATAGTCCGAGAGCGTCGTCGAAGCGATTTTGATCGACCGCGAGCTGCCCTGCGGCCAGGAGCTGTTGTGGATCGTTTGGCTGAGCTGACGCACTGGTGGACGGACGGACGGACGGCTTCAGAGGCTGCGTTGAAGACCGCGGCGGAGCCGGTGGGGGCGACGGTTTTGTGACAGGCGCTTGAGTTTTCCTTTGACTGTTGCCGGCCGGTTGTTGCGCGTGAACTTGTAACGCGATGCCGGTCATAAACAAACCAACCATCAGCGTCGCCGGAAACGGCCTCCCCAGCGCCCCAATTCCGACCTTTGATCTTGCCTGTCCGCGTGACTCCATGCTAAAAGATTCCCCCTTTCGGTAATAAACGGGTAATTCACAAGAAAAACTGGAAACACGTGCGGATTCCGATTTTTCTTATCACCACATACTTCTTTTAGTAGTTGATGATAAGTCATCAAGGAGGACTACCGCCCATGAGTAAGCTGTTTTTGCTGCTCGCTATCGTGCTCATTTCTGCCCCGGCGAGTTTGGCCCAGGACTATTCAAACTGGGAATTTTTTATCGGGTACGCCCATGAACGTGCCAATAACGGCGGCGATCGCCTGGACGCCCAGGGACGGAGAATCACTGCGGGCGGCACCGCTGTGGCAGTCGACTTCCCTTCCAAGCGCGTTCAATACAACGGCGTGACTGGTGAAGTTGTTGCCAACGTTCACCGCAACGTCGGCCTGGTGGGCAATTTCAGCGCCACCTTTCACAACGCAAAGTTTCGCGACAGCCTTAGCGGTCAGACGCTGAATGCGAGGCTCTCGCGCTACACGCTGCTGTTTGGTCCACGCGTCAACTTCCGCAACGACTCGCGGCTGATTCCTTTTGCGCACGCCCTGTTCGGAGCCACGCGCTACAACGCCGACTTCGATGGCGACGACTTCACCTGCCCAGATACCAACGAAACTGCTTTTGCGATGGCGCTTGGAGCAGGCCTGGATATCAAGGCAAGCGACCGCATCGACATCCGACCCATTCAAGTCGATTACCTTCCGGTCTTTTTCGACAATCGACGCGAAGACGGGATTCGTTTCTCGGCGGGCGTGAAGATTAAGAACTAGCGAGTTCAGGCAAGCTTCAGCTTTTGCCGCTGATTGAAGAAATCGGCCCAGGGATTGTCCTTCTTCTTGAGCAGGGCGGGAACATTTTTGACTGTGAAGTCGGAAATTTTCGCGCCCTGCTCAACCTGTTTCCAGGTCAGAGGCATTGAGACGGTCGCCTTTGGCTTCGCCCGCACGGTCAACACCGATGCCAGGCTCTTGCCGCGCGCATTCTGCATCCAGTCAACATACACCTGATCACGTTTTCGTTTGGCGATAGTGCGCTCAACCGTCGCGATTTTCGGAGCGCGTCCGGCAACTTCTGATGCCAGCATCCGGGAATACTCCGCCACGCTTTCATATTTGTTCGTCGGTTTCAGTGGCAGGTAAATATGAATGCCGGATGAGCCGGAGGTTTTGGGAAACGCATTCAGTCCGACTTCATCACAAACTTTTTTCGTAATCTGCGCGACCTGAAGCACGTTTTCCCAGGGAGCTTGTTTTGGATCGAGATCGATGGCAATCCAGTCTGGATTGTCGAGTTTCTTCGTCGTCGAATGCCAGGGGTGTTGTTCGATAGTTCCCAGATTAGCGAAATGCAAGAGCGATGCGCGAGTTGTATAAACGGCATAGTCGAGTTCGCGTCCGTCCTTGTTTACCAGGCGGACAGTCTTAACGAACGAAGGTGCACTCTCAAGATCCTGCTGAAAAAACATTGGAGCGTTAACTCCGCGCGGCCACCGTTGAAGTATCGCTGGTCGATCCTTTAGGAAAGGCAGGATGAGTTCGCTAACCTGGATGTAGTAACAGAGCAGATCAAACTTCGTAATTTTTTCGTCGGGCCAATAGACGCGCTCGAGACTGGTTAGTGAAACTCGTTCGCCATCCACGTCCAGAGACAAATCGCCCCTGGGATTCTTGAGCGAGAGAAATTCCTCGACGGAAATTGACGGCGCGGTCGATGGTTTCGTGCGCTTAACCGCTGATTTTTTTGCCGATGTTGTCTTGCGAGTTACCATCTTAGGTTAACAATTCACCAGTCTTCAGTTTGTCGCAGCCCGGTTTGTCACAAGTCTCGAGAAGCTAAGCTTATCGGACATTTTGTTCGTAGCCATTCGGATGCGATTGCATCCAACGCCAGGCGGACTCGATTATTACACGCAAGTCCTGGTATTGCGGCTTCCACCCAAGCTCGCGTTTGATCTTTTCCGAACTGGCAATCAACACCGCTGGATCACCGGCGCGCCTCGGGCCAACCCGCGCAGCAATTTCTTTTCCAGTTACCTCTCGGGCGGTTTCAACGACTTGATTCACGCTGTATCCACTTCCGCCGCAACCAAGATTATAAACACGTTCATCTTGCTCGCCTGCGTTTAATGCCAGCAGGTGAGCGCGAGCGAGATCTATCACGTGGATGTAGTCGCGCACGCACGTTCCGTCAGGCGTTGAATAGTCGGCGCCGTAAACTTCAACGAACTCCCGCTTTCCCGCGGCGACTTGCAGAGCAATCGGAATCAAGTGCGTTTCAGGATCATGATACTCGCCACATTGTTCACTGGCACCGGCCGCGTTGAAATATCGCAACGCCGTATAGCGCAGTCCATGCGCCTCGGCATACCAGTGCAGGGCGTGCTCGAAAGCCAGCTTGGATTCGCCGTAGGGATTTGTAGGATCGTTAGGTGCGGTTTCCTCTATTGGCTGCGCGGCCGCCTCGCCATAGGTTGCGGCGGTAGAAGAAAACACTATCTTGCCTACGCCGGCGTCTCGCATTGCATCGAGCAGGATCAGTCCATTCACCACATTGTTTCGATAGTATTTTTCCGGCTGTTCCGTTGACTCACCTACGAGCGAATCAGCGGCCATGTGAATCACGGCTTCGATTCGATATTCCTTCAGTGTCCGGCGCAGCGCGTCGGCGTCTGCCAGGTCGGCTTTCACAAACGTAGCGCTGGGGACTACTGCTTCAGCGTGGCCCTTGTAAAGACTGTCGTAAACGACAGCTTCATGGCCATCCTTGACTAGCTCTTCGGTAACGACGCTTCCGATGTAGCCTGCGCCGCCTGTCACCATTATTCTCATGGTTTGGTAACTAAGTTTTTGATTGAAGAGAATCTACAACCTTGCCTGCTCTGTCGAGTAATTCAATCCTCGTCACATAGCCGGTGTATATAAAAACTGTAGGGCCGACATCCTGCATCTGGACGAAAACATTCACCCTTTGATTCAGCCATTTCTCTTTATGCTCGAAGAGCGGAACACCAATCTCCGATGGAACGCAGATCAGAAATTCGTGAGGATGGAAAGCATCGCTCTTGTATGGTTCACCCCGGCGCAGCTTCGTAACAGGATCTTGAAGTTGAAGAGCTGAGAGCAAATCGCCCTCGATAGGTCGCACGTCCTCGAGCACTATATTAGGAATTCTTAGAGTGCCTGGCTGGTACCGATTTGGATACTCACCGCCACGATGGAGGGGCATCGTGCGGACCCTGGGAGGTTTTAGAGATCGCTGGCCGGAAAGTTCAATTGACCCGCAAACCAAACAAAGCGCCAGGACTACTGTCTTGATAACCATCTCAAGTGGTAAGGGTCGTCGGCCATTCGCGCTTAAGTATGCGCCATTTTCGGCTGTTCGGGCGCTGGATTTGGCGAAGCAGATTCCCCCGGAGAGTAATAAAGAATTCGATTACAGTTCTCACAAGTGATAACTTCGTCGCCGCGACGCACCTGGGCCATCGCCTGGGGACGAAGCGCCATGAAGCAGGCCATGCATGCGCCGTTGCGCGCTTCAGCCACGGCGATTCCGTCGCGTATTCGCTTGCTGATCCGGTTGTAGTCTGCGCCCATCGCCTTCGGTAAGGAAGTAATGATCCTTTCCCTTTCGATCCGATTCGTCGCCAGCCGTTCCGCCTGTTCGCGAGTTTCTTCATCAAAAGATTTTAGGCGTATCTCGCGGTCAGAATTTAGGGAAGCAATTTCTTCGGACCGTTCACCCAGTGCCGCTTCGGCTTTTTCGAGCGCTTCCATCTTTTCCAGTATCTGCGTTTCCAGGGCTGAAATCTGCTTGCGCGCGGCGTCAGCCTCGCGAATGGCAGCTGTGTATTCGTCCTGTTTTTTTGACGACATGAGGTTCCGCTCGGCGCGCTCGGCCCGCGCTTTTTGTTCGGTAACCTCTATTTCGAGCTGCGAGCGCGTGTGTCTGGCGTCATCTCGCGCGGTTTCCAGGGCACGAATTTCAAAGGCGCGCTGGTCGAATTCTGCTTCGATCTCAGCGCGCCTTTTTGGTATCGCTTCCTGTTCTAGTTGTAGTTTTCTTATGCTTGTATCCAGGTTTTGTAGAGCGACTAGTTGCTGCAATTCCGCTTTCACTCTTTATTTACTCCTTAAAAGATCAGGTCGGGTTTGATGTGAATCAGGACAATCATTAGGGGGATTATCGGCCATCGCCGCCGCTCGCGCAAGTCAGCACCGGATTGCCGGTTTCATGGGCTTCCTGCGGTCTAAGCGAGGTCGCCAAATAGATGTTGAAGCAAAGCAGTTGCCGCGATCGCTGCGGTCTCGGCCCGCAACGTGCGGCCACCGAGGGTCACAATATTCCAACCCGCTTCCTGCGCGAGCGCAAGCTCTTCATCTGCCCAACCACCTTCTGACCCAATGAGCGCCGTCAACGCCGAAGACCCTGGCGAGATACTACTGCACGCCTCCCTGAGCGAGACGCCTTCGCGCTCAGAAAACATCAACCGGTGTTCTTTGGGTTCAGGGCCTGCGGCTTGCCGCAGTGAAGACTGAATCATCGACGCGAAGTCAATCGGACTTCTTACCTCAGGTATGACCGCGCGACCTGATTGCTTCGACGCCTCCATCGCAATTCGCTGCCAACGCGCGACGCGCTTCGCGGCGTCTGACGCATCGCGCAAACGGATGTCCGCATACTTCGTCACTACCGGAACAACCGATGTCACTCCCAACTCGGTCATTTTCTGCACGACGAGGTCAAACTTTTCACCTTTGAGCAACGCAACTGCGAGTGTCAACTTCAATTGTGATTCCGGTTTCGCAGGAGAAATTTCGGTCACAACTTCCAACTGCGCCGAATCCCGCCGGCTCTCAACGATGCGGCATTGAAACTCCCGGCCAGCGCCATTGAAAACATACACCTCGTCTCCCACCTTAAGACGCAATACCTCACGCAGGTGACGCGCCTCGTCCGACGCGAGCGTGACGCTCGTGCTCTTAGCATCAAAGGCTTCTGGCGGCGCATGAAATCTACGACGTGTCATGTCAGTAGGACAGGCATTCTTGCCTGTCCATTCCTTAACTTAAGCTTCGATAAAAGGACAAACAAGGATGCCGGTCTTACACAATGATTGCCACCCATTCACCGTCGTTGATGATCTCGATGGGTGCGGCCACACCACACTCAAGCAAGCGAACCTTTATAGTCTCCGCTTGTGAATCCAAAATTCCCGAAAGAATAAGCCGGCCACACGTTGCGTCTAAAAGATCGGGCAGGATGTTTAAGATCACATCGGCAGTTAAGTTGGCGCAAACCATATCCGTCGAAGCAGTTGTATCTTCGACTGTGCCCACGCGAAACACGATGTTGTCTGCTACACCGTTTAAGCGCGCATTCTCACGCGCAATAGCGATCGCCTCGGCATCTGTATCGCAAGCTTCGATTCTTGCCCCGGCAAAGAGTTTCGCTGCAGCGATGGCCAGAATTCCTGTCCCGGTGCCGACATCAAGGAAACTTCCGCCGCGAAAATGCTTTTCAATGGCCCCCAGGCAGAGCCGAGTTGTTTCATGTGTGCCGGTGCCAAACGCCATTCCCGGCTCAATTCGAATGACAACCTGATCACCAGCATCGGCAACTTCGCTCCACGGCGGCGCCACGACGAAACGCCCGGTGGTTACGGGCTGCCAATTCTTTTTCCATTCGCCCAGCCAGTCTGCGTCAGCCACTTCGCGCAGATCCATCTCGCTAATAGACCCTGAAGAAAGTTCATACAAACGCAGAGCGTCTGCCAGTTCGGTTCTTACCATCTCGCGGTCGGGTATTTTATCGAAGTAGGCGGTCACTCGCAGATCCGGTTGTGCGATAAGGTCCTCATTGTCTTCAGAGTCCAGCGCGATGCGAAACACTGAAGAGTCTCGCAGGTCATTTGTTTCAGTGCCCAACGCGCCCGCCTCCATCAGCGCATACTCGACCGCCTCGCGAGCCGTGGAATGAATCATCAGGTCGAGCGCGTACCAAAGGCGAACTTCATTGCTGATATCGAAGGAACTCATCGTCTCGTTCTTGCGTAAACCTTCCAGCAGAACCAACTCCGGCGAGCGAGCATAAACTACAGATACATCGGAAGCGAAGGCAGCGAGCAAACGGGCTCGCATGTTTCGCTTTACATCCCAAGGTAGACTATCCTCCGTCCTCGAAAGGAATAAATCATGAACTTCCACCCGGGAACTCCCAGAATCCTGATTTGTTTGATCTCCCTTCAGATCGTTGCCAGCGCTCAGGCGCCTGCTCCCAAACCAAAACCTACCGGCGCAAAAAAAGTAGTGGCTGAAGTCGATCCGCAAATCGAGGCCCGCCGCACACTCGCGATGACTCTATTGTCGTCGCTGTCTGACGAGGCCAGGAGTTTTCGCGACCTCGCGCAGCGCGCTCGAGTTCAAGCGCGCATAGCCGATGAACTGTGGGAAGTTGATCAGGAAAACGCGCGGTCATTGTTTAAGCGCGCCTGGGACACTGCCGAAGCTGCCGACGATGAAAACTCGGCGCGGTCAGAACAGGAAGTGCGGGCGCTGCTCGCTGCGCGCGGGAGCACTGCCAGCCGGCAGCGGCCAAACTTGCGTCGAGAAGTTTTGCGACTGGCGGCGAAGCATGACCGCGAGTTGGGGGAAGATTTTCTTCGCAAGCTCGAAGAAGCCAGGAAGAAGGAAGCAGAGAAAGCCGGTCCCGGAACCAATAGCCAGCCGGCGACCCGCATTAATCCGGATGATCCACCGCAGGCGATGGCCCAGCGTCTCAGCCTGGCGCGCCAACTACTCGAAGACGGTGACATACCCCGCGCTCTGCAGTTTGCCGATCCCGCGCTCTACCCCATTAATACTTTCGGCATGAATATTCTGGACATGCTCCACGAGAAAGATGCGGCGGCGGCGGATCAACGTTACATGGCTCTCCTCGGCCGAGCGATCACCGATCCACTCTCGGACGCAAACACAGTGTCCCTACTTTCCTCCTACATCTTCATGCCGTTTCTCTATATCACCGTGAGACCTGACGGCAATAGTCACACACGTCAGTGGAGGGGCAACACCGCACCGCCCGCCGACATTCCGCCGGCGGTGCGCGACGCATTTTTCAGAACTGCTGCCACAGTTTTGCTCGGGCCCACGCCCGAACCGGATCTTACTTCGTCCGGACGGCAAGGGACGTATGTAGTCATCGCCAGAATGCTTCAACTCTTCGAAAAGCATGGTCACGCTCAGGCGCCGGCCCTGCGTGCGCGTATGGCAATGTTGGTTAACGATGTTCCCGAGCGGATGCGACAGGATGACAACCCGCTTCTTTCGCGCGGAATTGTTCCTGAAGATTCAAACCGGGACAGAGTCCAGGAATCGCTTGACCGGCTGCAGCGTGCGAAGACCTCCGACGAGCGCGATCGTATTTATTTTGAGGCGTCGCGAGCCGCTAAGGATCCAGAGCAAGCGCGCGAGCTCGCTGACAAGATCGAAGACTCTGATCTGAGACAGCAGTTGCGGGCTTACATTGCGTTTGACGCGATGCGCTCAGCCATCCGAGGAAAGAAGGCAGATGAAGCGTTGCGTCTTGCGGGCAGCACCGAGTTGACTAACGTACAGCGCGCCTGGGGGTTGGCCGAAGCGGGTGGCCTACTCGCAACCACCGACCGCGATCAGGCTGCTGACGCCCTCGACCAGGCTGCGGCCGAAGTGCGGCGTATCGATCAGGGCTCACCCGATCGGGTGCGAACGCTCGTGGCCGTGGTAACTCAACTTCATAAAGTTGATAGTGCTCGCGCTTGGGCCATGATGAGCGAACTCACCAGGGCCGCAAATTCCGTCAGCGAGTTTAGCGGTGAAGACGGTGAACTAACGTCACGCGTCACCTTCAAAGGTGGCGGGGCAATGACAAATAACTTCACGGTTGAGAGCTTCGATTTGAAGGGACTCTTCACGGCGCTGGCGCGCGAAGATTTCAATCGCGCTTCTGATTTGCCAAAGGGTTTCACCGGGGAGTCGCCCCGTGCGGTTGCGATGCTGGCCGTGGCCCGCACGGCGCTCGAGAAGAAAGCGAAAGCCGAACCCAGGTAACGTCTCAGTCTTACAAGGCAGATATGGCGGATCGAAACAAGCAAATTCGCTGGTGGCTACTGGTCGCCGTAACCGCACTCGCGCTTTACCTTTGCTGGCTGATGGTGAGGCCTTTCGCGGGGGTGCTGGCGTGGGCGGCAGTCCTGGTGATCGTCTTTTATCCGGTGCATCAGCGGCTGGTGCGTAAGACTGGACGCCCGGCACTCAGCGCGTTGATCTCCTGCGCGCTGGTAATCCTCACGATCCTGATTCCGGTGGTGCTGGTGACAATTGCAGTGCTCAGGGAATTCTCCGGAGCAATGCAAAGTTTACAGTCAAATCTCATCGTCTTTCTGGATCCCAACGCGCCGCTAATAGGACGCCCGTTGCAGTGGCTCAACCGCGTTGTCGATATCGAACAGCTTCGCTCGCCGCAACAACTCCTCGAATGGTTGAAAGGAATGAGCGGCTCCATCGCCGGGCGCACACTGGGTTTTCTGGGAGGCGCTATCGAAATTGTCGTGCAGATGTTTTTCGTTGTCTTCACGATGTATTACCTGTTTCGCGATGGTGATCGAATTTTCACCGTCATCCGGGATGCGCTACCGCTCGACAAGGACCAGGCCGAGGCGATTTTGGGACGAACGCGCGACGTAGTGGGCGCAAGCGTCTATGGTCTCTTCAGCATCGCTATCATTCAGGGTGTGCTCGGTGGGGTGGCCTTCTGGGCCCTCGGACTGCCGTCGGCAATCGTCTGGTGTGTAGTGATGATCTTCCTCTCCATGATTCCCATGTTGGGAGCATTCATCGTTTGGCTGCCGGCGGCGATTTATCTTTTTGCGACTGGCCACTATCTCAAAGGAATCTTGCTGGTCCTCTGGGGAACTCTGGTGATCGGAATGATCGACAACTTCCTCCGGCCGAAGTTGGTGGGCGAGCGGACCAAACTGCATGAGCTTTTGATCTTCTTCGCCGTGCTGGGTGGTTTGCAGGTGTTTGGTGTTCTGGGAATAGTGCTTGGACCAGTGGTCCTGGCGATCACGCTCGCCCTCATTGATGTCTTCCGCGCCGCCGACCGCGCGGCTGAGAGCTGAAAACAGAACGGACCACTAAATCACACGAAGCAACACTAATAGTCTTCCGTGTTTTTTAGTGTTACGTCTTGGATCGTTTTTAGCCGTGAGTAGTTTAAGATACGCGTCCTAATGACAACGTCGACCAGGAAGAACGCCGCTACTACCGGCGAAACGCACGACTACACGATCTGGAAAGTCATCGCCGCTTCCGCCGTAGGCACGATGATTGAGTGGTACGACTTCTACATCTTCGGCAGCCTCGCCCTGGTAATCTCTCCGCATTTCTATCCAAAAGGAAATACCACGCTTGCGCTCATCGCATATCTTTCGACGTTTGCGGTTGGCTTTGTGGTTCGTCCTTTTGGCGCTCTCTTCTTTGGACGGATAGGCGATCTGGTCGGACGCAAGTATGCCTTTCTGGTCACACTCCTAATCATGGGTGGCGCCACGGCGCTAATCGGCTTCCTGCCAACCTACGCGACCATCGGTTTGGCGGCGCCAATCATCCTGCTTGTCATCCGTGTTTTGCAGGGACTTGCGCTCGGCGGCGAATATGGAGGCGCGGCCGTCTATGTGGCTGAACACGTTCCCGACGCGAAGCGTGGTTTCTACACCAGCTTCATTCAAATCACGGCGACCTTGGGCCTGTTCATGTCGCTGGCCGTGATTCTTTCCGTGCAGAACATGATGAGCACGGAAAGCTTTAGCTCGTGGGGATGGCGCATCCCGTTCATCATTTCAATCTTCCTCGTCGGCATTTCGCTCTACATCCGGCTGCGCATGAAAGAGTCGCCGATTTTCCAACACCTGAAGAGCGCGGGCATGACTTCAGCGAAGCCTCTGAAGGAAGCGTTCACAAAATGGAAGAACCTGAAGCTGGTATTGATTTCGCTTTTCGGCGCAACCGCAGGCCAGGGCGTCGTGTGGTATACAGGCCAGTTTTACGCGTTGTTCTACCTGCAAACGGTGCTCAATGTGAACGGCACGTCGGCAAGTTACATCATCGCGATCGCTTTGCTACTGGGAATGCCCTTCTTTGTCGTCTTTGGTGCGTTGTCTGATCGCATTGGCCGCAAGCGCATCATCATGCTCGGTTGTTTGCTGGCTGCGATTTCCTACATTCCAATCTATCGCGCGATGCAAAGCGTAGCCGGCTCAAATGTAATAACTGCGTCGCCGGTGAGAAACGTGGAGACAGGTTCGATCAACCTGACACCGCAAACCTATGTCGACGGCGTGCTGCAACCCGCCAAAAAAGTTCTCGCTTACACCAACCTTGGGAACCTCATCACCGATGCAATTGCCTGGAAACTAATCTTGCTGGTGTTCATTCAGGTGATCTTCGTGACGATGGTCTATGGACCAATCGCTGCGTATCTGGTCGAGGCTTTTCCGGCGCGCATCAGGTACACATCACTTTCGCTGCCTTACCACATCGGCAATGGCGTCTTCGGTGGGTTGCTACCGTTGATTGGGCTTTATGTCGTTGCCCAAACGGGGAATATTTATGCGGGGTTGTATTACCCGATCATCGTGGCGAGCATTACATTTATTGTGGGATCATTATTGCTTAAGGAAACGCGCAGTGTGCTGATCTGGGATGAGATGGAAAGCGACTTAAAGCCTGCGAAGCATTCGAAGTCCTAAACCCCAGGAAAGCGTTGAAGTCTATCCGCAGATTTCGCAGATTACACAGATTCAAAAAGACGGGTTAGAGCTGCTATCCGAATGGTCCTGTTCCATCTGTGGAATCTGCGAAATCTGCGGATAGCGTTTGCTAGCTGCGAATCCCCATATCGTCCAGCAGCCCCTGCCGGTTACGCCATTCCTCTTCCACCTTCACAAACAACTCCAGGTGAACGCGATGACCGAGCAGGTGTTCGATGTCTTCGCGAGCGCTGATGCCAATCTCTTTCAAACGCGCGGCGCCTTTTCCAATCACGATCTTTTTTTGCGAGCCACGCTCAACGAGGATCGCGCAATGGATGCGGGTGAAGTCTTCACGCTCCTCGTCCCACTTCTCCACCACCACTGCGGTCACGTAGGGAATCTCATCCTGCGTCTGCAAGAGAATTTTCTCGCGGATAATCTCAGCCACCATCGTGCGCACCGACTGATCGGTTAAGTCGTCCTCGTCAAACAATGGCTCACCCACGGGAAGATGTTTGATCAACTGCGCCGGGAGGACATCGCTGACGTCGCCGCGCAAGGCCGAGATGGGAATCAGCTCTCGCCAGTCGTATTCATTTTGGTACCAGTCGAGTAAGGGCAGTAATTCCTTCTTGTCTTTAAGCTTGTCGATCTTATTAAGCAAAAGCAGAGCGGGCTTCTTCGCGCGTTGGATAAGTTCAAGCACAAACTTGTCGCCGCTCCCGGTGGAAACGGAAGCATCGCGGATGAGGCAAACCAGATCCACACCCATCAGTGCGTCTTGCACAGTCGCCATCATCCGCCGGTTCATTTCGTAACCGGGTTTGTGAACTCCCGGCGTGTCCACCAAAACAATCTGACCCTCGGGCTTCGTGATGACGCCCTGGATCTTGAACCGCGTGGTCTGCGGCTTGTCGGAAACAGCCGCAATCTTCTGACCGACGAGTTGATTCAAAAGCGTGGACTTACCCGCGTTTGGCCTGCCGATGAAGGCGACGTAGCCGCTGCGGTGGCTATTTGTTTGTTTGGCTTCTTTTGAGATTTGGGTTTGCTTTCTCAGCGAACAGCTGGACCAGGTTAATCAATGTCTCGGTCGTCTTTTCCAAACCGCGACGTGAATTGAATTCGAGTTTGCCGTGGAAATTGTTTCCGCCAGTGAAAAGATTCGGCGTCGGCAACCCTCTAAAGGTCAGGCGCGCGCCGTCAGTGCCACCGCGAATTGGTTCCATGCGAGGCGTTAGGCCGGCGCGCCGCGTTGCCTCAAACGCATTTTCTGTCAGCTCAGGATAGTTCTTGAGCACCTCTTTCATGTTTTTGTAGTTCTCTTCGACGGCAATGCTGATCTTAACTTTCGGAAACTTTGCTTGCGTCTGGGCCATTATGTCGCGAAGCATCTTTTCCTTGGCATCCAGGCCGCTCAAATCGAAGTCACGCAGCAAGACCTTTATGCTCGACTGTTCAATGTCGGCAACTCCCGCATAAGGATGCACGAAGCCCACGCGGCCTTCGGTGGTTTCAGGCAATATGTCCTGAGGAATCCTGCCAAGATAGTCACCAAGCGCGAAAGCTGCGTTGACCATGATTCCCTTCGCAGTTCCCGGGTGGGTGCTCATCCCCTTAAAGGTAACTACCGCCGTGCGGGCACTCCATGTTTCTTCGTTAATCATGCCCAGCGATTTCCCGTCAACGGTATAGGCGAACACGGCGCCGAAATGTTTTACGTCAAACTTTTCGATCCCACCGCCGACTTCTTCGTCAGGCGTGAAAGCTATAGCGAGGTGTCCGTGCTTGATCTGCGGATTCTGAATCAGCGTGTCAACCATGGTCATGACTTCAGCGATCCCGGACTTATCGTCGGAACCAAGCAGAGTGGTGCCGTCAGCGGTGATGATGTCGTCGCCAACCAGTTCCTTGAGGACCGGCGTATTTGCGACGGTAATCACCTGGGTCGGATCCTTTGGCAACACGATGTCGCCGCCTTGATAATTTTTGTGAATGATCACATTTACGTTTTCGCCCGAGACGGCCGGCGAGGTGTCCATGTGCGCGATGAAGCCGACCACAGGCACGCGCAAATTGTCGGCGAGGTTCCCCGAAAGTTTTGCGTAAACGATTCCAAACTCGCTGACACTCACTTCCTCTGCTCCCAGGTCCTTTAACTCTTTTGCGAGCAGATTCGCGAGCACGAGTTGCTTTTTCGTGCTGGGAACCGTCGTTTGATCTTCCGCGGATTGCGTGTCGATTTTTACGTAGCGAAGAAAGCGATCAAACGCGGACTCTTTCGGTGGTTTTACGGTTTGGGCCTGGGCGGCAACGGCGATAAACAAACCAAGCATGAAGGCGAACACAGATTTCATTTCCAACTCCTCGGACTGATTAAGGATTACTGGGGAGGAACAAGACTAACCAAGGATGCCGGCAAATCAAAGTGCGCTGCCCGAATGTAGAGCAAACTGTTAGTTTGCTGCAGCCGCCAAAGGATTGATTTAGGAATGACCGCAAAATAACAGTTTGCGTTACGCTGGTCCTCTGGCCCATTCGAGCCCGCGCCGATCAAGTTCATCGAGCACACCTTGCAACTCTTCCCGTTTCGCTTCCAATTCCTCCTTGTCCGCGTCCGCTGAAACAAAGATTGGAGGAGCGATATCAACGAGGGCGCGCGTGAATGGCAGTGGCGCCTGAGTCCGGTCCCAGCTTTTTTTTGCCTCCCAATGGCGCCGCGGGGTGATAGTAAAGGGAAGGATTGGTTGGCCCGTCTTTTTCGCGAGCAAAACTCCTCCCATCTTGGCAACATACCGAGGTCCCTTGGGACCATCGATCGTAAACGCAGCGCCATAACCAAGGCCCAGGAGCCGCTGCATCCTGGCCAGGGCCGTTGCTCCACCTCGAGTGCTCGATCCTCGCGCGGCGCCACTGCCAAATCGCTGAATGAATCGCGCGATGTATTCTCCGTCGAAGCTGCGCGACGTCATTACCACGATGCCGCGCTGCTGCCAGAAATGGATCGCGGCAAAAATGCGGTTGTGCCAAAAAGTATAGATAGGTTTTTGGTTGTCTCGCGTGGCGGCTTCGAAGTTTTCCCAGCCCTCAACCTGGTAACGAATCGTACTCCCCACCAATCTAATAATCGTATAAAACGCGAGATCAGCGGCGCGGATCATTAGCCTGTTGCTTAGTGGATAAGATGAAAGATCGGCAAACGTGAATGCATCCGCGATGACGTCCTCGTCGGTAAGCTTTCCCCTCGACTGTGCCCGCGCGGAAGCTTTCATAGGTTTCTTCTTAACGCTTACTGATAGATTTCCGCTTCACCAGGCGGCCTCGTCTTCCAACGCTTGTGAATCCACAACCACTGGTCCGGGTAAAGGCGCACCATTCGCTCGACTGCCGCCGCAAAACGCGCCGTGTTCACTTCGATGTCTTTTTCGTGATCACCGGTGCGCACTAACTCCACTGGCGGGTCGCCGTGAAAGAAGTAACGCCGCCGCTTTGGATCCCAAACAGCACAAGTTGGAATTACCACAGCGTCGGTTTTTAAAGCGAGCGTGGCAATGCCGGCGGTCGTACACGCAAGTGTTCCAAAAAATGGAACGAAGACGCCTTCGCGCGTCTGTGTATTCAAATCGGAAAGCACGCCGAGCGTACCGCCTTCGCGCAAAACTCGCAGTGATTGTCGCGCCGCGTTTTTTTTGTCGATCGCGCGGTTTCCGAATCTCGTTCGAATCGCTTCGATCATTTCTTCAATTCGATCATTGTCTAAAGGGCGCACCAGAAAACTGATCGGGTATTCAAGCGCAGACCAGCCGAAGCTGTGAAGTTCCCAAACACCAAGATGGCCAGTCAAAAAAATTATTCCACGTTTAGCGCGTTCTGCTTCACGCAAGTGGGCCAACCCTACCTCGTCGTATTCAATAAGCTTGCGAAGGGATTCGGGAGTGGCGCGCGGCAACTGGCTAAACTCGCCCAGCAGTCGTCCCAGACTGAGGAAAGAGCCACGAAGAATCCTTCGTCGCTCGGAATCAGTCATTTCCGGAAATGCAATTTCGAGATTCCGCAGTCCAGTGCGCCGGAGTTTGCCAGGCAGCCGATAACCAAGGCGACCAACGATTGAGCCAACACCGAGCGCGAGCCGTCGCGGCAAGACGCCGAGCCCCGAGAGCAGGGCACGCGCAACTGCGTATTCAAGAGACGCCTGGAATTTGCCGGGTTTGGCCATCTGGTAGGAGCAGGAGTGTAACACGGGACAGATGACGGATGACCGTGGACCGACGACCGAGGCGGTGAAAATGAAGCGCTCAAACTCGGTCACTGGTCGTCGGTCATCCGTCGGCCTTCGTTCGTTTCCTACACACTTCCCTAATCATAGTGATATATTTCGAACGCACTGGGCCGAAATGTCGTAAGTTGCATTTGGAAGCGGGTCAGTCTCTCCTTTAATTATCAACGCAGATTGGAGCTGGATGGAGAAACGTAGGATTCTCATCGTCGATAACAACGATGAACTGCGTGCAATACTTGAAGACGTGCTCGGCAGTCTGGGCCATGAGGCCGTAGTCACGGGCGACCGCGAAGAAGCTCTCAATCGCGAGGATTTGGATCAGTTTGACCTGATTATCAGCGACCTTACGGAAGATGCTCCGGCTGAACCTGCGGGCCCGGCCGTCAGAGAACAGCCCACCCGGCCAATTGGCGAATTGCATCGTAAACATCTTCTAACGCCGGTCGGCTTCAGTTCTTCTGAACCGATCATCGTCAAGGCGTTTAAGATGGGCGCCGCAAACTACGTGCGCGGTCCTTACGATAAGCAGGAGCTCCGCGACATCGTCGAGCAAACCTTGTCTTACAAGCTAAGGTATGTTGACGACCCGCGACTGCTTTCCCATACCCACGAAAAAATCGAATTTGAACTTCCCAGCGATCTGACGCTGATGAACGGAGTGCTTCAATATCTGCTTGAACGGGTAGCCAAGCTGGGATTGATTTCGCGCGAGGGGTCGAATCTTTTCGTGGCGCTCGATGAAGCTTTTGTAAACGCAGTCAAGCACGGTAACAAAGACGATCCCAAGAAGCTGGTACGAGTGGGCGCAGAACTCACACCCACCGAAGCCTCTTTCACCATCGAAGACGAAGGCGAAGGATTCGATGTGCAAACTATCCCCGACCCTCGCGATCCGGCTAATTTATTCAAGTCGTCCGGCCGTGGAGTGTTGCTGATATACAACATCATGGACGAAGTTGAGTACAATGCGCAGGGCAATCGCGTGAAGATGGTTAAGAGACCGGCGCCTTCAGTTGAAACCCAACTCGTTGAATCCGACACACCCAGCGACAAACAAGCCCGCAACGGCTAACGACCCATCACGAGGTTCACGCTCCGTGGCGGCGACACCTCCCGCCGATTCTGCAAAGTCGTTCTGGAAATCCTGGCCCTGGTGGCTTACCCCATCGCTAATGGCACTCCTGCTGGTTCTGTTGTTCGTCGATCCGTTTATCGGCGACTGGGACGGCATGGACTACACCATGCTGTCGCTCGCGGGCTATCCCAGCTCAATGGCCCTGGGCCGAAATCTTTTCATTTTTGGCAACCACGCGCTCTACAAGGCTGCCTCCTGGCTTTTCAACGTCCAACCGGAAAACGCGTATCTGATTTTCAAATACGCAGTAGTGGCCCAGGCTCCATTGGCGGTGATCGCATGTTGGATTTTGGCTCGCGATTTTACGAAGTCGGTTCATGCTGCGACGCTGGCCGCGCTCTTTATCGCGCTGTCGCCAGTGTTCGTGCTTTACGGCGGCCAGGTGATGACGGATGTTCCCTCGGTCCTGGTCCTTGCAGTTGCGCTGATTATTCATTATCGGGGATTGCGCGAAGAGCGCATCTGGATGGTGATGCTTGGCGCCGCGCTCCTCGGACTGGGGATGAACCTTCGTGAGACGATTGGATTTTATGCTCCCTGGCTTGTGTTTGCGCCATTCGTTTGCGGTTGGAAACTACAACGCCGACACGTCCTCATTATCCTCTTTTCGTGTCTGCTCTTTCTCATCTGCGCCGGCGGGTGGTTTGCTTATTGGTTTCTTACCGTGGACCACTATCGCGGGATCTGGTTTGGCTGGCGCGAGTCCATGCGACAGGAAACTGCGCGGCATCCGGTTACGCTACAAAATCTCAAACCTTACCTGACGTATTTCTTTGTCAGCGCGCCGTTGGTCTTAGTGAGCCTCGCGTTTGCTCTTAGAAACGAATGGCGCGAACGCCGCATGTCACCGCTTTTACTCCTGGGTTTGACGGGATTGTTTGCCGATCTCCTGCTGTTTCTCAATTACAGCACTTCAGTTAACTGGCGCTACTTTCTCACCGGACTTCCGGCGTTGGCGCCATTGTCTGCAAACTTTCTGATTCGGACGCTGGGCCGCCGATTTGGCAGCGTGCGGCTGGCTTTCATTTCCTGTCTGGTCGCGCTGTTAACACTTGGCGTCATCTTCAGTCTGTTAATTCGTCCTGCGAGCCGGCAGTTCATCGAGCGACGCGCGATGAGCAAGCAGTATCGTTATCAACTTGAAAAACTGCCACGCGACGCGGTGATGATTTCGGGTTCGCAAACGATTGCCGTTACCTACTGGAAAGCGATCGGCCTCGGCAATTGGGAAACTATCGGCACCGGCGGCGGGTGGCCGGGCGACAATCTCGTCCCCTTGATCGAGAAACACCTGAATGAAGGCCGGCGCGTATTTCTCGACGCCGATCCGCGTTGGTGGCTGCCGTGCGGTTGGCAACGCGACGAGATTCCCGTGATAGTGAAACTGAAGGATGAATTCACGTTTCGACGAGTAACCGACACGATTTACGAAATAAGGCCTCCTTTGGAAAAGGACGGCATGGACGATCCAAATCTGGAACGACTGCTTCCGGAAAATCGGCCCGAAGACACGAAGAAATGTCCGGTGGTAAGTTCGTAGAGGATAGAGGCCAGAGATCTGAGATCGCATATCTGAATTTGAGATCTGATATTTGAGATTTGAGATCTGATTCCCGATCTCTGACTTCTTTTCTGATCTCCGAACTCTAATCTCTGACTTCTGACTTCTGACTTCTGACTTCTGATCTCTGATCCTCTGATCACTGACCGCTGACCGCTGACCGCAAATGCCATACGAACTTTTCCTGGCTCTTCGCTACCTGCGCGCTCGTCAAAAGCGGCGGCTTGTACGCGTCACGGCTCTGATCGCGGTGGTTGGAATTGCAGTTGGCGTCGCGGCACTGATGTTTGCACTCGCATTGGCCCACGGTTTTCGCGACGAAATGCGCGACAAGATTCTGGGTGGAACCGCACACCTGACAGTGATGCGCGCCGACGGTCAACCCATGCCGGATCACAAGGGGGTTGCAGATCGCATCGCCGCAATCGACGGCGTAGAAGCAGCGGCGGGAACAACTTATGACGGCGCTGTGGTGATTGGACCAAAGGGGTCGGCTTACGCGGTGTTGCGCGGCATCGATGGAGGAGCGCCGCAGACATTTGCCGAGCTCCAAAAATCCATGATCACTGGTGACGCGGCTTCCATTCTTGAGCCTGATCCAGATTCCGCATTATCCAATCGCGAACGACCACGCGTAGTACTCGGCTCGGAGTTGGCTGCGCGCACCGGATTACAGATGGGCGACGCTGCTGAAATCATCTCTGCCAGCGCCACCTCAGGTTCAACTAAGCGATCAGTTCGCGTAGTCAGGAGTCTTTCGCTCGGGCTTGTTTGAATACGACTCAACCTGGGTCTACCTCTCTCTCGAAAGCGTAGCAGCATTCACCGGTGGCCAACACGCTGCATCCGTGATTAGCGTGCGCCTGCGAGATATCGATAAGGTCAAGGAAACAGCGGCGAAGGTTCAGCAACTCTTAGGTAGCTCTTACACCACAGTTGATTGGCAGGAAGCGAACCGGCCTTTGTTTACGGCGTTAGCGCTCGAGAGCCGGATTGGGACTGTAATCATTGCCCTGATAATTCTGATTGCGTCGCTCAACATCACCACCGCGCTGATTCTGGTCGTCTCTGAACGACGTCGCGACATCGCGGTGCTCAACACGCTCGGAGCAACAGGCAGAAGCATCATGAGTGTCTTCGTGATCGAAGGCGCGATCGTTGGATTGGCGGGAGCAACTGTCGGAGTAGCAATGGGAGCAATCGCGATTCTTATTACAAATCGCTATCAGCTCATTAGTTTACCTGCCGACGTTTACTCGATTAGTAACGTTCCGCTGAATTTAAATTTTCGCGATGCCGCTGTCGCCGCCCTGATCGCATTTCTTCTTAGTGTCATCGCGACGCTCTACCCTGCGCGAGCGGCCTCCCGCATTCGACCAGCGGAAATGCTTCGCGACGCCGGATAAAAACACGTTATAGGCCAATGTCCAAAGTCGAAAGTCCAAAGTCAAAGACCGAAGCTCCTGACGCTTCTGATGCGCGAGGCGACACGAAAGCTATCGAGCATGATGTGCACTCGGACGTTGGACTTTTGACGTTGGACTTTGGACTCAAAGTTACAGATCTGCGAAAAAGTTTTCTGAGCCCGAGTGGGGAACGAATCACGGTCTTACGTGGAGTAAGCTTCTCCGTCAACGAAGGTGAGAGCGTAGCAATCGTTGGCGCCTCAGGCGCCGGAAAATCAACCTTGCTGAATTTGCTTGGCGGACTCGAAGCGCCGGATCACGGCAGCGTTGTAGCCGGCAAACTTGCAATTGAAAGCGCCAGCCAGCGTGCACTCGCGCATTTTCGAAACCAGCAGGTCGGTTTTGTATTTCAGTTTCATCATTTGCTCCCCGACCTGACTGCAGTTGAAAACGTGAGCCTGCCGCTCTTGATCCGGAGAATGCAATCCCGCGAGGCCTTCCGACACGCCATGAAAGCTCTTGAAGAAGTAGGACTTGAACGTCAGGCAATCCACCTGGCGGGAAATTTGTCAGGCGGTGAACAACAACGCGTCGCGCTATGCCGGGCCCTCGTCCACCGGCCGCAGATTGTTTTCGCCGATGAACCGACTGGGAATCTTGACTCAACGATAGCTGACGAAATAGCGCGCTCGCTGGTCGCTTATGCGAAGAAACTGCCCGGAATCGTCATTCTGGCAACACACAGCCACGATGTTGCAGCCCTTTGTGACCGCGTCCTTACTCTCCGTGATGGGCGAATTCTCCCGCCGGACGAATCGAAGCAATAACGCAAACCCTCCATTTGAAATCGACCATCCGTTAAGACTTTATTAACCCGACAACCAAACAATCCTTTTGACGCTCTGATTCATAGGTTATAATGCGCCCCAGTTGCCGGGCGGATTACTACTTCGCCCGGCATGGTAATCATACGGGCCTGTTCGACGAGTAAAAACGAATGTTCGAACGTTACACCGAAAAAGCTCGCCGCGTAATTTTCTTCGCTCGCTACGAAGCATCACAGTTTGGCGCTCCGGCAATCGAGCCCGAACATCTGCTCCTGGGGTTGATGCGTGAAGACAAAACCCTCACGGGACGATTTTTCCCTCGCGCCCAGGTTTCAATTGAATCCATTCGCAAGGAAATCGAAGGTCGAACGCTACTCCGTGAAAAGATCTCGACTTCGGTTGAGCTGCCCCTGGCTCCGGAAACGAAGCTGGTGCTCGCTTACGCACACGAGGAAAGCGACCGGCTACAGCACCGGCATATTGGGACTGAACATCTTCTGCTCGGTCTTCTCAGGGGCGATCGTTCGATGGCCGCTGAGATACTCTACGAGCGCGGGCTGCGATTGAATGCCGTGCGTGACGAAATTGCGCGCCAGTCAGGGGCCGATTCCCGCAGCTCTCAGAAGAAAGACACACCGCACCTTATCGAGTTTTCGCGCGATCTAACGGAAGACGCTTCAAACGACAAACTGGATCCGCTGATCGGACGCGAAGCTGAAATTGAGAGACTGGTGCAGATCCTTTGCCGACGCACAAAGAATAATCCGGTCCTGATAGGCGAGCCCGGTGTAGGCAAGACGGCAATCGTCGAGGGACTGGCCCAACGCATCATTGACGGCGAAGTCCCATCGTTCCTCGAGAACAAGCGCATCCTTTCGCTCGATCTGTCGTTGATCGTTGCCGGCACGAAATACCGCGGTCAGTTTGAAGAGCGCTTGAAACAAATCATGCGCGAGCTGGTCGAGAACCCTCAATACATCGTATTTATTGATGAGCTTCATACGCTGGTGGGCGCTGGTTCCGCCGAAGGCTCACTCGATGCGGCAAATATACTTAAACCGGCGCTCTCGCGCGGCGAGCTGCAATGCATTGGGGCCACCACCCCTGCCGAGTTTCGCAAGTCAATTGAAAAAGACCGTTCGCTCGAGCGACGATTCCAGGCGGTCAAGGTTCCGCCACCTACCGAAGAAGAAGCAGTCGAAATTCTGGGCGGCGTGCGTGAACGCTACGAGAGCTTTCACCAGGTCAGGTATACAGACGACGCGTTGCACGCAGCGGTTTACCAGTCGCACCGTTACATTCCCGACCGTTTCCTTCCTGACAAGGCTATCGACGTGATTGACGAGGCCGGAGCGCGCGTGAAACTTCGCGTCCGCCGCGAACAGGGAGGTCTCGCAGACTGGGACCAGATTCGCGAATGGGCCCAGGAACCATTGCTCAGTGCCAACATAGAGGAAGAGGAAGACGATCTCATCACCGCTCAGGTCACGCGCGACGATGTTGAAGAAGTAATCGCGCGATGGACCGGTATTCCGGTCACGTCCCTCAAGGAAGAAGAGACGCACAAGCTTCTGCGAATCGAGGAAGAGCTTCACGAGCGCGTGGTTTCGCAACGCCCCGCAATCTCTGCCCTGGCTCGCGCCATTCGCAGATCGCGCGCCGGATTGAAAAATCCCTTGCGCCCGGTTGGTTCATTTCTCTTCCTCGGTCCGACGGGTGTCGGAAAAACTGAAGTCGCTCGCTCACTCGCGCAGGTCCTGTTTGGGAGCGAGCGTTCAATGATTCGCTTTGACATGTCGGAATTCATGGAAAAGCATTCCGTCTCGAAGCTTATCGGTTCGCCTCCGGGCTACGTTGGCCATGAAGAGGGCGGCCAGCTAACCGAACGCATCAAGCGAGCGCCCTATTCTGTTTTGCTGTTTGATGAAATTGAAAAGGCGCACCCGGATATCTTCAACGTGTTATTGCAGGTTTTCGAAGACGGACTTCTGACCGACGCGTTGGGCAACGCCGTTGATTTCAAGAACGCGATTATCATCATGACTTCCAATATCGGCGCCCGCTTCATTCAGAAGAAGGGCACCCTCGGCTTCCAGGGAACCACCGACGCTTCGCGCGAAAAAATGGAAGAGATGGTAATGTCCGCGGTTCGTCAGACGTTCAATCCTGAGTTTATCAATCGCCTTGATGAAATAATCATTTTCGATGAATTGCTAAGGGACGATTTGATCGACGTCATTCAACTCCAGGTAGACCAGATGAACCGGACCATGTCGCGGCACGGTTTTGAAGTTCGGCTTACTGACGAAGCGAAACGCTGGATCGTGGACAAAACCTGCGCGGATCGCCTGTATGGCGCGCGGCCGCTCCGTCGTGCGCTGCAAAAATATGTAGAGGACCCGCTCTCGGAGGCGCTGATTCAGGGACATCTCGGAAGAGCCTCGCTGGTGGAAGTTTTCCTCGATGGCAACGATCTGAACTATCGTCCAATGGGTGTCGAAACACCGGACGATGCGCTGTTAATCCACTGAAACCGCTTTGATTTGCACCGTCCGGGCCGGATTGAGGCCGAGCGAAAGGGCAAGGGCGAGAATCGTGGCATGAAGTAACACTGCCCGTTCTCCTTTGCCTTTTTACTTTTGCGCTATCGGTTCGGTATAATGCGCGACTTTGCTGGACAAGGTTGGGCAGGCACTGGCAACGAGACCGTCCCTCTTGGGAATCCAAGGGTTCCAATCTTTTGGCCGGATTTGCAAGCAGGCGTTTACGCTGGTTTTACCTATAATTTCGAAAAGATAAAATTATCACCCATTTTCAGCTCCCCGAAGTATCTGAGATCCGGTAAGTACCTCTGAGGGAAAAGGCACCTATGCATTTATATCGCGGGTTTTTGCTCATAGTTTTGAGCGGAATCGTCCTGCTGGCTTCCATGATCTATGCTCTGCCTCGGGTTTTGGCGCAGCAAACTCAACAACGCCTGGTCGAATCGGTCGATATCCTCAACAACCGGCGTCTCCGAAAAGACGACATCCTTTATTACGTCCAAACGCGTCCGGGCGACCCTTACAACGAAGCTCAGGTGCAGCGCGACCTTCAGGCAATTCTGGCGCTTGGTTTCTTCGACAAGACCGCGACTCGGGTGCTGACTGAAGAAGGCGCTCGCGGCGGCATTAATGTCATCTTCGAAGTGAAGGAGTTGCCGATTATTCGCGATCTTCAGTTTGAAGGACTGAAGAGTGTAGCTGAATCAGATGTTCTTAAGGCCTTTCGTGAAAGGCGCGTGGGTATTTCCAAGGAAAGTGTTTACGATCCCGTCAAGGCGCGAAACGCCGTACGCGTGCTGAAAGAACTGCTCGCCTCCAAGGGTCATCCAAACGCCACAGTTGAACAAAAACGCGATGAAGTTTCGGCCACTTCGACAGCGCTGACCTTTGTAGTCAACGAAGGTGACCGTGTCCGCGTGGTCGAAATTCAGTTTGAAGGCAACACCGTTTTTAGCGACGGTAAACTTCGCGGCGCGATGAAACTGGTCAAAGAAGCCGGGCTAATTACTCGCTTCAAGGGACAGGACATTCTCGATCGCGAAAAGCTGGAATACGATCTCAGGTTTGTGGACAACTACATGCGCTCCAAGGGATATCTACAGGCGCGTCATGGAGAGCCTCGTGTGGAAGGGATCGGTCGCCGCCGAACCGGCTTCCCTATCCTGCCACTTCCGCTACTCTCATCTGTAGATGAGGCATTGCGAGTCACGGTTCCGATCGTTGAAGGCAAGGTCTATCGCATTGGCGAAATGAAGATCGAGGGAAACTCGATTTACTCGGAAGACGCCATTCGCAGCGTCATCGGCCTCAACAAGGGCGACATCGCAAACGGCGAAAAGATCGGCAAAGCCCTATTCGAAAATCTCAAGAAGATTTACGGTGGCCAGGGCTTCATTGAATACACTGCGGAACCCACACCGACATTCAAAGAGAACCCACAAAAACCCGATGAAGGCATCGTGGATTTTGTGATCACGATCGAAGAGGGCAAACAGTTTTCGCTGCGCCGGCTCGAGTTTGTCGGCAACACGTTTACGCGCGACAACGTTTTGCGCCGCGAAGTGCTGCTCAACGAAGGCGACATCTATAATCAAAACGCCTGGGAATATTCCATCATCAAGCTAAATCAGCTTGGATATTTCGATCCCATTGACAAAGACAAAGACGCCAATTTCAAGACCAACGAAGAGGAAGCTACCGTCGATGTTGATCTGAAAGTCGTCGAGCGCGGCCGCCAGCAGATATCTTTTAACGGCGGACTGTCCGGCATTGGCGGATCATTCTTTGGTCTCGAGTATTCGACCAATAACCTCCTCGGGCGTGGTGAAGTGTTGTCGCTAAACCTCGCTGCGGGTAACCGTCAAAAGTCATTTCAGTTTTCGTTTACCGAGCCCTACATCAATAATCGTCCCATCAGTGCGGGTTTCTCGGTCTTCGGTTACACACAAAAGTTCTTCGGCGAAGGCACATTCCTTTCACAGAATCTCGAAGCTCAGTCAGGACTTACCGGCACCCAGCTTGATTTCCTGAATGTGAGTGATGAAAACCTTTTCACCCGCACTTCGTACGGCGCCACCCTGTTCGCCAGTGCACCACTCTCCGAATTTTATCGGAAGCGCGCCTTTACTCAGCTCTCGCGAGTGGGTCTTTCGTATCAGCTCTCGATGTCGAGCGTAAAGGATCCGGAAGTTAACCAGGATCCGGCCAATGCTTCGCGATTCATTCCGGTCATCTACAAGCAGCCCAACATCGTAACCAGTCGAGCGACGGCAAGTTTTACTTACGACACGCGCAACGCGAGCGTCGACCCGACGATGGGCCGCGAGCTCACTGTTCAAGTAGCGTTGGCGGGACTGGGAGGCGACGTCCGCACTTACCAGCCAACGTTGTCGTTCACCCAGTTTTTCCCGATTCGACGTAAGCGTTCCGAGAACCCTGAAGTCTTTGGTTTTCGTCTGGTCGCGGGAACGGTGGGCAGTTTCGGCACTTCGGCCAAGGTGAGAAGCTCTGAGTCGCTGGCTTTCGTTGATGGTGTTCCCATTTTTGAACGTTACTTCCTGGGTGATGAGTTTAGTATTCGAGGTTATAACGTCCGCTCCATCAGCCCGCTTGCTCCGCTCGACACGTTTATTACATCGCAGGGAGTCGTGATCGCTTCGAACCCTGTTGGCGAGCCGACGCCGGTTCCGGGCGTTCCGTCAAACCTTGCCAACATCGGATTGTTTACCGGAGCGACAGGCTCTAATGTCGTACAGCTACCGCGTTCGTATACGCCCATTGGCGCTGATACCCAGCTCCTCGGCAACTTCGAATATCGCATTCCAATCATCGGCAGAACGGTGAGCCTGGCAGGTTTTGCCGACGTCGGCACGGCTTTCAACTTAAGAACCAAACGGGACCAGCTTTTCTCGAGCACCTTTCTTAACGACCAGCCATTCCTGCAAACCGTAGGCGCCATCAGGTGTGCTCGTGCGGGCGGGTTTGCCGCGGTAAGTCTGTCGTCACTGGCAGCTTGTAATGCGAATACTGATCTCGCGCTCATTCCCGACCGCACCGGATTTCTGGCGCTCGTGATGCGCGATAATCGTCTGATTACTACTGCCGAGCTCGATAACGCCAGGTGTCCGACCTGCCCGTTTGACCCAAACACCGGGCTACCCTTCGGCTTCCAGTCAGTGTTTCTCCGCGGTCAGGCCCAAACGAACACGGCTGTGCGTCTTTCCCAGAGCTTGTTCTCGAAGTTTGGAGATATTCGCTCGAGCCTTGGGATGGAAGTACGCGTCCAGGTTCCAGTCATCAACGTGCCTTTTCGCCTGATCTTTGCGTATAATCCGAATGCTCGCCAAGACCAGGTTATCGACGGATTCCCCTTCTTCTTTAACGAGAAGAAAAAGGTCATGCGGTTCAGCGTGGGGCGAACCTTTTAATTTACCAAAGCCAACCACGGCGGAAGTCTGAACAACTAAGAGAGTTGACCAACCGCCATTTATTTAAGGAGCATTACAAGAAAGCTATGAAAGTAGATCGATTGATAGTCGCCACCGCATTTGTCCTGGCGCTCACTGTTTCAGGAACGATGGCCCAAACCAAACCGGCGGCACCTGCTGGCACATCGCCTCAATCCGTTCCGGAAAGCAAGATCGCCCTGGTCTATACCGACATGTTTCTTGATCCGAAGCTGGGTATCGCCAAGTTTAATAACCTGGTAAACACTCTGAATCGAGAATTCGAGCCGCGGCAAAGAGAACTGGTGCAATTGCAGGAAAGAATCAAGACGCTCACCAACGAGGTCAATACCGCGCAGGGAGCCAGCTCCGTCGTTGATCCGAAATCAATTCAGGCAAAGATCGATCAGGTCGAGCAATTGAAAAAAGATGCTCAGCGCAAGGCGGAAGACGGTCAAGCTGCGTTTGAACGACGACGCAAAGAGTTGTTCGCGCCGATGCAGGAAGAAATTGCGAAGGCCCTCGAAACCTATGCCAAGGCGCACACCATCAACGTGCTAATCGACGGCAGCCAGGTGCCCCTCGTTTACGCCGCCGACAGCATTGACATCACGCGCGCATTCATCAACGATTTCAACAGCAAGAATCCGGCGACCGCAGCTGTTACGCCGCCCAAGTAAACCTGACGGCGGCCCCGGGCTCATTTTAGACGCGGCGATGCGGCCCAGGTTCCGCGTCCCGCGTTTCTTTTATTCCCATTATGGAAACTGTACTCGACTCCCAGGCGATTCAGGAGCTATTGCCGCACCGCTTCCCTTTTCTGCTGGTCGACCGAATCATTGAGTTAGAGCCGAAGATTCGGATCGTTGGTATCAAACAGGTGAGCATTAACGAACCCTTTTTTCAGGGACACTTCCCAGGCGCGCCGGTCATGCCGGGCGTTTTGGTGGTGGAAGCTCTCGCTCAGGTGGGGGCCGTACTGGCGTTGCGTGAAATCGAAGATCGCGATGAGAAGCTTGTGCTATTCACCGGGATCCGAGAAGCGCGATTCCGCCGTCCAGTAGTGCCTGGCGATACGTTGACTTTGGAAGTCACGGCCCTGCGCATCGGTTCGCGGGTGCAACGTATGCGTGGTGAGGCCAAAGTGAATGGGCAGCTGGTCGCTGACGCCGACATCATGAGCGTGATCGCGGATCGCAGCTCGGCCGTCTAAGTTGGCAGATGCCGTCTATCGAAGTGCTTTTCGTAAGTAGTCCTACCCAAACGATGTCTTGAATTTATGGCCCTTGCTACCAAGACCAGCAATATTCACCCTACCGCCGTTATCCATCCAGGCGCACGCATCGGGAACAATTGCCACGTCGGACCCTATTCGATTGTGGGAGAGCAGGTTGAGTTAAGAGACGACGTCAGACTCGAGTCGCATTGCGTAGTTGATGGCCGCACCGTCATCGGTGAAGGCACAAAAGTATTTCCTTTTGTCTCAATCGGCCTGGCCCCGCAGGATCTAAAATATAAAGGTGAGCCCTCGGAAACGAGGATCGGCCGTCGCAACCAAATTCGGGAGTTTGTCACGATTCATCGAGGCACGGCCGGCGGTGGGATGTTGACGCAAATTGGCGACGACTGCCTGCTAATGGCCCAGGCCCACGTTGCCCACGATTGCATTCTCGGTGATGGAGTGATCATGGCTAACGCAGCGACGCTCGCTGGGCATGTAATCATCGAGAACAATGCCAACGTGGGAGCGTATTCCGGCGTCCACCAATTTTGCCGCGTGGGCCAGGAAGCTTACATCGGCGGATATTCCGTCGTGGTAAAAGATGCGCTTCCCTTTGCCTTGTCAGTGGGCAACCATGCCACCTGCTACGGTTTGAATACCACGGGAATGAAACGCCGGGGCTATTCGCGAGAGATCATCCGTTCCCTGCATCGCGCCTTCCATCTCCTGCTGTCCTCAAAATTGAATACTTCTCAGGCCTTAGACCGAATCAGAGAAGAGATCAAAGACGTAGCCGAGGTCGATTCGCTGGTTCGCTTTATCGAATCTTCAAGCCGGGGCGTCATCAAATAAGGGATGAGGGATGAAAAAGAGCGAGGAAAGATGCAACAGACAAATCAAAGTTCTCCTTTCGCCCCTCTAGCTTCATTCTTACCAATTAACTCTGGCTGCATAGCCTTTAGCCTTCAGCCTTCCGCCTTCATCCTTCAATCATGCGTTACGGTTTAATTGCCGGGAATGGCCGATTCCCTTTCATGGTCGCCGAAGGGGCGCGGAAGGCAGGCGTTTCGCTGTCTATCGCCGCAATCCGCGATGAAACGGATCCGGCCCTGGAACGGGAGGCCGATGGCTTTACCTGGATCGGAATTGGCCAACTTGGCAAACTGATCCGCTTTTTTAAAGCCGAGGGCGTGGAGAAGGCGATCATGGCCGGGCAAGTTAAGCATGTGAGGATTTTTAGCGGCGCCATCCCCGACGCGCGGATGTTGAAAATGTTGCTGCAGCTCCCGCGACGTAACACTGATTCCTTAATCGGCGGAATCGCCGCGGAACTCGCCAGCGAAGGCATCGACCTCGTGGACTCCACTTGTTTCCTTCAGGACTCTGTGCCCGCCGCCGAAACCTTGACCCGCCGCAAACCAAATGCTGCCGAGCGGGCCGACATCGCTTACGGTCAGGATATCGCGCATCAACTGGCGGGACTCAATCTCGGCCAGACAATTGTTGTGCGCGGAAAAGCTTGCGTGGCAATCGAAGCGATGGAAGGCACTGACTCGACGATTCGTCGCGCGGGCGAGATCATGCGCGGCGAACATCAGCGGGGATCGGAAGTGGCAAAGCCTCGGAGCGGTCCCCTGACCGTGATAAAGCTTTCGAGAGCGGATCAGGATATGCGGTTTGATGTGCCAGTCGTAGGTCTGTCGACCATAAGGGAGATGGCCGAGGCTGGTGCAACTTGCCTGTGCATCAGCGCCGGCAAGACGTTGATGTTCGATCGTGAAGAGATGATAACCGTCGCCGACCAAAACAAGATTTCCATTATCGCAGTCTAGTCTCCGACTTCATCGTCACGTACGGCTTCGTCACCTGTTTCCTCACCCGGTAAGGATTTTCCCGGCACGCGATAGTCCTCGCTCACCCAGCGATCGAAATCCACCAGTTTGCAACGCTCAGAGCAAAAGGGCCGGAAAGGATTATCCGTCCACTCCACTCGCTTTTCACATGTGGGGCATTTCATCAAACGAAGGCGCGCGAAAATTAGTTGGCCAGAGCGACTTCGCCGGCCAGCAATTCAGGTCGCTTGATCAGGATTCGGCGATTTACGAATTCGATCGTACCTGCGCGGCGCATTGCGTTCAAGCGGACAGTCACACTTTCTCGAGTGGAACCAACGATGGAAGCGATTTCACGATGAGGTAGAGGTATGTCGATGAGGACACCATCGGTTTCGGCGACGCCATATCGATGCGAAAAATCGGCGAGCAGTCTGTCGAGTCGGGCAGGAATCGCATTGAGCGCAAAATCAGCCAGCCGCTGTTCTGCGTTTTCCAGTCGCTGGCCGATCAAGCGGAATGTGTAATCGTGAAGCAGAGGATCTTCAGCCATGGCCAGATGAAACTGTTCCGCCGGTATCTTGAGGAGAGTGCACGTTTCATAGGCTACGGCGCAGTTTGCGCGACGACCGGCTTTCGAGTACAGCGCCGACTCGCCAAACAATGAACCCTCGGGAAGGATGTCAATGACAGCCTCTCGTTCGCTTGGCGCTTCTATGCGGCAAAGCTTTATCCGACCCCTGACGATGGCAAAGAGTGCGTCAGCTTTGTCGCCGGCTCGGTAGACAAAACGCCGGCGGCGGAAATCATAGACCTGCGAAGAGTCCGCAAAACGATTGACCAGTGTTTCGCGAAGGGTTGCCCCGAATTCGAGGCTCCTGATCAGTTCGCCACGGTCGGCGGGACTCAACACTGCCGCACTACGCAAAGGCTTTAACTTCTTTTCAATTTCACTCATGGGGGACTACTCAAGGGTACGAAAATTTATCGAGGGCTCCGGCATCCTTAAAGACGCAACCACCTACATGACGTTTATGGCCAAACTTGCTGTTATGCCTGGTAATGTAAGGAAACGCGGTGAACTACCCTAGGTGTTGGAACTCTCAGCAATTGTTACAGACTTTATTACGCTGGCGAGCTACGAAGTAAAGCGGACAATTCTGATGGCGAAACTCTAGCATGGAGTGTTGAGGCGCGCAAGATGCATTATCGGAACACGAACCGCAGGGGTGATGTGCCGTGGCCCAACCCGGATCAGGGCAGTCTTCCTCGCCTCATTTTGAGGTGACCAGGGGTGGAATCCGGGGCCTTCTTTCCTTGAAAGAGTCCTTGCTGTAAAAATCGAATTGCAAGTACGGAATAATGAAACTAGAATCTCGGTCAGAGCAGTCTCCCAGCTGCGAGGAGTTGTTAACATGATTTTCAAATTCTCACTTACCTGCTCTAAGTCCTTCGATCAAGCGTTGATTTATTTTGCCTTTTCCACTGACCCCGCCTTTTGAGGGCGGTCCCCTGGCGCAAGCGAGTCAGGATGAAGTTCGTGTGCAAGGTGGGGTCGCCAGCAAGTCTAATCATTCGAGCGCGGGGGGTGTTTTAGTGGATCTGGTTTCTCGACGGTTTTGGTTATCGACAAATGAGCGCACCAGTTTCAGTTCAAGACTTCACTAAACAAAAGCAGGGCCATGACCCGCTTTATGAGACTCGTGCATATCTTCAGGCAATCTTCCTCAATTCTCTCGACGCTATTCTGGTAACAAACGATCAAGGACATTTCGTTGATGCCAACCCTGCCGCCTGCGCGCTGTTAGGCTACACGCATTCCGAGCTAATGCAGCTGAGCGTGATTGACCTGGCCACTGAAGAGTTTCGTGAAGGCGGTTGGGCCAGATGGCAAAGCTTCCTGGCGTACGGCCGAGGAAGTGGTGAATTGTCTGCGCGCCGCAGCGACAGTTCAGTGTTGAATTTGAAGTTTCGTTCGGTCGCAAACATCGTCCCCGGCGTTCATGTCTCATTCATTCACGACGTGACCGATCGCAAGCGCGCCGAACAGGCCCAGCGTGCCGCGGAAGAAAAATACGAAAGTATTTTCGAGAATGCCCTGGAGGGGATTTTTCAAACTTCTCGTGAGGGACAGTTCGTGGTAGCCAATCCGGCGCTCGCACGAATGTTTGGGTTTGATTCTCCGGAAGAGTTGATTAGGGAAAGGGCCGACCTCTCCGGACAGCATTACGTGAATCCGCGCCGGCGAGCGGAATTCAAGCAACTGATGGACGCAAACGACGTCATCCATGAATTCGAGTATGAGGCCTATCGTAAAGACGGCAGCACCATTTGGGTTTCCGATAATGTGCGTGCGGTGCGCGATGAGAGTGGCAATCTTGTTTGTTACGAAGGCATCGCTAAAGACATCACTGAACGGAAACGCGCTGAGACCGCGCTGCGGGAGAGTGAGGAACGTTATCGCGACTTATTCGAGAACGCGAAGGATGCTTATTACGTTCACGACCTCCAGGGCCGCTACGCCTCGGTAAACCGGGCCGCGGAGAAAATGTCCGGTTATTCGCGCCAGGATATTATCGGCAGGTCCTTCGCAGACTTCATCCCGCCGGATCAGCTGGACGCAGTCGCTGAACACCTCTGTAAGAAATTGGTCGAGAAAGGCGAAACAACTTACGAGACGGAAATGATTACGCGCGACGGCCGGCGAGTGCCCGTTGAGGTAAGCAGTCATTTGATCTACGACGATGCCAGGGCCGTGGCTGTACAGGGAACAGTTCGAGACATAACCGAACGGCGATGGTCTGAAGATCGATTACGTGAATACGAGAAGGTGGTCGAAGGACTGGAAGAAATGATCACCGTCATTAGTCGAGACTATCGTTATGTCCTCGCTAATCGTGCATTCCTGAAGTATCGGCGGATGGATCGGGAAGATTTGATGGGGCGGTCCGTATCCGACATCCTTGGTGAGGAAGTCTTCGAGCGGGTAATCAAACCCAGACTAGACGAAGCCCTCGATGGCCACGTCGTTACCTTTGAAATGAGGTTTTCGTATCCGCAACTTGGCGAGCGGGACCTGCATATCTCCTACTTTCCTATTGAAGGGCCTAACGGAGTAGATGGCGCAGCGTGCGTCCTGCAGGATCTCACCGAGCAGCGGCGAGGCGAAGAAGCCCTCCGGCAATCAGAGGAAAGATTTTCCAAAGCGTTTCATTCAAGTCCCGCCGCCTTGTCTATCACACAGCTTGAGGATGGACGTTTGCTGGAAGTAAACGCGTCCTTCCTTCGCGTGACTGGTTTCACGCGTGAAGAAGTGATCGGAAGAACCGCGTTGGAACTCGGCTTGTGGAGAGAACCCGCTCAGCGGGCGATGATGATGGAATTGTTGCTACAGAGTCCTGAAGTGACGGATGTTGAGATCAAATTCTGGAGGAAGTCTGGAGAAGAGCGCAGTGGTTTATTGTCCGTTGACTTGATTGAGTTAAGTGGGAGGAAGTGCGTCCTGGGAAGTTGTCAGGATATTACTGAACGCAAACGAGCTGAGGCTACCCTGCGAAACTACTCCCGCATGCTGGTTGACGCGCAGGAGATGGAACGGAAGCACATCGCTCGCGAATTACACGATCAGATAGGGCAGATGCTCACTGCTATCAAATTAACACTTCAGACTCTGGGGAGTTCCGATCAGATTGGCACCGCGACAACAGAAATTGATCAGGGCGTGGAATTGATTGATACAGCACTTGACCAGGTACGCAACCTTTCTTTTGAACTTCGGCCGTCGCTGCTGGACAACCTGGGACTGGTGGCGGCCCTGCGTTGGTATTCTGATCAGTTCGCGCACCGCACCGGAATCGTAGTCACGTGGCAGTCAAATTTGCCTGAACGCAAGATGCGTTTCCCGCAAGAGTTGGAGACCGCTTGTTTTCGCATCGTTCAGGAGGCACTCACAAATGTGGTTCGCCATGCTGAGGCCCGGGAGGTCATCATTGAGCTGGATACGGTAGATCAGCAGACCGTCCTTTCCATCCAGGACGACGGCGTCGGCTTTAGTAAGCAGGCGCCACAAGACAGCTCCAAAGTTCACCTGGGACTAATTGGCATGAGAGAACGCGCCCTCGCCCTCGGCGGCACGCTTGAAATCAATTCCGCTCCCGGCAAGGGAACGGAGATTCGCGTATTCTTCCCCACGGAGGCTACAACAGATTAGAGATCCGGCTCGAACTCGAGTACTTATCGCTGACGACCATACTCTCGTAAGGGCAGGTATTCGAGCATTGCTTGAAAGAGAACCTGCTTTAGAAGTGCTTGACGAAGCGAGAAACGGCCGCCAGGCGCTGGAGTTGGCCAGGCAATATCGCCCCGATGTCCTCTTAGTGGATATCGCGATGCCTGAACTCAACGGATTGGAAGTTGTCAGAAAACTCACCAGCGAAGCACCCGAGGTGCGTTGCATAATCTTGTCGATGCATGCTGACGAAGAGCACGTTTGGCAGGCGTTACAAGCAGGCGCCGCCGGATATTTGGTCAAAGGCGGCTCTTTGGTGGAATTGGAACTAGCCATCAAAGCCGTAGCCGGCGGAGGAACATACCTGAGCCCCGTGGTTTCCGGGCCAGTAATCAAGGAATATGTTCGTCGTACCGGTCAGCATGTCTCTCTCCAGACCATCACCCCGCGGAAGCGTCAAATCCTGAAATTAGTCGCTGAAGGAAAGTCTACCAAACAGATCGCACTGCTTCTGGGTATCAGCGGCAAGACCGTCGATTCGCATCGGGCGCAATTGATGAAACAGCTTCGCGTGCAGGATATCGCCAGCCTGGTCAAGCACGCACTGAAACTGGGACTGGTCGATTAGGCTCACATATCAGTTTGCCCTAAGAGGAACTCAGGAATTCCCTGATTGTGGGGTTCAGTGGTTTCTGGGATAGTTCTTCAGTTTCTACTGTTTTTTGGGGCTTTGTCAGGAAAAACTAAATCCGGCAGGTAGTTGAGATCGTGTAACAGTAGTTAGAAGACTGCACTCTCGCCGTAAGTAAAAGGTAGCAATCCCAGTGAATACGACGCGTGTTCTGCTTGCAGATGACCATACAATCGTGCGTGCAGGCATCCGTGCACTGCTCGACAGTGTGATGCATGTGGAAGTAGTGGGCGAAGCAGCCAATGGCTCTCAGGCTCTCGACTCGATTGAAAAACTTCGTCCGGATGTCGTTCTGCTCGATCTAATGATGCCGGGTCTCACCGGTTTTGAGGTGTTAAAAGAAGTAACGGAAAGGTTTTCCGAGGTGCACGTGATCCTCCTTACCGTGCATGAGGAAGTCGAGTACGCCTATCAAGCGCTGCACCTGGGAGCCTCAGGTTACCTCCCGAAGAGCGCCGCCAGCGCAGAATTGCCGCTCGCGATTGAACACGTGATGAGCGGCAGAAAATATATTTCACCCGCACTGAACCAGGAAGCGGCAATTGAGCTAGGCCGTGGAAGTGAGGGCCAGGCGCTTTCCACCGACCTAACTCCACGCCAACGAGAAGTACTCGCCCGCATTGCTGGAGGCCAGTCGACCAAAGACATTGCTATGGAGCTGGAAATCAGCATCAAGACCGTCGAATCGCATCGCGCCCAGGTGATGGAACGGCTGCATATTCACAGCATCGCCGGCCTTGTCCGATTTGCAATCAAGACCGGTATCCTCTCCCTCGAACCCCCAGCCACCGTCAAAAAGATGGGTGGCAGGTCCTAACTGCAAGGTTCATGTCTCAGGTATTGACTTGTACGATCTAAGGGTTTCCCCGATTGTGCGAAAGCCCACATAGGACTACAGTCCGACCTGACGGATTTCACTCTATTTGTCTCGCGCCAAACTTTCATAACCGGATCAAACCGACGCGATCAAGTACCCGGCCTATTCCGAAAGCTTCCGCTTTTGCCCTAATCCAGAAGCTTTAAGATTTTTTCCGCCAGTGGGCGTTTGATTGCCCAAAGTAGTCGCAATGGAAACTCACATCGTCCAGAACCAACGAACGCCCGAGCCATACTCTGACCTGGCGACCTTGCTTTCGCAGAAAGTAGTGGGCCAGTCAGCAGCCACCAAGGCCATCGTTCCTTACGTCTACATGTACCAATCCGGGCTGGCCCCGGCTGGTCGGCCCGCCGGAGTTTTTCTCTTGCTGGGCCCAACCGGGACTGGCAAGACCAAAACTGTGGAAGCGATTGCCGAGCTCTTACATGGCAACGAAAAGAAAATTTTGAAGATTGATTGCGGCGAGTTTCAGATGGAGCATGAAACGGCCAAACTCGTCGGCGCGCCGCCGGGATACCTGGGACATCGGGAAACAACCCCGTTGCTTACTCAGCAACAGTTAACTGAAGTCACCAGTCCTGATTGCGACCTCGCTCTCGTTCTCTTTGATGAAATCGAAAAAGCTGCCCATTCGATCACTCAATTGCTGCTCGGAATTCTCGATAAGGGAATCTTACGGCTCGGTGATAACACCAGCGTTGACTTCGAAAAGTCTCTGATCTTTTTCACCAGTAACCTGGGCGCACGCGAAATGATGAAAGAGATCAACCCCGAGATCGGTTTTCAACGGGTGTTGGGCAAATCACAGGCTGATCTCACAACCCGTCTGGAAAGCATTGCTCTGGGTGCAGTCCGCAAGCGTTTTTCACCTGAGTTTGTGAACCGGATCGACGCCGTCGTCACATACAAGCCGCTTGATGCGTCGGCGATCGAGGCGATTCTCGATCATGATCTGCGCGCTTTGCAGGCGCACGTCAATCTACGGCTCGGTGAACGATTCTTCTCAATTGAAGTTACTCAGGAAGCAAAAGATTCACTGGTGCGCACAGGGATCAGCCAGGAATACGGGGCGAGGGAGCTCAAACGAACCATCCATCGCCAGCTTACGCAGCCGCTGGCAACAATGGTGGCGAAAGGCGAGATACGTCCCGGCGCCCACGTGCGCGTTTCAGTTAACGAGGCCGCAGGAGAGTTTTCAATTGTCAGTACCGGCGGCGTGCAACCCGTCGCGAACAAAACCCCGACAATTCTGATTGTTGATGACAACCACGATCTGCTTTTTTTCCTCGCGGGTGAACTTAAAGAAGAAGGTTGGAAGATCTTGATCGCGGAAACCGGAGCGCAAGCCCGGCTCGCGTTTTATCAACTTCAACCCGATGTAGTGCTGCTCGACTACATGCTGGGCGAAGACGACGGCTTGCGAATCGCTTTGGAGTTTCACCAGCAAGCGCCGCTGACGCACATTGTGCTTATGACCGGAGGCGGTTTTTCAGACGACCTTCAAACCGCGTGCGCCGAGCGAGATTTTCCGATCCTCTTTAAACCATTCCTGGCCCAGGATGTGTTGAATTTGATACGACGTCGCTTCAACAGGGTGAGTGCTTCGGCTGCATGCAAGTGAAAACGTGTTTAAGAGATTTGACGAGAACGCTGCTCTCCTGAATTTGGGATGAGCACGTAAGGAAAGGGCGCCGTCCTGGGGCGAGTACGGCGTCCTTCTTCCTCTTATTGAAATGAGCGACAACGTCGCGGAAGACTTTTTTTGGCGCAGAGGAGGAGCATTTACTGACCGCGCCATGGCGGTCAGAATTTGAGTTTTCCCCTGAGCTTTATCGCATCGCGTGCTTCCTTTGATCGGGGACACGCGCCAGAAGAAGGGCGCCGCCTTGGGGCGAGTGTGGCGTCCTTCTTTAGTTCTGGGAAGGAAAACTCAAGTGGTATCGCCAGGATTTAAGGTGGCGCATCAAACAATCAGGTTCCTTTGGGAGAACAGCCGGCAATGTAGATGGCGGTCCCGCATTTTCGTCTGCCTGATTATCGGTTTCTTTGCAGCGCAGACTGTTGCGCAGACTACCTCGTCCATTCAGGGCAAGGTGCTGGATCATCAGGACCAGGCGATTGTCGGAGCAGAAATCAGACTCAACGGGCAAGAAGGCAGTGAACTCGAGGTGGTGAGCGACTCGACGGGTTCATATCGTCTCCTGGGACTCCAACCCGGTGGCTATGACTTGCGAGTGGCCAAAACCGGGTTTGCGATTCAGGTGTACCAGGGGGTCGTAGTGCCGGTTAACCAAGCGGTGAGCTTAGACCTTGTGCTGGCGGTGAGCACTATCCAGGCTGAGGTCCTGGTTTCACCGGATACGCCATTGCTGGAACCCTCGATCTCATCCTCCGGCACGACCATCCATCCTCATCAAATTGAACAGATGCCAATCAATGGACGCAACTACCTTGATCTCCTGCAATTGGTTCCTGGAATTTCTGTAAGTCGGCAGGTTGATCCTGAAACTGACCACGCTGTAGCCATTCTCGGAGAGCGAGGTGGAAATACGGTTTTCCTAATTGACGGGATGCCAAATAGCAATGCGGTTGATGGCGGGCCTGCGGCTCCGTTCGACCAGGATTCAATCTCGCAGTTTCAAGTACTGACCTCCGGCTATAAGGCAGAGTTTGGCCACGGCTCGGGTGGCGTCGTCAATGTGGTGACAAGGAACGGAACCGGTCAGTGGCATGGACGGGTTTCTTTTTTCCATCGCAATCGTGCGTTTGATTCCTCTAACGTTGCGGGCAAACTCGCGCCATCCCTATTGCGATGGAATCCCAGCACAAATTTAGGTGGGCCCCTCAAGGCTGGACGCGTGTTCCTGTTTGGCTCCTTTGAACGAATAAGAGAGTCCAGGCAACTCAACTTCAGCTTTCCATCTGGCATTCCTGATTTTCTGCGAGCGCGCGAGGAAATACTCGACAAACCCAGTCAGCTTTTCCAGACACGCAGTTTCTTGCGACTAGATGAACGGTTGGGCCGTCATCACCTTTCCCAACGGATCAATCTTAGTAACAGCCATGTTGCCGGCTTTCAAGCTCTCTCGCAGGCTACGAGCTTGCCTTCTACCAGGACAAACGCCGGCTCACGTCACCTCATGCTCGGATTCCAGGACACCGTCACCTTCGGGAATCTCAACAACCCTTTCATCTTTAACGCCTACGTTCAATACCGGGGTGAACCTGCATCTCTGCGACCGACAAGTGCCGAATTCAGTCCAGCCAAGACGCTATTCAATATGTTTAGCAGTTTGGCGACTAATCGCCTTGACGGTGACCTGGGGCAAGTGACCTTCGGCGCTGGATTTAGTCCGTTGCTGCTTCGCCAGCGGTACAACTCGGCCGGAGCACATTTGAATAAGCTGGTGGGCAATCACGACATCAAGTTTGGCTGGGACTTTCAGCGCGCTCTTGCCGATGGAGTGGAACCTACCAACCAGTTGAATCAATTGTTCGCGACAGTGGCAGACTTTGGCCAATTTGGTCCCGTCAACTCAGGAGTCTACGTACTTGCTACGGTCGGTGGATCATCGGCCGCTGACAGCAGAGTTCGCATTCGCAATTCGTATCACGGAGTCTTCGTTCAGGATGATTGGAAGATCGCGAGAAGCTTGACCATCAATCTGGGCGTGCGATGGGACAGGGATTCCCTTTTCCCGAATGGAGGAAATGTTTCACCCCGGCTGGGGGTGGTTTGGTCACCGACCTCCAGGACCGTCATTGATGCGAATTGGGGAGTGTTTTACGACAAGTTCCGATTGGGAGTGGCCCGCAACATTCCCGGGCTCGGGGGTGCCAATCTCTTACGGAATCAGACGCTCTCATTCCCGCGGCTACTCTACGGAAATCCAAGCATTCTCGCGCAACTCTTTGGGTTGTGCGCGTCTTCGAGCCTTACCGATGCCGAAATTCAGAATTCCGGCGCAACTTGTCCAGGCACTGGTTTGGCGCTTTTCGGAATCGATCATCTCAATGGACTGGTTGCTGCAGGCCACGCCAATATCCCGCCGAATGCCGTTGTCACCCTGGACAACGTGCAAGCCTTAACGGGACTAGACCCGAACCAATTCGTCGACTCTGCGAGTCTATCGGTCGGCCGTCAGCCTGGTTTTTTCTCGTGGGGAGGCTTGGGTCATCTCACCATGAACTTCCCGGTCTCTCAGATTTTTCGATTACCGATCACCGTGGATCCAGGATTGAGAACACCGCACAATCGCAGCTTTCATCTTGGAGCGAAACGAGAGATCACCACCGACCTCATTCTCCAGGCCGATTACTATCACCGCGACATCCGCGACATGCTCGGCGTCAGAATATCGAATCTGGCCTTCGCAGCGCGTCTGCCCGGACAAAGCGGCCAATTGCAGCCCGGGACCGGAAGCCGGCCCATCCACAGTTATGGGCCATGGTATCAGGGAACTTACAACGGCGTCAGTGTGGGATTTCGCAAACGCATGAATAAGCGTTTCAATCTGGAATCCTTCTACACATGGGCCAAAGCAATGGACAACGCTCTCAACTCGAGCTTTGTCAGCGAAGTGCAGACCGGTCGAGGAGCAGGGCTGCTTGGCTCGAATGGACCTTCAGATAGTTTTGTAGGCATTCCGCCAACGGTCACTGATGCCGTAACCGGGCAAACCAACATCAGCGGTCCCTTCGTCGCTCGGAACGGCAACCCCGTACCGCAGGCAGGAAAATTCTACAATGGCGCGAACCTCGATTTTGGTCCGTCAGACTTCGCGGTGGACCACACCCTGCTAATGCACGGAGCGGTTAGTCTCCCAGGGCAACTGGAAATTAGCGGCATCTTCCGCGCGCAGAGTGGTTTCCACTTCTCAAAGGCCTCGCTTTCCCCGATTGATGTTGACGGCGATGGGCTTCTAAACGGAGTGGATTTTGCCTCTGGACGAAATCATTTCGTGGCGCCGCCGTTCACAAATCTGGACGTGCGGTTCTCCAAACGTTTTTCAATAACAGAAAAATTAAAGGCTCAACTCATCGTCGAGTTTTTCAATTTCTTTAATCGAGCCAACCCCGCTGCAGTGCAACAATTTCAAAATCAGCCCTCGCCCTTCGGGAAACCGCTCCAGTATTTACCGGGGCGCGAAGGCCAGTTAGGAGTGAGGATTGATTTCTAAACCGGATTAACCGGACCCGACTCGCCTCGAACAATGCGAATAGCCCATTTTTCGTTAGATAACCTTTCGATCAAGCATCGCTTGCCGTTGTTGATTGGTACGCTTCTCCTCGGCAGCATTCTGGCTTCGACCGTAGTGTCTTATCGGGGGGCCAGGGAATCAGTACTTGAAGTCGGTGGCGAGCGGCTGCAAGGCCTCACCAGGCAGTTGGCGCTATTGCTGCAACAGTCGAGCGCTGTCATGACGACGAAGACTCTTGCTACGGCGAATGAGCCTGTGATTCGCGCGTTCTTGCAGTCACCTTCACCCACTCGGCAATCAGAAGCGGCAGCGCTTCTGAAGCAATTCACCCCAGATGAAGATCCAAATGCGTTGCGGGTGGAACTTTGGGACACAAAAAACTCCCTTCTCTTGACCGTGCCGAGCGGACTTTCCGCTGAGCCGGCGGACCTGAGCGCCGAATTCAAGACCTGCAGCGGCGACCCCTACAAGGTCATCGGCCCGCTGCGTCTCAGCGACAATATGATCAAGTTTCCGCTAGTAGCTGCGGCAAGAGACGAATCCGGGAATCCAATTGGATACCTGGTCAGGTGGCGTCGAACCTCGCTCAATCCCCCCCCGAAACAATTAATGGATCTACTTGGAAGCGAGGCGGCGCTCTACTTCGGCAACATTCGCGGAGATCTCTTGACTAACCTTGATCACGTCGTGACCAACGTTGCGCCACGATTGGGTTCGACGTCCGATGTAATGCACTACTCGCGCGACGGCCAAAGAGTGATGGGTCTCGGCAGGCACATTCCGGGCACTCCCTGGTTCGTATTGGTCGAGTTTCCTGAGCGGCAGTTTCTTGCGCAAACCCATCGATTTCTGCGCCGCATCCTGGTGATTGACATCATCTTGTTCACCATCGGCGTGGCCGGCGCGTTCGCACTTAGTCGGAGCATCACTCGACCCCTCAACCTACTTACCAAATCCGTAGCTGGGATTGGCCGAGGCGACTTTTCTGGGAAGATCCACGTACGACAAAGTGATGAACTAGGGGTGCTTGGCGAGGCGTTCAACTCCATGACCGACAAAGTACGGGATTCGCAAATAGAACTAGAGCGCCAGGTTGAGGCGCTGGGTGAGAGTGAACAACGCCTTCACACGGTCATTGAGAATCTTAGCGAAGGTTTGGTGGTTTCCGATCTCAGTGGGCAGTTATTGAATTGGAATCGCGCGGCACTGGAAATCCACGGTTTTGCCAGCCTGGAAGAGGGCCTGCTTGAATTGCCGGACTTTGCCAAGCTCTTCGAGTTGTCAGATCTGAACGGTTCGGTATTGGAACTCAACGACTGGCCGTTGCCGCGAATCATTCGTGGTGAGCAGCTACGAAATCTTGAGATTTGTATCCGACGAATTAATAGCGACTGGAGCCGCGTTTTCAATTACGGGGGCACAATCGTTCGTGAGGCCGGCGGCAAGCTAATCGCGATCGTCACCATGACCGACATTACAGATCGCAAACGCGCCGAACATGGGCTGCAATCCTCAGAGACCCGATACCGTCGGCTTTTCGAATCTGCCAAGGACGGCATCCTGATCCTGGAAGCCGACAGGGGAAGGATTCTTGACGTGAACCCGTATCTCATCGAAATGTTGCGCTTTTCCAAATCGGAACTGGTCGGCATGGAACTCTGGGAGATAGGGCCTTTCAAAGACATCGTTGCTTCACAGCGCGGTTTCTCCGAACTCCAGCAGCGCGGATACATACGCTATGACAATGTGCCGCTCGAAACTCGCGACGGAGGGGTGCGGCAGGTGGAGTTTGTCAGTAACACTTATCTCGCCGGTGAACGTCACGTCATCCAGTGCAATATTCGAGACATCACTGAGCGTAAGCTGGCTGAGGACGAGTTGCACAAGACAAACCAGCGCCTCAAACGAGCCCTTGCAGAACTACAGAAAAAAACCCACGAACTGAAGTCTATGACTCAACAGCTCTGGCAAGCTTCCAAGCTCGCCACGATGGGCGAGCTGGCTGCCAGCGTGGCCCATGAGCTGAACAATCCGTTGGCAACTGTCTCTCTGAGGCTCGAGTCCCTGGCGGACCAACTGGCCGTTGATAGCGAACAGGCACGTTCGGTTCAAATAGTCGCCGACGAGGTTGAGCGCATGGGTAAGTTAGTGGGGAGCCTGCTGGAGTTCAGCCGCCGCGGTCACCAGCAGGTTTCCACGATGGACGTTGACGAAGAGATCACCAAAGCGGTGGAATTGATCGAGTATTACCTGCGCAGTCGCCGGATTGACGTGATTCAGGACTTCGAAGCTGACTTACCTACCATTCAGGCCGATCGCCAGCAGCTGCGTCAGGTGTTTCTCAACTTGCTGACCAACGCCAGCGACGCTATGCCCAACGGTGGAAAACTAATTGTGAGCGCCAGAAATAGTTTCGTGGGAGATGTATCAAGTGGTGTGAACATCCAGTTTGCTGATGCAGGTATGGGAATCGCCCCGGAGGACCTCGAGAAGATTTGGGAACCCTTCTTTACCACGAAGCCGGAAGGTAAAGGCACTGGGCTCGGCCTGGCAATTTGCCGGCGCGTAGTTGAAGAGCACCAGGGTCGGATCTCAATTGAGAGCCGCCTCGGCGAAGGCTCCACCGTCAGCATATTTCTGCCTGCTACCGGAGAGGAGGGAGCCGAACTTGATCGAGACCAGTAATCCTGAAATAGAAATTGCCGATCAAGCCCGACCTGCGGCCGAACATACGGTGGGCAAGATACTGGTAGTCGACGACGAATTCGAGTTAAAGAACGCTCTAGTCGAGGCGTTATCGGCGCAGTCGTACGAAGTGCGCGGCTTCACCAACGGACAAGAAGCATTGAAGACCCTGAGGACGGAAAGCTTTGATCTTCTGATTACCGATCTCATGATGCCGGAAATGGACGGGATCACACTGATCAAATCGGCTCTGGCGATCGACCCTCATCTGATCGCAATCATGATGACAGGTCAAGGCACAATCCAGACGGCAGTCGATGCCATGAGGTTTGGCGCGTTCGATTATGTCCTAAAACCTTTCCGGCTAAGGACGCTAATGCCGGTTTTGACGCGCGCGGTTAACACCCGACGACTGCGGATGGAGAATCTGCAACTGCGCGAAACCGTGGCGATCTATGGCCTATGTCAAACAATCGCTTTTACCCTCGACTCACAGACCGTGCTCAGCAAGCTGGCAGACGCCGCCTTACAACAGAGCGATGCTGACGAAGTTTCGGTCCTCTTGCCCACTGAAGACGGCAAAGAGCTCGTTGTAGCAGCAGTAAGAGGAGCAGAACGGGCCAGGTTGTTGGGAGAGCGAATCCCGCTCGATCAAAGCATAGCGAGCTGGGTAGCACGAGAAAGGGTGCCGCTACTTCTGAACGGAGAGGTACAGGACGATCGTTTTGTGGCCCTTTGGCCGAGAGCTGATATTCGCTCCGCCGTGTCGGTGCCCATGCAGGTGGCGAACAAGTTGGTCGGGATCGTTAATTTGAACATGACCAATCGCGTGCGCCCGTTCACGCTGGGTCAAATGAAAGCCCTGACGATTCTCGCGAGCACGGCGGCGGCTGCGCTTGAAAGCGCTTCACTCCATTCACAGGTTCTGGCGGCAGAAAAGCGCTATCGATCAATTTTCGAAAATGCTACGGAAGGACTCTTTCAGTCATCTCCCGAAGGCCGGCTACTGACTGCTAATCCGGAATTTGCACGTATCCTCGGCTACGCTTCACCGGAGGAAGCGATACACAGCATTACCGACGTTTCGCGTCAACTCTACGCAAATCCCAAGGACCGGTTGGAAGCTGCCCGCCGGCAAACAGAAAGTCGGGTGCTGGTGGGCTTTGAGATGGAAGCTCTCCGTAAGGATGGCGAAAAAATTTGGGTAAACGTAAATCGGCGCGCCGTTTATTCCGAGGCCGGCGAAGTTCTTTTCTTTGAAGGCTCTTTCGTTAACATCACCGAACGGAAGCGCGCGGAACAACTTCAAGCGCAACTTAACGCCAAGATTCGAGAGCAGGGAGAACGAATAGACACTATTGTCGGCAGCGTGCCCGGCATAGTCTTTGAATCGTGGAGTGATCCCAGTACGCGGGAAAGCCGCACGGACTTTGTCAGTGACTACATAGAGACAATGCTTGGTTACACCGTTTCCGAATGGCTGGCGACGCCCGGGTTCTGGCTAAAGGTGGTGCATCCGGACGATCGTCAACGAGTCAAACGCGAGGCCGACTCGCAATTCAGGGGTGGCTCGAAAGGCGAATTTGAGTTTCGCTGGCTTGGCAAAGATAAGCGGATTGTTTGGGTGCGCGCCCACACGATTATTATTCGCGACGAACAGGGGAAATCCATTGGCGTGCGCGGCGTGGTAACCGATATCACAGCCGGCAAGCAGGCCGAAAAAGCTTTGCGGGAAAGTGAGGAGCGATACCGCGAGCTGGTCGAGAACGCGGATGATCTTATTTATGAACACGACCTTAAGGGAAACTACACCGCTTGCAACCGGACCGGCAAAAATCTTACCGGCTACACTCTGGAAGAAACCCTTAAGTTGAGCTTGTTGGACACCGTGGCGCCGGAGTATCTCGATAGGGCAAAGGAGATGCTCCGTCGCAAGCTTACCGGGGAAAAAGTAACGGCTTACGAGCTCCTCGTTATCACGAAGGATGGACGGCGAGTTCCGGTGGAAGTAAACACGCGGCTCGTGCTCAAGGAAGGTGTACCGGTTGGGGTCCAGGGCATTGCCAGAGACATCACGGAGCGCAAGCGCGTCGAAGAAATACAAGCGCGCCGCGAGACGCATGCATTGTTCCGGGCCGATATCAGCGCCGCACTGGCGGTGAGCCGTGCCTCGCTAAAAGAAACGCTGGCCTCATGCGCCCAGACCATGGTCCATCATCTCGGCGCGGCGTTTGCGCGCATCTGGACTTTGAATCACGATAAGCAAGTGCTCGAGTTGCAGGCGAGCGCCGGGCTTTATACTCATCTTGATGGACCGCAAGCCTTAGTGCCGATGGGGTCGTTCAAGATTGGCAAGATCGCGCTTGAACGCACACCTCACATCACCAACGATGTGCTAAACGACGAGCGCGTGAGCGACAAGAAGTGGGCCCGCACTGAAGGAATGATTGCCTTCGCCGGTTATCCTCTCGCTGTTGATGATCGAGTGGTGGGCGTGATGGCAATGTTCTCCAGAGAGGAACTTGCCGACGACACACTTGATGCTTTGGCTTCAGTTGCAGATCTGATCTCACAGGCCATCGAACGCAAGCGCGCCGAGGAAGCCCTGGGCGAGAGCGAGGAAAGATACCGCCTTCTTTTCGAAAGCAATCCACAACCGATGTGGGTCTATGATTTGGAAACCCTTGCGTTTCTCGCCGTCAACCAATCCGCGGTGATCGACTATGGGTATTCATTGACCGAATTTCTCTCGATGACTATCAAGGATATCCGTCCACCCGGAGACTGGCCGGCGCTCCATGGGGCGGTCGCCGCTGTTAGCAAGGGACCGAGCAAGGACGGCGCATGGCGGCACCTGAAGAAGGACGGCTCGCTAATCGATGTAGAAATAACTGCCCACCCACTGGTATTTGATGGACGCAGGGCCGAATTGATCCTTGCCAACGACATCACTGAACGCAAAAGATTGGAAGCGGCGTTGATGGCCAGCGAAGCCCAACTGCGCCAGTCGCAAAAACTTGAAGCGATCGGCCAACTTGCCGGCGGCGTCGCTCACGATTTCAATAATCTCCTGACCGTCATCGGTGGCTACTCGAGCATCCTGCTGAACAAGCTTCCGCCGGAGAGCCCGCACCGCTCGAACGTAGAAGAAATCAAGAAAGCCGGTGACCGCGCCGGGGCGCTGACGCGCCAGTTACTTGCTTTCAGCCGCAAGCAAATCCTCCAGCCGAAGATCCTTGATCTAAACGTAGCGGTCGCAGACATGGAGAAGATGGTGCGCCGCCTGATCGGCGAAGATATCAATATGCTGATCATCGCCACCCCCACACTGGGCAAAGTGAAAGCCGACCCGGGCCAGATCGAACAGGTTCTGATCAACCTAATCGTTAATGCCCGCGACGCGATGCCGCAGGGTGGAAAACTAACTGTACAAACCAGCAATGTAATTCTCTCGACGGAGCATGCGGAGCGACATGAAATCGAGCCAGGTCGTTACGTGATGCTGGCGGTCAGCGACAATGGCTGTGGCATGGATCAAGAGATTCAGAATCGCATCTTCGATCCATTCTTTACCACAAAGGATTCCGGTAAGGGTACGGGACTCGGACTGGCCACAGTCTATGGAATTGTGAAACAAAGCGGCGGAAATATCTGGGTTTATAGTGAATCAGGCAAAGGCAGCACCTTCAAGATATATCTGCCGCGCGTAGACGAAATTGCGGAAGAAGAAGAGGAATCGATTTCGCAACCGCTGCCCAAAGGCACTGAAACCGTCCTAATGGTCGAGGATGAAGATCAGGTCCGCGCCATCCTCCAGCATATTCTCGAAGAGCAGGGTTACCACGTCATCGCAGCGGCAAACGGTCTCGAAGCGCTTTCGTTTTCAGAAGACCCCGAACGCGACATCCAACTGGTAATTACCGACGTGGTAATGCCCAACATGAGCGGTCGCGAATTAGCGGAGCGTCTACTCGAAGTCCGTCCTAATCTCCCCGTCCTTTTCATGTCGGGCTATACCGATGATGCAATAGTTCATCACGGACTGCTCGACGAAAAACTTAACTTTATCCAAAAGCCTTTCGACCCGGCCGGCGTGGCTCGAAAAGTGAGAGAGGTTTTGGATTCGCCTAAAAGTAATCAGGGAAGATAACAAGATGATGCACGCTCTGGTTATTGACGATGATGCGCAAGTTCGGGGGTTTGTCAGCAGTGTGCTGGAGACTGAAGGCTGGCAAGTGAATCAGGCGGAATCTGCCGAAGTCGCTTTTGAAATGCTGCGCGAGCAGGTGTGGTCAACCGTCTTCTGCGACGTCATGCTGGGCGGCGCAGATGGATTTACTGTGCTCAAGCGATTCAAGGACGAATTGCCAAAGACCAAGGTCGTGCTCATGACCGGACATGGCTCAGCTGCCGGAGCTTTGGATGCGACTGCTTTCGGAGCCTACGATTACTTGTTAAAGCCCTTCACTCTCGAAGCCTTGCAATCCCTTTCAAGCGCGCTGGCCCTGGAGTTGGCCACCACTTCACATCAGCGCCACGTGTCGAAGAAAAGGCGGGCTTCATACGAATCAAACATAGATCTGGTGGGTCGCAGCGATGTTTTTATCCAGGTGATGAAACAAGTCGGACGCGTGGCCGGAACGAATTTGCCGGTATTGCTGACTGGGGAATCTGGAACCGGAAAGGAAGTAGTGGCCTCGGCATTACACCAGCGCAGCAAACGATCTCAGAAGTCTTTTGTGGCGGTCAATTGCGGCGCCATTCCTTCAGAGCTGATTGAATCGGAATTGTTTGGCCACGTGCGTGGCTCATTCACCGGAGCCGACAGAGACCGCCGCGGGCTATGGGAAGAAGCAGACGGCGGCACAGTTTTTCTCGACGAGATCACCGAGACCACTCCCGTTTTCCAGGTCAAATTGCTGCGCGCCCTGCAGGAAGGCGAAATCCGCCGGGTGGGTTCTAACCAAACTCAAAAACTAGACGCGCGCGTAGTGGCCGCGAGCAATCGCGACGTTGAAGAGGAAGTGAAGAGCGGACGATTTCGTGAGGATCTTTTTTATCGATTGAATGCAGTGTCAATCGTGTTGCCGCCGCTCAGGGAGAGACGCGAAGACATTTTGCCGTTGACAAAGTGTTTCGCCGAGCGCGTTTATTCCCTCAACTCCTCAGTAGCGTTTTCTTCTGAGGCTTTGGCGCTGCTCGAAAGCTATCCATGGCCGGGGAATATTCGTGAACTGGAAAATGCGGTGGTCAGAGCTGCGGCGATGTGTGAAGGCACCATTCGGCCACAGGATTTGCCTGACCGGATCAGGAATTTTGATCGGGACCAGTCAATCGTGACTGAGTCTGCGGGAGATGCTCCAGCAGTTGAGGAGTGGATTTCTCTGGCGCAGATTGAGGCACGCCATGTTGGCAGAGTCCTGGAACACACGCGTGGGAATAAACAGGCGGCGTCTCGCATCCTCGAAGTGGATCGCAAGACGCTCGATCGCATGATCAAACGCCACAATATCGAACCTGCAAACTCCAACGGCTCCTCGTCTCGTTAGCTGGAAATAAAAGCTTCATTCCTCAAACCAATGCGGCTTACCTTTCTCTCCGTTGTAACCTCTGTGCTCAATATTACTCTGTAGTGAATCTGCCTTAAATCTCCACTCAAGAGTGTCGGCCGTTAAAGGTATAATCCTCTGACTCGAGTCATTGCTGGCGGGCGGCGAACAATACATTGTCACTGAATCGAGGTATTGAAGGGAGCAGCCCGAAGGGCTGCAAGAAAGTAGCCGGGGGTTGAGCGCGAAGCGCGATACCCCCGGATCGGACGGCAATCTAATCTGACCCTGAAAGGGTCACAGAAGATCGGCCTCTGGCACCCTTGCAGGGTGCGGATCCTTAATGACTCGTTCCGGGGGTCTCGCGCTTCGCTCCGACCCCCGGCTACTCTCTCGCAACCCTTCGGGTTGCAAACGCCGATGATGAGTCAAGTATGTCATTGCTCTCCCAAAGGAGAGAGAGATTAGATCTTGAATGAGCAAGTAACCAAATCAGGGAGCGTAAATGAGAACCCAGGTTTTGATCATAACGGTAATACTCACAGTAGTTTTTCCTGCAGCTGCACAAGTGCCACGGGCACCGAAGGATGGCGAGGCGCAGGCAGTCAGCTTCGACGACAACCGCGCGACTCTCAAATTCTCCAATAAGCGAGACGCACCGGACTGCGGATTATTTATCAGTACAACGCTAACTGATAACCAGGAAGAGGCGTTTGCCATGAAGATGGCCCACATGCATCAACGCGCGCTCTTCGGCAAGTTTAGTTTTCCCGAGGAAGGATGGTTATACATCACTCCGACACGAATTCGATTCGTGGTTGACAAAGGAGACGCCTCGCATGCGTTTGATTTACCACGAACCGCGCTGGAGAAGAAACCAGCAACCAGGTTTCGCTCGTATTTTGTGGGCTTACAAATCAATCTGATAGAACGACTTCCAGCCTCCGATAGTCGAGAGCAAAAGTTTACCGCCTTCCTCATCAAGGACAAAAAATGCAGGGTAGAAAATCAAAAACCCTACAGTCAGTTAATCGAGCGCACGGTCAGTGACTTTGATGGAGCGATGGCTGAGTTTAAAGAGCTCACGGCTTCGTTGAAGCAGGCCGGCAAGATTCAGCAAGCTCCCGCCTTCGTGATGCCGCCGGCCCCCAGTAAAAGACAAAACTGATACGATACGATTTTGAATTCGAACCACGACGCGCGCCCCGCGGTCAGCGTGAAACTTGGGAGTGTGTATAGGTATGTCAATGAGGGCTCTTGCCATCGTCTTGTTAATGCTTGCCACGTGTGCGATCACGCCGGCGCAGTCTTTCGCACCGCTGGCAGACGCTTCGCTGCGGACTGAGTTAACACCGCGTGACACCGCGCGGCCAGTCCTTCCGGGCATCGAGACTTTTCTTGCCAACGTACCGCGCGCGCTGCGCGGGAAGCGAGTCGGCCTCATCACCAACCAAACCGCGACAGACCGGTCGAGAAACACCGATATCGATCTGATCGCAAAGCACAAGCATTTGAAGCTGGTCGCCCTGCTGGCGCCCGAGCATGGGATCAGGGGCACGGTGGAGGCGGGCGAGACGATAATTGACGGGACCGATCCCGCGACCGGTGTTCCCATCTACTCTCTGTACAAGTCTGAGGATCGCGGCCCCACCCCCGAGATGTTGAAGGACGTCGATGTTCTGATCTACGACCTTCAGGAAGTCGGGGGACGCACCTGGACATATGTTTCCACCATGGCCCTCTCGATGAAGGCTGCCGCAAGAAAAGGAATTCCGTTCGTTGTCCTGGATCGTCCGAATCCCATCGGTGGTCAGATCGTCGAAGGAGCCCTGCTTGATCCGAAGTTCAAATCGTTCGTGGGCATGTACCCAATACCGGCGCGTCACGGCATGACGGTCGGCGAGCTTGCAACTCTCTTCAACCGGAAGTTTGGTATCGGCGTTAACCTCATCGTCGCGCGAGTGGCGAACTGGCAACGCTCGCAGTGGTTCGACCAAACGGGACTGCCCTGGGTGAATCCATCACCCAACCTCCGCTCTCTCAACGCGCTGACAAGCTATACCGGCTCGGTCTACTTCGAGGGCACTAACCTGACTGAGGGCCGAGGCACCGACCGGCCGTTTGAGCAGATTGGAGCTCCCTGGCTCAACGCGCGCGAAGTGGCCCGGGTCATGAACGAGAGACGGTTACCGGGCATCCGCTTCGAAGCGATAACGATGCCGGTGTCACCAACGGCCGCCAAGCACAAGGGGCAGACTATCCCGGCGATTCGTTTCGCGGTCACCGACCGGGAGTTGTACCGTCCCGTCCGCACGTCGCTCCTGCTCATCGACGAGATCCGCAGACAGCACCTAAGCGATTTCGCCTGGACGGCAACAATCGATCGCCTCACGGGTTCAGACAAGGTGAAGCTTGCCATCGAGGGCGGCCGGCTCGATCAACTTTTGAAGGAGTGGGACAATGAGGCGGCGAAGTTCAGCCAGAGCCGCAAACCATATCTGCTCTACCGCTGAGTCGCCAACTTGAGTCTCAAATCGGGTTGGCAAAATCCCGTGCATTAATCATTGACTGGAACGTCATCGGGAGTAGAATGCGCGGCATCGGGTGAGTGCTGAACGTACTCGCCAAGCGCCGGAGTAAAAACTTTGAGCACTTCGGCGCGCCTCACAGTCCTCAAAGATTGTGAGAAGCGGGCGTTGATGGGGTTGAGACCATTGACGCCCTTTTTCTCTGGTAAGCGGAATCAAACAAGTTAGAACAAGTGGAACGCTGCTCAGGTGTTGATCTGCCAGAGAAGAACTGACGATCTATCAAAGGATGTTAGTCGAGGCGCAGGCGGACCTTCGTGTTAATCAACTGCACAACCGAACTAGTTAATGGCGGGTCGCGTCAGGTGCTCGCTCTGGAATCAGGCGCAAGAACTACTCGATGAGTTATGGGCCCAGCAGAAACCCCTTTCCGTACAACGGTTTCAACTTAGGACACCGCGCATTTCTCTTGACGCTAACCGGCCTGCCAAGTAGTCTCTCTGTGCGCTATCAGAGATTTGACCTCCGATTCAACTTTCGCCCCAAGTCATTTTTCTCCACCTTGACTTGAAAGGTAGTAAGCCATGGCCACGCCTAAAGGTCGCATCCTTTGCACCGAGGACAATGAGGATACGCGCGAGCTCCTTGCTTTCCTTCTGGAACAGAATGGCTTTGAAGCAGTTTGCGTAGATGATCCATTGGAAGCGATCAATCTTGCCAAAACCCAACATTTCGATCTCTATCTGTTAGATAACAAAATGCCGGGTTTATCTGGTACGGCGATGACCGAACAACTGCGAGAATTCGACCCTCACACGCCGGTCTTGTTCTGTTCTGGTGCCGCCTTTGACTCTGACAAAGAGGCTGCTCAGAAAGCTGGCGCTCAAGCGTACCTGGTTAAGCCCGTGGATAACGATCTCCTGTTGGCGGAGGTATCGCGCCTAATATCGGAATCCAGATCTGCTTAGATAGCTCGGCAAATTCATCCTAAATTGACATTAAATAATAGAGGACTGCTGGAGGGTCTCGGAGGGGAAGTTTCTCGCTGGCCTTGCGCCGCTCAGCGTTGTGGATGCGAGCGCCTTTGCATTGACTAGTTCCTGCATCGGCGATATAAGTTGCGCACCTGACCTACTCTATTTAGCCTCTTTCGTTTCGCCAACCAACGATCCTAAAGACTAAGCCAGGAAGATAGAACGAACCTACGGGCAGCGTGTTCCTCGCTTTGCCTGGTCATTGGGACCGTCCCTCGGCTCGAGCTTGCAATAGCTCATTTCTTTTCTTGTCATCGAGATCAGGAAAGGCCTTCTAATAACCACGCTCACATCGAAGGAGTATTAGTTATGAAATCCACCAAATTGAAAACTCGCGAGCCCATTCAGCCGGAAAATAGATCACATCTGAACCAAACCCCCACAACAATGAATGCGGGCATATTGGGGTGGCCTTTTAAGTTAGCAGTACTGCTGACGATGGCTTTAGTGAGCCTGGCCGCGGTTACCGCCAACACGCAAAAAAGAGAAAAGACTGAGGCCGAAATTGCTTACGAGAAGTCGATGACCGAACTCGATGGGGTCCTGGCTAAACATACGGGCATCGAGGAGTCAAACAAGAAGTTGGACAAATCAGATCAGGCGCAAATAGAGGGTCTCAAGATTCTGACAAAAAAGGAACGCAAGATCCTGGATGTGGCGCGTCCTGAACTGAACATGAAAATTAGTGACTTCAATAAGTTTCGCAAGGGAGCGATCGACAGTGGGTGTCCGGAGGAGCCGACGATGATCGAGACATCAGAGGCAGCTCGCTGCAACAAACTGGCTGACGAAATTAATGCGAAACACATCGCGCTGCAGAAAGAGAAAAAAGATCAGGCCGGGGAATTAGCATTGATTGGCGACATGCGAGCGCTCAGCTCTACAACCACTTTTGAAAATGCCCAACTTAGGAAAAAGAACATCGCGGAGATCAACGATCTCCAGGCAAGGAAGCTGGTACTCTTTTCGGATGTAATAAAACTGGCGCTCTCGGTGGTCGAAAACCAGGCTGCTGCGCATAAAGCGTGCGCAGACCCTAACTTGTCCCCGGCTGCAGCCAGTTGTTGCCTATCGGTGCTGAACGATGGAAAGAATCCGAAGTACTGTTCGATTGGAGTAGACGCTCTTTATCAAATCTTCAAGACTGGCGGGGTCTTTTGGGGAAACAAGTAAGAGGGCCCAGAAGAAACTTCTCTCACCGCAACGGGCTTGTGCAATGCGACCAAGACGACCGCGGTCCCGCAGAATCTCAGAGGCGGCGGAGGTTCCTCGCTGGCCTCGCGCCGCACGCTGCTGAGGGTTAGAGGTTAGGCTGTGGGGCCGCCCGATCGTGTCGGGGTGCCGGATGAACCCGATGCGGGTTTGCGCGCCGGGCGTTTGCGTTCGCTCGTGCGGGTGCCGCCGAGCAATTCATACTCGCTGCTGTCTGAGCCGAATGAGGCTTCGCCGGCAGAGAGAATGCGCTTGTTCCATTGGGACAGCTCGCGCTCATCGGCGTCGATGCTGTTTTGCTCGTCGTCAAGCTCAGCCACCTTCTGGTTGTAAGCGTTGAGACGAGCTTCAAAGGCCGCGACTTTAGCCAGGAAAGCTTCCTTGGTTGTGTTGGCTCCGAAGTCAATCGGCTTGGTGATTGAGTTGAGACCCGTTCGTCTTAACCGGGACGTTTCGAGAACAGCGGATTTTCTTTTTGCTCTTGCCATGAGAATTGGCACTCCTTTCAGGGGTGTAAGGTTAACGGGCAAGGACGCAGCGAGGCCTACCTACCTGCTTGAAGGGCGGCAGTATATTCCCGGCCTCAGGAAATGCAAGACTTTTTTCAATTATGCTGAGCAAAACCGAGGGAATGGGGCGAAACGCCTCAGGTTTTTGGCTGATTTTGCTGCGATCCTGGCTGTTCAGGTCGTGATCCGAGCTACTTTGATTGCGATCTCACTTGTTTTGGTCGCGATCTAAGTAGATAAGATTGCGACCTGAGCTACTTTGGTCGCGACCTAAGTAGGTAAGATTGCGACCTGAGTTACTTTGGTCGCGATCCAAATAGGTAAGATTGCGACCTGAGTTACTTTGGTCGCGATCCAAATAGGTAAGATTGCGACCTGAGTTACTTTGATCGCGATCCAAATAGGTAAGATTGCGACCTGAGTTACTTTGATCGCGATCCAAATAGGTAAGATTGCGGCCTGAGTTACTTTGGTCTTGATCCAAGTAGGTAAGATCAGGACCTGAGTTACTTTGGTCTTGATCCAAGTAGGTAAGATCAGGACTTGAGCTACTTTGGTCTTGATCCAATTAACTCGGGTTAAGAGGAAAGCTACTTCGGTCTTGAGCCAGGCAAGTAAGATCCAGACAAAAGTTACCCAGGTCTTGTTCTCATTAAGCCGGATCGGGAGCAGAGCTAATTGGGTTTCGATCTGATTAGGTCAGGTTAGAAGAAAAACAAGCGGGCTTTGGATCCGGCTCGCTTGTATTCATCGTTGTGAGGCACGGCATGCCGTGCCCCTACGTGTGAACCGCGTATTCCCTTCTGGTATCCTGAATTCGGTAATGCGAATCAGATCCCGGCGACTACTCAGTCGGGTTGCTCTCCGTCGGGTATATTTTCAGCTGGGCTTCGGAACTAAGTCTTTTGTCACGCGTGAATGTTGACTAAACATTCTTCGATTTCAGGGAGGCACCACCATGGTCCTTAAACGGACGATCCTGCCGGCAGCTTTGCTCATGATGATTTGCGTTGTATCCAGTCACGTCTCCGCACAAGGGCTGACCACACCGCATTCGAAGCGAAACAAGATAGTCTTTGATGGAGACATGGTAGCTTTGCTGGCTAATCTGGCAGAGGTACATCAAGTGAACATGAGTCTGGAAACGGACCCTGCGCATCCCAAGGCAAAGGTCAAAATAGATTTCTGGTTTGATACTCTGGATGACGTGCTTGACGGCATCGTATTGGCCGCTCCAGGCTACCGCTGGCGGAAGCAGGATGGCTTTATCGATGTCTATCCACAGGAAGCAGGCTCTGTCTTGTTGGAGACCGTAGTCGGTGAGCTTCAGGTGGATAATAACGAGTGGTCAGCCGCAAGCGAGGCGCTGACGAACTTGCCGGAAGTAGTGAATGAAATGAAGGCCCTTGGCCTCACTCGCCGTGATTTCGAGCGACGAAGACCAGCTGTGACTCTGTATTCTTTGAATCTGAAGAATGTCACGTTGCGCCGCGCACTACACGAGATAACGAGGAAGAGTAATAACAGATTTTGGATGTTCGAAAGGTATGGCAAGGACGGACAGCTCGTCTCGATTAGCAATTCCTCCCGGTGATGCCGGCGCAACCCGTCAGGGGCTTGCTGCGGACGGGAATCAGCGTTCGGCGACGCCAGGAAGAGAAAGCGAGGCGATGAAGGAGGATAAAGATGGGCTCAATTCTAAAGGAGTCTGACCGGGCCGAAATCGTTAGGAGGATGCGATCGCTTTCGGAATCGTCCACCCGGCGATGGGGCAGCCTGGACGTGGCAGGGATGTTACAGCATCTTCGCTTGTCGGCGCGGATGACCCTTGGAGACTTGTCGGTGCCGTCTGCAAACAAGCGAGTGTTCCAGGTGTTCCCTCTCAAACACCTCATCCTCTACGTGCTTCCCTTCCCGAAGGGAGCGCCGACCGCACCCGACTTGAAGCCGAGCGCTGCCACATCTTTTGAGGATGAGCGCGCGGCGCTGCTGGAGTTGCTCGAACGAATTGGGACGGGCCCTCATGAGGGCGCAGGACCGGCTCATCCGTTGTTTGGGCCACTGACCTGGCCCGAATGGGGCGTGGTCACCTACAAACATGCCAACCATCATCTAAAGCAGTTCGGAGCGTAGAGGCGGCGCCGCCGAAACAAGCCCAACGTTGCGACTGGAACTGGAATGCGAATCGGAGTGAGATCAAAGACTCTGATATTTACGTTGCCGGCTGTGATTCTATTCATGGCCCAAACTTGTTTGGCTTGTGATTGTCTTACTCTTTCAGCCGCAGAAAGTCTCAAGGGCGCCGACCTCGTGTTCATTGGTAAGGTGATTTCCACGAACACGTCTGGATCGGAGACTGCCGTTACATTCCAGGCCGCCCAGGTTTTAAAGGGTACCGAGAAAGATGCAGTTGTGGTTACGAGTAAAATGACTGACTGCGACTTTGCTTTTCACAAGGGATACACTTACATCGTTTACGCTCGACGAGTTGAGGATCAATTTATAGCATCGTCCTGCACGGCTACGAAGGCCCTGAATGGCTATGTTGAACAGCATCAAAGCTTCATACGCCATACGCCAACGCCCCATTACGGCTACAAGGCGATTGTGCCTGGTGTGATCCTCCTGCTCGCGTTGGTCATCGGCTATGTCGCGGGACGTTCTCGCACCCGCGCCGCCTGGTAAGGTCTGGCAGCAGAAGGCACGACAGCGCCAGCACGTTCGCGCCGACTCTATTAAGTTGGCCAAATTCCATTCGCCTCAGAGGCGCGACTAAGTGGAGAAACGACGGGAGTAGAAGATGGAAAGAAAACAACAGCTCAGCCTTGTTCTTATTGCGATGTTCCTTATCACAAGCATCTCCTGCTCTTTAACTAAAGGCAAAGGAATCGCCGAAGCCGCCGTCGCCAAGTTTCATCACCAGTATAATGCGCGGCAATTCCACGAGATTTTTAGCGAGTCTGACCAGGGATTCAAGGACGCTGGGAGTGAAGCCGACCTCGTAAATCTATTAGAAGCTTTGCATGTGAAGCTCGGTACGGTGAAACAGGCAACCCCGAGCGGGTGGGGCATCAACGCGACGCCCATTGGGACGATGGCGACCCTCGCCTACGAGGTTGAATTCACTGAGGGCAAGGGAACAGAGCAATTCGTCTTCCGTATTAGTGGGGATAAGGCGCTGCTTTACAATTACCACGTCAATTCCCCGCTGCTCCTAATCACGAAGTAAGAACCTGAAGGCTACCTCGCCGCTTACTTTTCCAAGTGATAGGGCACGCTGGTCACAATCACGCCCTTCCTGAAAAGCAGCGCACCTTTGAGCATCAGTGAGCTTTGGTTATGCAATAAGTGTTGCCACCACCTCGCCGGAACAAACTCAGGCAACACTACAGTCAGGATATCGTTTCCATTCTTCAGTTCAAGCCGAGCGATGTAACGCAACAATGGACGGGTTAGCTCGCGGTATGGAGACGGCAGAACCACGAGCTGTACACCCGCGCCCCAGCGCTCCCACTTCTGGCGCAGCTTCGCAGTCGCTTCTTCGTCGAAGTCAACGTAAACAGCCTTGACGTGTTCCGGAGCGATGGACGTTGCGTATTGGAGCGCGCAAACAACTCCTCGATGAATACCGGAAATGGGCACGATAACTGTGTGTCTGATCGGCCGCAGAGACCCGAGGCCCTCAGTGGAGAGTTGTTTTGCTACGCCGAGGTAGTGTTTGTGAATAGCCCGGAACATGAACACGAGCGCGGGGATAACAACGACCACGATCCACGCGCCGTGTATGAACTTTGTTGCCACGAAGACACACAACACTACAAAAGTAGCGATTGCGCCAATGGCATTGATCGCAATGGATTTTTTCCAATGGGATCCGTCCGTAACTTCATCGCTGACAAACGCTGATCCCCTTTGTTCTGAAGCCGCAAGTTCGGCATCAGGCAGAGCATCAGCATCGACGGTGCTCTCAGTGAAGTGAATACTTGCTGCCTGGAGCTCCAGAGCGTCGCCGTTCCTTTTCTTCTCAGCGAACCGTTCCTTGAGCCAGTGTCGCACCATTCCCGACTGCGAAAGGGTGAACGAGAGAAAAACGCCCACGGCATAAAGCGGAATCAGGCGGCTCGTGTTTCCCGCAAAGATGATTACGAGAATCCCGGCAAAAATTGCCAGAATAACAATCCCGTTTGAGAAGACGAGTTTGTCGCCACGCGTGGAAAACTGACGCGGCAGAAACCGATCCCGCGCGAGCAGGCTGGCTAAGCGTGGGAAGTCTGCAAATGAGGTGTTGGCTGCCAGGAGGAGAATCAGCGCAGTCGCAATTTGCACGACGTAGTAGAACCAGGCCATTGGCCCCGTGAACATAATTCGCGCGAACTGGGAAATGACTGTTTCGCTTTCATGCGGATGAATGCCATAGAGGTAAGCCAATACGCTGGTGCCAAGGAACATTGTCGTGAGCAGCGCGGCCATCAAGACGAGCGTTGTCGCAGCGTTGCTCGCCTCCGGCTTCTTGAAGGCCGGAACTCCATTCGAAATAGCCTCGATTCCGGTCAGCGCAGCACAACCGTTTGAGAAAGCTCCGAGTATCAGAAAAAGCGTTAACGGTTGCAGCGTGTATCCTTCGGCGGTCTTGATTTCTTCAGGAGCCGGTGCGGGCACAGTTTCTCCAAACGAGTAGTAGGTGAAGAGCCCGTAACCAATCATGAAAAGAAAACTAACGAGGAACGCATACGTCGGTGCCGCGAACAGCGCGCCGGATTCGCGCACGCCACGAAGGTTAGCAATGGCAATAAACGTGATAAAGACCAGACACAGAAAAACCTTGTGTTCCTCGAGCCACGCGTACCGAGTTCCCTGCACCATGGAAGTGATGGCTGCCACTCCCGCCGCAATTGAAACTGCCACGGTCAGAACGTAGTCAACCAGAAGAGACGCACCCGCGACCAAACCCGCATTCGTACCGAGGTTCTCTTTGGCCACGATATAAGCGCCCCCACCCGAGGGGTAAGCGTGAATCGTCTGGCGATAACTAAGAGCAACAATGATGAGCAATACGGCGATACCGATCGAAATCGGCACCACATACTTGAAGGCCCCCGCTTGTCCGTAGACCGCGGCTACTGCCAGTACCAACAGGATTTCCTCAGTCGCATACGCCGTGGAGGAAAGAGCGTCGGAAGAGAAGACCGCCAGGGCTGTTTTCTTTGAGAGACGTTCGTGGGCCGCCTGCTCGGTTCTCAGTGCGCGACCAATAAAAAATCGTTTGAGTTCTGCTGCCATGAAATTGCGACGTTGATTGGGTTGATAAAAAGATTAGCGATGCGAAGTTGGGGGAAGCTTCTTTTTTGAGTCGCGCTCCAGCCAGTCCATGCAATAACCGGCTATGATCAGAAGCGGTATCGTAACCAGCAGAAATGCTGTGCCAAGGCCGTGTAAAACCGGGTGCTGCTCTCCTCCCAAAATCCAGGCGCTCGCGCTTAGTAAAGTTCCCAGGACTCCCGCGAGAATCCCACCGACAAAGCACGCGATCGCGCCCGCCGACTCGAATAGGGCCAGGTTGCGTTTGATTTCACGGCTCACAAGATGAAATCTACGCTGGCGTGCATAAGGAAGGGGTAAGGAGTCTATAAAAAGATTGTAAGGATTGAAGAGGCTGCGATGGCGTTTTTTCTCGCTATTCGGGATTGAATCGATAACCAACCCACGGCTCTGTAAGGATGTAGCGCGGGGCAGCCGGATCGGACTCCAACTTCTTGCGCAACTGGCCTACGAACACCCGCAGGTATTCATTCTGCTCCACATAGTCGCCCCCCCAGACCGCAGCCAACAGAGCACGATGCGTCAGGACTTTTCCGGAGTTGCGCATAAAGTACAGCAGCAGATCAAATTCCTTTGGCGTGAGGCGTACCTCTCGGCCTTTCACCGTCACAATGCGGGTTTCCAGATCAATGCGGAGTTCGCCGGCCTCAAGGAACGTTTGGGCCGCCTCGTTTGAAGCAGCCGTCTTCGCGCGCCGGAGCGCTACGCGGACGCGAGCCAATAGTTCTTCGATACCGAAAGGTTTGGTTACATAATCGTCGGCTCCGAGATCGAGTGCCTCCACCTTCGTTTTCTCTTCACCTCTGGCGGAGAGAACCAGAATCGGAACTGACGAGATCGCGCGCAGACTGCGGCACAACTCCAGACCGTCCATGTGTGGCATCGCCAGATCTGTAACGACGAGTTCAGGATGCCAATCGCCGAAAGTTTCCAACGCCGAGACACCATCGGCGGCAACACGCACCTCATATCCGTGTGAGGACAATCCAGTCCGCAACACGCGCGTGAGCTGGGGCTCATCATCAACGACAAGAATCCGCGGTTTATGTTCCATCAGTGTTCTCTGTTCTCTGAAAGCTCCGCTTCATCATTTCCAATTGGTAAAGTAAATAGCACTCCCGTTCCCTTACCTGGCTCACTTTGTATCCAGATCTTTCCGTCATGTGCTTCCACGATGCCTTTGGCAATTGCCAACCCCATGCCTGAGCCCGCCGGTCGATTAGCACTGATGTCACCGTCACGGGTAGCGCGGAAGAATTTGTCGAAGACTCGCTCGCGCAGCTCAGGGCTAATCCCGCTTCCCCCATCTGCGACCTCCATTTGGACCGTCGTCCGGTTCACGCGATTGGCGACAATACGGATCACGGAGTCCGCGGGTGAATACTTCGCAGCATTATCAATCAGCGAATAAATCACCTCACTCACCGCACGCTCATCGACGCAAACCATAGGCAGGTCGTCTTCAATCGCTAACTCGACCTTATGATTTCTTATCAAGGACGAAGCGCGAGAAAGTGCTGCTGAAACGATTTCCTCAATCGATCCCCACCTTCGTCGCAGGTGCATCTCGCCCGCTTCGATGCGCGCCAGCTCCATCATTCCTCCGATAAACCGATCCAGCCGGTCGGCCTCTTCGTCGATCACTTCCAGCATTTCCTGTCGGCTTTCGTCATCCAGCAGAGAGGGGGCTGCATTGTTCCTGGTTGATCGATGATCGTCGATGAGGGTGGTTACTGATGCTTTGATGGACGTTAAGGGAGTGCGCAGATCGTGGGTCACTGCATCGAGTAAAGCCGATTTCAACCTCTCGCTCTGCTTGAGCGCGCGCGCCTGGCTTGCTTCATCAAAGGTCTCCTGCAACTCGACGTAGAGACGTTCGACTTCCTGACGTGCCTCATTGGCTTCTTCAGCTCGTCTCCTTGCCCGCGCGGAAAGCTGACCTGCGGTAACGCCGGTTACGAGGAAGGAAAGAAACGCGATCCAATTCTCGGGTTCTGCAATATGGAAAGTGCCGACTGGAGGAAGAAAGAAAAGATTGAAGGAGATACCACCGACGAGCGCAGCCAGCACTGCGGGTTTGGATCCCCACGCGGCCGCGACAAATAGAACGATGAGCAAGAAGGCGAGTGCAACTGTGGTCGGATTAATGTGACCGCCGAAGACATTGAGAACGGCGGTTGCTGCGGCAATGACAATGACAGCCACAATGTATCCGAGAAACTGTTTGCGGACCGCTGCTTTCCACACGCTCGAATTGTACAGCTAATTCGACGGATTTAACCGATGACTGCAGGGCCACCATTAATTGTCACGATGGCGCCGAGGCGGCGTGTTGTTCAAAGCAGAATGAACCGCTACCATTCTCCAATCATGCGAATTCCCGATCTGCCTGGCCGCGCAAAGACGCCGCGAAAAACTACATTTGCATTTTGGTTGATGGTCCTGCTCTCGGCAGTGCTGGTTATCTCCTGCAGTTCTCAACCTCAGCCGGAGAAAACTGCAGCGTCCACCCCAACTCCAGCCCAGCAGCCCGCGTCTTTGATCGGTCCGCCAGGATTCCCCGCGACGGTTCTCGGCAAGCCTTACCCGGGTACCGGTGTTGTTACCACGGTCAATCGAAACGAGCGTTGGGTAGCAATCGAACACGAAGAAATTAAAGATCTAATGCCGGCAATGGCAATGGAGTTTTGGGTCAGGAACCCATCAATCATGAATGGCATTCGCGTTGGTGACAAAGTTGACTTTGTTTTGGTCGAGGACAGCAAAGGCCAATACATCACCGAGCTAAAGAAAGTGGCGAAGGATCGTTGACCGACCGTCGGTCTTGTTAGTTGACTTAGGGGCCAGGCGATGGATTGTGGGATGTGCGCACCGCGCGCAATCTTGATTTTGCGTTTCTCGGTGTCGGTAGTGGCGAAGCGGCCGCAATCCTGAATCGAGCGGGAGCAAAACATGTCATTCAGGATTTTGCTGATTACGACCAGCTAGTGAACTTGCTCAGTGAAGCCGAGGTTCCAGAATAGAATATGTTGAGTAAGCTTCAGGCCGCCCTACTCCTTGGAATCACAGTCTCTGCCTCGCAAACAACTTGCGACGAAACGCCCCGCCGCATCACTTTCAACTTATTGGCTGCAAGTGATAGTCTACGGGCGAATTTGTGCGTCGTTCTTCTCGAACCTCGATGCCGTTTCGGCCACTCCACACTTAAACGAGGAGTCACTAAGTGACTGATTTTTTTTTCGACCTTCAGCCCGCTCATAGTCTTCCTGGCGATTGCCGGTATCGGCTTTGTCTTTCTCCTTATCTCATTGGTGGTGGGAGATATTTTCGACAGCTTCGGGCTCGACACGGGATTAGACGGCGGAGCTGACGGCCATGGCCTCCTGGATAGTCGTGTGATCAGTGTTTTCGTGACGGCCTTTGGAGGCTTTGGGTCCATCGGAGTGCAGATGGGACTCGGGATAGTTGCCAGTTCCCTGCTGGGACTGACCGGGGGCATTGTATTCGGCGGCCTCGTTTCACTCTTCGCTCGCTTTCTATACAAACAACAGTCTTCGAGCACTGTCGGCACGGCGCAAATGATTGGCCGGACGGCGCAGGTCACGGTTTCGATTGCACCCGGCAACCTGGGCCAGATTAGCTGCCGCGTAGGCGAAGAGCGGATTGAGAAACTGGCTCGTTCAAGAGATAACCTGGAAATTAAAGCTGGCGCGATGGTCCGCGTTGAGGAAGTTGCGGGAGACTCCGTCATCGTCAGTCCCTATACCGATAATGCTGATCAATATTTGAGGTAAATATCGAATGCCCGAAATGCAAGATCTACTTATCCCTGTCGTCATTCTGGTTGTAGTGATCGGCTTCTTGATCGCCCTGATGTTGCTTAGCCGAAACTACGTCAAAGTTTCGCCAAACCGCGCCGCAGTTATTTCAGGACGTTCGCGAAAGCTCGCGGATGGCACTGTCGTTGGTTACCGGCTGGTCAGGGGCGGCGCGACCTTGATCGTTCCGTTTCTGGAAAAGGTTGAATACCTAAGTCTGAATGTGATCACGGTGCCGCTGGCCACCACGCGCGCCTACACCGTGCAAGGCGTCCCCGTTTCAGTCAAAGCTGTCGCCAACGTGAAGATCAAGGGCGACGACGATTCCATGCGCGCGGCGGCGGAACGCTTTCTCGGCATGATGCCGGATGAGTTTCATAAACTCGTCTTCCAGACACTTGAAGGACACTTGCGCGCAATCCTGGGAACTCTGACTGTTGAAGAAATCAACAACGACAGACAGAGCTTCGCTCAGAAACTAACCACCGAGGCAGCCGGCGACCTCGAGAAGATGGGCATCGGGCTCGACGCGCTGACCATTCAGGAAATATCTGACGAAGAAGGTTACCTCGACGCATTGGGCCAGCGACGCACTGCCGAAGTGCAACGCGACGCTGAGATCGGCAAAGCTGAGGCTCTTCGCGATTCCAAGATCAAGGCCGCATTGGCCATGCAGGAAGGTGAAAAGGTCCGCCTGGCTTCAGAAGCTGACATCGCCGCTTCAACCAGGGAGACTGAGGTTAAGCGCGCGCAGTTTCAGGCAGAAATTAAACGCGAGCAGGCTACTTCTGAACAGGCTGGACCACTGTCAGAGGCCAAGGCGCGACAGGAAGTGGTCGCTGAAGAGGTCCGTATCGAAAGGATTCGAACGCAGGAGCAAATAGCCGTTCAGGAGCAGGAGGTGCTTCGGCGAGAGAAGGAACTCGAAGCCACCGTCGTGAAAAAAGCGGAAGCCGAGCGGCGGGCGGCTGTGCTGCTGGCGCAGGGGCAACAGGAAGCAGCGATTCTTGAAGCAGAGGGACGCAAGCAGGCATTGATTGCGACGGCCGAAGCCGAAAGCCAGAAGCTTCAAAGAGAAGGTTTGGGTCGCGCCTCGGCAATCGAGGCGGAAGGTCGAGCGGAAGCGGAGAAAATCCGCGCGCTCGGTCTGGCGGAAGCCGAGAAGATCGAAGCCCAGGGGCTGGCCCACGCCAAGGCGACCGAAGCTCAGGGACTTGCAGAAGCATCCGCGATCAAAGAGAAGGCGGCTGCCTGGCGTGAGTTTAACGACGCGGCGCGATTGCAAACGATCCTTGAAAAACTACCCAGCATTATTGAAGCGACTGCGCCGGCCTTGAAGGCCATATCTGAACCACTCGGCAACATTGATAAAGTTGTCATGATCGATCATGGCGGCGGTGACTCAAATGGTCACGGCGGAGGTGGGCTTAATCGTTTCGCGCAGACTGGGCCAACTATGATCTACGGGCTGATTCAGCAATTGCAGGCGCTTGGACTTAACGTGCCTGACATTCTGAGACAACTGGGCGTCTCAACCGACACGACAGAAGCACGAACCGTGACCGAAGTCGAAGCAACAAGCGCCGATAAAGTCCAAACACCTAAGCCAACTAAGTAGACGGAGTCGCGCCCCAGGGCGTCAGCCGTTCAGAAAAAACCAGCTCGGGAAGTTACGAGGACTCTTCGCGGGGTCCATCAAACACGTAACCGGGTGAGGTCTCGCACAGGATACAATCATAACTATCGATCATCGGCATGGCGATCGATTCCAATTCGTTCTTCCAAAACGCGCCTTCGTAGAAATTGTTCTTCATTCGGTCGCGTTCGTCCAGTGAAGGAAAGCTTCGCAGCCAAACTAATTTGTTGGGATTCTCCAGGTCGATCAATGGGCCGAGGATCTTCATCCCATGTGAACGCAACGCGGGCACGGCTCGCGTTTCGAATAACTCGATGAATTCCGCACGTCGACCCGGCTTGATTCTGTAGCTGCGCACTTCTACGATCATTGGTAAATCCCTTCCCTCTTTAAGAAAATGATCTGATCCTCAATTCCTGTCGTGGCGATCACAACGCCCGCCGGCCTGCCCTGGTCCTTAATCCTTTACTCGCGTATCTGTCGCAATCCAGTTTACTTCCCAGGTCTTGCCACCATCATCGGAAAACGCCTGTTCAAACCTGCAGGAGTTCGGAGTGATATCTGAGATAACAAAACGCACTAGAATGGCCCGGCCATTAAGTGTCTCCTGATTGTAAAACTCACCTCGCCCGTTTCTGAATTCACCGATTGTGGGTGGGGTCATGACGCCGCCGTTGACGCTGGCAAAGTTTAGGCTCCACTGCCGGGATTTTGGATTGTATAGACGCAGGCTCAGACCCTCGAAATGGCCTGCCGGTCCATCGACCACCAGTTCCACCAGATTAGCGCGTCCGTTCCAAACCTTTCGCACGACGGTGGTGCCGTTGTATTCGACCCACGTATTCGATCCGCTTAAAGGATTCAGAAGACGCCTCAGGTGAGTTTTCCAGTTGCCAATCTCGAAATCGAAATCGTGTTGCCCGTCCCTTTCCGTGGGAGTTTGTTGGACGCTTGTTTTCGATCCGCCTGGGGTTGTCTGTGCCACGCCTTGAAGAGGTTGGGAGATCACAAGCAAGCTGCAGACGAGGAGAAGAGTTCGCAACCAGACAAGCCCCTCACGGCAGCCTAGCTTGATTCGATGACGGCAGACCTGATCAAACATGGTTTATCTCCTGACCCAGGTTGGAGTACTCTGACCTCTAACTCACTGGGGGAATATAATTAGACCTATGACTGCAATCAAGAAGGCACCTTCAGGTAACCATCCCAGCCCCAAACGTGCCGATCGTCGCAGCAATCCGGTCAGCGGATGTCCGTTGACGGCGGCGTTGGCGGCCGTCGGTGGTAAATGGAAATTAATCATCGTGTATTGGTTGGCAGAATCACCGAAACACTTTGCGGCGCTGCGGCGTGAAATGTCCGCTATCTCGCAGAAGGTGCTCACTCAGCAACTTCGCGAACTGGTTAGCGACGGCATCGTGAAGCGACAACCGCAGGGTGCGATTCCAGCTCCCGTTGAATACTCGCTCACTGACTACGGCCAATCGCTCTTACCTCTGGTTGAAGACATTCGCCGCTGGGGCAGGACACATATTGAGCGCTCGACTTCAGACAATGATCAGCCTGGGGCAGATCGCTAGTTGTTTGCAGGAGGAGAGTGGAGTGAAAACCACGTTGCTGACTGACCAGCGAAATATCCTGGTTGACGCGTGGAAAACCAACAACCGCGTCACCACCTTTCTCATCGAAAACCTACCCACAGAGCTTTGGACTGCCACAGTGCCGGGCGCTCCGCGACGGACTGTGCGAATGATTGGCGGCCACATCCACAACGCGCGATGTATGTGGATCAAGACGCTGGGAGAGGAACATGGCATTGTGGCGCCGCGGGCCGTAAATCGTCACAAGGTGGAACCGAAGGAACTGGTTCGAGCACTCGGCCGCAGCAGCCGCGGCATCATCAGTTTGCTCAAGCTCGGTCTCGACCGAGGTGGCACAATTCCAATGTCAAGCTCGTATGCCTGGCGTAATCTTCCTCTCGACGTCGGACACGTTCTCACCTATTTCGTCGCGCATGAAGGTCATCATCGGGGACAGTTTGTCATGCTGGCCCGCCAGTTGGGCCATCGGTTACCCGCCGAGATCACCGGTGGTATTTGGCACTTCTCCAAACGCTCGAAGGAGGCGCAGGAGACGTGACTAGTGCTCTCGGAAGGGTACCGGTACTCTGAAAACCGAGACGGGGGTTTGGCTTCTGCTCAATCAGGAGTAGAATGCGCGGCATAGGTGGGTGCTGATAAGGCGCCTGCCTTGGCGCCGGGCCATGGAAGTGACTCCGGCGCGCCTCACAGTCCTCAAAGATTGTGAGAAGAGGGCGTTGATGGTCTGGGAGCCTCAGCGCCCTTTTTCTTTTCCTGGGGAAACGAGCCAACGCTGGATCGCCGCCGGACAATGCGATTCGTCGCCTGTTTTCGAGGAATTTTTCAGTTTTTGAATGGGATGATTTCGAAAAAGAGTGCTCTAAAAAACCGAGAGGCCGGTTTTTGAGCCGGCCTCAATCGGTTGGCGGAGACATTCAGCCTCTACAAGTCACTGTCCTCACCCCAGCAACTCATCGCCGTTAACGCGCATTCTACGGATAATTTTTCTTTCGTCAATGCAAGGAAACTTGCATCGAGAGTGTAGGTTTTTGACTGAGGAAATCAGCGCCGCCAGCGAGGGAGCCTAACGCAACAAGCGGGTCGCGTCGGCCGTTTTTCTATATCTCGTTCGATTGTTTCGCTTGAAAGGTCTACTTGCTCTTTCCCACCAAACTCTTCTTCAGCACTGCCATCAGATCAATGACCTTGCCCGGCTCGGGAGCATCTGCATCTTCGATTTCCACGATGTTGTTCCGTTTTGACTGCTTCTTCTTTACCAGCTTTAACAGCCGCTCCGTCTCCTGGTCTTTCAACTTTGCCGTCGAGAATGTTTTCCTGGACTTGCTGCCGACTAGTTTTTCAAACTTGCGCACCGTCGCCGGCGCAATCTTTGGTATTTTCGGAAGGTCAAGCTGCTTCGGCGAGCGCAACTCATCCGAAAACCGCATCACTTCGGCGCGGAGAATTCCATTGTCTGAAAAAATTGCCACCAGGTATTCCTTGCCACGCATAACAAACGTGGCCACTCCGGCCTGACTGGTTTTCTTCATCGTCGCGGCGAGCAGTTTATAGGCTTTCTGCGAGTTCCCTTCCGGCGCTAAAAAGTAACCACGCTCAAAATAAATTGGCGGAATGGAATCCTCCGGAACAAAGCGTTTCAGATCGATGTCACGCGATTTGTCGGGCTCGAGGCGCTCGAGCTCTTCATCTGTGATTACGACAAACTTTCCTTTATCCGTCTCGTAGCCGCGGACAATTTCGTCAGCGTCAAGGTCCTTTTCAGTTTTCTGGGAAAAGTATTTTCGCGCCAGCGGTTGGCCGTCTGGCCCAAGCATCCTGAGCGGAGCCCGAACCGTTCGACTCGCGGGAAAAAGATTCACGGGGACACTCACGAGCCCAAAAGTCAACGTGCCCGACCAAAACGGGCGTCCGCCTGATTGCTCATCGCCATCGCTCGCTTGAGTCTTCGCTCGGCCTCTTTTTTTCGTTGTCTTAGGCAGCGCGTTTTCCTTTCTTCAGGGATTCAAGGCTCTTTTTGAGAATCGTGTCGAGCGATCCGGTCCTCGCTTTAGTTTTCACAGCCCGAAGTCTGGGCGCCTTCCCTTTTGCTTTGCGTTCAATAAACTCCATCACTCGCTCGCGATACTCGTCTTTGTAATCCTTAGCGTTAAATTCTCCGGCCAGCATTGAGACCAGTGTCTTCGCCATCTCCAGCTCTTTCGCGGTGGGCGCCGGGCCAGCGGGCTTCGGCAGTTCGCTGGCTGAAATCACCTCGCCGGCGTTTCTCAGAGTGACCAGAAAAAGATAGCCGTCTTCCGCGCGCAGAGTGCCGACATAAGATTTGTTGCGCATAACCCAGTGGGCCACGCCTTCCACTTCACGATTGGTCAACGCCTGCGCGAGGGCGAAGTAGTTTTTTTGATCTCCATCCGGCGCGAGGTAGTAGGGCCGTTCATACCATTGCTGACTGATTTCCTCCGGAGGCACAAACTCCATAATCTCGATATCGCGTGAAGGCTCAGGCTTGATGGCTTCCAGATCTTCCTCGGTCAGAATCACAAATCTTCCCGGTTCCACTTCATAGCCCTTTTGAATTTCTTCGTTGGAAACTTCGTCACCGGTATCGCGGTCAACCATGTGCTGTTTGACTCGCATGAGGTGACGATCGTCGAGCACGTGAAATCGCACGGTCCGATCCTCGACGGCGGAATACAACTTAACCGCAATCCTGGTTGATCCGATCTTAAGAATGCCTTTCCAGATTGCGCGGGCAGCCATTATTTCAATACCTCGCTCTCCGAACCTCGCGACTTGAAACAATCGGGACACAAGGATTCAATCGATATCGTCTCTACGCAGACCGAACAAACTGGTCCATCGCAGTCGACGCAGTAAAACTCGGTACGATAGGCATAGGTGTGGTTGCAAGCCGGACAGGGTTCGGTACCATCGAGCCACCAGCTTTCCTGATTTGTCTTAGCTCTCGCCATAGTTAATCACCGGCCCAGTTCAAACGTTAATCGATGTTCGTTTGGTTGCGGGCGTAGTATGGCAGAATGAGAGGTCTGAGGTTTGTTATTCAGTTGTTCTTAATGTCAAAAAAGGTTCGCGATAAAACGTCTCCGACGTACGAGGCAGACCTCATTCGGAGCGAGAGGTTCAAAAGTCGAACCTGGGGATCTTACTGCTGATCTTTCGGTAGGTGCCTGAAGCGGCGACATTAGCGCCAAATCCGCAATCGTCGATAACGTCGTCCGTCGTGATAGTGACTCTGTTTGAAGCGAAGCTCATCCTGACTTTGCAATTCCCACTTTCGTAATTCGCTACGCCATTCTCGAGCCGAGCCACGCCATGGAGCTCGCCATTGTGAATGTTCTCTGGATTGTTAGCGCTTACCCACAGCGCAATCAATTCGAATTTGATCTTGCCACCAGGAAGCTGTCGCACATCGAGTGAATTCCGGAATTCATTTTTGCGCAAACGGTATTGGCCGGTAACCTGCTTCGGTCTTGCTGTTTTAAGAAAGGGTTGTTGTGCGGTCGCGACGAAACAAACCAGGAGCAAGGGGACGAGAGGCGCGAGTTTGTGTTTCATTGCCTTCAGCAGAGAGTTCGCGCTTAGTTATCGCAGCGCAATAAACTCCAGATCGTGACCATCAGGATCTTCAAAATAAAGGGAGACTGCATTCATCCATTCATGATGGACCGGCTCAGCAACCGCAACGCCTTTCGCCTGCAGCAAAGCGGCCGCCTCAGTCAAATCCGATTCTTCGACGGTAAACGCGAAATGCTGAAGAGGCCAATCTCCTTTGTCCTCCTGCAGCACAACCATACCCGTGCGCCCATGCAGCCACAGAAATAACCAGTTTCTGCGGTTGTCGCGCAGTCCTTCTTCCAATCCCAGCAAGTCCCGGTAAAACACTTCGGAACGCGCCAGATCCTTCACTCGAATCGCGATCTCAAAGAGTCCCTTTATCGGCAGCATATGGTTTTGTTTGGAAGAGTTCTTCACCAGTTTACTCCGCCGGATCGATGGGCCACAAGCACGTTTTATCGCAACCAATCCTAAGCCTTCTGCATCGGACGACTGCTGCTTAACCTCTCCCGCTTGCAAAAGCAATCGACTCTTGTAAAACTCGTATTGGATTACCCTCTGGAGAAAACGAATGACAAAAATACTGCGCACTATTTGCTCCTTTTCGCTTCTGCTGGCCCTCTTTGTGCCGGTGCTGGCCGACACCATCCGTCTGAAGGACGGTAGCGTGATTCGTGGCCAGGTAGTTGGTTTCAAAGATCAACAGTTCACTATCCTGATCGGCGCGGGAGCGCAGGGACGCCGCAGCCGCACTGTGATCTACATGGAGGATGTCGAATCAATCGAATTTGACTCGGCCACGACCTCCGCACCTTCGTCAATGGCAAACGAAGACACTTCCGCCGTACCAACCAGCACGCCGCGCTCAACGCCATCCAACACGTCTAATGTCCCAACACGGCCGGCCAATAGCTCTCCTTCTTCGTCGGGACCGCAGTTTTTTACAATCAAAGTCGCAGTGCGAGCAGACAATGCCAATAATGGTTGGACCAACACTGGGTTAGTGGTGCGGCAAGGGCAACGGCTGCGAATCAGCTCCACCGGTCGCGTATCCCTGGGAGGCGGCCGCTTTTCTACCCCGGCCGGCCTTGGCAACGTTCCGGATAATGACAAACTGCTTCGCACTGAATCGACGGGCGCCTTGATTGCGGTGATCGGCGACGACAATGATGATTTTATTCTGATTGGCACGCGGCGGGACTTTGTCGCGCAGCGCGATGGAGTGCTGTTTCTGGGAGTGAATGAGGGCAATCTTCGAGATAATACCGGCACCTATGACATTGTGATTGAGGCTGAAGCGCGGTAATTCACTGCGCCTCGAGCCGCTGGGGGCAAACTCCGGTTTGCTCGCCCGCATCAGACTTTTTTACCGTATTTTTGTGAGACTGCGGCTCCAACTCCCAATCGTCCCCCGAATCAGGTGATTTATGAAATTCTCAAAGCTCGCTTCTGCACTGTCTGTGGCGTTCATAGCTGCCGGACTCCTCGTTTCGTCAAACATTAATCTGGCCCTTGCGCAATCGCGCCGTCAGCCGCCAACCTCGACGGAAAAAAAGAATAAGCGACCGCCTGAACCCGGACAACAACCGGACGAACAAAAGCCCGAAGACCCGATCCCGAACGACGTCATCGGCAAAGCTCAGGACGCTGAGAAGATCACGATTTCGACCCAGGTGGTTAACGTAGACGCAGTCGTCTATCACAAGAAGACCGGACAGATCGTTACTGGACTGAAGAAAGAAAACTTTGCCATCTTCACTGACAACAGCGTGAAGCAAACGATTACTAATTTCTCCACTCCTGAAGCGCCGATCACGGCTGCTCTCGTCGTGGAATACAGCAAGCTTTCTGAAGCACTGGGAAGCGCCAGCGGCGGCATGTTCGACCCCGGCACTTATGAAGTGCTGCGACCCGTGGCGATGTTTCTTTCGCAGTTCGTCAAACCGCCTGATGACTACGTTTCCGTAGTCGCTTTTGACATGCGTCCCACACCGTTGACTGATTTCACAAATGATCCCGCTCGCATTCGGAATGTAATTAACCTGTTGCTGCGAAACAGTCCCGCTTTCAGGGAAACGAATCTGTTCGACGCCCTCAAGTTCGTGCTGGTGGGTGGGCGCGGTGATTCAGTTGTGCTCGATAACGCGAAAGAAGATAAGGCCGACTATGCCGGGTTGGTAAGTGTGCAGGGACGACGCCGCGCCGTCATCCTGGTTGCTTCCGGCATTGATACGTTCAGTAAGATCAACTACGGGGACACGCGCAAGATTCTCCAAAACTCCGGCATCCCCGTCTACATAATCGGGACGGGAAACCTTTGGTTCAAGAAGTATGGCGACATGATTGGCCCACAAGACAGCTTGCTTGGCGATCCGGGCCGCATGTCGTTTCTGCAAGCGCAGAACGCGTTGAAAACTTTCGCTAATGAGACAGGTGGCGCGTACTACCCGGTCACCTTCGAAGGCGAAGTTCCAAAAGTGTTGAGTTCAATCAACTCTCTGCTGCGCAGCCAATACAGTCTGGCCTTCAATCCCGGCGAAGTTCGCGACGGAAAACAACACAAGATCAAAGTGAGTGTTGACGTTAATGGCGACGGGGTATACGACGACAAAGAGTTTACGATTCAGGCGCGACAGATTTATCACTCACCAAAGCCCGATTCAGCGAAGAAGTAGTGGGGCAGTGGGCAGTGAGGATACGGTAATAGCGTAACTTCACTGCCTTTTTCTATTCCGTCTTCAGCCTTCTGCCTTCGACCTTCAGCCTTCGACCTTCTCCTCACGTCCCATGAAGCCGCAGACGAAACTCATCGTTGATTGCAATAATCTCGGTCCTCCGGTTTGAGAAGAGGCGGCTGTGGCGCAACAACATCGGCAGCCCCCCCGGAGGCATTTCCACGCCATATCCAGGACTCGAGAACACCGCTGCCGAGTGCGGATTCAAGCGTTGTGGTAAACCGTATCGAATGGCTTTCTGCCCCACCGGTGAAAAACCGGCCGTGCGACGCGGGTTAATGAGTTCAATTGAGTGATCGAAGATTTGCAGGCGCGTTGGCTGGTCCCGCAGACTGAGATCGCGATGAACCAACAGATTGGCGAGAGCTTCGGAGACTGCGCCGCGGTGGTAGTTGGCGCGTGCGGCGATTGGGCTGTCTTCAACGTTTGCAGCCGGAAAAGTCCGGGGGCGCGTTTCCCAAAAATCAGCGTAGCGCTGAATAAACCGCAGTGACGCATCGTACAGCGTTAATAGATTGCCAGCGATCTTTATGCGTTCAACTACCGCCGATTGGATGGTATCGCCTGCGAAACGCGTCGCAGTGATCTCTGAACGCGGCAGAAGCGTCGCCACGCGATCGTCCCGGCCGAAAAGCAGCAGGCCCGCTACCGTCGGAACCAGTTCGCCTCGGTAGTCGGTAGCCAATAACAGATCACGCGAGAGCACTTCGGCAGTCGGATAACTGTTCGCGCCCGGGTTATCAAAAGCATCGCCGGAATACTCGCGCACAAAACTCCATAGGTGTGCCTCGTCAATGTCTGCGATAGCGGCTCCCAGCGCGGGTAGATTTTCAAATCTCAGCGGCCGCGATTCATCAAAAAGCGAAGCGAGCTCTTCGGCAGTCGCTTCGCGTTTGTCCGATCCGATGCGCAGATAAAATCGGCCGTCATGAGTTCGGTATGGACGGCGTTTTCCTTCAATATCCAACGCGACAATTCGTCGCCCGTTGTCGAAAGCGATCCGATCGACATAGGGAAATAGCGGCGGCTCGACGTCTTCACGGCAAATTCTCACGAGCTCATCCTGGACGCTTTCGGGATCATCAACGCCTTCGATGCGCAGTTGGTCATTCACACCAAAGATCATCACTCCCCCGCCTGTATTGGCGAGAGCAATTATCTCCTGAGCGATTTTTTCTGAATTAGAAAGCTTAACTTTTAGTTCGAGAAAGGTGTCTTCGCCGCCGCGGATCAACCGCAGCAGTTCCGTCCTCGAGGTTTGCGGCGCGGGTGTGGAAAGATAGTACTCTTGAAAGGACCGCTCGGTAGCGGGTTCGTGACGCTGACTGCTGCGAAATCTTCTGCGAGCCATTTGTGTATTGACGGGGCTTGCGAGCCCGCCCGGATGCCTCGATTAGCAAGGCATCGCTGGAATTGAATTATGTGGTTTAGAGTCTACTGAGATGTCTCACCAAAATGCAGACAGGCCGGAATGCCTGTCCAACTTTTCCATCAATCGTTATCCGAACTCTTCACCACTTCCAATACTTCCAGTTCTCTTTGCTGCAGAGTTTCGCCCTGTGATCTTATTACCGCCACATAAAATCCGAGAGAGAGTACTGCCAGAAAACCGAGTGTAGCATACTCAAGCAGCAAACTTCGCGCGACAAAACCAGCCGCGACCGCAGCTAATGGCAACAGCATTAGCACGCCGATTATCGGTATCAGTAGCAACCCCGCTACGCCTGAAACGTTTGACCGCTTGCCGAATTTCATGGCCTTCGGGAATCGAATCGAAAGCGAGTTTCCCATCACACTCAGCATGGCGGCAAAAATCAAAAAGCTGAGACCGCCGAAAAGCAATGCCCCGCGAGTAACGTCATGAAATAGAAAATGATTGATGGCGAGGAGTGCGATAGAGAGAGCCAGGGCCAGGACGCACGTAGCAATATTTTTCCCGATCAGAATGTTTTTCCGATCAACTGGCGAGAGAACAAACGCGCGCATCCCGGCACTTTCGAATGCAAACTGGTTGCAGAATAGTCCGGAGAGAACCAGGAAAACGTATAAGACGCCCGCCGCTATCATGAGTGGATAACCGTAAGTGAGCAGATCCGCCGAAAGACTCCCGCTTTCAAGTCCCTTCCCGTCCAGATGCTGCCGGTTTATCAATCGAATCACAATCAGCAGGAGTGGCATGAAGGCCATCATCCGCACCTGCGCGTTACGCAACGCGTAGCGCAGTTCTTTTTCAATGATGGCTGAAAGCGCCGTTGAAACAAGTGGGACGTCCCAACCGGTGTATGCGTCGATTTTCTCTGCCGCCAGAGTTGCGCGTTTTCGTTTCCTTTTTCCTCCGCCGAGAATGGCGCGACGCGCCAGCCAAAAGGTGAGCACAAAAAGAATGACTATGTAGGCGATGAGTCCAGCGATGGCTAACGCGTAGGCAGTGCTTGCCTGTGGATCAGTTCCCAGCGCAAATGCAATCGCGCCCGGCGGCGTCCAACGCAAAGCGGGAATTGATTCGACGTGACGAAAAATTGAGGGGGCAATCTGACCAAAGAGGGCTCCGCCGAGCCCGAACACCACGCCAATCACGGCCAAAAGTGTTTCGCCCCGCGTGCGTTTCTTGCGGAGCAATGAGCCGAGGGAAGTCGAAACCCATTTGGACAAGACGACGCCAAAAGCGATTGCGAGGAGTGCGATCACCATTGATCCCGCAAGATTCCTGTTTCCCAATCCAGCGCCGACACCAATGGCGAGGATTGCCGGAATTGCAAAAATCGCCTGAAGGCTCGTGATCTCGCTGAGAAGGTCGATCGCGAAGAGGCGGCGCATGCTAATTGGATAAAGCAGCAAGTGGCCAGGATCAAATTGCCGCGTACTACCCATTGTGAGTGGGAGGACGGCCCAGAACAGGTAACACATCGCAAACACTGAGAAGAAAATAAATTCAGCAGAAGGAATTTCGGCCGATCGGGCTGTCGTGCGTGCGCGGAAAGCCTGAAAACCAATTTCCGGAGACGTCAGTGCGTAAGCGCCAACGCCGAGGGAGAGCGCAACTATTAGAGCGAGAACCAGGGCGGCGGCTAATCCGAGCACTGTCGCGATTCGGCCCGCCACTACCTTGGAAGATCGCATCGAATTGCGGAACAGCGTCCACTTGAGCCAGAGAAGGGTTGAGAGTTGGGACATCAGAATTCAGGAGTCAGAAGTCAGAAGTCAGAAGTCAGAAGTCAGAAAAATACGAACCAGGTTCAAGATCTGATTTATTGTAGTCCGTCCCGAAAGTTTCATCCTATACTCCTCTGAGAACATTCGCATGCTTCAATTTTCTGAATTCTGTTTTCTGTCTTCTATTTGCTGACTTCTATTCCCCATGCCTCCAATCTACATCGGGCTCGGATCAAATGTGGGAGACCGTGCGGGTTACTTACTTCTGGGCCTCCGTGGGATGATCGCGGCGGGTCTAACCGTGACTCGGTTTTCCCAGATCTATGAAACTGAGGCGGTGGAGACCTTTCCCCAACCAGCGTTCCTCAATATGGTTGCTGAGGTAATAGTTGACCCGCCCAGCAATCCATCCGAAGTAATGGAAAAACTGCTGGCGATAGAACTTTCGTTGGGACGCACTCGCGATACCGCAAAGGGTCCTCGCACAATCGACCTCGACCTGCTGCTTTACGGAGCCGAGTCTTGCGACATGCCATCGCTGACGCTGCCGCATCCGCGACTGCATCACCGCCGCTTTGTTTTGGTTCCGCTGGCTGAATTGGCGCCCCGGCTTATTCACCCTACGCTTGATCGGACGGTGGCCCAGTTGCTCGAAAAGCTCGATGATGTTTCGGACGTCAAGCTTTGGAATCCAAATCCAGTTCTGCGATAGCTTCGAGTTAAGATTGAGGCCAGGTAGAGGTTGACGCGCTCAAGTCAAGCGAACTTGACCACTCGGAACTCGGAACCCGATTGGTTTTTCCCCTTTTTTCAATTTTGCCGTTATAATGCCCCCACACTTGCTAACCAACCTTCCATTGCTCCGAAATTGGCCGATTATTGGCGACTAAATTGGCCCGCCCGTGCGTGGCCAGCGAGTTGAAATATGCCGTATCTCAAGCCTGAGCGTCCTGAAAAAGTAAACGCGCCGTCTCTGAAGGTCAGCAAACAACGAGGCGAGCGATTGGTCTGCTTAACCGCTTACGATTACCCAACCGCACGCATCGTGGATGAAGCCGGGATAGACATCATTCTCGTCGGCGACAGTCTTGGGAACGTGGTGCTCGGTTATGGCAATACAGTGCCCGTCACACTCGAAGAAATTTTGATTCACCTGAAGGCCGTGCGTCGGGCGGTTCAGCGCGCGCTGCTGGTGGCGGACATGCCCTATGGTTCTTTTCACACCGGCGCCGACGACGCTGTGCGAAACGCTTTGCGCCTCATAAAAGAGGGCGGCGCTGAAGCTGTCAAGCTCGAGGGTGGCCACAAGCGCGTTCAGCTGGTGAAGAGGTTGGTTGACGAAGAAATAGCGGTGATGGGCCACATAGGATTAACGCCGCAGTCAATTAATAAGCTCGGCGCTTACCGCGTGCAGGGAAAGACCGCGGCTACCGCGCGCCAGCTGGTTGACGATGCTCGAGCCCTGGAGGATGCCGGCGCATTTGCGATTGTGCTGGAAGTTGTGCCGCGAGAAATTGCGCAACTCATTACCGAAACTGTCAGCATCCCGACGATCGGCATCGGCGCGGGCGCGGAATGCGACATCCAGGTGCTGGTGCTTCATGACATGCTGGGGTTGGGTTTTGGCAAACTCGCGCGGTTTGTTCGACCCTACGCGAATCTGGTTGAAGTAATGTCCGAAGCCGTGACGCGCTATGCTGACGATGTACGCAGCGGCAACTATCCTTCAGCCGCCGAATCATATGCGCTGCCCGCGGAGGCGGCTGCTGAGCTTAAGTTGGAAGAGGACGTTAATCGCAAATAGACCTTGATTACTTCGTGAGACACCGGGCGAGATTCCTAAGGAACATCGTTGATTATCACCTTGTCCTAAATATTCACGATTTACTATTCACCATTCACAGTTTATGGAGATCATCAATCGCCGTCAGCGCATGAGTTCCGTCGCGCGCAAAATCCGCCGCGATCAGGATCGCAGCATCGGACTGGTTCCGACCATGGGAGCTTTGCATGAAGGGCACCTCAGCCTGGTTCGCGAAGCACGGCGCATGTGCGATGTGGTAGTCGTCTCCGTTTTCGTTAATCCTACTCAGTTTGGCCCAAGCGAAGACTTTGAACACTACCCGCGCGATCTGACCAAGGACACGGCGCTGCTCACAGACTACAACGTGGACTACATTTTTGCTCCGCCCCTGGACGAGATCTATCCGAAAGACTTTTCAACTTATGTAAACGTGGGCGGGCTCTCAAAGCTGCTGGAGGGCGAAACCAGGCCCGGTCACTTTCGCGGCGTGGCTACGGTGGTTTCCATTCTCTTCAATACCATTCGCCCCGATTTTGCTTTCTTCGGCCAGAAGGACGCGCAACAAGCTGTGATCATCAAACGCATGGTGCGCGATCTCGCGTTTGATACAGAAATCGTCGTCCTCCCAACCGTGCGCGAGGATTCAGGACTCGCTATCTCATCGCGGAATCTCTACCTTGATGCCGAAGAACAGGAGGCCGCCTCGGTGATTCATCGCGGACTAAAGCAAGCCAAGGAAGCCTACAAGAAAGGCGAGCATCACGCGGGCAAACTCGCGGATACAGTGCGTAAGACAATTGAGACTGAACCGCGCGTACGTTTGGATTACGTCAGCCTGGTCGATGCAGAAACGCTCGAGAAGCTCGACAGGCTCGATGAGCGCCCCATCCTTATCGCCGTCGCGGCGTATGTTGGCAAGACGCGTCTGATTGACAACACGGTGCTCAACAAGACGAAGAAAGACGCGGCTTCGACCAAAGGTTAGAGCTGGACCAACTGCGATTTCCTCACTCCTTTGCTAGAATCAACTCGCCAGAAATGTCAGATCAAACTAAACAAAAGACGCATATTCAGTTCGCTTTGAATGGCGAGCCGGCGGAAGTTGCCTTCGCGCCTCACAAGACGCTGCTCGAAGTGTTGCGAGAAGATCTTGGTTTGATGGGAACCAAGCACGGATGCGAACTCGGTGAGTGTGGCACTTGCACGGTGCTGGTTAACGGCCGCGCGATCCTTTCCTGCCTAATGTTGGGTTTGGACGCAGAGGGCCAGGAAGTAAAAACGATCGAAGGAATGGCGGAAGGCGCGCAGCTTCACCCGTTGCAGGAAACTTTTGCTGATACGGGCGCGGCACAATGTGGCTACTGCACGCCAGGCTTTCTGTTGGTCGCGGAGGAACTACTCAAGAAGGATCCGAATCCTTCGCGCGACGTAATCAAAGATGCGTTGTCTGGAAACCTCTGCCGTTGCACCGGGTACATCAAGATTTATGAAGCCGTCGAACTGGCCGCGGCGCGCATGCGAGGCGAGGAGGCAGAGTTGCCGCGCGAAAGCGTTTATGGATACGAATAGAATCAGCCCGCGGATTAACGCAAATCTCCGCGGATCAGACAAACGGACTGTCTTTTGCCGATCCGCGTCTATCCGCGTGTATCAGCGGCTGAAGTCGTATTGATATGTCCAAGAACGGAAACAACAACGGGAAGCCGCTCAATGTCGTCGGCAAGCCTTTTCGCAAAGTCGATGCGCGGGCGAAGTGTACCGGTCAGACGAAATTTGCCGACGACATCGTTTTGCCGCGCATGCTGTTCTGTAAAATGTTGCGCAGCCATCTGCCTCATGCACTAGTCAAGAGCATCGACATCTCCAAAGCGCTGGCGCTTCCCGGAGTGGTTTCCGTCATCACCGGAAAAGATTTACCTAACTCCTACGGAATTCTGCCCGTCAGCCAGGACGAACACGCGCTCTGCATCGACAAAGTGCGTTTTATCGGTGACCCCGTGGCTGCCGTGGCCGCAATTGATGAAGATGTCGCGTTCGACGCTATGAACCTGATCGAAGTTGAGTATGAACCGCTCAACACGATCTCCTCGATCGAAGAAGCAATCCTCATCGATGATCCCGTGATCCACGAATATGGCGACGCCGGCAACGTACACAAGAAGGTGTCGCTCGAGTTCGGCAATGTCGAAGACGGATTTGCCCTCGCTGATCTGGTTCGAGAAGACACTTTCTTCTATGAAGGCAACACTCACTTGCCGATGGAACAGCACGCGGCTGTGGGCAACTTCGATCCCGACAACAAATTGACGCTGTGGAGTTCTACCCAGACGCCGCATTACGTTCATCGAGCGCTTGCCAAAGTTTTGGAATTGCCCGCCAGCCATATTCGCGTAATCGCCACTCCAAATGGCGGCGGTTTTGGCGGCAAGAGTGATCCTTTCAATCACGAAGTTGTAGTTTGCAAGCTTTCGATGCTGACTGGACGTCCGGTGAAGGTGACGCTTACGCGCGAGGAAGTTTTCTATTGCCACCGCGGCCGCCATCCGGTGTTGATGCATGTGAAGACCGGTGTGAAAAAGGATGGCGCGATCACCGGCATGCACTTCCAAACGTTTCTGGACGGCGGCGCTTATGGAAGCTACGGCGTGGCCAGCACGTTTTACACTGGTGCGCTCCAAACAGTTACCTATGACGTGCCGCGCTACAAGTTTCAGGGTTTGCGCGCTTTTACTAACAAGCCGCCATGCGGTCCCAAACGCGGACACGGAACACCGCAGCCGCGGTTTGGCCTTGAAGTTCAGATCGACAAAATCGCTGAACAGTTAAAACTGGATCCAGCGGCAATGCGGCGCGCGAATCTGGTCAAACCTGACACGGTCACTGCCAATTATCTGCGCATCGGAAGCATGGGCCTCGGTCAGTGCCTCGACAAGATCGTCGAAGGTTCTGATTGGAAGAACAAGTTTTCGGGCTGGGACCCGCAGCAACGCAAGCTGCCCTACGGAAAAGGCATCGGCATCGCCTGCAGTTCATATATATGCGGCGCCGGTCTGCCGATTTACTGGAACAACATGCCGCAGTCGGGCGTTCAGCTCAGACTCGACCGGCAGGGTGGTGTCTGCGTGATGTGTGGCTCGACCGATATCGGCCAGGGTTCCGATTCGATTCTCGCGTACATTGTGGCGGAGGTCCTGGGAATTGATCCGTTCGACATTCGAGTGATTACTGCGGATACGGATTTAACGCCGGTGGACCTGGGCAGCTATTCGAGCCGCGTCACCTTGATGACCGGCAACGCTGCAATTCAAGCTGCTGAGCGTGCGCGCGAACTGCTCGTCATGGCCGTGGCTGAGAAGTTGAAAGTCCCTATTGAAAACCTTTCCTTAGCTGAACGTCGCGTGTTCGACGTTGAGAATCCGGAAGTTGGCGTTACTTTCGCGGAAGCGGTGGTGCTGGCGGAGTCGAGGTTTGGCACGATTGGAACAGTCGGTTCTTATTCCCCGCCGCGTTCACCGGGACGTTACAAAGGCGCGGGCGTTGGTCCATCTCCGGCGTACAGTTACTCCGCTGCCATCGCGGAAGTTGACGTTGATCCCTCAACCGGAATCGTGGTTGTCGAACGAATTTGGATCGCGCATGACATCGGCAAGTCGATCAATCCGATGCTGGTGATGGGCCAGGTTGAAGGCAGCGTTTACATGGGGCTCGGTGAAATCTTGATGGAGGAAATGGTCTATCGCGCCAACCGCAACGTGGTCCATAAGTTTCCATCGCTGCTGGAGTACAAGAGCCCCACTACGATGGAGATGTGCGACGTCAAAACTTATCTGATCGAAGATCCTGATCCAAACGGACCGTACGGCGCGAAGGAAGTTGGCCAGGGACCGCTGCTGCCGGTGCCGCCGGCGGTAGCGAATGCGGTTTACGACGCGGTTGGCGTGCGCATTGATGAAGTGCCGATTACTCCGGAGAAAGTTTTGAAAGCGTTGCGCGAGAAAGCGCGCGGTCGCGACGGGCGCTATGGTCCAACTTCTGTTCCGGAGGTTGAGTGGCCTGAGCCTTTGCGCGTTTTAACACCCGCCGAAGGCGGCGACGGAAAAGAAATGCCGCGAGTTGCGGTTCATTCGTAAGGAGTCCAATGTCGAAGAGTGTGACGAAGAGAGTTTTAATTACATCGATCTTGTGCGCACTATTTTTCGTTGGTTCGCCGAATGTGGCAAAGGCGCAGGAACAGAAACACTCCGACAGAGTTAAGTCAACGCACACTCTGCGCGGCTCTTTTGTTGAGTTTGAAATGGGCGACTATCTGCACGCTGAGTTTCGCAAGGTAAATGGGAAGCGCGTTTCGTTTTTCGTGGGTGGAAACGAGAGTCTGCGTTACTTTCTCGCCGCCCATAAAGGCAAACGAATCTATTTCACCTATCAGGTTGTCGAGACGTTTATACCCGAAGCCGGCGGGGTCGATAAGATCGAACGTGTGGTGGCAGCGACGATCGGGGCCGAGACCGATACAGACTGGTGGCGACGAATGCGCCGGTCCACCAACTTACAAAAACTACGGGCCCGCTATGAACGGGTCGTCGAACGCCACTAAGAAATGACTTAAAGCTATGATGCGACTTCCCAAATTTGACTATCGCACGCCGCGAGAAATCGCGGAGGCGGTTAAGATCATGGCCGGCTCAGGGCCGGAGGGACAGTTTGTCGCCGGCGGTACCGATCTCTATCCAAATATGAAGCGGCGGCAGCAAATGCCGAAGACAGTCATTTCCGTGATGCGCGTTCCGGAGTTGAACCAAATATCCGGCGATGGAAAGTCGGGAGTGAGAATCGGCGCTTCGGTAACGCTTACAGATATCTGCGAGCATCCGCTCATCAATCGCGACTATCCAGTGGTGGCCCATGCCGCGCGCACTATCTCCACGCCGCTGCTCCGCAACATGGGCACGATCGGCGGCAACCTGCTCCTCGCTACACGTTGCAACTATTACGATCAGAATTACGAATGGCGCAAAGGCATAAACTTTTGTTTGAAGAAAGACGGAGACGTGTGCTGGGTCGCTCCCGGAAGCTCAAAGTGCTGGGCGGTGCAGTCGTCGGATCTGGTGCCGGTGATGGTGGCTATCGGTGCTAAGTTTCGCCTGGCCTCGACTTTGGGTGAACGAATGATCGACGCCGCGGGTTTTTATAACGATGACGGCATCGATTACCTGCACAAGCGGCCGGATGAATTGCTGGTTGATATTCATTTGCCGCCGCTCAGCGGCTGGCGGGCCTCGTATCAAAAACTTCGCCGGCGCGGCGCCTTTGATTTTCCGGTATTGGGAGTAGCTGCCTACGTTCAGGTGGACCAGGCCGGATTGGTTAAAGATGCGAAACTGGTCCTTGGAGGCATTGCCCCGGCGCCGATGGAAATCGGCGATGCCAGGGATGCGCTGTTGGGCCAACCACTCGACAGTGTTCATATCAAGGCTGCCGCTGAGGCTGCCTACATAAAAGCTCGCCCGCTCGACAACACCGATTTTGTGATGAACTGGCGCAAGCAAATGGCGCGTGAATATACTCTTCGTGCTCTTCGGGAATTGGTGTAAACCACTGTCGGCTTATCTCGTCTTTGGGCTCAGGACTTTGGTCTTTGTTCTTTGGGTGCAACCGACCATAATTCAATCCTGATGACAAAGGCCGAAAACCCAAGACCACAGCCTATTGGAATTGGCGCAATAGTCCTCGCCGCTGGACGCTCGGAACGCATGGGCGCTTTTAAGCCGTTGCTTCCCTTCGGCAAGTCGACTGTGATTGAGGCCTGTATCGAACACCTCCGTGAAGGAGGTGTCGAAACTATCGTCGTCGTGGTTGCACAGGATCTACGGGGTGAGAAGTTGCAGCAACATCTCCGCGATTCCAATGTCACCTTCGCAATCAATCCGGACCCGGCCAGCGAAATGGGAGACTCGATCGCTTTTGGGGTTCGTAAACTTTCCGACCAGACGAGGGCCGTGCTGATCACGCCTGCCGATCATCCGGCGGTCCCACCTGAAGTAGTGGTCCAGCTCATTGAAGAGTGGCAAAAAGGCGCGGCGTTGGTAGTGCCGACTTTCGAGAATCGCGGCGGGCATCCGGTGCTGCTCGATATAAGCTTTCGACCCGAACTGCTTAACCTCGATCCGCAAGGCGGGCTGAAGAATCTTTTCAAGGTCAATTCCGCGACCGTATGCCGGCTCGCCGTCGAGTCGAAATACATTGCGCGCGACATGGACACATGGGATGATTACCGCGTTTTGCACGAAGAGGTATTTGGCGTTTCGCCTCCAGATCCAGGGGTTTGCGAGCATAAGTAGCAAAACAGATGCTGGCTAGCTTGTCCAACTAAAAGACAACATCCTTCATCCAATGCACTGTCCGACGAACTGGTTCGGGCAAAGGAGATCAAATGCGAAAACGTAATTCCCTCGTGGCCCTGTTTATGGCGCTGGTACTGAGCTCGTCTCTGGTGCTGGCCCAAAATCGCGATACCGGCCAGGTGGACTTCTCTTTAACTTCGACTGACGGCCAGACAATCACTTCGGAAAGCCTTCGTGGTGAAGTTGTGGTGCTCGCCTTTGGCGCTTCATGGCTGCCGCTGTCGAAGAACCAATTGCAGGGGATTCGAAAACTGGCTGATGAATACAGCGACCGTGGCGTAGTGGTCTATTGGGTAAGCACTGAGTCGGAAGATCCGAAGTCGAAGAATTTTGCGAGCAATGAGCAATTGCGCGGCTTCGCTCAGAAGTACGGAATCAAGGTGACCGTGCTGCGCGATCCGGACGGCGTGACCTCGAAAAAGTTTGGCATCGATCAGTTGCCTTCGATTGTGATCATCGATAAGCAGGGAAATCCCAGCGAGCCGATTGGCGGCCTCGATCCAAATGGCAACCTGGCCAACCAGCTGGCTTCTCGTCTCGATAAAGTATTGTAAGCAACGCACTCAGTTAAATTAACTAAGGCCGCCTTTCGCGAGGCGGCCTTTTGACTTGGTAACGCAGACTGTTAGTTTGCGTCGCGAAGGCCAAAAAGATCTTCCATTAACGAAGCTATACAAACTAACAGTTTGCGTTACATTTGGCCTTGCTCCCCTCGTCAGAATCTAATAACTTGCTTACTCAATTCCGTCCGGTTTATTTATGACCTTCAAGTTCATTAATCCAGCATCACTCGGCAGGCCCAAGGGTTTTTCGCATGGCGTTTTGGCGGATGCTTCGGGGAAGTTGTTATTTGTCGCCGGCCAGATCGGTTGGGATGAGCACCAACAGATTGTCAGCGCTAACTTTGTCGAGCAATTTGATCGGGCGCTTGCAAATGTGGTGGCGGTCGTCAAAGAGGCCGGCGGCTCCGCAAATGAGATTGCCCGGCTCGTTATTTATGTGACGGACAAAACCGAGTACACCACCAACTTGAAAGCCGTTGGCGAAAGCTACCGCGCGCGCATGGGTCGTCATTTTCCCGTCATGGCTTTGGTTGAGGTGAAGAGTCTACTGGAAGACGATGCGAAGGTTGAGATCGAAGCTGTAGCTGTGTTGGCTGCCTGATTATCAAGGCTAGGCATGTTCCGAAGAGTTACTACCATTATCGCGATCATTTTCCTGGTTACGCTCGGATTGGCTTGTACATTCCTTCGGCCAAAGACTCCCTTAACCTGGCACATCCTGCTGGAGGTCGACGCTGCAGTCCCTGAGAGGACCACAGCGGCCCTTCAGGCGGTGACCGTAATCGAGCGGCGCTTAGATGCCATAGGTGTCTACAGTTCCGAAGTGGTGGCTCAGGGCACTCCGCCCAACGGCCGGATTCTCGTCAATCTTCCCGAGGTTCCTGACCGCGAGCGTGTTATCAGGCTGATTACGTCGCAAGGGCTATTGGAGATATTGGCAATAGTTAGTCAACCTAATCCGGCGCCTGTCGAGACCTACGCTAGTGAGCAGGACGCCCTTACTTCTCTTGGTGGTCCATTGCCGCAGAACCTGAAGGTGATGCCGTACATTGAGCGGGCCGAGTCGATTGAGCGCAAGCAAGACTCTTCGCCAGGCGAACGACCGAATCGGTGGGTAGTAACTCAGGCGCACGCAATAATCAACGGCAGCGAAATCCGTGACGCGGAAGCTATTTCGTCTGTTACTTCTGAGTTGGGCGAACCGATCTACAACATTTCATTTTCCCTCAAGCCGGAAGGTGCGCAGAAGTTTGGGGCCTGGACGGGGGATAATATTAATAACTACATCGGAGTGGTGCTTAACGGGAGGGTCAGATCAATAGCCTTTATCAGGACTCAGATATTCGATCAGGCGGAGATTACTGGAAATTTTACCCAGCAAGCGGCAAAGGACTTGGCACTAATTCTGCGGTCAGGTGCACTACCCGCCTCCGTAAGCATCATCGAAGAAGGACCGAACAAGTAGTCACGAGATTATGAAAGCACCAAACAGTTTCCTTTATGAATTGTCTAAGAGTGGTGTGGCCACAATCACGCTCAACCGGCCTGAGCGCCTCAACGCATTAACGTTTGAAGTCTATCGCGAACTGACCGATACATTCGCGGCGCTCAAAGATGAAAAGGACGTTCGCGCAGTAGTGATCACCGGAGCCGGCCGCGCTTTCTGTTCCGGCGGCGACGTGCACGACATCATTGGCGAGCTCTTCAGTCGTAACATGGAAGGGCTGTTGGAGTTTACCCGGATGACCTGCGAACTCATTGCCAACATTCGTGCTCTACCCAAGCCGGTGATCGCGAGCCTCAACGGAACAACAGCAGGCGCTGGGGCATGCATCGCATTAGCTTCCGATATCCGTATCGCCAGCGACCAGGCGAAAATTGCCTTTCTGTTTGTTAGAGTTGGATTGTCCGGCGCAGATATGGGCGCGGCCTATTTACTCCCGCGGGTAGTTGGCCTCGCAAAGGCGACCGAATTGCTTTACACCGGAGACTTCATTTCCGCGTCAGAGGCTGAAGCGATTGGGCTCTATAATCAGGTAGTCGCAGGCGAAGAGTTGGTGACGACTACGAATGATTTTGCCGAACGCTTAGCCGCGGGTCCGACTTTCGCGCTCGCCAAGACCAAAGAAATGCTGAATCGGGAAATGGATATGAATCTCAACGAAGCGCTCGAATGCGAAGCACAAGCGCAGGCCATTTGCATGCAACACCCCGATTATCGCGAAGCGTACGAAGCGTTTGTTGCCAAGCGCAAACCAAAATTCAATTGATCTGCAAATAACTTATGGACAAGTTCATCGAACAACTTCCCTTCTTCACGGCCGAGCACCGCACGTTGGCGGCAGATATTCAGGCATTCGTCGCCCAGGAGATCGAACCGCGCGCTGCTGAAGAGCGCGACACCGACGCGCAGCTTCGGGAGTTTGTCGTCTCGCTGGCTGAGGCGCGCGTGTTGAGCTATGCGGTCGCATCTCCGGGGACGAAGCTTGACGTGCGCGCCCTCTGCTTAATTCGCGAAGCGCTTTCATATTCTTCCCCGTTGGCGGACCTCGCGTTTGTCATGCAGGGTTTGGGCACCTATGCGATCAGCCTTGCCGCACCTGAGCACGTGCGCGATTTTTGGCTGTCACGCGCATCGGAGGGAAAGGCAATCGCGGCCTTTGCTTTGACAGAACCCGATGCAGGTTCAGACGTTGCCGCGATCAAAACAACTGCGCAGCGCGACGGCGACACCTATGTGATCGACGGCAGCAAGCGTTTCATCTCAAACGCCGGAGTCGCCGACTTCTACACGGTGTTTGCCCGTACCGGCACTGACGCAAATGGCCGCGCTTCGTTATCCGCGTTCATCGTCGGCGCCAAAATGCCAGGCTTCAACGTCGTCGAACGCACGGCGATGATCGCGGCGCATCCAATTGGCGAGCTTGAGTTTAAAGCTTGTCGCGTGCCGGCGGAGAACATGGTGGGTGCGGAAGGCGACGGCTTCTTATTGGCGATGCGGACGATGGACACTTTTCGCGCCAGTGTCGGCGCAGCAGCCTGTGGCATGGCCCGACGCGCGCTCGATGAGTCGGTGCGGTATGCCGGCAGTCGCAAACAATTCGGACGACTACTTGGCGAGCACCAGTTGATCCAGGAGAAACTCGCGGACATGGTGACGGAACTCGACGCGGCCCGACTGCTGGTTTATCGCGCCGCCCATTTGAAGGATACTGGCGCAGCACGCGTCACTCGCGAGGCAAGCGAAGCAAAACTTTTCGCGACGGAGGCGGCCTGTCGAATCATCGATCAGGCGGTCCAGATCCACGGCGGGTCAGGCCTCCTGCGCGGCAGCATTGTTGAGCGGCTCTATCGCGACGTTCGCGCACTTAGAATCTACGAAGGAACGTCTGAGATTCAGAAGCTAATCATCGCCAGCCAGTTAATGAAGGAGTAGACCTTCGAGCGTTAGTGGCAGTTATGCTCAAAAAGTTTGCAGTATGAAACCTCTGTCAGCAGATACATCAGTCAACGCGCAACGAAAGCAGTTTGAATTAATGCGCGGCCTGCCCGCGTGGAAGCGACTGAAACTGGCTTTCGAATTGACTGAAGCCACACGCCAGATGGTTCTGGCCGATATTGCCCACCATTTCCCCGAAGCGACCGATGAAGAAGTTCGCAGAAGGTTCATTGCCCGTGTGCTTCCGCGCCAGCATGTGATTAGCGCCTATGGCTTTGACCCGAAGCAGGAAGGATATTAGCCGATGCAAAGTCCTTTCGCAGTTTTGTCGCAGGTAGCCGGCATCCTGGAGCAGCAACAGATAAACTACGTGTTGGTCGGCTCCCTTGCCAGTTCACTGCACGGCATATACCGCTCAACTGCTGACATTGATCTCGTCGCCGACGTAAAACCGGCGCAGGTCATCCCGCTTCTTGATGCACTCAAAAACAATTTTTACGTTGATGAAAATGCCGTCCGCGACGCGATTGACCAGCGACAATCATTTAACGCGATCCACTTTGACTCGGTTTTCAAGGTCGACATTTTTATCCCCAAGTCCGATCCCTTCTCCAGAAACCAGCTGGAGCGTCGTGAGTTGAGACAGATCGCGCCCGATGTCGAGCAGATGGTTTACGTGGCCACGGTCGAAGACACGATCTTGGCGAAATTGCGTTGGTACCATTCAGGCGGACGCGTTTCGAATACTCAATGGGGTGATGTGGTCGGCATGATTGGGGCCTCGGCGGAGCGCTTGGATCTCGCCTATTTGAATCAGTGGGCCGACACGCTTGGTGTAAGTGATCTGCTGAGAAATGCTTTTGATGAAGCGCGCTAGACAGATTCCTGTCTGTCCTCCGTTTAGCTTGCCGTCCGAAGAAAGCAGACAGGCAGGAGTGCCTGTCGTACATGAATGAAGATCAACATCATTGGCGGGGGCCCGGCAGGATTGTATTTTGCAATCCTGATGAAGAAGTCTGACGCCACACATGAGATCACAATCTACGAACGCAATGGTCCAGACGATACCTTCGGCTGGGGCGTCGTGTTTTCCGGAAAGACCTTAACGAACCTTCGCGCTGCCGATGCGGAGTCGCACGCAGAAATCACCAGAAATTTTGAAGCCTGGGACAACGTCGATGTCGTCCATCGCGACGAGAAGATTTCCATTCATGGCAACAGTTTCTCGGGAATCGCGCGGCTTCAGTTGTTGAAGATTCTTCAGCGACGCTGCGAAGAGCTCGGAGTCGAACTAATTTTTCGCAGCGAGGTTTCAGATGTTGAATCGCTACGGAGCGGGTGCGATCTTTTGGTGGCCGCAGACGGCGTAAACAGCACAGTCAGAAGAGACTATGCCAACCATTTCCGGCCCGATCTCGATGTTCGACCCAACCGCTACATCTGGTATGGCACCAACCGATTGTTCCATGGCCTTACGTTGACGTTTCGTGAAAACGAAGCCGGTGTTTTCGCTGCCCACTCGTATAAGTTCAACCAGACCACGAGCACATTCATTATCGAGTGCGACAAAAACACCTGGGAGGCCGCCGGCTTTTCTGAGATGGACGACGATCAAACGCGCGCCTATCTCGAGCAGGTGTTTAAGGCGGACCTGGACGGAGCACCTTTGCTCTCGAACAAGTCAAACTGGATCAATTTTCTGCTGGTGAAAAATGAGGAATGGTTGTTTGAGAATCTTGTGATGCTTGGCGACGCGCTACACACTGCGCATTTCTCGATCGGCTCAGGGACCAAACTCGCTTTGGAAGACGCGATTGCTCTACACAAATGTTTCCAAACCGCTGACCGGATTAGAGATGCGCTGGCCACTTTTGAGTTGAATCGTAAACCGGTGATTGCAGAATACCAAGCGGCTGCTTTTGACAGCATGCGCTGGTTTGAAAACGCTCGTGATTACATGAACCTGAGTCCGATAGAATTGGCTTACGCTCTGATGACACGCAGCGGGCGAGTGGACGACGAAGACTTGCGACGGCGGGATCCGGAATTTATCGCGCAATACGAGAAGGAAATAACAGACGGCAGACCGCCGACGGCAGACGACGGGGGCAGTCGGCATCAATAACCGGTTGTTCTACTAGACCGCTCCTGCCGACTGCAGCTGCCGTCTGCCGACTCTGTAGTTTGTCCCGCGTCTGCCGACTACCTCTTCCACTCCGGCGCCAGCAATCGTCTCCGTCCGTTATCAACCGTCGAGATTTCCGGCTCGTCGAGTTCCGCTCGATCCCATAACTTGCAAGTCACCGGACGGTGCGCCTGATCGAGCGCTTCGCAATAATTTGTATAGGTGCAGCGCCTCACCTCGCCACCTCGCCCGAGTTTCACTTTCAGGAACCAATCGGGATCGGCCAGTGCCTGCCTGGCCAACCCAACAATGTCTGCCTGCCCTCGTCGCAAAATTTCTTCGGCCTGTTCGAAAGTCGATATCCCACCCGTCGACACGACCGGTGTCGCAAACCCTGCCTCGTTTACCGCACGTTTGATTGCCTCAGCAAGGGGAACACTCCGCAGGAAGGGTCCGGCTGCATCGGAAAGGACGGTCGGCATGCACTCGTAACCGCTCCGGCCGGTGTATGGATAAACCGCCTGGCCCACTTTAGGCGGCGACGCATCTTCGAATTTGCCCCCCTTCGAAAGCGAAAGAAAGTCGAAGCCGGCGCGGGCAAACTCAACCCCGAAATAGATCGCGTCCTCAATCCGGTTGCCGCCCTCAATTACTTCATCACCCAGAAAGCGCACGCCCACCACATAGTCGTTGCCCACTTCTTCGCGCACCATTCGGAAAACTTCGAGCGGCAAGCGCACCCGATTCTCTCGGGCGCCACCATACCCATCATCTCGAGTATTCAAGGCGCTGAGAAAACCAGCCATCGTGTAAGCGTGTGCGTAGTGGAGCTCGACGCCGTCGAAGCCTGCGTCACGCGCTCGGCCCGCCGCCTCGGAAAAAATCTGTGGCAACACGTTGGGCAAATCGCGCACGTGCGCTAAGTGCACGTCGTTCACATTTTCTCTGTATCCAAACCGAAGCGCCTCGAGCTCACGTGCATTGAGAACCTGGTCGACAACTTCGTCCGGCGCCTGCGCCAGAAAACTCCGCACGTTTGACTCGGAAGCATCCAGCCAATGCGATTCGTTGGCGAGATCGGCCAACGCTTGTCGATGCCGATCGTCAACGATGAGAAAGCGTTCAAAATATTTTTGTTTTTCAGGACGACGCTTGACCGTAAGGAAGTCGATCAGCTGAATAAAGAGCTTTGTCTCGCCATGGCTTGCTTCCCTGACCGTCTGCACCAATTGAGTGAGCCCGGGAATAAACCGGTCATGGCCGATCCTCAACAATGGACCACTGGGAATATCGCGAACACCAGTAGCTTCGACAACCAAAACCCCTGACCGCCCTTCCGCGAAACGCCGGTACCAATCAAGCACCTCGGGCGTGACAAAGCCGTCCTCAGTCGCGCGCCAGGGAACCATTGCCGGCACCCACGTGCGATTGCCGGCTGCGGTTGGTCCAATCCTGATCGGTTGATAAAGCAAGGACGAGGTTGCTTCCGCGGCGGAGGGCCATCGGGTTTGCGGGATCGTATGCCTGATCGGGTTCTTAAACTTCCACATCGTTTCGTGTCCAACTCTAACACGATGAAACAAACTGGCAGGAACGGAAACTCAAAACGAGTGAGCGCTCCTGCTGATTAATCGCACCCTGGTATGATAAATTAAACGTAAATCATATTCAGCGGAGTTGAAACTATTGACTGACGACCTTCTCAAGTGGCGAAGTGAGTTTCCCATCCTCGACAAGACTGTCTATCTCATTTCACACAGCCTCGGGGCGATGCCCAGGGAAACGAGCGCGCAGCTCGCCGAGTATGCCGACATGTGGGCGACGCGGGGCGTGCGCGCATGGGCCGAAGGTTGGTGGGACATGCCCGTCACAGTTGGCAATGACGTGGCGAGCATCATCGGCGCCGCGCGCGACAGCGTGGTCATGCATCAGAATGTTTCAATTTGTCAGTCGCTAATTCTGTCGTGTCTGGCACCCACCCCGAAGAGAAACAAGATCGTTTACTCCGAGTTGAATTTTCCGTCGGTGATGTACGTTTACGAAGCTCACGCTCGCGACGGGAAACTGAGAATTGAGACAGTTCCGTCTGACGACGGAATCACTATCAAGCTGGATCGATTTCTCGAAGCGATAGACGAAGAAACGTTGCTGGTTCCCTTTTCGCACGTCCTGTTCAAGAGTGGCTTCCTCCAAAATGCGAAAGCTATTACCGAGCGCGCTCATGAAGTTGGAGCGATGGTTGTGCTTGACGCGTATCAATCTGCTGGCACTGTTCCTTTCAGCGTCAAGGACTTGAATGTGGATTTCGCGACCGGCGGATCGGTTAAGTGGCTCTGCGGTGGGCCAGGCGCCGGGTATCTATACGTGCGCCCGGACCTGCATGAGAACCTGGAACCAAAAACTACCGGGTGGATGGCCCACGAAGAGCCGTTTGCTTTCGACACAGAGCTTCGTTACGCCTCGGGAATTCGCCGCTTTCTGCATGGCTCGCCGGCGATTCCGGCGCTCTATGCTGCGCGATCGGGTTATAAAGTCATCAATGAAATCGGGCTCGAGGCCATTCGAGAGAAGAGCATCAGGCAAACTACTCGCTTGATCTCCCTCGCCGAGGAGGCCGGCTTTAAAGTGACCAGCCCGAAGAGTCCGTCGGACCGTGGCGGCACAATAACTGTCGGCCATGACGACGCAGCAGCGATCACCAGAGAACTGGTCCGCCGCGAATTCATTGTCGACTATCGACCCGGTGCAGGAGTTCGTATCTCTCCCCATTTTTATAACAATGATGAGGAATTGGAACTTGTCATTGGCGAAATGAAGAAAATTCGCGACACCGCGGCTTATGAGACAGCCGGAAGAGTTGGCGCAGCGTTTTGATCGGAAAGGAGTTGTTGCCATGAACCAATTCCTTGAATCGGCAGATCTTTTGCAAACGATCACGTTGGAAGCCGAAAAAAACAGCGCTGAAGCGAAGGCTCTGATGGAAGGACTAAGTGAAGCGCAGTTGAGCTGGACGCCCGCTCCCGGAAGCTGGAGCATTGCCCAGTGTGTGGACCACCTGACGACGACGAGTAAGGCTTTTGAACCGTATCTTGCGACCGCTATCAAGCGAGGCAGCGAGAAGTGGCCCGTGCGTTCGTCCATTCCTTATCGGCCGAGCTGGGTGGGAGGTTGGCTAATCAAACAGGTGCAACCGGAAACCACCAGAAAAGTGTCATCGCCGAAAGTCTTTCAGCCCTTACATACTCCCGCGATCGAAAATGTGCTGGAGAAGTTTTTAAAGCAGCAAGGCGAGTTTATTCGCGTCGTTCGTCAAGCCGAAGGAGTCGACTACAACAAAACGCGGTTGCGATCGCCGGTTACGCCGTTAATGCGTTATAGCCTGGCCGATGCTTTCGTAGTCACCGTGGTCCATGGCTGGCGACATCTGGCTCAGGCGCGGCGCGTCTGTGAAACGCCGGGCTTTCCTGCCAACTGAAAATATGCCAAACCAATACGGAGAGCAGTCAACGCTTTCATACAACAAATACCTGCGCGTCGCCGACCTGATTGGTCTTCAGGACTGCCTCTCGGATCCGCAACATCATGATGAATTGCTTTTCATCACTATTCACCAGGCCTACGAGCTCTGGTTCAAACAAATACTCCACGAGATAGATGCGGCGATTATCTTGATGGGTGAAGACCGGCTTGCCGCGGCTGCCCGAGCAATGCGGCGCGTGGTGGAAATTGAAAAACTTCTCGTGACCCAAATTCATATTCTGGAGACGATGACGCCGATTAGCTTCCTGGGATTTCGCGACCAACTCAATCCCGCGAGCGGATTTCAGTCGATGCAGTTTCGCGAGATCGAATTCGCCTCTGGCGAGAAACAAAAAAACATTCTCAACGAGTTTCGGGCGGATGAATTTGCGTACGGCCGACTCGAAACACGCTTCAATGGGCCCTCTCTTGCCGATGCTTTTTTCGCGGCGCTAAGCGCGCGCGGCCTGGATGCCCCCGCAGCCGATTCATCAGCCGACGAACAAGAGCGCAAAACAGCCCACGGGAAACGCGCGCGCGCGGTGTTGGAAGTGCTGACGCATTTTGAAGATCGATACGAGGAGTTTCAGCTTGCCGAAGCGTTGCTTGAACACGATGAGTTCTTCTCACTATGGCGTTCTCATCACATCAAAATGGTCGAACGCATGGTGGGCACGAAGCGCGGCACCGGCGGATCCGAAGGGGTTGGCTACCTAAAAACCACGCTGGACAAGAAATTCTTTCCGGAACTTTGGGAGGCGCGTACCTATCTCGACACCAAACATGGTGAAGCGGGCTGCCCGTTTGCCGGTCATACCGAAAGCCAACCCACGAAGTAGTTCCCGACTTCGGACTTTTCTGCTGTTACTAATCCGAGAGGACCGAATGCCTTGAATCCCGAATTTCCCGAACGCTTCAACATGGCGGACTACTTTCTCTACCACAATCTGGAGGAAGGCCGCGAAAACAAGATCTGTCTCTACTACGAAGACCAAACCTTCACCTATGGCGAAACCGCACGCCGGTCAAATCGCGTTGGCAATGCCCTACGCGATCTGGGCGTTGCGATAGAAGAGCGGGTGTTGATTGTACTGCCCGATTGTCCGGAGTTTGTTTGGACATGGTTCGGCGCGGCGCGCATCGGTGCGGTGATCACGATGGTCAATCCGCTGCTGCCGGCGGAGGATTACAAATATTATCTGGAGTACACCCGCGCGCGCGTTGCAGTGATTCACGAATCGTTGCGAGAAACTTTTTTGGCAGCTGTTGAAGGCGCACGCTATCTGCGCGCGGTGCTGGTCGTGGGCCAGCAGGGTGTAACGCAAACTGTTAGTTTGCGTACCGGCACCAAAGAAGAACCGGAAACTACCAGTTTGCGTTACAACGCCGCGGTGGCCTGGCCCTCTTTCGAAGCGGCCGTAAGTTCTGCTGATGATGAGTGCACGCCGGCAGACACGCATCGTGATGACATCGCCATCTGGTTATTCACCTCAGGTTCGACCGGGCATCCGAAAGGCGCCGTTCACCTGCAACACGATCTGCCATTCAACACCGAGGTGTTTGCGAAACGCACGATCGGTGTGAACGAAAACGATCTCACCGTATCCGTGCCCAAGCTGTTCTTTGGTTACGCGACGGGCACAAATCTGTTGTTTCCCTTTGCATTGGGCGGCGCGACAGCGCTTTTTTCCGAACGCTCCACTCCCGAAAAACTCTTTCAAATGATTGAGCGTTACCGGCCAACAATTCTCACCACCGTGCCGACCATGATCAATCTGATGCTTAATTCCCCGGATGTTGGTAGCCGCGATCTCTCAACCCTGCGATTCTGTTATTCGGCGGGCGAGGCTCTGCCAATTGAACTCTATTCGCGCTGGAAGGAATCTGTGGGTGTGGAAATCTGCGACGGCATCGGCTCAGCGGAAATGTTTCACATCTACATCACAAATCGGCCTGATGACGTAAAACCGGGAAGTCTCGGCAAAGTTGTTTCTGGTTACGAGGCGAGGATTATCGATGCGGAGGGCAAAGAAGTTGCTACGGGCGAGATGGGTACCTTAAGGATCAAAGGCGACTCCGCCTCACTTTGTTACTGGAATGCGCACGAAAAATCCAAGGCGACTTTTGCAGGCGACTGGTGCACCACTGGAGATCAGTTTCACGTCGATGATGAGGGCTACTTTTGGTATCACGGTCGCACCGACGACATGCTGAAGGTCTCTGGAATATTCGTGGCGCCGGCAGAAATTGAGAATTGCCTGCTGCAGCATGAGGCCGTGGCCGAGTGTGCCGTAATTGGTCACGATGGTGGTGATGGCCTTATCAAACCTAAGGCTTTCATTGTGCTAAGGAGCAGTAACCTGACTGTAAGTGAGAGCGCCGAAGGTCGGTTGAGCGACCTGGCGGAGGAGCTAAAGGAGTTTGTGAAATCCCACCTCGCCGTTTACAAATACCCGCGCTGGATCGAATTCATTGATTCCATGCCGAAGAATGACCGTGGAAAGATTGATCGGAAACAATTGAAGGCGCGGGATTAACATCTACCCGCGCCCTCGAAAAATAGCGAGCCTCCCTCACAGGTGGGCTTTTGCTTTGTTCTAATCGCGCCGACCTCCGCTCAGTCGCAGGATAAAGAAGAAGAGGTTAATGAAATCGAGATACAACGACAACGCGCCGACCACCGCGTAAGAACCCACTCGCCCGTCTGGCAGTGCAACCGCCATCTGTTTCATACGTTGCGCGTCGTAGGCCGTTAATCCGGTGAAGACGATTACACCCACCACCGAGATCACAAACTGCATTGCGTCACTCTGAATGAAGAAGCCCACAACCGAAGCGATGATGATGCCAATCAAACCCATGAAGAGAAACTGGCCCCAGCCCGCCAAACTTCTTTTCGTCACGGTGCCAAACACTGCCATCGTGCCAAACATTCCGGCCGTGATAATGAATGTGGAAACGATCGAAGCCCCCGTATAAAGAAGCAGGATCACCGATGACGTCACCCCGTTGAGCGCAGAGTACAAGATAAACAACCCCGCCGCGCTCACTGGCGCTATCTTGTCTACACGCGCAGACAGGTAGAAAACGAGGCCAAGCTCCGCGATGAGCAGCGCCCAAAACAAGAGGCGATTTTGAAAGACCAGAGCGATGAGTTGGGGCGACGACGCCACTACAAATGCCGTAACGGCTGTGATCAAGAGGCCCGCAAACATCCATCCATAGACACGACTCAGGAATGCGCCGACGCGTTCGTCGTTCACGCCGACATCTGCCTGCATCGAAGCTTGATTCAATTCTGAAGGGCGATTCCAGCTCATTATTTCCTCCCAAACCACTGCTCTAAAACGTTCCCACATTATACCTCGCCCCGAGATCAAGAGCCCGAGCAGGCGCAAAGCTCAAGTTGGTTGGGTGCGGTTTGCCTGCTCTTTACTTATCGCCGATTGCTGATTGCAGGTTTCGCATTTACGATTGCCCGCGGAGGGACGCATGAAATATCCCACACTTGGTCGTACCGGACTCAAAGTTTCAGAACTCTGTCTCGGCACCATGACGTTTGGTGAAAACTTTTACGGCATCGCGGTCGTCGATCAGGCAAACGCCAACCAGATGGTCTCCAAAGCCATGGAGGCAGGAGTTAACTTCTTCGACACGGCAGATGTCTACTCTTACGGCCAGTCTGAAATTGTTTTGGGCGGCGCAATTAAAGCATCGTCGTCCGCCCGCAACAGTGTCGTCATAGCCACCAAAGTCCGCAGCCCGATGAGCGAAGCGGCCACACTCGGAACCGGCGACGTGAACAACGTCGGGTTAACGCGAAAGCACATCCTCGCGTCGATAGAGGAAAGCTTGCGCCGGCTTGGCATGGATTATGTGGATCTGTTTCAGGTGCACGGATGGGACCAGGTCACGCCGATGGAAGAGACGTTACGCGCGCTCGAAGACATTGTGCGGCAAGGTAAGGTGCGTTACATCGGGTGCTCAAACTGGTCAGCGCGTCACCTGATGAAGGCCCTCTATTTGGCCCGGGCGCGCGGATGGGCCGAGTTTGTCTCGTTGCAGGCTTACTATTCTTTGGTTGGGCGTGATCTGGAACACGAACTATTGCCGCTGTGTGATGAGGAGGATCTGGGATTGCTGACGTGGTCGCCGCTTTCGGGAGGGTTTCTTTCCGGTAAGTACCAGCGGGACAATACCAAGCCGGAAGGCGCGCGCCGCTCCGGTTTTGAATTCCCACCAATCGACGAAACGCGCGGCTTTGACGCCGTGGAAGCGCTGCAGGCAATCGCAAAACAAAAAAGGACATCGGTGGCGCAGGTTGCGCTCGCATGGCTCCTGGCCCAACCAGCCGTTACCTCAGTCATTATCGGCGCAAACAAGATGTCTCAGTTGGAGGACAATCTGAACGCAGCTGAGTTGGAGTTGAGCCCGGAGGAATTGGCGCAACTCTCGGCTACCACCGCGCCCGCGCAACGCTATCCTGACTGGATGATTGAACGCCAAAACCAGGGGCGGTAGGAGCGGTGAGCCGTGGGCAGTGGGCAGTGGGCAGTGGGCAGTGGGCAGTGGGCAGAAAGATACGCGAAGTATGGCGCAAACTGGCAAAAGTTGGGAATCCCGAGTGTTTACCTCACGACTGACGAGCCTTTACGTCCGGACTGACGAGTGATTGCTTCACGACTGACGACTCTTGACTGGAGACTCATTACTCATCACTCTTCACCCTTCACTTTTCACTCTTCACCCTTCACCCTTCACTGTCTTCAAAACAACTCTGCCGCTCGACACGTTTGGAAATCAGAAGACTTCCACGCATCAAGCGGCAGAGCCGCAGGCAGCTAGCCGGACCCACCCGATCCGGCCGGCGGCAACTTGCAAGCGCGACTACTGGCTCTTCTTAACCGGTTCGGACGGTTTAGCCTCAGCCTGTTTCAATTTATCGCTGGCCCTCGTGAAGTTAGCAGTGAAAAGCGCGGCATTCGGGTCATTGTTCTTCTGCCCGAGTGTGCTCGCCTTTTCATAAAGCGGAGCGGCGAGTTCGAGCTTGCCGGTCGTCTCATATGCTTCCGCGAGGCTATCGTAAACGTTAGCGGATTCCGGATAGCGCTCCACATTGCGTTTGAAAATAGCGATCGCTTCGTCGGTTCTACCACCCCCGAGGGCTTGATAACCCAGGATGTTTACCATCGCTTCCGGAACCTGAATCTCGTATCGGAATTTTTCGCTCAGCTTGCGATAGTGTTCGTCGGCGCCTTTCAACCCGCCGGCGATCGTGCCCATGTCGCGGTCACGCGGCATCTGCCAGCCATCGTAAATCTTGCGCAAGCCGACATAATGACTACGCATCACCACTGATCCGTGGTCCTCGTCGGCCCATTGCTGTGCGTCCCAGTCAAATCCTTTCACCTGATTCTTAGCGAGGATTTGCTTAAACTGGTGGAAACCATCTTCGATGCCTCCCGGCTCATCGCCGAGCGAAACAAATAGCGTCGCATTCAACTCTTTTCGGTTCTTGAAAAAGTCTTCCGCTCGCTTAACCGTGACCTGATTGTCCCACTGCAATGCGGGACTGACTGCTACGTATGACTGGAAAACTTCCGGACGGGCCAGCAGCGCGTGAATGGCGAACAGTCCGCCAAGCGAATGACCGGCGAGAGTGCGATACGGTCGTACGCGATAACGCTTCTCGATGTCCGGAATCAATTCCGTTTCAATGAACTTGAGAAAATTGTCAGCGCCTCCTGCCGTAGGAAACTGCGGCGCGCCAGTCGCTCCTTTTGTATCCGGCTTGGTCGGAGACAAATCACGAGTGCGGTCCGTGTTGGGGATGGCAACCACGATTGTTTCAGACATACGTCCATTGCGAGCGAGGAACTCGATCGTACTGGCCGTATGGCCCATGTGGGCATCACCGTCAGTAAGATAAAGCACTGGATAGCTTTGATTGTTCTGTTCGTATCCTGCCGGAGTACGCACGAGGATCGCCCGGTCTTCACCAAGCACACTGGATTTGACAGTCAGTCTTGCAATATTAGGAGCTGGGGCATTCCCCTGCGCCAAAGCAGATGAAGAAACTAGCACGAGCAAAATAAACGCGCCCAACACGCTGAACGCAGCGACAAGGGATTGACCTGGATGTAAACGCGCACGAAACGATCCTGAGGGTAGGTAAGATGGAATCCTCATTTTCATACTCCTATAGTTTGAGAAGGTTGGGCCACAACTCTCGCGAAAGTCTTCACTGCATAGGAAACTTTGGCGGGAGGCCAAGCAATGGATCTGCGTTCCCGGAGGCTGTCTTGCCTTTGTACTTTTGGAAACGCCGGACCATGGATTTGGACGGTGACTCTATATCACTAGTCCGCGGACGAAATAAAGGATATGTGACCAAACGGCCAGAGATGGTGACGGACGGGCGTTAACGCCTTTTGGTCGCGTCTGAGCGTGTCCTCAGCGTCTCCGCGGTGCAGCCTCCTTGGCCCAACCGGAGAAACGCTGAGAATAAGCAGAGAAGCCGATTTCCGGCGAATTATCGAGGACGATGTTCGAGATTGTAATCGCGCAGGCGGCGATAGAGCGTTGAGGGTGAAATACCAAGAATCTCAGCAGTTTTTCCGCGATGCCAGCCAGTTTGCTCGAGAGCAGAGAGAATCTGTTGACGTTCCGCGTCGCGCAGGGAACCAGTCGGTGCGCTGACTCCGCCGGGCGTGGCAGCCGGCAAGGGCGCATCCGATGGCAGCGCTGGTGCGCCCGCAAGCGGCGCAACGCTCGACACTGACGGCGGGCGCAACACCTCGGGCGGTAACTCGTTGATCGTGATCCTGCCATTGTTCGACAGAATTACAGCACGCTCCAGACAATTTTTCAGCTGCCGCACATTGCCAGGCCAGCTATACGCTCGCAGCGCATCCATCGCCGGCGGCTCAATCTCGGGCACGGCCGTTCCACCTTCGCGATTCAAAATGTAACGTGCCAGCGGCTCGATATCTTCGGGCCTGTCGCGCAAAGGCGCGAGATCGATCTGAAAACCATTGATGCGGTAAAGCAGATCAGAACGGAAGGATTCGTTTGCCACGACCGACTCAAGATTTCGATTTGTGGCTGCAACTATACGCACGTTGACCTCAACCTTGCGCACGCCGCCGACGCGGAAAAATGTTCTGGTCTCAATTGCTCGCAGTAGTTTTGCCTGAAGTTGTGCCGGGAGCTCAGTTACTTCATCAAGGAAAAGTGTGCCGCCGTCGGCAAGTTCTATCAGGCCAAGCTTGCGTCCCTTCGCGCCGGAAAAAGCGCCGGCCTCGTAACCAAAGAGTTCTGACTCCAGCAACGATTCCTGAAACGCGGCGCAGTTTATGTCGATAAAAGATCCGTCGGCGCGATTCGACAAACGGTGAATCGCATGGGCAATGAGCTCCTTGCCTGTGCCTGATTCCCCTGTGATCAAAACCGAAGCTTCGGAAGGTGCTACCCGCTCGACGAGCCGGACCGCTTCAGTCATCGGGGCTGAAACTGAAACGATCTCAGGTAAGCCGGACTGGCGCGCCAGTTGTTCCCGCAAGCGAAGATTGTCCACCCGCAGGCGTCGCTTCTCGGCGGCTTGCTTAACGCGTACATCCAGCTCGGTAATCCGGTAAGGTTTGGTTAGATAGTCGTAGGCGCCGAGCTTCATGGCTTCGACTGCGGTTTCCACAGTCGCCTGCCCTGTCAGCATGATCACTTCCGGCGGATTTGGTCGCTCGTGAACTCGGCGGAGAACTTCCATGCCGTCAATGCGTGGCATATTGATGTCGCAGAGCAACACATCCACGTTGCTCTCTTCGAGTTTGCGCAGGGCCGCTTCGCCGTCAGGGGCAACCTGCACGCGGTAGCCCAGCCGTTCCAATTCTTTCTGCAGTACAAGGCGAAGATTCGCTTCGTCTTCGGCAATCAGGATTCGCGCTGTCTTCTGCTCGCTCAAGCTCAGGTTTCTCCGTCCTGGTCCATCGCCGGAAGTGTAATGGTGAATGTCGTGCCGACGCCGATTGTGGATTGCACGTCGAGACTGCCGCCGTGTTCCGTTAAGATACCATAACAAACTGCCAAGCCGAGACCCGTGCCTTTGCCGACTTCCTTGGTCGTAAAGAATGGCTCAAAAATTTTCGGAATGTCGACGGCGGGAATTCCCGCGCCGGAATCGCTAACCTCCACCAGCACGCTTGATCCTTTTCGACTGCTGCGAATTCCCAGGACGCCGCCGTCCGGCATCGCATCGATAGCGTTGGTCGCGAGGGCAATGATGGCCTGCTGCAACTGTCCCGCGTCGCCGGAAACAGGTGGCAACCCTTCCGGAGTTTCGATCTCAAACTTTATCATTTCGCCGCGCTGCTGGTGGGAAACGAGCCGGAAAGCCGAATAGACTACTTCGCTAATATTAACTGGAATGTGTTGCAGCGTTCGTGAGTGACTGAAATCCAGCAGGCCATTCGTGATCGCCTTGCACCGGAACGCTTCGCTGCGAATTAATCCGAGATACTCGCGCAGGTCTTCGAGCGCTGCCGACTCGCTAAACGCGCCTTCATTCACGCGGGATTCAAGCGCTTCCGCGCATGCCGATATGGTAGCCAGCGGATTATTTATTTCATGGACCACGCCGGCGGCAAGCCTGCCAATGGCCGCCAGCTTTTCCGCGCGCGCGACTGCCCGGGTGGCTTCGACGCGCCCGGTAATTTCCTCGCCCACCGTGATCACATGTGACACTTCCCCGCTGCGATCGATCCACATGGGAAACTTGCTGATCAACCAATGCTTGATAGACCCGTTGGCCGTCGCCGTTTCATGTTCAATGCGATCAATCTGGCCCGTTTCAAACACGCGTGCGAATTCCGCTTCGAGCACCTCTCGCTTCTGCCGCGTCAACACGCCGAAAATATTTTTACCCAAAACAGAACCACGCGGCATTCCCAGTTCGCCCAACTCGCGGTTCCGGTTCCAGGCTACGATTTCATAGTTTCGATCGATCGCGTAAAGCGAGAGCGGCAAGCTATCAATAATCGCCTCAATGAAACGCCCCTGTGCCTCTACCTCAGCCGTTCGCCGTTCAACTTCAACCGCTAAATTTGCAGACGATTCACGAGCATCCTGATACAGGACTGAAATGTGCGCCGCCAGCGCTGCCTGTTGTCCGGCCGCATCGATCAGCCGCCCCTGGGTTTCGTCGCAATCTTCACGCCTGTCAAAAGCGACAATCAGCGCGCCCTTGGTTCGGCCGCCGAACCTGAGCGGCGCCCAGTATTCCACGGCGTGTAATTCATCGTGGAGAACGAAACGCTTTTTGTCAGTGATTAGACCAGGCACTGCTGCGGGTGACGCCAGCCACGTTGCCAGCGGTTCGGTTTCCAGCAGCGAAGAGTCCTCAGCGCTGCCTTCGCGATCGAATATGCAAACGGCGTCATTCTGTTCGTTTAACTTGACGAAGACAGCGCACAGCGCAGCGTTGGTGCCTTCGTAAGTCGCTCCCGCCACGCGCCGCACCAGTTGATCCGGTTCCAGGGCCTGCAGCAGACCGCGCCCCAGGTCCGCCAAAAATCTCAGTTCACGATTACTCCCAATCAACGCCTGCTCCCGTTGAGCGGCGCGCAACTGGGCTGTACTGCGGGAAACAATGTCAGCGAGAGACGAAGGACGGGCGATGTAGTCGTCAGCCCCTGCGGCGAGCGCTTCCGTCTCGCGACTAATGACATTCGTTTCCGAATCGTTTTTGGACAGCGCGATGATGGGAAGCTTGCTGGTAGTGGGTTGGGCGCGAAGAATTCGGCAGAGAGCAAGACCGTCGCTGCCAGGTAAAGCGAGCTCAAGAACAACTAGATCGCAAGGTCCTTTATGGAGCAAATGCAACGCCGTCGCCGCGTCGTTTGCACCGACGACGCGGTAGCCGGCATTCTCGAAAACCGCGCACAATTCTTCCCGCGCATCTTCGTCGTCGTCAATTATCAGGACCGTGGAATTCTGTTCGGGGGTTATGGCAGCAGACATGTTTCAATCCGGAAACGATTGAAAGCGATGCGGGATGCCAATGTCAAGAAAGTAGTTGGTCGAGAGGGTTCAACCTTCCTCTGTGCAACCTCTGTGTACTCTGTGCCTCCGTGGTGAATTCTTACGAGCGATTGATCACCACAGAGACACAGAGAACACCAAGGTTGCACAGAGAGCATTCAGAATCAACTTCTCATTAAAGAGTCTCGTTTGCGGCGGTTGCCGGTCCGGTGGTGCTAAAACAAATTCCGCTATCAGGGTCGAGGTAATAGTAGTTTCTGCCGGTCGCGCCGATACCATTCGACTGCTCAGGATTGGCGTTTACACTGAATGACGCTGACTTTCCTTCAGCTTTCGGAACAAGCGTAATCACAAAAATGTAACCGCGCTCGTGAGGCTGGTCATTGTTGAAACGCTTGTCCAGATACCCTTCTTCGACCAACTGTCGAAACGTACCGTATTGTCCCTTGTGATCAATAACATATTTGGCTTGAGCCACTCTGACGCTGTTGAGAGTGCTGACTGCGGCCGCTTCGTTAGCTTTGCGCACGCTACTCTTGAAAAGCGGGATAGCTACACCAGCCATGACGCCGATGATCGCGATCACGATCAGAAGCTCGATCAACGTAAAACCGTTTCGATTTAACTTTTCTCTTTGCATAAGAAACCTCACCCTGAACACGACTTCAACCGGCGAAGGTTCCGCAAAGTTGTTAAGCGAGAAGATGGAACAAGAGAGGGGCTACGCGGCGACAACGAGATCTTGAAGGGTTTGCTGCAAAGCAACGATCCACGAAATCACGCAAGCTGAGACGAATTTCTATTCGTGTCTATTCGTGAAATCTCGTGGATCGCTTTGTTCGTCGGGCTTAGTTCACTGAAACCGACGCGAGGCTGTCAGTAGTAATCTCAATCTCCATCAGCGACTCAGGTGGCGCAGCCGGTGCGGGAATGGTCAGACGCGAGATCTTGTCCAGCTTGTGAGTAGACTTGGCGCGATACATCGCCTGGTCGGCGGAGACCAGCAGTTGGTCAAGGGTTTCGCCGTCAACTCCGTAAGTCGCAGTTCCCACACTGATCCCAACCTTAGCCTCACCACCAGCGCGAACGTGCAACACAAATTCCGAAACCGCCATTTCAATCCGGTGCATCAGGTCGTCAACCTGATCGCCTACCAGTTCCTGGACCACGGCGACAAACTCATCTCCGGCGTAACGCGCGAGGAAGTCGTACTCACGAAGCTGGCCCTGAATGATGCGGCCCATTTCGCGCAACATCTTGTCGCCCACTTTGTGTCCAAAGGTATCGTTAACGATCTTGAAGTCGTCGAGATCAAGCATGACTACCTGGAAGGGCTGACCGTTGCGACGCGCGCGCGCGGCTTCTTCATCAAACCGCAGTGCCAGGTACCTCGCGTTCGGTAATGATGTCAGCGGATCAGTCAAAGCATTCGACTCGGCTACCGCGTGATGTGTTGCATTAGCCAGGGCGTCGGAAGCCAGCCTCGTGACTGTTTCAAGCAAGCGCATGTGGTCATCTGTGTAGTCCTCCAACTCGGTCGAATAAACTGAAATGGCGCCCAGCAACATTTCGTCTTTGAACAACGGCAGCGAGGCCATCGAACGATATTCACGTTCAATTTCCAGACCGGCAAAATCCAGACTCGGATGAAGCTGATTAACGGGACTGCGGTTTGCCAGCGCAAAGCCCGTCACCCCTTCGCCCAGGGCCACGCTCCTCGTGGCCAATAGGTTTGCGTTCAAGCCGGCAACGTGTGTGGCTGTAGCCTGGTTCTTGGTTTCGTCGTAGAGATAGACCACGCACGTGTCAAACGGGACGACGTGGCCAATCTTGTCTACCAAAACTTCTACTGTGTTTCTCACGTCGAGCGACGATCCAAAGGTCCGGGCAATTTCGTAAAGTGCGTAAACTTCCTGATGTGCGCTCTTGATCTGGTCGTAGGCCATATACGATCCGCGTTCCCTGGTCTGAGTCATATCCACGACATTCAGCGCCAGCGGTTCGCGTGCTTCGTTAGTGGGCAATTGTTGCAGCAATCCGAGTGCGGCGATCTCAGCCTCGTACTCCGGCAAGTGCTTGATGAACAACTCGACTACTTTGGGATCAAAATGATTTCCGGAACCGCGCAGTAGGAACGCAATCGCCTCATCCCGAGTCATGCCACGCCGGAAAGGACGGTCTTCCCTGACAGAGTCAAAGCAATCAACCACGGAGATGATGCGCGCGGTAATCGGGATCTGTTCTTCCTTCAACCCGTCGGGATAACCGAGACCGTCCCATTGTTCATGGTGATGGCGGACTATTGGCGTAACCGGATATGGAAAGTCAACGCGACTCAAAATCTGCGCGCCCACAGTCGTATGGATTTTCATCTTTTCAAACTCGGCGGGAGTTAACCGGCCGGGCTTGTTGATGATGTGCGCAGGCACCGCCAACTTTCCGATGTCGTGTAGCAGCGCTCCCGCCTTGAGGGCCGCGATTTCATTCTTGGGGAGTCCTAATACGTCACCTAGCCCCGCGGCGTAAATTTGGACGCGACGGACGTGGCAATGAGTGGTTTGATCCTTGGCGTCGATCGCGGTGGCCAGGGCTTCGGCGGTGGCGAAATGAATCCGACTGAGTTCTGCGGTTTCCTCCGACTTGGCGCGCAAACGAGCCCCTGCAAGGTAGACAATGTAAACGCAGCAGAAGATAGCCAGCGAAAGAGTCGCCAGAGAGAAGGCCTGGTCGATAGCCCAGGCAGCAATGAAAGCGCCACCGGCAAGCATGAACAACCGGTAACGTTTCTTGTTGGGAAGAAGCTCTCCCAGGTGCAGATAGATGGATTGTCTAACTACCGGGGGATTGATCTTGTAATCAGCTGCGTCGAGTCGAGTCATTCACGTTTCCAGTTTCTCCGAACGGGTTTAAAAAACGTCATAACCCTACAACCGTTTCGAACCTCGCTTGAGTAGCTCTCACCTTTTCCTTGGGCCAGAAGAAAGCTGGGAGCAACTCAGCTTTGCTTCTGGCCACCGGTTCCGGGGCAAGCCGCGAACTAAACCGTTCGCGTGCTGGGTGAGAGTTTGTCAAAAATCGAGTGGCCGTATTGACCAACCACTCCCTCGAAAAATTTGCGGCATCGGACTCCGTGCGGAGAGTCCGTGAAGCCATGGGCCTCTCAGCCGCGCTCTTCCCTTTTCAATTGTTGTGCCGCGGGAAAATGGCGAGAGGAATAGGCTGGATGCTGAGAATTTTACTGGAACCAGTGCATTCCAGAATCAGAGTCGCTTTTCTGAAATCAATGTGACAGGTCAGATTGCGTAACGCAGTCAAACTGCTCAGGCGAACGGCATTCTGCAATTCATCGGGCGCCACGCACAGAGTTAACTGGCTTTCAGAAATGGGAAGTTGACAAAGACTCGATCGGGCGGCAACCTTCGAGAGTAATTCAGGAATTCGTTGCTTGATAGCTGCGGTTTCGCATCTACCCAGCCTGGGTCTCGGTCAATTGTGCCAACCTCCAAAACAACCCCGGAAACGCGCCCAGCAGGTTACATCGAGCTGCTTCGCTCCAATCGTAACTTTCGCATGCTCTGGTTGGGTCAGGTCGTCAGTCAGATGGGCGACTGGTTCAACACGATCGCGCTCTACACAATTATCCTGAATTTGACGGGGTCTGGCCGGGCGGTCGGATTATTGATGGTTGCGCGGTTTGTGCCCAGTTTCGTGTTTGGACCACTTTCGGGTGTGCTGGCGGATCGCTTCAGCCGGCGCACGATCATGATCGTCTCAGACGTGCTGCGGGCGTTTGTCGTGCTGGGTTTTCTCTTCGTTCGGAGCGCCGACCAATTGTGGATAATTTATGTATTGACCGTGATGCAGCTGGCACTGTCGACGTTTTTCGAACCCGCAAAGACTGCCGTTATCCCATCAATCGTTTCAGACCGTGAACTTGTGGCGGCCAATGCTATTTCCTCCGTCACCTGGTCGGTGATGTTAACCCTCGGAGCAGCAATCGGTGGACTAATAACCGGCTGGTTTGGCACCGATGTTTCGTTTGTTCTTGACGCGTTAACTTATGTCCTATCGGCCGTTCTGATCGCCAGCGTGCGACTTCCCAAACGGCCTGCGCGTGAGAAACGCAAGTTGACGTTTGCGCGTGCTACCGGAATTTCTGAAACTCTCGAAGGGGCGCGCTATGTAAAACGAAGGCCACGGGTGCTTGCCCTGCTGCTCGTAAAACCAGCATGGGGATTGGGCGGCGGTATCCTGACCTTGCTGGCTGTTTTCGGCGAACGGATTTTTCCGGTTCGCAACAGCGCGGCTCTTGGGATTGGAATCCTTTTCGCGGCCAGAGGCATCGGCACGGCTGTTGGGCCGATCGTGGCGCGCCGAATTTCCGGCGAAGGCAAGAAACGCATGCAGGTTTCAATCGGGATCTCGTTTCTGATCGGGGCCATCGGTTACATCGCCTTCGCGAGCGCCACCAACTTTGTTCTCGCCCTCATCGTTTTAGGCATTGCCCATACTGGCGGCAGCATTCTGTGGGTATTTTCAACAGTATTGCTGCAACGCGATGTCGAGGATAATTTTCGCGGGCGCGTCTTTGCGGCAGAGCTGGCTCTCCTGACACTTACAATGGCGGCCTCAAATTATCTTATCGGCGAGTTGCTCGATCGCTTCCAGCTGTCGCCAAGACTGGTTACGATTGGAGTTGGCGCATTCTTTCTCCTGCCGGGCCTGGCCTGGTTTTTGACTGAACGGTGGTGGGACCAGGGACCGCGTGAACCAATCGCGCAGGTGCTGGTCCATCACTCCAATGAAACGAAAACTACACAGGGAACTCACGCTAGCAGTTCAGAGTTCAAGCTTTAGCGTATCGCTGCAAGACGCAGGAAAGAGGAAAAGATGGATCTTGGAATCAAGGATCGCGTGGCGCTGGTTGCCGCCGGCAGCAAAGGAATTGGTTTTGCAGTTGCGTTCGAATTGGCTCGCGAAGGCGCTCGCGTGTTTCTTTGCTCGCGAGGTGAGCAACGCGCCAGCGAGGCGGCTCAGAAGATTCACGATGAAACCGGCGCTACTGTAGCCGGTATCGGCGCTGATGTTACTGATGAGCTTGCGGTTGAGCATTTTGTGAGTCTGGCCCACGAACGCGCAGGACGCATCGACATCCTGGTGACTAACGCCGGCGGGCCGCCCGTGTCGAGTTTTGCTGAGTCCGATCTTGACGCGTTTCGAAAAGCCTTCGAACTAAACGCGCTATCGGCTATTCGTCTGGCAAAGCTGGTGGTGCCGGGAATGCGCGCGCAGAAATGGGGTCGCGTAGTAAACATCACCTCAATCTCCGCGAAACAACCCATTGACGGATTACTCTATTCAAACACCGTGCGCGCGGCGTTAACCGGTTGGGCCAAGACCGTTGCCAACGAAGTGGCGGCGGATAACGTTACCGTTAACAATGTCGCGCCGGGTTATACGCTCACGGGTCGACAGGAAGAACTCGCCGAAGCTCGCAGCAAAGCTTTGGGAAAATCAAAAGAGGAAATCATTGCGTCATGGGCCACACAGGGCCCGATGGGCCGGATTGGACAACCTGACGAGATTGCAGCGGCGGTTGTCTTTCTCGCTTCCGAACGCGCTTCATATATCACCGGCGTCACCTTGCAAGTTGATGGTGGCTGGGTTCGCGGTTTGTTATAGGTTTTGGTTACAGAGTCGTCCATCGCCAAGGAAACCAATGTTAAAGACAAGTCTGATCATTCTGATTTGCCTGTTGGCGTTAACGCCCCCCGGTTCTGTTCAGACCAGGGCCCCGGAAACTCAACGGCCCACCGAACGGCCACGAGCGCGCGATGCGGGCGTGATAGTCGGCGTCATGAAGCCGGGGCCGCTCAACGCAATTACTGACGTCAGCGGCGTCACGGTCGGTCAGATCACGATTGTTCGTGGCGACAATGTGCGCACCGGCGTCACCGCTATCCTGCCGCATCGCGGCAATCTCTTTCGCGAAAAAGCGCCGGGCGCAGTGTTTCTGGGAAACGCTTTTGGCAAGCTGATGGGATCCACTCAGGTTAACGAACTCGGAGAAATTGAAACCCCCATCCTGCTGACCTCGACGCTATCGGTTCCACGCGTGGCCGATGCGTTGCTGGACTACATGCTCGCGCTGCCGGGGAATGAGAATGTGCAATCGATCAATCCGCTCGTCGCTGAGACAAATGATGGCGCGTTGAACGATATTCGAGGTCGTCACATAACGCCGGGCGATGTGATGGCTGCGCTTAAGGCTGCCCGTGGTGGACCAGTTGAAGAGGGTTCCGTGGGGGCAGGAACCGGCACGATTGCTTTTGGTTTCAAAGGAGGGATCGGCGCCGCTTCCCGTCAACTGCCGGCATCGCTGGGTGGTTACACAGTAGGCGTGCTGGTGCAGACCAATTTTGGCGGTGTGCTGACTATCAACGGTGCGCCGGTAGGGAAAGAGTTGGGCCAGTTTTACCTGAGGGACGAACTAGGCAGCGCTTCCGATAAGGGCAAAAACGCACGCGCCAGCAAGAAGTCTCAAACTGATGTAGCGGATGGTTCAGTAATCATAGTTGTCGCCACCGACGCTCCAATCGATGCGCGTAATCTTCGTCGTCTCGCTGCACGAACGATGTTGGGCCTCGCGCGCACTGGCTCGTCGGCGTCAAACGGCAGCGGCGATTACGCAATCGCATTTTCGACAACGCCTGAGCTTCGGATCGTTGCCCCCAACATCAACATGCGGAGCGCGCCGCGTAACGTGCCTCTGTTGCACAACGATGCTATGTCACCTTTGTTTCTCGCCGTCATTGAGGCAACCGAAGAGGCTGTTTACAACTCTCTATTTCGAGCAACGACAATGACGGGCCGAGGCAAAACTATCGAAGCCTTGCCACTGCCTCGCACACTCGAAATATTACGCAAGTACAACGCCCTAACGCGATGACCAATAACTCGCCAGCCAGGATTGAAGCGCCCTGGATTGCTGCCGACATTAATCCGGATGAGCTCGAGAGTTCTCACTGGCAGTCGGCGACGCCGGTGGAAATAAAACGGAGGTGGTCAGGCGAAGCAGCTCCGGCCAATCATCACGCCGAGGCGCGAATCCTGTGGACTGATCACGCGTTATGCGTTCGCTTCATTGGCGGGCAGACAGAGCCTCCAGTTGTTAGTGTGCAGCCGCAGCTCGACACGAAAACAATTGGCCTCTGGCACAGGGACGTTTGCGAAATTTTCATCGCGCCCGATCCAAGCAATCCTTCGCGGTATTTTGAGTTTGAAGCTGCGCCAAACGGCGAGTGGGTAGACCTGGGTATCAGTTTTCAAGAAGCGAAACGCGAAACTGATTTTGAGTTCAAGTCCGGAATGACAGTGGCCGCGTCGATTGTCGCCGATCAACTGACAATTGCGATACGCATCCCATGGTCCGACTCAATTCCTAAACCTGAGAAGGGTGAGAAGTGGCGGGTGAATTTATTCCGCTGCATCGGTGCAGGAAACGAACGGTATCTCGCGTGGCAACCCAGCTTCACCGCGGAACCGAATTTCCACGTGCCGGAAGTCTTCGGTTGGCTCGAATTTGTTTAGGGGGTTGCCGCAGAACCATCAACCATTGCCATGTGATGACACGTAAGCGGAAAATTTAGCGCGATCATCATCCGGCATTTCGGAAATTTGAACACCTATCAGATAACCCGATTGAGCCTCGTCCTCTTCAAAAGTTTCATACCGGACTGGAGTGACCGTCATTTCCACAGGACCTTGGGGAAGCTTCAGATTCAAATCCAGACTGCGGTTTTCTCCCACGAGGTGTTGTTCGCCGAGGCGGATGGAAGAGACGATGAGCGCCAGGCCGTTGGGACTAATGTCTAGAGTGTAACCATCAATACTATTGGTTCGTTTCGCACCATTCCGGCTCTTTGCCGAGGAGGAGATCGACAAGGTGAATGCCAGCCGAACCTTAAGCCGTTTCCCTTTTCGGCGTTCACCGACGTACCGGCGGAAACGCGAAACTACTGAACGGGCCAGTTCCATCTCTTCTCCCCACTTACTTTGCACTCGCTGCAGTCGCCAGATTGAATCAAAGGCCGGCGAGTGCCGTTTCCGCTTCTCTATACTGCGGCGCGAAACCGGTTGGGCCAAAAGCGTCTTGTAACTTGAGGACGGGGGCTAACCCAGGAAACATCGGGAAAGGTCAAAAATCATTCTAGTGAGCTTGAGACCGGGGCGCAAGAAAAAGATTCGGGCAGGCGGGCGATCATCGCTTTCGGCGCTCAAATCAGGGAATCTTCACTTCGAGACGGCTCGTCTCACCTGCAGTAAGCTTTACACGCTGGGCCCTGGAGCCCTCGGTCTTGACGAAATTCTCAGTGATAATCGCCGGCAACTGGCCGCGCTGGCGAGCAAAGACGAAATACTCGCCGGTTCACCGCCACGTCCCTTAACGGCGCGCGATTCGACTGCATCACCTTTCCCGAAATGGCGCCAGCTCGCACGATGGCCACCTCGACCTCAGCAGTGTTGGTTCCGTCAACCGGTAAACGATGTTCGGTTGCGCAAAAGCCTCGCCCGAGCGAGGGTGAAAAAATCCTGCGCATAGCAATATCAGAACGACCGCGAACAGGAACCGAGGCAAAAAACGAACGAGGGAATAGTACATACTTCTTTTGTTAGGTGTGGAGCAGAAATTAATTCTTGGGGGGAGAAAGAGGTTTACCACCTACATCGGCACTTCGGACGCCGGCGGCATCCATATAAAACGAGAGCTTGCCCGTGCGGCCATATTGCGCCGGTTCGGCGGTAGCGTTCCACGACTTTCCGCCGGGCGCTACATTTATTTTGAAGCGGTAACCGGTGGTTGCCGTCCCTTCAATATCCTTCGGAACCAGCCCAGCCGCGATGAGGGTCGGTAAATCTGCAAACTGGCCGTTGTGTTGCTGGGAGTAAAGCAGGAGCGCGAGAGAAATCCGGGTAAACATTTCCTGAACGTCGTCGTGATGCGCATCGATGCGCGCGTTGAAGAAAAACTTCTTCCCGGCTTTCTTTACCAATTCCTGATCTTCACGCTTTCCGACGACCCAGAGTCCGTTCACCTTCATCAAAGCGACGGGCTCGATCTTAGGCTTTCCTTCAACATCCATTAGCCGTACAAAAACATCCGCCGTGTCGCCACTGATCTGTTCGCCGGTAATCTCAAGATTGGCGGGGATGCCTTCGCTTACGGCGACCGCGATGCGTTCGAAGTCCGGACGCAGATCGTCATATTCCTGTTGCTTCAATCCTTCCAGAGCCGGGGCATATATTGAAAGCGCCCAACCTTCCTTGAATCTCTTTTCGCGCAGCGCCTTGTAAAACTCGCGCACCGTTTCCGACGGCGTACGTACAGGAGCTTGCGCAAAAAGGGAAACTGCAAAAGTCAGGACAATGAGAAGCGCACCGAACCTGTGCGCATATCTACTGGGTGGCTGAAAACGCATGAATAAGAAGTCCTCTTGCGGTTATTGTAAAAAGAGTCGGGGCCACCTTCAAACAAACAGGCGCGCCCCAACTCTAATAGAGGATAGCCAGGCCAAAAGCGTTGCCATTTGCCTCCGCTAGGCTGAACTCTTACCTCCGAGGCCGAATCGCCCGACGCGATACAGCGTCAGCACCAGCACCCCAAAGGCAATTAGTCCAATGATCATGCTTTCATGCAATGCCTCCGGCAGGAAGCGGCCAATATTTAGAATCTGGCTGTCGAGCGCCTGTGGAATTGCCAGCAAGAGTCCGGCAATCGTGCCACCGGCAATCAATCCTGAGCTGTAGAGCACGCCCGGCCCACTCTCCTCCTCGGCGAGCGAACGTTTGCCTCGAGCAACGCGCTCCACCAGAGCGCGCACAGCGCCGCCGACAAAGATCGTGGCCGACGTTGCAAACGGCAGATACATGCCGACCGCGAATGGCAGTGCCGAGATGCCGACAATTTCGAGCAGGATTGAAATAAACGCCCCAATCAAAATCAACGACCACGGCAATTTCTGCGTTAGCACGCCGTCGACGAGAACTGCCATCAGTTGCGCCTTGGGCGCGTCAAACTTGGAGCTCGGCCCAGTTTCAACTTCCGCATACTTCGCGGTTCCGCCATCATCCACGTAAAACGTCTTCGTGTTTTCGCCTTCCTTCACCGTTGCCACTCGATAAAGCTGGCCATCGAGTCCGCGCTGGCGCGTTTCGCTGACAGCAACGTTGCCACCGGTAGCAAATGGAGTAGTCGGCAAATTCTCATTCGAGACAGCCATGCGCACTCCGCCTACGCCTGGATTAATGCGGTAGTGAATTTCACCCGCCTGGTTAACCAGATACTGACCTGAAGCGATCGCCGTGCCGTCAGAAGCTTTTTGATCCTCTGCCAGACGATGAACGTAGTAGGGACCGCCGGCCAAATTACCCTTGGTCCATTGCGTGTCATTCGCGCTGACGGTCGCGCGATAAGTCGGATAGTTGCGCGGGAGTAAATTTGTGTAAGTAGAATTCAGCGCCGAAAGAGTGTAGGCGATAAGCAGCGCGGAAGTTGTAGCGCCGACCATCAATCCCCACTGCATCTTCGCCGGCGTGCCGCCCACCAGAAATCCGGTTTTCAAATCCTGCGAGGTGGTGCCTGCATTGGATGCCGCGATACAAACCACGGCGCCCACCGAGAGCGCGAGCACGCGCGAATCAGCGCCGCCCATACCCAACAACAGGAAGATAAGCGAGGTGATCAGGATCGTCGCAATAGTCATCCCGGAAATCGGGTTTGATGAAGAACCAATTTCGCCGGTGATGCGGGACGACACAGTGGCGAAGAAGAAACCGAAAACGATAACCAACAGCGCGGACAACACGTTCATCAGAATGCTGCTGCCCGGCGAGCCTTGGAAGATTAACCACGCCATGATCGCGAGGAACAAGACTACGATGCCGCCTATCACAAACGTCATCGGCATGTCGCGCTCAGTTCGAGGGACTTCCTGCTTCTTGGTACTGCCTTTGCCGCCCCCAAAGCTTCCCATGCTCGACCGAAAGGCGCTGATGATCGTTGGCATCGAACGCGCCAGACTGATGATGCCGCCAGTCGCCACCGCACCGGCGGCGATGTAGCGAATGTAGAGGTCTTGTATCTGACCTGAGCTCATGGCTGAGATCAGCGGCCCACCCGGGAGGACCGGAAAGAGCGGCTCCGAGTAGCCGGCGCCGAAAAACTTAACCATCGGGATCAGCACAAGAGCCGAAAGGAATCCGCCGCCAAGCATCATCGAGGCGATGCGTGGTCCAATAATAAAGCCGACGCCCAACAGTTCCGGCGAAATGTCCGCCGCTACCGTCGCGCGCTGGTAACCGCGGATGACGTAAGACGGCGCCTCATTCCAAAGTCTTGCGCCGCTCATTAAAAGTTTGTAGAAAGCGGCAACGCCGAAACCGATGAACACCGTCTTCGCATCGGTTCCACCTTTTTCACCAACCACCAGGACTTCCGCGCAGGCAGTGCCTTCCGGATAAATCAGCTTCCCGTGCTCTTTAACGATCAAAGCGCGCCTAAGGGGAATCATCAACAGCACACCCAGCCACCCACCCAGCAGCGCTACCCAGGTAATGCGCGAGATTTCAAGGTCGTAACCAAGTATCAGCAGCGCGGGCATGGTAAAGACAATGCCGGCAGCGATCGATTCACCAGCCGACCCCGTCGTCTGCGAGATATTGTTTTCCAGAATCGATGTTTTTCCCATCGCCCGAAAGATGGAGATAGCCATGACTGCGATGGGGATCGAAGCAGATACAGTTAACCCAACCCTGAGCGCCAGATAGACGCTCGACGCGCCAAAGATGATTCCCAGAATTGCGCCGACGATGACAGCGCGAGCCGTAAACTCCGGCAGTATTACATCGGCAGGAACAAACGGCTTATGCGTCGCATAACTCTCGGCAACAGGCACGTGAAAATCATCAATGACCTTCGACATTAGAAGTAGACCTCCAACCAGGTTTTATATAACGGGGAGTGCTAAGGGGTTAATTGACGCCGCTACTTTACACGCGGCCCCCGCGCCGGGGCAAGCCAATTGATTGGTGAATAAGTGATTTACTGGAACTGTGGGAGCCCTGGCCCGCAAAGAGTCTCGCAGCGAAACCGTCTTCTCTCGTTTTAGACTTCGCACTTGCGGTGGATTGCGGTCGACGGCCTCGCGATTCCAGGACCAAGCCCTTCAACCTTACGACTGTTTTCGATTAAACTTCCACGCTCTCTTCGATACATTTCAACTAGGGGTCAAAATGCGACCACCAACGCGCGCGCTTGCACTAGCCTTCCTGCTACCACTCTTCTTTGCGCCCCCAGCGATGACGCAGCGCCGCGCTGAATCGTCCAGTGCCTCAACGGCGCACATCCCGGCACCCGCCGAGGTCCTGGGTTTTACTCCCGGCGATGATCGCAAACTCGCAAGTTGGAATCAGGTGGTCAGTTATTTTGAGAAACTTGACCGTGCCAGCGATCGCGTGAAGTTTGAAGCCCTCGGCAAAACCACGATGGGCGCTCCGTTTGTCATGGCGACGATCAGCATGCCGGAAAACCTAGGCAGACTCGACGAATACAAACGGATCCAGGAGTTGTTGGCCGATCCAAGAAAGCTGGGTGCGGCCCGTGGACGCGACCGCAAAGCTGCGGAGCTAATAACTCGCGGTAAAACCATTGTCTTGATTACCTGTGGCATTCATTCGACTGAAGTCGGCTCATATCTCTCGAGCCTGCTGATCGCGCATGAACTCGCATCCTCAGATCGACCGGAGATTCTGGAGGTGCTTCGGAATACGATCATTCTGCTGGTCCCTTCTTTGAATCCTGACGGCGTGGACATCGTCAAAAACTGGTACGACAAGACCGTGGGCACTCCCTACGAAGGCACCAGCCCGCCTGAGCTCTATCACAAATATGTGGGCCATGATAACAACCGCGATTGGTATGCGTTCACACAGGTGGAAACGCAAATCACTGTTGATAAGATTCACAACGTCTGGCACCCGCAAATAGTCCACGACATTCACCAGCAGGGCGAATACGCTGCGCGCCTGTTTCTTCCGCCATACATGGCGCCCGTAGAACCAAATGTGCCGAGGCAAATCATTGAAGGCTACACCGAACTCGGCAATTTCATGGCGCGCGAGCTGCGCAGTAACGCATTCAGAGGAATCACAACCAATTCCACCTACGACGCCTGGACTCCGGCGCGCGCGTATTCGCATTACCACGGTGGCGTGCGCATTCTTTCCGAAACTGCGTCAGCGCGGATCGCGTCACCGATCACCTTGAAGTTTGAACAGTTGCGTTCGCGTGAAGGTTACGATCCGCAAAAGGAATCGGAAAAATTTGGACCAGTGTGGCGCGCCGGCGAGTGGAATCTGCGAGACATCACAAACTACATGACCAGCGCGGCGTTTACACTGCTTTCACACGCCTCCGCGAATCGTGAACGCTGGTTGAGTAGGTTTTATGAAATCGGAAAGGAAGCCGTGCGCCCGCGGGCCGCTGGCGAGCTGCGCGCTTTCGTTATTCCGTACAAGGCAAATGATCGTGACGGCGGGACGCGACGAAACGCTTTGTTGAGCATCCTGAAACGAGGAGGTGTTGAAACTCAGGGGGTTAAGAGATTCCGTCTGAACGGAGATACCTTCGCCGAAGGCTCAACGCTAATTCCTCTGGACCAACCTTACGGATTGTTTGCCAAGGCCTTGTTGGAGCGTCAGGTTTATCCGAATCTGCGCGACGCCGAAGGCCATCCTATTCAACCCTACGATGTTACGTCCCACTCGCTTGGTTTATTGATGGATGTGCCGGTGACGCCGATTTACAAGCCCCTGGCTTTCAAGCGAGCCGCGGAAGGCGCGGAGTCTGCGTGGCTAAGTGGTTGTGGTCAACGCAAAGTCTACGGGCTATACCGATCCTTCGTTCCTGCGATGGACGAAGGGTGGACCCGTTGGATTTTCGAAGAGACTGCGCGAACGAATGACTGCTTTCGTTATGAGTCGCTGACTGATCGGGAAGTGAAGCTGGGAGCGCTCGAGAAATTCAACGCGCTGGTTATTCCGGACCAGCCTCCGGCGGGACTACTCAACGGATATCGTTCGGGTGCAATGCCGCCTGAGTACACCGGCGGACTCGGCCAGGCAGGCGTGAAGGCAATGCGGGAGTATGTAGAACAAGGAGGCACGCTCGTTTTTCTGAATCGAGCTTCAAGCTTTGCGATTGAACAATTCAAACTGCCCGTTCGCAATGTAGTGGGCGGAGTTTCCCAAAAAGAGTTTTTTGTGCCGGGATCGGTTTTGCGTATTGAGCTGGACACTTCACATCCGATCGCGGAAGGAATGTCGAGGGAAACAATCGCGTGGGTAGAAGACTCGCCCGTTTTTGAAGTTGTGACCGCTGGAAGCGAAGGCAACGTCCGCATCGTCGCGCGCTATCCATCAAACAAGAACCCACTACTTTCGGGTTGGCTGTTAGGAGACAGTCGCATCCGCGGCAAGGCCGCACTCGTCGAAGTGTCCATGGGCAAGGGACGGATCATCCTCTTCGGTTTTCGCCCTCAATATCGCGCTCAGTCGCTCGCAACCTATCCACTACTCTTCAATGCAATCAGTGGTAAACGATAGTTCGGTGAGTATGTCTCGACCGAAAATAGCGGTGGCTGTAATCGCCACTCTATATTTTCTTTGGTGCGCCTACGACCCTTCGCAGTGGCATCTGATTGACGGCGTAAATCTCGTGATTCATGAAGCCGGCCACCTCATCTTCAGACCCCTTGGAGAATTCATGATGATTGCGGGAGGCTCGCTCTTCCAGGTAATCATGCCGGCTCTCTTCGTCGGCTATTTCTGGTACCACGGCAAATACTATTCGGCGGCGCTGGTGCTCTTCTGGGTCGGGCAGAGTATTCTAAATGTCTCAGTTTACGCGGGCGACTCAGTAGCGCTCCAGCTGCCGCTGCTGGGCGGCCAGGATTCATTACATGACTGGAACTACATGCTCGACCATTTGGGATTGTTACGCTCAACAGGAAAAGTGGCAGGCGCGATTCGGCTCCTGGGAACAGTTGTTATCGCACTAGCAGCGGTAGGCTCATTCAAATTTGCCAGACCCGGACTCGGGTAAGTGCCTGGAACTATGGAATCTCGCTGAGCTTTAACGAACCGCCGCAGGCCTGCTCATTTCGCGAGGTACATCTCGGCAGCCATCTTCGTGAGCTTCCAAACTCGCGACCATTCGACGCGGCCACTGCCATCTTCTCGGCCAGTCAACTTGTCGAAGATCAACTTTCGAAAAACCTTGCCTTCGCGCTTCAGCATAAACTCTTTCGCGAAAGGCTTCGCCGTTTCAAAGAAACTGAAGCCCGGGTCTGTGGCGATGCCGATTCCTTCAAGAGTCATCAGCGCGCGCATCACGTAAGTGAAGTTTGACGGCAGCCGGAAGGGATACTCATACATCACTTCAGCCAGGTCGTAAGTCAGCTCCTTGAATTTGACTTCGCCTAGCTTGAGGTTGAGATAAACCTTGAAAAGCCTTTCGACGACCGGTCGAATTGTTTCCGGATCAACGCCGGGCTTAAGAAAGTTGAGATTAATGATGTCCTGGCCGAGCCCGGCCACGTCGCGGCTGACCACATGGAAGAAAGCATCGATCATCCGCGACTGCAATTGAGGTGTGATCCGGCCCACCATGCCAAAATCGAAAAACGCGAGATGGCCGGAATCCATCACCAGCAAATTTCCCGGGTGAGGATCGGCGTGAAAGAATCCGTCCTCCAGGAGTTGCTTCAAATATGTGCGAACCAGAAGCCGGTTCACTTTCACTGCGGAGATGCGGCGCGCAGCGAGCGCTTCGAGGTCCGTCACCTTCGTCCCGCGAATAAACTCGAGCGTCAATACCTTTTGACTTGTGTGGTTCCAATAGATCTTCGGTACTCGAATCGCGCGCCAGGTTTGGAAGTTATAACGAAAGCGGTCGGCATTTCGTCCTTCCTTCACGTAATCAATCTCTTCAAACACCGTGAAGTGAAACTCGCGCAGCATGCCTTCCCAGTCTGCGTTTTCATTCGCGGCGGGAAAGAAGCGGTTGATCAACTTAACGATTCGGTAAAGGATCGCAATGTCAAAGCTGATCGTCTCAGGTAGTCCCGGGCGCTGCACTTTGACTGCCACTTCTTCTCCGGATGAGAGCCGGGCGCGGTATACCTGGCCCAGCGAAGCTGCCGCGATGGGCTCGTGGTCGATCTCCGCGAAACACTCGTTTAAGGGCTTACCCAGTTCCGATTCGATTCGCGCATAGGCTTCAGCCGTCGGAAACGCGGGTACTTGATCCTGAAGTGTCGCCAGCTCTTTAACGTAGGCGAGCGGTAGAAGGTCGGCACGCGTTCCCAGCGCCTGGCCGATCTTGATAAAGGTTGGCCCAAGGTCAATCAGGCTGGCTCTCAGCCAGACGGCCTGTTTTGCCAGTCGTTCATCTTTCTTTTCGGAGCCCTCAGCTCCGCGAAAGATTATGCGACGAAGTAATCTGGTAGCGTGATGGAGTGTGAGACTCAGAAATTGACGGCAGCGCGCTCTAAGTTTGCTGGTAAAATTTCCTGATCGGGCTTCGTCAAGAAGTCGTTCGATGTGGCGCCGATTAAACCCAGCACGGATATCATAGGTATCGAGAAAGATATACAGTGTGAACAGTCCTAGCACGCGTGCAACTCGCGCCGCGTGCCACCAGCCGCGCAGCCCATGACCATTTAAAATCGCCGCCACCGTCTCGTCGTTGAGCGGCTCCGGAGCAGCGCTGGTTTTTGGCGTCGCTGGCGCAGTTACGACGGCGCCGTTCAGAGATGAGCTCGACGCGCCATTGCCGGAAGGCTTCAACTGCACTGGAACTAATGCTTGTTCGATACTCATAGAATGCTGACTAACGTCACACCTGAATTCTAAACTAAAGCGAGACGCTGTCTGGCTGCGTCGCGGTCAAAATAACTCTGCGCCCGGTTAACATCTCTTTCAATCTGCGTTTTCAACTCGGCGACCGAACCAAACTTCTTTTCGTCACGCAAACGATGCAGGAAACGCACCCGCACCACATCTCCGTACAGATCGCCGGCCCAATCGATTACGAAAGTCTCCACGGAAGGTTCCATACCGGCCTCAAAAGTAGGCCGCAACCCCACATTTGTCACGCTGCGACGCCATTGTCCATCGATCAAGGTTCCCGTCACGTAGACGCCGTTGCGGGGTATGACGCGGTTCTTTGGATGCAGGTTTGCTGTTGGAAAACCAAGTGTTCTGCCGCGTTCGGCGCCCTTTTCTACTCGTCCCTCCACACCATAGGGTCGTCCCAATAAACGTCGAGCGATATTAACTTTGCCTTCCGCGAGAAGTTGGCGCACCTTGCTGGAGCTGACGCGTTGATTGCGAAACTGGACTTCCGGCACTTCATCCGCGAAGAACCCGAGTTCCTGACTAACGCGCCGCAGTAGTTCGATGTTGCCTTCGCGGTCATGTCCAAAAGCGAAACCGCGCCCCAGGTAGACCTCCTTAGCATGTAGTCGATCTTTGACCACGTCGCACAGAAAATCCTCGGCGCGAATTTGGGAAAACACTTTATCGAAACGGATAACAATCGTCTGCTCGATGCCGAGTACGCCGAAGCCTTCCACTTTTTGATCGAGAGTTTGCAGGAGCGGCGGAGCTGATTCGGGATGCAAGACAGCTCGCGGATGTGGATCAAACGTGATCACAGTGGGAACCGCACCCGTCTGATGCGCTCTTTCAACTACGGTGCGCACGATGAGTTGATGCCCAAGATGTAAACCATCAAAAACGCCGAGCGTCAGGATCGTGGGACGCTGAATCTCAGCGTTGTCAGTTCCGTGGAAAAGTCTCATGCGTTAGTCCAACGTCTAACGTCCAAAGTCCAAAGTAAACCCAGGGCCGTTGGACTTTGGACATTCGACTTTGGACTGTCCTCTCGATCTTCACCCATCGACGACCAACCCATCGTAAGCCCATTCAACTCCGCCCGGCAGGCGTGACGAGTCGCGCGCATGCTTAACGTCATGGGCGATGTGCGTCAGGTAAGCCCGTTTTGGTTTTATTCGCTCAATGTACTCAAGGGCCTTGTCCAACCAGAGGTGCGTTGGATGCGGATCGAATCGCAGGCAATCCAGTGCCAGCACATCCAACCCACGTAACGCATCAATTGACGCCTCAGGAATTTCGCTGAGATCAGTTGCGTAAGCGAAGTCGTTGAAGCGATAGGCCATCACCGGCAGCCGTCCGTGGATCACTTCAACCGGCGTAATCGTTAGATTGCGGCCGAGACAAAACGACGCGCCGGGTATCACCGTGTGCGGAATCACTTGCGGTAAGCCGCCGCCAAAGTGTGACGGTTCGAAAATGTATTTGAAGATCCGTTTGATATCCACCCACGCGCGCTCGTTCGCGTAAAGGCCCAGGGCTCCGTAGCGAAAATTGAGTGGGCGAATATCGTCGAGACCAAAAATGTGATCGGCGTGACAGTGTGTAATCAGAGTGGCGTCGAGATGCTTCAGCTGCGCACGCAGCGCCTGTTGACGAAAGTCGGAGGAAGTGTCGACCAGCACCGACTGATCTTCATGTTGGATTAGTATGGAAACGCGCAAGCGCTTGTCGCGAGGATCGTCGGATATACAGGTTTCACATTCGCAGCCGATTGAGGGCACGCCGGTGGAAGTTCCCGTACCTAAGAATGTGAGCTTCATTAAAGTGAATAGTGAATAGCAGATGGTGAATTGTAAAGATAGCGGTGAGAAGAGCGCGTGAACTATTTACCATTCACTATTTACTATTCACCGTCCTCCTGTGATATCGCTGCCGGTGAACTTGCGAGCCAGGGGCGGCGTGGCGTTGGTAAGTGACACAAACTGCATCCGAAGATCCGCGAGTAGCCCTTCAAGCACCTCCTGCTCCTGGGCCAGAAGGTTTCCACGGGTTTTCTGTTGAAGCATCCCCAGAATATCAATCCAGTGTTTACCCAACTCAAGATCCACTTCGCGTTTCCCTGTAACGGGATGCTCCATCATTCCCAACGACGACGCGGCGTTTGATGCAATCGACATCATGAAATTGGCGAAACTCGCTGGATCCGCCGCGCCCAATAACTCTTCTTCAGATTCATCCATGCCTGACTCATCTGGCGATGCGGCCGGAGATTCGGCCGGAGTCTCGACCGGAGACTCCGCTTGAGCCTTGCTATCGCTGTCACCGGCGGCTTCAGCTTGAGCTGGTACAGCGGGCGCTGGCGGCTCGGCCTGTGGTGGGATTTCATCGGCCTTCGCTTCTCGCACCGGCTCTGGTTTCTCTTCGGGAGGAACCTCCCGGGCCGAGCCGTCCGGATTAAAGAGACGACGATCGGTTACTTTGAAATTTGCTTGTTCCTCGCTCATTTTGCCTGCCTGTCTGCGATAGACACTCCGTGAGACTATCTATCGCGTCACTGTATTGGTTGAAGTTGTTGTGTGAGAGTGATGGTAGCACCCTGACCAAAGGGTCGCAAGATAAAGCAAAAATCGAGTGGCGCCCTAATTTGAATTTCTTCTCTGCGTAGTCTCAGCGTTCTCTGCGACTTGGCGGTTAATATTGCTGCCAACACACTCACCGCAGAGACGCAGAGCGCGCCGAGTTAACGCAGAGAATTGAAATTAGGTCACTATCCAAAAATCGAGTGGCCGCGTCGTGGTCAACTCGATTCACATCGCAATGACTTTGGAGTTTAGACATTGGACTTTAGACTACTCCCATGCCGGCAAACTTTAACGACTTGATCGAGCTGATGAACAAATTGCGTTCGCCCGACGGATGCCCCTGGGATCGCGAACAAACATACGCCACCCTTGCGCCCATGCTTCTCGAAGAAGCCTATGAAGCTTTCGAGGCCGTCGAGGAAGCGCGTGAGGGCCGGCCCGGCGAACTGCGCGATGAACTCGGCGATCTGCTTTTCCAGATCGTTTTCTACGCGCAGGTCGCCAAAGAGCGGGGGGACTTTTCAATCGACGATGTCACAAGTGCTATTCACGCGAAGATGGTGCGGCGTCACCCGCACGTTTTTGGCGAAGTGTATGCGAGTGACACGGCCACGGTGCTTCTTAACTGGGAGGCGATGAAAGCGGAAGAACGTCGCGCTGCGGGCAAAAGTGAACGCGAAGAATCACTGCTCGATGGCGTGTCATCAAAAGCGCCGGCACTGATGGAAGCTCACCAACTTTCCACCAAAGCCGCGCGCGTGGGGTTTGACTGGCAGAAGATCGAAGACATTTTTGCGAAGCTTGAAGAGGAAATCGGAGAACTCCGCGCCGCCATCGAAACGCATTCAACCTCACAAACCGAAGCCGATCACACACTGGTTCGAGAAGAGATCGGCGATCTGCTCTTCGCCGCAACAAACATCGCTCGGCATTTGCAGGTTGAGCCTGAAGCGGCTTTGAAACTGACAAACCGGAAGTTTCGCCGCCGCTTCGGCTATATCGAAAGCAAGCTGAAGGAGCAGGGTCAGTCTTTTGATGCGACCTCACTCGAAGAGATGGAAGATCTCTGGCAATCGGCTAAGCGAGAATAACGCGCGAAAAGGCCCGCTCTTGAGGCGGGCCTTTTCCGTCAAACGGACTGTGGATAACTAACTCTCTTAGTCTCTCAGCTGCACCGTGCGCAGAATGTTGTTGAACGCAGTTTGGAAATTGCGGATTTCATTCTGCGGCGCCACCGCAATCATGTAGAACAACTGGCCATTGCGGAGCTGAGTGGTTACCACAGTAACAACCTCCGCCTGACCGGTTGCTTCATTGACGTTATTGTAGCTCGTCGTCAACGCAGCCCTACTGGAAAGCGTTGTGCGCTGTAAGCCGGTGCGCTGACGCAGACCGGTATTGCCCTGCGCCAACCCATTGAGAAACTCCTGGGTGGCCCCTTGCAAGTTGCGGCTCTGCGTTTGGCCAACGCCGAAGTTCACACCGTGTGTGTAAACTGCCTGGTTCTGGACCTGCCCGTAAGCGCCTTCCGGAGCAAACCAAACCTCGTCACCGCCGCCGAGTTCGCGCCAGTTGCTCGGCACATTTACGCGCAAGGCTCCATTGAATTCTGAATAGGTTTGATAACGCGTCGAAGGAAGTGCCACACGCCCAACCGGGGCATTCGCGGGGTAGTTTCCCGCGTTCTCGCCGCTCGGATAGCGTTGACCGCTCCGGGCAATTTCTTCCATTGTAGACGCGCGTCCCATTCCCCGCAGACGCGCCTGAGTTTGTTGAAAGCCGCGTGAGTCGCTACCAGAACCGGGCCGCACTCTCAGCAACGCGGCTTCCTGGTTGATTTTTGTATAACGATCGGACGGACTTGGATGACTACTGAACCACCCGCCGCTGCTGCCGCCGCCCTGCTGCTGAATGGTCTGAAACATCTTCGCTAAATCGCGTGGGTCATAGCCGGCATTCGCCATAATGTGCGAGCCGAGGATGTCTGCCTGCGTTTCGTATTTGCGGCTATATTTCAGGGCTCCGGCTCCGAAACCAATCTGACTGCCCGTGCCAATAATCGCCCCCGGCACGCCGCCAATTACCGCACCGGCAATCTGGCCCAGCACCGAGCCAATTTGAAACTTCTGCGTTTCAGTGGCTTGCGCAGTTGCGTGACGGAGCGCCACATGGCTAATCTCATGGGCCATAACTCCGGCCATCTCTCCTTCGCTTCGCGCCGCCTCAATCATGCCGCGGTTGACAAACATTGGACCACCGGGAAGCGCAAACGCGTTGATGTCTCGCGCGTTTACTACCTGGAAGCTGTAGCGAAATTCCGGGTGACGAAATTGCTCGGGTATGGCCGCAACGAGACGCTGGCCTACTGATTCAACGTAATCGTCTACTGAACGATCGCGCAGTATCGGCATTTGCTGTTCGACCTGCTGTGACGCCTTGCGACCGAGTTCCACGTCGTCTGAAACTTTATATTTATTCTTCGGCATCTCGATCCGCGTTTGAGCAAGGATCGAGAGTGGCATCGCGAGAAGCGCGAACGCCGCCAGCGCAGCCATAAGCCGTTGAGTTCTGTAGTAATAATTTTTGATCATCTTCTTCCTCCGCCGGTGGGAATTAGAACTATGCATTCGGCGCAAATCAATCCCACCAGCCTAATAACCTCTCTAAATAACCCGCGGCGAAAGTGAAAGAGCCGCAGACTCGGGCGAGTGTGCAGCTCTATTTTTCATTGCGAGCATCCTCCCCCGGAATAATTCTTTTTTCTGTCCGAACGCGCACGGGGAAGAGAGCTTTCGGCTTTGCCTGCGTTCGATGAAACTGATCAGCCTCGCGTTTGCCTGGTCCAGTTTGCCAGTAGATTGCGAATCGAAAACTCAAGCTGAACCAAAATGCAACATCGGCTGAGTCTATTAGCACGATTTCGGTTCGCAATTTGTTCAAGCTGTCTCCTCGCCAATCTCCGTGGAGTGCGTTGCAAGGTCGGTGCCATAACGCTGGATCCAGGCGTTATGACCACTAAGACTTGTTCTGCGGCTTAATATGTTCGTTGAACCACTGAGTGACTTCATTCACAGGTGCGATATGGTGAGGCTCGCCCTTCCAAACGCGTACCATCGAAACCACGAGAAATATGAAAGCGGCCAACCCAAACAGCTTGCCGCCGATAGAATTGCCAGTGATTGCCCCTACCACTCCAAAAAGCGTTTGGACCACCAGAATCGCCAAATGCAGCGCCAGTCCCTGCGCAGCGTGAAATCTCACGCGCACCTCTGAACGTCGCGCCAAAAACAACTCCAGCAACGATGGAACTACTCCGATATAAAAAGGCGCGTAAGGCAACATCATCGCCCAATTCTCGGGCAAGCCAATTCCCGCCACGGTTCTGGAGCCTGGTTTCTGTGTTAGAGGCAGATTCGGCGCTATAGCCGGCTGATAGGTAGCGGGTGGCGAATACGTCGGCGGAACGAAAACTGATGGGTAGGGCGAATCGATTGGAGGAGAGTCGTAACGACGAGTAGGAGCTTCGGAATAAATGTTCTCGCGTGCGCTCTTGGTTGCGGAAGCACCAAGCTCGCGAGTGGCGGTTCCCATTTCTTTCGTCTGCGGCCCGCCTTCCGAGGATTGTCCCCACACTTCCTCCGTCTTTCGAACCTCGTTTTCGTCCAGCGGATTAGTGTCGTATTTGCTTCTCTTGGGCGCCATCATCAAGAGTTCCTACGTTTATCGCATTTCTTTCGTTCAATCTTACTCGCCTGCTACACCATACTCAACCTGCTCCCAACGGTCGTCGCGCTCCGAAATGCGGAACGCGTGCATCACGGGTTCGGCGCCGGCTAAACCAATTATGAAATAGACTGCCTGTGGGTAGTAAGCCAGCCGAACGTCCGTTCGCGAAGGTTCGGGTTCAACTGAGCGAGGATGCGAGTGATAAATTCCAAGGAGATTTTCGCCGCGTTCGCGCATTTGTCTCTGCGCGGCAAAAAGATCCTCCGGCGCCGCTTCATAGGAAACGATTTTGTCGGCGGCGACATTGCGCAGCGAATAGACGTTTCGTGCAAGCCCATCGTCGCTGCCGCCGATCAAACCGCAACATTCGTTTGGTGCTCCCTCCCTGGCGTGCGCAAAAAGTTGATCACGGTGTGAATTTTTCAGAACGATCATTGGGGCGATCAAAAGAGTCTCGAATTACGTAAGTTTGCGCTTAAATCTTGTCGACGACCTTCAGATGAAGTTCCTGCAACTGTTTCTCGTCGACATCCCCTGGCGCATCAATCATGAGGTCAGCGGCAGAAGCCGTTTTGGGAAACGCCATCACATCGCGAATGTTCTCAGTGGGAACCAGCACCATCAGCAGCCGTTCAATTCCCGGCGCGATGCCGCCGTGGGGCGGCGTGCCAAATTCGAGCGCGTCAAGAAAGAACCCAAAGCGAGAACGCGCCTCCTCAGTAGTCATTCCCAGCGCTTTGAATACCAAACGTTGGACGTCGCGCCGGTGAATTCGTATTGATCCACTGGCCAATTCGACGCCGTTGATGACCGGGTCATAGGCCTTGGTCCGAATCTGGCCCAACAAAGTTGTTTCGCCGCCATCAACGGCGCGTTCCAACAACGTCAAGTCGTCGTCGACGGGCGAAGTGAAAGGATGATGCATCGCATAATAGCGGTCATCGTCTTCGTGATACTCAAACATCGGAAACTCGGTGACCCACAACGGCGCATAAACATTTGCGGGGATTAATTTCTCGCGGCGCGCCACTTCATTTCGCAGTGCGCCCAAACTCGCCGCCACCGTCTTCGATTTTCCAGCAACCATTAATACCGCATCGCCTTTTTCGGCCAGCGCGACGCTCGCAAGACGTTCAACCATCTCCGCGCCCAGAGCCTTCAACAAAGAAGACGTGGTTTCATCGCCAAGCTTTATCCAGGCCAGCCCCGCCGCTCCATAACGTTTGGCAAACTCCTGCAGCTCGTCGAGCGTCTTGCGCGAAAGTGAGGCGCCTCCGCGGACGACAATTCCCTTCACCTCGCCACCTGCGGCGAGAGCTGAAGCGTAAGGCGCAAAATCAGTTCCTTCGAGCAGACCTGAAAGGTCTCGCAACTCCATGCCTTCAATGCGGAGGTCAGGTTTATCCGAGCCCCACCGGCGCATAGCTTCGGCGTACGTAAAACGCGGAAAGGGCAATGGCAACTCAACGCCGATTAGTTTGAAAACGCGCGCAAACAATCCTTCGGTTACCGAATAGATCTGATCCAGCGTGGCGAAGCTCATCTCCAGATCGAGTTGGGTAAACTCCGGTTGTCGATCAGCGCGCAGGTCTTCGTCGCGAAAACAACGGGCAATCTGAAAATATTTGTCGAGGCCGGCGATCATGCACAACTGCTTGAACAACTGCGGCGATTGCGGCAACGCAAAAAACTTTCCCGGCTGAATCCGAGATGGGACAACGTAGTCGCGCGCGCCTTCTGGCGTTGACTTGATCAAAATCGGAGTTTCAATTTCAGTGAAGCCCTGCTCATCCATGTAACTCCGGATTTCACGCAACACGCGATGCCGCAAACGCAGGTTCGCCTGCAACTGCGGCCTGCGCAGATCCAGATAACGATATTTCAGGCGCAGGTCTTCGCTGGCGAGTGATTCATTTGACGCGTCTAGTTGGAACGGAAGCGTGCGGGCATCGTTAAGCATCAACACTTCGGCGGCACGCACTTCGACGTCGCCGGTCGGGAGTTTCGAATTCCGCGAAGCTTCATCACGCAGTAAGACTTTCCCGGTTACTGCGATTACATATTCGCCGCGCGCTTCTTTGGCACGCGCGTGGGCCGCGGGCGCATCTTCCGAGTTGCAGACGACCTGAGTGATACCGTCGCGGTCGCGCAAGTCAATAAACGTGAGTTCACCAAAGTCGCGCCGGCGCGCCACCCAACCCATCAAGGTAACAGTCTTCCCGACATCGTCGGTTCTTAAGGCGCCGCAGGAATGCGTGCGCTGGAGGTCTCCCAGGTTATCGAGCATGTTTGAATATTAACCGCGTGAGGCTGGTGATGCCAGTAGACTACCCTTCGCGATGTCCCAACTTGAGCCAGTCGCAAAAAAGAACGATTAAACTACCTGCGCGAGTTCGATCAGATTGCCTCCGGGATCGCGAACATAAAATCGCGGCTTGCCCTCCATCGGCTGATCGTCGGGAATGATCTCAATCCCGCCTGCCCGAAGTTTTTCTTCCGCCTGTGCGACATCGGCAATCGTGTAACAAACATGCCCTTTGCGTGTCTGCGAGGCGGTTGCGTCGGCCTTCGCCGAAAGATGCAGCTGCACGCTGCCGAGTTGATACCAGGCGCCGCCGCGCCCCTGCAATTCCACCGGCTTGGGTATCTCCTGCAAACCCAAAATGGAACCGTAAAACTCCTTCGCCGCAGCCTCAAGAGACTTCGGAACCACTACGTTGACGTGATCGAGTTGAACAATTCCGATTGTCATGGTTTTGACCGCTTTTTTGCTCGCGAACCTATCTTATCGCCACTCTCATCCGACCGATTACAACTCATTAGCAACTGTGACGTGACGACTCGTTTTGTTCCTGTGATGACTCCTCCAGCTCCTGTGTCGACTTACCTAGCTCCTGTGTCGACTCACCTAGCTCCAATGTCGACTCACCTAGCTCCTGTGTCGACTCACCTAGCTCCTGTGTCGACTCACCTAGCTCCTGTGTCGACTTACCTAGCTCCTGTGTCGACTCACCTAGCTCCAATGTCGACTCACCTAGCTCCTGTGTCGACTCACCTAGCTCCTGTGTCGACTCATTTTGCTCCGTGTCGACTCACCTAGCTCCTGTGTCGAATCACCTAGCTCCTGTGTCGACTCACCTAGCTCCTGTGTTGACTCACCTAGCTCCTGTGTTGACTCACCTAGCTCCTGTGTCGACTCGTTTTGCTCCTGGGTCGACTCATTCAGTAGTTGTTTCTGCTCTTTTTGGAGTTTTTTACGACCCGGTTTGAAGGGATCGCTACAAAGTCGGCATCGTCGATCACGGCAGCTTGAAGTGCGGATTTTCAATCACCCCAAAGACGTTTCCAAAAGGATCTCTCACCGTGGCGACCTTGATTCCTTCACCAACATCCTGAAGTTCCTCGTGCACTGTTGCGCGCAGGTGCAGCAAATGTTTGATCGCTCCGGCGGCATCATCAACTCCCCAGTAAGCCACAACTCGGGCTGTTTCTGTATTTGCTTCATCCTCATTCGGCTGCAAGCCTAACTCGAACCCTCCAACGTTGAAGCCAACATAGAACGGTTGATCGAAGTAGGGCCCGAACCCAAGAACTGCGGTGTACCATGCCTTAGCGGCATCGACATCCTTTACGTGGTAGATTGCCGTGCGTAATCCAAGAAACATAGCCTCTCCTCAAACACAGTTTTGATCCGACGAGTAACCGACTCGGTTTCGACATTCGCCGAGCGCGAGTTCACGACGGAGGCTCCTTACTAAACTCCGCCGCCTGGTCCAACGGGTGTGGCTTCGCCTCTCTTGCCGGTTGTTGGCCCAGATACCGATTGAAGTCGGCCGACCTGTTGCGTGGAATGCTCAGAGACTTCCACTCGGCGGAGCGAAAATGCTTTGCCAGGAAAATGATCTGACCAATGTGATTCGCGTAGTGCATCAACTGGCGGTTGATCGCCTGAATCACCGTGTGCTCCTCGCCGCGAATCAACACCTTCCTGCCGAGATCGTCGGCGCGCAATGGCTCGAGGGCCTCGAAGACGCGCTGCCATCCCTTTTCCCAGTAAGCAAGCACATCGTCTTTACCGGCTTTCGGTTCGATCACAAACTCGGAGTCGCGGTTGCGATCGGGCTTTTCGCCGTCAGAGGTCAGGAAATCCGTCCAACGCGAAAACATGTTGCCGGCCATGTGCTTCATGATCACGGCAATGCTGTTTGCCTCTTCATCGAGGGTGATGAAAAACTCATCATCACTTAATTGGTCCAACGCCTTGTCGGCGAGCTTCTTGTAAGCGCGGAGACTCGCGATTGAGTCTTCCAGATAGTGTGTGGCGAGTGAATCGTTCATGGATAATTTCATTCTTGAAACTAGGCTTGGGGATTCGCGGTTACGCTTTCATTCCTGAGCGTATCTCAACTGCAATTCTGTCTCGCTTCACAGCCCGCTGTTCTCCCGTTTTCATGTCTTTGAGTCCAACTTCTCCTCGGGCACGTTCGTCGTCGCCAATCACAGCCACGAAAGGAATCAACCGCGCCGAGGCATATTTAAATTGCTTGCCGACCTTATCCGCTTCTGGATACAGGTCCACGCGCAGTCCTGCCCGGCGCAACTCGTGAGCGAGTGCAATTGATTCTTTCATTGACCCTTCATTCCAAATGCTAACCATCACATCGGCCGGCGAACTCACGATCGCTGCAGGAAACATTTCGCGTTCCGTCATCACCACGATGATGCGTTCCAGGCCCAGCGAAAAACCGCAAGCTGGAATTTCCTGGCCCAGAAACTGACCGACGAGGTTGTCGTAACGACCTCCGCCGCCAAGACTGCCGGGAAGGTCTTTGACGTTGATCTCCATAATCGAACCCGTGTAATACGACAACCCTCTCGCGAGACCGGGATCGATCTGGATGCGCGCTCCAAGTCCTTCGCCGTCGGCAAACTCAATAATGGAGCGCAACTCATCGACTCCTTTTGCACCCAACTCGTTATCGCCGACGAATTCCACAATCCGCCCGAGGATCGCTGCATTGAGGACTCGGCGTTTCTTTGACAGATCTTCCTGGACGGCGAGCTCGGCCGCGTGATCCAGGCTGCGAAGCTCGGCAAAGAAATTCAACAACTTGTTCCCGGCCTCGTTATCAATTCCTCTCTCGCTGAATTCTTTTTCGACGCCTGCGCGACCGATCTTGTCAAACTTGTCGAGCGCCACGACTGCGAGATCATGCTTGTCAGCGGCAATGCCAGAAGTTTGAAGCAGCCCCGTCAAGGCATACCGGTGATTGATCCTAATCACAAAATCGTCGAAGCCAAGCTTCTTCAACACGTCACTTGCCGCGGCGCAAATCTCCGCTTCCACCAGCATCGAACGTGAACCGAGGATGTCCACATCACACTGGTAAAACTCGCGAAACCGCCCGCGTGCGGGACGGTCAGCGCGCCAGACCGGCTGTATTTGATAGCGCTTGAAGAACTTTGGCAGTTCGTTTTGATATTGAGCAACAACTCGCGCGAGCGGTACGGTTAGATCGTAACGCAAAGCTAAATCGGCTTCTCCCGATTTTTCATGCTCGCCGCGTTTGAGAATTTTGTAGATGAGTTGATTGCCTTCCTCACCATACTTGCCCATGAGCGTCTCAATGTTTTCAACCGCCGGAGTTTCGAGGGGCTCGAATCCATAACGTTCGTAGACTTCCTTGATGACGCCAATGACGTATTCTCGGCGCCGGACATCAGCCGGAAGAAAATCGCGCATGCCTCGCGCTGGTTGAGTTTTGGATCCCATGCTGTCGTCAGTCTTCAGTCTCGAGTCTGCAGTCTTTGATTCTCAGTCACTGCTCACTGCCCACCGCTCACTGCCCACTGCTCACTGCTCACTCTTATGCAGCGGAATATATTGCACGTAGTTCTGCCAAAACATATCGAGCCCCGCAACCTCTTCGTCAGTGAGCGGACGTTTTACTCGCGCGGGAACTCCCATCACCAGTGAACGAGGCGGAATAATCGTCCCCGGCGATAACAGCGAACCCGCTGCAATCAGAGACTGCGTGCCCACGCGCACATCGTCGAGCACGATCGATCCAATTCCAATAAGCGCGCCTCGTTCAACGTAGCAACCGTGAAGTGTAACGCTGTGGCCCACCGTGACTTCGTCCTCAAGGATCGTCGGATGCGACCCGGTACGGGTATGGATGACGGAGTTGTCCTGAACATTCGTGCGATTGCCGATACGAATGTGATACATGTCGCCACGCAAAGTGGCATTACACCAAACTGACGACTCTTCGCCCATTTGAACGTCGCCAATCACTTGCGCGCTCACATCAACATATGCACTTGCGGGAATCTGCGGATGAACTCCGCGAAATGGTCTAATCATATTTTTGCGTCATAGTAGCACGACTTTGGAGTGCGGCGACCTGTCGCTGCTTAGGCCACCGCAGCGGGCTGCCAGCCGCCGCCTTGGCCATGTTGGTGTCATTCAGATAGGCCCGAATTTGTTTTGACTGACCAAAGCGCCGACGAGCGGGGCGCACTCCAAAGGAGGTCTGTGCTGGGCTCCGTGCCTATGCTAAATTGACATCATGATCAACCGGCGGCCTATCTTGATTATCGTGTTGGCTGTGCTGCTTTCAGCAACCTCATGCGGCGGCGCGCTCTATAAAGTGAAGCCGGCGATAGAACTTCCGCCTCTCGCTGAGAACCTGAAAAGCGTGAGCGGAGGCGGAGTCGCCTTACGCGCCTCGCCAATGCTGAGCGACGAAGATAATCAGGATCTGTTTGAAGCTAATCTTCCTTTGAGCGGAGTGCTGGCGGTGCGCGTCGAGATGGTATTCGAAAGCGGCGTCGCAGTTGAAATTAAGCGCGCGCGTTTTCGTTTACGCGACAGCGAAGTGAAGGAATGGAAACTGATATCGGCTAAGGACGCGATCTCACTCGTGCTGAAAGCGAACGAGGTTTACGTTTACAACCCAAATTCGCGTAAACAGTTTGAAAAAGAGTTTGCCACTTACGCGCTTGACTTGAAGTCTCCGCTATCGGAATCGGATCGCCGCCGCGAGGGATTTCTATTCTTCAGGACGCCGACAAAAGAACCGGTGGCGAGTCCTCAGGGGCTGGTGCTGAGCGTTGATGGTCTACCGCAAAGAGTCGATATTCCGCTTAATTAACCTGCCAGGAAATATCAGCCACAGATCGGCACCGATCAGCACAGATCCAGAATAAATTAATTTGTGTTTGTCAGGCTTGTTCAGATCGGTATTAATCCGTGCCTTGATCCGTGTGTATCTGTGGCCAATCATCCGGTAGATCCGAAACCCCCGCTGCCTCTAACGGTCTCGTCGATCTCATTCGCCCAGGCCGGCTCGGGTGTAATTATCTTTTCGATGATTAGTTGGCAAATCTTGCTGCCGCCATCGAGTTGAATGGTTTCAGCGCCCGCGTTGTAAAGCAGGCAGCGAATTTCTCCGCGATAGTCTGCATCGATTACACCCGCCAGAGTATCAAGCCCATTTTTCGTGGCCAATCCCGAGCGCGGCGCCACACGGCCGTAGTAACCTTCGGGGATGGCAACGGCAAGACCAGTGCGCGCCAGGCAGCGCTCGCCCGGGGCAATTGTCAGCTCCTCAATACAAAAGAGATCCAGCCCGGCAGCAGCCACGCTTCCGCGCGTTGGCAAAACTGCACGCGGATCGAGTCTCTTGAAACTGAGGACTGACGGATCCGTGTACGAGGAATCTGTCGCACGCTGTGGCGAAGAACTCATTGTCATGATCCGTAGGTTCTCATAGTTATGTAAATCTCGTCACCCAAATTGCAACGCTAAATTTTCTTTTCCTCGATGATAGTTTTAGTGCGAGATTTACGCCTTAGGGATTGTAAAGACAATGTCGGCTTTGTTGTCACGCTCAATCGCTGTCAGCGAAGCTGAGAATCAAACCAGGTCATAACTTAAGCAACCCCAAAGGAGATCTAAACGAATGAAAACCCGACTCACAGTATTGCTTCTCACAGTCACCGGGCTACTGGTACTCGCCGGCCAAGTTAGCGGAGGAAGTTCGGCAGCCCCGGGAGACAAATACGTCAACCCCGATTACAAAGGCGGCTCAAGCTTCAATCTGGTAAGTGCCGGACCAAACGTCGCTCGGTGCGGGGCATTTCCAGATAACATCGAACTGAATTTCCAGGGCTCGGGAATCGACACGGAAGGCGGCTACAACACCGCCGTTTTCTCTGCGTGCACCAACACCGCAACCAACCTCGTCTTCGACCTGAAAGCGACCGATACGTATGTGCCAAGCGGCGATCAGGTTTTTATCGAAGGGGATCCCTTCGTGCTGGAGCCAAACCTTGCGAACTGTTCCGCTTCGAATGCTCAGGGCGTACCCTTCCGTATCACTGGTGGCACTGGAGGACGCGCGGGAGCGAAAGGCCAGGGGCATTTCCACATCACCAGTAACCTGACGCCGTGTAACGGGCTAGTGGTGCCGGCACAGGTTTGGTTTAAGGGAGTGTTCAAGCTACCTAACTAAGCACGGCAGTTATCCTTCAACTTTCATAGCGCGCAAGGTCGAGGGTCATGTTTGCGGATCCAGCAGGCGAGGCACTTGACCCCGAGAACCGTCCGGCCGATTGACAGGTAAAATCGTCGTCGGCTGGACACTCTGTTTCCTATTGGAAGGGCTCGTGCGCAGCGCGTATGAGAAAGACTGCTCTAACTATGGTGTGGACTCAGAACCGACAAGCTTACATCTTGGGGAGCGTGACTCCGCGTTGACCCTGATACTTGCCGCCTCGTCTTTGTAGGAGGTTTCGCAAACATCATCCGACTCAAAGAACACCACCTGGGCGACACCCTCGTTTGCGTAAATTTTTGCGGGCAATGGAGTCGTGTTTGAAAACTCGAGGGTCACATAACCCTCCCACTCAGGTTCAAACGGAGTGACGTTCACCAGAATTCCACATCTCGCATAGGTGCTCTTGCCCAGACAAATGGTCAGCACGTTTCGCGGAATGCGAAAATATTCAACCGTGCGGGCGAGCGCAAAACTGTTAGGCGGAATCAGCACCGACTCGCCTTTCACATCAACAAAATTCTTCGCGTCAAACTCTTTCGGATCAACGATTGTGCTGTTGATGTTTGTAAATAATTTGAATTCATCGGCGCAGCGAATGTCGTATCCGTAGCTCGAAGTCCCATAGGAAACAATGCGCCGGCCGTCGATTTCCTTGACCTGTCCAGATTCGAATGGCTCGATCATGCCAAACTCACTGGCCATTTTACGGATCCACTTATCTGATTTTATGCTCATGTTTGGTGATTATGTTCGGTGTAATGAGTCGAGAGAATACCGCGTGGGTACGGCAAACAGCAACAAGAGAAAGCAACTCGCAATCGGCAATCAGCAGTCATCCAGATCGAAGCGCGCTGAGTGCCGATTACTGGCTGATGATGGCTGTCTTGTTGATGTTGATAATCCCGGCGCCCATGGTGAGTCTAATAAAGGCGCCGCCAGCCCCGGCGCGTCCGGTCATCTTGCGCGGTGTTAATCCAGGCTTATCTCGTTCCTCAAGACCTTCGTATCCATAATTGATTTGGCCACTTTGAATAACCTCGCCGTCGAAGTCAGCACTGAAGCCGGGCGGAAGCTCAAGCGTTATCGTTCCCGCTGCCACCCGAATGTCCACTCCTCCGCGGCGCCAACTTCTGGAGGGAACCGTCAGATTCACTTTGCCCGCAGCCACCGTAACCGCTAATGAACCGCCACCAAGCTTAAGAGTGGTTTCACTCTCGGCGGCCGACAGACGGACGTCTCCTTCTGTTCCAGAAATAGAAACGGGCCCGCGTCCGGCGTTGATATCCAGGTCAATCGCCGCAGGCACGCGGATCCGGTAATCAATTTTCCAGGGCAAACCCAAAAGTTCTTTCGGAAATTTTTTTGCAGCGGTTCGCATGAAGGCTTTGTCGTGCGTGCCGACTGTCATCACCCTTACATGGTTTGAATCGTCGTCAACTACGAAGCTGTTAAGCACACTCAGGCGATCGAGGTCCGCTTCTGTGTCCGCCCGCAGTTCAATCTCTGCGGTGATGTCCACTTCATTTCGGGACCAGCCTTCGATCCTGATTGATCCTGCCGGCGCTCCTACCAGAGTAAGAGTTCCGCCATAACTGAGACGGCGGACTTCATGACGGGAGGTTGTACGCACCAGCGCAAGGACCCGATTTGGATCCGGCACTTTCTTTTTTTGAGCACTAACTGATTGCGCCGACGGCAACGCGATGAGAAAAAGAAAAACTGTAGCAAGCAAACTTAACCAAATTGATAAACGCTTCATGAGTTATCTCTGATCGAACTCAGCAGTTCTGAGGATCGAATTGTTTGTCCGTGGTGATAGTAGCATCACGATGTGGTTCACGCATGGCAGAAGAAACGAGTGAAACTTAAGACTCTTAAGTAAGTCACAACCGAGTGTGCTTCAAACTGGAAAATGGCAATGCGATGATACTATCCAAAGTGGAACTGATCGCGGATCATGCAAGATCATCAGTCTCAGAATAAAAATTCCCAAGCCCCGATGAGCATGAAGAAAGCCGAAGAACCCACAGGAACCGAGACTGATTGCCGCACACAACCTTCCGCTTCCGCGAACACTGCCGGTGAATATTCCACGCCGAAAAAAAGACCCTCAAAGGCGCTAATCATTCTAGCCTTTGCAGCCGTCTATGTGATCTGGGGTTCAACCTATCTGGGGATCAAATACGCAATCGGTACCTTGCCACCCTTGTTAATGGCCGGGACCAGGTTCATTACCGCCGGCGCCATTCTTTTCGCCTGGGCCAGCTTTCGCGGTGAGAAATCCGAAGCGAGTCGACGGTTTTCACTCAAGAACTGGCGAAGAGCATTCATTATTGGAGCGCTGCTTTTCTTATGCGGCAACGGAGGAGTCACTTGGGCTGAAGTTTATTTGCCTTCAGGGTTGACGGCGCTCCTGATTGCCACAGAGCCATTGTGGGTGGTGACATTGAACTGGACTCTGGGAGCCGCGCGTCCGAATGCAAAACTATTTCTGGGACTGTTTGCCGGATTGCTCGGTGTGGCCTTACTTTTTGGCGGTGGTCTTGACGGTGGAGCGACAGCTATGACGCTGGTTGCTGCCGGCGTCGTCATTGCCTCAGCTGTTGCCTGGGCCGGCGGCTCGATCTACTCGATCCGCCGTCCGATTCAGAGATCAGCGGCCATGGCTGCAGCAATGCAGATGTTGGCTGGGGGAACGCTGCTCCTTCTCGTGGGATTGATAATCGGCGAGTATCAGAGGCTCAACCTCAGGGCCGCCACCTGGGTGTCGATAGGAGCACTAGTGTACTTGATATTGTTCGGTTCCATTGCCTTCACCGCTTACAGTTGGCTACTCCGCAATGTTTCACCAGCACGTGCCGCAACCTACGCCTACGTAAACCCGGTCGTCGCGGTTCTATTGGGATGGGCCATCGCAAGTGAACCCGTAACCAGTCGCATGCTGGTCGCTGCAGCTATCATCATTGCGTCGGTCGCATTGATCACAACTTACGGCAAGGAACCGGCGCAGAATTCACTCGTGCCTTCCAATGAAAAAGAAAGTGTGTTGGATCCTGATCATTGCCCGAATCATCCATGTCGATAGTTCAAATGAAAAGGAACGCCCGATCAAAAACTGATCCTGGCGTCCCTGCGGTCCAACTAGATTGTAAATCTTCTATCGACGCATGAAGGTGATGCTGCCGTTGAAGTTAGTCACGTTTACCTTCGAGCGGCCATCAACTACTTCGCCTTCGAATTTTCTTCCGCCACCCAGATTCTTAAACTTATCGTTCCAAAACTCACCCAGTTTGATTTGTTTCGTCGGCGCTGCAGCGGTCAGATGAAAAGCTGATTCAGCCGGAATGCGAATCGTTATGTGCCCTTTGCCGGATTGAAACTGGTAAGTTCCCTTGCGCGCAAACTCCCCGTCAAAATAGATGTCTCCGATGGTGTTCTGGGCGAAGACCTGCGAAGCACTGATGCCCCTCAGTTCAATGTCGCCTTCGAGGGAGACGTGGGCCCGCACCAGATCGCCACGAATATTGCTGACGGTAATTTGCCCGCGCTTTGTTTCCAAATCAACGGAAGAACTCACCGGCACTTGAAGTTTGAAATTGACGTCGCCGATATCGCTGCGTCCCGGATTGTCGGCCATCACGTCAATGGTTAGGCCAGACCCATCATGCCGCGGTGATACATTCGCCCTCGGCGATTCGAGGATCATCGTGAGTTTTATTTCGTCCCGGCTCCACGATTCTACGGTGATAGTGCCCGAGATGTTTTTCAGCACTACGCGAACATTTTTCGGCGCGGGGTAGCGCTTCGACATTTGCTGCTGGCCTTGCGAAACGCCTGCGCACAATGTTCCGCAGACCAAAAGCAAAGCAAACAACGCGAGCCTGTTAAGTTGACGAGCGCGGGGGTGATTCGATCGCGCAGACGCCGTTGGGGTTTTCATCAGCGTGAAACTTTTCAACAACTAGTATCCTGTATTCTCTTGCGGGGCGTTTTCAGCAGACGCATCAGAGCGCTGCAAATTCTTTCAGCAATGATAACTTTTCATTCAGGGCTGCGTTCAACATCTCTTCCGACACTTCATCATGAGGATCCCGAGTTAGAGCGTCAAAAGATTCGTTCACTGCCTGATCAATAACTTTCAGATTTCGATCGAAAGTTTCGCGCATCTCCGGATTCCAGCGCGCTTTATTGAATTCTACCCTTTGGTTCCAATATGAGATCAACTGCTGTTGCTGCGACACGCGATCGCGCACATTCGCAGCGCCTACCTGTAACTCTGCATCCGGGCTCGAACCCTTAAACTGAGGGTCACCACTCTGCCAGCGACGTAGCCCAACCACGGTAGAAAGCGAAACAACTAAAACGATAGCGGCGGCAGCGGCGGCGAGTTGTGAAAAAGAAAGCTCCCAACTGCGACTGATCCAGCTGCCCCATGAGGCGCGCGCGGGCCGCGACGCCGGCACACTGTCTCCAGCTTCAATCATGTTTCGAATGCGCAGCCACAATGCTCGCTCATTCGGTGGCGCACTATACTCGCCACGGTGTTCACGGCAAAAGCTCACAATTGCTTGCAGGTCGTTGCGCACATCTGCGCAGCCGAGGCACTCTTCCAAATGCAAGCTGAGCTTAGCCTGGTCGTCGTGGCCCAGAGAGCCATCGATAAAATCCTCAATCAAATCCTGACACTTTTCGCAGTTCATCGTCATCGAACCTCTAACCTGCCACCTGAATTTCCGAGTTTCCAATTACCACCGCAGGTGGCGACTTTCTTTTGCGATCAAGGGGAGACTGCGTCAACAACTAATCTTTTGGGGAAACAGTCTGTGGAGCTCTCAACTTGCGACCAGGTCCAGGGGAATGAACCGGCAGGCCGTGTCTGTTGGAAGCTAGTCCGTCATCTTCTGTTGCCTCAAAAGTCCGCGCAATTTCATCCGTGCTTTGTGCAGTTGGGATTTGGAAGTCCCAACCGAGCAACCCAACATCCGTGCTATTTCTTCGTGTTCGTGTCCTTCAATATCGTGAAGGGTAAATACCATCTTGTAGCCGGGAGGCAATTGAGCGATGGCCTTGTCGAGCGCAATACGATCCACGACGGGCATCGCATTAGGGTTCTCAGTGCCCTTAACTATCTGGGTCGGCGTCTCTCCATCATCCGTGGTCTGCTCCATCTTGACGCCGCGCTTACGAAAATGCATCAAGACCTGGTTTACCGTCAATCGATGCAACCAAGTGGTAAACGCCGACTCACCGCGAAAACTACCAATTTTTCGAAAGAGCTGGATGAAGACTTCCTGCGAAAGATCCTCGGCCTCTGAGACATTCCCTGTCATCCTCAAACACAGGGAGTAAACTCGACGATTATGACGCTGGTAAAGTTGCTCAAACGACCCCATGTCGCCTTGAGCCGCCTTTTGAGCCAGCGCGTAATCCGTTTCCTGCTGCGTCTCGAGTTCGGCTGCCGTCACGTGTTCGTATTGAGGCAAGCGACAAAATGTATTTGCCGTTTAGCGTTTGTTCGCCACGAGCATCACAGGTCCAATTTTCAAAGGAGCAGCAACCTTATCTTTCGCAAAACTCGGCCATTTTCCGAGTTAAATGGTTACCCCCATCGCGGCTGTGTGATGCAGCGTTTTAAGCGCGTCGTTGCCTTTCCCGACCAAAGATATTGAATTTCTCCAGCCGCATCAACATTTAGAGATTACGGCTGGCCTAAAGATACGGTCATCTGCGCCCACTGACAAGTTTGACATGCACACGCTCCGCAACGTCACCTTTGGTTACACAGCTGACCGTCCTGTAAACCCAACCGCCAGCTTTGCAAGTCAGACCCTCAGCTTTGCAAGTCAGACCCCCAGCTTTACAACCCTCAGCTACCCCCAGCTTCACCGCTCAAAGAGTCCGATTAGCGGTTGGGACGCCACGGTCCTGTTGGAACCCCGTGCAGAATTGCCACTTCTCCAGCGCCGCAACCGAACTTCCCTTTTGAGTTAGCTGGATTTCGCATAAGATGCCTCTCTTCTAAACCATGCCCGACAAAACGAAGCAGCAGCGGTTCCGCTCAGCTCTACCCGTAATCCTGGCTGTCGTTCCGCCGATTTTCACAGGCTTAGCGATTTACGTTTATGCCGTAGACAGTCCCCTATGGGATGAATGGCTGATCGGCGGGTATCTCTATGAATACTCTCAGGGCACACTTTCATTCCGCGATCTCTTTGCGCAGCAAAACGAGTATCGCCAATTTTTCCCAAACCTGATCTTTGTTGCCTTAGGTTGGCTTGGCCGCTGGGATGTCCGCTGGTGGATGGCCGCCAGTTTTGTTATGGCAGGCATTGTTTCTTTCTGTACTTACCGTCTTGGTCGATGGTCACTGAGTGAGACTCCACGACGTGCAACGTGGATCTGGTTCATCGCCAACTTAATCATCTTTTCGCCTGTCCAACACGAGAACTGGCTTCAGGGCCAGCAGCTCGTTTACTTCCTGCCCATTGCTTGTTTTGCGGCATCTCTGCTCGTCGCTGCGACAGCTCGTCTACGTCTGGTCTTCAAATTCTTGCTCTGCGCCGGTCTATCAGTCGTCGCCAGTTTTTCTTCCGTTAACGGGATGCTGTGTTGGATTCTGCTGCTTCCAGTTTTGGCCTGGCCTTCTTCACCCACGCAACTTTCGCGAAGAAGCTTGTTGATTGGATTGTGGCTCGCCGGCTTCGCCGCGACGATTGCCCTTTACTTCAATGATTACCACAGACCAGTGCAACATGATCCTTTTGCTTTGCTACGCACCAATCCCTCGGAGATTTTCTTCTACTATCTCGCCACGCTAGGCAGGTCGCTGGCTCCGGGTCGGAGGGTCATCGCTACCATTGTTGGTTTTGGTCTGCTCATTCTCTTCCTTTGGTCCTGCTGGCGATTCGTGAAGGCGCTTCGCTCGTCAGCAGATCTGGCACGACCGTTCCTGCCATGGTTGATGTTGGGCGCATACTCGATCATAACCGCCGCACTGTTAACCATTGGCAGGCTCGAGCACGACGCCACGCGCGCGCTGGCTCCCTCGCGGTATACAACCTTCACTATTTTTTTGCCCGTTGCGCTCGTTTACCTGATACCAATCATTCTCGCGCAGCATCCGCGACAGCTCGGGCTTTTCAGTTTTAGACTATCAAGCTCAAGTGTGCTCAAAGCCTCGGCAGTGAGCCTCATCGTTTTGCATCTGGCAATCTACACGCTGGGAATTCGGCAAATGCATAGCTTTCGCACGAACGCGCTGCAAGCTAAAGCCTGCTCGCTGCTGGTCAATGTGGTTGAGGATAAATGTTTAGTCGAGCAGGTTTTTCCGAACCTCGAAATTTTAAAACGGAATATCAATCAAGCTGATCGTTTAGGATTTATTAGGCCTGGTCTCATAAAGACTAACCGAGCTCAGGAAATCGCGGTGTCTCAGTTGCCCGGTTCAAATAGTGTTGGGGCGTTTCAAAATCTTGCCGCGGCCGGTGACGGTAATTACCTCGCATCGGGTTGGGCCAAATTACCGGAACGCGCAGAGTCGGCTGACGTTGTGCTGTTGGCATACTCCGAAGAAGATGGCTCCGAGATCATATTTGCGGTCGCGCCAGTAACTCGGCGAGACCCGGTGTCTAACATTATTCGGCGCACCGTTGACGGTGATGCCACCTGGTCGAAGTCGTTTTCCCCTGCCCGGATCCCTTCGGAGGGGGCGAAACTTACCGCTTGGGCTTTTGACGCATTGAGCGGAAAGGCTTATAAGCTAGAAGGCGAACACGCATTTCAGAACCGGTCCGGCTCGAAACTAATAAATGCACAGATTGGATCTTCAAGGTGAGCCGGGAATAAGTGCCTTTTTCCCTGCCTTTAACGACGCAGGTTCCATCGGGGACCTGGTTGGCAGAGTGTTGGAAATTCTTCCAGCTTTGACCAACGATTACGAAGTGATCGTGGTTAATGATGGAAGCACCGACGGCACCGCCGAAGTTCTCGAACAACTCGCGCTCACGAATCCTCACCTCAGGGTAGTTCATCACGAAAGAAATTTGGGTTACGGTGCGGCTCTGCAAACGGGATTTCGCAACGCTCGAAAGGACCTCATCTTTTATACCGACGGAGACGGGCAATACGATGTGCGCGAATTGTTTACGCTGCGGCGCTTGTTAACTGACGAGGTTGACGTCGTCAACGGCTACAAAATAAAGCGCTCAGACGCTCCCAGCCGGAAAGTGTTGGGAGGAATTTATAACCAGACTGCCCGGCTCATGTTTCGCCTGCCAATTCGCGACGTTGATTGTGATTTCAGACTGATGCGCCGGCGGCGGGTTCAGGAAGTTGAGATTACTTCATCGACTGGCGCCGTTTGCGTCGAGTTGGTTTCGAAACTACATCGCTCAGGATGCACTTTTGCAGAAACACCAGTGGGCCATTATCCGCGTCTTCATGGGAGCTCACAGTTTTTCACGTATCGCCGCGTGTGGGACACCGCCATCGATTTTTCATTGTTATGGCTGAAGATGATTGGAACCGGACCGAAGAGGGTCCTGAGCCAGCCTCGACAAACCAATTCCTGACATTCAATTTCATTCGTCCTCTTCTTAACTATCTATTCGTCACTTATCGAAGAGTGATCTCTACTCGGGTTTTTCAGCGACGCAGATCGCAGACAAACCGGCCGGCAAGCTGGCGCCTTGACGCCTTAACCAGCGCCCTTCCCCAATTAGCGCCGATCTGAACAACCCATCAACCCATTGAAACGGCGCAGGCAGCGGTTTTACATCCGATCCTTTGCTGGTGAGCCCCAGTCGCTTTAAAACCAGGCGATTCAAGGCCGCCAAAGGCAGGAGCGTGCTGTTTGCATAAGTCGCTCGCCTGACTCGAAAACCAGCGCGCTCGAGTTTCTGCTGCAATTCGGGAAGGCTGTAACGATGTTGGGTGCCGAGTGCTTCGTCGTGACTGCTGCGCATCCAGTCATAAGCGGCAACGCGCACAAAGGCGTGACCTCCCGGGCGCAGGACGCGATACATTTCCCTGATGGCTGTCATATCTGAGTCTTGCCCGGGCAATTGGACCAGCACGTCGAAGCTGGTAACCAGATCGAAGCTGGAGTCTCGAAAGGGCAGGTGTGTTACTGAAGCTTGAGCGAGATTTTTAGATCCGTGTTGCGTGCAAAAGTGAAGTGCGTCGGTGACCAGATCAATTCCAATTACTCTTCCGTGGCCAGCATAAGCTTCGAGCCATTTGAGATTTCCGCCTGTGCCGCACCCTGCGTCAAGAACCATTCTGTCCAGGGGACGCGTGAGAATTGGATCCAACAGCGACGCGGAAACTTCGCGCATGCCTGCAAACCACCAGAGGTTCGCTTCCAAAGCGGCCAGGCTTTCGTAGTCTTCCCTTTGCATCAAACGGCGCGGAGAGTGATCGCGTTTTGTGTTTAGATCCAGTAAGTGCGATCGAGCGAACGATACCCCACTGCTTCAGCTACATGAGCAGAACGGATTTCTTTGGAGCCCTCAAGATCGGCAATCGTGCGGCTAACTTTTAGGATACGGTCATAAGCACGTGCTGACAAACCCAGGCGCGTCATTGCGCGTTCCAGCATTTGTTCGCTGTCTGAATCGATACGACAGTGGGTGCGAATCATTCGTGGAGTCATCTCTGAGTTTGAAAAGATCTTCTCACCGGCCAATCGTGAACTCTGTCTTTCCCGGGCAGCCATGACGCGCTCGCGAATCGTCGCCGAGTCGTCCGTTTCAGGCGGCGACTCTCCAGTCAAATCTCGAAACTTAACGGCCGGCACGTCGATGTGAATGTCTATCCGATCCAGGAGGGGCCCGGAGATTCGACCCACATAGCGCTGAATCTGCAATGGAGTGCAACGACACTCGCGCGTCGGGTCGTTCCAGAAACCACAGGGACAGGGATTCATGGCTGCTGCCAGCATGAACGATGCCGGGAAGGTCAACGACATCGCCGCGCGGCTGATCGTCACTTTTTGATCCTCAAGAGGCTGGCGCAAGACTTCGAGAACGCTTCGATCAAACTCCGGCAACTCATCCAGAAACAACACGCCATTGTGGGCCAGGGAAACTTCACCGGGACGCGGAACGGCGCCGCCGCCGATTAACCCGGCGTCGCTGATGGTGTGATGTGGCGACCGAAAGGGGCGTTCAGCTACAAGACCCGAACGGCCGGTGAGCCCTGCGACCGAATGGATTTTGGTGAGCTCCAGCGCGGCTTCGAATTCAAGCGGTGGCAGGATGGTTGGCAAACGTTTCGCCAACATCGTCTTGCCCGAACCCGGCGGTCCAATCAACAAAATGTTGTGTGAACCGGCGCTGGCTACTTCCAACGCGCGCTTCACCGAAAGTTGTCCACGAACCTCGCGAAAGTCCACTGGATATTTATCGCAGCGCACCAGGACCTCTTTTGGATCAATGCGGAGCGACTGCGGAGGATTCGGCGAGCGCAGAGCAGCAACCAGTTCAACCGCGCTTCGAAGGTCAGAAACAGGATAGACGTTTACGTCAGACACAACCGCCGCCTCTTTCGCATTCTCGTCAGGCAATATGACGTGCTTGATCAGAGCTTCGCGAGCCAGGATCGCGATTGGAAGCGCACCCTTGATTGGTCGCACGCGTCCATCGAGGGAGAGTTCTCCAACGCAGAGTAGGTGGGTCAGACTATTCTCTTCGGACAGATCGCCGTTGGCGCCCAATATTCCGAGCGCGATTGGAAGATCGAAGCTAGCGCCCTCTTTCCGCACATCCGCGGGCGCAAGGTTTATGGTGATTCGCTGAAACGGAAAAAAGAATCCGCAGTTAGTAATCGCTGCTCGAATGCGTTCGCGTGATTCGCGCACGGCGGCGTCAGGCAAACCCACGATGGTCACAGATTGAGGATTCTCGGCTTCGCCTCTTACTGGCGTTAGGTCAACTTCGATGTCAACCAGATCAGCGTTGATGCCGTAGACGGCAGCCGACAGCGTGCGAAAGAGCATGAGAGGAGTCCCTTCTGCAATCAAATGGAAAAACTGAAAATCAGGTCGTAGAAAAACAAAAAGAGCGCGCTAACGATTCGGATCGAAAGCGCGCTCGACAGTTTCCAAGGTTCACCTAGTGAACGTGGTAGACGCGTTAGATTTTCAAATTAAAAAACTTACCTGCGGCGCGAAGGGGTAGTGCCGGCGCTCGCGGGTAATTTCACTTCCTGGCCCGCACGAAGCTCAACGTCCGCTGTTACACCGTTCAGACGGGCAACCTCGGTCGCGTCAAGATTTCGCGCAGCTGCGATTCGGGCAATCGTGTCGCCTTTGCGGGCTCGAATTTTCGTCAAGCCGGAGCTGGCAGGTTCTGCGGTGCCAGGCTTGGCGCGACGATAACTCGCTAACCGAACTCCACTGTTGGGAACCACGAGCTTGGTTGCAGATGAAAGGTCGACGCCCGTGTTCATCGCCTGCAGTTGCGAAACACTTACTCCAGTGCGGTTTGCTACGGCCTGCAGATTTTCACCTGGGGCGATGGAGATGACGCGGGCCGAATCACGACGTTCTGCTGGGATCCGTTTGAGGATTGCGTAGAACTGTTTTCCTTTGCCGCCGGGAACACGAACGTTGTATGCCTCGCCTCGCGGCGTGACTTCACGTTTGAGTTCAGGATTTAAAGTGCGAATCTGGTCCACACTCGCATCCGTTGCTTCAGCAACAAGCTGCAGGCTGGTGGAGTTCGATACCTGCACCACGTCATAAGCGAGCGGAGGTTCCGGACGAATTCCCTTGAAGCCGTATTTTTCAGGATTCTTGGCAATCAATATCGTCGCCAGAATATTGGGCACGTAATTTCGAGTCTCCTGAGCGATATAGGGGTAGATGGCCCAGAAATTAGCTTTGCCAGCGCGAGAGATTCCCCGGTCAATGTTCCCCTGGCCGGTGTTGTAGGCGCCCATTGCCAGTTCCCAATCGCCGCGATAGTGAGCTGCAAGGGCTTTAAGATAACGTGCAGAGGCGCGAGTCGATTGCTCAAAACTATTGCGCTCGTCTATCCACGCAGTCTGTTTGAGTCCGTACTGACGACCGGTGCCGGGGATAAACTGCCATAGACCAGAAGCAGCAGCCCATGACATCGCTTTTGGCTGCCATGCACTTTCAACCTGGCCCAGCCACGTGATGTCCACGGGCACGCCTTCTTCCTTGAAAATCTGGCGCGCGAGCTTCATGTAGCGACCAGACTTGCGCAAACCGGATTCCATGGTTGAGCGGCCGCGGCCCTGGTAGTAGTTGATGTACTGCTGAATCAGCGGATTGATGGTGAATCCGAAGTTTACGTTTTGTTTCGCCTGCTCGAGAGCGATCACATCCGCGCTCGAAACGTTTTTCTCGTCTTCAGTCAGCACCAGCTTGCTAAGTTCATCGAGCGGTGACGGCTCAAATTTCTGATCCCGAAACCCAATTTGTGGCGGCTCAGGTTTTTGCTGAGGGCTGGTGTTTTGCGCAACCAGCTCCGACATATTGGCCTGCACTGGACCACGGGTGAGCGGCACCTCTTCGCGATAAATATCCTCGACCAGCTTCACATAAAAACTATTCAGGCGATGACTTGCTCTAACGTCCAGACCCGATTCGAGAATCTTATCAACGGCCTTGTCAAACTCTTCCCGAGCAGCTTCTCTCAAGTTCTTTTCGAGATTGAGTTTGCCCTGGCGAAAATGCATTTCCGCTTCGGAGATCACTTTGGTGACTTGGGGTTCAGCACTCTGCTGGGCCGTGGGAATATCACGAGCAGAGGAGCCTCCTGGTATTTGTGCAACAACGCTGACAGCCGGCACTGCGAGCACCGTGAATAGCATAATCCTCGCTATTAGGGTCGGGCAGTTCGTGGTCATCAATCGTCGTTCTCCTTCGCGGGTATGATTAGTGCTTTTCAGATTAATTCCTTCTCGGAAGCGCGTTAGTACTGCTTCCGTATTTTGCGAGGTCTTCGGGGTTTATCTGATGGTATGAATGGCCGTAAAGTTCCCGTAAACCCAGCCCCAAAGTCAGTCCGGAGGTTATCACACGGCCTTCCGGGGAGTCAAACAAGTCTCAGTCAAATAAACGCTAAATTGGTGAAGTTTTCCACCATAACGACAACAGGATTAAAGATGCCCGAGCCTCCAAAATGGTTGGGTCACGCGAGGCAAAACATGGGCACAAAATTAGTCGAGCGCAGCGACTTGGTGCAGTCGTGTGCCCTGACAATACTGAGGTAATCTGGTAGAGAATTGACCCCGAGGGCAGAATTATCATGAATCGCACAATTGTAATCGGCGACATACACGGCTGCTTTGATGAGCTGGTTTCTTTGCTCGAAAAGGCCGAATTTGGACTCGATGATCGAGTCGTAGCAGTCGGCGACCTGATTGTGAAAGGGCCGGCAAACAAAGAGGTATTGGAGCTTTTTAGTAGAGATCCACGTTTCAGCTCAGTTATCGGAAACCACGATCTGGCACTACTCAACTTTTGGCGGGGTAAGACTGCCTACCTAAAAGAGTCGCAGCATAGGGCTCGTATAGAGCTCGAGCCTGAACAGGAGCGCCTCGAGAAGTATCTCGGCTCCTTGCCCTATTTCATCGATCTGGGAACGCATGCAGTGGTTCACGCGGGAGTCCGGCCGGGTGTTGCTTTCGAGGATCAGTCGCCGGCCGATCTAACCGAACTCCGAACAATGGGAGCGGATCGTACGAGCCGCGAGGGCATTCCCTGGTTTGAAGTTTACCAAGGCGAGAAAATCCTCCTGTTTGGTCACTGGCCATCCCCCCAGCCGCGACGCGCCCCGCGAGCAATTGGGTTGGACACCGGCTGTGTATATGGAAACTGTCTCACGGCGTATGTCCTCGAAACCGGCGAGATGCTACAGGTTCCGGCGAAACGGGCGTACGACCAACCCAGTCTCCAATTCAGGCGCCAGTTTCAGTAGGCTTTTCACTTCCCAGAGACTGAATATCGTACAGTTATGTGCTAATTGTGCGTTCATAACCTTGAGATTCGCGCACCTGGCGAACGTTTCGTTAATCCAAAGCCTCGTACTCGCGTTTGGAACAGACCTTGCTAAGTTACGAGTTGGATAGCTCTCCGCCTGATAATGAAGTCGTGACTTCAACATCATTCACCGCATTCGGGATTACATAATGTCAACTGCCTTAACCAAAGAAACGGATTCAGTTCAGCGAGCAACGGCTCGCCTCCCCATGCTGCAACCGACAGCCGAAAACGCCACGCGATTGTTTTTCAACCGCGAATTGAGCTTGCTCGAGTTTCACCGTCGCGTGTTGGAAGAGGCGCTCGATCACTCAAATCCGGTCCTGGAAAGACTAAAATTCCTTTCCATCTTTTCGTCGAACCTCGATGAGTTTTTCATGATTAGAGTGTCCGGACTCAAAGAGGAATTGGAAGAGAACATAACCGAACTATCCGCCGACGGCATGACTCCCGGCGAACAACTCGCGGAGATCAGGAAACGTGTACTTCCCCTCGTCGATATTCAGACGCGATGCCTCCAGGACGACATTCTTCCCGAGTTGGAAGCTGCGGGTATACACGTCGTCGGGTATGACACGCTGACTCAACCCGAACGTGAATCGCTGCGCACCTACTTCATGGAAAAAGTGTTTCCGATTCTGACTCCGCTGGCAGTGGATCAGAGTCATCCGTTTCCGTATATCTCACCACTCAGTTTGAACCTCGCCCTTAAAGTCGAAGCGCCGGAAGGAAAGTCGGCGGCCGATCCGAAGCATCGACACCGGCCGCGTTTCGTCCGCATCAAGGTTCCGTCCGTCGTGCCGCGTTTGGTCCGGGTGGGATCGCTGGGCCAGAAGTTTGTGCTGCTCGAAGATTTGATTGAAGAAAACAGTGCCACCCTATTCCCCGGAATGATTGTCGGAAAGTGTCACCGGTTTCGGGTGACGCGTGATGCGGACATCGAGATTCGGGAGGATGAAGCCGAAGACCTCTTGCGGATGATTCAGATGGAGTTACGACGCCGGCCGTTTGGGATGCCGGTGCGACTTGAGGTTTCCGCTAGCATGCCGGAGGAGATGGTTAATTACCTCGCCAGCTCGCTCGACCTTTCAGCCGAGGACGTCTATGTCACTGATGGACCACTTGCGGTTCAGGATTTGATGTCACTCTACAAACTTAATCGTCCCGATCTGAAAGACGAACCCTTCGAAGCGGCAAAACCAACATGGACGAATGAGAGATCCATCTTCGACGTTTTGAAAGAACGCGACGTACTGCTGCATCACCCTTACGATGCCTACGAAGCCGTCACAAATTTCATTAATGAAGCGGTTGATGATCCGGAGGTGGTAGCAATAAAAATTTGTCTCTATCGGACCGGATCTGACTCGCCTATTCCGCCCGCTCTGATTCGCGCGACTGAAAAGGGTAAACAGGTGACTGCGCTGATTGAGTTGAAAGCGCGATTTGACGAAGAAAGCAATATTGAGTGGGCAAGAAAACTGGATGAAGCAGGCGTCCACGTAGTTTATGGGATTCTTGGTTTGAAAACCCACGGGAAACTAACGCTGGTTGTCCGCCGCGAAGGTGAGGCACTAAAGCGCTACATGCATATCGCTTCGGGTAATTACAATCCGACTACATCATGCACGTATACCGATCTGGGCTTATTCACTGCCGACGATGAAATCGGTGCTGACGCGACCGAACTCTTCAACTACCTGACTGGCTGCTCCCGGCAAATTGAATATCGCCAGCTTCTCGTCGCGCCCGTCAACCTTCGTGAAAAGATGAGTGCTTTGATTGACCGCGAGATTAGTCACGCGGAAAACGGCAGGCCGGCCCACATCATGGCGAAGATCAATCGACTTGCAGACAAGCAGATGATCCAGAAACTTTATGAAGCGGCGGCCGCCGGCGTAAAAATCGATTTGATTGTTCGCGGCATCTGCATGCTGCGGCCGGGCGTTCCGGGATTATCCGAGACGATCACCGTGCGCAATGTCGTTGGCCGGTTTCTGGAACATAGTCGCGTTTTCTACTTCGCGAACGGCGGCCAGGAAGAATTTTATCTCGGTAGCGCCGATTGGATGTCTCGAAATCTGAAGCATCGAATTGAAGTTGTAACTCCGGTGGTAGAGCCGGCGGCGAAGGCCTATCTGAAGGATCAGTTGTTGATTGCCTACCTGCGCGACAATGTGAAGGCGCGAATGCTGCAGTCGGACGGATCATATGTTCCAGTCGAACGCGCAGAGAACCAGGAGGCGTTTGATAGTCAAGGATTTTTCATCGGCAGAGGTGCAGCTGGTCTGCAATAACGTTCTGCCCGGCGAGCGAGATCCCGCCAGTTAAAAAGGGTTCATTTGAAGCATATGGTCCAACCTGATCCTAAGAGAAAAAAAGAAGTCCTGACACTAGTAACTGTTTTTGTACTGGTGCTTGGCTTGAGCGCTTTGTTGGTTTACCTCGTTGCTGCAAAAAAAGCGAGCAACGAAGCAGCCAGATCAACAACCCCGGCCGCGGTGTCCGCCCAAACGCCGGATAGCCGTCAAACCGTGCCGGCTCCCGGCGCCAATGGAACAATCATTGACGAACTTTTTGGCAGTTCCGCCAATGGCCCGGCGGTCCGTCATGAGTCTGTCGGCGAAGCGGCGGCTGCGATTACGGTTAGGTTACTACTTGCCGCTTTGCTTGGAGCGGCACTGGCCTTCCGGCCGCGCCGACGATTACGAGCATTAAAACGAAATCCGTTCGTGGGCCAGACTCAAATTCTGCTGGCCGTAGTAGCAGCCGCTCTGATGATTATCGTCGGCGATAACGCGGCCCGAGCGTTCGGAATCTTCGCTGCCGTTTCCCTGGTTAGATTTCGAACGAACATTCGCGACCCGAAAGAGGTTACGGTGCTGCTGATCAGCCTGGCGGTTGGTTTGGGTGCCGGTGTGGGCCGTTGGGAGTTGGCGCTGATTCTGACCGTCTTTTCGTTGCTCGTGCTTTGGCTGCTCGAACATAAAGAGGCTGAACAAGTCTCTCGGGCTATGGAGCTCACAATTACAACCAGAGAAGTTGCCGCGACGCAGATTGTTCTCCGGGAGATATTTGGAAAACATGACTTCGATGCAGAAATTCGCGCGATCAATCGCGAGACTTCGAAGGAGCCGCTGGGCAGTTTGACTTACCAGGTGGATGTGAATCCGGTGGTGACTACCGACGAAATTAGCGCCGAAATCCTCGGCATGGATTCAGCCAACGTGGCGGGAATCGAGTGGAAACAAACGAAGAGCTTCCCTAACATGTATCAGTAATTAATGGCGATTGGGGCGAGCAGTTGTGTTGCGGGTATCAACGAAAGCTTCTGGTTGAACTTTGAGCTGTCTCGGAAGAATTGCCGCGCAAATCTTGCAACTCTTTCTTTTGGGAACGCCGCCGTCGAATCGGAGTCCGCTCTCTCATCAAGTCCTTATGCCTGCCTCCGATGATGTAGGCCAGCGCCTGATAACTTAAAGACAAAAGCGACGCAGCACGCGTAACACTGCCGTTTGCCTCAGCCAGTGCCCTTCGGATTAGCGTGCCTTCAAACTTCAACACCTCTGACGGCAAATCGCATGGGCTGGGAATCGCTATGGGCGAGGCTTCTGGTTTCACTTCCTGATTCAGCACGGCGTAGACCTTGTTGGCCGCCGCGTGGAATCTGACAATCAGGTCCTGATTCAACGATGTCGCCAGACCTTCACTCGCGCGTTCAAAGGCAGCCTGCAGCCCGGCGCGCGACAAGCTGGCCAGTTCCTCAATCATGGTTAAGGCCGCGAGTCCGGCTACGTTAGCCGCGCCAATTTGATTGGCCACAACGATAGCTTTTTCGAGAGTGAACCGAGCCCGCTCGTCTTGTTTGAGCCGGGCCAAAACAATCCCCTGAGTAACCAGCGCTTCAGCCAGGAGAGCGTGCTGACCACTCTTCTCAAGGACCCTTATCGCCTCGCGTATTGCAGTCTCCGCATCCCTAAGCTTGTTTTCGGCAATGAAGACCTGCGCTCGCGTTTCGTCGATCTGAGCAACTCTAACTTTGTCTTTGAGACTCGCAGTGAGCCTTTGAGCCTCGAGAAGATATTTATGCGCCTCTTTATAGCGGGCGAGGTTGAAAAGGATCAGTCCGACGTTGTTTTTTACGATGCAACGATAAACACTATTTCTTCCGAGAGTGAAATGGTGATCGGCTCTTTCAAATTCGGTGAGCGCTTTCTTTAGGTATTCATCGCGCTTGGAAGGCTCTGCCCTGGCGAAATTACGAAGCACTATCGCGATCTCGTTGTGATATGAACCCTTGATCGTGTCATTGGAAACGTGCTCAAAAAGAGCGGCGTTCTCATCCAGAATCCTCGCAGAGACATCGAATTTCAAGGCTGACGATTCGATGGTTACTAACTTGAGCAGCGCTCTGGCTCGAGAGGTTCCAGCCGGCAAATCTTCCAGCGCTTCGCGAAGCAAAATGCGCGCTTCATCCAACTGCCCGCCACGCCAATAACAAAAGGCGATCTCCGAGCGGGCGGCGGCCACACTCTTTTTGTCACCCACCGACTCGTAGTAGGTGATGCTTTCGGTGATGAGGTTTTTCGCTTCTTCCTGAGTTTCCCTGTTTTCAGTTCTACCACCGATCCATCCAGTGAGTATTCCCGACGTCAGCAATACTTCGGCGGCAACTGCGGGAGCGAGGCCATCAATTTTTGGACGCTCGCCCATGCGCCAAACAGGACGCATCGCTTTCAGGGCGCTCTCGGCATCCGCCTGGTCTTTGAACCCCAAAGCGTTCTCGCATCGGAGCAACGCTTCTTTGTCACCGGTAAGGTGCGAGAGGGCCTGCCTTGATGGCGAGGTTGTTTTCATAAAAGTTTAAAGCCTCTTTGAAGTGAGAGTCCTAATATGTCCGAGCCCGGCGATATTAATTGCCTCTTCTATCTCCTTGCAAGAATTCCCGGTTACGAGCCTGCGCAGGATAATGTAAAAAATCTTGCATCGTGGATTCTCCCGGGAAAAAGGTACTCGCGCCATTATCCGAAATCAAGATGCAAACCTTCGCTTTTGGGATGCTGCTCCAGCAGTTACTTGAGACATCCCAGTATTTGAAAGAAAGACTCGCAAGCGCGATCACTCCTCTTTGAGATCAAGAGCAAAAGCCGCCCCTGTTTGGGCGGCTGCATTACTAGTGCGTGGTCGAGACCCAAGGTCTCTTAAACGCCTAACCTCGGGGAGTTTCCTATAATAACGAAAATCCCCTCAGATTGCTGTGCTAGTCCTCACACCGGCCGAGCGCCCGCAGCCTGCGGCATTCTCTGCGGGCGTGGACCCGCCGAAACAGGTGGTACCACCTTCTCCTTTAATGCCTCTCGGAACACCTGACGCATGTTATCCACATAAACAAAACGAATGTCCTTAAACGGCTCCTTCGCAACTTCCTCGATGTCGCGCCGGTTCTGCTGCGGCAAGATGACGGTTGAAACTCGGGCGCGCCGCGCGGCAAGCACCTTTTCCTTAACTCCGCCCACCGGCAAGACATTTCCGCGCAGAGTAATCTCGCCGGTCATAGCAACGTCTTTTCTAATAGCACGTCCGGATAGCGCGGACACCATAGCGGTCGCCAGAGTTATCCCCGCTGATGGTCCATCCTTGGGAATCGCTCCTTCAGGAATGTGAATATGAAGGTCGTAAGTGTTGAAATCCTCCTCATTGATTTCCAGGTCCTTCGCTCGCGACTTCGCGTAGGAATACGCTGCCTGAGCTGATTCCCGCATCACTTCGCCAAGCTGGCCGGTCAACACCAGGTTTCCCTTGCCCTTCATCTTGAGCGCTTCGATAAACAGAACGTCCCCTCCCACAGCTGTCCAGGCGAGGCCGGTGGCGACTCCAATCTGATCTTTCTTGAGCACCTCCTCCGGAATAATCTTGGGAGCACCCAGAAACTCATGCAGGTTCTTTTGCGAAACCCTAACCGCAACCTTGTTTCCCTCGGCGATGCGTCTGGCCACCTTGCGGCACACCCTTCCGATCTCGCGCTCCAGTTGCCGCAACCCGGCTTCCTGAGTGTACTGCTGAATGATGCCCGTCAAGGCGGTTTTTGAAAGATGGAGGTCTTTCGCAGTTATCCCATTTTCATCCATCTGCTTCGGGAGCAGATGTCGCCGCGCTATCTCGAGCTTCTCTTCCTCGGTGTAGCCGGCCAGACGAATCACTTCCATTCGATCACGCAGCGGAGGCTGGATCGTATCCAGCACGTTGGCTGTGGTCATGAAGATCACGTTTGACAAATCAAAGGTTACGCCAAGGTAGTTATCTCGGAAGGTGTTGTTCTGTTCAGGATCAAGCACCTCGAGTAGAGCTGACGAGGGATCGCCACGGAAGTCAGCTCCCACTTTGTCGATTTCGTCCAGCATGATCAGCGGATTGTTGGTGCCGATTTGCTGAAGCGCCTGGATGACCCGGCCCGGCATAGCGCCGACATACGTTCGGCGGTGGCCGCGAATCTCCGCCTCGTCATGGACGCCACCAAGAGATAGACGCACAAACTTGCGATCCAACGCGCGCGCAATGGATCGGCCGAGCGAAGTTTTGCCGACTCCGGGAGGGCCCACAAGGCAAAGAATCGGACCTTTGGGTTTCTCCTTGAGCTTACGCACCGCCAGCGCCTCTATTATTCGGTCTTTAACTTTCTCCAGCCCATAATGGTCTTCATTCAAAATGCGTTCAGCTTTCAGTAGATCGAGATTGTCGATGGAGGCTTTTGACCACGGCAGGTCAGTCATGATCTCCATCCAGTTGCGCAACGTGGCTGTTTCAGCAGCATCTGGATGCATGCGCTCGAGCTTTTTGAGTTGTCTGAGCGCCTCATCTTCCGCAGCCTTCGGCATAGCCGCAGCTTCAATCTTCTCTCTAAACTGAGCCACCTCTTCCGCGAGCTCGTTGCCTTCGCCCAACTCGCTTTGAATCGCCTTCATCTGCTGACGCAAATAGAACTCGCGCTGCGAACGATCGATGTCCGCTCGTGCCTGCGTGTTGATTTCCTGCTGCACTGTCAGGACTTCGATCTCTTTGTTGAGTAATTCATTTACCCTGCGCAGGCGCGCCAGTCGTGTCAGCGATGTCCAGCACAGACTGTGCGTCCTCGACCTTTAGTTCGAGATTCGACGCGGAGAGATCGGCCAGCCGGCCCGCGTCATCCAGATTCGCGATGATCGCCATTACCTCTGGTGAAATGTTCTTGCCCAGGTTGATTGCCTTTTCCATCGACGCGCGCACGTTTCGGATCAATGCTTCAACTTCAAGCGAACGCTCAGGAGGTAGGACTTCCTGCATCACTTCGACCTGTGCGCGTATGTATGCGCCGGTGGTATCAACCGATTGAATCTCAGCGCGGGCCAAACCCTGAACGAGTATGCGAATGCGCCCATCCGGCAACTTCAGCATGCGCATGATGACCGCCGCTGTGCCCACTTTGTAAAGGTCCTCTGCGGACGGTTCTTCCTTATCGAGATCTCGCTGCGAAGCGAGGAGAATCATGCGATTTTCGCCCAGCGCCTCGTCAACCGCCCGGATCGATTTCTCCCGCGAGACAAACAGCGGAACGATCATAAATGGATAGATAACGATGTCGCGAAGCGGCAACACCGGTAGTTCATTTGGAATTTGCAATTCCTGAGCCTTGTCAGCTCCTTCAAGATCTTCGACCAGGTCTGCTTCTTTTATGATTGCCATATTAATTTCACCGCGGCTTCCGTTTCATTGTTGCCCGTAGAACCTACTCTGAGCTTACACCCTTCACCGGGATTTTGAATTCCACTCCGCGCCGATCTTCAATCTTAGGTAGCAAGATTGTCAGAATGCCATTTGCCAATTCCGCGCTGGCGTCCTGAACACTAACTGTCCAACGGAGTGGGACGATCCGGCTAAACCTCCCATAACTGCGTTCGGAACATAGATGCGACAGGATTCGACTTCGACCAATGCGCCGTTTCTTTTCACCGAAAATTCTTAATTGAGTGTTCGTCGCTCCAATCCGCACCTGCTCAGCCGTTAATCCGGGTAACTCGACTCGCAAAACAATCATGTCGGCAGTCTCGCAGAGATCAACCGGCGGCGCCCATGCTTCCGCAGCCAATGGATCCTCAGCAACCGTCGCCTCTTGCAATGCCGCAAACAAACGACCAACACGATCGCGAAGACGCTGTAACTCAAGGCGTTCAAGCCCGGTTGCACGTGACGGTTTGATCATCGCTCGATCACCATCTGCCAGTTGTCATCAACGACTGTCGCAGCAATCACTTAACTCTTCCTGGTTCCGGTCGTTCCAGCACGTCTTTGTACGAGATGCTTTAGTTCCGTCATAAACTCCGAAACATCTTCAAACTCAAGATAGACCGAAGCAAAACGAACATAGGCGACTTTATCCATTTCCTTGAGCCGGCGCATTATCATTTCACCAATCTTGCTCGTTGGTCTCTCGCGCTCAGACGACTCCTGAACGTATTTCTCGATAGCGTTCACGATCGAGTCCAGTTTTGACGACGGCACCGGCCGCTTTTCGCAAGCGCGCAATAGTCCAGCCATGATCTTATTTCGATCAAACGGTTCGCGGCGCCCGTCTTTCTTGATCACCATGTAGGGAATTTCGTCGATGCGCTCATACGAAGTAAACCTGCGTTCGCAGCGAAGGCATTCGCGGCGACGGCGGATCGCTTCGCCTTCACGCGACTCGCGCGAATCAACCACTTTGTCTTCCAGATAGCCACAGAATGGACACTTCATTGAATTGGCCTCGCAGGCGGATCGGGCTCCGCCGAGTCAAAAGGGAGTCAATCTCTGGCAGCGACTGGTTCCAGTTCGCTGACCACAAAGATTTCCTCAGACACAATAGCTTCATCCTCAACCGCATGCTCGACAGCTTCAGAAGAGGTTACTGATCGCAAACGGGAAAGATTGATGTCGCCCCTAACCAGATAGAAGAAACCGAAAACTATCGAGGGGCTAAAATCGATCAGGTGGAGCACGATGGCGACTGCCGCTGCTGTTTCGCGCGGCACGCCTAAAAAGATTAGGCCGGCTGCCGTCGCCGCGTGGAAAGCGCCAGCCGCACCTCCTGGGGTTGGAACGAGTGACCCGACGAGTGCCCAACCAAGTACAAATATCGTTTCACTCATGCCGAAAGGCAGTCCAAAAGCACGAAAAACCAGCATACTGGCCACGCCGATGCTCAGCCAAACCAGTGCCGTCCAACCAACTGTGATCGCAAGTTCACGAGTGTCTACCAAGACTCGCAATGCTCGAGCCAGTTGCTCGAGTATGCTGATAATGGCTCGCGCCAGGCGCGCTGGGACAAACGCGCGCCCTTCGATCTTTGGTTTTAGCCACCCAATTACCCGGGAAGATTTTTTTCGATAGAGCGTCAGTGCAAACACGCCGAGTAAAGTTGCGACCAGCAGAACCAACCCGGCAATTCGCACCCGGCCGAATTCGATGTCGGAATTTGCCGGGGGCTTAAACCACAGCAAGTTAGCGGCGAAAAGAATCGCGACGGCGATCAAATCATAGATACGTTCCACCAGGATCGTGACGAATGATGCGCTGGGGCGGATTTTTGGATCGCGCATCGGCAAAATTGCTGGTCGAACAACTTCACCCGCGCGCCCGACGAGGAAAACGGCGCCAAAGCCCACCGTCGTAGCAATGAAGAGATTCTTGAGACTGGCGGGCGACAGGGGCGCAAGTAAAGCGCCCCAGCGGGCGGCGCGGAAGAGGTAACTCAGGCTAATGACTAATGCGGCAAGCGCCAGCAGGTAAGGATTCGCGTGACTGACCGCCTCTCGAACCTCGGACCAGTTCAACGAACGTCCAAACCACCAGAGAATAGCCACTGCCAGCAGGCAAAGGGCCCCAAATTCTACGTATTTGCGTATATTACTCTTCAAGAGTTTAGTCAGCAGCTTGACTTGCCAGGAAATTGAACCACAAGATATTGGGCCGCGAGCGAAGGCTACTACAGTTCATTACGGCGAGCAAGAAGCTCGAAGTTCCGGGGTGAACGTCCTCGGCTTGCCCAAGCTCAGTCGGCAGTTAAACTGTTTATCGAAACATCTCGCTGAGCCGACTGGCTTTGCCGGAACTTTCCCTTTCCGCGAATCGTAACTTGGGCTGGACGAGCGCCGTCACTAATTTGGCAGCTCGGGCAAATCGGCAGATGGAGAGGCAATTTAGTGGGGGCTGCAAGAGCTTTGGCTGCTAACGGAGCCGAATTAATTCGTAAGTGTCGCGCTGGAGACGGTGCGGCCTGGGAAGAAATTGTGCGCAGCTATTCGCGTCGAATTTACAACCTGGCCTATCGATTCACGTCGCGAGCGGATACGGCGGAGGATTTGACCCAGGAAGTTTTTATTCGGGTCTATAAATCTCTCGATCAATACGATGCGAAACAGGGTGACTTGCAAAACTGGCTCATGCGGCTAGCTCGCAACCTGATCATCGACGATTACCGTAAACGACAGCGAACTCCCCACGACAATCAGGCCGACGATCTTTCAGATCACACATATCATCTCCATACTTCGTCACGTTCAGTGCAGCAGGAGATGGAACGTCATGAGTTGGGAGCACAGGTACAGGCGGGCATCGACAAACTTTCTCCTGACTTGCGGACCTGCGTGATCCTTAGAGATATCGAGGAGTTAAGCTATCAGGAAATTGTTGATCTTTTGAAGATACCGGAAGGCACAGTGAAGTCGCGGATAAATCGGGGACGAATTGAACTGGCGAGGATCTTGCGGAGAATGAAAGTGCTGGCGTTGAGTGAAGCTCAGTAATTACCCGGCGTTTCGTCGCGGGGGACGAGATGACCGAACTTGAAAGAGAAACCAGGGGCGGAAAGAAGAGATTGATGCTTTGTAACGAATTTGAAGACAGGTTGACGGACTACCTCGACGGCATGTTGCCGCCTGAGTTGAACATGACGTTTGCTGAGCATGCGTTGCGCTGTCCCGTTTGCCACGAGACGCTGAGCTCAGTGAAGAGTGCGATGCAGGCATGTCATGCAGCAAACTTGCTGGACGCGCCACGCGATCTCGAGGCCCGGATACTGTTGAGCACGATGCCTGAAACGGCAATGAGTTGCGAGGATTTTGAAGAACGTCTGACTGATTATCTTGACGGCTTTCTCCCGGCGCCACTTTACCATCGGTGGGAGCGGCACTCGATCTTGTGTGCGAGTTGCACTGAACTTCCAGGTGAGGTCGTTCGCTCGATAGGAGCGTGCTACACCTACATTGGCGAGGAAAAACCTGTGCCTGCCGGTCTCAACGAGAGAATTCTCATTGCGACACTGGGAAATCGAGTACCTGAAGAGGTGCGAGCGCCGTTTGGTTCCAGATTAGCTTCGTGGCTCAGACAATGGCTCGACCCGATCATTTCACCGCAGCTCGCTACTGTGGCCACCATGCTGCTGGTCGCCGTGTTTGTGCTCACCAACACTGTCTCTGCGGACGGTTCAATCAGCGGCGTCTACACCGCGAGCCTGCGTCTGGCTGAACAGAGCTCCTCGAGGTCTACTGGAGGAATGAAGAAGATCACGAATGGTTTGAAGGAACTGGTAGGCGGCGAGCCGGCTAACACTCAGCCTGTGACTCCGAAGCCCGACCCGGGAACCGGTCAGCCTAAACAACCGGCTAAACCGAGCGGGGCAGGCAATGAACAGCGCCGGAATAAGGCGTAACGACTGATAGAAAACTGAGACCAGCAAATGTTGTATTGCGCATATCACCCCAAGAATCCAGCCGTCGTCCAGTGCAACCAGTGTGCGCGGCGGTTGTGCGCTGGCTGTGATCATCGCATTCGCGGATTTCCGTTTTGTCAGGACTGCATTGTGGCCGGCGTGGAACTGTTGCGGCACCAATCACAGTCTCCCACCACTCCCACAACTTATCGCAAGAGTTCGCCATTCATCGCTACGCTGCTGTCGTTCGTTCCGGGTTTGGGCGCGGCTTACAACGGCCAGACCGCAAAGGCATTAGTTCACTTCGCAGTGTTTGCCAGTTTCTTCCAAATGGCAGTGCTTACCGGCGTTCACCTGTTTATCCTTGGCGTGCTGGGCACCTGGCTCTTCGCGGCCGTTGACGCTTGTCGCACAGCCCAACTAATGCGCGCTGGTTTTGCGCCGGACACAGAAGAAGATGTGATTACTCGTCGCCTTTATGGAAATCCTTTTGCGTGGGGCGCTACTCTGATCGTTATTGGCACGCTTTTCCTGCTTCATACCTTGCTAGGAGTGCAGCTGCCGGTTCAAAAGCTGCTGCCGGTCGCCCTGGTGGTGCTCGGCGCCTACATGCTTTTCGACTACGCGCGCGGTCGCGGGTCGTCCAATCGAATTATCCGGTTCGACTCGCGGCGGCCCCCGCCGTCCGTGGTGGCTGAGGCGCCGCGATTTGGCGCCGGCGAGACAACGCAGTTTGGGCGGAAGGAATTGAACAGCATTCCTTTCAAACGAAGTTCATGAGCCTCTAAGGTTCAGATAGAGAAATAGAATCATGGCATTGATACTAAAAGCACTCGCCGGCATCTCAGCATTAGTTTTGCTCGCCATCACTTTGTTCAGTAGTTTGATTGCGGTAGGCGGTGCCTTGATCACGGTGATCAAGTTTGCCATCGTGGCGATTTTTGTGGCGGTGATTGTGTTCATCGTATTTTCGATGCTCCGCGACCGCTCACGGCGGCGACGCGAAGAAGTAAGCTTCTGATCGAAGGCAAGTTCAGACTTCGAGTCCCACAACATTCCGCAGGCTCGATCTCTAATCGCTAGTTTATTGCGATTTTGTGGTGTTCTTTGACTATCGTTTATTTTCCTAGCAACCTAAAGTGTTCGCAATTTTATCGGCCTTCCGGCGGTTGCAATGACTTTTCTCGTATGATAGGGTCAGCCTTCCTTTGCGGCATGGCAGGGTGGATTTGCTTCAAAAGTTAGAATCTATTCATCCGCTGCAATCTTCAAGCGGGTAAAAACTTAAACCTCGTAAACAGTAATCCGCACACAAGCCTCTTTGTGGAGGCTGTGCTTTTGGCACGCGCTCAATCGCAAAAAAAGCCCCCGCGGTTTTGTGCGCTAGTAAGTTGGAGACGTCCTGTATGTTGAAAGATGATCGATTTTACGCCTTCATTATCGCCCACACCCCCCGTTCAAGCGCCCGTATCCGTAGATTTCGCGTTGAAAAAAGATCGCTGAGGATTCTTGCTCTCGTAACTGTGCTGGGTCTGTGCGCCGCGCTCTACGGCTTTTACGGCCTGACTCAACAGGCGGCACATTTCCGTACTGAGATTGAGAATCAGCGGCTGCGCGCGGAAAATGAGAAGCAACGCCAGGAATTGAACCAATTAAGCGATCGCGTCGAGGCGGTCGAGGACACGTCTCGCAAACTGGCTGAGAAGTCCGGCGTAACCCCTGAAGACACTGTTTCCGTGTCCCCCGGTTCCGGCGGACCCGCCGAACCTCTCGACGCCGATAGTTTGGCGGCTCTCGACGATAAGATGAGCCAACTCGAACGTACCATGAAAGCCTACGAGAATGTCTTCCGCGACCGAGGCTTTACCCCGACAGTGTGGCCCGTTGCGGGAAAGCTCGAGAGTGGTTTTGGCGGGCGTAGTAATCCATTTGGCGGCAGAGGTTATGAGTTTCACTCCGGTCAGGACATCGACGCACCATCAGGCCAGCCAGTAGTTGCGGGGGCCAGTGGAAAGGTAACGTTTACGGGCTGGCAGAACGGTTATGGCCAGCTTGTGGTAATCGACCACGGCGGCGGACTGACGACTCGTTATGGCCACTTGTCTCACATTGATATCGCCCAAGGAAAAACCGTCGCACGCAGTGAGTTTATCGGTCGCGTCGGTTCAACGGGCCGCTCGACTGGACCACACCTTCACTACGAAGTACGCATCAACGACGAACCTGTGAATCCCCTGCAGTATCTACTAATGGGGCAGCTCACTAAAGACGTTACCCGCAAGGTACGCTGATTCTGTTGAGTAGCCTGACTGTTGTCACGGCGTCATCAATTCACAGTTCGAGGACCGCATAAACGAAGGGGCGTGACCGTTGCCGATCACGCCCTTTAAAATTTGGCTGCCTCTGCGCAGTCTCACCTCAACGAGCAACTGTTTCGGAAACTCGATGGCGCTCTGCTAATATCCGTTCACATTTTCCAGTTCAACTCATCGAAGGAATTCCAAAGCATGCGGACCCAAAATCGCCAGTCCAATCAACCACGACACGCCAGATCAACCGCCCTCGCGCTACTCATGTTCATCGTAATCGGTCTCCTGCCGATGCGGGTTTTCGGAGAGGAGGGCATGTTTATGCCCGACAAGATTGCGCAACTGCCATGGGACAAGTTTAAACGGCGCGGCGTCAAGATTCTCCCGACTGATATTTACAATCCTGCCGGCGTCAGCCTCAAGGATGCGATCGTAATTGTTGGTGGCGGGACTGGTGAATTTGTGTCGGCTGAAGGACTGCTTTTGACGAATCATCACGTTGCCTTCGACGCGCTGGTGGCGGCCTCAAGCCAGGCAAACGATTATGCCGGAAACGGCTTCACTGCCATGACCCGCACGGAAGAAATGCCTGCGAAGGGTTACCGCGTCACCATCACGCAGGATTTAAAAGATGTTACGAGTGAAATACTGAACGGAATTCCGGAGACCGCCTCCCCCGCCGATCGCGCGCGTGCAATTCTAACCAAATCGCGTGATATGGAAGCTTTGGGAACCAATGAAGCCGAGGGAATTAGTGTTCGCGTGATGGCGATGAATGAGGGTCTCTACTACTACAAGTTTACCTACCTCGAACTTGACGACGTTCGCATCGTGTACGCGCCGCCAAAGTCCATTGGATACTTCGGCGGCGACCCAGACAATTTTGAGTGGCCGCGTCACTGCGGCGATTTCACATTTATGCGTGCTTATGTCGGTCCGGACGGCAAGCCTGCCGAATATTCCACTGCTAATGTGCCCTACAAACCAAAGAAGTTCTTGTCGCTTTCAATGGGCGGGATCAAAGAGGGTGATTTCGCAATGGTGATGGGCTATCCGGGTTCGACGCGACGCTATCGAGAGAGTTATTCAGTAGCGTACAACCAGGACATTGCGATGCCTTTCAGTATCGACATCTACACTCGTCAGATCGAAGCACTGGAAGAGGCCGGCGAGAAAGATGCGGAGCTACGAATCAAGCTGCAGAGCACTATTTTCAGTCTCAGCAATGAACTCAAGAATCTGAGCGGGTCAGTAATGTCCATGAGACGCGCGAATGTTGTTGAGAAAAAACAGGCCCAGGAAGCAGCGTTTACCAAGTGGGTCAACGAGGATCCGGCTCGCAAGGCAAAGTATGGTGAAGTGTTGCCGGGGCTCGAGAAGGCCTATCAAGGACTGACCCCAACCGCTGCCCACGATCTGCTGGTACCACAATTGTTGAATTCCAGTGACCTGATAGCGATCGCTTCTTTTGCGGGGCGCGTTGCCGCCGACAAAGAAAAGCCTGAAGGTGAACGTAATCCTGGACTCGGCGAGCGCGGCGTTGCGCGGGTCCGTACACAGATTCCCGGGATACTCGCCCGGCGCAATATGACTGTTGAGCGCGATCTGCTTACCTACCTGTTGCGGCGCGCTGATGAACTTCCCGCCAATCAAAAAATCGAAGCTCTCGAAAAGCGTTTCGGACAGTTGAAGGGGGAAGCGCGACGTCGTGCCGAGGAGGACTTTGCTCGCGAAGTAGTGGACAGCAAGCGCTACTCTACCAACGAGAGCCTGTCCGACCTGCTCAACCTTTCGGCCACCCAACTGCGAGATTTGCACGATCCGTTGCTGGATTTGGCAGCTGACTTGAGCGCCGAGTTTGCGCGCACTCAACCGCGGCAGCAGATGTTCAATGCGACGGTGGCACGATGGAGACCGCTGCTCGTCAGGGCAATGACCGAGATGAGCGCGACCAAACCCTACCCCGATGCAAACCGAACGTTGCGGTTCACCTACGGCGAAGTTAAGGGCTATGTGCCACATGATGCGGCGCTCTATTTACCCTTCACGACACTCTCGGGCGTGATTGACAAGGACACGGGCCGCGAACCGTTTGACGTCCCTGAGAAACTTAAACAGCTTTATCGTGCGCGCGATTTTGGCCCTTATGCGACGAATGGCGGCGCCGACGTGCCGGTTGATTTTCTCTCGACCACCGACATCATTGGCGGCAATTCAGGCTCGCCGATAATGAATGGAAGGGGACACCAGATAGGAATCGTTTTCGACGGCAACTTCGAGGGGTTGGGAAACGATTTCTTTTACAACGAAACAAAAGGACGAGCCATTTCCGTGGATATTCGCTATGTCCTCTATCTTCTCGACAAGTTTGGCGGCGCTGGTTACCTGTTAAAGGAAATGGATATCCAGGATATGCCGGCAACACTTCGTCGTGCCGCGTGAATCGCCGTGTGAATCGCTGCGTGATTCAAGGACGAGCACTGCGAGGGAAGCTTGTCGAACCGTGAGCGCAAGCGCTTGGCCTGCCAACCCGGGTAGATGTGATTGTTGAATCAGACTAGACGTCTGTGCTGCGTAGTGAACGGTTGAAGGTCAGGTTTGGGCGGGATTTATTAGAAAAAATGCAAAATCTACAGGAAAGTTAAGGTTTTTTCTCCTTGACACGTTCAGAGGCTTTCGCTTAGTATGCGCCCCGTTCCCAGGGTTTCGTAGTTAGTCACCCGCAAAGGATTTTTCCGTACTGCAAGCTTTACAGCAATGAGTTTCCAGGTTTCGCCCCCGTAAGTCTGTGCATGTTGAATCGCGCTCTGAGCGCCTTTCGGCATGCATTTTTTGTTGGTTGTGTGTTTCCGAAAGCGCAACATTCCAAGCGCGTCCGGCTCACAAGCATTAACCTCAGGTCGGCGCAAAAGTAGAACAAGGTTCGCATTGTCCAGCTAGTTTATGGCAATGCGAAACGGAAGCTGCTCTCGCCCGTTTTACCGAATCGTTAGGAGGATTCGTTGTTATGTCTAGAATAACCGGTAAGGTCAAGTGGTTTAACAATTCGAAGGGGTATGGCTTCATCGAACAGCCTGGCTCCTCCGACATCTTCGTTCACTACAGCGCCATTCAGGGCGACGGCTTCAAGACCCTCGAAGAGGGCCAGGAAGTTGAGTTTGAAGTTACCCAGGGTCCGAAAGGACCACAGGCTGAAGCGGTAACGAAGGTGTAGTCTCCCCGGCTTGCTTTCGCAACGCCACTGACCGCTTCCGGTCTTCCGGTCCGGTAAGCGCACAAAGAAAAGGGCAATCTCGAAAAATCGGGATTGCCTTTTTCCATTGGTAACCAACACTCCGGGGATGATTTAGTCGCGTTCGCCTTTAGCCTTGAAACTCACGTGCCCGCCTTCTACATCAATCGAAAAAGAGACTCGGTCGCAACCAAGCCGTTGCTTTAATCCGTCGGCCTGAGACGCGATCAAACGGTGAAACCTCGGGAAAGAGAAATCTTCAGTAGGCTCGCCGCAAGCTTTTTTCGCTTCCAACAAAGTGCTGTATAGGTTCTTTACCAGCTCCACATCCTTGTGCGCGTCGTCACAGACAAAATTGGTTTTTCTGAATGCCGCTACCGCCTCCTGCTTGGCGCTGGCACGTGCGGTCGCGCCAACATCGCGGCCTTCCTCTCGCCCTTGCATCGTTCGGCGCCAGAGATCGCGGAATGCGTTATAACGAGACGCCAGCGAGTTGTAACGATAGCGGTTTGCGTAATTAAGTGTGCGGTCGTCTCCCAACCGCTTGATTTGTGTCTCGACACGACCCTTGGTGTCGTAAGGTGGACGCTTGGCAGCCCCATTGAAGAACTGGTCAAATTCGATCTTCAACCGGCGAATGTCCTCTTCGAGCCGGTTCAGTTGCTCTTCCGGCGTCGGTTCATTCTCCCCGACGGCGTACTTATTCTTATTCTTTGCTCTTAATTGAGTACGACCAAGCTTGTTGTTATCTCTTTGAGCCACTACTTTGGATTCTCCTTACGAGGCGGGAAGGACTGGGCGGGATTAGCGGTCGCGAGAGAGCGCAACCAGAATGAGTCTAGGGGTTTCAAAACACTTGTGTCAACAACTACTTCAGTTGAGTAGTGCTCCGCCAGCGTTTTGGTGAGAAAAGAGAACCTCCGTGCTAATCAAGTCTTCTTGCCAAGGTCCTTCGTTCAGTTGCGACACCAACCAACTGCCAGCTATTCTGGGACCCGAAACCCACGCGATGACCAATCAAACTGCTGCAAACTCCTCGACGTTACGCGCGATTCCGTCAGTCGACCAACTCCTGCACACGGATGTCGCGATGCGACTGCGCACTTCTATCGGCCTGCCACGTCTTACAGCAATCGCGCGGGAAGTAACTGAAGAAATGCGCACGGGCGCGCAATCCGGTGGCTTGCTGGAAGATTCGAAGCAGGCTTTGTTGGCACTCGCCGCGACGAGACTAAATGAGATCAGCCAGGTAGAGAAGCTTGCTCGACTAAGACGAGTAATAAATGCCACCGGAGTGATCGTGCACACTAATCTTGGCCGTGCTCCACTCTCGGAAGCGGCCCGCAACGCAGTTCAGCAGGCATCGCGTTATTGCACGCTCGAATACGATCCTTCAACCGGCTCTCGCGGAAAACGCGGTCAACGGATCGAAGAACTCCTGACGCAACTTACGGGAGCTGAAGCCGCTCTGGTCGTCAACAACTGTGCGGCGGCGGCGTTGTTAATCCTGTCAGTCCTGGCGGGTGATGGCGAAACAATTCTCTCGCGCGGCGAGTTGGTCGAGATTGGCGGCGACTTTCGCGTGCCTGATGTAATGGCAAACTCAGGCACCGTCATGGTTGAAGTAGGCACGACAAACCGAACCAGCCTTGAAGACTATCGTAAGGCGCTCAACGATCGCACTCGCCTGATCATGAAGGTCCATCCTTCAAACTACCGGATTGTTGGCTTCACCGCCGCCCCACAGCTTTCAGAACTTGCGGCGCTCGCCCACGAAGTCGGAATGTGGTTGTACGAAGATGCGGGTTCAGGCGTGCTCAACGACCTGAGTGCTTACGGAATAACTGATGAGCCAATCATTCGCGAATCAGTTTCCGCGGGCGCAGACGTAATTTCGTTTAGCGGAGATAAACTACTGGGCGCTACGCAGGCCGGATTGATTGTTGGTCGTCGCGAGATCATCGATCGACTGCGAAAGCATTCCCTCTACCGCGCGCTCCGCGTGGACAAGTTGTGCATGGCAGCACTCGAGGCAACGCTTGAAGCGCATCGACGCGAAGCTATCGACGAGATACCGGTACTTCAAATGTTGTCGCTATCCGCTGACGGCGATTGAGAAACGCGCCAGGAAGTTCATCAACAAACTACTGAAGAACTCGACTGAGGCTATCTCAGCAACCATCGTCGCCGGAGAATCCGCTATCGGCGGTGGTTCCGGTCCCAACGTTCACCCAGCAACGGCACTAATTGCGCTCAAACACGAAAAGCTCAGCGCTGATGACCTCGGAGAGAAACTGCGACTTTCCTCGCCTCCAATCATTGCCCGCATCTCGGACGGGCTGGTCTTGCTCGACCTCCGCACCGTCGATTTGGCGGAAGAACAAGAATTGCTCGATGCAGTGACAGCTCTGGATAGCTAAGCATCGGTTCGCCTTCGGCGGGTGCCAGGTTCGTCGTGGCGGGTGCGACTTTGACAACCGCGGACGCTAGTTTGACAACTGCGGGCGCGAGTTCGCACTCGGCGGGTGCTAGTTTGACAACTGCGGACCCTAGTTTGACAACTGCGGGCGCGAGTTCGCACTCGGCGGGTGCTAGTTTGACAACTGCGGACCCTAGTTTGACAACTGCGGGCGCGAGTTTGACAACTGCGGGCGCGAGTTTGACAACTGCGGGCGCGAGTTCGCACTCGGCGGGTGCTAGTTTGACAACTGCGGACCCTGGTTTGACAACTGCGGGCGCGAGTTCGCACTCGGCGGGTGCTAGTTTGACAACTGCGGACCCTGGTTTGACAACTGCGGGCGCGAGTTTGACAACTGCGGGCGCGAGTTCGCACTCGGCGGGTGCTAGTTTGACAACTGCAGGTGCTAGGTTGCACTTCGCAGGCGCTAGTTCGCACTTGGCAGGCCCGAGTTCGACAACCGCGGGTGCTACGGCTTAGCCGTCCGATGTGAGGCGGTGGCTCTGCCCCGCCGCTGCATGCTTGAATTCTTCGGGCTATGCCCAATCGGCGGGGCAGAGCCACGGCCTCACATCAGACGGCAAAGCCGGACCTGACGGTTCCACCGAAGCGCAACCTAAGACTCCCTGTTCCCCAAGTTTTTGCGCCCGCAACTACATCACGCGCTAAAACCGCGGTTTTTCTCTAGTCTTTGCCACTCTTCAGCGTGTATACTCCAACCTGCTCTTGTTATCCCAGCAAGAGCTGCCCTTAACAGTCAAACCTCAGTTTTTCAATCCCTTCTCAATCCGTTTCTCGCTTTGGCACGTTTTCCTTCTCTTAAATCATTAGGCACGTCTCTGATCGTGGCTGCGGCTGCGGCGCTGATTAGCTGTGCCTTGTGGCTGATGGGCCTGCTGGAGTCCCTCGAAAACGCCTTTATCGTTCTGCCTGCTACGAAGGAAGTATTGCTGATCAGCCCGAGTTTTTGGCTGGGCGCACTCATCATCGGCGGTGTTTCTCTCGCAGTAACATCGGCTGTGGCTCGCTTCGGAGGCCGCGGCGCTTTTCCCGTCCTGGGAGCAGGCTTTCTCGGGTTGGCCGCCATCAGCCTCGCGGCCTCGCGACTCTTCCTGCTCGACATTCTCTTCGTTCCCATGGCCCTTGCCTCTGTGATTGCGGGCACCGCGATCCAGCTAAACCGACTACGCAACGAAGACCTCGGGTTTACCGAGAAGCTCATCCGCGCCTCATCAAGAAGGGGCTCCCTTCAAACTAATGATGCCGAACACCGGCTACTTAGCGGACTTCAACTAATCCAGACCGTCCTCGCTCCAATCGAGTCGGTGGTCTTTCGCCGCGACACCATGGGCCATCTTGTTTCAACAGCCCGCCTGCGCTCAGCATCTGGCTCGAATGGCCCTGAAACAGAACGCAATTCGGCGTGGCGCGGCGGCGTTAGTTTGTGTGAACGCGCAATGGCAGCTGGTGAAATCCTGGTTGAAAAAGTTGCCGAGAAGACTGAGAACCCGGAACCCGGAACCACCAGCGCGAACATTGCCCTCCCGCTGCGTCATGAAGACCGCACAGTCGGCGCATTGCTGCTACGAGTCACCAGAGACTTCGACAAAGACGACCGCGCACTCTTGACGGCGGTGGGTGGTCAGATGGCTCGCAACCTTCAGCGGGAAGAAGTTCACGCGTGGACACGCAAGCTCAACCCTCTGGCTTTTTTCTCGGCCCGCGCGGCGCGCCGGAAACTCCAGTCGCTCTACGTTCTCAACGGCGCCATGGTGGAACAAAGTGTTGGCATCAGCGCACTTTCAGAAGTTACCGATTGTTTAGCGCTAGCCTATCTCGACGGTCGCATCGCTCATGCCAACAAACCGCTCCTGATCCTCGCCGGTGTATCTGAGGCCGACGTCTCACGCACTAGTTTTCTTGAACTGTTGGACCACTTTCGCGGCGGAGTGTTTGACGAGCCGGCAATTGCGGTGCGCAGGGTTTTGCAAACTGGCGAAGCGTATGAGCGCGAGGTGCCTATGGGCGATCGCAATCAAACCTACGGCTTGCGCATCTCCCTCGTCACGCAAAACAACGGAGACGAGTCCCCTTCGCAACCGCTCTGTCTGGCTTTAGTGATCAAGAATCTAACCGTACTCAAAGAACACGAGCAGCTGAAGAGCGACATGATTTCGCTGATGTCGCACGAGCTGCGTACGCCGTTGACGAGTATCAATGGATTCGCCGAGCTATTAACCACCGACGACAGCCTCTCTGAGCAAACCCGGGAGTTTGTCACGATCATCGCGAATGAAGCGCAACGAATGTCGCGAATGATAAATACGTTTCTCACCGTCGCACAGCTCGAACGGAAAGATCGTCAGGAAGTTCTGAAGATTCCTCTGCGGCTGGATGAGGTGGTGAAGGAAACGGTGGCGAGCATGCAACCGGTCGCCAGGAAGCGCCGCATCCGTTTGGTCGAACAGCCTACCCAACGTCTCCCTCCCGTCGCTGCCGACAAGAGCATGATTACGCAGGCCATCAAGAACCTGGTTGGTAATGCAATCAAATATAGTCCCGAGCGCACTACCGTTACCGTATCGACGCTGCTCGAAGCTGACGCCGTAAGACTCTGTGTTGAAGATCGCGGGTATGGCATTCCCGCCGAATCGAAAGACCGGGTGTGGGAGAAGTTTTATCGAGTCGTGCGCGAAGGCGAAGACAAGGACGAGGAGTCGACCGGCCTCGGACTTTCATTCGTGCGCGAAGTGGTTGAGCAACACGGCGGCGCAGTAGACGTGGAATCGGAAGTAGGACGTGGATCGAAATTCAGTTTTACTCTACCGCGTTTGTGAAATGAGGTAGGACCTTACTCTCAGCAGAAGAGCCTTTGAAATGAAAGCGGTTAAATGTCCCAATTGCCAATTTGTAGGATTCGCCGTTGAAAACGAATGCAAGAGCTGCGGTGGTTCGCTGGATTCACCCAAGCCTACTGCCTTCACCCTGCCAGAAGTCCACTACGACTGAGACGAACCGAGTGGAAGCCGGAAGAAACTGATTCCCTTGGCTGTTCTCCTCGGGTTGTCTTGCTGATTGGTGGTGGTTACATCGGCAAACAGAAACTCGCTCAATATTGGGACCCTGCTCGGCCTCGCTGTCGCAGCAGTTCCGATTGTCGGCCTGAGTTACTTCTTCGTGCTCATCGACGAGAAGAAAATTCTGCTGCAGCTGTCCCCCAGCAGCCCGCTGACATTCCGGTGTTTCGCAGGATTCCGCCTGCCAGGTTAGGCGCGAAGGCAAAGCTGTTTAGGGATTAGGTTTTCTTCGGGTCGTTAATTAAGCCGCGACAGGAAGGTGCACCGCAGATGCACCTTTTTTTGTTGGAATGAAGAGTTGACTCGTAGTCGATCGTGATCTCCTCGCCCGGTTCAATATCGCGCAAAGCGATAAAGAGAATGTGGCCGTAGGTGATTTTCATGAAGGCGTTGGGTTCGCAGCTGTGGTTGATGTAATGGGTGCCATTTCCGCCGCGGCTGCCATCAAGGCTCCAACGATGATCGATTCCGCAGATGCGCAAACGCTCGCGTCCCGCCCTGCGCTTCGCTTCGGCATTTGAGATCTTTTCGCCGGCATACTCCGCTATCTTCCGGCGTCGCGTAAACCTCGTTTCAGCAAAGCATCCTCGACCTTCGATGTTCGACTTCCTGATTGATAAGCCTGGGGCGAGCTTCAGTTTCATTTTCCGATTGTAACGCAAACTGTTAGTTTGCGGACTCGGGCTACCCACGGACTAATTAAACAGTCATCAGACAAAATTCGACCGCCGCGCTTCTATGAAACGCGGCGGTCGAGTGAACAGCCTGGGCATCACACCCATAGATATGCGCAAGCTACGCCTACCGCTACTGCTTTAGTTTAAAACTGCGCGCAATGAAATCTGTTTGATTGCGAATGCGCGCCAGCTTGTCGCGCAGACCCGAAAAACGTAGCGCGTATACAGTGCGATTATCCGCCTGGAGATAATAGATGCGGCCCATCATCGGCTTGCCGGTCCTGACAAATTCGTATGAAACCGTGACGCCTTCAAGTCTACCCGAAAAACTTTCCTGTTTTCCTTCAACAAATCCCGGCAAGAATCTCAACTTTTGATCCAGATCCCGGCGGGCAACATCGGAAGGCTTCGTCCCCGCTTCCACCGCTTCTTTGCGAATCTGGAGATATCCCTGCAAGCGATCGCCATACACAAATTCCGCGTGCTCACGTTCGCCATCGCCTTCTGAGATCGCGCGCCACTCGGTGGAAGGGAGTTCGAGCGTATAACCATCATTGTTGCTGGTGTACACCTGTTGTGACACGGCCAGGCAGAAGCTACCCGTGATCAAAGTGATGACTAGAAAAGCGATTAGGTGTTTCATGTTTATACTTAACTCCTCGTCGATCGCACGGAATCATTTAACGCCGGCTGAGTCAATCTTGCCACTCTTGCGATGCCGGTGCGACTCAAACTCGTTGTCCTCTCCAAACCAAACCCTACCCAGCAGCCGCGATGGCTTCACGCTGAATGGCCACGAGGGATTGCAGCCCTCGCCTGGCCAGCGCCAGCAGATTCTCCATTTGCTCCGGGGTGAAGGGTTCGCCCTCCGCAGTTCCCTGCACTTCGATGAACCGTCCATCGCCTGTACAGACAACGTTCATGTCAACTTCCGCCTTTGAATCCTCGTCGTATTTTAAGTCCAGCAGCGGAATATTCTCCACTATTCCAACGCTGATGGCGGCGACCTCATTGGTGATTATGGTGCGCTGGAGTTTGCCCGACTCTACTAAACGATTAACCGCCAGAACGAACGCGACATAGGCGCCGGTAATCGCCGCTGTTCGCGTGCCTCCGTCTGCCTGCAGCACGTCGCAATCGAGCATGATGGTGCGTTCACCGAGTAACTTCATCTGCGCGGCCGCGCGCAAGCTGCGGCCAATCAAACGCTGAATCTCATGCGTCCGACCTGACGGCCCGCGCCCGATCTCTCGAGCCTTCCTCTGTTGGGTGGCACGCGGCAACATGGAATACTCCGCCGTAATCCACCCCTGCCCGCTGTTGCGCAAAAATTGCGGCACCCGGTCATCAACCGACGCTGCGCAAACGATTCGCGTCTGGCCCATCTCGATCAAAACGGAACCCTCTGCGTAGGGCAGGAAACCGGGAGTAATTTTTACGTCGCGCAGTTGGTCAAAGGCGCGGCCGTCAGTTCTTACGAAGCTCATCGTGTCCCCACACTTCCACCGCCTCCAGCACTGAAGGCGACATTCCCAAAAATCGTTCTGCTACTTTTGCGAAGCGTTCCGCTGCATCTGTCACATAGAAATGATCGAGGTCGTCGCACAACTGACGAGCTGCGCCTTTCGCGACGGCAGCCCCTGACATCGCGCCACTTTGCTCCGCTTCATTTGCTGACGCGTCTAACTTATCCGATTCCAAAAGCTCTTCCACCTCGCGCGCAGCCGCTTCGCCGGAGTCAATCAGCGGCACGTCCGGCCCGACGACATCACGAATTAGATCACTCAGGATAGGATAATGAGTGCAACCTAAAACCAGCGCTCCCAATTCCTGTGTCTTGAAGTCAACCAGATATTGTTCCGCCACCGCGCGCGCCACGTCCGTGTCGGCCCAGCCCTCTTCAGCAAGAGGAACAAACAAAGGGCAAGCGCGTTCGATCGCTCCGATCGACGAATCGATACGCGCGATGGCGCCGGCGTAGGCGCCGCTTTTTACAGTCGCTTCGGTAGCGATCACTCCGATTGTTCTCCCCGCGGCGACCGACACTGCTGCTCGCGCACCAGGCTCGATCACGCCGATCACCGGCACCTTGACTGCGTTGCGAATGGCGGGCAACGCGAGTGCCGACGCCGTGTTGCACGCCACTACCAAAAGCTTGATGCCGTGCGTTTCCAGAAATTTTGCATTCTCAATTCCGTAGCGCTCGACAGTTGCAAGCGACTTCGTGCCATAAGGCACTCGCGCTGTGTCGCCAAGATAAACAAAATGTTCGTTGGGAAGACGTTCGTGCAGCGCGCGATAGACCGTGAGTCCACCAACGCCGCTGTCAAAGATTCCGATGGGGAGGGAGCCGATTTCGGATTGCGGATTTCGGATTGCGGATTTCAAGATCTAGCCGTGCTCGATGTTAACGATTCGGATTTCAAATCCGCATTTCGAAATCCGAAATCCGAAATCGAAAGAATGGTGGAGGCGCCGAGAATTGAACTCGGATCCAAGAGCTGTCGCCGAAAGACTCTACATGCTTATTCGCTTCTCTTGCCCAGCCGACAAGCGACTGGATTTTCGCTCAACATCGAGTCAGTGAAGCGACAAGACCTCGATGAGAGCTAGTCCGACTTAGTCTCGCGCGAACCCACGGACCGAAAGTTCGCGCCAGCTCATCTAAGGTGACATCTCCATCCGCGCGCATGAGCAACTTGCGGCGGAGACGCTCGCTGGCTTATTAGGCTGCGAGAGCTAACTCGTTAGAGTTGGCAATTGTTTTTTCCCTACGCTTTTTAACGAGCTGCATAGAGATGCTCGGCATGACATCCGTCGGTCGCCAGAAACCCCTGTCGAAGCCTGTCGCCCCCGTTTGCATGAATGATTATAAGGGAAGAAGTGGGAAGATGTCAGGTTGGCCAAAGTCGAGCGCAGTCATCGACACAAGACTGGGGAATCAACTAGTCGTCAACTCCGCTACATGCTCGTCCTCATACTTTTCGATCAAGACTCCTACGATTTCCATCAGGGACGCGAGTGGGTGAGATTCGTTTTCGCCGACCTCATCGATCAATGAGTCGAGCAAAGAGACCATCTGTCGATACTCACCTTCAGAATGGGGCACGTAGATTCTGCTTGCTAATGAAGACCATGCATCTGCGGTTTTGCTCACGTCGAGGTTCTGCATACTCATTCCTTCCAGCGCCGCTCGTCGTACTCCGAGTGAGTAAGCACAGCGCGAATGTAAATCTTCTTGCGATTATAGTGGATTGCTGCGATTAAACGAATATTGTTGCCGCCGATATTGAAGACGGTTAATTTGCCCACCTCATCGGCGGCGGGAAATGTCTCTCGTAACTCCGCGAAGTTTGAAAAATCGAGCCGTTTTGTCAACCAATACCAATGAGCGAGTGAGGACTGAGCCTCCGAGTGTTTCTCGGCAAATTCGTTTAGTTTTTTCCGGCTGATGATGTGCACGGCGTGAATCAAACCCCTCCGAGATGAGAGACCGTAGGTCCAATCTTCGTCAGTCGGCAGTTCGTTGAGGCCCGTTTCCTACGTTATAATGCGTCTGCCTTATGGTCGCGAACTTCAATACTGTGGGAATCCACGTTGCCTCATATTGCGGCCGTAAAGCAAGCTAGTCTTAGAGAGGTCTGAATTCCAATGGCTGCAAAAATCCCTGGTTCAAAGTTGAAATCATATTCGCCGATGGCAATAGTGAATGCTCCGCCCGCACAGCGCGGGCACCTTTTGCGCAGGTTCTGGTTGCCCGCCGTTTTGTTGTTGGCGCTCGCCGCCGGAGGCCTGACCGGCATCGTCGCTGCCTATCAGCTCAACTACTCGCGCGCCGCGAATGAAGTCGCTGCCCTGGCCACCTACCGGCCCAGCGTGGTTACGCGCGTTTACGCCGACGATGGCGAAACAGTGATTGGCGAGTTTGCGCTCGAGAAACGGATCCCGCTCAAGTATGACGAGATTCCGCCGCTAATGAAAAACGCGATCCTCGCCGTGGAAGACGCGAGATTTTACGACCATGTGGGAATCGACCCGGTACGCATCATCGGCGCCACCTGGAAAAATCTGACGACCGACAAAGTTGAAGGTGGTTCGACGCTCACACAGCAACTCGCAAAAAACCTTTTTCTCTCAAAAGAACAAACTCTCAAGCGAAAGATGAACGAGTGGGCCCTGGCTCTCCAGATCGAACGCTACTACACCAAGAACCAGATCATGGAGCTTTACGCCAATCACATCTTCCTTGGCGCAAACGCTTATGGCGTTGAAGCAGGTTCGGAAACCTACTTCGGCAAAGAAGCCAAGGACATGACGATTGGCGAGGCTGCACTCCTGGCTGGCGTTCCCAAAGCGCCGAGCGAATATTCGCCTACGACGAATCCGACGAAAGCCAAGGAACGTCGCGATCTCGTCCTCGATCTAATGGCCCGCCACGGTTTTGCCACCCAGGCAGAGGTAGACGCTGCCAAAGCGAAACCAATCCAGCTTGCTGATACGGCCTATTCACAGGCGCAACCAAAATCAAGTGCGTTCGACTATCCAGTGGAAGTAATCAGGCAGGAGCTTGAGGACAAATACACGACGCGCGTGGCCCAGGGCGGACTCGCGGTTTACACCACCATCAATGTTGACGCGCAGAAAAAAGCGTATGACGTCGTGCGCGCTGGGTTGCGTCGTTATGACAAGTCGCGCGGCTGGCGCTCGAGTTACAAGTTAATTCCCACGGCCAATGGTCAACCAACTGCCCAGGAGATTAATAACTACAAAGATCCAGACTGGACCGGAAATGATTACACGGAGGGCCGGTATCTATCGGGACTCATTACCAAGGTGGACCACGCGAAGAATGAAGCCACGGTCAGGTTTGGTAACTTCACTGCGACGGTTGGGGCAGCGGACATGGGCTGGTCGGGACGCCAACCAAAGAGCGAGTTGAAGCCTGGATATCTAAGCGAATTTCAAATCAAGGAAGTTGACAAGAAGAGCCGGCGGCTCAAGGTTGAACTCTCGCAGATTCCGGCGGTGGCTGGAGCCATGATGACGCTCAACGCCAAAAACGGCGAAATCGTCACGATGATTGGCGGCTACGATTTCTACACGGCGAGCAAGTTTAATAACGCTACGCAGGCATACCGCCAGACGGGTTCATGCTTCAAGCCTTTTGTTTACACTGCTGCGGTCGAATGGGGTATGACTCCTGACACGACCGTGAGCGGCGCGCCCATCAGCATTGGCGGCTGGAATCCGCACAACTACGACGGCTCGCTCGGCAATGGCGACTTGCCGCTGAAAACAGCCCTCGCAAAGTCGATGAATATTCCTGCCGTTCACTTGTTGCAGACAGTCGGCATTCAAACCGGATCGCAAATGGTCCGTCGCTTCGGCATCAAGGTGCCGATGGCGCCGTATCTCTCATCCGCATTGGGCGCAACTGAAGTGCCGCTCGATCAAATGGTTTCCGCGTATTCCGCGTTTCCCAACAAAGGCATTCGAGTGGAACCGCATCTGGTGCGTCGTGTTTTGGATCGCGATGGCGCTGTGCTTCAGGAGTGGGAAAAAACTACCTACAAGGTGATGAATGAATACGTTGCCTTGACCATGGTCCAAATGATGCGCGGGGTGGTCGAAGGTGGAACCGCTACGGGCGCTCGCGCGCTCGGTGTCCCGGTCGCCGGTAAAACCGGTACCGTCAATGATCACACTGACGTCTGGTTCATCGGTTTCACTCCAACATACGTGACAGGAGTTTGGATGGGTTACCCGGGCAAGAAGAAAGATCTGGGCAGCGGTATGACGGGTGGCGTTGGCGCCCTGCCTTTCTTCGTTGATTTCATGAAAGACTTCCTGAAAGACAAGCCCAAAGAGAGTTTTGATAAAGCGCCATCGATGCCGGAAGACATGAAGGAACTATTCCGACAGCGGCAACGGGAGTTGGCCGCCGAGCGCGCCCAGTTTAAGTCCGACGAAGAGGAAACGGACGAGGAAGCAACGACTACTGACCCCAATGCGCAACCAAAGTTGGAACAGATGACGCTGCCGCCACCTCCGAAAGTTGATGATGGCCCGGCAAATCCGCAACCAAAAGTGGAGACGGTAACGCCGCGAGTCGAAACTCCACCTCCGCCGCCAGCCTCGCGTCCGCGAGAAGTTGATCCGGCGAAGAAGAAGGGCAAGAAAGGCGACGACGAACCGTAAAACTAAAGTGTGAAGGCGGAAGGCTGAAGGATGAGGAGCTAACGCTTCTTGAATCGGCCTTTAAATCTAACTCTTTTGACGATCGTCACGAAGATAGCGATCAATTCATCTGTCTCTTGATGCAGAGATGCTAGCCGCTTTGCTTCAAGAATCTTGGCCTCGCCAATCAGCTCCAACCAATACTGTGTTTCATCCAACTCTTGAAGCGCACCTTCTATCTTGCTGATGAAATCTGCGTCTGACTTTGCACGTTGTGCCTCTCGATACTGGGCGCCTGCTGAGGTTCCGGACCTAAGCAGCTGAAGGCCCAGGACTCCACCAGCGGCGCGCCTGGGCAGGGCTGAATACAATGTGATTATTCTCAATGCGAACTGCTTCGTTCGCTGTCTAAGATCAGTCTCCATCGTGAAGGCCTCCATCGCAATCAATTCAATCTGACTCTGAATTGACGAGGAGTAATAGCACTTCACATTTAGAGTTTCATCTCTTCAGCCTTCATCCTTCCGCCCTCATCCTTGCAAGATTCCTTCCAACGAGTAGGGCAGCATCTTGCGCCACCAGGGCCAGTCGTGGTCCACGTCAGCGCCCCACAGATCCAGCTTGTGAGGGATGCCTTTCGAAGTCAGAATGTCGGCGAGATGCTGGCTGCGTTCCGGAGCTTCGTAATTTCCCTGACCAGAAAGAATGTGAATAGAGTCCGCCTGCTTCAGCATCGGCAGGTAATGGTCATCGTTTAAGTTCGGCAGGTAGTCGGCAGGATTATTGAAGTAAACATTGTCGTCGTAATAATCCTTGAGATAAGAACGCACATCGTAGCTTCCGCTCATCGCAATCACGCCGCGAAAAAGATCCGGATGTTTGAAATAAGCGTTGGCGGCGAGAAACGCGCCCAGGCTCGCTCCCGTAGTCAGCGGTCGCGCGTCTTCGCCTGCTTCATTGCGAATGAGCGGCAGCACTTCGTCAGTGATGTAGCGATCAAATCGCGTCAGCAGCTCAGCTTTAAGATTTGGCGGCATCTTCTCGTTCAGCAAGCTGTAACGATTGACGCTATTAATCGAATAGGCGCGCACGCGACCGGCTTCTATCAACGGCTTGATCGCATCGACCAGATGAAAACGTTCATACTCGAGATAATCAGCTGCTGCTGTGGGAAACATCAATAGCGTTTGGCCCGCGTGTCCGTAGGCCACGAGAGGCATCTCGCTTTGCAAGTTCTGACTAAACCAGGATGTTATTCGGCGTTCCATGGATACCTTTCAGCAGGCTGCCGCGCTCGGAGAGCAGCGTATGAAAAAAAGGCTTTGACCTCGCGTCGCGACCTTTTTGGGAAATGGTTGGATTGCTGTTTTGCGTGCGAAATATTCTCGCAGTTTGTTGCATAGCGCAAGCTGAGGAAGGGTCAGGCATCAGCAGCCGCCCTACAAGTCACATAAGCAACGACGAAAAGCTAACTGATCTTTCGTGTGGTTCCCGAATGGTGGTTCACGCTGAGGACCAGCAAAGGACACGGGGTGCGGGAGAACATTAATCCCTGGCCGTTGCCTTGACGCTCTTTCGCGCCTCTGTTATAAAAATCGTTCGCGCCCCGCGCATAGTTTTTAGCTATTTCGGGCTATGCAGGGGCGTTTATTCCGCAGTAGCTCAATGGCAGAGCATTCGGCTGTTAACCGAAGGGTTGTAGGTTCGAGTCCTACCTGCGGAGCCAAACTTTCGTACACACGGGCAGCGCAAAGCTGCCCGTTTTTTCTTCACCAGCCTCGGGACCTTGGCGGCCTTTTTCTCTTGCCCCTCAATATCTTTAGTCTCTGAGCGCCAGATCGGATGGTAGCGATTCTCGGCCTTCGTCGCCGGTTTGTTTTGCTGAGCGTCGCGAACGGAAGAACGAGCTGCGGTCCAGGACGTTTTCCTGAAACTGTTCGAGATAGAGATAAATCACCGGCGTGATGTAAAGCGTGATGAATTGCGAAACTATCAGCCCGCCGACAACGACCAGCCCGAGAGGCCGTCGGGAAGAACCATCAGCTCCATAGCCCAGCGCGATGGGAAGAGCGCCGAAAACCGCAGCCAGAGTAGTCATCAGGATCGGCCGGAACCGGTCCATGCTGGCATCGTGAATCGCCTGCATCGCCGACTCGCCGGCCTCAACCCGCTGTCGGGCAAAGTCGACGATCATGATCCCGTTCTTCTTAACGATGCCCATCAGCATGAACATCCCGACGAAAGCGTAAAGCGATGCTTCCTGACCAAACACCACAAGCGTCAGCAGTCCACCCACGAGGGCAGTTGGAAGAGTCGAAAGCACCGTCAGCGGATGCACATAACTCTCGTACAAGATTGCCAGGATTACGTACATCACAAAAACAGCCAACGCCATCAGGATCGTGAGGCTGGTGACGGTGTTGCTAAACGTTTGCGCTTCACCTTGCAGCTCCGCACGCACGGTTGGAGGCACAGTCTCCCTGGCAGACTTAGTGATGAAGTTTGTCGCGTCGCCGAGCGCCACGCCCGGCTTGAGATTGAAGAAGAGCGTCATGCTGGTGAACTGGTTCAGATGGTTCACTGTCTGTGGACCAAGTGTTGATTTCCAGGTGACCAGCTCCCTGAGCGGAACCAGATGTTGACCGTCGTCGGATTTGATATAGAGCAGTCCCAGGTCTTCGGGCTTCTCGCGGGCAGAATCTTCCATCTCGAGAATTACCTGATACTGGTCCTCCGGCTTCTTGATCAGGTAAAGATAGTTTTGCGAATAGGCATTGCGCAGCAACGTTAGTATTCGGGCTTCGGAAACTCCATAGGTCTTTGCCTGGTCGCGACGAATGTCGATGTTCAGACTGGGCGTGTTGTTGTAGTAGTCTGACGAGACCGTCAAAAATCCCGGGTACTCCATTAGCTTACCCATTAGTTTTTGGCCCACTTCATAAACTTGACCGGGGTTCGCGCCGGAAACAGTAAAAGCGTACTGGCCCTGATTTTGACTGGTAACTCCGGTACTAATTTCCAGAACTGGAAACGGCCGCAGAAACGTCATCACTCCGGGAATCGTGTTGAGCTTCCCCATCATCTCGGCAGTCACCTCAGCGATCGGTTTCCGCTCCTCAGGCGGCTTAACGAAGGTAAACGTAATGCCCTGGTTCGCCGCCAGAAATCCGGTTGCACCAGTCATCGTGAATTCGGTGATGACGTTCGGATCCTGTTGCAGGATTTCGTCCACCCGATCCTGTAGAGCACGCATTTGCTTCGGCGACGATCCTTCCTGCGCAATGAAGGCGCCGAAGATGACACTGCTGTCTCCCGGCGGCAGAAATGCTTTAGGCACGAGCACAAACAACCCAATCGTACCCAGCAAACACGCAACCCAGATCACGGGTGATACCCAACGGTGTCGTAAAAACCACCACAGCGATCCGCCATACATTCCCAGCACGCGCTTCTCGACGCCTCCGATCACGCGTTCCATCCAGGTCTTCTTCGTACCTTCGCCCCGGGCCTTCAATAATCGAGCGCACATCAGCGGAGTGAGCGTCAGCGACACTAAACCGGAAGCCAGGATCGCGATGACAATCGTGATCGCGAATTCGCGAAAGATACGTCCGACCAAACCAGACATAAACACCAGCGGAATGAACACTGCCGCGAGCGAAATTGTCATCGACATGATCGTAAAACTGATTTCCTTCGCGCTGTTGATGGATGCTTCAAACGGCTGCTCGCCGCGCTCCATTCGACGCACGGTGTTTTCCAGAAAGACGATCGCGTCGTCTACCAGAAAACCGATCGCCAGCGTCAGCGCCATCAACGACAGATTGTCGAGGCTGTAACCAAGTGCGCGCATCGCGATGAAAGTGATCAGCAAAGACAACGGCAGGGCGACGACCGGAATAAGTGTGTCTGTGACCCTGCCGAGGAAAGCAAAAATTACGATCACCACCAGCACGAAGGCTATGATCAGAGTCATCTGCACGTCGGCAACGGAATGGACGATGTTCAGGGAGCGATCATAGATTGGCGTTACCCGAATTGACCCTGGCAGCTCCGCGCTGATTACCGGCAGAATCCCATGAATACTTCGCGACACTTCAACTACGTTAGCGCCGGCCCGACGATTGACGGCGACGATCACAGTTGCCGATGGCACCGGATAGCCTCGCACCCAAAACCGCATCTTTGCTCGCTCATCCTGAACAGAGTCCTTAACCGCAGCGACATCGCGCAGATATACCGGCGCGTTGCTGGTCCCACCGACGATCAAATTGCCATACTGTTCAGCCGTTTCCAGCTGGCCCTGGGGCCGGAGTATCGCAGTGCCGGAATCGCTATCCAGTTGACCAGCTCCCGTGTAGCTGCTTCCGCTCTTGATGGCGGCGTTTAAGTCGTCAATCGAAATGCCGCGCGCCCACATCGCGGTGGGGTTGGCCTTAATGCGAATAGCAGATTTACTCCCAAACACGTTCACTTGCGACACACCGGGAAGGATACTGATGCGTTGGCCCACCTGCGTGCTCGCATAGTCGTAGAGCTGGCCCGGCGTGACCGAATCGCTGGTCAGCGCGATGTACATGATTGGCTGATCGTTAGGATTGCTCTTGGAATACGTTGGCGGCGAGGGAAGGTCGGCGGGCAAACTGCCGATAGCCTGTGAGATTGCCGTCTGCACGTCGGTCGCCGCGGCATCGATGTTCTTTTCGAGGGCGAATTGCAGAGTGAGGGTCGCGACTCCCTGAGTACTCTGGGAAGTCACAACCTCCAGTCCGTTAATCTGCATGAACTGGCGTTCGAGCGGCGTAGCGATGTTGTTGGCGATCGTGTCCGGACTCGCTCCCGGGTAACCAACTTGCACCTGAATCACCGGATAATCCACGGCGGGCAGGTCGTTGACCGGAAGTTCAAAATAACTCAGTACTCCGAAGAGGATTACGGAGAGCGTCAACACGGCGGTCATGACAGGCCGGCGTATGAATGGTTCCGAAAGGTTCATCGCTAAGATCCACCACCAGCCGCCGCTGGAGTGCCCGCTTCGCGCGGCTGCTCTACCAGGACCTTGCCACCGGGTGTAACCCCGACCTGGCCATTTATTACCACGCGCTCGCCCGCTTCCACACCACTCTGAACAACAATTAGATCGCCCTGTCGCTGGCCCAAAGACACCTGACGTTGATCGGCAGTGGAGTCTGGTTTGACGACGTAGACAAACGATCCGGTGGCGGACATCTGCGGCGCGGAGGCAGGGACGAGTACTGCGCCGTGGACTGTGCTCAATACGAGTCGGATGTTTACGAACCGGCCCGGCCAGAAGCGATGTCCGACATTGGGAATCGTCGCGCGCAACGTCACCTGGCCGGTTGCGCCCTGGACCGCATTGTCGACGAACGTGAGCTGACCGATGGCCGCTTCGTCGGTCGAGTCGGGGAGGCGAACCTCTGCTCTGAGAGTGCCGGCGCCCATCTGTTGCTGCACTTCAGTCAGACTATTTTGCGAGATCGTGAAGTCAGCGTAGATCGGATCGAGCCGTTCGATCACCAACAAGGAATTGTTGGAGCCCGAACTGCCGGCATCCGAACCAGCATTGTTTTGTCCCCCCGGGTTGACGACATTGCCGGTATCGACAAGGCGCTGTCCGGCCCGACCAGTAATGGGAGAGCGAATGTAGCAGTAGCTCAGCTCAACTTTAACGCTTTCAATGGCGGCTGCATCCACCTTCATCGTTTCATCGGCGCTCCGCACAGTTGCGCGCGCAGCCTCAACGTTTGCCCGAAGCGAGTCGTAGTTAGCTCGGAGTTCATCGTACTGCTCTCGCGCAACAATTCCCTGCTCGACCAATACACGATTTCTTTCAACTTGAGTTAAGCCCCATTTCGCCTGCGCAATTTCCCTGGCCAGATTCGCTTCAGCCTGTTTTTTCAGCGCCGCATCCCTTGAAAGGTTGGCCTGGGCCTGTTTAAGCTTCGACTCAAAGGGTCTGGTATCAATCGTGAAAAGCAAGTCGCCCTTCTTAACCCCAGCGCCGTCTGCAAAGTGAATCTTCATGATCCGGCCTGACACCTGAGGCTGAATCGAAACCACTTCAGGCGCGACGGTTTTGCCGATCGCGTCGAGATAGGTTGGCACGTCCTGGCTGATGGCTACGGATATTTGGACGGGAGTTGGGGGTCGCTCGAAGCCCGGCTGCGCCTTATTGGTGCACCCGGTAAAAAAGATCGCGGATAATGCGGCCACGAAAAGCGCCCTTCGCAAACGATTAACAAACTCTTGAACGTATTTCATGACGTGCTCTCTTCAATCGACTATCTGACTCTGCTTTGCGCAAGAGGTCCGCGACCCCGCCGTTGTTACTCCCCGGAGCGTGCTCTCCTCGTGGGTACTATTTCAGTTGCTCTGCGTAATCTCAGCGGCCTCTTCGTCTCAGCGGTTAATCATTCCCGCGAGAACACTCACCGCAGAGTGGCAGACAACGCAGAGGTGGCGCAGAGAATTTCAAATTTACGACACTACCAATGGATTCACCTTAATTGTCTTACGTCTCTTCGTGCTTTTTGTTGCGGCTTCAATAACAACATCATTAAGCTACGCTGCCCCATTTGCAACTTGCGAAGGTGCCGTTGCGCCAAAATGTCGACAACAAATTCAGAGAGGGAGGTTGTCTGAATTTAGAGTAGTTTTATGCTATTTAGACCCTGAAGTCTTCGACAATTTCGTTGCCTTAATGATGACAATCCTTTCACAAGGTTAATGCAAGTCGCCAATAACCACTCCGTCCCCGTCAGTGCTTCTAATCCTCTGTTCGGCTGCGACTTCGGCTGAAACTACAACAAAAGGCCAAACTCGCGGCACTACAAACGGCAGTAGTTGACAATACAAACAGGCTGAATGCTTTTGGCATTCTCTCAATCAACATCATAAAGGAGCGAAGTATGAGCATTATTGGAACCAGGAAAGTTCGAACGTTGACCGTGGTTTGCGGCTTATCGCTAGTTTTGTCGCTATTGTTGACCGTAGCGCCTCAGGCTCTGGCGCAAGACGCGGCCCAGCAAAATGTGAGAACTCAGGATACAAACACCCAGGCAATTCCAAATGGGGCGAAGTTGAAGTTTAAAGGGGTCGTCCTTGCACGCGACGCCGATACGTTCACCATACGTGATCGCAATCGTACGAATTTTCAAGTCCTCTTAACTGACAAGACCAGCATCAAGACCCATGGTGGGTTTCTTCGTAGTGGTAAGAGTTATCCAGTCACCGACATCCTGCGAGGCCTAATCGTAGAAGTGGAGGGCCGAGGTGATTCGCAAGGGCAGCTCGTGGCCGAAAAGATCCGGTTCAATGAATCAGACATGAGAGCCGCGATCACAACTGACACACGCGTAAATCCGGTTGAAGCTAATCAGGAACGTATCGCTGGTCAGATGGATGAGTTGTACGCGATCGCGGCTGAAGCCAAACAAACTGTAATCGAGGTGAATGAGCGCGTTTCCTCTTTGGACGATTACGACGTTCATGAATCTGTTGCGGTTAATTTCAAGGTGAACAGTGCTGTGCTATCACCGGAAGCCAAACTGCAACTCGACACACTCGCCGAGAAAGCTCTGAGTGCCCGCGGGTATATGATTGAGATAGCGGGCCACACGGATTCGACTGGCAGCGAAGCAAAGAATTTCCGTCTGAGCCGGGACCGTGCCGATGCAGTGGTCCAGTATCTGGCAATAACACATAAGATTCCCGTACGCCGTTTTATTACGCCGATGGGATTCGGAAAGACTGAGGCGGTAGCTGACAACTCAACCGCGGAAGGCCGCGCACAGAATCGGCGCGTGGAAGTCAAGATGATTCTTAATCGCGGACTGGCCCAGCAGACTTCATCTGCGCGGCCTTAACTCGCTTGTTCGACAAACTTAAGTTTGTCGGACGTTAGTCAATTCTTGCTTCGTTTGGAGAACGGCTGCGCAGAGTAGCCGTGAACCGTTGCTTCAATAATAAAGGCCGCTCGCGAGAGCGGCCTTCGGCTCCTGAAGGAACGCGGGAGCGGGAGGTTAAGCTTGTCATTGGCTATAAATATTGCGCTCCGGGGGTAGCGCCTGTTCACCTACAACACGGGAAGAGTTCAACGTTCTCGCTCCGTCAGGAGCGTAATGTTTATAGCCCTTGACGCCTACGAATATTCTAGCTCCCGCCTCCCCGTACTTAAATAAGCGGGAAGAAATCTAAGTGCTTGCTACTTGCTCTTGAATTTCGGACAAAATCTCAATCGCGGCTTTCTTTAACACTCTATCCTCAAATACTTGAACTTTGCGGTACCACAAAATGAAACCAAATACCGACAACGTGAGACCAACAGCAACACCCGCGAATAGGAGAAACTTGCTGTAAAAAGCTGCCAAGCCAATCGTCTCCAATACTTCAACCTGGTACTCGCTCTCTTCAGTATTTCTGATAATCGAAACAGCCTGTCGATGAAACTCATCGGTCTTTTTCCCCAGCTCGGTACTCTCTTCTTGTAACTGAGTCATAGCTTTCAGGAGCTGGTTCTTTGCGTCTTCCATGCGTTTTGCTTTATCTGGACCTTTACTGACCCTCGCTGATTCCAAATTCGCACGAGCGGCATCGGCTCCTTTCCCAGCCGCTTCTGCTGATTTTTCCGATGCACCTAGCAAGACTTTGTAGAGATTGGCACTTTCAATTTCTGCCTTCGCGATGTTAACTGCTTTCCTGGATTGCAACCTCTGTAATTCGAGCGCATACAAGGCATATGAGGGCAGAACTACCGAAACCACCGCGAGCAAAAGGCCGGTCAGCGCGATGAACTTATAAAGATTGTCGGTGGGTGGTTTTAAAAAGTCGAACATCTTTCTCCAGTGGATACTAATAAATCGGCTTAGACAAAGTTGAAAATATTTTAGACTATGCCAGGATTTTTCTCTCTCTCATGAAGCCAAGCTAATCTCTTTGTCTTTCACGAACTCCTGAAGGACCTCCAACATATAGTTTGCTCAATTCTGAATTTCTCTTCGCTGTCTTCTAAATACCTAACGTCCCACATCCCTGCCGTCAACGCAAAAAAGCTGGACACTGCAAGGTTCCTGTCATAGACTCCAACAATCCTGGGGGTACCGAAATTGATGAGCTGCCGCCTCGCGGTGTTTATCAATTGACTACGCAACGATCTCACACCTGGAGGTCCCTTATGAGACGAGTCAGACTTCTCTCCATCACCCTGCTCTGTGCCTTAACTTTAATCGCTTCGTCAACCAGCATGGCCTCGTCGCGGAAGCGGGGATATGCCTCGTGCTGCAAGATGAAGAATTGTTGCTACGAAAACAAGCGCTGCTGCAAAAAAGCGAATCACGCCTGCTGCACCGGCAAACATACCAACGGCCGCGGTTGTTGTTGCAAGAAGGACTCGTGTCCGATGCCACCCGAGTCAACTGGGCAGACCACCGGCCAGTCGGTTGTCCCCGCAGGCCATCACTAAGAGCATAGCCGGACATTCATTCATCAGCCCCGCCCTGACTTGAAGGGCGTGGCCTCGTTGAGCGAGCGCCCATCTGTTTCAAAGTGTAACGTGCGACTCCTCGCAAGCCTCACGTCAACAACTTCATAACCAAATACGCCATACGACGAGCCTCACGGCTGTCGCAGATTGGTGTTCCAACCGGATTCACAAAAGGAGTAACAATAATGACCAATGAGAAACCCAAACGCGAAAAGGCCGGCGGGAAGGAACCGCTTGATCCAAAAACTCACCGGCGTTTGCTTCAGTTCATCAACGCTGCGCAAACCCCCGATGCAATCGCCTTCGGTCCAAGGGCCGAAATTCCTCCCGAGGAGCCCGAGCCCCTGGTAAGACGCCCGGTCTTTGAACACAATTTGCCGGAGCGCGAGAAGCTGATCGATTTTGATCAGGCCCAGCGTCTTTTGGACGCGCGGGACGAAGCCAGTCCACTGCGAGGATTCTTTCACATTAATGAACTTCGCGAGGCGGTCGCTCAATTAGATCTGGGAGCCTTACTTGATCGCCTGATCGCCTGCACGGGTCCGGCTAATTTTGGTGAATGGCGAACAGTAGGGGAGATCAAGACGCCGGAGGGCGTTCGGATCGACGTGGTCCATGCGGCGATGCTTCGTAACGGTTGGGTTATGTTTATCGAAGCCGCGTGCCGCCCCAACTCACTCTCGCAAACTCCTCTATGGAACTCAATGAACCCCACTTTCGAACTCAAACATCCAACGCCCCCCAGCGACAATCTCTATTGCTCGGGACATTCGTTCCTTTCGGATGGCAGGCTCTTTGTGGTCGGTGGCGGCGGCGATCTTGGTCACACTCCGCACCCCAATTTTGCGTGGACGTATGATCCCGTCGACGGACCAACAGGAACGTGGAGCTTCACCAAGGATGGCGCCAACAATCGGACCCGGATGGCTTTTGATCGTTGGTATCCAACCGTGGTGACGTTGGGAGACGAGCCCGGCCGTGTGCTGATTGTCGGCGGCCAGCGCATCGGAGCTCCAGGCACCCCGATTCCGATGGAGATTTACGAAGAAGCGTCCGGCACATTCGCCAATGTCACCGCAACCGGCGGGGACCACCGATTCATGGCGCTGTATCCCGGATTGCACTTGCTGCCAGGCGGCGAGGTGTTCTTCGCGCCGGTGGGATTTGCAAGCGGAGGGTCGTTTCCTAATGACTTTCCAAACAACGAGCCCTCCGGATACTTCGAGTTCGACAACACCAACAACATGAGTGGCACGTGGAAGAATCTCGGGGTCAACGATCGCACCAAGGGAATGTCCGTGCTGCTGCTTAGCCCCACTTTCCCGTTCGCACAGGTCTTGACGATCGGCGGCGGTAATCTAAACAAGAGCAGGACCTTTCAGACCATCAACCTGTCCCACCTTTCACCGGAATGGAGCCCCGTGTTGAATCTGCCGCTGAAAGCCGGACAAACTGAACCTACATCTCGCGTCAACCCGAACCCGGTGTTGCTGCCGGATGGAACGGTCTTCCTGTCAGGCGGTGCGCCCGCCGGCGAAGCTTGCTGGATCTACAACCCCGCAACCAGCGCCTGGTCGGAAATGGACGAAGCACCGCGCGAGCGGAAATACCACTCGCATGCACTGCTGCTGCCAACTGCCGAGGTCATGTCTTGCGGCTGGCAAAACAGCAATATCGAGGTGTTCAAACCTCCCTACTTATTCAAAGGTGGCACACGGCCCGTCATCATTTCTGCGCCGGATCACGTTCACTTTGGTGAACATTTCGAGATCGAAACGGCTCAGGCGCAAGAAATTGAGAAAGTGGTACTCGTGCGGCCGATGGCGCCCACTCATAACACCGATACCGAGCAGCGCGTGATCCAGTTGATATCCCACTGCGCGGGAGACTGCCACGTGGGCGTTACCGCGCCAAACGGCTGGCTTCCACATGCAACTGCGCCGGCTGGTTATTACATGCTGTTCATCATTGACGGGCGTGGAGTTCCGTCGGTTGCTAAGTTCATTCAGTTGGAGAGCCACTGATTCCGCGGGCTTAGTAACACGGCCGTAGGTTCCAACCTGCGGAACCAACTTTCGTCGGAAACAAAAAGGCCACTCGCAAGAGGCCGTTCTTACTGGGACCGCGGGCGTCCCGCCCGCAATGAGGGCGGGGCGCGAGAGTATTTGAACAAAAAATCTAGTGACTGAATTCCGCGCGCGCGTTTGCGGACGGGACGCCCGCGGTCCCAGTTTCCAGTCTGCCTTTCATCCCCTTCCCTTTCGGAAGGGGCCCGCCGTTCGTTGTCACGCAACCGGGTTCTTCCACAAACTGGTCAGCTGGCTCGAATCAAATTGTCACCTGGGATGTCTCTGCTACTTCAAGTCCGCCGGTCAGTTGCGCAAACGTGGCGTTGCTACTCTCGGTGGATGGTGGCAACAGTTTTCCGTTCACTCTCGCCGCGAGCGTTCCCAATAACGGCACAGCGACAATCAGCGTTCCAAACACGCCAACGTCAACGGCCCGCGTCAAAGTTGAAGCTATCGGAAATATCTTTTTTAATATCTCGCTTACGAACTTCACTATTACCCCTAACAACACACTCCCGCCGACATTGGTGACCGAAGCAAACACAAATCGCGCAGTGGCACTGGATTCTGTGACGTTTATGCGCGACAGTTTCCCGTTTGCAACCGACCATAACTTCAGCCTTGATCGGCGCACGCGCGTCACGCTCTTCGCAATCGGATTGGAGTTGGCTTCGGGCGAGGATACTTCCGTAATAACTGCTCAAGCAGAAGACTCAGAGCACAGAATATTTCCTTTAACGATTGAATACGTGGGTAAGGTGCACAACTTCGTTTGGCTGACACAGTTGAATGTCAAACTGCCGGACGGACTTGCGACTACCGGTGACTTCTTAATAAGCGTGAGCTTGCGTGGCGCGGCCAGCAATAAAGCAGTGATCGGAGTTCGATAAGATTAAGATCCGAAGTGAGTGGAGAAAGGGCCACGCGCCGAGCGTGGCCTTAATCTTTATTACACTGACGCGATATTGATTAGATCGATCGATGGCGCGTGCGGGGTACGCCGATACGCCTTTCGACCAGTCGCTCAACGTCTACCGGCACGCCTTCAGCTTTCGCCTTCCGGATAAACTCGCCATCGATCTTGAATATTTGCAGCTTCACCAGTTCTTCCAGCGAAAGATTAGTTAAACCCTCATTACGCACTTCGGCGATGAACGCGGGCGTGACTTTGAAGATTCTCAACTTCACCAGATTCTCAAATGGTTCCTTATCAAAACCCATCTGAGCAGCTTCACTCACAAACTTCGCATCGATCTTGAAAATCCGCGCTTTAACCAGTTCTTCCATACCCATATTCGGATAGCCGGTCGCTTTCATTTCACGCATGAACGCGGAGTCGACTTTGAAGATCGCAGCCTTGAACAAATCGCCAACGTCGAGTTTACCGAAACCTGCTGAGTTCAAATCATCAGCGAGGGCGGTAGTGACGTTGAGCGTCGCGGCGGTAAAGAGCCGATCTTCGAAGCGTCCTTCTTCAGTCGTCGGCGGATCCTTTTCGAAGTCGTATCCACGGCTCTTCATTGCCGAAACAAATGCCTGGCTGGGAATAAAACGAAATGTGCCTGACCCTTTGCCATTTTGAATCGTGCCTTCGCATTCAATCGTGCCTGCTTCACGCACGAGGCTGAATCTTACCGCGCCGTCCTGCGATGCCTGCTCGCGGGTGAGACCCTGCAATTCAGAAAAATCGTATGTCTGGCCGATTTGATGTTTGCGGCCTTTCTCGGGACGTCGTTCAAAGCTCAGATTGATCTTGTCCTCTTTCTTACTGAGCGAAGACGTCCATTCGCCGCTGGTTACTGACTGAGCAGATGCCTTGAAGTCGGTTATGACAATTGCACCGGCAATGGCCACGACCATGACTAGACTTAAAACAACGAGCGTCCGTATTTTTTTCGACATAAATGGATCTCCTCGGAACCGATCGATTTCAGGGACTTTTGTGTAAACACACAAATGGTGTTTGGGTGGTGATCTTTGAACGCTCTGCAAATCTCAAGGTTCCCGAAATAATTCTTCAAGATGGTTTTGCTCTGCGGAGACAAAGAGACACCGTGAGACGCAGCTCCGCGGATCAGCTTTAAGCGCCAACAGCGCGAAATATAAAAGCCCAGGCCAACGGCCTGGGTAATCGTGCCAGCCACTTCTCTGAGCGCTGACAGTGCACAATCGGAGTCGCGTTCATGGGAGCGGCGTGATCCGTAGCCGTTATTTCGCGCTTTCAGCACTAGCACGTTTGCTTTCGGCCGGAGTCCTGGGCCGTTGGCCCAGGCTTTTTACATCTCGCGCCGTTGGCGCTTAAAGCACTACCGGCCGCAACAGATCCTGCTTTTATGCAAAGCTATTCTTTGCGCAAATCCTTGCGGCCTTTGCGGTTAGCTTTGGGAGGCAGGTTGCTCGCAATGAACCATCCAGGGAATTCCAAAGCGATCGGCGCACATCCCGAACCCGGTGGAAAAGAACGTCGCTTGAAAAGGCATCGTCACCTTTCCGCCCTCCGACAACGCCTGGAAAATTCGTTCGCCTTCCGTCGCGTCTTTGTAATGAAGCGTAACGTGAATGCCTCTTGGTTCTTCGTAGCTTCCCGGCGGTGAGTCAGCGCCCATCAAGATTGACCCGTCCAGGTCGAGGGTCGCGCGCATGATGAAGCCCTGCCCCTCCGCGGGCATGTGTTCACTGGCAGGCGAGTCGCCCCAGGTCTGCATGAAGGTGATTTTTCCACCTAGAAGTTGTTCATAGAATTTAAATGCGGCCTCGCATTGGCCATTGAAAAGAAGATAAGGGTTAGATTGCATTTTTTGCCTCCAGAATCTTTCGCAGTAAGTCCGCCTCTTGATCAGTGATCGTTGACCAAGTGGTTGCGGAGTAATTGTGTCTCACGCTTGAGTCGAACGAGGCCATGCGAAATCGACGACGACATGATATTTTTTCGGAGCCACGGGAGAAATGCGAATGCTGGAAATCATCGATCTCAGTCAGGAGATTTTCACTGGTATGCCGGTCTTTCCCGGTCTGCCAGAAGTGGCCGTCACGATCCATGCGACGCACGAGCAATGGGACGGTATCACGGACAGCGACACGGTTTCACCTGGTGTGAACCTGCTGAGGCTGGGCGAACACACCGGCACCCACGTCGACGCCCTCAGCCATATGGCCCGCGAGTATCGTGAACAATCGATCGACACGATGCCGCTGACAATGTTCTATACGGAGGGAATCTGTCTGGACTTGTCTCACAAGCGTTTGCTCGATGTAATCGAGTCCGACGACATCAAGCGCGCCCTGGCCGCAGCAGACCTCGAGATAAAACCGGGCGATACGGTGCTACTCTTCACTGACCATTATCGACGCGCGTATGCGACTGAGGATTGGCACAGAGGGCCCGGGTTAAGCGTGGAAGCGGCGCGATGGTTGGGTGAACAAAAAATCGCGGCGTTTGGAGTGGAACCAGCTTGCCCTGGTTTGATCGATAGTTCGAATAAGCAAGTCCACCGAATCTGCGGGGAGTTGGGATTCACTCACTACGAGAACATGATTAATTTGCACCAACTAATCGGTCGGGGACGTTTTCGATTTGTTGGATTGCCGCTCCGGATACGTGGGGGCACCGGCTCGCCCGTGAGGGCTATAGCCGTCTTCGAAAGCTGACGGTAAATTCGAGCGCATCATGAAGAAGATTCTGTTAGTACTTTTGTTGATCGCTACTCAAACTGTCTACGCCGCAGGTAAAGGCACTGGCACACTTTCCGGCATCATCTATTTCACAAACGATTCACCAAACAACATCGAAACCTATCCAGTCGAATTGTATTCCCGCAATCAAAAGCGTCGCATCGTCGCTTCAAAGGCAAACGCAGACAGCACGTTCAAACTCTCAGGGCTCAAGCCGGGGAAATATCTCCTGAAGTTTACCTGGCCACCCAACGGTTGCACCCTCTGGTACCGAGTCACTGTTCCCGAAGATTCGAACAAAAGAATACGCGTGATCATGGACGCCGCCTGCTCATCTCAAAACGGCAAGATTCAGGATCTAATCGAAAACTGAAACGGGACACCCGAGCTCACATCAGAATTTGAATGAAATCTCTACGAAACCCGAACTGTTTTATCTTTCGTCGTTTTGTTGACGTGAATCGATCGGCCATCTAGACTCCGGTTCATAGACTTGAGTGTTGCGCGTGGGTACCAACGTGAGACATCGGGTTAAAACAATGGCGCAATGTAGCCAGGGCGATCCCCTGATAGCATTGCGCCATTAGTTTTTGATGTCGTCGTTGCCTAATAATTCTCCAACTGCAGCTTTTTGCGGACAGGACGAGACCACGTTTCCCTGAAAAGGATATGAATAGGCCCGCCGGATCCTGGTTAACATTCCTTGTTTCTCTTACCTTCTGGGCGTCTCTGCCTCGAACAAGATATTGCTGAAAATAGTGCGTCTTTGCTGCATGCTTTTTGCATCTATGGCCTTCTGCTTCGTGCCGATTCGTTTTAAAATGCCGCCAATTCGTCTTACGCAAGGAAGGCTCAATGAAGTATTTTCGCTCCCACACGCTGCTCGCGCGCGCTCTCTCTGCCTCCGCACTGCTCGCCGCGCTCCTATTGATTACGCTCGTCTCCAGTGGCCTGCCAAGCTCGTTTGCAGGTTCTGAAGCGAAACACACCTCGGCAGACGATCAGCCGCAAAGTCCTAGCCTGACGTTTGGCGCGATCTATAGTCAGACGAATCTGGTTTCTGATTTACCAGGCGTTGCTCTGGTTGAGGATCGCCATCTCGTAAATCCATGGGGCGTTGCGGTCAGTCCATCAAGTCCCTTCTGGGTGGTGGATAACAAAGTGGATCGGGCCACGCTCTATCGAGGTGACGTTTCCGGGAGTCCGCTTGCTCCTGATCTGACGATGCCCTTTGTCGGGATTCCAAATGTTCCAACGTTTGTTCCGGCGCCTTCTCAGCCAACCGGAGTAGTTGCAAACACGACCAACGATTTTCTGGTCTCGGCATCTCCATCGGGCCCAACGGCGCCCGCGCAGTTTATTTTCGCGACGCTAAACGGCGGCATCAATGGCTGGCATCCTGGTCTCGGTTCGACCGCGATCGTAGTGAAGTTTATGTCAGGCCACAGCTATACGGGACTAACGCTGGGTGCGAATGCCAGCGGCAATCTCCTCTATGTGGCCGACTTTGCCAATGGCAAGATCGATGTCTTCGATAAGGATTTCAATCAGACTTCAGTCAGCGGAAACTTCACCGACGCGACCGTCCCGGCAAATTTCCACCCCTACAACATTCAAAACCTCGGCGGCTCTTTGTATGTCAGTTACGCGGAGTTTAGTCATTTCGCTAATGACTTCGGTTTTGTTCGCAAGTTTGACATGAACGGCGTGCGCGACGTGGCATTCGCTATCAACAATGGCCCACTGTTTACGCCCTGGGGGATGGCGATTGCACCGGCGGATTTTGGGCCCTTCAGCAACCTGCTTTTAGTAGGTAATTTCCGCTCTAACGGGCCTTTCGACCCGTCAATCAACGTCTTTAACCCGACTACCGGCGCGCACATTGGCAACATGACTGACGGGAGCGGCGCCGCCCTGAAAATTGACAAACTACGGGCGCTGGTCTTCGGCAACGGCACAAACGGCGGCGATCCAAACACACTATATTTTTCTGCAGGTATTTACTTTGAGAACCACGGCTTATTCGGCTCGTTGAAGCCGGTGACCGGCTTACCCGCTTCAACAATTCGGTTTAGCAACACGGTCTACTCAACGAGCGAAGGGGCGGGTCACATCGACATAGAGGTTACCCGGACAGGTGACGTCTCCGGCACAGCGACCGTCAACTACGCGACCGTCGATGTGGACGTGAGCCAACGGTCTAATTATGAAATTGCTGTTGGTCGCCTCACTTTCAGCCCCGGCGAAACCAGCAAAATATTTCGTGTGCTCATCGTAGACAACAATCAGTATGCCGGCGGCACTTCATTAGAATTGGAGCTCGTCCTGAGTAATGCTACGGGCGCAGCCCTTGTTAGTCCATATGCATCCAGGCTTCGGATAATGGACGATGAATTTGATACGCCGCGCCAGCCACCTAACATCATCGATGACCAGCGGTACTTCGTGCGCCAGCACTATTACGATTTTCTTAACCGCGAACCTGACACTGCAGGCCTCGACTTTTGGACAAACCAGATTACGTCGTGCGGAAATGATCAGCAGTGTATTGAGCTCAAACGAATCAACGTATCGGCAGCTTTCTTCCAGTCGATCGAATTCCAACGAACCGGGCTGCTCGCTTACCTAACCGAGAAAGCCGCGTTCGGCGGACTACCGCGCTATGGTCCGTTCATGCGCGATGTTCAGGCGCTTCAGAAAGATTATGTCTTTGGGGCGCCGGGCGCCGACGCGCAGCTCGAAGCCAACAAGCGGGCGTTCTTTGACGAGTTTGTAACGCGACCGGAATTCGTGGCGAAGTATGGCGGGCTTACTAACGATCAGTACGTTTTAGAACTGCTGACCACCGGCGGCGTATCCACCACCACCGGCCGTTTACTATTGACTGAGTTAACCGGTGCGAAGGTCGTGCCTTCAGTTAATACGCCGGCGATTGGATTAAGTGTCGGCAGGATTGGCTTCGACATCGTCACGGTTCGCTTCTCGTTTTCGTTGAAGAACCTGAGCAGTCAGCAGCTTTCGGCTCACATTCACGGTCCGGCAACCACGACCGGTAACGCGCCCGTACTACACACACTCCCCATTGGAGAGTTTATGGACTTTCCAGTAACGCTAACCAGCGAGCAAAATCGTGACCTGCGCGCCGGCTTACTTTACGTCGACGTTCACACGGTAAATCACCCGGACGGCGAAATTCGCGGCCAGATTCCGCAATTGAGGTTCATCCGCGACGTGCTGGCTAAGGCGCTTACTGATGGGATCATTACGCGGGCGCAGGCATTAAGATTTGTCGCCGAGGACATCGACTTCAGGCAGAACGAATTAAATCGCGCGTTCGTGCTGATGGAATACTTCGGGTATCTGCGAAGAAATCCTGATGATGCGCCCGACAACAATCTTTCCGGCTACAACTTCTGGCTCGATAAGCTCAAAAGCTTTAACGGAGACTACATAAAGTCAGAAATGGTTAAAGCCTTCATCAATTCTTCGGAGTATCGCGGCAGATTTGGCCCGCCATGAGGATGGCAGACGGCAGACGGCAGACGGCAGACGGCAGACGGCAGACGGCAGACGGCAGAAAAGATAATCGACTTTCATCTTCTGTTTCTATTTTCTGCTAATTATTTTCCTGCCGACTGCTCCTGCCGTCTGCCGACTGTCCTCCTACCGTCTGCCAACCGTCCTCGCCCGATACTCGCCTGATTCAATAAACACGCGCGTAAGACTCCGATAGTCGCCGGTGCGATTGAGATCGGCGAGCCAAAAATTGAAGCCGGCAAAATTATTGTCCGGCGGATCTTCCGGATTGCGACGGAGGTAACCAAAGTAATGGGCCAGGATATACGCAGCGTTGTAATCGCGCCTCGCATTTCGGGCCGCTTCCGCAAAGCGAATTAGCATTGAGGCACGCGATTCAGAATTGTTGGCCAACCCCGTGGTCGCGGCCTGCCTCTGTTCGCTCGACTGTTCCACGCCTGCGTTAGCGATCAGTTCATCCAGATAACTCTCGTTTGATTTCCCGTCGTAACGCGCTTTGAAATCACTCCGCTTCATCCATTCTTCAGCCAGTGAAACTTTATTTCGTTCGAGCGTCTCTTCCCATCCGGGGCGACTCACAAAAAGGCCGCTTCCAAGTATCGCCATGTCGTCCATGAATTCCTGATAACGCGGAGGCCTGCCCAGCGCCGTCCGGTAAAAGCTATGTACCGCAAATCCAACGCGCGGAAATTCCACGAGTGACTGATAAGGATCGCGATCCAGGCGCGAAGCAAACTCCCTTGGACTGGTCTGTGCCGGCAGCAACCGCTCATTCCCATGAATCCTCGAACTGTTGGCGTCGTAAATTACAATTGCTCCGCTCCGATGGATCGCTGTCATGTTGCCATCAAAGAATGACTGGTTACCGCCTGCCTCCCGTTCGCGCGGACCAAAGTAAACGTAGTCTATGCCGTAATACTGAATCAGACTCAGCGCTTCGTCGCTGCCTGCGTAAATCGACTTCACATCGGCTTCGCGTTGACCGAATTCGTAGCCGTGACTCCACAACCAGTCAGTATTGGCGCGCAGCACGGGCCGGCCCGCTAAGCTAAGGATGGGTTGGAAGAGCGCGGGAGCGGTGAGAAAGAGCGCGCGCGGCTGCGTCTTTTCGCGAGCAGATGATGCCGCAGCCATCTCTTCATGCGTAAAGATTAGGTGGTGGCTTACACGCTCGTGCTGTAACGCGAGCAGGCCGGACGTAATGCAAAAAATGGTAAGAACTGCCGCCACAAACCTCGCGGCCATTTTCCATCGATCCACGCTGGCGAGTCTCACGAGCCACGCGCCGATCAGGACACTCGTCGGTGCGTACCACAAGTACATCAGTTTGATGTTGTCAAAATCGTTCGGCGAAACGGCAACGAGCAAACTAAAAATAAGCAATAACAAGAAGGCCAGATAGAAGCGACGCCAAAGGGGCGGCGCTGCCCACCACGCCGGAATAATCAGCAGCAAGGGCGCGCCAATATTTTTGAGCAGATACCAAATCCACACTGACTCGGTGTGTGCCCGCCAGCCCGGCTGAAAGCGCACGAAATTATTTGCCGAAACGTGTCCCAGCAGAGTCACCAGATGTGGCAATGCAAGCAGCACCGCAGGGAACCAAAAGGCTAGCCACTGTCGTCGTGGTTGCAGTAAAAACAGAAAACCACTGATGAGACCTAATCCGAGATAAACGTGGGCGTGGAAGAGCGGCGTTAATCCGGTAAGCGTTCCCGCAATTAACAGTAAGCCAACGCCACACCATCCGTTCCGTTTATTTTCGTCAAGAGACCAATTGCGCCAGGCGATGGCGAAGATCGTGAGCACCATCAAAGCGATCGGAAATCCAAAGAGGCTGGCGCGTTGCGGTAGCATCGTATCCGCAATGAAGTTGGTCCACTGAATCCGGTGCTCGCCCAGGTTTGTGTAGTTCGCTTCGAGCTGCGACCAGAAAGCCGGTAGATTTTTTCCGCTCTTCCGCCAGTCTTCCCAGAAGTAATAGAAACCAAATCCACCATTCAGTAAAAAAATAACTGTCGCGAGCGCAGCCGAGACTTGAGATCGAAGGGACGCGGTTAGTTCCGTCATGGTGCTGAGCATTCGCCGGGCAAACGAATAGAAGAGCACAGTCACAGCCAGGGCTAGCGGAATCGACGCAACAAGCAGCGCTGACCGCAAGGTCATACCGAGCGTGGCAAGAACGGAGATCTGAAAATCAGGAAGGAATGGATACAGAAGCGCGGCGGGCGGAAACGGCGTGTAGATCGGGGAAAAGTTTTCCCCGTTGAGAAATGATGTAATCAGCGTCAGGTGAAACGGCAGGTCATATCTGGCGCTCCCTCCTGAATAAACTCCCGCTGCGCCCGGCTCGAGCATATGGCTGGAGAATACTCGTACATAAATTGGCGCAAAGACCGCGACCACGAAAGCCAGACCTGCGTATTCAGCACGCCAGAGCGTTCTGATCGCAAGGCCTTCGCGCCGGATTCGTCGCAGGGTCGAAATCCAAAGCGCTGCCGCAGTGAGCCAGACTACGAAAGTAAATCCGAGGGTTGGGCCGAAGGACAAGCGACCCAGCACCCGCGCGAGCAGATACGCTCCGAGGGTTGTGAGCATCCAGCCCCCCACCATTCCCCAGGTTGCCTGCTCAACATGATTGAGCCAACGGAGGAGCGGCGGCAGACGACGAACCAGGCCAATTCCGAGCAGCGTGGCGCCGATCAGAAATGCTATTCCTATCAACATGTGTTAAGCGAAGAGCGCCGAACTAGTCGCTATCGTTTCTCAGCCACAACTATCAGGTTCTTACCAAGCGGCGGTTTAATTACTGACTCGAAACGGCGTGCGGATGGGACGATGTATCGATCGTAAAATTTCACGGCGCCACTCTCCATCGTTGCAGATTTGAGGAGGCAGTATTTAATCCACCAGGGCGCCACACCGGCCAGATCAAAGTAACTCGAGACAAGAATTTGAAAACCTGCGCGACTCAGCTTCCCTTCCAGTTCGCTTTTCATGTAGCGGCGCAAGTGACCAACACGCTCGTCAAAAGCGCCGTAGAGCCAGGTTAACGCCGGAACAAATATGAAGATGCGGCCCTGAGGTGAAAGGGCGTCGTGAATCGCGGCGAGTTCTTCTTCATCATCCTCGATATGCTCAAGCACGTTAACGTAGATAACCGAGTCGGGCATCTGCTTCGCGGTGATGAGTGGCGCTGCAGCCGGGAAGCTTGCGTGGTAAACATCGACGCGCGGATGCGCGGGCATCTGTTCAGCGCGAACACGCAGTTGGTCGCACATTTCACGCGACGGCTCGACGAGGGAAAGAGTTTCACACGCGTGATGACTAAGAATTAGTTCAGAAAACGAACCGAGTCCGGCTCCGACTTCAACGAGGTGCCGGCCAAGATAGGGATTAAAGATTCCAAGTATCCAACTATGGTAGTTCGCCGCGACAGACATTGCCTCGAGTTCTCTGCCCGTATAAGTGAACCCGTCGTTGTTTGAGAGGTGTGTGATTTCTCCGGTTTCCGAATTGCCCTCGGTCATTCGCTAATCTCCCGAGCTTTGAATGCTCCGGAAATCGTGATGGGTTTGGTTTTCAATTCCGGCAGCTGGCGAAAAGACGAACGCAAGTTGCAAAAGAGGTTGAATCGAAATACCAGCCAAAGCGCAACTATGCCATCCATGAAGCCAATCTTTTTTCCCTCGTCGTAAGTTCGTCCGTAGTAACTGATCGGAACTTCGTAAATCGCGACCCTCAACTTTGCGATTTTTGCCGTGACTTCCACTTCAAATCCGAATCCACTCGAGACAATCACCATGTTCCGAATGATGTCGCCGCGAAATGCCTTGTAGCCGGTTTCAATGTCGGTCATGTTCAGATTGGTGAGGGTATTCGAAAAGCAGGTTAACAACTTGTTAGCGAGGTAGTGGTAATAATATAAAACGCGCGCTGCCCGCCTCACGAGAAAGCGCGAGCCGAAAACGACGTCAGCGTGGCCCTCAAGAATCGGGCGAATAACTCCGTAGATTTCTGCCGGATCGTATTCGAGGTCGGCGTCCTGTACGATCACAATCGCGCCGGTCGTCATCGCAAAGCCCGTCCGCAACGCCGCCGTCTTGCCTGAGTTTCGTTCGTGACGCACAAATCGAACCTGCGAGTGCTTCGCCGCCAGCTCGCGCGCCTGCTGTTCAGTTCCATCTGTCGAGCCGTCATCGACGATGATGATTTCCAGGAGACACGGAACTGATAACAACTTCCGCACGACCTCAGCCAGCGTTGCTTCTTCGTTGTAGACAGGAACTACCGCCGAGAGGCACGGCGGGTTTTGAGATTCTCCCAACGAGTCATGGTTGTTTGATTCGGCGTAATTCATTCGCTGCATTATAAGGAATTGGCTCGCATTACCTATCCCTCAGCATTGATACAGATGATCAAGGCCGACCATTTCTTTCTTTATACTCAATCGACTCCATGAACGCCCGCGGCAACCTCTCAAGTTGTCCTGATTTTTCCAGCTCTCTTAACCAGTACTTGAAACCTTCCAGGTCCTTATCCGGAGTCTCGCCAGGGTTTCGCTTCAGGTAACCAAAGTAATGGAGGAGCAGGAGCGAACGGTTCTCCTCTTTCCTGACAAACTCCCCATTCTTCACGATAGCCAACAGGGCTTCGCCTCGCGTCGCCGCTCCGCTGTTGAGCTTATCGATCAGAGAACTCCTTTCGTGAGGCGCGAGCTTGATGCCGGCGTTTGCACTCAGAGTGTCGACCAAACGCTCGCTGGTCATTGAGTGATACAGCTTCTGAAAACTCGCGCGCTTCACCCAATCAGCGACAAACTCATTCATGTTCGATTCAATTTGTGCTTGTTCACTGTCCGTATTGATCAAGACTCCGCGGCCGATACTTTTCATGTCAGACAAGAATTCCGCATAGCGCGGCATTTCCCCAAACGACGCCAAATGAATCCGATAAGCAGTCTGGCTCCAGGTTTTGTTATTACCGAGAATGTTGACAGGGCTCTCCTCGATCAGCTCTTGCCAGGCTTTGAGCTCGATCGCAAAAGGTAAAGGCGCCTCAGTTTTTGCCTCCGGCTCAGTCTTAACAATCGCATAAAGATCGTCACGCCCCTCAAAGCGGTTTACGAAGCGCAACCGTCCGGCGCGGATTGCGCGAACGAGAAAAGCTTCATAGTCGGCGCGGCGCTCGGGGATGATGAGATGATTTTCAACCACCAGATACGAAGCCGGAATCTTTTCGAAAAGTTCGAGAAGTGGATCGTGGATCGTGCCCGCACGAGTCCAGGCTTCGATCTGATCTTCGTAGGGCGAGTTGAATCCCGACGTACCGACGATTAGTGGCTTTTGATGATCCGCGGATCGCAGAATATGACGATGATTAAAGTCAGGCCCGGCCGGAAGCACAACCAGGCCGCCGCGCATCGGCGTGTCCTTCAAACGCACTGTCACTGCGTCAGGAAAAACGTCCCCTCGCATCATGTTCAACGGCGCTCCGTTAAGCTCGACTAATAGCAGCGCGCAGGCGATTGCGAACACAGTCGTCGGCCGCAAGCGAGGCCACCTGGCCAGGACGCGGAGCGCGACCTGTTGCACACCGATGCCCGCCAGAAGGGCAAGGCCCAGGTAGGCGAACATAGCACCGCGTGTCGGCACGCGCATGCTGCGAAACATCGGCAGCAGGTCATAACAGATGCGATAGAAAAAGAAATTCCAACCAAGCGAATAACAGAAGCCGACAAGTGTCAGGATAATTCCCAGCCAGAAGCCGTCGCTGCGCCGTTCGGAACGGAGCGTTTCGATGAGGTTCCGATGCGTGGGCCGTAGAAACGAAGGATAAGAAATGCAGCAACGCGCGATAACTGCCGCTGTCAGAATCGCGAGCACGCGAGCAGACGTAACGTAGTAGAAGAAGTTGCCGAAGGCATCCGTGCCGTCAAATCCAATCGCTGGAATCGATAGCGCGAAGGTGACAAGGATGAGGGCATCAAGCCGGCCGAGCCATTTGTCTCGACCAAACGCAACGTCCGCGGACTTGGCGTTCGTCGCCTTGGGATTCACTACAAACATTGCCGCCAGAGAAAAAAGAATCGGCAGCAGCCCCGGAAAAAGTTTGAACTGCGCCCCGCCGGCTATTCCTTCACCCATTCTGTTCCAGAGCTTGTTACGGTTTTCAACGGAGAGCCAATGTATGGGCCAGGCAGAGTTGGCCTTCACTTCTTCGATGCTTCGCTTGAATCCATAAATCTTTGAGACAAAATAATACGGCAGCATGAACGGAAGCAGCGCAAGACCCGCCACGCCAAGCGCCACCGCGCTGCGACGCCAGAATTGACGGTCGCGCCACAGGCCGTGACGCGTCAGTAAGACGGCGCCACACAGTGCAGCCGGCACAAGTGTCAGCGAAAACAACGAGACGCTGGTTATCCCGTTCATGAAAAACGCTATGCCAAGCCAGATTGCTCTTTTGCGGCTGCGGTCGCGCACAAATAACACCAGAGCTTCCAGGAGGAGCGGTATCCACACCGTGAAGAGATAGGGAAGATGTGAAAGCAGATGAAAGCGAAAAGGCACGAAGGCGAAGACGATCCCAACAACCCAGCCCACAGCCGTCGAGCCCGTCAAAGTTCGGCCCAACCTGAACGCACCGTAACCACACAAAGCGAAGCCCAAAAACATCGCCACGGCGTGAACAGTGAGCGGACGAAAGCCAAGGGCGAATAGCGGGAAGAACGGAACCGCAATTCCGTAACAGTGTTCACTGAAGGCGAGCGTGTAGCGCAGCGGAAAGAAAAGATTTGCGTGAAAGAGATTGAGCGGATCCCTGAAAGTCTGGTGATAGTCCCACCAAAGTATCCAGGAGACGAGGTATGGATCGCCGGCATCGGCCACCGCGTCGCGCAGGTAGTTCACGTAGGGCCAGGTGAGCGCTGCGGTGAACGCGCAAAAAAGAATAACGACGAAGAGGTCGTGTAAAAAGGCGCCGGGTTTTCGCCGCTGGCTTATCAAACCCCAGAATTATTCGTAACAGCTTCATGCTTCGCGTTCTAACTCTGCCTCGCGTTTCTCCGCTCGGGGTTTGTGTGTAGCCTCGAAGCCCAGCCTTTCGCGCACCACGTAGAGCGGCCGTAGCTTGACCTCCGCATAGATCCGCCCCACATATTCGCCAACGATGCCTAACGTTATGAGTTGGATCCCGCCGAGGAAAAGTATTGCAGTGAAGATAGAGGCCCAGCCGCGAACCCAGGTCGTGGTGTATATGCGGATGATGAGCGCATAGATGATACCGGCAAACGCTGCGATGATTGCCGCGAAGCCAACCCAAATTGCCAGCCTTAATGGAGCGAATGAAAACGAAATGACGCTGTCCACCGCGAACCGCAGCATCTTTATCAGCGGGTATTTTGTTACGCCTGCGTGGCGCGCGGCGCGATCGTAGATGACAGCGATTTGCCGGAAACCAACCCAGCTAATCATTCCTCTTAGGAAACGATCGCGCTCCGGCATTTCGAGTAGCACGTCAACCACCTGTCGATCGATCAGCCTAAAATCACCGACGTCAGGCGGTATCTCGACTTCGGAAACGCGGTTGATAAGCCGGTAAAAAGCCTTTGCCGTCCAAAGTTTGAATGTAGTTTCGCCTGCGCGCCTGGCACGCAGCCCGTAAACCACCTGGTAGCCATCCTGCCAGCGGGCGACCATCTCCGGAATCACTTCCGGTGGGTCCTGGAGATCGGCATCAATGATCACCACGGCGTCTCCACTAGTGTGTTCGAGTCCGGCCGTCACTGCGATCTGGTGACCAAAGTTTCGCGAAAGCGATACAACTCGAATACGCGGTTCGTCGCGTTGTAGCTGCTGCAGCATTGCGGCCGTCTGATCTGCGCTGCCGTCGTCAACGTAAACAATTTCTCCGTCCGGGCCTTCGAATTGATCGAGGACCGCAATCAGACGGCGATGCAACTCGTCGAGGACCGCCTCTTCGTTGTAACAAGGCACTACAATGGATAGCAGCATGCTCTTACGGTCCCCGAGGGTCGTCTGCCGTGGATCCCGATTTCGTTCAAAAGGGCCGTCGCAGATATTACTCCGAACCCCTTGAATGCGGTGGTTGTTGCGGGCGGCGCGGACTTTATCATATCTTGTTCCACCGGCGACTCCATCTTTCATTCGGCCTTAATGTACACGTAAAGAAATCGTAGCAGAAAATGCCAGCAGAAAACCCTGCGAAGAGTAAGGATGTGACGGCGGGAATAGCGCCTTCCGCAAAAGTGAAAGACGGATCGCATCGTCCGGTCGCGGGTGTGCTTCCCTGGGTTGGACCAGTGGGCCTTCAATCTCAAACCAGAGTAGCTGTACTGATTCCTGCCTACAACGAAGAACTTACGATTGGCGAGGTAGTCAAACAGTTTCGCGCACAACTGCCTGAAGCTCATCTTTACGTTTTTGATAACAACTCGGTGGATCAAACAGTAGCGTTGGCAAAAGCGGCAGGCGCGACCGTTTTTCACGAACGGCGTCAGGGCAAGGGTTTCGTTACGCAGTCTATGTTTCGCCAGGTCGATGCCGACGCCTACATCATTGTGGATGGTGATAACACTTATCCGGCAGCCGCAGTACACGATCTCCTCGAGCCCATCCTCAACGATGAAGCGGATATGGTCGTCGGCTCGCGCCTTCACGGCGAATCGAGAAGTGAGTTTAAGCAGATGAACGCGGTGGCCAATCGCCTGGTCCTGCGACTGCTGAACGGAATTTTTAGAGTCAAGCTAACCGACATCCTGTCAGGTTACCGTGCTTTCAACCGGCGGTTCGTCAAAGAGTTGCCGCTCTTTGGCGGCGGGTTCGAGATAGAGACAGAGTTGACTATCAAGGCGATAAAACGCGGCTTTCGCATTGTAGAAATTCCGATTGATCTGACTCATCGCCCTCCCGGCAGCCATTCCAAGATTAAATTTTTCCGTGACGGCTTTCTCATCATCAATACCGTGCTGGCATTGTTTCGCGACTATAAACCGCTGACCTTTTTCGGCGGCGCGGGCGTGGTGTTAATTGCGCTCGCTTTGGTTCCCGGGATCATCGTCATCGTAGAATTCATCCAGACCGGACTAGTGCCTCGATTGCCCTCAGCAGTGCTCGCGGTCGGACTTGTGTTGTGTGGCCTCCTCTCCATCACAGTCGGATTGATCCTTCACTCCATTGCTCGCCGCGCCCAGGAATTTGAGTATCAACTACAGGTCCTCGCAGAGGAACTGCGCCACGCCAGCCGACAATCCGCCTCCGGAGCGCGCGACGATGGATGATGGAGGCTGAATGCCAGCCGACACACTTCACCAAGACGGCCCAGGGATTGGACGCGCGCGCGGGTTCGTTCAACGCCTGGAAATTCCAGCCGACGCGTTGCTGGCGATTTACTTTGCGGTATTCGCGCGACAGTATCTTTGGTTTCTGACTGGCCATAACCGGATCGCATGGGCCATCGCCGTCCTGACCGGCGTCGGGTTGGCTGGGCTTTATGTCTGGACCAAACCGCGTGAGGAGATAACTGCAAAACCTCGCAAATTCGACCTGCCTTTCTGGGTCATAGTGGTCCTGCCGCTGGTAATCTGTTTACGCGATGCGCGTCGTTTTCCCCGACCTGTCATTCGACGTCTTGAACTATCGCATCACCCATGCGGAAAGGGCGATGCGAGGCTTTCTTTTCTGGCCCACCGATTTCTTTCCTACTCCCGCTCCATATAACCCGGCTCCCGACATGGTCACGGGACTTTTTCGTCATGCGCTGGGCTACCGCCTCGGCACAGTTGCAAATCTGCTGGTAATGATCTGGGCGGCGAAGGTTGTGGAAAAACTTCTCCGGCCCTTTATTCAAAACGCCTGGCTTCGTGCAGTGGGCATTCTCCTGGCCGTGTCGGCAGAACACTTGTTGTTTGAAATAAATAACTACATGGCAGACTTACTGGCCCTGCCGCTACTGTTGGAAGCAACTTATCTTGCCCTCTTCAGCGATATCGGCGGAACCAAAAGGACCAGCCTCGCGGTGCGCAATCTGGTTTGCATCGCCATGCTGCTGGGCATGAGCGTGGCGTTTAAGTTGACGAATGCCAGCGTGGCCCTGCCCGTTGTTTTGCTATGCGCTTATCGTGCGCTCAGGCCACGCGATAGTGAGGATGCAGCCGGCGTTAGTTTGAAACAGCTGGCGATAACGACAGTGCTTAGCGCTGTAGCTTTTCTGGCGCCGTTGCTGCCGTTTACTTTTTACCTCTATCGTGACACGGGCAGTCCCGTCTTCCCTGTATTCAACGGAGTTTTCAGATCGGTTTTCTGGCCGCCGCATAGTATTTGGGATCCGCGCTGGGGTCCGGTTGGGTGGTGGGAGAAACTTTTGTGGCCCATCCTGATAAGCTTCGAACCTGGACGGCTTTCTGAACTTGCTGTTTACTCGGGCAAGATTTCGCTTGGTTTCGTTGTTGCGATTATTGGATTTGTTTTGTTAAGACGCGAGCGGCGGCTGCGCGAGCTTTGCCTGGTGTTCGCTGGAGCCGCGCTATTCTGGAGCGCGAGCACCGGCTACATTCGTTACGCGCTTTACGTCGAAATAATGGCTACGGTTGTAGTGCTCGCGATTGCTGTAAAACTTATCCATTCAGCGACGATGGTTCGCGTCAAACTAGTCTTGGCTTGTTTGTTGATTGCCACATTGGGATTTCAGACGTTGCTCGCCTTCTACTTCGTCTCAAACCAGGAGTGGTCACAGCGCCCGACAATGTTTGCTATGCCCGGTGCTTTTATGAAAGAAGCCCGGCACTTGTTTCGGGACCATTCACTAAAGCCGTTTCTCCCAACCGAAACGCAACGGCAGGTCGATGAAGTAGGTGTCTGGATCGGAAGCGACGTCAAGACTAACGCAATCACTGTCATGCTTCGTCCGGACGTTCCGGCCATCGGAATAAATCAACGGGAGTTTTTCGTGACTCCGGAATCGCGCGAGCGGTTCAAGAAAACTCTGGCACAAACGGAGGGTAAGCGAATGTTTTCGCTGGCTTTCCCCGAAAACGTCCAAAAGGCAAAATTGATTCTCCGCGACCGCGGCCTGGTAGTGGTGAAAGAGACTCCGGTGGAAATTCCTTATTATTCACCGCGGGCACGAATCGCTCTCGCTTTACTGGAGCTGAAGACCGTGAAAGCATATAAGCTGGAGAATGAAAAAAAGTTAAACGAGACTAGATTACCCGAGCAGAAGGATTAACCTATGAACATGAAAAATGCTTCCATCATCATCGCAATTTGTTGCGCATTTTTGGTGGCAGGCTGTAGCAAACCTCCATCGACAGGCACTACTGAAAGCTCCAAAACTGTAGCGCCTGGAGAACCGCAGGCCCTCCCTGAAAATGGATTCAAGGCAGCCATCACCCTCGTCGATCCGCCCACTAAATTGCGAGCGGGAGAAAAGCAGACCCTCCGCGTGAAGGTCAAGAATGCCAGCGATGTGATGTGGTATGCCCGCGGCGCGGAATTCAATCCCAGTATAGATAATAAATTCTATCTCGCCGCAGGGAATCGGTGGCTGCAAGCTGATGATGAAACGTTAATCACTGACATGGACGGGCGCTACGGGTTGAATAAAGATCTCAAGCCGGGAGAGGAAACAGAAGTACCTCTGGTAATCACCGCGCCGAAAGAACCCGGCGAATACCTTCTGGAAGTTGATGCAGTGCAGGAACAGGTTGCCTGGTTTCGCGACAAAGGCTCGCCCACCGCAAGGACTAAGATAACTGTGGTTAGATAGGAAAAGAGCAGTGGGCGGTAACTCAGTGGCCAGTGATCAGTGGCCAGTGGGCAGTGGTCGATAACTCCGTGGGCAGTGGCCAGTGGTCAGCGTTCACCGGGGAATGCGTTACAAACTACCAAACCGGCTGGAGTACGCCGAAGTCGAACTGACCATTGATTGACTGATCACTAATCACTGATCACTAACTACTTACGATCGATCACTGACCACTGGTCACTGACCACTTCTGACCACTGTCTTCTGACTTCTGTCTTCTGTTTTATGAATCTTGCTTATTTCAGCCCGTTCAATCCGCAACCTTCGGGCATTTCTGACTACAGCGAGGAACTGCTGCCCTATCTCGCGGCCCATGCGGAAATTGATCTCTTTGTAGAAGGGTTTGAACCCAGTAACCCGGAGTTGGTGGAGCGCTTTCGTTATTTTGACTACCGGGCAAACCCCGAGAGTCTTGATCTGCTTCCGAACTACGACGCGATCGTTTACCACATGGGAAACGATCATCGTTACCACACCGGCATCGTGCGCGTAATGCGCGAGCATCCCGGCGTCGTCGTTTTCCATGACTTTGCCTTGCAGGATTTCTTTCTCGGCCAGGCTCGCGAGAAAGGCGACATGGCCAGTTATCTCGATGAGTTGGAAGCCTGCCATGGCCGGAGCGAGCGAGCTAAAGCCGAAGAGTTTGTGCGACGCGGCGCCACTCCTCCCCATGCGGCGGCCCCACTCACCTTCCCGCTCAACGCCCACCTGGCGCGCGCAGCTGAAGGAATCATCGTCCATTCGGAATGGAGCCGCGAACGCCTTTCGAGCGTTGCTCCAGGCCGGCCGATAACACAGATAAATCACCACATTACTGCCCGAGCTGCTGCCGGTGGTGCGGATGAAAGAGATGAGTCTGACGGTCCAGTGCGTATTGCCTCGTTCGGTTTGATCACTCCCGATAAAGGAATTGAACGAGCGTTGCGCGCGCTCTCCGCTTTACGTGATGACTTCAACTTCCACTACACGCTCGTTGGTCCCGCGGGAAACTTTCCGGAGTTACCTCAATTGATAGAGCGCTACCATCTCCAGGATCGTGTAACAGTGACTGGCCACGTTTCATTAACCGAGTTTGAGGAGCGGATCGCCGAGACGGACATCGCGATTAACTTGCGTGAGCGACCAGTGGGGGCCACCTCCGGGAGTCTCTGCCGTATCATGGCGGCCGGTGTGCCGGCAGTGGTGTCGAACGTCGGTGCGTTCGCCGAACTGCCCAACAACACAGTGGTCAAAGTTGAACCTGATCATTTCGCCGATGCGCTGCTCCAGGCGTATGTGAGTGAACTGATTCAGAACCCGCGACTGCGCCGGCAAATCGGCAGGAACGCGCGACGACATGTCCTTGCGAATCATAGGATCGAGAACAGCGCTGCCTCCTACATGGAATTCATCAGAAAAGTGATTGCGCGCCGGCCGCGGAGGCGACTCGTCAATAGCGTTGCGAATGAGTTATCGCAGCTTGGCTTGCAATCAAACGACGACGCGTTTTTACGGAATGTGGCTGGGGAGCTTGCAGTGCTGGCCCCGGTGTTGGAAACGATGTCGGAAACAATGTCGGAAACGACTGGCGATGCAAACGGTTCCAGTGGGGCTGGAAAGTTTTCTGCATCCGGCGTTGACGGCAATGGTCATTCGTCGCCGTCTACTTCGCCTGCCGCATCGGCGTCAGAGTCGAGTGGTCGTTTACCCGGAATTGAAGGCATCGATTACAAACGGGCCGCGATTGAATACCTCGGCAAGTTGAGCGAGGAACGTTCTCATCACCTCCGCACCAAGCCCTTCTACAATCTCGCTAACAAACCGGCGAAGTACAAAGGCGAAGGGATGGACGAAGACACGCACCGCCACCTCTGCGACTTTGCCAACCTGGCAGTTACTTTGGCCTTGCCGGCCGGCGCGAAAATTCTAGATGTGGGCTGCGGCTCGGGATGGTTGAGCGAATACTTTGCGCGGCTCGGCTATCAAGTGAAAGGCATTGATATAAGTCCCGATCTCATTGCGATGTCGCAGGATCGCGTCGCGCGTGTTCCATTCGGCGTGGACCATGAGACGCCTTTGCGTTGCGACTTCGCCGTGCACGACATTGAGTTGGCCCCGCTCGACGAGAAGTTTGACGCAATTATTTGCTACGACTCTTTGCATCACTTTGCCGATGAACGCTCAGTCATGCGCAATCTGGCGTCGATGGTTGACGCAGGTGGACTGCTATTTATTCTCGAAGGCCAGAAACCCGTTGACGATTCCCTTTCGGCCGAGGAGTTGCGCGAGGTAATGCGTGAGTTTGGCACTCTCGAATCGCCTTTTAGCAATCGCTACCTGCGCGCTCTCATTTCCGAGAATGGGTTTGCAGTTGTGGGCGACTACGTCAGCGTCAACGGACTTTTCGAACGTGAGATGCTCGAGGGAAAAGGTGACAACCAGAGCCTGCCTCTTCGCAGCATCGCAACGGATTACCACTACCTGACGTGCATGAAGCTGGGACAATCCCAAAACGCCACTGATGTTCCCGACAGCAAACATCCTGGCGTGTTGCGTGCCGAGTTCAGCTTGCGCGACCCGAAACCTTTGCAGGTGGCGGCAGGTCAGGACTTCGAAGTGCCGGTTACGATTACTAACGCGGGTGACACGCTTTGGCTCACCGGCCAAACGGTGCGAGCGGGGATTGTAATGCCGGGCGTGAGAATTCTTGACGAGAGCGGTGAGATCATTAGCGAACTCCATGGACATCCCCTGCTGCCGCGCGCGATCCCTCCTGGTCAAACTCTTGATCTCAACGTCGAGTGTAAAGCTCCTGAGAGACCCGGGAGCTACACGGTGAGAATCGACCTGGTTGCTCAACACGTCTGCTGGTTTGCAGACAGAGGCTCAAAGCCGCTCATCGTTAACCTGAAGGTGGAAGCGAATACTTAATGACGCGCGATCAAATTTTAGCCGAACTCAAACGCCTCGAACCCTGGTTCCATTGCATCGATTTAGGTGAAGGACTTGCAACCAAAACCGAAAGCGCGATCGGCGAGCCGGTCGAGCACCCACGGCCCACATGGGAAAAAGTCAGAGTCTGTTTGCCCGATGACTTGTCAGGCAAGACGGTGCTCGATGTCGGGTGCAACGCCGGATTTTATTCGCTGGAGATGAAACGGCGCGGGGCGGCAAAAGTGCTTGGCATCGATTCGCAGCAGAATCTAATTCGCCAGGCGGCGTTCGTGCGCGAGGTCCGTGGGGTGGATATCGATTACCGCAAGATGTCGGTCTACGATCTCGATCCCTATGCGATCGGACAGTTTGACGTCACCCTGGCCCTGGGTCTTCTCTATCATTGCAAGCATCTCGTATTGGCGCTGGAAAAGCTTTTCATCGTCACTCGCGAGCTGCTCATACTCGAAACGGCTATTTATCCGCCTGAGAAGGTTCCCAGCTCATTCACTTACGAGGTGGGAGGGCTGCAACCATTGCTGCACGCGCTCGCGTATGTCGAAAATGCACCCGACGCCAAGGAAGCAATCTACAACTGGTTTTTGCCTGGGGTAGACGCACTCGGCGCCCTGCTGAGAAATGTTGGCTTCGACGATGTAGAGGTTTTTCCGGGAACGCAAAGCGATCGGGCGGTGATCGCTTGCCGCAAGCATCAACCTTATCCCGACAGCCGCATGCTTGCGTACCTGGCGGTTGACTTAACAACCATCGAAGGCCCCACGCGCAGCCACCCAGGCGAGGAACTTCGATTTCGAATTCTCGCTGAGAACACTGGATACGCTCGCTGGTTGCGCGGGAGTGACTCGGGTACCGACAAAGGGTCAGTGCATCTCGTCGCACATGTGCTCTCACCCGATGAAGAACCCCTGCTCTGGTATCACGCGGGAGCGTTCCTGTCGGGCGACGTCGCTCCCGGCGAAGTGACAGAGTTGGAAATTGTCATGACCGCGCCAACTATTCCCGGCCGGTACCTGTTGGCTTTCGACATGGTGTCAGAGCATTTGGCCTGGTTTGAAGATTTGGGATCGGAAGTTCTCAAACAGGAACTCCTTGTTGACTAAATACCTGACTAGGAAATACGCGTTGCAACCAGGGTAGTGCGTGGTTCGAATCTCTTTTCGTAGTCGTGATAATACTCGGCTGTTGTGATGCTCGAAATCTCAAATCCCAGCATGCCCAGCACCTCGCGATAAACTCCAACTGAATAAGTCCACCAGGTGTAATCGTGCTCCGGGTTGGCAGCGCGGGGTTCGAACCGCGCAATCGGTTCTTCCGACTCGAGCAAAGGCGTCACAATCACCAGGGTCTCTTTCGTTAACCTTGCGATCGAGGCGAGGGCCGTAACTTGATCGCTCAGATGTTCCAGCACGGAACCGACAATCACCACGTCGAAGGTGCCCAGGCTTTGAGGAAGCGCGTAGACATTTCCGTAATGGACCTGTGCCTTTGATTCGAGTAGACGATGACAAAGCCAGTACGCGTTTTTCCACTTTTCGATTTGCGCGCCATAGTTTTCCGCCCAGTGTTCGTGATCGTTGTAATAGGGCTTGTCCTTGAATGGAAGAAATGTTTGCTGGCTGCCCTTATCCATGTCAAACGACACGACTCGCGCGCCTCGTTTCTCCGCTTCGAAACTGAGGAAGCCCGTCGCCGCGCCAATGTCGAGCACTGACTTACCGGCAACATCAACCCCGCCGATATATTCTTCAAAGCGCCCGCGTAGATCCCAGTGCGCCCTTATTAGCCCAAACCCAGGCAGATCCATGGTGTGATAAAAATAGCAGTCGTTCAGATCGTCGATGACGCGAGGGCGGGCAAACAGCGAATCGGACTCGTTAGGTTTGTTCATAACAATCGGTCAGCCGGAGATCTCGAACCTTGACGACTATTCGTCGCTTGTCAATTGTGTTGGTTGGAATTGACCTGCTCGCAACTGATAATGGCCCATTTTGAAATTCTCTGCGCCCCCTCTGCGAGATTACGCAGAGACCGAGCTCAGAAACTTGCCAGGAAGCAAACGTCGCCACCAAAGCAAAAGGCCCAGCAGCGTCAACAGCGAAATAGCAAAACCCAACAGCACCGACTTTGGTCGGTACAGAAACTCCACGTCGTGACCGCCGGCGGCGAGCGTTAAGCCACGAAGATTGTAGTTGACTCTCAAGGTCTCAACCGGACGGCCATCGACGTAAGCGTGCCAACCGGGATAGTGATTTTCACTCAGCACCAGGATGGAGGGCATTAAAGACTTTGTCTTCATCACGATGCGGTTCGGTTCGTAGCCTGTCACCTCAACCTTCGCCGCTGTGTCGCCCGCGTTTGGTGTGAATTCTGTTTGACTCTCGATGAGCGCAATTCGAGTGGGATCCCATGTCTGACCGTTTGGAAGACGAGCCGTGCGAATAACTTCGAGCATGGCCGACTCCTTGAGGACCATTGCTTCCGTTGCCAGCCAGGCGCGAGGCAGCGCGCGCCGGTTCTCGAAGACCACCACATTTCCCAGTTGTGAAATCTGCTGCCAGCGTTCTTTCTTTTCAACTTCGCCTATCCCTGGCTCGACTGGTTTCACACCATCCTGGTTGGCATTATCGCTCGCGGTTTTTTCTGAAGCTGTCGCAGGCTTGATCGGTGGCGTTCGCTCGCGCAGGGTTTTCGCGGCGCCTGCAGACTTAGTTATCTCCCTGTTGAACCATTCACGCCGCACTGGAAACGATTTGTTGCTCGCCTGATCGATCAATGACAGTCGCAGAAGGTCCAACAATAAATCCGGCGCAAGCCGCTGAGGTGTAATCACAATTTCGCCACCTTTTACGATCGTCCGTTCCGGTAGCGAGAGCGAAGCGACGTAGCTGTGCGCCTGGTAACGTTCCTTTCCATCGTCGACTTGATAACTCGTCGCGAGGGAGGGACGCCGGTGCTTAATCTGTGTCTGTATGTCGGCCCGATCGTGCGCCCATTCTGCGGTGTGCTCGCCGGCAAGAAGATCAAGGTTGATTGGCTTACCGCCTTCCGTAAACAACTTAATGCGCGCTACTGATACTCCATCTGGCACGTTCACGGACCATGAGAGTTTTGTTACCAACGCCAGATGGTCCACCTCAACCGGCGGAACGGTGAAAACCAATTTCGCGGCGCCATCAAGGTGCGAAAGGTTTAGATCCTCTGCCGCGAATTTGTTTCCCCCGAAATCCTGTGACGCTTCTGGAAAATCCGGAGGAGGAACGGCCGCCGACGTAGCATTCGATGGAGCAGTTGCGCCCGCTGGTCCGGTGGCTGATGTTTCCGAAGTACTAACGCCGGCTCGAGGAAACGGACGGGTCAGTAGGTATCGGACGTTGAGCAGATCGATTTCGCGGCTGTCACCTCGCAGCGTGCGCTCCGCATCCGTCAGTTCACCCCAAACTTTCATGTCGCCCGCCAGACGGCTGTAACGCGCGAGTCCAAAGCCGTCGTAGCCCGCAGCATTTTCGAGGCCGTGCATCATGTACACATCGGGCTGCAAGGACAACATCCAATCACCCGGCGCTGACGGGGGTGGCACCGGCTGCGCTGGATCAAAGCGCTGGTCGGCAGTGAGGAGGCGGTAAGAACCTTCCTTGTTTCCCTCCCGAGCTCGCAAGAATTTCACCGCTGCTGGTTCACGCCAAAGTTCTGAATCTCCAGTGGGGCTGCTTGTGCGCCATCCGCTTCCCTGTCCGTACACAACCAGATCGGCAAGCAGTACAGCCACCAACCAAAATCCAGCGCGGCGCCGGTTGGACCGGCTAAACGCCCACAGCGCCGCAACACTGAGCGCGGCCATTAGTAGCGGTAGAAATAGTTCGGGCGCGCGCAACAATGTCACCACGGGCGCCTGTCGTCCCAGATGAAAGTCGGCCGGACGCCACCAGGTAACCGTGAGACAAGTCAGTAGAAAAACAACTGCGCCAACAAGTGCTACCTTGAGCTGTTTCCCACCCGCCGCGGTTGTTTGGCTTCGCGCCGTCGCGATTATCGTTATGCCTCTACCAGCCAGAACGGCAAGTGCGAATTCGACTTCCATCAGATGCCGCGCCGGAACCCGAAAGAGGCTCAAAACAGGAACATAATAAATCGCCGCATACATGTGAAATGGCAGGAATCGGCCGAATGCCAACAGGAGACAAATTGCAAAAACAACCGCCCAGAACTTAGTGCGAACGTCAGGCTTGAAAAGAACGGCCAGCGAAGCGAGCATGATCGTCAACAAGCCGACATAAGCTACATACTCGCCAAAAAAGGTTGGACCAACGTAAGGCGCGCGAAACAGGAGTCCGTTTCCACCGCCAAACAGGTAGGGCGCAAACAGAGTCAAGGCAAACTGCGGCGGCATGGAGAAGGAACTAAAGAAATCATAGGACGCGCTGGCGCGCATGCTGTTGCGCAGCAACTCGATGGTCGGTAAGATTTGCACCGCTGCCATCAAAAACCCGAGAGCCAGCATGGCGAGCGGCGACAAATACGACTTCATCGATCTTTTCGACGCACGCAGCAGTAGGAGTGTGTAGGCTGCGGTGAGCAATAGCGCATACGCTGATGTTTGCTGGTGACCGGCAAAAACTTGCATAGCCACCAGGGCCGCCAGAATTACACCGCGTCCGCGTGAGTTTGTCGCAACGTAGCCTTCGACGGCCCATAGCACCCACGGCAGCATCGCAGCAGTCTGCAGAACGTTGGTGTGCCCGACTTGCTCAACCAGGAAGGCGCTGAATTGCCAGATAAAACCGGTGGCCAGCGCTCCGGTAATGTTTGCACCACTTCGCCGCGCGAAAAGGTAAGCGCCTAGTCCGGCTACCATGTAGGTGGCCAACATCATGAGGTTGGTGGCGACTGGCGGCGAGAAAACCAGGTAGAACCAATTGAGTGGAAAGAGCACGCCTGCCTGCGCCGCGCCATGGAGCGGCATGCCGGAAAAAATGTAAGGGTCCCAGAGCGGAAGGTAACCTGCGCGCATGAGGTTTGCGGCGGCAACCCTCAGCGGAACATTGAAAATCACTCCGTCATCCGGAGAGATCACGATCTGTCCACGCGACGCCGGAAGAAAATAAATCAGCGGGGCCAGCGTTACCAGCACGGCGGCCACACGATCCGCATTCATTTGTGCGCGCGACAAGTATGTACGAATCATCAAGAATGGATGCGACCGGAAATGGGTCCGGAACCACCGATAGCCTCAGGACAACTCTCGAACGTGTCCGGCTTACATTGATCACTTACAGGGTAGAAGCGTTGTGTGCGGGGATCTTACTCGCGATGGCCTTGAACATGATCTTCGTGACTGCTCGCAAGAGCATCACTGCCGACGAGATCGTCCTCATTCCCGCTGCATACTATCATCTCATAACGAACGACCCCCAACTGGTTCGCGAACATCCGCCGCTCTGCAAGCTCCTTGCCGGCGTGCCTCTGCTGTTCATTCAGCCTAGGGAATTACTGCCAAATGAACTGGAGCCCTCACAGAAACGGGCTGACCGCGAGTGGGCTTACTCGATGCGGTTTTGGAACGACAATCGAGCGCAATTTGAAGCGATCAGTTTTTGGGCGCGAGTTCCAATGATTGCGCTCACGCTCGCGTTTGGCGTGCTGACTTTTATTTTTGCCCGAGACCTTTTCGGCCCTCGCGCCGCTTTGCTTGCGGTCGCTTTGTTTGCCCTCGAGCCGACGATGCTGGCGCATGGTCGCGTGGTCCAGACAGACGTGGTCGCGGCTTTTGGTTTACTGCTGACTGTCTTTGCCGTGTATCGCTATATGCGAGCACCGAGCTGGAAACTGGCAGCCTGGGTGGGCGCCGCCGCAGGTCTGGCGATGCTTACCAAGTTTTCCATGGTTATTGTTGGCCCGGCGTTGTTGCTCTTGTTCCTGGCGCTGCTTTGGCGTCAGCCGCCCGAGCGCCGGACAATTGCACGGCACGGGCTCATCGGCGCAGTGACCCTGCTTCTGGTCATCAACGCCGGCTATTTTTTCAACAACCGCGCGGTCACCGAGGACGACTCGACCTGGATCGTTTCCTCTTTCCCTGAACAGCATGCAAGCGTTCTGACGAGTGTGCGCGTGCTTAGATATGTAGTTCCGACAGATTTTCTAATGGGAGTCTATTGGCAGCTTCACCATAGCAGTGAAGGACATCCCGCGGGACTTCTGGGAATGCATACCCTGCGCGGCTGGTGGTATTACTTCCCGGTCGCCTTTGCTCTCAAGACGACGATTCCCTTCCTGCTGCTATCGATCGGCTCGCTGGCGTGGGCGCTGTACCGGCTGTTTTACAAACGCGAGCAGCAACTGCTCTTCCTGCTGCTTCCCTTCGTTTTGTACACCGCATTCGTCATGATGAGCCCGATCGACATCGGCATTCGGTATTATCTTCCGGCCTTCGCTTTCCTTTTCATTCTAGGCGGAGCTTTGGTTGATCGAATCTTGGGCGGCGAGAAACTCCGGCTTGTGTCCGCGCAGAAGCGCATGGCAGTTAGGGCGATAATCTTTGTCGCGCTGTCATGGATGGGTTGGGAAGCAATCAGAGCGTATCCCAATTACATTCCCTACATGAATCAATTTGCCTCCAGCCGTCCGCATTGGTGGTATTTGTCAGACTCAAATGTGGAATGGGGAGAAGGTGTGAAGGAACTGGCTGAATATCTGCGCGCACGCGGTGAAACTCGCACGCGCGGTTTGCTGCTTGGCGGTTACGTCACGCTTGGTTTCTATGGTGTCGAGTATCTCGATGCGCTCGCGCCGCCTCCGCCGTCGCCGCCACGATATCTTGTCCTGGGGGCTAGTTTCTTGAATGGGTCGACGGTTCCGGGGTATGACATAGACGGAAAGCGGGTCTCCGAAGCCGTGCGAGTAAATACCTTTGATGAGTTTCGACGGCGTGCGCCCGAGGCCGTGATCGGAGATTCAATCTACGTGTACCGCCTTGGTGATTGACGCTGAGTGAAGCGGTCCTGACATCTCTTCTGAGCAGTTGTAATTAATGCAATCAATCGTCATCGTTCCCACATATAACGAGCGCGCCAATCTGCAGGAGCTCGTGGACAAGATCCAACTGCACGCGCCAGATCTGCATGTGCTGATCGTAGATGACAATTCGCCCGATGGCACAGGCGCTCTGGCGGATGAATTACACCAACGGCACCCGGACCGGATTTTCGTGCTGCACCGCGAAAAGAAAGAAGGATTGGGAAGGGCTTACGTCGATGGCTTCAAGCAGGTCCTGAAGCACGACTACGAATACATCCTGCAAATGGATGCCGACTTGTCTCACGATCCGGCGTACCTGCCCAGGTTTATGGAGCAAATTCAAAATCACGATCTGGTGGTCGGCTCGCGCTACCTGCAGGGAATCAGTGTGGTCAACTGGGATTTGAAACGTTTGATGATGAGCAAGATGGCGACTAATTATGTTCGCTTCGTGACGCGCATGCCGTTCACCGACACGACCAGCGGCTTCAAATGTTGGAGACGAACGGCGCTCGAAACCATCGGCTTTGAAACCACGTTCTCCAGCGGATACGTTTTTCTTTATGAGATGAAATACAAAGCCTTCCGCAAGGGCTTGAGAGTGACGGAAGTCCCAATCATTTTCGTAGAACGAAAGAGCGGCAACTCAAAACTGGACTGGCGCGTGATTCGGGAAGCGATCTGGGGCGTTCTGAAACTAAGATTGAAGTACTAACACCTGGCCGGCGCAGTCTCGCGCCAACATCTCGCAAAGTTTGGATGAACAACCTAAACAACGCGCCCACGTATTCGTCTCGCCTCAGCCTTACAATCGCGTTCCTGATCATCACGTGCTTCGGGGCGTTTGTATATTTCGTCTCAGTGCCGACCCATCCTCCAGGTTTTTATATCGATGAATCATCCATTGCATACAACTCCCACCTGATTTCGCAAACAGGTTCCGACGAACACGGCGAACGTTGGCCGCTCTACTTCCGCGCTTTCGGCGACTACAAGAATCCAACTTACATCTATTTGCTGGCCGGGCTGTTTAAATTGACAGGCCCGAGCATCGCAGTTGCTCGCAACTTGAGCGCAGGTCTCGGGTTGGCAGGGGGAATTCTCCTCGCACTTCTGGCGTGGAAGATCACTCGCACGATCGGGGTCGTAGTTTTTGTTGCTCTTTCCGCTTTTTTGACGCCCTGGCTTTACGAAAGCAGTCGTCTGGTGTTTGAGGTAGCTCTCTACCCGCTTCTGACTGCGTTGTTTTTGCTCACGCTCTGGCGAGCGTCACGCAAACAGGCCTGGCAGATCAGTGATGTATTTGCGCTAACGGTGACGCTGGCCCTTCTGACCTATTCGTATTCGATCGGCAGACTGCTTGCGCCGCTACTGGCCGCAGGGCTCGCGCTATTCCTGAGACGTCATGGCTGGCGCAGCGTAATGAAGGTGTGGCTCGCATACGCGATAACTCTGATCCCTCTGCTCATCTTCTACCGCCTGCATCCGGGCGCACTCAGCGATCGCTTCACGCTGCTGACCTACATTACACCTCAAAACTCAACCGCCAATGTGGTCGTCGAATTTCTTCGGCACTACCTGGCAAACGTGAATCCGTGGCGCTGGCTTGTGACCGGAGAAAATAATGTTCGCGATCATCTCGGCGGGTTTGGCAGTCTTCTGGCGGTAACAGTAATCCTGGCTGCTGCGGGTGCAGTGATAGTTTGGATTCGTCACCGTCGCGAGCCATGGTGGCAATTCATTTTGTATGGCCTGCTGGTTTCTGTTATTCCCGCGTCGCTTACGAGGACTGACTTTCCGCAGCTACGTTTGATTGCCTTTCCCGTGTTTTTTCACGTCCTGATAATTCCGGCGCTTGCGTGGTTGATGGAGACAAGTGAGAGTAACCCCGCTGTCTCAACTGCAAAGAGTGACGATGGAAATGCGCGGCAACGCGCGGGTTTCACCAGGCGCGTGTGCTTGCTGGCGGCAGTTAGTCTAATTCTCATTCAGGGCTTTTACTTCCAATGGCAGTTTCACAAGACAGCGGAAGAACGATGGTACGTTTTCGACGCCAGGTTTCCGCGAAAGGTTTTAGCTGTTGCGCTCGAAACAGGGCAGCGGCCGATCTATCTCTTAGATCCTGACGGAAACTCGGGTTACATTCAGGCTTACTGGTACGCGGTATTGCAGGGTTTGGATCCATCGCTCTTCGTGCGCTTGCCGAGCAATGTGCGCCCGCCACCCGGTTCGCTGGTGATCAGCTCCGAAGAGAGCTGCTCGAATTGCAGCTTAATCGCAAAGAGCATTAACTATACGGTCTACGCTTCCTTGCCTTCTTCGCTCAAAGCAAGAAGCGAGGCACTTCCCGAAAACGCTTTTCGCGCAAGCATTCAGGCTGAGAACGCGCCTGCCGCGTTGACTGCTGGAACAACGACAGCGATCAGCGTCCTGGTGAAGAACATGAGTGGAGCAACCTGGCCCGCCGTCGGAGAAGTGGGAACAGATCGCCTCGCGGTTGTGTTGCGTAATCGCTGGCTCAGATCCGACGGTACCGTGGTAGACGCTGACGATGGTCGCAGCTGGTTTCCTTACGATCTCCAACCGGGCGACACTGCCGGAGTTCACTTGAAAGTAACGGCGCCGGAAACACCTGGCCAATATGTGCTGGAATTGGACGTGGTGCAGGAACAGATCGCGTGGTTTGGCGACAAGGGTTCACCGCGTTTGACCTGCAGTGTGATAGTTGGACCGCGAGGTAGTCGTTGAGCACGCACGAGAGAAATTCGGTGCTTCGTAGCCGCACGTGGCTATTGGTGTTGCTGCTAACGATAGTTATTGGCGCCGTCTACATTGCCAATGCAGGTAGCAATCCGCCCGGGTTTTACATCGACGAGTCATCGATTTCTTACAATGCTTACACTATCTCGCAAACTGGCCGCGATGAATTTGGCAGGCCCTGGCCCCTCTACTTTCGGGCGTTTGGAGATTACAAGAATCCCGTTTACATCTACCTGCTGGCCGGTATCTATCGCATAACCGGTCCAAGCATCCTCGCCGCGAGATTGCTAAGCGTTGCCTCCGGTTTCCTGACAGCTCTATGTCTTGGCCTGCTGGCTACACGCCTTTCAAGGCGTCGAGATGTAGGGTTATTGCTGGCGCTGATGGCCTTGCTGACTCCATGGCTTTTTGAAATGAGCCGAGTGGTTTTGGAGGTAGCACTCTACCCGTTTGTTATCGCTGTCTTTCTTCTTTCTGCCCACCAGGCGTCAACGAAAGTTCGATGGTCGTGGCGGGAAGCGACCTGCCTTGCCGCTTCGCTCGCGCTCGTTACATACACCTACTCGATCGGCAGATTGGTTGGGCCGTTATTCGCTTTGGGTTTAATTTTCTTTGCCTCGCGAGGACGTCGCGGCGGAGTCGTCACGACGTGGGCCATGTACGCAGCATCACTCCTGCCGCTGGTAATCTTTCAGCGACGCTATCCCGGCGCCCTAAGCGCGCGATTCTCGCTGATCAGTTATCTCGAACCGCCGTACCTGGGCACTGGCAATGCTTGGGAATTCGCCAAGCACTACTTCGGAAACCTCAATCCGTGGCGACTGCTGGTCACCGGCGACCCCAACACCGAGCAGATTGCACACATCTACGGTGCTCCACTCTTGTTGGCCGTGACCGGCATCCTCGCCGTGACTGGACTCGTCCTGATATTTCGCCAACAGCGGGATGAAGCATGGTGGCGGTTCGTGATTTTTTGTCTTCTGGTTTCGATCGTGCCGGCGTCTCTGACAAAAGAGTATGTCCACATGTTGAGGCTCGCTCCCCTTCCTGTTTTTGTTCTCGTCCTTTGCGTTCCCGCAATTACCTGGTTAAGGGTGAACTCAGGCCGGCATCGCACAATTCTGGCGCTTTTCGTCTTGTTGATGCTCGTCCAGGGCGGCGCCTTCTTTTGGAAGTTCGAAGCGAGCGCGCGCACTCGGAAACGGCTAAGGCAGTTCGACAACGGATATCCCACGCAGATATTCGCGAGCGCCGTCGCCACACCTCAACGACCGATCTACCTGACTGATGCACTGGCAATTCCCGGCTACATCCAGGCCTATTGGTATGCGACGCTGCGAGGAGTTCCGCTGAGTGATTTCGTACGCCTCGCTCCCGATCAATCGGCGCCTGACGGCGCTCTGGTAATCTCCACGGAAGAAAATTGTCCGCGTTGTCGGATCGTTGCGATCAGTGAGTTTTACACGCTCTATGTGGCAAGTCGTCCCGCGGTGAAACGTGAACCACTTCCCGACGCAGCGTTTCGAGCGAAGCTACACATGAAGGAGCCGCCAACAATTTTGCGCGCAGGTCAACATTATGACCTGGGGGTTTTAGTAACGAATGAAAGCGACACCGTGTGGCCGGCACGCGAGCGTAGCGGCGGAACCCTACAGGTCAGCGCCGGCAACCATTGGCTTGACGAGGCTGGAAACGTTCTCGCCAATGATGATGGCCGCGCGGCGTTGCTCAGTGATCTTCAACCGAAACAACAAGTGGAGTTAAAGCTGACCGTGAATGCTCCGAAAAAGCCGGGAAGTTATTTGTTGGAAATCGACATGCTACAGGAAGGCGTGTCATGGTTTGGACTCAAAGGCTCGCCAACGCTCCGTATTCCGGTGAGCGTTCACTAGACTATCCTTGTGGGCGACCAGCCCTCGATTTGAAATTTTCTAAAGCGCTCGTATAAACCTCCATCGTTTTGCTCGCCGTGCGTTCCCACGAAAATTCTGCGGCGCGACGGTGTCCGGCTTCCGCGAGTTTATTCCTCGCATCTTCGTCACCCAACAGATGGACAATCTTTTTCGCGAGCTCTGGCGGCTGCCGCGGATCAAATAGTAGGGCAGCGCCTCCCGTGGTCTCCTCCAGGGCAGGCACGGCGCTGGTAATGACCGGCGCGCCGCAGGCCATCGCTTCAAGCGGTGGCAAACCGAAGCCTTCGTAAACTGAAGGATAAACGAACGCGCGACAAGACGCGTAAAGCGGACGAAGATCGCCGTCGTCAAGATAATCAGTCAACACAATTCGATCCCTGGCCGGTGAGTTTTTGAGCGCTTCGAATAGCGGACCGCTCAACCAGCCCGCGCCACCTGCAATTACGAGCTGCAGGCCATTCTGCGGCTTTGCGCGTATCACTTCTTCGAATGCGGTAATCAACGTAGCAAGATTTTTTCGCGGCTCGATTGTCCCGACCGCCAGCAGAAACTCGTCGCCTACACTGAGCCGAAGGCGCACACTTTCGGTGTCGGCAAATTCCATGGGCCGGAAACATGCGCGTGCGGCTTCCGGGACGGCAAAGATTTTTTCGGGCGTCACCTTGAAATGTTCGGAGAGCTCGCGCTTGACGCTTTCCGTGGGCGTGATGATCGCGTTTGCGGCGCGCACCATCATCGGCAAGCGGCGGCGGGCGCGTTTCACGCTTCGATCCGTGTGGGTTTCCGGATGCAGGAGCAGGGACAGATCATGAACCGTTAGCACCGTCGCGCACCTGCGCCACAAAGGCACGTCGTAGTTCGTGCCATGAAAAAGGTCGAACGCGTGCTGGCGGATGTAGCGAGGGAGACCGGCAGACCACCAATGTCGCCCCAATGGTCCCACTTGGACCCGCTCAAGTTTCAAATTACCGGGAACAGTGGCTGGCTCAGGAAAATTTAGAACTGGATAAGTGGATGGGTAAAGAAGCTCAAAACGCGACTCCGCCTCGAGCTCTGCCAGGGCGTGGGCTAGTTCGAAAGTGTAATGTCCCACGCCGGTTTTAGGCGTTGTCAGGGGGAGCCCGTCGAGTCCTATGTGCATTCTTTTCGTGCGTTAGCCCGCGATCAAGCAACCGAAAGTGAGCTTTCTACTTCCTAGCCTAGAATAGCGGATTTAGTCGGCTGACGCCCGAAGACATTCATTAAGACTGAGATTGACGCCACTCGACGCTACGAGTTAGACTTTACGCCTTGTCTCAGCGTCTAAGAACTGCGTTAGACGGAACCCCACATTTGAGGCCTTTCCTTGAGACAGATTAAGTCAGGAGCAATAAGATGAGATTTGCCATCGCCATTTTTGTGATTTCCCTCGCGTCTGTGAGCGCGTTTGGGCAAGCCGCGCCTACCCTCCAGATCAAGACCGAGGTCCCGGGTCTGCCGTCTGAGTTGTTTTACGGAAACGTTAAGGTGAAACCGCTGCGTCTGCGACCCGGCACGACGACGCCCATCACCATCGCCGATTCCGATTTCTTCGTCAATCAACAATATGTCGACTTCCTTAGCCGGTTCCCCGATCAGAGTGGTTTCGACTTTTGGGTCAACGAAATAACAACTTGCGGTGGTAATGCTACTTGCATCGACCTTCGCCGCTCGAACACCTCGGGCGCGTTTTTCCTGTCAATCGAATTCAAAGAGACCGGGTATCTCGTTTACCGCGTCCACAAAACCACGTTCGGGACCCTGCCGCTCTACAAAGACTTCATGCCGAACGCGAGAGCCGTTGGCAAAGATGTAGTAGTTAACCAGGGTAACTGGCAGGCAAAGCTCGAAGAAAACAAAGTGGCGTTTCTCAACGCGTGGGTCGCGAGCGCTGAGTTTACAGCGCCTACTGCATACCCGCTGAGCATGAGTAACCAGGCTTACGTGGACAAACTCATTGCCACTATCGGCGTAACTTCAGGCGAAGTTAATGGCAACGCGCTAGTGAACGGTCTGAACAATGCGACCGAGACTCGTGCCACGGTGTTGCGCAAGATCGCTGAAAGCGCCGCCGTCGATATCAAGGAAAAGAGTTCAGCTTTTGTGCTGATGCAGTATTTGGGTTACCTGCGTCGCGATCCGGACCAGTCGGGCTTCGACTTCTGGCTGGCCAAACTAAACTCCCATGGTGGTGATTTCCACGCTGCCGAAATGGTGAGGTCGTTCCTGGTTTCGACCGAATATCAAGCCCGTTTCTAAAACGATCTAACTGTCATACAGGAAAGGCCGGACTCAACGTTGAGTCCGGCCTTTTGCTTTGTCGCTGCTTGTCAGAACCACCTGCGTTAGCGGGTTGGTCCCGTGTTGGGCCAAGAAGATCCACCCGCTAACGCAGGCGGTTCTGACAAGTCTCATGGTCCAAATCGCTGTACTCCGTCGTTCCCACAGAACATCACGGGCCGAATCTCTGCCGATACTCAGAAGATGAAATAAACGCCTTCACCATTTCCGCACTGATGAAGTTACCGTTGAATTGATTCAATTTGGTCAGCCAGAAATCGTAACCGGTGTAATCCAATCCAAGTTCCGGGGCGTCATCCGGATTTCTTCTCAGGTAACCAAAGTATTGCATCAGCACAAACGCGCGGCTGTCTTCGGCGGCCTTCAGGTCCAGATCTTCAGCTACTTGCCGCAGCACTTCCGCGCGGGTTTTAGCGCCCGAGGTTAGATCAGCGATTAACTGATTGCGTTCGGAAACCGTGAGCACTCCGCCGGCGTTTGTGTTCAGAGTTTCAACGAAAGTAGCTTGCGACATTCCGGCAGGAAATGCCGTCGTAAAGCGTGGGCGTTCTACAAACGCAGCAGTGAAGTTTCGCTTGTTGGTCTCCAGCACCAGTTCCCAACCGGTCTGCCCCACCACCACGCCCGCACTTATTTGTTGCGAGTCAGGCAGAAACTCCTGATAGCGGACTATCGGCACGGGGAGCTGATGCGGGCCGTTAAGCAGTGGATGTTCCAGTCGCGTCGCCATACGCGACTTTGTAGAGGCGTTCAACCAGGTAACCCGTTTCCTGAAACTCGATGGAACGGAAGAAGGCCGCGGAGACATTGATTCTCCTCACCTCGATGCAAGCCGGATTAGCGCCACACGAAGTAATTTGTCCGGTCCAGAAATCCAGTCCGCTCGTATCGGGCTCGCGATTGAGAAAGTCGAGATAATGCTGGCGCACGAAAAAGCGGGCATCGGAGTTATCGAGCGGATTATTGGGCGGCGGGACGAAGTCGTTGTCGGCTATCGCCACTACCGCGGTGCTCCTGGCTCCGAGGGTCGCACCGACAGGACTACTCAGCGTCAGATTTAAGGTCTCGGTGCTCTCCTGATAGATGTCATCCACTATCAAAACTGAGAACGACTTGCTCGTTTCGCCGGCGGCGAAGTTGAGCCGGCCCGAAACCTGAATGTAATCCGACTTCTGGTTAGCGGTCGCGTCGCTGGTCGCATAGCTCACGGAGGCGGCGGCTGACGTATCACCGTTCCGAACGACAGTGACAATCGCAGACTTGATGGCTTCAACGATGTCGAATTGTGGAAAAGCAAACTGCAGCGTGGGAGACGGTGTCGGCGTTGGCCCAGCGGCGCGAGGAGTAAACGTCACCAGCTGCGCGTTGGTTAAATCGATCAACGCGCCTTCCCTGGAGTGCGTTTCAATCACATAAGCGTCAGGCTCGCCACCCGAGATGCCAACCACGCGGGCCAGCGAATCGGCTGAGGGACTTTGTTGACCCGCTCCATAGCGCGTCAGGATCGTGCCATCAGGACGCAACTCGATTTCAAAAGTTACCGGCAACTCGGTAGCCGCCGTGCCGTTTCCAAAGGTCACCGTTTGCCAGCGGAAGATCATGTGGTTGGAATCTTCGATCACATAGACGTCGTCGCCGAAGTTTCGATCGGTACGCAGGTCGTCCCAGAGACCGGAAATCATCTTGAACTTCGTAAGACCAACTGCAGACGCCGGAACGTCGTCAGCGTCGCCATTAGCTCGCGTTGGCGGAGTGGTGAAAAAGAGGTTGCCGTTTGTAGAAACATTCACCGTGCTGAAATTCTGACCGAAGAAAGGAAATGGGAACGACAATGATCGGTTCAATCGCAACTTGTCATCGCCTATCAACGAGAGCGGCGTGCCGCCGGTTGAAAGCGCGGCGGGACTACTGAGCGCAGTAGTGTAAGGATCGCCTTCCACCAAACTCACCGAAACGTTAAGCGTCGCCGGCGCCCCTTCGTTACCGGCGTTATCAAATTCACGCAGAACCAGCGAACCATTTGTGTGGCGGTACGGAAGCGTGAGGTCCAAAGTTTGGCCGACACCAGACGTAGCTGGAATTGCATTCTTCAAAAGGATCACTGCGCCAGTAGTGGCGTCAGTAAAGCTAACCTGGTAAAGCGAAGCCTGGCCGGTGGCGCCATCATCGCCTGATGCCGTCCAGCCGATGTTGAGTGCGCGTCCAGTCTGCGAATTCACGTGCAGATTCGTAACGGTTCCCGGCGGAGTTGTATCGTTTTCCAAACCTGCCTGAAGACTATTGAAAACATTCAGTCGTCGGCCCGTCACCGTCTTATTAACCAGAGCTGCCGCGGGATCACCGTTGTAAATCAGTAAGCTCTTTAACTGCTGCAGCGTCAGGTTTGGATTGTGGGCCAACAGGAGCGCGGCGGCGCCGGAGACATGCGGCGTCGCCATCGAGGTTCCGCTTAACGGTCCGTAATTGTTGCCGGGAGTGGTACTTAGGATTCCGCTGCCGGGTGCGCTTAAGTGAACAGTACTCAAACCAAAATGAGACGAGCCGCTCAGGTTGTCGTTTACATCAGTGTTCGCCACGCCGATCACGTTTGGGGCCACGTAGCTCGAAGGGTAATGCGGAACGATTTCATTATCTGGCTCAGTCGCGCCGGCCGCGATGTTTCCAGCGGATGCCACGAACAAGATTGATGATTGATTGAGGCCGCTAATGGCATCGAGAAACGCCTGACTAAAACTGCCGCCGCCATAGCTGTTGTTCAGCACTCGAACATTTGCGCCCTGCACGCCGCCGGAACTTACCCACAGATCTCGCATCTGTTTCGCATAGTTGCAGGCGCGAATAGCGTCTGAAGTGCCGCCGCCGCCGGCGCCGCCCAGAAACTTCAAAGACATCAACCGGACATTCCAATTGACGCCTACTACGCCAATGGCGTTGTTGCCCACGGCTCCGACTGTGCCGCCCACGTGCGTGCCATGAAAGTCGGCCGTGATGTTTCCTGTATTCGTGATGAAGTTGTAGCCGTTTACGTCATCAATAAATCCATTGCCATCGTCATCAATACCGTTGCCTGCAGTTTCCGCCGGGTTGACCCACATGTTCGCCTGCAGATCCTGATGCACGCGATCGATGCCTTCATCAATCACGCCAACGACTACCGAGGAGCTGCCTTGGGTTGTGTCCCAGGCCAGAGGCGCGCCAATTTTTGTCAGGCCGTAAAGTTCATTTGTGAGAAACCTGGGATCGTTTGGATTATTTACGTCGGCGTACAGAAGATAGTTTGGCTCTGCATACAGAACGTTCGCTTGCTCTCTTCAAAGCCTCGATTGCGGCCATGGTGTCTTCTGCGGCCACGCGCGCGAGTCGGAGTCCCGGCACGATGTCAGAGCCTTCAAAACGTTCGAGACGCACTGCTATCTCGCGCCCCTTTTCAGTCAACACGATTTGCCCGTCAGGAACGTCACTCGCGGCTCGCGTTTGTTGTTTTGCGATTGACTCGCTGCGATAACGCACCAGTATTTCACCGGGCACGAATTCAGCGCGCCGCTTTTGTCCGGCTTTGGGTTCCTGCGGATCGAGTGTCGCTTGCGACGTTGGCGGCAGGGCCGAGGCCAGGAGAACAAAACCCAGGACTGAGAAAATCAAGAGGGCTAAAGTCGCGCGCATGCGATGAGGGCGTTTCCGCAAAAGCTGACGGGACATAAATGCAAAATCTCCTACCGCTTGAAATAATTCTTGGGAATAACCTGTCGTTTTATGGAATCACTGCGGCGGGCGAGTACTCGGCGTGACGTTTACGGCGAGCGGCGCCTCCGGCGCTGTCTGAGTCTGGGGAACTGGATGACGCCGCGACAAATATATAACAGTCTGGTCGCGATTTACAGTTCCCAATGAGGTGGAACGATTTACTGGAAGCGCTGCCCGATTTGCTCCGTGCCGAAAGTGCCGATTCCGTTGAGACGGAAACTGAAGACGAGGGCATTTTCCTGCCGGACGCCGATGTTGAAACTGGATCGCTGCGCCGTAACCGCGCAGCAGTCCCAACTATATCCGAGCGTTACGGTTGAATTGATCAGCGAAGTATTTCCCTTCCCGGGTCGAGTCTGAAAGTCGAAGAAGAACGAAGCCCCTCCGAAGACGCCGCGGTCACGATTGCCGAGAAAGATTGACGGACTCCACTGGGAACCCCGTAAAGTTCCCGGTTCCTTACCACGCGCATCGGCGTATTGGGCCAGCGCTGGAACCAGCTCCACCGCCCTCGTGTAATAAAAACTCTGAAACGCCTCAACCAGCGGGCGCTTGATGCCAAACGTCGTGGACAGAGCGCGCACGCCGCCACCGTGCGTATCAAGATCCGTGCGTAAATCGACAAACAAATTGGCGCTGGGCCGATAACGCGCCTCGACATTCAATGGAGAGAAACGCCGTGGGACGCCGCCGAAGCTAAAGCCGGAAAGAGTATTGATCGGATAAAACTGGTTTCTGCGTCCGGGCATCAGGGCGCCGCCAAAAAATCGATCGAAGAAAAATTTGCCGCGGACAGTAATCGTCAGCGCTTCATAAGGCTGAGTTGAAGTTGGAGTCTTCTGGCCGGTCCTCGTTGCCCTGGCTGCCGCACTGCTCACGTTTTCAGTTGAACGACGAGTGAAGAAACGGTTCGTGATACCAAACTCGATTTCGCTGGTGTTGGCGATCGCGTCAGTGTAGTCAAACCTGATGATTCGTTCGATGTTGCCAATGCCAGCTATGCGACGGTAAGTGATATAGGGCTCGATCAAATGGCGAAAGAAAAAGGCCCCACCGCTTCGGTGAAAATTCTTAGCCAGAGCTGGCGGCCTGACGTCGAGTTCAAACTCTCCATACCCCCGAGTCAAATTGCGGCTCAACACCGATCGGTTCGCCGGGTCAAGCGAGTTTGAATAAAAGGTCGCACGCGCGCCCGCCGAAGCCGTAATAGACACACCGAAGAAATAAAGAGGAACTTGCACGCGCGGATGCACGTCGAGTCTCTGCACGATTGATGGCGAGATGATCGGATCGCCTCCCACTTCGTTCCTGAAGGCCGTCAGATCGTCGACAGTTTCCTTTCGGCTCAGACCGCCCGCGCCGGCCTCGAAAGAAAAATAGACGGGAAACTTTTTGAAGTAGTTGAGCGGCGTAGCCCGCTTCTCAAACGTGATACTGGGCAACTCTCGAATGCGAACTCGCGAATTGGGCAACGACGTGACCTGCGAACGCGCGATGAAGTCGTAGCTGATATCGTTGTGATCTTTGTTAACAAAAACCTGTGATCGTTCTTCCGGCGAGATCGCCTGCTGAATACTGTCTGAAAACTGCTGGCGGTAAGCCAGGTTTGAAGTGATATTCACATCGGCCGCGGCGATGAACCCGTTAGGAAAGTAGTGGACGCCATCTACGTAGAAACTCGAGCCGCCTTCATCCGGATGAGTGGCATCAACCTTGTCTCCCAATATGCGATCTTTGAAGATATAAAATCCGGCGTTGAAAAACGACCGTGAGTTGGCGCGCGTGCGCAGATCGGCGCCTAAGCCGATGCCGCGACGCGAATAGATATCGTTTCTGACGGTAACGTCGGCAGACCGGCCAAGCGTTTGGATAGTAACCGTTTGATTGCCGATAACCCTTTTTGCCGGAACCGCCGAAGCTTGGCGTCAGGAAACCCGATGCGCGATCGCGCGGCTTGATTGAAATCGATGCGTAGGGAAGATAAAAAATCGGAACGCCCTTAACACGTAGGTTTGGAGAGTAAACGCGCACGCGATCCCCGGTTTTGATCTTCGCGCGCTTCGTATGAAAGCTCCATTTGGGAACGTCTTCATCGCAAGCTGTGATTTGCGCGTTGGTGGCAATAATCGTGTCCAGGCTGACTCGCTCGATCTTGTCAGCCGTGAAATAGATTCTGGTTCCATCCTGCGACTGGTTGGTGAAGCCGGTGGAATTCAGAAAGAAGCCCGTCTTGGTGCGGTAGTTCCATTCGGCGCGTGAGCCGGTGATCCTTTGCTGGTCGCCCTGATCGAATACAACGTTGCCTTCCGCGATCACCTTGTTGGTCGCTTCGTATAGCGTGAGCTTGTCGGCCTGCAGCCGGTAGGTGCCGATGCGCGCATCAACGTTTCCATCATAAACAAACACACGAGCCTTCTCCGGACCTGAAACTGTTTGCGTGCCGGAGTCGATCTTGATGGTGTCGCCCGCGTCAATTGTGTCGCCCTGTTTGAGCGGCAGTCGCGGTTTGATGGGTTGGTCCTGGGTTAACGGATTAACGTTAGGCGTGTCGGTCATCGGATTGGTGACCTTGCGATCGACAGGATTTGTCTGCTGCGCCGTCACCTTCACGGCGCCACACGCATAGGAGCGCGCTCGCAATGGCGGACAGAACAAGAGTGGAAATGCCACCTGTGCGAAAGGCAAAACGCAAGAGCGAGTGAAGACCTCCACGGCCGGGGTAGAACAAAACCACTTTGAAAACGTCCGGCGCGTTTGATTATTAGAACGTGACGGATGCTAACACGAAACTGTGAGCAGTGAGCAGTGGGCGGTGGCAGTGGGCAGTGTGCGGTGGGCAGTGCGGCAGTGGGCAGTGTGCGGTGGACAGTCGGCAGTGCAGAGCTGCCCACTACCGAAGTCTTCTGGTCGCGAAGCGATCGCTTCGAGAGCTCACTGCCCACTGCATACTGCTCACTGCCCACTGCCCACTGCACACTGCCCACTCCCCACCGCCCACTGCTATCATTCGCCGCCGATGGAAACGTGCCGATTGATGATCGTAGCGGGCGAGGCTTCGGGCGACGCCCACGCGGCGTGCATTGGTCAATGCCCTGCGCGAATCAGCAGCCGCAAACAGACTTCGAGTTCTTTGGCGCGACCGGAGCGTTGATGAGGGCCGCCGGAGTTGAGCCGATTGTTCGTTCAGACGATCTCGCCATCCTGGGGCTGCTCGAAATCGGCCGTGCCCTGCCGAAGTTTTGGAAAGCCTACAAACTGCTGAAGCAAGCGGCGATTGAACGAAAGCCCGACGCGGTAATTCTGGTTGACTGGCCAGATTTCAATCTGAAACTCGCGCGCGCGCTTCACCGTCGCGGAATCAAAGTCATCTACTACATCAGTCCACAGCTTTGGGCCTGGCGTTCCTATCGCGCGCGCAGCATTCAGCGTGACGTCGATCTGCTGCTTTCAATTTTGCCCTTCGAAAAAGATTGGTACGCCGAACGTGGAATCGAGCACGTCGAATACGTGGGCCACCCGCTCGCACGGGAAGTTTCCGCTCGCGTTGGACCGCGCGGAGTTTTGTCGTCAACTCAAACTGAATCCGCGGTTGCCGATCATTGCGCTATTGCCGGGCAGCCGCCGGAAGGAAGTGGAACGCATACTGCCGCCGATGCTGGAAGCAGCTGCGCTCATTTCTGACCGCCGGCCGGAAGTTCAATTCGTTGTGGTCGTAGCGCCCGGCCGCACTTCGGAGGAGATCAGAAACATCGTGCGGGCCCAGCGCGCCAAGCCGCTGCCGCTGCCGTCTTGTCTGCACATCGTTTCAGATCAATCGCGTGAAGCGCTCGCCGCAGCCGATGTGGCAGCGATCGCCAGCGGCACGGCCACGCTTGAAGCCGCGTTGCTCGAAACGCCGATGGTCGTCGTCTACAAAGAGTCGACGATTAACTGGAACACGCTGGGACGATTGATTAACGTGGACCACTACGGTCTGGTGAATTTGGTGGCAGGCGAGCGAGTGGCGACCGAACTGATGCAGGACGACTTCAACGGTGAGCGATTAGCTGACGAGTTGCTGCTGCTGCTCGAGAGTGGTCGAAATGAAGCTATGCGCGCGCGCTTGCGCGAAGTGGCCGAACAACTCGGCGAGGGTGGCGCCTCGGAGCTGCGCTGCTGAGACGATTCATGACGGCGATTCGGAGATTAACTGTCAGGCAGTTATTGCCTCATTGGCTGCCACAGGTAGGCGACACATCCTAAAGAGCGATTCCGCTCTAGGTCGCCGTCAGTCTTTTCCAGCTCTTCGAGGCGCCGGCGCAGTTCTTTAATCTCTTCGCGCATCCGCGGCAGGCGTCCGAGGTGCGCATTGAGGCGCTTGTATTCAGCGAGCGGCTGAATTGGAATTCCCCACCAAACGCCGGGTCGCACAATTTTCCCGGGCAGGACACCGGCCTTTGAACCAATCACTGCGCCGCTCAACACGCGTATGTGATCGCCGAAGCCAACCTGGCCGCCAATCACCACGTCGTCTTCAATCGTGACGCTGCCGCTGATGCCGGTTTGCGCGGCTATGACAACGCGTTCGCCGATGTCGCAGTTGTGGCCCACATGGACCAGGTTATCGATTTTGGTTCCCCGTCCAATTCGGGTTTGGCCCAACGCCGCGCGATCGACACAGGTGTGCGCGCCAAGTTCGACGTCGTCTTCGATGAGCACGGTTCCCCGTCTGCGGAAATTTGTGATGCGCGCCTTTAGGATCCGCTTCACGCACGTATCCAAATCCATCCGCGCCGATCACTACGCCGGCATGCAGTATCACGCGATCGCCGATCGTAACGTCGTCATAAAGGACGACGCCCGGATGAATCACGCAGTCGTGTCCGATGGTCACGCCATCACCGACAAATACGCCGGCCTCGACTTCGTGTGCCTGCTCCGATGCGAGACCTTTCTCCAATCGCAACGTGGGCGCCGACAAAAACAGTCAGATCAACATCGGCACTTTCTGCAATCACCGCAGATGGATGAACAAAAGGTTCACGACGTTTCGGCGGATGAAGCAGCGCGGCTATTAAAGCAAAGGCGAGTTTGGGCCTGGGCACTTCAATCAGCGCCTGCTCGGGCTTGTTTCCTGCGGGAGCGGCGAGTGAAGCCAGATAACCGCTGGTGACGATCAGGCAGGACGCGCGAGCGGTTTTGCCCAGTTCAAAAAACTTCTCATCGTCGACGTAGGCTATGTCCCCCAGGCCCGCCGAATCGAGATTGCCGACACGGCTTATTCGAAGATCGCCGTCACCCACAAGCCGTCCTCCGACGTGACTCGCGAGCTCAGAAACAGTTAACGAATTCTTGTCTTTCATGAGTGGAATTATCGACTTAGGTCCCCTTCATCGCGCGCGATGGTACACGTCCGGCGGGCCATTCGACAATCGCAGTTTCCCCTCAGCCACGTTGTTTCCAGGCTACTATGAAAGGAAACGCGCCATGTCAGGTCGTCGAACTGGGTTCCCGCGACCGACTTATCCGATCGTGGCTGGCATCTAACCCTTGTGTTGTGAACCACTTCCACGGCTTAGGCATCGGCTGATGATGCAGATCACAGACCCCTTTTTTCACCTTGCCATGCCCCAACAGACCAACTATCATGACGCGGTTACATTTTGCTGAGCCTCAGTGCGTCAATTAGAGCGAATTATTAAGATTATCTTTGTTTTTATCGAGTTAGGGGCGCGCGTGCGCCGCACGCCACAAGGAGAACGTTTCATTGTTTAGCGATCAATTTCGCCGCGGCGAAAACGACAAGGGAAAGCTCGCGGGAGTTAAGGGTTCCAAGTTGCTTTCGAACCTTTCGGACGTAGCCTGGAAAACTTTTCAGTCGATTAACAAACGCCTGCCCGAAGGCGAATCCATTACTCCAAACTGGGCCCCCGGCGCGCTCCTGAAGTCTTATGAACGGACTGCGCCACCGCTGGGCTTTCCGCGTGAGACCGATAGCCTTTGCCCTACCTGCGTGAAGGAAGTGCGCAACGCAGTGATCTCGAAAGAGGTCGCGCTCGAGACTTTGATGTATGACCACCCGGGCGAAATCAAAGCGCAGATCGTTGAAGAAAACGGCCAGGTAGTGATGCGCAAAACTTGCCCCAAGCATGGCGAGTTTGTTGACGTGATGGCCACTGATCCGGCTTTCCTCGAGCGTATAGAATCCCTTTTCTTCGGCCGCGACTTCCGTGTGGCTGACGACGCGTCAGTCCATCATCACGGCACGTCCAACATCAAATATGGACGCGGCGCAGTGTTGACAGTTGATCTCACGAATCGCTGCAACATGATGTGCAACCCGTGCTTCATGGACGCGAACCAGGTCGGGTACGTCCATGAGCCAACCTTCGAAGACACCAAAGCAATTCTCGATCGCGCGGTTTCATTCAAACCGAAGCGTCAGATAATTATTCTCTTCTCGGGCGGGGAGCCTACGCTTTCTCCGTATTACCTCGAAGCAGTCGCATACGCGAAGAAAATTGGGTTCTACCGAATTCTCGCCGCAACTAATGGTATCCGTTTCGCTGAAGACATCGAGTTTTGCAAAGCTGCGAAAGAGGCGGGACAACATGGAGTTTATCTACAGTTTGATGGCGTTAGCGAAGAGAAGAACAAGCATCGTGGCGTCGGCAACCTGTTTGATGTGAAGCAACAGGCGATTGAAAACCTCGCCAGCGTGGGCATCAAAGTGACGCTGGTTACGACCATCGTCAACACCATCAACAATGATGGCATTGGCGACATCGTTAAGTTTGCTGCTCAGAATATCGACAAGGTCCAGACGATTGCGTTTCAACCAGTTTCATTTACTGGCCGTGACGAAGATGTTTCGGACGCGGTGCGCATCCAGCAACGCTACACGCTGGCCGGGATGACGCACGATCTAAAAGCTCAAACGGAAGGTCAGCTCGAACCCCTGCGCGATTGGTATCCGCTTTCGTCGTATTCAGCATTCACGAGCGTGATGGACATGCTGCAGGGAGCAGACGCGCCCTGGGGCTGGTCGTCGTGTAATTGCCACCCAAACTGCGGCATCTTTTCGCTGATGGTTGTTAATCGCAATACCGGCGAATTCAACTCGTTGTTCGAGTTTTTCAACTACGAGCAGTTCATGAAAGACGTGGCCGTAATCACCGACACTGCGCGCGGACACAAACTTTCGTACGCTCAACTCGGCATGGCGATCCTCCGCAATTTCGACGCTGAACGAGCGCCGGCAGGGTTCCCCATCTCGCAGATTCTGAATCTCTTCAAGCCTTCATCGACAAACTCGAGTTCCGATCGCAACGATCGCATGAAGGCAGAAAAGGCCGAAGATCCGGACGACATCTGGCGCGTGCTGTGCGTCGAGGGTATGTGGTTTCAGGATCTCTTCAACTACGATTTCCGCCGCACCGAGATGTGCGTCATCCCTTACGGCACACAGGAGGGTGAAATCTCCTTCTGCGCTTACAACACCGGCGTCGGCTGGCGGCAGATCATTGAGAACATGCACAAGACGGCCGGTCTCGCCGAGTGGTATCAGGAAAACGAACGGCACGCAGTTTACGCCGCCGGTCATAACGTTCCTGGTATCTCCAAAAAGCATTCACTGAGCTTGCCTATTATTCAGGCAGTGCTCGCGGAAGACGCCGATGAGAAGCCGGTAGTAGTCTCGCCGTATCTCGTTGAAGAAGAAGAGACTGTCGCCGTCTGACTCCGGTCCGTCCATGACATTCTTTTCTCTACTGCTCTCCCAGTATTACTCGACTGGCCAACAATCATTAAAAACTTTGTTTGAGGGCAACACAAGAATCAAAGCTCCCTCAACCAAAGAAACCAACTGATCTCTGGAATATGGTCAGTCCTGGTCCGCTCCCACGTTAGAAGCTGTCCTAAACCCCCAACTAAGGAGAAAAAATGAAAGTAGTCACTTTGTTACTCTTGCTTATGACCATCAGCGTGATGGCCCACGCCCAGACTTCACCAAACGCCTCGGTGGTGCAGGGAACGATTCAAGCCCCAACAGATCCTTTTGAGGCACAGTTCATCCCACGCAACTCTCGCGTCTACATTGCTCCCTTCAAGAGTGAAGACACGGAGAAACCGGTGGAGGGTTTTGAAACCTATGTTGCCGCCGCTTTGCGAAAGAAGAATGTTCCGCTGATTATGGTCGCGGATCGTTCCCAGGCGGATTTTGAGATCGTGGGAACGGCCGACAAGAAAGGTGCGGGCTGGGCCAAGAAGGTATTTCTGGGAGACTGGCGCGGCAGCGCGTCAGCTTCAATGTCTGTCATCAATCTAAAGACCGGCGTCATAGCCTACGCTGACGCATCCCACCGTTCGTCGGCCAATAAAGGGCTGCGCTCTTCGGCTGAAAAGCTGGCGAAATACCTGAAAAAGAAGATGGAAGGTGACGAGAAGAAGAAGCGCACCTAATCTGCTGCTCTTTCGTCAGACGAAATGCGTGACGCCGATCGTCACGCATTTTTTGTTTGTGACATCTGACCCTCTCTTAAGGCACTGCGGTTGCACTTGTAATAGCAGAACTTGATTTCAGAGATTCGGAGTGAACCGCTGAGACAGTTAATTTCAGTGGTTTTGGCTCTACTTTGCACCTTTTCGCCGTTGATGGCGCAGACCCCGGCAGACGCCCCAGCGGCAACAGAAAAGATCCAACCGTCGCAATCTTCTGCTCCACTTCCCCTCCCTGTCGAGCCTGATGCCCATCCGGGCAGTATTCCGGACGGCACGCAGGTCAATGTGGAAGCGCCATACACGATCAACTCAATGGACTTCAAAGCGAACGACACGATCAGTTTTCGCGTCGTCGATCCAGTGAAGGTCAATGGCGTGACCGTTATCGAGCAGGGGGCGACCGCGGCCGCGCGCATCCTGAGAGCGAAAAGAGGCGGGCACTGGGGCAAGGCAGGATTATTTGTGTTTACGATGCAAAGCGTGACAGCCGTGGACGGATCACAGATTCCTTTGCGAACTCAGCAGGTGCGCTTGCGCGGAGACAGCAAAGGCGCCAAGGTGGCGGCTTCCATGATCATCACCGGCGCACTGATGCCGTTCATTGCCCCGGTCGCTCTCCTGCACGGATTCAAGCGCGGAAAGGACGCGTTCATTCCTGCAGGGAAGAGATATTCGGTTTTTGTCGACAGCGCGTCGCCAATTCAAAGTCTGCCCGTTAAAGATTCCGTAAAAGGCAAGCTTTAAACTTTGATTATTCGGATTGGGTTTTCGACGATGCTGGTTAGGGTTCTTTGGGCTTTGGAGTTTTCTGCACCTCACGAAGTTGACCAACGACGTCACGCAGACGGATAGCGAGTCCCTCAATAGTTTGAGCGCGCTTCCTGGCCGACTCACTTAAATCCTCTCGGAGCAGCAGCTGGGCCTGGCCCAGAACTCCGGTAAGCGGATTATTAATTTCGTGCCGCACGCGTGCTACTAGTTCTGCTATCTCATCAATCTTCAGTTCATAGTCCGCAGCGAGACGGTTTATCTCTTCTTCCGAGGAATTCTCCGGACTAGCGGTATCGCGGTTTTCGAAGTCAGTCATGTTCCTCCCAGATTCCAGGTCTTCGTTTTACCGATGACGTGAGCAGCGCGAGTGCGCCGGAGCGTGGGAGGGGCAGGCCTTCACATTGTGCCTCGACAGATGGGGAATAGTAAATAGTGAAGAATTAAAGCGCGACGTACATATCGATTCGTGGTTTGGCGCGGCTGTTACGGTTAGTAAAGGCACCGAGTCTGGTTCACACCTATTTTAATATTCACTAAGTTACTATTCATTGGTGACACCGGTTGACAAAGAAAACCGTCTCCACTTACAGTGAAATTTCCCGCGTTGGGAGGTCGTCTAACGGTAGGACTGCGGACTCTGAATCCGCCTATCGGGGTTCGAATCCCTGCCTCCCAGCCAAAATTCTTGCAAAGCGTTTAATGGGCAGCTGCTTATCTGCTGCCGTAACTTGAACCAAATCCTCTCTCCACCCGCGGCAACTCATTGCGTTCACAGGCCAAAGCGCCGCCGATATTCCCCTGACGTAATAAACGCTTTCACCATCTCGGCATTTTGAAAATTGCCGTTGAATTGATTCAGCTTCCTCAACCAGAAATCATAGCCGGTATAGTCGGTGTCTTGACCGTCATTCGGATTCCTTCGCAAGTAGCCGAAGTATTGCATCAACACAAAGGCGCGGTTGAATTCACTGCTGGCTAGAGATGAGTTTTCAGCAACGCGTCGCAGCGCGCGTCCACGCGCAGCGAGATCGGTGGTATCTGTCGATGAACCAAACTCGTTGACTGCAGTGCTGCGATCTGTGGCCGATGGCGTCACCCCGGCGTTCGTGAACAGCGCGTCGACAAACTGCGCCGGCGACATCGTCGTGGGGAAGGCCGCCACGAATCGACTGCGATGCACAAACTGAGCAGCGAACCCCTGTTTGTTGTTTTCCAACACCTGCTCCCAACCGGCCTGGTTCACAACAACGCCCCGGCCAATTTGCTGAGTGTCCGGCTGGAATTCGTTGAGCCGAACTACCGGCACGGCGAGCTGATGGTTTCCGCCGAGTGTTGACGTGCCGGTCCCGTCGCCGTAAGCCGCCTTGTACATCCGTTCGACGAGATAACCTGTCTGCTGAAATTCGATTGAAAGGTAGAACGCGGCTGAGACGTTGATGCGCTTGACTTCGATGCACTGCTGGTTGTTGCCGCACTGAGAGAACTGACCGTTCCAAAACGCAAGGCCGGCAGGGTCTGGGTGTCGATTTAGAAAATCCAGGTAATGTTGACCGACGAAAAATTGACTGTTGTCGAGTGCATGCTGAGCTGGGGAATTTTCAACATAGAAACAGATGTTCGTAGTTGAGGTCTGCTGGTCAGTATCCTGGGCTCTCAGAGTTGCACAGTGAATACCGGGACTCAAGGTCGACGAATCAAGCTGAACATGATGCCCAGCCTGCAAAGCACTGCCATCGAGGGACCAGGTGAGCGAAGAATCTGCGAGTGCCCCTTCTTCCGGATCGTAAGCCATCCCAACTAAATTGATAGTCTGCTTGTCGGCATAAATTTGGTTGTAAGTGGGTTCACTGATGGTCACCGATGGAGAATGCTTCGGTAGCGTAAAAGTGGCGTTTGTTTGCGCCTGAGCAGTATTAAATCCGTCGCTCGCGAGTACCCTCACTAAAGCGGTATTTGTACCCGCCAAATCCGCGGTGGGAACATCCAGGGTTGTAGTTTCCAAGTCCGAAACCAAAGTCTGCCAGGTCCCACCATTGTCCCTGCTCAGTTGCACGGCATACTTGAGCGCGTCACCATCGAGGTCGCTCGCTTGCCACGTCACCATGAAACTTGACCCGCTAATCACTGCGCCGCCGGAAGGCGAACTTAATGTGATGTTGGGTAGATGCGGCGATGCGTTCTTTGATGCAATCGCTTGTGCGTTGTGAAACAACACCATGCGAGTGGTACCGGGAGTCCACGGCAGGGCAAGTGTAAATTGGATGGGATCGCTTGATCCGGCTGCTTTGTCGGGTTCGAACGGAAAAGACGCTAACGTCTGTCCTTGCGCGCTCTCAAAACGGATTGAGTAGCTGCCAGGAGCAGGAGACGGTATGGATGCCAATGAGGGAAGAATGTAAGTCGACTTGAACTCGGCGGTATTTTGGTTCGAGGAAATCAAGCCGCTGATGATAATTGCTGTTCCAGCGGTTGTCGCACCATCCACACCTGGGCTTTTAGATGGATCGGCTGAATGACCACGCAGGTCCAGGATTGCCCTGATACCTAAGTAGGCGTCATGAGATATCCATGGATAACTACCATAGGTCATGAGATCCGGCGCGTCAGGAGGATAGACGTGCTTGGTGACCGCATCGAAACCGAAGTATCCCAGGTCGGTATTAGTCGGGCTGATCTTTCCCCCATCATGTTGTTGACATTGTTTGGGATCGCCCGGGAAGTTCAAGCAAATGTGGGACTGACTTAAATTGTGGCCAAACTCGTGTGAGGCATTGAGCTGGCTGAGGGGCGGTTCCAGCCACGACAGTTGGGAGAGGTCCAAATAGGCACACGAAACACTACCTGGCTCAGCCGCCATGCCTGCAGAACCGTCCCCGCCACCGTTGCTGCCCCGGTCGATGAGCACACCCATATAGTAAGGTTTTGCAGAAGACATCACCGAGTCGAGCTTTTGCTGCACAGCAAGCAAACGGAGAATCATTTTCAGATCACCCTCCGAGTTGGGAGGACCGAGGATGCTTTGCAGGGGAGAAACGTATGGCTTGCGATCCCACGTCAAACGGGGAACGGGCATCGTTGCTTCCAATTCCTGAACGGTGCGAAAAATATCATTCGCTGTAGGTTGGTGAACAACTCCTCCCGCATCTTTCCACGCAATCGGCACAAAGGTCATCGCTAATGGACGCGACGGTGTGTAGTTCACCTGTATCTTGCAGCCCTTTGCGGTCTGAGTCAGACCAAGCCCGAAACACTCAGGCATATGGCCAGGCGTTTGGAACTCAAATTCCTGGATTCCTGTATTCCAGGTAGCCGGCAACTCAAAGTAAAAGCTATCGTTTAGATTTCGTCGGGCGGGAAATTGCTTCACTGTCAGGGCGCCATTAATCAAAGGGTTGTTGGGAGTCGCGACAGTCCCGCCGGGCCCGATAAGTTTTCCGCTCACTCCTGTCACGTTACCAGCAATTCCTTTCAAGTGGACGCGCGCGAAGGTGCGCTTATTCTGAATCAGCACCACGCTGTTTTGGAGATCCTGAATCGCCTGGGTTATCTCAATGCCCCTGATCTCAATGTCCGGTTTTCCCCCGGTGAAGTCGAAGGTTTGGTTGCTGGATAAATTGCTTACGCTTTGCTTGATGGGGCCAAAGATGTATGTGGCTAACGCGGGCGTGACAGTGTAGTTTCCTCCGGCCATCAATCCTGTGAATGAATAGCTGCCGCTGGAATCTGTGCTCGTAGTGGCGGAGGTGGAACCACTCAGTGTCATGGTTACGCCATTGATTCCATTTCCATTTTGGTCGACAACGCGGCCTCCAATTCCCGAGGTCAAGTTTATTTGCATGCCGTAGTCGCCATTAGGATCCGAGTTGTCGCAATAGACGCCATCCGCGGGCGCGATAAACAGGAATTTAGCGCCGGCTGGCACGGTCAACGTCACGCGCGGAACCACGTTAAAGTCTTCTGGTATGTTCGTGGGCTCATTGCCGAAATAGGTGGGGCCCGTATCTGCTGGAGGCTGACTGGTCTGGATGGCGCCAGGTACGCGAGATCTTTGGCTTGGATCGAGCAGCGTGTTGTCTCGACTAAAGACGGCGATGGTGGCATTGGCATCGTCAGGTAAGCTGGTGCCAAATTTGAAGGCTCCGCGCGCGACAATCTCGATCGTATCGTGCTCGTGAATGCCGTTGCTCTCGAGATTAATGATTAGGCTGCCAACCGGCGGTTCGCCGTATCCCTCACAGATGTCGTTATTGGTATGAAGAAAAGTCGACCGGGAGGACAAAGGAAACGTGAGCGAGCCTGTCTGAGACGCTTTCGGTACCGAGGTCGACTTCAACCGTTGAGACGAAGCGGCAGAGGTGGGGCCTGCGTGCGCCTGCGGAGCCGCCTGCGCTCGCCGTGAGACGGGGATGCTTAACGAGCTGGAAAAACTAAACGCTACCAGCGCGACGAGAAGAATCGGGGGGATGGCAAGAAGCTTAGACGAGCGTCGCATGAGACCTTTCCTTTCAGTCTGCGGGACTTCATATGTAATGAAGTTTTAGCTCGTTTCATTTCAAGAGAAACCACCGATTCCTTTAGTCGTGAGCGAATTGCTCTGGCTCTGATGGGATCTTGCTTTCATTTGCCTCAACAGATCACGGAACTATCAAATTGAATGGAGAGATAGCTGCGCGGACGAGTTGGAGAAACTGTTGCGGGTGGTTGAACGGCGCTGCGCCGAATTGCAGCGAACGACATGCGACGGAGAGTCCCGGTCACAGCCTACAACCGACGGCCCTAACCGTGACTGGGTTTCAGCAGATTGGGTGCGACTGGTTTGCGACCGCGCGGACGCACCGGTTTGTGGTTCGGACGGTTGGTGAATCGCGTGTAGAGCGGAAATCGAAGCCCGGCCAAACTCCCCCTCACCCGACTCCAGCGCGACTCGCGCACGCGATAGACGTCAGTGATCCAGTAGCCGTCGTCAAAAACCATGTGGACCAGCTCAGCCCTTCCGTCGCCATCCAGATCTACTAGATCCAAAATACCGTCGGGTAGCGACTGGTAATAGCCCGTGCCTTCAAAAAGCGTTGCGTCACCTCGGCGATCGAAAGTAACAAAGATCAGCCGCGTTGATGGCGCTAATCCGTTTCCGCCTGTGCCCATGGCCAGTATCAGATCAGAGGTGCCATTGCGATCGAGGTCTCCCTCATAAAGCGCGTTGTAATAGTTAGACGCCGTCGCTCCAACGCGCCAGGCCTTCCCGCTCAAATTGCGACCGCTGAAAACTATTCGATGGATACTTTCGGCGTTTGGGTCGTCAACGCCTGCAGCTTTCTCCTCCTGTATTTGCACGCCCGCAACATTCACTGCGCGGCCGCTGCGCAAATCTTCGCGTAGTTCAACTTTCTTCAGCTTGAATGGACGCAACAGGCGCTTGCTGAACGGAAGGTAGTCCATGTTTTCACCCTGGCCTGCGGTTGGTGGAACTCTGATCGTCGCCAACAAAGCGAAAAAGAGAGTTGTAAAGATCATGACGCGAATCATCTTCAGCATCTCCGTGCTATCCTTTCACCGGCAGCTCAGCAGCGATTAACAAAACCTTTCCCCACGGGCCACGTATTACATCGTCCACATTCGCATCCCATTAGTCAGGAGATCTCTTAATGCTTTCACTTTCTCGTAGGACATTCCAACGCCGCGGATTTTTGTCCGCGTTTCTCGCCAGCGTACTGCTTTTCTCGACGGTCGCGCCAGTTCTCGGATGGCAACAAGGCGCTACTGCACCGGCCAAACAGTCTACGGCAACGTTGACTGGCGCGGAGAAAAAGGCTGCCGACCGCGTCAAACTCGAAACCATTCGCGAGCTCACGACTAAGCTTGCATCGAAAGAGTTTGAAGGACGCGGGACAGGGCAGCCCGGCGCTGACAAGGCTGCGAATTACCTTGCCGAACATTTCACCAAACTGGGACTCAAACCTGGCGGTGACAACGGCACCTATCTGCAACCGATCAAATTCAGATCAACAATGGTGCTGGCTACGTCTTCACTCACCATTGGTGACGCCTCGTTAAAACACGGGAGCGATTACATCCTCCTCCCGCCTTACGCTTCCGATCAAATTGACGTTAGTGGTGGCGCTGTCTTTGTCGGCTATGGAGTGGTATCGAAAGAGCTTCAACGCGATGACCTCGCTGATTTGGATTTGAAAGGCAAGGTTGTAATCATGCTTGGCGGCCAGGCGCCCACCAACGTTGATGCGGCGACATGGAAACAGGCGTCGAATCCTCAAGCCGTGGCGAGAAACCTTTTCGGCCGGGGCGCAGCGGCGCTCATCATCGCCAACGCCGGCACCCCGGCCCAGCCGTATTCCACCATCGCAAACTATCTATCGCGCCGGCGCGTCTCCCTGGCCTCGGCTCCAGCTCCACAGATGCCAACGCCGCCTGTGCTTCTGGCTGACAACGCTGCAATGGAAAGGGTCTTTGCCGGGTCCACTTCAACCTTTGCCAAGACACTCGAGAAAGCGGGCCTGGGCGAAAAGGTCTCCCTCGACTTGGGAAAGACGGCAACCCTCGCGCTGAAGTTAAAGCGTGAGGAAACCACCAGCAACAACGTCGTGGGGATACTGGAAGGCTCAGATCCAAAACTGAAAGAAGAAGCGGTGGTCTATACAGCCCATTACGATGCCTATGGAATAGATGGCGCCGGCACAATCTTTCCCGGCGCCGCGGACAACGCACTCGGAACCGCGATGATTGGAGCTATCGCCGAAGCCGTGGTGAAGGCATACCCAAAACCAACTGAGCGTCCTCGTCGTTCGATAATTTTCCTCGCAGTGACCGGTGAAGAGTATGGACTGCTCGGCGCGGAACACTGGGTGAGAAATCCCACCTGGCCGCTTGCCAAAGTAGCAGCCAACATTAATTTTGACGGCATCGGCACCGAGGTCTATGGACCAGTCAAACGGATTGTCGGTTTTGGCGCCGAACATTCCGACCTGGGTACTGTCTTCGACGAAGTCTCGGCCGCAACCGGGACCACCGTCACGCCCGATCCAGTGCCGGAAGAGAACGCCTTTGTGCGCTCCGACCATTACGCTTTCGTGAAACGCGGAGTGCCGGCGCTTATGCTGATGGGCGGCCCCGAGGGGGACTCGTCGGTCTGGATTACGCGCATGAAGAAGTGGATGGATACTGACTACCATTCGCCAAACGACACTGTGAAAGCTGACTGGGACTGGACCGGCCCGCGGACGCTCGCCCAAATCGGATTTATTATTGGATTGCGTGTCGCGAACACGGAGGCGATGCCCGCGTGGCGTTCGTCCTCGCCATTCAATCGTGCGCGAGGAACCGTTCGCGGTCCCGGCGGAAACTAGTTGAGACGTCGCCACCCTGTCAGAACCACCTGCGTAAGCGGGTGGTCTTTTCCTGGCCCCGAAAGCGATTGACGTGGCGAGGGCCATTGCCTCAGCCCGAAATATTCAATGAGCACCGTAGGTGCGGCAGGTGGTGGCCAGTGGCCAGCGCATAGCGCGCAGCCACTGGATCGACTCGGAAAATAAGAACGCGCCCCGGAGGGGCGCTCGCTCGCTAACCGGATCTTCAACTATGCGTACCCCGCGCGCCCTTCAGGGCGCGGAGTATCTTCAACGAGGCACCAGTGGCCGCGCGCTACGCGCTTGCCACTGGCTACCCTCCGTCGCACCTCCGGTGCTAGTTGATTTATTGTGCGCGCTCCGCCAGGGACTTTGCGAGTTAACCCAGGTGCTTTGCGAGTTAACCCAGCCACTGTGTCAACTCACATCGCGGCAATGTCATTTGCTCCAGGAGCTTTGTTACTGACAAAGAACCCATGCGAATCAACCCAGGAGTTCTGTGAGTTAACACAACAACGATCTCAATTAACACGCGAGCGATCGTAACTAACACACGCGCCAGGTTATCTAACTTAGCGTTGGTGTCAGCTAACCCAATCATCGTTTAGATCGACACATCGTCTGTGTGAGTCGATACCAGGCTTGGGTAAGCTGACACAACGCCTGTGTCAACTAACATTAGAGCTACGTCAGTTGACATGGGAGTTGTGTCAGTCAACCCAAATCCTCTAAACGCTCATAACACAGTAACTTAACGTTGCTGAAATTGTTCTTGCCAATACAAGGCGTTTTGTATTAATCTCCGGCCGTTCTTCACGCCCGATCCCATCAACTGCCGGGTACTCACGCCCAAAAGTACCCCTCGAACTCAAGGAGTGCCTCATGGCTCGTATCAAACTGTCACTTAACAGACTTTCGCTTTCCGAGAAGATTGCCAAAGCGCGGCAGATTGTCGCCTCGATAACCGGCAATTCCAGTTTTCCAACCCCATCCCCAGCTTTGGTCCTGGTGACTACCGCTATCGACGAGGCGGAAACTGCCGGCGCCGAAGCGCAGCAAGCACGGCAAACTGCTAAAGAGAAAACCAGCGTTCAGAATCAAAAGGAAGACGCGCTCGTCAAGATCATTACCAAGCTCGCGGCTTACGTGGAAAGCGTCGCCGGGGATGACGAACAAATAATACTTAGCGCCGGCATGGACACGCGCGAGCGCGGAATCGTGAGCACTGAATCGACGACTCAACCGCTTGCCCTGTCAGTCAGCGCCGGCGATCACGACGGCGAACTCGATCTCTCGTGGGACAAAGTTGCGGGAGCCAAGAGCTACGTGATCGAAAAGAGTGGCGATCCGCCGACTGCTACAGGTTGGATCCACGCCGGAGTAAGCACCAAATCAACCTTCACTGTTAGTGGACTGACCAGCGGCACACGCTACTGGTTCCGCGTCGCCGCGGTGAATACAAACGGACAAAGCGGCTGGAGCGATCCAGCTACGAAGATAGCGCCTTAACGCACGCTGAAGGCGTGGGAGCAGTTCACACCTAAGGCGTAGAGGAAGTTCACGCCGAAGGCGTGGCAGATAGTAGCCAGGGGTTGAGCGAATTTTCGCGACACCCCTGGACCACGCCCCACAAATCAATTTTCGCGCCGAAGGCGCGAAAGGATCATGAGTCGCAAGACTCATGAGCGGCAGGCGCGTTTCGTTGCTACGCAGGTTGCTAACTGATCGGGCGTGATTAGGGCAACCTGGATCGATCGCGAACGCGCCTGCCTTTTAATTCCCAAGAATGAGGTTCGAATCGCAGGATCCATTCAAGAACGTTTACAATGCAGCCGGATAAAACCACCAAACTCGGTATTGCGTAGCGGATCCAACGGATAATATGTAGTTAGGTGCCCGTTGATGCATACCTATCGCGGATATGTTTGTTATGGAAAACGAAACGAACAGAAGAGTTGAAAAGAGTATGGGAAAGATTATGAGTGGAGAAAAGCTCGGCACATTGAGAACTTGAAGGAATTATCAGAAATTGCTCATTCGGGTGGCGGACTTTCCCTCAAAGAATTCCCTGGCTTGAAACGCTCTCCTGATAATGACAGCCCCCAAGATGCCCTACGTTGGTCAATAATTTTGCTTTGGTGCGAAGCCGCCGAGTGTTACATATTTGGAGAATTCCAATCGTGCATCTTAACGTGCGGTGCAATCGTTGAGCGATGTCTTTAAACTTGAATATGAAGGGGCAAATGGATCATTACCGTCAGGCTCACTTTGGACTCTGGGAAGATGTATCCGTGAGTGCAGTGGAATACTCTCGCAGAACGTACTCGATCTTGCTCAATCAATACTTGAGCCGAGAAATAATCGAGTTCATGCCCTTCTGAGCACGATCCTGACCTTGCGATCGTGCGGCAGATCGTGGCCTTGAGATTCTCAGCTCAAGTCACTACCATATAGAACCTTATCGTGGCGATAGCTAAATGTTTTTCAAGCTACCTATGTTCCTGTCAGCTCGGATGACTGATCACGCCGCGTGTAACAACGGCATGCACCCGACCGCGAATAGCGTTGATTTCATGCGCGAGACTTACGCTCCCGTAGTTGAATGCACGGCGGGTTATGCTGTTGATTGAAACAAATGTCATTCCTTCTTTTTGTTGACCAGATAGGCGAGAGCAAATGGCACGAAAACGATTGCACCGCTGGCAACAGGCTGTTCCGCCGACTCGCGCACGTCTAGTGGAAGGACCTTAAATCTGACGAGCCTCGACTATGCAGGTGCGTGATCGAAAGCGATGCTGTTGCTTTACTCTTCGGCTCTTTGGCGAACTTTTTCATTTGGGGATCACTTGTTTCGCTCAGCATTCCAATTGGTATGAATCGCCCAAGGGGCAACTAAAAGAAAATTCAAATTGATATGGTTGCGTGGGGCCATTGTTCCCTACACCGATGACTTGCCACTTCGAAGTGAAGCGCCACTTTCCTCTCGTAATCGGTCAATATCCGTCTCTCGATATGCGTCTTCATTACTTGACGCAATTGCCATCGAAAAGTCTAGTTTCAAGGGAATGAGAATCTTGGTTTCCGAAAGCGCATGAATAACGCGAAAACTACGACGGGCAGAGGCCTCTTTTGTCACTCTGCCTTCGATGACGGTATCACCCTTTGCGAGGCTCCCGGCCTCGATGTATCCAGGCAAACTTGCATCTGACTACTTTCATTTCCTATGGATGGCGGTTGATACACGCTAGGCTGGCAGCCGATCGGGCGAATTGCCGACATTCGGTTACATTACGCAGCGGCCAATCCAGAGGAGTTTGCCCACGCCGCAAACTGAGTTTCGTTCTATGCCGCCAAGAACAAATTCACAAAGGAAGCGGCGCTGCAGAAAAAGCGTTCATAGCAGACCCTAAACGCCGCCGCATCGAGCAAAGCCTTGCAGCTGACGGCGCGACAGCATGTCTCTCAAGTAATATTTTTCCTTCAGCCTGAATGCTGATCGCGCGTCGCACTTGATGCCCAGCCTTCAGGGCCAGTCGGGGTCAGTCACACCCATTGAGTCACTATGAAGCTTTACCTTGCCTCTATCTTAGGTCTCTCGAAGAGGGCGGATTCGCCCGGTGAGGAGGAGAAGACCCGTTATATTCACATCCCCTCTCTGATCGAAGGTGAGTCGATTGATGACGCGTCGGAGGAAGCCTGCGTGATGGCGAATAACATATTTCTAAAACGGCAGGGCTTTTACCTAAAGCATATTATGCTCAAGCCGCTTACTGAAGAGGAGTGTCTTCTGCTGTTGCGTTACGCCCACGCAGGTTTGATCACAGACAAAGAACTCCCCGAGCAGAAGGTCGCGTTCCTTTGTGATGAAGCTGATATCGATCCCGACGATTTGACGATCATAGAATTTGATAAACCGTCCAGTTAACCTCGCCGGATACTTGCAGAGGCAGTGAACCAAAATAGGCAGCCTGGCGAGGCAGGCGCAGCATAAACCCCGGGGTGTAGCTAAGCGGAATCCCGGGTCCAGAATCAACATCAACAATGAGCCCGCGTGGCGGCGACAGTTTTTCCGAAGGTCCTTAGCCGCTTTGGCTCAAAAGTCATCGGGTAAGGCAGTTTCAAGAATCGGAATTGAAGTTAACTCCGAAGGAGTTCGCTAACTGTAGCCCAGGGTTTCCTACCCTGGGGGAACAAAGACGCTTAATAACCTTTTTACTCTGAGAGAGTTAAGGAGCCGGATGGAAACTCTTTCAGAGTTAGGAGTTCAATGCCGGCTGATTGACCCAGGGTAGGAAACCCTGGGCTAAAGTTAGCCAACACTTGGGAAGTCTTTTCCAGACTTTTGGGGCAAAGCCGAGTTAACCAAGAAACTTTTCGGTGCGGTGCTGGGTTGCGGGTCAGACGGTGGGTTTGGCAGCAGGCTTCCACAGCGAAGCGAGGCGGCCGCCACTAAGCGATTGCACCATACTCATCACGCCCATGTAGCCAAAGCCGGAGAAGAAGAGAAACAGAAAGGGCACCGTACCCCACATGCGCAGGCGCAACGCGTAAAGAATAGCCAGCAGGAAATAGACTGAGAAGCTCAGTTCCAACAAAGGCAGCCAGCCGCGTTTGCGTTTGTATTTCTTCCGTTTCCAGGTTTCGTCTTCAGTTTTTTCCACACTGTATTTGGGAGTGCGCACAAAGTCGCTCTTGATTCCAAACAACGCTTCGAGCACCGCGCGCGCGTTCGAAAAAGCGAGACCAAGCCCAAGGGCCATCACCAGCGGCAGATGCAGGAGCCGCGGCGCTCGATTCTTGTCGAGATACCAGATGGCTGTTCCGTAAAAAAGAAAGACTGAAACTGAGGAAAAGAAGAGCAACGGCAGGTCAAGGACCATCAGATGATAGAAAGGCGAGTTGTAACGGACCAGCAGCAGGGGAAACTGAAGGAAACTCGCGACGATCATTAAAGGGTAGCTAATGTTTCCAGTTAAGCGGAAAAACATCTCAAGCCTCACCCGCATCGGCAGACGCGATCCCCAAATTCTCGGATAGAGCTTCAAGCCGACTTGCATTACGCCTTTGGCCCAACGTCGCTGCTGTGCCTTGAACGCGTTAATCTCGACCGGAATCTCGGCCGGCGCATCCTCATCCAGCAGGTAGACAAACTTCCAACCCATCAACTGAGCACGGAAACTCAGATCGGTGTCTTCGGTGAGCGTGTCGTGTTGCCAGCCCCCGCTCGCCGCAATCGCTTCACGACGCCAAATTCCGGCAGTGCCGTTGAAATTGAAGAAACCGCCGGTGCGATTGCGCGTGGTCTGTTCTACGACAAAGTGACCGTCGAGCATGATGGTCTGCAGCCGGGTCAGCAAGTTGTAGTTGCCGTTGATGTGTGACCAACGCATCTGAGCGCAACCCACCATTGGATCGGTAAAGAAATCAACCAGCTTGCGCAGGCAGTCAGGCTTCGGAACGAAGTCGGCATCAAAGATCGCCAGCAACTCGCCCTTAGCGGCTTTGGTTCCCTGTTCCAAAGCTCCGGCCTTGAAACCGGTGCGATCCGAGCGATGAACGTAATGGATATCGAAACCGAGCCCGGCATACTTTGCCACGGTAGCTTCCGCGAGTTTTACAGTCTCGTCGGTTGAATCGTCGAGAACCTGAATCTCAAGCTTCTCGCGTGGATAGTCGATCTCCGTAACCGCCTTCACCAATCGCTCGACCACATACATTTCATTGAACAGTGGGAGCTGAATCGTGATCACAGGCAAATCCGCTTCGCTGTAACGCGCCTTCGGCGTGGGCACAAATTTACGATAGCGCCAGAAGTCGACAACCTGCTTGATACGATAACCGCCATAGACGGCCAGCACCGTGAGGATGGTGAAATAGAGAATCAGGATGGTCCAGTCAAACGCGTCGAGCTGATAGAGCGGGCTGATGTTTCCCCACGTCTTGTTAATCCCATCATGAAAGTAGCGTTCGAAAAGAGCTTGCGGTTCAGGACCTAACGGTGTCGGCCAGGGGGTTGGTTCGGGGGTGTTTTGAAAAGCAAATGCCATTGGAAAGCGCGGTCGTCCTTTAAATCTCAAACGCCGTCAGAATAGCTGAGACGGCGCGGCAGAGATTCTAACCTGAGGGCTTCCCGGAAGGAAATCCAAACAACAGGATTTAGACGATTTACAGGATAATGACGAGTAGGAATTCGAAGTAATGCGCTGCAACTACCCAATATCCTGTTAATCCCGCAGATCCTGTCTGATTCTTCAGATTCGGCGATGCGGGGCGCTGTAGTCGCTGGGGGCAGAAGCCGGGTTTCCGGTAAACACTTTGGAAGGCGAACTCGCAGGTTGTGCGGCCGGCGAACTGCGCGTTTTCGGACGCCAATCGCCAAGGCTCAGTTCCATCAAGCCGGGGATCACGTAAAAAACTGCCACGGCGCCGATCAATGCACCCGTCGAGAAACGGGAAAAATGGGTGTTGTGCCCGAAGCCAAGAAATTCAATCGAAAAATCAATCGCCATTGGCAGGGCCGCGACAACCAGCCATTTCCGTTCAGGCGCTTCGGTCGTCCGCAGCGACTTCACTAAGGGATAGAAAATCACTGCGGCGGCAAAGCCGGCGTAGAGGCCGAAACATCGAGAGCAAACTGCAAAGGGATGTTCCGCAATGAAGAAGGATCGCTCCGGGATCTGATGGCAGAGGTAACTGAAGGAGCGGTAGAGCGTTAGCCCAGGAAACGGAAACCCAGCCTTGAGAGCTAGCGGAGCTCCGAGTATCAGCCCAATAGTTCCGACAGAACCGAACGCAACGATCAGCCACACCAATAGCGGGCGACGGTTAGGCGTTGACTGAGGGACGTAAGACATTACCGATTGCGGATTGCTGAATGCGGATTGCTGATTGCTGATTGCTGATTCTTGAGCGAACGTCAACAGACTTCGCAAGCAACGAAACGGGGAGCCTCGGCTGTCCGCAATCCAAAATCGCAAATCTAAAATCGCAAACCTGAAATCCGAAATCTGAAATCCGAAAACCTCAGATCTAAATTTCAAAATCAAACCTTAAATCCTAATACTAAAATCGAATAACGGTATCGGGCCCACCTTCAATGTGCAGCGTATCTACGAAACGAATGTGACGCGATTCTGATGTCATCACGACCGAGTGTGTCCGTTTGCCCGCGCCGAAGAACCTGACGCCCTTGAGCAATGCTCCATCAGTCACGCCGGTTGCAGCAAAAATAATCTTTCTTCCCGGCGCCAGATCATTCGTGTCGTAAATCTTGTTGATGTCAGTGATGCCCATCTCCTGCATGCGTTCGATCACCTGCTCCTTGGGTGGCACTTTGTCCTTATCAACTCCAAGCCGTTCATGATCGAAAACCAGTCTTGCCTGGATCTCGCCGTTGAGGCACTTCATGGCCGCCGCTGTGATTACACCTTCCGGCGCGCCGCCAATTCCCACCAGCGCATGAATGTTTGTTCCGGCGACGGCCGCCGATATACCCGCAGACAGATCGCCGTCGCCAATCAACCGGATCCGAGCGCCGGCGTCACGGACGTCACCAATTAACTTCTTGTGCCGTGAACGATCCAGGACAATGACCGTGAGATCCTCGACATCACGGCCCAACCGGCGCGCGATGTTCTTGAGGTTATCTTTGATTGGGGCGTCGAGATCCACCACGCCGCGCGATGATGGACCAACCACAATCTTGTCCATGTAAATATCGGGCGCATTCAGTAGCCCGCCGCGTTCGGCAGCCGCCAGCACCGCAATGGCGTTATTCGCTCCTACCGCGCAAAGATTAGTGCCCTCGAGCGGGTCGACAGCAATGTCCACTTCGGGACAGGATTCGGCGAGGTCTTCACTCACGCCATATCCTCCGCCGACCTCTTCGCCGATATAGAGCATTGGAGCTTCATCGCGTTCGCCTTCGCCGATTACGATCCGCCCGCGCATCGGCACCGTATCCATCACTTCGCGCATGGCCTCAACCGCAACGTGATCCGAATACTTACGATCGCCCTGACCCATCGTCCGGGCCGCGGCAATCGCTGCGGCTTCGCAAACGCGCAAAAAATCCAGAGACAGCTCGCGCTCTGTCTTTAATTCTTGGCCCATCTTTTCAGTCTCCTGGAATCGGAAATTGGAGTGCAAACTGCGTCAAGTGCCAAACGCTCGCAGATGAAGAAGTGCGGGCCTCATACTACCAGAGCAGGCTGTGATTTTGTAGCTGCGGCACTGGCTACGCATCCAGGTTGTCACCACCGAAAATTGCTATTTAACCGCGTATCAGGATTGCCGGCGAGCAAGGGCTCGCGTAACTCAAATAGTTTTCTTGCATCCCGGCTCACATTCGGTGCAACATATCGCGCATGGCCACTTTACTCATCGTCGATGACGATACTCTCATCAGGGACACCCTTCGCGACCTCTTGTCCGAAAATCACGAATGTCACACTGCCGATCGTGCTGAACAGGCGCTCGCCTATCTTGAGATGGAGAGTTACGACGTAGTGTTGACGGACATCAATATGCCCGGCCTTAGCGGACACGATCTCCTGGGCCACATACGGAACACTCACCCCTATACGCCGGTGATTGTGATCTCCGGAATTGTGGTCGAAGACACCGCGAAAGTGTTTGACGAACTAGGCGCCTTTGCTTATTTCAGTAAGCCCTTCAACCTCGATGAGGTGGAAGACGCTGTCAATCGCGCGATCGGACGTCATCAGGAATTGATTGACGCAAAGCCAAGCCAATAAGCTCATTCAGCTCGCGTGCAGAGACCTCACGGCCCGACTGGTTCAACACATCGCGGCATGTTTGACTTGCGTTTTGAACTGTCGTAGAACGTCTTCCAAAATTATTCCCCCGCCTGGTTATGCAATCGCAAGTTGAGGAGGTATTTATGTCTGCTGTCACGCAACCAGCCCCAATCAATGAAGATAAAATGAATGCTTTTTTGGGCAAAGTAGTGGGAGATTTCGGAGCTTCCCTTAGTTCCTCCCTGGCCTATATCGGTCAGAAATTAGGCCTTTACCAGGCACTCGCGGCTAGTGGCCCGTCTACCCCGGCAGAACTCGCAGCCAACACGTCCACTACCGAAAGATATGTGCGCGAGTGGTTAATTAATCAGGCTGCCAGTGGTTACATTGACTACGACCCCGCCAGTGGTCGTTATTCCCTGAGCCCCGAACAAGCCGTGGCGCTGACTGACGAGAACAGCCCTTTCTATGTCGGCGGTGGCTTCTATGTCATCAAGGCGATGACGCATGCCGTAGGTCGAATCGAAGACGGATTCAGAAATGGTGGCGGCATGCTCTGGGGCGAACACGATCCGGATCTTTTTGTCGGCGTTGAGCGCTTCTTCAGGCCAGGTTATGCCGCACACCTAATCGCGTCGTGGATTCCTTCGCTCACCGGTATTGAGGAACGATTAAAAGCCGGCGGTAAAGTTGCCGACATCGGCTGCGGCCACGGCTCTTCAACCATCATCATGGCCCAGGCGTATCCCAACTCACGTTTCTGGGGGTTTGATAATCACGAGAAGTCGATTGAAACTGCGCGACAGCGCGCGGAGGCCGCGGGTGTAGCCGATCGGGTTACTTTTGAAGTGGCCAACGCCAGCGAGGTCCCTGATCAGCAGTTTGATATGGTGGCCTTCTTTGATTGCCTTCACGACATGGGCGATCCCCTCGGCGCAGCCAAACGCGCCGCTGAAGTCCTGGCCCCGGGAGGCAGCGCGCTAATCGTGGAACCTATGGCAGGAAATACCGTCGAGGAAAATTTCAATATCATCGGGCGCACCTTCTCCGGAGCCTCGACACTTTGTTGCACTTCAAACTCTTTGGCTTTGGATGGTCCAGCGCTGGGAGCCGTCGCGCCGGAGTCGGCGATTCGCGAGGTTGTGCTGGCCGGCGGGTTCAGCGAGTTTCGTCGCGCAACGGAAACGCCTTTTAATCGCGTCTTCGAAGCGCGGAAGTAACAGCCCCTAAACGAAAGGCACAAGCAACTCGCATTTAGTTCCTTGTGCCCTTTCCAAACTTAGTCAGTTAACTGCTCCGTCTTCGGTCACAGTCCGTAATCAGGCAGAGGCCTTCCAGGGTGGAAGGGTTTTCCGCGCTGGTTTTTCTTTTTTCAATCCCAGCGCCCAGTCAGCCTGCATCAGCGTGTGGATGTCACGCGTTCCCTCGTAGATGATCGCGGCCTTGCAGTTTCTCAGGTATCGCTCGACCGGATAGTCGTTTGAATAACCATTCGCGCCGTGGACTTCAATCGCCATCGACGCAGCTGTCTCGCTCCGTATCGTCGCCTGCCACTTCGCCAAACTCGTCGCCCGGCCATTCGCCTGACCAATGTTCTTTAGTTGTCCGGCACGCAGGCAGAGCAAATGGGCCATCTGGTAGTCGGCTTCCATGTTTGCGATTTTTTGTTTGACCAGTTGATGGTTAGCAATCTTCGTCCCAAAAGTTTCGCGTTCGAGCGCATAAGCAATCGACGCGTCGCGTGATGCACGAATCACTCCGGTTGCGCCGGCGGCCACTGTGTACCGTCCCTGCTCGAGCGCAAACATGGCAATCTTAAATCCTTCGCCTTCCTGCCCAACCAAATTCTCTTTCGGCACCCGCACGTCCTGCAGCGAGAAATAGCCGGTGTTACCCGCGCGAATGCCCAGCTTCCCGTGAATCGTTCCCGAAGTGAAACCCTTCATGGTGCGCTCGATGATAAAGCACGACATGCCTGAGTGATCTCGCTTGCGACGTTTCTCTTCATCCGTCCAACAGAAGAAAAGGAAATTGTCTGCCACATCAGCCAAACTGATCCACATCTTCTCCCCGTTGAGCACATATTCGTCGCCGTCGCGTCGCGCTGTTGAGCGCGAGCCGACAACGTCCGAGCCTGCTCCGGGTTCAGTCAAACCATAAGTGGCGAGCTTCTCGCCTTTAGCTTGCGGTACGAGATACTTTTGCTTCTGTTCTTCCGTGCCCCAGGTGTAAAGCGTCAGCGAATTAAGCCCGGTGTGCACTGACATCACCACCCGCATAAACGTGTCAACTGCTTCCAGCTCTTCACATACAAGCCCGAGCGAGATGTAGTCGAAGCCCGCACCACCGTAAGCTTCGGGAATACAGACGCCAAGCAGATTGAGCTCGCCCATTTTCTTCAAAACTTCGGGGTGAAACTCCTGCTTCTCGTCCCATTCCTTGATGAACGGCGCGACTTCCTTCTGCGCAAACTCGCGCACCGTTTGCACCAGCGCGTTGTGGTCCTCAGTCAGCTCGAAGTCAATCATTGGGGAACTCTCTCTCTGAAAATTGATTTGATAAAGACCGCACATCTTACCCGATCAATCGCTTTGGGAGAAAAGGCCCACTTCTGCTGGGACCTCGGGCGTCTCGCCCGCCATGAGCGCGAAGCGCGAACCAGGTTACCCCTCGGGAATTTGGAGCACGCAGAACATGTTCGCGCCTGAGGCGCTCATTGCGGACGGGACGCCCGCGGTCGCAGCATTTGCTATACTTTCGCTATGCCAAAAACGGTGAAGTCCAGGACAGTCAAGGTGGGATTGATCCAGATGAGCTGCGGTCCTGACCCCGCTGCAAACCTGAAAAAAGCGATCGCGCGCATCGGTGAGGCTGCAAAAAAAGGTGCACAGATCGTTTGTCTGCAGGAGCTCTTCCGGTCGCAGTATTTTTGTCAAAGTGAAAATATCGAGCTCTTCAAACTGGCGGAAACAATCCCTGGCCCGACCACCGAAGCCCTTGGGAAAGTAGCGCGAAAGCACCAACTTGTCATTCTCGCCTCACTTTTCGAAAAACGCGCTGCAGGTGTCTATCACAACACCGCCGTGATCATCGACGAGCAGGGGAAAATTACCGGCAAGTATCGCAAGATGCATATCCCCGACGATCCGCTTTATTACGAGAAGTTTTATTTCACACCGGGCGATCTGGGCTTCCAAACGCACGACACTACCTTTGCCAAAGTGGGTGCACTTGTCTGTTGGGACCAGTGGTTTCCGGAAGCAGCCAGGCTCACGGCCCTGAGTGGCTCGGAGTTTATTTTTTATCCCACCGCAATCGGCTGGCTGCCTGATGAAGATGAAGAAATGAACCTCGCGCAGCATTCGGCCTGGGAAACAATTCAACGAGCACACGCGATTGCGAATGGAGTCTATGTCATCGTGGTAAATCGCGTGGGCGCGAAGGAAAACTCACATTCTGGGGGCAGTCGTTTGTCGCCGACCCTTTTGGCAGAATCATCGCCAAAGCTTCATCGGATAAGGAAGAAGTGCTCGTGGTTGACTGCGACCTCGACAAGATCGAAGAAACAAGACAAAACTGGCCTTTTCTCCGCGACCGTCGGATCGATTTCTACACACCACTCTCGTCCCGCATGATCGATCCTGCACCAGGCAAATAGACTCAAATGACTACGCCCGCCGAACTCGGCTATCACATGCCTGCCGAATGGCGTCGTCACACGGCGACCTGGCTGAGTTGGCCCAAGGATCCGGAAACCTGGCCGGATAGGGTTCCACGAGTCCAGGAAATTTTTCTCGAGATGATGACGGCGCTTGCGCCCTACGAGATAGTGAATCTGCTGGTTGACAACGCGGAAACGGAAAACGCTGTGCGCTCCCTCTGCGAATTCACCGGAGCTGAAAATGTTCACTTCCATAAGATTCCGACGGTCGACTCCTGGATCCGCGACTATGGTCCAAACTTTCTGGTGTCAGACAAACGTCAGTTTGTCGCTGATGCAAATAATAAATCCAAAGAGAACGACAAAGTAGGAGCTCTGGGACCTGGACTCGCATACAACGACTGGATCTTCAACGCCTGGGGAAATAAGTATGAGGAGCTAAAAAAAGACGACGCAATCCCGCAGTTGCTCGAGAGTAAGCTCGCGGTGCCGCGCTTCAGTCCGGGGATTGTGATGGAAGGCGGATCGATCGAGGTCAATGGAGCCGGTTGCGTCCTCACCACTGAACAATGCCTGCTGAATAAGAATCGAAATCCGCAGTTAACCAGGAGCGAGATTGAAGATCATTTGAAAAATTATCTGGGCGTAAGGAAAGTCTTATGGCTGGGTGAAGGAATCGTCGGCGACGATACAGATGGACACATCGACGACATCGCGCGCTTTGTTGCGGACAACGTAGTCGTTTGCGCGGTGGAGGAGGATCCCGAAGACGCCAACTATGAACTGCTGCAGGACAATCTGAAACGATTGCAGCGCATGACCGATGCGGATGATCGACCCTTCGAAATCGTTACCCTGCCAATGCCCGGCGTGGTAGGCGGTACCAGCACAGACAGTCGCAACCTGGATCGACTGCCGGCGTCGTATGCAAATTTCTATATCGCAAACGGCGTGGTGCTGGCTCCAGTTTTTGGACACTCGAACGACCGACGAGCCCTGCAGACTTTGGAAAAGCTATTCCCGAGTCGCCGCGTAGTTGGGATCAACTGCGAACCACTGGTTTGGGGAATGGGGACCATTCACTGCGTCACCCAGCAACAACCGGCTGTCTAATCAGCGAGAGACTATCCGCAAATTACGCCGATTACGCAGATTTAGTTAAGACCAAGCGCCGGTGCTCTAAACTTCGAGCGCCGAAGTTAACTAGTAATCCAATTTCATGACCAGTTGCCTTCAGGTAATTTATTAGCTGAGCTTCTTCCGTTCCGCTCATGCGGGCCAGGGCCTTCAACTCAACTACCACACAATTAAAACAAATGAAGTCTGCACAGTATCCCGCCTTGAGAGGTTGTCCTTTGTCCGCCAACGATAATTTGACCTCTCTGATGAAGGGAATGTCTCGATTCGTAAACTCGATGGCCAAGGCTTCTTGATAGACTGGTTCTAAGAATCCGCAGCCAAGACTACGGTGAACCTCCATGGCGGCGCCTATGATTGAGTAGGTGCGCGGATCATTTCCGGTAAGGTTCTTTAGCACCCCGAAATCTTACCAGCGTTCAGTTCTAATCTGCGTAATCGGCGTAATCTGCGGATAATATTTTCTTTGCCATACTCTTTGCATCGTCCAGAGTCCGCACACGCCCATCCAGCTGCATTTCATAAATTGCCCTGGTCACTTCACCCATCCTTGGCCCAGGTTCAACACCCAGCTCAATTAAGTGCCGGCCCAGCAGTATCGGCGCGGGTGGCAAGTGCTCGATGTCCAATTCCCGGGCGCGTTGAATAAACCAATCCTGCGCCTCAGCCGTGTACCATTTTTCAGGCGGCAGCCAATCAGCGTTGCGTCCCAGTGAATCGGCTTTAGCCACGCGATAGAGCAGATCAAGTTCACACTTGCGGGCCAAACGGCGAAAGGCGCCATCGCCAACCTCATCGCGTTTCTTGTAAAACTCTCCTGGCTTCAAATGATCGCGCACGAGGGCCACCACTTGCGCGCGCACGTTGTAGCCTCCCAGGGTGTGAATATTCAGCCGGTCGAGAAACCGCTCGGTCGGCTCAACGCCGGCTTCTTCGTGGCCGCGCGATCGCCAGCGACCTTCCAAAAATTCTGTGGTTGATGGTTTACCAAAGTCGTGGCTCAGGGCCGCCAGCATGACCGTCACTTGCCTGGGGTAAGGCAGATCCTCGATCAATTCATGCGCGCGATCGATAACCAGTCTCGTGTGCACGAACACATCGCCTTCAGGATGCCATTCCGGATCCTGCGGCACTCCGATCAAACTGCCGATCTCCGGGAACAATTGATCAAGGGTTCCCAACGCATGAAGCCAGCCCAGGCCGATTGACGGCCGCTCTGCAAGCAATAAGAGCTTTTCAATCTCGCCCCAGACCCGCTCAGGAGGAAGATCTGTCAGATCGATTGTTCGACATAGCTCAACTGTTTCCGGGTGAACTCGAAACTCGAAACGAGCAGCGAATTGCGCCGCGCGAAGCACCCGGAGACTGTCTTCGGGAAAGGTTTCGACTGCCACCGCTCGCAAAATTCCAGCATTCAGATCCGCTCGACCCCCACACGGATCGATGATTTCGCCAGTCAGCGGATCCTCAAGGATGGAGTTAATGGTGAAGTCGCGCCGGCGCGTGGCTTCTTCAATTGTCATCGAGGAGTCGCCCTCGATCACGAAGGCGCGATGTCCGCGTCCGGCTTTTCGTTCGCGACGCGGAATTGAAACATCAAGATCGTTTCCCAGGCGATAAACAGTGAAAGCTTCGCCGACGACATTTACAGGACCATACTGATCGAGCATCGCTCGCAACCGGGGCGGCTCAATGCCATAGACTTCCAGGTCCCAGTCCTTGGGCCGTTGGCCCATCAATACGTCGCGAACGCAGCCGCCGATAAGCAAAGCGCGGCCGCCCGCTGCGCGTACGGCTTCTGAGAGCGCGATCACTTTTTCGGGGATTTCGGACATGGGCGTCCAATGTCCAATGTCCAATGTCCAATGTCAATATCGGACGTGCGTAATTGTAATTGAAGGAGTATTGCGGTTCGCGGTAGAGGCCGGTTAGCTAGTCGTCAATTAACTGTTCATCGCTGTAGTCTTCGACAACTACGTGAACGCCATGGACCAACGGCAGGCAACTGATTACCTGGGCGCGCTCGATTTTTGTGAGGTCGCTTCCGGCCGCGTGCCAGAGTTTTACCCAGAACGTTCGCGTGTCGCAATCAATCGCGAAGGTTGAACCATCGTTCATTACCGGCACCGGTTCAGCCATTGTGCCGTCGCGCAGTTCTTCGAGCAGCTCTGCCACGAAAGGCTTGAACTTTTCGAACTGGACCAGCACCGCGCTATCTTCGATGTCAGCGGGCGGAAGTTCAATCGGTTCATCGCCTTCCAGCAGGAGGCGCGATTCCGTTTGTTCGTTACGTTTTTTGACTATGGCCATGATTTGTTGGGGCCGGGCTTGTCCCTGCCCGATGTTGGGTTAGGCAATCGCGGGGCAGGGACGAGCCCTGGCCTTACAGCCGCCTTAACAGATGTTCCTGCAAGTCTGCAACCTTCACGCGCTCCTGTTCCCAGGTATCGCGGTCGCGCACGGTCACCGCTTCATCTTCGAGTGATTGATGGTCAACGGTCACACAGAAGGGCGTGCCAATTTCATCCTGGCGTGCGTAGAGCTTGCCGATGCCCCCTGTATCGTCATAGACCGCACGCAACGAAGGCTGCAGTGAACGCTTGATTGCCTTCGCCATTCCTACGAGCTCAGGCTTGTTTTTCGCAAGCGGAAGAATTGCGGCCTTAATCGGAGCGAGTGATGGATGAAGCCGGAGAATCACGCGCGTCTCACCTTTGTCGTTGGTCTTTTCCGAATAAGCGTCCATCAATACCGAGAGCACCGTGCGATTGACCCCGGCCGCGGGTTCAATCACATACGGATAGAAACGTTCCTTCGACGCCTCATCAAAATACGACAGGTCTTCTGTCGAATCAGAATTGAACCGCTTGCCTTCCGCGTCTTCCGGTTTTTTTGAATGGGTGCGCAGATCGAAATCGGTGCGGTTGGCAATTCCCATTAACTCATCCCATTGACGCTCGTCTTCCGCTCGTTCGGGGAAGAAACGATATTGGATGTCGACCGTGCGTTTCGCATAGTGGGCCAGCTCTTCCTTCGGTTGCTCGTACAGGCGAAGATTATCGGCTGAGATGCCCAACCGGGTGAACCATTCGAAGCAACCGTCAATCCATTGCTGATGCGTGCTTTCATCTTCACCGGGCTTAACGAAATATTCCATTTCCATCTGCTCAAATTCGCGCGTACGGAAGATGAAGTTTCCCGGGGTCACTTCGTTTCGAAAAGACTTACCAATCTGAGCGACACCAAAAGGAAGCTTGCGGCGGCTGGTTGTCAGGACGTTGGCAAAGTTGATGAAAATACCCTGGGCGGTTTCAGGCCTCAGGTAGACGAGGGCGCTCGGATCATCCTCGGCGGTCGCACCTACGTGGGTCTGAAACATCAGGTTAAACGGCCGCGGCTCAGTTAGTTTCGTCGAGCCACAGCTTGGGCATTTTCCATCTTCAAGCTTGTCCGCTCGCAGGCGCGTCTTGCATTCCCGGCAATCCACCAGCGGGTCGCTGAAAGTGTCTTCGTGTCCCGAATACTTCCAAACCAGCCGGTTCAGAATGATCGACGAGTCGAGTCCTTCGATGTCGTCGCGCTCATAGACCATCCAGCGCCACCAGGCCTGCTTGACGTTGTTGCAAAGTTCGACGCCGAGAGGGCCGTAATCCCAGGCGCTGCCCAGCCCGCCATAAATTTCGGAGGAAGGAAAGACGAAACCTCGGCGCTTGGCCAGGGAAACAATCGTTTCAATGTTTGGAGCTGCCATAAGAAGTTAATAGTAAGTAGTGAATCGTGATTAGTAAAATTGAAACAAAAGAGGAGCGCCTTCCGAGCGCTCCTCTTGCACAAAATTGAACAATACTGCGCGCTACTTGCTTGGCGCCGGCGCTGTTACGTTAACATCGATCTTCTGCGTACCACCGCCGCCAAACAGCCTTCCTCGAAACGCGAAGACAACTACCAAAACGATGATTACGAAGATGACCAGCACAGCCACAACGCCCGCACTGCCCCCACCATCACCATTGTCACCCATAGTGAGCCCTCCTCATTCTTGAATAATGAATTCCGGAAAACGATCAGGGGGATGCCAAGATTGTTAACACACAGCTGAATCAGCGTCAATCTGTGATTCAAACAAAAAGTAACGATGGACTTGCAAGCGGTGGGACCAAGGGGACTAGACCGGACTAACCGACTCACTTAGCTCGCCCGAAGATTGAGACACTTCACCGTCCTGGAAGGCCTCAGACTCCTGCTGTTGAGGCAATTCGGTCTGCGAATCCAGGTGTAAGAGTCCGGACCCGACACGTGGTTCTTGTTCGTTTCTGTTATTCGCCTCAATCAAGTGGTTGAGTGCGCTCATCCTCAGGTCCCTCCAAAAGAAGACAGCTTAGAGCAATCCGAGAAGGCGTATGTGCGTCAGACCGCATAGTCGATTCAGTAAAAGCCTAATGATATTGCTCTTTGCAAAAGCAAAAGGAGACAAGACTTGAGGTCCTGTCTCCTTCTGGTTTCGGGTTTATGGCCTTCGAATTGACTCAGTTGCGACCTCGCCTGCGTGGCGCTCGACGTCGGGGCGTTGACGGTCGAACTTCACTGGCATCCACTGTTGGAGTTGCAACCGGCACAGTGGCACCGCTCGGAACAATCCACAACTCAACACAGTCTTCCTCGCGGAAGCCGCCATTGAGAACAGTAATGCGTGATTGGTCGATACCGCGATTCGTCACCAGGTAATCGCGCGCGCGGTCACCCAGCATGTCCGCCTGGCCGATGCGACTACTGCGGCCACCATAAGCGATTACATAGGCCATGGTTGACGGATCGTTTTGCATCTCCACCGCGAGATTATCCAGACGTGCTTTCTGATCATCGAATGAACAGCTGCAGCAAACGTCAAACTGGCGCGATGGATTCTCACGTGGCGGCGGCGGCTGAACATATGTCGAGGCCTGCGCGACCTGCCGGCAATTTGCATCGCCGGAGCCATCGTCCACCACAAGAGTCGCGGAGATACGCTGGCCGGCCAGACCGGTAGAATCAACGGAGATGGTTGGAGTTCCGGCGCCGCTCAATAATTTGGCGTTTCCGGGACTAATGGTCCAGGTGTAATTCAACGCTGACGAACCACTGTAGGTCGTGTCTGAAGTGAAAGTAATGATTTCACCTTCATTCACCTGAGCGCTGGTAGAGAGATTTACCGGATAAGGGCAAGGAGAGCTGGTGACTGGTGGTGGCTGCCTGAAATTAAGCGCGACACACTTGATGCGTCCCGCCGGCAGCTCAACTTCGCGAGTCCATCTTTGTCCATTCGGTAGACTGATAACGATGGTGTGCAAACCAGGATCGAGATCGAAAGCCCGGTAGTCCGTTGACGTTTGACCTTCAGGCTTTCCATCGATCTCCAGGGGAAGTCCGCCCGGAGTGGACAGGATCTTGATGGTTCCATACTTCGCCAGCTTTCGCTTCTTGGCTTGGGCCTCGGAAGCAGGATGGGCCATGCAGAAGGTGATCGCCAGCAGTGCCGCGAATCCGATTTTGGCAATTGATCTTGTCTTAAGAATTGCTTTCAACATTTTGATTAGCCCTCCTCCGTGTGCTGCATCTGCGCCATCAGCTTTCCTCGGGCATAGCGCCGACGCAAGCTGGCTCCGAAGGCTGCCAGTCCTGAACCAAACAACAGTAGCGAGGCGGGCTCGGGAATCTCAGGCGTGCCTGGAGGGGTATTTTCTCCCGGAGGAGTTTCGCAGTCGTCGCAACCATGGATGAAGAAGAAAGGTATCGCTGCCAGGAACAACAGTGGCCACTTGGGAAAGCCGCCGCCCGGGACAGTGATCTCGCCGCAGTCACATATTGTTCCTTCGACGTCTCCCTGGTCAACCACATCAACGCCACCCTGGGGAATGTCGCTGACGGCAACCCCGGCAAGCAGTGTTTCGGCCGAGTTGCTTACATCGCCACTAGTGGTGATGCCGGCAATCTCAGCAATATCGCCGGCCGCGTCTTGCTGTGCAGAGGAGGCGACGGCTGATGGTGCTTCACCTTCAGTTCCGTCTGCCACCAGATTGTTTGTGTGTTGGGAAACACCGCGGAGCCTAAGCTCGGGAGGATTTTGGTAGCGGCCAAGCACCTGTATGACCTCGCTGATTGCGACCGGCGCCGCATGAGTGGGCACACCGGACAAAAGCAAGATACAGAGAATGGCTGCCGTTGGGCGAAAAGCTCGACTCATCATCGGTTGGAATTCCCTCCTGATATCTTCCCACTACTCAGGAGTGGGAAAGGTTTGCGTCGTCTAAAACTTATTGCTACCGCTGCCTCTAAAGGCCGTAAGTATTGTGTTTTGACTCAAACGCAGCGTGCGGTTCCGCTGGTTGATAGGAAAAGATGCTTAATGAAGAAGGGATTCCAATTTCAGTGAGGGTTTTGCGTAACTAAAAGAAGGTGCTAAACCAAATAAAACAGGAGGTTTGCCGAAACTGGACAGCAAACCTCCTGCAACTGCGGAAGAACTCGGGAACAGGCACGAATACCTGCTAAACAAGGTTGTTAGTCTGACTCGCCGGAAGTAGCGGCTTCGGCCTGGCGGCCTTCGTCGCGCAAGACGGCTTTCCTCGACAATTTGATCTTGTTTCCCTCTTTGCCTATGCATTTTACAAGGATCTGTTGGCCTTCCTTCAATTCATCTCGGACATCTTTGACCCGGCGGTCTGCAATTTCAGAGATGTGCAATAGGCCGTCAGTTCCGGGGAAGATTTCCACGAAAGCCCCAAAATCAACTATTCGAGAAACGGTGCCCATGTAGGTTTGGCCAATCTCCGCCTCAGCCGTGATGCCACGAATTCTAGCCACGGCGGCTTCTGCGGCTTCACCGCTCGAAGTAGCAATCGAGATGGTGCCGTCGTCAGATACGTCGATCTTGGCGCCGGTTTCCTCAACCAGAGACCGGATCATCTTGCCGCCTGGTCCAATGACGTCGCGAATTTTGTCCGGATTGATCTTGATTTGGATAATTCGCGGGGCATGGAGTGAAATCTCCTCACGGGCTTCGGGCAAGGCTTCAGCCATCACACCGAGAATGTGTAGCCGGCCTTTTCGTGCCTGCTCAAGCGCCTCGGCCATGATCGTCGCATTGATGCCGCCGATCTTGATGTCCATCTGCAGCGCCGTGATGCCGTCCTTGGTTCCAGTCACTTTGAAGTCCATGTCGCCATAATGGTCCTCAGCGCCGGCGATGTCGGTGAGAATTGCGTACTTATTACCTTCCATCACCAAACCCATGGCGACGCCTGCAACCGGGGCCTTGAGAGGCACGCCGGCATCCATCAGCGAAAGTATTCCGCCGCACACCGTAGCCATCGACGACGAACCATTGGATTCAGTGATGTCAGCGACGATACGAAGTGTATAGGGAAACTCAGAGGCGTCGGGCAACACTGGTTCGATCGCACGGCGTGCGAGCACCCCGTGCCCAATCTCGCGCCGGCTGGAAGAACCAAACCTTCCTACCTCGCCAACCGAGTAATGCGGGAAGTTGTAGTGGAGCAGGAAGCGTCGTTTAACCTCACCCTTTTCGATGTCGTCAATAAACTGCTCGTCTTCCTTGGTACCCAGGGTAGTTGTAACCAACGCCTGCGTTTCGCCGCGGGTGAAAAGCGCAGAACCATGAGTACGCGGCAACCAGCCTACTTCGCAGCTAATCGGACGTATTTCCGAAAAACGACGGCCATCGGGGCGCCGGCGGTTATTAAGAATATCGTCACGGAAGATGGTCTCCTTCAAATGATCGAAAACCTTCTTGGCCTTGGCGCGCTGTTCGGGCTGGTCTTCAGGGTAGGACTCAACGACTTCTTTCTTGAGCGCATCGACGGCGGCGTAACTATCCCGCTTTTCCTGAGCGGTGGTATCCAGCGAGGCTCGCAGACGGTCGCTGTAATTCCTTTGGATTTCTCCAAACATTTCCTCATCCCTGGTTACCGGTGTAACTTCGCGCTTCTGGATATCGAGCGCCTTGTAAAGCTCTTTCTGCCAGCGACAGAGTCGATTGATCTCCTTGTGGGCCAACATCAGGGCTTCGAGCATGATTTCCTCGGAAACTTCCGAGGCTCCTGCTTCAACCATCACGATCGCTTCTTCCGTACCCGCGACGACCAGGTTTAACCGCGATTCGCGAACTTCGTCGTAAGTCGGGTTAACAACGTATCGGCCCTCAATTAGCCCGATCCGGACGCCCGCAATCGGATTCATGAAGGGAATGTCTGAAAGGTAAAGCGCACACGATGCACCTGTGATTGCAAGCACATCGGGATTGTTGTCGGAGTCAGCCGAGATTACGCTGGCAATAACCTGAGTTTCATTACGGAAGCCATCCGCAAAAAGTGGCCGACAGGGCCGGTCAATCATGCGGCAGGTGATTACTTCTTTCTCGCCGGGTCGTCCTTCACGGCGAAAATAATTTCCCGGAATGCGGCCGGCCGCGTAATTCGATTCGCGATATTCGACGGTGAGCGGGAAAAAATCGATTCCTTCGCGGGGACTCGCAGCGGCCACCGCTGCTACCAGCAGCATCGTGTCGCCGTATCTTACTATTACCGAACCATCGGCCTGCTTGGCGACCCGTCCTGTTTCAACTGTCAATTCTCTATCGCCTAGTTTTATCGACTCTTTGAGGTATTTCTTAACTGTCATCTTTTTGTCTCCTTCGGACACCAGCCTGAACCAATCAGGCCGCGCGAGCGTCTCATGCGCCTCGCCGATTTTGAATTTGCCTCGCTACGTGAAGCGAGGAGAAGTCTGAGACCGTAAGAGAAAAAGCGGCACAAGCCCTTACCGTGAGCTCATGCCGCCTTTTTCTGCGGTACGCTGATGCCAAAACGCGTCTGCTTGATTTGGGTATCGCCGTCACGTTCGGCACCTTCTGCAAGTTCTTCGATAGACGCGGGCCTGGGGATCTAAGATTCGAAGTTATCTGGTTTACGTTGATTCCTACTCTTAACGACGCAGGCCCAGACGCGCCACGACTTCGTGGTAACGTTCAATATCTGTGCGCTTCAAATAATCCAACATACTTCGCCGCTGCGAGACCATCTTGAGCAGGCCGCGCCGCGAGTGGTTGTCTTTCTTATGTATCTTGAAGTGCTCGGTGAGCTCGTTAATTCGTTTGCTGAGCAAAGCCACCTGAACTTGAGGTGACCCGGTATCTGATTCATGGCTACGGAAGTCGCTAAGAATCTGTTCTTTCGTTTCTTTGGCTAAAGGCACTGCTTAAAATGATCCTCCCAAACAGCAGAAGACCGTGTAAATACGGCAACCGCTAAGATTATGTGACGACGTAAGTTAGCACGCGCCCGCGACGACTGTCCAGCGAGGGCGCCGAGCGGGTAGTGACCTAATTTGTAACGCAAACTGTTAGTTTGCGGTGAATGAATGCGATTCAAGACGCGCAAACTAACAGTTTGCGTTACAAGAACCAAACTAATCTGTGAAACGCGACCTTACGGACAGATTTGGATACCGCTAACAACTATCCCGCACCCGCCAAAGTCCAACTCCTCCTGCTTTTCTCGACCGTGAAGGACAACCAAAAGCAAGGCCGCGGCGCCCCCAATCGCAGCAAATATCCCGACTTTCTGCTTCGTTGTCAGGCCCTCATCGTCTTCGGGAGCGGTCTGCGAACCACCGGCCGTCGTGAAAACCTCGCCCGCGCCAATCGCTTTCAACTTGTTTTCGGCGCGAAGTTCGACCTGGCCGGTTTTGACCCAAACCTGGGTGTCCTCGCCCGTTACCTGAACCGTAAACTCGGTCGCCTGGCCGGGATCGGTAATCAGCTCGCCGCCCGCAGTACGGATGTTAGCCGCAAGCCCCGCAGGTATGAATCCGCGCAAAATGCCCGCGCGGAGGGTGCTGGAGATGCGGGCCCGGGAAAAATCGAGACTGAAATCACTTTCGGGCAACAGTCGCAGCCTGGTGAGTTTTCCCAAATCGATGATTGATTCTGCTCCCTCTGCGGTTGTGATCTGGCTGCCGGAAAAGATCGTCTGCCCGGATCGGACGGCTACGCCATCGATCATAACGGTGCCGGCTACGCGAATTACCCCAGTGGAAGTTGAGGCGGGCCGGGCCGCTGCGGTAAAAACTTCGGGCACCAAAGGCAGGGACAAATAGAACGACGCTGCGACGGTAAAAATGGCTAACCAACGACGAAGGGATTTCGTTACCGTCGCGGAGTCGTGACGTCCGCTGGTGTGTTCAACCAATATTTTCATGAATGACCAGTCTCCTTGATGATCCGGGTGAAGGATCGTTTCAATCATGGATGAATACTCGATCGCCTTCTTTCTACGATCCACTTCACAAAGGAAAGCGTCCTCGGTATTCACTCGAGGTGATGAAGGCCTTCACCATTTCAGCCGCGATGTAATTGCCGTTGAATTGGTTCAGCTTGTTCAGCCAGAAGTTGTAGCCCTCGAAATTCAGGCCTGGCTCTGGCGCTGCGTCAGGATTCCGCCGCAGGTAACCAAAGTATTGCATCAGCACGAATGCGCGATTCAGTTCCTGTTGGGCCAGCGCCGCATTCTCCGCCACGCGTCGCAACACCCGCGCTCGCGCCGCTGCGTCCGTCGTTGTCGTTGCCGTCCCAAACTCGCCGATTACTGAACTGCGCTCCTCGGCCGACGGTGTCACTCCAGCGTTTGCATACAGAGCATCGACAAACTGTGTGGGCGACATCGTGGTTGGAAACGCGGTGGTAAAACGAGTCCGCGCCACGAACGCCTGCGCGAATGCCACCTTGTTATTCTCCAGGGTCAGCTCCCAATTTGGACTGCCGACCACAACGCCCAGACCGATCTGCTGCGTATCCGGAATAAACTCATTGAATCTTACCGGCACCGGCGTACCCGGAACATTTCCGTAAGCCGACTTATACATTCGATAAATCAGATAGCCGGTTTCCCGAAATTCAATCGAAACGAAGAAGGCAGCCGAGACGTTGATGCGTTTTGTTTCAATGCACTGTTGGTCACTTCCGCACGAAAGAATCTGATCACTCCAGAAAATCAAACCACTGTGATCCGGTTCGCGATTTAGGAAATCAAGATAATGCTGGCGAACAAAGAATTCCGCGGTATCGATCGGATTCGCGTTGGCCGGCGTTTGCGGTATGCCAGTGAAGTGCGCATCCGTCTTGTTGCCGGTCAATTCAAATGAAAGGAAGCTCGGTTGAAAGCTGTGATTCACGCGAGCCGGTATAATCGTGTAGGAACCAGGCACGTTGACACTATCGAAACGGTAGAAGCCGTTGATGTCGGTAATCGTCTTGTCGCTCTTGTCTCCCGATAACAACATGACTACTCCGCTCAACGGCGAACCTGTAGACGAGGTGACGGTCCCACTTATCGTCACCGGCACCGAGGCGTTGAATGCTGCCAGCGCATCAACGCGGCCGTAGCCAAAGGAATTATTGGGTATCTGAGTTGAAGGAGTTCCACCGCACGTCTGGGCTGCGACTGTGACCGCAGGGTTGGCTGTGTTCTGCAAGAGAGTCTTGGTTGCCGCAATATTCCTGACCAAATGCGGACGGGCGGACCAAAGCAAGGCGACCACGCCCGCAACGTGAGGTGCGGCCATCGAAGTTCCTGACAAAAAGGTGAAAGCCGTATCAGTGGCACGCGTGGCCGAACGAACCCCGACTCCCGGCGCTGAGATATTCGGTTTCAAAAGGCTCGGCGTGTAGAAAGTGCTTGGACCACGAGAGCTGAACGCGGCCAGATTGTTGTTGATGTCAGTCGCGCCTACTGAAAACGACGCGTTATAGATTGAAGCGGCGTCAGACACACTCGAGCATCCTGGTCCGGAGTTCCCGGCCGAAAACACGATAAAAATTCCAGCCGCCTGGGTATTGTTAACAATCGTTTCAAGTTCGGTGCGGGTGACGCATCCTTCGCTGGCTGGACACGACCAGGAATTGTTGAGCACGTGTGGACGAAGCGCCGGGTTTGGATTGTTGCCGGCAAGATCAGTTGGAGCGATAGCAAACTGAAAACACTCAGTGTAGGTTGTCGGAGTGCCATTGCCCTGATCCATATTCCGACAGCCGATCCATTTCGCGCCCGGCGCTACGCCAATTTGATTAGCTCCGCCGTCGTCGCCCACCACCGTGCCGACAGTGTGAGTTCCATGCCCGCCATCATCGCAAGGCGCCAAGGTGTTTGGCCCGCAGAAACCGCCGCCTGAATGAATCGCATCGCGCCAATTGTAATTGTGATCCGCGACGCTGCCGTTCCAACCACGATACTTTGACCGCAATGTGTCATGCGTCCAGCGAATACCCGTGTCGAGCCCGCCGATAACAATGTTCTGTCCCGTGAAACCCTGCGACCACACCGCCGGAGCGTTTACATTCTGCACTCCCCATTCCACTGCTTCGGGCGCATTTGTGTTGTTTTCACTGACACCAAACTTCTCAACGATGGGATCCTCGATCCAGCGAGTTGGAGTATTGGAATCAACACGCGCCACGTCAGGACGCGCAGCGAGACTTTCGATGAGCTGGCGATTGGCGTTAAGCGCGATCATATTGGCCGCCCAAAACGATTGGAAGTCGACGCCCCGCGTTCGCAGAAAATCCTGAAGACCGGCCTGTGTGCGAGCTGCGTGAGCAGTCAGAGTCTTGTAGACGAACCAACCGCGAGCATCCTGATCTTCGATTGAGTATGCCGGGCTAACATCGGCCTGGTCTGAAAGCAGAATGACGATCGGAGTCGTCTCGCCGTCCGCGGTGGCTGTCAAAACCCGCGGCCCTATTTTGGAGAGGCCGTTAGGGGTCTGCTTAAGCAATCGCGACGACGAAACATCTGTCACTGCCTGCATGAGTCCCACTAGACTAATGCTTAGCAGGCCCAGGCTGAGAAAGATGTGCGACCGAGTGCGGAATTTTCGAGGAGTCATACGTCGAGTCATGCCATGAGTACCTTTGATCCTTGGTGCGTAACTTCGGGCGGCTGGGGTTCCACAACGTTATTACTCTACCTCTCTGGCGGTCAAGCCAAGCCGGTCGTTAGTCCGAAGCCGCTGAGGTAGCGGGCCGTTCCGACCTACATGCGCGGACGGCTTTGGTCTGCTACCATCTTTCGGACGACCAAACTAATCTTATGGCAAACAATAAGCGCATCGTGATCATCGGGGGCGGCTTCAGCGGCCTCTTCACAGCTTTGGACCTTTCCGGGGCCGGCGACGTAACTCTCATCAGCACCGAAGACCATTTTCTTTTCACGCCAATGCTTTATGAGTATCTCAGCGGTGAAGTTGAAGCATGGCACATCGCACCAAACCAAAAAGAGTTGCTTGATGAAAGTGTCAACTTCATTCAGGACGAAGTAGTTTCAGTCGATCTCGAGGCGCGCACCGTTTCACTGAAAAACAGAAACAAGGAGCCAATCTTCTACGACGTTCTGGTGTTGGGCGTTGGCGGTGTTTCAAACTTTGCCGGAGTTGAAGGCGCCGCGGAACACTCGATTCCGTTTCGCAAAATCGCCGATGCCGACAACCTCCGGCGCAGGATGGTTGACGCGCTCGATCATGTTCCGCCTGACCTCCCGCCTCAGGATACCCAGCGAGCGCTGACGTTCGCAGTCGTCGGCGCCGGAGCCAGCGGCGTCGAATTGGCCACGAAAATGGCCGATCTGCTGCGGGATGCTTTCAAGCGGCGCGCCCTTCGCGGCGAGCCTCGCGTGCTGGTAATCGAGATGGGCGACCGGGTGGTGCCCGGGATGGGAGGTGAGATCCGCGAGATTGTCGAAGCCGCGTTGCTGTCGTCTCATGTCGAGGTTCACACCTTGACGCGGGTAGTTCGCGTTCAGGAAAACTCGCTTACGATCGAGCACGATGGCAAGCTCACGCAGATTGAAACTGCAGCGGTCGCGTGGACTGGCGGCGTCAGAGTAAGTCCGCTAGTTGAGAGTCTTGAACTGGAAAAAACAAACCGTGGTTTGATCGTTGTCCGGCCGACTTTGCAGGTCAGTAATCACGATAACGTCTTCGCCCTCGGTGACATTGCCTACTTCACAGATACCACTGCGACCCTTGCGGGGACGGCCCAACTCGCGCTTCAACAGGCCGGCCTGCTCGCGAAGAATATTGAAGCTTTTCTTAACGGCCAGGAACTACAAACGAAACACTTCGCTGAACTCGGCGAGGCCGTTAGCCTGGGCACAGAGCGGGCCGCAGTGCTTGCGGGAGGAAAAGTGTTTGGCGGTGCGCTCGCGCGTCAGGCACGCTTCGCTCTATACACGTCGCGCCTGCCCACCTGGCAGCATCGCCTTCGTGTCGGCGCGAGCTGGTTCTTCGAAGGAACTACCCCGCGCCCATTGTTACCGTTAGGCGCGCGGAGATAGTTGAATGACAACTCCAGCTACACGGGTGCGAATTCGTGTACTGGTTATTTTTGCACTTGCCGTAACTGCTGTTTCTCTTTTTGTCTGGACCAGAGCAAAACGATCCGGGACTAACCTGGGAAACAACCCTCAGCAGGCAAGCGAAACTCTCCCGCCGAAGGCATCACCTGCGACGTCTTCCGATTCACCCCGCCCCTCCGACGTAATACCCACTTCGTCGCCATCAGACATGAAGGCGGATCCTGCAGTAACTGAAAACCAGCAGCAATCCCACGATCCAAATCTCGTTAACAGTTTTGTCGGCACATTGAAACTGGTCATTCCCGTCGCGGGCGTGAGGAGCGATCAATTGCTTGATACCTTTACTGATTCTCGTTCCGAAGGGCGCGCGCACGACGCCATCGATATCATGGCGCCGGCGGGAACGCCGGTAGTTGCCGCAGTCGATGGAGAGATAGTCAGACTCTTTCAGAGCGAACGCGGTGGCACGACGATCTATCAACTGAGTTCCGACAAGAAACTGGTTTTTTATTACGCGCACTTGCAGCGGTATGCCGACGGAATTGAAGTGAGTAAGTTTGTTCGGCAGGGCGAGGTCATCGCGTTCGTCGGCGATACCGGTAACGCCGGCGCCGGAAACTATCATCTCCACTTTTCGATTTCAGTCCTCGCCGATCCGAAACGTTACTGGGAAGGAACAAACATTAATCCCTATCCGCTGTTGCGGTAGATAGTCGGCAGTCGGCAGTCGGCAGTCGGCAGTCGGCAGTCGGCAGTCGGCAGTCGGCAGTCGGCAGAAGTTTACGTTCTGTGCTCAGTTCAGTTTCTTCTTCCTGCCGTCTGCTCCTGCCGTCTGCCATCTGATCCCCCCGTCCGTTAATCGTGCAACGCAATTGATGAATGAGGATTTTCATGCAGCCCGACTGGGCCATTCACGCGGAACTGCTGTGGGAACGCCCGTTGCTACGATCTTGTGTTCGGGTGACTATCGCCTCGCTTTAACAACTTACTGAAACGAGGCACAGACCAATGACTAAAATAACCATCATCAGCCGCACTGCTATTCTTGCGTTAACTCTTTCTTCAATCCTTTTGGCCACCGGATGCGATCCGGCAACTGAAAACGCTCCTTCGGCTCCGAGTCCAACGCCGGCCGCAGCGGCTCCAACTGTTGCGCCGGTCGAAAAGGCTCCTGCGACCACTGCGAGCCCAGTCGCAAGTCCGTCGCCCGCTGCGTCGCCAGCAGCTCCGGCGAAAACCAAGACGCCAAAATGAGGAAACGTAGGTAATCGAAAGCTGCGCGAGCACTACTTAAAAGAGGTACGAAAATGAATTCAATCAGGCAGAAATCAATTGCATGTGTTATCGCACTTTTCGTTGTTGCTGTGGCAGGCTGCGCCGTCGAGCCTGCCAGTAACTCAAATTCCGTCACGCCGTCGGCGAGTCCATCGCCAACCACGTCCGCATCGCCGGTTGATAAAGTCAGCGTCACCATTCCGGTAACATTACCTGTGCTTGACGCGTTGCTTGCCGACGACGCGTTTAAGTCGAACCTGAAAACCAAAGTCGAACTGACCGAGGATCAAATCGCCCAACTTCGTAAGGTGGCGGCGGACGAAGTGGCGAAGCTGCGGGAAACGACTGACGAGGTGTCAAGCGGGACAGCCGAACAATCGCGGCTGCGCGCCGTCGAGTCCATTCGGGGCATCATTGGAGAACAAAAGGCTGAGGCGCTCCTCAACCTGGCCCGCGAATACTGGGCCAAGGGCGGGGAAAACGGCAATCAGGAGAAGGCCGAAGAAATCGCTGCGAGCCCAAATGCCATACCCAAAGACACGCGCGTAGTCGTCAATATTCCAGCCTACCGCATGGACGTCTTCCAAAATGGATCACTCGTAAAGTCGTACAAGATAGGCATCGGCTACCCGGATTTTCCGCTCCCGACCGGTCTAAGAAAAGCGGAGAGTATCATCTTCAATCCTACCTGGACGCCGCCAGATGAACCCTGGGTGGCAAAGATGAAGAACGTGAGCGTCGGCGAGAAGGTCGCAGCGGGCAGCAAACTAAACCCGCTTGGGCCAATCAAAATTCCCATCGGATCTCCATCGCTAATTCACGGCGGCAAGTCGCCGGCTAAGCTCGGTACGTTTGCCTCGCACGGCTGCGTCGGGCTGACGTCGCCGCAGGTACTGGATTTTTCGAAACTGCTGGCCCAGGTAGCAGGCAGCGAAATCTCCGACTCAGCGTTCAAGTCTTACTTCGTCGATAAGACTAAAACCAAAGTGGTGAAGTTGGGACAGACCATACCCGTTGAGTTGCGCTATGAAACGATCGTAGTCGAAGACGGTAAGCTACATATTTATCGCGATGTCTACGACCAGGACACAAACACAGAGGAAAAGCTGCGCGCCGTCTTGGAAGCACATGGCGCAAGCCTGGACGACTTTACCGAAGAAGAACGCGCCGAAGTGTTGGACTCACTGAACGCAATGTCGCGACGTCCAAAGCCTTCTGCGAGTCCAGCCAAGTCTGCTGCCGCTGCGTCGTCGCCTGCAGTCGACAAGTCGGACAAGAAATCGGATGTTGCGGAAGTGAAGAAGCCGGCTCGAAAGCCAATAGGCAAGAACCAGAAAGAAGTTGTGATCGAGCTCGCGGCGCTGAATGGCAAGGGTTACCCGACGGCGGTAAATCTGGATACCGGCGCGGGCAAACCTGCGCCAAAGCCCAAGAGTACGCCGGCTGTCGCGTCGAACCGATAAGCATGGAACTCTGCGTTTTCTCAGCGTTACGTCTCTGCAGTGAATTCAAATGCACGACCATCTCAACGCAGAGACGCAGAGAGCGCCCAGGAACGCGTAGACACTCCCATCCCGTTTGACTTAGGCGATTGTGGCGGCTTCGCAGGAATCGAGTTCGGGAGCTTCTTCCACTGGAGCGCCCGCTTCGCCATGATATGGAAGGCCGGCTTCGATCGCCGTGAAGTATTCTTCGATCCGGTCGAGGATTTCGTTCACCGAGTGTGAATGATAAAGCGAGGTGCGAAAGAGCGCCCCACCGACTAACCCGCGCGTGAATTGTCCGGCGAGTTGTTTCATGCGATTTATTGCCGGAGTGATCGGCATGTCTTCGCGCAGCATGTCGAAATATTCGAGGAGTAGCGCGCGCTTGTCCGCGAGCGTGGGTTGAAAAACTTCGCGACCGTGCATCGTGTCTTCGATCTGCCGGAAGATCCAGGGGTTTACCATCCCACCGCGCCCGATCAGCACGCCGTCGCAGCCGGTTTCGCGAAAACGATCAAAGGCCTGCTCAATCGTGGTTACATCACCACTGCCGGACACCGGCACGCTAACAGTTTCCTTGATCTGCTTTACCAAGTCCCAATTTGCGAGCCCGCGATAACCCTGTTCCTTCGTGCGACCATGCAGAGCAATGTGCTCAACTCCGCAAGCTTCTGCCAGTTTCGCTGTCTCTACCGCGTTAATTGTGTGATCGTAAAAGCCGGCGCGAATTTTGATCGTTAAAGGGATCGTGATCGCCTTTTTGATTTCCTTCAAAATAGTTTCAAGCCGCTGATGATCTTTCAGCAAGCCTGAACCACCGCCGTGTTTCACCACCTTAGGCGCAGGACAGCCGCAATTAATATCAAGGATATCGGCGCCGACTTCCTCAGCCATTTCCGCCGCCATACGCATGCGCTCAGCTTGGCCACCGAAAATCTGCGCTGCGAAAGGCCGCTCGTCCTGATAAAAACGCATCTGCCGTTTTGATTTCGGATTATTGCGCGTCAGCCCTTCAACGGAAATGAACTCAGACACAGTCAGGCCCACGCCGCCGCATCGCTTGAGCAAACGCCGAAACGAGACATCGGTGACTCCGGCCATCGGCGAAAGAATCAACGGCGGATTGATTTCGATGTCGCGAATCTTGAATGGTTTGATTTCCTTGTCCATTCCTTTACGGTTTAATCGTTACCGGCGTGCCCACCGGCACGGCGTTGAATAATTCCTTGACGTGTTCATTCTCCAACGCCACGCAACCCCATGTCCAATCGCTGCTCGCGCCGTTTCCATGGATGTAGATATCGCCACCGAGTCGAGTGTGCTGCGGAGGAGTGGCTTTTCGTTTGATGGCCCTGACGATCGCGTCGTGCTGCGATCGCGAAATCAGGCCATCGCGCAAACCACGCTCGGCATCTTCGACATTTGGATAACTAATCCCGAGCGAGAGGTAGAAAGCGCTCTTGTCATTTCTCGTGAAGATATAAAAGTCTCCCTCAGGAGTCGCACGGTCACCTTGTTGCAGTTTGTCCGGAACCGGATTGAGTCCCAGTCCGATCTTGTAATTCCGGACCAGAGCGCCATCTGAATAGAGTTCCAGCCGGCGTTTGCTTTTCAGGACAACGATGCGCGGGTTCTTTAAGGGGAGCTTCAGAGCTATCGTCTCTTGAACCGCCGGCGGATCGCTGGGTTGGCTCGCACCTGTGTTTGCCGTTTTCGGTTCGTGCGCCAGAATCGATTGCTGGTGGCAACCGGCGCCACAGACTAGAACAATAACAACAAGGATTAGCAGATTTCGCTTCATCGTAAATGAGATCGGAATTAACTAAGTAGGTAATTCTCCTCGTCCACCATTACTTCGCTCACTACCTCATACAACGTACCTGCATCCTTCCGCGAAGTTTGGCGCGCCGCTGGAACCGACAGCACTCGCACAGTAATCAACTTATCGTGACGACTGATGAGGATCTCGTCACCGGCTTTCACAGCGTGCGACGACTTCGCAGAACTACCGTTAACGGAAACGCGTCCGGCCTCGCAGATTTTTTGAGCAATCGTGCGCCGGGAACAAAGACGGCTCGCTTTAAGAAAGAGGTCGAGGCGCATATCAGAAGCCCGCGCGTTACCTGGGGCTCTCTTGGAAATCATTTAAGGAGCCCTGGCTAACGCGCGGGCTTCGGCCAGGCGCGACGTTCGGGGTGATTCTTACGGCTTTGGAAATATTCCCAGGAACCGTCCCTTTTTCTTCTTCTCTTCAGGCTTCGGATCGTTGAGCCCGCTTTCGGCGATCACTTCTTCCTTGATCTTTAGCAGAGGGAGAACCGCGGCTTTATAAGTTTCGGAAATCTTAATGTAGGCCTCGTTGCGGAGGTTCTGCAGATACTCTTCGCGCGCTTTCTCGGTGCGCTCCATCGTGATAGCTTCGCGAACGCGGTTTTCCTGGAAGGTCGCAGCCGTGCTGCCGCTAATTCGTTCGTCAACGCGCAGAATCTGATATCCGTCGTTATTACGGAGCGGCTCGCTGACGCCTCCTGCTTTCACGTCCTTAATTGCCTTCGCAATATCTTCGCGCAAGTTTGGCACTTCAAACGTTCCCACCTTGCCCTTGTTTTGTTGAGCGACGCGCACGCCATTCACTTCCCGCTCGGAATTCGTGGTGGCAATCGCCGCAAAATCACCGCCGGCGCGCAACTGGGCAACCAGCGCATTCGCCCGGGCTTTCACTTCAGCCTCATTCTTACCAGCTGAACTCAGAAATATCTCGGAGAGTGTAACGTTCTCAGGCTTGCGAAACTTTTCCTGATGCGCGTCGAAATACTTTTTAAGCTCGTCCATCGTCAGGCCAAAGAAGATCTTGCGATCAACTTCCTGCTGAATCACGGCCTGCTTCATCAGTTCCGTGCGAAGCGTAGCGCGCGTCGCGACTGGATCTACACCGCTCTCACGCATGGCGGCATCGAGCTTCTCGATTGAAGTAATGCCCTGTTCCTTCGCTACTTCGAGCATGCGCCGGTTAACTTCCGCTTCAACGTCGCTCGCAAGTTCCAGTTCCTTACCCCGTTGCAGCAAAAGCGCTTCGTTAACGAGAGTAGCAATCAGCTCGGCTTGTTTCTTGCTGACCTCGTCCCGGGCCTGCTGCTCCGGCATGCCGTTGTGCTTCATCGCATTTACGCGTTCAGTGGCTTCGCGCTTTAGTCGCGAGAGCGTGAGCACGTCGTCGTTTATCTGAGCAATGACTTCATCAACAACTTGTAATTCACCTTCCTGAGCGAAGGCAGGGGTGGCCACCGATAACAATATTGCTAAAACAAAAACACTCGCGGTCGCGAGCGCATTAAATTTGAATTTCATAATTACTCCTGCAAAAACATTGCCGCAAAAAATACTCTCACAATGGCGACTGATTCTATCCGTCCAACCTCAGTTCGAGCAACGCGCCACGGACCGTTTCAAGTGGCTGGTCGTGCTCATCATCGTTTAGATTCATACGCAGAACGCCCGTCGGCGTGAAGATTCGGCCCTCCCGGGCACTGACGAAAACACCGAGCTTTTCCGGAGAAATTCGGGCTTTTTCACTAAACTTGAGCGCAATTCCGTCGGCGGTTTTGTCGATTGAGAGCACGCCAACTTCCTCAGCCATCCGGCGCAGGCGCGCATAACCAAAAAGTTGTTCGACGGACTCCGGGAGACGCCCATACCGATCCTGCGTTTCCTGGCGAATGCCGGCCAGCGTGACCTCATCCCTGGCCGATGAAACGCGTTTATAGGTTCTTAACCTCTGCCCCATGTCGCTGATGTACTCATCGGGAATTGCCACATCAACGCCAAGATTGATGGAAACGCTCGTCTCGTCTTCAACCACATCGCCGCGTAACTCCGCCACCGTGCGTTCCAGCATTTGAGTATAAAGGTCGAACCCCAGCGAATCCATGTGGCCCGACTGCTGTCCGCCAAGCAGATTGCCGGCCCCCCGCAGTTCAAGATCCAGAGCCGCTATGCGAAAGCCGGCCCCCAAATCGGAAAACTCTCGAATTGCCGCCAGACGGCGCTTGGCGATGGGAGAAAGCTCACCCTCACCTGGAATCAAAAGGTAGGCATAAGCCCGTCGGTTCGAACGCCCTACACGTCCACGCAGTTGATAAAGCTGAGAAAGACCATATTGATCGGCGCGGTTTATGATGATGGTGTTGGCGCGGGGGATGTCTATCCCGTTCTCGATGATGGTGGTGGCAACCAGCACATCATACTTATGCTCAATGAAATCGAGCATTACGCGTTCCATTTCCTTCTCGTTCATCTGTCCGTGCCCGACTGCGAGGCGTACTTGCGGCGCCAGGCGCTTAACCAGCGCGGCGATCGTCTCAATCGTTTCGACGCGATTGTGTATTAGAAACACCTGACCGCCGCGGCCCAACTCGAGCTCAATTGCAGACTTGATCACGTTTTCCGAAAACTGCACTACCTGCGTTTGGATCGCAAGACGATCGCGAGGCGGGGTTTCAATCAATGACATATCGCGCAGCCCACTCAATGACATGTTAAGTGTGCGCGGAATCGGAGTCGCCGAAAGTGTGAGCACATCCACGCGTTTCTTGAGTTGTTTCAAACGCTCTTTATGGGCCACGCCAAAACGTTGCTCCTCATCGACTATTACGATTCCGAGTTCTTTAAACTTTACGTCCTTTGACAGCAGCCGGTGCGTTCCAATCACAACATCAACGTCCCCGGCCTCAACCCGTTTCGAAATCTCTTTTTGTTCCTTGGGTGATCGAAAGCGCGAGAGCAGTTCAATCTTTACGGGAAACGGCGCGAAACGCGTGCGAAAGGTGTCGTAGTGTTGATAAGCCAGGACCGTCGTCGGCGTGAGTACAGCTGCCTGCTTCCCTTCCATCACAGCCTTGAATGCAGCGCGCATGGCGACTTCGGTTTTGCCATAACCCACATCGCCACACAGCAGGCGATCCATCGGCGTCGGCTCTTCCATGTCGTGCTTCACATCCTCAATCGCTGTTTCCTGATCCGCAGTCAGCACGTATTCGAATCCACCTTCAAATTCCTGCTGCCATGGTGTGTCGGCTGCAAACGCATACCCGCCAACTAGTTTGCGCTCCGCATAAAGGCGCAGGAGCTCGTCGGCCATGTCGCGCATGGCTCGCTTCGCACGTGCCTTCGTTCTTTGCCAGCCGAGTCCGCCCAGCCGATCGAGCGTTGGTTGATGGCCCTCAGCGCTGGAAAATCTCTGGACCAAATCCAGCCGCTCAACCGGAACGTAAAGCTTCGCGTCCTCGAGGTAGTACAGCAACATAAACTCGCCGCTGCGTCCGCCGAGGTCGAGCGTTTGCAAACCGCCAAAGCGGCCAATTCCATGATCAACGTGGACAACGTAGTCATCAACTCGGAGGTCTCGAAAATCAGAAAGAAACGCTGCCGTCTTCGATCGCTTCTTCTTCCTGCCGTCCGCCGTCTGCCGTCTGCCGTCTGTTGCCGGCGCGCGCCGCTCAAGCGACTGCGATCCTGCCTCGTCAAACAAATCTTCCTCGAGATGAATTGATAGACTTGCCGCGGGCATTTCAAATCCGCCGCTAAGTCGGCCTACGGTCACGATCGTTTGACTAGGTTGCGTCCCACTCGTATCAGATTCCTCAGCGGAATTCTCCAACAATCTGAGCCTCGCGTTGATGTCATACTCAGCCAGGATCTCCGCAACGCGTTCGGCGACACCCAGACTGGGCATTACAAACAGTGACGTCGTACCGGCCTCTTGTGTCGTGACCAGGTCGTCTGCGAGGTCGGCAACGCGACCGTGGTATTTCCGCGCTGACTGCGTCTTCCATTCAACTTCCGGCGCCTGTTCAGCAACCGGAAAAAGAAACAGCCGTTGCCGAACACTCCGCGTCCGGCCGAGTTGCACCTTGGGAGCTTCCGCGTCCAACGACACACCTTCGTCGAGTTCAGCAGCAGATCGGCCCAACATGCGCAACTCGACTCTTTGACGCTCATTCAGTTTTTCGCGTAACTCATCCGCCGTGAGATAGAGCTCGTCGGGTCGCACTGCAATGTCATCCGCATTGTCAGTGTCCTCATAACGATCGGCGAGCGTTTGGTAGACTTCGCCAAGATAGGAATCAAGGGCCGACGGCTCATCGACAACGAGAACAGCATTTTTCAAGTAATCAAGAACGGTTGCACTTCTTTGCCGCAGTACCGGCATCAGCCATTCCCATCCCGCAAAGCCCTCTCCTTCCTCGGCAAATTCGGTGCGATCGCGCAAAGCTCGCGCGAAACGTTCGTCGCCCCAACGTTCCCTCGCCGCCATGGCCCACAGGCGGAAATCGTCCGGCTGCACTGTCAACTCGCGCATCGGAACAATCTCGATCGACTTTAGTTGACTGGTGGAGAGCTGCGTCTCCGGATCAAACGCACGGATGGAATCTATTTCGTCACCGAAGAACTCGATTCTGGCCGGCTTCTCCTGTCCGGGCGACCAGACATCAACGATGCCTCCCCGCATTGAGAATTCGCCCACGGCAGCTACTGGATCTTCCCGAACGTAACCAGCGGCGACGAGTCTCTCAACCAGTTCATTGGGTGAATGAGTTTCATCACGCGCTAGTACCGCGCCCGCCTCGAGGATTTCCGCAGGAAACACTGTGCGGCGCGCCAATGCACGGCCAGTGAGCAGAACAAAATCCGGAGAGCGTTGAGCCAGTCGCCAGAGGGTGAGAGCTCTACGTTCAAGAGTTTCGGGATGCGGAGATGAACCGGCGTAGGGATCGTTTTCCGATCCAGGCAAGGTCAAGACTTCGTTTTCACCGCGATTCTTGCCAGCCAACGCGCAATACCAGAACCGCAGATCGCCTTCCCACGGCTCAAGGTCGCGATTTGCCTGCGTGACTACAACAAAAGTTTTCCTGGTCTCGCGTTGGAGTGTGGCGAGTACGAGCGCCCGCGCCGAACTCGCTACGAGACTACTAATTGAAACAACACGGGCGCCGCGATTGATTTCGGCAACAGTGCGCTTAAACTCCGCCGTTTCAGTGACGGACTGCAATGCGCTCTGCAGGTTGCTACTTGTTTTGGCCGTGCTACTCATCACTCATCACTTATCACTTATTACTTTTTCACCTTCATCCTCTCGATGATCCCAGTCGTCGACGATCCAGTCACAAACGGCAGCGACACAACCCTGCCGCCCGCAGCTTCCACCTCTTCGCGCCCGTGAATCTGTTCGAGCCCCCAATCGCCGCCTTTGACAAGAACATCCGGCAGCAGCTGCGCAATCAGCGAGCGCGGGGAAATGTCATCAAAAATGATCACGTAATCGACGCTGCGCAACGCAGCCAGTATCTCGCCGCGCTCGCTCTCGTTGGTAACGGGACGTTCTTCGCCTTTCAGTTCACGCACGGTCCGGTCGCTGTTAATGCCGACTACAAGGGCGTCACCCAATGAGCGAGCTTCGTGCAGATAGCGCACGTGACCGACGTGCAGCAGGTCAAAAACTCCGTTGGTAAACACCAGACGACGCCCCGCAGCGCGCAGACCTTTACGCACCCCGAGCAGTTTTTCCAGGCTCAGAATCTTTTCCTTCATGAAACTGAGAGTAATCTAGCATGAGGCGTTGCGCCCCGCTAAAGCGACAGGTGGTGACCTGATTTCAGACCTCTGCGTTAGCTCGGCGGACTCTGCGTCTTGCGGTGAGTGGGTTGTAGAGATATTAACCGCGGAGCCGCAGAGATCGCCGAGACTTCGCAGAGAAAGTCTTCTATTAGGTCTCTACTAAAGCGCCAAGTGGTTTGCTCTGTTCTACCTCGCTCTCTATAATCAACGTTTCACCAGAGGAGCCAGGATTGACGATTCCCTTCATCGAAGAAAACGATCAAACGCACGCGCGTCATGAGCATCTCGACTCGTTGCGCGTGCTGGTAGGGAATGCCTATCCAAACAAATTCGAACGCAGCCAGATCGTGGAACAGGGAAAAGAAGACACGATCACTACGGTGGTCGGAAAATTCCGTGCCTTTGAACCCAAAGCGCCGGAGGGCCAGCGGCCTCCAGCGGAAGCAATCGAACTCGCTAATCAACAACTCAGTGACAAGTCAGTTCGCCTCGCGGGGCGTATCGCCACTCCGCCACGCGTAATGGGCAAAGCCGCGTTCGTCCATTTGTCGGATGGCGTAACGCGTTTGCAGATTTATGTTCGCAAAGCTGATGCGAAGGCAGTTAACAATTCCACCGGCGGGGTAATCGAAGACGAGGGGGCCGGTTGGAAACTTTTGGAGTTACTCGATCACGGTGACTTCATCGGCGTCGAAGGCTACCTGTTCATCACGAAGACCGGCGAACTTTCTGTTCATGTGCGCACACTGCAGTTTCTCTCGAAAGCTCTGTTGCCGCTGCCCGACAAGATGCACGGGGTAAGCGATCCTGAGATCAAACAGCGTCAGCGCTACGTGGATTTGATCGCCGGAAGTTTGAAACTCGATCGCGAGGAAAATGAACTTACTCCCCGCGAAGTTTTTGAACTGCGTTCTGCAGTGATTCGCGAGTTGCGGCGTATCCTTGATGATCACGGCTACATAGAGGTTGAAACGCCCATGCTGACGCCGCTTCCAACCGGCGCCGCGGCCCGGCCCTTCGAGACTTATCACAACGCTCTGGGGATTCCACTCTACGCTCGCATCGCACCTGAGTTGTATTTAAAGCGTTTGCTGGTTGGAGGTTTCGAAAAGGTTTATGAGCTGAACCGTAACTTTCGTAACGAGGGAATTTCAACTCGCCATAATCCCGAATTCACGATGCTGGAGTTTTACTGGGCATATGCCGACGTGAACCAGATGATGGATTTTTGCGAGCAGATGCTGCGGGCGACGGTGTTCAAGTCTCTGGGCCATACCCACGTAAAGTTTGGCGATCATGACATTGATTTTTCGCAACCGTTTGAACGGCTAACGATGCGCGACAGTGTCGCGCGGTTTGCGCCCCAGGAAAAGATTACCGAGGATAATTTACTGGAGCTCTTTGACCAGCACGTCGAACAACATCTGGTGCAGCCAACGCTGATCACCGACTTCCCCAAACGCATCTCGCCTCTATCAAAGGCCTCGCCGGGAGATCCGACTGTCGCCGAACGCTTTGAACTCTTCATAGCCGGCATGGAATGCGCGAATGGATTTTCGGAGTTGAACGATCCGAAGGAGCAATACGAACGGTTCAACGATCAGATGTCTGAACGCGAACGTGGTGATGAAGAAGCGATGTTGATGGACGAGGACTACATTCGCGCGCTGTCTTACGGCATGCCACCCGCAGCCGGCATCGGTATCGGCGTCGATCGCTTCGTGATGCTCGTGACCAACCGCCAATCGATCCGTGACGTGATCTTGTTTCCTCACCTCAGACCGGAAAGGAAGCAGGGCGAGGCGGCTGAGGAGAGCGAGAGCAGTGGACAATCCCTGCCGCCTTCAGGCGGCTAGCCCGCAGGGCGAGTAGGCCAGCCGTTTTACGGCTGGTAAGGTCCGCTCATAATTCAATAGAGGCCGTTTCAGCGGCCTTTTTCGATTCTTCACACCACTCACCTTCAGCGACATGCCCTTTTGAACGAGTTCTTGCATTACGTCGATCTGACGCGGACACGCGCCGCACTGGACTAATTAACTATGGTGGTTTCTGCTAGCGACTACGATGCCCCGGAATGTCTACAGCGAGATCAATCTACATCTGATCTGGCACACAAAAAAGAATAACCCTGTTCTTACCGACTCGATTGAGCAGCGCGTTCATCGTTACCTTGAACACCAGATCCGCAAGACAAAGCACGTCTGCTTCCATGCCATTAATGGGATTGAGAACCACGTTCATCTCGTAGCGACAATTCCGCCGAGTCTGTTGATCAGCGAATGGATCGGGAAGCTGAAAGGAGGCAGTTCGTTCTACATCAATCACGAGATCGCCAATCGAAAGTTGCTTGACTGGCAGGAAGGCTATGGCGTTGTTAGTTTCGGTTCAAAGGATCTGAGGTGGGTGATCGATTACGTGAAGAGCCAGAAAGTGCACCATGCTAAAGGCACAACAAAGAAACGATTGGAAACAGACTTGGAGGATCGTTAAAGACCGCTGAAGCGGTCTGCGGAATTAGCCCGCCCAGATAACCAGCCGTAAAACGGCTGGCCTATTCGCCCTCCGGGCTAGCCACCTAAAGGTGGCAAGTTTCGGTCGTCCAAATATGGAAAAATCGGGAGTAGAAAGAGGAAAGGGCGCCTATCGTCGCAGCCGTGGCGGTTCAACGTTACCCACGCCGGATCCGCCATACGCGATGATGGTGCCGCCAAAGCCGACAGCCCACCCATGCATTCGGTCGGTGAAAAATATTCTTTCTAAAGCGTGGGGTGTGCCACTACGCTCTACGGTCCAACGCAGACCGCCATTGGTTGTGTGAAGCACGACACCCTCAGCGCCAACGGCCCAGCCCTCAGAAGGATTCAGAAACTTTACGTCAAACAGATCCGAGGTCACGCTCGAACTCTGAGCCTGCCATGAGGCGCCGCCATTGGAGGTGCGATAGATGGCGCCACCACCGCCAACAGCCCAACCTAAACGCGCGTTCACAAACGAGGTTGAGTTAAAGCGTACGTTCGCAGTTTGTTGGAGGCGGCCGTGATGCCAGGTTTCGCCGCCGTCAGAAGTTTGCAAAAGAGTTGACCCGGCGCCCACCAACCATCCGGTTCGTTCGTCAATAAAGGCGCCGCCCAGCAGGAGATAGCGCGTGGGAGTTGCAGTCTTAATCCAGGTTGCTCCTGAGTCGTGAGTAGTGAAAATCGATCCGCCTTCTCCAAAAAGCCAGCCTCGCCCTGCGTGCCCAAATACCGCTCGCATTATCCGGGCGTCGGCGCCTCGCACCGCTACGCGCTTCCAGGTTTCCCCACCGTCCACCGTGTTCATCAGGTAGGAACGCGCTTCATCGTTTGACTTGAGCTCGTAAATATTTCGCTCGCAAACGATCCAGCCGTTGAGTTCGTCGTGGAAGTAGACATCACGAATGACATCGGTGGTTGGCTGGTCCTTTTTTTGCCAGCTCTTGCCGCCGTCTGTAGTGGCCAGGAGAGTGCCACGGCTACCGACTGACCAGCCGCGATTCTGATCCACGAAGAATACCGCGTGTAACCAGGATAGGGATGATGTTCTTTGACGCTGCCAGGTTGAGGCTGACGCCGAGGTGAAGCAAACAGCAAACATCAAACAGCAAACAGCCGGCAACAGGAGGCGTCTGGTTTTTAAGATCGATAATTTAGGCAACATCATGAGTGAAAACTGTTTCCGTGTTCCGAACGCCCTCACTGCCCCCACTCCGGCTGTTTACTGTTTGCTGTCTGCTGATTGCTCCTTAAAAAATCCCGCCGGTGAAGATGCGCGCGAAATTCAGAACCGGGAAGAAGGTCATGATCTTTTGCAAGCTCTTCAGTTTATTGCCGGGTACAAGTATTTGATCGCCCGGCACAAGATATGTCGTGTCAGGAGCCTTGCCCTTGTAGATAGCGCTAACGTTCACCGCAATGGGCTCCAGGTTACCGTTGGCTTGTCTTCTCAAAACGACGACTTTGCTTCTGTTGCCCGTCGATAACACGCCGCCGGCTTCACTCAATGCTTCCGTCACGGTGAGACGTCGATTCATGAGTCGAATCCCAGGCTGCGCCACATCGCCAACCACGCTGTAGCGGTACGACGAAGCCTTGTCGAGTGAAACTGACACCTGCGGCTCGATGATGAATTCGTCATACTTCTTCGTAATCGCTTCGGCCACTTCTTCCACAGTCTTGCCGTTAACAAAAATGCCGCCGGGGATCAGCGCGAGCGAAACTCGGCCACTGGGAGGAACGGTGATACCAGTGCGCGAGTATCGATCCTGTCCGAACACGTTTACCGAAATGATATCTTCCGGTCCGAGCCGGTAAGTGTTGAAAAAGTTGTTGTAGTAGGGAACGATCGCGGCCTCTTCGGAAGCCGTTTCGTGCCGATTGTTGGCTTCTGCCTGCGAGTTATCGCTCGTTCCTGGTTGACCAGCGTTGGTGGCGCCGATCGATTTCGTTGAAGCGCTCAACTCAGTCTTCTTAGCGTTTGCTGGTTTCGATGGAGCATCCATCACGATGACGTCAGAGGAGTTGTCTGCACTCTTCGACTCACTTGATTCCGGGTCCGCCGGCTTCGATACCGTACGTTGCCGTGTTTTCGCACCGTCTACGGCTGGAACCAACTGCGGTGTTGTTGGAGACTGGGTTGGAATCTGGGCATTCGCCTCGATTCCGCCGGAAACCAACACTGCCAGCGACAATGTCGTCAGGAATTTGTTTAGTGACTTCATAGTGAAAACCTCCAAACCTATCTAAGAGCGAGTTCGCGCTCCCTTACTTAACGGCCACGGCCAAACAGGATGATCTTTATCGTCTCAAACAGAATTGTTGCGTCGAGCATCAAACTCTGGTTCTTGATGTAGTAAAGATCGTATTGAAGCTTCTGCCGCGCATCTTCAATCGAAGCTCCATAAGGATATTTGATTTGCGCCCAGCCAGTCAGGCCCGGCGCGATCAAGTGTCGCTGTTCGTAATAAGGAATTTCCTCAGCTAGCTGTGAAACAAAGTGGGGACGCTCTGGTCGCGGGCCCACAAAGTCCATTTCCCCGCGCAGGATGTTCCAGAATTGAGGAATTTCATCGATACGAGTCTTACGGATGAACCGGCCAACCCGCGTGGTGCGATCGTCGTTCTGGCTGGCCCAAACCGGACCTGCCTTCTCAGCATCAGCACGCATCGAGCGAAACTTGATTACATTGAAGGGAACGCCGTTTTTCCCGACCCGCTCCTGCTTGTAAAAAACGCCGCCTGGCGATTCCAGCTTTATTAACATCGCAGCGACAAGCGCTATCGGGAACGACAGCAGTCCGCCAATAAGGGCGACAATGCGATGCACGATGTTACGGGCGATACCCGAAATTCGTGTCTGTCGGCCGCGACTGGAAAAAATCAGCCACGAAGGACGAATCATGCTCAGCGAAACGCGGCCAGTGACTCGTTCATAAAAAGATGCACCTTCTTCGATATTGACTTTGCCGGTCAGACTTAATTGCAACAATTCGGCCGTCGGCAACTGTCCGCGACGTTCGCCCATGGCCACGATAATTCGATCGATGTTTTCGCGCTGGACCACTTGATGCAGTTCCGAAGTCAATCCGATCATGCGCGGATTTATCAAACTCTTGCCAAGCATCTGCGGATCAGTGCCAACAAAGCCGGCAATGCGATACCCGGCGTCCGGCCGGTTGAGCATTTCACGCGCCACTTCTACGGCGAGTTCTCCCGAGCCAACTATCAAAATCTTCTCGCCGAAGTCGGGGTGGCCCAATAGCCAGTGAATCGAGACGCGCCAGCCAACCATGAGCGTAAGGGCCAGGGGCAAGGCGATCAGCGAGATACCGCGGCCCAGCATCACTTGAGGAAACGCGTAGAACGCAAAGGCCAGGGCTATCCACGCAAGGCCCAGCGCCTGGATCAAGCGCAGCACGAGCTCGCGCCGGTCGTGCATTACGATAAAGTCGTAAAGATCGAAAAGATAAAAGGCAGCCAGACAGAAAACCGTTGCCAGCCCAGTTTTCAGTAGTCCCTGGCGCGCCAGCAATTCCTCGTGGCCATCTTCCATGCCAAGACGCAGATACACCGCTCCTATGATCGCGCCGAAAACAAGTACAGCTTCGGCGAGAAGCAATAGAGTGGTCCTGGTATTTGCGCGGGAAGCTCTCAACTTGCGATTGCTACCTCCGTATCTTCCTCTTCAAGATCAGTGATCAGTTCCAACACTTCTTCGTCCGGCAAACTCTCCTGTGGCCGGCGGTAATATCGTTGTTGATAATTGTAGGAATTTGATTCCAGTCCTTCTTCGGCCCGATTCAACACCACTCCCAGCATGCGCTCGCGCGGCAGCGTTTCGAGCAACCGGTCGACGGCCGCATAGCGCGTCTTGCCGGCCCGCACGACCATCAAGGCGCCGTCAGCGCGATTAATCAGGACATTGGCATCGGTGAAGATTCCCAGCGGCGGCGCATCGATGATCACGAAGTCGAACATCCTTCGCGCCTGGGCAATCACTCCGGCGTAGGTGGGGCCGGAAAGCAATTCAGCAACGTCGTCGCGCGGCTGGCCGCCCGGCAGAAGATACAGACCGGCCGGATCCAAACGCACGATCGCCTCCTGAAGGTTTAGTTCTCCTCCAAGTACTTCTGAAAGACCGCGGGGCGCATCAATCGCCAGATATTCCGTCGCGCAGGGCTGGCGCAAATCACTGTCGATCAGCAAACATCGCACGCCTTCCGTCTGGGCCAGGAGCCAGGCTAGGTTCAGAGCGGTGAGTGTTTTCCCTTCACCCATTCCGGCGCTCGTGATCACAAACGTGCGCATCTGTTCTCGTTCGCCGGCCTGCAGAATGCGCGTTCGCAAGGAACGATACTGTTCGCAATAGGCGGAACGTGGTTGGGTAATGGCCACAAGATGCGGCTCGACGCGCGCCGCGGCAACGTCGTAAGCGACGAAACTCGTGGCGCGCGCCGGCCTGACAGCGTTCAAGGTTGCCCCAGCAGCACGCGAGGCTGTTCCGTCGGGGAGTGCCGTCCCGTCGAATGCATTCGCAGTGTGCGCAGTGAACGCTGAACTGTTCACCGGTTCTTCCGCGCGACCGAGGATCGAAGAGAGACTAAACAGCTGCTCTTCGATCTGCTGGGCCGAGGGAATTGCTCGGTGATTGCGGGCTTCGCCGCGAGATGTTGAATTCGGTTGCCGGTGGGCGGAAGCGCTACCCGGTTGAGCGGCACCCGAACGTTTGATTGCCTCAAAAACTCTGCCCATCACTTCTCCTTAAAGTCCGACAAACTTAAGTTTGTCGAACAAACGACTAGTTCGTGGCGTCACCGTTCCCATTTCCATTGCCTGCGGCCCAAAGTTCCGCACGGCCTGCGCTGGAAAAGATTCGTGCCGGCATTTCCTTTTCTTCTCCGACGGGCATCCCGCGCTCTAATCGCGGCAGCATGTCGAAACTCTCTGCGACTTCTTCGATAATCGATCTGCTGATTGTTAATTCGCCGGCGGCAAACCCGGCCAACAGCGCGTTGTCACAGATATTGTTGATGTTTCGCGGAATACCCTCTGTGCAGCGATAAATGTAATCGACCGCACCGGGTGAAAAGAGATCGGTGCGCTCAGCGCCGCTGACCAGAAGTCTGGAGGTGATGTAGCGATCAGTCTCTTCGACGTTGGGCAGCGCTTTGATCAAGCAGCGTAGCGATACGCGTTGCTTGAGTTGGCGCAGATTTGGATTGTTCAGGACGTCGCGGAGTTCGGGCTGGCCGGTTAGCACAATCTGCAGCTGCTTCGCTGTGTCTGATTCAAAGTTTGAGAGCAGTCGAATTTCTTCAAGCACGTTGGGCGAAAGGCCCTGTGCTTCGTCAATGATCAAAACGGTACGCAGCCCGCGGGAGTGGCGCGACTCGAGCGCCTGGCCCAGAGCCACAAGAAATTCCGGCTTGGTTTCCCAGTTTTGCACATCGAGCAAACTCGCGAGCTGCTGATAAAACTCAGGAACTGACAAACGCGGGTTGAAGAGGTAAGCGACTAACACAGAGCGATCCAACCGCTGCATCATCCAACGCAGGATTGTCGTCTTGCCCGTGCCCACTTCGCCTGTCACCACAACCAGACCCTTGCCGCTTTCGATCCCGTAGTGAAGGTTAGCCATCACTTCCGTGTGCGAGGGCGTGAAATAAATGAAGCGCGGATCAGGCGTTAGCGCGAAGGGCAATTCTTTTAGACCGTAAAATTCTGCGTACACTTTAGTTGCCTCCAAAACCGGCCAGTGGTTGGGCCGGATTGATTTCAGTTGGGACGTTAGACCGCAAAACGTTCAAACACCTGGGTCAACTTCAGAACCAGGGCCAGCGCGGGAATTGCCAAAACCATCGCCGCAATTCCTGCGGCCAGCAACAACTTGCGCCGGCGCGGAACAGCTCGCGCCTCCCGAGGTGTCATTAGTACAGGGAGAGTTACGAGGACGGGGAGAGATGTGTAGTGAGCGGCGTCGGCGCTCGTTTGAATGGTCAGCAGTCGCGGCACTTCCAGCAGGCCAACAAGGAGAAAGCCTACCATCAGGCCGAGCCCAACTCCGCCGCCCATCAGCACGAGGCGTTTAGGAGCAACCGGGCGCGACGGCAGATTAGCTGAGTCGACCACTTGAATGCCTTCGCCCTGCTGCTGGCTCGCAGCGTCAGCACCCAGTCCAATTTTTTGTTGCTGCAGAAGAAGCTGATCGTACGCAAACTTTTTGGTTTGATAATCACGTTCCAAAGCACCGAGCGCCACGTCAGTTCCAGGAACTCTATTCAACCTTGCGGAGACCTCGGCAATTTGCAGATCGATCTGGCCGAGCATTGTCTGGCCGCGTTTAGCCTCGCCGTCAACCAATTGCAATTCTGACTCGAGATTGGCCACCGTCAGATCCGGCCGATCGCGAAGCTTGTCCTGTTTCTCCCTGATGCGATCCTTCCATTCAAGGACCATCTGATCCATTGCGGCTTTGACTGACTCAACCTCAGCCTGCTTGGCGAGCACGTCAGGGTGCTTGGGCCGCAACTCGGTCAGCATGCGCGTCAGCTGTGAATCAAGATCTGCCTTTCGCGAAACAAGCTGGGACCAGGCAAGTGTGGTTTTCGGATCGGTTGTATTTTCCGCGACATCATCCTTCACCTGGTCCGACGATTTCTTAACCAAAGCGAGCTGGCTGGTCAGCGCCGAACGACGATCCTGCAGGCGGCCGGTTTCGGTGATATAAGCCTTCTGTTGCTCGCGCAGTCCGGTTAACTGGCCCACCAAAGAAGCAGCTTCAGTCGGCAGGTTGCCGACGTTTTTCTGCATGAAGTCGAGTCGCGCATTGTCCACCGCGTCAAGCTCTTCTTTCGTCTGGTTAACCTGCTGATCGATAAACTGTTTGGCGGAACTGGTGGAGTTGATGGTGTTTTTTGTTTGCTCGTTGATGTACTTGCTGGCCAATTCAGCGGTCACAGCCTGTGTGGTTTTAGCGTTGCGACCGCGATAGGTGATATTGAAACCGTTGGTGATGTCGTTCCGACTGGTGTTGACAGCAACGTTGATGCTCTTGCGCATATACTCGATGATCGTTTCCATCGGCTCGCCGCGTTGTCGTTCCGCTTTGTAGAGATCGAATTTTTCGATCAGCGGCTCAAGCGAGCTCCGGCTGGTCACCACCTGCGCGATGCTATTGATCTCGCGGGTGAGGCTGTCTTCGGTTGCGGTGGGGACGACGGAGTTTGGCAGCGTCGAAGGTTTGACCACGATCAAGGTTGACGACTCGTACAGATCCGGCAGTTGATATACGACCCACGAAACTGCCGTGGCTATGGCAATTGCCGGTAGAACGATCAACCATTTTCGTTTCCAGGCGATTTTTGCGTATTCACCTGGCGTCCGTTGACGAAATTCAACACTCATGGGGCTGCACTCCTTGGGAAAAGCCGGGGCAAACCGGCTATCTAACTGGGCACCCGCTGCTGCGGGTCGTCCAAACTTACAGCGTAGCCAAAACGTTGCGTGCTTCGCCGGCTTCAGCGAATGGCGACTTCTCGCTCAAGCGCACGGCCAATTCAAGCTCTCGGCGCGCAGCTTCTTTATCACCGCGGGCTTTCAAAGCCATGCCGAGGTGGTATCGGTAGTTCGCCGAAGGAGCACCGTTCATGGTTTTAGCGGCGCGTTCATCCAGGGAGACCGCCTTTTGCAATTGTTCGACCGCCGCACCGTAGAGTCCTTTCTTGTAGTAGACCCAACCAAGCGTGTCGACGAACCCCGGAATGTTCGGATTCTTCTGCACCACTCCCTGGGCCAACCGCACCGCTTCATCGAGATTGCCTTTGCCGTTTACTGCGTACAGCCAGGCAAGATTGTTAGCGGCGATGGTTGAATTCTGATCCTTGCCCAGCGCCTTCTTGTAACTTTCGGCTGCGGCGTCGTAATTCTGCCGCGAGTCGTCGAGCATGCCGATCAGCGTGTGGGCCGTGGCGTTGTCAGGACGGCGTTCGAGAATTCTCTGATACTCAGCGATCGCGCGATCCGTCTGCTTGGTGTTGACAAACAAAGCGCCGAGCGACGAATAGGCCGCGATGTAATTCGGATCCAGTTCAAGGGTCTTGCGCAGCTCAACTTCAGCCTGACCGGAATTGCGCTCGAAGCCGTAAACCTGGGCCTTGAGATAATGCAGCGATGCGTTTGTCGGATAAGCGCCGAGGACCTGGTCCACGCGAGCGTGGGCCTTGCCGGCGTCGTTAGCACGCGCGTAGAGTCGGATTAATCCGCCCAGCGCGTTGAAATTGGTGCTCTCTATGGACAACGCGTTCTCGTAAAAGCCAATCGCTTCGTCAGGTTTGTTTTCAGCCAAAGCAACCGAGGCCAAACTGATATAGGCGTAGGTATCTCGTGGCGACACATCGCGGGCCAGCATAAAGTCCTTGCGCGCGGCCGCGGTGTTTCCCTGTTCCAGCGATGCGGAACCGCGCGAGAGATAAGCTTTCACGCGAACTTCGGCCAGCATCTGCGGTGAACTATTGCGGTCTGGGGCAGTTTGGTTGACCCGATCGATCAGCTCGGTGGCCAGGCGCTGCGCTGCTTTAGTGTCTCCGGTTGCCAGACTGATCTGGACCTGCATCAGTTTGGCGGGAATGTAGTCGGGATAGTTTCTTTCGAGATCGCCGGCGAAGCCGCGGGCCTGGTCCATGTTACCCAGATTGAAATTCGCCTGGGCCATGAAATAGAGTCCGGCGCGCGAATTTGGTTCCTGCACCAGTACTTCTTTCAAGTCTTCCACTGCCGCCAGCAGGTCGCTGACCTCACCTGTTTGCGCGCGCACTCGCGCTCGCAAAAGCAATGCCTGCCTGTCATGGCTGTCTTTCTTCAATACTTCATCAACCTGGGCCATTGCCCCAACAGTGTCGCCCTTCATCAGCATGATTTCGCCCAGGCGATACCGGCCCTGAGTGAAATCGGGCGACGAACCCAGAATGCCTTGATAGATGGCAATCGCTTCATCCAGACGATTGACTGAAGAATAGAAGTCGGCCAAAACTGCCTGACTTTCCGGTTTGTCTTTGTCGAGGTCGGCAAGCGCCTTGTAAGCGACCTCAGCCTTATCCATCTGTTTATTGATGAGATAGAAACTGGCGAGTACGAATCTTGACTGGCGGTTGATCGGGTCTACGGCTACCGCTTTGATCATCTCTGCTTCCGCTTCGCCGAGACGGTTTTGCTGGACCAGGATATTTTCCGTATTCAGTGTGGGCCAGCCCCGAGTTGTCGTTCACGGAAATCGCGCGCCGGTAAGTTTCTTCAGCCTTCGTTTTGTCGTTAGTGACGATGTAGAAGCGAGCCAGGCTCAGGTAGGATTCCACGCGCTTCGGATCCAACCCAATCGCGTGGTTGATTTCAGCGAATGCCTGTTCGCGCTGGTTCTGGGCATAAAGAACACTGCCCATTAGAATGTGACCTTCGACGTGGTTAGGATCTTTTTGCAGAATCGCTTTCGCTAACCGTTCTGCTTCAGCGATGAACTGTGTATTGTTCCGCGCGGCGGCGATGTAGTAGTTGCCGAGTTTTACCCGACTGTCGAGATGGTCAGGGTCGAGTTCTGTAGTCTTGCGCAACTCCTCAAAGGCTTCCTGAAAACGCTGGAGGCCTTCATACGCGCGAGCCAGACCCCAGTGTGCCGAAGCCAGTTTCTCGTCGATCTGGATTGCATTGCGAAACTCGAGCGAGGCTTCCTGAAACTTTTCGTCTTTCAGGTAAACTTCGCCCTTCTCTACATGGGCAATCTTGGCTTTTTCGGGATTGGCACAACCGCTGATTGCGAAAACTGCGGCCAGGAGGACGGACAGAAGGGTGGCGTGATAAAGCTTAACTCGGCACTCGTTTTTCATCTCTTTCCTTTCGTTAGTCGCAAAGCTCTGAATTCCTGACTGATCAGGTGCCGGCGACTTCCTGTCTCGTTTGTCTACCCCCTTCCCAATCCGTGGCGGGCAATGCCACGTCGATGGGCCCCGGGAGTCGAGACACTATTATCAAAAGCCCAATCGGCTATCGCTTCCTTAAATTTTCGGGTTCTTTATTTAGACTTTCCGGCGCGGTGACTCATTCTCTTGAATGCGGTCAGGTTGATTCTTCCAGACCCGTTCAGTCTGGAATAAATTCGGGCAGAATGGTTGACACTTCTGCAGCGAGGTTGGCAGCGGCCTGCAGTGCGGCTGGTTCGGAATTTGAAACTGGGGTGGTTATTCGCACCATTGCGCCATCCGATCGACGCATGCTCACACTGTCAACGACCGTGTAAATCTTCCCCCAGTATTCACTTGCAACTGAACGGCCACGACCCTGATACCAGTAGACCAGGAGGTCCTTGGTGTCGCCGTTTTGGATGATGTAACGGTTGGCTACAAAAGGGGCCCTGCCCTTGGGAGAGATCGTGATAGTTCCGGGTTCGCTCATTACCCAGCCGGCGCCCGGTAAACAATTTAGCGGACTATGATATGTGGCGCCGTCACGCTGGCTGGCGTAATAGCCAACATAAAAATTCATAGCGCGGCCATCAGAGCCGCGATAATCACGCAGCACATAATCACTGGCCTTCAGGACCGCCATGGTCTCATTATCAAACTGCTTGTCGCCGCCCGTCTGCTGCCAGTTTCCAACCTGCTTTGGAAATCCTCTCAATTCCTTGCGCTCGACGCGCGCCTCGCCCAGATACTCCCAGGCGTTTACTGCCACGCCGCCGGCCAGGATCAGGGAAAACAAAATAACGAATCGCCAGGCTTTCATCTTATTTTCCTCCCCCGGTTTCCAGCGCCACGATTTGAACTGAGGCGACGTTTTTTGAAGGTGCCTCGTATGCTTTCTCAGTCTTCGGCTTGAAGCGATCAAGCAACCATCCCACACCAAACAGCATGAGAAACGCGACGATGTAGATCACCCATCCCGAGAAGCTGTGAAAGAAACCATCAGCAACCTTTGTCCCATAATATCGGGCGAGTATTCCGGTTCCGCTCACCCTGAGAGCATTGGTAAAGATTGCGATTGGCACGGCTGAACCAACAATGATTACAGAGCGCCAGAAGCCATAGCTTTTTACGCGTCGCTTAATGCTGGTCATGAGGCCGGGTCCGCCAGGTCGATCGGAGTGGTCGTCTCCTCCATCATTCCCTTCGGTTCGAGGGTGAGTGAAATAAGCGAAGACCACTGCAAGAGTGAGCAGAGTCATCAGCGAACGAATGCCGCTGCACGCTTCCACAACTTCAAGCTTCTTCGTTTCCCTGGCGCCCAGTGGCATCAATTCAATTACATTTCCCTGCCGTAAAACGGGAATATCAAACATCGTCATGGCCCAAACAGCGCAACGCGAGGCGAAGAGCTGCAACGGGAAAGCGATCTTGTTAAAAAGAATTGTGGGAATGGGAATCGCCAGCAAGAGCAGCAACAACGGGACAAACATGAGTCGGAGCAGGCGAAAGCCCCAGAAATAAACCACAGTCCCGGCGAGCATCAAGACGAGAGATATTCTCTGCAGGTAAAGCTCGGCGCCGGCAGTGCCGGCCCATAGCGCAAGTAAGGCAAGAACAGCCGCGGAAAGTCCCCAGGTCATTGAAGCTCTGCCCGCCACGCGTGCGAGCCGGGTGCGCTCGGTCCACAGGAAATAACCGATCACAAATGGAATCAGAAGTCCGTGCGAATAGTTTTCGTCGTTCCACCAGTCCTGGCCCAGTTTCGCCAATACGGTGGCATAGGCAAAAACGAAAGCTGAACTCAGCGCGAGAATTCGCCAGATATTTGCGGAAATGGGAATACTATTTGAGAGACTCATTAGACACTCACGAGGTATGTTTTTCCGGTGGCGCCGCCGGTAGGGTTCGCGCAAGAAAGGGCAACTTTGCTTACGAAAACTGTCTTAGACTTTGAAATTCAACTCTGACGCCGGTTTGAGTTGAAGCTGCCATCGATGAAATCCGGATGGCGCACTTATCTTTAAACGGATAAAGGGCAGCTGATTCCGATTTCGATGGCTGTGTTTTTGTGAAGACTGCCGGCTAATGCGCCGGACGAGGGTGACGAAATCCGTCAGTTAGTTCAAGCCAAGGCTGGCTCTCCATTACTCTCCACTATTCCGACTCCTGAAGTCAATAGTCTTGCCTTGGGCAACCTAATTCAGGACCTCTGCGCTAACTCGGCGCTCTCTGCGCCGAGAATGCGCCGAGAAGAGCGACCATTGAGTCGCTGCGGTAAGGCTTGTCTAACGCAAAAACTTTCGCCATGATTACGCCTCTGGTGGAAAATCTGCCGCAATCAAACATGTCGTTGAACGTATCTGCTTCAAACTCCATAGGAACGTCATGGGCCAACCCGCAGCTAAGCGCGGGTGTTTTTGCAACGGTCCTAATCGCTTGTGCCACTCTCTCAGCCTTGCTCGCCAGCTGGCTCCCGCTGCAGGTTTCCATCGTCACGGTTTTTCTTTTCGCCGGTCCGCATAACTGGTTTGAGTTTCGTTATTTCCTCATGCGTCTGCCGCTCAGACTCGGCAAGTCGCGAAACTTTTTCCTGACCGCGTTCATTGGAATCGGCCTTCTCACTGCGTGTTACCTCGCGCTGCCTTTCCTCTACAACTGGACTGCGTTAACCCCGGTCGCATGGATCAACATCCTGGCTACCTGGAATACGTTGCTCTTGCTTTGGATCGGCGTGCTGATCTGGTTGCGCGGAAAACACCGTCAACGTCGCGATTGGTCGTGGGCCATCCCATTAGCGCTCAGCATCAGTGCGATCAACTGGCTCCAGCCTGAGTTTTTCAGTCTAGCTATAGTTTATTTGCACCCACTAGTCGCGCTCTGGTTTCTGGATCGTCACCTTCGCACCACTCGTCGAGCATGGCTTCCGGTTTATCACCGCTGTCTGTCGCTGTTGCCGCTGTTGCTGGTGGGAATTATCTGGGTGCAGGCCAGTGCGCCTGAACTCGGGAATGACAACGGATTGTTTTGGCGAATCACTCAGCATGCGGGAGCTGAGTTGTTGCCAAATATTCCCAGCCGGATTTTGGTTTCAGTTCACCTGTTTCTGGAGATGTTGCACTACGGTGTTTGGATAGTGGCGCTGCCTCTGATTGCGCCAATAACCCGATCCGCAGTCGAGACAGGAAACGACGTGAGGCACTTGCGGCGCGATTCAATTTGGAAGGCTGGGAGCGTTCCTCTCGCTCGTCATCCGCGCGGTTTTCCTAAACTCGTCGGTGCAGCGCTCGTCCTGGGAGTTCTGGCGGTGTTGCTTCTCTGGATCGGGTTCTCAATAGATTACGCCACGGCTCGCGATATTTATTTCACTGTGGCAATCGCGCATGTGGTGGCCGAGGCGCCTTTTCTTCTGAAGATGCTCTGAACTCCGGCCGAGTGCTTCTGCCGACTGCTCCTGATTGTTATGTCGCCAAACGAACTCTGGATCTTCCTGCCTTTCGGTTACCTGCTGACAATTCTGATCGAAACTCCGATCCTTTTGGTTGGATTGTCGCGGCGGCACTCGTGGAAGCGGAGACTGCTCGCAGGCGTTTGGCTGACGGCATGCACCTACCCCATCGTCACGCTCGTTTTGCCACTCCTTTTCTCCGCCGAGCAACGACTGTGGTACCTGCTGGTAGCCGAGACCTTTGCCCCCGTGGCGGAGTGCACCTTGTTTTGGCTCGCGTTCAATCAAACTGAGGAACCGGGATCGCGGGCGATGTGGCGCGACTTTGCATGCATCATCATTGCCAACCTCGCGTCGTTTGGCATTGGCGAAGTCTTCAATGTGTGGGATTGGTTTGGATTATTAGGTTGAGGCTTCACCACAGACGCCGAGCGCGTCGAGATTTCGCAGAGGAATTACGGCCAGGATTATTCCCCAGACTGCGCGGCTTGCTTGAGCTTGCGACGTTTGAACCAGATCAGAAAGAACACCAAGCCAGCCGCAAAGACTACGGCCAGGATTAACGCAACCATCGACACCAGGATCAAAGGGATCCATGGGTCTCGGGCGATCCGTTCCCCCTGTGCCGGCACGTCCAACAATGATAGTAAGAACGTCACTCGCGACCTCCTTCCGCGCTTAATATCCTGGACAACAGATCAGCGTCGATATTCCCGCCGGAAAGTACGACACCGACCTTTTTTGTGTCAGTTGGCAGTTTGCCAAAAAGCACAGCAGCCGCGGCGGCGGCCCCCGACGGCTCAACCAGCATCTTCATCCTGAAGAGCAGAAACTTCATCGTCTTCATAATTTGCTGGTCCGTAACCGTCAAAACGTCTTCGGCGGTTTGCTGCAAAATGGGAAAGGTCAGCGTGCCCGGCGACTGAACGCGTAAGCCGTCAGCGATTGTCGGCGGCGGCGGAATCGAGACCCGCTCGCCCTTTTCAAACGACTGGCGCGTGTCGTCCGCAGTATCCGGCTCCACCGGGAAACAACGAATCCGCGGATTCAATGCCTTGGCAGCAAGGCTGACGCCCGCAAACAAGCCACCACCACTGCATGGCGTCAACAAACAATCGAGATCAGGGATTTCCTCCATCAACTCAAGACCGCACGTGCCCTGCCCCGCCAGGATGAGGTAATCATCATAGGGCGGCACCATTACGCGACCGTCGCGTTCGGCAATTTCCACCGCGACCTTCTCGCGATCCTGCTTCAGCCGATCATAGAAAATAATTTCAGCGCCATAGCCGCGCGTGCCCGCCACTTTGGCTTTCGGTGCATCATCAGGCATCGCAATTACGGCGCGAATGCCGGCTTCTCGCGATGCCAGCGCCACCGCCTGAGCGTGATTGCCGGATGAAAAAGCCGCCACACCCCGCTTTTTTTCGTCCTCGGTTAGCGAGAGGATCTTGTTGGTAGCGCCGCGTATCTTGAACGCGCCGGCCCGCTGCAGGTTTTCACACTTGAAGAAGACCTCTTTGCCGGTCGCTTCATTAAACGAACTCGACGTAACCACCGGTGTGCGATGGACGTGGCCACGGATTCGCGCGGCCGCTTCTCTAATGGGTTCGATTGTCATTAATTTTTCAGTCGCAGCTTCGCGAAGAAGCACTAAGGTTCAGCGATAGCGATAAGTGTGGATGCCGGCGCCGCGATCATACCAAACACCTCGGCGAACCGCTCGATGAGCCGGTCTTCGACTTCGCTCATGCTCACCTCGTGGCCCAACAAGTCTTCCATTGAAGTCACCTGCTCACCATCGCACGCAATAATCAAACTAAAAAAACTAAGGTCAGTGTTTACGTTTAGGGCGAAGCCATGTGTAGTCACCCAGCGGGAAATGTGCACTCCTATGGCTGCAACTTTTCCGCGGGCTGTGTGAACCCCAGTCAGCCCTTCAATGCGAAACGCCTCAATGCCGAAGTCTGCCAGCGCGCGGATTAAAACCTCTTCCAGATCGCGAATGTAACGATGAACGTCTTTGCGATGCGGACTCAGATTTATTATCGGATACCCAACTACCTGGCCCAGGCCATGGTAAGTTACTTTTCCGCCGCGATTCGTCTCAAACACCGTCACCCCGCGAGCGGCCAGAAAATCCGGCGGCATCAACACCCCTGAGCTGTCGCCTCTGCGGCCGACGGTAAGAGTGTGCGGGTGTTCGAGCAAAACGAGCGTATCCGGGTGCTCGCCTTCCTTGACGGCCGTCGAAATCTGCTTCTGTATTTCAAGCGCCTCGCCATATTCAACGCGGCCAAGTCGGGCCACGGCGAGTTCTTTGTTCTGATCCATTAGTACAACCTGAACGGCGTGTGATGCGTCATTCTAACAGCCTACACTGTTGGGAATGCAAAAGCGGTTGCGCATTTCGTTAGCCCACGGCCCGGTCGCAGCATTCGCGACCGTATGTGACTATAATGTGCTTTCGTAAACCAGCTTACTAAAAGTCAGGAGAACCACGTGCATCGAATCACAGCTTTGTTAATCGCGGCCGCTTTTATCTTCCCGATTACAGTTAATTCACAGAGCAGAACCCGGAGGAGCAGCACGCCCAAACCGCGCACATCCAGCGCAACCGCCAAAGCCTCTGAAGTTCAACGGGATGGCGCCAAACGCGTGGGCGATCAGATCAAGGTGCTGACGCGTTTCATCTATCTGTTGGGAGGCGTAGCCAAAGGACTCGAAGCATTCGATGACGATGCTGCTCGCGGAAACCAAACTTCGCCGGCAGTGATCGAGCAAGTGAAGCGAAACAAACAATCGGTGCGCACCAGTATTCAAAACGTAAGGGACGGACTCGACGCACTTGAGCTTCATTTTCGCACGACACCCGAACTGCAACGCTACTACATAAAGCTTGCCGGGAGTGCCGCGGGTGCTTCCAACGCTGACGATCAGGCTGCCGCGAATCAGTTTGATAAGGCGGGAAGAACGTTGCTGGAAGTGGTTAATCGTCTGACTGATGTGTTGCTGGACATGCGGTAAACACTCAGACTAAAGGAGACAGCAGCTCGGCTACTGAGCGGTCTTCAAATCGAAGGATGCGAAGTATCGGTTGATCTCTTTTGACCCCTCGCTCTTTGGCTGCGCGACTACCACGATTTGATAGAGCCTGCTGTTGACCAGATAAATTCTCGACGTATAGACAGAGCCCTGCGCGGACGCTTGAAACTCCAGGCCTGGAAATCCCTTGTGACTTATACTTGTGCTGCTGACGAGCGTCCCTTTAATCCCGTTGACCGCTCCATCCCGCACACGCCCTAAGGCTTTTTGAGGGTCTTGCGGAACCGCATGATCGACATAACTCACCAGAAACGCGCCATTCCCGGTTTGGGCAAGAAAGACATTGTTGGTTAGTTTTCCAGACTCAGTGTCAATCAGCTGTTCCGACTTTACGGGTTTGGCCGGCATCGAGATGCTGAATCTGCCGAGCGCGTCTGAGTGGTTAATCCAGTCGCTGGCTGGGAGCAGATTGGACGTCGCTACGCCGGGCACTCGCGTAAAAGCCCAGGCCCATTTGTGGCCCAGCTTGTTGACGGCATTCCCACTCATGCCGTCGCCGTCAATCGAACCCAACCACGACGAATAGCCGTCATTGAGGTCCATCCGAAACAGCCGTCCGTTCTGAAACCAGGTGCCGTTCCTAAGCACCGTTGCAGCGTATTCACATCGCAGCCGGTTGCCGGCTTGAAATTCACAGCGGTAAAACCGATCCGCAAGTGTGCCATCACCCTGCGGCGCCTTCACGTTCCCGGTCCATCTGGTGCCGGCGATAGTGGGTGTCTGCGCCGGCTCTCCGGCGTCCTGCGCATGCACCAGGATGCATGAGCAAAGAACAAGAAGGACAACTGCCACGGAACGCCTCATAGGGAACTCCTTTGCGGTCTGGTCTTACGTTTACTTGCGGGAGAAACGAATGGAACGGCGAGCTATTTCTGTTTGGGATAGTAACCCAGGCGCGCGCGCACGCGGAAGTCTGTTTGTGAAGGGACAGAGACTTTGATATTGCGAAACCCGGCGCCCGCAGTCTGTGAATTTGAATAGTATTGCAGGAGGTATTGTCCGCGCAGTTCAGCTGCGACTTCGTTAAAAACCTTCTCCAAATCTTTCTCGCCGTCAGGCACGAAGGCAGTGCCCCCGGTCGATTGGGCGATTGACTCCATTCCGCGTTGGGCCTGCATGCTGATTTGGTTGAGCTGCACCGAAGGGCCGCCCGGATTAATTGAATAAAAAGCTGCGTCAGACTTCTGCACCGCTTTCTGAACTTCAAGCACCGCGTCGCGTCGCCGATTCTGTAGGGCCTGGTGTTGAGCAGCCCTGGTAACTTCACCTTTTTGGCTGGCCCTGTATTCAGCGACAGACAGGTCTTTGACCACGTCGCTGAAATTATCTTCGCCATCGGAGATGACCAGAATTACTAGTCGGTGCCGGTCGGCCGCGTTTTCAACAAGATATTTGGCGGCTTTGATCACAGTGTCGTAAAACGCCGTGGGTACCGGCGTAGTGGCAGCCGGGATGGTCAACATCTTCGCCGCGGCGATGTCGGCTGATACAAGCGGCGTAACCAGAGCAGGCTGATTTGCGATTGTGAAAATTGCGGCCCGGTCAGCGGGCTTGAGGACCTGCTTCAGGAAACTGGCTGCAGCCCTTTGCTGAAATAAAAAGAATCCCTTCTGGCTCGTGCTGCTGGAGATGTCAAACAAGATGGCAATATCCAGCGGCACCTCGTCCGGATTGCCGATCTCAACGATCTGTTGGGTCCGTCCTTCCTCATCGAGCCGAAAATCCTTAGCCTGCAAACCTTTGATCGCCTGGCCCCTTGCATCCACCACGGAAACCGGGACCATTACCAGATTCGAACTGACCTTGATTACTTCGAAGTCGTCATCCTTCAGTGCTGGTGTCGGCGTCGGCTTGGGGGTATTCGGTGGCGGTGGCGGCGGCAGGTCGCGAACGTACTGCGCCTGGGCCACGCCGGCGAAACAAAAAAGGACCAGCACTGCAAGGAGCAGCGCTGATCTAATTTGTTTTCCCCTGAGTTCGCTAATCATCAAGCCATTCCTCATGCCGCCAGGAGTAGCCCCATCGAGCCTTCGCCGATAGGATGCGCCGTTGCTGGTTTAGTTTCTCATAACTCCGACGGCATGGGTCATGGTCATCAGTTGCCGGATAAAATCTCTACCGGACTTATTTGTCAATCGGTATAGCGATCGTTATTGGTCGCCGCCGGTTCCAGTCGTCATGCTCGGAGCCTGCTGCAGGATGCCTTTGTTAACCAGCAGCTTCACTTCGACGCGACGATTCTGAGCCCGTCCTTCTCGCGACGTGTTTTCCGCGACGGCATTCGACTCGCCAAAGCCATAAGGCGTCACGATTCGACGGAGCGGTATGCTGTGATTCTCAACCAGATAACGAATCACTGCATCGGCGCGACGCTGGCTTAGCGCGCGATTTCTGGCGACGCTGCCGGTTGCATCGGTGAAGCCGGAGACTTCGACCACATAACCTTTGGCGTTGAGCGCCTTCGTGGCGAGCTCATCGAGCTTCGCTTTTGAGTCAGCCGATAAAGTCGCGCTGCCGGTCCTGAAATTAACCGCCAAAACCGTCTGCGGTTCGTAGTCATCGAGGGCCGAGATGCGTTCGTTGGTTGTGTTCACACCCGCAACTGCGGCATCGGCCGTTTCCTGAGCAGCTCGAGCGCCGCCCTTGGCGGTGTTTGCCACTGCGGAAAGCTCATCCAACTGCCCTGATAAACGCTGAGCGTTCTGTTCGACCTGGCTTAATTTCGTTTCAGTAGTCGAAGCACGATCTTCCAACGGCGCGGCGCGAGATTCAACGGCGCGGGCTACGCGCAAATCGGATTCGTTGAAGCGAATTTTCTCAGCGTTCAATTCGCCGGATGAACCACCACGGCCTTCAATCTCAAGATTCAGACCACGCAGGATCTGCGTCTGTCCGTAATTTGAGCCACTGCGAAGGAAACCGCCCTTCGTCTTAACGCTGGTCCGATCATCAAGACGAACCGTAGTGTCGACGCCATTATTGTCGCGCACCACAAACGTATCAGCATCGCGTCGAACAACGACGCCTTTGATCTTCATCTTCTGGCCGCTAGCAACTGTGCGGCTGCCGGCTGGATTGGTTGTATCCTGCGCAAAAGCGATTGCGGCGGAACCGGTTAATAGTGTGATAGCGAGCGCGAGGGAGGAAAACAGTCTAAACTTCGGGATTGCCATAAATTACTCTCTCCTTATTTGAAGTAAGCAGCTCACTACAAAGCGAACTACGATGTCGTTTACGTCTGACGAACATTCGGAAGCAACTGTTGCTCAGATTCAAAATGTTGTCTCTTTCGATTGGCCCAACTTTATTAGCCCTCATGCACCAGCTAAGTCAAGAGCTTATCGCGCGTAAACAGCGTTCGCGAACATTCATTATCCAATTGCCATTTTTTCGCAATGACTGAGGCGTTGCAAAAAATTTGCGGTGATGATCCGAGTTGTTCGGATCCATCACCGCAGTTTTTCTAATCCGTGTCTTACTGTTGTCTCGACCTAGTTAATCTCTGTGCGCACTCGCGTTCTCAGTGGTAAAAGGATTCCCCACAAAGATTCACCACAGAGTCACAGAGGTTGCACAGAAAAACCGAAATCACGATTCTCTCTTAAAGCGCGAATTCGCCTGCCTCCAACAGCTCCTTGACGTAAGCCAGGAAGCGTTCCGCATCCGCGCCGTCAATCACCCGGTGATCAAAGCTGAGCGCGAAATAAACCATGGACCGGATGGCGACGTAGTCGTCTCCCTCGGCCGACGTGAGCACCTTGGTCCGTTTCTCGATCTTGCCCACGCCCAGAATCGCAAGTTGCGGCTGATTGATGATCGGCGTTCCGAACAGGCCACCGAAGACGCCGGGATTAGTAATAGTAAACGTTCCGCCACCTACTTCATCCGGCTTTAATTGTTTCGTTCGCGCGCGTTCAGCCAGATCGTTCGCCGCACGAGCCAATCCGGAAATACTCAGGTCGTCAGCTCGTTTGATAACCGGCACAATCAAACCCCAATCCAGCGCGACTGCCATTCCCAAATTAATATCGCGCTTGTAAATGATTTGGTCGCCGCTCACCTGCGCGTTAAAAATGGGAAACTTCCGTAAGCCCGCATTCACGGCTTGAAAGATAAAAGGCATGAACGTGAGCTTGGTGCCGGTGCGCTCGAAAAACGACTCCTTGTTCTTCTCGCGAATTTTGGCGATTGCAGTCATGTCGATCTCGTAAACCGTCGTGACGTGTGCCGAAGTACGACGAGACGAGACCATGTGCTCCGCAATCTTCTTGCGGATGACCGACATCTGCTCGATGCGATCGCCTTCGGCTGGTTTGAGCGCGGGCGGGACAGCCGCAGGGGCGCTCGCCTTGCCCACGGCCGGAGCGGCTGCCGGGGATGCAGGAGCGGACACTCCCGACTCAATGAAGCTCAGAATATCGTTTTTGGTTACTCGACCACTCAGCCCGGTGCCATCGAGACTCGCGATGTTAACGCCATGCTCCTGAGCAATCTTGCGAACTAGTGGACTCGACTTGGTCCGACGAAGATCTGCTGCTGTGGCCGCAGCGCCGCCGCCATTTTCTTTTCTCGAGGATGCAGGTCCAGCTTGCGCGACTTGCGCCTGCGCTGGGCCAGTATCAGGAGCAGAGTCAGACTTCGGAGCTTGCGGGGGTGCGGCGGCTTTGGTTCCGTCTGCCTGTTGCGTTGCAGGTGCGGGCGTCTCGGCAGTTATTGCCTCAGCCGGCGCCGCAGTGGCCGGTTCCGGTTGTGGCAGCGCCTCGGGTTGCGGTTGGGCCGGTGTTTCGGTTTTGGCTACCGCGTCTTCAGTTACGGGCGCGGCATCCTTTGCTGCACCTCCAGCAGCGCCATCGAGCACCGCGACGACCGTGTTGATCTCAACCGTATCTCCCTCGTTGAAACGAACCTCAGTCAGCGTACCAGCCGCGGGCGATGGAATTTCCGCGTCGACCTTGTCGGTAGAAATTTCAAACAACGGCTCATCGCGCTCGACCTTGTCGCCGACTTTTTTCAACCACTTCGTTATTGTTCCTTCCGCGATGGATTCGCCCATCTGCGGCATTACCACTTCTGTTGCCATGATTACTCCAATATTAACCTGTGAATCCAGACTCAAATACGTTGCTGCAAAACCAGCGGCGAATGGCGGGTGTCAGTAAATACAAACCGCAAACGGCGCAAACTTAACGCAGAGTTCGCAAAGGCAGATGGTCTTGGCGGCCCTTTGCAACCGACCGTGCGTTCATTGCGGTTAACTCTGCCGAGAACCAGGGACGCTCGCCACTATTCAGTTGCCTGCCGACCGACTCTTTTGTTCGGCTGTGGTCGGATCAATCGTCGTCTTAATTTCCGAAATGCGATTCGCCGGAAAGCCTCCCTGGCTGGCATGCTCGCGAATCATCTCTTCATTCGGCGAAAGGTAAATGCAGTAAACCTTGTCGCCGGTCACGAAACTTTCGACCCACTGAATCTCCGGCCCCATCTTTTGCAGGACGTTGCACGAAGTTTGCGAAATGGCCTGCAGTTCCGCTTCGGTCAGATTACCTGCTCCCGGAATTTCGCGTTCAATCACGAATTTTGGCATTTCAAACTCCTCTCTTCTCGGTCGACGGTCTTGAGTCGCCAGTCTTGAATCGCCAGTCGTGAGTCTCCAGTCTTGAGTCTCCAGTCTAGCTTCAGCCTTCCGACCTCTGACTCATGACTCATGACTCATGACTCATGACTGATGACTCGTTCAGTACGCCGCGAGTTTCCTCGCAGCCTCCAACACATCTTTCGTTTGCGGCAAGTAGTAGTCTTCCAGTGGCGGCGAATAGGGAACCGGCGTGTCGATTGAAGCTACCCGCAACACCGGTGCATCCAGCCACTCAAAAGCCTCCTCTGCGATGATGGCTGCGATCTCGCCGCCAATGCCGCCGGTCCGCGAAGCTTCGTGCAGCACCATGACGCGATTTGTCTTCTTCACGCTCGCCAGAATTGCGCCACGATCCAGAGGCGCGAGCGTTCTCAAGTCAATCACTTCGACGTCGAGGCCTTCCTTCTCGAGTTCCTCGGCCGCATCAAGCGCTGTCAGCGTCATCGCCCCAAAAGTAATAATGGAAAGGTCGCGACCTTCGCGCGCGATGCGCGCTTTTCCAATCTCCACGATGTAATCGTCGGACGGCAACTCTTCGCGAAGACGCGGAAGGCGGTACAGCTTTTTGTGTTCAAAATAGATAACCGGATCAGGATCGCGAATGGCCGCTTTGATAAGCCCTTTTGCGTCGTATGCGGTCGACGGTTCGACAATCTTGAGACCGGCGGTATTCAAAAAGAACGACTCCGCATTCAACGAGTGAAACGGTCCCGAGCGCACGCCTGAACCACATGGTCCACGAAAGACTGCCGGAATGTTTGCGCCCCAACGATAACGGCTCTTGGCCGCATAGTTTGTGAGCAGATCAAATCCGGCCGAAATGAAATCGATAAACTGAAACTCAGCCACCGCCTTCATTCCCATTAAACCGGCGCCGCAGGCTGCCCCCACGATTGCAGCCTCGGATATGGGCGTATCGATGACGCGGCCTTTGCCAAACTCATCGATAAGGCCATCAGTAACTTTGAATGCGCCGCCATACGCGCCTACATCTTCGCCGATGACGAAGACCGTCGGGTCGCGTTCCATCTCTTCCCAGATGCCCTGGCGAATCGCTTCGATGAGCGTCGCCTGGCCACCGCGTTCAGGGCGCGCGGACTTGTGCTCTTTTTTGGTTGCCGTAGACATTGATCAGTCGTCAGTCGTCAGTCGTCAGTGAAACTACTCGATTTCAATCCCGCGTTGTTCAGCAATCCCACGCGCCTTCATCACCACGTCGTCATCAACCGGTCCGGTTCCGCTCATCAATTCTTCAATCTCTTCAACCGGACGGCCAAGCGCGAGCCCCAGCTTCTCATCGCTTCCTTCAAAGCCCTCATCGCGCAACTTTTTCAATAACTCGCGGCCCTCCGCCTCGCTGGTTCCCTGATCGTCTACCTGGTTCGAATTGTTCTCGTCTTCACCCATGTCGATTTCCCCTTCGTGTATCTGTTTCTTCAAGCCGCGTTTCGCCGCACGAACCGCGGCCGTTTTAGTTTTTCAGAACCTCCGGACGAAACGCCGGCGGCACGATCTTGTTGTCAAAAACTCCGTACGCAGCCTGTTCTGCTTCCGGCATTGGCGACGACTCCGCCCAGGTGCAGTCCTCTTCAATCTCGCGCAAGACGTCGGCGGTTATTTCCTCCAGCTTCTCTTTGGAGGCCACCTTGTGTTCGAGCAGATAGAGTTCGCAACGATCGATCGGATCATTGTTCTTTTCCCACCACTCGATCTCGCCCGTTGGCACGTAACGCTGATCGTCATGCTCAGCATGACCGCGACGACGGTAAGTCTTCGCCTCAATCAGGACCGGGCCACCACCGCCGCGCGCGAAGTCTGCCGCGCGCTTTGTCACTTCATAACAAGCGAACACATCGTTGCCGTCAACGATCGAAGCGGGCACTGCATAGCCCGCCGCCTTCTCCGCCAAGTCTTTCACTGCAGTTTGTAGAATGGTGGGCGTTGAATACGCATACTGATTGTGCTCGGCGACAATAATCAGAGGAAGCTTCTGCACCGCGGCGAAATTTATTCCTTCGTGAAACGCGCCCGTGCTCATTCCCCCATCACCGATGTAAGCAATCGCAACTGTCTTCTTCTTTTGCATGCGCGCCGCAAGCAATACCCCAGTCATCACCGGAATCATGTCGCCGAGATGCGAAATCGGACCGATGAAACCCTTCTCCATATCACCGAAATGAATGTTCAAATCGCGGCCGCCGGAGGGGCCCCAGGCTTTCGCCATATACTGCGCAAGCACTTCGCGCGGACGAATGCCTTTCACCAGCACTGCGCCCAGATCGCGAATCAACGGCGTGATGAAGTCTTTTGGCCCCAGCGCATAAGCGCTACCCACTGCAGTTGCTTCCTGGCCCAGGGAACGAAACACGCCGCCGACAACCTTGGTTTGTTTAGCCAGATTGACGAGCCGCTCTTCAACCAGTCGCGTCAACTTCAGATAACGATACAACTCGAGCATCTGCTCAGGCTTGAGACTGGTTTCTTTGATACAACTCAGCGGAGTTTCATCGGCGGATTTGCGCGGCGCAAACTTCGTGTTGATACGCATATCGTTGCGCGGAGGATGTCGCGGGCCACGACGGCGGCGCGAATCTCGGCTCGATGCTTTTGGGTTAACGTCTGGTTTGGCGTCGGTCTTTTCCATAAGTTCTTCAACCGCAAAGTGCGCAAAGCGAGCCGCAAAGGACCGCAAAGAGAACTTGCGTATCTCTGCGTCTTAACTTTGCGCTCTTTGCGGATTGTTCATGTCGATAAACACTCGAAGTCTAGATATGCACTGCAAGATCGTGCACGCCTTCAGCCGCCTCCATCACTGCTTCGGAAACAGTCGGATGCGCGTGCATCGTGCGGCCTAGCTCTTCCGCAGTCGATTCAAGTTGCATGGCCACGCAGGCCTCGGCAATCAGCTCGGTCGCGTGTGGTCCAATAATATGGACGCCGAGAATCTCATCATACTTCTTCTCCGCGACGATTTTCACAAAGCCTTCTTCTTCACCAAGGATGCGCGCTTTGCCGGACGCGGAGAATGGAAACTTGCCGACCTTCACGTCGTAACCCTGCTCCTTCGCCTTCGCTTCAGTCAAACCAACTGAAGCAACTTCGGGATCGCAGTAAGTACAATTTGGCACGAGGCGAAGATTAATCGGGCGCACTCCTTTATCACCGGCGATGTGCTCGACCGCGACGATGCCTTCTTTCGAAGCAAGATGCGCCAGCTGCGGAGTGGGCACGATGTCGCCGATAGCATAGACGCCCTTCTCGGTCGTCTGCTGAAACTCGTCGACTTTAATAAAACCTCTATCGATTTGGATTTTTGTGCCTTCAAGACCCAGCCCTTCGGTATAAGGCATGCGGCCCACCGCCACCAGCAACATCTCAGCTTCAAGACTTACAGCCTCGCCCTTCGACGTCTTGCCGGTAACGCGCACGCCCGTCTCAGTCTTCTCCAGTTTTTCCAATTTAGTGTCGACCTGCGACTTGATACCGCGTTTACGAAAACTCTTTTCGAGTTCCTTGGAAACCTCTTCGTCTTCGAGCGGCACAAGTCTCGGCATCAACTCAACGATCGTCGTCTCCGCGCCGAAGCGCGAATAGACCGAAGCAAACTCGCAACCGACCGCGCCTGCACCCATCACAATCAGCGACTTCGGAATCTCTTTCAACTCCAATATGTGATCGCTGTTTACAACGTGCTCGCCGTCAGTTTCAAAACCAGGAATGGGGCGAACTGAAGAGCCGGTGGCGATGATGATGGCTTTCGACGCGATGGTCTGTTTCGCGCCGTCTGCGCTGGTCACTTCCACTTTTCCAGGGAGCGCCAGTTTGCCTGTGCCCTTGAACACCGTCACCTTGTTCTTCTTCATCAGGTACTCGATGCCCTTGGTGTTTTTCAGCACGACTTTGTTCTTGCGCTTCTGCACGTCTTCGAAGGCGAGTGTGATCCCCGTAGCTTGCACACCAAAATCGGCCGCATGTTGCATCTGTTCGTAGACGTGGGCCGACATCAGCATCTGCTTGGTGGGAATACATCCGCGCAGCGTGCAGGTGCCGCCGAGACGCGTGTCCTTTTCGATCATCGCGACCTTAAGGCCCAGCTGGCCCGCGCGGATCGCCGCTACGTAGCCGCCTGGGCCACTGCCAATGATAGTGATGTCAAACTGTTCACTGTTTGCCTGGTTTGCCAATGTGTTCGAGTTCCTCTCCTGAAATGCGAAGTCGATGCCCCGACAGACACGTGTCCGCCCGCAGACTTCAGGACCGTTTTAAGTGCTTTCGATGTAGACGGGCATTATAATCATACGCCGCAGATTCATCCAATTGAGGGTACTAGTTCACTGCAAAACAGGCGACTCTTTGGAGTGCGGTGACCTGTCACCGCTTTGGTCGGCTGCGATCTTTTGCAGCACTGCATCAGTCCTGAAGCTACATTTAACCGGCGCGGGGTAAAAGCGGTGACAGGTCACCGCACTCCAAGGAGGCTCTCAACATGAAACACTCTGAAGGATTCCTGAAACTCGTCAACGAAGCCAAGAGCCGCATCCGCGAAGTCTCCGTCGCGGAAACGCAGGAACGAATGAAGGCCAACTCCGATGCGAAGCTAATCGACGTTCGCGAGGATAACGAATGGGCCGACGATCACGCAGAAGGCGCCATCCACCTCGGCAAGGGAATCATCGAACGCGACATAGAAGCGGAGGTCCCTAACAAATCAACGGAGCTGATCCTCTACTGCGGCGGCGGCTACCGCTCCGCCCTCTCCGCCGACGTGCTCCAGGATATGGGTTACACCAACGTCTTTTCCATGGCCGGCGGCTGGAAAGCGTGGAAAGACTCTGGCGCTCCAACAAATTCTTCGGAATAAAACGCTCATCATATGAGGATCGTGCGGTTCGATAAGCTTTAGCTTGTCGTTCGGCGGCTAAACGGTGCGACAAACTGAAGTTTGTCGGACATCGGGAGCAGGGTTCGCGGTTTCACGACGGATCGGTCGTCGATTTCACATTCTCGCCGGTGAGGCGCCGGACAATCTCCAGCAGTTGATCGATGTCCACGGGCTTGACCAGGTGTTGCGCGAAGCCTTCTTCATGAGCGCGTTCGATGTCGGTCGTGCGCCCGTGGCCGGTTAAAGCGACGGCGGGAACGCTTTCCATGTTTGGCATCTTCCGAAGTTCCTTCAGCAGCTGGTAGCCGTCCATCTCCGGCATCGAAATATCGGAAATAACCAGATCGTATCTCTTCTTATCCGCCACCCGCAGAGCTTCCGCGCCACTGCGCGCGAGGTCCACAAACGCTCCTTCAATTTCCAGCAGCTTGCCCAGCATCTCGGTTGATTCCGGCGAATCGTCGACCACCAGAATAAACTTACTCTTCAATGCGCCAGTCGCAGTCACTTTTTCAGATTTCAACCCTTCAGTCCCGGCTTTGTACAGCGGAATCAAAACACTGAAAGTGGCGCCGCGGTTTACTCCCTCAGACTCCACGTGCACGCGGCCGTCGTGAAGCTCTGTCAGCTGCTTTACGAGGGCCAGGCCGATTCCCATTCCGCCCTGCTTCCGGGAACTACTCGCGTCCGCCTGACGGAAAATTTCAAACACGTGCGGCAAAAACTCAGGCGAGATTCCCTGCCCTTTGTCGGCCACCATTAGTTTTGCTTCGTCACCTTCCTGACTCAGCGTGACTTTGATCTTCCCCTCGAGAGGCGTGAACTTCACCGCGTTGTTAAGCAAGTTCCAGGCGATCTGGCCCAACCTGACGGAGTCGCCTTCAACTACCAGGATTTCATGATCGAGCTCGACGGAAAGATCAATCCCCTTCGCCTTCACTTCAGCGCTGACAGTTTCAATGGCCTCGGTGATTACAGTGGAGAGCGAAACGGGCTGCCGATCGAGCGACAGCTTGCCCATTTGTAAACGCGACAGGTCGAGGAGATCGGAAACCAATTGTGACTGGGCCAAAGCGTTGCGGCGAATGGTTTCGGCTGCCTTAACTACGAATGAATGCGGCTGGCTGGCATCGCTGCGGCGCAATATTTCTGAGTAGCCAATGACGACGTTTAGCGGGTTGCGCAATTCATGAGAGAGCGTGGCGAGAAATTCATCTTTAAGGCGATTGGCTTGTTCGGCTTCAGCGCGCGCTGCCTGTTCTCGCAAAAGCAAGTTCTCGCGTTCCTCCTCGGCGCGGCGGCGCAGCGTGTTATCGGTGGAAACTCCCACAATGCCGATCAGTTCGCCTCGCTCATTGATGATCGGCGAATCCTCGATGAGCGCCGGAAAGGAGGTCCCGTCTCGTCGTTTCACCGCAAACTCACCGGACCAGCTCTGTCCCGCTTGCAGCCGCTCGAAGATCTCCTGAGCGTGCTCTTTCAGTTCGTCCGAAGGAGTCAGATCCAGGATCTTCGCACCCAACGCTTCCGCGGCGGGCCAGCCATACAAGGTTTCCGCGAAAGAATTCCAAAAGATTACTGTGCCGTTTAGATCCGTGGCGATCACCGATTGTTCGACGGCGTCGAGCAAGTGGGCCTGGAAACGAATTTCCTCTTCAGCGCGCTTGCGTTCGGTGATGTCGCGGAAGACGACTACGATGCCTGTAATTTCATCGCCACTTCGCAAAGCGGCGGAGCTGTAAACCACGTCGAAAAAAGTGCCGTCTTTGCGAATGAAGGAATCCTCATACTCGACCAGCATCTTTCCATCTTTGAGGACCTGAAGCCCGGCGCAATCCTCAGCCGGAAATGCTGTTCCATCCGGATGAGTGTGATGAACGAGGGCGTGGATGTTGCGGCCGATGATTTCGTCCAGCCCCCACCCGAGTTGACGTTCCGCCGAAAGGTTCATGAAGGTTACGCGGCCGTGCGTGTCAACGGTGTAAAGGCCTTCGCCCATGCTCAACATCACGGTCTGATCGAAATCGAGCGCGCGCTGAAGTTTTTCCTGTGCTTCCTTGCTTTCGGTGATATCGCGCGCGATCTTCGACGCGCCGATGACTTCCCCCTCTTCGTTCCTGACGGGCGACACGGTCAGCGAAACATTAATTAGGGTGCCGTCTTTGCGGCGCCTGATGGTCTCGAAATGTTCTATTCGTTCACCCTGACTAATCCGCCGCAGAATCTCTGTTTCTTCTTCCTGGCGATCGTGAGGAATCAGGATAGTAATCGGCTTGCCCACGACCTCCTCCGCAGTAAACCCGAGGATTCGCTCCGCTCCCTTGTTCCAGCTATTAATTATGCCGTTGAGGTCTTTGCTGACAATCGCATCATCGGAAGATTCGACAATTGCGGCCAACCTGCGCAAAGCGATCTGAGAAGCATCGCGAGCGCGAACGGCTTCGGAAGCTTCCATTTCATAGAGGCGCGCATTTCTGAGGGCAATGGCGGCCTGATCAGCCAGCGCCGACAACTCCCACTGCTCATCCGCGGTCAGCGGTTCGCCCCTAACAATAACCAGCAAGCCCCTCAACGATCGCTTCGCGATCACCGGCACCGATACCAGCGATTCACCGGGAGCGATCCCGAGAGAGCTTCTCAGTTGCGGAATTACATCCTCGTCCATTTGTCCGGAGAAGCTTCGGATCAGATCAGGATGAGCACCACGGGCTGCGCGGACACTCAGTTCTCCGGAACTATCGGCGAGTAGCAACACGCAAATGCGAGCTTCGAAAAGTTGGGCAGAGTTTTCAACGATAAGATCGAGCACCTCATCGAAGTTGAGTGAGATCGTGATTGCCCGATTAATGTTTGCCAGCCTGCGTGAGGCTTCTTTCTTCCCGATTTCCTCGCTCATTGGTAAAATCCTTAACTGCTCTTCGCTTTGTTAATTACGATTCCCTTGCTGGTAATCTCCAGCGTGTGTTCGCGATTGTCGTGGGCGCTGCCGCGCGTCTTGATGATCCGCAGCGTGCGTTGCATTTCCGGACCTTCTCGAAAACGAAGCAACACGATGTTGTCGCTCATGTTTGAAACTTCCTGATCACTTATGCCGCGAACTTCAAAGAGGTTCGTCAGTTCATACGTCATCATGCAGGTTACGTTTTCCGCGGCGAACCACTGCGTCAAGGAGTAAATAAAATCTGAGAATCTTTGGCGGTCGACGCTGCAACGTTCCAGATCTCCGAGCGCGTCGATAACCACACGTTTGATTTTTCCTTCGCGCACGCGTTTGAACAATTCAGTGGTAACGCTATCGAGTTGCATTTCCACGGGCGAGCGATACATCAACTCAAAACCGTTTTTCACCAGTTCCTCGGGGTCCCAGCCAAAACTCCCGATGATGCGAGCGAGCTGATTTGGGTTCTCCTGAAATCCCAGGTAGAGACCCTGCTCACCCTTCAAAACGCCTTCGCAAATAAAATGCAGAGCGATAATTGTTTTGCCGGAACCGGTTGGACCGGCGACGAGAGTGGTGCTCCCTCGCCAGAAACCTGCGTCAATCATTTCGTCGAGGCCGGGGATAGTTGTATTCACGCGTTCAACTCGCGTTGAATAAACCGGCGCCATCGGCGGCGTCAACAAACGCGGGTAAACTTCAATGCCAGCTTTCTGAATCACGAAAGCATGTAAACCGGGCACCGAGTTTGAGCCTCGCAGTTTCTCAACTCTCAGAAAACGTTGTTCCCTGACATTGCTCGAATATTTGATCAGTTGAATGATCACGTCAGCAATCGCGAAGACCGGCAGGTCAGTCATCATTTCCTGTGAATACTCGCCGACTAAAAAACTGGTGCAGTGGTAGGACGACAAAACATTTGCCAGGTCGTATGTGATCGTGCGGCGTTCGTCCGGGGTTTGAACCAATTCGTTAAGAGCTTTGAAGGAGTCGATGAAGACGAAGCGTGGCCGGCGCGCGAGAATTAGTTCGAGCACAATCTCCGGCAATTTGCTGATGCCCGCTTCGCGCAACATCACGCCGAGGTCTTCGTAGAAAATGGAGACGCCGACCTTTTCTACATCGAAGAAACTGTGACTCTGCCCGTGCACCAGAATCTTTTCGAGCGGTTCTGAAAGAGTGGTGAGATAGAGAACGGGCGCATCGGGAGTGGCATTTGCGAAAGCGAGTTGTTCGGCCAGAATAGTTTTGCCGGTCCCGGGCGCGCCCATCAGCACAGTAATCGTGTTCACCGGAATGCCGCCCAGCAGCACTTCGTCAAGTCCAACGCTTCCGGTCGTTATTTTTTCAGCCATCCAAACCTTCTCCCGCCGACAGCGTTTTTGCAGCCAAGAGCTTCGCTACAGTTTTAATTAACAACTCTTCATCGAGGGGTTTGGTGAGGAATGCATCGGCGCCTGACTCTTTGGCCCGGTCTTCCGCTTGCAGATGACTAAAGATCATCACCAGCATGTCTTTGGTCTCAGGATCCGCCTTGAGGGCTCGACACAGACTAAGACCGTCCAATCTCGGTACGAGTATCTCGGTGACCAGAATCTTGGGCCGCAGTTCCTTTGCTCGCGCGAGGGCGGCCAGGCCATCGCTGGCAAACTCTACGGTGAACCCGGCATGCTCAAGAAAGTAGCGCTCCAAACGCTGGACAACCGGATTGCGCTCAACCACAAGTATGAGCGCACCCTCATTCTGCCTGGCCTTTTCCGGGAGATGAGTTTCGGGAAGCATATCTCGAGCGAATGTTACGGGTAACTTGTGACAAGCTGATGGCGAAAACCACAGCTAATAGTCAAAGGCGGGGAATCCGATTCCGCCGCCCTCGGGTTTAAGGGGCCACGGGCCGTGATGTAGAATTAAGCCTGGTCAAGCTCAAATGACAATTCCACGCAAAACGAATCACACAACCCAAACTAAACCAGCTCGGACCTGAATTTTCGCGGGACTGATATGTTACCTGACGCAACCAAACAAACTGAAGAGAAAAAGAGTTCACGACTGGAGAGCGACTCGATGGGTGAAATCGAAGTGGCGGCCGACAAGTATTGGGGGGCGCAAACGGAACGCTCGCTGCTGCATTTCAACATCGGCGATGACAGGATGCCGCGCGAGATGATTCGCGCCCTGGGCATTCTGAAAAAGGCCGCGGCCCTCGTGAATGCCGACCTCGGCAAACTGCCGGCAGACAAACTTACGCTTATTGAACAAGCGTGCGACGACGTCATAGAGGGCAAACTGGACGCACACTTTCCTTTGCGTGTTTGGCAAACCGGCAGCGGCACCCAAACCAACATGAACGCCAATGAAGTGATCTCTAATCGCGCGATTGAGATTGCCGGCGGGGTAATGGGGAGCAAGAAGCCAATCCATCCCAATGACGATGTGAACATGTCGCAATCGTCAAACGATACTTTTCCCACTGCGATGTACATCGCCGCCGCCGAGCAGTTGACCTGGTTGCTTCCCGAACTGCAAAACCTGCATCAGGCGATCGACGCAAAAGCAAGAGAGTTTGCAGACGTTGTTAAAATCGGACGCACCCATCTTCAGGACGCGACGCCGCTGACCGTGGGCCAGGAGATGTCGGGTTGGGCCAACCTGATCGAACGCGACATCGAACGTTTGGAAACTGCGTTGCCCGGACTTCTTGATCTGGCGATAGGTGGAACGGCAGTTGGCACTGGTCTAAACTCGCATCCGGAGTTTGGCGAACGGGCGGCAAAGAAGATCGCGGAACTCACCGGCCTGCCGTTTCAATCGCACGAGAACAAATTCGCGGCGCTCTCGGCCCATGATGAATTGGTTTTCGCCAGCGGCGCGATCAAAACGCTCGCGGTGTCGCTGATGAAGATCGCGAATGATGTTCGCTGGCTTGCTTCCGGACCACGATGCGGGTTGGGTGAATTGATTCTTCCGGAGAATGAACCGGGCTCGTCAATCATGCCCGGCAAAGTGAACCCAACGCAGAGCGAAGCCATGACCATGGTCTGCGTACAGGTTTTCGGAAATGATGTAGCAATAACCTTCGCCGGCTCGCAGGGAAATTTTGAATTAAACGTTTACAAGCCGGTGATGATTCATAACTTCCTTCACTCGGTTCGCCTGCTCCACGACGCTTGTCACGGTTTTGTCGAGTATTGTATTAGCGGCATCGAGCTCAATCGCGATCAGATCGACAAAAACTTGAAAGAGTCGCTAATGCTCGTCACAGCTTTGAACCCGCACATCGGTTACGACAAGGCTGCCCAGGTCGCAAAGAATGCGCACAAGAAGGGCATCAGCCTGCGCGAGTCAGTTCTGGAACTTGGGTTCCTGTCTGGTGAAGAGTTTGACGAATATGTAAAACCTCGCGAGATGACGCACCCATAGGAATTTTAGATTTTGGATTGCGGATTCGAGACCCTCGCCCGCTAAACCAGAATCGATCGCAGATTTGAAATCTGAAATCCAAAATCGCAAATGCCTGATAGAAACGATCGCGTAAAAGAAAATGTTGCCGGAGCCTACTACGTAGACTCTTCCTGCATCGATTGCGACGTCTGCCGTGACACTGCGCCCGAAAACTTTAAACGCTCCGACGAAAATAATTATTCATTCGTCTACAAGCAGCCGCTAACGGATGCGGAGCGTGCCGACTGCGAAGAAGCGCTCCTCTGCTGTCCGGTGGAAGCCATCGGCAACGATGCCGAGTAGAGGTCTCTCTCATTTTCCCAAGCAAGAATCCGTTACCAGTTTCGTTCTTCAGTGGGTGAGAATCCCCTGATTTTCACTCCCTCTCCTCTGTTTCCGGGCCCGCGGTCCGAAAAACGCAACAAAGACTCCCCATAGAGAACACAGCTGGCGCACAAAGTTTTATTAGAACTTAGCCGGTATTTTCAAGGAAGGTGAGAATCATGAAACAAAGATTAATAACTATATTCGGTGCGGTTGGGCTGATCGTTCTTCTCGCAGCGTCGGCCATGGCAAAAGAAATTACGGTGCGCGGCCGCTTGCAGAAAACTGTTGAAGCCGGAGGTTGGGTGATTGTCTCCGGCAACCATAAATATCTCGTGCTCAATGCGCAGCGGTTTCAAAGTGAAAATTGGTTTGCGGAAACCAGTGAAGTCGAAGCAGTAGGCGAAACCAAATCGGACGTGATGACGATTTATCAGGAGGGCATTCCTTTTGAAGTGCGCACGATGCGCCCTTTCGTGCAGGGCGGCTCCGACGCAAGTCGAATCGAGTCAGGAAGACTAACCAGAGTGTTGGTTACCGGCGACTCGATCGTGCAGGCGCAACCGGACACGGCCATTCTTACCGTGTCAGTTGTCACGCAAGCGCGCCAGGCGATTGAAGCACAACAGCAGAACGCGACCCAGAGCAATGCGGTAGTGTCAGCCTTAAAGGCTTCAGCCGGCGCAGGGGCAGAGGTCAAAACCAGTGGTTACAGCCTGCAGCCCATTCGAGTGTACAAGGAAGGCCAACCGCCAACTATCACGGGTTATGAAGCACGCAACAGCGTCACTGTGGTGTTGTCGGATCTTACTAAAGTCGGCGCTGTTATTGACGCCACGGCCCAGGCGGGTGCGAATGATGTCGCCGGAATTTCGTTTACCTTGCGCCAGGATCGGCCCGCGCGTGACCGTGCACTGACCGAAGCCACTCGCGAAGCCGTCAGTAAAGCGCAAGTGATCGCGAGTGCACTGGGCGGTCGAGTAGTCCGCATTGTCGAAGTTCAGGAAGAAGGCGTGCAACCGCCCAGGCCTCTTTATCAGGGTCAGCTGCAAATGAGAGCGATGTCATCTGCGCCAACCCCAATAGAAGTAGGCACGCTCGACATCACTTCGCGGGTCCAACTAATAGCGGAGGTCGAAGGCGCCAAGTAGGACAGACATTCCTGTCTGTTCTCCCCTCCATTGGATTTGCTGGACAAGTGACTCTGGACAGGCAGGAATGCCTGTCCTACTCTACCAACATGCGAAATTCGAATCGTGAATCATTGCTGGCCGTGGCGCATCGCGTCAGGCCGTCAGGTCGCTTATGGAACCCCGCAGCCGACGTATACCAAAGCTCTGAGGGGTGGATCGTGAAAGTTGATCTCGCCGGCGTTTGTGCAGACGACCTGGAGATCGAGATTGACCAGTCACGCTTGAGAGTTCGCGGCTGCCGGCGCGACACCTTCTACAAGCAGGGCTACAGCTATCACCAAATGGAGATCACTTATAGTCGCTTCGAAAAAACCATTCCGTTTCCCTGTCCCATCGAAGCTGCATCGTTGAGTCACGATTACCTCGATGGATTTCTAATCGTCCACCTCCGCTGCAGTTAACTATCCGGAGCCTAGCAAAACGATGTCTGAAACTTCGGAAACACCAGTAGCCCCGGCGGATCCTCCGCAACAGCCATTAAGTGAAACGCCAACGCGTCCACGAGGCGAACCGTTTGAAGTGGCGGTGCTCGCTTTGCAAAACACAACTTTGTTTCCTGAAACCGTGGTGCCGCTTGCAGTAGGCCGGCCTCGATCGGTTGCGGCAGTTGAAGCGGCGCTGTCAACGGAGGAGAAACTGCTCGCGTGTATCACCGTCCGGGCAGACCTGGAAAAACCGGGCAGCGATGATGCAAAACCCGCCGATCTTTATCGTGTCGGGACCCTGACGATGATCAAGCGCATGGAACGCATCGAGGAAACGATGCACATCATCGCGCAGGGCACGGATCGGATTCAGGTAATCGAATGGAAGCAGGAAGATCCGCACGTCCGAGCTGTGGTCCAAATCCTGCCCGAAGTGGAAACCATTGATCAGGAAGCCGTCGAAGCGCTGAAGCGAAACGTGCAGGCCATGATTCAAGAGGCGCTCGCGCTGCTGCCGGGAGTGCCTCCGGAAGTACGCGTGGCAATTCTGGGCTCCGTGGAGCCGGTTCGGCTTGCATACTTTCTCGGCTCGATTCTGAATTTGGGCGTCGAGCAGGAACAGAAAATGCTCGAAGCCAACTCAGCAGACGAACTGCTGCGATTGGCCCATGGCTACCTGGCCCGGGAACTGGAAATCATTCAGTTGCGTTCGAAGATTGCCACCGAAGCACAGTCAGAGATGGACAAGTCGCAGCGCGACTACATTCTGCGCCAGCAGATGAAAGCGATTCAGAAGGAGTTGGGCGACGATGAAGGTGGCGAGCGGGCCGAAGCTGAACTCCTGCGCGAGCGATTGGCTAAGGCTGAAGTGCCTGACGAAGTTAGAACTGAAGCTGAGCGAGAATTGAAGCGGCTGGAAAAACTGCCCGCTGCCGCTCCCGACTACCATGTGATCCGCACCTATCTCGAGTATGTGATCGAGTTCCCCTGGCAAAAATCGTCGGAAGATAAGCTTGACCTTCAGGAAGCAAGGCGAATACTCGACGAAGATCACTATGGCCTGGATGACGTCAAAGAGCGCATTCTTGAATTTCTTGCCGTGATCAAGTTGCGTCCGGACGCGAAGAGTCCAATCCTTTGCTTTGTTGGTCCTCCGGGCGTCGGCAAAACATCTCTGGGACGTTCGATCGCGCGCGCGTTGGGGCGCCAGTTTGAACGCATGTCACTCGGCGGAATGCGAGACGAAGCAGAGTTGCGCGGCCACCGGCGCACCTACATCGGCTCGATGCCTGGCCGGATTATTCAGTCTATCCGCCGGGCCGGAGTAAACAACCCGGTAATGATGCTGGACGAGATCGACAAGCTGGGCAACGACTATCGCGGAGATCCGTCCTCTGCGTTACTCGAGATTCTCGACCCGCAACAGAACAGCACATTCCGTGACCACTACCTCGATTTGCCGTTCGATCTTTCGCGCATCTTTTTTATCGCGACGGCCAACCAGATGGGACCGATTCCGCCGCCCCTGCGTGACCGCATGGAAGTGATCACTATTCCGGGTTACAGCGATATGGAAAAGTTGCAGATCGCTCGCCGGTATTTAGTGCCGCGACAGGTTGAGGAAAATGGACTGCAACCATCGCAACTCAATATCAGCGACGCAGCCATTGAATTGATTTCCACGCGCTACACTCGCGAAGCAGGTGTGCGGCAACTGGAACGAAACATTGGCAGTGTGGCGCGCAAAGTCGCGTTGAAGATTGCCCAGCGGGAAGTCGAGGCCGTAGTTGTTGACGCAGTGAACATCCACGACTACCTCGGCGCGCCGCGGTTTTATCCTGAACAGGCCCGCAAGGAATTGCCTGCCGGTGTGGCCACGGGAATGGCCTGGACAGAAATGGGCGGCGAGGTTTTGTTTATCGAGGCAACATTGCTGCCCGGCGGAAGAGGTCTGACAATTACGGGACAACTCGGCGAGGTCATGCAGGAATCTGCGCGGGCCGCGCAATCCTATCTCTGGTCGCACGCCACTGAGTTTGGCATTAGTCCGGAGATGTTCAAGGACTACGGCGTGCATTTACACGTGCCCGCCGGAGCGATTCCCAAGGATGGACCAAGCGCCGGAGTTACCATCACAGCTGCATTGGCGTCACTCTACACCGGACGGCGGGTGCGCCCGGATACGGCGATGACTGGCGAGATCACGCTTTCAGGTTTGGTTTTTCCGGTGGGCGGTCTAAAAGAAAAAATTCTTGCGGCGCATCGTGCCGGTATCAGACGCATACTGCTTCCATCGCGGAATGAGGCTGACATCGAAGACCTTCCCGACGACGTGCGCAAAGAGCTGGAGATTGTGTTTGTCGCGCGGATTAACGAAGTGATCGATGCAGCACTAGAGGTGCTGGTGGCAAACCCGCCGCCACCGCCAATTGCAGGCGCGACTCATCGAGATAATGCCGCCCGTCAGACTGAACTCGAACCGATTGTAGTAAGGGAAGCCTGAAGGCCAGTTGCTGTGGAACCGCGCCATGCGGTACGGACAGCTGGGGTGGAAACAAAAAGGGCGAGGAGCAAAAGCTCTTCGCCCTTTTTCATAAGCTTGGTTCGTGCCGCGCGCTGTCTAGGCGCACACGTTAGCGCTACACAGGTTACTGCAACACTCGGCGCTGGCTGTGCAGGCAGACGTGCTAGGTAAACACGTCGCAGCTTGTGCCGGAGTAGGAGCAAGAATAGAAGACACTAATGGGACAGCCACAGCGGCCGCTAATCCAAGTGTCCGTACCATCTGGCGACGATTAAGTCCGGGTATCATGAACGCCGGCATCTCTACTTCGGTTTCCAGCAGGTGATCAGCTGAAAACTGCTCGACAGCGTATCGCACCAGTTTCTCATCAACCGGCGCACCCAGTTCGCCAGCCAGGCTATTGCAAGCCGCCGCTACCGTCGTTTTCCCATCACAATAGTTCCAGACCCTGGCCGCAGTCTGGTTGAGACAATGTGCTTTATTTCGCTCCTGATCGTAAATCAGAATCTCTCCGTCAACTGCTTTTACAATCAGTCCGCTCTTTCGTGCCTGCGGCATTTTTTCCATTTCGAGCTCCTTATCGCGCGTCTCAGGTAATGTTTTTAACTAGGGAATATTGCCTGATATTTATCTCAGGTTATCGGCGCCAGGCCGTGGAAGATACAAAGTCTTTTATTTTTGAACCGGTGCGCTTTTTCCCTGGAAGGGTTTAGAAAAGCCCTCTGATTCGTAGTGAACTTGCGTAAGCCTGCGGCAAATTGAGCGAGTGCAGACAATATCCTGACCGGGCGAACTAGTCAATAGGAAACTGGAATAATCTAACGGAACACCGCATATTCCGCAAGCTAGGTTTCGCTCTAACCTGCCATCCGCCCAGCGGTGGAGTAGAAGGGGAAGCGCGCCGAAAGGCCCGCTTCCCTGTCCTCTTATCTCGCAAACCGCGCCCGGTATTCGTTGGAGTTGATAAACGCCTTGACCATCTCGGCCCGCACGAAGTTTCCATCAAACTGGTTCAGCTTATTCAACCAGAACTGGTAGCCACTTGCATCAGGATCTCTTCGCAGATAGCCAAAGTATTCCATCATTACAAACGCAGCGTTGCGCTTCGCATTCACAAACCCATCGTTTTCCGCGATGCGCAACAGGACGTCGGCTCGGGATGAGCCGTTCCCCAAACTGTTTACGAGGGAATCACGTTCACCCGCACCGAACGCTACACCGGTGTTGGCAATCAGCTTATCGACGAAGGCTGCGTTGCTAAGTCCGTCGTAGGCTTCGCGGAAAGCTGCGCGAGCGACAAACGCATCGACAAATGCTCGTTTGTTAGCCGCCAGTTGACCTTCCCAGTTGGTGCGGCCCACCACGACGTCTCGCGATACCACCGCAGTGTCCGGGACGAATTCCGCATACTTAGGAGCGCGTCCGAAGCCGGAGCGATAGAGTCCATCCACTAGACCGCCGGTGCGCTGGAATTCTATCGACAGGAAATAAGCAGCCGAAACGTTGATGCGTTTTGTTTCGCGACAAACGGCGTCTTCGCCGCAGGTAGCAATCTGATCGTTCCAGAAGTTGAAGCCCGATTCGTCAGGCTCGCGCCCGAGGAAGTCGAGATACTGTTGTCGCACGAAGTAATCCGAACTATCGATTGCATTCGGATTGATGTTCGCGTTTCTGGAAGCGGTAAACATTGCCTCCGTCCGCTCGCCCAAGGCCGAGAGTGCGCGAGTTGCCGGACTGAAGTTGTAACCCAACATGGACGGAGCGACCGTGTAGAAGCCGGTCGTTTCGACAGCCTCGAATGCGTAGCTGCCATTGGCATCCGTAATGGTGCGCCGGTTCTGGGTGCCACTCATCTGGACGGCGACGCCCGCGACTGCATTGCCATCGTCTCCGACGATCCGGCCACTGATAATTCCATTGGCCGCCGTGGGAATGTTGGTATTAACCCAACAGACCGAAACGTCATGAAGAGTTGGGGTGGCGGCGGGGTTGGTGCTGTCCAGATACGCCTTGTACTTCAGGTAGCGATTGCCCCCGAAGTTAGGAATATTGGCCGGACTCGTCGTAAAGAACGAAGCCGCTGTTCCGTTTGGCCCGACAAAATTGAACGGTCCAAATTCACTATCACTCATGGCCACTTGGAATCGAACAGTGGTATTTGCGGGAACGGTTGCGTTCCACGTCAAGGTAGTGAAGTGGACGAAATTACCCGGGGACGGATTTCCGTCTTTAAGCGAAGAAACCAGATTGCCAGACGGTGCAAAGCCCACTTGCATGTAGGTTCGGAAGTTGTAGTCTCTGGTTAAATCCGGGGTCCACGTCCCACCGCTATCGGCCGAAAGAACCCTCGAACCGTTGGCGTAGGTGCTGGGGCTGGAGCGAATCCAGAAATAGCCGGTACCAGCCGGGACCGACACAGGTCGCAACACCAGAGCGTATTGCGTTCCGGCAGTCAGAGCTGCCGGCGAGCCAAAGGTGGCCGTGAAGAGAACGGTCCCGCCGCTTGCAAAGGCGGAGCCGGGGATGGTCGCGGTAGCCAGGTCAGCGCCAGTGGGCAGACCGGCGGCCGTGTTGCGAACTGAAAGCGTAAGGTTGGGTGGAGTAGCTCCGCAACCGTTGCAAAAGAGTTGGACGTCCGCTTGGACAATCATACCCGTAACCGCTGGAATAAAGGTCTGACCTGTCCAGGCTGGAGTGCCAAAGCCCGTGCCCGTCGTGGTGCCAGCCGTATTCGACTGGTCAGAAGTCGGTGCATTCGACAGCGTCACATCACCAGGACTCGTTGCCAGATCCAGATTCGTTGCCACACCCATCTGGAAATCAGCCTGAGTGGTATCGGTCAGGCATGAGGACTGGGGAGCGGCGGTCAATTGAAAATCTTTGACCGTAGTGCCGCCGTCGGTAATTACAATTGTGTTCTCCGTGTCCTCACTGAGACCAGGCTTGCTGGCAGTTTCCTCGGGATATGTGCCCGCTGGCAGCGCCGGAAACGAATAGAAACCGCTAGCGTTGGTTGTGGTGCTACGGGCCCCGAGTTCGACGGTGGCGCCGTCAACCGGAGTGCCTCCAGGGGTCAGCGTCACTGTGCCTTGCAACGTGCCGCCTGCGCCCACTAGTGTGCAGGATGGGTATCTGAAATATCCAATCCGCGTCCGCCAACGCTGGTTAGCAGCCTGCGAGAGAGGGTTTGCATATTCATTTGTGAACCAGAAAGTACACCCGTCAGGATCAAGCGACATCGTGGTGTAGTCACCCCAGCGACTGGACCCAGTCTGGGAGGCAGTCCCGGTGAACATCATTTGCTCGGTCTGGCTAAATGTATTAATGGGGTCGCCGACGAGGCGTCCCGCATATTGGATAGAAGGAAAGTTGGGGGCCGTCGCGTTCGACGTGCTGTAGCCGAGCGCCATATTACCCGCCCGATCCACTGCCAGGCTCGGCATATAGCGATGCATTACGTTGGCGGCGTTGGGATCCCATGTGGCAGCTTGCAGAATATTCGCCGACACCGTTCCTCCGGTGACGATCAACTCATACCAGCGCGGCGCGGCAAACCCGGTAGTGTTCGCTCGCCGGACCGTATGGGTATTCCAGAGAGACTCAACTCCGCCGAAATTGACGTACTGGTTTTGCATCATCGCCCGGATCTGCAAAACGTCAAGGAGTGTGGCTGTGCCCGGTTGCGGCGCGTTGGCGACAGCCGCATTCGGCCAGCTGGTGGCTGCGAGAGGAACGTCGGGGCCGGTAAAGGTCGAAAGTGAGATGCTGTCCCAATCAACGTGAAATTTGTAAACCGTTAGCGCGTTCAGGAAATTCCAGGAGGAAACAAAAAAGTTTGGTGATCCGAGCGGGGGCGTGCCGGTTTGCAGGCGAGCATTCGCAGGAAGCACCGTAAAGTCGTCCGTTATGTCAAAGGAAACACTCTGTACGGTAGGCGCTCCGGCATACATCTGCGCCTTATTGAATGCGTAGGCACGCGCAGTGATGAAACCGTCTGCGGCGCCGTAGCCAAATAAATTTATCGACATGTAGATGCCGTCCGGCCAAACGCCCAGTTTCGGATAATCACCGAGACCACCGGTGGTATTTATTGAGTAGAAATTCCAACCGCCCGTCACCGGATCGCTGGTTTTTGACGCAGCGAAGCACTGGAAAGCGCCCGGCGGGTTAATCACGTTTTGACCGACATCCAGCTGAAACGCGAAATCCGTCAGAATCCAGCGATCTTCAAATGTATCGTAAAGCACGACCGGGTCGCCAAAGTTGTCAGTATCGCAAAGATTCCCAAAGTTTCCCTGGCTCATTAACGTGTCGAAGGTGAAAGCTGTAATTTGAGCTCCCGTGGTCTTGTCGTAGATACCAACAGATGTATTCACCGCCTGAATGTAATGATTCGGACCTACATCGCCGGTTGTGTCAGGAGGGCTCCCGGCGCCCCAGGTAAGGCGGTCGAGTCCTTCGAATTCCAGGATCGGGGCTGGGGCGGCCGCGGCCTGAAGCGCCACCGAGGGTTGCAGGGGTCCTTTTGACGCAAGTGGGTTGTCAAGTAATTGACGAATTCTGGACGGCTCCCCACGTTCAGGCTTTTCCTTCTCTACGGGACGTCGCTGCGGAAGATTGCGCAGGTCGCCGTTAAACTCATGAGCTTTTATCAGGCGGCTTTCAACCGGGGTTCTAACAATATCTCCGTCATCATCGGCCCGATTAGCGCCAGGTCTTAATTTGCCAAGCGACTTTCGCTGAGCAAGGTCCCTCGTGGCTGCGCGCTGGGCCCTTGAATTCTTTGAATCTTTGCGCGCCGTAGCGTCGACTGTGGCTTTCTGTGGTTTCTTTTTCTTCGCCCAAACTCCGGTCGACACCACTAGCGCCGCCGTCAGCAGAAACATGACTACGAAAGCCCCCAGCCGCCCTCGAGCGAATAGTAGTTTCTTAGCGAAACGAGTTGCGGCAGTTAGAAAGGTAGGGCTTGTGGGCGAAATCTTACGCATGGAAGTTCTCCTGGATCGATAAACTGACGAGTAGTTACACTCAGCGATTAGTCAACTGGTTTTCTCCGACAAAAGAACCGATCCTGAGATCGTCCTTTGGGCGATGAGAGTGACGTCTAAAGAAAGACCGTTTTGGGTTTTCTCGAAATGGTGTGCCTGACGCCAGAGACTTTAGCCGCAAGTTAGAAAACTTGTCAACTATTACTGTGATGATCAGGCACTTAACACACCCTAAAAAACTACACACGATTTTCTTAGGAAATGTTAGGCTCTCTTTAAAAGGCGAAAGCCGCAAACGATTTCACCCGTTTTCCGGCCAGTTAAAACACTTGGCTCCTGAGTTGATGGAAATTCTATTAGCGGGAGTCTTCTATGTCTACGGAATTCCTTAAAATAAACGGTAGCGTAATTGCCAGGACACGGTTACTGGCTGTTCAGCATTGCCCCGAAGGTGAACGAAGGTATTATGTACTCACCTGAGCATTACCAAGCGGTTTTTGACACCGGGCTGGAACTACGCTTGACGCCAGAGGAATGCGCGGACTTCATGTTACCGAACGGCTTGACGGAGATCGCAAGCCGTCCGACGGCACCACGGCAATCACGTCATCTCGGGCAATGTAAATCCCGATGAGCGGTATGCGCTCATTGGTATGCCAGTCTCGCACGTAAAAAGTAAGACTTGTCGTATCGGTAAAGTCTACGGCCTCAGCGGAGATCGTAATTGGCTCTTCCCGATCCTTCACATAAACCTCGAAGAACAGTCTGGCTTGATGAGAGGGAACCTCGCGCGGGTCTTTCCATTTTGTTAGGTCTTCTCGCACTATCGCAGTTACCTTGTCGAACGCGATAAAACCCTCTTTTGTAGGTTGGTCAAGCTCGTTGTAGAGAACAAACTCCGTTTTGCTGAACTCGAAGCGGTACATTTCGATTTTAAGCGGTTCGCCTTTGCACTTCTTCGGGTAAACAAGAAATGTATTCATAAGGCGGCTTATATCACCGATCAAACTACTTCTTAGCTTTGGTTTGTTTTTTTCTTGGCAGACTTGTCGGGCTTAGGCTCTGGTGGGGCTTGGAGAATCTTTCTTAGCGCATCCTCGAATGAATGCGGGGCAAGTGTAAAGCGCTTGCCAGTTTTCCCTGCCGGATTGGGTGTCTCTCTCTTCATTTCAACCGCATTGTAGCAACCCTTTACGGAGTTGTCCTCATTGAACTATCTTTTCTGTCGATGCCAACAAGTATTGAAGAGCTGGAGCAGTGGATGAAAGCCCCGAAAGAGACCGAAGGGCTAGAGTTCAAAGCTGCAAGAATGGCTACAGCGGGGGAAAAGTTTCTGGAATACTGCATTGCTATTGGGAATGAGCGCGGCGGGAAATTGGTGCTAGGTGTGACGGACAAATTGCCGCGTATGGTTTGCGGTACGCCAGCGGTTGGTGACCCTGGCGGGATGCGAGAAAGGTTTTCAATACGCTTCACTTCGACGTAAGGGTCGAAGTGCTCAATCACCCAATCGGCAGAGTTGTAATTTGCCATATCCCTTCTCGTCCTTTAGGAACTCCCCTACACCGTGACGGTCGATATTTAACACGCTCCGGAGAGGTCTTGCGTGCGATGACCACCGAGCGATTACGGGAAATCATCGACGAAGGGAAGCCCGACTGGTTAGCGCAAGTAGCGCGACAGAACTGTTCAGCAACCGATGTAATTAAACTGCTTGATACTCAGGTTTATTACGATCTTAAAGACGAGCCGTACCCAACAAACCAAACCGCCGTATTAGCGCGATTTCAATCCGAACGATTCATTGACGAAGATCATGATGGCTACTTGATACGTAACTTAGGCGCAGTCTTGTTCGCAAAAAAGCTCGAAGAGTTCGAGGGTTTACCGCGGAAAGCGCCGCGTGTAATCGTTTATGACGGAACGGACAAGCTGAACAAGAGCAGAGTATTTGCACCCGGAACAAAAGGCTATGCGGTCGGCTTTGCTGGTCTCGTTGATTTCATAACAGCACAGATTCCTGTTAACGAGATTATGAACAAGGCAATACGAGAGGAAATAAAAATGTTTCCAGACGTGATGATAAGAGAGTTGACCGCAAACGCTCTGATTCATCAAGACTTTTAATGAGACCGGCACGAGCGTCACGGTAGAGATTTATGATGATCGCATGGAAATCTCCAATCCTGGTAAATCCATTATTTCGCCGGAACATTTTATTGAGGAGAACCAGTCGCGCAACGAACGGCTAGCTGACGTGATGCGGCGCATGGGTATCTGTGAAGAGCAAGGCAAAGGCATCGATAAGGTTATCTCTTACGCTGAACTTTGCCAGCTTCCCGCACCTTTATGGCGAAGTAGTGAGCGGCATACGCTTGCGATACTTTTTGCTCACAAACCCTTTGAGGAGATGGATGGAAATGAGAGAGTCCGGCGTATTTCCAGGACTGCGCCTTGCGCGACTTAACGACCAAAGAATGAACAACCAAAGTCTGAGTCGCGTTTGAATCTTCCCGATGATAAGACGGTGCTTGTGTCCGGCATAATTGCTGACGCAATAGCGCAGAATCAAATCAAGCCGGAAAACCCCGCCAACACCTCGCGACGATTCGCCAAGTACGTTCCCATTTGGGCATGAGCGAACGAGTTCATCTAATCGCAAACCCTATTTTTGGTCACCTAAACCAGCTAATTGTTGCAATAGTGCAACTTCCAATCTAAACGCAAAACGGACAGCCCTTACTCCTTGGCTGTCCGTCTGCGTATCCGACAGCACCACGCCTTTCGATTCTTCTCGGTTCCTGCGACATCCCTGCCGCTGATAGCTGGCTGTCAAGCCACGTGTATCCGCCAATTAATGAAACTCCAAACTATTCCGATCGGCTGCACCCATGGTTTTGCTCCCTTGAATTAACGAGTTGAATGGATGGGGAAAATCAGATTGCACTATAGAACTCTCGTTGCGAAGATTAGCGAAAATTGATGGGCCTGCTGCTAAATATTGAGCTCCTTGGGGAGCGCTGCGCCGGCTTGGTCGCCATTCTCCCTGGCTGACTAATCCCTAAGGCTAGATCAGGATTTTCCTGAGTTGACATAAAAATTCACTTGGCATAAATTGCCGTCGTTTTAATGGCGGCTGAAAATCTCACGAGACTGCATCCTCGCATACTCGCTGACTCAGCCAGAACCTAATTCAGATTCAATCAAATTCATGCGGAAAGCCGCTCAATCTTCGTTGAAGTTGCGTCGTGCGGCCAGGAGGGTTGACGACTCGTTTAAAGTTGGTACTCCAGACGCAGTAATCGCATCGGCAAGAGGCGAACCGGGTTGAAGCGCTTGCGGACGGTTCCCGGATCGTGACGGACGGTTTCCCGAACGCACAGATCGATTTCAGAATCGCCAAGATTGCTTTTCCACTTTCGGGGATCGCCTTCCGACCTTCGAAGATCGGTTTCCCGAGTGTTCAGATCGACTTCTGAGACGTTTGGATCGACGTCCGGAGTGGTCAGATCGGTTTCTGAGGTGCCGGAGATCGGTGTCCGGAGTGTTCAGATCCATTTCCGAGTCGTTCAGATCGACGTCCGGGGTGTTCAGATCCATTTCTGGACTGCGCAGATCGATTTCTCGAGTGCGCAGATCGATTCCTGAAGTGTTCAGATCGATTCTAGCGGCGCAAATCGACGCTTTTTCAATCTCCACGGGGGAGCGAGCAATGGGAAAGCGCGCTACTGGCGCGCGGGGATTTGCGCATTTCCTCAATCAATCGTTCCGGAGGGACTGCGTCTGGCTTTCACTCAGGGAAACACCTCATTAGCGCTGTTTCCCTCATTCACAAAAAGGAGATTAGGTATGGAAGACTCAGAAATACGCAGTAACGAGATGGTGACACGGGTGCGGACTTTCATGGCTGAAGAGGCCGCTTCTTTCCCTCCGGGGTCCCTCGGCGCCGAGCTAGCGGCCAGGGTGAACAGCGGCGCAGACGCATTAGCGAACCATTCGGCCCAGCAGGTGTCCGGGACCACTTCGGCGCGACAGGGGACGGCCGTCAAAGCGGCGGCGCGCGAAACTCTGCGGGAGGACCTGGAACATTTGCGCGGGACGGCGCGAGCCATGGGTCGGACGATGCCCGGACTCGACACCAAGTTTCGCATTCCGGGTAACCTCTCCGATCAGGTGCTAATTAGCACGGCGCGAGCGTTTGTGGCTGACGCCCTGCCTTTGAAGACGGACTTCATTCGCTATTCGATGCCGGCAAATTTCATCGAAGATCTGAATGAGCACATCGATGAGTTTGAAGCCGCCGTTCTCCTGCAACAGACCGCCAGAGGCACACACGTGAGGGCCAAGGCCGGTATTGACGACGCGCTTGAAGACGCACTCGATGCTATTCGGCAGCTTGATGCGGTGGTGCGGAACACCTTCCGTAACGATCCGGTAAAGCTGGCGGCATGGACCAGCGCGCGTCACGTTGAGCGAGCGCCACGGCGGCCAGTACCGCAAACGACGCAGCCGAATGCACCAACGCCATCTGAGCCATAGTTAACCCGCTAAGGTGATTTCGAGAGAGGCCTGGCGTTTACTCCGGCCTTGCTGCAAGAAAGTTAGGGGCACGGCATGGCGTGCCCCTAACTTTTGGTGATACGTCCGCGCAGATTTCTGTAACTTGAAAGCAAAGGCAGAAGCGAGGGGCCCTTGCCTTCCGCTTCTGCCTTTTGAATCCGCGTCTCTTTGAAATCTGCGGATAGTTAAGGTGCAAACCGCGCGCGGTATTCGATGGAGTTGATGAAGGCCTTGACCATCTCCGCCCGTTGGAAGTTGCCATCAAACTGGTTCAGCTTGTTGAGCCAGTATTCATAGCCGCCTGCATCCGGGTCTCGTCTGAGATAGCCGAAATATTCCATCATCACAAACGCGGCATTGCGTTTCGCGTTTACAAACTGATCGTTCTCCGCGATCCGCAGCAACACTTCTCCTCGAGTTGCGCCATTACCCAGAGTGCTTATTAACGCATCGCGCTCGCTCTGGTTGAAGCTGACGCCCGTGTGACTGATCAACGCATCCACATAGCCCGCGTTGTTCAACCCGTCATAAGCAGACTTGAACTCGGCGCGGTTTACAAACGACTGCACAAAGGCCTGCTTGTTTGCCAACAACTGTCCTTCCCAGTCGCCTCGGCCCACGATGATATTGTTCGCCATCGCTGCCGTGTCCGGCGTGAACTCCGCGTATCTCGGCGCGCGGCCAAAGCTCGCGCGATAGAGTCCATCGACCAAACCTCCCGTGCGCTGAAACTCTATCGACAGGAAGTAGGCCGCGGAAACGTTGACGCGTTTGGCCTCAATGCAACCCGCATCGCCGCTGCATCCAAGTATCTGATCGCTCCAGAAGTTGAACCCAGCCTCATCCGGCTCGCGTCCCAGGAAATCGAGATAGTGTTGCCGCACGAAGTACTCGGAGACATCGAGCGGATTTGCGTTCACCGTCGATAGCGATCCGGTGAAGGCTGCTTCCGTCTGATTTCCAAGTTGGCTGAAAGACCGGCTGATGGGACCGAAAGTGTAATTCGCTCGCGAAGGCGTGACGGTGTAGAAGCCGCTCGTCTCCACGTTTTCAAACTGGTAGCGGCCGGCAGCATCAGTAATCGTCTTCCGATTCTGCGTGCCATTAAGGCTCACGACCGTGCCGGCGATTGGCGCGCCCTGATTGTCGGTGATAGTTCCGCTAACTGTCCCGTCCGCGGCGGACGGCGACAACAGGATGAAATATGCCACGGCCGGATCGTGATCGGAGTTGCGTTCCGCACGTGCCGCATTATCCTCGTAGAGCGTGGCGGGCAACTCTGGAAAATCAGCGTTGACGCGCGGGATCGCAATGCGCGTGTTGAGCGACTGCGCCACCGTGTTTACCAGAATCTGATCCAGCACCTGCGCCGTGTGCTCGAAGACAAAGCTGTAGCGCTGATCAGCGGGCACGTTCTCTATCAGGTTAACGAAGTTTGGATTAACTACGTCCGGACTCTGGTCAACCACGATTTGATCGTCGGCAGTGGGAGATCCTTTGATTACGCTAACGGAATCGTCGTAACCACTGCTGAACTGGAAGGCGTTGTAGTCGCCAACCGAAATTACCGCAGTCCCCGGATTATTTGTTTGTAATGTCTGAAGGATGATGCCGAGCGACTCAGCCTGTAACTTTCGCTTCTCGCGCACGCGCGGGCCATCGCCGGCGACAAGCTCGGCGTCAATGAACGACCTCAGGTGATTAACCACCACGAGCACGCGAGTGTTCACACCCGCAGGATCTACCTGAGCGTCGAGCACGAGCGGCGGCCTGTCGTGCAGGATAGCCGCCGGATTTCCACCCGGCTCCGCGAAAGTTTCCGTCTCGCCCTCTTGCGTCACGCTATTAACGGCAACGCGCGAAGTCTTCACGAGGTAGCCGACGTCCTGATCGCTGTCTTCACTAGTTCCATCCTGCTCGATGAGATAGGCCTCGTAGAGCGGGTTTGGATCACCCGCGGCGACCGCGTCGTTATTGATCTCGTTGCGTAAGGCTTGAAGATCGGCGAGGTCAAAAATCTCGACCGCTCCGATGATGTCGGGGTAGTGCAGGATCGTGCGAATTGTCAGCGATGCTTTTTCGCGCTGAGTGACATCGTTGTTGAAGTTCTCAATGTTGTAGCCAACGATGGTGAACTCATTCGCGGCCGGCGTCGGCACGGGCACGGCGTTCATGTTGGCTGTCGCCGTCAGCGCCACCTCTGGAATCAAACGATATTGACCGAAAGCGAAGTCGAGCGGGCCCGCCACGCTGGTGAACACGACGTTTGAGGTGTAACCAACGAGCGGCGATAGAGCGCGCCCGTTAGTGTCAACCATCAGCCGTTCTGGATTTTCGTCCCATATCGGAATATTGGGATCGGGCAGGCCCGACGTGGGATCCGGCGGAATGGGATCGCCCGTGGGAATGCCCGGCTCGCGAAAGACCTGCTGGCGCGGAACACCGGGAAGCACTGTGGCCACATCGAAGAAATTATCGTTTGGCGCGGTGACGGTAAGCGAAGCCGCCGACAAGCGCATTGATTCATATTTTTCCAGCTGAGGCTGGCCCGGCGCATTAGACGGCAAGTCGGCGACCGTAATAGTCACCGCTGCTGGAAGCGAATTGCCAGTATCGATAACAGTCAGATTGGTAACAGAGCCAATCTCAGTGATCGTCCCACCAGTGCCAAACTCGACAACGGTGCCGGTAACGGTCAGTTCGTCGCCGACGGCCACAGGTGTCGCCGGCGCCGTGTAAGTTGGGACCGTCGACGTGAAAACGAAGATGCCTTCCGATGTGTTTGGGTCAGCGTCGGGATTGGGATCCTGGAGAAAGAAACCGCTGGCGGTAGCGGCGACGCCGCCGGCGTTGCTGCCGGTACGAAGCAAAGTCACTATTCCGCTCGTGGTTACTGACGAACCTACAAGAGGCGATGTTGCGCCATTCCCCTGGATATCGTGAATCGCAACTGGCGCAGTATTTACTATCGTGAAATCGAACACGTAATCTGCCGCCATCTGATCCGCCGGGGCGTCCTGATCCGTTACCTGTGCGGCGACGACGGTAACTGTGCACAACTCGCCCTGCGTGAAATCCACGGTAGGATCAAGGGTGTAAGTGTTTGGCCCACCGCTCAGACTGAATGTGTGCGCGCCGCTGGTTGCGCAACTGATCTGGAAAGAACTGGCGGTCGCGGTGACGGCCTCGTTAAACGTGACGCTCACGTTTGAGTTCACAGGAACGTTTGCCGCGTTGTCCAACGGCACTGTAGTGCTAACTGTCGGCGGCGTATCTGCTGCTGCCCCTGCGGTAACGTTGATGTCGTCGATGCCGATCCACTCATCGTTGCCCGGCGCATTAGTGCTAAGGATTCGCAGTTGGACCAGCGGTTGATTATCTACGGCCGCAGGCAAAGTAACGCTGATGGGGGTAACTAAGGTGCAGAGGCTTCCACCGGTCGTCGCATCGGCGATATAGCTGCCGGCCACGTTCGTGTAGTTGCCGCTGTTGCCGATGCGATACTGGAGAACGACTTGTTGATTTGTGTTGTCAGCCGAACAATCGAGGTCGCGCACGTTGTAAGCAACGTTAATGGTCGAGGCGCCAGTGGTGTTCAGGTGAAGCAGCAGGAATGGCGCATCGGCGGTGCCGGATCCATTTAGCGCTATCGTTGGATTGGAGTTATCAGGCACCGCTTGCTGCGTCACGTGAAACTCGGCTACTCCGCCATTACTGAGGGTGTTCGGTTGTGTTTGGTTGGCAATTACATCGAGAACAACGGTTGTTCCCATCGTCCCGATGGTATCTCCGAGAATAGTTTGGGGATCGACACCAGTAGGTGACTCGAGCGTGTTGCTCAGAAAGAAGCCCTCGATGCCGGGAACGCCGCTCCAGTTATCGTCAGCAGTAATCAACGCGGTATTCGTCCAGGCCTGTGCGAGAGGCGGGGCCTGGGCCGTGCTGTTCGCATGAACCGTCCGCAGGCTTAGTTCCCTAAAAAAATGACCGCTAACGATTGCCAGCGCCAGCACTGCGATTACTGTAATGCTTAAACGAATACGGAGACGGCGGGGGAAAATTCGGTTTTTTGACGACATGAAAATAATATCCTTCTGATCAGTTCGAGCCTGGAGTTTTCAGAGACATTTGCGTCCGCTCGAAGCGCCTAAAGGATCGCTCAGCGTCAAATGTGTTTTGGGAATCTATAAGAGAGATTATGAAGAGGCACGGCGTGCCGTGCCCCTTCCGGTACACCCATCAATGCGCGAAGCGCGCGCGATACTCTCCGGAGTTGATAAACGCCTTCACCATCTCGGCGCGTTCGAAGTTGCCGCCGAAATGATCGAGCTTCGCAAGCCAGTATTGATAGCCGCTCTCGTCTGGATCGCGACGAAGATAGCCGAAGTATTCCATCATCACAAACGCAGCATTAAATCTCGCCTTGGCAAAGTCTTCATTGCCGGCGACCCGCTGCAAAACCTCGGCGCGTGAAAGCGTGCCGGCAGCCAGGCCGTTTACCAGCGCGGCGCGCTCAGTTTGCAAATAACTCACTCCGGTGTTTGACGCCAGCGTATCGACGTAATCCGCGTTTGAAAGTCCATCGTAGGCCGAACGGAATGCGGCGCGGTTTACGAAGGCGTTTACAAACGACGTCTCATTCCCGCGTAACAGACTTTCCCAACCGGTCTTGCCTACGACTACGTTCCGCGCGATCGCTTCACGGTCGGGCATAAACTCAGCGTAGAGCGGATTGCGGCCGTAACTGGCTCGATAGAGCCGGTCGATGAGTCCGCCCGTGCGCTGGAATTCGATTGACTGGAAGTAAGCCGCGCTCACGTTGATGGTTCTCCGTTCAACGCAGGCCGCGTCACCGCCGCAGACGAGTATCTGATCGCTCCAGTAGTTGAACCCGGCTTCATCAGGCTCCCGCCCGAGGAAGTCGAGATAGTGCTGGCGCACGAAGTATTCGGGCGTGTCGAGCGGGTTCGCGTTCTGCGCATTGGGAACGCCAGTAAACAGCGCTTGCGTGCTTTCACCAAGCTGCGTGAACGACTGCGCGCCGGGATTGAAGGAGTAGTTAACGCGGGACGGGGTAACGATGTAAAACTCATTCGTTTCCACCTCGTCGAAACGGTAGTAGCCGTTCGCATCGGTGATGAACTTGCGGTTCTGCGCTCCGCTCAGTCTCACGACCGCGCCAGCGACTGGATTGCCAGCCGTGTCGAGAATCGTGCCGCTCACTGTTCCATCAGCAGCAGTGGGCGCATTTGGTTGAGCCAGCGTCCAATCAGAGAGCAAGGTGGCGTCCGACACGCCCGAGATGCTCGCTTCGTTGGTGACGGTGTTCACTGACCCGCCGGGCATGGTGAAACCGCCGTCCCACTTGAAGATCACGAAACTGTTTTCGGTTGAGGGTGGCGGAGGTACATCCGCGTCAAGGTAGTTGAAGATGAGATTGGCTGTCACGCCGGTGGCCGCGAGCTTCCAGTATCTTTGCAGCGCAGCTGCGGGAGTTTTGACATTTGGTTGCGGTCCCTGCACCGCCCTGACCGTGAAGTCGGTCGGGAAGGTTCCCGCGGTAATGTTGACTGAGACCGGCGAGTAGCCATTGGCCGTTCCAACCTCGAATCCCTTAACGCCGGTGGCGGCATAACCCTTCCTCAAATTGCCATCCACGTAGGCAGTCGGACTGGCCCCCGTTAGCGAAGCGCCACTGCCGATCGTCAGCGTGTTCGCCCCAGCAGTCACAATGCCGTTGGTTAGCGTGAGCGTTCCCAGCGTAAATGTTAGGTCCCTGGCGAGCGTGATGCCGCTCGGATTATTGACAACAATGGTCTGATCAGCGTCGTTTAAAGTAATCGTGCCGGCGCCACTTATGGTCTGAGTCGACGTGCCATTCAAGTTAAGCGTCGGCGTCAATGTGGTCGCTGGAGCGAAGTTAAGCGTGGCCCCGGCGGCGACTGCGATGTTTCCCTTGATTGAATGACCGGGTGTCCCCGTCATATTAAAGTTGAGCGTTCCCGCCGTCATCGTCAGGTTATCTATGGAAACTGCGGAGCCACCCGTAACTGACACATTCGCGGCTGCGCTATTCACTTCGAAATTCGCATATGTACGGCCTGAAAACCCTGGGGTGACATTTGCTTGAAGGCTAAACAAGCTGCCGGTTTGGAACACGACCACAGAACTGGGTTGAGCCGCGCCAAATGGATTGCTGCCCGCCACGCATACGTAAGTGGAACCGCTGGCAAAGACTACTGACAGGAGGTTGACCGTACCGAAGACATTTCCTGAAAAACCGGTTCCCGCAGTAAATGTTGCACCACTGTTAAAAGTGATTCCACTGGCATCGACGGCCGTTAGCCTGTGCGCGCCGGCCGAGTAGGTCATGGCCCCGCTAATGCTGCCCGTCGCACCAGTCGCAAGGTTTATCGTCAGGGCTGTGGCTGTATTCACATTAAGCTGCGAACCCGCCGCTACCGACAAGTCTGTTCCAGTGCCGCCCGCAATCGTGAGCGTAGCGGTGGCGCCAGCTTGAAGAGTGACGTTGGTGTTCGCCGAAACTGATAATTGCCCAATAGTCTGGGCCGGCACACCGGTGGCAATGGTGGTCGCGCCATTATTGAAAACCAGCACGTCATCCGCGGCGGGTGTCGTTCGCGTTGGCGTCCAGTTTGTTGAGGTGGTCCAAGCAGCAGTACCTGTTTGATTCCAGGTGTACGTTGTTTGCGCAGATGCAGTTGAACCAAACATCACCAAACAAAAGGCCGTTGCCAAAAAGAAGCCAAACTTTTTCATAAAGTCCTCCATGGGGCGCACAGAGTCATTCCCCTATTCCTAACGTAAGTAAACCCGAAATGCTGGAAACTGACGGAACGAAAATCTTAACGGATTTTCATCGACGGATCACCAAAGAAGATCCAGGTGCGTCGGACGTCGATATCCGTGGTAGCGGCTTTGGCAATCTTGATCGCGTCGCCGAGGGCAATAGGCTGAGCGCCATAGAGCAAGGTGTAAAACTGCTGGCTCATATGGTGCTGACCATCGGGCAATGTCAGACCCGAGGATGCAAATGCCGCCACCGCGCCGCCCTGAGGCGCCTTCATGAAAGCTTCAGACAACGAGAGCAGGTTCGGATCGTGGAAATAGCCGTTCAGGCAATCCATCACCACCACCAGAGGCAGCTTCTGAAGACCGTTTGTTAACGCCAGCGCATGCGAGGATCTGAAGATCGAGGCACCGGTCCAAACATCAACATTGCCGTGACCGGAGTAATTTACAATTGCCCGGCCCCCATTGAATCCAGCGATTATCCGCGCGGTGGCGGTAGCGTTATCCTGCTTTCCGTACGAACCGTTGTAAGTCGAAAGAGCGTTGCTGGTCAGAGTCAGGCTCGTATTGCTGCCGATGGAGGCGACTGTTCCCAGGGGTTCGCCATTGGGCTTTGCGATCGCGTTTCCGACCTGCACCTCCGTCGTGAAGAGTGTGCCAGTCCCGGTCACTGTTGTGCTTCCCGAGCTAGTGCTGGCCGTTCCGGTAAAAACTTTGATCTCCAGCCGGCGATAGGATTTCTGCACCGTCATTCCGGCGGGGAGCAATTGCTCAACTTCGTCATTTGAATCTTCAAAGTTGAAGTAGTAACCCGTGGGATCGTCGGCCACCAGCATCGCTTTTTGCGGAGCAGGAGGAACGAAGTTGACGATCTTTAAGACAAGCAGGTCAAGGTCTGCTGTCGTTCTCACCGGCAGGCGGCCGACGGGAATGTCGGCAATCCCGTAACCGGCTTCGCCTTCCTCATCGAAGTCTGCCAGCCAGTCGTCGGAAGCAGTTTCATTGTAGGTGGCATCGACGAGCTTGGTGGGGACGACATCGATACTGCTGGGGTTCATGTAGCCGCGAGGATCAAGGCTCGCATCGCCGGCAAAAATCACGTACTTCGGCTTAATGGTCCACTGAGAGTTAGCGCGGGCCAGGAAATCTTTAACAGCGCGGGGGCCACGGAGACCGTAGCCGAATTCATCGTAAGCATCTTCCACGTCAACCACGTCGACATTCATGCCCTGCGCCTCGCGGGCGGCAACCAGGGGGGCGAGACTCGCTCGAAGCGCGGATGAAGTGACGATCAGGAGGTCCGCCGTATTCGTGTTGAGGTTCAGCGTGGAAGGCTGATTGAGCGAGATCGCCGCAGGCTGCTCTGGCGCAGCCGCCGTCGCATAAAGCAATCGCGGTGTCTTCGATTTGGGATTACTGGTGGGAATGACAACTGCCGAGCCGGAACCGCCTGGATTCGCCGCAGCCTCGGGCGTAACAAAACGGATGTTATATGGATCGCTGTAATCAATGACCCTGACGGCGGCGCTGGAAAACCCATCAACCTGAATAGTCTGCGTGCCCAGAAGACTAAACTTCAAAGAATCGGCGTCAGCGCGATAAGTGTGTGGGTAAGTGATGCGCGCATAATCAACAATGCTGACATCGCCACTCCCGGCGGGCGTAAACTTCAGCGTGTTCGCGCCATTCTGCAAGAGAGCCAGCGGCACATCAAACGTAAGCACCGGACCGGCAATGCCAAAGAAATTGAAGTTGCCGACGACAGTTTCATTAAACTTTACGCTCACCTGATGCGAGACCTGGTTCACGCCCTGCAGGCTAATCTCCAGACGAGCTGGCGCGCCACTTAGAGCCGGATTCGGAGTATTGATTGTCTGGCTGGCGGGAGCATTTGGATTGGAGATCACCTGTCCAAACCAATTCTCCACATCGCCATTCAAGAGACTTGAAAAATAAACAGTGCGGTCCTTGCGCTCAACTGTGTAAAGAAAACTGGTGAGCCCCGTGGCGGTTGATGCTACCGCGTGACTGTATTCGCGTGTGGGTTTGGATATCTCCGGACGGACACGTTTCCGGTTTTTCCTTTTCCTTGTGTTCCGTTTCGGCCTTTCTTTGGCCGAGGCCGAAGGCACTGGAGCAGGAACCTCAGGTGCCGCAACGTTTGAAGCTCCGCCCCCGCCCGCTAACGCAGGCGGTTCTGACAAACGCACCGGCTCGCGCGTTGACGTAGTTGGTTCTGACAAGCGCACCGGCTCGCGCGACAAGCGCGCAGGCTCGGCGGCAACTGCATGCGGTTGCGATTGCTGAGGACTTGGGGACGGCAAGAAAATCCATGGAATAAACGGCACGCCCAGCGGTTGGGCCGCGTTAATTACCCATGTTCCCGACCGCCAGATCGACCACGGACGCTTTGATACTGTCCCGTTTCCCGGTTTGATGTCCGGTGAAGGCGAGGCCTGTGGCGCGGGCGTGGAAACCGGTTCAGAATCAACTTGGAGTTCACCACGCACCCGCTTGCCCGGCGCGGCGCCGGCGATCAGGTAATAAGTACGAACATCGCTCGACGGCACATCAAGACCGCTGCCGAAAAATTCAATGTAGTCTGAGGGGCCGAATGGTCCGCTGCTTTGACTCGTGTTAATTGCCACTTCAAGGCCGTCGACAAACAACTGCAGGTTCCTGATATCAACTGACGGACTGAAACCCACTGCCGCCATCTGCGGCTGCGTAACCCGATACCAACCCTGCTTTCTTACTCCGATCTTCAAGGCTGTCTGCGCCGCGATGGCCCACTGGTCTTCCAGTGTTGAAGCCAACATGTGTTGAGCAGTCGCCGACGAACTTCCCACCGGATAACCCACTTCGCGATAACTATTATCCACAGCATCGGCTTCGACCGTGGATGCAGGCTCCTGGCTGAGACGTGGAAAGCGTTTTTTCCCCGGAGTGTTTTCGAAGGCCGGAGTGAGCGGTTCGTGGAAACGCGGTGCGCGCGTCAGACCTACTGACTCAATGTAGTAGACGGATTCTGCGGTTCCCCGCGAGTCAAACCAGCCGTACGAATGACTGCGCAAAGCGATGGGGTCGGCCGAAGCGCCTGCTCCGCTAACAAAAAGCGACCCGGGAATTATTTCGCGATTGACGCGAGTGCGCTGCCCATCCTGCAGGCGATAGATATTGAAACCCAGGTTGTCGGGATCAGGTTTGCTGGTCCACTCGAGCCGGACTCCGGTCTCGGTGACAGTGGCAGCGGCGAAGAGCAGCTCGTCCCCGCCTTCGATCTGCGACGGTCTATAACGAACAGAATTCCCGAACGAAGCCAGCGCAAATGCGTGGCTCGAAGCGATGACCGCAAGCGAAACGGATAAAGCTAAAAGGCCGCGAAGGAAGCCTAATTTACAGGCCGGGTACTTCATTTCGAACTGATTGGAAAATTATGAAACGGTTACTGCTTGAACATGCCGCCAATTACTGACAAGCGCCGGGGGACGGCGCTCTTTATAACATACTTGGCAGGGCGGTTAACAGGCGCGGGCTGCGATGAAGATAGGGCCGCGGATTAACGCGGACAACGCGAATCAGAGTTAATTGGCTTCTGATCCGTGTCATCCGCGTTAATCCGCAGCTTATTCATTCCTCGCCTTACTTCGGAAAACGCTGACGATATTCGGTCGAAACGATGAACGACCTGACCATCTCCGCCTGCTCAAAGTTTCCGTTGAACTGAATCAACTTGTTGAGCCAGTAGTCGAAGCCCACAGCATCGGGCTCGCGCCTGAGATAACCGAAGTATTCCATCATTACGAACGCATCGTTGCGCTTCGCGGCCACGAAGTCTGCGTCTTCCACAATTGCCCGGAGAGCCGCAGCTCGCGTCATGCCGCCATTGAGTCCGCTCACGAGGGCGTTGCGTTCAGCGCTCGTGAAGTTGACCCCAGTGTTGGCAATTAGCGCGTCAACATAAGCAGCATTTGAAAGGCTGCCGTAAACCGACTGGAACCCGGCGCGCTGGACGAAGGCATCAATGAATGCTGCCTTGCCGTTTTCCAGCACCGTCTGCCAGCCATCGCTGTTAACCACCAGCAACGGCGCCACGGCTGCGGCTTCAGGTTTGAATTCGCCATAGTTTGGCCGGCGGCCAAAGCTGGCGCGATACAACCCATCGACAAGTCCGCCGGTCGCCTGGAACTCGATTGAGAAGAAGTAGGCTGCCGACACATGGACGCGTTTGCTATCGACGCATTCTGTGTCATCGCCACACGCCAGTATCTGATCGCTCCAGAAGTTGAAGCCCGCTTCATCCGGTTCACGACCCAGGAAGTCGAGGTAGTTTTGACGGACGAAGTACTCCGGCGTGTCGAGCGGGTTGACCGTGCTGCCCGTGGCAGTTGCGCCAAAGGCGGCTTCAGTTGTTTCACCCAGCTGACTGAAGGAAATCACGGCCGGCGAGAAATTGTAGTTAACTCGCGTTGGCGTGACGTTGTAGAAGCCGCCGGTTTCCACGTTGTCGAAGCGGTAGACACCGTTCGAATCGGTGATGAACTTGCGGTTCTGCGCGCCGCTCAACCTGACTACTGCACCTTCAACCGGCGCGCCATTGTCGTCGACGATGCGGCCAGTGATGATGCCGCCCGAGGCGGTTGGCGCCAGGTTGGCAAACGTCCATTGCGAGAACTGAGTTACCGCGTTGCTCTCGAGCCAGTTGTCATTAGCGCCCGCCGTGTTACGCGCGGTTGGAATCACTGCGTTCCAGCTTGGACCTCGGCGAAGGTTGAAGTTTGGAATAGACGTTTCGTCATTTCCGTTCAACTCGGTGTCGAGATAGTGGAGCCGCAGCGTGGCTGTGTAACCAGCACCGCCGGTTGGCGTGATGGTGTAATTGCGTTGGACAGCTGCCGCGTAGGTTGCCGGCGCCGCTTTCGCCATCGTCACCGTCATCGTCGAGGGCTTGGTGCCCGCGGCGGTGAAGGTGATCTGGTTGTTGGGATTACCGAAGGTCAGCGTGGTCGCTGGCGCAAACGGGCCACCCGTGCGGGCAATTGTTCCCACTACATCGCTGACGCCGGTTGATGCAGTCGTGTTCGGCTGCGTCAGGGTAAACGCGCCCGTATTGAGGTCGCTGCTGGTCAGAGCCAGCGCGCCGTTTACAGTGGCGTTTCCGGTCAACGTCACGCCGGTCACAAACGTGCCGATCGTGTTGTTGATGGTCAGGTTGTTGTAGGCAATACCGGCTGCCTGTTGTGCTGCGGTGCCGTTGAAGATCACCGTGCTGCCCGTCGTGGTAAAGGTCGCACCTCCGGGCACTGTCAAAGCCGCGCCTGATCCGTTTAGAGACAAGGTGCGGTTGGTGATGTTCATTGAGCCGCCTGCGTTAACTGCCAGAGCGCCCGCTTGCAGGTTGTTGTTTAGCGTTACGGTCGAGCCACTCAACACTGTCGCCACATTAGTTGACGACAAGCTGCCGGAGGCGCCGACGTTGAAGGCGTGTGTGCCGGTACCCAGGTTCAGGTTGCCGCCGCTGATGATGCCATCAAGCGTCAGGTTACCTCCGGGTGAACCACCAATCGTTAGCACACGCGGACTGGTAATCGTCAGCACCTTGGTAGCGGAGATGTTCAGGCTGTAGATCCCGATATCAGTCGCACTGATGTTCGGTTGGTTGCCGACGGCGGGAATCACGACATCGTTCACCGCCGGGTTGGAAACGCCGGGAGCGTAGGTGCCTGGATTCCAGTTAGTAGCCGTGTTCCAGTCAGTGCTGGTGCCACCTACCCAGGTGGAGAGTACATCGATCAGCGTGACCGTTGGGTCATTCGCCGGTCCCGTATCCGGATCGTTGGTTACCAGCGGACTGCCTGGGCCATTCGTATAGGTCACGGTGCCCTGGTGGCTAGCCTGCCTCGCCAGCGGAGGAGTGTTCACCGTCGCTGCATACGTGATCGTGACGCTCTTGCCGGCAGGCAAAGTGCCGATGTTAATCGGGCCAATTGCTTCGCCTGATGTCGGAGCAAGCGGTCCGTCGTCAGCCTTGGCCGCCTTGATCGAGCGCGTGCGATTGAACCGCGCGTGATGCGAACGACGAGCGGCATTCTGGTCGGTTTCCTGACTTCCGTTAGCGACTGCCGCGCTGACTATTGGCGCCGGAGCCGTAACTGGCGTGCCAACCTGAGCGGTTGCTTGAGCAGGGTCAATGGTCGGCTGACGCAGTGCAAGTTGTTCCGCTGGCGCTGACATTGCGGATGGCTGTGTCGGCAGAGGCGGCTGCGTACACGCCGCCCCACCGTTTAGGAAGTTTGTCGCCAGAGTGTGCGTGACCGTGGCCTGTCCTCCGGCTGCGTTCCGTCCCTGCAGGTAGGTAACTACCGCAGCGTCGTTGTTTGCGCCGCCGACGTAGCCGGGCAAGCTCACTGGCGTATTGCTGCGCTGCCGGATGCTCATCTCATCACCCTGGGTTACGGCGACCAGGGTGTTGTTCAGGATGTCAACGCAGCTCGATCCTGTCTCGGTGCCCACCGAAGAACCAGTCTCAAAGCGAATTGCCCAGCGACTACTTGCATTGGTCAGCTCAGCCACGTTGTTGTTCGTGACGGTGACGTCCATGTTGGCTCCCGTCGAGATGCCGTCGCGACTCGCGAGAATATCGATGCCCTTGTCAAAACACTGGCGAAGAATATTGTTGGTTACGAGGGCGTTGTAGCGACCGTTGCCAGTGCCGTTCTCTTCAACAAGGATGCAAGAACCCTGGGCAGAACCTGACAGATTGGATCCTGAGGTGCCCACGTCGTTGTTACGGATCGTGCCACGCATGATTCCCGGTGAAGTTGTGCTGCCGAAACCGGTATTGATCGCCGTGGGGATAGAGCCGTTGACGTTGTTGTTGTCGATGTCGAAGGTAAAAGTGCCGGTGAAAGGGCCGCCGACGCGGACGGCGATACCTTGCCCCGTGGGGGTGGCGTGTCCGCCGGTCAGGTTATTGTCGGAGAACGTCAAATCTGATATGGCATTGCTGCTGCTGACCATGTTGAAATGATCGTCCCGGTTCGAAGAGAACGTGTTGCCGTCGACCAGGACCCTGCTTACCGTGCCGCCGCGGGTGTCTATCACGATCCCGTCGCCGCCGATTGAGGTGTTGCCGCTGAACGTGCTGCCCGTCACCGTCATGTTAAGCGTTGTGCCGGCGGAGCTATTCAACACGCTGAGATGGCTGACAGCGTTGCCGGTGAAGGTCGAATTCGTGATCGAAACCGTGCCGAAGAGGTTGAGGAAATTCACCCCAGTCTCACCCGCATCGTCTCCCACGTTCTGTACCGTCGAATTCGCCATGCTGAACCCGGTGACGTTGGAGCCGACGATGCCCATCTCTTCTCCGTCGTCAATCACCATTCTCGTCATGGTCACGTTGGTCACGTTGGTAAGATCAATTGCTCCGAAGCAACCGGAGACCACTGCGGAGTCGCAAGTGCCACCTGCCACGCCGCCGTCCGCCAAATTCGCATTCGTCAGATTCATCCAGTTGAGTGAGAGATTTCTGGAATCCGTAACCTGGATGCCGCTGTTGGTGGTGTTCTGAATCGTCCCGCCCGTACCGGCGGCGCCGTTTCCAGCAACCGTAAGTCCCGCGGTGGCGCCGGTGTTGTTCAAGATTATCCCGTTTGCGGCTCCAGAAGCAGCGATGCTACGGAAGTTCAAACCGCTCGCGCCGATAGTCGTGTTGGCTACGTTAAGCGACGTGCCGGTAACGGTCGCGATGGTGTTATCCGGTGCAGTGCCCACGGCGTTTGGATCGGTGACACTGACTGTGCCGCCGCCCGTGGCGGTAAAACCAGGAGCGGAGCCGGTCATGTTCAGAGCCACTCCACCCGTGAAATTCATTGTGGTGCCGGTATTCGTGAGAAGCGAGATGCCGCCGTTTGCGCCGGTGCCGCTGCCCGTGATCAAGCCGCTGAGAGCAACAGTGCCTCCGGTTTTGTTTGCTATGGAAACAGCACTGGCCGTCGTATTGGTGATCGTACCCGCGTAGCTGACGCCTGCGGTATTGCCTGCGCCACTCATCGTCAAGGCGTTGCCGGTAGCGCCCGAGAGCGCGCCCGTGCCCAGATTAACGTTTCCGGCGACGCTCACCAGATTTACATTGTTGGTGCCAGAACTGGATTCTACTGTTCCGAAAGTCGCGGTTACCGTGCCGGTGGTTAGGGAAAGAGCCTGACCCGTACGCGTGGCGGCGGGTTCATCGATACTCACATCGGCCAATGTCAGGGTGCCAAAGCTCGTGCCCGAGATGCCCACGCCGACCGTGTTTCCCACCGTCAATCCATTGACCAGGTTTGAGCCGGAAGCGCCGTTGAGGGTGATACCGTTTCCGGCGCCGGTGGTGATCTTCGTGATCGTTCCATTCCCTGAGTTCATCGACGGGAAGGGCGTGCTACCGGTTGGCGGCGTAAGTCCGGTAAGGGTTGAGAGGGTTGAAGTGGAATCCTGGCCGATCAATCTCTGGCCGTTCAGGAGCGTGATGCTGTTGTTGTAAGCGGTGGCGCTCTCGTAGATGAAGATGTTGTCGTTTATTGCCGGGTTGGTGCTGCCGATGCCGCCGTTGTTGATGGCGTTGAACGATCCGAGATCGCTAAACGGATTGCTGATGCGACCGCAGCCGGCAGCGATAGTGGTGCACGCTGCTGCACCATTGTTTATGAACCAAACCATGCCACTGACGGGAATGCTTACGGTCGCGGCGGTCGTGCTGCCCACTGAATTGGTGAGCGTGTAAGTAAAGGTGTCCGTGCCTTCAAACCCTGCCGGCGGATTGTAGGTAAACTGCCCAAAGTTTGGACCCGGGGTGTTGTTCATCACAATCTGCCCGTTGTTCGCGGTAGTACCGGATGTACCGATGGTCACGGCCCCACCGTTTTGTCCCTGATAATCGTTGGCCACCACACTAAACGGCACGGCAAGCGTTGCAGAGTTGATCTGCACATTGCCAACCACCGTCACAGGAAACGTATCGTTGAGGGGCACCGGCGAAACGCCGACCAGGCCGGATAGTGTAGTGTTCGCGTCGAGGGTGGCGTTATACACAACCGAGCCCGCGTCGTCTGCGGGACTTACAGCGCCCGCGTTGGAGATGACCGCGGTGTAATTGATCGTACCGCCTGGGGCAACCGCTACTGCCGTGTTGTCTGTGAGCGTGGCCGTGATCGTGGCCGCATCGGGTGCGTTCGGACTCTTGTCCTGCGCGCTTGTAGCAGGCTGGGCGATGCTGGCCGCTTTGCTGTTGTATGCCTTAAGCGCAGCCGCACGATTCGCGCGTCGCGCCGAAACGCCGAAGCTAACGACGGCCGCAACTGCGACGAATGAGAGCAGGGTAAGAGCAAGTGTTCTACGCGTGTAAAAAGACGTGTTAGTGCGCTTCATAAAGTTATCCTTAGGTCCTGGAAAGGTTGAAGGGTGGAAGTCTCAAGACTGTTGGTGCGTTTTCTGCCGGAGCAGTCAATTCGTAATTCGTTGATTATCGACTAACAGTGCAAAGATAAAAGGAATGTTGCTGCAACCCTATCTGAGAGGCGGCGAGGCACGTGCGTCGCTGCGGCTTACTCCTAAATGTGGCGACGTAAGAATATTACAGCTTTAGCGCAAGCGTCAATAAGTATGCGGAAATAGTGGGCGGCCGGCGGCCGGCGGCTGGGGCAGTGGGCAGTGGGCAGTGGGCAGTGATAGTACGGGAAGTTGCTTCCTGAGGATCTGTCGCGCGCTGATGTATCCCCCTCATTAGCCACTGCCCCCTGCTCAATGCGCTCACTGCCCCTCCCCCCGTGATCAGTGCTCACATCTCATTGCCCACTGCACACCGCCCACTTCTCCCCCTGACACAACTCGACCCCGAGAGACTCGATTGAGCGAATCTCGGGGGGTCGCGTTGGTAGGGGCGATTGTCGGGGCCTGATATCGCTGCCTGCTACTGCCGACTTCCGACTGCCGACTGCTCCAGCCGTCCGTCTGCCGACACGATTAACCGCGCGGCGGGAAGACGCCCTGAAGCGCAATATTAAAATTGAGTGTCAGGTACGGCTGCATGTTGTTGTGCGGGAGGCTCCCACCGGACGGCGCTAATTCCTGGAAGGCCATCGGTTGAATGCTTGCGTTGCTGGTTTGATACAGAAACGCATTGATCGATCGTCCCATGATTCGATTGTTGGCGGCCACCTTGAACTCTCCATCCTCGGTAGTCGCCCTAATAGCATGGTTATGAGCCGGCATTTCACTTTCGAGCAGCGTTACGAATTGCGTCCCGCCCGTCTCGCCCAGGTCGTGCAGCGAGAGGCCCGGTCCCTGCCCCGGATGCATGGGAGCATTACCCTGGAGGTCGGGAAGAGCAAAAGTTGACTTGCCGTCGCCACCATAGGTGGTGCCGAGCAACGAGAAGAGGGCGGTGTTCTGCGAGAGCGGCAATAGCTGCCCGTCGCAAAAGGCCCAGCCCTTTGGTGCAAAGTTAAAAGGAAAGATTCTGATTTCAGCTACAAATGGATCTGCCATGATGAGTCTCCTTAAGACTATTCCGAGGAACCAACCAAGAGAAACAGCGCACGCGCAACCACATCATCCGTTTAGGTTGGTGACGGGAAAATCCCGAACAGCGAGATGATGAAGTCTATGCACAAGTACGGCTGAAAGTTTGTGTGTGGCTGCGATCCACCCACCGGGCTCACGGATCCCGCATTCATGCTCTGATTAGGGGCGTCGACCAGAAACAAATTAATTGTTCCCTGCTCGCCCAGCAGGTTGCCAATCGGCGTGTTAGACGTCGCCGGATTGCTTGAGACAAGAAACGCATGATTGTGGGTTGGGATTTGGTTTACCGTAAGCGTGATCTCTTCAGCGCCGCCGGTCTCGGCCAGGATGAACCCATTGCCCTGATGCATCGGAAGTCGACCGCGCAGATCTGGCAGAGCGAAGGTTGACTCACCGTCGCCGCCATAGGTCGTGCCAATCAATTGAAACAGCGTTTCGTTTTCGGAAATAGGTAGCAACTGCCCCTCGCAAAACATCCAGCCTGCGGGAGCGAAGTTGCCGGCAAACATTCTAATTTCACCTACATATGGTTGTGCCATGGATTTGCTCCTTAGTTTGGACTGGGGAAAATTCCCTGAAGGGCGATGCAGAAAGTCAACACGAGAAACGGCTGCATGTTCAGATGCGCCTGACTCCCGCCTACGTTTGAGACCGTGGCTGGAGCCAGCGTGTTCAAATTGGCAGCGGGGGTGTAAGCATTGTTGGCAGCGGCGAAGAAGTTATTGGTCGGTACGGGAACGTCGGCATTGGTCGGAGATGCGGATACGAAATGTGCGTGCAACGGCATTTCCGACATCGTAACCGTGTGCGCCTGCTCGCCCCCCTTCTGCCCCAGCGTAAAACCCTGGCCCTCGTGAATGGGAACGTTACCGCGCAAGTCGGGCAGCGCGAAATTTACTCGTCCGTCACCACCAAAGGTGGTTCCTAGTAAACTGAAAAGCGCCTGGTTCTGATTAATGGGCATCAACTGGCCATTGCACATGGCCCAGCCCTTAGGCGCAAAGTTGAAACTCATGATTCTGATTTCAGAGAGAAATGGTTCAGCCATAATTCACTCCTTGCTGATCGTGTAAGAGAAGATACGTTAATGAAAGTCAGACTGCGGTGCCCTGGGGAATACTAGCGTGGAGTCTGAGTTGTGAAATCCCTGCTTGTGACGAGAACTGAAATGCCTTGTTGAAATCTGAAGCGGGCGGGATTCTACTCGCAACCCGCGAAAGCGTCAAGAAAGATTTCTTGTAGCAGCCGTGAAAGATTTCTTGTAGCAGCCGTGCGCCTCGGCTCGAGGTAGTGGCCCGACTGCCGTCTGGCTTTCTGACCGGTCAGCGCCGGTCACTTTTCAAGTAGCGTTTCCTGACAACTTGAAATACACTGTGGCCCATTCGCAAGCCTGTGGGGAAAGCTTGCTCCTACCTAACTAATTAAGTTTTAGGTCCCAGCCGTACATTTTTTGAGGAGAGAGAAAAGAGATGTCGTTTGAACGTCGCCGTTTTTTGAAGTCTGCCACGCTGACCGCGCTTTCCGCCGGACTGGCTTTGGGCATGGGCCGGGCAGTGCTGGGCCAAAAGAAATCGTTACCCGTGGAGAAGAGCATTGGGTACCAGATTCCGATCAAGGCCCAACAGGATCCACTCTTTTATTTTACGGAAGGAACGTTCCGCCCCTACATCAATGATGTCTTTCAGGCACCCGACGCTCGCGGCGAAATGGTCACGCTGCGGCTCGTCGGCGTAAACGGCTACAAACCAAAAGCCGGCTCGATGGTGACTGCTGCGAGAGCGGAGAAACCTCGAGAGACAAGATCCTTCTCGCTGATGTTCAAGGCCGAGAAAAAGCTGCCGCCGTTCACTTCAATCCATAAAGTGCGGCATCCGGCGCTGGGCAAGTTTGATCTGTTTCTGACCCCGCGCGAAGTAGAGGGCGAGTTTTTCTACGAAGCCGTTTTCAATCACCTCTAAAGACGGTGAATAGTAAATAGTGAATTGTGAATAGGGCTGTCGCCGCCGGTGGCCCTTTTTTAATTTCGGTGGTCAGCGATCGATGTCAGTGGGATTCTGTTGGAACACCACCGCTGCCCACTCCCCACCGCACACTGCCCACCGCCCACTGCCACCGAACACTGCCTTCGTCTATACTCACGCGCGATGACAAACGAATCGCCCGAGTCCAAAATAACTCTTCGCGCCGTAACACCTGATGACGATCCATTCCTAATCGCGCTTTACGGAAGCACTCGCGCCGACGAGCTCAATCAGGTGGAGTGGGCCGAAGGACAGCGAGAAGCATTCCTGGCCTGGCAGTTTGACATGCAACGCCGCGAGTACTTGGCGCGCTTCCCTGACGCGAGGCATCAACTGATCGTGATTGACGATGAACCGGCGGGCAGAATCTGGGTGGGTGAAGATGAGGAGCAGATTCGCCTGCTCGACATCTCGCTACTGCCGCAGTTTCAAAAACGCGGCGCCGGCACGATGTTGCTCAAGGAGTTAATGAAGGAAGCCGACCGCGCCGGAAAGTTTCTGCGTCACATGGTTTTCGTGCTCAACAACGATGCGCACCGGTTTTATGAGCGGCTCGGATTTGTAGTGATCGAAGACGTTGGCGCATATAAGCATATGGAATATGGCGGAGTGAAAAGTGAAAAGTGAAAAGTGAAAAGCAAGATACGGGAGTTTCACTCGGCAGCGGTTCAATTCTCTTTCATTACTCATAACCTTTATTCATGTCCCATCACTAATCATTGTTCACTCATCACTCATAACTCTATCACTCATCACTCATCACTCATCACTTTTCACCGTTCTTCACCGCTCTTTGAAGTAGTTGAACACCGCCTCATACCGCGAGCCTTCGGCCGTAGGCTGGATCGGCACGAGAAAAAGATCGAAGGTTCCCATTGAATCGTGGTCCAGGGAATAGGTGGATTGGGCCAGGGACGGTTGGGTCGGTCCCGCAAAGAACAGCGAAAAGCGCTCCATCCCCTGCTGATCGTCCGGCCGGCCCGCATAGCCTTTCACCTGGACCAGCTCCAGCTCGACCGGTTCAGGATCAACCCCGGCGCGAAATTTGGTGTTTACGTGTTTGGAAAATTCTGCTTCGGTCAACTCAGCGGGCATCTATCTCTCCTCTTGTTTCAAATGTTACCCGCAGATTTCGCGGACTACACAGATTACGACGGCAAGACGGTGGTGTGGCTTCCTGACTCCTCGAAGTCTTATTTGAAAAGTTGAATCTGTGTAATCAGCGTAATCTGCGGACAGTTATTTCTTTACAAATTCCTTCAAGTTCAGGTTTCGAATCAGACGATGCAGGTAGTTCGGATGGACGCCGAGCAGCTTGGCCGCCGCCGTGTAACTCCCTCGCGCCTGGTCCATGGCGTTGAGGATAATTTGCTTCTTGGTCTGCGTTACTGCTTCGTGATACCTGGTTGCCGGCGCGTTTGTACTATCTACTTCGGGTTCCGCCTCCCAGATCGACTCCGGCAAATCTTCCAGCAGAAGTTGGTCCGTAGTTCCTAACACGACCGCGCGCTCGATCGCGTTTTCCAGTTCACGAATATTGCCCGGCCAATCATACGCGAGGAGGCGCTCCTGGGCCGCCGCGGAAATTCCCGCGATGCGCCGGTTGCACCGCTCTCCATACTTCGCCGCGAAATAGTTTGCGAGCAACATGATGTCGCTCGCGCGCTCCCGCAGAGGCGGCATCTCCAGGCTGACAACGTTTAGCCGGTAAAACAGATCCTGGCGGAACAAACCCTGGCTCACTGCTTCCTCGAGATTACGGTTGGTCGCAGTGATCACGCGAATGTCCACTTTAATCGGTCGCGTGCCGCCGACCCGTTCAAATTCACGCTCTTGCAGGACGCGCAATAGTTTCACCTGAATCGCCGGTGACAATTCACCTATCTCATCGAGAAAGACGGTGCCCTCGTGGGCCACTTCCAGCCGTCCCTTCTTTTGTACGAGCGCGCCGGTGAATGAGCCGCGTTCGTGTCCAAACAGTTCACTCTCCAGCAAAGGTTCGGCGAGGGCCGCGCAGTTGACTGCCATGAAAGGTTTGTGTGCGCGTTTGCTGTTTTGATGAATTGCACGCGCGGCCAATTCCTTGCCGGTGCCGCTTTCGCCCGTCAGCATTACGGTGGAATCGGTGGGCGCCACTTTGGAAATAAACTTCAAAACCTCGCGCACGCGATCGCTCTCGCCGACCATGTTGTGCTCGATGTTGAAATCGGCAATCAGCCGCCGGTTTTCGCTAATCAGATATTCAATGTGCCGCGCGTTTACTATCGCCACGGCCGTGATCGCGGCGATAGCTGAGACGAGTTGCAAGTGGTCCTTATCGAAGCTTGCGTCGGCTTCCTTGGTATCGAGATAGATTACGCCGAGCGTGCGTTCCAGCATTGTCAAGGGAACGCAAAGAAGGGATGAAGGCTGGTCGGCAATAAAGCTGACGGCGTCGAACCCGCCGGAGTCGGACGGCTTACTCATCAGTAAAGACTCGCACTTCTGAAATACTGATTGCGTAACTGTGCGGCTCACGTGAATCGACTCATCCGGGCCGCGCTTCCGGTCAACGCCAAAGATGGATGAAAACTGCACGTCTGCTGCCTGGAAGCTTCCATCGGTCAGGAGCACCACGCCGCGTTCGGCGGGCACCACCTCAAAAAGGAGCTCGAGCACTGTCTTTTGAATTTCATCGACGCCACGCAACGCATTAATAGTGGTCGAAACTTTCATGAGGGCGCTCAAGTCGCGGGCCATCAAGAAAACGGCGTCGTTAAAACGAAGTTGCAGCGTCGAACCGCTGATCTGGCTGTCATCAAGCTTGACTTCGTTTGAGTGCGCCGCGGCCGCGCTATCGCTTATGAGAAAGAGAAACTGCGAATCGCCGATCCGTACGCGATCGCCATGTTTAAGTACACGGCGCTTCACCGGCACGTCGTTGATGAAGGTGCCGTTAAGACTATCCAGGTCGAGAATGATCAGGTCATCATTTTCCTTATCAATCTGGGAATGCCGACGAGAAATCGAGGCGTCGGCGATGCAGAGGGTGGCGGCGGTTTCACGCCCGATGACAACTGGCACCTCTTCAATCGGGAAGACGCTGCCTTTCAGTCGGCCAGCAATGGCTGTGAGTCGCGGATTCATTCGTTTCTGTGAAGACTGATCTTGTTAAGTGGCGGAGGAAGTGTACGCGCACTCCCGTGCTCCGGGCAATACGTTGAGAAGGACTGATCCTGCGAAAACTATCTGAATAGATAACCACTGCTATCTAAAAAGATAGAGATTCAACGCCGCGATTTGCCCTCGCCGCCTTTCCTGCCGGGCGGCGCGCGCGAAACAACAACCAAACATTCAGGTTTTTCAATCACGCCATCGCGATCGTCACCCGATAGATCTGCGGCACGAGAGTGGCAATAGACTTTGCATCTCGCACGATTCATTTCAGTGAGAAGGCAGGAGAAGGAAAATGAAAAAGGAATTCTTGAAAGGTCTCACGATGTTGCTGGCGATATTGGTAGTCGCCTTCGCCACGGCAGTCGCCGCAAACGCTCAGGTATCCCGCGTCGCGTCTAACGAAACCTCAAACAATCTCATGGTAGTCATCCCATTTGAATTCACCCTTGACTACAAAACGATGCCGGCAGGCGAATACCTGGTGCAGACCTTGGGCACAGCAGGCAACGGGCTATTGATCCAGAGCATTGACGGAAAGACTTCGGCCTTTCGACCGAGCGAGGCGATCGAGCAGGAGCGAAACCGCGACAACGCGCGGCTGGTGTTTCATCGCTACGGCGATCGCTATTTCCTGTCTCAGGTTTGGTGTGGCGGCGACTCGGCAGGCCGTCAGTTGATGAAATCGCGCGATGAATTGGAGATGGAGCGCGAAGTGGCGAGCATCAATTCCAAAAGCGAACAAGCCCAAAGTTCCTACGCGGTCATCGAATTGGCGGCTAAACAGAATCTGGCAAAACTTCACTAACCATCTCGCTCCCCGTGGAACCGGTCGGCGAGCTCCCCGCTTAGCCCCCGGTTGTTAGAACCAGCGCGACTCCCTGCCCCTGGCAGTCGCGCTGGTTTTTTTTCTCGTCCAAAGTCCAGGGTCCAAGATCCAAAATCCAACGCCAGATTTGCAAGAAAAAAGCTTTGGAGATCAGACCTTTAGGCCCTGGATTTTGGACAAGCCCGGTGCCTAGAACCGCCAACCTACTCCAGCTGAGAATTGAAAGTTGTGCCGTGTTTCCGAGCGCGTGTGAAACGGAACTAAGGTGAAATTGCCGGCGCCGTCAATACCCGGAACGTTGATTTGGCGCGAGCCGTAGTGAATCAGCGTATCACCACCCTCGAAACGCGTGATCAACCGCTTGGTCGTGTAGAACTCGAGTACGGCGCCGAGATCAGCTGAAAAGTGGTTGGCCCGTTTCTGTCGAAACTCGAAAGGGAAGAAAGGGGCGGAACCGGTAGACACGTAGCCGCCGTCGCCTTTGCTGAAACTTGTAACCCCAGGCCGCGCTTTCGCGAAGATTCCCCACTTCTCAAAGCGTTTCCCTGCCTTGACTCCGAAGAATCCCTGGGTGATGTTGCCACTATTATCACCGAAGTCTCCTCCGCAGAAGCGGCACGAATGCGGGAAGAAATTTCCTACCGCCTCTACCGCCACGCTGCGGTTGATGTTGTAGGTCAGACGTCCGCCCAGACCCGGCTCCGTGTCGCCGTTACCGAAGCTGGGTTTTGTGATTGAAGTGTAGTGGACACCCACTTCAAATTTTGGCAACTCGTCGGTTTGTGCTTTTGCGCTCAACGAGGCAAATGTTAGACAGACGAGGACGACCAGAGTTGCCGAGAGTTTTTTCATTTTCATTTTCGAATTCTCCTTCACATTTCTACCTTCTTGATGAGGCGCACATTTCTCCTGCAGCTGGGTGCTGTCGCCGCGGCGACATGCTTACTCCGGGCACACCTCTACCCCGTTTCGCAGCCTCAACTCGAGGCTCGAAAGAAATGCGGCGCCATTTACAATTGGGGAAACTAGTTAAGTTCCAACAGTCCCGGGCATCTCGTCACTGTCCAATAAACGAAAACAAGCGACGAAAAAAGGACGGGTTGTCAGACTTGAAATCCACTCTTGTAAAGCCTGCCGGCACATCGAAAAGCGATGCATCCAGCGCATTGTTTGAAAGTTCGATTACTTCTTCGGTTGCGGCCAGTAGTTCTCCCTTGTCGTCATACGACGTTCTCGTCTCCATCAACGGATAACCGAGAGAACCCGGGCCAATTCTTTTATGCTCCAGCCAATACCCTTTCTTGACCGCATACTCGCTGAAGCATTTGCCGCTGTCGGCGAGGTAGGCTGGACTGACTGAGCCTGACAAATCAGCCGAGCAGTCGATGCCGTAAAACAAATCGACGTACCAGCCGTCCGTATTGGAAGTCATCGCCGGGCTGTTACAAGTTCGCGGGGTTGCGGTCCAAACCGTGGTGGTTTTGAGATGGCGGGCGACGAGTCCAAACATCTCGCGGCGCTCGCCGGTATCGATCACAGTCGTGGTCGCCGACAACAAGCCTTTCTTCCGAGAGCGCGCTTCGGCAGCCTTGAGGCGTTGCTTGTCGGCGGGAAGTTGGGATTCGTTGAATGCCATAACCGCGGCCGCTGGCGTGCTTCCGGTCTGAACTGCGAACCGCCTGTTTGAAAGATCGATCCAAATCATTTGTTTCCGATCACACTGCTCAACGAACGCAACTTCGAAAAATCCGCCGGCGGCCTTCGCCTCATGGCGCGTTTCCGTTCGCTGGCGCGCGCCCTTGAGCAAGAGAGTCGTCTCATACTGCTTGTCCGCGTCAGTCACACGGCGTTTGATCCGAATGTCGCCGAAGCTGGTGCCCGCCGCAGAGACGGTCAAGACGATGGCAACAACCAATTTCGATTTGAAGCTTTTCATGATTTCGCTGACGCGGATATCGCGTTTTACAAATTCCGTGGCCACAAACTTTCGACGCGATCCGCCGCGCCGACCATCACCTTGAAACGTTTTACTGCCTGGACCTGGGGGAACTGGTCAGTCTTGTTATTAAACGTATCGCGGGAGCGGCCAATCCTGGTCACCGTATCGCCTACTCCTCTAATCGACTCGTCCCACTTATCCAACGTGCTCTTCTCATCAGTGCGAGCTTCCTGCGAACCAAAAGGGAGGTACTTTGGATCGTGCAACACCCAAAGATTCCAGGTGCCACCGTTGGGGAGGATGGGTGAGCTGGAAAGCCACTCATAGTGGTTTCCCTTAACCGTAAATTCGATTCTGTTTTCCTTGATGATTCCTACTTTCTGAAACTGATAGCCTTCGCGCGGAACGAGGGAGAAGATGAAGCGCCCGCGCCCTTCGACGTAACACCACACCAGCGCACCGCCGAAATTTGTTCCGGGCTTGCCGGCAGCAACAAGGTTGCCGTCGATCAGCAATCTATAGTCAGCCAGCGTTAGAGCCACAGCATCGAGCGTGAAGTCGCGCGGGAGGGTTCGCGGATTGTCGTCCCAAAGGTTCGATCGATCGAATGAGACTCTGACAAAATCAATGATCTTGACTCCAGTGGTTTGATTAACCAGCAAATCGAGCGCAAATGAATCACCGTCCGCCAAAATCTGAGGCTCAGTCGCTTGTGGGAGAGTCGCGATGCGTGGGGGTTGAACTTCGGGACTACTCTTAACTAGCCTGCTCTCAACCAAACCATCGAGGGGCTTCACTGCAATGGTAAACGTTTTGGAAGCAGCGATGGGCCGGATCATGAGGTCATAACCGAAAACGTATTTGCCGGCGGCGTCAACCAGCACGCGGTGAATTATCTGGTTCTCATCAACAAAAGCCTGCGACCTGAAAACTCCTTGCAGATCTTCGACGGCCGCTGAAGTGCGCGTGGCGCCGGCCCAGGCAGTCTCGCTCTTGAAGGCTACGTAACCACCCTCAGTTAAAGGCACAACCAAATGTCGTCTCGTGTCTTCCTGCGCCGCGGCCAGTGCCGGCAGCAACAGAAGGCCAAGAACCACGATCAAACTTCTACTTTTCATCCTGGTAGCTCCCCTTGATCACCGTCAGCTTCACCTGGTCGGTAGGTTTAAAGCCCGCGAGACTCATCGCAGTTTTATTCAAAGTTTTTGAACGACGTCTATTTCCGGTCGCAGTAAGATCGGCGCGTGCCGGCACATTGCTCTGGGGCGCGCGCGATTTCCGCTCAACGTAAACCGTTCGCGTAACCACGCGTTCCTGAATGACAGGAACTTCGACGATGCGCTCCTGGGCCACGACACTCGAGGCAGAGACATTCGCTGGTGCGCGGGAAAACGAGAGCACGCTGTATGACAGGAAGCCCACCAACAGCAGAATTGCTATTGCGGCGGGAACCGGCAGGCGCACGGAAGCAGTTGCAAACGAACGCATAACGTTTAATAACCGCGAGCCGAGCGGAAGAGTATTTTGATTGGAGTTTGATACCTGGTTGTTTTCTGTTTCCTGCTGCTGCGCCAGTTTTTCACTCAGTCGCGAATGGTAGCCCTGCCAAAATTCTTCCGCCGGCTCAACTGATGAAAACGCCTGACCAGAGACGCGCAACGTATGTCGAACCGCGGCAAAATCCGCCTGGCAGGGCGGACAACCGCCCAACTGGGCGAGCGCTTCACGCGCTTGCGAAGTAGACTCTTCACCCAGCGCATAATCGAGCAATAGATTTCTGGTCAACTTGCAATTGTGCATCTCAAACTCCTAGTTCAGTAATTCTGTGGCGGCGCATGAAACATAGCTTTCCGTCTCGTCGTTGGCGCCTAACGACTCCCGCAGCTTGGTGATCGTGCGCGATACCGATTTCTTTACGGCTCCGGTGGAACAACCCATCGCATTCGCTATTTCTTCGTAAGTCATTCCTTCCTGGTGCTTCAGCAGGAAAGTTAACCGTTGTTGAGCAGTCACCTCTGCCAGTGCCTGCATTACCTTCTCCACGACCATTTGGTTCTGCAGGTTGATCTCCATTGAATTCGCGACCGGGCCACGCTCAACCGCATAGTCGTCGGCCTGTCGGTATTCGGAGAGTTGTTCGTGCCGGGGAAAAGTGGCGGCGGCGCGTCGACGATGGTTCAGGAAACAATTGACCAGTATCTTTCGCAACCAGGTGTAGAAGGCCGATTCAAATCTGAAGCTCGACAGTGCCGCAAACGCTTTCAGCCAAACCTCCTGGCTTAGATCTTCGGCATCCTGATGATCACGACAGTAGTGAAGCGCCAGCCGATAGACGCGTCGCTCATACTCCTCCGCCAGCCGGCAGAAGGCGTCAGTCTCTCCGGCTTGAGCTCGCCTGATTAATTCATTTTCACTACTTATGGCAAAACCTCGGAGGCAAACGATCGTCGCGGTGTCTCAGTCTTCTCCATAGACACGGATCAGGAGGGTTTGGTTGGCGAGGCGGAATGTCTATTTCGACACAAGATCGCTGAGTGGCGGTAAGTATCCACAGATTACGCCGATTAGAAATATTCAAAAACTTCAACTCAAAGGCTGGATTTTGCCGAACTCGACTCCAGCTTGAGCGTCTGGTTTCTGAACAATATTGATCTGTGAAATCGACGTAATCTGCGGACGGAGTCGGGCTTTTGCCTGGACTCTATCGCACGATCTTCCAATTGTTCGTCGGTTCAGTGGGAATATTTTTATGGCGTTCCACCCAATCAATGATCAGTTCGCGAATTTCATCGCTCGATCGATAGACGACGGGTGCGCCTTTATACATCGTGTATCCACCACCGCCGTTCACGCGGTAATTGTTCGTGGCTAGTTTGAGCTTGCGGTTAGGCGCCAGCGGCTTGCCTTCAAATTGAAGATTTTCGATTCGCTGGCCGATCGGTTTGGAAATATTGAGGACGTAGCTTACTCCTTCCGCGATATCAAAATTGTAAGCGGGAATTTTGGGATCAATCAGATCTGCCAGCGACTTTCCAGGTTCATTTGGTCGAAAGTACTTCGCGGAATGCTCCAGCGCGTCTTTGATCTGTTGTCCAGTCACTTCGAGCACGACGAGAGTGTTCTCATAAACATAGAGGCCGGCGATATCGCGCACCGTTACAGCCCCCTTCTCTATGCGCGCTTCCGGATTGAAAACGGCCGCCATCGAAACATCCGCTTTCCCGACGTCCATCTGAATGCGTTGGATCAGATCGAGAATCGCGGTGTCGCGAAAACGCGCGTCGGTAGCTCTCAGATCCTTGGCTGAGTTCCCTATGTTACGCGATAGCCACGCCTGCGTTTCGCGATCGTAAGACTCAGCAAGCTTGACGATCTCTTCGTCCGCTGGAACCTTATCGTCAACCGGAATGGTTCGCGTACCGCGCGCATACACGCGCCAGCGCGGTCCAACTTTTTCCAGATACAGATCCGCGCGGGCCAGGTGTCGGCCCCAGTGATTTGCCTGTGTTAACAACACACCGTTGACAGTCAGCGAGGGAATCTCGCGATGGGTATGGCCCATGAAAATGAGGTCGACGCCGGGGACTTGCTTCGCGATCGCGATTGCCTGGTTTTCGTTTTGTACCTGGCCGGGATTTACTTCGCCCGCGCGCAAGTCCTCTTCAATTCCCATGTGCATGGCGATGACCACCACGTCCGCGCGTTCTTTGCCGCGCAACACAGGCACCCACTTCTTTGCTTCGAGCAAAGGCTGATGAAACTCCAGGCCGGCATAGTTTGGCGCATTTTCCCAGGTGGGCACTCCGGGAGTGGTTAATCCCAAAACTCCGACGCGCACTCCGGCAACCTCTTTCACGATATAAGGCTGGTAGTGCGTTTTGTTTGTTCCTTTGTTGTAGGTGTTGGCTGACAGCCAGGGAAACTTTGCTTCGCTTCGGGCTTTCTCCAGCACCTTCAGGCCGAAGTTGTATTCATGGTTCCCGACAGCCATTGCGTCGTAGTTGAGCGCGTTCATCGCAACCATCATCGGATGGGGCGGTTCGTTATTCTTCTTATTGTGATAGTAGGCGAGCGGAGTTCCCTGGATCGTGTCGCCGGAATCTATCAGCACCACGTTCTCATTTTCCTTACGCACTCGTTTGATCAGCGTCGCCACCTTTGCCAGCCCGCGGTTGTCTGCTTTGTCGGTGTAGTAATCGACCGGGAGGATATTGCCGTGAAGGTCGGTGGTCCCGATGACGGTTATCTGAACTCGCTGGGAAGCGCTCTGACTTGTCGGCGCGAAGCCGCCGACCGTTGCCAAAAGGAGAAAGACCAAAGCAAGCAGCACGCGATTGGTTGTGGTTTGCATCAGCGAATCAATCCAGAAAAATTCCTTTGCGTCTCTTTGCGTCAACTTCGCGATCTTTGCGGTTCAAATCTTACCGCAGACGGCGCAAAGTTTTCGCAAAGAACGCGGAGAGTTGGTGGTTATCCAAAACGACCCCGTCAGGGCGCCTCGTTTACAAATACTTCAGCCGCGATCAGGCCGTTGACCTTCTCTTCGTGCATCTTCCTAAAGTGAGTGCGCACAAAGGCGATCTTTTCTCGGTTCTCAAAATACGTTCGGCCTCGCTGAATAATAATGTAGGCCGGCCCCGAAAGGTTACTCGGATTGAACTCCGGTGCGGAGACGGCGAGCGAATTGAGATCCGATCGGCCAAACTTGCGCAGATAATAACGGGTCACTGCCGGTGTTTCGTGCGCGATGATCGCAGACTGCGGAGCATTGCGGCAAACAAACAGAATCGCTTCGCGCAGGCCGTCGTCATAAAACTCGTCGTGAGGAAAAAAATATCCGATGTGGTTCCGGCCCAACGCATTCGTGTATAGCGCAAAATGGGGACTGGCGGAATATGCGGCCAACGCCGGCAGCCCGAGAAAGATGACTACCAGAATTGCGGAAACTATTGCCCTTCCCTGCGCCGCAAGTCTCAAGCGTCTGTTCATAAATCTGATCAATTCAATTACGCCAATTGCTGCCAGGATGTAAACGAAAGGCATCAGCGACAACGTGTAGCGCAGCCACTTCGCGCCAATCAACGAATACGGAATGATCCAGAGCAAAAACATGAATAACGCAAACGCGTACGCGGGATGCACCCGGCGTTTTATTGAAACCGCCAGCCCAGCGATAAACGCGCCCAGCACCAGCAAGGGGATCTTTACTGCCATAAAGACCAGGTAGAAATAGAGGGGAGTGCCGAAGGGAGTATGGGAAACGAGATTGATGTACAGATGATCGGCGAAAAGATAACCCGAATGGACCAACAACTTCTCGCCCATATATTCGTTGAGATAACTCCAAACCTCCGGCACGAGTATCGGCGGATTTGCGACTAGAAACGCCAACACCAGCGCGATGTAGAACACCTTTGCAGTTTTTCCCGGCGGGTCACCGGGCTCACTCTTCCGGACGCGGAAGAATTGATGATAAAGCGCATTTAGCCCGAGGTAGTTGGGGAAGTATTTCGACGCGAGCATGAGCCCGAACGAGATGCCGCTCAGCAAATAATTCTTGCCGCGTGTCTTCAGATCTCTGGTGCTCGTTTGTTTGGCTCGGAGATAAAAGTAGAACGCGAAGAGCATGAAGAAAACGAGCAGCGTGTCTTCCTTGCCGATCCGGTTAATGGTGATGGCGTTGACTCCAACGGCCCAGAACCCCGCAGCCAGCAGCCCGGTCCATCGATCAAAGAAAGCAGCGGTCAATAGAAATAAGGGGATAACGCTGAGCGCGCCAAATATTGCATTGGGCAGTCGATAAGCGACTTCATGGCTGAGCGTATCCGGCCCTCCGCCCTGCCCCAGGCGCGTTGCCGAAAGGTACATCAGCGCCTTCATCAGCATCGGGTGTTCCGCATTTACCGTTATGTCCCCGCGCGAGTAAGCCTCAATCGCATCAACTTTGTTTACTTCATCTTCCGCAAAACCAATGGCCCCTAAGCGGCTAACCCGAAAGCCAAGGCCGATCGCGATGAGGAATGTGAGCGCGACGATGATGGTCCAATTCCGGCTTTGAGTATTTGTCGCTTCCACCTGATGAATGTTCCCCCTGAATCGAAGGAGTATCGTAACCCAAAACTGTGATGATTCTTCTACGGCTGTAGAGGCAAGCTCTTCACTGGGACCGCGGGCGTCCCGCCCGCAAGGAGCGCGCAGCGCGAACAACATTTGAAATCCCAAGAGCGGGCGGGACGCCCGTGGTCCCAATGAAGAGCTTGAGCGAAGTGGTGGCTTTCGACAAAATACTTTATCGTTACGGCTCGTATGGACAATCTCGTCGTCTCCAACATTCGTCAACGTCCCATTCGCACACTCGTTAGTGTAGCGGGTGTCGCTCTGGGCGTTTGCCTGGTGATGCTTTTTACAGGCCTGGCACGCGGGATGTCTGAGGACCTTCAACGTCGTGCGGCAAACGTGCGTGCGGAAATTCTATTTACGCGCCCTGGTGGCATGCAGTTGACCGGCTCGACCGCGAATTTAAGCACCAAGTATGTTGATTTGCTGAAGCAGGTCGATGGAGTTGAAGAGGCCATGCCCGTCGTCGTTTACGTTTTGCAGGGCAATCGAGGATTCGGCTTCGAACGTATTGAAGGCGTGGAATGGGACCACTATGCGCGGGTTAACCAACTGCAGATTGAAAGCGGGCGCGCGCCACAGGCGAACGACGAAATCGTTATCGACACAACCAAAGCGCGAAACAATCAACTGACGGTGGGAACGTCTCTCAAACTGCTGGGCGATCGGCCTTACCGCGTCGTAGGAATTTATTCTCCGGAATCAACAGCGCGCGTGAAGACGACACTTTCCGGGTTGCAGGAATCGCTCGAGTCGCCGGGCAAGTGTACTTACATCCTGGTTAAAATCAGGGAAGGCACCAACAAGGTAGACATCGCGAAACGAATTGATGAAAAACTTCCCGGGAACAAGATTCAATTCACGGATGAAGTGTTTGCCGGCCTGGAGAAGAGTATTCCCTACCTCGGGATTTTTCTGCGTGTGCTTGTCGGGTTAGCTGCGGTCGTTAGCGCACTGGTGGTGATGTTGGCGATGTATACGACGATCACAGAGCGCACGCGCGAGATTGGCATTCTCAAAGCGATGGGCGCATCGCGTCGCTACATCGTTTTCATCATTGAGTCGGAAGCGTTGTTGATCAGCGCGGTGGGTTTAGTTGCCGGGTTCGCACTTTCGTTTCTGGCCGGTTACCTGATTCAAAAGTTTTACGGACTCTATTTTGAGTTTAGTTGGAGCTGGGCCCTTACCGCGGCAGCCATTGGAATTCTTGGCGGAGCGTTTGGCGCACTTTATCCGGCGGTGCGCGCTTCCGGCCTGGATCCGGTAAGCGCCCTCGCTTACGAATAGCCTGGTAGGGGCACGGCATGCCGTGCCCTTACGATTTTTTGTATCAACGACGACGCTTGCGCGGCGAGTAGCGATAGGACGTGATTATCGGAACGTCCTTATCCGATTGCGCGATCCAAAGTTCCATCGTGCGCCACTCGCGTGTGCCACCGTCAATCATCTTCAACTGCGACGGCTTGACGCCTAATTTCTTCGCGAGAAAGTTTCCTTCGTTTTGTAGCATTCTCTTCGCAACCGGAGCGCGATCTCGCGGGCTTCGATAGGCGATCAGATAACCGTGTGACTTCGGATTCTTTCGCAGCTCAATGGCGAACGCTTCGAGATAGCCAAGCAACTCATCCGGCGGCTCCTGCCAGTAAACCATTTCATTGGAATCGTCAGGCGAGCCGTAGTGGTGCTCGTCGAACTTGTATGCGGGAGGTTGATAGCTATCGAAATAAGCGTCCGGCCGAGGCTTGGGCGCGCCGCCGGGCGAAACGATCCAAAGCTCCTGGGTGAGACACCCGGCGATGCCACCATCAACAGTGACAACACGCCCCGGCGCTAGCCCGCGCGTATTCACCAGATAGTCTCTCATCCGGTGAGCGTATCGATTACTCAGCCCAGGCATATCGCGACGCTCGCGATATACAATCAGAAAGCCGCGGGTGTTAGGTTCGTTTTGTAACTGGACGGCGAGGTTATCGAGCCGGGCAATCAGATCGGAAGCTTGAATGTCTCCAAACTCGTCAAGCTTTCGCGCGAGCGGGTCGCCCGTTTGAGCAGACGCTAACGAAAAGGTTTGAAGTATGAAACAGAGGAATGCAAAAAAGTATGCTGATGCGAGGTTGGGGCGATTCATTTCTATTATTCAATTGAGAAGTGGCGTCCTGATCTTTAAGTCGCTGCTTTTTCAGCCTCGTCAACTTTACCCAGATTCTTCAGCGAGAAACCACGCCGCACAATTAATCCCATCCCTACCGCCGTCCAGAACAGGTCGCGGGCCTTACGAACAATCGCGAGCGTGACACCGATTGCGGTAGTAAACCCGAGCACCTTAGACAACAAGCCGGTTCCCGCTTCATCAATACCAGTGCGGAAGGGGATAAACTTAAACACAACCACGATCACCCGATTGACGGATTCGAGTATGAACGCTGTCAGCAAAGTCGGGGCCACCAGTTCGCTGATAAACGACAGCGTGACGTAAATCTCGGTAACCCCCGCCGCATGGAAACAAAGCTCGAGCAGGAAAATCGCGACACAGCGTTGGCTGTTCTGCTCGTAAAAACTGTAGATTCGATCCTCGAGTGCTTTTGCTCCCGGGATACCTTTTTCCATCCACGCCTTCGCGATCCCTCGTCCATAAATCCAGGTCATCGGACCGCTCACAAACTTCAATCGCTTTCTGATAACCAGATAACCCAGAGGAACAACGGCAACTGTGATTCCCATCGCCACGATGCTCGCGATGCGCAGTGGTTTTGGCAACGAAAAACTGAGCAACAATGCGGTCGTTCCGGAAAAAATAAACAGCACTACCGACATGCTGTAAAAAATGTTCTCCAGAGCGATCGCCGACAGGCTCGCGATCAGCGGCACGCGGTTAGTTACAAAAGCAGCTTTTGATGGCTCGGAAACAGCAGCGCTGGCTAAGGGGACAATGTTACCCACCGCGTCGCCCATCAGCCTTGCTTCAAGAGCGTGGCGAAACTTGAGGCTATAAGGAGCCTCAAAACATTTGGTCCAGGCAAGGGCGCGGACCATGTGACGCGTCGATGAGATGGCAAGCACGAGGAGAAAACCAAAACCGAGTCGTTTAATCCCCTCGAGGATCTGAGTCACGCCGGCTTTTCTAACAAAGTAGGCAAAGAGGATCAGGCCCAAAATCGCAAACACGATTCCAAAGCGGGCCAGCTTTTTGTTCCTGGCCTTGTCACTCATCTGCTGAGCAGTCTTTTCCGTGTTTCCCGGGGCGACTTTTTCCAAACGACTTAGTCCTCGTACCTTGGTTACAGAAAAAGCAAGGTATCACACGCACATTTGATTTCGGCAATAACGTGAACCCTCAGCTGAAGCAATCAGATGCATTCCTTCGCGAAACTCTGCGTCTGGCTTTGCGCCCTTTGCGGTTTTGCTTTGATTCTGGACTTTACCGCAAAGTACGCAAGGGCTTCGCAAAGTGCGCAAAGCAAGCCGGACCAATACCAGCTTTGTTAGCGTCTTGATGATTCTTTGTAATGCCTCCGTGATCGATGATTCACCACAGAGACACTGAGAACTCAGAGGCTTCACCGAGATTCGTTCAGATTAGGCGGCACTTGCCTGCTCTCGTGACGACCAGGAACCGCAACCTGCTTTTGCCTTTTTACTTTTGCGTTGATTATGATGCTAGATAAGTTTCCACACGAAAATTTCAGGACCAGACCAGGTAAAGATGAGTCAATCTCAAACAGCCATTGAGCAGCTTGCGGGTCGTCCGTTGACGACTCTTTCCGAAGACGAGCAGATGTTTCGTTCGAGCGTGCGCGAGTTTGCTGAAGGCGAGCTCCGGCCGCGCGTCGAACAAATGGACGAGCAGGGCAAACTCGATCCAGCGCTGGTCAAACAATGTTTCGATTTGGGCTTGATGGGCATCGAGACGCCGGAAGAGTTTGGCGGGGCGGGCGGTTCTTTTTTTACTGCGATCCTGGCGGTGGAAGAACTTTCCCGGGTTGACGCTTCCGTCGGCGTCTTCGTTGACGTGCAGAATACTCTCGTTAACAACGCTTTCATTCGCTGGGGAAACGATGAACAAAAGAAGAAATACCTCTCGAGGCTTGCCGCCGAGAGCGTCGGCGCTTATGCGTTGAGTGAAGCCAGTTCCGGGTCGGACGCGTTTGCCATGCAAACTCGGGCAGTGGACAAAGGCGATCACTATTTGCTCAACGGGCAGAAACTCTGGATCACAAATGGTAATGAAGCCGAAATCTTTGTGCTGTTTGCCAACGCGAATCCGGAAGCTGGTTATCGCGGAATTACTGCTTTCATCGTGGAGAAAACTTTCGAAGGGTTCTCGGTCGGGAAGAAAGAAAACAAGCTCGGCATACGCGCTTCGTCTACTACTGAGTTGATCCTGGCCGATTGTAAAGTGCCCAAAGAAAATGTGCTGGGCGAAGTTGGCAAAGGTTACAAAACTTCTATTGAAACTTTGAACGAGGGCCGGATTGGCATCGGGGCCCAGATGATCGGGATTGCCCGCGGCGCGCTTGATGCGGCGATCGCCTACACGAGCGAACGCCAGCAGTTTGGTAAGTCGATCAATCAGTTTCAGGGCGTGCAGTTTCAACTTGCCGAGATGGCCACCGAGCTTGAAGCTGCGCGCTTGATGGTTTACAACGCGGCGAGAATGAAAGATGCCGGCATGAACTTCGTAAAAGAAGCGGCGATGGCCAAGTTGTATTCGTCTCGCGCAGCCGAAAGAATTAGTTCGCTGGCAATTGAACTCTACGGCGGGTATGGATACGTCAAGGACTATCCGGTCGAAAAGTTCTGGCGCGACTCGAAGATCGGCGCGATCTACGAGGGAACCTCGAACATGCAGCTGCAGACGATTGCGAAGCTGATTATCGGGAAATGAGGTTAGTAAACAGCAATCAGCAGACAGCAATCAGCCGGAATTTGCTTGTAATGACGTGTCTTTCATTTAGCTTTTGCTGTTTACTGTCTGCTGATTGCTGATTGCTTTCTTATGACTTCCACTCGAATCGACATCTTCAAGCAAATGCTGGTGAACGATCCCGTCAACAGCAATATTCTGTTTGGCCTGGCTAAAGAGTATGAGAAGGTGGGACAAACTCCGGAGATGATCGAAACACTGGAACGCTATCTGGCAATTGCCGATGATGAAGGCAACGCCTTCGGCATGCTGGCGCGCGCCTACGAAAAGGCCGATCAAAAGGACAAGGCCAGGGAAACTTATCAGCGCGGGATCGACGCAGCCAACCGCCACGGCCATCCATCCATGGCCGAGGAATACCGGGAGACGCTGACGGAGTTTGAGTAGGACAGGTATTCCTGCTTCTGCGGCCGCCGCCCTGCATTGCTTTAGTGGACAGCCAAATGCCTGTCCTGCTGGCTGAGTAATAATTATGAGTGATCTTAAAGTCCTAAAACTTGTTCCGAAAGCCCAGGCTGAGGCCCAGGCAGCGGCGGCCAGGGAAAAGGCGGTGGCCCAAGAGAAGAAACGCGGAATGTTAACGACCTCGCGCCTGGTGCCGCGGCCTGCCCCAAAACCAACAACACCGATTGAAACCAAGCCGGAGCCTGCACAACCTTCGAAACCGCCAGTCGAGCGAATTGCGCCGCCGCAACGCGATCCAAGGCCTTCGCGCGTTATTCAGCCGCGGGTAAATGAGTCGCGCGGTAATCAGCCGGCGCGCCACGCTCAGCCCAAAGGTCAACCAGCTAAACGCGAGCGCCCGAGATTGTCGCGAGAGGAGATGGTCGAGCTTTACCGCACGATGTATCTTTCGCGAAAACTCGACGACAAGGAGATCCAACTCAAGAACCAGAATAAGATCTTCTTCCAAATTAGCGGTGCGGGCCACGAAGCGATTCTCGTCGCCGCCGGAATGATCTTGAAGGCCGGTCACGATTGGTTTTATCCGTACTACCGCGATCGTGCTCTTTGCCTGCAACTCGGCATGACGCCCCTCGAGCAGTTGCTTTCCGCCGTGGGCGCGGAAGCGGATCCAAATTCTCACGGCCGCCAAATGCCTTCGCATTGGGGACATAAGAAACTCAATATCGTTTCGCAGTCGTCTCCTACCGGCACACAGTTGTTGCAGGCCGTCGGCTGCGCGGAAGCCGCATACCGTTTTAAGTTGATCAAGGAACTCAGGAGTCGCGCTTCAAATTTCCGCAAGGACGAAGTGGCTTACGTTTCAATTGGGGACGGCACGTCGAGCGAAGGCGAATTCTGGGAAGCACTAAACACCGCCTGCAATCTGAAACTCCCTGTCCTTTTCCTGATCGAAGACAACGGTTATGCGATCAGCGTTCCGGTTGAAGTGCAAACTGCAGGCGGAGACGTTTCCCGGTTGCTCGAAAGATTTCCGAATCTTTATTTGCAAAGGTGCGACGGCACAGACGTGCTTGAATCACTCGATACAATGCACCGCGCCGTCCAGTATTGCCGCGCGCGCCGTGGGCCGGCCCTGATCCATGCAAAGGTCATTCGTCCGTATTCACATTCGCTGTCGGATGATGAAAAGCTCTACCGCCCGGAAGAAGAACGCGCCGCTGACGCTGAGCGCGATCCGGTGAAGCGTTTTGGGCAATTGCTGATTGAAGAAAAGATCGTTGACGATGACGGACTCCAAAAGGTCAAAGACGACGTCGACGCACTCGTAAATGAAGCTGCCGATCAAGCGCTCGCCAGCCCGCAACCGGCGCCCGAAACCGCGAAACTTTACGTTTACTCGCCAGACGTTGACCCAACTTCGAAAGAATTCGACACCGAAGAAGGCGCGGAACTTTCAGGCAACGCCGGCACGATGGTCGATTTGATCAACCGTTGTCTGCACACGGAGATGGAACGCGATCCGCGCATCATCGTGTTTGGCGAAGATGTGGCGGACTGTTCGCGCGAGGAATCGCTGGAGAAAGTTAAAGGCAAGGGCGGTGTGTTTAAAGTCACCGCCAACCTGCAGCGAAAATTCGGCAGCGCGCGGGTCTTCAATTCCCCGCTGGCCGAGGCCAACATTGTCGGCCGCGCGATCGGGATGGCGACCCGCGGACTCAAGCCGGTGGTTGAGATTCAGTTTTTTGACTACATCTGGCCCGCGATGCACCAGATTCGTAATGAACTGGCATTAATGCGGTGGCGCTCGGCGAACGATTGGAAGTCGCCTGTTGTAATGCGCGTCCCGGTCGGCGGTTATTTGAAAGGCGGCGCCGTTTACCATTCGCAGTCCGGAGTCTCGACGTTTACCCAGATACCCGGCCTCAGAGTGATCTATCCGTCAAATGCGCTGGACGCAAATGGCCTGTTGCGGACGGCCATCCGCTGCGACGATCCGGTGTTGTTCCTGGAACATAAGCATCTCTATCGACAGGCTTACAACAAGTCGCAATATCCTCCGGACGATTTTATGGTGCCCTTCGGCAAAGCCAGGACTGCCCGCGAGGGTACAGATCTTTCGATCATCACCTACGGTGCGCTGGTACAGCGTTCGATAGTGGCTGCGAAGCAAGCTGAACAACAAGGCATCAGCGTGGAGATTATCGATCTTCGTAGTTTGCAACCTTACGACTGGAATGCGATCACTGAGACAGTCAAGAAAACCAATCGTGTGATCGTGGCCCACGAGGATTCGCTGTCGTTTGGTTACGGCGCTGAGATCGCAGCCCGCATTTCAGATGAACTCTTTGAACACCTCGATGCGCCGGTTCGACGCGTAGCGGCAATGGACACCTTCGTGGCTTATGCGCCCACGCTCGAAGATGTGATCCTGCCGCAAGTCGCTGATGTGTTGAAGGCGATTACGCAACTTCACAGTTATTAGATACAGCGCAATGAAGTCACTACCACTATTCGGTAGCGCGTGGGCCTCGCATTCGTTCACGCTACGATCTGCTTCAGCGCGCAAACCCACGCGTTACCGCGTACTGACTTCACCCGGCTGCGTAAGACCGTGATTCCCAAATTCTTCAAAACCCCTGCCGCGTTTCGTAAGTGGCTGGCGACGCATCACGACAGTCAAAAAGAGTTGTTGGTCGGTTTCTACAAAAAGCACAGCGGCAAACCGAGCATTACCTGGCCCGAGTCAGTCGATGAAGCGCTATGCTTCGGCTGGATAGATGGCGTTAGGAAGCGCATTGACGAAGACCGCTACACGATCCGTTTTTCTCCGCGCCGCTCATCGAGCATCTGGAGTTCGGTAAACACAAAACGCGCTGGCGAATTAATCAAGCAGCGCCTCATGCAGCCTGCCGGGCTCAAAGCGTTTAAGGCTCGCCGGGAAAACCGTTCGGGCATATACGCATACGAGCAGCGCAGTGCGGAACTGGTTGAACCCTACGCCGGAATGCTGAAGCGAAACAAAACCGCCTGGAAATTCTTTCAAGCGCGGCCTCCTTCGTACCGCAAAGTGATCAATTGGTGGATCGTTAGTGCGAAGCTGGAGGAAACCCGGCTGAAGCGCCTGAACAAGCTAATCGACGAGTCGGCGGCAGGGCGCAAGCTTGTCTAAAATCCTCACCGAACGAAAATCAGGATTGTTCGCTAAATTGTGGTACAGGTCCTGTACCATTCTCCATCGCTCGCCCGGGCGTTTTCAACCTATTTCTTGAAGAAATGCGCAGGATTCTTGGCTTCAGAGAGCTTTTCGGCCTGGAGCCGGGCGGCATGGTGCTTGCGATTAACTCCATCGAATCAACCTGTAAAACCCCCGACACAACTTAATCGCGATTGAGAAATGGAAGGAGCAAGCTTGTGATGATTAGACGAATTTCTCTTCTCGCGGCGGCGCTGTTGGTTTTTTCGACGGCTGTTATCGTCGCGGGGCAAACTCCACCAAAAACAACGACAACTACAACCACTACGGCAACTACCACAGTTCAAAACCCTGACGGCACCTACAGCGTTATCGAATACCCGTTGAAGAAAGAAACCGTGGTCACGTTAAATCCGATTGCTTTAACCAACTCGAAAGGCGTAGCGACAATTCTGCGCGATGACAACGGCACTAGGGTGGTTCTGGACCTGACCGACATTCCCGCTGATGTAAAGGGAATGAATGTTTATGCGGTAGACGAGACCGGCTTTGTCACTGCACTCGGCCCGGTGGTGCTCGCCAATGGCACCGGAAAATTCAGCACCGAAACGCCGTTGACTAAATTCATGTTAATCGCAACGCCCGACGAAACCCTGGCTGCCTACGATCCGACCGCCAAGGTATTCTTCCGCAGCGCGGTGCCCGAAGGATTTGCGGTGATTCCGCACACTCGGCATCCGGTCGGTGAAAAAGTGGCCGCCACCGGTGCGGCAGTCACCACTCCGTCAGTCACAACCGCAGTTACAACTCCGACGGTAACTACTCCGACAATCGTTACTCCGACGGTCACTACTCCGTCAGTAACCACTCCGACAGTCGTTACTCCGTCAGTAACCACTACAGCGGTCACTACTGCGGCGGTTTCGTATTCGGTGCCGATGCTCAACATTCCGGCTTACGAAAAGGGCGACGACACCAAGATGAAAGTTAACTTCAGCGGTGCGCTAACCGGCGCGCGTGCAAACGTTTTCATCACTCCGGACAAAAAAGGCGCAACCAAAGTGAACATGCGTTTCCATGACTTGAAAGAGGCTCCGGCAGGAAAGGTATTCACGCTTTGGGCAGTTTCGCCGGCGAACAACTTTGTACGGCTTGGCCAGATTGTAAATACCGGCGGAAAGAACGAAGCGGAGATCAAATCAGAAATCTCGCTGCCGGATTTTGGTTTGCTGGTGACGATGGAGGATGCAAACGCCACAATCGTTAGTCCTGTGGGACCGAGCATTGGTCTGGTTGAGATAGTCCGACAGCCATAACGTTTAAACTAACCATGAACCACGAGGTCGCCCAGGGCGACCTCTTTTTTTTGTTTAGCGAGCGCCGATCCCAAGCGTTAACCCGCCCGTAAACGAAGGCCTGACACTGCGAACCACGAAAACCCTCCCCCAACCGGTCGGGGGCTGGTCCGCCCTCTGCAAAATTCTCTATACCGTTCAGCTCGGCCTGAGGTAATATGCGCGGCAAGGGCCCGAGCGGCCAGCCGCTTTCGTCCCCAGTTCCGACTCCCCGATAGTCGAGCTCTCCACGTTACAACCGCAGCGCGTGCTCGGTTTCCAACAAAGAACGTCCGCCACGTAGTCACAACTTCAGTATGTACAAACGCATCTTCCCCCAGTTGCTGCTAATAGCTATTAGTCTCGTTTCCGTCAAACAAACCTTTTCACAGGAAAGCCTTCCGGAACTGGTCAGGCGACTCAAGCCAACCGTAGTTGCAATCGCGACCTACGATGCGCAAGGTGAGGCACTGATGACCGGAAGCGGTTTCTTTCTGCGTCCCGGGGAGGTTGTCACTAACCTTCACGTGATCCGTGGCGCAAAGCGTTCCGAAATCAAGACGCTCGACGGTAAGGGCAAAATATTCCCGGTCTCCGGAACGATTGCCGTTGACGAAGAGGGCGATCTGGCTTTGCTACGCGTAGCCACGCCACCCGAGCGCGCACGGTCGAGTGAACTGGCAAGTGCGCTGCCGGACGAAGGCGAAACCATTTTTGTGATTGGCAATCCACTGAAACTTGAAGGCTCAATCAGCGACGGGATCGTATCGGCAGTGCGCGAGGTTCCCAATGTTGGCAGGATCATTCAGATCACCGCGCCTATTTCCCATGGCAATAGCGGCAGCCCGGTGTTCAACCTCAAGGGCCAGGTGGTGGGTGTCGTGACTGTGAAGGTAACGAACGGACAGAATATTAATCTCGCCATTGCGGCTGCTCGCGTGGAGAAATTGCGTCCCGGTCTATTGCGACCGCTGTCAGCGCTCGCGCCTAAAGGCAAGAGCGGCGATCCGGCGGAATCGTCTTACCGTACCGGACTCGAGTCGCTCTGGCTCGGTAATTACGATAACGCAGTGGGTTATTTTGAGACTGCTGCTAACCGAAATCCGACGCGCGCCGATGCGTGGGCCCAGGTGGGATACTGCAAGGTTAAGCAGGGAAAAGCGGAAGAAGGAATTCGCGCTTACCAGCATGCGGTTGAGCTTCAACCCGAATCAGAAGAGATTCATAACAAGCTTGGCGATGCTTATTATCACGCCGGAAGAATGCCGGAGGCTATCTCGTCCTATCAACGCGCCGCGAGCTTGAATCCGCTGAGTGCCGATGCCCACTACAACCTCGCCATCGCTTACTTTGAAAGTGGAAACGAACCCCTGGCACTCGGTGAAGCTAAGATTCTTCGAAAACTCGATCTTAAGCTTTATGAGAAGCTGGTAAGCGAAACGCTGAATCAGTGAGCGGCGAGCAGTGAGCGGTGCGCAGTGGGCAGTAGGCAGTGAGAAAACGCTGGAGCAGTCGGCAGGAGCAGACGGCAGAAATGCGCACTAGTGACTGAATTTTTCAGGGTGGGCCATCATGCCGCCTGGCATTCTGCCCACCTCCTCATAACCGCTTCTCAGTTCGAGCTGACGGCTCTCTGACAAGTACCCAGAAGCCTGAGCAAAATCAATCCAAACCTGGGTCTCGGTGGCCTCTCCATCAGCATCAGCCATCTTACTAACAAACATTCTTGGATAGCGCTTCTTGCGGTGCCCTTCGCCAATATTAGCTGCCACGCTGCGGGACGCGCGACGAATCTGATCGGTCAGTGAGTACTTCTCCTCAAGTGGGAACTTTTTCGACTCGGAGAAAATCTCCATAGCCAGACTGAACGCCAACCTATAAACATTCAGGTCCCGGAAACCCTTTGCGAAAGTCATATTGGACTCCCTTAAGCATCGGTAGACAATTGTTGACGAAAATAATATGAGGCAAGGTGAGATGAAAGCGGCGCGCTAGAGGAAGCGCTTTAGTCTTAATGCGAGAAGACTAGTGTCTCCCATCTGCTCCCAGCGTCTGCCGTCTGCTCCTGCCGTCTGCCGTCTGCCCACAGCCGTCCGTCCCTCATCCCCCCGCTTGCCCGGTAAACACGCGCACGTCAACACTCTGCGGGTTTCCCAGAACAACAAAGCGAATGTTACGCATGTAAGTGTTAGCCACGCGCTTGATATCTTCCGGTGTAACTGAACCCAGGCGGCCGAGGAATTCAGCCGAATTGCGCCACCCACCCCCAAGCAGCTCATACTGCGCCAGGTCTCCCGCTTGCGCAGCGTTAGTTTCCTGGCCCAGATAATGTTTAGTGAGAAACTGCTGCGCATTTGCCTGAAGTTCCTGCGGTGAAACTGGTTCGGTTTGCAGACGCGCGATTTCATTCAGCATCACTTTTACCGCTTGATTTGCGTCTACTGCCGTAACGTAAATGCCGCCAATGTTCGCGGCTTGGCTGCCAAGAAACGCGTCGGGTGCGTAAGACAGGTTTCGCCTCACACGCACTTCGACGAAGACGCGGCCCTGCAGAATCGAAGCGGCAATCCGCATCGGGTAAATATCAGGTGCACTCAATGGCGGCGCGGCAAAAACTCCCTGCACATAATTGGTGGGTAGAGTTCGCGTACTCACGTCGACCGTTTGAGCGGTAAAGGCAAGCGGCGGCGGCGGCGAAGGACGATAACTACCACGCGGCAAAGTGCCAAGAGTGGCTTCAACTTTCCGTCGCACCTGCTGCGCATCAATGTCGCCCACTACAACCAGCAGCAGGCGCGAAGTCTGGAGAAGGTTCTGGTGAAACTTTTTGACATCGTCAATCGTGAGCCGGCCAACTGATTCGATAGTGCCGTGCGGGTTGTTTAGATAAGGATGGCCCTTGTAAGCAACTCGTGATTGCAAAACCTGAAGAAATGCATCGGGCACATCCTCCGCGCCACTTAAGCCCACCAGAATCCTGTTCTTCACTCGCGCGAAGTCGTCAGGGGCAAAGCTCGGATGGAGTACTGCGTCTGCGAAAATTTCCCACGAACGATCAAAATGTCTTCGCGTACTTCCCAGCGTTAGTACTGAATAGTCGTAGTTAATTCCATAGCTGATGCTCGTCCCGGTACGGGATAGCTCACGTCTCATGCGCTCGCGCGGGAAACCGGCGGTCGCTTCGGTAGCAACGTCAAGCATCAACGCTTCGACGCCGGCGTTTTCAGCCGTGACATTGCTCGCGCCTCCGCGCACGAATAATCCAGCTACTACCGTTTGACTGCCCTCGCGCCGCTTTACCAGCACCTTCAGCCCGTTTACTTCAAATTCGGTTACTAACCGCGCAGCCTCGGCAAGCGCTCTCGCGGAAGCAGTTTGCCCCGCAGTCGACTGCTGGGCTGTGACTGCAACCGGGATCGCAAACTGCATTGACGCAAGCAGCAGGAGAGAAAGAATGAAAGTAATTCCTCGTCTTCGCAGAGCCACTTGATTCACCTGGTTTTTCTTGATGCTCAAAATCTTCACCCCTTTAACGCGCCGCTGCGCGCATGGCCCTTGAAGTCGGTTTGGAACTGCCGATCAAATCTTCCGTTGTAAGCCCCGACTGCTTGAGGGACTCTTCAGACATCAATGCCAGGCCCACGTGGGGCTTGTTCTGAATGTAAGTCTTGATATACCGGCTGATGTCTGCCCGCGAAGTTGCTCGCAAGCGCCCCAGGTATCCACGAAAATATTGCAACCCGGTCGAAGCCCACCAGAAACTCAAGGTGTGTGCATACTCCGACAGCTTCTCTCGCGAATAGAGATCGTCAGCTTCGAGGAGCGCCTTAGCACTCTCCAACTCCTCATCCGTGAAATAATCGGGATCGTCGAAATGCGATACTTCTTCATAGATAGCTCGCACTGCCGCTCGTGCTTTTTCCGGAGTGGTCTGGGCCATCAAATTGATCGGGCCAACATTGCGTTGAGTGTAGTAGTTGAGCCCAACACCAGTAACGAGTCCTGAATCGGCCAGAGCGCGCTGAAAGCGGGAGTTTGGCTGCCGCAGGATAAATGAGAAAACATCCGCCGCGTAGGTCGCAGCATCGTCCTTGCCCACAGAAGGTCCGTGCCACCCAAAGCTCACCAGGATATTCTGCACGGGCTGTTTGATAATCATCGCGTCGCTGCGCGGCAGCGGCGGATGTTCGACGAGAGGAAAGTCGACAAACGGATCCTTCGGACGTCGCTCCCAGTCGCCAAACAATTCGTCCACCACTTTGAAGGCTTCAGCAGGTGTCACGTCGCCGGTAACAATAATCGCTGAGTTGTTTGGCACGTAGTAGCGGCTCTGGATGATTCGCATCATCTCAGTCGTTGCGGTACGCACTGTTTCTTTGGTGCCGCCGGGGTTCTTGCGAGTCGGATACTTGTAGAAGAGCCGATTATTCATCTCGAGGCCGATGAAGCCGAATGGGTTTGACTCATGGCGGTCGAGTTCTCCAATCACTACTTCCCGCTCCTGCTCAAATTGGCGCTCGACAAATTCTTTTGTTCGCTGAAACCTTTCGGGCTCGGAAACTCGATACTGTTCGTACCATCGAGTGTCAAAGCCGGGATAGCGCGTCGAGTCGCGCATGAAGCGCATGGCCACCGGAAAGTTTGGGGTGGTCGTCGTGAAGTAATAATTGACCAGTTCCTCCTTGGTCTCGCCGTTGTAAGTGATCCCGAGGTCATCGATGCTCCGCGTGTATTCCTCTCCAGTAACAATCGCTCGATTGGCTTTGAAAAACATGTGCTCGTAGAGATGCGACAGGCCATTCAACTCCGGCGGCTCGGTATAAGATCCATTTCGAACCGCCAACTCCACGGTAACCAGAGGTACGGAATGGTCTTCAAGCACAATGATCTCAAGACCATTGGGCAGCACCTTGTTAGCGAGTTTGAGTTCTGACGCCAGCGGCGTCTGCGCCGCTACGGTAGTTTGAGGGGGTTGCGATGCCGGCGCGCTCCGAGGTTTCTGTAAAGATGCATAGGGCGCCGCGCCAATTTGGGCAGCAGGAACAAAGAAAGATGCACACAGTAAAAGGACTAGAAGATAGCGTTTCAATGAAGACTCCCGGAATAATTCAGATTAACGGTTAATTGACCGAGGTGGTTCGATGTTCACATATCCGGATTGGATGTCAGCTTCGCTTTCTCCCAATGTTGTGCTGCAAGCGTGGCGTCGCGGTCTTCGATGACGGCAATTAGCCCCGATAAGCTTCGTCCTGTTCAATCCGCGATAGCACCCAATCAAACTCTCCTGAGGTTATCTTTCCGCCGCAGAATTGACAAACGCCCGAGTTGTTCACTTTTAATGGCGCCGCGCAGTTTGGACAACTTAGGTCCGGCCTCGCAGCAACAGGTTGCGCGCTTCGGTTGCGAATAAAGGTCCAGTATTCACTCCAGCGGCGTAAGTTGGTCTTGGAACCGGCGACAACGCGGCCACTTTCGTCAACCGTGTAATCGTAACCCTGCGCGCCAATTCGCAAGGTGATCGAATTGTAAAAAGCGTCTTCCTGAATTTTTACCGGCTGCATCGCCGTGACTGTGGCCTGATCGAGTACGTTGCGCAGATGCTGTCGCTTGTACGCTTCAATCCAATACTGATGCATCTGAAACAGGCTGTCAGTCTCATGTGGACGAGCGCGCTCCCAATCAAGTGTGGACCATGCCGATTGCAGTTCGTTAAAGATTAGGTGAACGCGCGATTGGAAGGGCCCCCAGCTGAACCCCGGATAATTTTGTTCAAACTGAGCGCGCAGATGTTCGAAACCAGGCTGTACCACGCTTGGGAAGTTCGTACCGATTTCCGGAACGCTAGACGTCAATAAGGGGCCTTTGGACTCGCGATTCATGAGCGCGATCTCCCGCACGTACCATTGAAACTCGCCCGTATCGATCCTTGTGCCGCAGAACGCGCATGCACCTACGGTGTCTTTCTGGAGTGGGCCGCCGCAACGCGGACAATGGAGCGCGGTAGCAGTAGCCGGCGGCGGCGACAACACGTCGCGCTTGCGTTCCAGTTCCCAGCGCTCGTGAACGTAGTAGGTCATCTCGGCAGGCGCGCCCTTTGGACCAGCCACTACTTCGGTGTAATTCGCTTCGAAAGTCAGACTGATCCTGACCATCGGCGTTTCGAGTCCGCGTACATTCTGGACCGTCATTGCGCCGATGATTATTCCCTTCACATCTTTAAGACCGGGAGGATTTCGCTGGAGCAAGCTCTTGCGGACCGCCTCGCTGAGATATGGTGAAAACTGATCCAGCACGTTGGTGCCATGGCCGCGCGCCTCGTGTGCCTTTCCGTAAAGCGCGTAGGCAAAATCAGTGAACACGATCTCGGAGAAATTTGGATCGAACCGGCGGAGTTGTCCAAATTGGCGCGGGACATCCGCTGGGGCGCTCTCGTGAGTATCCAGCTTCAATACCGCCGACTGTGATGGTCTATTTATTTTCCGGAAAAAATAATAAACCAGCGCAAAAATGACAATGATATCGAGAGGAATCCCAATCGCCGGATACTCGATGGTCAAGTAAACGAGAAACCGCAACAGCTCAAAGATGAGCCAGATGATTGCGCCATCATCACCGCCACCGCCTCCTTTTCCGCCATACGACTGGCCACCGCCAACTCGCGCATAGACTTCGTCAGCCAGTAAGACAAAGGCCGCAACGATTGCGGCACACGAAATCACACGAACTAACACGAAGTGCATGGGGTATCGTTCGTGCAGTTTTGTGGATCTCTTTTTCTTTGTCTCGCTTAACAGGCTGAACATTCTGTTTGTAATCAATTGAAGTCAAAGCTCGGCGCGTCCGGGAGTTCATTTGGGTTTTCTCCGGTCGCCGGGAGATGTTGAGACAGAAGACGTCCAAGTTTCTCGAGTCCTGCGTGCAAAGTATTCGGGTCAGGCTCGCGGCCGATCGCGTGTAGTTCAAACATGGTCTCGTTCCACTCGAGCGCCGGGACTCCTTTCAAAACGCCACGATCGGCAATCAACTCAAGTCGCCGCTCGAGTAACGAGACGTAGACCAGCAGCCCCATCTCAGCGCTGGTGTTGGCAATTCCAGCTTCATAAAACATCGCCCCGGCCCGAGTCCGCACGGCATCTTCGCGAAACTTCCTGGTGGTTAGCCGGCGCCGGATCGCATTGCTTCGCGACGACAGGAAAACGCCGATCAGAAACAAGAGCGCAACATCGATGGCCACCCAGTATTGGTGAAATTCAAACGGCGAGAACAGTAGGAATAGCAGACCAAGGAAAGACAGGATTGCCGCAAACAGATAATCCGCATGCCGGTACCCGCCGGAGCGCGAGCGCACCATGAGCACAAGCTCGACGTCGGTTGATTTCTCGATTTCTTTTACGCAGTTTGTGAGGGCTTCGCTGGCGGCGGCGTCGAATCTGGCATGCGGCATGGGTTCGTTAAGTCAGGGTTGTCCTACCTGCTGGACTCTGCACTAGGAATGTTGGGGATCCAAAACTTCTGCCCGTCCGCCTCAACGCTCTTTAGACCATTCTTGGGCAGGTCTTTTTCCTTCAAACCGAGAAAGGTGAAATGCGGCAGGTCGCTGAGCACAGTTTGAAACCAGCCGTGCTTGCCAAGAATCTCGCGCACGCGCGGATTGTCGAATTCCGTCACGTCGAAGGCTAGCATGGCAATGTGCTGAGAAGCTCCAGGCGCCGCGATGGAGTAAAGGATCGACTTCGACAAATCCTTGCTGAAGTAAACTCCGGTTTTTTCCAATTCGAGAACTTCAGCCACTTGATTTCGCAGCGGCAAATTCTTTAACCGCGCAACTTGTTCCTGGGTTAGCCTTCCCTGCGCCAGCCAGTGGTCTAGTGCCGGCAGGAAACGAGTGTCCCAGAGCTGCATGCTGTCTTCAAAAGATCGGCGTGCGGCTTCTGCTCCATCGCGCGGAGTAATGTCCAGCCCTTCCTTCAATGCTTCTTCGCGGGCCTTGAGCAGTTGCTTCATGGCTTCCGGTTGAAGCTCGATGTCGGCGTAAGAGACCATCTCCGTAATGTAGTCCGCTTCATCCTGAAACTTGGTTACCTGTTCTTCGCTGCTGAAAACGCATACGGGCGGGGTCCTCACTTTTCTGGTGGCAATAAAGATTGCGCCATACTCTTCAAGGATCCGGCGCGACACCGAATCCGTGGGCGGACAGATATCATCAAGTTTGGCTTTTCGTTTTTTCAGGGCTTTGCGCAACGCGTCATAAAACGAGGCGGGTTCGTCGTTGCCATTAGGATTGGTAAGCTTGGTCATCATCCCCGAGTTTTTCTCCGAGAGTACAGTCTGCGTTCTCAATTTTTCATGCGCATGGACCGTCGAAAAGCTGAGCGGCAGTAAAGACGCCAATGCCACTAAGAGCGATCGCTTGATCCACGAAACTCCGCTTGATCGCTGGTTTGGGGCCAAAACAACTTTCCTTCAGTAAAACGACAAACTGAAGTTTGCCGGACGATAATGGATCATAGTGGCGCTCCCACCCGCGGTCAACAAAGTATCGTAGACCACGATATACTTCCACCACTAACGCAAGCTAAGGGCAGGATCAGTGAGCGCCAGCGACTTAATTACAGGAATTGTCGAGACCTATCAGAAATATGGCTGGGAGTTGCGCCGTGTTCTGCTCTCTGCCGAAACGCGCGCTGAATTGCAAGAGCTTTCCTTGCCACTGGCCCCGGCGGAGATAGTGGATTCGACGGTGGATGGGTTGTGGTTTTCGCGAAGCTCCCACAACCATCGGGAGGCGTGGGAACTACGACTTCTGGCCGAAAATCCATTCGCGCTTTTCGAAACTTTCGAGCTGGATGAAACTGAGGATCAGCGAGAGGAAAGGCGTCAGGAAATGGAAGCGCGCCTGCGTGAGCACGTGGGGGAAGAAAAGTGAAAGGTGAAGAGTCCCGCAGTCTTGAGTTTTCAGTCTTGAGTCTTGAGTCTTCAGTCGTCTCACTCATCACTCATCACTCATCACTCATCACTCATCACTCTTCACTCTTCACTTGTCACTCTTCCTACGCTTTACCCATCTTCACCGGAATCTCTACTCGTTCCTGCCCGCGCAATACGACCAGTTTGATTATGCTGTAGGGCTCCGCACGTCTGACGCGCGATAGAAACTCTCCTGTGGTTCGAATGGGAATATCGTTAAACTCAATAACAATGTCGCCTTCCTTCACCCCAGCGATGTCAGCCGGCCGGTTAGCCATGATTTCACCCAGCCGGACGCCAAACATCTTCGTATCGGGAATAGCCACTCGCTCCGCTTCACCATCTTCATATCCAAACTGCGCTCTTCCCGCAGGACGACTATCAAAGACTTCCTCGAGCCGCTCGCCTTCACCGCGCGAAATCGTCGTGAGTTTCACAATCTGCGAAACACCGTCGCGAATGAACACTACGTCAACAGTTTTCCCAATCGGAGTTTTCCTCAAGAGGTCGGTCATCTCGTCGTCAGTTGAAACTGTTTGCCCGTCAAACGAGGTAATGATGTCGCCGCCGACCAATCCAGCCTTGTCGGCAGGCGCTCCGGGAGGTTCTACATTATCGAAGGTGACGCCGCCCTCGGTAGTATCAAAGTTGTCAACTCCGACAAACGAGACTGGTGCGGCGGCAACAGGACCATCGCCAAACTGCACGTTGACACCCTGCCTTACGGGCCTGACGATCGCGGTAAACGCTGCGGCCGCCACAAAGAAGACCAGCAGCCCGATAAATAACCAGGACATTCCGCTGAGGCGGCGCCGGCGCTTGATGGGCCCGCCGGTCGACATCGCGATCGGTCCGCCCCCGAAACCTTGAGCAGCGCCCGATGCTCCTGGACTATTCTTGCCCATCGCGCCACTCGGAACGTCCTGAAAACGAACTGTTTCCGTGTACTCGGCAGAGCCCTCTCCCAGGCGAAAGCCACAGTTGCGACAGAAGCGCAGCTCGCGCGGCATCGGTGAGTGGCAGTTAGAACAATTTGTTACCGATGGATCCATTTCGGGGTTCATAAACGCGCTCTCAGTTCGGATATTTGCTGGCGATTTAGTTCGCTTCTATCAGACAATAGTTGCAGTTGTCTATACGCCACTAGAACCTCTGCGGTTGCATCGATGGTGGCATACGAGAGATATTGCCAAAGCAAATTACCATGGTTTAGTTAGGATTCGGCAAACGATGAGCTGATTTGGAGGTTGGCACAGAGAATGCTCTGCGACTTCAAGCTACTCATGCAAATCGCGTAAAAGTCATGCGCAAGGCGCAACCGGTGCCCGTGCCACGATTCGACATACAGGCAGCAACGGTGCACTATCTTTTGGAAGAACTAAAGAAGAGATTCATTTGCCGAGAGGCTTTGAACGGAAGGAAACTGAAACGTGGAAGTCACTAAAGCTCTGGCGGCCCTGCAACCGCTTTACGGCAAAGACAATATTGAGGTGGTTACAGTAGACGGAGTTCGCATCAGGGGCACCGTCAAAAGCATGAAAACCACCCAGGCGCTGACCACGCCCAGCGTAAAAATAGAGTGTGCCAGCGGGGAGATTGTTAAGATCCCTTTTCCGACAATCGCTGAAATCAAAGACCATAATTTAGTCAGCGATTCTGTCTGAAGATCAATCTTTTCTCCTCGCATTAGCCAACAACAGTTATACTCAGCGCGGTTTGCGGCGTTCTCGCAATTCTCCGAGTCATTGCGTATATTACGCCGATTTTGTTTTGCGAAAGTTTTAATGATTTTGGAGACTTAGTTCGTTGTCTTTGATGATTGAAGATTTTGGCGGCAGGCTAGCCAGCGTTTGGTCGGAACTTCGTCCCACCACGCGCGGGCTCGTCGAACGCGCCCTGCAATCGCCGGGGGTCGCGGCCGCACCCACTCGTTCAAACCCAAATGCGCCTTACGATGCGCGCGCCGATCACGAACTCAGCCGTTTGCTGACCGCACTCGACGAACGCGCCTTCGATGCAAACGCATTGCTGGACGAGAAGGGTGTGGAGCTTCGCCGGATTGCGGACACCTGCGCCGCGGTGTTGCAGGAGAAGAGTCGTTCGGCCGACGTTTTTGCGCAGCTGGTGCGCCGGGCGGACAAGCAAAGAGACTACAAGCGCATAGATGCCCTGGCTGATGCGCTAACCCAATTTGCGCCCAGCGAAATTTGCGAACTGGCGCGATCACAGGACGTAGTGGCCAGAGCGTTATCAAGCGAGGCGCTGGCCCAGTTTCCCACGCAGGTTTTGATTGGCTTGCTGAGCGATCCGGTTGACTCGGAAATCGCTCGCGATGCTTTGAGGCGCCAGGCGGTGGATTATGGTTCAGAGGAAGCGCGACAAATTGTTAACGCGCTGAACCAAATCAACATGAACCAGGACGATCTCTAAACCGGCGAACGCTATCCGCAGATTACACGGATTACGCAGATCAAAGAAAACTTAAGGCCTCAACGTTGTCTTACCAGATAACGTTGGGGCCTAACTTATTTTGATTTGAATCTGTGTAATCGGCGCAATCTGTGGATAGCTTCTTAAGCGGCTGCCTTCTCACCAATCTCATGCAGTCGCGATACTACCTGATCGATCAGCCAGTTTGGAGTTGAGGCCCCCGCAGTCACGCCGACCCGCTTCGCGTGTTTGAGGTGTGCGGGATTGATTTCCGCAGGTGTTTCAATGAGAAAACTGTCTTCACACTGTTCCTGACACACGGCCAGCAACTTCACGCTGTTGGAAGAGTGGCGTCCGCCAATTACGTAAAATACGTCTACCTGCCCCGCCAGCGCTCGCGCCGCATCCTGACGGTCGCGTGTGGCCGAGCATATTGTATTAACAACCTGTGGCTCCGCATCCGCCTTTTCGCGGACCGCTTCCGCCACTTCGAGAAATGTTTTCAGTTTAATTGTCGTTTGCGAAACGACGAGCGGCGCGCGCAACTGCGGAAGTAAAGCAACTTCGCTGGCGTCTCGAACGACGTAAGTATTGTCAGGCGCGTAACCCACTACGCCAATCATTTCAGGATGGTCTGGATTGCCGGCGACTACGACATCCCGCCCGTCTTTCGCGGCGCGCTCGGCAAGATGCTGGACGCGAGTTACGAATGGGCAGGTCGCATCAATAACCTTGGCGGCGCGAGTTTCCAGATCGCGTTGGACCTGGGGTGTAACTCCGTGCGCTCGGATCACCGCGATGGTGTCCGCATCTGCCTCTTCCGGCATATCGATGGTCGACACACCAAGGGCGCCAAGGCGTTCCATTTCCTGGGCATTATGAATCAAGGGGCCGACCGATCTAATTGGCCGCGCACCTTCATCAAGCGCGTCTTCGACCATCTCGACAGCGCGCTCTACGCCAAAGCAAAACCCGTATTCGTCAGCTAAGAGGACTTCCATCTTTCCTTTGCGCAAGCTCGGCTGGCCTATACTTCGTTGATTGGTTCTGAGGCAGCAGCACCCGATTTTTCGCGGCACTTCTGCTGCCATTCCTCACGCACGCGGTCGCCGCCCGCTACCCGCGCTTCAACCCATTCAATATCTTTGTCAATCAACGTCCGAATAGTACTCAGAAACGACTTCTTTAAGTCGCCCAAATTGTGAGCCACTTCTTTCGGTAGAATCGCGTAGGACGCGTCGCCAAGATAGCGAAGTGCATCACCAAGCTCGTTGACCAAACCTCGATCGGATCCCGTTGTCTCTTCCATAATAATCAACCCTCCAAACCCATCTGCCGCGATATCGTTATTGTTTGCGTTTCTGGGGTACGCTCATTCTAGCACCAACTGCTTTACGACCGCACTGCTCGCCTCGTTCCATGCAAAGCAGACTGATTTCGCGATTGTTTACTCGCGGCCTGGTTGACTGGGATTCAGGTTACCGGAGTTCAGGCGTTCGCGAAAATCAAGCTCCTGTTTCAAGACGCGCAGGTCCGTGAGAAGTGCTTTTACAGTTTGATACCGGTCTGTTCTCTCTTTTTGCAGGGCTTTAGTAAGAATCTGTTCGAGTTCCGCCGGCGCGCCAGGGCTGACTTTGGAAAGCGGCTTAGGCGGATCCGAGAGGATTGCGGACAAAGTGTCAGCGGCGGTCTTGCGCGCAAACGCTCCTCCGCCGGTGATCATTTCGTAGATTACACATCCCAAACTCCAGACGTCGGTCCGGACATCCGTCTCCTGCGCTCGAGCCTGTTCCGGTGACATATATTCCAGAGTGCCCATCACGGTCCCAGGATTTGTTTGCACCAGCGTGCTCATGTCGCCTTCAGTTTCGATTCGGGATGCAACAAAGTCTTCGGTTAACTTTGCCAACCCAAAATCCAGCACTTTTACAATGCCATCGCGCCGCAACATGATGTTTTCCGGTTTGATGTCGCGATGAAGAATGCCGGCGTCGTGGGCGGCCGAGATAGCGAAAGCTGTCTGCAAGGCGATGTCCAGCGCATCGTCTAACGCGATACGTCCATGCCTGAGCCGGACGCGCAACGTTTCGCCGTCGATGTGTTCGGCAGCAATAAAATTCCCGCCGCCTTCTTCCCCAATCTCATAAATGGTCATGATGTTGGGGTGGTTTAGGGCAGACGCTGCGCGGGCCTCCTGTTGAAAGCGTCGCATCCTTTCGCGGTTATCGGTAAACGCCGCGGGGAGGGTCTTGAGTGCAACTTTTCGACCTAGTTTTGTATCTTCTGCCAGGAACACTTCGCCCATGCCGCCCACGCCAAGGGATGAGATCACTGAATATCGCCTCGGCAACCTTGAACAAATCGCAGGCGCCTCCGGAACTTTCCGAAATTCCGACGTCTCAAACTCTGCAGACTTCAATTCAGTGCCGAGAAACTGCCTGACTTCCCTGACAAATTTTCCCCACGATGGAGCGCCCTCAAGCAGAAGGTGATTTCGTCCTTCGAGCGGAACGAATCGAGCGCCAGGTATCGTCGCCGCGAGTAGGCGTCCTTCCTCAAAAGGCACGCCGGCTTCGTCGCGACAATGAAGCACAAGGGTCGGCACCGTCACCTGCGGCAACAGGTGCTCGACATCGATCTCGCCCATGACTTTCAAAAGTGTGACTGCATTCTCAGGTGAAGTGGATACGCGCTGGAGATCGTTAAACGACTGGGCCTGCTCGGGCGTAGCATCGGGCGCGTAGAGTGAGGTCCAAAGCTGCCGGAAAGCGGGGTTGTCTTTTCCCCAACCAAGTTTCACCAGAGTCAGTTGCGCATGCCTTTGCTCAATTTCCTCCGCAGAGTCTCGTTTGGCCCACCCGCGTGCGTACGCGCCATAGAGAATCAAGTGGGAAACTCTTTCGGGATAACGCGCGGCGTAAGCGATGGCGACGGCGCCACCCTGGGAAATTCCAAGCAACGGAAAGCGATCCACTCCGGCCGCTTCTACTACCGACTCAAGGTCCTTAACAAAAGCTTCAAAGGAGATGTCGGCCACGTCCCAGTCAGACAAGCCGTTGCCACGCTCGTCGTAACGAATGAATGTGTGATCGCGGGCAGCCTCCGCCAGCAAGTGCCGCCAGATCGGACTCCCCCAGTCATACTCCAAATGACTGAGCCAGTTCGCGGCCTTAACCATTGCCGGCCCCTCACCAACCGTGGCGTAGGCGATGCGAACTCCATCGTCGGTTGTGCAAAATTTGATTTGCTGTTCCATGATTGCGGTTAGTGCAACGGCGACATCATTGAGCGGCGATGAAGAATATAAACGGGTGTTGGGCTTGCCGCGGGCGCATTCTATACGAATTTTCAAAGAAGCAGCTAGGTTCGCTGGGGCTACTTTTCCTCGCCGATGGCGCGGGCGACCGTCGGCCACATCTTTTCCGCCCAGAACTCATAGCCTGCATCGGAGGGATGAAAACCATCGGCGGAGAAAAATTCCGGATGGGCGGGAAGCTGTTCGCGCGTAGTTGTGTGCACGTCAAAAACTATCACTCCGTGTCGAGCAGCGATCTCTTCCAGTCGCCGATTAAACTCAACAATCATGCGTTGATATTCTCCGCGGATAATCTCTGGAATTCGTGGCGCACTGGAAATGTCGGGAATATTTGTGACGACGATCGTGGCCTTCGTATTCTTCCTCAGCCTGCTTAGTATCTCTTCGTAGTTTTTGGAAAACTGGCCGCCGCTGAAACCATGACCAACGTCATTAATCCCGATCCCGAGCGTGATGAAATTGACGTCTTCCCCGTCGGCCTTCTGCAATTGATTTCTGAGAACATCAGCAGTGGTTGCTCCACTGACACAAAGGTTGGTCAACGTTGACCCGGGCCTCTGAGCGACAATTCGTTTGAACAGGCGAGCAACGTAACCGCCTTCCCTGGCGCCGACGCCCGCCCCGGTTGAGTCTCCCAGAGCGACGTAGTTGACCGGTCCCACAATCGGGGTTGACGAATTGGATGGAGTTTTGGAATTCATCGGAGAGTTTTGCTGTGCTGGTCCGTTTGAGGCGCCGGGTTCGCGGGGGCGCGTGCGGCCGCAGGCTCCGAGCATTAAGCTTCCCATCATCAACATGAGGAGTGCCATTGGAGCGCGTTTCATCTACGATTCTTGTCCCAGGTCTCTTGCCAACTGTCCTGCATACGTTCTGTAATAGCCGCGCACTTAACGCAACCCCACTCCCCGCCGTGAGTTTAACTAAACTGGACGGGTTTCCAAACACGAGAGTCGAAGGAGCATACTTATGCAGTCAGGGCGCCTCGCAGGCTTAGCTTTTTTGTTATTGATGCTTTGCTTTAGTTCGGTCCTGGCACAAAGGTCGGGTCCGGAATTTCGCCGGCCACTCTCCTGCGAACCACTCGAACCTCGCACGAAATTGGAAGCGATTGAATCCAGATATGAACGAGTGATAACCAAAGGCTTTAGTCAGTTTGCCACCCTCACGACGCGCGGCGCTGAGATTCGGCTGGACGCAATTGAGATGAAGGATACCGGCGATTCGACGCGAGCGATCGGTCTGGTGATCGCATTGCGAGAGTTAGATGACAACCCTCGCGAGAATCGCGCTTTCATCGACTATCAGGAAATCGACCGTCTCATAAAGGGTATGGAATCGGTAGCTCGCGTAAGCGAGAGCATCACGAAACTGGCGGGTTTTGAAGCGCGTTACCGAACACTTGGTGATCTGGAAATCAACGTGTTCCGGCAAACGCGCACTGGCACCGCAGCTTCAATATCCAGCGGCATCTGCGATCGGGTGACGGCGCTGCTGAGCCTTGACGATCTGGAAAAACTGCGCGGCCACATCATCGAGGCCAAGGCTCGACTCGACGAGATCCGATGATTCGTAAATTGATGAATTAAACCGCCTACTCTTCCGCTAAATCTGGGACACCGGTCCTAATCAGTCTTTCCTTAATCACAACCGCGTGTTGGCCGACGGCCCTTTTTTCGTCCAGGGTTACGGCAAATCTCTATTCAAGAACCAGGAAGGTTGGGGAAGTGCACCAGTTTGATGAACAGTTTGATCTCCGGAATTCAGAGTTGAAGCATTTCCTTGCTACTGCTGAAGTACGTCCGCCTGACGGCGACTCGGCGGCATCCATTCAGTTGCAACCAAGCCGTCCCACCGTGTTGACGACGGCTGGGGATATTGAGCTGCTAACTCAGCAGGAAGCACTGCTACTTCAGGAGGAGGCAGAATTACAAAAGGCCATAGCCGAGCTGGAGACCCGCCGCCGCCATGCAGAAGGCAGAAGTGAAATCAGCAGGCCGGAAGCGTTATCCGATTTAACGCCGATTCGCACGCAATTGTCGCTCGGCGAAGACACTTTCGAATTCGATCGCGAGACGATCGCGGAAACCGTGGCCCAGTTGCTTGGAAATATTCCGGCGTCATCTTTCCCGGAATTTAGCGACACGCTTTCTCCCGTTGATAGCGAGCGAGTTCGGGTCGAAGCTGAGGAGGAAGCCTGGCGTCAGAAGGTCGCAGAGCTTGCGCGACGCAGTGCTGAGATCGACATCGCGCGGCGGGCCGCTGAAGAAGAAGAACGACAGTTAGAAGAAATCAAACAATCCCTGGCCGATGAAGAGTCCGCGCGACGATTGGCAAAGTTGGAAACTCTACGACTTGGGGCTGAGGCGAAGCGCACTCGTGAGGAGGCTGAACGACGACTTGATGACGTGCGCCGAAATGCTGAGGCACACCAACAGCGACTAGAAGAACTGGAGCGAGCTCAAGCTGAGAAGGCGCGACTTCGCGCGGAAGCCGAAGAACGCCTCCGCAGCAACGAAACCCGGTTGCAATTGGAGCAACAGGCTTTGCAAACTGCCAGTGACGAAGTGAATCGAAGGCGGGTCGCGTTGGAGAGTACGCGCCAGCAGGCGGAAGCTGAACTACGCCAGATCGAAGACGCGCAAGTTCGGATAAAAGTGGCCGAACAAGATCGGCAGCAGACATTGCAGGAGGGTCTCGCGCTGGAGCAGCAAGTACGGGATCAAATCGCAGCTGAACGCGAAAGGCTGATTGAAGTTCGCCGCCAAGCAGCTGAGGCGGAAAAACGCATCGAGGATGAAGCGCAACTTCGCACTGCGGAGCAGGAACGTCGGCTAGCTGAGCTTGCTGCCCTGCGCCAAAGAGTTGAAGTCGAAACAAAGGCGCGCACAGAAAAGCAGCAAAAACTCCATTCGGAAATACAAGCGATCCGACGCGCTGGTGAAGAAACACTAAGAGCGATCGCCAAGGCTGAAGCTTTAAAAAAGCAGACCACCTCAAATACCAGTGCGTTGACAGCACGCGAAGAGAAGTTGCGTGGCGAAGTTTCATTCCTTAGGGAGGGCGCAATCGCGGCCCAGAGAATGCTCGACGAAAGAGTAGCGGAATTGCGCGCTGAAGAAGAGTCGATCCGCAGGACTCACGAAGCCAAAGCAAGGGCCGAGGCTGATGCCCGACGCCGGATGGAAGATGAGGAAACAAATCGTCGCGCCGAAGAAGAATCGAGATTGACACTCGAGGAGGAAACTCGCGAACGCGCCAACGCCGAGATTCGTCGTCGTCTTGATGAGAAAGAGTTGCGTATTAAGATCGAGGAAGATTCGCTGCTGCGGCGGGCTGAAGAGTTGGTGCGGCGCCGCGCGGAAGTAGAAAGCGCGCGCGCGATCGCGGAAGAGGAGTCTCGCCGGCTAAACGAGATTCAGGAGCGGATCACCGCGGCTGAGACTGGCCGTCGCCGGGCCGAGTACGAGCGTCTGCGTTTGGAGGCGGAAGTTCGGCAGCGCGCCCAAAAGGAACAGGAACGGCTCAAAGAAACGCGAAACCGAATTGCGGAGGAACAACAACGAGTTGACGAGATGCACGCCCGCGTCGAAGACGAAGAAAGACGGCTTGAGGCTCTGAAAGCGAATCGAAATCCAGTACAGATCAGGTTGGTAGGTAAGGCGAAGGTCTGAAACTAAAGATCAGACGGCAGACGGCAGAAGGACTCAGCAGACACAAGCATTCTTGCATCAAGCGGTAAGAATCTCCTCTAAGCGCTCTATTCCTTTCATCCCTCATCGGCTTATCTTCTTCACTTGGAATCGTCACCGTCATCCAGGCATTCTCATCCGCGCACTTTTGCCATGAACCCATTCACAATCTGCGTAGACAGATCCGCCGAAGCGCTTTCGCTATGCGGACTGTGCGCCGCACCACTCAGTATCCGAATCTCTGCGTTCGGAATCTGACTCGCGGCCGCTTCCAGCTCGCCGGGCTCAGTTCGAGGATCGAATTCGCCGTGAATGAATAATGTAGGGGCTCTGATTTCGTGTAGCCGGCCTCGATAAAGATCGTCAGTTGGCCCAGCGCTTTGAGCTGCCAATTCCAACCACGCCTTTGCATGGCTGCTGATCAGTTTCCGCCAATGTTCTCTGCCAAACTCCAGCGCAAATCTTTCGCAGAGTTCCTTCCCCAGAGATTCCGGATCAAATGCAAGTGTCTTGAAAAGTTCGTGTGAACGGAGCTTCCGCGGATAAAGATGAAAGGCTTCCAGAATCAGGCCACCCACTCGTTCGGGAGCCGTGAACCCGAGGATCGCTGAGATTACTGCGCCATCGCTATGTCCCCAAAAAGTCGCGCGCTCGATCCTGAGCGCGTCGAGAACGCTCAACGTTTCGATCGCAGCCCGGTAGTGAAAGTCCGCCGGAAGATCGTCAGGCTCGCCGAGTCGGGTAGATCCTCCATAACCACTGCGGTCGGGACAGATAACTCGAAAGTCATGGCGCAGCATTTCGACCTGGCGATCGAAAGGATTCAGACTGTAACCCCAGCCACCATGCAATAGCACCAGCGGTGGTCCATCACGATCACCTTCGTCGCGATAGAAGATCTCAACCGGACTACGGCCGGGAATTAGTGGGGATGAATCTAGTAGTGTTGTCGCCATGTCAGAGTGAAGAGTGAAAGGTGAAAGGTGAAAAGTAAATAGTGAGAGAAAACTCTTCACGCTTCACTTTTCACTCTTCACTTGCCACGTCACCTATCGCACTGGTTCACGAAGAATCGCATCAGCCGCAACGGCAGCGATGCGGGCAGCTTCAGGATGGGCTTTCTTGAGTTGCGCTATTTGAACCAGACCTTCTCCTGTCCGCGAAAGCATGCGAAACAGATCACCCTCTTCGGCGCGGGTTTCATGGACAAGATCAGTCCACTCCGCACCGCTCGCCCAATGCGCAGCTGCACTTGCTGCCGAGAAATTTAATTCCGGCGCCGGCTCCACTCCCAGTTTCCATTCTTCAGTCGCAACTCTAAATCCGACGTCTTCAAACTGGGCCAGGGCCGTGACCAACGCATCCTCCAATTCAATTTCACCGTAATCGCGATCACCATCTGCAGTCAGCGCGGCCATCACCCCCGCAAGCCGATGAAACTCAAGCGCGTTGAATAGTCCGGCTTCCAATGCTTCGCCAACCAGCAGAGGCCGATCAACGTGAAGGTCCGCGAGCCAACGGCCGCGCTCCGTGACTTTTTCGGCGGTGTAGTCGAGATAGCCGAAAGTGGTGAGCACGCGGGCCCTTTGCTCAAAGGGCTCCCAAACTTCATCGCGCAGGCGTTCGATTAGGCGCGCCGAGCGTTCGACGTTTTCAGCATCATCGAGCGACTCCCACAAGACCTGCGTGCAGCGCAATTTTTCTTCCGCGCTAAGACGTGCCGGCAAGATCGCATCCAGTCGGTCGTTGATAATATTGAGCGCCGCGCTCTCTTCCGCGCCGGCATCGCGCAATCGAGGTTCAGGAATTACAAGCTCCTGGCCGCGCGTGCGCACCTCCTCAAAAGCTGCTTCGATCAATTCGTCAGTTAACCGGTATGTCGGAGAATACACTCGCCCTATTCGCGTTAACGCAAAACTTGCGCTTCGGCCATCTTCGCGAACACCGCGAACATTTCCACCACGTTTCTCCGTGATCATCACTAATCGGCGACCGGCGCGTCCAATGCCCACGACCCGCCCGGGTTGGACCACTTCATCAAGCCAGCGTTGCACTACATCTGCGCGTGACTGTGGCTGCGAATTCTGCAGACGCGTCCGCGCGCTCACCAGTCGTTCCATTCCCAGGACCACCGCCGGCGGTAAATCGCAATCGGCCTCTTTGAGTCGCTGTTGAATTCTCGCTTCGGATTCAGTTCCGGTCTTTTGAAGCCGGGCAATTTGTAGCGCTGCCTCACGATGGGCAAAGCTTCTTTCCACAATCTCCCGCACCTGGGCAAAGTTTTCGTATGCATCTAGCAGATTGAGAAGGGTCGTGTAAGACGCGCGAAACTGGCTAACAAGCGGATCAGGACGGGCCCGCAAGAGCTCAGCAATTCGTTGTGGATCCTGGTGGATTCCAGGGGCCGCAACGACAAAGCCAACATTATCTCGCCCTCGCCGGCCCGCACGTCCGGTCATCTGTTGTAACTCTGAAGCGGTCAGCTGTCGCCAACCATGACCAGTGCGCGCATCCGCCACGGTGATCACAACTGTGCGAGCTGGAAAGTCGACGCCTGCGGCAACCGTGGCGGTGGCAAAGATCGCGTCCAACAATCCGGCGCTCATTAGTTTTTCGATTGCCAGCTTCCACGCCGGAATGTGACCGGCATGATGAGACGCGACGCCTCCTCGTATGATTGTGTCCCAATGACGATGACGCCGAATCTCGGGAAACTGTTCAACCATCGCGCGCATGAATTCGCGTCGCGCCTCGCGGCGATTGTCGTTGGAGTCTCGGCGCAGGAGAGCTGCTTCGGATGCAGCTTGATCGCACCGCCTGCGCGTCGGCAGGAAGACGATGGCTGGTAACAAATTGTAAGACCCAAGCGCCGCCAACAAGGTACCCGGCGGCATTTCAGGCATGCTCAGCTTCATAGGAAGGAAAAGTCAAAAGGAAAAAGGAAAAAGATTCTCTGAAATAACTTAAGCTTTCTACGCCTCTCCTTTAGCGAAACCATTCAGGCCGCATTGCCAAGGCGATCAAGACTCCCTCTCCTTGGGAGGGCAATAACATTCTTCGCCGAAACAAGTGTCACAGTATGAGACATGGCCGATAATTCGTTGGGTGCGAGTTCGTCAGCCTCGGTTTGAAGCGTACGATACCAACGATTAGTGGCAATTTATTTTAGACGCCGCCAGAAGCGCAGCCAATAGATGTTTGCTCGCGCTTCCTTGAGTGCGAATAGCGTTTTTGCTGGTGGGGTCGAGCTCGCTTTGACCCCCGCCTTTCTGGCACCCTTCGGATTGCGAACCCAATTGAAGTGCCAGATCGCCCTTAGAGAGGGTTAGGGCCGAGCCTAGACTGCGCCTAACCGCCCACCCTACTCCTCCAGTTGGGACACAAATAACTGATTCTTAGCGCAAGAAGCGATGTGCGCCACGAATTTCTTGCATCAAGCTTCGTCTCCAGCGTCACTCGTGGATCACTCTTCCACGCCGATCTCGCCTTAGGTAAATCTATCTTTTGCCTTTTTCCTTTTGACTTTTTCCCTACTAAAGTCTGCGCTCGCGAATGTCCCTCATGGCGTTGCCTCGCTGCATTTCCCGGTTAACTCTTATCCAGTGCCAAGCCGCGCTCAAGCGCTATAACACCTAACTTTTCACTTCAAGCTCTTGATCAGTTTTTGCCTTTTTCCTTTTGACTTTTTCCTTTTTAGTTCGCCTTCCCTAAAACCGTCGTCGAGATCCGCGATGCGGTGGCGGCCTCCGCTCCTCGCGCGCGCGATCGCTGATCTCGGCAATCTCCGGATTAAGTTTCCCTGCATCAGTCAACAGGGGAATCAATCTCCGGTCGGGGAGCAACATCGCTGCTCGCAAAGGCACCGGCCGGCCCGCCGGGCGCTCGACTACGCCGCAACGGACGCCGCGCACCTCTTCGATCCATGCGGCAAACTCGTTGGCATTACCAATAGTTGCCGACAGCAGCAACAGGCGGATGCGCGGCGGCGTCAGGATAATCGCTTCTTCCCAAACGTGACCGCGATCCTCATCGCCGAGATAGTGGGCCTCATCAAGCACGACCAGATCGGCGTTGACGTCAGTGCCGCCTCGCATGGAATCAAAAAGTTGGTTGCGATAGATTTCAGTAGTGCCCACCAGGAGCTGCGCTTCGGAGTTTTCTTTTCGATCGCCAGTTAGTATGCCGACGCGGTTAGCGCCAAATTCATCGGAGAACTCCTGATACTTTGAATTGGTTAACGCCTTGAGTGGAGTCGTGTACCACGCGCGCCGACCCGCCGTTAGCAGTCGCCGTATCTCCTCGCGAGCGATCCAGGTCTTTCCGCTGCCGGTGGGCGCCGTTACTAATACGTCTTCAAACTCCAGGGCTTCGAGTGCTTCAAGTTGAAAGGGATCTGGCTTGAAAGGCACCATGGGCGGAGTGCCAATCCCTTCCAAAAGCTTCTTCATCTGGCGTGAAAGCAGCGGTTTTTGATCCGGAGAGGTGCCGCGACTGGCGTTTGCGGGTGAGCTCTGATCCGTGTAGGAACGGTTTTTACGATCAGAAGGAACCTTCTTCTTGAAAACTTTGTCACGAGAACGTCGCATAAGTCATTCTAGCTTTGAGCCGGTCGCCTGCGAAATGCTAACGTAGGCTTTCACAACGCGCGGCGCGCATGATGCGTCTAAACCTGGGCGCGGACGGAACATTATTCGAGGGTTGGCGTTTTAAAGGGCAATGGCGGAACTTTTTAGAAATTTCGAAGTTAATCGGGATCATCGGTGGCAGCTTATTCTGAAGTTGATCGGCGGGTCGCTCGTGGCCCATCTGCTGGCAATTGCCTGCGTCGGTTACATCCCGGGTCTCAGGGACGCTTTCAATATCGTGGTGCTTCTGGGCGACGCTACGTTTGTAGATAAGGATTACGAACGAACAGAAATTGGCGACGGCGACGTTCAGATGGTGGAACTTTCGAGACCGAAATTTCGCTACCCTGACGGCTACTGGGCGCCCGAAGGACAAATGCCCGTCGACGGCGCGCCAGTCTTGTCTGCGAATCAGATAATCGCGCAAACGAATCCGAACTATACGCCTGCGCCATCGCAATCTTTTCCTACTCCGGACCTCAACGTCCTCGGTACACCATCACCGGAAGCGACGCCGATCGCAACGCCCGCGGCGGTGACAAATCCTTCGCCGGGGCAGTCAGTGGCGAGAGCCAAAGCCAGTCCGAGTCCTGCAACAACACCGGAAAAGCTAACGCCAGACCAGGCCCAGGCTGAATTGGAAGCCTCTGCAAAGAAATCCAATATTGAACTCCCGAAGGAAGGCGAGATAAATAAGCAGCCCTTGAAGGACCTCGCAGCTGAGGCGGTGAAACTACAAAACCAGGGCAAACTCAATTTCGATCAACCCTTCGACATAGTGATAGAGGCCGAGTTGGATGAACACGGGAAACTAAAGAACCCGAAGTTTACCCGCAAGGAGGGTGACCCGATCATCGTGGAGTTGGCCGGACAGATGATCGCAGCCTTAAATGACAGCGGCTTTCTGGTCTATCTAAAAAGAATCAACGAAGACAATCCCGGTACCAAAGTAATCTTCAATTTGAAGCAGGATCAAAGCGAAATCATCGCGGTAGTCGAATCCGATACTTCTTCAGTCAGTAGCGCGCGCAAACTCTCTGGGGCATTCAACATCCTGCTGGCCGCCGGCGCGAAGTCGCGCGAAGGCAAAGATGAAGAGATGCTGCTCAAAAACACCACCGCCTCGCAGGACGGCAAGAAGATCAAGTTTAACCTGACGATGCCGCGGCAACCCGTCGTCGATTTGATCAAGAAGCAGCTGCCGTCTTAGTCAGCTGATGATCAGCCGCTCCCTATGAAGATCGCAATCAAGTATGGACTAATGATCACTGCGGTAGTCGTCGCGTGGGTGATCGTGGTTCGTTTCCTCCTGGATGTCGGTCCAAACTCAAAGGCCAATCTAATATCGCCAATTCTTTTCAACCTGACTTCAATTCTTGCGATCCTCCAGGGCATGAGAGCGAGAAAGAAAGAGTTGAACGGCGATTTACGTTTCAAGGAGGGACTGAAAACGGGGATGGGAATATCGCTCGTCTATGCTCTTTCGGCGTGCCTGTTCTTCGTTATTGAGTTTCTGATTGCGGGGCCAAAACTACTCATGGCCGATGCTGGCCCTCAGGTAGGGCCGATGTGGAAAATCGTGGCCCCTGCTTATGCCGGATTATTTTTTGGCTCGCTGTTTTTTGGAATGATCTACTCCACACTCATTGCTTTCTTCATCGCTCGACGCCTGCCGCGTCAGTCAAGTGAAATCATCTAGCGACCTGCACACCTCTTTGGAGTGCACTGACCTGTCAGCGCTTTAAGTCTTTTATTCACGGAGAAAAGCGGCGACAAGTCGCCGCACTCCAGGGAGTTGACCGCGTTAGGTTGGTCATGGCACCAGCACGACCTTGCCGATGTTTTTCCGTGACTCGATGTAGCTGTGCGCGTCGCCTGCCTGGTCGAAACTAAAGGTCTTATCCACATAAGGCCGAATCCAACCCTCCGTCACGCCGGCAAGTATCGCCTGAACCCACTGCGAAACTTTTTCCTGTTCATGCCACATGTGGCCCAGGTTCATTCCAAAAACGCCGCGGTTCTTGTTCAGCAGTCCCAGCGGGTGAAAACGCGGCATCTGCAGCGCGGCTTTAACCAGCTTCAGCTTCCCCTTAATTCCATTAGCCGAAGCGGTGGAGACTCCAAACATGCCGAGCCGTCCGGTTGTTCGCAGCGCTGCATAACTTTTTTTCCAGTGACTTCCTCCAATCGGATCGATCACCAGCTCAACTCCTCGTCCCTGTGTCAGTTCTTTCAGGACGGGCAGCCAATCCTGATTTCGATAATCGATAGGATGATCGAGGCCGCGCTGTCTCAAAAATTCATGCTTCCCGGGACTCGCTGTGCCGTAGGTGGTGGCGCCGATATGCTTCGCAATATCAAGCGCCGCCAAACCCACACCGCCGCCTGCATTCTGGATCAAAACCGACTCGCCCCGCCGGAGTCCTCCCATGACGACCAGCAGCGCATAGGCAGTGAGGTAATTGACCGGCACCGCCGCTGCCTCTTCAAAACTAAGCGACTCAGGCTTCTCAAATATCTGGTTGGCACCGACCGCAACCATTTCCGCCTGACCTTTGAAACGCGTCATGGCCACTACCGGCTTGCCGACTAATGCTTGATCCGCACCTTCGCCCACTGACTCAACCACTCCGGCAACTTCATATCCCATCACGCAAGGCTTTGGCGGACCATCCGGATATAGTCCCTGGCGCGCCATGATGTCAGCGAAGTTTATACCCGCCGCTTTCACGCGAACTACGACTTCGCCTTTTGCGGGGGTTGGATCGGGCGCGCGCTCAACCTTCAAAACTTCAACGCCGCCGTTTCGGGTTGTGACTACCTGTCGCATCAATCCTCCCTCAATCCAGTTCAAGCATCCACACATCGCTTTCGGACGAAAGCACAGTGTAGTAAAGCAGACTTCCGTCGCGGCTGACGGCTACGCTACGTACTTGCGGTAACAGTTGCGACAAAATCGGCTTCACGGTTTTTGTGACAGTGTCTCCTAAAATGCGATCCGTTCCCCATCGGGCGAGAAAGCGGGCTGGCTATCGTCCGCTGGAGAATCTTTCGTCAGCAGAGTTGGATTCTTGCCGCCAACTCGTTGCAGGAACAGATCCAGGTTTCCATTTGACTTACTTGCGTAGACGAAGCTCCGTCCGTCAGGTGCCAGGTGTGGGAAGAATTCGGTCCCGGACTGATCTGTGAGCTGCAAATGACTTGCCCGCGACCAATCAGGTCCGGCCGGTGATTTGAATAAGAGCCAACCGGAGAGGACTGCCATAGCGAGCACCACAGCGGCGGCAACAGGCCAGAGCCACCGTCGTTTCTCGGTTCGCATCATTTGACGCGCGATCGTTTTCCGTCGCGAAGTAGTGGGCGACGAATCGATGGCACGCAGCAATCGACGGATATCTGCCCTCAGGTCGGAAGCCGTCTGGTAACGCAAGTCGCGATCTTTTTCCAACGCCTTTTCCAGAATCAGATCCAGTTCAGACGGAAAGGCCTGGTCCGTCTCCGTTGCCGAGTCAGGCTCGACGGACAGGATGGCATTCACTGTTGCTTGCCGGCTGGGTCCACGGAAAGGTTTTTGACGAGTCAGCAACTCATAGAAGACCACACCGAGACTCCAAATATCAGTGCGGTGATCGCTCGCTTCGCCGGTCACTTGCTCGGGGGACATGTAAGCAAGTGTTCCCATGGTGGCGCCCGCCTGAGTGTGGGCCTGGTGCGGATCGTTTGCGGTTGCTCCACTCTCCGCAAGTTTCGCCAGGCCGAAATCCAATACCTTCACATAACCATCCGTCCGCACCATGATGTTGTCAGGCTTTATGTCGCGATGAATGATGCCGGAATGATGGGCCGCCGCCAGCGCTTCCGCCACTTGTCCAACGATGGTGAGAATCTCACGCAGCTTCAGATGTCCATCCATCAAGGTGCGCAAGGTCCGGCCCTCGACAAACTCCATAGCGATGAAGTGCGTGCCGTTTAGTTCGCCAACTTCAAAAATAGTGATCAGATTGGGATGGTTCAACGCGGAGAGAGCGCGCGCCTCGCGTGCAAAGCGACTGACGCGTTCTGCATCGACGACAAACTCGGTCGGAAGAATTTTCAGCGCGACGCTGCGATTCAGTTTGGTCTCGTGGGCCCGATAAACCTCGCCCATCCCTCCCACACCGAGCAGGCCGTCAATTCGATAGGTGCCAATCTCTTTGCCTACCAGGGAAGTACCGGTTGCCAGGTTGGAATCCTGCGCCAGCGCTTGCGCCGCTACCTTCATGGCTGAGCGTTCCATGAAATCCGACGCTTGCGACTGGGCACGGACCAGGCTGATTACTTCCGCACGCAACTCCTCGTTTCCATTGCAGGCGGCCGTAACAAATTGTTCCCGCTCCTCGGGTGGCAGCTCCAGCGCTTCTTCGAGCAAAGCGTCGACTTGTTTCCATAGCTCAGGGTTCATCGATCTAGACGCAGCTCAACTCTCGAAACAACCAGGCCTTCGCTTTGTTCCACTCGCGAATGACGGTGATCGGCGCAACCTGAATGACTTCGGCCGTCTCCTCAACGCTGAGTCCGCCGAAGAAACGCAACTCCACGATCTTGCTTTTACGCTCGTCAATTTCCGCTAAACTCCGCAGAGCCTCGTCGAGCGCGACCAGATCCAACTCTTTTTCGTTTGCGACCGTGAGCGCTTCGTCGAGTGAAATGCGGCGGGCCTCGTTGTCTTTATCGACGCGTGGTCGTTGACGCGCAAAGTCAACCAGAATTCGGCGCATCATCTGCGCCGCCACCCCGAAGAAGTGGGCGCGATTTTTCCAACGCACCTCTTTCCAGTTGATCAGGCGGAGATATGCTTCATTGATTAACGCCGAAGTCTGCAGCAGATGATCCTCGCGTTCCCGGCTCATGTAGCGTTTTGCCAGGCGATGCAGTTCGGCGTTCACCAGCGGAGCCAAACGTTCGAGCGCAGCCTCGTCGCCGTCGCTCCAGGCAACAAGTAGTTGAGTAACTTCGTGTGTGCCAGTCGCGTCCATCGGTTCCCTGGGCTAGCGTGATTTTGACTCTGCTCAGTTTTCTTCGTTGAGCGCGCGCGGTGATACGCAGGGCACAAATATACGCTTTATTCACTACGACTCACAGAAAATGTTGGCCCTCGATTATTGCAGTTTCATTGTACTGTTGGGCCAGGTTGGCCCTGTCTCTCAGCCATCAGTAGAATGCTCAGACGCAAGCAGATGAGCGTCTGCCAACGTAATTCACTACGAATGATAGTTTTCAAACCATCGTCGCGCCTTAAGAGTGGGAAGCCACTGATCCGCCAATGATCTCCTAAAGCATAAGAGTTGACGGCCGAAAAAATGTCGAACCTGGACACAAAGCCAGTTGCAGCAGCCGACTTGATGGGCCCCGGCAGACTTCTACGAATCCTATTTTCGTACGTCAGACCCTACGCTTCACGGGCGGGCGTGCTGCTTCTGACGCTGGTAGTTGAGGGCGCGTTTAATATTCTGTTGGCCCTAAGCCTCAAGTTCATAATTGATTTTGCGATCGCACCCCGGAAAGTAAACGTCCTCGCCCTAATTCTTGCCGGACTATTTGCTGGATTCTTACTGAGCTCGGTTTCGCAGATCATTCGCGATTACTTGTATGCCTGGTTTGGTGCGCGCATTTTGAATAATCTTCGCCGGGAGATGTTTCGTCATCTGCAGGAATTGTCTCTGGGCTTTTACCAGCGAACGCGCACCGGCGACATCGCGGCGCGGTTCTCGTCTGACTTAAACGCGGTTGAGAACGCTGTGGTACTCGGAATCCCAGGGGCCTCGCTCTGTGTCATCAATATCTTATTCAGCACCTGCACCTTGTTCGCGCTTGATTGGCGACTCGCACTTTGCGCCATGGCGGGACTTCCGCTGTGCGTCATCGGTCCAAAAATTCTGGCGCCGCGGGCGCTCAAAGCCGGCTACGCGTTGCGTGTGGAAGAGGCCGCTTTAACGAGCCACGTTCATGAGAACATCGGCGCCCAACCGGTAGTCAAAGCCTTTAGTCTCAAGGGTTCGATCGTCAGCACTTTCAATGGGCAGGCGGAAAAGCTTGCCGGCCTGGCAACCAGATTCAATTTTCTCAGCTACACGAGCGAGCGCAGCCCGAATATTGGGATGATGCTCTTCAACATCATCTTGGTCAGCGGCGGCTCCTATCTGGCTTTCAAGGGCTCGATGTCAATCGGCTCGCTGGTGGCGTTTAACGCACTCTTCATTACGGTCAGTACCGCGGTAATGGGTTTGACCGCGGTCACACCTTCGCTCTTGCAAGCTACCACCGGCATGCAGCGCATCCGCGAACTCCTTGAGGAGAAGGCGATCGTCGCCGAGAAACCAAACGCGGTGAGCTTGCCGAAACTTGTGTCCGGGATACGTTTTGAAAATGTGACCTTCGGCTATACGGCGGAACAACCCAACCTGCGAAACGTCGGCATGAACCTGCCGGCCGGGTCGCGTATAGCTTTCGTGGGACACAGCGGCTGCGGCAAAAGCACTAACCTGAATCTCATCATGCGTTTTTACGATCCACAGGCCGGCCGGATCACGTTTGACGGGATCGACTTGAGGGACGCACGGGTGGATTCTCTCTACGACCAGATCGGCATTGTGTTTCAAGAGAGCTTCCTCTTCAACACAACCATTCGCGAGAACATTCGCCTCGGCAAAGCCGGCGCCACTGACGAGGAGGTCGAAGCAGCAGCCGGCGCGGCTGAACTTCATGACTTCGTCATGCAGATGCCGGAGGGCTACGACACAATTGTCGGCGAGAGAGGTGGGCGTCTTTCCGGTGGTCAACGCCAGCGGGTGGCCATCGCCCGAGCTTTGATTCGTAATCCATCGCTGGTAATTCTGGATGAGGCCACCGCCGCCCTTGATCCGGCGACCGAGGCCGCGATCAATGAAACCCTTGGACGAGTTTCGATTGGACGAACGGTTGTCTCGGTGACACATCGGCTCCAGTCAGTTGTAGAGTTTGACCACATTTTTGTTTTCAAGAACGGCAGGGTAATCGAGCAGGGAACGCACGAACTGCTTTTGTCACTCGGGGGCACTTACGCCGAAATGTGGCGGCGCCAGCATGGCACAACCATGTCGCCGGACGGTGATTTCCATGTTACGGATATCAGCATCCTTCGCGACGTACCGCTATTCAAGGATCTCGACCAATCTTACTTGAAAGGCATCGCCGGGATGTTCAGCACCGAACATGTTGCCGCAGGTCGCACTGTTATTACCGAAGGCGATGAAGGCAGCCGCTTCTATATCATCGTGCGCGGCAAAGTGGCGGTCAGCACAACCAAGGACGAACAGGACCAGGTGCAGATTGCGACACTCGACGATGGCGACTACTTCGGTGAAATATCATTGCTCGCAAACATCCCCACCACTGCGACCGTCACCACCCTGACCCCCAGCATCTTTCTGACCATGCAACGGGAACAACTCAATAAGCTCGTTCAGCAATACGCCGGCCTGGGCGCTCAAATGCGCGAAGCGCTGGAACATCGTCTCGCCCAAATTCACGTCCTTACCACCTGATTATCTAAGCGCCCAGGGCGCTAAAGACCGACCTACCCGCCGTTAATCCACGACTCTTAAAAACTATTTCTCTCGCCGATGATAGTTTTTCGCTCCCTCCTGCGCCTTAGTAGGTGATCAAATCAAAAACGAAATTTTCAGCGGAGGAGTAAGGATCATGTGGAGCAATGCCGTTCTCGCTAACGACACTATTGACGAGCAGTCGCTAATCGAAGTTAGAGACAACAAAGGATTCAAAGGCGTATTCGCTACCGAACCCATCGCGCAGGATTCCGTTGTCTTCTATTTGAACGGGACCATCACAACCCAGCCAACCCGTTACACAATTCAACTGGGTCCGCGCAAGCACCTTACGTTTCCGTCGATTCGAAAGACTAATGATGATCTGGATTACTGCTGGCAGTACCTCAATCACAGTTGCGAGCCCAACGGTTACATGAGTACCGCTGAGTTCACCTTCCGTGCATTGCGCGATATCGCGCCGGGAGAAGAGATCACATTCAATTATCTGACTACCGAATCTGAGATGGCCGTGCCGTTTACCTGTATCTGTGGATCTGCCAGCTGCTTCGGCCTCATCCAGGGTCGTAACTTCCTTAACCCCAATGAGTCAGCACGTCTGGCACGAGAGATGGGCGAAGACAACGTGGTCGCGATGTTTATGCCGGCGGTCCAAAGGTCATCGGGAAATCTCGAAAACTCCATCCCCGGCCAGCGTCGCTGAGTTAGGCACGGCGCCGCTAAGTTTCCGGCATTGGTCCCCACTTTCGTTCGACTTTGGTAGCTGAATAACAAACCCAGGAAAGGCGCGTGGCTAAAACCGCGCGTCTTTCTTTATAAATCCTCCAGTCTCTCCGCCAACTTCATCAGCAACTCCAACTCGCTTGCGGTTATACTTGCGCCGTTTGTTCCATCTCTGACTAATGCTTACACTTCTCAGCATCTCGAACATTGCGCTGATAAATGAATTGCGCGTCGAGTTTGATCATGGACTCAACCTCCTGACGGGCGAAACGGGTTCGGGCAAGTCAATTATCGTCGATGCTCTGGGCGTCTTGATCGGTGGGCGCTTCACGTCTGACTTACTCAAGAGCGGCGCCGCGCGCGCTTCCATTGAAGGATTATTTCTCGTCGTCCCAACTCAGGAACTTCAAACAGTCCTCAGCGCCGCCGGAATAGATATCCTCGTAGACGATGTAGAGACATCTTCCGAAACAACCAGGAAGCGCCAGCCCCCGCCCGTTGAGTTGATCATCAGGCGCGAGCTTTCTGCCGCGGGCCGCAATAAAATTTTCATCAACAATCAACTCGCCACCCAGGCGTTGCTGCGCGAAGTGCGGCCCTTCCTGGTGGACATTCACGGTCAGGGCGACCAGCAAACTCTCTTCAACTCCGACACGCATCTTGAACTACTCGACGAATTCGCCCGTGCCAGTGTGGCCGGGCTCCGCCAGGAGGTTGCCGGGTGTTACCGCGGGTGGAACGAGTTGAGACGTGAGCTCGATAGCTTGCAAGCCGACGAATCCGAAAAGTTTCAGCTCGCGGATATTTTGAAATTTCAGATCAACGAACTCGAACATGCCGAACTGGCAATTGGCGAGGACCTGAGTTTGGAAGAAGAGCGGCGGCGGCTCTTGAATGTCGAAAAGCTCACTCTGCTTTGCGCCGAAAGCTACGCGTTGATCTACGAGGACAAAGACGCAGCGCTAACGCGCGTCCGGCTGGCCGAAAAACAGATCGAAGAATTGGCGGGTTTTGAGTCAAACTTTACCGAACATCTTGAAGGACTTGCGCAGGCGCGTTCCGTCCTGGAAGACCTGGCGTTTTCCTTGCGCGATTTTTCTGACAAGCTTGAGTTTTCACCCGCTCGGCTGGAACAGATAGGAAACCGGCTCGCGGAAATTTCCAGTATCAAGCGAAAGTATGGAGGCTCGATCGAAGCCGCTCTGGAACATCTGGCCCGATCCGAAGATCGCCTCCGTCAAATCGATCATGCCGGCGAGCGCGAGTCGGAGATCAAGGAGGAGCTGGAAGCTGCAAGGATCGCGTATCTTGATTGCGCCGGTCGACTGCATCGCGAACGCGTGCGGGCCGCCCGCAAGTTTGAACGCGCGGTGGAACAAGGCCTCGTGGAGGTCGCCATGGAAAAGGCGAAATTTCAGATCCACATAACTGGACCGGATGCCGGTGGCTCGCAAGTTGTGGAAGACTCGAGCGGCTTCTCCGCCCGCGGCACTGACCAAATTGATTTCTATTTTTCCGCAAACGTCGGCGAAGAGGTGAAGCCGCTCGCGAAAGTAGCCTCAGGCGGCGAGGCGTCGCGACTGATGTTGGTGCTAAAGACGGTCGCCAACGCATCGGAGTTTCCGCGCACAATCGTTTTCGACGAGATCGACTCAGGGATTGGCGGCCGAGTCAGCGAAGCCGTAGGAATAAAACTGAAGAAACTATCAGCTACAAACCAAGTGCTCTGCGTCACCCATCAACCGCAGATCGCACGTTTTGCCGATAGTCATTTGCTGGTAAGTAAAGAAACGGTCGGCGAGCGCACAGTTGTGAGCGTTGAGAATTTGGACCGAAGGGCCCGAGTTGAAGAAATCGCGCGCATGCTGACGGGCGCGGAGATTACTGAGAGCGCCCGCCGCCACGCCCGCGAGATGCTCAAGAATTAACCTTAGACTATCCGCAGATTAAGCTGATTTCACGGATTAGGATCAACACCGGAAGTGGTCACACACTTTTGTTGGATCCCAGCTCATCGCAGATCCTTTTCTGCTCGTAGTCTTGAAATCTGCGCAATCTGCGTAATCCGCGGATGGCGCTTAAATATCAGCGAAGCGCGTTGCGCAAGGTTTGCCGTCCAATGAATACATTCACCCGTTTCACAGTCGGAAACTGTTTTGCCGTCTCTTCGATTTGAGCCTCGATGCGCGGGATGTCGCAAACTCCCGCAACAAAGACTTCTCCCGCAAGACGAATAGTGGCCGTGTTGTTGAGAATGGAAACCGAAACGACGCGCAGGTTTCGGCCCTTCCAAAAATTCTCAAGCGGCGGATTTCCCGCAGGATGTTGAGGAGTTGTCAGCAGCTCGTTAATAGCAGCCGTCAAAGGCGCGGTTGTCGGTTGAATCGAACGCACGGTTGCAACCACACTATCGCCGCACCCAATCTTCTTTCCAGTTTTCCCTTCATCTCCCAACCTTACGAGATAAACCTTGATCGTGGTTTTCCCGTCTCCCGAACTTTCGTTACTCTTCAGAATTCCCATCAGAGTAGTGCCGTTGTCGTAAACGATGTCCGCAACTTTCCAGCTCGAACCCGCCGGAACCAAACGAAAAACCACTTCGTGCCGCTCGTTGAAATTGAGAAAGGAAGCTACCACCTCCACTCCGTACGACCCGGGACTGCGTTCACGCACAGCGAAGTTTCTGATGCGCATGTCCTGTGCGTTATAGAGCGGATCCCCACCGATATTTCCAACTTCACCGCGCGCGGAGGATGCGCGGGCATCCTGCCATATCAGGTTGGCTAGTTCCCTCGTGAAATACCTGTCCAGCACCACGCGGCTGCGCGTTTGAAAAAACGGACTCTGCCGCTTGTGCTGGCTGTAGAGATTCAGCACAACTGTTCTGGCCGCGACGCGTCTTGCGGATGGCCGCTGCAGCGCCGAAGCAGATCCGGCAAGACCGGCGACGATCACTGTCAGGACAAGGATAAGTTTGGTGGTTTTCATGAAAACGTGCATCTCAGACCCTTCTTTGGCAAGCAATTGAAAAGGCGCAGGGTGCAATTCCGTCTGCGCCTTGAATTAATTTTCCTGACGCCAGCGCGCCTCGAGGTCAGACAGTTACGAAGCGCTTTTTCCCGCCGTGTCGGTAGTAATCTTGTTCGGCTGCGGCGTAATGCGAAGGTATGGCTTCGGCGCTTTCCAGCCGGCAGGAAACTTCGTCTTCGCATCTTCATCGGACATGGACGGCACGATAATCACGTCGTCGCCATCTTTCCAGTTTACCGGAGTGGCTACGCTGTATTTCGCGGTGAGCTGAAGTGAATCAATCACACGAAGAATTTCGTCGAAGTTGCGACCCGTGCTGGCGGGATAAGTGATCATCAGCTTGATTTTCTTGTCGGGCCCGATAATGAACACTGAGCGGACCGTGAAAATATCACTGATTTCCGGATGGATCATGTCGTAGAGTTCGGCCACCTTGTGATCCGGATCGGCGATCACCGGAAAGTTAAGGGCGGTGCCTTGAGTTTCCTTGATGTCTTCCGCCCACTTGCTATGCGAGTCAGTTTGGTCAACGCTCAGCCCGATAACCTTCACGCCGCGCTGGTCGAATTCGGGTTTCAGACGCGCGCACTCGCCGAGTTCAGTGGTGCACACAGGAGTGAAATCCTTGGGATGGGAGAAAAGTACGGCCCAGCTATCACCAATCCATTCGTGAAAACTAATTGGACCGTCAGTTGTGTCTGCCTTGAAATCGGGTGCGATGTCGCCTAGACGTAAAGCCATTTCGATCTCCTTCCGATTATTAGAATCCGGGTCCCGTTGCAGGTTGCAAAGGAAATGGATGCTCAGGTTTGTAGGTTATGAATTCAGCTAGGCTTTTTACCCCCAAAGCAAAGACAAGTCAAATGGTTCAAATGGACGGTACTTCAATTTGCTTTGCCGCCCTTTCAATGTGCTTCGGGCCCTTTTGCGGTAAACATGCAGGAAGGAACGCAAAGTTCACATAGTATGACGCAAAGTTACACAACGAACGTGCTTTGACTCTCGGTGGTATTTAGGCCCCCTATCCTTTGGTGCTATTATCTCCTCCCCCCGAACCAATTTGATTCTGTCAGCGTCGCTGAGTGTGATGATGTCGCGTGAAGTCCAGGTGAAAAAATCAGGCACCAGTTCGCATCTCAGCGAGGTGCGTCCTGATATCTATCGCGCCATTTTTGAAAGTTCCAGCGAGCCCATTGTCATCCTCGATCCGCGAGGCTTTTACATCGAGCAAAACGCCGCCCACGCCGCACTTCTCGGCTATTCACACGAGGACTTGAAAAACCAGACCCCTGCTATTCACACGGGAGAGAAGGATTTCGCGGACGCCGTCAAGATCTTGATTGCCGAGGGTGAATTTCGCGGCGAAATAATCAACCGGGCAAAAGATGGGCGCACCCTTTATGTCGACCTGACAGCATTCGTTTTACCCGATGAACACGGTGGACCGATCTGCTTCGTCGGCATCAAACACGACATCACTGAACGCAAGCGCTTCGAGGCCGCCCTGCAGCGGAGTGAAGCCGAGTTGACTGACTTTTTTGACAACGCATCCATCGGCTTGCACTGGGTAGGTCCTGACGGAACTGTACTACGGGTTAACCAATCGGAACTCGATCTTTTAGGCTACACCCGAGATGAATATGTGGGTCACCACATCTCGGAGTTTCATGCTGACAGGATTGTGATTGAGAATATTCTGAATCGGCTGGCCGCCGGCGAAGTATTGCGCGACTTCGACGCGCGCATGCTCTGCAAAGACCGCACTATCAAGTTTGTCCGAATTAATTCCAGCGTTTATCGCGAAGACGGAAAGTTTATCCACACCCGCTGCTTCACTCGCGATATCACTGAGCGCAAGCGCACCGAACGCCGTTTGGCATTGCAATATGCAGTCACCCAAATCCTTGCGGAATCACGCGACTTCGCCGAGACCTCGAAGCGCATTTTACAAACTGCCTGCGCCAATCTCGATTGGGAAGTAGGCGTGCTCTGGAACGTTGATCGCGAGAAAGGCGTGTTGCGGGCGGTCGAGGTTTGTCATGCGACCTCGAGAGAGACTCCGGAATTCGATCAACTCACTCAAAACATTGAGTTGGAAAAAGGAGTTGGGCTACCAGGCCGCATCTGGATCAGCAGCGAGCCAGCCTGGATTCCAAATGTGGTTGAAGACACAAATTTTCCACGCGCGGCAGCGGCATCTCGCGAAGGATTACACGGCGCTTTCGGTTTCCCGATCCTCCTTCGAGACGAAGTGTTGGGAGTGATCGAATTCTTCAGTCCGGACGTGAGACAACCTGACGAGGAATTACTGAAGATGGTCGTAGGCATCGGTGGACAGATTGGACAGTTTGCCGAACGGAAGCGCGCCGAGGAAAAACTTGCCTCGCTGCTGGAAAGCGAGCGCGCCGCGCGAGGCGACGCTGAGAAAGCCAACCGCTTGAAGGATGAGTTTCTCGCAACTCTCTCGCATGAACTTCGCACCCCGCTAAACGCAGTCATCGGATGGTCGCGCATGCTGCGATCGGGAAGGTTGGATAGCGAAGGATCGAAACACGCGGTCGAGGTTGTTGAAAGAAATGCCTGGGCCCAAAAGCAGATCATCGAAGACATTCTCGATGTGTCGCGCGTGATCACGGGCAAGCTGCAACTAAACCTCAATCCTGTTGATCTGGTCGCCGTAGTAGATGCTGCGCTCGATGCCGTTCGGCCGGCAATCGAAGCAAAGGAAATCAAAATTGAAACGCTCATCGACTCGAGTCTTAGATTAATCTCCGGCGATGTAGATCGTTTGCAACAGGTCATTTGGAACATTCTTTCAAACGCCGCGAAATTTACTCCGACCGGCGGCAAGATCGAGATAGCGGTTAACCAGGCCAACGGCGGCGTGGAGATCCAGGTAAAAGATAGCGGCCCAGGCATCGATCCTTCTTTTCTGCCGCACGTCTTTGAACGCTTTCGGCAGGCCGACGGCTCCACAACCAGGACTCACGGCGGGCTGGGGTTGGGCCTGGCCATCGTCCGTCATTTGGTTGAACTGCACGGCGGGACCATCGCAGTCGAAAACCGGGAAAACCAAAACGGCGCGATCTTCACAGTTCGTCTGCCATTGCCCAGCGGCGACTTGCATCCGGAAACGCTGGCTAACGCTGCCGGCAGTTTCAAAGAGCAGCACGCGGAAGCTCCCACCCTCGAAGGACTGCGAATCCTGATCATCGACGATGAAACTGATGCTCTCGATTTGATCAGCGTCGAACTGACACAGCACGGCGCGCGAGTTACTTCCGCATCAAGCGCCGAAGACGCATTGGCCGCCCTCGCTAGCGCTGAATTCGACCTGTTGATCAGCGACATCGGAATGCCAAACACCGACGGCTATGATCTAATCCGCCAAATCCGGGCGCAGAACGAAAGCAGGCATCAGAAGATTCCCGCCGTAGCACTGACCGCATACGCGCGCGTCCAGGATCGGATGCGCGCTATCATGGCCGGCTTCAACACGCACGTGGCCAAACCCGTCGAAGCGAATGAACTGATTACAGTGGTTGCAAGTTTAGTCGGCCGCCTGGGCCAGTAGTCTTTCGCTCTATCGCATCCGCAGATTCTCCGATTACAAGATTAGAGTCAGAAATAACATTGGCCGATCCTTAGTAACGTTATGCTCTCTTTGAATCGGGTGTAATTTGCGTAATCTGCGAATAACGATCTCGTTCTCCTCCTGCTAAGATGCGCGCATGCCAAAACGCTGCGCCTGGCCTAAATCGGATCTATCAATCGCTTATCACGACACAGAATGGGGCGTGCCTTTGCACGACGATGAAAAGCTGTTCGAGTTTCTTATTCTCGAAGGCGCTCAGGCGGGCCTGAGCTGGGAAACTGTTTTGAGTAAACGCGACAACTATCGCGCCGCATTTGATCAGTTTGATTCCGCCAAAGTCGCGCGGTACGGACAACAGAAAATTCAGCAACTGCTGTTGAACCCGGGAATCATCCGCAACCGATTAAAGGTCGCTTCGGCCATTCAAAACGCCAAAGCGTTCGCAATGATCCGGAAGGAGTTTGGAAGTTTCGACGCGTATCAGTGGCGATTCGTGGATGGTCAACCGATCAATCGAAAGCGCGATGCGCCGGTACCCGCGCAAACCGCGATCTCGGAGACGCTGAGCAAAGACCTCCTTAGCCGCGGCTTCAAGTTTGTAGGCCCGACGATTTGTTACGCCTACATGCAGGCGGTGGGAATGGTTAACGACCATGACTACACTTGTTTTCGTTTTAAAGAGATTCGCCAAACCGGCGGCCGCTAATTTGTCTTCGAATTGAGGAGGTGTGGGTCATCCTAAATCCGTGGCGCGGGCTCAGAGAGCTACCTCGAGAAGTCTGGCTTCTCTGTCTCGCGACTCTGGTAAATCGCGCGGGCACGATGGTCCTGCCTTTCCTTACGCTCTATCTCACAGTTGACCGCCAACTGCCGGCCGCCACCGCAGGTCTAGCGCTCACAATTTATGGTATTGCCGCCATCGTAATCGCACCTCTTTCAGGACGGCTGTCGGATCGGCTGGGCGGATTGCGGATTATCAAGCTTTCACTCTTTCTGAGTGCGCTGGTCCTGTACATCTTCCCGTTTGCTCAGAGTCTGATCGGCATTCTGGTGATGACAGGGATCTGGTCCATCGTCAACGAGGCTTTTCGTCCGCCCAGCATGTCAATCATTGGCGACCTCGCCGGCCCCAGCCAAAGGAAAGCTGCCTTTGCTCTTAGCCGTCTGGCGATCAATCTGGGAATGAGTATTGGTCCGGTTGTGGGCGGATTCCTCGCCATGCGGTCGTTCAGGTTGTTGTTCTTCGTGGACGGAACTACGGCGCTGCTGGCCGGAGTAATATTGGTGCTGGTGCCCTGGCGACCGCGTGAGCCACGCCGCGCAGAACTAGAGCCCGCCCCGGAAGGCCTTCCTGCAAATGTTTCGGCGGCAGGTGTCAGGTCATCAACCGTGATGCCTTATTCCAGTCTCTTAAAGGACCGTCGCTTCATCTACTTTCTGTTGGCGATGATTCCAGTCGAGCTGGTTTTCTTTCAGACCCTCGCCGCGATGCCGCTCTACCTTGTGCGAGACCTGCGGATGACGGAAGCAGGCTTTGGAATGTTGCTGGCCATCAACACCGTGCTCATAATCCTGGTCGAAGTTCCCCTCAACGGCGTCATGGCACACTGGTCCAGCCGCCATGCGCTAACACTCGGCGCGATCTTGATTGGACTCGGGTTTGGTGGGCTGGCTATCGGGGGCGGAGTTTTATGGCTTTCGTTTACGGTAGTGATCTGGACGTTTGGCGAAATGATCTTGTTACCCGCCAGTGCTGCGCATGTGTCTGAGGTGGCGCCGCCGGCACAGTCGGGAGCTTACATGGGCCTGTATTCGATGGGGTTCAGTGTTGCGTTTGCAATTGGCCCAATACTCGGGGTGCAGGCGATGGAACGATTAGGGACTGCTTCAGTCTGGATTGGCACCCTGGTTTGCGGATGCCTGACAGCGACATTGATTTGGTTTGAGCGGCCAAAAGATAAGCTGCAAACCGTTTGAAGCGCTGCACTGCCGAATCAGGCGCTCTGAAAGGAAACCCTGCTTTATGAAACGCATGCTGTTTGTGGTTCCACTACTGGTTGGATCCCTCGCAATCCTTAATTGCCAATCGTATACCACGGGTTTGGAGCAAGGCGCTGGTCGCGCAGACGAAGGAGCCGTGTTCGCCCAGATGCGAGCCATCACGCGAGCTCAGTCTGCGTACAGCATCAGCAATGCAAACGAATACGGAACTTTCGAGCAACTCGCCGCGGGCGATTATCTGGATGGGCGATTCAAAACCAGCGGGCCAAAGTTTTATGGTTACGTGTTCACCATGAGCGTTACGCCGAAAACAGGTTCGAGCGAAGGCTTATATCGATTGAATGCCGATCCTGATCCGGAACTCAAAGGCACCGGCCGGCACTTCTACATCGATTCGAACTCGGCAAAGATTCATGTGAATGCAACTCAGCAGGCGAGTGCGAATGATGAAACCATGGCGCCGTAGGCAGTCCACCACTTCGATTAAAACTTGAAACGCTCCGCGTAACCTCGGCGCACCTGCGGCTCTGCACCTCTGCGGTAGGATTTCGAAGTAAGTCAACGCCGAGCAGAGGTCGCTGAGCACGCGCAGAGTTTTCCCCAAGAGCCTGAAAGCGATTGGCTACCTCCGCGTCCCGTTCATTTTAGGGAATGATTTCCTGGCCGTCGGCATCGCGCCGGAGTTGATCGAGCATGGATCTGATCGCGGGAGCGAGACTACCGTTTGGGGCTAACTCCAAATACTTCTCGTAAGCAACGATTGCTTCTTTGAACTTTTGCTGCTTCTCGAGCACCGCTCCGAGCAGTTGATAAATCACCGGCTCTGAATCCGAGAGCTGGGTCAGCGCCTTGCGAAACTCAGCTTCCGCTTCGGCAAACTGGCCTTTATCTTCCAACACGCGGGCGAGTCCGACATGTGCCTCAGGCTGAAAACCCTTCGCTTCGCGAATCGCTCGCCGAAACGATTGAATAGCATCGTCAGTAAAAGCAGCTTCGCGATTGATGCGTCCCTCGACCGCCGACGCTTCAGCGTAAACAGGACGAGCGCGTCGGGCCGCATCAATCTCAGCCAGCGCGGGCTGGTATTTGTTTAGATCGAGGAGCACTCGCGCCAGACCAACACGAGCAGCGGGAAATGCCGGCCGTAGTTTTAATGCGCTCCGATAAAGCTCTTCCGCCTTGCGGCGCGCCTCATCGTCTCTCGCCTGCTCGCGCGCCAGCTCGGCTTCCTGAAAAGTTAACTCCGCCTGATCTGTGGTTCTGATAAGTTTTACCGTCAGACTTTTGCGCCCAGGTAGCAGCGGCACGGTGGACTCCTTGAAGCCCGCTGCGCGGACCCGCACCGTATGCCTGCCCGGAGAAACTTTCTGCAACTCCAGTCGGCCGGCAGTGTCCGTCGCGCCGCGGCGAATCTCATCCAGCCAGACGATTGCGTTGGGTTCGGTGTTGATTGTGAGGAACGCGCCGGCAGCCGAACGTCTCTGAGCCAGTGAATGAACAGGGACGATCAGCAGAAAGAAAAACACTGACAGGAAAATACTGCTACGCAAATTATTCAACATCACTTCGCGATCGGTTTCGCAATCTCACTCGCCGCTCTCGTTCCCACTTACGCGCCGCTTTCGCACGTTTGAATGCTCCGGCGCGGCTGCGGGCGTTGAACTTGCCACCGGCTGTTTCGTAACTGCGCGGCTTCCCACTTCTGGTCGAAAACGTCCACGCTCATCGTAGAGTCGCTGATACTGCAAGCGATTGCGGACCACGCCCTGAACATAGCCTCTCGTTTCCTTGAAAGGAACTGCCTCGGCCCACTCATCCATCTCAGCCGGCAGAGAAGCACGCCATTGCACAGCGCGTCCAGGGCCGGCGTTGTATGCGGCAGCGACGTATTCGATTTTTCCAAACTTGTCGATCTGATCGCGCAGGTAGGCGGTGCCGAGTTGAATGTTCAAGCGCGGCTCATAAAGCGCTTCCTCGGAGATCGAACGATCGATGCCATACTTTCTGGCCGTCGTTATCGCAGTGGGAATTAGCAACTGCATCAGGCCGTAAGCCTTTGCAGGAGAACGCGCGCGTGTCATGAAAACCGTCTCCTGACGAATCAAGCCGGCGACCTGATAGGCGTCGAGACTCTTCGCGCGCGATTCCTGTGAAATGATCTCCCAGTGTGACAGTGGATAAAACACGTCCCACTCCTCACGGGTCATCTCCTCGGGCTTCATCTGTGAATAATCCGGGAAGCTCTTCTTCAGCACATTGAGCGCGCCTACATTGTTTTCCTGGGAACGATAAACACGCGCTATCGCCAGGTTAACTCTGGGACTGCTTCCGGCGTTATCATTTGCCTGAGCCAACTCCTCCAGTGCCCAATCGTCCAGCCCGGCAATATTCAGCTCGTCAGCCTTTGCCAAAACTCTATCAGCTCCCGACCCGGCCGTTTCTTCAGCAACCGTAACTGTTTCCAGATTCGCGACGGCGCGTCCGACTATGGAATCAGAAGAAAACGACTTCGCAGGAATGGTCGCCGCTCCGCCGCGCAGCATGGCGCTCTGTCGCTGCTTCGCCAGGTACCCGTACCAGTTGGCGTCGTAGCGCGCCAACACCGCTTGATAAAGCGCGCGAGCTTCGGCGAGTTTGCCGGCTCGTTCGGAATCGCGCGCAGCCCAGTAGCCGGCGCGGCCGCGATTGTCCGTGTTCTTGTCAGCAAAGAACGCCAGGTGCTCGGTGAGAAGCTTGGAAGATTCCGTGAAGTTCCTGTTTTCGTGGGCCTGCCAGGCGAGATCAAATTGTGCCTGGGCAACTTCGATGGAATCAGGATATGAACTAACCGCGAGACGTGAGAAATAGGATGCGTCGGCATCATTCTTCGCCTCTTTAGCGATTTGTCCGACGCCGGCCATAGCGCGCGGCGTGAACTCGCTGGCGGGAAAAGATCGGCGCAACTCATCGATTGTGGTGCGCACCTGTTCCCATTGACGCGAGCGCGCATAGGCCTGAGCAACTTGATAGAGCGCTTCCGCACGCACCTGTCCCTCAGACGAAGGGATCGTGTTCAGCCCGCTGGCGGCATCAGCAGTCTTTCGCGAACTTGCTGCGGCAGTCACTCGTCGAAGCTGGGCCTGGGAATTCATTGAACTCGAAAACCTCGCGAACGCGTCGCCGTAAGCCTGTGTGGCTTCGGCAAACTTTTTCGCGTAGTAGAGTCCATCAGCCCGGGTCAGAGCTTCTTCGGCCGATGCAGGCGCAGTGTTACTACCCAAACGCGTCAATGCTGTCGCCGCTTCAGCGCTTCCGGGGGAAGCAGGCGCGTAGAAGTAAGTGCGCCGATAAAAACCAAGCGCGCGCGTTGGATCAGACGATTGTTCATGAGCGCGCGCGGTAAGCAGCAAAGCCGCGCCATCATCCTTGTCAGCCAGCGTTTTCAAAATTCTGATTGCGCCGGCAGCGTCGCCACTTGCCAACATAATGTTGGCTGCGTCCAGAGTTGCTTCTCGCGCACGCAGTGAGTCGGGATAATCGCGCGCGATTTGAGCGTAGAGAGCTCGCGCCTCCGCCGTCCGTCCGCTTTGCTCGAGGGCATTTGCACGCATGAATAGCGCGTAGTCGGCCAGCAAGCTGTGATCGCGGACGAGGTTAGAATCCAGCAACAAAGCTGCGCCCGCGTAGTCTTTCGCTTTTATCTTTGTCCGGGCCCGCACCAGCCTTGCGAGGGCCGCGGCCTTCGTTCGCGGAAACTGCGTTTCAATTCGCGCAACTAAGTCATCAGCGGGCAGCACAAGGTTGTGCGTCATGCTACGCAGACTTTCGAGAGCTCTCAGTTCAGCGGGAGTTTGCTGTCGTGTCTGACAGCTTGCAGTCATGAAGGGCGGCAGAGACGCGCCCATGATGATGGCCAGGCCGACGATAAGAAGCGCCAGCCGATACTTTTCAAATTTCCGCACGAATGAATTACTCCCTGGTTCCGATCAGTTTCGAGTTTCGAGTCGCGAATCTCAAATTTCAAATCGCGAATGGCGAATCGCGAATGGCGAATCTCGCTCATGAGATGCGCCGCCCGACGGTTCTGTTCATCACAAAAATCCTAAAACTCGAAACTCGGAACTCGAAACCCAAAACTGCCCTACGCCGAAACCGTCGCGCCCGGGTAATCACCGCCGAGCTTCGCCACGTCGCCTTCCGCGAGCGTGTTTACCAGCTCATGATGAAAATAATCGTATCGTTGGGCCACTTCGGGCTTCACGCGCTTGTCATACATTTGGCGTGAACGATCGATGTCTTCCCGCAGACGCTGGTAAAGATCCATTCGGTTCCGGCCTTCCGCCACCTTCTGCTCGTTATAAAGTTTAACTTCAGAAACGAGCAAACGGGCAAACCGGCGCGCATCGCTGTGAAGACGCCGCTCTTCATCACTTGCTACTTCAATCGGTAACTCAACATCCGCGCCATAACGGCGGCGCGGCTGGGCTGCGACAGGTTGAGCGGGCTCTACTGCCGGCGGCTCAGGAGGAGTCACCATGAATGGCGGAGGTTCTGGGACAGCCTCGACTGGTGCCGGAGGCACGTATTGAGTTTCGACAGCAGCCTCTACCGGCGGCTCTGGCGTCACTTCATAAGGAGTGACGGGGACTTCCGGCTCCACTTCAGCAATCGGCTCGGCTACTACTTGGAAGTCTTCCGTAACCTCAGGCTCGGGCGCGACCACTTCATGTGGAGGCGCACTCTCTTCCACAACCGGAGATATCTCATCGTACTCGGCGACCGGCGTGTATGCGGGCGCTTCGTATTCGCGCGTAGTTTCCGGTTGAACCTCGTGGACAACTTCTTCAGTTGCTACTGGAGCGGCGGCTGTTTTCGCCGGAGCGGAACGAGCCGCGAGTAACTCAACCGCCATTCCGGCAACACTAACGAGGGTTTCGAGTGCTTCCAGATTAATTGCGTCCGAGTCGAGCTCGGCGGAGTCGGCATACAAAACTGCGACGCCCCGATCGCGAACCACCAGCGGCAACGCAACGATGCGCGCGGGAGGATCGTCTCCCAGACGGTTCATGATGATGTGATCCTCGGCGTGAGAGCCTGGTCCACCACTCCAGGTTTCGCGCGATCTCGCCGCGTGGCCCACCGCCGTATCGGCCTTGAGCGAAAAGGAAATCTGATGAACGACATTGTCACCAACGGTTCCTTCAAAGCCGCGCGACCGCCAACCGATCACCTGATCGCTCTTGACTACGAAGAATGCAACTCGTGGTGCAAAGGTCGAGGCGCGATTGACCAGAATAGTCAGTATTTCGGCCTGGGATGTCTGTTCGTTAATTTCTGAAATTGCGGCCTTGACGATGGCCATGTCGCTGGAGGCTTTAGCGCGCGATGATTCCGAGGCGGCTAGATCTATGCCTTCTTCGTGGGCGGCTCGGAGGTGTTCCATGATCGAAGCCGCAACGCCGCCATCGAGTTGGACCGCGCTCTGGCGATCCAAAAGCTGACTGAGTGCCTCATTGAGTTGGCTTTGGAGGGCCGCGATTTCCTGTTTGACTCCGCTAAGGCGCCCTTCGATATAGCTTTCTATCTCGTGACGCAAGCTATCTTCGAGTTGTCCACTAACCACAGTTTCTTCCTCCATTGACGGATCATCTTGACAGCACACTGTTGGTGAGAATCATAACTGAGATGAACGCGGTTGCTGAGACCGGGCGGGGGGCATAACGTCTCTGAGCGATTATGGACGCGTGGTAATCGGAGAGTCAAGAAGTCGTTTTTTGAGGTAGTGCCCTAATTTGAATTTCTTCTCTGCGTAGTCTCAGCGTTCTCGGCGACTCGGCGGTTAATATTGCTGCCAACACACTCACCGCAGAGACGCAGAGCGCGCCGAGTTAACGCAGAGAATTGAAATTAGTCACTATCTTTTTTTAGGGTCGTGGCGCAGTTCCATCTCTGCGCGATCTCAGCGCTCTCTGCGTCTCTGCGGTTTATCCTCTTTTCCGGGTAATTCACCGCAGAGACGCGGAGAACGCCGAGCCTGCGCAGAGAAAATCCTTCCCGGTGATTTCTCTTGATCGCTTTGCTTTCCCAGTAACTCTCGTCTATCGCGATCTACTTGTGCGAAATTACCACCTGCTGTATCGAAGGCGGCAGCTGATGCATCTCGTTTCGCGTGAAGCCCGCGTTTGAAAGCATACGTTCCAACTCCGGAAATGTGTAAGCGTCGCCGCGTGGCGTGCTGCCCAACATCATCATGCTGAAGGCTGCGGCGTCGGGCGGCGTAATGCGATCTTCGTTTGGCACAAACTCGAGCGTGACTGCGCGACCGCCGTCAGCCAGCGCTGCATGCACCTTGCGCAGCAGTTTTTCGTTTGTCGGCGGATCGAAGTGGTGCAGGAAGTTTGTTACCAAAACGACGTCATAGCCCGTGCCATAATCCACGTCAAACGCGCTGCCTTCGATGGTCGAGTATCTATCCATGACGCCGGCTTTTTGCGCGTTCTCTTTAGCCACCTCAAGCACCTTGGACCAGTCAACGGCGACGACGCTCGCCTGCGGATTGTTCCTGGCAAACTCGATCCCATAGAGCCCGTGACCTGCAGCGATATCCAGAATCTTTATCTTGCGATCGGCTGCCGGTTCGACCAATTTCGCGAGCAACTGCGCGGGGAGGGCCATCAATGGCGCCATACCTCTGGCAAACTTCACCCAGATAGGATTGTCAGGCGCGACGGTGCCGCCCTCTTCATCAGTGGTCCCTCCGTTGCGGACCACTTCGGCAAGGTTTCGGAAGTTGCCGGTGAGCTTTTCGGTAGCCATGAATTCCACGGCGCCGCCCAGGTAGGCAGGCGAATTCTTGTCTAGAAACACGGCGGAATCGAGCGTCAGACTGTATTTCTGATCGGCTTTGTCAAGAAAACCGATGGTGCAAAGAAAATTGCAGAGTATGCGCATGCCGCGTTCCGACGTTTTGCATCTGTTGGCAATTTCGGCGGCGGTGGTATTCCCTTCACCGATAGCGGCAAACACCTCAAGCTCGATAGCGGCTTTCAACGCTTCGGTGCGTTGATATGCATTCATGGTGGAGAAAAATAATTGCGGTGATGGTTGTTGTGCTGGTGAACTGGACATGGAAACTCCTTGAATCTTTTATCACGCAAACTATTAATTTGCGCTCGTGCCTTCCCATTGAATTTGATCAGCGCCAAAGACGCAAACTGACAGTTTGCGTTACATCAGGCCGGCAGACCACCGCGCGCGATTTTTTCCATCACGCGGCAAAAACGTTCCAGCTCGCCCAGCGTCGTGTAGACGTTTGGCGTGATGCGGATACCCTGAAACTCTTCATGAATAATCGGCGTCGTAAAGATACGATGCTTATCAAACAAATAGCTTCCAATCGCGGAGGGATTCATCCCCACGATCTGCACGTTAGCGATTGCACATGATTGTTCAGGGTCAAACGAAGTGTTGAAGCGAACTTTGGGAATATCCTTGAGCCGGTTCATCCAATAACGCGAAAGGTATCTGAGTCGCGCTTCCTTGCGCTTGCCTCCGATGCCATTGTGAAACAGCAACGCCTCGCCAATCGCCAACCGTGGCGCCGCCGAGTGTGTGCCAATCTCTTCAAACTTTCGTATGTCGCTGGCGTTCTTCGACTCCGCCGCCATCAAGGGCCATATCTTCGAGATCTTGTCACGCTTGACGTAAAGCATGCCTGTTCCCTTTGGCGCGTAGAGCCACTTGTGCAGGCTGGTGCCGAAATAATCGCAGCCAAGATCTTTTTGTTGAAACTGAAACTGCGCAAACGAATGAGCGCCATCGACGATGGTTTCAATTCCTCTCTTGCGGGCCATTTCGCAGACGGCCCTCACGGGAGTGATCTGACCGGTGACGTTTACCTGATGCATCATGAGGATCAGGCGCGTGCGGTTGGTAATTCCCTGCTCGAAAGCCGAGGTAATTTCGCTTAGGTTCTTTGGCGGAATTGGTATTTTGATCAACTTCAACTTCAGGCCTTCGCGAAGCTCGCGTTGCCTGAGCGTCGTCAACATGCGCGGGTAGTCCTGAGTCGTCGTGAGGATCTCATCACCAGGTTTGAAGTCCATGCCCATCAAAAGAATCTCGAGCGACTCCGAGGCGTTACGCGTAATCGCAATCTCCTCGCGATCGCAGCCAAACACTTCGGCGAGGCCGGTGCGAATCGTTTCCGACTGCGGCTCGAGTATCTGCCACATCGTGTAGGCGGTGGCATCTTCCTGTTGCCAGATATATCGAACCAAGGCCTCGGTGACGATTCGCGGGCTCGGAGATACGCCTCCGTTGTTTAGATTGATGATGCCCCGCGTAACCGAAAAAGAATTCTGAATCACGCTCCAGTAGTCTTCATCCATTGCGACCTGCTCGGCCGAGAGATGTGCAATGGACTTGCTCGCCGCCACACCTTCTTTCAATAGCGACGCGACGGTTGCCGAAGAAAGCGCAGCGAGCCCGAGGCTTTTTCCAGCGAGAGAAGAAAATTGCGACGAGGCTTCATAAGGTTATTCATGGGCGAAATTCCTCAATCAAAAACAGAGTCGTCAAAGGCGCCGTCTTCTTTTCGCGTTTGTAACCAAAAAATGGACTTGTCTCGCCCAACCGATGTGGCGATTTGGTTTACAACTTCAATTGAGGAATCAATGACTCGAGCGCATTGGTCATGATCTAAGCGTTCAAATATTTGAGTCTTTTGGGGCAACAGCGTTTCGAGGTTCGGCGCGGGGTTGGCATGTACGATTGCATCGCGCAGTTCCTTTGCGCTACTCAGGAAAAATGAAAGCTCTGGGGAATTATTTTCTTGAATCGGCGGGGCCTGGGTATCAAGAAGAAGTCTCGGATATTTTAACAATTTATCCCTGATCGATAGGTATCTGGGGCGTGAATGCTTAGCGTTCCACTCTGTGACCCATTCAAGCTCTTGCTCGCTAAGTTCATCTCGTCGCGTAAGAAAAATCTCCAAAGCGATACCATTGCAAAACGCTTCAACCATATAGAAAGCGGCGGAGACAGCTGCGCGATGAAAGGCGATCAATCGCTTCGTTAATTGTTTGGACGAACCCGGTTCGATTGCTTTTTCATGAATGGCGCATGACTCATTCCAAAAAAAACACATGTCCTCAAAGAGCATGGCTTCAGTGATTCGAAACTCATATATTTCTGGACGACTCCCTTCTCCCAAATAATCGAGCTCAATAGTTGCGTGTATAGGTAGTTCATGACTCTGCAAGGCATCAGCCAGTCGTGGGTACTTATTGAAGAGTGCTACGGCAACGTAAACCGGTATGGTTCGAATCCACCCCTCGTTCAATTGATTATGGTTGAGTAAAGAACTGTAATAGCCTACGGGTTGTGTCGCCCCGGCGTCGCGGCGAATGCGATTTATGGTGGCAGAAAGCTTTTGCGTGCCTAGTTGGAGTTGGGACTTGTTCGCAAGTTTGACTCCTTCTCGTTCATTCTCGATTTGTCTCGCTACTAAGGGACTCATCCTAGCAAGTAGAATTACCATCGCCTCATACTCGTCAACCAACTTCGAAAGCCGAACCCTCAACCGGTCACGAGCGAACTCTACCTTACCCATTACGTGTTCTCACTTCTCCTCGTAAACAATTTCCCCGCCAATTACAGTCATGACACAACGCGTTTTCAATATCTCCATCTCGGGAATCTTCATGATGTCCGCTGAAAGAACCGTGAAGTCAGCCAACTTCCCCACCTCAATCGAACCGCGTTGTTTTTCTTCAAACGCTGCAAACGCGGGCCAGATTGTAAACATCTTCAAAGCCTGCGCGCGCGTTACCGCTTCTTCCGGATGCCAACCTTCTCCGGAAAATCCTTTCATGTCTTTGCGCGCCGTCGCAGCATAAAACTCAATCATTGGTTCACCGCGTTCCACTGGCGCGTCTGACCCTCCGGGGATGATCGATCCGGATTTAATTAACGACGACCACGCGTAGGCGCCGGCGAGTCGTTTAATTCCCAGGCGGCTCGGCGCAAAGTGTAAGTCGCCGATCGCATGTGAAGGCTGCATGGAAGGAATCACGCCGAGTTTGGCAAAGCGAGGAATGTCGGCTGGATTGATGATCTGCGAATGCTCGATCCGCCAGCGCGGTTCGCGAACCTTGCGCGCGCTCACAGGCACCGCTTTGAAGGCTTTCTCATATGCATCGAGAATAAACCGGTTACCCCGATCACCAATCGCATGCGTCTCCACTTGAACGCCTTTCCGCAAAGCTTCTTCGAGGAAGGGCCGCAGATCTTCTTCCTTGATGGTCATGAAGCCTGATGTGTCAGGCTTATCCGAATAAGGTTCGAGCAAAGCGGCACTGCGCGATCCGAGCGAACCGTCTGCATAAAGTTTGACTGCCCGCACAGTTAGTCGTTGATCATGTTCACCGAGGATTGGTCCCTCGGCGAAGAGCCGTTGCGATTCTCTGCCGGGCGCCGAAAGCGCTCTGTAAACCCGCAGCTTGATCTTGCCTTCACTGTAAAGTTTCCTCAGGAGATCGACTTCCCAGTAGTTTCCACCTGCATCCTGGATCTGGGTCCAACCAAGTTCGACGTTGCGTTTGACGCCAAGCAACAACGCCTTTTCAGTTTCTGCTGGAGTTGGCCCAGGGATATGGCGTTGGACCAAATCCTGCGCTGCGTCGAGCAACATGCCATTCGGCTCGCCGCTCTGCTTGTCTTTGGAGACTTCACCGCCAAACGGGTTCGGAGTGTTTTTGTCGACGCCTGCGATTTTCAAAGCGGCGCTGTTCGCCACCGCACCGTGTCCGTCGGCGCGATCGAGGAAGACCGGATTGTTAGGCGCAATCTTGTCCAGGTCCGCTCGGGTCGGGAAAACCGCGGGCTTCCAGAAAGTCTCAATCCAGCCGCGCCCCGTGATCCACTCGCCGGGCCTTGCCTGATCCACTCGCTCCTTAACCTTCGCCAGGAAATCATTGAGACTGGTGACGCCTTCAAGATTGAGAGTTATTTCGCGAAAGCCGACCCCAAAAAGATGATGATGCGCGTCCGTCATCCCCGGCACCATCGTCTTGCCCTGCAGATCGATCACGCGAGTGTTTTTCCCCACATACTTTTGCAAGCCGGCGTTTGACCCGACAAACACAATGCGGTCGGCTTTGATGGCTACAGCCTGAGCGCGGGGCGCGCGATCGTTGACTGTATAGATATTGGCGTTTTTGAAAACAACGTCAGCAGGTGCGTTTTGAGCCGCAGCCGACGAAACGATAAGAGCCGAGAGGACCACGGCTGATAGCAAAACGGAAACCTTCATATGTTTTTTGAACTAAACGACGCGGGACGGGATTACAAGAGCGACAGTTTTATATCACTTGCTCGTTAGAAATTGTAGGCCCGGAACCCTACATGTCATCGACGCGTAGCGTCGGTACGAATTTAGCCCGGCGTTTTAACGCCGGGATTGGCAGGGTCAGTTTTCCGTCGCGTAGTTCCTCTTTCCCGGCCTTGAAAGGCCGGGCTACACTCAGACCGACGCTATGCGTCGAAGGCAACTTGAGTCCGAGATCCTGGTTTGAACTACAATTGCCTTCAAAAGCTTTTCATTATTTTGGGGTACTTATCATGAAAACGGAAACACTTAATCTAAACCCGTCGCGCGGCGCGACCACTGCCTATGTCGCACGGCCGGAAACGGAAACAGGCGCAGTGGTCCTGCTAATTCAGGAATGGTGGGGAATCAACGATCACATTCGCGACCTTGCCGGCCGTTATGCAAATGAAGGTTATATTTGCGTCGCCCCAGATCTTTATCGGGGCAAGCTCGCCAAAGATGCGGATGACGCAGCAAGGATGATGCACGACCTGGCGATAGAAGACGGAATCGCGACCATCGAAGCGGCCATTGCCGAATCAAAGCAAGCTTACAATGTGCAGAAGATCGGAATCACTGGTTATTGCATGGGCGGCACATTTGCCCTGCGAGCTGCTTGCGAGATAAACGAACTAGCTGCCGCGGCCCCTTTTTACGGTGACATCCCCAACGACGACGTGTTGCAAAAGTTAAGCGTGCCCACGCTCTTCATTGCTGGTGAACGCGACGCATGGATCAATCCCGAAAAAGTGAACCAGCTAAAAGACGCGGCGCGGAAATATGATCTACCGGTGGAAGTTGTCAGCTACGACGCCGACCACGCGTTCTTCAACGATACGCGCCCGGCAGTTTACGACGCAGAGGCGGCAGCCGATGCCTGGCGACGTGTGCTTGAACTTTTCAAGAAACATTTAGCGGCCGTGCCGACTGGAGCGTAGAACATTGAAGGAACTGACTTTCGAGAGTGCGCCAGGTTGCGGCTGTGCCGTCTGATGTGCGGTGGCGGCTATGCCCCTCCGTAAGCTCGCTTGAATTAATGGGCTACGCCCTGATCTGGGGCAACGAATCGCACGAGTCCCATAGGCCGGTTAGTTTTCTCCAGCAATCTGCTCCAGATAATTCTTCAGCTCGGGATGCCCGCCATAGTCTGCCCAGCCAGCGGGAATTCCGCCTATTTTGGTGTCGTTGATATTCACGTCCGCGCCTTGTGCGATGAGGAACTCCACCATTGGTCGATGGCCGTTGAGCGCAGCGTAGTGCAAACCCGTTCCTGAAAAATCAAAGCCTGGTGGGATAGCGTTGACCTCGGCGCCCTTCTGTAACAACAAACGCGCGGCGTCGATGTGATTGTGCATGCAGACATAGATGAAAGCGTTGTTGACAATGCTCTGGCGATCATTGGACCAGCCGGCGACTTTCGTCTGCAGTTCTTCCTTTATCTGGCAATTCAAGTTTGACTCTTGTAGTCCACCGAAGGGCCAATCGATCTTGCCCGCTTCGGGCTTCAAGCTGCCATCCGCTTCGAAGAACTCGTCGATCAAATCTGTTCGACCGAGACCCGCCGCAAGTCGCAGGTTGTGAATCGTGGCGCCGCGTTTGAGCAGTAGCGCCATGACGCCCTGATTATTCCAATACAAGGCCTCTTCCAACGGCGACCAGCCGCCGTCTCCGTTGAGTGCGGCGCCGCGATCAAGGAGCAACTCAGCAATCTCGACATTGTCTATGCAGGCTGCGGCGCCGAGTGGTCCATTGATCTCGGCGCCGGCATCGATTAGAGCATGGGCGATTTCAACCTTGTTCGAAAGGTGAACACCGTCCAGGGCCAGAGCCTGGAGTAATGTGGGATGGCTGCGTGAAGAACGCGCAGTAGCCAGGGAAGGATCCTGCTGCAGCATGGCGCGAAGCGCTTCAATATTACCGGAGATGATCGCGGCTATTGCCGGATGAAATTTTGTATCCATGTTTTAAAATTTCAGATCTCAAATTTGAAATCTCATATTCAGATCTCCAATTTGAAATCTCCTATTTCAGATCTCCAATCTCTCAAATTGAAACCTGATCTTTACTCAGATCTGGATTTCAGAAATTCATTCAGTTCACTCTTACTCGGCAGCGCGTTACGCGCTCCAAGCGATCTGCATTTCAACGCAGCCACAGCATTCGCCAGACGCAGACTCTCCTCCACATCTTTCTCGTTCAGCAGTCCATACAAAAATCCTGCGTGAAACGCGTCACCGGATCCGGTAGTATCTCGGCATCCACCCGGGACTTCGTAAGCAGTCGATTCAATAAACTCGCCTTCGCAATAAACCAACGCGCCTTGATTGCCTTTCGTCAAGCCCACGATCTCGCAACCGTAACGGGCTTTTAGTTCCACCAGGGAAGCGCGTTCATCAGCCATCCCGGTCATGCGGTGAGGAAACTCTTTTGAGGTAATCAGGATATCGATCAGCGGCAGCAGCTCAGGCAGCCCGTCGTAGATATTGTCGATATCCGCGGAAACGATCGTGCCTTCCGCGCGAGCGGCCTCGGCCATACGAACGCAGGCGGGAGGATCATGAGCGTCAAGATGCAGCACGCGCCCTCTGGCAGCCAAAGCTACGGGCGCTTCATCAGCCGTGTAACTCACCCGTTCATCGCGGTCCCAGATGATTGTGCGCTCGCCGTTGCGCGCGTCGATAATGATGAAGGCGATTTGATTACGCGCGCCCTCGATCATCTCAGCGAATTCCATGTCCACGTTTTCCGCCTCGAGTACGGCAAATCCAAACTGCCCTTCCGCGTCTGAACCGAAGCGACCTGCATAGGCAGTCTTTAATCCTAAACGTTGCAACCCCACCATGGCAGACGCTGTTTGCCCTCCCGCCTCCTGCTGATGATCCAGGAGCCGAATCTTTGAATCGAAATCCGGATACGCGGGCACGACGATCAGATGATCGACAGCATTGAGACCAAAACCGACCGCATCGAATGGTTTATTTAACGGAAGGCTGAAAGGAAATTTCATGTCAACTACTGGGACCGCGGGCGTCCCGCCCGCAATGAGCGCGCAGCGCGAACAATATTTGAACGAAATAATCTGGTGACTGAAATGCGCGCCCGCGGCGCGTTGCGGGCGAGACGCCCGTGGTCCCAGTAAAGAGCTGGATTGATACATCGCCCTTGAGAGCGCTGTAGTGGTTTTTCATTGGTGCGTTAGAATATGACCTGCCAGTTTAATCAGCGGTAGTATCAAGCAGTGACATTAGCCGAAAAGCTCAAAGAAATTCCAGTGTCAGCCGGCGTCTACCTTTACAAGGACAGCGCCGGCAAAATCATCTATATCGGCAAGGCGAAACGCCTGCGCAGCCGCGTGCAATCATATTTCCGAGAGGCGCGACCTTTTGATCGAAAAACCGATGCGCTCGTCAGACAAATCGCCGACGTCGAATTCATCGTTACCGACAACGAAGTCGAAGCATTAATACTTGAAGCGACGCTCACCAAAAAACACAAGCCGCGTTACAACGTCAATCTAAAAGACGACAAGTCGTACCCGCATCTCAAACTGACCATCAACGAACCGTTTCCGAAAGCTGTGATCACACGGCGCATACAGAAAGACGGCGCGCTCTACTTCGGTCCCTTTCTGCCGGCCAGCATGGCCCGCAAAACGATCGATGTGATCAACCGCACGTTTCAACTGCGGACCTGCGATATCGAAATCGACGGCAAGGCGCCGCGTCCTTGTCTCGAGTATCACATCAAGCGCTGTCTGGGACCGTGCGTTAAGGGACTATGCACTGCGGATCAATATCAGGAAGCTGTGCGCGACGTGCGCCTGTTGCTCGAAGGCCGAAACACGGAACTGGCAGACACACTCGAAGGCCGCATGGAGCAGGCTTCGACTGAACAGCGCTACGAGATGGCCGCGAAGTATCGCGATCTGCGCAAGACAGTCGTCAAACTTTCCGAGCAACAAAAGATGTCAACTTCGCCCGACCGCGACGTTGATATCTTTGCTTACTACCGCGAAGGCCAGCGGCTTGCACTGCAACTCTTCACCATGCGCGAAGGTCACATCGTGGGGCGGCGCGAGTTCTTCTGGGAAGACCTATCCGAAGATGACTTCGATCCTGCGTCCTTCCTGAGTGACGTGCTCGCTCAATATTACTCGAGCGATTACGTCCCGAAAGAGATTCATGTGCCGGTAGATTTCGAAGACCGCGAGTTGCTCGAAAAAGCACTAACGTCACGGCGTGGAAAACGCGTCAGGATTTATTACACGCAACGCGGTGAGAAGCGCGACCTGATCGACCTCGGCGAGAAAAATGCGAAGCTAGCATTCGAACAGCGCTTCCGCGTGCTCAAGCCCGACATGAAACGGGTACTGGAAGAGTTGCAGGAGACGCTCGAGCTGCCACGCTTCCCCGGCCGGATTGAGTCGTTTGATATCTCGCACATCCAGGGCGCGGAAAATGTGGCGGGCATGGTGGTTTGTGACAACGGCAAGATGAACCGCGCGGAGTATCGCAAGTTTCGCATCAAGAGTGTCGAGGGCGCGAACGACGTTGCCTCAATGCGCGAGGCTGTGGTTCGTCGTTACCGGCGTCTGCTCGACGAGGGCAAACCGATGCCTGATTTGATCATGATCGATGGCGGCAAGGCGCAACTCAATGCCGCCGCGGATGCGATGGCTGAGCTTGATCTCGAGGCCGTAGCGATGGTGGGTGTGGTGAAGCCTCCTTTAAAGCACAACCAGGTTTCGTACTTGTTGGTTAAAGGACGCGAGCACGAACCAATCTTTCTTGATCCGCATTCGCTGATTCTTCGTCTGTTGCAAATGATTCGCGACGAAACGCACCGTTACGCGCTGAGCTACCATCGCAAGCGCCGCGAGTTGCGCGACTTCACTTCAGAGCTCTCGGCAATTCCAGGCGTGGGGGAGAAACGCAAGGGGCGATTGCTTCGGCACTTTGGATCAATTCATCGCGTTAGCGAGGCGACGGAGATGGAACTGACGCCGTTTGTGGGAAAGAAAACTGCGAGGGAGATCGTCGAGCACTTCGCTCGCCAGCGTGCGTTGGTTGAAGCTGGATTATCAGGCCCGGCTGAGAGCGAAACCGCGGCCTGATTTCTCACGAGGACTACGTCGACGACCGAGGAGGCAGGAATGGAAGAAGAGTTGAAAAGCTCACTTGGGAGAGCACCGGATTAGGAGTCGAATTTAAAGCAACCAACAAGGCTCTTCGGTATTCCGCGGTAGTTAACACCCGTGTGCAACCATAAATGCATCCACCGCTCCTTCATGAATATATACGTCAGGTACAAAAATCCTATTTTGCCTATCCAGCAGACGATAAAAACGCCGATCGCAAAAATACGCCGAGGGCCGAAAGCGTCGATCTCGAATGATCCGAAAAGGGGTTGCGCTAATGCGTAGAGTGGCAAAATGTAAATGGTGAAGAAGTGAAGCAACTTACTATACTTCCGCGCTTCATATTCTCCTTCGTCCATACTGAAAATGGAATGTTCCATCGAGACATAGCGTCCGAACAGGAGGATCATCGCCAGCCCATTACAGATTCCAATAAAGAGGTAAAGGAGATTGAAGATAACTTGGCTGAGCCTGTTTTTGTAAGAGGCAATTTCCTCGTCAATCTTTTCGGTTGAACCGGCTGCGGATGCCTTATTCGCCTTTCTATAAGAATCACTGGCCTGACCAATTTTACCCATCGACTCCTGGTCTGACAGTTTCATATTTGTAATCGCCTTAATTTCATTCAATTGTGTTTTCGCATTCGCGCTGGTATCTGTATCGTAATCGTTAATAAGCTTCCTGGTGTTGTAGATTGAGCGTTCAGGATTTGCCCCGACAACGGAGTTTGTGACGAAGGCGACGGAAAAAATAATATAGATCAGCAGGAAGCCCATGGAGACAATAAGCGTCTTTCTGCGATAGGGACGCGGCGTCACATCGTCCGGCTCGATTGTTTTGTCATATAAAACTATGAATCCTAAGTACAGAAACACGGCGCTCAAATAATTAAAGACGCCGATTGCCGCCTTGATGCCGACGCTTATGTATTGGTGATAATGTCTCTCCGGAAATAGCAGCTCATCAAACAACCACTGGTTATCAAATAGGTACAAGAGATACACGGCGATGAGCGAGACCGCATAGGCGATGATGTTATTGTGAAGTTGTTCTACCAGGCGATTGACTCTGTTCGCTTTCCTCGCCGCCATACCGGGGGCGTCAGGTGTCTCGCCGGGAGACTCGACATTCAATAGCTCGCAGTACTCGCCAGCCGCAGCACCCTCCTTCAACTCCAGTCTCGGAACCCTGGTCGAACGAAGACAATAGACGATGAGTACGATGAGGTTGAGGGAAACAGCGACTGCTTTGGCTATGGTCTGCGAGGGGTGCGGGACAGTATATGAAAATACGGTAATAGTTGTGCCCACAATGAGACCGAGCGCTCCGATTGTGCCGGCAATTCTGGCGATGACCCGTTCCGGAGAATCTCTTTTAACAGTTTGAGTGTCCATACATATTTTTTATTGACTTGCCGAGGCTGGTATCGATTTTTCCTCGAGGCAGACTCCTCGAATCGCGTGTGTCCGCCCTGATTATTGAGACGTGAGACCAGCGGCAAATACTTCTAAGAATCAGTAAGGCGATGGAAATTTATGACCAACAAAGGCAGTGTGTCAACAAAAAATCAAGCCCCCGAACGATAAGCTTATAGAATCGGGGATTGTATTTGTGTGAACCGGCACTACATTTCTGTTTTATCGCACCTCACTTGTGTGAACCGGCACTACATTTCTGCGAACCGGCACCTCACTTCTGTGGAACTCGCACTTGGATTTGTCGAACCCGCACTTGGATTTGTCGAACCCGCACTTGGATTTGTCGAACCCGCACTTGGATTTGTCGAACCCGCACTTGGATTTGTCGAACCCGCACTTGGATTTGTCGAACCCGCACTTGGATTTGTCGAACTCGCACTTGGATTTGTCGAACCCGCACTTGGATTTGTCGAACCCGCACTTGGATTTGTCGAACCCGCACTTGGATTTGTCGAACCCGCACTTGGATTTGTCGAACCCGCACTTGGATTTGTCGAACCCGCACTTGGATTTGTCGAACTCGCACTTGGATTTGTCGAACTCGCACTCCGGAAGCGCTAACCGGCACTCCGATCGCGTGAAATGCTGGCGAAAATGCGACAACAGTCGGAATCCTCGGACTCAACCCACGCACAATCCTCGTAATTTGCTCAATTTCCCCTTGGCACCGAGCTTGCCACCCTTCATTGAGACTTGGGCAACGAATGCTAGAGCGGTTGCCTCTTAGTCGGTTCGTTTGCGGCATTTGGTCCAAGAGATGCCGGTTAATCAAGGAGGGGCGATTTCGGGTTTTTGCAGGACCACCTCGGTCGGCTTTACCTCATCACTCCCAGTAATCACTACCAACAGGAGAAGTTAAATCATGCATAGACTATTATTTTTAGCTGTTTTAATCGTCAGCTGCGCCTCGATGGCGTTTGCGCAGTCGACTGATTACAACAAGGTCGAGTTTTTTGGCGGTTTCTCCCATAACCGCGTGGACACCGGAATTGACGATTCCGAGCCTGAGCTCAGCGATATCATCAACGAGCGCGAAGGGTTCAACGGATTCAACGCCTCAATCGTCGGCAATTTCAACCGCTACGTTGGCGTCAAAGGTGACTTTTCCGCCCACTTCAAGAAAAAGAACATCCCGCTCGGCGGCACTTCGGAGAGCCTGAGCATCGACTCCACAGTGATGAACTTTCTTGGCGGCCTTCAGATAAAGGACAACGCCAAGGAAGGCACTTTCAAACCGTTCGCACACGCCCTTGTCGGCGCGGCGCGCGTCAGAAACAAAGTGGATTTCAGCAACGGCTTTTGCGTTGCGATCTTTCCCTCGCCCTGTCCCGGTGATTTCACCGACACAGAGACCGGCCTGGCCGGAGCGTTTGGCGGCGGACTCGATATCCGTGCCAGTGAACGGATAGACATTCGCGCGTTTCAGATTGACTACAATCCGACTCGCACGTTTGATTCAACTCAGCACAACTTCCGCATCGGAGTGGGCATCGTTTTTCACTAAACTGATTCTGCACTCTGGTCTAGATGAGGACACCGCCCGGGCTTCTGCTTGAAATCCGGGCGGTGCTTTTCTTTTCAGGTTCGTAAGTTGAGAGCTTCAGCCTGCAGGCGCCGGCGTGGGCGCCTTACCCTTCTCTCCATTGAAGTCGTATGTAATGTGCAACCGCAGTGATCCTTCCAAAACCTCAGCGCGCACATCTTTCACATTCGCCTTCACAGTTCCACCACTGGCTTTAATCGGCAGGACCATCTGCAACTGCTGAGGCCGAAGAATCTCAATTGGATTCACCCGGCTGTCAATTGCCGTCCTGACGAAGACAGTCACGAAGGTATTGGCAAACGGTGCTACGTTTTCCAAATTCACTCCTTCGACATTCACTCTGCCATAGAGCGTTTGCTTCGGCTGATCAAACGAAAGCTCAATCGTGGTTTGCGCCCAACCTTTTAGGGCCGTGCAATTTCCCAGCAGGTTGTAGTTGCCGCTGAAGACCAGCGGTGCACTTATCTTTCCGCCTGCAAATTGAACCTGGGTCTTGGTGTTGCTGTCTGCAAGGGCCAGGGTGATCGTGTTTGTACAACCACCCTGGAAAGCGACCTGCTGAATTTCACTGCCCTCGAGGCGTGGCCCACCGCTTCCGAGTTGAAACGAAGGCGGCCCCAGGTCTTGGAAAATTGTTCCGAGCAACTCATCGAAAAACGTGTTGCCTAAAGAAATAATGACAGTGGCCGGCGGAGCACCCGCAGGGTCGGGAGCCTTAACTGCAACTCCAGGGACGGCCATGGCTCGGGGACTTCCCAGAAGAAAGATCGTGGCTCCTACTCCAACCCCGAGACCCAGCAAAAGTATGAGAATGTATTTCATCGGTTTTCTCAGTGGGCTGGCGGCGAAGCAGTTGCTGACGACGGCGAAGCGTTGGACACAGGCGATGGCCCTGTGGTCGCGGCCGGCGCGTTCATATTACTGATTAGCATCTTCACCAACGCGGCTATCGTGTTCGTAAACGCGTCTATCTGCTGGCGCACCTGCTCGGGTGGCACTTCGTTTACTCCGGGCGGGATTTGAAACAACGAATCCTCGACCGTGGTCGTGATGTCGCGCATCTCAGCCACGACCTTCATGCCTTTTACGCCCTGCACGTTACCACTCGCTTCGGAATAAACCTCGGTCCTGAGCGGCAGGCCGGTTTCCTTGTCTACAAAAACGAAGGCCTCGCTTTTGACCGCACCGGCGGAAGTGGAAGTGTTGGTCGTGGTTGAGTAACGATACTTTTCTGCGGTGCGTCCGTTGAGTGTTTCCTCACCCACGCGTTCGACGCCTTTCAGTTTTTCGATGTAGGAAACAATGTGTCCCGGAGTCATCATCTTCTGCATTTGAAAGCCCGTAGCTTCCTTAGTCAGTTCTGCATATTGCTTGCGTCCGGGCGCTACCACCATATGCTTTCCATCATGGTCCAAATAGATCAGGTCCGATCCGTCGGGCAACTTAAAGGCAACGCGGCGGTCGGCGCCGTTACGCGCAACGTCCACCGACAACGTTGGTATGCCGATGGTCTTCTGCCCGCCTTCAGTCTCAGCGCTGATAACTAAAGTCGCCCGATATTTTTCGGGCTCCCGCGCGGCGATCAATGAAGCGGGTGCCGGTGAAACGCTGGTGTTCGCATTTGCCGGAAGCGTGTTGGCATTAACGGTCACGTTTGCGTTCACGTTAGGATCAGTTTTTTGGCAAGCGCTACTCGCAAGCGCGAGAAAGCAGATCGCCAGAAGCGATATGGAAGTCGAAAATGCTGTTCTGAAGTGCGCAGTTTTCATCTTGGTCTCCGAAGAATCGAGCGCTGTCGGCTCAGTATTTTTGCAGGGGTCTAAGAGGGGAACTCGTAGAATAACACGGCTGACCCAACGGTGTAAGCTGGTGCTGCCGGTGGCACCTGAGAGAGATATCCGCAGATTTCACAGATTAGAGCAAACTGTTAACAACCCTCGGTTGTGCAAAGGTTTTTCCTGTCGTCGGAATCTGTGTAATCGGCGTAATCTGCGGATAGTCTGCCATTCGGATAGTCTGCCCATTGACTTGCAACGCGTTTTGGCTTAGAAGCGCACTGCTCTTCCAGTTTCCCTGTAAGTGAGTGTGTGGTCCATGAAACAAATTCCAGTTTTGCTTTTCCTTGGCCTTGTTTTGTCGCTTTGCAATCTTGGCGACAAACTTAAAACCGCGGATAAATCAACGGGCTCGGGCAAGTCGGCGTCCTCCGACTCCGGAGGAGACGCTGAAAAAGCGACGCCAACTGCAGCGCAGACACAAGCACTGGCCGGGGGCACGACTGCCAACTGGGAAAACCAGGGCATGTCATGGACCGTGCCGCCGAATTGGAAGGAATCGAGTAAGGAGGGGAAATCGCTTCTCTGGCGCTCACCTGGCGGAGGCGACGCGGCAAATCTGATCGTGAGCATCTCCCCGATGGATGAAAGTTTCCCTACCGACATCAGCATCAAGGCTTTTTATGACGGCGCGATGACGCGCTTCAAAAACCACGAGGTTGATGAGATCAAATGGTTGGAGATTGACGGGCTGAAAGGTGTGCAGTTTCGCGAGTCGGATCCGGAGACGCCAGACGGCATTCGCCGTCTGCAATGGCTGGCTTATCGAAAGTATGCGGGACAAGTGCAGATGGTTAACGTGATGCTCTCAACCAGCGGCAAAGATTTTCTGCGACACCAGGACGCGATGTACGGCGTGCTGTATTCGACGAAGATTGCGCATTGAGATGAAGTCAGTAGTACCACGCGATAGCGGGTGGGTACCGGAAGTAGTCGCACATGCCGCGGTCTTATGTTCAGCTGGACTCACCCGCTAATGCGTGGTGGCACTGACCTCATAAGACCGCGGCATGGTCGTGTCTCCGTTAGTTCTTCTTGATGTAGTTTCGGTGAATCCACGCGTCTTTGTTGGCCCGGTCGCGCGTTTCAAACAAGATATTCTTCTCGTCTTCCGCCGTGACTAGATCAACTCGCGCGCTAACTTCCTTTTCACTCGCCTTCGCCTTTTCTCCTTCTGACAGAAAGGCTTTCGCCTGCTCAGGATTTGCCGGCGCAAACTTGTCCTTTTGCAATTCAGCGATTGCTTCAATCGCATTAGCCTTCAACAGCTTGGGCCATAGCTTCTTGAACAGCGAACTTGAGCCATAGACGTCTGCGCTGTTGACCTTGCCGTTGATCGCAAACACATAACCGATAACGTCCTTGCTACCGTTTACGATGTTCGAAAGCGCTTTCACATAACTGCCGGCACTCTCCCGAACCTTAGTATTCTCAACCGCAAGTTGCAGGCTGGAAGCTGAAACCGGCGAATTAACACGAGCGCCGACGTTCTGGCTCAGTTTTTCCTGGACCACCGAAACGCTTTGCCAGACGCCGCCCTGCGAATTCGATCGCTTGGCCGCCAGTTTGATTTCCTTGGTTGAAACGACGTCGGACGAGCTGCTGAAAACGGTTGCGCGTTCATTACCGCGCCCGCTCCACCTGCCGCTTTCCACGCAGAACGCCGAGATCGGCATTTTGCCGGACCGGCGCGGAACGATCAGGTCAACGCCAATCATGCGATCCTGTTGCCCGCCTTTAACGATGTCGCCCGACTGAACATAAATGTCTTCATCGGATATGTTCTGAATCGCGAGTTCGTTGACGCTCTTTGTCTCATAGACCACAACCTTCTTCTGTACCATTGCCTCCTGCAGCGTTAGGAAAGTCTTTCCTTCAAACATGTTCTTCCCGTGAACGAGGAAAATGGTGAGATTGTTATGCGTATAGGGGCCGGACAAACGATATTCGCCGGCCTGAACCTGAGTTGGCTTCGCCGGTCGAGTTGCGCCTCTTCGTTGCGCCTTCATGATCATCCCCACGCCCGCCATCAGTGAAAAAAGGACTACGCCGAGTGTTAACACAAAAGCCTGCTTCTTCATTTCTTTATCTCCTTAAGCCCAAAACGGGCTTCGCTTTTTGGAGCGCTGCTTCATCGGCAGCTCTCGTTTTACAGGTTGGCCCAGCTCACACAAGCCTTTACTTCCAATCGATCCGCCGGACTTTCCGAGCACACTTCAGCACGGACCACACATGGCCCACCCTGCAAGATTTAAATTCTTGACGGGGAGATCGCTGGGAGAGACGGCCCCTTGGTATACCCCTGGAAGTCTGGGGAGACTTGGGCGCTAGCGCCTATCTGGTTGGTAGAACGAAGTGCGGGAGTGTTCTTGCACTGAGACGATCGGGTTGGGCCAGATCGTTGCCAATGATCCAATCACATCATTAACTACTCGGGTGTGGGTGGAAATTACTTTTAAACGGCAGGTTAGAAACGTTTCCCATCGGAAAGTCATCTTAAGTAGGCATCCAACCGCGTCAGGCTCTTCACTATAAAAGTCCGCTGCGTGTCCCTCATCCCCGTTGCTGGCGCTCGTTTGATCAAGATCAATTCGAGCGCCAGCTATCCACTCAGAAGAAAATGATTTTGGAATGAAGCTGGCAGGTTAGGTGAAGTTTCGGATCAGGACGATGTCTCTGATCTTTGCGCCACGCGAGGCAACCAGTTGTCCTTCGTCGTCCCAATCGTAATAGAAGATTGCGTCTTCAGTGAAGTTTGTGATTTGGGAAGGAGGCGAACCGTCGATCGGTTGCCGCCAAACGTTAAAAACTCCCTGGTTACGATCGAGGTAATTGAGATCCTCGCCTTTGGGAGACCAACGGATCACCTGGTGATAAGGATAAGGAAGAGCAAACTCCTTCAGCGGCGTGCCACCATCGGCGCTGAGTATCGCTATCTTCCACTTATCGGCTTCGTCTTTACGGTAGGTGCACGCGATGCTCTTTCCGCAGGGTGAGATAACAGCCTTGATGGCCATGCCTTCATGCGTTAACTGCTGTGGCGGACCACTATCGATCGAGATTCTCCACAAAGTGTTACGGTCTTTGCCCTGAGGGGTGTAGACAATTGAATTGCCGTCAGGAGCGACATACGGGTAGCTCTCGCCATCGCCAAAGGTCAATTGTTTCCTGTTTTTTCCATCAGCATCGATCCGCCAAATGTGATGGATGCCGCCCTCCGCGGATACGAATACGACAAAGCGACCATCACGCGAAACAGAAGGAAAGAGGCAACCATCGCGGGTGAGACGTGTGATCTCGGTGCCGTCCACTTTCATACTCCATAAGTCTGGTTGTTGGTTTTCAGTGGAGGCATAAAAAACGCGCCCATCGCCCGCCACCGCCAGACCATCAAAGCCTTCCGTACGTCCCGAAGTTATGCGTCGCGGGGCGCCACTGGTAGGCACTAACCAAATATTTGCGAGCCCATCGGTCTGCATTGTCACCAGCGTCGGCGGATTTAGTGCCAGGCTCAACTCTTCGTAGCTGTTCGTATCGTTTGTGATTCGCTGGGCCTCACACTCAGGATATGGAAGCCGCCAGATTTGTAAGGAGTTGGAACTTTTGGCGGTCGCGGAAAAGTAAACGTTACTGCCATCCTCGTTCCAGGCGACTGCGCGTAGATCCTTCCAGACCCATCCGCATAATTCGACTGGGGCAGCGCCGCTGAGTGGCACAGCCAGCAAGTTAAACTCCAGCTTATTACTCCTGCTGGCGCCAACGGCGATGAGTTTGCCATCCGGTGACCAGGAGGGACTCGAGAAACTGAATTTGTTTGGGTGCTGTCGAGAAGCTACTTCCCTTTCATTGCTGCCGTCGACATCGGCGACGACCAGCGCATCTCGGTGTTGACCGGGAAAACTGCGAATAAAGGCGAGCTGAAGCCCACTGGGCGCGAGCGCAATCGGCGAATCAATATTGACTACTATCTGCTGCGATTCCCCTGATTCGCCGGTTACCTCAACGCGATGCAAAACGCTGACGGTGTTGTTGGGCTGAGTAATCGTGTAATAGAGACTGGCCGCATCTCGAGTGAAACGAAGTCCCCAACAGAGCGCCGGATCAGGGGCCAGAACTTGCCGCTTTTCGCCCGTTTCGAGGTCCCAGAGCCACAAACTGTGGTTGCCCGCGTCGATCGGAACATAAGCCAGCAAACGTGCATCTGGTGAGATCGCGACGTCCAAAATGCGCCCGGCGTGAGTCAGGCGCACGATTTCCATTGCAGTAAAACTTTCCTGGATCGATCTGCCGTTGACCGCTGTTTTGACCAGCGGGACAAAGCGATAGCCACGTTTAGGCACCGTCTCGATAAATGCGGCCCCAGTGTCGGTATCCCCCAGCGCGCGCCGCAATGCCCAGATCGTCACAGTCAGATTGGAGTCTTCGACGTCTGCGTGAGGCCAGAGCGTTTCAAGCATTTTCGAGCGGGAAACTACTTTTCCGCTATTTTGAACCAGGATTTCGAGGGCCTGAAACGCTTTTACGGCGAGCGGAAGGATTGCCCCCTTCTGCCGCAAGACGCGTTCAGTCGTGTCTAACTCAAAGTCACTAAATGTGTATTTGCCATCAACCGACATATTTACGTGCTTTATTTTTGATTTTAATATTTTCTTTAGGACTTTCTCAGCAAGACCTTGTATGGTGGCGACTCCACTGGGGAGGGATCACCCCCGCTATCGTGTTACCTCAATAATTCACGCTCCTCAGCTGCCCGCTATTGCTGAACCCCAGCACTAGCGGGCAGCATTGTATCCACCCATTTGTTTGAAACCAAAGCATTTTGCAGTTCGACGACCCTTGCGTGCAACGGCCCGAGTGTTTCCATTTTGACTTGGATTCCAGCAATAAAAGGCGTACGTGGCCTCCGGGTCTGAAATACACCCCCGAAAGGCCACGCTTCTGGCAAGACTTGGAATTTGAGTTCCGAACCCCTTGCTCCTTAATCTCTTCTGGATTTATCTCGCGAAGCGCCCCCGGTACTCCTCCGAGTTTAAGAACGTCTTGACCATCTCAGCCTGTTCAAAATTTCCGTTAAAGTGGTTGAGCTTTTTGAGCCAGAACTGATAACCGTCCGGATCAGGATCGCGCTGCAAATAGCCAAAGTATTGCATCCTCACGAACGCCGCGTTCCTCAAGGCGCTGAGGTAACGCTCGTCTTCAGCCAGTCGAAGCAGGACTGCTTCACGCGTCAACGTTCCGCTTTCCAATCTCGTGATTAACTCAGCGCGCTCGCCAGGGGAAAAGCTTGTTCCCCGTTGGGTCAGTAACGTATCAACATAACAATCACTGGACAAGCCTTCAAAAGCCGTACGCAAGAGAGCACGCTGCACAAACTCTGCCACAAACGACTGCTTGTTCGTGCATAGCTGCGACTCCCAACCAGTCCGGCCTACCACTATGTCCCTGGCGACCGTTTGGGGTATCGGGAGTGGAACTCGTCATGGGTAGTCGCGGCGGTTTGATCTGTGGTGGCCGCGCGGGTCCCTTCAGGAGGCGCGGAAATTGTATGGATGCTCAGGGGCGTGACTGTCCCCGTGTAGTTAAACCAATTGCCAATGTCGTTGCTTCGGTTGTATTGCGTCCAACCGGTTAGATTGCCGGTTTCAAAATTTCCATTGGTGAACATGCATTGCCCCTGGGTCGGCTGGGCCGGCCAGAGGAAAAGGGAAGTGACTAGCGCAAAGACAGTTGTAGCGAAAAGTCGGATTGAAGCTTGCACGTTGGTTTCCTTTCGCGTGGGCGAATAGCTTCGTTGCCGCCAATATTGGAGAACTTTTTGGGAAAAGCTGGGTCTTACAATAGTAATGCGCGGAAAGGGCATTTCATTTCATCCGGCTATCTCGCAACCGGATCTCGACGATGGGTTCTGACTCTTCCTGCTCAGGTCTTGCTTATAGAAAACATGGGGCTGTGAATTGGGAAGCGCCGTCGTCGGAATTGCCCGACCGAAATGGATCGGTCTTTGGCGGCATATATAAATGGAGACTTGCCGACGGAATCGAAACACTAACGGATGGACCAAAATTTGGATGAAAGCGGATAAGACAAGCCGCATGACCCTCCGCAACCCGGATCAACTTCGCTTGAGACTTGCGGCGAAACTTCCGAGTGGACCCTCGGAGGTTTGGCGCGATCGAAAATCTTGACACCCTCCCTGGACAAGTTTAGTGTGTGCGCGTTCATCGATCCGGGCGTCAGCCGCTTCACTCCAATTTCCCTTTTTTATCGAGTTTTACCGTGCGTGGTTATCAGGGCTGTCCCTAACGTTTTGTCGGCGTCGTTGTACTGGCGACGATGCTTCGATCTTGAAACCCAGCGCTTCGTGCTCACTAAATAACGGATAAACCCAACGGAGGATTTGCGATGCCCCGAAAATGGACTGTGATGATTCAGCTTGCAGGCGATAACAATTTGAGTTCTGAATGTGTCTATGCTCTCACCGAGATGAGGAGAATCGGATCGAGCGGCGACGTTGCCGTAATTGCCCAACTCGACACCAGCATCCATGACGCTACCCGGCTGTATGTGACGAAAAATACTAGTTTTGGAAAAACCAACGCCGCGCTATTGGCTTCCCGCAGTGCGCGAATTGAGCAACAGCAGGAACGCGCTCGAAACGCGAGCAAAGGCCTTGTCGGGCCAGAGAGCGAAGACAAGGAGGAGGAACCGAAGTCCTATTTTGAATCGATCTTTGACTTTTTCAGCGACTCCATAAAAGAGTACCCAGCGGAGCGTTACATGGTAGTGCTCTCGGGCCACGGCCAGGGCATCGTAGGTAACTTCCTCGAGCAGGGCATTGCCGACAGCATGGATAGCTTGAGCGCTATCAGCATGGCCCAACTCGTCAAACGCCTTAGTGGCGTGATCAAGAGCACTCAGGCTGAACATGGTCTTCCGGAAAAGGAAAAGCCAATTGATATTCTTGGCTTTGACAACTGCCTCATGAGCATGTCGGAAGTCGCCTACATGATTAACAATTCCGTTAGCGTCATGATCGGGGCTGAAGGATTTGAACCGCTGGCTGGCTGGCCATATGGGTGCGTGCTTGACGGAGTAAAGGATCTTGCCAGGAGCACCGATGACGGCGGAACAGACGAACAGGTAAAAGACCTTGCCAAGCGGCTAGTCAGCGACTACACCAAGTTTTACACCGACTACCAGGCCGCCGGTGTCTCTGTGGACCAGTCTGCCTGCGACCTCAGTCAGGCCGAAGAACTCATGTGGGCTATCAATAGCCTGGCCCAGATCTTATTGCCGTATTTGTCGCCGCCAGACTCGGAGCCGGTCGACATGCCGGTTAGAAATGCATTGGTCCTTGCGCATTGGGAAGCCCAACCTTATAAGAAAGAGCAATACACGGATCTCTACGACTTCTGCGAGCGATTGAAGTTTTATTGCGGCACCTACGACGGCAGAGACGACGTCAGACGTGCGTGCCAGAACGTGATGAACGCGATCAGAGGAAGTGAGAAAGAGGGCAAAGATGCCCTGTTGGCTGATGGAAATTTCTCTCACGACTTCGGATACAAGGGAGAACCAACTAACAAGACGACCGATTTCCGGAAAGCGTCCGGCTTCGTCCTGAAGTCTTGCTTCAGCGGTTTGACGGTGCAGCATTCCTTCGGCGTTTCCATTTATTTTCCGTGGGCGGAGGAGCCGGCAGCGTTAGGTGAATACGCTAATAATTACTTTGCCAGCGACTCGCGCTGGGTCGAGTTCCTTGAGGCTTACCTGATTGCTACAAAACGAGCGCCACGTCCAGGCACCAACATCATGGCGGGCAAGGAACCAGAAGGGCAATTCAACGACAGCATCAAGTTGAGCCTCTTTGACGCGGCGAGTAGCGATGCCTTCTTCGCGCATCGAAGCGGTTCGGCCAACAGAAGCGGCTCCGCGAATCGAAGTGGCTCAGCCAACAGAAGCGGTTCCGCCAACCGGAGTGGTTCCGCGAATCGAAGCGGTTCGGCAAACAGAAGCGGTTCCGCAAATAGGAGCGGTTCGGCAAACAGAAGTGGCTCAGCGAATAGAAGTGGGCCCGCTAATCGGAGCGGCTCAGCCAACAGAAGCGGTTCGGCTAACCGTGACCTGGAAAACGTTATCAGTAGTATGAGAAATCCTCCTACCGAGTTTGACGAGTGTCTTGACCTCATTGAGTACGGAAAGTCCGCCAGCGATGCGGAGGTCGGCGCCCAGAATGGCAAGGCGGCGAAAGTCAGAAAGTCTTCCAAGGCAGCAACATCCCGGAAGACAAAAGCGAAAAAGTGAGGGCCTGACACTAACTCATCCAGAACAGATAATCGAAAGTAGTCATTGAGATGTACGGATGTCCCTTAGGAAACCCTTCAGTTACTGCCTGGTTTTCTTAACCATCGCCGTCATAGTCGCAGTGTCGAGGTTCACGGGCTGTTTGCTTACCAGCCCGTCCCTCACTGCGTCTGCTTCTAGTGACTCAACCGATAATCTGAGCGCTGGGAATTTCTCTTTGCCTTCGGTCGGTAAATCCACCTCGCGAGAACTCTCTTCGGGTGAAGTCAATTCCTACCAGTTCACAGTAGACGCAGATCAATACCTTCAGTTGATTGTCAGCGAACACGGTATCGATCTCGGCCTGACTGTCTACGCTCCCAGCGGTCAGGTCCTTACGCAGATCGACTGCCGCTACTACGAACCAACGCCGCTCTCTTTTGTGAGCGAAACTGCCGGTACGTTTCGTTTGGAAATACGATCTCTCGAGCGCGAACCGTCGCGTGGCCGTTACGAATTGCGAACTGAAGAAATCCGTCCCGCCAGACCACTTGACCACGATCGGATAGCCGGGCAGGAAAGCTTTGCTGAAGCTGAATGGCTCTTGAGAGATTGGAAAGTTGCGTCGATGCGACAGGCGATCGAGAGGTTCAAAGAGTCTCTACCGAAGTTTCAAGCGGCGCGCGATCTCCAGGGAGAAATACTTTCGCTGAAGCGCATCGGGGACATTCATCGTGGGTTTGGTGAATACCAACCCGCTCTCGATTTTTACCGGCAAGCACTATCGCTAAGCCAACGCGCAAAGCACCGGTCGACTGAAAGCGAGGCGCTTAGTGAAATTGGCTATGTCTATGTCTACCTGGGAGCTAATCAAGAAGCACTGAAGCATTGCACCAAAGCTTTAAGTTTGAGCAAGGAAGGCAGTCGAGGCGAGGCACAAGCGCTAAACAATCTTGGCGAAGTTCATAGCTGGTCGGGAGAGCTGCAGAGAGCGCTTGACCACTATGGCCGGGCTTTACCCATTTGGACTCAGATAGGTGATCGACGCGGCCAGGCTCAAACCTATCTCTACCTGGGTTACACCCATTCGGATTTAGGCCAGATGAGGGAAGCCTTCGACTTTTACAACCAAGCGCTTTCCATTTGGCAAACTGTCCTGGATAGCAAAGGACAAGCGATGACGCTCACGGCACTCGGCCGGCTCTATTCCCGGATCGGAGAGAATCAGGAAGCGCTCCGGTTTTTTGAGAAAGCCATGAAGATTACCAAGTCCATCGGTGATCCGATGGAGGAGGGCAATATTCTCAGTGGCTTGGCTTACATTGATGACCAGCTGGGAGAGAAGAAAAAGGCGATCAATAATTACACCCAGGCATCGACGCTTTTTAAATCCATCGGATACTCAAATGGAGAAGCCATCACCTTGTACGACGCCGGCCGCGCTTACTTCTCGCTGGGCGATTACCCGCAGGCGCTTAGTCATTTCCAACAGGCACTCTCGATCTCAAGACGAACCGGCGATCGCAGAGTCGAATCTCTCGAACTCCGCGAGATCGGCAAGGTTCATGATGCGTTAGGGAACAAGGCGAAGGCTTTAGACTATTACCAAAGAGCCATTTCATTTTGGCGTTCCGATAAAGACTTTCGGGAAATGGCCGACACGCTTAACCCTATCGGACATATCTATGAAGAACGGGGACAGAAGGACCAGGCGCTCGAATATTACGAAAAGGCCCTGCGTCTAAGCCGTCAGGCGGAGTTTCGTTACGGCGAAGCAACTACACTTCTCAGCATCGCCCGCGTGCAGCGTGACAGCGGCAAACTGTTTGAAGCTCGTCAACGCGCGGAAGAAGCCCTGCGAGTTCTCGAATCAGTTCGCGAGAAAGTTGATAGCCAGGACTTGCGAACGTCCTTTTTTGCGTCGGTCAGGCAACAGTATGAGTTTTATATTGATGTCTTGATGCGGCTGCACAAGGATCGTCCAGGGGAGGGCTTTGATGCCGCCGCGTTTGATGCCAGCGAGCGAGCACGGGCGCGATCTCTTCTGGAAACCCTCACTATTGCCCGCGTCGGCGTCCGCCGGAGCGCCGATCCAGGACTGCTCCAGCAGGAGCTCAAACTGAGCAAGGAACTAAATGATAAAGCGGTCCAGCGCATGAACCTCAAACCCGGGAGCCTTGAATCCGACCGGGAAGCGCAGAACATTACAAAACAAATTGACGAACTAACCTGGGAACTTCGCGAAGTAGAGGCTCGGATCAGGACGGGCAGTATCGAAAAAACCGCGTCGCTAGAGGCCCAGCCGCTTGGATTGAAGGCGGTGCAGGATCGCGTGGTTGGAGTTGACACCCTCCTGTTGGAGTATTCGCTCGGTGAGGAAAAGAGTTACCTGTGGGCCATCAGCAAAGAAGCGATTCTTAGTTATGAACTGCCCAAACGAGCAGAGATTGAATCCCTGTCCCGCAATGTTTACGACGCGCTCACTACAAATCAAACGCCTCAAGCTCAAACGACGAACCAACCGCAGGACGTGGCCGCACGAAGCGAACAGCTTCAATCCCAAATCAACAAGCTGAGCGATATCCTGCTTGCGCCGGTTGAGAAACAGCTCGGGACAAAGCGGCTATTGATTGTCGCCGACGGGGCCTTGCAGTACATCCCATTTCAAATTCTGACTAAGCCGGCTGATTCAAGCGCGGCGGATTCCGTACGAAGCGGGGAGTTGATGGCGCGTCAACCACTCGTGAACCAGCACGAAATCGTCAACCAATCCTCAGCTTCGGCCCTCGCGCTTCTCATGGGCGATACTGACAGACCCAAGCCCTCAAACTCCGTCGCGGTCTTCGCTGATCCGGTGTTTGAATCTGACGATCCCCGGATCAGTTCTCATAACTCGACCAGCACTGATACCCCGGCGACGAACGAGCTGCAAACGGATGCGCAGCGTGCACTTCGAGACGTAGGCTTAACAGTGAGTGGCAACAAGATTCCACGCTTGCGCGCTTCGCAAGATGAGGCAGACGCCATTATGAAGGCCGCGCCCTGGGGTTCGGGCCTGAAGGTGTTGGGCTTCCAGGCTAATAGAACCAGAGCCTTGAGTTCGGATATTGCGGATTACCGCATAGTCCATTTTGCCACGCATGGCCTTCTTAACAACGAGCATCCTGAGTTGTCTGGAATCGTGCTCTCATTGTTTGATCAGAAAGGACAGCAACAAGATGGTTTTTTGCGCTTGCATGATATTTACAACTTGAAGCTTCCCGTTGAACTGGTCGTGTTGAGTGCTTGTAACACCGGGCTCGGAAAGGACGTCAAGGGCGAAGGACTGATTGGACTTACCCGCGGCTTCATGTATGCCGGCGCTTCGAGCGTGGTCGCAAGTTTGTGGAAGGTCGATGATGAAGCGACCGCTGAGCTGATGCGACTCTTCTACGATTACATGTTAAGTGAAGGCTTATCCCCGGCCGCGGCGCTCAGAAAAGCCCAGATGACTATGTCTCAACAGAAGCGTTGGGAGTCGCCATACTACTGGGCCGGCTTTGTTATTCAGGGTCAGTATTTGCAAACCGACAAGGCGAGTCGCTTCCCCATTTCCTACCTTGCCATCTCAATACTTGCCGGGGTCGTTCTGGGCGCAGCCGGAATCTACGCTCTGAAACGACGACGAAAGTTTGCCCTTTAGTCTACAATGCTGCCAGGCGACCCCGCTTCGGCTGGTTCGCAACTTCTTACATCCCAATCTTACGGACCAAGAATGAAGAAAGACTGGATCCTAACTCAGGAATCTTTTGATGCCCTGCTCGCCTGGCTTGATCCGTCGCCTGAAGAGGCAGGACGGAAATATGAGGAGATCCGGATTCGACTTATCAAGTTTTTCACCTGCCGAGGGTGTTATGAATCGGAAGAGCTGGCCGACGAAACCATCAATCGGGTCAGTAGCAAGCTGCGCAAAATTGAAGCCACCTACGAGGGTGCTCGCGCCCCTTACTTCTATGGCGTAGCTAACAAAGTGCACATGGAATACCTGAGAAGACCGCGGACTCCCCTGCCGCCCCCTCCAGCAGATGATTGCGCGCTTATTGAACACGAGTTTGCGTGCCTGGAAAAGTGTATTGAGAAGCTGACGTCCGAAAACCGCCGGGTGGTGCGACAGTATTACAAGGGAGAAAAAAACGAAAAAATAGTTCAGCGCAAAAAGCTCGCGCAACGACTGGGAATTGCCGTAAATGCCTTGAGAATCCGTGCTCATCGACTCCGAAGCAAGTTGCAGGAGTGCGTTGAGTTTTGCCTTGAGGAAGCCGCCACCTGAAATGAACCGGCATAAATTTACATTAAATATAGGGGCGTTTGGCGCGGAAAGGGGGCATTGAAAGTGGATCCTCATGAACCTCAATTAATACGTCGCTATCTACTCGGGCAGTTGTTGTCGGACGAACGGGCTCAGGTGGAGCAAAGGTTTTTGTCGGACAGTGATTTTTTCCAGGAAATCTTGATTGGTGAAGAAGATCTGGTCGACGATTACATCGGTCATCAGCTTTCGGATACCGAAATACAGGCTTTTGAAAGTAATTTTCTGGTAACTCCTGAACGACGCAAACAACTGCGCTTCGCAGAACGTTTGGCGAAGTACCTCGGCGAAACCGACGAAACGGAAGTTGATGAGCCGTTCAGCGAGGCTTCAGCAAAGCCTTCAACCGATTCCGACCTGGACCAGGGAAAAGTTGACTCTGGAAAGGCTGACCCGGAAAAGATCGACCCGGGAAAGAAACAAAGCTTCTTCTCGTTTTTCCCCGCGCTCAGCCCCGCTCTTTCTTATGCCCTGGCGGCGGTGATTTTGGTGGCGGTGGTAGGCATCGCCTGGTTAGCCCTGAGGAATAAGACAACGCCAAGCGGCCGCTCCGGCACCATCCTGGCGGTAACCCTTGGGCCAGGCCTGACACGCGATGGCGGCGAGATCACGCGAATCAAGCCAACGGCAGAGACGGAAAGCGTCGAGATTCGACTCATAATCCCGGCCATCAACCACCAGATTTATCGAACTCGACTGCTTGCAGATGACAGGTCAGAGCTTTGGGCCAGCGGCGATCTGACGCCCGTCGAAGAGCCCGGAAACACTACGACGGCGCCGGTAACCAACGGTACGCGCGTGGTCGTCTCAACAATTCCCGCCCGACTACTCGCTCCCGGCGACTACCGCATCGCCCTGACCGCCCGCACTGCTAACGGCGCTTTTGAAGACCTCGCCATCTACCCTTTCCGTGTATTGCGATAGTCCAGGCAATTCTAAAACTTCCAAACCTCGCGAATAGCAGGTCCCATCCAAATAGGCAGCCGCGGCACGAGCCTCCTACTTCTCGGTAGCCGAGACTACTCGCACTGCTCGAATTGAAGATGCGTTTCCCGCTCGGTTACGGCATGCAGAAGACTTTGCATGGCGCGAATCGGATTGTCACCGTCCTGCGTTCTCAATGACTCGCTGAAATGTTTTCGACCTTCTTGTCACATGTAGTTGAAGCAGAATTAGTGGTAGTGATGTGAAAATAAGCTTGACTACTCGCAGGGTTGGGGAATATAGATGCTGCGCCGACGTAGACTTCACCGGTAGTGCCCTCTGGTTCCGTACCGGACAGCCAATCGCTGACATTCAATAAGCTTACTTAGTTTGGGATTGCCCTATGCCCATAACACTTGAAGCAATTAAGTTTAATCACGATCCCCTGTCCGCGAATGCTGACGCTTTCAACATTCGGAAGAACGAGTGCGAGCTGTCGCCCTTTCCCGAGTGGCAGCGCGGACGCAGCATTACCGCTGACGACTCAGTAGCCGCTTACGCAATCTCACCAACGCGGGGACCTGGGAAATCGATCTCAATTCAAGCGAAATTCAAATCGTCGGTGCCGGGTTCGACGATCAAGATCCAGGCAGTAGACGCAAGTTCACGCTTTCTAACAGGGAATATTCTGGGCACGGTCACGCCGACGGACGTTACATTTGGAGCAAACGGCGAGAGCAATTTCGTTACTTTCATCCTGGATAATGTCCGTCTCGAAAGCGTTGGCGTCGGAATAAGCAAGAACATCTGGCGTTGGCAATTTCTTGATACCAAAGGAAACAGATGGGCTGACTTTGCCAAAACTGCTCACAAGATTTACTCAGTCATAGATCAACCGCGAGAGCCATGGAGCGAGAAGATCACCTTAGACAATACGCAATTGCCCTGGACTGAAGTCCTGGATGTAGCTTGCAATTGGGCGGCGGGCGCGAAGACGGTTGAGCATGCGGCGGAGTTGATCACTCGAAGCGTCTATGAGTTGGGCCTTGGCCTGGTGGGCTACCAAGGCAGTCCCGCCTATGCTCTCGGGAGTTTCAACTGTGCAGATTTCCTGAGACTGGTGCGCGGCCAAGTTGGAATGGGTAAATGTCTCAACTGTTCGGACTGCGCAACTATCGTTTCGACGTTTGCAAACATACTCGGTTGCAAAACTTCGCAGGTGCGCTTCGGAGGCTTTATGACCAATCCCATAATCCTCATTAGTCATTCAAACCCGGGCGCGCTACCATTTTTTACACATGAAGTAGCGTGGACGGGAGATCTGAAGACGGGCACCGTTCTCGATGCTTGCTTACAAGTGGACGGAGATGGCAAGCCTAGCGTTCCAAAGTTCGCGGCTCTGCTCCCTACCAATTTGCCGTTTGGCCCAAGTAACCAACACTACCGATTTTGTGTTGATAAAGCCAACAAGATCACCCCGCGCAAGATACCCCACCTACCGATCGGAACTCACGTCCTTGCGCACTTCACAGAACCAGACTCGCAATCCCTGAACCTCTTGAAGAAACGTTTTGACTTCAATAAGTGGAAAGGGGTGCTTCGCTCGGAGACAGCCAGGACTGATGTTCTGGAGCCTCAACCAAGATCGCGAACAACCTGGGAAAAAGTTAACCAGCATTGCCTGGAGTTTGACGACGGCACCAAGCTGAAGTCGCGACTTTTTAGAGCTGACAGAACGGATGTCCTGCTTCGAGAAGACTTGTTCAAATGCCACGATCGTCCGGCGGCCCGCGAGCTGCTCTTACGGTTGTTGGGCGAGTTTAGCTCTACTCAAATGGAGCGACTTGAAGAACCTGGTTTTGCCGACGTCGCATTCGTTGCGAAAGACGACACCAGTATCGTCTTTGCATCTCAACAATCGGTCGTCTTAATTAGGTTGGTGGGTGACAACAAATTAACTTTGAAAGAGACCGGCCTAAAGATCGGTGAGTTACTAACTGGCAGGTGAAGCCCTTCGAAGAAAACCATCTGAACAGAATCGATCGGCTTAGAACAATTGGAATTCACAGTGAACGATCAGGAGAAGTTGAGTAATGCCTGGCGTTTCATCACGAACATGAACAACTTTGACTTTGGAGGTTTGGTATGTCACATCCGCTCGCATCAACATTTACGTCACGCACCTTTGATAAGGGTGAGAAGGAGCTCGTGCCCGACCTGCTCCGCGACTTCGATCTCACCAGGATTACTGACACTGGCGCAATTGGGGACGGTTGCTTCAGGCGACCAACTGGTAGGCCAATCACCGGGAAGGCGCGAGAAGTAGCACCCCATCCCCTTGGCTACCAGGTGGAGATCGATCAGGAAGAGGCGGACTTCACTGCGTACTATAAGGGCATCGCTTTCTTTGACGATCCGGAGGAGAAAGTAGTCACCAAGATCGCGGGATTCGTCAAAATTGTGTCCAAAGACGCCGAGAAGGCAGCCGAGATTAGAAGGCGATTTCGCTTTGGCGAGAATCAGGACGAAACCACTTGGGTGGTTACGAAGCCCTAACGTGATGGCGACGAGCGTTTTGAAGTCCAAAACTAGTTTTTGCTCTGCGCGCTCCAAACGATGCCGGCCTCGCCGATGCTTACCAAGTTTCAACGTTTAGCAGTTTCGGCGAGTCCGTCACCTTCGCGTCCAAGATAGCGTTGGCGCATGAGTATCGATCACAGCCAATCAGAATTCTGTCGTTTGAGTCTGCGCTTGACCATATTGCGTCATCGTTCCAACTTTACTGTCGACATGTTCAAGAAGCTGCATTGGCGGCTCGTGTTTAAAACTTTTCCCATTCTCTTGGTAATTGCTCTTGGAGTAGTTTGTCCAATCCGCGGAAACTACCTCAAGGCTGAGTCGTATCACCTGTTAACAGCCTCGCGCAAAACCACTCCCAACAGCAATGCATTACAAGCGCCTTTGGTGCTGAGGCTGAATGAAGCTTTCGATAGGGAGCTGAAAGGAGGGGAAACTCAGACCTTTAAGATCCTTCTCGCGGCAGGCCAGTTCGTGCGCCTCTCGGTCGAGCAGCAAGGTATCAATGTCACGCTTAATTTACGCAGCCCTGACGGAAAACTTCTGGCCGAGATGGATAGCCCCAACAATACCTTTGGGCCGGAATGTATTTCATGGATTTCCGAGTCGAGCGGCGAGATCAATCTGGAAGTGCGTTCCTCTGACAAGGCCGCAAATCCCGGTCGCATTGTCGTTTTAGTCGAAGAGTTGCGGCCAACGCTCTCTACCGACAGTAACCGCGTGTCCGCTGAGCGAATCTTCATGGAGGCGGATCATCTCAGCAATCCGACACCGGCCGAACTTGAGCAACAGAAATTGACACTAGGTGAGTCTAGGCTGAAGGCAATCGCCCGATTCAAAGAAGCGCTACCCCACTGGCAGGCCGCGAAAAATAGTCGCGGTGAAGCGATGACTTATTTTCGTATCGGCCAAATCTACAAACTGCTCGGCGATTACAAATTGGCCCTGGAGAACTTCGATAAAGGGCTCTCGATGCAGCTAGCGCCACGCGATTGGCGGCTTACTGCCGGGATGCTGAATGACGCTGGTGTTGTCTACGACAACAAGAATGAATTTGACCGCGCTTTGACGTTCCTCAGACGAGCGAAACAACTGTTCGACGAAAAGGGTGACCGGCGTGGGTTGGCGTCGGCACACAACAACATTGCGCACGTTCTGGCGATGATTGGCAAACCGAGCGACGCGCTGAGAGAACTCCAGCAAGCTTTACTGCTCAGGCAACTGGAGCACGATCGAAATGGCGAGGTAAACGTACTTAACAACATCGGGGCAACTTACGATGTCCTGGGAGACCCACATCTGGCGCTCAAGCACTTCAGCGAAGCTCTCGCAATCTGGAGACAGTTGGGCAATCGGAGCAAGATCCCCACAGGGCTTAATAACAGCGCTGCTGTCCTCGAAAAATTGGGTGATTGGCAAAAGGCGATTGACAATTATAGGGAGGCTCTCGACCTCTACCGCGAAATTGGTGATCGCAGTGGAGAAGCGGATGCGTTGGATAACCTGGGCGACACGTACGAATCGCTGGGGAACCCAGAGGAGGCGAGGGAGCATTATTCCAAAGCCCTTAACCTTGCCCGGCTCGTTGGCAACAAAGGGACCGAAGCAAATGTGTTAGCTCACATAGCTAGAGTTGAAGCCTCCGAAGGCAATCTCGACGAAGCGCTGAAGAGCTACAATGACTCTCTACTTATTCCCCAGTCCCCACGGCGCCAAGCCGAGGCTTTAACCGGCATCGGGACCGTTTATGTTCTTAAGGGTAATCTTCCTGAGGCACTGAAATATTACGAAAAGGCCTTGAAACTTCGTCGCGACGCTGAGGATTCCAGAGGTGAGGCAGTGACTCTGGACAGGTTCGGACGCGCGTTGCTTCTCAGCGGCAAGCCTGAGCAAGCGCGCGATAGTTTTAGACAGGCCATAGAGATTTGGCGAAGAGTTGAGGACCAGCTTGGTCTGGCCTCCTCACTGGTGGGCCTTTCTTCTTTTCAGCGTGAAGCAGGCAATCTCACAGAGTCTCTTAAGTTGGGTAACGAAGCGATAAGCATTGTTGAAGCGCTCCGGACGAGGGTAACCAATCATCATCTGAGAACCTCATACTTTGCCACCAAGCAGAATTATTATGAACATCTGATTGACGTTCACATGGATTTCTATAAGCGAGATGGGTCGGCCGTTTCTTTAGCGAGCGCCCTGGAGACCAGTGAACGATCACGCGCCCGGAGCTTGATCGATACTTTGACTGAAGTAGGTACCGACTCTGCCCAGGATTCCAGCGTCGAACTGTTACATCGACGAAGGGAAATACAAGCGAAACTCCACGCAAAGTCCTCGGCCCTAACACGAATGCTCAACGGGATCCAGCCCAAAGACCAACTTCAACAATTAAAGCAGGATCTGGCCAAGCTGATCGCTGAAGACTCAGAGTTGTGGGACAAGATCAAGCGTAATAGTCCAAAATATTCTGGGCTGGTTCAGCCCATACCCCGCACCACAGCGGAGATTCAGCGCTTGCTCGACTCTGAGACGCTTTTGCTCGAGTACGCATTGGGAGACAAGCGCAGCTATGTTTGGGTCGTCACCCCAAAGTCGATCGACGGTTTCGAATTACCGGCAAGAGATCAGATTGAAGGGGTCGCGCGGCGGGTCACAGAAGCGCTGACCGCGCGAAATCGTGAAGAGAAGAATGAGAGTTTTCCGCAGCGGCAATTGCGGGTAGCGAAGGCTGATAAGGACTTTTCCGAAGCGTCTGCTGTCTTGAGCAAAATGGTGATCGAGCCGGTGGCTTCCCTGTTGGGCAAGAAACGCGTGGTGATAGTTGCCGACGGCGCGCTGCAGGTAATCCCTTTCACTGCGTTGCCGCTTCCGAGCGGCCCTTCAGTCCTTGAGCCAACCGCGAGCAAAGTTAGAACCAAGTCAGGGGTGGCGGGAACAAAACTACTCGTCACTGAACACGACATCATTACTCTTCCTTCGGCTTCGGTGGTGGCGTTGCAGCGTCGTGAACTTGGAAATCGCAAACTAGCACCCTACGCCGTGGCTGTTCTTGCCGATCCTGTTTTTGGGACGGAAGATGACCGCGTTGCCAAGATCCTCGCCCGGCAGAATCGTCGTTCGAAAAACCCCGCCCCACTGCCAAACCGGGCAGACCCTGCCAAAAAGATTCCTCAAGATACGGCACCAGATTCAGCCTCAGATGCACCTGCGGCGCTGGCGACCGCATTGCGGGATGTCGGCCTCAATCCGGACAAAATGCAGCGGCTCGTGCTCTCGAGACAGGAAGCCAAGTCAATCTTGAGCGCGGTCTCACCCAACAAGGCATTCACCGCTTTAGGCTTCGATGCGAGTCGGGAGACGGCGATAAGTCCGGAGTTGTCGCAGTATCAGATCATCCACTTTGCCACACATGGGATCTTAGACCTTCAACACCCCGAACTATCCGGTATTGTCCTGTCGAGGATCAATGAAAAGGGGGAGCAGCAGGATGGCTTCCTTCGTCTCCACGAAATCTACAATTTGAACCTGCCAGCTGAGTTAGTGGTGCTAAGTGCCTGCCAAACCGGCGTGGGCAAACAGATCAAAGGTGAAGGTCTCATCGCGCTGACGAGAGGCTTCATGTATGCCGGCGCCAAAAGCGTAGTTGCGAGTTATTGGAAAGTTGACGACGCAGCCACGGCCGCATTGATGGCCGAGTTTTACAAACAGATGTTCACCAACAAACTCAAGCCGGCCGCGGCATTGAGCGAGGCCCAACGTTGGATGTCGCGACAGAAACGTTGGGAGTCGCCATACTATTGGGCAGGCTTCTTCATTCAGGGTGAATGGAACTAATCACGCCTTCGAGTTCCATTTCGGTCTATAATCCCGCCAGTCTAAGTCCATCTCAGTGAATAAGGACTGGAGTCACCTCTTGACGCCGTCGGAACCAGAACCAGACACAAAGGAAAGCAAGGAGGCATCAGCCCAGCGACGTCCTGTAACTCAGAGTAAGTGGGTGTTGACCGCCGAAGCTCTCGATAAATTGCTTGACCGCTTCTCTCCCAACCGTGAGGAGGCTGGTAAGAGGTATGAAGTGATGCGCGTGAAGCTGGTCCGTTTTTTCGAATGGAATGCGTGTTCTTCAGCGGAAGACCTGGCTGACGAATCAATCAATCGCGTAGCTCGGAAGATACACGATGGCCAAGACATCGTTAACCTTACTGCCTTCTTTCTTACTGTCGCGGGACTGGTATTTTTGGAGTCGTTAAAACCACGTAACCGCAATCCTGTGCATCTGGACGAAATCCCTGAAACAGCGGCCGAGGAACACTTTGAGGACGAACAAAAAGAGGAGCGGTTGCGTTGCCTTGATCAATGCATGGCCAAACTGACCACTGAAAATCGCACGTTGATCCTCAAGTACCATCACTACGAAAAGCGAGCAAAGATTGACATGCGTAAGCAATTGGCTGATGGCTTGGGTATCCCGCTAAATGCCTTGAGGATTAGGGCTTATCGGCTTCGAACGTTGATCGAGAAGTGTGTCAGAGATTGCCTCGCGCAGCCAGTTTGAGTGGAAACAAAACTAGCTCTTATGTCACTCTAAGTAAGGTGGAGCATTGTCGGAAACCACAAAAAGAGACACGGAATTGAGGCGATACCTTCTCGGAGCCCTTGACGAGGACGATAAGGCTCGCATGGAAGAGGCATTCTTTGCCGATGACACCAAATTTGAAGCGATCGAGATTGCCGAAGACGAATTAATCGATGCCTACATTCGAAACGACTTATCTGGCACTGAGGAAGCACAGTTTAGAGCAAGGCTCGTGGCGTCTCCGCGACTTGTCGAGCGAGTTCATTTCGCCCGGGCGTTGGCACAGAAAGCCGATTCCTTTTCGGAGACTGAAGTTGCGGAATCCATCCCACGCCCGGTTCCAGTAAGTTCTGCGAAACCTAAACCGAAACACAGATGGCTGGCTGGTCTCTTCGCGCAACAACCGGCATTCGCAACACCGCTCGCCGTTTGCGCGATCCTGATTCTCGTTGCAGGTGTGGTCCTCATCTCGCGTTTCCGCAGTGAGTCAGTGCGGCGTGAGGCTGAGCGCGCGGCAGTGCAGCGGCAGAAAGACGAAGCAGATAAACTTGCACGTGAGCAACAGGCCAGAGAGGCCAAGCTTGCCGCCGACAAACAAGCGAAGGACCAGCGGCCCGAGGATCCAAAATCACCTGACGAATCGCAACCAGCTAACAAGGTTAAGGAACCGCCAACTCCGCAGCCCAGGCTCAGCACTGTCGCAACAGTTCTTCTTATGCCGGGTTCATTGCGGGGCGGTGGCAGTCAGTCAATACTAACTATAGGACCCGGCACAACAACGGCACGAATACAGATTGCTCTTGCGACGAACGAACATCCCACCTACATCGTCACAATCAAACCCGCCGAAGACGAGACTGGGGTCTTTCGCAGGATACGTCTGAAGTCTCCCATCGCGAGGTCCGCCCCTTACCTCTTCCTCTCACTCCCTTCGAAAGACCTTATTTCAGGCGCCTACATAGTTCACCTTGATGGCTTGACCCCTTCAGGCCAGATGGACAATCTCGACGACTATTCATTTCAAGTAGTCAAATAGACCTTCTCTGAGCCGCTACGAAAGTTTGCCACCCAATATTCCGTGTCGGTTCGATGATTATTTTGTGAGTCCAAAAGTCAACGAAGGCAATTATTTCCTCGCACTCCGCTCACGATAATCACTATTCGGAATTCCTTTTTGAAGGGGACCGGGATCTATCGCGCAACATTATGACCCTGAAACGGAAATTGACTTCGAGGATTACTAGTCCGTGTGCACGGTGGGTGCATCGGCATGCGGGACGAAGCAACCGCGGCAGCGGGCTTCGTACATGTCGCCGCCGCCGACGGCTACACGTTCTTCGGATTCAACCGTGCGTTGGGTGTAGTTTGCCGGTTGGCCACACTTCATACAGATAGCGTGTGTCTTGGTGATGTATTCTGCGATTGCGAGAAGCTGCGGCATTGGTTCCCAGGGCTTGCCCGTGTAGTCCTGGTCCAATCCCGCGATGATTACGCGGACCCCACGCTTCGCCAACTCGTTCGCAGCGTTCACCAACTCATTATCAAAAAACTGGCCCTCATCTATCCCGACCACTTCTGTGTCCGCATCTACTTTCGCCAACACCTCCGCGGCGCTGCGAATGTTGGCCGACTCATGACGCATCTCAGAATGGGAAACGATATGATCATGCGAATAGCGACTGTCTATCTCCGGCTTGAACACCTGAACTTTCTGTCGCGCAATCTTGGCGCGTCGCAGCCGCCGAATTAGCTCTTCAGATTTACCCGAAAACATCGAGCCCGCAATCACTTCAACCCACCCCGCCGTCGTGCGCGGATGATGACTCGGTTCGCTGTCGTTGGTCTGTGCAATTAGTTCGTCCATGGTAAAGGTTATGCGATCAGATATTAACGTTTTGCAAAATCGCAAACTAACAATTTGCGCGACGTTAGGTGTACAACTCCTTATTGTAGAATGGCGCAAAAGCAGCGACGAGCGCGACTTCAAAACTCATCGAACGCGTCACCAGGTCGCGCGAAAGAATTCCCCAGGCGCCCTGCCGGCTGCGGATATCCTGAATTCCTGCTACTTCATCAATCACCAATCCCAGTTCCCTGCGTCCTTCAATCACTTTCCTGGCCAACTCCGTCGGCACACCGATCGAAGGCGTCGCGCCAAACGCTTCAACCGTTCCATCAGTTGCGTAAGCCCAGCCCTTTAGAAAGGTGTGCCACTCGCCGCTGAGTGAAACGGAATGAAATCCGCCTTCGAGTCCAACAAAAATATCGGCGTCGCGCCTTTGTTTGCGCAGTAAATCCTGAACCGCGAGGGCCCTCTCGCGCGCGCCCTGCATTAGCTCCCAATCGTTTAAAGGCATCGCCGGCACGTTGGTCTCCACCGGGCGGGCAATCAGATGCGCGTCAAGCCAAGAGGAATCGATCTCAGCCACGCGGGAAATGCTTGCGCGCACGGCCATGATCTTGGCCGCCCGATCAGAGCCTAGCGCGATCGTCTTCACCTGGGGCTGGACTTGCGGGTTCAAAGTCAGTGAATCTTACGAAACTCGTCCTTGGCTTAAGCGCGTCAGAGGCTATAACAGAGCCACGTCCGGCGTCAAAAGAGCGCGACGGGTATGCGGCTTGACATCGACAGCGGCAGGTTGCTGTAATCGAATTTCTTCCCAGTTGATCATGCAGGTTGTAGCCTGGAGTTTGGTCAGTGTGAAAGTCGCAACCTGAAGGTTGTACGCTGAACTCCCTAAACGTCGCCCCGGAGGTTTCTCGATTTGTCGCTCGCGGAATTAGTTTACGATTGGAACACCATCGATCCGTCGCTGATCGCGCCTAACCGTCCGATCAGTTTTGATGATGAAACTTTGCGGGATGGGTTGCAGTCACCGTCCGTGAGCGAGCCTGCCGTTGAGAAGAAAATAGAACTGCTTCATCTGATGGACGCGCTCGGGATCGACACTGCTGACATCGGCTTGCCGGGCGCAGGTGGAACGCATGCGGCGGGAGTCGAACTCATGGCCCGCGAAATCGCGGACAAGAAAATGAAGCTCCGGCCAAACTGCGCCGCGCGCACTCACCGCAACGATATTCGACCCATAGTCGACATCTCGCAACGCGCCGGCATCCCCATCGAAGCCTGCACGTTCATCGGTTCTTCGGCGATCCGTTTCTTTGCCGAAGACTGGACGCTGGAAAAGCTGTTGCAATTAACTGAAGAGGCAGTGACGTTTGCCGTGAGCGAAGGACTGCCCGTGATGTATGTCACGGAGGATACGACCCGGGCAAATCCTGACACGCTCCGCGCACTTTATACGACGGCGATCCGTTGTGGTGCGAAGGCGGTATGCGTTTGCGATACGGTGGGTCATTCAACTCCCGACGGCGCGCGCGCAGTCGTTCGTTTCGTCAAGAACATTATCGAAGAGCAGGGCGGCAACATTCGGCTGGATTGGCATGGCCATCAGGATCGAGGCCTGGGAGTGATCAATTCGATCGCCGCGATCCAGGGCGGTGCGGATCAGGTACACGGTTCAGCGCTGGGCATCGGCGAACGAGTGGGAAATACTCCGATGGACCAGTTGCTGGTCAACCTGAAGTTGTTGGGTTGGATCCAAAACGACTTGTCGCGTTTAGGCGAATACTGCGCCCTAACTTCTGAAGCGTGCGATTGGACCATTCCACTCAATTATCCGGTTTTTGGACGCGATGCATTTCGCACCGCGACCGGAGTGCACGCGGCGGCAGTGATAAAAAGTTATCGCAAGGGAGACAGGGAACTTGCCGATCTCGTTTATTCCGGCGTGCCAGCAGGACAGTTTGGTCTCGAGCAGGTAGTGGAGATCGGACCAATGAGCGGCAAATCAAATGTCGTCTATTGGCTGGAAAAGCGCGGACTGGAAGCTGACGAAGAGACAGTCAATCGAATCTATGAGCGGGCCAAGCAGGCGTCGTCAGTCTTAACCGACGAAGAAATCAGAAAAATATTTTAGCCGGCCACGCCAACCAAAATAGGAAAGGCCGCGCGACTGGACTAGCCAACTTGCATCGTCCGTCTCGTGGCCCTTTTTTCTTTAGTCGTCTGGATTAATTGATGGGAATGGTCACTGTTGCAGAACCGGCTTTTCCTGGTGGAAAGCGTTTCTGCCGCGCAATTCTAACCGCGCTGGCGTCGCCGCCGGATGCCTGTGTCACCCTCCCCGATTCGTCGTAAGTAACGGTCACAACTACTTTCTTTGGACCACTCTTTGGCTGAGCTGCGGCAATGGGCGTCGGGATGGGAGCGGCTGGATTTGTCGCAGTCTCCGCATCAGTGGCTGCCTTCGCTTCGCGGGCCTTCGCTCGTTCCATTTCTCGCCGGCGCTTTGCTGCAAGTGCAGCGTCGTTCTGTTCCTCCGCTGATGGCTCCGCGACTTCGCTTGTCGTCTCGTCTGGTATTGTCGCCGCCGTCGTCTCAGGCACTGCCGCGCTATTCGGCTGCGTCTCTACTGTTGGGCTAACTGCCGGTTGTTTGCTACGACCATACCAACCTGCGGGCACACCCAGAGCCGCTACGCTGGCAACAACTGCAAACGCTATGGCGCCTGCCACCAAGCCCCTTCGTTTTCCGCCAGATTCAGCATTGAATGAAAGGAATCCCGGAACTCGCAAGCTTTCCAAATCAGCGTCGGGTATATCGCTTTGAGCCGGTTCTATCTCGTTGGTCTCCGCGGAATAATCCGGAGGAAACGCATCGGAGGGAACGATGCCTTCATCCAGGCGACGCAAGCCTTCCAATACAACCTGAGTCCAGGGCTGATTGATTGTTCGCTCCACTGGCTCATCGGCGCCGCCAAACTCGAATCTAGCGTTGGGGAGAGTTAAAGCAAAATAGACCGCGTCGATTCCGCGCAACACTCCAATGCGGGCGTCAACCACGGAACCCGCCTGAAGATAGAAGGAGCCATGACCTTGCGGATAGAGGACCTTGAGCTGTCCGGTCTTTCGTTGATTGCAGAAGAATTCGATTAGTTCGGAAAGCGAAAGGTCGCTCAGATGTCCGGTTAGTGCCATCGGAAATTAGCTCCTCTAAGACGAGAGATTCACAGAGATGAATCAGGACGGAAGGTTCCGCTTGGACGCGGTGGTCCATGAAGACTAAGGCGAGAGTGTAAACTTGTAGTTGATTGTTCCCGCTACTTTGACTGGTTGTCCCGAAAGTTTCGTGGGTGAGAAGCGCGCTTTCAGTGCAGCTTGAACCGCAACCTCCCGCAAGGCCAGGGGACCACTCGTGGCCTGGGCCGAGATCACCCTGCCAGTTTCATCTATGACAACTTCGATCGTAACTGCCCCTGACACCCTCATGCGCCTCGCCTGATCGGGATAGTTGGGAGACGGCAAACTGATAGCATTTCCGTTGAGTACTCCACCAGAAACAGGCTTGAGGATTGGTCTGGGCGCCGGCGGCGGAGGTTCACCTTCAAGCTTAACCAGGACATTTGGTGGGCTTGAAATCGGCCGGCTACTTAGTTCCACCGAGCCAATGCCGTTACCCTTGTCCATTGTGGCGGACGCTTTCGGCACGGTCACTGATTTCTGAACCGCGGTCGAATTGTTATTCGGTAAGGCAGTGCCGCTGTTCTTCATGTCCACGCCTGGGCCCGGCGCACTTTTAGCTGCCGCGGGCGGTACGTAACGCCGGCGCTGAAGCAGGCTGGGCCATGCGCAGCATCTTCTCATCGAGGTAATACATGATTGAGCGGTAAGTTACTTCGGTCGGCTCGAATGAGATTTTTCCTGCATCGATCACAGCGACCGACGTACTCATCTTGTTCCAGTTGCCAACAAAATCAAATTCATACTTGTAGATTTCTTTGCTGACCAAAGAGCCATCGGCATTGGTAAGGGTCATCTCGCTGATGTTGCCCTTATCGTCATACTTATAAACCTCTTTGCCGGTGAGGTTCGCGCCAGCAATGGGAAAGTACTGGTTTTCAATCTTGGCGCCTTTGATGTCATAGGCCACGATCTCCAGCACCGAGCGCTTGCCTTCCGCCAGCCTTCCAGTCTCGCTCGAGAGCTTGACGATTTCCGTGCGCACGCGCCGCACTGGTCCGACCAATCCATCTCTGGTGCGGTCGTTTTCCTCGGCAGCGGCAACTGGCGATGGCGGGGTAGTGACTTTTGCGGTCAGCGTCGACTGTGCGAATGCTGACATCGACAAAGCGCCGAAGACCAGCGTGATTGATATTGAACCGATGCTGCGTCTCAATCTGAACATTGATTGTCTCCTGACTGGGAGCGGTGTGACTTTTGAAGCCTGTGAGACCGGCGCCTTGGGTTGGATTGACCAACCGCAGAATGGCTCGCTAATAATAACTGGTTAAACGATGTTTGTCTATAGCCAACATTCGCTGGCCTGGAGAGTGAGAATCTTAGTGAGATTTCGCTTTGGGTTTAGTCGAAACATCAGGAAAGTCGGCCAAAAGGCCCAATATCTTATCAGCGAGGAGGCTTGTGTGCGTTCTTTGGGTTTGGTCGTTGCACATGATTGAGAAGACAAGAATCTGTCCGTCCGAGGCGGTGAGGTAACCGGAAATCGTAGTGTCGTAAGTTAAGGAGCCCGTTTTCGCTGACACGCGATCCGCGACGGTTCTCAGGCGATCGGCCAGCGTTCCGTCGCGTCCGGATACTGGCAGCGACTCGTGGAAAACCTGATAGGACTGCTTGGTAGCGATGGCGCGCAACAATGCCACGGTGGATTCGGGAGTAACCAGATTCAGGCGCGAGAGCCCTGATCCGTCGTGCAATGCCAGACGCCCAGTCTGCACCCCTGCCTTCGTCAGCCACACGCGTATCACCGCCAACCCAACCTCAGCATCACCGCGTTCCCTTCCAATCTCGGTCGGTAACGCGGCCATTTGCTCCCGCTCGCGGCCAATGGTACGGAGAATCAACTCCGCATAAAGGTTGTTACTTTTCTTGTTGGTATTTCTGACGATCTCGCTCAGCGGCTGGCTATTCACAAATGCGAGTTCAACTGCTCCGGCGGGGTCAAACCGTTGACTCTGCGCGACTCTCGAATCCCGCGACTGGACTCCACCTGCGATTGTTATTCCGCGAGACTGGAGCGCATCTCTGAACATGTTGGCTGCCCACAGGGCTGGGTTGTGCACCGAAAGACGCGCGCCAAACCCTTTGCTGCCTGGCGGAAATTCTCCCCATACCCGTACGTTGTTATCCGAAAGGCCGCGATGCACTCCAATAGTTGGTCGCGTGCCTTGCTTCCCGGTGACCATTCGGTTTTCAACTTTGACGTATGCCGAAGGCTCCGCAGCTTTCAACTCGGGTGGATCACCTGATTTGGACGATGGAATCAGATTAACTCCCACTTCATTTCCATTTATCGAAAGAGCGCTCGCCTCGGCAGCGAAATACCACTGGAGATCTGTCCACTGCCAGCCTTCACCCAGCGGGTCACCTCGAAAATAGCTCTCGTCTCCGATCACATTGCCATCGATCCGTCTCGCCCCGCGCTGGTAGAGATCCTCAACCAACTTTGCCATCGATCCGCGTTCCTGATTATCGCTGCGGACGACAAAATCAGGCGCACCTCGGCCGTAGAGAACGAGATCGCCTGCAATCCTGCCGTTCGCATCGGGCTGCGAGGTTGAATATACCGAGGTGCGCCAACGGAAGTCGGAGCCCAGCAAGTCGAGGGCAACCGCGGTCGTGTAGATCTTCATGTTGGACGCGGGAGTAAAGAGCTTATCGGCATTTCGCTGATAAAGAGTAGAACCATCTGTCAGGGAAGTTACCAACACTCCCCACCGAGCTGATGCAAGATCGCTTTCGTCTATAGTCCGATCAATCTGACTCGCCAATTCCCTGGCCGCTGAAGATGTAAATACAGACTTTGACTCGCCGGGGGCTGCCAGCGCCGGAGGTTGAGTCTTGTCGCTGGCCCGACCCGTGGTCGCAGGTCGAAACATGATGATGATCAACGCAGTGACCACCACCACGAAGCCCGCTACTAGAACAACCCGATGCTTGCTGTACTGCTGATGCATTTTGCTGGAGTCCCTTATGTAATTGGTCAAAACCGCTCGGCTAACTGAGGGAGGGCAAAAAAAGAGAATACTAAACGACTGTTACGCGCTAACCACGACCGCCTATCCCGCAAACAGATCCGCGGTGCGCTCCGACGCCAGCACTGATCGGGTCGCTTCATAAACCTCTTCCACTGCGATATCCGTGATGACACTGCTGTAGATAACACGGTGGCGGTCGCCCTGTGGCAAATAACTCTCGGGAGCGCGCTTATCCAGTAACAACACCACCGGCGTGCCGACGGCCGAAGCAATATGCATGGGACCTGTGTCGTTTGAAACAAAAGCGGAGAGCCGCGCCTGGGCTGCTGCGAGTTGGGGAATATTAAGCTGGTCCAGAATTACCACAGAGCGTGGAAACTGTTGACGCACATCCTTAACGAGCGCGCTTTCTTCCGGGCCAAGAAAGACCACGACCTTCACTTGATCGTTTCGGACCAGGAAGTCTGCGAGACTGGCAAACTGTTCGAGCGGCCAGCGCCGACTGGGATGACCGGCGCCGGGGAAGAGACCGACCAAAGGGGCGCCCGCATCAGCCTTTGCCTTGCGCAGCTTTCTCGATATTGCTGCGTCATCGCCGGGCGTGGTTTTCAACGTCGGGAGCCGTTCGGCGTCCGCAATTTCAAGCGGAATCAAAACGTCCAGATAGCGATCGATCAAGTGGCGCGTGCGATGGTCCGTTTCTATCGGAGGGCGTGGCTGAAAGTTTGCCAAATAGTCGAGCGACCTGCCCGGCCGCCGCGAATAGAGGCGTTTGGGTGCACCTGAAAGAAAACCCAGCAGGTTTGTTTCTGAGAGGCTGTGAAGATCGATGACGAAGTCAAACTTTTTTCGTCTAACCTCCTGGACTATTTTGAAAACGCGGAAAATCGAAACCGGCTTGAAGCCATCACGAAGAGCCACGCGATCTACTACAAAGGTCTCATCGGCATAACCTGATAACGCGATCACCTCGGCTCCGGGCTTCCCCACCGCTACCGTGATTCGCGCTCGGGGAAATTTTTTCCGAATCGCACGCAATGCCGGCAAACTGAGCACCACGTCGCCGAGTTGACCGAAATCGATGATCAGGATGTTGCGCGGATCGAAAGTCACACTCTCATTCTAACCGCGAACGGTCAGAGCATTAAACTTCAACAGGATTTACATGATGAACAGGATTCAAAACAATAAACAGTTGCCTTGAAATCTTGCTAATTCTGTAAACGCAGCCGAATGATTAGCAAGCGTCGACTACGACTCACGCAGATCGCGCCCAGTCATGTCCGCGGGTTTTTCGTTACCCATCAAACCAAGTATGGTTGGGCCAATATCTTCGAGCGCCCCGCCTTCGCGCATTGTCAATCCTCTTGAGTCGTCTTCTATCAAATGAAATGGGACGGGATTCGTGGTGTGCGCGGTATGCGGACCGCCTGTTTTGGGATCAATCATCTGTTCTGCATTGCCGTGATCAGCGGTGATTAGAGTGATGCCGCTGCGCTGCTTGATGCTTTTCGTGATCCAGCCCAAACAGGTATCGATGTACTGGCATGCTTCGATCGTCTTATCGAGTTTCCCTGTATGGCCCACCATGTCAGGATTCGCGAAGTTAACAATGAAGATGTCCGTTTCGGCTTCCGCAATTGCGTCCAAAACTTTCTCAGTGACTTTGAATGCCGACATCTCCGGTTGCAGATCATAGGTCGCAACTTTTGGCGACGGCACGAGCAGCCGGCGCTCACACACATGTTCCTTTTCCACGCCGCCGTTGAAAAAATAAGTCACGTGCGCATACTTCTCCGTTTCCGCCAAACGGTAGTTGCGCACGCGCACACCGTCCCAAACTTCAGCTAGCACATTCTTATGATCGTGCGGCGCAAATGCGACCGGCAGCGGAAATGTACGATCGTAGGTGGTGAAACAAACAAAATCGATCCGCGGTCTTATTCCGATTTTTCCGTTGCCAAACTCATCGAAGCCCGGAACCGCCAGGGCGCGAGTTAGCTGACGTGCGCGATCAGGTCGGAAGTTAAAAAAGATTGCGGTATCGCCGTCCTCGATGGTGGCTATTGGTTGCTGATATTCATCGACTATTACCGTTGGCTCCAGGAACTCGTCGGTGATTCCGCGCTCGTATGAATGGTGGATTGCGGCAACGGGATCACTGGCTCGAATGCCAATGGCGTTTTCGAGCAGATCATAAGCGCGCTCCGTTCGCTCCCATCGCTTGTCGCGGTCCATTGCGTAATAGCGGCCCACGAGCGAGGCGATTTTTCCAAACCCAATCTCGGCAATCTTCGCCTGCAGTGCGGACACATAATGAACCGCGGAAGAAGGCGGTGTGTCTCGACCATCAAGAAAGCAGTGGACATAAACGCGTTCGAGTCCACGCTGCTTAGCCATCGCCAGGAGTGCGTAGAGGTGACGTTGGGAGGAATGCACCTGACCGTCGGAAAGCAGTCCCATCAAGTGAAGCGCTTTGCCTTTTTGCTTCACCCCATCCATCGCGGCGACCAAGGCTTTATTCCTGAAGAATCCGCCCGTTGCGATTTCGTAGTCAACGCGCGATACGTCCATTCGAATCACGCGCCCCGCGCCGATGTTCAAATGCCCTACTTCGGAATTCCCCATGACGCCAGCGGGCAAACCTACTCGGTCTCCGGAAGCTTCAAGCAGTGTATAGGGGTAGTGTTTCGCAAAGTTCGTCGTAATAGGGCGTCTCCGCAAGCGCAATGGCATTGCCGTCACGCGAAGCTGAATAACCCCAACCGTCAATGATGATGAGAGCTATCGGCCCTTTAGCATTTGCCAAACAAATCTCCTGTCAATTGTCAGGCGCATCCTGCCAGTAATCCGGTGCTTCCTGCATGTTCGGATCAGGGCGCTCCATCCAACGTTCGGGCCGTTTCAGTTCGTGGAAACCAAACCGGCGATAAAGTCCATGCGCGTCCTTAGTGGCCAGGACCCAGCGCCGAAACTGTTGCAGCTCCGGATGCTCGAGGATCGTTTCCATCAGCCATTTGGATAACCCCTGCCCGCGATGTGCTTCCAGAACGAAGACATCGGCGACCCAGGCGAACGTCGCGAAATCAGTTACGATGCGTGCAAACCCAATCTGCTGCCGGCCTTTGTAGAGTCCAAAGTTCAGCGAATTGTCGAGGGCACGCTGGACAGTTTCGATTTGGCGACCTTGTCCCCAATAAGACTGATTAGCGATGAAGTCGTGGATAACAGAGATGTCGAGAAGAGCATCGTCGGTGCTGATGGTGTGTTCGTTTCGCTTCCATTCGCGCGCAGGCACGGCTTTCATGCGATTCATCCCTCAGGAGGTCTAGCCTCTGGCAGCGCGAACTTTCCGAATCCGATTCGAGGCCGCGGGTTTAAGCTGACGAAACGCCGAACGGCCCGGGTATCGCGCCGCGCCGCGCAAGTCTTCTTCGATACGCAGCAGCTGATTGTATTTCGCGATTCGGTCCGTGCGCGAAAGTGATCCCGTCTTGATCTGCCCTGCGTTAGTGGCAACGGCCAAATCGGCGATGAACGGATCCTCAGTTTCACCTGAGCGATGAGAAATCACCGCGGTCCGCCCGTTGGTCCTGGCAAGTTCAATGCAATCGAGAGTTTCGGTAAGCGTCCCGATCTGATTGACCTTGATCAGAATTGAGTTGGCCACGCCGAGTTCAATTCCCTTGCGGAGAAATTCGGTGTTGGTGACAAAAAGATCGTCACCGACCAGTTGCACGCGCTGGCCAATCTCATCCGTCAGGGTTTTCCATCCATCCCAGTCGTTTTCCGCCATGCCGTCTTCAATCGAGATGATTGGATACTCAGCAGCCCAGCCGCTCCAGAAAGCGACCATCTCATCGCTCGTGAGTTTCCGCTTATCACTCTTCTTAAAGACATACGACTTGCCATCGTAAAACTCACTTGCAGCCGGATCGAGTGCCAGCAAACAATCTTTTCCGGCGGAGTAGCCCGCCTGTGCAATCGCTTCAAGGATGGTCTCGATCGCTTCTTCGTTAGAACGAAGATTCGGCGCGAAGCCGCCCTCATCGCCTACACTCGTGGCGTAACCTTTTTTCTTCAACACGGTTTTCAGGTTATGAAAGATCTCCGTGCCGATGCGCAGGCTTTCGCGAAACGTCGACGCTCCCACCGGGACAATCATAAACTCCTGGAAATCCACATTATTGTCAGCGTGCGCGCCGCCATTAATGATGTTCATCATTGGCACCGGCAAGGTGCGCGCATTTGGTCCGCCGAGATATTTGTAGAGAGGAATTTCCAAATAAGCCGCGGCGGCTCGGGCAGTGGCCATCGAAACGGCAAGCAGCGCATTCGCGCCGAGTTTGGATTTGGTCTTCGTGCCATCAAGATCTAGCAGCGCACCATCGACTTCGGCCTGGTCGAGTGCGTCCAGTCCTTCAAGCCCAGGAGCGATAATGTCGTTGACGTTCTTAACTGCTTTCAAAACGCCCTTGCCGCCGTAGCGTTTCTTATCGCCATCACGCAGCTCGACCGCTTCGTGTTCTCCGGTTGATGCTCCCGAAGGCACCGCCGCGCGGCCGACCTCGCCACCGACAAGCGTGACTTCCGCCTCAACTGTCGGATTACCGCGCGAATCAAGAATCTCCCGTGCTGCGACCTGATCAATCCAACTCATTTTGCATTCACTCCCAAAACTCTTTGATTTCTAGTGTGCCGCTCGCACGCTCTCGGTGGCAGCCGTTGACTCTGACTTCTCTTTCGGTGGCAACTGAAGTCGCACTCGCATTACCCGGCGGCGTTCGACGCGTTCGATGGTAAAAACCAAACCATTGTGTTCAACCGTCTCGCCAGTTTTGAGCAAGTGGCCCGCGGCGGTCATCAGGAAACCTCCGATAGTGGTGTAAGTTTCCGACTCGGGCACCGAGAGCTTCAAACGGCGGTTCAAATCCCGCACCGCCAGACCGCCGTCAAGCAGGAACTCGCGTTCGCCGGCGGGAGTTATCTGCTCGTTGACCTCTTCATCATGCTCATCCGAAATGTCGCCGACAATTTCTTCGAGCAAATCCTCGAGGGTTATGATCCCTTCGAGTCCGCCATGCTCATCCACTACAAAACCAAAATGCACTTTGGCTTTCTGCATCTGCCTGAGCACGTCTTCAAGGCGCGCGGTGTTAACAACGTATAGCGGCGACTGTAGCACGTTCTCCAGACGAAAACTGTGAGGTTCCAGCAGATAAGGCATCACATCTTTACTGTGGATAAAACCGATGACATCGTCGATGGATTCGCGATAAACGGGTAACCGCGAATAACGGTTCTGCTCAAATGCTTTCGTGATCTGCTGAAGAGTGCAGTCACTGGAAATTGCCGCGATAGCGGTCCGCGGAACCATCGCTTCCCGCACCAGAGTGTCGGAAAACTCGAACACCTTGTGAATCAAGCGCCGCTCTTCGGAACGCAGGTGGCCACCCTCTCGAGATAGATCGATTAGCTGACGCAGTTCGGCTTCGGTGTAAGTCGAGGCATGTTCTGAAGTTGCTTGTAAACCTACCAGGCGTACAGTGCGCGCGCTGGCCCAATCGAGAGCGCGAATGGGCCATTGGAACACCCGATAAAAAGCCAGCATTGGCAGCGACGTGGCCATGGCCACTTTTTCCGCAAGCGCAAGTCCAACCAACTTGGGGGCCTGCTCGCCCAGCACGATATGAAGCGCGGTGATAATCGAGAAGGCAATGAAAAATGCGAGACCGTGTCTCCACGCATCCGGAAGGCCCGCGAACACGCCCTCCAACATCCGCGCGAAGACCGGTTCACCGGCATAGCCTAGTCCCAGGGAAGCGAGCGTAATGCCAAGTTGCGAGGCCGACAGATAGGCGTTGAGGTTATTGAGTAGACCGAGCAGTCGTTTTGCGGAACGATTCCCCGCCGCTGCTCGGGCCTCGATTCGCGAGCGGCGCACACCGACGAGCGCAAACTCGGCCGCCACAAAGAAGCCGTTGGCTGAGACCAGCAACAGCACGATGACTATCTTGAAAAATATCGCCGTGACGCTGAGGGGTGCAATGGGATCGGCTGCTTCGATCACGAGGCTAAGCACATAACTTGGAGGTTCTGACATTCTACAATCGAGAGGCGACCACAATCGTCCTGACCTTTTTCACGATGGTGAACCGCGACGAATCATAACATGCGTCAGGTTTCGGAAGCATGGCAAACGCCCAACCAACACCGAGGCGCCGGTGTAACAAGAGGGTCACGCCTTGTGGTTGCGCTTAGAGACTACCAGACCTTCAAGACAGGCGGGGCCTGCCAATCGGGCTGCTGATTGATTTGGATTTTAGTGACCTGCGGTTGCGACGGCAGCACGCGCCTTGACGGGACGACCATCATGTTTGACACACGCACGCTGGATTGCCTGCTCAACTCGCGGCTCAATGTTGCATTGGGGTTGACGGCAAACCGCCGCCAATTCAGAAATCACCAAATAGCGGGCCCGCTCGAGCATTCGCTGCTCACGAAATGAAAGGGGCTTGAGCTGATTCAGATAAGTGAGATGTTTGAGCACCTCGGCAGCTTCAAACACATTGCCGGTGCGCATCTTGTCTGAGAATTCCTTGAAACGATCTTTCCAATCGTTAGCCGGACACAAGAAATCAGTCTCCAGTATTTTGAACAGCCTTTCGCATTCGCCTGAAGAAATCGGTGAACGAAGTCCAACTTCCAATGCATTTGAAACAGGCACGAGCACTAGGGAATTATTGGCAGCAAGACGCAGCATGTAGAAAGGAAGTGAGTTTGCTCCGATTTGCTTTTGTTCGATTTGTTCGATGGTTCCGATACCGTGATTGGGATAAACGACTTTCTGGCCGACTTTGAAGCCCACGCAACACCTCCGTTGGTTGAGAAATTCAGACTGCGCCGCACGCGGGTCTGGGGGAAAATCCGAAGCGGCGCTAGATAAGCGCCGGGCCCTAATAGGTAAGTAAATCGAGTCTAGCAACTCGCGTCGTTAAGCGTCAAGCTGTTCAGTTGCCGCCCTCAGCGGGTGAAAACTTGGGCAATGTGTGGAGTTTTTTCCGCTTGACTTTATCAAAACATCGGTATCGCAGAAGCAGCTTACGAAGGTGCGGAAACGCACACGAGATTCACTGCGAATAGTTAAGGCACGGGCACTGCAATTGGTAGTTGGTAGTCGCTCACGTTCTGGCAGGGTTTGAATTCAACGCGGGTTTTCGCCGCTTCGGCTGCGCGCCGGATACGGGTCCGTATTTCCGTTTCCGGCAACCGCACTTTTGCATCCGAAGTCCACTCATTTTCTCCGGCTGTCCTTGCCACAACCCAGTAGTTTCCCGGCGGCAAATTATTAAACGCAAACATTCCGTCGGCGTTTAGTCGCGCGGCAAACAGTCGTAACACATCTTCGGCATTCTCTTTCTCCGCAGGAACCAGATGCACGGTGAGTTTCGGCGGCACACTTTCTCCAGGCGCAAGCTTGATCATTCCTCGCAGCGACGCTGCGCCTTCAGCGAGAGTAATGTTAATTCCGCTAACTCGCTCACCACTTTTCAAGTTGACTCCGTTTCGTGCAACGTCGAAGCCGCGGTTGGCAACGCCGGTCTTTGCGGTTGGCCGCTGTCCGGGAGTGTCGCGGGATATCGAACGGATGAACCAGTACTTTGCGGAGAAGCGGGTATGCAAGGTGTAATCGCCCACCGAAAGATTTCGCAGCATGAAATCGCCGGACTGATTAGGCGAACCTTGCGCCACAGAAAACGCCAGCGGAAATGCCTGCTCCTTCTCGGCGGTCTTCAAAGTCTTTCGAACTGAAATCAAAGTCTCAGGAAACAATGGCCTCCGTTTGTTTTGACACTCAGGGGCCAGCGAAGGCTCCAATACCAGGCGTCCTTCAATTGAGCCGAGCGGCTTTAGCGCCAGTTCTACGCCAGTGATATCTGCGCCTCTGACTGTCACTCGTCGCGGATCAGAAACCAATAGCTGTCCAGGGGCCGACGAGAGTTGCGCCACCAAATCGTAGTCGCCATCGCTCACTCCGTAAAAACTAAAGCCCCTGCTGTTTGGTGACTGAAACGAGAAAGCAGTACCCAGGGGAACGCCATTGGACACCAGCGTTAAGTTAACTGTCGGCTGCGAAGTGCCGGCGGGATCAATTGGTCCAACCACTACGCCCGAGATTACGCGGCCCGGATCCGCGCGATATCGAATGTCCACTCCAGTCGTTTCTTCGCCGGCCTTTACGACAATCTCGGCGGCTGTATCACGGTTTGAAGATGGACTGAAAGTGGACGCGTCCGTGTCGAATGCACCGGAGTTAACTCCAAACGTATTCCTTCCACCGGCAGACACGAGATAGGTGCCGGGCAACAATCCATAGATTCGGTAGAGGCCCCGATCGTCAGTTGATCTGGGAATGTGGTTAAGGGGAAACCGAGATGGCTCTCCCTTCGCATCCCTAATCATCATCGCGCGCACGGCAATCTGTACGACCGGCTCTCCAAACGCGGACATCACTGCTCCGGTTATCACACCGCCTTTAACCAGACTCACGTCTACTGAATCGCCAATTCGATAGTAAGTGGGGGGACTATCCGGATCCCGAGGCGGCGAGATGTAGCCCGGCGCAAATGCCGAAACTGAGTAGAGCTCCGCGCCAAGTCCGGCAACTTGAAAATTCCCTTCAGTGTCGGTCGCCACTATTCGAGGTTGAGAAAATGTCGTTGAGCCCCGTAAGGAAACAGTTGCCCCGGGCAAGGCGTGACCTGCGTCAGTGATAACGCGACCACTTATTGTTCCGGTAGTGGGGGTCGCCGAGGTCTCTTCTCCGGGCGATTGCGCCGCCGAAGATAACGACAGAAAGAAAAGCAAAGCGATTCCCAGCGCGAAATCCGGAGCACGAGTCTTTAATGCGGAATTCTTCATTGCCTCATTGGGAATTTAGGGATTAGGAACCGGATCACGTTTGGGATTGAGGTCGAGCGTCACCGCGACGTCGATTGTTGCGCCATCCGCCACACTCACGGTTTGCCTGGTCGACGGCGGACGCTGGCGCGAACCGGGAATAAAAGTGCTGACAAATAGATCGTAGGAACCAGCCGGAACGCCCTCAATAACAAAGTGACCCCGCGAGTCGGCCTCTTGTGGCCGCAGCCCCTGCGAAGGTTCTCCAGCCTTCACGAGTCTTACCATGATCCGGGCACCGATCGGGAGCGGACCATTTGCGATGTTCACAGTGCCTCGCACAATTCCGGTTGCGTAAGTGAAAACTACTTTGACTCCCGAAATCTGTTCTCCGGGTTTCACTTCAACACCGCGGGGGTGCGTCACACCATTCAGCTCGATCCTCGCGAGAGAAAAGCCTTTCGGCTGAGTGTAGTCTTCGGCCGCAAGTAGGAAATTTGCCGTGCCAGATCTAAGGCCAGCCACGCTGAATGTGCCGTCCGGACTCAGCTGGGCCTGTTGATAACCGCCCGAAAGATTCCCCTCGTTTTGCACGTAAACCTGAAGCCGGAATCGTGGGATCCGGGCAAGCACTGCTTTGTCAGCAGTTCCCTCTACCATTAAGGTGCCGGCGATGCTGGCTCCTTTTGAAGTTCTAACTTTTATCCCCGCTACATCCTGATCAATCACTTCGAAACTTACGGACTCGGCCTGCACCTGAAGGTTCGGCTGAGACATGATGGACACAGCGTACTTGCCGGGCAGGATGTTTTCGATCCGGAATTCACCGCGTTGATCGGAAACCGCACTTGCGCCAACAAAAGCTCTCTGTTGGCCCACCACTCTTTGCAGGCCAAATCGTAAATTAGGAACCGGCTGATTTGTTTCACCGTCGAGTACCGTCCCGACTGCGGTAAATCCACGCAGACTTCGGCCCACAGTAATATCGATGTTGGCCGCTTCGCCGCCTTCGCTCAACTCGATTATTTTAGCCTCATTCACATCGCTCACGTCCGGATAGAACACTCGTTCGAGCACGGGACGGCCTCGGCCAATACCCATTGCCGACCCTTCTGCCGGCTGGCCCACCGAAACTTTGTATTGGCCCGCAGCGAGACCGAAGATTCGATAGACGCCGCGGTCGTCCGTTTGAAAGCTCAATGAACCATTGAAGAAAGGACCGACCGGATCCTGCCTCACAGGTGCGATTGAGACGCGTTCTTCGATCACGGGGCGCCCATCCGAGTAGGTGACCCTCCCCGTAATCACGGCTCCCCTGGTGAGGGAAAAGTCCATGTCATCAACCGTTTCACCGTCCGCCAGATTTAGGGCCTTGCCTCTCGAACCAAACTGGCTCAGGTTGACTTCGGGCACCACGTAGTCAGGCGCGAGCGGGAGTACGCGATAAAAACCCGGGGGCACTTCGGTTATTCGATAATTACCGTCAGCATCACTGGTTGCCTTCAGCATTGGACCAGGCTGTGGTCCTGATCGTTCGGTATTAAGGGCGATAACAATTCCGCCTTTACCTCTGCCCTGGAGAGTGACCCGGCCGGAAACAGAGCCCGCGGGCGTCTTTTTGATCGATTTTGTTTGCGAGCTGGCAGGGTGGTGGAGTTGAGCGCAGCCCAGCACCAGGCCGAGGATGATCAGATAGCGAGTGGGACCGGATATTGGCATTGATGCAAAAACCGTATGGGAGCTGCGTCGAATGATAAACGTATTAAGTTGTCACCGCCAAACCATGCTGTTAGGATCGACCAAGAAAGTTTGCGCCAGCTTCGACAGCGGATCCGATTTGACCGATAGCGGACTTCCCGCCGCTTTTTCCCGGTTCATTAGTCATGGCATTTCTAAAGATAACTGATGCTAGCGGCCGTCAATGGCAGTATGACTTCCAGCCGAACACCGTCTGCACTATTGGCCGAGCGCCCGACAACGCTGTAGTGCTCGACGATCCGCGCGCCTCGCGTTATCACGCCCACATTCAACCGGCTGACGACGGGTCTCTCATGCTAGTTGACGGCGCCATCATCAATGGCCAGCTCCGTCGCAGCGCCAATAAGGTTTTTGTTAACGGCGGGGCGCATTCCGAGTATCGTCTGAAAAACGGCGACCGCATAACGATCGGCGCGAGCACCCTGCGTTTGGACCAGCAAGCGGAAGAACGTACGACGGATGTGCGTTACGACGATCGGCCGTTGGGCCATACTCAACTCGTCGTCTCGGCCAACGATGTAATGTCCACCGTTTTAGGATCCCGGACATCCGAGACAACGCCGACGTCTCCGGCGCGTGACAAAGTGCTGGAAGCATTGCAACGGAAAGCAAATATTCTCAGCGCTCTTTACGAGATGAGCAAGACACTTGGTTCCGTTTTTGATCTCGAAGCGATATTCGCGAAAGCCACCGATGTTATTTTCCGTTCAACGCCCGCTGATCGCGTCGTGGCTTTATTGGCGGAAGGTGACGGCAAAGGCAATCCCGAAGACGTGGTGTTAAATCCGATTGCGATGCGCGCCCGCGATGAAAGCCTCAATAACCATGCGCGCAAGCTCTCGATTGGTCGAACTATTACCCGCAAAGTTATGAAAGATCGCGTAGCGCTGCTATCTCAGGATGCGGCGTCCGATGAACAGTTTGCCGGTGTGGATTCGATCGTATCTCAGGGAGTTCGCTCAACGATTTGCGCGCCGCTGGTGGGAGAGTCGCGCGTGCACGGAGCGATCTATGCCGACCGTCTCGATCCCTTCGCCGCGTTCAAGCCTGATGATCTCGAGTTGATCAGCGCGGTAGCCGCGCAAACCGCGATCGCGGTTGAAAACGCGCGCGCTCACGAACGCCTGGCACGCGAGGAAGTGGCCCGGGCAAACTACAGCCGATTCCTGCCGGAGTATGTAGTCAAACAGATGCTCGAAAATCCCGAGTCGTTCAAGCTTGGCGGGGTTAATCAGACAATCACAATTCTCTTCGCTGACATTCGCGGCTTCACCACCATCTCCGAACATGCGCCGCCAGAGAAAGTTGTCGGTCTGCTGAACCGGTATTTCTCGGCTATGACCGACATCATTTTTGCGCACGGCGGCACGCTCGATAAATATCTCGGCGATGGCCTGATGGCTCTCTTCGGCGCTCCCACAACTACGCCGGAAGATGCTTCGAATGCGTTGAACACGGCAGTGGCGATGCAGCGGCGAATACTTGGCATCAACATGGAGCTGCAGCAGGAGGGACTGCCTGAGATTGGAGTTGGCATCGGCTTGCATACCGGTGAGGTGACGGTGGGTTACATCGGTTCCGAACGCCGCTCTGAGTACACGGCTATCGGCGATTCGGTCAACACCGCTTCACGGCTGGAATCAAATGCTCTCGGCGGTCAGATCCTGCTGAGCGATGCGACTGCAAAGGCGGCCCGCAGCCGTTACAAACTAAAAGCGCGCGACCCGATCACGGTTAAGAATCGCGAACAACCTGTGGTCTTGTGGGAAGTTGATTGGCAGCGGGCCAGTGGCGCGTTTTAAGTTCCACTCTCACAACTCTTGGCGTCTCCCTAGGAACTTTGGGTTTCTTTGCGAAACCTTTTTCGCTCTTTGCGTTGAATGTTCTGGCCGCGTTTCGCTTTTGACCCAGTCATGAAATTTCCTGAATTCTTCAAACGACAACTGACTATCGCGCGCGTCTATGGAATTCCTGTTCGCATAGACTACCGCTGGTTCGCGGTCGTAGTGCTTAGCGTTTGGCTTATCGCCAGTAATCTGCAAAGCCACGTTTTGCAATTAGGCAACGTGGGAGTGCCCCCGCTTGCTCCTGCCACGGCATGGGTCCTCGGATTTATTACGACCGCTGGACTCTTTCTTTCAGTCTTCGGGCATGAACTCTCACATGCCCTGATGGCCCGTGCTGAGGGTATTGAAATCGAAGAGATTGTTCTGCATCCATTCGGGGGACTCGCTCGCCTCAAAAACGAACCTCAGAACCCGCGCGCGGAATTGCGGATCGCAGTCGCAGGTCCGGCTGCGAGTTTTGTCTTCGCGATCCTTGCCTTCGCGGCCGCAAAGATTGCCTCGATCGGAAACTACGAAGCGACCTACATTGTTTTCTTTCTCATTGCCTCCGGTAATCTTCTGCTGGCCCTCTTCAATCTGTTTCCCGGCTATCCGCTTGATGGGGGCCGGGTGCTGCGCGCGATTCTCTGGCGCTCGAGTGGCAGCATGCAGGACGCCACTCGCAAGGCAGGGATTTGCGGAATGCTGATCGGCGGCGTCCTGATTCTGTTCGGAATTTACATCATGGTTGCGCCCAATTGGAGAGTAACCGAACCTTACTTTATGGGCGGCTGGTCAATACTCGTGGGTCTCTTTCTGCTCGACACTGCCACCAAAGTCGTAAAGGGCGCGCAACAGGCTAAGTTGCTGACCGTCTCCGATGTAATGTCCAAACCGGTAGCGATTGATCCGGCGCTGCCCATCAGTCGATTTGTTGACGACATACTGCCGCTTCATCGGCAGACAAGTTTCCCCGTGGCGTCGCAGGGCAGGCTACACGGAATACTTTCGCTGGAGGACATGAGGTCGCTGCCGCGCGATCGTTGGCCAAAGACTCTCGTACAGGCGGTCATGCGTCCAATCGTTCCGCAGTTTTTTGTTGGCCCATCCACTACCCTCGACTCCGCGCAGAAGTTAATGAAGGCAAACGGTGTCGGCTCGATTGCGGTAATAAACGGCAAGGGCGACCTCATCGGATTTCTGTTGAGCGGAAAAATCAGGCGCAGCTCGACTAAGAAAGCGCGCACCCGGTAGGAACAGAAATTTCGATCTGCTAATCCACACGAAAATCACTAACAGCATTTCGTGTTAGCAAGTGTGGATTCGGGATCGCTCAACCCATCAGCATTGCCACAGTCCCATTTTTCCGCGATAATCCGTGCGGAACAATCATTTCCAGGCTGAAGGAACCGACCAATGCTGGCCGTACTTGGCGCCAAAGCGAAAGTACGAAATCAGAACTTGTTCCAGACCATTGGTAAGACCGATGAAACGGTTTGGGGTCACTAAATTGCTACTTCTAAAAAGCAGAGCGCTATTCCCTGGTTTGAATTTAAGAAATGCTGCTACTACTGCCATACACGGAGTATCTCGGAAGACTCAGTGAGCCGCGCAACATCGCGGACGTGGTTCTTGTCTTCTTGCTTGTGTATGCAGTTTTGAAACTCGTGCGCGGAACTCGCGCCGCGCCCATGGCCGCCGCCATCGGAGCTTTTGCCCTCCTTTACTGGCTCGCCGTCCAACAAGATCTTGGAACGCTCGCCTTCATTCTGCGAGGCGCGCTCCTCTACATCGGCGTCGCGATTATCGTCCTTTTCCAATCCGAAATTCGGCAGGCACTGATCACCTTTGGCAATCGATTCAGCATGCCTTTTTTGCGCCGGCATCACGGCCAATTTGGGGAAGGCGTCTATGATGAAGTGGTGCTGGCAGCCACCACACTCTCGTCAACCAAGACGGGTGCGCTGATCGTCATCGAGCGAAATGTCGGTCTCAAAAACATTATTGACGGCGGCGTAAAGCTGGACGCCGAACTTAGTTACGACTTGCTGGTCAGCATTTTCAACCCGGAGTCGCCGCTCCACGATGGCGCCGTGATCGTTCGTCGGCATCGCGTTGCTGCTGCCTCGTGCTTTCTGCCGCTAACGCTAAATTCGCGACTCTCGAGAGACCTCGGCACGCGCCATCGCGCCGCGCTCGGTGTGACAGAAGATACTGACGCTGTCGCGGTAGTAGTTTCCGAGGAGTCGGGCTTGATTTCGATTGTGAAGCGGGGCGAGATTAAGCGCGGCCTGGATGGACCCAAGCTGCAAGCCGCAATTTCGCAAGCACTGGAAATCGTCCCCAGGCGCGAGAAAGTAAAACAACTGGAGAAGCCGCCGGAACCGGATGCCGACACCGAAGAGGTGGCATCCCTCTGATTGCTAATCGCTGAATCCGAATTCCGAATTCCGAACTCCGAAATTTAACTGATGCCCTTTCAGGACATAGACGACCCAGCAGAGACTCCGCTGCCGCAGCCGCCGACGCAGTTTGATTTGTTGCTGCGTAAGATTTTTTTGGAAGACTGGGGTCTGAAACTGCTCGCCCTGGGGATCACTATCGTGCTTTGGTTAGCCGTCACCGGGCAAAACAAGCCTGTCACCCAGCGCCTCTCAGGCGTCCAACTGAATTTTCTCAATCACGCCGGGCTGGAAATCAGTAATGACCCGATCAGTAGTGTGGAAGTGACCGTCAACGGAAGTCCGGGACTGCTCGACCAGTTGAAACTGCGCGACCTGGTGGTGACGGTTGATATTAGTTCTCAAAAGGCCGGGGAGCGCGTGGTCCGACTTTCACCTGAAAGCACTCATATGGATCTGCCACCCGGTGTGAAAATATTGTCCTTTCGTCCGGCTACGATTCCGATTCGCCTTGAACCAACTGTCGAGCTGGCGCTTCCCGTTGAAGTCAGATTCGAAGGCGACGTGTCGGCAGGCTTCGAAGTTACCGAAACGACTGTGAACCCGAGCAGAATTAGAGTTCGCGGACCCGCCGATCGCGTAAACATTCTGCAGAAAGCGACCACCGAAACGGTGCGATTGGACGGAAGAAAGGAAGGCTTTAGCCTGGCGCGCGTAGCCATAAATATTTCAGATCCGAAGATCGAGATCCTTGATCCCAACGTGGAGGTCCGCGTTGAGATAACCACGAAGAAAGGCGACGACAGCAAAGTCGGCTCGCAAAGATCAGGTGGAACCTACATTGCCGCGGTGACCGTACCTCTTCATCGTCATTAGCTCCCAAAATTCCTTTCAATGAAGAAACTTTTTGGCACCGACGGCATTCGCGGCGAAGCAGGAGAATTCCCGCTGGACGCGCCCACGATAAAGATTATTGGCTCTTCTCTTGCCACGCGTCTCAAAGAAAAACTCGGGAAGTCGCCGTTGATAGTATTCGGTCGAGATACGCGTGAATCGGGCGACTGGATTGAACAGGCACTCTTCGACGGAGCCTCGCACGCGGGCGCCGAAGTTAGGTCTGCCGGCGTTATCAGCACGCCTGGCGTTGCCTTTCTCACGCGCTCGTTAATGGCAGATGCAGGCGTCGTGCTCAGCGCTTCACATAATCCATTTCAGGACAACGGTATCAAGATATTTGCTCCTTCAGGTCGGAAGCTGGATGAGGAAACCGAGCGACTGATTGAGCGCGATGTTTTTGAGTCGACAAACAATCTTCCGTTAACAGAGACGACCCGCGCGCCCGAGCCTGGAGATGAAGACGGGTTAAGAGACTGTTACCTGGATTTCCTGGCCAACGAGATCGGAAAGAATATCTCTTTGAGCGGATCCCGGATCGTAGTCGATTGCGCGAATGGCGCCGCATCGACTATTGCTCCGCAGTTGTTTCAGCGGCTTGGAGCGACTGTCACGGCCATCAACAACACACCTGACGGTCGCAACATAAACCTCGACTGCGGCTCACTTCACACGGCGAGCCTTCAGGAAGAAGTGCAAAACCAAAGCGCTGATCTCGGCGTAGCTCTCGATGGAGATGCGGACAGATCGCTTTTTGTTGATGCTAAAGGTCAACTCGTAAACGGCGACGGCACGCTTTGGGTGTTGGCAAAATATCTTCGTGACCAGGGACGCCTGCAGCGAGATACGGTTGTGGCGACCGTGATGAGCAACATTGGACTTGAGCTGGCCTTGAAATCACAGGGAATCAAACTGGCGCGTACCGATGTCGGTGACAAGTATGTCCTGGAAGAATTGCTGCAGACGGGCGCGAGCCTCGGTGGTGAGCAATCGGGGCACATCATTTTTCCGGAGTTGAGCCTCGCCGGCGATGGCTTAATCACCACGCTTTGCCTCTTGAAAGCGATGCGCGAGGAAGGAAAGCCTCTTCACGAATTGACGGCTGGTTTCCAGACCTATCCGCAGATACTCTTGAATGTGAAGGTCAAAGAGAAACAACCTTTCGATGAAGTGGCGGCAATTCGAAAAGCTAAGGATCGAATCGAATCCGAGCTGGGATCAAGCGGGCGACTGCTGCTGCGTTATTCAGGAACTGAACCGCTGGCGCGAGTGATGATTGAAGGCGAGAGCCAGAGCGAAATTGAGAACCAGGCAAAAGAGCTTGCGGGTGTCATACGCGAAGCATTGGGAAGCTGATCGGTTGGCGCGTTGGTCGCAATAGAGTTTTTACCCTGCCTCTGGAAAGATTTACACGATGATGAGCGGACTGGCGCTTGCCATTCCAGCTGATCTCACCCGAACCACAGCAAAACCCCCGATTAGCGATGCCTTGATCAAAGAATCTCGTTCGGCACAGGCGTTGCGATAGAGCGCGCGGGGCAAGAAGAGACGGTTGGTGAATCCTCCGTCTCAGTGGTTGCTGGGGTGAGGACAGTGACCACGAATTATGAATGGGCGCGGAAACTTCCAAGTTTACGCGCCCATTCTTTTTGTCGATACCTCGAACAAGTTTGCCGCTAACCACGCTCAAGGGATGCGGGCACTAAGCCCAACGCCACCAAGCTATCCATCGTCCTCAAAACCAGGCCCTTGCTTACGCGCGTGCTTCTGCTTACGCTGTGCTCGGGAGAGGAGTTTGTTTTAGTTGCCTCGATTACTCGTCCAAACAAAAGCGCTTCCGCTTAAGTACGAGATAAGAATTGGCCGAGGGCTCATGGCTCGGGCAGGGGCAGTGGTGCGCCAGGCGGTCGGCAACTCCGCGCAGCGAACGGTGCTCGTCTCTAACAAAAGTGTCTTCGCTCGCTACGGTCCAGCAGTGATGCGGAGCCTCGAAGAGAGCGGGTTTGAAGTTTCGCCATGGTTGATTGGCGACGGTGAAAAGTATAAGTCGACCCGCACCGTCGAGAAGGCCCTTTCTTTTCTCAGCGAGAGAAGGCTGGAAAGAAACGACTGCGTGGTGGCGTTGGGCGGTGGAATAGTCGGAGATGTGGCCGGCTTTACCGCGGCGACATATATGCGTGGTATTCGGGTGGTTCAAATTCCCACGACGCTTCTGGCCCAGATTGATTCTTCTGTGGGTGGCAAGACCGGAGTAAATCTGCCCACAGGAAAAAATCTGGTGGGAGCTTTTCACCAACCAAGCGCCGTCATCATCGACATTGAAACGCTCTCAACTTTGCCTCGGCGCGAACTTGTCGGCGGCTGGTGCGAAAGCGTAAAGCAGGGCGCGGTAGCCAATCGGAAACTCTTTACCCAAACGATCAATTTCCTGCGCGGACTGAACACCGGAGGTCCTTTAGTCACCTCTAAACTCGAAGCGCTGATCGGCGCACATTGTGCCTTCAAAGCATCTATTGTGGCGGGCGACGAACGAGAGGACAGCAATCGTAATGACCGGCGCTCACGCAGAATTCTGAATTTTGGTCACACCGTCGCGCACTCACTTGAGAACGTCACCCAGTATCACCGCTTCAGGCACGGCGAAGCTGTCGGGTACGGAATGCTGGTGGCGGCGGATTTGTCAAAACATCTAGGCTTACTGCCATCCTCAGAGTTAGAATCGATTCGCGAAGGAGTTGCTCTTTGTGGACCGCTGCCTCCCGCGAACGACTTGGACCTGCGAGAGATTGCAAACGCGATTGGTCGTGACAAGAAGAATGTCGGCGGACACCTGCAGTGGGTCCTGCTTGAGGCCATCGGACATCCGCGAATCATAGACGGTGAAGCGATTAGCGCACGCCTGTTGCGAGAATCATTGAAGAAGGTTTTGAGAACACGGTAGAGGGGTGAGAATGCTATGACGAAGACAAATGCAAGAGCGGGAGAACGCGGTGGAGCGCGGCTCAAATTCATCATCGTCATTCTGGTCATTGCGCTGGTGGCATACGTCGGCTACCTCTACATTCCGGTCGCCTACCAGTCGTATCTCTTCAAAGATCTGATGCAACATAACGCGGACGTCGCGAGCACCCAGGGATATGAACCGGCCTGGGTTAAGAACCAACTCACCAAAGCAGCGCCCGAGTACGGCGTACCTGCAGACGCTGTGATCCTGCCGGAGCGCAAAGATAACCGAATGGAAATTACGGTGCAGTTTACCAAGCCCATCAACTTTCCCGGTTATACGTACAATTACACGTTTGACCACACCGTTAAGAGCACCGCCTTCCTAACTTTTAAATAACCCATCCACAGATTACGCAGATTACACGGATTCTCAGTAGAGATGGCTGTTCTCCTGAGTGAATCTGCGTCATCTGCGTCATCTGCGGATGATGGTTCGTCCTACCCGAGTTGAGTGTTATCCAGGAAGGCCTTTAGTTTTCGAGAGCGCGATGGATGACGGAGTTTGCGAAGTGCCTTGGCTTCAATCTGGCGAATGCGCTCGCGGGTCACAGCAAAATGTTGGCCCACTTCTTCCAGCGTATGCTCCGAACCAGTTGTGCCCAGTCCAAATCGCATCTTGATAACCTTCTCTTCACGCGGCGTTAGAGTTGCCAATACTTCGTCTGTAATCTCGCGCAAATTGGAGGCTACCACCGCATCAGCGGGGTTCAGGATCGACTTGTCCTCGATGAAATCGCCCAGATGAGAATCTTCTTCTTCGCCGATTGGGGTCTCGAGCGAAATTGGCTCCTGCGCAATCTTCAAAACCTTTCGAACCTTCGAAACGGGTATGTCCATCTTCCCGGCAATCTCTTCGCTGGTGGGCTCGCGACCCAGTGCCTGCACGAGCGAGCGCGACGTGCGAATCAATTTGTTAATCGTTTCAATCATGTGCACCGGGATACGAATGGTGCGGGCCTGATCGGCAATCGCGCGGGTGATGGCCTGGCGAATCCACCAGGTCGCATACGTCGAAAACTTATAACCGCGGCGCCACTCAAACTTATCCACGGCCTTCATCAAGCCAATGTTGCCTTCCTGAATCAGATCCAGAAACTGCAAGCCGCGGTTCGTATACTTCTTCGCAATTGAAACAACCAAACGCAGGTTTGCTTCAACCAGCTCGCGCTTCGCCTGTCCCGTCTGTTGTTCGCCAACGTTAATTGCCTGGAGTGATCGCTTGATCTCGAGGGGGCTAACGTACTGTTCAGTTTCAAGTTGCTGAAGCCGCTTTTTCGCTGCCGAAATACGACGCTTGCATTCCTTCTGATCTTCGAGCCTGATTCGCTTGCGACTGAGTTTTTCGGTACAACTCTCGATCTCGCGCTCCGCTTCGCGCACTTCCTTTTGCACAGTACGGATTGAACCAATCAAACGCTGGCGGGCGCGCTCAGTAATATTTAGCCTTCCGATTTCCTGTGCTATCTCAACTCGCAAGCCGCGCCACCTTGCGACGAAGACGGATGACCTTGACGCTCTTTTTGCCGCGCGCAGCCTTTTGCTCGGCGTCAAGTTTTTCCCAGTCTTTAAGCCCATGCGTGAACACCTTACTGATGTTCTGAATTCCTTCGATGGTCCAGGTCCGATATTCCTCGGCCTTATCGGTATCTTCGTCGGGGTTTAGTTCGGCCTGCTCGGAAAAAACTACCAGCTCGCGGATGTTGGCCCTGCCGGCTTCGAGTTCCTCGCCGACTCTTAACAGTTCGCGGACAGCGATGGGCGAGCGCGCAATCGACTTTCTGGTTTTGAGTTGGCCCCGCTCGATCCTCTTCGCGATCGCCACCTCGCCTTCGCGCGTCAAAAGCGGAACCACACCCATTTCGCGCAGATAGAGGCGAACCGGATCGTTGGTCTTGTCCATCGACCCGGCGGAGAGATCGAGTTCTACGTCTTCCTCAACCTCATCTTCATCATCTGAGGCAACGGCAGCGGCCTGCTCCAACAATCTTTCGTCGGAATCCGCGATGGCGATGTTTGAGCCTTCGAGTTTTTGCAGTACGTCTTCAATGTCGTCAGGAGAAACGACATTGTCAGGCAATTCGCGATTGAGATCGTCGAAGGTAAGATATTTTTTGTCGCCGCCCAACTCAAGGAGCCGCTCCATAACGTCGTCGCGATCTTTTTCTTCGATAGTCAACTGCGATCTACTCCAAATTAAAACTTAAATCCGCTCGCGGTTAAGGAAACTAATTTCCTGTCTGCATCGCTTCCGGCTTAGGTAGCAGTGCACTGCGCCGCCGCGCCAGGTCCAGATGCTCCGACGATAACTTGTCCCGCCGCTCAAGTTCGCCGTTGCGTTCCGCTGCGGCAATTTCCGCCCTGAGGTCGCCGATGCGGCGATCTACGTTCATCAACCTCAAGGCATCAACGCAGCGCTGGGCAGCCAAACGTCCACCATCGGATGGTTTCTCCTCCGATTCAGCACTGTCATCCATCAGCAACGCCGGCAACAGCTGTGCAACGGGCTCCCCTTCGGTCTTCCGGCTCAGGAAATCAAAATCAATCGTTGCTCCCTCGCGCTCTCCATCAATCAATGCTTGAAAAACTGGCGCCGTAGGTAGCTGGTTATAGTCTTCTGGCTCAAGTTTGGCCAGCACGGCGCTGCGAAGCGCTTCGTCAGCAAGCAGCAATACAAGTAACTGCTGTTCCGCAACCGTTGGTTTGCTGTATGAAAGCGTCGCCGCCTTTCGTCCTACGCGCGCACCATCGGCCGCACTCCCGCGAACCGAATACCACAGCTCTCGCCTTAATGACGCGTCACTGATCCGCAGCGAGTCCATAGCTATATCAAAGTATTCGCGCTTCTGTATCCGGCTGTGAACAGCCCGAACATAAGGCAGCACCTCATCAATCGCAGCTTCCTTGTCAGCCGGATTACTGAGCTTGCGATCACCTACTGCTTGATCAATTACAAATTGTATGTGGGGCTGGGCCTCGCCTCGACGTCGATGATATTCGGTCGCGCCCGACTTCCTCAGAAACTCATCCGGGTCCGCGCCGTCCGGAAGAACCAGAATCTTGACTTCAAGATCTTCCGCGAGGAGAATTTCGATTGCCTTTTTCGCTGCCTGAACACCCGCTTTGTCGCCATCATAATTGACTACCACTTTGCGGGCAAACCGGCCCAACAGCTTCACTTGATCCGGCGTTAAAGCCGTGCCGAGACTGGCGGCGACATTACGAATGCCAAACTGATAAGGGACAATCAGATCGAGGAAACCCTCGACCAGGATGACAAACCCACTTCGCCGGATCTCATCGCGCGTCAGGTTCAGTCCAAAGAGATTTCGTCCTTTGATATAGGCGGCGGTCTCGGGCGAGTTAATGTATTTCGCGTCTTCGTCCTTAAGCGTGCGGCCTCCAAAGGCAATTGGTTTTCCCTGGATGTCGAGCACCGGAAAAATCAGCCGGCCACGAAAACGATCATAGGAACCGCTGCCGCTGTCTTTTTTCACTACCAGTCCGCTGCGTTCAATCTGGTCCTGCGTCGCGCCCTTCTGACGCAAATGGCTGGAAAGCGCATCCCAACTATCCGGCGCATAACCCAGTCGAAACGTTTTCACCGTCTCTTCAGTAATCTCGCGGCGCAACAGATAGTCGCGAGCGATCTTCGCCTCCGCGCTCGATTCGAGCTGCTGTTCCCACCACTCCGCGGCCCACTTATTCAGTTCAATGACTTCTTCGGATTCGAGCCGCCGCGCCTGAAACCGGCTGTCGTCAACCATCACCGGCAACGGCACGCCTGATTTTTCCGCAACCAGCTGGATCGCTTCGGGAAAGGAAACGCGTTCCATCTCCATGACGAAATTGAAAACCGATCCGCCTTTGTGACAACCAAAGCAGTAAAAAATTTCCTTCGCCGGACTAACGGAAAATGATGGCGTCTTTTCTTTGTGGAAGGGGCAACAGGCCATCCAGTTTGCGCCCTTCTTCTTGAGTTGGACGTAATCCTGGACCACGCGGACGATGTCAGCCTGGCGCTTGAGGTCGTCGATGAATGTTTGGGGGTAACGCATCTGACTCTGCTACTGCTTTAGCTCAACCAGCGTGGCGCCCGCACCGCCCTGATCCTGCGGCGCGGAAATGAAGCGCGCAACGTGCGGATGGTTTTTTAGCATATCGGCGATGGCGCGACGCAACGCACCAGTGCCGTGGCCATGAATGATTCGCACCTGGGCCAGGCTGGCCATCGATGCTTCATCCAGAAACTTGTCAACCGCATCAACCGCTTCGTCCGTCGTTTGCCCGATCACGTTGAGTTCGGAGCGACCGTTGTGGACGGTGGACTACTAACCTCGACGCTGCGCGTCTTCTTGAGTGCGGCAAATTTCTCGGTCCTGGATTTCGCGGGCTTAGTTAATTCCACCAGTTCCAGATTCTCCAACTTCTCTCTCAAATGGAGTGACTTCACTCGCACTTCTGCTTCGCCATTTTTGATCTGGTCAACTATGCCGATTGAGCCAAACGATTTTAGCCTTACCTTATCGCCCACAGCGATATCGCGTTGGTCCTTGGCAGCGCTGTAAGCCTCAGTTTCCTTCGCAGGCGTTTCGGAAAGCTCGACGCCGTCTCGCACGACCCGGACGCCGCGAGCTTGCGCGGCCTGGTTCCCTTCCTGAATGCGCGTGGCGGAGATTCCACGCCCGGTCGCGGCGGCGCGTTGCGCTTCCCGTTTCAGTTCAGCCACACGACGCTGCGACTCACGCTCGATCTTCAAACGCGCAGACCTGTCCTGAATCGTGGCGACCAGTTCGCGCGAGCGCTTTTCAAATTCCTGAATTGTTGCTGCCAGCGTCTTTTCAAATGTTGCATCGCGCTCGCGCTCCTTCTTCGCCGCTTCCTTCTCGAGCGAAGCAAACTTTTCAGCCACCGCGCCGCGTTCCTCCTCGAGCGCTTTGCGCAAACTCTCAGCTTCTTCCGCTTCTCGCTTTATCCGTTGCAGGTATTCGGTCGACTGCCGCGTGGAATCCTTGACCGACTCCAGTGCCACATCGATCACGCCACTCGGAATACCAAACCGTCTCGCGATTTCCAGACCTGAAGACGAGCCCGCCACTCCAACTATTAAACGGTAAGTTGGCCGCAGCGTTTTCTCATTAAATTCAACGCTGGCATTGAGCACGCCTTCTTCGTTTCCCGCGTACATCTTCAGTCCGCTGTAATGCGTCGTGGCCATCACATGCGCGCCGCAGGCTTTGCGAAAATGATCAACCACGGCGACTCCCAACGCCGATCCTTCTTCAGGATCCGTTCCAGTCCCGACCTCGTCGAGCAAAACAAGCGCGGGCGCCTCGCAGACTTCGATCATTCGCGAGATGTTGCCGACGTGCGAAGTGAATGTCGAAAGATTGGCCGCCAGCGATTGATGATCGCCAATGTCAGCGAGCACGGAACGGTAAAACGGGACGCGCGCCTGCTTCGCGGGAACCGACAGGCCGGACAAGCGCCATTAACGTCAGCAGTCCCGCCGTCTTGAGAACTACGGTCTTGCCTCCGGCGTTTGCGCCTGAAATAACCATTGCGTCGTGCTGGTCATCGAGCGCAAAAGTTACCGGCACAACTGAGCCGCCCGATGCACGCAGATTTTCTTCAAGCAGCGGATGGCGCGCTTCAATCAACTCGAATGGGACCGGGGATGAAGATGCGGGCGGGACGCCCGCGGTCCGGATTTGCGGACCTTCCTGTTCGACAAACTTAAGTTTGTCGGACCCGGCAATCTCTGGAATTACGCAGTGAAATCTTTCGTCAAACGACGCTTTCGCATTTATGAAATCCAGTTGCGCAACTGCTTCAGCCGCTGTCTCCAAAGCCGGCAATTGCGCGCGCAGTTCTTCAGTTAATCCCGCCAGGATCTTCCAGATCTCGCGCGCTTCAGCTTCATGCAGGGCCTGCAATTCGTTGTTCGCTTCGATCGTCTCGAGCGGTTCGATGAAAGCCGTAGCGCCCGATGAAGAGTATCCATGGGCCACGCCATTTACTCGCGCGCGGTGATCAGATTTCACCGGAATCACAAAACGATCGTTGCGGATGGTTACCAGCTCATCCTGAATGGCTTCTTCCGATTTGCGCATCAGGCTCTCGAGCGTGCGCGTGATGCGCGACCGCAAGGCGCCAATTTCGTGACGAAGCCTAGCCAACTCAGGGCTGGCGCGATCGTCGATTTCTCCGTTTGGCAGAATCTTGTTTGCGATGCGGGCGCCGAGACGGCTCAGTTCGACCGGAAGACTTTCAACGAATGCCCACAGCGCCGGCGACTCCTCGCGTTCCGCGAGAATAGACGCGCGTGCAGACATCGCCTGTTCGCTGAGCTGCTTGAGCTGAAGCATTGCACCCGGTTCCAGCGTCGCTCCTTCGATTCGCAGCAAACCGAGGTTTTGTGACGGATCGGCGAGTTCGCTAAACGCCCATCTGGCTCCACGTTTCCGTAGATTTACACACTCTGCCAGCGCCGCGAGTTCTCGCCTCAGATCGTTAAGATCTTCCAAAGGTTCGAGCGCATCAACGCGCTCCTGGCCCATTGGGGTTTGCGCGCCGCGCCGAATCAGCGCGCGCAAAGATTGGTATTCAAGAATCGTGAAGGCCTGGTCGAGCATGTGTTGATAATGACGGACGGTCAGCGGGACGAATGGAATCGGTCGGGGTTTCCAGACGTGCCAACTTATAACTGTGGTCAAATTCTCCTGAAACGGTTCTAACTTGAGTCTAACATCGCGGGTAGGATTTCACACTTGGTGAACGATTCAGAATCGGCGGCGACGGCGCTCGCGTCCATGCAGGGCGGCAGCAAACAATTCGGAGATGTTCAGCAGTCTCGCGTCTGCGCCTGAACGAGTGAAGACGCAACTGACAAATCGTTCGTTGCCGTTTTCCCTGACGCTCGAATCCGAAGGTGAGAAATCCACTATTTCACCCAAGCCAGATGCGGCAAGAGCGAGCTGTTCCTCACCACACAAGGCAATTATGTGGCGATACGATTCATTCGATGTCGCAATGTCGCTGCCTGACAGACGAGCGAGATCCAGTACCGTCAACATCCGCCCCTGGATACTTGCAACTCCCAACACGGATTCGGGCGCATGAGGTAACGGCGTTGGTTCGCGCCAGTCTGCGATGGTGGCAACGTGTTCTTCATACACGCCAAACTGCGTTGGACCAGTACGGAAGAGTTGCACCTTGCGGATGGCGCCTTCGGGATTAGTTGAATCTTCCCCGCCGTCTCTTAATTCGTCTTTCATCTCCTGGTCCATCTCCTTGGAGCGCCGACCTGTCGGCGCTTTGGTCACCGGCGGCATGGCGCCGCATTGTTCGGGCACATTCAGCAGGCAACAGTAATACTACCGCGGACGGCTGGCCAAAAGCTCCGACAGCTCGGCGCACTGCACGGAGTTAACCGCACGCTTCCTGATCTCAACCAAGTCTTCGTTCATCTGGCGACTTCCGGCGCGCGCGGATAGAATACCCGGCACCGACCAGAAAGGGCATTCAACAATGGACGAATTCGACCGCTATCGCGCGGACATGAACGAAAAGCTGTTGGGCAGCAATCATCTGGGAATCAAGCGGTTCTTCGCGCTCGACACGCAAGCCTACGAGGATGGGGCGCTCGACCGGCGCACAAAAGAGCTGCTCGGGCTCGTTGCCTCGATAGTGCTGCGTTGTGACGATTGCATTACGTACCACATCAAGCAAAGCGTTACCGCCGGAGTGACCCGACCCGAGTTTCTGGATGTGTTTAATGTCGCGCTCGTAGTCGGCGGCTCAATAACGATTCCCCACCTGCGCCGGGCCGTTGACCGGCTTGATCAAACGCTCGCCGGAACCGATGGCGAGGTTGCCGAGCATGTTCATGAATAGTTGGTCGCTTGCTCCTCATGCACCGGGCGAGTAACATCAGGCTTCACCTAATTCAATCGAGGAGTGAAAGCCGTGGCTGACCAACCAGGAGCAAAAGCCGTGACCGATAAACCATTTCTGACCGACATCAAGACCTTGCGCGAGCGTGCTCGCCAACACATCGAGAATGGCGCCGTCACCGAAGGGTATACCGCCGACCGTGAAACCGCGGTTAAGATCCTGAATGAGGCCCTCGCTACCGAAATTGTTTGCGTGCTGCGTTACCGCCGGCACTACTTCATGGCCTCCGGAATTCATGCGGAGGGTGTGGCCGCCGAGTTTCTCCAGCATTCAAATGAGGAACAGGCGCATGCCGATCAGATTGCCGCGCGTATCGTGCAGCTTAACGGCGAGCCGGATTTCAACCCCGCCGGGTTGTTGACCAAGAGTCACGCGGAATACGCCGAGGGAGATACGCTGCTCGATATGATCAAGGAAGATCTGGTAGCCGAGCGCATCGCCATCGATAGCTACCGGGAAATGATTCAGTATTTCGGCAACGACGATCCAACTTCGCGACGAATGCTCGAAGGCATTCTGGCGATGGAAGAAGAACATGCCGACGATCTGGTGAGCCTGCTGGAAAACATTGGCAGCTAAAAACTGCCATGCGGTTTACGCGCCGCGCCCGCGTCAAGAATCGGAAGGCCGCCGCGTCCGGCGTCGGCACTTCCCATCTTGCTAGTCCTCTCCAGGTTTTAGTGCAACGCCGAAGCACTTGTGATATACATCCGCGGATACGTCATCAACTTCGTTAAAGCGTTCTCATTGCTTGACGCCAATACCAAGGTACACAGTTAGTCAAATTTCTTAACGGCACTCAGTGCTGTTGCTTGCATTCTCACTTTGACCCGATCGCAGGGCACACGCCCTCTGGTCCAGGTCATTTACCCCAAAGGAGAATCTCATGAAAAACGAAAGTAAGCGCCGCCTGCTCAAATGCAAAATCGCAATCGGCATCCTGTCAATCTTGCTGTTGACGCCTTCTCTCTCGCTGGGATGGGGAGCCGGGGGACACATGATGGTGGCGTCAATCGCCTTCAAGCGGCTCAACCCCAGAGCCAGGGCCAAAGCAAACGAACTGCTCGCGCTTAAAATTGATCCGGAAGCAGTTACAGCGAAAAGCACTAACTTCGTCAACGCTGCTCATTGGGCAGATGATCTCAGACCCTTCGCCCAGTTTGACCATTTCAAGGCACTGCACTTTATCGACCAACCCTTTTCAACCGACGGCACTGCTTTGCCTTCCGGCGTGCCCGAACCCGATAACATCGTCAAAGCGCTGGAAGACAACGTAAACATTTTGAAAACCAGCACCGACCAGAACGCTCAGGCCCAGGCGCTGAGATTTATCATCCACTTCGTTGGTGACATTCATCAGCCGCTTCACTGCGCCACTCGCGTCACCGGCGCGAATCCGGAAGGAGATCGCGGCGGCAACCTGGTGTCGATAAAGATTCCAGGAACCGACGGCCAGCTCAAGACGACGAACCTTCACAGCTACTGGGACGGCGGCATTGGCACGTTTCCAAAAACCGGCGCCAATTTCGCGCCGCCGCCGCTCAGCCAGATTGGCCCAGCCACCGTCATCGCCATGAAAGGAAATCCTCCCACCGCAGCCGGAGTGAAACTAAACGATCCATTCAACTATGCGGGCTGGGCAGCGGAAAGCTTCACGCTCGCGAAGACTACGGCTTACAAGGGAATCACAAATGGCGGCAAACCGAGCGCTGCATACAACGCAGCCGGCACGAAGGTAGCGCGCAAACGCGTGGCCTGGGGAGGATATCGGCTGGCCGCGTTGCTGAATTCAATCTGGCCTTAGGTCGAAAACGGCCAGCAAACGATCCACGAAACTGCCCCAACCAGATTTTCGTGTTTCCCCACGCGGTTTCGTGGATCGATTACTTCTGTTGAGTCACTCGCAGATGAAGTTCCTGCCGCAATCTCTCGTTACCGCCTTCCCCTGATCTCGGTGTAGAATCGCCTCCGACATTCCAAAGTTTGAAGAAATATTGAGCGTGATGCTTTCTATTTAGAGCATCACGCTTGTTGGCGTAAGCGCTTGGCAAATAACCGGCCCAACGAACAAAGTCCAAACACAAATGCGGGGCGGCCCAGCATGTGTTCCAGCTGCGGCTCAATCATCGGAGCCGGGCAGACGCAGTGCGCTGTCTGTGGCGCGAGTGTGGGCCGTCCGGCAAGTTCGCGACCCGGTGGCCCTCCCGTAGACAACGAAACGATGCGTTTCGCGCGAGCGGTCCTCGACCGCCCTTATAAGTTCACCATTATCCTGCTCGCCGCAAACGTTTTCATTTTCATCCTGATGTGGCAAATGAGCGGAAACAGCTTCAGCATGGTGACGCCTTTGCCCAACGAAGTGCTCATTCCCTTCGGCGCCAAGCTAAACCACTATATTCAGACGCGGCACGAATGGTGGCGTTTCATCACACCAATGTTTCTTCACATCAACCTGCTTCATCTGCTGGTTAACATGTACAGCCTTTGGATAGTCGGTCCCTATGTTGAGAAACTCTACGGCTCTGCAAAATTCGTCCTCTTTTGGGTGGTAACCGGAATCGCCGGAGTTGTGGCCAGCTACCTCACGGTCAGGCCCGGCATATCGGGTGGTCCATTCGTGCGGTTCATCTTCAAGACTGCAGACGAACCGTCCGCGGGAGCTTCCGGCGCACTGTTCGGACTCGTGGGCGTGCTCTTCATTTTCGGAATCAAATACCGTCGTGAGCTGCCGGAGGGTTTCAAGCGTGCTTTCGGCACCGGATTGTTACCTATGATTCTGATGAATCTATTCATCGGCTACGTGATGCGCGGTTTCATTGATAACGCCGCGCATCTGGGTGGGCTGGTTTCAGGCGCTGTACTGGCGCTCGCGATCGACTACCGCCGGCCGGGCGAGAAATCAGGAATGGCGATGACGTGGCGAGTGCTCCAGGTGGCCGCCCTTATTCTCGTCGTATTCAGTTTCGCAATGACGGCAAAGCGTTTTAGGGATCCGTTGCCGGCGAGTTTGATAAATCAGCCGGAACAAGTTACAGATCCGAATACAAAAAAGTTTGTGACCTGGGCCCAAGGGATGAATACCGCCCAGGAGGCTTTCTACCAGGCAGTGAAGGACCGCGACGCGAGCAAGATTGACGGCGCCGTTAAAGCTTTGGAGTCAGCGCCTTCGCTCGATCCAAAGGCCGATGATTTGCGGGAACGAATGAAAGCCTTCCTGCTTCGTGCGAAAGAGATGAGCGCGGGCGACGGTGAGTCTGCGTCGACCCCGAAAAAGAGCCAGGCGGGTCTTCATCAGTTGACGGTAGATTTTGTTGCCTGGAGCAAAGAATATAACCTATGGCTAAAAACCAACGGGCAAAACTACGGCTTGTTTGAAGCAGGGGAAACACCGCCGCAAAAGTAGTTGTAACGCAAACTGTTAGTTTGCGAATCGTAGTTACATATTGCGTCGATTTAATGAGAACGAGCGACGCAAACTAATGGTTTGCGTGACGAAAGAAGAGGATAAGGAGTCGAGATGGACATAAAGAAGGTGGGAGTACTTGGTTGCGGCCTGATGGGTTCGGGCATCGCGCAGGTGGCCGCCAGCGCCGGATTTGAAACTGTAGTTCGCGAAGTCTCAGACGAACTGATTGAAAAGGGTTTTCTGGGAATCGAAAAGTCGCTTTCTAAATTTGCGGAAAAAGGTTCGATCACCGCCGACCAGCAAAAAGCAATTCGCGATCGCCTGTCCGGCACAACCTCGTTTCAAGATCTGAGCGACTGCGACATCATCATCGAAGCGATCATCGAAAACCTCGAAGAGAAAAGGAAAACTTACGCGGAGCTCGACCGGATCTGTAAGCCCGAAACGATCTTCGCGTCTAACACTTCGTCGATATCCATCACCGCGATGATGACCGCGACATCCGCCGAGCGCCAGCAACGTTTCATTGGACTGCACTTTTTTAATCCTGTGCCTTTGATGAAGCTGGTTGAAGTGGTGCGCACGATCCTGACTGACGAGGCGATCTATGAACAGGGTCTTGAGTTTGGCAAGCGCCTGGGAAAGGTCCCGGTGCGAGCCGGCGATCGCAGCGGTTTTATTGTGAACCGCCTGCTGGTGCCATACATGCTTGATGCGATCCGCGCGCTTGAAGAAGGCGTCGGTTCGATTGTGGACATCGACACTTCGATGAAACTTGGCCTCGGCTATCCGATGGGACCGTTTACCCTGGGAGATTTTGTCGGTCTCGACACCACGTATTACATCGCTGAGATCATGTTCGACGAATTTCGCGAGAAACGTTTTGCGCCGCCGCCATTATTGAAGCGCATGGTGCTGGCTGGTTTGTACGGACGTAAGTCGGGCCGGGGCTTTTACGATTACAAAGATCCAAAGAACCCGACTCCGATGAATTTGGTGTAGACCGCAGTTGAGCGGGGGACGGCAAGCCCACCTTCCTAACCTGAGAGACTGCGGGTGAAACTTTTGCTTTGCAGTTTGAAGACCGACTAAGCAACGATTAGTAGCGCAACACTAGTTAGTTTGCAGTCGGGAAGGCGGGCTCGCCCCGCCGGTTCGTTTTGATCCAACAATGCAGTCATCTCTAATCGCTAGTGAACGGAGAGGTTCAATTGAGATCGTCCAATTGAACCGCCCTGAAAAGTTCAATGCACTTTCGCGGGAGATGATCGTCGCGCTCAGCGACACTTTCACGAGGCTTGCGCACGACGCTGAACTCCGGGCCATCATCCTCACCGGCGCGGGCGATAAAGCTTTTAGTGCCGGCACGGACATTGGCAGTCTCACCCAATTGACGGAAAGCGAGGCTCGGGAAGTTTCTGAGCGCGGTCAGTCACTTTGTAATCAGATCGAAAACTTCCCGGTCCCGGTGATCGCGGCAGTCAACGGCATCGCGGCCGGAGGCGGTTGCGAACTCGCCCTCGCTACCCACATTCGCCTCGCTTCAAGCAACGCACGTTTCAGTTTGCCGGAGACGAAACTGGGAATTATTCCTGGATACGGTGGCACGCAACGGCTGGCCCGAGAGATGGGAAGCGGGCGAGCGTCGGAGATGATGCTAACCGGAAAAACCATTGACGCTGAAGAAGCTTTACAAAGCGGCTTGATAAATCGTCTGACCAGCGCGGCGGATTTGTTAGTTGAAGCAGAATCGTTGGCCAATGAAATTGCGCAGCTGGCGCCACTCGCCATTCGTGCCTGCCTCAAAGCCATGACGCTTGGCCTTGAACTTCCGCTGGCTGAAGGACTGAAATTGGAGACTGAACTCTTCGCCGCGCTCTTCGGCACCGATGACATGCGCGAAGGGACACGCGCATTTTTGGAGAAACGCCAACCCATCTTCAAAGGACGATGAAAGTAGGACAGACATTCTTGTCTGTCCTCGGTTGGACAACGCAAACTCCTGGGACATGCCGTGAATACCTGTCCTACCAAAATCGCGGTAGTGATCCGTTAGTGTGTGCTGAGAATCCTGGCGATGAAGTCGGTACCACCGCGCGGTAGCGGGTGTTGGATGGCGCATTGAGGAGTCACAAGTACTTGGTATTGCCCAACGATCATGTTTCGGGCCACCCGCTACCGCGCGGTGGTACTGACTTCATTAGCACGGAGGCTTTCTTTTCTCACCAACACGCTAGCGGAGCACTACTAAAATCGCCTCTAACTTGCCGCTCCCAAACTCATCACCTATACTCGAAATGCTCTCACGTAATGAGGCGCATCTGGTATTCGGAGTCGTTCACGCTTGCAACCAGCAATTCACGAAGGTCAACTTAACGGGCACGGATTTCGTTTCGCGATTGTAGCCAGTCGCTGGAACGACTTCATTAGCTCGCGCCTGGTTGAAGGCGCACTCGATGCCCTCGGGCGTCTTGGTGCTGATGAAAAAGCTGTGGACGTTTACCGGGTTCCTGGTGCTTTCGAAATTCCCCTGTTGGCTCTAACTCTGGCCGAGTCGGAAAAATTTGACGCCGTCATTTGCGTGGGCACGATCATTCGTGGTCAAACGCCACATTTTGAATACATCACGGCAGAAGTCACGCGCGGCATCGGCGAAGCCGGTTTGCAAACAGGCGTCCCGGTAGTTTATGGGGTGGTGACGGCTGACACGGTGGACCAGGCAATTGATCGCGCCGGCGTAAAACTGGGAAACAAAGGTTTTGAAGCCGCTACGACGGCGGTTGAATTGGTTAATCTGTACAAAGCAGTGAAGAGTGATGAGTGAAAGGTGATTAGCAAGACGCTGTTCTCGCATATCGCATTACACTTTTCACTTTTTACTTCTTACTTTTCACTAGTGTTGGTGTTTTATGGGTTCGCGACGTAAGGCGCGTGAGTGCGCCTTGCAAATGCTCTTTGCGGCTGATGTTGCCGACGCTGTTCCGGAAGACGTGTTACGTCTTTACTGGGCGCAGCTTGGTGATGTCGATGTTGAGGAAACGGCGCGAGATTTTGCCACTCGTCTCGCGCGTGGCACACTCGCGCACCTTGCTGACCTTGACGAACGCATTCGTTCGCGCGCCGAACACTGGCGCATCCCGCGCATGGCGATCGTTGATCGCAACATCCTCCGCCTGGCTGTTTACGAGTTTCTCTACGAACCTACTCCTCGCACAGTAGCGATCAATGAAGCCCTTGAGATCGCTCGGAGGTTTTCAACCTACGAAGCCACTCAATTTATTAACGGCATCCTCGATGCCATCAAGCGAGATCTTGATGAGCAACAACCGCAGGAGCACGTCGAGCCTGAAGAGTCCGAAGAATCGCCTGAGGATGAGGTTGAGGAGTCAGACGATGAACCATCCGAGTAGAGATAACTGTTTCGAGTTCTGAAACCAAACAGATAGCTCGACCTTCGTGAAGTGGAACTCGAAACTCAACACTCAAAACTTTCTTTTCCCTAATCCGCATTTAAGATTTACTATCTTTTCCGTGGACCACACCCAACGCGAGTTTTTGATCGAGATCGAAGAACTGGTGGAACGGCTCTTTGTCGATCTGGATCGACTGCAAACGAGCGCTGCAGGCGAGAGTTCGCCACGTAAGGTGCGCGAGTCAATCGACCAAATATTTCGGACAGTTCACACCATCAAAGGCTCAGCAGGGTCCAGCGGTCTTGATACCGTGAGCGGGCTTACTCATGAATTTGAGAATGCACTCGACGCGTTGCGTACCGGGAAGATCAAATTCGAGGCAGGATTGCTCGAGACGTTTGTAGCAACCGCGGAGGCGTTGGGCGAGAGCGTAAGGAAAACGGCTGCGGGTACAACGGCGCCGTCAAACTCCGCGCTAATTGATCAGTTGCGCGCCGCCGCTGCGCGGCAATGCCGCTCCCAGCCGGCCGGCCGCGGCGATCATCGAGAAGCTTGAGTCGGAATTATGGCGATCGTTAAACGACACTGAAAAACATCGCCTGCGGAGCGCGGTCGAAGAAGGAAGCCAACTCTTCATAGTCGAAACAACCTTCGATTTGGCCGACTTCGATCAACGATTTCAAAAATTCAAGGACAAGCTTTCGGCAGATGGTGAAATTGTCTCCACCTCACCCAGTGTCGACGATCGGCAACCCGACAAGATCAACTTTCGCATCCTGTACGCGAGCGACCTGCGCCTGGAAAAGCTGGAAACAAGTGTCGCCGATTTTCCCGATGCAGAGTTCATCTCAATTCCAAATGGATCGGCTGAAGACACCGAACCAGCCGCAAGCGCGGATTCCACGTTGGTTCCATATTCTCGTCTTGCCAACTTTGTCCGAACTGATCTGGAAAAACTCGACCGCCTCATATCGTCAACCGATGAGCTGTTTCGCTCGAGCTCGCGCGCGCTCGATCTGGCGCTTTCTCAGGATGGAAGTTCAGCGGAGCGACAGGAGCAGTTGCGAGCGCTAAATGATCAAGTTCGAAAACAGTTTCTGGGCGTCGAGCATGAGTTGATCAATCTGCGCATGGTGTCGCTGGAGCCCATTCTTCAACGAGCTGCCAGGGCCGGCCTGGCCGCAGCTCGACTGGTGGGGAAGGAAATTGATTTTGACATCTCCGGCGGCGAGCTTCTGGTCGACAAATTGATCGCTGACGCGATAGCTGATCCGCTCGTCCATTTGGTCCGCAATGCGGTGGACCATGGAATCGAAGATACAGCGACCCGTGGCGCGGCCGGAAAGAAGAGCCGGGGTCACATTAACATTCGGGCGATCAGCGAAGGCAGTCAATCTCGCGTGCGAATCATGGATGATGGGCGGGGGATCGACCCCGTCGAAATTGCCGTCGCCGCAGAACGGCTGGGGTTGACTGCCGTTGTCCCTCCTGACAGCGAACGCGTAGACATTGACCGCAGCCTGCGCCTGATCTTCCGTCCTGGATTCACCACACTGGACCAGGCTTCGGAAGTTTCCGGGCGCGGTGTCGGCCTCGACGTGGTGGAAACTGCGATTGAACAAGTGGGCGGCGAGCTGAGAGTCTCGACTGAACCAACCCGGGGCACGACCTTTGAGATTCGCCTGCCGGTCACGTTCGGAATAATTGTGGCAAACGTAGTGGTCTCGGCCGGTATTCGTTATTGCATCCCCGCGGATCAAACTCTCGGGATCGACGCAATCGATCTGGTTGATGGCGCTTCCGGCGCGAACCAATTGCGACAGGTATCAATGCGCGATCTGCTGGGCCAGCCTGACGATGATGAAGATCCGGGAAATCAGATGCACCTGATTACGTGCCAGTTTACGGATGAGCGCGCTGGGCACGAGCCGGTATCGAAGTGCCTCGGCATCGTGGTTGATCGAGTGGAGGGGCCGCAGGAAGTTTTGGTTAGAAGTCTTGGTCGTCACGCGGGACGCTGGTATGGAATCGCGGGAGCTACAGAACTGAAAGACGGTACCGTCGCGCTGGTGCTCGATCTTCCCAGGCTACTCGCACGGTAACCCGCAACCTCCGGTTCCGGGAAGCACATTGTCCGTTTCCCTCACTCAAGGGTTGACGGGCTGTGAGGTCTTATCCAGCTCTGCCGCGATGAGAGTCAACTTCTGGTCATAATTCTTTCCCAGCTCATTCGCACGGCGCAGGTTAAGCAAGTCTTCCTGCGCCTTCAGCAGGTGCGAGCGCGCTTCGGCGAGCGTGGCCGAACCCCCACGCGGTGTGGCGGCGGCGATGGCGAGATGAGCCTCACCGATTTTGCGGTTTGACTCACTACGCAGCACCGCGATCTGCTTGTGATCGTTAAGCGTGGACATCCTCGCGACGTAAGCCATGCCCTTCCGGTAGTAGGCGAGGGCTTCCGTCAGTCTCCCCTGCTTGAGAAAGATGTCGCCGGTCTTGTTGTAAGTCAGGTGCGTCTGTTTGAGAAACTCGAAGTTTGACGGATCGTTGGTGGTGATCTCTTCCAGAATCCTGAGCGATTCGAGGTTAGCCTTCACAGCTTCACCGCTCTGGCCCATCGCATCGCGGGCGAAGGCCATGTATTGCCACGTCTCGGCCACGTCCCGCTTGGCTTCGTTATTCTTCGGGTCGCCCTCGGAGATCGCGCGCAGAGTTTCGAGCGCGCGCATGATGTAGGGTATTCCCTCTTCACCTTTGCCGACTCGGGCCATCGCGGTGCCGAGGTTGATACCGGCTGCGGCGACGAAACGACTGTAGACTTCAACCTGCGGGAAGTCGCGCTGCAATGCCTTGCACATTTCGACCGTGCGGCGATGCAGTCCCTCGGCCTCGACATAAAGCGGCATGATCTGGTCTGCGGGGGCGCCCATCTCGCGGAGGTGTTCAGCACGAAACTCAAGGCGCGTGCCCAGGCGCTGCAAAGCGGTGGCCAGCGAGCGGCGGCCCAGTTCATCAGCGGAGTTCCGAGCGAAAGCCTCTTCACCTTCCCGCACGGCGCGGCGGAACCACTCCGCGGTATCTTCGTCGCCGCCTGAAAACTCCACCGTCTCGCCCTTCACGTGGTAACTCCTCACCAGCAGTATCCGGTATTCCAGATTATTCGGATCGAGCTCGACCAATCTTTGGCTGATGTCCAGCACTCTCTGGCCCATCTCCTCGGCTTCCTTCCAGCGTTGCAGTCTCACCAGATGCAGGGACATTTGGTGGCCCGCCAGTCGCAAGTTCTTGAGATAGCCGGCGTTCGCGCGATCCTTGCTGACTACGTTTTCCAAAATTTCAACGCTCTTGCGGTAACTGACGAGCGCGCCGGCGGAATCGCCGAGGTTGGCGCGATTAGCCTCACCCTGTACGTCTCCGATCTTCAGGTAGGTGAGGGCCAGTTCCTGCGCGAGCGCGGGGTTGTCCTGCGCGTCCCGCGATAAATTGTCGAGATACTCGAGCGCGTCCTTCACCAGCATCTCGCGCGTGGCGGTGGCTCCTGGCAAATCAGCGATGGCGTCGTGGTACTTGAAGACGACGTTATTCGCGAGTTTTCTAACCTGGTCAAATCGTTGCTCGGCGCGCTCCCTCTCGCGACGCGCAGCCCGTGCCTGATACGTGGTTCCTACGATACCCGCGATCAGCGCAAGGAAGACGAGCGACGCGGCGACGACGCCCACTCTGTTGCGTTTGATGAACTTAGACGCGCGGTATGAAAAGGTGTCGGGCCTAGCCGAGACCGGCAGCTCCGCCAGATAACGGCGCACGTCTTCCGAGAATTGTTCGACCGACTCGTATCTCCGCTCCGGTTCCTTTTTGAGGGCCTTCAGAACGATGTTGTCGAGATCGCCCTTTAACGATTGCGGATTGCGGATTCCGAAATGCGAATTGTGCGCAGCGCCTCCAACATAGTCGTCGCTTTCAATAGACTGGGGCTTGGCTGATGAATCACCAGACATCCGCCGTGTCTTCCTGGGTCCCGAATCCCCATTCCGCGATCCGTAATTCGCAATCGAAGAGATCGCCCTGCTGGGGCGCGGTGGCTCGGTCTCACAGACAAGACGCAGCATTTGATCGAGCCGAAGGCCATTCAAGTTATAGGGTAATTCGCCAGTCAGCAGTTGGTAGAGCACGACGCCGAGGCTGTATACGTCGGTCGCGGTGGTCACCTGTTCACCGCGAAACTGTTCGGGGCTGGCGTAGTCGGGCGTCATCATGCCGAGCTGCGTCGCTGTGCCGCGCTCGCCGGGAGTTTGAGAAACGACTTTGGCGATACCGAAGTCGAGCAGCTTAACCTCGCCCGCCGAAGTGACCAGGATGTTCGACGGCTTGATGTCGCGATGGACGATGAGACGCCGATGGGCGTAAGAGACGGCGGCGCAAATCTGCCGGAATAAATCGAGCCGCTCATGGAGGGCAACGTCGCGCGCGCGGCAGTAGTCGTCAATGGGCTCGCCTTCTATAAACTCCATCACGTAGAAAGGCAGGCCGTCGTCGCTCATCCCGCCGTCCAGGAGACGCGCGATGTTTGGGTGCTCGAGCGAGGCTAGGATTTGACGCTCGTTGCGAAACCGGCGGGCAATCGCCTCTGTATTGAGACCGCTCAGAATAACTTTGACGGCGACCTTCTGTTCAAACTCGCCATCGTCGCGCACGGCGGCGAATACCGCACCCATGCCACCGCGTCCCACCTCGCCCTCGATGCGATAGCGTCCGATACGACGGCCTTCGAGGCGCGCGCCTTCAGTCAACGATCCGGACGCAAGCGGCGAGCGGTCGAGCCCTGTGTCGTAGTCGGCGGCGAGCATCCGCTCGATCTCGCGTCGGATCGCGGCATCCTGGCACGTCGAGTCGAGAAAAGCGCCCTGCGCGGCGGGCGACAGCTCGACCGCCTCGTCGAAGATTCTTTTGATCTCTTTCCAGATTTCGGGGGACATGTGACTCACTTCGTGTAAGAGGAACGAGTCGGACTTAGGATAGTTGCGCCGCTAGCCACGCTTTCGCGCTGCGCCATTCGCGTTTAACGGTTGATTCGGATTTGCCGAGGACTTCAGCAACTTCCTCATTTGAGAGACCCGCAAAAAATTTCATCTCGACGATACGCGCCTGGACTACGTCGAGATCGGCGAGCCGCGTCAGTGCCTCATCGAGCAGGATGAGATCGACCTCGCGCCGCTCGGGCAGGCTGGCCGCCTCGTCGAGTGCGAGCAGGGTGGCTCCCGCGCCCCGCTTACCGGCGCGGCGGCTGATAGCGTGGTTGACTAAGACCCGGCGCATGGTCTCGGCTGCGATGCTGAAGAAGTGTGCGCGGTTGCGCCAGTCAACGGAGTGTTGGTCAACGAGACGGAGATAAGCCTCATTGACGAGCGCGGTGGCTTGTAAAGTGTGTCCCGGACGTTCGCCCGCGAGCTGGCGCGCGGCAATCCCTTTCAACTCGCGGTAGACGAGCGGCAATAATTCGTCGAGAGCCGCACGGTCCCCCGCTTGCGCCTGCCTGAGTAATTGCGTCACCCCCTGTGTTCGTTCTTCAGCCATCCTTAAATTAGTCCACCTGCGCGTTCTACCGATTCAGCCGCGTGGCAAACAAATCCCTCGACCAGTTTTTCTTGACCCTTTCGCCGCGATTTCTTTGCGATTGCTTATGAGCGCGCATTTTCCGCGCCCGGGGACGCTGCCGCGACCATCGTTCGAGCGAATTATAAGTTCAACGTGACCGTCGAGACCAATCTCGCCGCGATGAGTCTTTCCTGCGCCCATGACCGAGACAAACTTCAGGAGGTTCCACAGAGATGTCCGCCCGACTATTGCCTTTCAAAAAAACCGCACCCGAAACTCGCGCCTGCAGTATGAACGAACCCTGGTGGGTTGGCTTGTCATATTTACTTTCCGCACTCGTGATTGGCGGACTCCTGGCTGTCGCGACTCAGGCGGCTCCGCTCTGGACGCATAAGCCCACAACCGACATCAAGTGGTATCGCGTAACCGATGTCGGTTCTGTTCTCGTCGGATCGAAGACCGGGCTCTACACACTGGACGGCGAAAGCGGGCAGACGATCTGGACGCGTAACGATCTGGCCGGAACGGAAGAGTTTGAAGTGGAGATGATCGCCGGCACTCCGCTGATGTTTGTTTCCGACACTTCGGGAACCTTCAGCAAAGGCACGAAGCTCTTCGCGCTCGACTTGCTCACGGGCCAAAACATCTGGGAGACAGACAAGCTCAAAGGCGCCACCGTCGCGGTTGAACCCGTTTACGAAAAGGACCTCGTCCTGCTGGTCACGGTTCCCACCAACAATGCGAACAAAGCCAAACCGAAGATCAGTGCCCTGCGCTTAACTACCGGCGAACTGATCTGGGAAGCGGATTATCCGGACAACGTCGACCTCTACGGCATTGAACGAGGCAGCAAATTCTTCCCGAAGTTTGATCTGTCCGGGGCGAATGAACCCATTCACGACAGCGACTCTGTTTATTTCACCTACGCCGGGTTGCATCGTTATTCACTCGAAGACGGCAAGCTCCTGTGGGGGGTGAAATACGACGTGACCGAAGGCTCGATCAAACGCGGTAACGGCCAGGCGCTGATCGTCGGCGATACGGTTTACACCTCGGCCAAGGGCCAGTTACGCGCCATCGACAAACAGACGGGCGCTCTCAAGTGGACCAGCAAAGATTTTGGCGGCGCGGTCGCCGAAGTGAAGCAGGTCGATGACGTGATTTACGGCAGGCTGGGCGGCGCCTTTTACGATTTCAGCAAACGCGAATATGTAAACAAGAAACCGTTTGGCGTAGCTGCTGTTAACCGGCACACCGGGGCAACACTTTGGTACTACGAGGGCGCGAAGGACAGCGTGACAAACATGGTCGTGCTGCGGGAGCAGAACCTGGTTCTACTTGCGGACGCAAAGAATGTAATTGCGCTCGACACGGCCAGCGCCGGCAAAGCAAAAGAGACTTACAAGATGAAGCTTGAGTTCAAGAATAACCTGGGTGCAGCGGCCACTGCGGCGAAGGTTGTAAAGTTTGGCTTCGGCGGACTTTCCGCGCTGGGATCAAAAGGCGCCGATACCACTGATGAACCGGTAGCACTGTACCGGCGTGAGAATGGCACCGTCGTGGTGCAAGGCAAGCAACACCTGCTCGCCTTCGATCCTCGCACGCGCAACATCGCGTGGTCAGTGAAGTATGAAGCGCCGGGCGTTCCGGGGTGGCAGAAAATTGCGATGGCTGGTCTGACCGCGCTCGCCTACACGTCCGCCACTGCTTCAGCCGCAAACACCTATTACGGCACCTCGCAAAACCGTTGGGCAAATAGCCAGCGAATCAATTCTCTCGCCGCCTACGAACAGTTTGTCAGCAAGCGCTATAGCGCGACCAAGAGCACGGGCAACTACGTCTATGTGCTGACGACGGTGAGGGAAGGAAAAGAAAAGGGCGCCGGTTTGATTGGAGTACACATGGAAACCGGTCGTGCCGATCGGCAAATCCTGTTCAAAGACAAAGAGCCGGACTATCAGGTTGACGAAGCGGTGGGACGCGTTTTCAACCTGCGAAACTCGAAAGAGCTTTCGGCATTCTCAGTCGACGGTGCACCACCAGTGGCGTCGAAGGAATAACTCAGACCATACGAATCAACAAGGGAGTAGTGACCGTGAAAATCAACAGCAACCGCCTCGTTGCGATAGCGATCCTTTTGTCTTTGACGTTACTTATAGCTGTCTTCGGCGATCTGTCTTCGGCCAGTTCAGCAGAGGCACCTGGTCCTTCGGCAGACGCACTAACAGCTTTTGCGCAGCAGGGAAAACTGACCGCCAGCGACGGCGCGACTGGAAATTTCCTCGGCTTCAACGTCGCCATCAACGGCGACACGGCAATTGCAGGCGCGCCGCGCAACGTCGTCAACGGCAATCCGAATCGCGGCGCGGCCTACGTGTATGTTCGTAACGGCACAACGTGGACGCAGCAGGAAAAATTGATTTCCTCTGATGGCGCGGCCAACGATCAATTTGGTTACAGCGTTGCAATTTCTGGTGACACTGCGGCGGTCGGCATGCTCAACGATCAGGATCTGGTCGGCACCCGCAGTCGCGGTTTCGTTTACATATTTCAACGCAGCGGCGCGGCCTGGTTGCAAACGCAGGTTCTCACCCCGAGTGATCACACAGCCGGCGACACGTTCGGTTTGTCGCTCGCTTTTGAAAATGACACGCTGGTCATTGGCGCTCGCAATAAGACGAATGGCTCGACGCTGTTTGTCGGTGCGGCTTACGTTTTCACCCGTCCGGGCGGCGGCGGTGCCTTTACGCAACAAGCGAAGCTTTCCCCGGGGGACATTGTGTTGGGAGAATTCTTCGGTAACAGCGTCGGGCTCAGCGGCGATACGGCAATCGTCGGCGCTGTGGGGCAGGCCGGTTTCAGCAATCCGAACGGTAAAGCCTATGTGTTCACGCGCACGGGCACGAATTGGACGCTGCAGCAAAAACTTGTCGCGGCAGACGCCGCTTCGGGGGATGCGTTCGGCTTTTCAGTAGCGATTTCAGGCGATACTGCGATCGCCGGCGCGGTCAGAAGAGTGACGAACCCGGGCATCAATTCAGGCGCAGCATATGTCTTTCAGCGCACCGGTTCGACCTGGTCGCAGCAGCAACGACTCGTCCATAACGATCCCGAGATTAATGACGAGCTGGGTTACTACGTCGCCCTCAAAAACGACACCGCTGTTGTCAGTGCAAGATCCTACGAGGTTCCACCAAACACCGCTGTGAATCACGGTGCTGTTTTCGTTTTCACGCGCAGCGGCGCGAACTGGACGCAAGCTGAAAGACTAATTCATGGTGATGTCGGCCCGGATGGTCTCGGCACGAGCGTCGCTTACGACGGAAACTCAATAATCGCCGGCGCGCCGAACAAGACTGACGGCACGGGCGCGGCCTACGTCTTCGCAGTCGTTCCGAATAGCTCGGTGAGGGTTACTGCAAACGACGGTACGGCGAACGACGAGTTCGGCTACAGCGTGGCCCTCTCTGGCGACACCCTCGTTGTAGGGGCGCATCTCGAAGACGACACCGCCGGCCCCAATCGAGGCGCGGTCTACGTCTTCGTGCGCAGCGGCTCGACGTGGACGCAGCAGCAGAAGCTCACGGCATCCGAACCGCAGTTGGGCCGCTTCGGCGGGAGCGTCGCTATCGCGGGCGACACTATCGTCGTCGGTGCGGAGCACTCGTCGGTCGGTGGGAACGTGACGCAAGGCTCCGCCTACGTCTTCACCAGAAGCGGCACAACGTGGACGCAGCAGGCGCGACTGCTGGCCGACGACGGCGCGGCAGGCGACTCCTTCGGCAATAGCGTTTCGGTTTCGGGCGATACCGTCGTAGTCGGCACAGTCTTAAAAGACGTGAGTGGCAACTTCAATCAGGGCGCGGCCTACGTCTTCACGCGCGCGGCTGCGGCGTGGACGCAGCAGGCGCGGCTGACAGCAAACGATGGCGCGGAAAATGACAACTTCGGCAGCGGCGTCTCTGTCTCCGGCGACACAATCGTCTGCGGTGCGGTTGGCGACGCGCCCACCTTCGGCTCGACTTACGTCTTCACCAGAAGCGGCACGGCGTGGTCGCAGCAGCAGAAGCTCACGCCCACTGACGGAAACGGAGGCCAAATCAACTACGGCATCAGTGTCGCTGTAAGCGGTGACACGGCCATCGTCGGGGCAGAGCAGGCGGGCACCAACTCGGCGGGCGCCGCTTACGTCTACACCCGCTCCGGGTCGAACTGGACCGAGCAGCAGGTGCTGGTCTCTTCGGACCCTCAGCTGAGCGAACGTTTCGGGTCCAGCGTGTCGTTGGATGGGAACACAGCGGTCGCCGGCGCTTACCAGAAACGTATCGGCGACACAGGCTTCAATCAGGGCGCGGCCTACGCCTTTCGCAGGAACGGCACGGTGTGGTCGCAGGTCTCGAAGATTACGGCCTTTGACGGGGTACCGGGGGATCAGTTCGGTGGGGCCGTGGCCGTCTCGGGCAACACGGCCGCCGTGGGCGTGCCGAATGACGACGTTGACGGCAAATCCAATCAAGGCTCGGCCCACATCTTCACGATCGAAGGGGGCGCGACACCAACACCAACGCCAACTCCTTCAGCAGCCAACTCAATCCAGTTTAGTGCGACCACGTTTTCAGCAGCGGAAGGCCCGCCAGGATCGGTGCCTTCCGGTCTCAATTCCGGCGAAATCAATTCATGGGACGCAGCCGGACTCACGGCCCAGGCATCGGCGCTCATCAATGTGACCCGGACAGGCGACGTTTCAGGATCGGCAAGTGTGGACTATGCGACGGTTGATGGCAGCGCATCCGCGCGTTCTGACTACAGCGCAGCCCGCGGCACGCTGCGATTCAGCGCGGGAGAAACGTCGAAGTCAATCGTGGTATTCATCACGGACGACCGTTTCCAGGAAGGCATGGAAACCTTTTCCGTGTCCCTCTCCAACCCAACCGGCGCCACAATGGGCTCCCCGGCAACCGCTACTATCAACGTTACCAGCGACGACGCAGTAACGGGATCTAACCCGGTTACGGATCCAACTTTTGACTCAGACTTTTTCGTGCGCCAACACTATGCCGATTTTCTCGGACGTGAAGCCGACGCCCCAGGCGTGACTTTTTGGAAGGGCCAAATCGATGAGTGTGAGACGCGACCGGCCGCTGAAAGACAAGGATGCCGCGAGGTCAGGCGTATCAATGTTTCGGCCGCCTTCTTTCTTTCGATAGAGTTTCAGCAAACCGGCTACTTCGTCTATCTCTTCCATCAGGCTGCTTTCAACAGCCGTGAGCAACTGCAGTTCGCCCGGTTTCTCTCCGATGTTAGCGAAGCCAGAAATGGAGTGGTTGTGGGCCAGGCCAATTGGGAACAAACACTCGAAGCGAACAAGCAGGCCTACGCTTTGAGATTCGTGTCGCAGCCCGCGTTCGTTAGCAGTTATCCGGTTTCGATGACGCCGGCACAGTTTGTTGATGCGTTGAACACCAACACTTCCGGCTCGCTTTCTCAGTCAGAGCGAAATGCCCTCGTGGCTGAGCTTGAGGGGAACAACACAAACGCCGGTCGCGCCTCGGTGATGCGAAAAATTGCCGATGATGCTGGTTTCCGGGCCGTCGAGACAAATCGGGCCTTCGTGCTGATGCAGTATTTTGGATATCTTCGCCGCGCCCCGAATGAGTCTCCTGACTCAAACTTCGAGGGCTTCAATTTCTGGTTGAATAAGTTGAACCAATTCAACGGAAACTACATCGCGTCGGAGATGGTGAAGGCGTTTATTACGTCGAGCGAATACGTCCAACGATTCGGGCCGTGAGGATCAGGCCCAATCCGTCTTGGGAGTCATCGTGTGCCACTTCGTAGCGCGCTCATAAGCGAGGGCGACGCGGAGTGGCGCACCCTCGTTATAGAGTCCGCCGGTGAACATGATTGATTGCGGCAGGCCACTCTTAAGAAATCCGCAGGGGACGCAAACTGCCGGGTGGCCCGTGAGGTTCGTAACCAGCAAACTCGCACTACCGGGCGCGGGCGAAACAAACACACTCCACTTCGACATTAACTCCGACATCTCACGCATCAGCAGCGTCCGGGCTCTTTGCGCGCGAATGTATTCAACCGCGGGAATGAAACGTGAACTACGAAAGGTGTTGGGCCAGTCGCCGGGTTCCTGTCCGGAGAGTTGATCGATACCTTTGTTTCGAGTCAGATCATCGAAGGCGGCGGCCGCTTCAGCCACAAGGATTATTCGCAAAGCTGCAGCTGAGAATCTGGGCAGCTCGATTGCCTGAAGATTTGCACCAGCTGCTCTTAGATCGTTTAGTGCCTGCTCGTAGATCGCCTTACGTTCAGGATCCGGTTGCTGATCGAATTCAGTTTTCAGATAACCAATTCTCATGCTCGCGAGTGGGATGGCAGGATCCCATTTGAAATGTGCATCACCAACGGTAAGATCTTTTCCATCGGGTCCGTAGATTCCATCGAGCACTGCAGCACAATCCTCGACGCTGCGGCAGATCGGTCCAATCTTATCCATGGTCCAACTAAGCGCCATCGCGCCATACCGGCTGACGCGTCCGTAAGTAGGTCGCAGTCCAACTACACCACAGCGGGCTGACGGCGAAATGATCGAGCCCAGGGTTTCCGTGCCGATAGAAAAACCGACGAGGCCAGCCGAGGTGGCAGACGCCGGTCCGGCCGATGATCCGCTGGAGCCCATCCGATCTTCGGCAATCTGCCAGGGATTTCGGGTCATGCCGCCAAACCAACGGCCGCCCTGCGCGAGCGCGCCCATGGAAAGCTTCGCCACTAAAACCGCACCGGCAGCCTCCAATCGTTCGACGAGCGTCGCGTCGTAGTCGATCACCTGATCGCGATATGGTTCAGCGCCCCACGTTGTCTTAATTCCCTTTGTTGCAAACAAATCTTTCGCGCCCCACGGTATGCCGTGCAACACACCGCGGTATTTATTACGGTTGATTTCGCGTTCAGCGGCGGCAGCTTGCGAAAGCGCCAGCTCTTCGGTGAGGGTCACAACGCAATTGAGTTTCGGCCCGAAGCGCTTGAGCCGCGCGAGGTACATTTTGGTAAGTGCGACTGGAGAGACTCTGCGTGTGCGGATCAGCTCGGCAAGTTGAGACACGCTGTGAAACGCCAGATCATCGACACCGCCAAATCGAACCTCTTCCGGCCTGCTCCATTTAAACTTTTTCGGTTTTCCCGGCGCGCTCTGTTTGTCGGCGCTGCTCATCACTGCGCGTCCTGCGCTGAACTCACTCCCCGGAAGGGCTGGATGAAAAAGCGTGGCGGGCTCAGTGTCTAAAGGCACATCGATCTTTCGCAGCGTTTCGTAACGATCGAGATTTGTATTCGCGTTAGCGAGGGCCATCGCTTCCTGCGCATCGGTGAGCTCGATGCCAATGAGCTTCTCAGCTTGCCGCAGCATGTCCTTCGTTACGCGCAGAGGCGTGGGCGAAGGAGAGGGGGACGGACTGGGGGTCGGAGTTTGGCCCAGGACAGTCTTAGCATTCAGGTGCGGAGTCGCAATCGCAGCGGCCCCGAGCGCAGAGCCGAGCTTTACAAAGGTGCGCCGATTTAAGGCTCTGTTCCCTGACTCGGTTGGCGCTTTCACGTCAGGCTTCTTGTTCAATTCTGATTTTTTCATGCACTAGTCGGGCCTGGCCCACTACCAAGCATCTGTGAAACTCTGTCAAAAGAAATGTGCAAGCCGGACATCGTTTACGTTTTAGACCGGGGACATCGTTTACACTTTTGGTTCATAAAGTTTGTAAGCGTAGTAGTAGTAGTGGCTGTGGGAAGGGTGGAAAACGTCTTCTGTTTTCCACGGTTTCCACAGTCCGTCCGTCTAAGGTGTTATTTAGTTCCATGCCAACCTGCCGCCGGACTAATGTTTTTGGTTTTTTCATCGAGTACACCGAGTAGATGAAAACCGTAACGCAATTCCCACCTTTCATCGTCGATAGGTTTCAGTCCTACAGGCTCTTTAGCCAGGACTTCCGAGAGGTAGAGCAGCTGACCACGCCATTTGATCTCGCCGTTATGACGCACCTGCCTGACCGTGACTCCCGACTCGTATTGCACTTCAGGGAGTTTGGCCGGATAGGAGCGCGGAGAGGTGCAATGGACGCTCGCCGGCGTCTTTCTTCCCAGCGCCTCATGGCAACGCTCCCAGTTATATTCATCGAGAAAAGGATCATAGTGGCGTTGCTGCTCCTGGAGATCACTTTGCGGCGCCACTGCTTCCTTCAAAGTTCGATGCATCCGCTCATGCCGGCCGTTTTGGGCCGGCCTCCCCGGCTGGATCCGCTCAGGCTTTATTCCCAACTTGATCCACCACTTCGAGAGCTGGCTGATGCCGCCCAAGGCAAGCGAGGCGAAAGGCGCTCCATTATCGGTGCGGATCACCTCGGGCAGCCCGGATTGTCGAAAGAGCCATTCAAACCAAGGTTGCACTTCCTCGTGCCTGGGTCGCTCAAGCGCGCGACACAAGAGCAGATACCGAGAGAAGTTGTCGCTGATGGTCAGCGGATAGCAACGACGACCGTTGCCCAGCAGAAAGTCTCCCTTAAAGTCTGCACTCCAACTCTGATTGGGAGCGCCACATTCGCGAAAGGGTTCGCTATAGGGAGCCACCCGGCGTCGCCGCTTGCGAGCCTGAACCAAACCCGCTCGCTTCAGGATTTCGCCCCCCGTAGAATCCGCCGGCCACTTAAGTTCCGGCCGCTCATGCCGCAACCAGTCGAGAACTTTTTTCGGGCCCCACTTCTGCCGCCGCAGCTTGGTCTGCACAATCAACGCTCGCAGCTCCTCCGCGGTCCGGTTGGGATGATGGTGCGGCGCTCGCTCCTGTTCCTCAAGTCCTTGCGGCCCACTCTGCTCATAACGCCTTATCCACTTGTCGGCCGTAGGTCGACTAATCTCATAGAGGCGACAAAGCTCGCTCTTGCGGTAATCTCCGCTCAACCAATCAGCGATCAACTGAATTCTTTGGTCCATGGCACTGGTTTCTTTCCACGGCATCGGCACCTTCCTCCTTGGCGCCGCACTGTAAACCATGTGCCCGGTTTATTCTGTAAACGATGTTACCGGTTTGTACCAAATGCATCACTCTCCCTTTGGGAGAGAGAAGGGAGAGGGATTCAAGCTCGCCCAAGACCCTTCCCCTCTTTCCCCTTCCCACGGGGAAGGGGACGTAAGCAGTCCGCCGCTAACGGAGTGCGGTTCTGACCTGAGGGCCACACACTGCACACTGCCCATCTCTTCAGTACTTCAGTTTCAGCAGCTTGGCCGAGCCATCGCCCATTACCGTCAGGATGAATAGGTTGTCGTATTCAGTCTCGGGGATGATTGGAAGTTTCGGTCCGCCCAGAGCAGCAATAATTTCCGGGACGGTGTTGTTATGACCGGTGATGAATACCACCTGGCCCGCGCTCTGCGCGCGAATCTGCTTTACCAGGTCAGCGGTATTTCTTGCGTCAACCTGAGTCACGGCTAAGCCAAGTCTGTCTGCCAATGGCTTGGCGGTCTGCTGAGTGCGTTTGTACTGCGTCGCATAAACAGCCGCCACGCCAGCATCGGCAAACATTTTCTTAATCGATTCAGCGCGAGCTAATCCTGCTGCACTCAGATCCGGATCCTTGTTTTCAGGTGGAACAACTGCCTTCTCTCCGTGACGAACCAGAATCACAGTCAACGGTGCTGGGCCTTCAGTGCTGCTGCTGGTGGCGAAGCTAATCGCCGTTGCAGACAGAATCAAAAGGACCACTGGAATTGCGAAACGAGTGTATGCAAAGTGGAAAGGATTCTGTTTTTTCATGTTCTTAGGAAGTGGTTATCAAACTGAAGTTGGCCAGCTTAAGATACCATTTCGACTCAACTTTCTGGAAAGGAGCATCTGGCGGGGGCTGATGCGCTTTGAATGCGCGCGGCCTTCCTTCGCGAAACATTGCCTCTGGTCTTTGCGACCTTTGCGGTTTTGCTCGTTTTTCACGACGTTGCCGCAGAGGACACATGCGCCGCGGAGTTTCAAATTAGGTCCCTATCAGTCTCGTAAGGCCGGATGCAAACGTCCCACGAAGGTGATAATCTATTCGAAAACCACGCCGCCGGTGTCTGATCGTATTTTTACCTGAGGGATGTGAGAGTTGGCTCAGCCTGTGAGAACTGATTTATCTGAAGTGATCGCCGAAAATTTTGGCGCAAACGCGAGCTATGTCGAGGGACTGCTGAACCGATTCCGCAGTGATCCCGGCCTGGTCGACGAATCCTGGCGCTCATACTTTACTGAGCTACTGGGAAACGGTGATGGGGCCGCACCGGCACGGCCGGCTGATGTCTCCGACAACGCGCATCAGCAAGCTTCGCCTTCCGTCGGATCGCCGACTGCGGTCAAAGTTGATGCTGCCGCTGGAACGGCGCAGGCTACAGCGAAGACGACCCCCGCGCCGGCGTCGACTTCCCCGTCAACTGAGACAAAGCCTTCCCCGTCTTCTGCAGAGCAAAACGAAGCGAAGCCAATTCGCGGCGCTGCGCTGAAGATCGTCGAGAACATGGAGGCCAGTCTTTCAGTTCCCACCGCAACTTCGCAGCGACGCATTCCAGTGAAACTCCTGGACGAAAACCGTCAGGTGATCAACAGATATCTGGCAGAGAATCACCGCGGCAAGGCTTCATACACGCATGTCATCGCCTGGGCACTGTTGCGCGCGCTGGAAAAGTTTTCGCAATTAAACGATGGCTATGAAACGGTTGATGGAGTTCCCTCACGATTAGTTCGTCCAAACATCAACCTCGGCGTTGCCGTAGACCTCGAAAAGAAAGACGGCAGCCGCAGCCTGCTGGTTCCCAATATCAAGAGCGCGAACAAGCTGAGCTTCTCGCAGTTTCTCGAAGCTTACGACGACGTGGTAAAGCGCGCGCGCGGCGGCAAGCTGCAGATTTCGGATTTTCAAGGCACAACTATCTCACTCACAAATCCTGGCACGATTGGCACTGTCGCTTCGACACCGCGTTTGATGGCCGGACAGTCAGTAATCATTGCCACCGGCGCGATTGAATATCCAGCTGAATATCAGGCGATGGCGCCCGAGGCTTTGTCACAACTCGGCATCAGCAAAGCAATCACGATCAGCAGCACTTACGATCACCGCATCGTGCAGGGCGCGGAGTCGGGCGCATTCCTCGCCCGCGTGCATGAGTTGATCATCGGCAAGCACAGTTTCTACGACCAGATTTTTCAGGACCTGGGGATTGCGACCGCGCCGTTGCGTTGGAACATCGATCGGAATCCTTTGTTCTCGCCCGGCGATCAGGTCAAAGAGCAAGCGACTAAGGAAGCGCGCGTGATTGAGCTGGTGAATGCTTATCGCGTGCGTGGTCATCTCATTGCCGATATCGATCCGCTGCACGCGATGCCGCTGCTCTACCACCCGGAACTGGATATCGAAACTTATGGGCTGACTATTTGGGACCTCGATCGCGAGTTCATCAGTGGCGGATTGGCCGGGCACGAAGTCGCCACGCTGCGCCAGATCCTCGACATCCTGCGCCGCGCTTACTGCGGCAAGGTGGGCATCGAATATCGTCACATCCAGAGCAAAGAAGAAAAACTTTGGATTCGCGAGAAGATTCGCCAGCAGTTTGTCGAGCCCGAACCCATTTCAGCTGACGTTAAGAAACAGCTCCTGTGGAAACTGATTTCGGCCGAACAGTTTGAACGCTTTCTTCACACGAAGTACCTCGGGCAAAAACGATTTTCGTTGGAAGGCTGCGAGACGATTATTCCACTGCTCGACCAGCTCATCGAGGGGGCGGCAATTCGCGGGGTGGAAGATATCACGATGGGTATGGCCCATCGCGGGCGTCTCAATGTGCTGGCCAATGTGATTGGCCATTTCTGCGAACGCATCTTTGCTTCGTTTGAAGGTTCGGTTCACCCATCCTTTCCCGCGGACGAAGGCGACGTGAAATATCACCAGGGCGCAATCGGCGAACGTGAAACTGCCAACGGGAGAAAAGTGGTCCTGACTTTGTCGCCCAACCCGAGCCATCTCGAAGCCGTTGATCCAGTGGTCGAGGGAATGGTGCGCGCCAAACACGACGACTTGAAAGACCGGCTAGGCCGCCCGCGCGAAGAAGCGATCGACCTTGCGCTGCCAGTGTTATTGCATGGCGACGCTGCGTTTGCCGGCCAGGGCGTGGTGATGGAAACGCTCAACCTCGCCAGTCTCAAGGGCTATCGTACCGGCGGAACAATTCACATCATCATCAACAACCAGATTGGGTTCACCACCTCACCTGAAGCCGGACGGTCAACGATTTATTCAACAGATGTTGCGCGCATGACTCAGTTGCCGATTTTCCATATCAATGGCGACGATCCCGAAGCTGCTTATCGCGCACTGCAAATCGCGCTCGACTACCGGCAGGAGTTCAACAAAGACGTCGTGCTGGACCTAGTGGGATTCCGCAAGCTGGGCCACAACGAAACCGACGAGCCCAGTTACACCCAGCCGCTGATGTACGCGCGCGTGAAGGCACACCCGGGCGTGCGCACAGTTTATGCGGAACGGCTGATACGCGAAGGAACAATCACCGAAGCGGAAGTTAACGAACTGATCGCCGAACGCGTGCGGCGTTACGAAGACGCGCAAGGTCGGGCCAAGGCAATCGTCGCTAAAAAAGATCCGGTAGTTAAGATCGCGCACATTGAAGAGCTGGATGGCTCGGCAGTAATTGAAACCCCGGTGAGCGCCGAGATCATTAAGACCATTGCCGAAAAAATCGCGCTCGTGCCACAGGATTTTCATGTAAATCCCAAGATGGTGGGCCAACTCGCTCGCCGCGCCAAGATGGGTACGGGCTCGCTGCCTTTAGACTGGGCCTTCGCGGAAGCAATGGCGTTTGGATCGCTGGTCGTCGAAGGTTCGCGCGTGCGTTTGAGCGGACAGGATTCTGGTCGCGGCACCTTTAGCCAGCGTCATGCAGTCTTGTACGACACGCAAACTGGAAAATCATGGGCGCCGCTTTCGGAGTTGCGTTCCGAAACCCGTCCGGAGGCTCGCTTTGAAGTCTTCGACAGTTCGCTTTCCGAAGAAGGCGTGCTCGGATTTGAGTATGGTTACACGGTCGTGGCGCGCGAAGCCCTGGTGTTGTGGGAAGCGCAGTTTGGAGATTTTGTAAACGGCGCACAAACAATTATAGACCAGTACATCGTTGCGTCGGAAGACAAGTGGAAACAGACATCGCGGCTGACGATGCTGTTGCCTCACGGCTATGAAGGCCAGGGACCGGAACACTCCAGTGCAAGACTCGAACGTTTCCTGCAATCATGCGCCGAAAATAATTTGCAGGTGTGTTACCCAACGACACCGGGTCAGTATTTCCATCTTTTGCGACGACAAGTGAGGCCCGGCATGGAACGGCCACTCATCGTTATTACGCCGAAGAGTTTATTGCGTCTGCCCGCAGCGGCATCGTCGCTCGAGGATTTAACCACCGGCGGATTTCGACCCGTCATCGACGACATTGAAGTCAAAACACCTGAGTCAGTCAGCCGCATTGTTCTCTGCAGCGGCAAGGTCTATTACGATCTGACGGCGGCGCGCAAGGAACTGCGGGAGTCTGGCAATGCTGGTGCCGACCGTATCGCGATTGTCAGGCTCGAGCAGTTTTATCCGTTTCCCCAAACGCGCTTGCGTGAAATTCTGGAGAGATACTCATCGGCTACGGAGTTGGTGTGGGCCCAGGAAGAGCCGAAGAACATGGGCGGCTGGACGTTTGTCGAACCACGCCTCGTAAACTTCGTGCCTAAGATCAACCGGCCCATATACATGGGACGTAGCGCGTCGGCGAGTCCGGCGACGGGTTCTTACTCAATCCATCAGGCTGAGCAGAGCGACTTGATTTCAAAAGCGCTGACAGTTGGTTAATAGTCGAAGACCATAAACGCAAAGTACGCAGAGACACAGACGCAAAAAACCGCAAAGGAAACGGTTTAAACTTTGCGGCCTTTGCAGAACCTTTGCGAACTTTGCGATTTACTTTGTAAGCTGGCTCTCCGTGAACAACCACCCAAAGGCAACCAAACCAGTGAAACTAATTCTCGGATTACTAACGGCTACCGTTCTCTTCTCGGTTATCGGAACGCTTCGAACTTCGACAGCACTTAATGTTGCCGGCAACTCACCGCTGGCGCCCAACGAGAGACATCTGGCAAACATTCGGCAACTAACGTTCGGCGGCGAAAACGCGGAAGCCTACTTTTCGACGGACGGCAAGCAACTGATCTTCCAATCGACTCGTGACGCAAGCGAATGTGATCAGATCTACACGATGGATGTGGACGGTTCGAATCTTAAACAACTCACCAACTCCGGCCGCACTACTTGTGCCTACTTTCTGCCAAATGGGAAACGCGTACTCTATTCGTCAACGCATCTCGCGGCAAAGCAATGTCCGGAAAAGCCTGACTTTTCCAAGGGCTATGTGTGGGCAGTCTATCCGTCATTTGATATTTTCACTGCGCGTCCTGATGGTTCCGATATCAGGCAACTCACCAAAACACCGGGTTACGATGCGGAGACAACGATTTCGAAGTCCGGCAATCTGGCGTTCACTTCCATGCGTGACGGCGACCTGGACATCTACACGATGGATGCAAACGGTAAACGAGTGCGCCGGCTGACCACTGAGCTCGGCTACGATGGCGGCCCATTCTGGTCGTATGACGGCAAGCAGATCGTTTATCGCGCCCATCATCCTAAATCAGAAAAGGAAAAGGCTGACTACCTGGGTTTGTTAAAACAGAATTTGATTCGCCCTACGACGCTGGAAATTTGGGTGATGAACGCGGACGGCTCAAACAAACGCCAGGTCACCCAAAATGGCAAAGCTAACTTTGCGCCCTACTTTTTTCCCGACGGCAAGCGAATACTGTTTGCTTCGAACATGGACGATCCGAAGGGACGCAATTTCGACATTTACAAAATCAATGTCGATGGCAGCGGCCTCGAGCGCATCACAGATAACGAAACCTTCGATGGCTTCCCGATGTTTTCCCCGGACGGAAAGAAACTCGTCTTCGCTTCAAACCGCAACGCAAAGGGCCGAGGTGAAACGAACGTTTTCATCGCCGATTGGGTTGAATAAGAACTCAGTTGATGCCGGGAGCGCGGGCGGCCCGCCCGCAAATAGCGCACGGCCCGAACCGGATTGAGTGAGAAGAATAAGTTGAGTTTGACTGGGCGGCGCGACGCCTGCGGTCCCAATGAAGAGGCCGAGTGGGAGGCTCTCCTCGAGCTTTATTCGGAGTGTTTATGAAATACAAATCACGATTCCGCACGCCGCTTGTTCTAGCGCTGATCGCTGCGATTTCATTTGCGGTCCCCGCGCAACAAATCGTGCAACAAGCCGCGCCGCCAACGCCCAGCGTTGAGCGCCTGCGAGGCCATATCGAAATACTGGCGGGCGACAAATTTCAGGGTCGTCGCACCGGAACTCAGGGTGCAAACGAGGCCGCAAAATACATTGCTGACGAATTCAAGCGGCTCGGTCTCAGGCCGGCCACTCTCGATGTTTCGCTAAGTCGGGCACGCGGCGCAGTAGGACAGTACGACACGCATCTTCAGCCGTTCCCTTTTGTCGCGGGAGTTGAACTCGGCAAGCAAAACAAGTTGGAGTTTCACTTCGTCCCGAACCAGGGCACGAAATCCGCGCCGTTGAAATCCGCATCAGCTGTGCGCATGGTGGTGGGTGAAGACTGGATGCCGCTTGGTTTTACTTCGCAGGACAGTCTGGAAAAGTTACCTGCAGTGTTTGTTGGCTATGGCATCACTTCGAGTGAGTTGAACTGGGACGACTATGCGAATGCGAAGGCCAGCGGGAAGATTGCCATTGCCTTCTCCGGTGCGCCTGATGCCGGCAATCCACATAGTCCATTCGCCCGTTTCAAGGAACTTCGCTGGAAAGTAATCGCCGCTCGCAACGCCGGCGCGAAAGCGTTAATCATCATCGCCGATGAAATGAATTTCAAAGACGATCGGCTATCACAGCTTCGCTACAACAATAGTGGAGGCGATGCCGGACTACCCGTCATCGCCGTTTCGAGACCGGCCGGCGAGCGCCTGCTGTCTGCGAGCGCGACGATGCTGACTGAAATTCAGAAACGCGTGGGCGAAAAACAAACTGTCCCGGTGACTGAGCAAGTACCGGCGTTGCCGCAACAACCAGTCATGGTATCGCTAACGACCAACGTGGTCCGCCGCGAAGTCCACGCGGCCAATGTGATCGGCATACTCGAAGGCTCAGATCCTATTCTCAAAAACGAAGCGATCATCATCGGCGCCCACTACGATCATCTCGGTCTTGGGGGCGAAGGCAGCCTCGCGCCTAAGGAGGGCGAGATTCATCACGGCGCCGACGACAATGCTTCAGGTACAGCCGGACTGCTTGAACTCGCACGCATCTTCACCTCCGCAGGGTCTCGGTCAAAGCGCACGATCGTGTTCATCGCTTTTGCCGGCGAAGAGGAAGGCTTGCTTGGTTCGAATTACTACGTCAATCATCCGGTGGTGCCGCTCGCGAACACAGTGGCGATGTTGAATATGGACATGATTGGGCGACTGAAGAATCGGAATCTAATCATCGGCGGGATTGGCACTGCGACTGAATGGCGAGCGCTGGCTGAGGCTGCAAATCTTTCGCAGGGCCTGACGGTATCGCTCACGGGAACCCCTCGAACGGTCGGCACACACGGTCAGGCGCCGATCGTTGTCGGGGCAAATGGCCAAACCATTGTAAGCATCGACCCCTCCCGACAATTTCAGTTGATCCTAAATGAAGATGGATTTGGCCCGAGCGATCACTCGTCGTTCTACGCCAAACAGATTCCGGTTTTGTTTTTCTGGACCGGCACGCATGAGGATTACCACAAACCTTCCGACACGGCCGACAAAATCAACTACGATGATGAAGCTCGCATTCTGGAGTTTGTTGCGAGGCTCGTTCGCGACGTCGATACGGAAACAAAACGTCCGACTTACGCGGTGGCAAAAAGCCAGGCGGCGGGACGAACCACCGGCGGATTCAATGTCTCTCTGGGCACGATTCCCAACTACGCCGAGTCAAACGACGGCCTGCTGATCGACGGCGTTCGCGAAAATTCGCCCGCTGCGATGTCCGGGATTCAGGCAGGCGACAAGATCGTGAAACTGGCCGGCCGTGACATTCGAAACGTCTACGACTACACCGCAGCGCTCGGCGAGATGCGAGCCGGACAGGAATACGATGTAGAGCTGATGCGCAATGGCCAACGCCTGAAACTCAAGATCATTCCGGCTGCGCGCCGATAACGAGGGAAAAGAAAAACGTAACCCCTGTCACTGGGATTGGCAGTTTTGCCTTTTGCCATTTTACTTTTGCCTTCTCCGCTACATTTCCCTCTCCGGCCTCGTTTGGAATATATTGCTTCCCATTCAATTCAACCAATCGGCGAAAGGTTCTGTTTCGATATGGCTAAATCTGTTCCCATCACAGTCGCGCACGGCGACGGCATTGGCCCCGAGATCATGGCGGCGACGCTCCACATTCTCAAGGAAGCGGGCGCGAATCTTGATATTGAGACAATAGACATCGGTGAAAAAGTTTATCTGGCCGGGAACAGTTCGGGTATTGAACCGAGTTCGTGGGACTCTCTTCGTCGCACCAAAGTGTTTCTCAAAGCCCCGATCACGACGCCGCAAGGCGGTGGGTTCAAAAGTCTCAACGTGACTGTGCGCAAGACGCTGGGTCTTTACGCAAACGTTCGTCCCTGCGTTTCTTACCATCCCTTCATCGACACGAAGCATCCGGTAATGGACACCGTCATCGTGCGCGAAAACGAAGAAGATCTATATGCCGGCATCGAGCACCGGCAAACTGAACAAGTAATGCAGTGTTTGAAACTGATCTCGCGGCCGGGATCGGAAAAGATTGTGCGCTATGCCTTTGAATACGCGCGCCGGAACAATCGCAAGAAGGTCACCTGCTTCACCAAAGACAACATCATGAAGCTTACTGACGGTCTCTTCCACAAAGTGTTTGACGAGATCGCCACCGAGTATCCGGAGATCGAAAACGAACATTGGATTGTTGATATCGGCGCAGCCAAACTTGCGGACACTCCGGAAATTTTCGACGTGCTGGTGATGCCAAATCTTTACGGTGATGTGCTGTCAGACGTCGCTGCTCAAATCGCGGGTTCAGTCGGCCTCGCTGGTTCAGCGAATATCGGCGAGCACGTTTCCATGTTTGAAGCCATTCATGGATCAGCGCCGCGTCGCGCCGGCCAAAACCTGGCAAACCCTTCGGGCCTTCTCCTGGGCGCAGTGATGATGTTGGTCCATCTCGGTCTCACTGAGGAAGCCGAACGAGTTCACAACGCCTGGCTGCGAACGATTGAAGATGGGATCCACACCTATGACATCTACGAAGATGGCAAGAGCAAGGAGAAAGTAGGAACGAAAGAATTTGCAGAAGCTGTCGGCCAGCGTATTGGTCAAAAGCCGCAAACGCTGAAAGCCGCAGCTTACAAAGCGGCGGCGGAAGTGAGTGAAGTTGAGAAGGTGGCCAGGCCCGCAAGGCCTCGCGCTCAGAAGGATCTTGTTGGCGTCGACGTGTTTCTTGATTGGACCGAAGGCTCGGCTAACGATCTCGGAGACGGTCTTTCGAAGCTTGGCGGCGACGGGCTGAAGCTGGAGATGATGAGCAATCGCGGCGTGAAAGTCTGGCCGGGCGGACATGCCGAAACATTTTGTTCTGACCACTGGCGCTGCCGTTTCATTTCAGACGCGGATGGGGCTGTGGCCCACGCGCAAATTATTTCTTTACTGAAACGCGTCGGCGATTCCGGCTACGATTTCATCAAGACCGAAAATCTTTACAATTTCGATGGCGAACGAGGGTATTCGCTCGATCAGGGCGCATGAGTCTTTGATCGGTGGATAATCAGGAAGGACAACTGAAATGACTCAAGACGAAGGAAATGCTCCGGAACGCGCTGAAGTTGAGAAGGGACCTACCGAAGAGCTTCGCGACATGCAGAAACCGGAAAACGAGAAACTGGCTCCAGGCGGAGAAGTGCCCGGGGCGCAGAACCCCGACAGTCCGGAAATTAAGGACGAAAAGAACCTCAACACTGAATAACTGTTAGGACAGGCATTCCTAACTAAACATCCGACTAACCCTGGCCGGGCTAGGCACGAATGCCTGTCCTACTTAAATCGTTGGAGAAACAATAGTCTTATGACTTCTGAAGCCACCACTTCAAATCCATTAGTCGCAGTCATCATGGGCAGCAAGTCTGACTGGGACACAATGCGTCATGCGGATGAAAAGCTGACTGAGTTTGGGATTGCGCACGAATGTCGTGTCATCTCGGCCCATCGCACGCCGCAGTTGGCAGCTGAGTTTGCATCGGGCGCAATCGCGCGCGGGGTTGAAGTTTTGATCTGCGCGGCGGGAGGAGCCGCTCATCTGGCTGGGGTTTTCGCGGCGCACACCACACTGCCGGTGCTCGGTGTTCCCATGAAAAGCGATGCGCTCAACGGGATGGATTCCCTGCTGTCAACTGTGCAAATGCCGGCTGGAATTCCGGTGGCCACATTAGCGATCGGCAAACCCGGCGCAGTCAACGCCGCACTCTTCGCCGTTTCTATTCTGGCCAACAGTCGCCCCGAATTGCGCGCGAAGCTGGAAGAGTTTCGCAAGGCCCAGGACCAGCAGGTTCGCGCCGCGACGCTTCCGTAAGAATGGACTGACGACGGCTGACCGACGACGGAGCGCTTGAATCAGTCTTTGGATCGGCCTCTGGTCATCGTTCAACAGTCGTCGGTCAACGGTCAACGGTCAACGGTCAACGGCCGTCGGCCTTCGGACATCTTCACGGCCGGCGGCGACTGACCAAAGAGATCACGGCAACAAACAGGGCTGAACCGATTATCGACCAGACGATTGGGAATCCTACTCCGCCAATTCGCACTGGAAGTATTTCAGGCAAACCCAGTTTGGTCGCGAGCCATGAGCCCAGCAACGCGCCGATAAATCCAAGGGCAATCGAAACCAGACAACCACCACGGGAAAAGCCGCTAATCGCCTGGCCCAGCGCGCCGCAAAGTCCGGCGATGATTAACAAAACTATCAGATCGATTACTGTCATTGTTTAGTCCCCCAACCGCTAATACAGTCGTCAGTCTAGAGTCGTCAGTCTAGAGTCGTCAGTCTAGAGTCGTCAGTCTACAGTCGTCAGTCTAGAGTCGTCAGTCTACAGTCGTCAGTCTAGAGTCGTCAGTCTAGAGTCCCTCAAAGCTAACTCGCCCCGCCGACTACAGAAGCGCGACTCCAGACTCTAGACTCTAGACTCTCGACTCCAGACTACTTATCATGGCGATAAACTTCTCCGCCCTTCATTACAAAACGCACTCGCCGCAAAGCAGTAACATCGGTCGCCGGATCGCCCTCGACCGCGATTAGATCAGCCAACAGCCCGGCCTTCACTTGTCCAACCTCGTCCTCCATGTGCAACACGCGCGCATCGATCGAAGTTGCGGAACGAAGGGCGCTGATCAGCGGCATTCCCCAGTTCACCATCATTTCGATTTCACGCGCGTTGTCGCCGTGGGCAAATACGCCGACGTCGCTGCCACTGGCGATGGTCACTCCTGCTGCCAGCGCCTGCTTGAACACAATCTTCTTTCGTTCGACATTCGCTCCGGAGGCAACAGACAACGTCGGACAGAATGCGACTCCGTGTTCTTTCATCAATCGAAACAATTCCGGAGTGCCGCCATCTCCATGCTCGATCGTTTCGACGCCGGCGAGAATTGCGCGGCGCATTCCCTCCGGGCTGGTAGCATGCGCAGCAACCGGTACCCCGGCGCTGTTTGCGACTGCGACAATTAGTTTCAGCTCATCGAGAGTAAACGTCGGATGCGAGGTTCCGCCGGCTCCCCAGCGATAGTCAGCATACACTTTGATCCAGTCCGCGCCTTTGCCGATTTGTTCACGGACGACGCGTGTCAGATTATCAACTCCGTCGGCTTCCTCAGCGCCCTGAGGGACACTCCACTCTGAAGCATAGCCTTTTGGACCATACGTGCCAGTGGCCACAATCGCTCGCGTCGTTACGATCAGGCGCGGGCCGGGAATAATTTTCTGTTGCACTGACTGCTTTAGTCCGACATCGGCATAACCCGCGCCTTCAGTGCCAAGATCACGAATTGTGGTGAAGCCCGCCTGGAGAGTGTTGCGTAAATGGTTGGTGGCCCGCGCGACCCGCAAACTCAAGGCTTCGCGCGCAACCTGATCGTTCCATGACGTTTCGCTGTAGGGATGAAGCAAAACATGCGAATGCGCATCAATGAGGCCCGGCATCAGCGTCAATCCCGGCAACTCGATCACTTTGGCGTCCGCAGGCGCTTTAATCTCATTCACGCGGCCTACCGCTTCGATCTTCTCGCCACGCACGAGCACGACCCAGTTGTCATGCAACTGCGTCGAGTGCCCGTCAAAAACACGCGCGGGCTTGAGCAGGTAAACCGTTTCCGGCTTAGTGGCGACCGACTGAGTTTGAGGAACCACGAAGGCCGTGAACAGCCATGAAATAACAAGGCTTAAAAGAAGCAGTCTCTTCATTCTCTTCACCTAATCAATTCGCAGGGCCAGACATCTCCAAAGAATTCACCGTTTTACCTCAAAAACCCTTTCGCTTGATCCACTCACGCACAACGTCTGCCTGACCCCGCTTGTTCGCATCCACTTCGTAGTTTAACTGGCGCATCTCGTCAGTTGAGATTGCGCCGGCAAGTTTGTTCAAAACCTCGCTTAGCAGTGGCACTGCCGACAGAGTTACCGGTCGTACCAGATAAACAGCTTCATACGGCGGAAAGTAACGCCGATCGTCTTCGAGTTGCACCAGGTCCAGGGCCGCGATTCTTCCTTCGGTGGAATTGCCGGCAATCAGATCAACCTGCCGGGTTGAAAGCGCGATGTAAGTCAGCGACAAATTCATCTCGCGCGGCTGGTCCGCAAACTTCAACTCGTAAGCCTTGCTGAATCCGGGGTAGCCATCGGCGCGCGACATGAAATCCTGACCGAAGCCGGCGCGCCACCCACGCGCATGAGTCGCCGCATCAGAGATTGTCTTCAGCCCTAACCGGCGCGCATCAGCTCCCCGAACCAAAATCGCAAATGTGTTTTCAAAACCCAAAGGCTCGCTCACGGCCAATTTGAATTTGTCCGCATACTCACTTTTCACCGATTCGTAGACCACTCGCGGATCAGTAATTGGTGGATGCTTAAGGATTGCGGTGTAAGCCGTACCGGTGTACTCAGGATACAAATCGATTTGCCCTGCAACCAGAGCGTCGTGCGGAAGATTTCCCCCCAGCTCAAACTTGCGTTCGACTACAGCTCCGCGGGCTTCCAACATCTGCGCGACGATCTCAGCGAGGAGTCCCGACTCGGTAAAGTCCTTGGAAGCCACCACCACGCGTCCGGCGCCGGCAGCTAAGCGCGGATCAGGACGCGATGCGCTCCACGCGCCATAAGCTCCAAACAGTAAGAGCAATCCGATAGCGCCAAGGACAATCCGATTCACAACTCTGCGCGTGCGACTGTTGTTCTTCGTGTCCACCGAGAAACGCTGCTCGAGTAACCCGAGAGAGAAATCCGCCGTGAGGGCCATTAAGGCCGCCGGAACAGCGCCGGCCAGCAGAAGATTATTGTCATACTGTCTCAAGCCGCGAATGATGTAGACGCCCAGTCCACCCGCGCCAACCTCAGCGGCAATTGTTGTCACGCCAATGGCTATTACGGTCGCTACGCGCACTCCAGTCAGAATTACTTTCATCGCCAGCGGCAGTTCCACTTGCCATAGAATCTGTCGATCCGTCATCCCCATCGCCACCGCGGCCTCGCGCACATTTCGATCGACACCCAGAATTCCCGTCACGGTGTTTCGCATGATCGGCATCAGCGCATAAAGCACGAGTGCCACAATCGCAGTGCGGGCGCCAATGCCGCCGATGAAAGGAAGCGGAATAAGAAACCCAAATAGTGCGAGGCTGGGAATCGTTTGCATCACATTCGCGACGCCCAACACCGGACCGCGTAACGACTGTTTTCGAGTCAACAGAATTCCTGTGGGAATGCCGACGATGACGGCAATCAAAGTTGAGATAAACACCAACCAGAGGTGCTGGCGCAAAAGTGTCAGCAGTTCTGGCCAGTTTTGCTGAAGGAAATTACCGAAGGTCACGGCTTTTCCTCCTTCAGCGTGTCATTGGCTTTTTCGGGGAGTTTAAGGGTTTCGATGTAAGCAAGCGCACGGGGTTCTTTCGACTTCAGAAAATCATCCGGAGTTTCCAGCAGCAGGAGCCTGCCCTCGTGCATCAGCCCGATGCGCGAGCCAAGCATGAGCGCTTCGCGCACATCGTGAGTAACAAGTATCGCCGTCTTGCTGAGTTGCCTTGTGATCGCCGCAAACTGCGTCTGCAAGCTGGCGCGCGTTAGAGGATCTAGCGCGCCGAATGGTTCGTCTAACAAGAGCAACGGCGGTTCGGCGGCGAGAGCCCGCGCGACTCCCACACGCTGACGTTGGCCTCCGGACAGCTCTCGCGGATAACGATGGGCAAAGACATTCGGCTCGAGGCCCACGATCGACAAGAGTTCTTCCACGCGCCGTTTGATTTTTGGCTCATCCCATTTTTCAAGGGCCGGGACCAAGCCTACATTTTTCGCAACGGTGAAATGCGGAAATAATCCGCCGTCCTGAATGACATAGCCCGTGCGCCGGCGCAACGCGATCGAATCCCAATCCGTCGTGGTCTTGCCTTCAACCGTGACCCTTCCTGCAGTCGGCAGCAGCAGGCGGTTGACGAGTTTGAGCGTAGTGGTCTTGCCGCAACCTGATTCGCCAAGGAGGACGAGCGTTTCGCCGCGTTGGACTGAAAAGTTAAGACTGGAGATTACCGTGGACGCAGAACCAGGATGGGTGAAACTAACATCGTCAAACTCAACCAGAGGATTGTCGGCGACTTCGGGCATTTTGCGGATCAGATCAAAGACAGGATTTACACGATGAACAGGATTACAAAGAAAGTTGGGAACACGCGTTGGTGCGAGCAACGCTCTCGCAGTTACTTAAGACTACATGCCGAAAGGTCGACAGCGTTGCGTATTGCACTTTTTCAACTTGTTAATCCTGCATTCCTGTCCATCATTCACACCGCCAACAGCAGATTGCTACTGAAGCGCTCTTCTGAATCGAGCCAGGTGCGCCCGCGCGTAAAACCTGTTTCGGCGGCCAGGTTTGCTATGTCGGATAAATCGTATTTATGCGAGTTTTCGGTATGAATCTGCTCGCCCTCGGCAAAGTCTACCGTCATGTCGAGCGCGGTAATAGCCACTGTTTGACCGCGCGTGCTTTCGATATAAATCTCTACGCGCCCGAGTTCTTCGTTATACAAGGCCAGATGCCGAAAGCCGCGCAGATCAAAATTGCCACCGAGCTCGCGGTTGATGCGGGCCAGCACATTCAGGTTGAACGCCGCGGTGACGCCCAATGCATCATTGTAGGCAGCTTCAAGAGTCGCCCGATCTTTCTTCAAGTCTGCACCGAGCAAAAGGGCGTCGCCTTCGTGTAACACTTGTCGCAGCGCCCGCAGGAATTTCAGGGCTTCCTCCGGATCGAAGTTGCTGATGTTTGACCCGAGGAAAAGTGCCAGCGTGCGCGCCCGAGTTGTTTTTTCCAGTTCCGCCAGGCCGGCAAAATAATCTCCGGCATACGCTTCAATGCTGAGCTGGGGATACGACTGCAGGAGTATTCGAGAACTGCTGTCGAGCGCCGAGGCGGAAATATCGACCGGGATAAATAAAAGCTCTCGCTGCTTTCTGAGTAGTGCCTCAATAATCAGACGCGTTTTGGAAGCGCTGCCACTGCCCATTTCGATCAGCGTAATCTCGCCGTCAACTTCAGCGATAATCTGGTCCGCGTAGCGTGTAAGAATCTCATTCTCCGCCCGGGTCAGGTAATACTCGGGCAGCAGACAAATGGCTTCGAAGAGTTGCGAGCCCAACTCGTCATAAAAATACTTCGGCAGAAAACGTTTGGGTTGCGATGAGAGGCCACGCCGCACGTCTTCGGCAAGTCCCGCACGTGGCTCACGCTTGACGAGGTTATGGATTGAGAATTTTTCTTCTGTGATCTGTGCCGGTTGAGTTTCTGGCAATGTGCCCCCCTGATCCAAGTGACACCGATCCCATCCCAACACTTCTTAAGGCTGGCTATGGGATATTCGGGTCTCGGTATGATAGCGGATCAATCTCGATTATCAACTCGGCAGTAGTGTTTGGGCTGGTGCTGGCTAACGGGTTGTTACTATTACAACCCGGAAGTGATTGAGACTTTCGGCGAAGTCGCTTTGGAGCTTGCCCGGTTGGTGTTCGCCAGACTTTGGCCGAAACGCCGCGGCTCCGCCAGGAGCCGAATGTTTATAGGACCACGCCGAGAATATTCTGCGGCACTCCGTCAGGAGCGCAATGTGTCGCTCCTGACGAAGTGGCTCATGGCAATGCTATCGATTAATTCAAGCATTGGCATGCCTTGCACTACCCCGGTCGCTACCGCTCTCGGTACTGACTTCATCTGGCTTGCAGTTAAAAATATTTGGGATTGAACTAGCGGATTGGTTTGAAAGGTCTCAGAGGCGGCGGAGGTTCCTCGCTGGCCTCGCGCCGCACGCTGCTGAGGGTTAGGGGTTAGGCTGTGGGGCCACCCGATGTCGGGGTGCCGGAGGAGTCCGATCCGCCTTTGCGCGTCGGGCGTTTGCGTTCGCTCGTGCGTGTGCCGCCGAGTAATTCATACTCGCTGCTGTCTGAGCCGAATGAGGCTTCGCCGGCAGAGAGAATGCGTTTGTTCCATTGGGCCAGGTCGCGCTCATCTGCGTCGATGCCGTTTTGCTCATCGTCGAGCTCGGCGACCTTCTGGTTGTAAGCGTTGAGACGAGCTTCAAAGGCCGTGATCTTCGCCAAAAAAGCTTCCTTGGTTGTATTGGCGCCGAAGTCAATCGGCTTGGTGATTGAGTTAAGGCCCGTTCGCCGTGTCCGGGCAGTTTCAAGAACAGCGGATTTTCGTTTTGCTCTAGCCATTCGAAATGGCACCTCCTTTAGGTTGTGAGCTCATAAAGGACCTGGCGAGGCCTTTACCCTTGGGATCGCCGGCAGTATAGGCTTCCGGGCCTGAAAATCAAGACCTTTTTCAATTTTGCTGAGTAAAAATGGGAAATGGGGCAAAACGCCTCAGGGTTTCCACTGAGTTTGTCCCGATTTTGGCTGTTCCGGTCCTGATCCGGGCAACTTTGGTCACGATCAAAGTAGGTAAGATTGCGACCTGAGTTACTTTGGTCACGATCAAAGTAGGTAAGATTGCGACCTGAGTTACTTTGGTCGCGATCAAAGTAGGTAAGATTGCGACCTGAGTTACTTTGGTCACGATCAAAGTAGGTAAGATTGCGACCTGAGTTACTTTGGTCGCGATCAAAGTAGGTAAGATTGCGACCTGAGTTACTTTGGTCGCGATCCAAGTAGGTAAGATTGCGACCTGAGTTACTTTGGTCGCGATCTAAGTAGGTAAGATTGCGACCTGAGTCACTTTGGTCACGATCAAAGCAGGTAAAATTGCGACCTGAATTACTTCGGTCACGATCCGAGCGGGTAAGGTCACGAGTCTGGTTACTCCAGGCGCGATCTAAGTAGGTAAGATCAAGAGCTTAGCTAATCGGATCGTGATCCAAATAGATGGGATCAAGAGCCGAGCGGCTTCAGTCCTGATCCAGGGTAGATTAGGCCAGAGGTACTTGAAACAAAACCTTCCCTAACGATCGGCTCCTGCCCGAAATCTGAACAATCTTATGTAATCCGGCGAATGCTTCAGTGCTTGACCGGTCGCACTTGCTCGGGCAAGATCGCAGCCTATGTTTTACCGCAATTCCCCCGCGGCCAAACCGGTCCGCAGTCAGTTTCAAAAAAGACTTTTCTTCGCCATAAACGCCCTGCTGTTGCTGGTTGCGGCGACCGATCCCGCTCGCGCGCAAAGCTACCGGCGCGAGATGGAAACCAGCGACAAGGTTTCGCTTTCTGTCAGTAGTCGCAGTGGACGTGTCAGCGTTATTGCCGATGACGAGCAGAAGAAAAATGTGATCATCGAGGCGACATCAGCGGGTCTGCCCATCGATGCGGCAGACGTGCGCGCCGAGGGCAAGGGTGGTTCGGTGGAGATTGAAGTTCGCGAGCGGCCTGACAAAGATCGTATTGATCTAATTGTGCGGATTCCCGCACGTTCGAAAGTCAAAGTGGAGAGTGAGGCAGGTTCGGTTGATATCGTCGGCAATGTTGAGATCGCTGAGGTCAGCACTAACACCGGCACCATCCACGCCGACGTTCCACTCGAAGCGTTGAAATTTGATTTTATCTGGAGTGCCAGCCGGCCGCGATTCCTGAGCGATGTTGAACTGCCCGAAATAAAAGAAAAAGCAGGCGGCATCTTCAAGATTTCCGGCAAACTGGGCGAGAAGAAAGCGGCGAAAGAAGAACGCGTGCAACTGGATTTCCTGACGCAGCGAGGTGTGGTCCTGCTCAACGTGGATCCGGCCATGGTGCCGAGCGATCTACGCGAGCGACCACTCACCGAAGCGGCCCGGGCTATTGTGCGCAGCGGTGATAGCCAACTGATCGACGCAATTCGCAAAGTGTCGCCGAAAATGTTCGGCGACTACGCTAAGACGCTGCCGCCGCCGGGACGCGAGCCGACGCTGACGACTCGCCGTGCTCCCGGCAAGTTTGTAAGTGAGCAGTCGCCACAAATGATGCGCTTAAACGCGAGCGTTACCGATCGCAACGGTCGCGCCATCGGCGGCATGAAGGAATCCGATTTTACTGTTTTTGAAAACGGCGAGGAGCGTCAGGTAACAAAAGTTGTATCCACGCGCGAGCCATTCAACCTGGTGTTGTTGTTGGATGTTTCGGGCAGCGTGGAAGAGAGAATCGATTTTATCCGGAAAGCGGCGCGCGACTTCTTGAGAACTGCGAGCCCTCAGGACCGCATTGCCATCATTGGTTTCCGCGACGACATTCAGATTATTTCTGAGTTTAGCTCAGACCGCAGGATGCTATCGGAGAAGTTGGAAGACATAGATGCGGGCGGCGCCACCGCCCTCTGGGATTCCCTGGGCTTCGTCCTGGCAGACACTTTGAAACAATTGCGCGGCGAAAGGACGGCCGTAGTGATTCTTTCCGATGGCGACGATAACAAGTCCTTCGTTCCGTTCAACGCGATTCTGGAAGCTGTGATTGAGTCAGGCGCGCTTGTCTATCCGCTGTACGTTCCTTCCGGCTTGATTCCGGAAGCGAGCGTCCCGAAGCCCGAAGTCACCATCGATCCGCTGCGGACTCGTTACCTGACGCTGACCACACGGGCGCACGAAGAAGGCCAAAAGCTGGCGGAAGCTTCCGGCGGAGTCTACTATCCGATTCGTCGTCTCGATGAACTACAGCGTGCTTATGATGATGTGGTGGTCCAACTTCGCACGGCCTACACCATTACCTACGCGTCCAATCTGACTCCCGCAAATAATCCGCGCGTACGCGTTCGCACCAAACGCGAAGGAGCGTCAGTGCGATTAAGTCCGGTAGTAAGTTTGACGACACCTTGAATTTCGCCAGGCAGATACTCGACATTCCGGGCGGAGTTTACTTTTCATCCCTCATCCTTCATCCTTCATCCTTCCGATGAATCAGCCGCTCTTCGCATCCTTATTCGACGAAACCGAACGCCGGCCGCTGAGCGTCAGCGAGCTGACTGAGTCAGTGCGCAAGGCAATCGAAGCGCGTTTCTCTTCCGTCTGGGTCGAGGGCGAAATCTCAAACTTCAAAGCGCATTCTTCGGGTCACTGGTATTTCACCATCAAGGACGAAGGCGCTCAATTGCGCGCCAAGTGCTTTCGTTCGGCCAACAGCCGCATTCGCTTTCGTCCCAAAGATGGTCTAAAGGTGAGGGCGCGCGGCCGCCTTTCAGTCTATGAAGCCCGCGGCGAATACGAACTGATTGTTGAGGCGCTCGATCCCGTCGGCGCAGGCGCGTTGCAGGTCGCGTTTGAACAACTTCGTGATCGTCTACAGGCGGAAGGGTTGTTTGCAGCAGAATTGAAACGCCCGCTGCCGATCTTCCCGGGACGAGTTGGTGTAGTCACTTCGCCAACCGGCGCGGCCATTCGCGACATTCTCAACGTCATCTCGCGGCGAACCCGCACGGTCCACGTGCTCTTTTCACCCGCGCGGGTACAGGGGGAAGGCGCCGGCCGCGACATCGCGAGGGCCATCAAACTGCTTAACGAACATCATGAAAAAGCGCGTCAGTCCGGGCGAGATGCAGATTTCGTCGATGTATTGATTGTTGGACGCGGTGGAGGTTCAACTGAGGACCTTTGGGCATTTAACGAAGAGGAAGTAGCGCGTGCAATTCGGGCGTCTGCGATCCCCGTGATTTCGGCGGTGGGCCACGAAACCGATTTCACGATTGCAGACTTTGTCGCCGACCGGAGGGCAGCCACACCTTCAGCAGCCGCGGAACTTGTGGCCGCGCGCGAAGATCAAATCTGCGCACATTTGGCGCAAGCGGGCCAAAACCTGTCGCGGTTGATGCGTTACAAGATCGTCAATGCACGCAGCCGCGTGCAGGAACAAGCATTATCACATGCTTTCGACGAGGTGCGCGGACGATTGCGCGATGCCGGCACCGCTACCAACGCAGCTCAGCATCGTCTGAGAATTCAAATGAGCCAAACTCTCACAGGTGCGCAGCTCCGAGCCGATGCACTCAGTAGCAGCCTCGCGCCCTCTCATCTCAGGGCTCGTTTGGCCGAGGCACGCGCGCGATTTGAGTCGGCGTATAGCGGTTGCCATGCGTCGATAGATAAGCAGTTGACCGGGGCTGAGAAACGATTAGGATTAGCGGCTGCGTCGCTCGATGCGTTGTCGCCTCTGGCGGTATTGCATCGCGGCTATGCAATGGCGATGAAGCAGGATGGAACGATTCTGAGAGATGCCGGCTCGGTTTCCAGAGGCGACTCGATCAGGGTGAAGTTAGCGCGCGGGACACTTGACGCCCGTGTTGAAGGCAGTGAGGATGAAGTGGTGAATGAAAAACGATAAGGAACAACCGAAAAGTTTTGAAACGTCTCTTGAGGCCCTCGAACAAATTGTTCAGGACCTCGAACAGGGCGAACTGCCTTTGGAAAAGAGTCTTGAGCTATTCGAACAGGGTATCCGCCTTTCTCGTGAATGCCAGGAAAGACTCAGCCAGGCGGAACGCCGCATCGAGATTTTATTGCGCGACAATCAGGGCCGCGTAACCGTCAGCGAATTCGAGCCTGTCAACGCAGCCGACGAATAGCGATCTATGACCACGCCTGCCGAAACAGCAGAAAATTCTGACGTTGCTATCGAACCGCAGTTGCGCCAGTTCCTGATTCAGGCCAGAAGCAGGGTCGATGCAGAGCTCGATCGTTTGCTGCCAGGTGATTCAGTCGAGCCGGCAAAACTTCACGCCGCCATTCGTTGGAGCGTGTTTGCAGGAGGTAAGCGATTTCGACCTCTGCTGACCCTCGCAGTGGGCCAGACGTTTGGCGTCGAAGAAAAACTACTGCTTCCCACCGCTTGTGCGCTCGAGTTGATTCATACCTATTCGTTGATTCACGACGATCTGCCCTCGATGGACAACGACGATCTGCGACGCGGACGTGCAACCTGTCATATTCAATTTGACGAAGCGACTGCCATTCTCGCGGGAGACGCATTGCAGACGCTCGCTTTCAGCATGATGTCAGCGGACGAAAATCTTCCGGCCGAAAAGCGATTGCAAATCATCAGTGAGATTTCGCAGGCATCCGGCACGCCTTTCGGTATGGTGGCGGGACAAGCGCTTGATCTTGAGGCGGAATCGCGCGAGATAAGTCCATCCGAGCTCGAAAAAATCCATCGGCTGAAAACCGGCGCGTTGATTATTGCAGCTGCGCGATGCGGCGCGATCATCGCAAACGCAAAAGAAAGCGAACTCAATGCTGTAACTGAATATGCCTCGCAGTTGGGGCTGCTGTTTCAGATCACGGACGACGTGCTGGACGTAACTTCAACTGCGGAAGCCATCGGCAAAACTCCCGGCAAGGATCAACGCTCTGAGAAGGCTACCTATCCTCACCTACATGGAATTGAAGCAGCCCGCAAAGTGGCGTTCCGCGTTCACGGCCGAGCCTGCGCCGTTCTCGATCAAATCGAGCGCCCTACTGCGCGACTCGCCGCCATTGCCGACTACATCCTGAACCGAACCGCATAGTCGCACGCAGAATTCCGCTATACGTGCTGGTCTACCAGAATCGTGTTCCCATCAGGATCCGCAATCATGAAACTACCCGGACCGGTGGAGCTCTCATCCGCTTCAGCAACCATACTCACGCCGCTCGCTTTGAGTTGCCGCTGCAACTCTCGAACGTCTGTGAATTCCGCGAGCGGTTGAGCGTCGCTAGTCCAGCCCGGGTTGAAGGTAAGAATGTTGTTTTCGAACATGCCTTGAAACAACCCAATATTCTGATTGCCGTTTTTCATGATCAGCCAATTCTGAGCCTGGTCTCCCCCGAAAACTGTAAAACCGAGCTTTTCATAAAACTGTTTCGATGCCTCGATATCCTTTACCGCCAAACTGACAGAGAAATTTCCGAGTTCCATGATCTTCTCCTTGCGACTGATTAATGCGATGGTGATTGTTCAGAGTTAGTGAAATTACCAGTAATGAAAGCTGGTTAATCGTCCGCGAGCGTTCCCTGCAAAGATAAATTTGCTTACGCGCCGGCCTCTACGGTTGAAGGCCCTGATTTCTTTCTTAGTATGGCAGACGAGATCAGGGTGACCAGCAAACCGACTGGAAAGGGTTCCGTGAAGGTTATGGCGGCGTTGATCAGCGGGTTGTCTAACATTACCTTCATGCTATTCATCTCCTGAACCGTCGCCGCAATTGTTTCCTGGCTTGCGCCGGAGGCCCTGGCTTTTTCGACCATGAAAGCCGCGTACTTTTCCACGAAGTCCGGCATGAAGTTATAGTAGGCGATTAACCACACCACTACGTAGCAAACGCATGAGATCACGGTAATTAGAATGCCAACGGCAAACGCTCGACCGAAAGTGATGCTGCCGCCGCCAACATTTTCGCGGTACGACCTAATGCCGAAAGGTACCAACAGCAGGGAAACGACGATCGTCGTGTAACCTACGATTATCGACTTGTCGAAACCAATCTTGTCGACAAAGAAAATCATTAACAGCATCATCAACAACGACGATACGGCGCCGGAAATCAGCCCGAAGGTCAAAACAGTTTTCTTCACAAGTTTTCTCCTAAATTGAAAAGTATTTGAGCGGTCGGGCGAGAAAGTAGCTTTATCGAGCTGGTTTTGTCGTCATACTTTCGGATGATTTCGGGCTTAATCCGGAGAAACAGTACTTTAGTTTACCCATTTTGCGAGTCTTACGGGATTAACCCTAAGTCTTTCGCGATCTGCACGGCCTGAGTTCTTCTCTTAGCGCTGAGTTTGTCAAAGAGACGGCTGGAGTGGGTCTTGACGGTGCTCTCGCTGACGAAAAGCTTTTCGGCAATCTCGCGGTTACTCATGCCGCTTGCGATTAGTGCGAGTATCTCAAGCTCGCGCGGAGTGATTGAAAGTTCCCGCACCTTGCGTTCGTTTAAAGCAAACGGTTCACTACTGGAAATCAGCACCTCCTTTAGAACTACTACTTCCTTCTTCCGGGTCAGTTTCAATCCTAACCACGCGCCCAGACCGGCAAACATCAAGGCTATCAAGCCACCGTAAATCTCAACTGAATGCTGAACGACCAGGAAACGATACTCAATCAGCTTCAGCGCCAGGATCAAGATGCCGCTGGCTACACCATAGAGAAGTCCATAGAGAAGTGTCTTATTCTTCATGGTGAAAACAGGAGATTGTTCGATCCCGGTCGAACCGAGCTTACGCGCTGGCTTCAGTTGAGCTAAAGCCGTCGTGTTCGCCTCGCCTCTGCATTTCCTTCAGCCGGTCCGGGATAAATGCCGTGATGTGATGTGTCTCCTCGTGGCCATCGGCAAAGGTTTGATAGAGCGAGAAGTCAGGCAGTGAAAGGCAACTCAGGGGTGACTGCAGGTTATAGCCGGTGTCGATGCCGATGGCGCTATGCGAGATATAGATTCCATGGCGACCGACACGCCCCCACAAGGGAAGCAGCGGGGTCGGAGTGTGACCAAAAATGCAGGGCTTGCCGCGATAGTTTTTGTAAAACTCCATATCTCTCATCCAAAGCAACTCCTGCGGCGGAGTATCTTTCGGATGCTTGGTGCGATCCAGACCGGCATGCACATAGATCGCATACTCATCTTCATGAAAAAATGGTAGCGCATGAATAAAGTCGAGGTGCTCCGGCGGAACGCTGTTTTCGATCGTCCGGCGCGCATCTTCCAGATCCTGCTCTTTGTCTATTCGCAAAGCCTTGCCGGCATACTGCTCGTAGGTCCGCTCGCCGCCGGTAACGGGTGTGATCCAGAGATTCGCACTGCCCTCAATGAAATCCAGGAGCATCTGTTCGTGATTGCCCCGCAGACATAACACTCGTTTCGGATTCTCCCGCTGCAGGTTCATCACGAAGTCGACACATCCGGGTGCATCGGGACCGCGATCAATGAGGTCGCCCAGAAACACCAGCGTGTCCTCCGACTCAACACGCGGAATCAATTCAATCAGGCGCTGCAATTGGGCGTTGCGCCCGTGAATGTCGCCGACGACGAAAGTTTTCATAAGTTTTCAAGCCTGACGCCGCTCATTGCAGGAGAAGACTGTTGGGCCGCGGATTAACGCGGATTTTCACGGATCAGAATGAAGCAAACCTTTTCACTTAACTATATTTCGGACTGCACTTCTAAATCCTGATCCGCGTTTCTCCGCGATAATCCGCGGCTGATTTCGCAATTTGAGTTCTTTTACCGAACGCCTTCAGGCCGCAGTGTCCTCGCGTTTACCGAGTGAAGTTCTCACCCTTTGCATCAGATCCTTAAAGCGCGGGTCATCATGCAAGTCAGTCCAGTTTGGATCCGCCTCAAACCATAAATAGTTTTCGTTACCAAGTTCAATCGCCGTTTGCAGCCATTCGAGCGCTTTCACCTGCCGGCCCTGCAGGAGATAGGCGGTGCCAAGCCAGTAAGCTATGTCGTGGTCAGCGGCGGCAGCGGTTTTCACGCGATCGGTCAACTGCTTGTTCGCTTCTTCGTGCCGGCCCTGAGTACTCAGGCAGATGGCCAGGATTGGGCGGATCCCGTCCATGTGCGGTTGGCGTTCCAACAAGTGCTCGAGTATTTGCCGGGCTTGCTCGATATCACCGCGATAATCGAGTACGCGCGCGCGCCAGGTTTGGATCATCGGATGATCTGGTTCTAACGCGGCGCCTTCGTCGAGTTCGGCCAAAGCTTCGTCATAACGCGTTTGGTACATCAGGATGCGCGCCCGATGATAACTTGCCACCACGCGTTCCGCCGGATTGAGTCGCACCATGCGCTCAAAACTGCGCAAGGCCTTTTCATACTCAGCATCAAGCCGGGCCAGATAACCGCGAACGAAGTGGACTCCGACGTCGTTAGGATACTCTTCGCGCAACAACTCAACTTCGGCACGCGCTTTCGGTTTTTGCCCGCGAGTGATGTAAATGAAAACGCTCTGCAGGCGTGCTTCCAACAGTTTGGGATCGAGCGCCAGCGCCTTGCTGAATGCCTTTTGCGCCTTGTCGTGATCTTCCGTGCCGCCCAGCGCCTTGAGTACCCGATGAACGTAGCAGCTGCCGAGCGCTGAATAGGCGAGCGCAAACTTTGCGTCGAGTTCAATGGCCTTTTCGAAGTGAGCGATCGCTGAATCGAGATCGACGCGCGCGGTAGTGTGGTAAATAAACTGACCCAGACTATTGCGTCCGCGTAAATATTCTTCCGACGCTGCCGCATCTGTAGTGGTTCCCCTCGCCAGGCCCACTTTTTCATCGGGCGTCAATTCCAGGCGCAGGCCATCAACGATGTGCTGCACAATCGTGTCCTGCACCGCCATGATGTCGCTGGCGTCGGCGTCGATGCGATCGCTCCAAAGGATTTCGCTGGTCCTCACGTCGAGCAGTTGAACCGTGACGCGCAGATGAGCGCCTGCACGCAGGAAACTGGCAGTGAGAATCGCATCGACGTCCAGTTCGCGGCCCACGTCACCCGGGTCGAGTTGCTTTCCTTGATACTTAATAATAACTGACGATGGCCGCACCACCAGATTTCGCACGCGCGCGAGTTCGGTTATCACCGCATCTGCAAGTGAGAATTCATAAAAAGCGGTTTCGGGATCGTTTCCCAGATTCTTGAAAGGGAGGATCGCAACGCTCTTTCTATCTCGATCGCCGAAGGTTGTTGGCGTTTCATGAGCTTCACGCGGCTGCGAAGAGCCGCTGGACATCCGGCCAGAAGAGGCCGAAGTGTCACCGCTTTTCATCCCCAGCCAGCGCAACGCCCGCGATATCGGCCCCTCATTATGCAGATGGCGCGGGGCGACGGGCAGACCGCTTTCGTCGATCACGCCGCCTTCCGATATGACGGTCTCGCGCACGAGAGCACGGAGGTCATCGCGAAACTGAGACATTTGCTGATAACGATCGCGAGGATCCTTCTTCAGTGCGCGATCTAGTATCTGCTGCAGGCGCGGCGGCGTTGGATCGGGTCGAGCTTCGCTCAGTGGGACCGGCTCCGAATGCAAAACGGAGTGACGTACATCAACGGCAGTTTGACCGCGAAACGGCCAGGTGCCGGTCAACATCTCATAGAGCAAAACGCCGGTGGAAAAAATGTCGGCCCGGGAATCGACTCGATCACCTCGCGCCTGTTCCGGCGCCGCGTAGGTGGCCGTGCCGTAAGGGACCCCGACTTCCGTTAACTCGGTGTGATGAATGCCCGAAGTTCTGGCCGCTTCTTCGTCGAGCAATTTTGCCAGGCCAAAATCCAGCACCTTCACTTGCCCCTTGCTGTTCACCATGACGTTGCCTGCCTTAACGTCGCGATGAATGATGCCCTGAGCGTGGGCCACAGCGAGCGCGTCCGCCACCTGAATGGTAATAGATAGCGCGCTCTCAAGCTGAAGCGGCTTGCCGTTTACAAGTTGCCGCACATTACGCCCTTGAATGTACTGCATGGCGATGAAATGCACGCCGTCAATTTCATTGAGGTCGAAAATTGTGCAGATGTTCGGGTGGTCCAGGGATGAGGCCAGGCGGGCCTCTCGTTCGAAGCGCTTGCGGTTGGCTTCCTTGGCAACTAACTCTTCGGGCAGAACTTTGATCACGACCGTGCGGCCGAGTTTCGAATCGACAGCTTTATAGACAGTTCCCTGTCCGCCCGCACCGATCTTTTCGAGAATCTTGTAATTCCCTAATACAGTTCCAACCATTGCTTTGTGCTTTCGCCTTATTTAACTCCCAACCATCGCTTCACTGCAACCCGAGTGTGGATTTTGAGTAGCCCTGGGCGCCGCGAACTGAGTTAAGCTAGTGAGTCCGCGATGTAATCAGGAGGCCATGGAGGACCTCATATGAAAAAAGAGAACTTGCGTGTGGTGATGACTGAGTCAAAAACCGCACAATCAGGGACGGTCCTGTTCGCTCGAAAACAATAATAAAGGCGGCCTTGGGTAGGCCGCCTCTATTTTTCAAACACCAGCACCCAACGGTCGGGCTTCTGTTAGTTATTCCGCCAGCCCCATCTGCCAGAGCATGAAGGCATAGTCGAAGGCAACCTCTTTCAAATAATCATAACGTCCTGACGAACCGCCGTGGCCCGCGCCCATGTTGGTCTTGAGCAGCAGCGGATTGTGATCCGTTTTCATTGTGCGCAGACGAGCCACCAGTTTTGCGCCTTCCCAATAAGGCACCTGACTGTCGTTGAGCGACACCTTCACCAGCATCGCGGGGTAATCCTTCTTGGCGATGTTGTCGTACGGTGAATACTTCTTCATGTAGTCGTAGGCGGCCTTCTCGTTCGGATTGCCCCATTCGATGTATTCACTCGTCGTCAAAGGCAAACTCGCATCGAGCATTGTGTTGAGCACGTCGACAAAAGGAACTTGCGAGACCACGGCCTTGAATAAATCAGGACGCATATTGCTGACCGCGCCCATCAACAACCCGCCGGCGCTGCCGCCCTGGATCACCAAACGATCCGCCGACGTATATTTATTCTTTATCAAATGCTCGGCGCTGGCGATGAAGTCCGTGAACGTATTCATCTTCTTCATCATCCTGCCGGCCTCGCGCCATTCTTCGCCCATCTCACCGCCGCCGCGGATGTGCGCGATGACGTAGACAGCGCCACGATCCAACAGGCTCAAACGGTTTGACGAAAAACTCGGCGTCATCGATGCGCCATAAGAACCATATCCATAGAGAAGCAACGGCGCCTTGCCGTCCATCTTCGTGCCGCGCCGGTAAACCACCGAAAGCGGAATCTTCGTGCCATCGGAGGCCGTCGCGAAGATTCGTTCCGACTGGTAATTTGCTTTATCAAACCCGCCCGGAACTTCCGTCTGCTTCTTGAGTTCGCGCGTCTTGCTGTTCATGTCGTAGTCAAAAACCGAGTTTGGCGTAACCATCGACTGGTAACCAAAACGCAGGATCGGAGTTTTGAATTCGCGGTTAGTGCTGACAAATGCGGTATAGACGGGCTCCGGAAAAGTCAGCCGGTGCGTTTCGTTATTCTTGAGGTTGGTGATCCGGATGTGTTGCAGACCGCCTTCGAGTTCGGAAACGACCAGATGATCCGCGAACAGATCCGTGTCTTCGATTTTAACGGCTGGGCGATGCGCGATGATCTCTTTCCAGTTTGCCTTGCCGGGATCGGAAACCGGAGCGGTCACGAGCCGGAAATTTTTGGCGCCCTGGTTTGTGCGGATATAAAAAAGACCGGCCCGATGGTCCACTGAATACTCGTGGTCTGCCTCACGTGCCAAAATTACTTTTGGCGCGCTTTCGGGTTTGTCGGCAGGTATGAAGTGATACTCCGTCGATGTCTTGCTTCCCGAGGCGATCAAAATCATCGCCTTGTCGCGGGTGCGCCCGCCATAAACGTCGAACAACTCATCTTTGTCTTCAAAAACAAGATCGCTCTTGTCCGTCTTGATGACGTGACGGAAAAACTTGTCGGAACGTTTCGTCGTCGCGTCTTCAGTTGAATAGAAAATCGTCTTATTGTCTGAAGCCCACATCACCGAGCCGACGCGTTCAATGCTTTCCGGCAGCATCTCGCCCGTACGCAGATCCTTGATTTGGAGTTTGTACTGGCGGTATCCAGTGGTGTCTACAGAATAGGCAAGATAGTTGCCGTCATCGCTCACCGCGTAAGCGCCGAGCCCGAGGTATTTCAATCCCTTGGCCATCTCGTTCATGTCCAAAGTGATCTCTTCTTTGGCCTCGAGGCCGCCGCGCTTGCGTGCATAGATTGGATACTGCAGTCCCTTGACTGTGCGCGAGTAGTAAAAATAATCGCCCTCGCGGTAGGGAACGTTTTCGTCCGTCTCTTTGATGTGGCCCACCATTTCGGTGTAGAGCTTCTCCTGCAGAGCTGCGGTGGCCTTCATCGCCGCATCGGTATGGGCATTTTCCGATTCGAGATAGGAAATGACCGCCGGGTTCGACTTCTCGCGCAGCCAGAAAAAATCATCAACAATTGTTTCGCCGTGAATTTTTAGGGTTCGGGTCTTCTTTTCTGCCATTGGTGGTTTTGGTGCCGAGGCACCTCCTCCATTAGTTTGGGCCAACGCTGCCGAGCTGCCGGACAAAAATAAAGCGGACAGCGCAAAAGCTATCAGGGTAATCGACTGTTTTTTCATGAGGGACCTTCTTTACCAGGAATTAAAGTCTGCGGTTTTCGCAATAGACATCGACTAACGGGGAGTTTCGGCTGCAACTACAGATCGAGCTATCTCGATCTCAGATAATCTCAGGTTGTTTGTTACCGGCGCACGGCCGGTTAATCGTGGACTGTTCAACCACGCGGTGGATCGCCCCAGCCTGATCCTTTGTATCGGCCATCTTCGACGATGCAAGGCACGGTCGGGTCGCCATCCGAGAATGCAAACATTTCGGCGCGGCGCGCCGGATCATTCTGCGCATCGTAATCGATGAACGGAATACCTTCCGAATTGTAATGAGCGCGAGCCTGCTCGCAATAGGGACAGCCCGGTTTTGTATAGATGACTAGCGACAACTCTCGACCTCCGCGTGAGGCGACATTTTAGCAATGTCTACCGAAAGATGCGAAACCGCCGGGACGATTCGATGCCTTCATCTGTGTCATTTCCCAAACGAAACCGCTATACTCCGCGAATATGAGCGAGCAGCCTTGCCCACCGCCTCCCGTTTCAGAAGTCGAAACCGGCCCGCCCACAGAAAATGATCTGAGCGATTTACTCGACCCTTACGAACGGCTCGTCTGCATCGAAATTACTGGAAAAACTGTTGAGGTACCGGAAAAGAATCGTCTGTTGCGGTGTTTTCAGTTTCTTTCACTGAACACAATTTCCTACGGGGATTTCTGCTGGAATGGCGACTGCACAAACTGCCAGGTTTGGTATCACACCGAAGGCCAAAGTAAAGACGACGTTCGGCCCGGGCTCTCATGCCGAATGGAAGTAATTGAAGGAATGTCGATCACGGCGATGAGCCCGTTTATAAAACTCGAAGGCATAACGAAGTAAGGGAGAAATTCCTGCCCGGTTTTTAAGTAGGGGCACGGCTGCCATGCCCCTACGATCATGGACTAAGATCTAGTTTCTACGAGCGTCGCGCCGGTCATGCCGGAAATCGCGAATGTCTCCTCTCAAATCGCGACGGTCCTGCCGCAACTCGCGGTGGTCACCACGCAATTCCCGGTGGTCAGCTCGAATTTCTCTACGGTCCGCGCGCAGTTCCGTCTGCGATGCGCCCTGGCGCCGGTCCTGTCGATACTCACGCACATCAGATCGCAACTCCCGCCGGTCCTGACCAATCTCACGCCTGTCAGAACGGATTTCTCTCTTGTCCGAGCTGATCTCCCGCCGGTCCGCCCGCAGTTCCTGACATTCCCACGGCGCGAAGCGACAGCGGTTGGGGTCCTGGGCCAACGCCGTGGCTGAGAAACCAACCAGCGAAATAGAAAGCACAAACAAACTGCGTAATAGTGTTCTCCTCATTTTCTTCTCCTCCGTTATTAAACTTCTGCCAATCAAGTTCCCGGCCCACTCGCGCCGGAAGTTGGACTTCGCCGAAAACATGGAGGAGAGACAACACTCCGCCGCAGGAACGTTCGGTTAAGATCCGTTTCACGTCCCCGTGCAGATGGGCCGGCATCTCTTCGGAGAAAACCTCTTGCCGAAACTTAGACGCGGCGAGCGTGTCGGTGGACTGAATTTTTCTGGAAGGATCTAAGAACGCTTGGCGCAATTGCAAACGACAACTGCGCCTCGCTTCCTAATTGCTAATCGCGTGATGGTTTCTATTCCACCACGGTTTTCTTAGTACTTCGGCACGGTGGGATCTACGTCGTTTGACCAGGCGATGATGCCGCCTTTGAGATTGATGAGATTGCCTTCATGGCCGGAACGCTTCAGCGCTTCGATTGCGCGGGCGCTGCGTCCGCCCATTTTGCAGTGAATAACCGTTTCGCGCGCCGGATCAATTTCAGATGCGCGAGCCATTACCTGGCCCAACGGAATATGGACCGCGCCGGGAATGCTGGCGATCGCCACTTCGTCAGCTTCGCGCACATCAATGAGCTGAATGTCGTCGCCGTTGTCCATGCGCTGTTTGAGTTCGGTGGCTGTAATTTCGGGCATAGCCGACATTGCTTGATTCATGAATCCTCCGTTTATGAAACCAGGGCGTGATGATTGATCGAGACTTGCGCATTCTATCCGCGCATAAACGCCTCGACAAGCAGGCACGGCGACGAGTGGTATTTCACAGCGCAATGCTGTTTCTTGTTTGGTCGTAGCTCCAGTAAACTTACCTCACGATTTTTCCAGTCCCCTGATTCGATTTCTGACGAGGCCTCCATGCGCTTTGAGTTTTATCATCCCGGACTTGACGAGGTGCCCAAACTTTCCGTTGACGGCACGGTCGACAACGCTCTCCACTTTTCACACTGGCAAGGAAATGAAACACCCGTCGAGCTCAAGGCTGATACGTCCACCGAAATTGTGCTTAATCTCGTCGCGGCCCCAAACCGAGATGAACTCACGCAAGGTATCGAGCTGGTCACCAACAACCATTTCGACACCGACGGCGTGCTTTCAGTTTGGACGGTTCTCGCCGGTGAGCGCGCGCTGGATCTTCGCGACAAGCTGATTCCAGCGGCGGAAGCGGGAGACTTTTCCGAGTTCAGCAACGAAAATGCGGTGCGCGCAAGCATCGCGATTCAGGGTACTGATCAAGTAACCCCAGGCGAAGAATCAACGTACCCACTGGCGTCACACCTGGCTGGCCAGGGAGTAACCGACGACGCCAGGGCTTACGAGTTGGTGCTCCCGGAAATTGAACGCGTGTTGACCCGCACCAATGAGTATGAACCTTTGTGGCGCAACGCGTGGGCAAAGATTGAGAAGGCAATCGACAGTTTTGAACGCGGCGATTCAACAGTGATGGAATTCCCCGACGCAGGTTTATCGTTAGTGACGCTCTCCACCGCCGTCTTCGGTGATGGTTTCGATCCGGCACGTGATGCAGCCCCATACACAGCGATCTCGCGTTATGCAAAGGGTCGGCTTTTCTTAATCGCTACTCCGCTGCGGACGGGTTGGGCCTATCGAATTGACTATCCCTACTACTCCTGGGCAGAAACGATTGTGCGGCCGCGGATTCCGCGCCGCGATTTTTCCGATCTTCTGGTCGAGCTCAATCGATCTGAGGCCGAGCCTGAAGGCTCCTGGAAAGTCGACAATGGTCAAATGACCTCAGTAATCAAGTTTCTCGGCGCGGACGGGACAATGGCTGCCTCGCGGTTGGCGCCTGATGACGTTGCCAAGCTTTTCTCCGCCAGCGTCGTGAGCTTGATGCCCGACAAGTTTTAGCTTTCGTTAGTTATGCGACAAACTGAAGTTTGTCGGACCATCTACAATCAATGCATGATGTCGTAATTATTGGCGCCGGGCCGGCAGGGCTCTCAGCAGGTCTCTGGTGTGATGAACTTGGTCTCGACACTCTTGTGCTCGAGCAAAAGGAGTTGGCGGGTGGACAGTTACATTCCATCTACGGTCCAATCCAAAATTATCCCGGACTGCGCGCAAGTAACGGCGGCGAGTTTTTCGAGCGTTTCGCTGAACGAGTCACCGAAGCTGACTTCGATCTCTGGACCGGCGTGGAGATTGAAAGCGTTGACCTAAATGCGAAACGAATTCGACTGGCGAGCGGGGAAGATTTACAGTCGATCTCGATCATCATTGCTACCGGCGTGCGACGCCGACGGCTCGGCATTCCCGGTGAGGAAGAGTTTGGCGGACGCGGTATCATTGAATCACCGAGCAGGGATCGAGAGCAGTTTGCCGGGAAGGACGTATGTGTGATTGGCGGCGGGGACGCCGCTGTTGAAAACGCCCTGATGCTCGCTGACGTTTGTCCCACCGTTACGCTTGTGCATCGGCGAAGAAAGTTGACGGCGCGTGCAACGTTAGCTCAACAGGTGCAGGGGGCGCACTCCGTCACTGCTTTTCCGGAGTCTCGGGTCACCAGGATTCTGGGTAACGAGGCGGTCGAAGCGGTTGAAATAATTCGCAAGGACGCGTTAAAAGCCTTTCAGATGGCCGTGCAGGGCGTAGCCATTCGCATCGGAGTCGAACCTAACACCGAACTCTTTCAGCGATTGGACCTGAACGATCAAGGTTACGTTATCGTGACCAGCGAGCATGAAACGAACATCGCTAATGTGTTTGCGATCGGCGATGTCTCCAATCCGCTCGCTCCAACAATCAGCGGCGCAACCGGGGCAGGCGCTACCGCCGCAAAAGTGATCGCCTCTCGATTAAATAGCTAGACCACCTTCGCAGCTCTTGTAAGGAGATCTCATGTTCACCCGAACAAGTCTAATCATCACCCTTCTTTTGTTATCCACCACATTTGCGCTGGGCCAGGTTGATCCTCCTCGATTAGACCCAACGCCCTCGACCGGACAACAAGCGCTGCTAATCCGAGACGGAGTGAAACAACATGATCGAGGAAACTACGACGCCGCGATCAAGCGGTACGAGGAAGTGCTCAATGAAAACCCAAACAACGTCGAAGCGATCTACGAAATGTCTTTTTCCTATTCGATGAAAAATGAACCTCGAAAGAGTTTGGAAGCTGCATACAAAGGCGCCATGTATAAGTCTGAAATGCTGCCGGCGTTTTATGTGCAGATCGGAAACAACCTGGATGTGTTGGGTGAGCCGGAGAAATCCGTCAAGGTCTATAAAGCTGGAATCAAGATGATGCCGAAAATGGCTTTGCTTCATCTCAACCTCGCGGTTACTTACCGCAATATGGGCAAACTGGACGACGCCAGGAAAACCGTCAAGCATGCCATCACGCTTGATCCAGATCATCCGGGCAGTCATGCCGTTCTCGCAGGCATGTGGCACGAAGGACGTTACAAGACTCCTGCATTATTTGCCGCAAGCAGATTTTTGGTGCTCGAGCCGCGTTCTCAGCGAGCAGTTGGCGTGCTCAAAATCGTCAAGGAAGTGATGACAGCCGGCGTCTCCGCGGGCCCAAACAACCAGATAAATATTTTTATCGATACTTCCGCGAAGAAAGACGAGGGCGACTTTAGCGTGATGGACATGGTCCTGGGGATGGGCACAGCGCTCGGCATAACCGAAAAGAGCAAGGGCAAATCTGAAACCCAACTACTGGTGGGCCAATTCGAAAGATATCTTGCGATCATGTCAGAACAGGGCGGCAAGGCCGACCGAAGCAAGTTTACCTGGAAATTTTACGCGGCCTACTTCCTTGAGATGAAACAAAAGAATTATGTCGAGCCTTTCGTTTATTACATCACTCAAGTCGACGGAAAAGAAGAGAACGCGAAATGGCTGAGCGCAAACAAGATTCGGGTGGCGGATTTTCTCGCCTGGTCAAAATCATTCGAATGGGCCGGAGGCGAAAAATAGATCGGTTACCGTCGTCGAACTCAATTGGTCGCGGATCAAGATCATGACTCCTGCCATTTCAAACGTGCAGAACGAATCTGAACCTTACACCGACGCTCACATCGCGGCCTATCCGATCGAGTATATCGCCGGAATCGATCTGTACAATGCAGGTGAATTTCATGCAGCTCACGACGCGTGGGAAGATCGCTGGATGGGTGAAGTGGGCCAACAGGAAAAACTTTTCCTGCAGGCAATGATTCAATCAGCCGTGGCCTTTCATCATTTGGAGATCGGCCGGCCCGGCGCCGCGCGCCAAATGCACGAACGCGCCAAAGAGAAATTCGCGCGTTTGGGAGTTAGCGTGTTTATGTCGCTTGATCTGATTGACTATCAGGCGCAACTCGATCGGGCGTTGTCCTGGTTGTGGACCGTCGCCGACCCACGAGAGTTAACGCCTCCCATTTTTCAGGTTCCCAAGATTAGACTGCTACCTGAGATTAACGAGTTCGATTAGAGACGTTTCCTGGAGGGAAGCGTGACTATTAACCAGTATGCTCAATAACATTCGACTGCTATTGCTCGGTTTGTGGCTGGGCGCAGCAATTTTCTTCAGTTCCGTCGTGGCGCCCGGCGCCTTTCGCGTCTTACGAACGTTTGACCTGCCAAATCCAAGCGAGATTGCCGGCGCTTTAGTGAGTCACACGCTTTCTAACATTAATCTTTTGGGAGTGATCATAAGCATGATGGTGCTGGTCACCACGTTTGCGCTGAAGCAAACTCTGGCGCGGCGCAGATTCAACCTTCAGATCGTCCTGTTGCTGATCATGGCGATTGCCACGGCGGTCGGACAATGGGTGATCGCTCCGCGGATGCGCGAGTTGCGCGCCGCCTTCGGAGGACCAATCGATCGGGTACCGTTAGACGATGCCGGCCGGATAGCGTTCGCAGCGTTGCACGGTTATTCTGTCGTCGCGCTTTCAGTGGCAATGATTGCCGCGTTGATAGCGTTCTTTGTGATCTCGAAGCGTGTCCCAACCGGACGCGAGTAGGAAGGCTCAGAAGTGGATACTATTGAACACATTGACGAGTGGCGTAAGCGTTTCGCCGGGTGGCAAAAATCACAGGACGCGAACGGCAGCGAAGAACTCGGCGACTCCTATCCATTTGTGAAAAACAAACGTGCGCCTTTCTCTCCCGCGCGTTGCGCCTTGCCAATGACGAACCTTGCGGTTATTTCCTCCGCGGGCGCCTACCTCGATGGAACGGATCCTTTTGACATGAATGCGCCAGGCGGCGATTTGAGTTTTCGCGAAATACCTTCTCTCATAGATCCGGAAGACCTGCGGTTCGCGGCACGAGGTTACGATCCCGCCGCCGTTAACGCCGATGCAAATTCACTGCTGCCTCTCTGGCGTCTTTCCGAGTTTGAAAACAATGGAATTATTGGGCGGCTCAACTCTGTGTTTTGGAGTTTCTCAGGTTCCATTCCCGACGCCGCGCGCTTTGTGGAGGACACAACACCGCGGATTGTTGAACGAGTCCGAGCTTATGAAGTGCAGGCGGTCCTGCTGATTCCCGCCTCCAGGCTTTGTCACCAATCAGTTTCACTTCTGGCGCGTGACCTTGAATCCGCCGGAATCACGACGATGACTTTGGCCGTGGACCAGGAAGTTATCGAAAGCGTGCGTCCGCCGCGCGCAGCGCTTTACGCAGGCGACTTAGGTAGTGTGGCCGGCGTTCCAAACTGGCCCGAGCACCAGCGACGCGTTCTTGATGAATCGCTGCGATTGATCGAACCAATGGACCAGCCCGGCATTCGCAAGCTGGTGGTGACGCTCGAGAGTCAGGTGGAAAAGGCACGTGGTGAGAGATAGCAACCGGCGGACTTATCAACCCTTCCTGCGACGTAAAAGCCAAATGAGCAAAGCAAGGCGCATCTTTCTTCTCCTTGGGGTTCTGGTTCTAGTCAAAATTCTCTATCTTCTTCTCTGGCCCGTGGCGATTTTGCCCGTGGCCTGGACGCCTCAGACATCTCCTGCTTTGACTGGTCCATATGAACAAAACTCGCGACTCGCAAACGTAGAACGCCTCGGAATCGTTCCGCCGGCCAGGGGCTTTGCTCCCGAAGATGTGGCGCTTGATGCCGAGAATCGCGTTTACACAGGCCTCGAAGATGGCCGAATTATGCGATTGGAAGTGGCGGAGGGAAACTGGTCGAACTTTTCGGACACCCACGGGCGCCCGCTCGGCATGGTGTTCGATTCGGGCGGCAATTTGATCGTCGCTGACGCAATCAAGGGATTGCTCTCGATCAGTCGCGATGGCTCAGTTTCTGTTTTAACGACCTCGGCAGACGGAGTTGCTTTTGGCTGTACAAACGATCTCGATATCGCAGCCGATGGCACTATTTATTTCACCGATGCGTCTTTCAAGTTTCCGCTCACGAATTACAAGGCCGACCTCATGGAGCATCGCGGCAACGGACGCTTCCTGGCTTACGATCCCAAAACGAAAACTACGCGCACCTTAATGCGCGAACTCGTATTTGCGAACGGCGTGGCGGTTGGTGTGGATCAGTCGTTCGCGCTCGTGGTCGAGACAGCGAAGTACCGCGTCCACCGCGTTTGGTTAGCGGGTCCGAAGGCAGGACAGTCGGAGATATTTATCGACAACCTCCCCGGTTTTCCAGACGGCATTACCTCCAACGGCAAGGACCGGTTTTGGCTGGCGCTCGTCACTCCGCGGGATGCGACTCTGGACAAACTTCTGCCGCAGCCCTTTTTGAGGAAAGTGGTGATGCGTTTGCCGAAATTTCTGCAACCCGCTCCTAAGCGTTATAGCTTTGTCCTTGGTTTGGATCTCAACGGCCAGATTACCGAGAATCTTCAGAACGGCGCACCCGATTGCTACGCTCAAATCGCCAACGCGGTAGAGCGGGACGGCTCACTCTATTTTGGCAGTATTGGCGAGAGCACGGTTGGCCGCTACCGCCTTCCCGCGAAGCCGTCACTTAATATCTTTTAGTTCCTGGTCAGGTTTGTGGGGAGGAGATGTGGTTCTTCGACCGGCGTCGATGCCAGTCTCCGTTGTCGCAGAAGTGAGAAGGAGATTACTAATCTTGCGCGCGAAATTCTTGAGTGGCTTTTCTGCGTTCGCTTCCGGCCCGCGGGACACAAAGGTAGACGCCGGCACCCTACGGCCGCAAGGATGGAAGACCGACAGTGAGTGTCTCCGGGTTTTGATACTTACAAGCCCAGCCGCGATACTCGCTTATTCCCTTGGTAAGCGCCAGGCCTTCTAAGCGAATGTCTTCATGACCATTCTTTGGCGCCTCGATTTTCAGGTATCTCCAGTCGGAAGTCTCATCCTGATTTAACGCAATCCCTGCGTTACCACCCCAGAGCACCGGCGCCGTTGAAGCTGCCAGAATCATACGAATGGCCGATGGCACTGCCATCAGCTCAACTGGACGGACATCAACGTCTAACTTGCCCCCTAAACTATCAGCAAAAAGTTGCCAGTTGATACACTCCTCATCCAGGCTACACTTTGCGTCAGACGGAACTCTTCGAAGCGCTGTGGCTGCCAACTCGCCATAGGATCGTTCGTTCGGCAGAAAGCGCGCGTTGCCGCCAGCCACAAAGTTAAAGAGCCTTTGGGCGTTATCTAAGTGGCCGGCCCGTGCAGCTTCGACGGCAAGATGCTGGAAGGAGGCGCCAAACAAAGTGCGGAGATGCCGACGATGTCCAATCCACGTTTGCATTACGAAGGTTCGGACAAATTCGGTTGCTCCTTCTTCCGTTTCGCGGTTGATCTCTTTGGCCGCACGAAGGGCTCTCATCTCAGAGCCGAATTCGAGTCCCAGGATTCCGGATAGCTGCCGGCGATCCACAAGCGGTATCAACACAAGGCCAAGTTCAAGTAATAATTCCTGGTGCTCTTTCGATACTTCCAAACCATCAAGCAACTCGGGGCTTAGTTCGCAGGCAGGCTCGCGGGATAACAGAATGTCATCGTGGGTGAGGATGCAATGTTGAAGCTCCAATCTAGCTGCGGTTTCGGCCACATCAAATCTTGAATCCAAAGGCATTGGCCAAAATGCTTTACAGCGATCACGCAACGTGCGAAACGCGAAAAACGAACGCGTTGTCTCCTGGGCAACCGGCCAGCCAGCCAGCAACCGTTTAAGATCGGATCTCAAAGATTGATCTGCACCGAGCAACTCTCGACTCAAGTCGTCGGCTCCGTTGGCTGAATCTAATAATTGCGAGGGCACTGCAATCGAGGCCTGACTGAATCGCCTTTCACTATTGAAGGCACGGAGCACAAATGGCGTCGCCGCTTCGGCCAGCTCTGCGACGATGTGCTCGCCGACTGGCGTAAATGCCTTACTACTATCCTTTTCGACTGAACGATAGACTTCGACTACTCCACCCAACATACCAATAAAATTGATAGGCGCCGGCTCGCGTAAAGAAACACCCAGGTAGTTTATCCTCTGGTCCTCGGGCAACTCATCCAAACCCAGTTGCTTGAGTCTGCTTTGGATATCATTCGTACAATCCTGAGCTTCTCCCCATTTATTTAAATCTGCGATTCTTATGGGCACATCCAGCTCGGCAGTCGACTCGGTGATTCGATCACCTAATCGAGTACTTAACCTATAAAGATCGGGTGATCCATTCACGGGGTACTTGCTGGTGGGCGGCACATAAAGCGTGTGGAGAAACAGGTCACGCAATTCAGGGTTAAATAAGTAAAGCGCGATCCGGTCGCACAAGGGAATCGCGTTACTGATGTCCTGGACCAGCGCATTTGCTGTCTCGGCAAGCATTGGTTTTTCAGTCAGCCTGTTGGTGAGATCCGCAATCCACGCGTTGGCATACTTCTCGAAGACACGCTGGCACACGCGCACCACCGTCTTCGCGTCATTCGTACAGGCTTCCTGAAGACGGCGCAGTTGTTCGACGGAGGTTCCGAAGTAGTTCACAACAATTGAGAGTGGCGGCTGTTTGTCTGACTCTACCTTTGCGTAGACTGACAGAAGAGCAGTCATTCCGTGTTCTAAGAAATCCTCTTTCATGTAAACAGACGGGGCGTGCTCATCCGTGAGATCAATTAACTCTGTATTCTGCGTCTGCGCCACGCGCCCCGATGCAAACTCACCAAACTTTATTATTCGAGGTGGATACGGTTCGTCATCACCGGGACATCCTGCCTGTCCACGGAAGTGGACTTGTTTCTCAGCCTCATCAACAAGCCAGATGGAGACGCCCTTCACCGGAATGCGCTCGCGAAGCCATCCCGCCAGTCGAGGAAACAGTCGGTCATGCAGATATCTCAGGGGTGAGCTGGCAAGCTCTGAGCCCTCCGTGATACTCACCAGGTCAGAATCTCGCAACAGGCTCACTTCAACTTCTGTGTTTGCTCTTTCCACCGCCTGGTCAACGACCGTGTCTCCAAAAGCTTCGCGTAAGGTAGCCTCACAAGCGTTCCATTCCTCTTGAGTTAACTCAAGAATGGTGTCGACCAGTCCTTCGACGAGATTAATACCGGCCTTAATACTATCTCTTCCTAAACCACGCAGAATGATCCGGCGATCGTCATCACGGAGATCATGTCGTCTCAAAAGTAGATTAAGGTAATGAAATGCGATCGAGGTATCCAACTGACGCAGTCCCTGAAACGCGGCGATGCCAAATTTCGGATCGCCAGATCCAAGCTTGGAGTCGCCTAGTAGGGCTAGCCACATTGCTTGCCACACTGCGCGAAGCGGGTCCGTCTTTTTAAGGGTGACTTGAATGGCTTGCATCGCCCTCAGCGCCAGCAACGCCATATCATCCCACTCATTCTCACGAGTGTTTCGTAGAGCGAAGAATATCTCTTGTAAGATGGGAGCAAAATCCGGATCCGGAATCAAAGCAGCCAAAGTCATACCGCGATTCAAGGCAGACTTGTTGCGTTCTTGTAAGCTGCGCTTCAAGGCTGAGAGTAAAGCCTCGCGAGCTTCTGCGGGAGCACCAAGTTCCTTATAAAGGCGTTCAACGAAGGTCTCAGGCCCTTCACTGTCCCATACGTTTTGGCGCAAAGGAGTTTCGCCTTCAAGGATGTATCGACGGAAAATATCTGACCAATCGGGATGAGGCATCAAATACTCCACTCTCGGAAGCGTGTTCCGTCAACTAAGGCATCGATTACAGTAACCGGCAAATGAATCATCTCTCGTATGCCGCCAATAGTCCTTCCGAATTCATCTTCAACAGAAGTGTACCGGAATAGCGGATTTGCACCAGCCACCACAGCAGAGGGCTTGTAAAGCGCATTCACAACGGAGATCGGGTATGATAGCTCGATTATGCTTTGGTCGCTCCAAGGCGATATTCCCAAGGCTACCAATAGCTCCCTTCCCGGTGTTGGACTTCCATGGTGTTGCTCGATGTCATCGCTCGGAGAGCACCATACAAAGTCGCTTTTCGAAGGCCCCAGGTAAGGCGTCTCCTCTCGGGCGGCAACCGCCGCGCGAAAGTTTTCCAGACTACCCTCCCGGCGTTCGAGAACGTCATTAATTAAATCTTCTGGTTCGTGTTGTTGCGGGGCGTTCATAACCCAACTCTTTACAACGTTACGCCTGAACACTCGCGAGGCGAGAGGACCCAAGCTCATATTTGATCAATCTATCCTTTTGTATGTCTTCGAGAGAATGTTGGAGCTTATAAGCGACAAAAGCTTCTTCAAGAACGTCGAAAGTCGTTACGCCAGAGTTCGCTTCCACTCCTCGTAGAAACACTCTCATTAGGCGCAGTAAGCGACTCGCCGAGCAGTTGGGATCCTTCACCAAATTCTCCGCAACCCGCGCAGCGTTTGCGTCCATTACCTGCAAGCTTTCGAATGAGGCTTTTAGTATCTTCCGTTCCGTCATGTCAAGCATGTTCCAGGCGCGCAAGAACCCAACCTCAGCCGTAGGGATTCCTTCTTCTCCCGCACAGCTTCGCATAATCATGGTGAGAGAATCGACGTGGGCCGCATCAACGTGAAAGCCGGCGCTACGAACGTTAGGTCTATACGCGATTGGATCTGAATTAGTCCGAAGCTTGCCTGACAATGAGGCGACCGCTAAAGATGTACTTTGGAATTCCACGACGGCTGCGCCATCGTTCTTTAGTAGAGCGCTATTTCCGGTCACCACCAATCCAACTCCGCTACCACTAACATCTCGCAGTTCCGCAGGCTGCCGGTGCCCGTCGTGCGTGATGACGACATCGATTACCACTGGAAGGCGTTCGCTTCGTCTGCGATCTTGAAAGCTCATTTCAGATAACGGCACGCCGCTCCTTAGTTGGAATGCATGGCAACTGGTCGTCGAGGTATCTCGCGAAGATCAGTTCCGTAAAACAGGGGGTGGTGGGAATGCGAAGGAAATATCTGGAGCAACTAGAGCCGACAGTGAGTTGAGACCCAATTAACAGGAACATCTCGTCAGCTCTCCCACGAAACTCAAATCACGGAATCTCCACCGGTTCCAACGCACAATGATTTGTGAGCACACTTCTCCATTCGTTCTGCGCCAGGACAGTTTGGAAGCTGTGCTCACTTGCTGTCATTGTGATCCATAAGGCGAAACTACCAACTCGATAAAAACTTTTGAAGTGTATTTCCTTTCATAGAGCGGGTCAATAGAAGAGTCGATAGAAAACCTCAATAATGCGTTGGAAGAAAACGGTGTTGAACCAGCAATTTTTGCGCTATTTGTGAGGCTGATGAGGATTTCGAACTCTCGACGATCCACTTGGCTGTGTCGGTGGTGATTGATCGAGTGGCTCCCTCTCCATCGAACTTGATGAGACAAACAGAGAATTCGGTTCTCGCGTCTGCCCAAAAAGTGATCCGAAAATCCCCAAATACGAGCTCGGCTCCGACTCATTTATGGAACGGCATCTGGGCATCCACGCTCCTTGATTTCTGGATCTCGGGATCTCTGGTTACCTTCTACACAGCTGTATACCTGATAACCAGTTCGATAGCGCAGGATCACTCAGCAATACCCCCACGTGCCGGATCTTGCAGGAATTCTGGATACACAGTATCCAAGTTCACCTTTTTGCGTTGAAGACACTTCATTCCTGTAAGTCCCGCTATGTCCACGTTTAGAGATAAATTGGGGCATTTCACCCCTGTGGCACATGCCTTGATAACAATCCAAGTGAATTATTAGTGTTTCTAACCGCCGCGGCCGACCGAAGCGGATATTTCCAAGCCCCCAGGGAAAGATTAACGACCATGATGAATTTACTGTCCGCAGCTACTTCGACTCCGCAACACGCTTTCCAAACTACAGATCTTACCAGCGCACTTATGCACAAGCTCTCCCCCGAGCTGATCAATACCATTAACTCTCTCGGAGTCGAGCAGCGATATTCGGTGATGGAAAACTACCCCGATTTCCTCGCCGGCAAACCGATGATTGCTACGAGCTCAACTACCGATCTGGGAGTTGGGGCGACGGAGCGCTGCATCGAGCAATGGCAGGGCGACCCCTCGCAAATCGGACTGCTGATTGCCGCTACTAACACTCCGGATCAAATGCTTCCCTGTCTCGCCTCAGAAGTTATTGGAAAAACTCATGGACTCTTGTCCCGATCAATTCGAACGGTCAGCATGCAATCGCAAGGTTGCTCAGTCTTGTTGAAATCGATTGAAGTTGCGCAGTGGTATTTGGCTGCGAATCCCGGAAAAATGGCTATGGTGCTCATGGCAGAAGCTCACACGCCTTATGTGGCGCCCCTGCTCAGAGAAGAATACATCGGCTATCGCGAAGTCGTCCGATTACGAAAGGAGCAGAAAGTAGATCATGCCGAGTTTGAACAAAAAAGGTTGGATACCACCTTCGTCATTCAGTCAATGCTTTTTGGAGACGGAGCGGTAGCCTTGCTTGTTGGCTCTGAAGAAGGAAAACCCAGCTTTGGACCAATCTCCCACTTAACCAACGAAGAAACAGAAGACCTGAATCTTCTGACAATGAACAGTAAGAGTTCACATCCCTTCCTGAAGGGCCGGCCCCAGTATTTCATGCGTCCGATGGTGCCGTCTCGGGGTGCGCATTACGCAGTCTCTACGGTGAAGAGCGTATTGGAACATCCTGACTCGCCGGTTTCGACACTCAGCCAGGTAGACAACTGCCTGATTCATACGGGCAGCAAGAAAATTCTCGATGGTGTTTGCTCCCAGTTGGATCTGGAGAAAGATTCGGCGAAGGTGCACGGCTCATACGAAGTTTTGAAGAACTATGGGAATCTCTCGAGCGCGTCCACCGGTTTCATGCTGGCTGAGAAGAATGAATGGAAAGGACCAGCGATGGTGGTGGGCTTTGGCGTAGGGTTCACTGCGAGCGCCGGAATCATGAACTACAATTAAGCAGGAAGACGCGCGCCTCACCTTCGCAGATTTAGGCCGCGGCGTTTTCCAGGGTGGGCTCGTTCGCAACGACACTGAGGATGGTTTGGCTTATTTGATTGAAGTCAAACGGTTTTCCGATGACTCCGTTGACGAGCCCGTCTTCTCCAGCGGGCGGCCGCGTCCCCGATCCATAACCGGTCACCAAAACTACATTCATCTCGGGCCATCTCTTGCGAATCTCTCGGCTCGTTTCCCATCCATCCATTTCCGGCATAGCCAGGTCGGTGAACACCAGATCACATTCGTTGGCTGCGAGAGACTGCAACGCGTTCTGGCCGCCATCGGCCAACATTACGCGATGGCCCATAGTCTGAAGCATCTCCGCAAGTGTTTCTCTTACCGACGGCTCATCATCAACAACCAGAATTGAAAGCGAAGGCATTTCCGCTTCTTCGATCGCGACGCCGGCACATTCTTCTTTTGGCACGGCAACCGGCAAATCGATGGTGAAGACAGTGCCGCTTCCGACCTCTGAGGTTACACGTATCGATCCTTCATGTCGCTCAATGATGCTATGACTGACGGAGAGACCCAGTCCTGTTCCCTGTGTTCCTTTGGTTGAAAAGAACGGATCGAAAATTCTCTGCCTGACATCTTCCGGCATTCCCGTACCGTTGTCGGCAAACTGCAAACGCAATCGTCCATCAGCCGGCACACAACTAATCTCGAGCTTACCGCCCGTCGGCATGGCATCAACCGCATTCACGATAAGATTCACGAACACCTCGCGCAATTCAGAAGCGCTGCCAATCGTGTGCAGATCAGCGTCTGCGTCAAGCGTTACGTCGTAGTCGAGTCCCCGCAACCGCGCTTCGTTCTGCCAACGCGTGCGAGTGATTTCAACCGCATCGTTCAGCAATCCCGCCACGTTGAGCATTTCAAACTCTTTCGCCGGGGACTTCCGAGCAAAGGTCTGTATTCGGCGAACAGTCGCAGCCGCGTCTTCGGCGGCAGTCTGAATAATTTCCAGATTGCGCACGACAGCTTCGTCTTTGGTTTGGCGGCGGATCAATTGCGAGCGGCCCAGGATCGCAGCCAATGAGTTATTGAAGTCGTGTGCTACACCCGACGCCAGTTGGCCCAAGGCGCGAAGTTTGTCAGCCCTGGCGGCTCGTTCGCGTTCGGCCTTTTGTTCAGTGATATCGCGCGCAATCCCCAGCACGCCTGTGATTCGTCCTTCAACTACGAGCGGCGAATTGTCCACTCGCGCATAGCGCAGCTCGCCGTCCTTCGCCAGAAAACGCATTTCATAAGTTTGCGATTCTCCCAAAAGGGCCAGGCCGAGTTTTGCCGCAACTGTCTCACGGTCGGATTCATGAACGAAATCCGGAAGATAGCGGCCGATAAATTCTTCGCGGTTCAGTCCCAGCGCCAGTAGCGTCGCGCTGTTGCACCACTTGAAACTTCCATCCATATCCACCGCATAGATCGACTCGCGCGCGCTCTCAAGAATATTGGTCAGAAGAGATTGGTGCTCGCGCGCCACGGCCTGCACACTACGCAACTCTGAGAGGTCACGCGCCGTGCACACCGCGGCAGTCACCGTGCCGAGTTTATCCAGGACCGGTTCAATCGAAACGAGAATGGGACGATTAAGATGGTCCGGTATTACTTCGATCGTGACACTGCGGCCTTCCGCGATCGCTTTCTCCACCACGCAGGTCGCCGATTGAGTGCTGGTGCGCAGCACATCGCAACACTTCTTCCCAAGCAAAGAGCGCGGGTTCGATGCTTCCATCGCTGCGCCTGCGCTGTTCACTCGCTTCAGATGTCCTGAGCGATCGAAAATAAAAATGCCGTCAGACATCGAGTCGAAAGTGGTTTCCCATTCCGATTTGCCTTTGGCCACCATTTGGAAGAGTTCAGCCTGCGCCATGCCAATAGCCAAACACTCGGCGACGCTGTGGACCAGGGACAACTCATCTTCGGTCCAGCGACGCACGCGATCGGTTTGGTGTATACAAAGCACTCCGCGGAAAAGGCCTTTGACGATCAGCGGATAATCAATTTGTGAGCGCAAGTTGACCTTGCGCGCGTGTTCGCGGACGGCGGAGCTGAATTCAGCTGGTTCCTCGCTGAAATTCAGTGAATCATCTACCACGAGCGGCTTGGCCATACCCAGGAGGTGCCTGCCGATTGGATCTTCGTAACTGACGTGGAAGGAACCGATGCTGTCGCAACCTGGTGCGACATACTCGTGGGCGACCTGGGAAATCGGATCCTCCGCATCGTAAAGATGCATGTGAACCCTGGACGCATCGAGGGCAAGGCCAAGCTCTCGGGTGGCAGTGCTCAAAACTTCCGGCAAGCTTAGCGAGGCGCGAATGGCAGTCGTCACGCTATTAACCAAGACTTCACGCTTCGAAGTCGCTTCGGCCTTCTGGTAGAGTTCTGCCTGACGGATGGCAATACCGGTTTGATCAGCAACTCCCTTAGCGAGCGCGACATCAGAGGCGCTCCAGTGTCGCAGTTCCCTTGTAGTGGAGAGTGCGAATGCCGCGGTCACCTCGTCACCTACTCTGATCGCGACATACATGATTGATTTCACGTCGGCCTTTGAGAGGATCCGCTGATAGACATCGGCGATTCTCACGTCGTCAGCAGCATTGTCAAAACAAAGCACACCCTTTTCATCAAGAGCGTCGATCAGCGCTTTTAGATCGGCCAGGGCAAAATCGCTGGCGGCCGGAAGCACGCCTTCGGCATGATACTCAGCCACGTTACGCGCCCGGTTTCCTCTTTCATCCTTGATGAAGAGCGAACACCGATCCGCATTTAAATATGAACCCAACTCTCGAACGGCTGTCGAGAAAACTTCCATACTGTCCAGCGACCATCGCACTGCCTGTGAGATACGGTGCGTCATCGCCTCGCGTTGAGACTGGTAGGCAAGAGCCTCTTCAGAACGCTTACGCTCGGTGAGATCGCGTCCAACGCCCTGAACTCCGATCGGGTTTCCATCCTGCAGAATGAGCCGCGTACTGACTTCCAACCGCACTCGCCTCTCATTCTTGGTAACTATTTCAAGCTCATAAACCGTCGGCGCCAGCTCGTCCGTCTTCTTGGTCATCATCTGCCGAGCCACGGCCACATACTCCGGCGCCAGCACATCGGCGATATTCATGCGGCTCGCTTCTTCCCGGCTGTAGCCGGTCAACGCCTCACCGCTGCGGTTCAGAGAGGTAAAGTTTCCGGCGAGGTCGTGGGTGTAGATGATGTCATTGGCATTTTCGAACAGTTCGCGATAGCGCTGCTCGTTGTTCTGCAGTGCCTGCTGCGCTTTCCGTCCGTCGGTGATGTCGACTGCGACCCCGATGACGCCGATGTTATTACCGTTCTCGTCAGTGAGCGGGGTATAGCGAGTTTGAAAAGTGAAGTTGCCAACGTCTACAGCGCTGGAAAACGCTTCGCCGGCAAGGGCGCGTCGAACATTATCGATGATTGCCGGATTGTCATGATAGATCTCGGATACTGGTTGCCCGACAACCTTGTTCGGGTCTAACCCCAGTACCGTCAGGCCTTCGCCTTCAAGCAGCGTGAACACGCCACGCTGATCGAGAACAAACAACACGAGCGAGGCACTGTCAACCACCGTACGCAACCTGGCTTCCGTAAGCTTTAGAGCTTCACGCGCTCTTACAGGTTCGGTGACGTCGCGAATTACTGCCTGCACGGCGGGGGTGCCACGAAATATAAACGGCATTCCTGTCACTTCGACATCAATGACTTCGCCGTCAAGCTTGAGGTGTTTTAGCAAACTTACAGAAGCGGGAACTGCCTGCTCCTGAATACCGCGAATTCTTTCTGATACCACGTCACGATAATCAGGATGAACAAGCTCAAGCGCCGACCTGCCCAAAAGTTCTTCAGCGCTTGACGCGCCCCACAAACGCACCGCAGCAGGATTAACGTAAACAAATTTTCCTTCGCTCTGGACTACTATCGCTTCCGGTGAAACCTCAACCAGTTGACGGTATCTTTGTTCACTCTCTCTGAGCGCTTCATCCGCGAGCTTCTGTTCCGTAATGTCGCGCACGACTCCACGGATGCCCGTTGCGCGTTTGTGACGATCGCGTTCGATTGTAATCACGCCGTCAAGGTAACGGCCCGCGCCATCGTGATCCTGAACGTAGTAAATTGAACGTAGAGGTGAATCCGTGACAGCTTTTCTTGTCGCTTCAACATCCCGCGCGGCAGCTTCCGCGCCGATCAAGGTACTCAGATGACTGCCGAGAATTTCGTTGACCGTTTTTCCGAAAAAGCGGGCGGCCGCACCATTGATGCTCGTGATGTAACCATCAAGGTCACGGCTATAAATGATATCGGCTGCCTGTTCGACAAGCTCGCGGTAATGCCTTTCAACGCGACTGCGCTCTGCCAGCCTGGCCACTTTGACCAGTAGTTCTTCATGCCGGAAAGGAATAGCGAGATAGTCGTCGGCGCCGGCGGTGAGCCCTTCGATACTGTCATGTGGTCCATTGCGGAGTCCGCTCATTAACAGCACTGGAATGCTGGACGTCTGAGGTGACCTTTTGATCTGGCGGCACAGCGCTATCCCGTCCAGGACAGGCATGACCACATCGCTAATTACAACATCAGGTTGAAATGTGGGAACTTGATCAAGCGCACTGCCGCCGTCGCCGGCTGAGGCCACTTCATAGCCTTCCTGCTCGAGAAGTTCCACGAGGAACGCTCGTACCTTCTGGTCGTCATCGACGATCAGTACTCGACACTTCTCTGATGGGGTTTGAATCATCGTTCCGGGCTTTGTCTGTGAGCGAATGTTCTGGGCCTGGCAGATCAGGACGAAAGAGGAGGCTCAGGACGTGAACTGAAGCGGAAACTCCGTGAAAGCGAGTTCGGGAAAGGCGGCTGCTAACTCACCGCCGGATGAGTATAACAAAGTTGGTCAATGTTGTCATTCAGGAAGTGGCCGCCGAAAACCCTTATTTTAGAGGCCTTTTACCCGGCCTCTGGCAGTTAGGGTCGTTTTTCCTGCGTAGCCGGCCGATCCGGCGTCCTGGCGAAGTAACCGGGCCGATAGCTGAGTTTTAGGTTCTGCTTCCGAAGTTCCGGATCGATGACCTCGATCTGAATCTTCCGGTATGAACCGTCGCGGGCCTTGTTAGAAGGTGAGTAAGCCAGGAGATATTGTTCGCGGAGATCTCTTTGAATTTGGGCAAAGGCATCGCGGAGCTCTCTTTCGCTGTTGGGAAAGTAGGCCCTGCCTCCCGTCTGTTCGGCAATCTTCCGGAGTGAGCCCATCTCTACGCCGCCTTGATAACTGTCACCTATGCCTATTGCGTAAATGAATACATCAGACTTTTGGGCCCGTTCAATCGCCTCGTGAATCTTCAATTTGCTCGAGGTGTCAACGCCATCGGTAAGCAGGATGATTGCCCGGCGAGTGTTCTCGGCAGAGTCTTTCATCAAGTCGTTGGAGCAGACCCAAACTGCGTCCCAGATGGCGGTGGATCCTGCCAAATCTCTATTCACGTCAGAGATCGGCGGCGTAGGTTGAGCACCGCCGGATTGAACTACAACGTTGCCGCCCACATAACCTGACGGCGGTACGAATTCCACCTGGTCAATTGCTCGCCGCAGGCGATCGATATTCCCAGTGAAACCCTGTTCGAGCGTGACGTCGCCGGTAAAAGAGAGTATCGCCGCCTCGTCGCGTTGCGGTCGCACGACTGCTTCCAAAAACGATTGAGCTGCGGCCTTTTCATCCGGAAGGGTTCGTTGTTCAGAGATACTCGTATCCAACAGGATGGCAATCGAAAGTGGCAGGTCGATGCTTTGCTGAAAGGTAAAAATCTCCTGAGGCTGCCCGTCTTCCAGCACCCGAATGTTCTCTTTTTTCAGATCACTAATAAAGCGTTTGCTGCGGTCGGCGGCGGTAAAAAAGATATTCGTCAGATTCGTCTCTACACGCACCACATCATCAGACTCCATGGGCGCGTCTTCTTTCGGCGGGGTGGGCGAGGGCAAAGGGTTTTCTGAAACTTTTCGCGTTCGCGTTTTTTCCTGAACGTCCTGCGCTGACTGAGTTTGCGCCCGCATACCGCCCGGCAACGAAAACACCGGCAGCAAAATTGCCAAACTCAACGTGAACCCAAAAGCTCTCAGAAATCTATTGAACATCTTCATAATACTTATGGTCTTACACTGTCGGCGATGGCTTTGTAGCCACGCTTGGTTCTTACTTTTAAATCCTTGCGCGACTCGATCAACTTAACGTCGATCTTGCGGAAGGTGCCATCGTAACTTTCGTTGACCGGCTTGTAGGTGACCAGGTATTGCGCCCGAAGCTCTTTGGCGATTTTGGTAAAGGACCGTTCAAGCGTGAGCATGTCGCCGCTAAAGAATGCGACTCCTCCAGTTTCTTCCGCCAAAGTTGTCAGCGCGCGATCCTTCGAGTCTTTCACCTGGCCTGATTCAACTCCGGGAACAGTAGATGTAAATCCACCTTTAGTGGAAATGGCAAAGATAGTGGTCTCGGTGCGTTGGGCAATATCGATGGCGTCACGAAGATCAGCGCGACTGTAGGTATCTTCTCCATCAGTGATCACCACGAGAACGCGGCGCCCCGCAGCTGTTCTGAGCTTCTCATCGCAAAACTGCCAAACGGCATCGTAAAGCGCCGTCTGATTTCCCAGTTTCTTTACTCCACGCATCGCCCGATCGAGCAGATCAAGTTTGTCAGTAAAATCCTGACGCAAATTCACTTCGTGATCGAAGGTGGCGAAAAGGACCCGGTCACGCCGAGGTTTAACTACCGACTGGATGAAATTCATCGCAGACTCTTGTTGAAACTTCAGCTTCCCTAACACCGATGGAGAGGTATCCATCAAGACGGCAACGTAGAGTGGCAGGGCTTCATCCTGATCGTCGGAGAAGGTCTCAATACTTTGCGGCACCTTATCTTCAAAGATTTGAAAGTCGCTCTGCGTCAAGCCCGGTACAAGCTGACCCTTCTTATCAAGCACAGTTATTGGCAGCCGCACGCGCCGCGTCGCAATTTCGATCGTGTCAGGATCCTGACCGGCCGGCGGGGTGGGACTCGGCTTTGCCTGCTGTGCCTCACAAACGCCGGCGCAGACAACGATAAGCAGCAACAGCTGCGGTAAAACCTTTGCGGACAGCCTCATAATTGGTTGATAGATAAGATGGTTACAATGCCTGGTGAAATTGCGGAGACCGGCGCTTTGATGCCCGGCCACTCGGAGCCCGTTGCCCTGAGTGGAGTTAGCCCAATTGTGCATTCGAAGACTATAAAGCATACAGCCGATAACAAACAAAACAGGACCGCACGTCAGCCATCGTAAACAACGGCATCGCTTGTGTTTGTAATGGCCTCGCGGTGCTACAATGCGGTTAGAATCCCAAGCTGAAGAAGCTTCACGTACCTTTCGCGAGAAAACTTCGCCAATGTCGGGCCCGGATGACAAGAAAATATCTGACGAGAGCACAGAAATCCCCAAGCTAATCGCGCACTATCGCATTCTCAAGAGGTTGGGAAAGGGAGGCATGGGAGAGGTCTTTCTCGGCGAAGATACGCGCCAGCATGGTCGCAAAGTAGCCTTGAAAGTGCTCCCGCCGGAGCTTACCCAAAATGAGAGCCGCTTGCGGCGGTTCAAGCAGGAAGCACGCGCAGTGCTGATGCTCAATCATCCAAATATTCTCACCATCTTCGAAATTGGACAGGCCAATTCCATCTACTACATCGCAACGGAATTTATTGAAGGCGAAACTCTGCGGCAATATTTGTGGAGAGATCCAATCAAAGTCGATGAAGCATTGGGTATTGCTATCCAGGTTGCTATGGGTCTGGAGGCGGCGCATGCAGCCGGCATTGTTCACCGGGACATCAAGCCGGAGAACATCATGCTGCGACCCGATCGTTTTGTTCGCGATCGCTTTGTGAAAGTGCTCGACTTCGGATTGGTCAAACTAACCGAGCGCGAATTCCCAACTCATGATGCCGAAGCGGTAACTATGCCGGTTAGCAAGACGAGCCCGGGCGCTGTGCTCGGGACGAGTGGCTACATGTCGCCGGAGCAGGCGCAGGGAGATGCAATTGATGCACGTACGGATATCTTCAGTTTGGGCGTAGTGCTCTACGAAATGCTGGCGGGTCATCCGCCCTTTAGTGGTCCAACAGATAGCCACGTTCGCGTTTCAATTATTGATCACGATCCGCCACCGCTGATGACACAGTCGCAGGAAGTGCCGCGCCACCTCGAGCGCATCGTTTCGAAAGCGTTGGCAAAGGACAAAGCGAAACGGTATCAAACCATTACTGACTTAAAGATCGACCTCGAACAGTTAAGAGAGGAATTGCAACTGTCTCAGGGCGAGCGCACGCAAACACATGCCACGGACCTGACAACGACGGTGCAAGCGCCGGGCAGTCCTTCGCTCGCGAATCGAACGCTCCTCGACACCGAGCCTGTTGCAGCGGCTGCAACAGTAGCCGGCGTTGACAAGACGTCGCGCCAAGGCAGCCGTCGAAAGATCTTAGCTATTTCAATCGCAGTCGCAGTGATCGCGGTTGCCGTCACAGCGTTCTACTTTTACTCTCGGCGCACGATTAATTCCATAGCGGTGTTGCCGTTTGTAAACGACAGCAACGATGCCAGCGCGGAATATCTCTCCGAGGGAATTACTGAAAGTATTATCCGTCGGCTTTCTCACTTACCAAACTTGAAAGTGATGTCGCGGACCGCCGTTTATCGTTTCAAGGACAAGAACCTGGATCCGCAGGAGGTGGGCCGAAACTTCAATGTGGGTGCGGTGCTGGTTGGCCGGCTGGTTAAACAGGGCGACCGGCTGGTCATCAAAACCGAGCTTATCGACGTTGCTGACGGTTCCCAATTGTGGGGCGGGGAATATAACAAAAGCCTGGCGGACATCTTCGCGGTCGAAGACGAGATTTCCCGAAGTATTTCTGAAACACTGCGAGTGAAGATTACCGGCGCCGATGAGGAGAAGTTGGCGAAGCGCTACACCAAAGATGCCGAGGCTTACGAACTGTATTTGAAAGGCCGTTACTACTGGAATAGGCGTGACGAGGAAGGACTCCGAAACGGCATCAAGTATTTTCGTCAGGCCGAAGACAAGGATCCGCAGTATGCATTAGCCTACTCGGGTCTCGCAGATTCCTACTCGCTGCTTTCAGATATTGGTAAGGTCAAGCCCGACGACGAGATGCCAAAAGCAAAAGCTGCGGCGCAGCGTGCCGTGGATATTGATCCATCGCTCGCCGAAGCTTACACCTCGCGCGGTTTTGTGAAGCTTGCTTACGACTGGGACTGGCTCGGCGCCGAAGCCGACTTCAGAAAAGCGATCGAACTCAACGCAAAATATCCCACGGCCCATCAGTGGTATGCGTCCTACCTAATGCAAATGGGTAAATTCGAACGAGCCAAGGACGAGATCCACGAGGCCCGACAGCTTGATCCATTCTCACCAATCATTAGCGCCAACCTCGCCCACTACTCTTACTACGAGCGGCGCTTCGACGTTGCCATCGAACACTGCAATGAAACGTTAAAAATCACTCCTAACTTCTGGGTGGCGCGTCATTATCGTGCGCTTGCTTATGCGGCGCAGCAGAGACACGCGGAGGCAATTCAAGAGCTCAGAGATTTGATTGGCTCTCCGGGCGATGGCCAACTAAAAGACGGAACGGTTGAGGCCAACCCGGAGCTTGCCGCGTCGCTTGGCTTTGTTTATGCGAGAGCGGGAAGACGTGAGGAGGCACAAGCGATTATCACTCGGCTCAGCACCCTTTCGGAGCAGCGTTACGTTTCCGGACTCTACTTCGCAATCATCTATGCCGGCCTCAATGACAACGATCGCGCGGTCGAGCATCTGAATAATGCGTTCGCGAGCAAGCACCCCGGACTGGTGCTCGTTAGAGTGGAGCCGCTTTTTGACGGCTTGAGATCAGACCCGCGTTTCAAACAACTCGTTAGTCGCTTCGAACCGATCCCTTAGACGGTGTTCGACAAGCTTCAGCTTGTCGTTCTCGTTCGTGCAGACACCGACAGCTACAGTTTGTCTGCATGGGTTCGTGTTTCAAGTTCATCGAGTAGATGAGTGAGCGCCTCGGGCAAAGGTGCGGTGAAGCGCATCTCTTCTCCGGTTTCGGGGTGACTGAATCCTAACCGCTCGGCGTGCAAAAACTGGCGTTTCAATTTTCGAATCAGCGCGCGACGGCGCACGTCAAGATTGTTCTCGCGCCCGGCGCTGTAGAGTTCGTCCGCAACCACCGGATGCTTCATCCACGCCAGATGAACGCGAATCTGATGCGTGCGCCCTGTCTTCAATTCAACATCGACGAGTGTGAAAGAATCAAAACGCTTCCGGACCTTATAAAGTGACAAGGCCCCACGCCCGCCCGCGACGACCGCCATGCGCGTGCGGTTCCCCGGATCGCGTGCAATCGGTTGTTCGATACGACCGCTCTCATCCCTGACGACTCCATAAACCAGCGCCACATAACTCTTGAAAACTTTCCGGGCGCGAAACTGATCGGCAAGGTGCTCATGGGCCAGTTCTGTTTTCGCAGCTACCAGCAATCCGGAGGTGTCTTTGTCGAGCCGATGCACGATGCCCGGTCGAATCGAGCCGGCGTTTGAAAGTTGCTGAAAGTGGAAAGCCAACGCATTAGCCAACGTTCCGGAATAAACGCCCGCGGCGGGATGAACAACCAGGCCGGCAGGCTTATTGACTACGATCAGTTGGTCATCTTCGTAAACGACATCGAGTGGAATGTCTTCGGCGATGAAATTTGCGGAAGCTGGTGGCGTGAGTTCAACTTCTATTTCATCATTTGTTCTGACTTTGAGTGAAACCTTCGCGGTCTTGCCGTTAACGAGAACATCTTCCTCTTCAATCAGCCGTTGCAGCCGCGCGCGACTCCAACCATCAATCCGGGCAGCGAGATATGCATCGAGCCGCGTGCCTTCGTCGGTTTCATCGACACGCAGCGTGATGACCTCATTGTCAGCGCTGGTTTGTTTGCTAGTTGGATCCATTCCAAACTTATTCTAAACACCAGGGTCGCGAAGAAAGACGAAAGGCCGCTAAGCAGTGCGTCCCTACATCTCGCAGGCATTACTTTGCGGCCCTTTGCGGAAAACTCTGCGCTCTTTGCGATTAAGTTTCTTAACGCTTATCCACTCTTCCTTTCAAACTCTTTCATGAAAGAAACCAGCGCCTCAAGACCTTCGAGCGGAAACGCGTTGTAAATTGAGGCGCGAATGCCGCCGACCGAACGATGGCCCTTTAGCCCATCCAACCCCGCGGCCGTCGCTTCCGCGGTAAATTTCTTTTCCAGCTCCTCAGATGGCAATCGGAAAGTAACATTCATGATCGAACGCGAATCAGGATCGGCGTGGCCGCGGTAAAAATCCGTGGAATCAATTGTGTCGTAAAGCAAACCCGCCTTCGCTTCGTTCTCGCGATGCATCGCTTCCAGCCCGCCTTTTTCGAGCAGCCATTTACAAACCAGGCTGATGATGTAAATGCCCCAGGTGTTTGGAGTGTTGTAGAGAGATTTGTTTTCGACGTGCGTGCGATAGTCGAGCATCGTATGCAAGCCGTCAGGAATTCGCTGCAGCATGTCGTCGCGCAGGATTACCAGCGTCACCCCGCTCGGCCCCATGTTCTTCTGCGCTCCGGCATAGATTAGCGAATACTTATCGACCGGAATCGGATGCGAAAGAATGTCGGATGAAGCGTCGGCAACAAGCGGAACATCACCAACCCCAGGTTCCTTTTTCCACTCCACGCCTTCAATAGTTTCGTTAGTCGTAAAATGAACATAAGCCGCCTTGGCATCCAACTTCAGTTCGTCATCTCCAGGCACGCGGGTGAAGCCGCCGTCAGCAGTCGTTGCCGCGACGTTGGTGGCGCCGGCGCGTTTGCCTTCCTTCAGCGCTTTCTTTCCCCAGCTGCCCGTAATGATGTAATCCGCACTGCCATCCGCCGGCAGGAAATTCATCGGGATCATCGAAAACTGAAGACTCGCGCCGCCCTGCAAAAAGAGAACGTGATAATTGTCGGGGATGCCAAGCAGTTGCCTAAGTCCCGATTCGGCACGTCCAAAGATTTCGTCAAACGTTTTCGAACGGTGACTGATCTCCATCAGCGACATTCCCACGCCGGGAAGACTCAGCATGTCGCGCTGCGCTTCTTCCAGAACCGGCAGCGGCAGGACCGCCGGACCGGCGCTGAAGTTAAATATTCGCTCTGTCATTCAATTCTCCGTGGAGGTAAGTAGTAAATCGTAAATGGCAAATTGCTGCTCCTGCGATTTGCCATTCACCATTCACTATTTACCTTTCTTCTCCTCGTGCTGCGAACGCATCATGCGTCCTGCCAGTCGGGTAACCAACGAGCGCGGCGCCAGGCGTTCACTTTGAGTCATCATGAAATTCGTCCAGCCGGAAATGATGTGACTCTTGCCGCGATTGAGCCCGCTGATTGCTGTTTCAACAACTTCTTCCGGAGTTTGCGCGACGCGGGCCGGTGGCTTCCGCCCTCGCGCGGCCTCAAAAAAGTTTGTTTCGGTCACCCCCGGACAAAGCGCCATTACTTTGATTCCATAGGGCCGGTTCTCTTCCCACAGCGCTTCAGAAAACGACAGCACAAACGCTTTTGTAGCCGCGTAAGTCGCCATGAAAGGCACTCCTTGAAATGCCGCGGTCGATGCGACGTTGATAATTGCTCCACGTTTGCGTTCGCGCATGGGCGCCAGGAATTTATAGGTCAACTCTACGAGCGACTTGATATTGAGATCGATCATGTTCAACTCGCGCGCAAGATCGAGTTTGGCAAACTCACCCATCGAACCAAACCCGGCATTGTTAATGAGCAAGTCGATTGTCAGACCGCGTTTCTCAGTTTCCCCAAACAACTTCTCAGCAGCATCGGGCCGGCTCAAATCAAGCGCCACATACTGCGCGCGAATGCTATTCGAGCGTCCCAGCTCGTTGCACAGCGTGACCAACTTATCTTCCGAACGCGCGACCAGTAAAACATTTCGCCCGCGGGCGGCTAGCTTGCGCGCGAAAACTTCGCCGATGCCGCTCGACGCACCGGTGATAAGAGTCGTATTCATGATCAACAATCGCGCGAGAATGCAGTTACCCGGCCCAAGCAAATAATCGCAGGTGATTAAAATTGATGGCATCAATGCCGCGATTTTGCAAATATCCGAATAAGCTAAGGTCATCCGTCAAAACCAAATGTTTACCTTTCACCAATTCAGCAATGCCCGAGTCAGTTAAGCCAAACCTATCAAAATGAGTTGTGATAGAAATGCTGGTGCTGGAGCTATAGTGTTCCTCGAAACGCGGGATGTGCTTTGCAAAATGACCGTAAAAAGAGGGGTGCAAGTTCTCGGGGAGCTGACCCAAAAGATTGCTTACCTCCGTAAGAATGTTTGGTGTAGTCACCACTCTTTCAAAGAGGCTTAAGAACCTCTCTAGCAGCTTAAACTCATCCACCGTGAATTTGGTTGTACGCTTGAATCTTGAAATGCGATCAGGATCATTCGCTCCGACGATGTACAAAAGTAACAGATTAGTATCAACAAGCAGTCCTTTCTTATTGTAGTCAAGAATAAGTCTGCTTATGTTATCCACACTAGCCTACTTTCCTGATCTTCATTGATACAATTTCGCCATCAGTTGCCTTCATCTTGAACACCTTATATTGCCGCTGAATATCTGGTTTTAAGATTGCCTGGATATGGGAAGCATGCTGATAGCTAAGAGTAATTAACCAATACTGCCCGTCATCAGACAACTCGACCTCCTCTAGCCGCAAATTAGAGACCTGGTCGCCATAAAGGTTAATAAGGTAGTTCCATGCGCTTTGGGTAGCTTGTTTTACATCCATGTTTCAATCTCTCCAGTCTAAACCCCATTAGCTCTTAACTCAGCTCAAGCAGGTCGAGCTCGATAATGTCAGCACTTCCTGCCTGCAGTTTTTCCAACAACTCGCGTGAGGGCGCATTGTCCAGGTTGATGCGCGCTACAGCCGCCTCCGCTCCTTCGAAAACGATATTCTCCATCTCCTGCACGTTAATGTGTTCGCTCTTGATTGCATCGAGCACAGTCGCGAGTACGCCGGGACGATCAAGGTGTCTCACAACCAGCCGGTAGGTGGCCGGCGTTTGTCGTGCAAGATTTACAACGTTCGGCACTTTTCCGGTTTCCTTAAACTCCCGAACGATTCTGACTGTCTCGGCGGCAATCGCTTCCTGTGCCTGATCAGTGGAAGCGCCAACGTGGTGCGTTCCGTAAAGGTTCGGCTCGTTGCGAATCTCGTCGGTAAACTCGGCGGTGCTCGATGAAGGTTCTCCAGTAAACACATCGAGGCCTGCGCGAATGCTTCGCGATTTCATGGCCGCAATCAAAGCGGATTGATCAACCACTTCCCCACGCGCAGTGTTGATGAAGTAAGCACCCTCGCGCATCTGACTAAAGAAATCCGCGTTCAGAAATCCTTTCGTATCCGCGTTCATGGCGACGTGGACGCTGACAATGTCGGCATCGCGAGCCACGTCCGCGGGCGTCGCTTTGTATTCCACCCCAAGCGCAATGGCACGTTCAGGAGTCAGGCTGCGGCTCCAGGCGATTACTGGCATTCCAAAAGCGCGGGCGCGTGGGATCATTTCCTGGCCGATCTTTCCGACACCTACGAGTCCGAGAGTGCGGCCAAAAAGTCCACGCGCTTTGGAAAACTCTTTCTTATTCCATTGGCCCTGCCGCAACGCAATTACGTTGTCAGCCACTCGTCGATCCAGCGCGAGTATGAGCGCGAAGGCCAACTCCGCCACCGCAATTGAATTTTTACCGGGACAATTGGAAACGTAAATGCCGCGACGAGAGGCAGCGGCAACATCAATTGTGTTGAAACCAGCCCCAGCCCTGACGACGAGTTTAATTTGTCCCGCCGCCAGCATAGGTTCAGTCACTTTGGTTGAACGCACTACCAAAACGTCGGGATTCTCAGCGCGAATGGCGTCAACAAGTGCCTCATCTTTCAGGTCTGGTTGAAACGAAACATCGCAACCGATGGACTTGAGACCATCGCGCCCGGATTGTTCAAATTTATCAGCGATTAAGACAAGCATTGGTTTCGTAGGACAGACATTCCTGTCTGTCCCTGGTCCCTCATCTAGCATGCTGGACAGACAGGGAATGTCTGTCCTACTTAAATCGTGTGAATAAGAAGCCCATCCCTAAGTTTAGGTTCAAACCAGGTGGACTTGGGCGGCATGATCTCGCCAGCATCCGACACTCGCAGCAGGTCTTCAATCGTCGTCGGATACAAGGAAAAAGCAACTGCCGCTTTTCCGTCGTCAACTATCCGCTCCAGTTCCTTTGTGCCACGCATGCCGCCGATAAAATCTATTCGTTTGTCCGTGCGAACATCCTTGATGCCGAGGATTGGATCCAGCAGACGGTCCTGAAGAATGCTCACGTCGAGTGAATCAACAATTCCAGCTGGCGGCGTCGCTCCAGCCGGAAGACTCAATCCGTACCAACGACCGTCGATATACATGCTCCACGTTCCACGGCTTGCCGGTGACGGACTTCCGTTCTCCGTCAACTCAAAGTTCTTTTTGACCTCGTCAACAAACTCGTCTTTGGAAAGTCCATTCAGATCCTTCACCGCCCGGTTGTAGGGCAGGATCTGCAACTGCTCATCAGGAAACATCACCGTCAGAAAGAAGTTGTATTCCTCGTCGCCAGTGTGACCAAAGCTTTGTTCCTTGAGTTCTGCGCGCGCGCGCGCAGCGCTGGCGGCGCGGTGATGACCATCGGCGATGTAAAGAAAAGGTACTTCGCGAAAAGCGTGCACAAAGCGCACTGGATCAGGCACTCGCCAGACAGTGTGTTGAATTCCGTCCGGCGCGGTGAAATCGAAGATGGCGTTTGCCATCATCGTCTCCATGACCATCGTGTCTATCTCGCGGTTTGCCCTGTAGGTCAGAAACACGGGTCCGGTTTGAGCGCGGAGAGCGATTAAATGACGAGTCCGATCGTCCTCTTTATCTCGGCGGGTGCGTTCATGCTTGCGAATCAAATCGTTGTCATACTCGTCAACCGAGCAGCACGCAACTACCCCTACTTGTTCATGGTCACCCATGATCAGACGATAAAGATAGATACTGGGCGTGTCCTCAGTCTCCAGCGGGCAGTCTTTTATTAGTTTGTCAAAATTAACGACTGCTTTGCGATACACCTGATCGCTGTAGGGATCTGTTCCGTCCGGCAGATCTATTTCCGGCCGGGATACATGTAAAAAACTAAGCGGCTTATCCGCAGCCAAAGCGCGCGCCTCGTCTCTGTCGACCACATCATAAGGCACACTTGCTACCTGGCCCACCTGTTCAGCCGTAGGGCGTAAAGCTTGAAAAGGACGAATGTCCGCCACTGATTCCTCCCCGCGCAGCCAGTTATCTTCCACGTAAGGGCAGACTCGGGGCGGCGCACTTTTCGAAAAACGTATGATGTTGCAGAGGGCTTGTTTGTTAAGACTATCCGCTCAGCCGCAGTCTTAGCAAGTGTGCCGACCAGTTGATTGCTTGCGATTTTGATTGTGGCCCGGCCGCCTCTGCGTGCGAAGTATTGACCCAACTTCAACTTGGGCGTCGCATGGCTGCGGCAAGGAATTCCAGGGTGTAGAATGAAATGCTTAGTGAAACCTTGTCGGCCGCTGCAGCGGAGAATCTTCCATGACCGAAATTGAAAGAATTGCAGATCAATCGACGCGTGCCTTTGAAGGCGACGCCTGGCATGGGCCGTCTCTGATGGCGATCCTCGAGGATGTGAGTGCATCGCAAGCTGCTTCGCGTCCTTTCAGCGGTGCGCACAGCATCTGGGAACTTGTCCAACACATTGCAGCCTGGGAACGCGCAGGCGTTAGAAGAATGGGCGGCGATCCTGCCAATCTAACGGACGATGAGGACTGGCCCGCTGTTTCGGATACCACCGAAATGGCCTGGCAGCAAACTAAGGATCTGCTCCGAACTAGTCACAATGAATTTCAAAAAGCGATTTCAAGAGTCGACGAATCGAGATTGGACCAGCCAATAGTTGCGGGACTCAAGACGGTCTATGTAACCCTGCATGGAATAATTCAACATACCCTCTATCACGGGGGCCAAATCGCAATTCTGAAGAAAGCAATCGGGGAAGGCACAACGAAATGAACGAACTCGCAAGTAGAGACTGTGTTCCATGTCGCGGCGGCGTGCCCGCGCTAAAAGGCGAAGAAGTGACGAAACTGCTGGCCCAAATCGACGGGTGGGAAGTGGTTGATGAGCATCACTTGCGCAAGGAATACAAATTCAAGGACTTCAAAGAAACGCAGACGTTTGTGAATAAAGTAGGAGACGTAGCGGAAGAGCAGTGGCACCATCCGGATATTTGCTTCGGTTGGGGCCGCGCGGAAGTCACCATTTGGACGCACAAGATCGACGGATTGACGGAAAGTGATTTTATTCTCGCCGCAAAAATTGATCAGCTCTGAAGCCCGCTGCTCTCAAATTTCGTCAAGGTAAATCTTCTCCGTTTCCTCCACCATCCGCTCAACACTAAACCGGTTAACAACAGCCTGCTGCGCCGCTTGGCTTAACCGCGCACTCGTCTCTTTCTCGCTCAACAGTTCGATAATTGCCGACGCTAAAGCAGCAACATTACCAACAGGGACCAGCAAGCCGGTTTCCCGCGGCTGAATTATTTCACGTGCTCCTTCCGTTTCAGTCGCCACCACCGGCGTGCCGCTGGCCATCGCCTCAGCTATCGCTAACCCAAACGACTCGGTGTGTGAAGCGGAGACGAAAACATCGAGCGCGCAGTAAAGTTCGGGTAGATCGTCAACCCAATCAACCATCCGCACGTGCGCAGTTAACTCAAGGTCTTTAATCAGTTGTTCAAGAAACGTACGGTTCTTCTTGTCGCTGGAATTGTCTGTGCCCGCGACCACGAAGTATGACGTGGGAAATTGACTTCGAACTTCCGCTGCTGCTCTCAGAAACTCTTCCTGGCCTTTCAATGGCGTCAACTCACCAACTGTGCCGATGAGCAGAGTGTCTGCCGGAAGTCCCGCCGCAGCGAGAAACTGATCGCGATGAAAGCGACTACGCGCGTTTTCAAATCTCTTTCCATCGATGCCATTAAGAACAACGCTGATTCGATCGACGGCAGCAATCCCATCAACTCGAAGTTGGGTTGCCACCGCGTTGGAGACGGCAATGACTCGCGCGGCCTTTGCGAGAGTGATGCGATGCAGCCTGTTCATGGGAAAAAGAACATGGCGCGTCACAATCAGTCGTGCCTGCTGTTCCCCGCACGGCATATGACGCGAGGGGATAATCGCGAGCCATGTGCGCGTGGACGATTTGAATTTCATGGCGACGCACCAGCCGGGCAAGGCTTCGAGCGCTCGAAACGTCCAAAGAATTGCGCAAGGGCAGCGTTGAGATCTGGACTTCGTTTGGCAAAAGTTCAGCAATCAGGGGAGAGTTTGGCCGCACGGCGACATGAACTTCATGACCACGACTAACCAATCCGCGGACGAGGTCCACCAGGTGTCTCTCGCCACCGCCAAGCGAATCGGCTGAACTTATCTGGAGAATCTTCAAGGCAGGTCTCACTCGTTCGTAGTCCGAGTGAATGTACACAAGAACCAATACCTGAGCTATACAAAAACACCGGCGCCGGCACAGCAACTTCTGATTTCGCAATGCTGCTGCCAATGCGCGGCCCCGTACTGAAGCGGAACACACCGCTTGGCGCCTGTTTGCTTAACGCTTGGCGCCGCACACATTCGCATTGGGAAACTGGGCATTTGCGCTAAATCACGGCGGCATAACTGTTGCCAAGTATCATTTTTCCAAAGCGTTCACATTCCATGGCGCCTGGATATTGTTGGCAATGCATTACCCGAATTTGAAGGAGGATTATTTCGATGGCTAAACCCAAATTAGTAACAGGACTCTTCAAGAACCGACTGGCTGCGGAATCAGCGGTAGACGCAATCATGAAGCGTGGTTATACCCGTGATGACATCAGCGTGCTGATGTCCGATGCGACCCATAGCAAAGAATTCGCACTCCAGGCACGAACCCATGTGGCTGACGGCGCGGGAATAGGTGGCGCATTGGGCGGCGTCGTTGGCGCCGTGTTGGCTGCGATCGTTGCTGTTGGTAGCACTATTCTGCTGCCTGGTCTGAATCTCGTTATCGCCGGACCGATCGCTGCAGCTCTTGCCGGTGCTGGTGCAGGCGCAGCGACTGGCGGAGTCATTGGGGCGTTGATTGGCGCCGGTATTCCGGAGTACCGCGCAAAAGTTTACGAAGCCGGTCTCAAGAGTGGCGGCATCCTGATCGGCGTCGAAGGAAAGTCTGACGAAGAAACGGATAAATTGGAAGAACTGCTGGAAGCAATCGGCGGCGATCACGTTAGATCGGAATAGTGGAAGAATGAATAATCGGACCGCTGAGCGGAATTACAAAAAGGGCTTACGAGCGCGTGTGCGTCGTAAGCCCTTTTCGGCTGGGGCGGATGTGAAATCCCTCGCGTCTGATTAAGAGGCGACTATTTACCTATTGCGTCGCCGATGTCTTCGACCACTTCGCCCACTTTGCGTCGAGCTGTGCCGAAGCCTTCCTGTACTTTTCCTCCAGCCTTGTCACCGCGCCCTTCGTTTTCGAGCTCTCGATCATTGACCACACGACCGACAGTTTCTTTCACTGAACCTTTTGCCTGATCAAATTTTCCTTCAATCTCATCGTTGTTTGGTAAACCCATCTTGTCCTCCTCTTGCTATTCGAGTCCTTACCCGCAGATCGATTGGTAGGTTACGGATTCCTCATAGCAATGAGCGTTCCCGATGGAACCAACTGCAATGAGCGTCGCGGAGATGGCCCGCTCAACGAAAAACCCGCGCAAAATGCGTAAGTTTCAGAAAAGGACGTGTCCTGTTTCAGGCAAGTCAGTGCGTTATCTTCGGACGATCAATCGTATGATCAGCAAGAGGTTTGTTGCTACTTAGAGCTGTCCGGCCGGCACTGGAACTGATTCGACCGGCGCAGTCGGTTTCAGAAACCTGGCATTTTTATCGCAGACCGGCAATCGAACTTCGAAGCGCGTGCCTTCGCCGGGCTCACTAACGACCAGAATCTCGCCGTTGTGTCGCGTGATGATGCCATGAGAAGCCGAGAGGCCGAGCCCACTGCCAAGGGTGCCTTTAGTCGTGAAGAAGGGTTCAAAAATTCGAGAGGCAACTTCAGGATCCATGCCCATTCCTGTATCCGCCACCCAGAAACAGCCGCTCTCAATTTCAGAGCGCACGCCTACTTCCATCGTGCCGCCTTCGGGCATTGCATCCACAGCGTTGAAAATAAGATTGAGAACCACTTCGCGCAATTCGGCCTGTTCACCCATGACGTAGACTGGTCCATTGCCTTCAACTTTGACTTCAATCTTGCGATTAGAAGACTTCGATTGCCACTTGGGGCGAGCAATATCAATACTTGAGCTAATGAGATAGCCCAGCTCAACCGGGGTAAACTCGCTGGCGGAATCCCGCCGGGCAAACTCGAGAATCCGGCGCAACGTCTTGGTTCCATCTTCGACTGCGTTGGTTATTACCGCCAAACTTTTCGCTGACACTTCGTCAGTCGCGTTTCTCAATAAGAGTTGTGCTCGACCCTGAATCACCGTTAGCGAGTTATTCAAATTGTGGGCCACACCGGCGGCCAGTTCTCCGACAGCGCGCAACTTGTCGGACTGGGCCATTAACTCATGCACGCGCTTGCGCTCGGTCACATCACGGAGAAAAACCAGCGCGCCGTCAACTTCGCCGTCTTTCCATAACGGAGAACTATGAGCTTCGGCATGCCTGATCGAACCGTCAAGACGAACCAGGACCACTTCACACTCGGTGTCGTTTCCGGCCAATGTCTTTGACAGATTTTCGCGCGCGAGTTGACGAGAGTCGTCTGCGATGAGATCAAGGTAATTAACTGCGGGCAGCATCTGAAGTTTGTAAGCTTCGGCGCGTTCGTTCATCCAGGTGATTTTACCCGTCGCGTCCAGCGCGTAAATCTCATCCGGCGTTCGATCGGCAATGCTGGCAATGAACGACTTGTGGGCCAACGCTTCAGCTTCAGCGCGGCGAAGATCGGAAATGTCGCGGGCAATTACGAAGGCACACGTTTCCGCGCTCTGGGTTGGACGGTGTGGCTCGACGATTATCGAGACAGGACTATTACCGTTCGCGCCTGCCAACACCTCGACGATCACTTTTTCGCCAGTTTCAATTGCACGATCTACTACGCAGCCATCGGCGCCTTCGACGTGCCAGAACATCTCGCAGCAGCCTTTTCCTACCTGTGTGCCGCTGTTGTCCAGGTTCTCGCCCGCCCTGTTGGAACTGAGCAAGCGCCGGTCGGAGCCAAACAAGTAGGCCGCGTCAGGAAATGCGTCAAACGCGCACCTGAGCAGCGAATCGGTGTCTGCTTGATTCGTTAGAGCCTGGTCTTCAGGAGGATTCTGGGGCTGGCTATCTGGCATGTGTATTCATCAGTTTTAAAGCAGAAAGTCGAAGAACGCTCGGACGGCGCTCGTCAGGAGGCATTGCATCCTAACAAATCCCGGCAGTCCCAAGCCAGAAAAATGTGCGGCCGACTGGTCCAGGCGTCCCGCCCGAGACCAACCCGATTGACGAGTTACGAAGCAATACCGGGGGAATTAACTTGATCTTGATGTTAAGTTTTGCGGGCCTGTCGCGGGCCGTAGATAGAACCAAATGCCGCTTGCCAGCCCCGCTCGGCGTTAAATTACGATCCTATGTTAAAGTTTCACATCTCTTTTAAGCGCAGCGTGGGAAGGATAAAGCGGCACCCTGTCACAGGCGCAGGTGTCGATTTCCAGTGGAACCGCAGGCGCGCACACGCTCCGGCAGAAGCGACATGAGTGCATTTCTCAAACAACACCGGGCCGAACTTGGCGCTTTGGAGTCGCCGGAGATAACTGGTTACATTCGTCGCGCGCTGGCGGAAGACATCGGGAGCGGCGATGCCACGACAAATTCTATCGTGCCCGCGGAAGGAGAGACGCGCGCTCGGATAGTGGCCAAGCAATCGGGGATCATCGCCGGCCTGGATGTGGCTCAGGCAGTGTTTTCAGTGCTAGATGACAGATTCAGATTTACCGCACGAGTCGCTGAAGGAGCGAAAGTTGAGAATGGCGATGTGGTCGCCGAACTATCAGGTTCGGCTCGCACTTTGCTGACAGGTGAGCGAACCGCCCTCAATTTTCTCGGGCGCATGTCTGGTATTGCCACTCTGACTCGCAAGTTTGTAGATGCGATCGAGGGCACTGGAGCAACAGTGCTCGACACGCGCAAGACCGCTCCGGGTCTTCGCGCCACGGATAAGATCGCGGTGCGAAGAGGCGGCGGACAAAACCATCGCCAGGGCCTCTACGACATGATTCTGATTAAGGACAATCACATCGACTATGCCGGAAGTTTGGCCCAGGCTGTAACCATGGCAAGGGACCACGGCGGACAACTCGAGATCGAAGTCGAATGTCGCACGATTGAAAATGTGGCGGAGGCGCTGTCGCTGGAAGTGATCCGCATCCTGCTGGATAATATGTCGCTCGAAACGATGAAAGAAGCCGTGCAATTAACCGCAGGTCGCGCAAAGCTGGAGGCATCAGGTAACGTAAATCTTGAAACTGTCCGCGCAATTGCCGAGACGGGAGTCGATTTCATCTCAGTAGGCGCGCTCACCCATTCGCCAAAAATATTTGACGTGAGTTTGCTGGTGGAAAAGCAAGCTGCGTAACTAATCAAGAGTTTAGTGTTAGGATCAACTAATTGTGATTACTGAAACCAGCCCGGAAAAGATGTATGAGGCGATGCGGTTGAAATTGGGCACCGTAGTGCCCGACTTTGAACTAAAAATCAAAGCCGAAATTGCCGCCGAGATTAATCGGCTAAAGATTGAGAGAAATGCCGTCATCCTCGGACACAATTATATGGAGCCAGCGCTTTTCAACTCGGTTCCAGACTTTGTAGGAGACTCGCTGGAGCTCGCCCGACGGGCAGCCCAGACGGACAAAGACATCATCGTTTTCTGCGGCGTGGAGTTCATGGCAGAGACGGCAAAGATTCTGAATCCGCATAAGACGGTGCTCATTCCGTCGGAAAAAGCTGGATGCTCGCTGGCCGCCAGTATCACTGCTGAAGATGTGCGCGAACTGAAGCGAAGATTCCCCGGTGTGCCGGTTGTCACTTATGTAAACACTTACGCCGATGTAAAAGCTGAGTCTGACATTTGTTGCACGTCCGGCAATGCGCGCGCTGTGGTCGAATCGCTGAACTCCGACAAAGTGATTTTCCTGCCGGATGAATACCTGGCAAAAAATGTCGCAAAGGAAACCGGCAAGAACATTATTTTTCCTACGACGGATCCCCGGAAGACAGTTGCAAGCGACTTAGACTACCAGATGGTCGGATGGTTGGGACGTTGCGAGGTGCACGACAAGTTTACCGTCGAGGATATTGTGAACGTTAGGAAACAGTTTCCCGACGTCACGATTCTTGCGCACCCCGAGTGCAGTCCGGAAGTCGTAGCCGCATCGGATTTCTCCGGCAGCACCACGGCCATGATTCGGCACGTCGAAAAGACCGCGGCACCCCACTATCTGCTGCTGACTGAATGTGCCATGGGCGACAACATCGCGGCCGCCAATCCCGAGAAGGACATGCTGCGTCTCTGCAATGTTCGCTGTCCGCACATGAATCAGATCACGCTCGAAGACACACTCGAATCACTTCGGAAGATTCAGTATGTCATCGAAATTCCGGAAGACATTTTGAAACGAGCGGCGCGTGCAGTTGAGAGAATGATAGCTATCGGCTGATGGTTGGAAGAAGAGACTCTTGAACAGAACTGATGTCCTGATCATCGGTTGCGGCATTGCCGGCGCCACAGCTGCCCTCCGGCTGGCTCGAAATCCGCAGCGCCAAATTACGGTCGTAACGCGCGCGCGCGATCCCCACGAATCAAACACGCGCTATGCACAGGGTGGAATAGTCGGCCGCGGCGCCGACGATAATCCTGAGGTGCTCGCCAAAGATGTCGTCGCGGCAGGGGCGGGGGTGAGTTCGCCGGAAGCGGCCCGAATCCTGGCTGAAGAAGGACCGCCACTTTTGCATGATGTGCTGGAAGAAACTGCCAGCGTCGCTTTTGATCAGGACGTCAACGGCGAACCTCTCTTCACCACTGAAGCCGCCCATTCACGTCGCCGCATTCTTCACGTGGGCGACTCCACCGGCCAATCAATCATGGTCGGGTTAATCAAGGCACTGAATGATTGTCCCAACGTGACCGTCGAATCGGAGATGACGGCCGTTGACCTAATCACCTTTCCGCACCATTCGCGCAATCCGCTGGACAACTATCGCGCGATCTCCTGCCACGGCGCCTACATGTTTGATCGCCAGGAACGGACCGTACATCGTTACCTGGCAGGCGCTACTGTGCTCGCCACCGGAGGCTTGGGACGGATCTATCGCAACACTACGAACCCGCCGGGTGCGCGTGGGGACGGCCTGGCAATGGCTAATCGCGCCGGCGCACGTATCGCTAACGCGGAGTATGTCCAGTTTCATCCGACGGCACTGGCCGTGCCGGGCGCCGAGGGCTTTCTGATTAGCGAAGCTGTTCGCGGAGAGGGTGGCATTTTGATCACACCCGAAGGGCGAGCCTTCATGGCGGACTACGCGCCCGAGTGGAAAGATCTCAGCTCCCCGCGACATTGCCGCGCGCGCGATCCATCACGAGATGGAAAGAAATGGTTACTCTTATGTCCTGCTTGATATTGCTTCGCGCTTACCGGCCGACGCGATCCGCGAACGCTTTCCGAATATTCACAAACAGTGTCTGAAGGCCGGCATTGATATCACTCGTGATCCGATCCCGGTCGTTCCGGCCGCACATTATTTCTGTGGCGGCGTGCTGGTTGATGAATGGGGACGCTCGAGTATAGAAAGCCTTTTTGCGGTTGGCGAAATTAGTTGCACGGGCGTGCATGGTGCTAATCGCCTGGCGTCGACTTCACTACTGGAGGGATTGGTGTGGGGCAATCGTGCCGCAGCGCGGATTGAAGAATCCCTCACCGGCGGACAATTACCGCATATCGAATTCGAGAATGTTCCCTCGTGGGACGAGAGCGGACTCGTCGCCGACGCTGATCCGGCGCTCATCCAGGGCGACATGCAAACCATTCAAAATATCATGTGGCATTACGTCGGGCTCGTACGCAGCGCTGAACGCCTGTCGCGCGCAATTCGGGAGCTACGACATCTCTGGAATGAGATTGAGACTTTTTATCGCACGACGAAACTTGACGACGGATTGATTGGACTGAGAAACGCGGTAGAGGTAGCGCTTATCGTGGCCCAGGCAGCCCGTCATAACCGGCAGAGTCGCGGCTGCCACTTTCGTCAGGATTCCGCCGCCAGCGAAGGTGATCGTCTGATTTAGAGATCTCTCCTGGTTGCGCCGGCGGTCCTTGTCCCATCTAAACCTTTAGCGAGCCGCGGAAGGCCCTTGCGGCATAGTAAGACTCCGCCCCGTTGTGATACACGAAGACCTGGTCGTAGCGGCGATCACAAAAGAGAGCACCACCAAGTTTTCTAATATCAGAAGGCGTCTTCACCCAGCTCGACGTCTTCAAATCGAAAGCGCCAAGTTTCTGCAGCTTTCGATATTGTTCTTCCGTTAAAAGCTCAATGCCCATGTCATCTGCCATCGCAGCGGCGCTGTTCGCTGGTTTGTGTTCCTTCCTTGACTCCAGTGCTTCGCGATCGTAGCAAATACTTCGGCGGCCTTTGGGACTCTCCGCTGAACAATCATAAAAAGTGTATTCGCCCGCACCCTTATCATAATCAACAACATCTGGCTCTCCGCCGGTTGTTTCCATTTCACTAAGCGACCACAGCTTTTCAGGATTAGCTTCCAGCTTTGCTTGTACTTTGGCCCATTCAAGACCTTTATGGCGGTTCATGTTTTTCTCAAAACGGGTTTTCAACACAGTCAGTAGTTCTTCAGCTTGTTTTGGTGACAGCATCTTCTTGTCATTACTAATTCTCTTCATCAGTTCATCACCTTTCGAAACATAAAAAGCGGGTGGACTTTGAACTTCAAAGCCCACCCGCTTTAGTTTGTTGTGCGCCTCAGTTAGAAATTGAAGCGGACGGCCATCTGCACCTGGCGCTCGCGGAAAATCGAGTTGCCGGTGGTCGATATTGAGCCAAACGTGTCATCCGGAACGAGCGTGCTTCCGACGATGTTGAAGAGCCTGTTATTCACGCCCGTGATCATAGTCCGGTTGAAGATGTTAAAGCCTTCAACCAGAAACTCGAGATTCGTGCCTTCAGTGATATTGAATCGTCGAGAGAGCCGCGCGTCAACGTTCCATAGCTTCGGCTGACGGAAGCTGTTACGGCCAAGTGGAATGTAGTAGCTGTCACCACCGGATCCGGTGATGCTGGCGTTTAGGGCCTGCGCACCTGTCGTAGGCGGACGGCCGCTAACGAATGGCGAGAATGGCCGACCCGATTGAATGGTAACGATCGGCGCGAAGGTCCAACCATTAAGGAACCAGTTTGCCGCGCCGTCACCCGAGAACTGGGGTGAATAAACGGCGCTGGCCACGAAGCGATGCGGAAGATCAAAGCTCGTCCGCGCTCGATCCAACTCGAGGTTGTAGGGATCGGTTGGAGTGTTGGTCGAGGTGAAAGTAACGGAGGTCTGACCGTTGTCTTTCGCTCGTGAAAAAGTGTAGCTCGCCTGGAACTGCAACCCATTTGTCAGTCGACGATTAGCCTGCACCACCAGAGCATGATACGACGAGTCGACTGCGCCTCGAACTTCGGTAATGTTGAAGAAGTTCGAATTGACGCGAGCGTTGAACGCCGGCACCGTGACCGTCTGTCCGGCGTAAGTGCCGCTGGCGACAGTCAAGGTCGCCAGCTGGGTTGCCGGGGCGATGTTCTTGTTAATAAAGGTCGGCAGATACTTTCCTCGGCTCGACAGATAGGAGACCGAAACCAAGGTGTTCCGCGCGATTTCGCGTTCAAGAATGATGTCGCCCTGAACAATCTGCGGCATATGAAGGTCTCGCGCCAGAACTACGATGCTCGACCCGGCGATGTGGGCGCCGGCCGGGTTTGCGATCTGAGCCGGCTCCGGAACTACATTCGGGAAGATTGGCGACCCGGCTACTCCAGCTGCCAGCGAAACCTGCAACTGTGCCGTGTCGGTGCCCGTGTTGGTGATGGCGTTTGAGATCGTGGAGTTAATCAGTCGTCCGTAATAGACGCCGATACCGCCGCGAACCGAAGTCTTTCCGTCTCCGAATACGTCGTATGCGAAACCACCTCGTGGTCCAAAGTTATTCTTGTCGAGCGGGAAACTGGCGGTCTGCGGGGCCAGCGGATTCGGGAACTGCGGATCCGGCAACACTTCGATTTCATAGCGCAGGCCGAGGTTAATTGTCAGGCGTGGTGACCAACGCCAATCGTCCTGCAGGTAAAACGCCACATCCTTGGTCGAGAACTCGGCGCCTTGTATGCCAAATCCCTGACCGTAGTTGCTGGTGTAGCACTGACCTGCGCGCAAACTCGCGCGGGCGCCGGTGTTGGTGGCACAGCGGCCGATCGGATTAGTAGTCGGAGTGGCCGCGCTGAGAGCACGGATAGCGCCGTTACTGGTCCAGTTGACGTAGTCAACCACGAAATCGGGCACGTTGCTGTATGCGTAAACACCACCCTCCTGGAACAGGTTGTCCAGAAGATCCTTGGTGTGCAGGAAGTCGCCGCCCCACTTGAACGTATGATTGCCTGTGGTGTAAGTGACGTTATCCACTATTTGAATCGTCTTCTCGAGTGGGTTGTGGTTACGCTCGAGGAAGTTTGGCTTACCAAACGTAAGGCCACCAGTAATCGCTACCGACGGGGACCTTCCGTTAAGGCCGGTGGTCGGTTCGCCAGGCAGACCCGGAGTGCTGAACTGGAACAGATCCTCTTTTCCAATTTTGACGCGCGCTTCGTTGACAAGCACTGGGCTGATGGTTGAGGCCAGTCGAAGAATACCGTAGTCAATGTTGACAAAGTCGTCGCCGAAACTGGAGCGGCCGCGAGTAATCGTGGCGGCTGTTTGAACGCCATTCGGTGCTTCGCTGCGAAGCCGGTTATAGGTGAACGTCAAGACGTTGTCAGAGTTGATATTCCAATCGAGCTTTGGCAGCAGCAAATACTGATCCTGCCGGCGAGGCGTTTCGCCTGACAGGCTGACCAGGAAATCTCTGCTGGCGGTGATTTGCGCCTGCGACACGCCACGAGCAAGCAAGGTGGTAACGTTGGCAGCGCTGGTAAAATTGTTCAGGAAAGTCGCGGTGTCGAAACTTGCGATAGCTGGGAAGTTTCGTTTCTGCTTCTCGTAGCTAAAGAAGAAGAACGCTTTGTCTTTGACGATCGGGCCGCCGATGGCGCCGCCAAACTGATGGCGTTTGTCGGTCGGCTTCAGAGCCTGACGCTCAACTACGTTGTTAACCAAAACATTGCGGAAGCCGAGGGGGTTGCGGGCGCCCCACTTGTTGTCGCGCAGATAGTAGTAAAGCTGTCCGTGAAGCTCATTCGTACCGGATTTCGTCACGGTGTTTACCACGCCGCCTGCTGCACGGCCATACTCAGCCGAGTAGTTTGAGGTGTTGACCTGAAACTCGCGCACTGCGCCCTGGCTGATCGAGGAACTGATTCGCGTGCGGCCCGATTCTTCAGCGAAGAATGCGTTGTTGTTACTGCCGCCATCAACAGTGCTGTTGTTAAGCAGCCCGGAAATACCTCGGAAGCTGATGAGACCAAAGTCACCATCAGGAACGGCGCCCGGCGTCAGCAGTACATAGTTTGACGCGCGACGACCGTTGGTCGGGAGTTCATTGATTGAAGTCTGGTTGATGTTGGTCGAGAAGTCCTGCTGCGAGGTATTGATGACCGGGGCTTCTGAAGTTACGTCAACGGTGCCGCCGGAAACCGGACCAATCGAAAGCGCGGCGTTCACCGTGGTTTCGCGGCCGACTTCAACAACAACTCTTTCCTGTATGTAAGGACTGAAACCTGCTCCAACCACGGTGACCGCGTAGGTTCCCGGTTGCAGGTTGGAAATCTTAAAGCGACCCTGATCATCGGTGGTCGCGGTATCTTCTTTATTGGTATCAGTGCTCTTCACCGTCACGCTGGCGTTTGGCACTACTTCATTATTGGGATTGGCAACGGTGCCGCCGATGGCGCCCGTCACAGTCGACTGACCAAAGGCCAGCGCACTCATCGCAAAAATGAGCGAGAGAGCGAAAGAAAGCTTCACAAGTTTCGACATACAGGGGAACTCCTTAGCAATGGGATGACGTTGAAGTGTTTGCGGAACCTCGTGGGCCCGAGCCGCGACATTGAAAATCAAGAGCAATTGAAATTATGCAAATCAAGAAAGGACACAAAATCACAATAATAGAGGCGAACTTCTATCATGCCTCACGTGGTTCGCGCAAGCTTATGCATGATAACTCTGAGTAAAATCTGCGTTGATGATTAAGCTGTCAGAAGACGAAATGCGGTTCATCGTGCTGCCAAACCGGTTCGCAACATTTATGCCCCCACGCGAATAAACAGTGACCCTTGGTTTTTATGAGAGTTTTCGAGAATTATGGCGATTTGACCGCCCGGAAACTCAGCCGCGAAGTCAGGAATTTGGATCGAAATCGGAAAATCGAAAGATCGGATTGAGTCTGGAATTCCGGCCCGCTCCAGTGGCAGCGGCGATCCTGCCGTCCCGATATTCGCCCCAAGCCTGTAGCTCTCGATTTTGCGGTAAGAAGTTAAACTGCCGGCAGCCATCAAACCCGTTCGACGATCATGGCGATGCCTTGGCCTCCACCAATGCAAGCTGTTGCCAAACCATATCGCCCGCCCCTGCGATGCAACTCATGAAGCACTGTTAGAACCAGACGAGTTCCGGTGGCGCCTAAGGGATGGCCCAGGGCGATTGCCCCTCCATTAACGTTAGTGCGCGAGCGATCCAGTCCCAGTTCCTTCTCGACTGCAAGATACTGCGCGGCAAACGCCTCATTGACCTCAATCAGATCCATATCAGTTAGCCTGAGTCCTGCTTTTTCCAAAGCCAGTCGCGTGGCAGGCACGGGTCCGATTCCCATCAACTCGGGCTCCACTCCCGCGTAAGCCCAACTGACGATTCGGCCCCACGGTTTCACACCTCGGTCCTTCACGAAATCCTCTCCCGCTATAACGAGCGCTGCCGCACCATCAACAATGCCCGACGCGTTTCCAGCGGTTACAAAACCGTCTTTCGCAAAAGCCGGCCGCAACTTCGCCAGTCCCTCCAGGGTTGTTTCCGGACGCATGTGATCGTCGGTGGCAAAAAAGGCACTGCCCTTGCGAGATTTGAGTTCAACCGGAACCATTTCTTCAGCAAAGTAGCCGGCATCATTCGCCCGCTTCGCTTCCTGCTGCGAACGAAGCGCGTATTCATCCTGAGCTTCACGCGAGACTTCAAACTTGCGCGCGAGATTCTCTGCCGTGCCCGCCATTGCCGTGTTGCAATACGTATCGAGCAGCGCGACCATCAGACTGTCTTCAAGTTGACCTCCACCCAGCGGGAACCCGTTGCGAGCGCCACGGATGACGTGTGGCGCCTGCGACATCGATTCGATTCCACCGACCAGCGCCGTCTTTGCTTCTCCAAGTTGAATCATTTGCGCGCCCGAAACGATCGCCTGAATACCACTGCCGCACAAACGATTGACGGTCAGCGCCGGCTTCTCGAAAGGAACGCCGGCTTTCAAAGCTACATGTCGTGCTCCATAGATTGCGTCGCCGGACGTTTGCAGCGCGTTCCCGATTACGGTGTGATCGATTTCATCCGGAGCGATGCCGGTCGACTCCAGGGCGCCTTTCGCTGCGATTGCGCCAAGGTCGATTGCCGAAATATCCTTCAGCGCGCCGACATACTTGCCCATCGGTGTGCGCTTCCCACCTAAAATAAAAACATCTTGAGACATGATCTTTGATTAAACCCTTTCCGAAATATCTAAGTAAGAAAAACTATGGTTTGCCCAAACGAAAAAGAGTATCAGATTAGTCACTTGGGCATCAAAGACAGTTGCACTTCGATCTCGAAGCGGTCGGTTGTCTAAAGATGACACCGGTGTTGTAGCAAGCGGCCGCGTGGCGAGACGTGAAAATTGAATTTGAGAGCAGCCAAATTCTTTCCACTCGGCAGGTGAGGATCAGAATGGTTATTCAATAAACCGGTGCACCGCGCGATAGCGATGCAGAAGTTCCTCCAGAAACCCCTCATAAGTAAAAGTCGGAAGATCGTATGTCGGCCGTAGCTTGTAGAGAATTGGCAGCGCTACTCGCCAGGCCATCCATTGCCGCGGAACGTCAGGCAGATCCCATCGCCGCCGCAAAAACGTTTCCACTACGCGAATCTCGCGCTCGGTTAACTCATTGATGTTCGCGTTAAACTCTACTGGAGGAAACGAACGCCGCATGGCCGGGTCGCTAACCGGCGAAGCAAAGACCTCGGCAAATGCTGGCGCCTCAGCCTCGCGTTCGCGCACCACCACAGTTCCCGCGATCATGTCACCAATGCGCTGATCCGACGAACTAATAAAAACCGAGATCAGGCCGATCGAATAGAAAGGCGCCGGCATCATGTCGAAAGTGCGAAGCAGGTTGCGCACCGCAGCTTCCCAGAAAGTGACGGGTCGCCCGTCTTCGCGAATGACCCGGAGCTTCAGCCAGCGTTTACCCGGAGTCTGCCCGTTCCAAATCCACTCAAAGAAAGCAAAGTAGCCGGAGACGATCAGGAAGATGATTATGATCAGGACTGCCTTGATCCACTTTGGCGCGTTAATGAGTTGATCGCCAAAGCTCGAAAGATTTGCCAGCAGGGTAAACGCGATAATCATCAGCACGATGGCCAGGACTTGCATCGCATGATCGATGGCGCAGGCGAGAAAACGATTGCCAATCGAAGCTAGCGCAAAGTGAAGTGGCACGCGCTCCGGCGTTTCGATGACTAAGGTGTCTTCAGTGGCAAGTGCGGCAGACATTGGGATCCAACCTAGTTAGATACTCAGGCGAGACCTAACCCGTGATTTTGAAAGATAGTGAAGTCCGAAACGTTAGCTGTCGCTAGACGTGCATTACAGCGGAGTGCCACAGCGGCGATCTGGCAATCCGCAAGACTTCGCGAACGACGCCCAGTCGCATTGAACAGCTCTGCGGCCTTGTGTGCATCGGCTTCCCGAAAGGGTTCGGGGGCTGCTAACAGCAGATGGGCATATTCCTCATCACGGGAAGTCAGAGGCCCGCAGAGAAACTCGCACCATGCCACGCAGCTAATGCCCAAGTCTTCACCGTCTCCTAACCAAGACTGCAATTTTGCTTCTTCCGCCGAAGTCGGTACTAATGCCCGGATGAGAAAGTTGGTGTCGAGGTGAATCATCTAGCGGCGAGCTTCATGAATGGTGTTTTGCCACTCGGCTGCTGTGGCTGGAGTCAAATTCAGACTGCGCTGCAATGCCTTGAAAGCTTCCAATCGGACGTCTTTGTCCAGTAAATCGGCCGAACCTTCGTGGCCACGAGTTTCTCTGCGTTCGATCGCAAGGTCAGCCTCAATCTCTTCCTGATTGGCGTGATAGTGGGATAGCGCTGCATAAACCTGGGCCAAAGTCAGTTGAGGATATTGGTCGGCGATATCCTCAGCTTGGTACCCTTGCTTGTAAAGTGTAACTATACGGTTAACAGTTATGCGCGTGCCGTCGATGCGAAGACGCCCCCCACAAACTTCTGATGAACTAACTAATAATGTGCTTATCTCAGTGCTCATGAGCGACCACCCACCAATCAAGACATCCAGCCCATACTGAACCGGCAGAGGAAGGTGCGTCAAGGAATGGCGGATTAGGTAAATTGGACTCGCACAAAGCGCCGTTTGCCAACTTTGAGCAGGACGGACATCCCCGGTTTCCAAAGCGCCGATGAGTTCACAATTGCCTGCCGTTCGCCATCAACATAGACTCCGCCCTGCTGAATTAGCCTTCGCGCCTCGGATTTCGATTCGGCCAACCCGACCGTAACAAGCAAGTGAGATAAATCCCAACCTCCAGGGTAATTTGAAGGAAGAGCTCGCTCTTCAATGTTGTCAGGCATCTCCTTGTCGCGGAACTGCCGATTGAATTCCTCTTCTGCATGGTTTGCTTCTACGACGGAGTGAAAGTCAGTAATGATTGACTTCGCCAGCTCCACTTTGATATCGCGCGGATTGCGTTCACCAGCCGTCGCAGAATCTCGCAGCGAAGTGATCTGTGCCGGCGTCAGGTCAGTCAGCAACTCGTAATACCGCCACATCAATTCATCTGTAATCGACATCACCTTGCCGAAGATTTCCTGCGGCGGCTCATTAATGCCGATGTAATTTCCCAGCGACTTCGACATCTTCTGCACGCCATCTGTGCCTTCCAACAAAGGCATGATAACGGCGACCTGCGCTTCCTGGTCATACTCGCGTTGGAGGTTGCGGCCCATCAACAAGTTGAACTTCTGATCAGTCCCGCCCAGTTCGACATCGGCCTGGAGCGCAACTGAATCGTAAGCCTGGGTCAACGGATAAAGTAGTTCGTGAAGCGCGATGGGCTTTTCTTCCGCCAGGCGTTTGGCGAAGTCGTCGCGCTCGAGAATTTGTTTGACCGTAACGTGTGAAGCCAGCCGGATAAAACCATCCGAGCCAAGCTTGTCCATCCATTCGGAGTTAAAGCGCAACTCGGTCTTCGCTGGATCGAGTAGTTTGAAAATCTGCTGCTTGTAAGTTTCGGCGTTGGCGTTGATCTCATCACGGGTTAGTTGGGGACGGGTGGCGGAATTTCCAGACGGATCGCCAATCAAACCGGTGAAGTCTCCAATCAGAAAGATGACTGTGTGGCCCAGCTCCTGAAATGCGCGCAGCTTGCGAATGACCACCGTGTGGCCCAGGTGAATGTCAGGGGCCGTCGGATCGACCCCAAGTTTTACGCGCAAGGGCCGGCCGGTATTCTCGCCCTGTTCCAGTTTTGCGCGCAGCTCGCGCTCGGGGATGATGTCAGCTGTCCCCTTGCGCAGGTATTCGAGTTGTTCATCAATCGTCATTGTCTTGATTCTTGCGTAAAACTCGGTCGCCGACAACTTCAATCTTTCCGCTAACAATCAACGCGACCGCTTCAGCATAAAGCTGGTGTTCCTGTTCAAGTATTCGCGCCGCTAAAGTATCTTCCGTATCACCTGACAAAACAGGCACCGCCCGCTGCGCAATGATTGGTCCACCATCGAGCGTTTCGTCGACAAAATGGACCGTGCATCCGCTCGCGGTCACACCAGCGGCAAGCGCTTGCCGGTGCGCGTCGAGTCCCGGAAAGGCAGGCAACAGACTTGGATGAATATTAAGAATGCGATTGCGATACGCCTCGATGAAATAGGTCGACAGCAAACGCATGTAGCCGGCGAGACAAACCAGATCGACACCATTTTCACGGAGCGCAGCGACCGTTTCTCGATCATGTTCTTCGCGGCTGCGGCCGTGTCGTTCGTTGATTAGCGTCTTCAAGCCTCGGGCCGCAGCATGTGCAATTCCAGCAGCCTCGGGTTTGTCGCTGACTACGAGAGCGATCTCAGTGTTTGGAATGCGGCCCTGGTCCACAGCGTCAGCCAAGGCCAATAAGTTTGAGCCGCGGCCGGAAATTAAGATGCCAAGACGAGTCATGAGCCAATGGAAACTTCGCGATTGCCTTCAATCACGCGTCCGATTTCATAAACAGTCGAGCCTTGCTGTTGCAGGTGAGACTTCAACGGTTCCACATCCTGCGTCGTACAAACCACCACCATCCCGACACCCATATTGAACGTGCGGTACATCTCAGATTCCGAAACGTTTCCAATCCGCTGCATCAATTCGTAAATCGGTAGCGCAGGCCAGGTGTTTTTATCAATTTCGACCGAGCAGCCTTCCGGAAGCACTCGCGGGATATTATCTGTCAGCCCGCCGCCGGTAATATGGACCAGCCCTTTTACCATTCCGGAATCCAGCAATCCGTCGAGCGGCTTTAGATAACTCACGTGCTCTTGTAACAGCGCTTCACCAACCGTCATTCCCAATTCATCGATTGGCGAATTCGCTGAATAGCCTGCAACTTCGAAAAACAACTTGCGCGCCAGCGAATACCCGTTGGTATGCAAACCCACTGAAGGCAGCGCCAGGAGAACGTCGCCGGGTGTAATTCGTTTACCGTCGATTATTTTTTCGCGGTCGGTAACACCTACGATGAAGCCGGCGATATCGTATTCGCCTGCGGAATAGAAGTCCGGCATCTCCGCCGTCTCGCCACCCAGCAACACGCAGCCGTTTTCGCGGCAGCCATTGGCCACCCCTTCGACGATACTCGCGACAACTTCCGGCATCAGTTTCCCGGTGGCGATGTAATCCAGAAAGAAGAGCGGACGCGCGCCCTGAACCAGAATGTCATTAACGCAGTGATTCACAAGATCGCGACCGACAGTGTGGTGAACGCCGGCGAGGAAGGCGATCTTCAATTTCGTGCCGACACCGTCAGCCGAGGCAACCAGCACAGGCTGCTTCAACTGCGGAAACGCGCCGTCAAACATTCCACCAAAGCTTCCGATTTCGGAAAGCGTTCGTTGGTTGAACGTCCTCTTAGCTAGTTCTTTTATCTTGTCCGTCGCGCGCGTAGCTGCATCGATATCAACTCCGGCGTCGCTGTAGGTAATTGGTTTCATGTGCTGGTGAATGGTAAATGGTTAAGGGTCAATGGAGAAACGCATCGCTCATGCCCGTCGCTCCTAACCACTATTTACCATTCACTATTTACTATTTACTTTTTTTGGGCGGCGGTCCAAAGTCGCCATAGGCGATAAAGCCGGAACGCGTCGAGTCGTCCTTCTGGGCCAGGCGACCAACCCACAAATCCGTCTTCGCTTCCTTCGCAGTCTTTATGACGTGGTCGTTTTCTCTGCCCCTGGTCGTAATCGTGATCTCGCCCTGAAGATCTGTTCGATACAGTTTCATGTTGGGATTCACGCTTTTTAATCGATCCAGGACCACTTGAGCCGGGTGGCCATAGCGATTCCACTCACCGCAGGAAATGATCGCTACGTCGGGTTTGACACGATCCAGAAAATCCTGCGCCGATGCATACTTCGAACCGTGATGCCCAACCTTTAGCACTTTTGCCTTGAGACTAAGGTCTTTGGTGAGCATCTGATGTTCGGTTTGCTCTTCCGCATCGCCGGGCAGGAGCATTGAAAAATCCCCGTAGTCGAGCCGCGCAACAACCGAGTTTGCGTTCGGCAGATTGCCGCCCGAGCTCATCTTGTCTCTGGTAAAGAGCGGCTCATTCGGACCCAGAATCGTCAACCGCACGCCGCCGCCGAGATCGTATTTTGTGCCCGGCACAGCCTTCTCATAGTGCGCGCCAACCTTCGTGATTTCGTCTTTGTATTCGTTGTAAAACTTTGTGATTACGCCCGCCTGATCGAGCTTCTTCTTCGGCTGCGGCTTAGCGGCGACTGGCTTCTTCCCGGCAGTTGGTTCAGGAGGTTTCGGAGCCAATGATTCAGGCACATCCGGGCCCTGACCACTGTCAATCACATTCAGGACTTTGATGGATTTGAAAACTTCATCGGCGCCCCCAAGATGATCCGGATGCGGATGCGTGCCGATGAAGTAGTCGAGTTGCTGAATGTTGTTTCGTTTCAGCGCTTCGAGAACTGCCTTGCCTTTGCCCGTGTCGCCCGCATCGATCAGGACAGTCTTGCCGGACGGCGATACGATCAGAATTGAGTCACCGTTTGCAGGGCCGACATCCAACAAATGGACTCGCAATTCGCCGCCTGACGCCGGCGGAGGTTTCGCATTCAACCAGGGCCGAACATATTTCACGCCTACATAACCTGCTGCGCCAAGCACAACTACCAGAACGGCAACTGCGCATCCACAGCCTTTGAAAGATCGCCCCGCCAAAACTTTATCCTCGCGATTAAAACAGAAAGCTTAAGATTATTTTCAACTAACTCTCAGCCACAACCGTCTCGTGATCCCGCTCCCACATCGTTTCCGCGTTGCGCGTAATCCGAGTCGGATACTGGTCAGTCCAACAGGCAACACAGGAAGCGTCGCGCTTGACTCCGATCGCCTCAACCATTCCTTCGAGCGAGAGATAGCCAAGCGAGTCTGCCTCGATAAATTTGCAAATCTCTTCAACCGACATCTGCGCGGCAATCAGGTCGGCTTTGTTGGGCGTGTCGATTCCGTAGTAGCAGGGACTGATTGTCGGCGGGCAACTGATGCGCAGATGGATCTCTTTGGCGCCCGCTTCGCGCACCATTCGCACAATCTTTTTTGAAGTGGTGCCGCGCACAATCGAATCGTCGATCAACACAACGCGCTTCCCTTCGATCAAATGACGCACCGGATTGAGCTTGATGCGGACACCGAAGGAGCGGATTGACTGACGCGGCTCGATAAACGTGCGCCCCACGTAATGATTTCGCACCAGGCCAAAACGGAAACTGATCCCGCTTTGCGCTGAGTATCCAATCGCCGCGACGGTGCCGGAATCAGGTACGGGCACAACCAGATCGGCGTCGGCAGGTTGTTCAATAGCCAAACGCTTGCCCATCTTGTGGCGCGATTCATTCACCGACTGGCCGTAAATTAGCGAGTCTGGTCGCGCGAAATAGACGTGCTCAAAAAGGCACATCGAAGATTGTTGTTTCTCCAGCGGATGCGACGAACGCAAGCCATCCGCGTCGATCACGATCATTTCGCCGGGTTCGACATCGCGGACATACTGCGCATCGATAAGATCGAATGCACACGTTTCGGAAGCGACCACCCAGGCATCTCCTAATCGCCCTAAAGCGAGGGGACGAAAGCCACGCGGGTCGCGAATGGCGATCAGTTCGCCGGGCGTCAGAAACAACATGGAAAACGCGCCCTCAGTGTCTCGCAAAACTTCTGGTATCGCTTCGCGCACTGAAGCTGCTCTCGATCGCGCTACGCCATGGAGAATCACTTCCGTGTCAGACGTTGCTGAAAAAATCGCGCCTTCTTGTTCGAGCCGCCGCCGCTCCTCGCGAGCGAAAGGCAGATTACCGTTATGACAAACTGCGATTTGACCGTGCTGGCAGGTAACCAGAAAAGGCTGGGCCTCGCGAATGGAAACTTCTCCGGCGGTTGAGTAACGAACGTGGCCGATTGCATTGGCGCCGGTCAATCGATCAAGTGCCGACTGATCAAAGGCATCCGCAACATGACCCATCGCTCGTTCCTGACGCAACTCCGCTCCGTTTGATGAAACGATGCCGCACGATTCCTGCCCGCGGTGTTGGAGAGCGTAAAGTCCGAGATATGTCAGCCGGGCAGCATCCGGATGACCATAGATGCCGAAGACGCCGCACTCGTCACGAAATTTGTCGAGAGTTATGTCCAAAATTCTGGTTGGCTCCGGCTATCTGTGCTGCAGTTTTATCGATTTGGAAGATTACAGCTCTGAGCTTACTTCGCATTCTCCAACCTTTCAACTCATAAGATATGCTGCGCCAACTTTGCGTGAACTTCCGCGCGACGCTATTTCATTCTCAAAACGTGCGCGCGGGCATACCCAAATTATCGCGCCTTCGGTATCATTGCTGGCAACGCCACTCTGGAGTTCTCCCCGATGCAGACAGCGGCGTCCGTACTTACTATCTGCCGTGAAACCTACCAGCAGCCTTTATCGATTTCTGACGCTACTGCTTCGCGCAGTAATGATCTCCGCGCTCGTAGTTGCGGGTTGGTGGATTTACCGCGAGCTGCCTAACCAGTCAGCTGAAGCTATTCAGTTATCCCACGGCGAAACAACGCTGCAGATTGTGCTCCGGCAGCCCGACGGGGTGGGAACAGGAGCGCTGGACATCCCGGTCGAGCTTTATCCGATCGACGTCGTGGCCGCAAGGCACGAATATTTTACTGAACGGCGGGCAGGCAAACGCTTCGACGATTTCCTGAACGAGCGAATGCTGGGTCGTCAAACCGTTACCGCGAAATTGGATCAGCAGGGCCAGGGCACGGTCGTGGTCCGCGCGGGCAACTGGTGGATCCATGCTCGGCTGGAGGGCGAAGAAGAGTTGGAGTGGCGTCTGCCTGTTAACGTGGCCGGCAGCAAGCAGGTCGTTGAGCTCACCCCGCAAAACGTCTACACCCGAGCCCGAAGTTTTTAAAGTAGGACAGGCATTCGTGCCTGTCATGGTCCGGCGATAGAACAGACAGGCAGGAATGCCTGTCCTACTTTTTTATGAAGGCTTTAAGAGTTGAACGAAAGACGCTGCGAGTCCGCGAAGTTGAAAAACCAACCAGCGGCGATGAGGCATTGGTGCGCGTTCACCTCTCAGGCATTTGCAACACCGACCTGGAAATTGCTCGCGGGTATGCTGGATTTAAAGGGACTCTTGGGCACGAGTTTGTAGGAGTGGTTGAGGAGTCTCCGGGCGGCGCCCTGGTGGGCCAGCGGGTTGTCGGCGAGATCAATGCCGGCTGTGGACAGTGTGAACTTTGCCTTGCCGGCGACTCGCGTCACTGCGCTAACCGCACGGTTCTCGGAATACTCGGCCGAGACGGTGCTCACGCTGAATATTTGCGGCTGCCTATGGCAAATCTGATTCCGGTCCCGGATGCGATTGAAGACGAGCACGCCGTTTTCACCGAACCGCTGGCAGCAGCGTGCGGCATTCTGGAACGCGTGGCCATGGGAAAGAACATGCGCGTTGCTGTAATCGGCGATGGGAAACTGGGTTTGCTCTGCGCGCAAGTGATTGCCTTGAGCGGGGCGCAAGTGTTGCTGGTTGGCAAGCACGCGGAAAAACTGCGCATTGCCGAACGCCGCGGTATGGAAACATCAATGGTCCGAGAAGCGATCAAGCGTAAGCGGGAATTCGACGTGGTCGTGGAAGCGTCAGGATCGGCGTCAGGCTTTGCCACCGCGCTGGAGATGTTGCGGCCTCGCGGTTCCCTGGTTTTGAAGTCAACGTTTGCCGGAGCGGATCCGACGACAATTGATCAGGTGCGTTTAGTGGTTGATGAGATCGCAATCGTCGGTTCCCGCTGCGGTCGTTTCCAGCCCGCGCTTGATTTGTTAAAGAAGGGCGCAATCGAGATTGATAGCCTGATTAGCGAAGAGTATTCACTGGACAAAGGCGTGCATGCTATGGAGCGGGCCGAGAAAAAAGGTGTCATGAAGGTCTTGCTACGACCATGATCAGTCAGCAGACGGCAGAACACACCGCGGCCCTTTTTATTCTGCCGAGTGCTCCTGCAGTCTGTCGACTGTTCTTTGCCGTCTGTCGACTGTTCTTTTGCCCCTGGCTAAACGTTTCGTTATACTTCAGCCCTTCCCATTGCGCCCGATTCTGAACTTCTCTGAGTCGCCGGATCGGACGTGCAACAGGTAGTCTTTTCGAAGGTGATATTTATGTTAGACCAAACCAAAAATCCTTCCCCAGTTGACGAACGGGCCATTTTGCGGAAACTCCGCGTCTGGATCATTGCGCTGGGAACTGCCTGCCTGCTGGCCGGCATTGGAGTTGGCGCGATGCTTTCCGGGCGGCCGACCGTCGCCCAGAATGAGGTCCAGATTGCGCGAGCGCCCGAAGCCCTCTCTGCTTCGTTTGCCGAGATTGCGCGCCGCGTCGAGCCTGCAGTCGTCAATATTGAAACGATTTCACCGAGCCCTGTTCTGGCTACAAAGGATCCGGATGAAAAGGAAGATCAAACAAACAACCCTCTGCTCGACATGTTTCGCCGTCAGGCGCGCCGCCCGGATCGCGGTGTCGGCAGCGGTTTCATCGTTAACGCGAAGGGCTACATTCTTACAAACGAGCACGTAGTGCAGGGCTCGCAAAGAATTATCGTCGGCTTGCAGTCTGGGGAAAAATTCCGCGGTCGGGTGATTGGGATCGATGATGAAACAGACGTAGCCGTCATCAAGATCGAAGCCGGACGCGACCTGCCCACCGTTACCATCGGTGATTCAAACGCATCGCAGGTTGGCGACTGGGTGTTGGCGATTGGTTCGCCTTTCGGCCTGGACCAAACGGTCACTGCCGGAATCATTTCGAAGAAAGAGAGAGAGACTCCCTACTTCACTCCGTTCCAGCGTTTCCTGCAAACCGACGCGGCCATCAATCGTGGCAATAGTGGTGGACCACTCGTAAACATGCGCGGCGAAGTGATCGGAATCAACTCTCAAATCGCAACTTCCACCGGCGACTACAACGGTATCGGTTTCGCCCTTCCCGCGTCTGAAGCGAATTTTGTTTATCGCCAGATAGTTGCTCAGGGAAGAGTGCGCAGGGGATATCTCGGCGTTACCCTCGACTCGGTCAAAGAAGAATACGCTCGCGTCTATGGATTGCCGGAAGCAAAAGGCGCCATCGTCATGGACGTCTATCTGACCAAGGATGGTCAACCTACCCCGGCAGCGAAAGCGGGGATGGAGACCAATGACATCATCACTGAATTCAACGGGCAGCAGGTGGCCAGCGCGCAGGATCTAATTCAGAAAGTCGCCGCCAGTCCGATTGGCGAATCGGCCGCGTTTACATTCCTTCGCGATCGAGACGGCAAACTTGAAAAGCGCACCGCCAACGTTGTCCTGGGGGAACGTCCACCGCTGCAGCAGCTGGGCGACTCAGATGAGCCGGTGCCTTCGTCGGCGAAGGAAGCCGATCCGAAGGGTAACGGTTTGCAATTGGGCGTTACGCTCGCTGAATTGACGCCACAGCTGAGTACTGAAAAACGCCTAACCGGAGTCCGCGGTCTTTACGTCAAGGATGTAGATCCAAATGGATTAGCGGCGGAAGTCAGACTGGCAAACGGAACACAGGCTCTCGGCGAAGGCGACGTGATTACACGCCTGAATCGAGTGCCCGTAACTACGCTGGCTGATTTTCAACGAGTGCTAGGTGGCCTCAAGCCGGGCGACCCGGTGGTCCTGCAAATTGCTACTTACTCCGGAGTTCTCAAACGCGTGACGATGCGGATTGTCCAGTTCACTTACCAATAAGGACCGGTGGTGGGTGCCGGGTGTCAGGTGCCAGTGGACCTTCCAGCCGACACCTGACACCCCATACCTAACACCAGAAAATGGCCCAAGCAAAAAAAGCTCTCGCAAAAAACAGTTCACGACGCACCCAGCGTAATACCCGCGCGTCAGTTAAAACCTACAATAACTACATCGGTGGCAAGTGGGTTCCGAGCGAATCCGGCGAGGTCTTTGAGAACATCAACCCGGCCGACACCGACGACGTCATTGGTCGGTTTCCCGTATCAACCAGCGCCGACGTAAACGCCGCAGTCAACGCCGCGCGAAGCGCCTTTGACGGCTGGCGCAACACGCCGGCACCACGCCGCGCTGAAATTCTCTTCAAGCTCGGTGAGATTCTGATCCGCAACAAAGAAAAGTACACCGCGGACATGACGCGCGAGATGGGCAAGGTCCTTGCTGAAGCCGGTGGCGATGTCCAGGAAGCGATCGATTGCACCTATTACACTGCCGGCGAAGGACGTCGCCTCCACGGGTTTACGACTCCGGCGGAGATGCCGGACAAGTTTGCCATGTGCGTTCGTCAGCCGGTCGGGATCTGCGGACTGATCACCCCATGGAATTTCCCGATGGCCATTCCCTCGTGGAAGATGATTCCGGCGCTTGTCTGCGGCAACACCCTGGTCATCAAGCCGGCTGAAGACACACCTCTCTCCACTTACAATCTGGTCCAGGCGTGTGAGGAAGCCGGTATTCCGCCAGGCGTGGTAAACCTCGTGACCGGATATGGCGAAAACGCGGGCGCGGCGATCACTAATCACCCTGCGCTTCGTTTGATTTCATTCACCGGCTCAACTGATACCGGCCGCATCGTCGCCTCGGCCTGCGCGGAACGCAACGCGATTTGTTCACTCGAAATGGGCGGCAAAAACGTCATCATGGTGATGGACGATGCCGACATCGACCTCGCCATCGAAGGCGCTCTGTGGGGAGCTTTCGGTACTTCAGGTCAACGCTGTACTGCCTCCTCCCGGATCGTGGTCCATAAAAAGGTTTACAAGCAGTTTTGCAATAAACTGGTGGAGCGTACTCGCGCTTTACGCGTGGGCAACGGCGCGGCTGCCAAAACTGACGTTGGACCCGTTATCAACGCCGATGCCGTGCGGAAGATCATGGGTTACATCGACATTGGCCAGAATGAAGACGGCGCTACACTCGCCGCCGGCGGAAAACATCTCACTAAAGGCGAATACGCACGTGGTTATTTCATCGAGCCAACCGTCTTCACCGACGTTGCGCCGGACATGCGTATTGCTCAGGAGGAAATTTTTGGCCCGGTCACAGCCGTCATCCCGACGAAGTCTTTGGACGAAGCCGTGGAGATTGCCAACGGAGTTCGCTACGGTCTGTCAGCGTCGATCTACACCAGCGACGTCAACCGCGCCTTCCGCGCGATGGCCGACATGTACACCGGAATTTTCTACGTGAACGCTTCTACGATTGGCGCCGAAGTCCATTTGCCGTTTGGCGGCACGAAGGGAACCGGCAACGGCCATCGCGAGGCCGGCACGCAGGTGCTCGATATTTTTACCGAGTGGAAATCCATTTACGTCGATTACAGTGGCAAGCTCCAACGCGCACAGATCGACACATAAGAAACAGCGACCAGAAGTCAGAGCTCAGAGAGCAGCGGTCAGAAATAGCATCTGAACCTCGAACTTTGATCTCTGACTTCTGATCTCTGATCTCCGACTTCTGATCTCTGACTCTACGCTCCGGAGGACATCATTGTGATTGTCGGCTTGCCAAAGGAAATCAAAGACAACGAATACAGGGTTGGTTTGACACCCGCTGGCGTCCGAGCTCTGACGGATGCGAGCCACGAAGTTATCGTGGAGAAGAGTGCGGGCGACGGCTCCGGTTTTGAAGATTCGCTCTACGAAAAAGCCGGCGCACAAATCATCGATTCCGCCGACGATGTTTGGGCCCGGGCCGAAATGATCGTCAAGGTCAAAGAGCCCATCGCCCCTGAGTACCCGCGCATGCGCGAAGGCCAGTTGTTGTTTACGTATCTACACCTCGCTCCCGACCGCAAGCTCACCGATGAACTGCTAAAACGGAAAGTAACCGGCATCGCCTACGAAACTATTACTGATCGGCGCGGCGGTCTGCCACTGCTGACGCCGATGTCCGAAGTAGCCGGTCGCATGGCAATCCAGGTGGGTGCGCATTATCTCGAGAAGATGGCCGGTGGACGGGGCATCCTGTTAGGAGGCGTGCCGGGAGTGCCGGCCGCGCGAGTTGTGATTATCGGCGGCGGAGTAGTCGGAACAAACGCAGCCAAGATGGCTGTCGGCATGGGTGCTCACGTAACGATGATCGACAACAATCTCGATCGATTGCGTGAACTCGACGATATCTTCCTTTCAAAGATTTCAACGCTCGCCTCCAGCGCTTATATGATCCACGATGCCGTCTCAAACGCTGACCTGATCGTGGGAGCAGTGCTCGTGCCAGGCGCATCAGCTCCGAGGCTGGTCACCCGCGGTATGCTCAAAGACGTGCCCAATGGTGCGGTGATTGTCGATGTGGCGGTGGATCAGGGCGGCTGCATCGAGACTACCCATCCAACCACCCACTCCGATCCGACTTATTATGTTGAGGGTGTATTGCACTACTGCGTGGCCAACATGCCTGGGGCAGTACCGCGCACGTCCACGTTTGCGCTCACGAATGCGACCCTGCCTTATGCGCTGACGCTGGCAAACAAGGGCTTCTTCGAGGCGATTCGCACCGACAATGGATTGAAGGAAGGCGTTAACACCTACGCCGGTCACTGCACTTATCAGGCAGTCGCCGAATCCCAGGGTTTGGCCTACACGAGTATAGATGCGTTAGTTGAAGTGAACAGCGCCACAGCTGGATGAATGGCTCTTTCTGAAATAACAATGGGCGGCGCCTGACAACAGGGGCCGCCTTTTTTTGCCCTTAACAGTCGTAGAGTTTTCCAGAGGGCACGGCATGCCGTCCCTACTGCCTATCCACTACGTTTGCGCGAAAGAGACTGAGTCCGCGTTAGCTCTTCCGAGCTAACAGTTCTTCAATACACGACAGAAGCGATTCACCCGACACCGGTTTCAACAAAAACGCATCAGCCTGTTCTATATTTTCGTTCGGGTCGTTTCGTGCCTGCGCGCTGAGAAGAATAACCGGAAGGTGCGAAAGGCTCGGGCTGTTTCTGAGAAACCGGCAAAATTCATGGCCGCTTAAATTCGGCATCGTTGCGTCCGTCACCACGATGTCTACCGGCGTGGAGATCGCCAGCTTCATCGCTTCCAAGCCATCTTCGGCAGGGACCACCCGAAACCCCGCACGCTCGAGCACGATTGTCAGAAAACGTCGCGACGAACGATCATCCTCGGCCAGCAACACGCGCAGCGGCGAGTTTTCGTTCTTATGAAGCAGACCGCTTTCAAATTCGGATGTTGAATTTTCTTCCGGAACCATTCTTATTGGGAGCTTTCTAACCTGGGATGCCCTGCGCGGTTTATTTGAGGACGTCAGGCCTGAAGCCAATACCAAAGATTAGAACCCGCGCGTAACGCTGTCAATATTTCTCTTGTCAGGCGTTGTGCTCTTTGAAGCCGAACGGAATTCCTTGGCGTAACGCTGCGTCTTGACTTAGCGAACTTCGGTCGCGCAGAGAGCCGCAAAGTAACAAACCACCAGAAGTATTCCTCGTCACCCACGACCCTGGTCGATGAACTCCCGCTGCCACAACTCGAGGTTAAGCAGTTGAAAAACCTGCAGGTTGTAATCTTCCCTTCCGGCCAGATTCGCTTCGATAATTCGCTTCACCTCCGCCGGACGAAACAGTCCGCGGCGTTTGATAGTGTCCTCGGAAAGCAGATCATCAATCATCGGACGCAACGGGCCACGTAGCCACGACCTGATAGGAGCGCCGAAGCCGGCCTTCTTTCGCCAGATAGCATCGTACGGCAATACGCTTTCGAGCGCGCGCTTGAGAATATATTTGCGTTTGAAGCCGCGCAGTTTGAACTCGGGCGGCATCGTCGCTGCCATCTCAATCATTTCGCGATTGAGAAAGGGAACTCTAACCTCAAGATTTGCAGCCATCGAAGTTTTGTCCGTCGTGATCAAATTCAAACACGGCAGGAATGTTTTCAGATCGACATAGAGCAGGCGATTGAGTGGTGCAGCATCCCGAACCCTGGCGAAATACTTTCGATGGGTCGAGTAAGCATCAAATCCAGTGGTCGCCTCGCGCAAGTCGTCGGAGAACAGTTGATGCTTTGCCTCGTTGGTGAAGTAGGTGCCATAGCCTAGATAACGCTCTTCAAAATCCAGGCCGGCGCTCCTCGCAAACTTCTTCGCGTTGCGTAGTGGCGCCGTTAGTCGCCCGGGCAATCCCCCCGGCAGCGATCGTTCGATCGACTGCAGCAAGGGCCTACGCAAAAGTGAGGGCACTGGATCCAGCATGGCAGCAAACTTCATGGCGAGCTGCCGCGGGTAACCGGCAAAAACTTCGTCGCCGCCCATTCCCGACAACATCACCGTTAACGTCTCCCGCGCTGCTCGAGATACGAGGTAACTGGGAATTGCCATGTCAATGGGTGGCTCATCCATGTGACGGACTAACATGGGTAATAGCTCCGCCACAGATGGTTTCAGCATGATCTCGTGGTAATCAGTGTCGAGATAAGCATTCACGCGCCGGGCCCATTTCACGTCGTCCGGAATGATGTCGTACCGGAGATCATCAGCTTCGATCCCAACGGTGTAAGTTGAAACGCGTCGTCCATTGCCGTGGCGTTTCATCATCGCGGTGATGCCGGAGGAGTCCACACCTCCTGAAAGGAAGGAACCGAGCGGCACGTCAGCAACCATTTCCATGTTGACTGTTCGATCCAGCGTCTCGAGCACGCGCTCGCGCCACCACGACTCACTTCGTCCTTCCTCTATATGATCAAAAGAAACGTCCCACCATTCATCGATGTCTAAATTGTCGTTTGCAAACGTGAGCACGTGTGCCGGCGGCAGAGTTTTGATTCCACTAAACAGCGTGTTCGGATCAGGGGCCCAGAGGAAAGTAAGAAACTGGTTTAGCGCCTCAGGATCGATTGAACGCGCTACAAGGCCCGTAGCCAGAATGGCTTTTATTTCGGAGGCAAAGATAAATGCGCCGGGCTTTTCCGCGATGGAAGGTTGATAGAAATAATAAAGCGGTTTAATGCCGACGTGGTCGCGCGCCAGCGTCAGAGTCTTTTCCTGGTTGTCCCAAATCGCGAAGGCAAACATGCCGTTCAGCTTGGCCAGGCACTGTTTCCCCCACTCGGCAAAAGCGGCGAGAAGAACCTCAGTATCCGTCTCGGTCTGAAACCGGTGGCCCCTGGATTTCAACTGCTCGCGCAGTTCACGATAGTTGTAGATCTCTCCGTTGAAAGTAATAACAAATCGGCCGTTAGCGGAATGCATCGGCTGATGGCCCGCGCTGGAGGTGTCGATGATCGCGAGTCGACGATGCCCCAAACAGACGCGCCGGTGGCGTTCGTCAATAGCGCTTGAAGTCCAAAAACCTTCATCGTCACGGCCACGATGCTCTATCGCCTGCATCATCGCCGGGACGTGCTGTTCTGGTTCAACCGAAACTATTCCAGCAATCCCACACATATTGAGTTTAGTTTTTCTCTATGCATCCTCTGTGTTCTCTGTGACTCCGTGGTATGACTATCACTAACCAGGATTCAACACAGAGACACGAGCACACAGAGGACTCACAGAGAAGCGTTCTTTTTCCGATGATCTATAATGCCCGCGTATCCAGTCGGCGAATGAAAACAACTAATTTCAGGAGCGCGCGCAACTCAACCTATCCGTTCGACGGATCGCAAATCAAGACACGCCGGTTGATCCTCATCAGCCTCGTGATCTTCACAGTGGCGTTTGGCGTCAGGCTCCTGGCCTGGCAAGACGCGCGCAGCTTCGAAGCTCGAAGGGTTCAATCATCCGTCGCTGCCGATTATAAGCGCGTGGCCCATCTCCTGAACGAAGGAGGCCTGTCCGGATTCTTCAGTTCTTCATCACCACTTAGCACCCCCGACAATCTCGGGCATCCTCCCGGTTACTCAATTCTGATCGCCGCGACGCAGAAGTTCATTAACCAATCAGACACCACGGTTCAGTTAGTACAAATTCTGTGTGATGCCTTTGCCGCCGTAGTGCTGTTTCTCATCATCGCTGAACTTCTGCCGCTGAATGTGGCAACAATCGCGGGTTTACTCTCGGCATTCGCCCCGCAGTTTTCCTGGAACTCTGTCCTGCTACTGCCCGACACACTTGCGGTGCTGCCAATTATGCTGGCCGTCTATTGCCTGGTCCTTGCGTACAAACGTCCGCGTCTGGGATTAATCATAACAGCAGGTGCGATGGTTGGCGTGTCTTGCTGGCTTCGGGCTAATGCGCTGCTGCTCCCGGTCTTTCTCACGGTGCTCGTTTTTTTCCTGTTCAAGCCTCCATTACGGTCGCGCTACTCAATTGCCCTGATCTGCGGGGCGCTCTTAGTCATTATCCCGTTAACGATCAGAAACGCGGTGGTCTTTGGGCACTTTATTCCACTTTCACTCGGCGCGGGACAAACGTTTCTTGAAGGTATTGCTGACTACGACCAGGGGCAACGATTCGACTTGCCCAACACCGATCTTGGCATCATGAATCAGGAGGCAGATGCATTTGGTCGTCCTGATTATCGCGACACCCTGTTTGGTCCTGATGGAATGCGACGCGAACGCATGCGCCTTTCGCGCGGCTTGACCATGGTTCGTTCGCGGCCTTTCTGGTTTGCTGGCGTCATGGTCCGGCGCGCCGGCAGCATGCTCAAACTGGAACGAACGCCTCTCATCTCTTCAAAGCCTCCCGTTACAAATTCCCTTGCCTTAACAGACACAGCAGAACCCGTTTGGACTCAGGAGCCCGCGACGCTGCTGACGACGGGCACTCTACTTTCAACAAAGGCCACGGCGATAACTTCAACTGATGGCCAGAGTTTGATTGTTACGGGTGATGATTCCACCCACGGAAAACAATTTGCCACAGCGCCGGTGCGCGTGCAGAAGCACGTGGAATATCTTTGGCGCTTGCCGATTAAACTTGAACAGGGTCGAGTGAAGGTTGGAGTTGAAAACACGGAACAGAACAGCTTGGAAGTGACAACTATAGTTGACACGCTTGAAGGAAATTCGCCGACGGCACAACCATTTCAGAATATCGAACTGCCATTCGTTTCCGAAAGCGACCAACATCTGCGGCTGGCGCTCGCCAATGAAAGCACGCCTTCGCACGCCGTGATTCATTTGGGTGTCATAAAACTCTACCAGCTCGGGCCCGCTTCATTTCTCTGGACGCGCTACCCTCGCATCCTCATTCGCAACCTGCAAAAACTTTTCATAACAGCGATCATGCTTCCGCTCGCACTCTGCGGCATTGCGCTGACCGCGATCAAGCGGAGTTGGTTCGTTCTCGGAATCCTGCTTGCAGTTCCTGCCTATTACCTTTGTGTGCAGTCGGCGACGCACACGGAGTATCGATACATCCTCGCGCTCTATCATTTCCTTTTTGCTTTTGCTGCGGTGACAATAAGTTGGATGGCGAGACGCGTGGGATCAGCGGCGACGGCGTTTAGGAAGAGGCCCACGCACTAACACGAAAAGGACAGCTTAAAACGGATTCGCGTGTTTCGTGGATCGTATTTTAGCCCAGTGCCACCGGCTGGCCCGTGCGAAGGGATTCTCTAATAGCGAACGTGGCGCGCGTGGTGGCCGATAGACTTTCCAACGCAATTGGGGCCGCGCTTCCTTTCAGCACAACGTCACAAACGGCGCGCACCTGAGCGGCCTGCCCTTTATCCTGTGTGCCCGAGCGGTTCTTTTCCTCGCGACCATCGCGGAAGATGCTGGCGCCCCGAAAATCATCGAGCACGAAAGTCCTGCCTTCGCAAAAAATCTCCACCCGCTCCTTCGCTAATCCTTTGTCACCTTCGGCGAGATAGGCAACGCAGCCATTCGACCCGTCAGCAAAGCTGAGGGTAATGAATATCGAATTGTCGTTCGTGACATCTGAACGACTGGCGGAAACCGCCTGCGCGAAGACGGAAACGGGAATGGAGTTGGTCCAAAACTGCATCAGGTCAATGAAGTGACAAACCTCGCCGATGATCCTGCCACCGCCTTCGTTCGCATCCTGCGTCCAATCTTGCGGCGAAACTCTCCCTGCGTTTACGCGGTAAAGAATGGAAAGCGGGGCGCGGCGCCCGGCAAACAGCTCATGAGCTTTAACGGCGAGGGGCGAAAAGCGCCGGTTGAAACCAACCATCAGCTTTCCCTCAGCAGCCTGCGCGGCCCGAACCACTTCTTCGAGCTCTTCTTCGTTCAGTGCCAACGGTTTTTCGACGAAAACGTGTTTTCCTGCTGCAAGTGCCTGCGACGCCAACTGCGCGTGCAGATTGTTATGCGTTCCAATCACGATGAGGTTGATATCTGCATCTTTAATAATCTCTTCGGCTCCGGAAACGGCGCGCACAAAGCCGAATTTCTTTGCCGCGTCAACGGCCGTGACGCCGGATGCAGTAGCGATGGAAACAAGATTCACATCTTCGTTCTGAAAATGTGGGAGCAACATCGCGCGCAAATAGTTTCCCGCACCAATCACTCCAACATTCACCGAAGAGGTGAGTTTTCCGGGGCGGCGTGCATCTGAAATCTCAACATTACGCTCCAGCGTTCGCTCAGGATCATATCGAAGCAGCACGCCGAGGTGTGGCTCGTGCGCGTCTCCGGCGATCAGTTGATAGGCATGTTCAGCTGCATCAATTTCAAACCGGTGGCTAATCAAGGGTTCAACTGTTATCCGTTGCTGGCCCACCAAATCCAAAAACGCCTCGATATTTCTGTTTTCAGTCCAGCGCACATATCCAAACGGATAATCGTGACCTCGCTCCTCGTAATCCGAATCGTAGCGGCCTGGGCCATAAGACATCGAGAGCTTGAGAGATAACTCGCGCGCGTAATAACTCTGCCGCGGAATTTCCAAACCGGTGGTGCCAACTACGACCACTCGTCCTTTCAATCGCGATATCTCTCCAGCCAACTCGACTGGCTGATTCGACTCGGTAGCAGTTGTGATCACAACGGCATCGGCTCCCCGGCCGCGAGTCCAATCAAGAATTGCATCTTTGATTGCCGGATCGGGTTGTCCGCCGGCATCAGCGCCGAGCCCACGAGCAAGTTCAACCCGTGCCGGATCCAGATCAACGCCAAACACTCGACACCCATTCGCGGCCAATAGCTGCACGGCCAACTGGCCCACCAAACCGAGCCCCATCACCACGACAGATTCGCCCAGCGTCGGCTCAGTCAGCCGAACACCCTGCAGCGCAATCGCCCCGAGCGTGCCGAAAGCGCCGGCTTCGAAGGCGACATTCTCAGGCAGGCGCACGCACAGATTCTGCGGAACTGAAATTACTTCCGCGTGCGAGGCATACCCTAGACCGGCGCAGGCCACTCGATCGCCTGGTCCAAACCCAACTACTTCAGCGCCAACTTCCATCACCACGCCGGACGCGCTATAGCCAAGAGCCTGCGACGCCGCCAACTTGTCTCGCACCGAATTAAACGTTTGGCGAAGACCCTGGCTGCGTGCCTTGTCGATCACGGCGCGCACGAGGTCGGGACGTTCGCGTGCTTCCTGCATGAGACCTTTGCGAACTGTCTCGACCGCCACTCGCTCAGTGCCTGCGCTAATCAATGACGCGACGCTGCGGACCAGCACCCGACCGCGCTGCGCCGCCGGCACGGGAACATCCATTACCGCGGTTTTTCCAGTCTTTCGATTTTGCAGAACCTGTTTCATTGATCAATGCATTAATGCAAAACTTATCTCATGCTAACTCTGCGCGACCTCTGCGTCTTGGCGTTGAGATCGACTTACCCAACAGCTTCACCGCCGCAGAGGACGCTGAGAATGCGCGGAGTTAGACCGTCTAACCTTGTTCTCGGGCAGCCAGCTTCTGTTCGATTAAGTCACTGACCCATTCCGCTCGCGCGTCCCACGTGCCATCCTTCACCGCAGCTTGACGCCTGCGCGGAGCTTCAGCGTCAGTTTCATTCAGCGCCTCAGTGATTAAACTAAAAAAGTCGTCTCGGCTGCGAGCGATGCGCAGCACGTCGCTCATGGATTCGTATTCCGGTAAGGCCGCGATCACCACTGGCTTCCCGGTCGCCAGATACTCGCGCACTTTGATAGCCGAACCGTAACTCGTGAAGGCTTGTTCAGTTTCCCACGGCAGCACGCAAACGTCGAAGCCGGCAGCGTAGCGGGGCAGCTCATTGTACTCAACCGGCGGAATGAAGTGCGTGTTGGGAAGATTTTCGATGTCGAGTCCGCGCGAACGATTACCGATGAAAATCCACTGCCATTCCGGACGTTCGTTCGCGGCACGCTTGATCAGCTCCTGATCAATTAGCCACGGTTCAATCGCGCCAAAGTAGCCGATGCGCGGCCCCGGAATTCTTGCTACTTCGGGCGCGACGGTTAACTCCCCGCTGCCGACGCGCGCCCAGTGTTCAAAATCAACCGCCTGCTCCAACAGGTAAGACCGGTCGCGGCCGCTCGTCGCCTCCGCCATAAGTTTGCGGCCGGAGTAGAGAATGATGTCGGCCGCGGCAATTGCCTTTTCATGCAGCGCGGTTATCTCCAAGGGATCGGTAGCGTGGTCCATCGTGTTCGAATCATACTTGTCCGACACTTGATAAACTACCAACGACTCATCCAAACGTCCCATCATTTCCGCGGCCGTCGGGATGGCAATCCAGAGAATTGGCTTTTTCAACCCGCGGTTTTTCGCGAGCGCCGCAATTTGGGTGGTCAACAGGTGACGATTGGCGAACCGCGCTGGCCTGCTCCCAAAAAAGGGTAAAGCCGCCGGTGAAACAACCGTCACGCCTTCCGCGGTGCGGCGCGCAAATTTCGCATAGCTGCGCAGCTTTCGCGTAATTCGAGGCAGGAAGTCTTTGTTCGCGATGGGGGCGAGGCCCATGGAAATCGAGTTGACGAAAATCACTCGATTACCCGCACGCGCAAAGCGCCGCATCAAATGCTTTTTTGAATGCGGATGGTGATACCACCAGTCTTCACCGCCAAAACAGATAATCGAACGGTCCTTGAGCATCGGCAATTGTCAGCGAAAAGTTCAGGCGGTGATAATCGGAAATCGTTTAGTTCGCGAGCTTCGGCCCGGCGTAAATCACCGCGATCTCGGCCAGTGCTGTAGTTTTGTCTGGTCCAAAACCGGACAGTGAGATCAATTTAATATATCGAGCGGTGATAGTCCGCGAAAATTCGATCTGTTGCGGGGCGAAGGTTGACAGTAGATCCCCACGCGCCACGTCGCGCCAGTCGTTGCCGTCGTCGCTCACCTGCACAGCATAACTGCGAATGTCACCTTCGTGTTCGCGATGGCTTTGGCGAGGCATCAAAACCAGTCCCGAAATGGCCACCGGCGCGCGAAACCTCACAACGATGTCCACCTGCTCGCGTGTTTCTGCGCTCTGCTGTCCCACGCGCAAAAACGTATTTGGATCGCCGTCAATTAGATTATTCGCTGAAGCGCCCTCCACTTCTGCAACGGCGCCGAGCTTTTTCATGATGAGCGTATCAAAGAACAGACCACGCATTAGTTCGGGCAGTAGCGCCACATTCGGCTGGAAGCAATCGCTTCTTGCATAACGCACCAGCGCATTGCGCAGTTGTCTGGCCACGGGATTCGTCTCGGCGGGCTTGGTTACATCGAATGCCGAGACCAGCAATCGTCCGTCGCCGACAGCGCCTTCAAAGATAACACCAAGCTTGTAGTTACGGTTCCAGTCGTCGATGGCCCAGACCACCGGCTCCAGCTCGGCCGGTAATCGATCGAGATTCACGGCGCGCACATTCTGAGTTATCTGTGCCCACTGCCAGTCGAAATGAGACGAGGTGGGAAACCCAAGGAGTGCCAGACTCTTCGATTCTTCTGGCTTAAGGTCAATCCATAGTCCCAACGTGCGGGCCCAGGCTGGGGCAGTCAACCGGTTGAAGAAGATAGGCACGGAGTCCAGCGGTGGATTGGTCCAGTTAAGATCCGTAGGGTACGGCACAAACAACACTCGCCCGCCCGTCGCGAGTTTCTTCTCGGCTTCTTCCCATGATCGAGTCACGAAAACGTCAGCCTGACGCGAGGGCGGACACGAAGGTGAGTTTTCCATTTCGCCGGCGGCCGGGAAAACCCAGAATCGCCAGTCGTTCTCAAAATAGGTAACTCCGCGCACCGCGGCCGGCCCGGAAATGATTCGGCGGTCAACTGGAGTGAAGAATGAGATGGGAGCGACGGTCACCGCCAACTTGTATTCTCCGGGTAACAACTTCGACAAGTCGAAAGTGGCTTTACCTATGGGAATGTTCTTTCCGATGGGGATAGTGCGAGCTTCCGATTCGCCCTGCGCGCCCGGACCGCCGCCGATTATCTTCCACACCGCAATGGCGTTTTCAATTGGTTCGGGACCGAAGTGGGCCACTTCGAGATCGGCATTCAAGGTCTCCGCGGTTGTGAAAACCCGCTGGCGCAATCGGGCCAGCGGCACCGTGGCATTACAAAACCGCTTGAAATCTTCCGGTTTCGCATACGACTTGGCCTCCCAGAACGGATCGAGCAATCCGACGAGCGCCGTGCCCCTTCCGAGGTAGTCGTGCAGATCGAGCAACTGAAAACCGCCGAGTCCGGGCGTGCGCAAGTTAGCTTCGATCTCTTCTTTGTAACAGGCGAGCTGAAACTCGCCAGAAGCTTGCACCAGGAACCGGTTCTTCTCGATCAGCCCATGCGCTTTCAAGGAGTCGCGAAATATTTCCAGGTTGCCGGGTCGCAGGTAACCCTTAAACTTTTTGATGATTTCGAAATCCGGATATGCGGCCCATTGGCCCACCTCATGTGCAATCACCGGCAGGTTTACCACTTCGAGCGCCTGGCGGTAGTCCCCTCCAAACCAACCAGACTCGCGCCGCAACATGTTCGTGCCAACGCGATGAACTGCCAAATAGTCCGCGCCCTCCGTGAGATCCGGGACTTCTCTTTCGGTATGTCCCGTGCCGGGCGTATAAAGCCGCCGCGGATCTTGTTTGCGATAGTGCTCGACCCATTTCGTCAACGCTTCCTTCCACTTACCCTGCGGTTCGTGGCTGGCCGACAACAACATGAACGATGGATGATTGCCGTAAGCCTTGATCATCCGATCAGTTTCTTCGTAGAGCATTCGCTCCATCGGAGTGCCCGGACTGATTTCATTCCACATTCCGGGTTCAACCTGCAGGTAAAACCCAAGTTCATCCGCGGCTTCAAACGCAGCTTCTGGAGGACACCAGGAATGAAACCGCATGTGATTCAAACCCCAGCTCCTGCATGTCTCAAACAGTTTGCGCCATGAGGCAATGTCAGTGGGTGGGTAACCAGTGAGAGGAAAGTCGCCGCCGTTATGTGTGCCGCGAAAAATGATCGGACGTCTGTTAAGCCAAAACTCTTTTCCCTCCGCGCGAAAGTCCCGCAGACCGATCTTCAACTCGCTGTATTCATCAACTCCCGTGCCTCTTAACCAAAGCCTGAGCTGATGCAACTTCGGGTGAAACTCATCCCAGGTCGCGGCATCCTCGCGCAGTGGCACTTCAACCTCCGCGGTGCCGCCAGTCTCATCCCAGTTCACCGGAACGACTCCAATGTCCGGCCAAATGGCGGTTAATGTTCCCGCGCCGCTCCGTCCTGTTTGGTTGCCGATCCTGACTTTGATCAGCATGTTTTTCTTGTCGAGGTTGGGAAACACCTGCGCATCCTCGATCCAAACTCGTCCCGTATCAGACAGCTCAATCTTGCCCGCAATTCCGTTCCAACTGGCGCCCAGCGAATCCGAAACGCTGTGCGCGTCTGGCCGATATGGCATCATCATTCGATTATCGACTCGGATCGTGAGACGGTGCCGGCCCGGCGCGGCCGCGCTTAGATCGTAAACGTGAGGTGCAACCAGACTTTTGTTTGAACCGATCTTCTGCCCATCGAACCAAACAGTGGTTTCCCAATGTGGCCGTTCAAGAGTTAACACGATGCGCCGGCCGGCGGTCTGCTGAGTGATATGGACATCGCGTTGATACCAGGCTGCGCCGAGGTAATGACGCGCAGGTTGGGAGAGGAAGGGCACGACGATCTTGCCAGGCTCGAGATAAGCTTTGTAATCGTCGCGCAAAAACCAGAAGCGGTCGTACTGCGTCAGCACCCACGGCGTCTGAAGTGTGATTGGATTTCCCTGGTATGGACCCTGGAGCAATCCCGGCAGCCTGATGCCGTTCCGCAAGTTTCGGTTGAACCACTGCTGCTGTTCACCCGCATCAGTCGGGTCAATCTCAAAATTCCAGTAACCTTCGAGCGAGATTGGCCGCGCCGCCCAAACTGATGCAGGAGCGAAGAGGAGCATGACTCCGAGGACGATGCGCAATGTTGTCGAACGATTAATCATCGAGCGTGAATCTCGATTTCCAGGACCTCAGCCAGTTTCGCTAAATTATTCTCCGCCTCTTTGCGGAAAATCCCTGGCCACTGATTCTCCTGGTGCGAAGGCGCGTCGAATAGCACGGATTCCAAGTGACCCGACAGTTGATCTCTGTTTCCAAAATCGTAAGTCAGCATCCCACGCGTTTCTCCCGCGCGCGTGGCGATCACGGGAATGCCGGCCCAAAGCGCTTCGATCCGCGAAATGCCGTAACTCTCATCAGCAAACGCACGCACGAAGACATCACTTTGTTTCAAAATCTCCGGGACCTCGGAATTTGGAACTTCTTCGACAACGGTGATCCAGTCGCGATTCTGCAGCACTTCGTTACGATACGCTTCGTCGCGCACAAAGCCGCCGTCGAGTAGTAACAAGCCAATGTCTTTTCCGCTTTGTTGGCGAAGTTGCTCGACGGCTTCAGCAACATCGAGAAAGCCATAAGAAGGAAAAAATACACCGATGGAACAAACCCGCTTGCTGTGCGCAAGATATGGCGCCAGCAACTCGGCGGTTTCAGTCGATAAGGCGATTGATGCCGCTGTCGCAGGGGGTAACAGGCAGGGAACCACTGTGACGCGTTGAGGAAGGCTTAGATCTTCCTGCAACCAGCGGCGCAATTCGTCGCTCACAACCACGAATTCGTCGACCGCTTTAACACCGCGAAGAAATAGGAATCGTTGCAGCGGCCCAAACTTCCGATAACGTTTTGGCAAGGATCCATCGAGAATGTTTTTGTACCACTCGAACTGCAACCAGCGCTTCATCAGCAGCCAGATTGGCGACAACAGGAGATTGGGATATTCCAGGTGAAAGTGGGTGGCGTCCAGAATGCGCGACCCTCTTCCTTCCGCAATCAGGGCAGCGATCGTTCCCAGTTTACGGTGCGGTACGAAGCGCACATTCGGTTGCCTGGGACTTACGCCTGTGTACGTCCACACGCGAACCTGCGAGCCGCGAAGATGGTCCACCAGCGCTTTCAGGTAAATCGCGACGCCACCCTGAGGCGGTGGCAGTGGTCCAAAGAGTATAATTCTCCTGGTCATCGGGAGCGTTGTTACCAGCCTGGTGGAAACCCGTCGCCAGCGTGTCCTGACCTGGTTATGACATCGAGATGTGCAGATCTTTTTGCCAGGCCGCAGGCGAAAGCGTGAACTCTTAACTGCGTAGCTGCCGGCAACGAACTGTAAAGTAAGTAAAAAATGATAGCAACCGACTTGCAGGAAGAGGTGGAACAAATCCTTCAGAGGCGGCCTGGAGGCGTCTCGGTCGTCGTGCCTTCCTTCAATCATGCGCGGTTCATTGAATCGACCTTGCGCTCGATCAAGAAGCAAACGCTGGAGCCGGCGATACTCCTCGTAATCGACGACGGCTCAACCGATAACTCGCCAGCTATCATCGAGCAGTCGCTGCGCGACTGTACCTTTCCCTGCGAATTCATCGCCCGTGAAAATCGCGGCCTATCCGCCACGCTTAACGAAGGCTTTGCGCGAGTGAGCGGAGACTACTTCGCTTACCTCGGTTCTGATGATCTCTGGCTTCCCGATTTTCTCGAGGCCCGCGTCGCCTTGCTCGAATCGCGACCCAAAGCAGTTTTGGCATACGGCCATTCCTATTACATCGACGACGAGAATCGCATCATTGATTCCACCGCAGATTGGGCAAACTACGTCGATGGTAATGTTCGGCAGATGTTGTTGACGACAGTTGCGCCAATGAGTCCGACAGTCGTCTATCGCCGCGACGCACTCGAACGAGAAGCCTGGAACGAAGAATCAAGACTTGAAGATTACGAACTGTATCTGCGCCTAAGCGAACTTGGCGAATTCGGCTTCGATCGCCGAATCCTGTCTGCGTGGCGGCGGCATGGGTCGAACGTGAGTTGGGATCAGACGTTAATGCTCGACGAACAGTTGAAGGCCCAACGCGCAGCCGCATTAAGGTTTGGTTTCACTGATAAACAAGTGGAGACCTTACAAACGTCAACCCGATTCAACCGTGCCGAAGACTTTCTGAGGCTTGGCCACAAGTCGGAGGCCTGGCGCTTGATGATGCGCAACCTGCGAGGCGCTGACTCACCACGAACTACCACCAGAATGCTATTGCGACTCTTGATTCCGAATTCATTCATGCGCGGTCGCGCCCGCGTTCGACAGCAACGTGCACACGAGCGTTACGGAACGATTGATGTCTAGACCTGTTCCGCAGATTACGGCGATTATCAGTGCTTCATCGATCTGGCGGAAGATCATTGCTTGCAGGGAAGTAAGTAATCTGCGGATAGTTTTCTCATCTTACTCAGCAACGAAACCGAAGACATCCTGGTGATCATCCCAACCACGTTCCTTGAAGAAGACTTCACACAGGCCGCCAACTTTGCCAACGCGCTCGCGGATCCACTCAGGCGATGTCAACGAGACGCCGTAATCCTTCTCACCGGGATAGTCTTCAAAGCCGTATCCGGTCTGTGGATAGTTAACACCAATCCTGTGAATTTGTTCTGACAACAATCCGTAGTCGAAATCTCGGGTCGGGATTCGGCGCGCGACAAAATCACCGTGAGTGGTGAATATCATAAGACCGCCTGGCGCCAGATGCCGACGGAAGAGCCGAAGCAGTGCGGCGATGCCTTGCGCATTCAAGTGTGTTGCGAGCGAGCCGCACCAGATGAGATCGAACTGCTTGCCGAGTGAAACCTCGTCGAGGTTTAGTGATGAGTATGCCGGCTCAGCTCCAAACGTGCGGACGCAGAATTCGACCGGACCAGCGTCCAACTCGCAGGCGGTGATCCGCGCGTCAGGAAAACGTTGCCGCAGAAACCTCAGCACGCGTCCACTGCCACAGGGAAAATCGAGAATCGCGCCGACATCTTTCAAAGCCGCGCGTTCGAGCGCCTCATCGATGCAACGGATCGCCGACAGGCCAACTTTGAAATAGTGTGCGCCATTGCCGTGGTACATCCCATCGTTGAAATAGATGCGGCTGCTTACATCTTTCAGTAGTTGGCGGTCACGCTCTGTAAGAGTGGGATCGGCGAGCAGCTTCTGCTTTTGCATTTGCGTGCGCGCCGGAATGGTAAGCGCGAAACGACGCGCGGCGCCGAGGTGAGGCCAGAGTTGCCGGGGGATTAAGCGCTTTAGCCTTTGAAGATTCATCCTGGTTTTCAATAATCAAACGAGCGCATTCTGGTAAGCGACCTCGTTATGTCGTGATCTAACGAGCGCTTGCAGCCGGACTCACCGTTAACTGTCGCACGTCTCGGCCTTGAAGTTAACGCTCCCAGAAAAACTTCCGGCGCGGCTTCGCCTCGGGGTAAACCTCGTTCATGTTCTCCGTTTCGTAGAGCACGCCGTTAATCATCACATTGCGGATCGACTCGCTGTGGCGAATGTTTTCGAGCGGGTTCTTGTTCAGAACGATTAGGTCCGCGAGTTTGCCGGGTTCGAGCGAGCCGATGTCGCCGTCGAAGCCGAGATACTGCGCACCGTAAAGCGTGGCGCAGCGCAGCGCTTCCATTGGTGTCATGCCGCCCTGCTGCAGCATCCAGAGCTCCCAATGCGCGCCGAGCCCTTGCAGTTGACCATGTGCGCCAAGCTGGACCTTGCCGCCCGCGCGTAATATGTCACGCACCGCACGCGCCAGCTCAAAGTGATAGAAGTCGTCTTCGGGCACCATCTGCCGGCGTCGCGAGCGCGCGTCCACCGTTTCGCGCGGCACAAAGCGCAGCAGCTTTTCGTTTTCCCAAACGTTCGTGTGCTGATACCAATAGTTTTCGCCCCAGATGCCGCCGTAACCGACGATGAGCGTAGGCGTGTACTGCGTGTGGCTGCGAGCAAACAGCGTGACCACGTCTTTGTAAAGCGGGGCAACGGGCACGGCGTGTTCGATGCCCGTGTGCCCGTCAAGGATCATGGTCATGTTGTAGTAGAAGGTCGAGCCGCCTTCGGGCACGACCATCATTTGATGATCGCGGGCCGCCTTGATGACCATCTGCCTCACGTCGCGTCGCAGATGGTTGTAACTCTTGACGGAAAACGCGCCGTCGGCCTGCAATCGCGCGAGGTGGCGCTGGGCGTCTTCCAGCGTTTTGACTGGCGCCTTCTCGGCATTTTCCGCGCCATAAAGTATGAAGCCGGTTGAGAAGATACGCGGGCCTACCATAACGCCGGCCTTGACCATCTCTGACTGGGCAAAGACCGATTGCGTGGAGGCCGAAGGGTCGTGTGTGGTCGTGACGCCGTAAGCAAGGTTGGCGTAGTAGGGCGCCTGCTTTTCGGGGATGATGTCGAGCGTGGCGTAACCCATGTGCGCATGGACGTCCACCATGCCGGGCATGATTGTCTTGCCCGTCATATCAATCCGGCGCGCGTTAGCCGGTATATTTATGTTCGCGCCGATGGCCTTGATGCGGTTGTGTTCGATAAGAACTGAGCCGCGCTCGATCACTTCGTCGCCCTTCATGGTGATGATGCGCGCGTTGGTGAGCGCTACTAAACCGCGCGGTCGTGCTGTCTCAAACTCAAAGCCGATCTTTGTCGCCATGGGCGCCGGCGGTTTTTGATCCCTGGCTATTTCCTTCAATACGTTTGATAGCGCCTGTTCGTGGAAATTCTCTCCGAGCGTCCACTGGACCATCTTGCTGTCGGGTGACCACGCGAGCCAGTCGCCTGAGTCTTGCGACACCGTCTTGACAGGCAGGATCGACTCGCCGGAGTTTAGTTTTAGTAACTTGCCTGTTTGCGGAAACGGCGCGAGATAGAGCTTGTGCAGCTCTTTGAAGAAAACCCACTTCAAGTCGGGAGAGGGCACAATCTCTGAAGCAAACTTAGCTTCGACGTGGCGCTTATAGTCGTCGCCCGAGAGCTTGACGCTGCTCAGGAATGTCAGGATGTTGGAAGGTGCTCCAGGCGGCGCTGGCACCGGCGGCGACTCCATGAAGTAGATGCGCTCGCCCTTAGGATCGAAATTGAGCACCGGCATCCGCGCGTTCGAGCCGCGGCTCAGCACGTCCATCACGTAATGACTCTTGCCGTCGTCCCAGTAATGAATTTCAAATGTCGACTCGCTCGCCAGCTCTTCCTCGTGGTTAATGCTGCCGCGTCCTTTGAGGTAGGCGACCTTTGTGCCGTCTGGCGAGAAGACGGGATTCGCATACTGATCGCCCACGGTAGTGATCTTGCGCGCGTTTCTACCGTCAGCATTTGCGATCCAGACCGCACCCTTTTCCACGTCTGACCAGGTGACGAAAGTAATGCGACGACCGTCCGGGCTGAACTTCGGTGCGTATTCGAGATCGTTGGTCTTTAAAAGTGGACGCGTCGCGTTTGCGCCGTCTTTCATGTAGAGCTTGCCGAGTGCGCTGTAGATGACGCGGTCATCATTCTTGCGCGCCCAGCGCAGCAGTCGCACATTGTCGCGTTCCGGCGAAACTTTCTGCGGGAAGCGCACTGCCTCAGTTACTTTCTGGCTGACGTGCGCCGTGAACGGAAGCGGTGTTGCCTGCTTGGTGGCGACGTTTATCCGCACAAACTTCCCGCCCGTCGTGATAACGATCGACTGATTGTCCGGCGTCCAGGCGTATCCGGGGTACGTGCCGAAGACTGACCACGTCTCCTGCTGATCGCGCGTGAGCTTGTCGTAGATGGGCCACTCGCGGCCTGACTCGATCTCGCGCAGGTAGAGCACTGTGCTCAAACGATCGCGGCGGATGAAGGCAATATATTTGCCGTCAGGCGAGGGCTGTGGACGAATCGCGCCGCCTGTACCGCGAATGAAGACGCCGCGGCGGGCCAACTGCGTGTCGTAACGCTCGATCCAGTAAATTCCGTTATAGACGTTTTTGTTGTAGTCGAAATCGCCGCTATTAACGAAGTAAACGAAGCGGCCTTTGGGATCAAAGACAGGCTCGCCGACGTTTGCAGTCCAACTCGTTTTCTCGGTCAGTTGCACCCCCGACCCGCCGTTGATGCTATAAAGCCAGATTTCACCCGCGCCAAGTGAACGCTGATCAACGAAGTGTTTGCGTGCAACTACGTATTGCCCGTCTGGTGTCCATGAGGGCGTGTTGGTTAGCCGTTGGGTTTCCTTCGTGATCTGCCGGCGGTTCTGTCCCGACGTGTCCATCATCCAGATGTTGTCAGCGCCGTCGCGATCGGAGGTGAACGCGATCCATTTACCGTCAGGACTGTAGCGCGGTTGCGCTTCCCATGCGCGCCCGCCAGCGAGCAACTGCGCAGCGCCACCGCTGATCGGCATTTGATAAATGTCACCCAGCAGATCGAAGACGACGCGTTTCCCGTCGGGCGAAACGTCGCAACTCATCCATGTGCCCTCGTCCGTGTCGAACTCCACGGTCGTGCTCGGCCCGTGGTCGGCTTCAATGTCCCACTTCTCGTCTTTCTTCTCCTTCTGCTCCGTTTGCTTTCGGTCCTCCTGCGTCTTCGGCTCAGGCGTGGGTGTGGGCGTCGGCGTTGGTTGCTGCGCACGTAGCCCGGCGGTAAGGCCGGAGATAAGGAAGGACAGGCACAAACACAACGCGAACAATTTGCGTGACATTCTTTTCACCTCGTTTTGTCGGATAGCAATTGGCGAACGGAGCCCGCGCGTCGTTACACTCCAACGCGCGGTTGTTTAGTCCGCGCATGTTCGACGCCGTTGCCGTGGTCTGTCAAGCGCTCCGTGATTGAAAAGCCACCCAAGACTCACCAGTGAACGCCGAGACCGCAGAGGGGACGCCGAAAAATTACAAATTTCGGAGTCTATAGTTTTGTGGCCGCCTCTTTCATTCATATTCGTTAAGAGTTCGTCGAGGAATGTCTAAGGATGTGCAAAGATCACATAGGTGGCTGGCCGCTGACGCCAAGGGGATTCGAAGCGGATTTTCTCTTGCCACTGAGAATTGGCACCTCCTTAAGGGGTGTAAGGTTAACGGGCACTCAGCTGGGCTTCCTACATGCCAGAAGGGGGCGGCTTATTCCTCGCGGCCTGAAATGCAAGCCTTTTTTCAATTATGCTGAGCAAAATGGGGAATTGGGGCGAAACGCCTCAGGGTTTTCTCTGATTTTCTCTCGATCTTGGCTGTTTAGGTCTCGATCTGAGCTACTTTCCTCACGACCTGACTTACTTTGATCGCGATCCGAGTAGGTAAGATCAAGACCTGAGCTACTTTGATCGCGATCCAAGTAGGTAAGATCAAGACCTGACTTACTTTGATCGCGATCCAAGTAGGTAAGATCAAGACCTGACTTACTTTGATCGCGATCCAAGTAGGTAAGATCAAGACCTGACTTACTTTGATCGCGATCCAAGTAGGTAAGATCAAGACCTGACTTACTTTGATCGCGATCCAAGTAGGTAAGATCAAGACCTGAGCTACTTTGGTCGCGATCCAATTAGGTAAGATCGTGACCTAAGCTACTTTGGTCGCGATCCAAGTAGGTAAGATCGTGACCTAAGCTACTTTGGTCGCGATCCAATTAAGTAAGATCAACACCTGAGTTAGTCCGGACTCGACCAAATCACGTTGGATCGCGAGGACAACTAATCTGGTCACGATCTGATTGGGTCTGGTAAAGAAAATTTGGAGCGGATTGGTAAAGGAGAGTCGATTTTGAAAAGAAGCATCACACTTCGTTTAGCGTTAGGGATGCTGGCCTTCTGCCTCGTCGCGGAGTGCGAGGGATATGCAAGCGCACTTTTGATCCCCATCGATCACTATCAGACACAAACGGATAAAACTTTTCAGCCGGACGAAGTGTTCGACAGTTTCGAGCAGGCGTTCCGCGCGCCTGAAAAAGTGAAGCGCCTCGTTTTACAAAAAGAAGATCCTGAAATGAAACATCTGCCGGCCCGACTGGGTAGTTTGGTCAACCTCGAAGTCCTGGAGCTTGCCTGTCTGGAAAAACTTGAAGACCTGCCGAATGAGCTGGGCCGACTGCGGAAGTTGGAAGAATTAATTATCGATAATGGAAACGGATGCGGAATGAACGTTTCCCTCCCGCGCTCCATCGGTCAGTTAGTGAACCTGCGAGTGCTCAGGTTATACGGCGCGCTTGACCCGCGTGGGATTGGTCCCGGGGGAACCAACGGCCCAACCAAAAACCTGCCGCCCACTCTCGCGAATCTTCAGAGACTCGAAGAGTTGGACTTAGGCAGAAACGGCATGCGTTTCGTTCCGACGCAGATTGCGGCTCTGCGCCAGTTGAAAAAGTTGGAACTCGATTACAACAACCTGCGCGAGGTGCCGGCTTTCGTCGGCAATTTATCTCACCTTGAAGAACTCTCCTTGAACTCAAACGGAGGCGTAAGGCTGCCTCAGTCCCTCGCCAGGGTGAAAGGTTTACAAGTCCGGATGGGCAACAATAAGCTCACGCTGAGAGACCAAAGACTCCTGCAGATTCGCTTCCCAAACATCGTTTTCTCTTTTGAGAATGAGTTTGACGACAGTTCGGCCAATGAGGAAGCAGGGAAGCCAAAACCGAAACCCCGGCGAGGCCGGAGACGATAAGTTAGAGAACTCTTATACTATCTGCTCCGCTTCTCAAACCAGTTGATTGAATCCTGGTCTGCCGATGATGGTCAAAACTTGACTAGGGTGCATATCCGCAGAGTCCTTGCTTAGCAGCCCTTTCTTAACAGATAATCGCCCTTCAACACCGGAAGCGAGACGCCCCTCCCCCGCTTTGCTTGTGCCCTTCGCCTGGTCGAACAACTCAGGATCTCCTCATGCCAGCAACAACCTTCGTTAGTGCTCAGACAGATAATCGGATTCTTGCCGCTCTGCCACGTGCGGAGTACGAGCGTCTTATTCCACATCTGGAGCGGGTCCACCTCCCTCGGGGTAAAGTTCTGTCCGAGGCCGGCGACCTTATCCGGCACGCCCACTTTCCGGTGAACGGTGTGGTTTCTTTGCTCTGTGCGACAGAAGATGGAGAAACGGTCGAGGTAGCAATGGTGGGGAATGAGGGGATGCTCGGCGTTCCGATAATTCTCAGAGTCGGAATAACACTTCACAGGAGCATGGTGCACATCCCGGCTGATGTCTTGAGGATTCGATCAGATGTGCTCAAGATGGAGTTTAATCGAAATGGTCTGCTTCAAGATCTACTGCTCAGGTTCACGAATACGCTCATTGCTCAGGTCTCTCAGTCGGCCGTTTGTAATCGCTTTCATACAGTTGAGGCAAGGTTGGGTCGCTGGCTGCTTGTGATATACGATCGTGTTGAAAACGAGACCTTTTATCTCACCCAAGAGTTCATCTCTCATATGCTGGGTACTCCCAGAACAGTTGTTACGGTCGCCGCTAACAAGCTGCAGGATGCGGGATTCATCCGCTACAAGAGAGGCAAAATCAGAATTCTTGACCGTCAGGGATTGGAATCTGCCGCGTGCGAATGCTATGGGATAGTGACAAACGAGATCAGCCGCTTTATGGCCGCTTAGATGTAATCTTGCATTCTCGTTACACTATATGTCACTTAACCGACAGAGTCAGTTAACTGGCCGACTCCCCTTGTCCTTTCCAGTATCTTCTCCCCTCGTAACCAATCTTAGCCCCGCACAACTCCTCGTTGAATGTCAACCACGCTGTCTAGGGGCTTCGGACGAATTGTCCGACCGGCTACGGGTCTTCGGTCTCACCTAAGGGAGAAAATATGAAGAGAGTTTTAGCATTACTACTTGCTATGGCGTTCCTTGCGATGGCAACTGCGCCGTGGGATAGCCAGGCTCAGGGCAAAGCGAATGGGCGCGCCGGGCAACCAACCAAGGACAAGTTTCGCAAAGCGAAAAATAGGATCCCGAATCAGTACATTGTGGTGCTCAAGGATGACGTTCCGGCCTCCGAAATCCATTCTCGGGCCGCAAGCTTAGCCCTGGCGCGCGGTGGGTTCGCCAGGCACGTCTATAAAAGCGCCATCAAGGGCTTCTCGGCTACTCTGAGAGAAGACGAGGCTATCGCCCTCAGCAAGGATCCAAGCGTCGACTACGTGGAAGAGGATGGTGTAATGTCCGCGTCCCAGACCACGCAGAACAATCCTCCATGGGGATTAGACCGCATCGACCAGCGAGACCTGCCGCTGAGTTCGACTTATACCTACAACAACACGGGCTCGGGCGTGCACGCCTACGTCCTTGACACCGGCATCCGTGCGAGTCACAACGAGTTTGGGGGCCGTGCTTCGGTCGCTGTGGATTACGTCGGCGATGGGCAGAACGGGGTCGACTGCAACGGCCACGGCACGCACGTGGCGGGCACCATCGGTGGCGCAACCTACGGCGTCGCCAAGGGTGTCACCATTCATGCCGTACGCGTGCTCGACTGCAATGGCGACGGCACAACTTCCGGCGTCATCGCCGGCGTGGACTGGGTGACGGCGAACCGCACCAACCCAGCGGTCGCCAATATGAGTCTCGGAGGCGGTGTTCAAAGCAGCCTAGACACGGCGGTCAGAAATTCCATTAACTCCGGCATCACCTACACGATCGCCGCCGGGAACAGCAACGTTAACGCCGACAACGCATCGCCGGCGCGCGTGCGCGAAGCGCTTACAATTGGGTCAGTGGATAGTTCGGATACGAGGGCTTCTACCTCAAACTTCGGCATGGCCGTTGACTTTTTCGCCCCTGGCGTCGGTGTCACCTCGGCCTGGATCGCCAGCGACAGCGATACCAACACCATCTCGGGCACCTCGATGGCCGCGCCCCACGTGGCAGGCGTCGTGGCGCGATTCCTGCAGTCGAATACCAGTGCCACCCCGCTCTACGTCACCAGCGAGGTCAAGAGGAACGCCAGCGCCAACCGGGTTATTAATCCAGGCGCGAACTCGGGCAACGCCGTGCTCTACTCGGCCTTCAACTTCTCGGTCTCACGCCCTTCGGGGACGGTGCCTTTATACCGTTACTGGAACCCGTCGGTCACCGACCATTACTACACCACCAACTTCAGCGAGTTGGGCTGGGCCACCAGCGGGTGGGAGTTCGGCCACATTGAGTGTTACATCTACCCGACGCAAGCCTCGGGCACCACCCCGCTCTACGGGTACTGGAACCCGAGCATCGGCGACCATTACTTGACCACCAACTTCAACGAACTGGGCAACGGCGCTTATGGCTGGACGCTCTCGGGCGTCGCCGGCTACATCTACGCGACCCAGCAGTCGGGCACGGTCCCGCTCCACCAGTACTGGAACGCGTCAATCGGCGACCACTTCTTCACCATCAACCTCGAAGAGCTCGGCACCTCCGGCTCTTACGGCTGGAGCTACGCGAGCGTCAGCGGCTACGTCGATCCTTAAGAGCGTGATCCGGCTTACATGCTCGTCAACACGCCGACGAGGATGCAATCCCTGAGTGACGCGACATCGAGGAGCTTAACCGAGGGCGACGGCCAATTGGCCGCCGCCCTCAATCGTTTTTCAGATTGGTCCTCGCTTCCTCGACGGTATTGTTGGTGGTCTCAAGACTGGCCAGCTCGACGGAAAGCAAGTTGAGTATCTCCATTTGAAATTGAACAATCAAAAACGAGCAGCAAACGCGCTCGGCTGATCATTTTCAATTCAACTGCGAGCACTACAAATACCTGCCCGTTTTGTCAGTCCCGAGTTAAGATAGCGCTGGATGGACTCAGAAATCAGCAAAGCCGTCAGCCGCAAGCTGCCGACGGGCACACCCGCACAAACGGTTCCGCGCGTCGAATCAAGTCTCACCGAATCCGCCCTCGCTGATGCGCCTGAGAGGCACGCGCTGATCAAGTCGGAGGAAGCAGGCGTCGACCTCAACCTGGGCGAATTATGGAAGTATCGCGAGCTGCTTTACTTTCTCACCCTCCGCGACATTAAGGTGCGTTACAAGCAAACGGTGATGGGCCTGGCCTGGGTAATAATCCAGCCGCTAACCACCATGCTCATCTTCACGCTCGTATTCAATCGTTTCGTGCGCCTGGACCCAGGCCCGTTGCCTTATCCCATGTTCGCACTTTCGGGTTTGTTGCTGTGGCTCTTCTTCGCGAATGCTGTTACTAACAGCACCAACAGTTTGGTCAGTAACGCAAACCTGATAACGAAGGTTTATTTTCCGCGAATGTTTATCCCGGCTGCTTCAGTCGGTGCAGGACTGGTAGATCTCGCCGTGGCTTTTCTGTTGCTCATTGCGCTGGTCTTCTACTACGGCGTGACGCTGACTTCGAGCCTGCTACTGTTGCCGCTCTTCATACTGATGATGGCCTTCCTCGCGCTTGGGGTAGGCTTGCTCTCGGCAGCGCTCACGGTCAAATACCGTGACCTGCGCCACGCGCTACCGTTCATCATTCAACTTTGGATGTTTGCTTCGCCAGTAATCTACCCTACGAACATTGTGCCTGAGCGATGGAAATGGCTGCTGACAATCAATCCGGTCGCCGGCATCATCGAAGGATTTCGCGCGTCACTTTCGGGAGGCGCCTTCAACTGGATGCACTTGTCCATTTCCGCCGCCCTAACGATCATATTGCTTTTGTCTGCCATCTATATCTTCCGCCGGTTTGAGGATACCTTTGCCGACGTGGTTTGAACGATGACAACAGCCATCCAGATCGACCACATCAGCAAGCGCTACCGCATCGGCGGACTGCATCCGGGTTATATGACGTTCCGCGAAATGCTGGGCGGAGTCGTGAGCGCTCCGTTCAGAAAGCTGAAAAATGGCAACGGCCATCAGACGCTTTGGGCCCTCACCGATGTCAACCTGCAAATCGGACAGGGCGAGCTAGTCGGGATCATTGGTCACAATGGCGCAGGCAAATCGACGCTCTTGAAGATTCTTTCGCGGATCACCAAACCCACGACGGGTGCAGTGGAACTCTTCGGACGGATCGGCAGCCTGCTGGAGGTGGGCACAGGATTTCACCCTGACCTCACTGGCCGTGAAAACATTTTCCTCAGCGGAGCAATTCTGGGGATGCGGCGTGCCGAGATCGAGCGAAAGTTTGACGAGATCGTCGCTTTCTCGGAACTGGAAAAGTTCATTGAGACTTCAGTCAAGTGGTACTCATCGGGCATGTATGTGCGTCTGGCCTTCTCCGTGGCGGCACATCTCGAGCCCGAAATCCTCATGATGGACGAAGTGTTGGCGGTGGGCGATGCCGCTTTTCAACAGAAGTGCCTGGACAAGATGCATCAGATTCGCCAGCAGGGCCGCACGATTCTATTTGTCTCCCACGACATGGCCGCGATCACGCGGTTGTGCAAACGGGTCATCCTCCTCGAAAAGGGCCGGGTCGCCTTCGATGGCGAGCCCCGTGAAGTCGTCAAACGTTACCTGAGTTCCAGTTTGAAAGCTGGAGCGCTGCGTGACTGGAATGATGATCTCGCCGCTCCAGGCGACGATGTTGTCCGCCTGCGAAGGGTACGTGTGCGAGCGGGGAACGGCGAGACAATTGCAGTGGTAGATATCCAGAAACCATTTGGCATCGAGATTACTTACGACGTCCACGAGGAGGGGCATGCGCTCGTTCCGGTAATAGAATTTTATAACGAAGTAGGCACTGAACTCTTCAGCACACACGATACCAGCGCCGACTGGCGTCGTAAGCCACGCTCAACTGGAACCTACACGAGCACAGCCTGGATTCCAGATAACCTGCTGGCCGAGGGAAGTTTGCTGGGCAATGTTTCGATCATGTCCCACTTTCCCGCAACAGTCCTACATGCTCATGAGCCCAATGCCGTCGCGTTCCAGGTGGTTGATAGTCCCTCCGTGGACTCTGCTCGTGGTGACTACATCGGTCCTATGCCCGGTGTCATGCGTCCCCGGCTCAAATGGACCACCGATAAGACTGTCGAGCCAACGTCAAAAGAGTAAGAGCGAGAACACCATTGCGCTTAAAGAAAACGCTTCAGGACAAGCTGCCCCTCTCAACTAAACTATTTTTACGGGAATTATTTGCAACCTCAACCAGCCTGACAGGCAAACTTAAACGGTCCCCGACCGAACCGGCGATGGGAACCGATCGGCCCCGCATCGTAGTCTTCGATGAACGTATTCCCAGTCCTGATCGCGACGCCGGTAGCCTGCGAATGTTTCTAATTCTGAAGACGCTCGCTAAATGGAGTCAGGTAGTCTTTGTGCCATTCAATCGGCCGCAGAGCCCCAACTATGAAAGCGACCTGTGGAAAGAAGGAATAGAAACAGCTGACCCTGTCGACTACCGCCGGTTGCTCAGACACGAAAATGTTAAAGCCACCATTGTCAGCCGGCCCACCATGGGTGAGGTGTGGATTCATCGGATTCGTCGCATTAATCCGAAAGCCAGAGTTATTTTTGATATGGTCGATACCCACTTCCTCAGGTTCCAGAGGGAGTATGAAATCTCTGGTGAGGCGGCAGCGCTCGCCGAGGCAAAACGCTACCGACGGATCGAGACGAAACTAGCGCGGCAGAGCGATCTCGTCTGGAGTGCTTCGGGCGAGGATAAGCAACTGATGGAGCAGGAGGTGCCGAACAAAAGAGTTGAAGTGGTGCCGACAATCCATGAACTCAGGGATGGCGGTCGGCCGTTTGCTGAGCGCGAGGGTTTACTCTTCATCGGCAACCTTTCCCATCGACCGAACGATGATGCAGTGCTTTTTTTCATGCGCGAGGTTTATCCGCTCTTAAAGCAGTCTCTGACCAACGTCCAGCTGGATATCATCGGCGACAATCCGTCGGCAGCAATCGCAGCTTTCAAATCGGAGGACGTTCACATTCGAGGCTACGTTCCTGACGTTGGACCTTATCTCCGCAACTCCCGTGTGTTCATCGCACCGCTACGGTTTGGCGCGGGCATCAAGGGCAAGGTGGGAGAAGCGATGGCCCATGGCGTTCCTGTAGTAACAACAATGATCGGCGCCGAAGGTTTTGGCCTCACTCCCGACCTTGACGTGTTGATTGCGGACGAACCGGCATCTTTCGCAGCCGCGATAGTTCGACTGTATTCGGAGCGAGACTTATGGGAACGCGTGGCTCGCCACAGCCGCCGTCGTATAGCGGAACACTTCACCCCTGACGTGATTGCTGAAACCATAAACAGCTCAATCAATGATCTCAGTCAGTTGTAACGCAAACTGTTAGTTTGCGTTACGTTAGTCCTGATCAATCCAGCGGTCATACCAAAGGCTCACATTCAATAAGGCCCAGAGATGGAAACTCCAATCGCGTTTACTCGTTTGATGTTCATCCATCAGCCGCGCGATAAATGCATAGTCGAACAAACCACGACGCCGGATTGAGGAGTTCATGATCAGCTCATTCAACATCTGGCCGCCGGGGCCGCGAAACCATTCACGAATGGGAGCTCCGAAACCCCGCTTGCGCGTGTAAAGCACATCATGCGGCAACACGCTTTCCAGTGCCCGCTTCAAGATGTGTTTGCCGCTCTTGCCTTGAATTTTAAGGTCTACCGGCAAGCTCATCGCATACTCAACCAGATGATGGTCAAGGAAAGGCACGCGCGCTTCGACTGAAGTCGCCATAGTCATCTTGTCCACGCGCATCAGCAGAAGTTCGGGCAATCGCAGCTTCAGTTCAAGGTAAGACATGCGCGCCGCAAAATCGGAGTCGGGACACGTCTCCCCCACTCGACCGAGATACTCGCTGACAACGGAATAGGACGAACGGCCATTCGCTCGAGCAATAAACTCTCGAGAGAAGACGCGGGGCTTTAGTCCCTCATCGTAGACCACGGCGCCACCCCAAAAGAGCGCTTCACCCGCACCCAAACGGCGGACGAGTTCACCGGCTGTACGTTTGCTCAGCGCCTTTTCCATGACTTGACCAGCGAGCGCGGCTCCGCTGCGGCGCATCGAGGCTGGCAGGTTCTCAGCGTGTCGCCAAAATCTATCATTGATGCGCACGTACTTGGCGAACCAGTCGTAGCCGGCAAATATTTCGTCGGCGCCTTCACCCGTTTGCACCACAATCGTTCCGGTGTCACGAGCCAGCCGGGAAACATAATAGAGCGGAACGCAGACCGGATCGGCCAATGGTTCATCCTGGTGAAAAACCAACTCGGGAAGAAACTCTTCCATCTCTTCGCGGCCGATGATCACTTCGTGATGATCAGTTCCGAAGCGTTTCGCGATCGCGCGGGCCGACTCAAGTTCGTTCAACTCCTGATTGTCTTTGAAGCCGACGGTGAAAGTTCGTACCGGCTGGGACATGAGCTCAGCCATCAGAGCAACGTTGGCCGATGAATCCACTCCACCGGAAAGAAACACTCCGAAAGGAACGTCGGACATCATCCGTTTGCGGATGGAGTCGCGCAGCAGGCGGAGAATTTCCCGCGCATGCTCTTCGCCGCTGCGACCTGCACTCTCAGCGTAATTCGCCGGCGGCAAGGCGTCCCAGTATTGCTTGATCTCGACTTTACCGGCGCGGTCGATGGTCAACATATGACCAGCTGGAAGTTTCCTGATGTTACTGAAAAGCGTGTTGGGTGTGGGCGTTGTCAGAAATGTCAGATAGTCATAGAGCGAAGATTCATCCAGCTCTGCCGTAACCTCCGGATGCTTGAGAATTGCTTTTATTTCAGACGCGAAAATGAAGCGGCCATTCTGGTGATAGTAGTAAAGTGGCTTGACTCCGATACGATCGCGAACCAGCACCAGACGTTGTTCTGCGGCGTCCCAAAGACAAATTGCGTAGTCGCCTTCAATCTCATTGACGAAATCCAGGCCTTGCTCCTCGTAAAGGTGGAGGATCGTTTCGGAGTCGGTGCGTGAGGCGTATGTGTGACCGCGTAGCTCGAGACCGGCACGCAGCTCGGCGTGATTGTAGATTTCGCCGTTGAACACCAACCAAACGCGATCGGTGCAACCGCGCATCGGTTGATGACCGGCGGCAGACAGGTCAACTATCGAGAGGCGACGAAAACCGAGGCCGCCGCGTTGTTGGTCGAAACTGAGTTCACCTGAATCATCCGGCCCGCGGTGTTGCATCTCATCGCGCATCGCGGCCACGAGCGACAAGTCCACTCGCCCGTCACTCGCGCCGTATTCCCAAACTCCGCAGATGCCACACATGTTCGATTCTAGATTTCAGATCTGAGATTGACGATTTGGAGCCGGTCTTCCTCGTTCTCGCCGGCGCGAACCGGCACAATCGCCCAACGCAATCTAACCGGCAGACTCATTTTCACCGACCAACTCGCGGAAATTGACGGCAACCTTGAACCGTAGTGTTTCGAGGTAAATTGATCTTCCAAATGAAGCGGTTCTTTCAAGCTCATCGCGCAAACCAGAAGCCTGGGCGACGACCTGGGGGCCATCTTATCCCACGCCACGGCAATACTCTTATCATCACGAATCAGTGCTTCTACAGCCAGCCCCTCATCGAAATGAAATCTCGCCGTCACTGTGTGTTCGCCTTCACCACGAACCTCGTCTTCAACCAGCCACCATCCGTTTGCTCTCTCAAACGTTACGCTGCGCCGGTGGGTAATCGTTTGGCCCAGGCGCCCATAGCCTGAATGTTCAGCGCTGGCATAATCCCGCTCCGGCGTGGTTTCCCAGCGGAGCAAACGACTACTTGCTTCGTCGCCGATTATGAATGGCAACTCCTTATTCGTAGTGTTTTGTTCCGCGTCATCAACTTGAATTGTTGAGTGGTAGGCGGTGGAACGAAATAAATGTCGCTGTTCCAAATCCGCGGTGTAAACGTAGGTGCCGGGATCGACGATGAATGCGCGGCCGTGGGCCGAGACCTCGATGCTCAGTGCATCGTTATGAGCGTGCGAAGCGCGTCCCTTGCCGGCCCCGCCGCCCAGGTTGAAAAGCAGATACAAGTCGTCTTTCCGCAGCACGCAAGTTCCCGCATCCGCGAAAGACTGCGATCCAACGGGAGCACTGGAAACGGCCAGAGTTTGGTAGTTGTTAACTCCGTCCGCGCCAAGCGCCCACAATAGTTCTTCGGTGACTTGTACACCCGGCAGTTTGAAACTCTTGTCCTCAAAAATTACCGCGGCAAATGCGAGCAGGTAAGCATGATCATCCGCGGTCCGGTTCACAACCGGCAACACTTGCCCGCCGTCCGTATCGCCGACAAGCGGGGCACGGCCGTCAGGCCGCAGAATTCCCCTCAAGTAAATAAACATCGCGCGCAATTTCTGCCAATACTTTTCCTCGATCGCAATCTCGTTCGCATCGCAAAGAATGAATGAGTAGAGAAATAGCTCCAGCACGAAACGGTGGTAACCCGTGGATCTTTCATAGTCTGCACCATTCGGCAGAATCTGTTTATCCATTTCGCCGAGCATCTCAACCATGGCCCAGCTTCGCCACTCCGCCGCCGCGCTTAGCTCTGGGCACATGATGCCGAGCCAAAGCAGTCCCGTGACGTCAGACAAGTAATGATTGCTGGTGGCCAGGTGTGAGAATTCCAAGTTACGCCGGATGTGACTGCCGTGGTGATCAAGCAACCTCAGCAAGTTGAGCAATCGTTCTTCAGTAAGCGCTGCGGACTTACGCAAAAGAGAAAACGCGGCCAGCAAATTCATCGCGCGCAGCGCGACTTCCATCGCGCAGGCCCAGTTTGCGCCACGCCCCAACGGATTTTGCTCGCGCCAGCTATCAATCTGCCGAAAAGATGCTTCGGCAAATGCCTCGTCTTTGGTAATGGCATAGGCGCGGCCAAGCGTGATCAGTTGGCCCAGGCGATTGAGCTCCCACAACACCCTTATGTCCGAGCCATCGTTGTGCCAGAGCGAAATATCTGCGTGATAATCGAGCGGCCAAAGGCGACCTGAAAGCGGATCGCGATTCCAGATTATTGAGTCACCGAAATTCTGTTCATCAAAACCGAGCAAGGCCCAGCTATGCTCTCGTGCAATACGCTTGGCTACTTCGGTCAAACGCTCGGATTCTTCGGGAAAAACCTGACGTTGAAGTTCTGAAGTTGAATCGATGTCAGCAAACCCGGGCAGGAATGCAGGCGCTGCTCGCTCGCGAAAATGCTGCAACAATTCCGAAGGTGAATGCGATCGGAATGCCGGTAAAAGCCCGGCAGGTTGGGTGGCCAGCTCATCGATCGCCTGACGCTCGCGCCGGCGCGCGGCAATCGCTTGTCCGCGCCGCATTAACTCTCGCGCCGCAACCTTTGCGCTAATCTCTCCGCTTAGTAAGCTTCGAATCCCGCTTGTCAGAAATGAGGTGCGCGAGGAAAAAGCGGAGGACGCCGAACGATTTGTAGTTTGAGCGTCAGCCGCCGGCTCGTTGTTAGTATCTTCAGGTTTGCTCAGTTGGCCGTTCATGATTGCACTAATGCATCAAGGATGCGATCAGCAGTGTGGCCGTCCCAAAGCGGAGGAATGCTATGCGCGGTAGTCGAGCGATGGTCTAAATCCGCCATCGCTTCGCGAACAATCTTTTCAGGGTCAGTGCCCACAATCTTGTTTGTGCCGATGGTAACCGTGATGGGCCGCTCAGTGTTTTCCCTCACAGTCAGACACGGAATACCCAACACGGTCGTCTCCTCCTGGATACCGCCTGAATCAGTGAGAACCAAACGCGCGCCGCTGTACAAACGGAGAAAGTCGAGATAGCCGAGCGGCTCGATTATTCTCAAACCTCTCGATTCAGCAACCCGTTCCTCAAGACCCAACTCCGTAATTGTCTTTCGGGTGCGTGGATGGACCGGGAAAACTACCGGCAGGCGCTGCCCAATCTTTTCCAGCGCGCCGAGAATGCGCGCGAAGGTGTCAGATGCGTCAACGTTTGCCGGCCGATGCAGTGTGACAACAGCATACTCTTTCTCGTCTAGACCCAGTTCTTCTCTGATCGTTGAGCTATTGGATCGCGGCAGATGCTTGAGGAGTGAATCGATCATGACATTGCCCACGAAGCGGATGCGTTCCTCCGGAATTCCTTCGGCGATCAGGTTTTTATCCGCGTCTGCCGAGGGTGTAAACAGCAGGTCGGCAACTTGATCGGTGAGGATGCGATTGATCTCTTCGGGCATGGTGCGGTCCCGGCTGCGCAGTCCGGCCTCGACATGGGCCACTTTCACACCAAGTTTTGAACAAACCAGAGCGCAGGCAAGAGTGGAATTGACGTCGCCCACGACGATTACCCAATCAGGCTTTTCCTGAAGCAAGACCGGCTCGAAGCGCTCCATGACGGCGGCGGTCTGTGCCGCGTGAGAAGCTGAGCCGACCCCGAGATATACATCGGGCGCGGGCAATTCCAGATCGCGAAAAAAGGCTTCGGACATCGCCGCGTCGTAATGTTGTCCGGTGTGAACAACAAGCGGCGCAAACTCCTGTTTACGCCGCTCCATCGCTTCAACAATCGGCGCCACCTTCATAAAGTTTGGCCGCGCGCCGACCACGTTGATTACTTTGAGCATTCAGCAAAGTCCAAGGTCCAAGGTCCAAAGACCAACGTCCAGATGCAAACTGACTTTGGACTTTGGACTTTAGATTTTGGACTCACAAGCGGATTATCCGCGCGCTGCTCGCACGCCTTAATTCTCCGTTCAACGCATTTCGCGTGTCGACGATCAGTGAACTGATCTGGCAAACGCGCTGGTAGTCAGTCCCGGTATGGTTGGCGACGATGACGACACAATCACTCTCGCGCAACGCGTCGTCTGTTAGAGGCACCGATTGAAGTGGTTCCCCGCCGCCCTCAGTGTGGGCGTCGTCAAACCGCACTTCGTTTACGAAAGGATCGTGATAACTCACGTTGGCGCCTTTCGCACGCAGCCGGTCAATGATCGAAAGTGCCGGGCTCTCGCGCACGTCGTCAATATCTTTCTTGTAAGCTACGCCGAGTAACAAAATCCGCGAGCCCTTCATCGCTTTTCTCTCGTCGTTTAAACCATCAGATACCAGCTGGACCACGTGGTCCGGCATGCGCGAATTCACTTCCTCGGCCAAACCAATGAAGCGCGAATCAAATCCATGCTGGCGCGCTTTCCAGGAGAGGTAGTGTGGATCAAGCGGGATGCAATGGCCGCCGATGCCGGGACCCGGATAAAACGCCATGAATCCAAAAGGCTTGGTCGCCGCCGCGCGAATCACTTCCCAGGTGTCGATGTTCAATGCATAACAAAGGCGGGCCATTTCATTTGCCATGCCGATGTTCACTGCGCGAAAGGTGTTCTCGAGCAGCTTTGCTGTTTCAGCTACTCGCGCAGAGCTGACAGCGTGCACGTCCCTGACAACCTGTGAATAGAGAAAAGCCGCCACCTCGGTCGAATCCGGCGTTACGCCGCCCACGACCTTGGGAATATTGTGCGTTTGAAAGTCCGGGTTACCCGGATCGACGCGCTCAGGCGAAAACGCCAGCAGAAAATCCTCATCGAGCTTCAGTCCCGTCGATTCAAACATCGGCAACAGCACTTCGTCAGTCGTGCCTGGATAAGTAGTAGATTCCAAAATGATCAACTGGCCCCTGCGCAGTCGTTGCTGGATCTCGTCGGCCGCCGCCAGGATGTAGGAAACGTCGGGTTCCTTCGTCTTCCGCAGCGGCGTGGGCACGCAGATGATGATCGCATCGCAAACTCCCAGATGACCAAAATCCGTGGTCGCTTTGAGTAATTTTTTCGCGACCAGATCCTCAATCACCGACGAACCGACATCGCCGATATAAGAACTGCCGGCATTAATCTGATCCGCTTTCTTCTCGTCAACTTCAAAGCCGATTGCTTCATAACCCGCGCGCGCAAACTCCGTCAGCAATGGCAAACCGACGTAACCCAGGCCCACTACCCCGACGCGCGCTTTCTTCGTCTTGATTGCCTCAATTATCTGTTCCTTGACCATGTAATTGGTTTTTCCTTTGTTCCGCAGCACGGACTTGCAACTATTTCAAACGATTGCGTAGCCAGTTGAAAGGTTTGTCGACATTGAAGTAATAAACGACGAGTTTTCCAGTCTTTAGATCTTTCCCAGTCATCTTGTCGTAGTTATGACCCTTCTCTTCAACTTTCGCCTGGCCGGCAGGCAGCAAGCTCATAAAGTTGAACAGCGTGTATTCTTCATCGACTGAGATCACGACGAAAGCAGTCTCCAGGGTCTTTCCATCACCTGAATCGATGATCGACTTCAACAGGTTCTGGAAAACATGCTTGTGATAATCGGATTCTTGAGTGCGGCTGAGGTTTTTGTTTGCCGCGTAGGCGACAAAGTGTGCGTTGATGTCGAGATAATTTGAGGCCAGCAGTTTTGCACTCGCTTCCAGGGCCTTATCATTCTCTTTCGCGTTCAGCGCCGCAAACATTGCATCCCGCACGTCCAGACTACCGCCGTAGGGATCGTATTGTTTAGTTTCCGTGTAAGCGAATCGCAATGCTTTGAAGTCGACTGCGGGATCTTGCTTCTTCACTCGCTCAAGCAGAGTTTCATAAGAGACTGGCGGGACAGGTTCCTGGCTCAAGGCCACGGCCTGGCACAGAATGAGGCAGCAAACGATAAGGATTGATTTCTTGATCATACCTGGTTCACAGTGATTCGGATTATTCAGTATGGCAGTTCCGATTAATCAGAACCAGCAAGACTATTGAGCGGTTTGCGCACTGTCAAGCACAGGCTTTTCATTGACGCCGACATTGGGACCATGAGGTCCCGCACTGAGCTCGCCCAAGACGCGAGATATGGGAAAGCGATCAACTTCAAACTTTCTCTTCGCGCTCCGCGCTCATGGGCAGGCGGGAGGTCTGCGCTCGCGGGGCGGAGCTTTGAGCGTTCCAGAGAATGAACAATTACAGGCTACTCGCAGCGAAACTTTCTCTTGACAGCAACCCTTCCTGCAACTATACCGTCGCCCATCCATGAACGACGCAGCTAACAACTCTTCTCCGAAACTCGTCCGCGGCTTCGGTCTGCTCGATGCCACCATGATCGTGGTCGGATCGATGATCGGTTCGGGAATCTTTCTGGTCTCGGCTGAGTCTGCCCGCCTGGTTGGGTCACCCGGATGGTTACTGGCGGCATGGGCGCTTGCCGGCCTGCTCACCATAACGGGCGCTCTCTGTTGCGCTGAACTGGCTGCCATGTGGCCGCGCGCAGGAGGCCAGTATGTTTTTCTCCGCGAAGCTTACAGCCCTTCAATCGGTTTTCTCTTCGGGTGGTCGCTGCTGCTGATTATCCAAACGGGAACGATCGCCGCGGTCGCGGTGGCGTTTGCAAACTTCACCGGCGTGCTTACGGACGTGGTTTCCGCAGACAGGTTTTTAATTGCACCTGTCGCGATCGTTAAGCCTTTCAAAATAGGTTCAGTTTCTTTCAACGGTTACGCGGTTAGCCTTTCAACTCAACAACTACTCGCGGTGGCGATGATTCTGTTTCTGACGCTGACAAATACCCGCGGCCTCAAGCTCGGCAAGTTTATTCAAAACACTTTTACGTTTACCAAAACCGCGGCGCTGTTGGGACTCATCGTGCTGGGACTCGCGCTCGGCTGGAACGATAACAGCGCAGCTTACACGTCTGCCTGGTGGAGTTCCTGGGACAATGGTTGGAAACCCGCCGCTTCTCAGGTCGGCTTCGATGCAAGCGCGAGCGGGTTGATGGGCCTGGCCTTGGTGATGCTACTGGGCAAGGCGATGGTTGGGCCTTTGTTTGCCCAGTCAGCCTGGAACAATGTCACTTTCACCGGCGGCGAAATACGCGATCCGGGACGCAACCTGCCGCGCGCGCTCTTGATCGGTTGCGGGTTGGTGGTCGCACTTTATCTGCTGGCGAATCTCGCCTATGTCGTGACCCTTCCACTATCGGCCATACAGACAGCGCCACAGAATCGAGTGGCGACCGCAACTATGAATGCCATTTTTGGACCACGCGGAACCGTGTTGATGGCTATTGCGATCATGATTTCAACTTTTGGTTGCAACAACGGTTTGATTCTGGCCGGCGCCCGCGTTTACTACGCCATGGCGCGCGACAACCTGTTCTTCCAAAGCGTAGGTGCTTTGAATCGCCGGCATGTTCCAGCAGTAGCTTTGATTGTTCAAGGAATATGGGCCGCGCTCTTAACTCTGCCTCGGACAATTACCTCCAACCCGCAAACAGGCGAAGCCGTTTACGGCAACGTCTACACGCAGTTGCTCGAATACATCATTTCAGTCGATCTGATCTTTTACGCGTTGATGGTGGGCGCGGTGATTGTCATGAGGCGCAAGGCTCCGGAAGTGGAGCGACCTTATCGGACGTTTGGTTATCCAATTGTGCCGCTGGTCTATATTTTCCTGGCAGTGCTGATTGTGATCGACCTTGCATGGCTCGCGCCGTCAACTTCGGGCATTGGCTATCTGCTGGTGCTAACCGGAATTCCCGTCTATTTCATCTGGCACAGGAGGAGGAAGGATGAGGGATGAAGGATGAAGGCGGAAGGATGAAACCCTGCAGTCATTCTTCATCGCAACTTTCATCTCGTTCATCGGTCATCGGTCATCGTTCATCGTTCATCGTTCCCTCTTCATCCTTCCGCCTTCATCCTTCCGCCTTCCGCCTTCCGCCTTCCGCCTTCATCCTTTCACTTCACCCACTCATCGGCGATTTCAGTTTCCACTTTTACCGGCACAGTCTTCACATACTCTTCCCCGGCGGCACACATCGCGCGCTCCACCCGCTTCGCCACATCCTCCGCTTCGCTCGCATCAGCTTCGACAACGATTTCATCGTGAATGATGTTAACAATCTGCGCGCCAGTGCCGCGTAGTTCATCTTTCAAGAGACGAAGCGCGCGTTTGAGTATGTCAGCGCTCGTGCCCTGAATCGGCGTGTTCTTGCCGTTGCGCTTGGTCATGGAAATCTGCTGGCGGTCCTGTTCGTCATAACGAAATCGAACCAGACGGCCCGACCCGGTTCGTGCCTGACGTTCGCGCACGGCCCGGTCGGCAGCTTCGTGAAGATAGGTGTCGAGCCCACGATACGTCGCGAAATACTTCCGCAAGACGTTTTCCGCCTCCGGTACGCCCAAGCCGGTCATGATTGAAAAGCGTTGCGCGCCAATGCCATAGACCACACCGAAATTTAAACGTTTGGCAAAATCACGCTGCTCTCGAGTTACCTGATCGACACTTACTCCGAACACTTCCGCCGCCGTCACCTTATGTAAGTCAGCGCCTGATTTGAAAGCATTGATGAACGCACGATCGCCGGAGAATTCCGCCAGAATTCTCAACTCAATCTGCGAATAGTCCGCGATGATTAGCTTCCTGCCTTCCGGGTATCCGCTGAAGCAGCGGCGATATTCCACTGCGTGCGGCACCTGCTGGATGTTTGGATTTGTACAGGAGAAACGACCGGTCGGCGCGCCAATTTGTCTGAAGTCGGCATGCAGGCGGTGCGTGGTTGGATTGATCAGATCGATCATGTTCTGGCCATAACTGGTTAGAGCTTTTTGCACCGTGCGGTATTCCAGAAGCGTGCCGATGATCGGATATTCGGCGGCGAGCGGCTGCAGTTTCCAGTTTCGAGTTGAGTCGGGAAGCGTGATGCCCAGACGTTCCAGCGCTTTCGTCAACTGTTGGTGCGAATCCAGATTGATGTCGTCGCGTTGCGGTCCGCCAAAAAGCGTGCCCTGCGAGGACTCTTCGGCCAGCACACTCTGCAATTCCTCGGCGAGCAGATTTCGCCGCTTATCCACAATCGCCAACTGCTCGAGCCAGCGGTCCTTGTGCATGTAGAACCCGGTCAACTCCATCTCGGCCACGACCATGATGCAGTCGAACTCAAGCGCGGCGACCTTCATCAACGAATCGGATTTCAAACGGTCAAACAACTTTTCGCGGAGTGGGATCAGAATTGCGGCGTCGCGAGCGGCATATTCGAGTTGCGCTTCAGAGAGCTCGAAGTTCCAATTGCTGAGCCGCTCCGTTTTATCAACCGCTTCGTTCAAATATCGCGATGCCACGGTGTCCAGTCCATGACGCTCTTCAATGTCCCCTGCGCCTATCAACTGGCTTGCCAGCAGAGTGTCAAAAACACCATTCAGGTCCGCGCCCAAATAGTGCTTGATAAACTTCGCATCAAACTTCGCGTTATGCGCAATCTTGATCGGACGCGGGGCCGAAAGCAGATTACGCAAGGGCGTCAGCGCGCTCGCGTTTTGCAAATCGCCACCGAAAGCATCCAGATCGACAATGTGGACGCCATCGGGTGTGGCCAGCTGAATCAGACGCAACCGGCCCTGATAGGGATCGAGTTCAGTGGTTTCGGTATCGAGACCGATTACCTGGTGCGCCGAAACTGATTCAATGGCCTTTCGAAGCGCTTCTTCTGTCTTGATTACGTGATACTTCATTTGGGCGGTTACGAAGCCTTCCTAAACAATTGGATCACCCTGTGAGATCTCTGTGCGCTCGGTGCTCTGTGGTGAACATCGACGCTAACTAATCAGAGCATCACTCTTCGGTGGTTTCACAAGGATCAAAAGTAACAGAGCCGCTGAGGCACCCAGGGCAGCGCTAAGCAAGAACGCAGTTTGCGGTCCGTGCCATTCCCAAACTGCGCCCATCAACAGAGAAGCGGGAAACACTGTGATGCCAAACGCAAGATTATATAGGCCGTAAGCGGTCCCACGTTGTTCAGGTCGCACAAGATCAGCTACCAGCGCCTTCTCGGCGCCTTCCGCAAGACCAAAGTAAATTCCATAGATCAGAAAGAGTATCCAAACTGAAACCGGACTCGTAACGAATGCGAAGCCGGCGTAGACGGCGGCATAGAGTATCCACCCGGAAACAATCAGCCGGCGGCGTCCAAGCCGATCCGACAAGTCGCCTCCAAATATGGAACTCAGGACTTTTGTTACGTGCAGGCCCGCCCACAGCAACGGAATGCTGGCTACTGAAACTCCGGCATCGCTCGCGCGCAGTATCAGGAAAAAGTCTGAAGAATTTGAAAGTGTAAAAAGGGCGATGATGGGCAGCAAACGTTTGAAGTTGCCGTCGAACCCTTTCAGTGACAGACGCAGTGGCGTCGCTAAGCTCTGTTCAGGCGCGCTTGCCGCAGTCTTCTTTGGGAACTGCGATTCCCGAACGAAGAAGGTAACAACCAGCACCGCTGCCAGCGCCGGGATCGAGGCCAACAGGAAAATATTTTGAAAGTCGCCGGCCGAAGGCGCGTTTCGATCCGCCGCAAACAGCAGAATCAATAGGTAACCAATTAAAGGACCGATGACAGCGCCGCTGTGGTCCATGGCCCGGTGAAATCCGAAGGCCAATCCGCGCTCTTGTACCCTTACAGCGTCTGCAATCATCGCGTCGCGCGGCGCGCTTCGGATGCCCTTGCCAACCCGATCGGTTAAGCGAATTCCCAGAACCTGATACCAGGTGGACGCCAGCGCCAGCATGGGTCGAATCAAACTCGAGATCGCGTAACCAAAAACCACGAGTCCTTTTCGTTTACCCGCGCGGTCGCTTAAGTGGCCGGCGAATAGTTTAAGAAAACTGGAGGCCGATTCGGCCGCGCCTTCAATCGTTCCCAGAATTCTCGGAGACACGCCCAAAGTAACACTAAGAAATACCGGCAAGAGCGGATAGATGATTTCGCTCGAGACATCGTTTAGCAGGCTGACGAGACTGATGGCAAAGACATTTCGCGGGAGCCGGCGATACCGCCGCCAAAGACTGGGAGAACCTTCGTCAAGCTTTTGGGAACTTACGCGCTCATCGAATTGATCGGCGGCATCGGTGTCGGTTTCACCCATAATGCGGCCGCTATTTGGAAGGAGTGCGCCGGGCGGGTGCGTTGCGCTGTTTTGGCGGTGGTGTGGGTGCGAGACGAGTGGTCAGCCACCAGAAGACTCCGCCGCCGAGAAGTGCTATGACAATGACGCTTACGATCGCCACGCGCGCCGCCCAACGCACCGCAAGTCTGGCTACGAGAATCAGAATTGCGAGCAGAACGATGCCGCCGATGATGAAGATGGTGGTGAAACTCATTGGAACAAATCAGGGGGCTGAAGGTTGTGGGCAGTGCCCACTGCCCACTACTTCTTATACCTCGCCCGCACAACGGTCTTGATATTTCCTCGTACGTGAAAGTCTCCTTCAATCTCAACGCTTAGTGGATCGCAAGCCCCCACAAAGTCGTCAAGAATCACATTGATAACGTGCTCATGGAAAATTTTCACGTTGCGAAATGAATTGATATAGAGCTTCAGACTTTTGAGTTCCACGCACCGCTCGTTAGGAACATACTCCAGACGGATCGTGGCGAAGTCGGGAAAATCCGAGAATGGGCAGATAGCAGTAAACTCAGTGATTTCAAAATTGATTCTGACCTCGCGGCCGGGAAACTCGTAAGCGAACGTGTCGAGTGGAAATAGATCCATCTCTTCACGGGAAGTCGAACGGATATCGAGTCCCTGCTGATTGGTTGGAAGAAGGTCTGTTTCGGGGTTAATCATTCAATCGCGATCTTACTTGAGAGCGACGGCTGGCAGCAACAGACCAGAAAAGTGGGTAGTGCCCTAATTTGAATTACTCCTCTGGGTGGTCTCAGCGTTCTCTGCAACTCGGCGGTTAATATTGCTGCCAACACACTCACCGCAGAGACGCAGAGCGCGCCGAGTTAACGCAGAGAATTGAAATTAGGTCACTATCGAAAAGTGAAGGCACGTTTGACATTGATTTCATTTGAGTGGCTGAAGTCAGTACCACCACGCGGTAGCGAATGGGTCTTATGGATTGGGGATTGACTTCGGATTGATGATGCTCCTGGCGAGCTTCCAATCGCAAATCAGCAATCGAGATTCAGCAATTGTTTGACCCACCCGCTACCGCGTGGTGGTATTGACTTCATGACCCATACGATGGACCACGCCCGATAGCAAACACTTTGACCAGCAACAAACCGGCGATGAAGCCGCCGATGTGTGCGGCGTAAGCGACACCGCCCTGTTGCGATCCGCCGCCCAGCATTCCTAAGCCGCTGATCAACTGAAAAATAAACCAGATCCCGATCGCGACATACGCCGGAACATCCGTGAGGAAACGAAACATGATTACCGTCACGCGTCGCGTTGGGTGTAACAGCAGGTAACCACCCAGCACGCCTGAGATGGCGCCCGAAGCTCCCAAACTTGGAATTAGCAAACTTCCCGATTCCGCCGCAAACGCAATCGTGGTGAACACGTGCGCGAGTGAGGCGATCACCCCGCAAACCAGGTAGAAGATTACATACCTGATGTGCCCGAGAGTGTGTTCGAGGTTGTCACCAAAAATCCAGAGGAAGAGCATGTTGCCGGCGATATGCGCGATGCCGCCGTGCATGAACATCGAAAAGATCAAAGTCAGGTAAACGGAAAACGGCGTCGGCTGAAGACCCGGAAGCAAGAGTTCCTGACCGGTGACTGGATGTTCAACCACGCGGTCGGGTGAGGTTATGTCGCGGCCGGTGCGAATCTCCTGCGGTACCGTTGAAAAAGCGTAGGTAAACCTGTCGTTCGTTCCCACTTGCTGCAGAAACACGAAGACCAGGATGTTGATCGCAATCAGGATGTAGTTAACAAACGGCGTGGTCGTGCGATCGGTGTTGTCGTCGTAAAGCGGAAATACCATCTTGCCCCCCTCGTATTCAGTCCGGCCTCTGTTTATTTTGGCAACGTCACGCCTGCGTTAACAATCGCCGGCTCGTGCGGTTTCAATAATTCGTAGCCCTCGGAACGCGCCACAAAAGTCGCCGCCGTTAAGTCGCCGACAACATTCAGCGTCGTCCGGCACATATCGAGAATTCGATCCACTCCCAGGATGATCGCAATCAACGCCGGATTGATTCCAATCGTAACCAGCACACCGATGATGAATGGAATCGAGCCGGATGGCACGCCAGCCGTACCGATGCCTCCGAGTATCGCAAGGTAAACGACGGTAAGTTGTTGTCCAAGACTTAGATCAATTCCGGCGAGCTGCGCCAGGAAAAGGACCGTCACGCCTTCATAGAGCGCGGTGCCGTTCTGGTTCGCCGTTGCTCCAATCGTCAACACAAAACTGTTTATCTCCTGCGGTACGCCAAGATTTTCTTCCGAGACGCGGAGGGCCGTGGGCAAGGTCGCGTTTGAAGACGAGGTGGAAAAGGCCGTGAGGATGACCGTCTTAATTCGACGGAAGAACTCCAGTGGCGAAATCCGCGAGAGAAAATAGATCGACAGCGAGAACACGCCAAACATATGGAGCGAAAGTCCGAGCAGAACTGTAACTACAAACCATCCAAGCGCGCGCAACAGACTGATGCCAAACACGGCAGTGCTGTTGAAAAGCAAACACGCAACCGCGTAAGGCGCAAACTTCATAATAATGTCGATGATTTTTGCGCTGATCAGATAAATAGCTTCCATGCCTTTTAGTAACGGCGCGGTAGCCGAAACGGGAATGAGCGTGATCGCTATTCCGAGGATCAGCGCGAAGAACATCAGGTGAAGGAGATTCGGCACATCAGTTTGCTTTTCTTCTCCAGCTTTGATCCCAACGATCGAGGCGAGCGGATTTTTCGGCACCAGAGTTTCCACTACCGTCATCAGAGGCGATTTCTTGGCTGAGCTGGCCTTCGTGGCGGACTCAACTTCCTGAGTGGCCTTCGAGCTGAATTTTGCTTCCAGTGCTGCCGAAGTAGCTGGATCGACGCGCTCGCCTGGCCGAATCGTATTGGCCAGGGTTAACCCGATAACGACTGAGATTGCTGAAATTACAATGGTGTAGGCGAAGGTCTTTAGCCCGACGCGCCCAAGCTTGCGAATGTCGCCGATGCCCGCGACCCCCACCACCAGGGAAGAAAAAACGAGCGGCACAACAATCATCAGCAGCAAGTTAAGAAACAACTGGCCGATAGGCTGAGTGATGTTATCAATCACCCAGGTGACCCGCGGGTGTTCGCCGCCAAACACAAGGTTGACGGAAACTCCGGCGATCACACCCACGGCCAACCCAAGCAGAATGCGCGTGTGCAGCGCCATCCCCTTCGGTTTGTCCGGCGTCTCGTCATCCAGGTCGGTGGTAACTTCCCGCTCAAACGCATCGGCGCTGACCGGCTGTTTGGTTTCGTCTTTTTGATTGTCAGCCATGTTTTTTAGGGTTTCGGGTGCTGGGTTTCAGGTTTCGGGTTCCCAAAGTCTAATTTTGGGTTCCCCTAATTGATTTCTGCCCGCCTCAATTCAATCTTTGGGTACTCTTTACCAATTCCTGGGTACTCCCAATCGACTTTTGGGTACTACCAGTCAACCATTGAGTTCTCCTTGGCGACTATTGAGTTCTCCTTGGCGGCCATTGAGTTCTCCTTGGCGGCCATTGAGTTCTCCTTGGCGGCCATTGAGTTCTCCTTGGCGGCCATTGAGTTCTCCTTGGCGGCCATTGAGTTCTCCTTGGCGGCCATTGAGTTCTCCTTGACGGCCGTTGGGTTCTCCTTGGCGGCCATTGAGTTCTCCTTGGCGGCCGTTGAGTTCTCCTTGGCGACCGTTGAGTTCTCGGTACCTACTCTGCCTCACTCATTACTCATTACTCATTACCCATCAACGACTCATCACTTCCCCACTCCGCCCTCCGCATTCCGCATTCCACAATCCTCATTCACCCTCATCGTCCCCATCGCAGCTTATCCCTCAGGACTTCAAAATAATTCCTGTTCATCGGCTGCACGATATTGAAAGTGGTTTCGCTTTTGCGAATCGTTACCCTGTCCTCAACCTGCAGCGGAAAGCCAACTTGCCCATCGAGCGTTAGCGCCACTTCCTCCTGCTCAGTTTTCAAACAGAGTTCGATCAACGCATCGTCAGGAACCACGATTGGCCGGTTTGAAAGTGTGAACGGACAAATCGGAGTGATCACGACCGCGTTCATCGAGGGAAAGATAACTGGACCGCCGGCGGAAAGATTGTAGGCAGTGGAACCGGTCGGCGTGGAAACGATTAGGCCGTCGGCGCGGAACGAATTTACAAACTGCCGGTTCAGGTAGGCTTCGATTTCAATTATACGGGCCAGCGCCGACTTGTTGATGACGATGTCATTGAGCACGCGATTTCGCTTCGGCTGCTCGTCACCTCGTTGAAGTTCAACGTCGAGCATCACGCGGCGATCCAAACGATAGTCGCCGGCCAGGATTGATTCGAGCGCCGTATACAACTCTTCAATGCGAAACTCAGCGAGGTAACCCAATCCGCCGTAGTTGACCCCGAGCACTGGGACTTCCGTCGCGCCCATCATGCGGGCTGCGGCGATCATTGTGCCGTCGCCACCTAACACGAGTACGAGGTCGACGCTGGCGGCCAAACGTTCCGGCTCAACCTGCTCAACTGCGCAGCCAGTTTTTTCCTCAATTCGGTCACGCTCGAGTTCCGGGCCGCCGAGGAGAGTGATGTCGCGCTTGATGAGCCACGAAACCAATTCGCACATCGTGTTGAGCGCATCGGGCTGATGCGGCTTGAGAACGATGCCGATGCGCTTGATTGAAGAAACAGTCATCTCGGAGCAAAAGACCGAATCATCTTAAGAGGGGGAAGATTGAAAAGACCGTCGCATGGTAACTGCAAGACTGACTGAGGGCAACGCGAATCAGCGAGGGCTATGTTTCTGATACAGCGCCAGGAATTCCACGTTTCCGTCGGCCCCGTGAATTGGCGATTCAATGACGCCCTTCACCTCCAACCCCAGCTCGCGTGCGGCATTGTTTACTTCCTGTACGACGCGCTCATGTTGTTTTGCATCGCGTACGATGCCGCCTTTGCCAACCTCACCTCGTCCAACCTCAAACTGAGGCTTGATCAGAGTGATCAAACATCCATCATCTGTCAGCAGGGGCATGATTGCGGGCATCACTTTGGTTGCTGAGATGAACGAGACATCCATTACAACGAGGGCAAACTTCGTTTCGAAGTCTTCTGGTTTCAAGTAGCGCGCGTTAACGCCTTCTCTGACTTCAACCCGAGCGTCAGTTCGAAGTTTCCAGTCGATCTGATTATGTCCGACATCGATGGAGATAACCTGGCGGGCGCCATGTTGTAGCAGACAATCCGTGAAACCGCCGGTGGAGGCGCCGACATCGAGGCAGATCAATCCCTCCACCTTGATTTCAAACTGTCGCAGAGCTGCTTCGAGTTTTAGACCGCCACGGCCGACAAAGCGCGACGCAGGATCATCGCCACCTTTGATTCGTATTTCGGCGGCTGGGGAGATGAGGTCTGAAGGTTTGTTAACGCGCTGTTCGTTAACCAGGACCACGCCGGCCATCACCATCGCCTGCGCTTTCGTGCGTGAGTCAGCAAGCGCGAGCTGCACCAGCAACTTGTCGATTCGCTCGGGGCGCTCGGGGCGCCCTGTTGACGGGGGTTCCTGACCTTTCATCGAATTTCACTTTACCGCAAAATTCGATCGCCTGGGGAGCGTGGTGAGCGCAGGCGTCGCGTGGTCCCCGCCGTGACAGACCTGCTTGGGGTGGCATCCCGCCGGCTAGTTAGCAGTGAATTACGTAACCTGAAGAGGGCTTTTGCATTAGGCTTGCCTGCGCGCAACCTGAGTCAGCGCTCGGGGCGTATCAACCAGGCCGAGTTCATTTGCGCAATCATGGCAAAGCCACACCAGGATATGAGGCGCGTCCACCCAGAAAAACGAGCTTACTTTACTGGTAATATGCATCGCCTGATCGATGGGAAGTCGTTGTAAAGCCTGCACGTAGAATTCGCCATTGTAGAAGTCGCCTTCCGGGCCATCCTCGCGATGAACGCACTCCCGTTCACGAAACATCTGTTTCTTCATAAAAATACCCTCGCGCTGTTACGCGCAGTATCAATTCTTCGATTAAGTCGGGATTCGCTACTGTGAGAGAGCTGACTAACGGGGCAAGCGACCTGTGAATCAAAAACTATCTCTAAATGCGTGCGGGCAAATGATGCCACCGGCAAAAGAAACAGTCAACCAACTTCTTTTCGATTTAATGGTTCGCAATGCAATTGCAAACTAACGTCGCTGCATCGGGTTCGAAGCAGGTCTCAAAGGAAACGGCGAAGCAATTTCCTTAAGGCCTCGGTGAGCCTTCGAATATGTCACGGATACGCAGGAGTTCGTCAGATGACTTCCGATCTCGCCCTTGTCGCTCAGCGCGACGGCGTTCACGTCGTAGCTGCCTTCGCCCTGCCCGTCGATCGTTTTCCTGATCGTCTTCGACGTCGTTATTACTCTTCCGTTCTTTGATTACAGCCACCAGGCGCGGTTTCTTCTCCGGCGCGGTCGTAACTTTTTCAACTCGGCCCTTTTCCGGTGCTGGTTGAGCAACCGAGGCGGGTTTTACGCTTTCAACTATTGGCTGTGGGGAAGCCGGACCTGAGAAACTATTAGCAGGTTCCCCAGAAATTCCTTCAGCTCCAGATGCGACTTCAAAGCCTTCGAACAAACTTGAATCATCTTGTTTTGATTGCGAATAATAAATCGCAGTGGCGAAGACACCGACCAACAAAGCACCTGCCAGACCCAGTCCAAGAACCCAGGGACGCTTCCAGAAGTTTCCCGAGTTGGATGCGACTTCTTCCAAAGGCACGACCGGTCGCGCCGAAAGCACCGTTGCCTCCTGATCGAAATGCGGCTCGGAAAGGTTAGCTTTCGCGTTTAAGAATTCCTGGTCAGAAGTAATTGAAGACATAGTAGTTTCCAAGCGTTCTAGTTAGTTCCTACTTTGGCACTGCAAGAACGGGGCCAAAAGAAGGCGCGAGGGAAGGCGAGAAGAATATTCAGAAAGTGGGGTGAGTTGCCGCGATTAAAGTGCCACTAAGAAAGAAAGCTCACGATATCGTGCACTAAAACAACGCGCCCGTCTGTATTCCAGATCGGGGCGCGAAAATAGGTTCAAGCGACAATTCGACTAGCGACCGACCTTTTGAGGTCGCGCGCGGCGGTCATCCAGTACGTCAATGCTGTCTTTCACTCGAGTGAAGATCCCATCGGCGTCCAGACCATACTTCGCCAGCAATAATTTTGGATCGCCGTGCGTTACGAGCCGATCTGGAATTCCCATGCGAACGACACGGAGCTTGTCCTGCAAACCGTTCTCTTCCAGCAGCTCCAAAATAGCGGAACCAAAGCCGCCGGCGAGATAAGCCTCCTCAACTGTAACGATGAGCCGTTTCGTTTGCGCTAAAGCCAGCAACAACTGGGCGTCAAGTGGTTTTACAAAGCGTGCGTTAACTACCGTCGTTTCTATTTTTTCCTTCGCCAGATTTTCGGCGGCCTGTAACGCCGGATGCACCATCGAGCCATACGCAACGATTGCGATCTCGCCGCCGTCACGCAGAATCTCCCCCTTGCCGATTTCGAGAACCTGCGGCGCGCGCGTGATGTCTGCACCGACGCCGCTGCCGCGCGGATAACGCATCGCGGCAGGGCCGACATGCTCAGTCATCGTGAGCAGCATATCGCGCATCTCGCCTTCGTCTTTCGGGGCCATCACTACAATATTGGGCACTCCCCTTAAATACGAGATATCCAAAAGACCATGATGAGTGGGGCCATCTCCGCCTGCCACTCCTCCGCGATCCAGGGCAAACTTCACATTCAGGTTTTGAATGCAGACGTCGTGCACAAGTTGATCGAAGCCGCGCTGCAAGAAGGTGGAATAAATCGCGCAAACGGGTTTCAGTCCCTCGCACGACATGCCCGCAGCAAAAGTGACGCAATGCTGTTCAGCGATGCCAACGTCGAAGGATCTCTCTGGAAACTTTTCGAGCGCCGTGCAGATTCCCGTTCCATCCGGCATCGCTGCCGTCAAGGCGATAATTTTCTCGTCCTTTTCCATCAGCTCCGTCAAAGTATTTCCGAAGACCGCCGTATAGGTTGGCGCACTGGCTGCCGACTTAATTGCCTTGCCTGTTTTCAAATCGAAGGGCCCGGTGGCGTGCCAACGGTAATAATCCTTTTCCGCCGTTGGGTGTCCCTTGCCTTTGGTCGTTAACGCGTGAACAATCACCGGCCCGTCCTTGATCTGTTGCGCTTCGTGCAGGGCCTTCACCAGCGAACGCGTGTTGTGTCCATCCACGTAACCGATGTACTTGAAACCAAGTTCGTTAATTAATGCTCCCGGCAACACCGCCGCAGCAATCGCGTCTTTGACAGTCTTGGCCGCGTGATGGAGCCGTTCGCCCACCGAAGGAATCGCCAGCAAAGTTTCTTCGACTTCATCCTTGAAGCGATGGTATCCATGGGCGCCGCGAATGCGATTCAGATATCCCGTCAACGCGCCAACCGCCGGCGCAATCGACATTTCATTATCATTTAGAACGACAATGAGACGGCTCTTAAGATGTCCAGCCTGGTTGATCGCTTCCATCGCCATTCCGCCTGCCAGTGAAGCGTCGCCAATCACGGCGACTACGTGATGGTCCTCGCCTTTCTTGTCACGCGCGATCGCCATTCCCAGCGCCGCAGAAAGCGAAGTCGAAGCATGACCCGCGCCGAAAGTGTCAAATTCAGATTCGTCGCGACGCAGAAAACCACTGATCCCGCCGTATTGTTTAATCGTCGGCAACTGTTCACGGCGTCCAGTCAAAATCTTGTGGGCATAAGCCTGGTGGCCAACGTCCCACACCAGCCGATCACGCGGTGTGTCAAAGGCGTAGTGCAGCGCCACTGCCAACTCGATCGCTCCCAACGAGGCGCCTGTGTGCCCGCCTATCCGCGACATCGTTTCCAGAATGTATTGACGAATTTCGTCGGCAACAGACTGCAATTCATCAATGGGCAGTCGCCGCAGATCTGCTGGCGAGTTTACTTTCTCGAGTAGGTTCATTTGCTGGTTATTGTATCGTGGCAGTTCAGATTTTTACTACTGGAACGTTCGCGCGCATTTCCCAAAGAGCGGCAATCCGTAAGTCGCTTCGTCCAGTCAGCGCTCTTTGTCGCGTAAAGTACTCTGCTCTGCTTATAAAGTCAATCCCGCGATCTTTCCTGTGGTAACTAGATAAAACAGCCCTCTGCGAAACTGAATAGAAAAGCCCTCTAGGATGTCGCACCCGAAAGGGTGGGCAAATGAGAGGACCATTGTTGATGAGTGCGAAGGAACGTGAGCGGCTGAAGATCTTTGCCAGAGTGAAGCGGGGAGAGTTGCAGCAAAAGGAAGCGGCCGCGCTGTGTCAGCTGGAGTATCGTTATTTACGGCGACTATACCAACGGTATTGCGAGCAAGGAGATCGGGGGTTAGTGCATCAGGGCCGCGGGCGACCGTCAAACCGGGGGCGGCCAGCCGCGTTCAAAGCGGCGGTGTTGGCGCGCTATCAGGAGCGCTATCCCGACTTTGGTCCGACCTTGGCGGCGGAGAAGCTGGCCCTTGAGGGCTGGGTGGTGGATCACGACACGCTGCGCGGCTGGTTAATGAAAGCGGGGCTGTGGCAGAAGCGACGTAAGCGAGCAAAGCATCGGAGTTGGCGGGAGCGACGGGCGCACTTTGGCGAGTTAGTGCAAATGGATGGGTCGCATCACAGATGGTTTGAGGAGCGGGCCGCCAAGTGTTGTTTGATGAACATGGTGGATGATGCCCAAGGCACTACGGAGTCATCGCTGGATGAGGAGGAAACAATCTTTGCGGCGATGAGAGTGCTGTGGCAGTGGATCGACCATTACGGGATACCGCAAAGCCTGTATACCGATAAAAAGAATGTCTACGTAGTTGATGAAAAGACCAGAGAAAAAGCAGCAGATAGTGGCGAAGAAGTGCTGACGCAGTTTGGGCGCGCCTGCCGGCAACTGGGCATCAAGATCATCACGGCCCATTCTCCGGAAGCCAAGGGCCGGGTGGAGCGCAACCACGGTACTTACCAGGACCGGTTGGTCAAGGAGTTGCGGTTGGCGGGGATCAGCACTATCGCCGCCGGCAATGAGTTTTTGCAGCAGGGTTATTGCGCTGAACTCAATCAGAAGTTTGCGGTCGCGCCGCGCTCGGCGGTGGACTTTCACCGTTCAGCCAAAGGCTATGACCTGGCTAGCATCTTTTGCATCGAGGAAGAAAGAACTTTGAGTGCTGATTGGATCGTGAGGTTTGAGAATCAGTTCTATCAGCTACAGCCACCGCGCAAAACGCAAGTGGCCAAAGGCAAGGTACGCGTGCGCCGCTATCTCAATGGCGAGTTGCACTTTTGCCACGCCGAACGGAATCTGGCTTACACTCTCTTACCGGAACGACCAAAAGCAAAAACGGCAATCAAGGTGAAAAGCAAAAACCGGCGCCGTGCATTAACCATCATGGAACAATACGTGCCGCCGACCAATCATGCCTGGCGCAGTTTCAGCTTCGGCAAAGGACCGCCTTGGGCTCGCTGAGCCCAAGGCTACTAACTTGCCAAACTTAAACTCAGAGGGCTTTTCTAAATAGTTTAGCTAGAGGGCTTTTCTAAATAGTTCTGACATCCCGCGATCTTTCCAAACTTCTTTCCGCGTCACGGCGTCTAATCCCCGAGAACTACGAGAAGTCCCCTAAATCAATCATATTTAAATGCCCTGAAGGAGTTAGACAGAAATGTTTATGCGAAAAAGTTTGCTCGGGATAGTCGGAATAATTCTGGCGGGAGGCATGGTTGCCTTCGCCCAGGAGCCCCAGCCGCAGACCCCTCCTGCGCCGGACGGAACGATGCGTGGCGAACGAATTGAGCAGCGCCGGGAAAGAATGCGCGCGCGTATGGGTCGTCATCAAGGCGCCGGCCGCCATAAAGGTCCTGAAGGAATGGGACGTCGCGGTCCAGGAATGGGTCGCTTGATGCGTGATTTGAATCTCAGCGAAGTACAGCGAGAACAAAGTCGCGCGATCATGCAGCGCAGACTCGAAAGCACCAAGGTACAACGCGAAGAACTAGTCAGACTCCGTGAGAAGCGCATGGCCGGCACCTTCAGCACTGAAGACGGCACGCGCGCGAAAGCTTTGCGCGAGGAAATTCGTGCCTCGATGGAAGGCGCGCGCGCAGAAATGTCTGGAGTGTTGACGGCTGAACAAAGAGCCCGGCTCGAAGAGCGGAAGGCTGAACGTAAAGCAAAACACGAACAGCGTATCAAAGAACGCGGGGAGCGCAGGAAAGAACGACAGGAACTCAGGACTAAACCCCTCTAGCTCCCAAGTCGTTCTTGATTAGGCAAAGGTCCGATCCTCAGTGAGGCTCGGACCTTTTGCATTTAATCTGGCTGGCCCAGATTACTCTTCGTGAACTCGCGCAGTCGCTGATGCAAGTCATCACGAGCGATGCGAAATGCCTGGAGCCGTGTGTTGTCATCGCCGACTACGACCGCGGGATCGTCAATGCTCCAGTGGATCTGAGTCGCACCTGGAAATGTCGGACACTGCTCTTTCGCGTTATCGCAAACCGTGATCACATAATCAAACTTGTCGTTTGTGAATTGTTCGATCGACTTCGCGCGTTGATCGCTGATGTCGATGCCGATGTCTTTCATCGCAGCGATCGCTTCTTGTCGAACGCGAGTAGGCGCCATCCCCGCGCTAGCCACTTCAACCCGGTCGCCGGCCATGTCTCGCAAAAGCCCTTCCGCCATTTGGCTGCGGGCTGAATTGCCGGTGCAGAGAATCAATACGCGTTTACGATTTGCCACGTCTACCCTTCTGCGATCGCACAGGAATTTGATTCACGGCGTTCGATGCCGATCGTCGTGGGGCCACAACACGTTCCCGGCGCAGCTGCCATGGCTGACTGAGAATCCGCGCTAGTTACCTTCTCTCCGCATTCACACGGCGACGTCTCCGGAAGATTATCCTGCAACACGACAAACACTTCCCATTCATTGCCATCGGGGTCGCGCACCCAGGTCTTGTCCTGCGTCGCGTAACAACAGTTAGTCTGCATTTCGTCACGGGTTAACAGTCCGGCTTCCGCCCATCTCTGGCGCGTGGCAAGCACATCTTCAGTCGAGCCAACCTGTATTCCCATATGCGAGAGCGCGCCTCGCTCAGTAACCACACCCTCGTTGAGCGTTAAGTTCAAGGGCGGGTTTTGCACATCAAACTTCGCATACCCCGTGCGGACTTTGCTCGGTTCAATTCCAAGCATTTTATTGTAAAACTCGGTGCTCCTGACAACGTTTCGAACATTGAGCGCCACGTGGGCCTTCAGCGCGGTCACCTGACTACCAGACTTGCTATCCATGACTATCCTCCTTTAGAATTCATATTCGCTCAAGCGAATGTATTAGACTCTAGCTCTTGAAGTCATATCTGTCAAGACGTATATGAATCAGGATGGTTTTTTAGTCAAGGAACTTCACATCAGGGTTCTGACTGCGGAAGATTGGCCGCCAGTAAGCTCGATTTACCAGGATGGAATCGCCACTGCCCAAGCGACGTTTGAAACTGCGATCCCCTCGTGGGTCGATTGGGACAAGGCTCATCTCTCAACAGCCCGACTCGTAGCCACCCTTCAAGAGAATGTCATTGGCTGGGCCGCACTAGCGCCGGTCTCTACGCGCGCGGTTTACGCTGGGGTGGCCGAAACGAGTGTGTACGTCGCCGGTGCCTGGCGCGGCAAGGGTGTGGGTAAGGCGTTGCTGGAAAGGCTCATAGCGGAGTCAGAGGCACACCATGTTTGGACGCTGCAAGCCAGCATCTTTCCGGAGAATGAAGCGAGCGTGATATTGCATCAGCGTTGCGGATTTCGGGTTGTAGGAAGGCGCGAGCGCATTGCTCAATTAGACGGCGTTTGGCGCGATACCGTCCTACTTGAAAGACGAAGCGAGCTGGTAATCGGCGATTAAGCCGAGGCGAAAACGACCCTGGATTAAGCCGCAAGAACCGGATAGAAATAAACGTTCTTTCGACCTAAATTATCCTGGTAAAGAGGAACTCTTACAGCGCCAACTTCGTAATAAAACAGCCTACGAATTTGTCGCAAAACACACGATGGGAACTAAAGAAAATAGCGGTGAACTACTGTTTAAGGCCCTCGCGGACCGCACGCGTTTGCGCCTGATCAATCTTATGGGCGACGACGAAGTCTGCGTGTGTTTCTTCGTCGAGGTATTGAAAATAAACCAGCCGAAAATCTCTCGTCATTTGGCATATCTGAAACGCGCCGGAGTAGTTGAGGCTCGCAGGGATGGCAAGTGGATTCACTACCGGATCGCTGATCCCCCGGATGCGCACGCCGCCAGAATTGTCCACGAGGTTCGAGCCTGGCTCGAGAGTGATTCGGCGATGCAAAACGACCGCGCGCGGTTGGCAAAGATCTGTTGCGCCCCCAAACTACCGGTGCAACTTCAACGTGCCCCAAGACCCGCGAGCCTCGTGGCCTAACAACGAAAATCCAGGAAGGACGAACAATGGTTACCGCTATTGAGCCGCTACTCCGTGAACAATTACTCGATCGTCGTCAGCGTTTGGAATCCGTAGCCACACCATTTCACCGGCCCGAAGAGTTATCCCGATTGCTGCATGAAGTGGACGCGGCCTTACATCGGATGGACAACGGAGTCTACGGACTGTGCGAAGTTTGCCATGATCCCGTCGAGCCGGAGAGGTTGCTGGCGGATCCTCTGGTTCGAGTTTGTCTTGGCGATTTAACCCCGCGCGAACAGCGCGCGCTCGAAGATGACTTGGAACTCGCTGCGAGGATTCAGAATGGATTGCTCCCGGAACGCAGCCAGCGAATCGATGGATGGGAAGTCGCCTATCATTACCAACCCGCAGGCGCGGTAAGTGGAGACTACTGCGATCTGATCAAGGGTGAGGATGGCGCGTTGCATTTTGTGCTGGGCGACGTTTCGGGAAAAGGCGTCGCCGCATCAATGTTGATGGCCCACCTGCACGCGATGTTTCGCACGCTGATTTCGATTAACCTGCCGCTCGAACAGATGGTTGAGAGAGCGAGTCGGGTTTTCTGCGACAGCACGTTACCGACACAATATGCGACGCTGGTCTACGGTCGTGCAAAAGCAAATGGTGAGGTGCAGATCTGCAACGCAGGTCATCTGCCTCCCTTGTTGGTTCAGCAGGGCACAGTGACGCGCATCAATGCGACGGGTTTGCCGATCGGAGTTTTTTGCAGCGAAAGTTTCTCCTGTACCTCGTTCCAGATGCAGCCCGGAGACTCACTTTTTCTTTACACAGATGGGTTTTCGGAAGGAGCCGACTCAAGCGGTCAGGAGTTTGGAATTGATCGCCTTTCGCTCCTCTTACAGCAGGAGAAGGCCGACAGCCGACCCGGCAGGTTGCTTGATCTTAGTTTGGGTGAATTCAAAACGTTTGCGCAGGGTCGAGCGCCTTTCGACGACTTGACGTTAATGGCCATTCAACGGTCCTAGTCAGAACCGCCTGCGTAACGGGCGGCTTCCTACTTAGGACGGTCAACGTGGGGGAGGGTCCGCCCGCTAACGCAGGCAGTTCCGACAAATCCGCAATAGACTCAACCAGCGTTTCTGACCCGTCCCTTGACAATCTTTACCTGCCGACTAGAATGATTTTTTCGCCTTTCCGGGGCACGGAGATGTGGCCGAGTGGCTGAAGGCGGCGGTTTGCTAAACCGTTAAGGGTCAAAAGCCCTTCACAGGTTCGAATCCTGTCATCTCCGCCAGTATCAGTGGTCAGAAAACAGAGGTCAGAAGTCAGAGATCAGCAGTCAGAAGGCGTTCACGCATTCCTACTGATCTCTGATTTCTGACCTTTGACCTCTAGTACTTTGACTTCTAACAACTATGACAATTCGCGTACGCTTTGCTCCATCGCCAACGGGTTACCTGCACATTGGCGCCGCTCGATCCGCACTCTTCAACTGGCTCTACGCGCGAAAAACCGGCGGCAAGTTTCTGCTTCGGATTGAAGATACCGATCTCCAACGTTCAACTGACGAATCGACGCGTTCGATCATCGAAGGGCTCGAATGGCTTGGGTTAACTTTCGATGAAGAGATGGTCTTTCAGTCGGCGAATGCGGACAAACACCGTGCGGCTGCCAACAAACTCCTCGCTGAAGGTAAAGCCTATCGAGACTTCACCCCCAAGCGGGAGCGCGATGACGCGGGGGTCAAGCAGGGGGTTGCGGATCGGGCCCGCGCGCATGCGTTGGAAGGTGTAGACGCTCGCAGCAATCCTTACCGCGACATATCAAAGGAGGAGTCTGACGCTCGCGCCGCAGCCGGTGAGCCTTTCGCAGTGCGCTTGAAAGTTGCACGCGAAGGCAAAACGCATTTTGAAGATATTGTTTACGGCACTCAGGATCGCGACTACTCCGAGATTGAAGACCTCGTACTACTAAGATCTGACGGTCATCCTCTCTACAACCTATCGGTCGTGATTGATGATATTGAGATGGGAATCACGCATGTGATTCGCGGCCAGGATCATCTGACGAACACACACAAGCAAATTTTACTTTATCAGGCGTTAGGATCAGAGGTGCCGGAGTTTGCCCATCTCCCACTAATCCTCGCACCTAACAAAGGGAAGCTTTCAAAACGAAAACATGGCGAGGTGGTTTCCCTTACCACTTATCGCGACCGCGGATTCATCCCCGCCGCGTTTCGCAATTTCCTGGCGTTGCTCGGGTGGGCGCCTCCGGACGGGAAAGAAGTGCTGACGGTGGACGAACTGGTCGAACAGTTTTCACTCGAGGCTATTCATCGCTCTCCGGCAGTTTTTAATTTTCAGGAAAACGATCCGCGCCACTGGACCGACGAAAAGGCGCTTTGGATGAATGCGGAGTATGTCCGCTCCATGCCCGTTGAAGAACTCCTGCCGATGGTGAAAGCTGAGTTGCGCGCGAACAAACTTTGGCGCGAAGAATACGATGACGACGACCGCGAGTGGTTTGTTAAAACTCTCGACTTGATTCGCCAGCGCTACCACACGCTCAAAGATTTCTCCGAACAGGGCCGCGCTTATTTTTCAGATGACTTCGATTTCGACGAGGCGGCAGTGAACAAAAACCTCCGCAGAGATCCTCGCACTCGCGAACTATTAATCGCGCTGGCCGAACGCCTCGAAAATTCGGATCCGTTTACCGCCGAAACCGCCGAGGCTGCGCTGCGTCAATTGGCGGAGGAGACGGAAGTGAAGGCGGGACTACTAATCAACGGCTCGCGCACAATGCTCACCGGACAAGCTGTTGGACCCTCGATGTTTGAGGTGTTTGATCTCCTCGGTCAAAAACGTTCTGTTGAAAGACTGCGGAGTGGAGTACCATGGAGCTAGATGAATGCTCCGGGTAACCTTCAGTTAGACATCTCGACCAAAATCCTGAGGAACAACTTATGCTTAATAGACTTGTAGTCGGCTCCTTTTTGGTTATTGCCACCGTAACATCGGCCCAGGCGCAAAACACAAATTCATCGCAGACCGTGCGCCCTCGCACGACTACCACTAACACAAACAAGCCTGCGACAGAACCTGCCCAAAGCACCGATGTGCAGAAGCCAACCACCACGCCGCCCGCAGCTCGTCGCACACAACCCAAGCCCAAAGTTGCCGCGACTCCAGCCCCTGTTGCCGGCAGTGTTTCAGATGCCTTTAACGAACTGCTCAACGGCATTCGCAGAGCCGACGTGGATGCGGTCACTAATATTTATTGGAACTCTCCGCGTCTAATTCTTTTCAATAGCAACGGCACCGTCACAAAGGGCTGGGAGCAGATGCGTCGTAACCGGGAAAGCTCTTACAAAGACGTGAAAGACGTGAAGCTCGACGTGCGCGACGTTTCGATTTCAATGCTGGGCACGAATGGAGCGGTGGTGAGCTGTTTGTGGACGCAGTCGCAAACGTTTAAAGGCGCGCCCGACTCAGCGTCGGGTCGCATGACGCTGGTTTTCAAGCGGATCGGAAAAGACTGGAGAGTGATCCACCTGCACACCTCGGATCCAGCGCGTTCAACTTCAGCGGATAAACCAACTGCATCGAGCACCCCGCAGTAGGACACTTCCGGAAGACATGCACAGTGGGACAGGCATTCCTGCCTGTCCACATATCGAGAAGTTAAATCTAGAATGGACAGGCAAGAATGCCTGTCCTACTTTCGTCTTCTGGATGTGATTGAATGAAGGATGCTAGTTAACGCAATCCCGCCCAGTATTGCCAGGATCGGAAACAGCTCGACTGTGTAGCGCGGCTCTGGATTTTCCAATGTCGCGAAGTAAGCAATCCTCAACAAGATCAAAAGCGTCGCCAGCATCAACCACCGTCGCGCCTCAAACTCGCCTGACGCCCACAATCTCCTACCTCCCAGTATGCCTAAAACTGTGCAGAGAAAGGTGAGGCCGGCAAACAGTGGCAGCCAAATCTGTTGTTGAGATTTAGCGTCCAGATTTTGAAACGGCAGTAGCTCGCCTTCAAAAGGGTAGTATTGGGAATGAGTATCAAACCAGAGCGAAACGCCGCGCCTAAACGGCAGAAGCAGGTAATGACGAACCGGTTTGCGCGCGATTCTTTCCTTAGCAATTCGCGCGAAACCAGCATCAATCTCCGGTGTCATCTGTGACATTTGAGCCGGCGCTCGCTCCGTTAACTCATTTGGTTCAGCTGATTCATCGCCTGGTTCAGCGCCAGACGTTTCGTCCGGATCGGGCTCAACGGGTTCCTCAGGTTGACCCATCTCCTGATCTGGCTCCGCTTCCTCAGGGGACGCGCCTGGTTCTTCTGTAGCGGAAGGACTCTCCAACGCGCCGTCGTCGTCTATGTTCAGATCTGGCGATTGTGCCTGGTTATACTTTTCCAGCAACGTCGCCACCCTCAGCTTTTCCTCAGCCGTGTCAAACGCTTTGTCGGGAATGTCTTCGAGCTTGATTGGAAATTCGTTCAATCCCCAAATCATTGGGCCAACGTACCGAGTGTCGTCCACCCACGTCCGCAGCCACGAGAAATATCCCCGCGGCACAAACTCTCCAGGCATCACGGCATACGGTGGGGCGAGCGGCTGGAAAACGCGAAACACGCGGTGGTTGCGAAGCGCCCAGGGAACCAACACGACACAAAAGGCTAAAGAAAACAACGCGACAAGTACTGACGCACGCGCAAATCTGTACAGAATTTCGTCTCGCCGTTTGGTAAAGGAAGCTCCACTTGCACGCACGATGGTGCTGATTACCAGAGTGATTCCTATCGCCGCGGCGAAGAGCCCGGCATCCGGACGCAGCAGCGCGCCCGCGCCGGCGAGCAATCCGCATGCGCTCCACCACAGAGCTACTTTCCTTTGAGTGATGGCTTTGAAAGCGAGAGTCGCGGTCAAAACCATCGCAAGTGAAAAAAGAATTGTGAGCGTTTCCGGAAGTACGGTCGCAACATAGATCGCGGTGAACGGACAAAAAGCGGCCAGGGCCAGCGCGGCGATCGCAGTCAGACGTTTCCGCCTTCGATCCGGCTCCCAAAGAGAAGCGATCAGAGCGATCAATCCGCACGAGCCTGTGTCAACGAAGGCCTGCGCCACTCGAACGGCCGCGTTGTTCTCCATTCCAAATAGCGAATAAACCCCAGCGAGAAAAAAGGGATAGCCGGGGACACGGAGAAACGAGGGCTCAAAGGGCGGTTCGAGCGCGGGCGAATAAACCCGCTGCTCGATGAGGTTGCGAGCAAGCTGAGCATAGACCTGGCTATCAACCGGTTCCTCGTTGGGCAGAAACCTGCCGAGGGCCACGCGAAAAGAAAACGCTGCCATCAGCAGCAGCGCATAGACGACGATTCCGTTCCGCTTGTTCGAGTAGTTCACCATTCTCCAGGCTTATACTTTACCAGCATCGGGCCGAGTATTCATGTTGCTTTTGCCTTTAATCCTTGATATACCGAGCCGTCACTCAGTTTCCGCCCCTCAACTTTAAGGAGACAAACATGCTGAATAAGCGTCTCGGTCTGGCCCTTTCGCTCCTCGTGATATCTGGGAGCTTAGTCGTTGCCGCCCGTTACATCATCGGTCAACCCAACCAACAATCAGCCAAGTTAAAAATGAGGGTCCTTCGCGGCAAGGACAATTTAAAGCTCAAGCCCACAGCGCAAGAAATTGCTTCCTTCAAGGCGCAAAGCGAGGAAGACGGACGAAAGCTTGAGGATGAGATTCCGAAGCATATTCCACTCAAAATCAAGATAAAGAAGGAGAAGGAAAAAGAGTTTAAGGATTTAAAAAATGAGAAGTGGGCTCGCGACTTTGAGCTTGAGGTTACGAACACGGGGGAGAAGACCATCTATTTTCTTTCTGTCTACCTATTCACGGACGTTAAAGCCGCCAAAGGATACGATATTGCTTTCCCGCTCGATTTTGGGCCTGTAGAGTTGGGGGATATCAGGGTAAAAGCGCGACCAATCGATATTGGAATTTTGCCCGGTGAAACTGTGGTCCTCAAAATCCATCCTGGTAATTTGGCGGGTTGGGAGATAGGTAATCGAGAAGAGAAGCGTCCCCATCCCAAAAAGCTTCGAGCGATATTTCAGTTCATTAATTTCGGGGACGGCACAGGATTCGTTGGAACCGAGGGACTCCCGATTCCCCGAATCACTAATCAAAGATCAGGCTTTGGGACTTGTATACCTAAAGGTTTTGGAGATTTGCCGGATCTATTAGCTTGGCAAATCGCCCCGGAAAGAACCGAGACACAGTTGAACGGTAATTCACCGGCGAGCCTATTGCCGGTGAATTTCTTTTCAAACCTTTCGAAAACCGCCTCGGTTGCGTCAACCGCGCCGCCCCAGGACTGCTGTCCGGGGATCGGCTGCACCACGCTCATTCCCTTCGTTGAAATAGCCTGTGTCAATTGTCCTCCTCAGCAAAGGCCTATCATCAGAGTTGTCCCGATCCAAAAATGAACTGTGTGTCGGCAGACACCAGCGGGTCTATCGAATGTGTGCTTGGAAATGGAAACCTTTTCGCGTGTCAACGTATCGTCCTAACCGCCTGTGAAGGCACTCCGACTCCGACTCCGACTCCAACGCCAACGCCAACCTCGGTACCGACCCCTGTGCCATGTCCGATCATCGCGCCGAGCAACTGCGCGAGCGGAATCGCCAGAGACTACTGCACAAATCCTGACCTCCCGGAGATTGGAATTTACAACGATGGCTGCCCTGATCTTTACGTTGCCGATGGAAACTGTTGCGTCCGGCCCGCGTGTCCCTTACCTACTCCTACACCGCCTCCGTGCTCCGGCACTTTGGAGTTTTTCCCTTCTCCGGCTTGCGCGTGGCTATGTTTCACACTTCCAGTCACGATTGAACCGGGAAATGAGAATCCGCCCAACGGCGGTCCATGCACTCACTACTTCTGGGTGTGGCACGATTGGGATGAGGGTTCTCAGTCCTGGGTGCCAAATGGCCAGATCGACTACGCCGGCTGCTGGTAGCTGTTCTTGAAGGCGATCCTGCGATAAATGAGGCTTTTCGGTCGAGATTAAGCTCTCGCGAATGGGCGGCTGGCGGTCTCGCAATGGCGTCCGACCGTACCCGGAAGCCGTCCGGCGGTCGCACGGAGTTGGCACAAAGATGCGCGTGCCGATCTTTCCTGGGAGCTTCCGCGCGCCTCTTCACTGGGGCCGCGGGCGTCTCGCGCGCAACGCGCCGCAGGCGCGAAGCCTATAAGCGCCAATAAACCAGAGTTGACAGACCGATGAACGGCATTCTTTCGCGCTACGCGCTCACTGCGGGCGGGACGCCCGCGGTCCCAGTCTATGTTATGAGAAGTCGCAAACGATTAAGGTAGTTTGCAGGTGGAAAGTGAAGAAGCCGTCCACGATCTAATTCATGAACGGCTTCCGGTGAACTGTTCGGATTGGCCTGAGGCTAACCCGCAAGATACTGTTTCCTGAAAAGGAGGAGCACCTGCAGGTTAGACGACTGAACACTAATCCTAACAATCAGATTTGGTTCAGAGGTCAGGCCGCAGCCACCTCACTGTGATAAGAACTCATAAATTTTCAATCACCTCCTTTCCAGTGTTGGAGGCGATAATAAATACAAAGATCGCAGGCGTCAATTTATTTTTTCTCTGCGTCCTCTGCGTTGCTCCGTGCCCTCTGCGTTGAAGATCGCATCTCGATTATTCACCTGGTACACGGGATAAAAGTTAGTCACGAGCGATTGAACGCAGGCCGTCCTAAAGCAAACACTCTCCACGGATGTTCAATCCCAAAGAAGTAAGCCAGGTCGCGATAGTCGTCGCAGTCGTGAATCACAAAGTCGGCGATCTTCCCCGCCTCGAGTGAGCCAATCTCGTCTCCACGGCCCAGACTGTAAGCGGCATTGACTGTGGTGGCGGTGATCGACTCCGACGGCAACATCTTCATGTGTGTTGACGCAAGCGACAGAACCATCGGCATCGAGGGCGTGGGCGACGAGCCTGGATTGAAATCCGTCGCCAGCACAACGGCCAAACCAGCATCGATCATCTCACGCGCCTGCGGATATCGAGTGGACCCAAGCGCATAAACTGAACCAGGCAAGAGCACCGGTTGAACTCCTGCAGATCTCAACGCGGCAATTCCCTCGGCGTCAGTGTGTTCCAAATGATCGGCGGTCGCGGTGCGCAGCTCAGCGGCCAGTTTTGCCCCGCCGGATAGTGAAAGCTGATCCGCATGCATTCTCAGTCCAAGCCCATGCTCGCGCGCCACGGAAAGAATCCGGCGCGATTCGTCAATCGTAAAAACATTCTCCTCGCAAAACACGTCGCAATATTCAGCGAGCTTCCGGCTGGCCACCTCTGGGATCATTTCATCCACCAAAAGTGAAATGTATTCAGCGCGCCGCGCGCGATACTCCGGCGGAATCGAGTGGGCGCCGAGAAAGGTCGGCACGTAGCGTAGCGCAGTTTCCTGGTCCAGCCGTTTAATCGCCGCAAGGATCTTTAACTCATCCTCAAGCGAAAGGCCGTAGCCCGACTTGGCTTCCACGGTCGTCGTTCCACCGCGCAGAAACCATTGGGCATAACGCCGGCCAGCTTCGACTAAATCATCTGCGCCGGCCGCTCGGGTAGCGTTAACAGTTGATTGAATCCCGCCTCCCCGCGCGGCAATCTCCTGATAAGTGGCGCCCGCAGCGCGTTCTTCAAATTCTCCAGCGCGCGTTCCGGCAAAGACCGGGTGCGTGTGAGCATCGACAAAACCCGGCAAAACGACTCGGCCGCCGGCATCAATCAGCTCGCAATCGGCGTAGCTATTTCCTATTAAGAGCTCGATTTCGTCGCGTGTGCCGACCTGCTCAATCCGATCACCGCGTACGAGCATTGCGCCGTCCGTGATGATCGAGAGCTCGCGCAGCTCCGCCCCGACCCGCGGACGAGCGGGCCCTTTCAGGGTGACGAGTTGCGAGCAATTAATTACGGCGAGTGAACTTGCCAACTTCTATCTCATAATCTCTGCAAATCAAGCTTCTTTGTAGGCCCAAGCCCCCACGATTGCGGCGAGCGTGTATTCCACCAATCCCCAAACGATCGCAAGTCCGATCACGTTCATCGTAAAGCCGAAGAGCACGCCATTGATGATGCCCACATAAATGTAGCAACCAAACCACGAAAGCAAGCCGGCGATGATCGCTGTCTTAACACCCGGACCGAGTCGCGGCCTGATGAGCGCGTAGGTCAGCACGATGACAATTCCCATAACGAATGTCAGGCCCACCGCGGTAGCTACAAACTTCCCGCCTGGTTCCGCAAAATTGTGCGCCGCCAACCAGGTCTTCATCTGAGCCCCAACTATGAAGTCGTTGAAGATAAACTCTCCGATGTTCAATACGAGGCCGGCTAGCAAACCGCCAAGCACTACACGTCCAGTGTTTACACTCATACTCAGTCTCCTTTGGGGGTTAGGATTCTTGTTTCTTTAGCGCCCGGAGGGTTTATCACAGGATCGATTTTAAGGCCAGTGCGTCAGGGTCAACTCCCTGGAGTGCGGCGCCCTGGCGTTGCCTTTGTCTGCGAGCATTCATTGGGAGACGGACTTGAAACGCCGGCGCATCGTCGCGAGGGTAAGTGAGCGACCAAAGTGCTGACAGGTCAGCGCACTCCAAAGAGTTGCCTTAGACCCCTGACTGCTTGCGCAGTCGGTAGAGCGCCACGCCAAAAATGTTAGCGCCCACGACCACCGCGATAATCTTCGCGGCGAACATTACAGGATTGTCCACGGGGGTAATCGGCACGAGGGTAAAGAAACACGCGATCACGGAGACTACAAAACCCGAGACCGCCGCGAGTTTCAACCATATCGGCGCCTTGACTCCGAAACGTTTGATCGCAACCAGTGGAATCGCGAAAAGCACCATGTAGATCAGCGAATAAAACGTGGTGGCGGCGTTGTCCTGCAATTGAAACGCTTCCTGTTCCTGCACGCCAACCAGGCTCGCGAGGCTGAACGCCAAGGTAATGATCCCGACAAATAGTATCGAGTTCACTGGGGTGCGATAACGCTCGTGCAAACGCGCAAACCAGGAAGGCAACAGGTTGTCCCAGCCTGCCACCATCGGCAGACGCGTGTTGCCGGCAAAGTAAATACTCATCAAGGCGATTTGCCGCGCTGCTATGCCAAAAATCGTGAGCGATACCAGCATTGATACCCAGCCGAACGAACTGAAAGCCAAACTGAGTACCTGCGGAATCGGCCCGATGAGATCTACGTTGTCAGGATGGACGAAGGCCAGCACTGAGCCTGTTCCGAGGATGAACATCAGGGCAATGATGGGCGCGGCGATCATTACTGAACGACTGATATTTCGTGCGGGCGCGCGGCATTCACCCGCGAGAATGGCGATGTATTCAAAGCCGGAGAGTGCCCCCACCGCAAGTTTGCTGAAGACATTAATATTGTAGGTACTAAATTCCGGAAAGCTGGTTGAAAAAGGGTGGTAGTTAGCGAGCGTGCCTCGACCCGCGGTAATGAACGGTAGCAGAATCAGAGTGGCGAAGGTTATCAATAAAAACGCGCCGCCAAAATTCTGGACCCATTTGCCGAGCACCAGACCTCGCCGCGACGCAGCAATCATCATGACCATTAGCAGCGTGCAGATCAAAGTTGTCATCAGCCGGTTTTCGCGCATCCAGTCAGCACGTGGGCCAACCGCGTAAATGATGGTTCTCTTGATGATCAGTCCAATGCCGGACATCACCAGGATGCCGAAGATCCAGAGATTCCACGCCACCATGAAAGCAACGAAGTCGTTGAAGGCCAGCTTGGCCCATTGGTAGACTCCGCCTTCCAGCGGCATCATGCGGTTGAGGAAGATCACTACGGCGGCCAGCGGCAAGTAAAAGGTGACGATGGCCAGCAACCAAAACACCATTTGGTGATCGCCGAGTTTCGCGGCCCAGCCCACCCAGATCGTTCCTACCACAAAAACAATCTGCGTCAGTACCAGATCGAAAAGGCCAAGTTCCTTCTTGAAGAGTCTGCTGCGCGACTCCACGTCTCGTTCGAGTGCGGCGAGCTTTGGAGGAGGCGGTGTTGTTTGAGAGTCGTTAGCCAACAGATGTCACCAGGAAAGTTTCAACATCAAAATCTCCAGGTTAGGAAGCTTAACTTGCGCTCGACGTGTGATCGTGAACGATTCGCCAGCCTTGTCTTGTTCGTTTGAAGATTAACGTAAAACGACCATGCGGTTCATCACCGGCGCGCTTCAGGTGCCAGCGCCCAATTACGATGGCCGTGCTATTTCCCATCAGCTTGTATTCGAGATCAGAGAAGGTGAGCGTTCCCATCTTTTCGCGCGAGTTGTAAGACTTCTTGTAACGATCCAGCACGGTTTGCCAGCCTCGCGTCACGTTGTCACCAGAAACCATGATCGTGTTGGTTGAGCGCGCGTAGCCGTTCATGTAGCCCTCAACGTCGCCACGATTCCAGGCCGCGCTCTGCGCGTCCAGGACCGCACGAATTGAAGCAATGGTCCGCGACTCCCTGGACTTCGAAGGAACCTGCGCAGCCGCTAACAACGGCAGCAGCGAAAGTGATAACACGGCGGAAAGTGTTTTTCGCATCATTGTGGTTTCAGGTTTATCCCCGGGGCCAATTTAGAAGTAACGATAATGCCCGATAATTTTCCAGGACATGAGCACGTCTTCTATGCGAGCGCCCGCGCCAATGTTGTGCACAATCAATAAGTTCTGAGACGTTTCGGAAGAAAGATTTGTCATGATGCCGATGTGCTCGATGCCATCGGTCAATTCCCAGGCCACCACGTCGCCGGGTAAGTAGTTAACGCGGTCGGTAGTGACGGCCAGTGATTTCCGCTGGCGAGATAAGTAAGTCATGAGGTTCAAAACTCGGCGGTGATCGATGTTTGTATCCGTTCCGCGGGCTCCCCATCGTTTTGGATACTCCGCCCAGGCTCGCTGCATGTCCTCGTGAACTTCCTTTTGCAGATCGATACCCGCCTTGCGGAAAGCACGCACCACCACATCCGAACAAACGCCAGTTTCAGGGGGCACATCACCATTCGGATAGTCGATCTTGACCCAGGCAGGATCGTAACCCTTCGTCACTTTGCTTTGCTCGATAGCGGCCTCGAGAAATTGTTTCAGCTGCGGCGACGCGTTGGCGGGCAACGGCTTAACTGTCGGCGACGGCACTGCCACGGGAGATGCCGTCACCGCATTGCGCACTGAAGAGGTCTGGGTGCAACTAAACACGAGCAGCGGGATTACGCCGATCAGAAACAGAAACAGCCAGCACCTTGGCGTTAGTTTAACCATGCTTACCTAACCATTCCCTCACGTCCTCGCGCATCGCCGGCACTATCTCATGCGCTGCGTCATAACTCTGAAACTCGACACTCTCAGCCCGGAGACGTAGCCGCTCGGCATAATCCGCAACCCGTGTAGGCGGATAAAACTCATCTCGCGTTCCGGCCATATGAAAGATGGGCGCCGATGTGGGCGAGTACGTCTCACTCGTCTCCCAGTCACCAGGGATTCCGCCGCAGATTCCAATCACACCGCGCAATACGTCGGAGTAACTAAACGCAAAACGATAATTGAGTGCGCACGTTTGAGAGAAACCAAGGAGAAAAACTCGTTCACGATCAACTACGCCATCGACTTTCAGTTGATTGATGATATCCAACAGCGCTCGGTGGTGAATGGCGACAGAATCTTCGGGGTGAAAGTTCGTCAGCCAACCAAACCCGAAACGCAGCGGTCCGCCGGGTTCTTTCGGCTCTTTCATGTGTTGATGAAAACCCTGTAGCGAGACTATCGCAAAGTCTGCAGGCGCCATGGCGAGCCCCTCGCGCATCATCTGCTTCTTGTTTGCTCCGTAACCGTGAAGCGCGATCAGCAAAGGCGCTGGTAAAACTGCGGGCGTGCGCAGATCGTAATAAAGTTTGATCTCGCTTTTTAGATTGAATTCGACCGTGCCGGTCTGACCCGGATGCGCATGGCTCATTGCCAAGCTTATATCAGATAGTGGGCCATGAACGGTAGCCTCCCATCTGTAGGGAGAGATCCATTTGAGATTCTGTTCTGCGCTGCCTCGGCGATCTCTGCGACTCTGCGGTTAGTTCAGCCGAAACACACTCACCGCGGAGACGCAGAGATTGCGGAGTTAACGCAGAGACTTGAATGTGGCCGTCCATGGTTCCCCCCTTCGTTGCATTCGTCATTGAGGAAAGTTACGATGCCTTGAAACGAGATCCGACAACTAATGAACACTGAGAGAGGTGCGCGTAATGAAATTTCCCGGCGGATTCAATATTCAACAGATGATGAAACAGGCGCAGGTGATGCAGGAGAAGATGCAAAAGGAAATGCAGGAACTCCTGGTTGATGCTTCTGCCGGCGGCGGAGTAGTTACCGTCGAGATGAAGGGTAATCATGAAATCGTGTCGCTCAAGATCGATCCTGAAGCCGTCAAGGAAGGCGACGTTGAGATGCTCCAGGACATGATCCTTGCCGCGATCAATGAAGCCAATCGCAAAGTTGACGAGGCCATGAAGGGCAAACTCGGCGGGATGCTGCCGCCGGGCCTCGGCGGCCTGCTGGGCTGAGAATTTCGAATTTCGAATTGCGGACTGCGAATTTAAAATCCGCCGAGGGAACGAGAAATTCGAAATCCGACATCCGCAATCCGAAATCTGCAACATGCTTGAATACGCCGAACCGGTCACCAAATTAATCGACGAGCTGAAACGCCTCCCCAGCATAGGGCACAAGTCCGCGCAGCGTTTAGCATTCCATTTCATGCGCACGCCCGATGCTGATATTCAACGCCTGATCACCGCGCTGCTGGAGGTCAAAGAACGAATCATCCTTTGCACCGTTTGCAACAACCTCACCGAAACCGACCCCTGCCGCTTTTGCTCTTCTACTTCGCGCGACCACTCAGTGATTTGTGTTGTGGAAGAACCGCATAGCCTGGTGGCGGTGGAGAAGACTCGCAGTTTTAAAGGCGTCTACCACGTGCTTCACGGCAGCCTTTCGCCGATGCGGCATATCGGGCCCAATGAGTTGCATCTTGCGAACCTGCTGCCGCGACTTAAGCCTGAGAACAACGATGGTGTGGCAGTGAGCGAGGTGATACTCGCCACCAATCCGACTACTGAAGGCGAGGCAACGGCGAACTACATCAGCCGCCTGCTAAAACCTCTGGGTCTGCGCGTAACGCGCATCGCGATGGGTATGCCGGTGGGAAGTGATTTGGAATACGTTGACGAAGTGACGATGGACAAAGCGCTTTCAAATCGTCACGAGATCTAGCAGGGTGACACGAGTGATTCACGGGCGGTCTATCGCACGCTGCGTGGGTCGAAGAATACAGAACCGGGAGCGTTAGGGACCGGGTAATACGTGAGCATCAGGAAGGCTGACGTATACCCGGTCGCTAACGCTCCCGGTTCTGACTTACTGTTGGCCAACTACGCGGTGATCGTCGCCGCGAACGTCTGACTCCATGGCCCACGCTCGCCGCGTGTGTTCACCCAACGCAACATGTAGTAAGCGATCTTGCCCCCGTCGTCGCCGTCATAAACGATGTCGGTTCCCGTAAGCACATTAAGGACGTTCACAAGTACTTGGCATTGCGCAACGATCTTGTTTCGGGAGCTACCCACCCGCTACCGCGCGGTGGTACCGACTTCGTTGCACGGAGGCTCTCTTTTCTCCCCAACACGCTAGCGGCGCAAAAACTTGAATTCGGGTAGGTAGGAAGAAAAATAAAGGGGCCGGTTCACCTTGCGAGTCCTGTTAGCCCCGCTCCAGTTTACCGGCCCATTAATATTAGTTGGTTTCGCCCGATACTCGCATTCCGACCCGCGAGCAGCTTTTTCAGAACCGCACGTGCTCAACCGGCGCATTCTTCTGGCAGTCAGAGCACTCGTCGCCGCTTTCGTACATCCGCACGTCAAATTCCACCAGCGACTTGACCGACGTATCTTCCAACTTATCGTCAGCCGACGTGAACTTAACGATCGCGCCGCAGCCTATCACTTTGGAACCTAGTGCCTTTACAAGCCCGGCGGTTTCCTCAGTTGCATGTCCGCTGCGAATGATATCGTCAACGATGATGCAGGGATTCACTTCGCCCTGATTTATGTATTGGCGAAACATGCGTTTGCCGTTTTCCTGCTCGGCCCAGTAGATCTGCTCTGCGCTGAGCGCGTCACGCACACCAAACGCTACCGGGATGCCGCCCGAACTGGGACTGATCACGGCAACCTTTGGCAGCTGGCTGGAGATGTCGCGGTCCACACGGAACTTCCGGCTCAAGGCCACCGCCAATACGCGCGCCGTGTCGTAATACCGAAAGGCGAGCGGCATCTGAAAGTAGTAAGGCGAATGCTTGCCATTGGGATAGACGAAATGTCCTTCGCGAAAAGCGCCGGTGCGTTTCAGCATCTCCATTACAACTTCAGGCGGCGGAATCAGATCTACCATTTTGTTTTCCATAAGCAACCAGTTCTCCAGTTCCGAGTTTTTGAAACCGGCAGCGGGTTTCAGCGCTCAGCACTCATCCTCCTTACTGAATTCGAGGCCGCTAGCATACATCAATCCCCCGCCGTGACTCCATCTTCGAACGCGCGTTTTATTAGTTTCGCTTGATCCTGCGGTAAGTCTTTCGGTAACTCTTCCGGCGCAAACCACGCAGCCTTCTGAATCTCGAAACTGAGGCGTTCAGTGTCGTCAATGGCGCGTGCGGTGAAGAGTATTTCGATCTGTTTCGGTTCATTGAAGGCCCTGGTCGCAAACAACTTCACATCTTTCAGTTCGAGTTCGGCTTCCTCACGCAGCTCACGCCGCAATGCCTCGTCAGGTTGTTCCCCTCTTTCAATGAAGCCGCCAGGAATTCCCCAACCGGGGCTGGGACGAAAACGGTGCTTGAGCAACAACACGCGGCCCTTGTCGTCTGTAATGATCGCGCCCGCGGAGACCGCGAAATGAGGCTGATAAGAGCGTACCATCCAACGCCTGATGCGCCTTGGCACCCGCCGCCAAACTACTCCGAGAAGATCATTTAGCATGAGCTTGCCAGCATAACAAAGACCCGTTCAAAGTGGCACGGGCTTAACTTGGCACGGGCCTAACCTCGTGTGATTTGGTGGATCATCCTCATCTGCACTGGTTAAATTGGTATTCCGCTTCTTTCTTTGCGTAACTTTGCGTCTTGCTTCGCGACCTTTGCGGTCCCGCTTGAAGTTTTACCGCAAAGAACTCGCAAAGGGGTGCAAAGCAAACTGAACCAAGACATGCCTGATAGTGACCTAATTTTCAATTCTCTGCGTTAACTCGGCGCGCTCTGCGTCTCTGCGGTGAGTGTGTTGGCAGCAATATTAACCGCCGAGTCGCAGAGAACGCTGAGACCACGCAGAGGAGTAATTCAAATTAGGGCACTACCACATGCCCTTTAGTTTCGTTGACGCACCTTCGATCCACTCTGTAATATTCGTCCTGGAATCACCAGCACACTTCTCGGAAAGCAACCAGCAGCTATGACCGCAACTGTCTCCGAAGCCGGCTCGGCTAATCAGGCGTCCGCAACTCCCGCGGTGCCGAAAAGGATCACCAACGCGCAAACAGTCTGTAACGAGAAAAACGCGAAGGGGAAGCTGTGCAACGGACACCTGAAACAATTAAACACTGCCGGTGAAGCCGCGGTGGTCCACCTGCGCGGCGACGATGTGCTTTCCAAATGCAGTATCTGCGGCACGCTCTACATGGGTCCGCCGCTCGGACACGTCCGCGATCCGCAAAAGCAATCTCGTTTTGTGGAGGCCGAACTTTCCGCGTTGCTGCAGGCTGCGGGCGGGACATTGCCGGTAATCAAGAAGGACGCGCGCGGCGTGTTTGTGATGGAAACCAGCGCCGCGCCACATGCAGCGGCGAAACCAGCGACCGCGCCAGCGGCAGCCGCGCCGGCGACAACGCCCAAGGCTGCCCAACCAGTCGCAGCGAAACCGGTGACAGCTCCCGCGTCGAAAGCCCCTGCGGAAAAAGCCGGAGCGAATCCGGATCGAACTTTGAACAAACGTTACACCTATGCCGGGGTCGCGGATGTTGGCCCACAGCCGGGTGAAACGTTTGAACAAAAAGTGGCGCGCCTCAAAGCAGTATCGGTGGCGGCCAAGCAACGGGCCGACGAAGGTGGCGGAGTCGCAGTCGCTCCGGATGCACCCGTGGTGGCGACAGTTCTCGAGTCGGCCATGACGCCGCCAGAACCCGAAGCTGGGGCTGATGCCGCGCCCGCGGTTGAAGCGTCTCCAAAACCTGTCGCTGCGGCGGAACACAAACCGACTGGTGAAGCAGATCGCACTCTGATGTTAAGGGGCACTTACGTCGGCGTCGTCGATACGGGACCAGTGCCGGGAGAAACTTTCGAGCAGAAAGTTGAACGGCTGAGGGCCGTTGCGGCGGCGGCGAAGTTGCGGTCTGAAGGCGGGTGAGGCGGCATCCGCAGATTACGCCGATTCCAGACTACAAACCCAAGTGTCAAAGTCGTCGGGGTGTAGTTAATCCCAAACTCATTTTCCATCCGGTTTCTCTGCGGAATCTGCGAAATCTGCGGATAGTATTTCCGATCGACGCCCGCGCCTGGCCGCCAGCAGCGTGTGGCGAACAACCGCCAACACGATTATCGCACCACCAAGCAAGGCCCACTGACTTGGCCGCTCGCCAATCACTAAGAACACCCAAATAGGATTCAAGACGGGCTCGATGTATCCAACTATTCCCGCGTCGAGTGAGCGGGCGCCTCTCGCCATTGCCACCGTGAAAAGCGTGTAAGCCAAACCGATTTGCACCACTCCGAGGTAGGCCACACTTACAGCGTCGTGTAGCGAAAGTTGCGGCAACACTTTCAAGCCGGCCGGCGCAGCCACGAGGACCAACAACAGATTTCCATAAATCACAGATGACGCGCGGTTCACTTCTCGCGCCGTCCGGTGACGAAGCAACAGAAAGTAGCAGGCGAAGCACAACCCGGAAGCGAGGGCCAGCAGATTTCCGGTTACATCCTGCGGCCGCAGTTTGCCGACGAAGAAAAGCGACATGCCGATCACGCAAGCCGCCACCGTAATCAAATCACGCCGGCGAAATTTTTCCTTGTAGAACAACGGCTCGAGAATCAGCAGGTAAAGTGGTGCAGTGTATTGCAGGAAGATGGCGTTTGCAGCTGTAGTTTCTTTGGTGGCCAGCACGAAGAGCAACAGCAATGCGGCGTAGAGAACTGCGGCCAGTGCTGTTACTTTGTTGAGACGAAATCCTTCATGTCGAGTGAAAATGGCGACGGTAATTGCCGCGAGCAGCGAACGCCCAAAGGAAAGCTCGAGGCCGGAGATCGAAGTCCACTTGATGAACAGACCGCCGGTGCTCCAGAGCAACGCCGCCGCGATCACGAATAAAAGTGGTGAAGTTTTCTTTTCTGCCATCTAGCAAACAATTGTCGCTGCAGGATAATGGCTCACGACGTTCGACCTAAACAGACGCGGGAGCGAAACTGAATGGCAGTCTCGCCCCCGCGTTGCGTTCGGCTGAAGCTTATGAACATTCCGTGCTACGGAACTTCTAATCGACCTGCTCGGATGATTGATCCCCTGCCTGCCCTGTCTGATTCTTTGCCTTCAGAAATTTCCCAAACACTCCATTCCACGGCGGGATAACGATGGAAACTGCGCCGTAGGTTTTTGCCTGGCAGGCAAGACGAATCAACGGCTTGGGCTCGGTGGTGTTGATATAACCAAACTCCTTAATTTGTTTCCCCTCGCGAACAGCGACATCTGAAAGCTTTTCCGCGCCACCAAGAACTCCGACCCAGCACGTGCCACACGACGCCGAACGGCACTCCACCGGAATGGGACCTTCGGGACGACGAGGATCTATCTCACGCCAGTTGCGCGTGCGATCATCGGCTGCGCCCCAGGCCATGTCCTGATCGTTGTTCATCTTGTAAGAAGCGTTATCGTCCGTTTCATCGTAAGTAACGGCCCACTTCTTATCGACAGTCTTCAAGAACCCAAACAGCCCCTGGCTATTGTCCTTCGCCCGCTCGCTCAGAATCTGTTCCGGTGTTTTCTTCGCATGCTTGCGATCCAGCAGCATTTCACCCGGCGCAGCTTTGAAATCCGCCAATCCGCTTTGCTGCAGCGTCATGAATGCGACTGCCGTAATGCCCGCCACTAACGCCTGGTCCAGTCCGTTGGCTTTGGCTACATCGCTCGCGACCCGGAGGATTTCGTCCGCAAGCTTCCCACCTTCAACCGGCATAAACGTCAACGCGTTTGCCTCGACCGCAGCTTTCACCTGTGGCCAATAACGGTGTCCAAAAAGGAACTTGTGAGAAGAATCGATCTGATCTTTAAGGCGGTGGTTGCCTTTGATAAGTAGTTGGCGCGCCAGCTCTTCCGGGTCATCAGCTTGTTGAAAAGCTCTAAACAAAGAAAGCGGATAAAACGCGAACCAAATCTGCGTGGCGTTCCGGTCCACTTCATGAATCGAACGCAGCAGGGTCGTCAGCGCAGCGGCCCAGGCCTCGTCATCATGCCGGCCTAAATAAGATTCGAGTGGGCTCAGGGTGGCGGTGTCTGTTTTTGTAGTCATAATTTGAAACGGCGATTATAACCACGAAGCCGCAAAGTGCACAGCGTGGCGGCTGGGGCGTAGTGGTTCAGTTTCCACTCTTTGCGTTAACTCAGCGATCTCTGCGTCTCTGCGGTGTATCTATGTGCAGGAATAGCACCGCGGAGTCGCCTCGATCGCTGAGACGACGCAGAGAGAACTTGCAATTTGGGTCACTTCCGACCGAAAGCCAGGGCATCCTGCCTGGCCTCGTGTCAGAACATTGACAACCGCAACGCGCGCGGGTAAAAGTCGATTCCACAAATCGACCGACAAATTCACGGCATTGGGGGGTTATGCGAATGAGTTCCCAGGAACCGAATTACGCGAAACCGGGTAAGAAGTTTGACGGAGCTTACAGCTTTTCGTTCGCTATCGCGATCGGCCTCATCTTATTCATCGCTGGACTGGTAATCAGTTTGACCTTTGGTCAGGGTGCAACCATCGGATTGGTTTTTGGTATTCCTTTAATCATCGCCGGGATGCTGGTGCCTCTACTGATGATGCGCGGGCAACTCACGCAGAACGAAATTGCGGCCCCATGTCCATATTGCGAAACGGAAATAAAGACTTCGGACACAGCTATCCGGCTGGAGTGCCCGAGCTGCAATCGCCTGGTTGTGGTGCGCGATCTGAAGTTATATCCGGTGGAAAGTTAACGTCGTTTTTAGTGGCGATGGATTTGAATCATAACCAGCCGCGGGTCCAATAATCGCCGAAGGTAAGCGCGAAGAGGATGGCTAGCCAAAAAAGGGCGGCCGCAAACACTACCCAAATTAATCTCGAACTGTAGCGCACATGCATGAAGTAGAGCACCACCAGGGTTGCTTTTACGACCGCAATCGTTAGCGCCACGATCACATTCAACGGCCCTGGAAAATCCTGCAGCCCGGCCCAGACGGTAAGAGCGGTTCCCACCATCAGCGTCAGGAAAATCGTGAAGTAAACTCTTAGAGAAACTATGTGTTCGCTCATTTGAGTAGGACAGACATTCTTGTCTGTCCCTTCCTTGATTCTAATAACCGCAACGACCAGTCGTGTGCTTTCAACCCACCGGCTCGCTGGTGGTTCCGACTGGACAGGCAAGAATGCCTGTCCTACGCGTGCATCAAATGTCTTCCTAACAGGTAAAGCAAGGGGAACAGGAAAATCCAGATGATGTCTACAAAGTGCCAATAGAGCCCCAAAATCTCAACCGGATTGTGATACTCCGGCCCATACCGGCCGCGCCACGCAAAATAAAGAAGCACTAAAAGCAGGGCCACACCAATAATCATGTGAATGGCGTGCATGCCGGTCATCGCAAAATAGATCCAGTAAAACATTTCAACGTTCTTCACCGTCGCTGAGCCAATCAAATGAAGTTTATGCGGATCGGTGTCGCCATGCGCAGCCACCACCGGCTTGAAAGGCCTTCCTGGTACAAGTCTTCCGGGAATAAGACTGTCGGTATACTTGTCGCGATACTCAACCGCTTTGATTCCCAAAAAGGCCGTGCCCAACACAATCGTCATCACCAGGAAGAGAAGCAGATTGCGGCGCTTGCCTACCTGCGCACTGTAAACCGCCAGGGCCATCGTCAAGCTGCTCAGAATGAGCACCACGGTATTGACTGCACCGAGCGGTAATGACAAGTGATTACTGGCGGAGGCAAATGCGTCCGGAAACTTGGAACGGTAGAGCGTGTAGGCAAAGAACATCCCACCGAAAAACATAATTTCGGTAACCAGAAAAACCCACATTCCGAGCGTGCCTGCCTCGCGCTGCTGCTCGAGGTTTTCAAAGTGGTGCTGCAACGCCGGGTGGCTTACTTCATGTTCGACTGCTGCTGCCAAATGTGCTCCTATTCAAACTCTTGGTTACAGGGCCCGATCCGTTCTCAAAAACTCAATACGTCAACTCGAACTGGACTGCCGACTGCCGACTGTCTTACAGCGGTTTCCCATCAACCACCGCGTCCGCATTCTCCAGTGACTCGTCTTCCTTGAACATTCCAATTACTCGCAACTCTTCCGGCGGCGCAAACTCGTATGCTTCCCAGGTAACGACCGGCGTGACCAGGAAATTTTCCGTCGGCGGCGGCGAAGGCGTGCGCCATTCAAGCCCCGGCAAATGCCAGGGATTCGCTTCGGCGCGCCTGCCATAGCGCATCGACCAGATCAAATAGATCAGCGGAATCAAGAGTCCCACTCCCAGGATCGATGCGCCGGCCGAAGACAACACATTGAAAACCTGAAACTCCGGCGGATAGGCGTGATAACGTCGCGGCATTCCCAAATAGCCGGCGACAAACTGCGGCAGAAAAGTCAGATTGAACCCAACGAAAACCACGAGCGCCGAAAACCTTCCCCAGCCTTCGGGATACATGCGGCCCGTAATCTTTGGCCACCAGTAGTGCAACCCGCCCATATAAGCCAGTAACGTGCCGCCCACCATGACGTAGTGGAAGTGCGCCACCACGAAGTAAGTGTCGGTGACGTGCACGTTCACGCCGAGCGTCGCCAGGAATAGCCCGGTCATCCCGCCTATTGTGAACAGCCCGATGAAGCCGAGTGCATACAGCATCGGCGTGTCGTAAGAGATGGAGCCCTTGTAGAGCGTGGCGGTCCAGTTGAAGACCTTAACCGCCGAAGGAACTGCCACCGCAAAACTCAAAACCGAAAAAACCATCCCGGCATAGACTGACTGGCCACTGACAAACATGTGGTGTCCCCAGACGAGAAAACCAAACACGGCGATGGCCAGGCTGGAAAATGCCACAAACGAATACCCAAAAATATTCTTGCGCGAGAAGTTTGCGATCAATTCACTGATGATCCCCATCCCGGGCAGCACCATGATGTAAACGGCCGGATGGGAATAGAACCAGAACAGATGTTGGAAGAGGACCGGGTCGCCGCCGTTTGCCGGATCAAATATTCCGACGTGGGCCAATCGCTCAAAGGCCAGCAGCAGGATCGTAATCGCGATCACCGGCGTTCCCAGGATCATGATTAGCGAGGTGGCATAGTGGGCCCAGATAAACAGCGGCATGCGGAACCAGGTCATGCCGGGAGCGCGCATCGTGTGAATAGTAACGATGAAATTCAGCCCCGTCAGGATTGATGAAAATCCGCTGATGAAGATGCCCGCGCCGGTAGCGATCACGTAGGAATTGGAGAAGGTTGTGCTGTAGGGCACATAGAAAGTCCAACCCGTATCGATGCCGCCGGCCAGCAGCGCGTAAATCGTAATAATTCCGCCCAGCAGATAGATGTACCAGCTCAGCAGGTTGATGCGCGGAAACGCCAGGTCCTTCGCTCCGATCATCAGCGGCACGAGGAAGTTTCCAAGTGTGGCCGGGATAGACGGAATCAGGAAGAAAAAGACCATGATGATTCCGTGCTGGGTAAAGACTTTGTTGTAAGTAGCCGAAGATAGAAAGTCACCCTGAGGCGTGAGCAACTCGAGGCGAATAAACATCGCGTAGAGTCCGCCGATCAGGAAGAAAAACGAAATCGATCCCAGATAGAGCAGCCCAATGCGCTTGTGATCTTTCGTCAATAGCCACGACTTCAGACCATACTGCGCGTTGAGATAATTCACGCGCTCGGCTGCTGGAGTCTCGAATGTTTCGGGTGCTTGCATAATCTTAAAACCAAACCTACCTGGGCGCCGGCGCAGCCGCGTCCGGCGTCGCTACACGAGGAATCTCGCCCGCGGCCGGCGGCGCCCCGGCTGCTGGGGTTGCCGGCTGCGATCCGGTCACCCGCAACGACTTCATAAACGCCATCAACTGGATCAACTGTTCCGGGCTTACCTGTCCCTGGAAAGTCGGCATGATTGGTCCAAAGCCCGATACCAACCTGGCTTGCGGATTTTCGATCGACTCGCGAATGTAACTCTCGTCAGCCGTCAACGTTTGACCATTAGTCAGAAAAACTTTGCTACCGAAGATTCCAACCAATGACGGTCCGCGCCCACCTTCGCCTCTGGCGCCATGACACGAAACGCAACCGAGCGACTCGTAAAGTTGCTGGCCCGCCACTGCCGGAGCCTGCTGGCTGGCGTTGCCGCTCAACCAATTGTCGAAGTCAGTTGGCTGCATTACGATGACCGAGCCGATCATCCCTGAGTGGTTCATCCCGCAATACTCAGCGCAAAAGAGATGATACGTGCCGGGCTTCGTGGCTTCGAACCATTGGGTCGTGTAACGCCCCGGCAACACGTCGGCCTTCATTCGAAACGCCGGCACGAAAAAATCGTGGATGGTGTCTTCCGAGGTCATGATCAATTTGATCTTTCGTCCCACCGGAACGTGCAGTTCGTTTATCTCACGCTGCCCGGTTGAATGCTGAATCTTCCACATCCATTGCTTGGCAACCACGTAAATCTCGTCGGCATTTTTCGGTGACCGGTATTGATGGAAGTAGATCTGCGCCCCCCAGGCAAACATGCTCATCGCGATCAGGAAAGGAACTACTGACCAGAGCGTTTCCAGCTTGTGAGACCCGGCGATGGGTCGCGGAATTTCATAGAGCGACCGACGGCGATATTTGATGACAAAGAAAACAAGGACAATCGAGATCAGCAGCGTGAAAAAGACCGTAACGCCGGATAAATAAAAATACAGCGCATCGACCTGCGGTGAGTAGGTCGAAGCACTTTCCGGCATGAATGGCATCCACGAAGTTTGCATAAGTTCTGGCACGCAAACTGTTCGTTTGCGTGTTTGAATCTCGCTAAGCTGCGTCCTCTCGGGTGCGTCGCAAATTAACAGTTTGCGCAACCCGCCGGCGCATAACAAAAAACATCGCGCCGATCGCTACCAAAGTTGCGATCCCGGCGACCTGGACCACTCTCATCACCACCGCGCCATATTTGCCGGTTGCCGGATCATAGTGAAAACAGTAGAGCAGCAATTGATCGACCTTCGAGCCGATCTTGTTATCAGCAGCTTCAATCAATCCGAGCCGCACGTCGCGCGGAGCGTATTCGATTCCGTAAAAGTAGCGCGCCAGTTTCCCCTGGGGCGTGGCAACAAAAATCCCGCTGGCGTGAGCAAACTGATTTGTCTCGCTGTCGTAGCGATAGCGAAACCCGATAGCCTCAGTCAACCGCCTGATATTCGTTTCGTCGCCCGTCAGGAAATGCCACCCCTTGTCGATGCCTTCGCGCTTTTCCGCAGCCAGGTATTCGATATAGGTTTTTTTCTTGGCCTTTGCCAGCGCCGGAGTTTCCCGGCTGTCGAAACTAACTGTAACAACTTCAAACTCCTGCCCTGGCTGAAAGGCCAGCACACGAAAATTGGTGACCATGCCATTGAGCACCTGGTTGCAAAGCATCGGGCAGTCGTAATAGACCAGTGACAACAGCACGGGTTTCTTGCCGAAGTAGTCACCCAGCTTCACACTCCCGCCGTTTTCATTCTTGAAAACTGCGTCGAGCGGCAGTTGCTCGTTAAGCTTCTGATCGATCCCAACGTCGGTCAGCGCCTTTGGCAAACCACTGGGAGCTCTCGCTTCATAGGGTCTCGAACTATAAAGCGGGGAATTCCCCTGAGTTTCTCTGAATTGCGCGGAAGCAGTGTTCAGTGTGCAGTGGGCCACCAGCAGGAGGAGAAGAATAGTGAGCAGTGGGCAGTGTTCAATGGGCAGTGTGGTGAGGCGAGCGATCAGCCGCAGACCATTCCTGTCTGACCATTGGCCACTGACCACTGACCACTTCTTTTCCCGTCTGCCGTCTTCTTTCATCTCTGCCCCGTCACTCTTCCCGAGCTTTCCGCGGTCGGAAGCTTCAAACGCGAATCCCCTGTACTGCTGGAACCATCGACTCGCTTTCGCGATGGAAGCCCAGACTCCACAATCTTGTCCATCGCCTGGTTAATCGGCATGCCCACAACCTGGCCCGACTGGTCCTTTAGGCCTTCGTTCAAAATTCTGTCCCACTGCGTGCGCAAAACGCGATACTCAGCTTCGGGTTCTCGCAACTCAAGATTGACCCACTCACCATTTTCCTGCTTCACTCCAAAACCGGTGGCCGCCTGAAGCCTGGGGGCCGGCGGGAGTCGCTCCTGTTCAGTCATCGCCATCGGTCCGGGCGCGGGCTCTTTTTCTTCCTGCGCCTGAAGCAGCCTAAACATCCCCCACATGAGCACGTGGACCACGACCGCAAAGATCGTCAAGCCGACGACAAACTTCAAAATGCCGCCCACGCTGACGTCACTCGCCTCGTGGGTCACATCGAGGTTTTTGATATGCGACACGTCGGGTGTTTCCGTAACGTGAAGCTTGCCGTTCCCTTTGTGTTTACTTCCAGCCATGGTTCAAATTCCAAAATTACTTGTTAGTGGCCTGCGTGCACCTGTCCCTGTTGCAGCACGCTCTCGTATTGCGGGTCGTTAATCGGAATTAACGGCCGCCCCATCAAGCTGCGTGCGAAGGCGGCAAGCCATAAACCGCCGATGGCGATCGGCGCCACCACGTCCATCCAGCTAATATGGAACGCGTGCCAGCCCGGCCAATCAGGCGTGGGCGCGATCGTCCATAGCAAATCAAACAGACGCATCACCAGAATCAATGCGGCCACGATAACCAACTTCCCTGCATTGCGTTTCAGCGAGCGCGACAACAAAAACAAAAATGGAAACGCAAAATGAAGCACAATCACCGTCACGGCGATCACGCCCCACCCACCTCTCGTTCGCGGCAGGTACCAGCGGATCTCCTCCGGCAGGTTTGCGGACCAGATAATCAAAAACTGCGAAAACGCAAAATATGACCAGAGCATCACCAGGGCCAAAAGCAGTTTGCCAAGATCGTGGAAATGTAACTGGGCCACGATCACGTTCATCGGCTCATGCTTTGCGAGCGAGGCCATCACCGCAATCGTGAAAGCCAGCGCGCTCAATGCCCACGAGGCAACAAAAATGAATCCGTAAATAGTGGAATACCATTCGGGGTCGAGCGACATAAACCAGTCGATCGCGGCGCCAGTCACCGTGAACACAAATAGCACCATTCCCGGTCCGCTCAACTTTTGCATGCGCTTGTTGAATTGCCGGTCCGCCGTGCTGTCCTGCAACTTTGACCAGCGATTCAGGAAAAACGCCAGCAGCAGCCAGATCGCAAAATAGACCACGGCCCGGATACTGAAAAACGGCAGATTCAAGTATTTCGACTTCAAAACCAGCGCCGGATGCTGAGCGACGTGTTCAGCGTGCGTCCAGCTGTAGAGTGAATGGGCGCCCAACACAATGGGAACAAATAGAAGCGCTACCAGCGGCAGAGTGCGCGTTGAAGCTTCAAGCACACGCCGAATTACAAAACCCCAACCGCCGCCGGTCAGGTGTTGCAACATCAGGAGCGCGAGCGACCCGATCGCAATGCCGCCCCAGAAACTAAATGCAAAAAGATATGAATGGAAAAACTGCGCGTGATCGAGGAAGTATCCGGCGACCAGGATCACGGTGAACACAATTCCAACGATCAGCGCCAGGCGTTGAAATCGTGCGATGCTTGCTGGAGGTGCGTATGACGGCATTAGTGGGCTGGTCCTCCGCTGTGAGCTGCCGGTGACGCCGCGGGTGTCGCGGGAGACTGCCCCGCCGGCACCTCCTGCTTCTGCTGACTCAATTGCAGCGCTCGCACGTACGCGATAATCGCCCAGCGATCCTCCGCGGGAATCTGCGTTGCGTAACTGGGCATCGCGCCCCAGCCGTTTGTAATCGCGTCGAAGTAATGGCCCACGGGCGCCTGCCGCAAGCGATCGTCGTTAAACGAAGCGGCGCGCCGGAAACCGCGGCGCACAATCATCCCGTCGCCGTTGCCAGTTGGCCCATGACAGGCGGAACAGAAAATCTCATAACGCTCCTTGCCGCGCGTGACGATGTCTTTGGTTATTGCAAGCGGAAAAACTTCAACGTCGTCCGGATAGGCTGCGGGACCAATCACGGATGACGGGTTCGGGCCTGCGGTGGTCGTAGTTTGTGCACTCGCCGGAGCGTTCGCCCTGCCTGCCTTCTTGCCGGTAAAAAATTCCGTGTCTGTCATCAGATATCCGCGCGCGACCGTCCCCTCGACCGGTTTCCGCGACGACAACCCGTCAGTAAAGAAAGTTGTCGAACGATACGGCTTCATCCGAGGCTGATCCTGCATGTCGCGGCGACAAGAAACAGTGAGCAGTAAGCACTGGGCAGTGAGCAGCAGCACAAAAGCACGGCGCTTTCTGCCCGCTGCCCGCTGCCCACCGCCCACTTTTTCGCTACACTTCGACATCAACAACATCTCTCGCGCCTAGCGTTCTCATAAACTGCATCGCGTCACGGTGGTTAAACTTCGGATCGTTTGCTTCGATAACCAGAAAGAAGCGGTCGCGCGTGGCGAGCACAAAATTCGGATTATTGAAAACAGGATGATAGGGCTGCGGCAATTTGTTCAGCACCAGCATCCCCAGCACTGCTGCCGTCGCAGCTGCCAGAACCGTGCATTCAAATGTGACAGGAATGAATGCCGGCCAACTATTCAATGGCTTGCCGCCCACATTAATCGGATAGTTGATCACGGCAATCCAGTACTGCATCAGGAATCCGCCCAGGCCGCCAAGAATTCCGCCAATCAGAACAATCAAAGGCAAAGTGGTGTGTTTGAAACCAATAGCCTCGTCAAGCTCTTCGATCGGATAAGGCGAATAACCGTTGATTCTTCGATAGCCCGCTTCATAACTGCGACGAGCCGCGCCAACGAGCGCGGTTGGGTTATCAAATTCCGCCATAATGCCGTAGAGCGCAGGTACACCACGCCGCCGGCCGTGTGCAGCATGGCTCGCCTCATGATGGAACGGCTCCGGATCCTCCAGATCGTGTTCCCAGGGCTCTTCTGGTTTCTCGTCTTCAGCCATAGCTCAAGATCAGTTATCAGTGGTCAGTGACCAATCGTTAGTAAAACCCACTAAAGTTTCTAACGACCTCGTTCAATTCCGCATCGTGATCAACTGGCCACTGATCACCGTTCACTGGCCACCTGTCACTATTCCTCGACCTCCGCCTCCCGCAAGATCGTACGCATCTCGAAAATCGAAATCATCGGCAGGAAGCGGATGAACAAAAACAGCAGCGTAAAGAAAAATCCGATCGTGCCGATAAACATCGTCCAGTCCCACATCGACGGTTGGTATTGCGCCCAGGACGATGGCAGGAAGTCTCGATGCAGACTTGTCACCACGATCACAAATCGTTCCAGCCACATGCCGATGCTCACCACAATCGAGATCAGCCATAGCACCAGCAGGTTTGAACGCACCCGCTTGATCCAGAGAAACTGCGGGGTCACGATGTTGCAAATAATCAAAGCCCAGTAATACTCGGCGTAGGGCCCATGCATGCGGTTCCAGATCATGAAGCGCTCAAAGCGATTGCCGCTGTACCAACCAAAAAATGCCTCCATCACGTAGCCGTAGCCGACAATCAAACCCGTCGCGAGCATCACCTTCGCCATGTTGTGCATGTGGCGCATGGTGATAAAACCCTCAAGGCCATAGAGCTTGCGCAGGGGAATCGTTAGCAGCAGGACCATCGCGAAGCCGGCATAGATAGCGCCAGCTACGAAATACGGTGGAAAGATCGTCGCGTGCCAGCCCGGAAGAACGCCGACGGCAAAGTCGAAACTGACGATTGTGTGCACTGAAAGCACGAGCGGTGTCGCCAGTCCCGCCAGGAGCAGGTAAGCCATTTCATAGCGATGCCAGTGGCGCGCGGATCCGCGCCAGCCCATCGCCAGCAGGCCGTATAGAATTTGCCACGGCTTGCTCTTGGCGCGATCGCGAAGCGTCGCGAAGTCAGGAATCAAACCGACAAACCAGAACATCGCTGAAACCGTCGCGTAAGTTGAAACCGCAAACACGTCCCACATCAGCGGGCTGCGAAACTGCGGCCAGATGCCCATCGTGTTCGGATACGGAAACAACCAATAGGCAAGCCACGGCCGGCCCAGGTGCATGATTGGATACATGCCGGCCTGCGCTACCGCAAACAGCGTCATCGCTTCGGCAAAACGATTGATCGACGTGCGCCACTGCTGGCGCAATAGCAGCAGAATTGCAGAGATCAATGTGCCCGCGTGGCCGATTCCGATCCACCAGACGAAGTTGAGGATATCCATTCCCCAGGCGACGGGAATGTTGATGCCCCAAAGTCCGATGCCTACAAAAAGAAGCTGAGTGATGGTGAGCAGCAACAGCTGGAACAGGATGAACGAGATCGCAAAACCGGCGAACCACCAGATCGGCGTCTTCCGTTTGAGCACGATCGAACTGATCTTGTCAGTGACCGAAGCAAACGTTAACCCCGGCGCTACAACCGGCGTCGTTGTATGCTGCGGATCCAGATTGTGTGGTTCGTCAGCCATCTCTTGTCAGAACCACCTGCGTGAGCGGGTGGTGTTTGTCAGAACCACCTGCGTAAGCGGGTGGTCATGCATCAGTGCCGCCCGCTTGCGCAGGCGGTTCTGACTAATGCTTACTAATCTCCGGGTTTGGGTTCCTTAGCGCCGACAAATAGCTCGTGCGCGGCTTGGTATTCAAATCCGCGAGCAATCCGTAATTCCTCTGCTCTGCTTTCAATTTCGAAACTTTGCTGTTGGGATCGTTTACATCACCAAACACAATCGCCTCAGTCGGACACACCGCCTGGCACGCAGTGACGATCTCGCCGTCACGTACTTTCCGTCCCTCGAGCTCCGACTGAATCTTCGCTCCCTGAATACGCTGCACGCAGTAAGTGCACTTTTCCATCACGCCGCGGCTACGCACCGACACATCCGGATTCCGCATTAACTGGTAAGTCGGCGTTTCCCAATCCTGGTAAAGCAGGAAATTGAAACGGCGCACCTTGTACGGGCAGTTGTTTGAACAATATTTCGTGCCCACACAACGGTTGTAGACCATGTCGTTCAAACCTTCGGCGCTGTGCACTGTGGCATGGACCGGACAGACGGGCTCGCACGGCGCGTTTTCACAATGCATGCAGGGAACGGGCATGAAGTTTGTGGATTCGGGCGCGGCTGGATCGTCGCCCTTGAAATAAGTGTCAACACGGATCCAGTGCATCTCGCGACTGCGCACGACCTGTTCTTTACCGACTACCGGAATATTGTTTTCCGACTGGCAGGCAATGGTGCAGGCGTTGCAGCCCACGCAGTTGTTCAGGTCTATAGTCATGCCCCAGGCGTAACCCATGCCCTGCTCTTTGTAGTCGTAGAGCTTAGGGTCGTAGAGCGTTTCGTCTTCTCTGGGTATATGGGTCTTATGATTGTCCGGGCCGTGGTGCAGATATTCTTCCAAGGTTTGCGAACGCAGGATGTCGCGATCTTCCTTACTGAAGTCGCGGTCTTCCATGTTGAAGTGGAGTTGGGTAACTGCCAGCAGGTGAAGCTCGGCGCCTTTTTCCACCCGCACTCCGGAAGCGGACCACGGCGAATCCGACGTGCGAATTTCGTAGGCGTTAAAGCCGTGATCGTTTCCAACACGTCCTGCGCGCCGCCGACCATAGCCGAGATGCAGCGTGACTACGCCGTCGGGATGACCTGGCGTGATCCAGGTCGGGACCGCTTCGCTGATCGTTCTTCCTGCATGAGTGATCTTCAGCGTATCGACGTGGATGTCGCCGCCCTTCTCGCCGATCGTCTTGGTGATTCCGAGTTGCTTCGCAGTGTTTGGACTGATCAGTGCGGCGTTGTCCCAGGTAATTTTCGTGAGCGGCTTTGGCAATTCCTGTAGCCAGCCATTGTTCGAAAAGCGACCGTCATAGATCGTCGGATCGGTGCGGAAGACGATCTCGAACTGGCCCGCCGGGAGCGCAGGCATCTTGCCTGCCTCCTGAGAAACCCCTGCAGCATTCGCAGAAACAGTCTTAGCGGCCAGCGCCGTGTTCGGCACAAACCCATCGTGCACGCACTGTCGCCACCAGGATTCAAAATCACCCGCCGGCGTTACCACCGGTGCAGGTGTCGGCTGAGCGACTGCCGTTGCTCCTCCTGCCGACTGCGAATTGCTGATTGCTGATTGCTGATTGCTGATTGCTACCGGTCGACTGCCGACTGCCGACTGCCGACTGGATTGCCAGTACTCGCGAATGATCTCGTAAGGCTTTTGATCATACTTCGGCGTGAATACGGCCAGCAGTTCATGCACACTCTTGTTTTGATAGAGCGGTTCAATTAGTGGCTGGACAACCGTGACCGTGCCGTCGAATGTGCGCGTATCGCTCCAGGCCTCAAGATAATGCGTTTCCGGAATGTGCCAATGACAGAGCTCGGAAGTCTCGTCTTTATATTGACTGAGATGGACGCGCAGCTTCGTCTTGAATAGTCGATCCTTATCGAGCTTGAGATCGGCCGGCGTGTTGTAAACAGGGTTTCCGCCAACCATCACCAGCAACTCAACGCGACCGCCGTCCATATCGTTGACGAGTTCCTGCAGAGACTGCCGCTGGTCCACCGGGTTTGCTTCGATTGGGTCGGTATAAAGAACCGTGGTGCCAACGTTGCCGAGCGCGGCGTTCATCGCATGGGCCAGGGCGTGGACTGCGGGCGGCGCTTCTCGGCCCGCGATCACAATGCAAGCGCCTTTGTGCTGCTGCAGATCGCGTGCAACCGCATCGAGGCCGCTCATAGAGCCCCCCCCCGATATTCCGCTCACCCCAACTCCGGCCGCCACGGCACTGGCCGCAGTTAAGAGCTCGCTCGGCTTGATTGCCCAATGGTGATCCGCCGCCGCACCTGTCGTGGTCGGCGTGCTCTCGACCACGTAAAGGCGGCTCATTTCTTTTCTGCCATCCGTGATTCTGCGCCGCGCCGCAAAGTCGCGCGCATACTTCAGCGTTCCCGGATGGGCGGCAAGGAAATCAGCGTCGAGTGAAAGAATGCGATCGGCTTTGCTGAAGTCGTAGATCGTGTTGACTGGCTGGCCGAACGCCGCAACCGCTCCCGCGCGCGCATTGTCGTTATTCACCGGTTCATACTGATGCCACTTCGCCTGAGGAAACTCCGTCAGAATTGCTTTTAACTGCGCTGCAACCGAAGGCGATGTAACAGTCTCCGTCAGAAAGCGCATGCCCGAACCCTGCTTGGGTCGTTGCTCATCAAGCACGGTGCGAATCTCGCCGACGAAGGTGGTCCATGGACGGGCCACTTCACGAAACATCGGCGTCTGGGAGCGATCAGGATCGTAGAGACTCAGGATCGAAGCCTGGGCAAAAATGTCGGTGGCGCTGGAGCCGCGGTCTTGCGGATTGCCATTGCGACTATTCGGATGATCGGGATTGCCTTCAACTTTCGTGGGCCGTCCTTCGTTGCTCCTCGCAAGAAGTGGTGTCGCAATTCCCCCAAGTGACGAAGCAGTAGCAAAGAAGAGCGACTTGCCGGGCGTTCCTTCAGGCTGCGTCACGTAGGGGACGATCTTCTCAGGCGGCTGAAACGCACAGCCGCTCAGACCCGCGAGCGCAAGCGAAGCGCCCATCAATTTTAAGAACGTGCGGCGCTCAAACGGATCGTTCCATTCTTCGGCCTGTTGCGGATATTCGCGCTCGACAAATTCGCGAAACTCCGGGGCATCAGCGAGCTCTTCGAGACTGCGCCAATACTTAGTGCCGCCCGACCCTGGCTTGTCAGAACCACCTGCCTTGTCAGCGGGTGGATCCGTGACGCTGTTGGGCCCGACCGCCAGCCCAGGCGGTTCTAACTGCAGCGCGAGCACCCGCTCTCGCATCAGCTTGAAATTTATGTGTCGATCTTCAGACATCGTTTACGTTTTTGGTTCGCGCTCCGGGCTTTGCTTCCTACCGACACCTGACACCCGATACCCGGCACCCATCTTCACCTGTGACACGTCGAACAGCTCGTCAGCACATTGGCCCCTTGAATGTGATACTCAGAAACCAGCGACTTGCCGTCCGCAATCTCTTCTTTCGTCGTATTTGTCGGCCGCCACTCCATGTTGAAAATTTCCTTGACCGGCCGCACAAATTTTTCCGGCGCGCGATGACACTCCAGACACCATTCCATTTGCAGCGTCGAAGCCTGATAGGCAATCGGCATCTGGTCCACGCGACCATGACACGTCGAGCAACCCACTCCTTTTTTCACGTGAATGCTGTGATTGAAATAGGAATAGTCAGGCAGGTCATGCACGCGGATCCACTCGATCGGCTTCCCGGTGCGAAAGCTCGCACGGACCGGCTCCAGATATGGACTGTCGGCCCAGATCTGTTTGTGACAGTTCATGCAGGTTTCGGTTGAAGGAATTCCCGCGGACGCGGCGGTTTCAACAGATGTGTGGCAGTAGCGGCAATCGATGCCGTCGTCGCCGACGTGGTGCTTATGACTAAACTGGACCGGCTGCTGTCGTTCAACCCACTGACCCGTGTTCCAGGATGAACGGTTCAATTCCGCCGTTACCCAAAGCGCTGCAACCAGAACAAAAATTGCGCCGTAAATCGTCAGCTTGGCTAGGGCGTTAGTGCTGTGATGAAAAATCTGTGGCATTGCCGCAGCTTGGTTAATCCTTCAAAACAGAATCGACAGAACAGTCTGGCCCAAGGTGGTTACTAACTACCCAACCGCAGGTTGGCCCCAACAGGAACTGGAACTACTCAACTTAAAACGCGGACTCGATAGGGAACCGGATCGCAGACAGAGCGGCCCATAAACCTCTCGGCCCGAATTCTTTACTGGCACGGTGGAAAGTACTTTAGCAGATGAGAAAAAATTTTCAACTCAATGTCAATGGCGAAGTAGTATTTGAGTAATTTCGTGTTGACTTCGTTAACATTGGCAGGAGATGGGCCAGGGCGGCAGTCGGCACGCGGCAGTCGGCAGTCGGCAGTCGGCAGTCGGCAGTCGGCAGTCGGCAGTCGGCAGTCGGCAGTGATTGGAAGTTAGAGTTCAGCCTGAGGTCAAGTACAAGTCTGCCCACTAACCACGGGCTTACGTCGTCGCGGCGTCGCGGGCCAACATGGCGGCCCCGATCACTGCAGCATCGTCGCCCAGTGCAGCGGCAAGTATTTGCGTGGCTTCAAAACAAGGCTGGAATGCGCGGCGTTTCGCTTCCTGAATGATCGGGTTGAGGATCAACTCGCCTGCCTGCATCACACCGCCCCCAAGCACAATGCACTCGATGTTCAGGAGATTAATGACACTGGCTACTCCGGTGCCGATATATTTTCCGGTGCGCTCAATCATCATCAGGGAAAAGTCGTCGCCCTCTTTTGCTTCGCGCGCCATGTCTCCGGCGGTGAAATCTTTGTTCATCGCCAGCTTTGACAGTGATGAGGTTGAATCGCGATTGAGACGCTCGTTGGCGCGCCGAACTATGTTGGGCGCTGAAGCCACTGTCTCGAGGCAGCCGGTGTTGCCGCATTCGCATTCCGAGCCCTCGGTGTCGATAGTGATATGGCCCACTTCGCCCGCGAAGCCTGAAGCCCCGGTCCAAAGTTTTCCGTCCATAATGATTGCGCCGCCGATGCCGTTGCCGATCGTGATGTAAAAAAGATTCCGACTGCCACTGCCGGCGCCGATCTTGTATTCACCGTAAGCTGCCGCATTTGCGTCGTTCTCAAGCTCAACTCTCAACCCCGTGGCCTTCATCACGTCCGCGTGGAGGTTTTCCTGAACCGCTGAAGGAAGATCGCGCGAAGAGATCACGCGATCCGATTGCCGATTCACCAGGCCCGGGATGGCAATGCCAATCGCGCCGATTTCTCCGGCAGTAGCGCGCAGGTCCTGGACAATAGCTGCAACCTGCGCCACTACTCCCTCAGGTTGCAGAGGAACCTCGCGACGTTCGCCAATCACCCCCTCGCTGCTCACAATGGCGGCACGTAGTTTGGCTCCGCACAGATCAATTCCAATGAAGCCTGGTTCTGAGTTTGGGGGTGTAGACATGTATGCAACCTTCCGCGCGGCGCTTCCGGATCACTAAAAACGTGGAGAACTGACCGAAGGATAATGGAGGGTACTGGGGCTGTCAAACAGGTCTTTCTGCGTGTAGAATCCGTGCGCACATCGAAACCGCCCTGCGGAATCAAGCTCAAAATGCGCTTTTAACTTTGTGCTAAGTGTGGCGACGCCATAAGATTCCAAACGAGGAAGCTCAAAGCACAAAGTTCCAGTCTCTTATGCAAATTCGCTCGATACTTCTGCCAACCGACTTCAGCGAGTGCGGCGATTTTGCGCTTCCCTACGCGACATCGTTGGCTCGAACTTTCGGCGCCTCGCTGCTTTGCGTTCACGTGATCGAGCCGATGGTTCCGGCAGTGGGCTATTCAGGCATGACCGAACCTTTGCCGCTGGCGGATATTTCCGAGCAACTTCAAGACTCCGCTGGACGGGCGTTGCCAAAGCTCGCGGGGCGCGAGGAGTGTGCCGGCCTGGAGGTGGAGGAACTAATTGTCCACGGCGAAGCGGCCGCCGAAATTGTGCGAGTCGCAAAAGAGAGAAATATTGACCTAATAGTTGTCTCATCACATGGACGGACGGGTCTCGGCCGAATGCTTTTTGGCTCAACGGCCGAAGCAATTGTGCGACATGCATCGTGTCCTGTGATGGTTGTGAAACCACCGCCGGAAGAAACGTCCTGACGGGCAGTGCGCAGCGGGGAGTGTGCAGTTTGAAGTTCGAAGGCCAGGTTTGACTGCTCACCGCCCACTGCTCACTGCCAACTTTTTTAATCATGGGTCTAGATTTTCTTTACGAGTTTATTGGTCGCTACGGGCTTTACGCCGTATTTGTGCTCGTGATGATTGAAGGCGACATCACTCTGTTGCTGGCCGGCGTTTTGGCGCACAGTTATTTTTTCGGCGATCACAGTTTTGCCTGGGTCTTGCTGGCGGGAACTCTGGGTGGCGCGGTCAGCGACAACATCGCCTACCTCATGGGCCGCGAGTTTCGCAAAGGCGTTCGCGACATTCGTTTTTACAAAGCGGCCAAGCCTCGCATGGAACGCTTAACCACAAACTTTGGACCGCTCTCGATATTTCTTTCGAAATACATTTACGGATTGCGTTGGGCCTCATGCATTTTTTACGGCGTTGGCAAAATGCCTTACCTGCGCTTTATGCTACTGTCTCTCGCGAGTTGCTTTACCTGGGTGCTGGTGCTCGCCGGGGCCGGCTATTTCTTCAGCGGCGCAGTGATCGGCATCCTTGGCGACTTCCAGCGACTCGGTAAAGTGCTGTTGGTGATCGTAGTAGTTGGTATTGTCGGTTTCTATCTGGTCGAACGTTTCTGGGTGTCGAAAAAAGTGGAAGAAGCCGACCCCGAACGCTTTCAGGAACTCGAACACGCGGCGCAGGAAAAACTTCAGGATCTAAAAGAGGAGTTTCAGGAACACATTCCGTTTAAGACGTCGCGCCAGGACGAACCCACAAAACCGGTTGACAATAAAAGTAGCAAGGCCGAGAGTGATTGAGCCGCAGTTTTTCTTTTCTCATTTTTCAATCTCAATTCTCATTTAAAACCGCGACCTTAATGGCAAATGAGAAATGGAAAATGAATAAGGAAAACCTTCGTCCCGCTGGTTGACCCTGAAGCTGTTGAAAGGATAACTGGATAACTGAGTGTTAATTGAATCCTCTGCACCTACCCGCGTTGATCTTGCCGGAGGCACGATCGACATTTGGCCCTTGTATTTGTTTCACCCGGGCGCGGCCACTCTAAATTTCGCCACGTCGCTCCGGGCCCATTGCCGGATCGAGACGCGCGACGATGGACGCATCATCCTGGAATCGCGCGATCGCAAAGTCGCTTTTGAAACGGAACTGGCGGCAATAGAAGATCTCATTCGCGAGGAACGGCTCGAACTGATTTCGAAGCTGGTCCATTTTTTCAAGCCCACCACCGGTTTTCATCTGACAGCCAATAGCCTCGCTCCGGCCGGCGCCGGCCTCGGCGGATCGTCATCGCTGGCGATTGCATGTATCGGCGCGCTCAATCGCCTCGTAGGTAACCGGTACGATGAACGTAAATTCATCACCATCGCCGCCAACGTGGAAACCACAGTGATTCGCGTGCCGGCCGGTTTTCAGGATTATTACGCTGCCCAATATGGCGGCGCGTCGTGCATCCACTTCCGCGCCGATGGAATTGAGCGAGAAGCACTGGAGGTTGACGCGGCAAAACTCGAGAGCCGCATTGCCATTTGTTACACCGGCGAGCCGCGTCTCTCCGGCACGAACAACTGGGATATTTTCAAACGCCACATTGATGGCGACGCGGAGCTCTTCGAGCTCTTTGACGGCATTCGCGATTCGACCAGGCGCATGCGCGCCGCAGTCATGAATGACGATTGGGACGAAGTGCGTGAAACCATGCGCGCAGGCTATCCAAACCGGAAACGACTAGCGCCCGGAGTAACTACCCCGCAAATGGACCGGCTGGTCGAAAAAGCGTTGGCTAACGGCGCTGAGGCGGCAAAAGTTTGCGGCGCGGGCGGAGGCGGCTGTATCGCTTTCCTTTGTGCCGAAGGTCGCAAGGCCGACGTTGAGCAGGCGCTGATGGCGGAAGACGGCGCCGAAGTGCTTGACTGGAAGTTTTCCCGCGAGGGATTAGTGGTTACTGAGTCCTAGCATCACCAGGAATGGATCTTCGCCAACCATTTTCCATATATCATTTTCCATTTCTCATTTTCATTTCTCATTTTTCATTGGTTTTATCCAGAGAGTACTTTCTGGCGATGACCAATGAAACGGAAAATGATACATGGAAAATTTGCTTGCCTACCTTCATAGCATCCAGTCGCGACGGTTCGCATAGTAGGAAGGCGAACGATTTGGATAACGCTTCTTGTATTCTCTGTAGCGCGCGGCCAATTGTTCATATCGCTTGTCAGACGAACTAATATGGCGATGCGGCAGCTCGCGCAAGTGATTTTCAATCTTCGTCATGTTTCGCGAAGAGAATCGCCAGTCGTAATTCCCTAAATCGTAAAGATTCGTCAAGCCGTAGCCTTTAATCCTGCCGGAAAAGTCTACGTAGGGATCGAAATAACTCCAAGTCAAATCTCTCAGCGTGCGATAACGCGGTTTGCGTCCATGCAGCCCAATATCTCGCGAACGCCCAATCGAGCCCCACCGTCCGTCCTTCTGAAACACAAAAATTACGTGATCGAGCAAATCCAATGACTCGATATCAAGCAGCAGAGGTGGATATCCGTGCTGCTCCAGGATCACCGCCGCGCCGACGGCTGCTTCCAGGCAATGGGCTTCGTTTCGCCGCAACGTTTCGCGAAGGGAGCGCAACGTTCCGCCCTCACGTTCCCAGTTGTAAGGCATCAAGCTGAAAAAGCGCTGGACCTTAGCGGGCGTATTGAGAGACCGGATTAACTGCCACTCGGGTTTGGTAAACAACTCTCTGGGCGGCTTATTCATTCTAGGGTTATTACTCATACGGAGGTCCGATGGAGTCAGTACCACCATGCGGTAGCGGGTGGGTCTTATGGATTAGGGTTGTTGATTTCGGATATTGCTCTTTGCGAGAGGCCAATCGCAATCCGCAATCGAGATTCTGCAGTCGCCTACCCACCCGCTACCGCGTGGTGTTACTGACCTCACTGCGCCGATGAATGATTATTGGACGCTAGCCTTTACTCATTTCTGTCTGCTTATGAGCATTAGCAGATGAAATCTATAAAGGCAAAAGCTCGGCAAAGATTGGGATCGGGGACGCCCTCTCACCCATTGAGCGCGCAGCGCGAACAGCTCAGCGCAAAACTGTGACGTCGCGAATGCCAGGGAATTGCGGGCGAGAGCGCCCGCGGTCGCAGAATAAAGTAGCTCAATTGTCATGCGAGTGCTCTTGCTTCGAGTGCCTCCAGTGTTGTAAGACTGATATCAGCAATCGACGATCAAGAGCAGTTTGAGAGGGCATATTCAGCCGCGATTGCGGGGCATTGGCTGCCCGGTAAAGAACTCCCACAGGGTGGCGATTAAGGGGTCGCAATAAACAATGGAAAATAATACTGCGGCGCGGCAAATGAGTCGTGGCGAACAGGAAACGGAAACCGAGGCGGCGAGATTGATCGAACATATCGAGGATGCGCTTGCCATCGTAGCCATTCAGTCAGCTACGGATGACGATTCACTTGATGGAGCCGCGGATCGGATCGAACGCGCCGCGCGTGATTTGTCCGTCGCTTTGCGCGAGCTGGCACATGAGCGTCGCATCGCCGCAAACTCCGTTAAATAAATGCGGAGTGCATGCTCTCCGCGCGTCAGCAAGTTTCACCTTAAATCTCTGGAGACTTTATGACTTCAAGTCGCACGCAAGCAGCAGACGAAAAAGGAGCCATTCCGGCTGCTAAAAATTCATCGACGCCATTGAGCAAAAACGCTCACCTGCTCAATTGGGTTGAGAAGATGGCTAACCTTACCAAGCCGGACGCTATTCATTGGGTTGACGGTTCCCCCGAAGAGGATGCGGCGCTGAAGGCGCAGATGGTCGCCGGTGGCACATTCACTAAACTCAACGAAGAATTGTGGCCTGGTTGTTATTACGCGCGTTCACATCCCAGCGATGTGGCGCGCGTCGAAGATCGCACGTACATCTGTTCACTTTCCAAGGATGCGGCCGGCCCAACCAATAACTGGGAAGAGCCGTACAAAATGCGGCGCAAACTCAAAGAACTTTTCGACGGATCGATGCGCGGGCGCACCATGTACGTCCTGCCGTTCAGCATGGGGCCGATCGGTTCACCCATGTCGCAAATTGGAGTTCAACTCACTGATTCTCCATACGTTGTAGTCAACATGCGCATCATGGCGCGGATTGGCTTGCCGATTTATGCGGAGATCGACAAAGACTACAAGCGGGTCGTTCCCTGCATGCATTCAGTCGGCGCGCCACTCGAGCCCGGTCAGGATGATGTGCCCTGGCCTTGCAACAAGGAAAAGTACATTGTCCATTTTCCCGAGACGCGCGAAATCTGGTCCTACGGCTCGGGTTATGGCGGCAACGCATTGCTGGGTAAAAAGTGTTTTGCGCTGCGCATCGCTTCAAACATTGCACGCGATGAAGGCTGGATGGCCGAACACATGTTGATCGTCGGCGTCGAGAATCCGCAGGGTGAAAAAACTTATGTGACTGCGGCGTTTCCCAGCGCTTGCGGCAAGACAAATTTCGCGATGCTGATTCCGCCCGAGGGATTTGAAGGTTGGAAGGTTTGGACCGTCGGCGACGACATCGCCTGGATCAAGCCGGATGAAAAAGGACGCCTGCGCGCCATCAATCCGGAGGCAGGGTTCTTTGGAGTTGCACCGGGAACGTCTGCCAAGACCAACCCCAACGCCATGATTGCGCTGGCCAAGAATTCAATCTTCACTAACGTGGCGTTGACGCCCGAAGGCGGCGTCTGGTGGGAGGGCATGACGGACGCGCCGCCGGCGGAATGCACTGACTGGCAGGGAAATAAGTGGACTCCTGCGATTGCAAAAGAAACGGGCGCGAAGGCCGCGCATCCCAACGCGCGCTTTACGGCCCCCGCGTCGCAATGCCCGACGATAGATCCGGACTGGGAAAATCCAAGCGGCGTTCCGATCAACGCGATCATTTTTGGCGGGCGGCGCGCGACTACAATGCCTCTGGTCTATCAATCGTTCAATTGGAGTTCGGGCGTTTACATCGGGGCGACGATGGGTTCGGAAATGACCGCGGCCGCCGCGGGGACCATTGGGAAAGTGCGGCGCGATCCGATGGCCATGTTGCCCTTCTGCGGTTATCACATGGGCGACTACTTCCGACACTGGATTCGCATGCAACGTTCGCTCAGTGAAACACCGAAGATTTTTCACGTGAACTGGTTTCGCAAGGACGCAGACGGAAAATTTATGTGGCCGGGGTTTGGCGAGAATATGCGCGTGTTGAAATGGATCGTGGATCGCGCTCGCGGCCGCGCCCTCGGCAAGGAAACACCGATCGGCTGGATGCCGCACTACGAAGACATGGAATGGAAGGGGCTCGACTTTCCGAAAGAGAAGTTTGACGAGCTGCAGGCATTCGATCGCGCAGCCTGGCGCGAGGAAGTGCTGGGACACGAAGAGCTATTTCTGGATTTACATGATCGGCTGCCGCCGGAAACGATCTATGAGCGCGAGCTGCTGATCTGCAGGCTTTAGCTAAGCATCTCACTCCGGCAAAAAAGGCGGCCTCGCGGGCCGCCTTTTTTTGTATGACTTTGTGGGTCTTAGCCTGGCGGCCAATTCAATGAACGCCCGCCCAGCACATGCACGTGAAGATGGAAAACTGATTGGCCGGCGCCGGCGCCGGTATTAATCACGGTGCGATAACCGCTCTCCGCCAACCCTTCGTTGTTGGCGACCTTAGCCACCACTCTCAGCAGATGGCCCAACGCCGGTTCGTGTCGTTTCGCAGCATCGTCGAGCGAGTCGATGTGGTCGATTGGAATAACCAGCAGATGAACTGGCGCCTGCGGATTGATATCCCGAACGACAAACGCATGCTCATCACGGTAAGTGACGTCCGCGGCGATCTCACCGGCGATCATGCGGCAAAATAAACAGTTTTCTTCTGACATCTCATCTTATCCTTGTATCGCAAACTGTTAGTTTGCGGATTGCCACCGTCCGAGTCACGCAAACTAACAGTTTGCGTTACCTAATTTTCGGAATGGGCGTCTTGCGCAAGTGGCGCCGTGACCGACTCTCGAATGCGCTCAATATCAGCGCCTACCGCACGGAGTTTCGCCTCAATCTTTTCATATCCACGATCAATATGGTAGACGCGGTCGATGATTGTTTCGCCGCTCGCTACCAGACCTGCAAGTACGAGCGACGCCGAAGCCCGCAAATCGGAGGCAATCAAAGGCGCGCCGGTTAGTGGCGTCGGTCCGGTTACCGAGGCGGCGTGACCATCGATCGAAATGTTCGCGCCCATCCGCTGCAGTTCCGACGCATGCATGAAGCGATTTTCGAACACAGTTTCTTCGATAACTGCATGGCCCTCGGCCTGCGTCATCAACGCCATATACTGCGCCTGCATGTCAGTAGGAAACTGCGGATACGGTTCAGTTCTAACGTCTTTGGCAGTTAACGTCTGACGCCTTGAGACGCGCAGAGTGCTGGGGTTGAGCTCTTCGATCTCCACGCCTGTTGCTCGAAATTTATCAATCACTGCGCCCAGATGAAGCGGCTCGCAATCTTTGATTTCCAGTTCTCCATTAGTTATTGCCGCCGCCGCAATAAATGTACCGGTTTCGATCCGGTCAGGGATGATTGTGTGTTCGGCGCCTCCGAGAGCTTCTACGCCTTCGATCTCCATGCGGCTCGTTCCCGCACCACGAACTCGCGCGCCCATCTTGTTCAGCAGTTCGGCAAGGTCACTGATCTCCGGTTCGCAGGCCGCGTTCAGCAACACCGTCACGCCGCGCGCAAGGCTTGCGGCCATCATGAGATTTTCAGTGCCTGTCACCGTGACCTTATCAAATTTGATCTCGCTGCCGATGAGGCGTCCGCCTTTTGGCGCGCGGGCGATTACATTTCCCGATTCAAGCCTCACTTCGGCGCCCAGTTTCTCAAACGCCCTAAGATGAAGATCGATTGGCCGGGTGCCAATCGCGCAACCGCCTGGAAGTGAAACTTTCGCCTTACCAAAACGAGCGAGCAATGGTCCAAGCGCAAGAACTGACGCGCGCATCGTTCTCACTAGCTCGTATGGCGCTTCGAAAAGTTCGATCTGGCGCGCGGTAATCTTGTGCGTCCTTAATTCGGGAGTGAGCACCGTTGCTCCGAGGTCTTCGAGCAAACGTCTTTGGGTGATGATGTCTTTCGCGTAAGGCAGGTTGTGAAGCGTCACGGTCTCAGCGCTGAGCACAGCAGCCGCCATGCATGGGAGCGCTGAGTTTTTTGCCCCGCTTATCGAGATCCGACCTTTGAGCGGGCGCCCACCGGTAATCCGAAATTTATCCACGATGGAAATAGATTAGTGGAAAAGTCAGAAAGGTTAAAGCGTAAAGCAAACTGTTAGTTTGCGTGATCCTTGAGATCATTCGGGCGTTCGCATACTGAGCGTTTGCGTTACAAGAGCTTTTGTAACGCTACCGTGCGAGGAATACCCTGCAGGTCTGAGTAGATGTCCAGGAGCTTCCATGAGCCGGTGCTAACCATCGGCGCGATCAAGTTTTCCACCTCGCCACTTTGATCAAAACCAATTTCAAACAGGAAGTAACCCCCGGGTTTCAAATAGCCTTCAACGTCAGCGAGCAAGCGGCGAATGATCGAGAGGCCGTCTGCGCCCGCTTCCAACGCCAGGTGTGGTTCATAGTCGCGCACCTCGCGCTGTAAACCTTCGAGATCGCTCGCCGGAATGTATGGCGGATTCGAAACGATCAGGTCGAACATCTCGCCCTGCTTCACTTCGGCGAAGCAATCTGAAATTAAAACCTCGAGGCGATCGCCTACGTTATGTTTCGCAGCGTTTCGTTTGGCTACCTCGATGGCTTCCGCGGAAATATCGATAGCCACGCCGCGAGCGTTTTGCCGTTCGTGAAGGAGTGTGACGGCTACACAGCCTGAGCCTGTGCCTACATCGCAAATGAGAGATCCTGTTTCAACGTTTGAGAGAAGTCTGAGCGCTGTTTCAACCATCAGTTCGGTCTCGGGCCGCGGTATCAACACGGCTGGGGTGACTTCAAAATCGAGGCTAAAGAATTCCTGGTGGCCTGTGATGTATTGCAGTGGTTTTCCTTTGGCGCGGTCCTCTATCAAACGGGCAAACACGTCCGCTTGATCGGAACTGATCGCATCTTCGGCATGGCTGATGATGAAAGTGCGGTCGCGCCCGAGCACGTAGCCCAGCAGCGAGCCGGCCTCACGTCTCGCTTCAGCCACATCTGCTTTGCGTAGCCTGTTTGTTCCCTGCAAAATTGCTTCAGCGATTGTCATCAGTAAGCTGATCTCTATCAGAATTGTAAGTTGTTAACTCTTTTGGCTATAGTACCGTTCATAAGTAAGCAACAGAAGTTGGTCGACTTCGGACTGCGCCCGGAACCGTGTTGCGCAATTTTCGGGAACGTGTCTGGCATTGTGAGTTTCTTCTAGACACAAGGAACGAGTCTCGTTCTTTCCGTAGCGACAGGACCTCCAGGCCATTTGGCTTCGGAGGTTCTGGCGTTAAAGGGGAACAAAGTTTAACAACGTTGGGTCTTTCAGATTCCAGGAGAAGCGGTGGCACCACTTTCAAAGGCACTCTTGTTATTCGCGATGAATTGGCTCGACGCACAGTTAACCATACTGTGGGTGCGGATGAATGTCGCCACCGAAGGAAACGGTTTAATGGCCACCGTCCTGAACCTCGGCGAAGTCCCGTTCCTCGCCGTAAAGCTGGCGGTCGGCGCCTTCGCCGGTTATGTCCTCTATCGCTTCGCTGAACATACGATGGCCCGTCGCGGAATGCAGGTGGTGTTAGGCCTCTATATCGCGTTGATGGGCGTGCACGCCGCCACCGGTTTCTCCGCCCTCGGATGGGAAGCTCCAGCGACCGTGCTTTCCTATTTTGTCAGCCTTCCAAACGCTTTCGTTGCTCTCTTCACCTAGCGCTAAACCAAGCCAGTATCTTTCTCACTTGATTAAGTCCAACTAACCCAAACGCCAACAAAAAGGAACCTTCAGGTCACTTAATCGTTTAGGGGCTATTGGTTCAAGCCTATCTGGTGCGGAGCTCTGCATCCGTTCTTGCGGTTATCCGGGCAAAAGCCCAAAATAATGCTCAGTCGTCACCGGGCCGAAAAGGGTAAATTCGCGCAACGGCGATGGACGGCGTTGCATCTGAGCACTACGCTGCTGGTTGATGTTTGCATTACCAAAACAAGGTGAGAGTTAAAACTATGTATAGAATTTCAGCTCGTCAAATTTTGATCATCGCATTAGTTTCCGGATTGTTTGCGGCCGGCACTGTTGCCGTTGTGGACCGTGTGGCACATAAAATTAATCCTCCGGGTGTAGCTTTTACTGAAGCCCCACCGGCGGGTATCACCGATCCTGCCTCCGCTCCGGATGAACAAAACAACATCGAGATTTACCGCACGCTGTCGCCCGGCGTCGTCAATGTTCACTCAACTACTTATGCCCGCGACTTTTTCGGGTTTGTTGACGCGCGTGAAGGCTCAGGTTCCGGCTCGATCCTCGATCAGGAAGGAAATATCCTGACGAATTATCACGTTATCGAAAACGCGCAAAAGCTGTCCGTCAGTCTGGGTGGCCAAAAGGATTACCCGGCAAAGCTGATCGGCGGCGATCCTGATACCGATCTGGCAGTGATTCGACTTTTGGAAAAACCGCGTGAACCTTTGACGGTGATTTCGCTGGGCGACTCCGACAAACTCTCGGTTGGCCAGAAAGTGTTGGCGATCGGAAACCCGTTTGGCCTGGATCGAACGTTGACCACGGGCGTAATCAGCGGACTGCAGCGACCAATTCGCGCCCGCAACAATCGTCCGATTGAAGGCGCGATTCAAACTGATGCGTCGATCAATCCCGGCAACTCCGGTGGGCCCCTGCTCGACTCACACGGACGAATGATTGGAATAAATTCACAAATCCTTTCTCCGTCAGGCGCGTCCGCAGGCGTGGGCTTCGCAGTTCCGGTTAATATCGCAAAGCGTATCGTGCCTCAGTTGATTCGCAGTGGCACGGTCACCAGACCAAAACTCGATTTCGTCCCGCGCGACATCGAGACCATCAAGGCCCAGGTTGAACTGCCAGTGTCGGACGGCGTGATGGTCTGGCAAGTTGCGCCCGGCGGTGCAGCAGCTACTGCAGGTCTGCGCGGAGTAACGCAAACTGAGGATGGCGAAGTTGCCCTCGGTGACATCATTGTCAGTCTCGACGGGGAGAAGGTCGGCAATTCGGATGACCTTTATCGTCTGCTTGAGAAACATCAGCCGGGACAAACTGTCAGCCTAGAGATCGTGCGCAATGGCAGACGCCAGACAGTTTCAGTGCGGCTGGCTGCATCAAGTGACGCCCGGCGCGGATTCCGGCGACAAACAGACTAAAGTACTGGGTATCGGGTCACGGGTGATGGCGATTTCCGTTTCACCCGCTACTCGATACCCGTTACCTGACCCCCGATACCTTTCTTCGTGAATCAATCAACCCACTTTTTTGATCTCGGTTACGGTTGGCTCTGCAAACACTGCAGCGCCGAGGACGGCGAAAGCGCGCGCCAGCAAAGCGGCTCGACCAAAGCCAACTTGCCACACGGGTTGCCCCTCGCAAGTTGGACTGATTCCTCTCATCACACTCTAACTTGCCCGCGCTGCCATATCGAAGAAACAATTTCCAACAGCTAACCTTTGCGGCTCGTCGCGTTTACTTCAGCAACAGTTTCCGTAGGTGCTAGAATCCAGTGAATCACCTGGATACCAGCTTCTAATCGAATTACATGGCCGCCACCGCTGAGTTCATTGCCGAACCAAAAGCCCAGGCACTTTCCGTGCGCTGGCTGATCAGCGCGCGCGACGATCTAATCTGGTTTATCGGTTCCGTTGCGTCCAGTTATGTGTTGCTCATCCTTTACGTATTCGGAGTGGTGCCGCTCGTCCCGATGGTCGCGCTCTGGGCCATTCTGATTGATGCACCCCATGTCTTCGGCACATTTTCGCGCACCTACTTCGATCGGACCGAACGCCGGAATCGCGGCCGTCTGCTGTGGGGCTCGCTACTCTTTTTTGCAGTTGGACCACTCATGGTCCTCGCCGGGGCTGGGCTCGTGTTCTTTTTTCTTGCCGCGCTCTGGGCCTACTATCATCTCGTCAAACAGCACTACGGTTTCATGGTGCTCTACAAGAAGAAAAACAACGATCTCGCCCCAGTTGATAATGCGCTTGACCGTTTGTTGTTGCTGTTTGCGTTCAACTACCCCTTCGTAGCTTTTATCGCCGGCGATGCAGAAGCGATGGCCCGAGTACCGGCGGCGCTGCAGTCCGGCGTATCAACCCTGGCTACAATTCTGCTGATCGCGACGATCCTGTTGGCCGGCGCATGGGCCGCGCGACAAATACAGCGCGCTGTCATCGGAGCGCCGCTGAATGTCCCGAAATATCTGTTGCTCGCCGCTGCGATCCCGATGCATTGGATCGTCTTGTTGACGCCGATGCCGCATAAACCAATCGCCATCGTCGCGATTCTGACCATCTACCACAACCTGCAATACCATCGCCTAATCTGGTTTCACAATCAGAAATACTCAGCTGGGAACGCAGGCATCCTGCCTGCTGGGACCCGAGGGAGTAGCTCGACCACCAGGGAGGCTGCAACTGCGACTACCGGTGAACCTCACCGCACGAAATACGGTGCGGCCGAATTCATCAGCCGCCGTCTCCTTTTCTACATCGCGTGTGGAATTCTCTTCGGCTTGATTTACCAGGGACCCAGACAATTTCTCGGCTACACAAGTTTGCGAAACGACGTTGGCGGCGCAGCTCATTCGCTGCCAACACAATTAGGAATTTCATTTCTCTGGGGTTATGCGTTTATCCATTACTACCTCGACTCGAAAATCTGGCGAGTCCGCCGCGATCCATCGGTCGGCAAAGCACTCAATATGGCTTAAGAGTTTGCCGCCGCGCGTCTATTGCTTTTCAGCTCATGGCCAACTACGAATTCGTCACTAACTGGCAATTCAACGCTCCGCAGGAGAGAGTTTGGGGTTTGATCTTTGATCCTGAACGCTGGCCAGACTGGTGGCGCGGGGTTGAAAGAGTTGAAAAGCTCAAAGAAGGCGATGCGAATCACGTCGGCGCGATCCACCGTTACACCTGGAAAAGCAAACTTCCTTACCGGCTTATTTTCGAAATGGAAACCACCCGCGTTGAACCGTGTTCCTTACTCGAAGGCCGTGCGATTGGTGAACTACAGGGCGAAGGACGTTGGCAGTTTTCGAGCGAAGAGAATGGTGCGGTGACGTCGGTTCGTTACGACTGGAAAGTTAAAACTACCAAAGCCTGGATGAACATCATCGCGCCGCTCGCTCGTCCGTTTTTCAGTTGGAACCACAATGTGATTATGGGTTGGGGTGAAGAGGGACTCGCGAAGCGTCTCCGCTCTTAGCATCTGTTAGAAACTCAGTGACCACCTTCGTAAAAGCTTCCGGATACTCTTCGTGTGGCAAGTGCCCGCATTCGCGAAAAACGAACATTTGGGAATTTGGAAGTTTCTCCTGAAGCTGTTCGCCATTCTCCAACGGCACCTCACGGTCGGCGTCGCCCCAGAGCACAAGGGTTGGCAAAGTGATCAGATGCGCATCACGCGAAACGCGATCTGCATCCCAACGCCGCACAGTGCGAATTATCGCTCGGTGCGTTCCCCGCGTTTGCAATGGCAGATGCCGGGCATGCACGCGGCGTTCATCAAGCACCCATTGATGCCGGTCGTAAACACGCTTCATCCGCGCGCGCAGCAACCGGCGCGACCCCACCAGCAATGGCGAAAGAACGTCGCCGATGATCGGAGATCCAAATAGCCGCATCAGCAGGTAACGAGTGGGTTTATTATTCGTGACCGCGCCAACCAGCACTAACTTCTCCACCAGCTCGGGATGGTCCAACGCAATCGTCGCCGCCACCGCCCCACCGTAGGAACTGCCGACAATCGCGGCTCGCTCAATTCCAAGTTGCTCCATCAGCCCCACAATCATGCGCGCTTGAGAACCAATGGTGTAATCGAGTTCGCGAGGTTTCCCCGAGTAACCATAACCAAGCAGGTCGGGAGCGATAACTCTAAACCCGCCCTCAGCCAGCTCCAGTAATACTTTGCTCCACACCAGATTTGACGAAGCAAAACCGTGTATCAGAATCATAACCGGCGCGTCGCTTCGGCCCGCTTCCTGATAGTGAACCGCCACGCTGTCAACTTCCGCGAAATGGGAATAGTCAGCATGGAAAACCGCCTCGCGATTTTTCTCCCAGTCGACATCGCGCGGTCGAAGCCACAGCTTGGCCGCCACAAAGGCCAAAGCCGACGCCGAAATGCCTCCTATCCAATACCGTTTCTTCATGACGCCTCGTCTCGCGCAATTACTACAGTTGGGTGCAATAGGCGGCGGGCGCGGTCGAACATAGCAACTGCAACCAATCGCCCCAGGTCGTCACGCATGCGTACGTGCTCGCCGTCGTTCCAATCCGCGCGAGCAATCGTGTTTCCAATCTCCACCGCCATTCCGTTTCGCACGCGTCGTAAATCCTCAGCTCCCAGATCCACAAAAGGGAACCTCGCCAGCGCGTCGTCTGGCAAACAAATTACCTGTCCCAACGATTCCTCGGCCATGTGCACTTTCAACTGCTCCAGGCTGATGGCGTTCTCAATTCTAAACTCTCCGGCTCGAGTGCGGCGCAACTCAGCCAGATGTGCGCCGATTCCAAGTCGCTTTCCAAAATCTTCCGCCAGAGTGCGGACATAAGTTCCCGCGGAACAGATAACGCGCACTTCGAAATCGAAAGTGCCATCATGATTATCCTTCAACAACTCCTGGGTTGGCTTGCTGGCGACATTGATCGGCTCAAACTCATGGATACAAACGCTTACGGGTTTTCGTTCGACTTCCTCTCCTCGCCTGGCGAGCTCGTAAAGTTTACGTCCCGCTTGCTTCTTAGCCGAAAACATCGGCGGCACCTGATCGATCTCACCGCGCAAAGCAGCCAGCGCTGCTTCAATTTCCTTCCCAGCTTCCTCGCTTACCAATCGCGCGGGACCGGCGGCCTCATGAGTCTCACGAATTGGCTGTCCCGTCCTGTCGCCCGTATCAGTTGCAAAACCCAGTCGAATCACAGCTTCATATTCTTTTTCGACCCCGCTAAGAAACTGCGCCAAACGTGTGGCGCGACCAACCATAACTGCTAGTACGCCAGTCGCAAATGGATCGAGCGTGCCGGTGTGGCCCACCCGCCGCACATGCAGAATACGCCGCACCTGGTCCACCACATCGTGGGAGGTCAGGCCCGCCGGCTTGTCGATCACGAGAATTCCATCCATCGCTGCATTGTAGTTGTCAGTAGACGATTACCGAAACTATGGTCCACGAGATCACACTAAGGTACAAAAATTTTCCAGGCGCTGTTTCATCTAATTTTGTGGATCGCCTGGTTTGGTTGGTGCTAACGACCACAAGGTGTTTGTGCTTAAATAACTTCATGCGGCGGATAAACTCACGGAAGCCAAAATCCGACTCGGAAGCTAAACCGCTGGCGCCTGAGAAAATGCGGGAGCGCACATTTCAACGCGCTGCGAAACTGCTCGCCGCCAAGCCGCGCTCTATAGCGGAACTGCGCGAACGCCTGCTGGAGAGTCCATCCACTAACAAGGAGGTGGTGGAAACCGTGATCGAGCGGCTGCGTGAATATGGTTATCTCGATGATGACCGCTTCGCTTTGGGTTACGCACAATGGAAGGTGAAACAACGACCCATAGGCAGGCGCCGGCTCGAACGCGATCTCACCATGAAGAAGGTGGAACGAACGGTTGCCGACCAGGTTCTGGATCAGGTTTTCGAGGAAACGCCGGAAGAAGAATTGATCGATCTGGCGATCGAAAAACGGATCCGCTTACGCGGCGCGCCCAAAACCCGCGCCGAAGCCAAAAGTCTTTTCGATCACTTGCTGCGCCAGGGTTTCGCTTTTGAGCTCGTCGGCGACAAAGTCCGCGCCGCTTCACGCTTGGATCTGGATGACACCGAATAATCCTTTGCTGACCATTCATGCTGCCAACAGGGCTCCTGGTTACTGGGAGCGCGGGCGTCCCGCCCGCAATGAGCGCGTAGCGCGAACAACAACACTTTCGAGTGATCAACTCCCTCGCAAACCATTCTGATTAACGCCCGGCAAGCGGGCGGGACGCCCGCGGTCCCAGTAAAGAGCCGATCTCACCAAAATCGAGGCGATTTCATTGCGCCTGATCGTGCGTGCTAAACTCAAATCAGCCACCAATCCGCTGTCGTTGCCGTAGCTTGCTACCTTTCCGGCTGATTGCTGTCTACTGACTGCTGTTTGCTTTGTTGACCTTTATGACCGGAAACGAAATTCGCGAAATTTTTCTGAAGTATTTTGAGCGGCAGGGTCACACGCGCGTGCGCTCGTCGCCCCTTCTGCCTGCCAACGATCCGACGTTGTTGTTCACTAACGCCGGAATGAATCAATTCAAAGATGTGTTTCTCGGCAACGAGAAACGCGAGTATGTGCGCGCCTGTTCTTCGCAAAAATGCCTACGCGCCGGCGGCAAGCACAACGATCTCGACGAGGTGGGAAAGACTGCGCGGCACCAAACGTTTTTTGAAATGCTCGGAAACTTTTCGTTTGGCGACTACTTCAAAGAAGACGCAATTAAATTCGGCTGGGACTTGCTCGTCAACGAATACAAACTCGATCCAGCGCGGATGTGGTTCTCTGTTTTTGAAGGCGACGATCAGGTTGGGCCAGATGAAGAGGCCGAGAACCTTTGGGAAAAGGTGGGCGCACCGCGCGAACGAATTCTGCGCTTCGACCGCAAAGACAATTTCTGGCAAATGGGCGACACCGGCCCGTGTGGTCCATGCAGTGAGGTCCATTATTACATGGGCCCAGATCCGGCCGACGCCGAGAACTGCGCTGCAAACGTGAATGGTTCCGGCGACATAATCACGGAGATTTGGAACCTGGTTTTCATGCAGTTTGATCGCAGCGAAGTCGAACCCGGAAAATTCAAACTAACGCCGCTGCCCGCGCCGTCGGTCGACACCGGCATGGGACTCGAGCGCCTGACAACAGTGCTTCAGGGCGTGAAATCAAACTATGAAACCGATCTGCTGAAGGACATAGTCGAATTCATTGCAAAGCTCGCGGATCGTAACTATGAGGCTGAGACACAGGAAAGTTTCGCGATGCGAGTGATCGCCGATCACGCGCGCGCAACTGCGTTCTCAATTGCCGATGGCATTCTGCCTGGCAACGAAGGCCGCAACTACGTGATTCGCAAAATCATGCGCCGCGCGATTTATCAGGGCCGCCACACGCTCGGGATGGAAAATCTGTTCTTCAGCAAGATCACTAACTTCGTCGTCGATCAGATGAATGCAGCCTTCCCGGAACTGGGAGCTCACCGCAATTTCATCGAGAAGATGGTGAATATGGAGGAAGAGCGATTTGGGACCACTCTGACAGTCGGACTGCAAAAGCTTGATGAACTAATTGAAGCTGATCTAAGTCGCGAGTTGCGACATGGTAAAGTTCAAATCTCTCCCTATGACCTTGCCCGCCTCTACGACACTTTTGGTACGCCCATCGACTTGATGTATGTCGTCATGGGTGAGCGCGATGCAGTCATCGCAAGTCCAACTGATTATCGCCATTTATTTGAGGTGAAGCAGACGAGCGAAGATGCTTTTCGAGAGTTGCTTAATCAATACATCAAGCAAATGCAGAGTGTAAAGGAAGGATCTGAGGCCAGGAAACAGGAGAAGACCGATCCGATTTATGCTGAGCTCGCACTCGATGTTCCTGTCAGTATCTTTGATGGGTATCTCAATACTTCAGTTGAAAAAGGCCGGGTGTATGCGCTTGTTGCAGCCAATAAACGGGTTGACTCGCTCAACGAAGGGGATGAAGGCGAGGTTGTCCTGGACCACACTCCGTTCTACGCCGAAAGCGGCGGACAAGTTGGCGACACTGGGCGTCTTGTCAGGACCGCCTCCGTCAAGGGGCGGATCGATCAAAGCAATCCACCCGCTAACGCAGATGGTTCTGACAACAGTGTGGCCAATGGCGAATTGCTCGCAACTGTTCTCGATACTTATTCACCTGCTCAGGGTTTGATCGTTCACAAGATCAAAGTCGAAAAAGGTAGTTTGAAAATTGGCGACACGGTCACTGCTGAAGTTGATGTCGAAAAGCGCGACGCCACCCGGCGCAATCACACAGCGACGCATCTGATGCACGCTGCCTTGCGTGAAGTGCTCGGCACGCACGTGAAGCAAGCAGGTTCAGTGGTTGCGCCGACTTACTTGCGCTTCGACTTCAGCCACTATCAACCTTTGACCGCCGCAGAGATCAAAGAAATAGAGGACCTCGTTAACTATCACATCCTTCGCAACGAGCCTGTTCAAACCAATGAGATGGCGACGGAAGAGGCAATGCGTTCAGGTGCGATGGCCCTGTTTGGCGAAAAGTATGGCGAGAAAGTGCGCGTACTTTCCATCAAAGGCTCGAAGGGTGATGAGGACATTTTTTCCAGAGAGCTTTGCGGCGGAACACACGTGCGCGCAACCGGAGACATAGGACTGTTCAAGATCATCAGCGATGAATCGATTGCTTCCGGGGTGAGGCGCATCAGAGCAGTCACCGGCGTTGATGCCTTCGAGCGTTTTCGTGAATCAGAGGCAATCGTGGAACGGGTGACATCAGGTTTACGAACTTCGCGCGCGGAGCTTCCGGCGCAGGTTGAGCGCTTGCAGGATGAACTGAAAAAAGCCAGGCGCGAAGCTGATGAGCTCCGAATGAAAATAGCGAGTGGCGCGATCAGCACCACTTCAAACGGCGACGATTCCCGTGAAGTAGCTGGTGTCCGCGTAGTGGCCCGCGAAGCGAGCGGGCTCGATTCCGCAGGAATGCGTCAGCTTTCCGATACGTTGCTCGCGCGCATCAAATCCGGCGTAGTTGTTTTGGGTCGCAGCAGCGATGGCAAAGTGTCGCTGATCGTGCGTACGTCAGATGATCTAACCGGAAGGGTACCCGCCGGCAAAGTGATCAAAGAGCTGGCGCCGATGGTTGGAGGCAAGGGCGGCGGTAAAGCCGACATGGCTGAAGGCGGCGGCACCCAGTCAGAAAAACTCGGCGAGGCCCTCGAAGCAAGCTACGCGATCATTGAGAGGCTGCTCACGTAGTCGTGTGGTTCTTGCAGCACTACCGCGAAGCGGTTAAGTCCAAAGCCCAGGGTTGTCGCGCCTCGCGGCTACCCTGGGTCTAGTTGCGAACAAGCCACACAACCGCCACGCGGTTGCGTCATTCCCAGATGTAACGCTCATCGCAATCGATCCTATGTTTGGTTAAGAGCCCTCGTACCTCATCCTGAAAACTCAGTTTTCGATGATGCTCGCGTTGGGTCGCGATGTAATGCTTCACCTGCTCGACGTTCGATTGACTCACCGAAAAATCGGCGTAACCACCCTGCCAGGCAAAATCGGCGAGCGCACATTCTTCTTTCAACCAAAGACTAGACACGCGCTTCAATTCCTTTACCCACTCCGCTTGGGTAATGGTGCGACCAAAGCGAGCGAGCAAATGGACGTGGTCTTCGACGCCACCCACCTGGATCGGAGGACACTCAAGCGTTTTCGACGTACCTCCGAGGAATGAGTGTAAATCCGTGCGAAGACTCTCATCGCGCAAGAGAGGGAGTCGGTGTTTAGTCGAAAAAACCAAATGGATGTAAACGGCAGAAAGAGATTGAGGCATGAGGCGCTCCCATACGACAAGTCACAACCCTTTTAGGGTTGACCATCATTACGATCCTCGTACCCAGGGTAGCCGCGGAGCGCGGCAACCCTGGGCTGGAGGTAGTAACCGCTTTGCGGTAGTGCGTCACATGATCGCGTCACGTCAGGTAACGTCCGCAACCTTGGTGGACACACTCCGACTCGACGCACGACCGTTCCAGGCCGCGCCGCGAAGAGCAGCAACCCTGGGCCGTCGGGGCCGAATCTTTGCTGTACTGCCCTACATCAGTTTCTGTTTTTCCGTTAGCACGATTCCCATCTTTTCGAGCGTCAGCCGGTTGAGCGTGCCGGTGTCTTTGAGGCCTTCCGCCGCCTGATACTTCTTCAAACCAGCGCGTGTATCCTCGTCGAGCTTGCCCGTTTCGTCGCCCGAATAAAATGCACGGTCCTTCAGAATCTTCTGCGCTTGCTTGATTTGATCCTTGTTCGCCCGAAAGATCGGCTTGCGCGGTTTCTTTGGTTTAGCCGCGTTGTTGGAATTCGAGGTGGTGGTTGAGCTATTCGTGTTTTGAGCTACGACGAGCATGGAGAACACGAAGACTAGCGATAACGTTGCCGAGAGTAATTTTTTCATTTTGGTCCTTCTTTTCAGTGAGGCGCGCAAGGGCGCGCGCGACTGGACAAAACCTAGAATTGGGAAAAGCGGCGACATGATTACCGACCCCGGGTCGATACATCAATCGCCGTCCGTTCCGGACCAAATTACGATTTATACAAGGATTCTTGTGTTTGGAAGAGATGAGCCAGTGAGAACTACAACAGTCCGCGTTCTTTCACCTGAAGGTATTTTTCCAACAACGAAGGCGCCAGTGCCGCCGCCGTCACGTCCAGTGCCAAACCACCTTGAGATTCAACGCGGCGCAACGCAGCTTCGCGCAGGTACATGATTTCCTCGGCCACCGATTGGGTAAACAGGTCGCGCGCGTTTTCCGGAACGTTGCTCACCACCGCCTTCAGATCGCGATCCGCGATTGTTACCACCAGCGGAAGATGCCGCGGTCTTAACAATTTCAACGAGGCGAGCAATTCCTTCGAACCTTCTTCGTCAACCAAATCTGTCAATAACACTACCAGCGAGCGTCGCTTGCTATGCGCCGCGATAAACTCCAACGCATGTGAATAAGAAGGTTCAATCATGTCGGGTTCGACGGCATAGAGAGCTTCCAGCGCCGCATCCATGTGATCGCGGCCACGATTGGGGGGCAGGTAGCTCTTGATCTTGCGGCCAAACACCAGCAAGCCCGCGTTGTCGCCCGCGCGCGCCGCCGCCGACATCAGCGCCAGTGCAGCATGGACCGCGGAATCCAGTTTGGTCTCCTGGTCGATACGCGCAGTCATCAAGCGCCCGCCGTCAATGGCGATCAGAATCGTCTGGTCGCGTTCGATTTGATATTGCCGCGTGGTTAACTTGCCGCGACGCGCGGTAGCCGTCCAGGAGATGTGACGCAGTTCGTCGCCGCGCACGTAATCACGCAGCGATTCAAACTCGCGCCCTTCACCGCGCCATGACGTCTTTCGATGTGAAGCCACCAGGGAACGAGCACCGAGGGCTTTCAGCTCGGCCTCGCGAGCGCGTCGCATGTTTGGATAAACCTTTACCGACACCGGTTCACCGACTCGCGTCTCAACCCACACCAAACTCCATTGCGAAAGAAAACGCACGACGATTTGTCCAAACTCGAAGCGTCCGCGTTTCGGTGGAGTAACCCCGTAGACCAAAGCGACCGACGTTTGCGCTGCAACGCGCATCGCGCCTTCACGCAAATCCGCCAACTTCATCCGGGCGGGATACTCGTCTTTTATCAGCAGTGAGATTGATCGCGCTTGCGCGTTTTGCACGTTGACGCGCACTTCCGTTTTTGCGCCTACGGCAAAGCGGCCGCCAAACTCGCGGGTGATAGTCACGCCCGCAGGGAGCTTGCTGAGGCGAGCATCTACTATGGCAAACACGATCAGCCCTACGTCGTAAGCAAGCACTATCCACCGGAGCCATGGGCGACCCCATGAAAACGAAAGAATAATGAAGCCGGCGGCGACAAGCAGATAGAACAGTTTGCTGAAGACGAAACGCATAGTGGGAACAGTGGTCAGTGGTCAGTGGTCAGTGGTCAGTGGTCAGTGTGGACAATGCGACGTTGATGGCCAGATTTGCGTTTCAAAATGAAGGGCTGGCCACTGATCACTGGCAACTGGCCACCGATCACTGGCCACTGATCTACTGACCCCTTCCAATCACCGCGGCACTTCCGCGCTCTTGAGGATGTCGCTAATCACGGCGTCGGGCGTGGCGCCGTCGAGCTCCGCTTCCGCGCGCAGGCTCAGGCGGTGACGCAGGACTGGTCGGGCTACATCGCGTATGTCGTCAGGCGTCGTAAACTCGCGGCCCCGAATCGCGGCCAGAGCTTTTGAACACAACAGCAGCGCAACTGACGCGCGCGGGCTAGCGCCGTAATGAATGAAAGGATGCGTTCGCGTTCGCCTGACCAGATCGACGGCGTAGTGTTGCACTCCTGGTTCCATTCGCGAGGTGCTCACTTCCCGACGGCAACGAGCGATGGCATCAGCATCTGCCAACGGTTCAATACTCACATCGTCGAGACGACGTGAATTGAACCCGGCATCCCAGTTTGCAACTACCTGTCGCTCGTGCGCTTCATTGGGGTAATCAAGGAGAATCTTCAGCATGAAGCGATCGAGTTGGGCCTCAGGCAGCGGATAGGTTCCTTCATATTCGATCGGATTCTCAGTCGCAAGTACGGTAAAAATCGGGGAAAGCTGATGGGCGTCGCCGTCGATCGTGACCTGGCGCTCTTCCATTGCTTCCAGCAGGGCGGCCTGCGTTTTCGGAGGCGTGCGATTGATCTCATCCGCCAGGAGTATGTCGGTAAAAACCGGGCCTGGTCGCAAGTTGAAAGTCGATGTGGCGACGTTGAAGACGTTGGTGCCGGTAATGTCTGAAGGCATCAGGTCCGGCGTAAACTGGATGCGGCCAAAATTCGCATTGATGATCCGCGAGAGCGTTTTCACGGTCAGCGTTTTGGCCGTCCCCGGCACTCCTTCAATCAGGGCGTGGCCCTCAGCCAGCAGGGCCACGAGTATCTGCTCGATGGGTTCGTCCTGTCCGACGATTATTTTGCTTAGCTCGCGCCGAATGTGATCGACGGTGGAGGAGACGTATTCAATCATATGTTTTGAAGTGTGCTTTTGATCAGGATGTTCAAGAGCATTGCTCTTTGGTTTGGACTTTGGATCAAATGTTCTGCGCTGATTGCTTAGCTTCACGCGAACGCATGCGAAGGCCAAGCGCATTCTCAACTTCGCGTAGTCGCTTTACCAGATGAATCGACTGGCGCTCACTGATTCCTCCGCCGTTGATCGCTTCCTCTGACTGTCGCATCAGAGTTTCAATCTGGTGAGCCGTCAGAGTGGAACGTGCTGCGACTCGCGTTGCGATCTCTGCACGCGGGCTGTTGTAGTCTACGCCGCCATATCGTGCAAGTACTCGCCTCGTGCGCGAATACACATTTTCGATCGCCAAATCGTAGGCGTGCGCGCGTTGCTGAAGCTCAGCCATGGAAGCGACAAATTCCAGACTGGACCGGCGATCCACTTGCGTGAGCGGCACCGGACGCGCGAAGCGCCTCCCACGCGTCCAAAGAATCAGCAGCACCAGCAAAACTATTTGCCCGACGATTGCCAAAACCGGGGTGCCGGCGAAGTAAGACACAAAGGCATTGCTGGTAGTCGATCGGCCCTGATGAAACTCATCGAAGGCTATCACTCCGGTTGAACTCGCGGATGGATACCCACCCAACAAGTTAATTGCCAATTGCAAATTGTCTTTCAGTGCAATTCCATTGTTAGCCACCATGTAGGAATCGCTAAGCAAGATAATCCGGCCCTGGCCATGACTGTAATCAACGAGCAGGGGTGACTGAGACGTTGCCAGATGGACCACGGGAGCAGGTGAGACTTTCACTGCCGATTTATCGTCGGTGATAACGACAGCCGGCGGAGGCGCTTCCGACTCCTCGTCCAGTATTGTTTCAAAATCCGATTCTTCCTCCGCAGCCTTCTTAGCCTCATCCTGATCGAGCGCGAATACTTTGATCGCGGAGAAGAATCGCGAGGGCTGAACTGTTTGAATGTTATGCGTGAGCAGGGTGGGTTGGACCGGGAGGAGCGGCTTCACACCTTTCGTCATTATTTCTACGTTCGCGGGATCGTCGTTAGGCCCTGGGTAATCTACAAACTCGGTGTGGATCCTCCAATCGCCCGTCGGCGGCAGGAGCGTTTCATCGGGCCGGCGATCGATAAGGACCAAACGGCCGCCGCGTGCCACCCAGCGCAACAGACTTGCGGCCTCATGATCTTCGACGGAGACGAGTGGTCGTCCAATGAGCACGAACGTCTGCACCTTTGGACTTGATTCGGCGAGAAGTTTTTCCGGCGCCTCTCGCCAACGCATTACTTTGTAACCAGACTCGCTGAGAAAATCGTAGAGCGCGCACGTCCCAGTCGAACCTGAGTTATACGTGGAACGGTTCGGGGCCAATTCGGAGTCCTGCCGCTTTTCCTCCTGAACATAGGCGAGCGAGTTGATGGCCACCAGAACTCCCAGGGCCAGCAAGATCGTAACGATGATTCCAAAACGTTGCCGCATAGAAATAACACTAGCCGCGGATTCGCGCAGATTTGCGGGAATCCAATCCGAACACAGGCATACTGACGTTCAACAAAGACCGCGCCGAACTTTTAACACTCAACTAATCGCCCCAGCATTTTCTTACCCGCGTTTATTCGCGTTCATCCGCGGCTACTGTTCTGGTTTCCTTTTCGATCATTTCAACAGCGCGCGTTGGTAGGCCGAACGAAACGCCAGCCAGTCGGTTTCAGTCGCCTGGGCCAGGCCATACCAATGTAGTTCAAAGCTGTCAGTGAGCTGCTTTACATTTCCGTACAAATGCTCGATATCGCGGACCGCGCGGAGGTAGTCTCGGTTCGTCTTATGCTGCGCGAGACTGATGATCTTCCGGTCGCCCAACTCCAACAGGAGCGCGACATAAGCCTTACGAATTGCTGCGCGTAACTCACCGCGTCGCGCCAGCGCTTCCGCTTCCGAAAGCAGATCGACCGCCGTTTGATCAGGATCGAGCGTCTCGCCGAGAATTATCCGTGCCTGCGGCTTGGTCTTTTTGCGTTTCGTACCACGCGAACGGAGCAGACGCGGCAAAAACAATTTCGCTACAAAAATCAGCACCCCGAGCGCGACGGCCACCACCAGGATTTGGGCAATCGTGCTAAAGAGGCCGGCCGCCCCGGGCGACATCATTTTCGGCCGGGGAATGAGGCTCTCCAACCATTTCATGAACTGCTGCAAATAGCGCGTGATGGCGTTTGGCTGTTTCACGGTTCGAGCATATTCCGCCCGTCCCAGGATTTCGCGGAGCCGCTCCCTGTCGGTAGCCTTATTACCGGAAGCAGTGCCGGGCCTCATGACATCGGTGATTCGTTCGTCGATGGCGGAAAGCCGCTCCTTCATTCTCCGCAACATGTCGGCGCGCTCAGACTGTTTTGCGTCGCGATATTTGTTCAGGTCCTCATGAAGCCATGAACTATCAACCTTTACCTCCTCGCCATTCCAGTCAACGGTCTCGGTGCGCGGCAAGAGCTGGCGCACTCCGTCAACAGTTTCGGCGTCGCGCTTCGCGTAGTCGACTGTAGTCTCGGTTTCATCAGTCTGGGCAAGCGTGTCGAGAGCGGTAACCGCTTGTTTGACTTGCCGGTGATAGGTCGAAAGAGGAATCGCGGATGCTGCGGCAGACAAAAATAGCAGCAGCACGATTACGAGCAACGCTCTCGATGAATCGTGGCGGAAAGATCGTCTGCGACTTTGCGTTGACATCTATCGGGACCTCAGCTTAGGCCAAGCGTACTTCCGTGAGCAGCAGACGGTGGTCGCAGCGGTGCTCGAGTTGTCGAACCTGGCGCGGCCGAAATCGCCGGCGCCATTGGCGAAGTAAAGTTTAGCTGCGGCATCTCCGTCAGGTTTTGCGAAGCCATTAGTTCGACATCATAGCCTTCGTGCCTGACGCGCTCGTCAATGTAGAGCAGGGAGAGCCCAAGCATCCAAACCGGGGCCAAAAGAATTTGGCTCAAAGGCTCGATGATGCTGTAAGTGATCGCATACCAGGCAGGCCATTGAGCAGCGCCGAAAGGCGATGGATCAACTCCGCTCACGTAGCCGTACCATCCCAGCGGAATTACAAGAATCATCAATGCGGAATAGGTGGTAAACGTAACGAACAACGTCATAGCCATGAGCCGCCGCACGTTTCCCTTTGCCAGGGAAAAGCTTCGACTAACCGACTCAAAAACACGCTTGCCTTCAACCAGCATCGCCTGGGGCACATAAACAATTCTCCCGGCCATAAAAAAGAATATCCAGAGCGCCAGCCCGGTAGCGCCGAGAAAGCCTATGACACCGATCAGGGCGGTCACCCAGATGGGAGCCCAGGTGCTCAGGAAGATCACGCCAAAGGAAACAAAGATGACCACCATATACCAACCGAAAAACCCCACGGAGCCGGACACGCTCAGCCAAATGATCATTATCAGTGACGCGCCGAGCAAAGCCCAGAATCGGGAGCGTACCGCGGCGTAAGTCGTTCGAACGGAAACGGGTTCATTCCATAACAGATGCGTGACGAGATTTCTCGAAGCGCCCCCCATCACGATCAGACTAAAAATACGGCCGCCCAACATCAAAATGACGCTGACGAAAGTCAGTAGCGAGTAAATGATGACCTCGGCCGTGCTCGGAGTAGACATAAATCCGCGCCATGCGATGGCCCATAGCACCGAACCGACGGCAGAAACGAAAACGGGCGGAGCAGCGATCCGGATGAGAACGAATATATGACGACGATAAAGTCTGACGGCGCGATCAATGAGGTCGCCGGCGCCGAGAGGAGCAATTGAAAGTTCCGTGGTGTTGGGCATCACACGTGTAGTCGTCCAGGTCTCGAAGTTGTCGGCCTGTGGTTGAGACCGAATCTTAACACACGGACAACGCGCGAATCAGCGGGTCAACCTTCGAAGCCGGCTGGCTCTGGTAGTAGAGAAAAGGAACGATCCACTAAGGAACTCGAAGTGGATGCACGAGTTCGGGCTGTAACTGTTTGATCGTGGATGGGATGTACTCAGTCTGCGCTTTGGCGAGGGACCTGATCGTTATTCAACCGCCCGTCGTTGAAACGCAGCGATTGCCTGCGCGAGATCTGCACGAGTAACCGAAGCTTCGGGACGGAAGAACGAATCTCCCTGAAGCAAGCCGTTGGAGATTGCTACCGAGACATAACCTCTCAACTCAAGCGGAATATTTCTCGCATCGAGAAATGCGAGTGGCGTCCCTGCTTTGGCTTCCGCCTCTGAACGCAAGCCGGCGGCTCTTACCAAAGCAACTGCCGCCAAAAGTCTGGTGACATTGTCGTTGGGGCGGAAGCGACCTCCCGGAAGCCACATCAAAAAACAATGGTCCATTTGGCGAAGCCTGGACGCTGTCGACAAACAATTTCGTTGACGCATCCTTCACATCGCTATAGACAGTTTGGCCACTTAGGTACTGCGGGACGCGCGCGCCCGCTACCAGGGCCGTAGCCAGATCGATGCGGCTGATGGACTGTTCGGGACGGAAGTGTGAACCGATGGGCCACATCGTAAAAGTACGAAGGCTTTGATAGATATCCTGCTGTTGCGGCGGGCTCAGATGATCCAGATCGGTCATGGGCGCATAACGAGCGCGGCCGGTTTCGAGCACGCCAACAAACGGTTGCGTAGTACCGAGGGCGCCGATCGTATTTCTTACGCTTAGCCTCCAGGCGCCCGGCGCCGGCGCTTTCAATGAAACGCTTTCGCGTTTACCGGTCAACCCAGTGAGATTAATCGCATTCGCCTGCCCGCGCAGAGTCCCGGCAGGATCGAAAACCTGCAAGCCAAGATCATTCAGACTCCAGAGCGGCCCCCAGGCAATTTTCACTGAAGCGAAGACCGCGTTGGTTGGAACTCTTACTATGGTATCGGCCGGTGTTCCCGCTTGGGCCGTCCCGTTAAACGTAACTAGCGGATCCTTTATGAACTGCACCTGGCCGCGATCAGCGATGCTCCGCCAGGCACCCAAACGTAGCTCAGTAAATTCGGCCCTGAGAACTGCCGCGTGAACATTCAGCATTCCCGCGCCCGTTTCGTGCGCAAAATATGGCGCTAAGGGAGTTGCGGTTAACTGAAGAATTTCGCGGACCTCTGCCGGAGTTAGCGAGGGATTTGCTTCGAGCATTAGGGCGATTGCGCCTGCCACCTGGGGAGCGGAAAAGCTCGTACCATTCGCGGTGGTGTAGTGTGGTATTTCAGAGGCACTCAGACGATGCGCATCCGCTCCGGCCAGTCCTTCCGCACCAGTGACATTGGTGATACCCGAGCCACGCACGCTGACGATATTAACGCCGGGAGCAACCAGCGTTGGACGAAAGAGTGCGCTGGCAAAATCCCCTCGCGAAGAGAAGCCGGCCAAACGCCCGCGCGTGTCAGTAGCGCCAACGCTGACAACCCACGGGGCAACCGCATAAGGGTTAAGAGTTTGCGCGCCTGGACCAGTGTTCCCCGCTGAAAACACAACGTTAACGCCGGCATCGGTAAGCATCTTCGTGGCGATGTTGACCGGATCGTTTGTGTCAAAAACAGTGTTTGCAGAAAAGCTACAGTTAACGACTCTCGCGGCAGTTTCCGGATTCGACAGCAAATAATCGAAGCCGTTGAGCACATAAACGAGGGTCAGATCACCGGCGCTGAGTCCAACCAAACGCGCATCAGGCGCCACGCCGGTAAACTTGCCATCCGAAAGACTGCCATTGCCCGCGATGATGCCCGCCACAAAAGTGCCATGCCCGTAGAGCTGATCAGTATTCGGTAAACTTTCAGAGTTGAGCGGATAGCTGAATCCTGCGGTAACACTCTGCGTGTCCGCCAACTTAATATTTTTTACCACTCGGCCGGAGAGGTCGCCGTGCGTGCCATCAATTCCAGTATCGAGTACGGCTACAGTGACATTGCGACCAGTAACCGGAAGTCCGCGGTTGCTGTTCGTAAGCTCAGTGTCGCGCCGCGCACGATCTACTCCGGTGACCGCGCGAACTTCTGGTTCGCTATTGAAGGTCAAGGTGCGATTTCCGTAGATGGATCGAACCGACGGCAGGCGGGAAATGGCCGTGATCTGATCGCGCGTGCCGGTTATGTTAACCATTGGCAGGGCCCGATAACGCGTTCCGCCGACAATGCCGAGCGATTTCAAATTAGAGAGATCGGATTCATCTGGAAGGCGGTGATAAACCACTACCGCATTGATGCTGCTGTCATCCACGGTTTCATTTAGCAGCAGCGCCAGCTCGGGATCGACACTCTGTAACCCGGTGCGCGGGGTGTTGTCGGCGCCCGTCATGATAATACCGTCAGCGCCAGTCATCACGATGCCATCGGCTCCCGTCATCACAATTCCATCAGCACCGGTCATGACGATTCCGGTTACACCTGCAAATCGTAGATCATTTGGCACAACTGAATAGGAGACGCCATCAGGACCTGTGGCACGCACGGCGTCAGCTCCGGTCATGACGATGCCATCCGCGCCCGTCATTACAATGCCGTCGGCGCCGGTCATCACGATGCCGTCCGCGTTGCGACTTACTCCGTCTGCGCCTGTCATGACGATGCCATCCGCGCCCGTCATCACAATTCCATTAGCGACAGTGATCGTGACGGAGTCGGCGGTCCGCGTGCTGCCATCAGCCCCGGTCATCACAATGCCGTCTGCACCGGTCATCACGATGCCGTCAGCTCCGGTCATCACGATGCCATCAGCATGAGAACTACGTACGCTGTTTGGGTAGGAAAAACCGTCGGCCCCGGTCATCACAATGCCATCCGCACCAGTCATGACGAGAGCATCCGCACCAGTCATCACAATTCCGTTCGAACCCCAGGTCAAAGCTCCATCGGCCCCGGTCATCACAATGCCGTCCGCGCCAGTCATGACGATGCCATCCCCATCCGTGATCACAATTCCGTTAGCCGAAGTTATGGCAATGCCTGCCATTGCCGGTGAGAAACTCATGAGCAAGCACAGAACTAACGCGATCGACTTATTCGTTTTTTCGATTATTGAACTGATGAAGACAATCATCCTGAGCAAACTATCACCTCAGTCGGGTTTATCGGCGTAGTCATGCCACTTGGCTTACTTTGGGCGAGGGTGCGTTTTCCGCACTATTGCTTTCCGTATCCAAAGATCGGCTAATAAATGCCGCCGCTGCCCTGGTCTTCCCTGTCCGTGGCCGAGCAACCCTTATTAGTCTTAACGAAAAGCGTGCTGGATTGTATGAGCAGACCCCGTCAGGTGTGTTGCGTTAGCCTTGCGGTTTTCCAATAATCACGGAAACGGGTTGACAGGCGTTTACCTTCGTAATTCTTCATAAAGTTTCCGGGTTTCCGAGCTGGGTTCGACCCCTAGTTCCTTTTGCAAGAGTCTTTTTAACGCCTCGAAGTGTTCATTTACCGCGCGCCGATTGCCCAGCGCCGCGTGGGCCCGCAGGATCAAACAATGAATGTCCTCGCGAAACTGATCCTCGTGTAGGATTCGTTGCGCCAAACGCATCGATTTCGGCCAATCGCCGGTTTTTTGCGCAACTCCGGCCAACGCTTCGAGCAAACGCAAATACTGCTCGCGGTAATACGTCCGCTGTTCCTCGACCCAGGGCTCATAGCTACCCTGCATGAATTCGCCGCGGTAAAGCGTCACCGCGTTTTCATAGGCGGCAACCGATTGGTCAAACTCCCTGGCCCGCCGTGCGTTTTCACCTTCATTCAACAGACGATCAAACTCCTCAACATCGATTCGATAGGAAAATTCCGGATTCAACTGGTAATCGCCATCTCGATAGAGCAGGAAATTTTGCTTTAACGGCTGATTGCTATTGAGAGCTTTCCGTATGTGGGAGACGGTCGGATGGAAGTTTTTCTCCACTACCTCAAAATCCGTTTCGCCCCAGAAGGTATCAATGATCGTATCTTTCGAGGCCCGGTGGTGCCGCCTCGAAGCTATGAAACAAAGAATATCGCGCGACCTCCGGGTGGTCCACGCGTCAACTGCCAAAGGCCGTGTTGAATCCCGCTGAATCTCGACTGGACCCAGCATATTAATTGCAAGATCAGTAACCGGCTTGTTCGTTAGCGCAACTTCTGTGAGTTGAACTGCAACCGGCTTCTCGGGAAGCTTCGCCGCCTGAGAAACCTGTGCGCGCAAATCCGCCGTCAGGAGTTCGGCAATTTCTTCCGTCGAGAAAAGATCGGGATTATTCAGCGCTTCGCGCTTGATCCAGTATTCGTAGTCGTAGCGGATCGACAGATCAACTGCACGCTTCAAGTGGTCCAACATCTTCGGCTCGTCGTTAGCCTTGAGTTCACACCGGGCGATCGCTACGCAGGCCTGGGCTTCATAGTAATAAAGACCGTGCGTGTGAAAATATTTTTGCGCTTCCGCCAGGTCGCTGCGCGCAGCTGCGAAGTCACCTTGCGCAGTCATGATTCGGCCACGCGTGAGAGAGGCCGTGTAGTAGCTCATCTCGTCTTTCTCCACTGGCCGAGAAGCAACGAGTCGATCGATTTGGTGACGGGCGGCGTTAAAGTCTCCCACTTGCAAACTCAAAACAGCGCGTTCTTCAAAAAGCTCCGTTCGCGCGAGACTCATACCCGCTTCGTCATAGGCGCGGGCGGCGCGTTCGTAGTACTCGTTCGCCTTTTCGATGTTGCCTCGCTCGCGATAGAGATTCGCATAGGTTTCGAAAGTCTCGGCACGTGCGGCCACCAGGTTGAACAACTGGCAGCGCTCGAGTGCGCTCTCCAGATGTTTTTCGGAGAGTTCAAATTCGCCGCGATACAAGTAGCATCGAGCCATATTGAGATGGGCAACGGCTTCCTGAGGCATTGGCGCGCTCTGACGATCTCTCGTGAGCATGCGGCGCAACCAGCGAAGCGCTTCACCAAAGTCGCCGCGAATTCCCGCCGGCGTTCCCAGGTTGTGCGCTATCAGCCGAGTGTAGTGGTCGTCGTTTTGTTCTTCAGCCAACTGCAGAGCGCTGCGGAATTCCCGTTCCGCGGCCGCCCATTCGCCCATCGCGACCAGGCAAAGACCACGAGTGTTGCCACATTTTGTTCGCACCGGAGAACCCGCGTCGGCTAAATCCAGGGCACGATCCAGGTAGGTGAAGGCGAGCGGATAGTCGCCTTTCCTCCTTGCCAACGTGGCCAACGAATGCAGCGCTTCAGCTTCGCCCTCTTTGTCGTCATGCTGTTTGAGCAGTGTTGCTGCGCGGTGAAAGGTTGTTTGTGCCGCTTCATATTCGCCGCGCAAGCGAGCTACTTCCGCGCGATGGGCCAAGGCGCGTGGATGTTCATCGAGGGCCGCTGTCGGAAGTGAATCAGCCAGCAAAGCGAGTGACGTCATGGCGCCTGATGTAATCCAGGTGGCGCCCTGGTCCGCAATAACTGCGGCCGCTCCGTCGAAGTCCTCAGCCGAAATTAAGTGACGTACAGCTTGCTCGCACGCGCCCCGGTCCAGGAAATATTTGGCACAACGCTGATGTTCGGCTGCTACTCCGGCCCGGCCAAGTTCGTTACGCAATCGCCGGCGCAGAAAACTCTGAAACAGCGGATGCAAGCGATATTCTTCACCACGTTGGTCACTGGCAACGGTCATGAACACGTTTCGGCGGACGAGGCTCTGCAAAACTCGCGAACAATTCAATTCGCCAAAGAGCGATGCGCACGTTTCCAAATCAATGCGATCGATGATGGACATTTTCAGGAGAAGCTGTTGTGTTTCCTCTTGTTCGTCAGAAAAAACTTCCTCGGCAAAGTAGTCAAAAATATTTCGTTCAGACTGTCGCAACACATCCACGAGATCGGGAGGTTCGGAATTTTCAGCGCGATAATTCGTCACCGCTCGATGGGCCACTTGCCGCACCAATTGCAACGCGGTAATCCAGCCGTGGGTGCGTTCGCGATATTCCGCCAGTTGTTTGGGGCTTAGCTCGAGGTCAAATACTTTGCGAAAAAGCTCCTGGGTTTCGTCGTCAGTGAACAACAAATCTGAGCGATCGATAACTGAGTTTGGCGCGTGGGTGCGCAGCCGTGCCAGCGACAGCGGCGGCATTTCGCGAGAAATAATTACGACGTGCAGGACGTCAGGCAGATACGCCAGCAGTCGATCGAGCACCGCGTGGACAGGTGTGTCCGGACCCAGGTGATGATAGTCGTCGAGGACCAGTATCAACTGCTGATCAACTCGATCGAGAACTTCGTTCAGGAGGACATCGACAGCGCGTTCAGGATGTTGGGCCAGTTCGCCGGTCGTTTCCTGCAAATACGAAAACATCGTTTCGCCAAAACCAGGAACCACCTGTTGAATACCAAACGTGACGTAGCCCAGGAAAACAAATGGATCTGCGTCGGTATGATCCAGTTGATACCAAATGAAGGGACGTTGGTGCGTGCTCAGGAAATCTGCGACCAGAGTGGTTTTTCCGGAACCGGCATTTGCCGTAACCAGCGTGACGGGATTCGCGAGATTTGCGAGGAGCCTTTCAGTGAGCCGATTACGAGAAAGCAGTTCGGGCGCAGGGCGCGGCGGCAGCAACTTGGTGCGCAGGAAGAAACTGCGATGGCCGCTTGAATTCCGAGGCCCGACAGCTTGGCTCACGGCTGGGAGGGGCGCATTTTGCGGGGGCTTCCCCTGCCGGGTTTTAGCCATCGACTTCCGCCTCTGGATGATGGTTTCGTGTTCGCGCAGAGTAACATGGCCCATCGGCCTGAAGCCAATATCTCGCATCCCAGCAAGCGCAGTTTGGGCATGGAACGAGGCCTCGCCCAAAACTATTCACTTTTTCAGAGGCTCAGATCGCCAAGGGTGGCGGCCGACACCACTTTCAACGGATCCTCAACGCAAGCCATTCTTCATTCGCACCGGTAAGCTGCGCGGCGAATCGCGCGAGCGCCGCGGCACGACCGCGGGTATGGTCAAGAGCAATACTTGCCTGTGCGCTCGACAACGAATGGCGCTCAAAGAGCTCCATCGCTTCCTGTCGAGTAAACGCCAGGGTCTCTTCTTCAATCACGGTAAGCGTTTGCTTTGAGCGCATGCGCCAAAACGGGGCCGCGGGCATGGTGCGAGTGGTTATCAGGATGTGGACTTCGGGTGGCAACAGCGGCAACAACCTGCGAAAGAATGGAGTCACCCATTCAAAGTCGTAAATAAGGTGTAGGTCTTCAATGACAACAAGGAGGGGTTTGCCTTCATCTTCCACAAGTTCATACGCCAGAGTTTCGGCGAGAGCACCAATGTCATCGGGAGATGAGGTTTTCGCAAGCTGCGCAAATGTAGACGTCCCAAAGTCTGGTCGCTGGCGTCGAATGCTCGCGATCAGATATTGAAAGAATATCTGAATTTCACCGTCCGGAGCGTCCACCTTGAACCAGACCAGACTGCGGTCGCACTTTTCCGCGAAGTCAGAGGCGAGGAAAGTCTTGCCGGCGCCGGCACGGCCGCTGATGATGCTGGATGTGCAGGAAATCAGACTGTTTTTAAGGATCGCCAGGAGCCTTCCTCGCGACAGTCCCGGCTGAACGGCTGGTCTTTCAATCTTTTCAACGATCAGATCCGTGTGTGCCGGCCGGAGGTCGTTCGCGGATTCAATTAGAAACATGGTTTTAGCTGAGAAACTGTGAGCCCTCGTCCCCTATTGTGATCTTGACGCAACGTGGTCTTCGGTACCGGAACCTTTGTATTGCAATTGGGTTGAGGAATTCTTGAGTTATTAAACAAGCGAACACTTGTGCGGGCGCGTTTCCCGATTGTTCAATGAAGAGGTGAACGAGCCCGCGGGTTGATTAACTTTCTGACTAATTCCTCGGCGAAGGACCATTTGCAGCTTCCGAATAACTGCGTGATACACTCCTCTGGCCTATGAAAGAAGCTCAGTGAAGCTGCTTCCGGCGAAACTCTCAGAAAATCGAATCGAAGTCTTGTGCCCCTGTAGCTCAACGGTTAGAGCAGCAGACTCATAATCTGTTGGTTCGGGGTTCGAATCCCTGCGGGGGCACATCAGAGTCCAGTCGGCAGCGGCAGCGGCAGTCGGCAGCGGCAGTCGGCAGTCGGCAGTCGGCAGTCGGCAGTCGGCAGTCGGCAGTCGGCAGTCGAACACTATCATGACTAACGGAAAAAACATCGGCATCGGCATCGGCATTGTCGGCGCGGGGTTCGCGCGGACCACTCAAATTCCCGGCTTCCAGAATTGTGAGGGCGCGCGCGTCGTGGCAATCACCAGTCGCCATCGTGAACGCGCCGCGAGCGTCGCGCAGGAATTTGGTATTGATTACGTTGCGAACGACTGGAAGGAGTTGGTCCAACGTGATGACGTTGATTTGGTAAGCGTCGTAACGCCGCCGTCAACGCACATGGAAATCACGCTCGCCGCGCTCGCACACGGCAAAGCTGTGCTCTGCGAAAAACCGATGGCAATGAACGCCGCTGAAGCAAAACGCATGACTGAGAAAGCGGCTGAGGTGGGCGTACTTGCCCTCATCGATCACGAGTTACGCTTTCTCAATAGCCGTCAAAAGATGCTCACCATGATGCAGGCTGGCGAGATCGGCAACGTGAGACACTGCAATTATTTGTTCCGGTCAGACTACCGCGGTGTTTTGGATCGCCAGTGGGATTGGTGGTCTGACTCGGCTATGGGCGGCGGTACGTTGGGAGCGATCGGTTCACATGCGATTGATTCGTTTCGTTGGATACTCGGCACGGAAGTCAGCGAAGTTTGCTGCATGCTCTCAACCCACATCGCCAAACGCCATGACAACAGCGGTCAATTGCGCGAGGTAACTACTGACGACGAAGCAAAGCTGATGTTTCGGTTTGCTGATTCGCCGCTGGGGAAAAACGTTACCGGCACTGCATCGCTTTCCGTAGTCGAGCCGGGAAAGTATGAAAACCGGCTCGAAGTGTTTGGCACGAAGGGAGCGTTGATGGTGGAGGAGAATGGGGATCTGTCCCAGTCACCGGCAGGTTCAGCTACCTGGAAGCCTGTGGAGGTGAAACAAAGCCCGACTCGCTCCCGGCATGCGTGAGGGAAGTTGGTCGAGAGGTTTTACCACTTTCTCGGCAGCAATAGTGGACGCGCTGCGCGAAGGCCGGACGACGGTGCCGGGCGCCGCGACTTTTGAAGATGGTCACCGGATTCAACTCGTGCTCGATGCGGCGCGAGCGTCGCATGATAGTGGTTGTTGGGCGCGGCTCGGGTGAAGAGTGGGCAGTGAGCAGTGGCAACGATATGCTGCTCAATGTTGTTTCCCGCTTGAGATGCTTCCCTACGAACTGCCTACCGCACACTGCTCACCGCTCCACTGCCCACTGCCCACTCTCTTCTATTTCTTCGTTGCCTTTTCCGTCCCAGTCTTGTCGCTGCCGTAACCTCCCCAAACGCCGTCTAACACGCCATTTGATTTGATTTCATAAGCGACGAAATGCGCAGCGTGGACCACCAATTCCCACCGACACAGTATTGCCCTGCCTAATCCCAAATCCCGAAGCGTTGTTGCTCCACGCGAATTGATAACCGCTCGCTCTGGGAGTAATCGAAAGTTGGGCCTTGTATCCGCTGCCGTTGGGATTCTTTCCGACAACGTTGTAACCGCCCGCGAGTCCCGACCCGCTGGTGCGCGTGGCCTGTTCGGTGCCCATCTCATTCACTCCCCAATAGCCCCAATTGCCTTCGAGCGTTCCGCCGGAAAGCGCTTGATAAATCACCACCCCACAGCCTTCTCCATTGTTGCCACCCGTAAAAGCAACTGCAACGGCATTGCCGTTTGGAATGCCGATGCCGTCGTATTGCTTGCCGGCGTCCCAACGAAACTGATAGACATCGCCATGCTTGATAACTTTAAGCGCGCCTTTGTAAGGACTGCCATCCTCGTTTGTACCAACAACTGCGTAATCGCCCGCGATATCGGCGGCATTTGGCACCACCGCCACCGGCTCGCTTTTGTTTTCTGCTGACTCCGCTTTCGGCGCATCAGCGCCGGCTTTACTGCAACCTAATACGCAAGCGACAACCAGGGTGAGCGCCATTAGCGCGCCGGGCCAGGATTTCTGTTTCATTGGGGTTCCTCTCTCTTTTGAAAAAATCGTTGGCTATCTTAGTTACCCAGCATTTCTTGTCAACATTTTTGCTGATCACTATCTTGCCCGGCGTAACGCAAACTGTTAGTTTGCGTCCTCGGAGGCGATACAGATCGCAGACCAACAATTTGCGTTACAAGAACCGTCGTCAAATGGTCGCAAAGAAAATCACGAAACGACGATCAACTGCGAATGATCGCCAGGTTAGGGTTGGCGTAGACACCGGCGGCACGTTCACCGATTTTGTTTACGAATCCCCTGACGGGCGCGACGGATTTGAGATCTTCAAACTCGCTTCCACACCACTGGACGCCTCGCAGGCCATTCGCGCCGGTCTCATGCACATCTCGGAAAAGACCGGAGTCGCTTTGAAAAACATCGAGGTGGTCCACGGCACAACGGTCGGCACAAATGCGCTACTGGAAAGACGCGGAGCGCGCATGGCCCTGGTAACCACGCGAGGTTTTGAAGATGTCCTGGCCATTGGCCGGCAGGCACGTCCCGAACTCTACAATCTGAACGCAGTGAAACCGCCGCCGTTGGTCGCCGATGAATTGCGATTCGGTGTGCGCGAACGCGTAACAGCTACAGGCGAGATTCTGGAACCGCTCAATGTTGCTGAAGTAACGAGTCTCATACGACGCATAAAAAAAGCGAGAGTCGAGTCAGTTGCGATCTGTTTGTTGTTTTCGTTTGTCGATTCCGCACACGAAGAAAAGAATCGCGCGGGCGCTGGCCAAGTTAGACATCCCTCTTTCTGTTTCTCATCAAATCCTGCCGGAGTATCGAGAGTTTGAGCGCACATCTACGGTAGTCATCAACGCCTATCTGCAACCGCTAATGGGTAGCTATCTCAGCCGGCTTGCCACGAGCACGCCACAATTGCGCGTGATGCAATCTTCAGGTGGCAGCATTTCGGCGACGGTGGCTGCCAATGAACCAGTGCGCACAATTCTTTCGGGACCTGCCGGCGGCGTTGTCGGCGCATTACGAACGGCGCGCGCCGCAGGCTTCGATCGCGTAATCACTTTCGACATGGGTGGAACATCCACCGATGTAGCGCTGTGCGCGAGCGATGGACCACGCCTCACGAACGAGGCTTCCGTTGCCGGACTACCTGTGGCCGTGCCGATAATGGATATCCACACCGTGGGCGCCGGCGGCGGTTCGATCGCGAGGCTGGACGAAGGAGGGTCATTAAGAGTGGGACCCGAATCCGCCGGCGCCGATCCTGGGCCGGCTTGTTATGGCCGTTCGCAGTTGCCGACCGTCACTGATGCTCATCTTGGTGCTGGGACATTTTGGCAGCACAGGTCTGCTCGGCGGCGAGTTTCCGATTGATGAGGAACGATCTCGATTAGCGTTGGCCCAACTCGCGCGAGAGCTGAGCAAGGCAGCTCGACCGCAAAGTTACGGCGATTGACGCAGCCCAAAGCGTGCTGGCGATAGCGAATACAAACATGGAGCGCGCCTTGCGCCTCATCTCCGTGGAACGTGGCTTCGATCCGCGCGAATTTGTGCTCCTGCCTTTCGGCGGCGCCGGAGGGCTTCATGCGGTTGATCTGGCAAGAGCGCTGCGCATTCCGAAAGTATTAGTTCCCAGCCGAGCTGGAGTGCTATCGGCAATCGGAGTTCTGGCCGCGGATGTCGTAAAAAGCCAAAGCCGCACGGTCATGCTTGAATGCGTCGCCGGATCGCAAGAGCAAGTGGTGCAGAGAAGCCTTAAGGTCCAATTCAACGAGTTGGAACAGACTGCTTTTGAAGCTCTCCGCGGCGAAGGTTTTCCCGCTAACCGCCAACGGCACGAGCGCTCACTTGCCGCGCGATACAAGGGACAGTCGTTTGAGCTCGAGATCAAAATGAGAAACGGTAGCATCGTCGCTGCTTTTCATCGCGCACATCTGGAGCGCTATGGTTATGCCCAGAAGGCAAACACAGTGGAGATAGTCAGCGTGCGGCTTAGGTCGGCCGGAATAGTCGAGAAGCCGACCGCGAAGAGAGCAGCCGTCGGCAAGAACCTGCGCGCCAAAGCTGGCGAATATGTGACTTCGTTTTTCGAGGGGAAGAAACTCAGCGTCGCGGTTTACCAAAGAGATGCGCTGCAGCCTGGAACCCAACTAAGCGCGCCGAGCATTGTTACCGAATACTCTTCGACGACCTTGATTCCGCCGGGCGCACGCGCCGGAGTGGATAAGCACGGAAATCTGATCATTCAAGCAGAATGAATTGCAGGCGCGTAAGTCCTGCGACCTCAGTAACATGAAACACTTCGATCCGACTACGCTGGAGATTTACCGCGCGCTCTACACTTCGGTCGCGGAGGAGATGGGCGTGGCGCTTCGGCGCACAGCCTTCTCGCCCAACATCAAGGAGCGGCGTGACTATTCCTGCGCAGTCTTCGATGCGACAGGCAATGTGATTGCCCAAGGCGATCACATGCCGGTGCATCTCGGCTCAATGCCGATGGCCGTCGCTGCCGCTCTCCGGCAGATTGATCTCAAGCCCGGAGACGTCGCAGCTGTCAACGATCCATTCGCCGGCGGCACGCATTTGCCGGATGTAACGTTAGTCATGCCAGTGTTCAGTCAGTCGGCAGACGGCAGTCGCCAGTCGGCAGCAAAGCCGGTTCCTTCTGCCGACCGCAGTCTGCCGTCCGCCGTCTGTCTATTCTACGTTGCCAATCGCGCGCATCATGCCGACATCGGCGGGGGAACGCCGGGATCGATGGGGCTGGCGACCGACATCTACGGCGAAGGTCTTTGCATTCCACCGATTCGCCTCGTGCGAGGTGGCGAAATCGACGACGACGTGATGCGCCTGATTCTCGCTAACGTTCGCGGTCTCGATGAACGCAAGGGCGATTTCCAGGCGCAGATCGGTTCACTGAAAACCGGCGCGGCACGTTTGCTCGAGATCGTCGAAAGGCGCGGCGCGCGCGAAGCAACTCAATACGCCGCACATCTGATCGATTACGCGGAGCGCCTCATGCGGCGCGCAATCAGTTTAATTCCCGACGGGATTTACGAAGCCGAAGACGCGCTCGACGACGATGGCGTTTCAAACGAGCCGGTTCCTATCAGAGTGAGCATTACCGTCAAAAACTCGCGAGCGAGCGTCGACTTCAGCGGCAGCGCCCCGCAGGTCGCTGGGCCAATTAACGCAGTCGCCGCAATCACTGTATCGGCAGTTAGTTATGTGTTTCGCTGCCTGCTGGGAAATGATGTTCCTGCCAGCGCAGGCCTGATGAAACCGATTGAGGTGATTGCGCCAGCGGGCACAGTTGTCAATGCTGTTCATCCGGCGTCGGTCGCGGGCGGCAACGTCGAAACGTCGCAGCGCATTGTCGACGTTCTCTTTCGCGCGTTAGCCAAAGCTTTACCGAATATGATCCCCGCCGCCAGCCAGGGCACCATGAACAACCTCACGATTGGCGGTATTGATACGCGACCTGATCAGAGCGCGCGCGAGTTTTCCTATTACGAAACGGTGGCCGGTGGGATGGGTGCGCGGGCGGAGCTCGATGGCATGAGCGGGGTCCATACGCATATGACCAACAGTCTCAACACGCCCGCGGAGGCGCTCGAGTATGCATATCCGCTGCGTGTTCGTGAGTACAAGATTCGACGCCGCTCAGGAGGAAACGGGCGGCGACGAGGCGGAGATGGCGTGACTCGTGAAATCGAAACGCTTGTCGCGGCGCGCATGTCGCTTCTTTCCGATCGAAGACAACGAGGCCCCTATGGACTTGCGGGCGGCAACGACGGAACGACTGGCAGCGCTCAGATCATCCGCGACGGACGCACGCTTAAGATTGGTTCCAAAGGTAGCTGGGAACTCAAAGCAGGCGATCGAGTAAAAATCGAAACTCCGGGCGGTGGTGGTTTTGGGGGAAAGTGAATACTGTTACTTCATCATTTAGTGTTTATTGGCCAACCGGATCCTGCTTTCCAGCACGGCTATGCCGTCTGATGTGCGGAAGGTCTCTGACCTTTCGCTAAGTTTTCTTTGATGTTGGGGCTTCGCCCCAGTCGGGCGCAGCCCGATGGAATTGCCAGCTGGCCGGGTGGGGCAAAGCCGCCACCGCACATCAGAGAGCAAAGCCCGAACCTTCGTGTGCAGTCAGGCTTTTCTTCCACGCATACGCACTCTTGGCTTGGGTTTAATCACTGGCTTTGTTTCCGTCGTATCCGCCGGATCCACCGGTGGCTTCGGCGGCATCGCCTCTTTAGAAAATCGTGGCAGCAGTTCATCGCGCATCGCCAGCGCATACACCGCAGTGGCGACTACTACGGCTGCTTTCTTTACGTCATCCTCCAGAATGCGCTCGTAAGTGTCGAGGTTTGTATGCCACGTGTGCGTGCCGTATTCGATCGTGTCCTGGCTAAGACCAATTCCCGGCAATCCCGCCGCGTTGAAAGAAGTGCTGTCCGTCCCGCCGCTGCGCCGGCTCCTGGTTGCAAGCACGCCGGCAACGCCATCCTCCTTAAACGGCTTCATGATGTCGCGCAAAATCTTTCCCGCTTCAGGTGGACCAAACACGGAAGCACCACGTATGCGGCCCGTGCCTGAATCGATGTTGAAATAACCGCCAAACTTTTCGAAGCCCGGCTTCGGAGTTTCAATCGTGCCGAAATGTTCTTTGACGTAGGCCTGTGATCCAAGTAGTCCCTGCTCCTCGCCGCTCCACAACGCGACGCGAACCGTCCTGCGGGGTTTGAGATTGAGTGCCTTAAGAATTCGCGCGGCCTCCATCATGATCGCGCAACCAATGGCGTTATCCGTGGCCCCGGTGGCTGCATGCCATGAATCCAAATGCCCTCCCAACATGATGACCTCATCCGACTTATCAGTGCCGGGGATCTCAGCGATCGTGTTGTAAGAAGTCTTGCCCTCCGGATAGACGCGATTGACGATATTGAACTCCAAAACTACTTCGCTCCGGTCGGCCAGGAGTCTGGCGATACGGCCGAAGTCTTCGTTGCGCATCACCACGGTCGGCACGGCTTTACTAAGATCAAAAGTGCGGTTGTTGAAAGCGCGTATCTGTCCGTGTTCGCGAGCGGCATCATTCACGCGCACCAAAGCGCCGCTGGCTTTGAGAAACTGGCTGAGTTGCTCTTCAATTTTCCTGGCGGTAAGTATCTTTGGGTCCGGAGTCGGCGAAGGCGACGGGGATGGCGACGGCCGGGCATCAGGATCAAAACGCTGCTCCGCTTGCTTGTCGTCCATTCGTTTAGGCGAAGGTCTTAGGTTAATCGCCACTGCCTCATGCTTTCCCACCAGCACAATGCGTCCGCGCACCTTTCGCTTTTCATTTTCAAATGCCGCGGTTAACTGCTCCTGGGTCGGTTTCTGCGGCAACACGAGCTGATAGGTTTTCGCTCGGATTGTGCCTCGCGTGCTCGGAGTCCACGCCAACACTTCACAGACCAGAGAATCTTTTACCGGCGCGATGATATGCGCCGTAAGTCGCTCATTAAGCCAACCTGGATGCCCGAAATTCCAGGGCTCGAGGTGTCCGTTCTGAAGTCCCCATTCATGCATTTGCCTGATGGCCCACTCCGCCGCGCGTTTGTGATTCGGTGTACCGGTAAGCCGTGGTCCATAAACGTCCGCCAGCATGTGCATCGTCTTCATGATCTGCGAATGCTCCATTCCCTCCTTGCGGATGCGAGCGCGCAGATCATCGTTAAGCGCCGATGTCTGCGCGAGAGTTGGCAGTGGCAGCAGAATTAGAATTAGAGACAGGGCGAGAGCGCGTCTGTTTTTCATCAGATCTCCGTCCAGGTTTCTGGTAGGTTTTTATGGATTATTCGATCGCTTGGGATTATAAGCGTGATTTGCTCCGATGTAGTAAACTGGTGCTCGCAAACAATAGTTTTCGGGGGAGCCGCAGGGCGGCTGAGAGTCCCGCTCATCTAAGATTGCTGGTTCCGGAGCTGGAAAGTCATTTCTCGGCGATCCGAATCCGCAATCTGAAATCGGGAGACCCTTGGAACCTGATACGGTTAACACCGTCGAAGGGAGAAACGCTGCAGACACCGTTCCATCCTTCCTGATAGGTGTGGAGCGGTTTTTGTTTTAAAGACGTAAGGAGTTTTATGAGCGCCGCAATCAAACCAGCAAATAACGAATCAAGCTCGACTAATAACGACAAGGCACTGCCGAATTCACGTCGCATCTACATCGACGGTGAACAGCCGGGCGTACGCGTTCCATTTCGCGAGATATCGCAGAATCAAACGCGCAACTTTGACAACTCACTGGCGGAAAATCCACCGGTGCGGGTTTACGATACGAGTGGTCCATGGGGCGACCCAGGGATTCGCGCGGACGTCCGCGAGGGACTCCCGTCACTGCGTCGCCACTGGATTCTGTCGCGCGGCGATGTAGAGGAATATCAGGGTCGTGATACTCAGCCGATCGACGATGGCTATCTTACTTTTGACGCCGCCAATCAGGCGCGGCAAAAAGAAAAAGGACGCCTGGAAGATTTTCCCACCCTGCGACGCACGCCATTGCGCGCGCGAGCCAGCGCCTGCGTTACCCAAATGCATTACGCGCGTCAGGGGATCATTACGCCGGAGATGGAATTCATCGCCATCAGAGAGAACCTTGGCCGCAACCGCACGACAAACTTAAGTTTATCGAACAATGATCGTGCGTCGCTCAACCACCAGCACCGTGGCCAATCCTTCGGCGCTGCGATTCCCGAGTATGTAACCCCAGAATTCGTTCGCGATGAAGTCGCCCGCGGCCGCGCGATTATTCCCGCAAACATCAATCATCCGGAAAGCGAGCCAATGATCATCGGTCGCAACTTCCTGGTGAAGATCAACGCCAACATTGGCAACTCAGCCGTGCTGTCATCGATCGACGACGAAGTTGAGAAGATGCGTTGGTCGATCCGATGCGGTTCAGACACGGTAATGGATTTGTCTACCGGTAAGAACATTCATGCCACGCGCGAATGGATCATTCGCAACTCGCCGGTGCCCATCGGCACCGTGCCCATCTATCAGGCATTGGAAAAAGTTGGTGGCAAGGCTGAAGATCTAACGTGGGAGATCTTCCGCGACACGCTCATCGAACAGGCGGAACAAGGTGTCGACTATTTTACGATCCACGCCGGCGTGCGACTTCCTTACATTCCGTTAACAGCAAAACGCACAACAGGAATCGTGAGCCGCGGTGGATCGATTATGGCCAAATGGTGTCTCGCACATCACGAGGAAAGTTTTCTCTACACGCGCTTCCGCGAGATCTGCGACATCATGGCTGCTTACGACGTTTCCTTCTCGCTCGGAGACGGCCTGCGTCCCGGCTCTATCGCAGATGCGAATGACGAAGCGCAGTTTGCCGAGTTAGAAACCCTGGGTGAACTAACCAAAATCGCCTGGGAGCGCGACTGCCAGGTAATGATTGAAGGTCCGGGTCACGTGCCCATGCACCTGATCAAGGAAAACATGGACAAGCAACTGGAGACTTGCCAGGAAGCTCCTTTCTACACGCTTGGACCACTCACGACTGACATCGCACCCGGTTACGATCACATCACTTCGGCAATCGGCGCGGCGATGATTGGCTGGTATGGCACTGCGATGCTTTGCTATGTCACGCCTAAAGAACATCTCGGCCTGCCGAACAAGAAGGACGTTAAGGACGGCGTCATCGCTTACAAGATCGCTGCCCACGCCGCTGATCTCGCCAAGGGCCATCCCGGCGCGCAGTATCGCGACAACGCGTTATCGAAAGCCCGTTTTGAATTTCGCTGGGAAGATCAGTTTAACCTTTCGCTCGATCCGGAAGTCGCACGCGAATATCACGACGAGACGCTCCCTCAGGAAGGCGCGAAGCTCGCGCACTTCTGTTCCATGTGCGGACCACATTTCTGCTCTATGAAGATCACCCAGGACGTGCGCGAATATGCTGCGCAGAAAGAGATTGATGAACAGGCGGCATTGGGAGTAGGCATGAAAGAGAAGGCTGAAGAATTTATCGCTACCGGTGGTGAGATTTATCAGGGCGTCGGCTCCTCATGAGACAGACTAAGGAACTGGGCCCGATAAAAAAGTGGACCGCCGGAAGCTCAGGGACCTTTCGCAAAGCAGGCGGCAGGGCCGCACATACGATATGAGACCGGAAACAAGTCGAACGTCCAATCTTATCGTTCGCCGTGGGCAAGCCGATGATGCAGCGTTGTTATCGGAACTCGGCGCCCGCACCTTCTCCGAAACATTTGCGTCCGACAATTCACTTGAAAACATGGCGGCCTATCTCACGGCGGCATTCAATCCGGCGCAACAGGCAGCAGAATTAGCTGATCCTAACTCTTCCGTTCACATTGCTGAGACCGATGGAGTCGCGGTCGGATATGCCATGCTCCGCTCCGGGAAGGCGCCGGTAGAAGTGACTGGCGAGAAGCCAATTGAGTTAGTACGTCTGTATGTTTCCCAGGAGAGCCTTGGCAGTGGTGTGGGGGCGGCGTTAATGCAAGCCTGCATTGATGACGCGCGACAGAGAGGTTATGAGTCGATATGGCTCGGGGTCTGGGAACGTAACACTCGCGCTCAGGAGTTTTACAACAAATGGAATTTTGTTAAGGTGGGCACGCATGTGTTTCAATTGGGCGACGATCCCCAAACTGATCTTTTGATGCAACGCTCCGTTTGAACACTTTGCGACTCACGGCAGTCTAGAACTTCCTCCAAAAGCGCGTTTTTAATTTCGCTGGGAAGATCAGTTTAACCTTTCGCTCGATCCGGAAGTCGCACGCGAATATCACGACGAAACGCTCCCTCAGGAAACGCGCGAAGCTGGCGCACTTGATAGGAAAGGCAGAGGAGTTTGTGGCGGCGGGTGGCGAGATTTACGCGAAGGCCTGGACGTCATAGTCTTCTGCTGGAAAATTAGTTTGGTAATCGAAAGTTTGAGATCAAACGCGATCAACTTATCCTCTCTATGCCATGAGTCCTCTTCACCCAAAGCTCACTGAGATTGCCAAACTTCTGGACTCTCCACACCCACGACTGGTGGTTGTCGTAGGTGCAGGAATATCGCTGGGTGCGACGGGGCTTCCCCATGCGTCCTGGACCGGTCTCCTAAAACACGGCATCAACTACCTCGTCCAAGGACAAATCCAGAAACAGTGGGGAATACGACTGGAACAATCACTGGAAGAATCATTCTCACCCTTCAACCTTAAGAAAACATTGCAACATGCTGAGCTTGTCGAACAGGCGCTAAACACGCCTGACCCGACAGCCTTCGCTGAGTGGCTCACGTCGGGCTTCAGCAGTTTCAAAGCCAAAGAAAACAGGCAGGACACGCTAGACGCATTGCGCGATCTTCAGGAAGCGGGCGCGCTAATTCTGACCACCAACTACGATAGTCTTCTCAGCGACATCACTCATTCACCACCTGTGACTTGGGAAGAGCACCACGACTTTCTCCGGGTGATGACGCGACAAAAACCTGGAATCTTACATGTACATGGTCACTGGCAACGGCCATCTTCAATTGTACTAGGTCGCTCGTCATACGATCGCGTTGTGGCCGATGACGATTTCCAGCAACTCTTCAGCTCTCTATGGTTAGAGTATTCATGGCTCTACGTTGGATGCGGCGATGGACTTGATGATCCCAATCTAGGCCGTCTACTTGAGTGGGGGAAGAGGTGGGGCGAGAGTGCAATGCCAGACTATTTTCTGGCGCGAGAAGACAAAGCTGAGGAGATAGAGAGCCGAGCCGAAAAGCCAAAGAACCTCGCAAGCATCGGCTACTCTTCTTACGATGACCTGCCCCACATACTTCGCTCACTCCCTCCATTCGCGCGGTCGTGGCCCTTCGTTCGGGTTGATGAAGAGTTCCCGCTATTCCGCTCTCCTTTCTCCAGCATCCCATTTCCCACTCGTCAGGAATATCTCGACGGCCAGGTGCCCGCGCTTAATGCGGACGCCGCAGTCGCCGAAAGACTTAGAACGCATGGCTGGGCCTGCGTTATAGATCTCGCTTCCGTGGGAAAAACCACGCTCGCTCTCAGATTGGCAACGGCGGCAGAGCAACGCGATCATCCGGTTTTTTACTTCGACCTCAAGACCGAAATTGACGACGCTGAGGGCCGGCCGAGTGCGGCTTTGCGCCGGCTTGCCCGACCCGGTGCACTTCTAATCCTTGACAACGTTCATCACCAACCGGAACTCGCGCGCCAGCTATGGCACCAGTGGAAAGCCGATCCTCGTGATAGTCGACTGCTGATAGTCGCCACCAGGTCTCAACGGCCGGTCATTACGACGCCGGAACAAGATCTGATCTTTTTTGAAAAGCATCTTACCAATCCTGCGATTCTTCTCGCTCTCGAACCAGATGATTTGGGACGTATCGCCGCGCATATTTACCGACGTAATACTGGCTCGGCGATGCCCCGGCCATCAAGGGAAGTCTTGATTGAGTGGCATCGCGATTATCGCGCGGCTCTAAACGCATTCACCTTCGCAGTGATGCGCGGTCTTGCAGATTTGCAAAAAGGGAGCTGGCAGCTTCCGACTGCGTACGCTTCTGAATGGGTGCGAGATGCGTGGCTAAAAAACCTGGACGAGTCTGAACTTCAGAACGCGGTTTGTCTCGCAGCCTTTGGCGCGCAGGAATTTGAAATGTATGTTCCCGATACTGCGCTTCCACATCCAGGGCAGACCACTAAGATGCACGGGCTGGGGCTCGTTGTGCGAACTGACGTCGGTCGGTTTGGGCAATACCGCAGGTTTAGTCTCCGGGAGCCCGGTTGGGGCCGATTGATTCTGACCGCTCAGGAAGGGCCAGCGGACGTAGAGTCGATCCTCTTCGCAGGCGCGGCGCGACATCCCATGATTGCACTAGTACTGGACCGACGGCTAAAGGCTGAAGCGCTTGTCCCAACAAGGGACCGCTTATGGGAATATCTGGATGCAAATCAAGAGGTGTTGGCGTCCAACCTTTTTCTCGCTGATGTCGCGCTCTCGTTTGTGGGAAATCTACTCAGGCAGGCGCAAGCAGCCCATCATGGTTCACTCGCTCTAAACCTTTGGCAGACAATCGAAAGCCAACCCAACGAAGTCGCCCGCCGGGCCTGGGAGACTTCACTGCATATTGTTGGCTCCTTTCTCGAAATAGCCTATCGACAGGGACGCGACACTGCTCCCTTGTGGGATGCGATCGAAAGTGATCCGGAGAAACTGGCTGCGAATGCGTGGCAGAGCTCACTTGCTGGACTTGGTTCGTTCTTCGAAGTGGCTAAGCGACACGGACGCAACACTGCTCCCTTGTGGAAGACAATCGAAAGAGAACCGGACAAACTCGCTGCCCTGATTTGGGAGACACCATTGAACGATGTCGGATCGTTCCTCGAAGTGGCCCAGCGACAGCGACGCGATACTGGTCCCATGTGGGCCGCGATCGAAAGAGAACCAGACAAACTGGCTGCCAGCGCGTTGCAGACATCGCTTGATAAGGTTGGCTCGTTTCTCGAAGTAGCCCAGCGACACCGACGCGATACGGATCTCTTGTGGGGCGCAATCGAAAGCGAACCAGACAAACTGCTTGCCTGCGCCTGGCAAACCTCGTTTGATAAGCTTGGCTCGTTCCTCGAAGTAGCCCAGCGACAAGAGCGCGACACTACTCCATTGTGGGAGGCGATCGAAAGAGAACCAGACAAACTGGCTGCCAGCGCGTGGCAAACCTCGCTTGATGGACTTGGTTCGTTCCTCGAAGTGGCCCAGCGACAGGGACGCGACACTACTCCCTTGTGGGAAGCAATCGAAAGCGAACCGGAGAAACTCGCTGCCCTGGTTTGGGAGACATCATTGAAACCTGTCGCTTCGTTCCTCGAAGTAGCTCAGCGCCAGGGACGCGACACGGCTCCCTTGTGGGACGCTATCGAGAGCAAACCCGACGAACTTGCGGCCCGCGCGTGGGCGACTTCATTGGAGCACGTCACTCACTTCATGGAGGTTGCTTACAGTCACAAGCGGGATACCAGGCAATTTTGGCTGGCCATAACAGGTGCACCAGACAAACCGGAAGAAAGATTCAGGTTGGAAAACCTTGCTGCACGGGCGTGGGAAACCACACTGGATGGTGTCGGTGCTTTTCTCGACATCGCGAAACAGCAAGACTGTGATTCCTCACGAGTATGGCAAGAACTTCTTAGCCAGCCGGCCAAACTCGCCGAAAGCGCCTGGGCGACACCTCTAGGCAAGCTGGGCTCGTTCATAAACATTTCAAACCAACACGGGCAAAGCATCGAGTCGTTATACGAAATGCTGGCGAATGAACCGGACCGTCTCTCACAAAAGGGAAAAAATGCGCCCCTTGATGGATTGGTGAGCCTCGCGCACCATGCACCTGCCGCGTTGCTCGAAATCGCACTTCGTGAAATCAAGCCCGGACACTGGAATGCAACCCGGCCCGGGCAATCAATGCTTGGGGGTACCTGGCTGGCTTGGAATTGTGTTGGAGTTGAACGAACAGACCTCGCTGCTGACCTGCTTTTGCTATTGCTCAGGCGTGCGAACCGGCGTGATTTTCCACCGAAGGGTGGAGGATTCGGACAGGCTTGCTGGTTACTAGCTAATATTCCGCCAAACGCATTGAAACTCGTCGAGCCATTTCTGAATGCCGTCTGCACAAACCAGTGGCTCGAGAGTGCATATAAAGAGGCGGCTTGCGGCAGCCTGGCTCGAGGGTTGAGGCATGTGGCATTGCATCAGACGGCAGAACGATGTCGTCGTTTTCGCCATCTGGGACTGGCCGGGCGTCTTTACAAGGAACTTGCCAGATTTGAGACCGCAGAGGCCAAGGCTCAGTCTGAAATTATTCAACTTCTGGGGAGCACGGAATTGAGTGGTGCCTGGGCCATCAGCTCACAGGCCCTGACAATCGTGAGGCCTGAGACGATCTCAGAATTGGCTGTCAGTCTTCTACCCAATAGTCCGGAGGTGACGTGGTTAGACGATCGTCAGATCCAATTTTGGCTCGGCTTGCGGGCTTTTGTCTCCATCTCCAAGATGAAAATACCAATCCCTCGGGATGTAGTGGAAAAAACACTGGAACTGTGGCGTGAGAATTTAGTGAATTCCCTTCTCGAACCGAACAGTACCTCTCACCGGGTAAATCAAAGCATGATCGAATGGTTAGAAAACTGCCTAAGTGCGAACCCAGTTGCTCTTTTGCCATCGAAGCAACCCCTCTGGACGCTGGTAGGCCTTCCAGTCCCACTTGATTTACCGCCACGGATTGCGAAGTGAAGCCTTAACTGAAATCAGTATTTGGTTCGGTAATCATCGCACATAGTCGACTCAGTGCTGGTAGAATCCGTCCGTTCAATTCCAGTCTCCCGTTTCTCAACTCTGCCGAAGCCACAAAGGAGAAATCCTATGAAGACTGTACTCCGCTTTCGAATTGTTGTTGGGCTGGCAACAGCTCTAATGATTCCTGCCGCGTGGATCGCCAGTGATCGATTGACGACAAATGCTCGTGCGGTAGTGAATCAGAATTCAGCTACCGCGACCCCGACCGTCGCACCCTCTCAGGGGGAGAAACCTTTCGGCCAGGCTCAGGCGCTAGCTGAGTTGAGAAAGAGCATTGCCGGAAAAGAGAACGAACCGGCTGAAAAAGTCTTCAAGAATATTCAGCTAATGAAAGGTCTTCCCGCCGGACGCTTGTTACGAATCATGGAAATGGGTTACTCGAGATCGCTGGGCGTCACGTGCACTCACTGTCATGTCCCTGGTGAATGGGAGAAAGATGGGAAGCCGACCAAGCAAATTGCGCGCGACATGGCCGCGATGGTAACGGCGATCAATACCCAGCATCTGAAGCAGATCAAGAACCTCAAGAGCGAGAACCCGGTGGTGAATTGCACCACTTGTCATCGCGGACAAACAAAGCCGGCGTTAAACCTGCCGGAGCCACAGAAATAAATCGACGGCGACGGGGATCGATTGTGGGTTTGTTGCTGAACTTCGGGCCTTCGTGCAGATGGAGCGAAAGTTTCGCGAATACAAACCCAAACGCCTCATCGAGGTTATCCTGTAAATCTTGTAAATCCTGTTGTGAGTCGTTTACTCTCGGCTCTCGATGGCAACATCAAAACGTCCCAAACCGGATGAGGGTGAGAAACATGTCGAGCGGGTGCGGCGCATATGTCTCGCCTTGCCTGAAACCTGGGAGAAGATATCGCATGGTGAACCAACCTTCTTTGTTGGCAAGCGGGTCTTCGCGATGTGCACCATCAATCATCACAACGACGGACACCTTGCAGTAACGGTTCCTGCAGCGATTGGAGTCCAGGCGGCGCTCATCGAATCAGACCCGAAGAAGTTTTATAAACCGCCATATGTTGGTCCAGGTGGATGGATTGGCATCGAGCTGCCGCGGGTGAAGGACAAGGAGTTGGCATTGCATATCCGCGAAGCCTGGCTACTCATTGCTCCGGAAAAGTGGCACAGCCTATTGGTCGAAACGAAGAAGCCAAAGCCCGGCAAAACAAGAAAACAAGAATAGACTTATCCGCAGCTTTCGCGGATTGCTGCCGGAAAACGGCAGGACAAAAAAACTCTCAGCTCTCCTGAATATTGCAACTGTATAATCGGCGTAATCTGCGGATAGCCCTCCATGCTGAAAAAATTTCTGAAGGCCTTGCTGGTTGTCATTGTGGTCGCGGCGGCAGCGCTAACTGTGTTTTGGTTTGCGCGGCCTGCGGACCTCAACTTTGAAGCGGCGCGGTCCATCGTGCCGCATGCGGAAGACAGCCGCTTCGCAGACGTTGATGGCGTGCGTATTCACTATCAGGAGAAAGGCGCAGGCACTCCGCTCGTGTTGTTACACGGTTTCACCTCATCAACCTATTCCTGGAAAGATGTTTTCGAACCTCTCTCGAAGAATTTTCGCGTTATCGCAGTAGATCTAAAAGGCTTTGGTTTTTCCGGCAAACCAGATGGCGATTACACCAGACGCGCGCAGGCGGTGCTGGTGGCCCATCTGCTCGACCACTTGAAAATCGAGAAGGCGTGGATCGCCGGCAATTCAATGGGTGGCGAGGTGGCCCTCAATTTCGCGCTGCAAAATCCCCAACGTATTGCCGGCCTGGTACTCATCGATAGCGGCGGCGTCCACGTGAAAGGCAGCGGCTCGCTCGCGCCGGGTTATCTGCTGGTTCCGGTCGTCGGTCGTGTGTTATCGGCTTTGGCGCTGACTTCAGACAAACTGGTGCGCGAGGGATTGGCGAAGAGTTTTTTCGACGACTCAAAGGTGACCCCCGAACGGGTAGCCTATTATTATCTCCCACTCACGACTCGCGCCGGACAATTAGGTGCACTGCGAGCGCGCACGCAGTCGGGACAATTTCCCATCGAGACAGAACTGCCGCGGATTACTGCGCCGGTGCTGATTATCTGGGGTGCTGAAGATGAATTGATTCCTCTCGAAGCAGGGCGAAGGATGAACTCGCTGATCAAGGGTTCGAAACTGGTAATCGTCGACAAGTGTGGTCACTTACCGCAGGAAGAAATGCCTGAAAGGGTGTGGGACGAAATCACCAGGTTTGCTACCGGGCCGATGGTTCAGTAGGGCAACCAGCATTAGAAACGGAAACAAAGATCTTGAAGGTTCTCGAAACAGAACGGTTGGTGCTTCGCCTTATCTCGACTGACGATGCGGAATTTTTCCTGCGACTCCTTAACGAGCCTTCCTTCTTGCGCTTCATCGGAGACAAAAAGGTCCGAAGTTTGGCAGACGCACATAACTACATCGTGAATGGGCCAATTCAAAGTTACCAGCGTTTTGGTTTTGGCTTGTACCTGGTGGAATTAAAAGATACTTCCGTCCCAATCGGAATTTGTGGTCTCCTCAAACGCGATACGTTAGACGATGTCGATATTGGTTTTGCGTTTCTTCCTGACTTCTGGGCCCAGGGTTACGGGTTCGAATCGGCCAGAGCGATCATGATTCATGGGCGAAACACAATGGGCTTGAAGCGTATTCTGGCGATCACTTCTCCTGACAATGTGGGTTCGATCGCTTTGCTGGAGAAACTCGGCCTGAAATACGAACGCGTAACAAAGCTGTCTGACGACGCACCGGACGTAAAGCTCTTTACGGCTGACCTCTGAAATCGTCACCTCGCCCAATCTTTGGAACGAATTTCGGGCCCGCGCGTAAACTAGGGGTACCGCTCCACTACGACCTGCCAGGAGAAACAATCATGAGTTTAAGAGTTTTATTCGCAATTGTTGCGTTGGTCTTTACAAGTCTGCTTCCCACCGCGGCATCACGAGTAATCCCAACCGGAAGTCTTGCAGCGGTTCAGTCAAGTGCCAAACCGGAAAAGGCAAACGCGCCAGTCGAGATTCCGTTTGAGCTCGCCAACCGGCACATAATGCTGAAAGTAAAAGTCGATGGGTCGCGGCCGCTTTCCTTCGTACTGGACACGGGAGACAAGTATGCAGTTTTGGATTTGGAACGAGCCAAAGAGTTGGGACTGAAACTCCAGGGTCAAATTCGAGTCGGTGGCGCGGGGGCTGGGACTCAAACCGGAGCATTCGTCGAAGGCGCAAACTTTACTATCCCTGGTTTTGAAGGCTTCGTTCAACCGGTCAGGATGGCCCTGCCAATCGGACACATGGCCCAGGGCTTCGGACAACCGTTTGATGGAATCATTGGATACGACTTCATCAAAGAGTTTGTGGTCGAGGTGGACTACCCGGCACGTGTGATCAGGCTTCATGACAAAGACAAATTCACTTATTCAGGACCCGGAGAAAGCATTCCTATCAACCTGGATTCATCGGGACATGGAAATGGTCATCCGATACTGGAAGCGGAAGTTACTCCGACCGGTGGCACCCCCATCAAGGGCAAGTACGTACTCGATATTGGTTCGGGACTAGCGCTGGCGTTACACAGTCCGTTTGTAGCGGAGCATGGCCTCCTCGCGCCGGAACGTAAGACTATCAAAGCGTTTGGCGCCGGCGCGGGCGGAGAAATTAATGCGCGACTCGGTCGCGTTTCGGAATTGAAGATTGGGAAGTTCAAAATCTCGAATCCCGTGACTCTGTTTTCTGAAGACACGGCGGGAGCTTTTGCGAATCGAGCACTGGCGGGAAATATTGGCGCACAGATAGCCAACAAGTTCAGAGTTTTTCTGGATTACGGTCGTAGCCGAATCATCCTCGAACCAAATTCCACTTTCGCGGAAGCTTATGATCGCGCCTCCGCGGGAATCAGGGTTCATGCACACGGGACGGACTTCCGCACATTCCGAATCAAGAACGTGCTGGAAGACTCACCGGCGTCAGAAGCAGGACTGAAGCAGGATGATATTATCGCTGCCATCGACGGGAAACCGGCTGCGGAATTTACGCTTACAAGATTGAATGAGATGTTTGAGAAATCGGTCAGTTACAAAGTAACTATTCAACGCGGTGAGCAGACGATGACCGTGAAACTGATGCCGCGAAAACTGATTTGAGTCGCGCTTACAGATGAGCAAATACGTCGCACTCCTGCGCGGAATCAACGTTGGTGGAAACAAGTTGATCAAGATGGCGGAGTTGCGCGAAGTGTTTGCGAGTGCGGGGTTCAAAAATGCGCGCACTTACATTCAAAGCGGGAACGTGATTTTTGAGACCAGGAATTCCGACGCTGATAAAGTCGCCAGGAAGATCGAGAAAGCGATCTATCAGTCGCTGAGCCATGAGGTCACGGTCATTGTGCAAACAGTCGAAGCATTGAGAGATTCGGTAAAAAGAAACCCCTTCAAGAGTGTCGAGTCGGACGAGGATGTCGTGAAGTTTGTGACTTTCATGTCGGCAGACCCATTGAAAGCGTTGCGACTGCCTTTGGTAATCGTCAAGGAGAATGCTGAAGTTCTCGCGATCAGAAATCGTACTGCCTTTATCGCTTGCCGGCGCAAACCGAATGGGATATTTGGTTTTCCCAACGCGGTTTTCGAGAAGGAGCTAAGTGTGGCGGCAACGACCAGAACCTGGGGGACGGTAACGAAATTCCTGAGCCTGGCTGAAGAGGATTGACGCAAGTGGCACGCGCAGTTGTGGAACTCACGGGGGCGAGAAACGAAAAGGCGGGCCAACTTCATGGTCCGCCTTTTTCCGTTAAGGTAAAAGCTTCCCCGTGTCTCCTACGGTTTTGGTTTTACTACTTCGGCGGTGTCTTTCTTGCGCACGTAAATTTCACCTCGCGGCGACAATCCGGCTTTGTTAGCCAGCGCGAAGACCACCGACTCAACCAGCTCCTTGTTATCCAAACGAAAGCTGGTGACGCCATACACGTGAGTGTCAGGATCGTTGTATTGCACCGTCAGATAACGAACCTTGGTCTTTATCAAACCGAGCAAGCCAGCGCCAAAAATGGGAACATGCTGGGCCACAGTGGCTGCGGCCGGCCGGCGTTTTTGCGTGTCGCCGAAGGCCGCGTTTACTGCGTTGTAAGGAATAAAAAAGAGTTCCTTCTGTTGCTTGTTGCGGAAAAGCAGACGTTGATTCGTGTCGTCGAATTGGAGCGTGCCCTCCATCGTTTTGTTATAACCAAAAATCCCGCCTTCATACTTCGCTTTCATCGACTGCGGAGCAGGAGCGGGCGTAGCTTTGGACGCATCGGTTGGCGTGGTTTCCATGGCCCGTGGGCGTTGGGCGCTAACTGCCAATGCCAGGGTGACCATCAGTAGTGCAATTCCAATCAACTTCATTCGAATAACCTCCACCGTGATGACGAAACCCCGCAGGTAGACAGGGCTCCCAATTTCTAATTTATTTTGCGAACGGCCCGACGCGCTCCACTGCTTCCTTGAAATCGGTATCGGCCGGCGCCAGGCTCAGTCCCTTCTGATAAGCGGCAAGAGCTTTCGCATACTGTTTTGTGATCTCGTAGGCGTAGCCAAGTTCGCGGTAGACGTTTACATCATCCGGGGATTTTCGCGTGGCTGTTTGCAGCGCCGCGATGGCTTTGGGGAAATTCTTGGCGCGCGAATGCGCAATTCCCAAAAGATAGAACGTGACTCCTTTGGAATCGGCCGCCAGCGTTGCTCGTTCCAATGCGGCCGCGGCGCGCGCGTATTGCTGTGAACCAATTAGCGCTTGTCCAAAAAGCGTGATTGCTTCCGCGTCCGTTCTGACCTTGATTAGTCCCTCGCCGGCGCGCACCGCGTTCAGATAGTCAGCAGACGCTTTGGCTTCATCCGTGGTAGAAGCAGCGCGGCGAAGATAAACGGATGTGAGCAGAGTCCAGGCGGCAGCGAAACGCGGGTCGTTTACAGTTGCGCGGTTAAGCGCGGACACGGCTCCATCAAGATCATTTCTGGCCAACGCCATCTGTCCCAGATAGAACAGTGAGGTTGTATCTTTTGGATTGGCTTTGACGACGGCATTAAAGGTCTTTTCGGCCTCAACCAGTTTGCCGGTTTTGTATTCAGCCAGGGCGCGATAATAAAGCATCGAGGGATCGGGCTGCGTCCCCGGGCGCGTGGTCGCAGTGACGAGCAGTGGCAAAGCCTGCGCGAATTTTTCCGAGAGCACGTAAGCCTGGGCCAGGGCATCTACAGTGTTTGCGTCTTCGCGTTTTGCTACCTGCTGCAGGTTCCAGGCTTTCTCGAGATCGCTAATCGCCAGGTCGTATTGTTTAAGATTCAACTCTGCGAATCCGGCAATCTTCCAGGCCTCGGCATCGTTGGGAAACCGCGCGGCGATGTCCTTCGCTTCCTTGGCGGCGGCGGCGAATTGTTTCTGTTCGAGGAGTTGGAAAGCGTGTGATGTATCGCCAGGGGTGGCGGTGTTTACGACCGGCTTCACGGGTTGCACATCAATCAGCGGTCGGTTTGCACTGCTCTTCGCCACCGGACTTGGCTTTGCCTCGGGGCGCAGCAGCGGTTCCTCAGCGGGCGTCACTGGTTGTTTGACCCGGCGCGGACGACTCGATTGCGCTTGTCCCAGACCCGTCAGGCTAAGAACCAGTGCAAAAACAAAGAAAGCCGCCTTCAAATTTCGACTGTTCATATGAAGTTTCCCCAGGGAGAGGGTAATTTGTGAATGCATAAAGAAAGTCTGACAAAAGGCATGTTTTCGGATGCCCGCTGCCGGTCTTTGGTTCGCCGGGCTAAATGTAGCCCAAAGCGAGCGGCGTGCGCCAGAGTCTGAGCCCGTTGAAAAACATTCCTCCGGCCTGAATTGCACACGAATCCACCCGGAATGCGGTTGCCCAAACAAAGATAGGGGCACGGCATGCCGCGCCCCTACTGGATAGAAAGTTGAAACAGGCAGGAACGGCCTGTCCTATTCTTTGGTTATCAATCAGAAGTTCAGCTTCACGCCAAACTGGAACTGCCGCGGGTCAAACGATGCAGTCGGCACGCTGTAGTAACGACCGTTGCTGGCTCGTTGCGCGAAACTTCTGACGTCGTCAATGAAAGGCGAGGCCGAGCCTTCGTTGAAACGATTAAAAAGGTTAAAGCCCTCGGCGATGAGATCCAACCGCACGCGCTCACCGAATCGAATGCCGCGAGTCACGCGCATGTCGAGCGCCTGGAAGCTGTGGGTAATGCCTACATTACGGCCCAGGCTTCCGGCGGTGAAAGTCCCGTTGGTTATTAATGGAGCACAAAGGGTCGTGGTTCCCGGGATATTGGCTCCCGCAACGCAAAGAGTTCCGTCAGACAACACCGTCGGACGATCGGTTTGACTGGACTGATCGTTATTCGTGTCCTGATTACTCAGGATGTTGAAGGGGCGTCCTGAAGACATCTCGAAGATTGGAGATATCGTGAAGTCGGAAAAGAAGCGCTGCAGTCCGCTACCCGAACGCCATGAAGCCGGCGAGGCGACGACGGCGCTGAAGACAAAACGATGCCGCTGATCAAAGAGCGAGTCGGCCCGCTCAGCGCGGAAGTTTCGATTATCCTGCGGCAGCAAAAGCGTTTGCAGATCTGACGAGTCGTCAATCGAATGCGACCAGGTATACGAAGTTAAAAACTGGAAGTTGTTTGCGAAACGTCGCTTGAAGTCCACATTCAACGCGTGGTAGGTGGAGTTGCCGTCTGAAGTTTGCGCGTTGACCGAACCAAACGGCGAAATCGCACCCGGCGTTCGGAGCGAACCTACCAGCTGCGAATCGAGAACGGCCTTACTGACCGCTCCACCCGACAATGCCTGCGCTAAGAAATAGTTTGGCGCATTCGGACGGAAGAAATTCGCAATTGCCGGAGCAACCACCCGACCGCCTGGACACTGCGCAACCATGCCGGGGATGACCACGAAACAGCCAACGCCGGCGGCAGTGCCGGGCGCTGTTGTCGGGATTGAAAAGGCGACTGCGGCCGTCGTGTTTGCCGGCAGCGTGCCGCCAAAGAAGCGCTGGAAATTTTGAATCTGCAGGTCAGTGCGCGGCGCGTTTACGTCGAGCGGGTGTGGCAGATGATGAGCACCGACGAACAGATAGCTCGCCGACAAACTCATGTTCTTACCTAATTGCTGCTCAACCGTGAAGTTTCCCTGATTGGCGTAGGCATACTCGAAGTCCTTGTTCACATGTAGGGTGAACGGGAGCACCGGGCCAAAGCCGGTGAAAGTCTGATCGTTAAAACGCTGACGGCCTGCCTGGTATTGCGCCGACGTTGCAACACCGGGCGTGCAGTTCACGCCCGGGATGCCGCCCGGGCCACAAACAATGACCGTGCCTTGAAATACCTGGGCAGCGTTTAGCAAAGCGGTTGGCGCAGGACTGCCGGCAGTCAGAATGAGTTGCTGCTGTTGCGACGCATCTGCGATATCAGAGTTGAACGCGGCGGCCAAAAGCGGGTGATCGTAGAAGATTCCGAAAGCCGCACGAATCACGGTCTTCGCATTGTTGCGCACGTCCCAGGCAACAGCGAGGCGCGGCGCCCAGTTATTCTTGTCGCGCGGGAATCCCTGCTGCACATTCACTGCATTCTGAGCAGCGAGAATGTCAGCGTCAGTAAGGTTGATGCCTGATAACGGATCCCTCACTCCCACGGTGGGAATAGCCTGAGTCAATTCATAGTCGTAACGAACCCCATAATTCAGCGTCAAGTTTGGACGCATCTTCCAGGAATCCTGGGCAAAGAAAGCCATGGGTTTGTTGGTCAGCTTGCTGACCGGATTTCCGAAGCCCTGAATATAGCTGGTCGGGAAACCGAGACCATACTGCTGCACCTGCGTGAAATCCGGCGCGCCGGCGAACGCGGCATTGAGCGTTGTAGCTGACAGGCCTCCAAAATTGAAAAGGCCGGCAAAGTTCAGTTCGAAAACCGCTTCCGGAATTCTAACGAAGGCGATATCACCGCCGAGTTTGAACGTGTGGTTGCCCGCCAACACATTTACGCTATCCGTGAATTCGTAACGCGTTTCGGTGCGAATTACCGGCGAGAAGAGTTCACGTCCAAAAAACGCCCTACCCGAAACATTGGAGGCAACGGCAGCACCATTCTGCGACGTAAAGGTGGCGCGGCGTTCGCCAAAATTGACTCGCGCTTCATTAACTACACTGCTTCCAAACGTCGAAACCAGAGTTGTCACTGCGGAAAAATCACGCAGCTTTTGGATTCCAGTGCGCGAAAAATCGTTTTGGCCCAAAGATTGGTTTTGCGATTCAACCTGAATGCCGGTGATAAGACTCGGATTGTAACCAAAGCGGAAATTCATCTGATGATCGTCGGTAATCTTGTGGTCCAGACGGAATGAGTTGAAAGACGATCTGTCAGTTACTGGAAACACTTTTTGCAGGTCATTGAGTGGACGAAAGGCGTTCGCCGAGATCGGGATAGGGGCTCCCGTCAGGAAAAAGCGACTGCCAACTACCTGGCCCGCAGGAATCACACCACCGGGGCTCAGAAGCGGGTTGGATCCAGTTAGCCCGGTGCTGCCGCCACCTGACGCCAGGTAAGCATAGTTCACCGCCAGGTTGATCGCCCCCGCGTTGCCGGTAGCCAACAGGCCATTAATGTAAGTGGCCTGAGCGGCTGTCAGGTTACGGAATGTTTGAGTTCCCAGCCCGGTAATTGGTATTGATACCGAACTAGTTAAATCCTTCGATACAAAACTGGTAAAAAATCCCGACTCATCGCGGCGGCGCTGCTCAAAAGCGAAAAAGAAGAACGTGCGGTCGGTCTTGAATGGACCACCGAGCGTGAAGCCATATTGAGTTCGCCTGAAATCCGGCTTGGCGATTGGCGCAAATGGGTTGCGGGCCTGGAAATTTTTGTCTCGAATAAATCCAAATACATTGCCGTGGAAGTCGTTGGTACCGCTCTTGGTGACGACGTTGACGACGCCGCCCGATGAACGGCCAAACTCGGGAGCAAAGGAGTTGGATACGACCTGAAACTCCTGCACCGCCTCTTGCGACACAGTTGAACGTGAAGCGTTGACTGAGTTGTCCGTGTTATCCGCGCCGTCAACCTGGACCAGGTTGGAGCGACCGCGCTGACCGCCAAAATTCAAACCCGTCGTCGGAGCTGGACCAATGGGCCGGCCGTTATCGCGGCCCACTGTCGAAGTAGTCAGCGCAAACGAGAGATAATTTCTTTCATTGATTGGGAGGTTTTCAATTCGTTGCTGGTCCACCGTCGTTGAAATTGCTGTCTTGGACGTTTCGACCAATTCCGTAGTTGCGCCCGTGATGGTAACGATTTCACTAACCTGGCCCACTTCCAGCGCTATATCCAGGTCTGCGCTTTGGCCCACCGTCAGCGTCACCCCCGGCAGCACCGCTTTCTTAAAATTCGGAGCTTCAACCGTTACTTCGTAGACGCCTGGCGGAAGGCTGACTATCTGATACGCGCCCTCGTCGTTACTGGTCGCGTCTTTAGTCGTGCTGGTCGCTGGATTGCGCGCCGTCACCGTCGCGCCTGACACAACCGCACCGGTAGCATCGCGGACGACACCTCGCAGGTCGGCGGCGTTTGCCTGTGCCTGACCAAAAACCGTACTCGCGGAAAGCTGCACGCAAAAGAAAGCTACGAATAAAACTGTTGTGATTCGCAGTGAGACCTTAAGCCACTCGTTAGAGGACGCAAACATCATCGGATTCTCCTTAGCTAAATAGAGACTTGGACCAGTGAAGAACTGGCTTAATTGACAGCGTTCAAGCGACACTTACCTAAATCTTGTTACCAAAAAACCTTCCACGGTCAACGCAATGTCTTTGGGGAGCGATTGGCCGCCGGAATTTTTTGCCGCGACCCTGCAGAGTATACGCCGAGCAATTAATTAAATGCTCCGCCTTTTTACTCCAAAACCCGCTGTCTGGCAAGCATTTATCTCTTTGCGGCCAGGAACAGTTTGAGTGTTTCGTTGGACGGCTGGGCCAAATTAACCCGCGAGCTACTTGGTATTAGACTCGCCAGCCACCTTGGGGCACTCCGGCAAGATAGTTCCATCAGGACGTGTGGCGCGCGCTAGTCGTCGCCGTAGCCTCGCGCTTGGTCCAAAAATCAGTATCGCCATTTCCGCCAGAAGCGGCACGAACGCCGCCCGCCGCAAAAAAGCTGAACAGCGCAAACGTGAGCTGAAGACCCTTGAGTAATTTTTTTTATAGTCCTGGGCCAGCTTCGCAAACGCGAGCACCGCCTCGCGGTCGGTAAGCCTGAGCTGCGGAAGATGCCGAACGATCGCTCGCGCCGCGATTTGCCCGCTCTCCAGCGCCATCAACATTCCACTGCCGGTAAAAGGATCGATGAAAGCCGCAGCGTCGCCAATCGAAATCAATCCTGAGCCGGGGGCCGGGGTTCTTGTGCCAAACGTATCGAGGGCCACGCTGAGCCAGGGCGTAGTCGCGCGCGCGTTTCGCAACGTGACGTTTGCGCGCGCGTTTTTCATGAGCACCTCGCGCATTACGATCTCGGGATCCGAACCGTGACGACGCACTTCGTCAGCTGAAACTATGAAGCACAGATTTCTAACGCCGCCCTCGACGCCGCTCAAACCTCCGTAACCACCGCGGTAAAAGTAAATCTCGCAAGCCCCGACATCCGCGCCGGTGTTTTCCAGATGGGTCTTGAAAGCAACGAATGGACGCTTCGTCATCTTTGGGCGCTGGCGCATCCGCTGCCCCGAACCGCCGTCCATTTCGAACACATGTCGGGCGAGCCCTCTGACGCGGCCGGTGGCATCAATCGTTAGCAGTGATCGATACTCTTCGACCCCCGCATCATTTTTCACTCGGATTCCGCGCACGAAACCGCCTTCCTGAATCAAGCCCGAGGCATGCGTCTGTTCCATCACTACAACGCCTACTTCCTTCGCGCGTTGCAACAGCACGTGGTCCATCTCGCTGCGGCTCAGCCCCAGCGCGGTTGAGCCAGCCCCAAACCACTCGCTGGGTACGGATACACTGCGTCCCCGTCCAGAATAGAAAACAGTCTCGGAGAGCGCGGCTCCCCCTGCAGATGTCATGCGCTCAAACACTCCCAGGCGTTTGAAATGCATGAGGCACTCGGGCGAAATAAACTCGCCACACAATTTGGCGCGCGGAAACTTCTTCTCTTCGACGAGGAGCACGCGTGCGCCGTCGCATGCCAGCTGAGTGGCTGCGGTCGATCCCGCCGGGCCGCCCCCAGCGATGATCACGTCGTATGTGTTTGGCGAGTTCATCAACGCAAAGCACCAGCACTGAAACGCGGCGCGGCTGACAGCACCAGGCGATAGGGGAATTTTCGGTTAACTGTTATTCCTTCCAACCCCGCGCGCCTGGCAAGCCTTTCAAATTCCGCCGACGTAAAACTGCGCAAGATGGAAAGCGCTCCGTCCTCGCGAGTCAAGCGGTTGTGCAAAAACAATTTCCCGATCGTCGTGTAGAAATAGTATGGCACCGGTTTGCGATGAAGATCGATCACGAAAATACGACGACCGGCCACGCGTCCAAGTTCAGTTAAGATCTTTACTACGTCTTCATCGCGGAAATGATGGGTAAAAAGAGAGCACATAGCGTAGTCGAATTCGCGATCAGCGAAAGGAAGCCGGAAGGCGTCGCCGCGCACCGCCGCGATCTCGCTAAGGCCCTTTGACTGCTCAAGAATCGCGCGGGCTGAACGTTGATTGAGTTCCACGCCGACCAGCCGTGCTCTTCGTCTCTTATTTCTGGCCCAGCCGGCAATCACGCGCAGTAATTCACCGGAACCCGCTCCCACGTCGACCACTGAAAAGTTCTGCAAATCCACTTTCGCAAGTTCCAAAAGCGCAGACTTCCGCAGTGCCCTGACGTCTCCCAACCAACGATTGACCCGACGCAGCTCGACCAGGCAGCCTTCATATTCGGCTGGGGTGTAATCACCTTTGTCGAGGTGTTCGAGCTCTAGGCTGCGCTGGCGAAACCGTGCGAACATGACGGCCTCGCATCATAGCAGTCCATCGGGGGCTCATGAACAGAAGCCCGCGGGCGGAGAGATAAATCACGGGCTGAAACCAGGACACGCTCACCTCATTTGTCTATACTTGCCGATGGGTATTTTCCACTGGAATTTTGTAATTGCATGCAACTAAAGTTGGAGCCGGCAGCCGAGCTGTTTCTAAATCCGAAAAACGTCGGCGACGTTGCCGAACCGAGCTTTGTTGGCCGGGCAACATCGTTCACGTGTGGCGCTGCGCTTCGCATTTCGTTGCACATTGATGAGTCGCAACGAATTACGGAGGCGAAATTCAAAGCGGCAGGTTGCAGCATTCTCGTGGCGTCCGCCTCGTTATTAACGGATGAAGTCATAGGAAAGACTACCGGCGAGGCCGCGGCGTTGGCCCAGCGACCCGAAGTGTTAGGAGCCGTCGCGTGTGACGCGGCTGAAGATCGAGCGGATTGCGCAACTCTCGTTTGCAACGCTTTGCTTTCGGCGATCGCGAGCTACAGCGGGGCGGTGAGGGACGAGTGGAACGGCGACGAGGCGCTTGTCTGCACTTGTTTTGGCGTTTCCGAACGAACTATCGAGCGTGAAATTCAGGAGAAAAAGCTGCGCACGATTGCCGAAGTTACTCGCGAATGCAACGCCGGCGCCGGATGCCGCTCGTGCTATCCATTGATTGAAGACATCATGGAAGAAGTGAATAGTAAATGGTAAATCGTGAACGGTGGCACCACCGCTCCGTCCGTGATTTAATCGTCGCAGCGCCCGTCAAACTACTAATCCATTTACCATTTTCCATTCACCGCTTACCAACCAATGATCTACCTGGACAATAACGCCACTACTCGCGTCGCGCCGGAAGTTTTCGCGGCGATGCAGCCCTACTTAACTGAGCACTACGGCAACCCATCTTCCGCCCACTCGCTGGGCCGGAAAATGAAGGCCGCTGTCGAACACGCACGCGCGCAGGTCGCACAACTAATCGGCGCGGCCGACCCAGGTGAAATTGTTTTCACCTCATGCGGTTCCGAGTCTGACAACTGGGCCATCGGCGGATTCCTGGAACAGAACCCAACACGCCGTCACATAATCACGACGCGCGTGGAGCACGAAGCCGTTCGAAATCTCTGCGAGCACCTGGCGCAGATTGGATGCGAGGTTAGCTGGCTTGAGGTTGATGAAAACGGTGAACTCAACCTGGACGACCTTCGCCACACCCTGCGCCGAGATACCGGCATCGTTTCAGTAATGCTGGCCAACAATGAAACCGGCGTGCTTTTCCCAATCGATGAAATCGGAAAGATCATTCGAGAACAATCCGACGCGGTGTTTCACGTAGACGGAGTGCAAGCAGTGGGCAAGATTCCAATCGACTTGAAAACACTCGAGGTCGACTTGTTTGCTTTGTCCGGTCATAAGTTGCATGCGCCTCAGGGCGTTGGCGCTCTGTACATTCGCGGCGGGGTTCAGTTACCACCTTTTATCATCGGCGGCAGCCAGGAGCGCGGTCGTCGCGGGGGGACGTCAGCGGTTGCAAACATTGTGGGGCTTGGCGCTGCATGCGAGCTTGCAGGCAACTTCGCAGGGCATGAAGAACTTGAACGGCTGAGGAACAAACTTGAGGACGAGATTCTAAATGGAATTGCAAATGCACGTTTGAATGGCGCAGCCGAACGCACGAAGCGTTTGCCAAACACCTCAAGCATTTCGTTTGAGTATGTAGAAGGCGAAAACATTCTGGCGAACCTCGATAGTCTTGGCATTGCAGTTTCAACCGGCTCAGCCTGTCATTCGACGACGAAACAATCCTCGCCTACTTTGCGGGCAATGAATGTGCCTTATTCGGCAGCGCAGGGCGCGATTCGATTTTCGCTTTCGCGATACAACACTGAAGCGGAGATAGACCAAACGCTCAAGGTTCTGCCGGAAGTTATTAACAAGCTAATCGAGATGTCGCCTTACGATGAGGAACTCAAGGCGCTGTATGCAGCCCACGGCGCCTCGCGTCACAGCGACTCGCGTCGACCGTAAGGGCACGGCATGCCGTGGCCCTACACCACACATGCCTTCCTGCTTCAGTCGGCTTCGCTTTGCTGGTAGAATCGGATCCGGCATTGAAAAAATAATCTTAGCCGCTACTCTCCAGTCGGGTTTTCGGAGTAAACATCCGTTGCTAGAAACCAGGTAAAGGACTAATCGCGAACCATTATGAGCACTCTTATCGAGCCACCTGTCGAACAGATTGGGAAGAACCACGAAGAATTGGAAACCGTGACGATTCGCTTCGCTGGAGATTCCGGCGACGGCATGCAGTTGACGGGCACGCAGTTTACAAACACTTCTGCAGTGCTTGGCAACGATATCTCCACGTTGCCGGATTTCCCTGCTGAGATTCGCGCCCCCGCTGGAAGTCTTCCCGGCGTCAGCGGTTTTCAGTTGAACTTTTCCAGCCAGCACATCAAAACTCCCGGCGATCAACCGAGCGTGCTCGTGGCCATGAACCCGGCGGCGTTGAAGGTCAACCTCGCCGATCTCGAAGAGGGCGGCACGATCATCATTAACACTGACGGTTTCACCGCGGAGAATCTGAAGTATGCCAAGTATGCTACTAATCCGCTCGACGATGGAACCCTCGCGGGTTATCGCGTGCACAAGCTCCCGATAACCACGCTCAACATGAATGCGCTGAAAGGCAACGTTGAACTCTCGCGCAAAGAGATCGATCGCTGCAAAAACTTTTTCGCGCTCGGCGTGCTGTATTGGCTTTACGATCGCCCGCTGGAAGGCACGCTATCGTGGATCACCGCAAAGTTTGGCAAGAGTCCCGAGTTGGCGAAGGCAAATGAAGTTGCGCTCAGGACCGGTTACAACTTTGCCGACACCACTGAAGTCTTCACCACTCACTACACGATCAAGAAAGCGAAAATCACTCCCGGTAAATATCGCAAGATCACCGGTAACGAAGCCACAGCAATCGGATTTGTGGCCGCGTCGCAACTCGCCGGGCTGCCGCTCTTTTATGGTTCCTACCCGATCACGCCGGCGTCTGACATCCTGCATGAGCTTGCGCGGCACAAAAGTTTTGGGGTGAAGACATTTCAAGCGGAAGATGAGATCGCCGCCGTTTGCTCGGCGATCGGCGCCAGCTTCGCTGGTCAAATTGGCCTGACCGGCACCTCCGGTCCAGGCGTGGCCCTCAAACAGGAAGCCATCGGCCTGGCCGTAATGACAGAACTGCCGCTGGTAATTATTAACGTCCAACGCGGTGGTCCATCGACGGGTTTGCCGACGAAGACCGAACAGGCCGATCTGTTTCAGGCGGTGTGGGGACGAAATGGTGAGTGTCCGGCGATCGTGATTGCGCCATCGACGCCGGCTGATTGTTTCGCCATGGCGATCGAAGCCGTGCGCCTCGCGTTTAAGTATATGAGTCCGGTCTTCTATCTATCGGACGGCTATCTCGCCAATGGCGCCGAGCCCTGGGCCATCCCGGCCATCGATGCGCTGCCGAAGATCGACGTCAAGTTTACAACCGACCCCGAAAACTTCATGCCCTATTCGCGCGACGAAGAAACCCTCGCGCGGCCTTTCGCGATTCCGGGAACGCCGGGACTCGAACACCGGATCGGCGGCATCGAGAAACAACACATCACCGGTAACGTAAACTACGATCCGGAAAATCATCATCTGATGGTCAAGCTGCGACAGGAAAAAATCGATCGCGTTGCGAATGACATACCGTTGGTAGAGGTCTTTGGAAAATCGACCGGCAAGGTGCTGGTGCTCGGATGGGGATCAACCTATGGGTCGATCAGTACGGCCGTCGATCAGCTTCAGAGCGAAGGCAAGAGCGTGTCGTCTGCTCACCTTCGTCACCTGAATCCCTTCCCGAAGAACCTCGGTGAAGTGCTGGCTGGTTTTGAAACTGTGATTATTCCGGAGATGAATCTGGGCCAGCTCGCCACTATGGTGCGCGCCAAGTATCTGGTTGACGCTATTCCTTTTTCGAAAGTAAAGGGACGGCCGTTCCAGATTCGTGAGATCGTTCGGAAGGTTGAAGAGTATCTTTAGCTGGGAGCGCGGGCATCTTGCACGCCTCCCTGCAAAGAGCTGGAAGGGCCAACTATTTTAGCGCGGGCTACCCCTCCGCGCGCAGGAATTGAAACATGAGCACTCAAGTTCAACTCATGACCGCTGATGAGCTACTGGCGTTACCACGTGGCCAGTTTCGGTACGAACTCATTAACGGAGAACTAATAACCATGTCACCGGCTGGTCATAGCCATGGAAACCTCGTTATTCGCCTTACGCTCCCTCTCGCTCAACATGTGAAGGAAAATGCGCTAGGGGAGGTTTATGCGGCTGAAACGGGATTCAAACTTAAATCCAATCCCGATACCGTTCGCGCCCCCGATATCGCATTCATTAACAAACGCGGGGTAAAGGAAGTTGGTGCAACCAGAGGCTACTGGCCCGGCGCGCCAGACTTGGCGGTCGAAGTCTTGAGCCCTGATGACAGAGTTTCTGAGGTCGAGCAAAAGGTTTCGGAGTGGCTTGAAGCGGGATCGAAACAAGTTTGGGTTGTAAGTCCCAAACTGAAAACAGTGACCGTCTATTACTCAACGACGAGCATCACAGTTCTAACTGAAAACGACACTATCGGTGGCGCCGATGTCGTCCCAGGTTTTCAACTTTCAATCGCAGAGATTTTCGACGAATAGTAATACATTCCAAGGAGCATTCATGAGCACAACTGGTAACGGACACGGTGGAAACGGTAACGGTAACAAGCCGATCGTCGAATCTGCCTCTGCTGACAGCGAAGTTGGTTCAGCAGTCTCAGGTACGGTCGCGCCTCCTCCGGGTCTCCTGAAAAAAGCTGACTTCATTTCAGATCAGGAAGTGCGCTGGTGCCCCGGTTGCGGCGACTACGCAATCCTCAACAACGTGCAGAAAGTTATGCCCGAACTCGGTATTCCGCGCGAGAAGATTGTTTTCGTGTCCGGCATCGGATGTTCGTCGCGTTTTCCGTATTACATGAACACTTACGGCTTCCACTCGATTCATGGACGCGCCCCCGCAGTTGCCACCGGCATCAAATGCGCCAACCCTGATTTAAGTGTTTGGGTAATCACCGGCGACGGCGACGCGCTTTCGATCGGCGGCAACCATTTCATGCACGCCATTCGCCGCAATCTGGATCTCAACTACATACTTTTCAATAATCGTATTTATGGTTTAACGAAAGGGCAGTACAGCCCAACTTCGGAGTTTGGGAAGAGGACAAAGTCGACTCCGGTGGGCGCAATCGACTATCCAATTAATCCTCTGTCTCTGGCGATCGCCAGCGAGTCAACCTTCGTCGCTCGGTCAATCGACATCGACGTCAAGCATCTCGGCACCGTGGTCCAGGCCGGCGCGCGACACAAAGGCATCTCGTTTATCGAAGTCTATCAAAACTGCAATATCTTCAACGATCACGCGTTTGATTCGTTTGCAGAACGGAGCGTGCGCACGGATCGCGTGCTCTATCTCGAACACGGCCAACCGATGATCTTCGGGAAGGACCGCAATCGCGGCATTCGCATGAACGGTGCCCTACCCGAGGTGGTCACGATTGGCGAAAACGGCATCACCGCAAACGATCTGTTGGTCCACGACATTTATCTCAAGGATCCTTCGGTGGCATTCATGCTTGCGCGCATGGAAGCTCCTGACTTCCCCCAACCTGTCGGCATCTTCCGCGCGGTAGATCGCCCAACCTATGAAGACATGTTGGTCGATCAGATCGATGCGGCGATCGTCAAGTCTGGCCCCGGAAGTTTGGAAAAACTACTCAATAGCGGCGACACCTGGGTGGTTGAATAACCAGCAGCAGACGGCAGGAGCAGTCGACAGGTAAATCCCCGCGTACTGAGTCCCGCGTACTGAGTCCCGCGTACTGAGTCCCGCGTACTGAGTCCCGCGTACTGAGTCCCGCGTACTGAGTCCCGCGTACTGAGTGCCGCGTACTGAGTCCCGCGTACTGAGTGCCGCGTACTGAGTGCCGCGTACTGAGTCCCGCGTACTGAGTGCCGCGTACTGAGTGCCGCGTACTGAGTGCCGCGTACTGAGTGCCGCGTACTGAGTGCCGCGTACTGAGTGCTTCAAGCCCTCTTACTTCTGGCGCAGACCACGAGCAACGACGCCGTTTCCATTTGTCAGTTCTCATCTTTCATTTTTCACTGATTCGAGAGTCGTCGCGGCGTTCGAATGGAAAATGAGAATCGGAAAATCGGGCCCACTTGCCCGAGTACTCGCCTTCCGCTAATGCTGTTTACTGACTACTGATTACTGTTTACTATCCGCACATGTCCAACTCGCGAACTCGCACCGTGACCTGGGAGGACCCGCGCGCGCTGGCGAAATCCGCTGCCGGGTTGTCGGGCATGGAATATCTGCAAAAAATTATTTCCGGCGAATTCCCGCCTCCGCCCATCGGCGTACTGATGAATTTCCGGATCGCTGAACTCAGTGAGGGCCACGCCGTCTTTCTCGTCGAACCGGCTGAGTATCACTACAATCCGATTGGAGTTGTGCACGGCGGGGTTGCTGCCACGTTGCTCGATTCCGCAATGGGTTGCGCAATTCATTCAACCCTGCCGGCGGGAGCGAGTTACACCACGCTGGAGATTAAGGTCAACTACATTCGTGCGATGTCATCTGAAACTGGACTGGTTCGATGTGAGGCAAATGCGGTCCACGTGGGCGGACGCACTGCAACGGCCGAAGGAAAGATCATCGATGAGCAGGGCAAACTCTACGCTCACGGCACCACCACCTGCATCATCTTCCGCCGCGAGTGACTCTTGGCAGAACCGCCTGCGTTAGCAGGTGGGGACTATTAAATTGGACAGGACTACAGAATTAACAAAATTGACCACACCCAACTTCCGAATAACAACGCCGGTCGCTGTATCGGTATCGTGTCAATCTTGTAACTCCTGCCCAGTTCCGGCCTCTTATTTCACGCCGCGGACCTTCAAGGTCATCACCACTTCATCCCGAATCAGATTGTCGGCGCCACCCGCATAGTTGATTCCGAAATCCTTGCGGTTGATTGCAAACGTGCTGTTGACAGTAATCGCGCCGGGTTCAGCCGCTATCGTTGCCGGAAAAGTTATCGACTTCGTCACGCCATGCAGACTAAGGTTGCCGGTCACCGTGTGACTCGCGCCTTTATCGCCGCCCGCTTTTATCTCAGTCGATTCAAACTTCGCTTGCGGAAATTTGGCAACGTCAAAAAAGTCCGGGGTCTGCAAGTGCTTGGTCAAACCGTCAGCGTCAGTCTTCACTGAAGCTGTTTCGATGGCGATCGTCACCTTGCTGGTTTCGACTTGCCCGCTGTAGTCGATGCTGCCGGAGAATTTTTCAAATGAGCCGTTATGACTTCCGGTAACCTTCGAACCCACAAATTCCACTTTCGAATTTTCAGGAGTGATCGAATATTTTTGCGCTGCCACAACCGGCGAGGTTGATGAAACAGGTACTGCTTCGCTGGTGACCGCTTTAGATTTGTCTGAGGCCGGATTCGCACATGACGAAAAGACCAACACCGCAAATAGAACCGCTAAAGTTGAGTTTGAACGAGCCATACAGTTTCTCCTTGCCATGATTTTTGCTAAGGGGTTCCCTAGAGTAAACAACACCGGGATGACCGCTGACAAATCGAGCGCGAATGGGTGAACCACTTTCGTTAGCGGGCCGGCTCATGGCCGACATAGTTTGCTACGAGAAAAAGATGCCGCGACTTCCATCGCAGCATCTTTTCGTTGTTGCTTTAGTTTAATGGTTATTTAGAAAGGTCGTCCAAAGATTTGTTCAAGGATGTTGCCGCTGTTGCTTCGCCGGTAACTGCCGTTATATTGCCGGTAGCCCTGATCGTAACCTCTTGCGAATCCTTCACGAAAAGCCTGGGTTGAAGCATTCTTCCAATGACGCGAACGCTGCGGGTCGTAGCTCTGACCACGCTGACCATCGCTGGCGCCGGTGTTCAGACCCTGCTGATATCCGCGGTTGAGTTCCTGATTATTGTAGCCACCGTTTCCATAACCGGTGTTGCCGTAATAACCGTCATTTCGGTAACCGCCATTTCCCATTGAAGCGGATTGCTGACGATACCCCTGATCATAACCGCGTAGAAACCCCTGCCGGAAAGCCTGGGATGAAGCGTTGCGATAGTAACGCGAACGCTGCGGACTGTAGCTCCGCCTGTTGTGGGCATCACTGGAACCAATGCTTAAACCATGCTGATAGCCCTGTTGCACTTGATTGTTGTTGTAGCCACCATTGCCCCGATTCCGCCACTGGGCGTCGGCCGTCGTGCTCGTGGTAGCGATGATGCCGAAAATAAATGCGAGCGCTAACAGAGCGCCGCCTAGTGTCTTTTTCATAATTCTCCCCTCCCTTTTCAGAGGAGAATTTGCAACCATTATGCCAAAAGGCATCGGGTGATAATTCGAAAAAACTGAAGAAATCGAGGTTGTGAATGGTGCCGATATCGTGCACGAAATGTCCTATATCCGATGTAGGCCCTGGGTAGTGCCCTGATTTGAATACTCCTCTGCGTGGTCTCAGCGTTCTCTGCGACTTATCGGTTAATATTGCTGCCAACACACTCACCGCAGAGCACGCAGAGCGCGCCGAGTTAACGCAGAGAATTGAAATTAGGTCACTATCAGGCACTGACTGAGAAACAAGGGTTTTGCCGGAACAAATCGGCCGAGGATAAACGCGGACGAGCGCAGATCAGGATAGCGTTTAATGCCTCCTCTGACCGGTGCAAATCCGCGTGATCCGCGGCTAAACATTGACGTCGGGTACGAGAGCAACGCCCTTTGATGCAACGAGAGTCAATCGCTCGCGTGCCCACGATGGCTCAGCGTTCTTGAATTCACTTCTACAGGAGTATCTTCTGAGGAGACTCCCGCGACATTGTCAGTATGCTCGCACTACGGGAATGTTTCTTTGATGGCACAAAAGGAGATCACATGGCGCTAACAAATGGTTTGGCAAGCAGAAATCTCGGCATGATTCTACTTGCGATCTGGTTGATTCTTACCGGACTCTTGCCTTTGCTCAACGTGAGAATTTCTTTCACCGTCTCGATGGGTTTGGCCATCCTCGCCATCGCCGCCGGAATATTGATCCTGCTCCGCAAGTAGGGCAGTCGTTCACTGCCTTTCTCCGAGGCATCTGCTTTTAGTCCGGTCACAACTTCGTCCGGAAGAACCTCGCGAAGCAAAGGCCACGAAGCTAGCTCTTGTTGATTGCAGGCCCAGTGGGACGGGGCAACACGGCGGCTTCCCAGGCTTTGAAGGCGGATTTCAGTTGACTGAAAACTTCAGGATTTTGGGTGCGGAAGTCGGCTTGTTCGCGTTGGTCGATGGAAAGATTGAAGAGATACTCGCGCGTACCGTCGTTTAGATACTTCCATGGGCCGCGCAAGACGGCGTCCTGGTTCGCGTTTCGCCAGAAGAAGGAACGGGGCGCGGAGCGCGGGTGTTGGGTATCGGGGGTTAGGTGTCGGGAAGAGCGGGTCACCGGTTCACGAATGGTCGATGTTAGGTCGATGCCGTCGAGTGGATAGTTGGGATCAGATTTCACGCCGGCGGCAGCGAGGATGGTGGCGGTCCAGTCCATCGTGATCGCCGGATCAGTAATGATGCGTCCACCGGCGGGGAGCGTTGAAAAGAGCGGGCGGGACGCCCGCGCTCCCAGCATTGAGGTGCTCGACGCCCGACCTTCGACTTTGGGCATTGGACCTTCGACGTTGGACATTGGACCGTGGACATTGGACACGCCCCCCGGCCAGCGCACGATTGCCGGAACGCGTATCCCGCCTTCCCACAGCGAATTCTTTTGCCCCGTGAACGGCCAGTGATACGAAAAGCGCTCGCCGCCGTTATCACTCGTAAAGATCACGAGGGTGTCGCGCTCGAGTCCCGCCTGCGTCAGCGTCTGTAAGACTCGCCCGATGCCGTCATCCATACTCTTCATCATCGACGCATACGTCTTTAACGATCCGCCGCTGCGAAAAGCGACTGGCCCGCGCAACTCCGGCGAGGGTGGGAGATCACTCGCCACTTCCCAAGGCCAATGCGGCGCAGTGTAATGCAAACTCAAATAGAAAGGCCGCGCGCCACCTACACTCCTGGCCGTTCGCCTTCGCTTGTTGATGTATTCCACAGCGCGCTCGGTGAGCAGGTCGGTCGTGTAGCCGATGCGCTCGACCGGAACTTTGCCTTCATACAGATCGAGGTCGCCGACCATGTCTTTGTGCGTGAAGAAATCGGCGGCGCCGCTCATGATGCCGAAGAACTCTTCAAATCCACTTTGCACCGGACCGAAGTTTGGCAAGTAACCCAGATGCCATTTACCAATCAGCGCGGTTTCGTATCCGCTCTGTTTCAACAGCGACGCAATCGTCGGATGGTCGGGCGGTAAGCCGAGCGTGAGCGCTTTGTCGCCCATGGCGCGTCTCTCATGAAGCGGCTCCTGCAGTCCAACTTCGGTGCGCGCCGGATAACGGCCGGTGATGAAAGCGCAACGTGTCGGCGTGCATAAAGGAGAGGCTGAATAGGCGTTGGCGAAACGGACGCCTTCACGTGCGAGACGGTCGAGATGTGGCGTTTGATAATCAGGCCGCCCGTAACAACTCAGATCTCCGTAGCCAAGATCGTCGGCGAGTATGAAGAGAATATTCGGACGTCGTGACGTGGATTGAGTTAGGCCGCGCGGCGCGGAAGCAGCGATCGCGGACGCCGCGAGAGCAGTCGTAACGAATTCGCGTCGCGTAACTTTGCGTGGCATAGGCGGGCTGTATCTGGAAAAGCGAAAAGTAATTGATCCACTAAACCCACGAAATAACACTAGTAGCGTTTCGTGTGAGTTCGTGTATTTTCGTGGATCGCCTGTTCCCAACTTTGCCCGCCCGCTAACGCAGGCGGTTCTGACAGTTACTGATCGTGGTCTGTCGCGTCGTTGCCGGCGGGCGTGGCCCCGCTCGATGGACGCGGCCGGGCCGGCGGCACTGCGCGCTCAGTGTTTAGTGAATCGAAATTGAAAGCCGCATTGAAGATCAGGAAGAAACTTCCCTGCGTTTGATGACGCCACATCGGATTATTGGCAAACATGATCACATGACCGTTGCCGACTGGAACGTCGATCACCGCGGGCGCATTAGCGAGCTCTGAACCACCGGCCAGCATGCCGCTGATCAGGAGGTTCTTTTCCTCAGCGGCGAAGCGCAACACCACCCGGGGACGCTGCGCGAGGGGCGTGTAAAAAGCTCCGAGCTGGAGACGCTGTTCCTCAGTAAGCCGCTCCTCGCCCGGCCTTAGTGGCGAAGGTGATGGACGCGGAGCCGCGAGCGGCATTCCCTGCACGATGTCCGGATCAGTCAAACTGCCGCGGCCGGTTGGTCTCGCTCCTCCGCCGCCTCCGCCTGGTCCACCATCTCCGCCGCCGCCGGGGATTCCGGCAGCCACCTGAAACAGCGGCGCCTGGCTGAAGTAAATCGGCAGCGTCTCGTCGTAGCCATAGGCGATCGGGCTCTTGCGATCGGTGAAAGTCGAATTGAAGATCGAGCCGCGCGCATTCAACAGACGAGGCTCCTGAATCGATACGCCGGACGTAATACCGAAGTCGATCGGTATGCGTGAGTTGTTGGCAATCACGATAAAGGTGCCGCCATCCTGCACAAACTTCTGCAGGTTCACGACGCCACCAAGTCCCATTCCGCCGCGAATATCGTCAGCCTGATCGGGAGACCCACCCATGTTTGGCGTCACCGCAGATTCTTTCCAGGGAATCGGCGCGCCGCGCATCGGGATGCCATTAACAATCGTCTGGGCTGAGCCATTGAGCGGCGGGAAGATAATCACGTCATACTTCTCGCGCAGGTTAGGCGTGTTTCGAATCACTTGATCCGAGATGTATGCATAGGGAACTTGCAGTCGATCAAACTCGATGCGATACCAACCTTCGTTTTGCGTGTTGGTCCATGTATGAAGAATCGCAATCCGCGGCACCGCCAGATCGTGAGTCTTCACGCCGGGCACTTTGTCCACCGCCAACACGTTCAGGCCCAACTCACCTGCAGCCGTTCTGAGTCTCTCGGCAACATCGGTCGGATTTCCTTCCGTGCGGATGATCCATGAACCGGCATTAAACTGGTGGTCCGAAACCTTGAACGACTCTTCAGCCGACGCAATCTTCACGTCTTTCAAACGAAAGCGAAGCGTCGCGAGGGTGTTGTCAGTGTTGTGATTGATGAGATACGCGGCAGGCGATGCATCGCCGGTTACTCTGCCCGTGACGCGCGCATCGCTTTTTAAAAGCGTCATCGGCGCCGCCAATACTGATTTGTCCGTGACGCGCACGGTCTTCACGTTGCGCATCGCGCCGATGGTCCAGCCGGTGTCGTCGTAAGGCCGCGGGTCATTCGGATTGTAATACTGCGTGTCCAGCAGCATATCGGCCATGCGTGAATAAGGCTGGTCCATGCGAACGATGTATGAGCCTTCGGGGTACTTCTGGTCTTTAATTACCAAATCCTTAGTCGCAACATGCACTTCAATTCCCATCAACCGAAACAGGTTTACCGTCTCCGCCGCTTCCACCGGCCGCGACTGGTTCGCCGGCAGCACATAGGCAAACGGGCCTTCATTCCACGCCTTATTCACCGAGCGCTTGCTCTTCGTGTAGAAATTCTGCAGGAAGCGCTCTTTGTTATTGGCGACGAAGTTCATCGCCAGCAGCACGCCTGACTGCTGCATGTTCACATTGTTTCGCAGCGACCAGCGCACGCGCGAGTGAGGCGGATTGGGACGAAACCAATCGCGGGCCGCCTGCTGGGTGACGGTTCGATCCATCGTGTCAGCGCCGTTGTTGCCAAAGGTTTCGTAGAAACGGCCGATAGAGTTGTGGCCGTTCGCCACATAGAACATGTAGTTCGGCGCCCACCCGTCGTAAAAGCCGTGGGTCCACACGCCGGGCACGCCGCGCTTGGTCATTTCTTCCACTTCGTGATGCGCCAGCAACTGCCACTCATCGATCGTGATCGGATCGAGCCATGCGTTGTATGGACCAGTGCCGGTTGAGGTGTAAAGAAAAGGGACTGACTCGTGCAGGTCATGAAGAACCTGCGGGTGGTAATCAAGAAACGTCTTCATCATGTTGCGCGTGAGCGCGAGGGCCATCCCGAGTCCATCGCGGTTGTTGTCGTGCGCGACATACTTACCCCAGTAGATCAACGGCGGTGCATTCTTATCCGGATTGGCTTTGCGATAGTTGTAAAGGTCGACCATGCGATCGCGCCCATCCACTTCTAGGGTGGGCGTAATCATCACGATGACACTTTTCCGGATGGCCTGGATAAAAGGAGTTTCTTCGACGGCGAGCCGATAGGCGAGTTCCATCAGCATTTCCGGCGAACCGGTTTCAGGCGAATGGATTGATCCGCTGGCCCAGTAAAAAACCTTCGCCTCACCGATCAGGCTCTGAGCCTCGGCTTCGTTTGTCCGGCGCGGGTCAGCCAGGCGCGCCGTGATCTCTTTGTAGCGATCAAGTTTCGCCAGTGCCGCTTCGTCGCCAACTGCGACGAGGATCTGTTCCTTGCCTTCTTCGGAACGTTCAGGCGCAGTGAACACGCGCACGCGCGGCGACGCCTTCGCGAGTTCGCGATAGTAGCGATACTGATCTTTGGTGTACGTAAGCTTGTTGGGTGTGCCGACAATGTAACCAAGCACCTTGTCAGGCGACGGCACGCGATCTGACATGGGCAGGTGATCGACGAGTTCGGTGCGGAAGTAAGGTTCGGTCGTGTATTCCTTGATCTTGGTGGTGTATTCGTTGTCTGTAGCGGCAACACTCTTGACAGTTACCGGCTTGCGTTGGGCGAAGCTGCTGGTCGCGGCAACAAGTGTCAGGAATAGGGCGCAGACAAACACCGAGAGACGTAGTCGATTCATGGGCTCACTCCATCCGAACTGTGATTTGAAATTCAACGGGCGCGGTGAGGGCATCTTACGGGTTGCGGGACGCGGGAGTAAAGCATATCCGCAGATTACGCCGATTACACAGATTGAGAGAGACTGCAGACAGCCAGGGATCTGAAGTGGCCTTCCCTGCGTAGTCTCCGAGTCCTCCTGTGTCTCGGCGGTTAATTACACTGGGCATCTTTCAACGCAGAGGCGCAGAGGCGAAGAGAACGCTGAGTTATCGCAGAGAGTCGAAAACTCGCGCCATGCTCCTCTGTTCTGAATCCGCGTAATCTGTGTAATCAGCGGATAGCCGGTCTATTTTTGGTCCGCCACGCGATATCTCTCTTTTTCCTGTTCGCGTTTCAGATACGGAATCCCTTTCTGCATCCACTCAGGCGCGGGCGCGCCCTTCAAAAAGTGGTCAAAGAATTCCTGCACCCGGCGCGTGTAGTCCTTCTGGTTGATGCGTTTGCGCAGGTTGTGTTTCTCGCCGTTGTAGTTGAACAGATACGCCTCTTTGTTGAGCCGGCGCAGCGCCAGGTAATACTCAATCCCCTGATACCATGGCACCGCGTCGTCATCATCGTTATGAATCATGATCATCGGCGTCTCCACGCGGTCCGCGCGAAACACCGGTGAGTTTTCCAGAAAGCGCATCGGATACTCCCAAAGCGTGCCGCCTATGCGCGACTGCGAATGCTCATATTGAAACTGTCGCGGCAAGCCTGTGCCCCAACGAATTCCGCTGTAGGCGCTCGTCATGTTTGCGACTACGGCGCCGGGCGCAGCCGCGCGAAAGCGATTGGTCTGCGTAACCATGTAGGCGATCTGATAGCCACCCCAACTGTGGCCCTGAATCCCAATCGCCTTCTCGTCGACAAAACCTTTATCAACTACCGCCTGAATTCCCGGCAGCACACACTTCAGCGCGCTCGGTCCCGGATAACCGATGTCGTAAACGATGTCGGGCATGAAAACCAGATAACCGTTGCTCGCATAGTAAGTCGCGTTGATCGAAGTGCCGGGTCCGGGGTTGCGGAAGTTGTGCAAGCCCTGTGAAAGTTTTTCGTAGATATTAACGATCATCGGATACTTGCGCTTCGGATCGAAATTCTCCGGCTTGAAGAGAATGCCCTTCAAGGGAACGCCGTCCACATTTTTGAAACTAACGAGCTCCGCGGTGGTCCAGATAAACGGTGCGCGTTGCGCATCCCCATTGCTGACTCTCTTCAACTCTTTGAAACTGGGCGAGGTGATCCATAGATCGGGAAACTGATTGTTGCGCGAAGCTGTGAGCACCAGGACATCAGCATCCTTCGCTTTGGTCGGACTGTTGAAATCCTTCGCCGCCATCACCAGCTTTACCGGCACGCCGCCATCGATCTTGTCGCGATAGAAACCTGAATCGCGCGTTTCTTCGTTGACCGCTCGCAGCAGCATCGGCTTCGACGGATCAATCCAGCGCTCTTTCGGATCAAGGCGAACGTAGCGCAGCACAGTCTGTTCTTTCCGCCCCATGCCATCGGTCAAATTCTTTGCTGCGCTGCCGTCCGGCGCTACCTGCCAGATATCAAAACGATCATTCAGCAAGACTTGAGCGTCATCTTGGGTCCATCCGGTAACGCCGTAAGAACCGGGAACCGACGGCGTGTCGTTGTCTTCATCGAAAAATTTTGTCCCCAGGGTGCGCGTCAGGTTAACTACCTTGCCGTCCGGAACCGAGTAGGAGTTCCAGTCTTTGCCGTCAAAGTAGATTGCGTATTTCGCGTTTGGCGAGAGTGAAACGCCGAAACGCTGCTTCGATCCGATCAGCTTGCGCGCGCCGGTCAACGTGTCGACGAGATAGTAATCAGAATAGCCGGGGTCGTGATCGGACATCGTGCGAAACTGCCGGTTGTCCGTGCCAATCGCATAGCGCCCGTCGTTTGAAGGCGAGATGTTTTCCATCGTCTCATCGGCCAGCTGGACGAAAGTCTTCTCTTTAACGTGATAGACCGCGCGGTAAGACTTGTTTCGTTCCTGCTCGGCACGGATTTTCTGAATCGGCTGGACGTAATCGTCTTTCCAATGCCAGAGGTCGACCATCACCTTCTCATCCGCAGGAATCTCTTCTTCCGGGTTCTTTTCCGGTTCTGGAGGCGGCGCCGCACCAATGAATAAACGCGAACCGTCGATCGAGAAACTCAAATTCGCTTTGTCACTGACGATTAGATCTTTTCTGAAGCCGGGAGTCGCGGTGGAAACGACTTCGGAAGCTGGGGCCGTGCTGCGACTCCAGTGATAGACGCGCGACTTCGGCTGCTTCGCGCTCGCGTCATCTTTGTCGCTCAGGAAAGCGAGCTGCGTCTGGTCTTCGTCCCAGGTGAGTTTTTGATACTTCCCTTTGCCGCTTGCCAAAACCTGCGGCGGCCCATCGTCCTGCGTGGCGACTGCGTGAACTCCATTCGCATCTTCCTTCCTTGCCGAAACTGCGTACACGAGCGTCTTCGCATCTTTGCTCAACGTGTAGTCAAGCACGTCGGCAAACTTGCGCTCACTCATGTTTGTCATGTTCCGCAGGACCAGTTCGCTGCCGTATTCCTTTTTCTTTTTGTCAGCGGCGGAAGCTCCAGTGGACGGCGAGCTTTGTGAGGGGGGAGTTATTTCACCGGGTTGAGTAGTGGGCGCGGCGGCAGGCGCAGGTGAACTTGCCGGATTGGGTGACGGTTTCTCGCGAGATTCAACGGGCCCAGCGATCGAGCCTTCCGTGGGCGATGGTTCCGGTTTCGCTGATTCAGGTTTTCGCGCAGCGCCTGGATCCGGCTTCTTCTCCGGCAAGGGCTCCAATAAATATGCAATGAAACCTGAGGCATCTTCCGGTACCTGAAAGTTTTTCACTTTCTCTACCCTGGTCACAGCGCCACTCGACACGTCCATGATCCCGAGCGCATTCTTCGGCATGTCCTCCGGCTTCTTCTTTTCCTTCCTCGCCTTATTCATTTCCGCTTTGGCTGGCTCAATGCCGAACACGACGTAACGGTTGTCGGCAGTAAACACCGGACGGACCAGGCGCGCCTGTGTCGCCAGCAGCTCCGCAATGTTCACACTCGGATCATCGGGCGGCGGCACCGGCGGGCGATAGCCGCGCGGCGCGCGCCACTCAACGCCGCTCGCAACATTGCGCACGACAATTTCGCCGTCGCCGTCCTGTTGCATGTAGGCATAAGCGACATACTTGCCGTCGCGCGAAATCTGCGACGCCTGAATCGAACGCCATGAGTCGTAGTCCTGATGAGTGATGGGACGCTTGCTGCTCGAAGGTTGTTGGAACAGATGCTGAGCTGGGTCGTCAAAGGCGCGAACGGAGGTTAATGGAACAAAGCCGAGCGTTGTTCCCAGCAGGGCCAGCACACAGACGAGCGACGCGCTTCGTCGTAACACAAGGTTCCGGCGCGACACTTTCTCAAAGCGTTTCATAAGCCACCTCACCAGTTGTCAGTAGTTTCTCGAGGGAATGAGTCGGGACAGTTTTTAGCATTGATGCTTAGGAAGTCAAGATCCGCGCTAGTCCGGGGTAGAGAAATACCTCAGCACGTCCATGCACTCTTCACTGGGAGCGCGGGCGTCCCGCCCGCAATGAGCGCGAAGCGCGAACCGCTATTTTGATCTTTTAAACCCCGCGCTACTAAACGGCCAGTCGATCGGCTTCAAACACAACCCTGCCTTCACCGGATTGTTCTCGATATATTTAACCGTCTTATCAAAGTGGTCCTGGTTCCGCATGTATCTGTCAAAGTAGTCTTCCTGCCAGAATTGTCCCGTGCGATGCAACAGCTTGTTCGCCTCATGAGCAGTGTAAGACTTTAGTGAGTGAAGAATGTCGCTAAACTCAAACTCTTCGAATCGCGCCATTAGTGAGTGAATGTGATTAGGCATCACCACCCAGGCAAACAGCAGATATTTTATGCCCTCAAACCTAAGCAGCGCGTTTTGAACCAGGTTTGCAACTCCGGAGTCCCTCAGAAAGGCATCGCCATATCCCTGATCCAGATACTTTTCGATTCGGCGCTGTAACACGATCCGCTCCTGCTCATATTCAAGAGAACTCAGCTCACGCTTCCAACCCTTAATGACCTGCCCGGGAACTGAATCAGCAAGGTGAATCGTAATGAACTGCGGAATGGTGGTGCCGTCGAAGTGTGGCAAGTAGCCTCGGCTGCACCAGCCAGCCGCTTTGAGTTCTTTCTTATGAGCATCTTCGAACAGTCCCATTTTGGTTTGAGAATAATACGAACGCTTACTTCTTCTTTGAAGCTTGATTCTGAAAAGCGTGCGATCCTCTTTTTTGCAAGACCTCTTGCTCACTGGGACCGCGGGTTTCATCCCTGCGAATCGGGAGCGCTCTTCCCTCGGAGCGCGGGCGTCCCGCCCGCAACGCGCCCTCAGGCGCGAATACCGTTTGCCTTAAATCCTTTTTCGCGCTGCGCGCTCATTGCGGGCGAGCCGCCCGCGCTCCCAGCAAATCGCTCCGTGGTTACCCGACACATTGAACTATCGGTCTGTCGTATACTGCACACTGCCCACAAGCCACGTCCTATGTCTACTGTTCAAGACGACTTCGATCGCATCGCCCTCTTAACCGAAGCCTCGGCGGATGGCGCGGCTCACAACGATCACTACCACAACTACCTGCTACAACATCTCCCCACAGATTGTCACGACGTCATCGAGATCGGTTGCGGCACCGGCACCTTTTCCCGACGCCTCGGAGCACATTTCAGTGGTGAGGGTCACCGCAATCGCATCACTGGGACCGCGGCCGTCCTGCCCACGCCCCATACGCATATCCTCGCCCTCGACTTCTCTCCGGAAATGATCCGCATCGCGCGCGAACGCTCCACTCAGTTCCCCAACATCGAGTTCGAACTAGCCGACGTTTGCGAGCGCGACTTTCCCGACGAGAGTTTCGACTGCATCGCCACCGTCGCCACCCTTCACCACCTTCCGTATGAAGAGACGCTTGTGAAAATGAAAGCCGCACTTAGACCAGGCGGAGTTCTGTTAGTACTCGATCTCTTCGAGCCCTCGGGATTAATGGATTCACTTTCAAACCTCGTTGCCATCCCCGCGAGCGTAGGATTGAGACTGATCCACCAGCGCCGGCTACTTCCGCGAAAGCAGGAGCGCGATGCCTGGAAGGCACACGAACACCACGACCTCTATCCAACTGTGCGTGAAGTCCGCGACGTCTGCGCCCGCGTCCTACCCGGCGCAAAGATCAAGCAGCACCTTTTGTGGCGATATTCGATCGTTTGGGAAAAGCGGCCGGGGGCTCTGTCAGAACAGCCTGCGTGCGGGCGGGCCTGATCAATGTTGAGCCAAACCGGGCGAACCTTGCATCACTTTTCCGCAGCCTGGGCCAGCGTTTCCGCGTCCCTCACGTAACGCAAACTGTTAGTTTGCGTGCGGCGCTCCCACAATTCCTTTCGACAACTAGGGTAGCGTCGCTAGGGACGCAATGTTATGGCGTGATTCAACAAGCGCGGCTCCGCCGCCTGATGTGCGGAAGGTCTCTGCGGCGTGCGCCCGTACACCGTTCGCGAATACGCGAGGCTACAAGGCGTGCCTGACTCATTTACTTTCACAGGTTCCAATAATCATGCTTATCGAATGATTGGGAACGGCGTGTCAGTGCCGGTGGGAAAATGGATCGGTACCGAGATTATGCGGTATTTCCAAAACTAATTGAGTAGAACCAGTGCGGGTGTCGACAACGCAAAGTGGGCACACGCGCGGGTTGAAGGGCGCGGCCTGAGTCGGGCGCCTCAGGCCGCTGTCGGCCCGGTCATGAGTCTCGAGCTGAAGAACCTCATCGCGGACCGCATCTTGTTGTTACTCGGTTGGCGGCAACGCTTAGTGCTTTTTAACTATACATTCCCGGCAGGAGATTTTGACAGGCAGGATTGCCTGTCCTACGTGTCTGTATGCTGGAAGTTTTCGTTGACGCGGGGAATGAGCGGGCGTATATTGCGCTCGATTACGAGGTCTTTTTCATTGCGTTAATTGATTGGCTGCTAGTTGTTCATTGACTAGTTGTTTATTGAATAGTTGTTCATTGTAGTTGATTCGCGGCTTTGAATCGGACCAGCGATCGGCAGTTGATAAATCGGGTTATTGGTTTGTAGTAGTCGCGTTCTCGCGCGGCGCTGAACCGGCCCGTTTCCCACGGCGCTGTCTTACCAGCGTGAGGTCGTTCTCATGATGTTTGTTTTACTCTCACCGTTCTCGGTTCCCGTTCCTATTAATCCGTTCTCATTTCGTTTATCCATCATCTCGTTCACAAGTCGCCCTTGTACGTTTGACTGTCATGCCGTTGGTATGAGGTCAGTACCACCACGCGGTAGCGGGTGGGCCAGGCGTTTGGTAATTGCCAACTGCCGAAAAACGAAGAGACCCACCCGCTACCGCGTGGTGGTACTGACTTCAGCTCGTCGCGTTCTTCCCGCAGCCAAGGTTCCCGCAGCCATGGCGCATCCAGTGGGTGCGTGTACTAATTCCAAGCAGCCGCTCACGGTGATGGTGTCTACCGGCTATTTTGGGTGCAATGACGGCTCTAACTCTTGGCCTATATGCGTATCTGCTGGAAATACGAGGGTTGCGGACGCGGACGGCAATGTTTCATGGCCGTCTCCGGGTTCTTCAACGCCATCTCCGGGTCGTTCAACGCCATCTCCGCGGCCTTCAATGCCATCTCCGGGTCGTTCAAAGCCGTCTCCGGGTTCTTCAACGCCATCTCCGGGTTCTTCAACGCCATCTCCGGATTCGTCAAAGTCATCTGCCTGCGCTTCATCCCCGGCTCTGGGTCGTTCAAAGTCAACTCCGGGACCTTCGACATCGGCTCGGCCCTCTACGACGGCGGCTCCCGGTCGTTCGGGAGCAACTCCGAAAGGTTCGACGGCAGCCTCGGCTCGTTCAATTCCAGCTCACGGCGGTTCAGCTCGCTTAGCCGTTTCCGGGAAGCACAGTTGCAGTCGTTCAACACCGTCCTGGCGCTCGCCATAGCAGAGCCGGACTTTCGCAATGCCAGCCGCCGGAACCGCCTTGCCGGCCGCCGGTTTCACATCCGCGTAGGCACCACACTCAATTCTGATTAGGAGGATCTCACCTATGGAAACCGAACAAAGAAATCGTGTCACGATGTTTAAAACTGTCCGCGCTCATCTCGATAACCACAGTGCTGTCTGGAGCGGAATGGTCCCACTGCAAGCGGCTATCGCCCAGTTCAAAAACAAGATCGACGCTATCGACGTCGCAGCCCAGAAACAACAGGCACCGCTTGGCGCCACCGAAAATAAGGCGGTGGCGCGCGATGCCCTGGAAGACGTCTTGTTTCTCACCTGCGAAGCATTGGGTGTGTTGGGCCACGGCAGCAACGACCACGGCCTTTTGGCCCTAACGGCGGTGAGGCCTTCGACGTTGCAACGGCTTGACGACGAAGCATTGTCGAATCGCGCCACGAGTGTGTTGGCTGAAGCAAACACGAGGAAGACGGACCTCGCGGCGATGCAGGTGACGCAGGCGAATATTGACGAACTTGACGACGCCTTACAAACCTTCAACGCCAGCAAGGTGAGTCCTCGCAGGGCAACGGCAGAGCGGATGATCCAGACTGAGTCGCTGCCGGTTCTAATTCGCGACGCGAGCGGTATTTTGCGTAACGAGATCGACCGGCTGGTGAATCTATTTCGGCGTTCGCACCCTGACTTCGTGACTGGCCATCGCAGTGCGCGCATGATTGTCGATCGCGCCGCGAGCCGGACGACGAACAAGACTGAGGGGAGCACGCCCGCACCGACTGACTAGGCGGAGCAGTGGGCAGTGGGCAGTGGGCAGTGGGCAGTGGGCAGTGGGCAGTGGGCAGTGGGCAGTGGGCAGTGGGCAGTGAAATACGAAAATGTTGAGGACAGGGTTCGCGCTGCGCGCTCATTGCAGGCGGGACGCCTGCGCTCCCAGCGCTTAGTCGACTCGCGAACGATGGTACACACGACGAGCCCCAACCACTGACCACTGCGCACTGCCACTGACCACTGCTCTCGGCTCTCTGCGCACTGCCACTGACCACTGCTCACTGCTCACTGCTCCCGGCCACTAGTTATCGTAGTCGAGCCCGGTGGTGCCGAAGTAGGCTTCCATCTTAGTTATCAATTTGTCCATTCGTTCGTTGTTATGGTGGACCATGAGTTGGGTTTGCTGGCACGCAGCCTGAAGCATCGCAATCGACTCCACGATTTTGTCGATCATCTCTTTTTGCAGCTGCTGGGAATTGTGCATGGTGTCGTACCATGTATCGCGCGCGTCAAGCGATTCATTGAAAGCCTGTTGCGCCTCGCCAAACCTAACAAAAACTTCCATCAGCATACTCACCGTGGTGCCAAGCTTTCGCTCGGACGACATCAGCTGCTGGGCCATGCGGTTTACTTCGAATCGAGTCATGAGGTCTCCTCCTGATTGAAAGATAAGGAACGTGAACGCGACAGGAGGATGATAGCAGTGAGCGGTGCGGAGTGAAGAGTGAAGGAGCCCACCCGCTAACGCAGGTGGTTCTGACAGTTCGCGCTGCGCGCTCATTGCGGGCGGGACGCCCGCGGTCCCGCTGCCCACTGCTCACTGCCCACTGCCCACCGTTCTTCTACGGTTTTCCTTTGCCTTTACCCTTACCACCGCCGGCGTCGCCGCGGCCACGCGGTTGTTCCCGCGGCTTGCGATCCGGCTGGGCGGCCTTGCGTTCCGGTTTCACTTCCGGTGCGGGTTGCGCCGCGCGCGGAGGCTGTGGTCGCGCCGCTGGCTCCATCCGATGCGGCTTGATTTGACCGGCAGGATTACCAACCCGTTGGCCTTGCGGCTGCTGGGGCGGTTGCTGTTGGGCCTTCCGTTGATTATCGCGGTCCATTCGCCGTTGTCGCTGCTGCACCTGCGCTGCCTCTCTCTGTTGTCGCTGCTGCACCTGCGCCGCAGCACGCTGTTGTTGCTCGAGCTGGCGCACCTGTCGCGCGGCGTCCTGGTTTCCGCGGTCAGAGTTCAACCGATGTATCTCCTGCGTTCGCCGGTGCTCTTCCTGTTTGAAAGCTCGCTCTTGTTGCCGGCGGGCGCGTTCCAGCTGCCTCGCTTCGACATTCACAACCTGACGCGCCGCTTTCAACTCCTGGCGCTCATCACGAACCTGAAACTTCCGCTTGCGGTCCTTATCCGAAACTCGTTCGACGCGCATGTGCTTCGCCAAATCTTTCCTGAACTTCGGCTCCCTGAAATCGCGGCCAATGAAGACAGGCGTGTCGTGCAGTTTCTTTGCAATCCCTGGCGGCAGGTCAATCTTACCTCTGCCCCAGGCCGAGTGAATCACTGCGTTTCTCAGCGGCGTCAGTGTCAAAGGGTCGAGCGTTGAACGAACTGAAGCCAACCGCTGCTGATCAATACGGCGCACGTTGCGCGGCTCAATCACGCGGCCAAACGCGTCCACCGGAATTACGGTGACGGCGCCGGGAATACCAAGGTTAATTAATTGCGCAGGCGCCAGGTTGGCCTGACTGAGATACTGCGGCTGCCAGTTAGCGTCGTAATAGTGCGGCGCATAAACTTCTCCCGGCGCGAGCGGCACCCAGCCGATTTGATTGACGTCGTCTACCGGAACAAACGCAACGAGCGCGGGCGCATAGGCCGGGGTCGTGTTCGCGCTTTCGGGAATCCAATACCACTGATTGCCCACGTTGGCCCAGCGACCGTAGTGATAAGGCGCATAGCCCCAGGGCTCATTCGAAACCCAGGTTGGTCCATAAGGATAATCGTTGGTCCAGACACCCTCCTGATAAGGCACCCAACCATCGTCCACGCGCGGGCGCCAGGCATAGCCATAGTTATCAATTTGTCGCCAGTCGCCATAGTAATCAAGGTCGTTGAGTCCCGGGATAAGCGGACTCGCATACTGATAACTCACGTTGCGATTATAGGGATCGTAGTAGTAAGGGTCGTTTAGATAAGCGTCGTAGTTTGTGTAACGACCGTCGTACGTATCGGGGTATTGATAGTCGTAATAATCATCAACCATGTAACCCGCGTCGTCAGGATTGAGACGCGAAAGCGCGAGCTGCGCGGCCGTCTGGCCCAGGATGGTCAACATCTCGCCTTTATTGATCTCGCCGGAGCCGCCGAGGCCCACCACCTGCGCGAGTCCGCTCAAGACTGAGACGAGGACGCCGCCGTTGTCGTCAAAGCCGACGTTGTAGAGTCCGGGCTGATCAAAGTTAACTGCGCCGTGGGGCGTGGCAACTTCAAAGATTTCATCGTCTGCCAGATATCCAAGGTCGAACATCGCCGAGCCGTCGCGGAGCGCGAGCTGCGTGCGACGGTCGCTCAGGCTAACCACGTCGAGCGATGTGTTTGGATCGAGCCGGGCAAAATTGCGCCCGCTGAATGCCAGCGACGTGCGTGCGTTGTCGCGCGTGTAGATGCGATCGCCAATCGAAACGGGTTGGTTCGCAGTCGCGTTGATCCACTGTGGTTCAGAATCGGGATTAGCGACGGCATCGCTGAAAGCGACCTCGCCATCCACGCGCTGAATGCGAGCCGCGTAAGGCAACTCCTCGGCTGATGCAGTGTGTTCACGACTCACCCAATAGCCGACGCCAAGGCCGGCAACGAGCGCCACCACTACTGCCACGATCGTCATGTGCGGCCAAACTTTGATCCTGTCCATAAAAGCTTCTCCTTCTCAATACGACCCGTGATGTGTGAACCCTGATTGCACCCACCCGCTTAACGCAGGTGTTCTGACAAATCTCACTCAGCGGTTCTGACAATTAGTCCATCCAAATTACGGATTGCATCCTGTTGTCCTCTTCAATGTTTACGGAGGTTATCTGGCAAGCATCATGCCCACTTCGTAGGAACAATGGAGGATTGCGAGGAAACAACGACGAAGGATGGATTTACGGTGGTGTTTACCGGCAGGCGCAGGTGGCTGCCATGGTTTAGACACTGACTTGCAAGGAGATTGCTAAGGAAGAATTGCCGCGTGGTAAGGGACAACGCTGCGACTGGGCCTCTGCACGTACCCATTCAGGGCACGATTAAGCGATATGGTTGAGAAGGTCTGCGCTCGTTTAGAGCGCGGTGCGCCCGTGCCATCGGCAACTTCATCGGCCCTTCGTCGCGCGCTGCTTTTTCAGACGAGATTTGAAAACGGTCTCGCCGCCGGTCTCGCCTTTGCGCTTCCCACCGGTCATTGCCGGAGTTGACGGCGAGGTAGTGCGAGGCGTGACGGCGTCGCCGCCGGTGTGCTGCGAAGACTTGTCGGCGGCCAATTTGTTAGCTGCTTTGCGGCGGCCGAGCACTGCGGGCGTCGACTTCATCTCCTTGCGATTCTGATCGGCAACGCCGGCAGCACCGGTCTGTTGTCCACGCGGCTTCTGCCTAATGCCGACTTTGTGCTGATCCTTCTTTGGTTTCATCTGCTCTCCTCTGTCGGCAGTCCGCCCGCTTACGCAGGCGGTTCTGACAAATCATTTATCTCTGGTCTTCTTCCTGATTGCCGCTCGTCCACGCCCGGCGTTATTGTTACACACACAAACCAGGATTTAAGACGACTCCGCCCTGCAGCAATCATTCCTTGAGCTTCTGGTAACAGTAATGACATGTTCAGCCCGTAGAGATTCGCGTTTTCGAAATAGCAATCTCCCATGACTACACAAATCGCCATTGTCCTCACGCTGCTTCTCGTGGCGCTCATTCTATTTGCCACCGAGCGAATTCCGATTGACGTGGTCTCGTTGATTCTGGTGCTCCTGTTAGTGGTCACCGGCACGCTCTCTGCTGCCGATGCCTTTGCCGGGTTTGGAAATGACATTGTAATCACGATTGCCGGACTCTTTATTTTGACGGGAGGCCTGGCGAAGACCGGCGTGATCGATGCGGTTGGACGTCGCCTTCAGGGCCTTGCCGGCAATAGTGAATTCCGTATGGCCGCGATGGTGATGGCCGTTGCCGCCCTCTGCGCCGCTTTCATGAAAAACACCACGACCACCGCGATATTTCTGCCGGTCGTGCTCGGAATCGGGATGCGCAAGAACATTCATCCCTCGAAACTGCTGATGCCTCTCGCCTTCGGCGCCATTCTAGGCGGCACCTGCACCCTAATAGGAACGTCAACTAACCTCGCGGTCAGCGGCGCCATGACTCGTTATGGTCTCGAGCCGTATTCGATGTTTGAACTGACGCGCGTCGGCGTGCCGATTGTCGGCATCGGCATGATTTACATGCTGTTCGTTGGGCTCCGGCTGCTGCCAAGGCGCGAAGGCGACAGCTCGCTTACCGAGCAATACCACGTGCGACAGTACATGTCCGAAGTGCTGGTGCTCGAGGGTTCACGCATGATCGGAAAGCGACTTGCGGAAGCGCCCCTGAGCGATGAACTGGATCTCACCGTGGTAGGAGTTTTGCGCGGCGGGAAACGCTATCGCATCGCGCCGAACCCTGACGAGGAGATTCTGGAAGGCGATCTGCTGCTGGTTCAGGGCCGGGTGGACGACATCCTCCGGGTGAAGGGTGAGGCGGGCATCGAGATCAAGGCTGACTTCGAACTCAGCGACACGTTGCTCGAGAGCGCGGACGCGAATGTCGAATTGTTTGAAGCAATGATCCCGCGCGGCTCAGACTTCACCGGCCAGAATCTCAAACGACTGAAGTTTCAGGAGCGACACAAACTTATCGTGCTCGCGATTAACCGGCACGGGATCAACCTGCTGTCGAAGATGAGCATAGTGAAACTGCGTTTTGGCGATGTGCTGCTTTTGCAGGGTAAGCGGGAGCACGCTGAACAACTTGCCGCAGACGGGCATGTCCTGTTGCTGGAAGAAATTTCAAATCGCCAGGCCCGGCCGGAGAAGAAACCCTGGGCCCTGATCGCCTTTGGCGTTTTCCTCACACTCTCAATCACCCACCTTGTGCCTCTTTCCATTGCGGTGCTTAGCGGCGTGTTGGTGTTGCTGGCGAGCCGCGCCGTGCGACCGCAGGAGATCTACGAAATGATCGAGTGGCGGCTGATCGTGTTGATTGCCTGCATGATGAGTTTTGGACAGGCAATGGAGGGCACTCACGCCGATCAGTATCTGGCCGACTTGATCGTACGAGCCACCGGACATTACGGACCGCTCGCGGTGCTCTCAGGATTCTTCGTGATGACCGTGGCGCTCACCCAACCCATGTCGAATCAGGCTGCCGCGCTCGTCATGTTGCCCATCGCGGTCAAGACAGCACTGCTGCTGGGCCTCAACCCGCGGGCCTTTGCTGTCACCGTCACCTACGCGGCGTCTTGTTCATTCCTGACACCGCTCGAGCCGGCCTGCGTGCTTATCTACACGCCGGGTCGTTACCGTTTCCTCGACTTCGTCAAAGTTGGAACGGTCTTAACGCTGGCAGTCTTTGCGATAGTTATTTGGCTGGTGCCTGTCTTTTGGCCTTTGCACCAACAATAACGGGCTTTAGCAGGTAAACCAGTCCCCGTAGTTGGCCCTTAAGTCAGGTTGTTTTTTGCTTGCGTTGGTTGCTTCCCCTCCGGCAGGTCACTATAATGCGCCTCATTCCAGACAGATCATTTTCTGGCAGGACTTGGCAGATACCGACGCGAGCAAGAGTATTTTTAACGTACGCATTTATTGATTCGCGGGCCGACACGCAAACCTATCAAATCAAATCCAATTCATGTCTACCCCAATTAGATGGAAACAGCCCCGTCGTGTCGCCACAGTTGATCGCCAGGCTGACGGACGGGCGCAAACGCCATTTCGCGCGCTCGCGCTCAACCTGAGCCAGGCAGCTCGCTCGGCATTGAGCGAGCCCTTCCGGCTCACCGTAGAACATCGAAAGATTTTTCTCGAGCGTTTACCGCAAGCCTTCGACGGCCTGCGCGTAGTCCAACTTTCCGATATTCACCACAGCCCTTTCACCAGCCGCGAGCAGATCGAACGCGCGGTGGAAACGGCAAACAGCCTGCGGCCAGACATCATTGCGCTAACCGGTGATTACGTTTCCAAGGAACGGGCCTACGCGGCGCCCTGTGCGGAGTTGATGGGCCGACTGCGTGCGCGTCATGGCGTCTATGCCGTGCTGGGCAACCACGATCATTGGACTGACGCGGCGCTGATCACTGACCTGTTTCGAGCCGAAGGGATAACGGTGCTGGTGAATCAGGGTATGCGTTTCGAGAAAGACGGCGCGGCCTTCTGGCTGGCCGGCACCGACGACACGATGGTCGGCCTGGAAGATTTATCCCTTGCACTAGCCGGCGCGCGCGAAGACGAGTTGAAACTGTTGCTGGCCCATAACCCGATCATTCTACGCCGTGCCGCCAGGGCAGGGGTGGATCTGGTGCTTAGTGGCCACACGCATGGCGGACAAGTAACCCTCCGCTCCGAGCGCAACGCTACGGGTAAACCACGGCGACGTATTGTTAAGGGGTTGGCAAAGCTGGGCGAAACGCAGATTTACGTGACCCGTGGTTTGGGCACGGTGGTTTTGCCGGTGCGATTCGGCTGCCCACCGGAAGTTTCATTGCTTGAGTTGCGCTGCACTCAGCAGTCGCAGAGTTAAGGGGGAAGCATGAAAATCAGACGGACCTTCCTGATCTCAATGGTGATCGCCTTCGCTACGCTCTCACTCCCCGGAGCAGTGGCATTTAGTCAAACCAATGGCGCCGCGGTGCAGACCGCTACCCTCCTCGCGCGCCGCCAACGAGCTGACGGTGTGGACAATTACGTGCAAGCCGCTTTCAGTTTTAAGCATGGCGTGAATGGCGACGCTGGGCGGCGTATTACTCGAAACAATTGGGACCTCTTGTTTGGGAACAGCCCCGACGCCGACACTTTTGACGTGACAATGGTGACGGATGATTGCAGCCGGATTAAAGACTTGGGAGCGTTCAATTGGTGGGATGACTTTCAAATTCCTGAGCTTCCGGCCCATGCCGAACCTACGCGCGAACCTGGCGTAAAGGTGATCGTAGGTCACTTGTACCTGGTACATTCTAAAGACCGGGACGACGATCACTATGCAATGTTCCGAGTAGAGGCCCTTGACCCCGGCGTCAGCGTTACCATCTCCTGGCAATTGATAAGCCCGGTCACAACAGCAAGCGCGCGTCGTCTTTAGCTCGAACCCGAACGCAACCCCACGAGTCTGGGGTCCCTGCTGTTCAAGGTTCACTTTTACTAATCGATGTCCTCGTCTTCCCGGATTCTTACAGTTCCGAACATGCTCACCATCTTTCGGATGGTGCTGATTCCTGTTTTTGTCACACTGCTTTTCTACCAGCGATTTATCCTCGCGCTCGTTGCCTTCGTGATCGCCGGGGTGACCGATGGAATCGACGGGTTCCTGGCGCGACGCTTCGATCAGGAATCACAGCTCGGAACTATTCTCGATCCCATCGCCGACAAGCTGATGCTGGTGACCGCATTTATCGTGCTGTCGATGCGCAGCGTCTTCCCGCAGCCTTTACCGGGCCACCTCCCGGTACCCTTCTGGGTGACGGTCGCAGTGATCAGCCGCGACGTCTTTATCATCGTCGGCGCGGCAGCTATCAACATCATGACCGGATTTCGCGGGTTTCGTCCCTCGTGGTTGGGAAAACTCAACACGACGGTTCAGATCGTCGGCATTACCGCGATCATGTTTGCGGCCAGCGTGCCCTATTACACTGGGCTTTACCTCCCGACGGTGTATGCCGCTGTCTTTGGCCTTGCACTCCTCTCCGGTCTGCACTACGTCTTCTTTGTCTCAAAGCTCATGAACGACGATCGGAACAAGACTCCGCCACCAACGGAACCATCAGCCTAGCCTCCCCTTGCACGACATGGCCAGCTGAACGTCGCGATTAGAGCCGGTCAGACAGCCCTCTTCCTTGCGCATCTTCATAAAGTTGACAGCAAGAGACTCAGGTATTATATTACCGTCCCATTCAAATAAAGTTATGAGTGGCTTTAATTAAGGGTGAAAGTGCCTGCGAAATTACTAAGATCCCGCCCGAGAAGGGTCCGACTAAGGGTGACTGAGTAGGCCAAATTTCGTTTGGAGAACAAAAGATGAGCAAGATTATTGGAATTGACCTGGGAACGACCAACTCTGTCGTCGCCGTAATGGAAGGTGGCGAACCGACTGTAATTACCAACTCAGAAGGCGGCCGCACCACGCCCTCGGTCGTGGCGTTTACCAAGGACGGCAGCCGGCTGGTAGGCCAGGTGGCCAAGCGCCAGGCGGTGACCAACCCCGAAAACACTGTCTATTCAATCAAGAGATTCATGGGACGGCGCTTCGATGAAGTGACTGAGGAGATCAAGCAGGTTCCTTACACAGTGAAAGCTGCGGGCACGGGCGACGTTCGCATTGGGGCCGGCGGCAAGGAATGGAGCCCGCCCGAGATTTCCGCGATCATCCTGCAAAAGATGAAGCAGTCGGCGGAGGACTACCTCGGCCAGAAGGTCGACAAAGCCGTAATCACAGTTCCGGCTTATTTCAACGACGCGCAACGTCAGGCGACGAAAGATGCGGGCAAGATTGCCGGCCTGGAAGTGATGCGCATCGTCAATGAGCCCACCGCAGCGGCTTTGGCGTATGGCCTCGACAAGAAAACGGACGAAACCATCGCGGTTTTCGACTTCGGCGGCGGCACATTTGACGTCTCGATCCTCGAAGTAGGCGAAGGCGTCGTCGAAGTGAAGTCGACCAATGGTGATACGCACCTGGGCGGCGACGACATTGACGAACGCTTGACGGAATGGATTATCGAAGAGTTTAAAAAGGATCAGGGCATTGATCTTTCCAGCGACAAGATGGCCCTGCAGCGACTGAAGGAAGCTTCCGAGAAGGCGAAGATCGAGCTATCGAGCACGATGGAAACGGAAATCAACCTTCCCTTCGTCACGGCCGACCAGTCCGGTCCCAAGCATCTCGCGATGAAACTGACGCGCGCGAAGTTTGAGCAACTGATCGATCCGATTCTGGTGCGGCTCAAAGGGCCAGTCCAGCAGGCAATCAAAGATGCCGGACTCGACGCGAAGAAGATCCACGAAGTGGTTTTGGTGGGTGGTTCCACCCGCATACCGAAAGTGCAGGAGATTGTCCGCGAACTGTTTGGCAAAGAACCAAACAAGAGTGTGAACCCTGACGAAGTGGTGGCCATCGGCGCCGCGGTCCAGGCCGGCGTGCTTTCGGGCGAGAAGACCGACATTCTGCTGCTCGACGTTACTCCGCTCAGCCTTGGAATCGAAACTCTTGGCGGCGTATTTACCAAACTGATCGAACGCAACACCACGATCCCAACGCGCAAGTCGGAGATTTTCTCAACGGCTTCTGACAATCAGACGTCGGTTGAGGTCCATGTGCTGCAAGGTGAGCGTCCACTCGCGAGCGACAATCGCACACTTGGTAAGTTTCACCTGATTGGGATTCCACCAGCGCCGCGCGGCATGCCGCAGGTTGAAGTGGCATTCGATATCGACGCCAACGGCATTGTTAACGTCTCGGCCAAAGACATGGGCACGGGTCGCGAACAGAAGATCACCATCACCTCATCTTCCGGTCTTTCGAAAGAGGAGATCGACAAGATGATGCGCGACGCGGAATCACATGCTTCCGACGACGTGAAAAAGAAGGAAGAGATCGAAGCACGCAACCGTCTGGACGGTCTTACTTACCAGATGGAGAAAACGCTCGCGGACAACAAGGAGAAAGTGGGCGCGGTCGCTTCTGAAGTGGAGACTGCGATCACCGAAGCCAAGGCGGCGTTGGCCGAAGGCGGAGTCGAAAAGTTAAACGAAGCCTTCAATAATTTACAGAATGCTTCACACAAGTTGGCGGAAGCTCTCTATCAGCAAACCGGAACGCCGGGCGCTGAGGCGGACGCGGGAGATCAAGCTTCAGCGGCAGGTGCTTCGTCTGCGGGGGGCGCGGGCGAAGACGATGTGATCGACGCTGAATACGTTGATGTAGACGAGCAGAAATAAGAGTGAGCAGTGGGCGGTGGGCAGTGAGCAGTTTAGGATTTTAGCCTCTACTGCTCACTGCCCACTGCTAACTGCCCACTGATTCACCAATGGCCAAGCAAGACTACTACGAAGTTCTGGGGATCAAGCGCGACGCCAAGCCTGATGAGATCAAGAAGGCTTACCGGCGGCTCGCGCGAAAATATCACCCCGACGTAAACCCCGGCGACAAAGCGTCGGAAGAGCGTTTCAAGTTAACCACTGAAGCACACGACGTTCTTTCCGATCCGAAAAAGCGCAAGGTTTACGATCGCTTCGGCGAGTATTCAGACAATCTTGCCAACGCTGCGGCGCGTGGCGCAGGTCCGACATCAACTGGAGCGGGACGCGCGGCTCCGGGATTTGATTTTAGCGGGTTTGACTGGAGTACAACTCAAACTCCCGGCGGAGCTGGTGGTGGCGGTACAAGTTTCCGAGACATCTTCGCTGACCTCTTTGGCGGAAGCGCTGCGAAAGAGCAGGAGCCGCCCCGTCCTCAACCCAAAAAGGGCGCGGACATCGAGATGCCCCTCGCTCTCTCGTTTGAAGAAGCCATTCAGGGACTGACTACCAACATTACCGTGAATCGTTCTGAACAATGTTCGCGCTGCAACGGCGCCGGCGACATCGGTGGACCGGTGATGGTCTGTTCCACTTGCAAGGGTTCGGGACAGGTTCAACGTGCAGGTGGGCGTTTGCGGTTTGCGCAGGAGTGTTCTGATTGCGGCGGCACCGGCCGGAGGCGCGCGCCGTGTTCGTTATGCAAAGGCAAAGGCACTGTGCCCAAGGCAGAAACTGTCAAAGTGCGCATTCCGGCTGGAGTTGAAACGGGTTCGCGCGTGCGTATTCCCGGCAAGGGTGAAGGCGGCCGGATGGGCGCGCCTCCTGGGGATTTGCATATTATTACCAACGTAGGCACGCACAAATATTTCACGCGTAAAGGCGACAATATTTATGTAACCGTCCCGCTCACAGTGCCGGAAGCAGCATTGGGAGCGAAGATCGAAGTGCCAACTGTGGAAGGAAAAGCGCAGTTGCGCATTCCGCCCGGCACGCAGTCCGGACAAAAGTTTCGCCTGCGGCAACGCGGTGCGCCTTCGCTTCGCAACCCTGGCGCGCGCGGTGATCAGTTTGTAGAAGCACAGGTGACGCTGCCCAAAATGATTTCAGAAGAGACGAAGGAACTGTTGCGGCAGTATGCGAAGTTGAACGATGAAAATCCGCGAGTAGAAATGGGATTGGAGTAGTGAAAAGTAAATCGTGAAACGTGAAAAGTAAGGCTCTGGCCTTTCACTCTTCACTTTTCACTCTTCACTGTTATGAAGCGTAAACCGAAGACATACACGATCAGTGCGGTGGCGGAGCAGTACAGCCTGCACCCGCAGACGCTGCGCATGTATGAACGCGAGGGATTGCTCAAACCCTCGCGGTCTGAAGGCAATACGCGTCTCTACACCGATGAGGACCTGGCTCGACTCGAACTGATTCTTTCACTTACTCGCGACCTGGGCGTTAACCTCGCCGGCGTTGAAATCATCATGAACATGCGCGAGAAGATGGACGCCATGCAACAGGAGTTTGAGCGTTTCTTCCGATACCTTCAGTCACATGCCGACGAACTGACCAACTTCGTGGAACCGCCCGCTGAGGGCACTTCCGACGCGCTCGTTCCCGTAACTCGCGCCGCAGCTCTCCGCCGCCGCAGCGTTACGAGAAGTTAGAAACCCTTTTCCGATTGCGCGCTTTACCGCTTCCGCGCGGAAAGGCTTTCCCTTCCCTGTTCGCGAGCTTGTTTGAGCCAACGCGGGCATGATAGATTTCGCTTCGCTCCTGATCTCCCTGACGACTTGTTTGACTCCAGCCGCGTTCGAGCGGATTTCAGTTACAGATACAACAATGAAAAGGCCCGCTCTACGGTTTGTTCCCTCGGCGCTTGTCTCGTGTCTAATCCTGATTGCGCTGAACCTCGCGGCGGCGAAGGCCATTTCCGCTCAGGATCTCGACAACGTCACCTTCAGCGGCCGGGTAGTCGATCAAAACAACGCTGTAATTCCCGGCGCGACGATTGAAACGGTCTTAATCAAAACCAACACGATCCGGACTACCGTTTCAGACGATCAGGGACGTTATCGCATCATTCAGCTTGAACCCGGCATATATACCTTGCGCATATCCGCAACCGGCTTTGCGACACAGGAGAAACAAGAGCTCACCACGATTGCCGGCCAGAATGTTCAACTCGACATTACGCTGCTGCCGCAGGGTGTGGCCGCCGGCCTCGAAGTAGTCTCGGCCGAAACACCGGCGGTTGATACCACGCGCACGGTTGTCGGCGGCACAGTTACCACTCATGAAGTTGAGGCGTTACCCGTATCGACGCGTTCGCCGCTTGATCTGATCTTTACCCTCGGCGGTGTCACTGAAGAGCCGCTTTCCACACGCGACCTCGCAGAAGATCGCAACTCCTCCAACGCCAGCACGCCTGAGGAGGCCGGCACATTTTCCTTATCTGGCGGGCCAGCCTACTCAAACAACATCACGATCGATGGCCTGGACAATAACGACGACCGCGCCGCGCGCGAACGTTTTCAACCCTCGATTGAAGGCGTCGAAGAAGTACAGGTGATCACGAATCAGTTTTCAGCGGAATACGGACGCGCATCGGGCGGGCGTATCAACATCAAGACGCGCGGGGGCTCAAACAGATACCGTGGCCGCGGCTTCTATTTCTTCCGCGACGACTGGCTCAACGCAAACACGTTCAATAACAATCGCATCGGGGTAAGCCGGCTTCCGTTTACTGAACAGAATCCCGGATTTACACTCAGTGGACCACTCACGCTCCCGAAATTCCTCGGGCCACTCAGCTATAACGGCAACAGCAAGACTTTTTTCTTCTCAGCTTACGAATACAGCACGATTTCCGATTCCGCGCTCATCAATACGTTCGTGCCGGTGGCGCAAAACCCGGCGTTTCCGATTCCGGGGCCAACATCGCTCGAGGGCAGGCGACTGGAAACCGTTGACGCGCCCAGCGCGGCAGTCGAAATCGCGCCTTTCATTCAGGGTCTCGGCACGCCGCAACGGAACCATATTTTTACGACGCGGGTGGACCATAAATTTGGCGACCTTCACAACGGCGCGTTTCTGTTTCAACTCGGACGGCTGACTGATTTGCGTCAGTTTGGCGGCGCCGACCGCCTCGCGGAAGCCCTGCAAGCCCGAACGCGCAAGACCGACGCGATCTCTTACTCAGACAATTTCGTGTTCTCAGCCACAGCGGTGAATCAGGCGCGCATACAGTTTTCCCGATTGACGCCGGCGATTGAGGCGCGCGGCGGCTCAAGGCCGGTGGTGATCATCGACTATGAGGCGCCTCCTCTATTGCCTGGTGAAATACTTCAGACGGGTACCCTCGTGGCCGGATCGTCGACTATCGGCGCGACTGATCGCCAGGAAGATCGCATCCAGTTTCAGGATGTTTTTGCTTACGTTCGCGGCGCCCACTCGTTGAAGTTGGGCGGCGACATGCAGCGAATCAAGTCGACCTTCATCGATCTTTCAGACGCTTCAGGCACTTACAGCTTCGACAGTGCGGGCGATTTTCTCGCCGGACAGGCGAGCCGCTTCCGGCAGAATTTTCTGACGACTTCGGAGCAACGAAATACTTACGTCGGGTTGTTTGCTTCTGATGAAGTTCGCCTGGCTTCGAATCTCGTGGTGACCTTTGGCTTGCGTTGGGAAAACGAAACCATCCTGATTGATCGAAACAACTTTGCGCCGCGCATTGCCGCTGCGTGGGATCCTTTCAAGTCGGGCAAGACGGTAATTCGAGTTGGCGCCGGCATCTTTTATAACCGCGCTCTTCTCCGCACGATTGATGATTTCACGCTCGGAGCTCAACAACGGTTCTTTGATACTGACGATCTCATCGATCCTGCAACGGGTCTGCTGGCGAATGACGCTTTCCGGCGAGAGTTTATTCGCACGAGGCTGCAGTTTCCCCAGGTGTTGACCGCGGATTCAGAGATTGTCCGTCAGTTTGGCGTGCTGAATACTGGCTTCTCGCGCCGCCTTGATCCAACGCTCCGCATTCCCGAAAGCTATCAGGCAAACGTCGGCTTTGAACGTGAAATTGGCAAGACGTTTGTATTTGAAGCCAACTACACCTGGAATCGCGGGCTCCACCTATGGCGTGAATTTAATGCGAACGCCCCGCGCTTGCCGGCGGGTTTCAATAGCTTCACCGACTATCTGGCGTCACGCGACTTTGTAAACTTTCCGAGCGCCTCAGGGACGCGCCCCATCTACAGCGCCGGCGGTGCAGGCGATCTGGTGCGCTTTGTTTTTGGACCATTCAATCCAGCTAATCCAGCTCGCTGCGTTGGTTCGTTTAATCCAACTAATCCCGACTCGGGCGGGTGCGTTAACGAGTTTGGCGTGCCTGTCACGCTCTTCAACCTGAACAGCTTTTCTTCTACGACGACGGTCGATGCCGCGCTCGCTGCTCTAAATGGCCTGCGACCTGACCCAAGTCGCGGCGAAGTGGAACAGTTGATTTCGGTCGGCAATAGTTTCTATCACGGGTTGACGCTCGAGCTGCGACGAAGATTTCGCTCCAATAAGAATGGCTTTGCATTTTCATTTCGCGGCGCCTACACCCTCTCAAAACTGAGGGACGACGGGATCGTTAATACTTCCAACGCGGTCGAGTCGGGAAACTTCCAGGCCGAGCGTTCGCGAAGCCTGCTGGACCGGCGACATCGCTTTGTTTTCTCAGGAACCTTCGACACGCCGCGCTACCTTGGCAAGCTGCGCATTTCACCGATCTGGCGTATCGCCTCAGGCGCGCCGTTTAATATCTCAGCCGGAGTGGATCGAAATCTTGATGACGTATCAAACGATCGGCCGATTTTCACGGGCGACATGAACCAGCTTCGCTGGCGCGCGCGCGGCGAACCACTTGACCCGGCGATCCTGAACGCGTTTTCCTTACCCGCGATTGGCCAGCAGGGAAACCTGCCTCGCAACGCGGGGCAGGGACCGGGGCAGTTTTTCCTCGACCTCAATATCACTCGCGAGTTTCGCGTGAGTGAAAAGATGCGGCTGCGGCCCGTGGTTGAATTTGATAATGTGCTGAACAAGACGGTCTACAGTTTTGGAAGTGAGTTCATCAGTTTCACTTCGTTGTCACCCACGGCAACGCCGGCGCAGCGCCAGGCGTTTCAGGATTCATTCCTCGTCGCCACGCGCACCCTTCGTCCGCGCCAGGTTCGCCTCGGCATCCGCTTCGACTTCTAAGGCATTGTCAGAACCACCTGCGTTAGCGGGTGGTGCCGCTTGATGAGTGGCACGGGCGTCTCGCTCGTGGATCATGCGCAGGATGCGCGTGCCACACATTGATCCACCCGCTTATGCAGGTGGTTCTGACATTTTTGTGGTAGATTTTCTCAGCCAGAATGCCCAATCGTCCTCCACAATCAGAACCTGTCGGCGAGGTTGATACTGCGCTGCTCGACGCCGAACTCTTCATTAAATATCAGGCGCCGGAACGAGCTATCAAAAGATTGGGAACTGCGATCACGGGAAACCCTCGCTCGATTGCTTTGCGCGAGCGTCTGCGTGAAATTTGCATTTCAAACAAACAATCTGACGAAGCTGCGCGACAGTGTCTGGCCCTGGCGCGTCTCTACATCGAACGCGACGAATTCGACGACGCTTACGATCGACTGCTTGAGGCCAAACAACTCGATGAACGCATCAACATCGCAGGTGGTTTGGAAGCTATCCGTCGCGCTCGACGGCCTGACCTCCGTCCCGCTGCTTCACCAGGCGTTGAGCGCCAAATAAATTCCTCAACGCTAGCAGGCGATCTCTCGGCTATTAATTTGTTTGACGCGATTCAGATAATTGAAAACGCAAAGTTGACGGGAGCGCTCGAACTCACGAGTGAATCGCAGAGTGCCCGAGTGCTTTTCAACGAAGGCAGAATTGTTGACGCGGAGTCGGCGGGTGTAACAGGAGAACCCGCATTCAGGCAAACTGTGGAAATAACTACGGGCAGCTTTGAATTTCAACGATCAGACACCGAGTTTCCAGTTCGGATTCAGGCGCTTAGTAACACCAACCTCATTCTCGATACCCTGCGCCAACTCGACGAATCAAAACAATAAAGCGATCCACGAAATCACATCACGACCACGAGAACTCATTTAGTGTTGGTTAGTGTGATTTCCTGGATCGCGCTTGCTGGCAGCTCAATGGTGAAGGTGCTCCCGTTGCCTACTGCCGATGTCACTGTAACTTCGCCGCCGTGCGCGCGCGCGAGATGTTTGACGATAGCCAGACCCAGTCCAGTCCCACCCAATTCTCGTGACCGTGCACGGTCCACGCGATAAAACCTCTCAAACAATCGTTCCAGATGCTGAGCCGGAATACCTTCACCTGTGTCCTCGACAATGATGTAGTCGCGGCCGCTGAGCCCGCCGGATTCGAACCTAATCGTAACTTTGCCATCCTCACGCGTGAACTTGATCGCATTCTCCACCAGGTTGGTTAACATCTGCTCGAGCCGGCGCGCATCAGCAAAGACTGTAGCTTCAGCATCCGACGGCATTGATGACGGATACGCCCTGCGACTCGACCTTCTTCGCCAGCGACGAGATCACATCGTTAACAATCGGATTGAGTTCAACTTGCTCGGTCCTCACTAACACGTTACCCGCTTCGATCGCGCTGAGTTCGAGAATGTCTCCGATAAGATCATTCATCCGGCTGGCGTTCTTGCGGATGATGGCAAGAAAACGATGCGCACTTTCAGCGTCGTCAATTGCTCCCGCCTCCAGCGTTTCCACAAATGCGAGGATCGCCGTGAGCGGAGTGCGGAGCTCATGCGAAACGTTGGAAAGAAATTCCTGGCGCACACTTTCAAGTCGCTCAATGCGCGTGATATCGATAAAAACTCCCAGCGCACCCTCGGCTGGGCGCCTTGCCAGGCGAGCTTCGCGACTGCTCTCAAACGAGTCTCGGCTAAGGCCCGCCCTTCGATTTGAGCTAGTCGAGCTTTCAAGGGGCACTACCCGTAGATCGAAAACCAGGCGCTCCGCACCGTGCGTCTCAACCTTAACGCCGCTGCGTTCAGTGCCCTGGAGCGCATCCAGAAACGCGCTGTAGATGGCTGGGTTGCGGGTGAGTTCTGTCAGCCGCTGAGCGTTGAGCTTTCCTTCTGAAAGATTAAACAAGCGATGCGCGGCGGTGTTTGAAGCCACAATGCGCATGTCCTTGTCGACCACCAGCAAACCTTCTCGCATTCCGTTCATGGTCGCTTCAAACAGTTTTCCGAGGGCAAAAATCTCCTGCGACTGTCCATCGGTCAGATCTGTTTCGTTCTGGGTTGATTGAAATTCGCGTGGGCGAGTCTTGGACGCGAAAGCTTTGATACACCACACCAGCGCGGCCAGGACAATCAGTGATGCGGCGGTTGCACGCGCTGTGAATGAAGGCAGAAGTAGAACGACGGCGACGAAAACTACGCAGGCCAGGAACAAATATGCATTGCGTCGAGACATCTTCAACTTTGGGAACTGCTAACCGCAAAGGATGCGAAGAAGACCAACCGCCTAAAACATGACTCAGGCTTCTGATCGCGGACAGCCCACGAAGCGGTAACCAACGCCGACTACAGTTTCAATGCAATGTCCGCATTCGCCAAGCTTTTGCCTGAGACGCCTGATATGCACGTCGAGCGTGCGCGCGTCGCCGTAATAGCTGTAACCCCATACATAATCCAGAAGTTGCTGGCGGGTCATTACGCGGTCAGCGCTTTTCGCCAGGGCAGTCAGCAGATTGAATTCCTTATTGGTGAGTTTTATCTTCGCGCCGTCGCAAACAACCCGGATGTCGTCGAAGTCGATCACCAGACGATCGTCCTCGTAAGTCTTGCCTTTCGACTCGTCCGTTCGCCGCATCACCGCGCGCACTCGCGCCATCAGTTCACGAACCGAAAAAGGCTTGGTGATATAGTCGTCGGCGCCCAGATCGAGGCCGGCGACGCGCTCCGATTCCGACGCCTTTGCGGTCAGCATGATAATGGGCGTGCGCCGGGTAGCGGGCTCGCGCCGGAGCCGCCGGCATAGTTCGCTGCCGCTCATTCCAGGCAGCATTAGATCCAGAATAATTAACGACGGCGGATCTTTTTCGTTGAGTGCGGCAGTCAAACCTGCTTCGCCGGTCAAGGCGGTGATGGCCGGCAAACCCTCGCGCTCGAAGTTGTACTTCAAGTTTTCCGAGATGTCCGGATCATCTTCAATTATTAAGATTGGTCGCTGCATCTTGAATGTCCGACAAACTTTAGCTTGTCGAGGTCAGCTTCCTCGGTCTCGGACAGACATGAATGTCTGTCGGACAATTACTTTCTATCGTGCTTGATAAAAGCAGCCTCTGCCATGTAAACAGTCAGCTCACAAATGTCAGTCACGTAGTCACCAATGCGTTCGAGATGTTTGGCAACAAAGAGCCAACGCGCATCTCGCGTGGCTGTAGTTGGATCTGTAACCATCATTTCAATTAAACGATGGAAGATGTGATTGTAGAGTTCGTTGATGTCGGCGTCGCTCTTGATCACTTCGCGCGCCGCGGCCGCATCGCTTGAAGTAAAAGCATCCAGCGCTGACCGCAACATCCGCCGGGCATGATCTGCCATCTGGCTCAAATCCACCACTGATTTCAACTCAGGCTCGTTATTGAGATCGAGAGCTACGCGCGCGATGTTGGCGGCGTGATCCGCAATCCGCTCGAGCACCGGAGCCATCTTAGCGACTGAGATAACAAAGCGCAGGTCGCGTGCGGCCGGCTGCTTCAAGGCAATAATGTCGATGCACTGCCGATCGATTTCAACTTCCAACTGATCGATCTTATCGTCCTGTTCGAGCACCTGGCGCGCGAGTTCGCTGTCGCGATTAGTCAACGCAGCCATCGCTCGTTCAAGCGCCGTTTCCGCTTCGCCGCCGAGCAGCAAAACGCGGTCGCGCAACGAGTCTAGTTCGTCGTCAAGTTGTCTGTGATATTCCATAAAGATTGGTCTCTGTTCTTGGGTCTTTGGTCTTTCCAACGGTCTGGAAGACCGAAGACCAAAAACCGCTTTTCTTACCCAAACCTTCCCGTAATGTAATCCTCAGTCAGCTTCTCCTTCGGATTGGTAAACATCCTGTCGGTGGGATTCACCTCGATCAGTTTACCTAACCAAAAGAACGCTGTGATATCGGAGACGCGCGCTGCCTGCTGCATGTTATGAGTCACGATCACAATCGTGTATTGCTGCTTCAATTCAACAATCAGCTCTTCTATTTTCGCAGTGGCCATAGGATCCAGCGCCGACGCTGGTTCGTCCATCAGGATTACGCTGGGTCGAATCGCGAGCGCTCGGGCAATGCACAATCGCTGTTGCTGGCCGCCGGATAAACCGAGCGCTGACTGTTGCAGGCGGTCTTTCACTTCCTCCCAAATCGCCGCATCTTTAAGCGCCTGTTCCACCTGGTCCTCAAGCTCGCGCTTGCTTGAGGTCATTCGGTTTATTTTTAACCCGTAAGCCACATTGTCAAAGATTGATTTTGGAAATGGGTTCGACTTCTGAAATACCATCCCCACTCGAAGCCGCAGATCCACGACGTCATTCGACGGCGCGTAGATATCTCGTTCATCGATCAGGATCGTGCCGTCAACGCGCGTTCCCGGAATAATGTCGTTCATGCGATTGAGGGTGCGCAGGAAGGTGGACTTGCCGCAACCCGATGGCCCAATGAAGGCCGTCACCCTTCGCTCCGGAATGTCGAGAGAAATATCGAATAGAGCCTGCGAACGGCCATAAAAGAAATTGAGATTGCGCACAGAAATTTTCGCAGGTGGCGCTCCCGCCGCCAAAAACCCTACACCTGACGCGCCGGCAACTGCAGATTGTGAAACTTGAATCGCCATTTTTTTCAGTCTAACCAAAATGTCCGGTGATGTATTCCTCGGTTAACTTATTCGACGGATTCTCAAACATAGTCTTCGTCGGCGCCACTTCTACCAATTTCCCGAGATACATGAACGCGGTGGAATCAGAAATACGCGCGGCCTGTTGCATGTTGTGCGTCACAATTACAACGGTCACATTCTTCTTCAATTCAAAGATGAGGCTTTCAATCTTGCCGGTCGCGATTGGATCCAGCGCCGACGTCGGCTCGTCGAATAACAACATTTCCGGCTCGGTTGCGAGGGCACGCGCGATACAAAGGCGTTGTTGTTGGCCACCGGAAAGTGTGTAAGCCGAAGCCCGCAAGCGATCCTTGACCTCATCCCAGAGCGCGGCTGAGCGCAGCGCTTTTTCCACTCGTTCGCTAAGGTCGCTGCCATTCACGTTTCTTAAACGCAAACCAAAAGCAACGTTTTCGAATACTGACTTGGGAAAGGCGTTTGGTTTTTGAAATACCATGCTCATTCGCATGCGCATTTCCAGTGGATCAGTTTCCGCACCAATCAAATTAATTCCGCTCGGCTGTAGCGTTATCTTTCCTTCGTAACGCGTTTCCGGATAAAGATCGTGAATACGGTTGAAGCACCTTATCAGCGTAGACTTGCCGCAACCTGATGGTCCGATGATGGCCGTCACCTGGTTCGCTGCGAAAACCATATTGATATTCTTGAGCGCCTGGTGTTTTCCGTAGTAGAAACTGAGATCTTCCACCTGACACTTCGCCGGCGCATCACGAGGATGGCCGGCAGCATCGTCGGCTTCATCTCTCACCTTCACTCGCGCAAATTCTTCTTTCATCTTCATCGACTGGCTACCACTTAATGCGCTTGCGCACCCGATAACGAATCATGATCGCGATTGCGTTCAGCAGTAATGTCACAAAGATCAGAACGAGACCCGCTCCGGCGGCATTCACCACAAAATCCTGATCCGGGCGCGAAACCCAATTGAACATTTGAATCGGCAACACGGAGAAGGGCGACATCAACCATTCCGCTGAAACAAACGGCGCCTCACCCTTGATCGGCGGCGGCGGCAGAAACGCAATAAACGTCAGCGCGCCAATCGTAATCAGCGGAGCCGTTTCACCGATTGCGCGGGATAGCGCAATGATGATCCCGGTCATCGTTCCGCCCAATGAATAGGGCAGGAGGTGATGCCTTACCACTTGCCACTTAGTCGACCCCAACGCATAAGCGGCCTCGCGAATTCCCTGGGGAATTGTTCGCAGCGCTTCGCGCGTCGCCACAATCACAATCGGCAAAATCAGAAAAGCGAGAGTCAGGCCACCGGTGAGAATGCTCTGGCCCAGCCGGAATTGATAAACCAGAAGACTCAAAGCCATCAGTCCATAAATGATCGAGGGGACGCCGGCGAGGTTGGCGATGTTGATCTCAATCAGGTTGGTCAACCAATTCCTGCGCGCATACTCTTCCAGATAAATCCCGGCGGCAACTCCCAAAGGCACCGCAGCTGACGCAGTAACGATCATGATCAGCAGCGTTCCCACCCATGATGAAAGAATTCCCGCGCGTTCGGCGAAACGCGATGGAAACGAAGTGAGAAACGTCCAGTTGATTCTTACCAGGCCATCCATGAGGAGATCCGCCAGCAATGCTCCCAGCGTCAAAATCCCCACGAGAGTGCAGAGAATACCGAGAATGTTGAAAAGGAAATCCTGTCGTTTGCGTTTCGCGATGATGTGCTTGAAGTCGCTCATCTAGTAGACCTCACGGAAACGTTTGCGCAGGATGTAGCCGAGGATATTGAAGATTAACGTCATGATGAAAAGCGTGACGCCCGCAGCGAAGATTGATTGATAACCGATACTGCCGTGCGGCAGATCACCGAGGCTGACCTGGACGATGAAGGCCGTAATCGTCGCGGCCGGCTCGCGAGGATCCAGGGTGAAATTCGGCTGCATCCCGGCGGCAATCGCCACGATCATGGTTTCGCCGATGGCCCGCGATATTGCGAGGATGTAGGAAGCAACAATGCCGGACAATGCCGCTGGGTAAACAACTCTAATCGCCGTGATGATGCGGTTGGCACCCATCGCATACGCGCCCTCGCGCAGCGACATGGGCACTGCGCGCATTGCGTCTTCGCTCAGCGAACTCACGTAGGGAATGATCATGATTCCCATCACCACGCCGGCGCTCAACATATTGAAAGTGGGCAGACCAGGGAAAACTTTTTGCAGGAGCGGCGACATGAACTGCAAAGCAAAGTAGCCGTAAACTACGGTCGGCACCGCGCTCAGGAGTTCAAGCACCGGCTTGATCACTTCCCGCACTGGCGCCGGGGCAAACTCGCTCAGATAGATAGCGACGACAGTGCCGATAGGTAATGCGACGGCGAGCGCCACCGCGGTAGTGACGAGTGTTCCCATCACCAGAGGCATGATGCCAAATCGCGGAGGTGAAAATAGCGGCGTCCAAAGTGGCGCGGTTAGAAATTCTCGAATTGAAACGTGAGCGAAAAATGTAGACGACTCGAAGATCAGCGTCCCCACAATACCCAAGGTGATTGCCACTGACGAAAACGCTGCCAGAAACAACAGCGCTTCGATAAATCGCTCCTTTACCCGGGAAAGACGCCGGCGCGCCGACGGTGTTTCCGCCGGCGGCGGAGGCGTCAACACATCAGGCGCGGCAGCTACCGGATGTTGAAGATTGGGTATTTCCTGCATTGACGTTAAGCGACTCGTAAGGGCACGGCATGCCGTGCCCCTGTAACGCAAACTGTTAGTTTGCGTTTTTTCGTCTACTTGTCCGTGTGGTCCTGATGAAAGGCGCAAACTAATAGGTTGCGCTAGACGTCTTTATTAGGCCTTCGGAGTTCTCTTCAGAATCTCTTCGACTGGTAGACCCACCTCCGGTACACCGCCAAACCCTGATCCGGTCTGCATAGTGCCCAACCGCTGCGTGGCCATTTGATAAGCCGACTCGGAAAGCGGCACATACTTCACTTCCGTCGCCAAAGTTTTTACGTGCTTCAGATAAAACTCGACAAACTGCTTCACCGCGGGTTTATCCAGCGACTTCCGGCTCACGTAAATAAACAACGGCCGCGACAGCGGGTTGTAAGTTCCGGCCAAAACATTTTCCGGGCTCGGTAATACCGGTCCCTGAATCTTGTTCTTTTCCCACTCGATTCCGACAGCCTTCATTCGCGAGCTGTGCGGCGCGTAATAAGCGTAGGGAACATAACCAAGCGCATACTTGTTTCCCTCCACACCCTGGACCAGCACATTGTCGTCCTCGCTCGCCGTGTAATCTCCGCGACTCGACTTCGCCTTGCCGACAATCGCTTCGGTGAAATAATCAAACGTGCCCGAGTCGGCGCCGGCGCCGAAAAGCGCAATCTTCTCGTTTGGCCATTCCGGCCGCACCTGGTTCCAATGAGTAATCTTGCCTTGCGCGCCGGGCTCCCAGATTTTTTTCAGGTCAGCAACTGTGATTGAAGTGAGCCAGGTGTTTTGATTGTTAACGACTACGGTGAGCGCATCGAACGCGACCGGCAGTTCGATAAACTCGATTCCATTAGCTTTCGCCTGGGCCATCTCCTCAGCCAGGATCGGTCGGGAAGCGTCAGCCACATCAATTTCACCGCGTACGAATTTCTTGAAGCCGCCGCCGGTGCCGGAAATTCCAACCGTAACCTTGACCTTGCCTTCCTTTTGAAATTCCTCAGCCACCGCCTCAGTTATTGGAAAGACGGTGCTGGATCCATCGATCTTGATCACCGCAGACTCGCCTCCCGGGCCTCCGGTAGTACTGCCGCCGCAGGCCAATGAAAGCAGGAGCGAACAAAGAACGATAAACAGAGCTGTCAGTCGGGAAGCTTCCCAGGAAGGCATAGTTTTCTCCTAAGGGGTTTGATTTATGCTCGGGAATCGTAGGCGGGCGGTGTTACATCTATCTGAACTACATCTGAACTCTGCGTAAACAGTAGCGACTCAGCTTCGTTCCAGCAGAAGCCGATAGCCCACGTTAACCAGGGTGTCTATGGTCAGATTGCTTTGGGATAGTTTGTTTCTCAGACGATAAATGTAGACATGCAGGCTCTCGATGTTTACCGGCTTCTGATCCCCCCAGGCGTATTCCCAAAGTTCCGCCGTTGAAACAATCCGTTCGGGTGTGCGCACCAGCCGGGAAAGAATCAGAAACTCTGTGCGCGGTAATCTGATTGAATTGCCTGCACAGGCGACGTAATAGTTTTTGTGCTCAACGCGTAGATAGCCGTCGTCGTAAACGTCCTCAACTATTCGGTGCGTCTCCTCGTGCTCGGTGATCGACAATTCTGTTTGTGACATAAGGCCTTTCCAATGTCCGACAAACTTCAGTTTGTCGTTTGTCCAACGGACGCTCCGATGACGGGACAGAATGAAGTTGTACCAACGGTTAGAACTTCAATTTAGCTCTTACCTGCATGACCCGTGGGCCACCGACTGTGTTCGTAATCCTCCCGAAGTCCGGACTGCCTAGCTCGGAATCAGGGTTTGCGAAGTTGGCACGATTGAGCACATTGAAAATATCCCAACCGAGTTCGAAGGAGACCGTCTCAGTGATTTTCGTTGTCTTTAGGAATCCAAGATCAAGACGTGATTGCATTGGTCCGCGGAGAACGTTTCGTCCCAGATTTCCATTCTGACCGAGGGCCGTGCACAGAGCTGATGTATTAAAGGCCTGTTCGGTAATGTCGGAGCCGGGAGCATCGAGCGACCCGCAAATTCCGGGTCTGCCGAAGCCCAGGCGATAAAGGCCACCAGAGCCACGGACCAGATCAAGATATTGTGGTGCGGTTTGCAGCTCCGGTTCCGGCGCAAAGATGCTGTAGGGTGTGCCGGTCTGGGCCTGGAAGAAGCCCGAAACTTGCCAGCCTCTCAGGAATCGACTGTTGGATTTGGTTGGGATGTCGTAGACAAAGTTGAAACTAAAACGATGCGTTCGATCGAAGTCAGACACAGAGCGATTGGCTTCGAGGTTTCGCAAATCACCCTGTACGACGAAACCAGTGTTGGGGACATCAGGCTTGCCCGGAACCAGCAGTGCTGCCTGGGTCGGTCGAGCTGGTATCCATTGACTTGGACCACGTATAAGCGGCATTGAAATGAAGTCCGCGTGACAGCCTTTGAGTTACGCTGAATTGCGCGCCGTGATAGCTCGATGCGCCGTTCGACCGCAATATCAATGCTTCGGGAACATTAAAACCCAACACCGGAACGCGAGCCTCAAAGTTGATTATTTGTCCCCCGCCGATAGTAGAACCGGCGCAGGTAATCGCATTAGCGAGATTGAGATCGACCGGCGCTCCGGTTACTCCGCCGAGTACACCGCCGGCACACGTGGCGGAACTTCCGACGCGGTAGGGATTTGCGAAACCGAAGGCCCGGCCAATCCCGCGGTCGCGGGCAGTGGTGCCCGCATTAAGTGGACCATTCGGCGAGCCCGCTGCGAGGTATGCCTGGTTAAATCGTTCAAAAATGTGGTCGGGAGTATCCATGTCGTTAAGATCGAAGCCCTGATTGAAGGCGAGCGCTTGCAAGAGGTTATTGCCGCGAGTTCCAACGTAACGTGCTTCAACAAGCAGGCTCCTGGTCAGCTCATACTGAACACCAATATTCCATTGCTGCACATAAGGCGTTTTCAAATCGCGATCAACTGCGCGAAATTCAAAGGTTTCCGCTATGTTTCCTGGCGCCGTTGTATTGCCGCGCGGATCCAGCGTCACACCAGTGTTGTCACGAATCACATAGCTGCCGCCCGTTCCCGTCGTTCTCGTAATTCGAAAAGGCAGCCAGCTGCTTAGCGGGAGCGTGGTCGGCTGAACCGAGAACGCATTCGCAATCGGCACGTTGCCGGACGGAACGGTGATTTCAATCTCGCGCAAGAACGGATAATTGCTAAATACAGTATTGATAAAGGACGCCGATGGTCGATCGTAGAAAAATCCAAAGCCGCCGCGCACCACCATTCGCTTTGATTCAAGAGGTGAATAAGCGAAACCAATACGAGGTGCGAAGTTGTTCAGATCTTGTCCATTAAGGGTGTGGTTGTTGCCGGCTCTAGCCGTCAAGGCAACAGCCGCATCAACATTTGCAAGGCCAGTCGACTGAACATTCCCTGGAACAATGAAACCGGGCGAAGGGCTGTCGCAAAGCGCGTTATTCCCACCCGCCTGCGTGAAGCAAGGCTCGAAACTCGAGAAGTCGAAGTTGCCGATGCGGCCGTCCTTCTCCGTCGGCCACATGAACAACTCATAACGCAAACCGAGATTCAGACTTAACTTATTAGAAACCTTCCAATCGTCAGCGAAATAAAGGCTGTAGTCTCTAAATCTAAAGCTCTTGCTGGTAAGACCAAACTGAGTGTCAGCCTCCGTCGCATTTCCGGTTAGCAGTTGAGTAAAGCTGTCAAACTTCTCGAATTCTGTGGCTTGTTCTTCAGGCAAGCTCGAGTCGTATTGATGCCGCTTCAGATCACCGCCGAATCGCAATGTGTGATTGCTCCTAATCCAGGTAAGATTATTAGAGAGACTGAACGTCTGCTGCTTGCGTTGGTTGAATGAATCATTTGGTCCACCGAATGAGAATTGCGACATGTTCGTGCCGGGACGTCCGATGAAGTGGCCCAAGCGCCTCGTACCCGGACTGCTATCAAAAATCAGTGCCGGATTCGAAATGCCTACTGCGGCGCTCGTGAATTCATCGGTCAGGAAAGGATCGTCAAGGGTGCGGGTATTATTCAGAAGGAAATACCCGAATCGCATTTCATTAATTAGGGTTGGACCGAAAACATGCTGGTCCGAGATTGAAAGCGTGCGATTTTGATCGGCGCGGCGCAAGGTAAACGGAGAAGCCAGGCTTGAAGGATCCGGAAACGAATCAAGCGCCGGAAAATTACTGAAGAAGAAGACGCCGCTCAACGTGTTGTTCTTGCTCAGCCGGCCATCGAGTCGGGAAGTGAATTGGTGCTGCTTAAACTCCGATGGCTGCACATTCAACTGCTGCATGAGTGGGTTGTCCTCGAACAATTGCCGCGTAGTGACGCTCGGGTTGAGACCAAATTGGAAACCACGCGTCGTGATCGCTCCCGCTGAAGTGCGGTTGGTGCGGTCGTATCCGATGATTCGTCCACCCACACGTGTCGACGGCAGAATGAAGCCGCCTGTCACAGGGTTGCGGAGGTTAAGCAGGTTGAGAGTGACGGCGGAGATGTCGCCCGCTGTCAGGCAACCGACAGGTAACGGCGTGGCGCCACAAACTGCGGACTGGCCCTGCGAAACACGATAGTGGTCCCGCGCCTGGTTGAAAGCGTTGGCGACAGCTTGTGCTGAGCGGTCATTGCCCAGCAGCGTAAAGGCCAAGGGAAGCGCTGTGGTGCTGCGAGCCGTTGGAACAAAGCCGGTAATGGCATCCGTGTACTGGTAGCTGCCAAAGAAGAAGAACCTCTCCTTAACCAGCGGGCCACCCACGGTGAAACCCGCTTCGCTACGTCTGGCCCTGGGCCGGTCGATTCCCTCTTTGTTGAAGAAGTAGTCGTTAGCGTTCAGCTTCTCGTTTTGCAAAAAATAATATGCTGAGCCGTTAAAGGTGTTGCCACCCTGCTTGGTAACAAGTTGGAAGTTGCCGCCGCCAGAGCGTCCCGTTGAGGCATCGTAAAGACTGGTCTGGAGCTTCACCTCCTGCAAAGTTTCCGGTGCCGGCGCGATGTTGTCGTTAAGTGAACCTTCATTCGTCGTGATGTTTGTCGCGTCGATCCCGTTGAAGAAAAGACTCGTGCTCGTGGTGCGTGTGCCATTAACTGACGGCGACTGATTACCATTGCCATTCGTGAGGACGGGAGATAAATCTGTGTTGACGCCGGCTTCAGTTGAGAGCAACTGAGTGAAGCTGCGCGTCGAAGTTGGCACTGATACCAGGTCTGCCGATGAAAGCTGTCGGAAGCTGGTGGCTGTTTCGGCAGCGACCAGAGTCTCGCCTCCCATTACGTTTACCACAGCATCTACTTCACCAATCTCCAGCTTGTCTTCGACGGCACGAGAAACGGCTGCCTCTATATGGATTCCCTCTCTCACGAGTTTTCGAAAACCCAAAAGTTCGTAGGTGACGCGGTACGTTCCGACCGAAAGTCCCGGCACGATCCAGCGGCCATCGCTGTTAGTCGTAACTGTGCGTGCGGCATCCGTAGAGACATTCCGGACTGTGACACTCACGCCCGGCATACTCGCCCCGTTGGGATCCTGCACGAGTCCACTTAACGTTCCCCCAACACCTGATTGGGCCAAAGCTGAGAAAGAAATTGTTAACAATATCGTCAGCGCGATGAGCGCCAGGGATATATGACTGCGCTCGCGGGGAACTGTTCTATGCATGAGTAATCTCCTGTGATTAATGAAATGGATTGGAAATTGAGCGAAGGTCTCGCTCAGAATTCCATCAGACGTTGAACGTTAAGAGTTTCGTGTTCTCTAAACTGAAAATTCCGGGATTGGTTACAAAGAGGGAATTTAGTGAGGCGAGGTTAAGGCGCTGTGAACTGCGCCTTAAATAGTTGTTACTCTCGAGGACGCGCGGGCGATGATCCTCGGGTTGTGCATTACTGGGATGATCAGAAAAAGGTTGGCCGCTTCTTTGCCGGCAAAGATCCTGAGAGCAGCGACCCGGACGTTGTTTGGGACGCCTATTATCGCTACGCGCCCAAAGCTCAATGGCTCTCACAACCCGAACCGTTGGTGAGTAAGGGCATCACCGTCCCTGGACGTGTTCGATTAGTTGAAAGCCGACTTAGTGCCCTTACTGAGGTGATGAGGTCGTCGATGTGGGTAACTGGGTTGACGCAGGCTCGGAAACCGGAGCATAGTGGGCGCGCTCGAGTAGAAGCTCATAACGACTGACCCGCTCCGGCTCTCTCGCAAGTATCAAAAATCTCTGGCTTCTCTCCCGAGTGAGTTTTGAACACCCGTTACGCTCAACCACGCCCACTAATCCGAGGAGGAAAACTCAATGACTGATGAGACCGAGCATCTGATCGATTTTGACGCTTACCTGAAAGACCTGACTGCGAAACCTGTCGCTGTCCACGAAGCTAAAGTATTGTTGCTTACGTGCATGGACTTCCGTTTTTTTGAACGGATCGCACGGTTCATGAAACGCAGAGGACTCGCCGGAGACTACGATCATGTGATTCTGGCGGGGGCCGCGCTGGGAGCTGTCGTGAAGAAAAAGCCGGCCGATCCGGCCTGGCACCAGACATTTTTTGATCACCTGGGGCTCGCCCTCAAGCTTCACAATATTAAGGGCGTCATGGTGCTTGAGCACCGAGACTGCGGCGCATATTCCGAGAAGGGATTTGGGTTGCTGCTCCCTGGCTTTACCAGGAAAGAGGAGCGGGCCGTGCATCTCAAGCAGGTTAAAACGCTCAAGGGTAAGATCCCCAAGAACCTTAATTTTGACTCGTTTCTCTTGAACGAGCCGAAGGGCAGGAGTCCTTTGACGTTCGACAAACTGCTATGAAGAGCGAAACGGTCAGTACAACCTGGCGGGAGGGTCGGGTGGGCCGACTTCAGTGGGACTAGGAATTCAGAGCCGGGGCGCGTGGCGATTGGGTGCTTGAGTCAACGCAGCACTCCGCCTGAGGTTACTCATGTTTACAATCTACCGAAGCGAAGCAACATAACGCCGGCGATAGGCCTGCCCGCTCAACATACATGAGAGACTCGTTTCACCGCGGTTAGCTTCATCGCCTTGATAGCTGCGACTGCCCTTCCGAGACCAACACAGGTATCACTTGCACGCCGCCCCACTTACCGTCTTTTTTCGTCAGCACGACATACTGCTTCTTCATCCGCTCCCCGACGACACGAACATACACCAGGGCCTGGTCCCTCCGGCGATTGAACCCAACCCGCGAGAGACTAATCACCAGTATCCCGGCCCGAACCGCCGAGGTCAGATCCGCTTCTTTCGAGAAGTGGTACTTAGCGCTGAGCCGGAGCCGATCAGTTAAAGCGTAGGAGCGGTCATTCTTGGGAAAAAAATCTATTAGGGTGGTGGTTTCGACCTGGCTATTTCCGATCGGTCTCAGCGATTTCTGTGGAGGAGTGATCGTCATTTCAGAGATGAGCAGTGAGGACGGACGGTGTTGAAGAGTGTAGGTTTCGATCAAAGCTGAGTACACAGCATACTCTTCGTCATCCACAGATTTCGGGATGTCTTGCTGAGCGACGGCGGAACTGCTCAGCGCCGTTACCAGAGCAAAGAACACCAGCCTTAATACAACTTGGTTCATAACGTTCACCTCCATTTCAAATTGAAGCAGATAACGCTGGCCTTCTTTACCCGAGCTGCTCGGCAAGCGCGATGATGATGCCCTCGGGGCCACGGACGTAGGCCAGCCGATACGTGTCTTCGTATTGCACCACTTCGCCGACCAGTTCGGCGCCGTGGGCGAGCAGGCGCGCTACGACGTCGTCGATGTCATCAATGGCAAACATGATGCGGCGGATCCCGAGTGCGTTCACCGGAGCGTTCGCGGGCCCAGTGCTAATCGCCTCCGGCGTGTGAAACTTGTCCAGCTCGATCCGTCCGTGGCCGTCAGGAGTGCGCATCAGCACGAGGGTAGCACGGACGTTCTGAAGGCCGATGAGACGATCTACCGAAGGGCCCTCGACGGTCGTCTCGCTCTCCAACTCGAGTCCGAGTTCGAGAAAGAACGCCTTAACGGCCTCAAGGTCATCGACGACGATGAGAACGTTGTCCATTCGTTTAAGCGTCATGTTCGTCCTTCCAGCTTGACTGGTGATGCCGCACGTGTCGTATAACGCTCGGCCTTCAGCTCCGGCGCGCCTTCAACATCCGAGCTGGGTAACCAAAAGATTACTCGAGAACATGCTATTGCGCTCCCAGTTGCAAGACTTTGTTCGGCTTCGACGCCTCATTTGAGCCACCGCTTCGTCCCCACAACTTCATCGATCTTATCTTCAAGCGAAGTCAGATCCTCCGGATAGGCTTTTCCTAAGCCCTCACGCGCGCACCCATGATAATGACCGATAGTTTTCTTTTTGCCGTTGATTCTAATCGAGATTTCCGCACCACCTTGGTCGCTCCACACCCCGGGACAACCATCCTCCATCTTGGCGTACCTGTCTTTCAGAGAAAAGTATTTGATGCGTTCAAACTCTGCGACGAGTTCGGCAACTTTTTCAACAGGGATTTGTGCGTGGATCGGTGGCGATGTTCGCGCCCTCGGATCGGAGGGGTCGACAAAATGGTTGGCGAACCGCTCGAAGACCACTTTGCCGTCGGAACTAATGATCAGCTTGTAGTCGGTTCCGTTATTAAATGCATCAGCGAATCTTTGTAGGGTAATGAGTGTGTCTCGCGGCACCGCCGTTCGCTCCTGAGATATTCCGGCGCTGAACAAGTAGCTCGGCGTTAAGAAGATGGCCATTAAAATGAAAGTACGGTTTGTCATTACACTCAATTAGAAGCCGAACGCTGGCCTTCAGCGGCGATCAGCATTCAAGCTGAAGGAGGCAAGATACTTTGAGAAGCATGCTAACGCGCCGTCTGCTGCAAGCTTTGTTGGGCATCGTACGCTATTGGCGCGCCGCCTTCCTAAGAGACTTCTCCCATCCCGGAAAGAGAAATATCAGTACAGGCCCCGGGGTTTGGAGGATAATCGCAAGGAGGAAAATGACTATCTGGAACAGCGTGCTGCCAGCGATAGATAACACGATGCGTTTGCGGATGGAGCGCAGAGAAATGGCTTCAATAAACTTTTCCTTTTCCGTCGTAAGGCTCTACTACAGGTTCAACAATCGAGCCATCCATTTTCACGTAAATCATGAATGACCAATCTGAATCTGAGCGCCCGCAGTCCTCAGAAAGACACTCGAAATAAACTTCATAAATCCACTTGTCTCTTCCCATTCTAGTTAGATCAACGTGATCCAGAACCCATTTCTCAGGAGTTGGTAAGAAGTTTGCCAGGTTTGCCCGAGCAACTTCAATGGCTTTTCTGGCGGATAACGGTACCTCTTCAGTCTCAGGATTCCACGATGGTAAGTGCTGTAGCTCTTCTGCCGTAACTTTGAATGTATATTTGCTGCCATCAACATATCTCGTGAAGCGCGCCCATTCCGCTTTCTGGCTGAATGCAGGAGAAGAGATTACCAACAACAAAGCTGAAAAAACGACGGATCGAATCCTCATTTCAAAACCTCCACTAGACCTTCCGATTCACTTTTGCGGTAAGTTCAGCGTCTTAGATATTAGAACAACATAACGCCTGGCTTCAGCTGCGGTGCAAGACCAGTGTCCAAGCGGGACAGAAAAAGATTACTTGAGAAGCATGCTATCGCGCCGTCCGCTTGGTTAGGCAGCGCCTTTCATTGATCTTCGTTTCTTCTCCAAATCAATCTTCTTAGTTTTTCCAACCTTTTCAATACTCTTCACTCTGGCTAAGAAGCGGTACATACCCATATGACCATACCCCGCTTTAGAGTTATCTAAGATCGCTGTAACTACCAATTCAGTTTTGAAGATCACCCACATTTCATCTGCATATCGGGTCATCATCTTTTCGAACCTTTGATTATTGCGAAATACTTCGTCATCCAAATCTTTATGTTGGGCCTTTCAAGCAAGGCTGCATCATTGGCCGGTCATCCTGTTCCACAGCCTCACAAGGACTCCGCTTGGAGTATGAGGGACGAAGCGTCTTCCTAGATCGGCCAGAAGAGGATGATCCGGAAAATTGGCCTCCAAGATCGCTACCCAGTGGTCGAAATCTGCATGAGTCATCGGGTACATGTCGTGCGGTTGCAACAGGAACTCTGGGGGCGATTGCCGTATGAGCGTCCAGCCCGGGCCAGTGCTACTGCAAAGCCGACACGAGTACTCCCGTTCCTCGTAGGGAAGCATGACGCCATCCATCCCGCGGTAGTCTGAGTCGATCGTCCAACTTGCCTGTCCGCAAGTTGGACAACTCAGCTCGTTGAGTCGTGCCGGGGTCATCCAAGCCTCCTTCTTGTCCGCCCAACGTCAGAGTTGACCGGGTGGCGCACAACTAACCAAGCATTCAAGTCTCGCGAATGGAAAACTACGTGACTCTGCTCCGGTCCAACGATTTGTTGGGTACATAGCATTGATTCAAACTTCCTCTTCTATGATGCCACGCTCCGCAAGAACTTCGTATAAGCGTTCGCCGACAGATTGGCAATGTTCAATTTGAAACAACTCAGGCTCGAAGCTCGATGAGAACACACGCGAGATAGCATGACAGGCGTCACGTGACGAGCGGATTCTATCCAATTGGCGAATCACGGCACTAATTTCACTATCGAATTCGTCATCTGGCGCACCACCAGCTATGAGAGCAATCCGCAATCCGAACATCAATCCTCAATCCACAAAGACCTGCCCGGCTACCGCGTGGTGGTACTGACCTCGCTCCTAAACTGAACTAACGCTCCCGGGTTCTGTTCATCGAGCAGCACTCCAACTCCGCATCTCCCTAAACGGAGGGACAAGGGTCTTGCCTATTAACCAGAGTTCTTCATGCGTAAGGGTCAGCAATCGCTGGCCCTCTTGCATTGTGAGTCCACCCTCACATACTGCACCGTTCCGATCACTGACCACTGACCACCAATCACTGATAACTGCCGCACTATTTCGCGCTACGTTGCCACACGGATCCGTCAGCGTATTTGATTTTCTGAATCACTATCTGCTCGGCAGATTGAGCCGGTTGATTCGGTCCTGCCGGAGCCGCAGCGACTGTGCCCACCGGGCGTGAGCTGGTGCGAACAGCGACCTTTGCCGTCATCCCCGGATGAATCTTTACCTTACTCTTGAACTGCCGGTGGCCCACCGTTCGTTGCGTACGTGGATCGGTGAAGGAGTAGTCGAAGACCAATTGTCGAATTGTTTTCGCTCCGGTGTTCTTTACTGTCACCTCGCATATGTATCCGGACCATGGCCGGACAACCGGCGGCGCTTCGGGACTGGCGGGGTAGGTCAACAACGCAGGTGGAGGCGGATTGAGCCCGTTTTCTCTAGCCGAATTGGCCTCATTGGTTCTCGCGGTGTTGACTGCCCTTCTCGCTCCGGAGTCGGCGTTAGTCAGTATCCTGTCATTGAGTTTGGGGTTGACCGGTTCCACCCGGCGCCAGTTGATATTGAGCACCGTTACGCCGGAGGGGTCGGAAACAGTTGATGAGCTTTGCGCAGCCGCAGAGCCGGTCAATAGAATCATCAGAAGTGAGAGTTTTAAAGCACGCATAGCAAACCTCCAGTTAATTCCAACGACGATTACTGTCCGAGAAAGAGATTATACGCCCCTGGATGGCGACAAAGGCCTCAAGCGCTGCCATTCGCGGTCGAATTACTTCAGATGTTCGTGCAGGAAGTCTGCGACTCGTCCCATGCGAGTTTTGCCGCGTCTGGCTTATAGAACGGTCGCGTGTTTGCCAGGAGCCGCCCTTACCGCCGTTGCCAGCTCAATTCAATCTCCACTTCTTCTTTATCTCCCTGTCGCTCATACTCAAACTCAACCGTCGCATATGGTGGAATATAAATGCGTTCACCGGAGATCTGTATTTCAAATGTTTTCTCTTCTTCCAGCGCGTCCGCCAGTCGCCTCAACTTAGCGACGACCTCCTTGTTCGAATAGGATTTCTCGACGTCCGTTTCATTTGCCATTATTAGACTCCTCCAAATTAGATCCGCTACCAGGGTTCTGTTGTGTCGATGGATTCTACCGTAATCTCCTGTCCGGGCGTGTCTTAACCTCGTTAACAACCTGGCGGATGGCAGCAACGACCAACTCGGGCTGGTCCTGCTGAATGAAATGCCCGCTCTTCTTCGCGAGTAGCTGCCGCCCGCCGGACCCTTCGCGTTTTGCGCCAGAGCAAACTGCGCACACATGCCGGTGCAGAGCAGGATCGATAAGAGTCTCATTGCGTTAAACCTCATCGTTGTCTCCTTAGTGAGTATGAATTAGGCACCAAGTATGGGATTGGCGGCGATTATACTGCGCTGCCGCAATCTCCGTCAGGAGCTTTTGAAGTGGTTGGCAGCAGCCATTTATATCTCGCTCCTTAATGCACGAGACAAGTCGATTTAATCTTACGGCCATCTTCGCGTAACACGCGGGTCTTATTGTTCCTTGGGAAAACTACTGGAGGAGGTTTCGCGATGGTTGAAGTTGTGACGACGGGAAATCGTGATCAGGCAGCGGGACAAACAATGGCCGCTTTCAAGATCCTGTGCGTGTCATGCGGAGTGAAGATTAGAGAGAAGGCGAGCGAGGATTCCTACGGGCTTTGCCTGAAATGTTTTTACGCTGATTTGGCAAAACGACTGCGCCGCCAACCTCGAGTTATCCCGGGAGAGTTTGTCAGCGAGCGGTGAAAGATTCGGATCAGCGTCGCTCATGAAGTTAATCGACGAGGAAGGCAGAACCGGGATGCTACCGTGGTTCGGTGTCCAGTTGGTCAGGCTTTACCACCCAGTCGAGCAAGCCTGTGTTTTTATCGACGCGGCCCCATCGATCGACTTCAAAACTGATCTTCGCGATTGTTGCCGGAGACAGATGTGCTGATCGGCCCGTCAGTAGGTGAATTAAGTCTTCCAGTCCGGGGTTATGGCCCACCAGCATCAAGGAAGATGCTGCCTCATTAATCTCAGAAAGAAGCGCAAGCAACGAGTGCGGGCTCGCCTCATAGATTCTTTGGTCGAAGCGAATGTCGTTGGTTAGACCGGAGGCGCTCAGAACAGTTTCAGTCGTTTCGCGCGCCCGCACTGCCGGCGAACTCAAAACCAGATCCAATTTCACATTTTGCTTTTTAATGAACGTGCCTACAGCCTGAGCCTCGCCCCGGCCACGTTCATTCAAGGCACGATCAAAGTCCGACATACCGCCGGCCGGGTTCTCCGCCTTTGCGTGTCTTAATACGAATAATGTCTTCATGACATCGTGGTGGATGTTTACGACCAATTTTGGGTGGTGGGCACTCAGGACCCGCCGTTAACTGCGGTGGAGTTAACGCAAAGAAATCTAATTCTCCATCAGCGCTATCGCGCCAGGAGATGGATGCCTTTGATGATAAAGAAAGAAATCGCGGCAATGGTGCCGGCCATGGGAATCGTCAGGACCCAGGCCCAAACGATGCGCCGCGCCACTCCCCACTTAACTGCCGAGAGCCTGCGAGTGGATCCTACACCTACGATTGCGCCGGTGATCGTGTGAGTGGTCGAAACCGGAATGCCCGCCAGAGTGGCCCCAAACAAAGCGAGGGCGCCGGAAGTTTCCGCACAGAAACCGCCGACCGGTTTTAGTTTAGTAATCTTGGAGCCCATTGTGTGCACGATACGCCAGCCGCCTGACAAGGTGCCCAGCGCGATCGCGCCATGCGCGGAAAGAACCACCCAGGTGGGGATTTCGGGAAGTTTTCCACCGGCGCCGGCTCCCAGAACTCCACCGGCCACAAGCACAGCCGTGATAATTCCCATCGTCTTCTGGGCATCGTTGCCCCCATGTCCCAACGAATAGAGCGCTGCTGAGACAAGTTGTCCCTTGCGAAAGATCTTGTCCACGCCGTGAGGCGACGAGCGCCGGAAAATCCAGTGGACAGCCACCATGGTTGCAAATCCAAGCGTCATGCCGATGAGAGGCGAAGCCGCGATGAAGATGATCGTCTTGGTCCAACCCTCGGGTTTTAGAATGCCGATAAAACTGCCATACGCTGCGATCGCCGCCCCACCATAACCGCCGATCAGCGCATGCGAGCTGGACGTTGGCAGTCCGACGTACCACGTAATCAAGTTCCAGGCGATGGCCCCGCTGAGGCCGGCCAGGAGTGTATAAAGTCGCATGTCCTCGGTGACGAGTTCGATGCGCACCAGGTCGCCGCCGATTGTTTTGGCCACCCGAGTGCCCAGGATTGCGAAGGCGACGAAATTAAAAAACGCGGCCCAAACAACGGCCATCCCGGGAGAGAGAACTCTCGTGGAAACAACGGTGGCTATCGAATTTGCCGCGTCGTGAAAACCGTTAGTGTAATCAAAAACGAAGGCGATGAAGATGATAAAGATGACTAACCCGAGGGCAATTGTCATAGGTGAAGGCTCGCTCGCGGTTTTTAAGTATGCTTGATAACGACGCTCTCAATAATGTTGGCAACATTTTCGCAGCGGTCAATGGCAGCTTCGAGTTTCTCGTAAACCTCTTTCCACTTCAGCACGGTCAGCGGATCGGGTTCTTCGCGAAACAGCTGAGCGATCGCCGCGTGATAAATATCGTCACCCTCATTCTCCAGACGATGAATTTCAACCAGTCGCTGAGTAATGTTTTTGGGTTTCTCAAGCGTTGCAACTACGGCCCGCAGTTGTTCCGCCATCTGGACGATCACGACGGCAAAGTCGTTCGCGTAATCTTTGATTTCATGAACATCGAAATCGATGATCGCGCGGGCGGCGCCATTTATCAGATCGACAATGTCGTCGAGCGCGGTGGACATCATGTAGATGTCTTCGCGATCGAAGGGTGTGATAAACGACTTGTTGAGGCGAGTGGAAATGTTATGGGTTAACTCGTCGCAGGCATGTTCGAGCCCTTTGATCCGCCGGACATACTCTTCGAAGTCGTGGTTCTTGTCAGCCAACATTTCCTTGAGCTCGCGAGCGGCGTCGGAAATGTAGACAGTCATCTGGATGAAGAGGGCAAAATACTGTTCCTCTTTCGGCAGGAAATTTAGGATGCCCATTTTAGAGTTTTAACCCCATTGTTAGGACTGTTGCTAGGCTGTTTTTCGAAGAGTCCGAAATATAGCCGAGAGGCAGGGTAATGTCTATCTGAACGAGGTCTGAATTCAATCTAAAAAGAGTGCAGGCGTCCGCAGGGTTTCGGAAGGCAGGCAGAAACCCGACCATTACGGAGGTCGCATCAGGTCGCGCGTGGTCAACCTGATTCCTCAGTCACGGTCGGCTTCTCTTGCTCGAGGTTCTAAAACTTTATGATCGTATCCAACTGCAGCCGTTTCGTCGGCAGGTTAAACGAGCCCGGCGGCGTTGTCCCAAACGGGCCAAGCAATCCATTGGGACGCTGCGTGATAATGCCGGTTACCGCAAAAATTACGCGCGGATCGGCCGCGTAGGAAAAGCCGAGACGGTGGCCGCGCATGTCAGACTGCTGGGTGATGTCAGACATATTGAATGGCGTCAGCACTGCGTCTTTTTCAATGCGAATAAACGTGTAGCCAAGCTGCATGTCACCGCGCGCTTTAGTTTGCCCAATTTGAATTTCTCCCCAGAAGCCAGTGTTTTCATCGTTGGGAAGAATTAGGTCCGCACCGCCGGGCCCCGCCACAACCACATCGCGCGTTTGCGTGTTGGTAACGAAATTCAGGAGAAGGGTGACGGGCCAGCGCTTGCTGTGATTGAAGTCTAAACGAGCAAGCATGTCCACGAGATTAAACCCCGACGATAAACGCCCATCCCGATTCGTCGCATTGTTGGTCGCATTAGTTAAACCAAGGTTAGCGCCGGCGACCAGGAAGTCGCGCGGGATCGAAACCTGAGCAGTGATCGTTTGCGCCGGGGTTGAACCGGAAGCTGGAATGGTGAACGTCACTGGCAGCTGCAGTTGGCTGCCCCAAACCTGCACCGGCGAAATGAACTGCGTGCCGGAGAAAAACAAATCCGCCACCGAAAGACTGAGTCCTACTTCAGGACTAAGCGCGAAGGTCGAGCGGATCTGTCCACCATAAAGCGCGAGGTCGCGACCTCCGCGACGCGATTGCTCGACGTTCACCGTGCCATTCGGGTTGCGCACAAACGCGGAATTGCGCTCGAGGAAAGGCGACTGCCAGGCTACCAGCTTCAGTTCCTTCAGGGTTGAGTTTTTGAAGGTGCGCGTGTACGACTCATTAAGACCTTCGATCATCAGGTCGCTATCGACGGTCAACTCGGTGGAGGACCATGGCACTTCAAACTTCCCGCCCTGTAAACGCAATCCGGCAACCCCACGAGGCTTGTAAGTGATGTAGGCCTGGTCAATACCGAATGGCTTACGGGTATAAAAATCGGTAAGGGTCTGGTTCGTGGCAATGTTGTCGGCAAAACTTCCGGTGGCCATACGCAAGCCCCATTCAAACTCCTTGCCGACTACGCCAGTCATCGCCAGTCGCGCTCGGACACGCAGTCGATGACGAGGGCTGAGTTCATTGCCGAGGACCGCTGGATTGTCACCATTGGCCAGACTATTTGATAACCCGAAAAACGATTCAGAGCGCAGACGCAGATCGCCGCTGAACTTCACTGACCCAATATCCGCTACGCGTCCTTCCACTTTCTTCAAGCGCTCTTCCACAGTCGTTACCGGACTCTTGTCCGTCGCCTGGTTCGCAGGCAGTAACGTTGCCCGGGCAGTTTCAGGGTTATTTGCGGGAGGAAGGTTCGTGCCGCCGCGGGTCAGGAGTTGGATCGTGTTCTGTTGTTCGAGGATGATCCTATGAAGTTGGTCGAGTTTTGCATTCTGCTGGTCCAGTGCTCGCTCGAGCGCGGCGAGTCGTTCTTCAACAACTCGGGCTGGTGGTGTGTTTTCAGTGACCGGCGCAGGCAACTCAGCTCGATCGGCCTTCACACTGTCTGCGCGGTAGTCCGAGTTCCGACTCACGCTTTGCGCGAGAACTTGAGGTGCGGAAAGGACGGACGCCAACATCGTGACGAAGAAGAGCGACAAGGCAAACTTATGTTTTTGCGCGATTAGCATAGCTTTCACTCCTGATGCTTTTCGTTTAATCGGAGGACCCTTGCACAGAATTTGAGCTGCACAATGACGCCCCGGCCTTAAGAGCAGGTGAACGTGAGATTAAATCAATGTTAATGCAAGAAGGCACGAGTCCTCTGCATTAATCCAGCAGAACGCGCGCGTTTAAAACTTCAGCTCGTTCGATTGCTGTCAGCAAACGAAGAAATTGAGCGTAGTTGTTCCCTCGATCGGTTAACCGTGAAGTCTCGGATTGAGTCAGATCATTGCGAAGAATGAGATCGAGAAAGTCATAATAGTCAGCCGTTGCTCCGAAGGGAAGCTCGCGAACATAAGTAGTCTCTGAGTGGTCGTCGGACCGAAAACCGGCGAGAAGATCGAAGATGTTGTCGGTGGTAAGTTGGGCGCCTGCCCGCGAGAGCTGAATGGGCACTCGCAACTCGAAAAACCGCAGGCCCTCGGAAGTAGTTACTCGACGCAGGTCTTTGGTCGCCTCGCCATCGAAAGGAGACTCGGAGTCGACCAGGATGCGCAACAGGCGTGGTTGATCGGCCTGGTCCATGGTGTCGAGCGCGAGCTGGACGCGGTCTGCCAGAAACTTTTCAAACTGCGCTTCAATGGGATAGTTAATCCGTCCCAGGCATCCCACCACTTCCCCGTCGCCGGCAACTTCCTCAGGTAAACAAGCTGGACAACTCGGGCAGATCGAAGTCGCCGCCTGCATCAACTCCATTTCGTCGCGCGCGTTTTCCACCCATTCGAGCTTGTCCAGCGACGGTGCACTTACATCGCCGGTAGTCAGGCGGGCATGGAGGCTACTGAGCCGCCCCCACTCGCGCAGATGCTGCTCGGCGTAACGCGCGCGGAGGGTGCAGCGATATTCGACAGCGAATTCGAGTGACATACCTCAGAATACTTCGTTGAGGCTATGGTGCTCAACCGTTCTTTCCACACCGTTTGCAATTTATTGTTCTCCTTTGCAGAACTCTGCGCTCGGCGTTGTGGACTTTGCGGTTTCTATTTGGCTTAACCGCTAAGGACGCAAAGACTTTCCGCAAGGGCGCCAGGTTAATTGCACAAGGATCGGCGCCAGCGTCGCGCTGCTCTGGGCCAGTTGGCTGTGTTAAGCTTTGCGCTCCCAATGCCTCGTTTCAGGTTGCCGGTGTCAAGCAGGAACGAAACCGCAAAGAGAGGTCTAAGCCCATGGCTATTAGTCAGGATTTACTGGAGATTCTCGCCTGTCCCGCTTGCAAGGCAAACGTGGAATTGAAACCGGACGGCAGCGGATTGAAGTGTGTGGAATGCCACCGGCTATATCCGATTCGCGACGACATTCCCGTGATGCTGGTCGACGAAGCAACGATTGAAGACGAAGCCGAAGCCGAAAACAAATAACAACTTGAACAGCCTGCGCGACATTGTCGAATCATCTCCCCAACTGCGAAGACTGGCGACCGGAAGAATGGGCGCTGCGGATCGTGGCCCCGATTCAGATGAATTCGCTGACATAGATTCCGACCCGCAGTCGTTGGGCCCGGCGCGTTGGGACTGGAATACTGTCGAGCGGGTTCTAATCGTGCGGCTGCGTTCGATCGGCGACACCGTCCTGGCAACGCCTTCGCTCTTCGCTTTGAAACGATTCCTGCCTCACGCGCAAGTAGACATCCTGATTGAAGATTGGGTGGCTCCGTTGCTTGAAGACCACCCCGACATCGACAACGTCATCACCGTAGCAAAAGGCCGGGCAGCTTCACGTCTTCTGGTTGCTCGCCGCTTGCGCGCAAATCGCTATGATGTTGTTTACAATTTTCACGGCGGCACTACGGCAACCCTTCTGACACGAGCAACCGGAGCCAAACATCGCGTCGGTTTTGCAGCGTATCAGTACGCGTGGCTCCACAATCATCTTTCGCCGTCATCCTCGGCCCTTTGGCGTCGGGAGAAAACACATTCAGTTGAACAACAACTTGCTCTCCTTGGATGGACGGGTGTGCCCGTCAGCGATCGACCGCGCACTCGACTGGCTGTTACTCCAGAAGCGGCTGCTGCGGTGACTGCCAAACTTCGTAACGCCGGGCTTGGCGACACGCCCTTTGTCGTGATCCATCCTGCGGCTGCATTCGCAACCAAACAGTGGGCGGCCGAAAATTTTGGACAGGTGGCACGTGCACTTTCTGAGCAGAACCTTCCGGTTGTCGTCATAACTACGCCAAACCAAACTGCCACGGTGGTGGAAATTCAGCGGCATGCTTCGGCGCCGATCGTTTCCTTTAACGACTTGTCGTTGCCGGAAATCACCGCGCTTTTGGCCCAGTCGCGACTTTTTGTTGGCAATGACAGCGGCATCGCGCACATGGCGGCAGCGGTAGAAACGCCTTCTGTCGTCATTTTCGGATCTTCCAACACGGCCCATTGGCGGCCCTGGGTTTCCGACGCTCCCGGTTCGGCAGCCGAGATCGTTTTCGAGGAGATGGACTGCCAACCCTGTCATGGTTACTACTGCGAAAAGTTTGCTCAGCCGGAGTGCATTCTGCGCGTGCCGGTAAATCGAGTGATGGCCGCTATTGAAAGAGTGCTGAGAGAAACCACAAGTTAACGCAAACTGTTAGTTTGTGTACGGTGATAAAGAATTGCCGCAAACTAACAATTTGCGTACATGAGTTCGAGATGGCCCAATTGACCAAAGCGCGCGCGGAACAAATCATTCAGGCGATGCCTGAGCGGAAGATTGTGATCCTGGGCGACGTGATGCTGGACGAATTCGTGTGGGGCGATGTCACCCGCATTTCGCCTGAGGCGCCGGTCCCGGTTGTGGATATTCGTCGCGAATCGATTCACCTTGGTGGGGCAGCGAATGTGCTGGCGAATGCGGCCGCGATGGGCGCTCAGGCCTGCGTCATCGGCGTAGTCGGAAACGATCCAGCGGGTGAGCGGCTGCGCAAACGACTCGAAGAGGCGAGTCCGTTGCAACGAGAGAACTTTCTCGTCGCCGATCAAAACAGACCTTCAACTGTAAAGACTCGCATCATCGCTCACAGTCAATTGGTGGTGCGCGCCGATCGGGAATTGCGAACTCCGATTAATGGTTCGGTTCAGGAGAGCATCGTAGCGGCGTTGAAAGAGGCCCTTCGGGATGCTGACGCTTTTGTAGTTTCGGATTATGACAAAGGCGTGGTTACGCAAAACATTCTTGATGAAATCTTGCCGGCGGCTTACGCGCGCATGCCGGTGCTAATTGATCCAAAAATTCGAAACTTCTCCAGCTATCGTCCCGCATCCTTGATCACACCCAATCACCATGAAGCGCTGCGGATGACGAGTCTCGAGGAAGACTCGGATGAGGGCCTGCACCAGGCTGCACGAATGATTCGCGCCCGACTTGGTTGCGATGCCGTTTTGATCACGCGGGGAGACCGCGGAATAATGCTGCTGGAAGGCGACGGCGAGCCTGTCTTCGTCGGAACGACCGCGCGCGAAGTCTATGATGTGACCGGCGCAGGCGATACGGTAATTGCTACGCTGGCAACGGCTCTTTCGGCCGGTGCTTCGATGCTCGAAGCTGCCACTCTGGCCAATCATGCCGCCGGGATTGTGGTTGGGAAAGTGGGTACCGCCACCGTCAGCGGCGACGAACTCCTGGCAACGTTTGATTCATGACCTTCTAGTCACGCAATTCTTCTTTTGATCCGAGGTCCAGCGAACGCGTAGTGGTCTCAGTGACGCTTGGTGCAGGATTCAAAGGCGCTCTCAACATCTCGGCGGGTACTTTTTCGGCAAGCAACGATCCGGTCTCCGGACCAGCTCGCGCTTCCTGGACCAGCCTGGCGAAACGTCGTATCTGCCAGAGGCCCAACCCAAAATTTACCGTGAAGGCTGTCGAACTAATGATCAGATAAACAACCAATATCCAATCGCTGAGATGCATCGCATTTTTTATTAGCGCCATCCCTCCGAGAATCAACCCCAAACCGATCACTGTAGCCCAAAATAGATCGACCATTTCATCGCGCAGCTTTTTTTCAGTTGCCTCAATTTCATCCGCCTGGTCCCTGGTCGCCAGTTGAGAACCGCAGCGGTTGCAATATTTTAGCTGGTTCGCCAACGCCACTCCGCAAGTTGGACAAAACATATCCTGCCTCCCCGGGGTTTTGTACGTCGTTGAGGACAAATGGTTTCCCCGGAGTATAACAACTGGCCCAATCAGACTGGTCCTACTTCTCCCCCCGCACGCCTGGACGTTCATTTTTTAGACTTTGAGACAGATCCACTCGTCTAACCATTTGTACGCGGCAACAGTTTTTAGAATCCATAGTCCCAACTAAAACAAGAAATAGCGTATACTCTCGGTGGTTCCCCGGCCCCAAATCAAACCGATGACTCCGACTCGGCTTTATTGCAGGCCTCACAAACGACTTGCCCCAACAGTCCGCCTCAGAATGCAACCCTGTCCGATAACGGGCGTGTGGGTAATTTCGGTCATTTTAAGATGAAATCAACAGTCCTCCTCCTCTTTATTATGTTCGCGCTGCCGGCGTCTGCGGCGGGGCGCGGGGGGACCACGAACGGCAAATTGCCCGATACTCAGGGTGCCAAATCTTCGACCGTAAAGACGCGCAACGCTGTCTCTAATACTTTTGATCTCAGTTCGTTTGGCGCTGTTGGCGATGGGATTGCCGATGACGGACCAGCGCTACAAAATGCCTTGAATGCGATAGCGGATGCGGGTGGCGGGACCTTGTTGGTGCCCGCGGGCCGTTACGCGATCTACACTCCCGTCTCTAAAGACTTCACCGGTTTAGCTGCATCCCTGACAATTCTTGGAGTGGAATCCCTTACCCCCGTTCCACCTCCAACGGCTGGCGGGAACGAGATAACCCATGGGCTTGATTTGGTTTCAGAGTTTGCGCCGCGGACCGGTGAACTTGAAAACGCCGTTTCCATTTCAGGTCTCGAAACCTTTCTGATCCAGGACATAGTCTTTATTGGCACTCCCGGAGTAGCGAACGACGCGCTCATCAGTCTCGCGCTGGCCGATATCGGTTCAGCAACTGTCAGACACTGCGAGTTTTATGGCTTGAGCAGCCTGGTCCAGGGTGCAGCCATTGTGCAGGCGGTGCGCACCGACTTCACTTTTGAACAGAGCGTGGTCCTCGGAAGTGCTTGTGCCAGCGGAGTTTATGCCTCAATCATTCAAAACGTGGAATGGAAGGGCATCACTATTTCCGACGCCGTGTTCGCCGACTATGGGCAGCGACCCGAGTTGTTCGGGAAGATGACCACGGCGCCTTTTTCCTGGGTCAACGTCGGCAATGCTGCGGCTCCAACGAATGATTCACCGCGTCGCGAAGCAGTCCTCCGAAACGTCTTCTTTGATGAGGGCGGTTACATGGGATTGACGACGCTGCAGTACCTCTCCGGTGGCCCGACCTTCCCGATTGATCTGGTGCAGGTCACGGGACTGTTCATGAACGTTTCCAACTTTGGCACGACGGGTCATTACCTCGACGACGTTGAGCGCGTGCTGATCGAAAAGTCACACTACGGTTGGAGCCATAACGCAGGTTCAGCGATTTACTTTCTCGGAGTGGGAAATGCGATCGTTGACCAGGCCGAGTGTGTGGCCGACGCTAACCGGATCCTTGCAGATTCAGCCACCGGCAAACTAACCGTTATCAATTCCATCTACACGCATCTTGATTCTGAAGCACAGACTACAAACGTCATTACGACGGCTACGTCTGATGAAGATCCCGTCCAGCATGTCCGTGAACAGTTTGTGGCCACGCTGGGACGTCCTCCCGATCCGGCGGCCCACTTTTATTGGTCTGATCAGATTTTGCAGTGTGGGGCGAACGCGGAATGCGTTGCCGAAAAGCGAACAGACCTGGCTACCTACCTCGCCAGCGCGCCTTCGCCAAAATTTGCGATAACGGGACAGATCGTAAACGAGAGCGGAGTTGGCATGCCCGGCGTGCTCGTAACGCTGAGCGGCGGGCAATCGGTTACAACTACAACGGACAGCGCCGGTCAGTATCACTTTTCAAACCTGCCCACAAGCGGCATTTATACCGTTACACCGGATCTGGACCATCACACAATCAACCCGGGCAGCCGCACCTTCGTCACCCCGTCAGGTGATCAAGACTTCGACTCAGTCGCAGTCTTCAACCTCCACGAAATTGCGGGACGAGTGACTAATGTCGAGGGCGACGGGCTCGCAGGCGTCAGTGTAACGCTCTCGGGTTCGCTAACTGCCACGGCCACCACCGGCGCAAACGGTAGTTATTCCTTCACGAATCTGCCGGCGAATGGCGACTACACGGTGACGCCGCAGAAGACTAGTTACACTTTCTTACCGGCCAGTCAAACCTTTCCCAATCTTGACGCGGATCAAACGCTCGATTTCGAGGCGACGCTAATCGCATATTCGGTAGGCGGGCGTCTGGTAGGCGCGAACAACACGCCCATTCCCGGAGTGAACATAACGCTCTCGGGCTCGAAAAACGCGACCACAACATCAGACACTAGCGGTACGTTTTCATTTAGCGATCTGGCGTCCGAGGGCGACTACACCGTCACCCCTTCGTTACTCGGGCACACTTTTGATCCACCGTCCAAAACCTACAGTGATCTGTCGGCAAATCAGTTTCAAGAGTATTTAGGAAATTTCACCACTCATTCGGTTAGCGGGCGAGCCACTGATGCGTCGAGTGGAGCGTCACTGAGCGGCGCGCTGGTTACATTTTCAGGCGAAACAAGTGGCGCAACAGCGACGGATGCAAACGGTAACTACAGTATAAATTTACTTCACGGCGGGTCGTACGTGGTGACGATCGCCAAACCGCATTACACGTTTGCACAGTCAAGCTATACGTTTAGTAATCTGTCAGCGAACCAGACGGTAAATTTCCCCGCCACACTTGATCGACATAGTATTAGCGGTCGCGCTACCGCACCGAACGGCAGTGCGCTTGCGGGCGCGACTGTTAGCCTTACCGGCTCTCAAACGTCCAGTGCGGTTACAGATTCGACCGGCGCATATTCGTTAACGAACCTGGCGGGTGGTGGCAACTACGTTGTTAAGTTGTCAAAACCCGGTTATGCCTGGACGCCGCCGAGTCTGGCGTTTAATGATCTTGGCGCGAACCAGACCGCAAATTTCACGGGTGTTTTCATTACTTATTCCATCAGCGGCCGAGTCACCGAAAATGGCGCTGGTCTGAGCGGCGTTTCCATAACCCTCTCGGGATCGCAGGCGGGAACATCAACCACCGACACAAGCGGGAACTATTCTTTCACGGTGCCATCCGAAGGCAACTACACCGTGACAGCTTCAAAACAGCATTACACCTTCACGGCGCCGCAAAGCTTTAATAATTTAGCGGCCAATCAAATTGCTAATTTTGTAGCCACCCGCAATCGCATTACGATCAGCGGGCGCGTAGTAAACATCAACAACACGGGCGCATTGGGGATCGTGCTCTCGCTCTCGGGCTTTCAAACAGCCACGGCCATAACCAACGCAAACGGTGATTACTCGTTTGCAAATCTGCCAGCCGGGGCGGACTACTCAGTGACGCCCGCGCTTCTGTACCACTCCTTCACGCCGGTCAGTCAAACCTACACGAATATTTCGACAGACCAGCAGAACTCGTTCTCCGTAGCTCTTAACAAACACAAGATCAGTGGCCGCGTAACCAATTCTACCGGCGCCCCTGTGACAGGTGTGACTGTGGCTCTTTCGGGCTCGCTTGGTCCAATTACATCAATCATCAACGCAATCGACGGCAGCTATTCTTTCGATTCTCTGGCGGCAGGAAACGTGTATGCGGTGAGTGTTTCGAAACCGGATTTCGTCTTTAACCCAGCCAGCCGCACCGTTGGCCCTCTGAATTCAAATCAAACGGCAGACTTTACGACTCAAGCTCGGGTCATCGAATTCAGCGCGGCAAACTACAGTGTCGCTGAAGGAACCACCACAGTTACGCTCACGGTGACCCGCAGCGGCGATGCCTCAGAGGCAGCGACCGTCACCTATTCAGGCAGCAACGGCACGGGAACTCAGGGCAGCGACGTGGGGACGGTCATTGGTCAAGTATCCTTTGCTCCGGGAGAAACGAGCCGCACGATCACAATCTTCATAACTGACGATGCTTTCGTCGAGAGCGCCGAGCAATTAATAATTTCGTTGAGTAACCCACAAGGTGGGATTCTGGGAACGATTTCGTCGGCGACTTTAAACATCACCGACAACGACAACAGCGCCAATCCAAACCCGGTGGACGACGCGCAGTTTTTTGTTCGCCAGCACTACCGCGATTTTCTGAACCGCGAACCGGATCCGGCCGGCCTGGCTTTCTGGTCAAACCAGATCATAGCTTGCGGCTCAGATTCCGCTTGCGTGGAAGATCGCCGGGTAAATGTTTCCGCAGCTTTCTTTCTTTCGATCGAATTCCAGCAAACCGGTTTCCTGGTCCATCGCGCATACAAAGCTGCGTTTGCGCAGCCGCCCCAGTTTCTCAATCAGTTTCTCCTGGATGCGAGGACGATCTCGCAAGGAGTTGTAGTAGACACGCCCGGCTGGCAGCTGCTGCTGGAGAATAATAAGACGGCTTTCTTGAAGGGGTTTGTTGAGCGTTTTGATTTTACGAGTCAGTATCCGCTGAGTTTGACGCCCACGGAATTTGTGAACCTGCTTAACACGAAGGCAGGCAACCCACTTGCGGCCGAAGCAATCGCGGCGGCAATTGCGGAGTTTAGTGGAGCGCCTACGAGTGCCGACGCTGCGGCGCGCGCGCGCGTCCTTCGCCTGACAGCCGAGAGTTCGACTTTGACGCAACGCGAGCTCAGCCCTGCCTTCGTGCTCATGCAATACTTCGGTTACCTGCAACGAAATCCGAGCGATCCGCCTGACACCAGCCTCGAGGGCTATAACTTCTGGCTTACCAAGCTCAACGAATTTGGCGGCGACTTTCATCGCGCTCAGATGGTTAAGTCGTTCCTCGTTTCAGTTGAGTATCGCAACCGTTTTGGCTTGTAACCGGAAAAGTGGCACGGCCTCGCCAGAGGTGGTCCCTCCTTTTTGACAATTCTCGCAAAAAACACGCGCTACTAGTTGACCGGAAGCGGTCGTGTGAGCGATGCTCGCCTTGATTCCCAAATAGCAATCTTCAGGCTTCGATTCCCGATTAGCATTCATCAAACTTTCCATGATTGGAAAGACCCTGCGCAATTACAAGATTCTTGAAAAGCTCGGCGTTGGCGGGCAGGGCACAGTTTATAAAGCGACCGATACAAAACTCGGACGCACCGTCGTCGTTAAAGTTCTACCCGCGGAACTGACCGCACGCGAGGCAAATCTCAAGCGTTTCGAACGCGAAGCTCGACTTGCATCGTCTCTCGATCACCCAAACATTTGCACCATCTTCGATCTCGATGAAGTGGAAGGACATCATTTCATCGCCATGCAATACGTCGAGGGTCGCAATGTGCGCCAACTCGTAGACGGGCATCCGCTGGAGTTGAAGAGCGCGCTGCTGATTGGTTTGCAAGTGGCCGATGCGCTCGCCGCTGCTCACACGCGCGGGATAATTCATCGCGACATTAAATCCGGAAACGTGATGGTCACGCCTTCAGGTCAGGTGAAGGTCCTGGACTTTGGCCTGGCCAAGTTGCTTGACGATGAGGAAGAAGGATCGAAGGCAGCGCTGCATCGCACCGACCTGACCGAGGTTGGCGTTCCCTACGGCACTGCCACCTATGCCGCCCCTGAACAAGCACGCGGCGATCGCGTTGATAAGCGCGCCGACATTTTTTCCACCGGAGTGTTGCTTTACGAAATGCTGACCGGCACCTGGCCGTTTCGCGGCAAGACAACGATCGACGTGCGTCACGCCGTGCTCCACGATGCTCCGCGGCCAGTCGCTGAACTAAGAAAGCAGGAGATTCCGGCTCGGCTTCAGCAAGTTCTGGATCGCTGCATGGCAAAGGAGCCACGCCAGCGCTTTCAAAAAATGGAAGAGGTGCGTGATGAACTGCGAGCCGTGCTTCAGGAAGTGTCGACGTCTGAGACTACCGGTCAGCCTTTCGCCAGTGTGAGCCCTGAACCGGCGCGCCACCTGCCCGGCGCGAATCCTGTTTCGAGGGCGATGCGATGGTTAAAATCAAAGACCAAAGACTCGCCCACTGCGGCACCCGGAATGGCGACTTCCACCAGGCCAACGATTCATGAGACACCCTTTACTACCATCGCGGACCAGGAAAAGAAGAGCCTTGCCATTCTGCCTTTCAGAAATTTGAACAACGACCCGGCCTCAACCTTCTATGAGTTTTCTCTCGCCGATGCCGTGATAACTGAACTCGCGCGGGTGCGTTCGCTCGTGGTGCGTCCGTCATCAGTAATCGCGAAGTATCAGGGCCAGCAGGTTGACGCGCGCGAGGTGGGCCAGGAGTTGAAAGTCACCGCGGTTTTGACGGCGGGTTTTATGCACGTCGCCGAGCGATTTCGGGTAACCGCTCAACTGCTCGACGTTGCCTCGGGCGATATTATCTGGAGTGATCGCATCGACACTTCCGCCGCCGACATCATCGTGGTCCAGGACACCATCGCCCAACGAATTGTTGAAGGTCTGCGGCTGGAGTTAAGCCCGACTGAGCAGGTTGGAATTGCCAAGCCTTCGACTCAAAACGCGGCCGCTTACGAACAGTATTTACGCGGGCGCGATCTGTTCGCGCGTTTCATTTTCCGCACCGTGGCCCAGCAGGACTGCGATGCCGCGATTGAACATTTCCAGCGTGCCATTGAACTCGACCCGAATTTCGCGCTCGCTCTTGACGGCCTTGGCGCTTGTTTTGTTAACCGGGTTTTCAAAGGCTTTGGCGGCGCTGAAGACTACGAGCGCGCGGAAGTTGCCTTTAACAAGGCCCTGGCAATCGATCCGAAACTGATTGAAGCGCGCATGTTGATGGTCTTCGTTTACCTCTGGCGCGGACAAAAACAAAAAGCGCGCGAAGAAGTGGCCCAGGCGCGACGCGAAGCGCCCGATGAACCGGTGGTCCATTTTGTGAAAGCCACGCTGCACCGGCTTGATGGCGAGTATGGCCGCGCCCTGCGGAGCTATGAACGTCTGATGCGTTTGGATCCGGCGGCCCATGTTGTCGCCAGTTACAATCGCGCGCTGGTTTACATGTACATGGGAAACTTCGAAGAGGTTTCCCGGCAGTTGGACCATGCAGGCGATCCCGATAATCCTTTAGTGAGAACTTTCCGCGCGCTCTCGCTTTATTACACGGGTCAAACGGATGCCGCGGCCACCCTGATGAAACAGGCAGTCGCCAGCCACCCCAACATGCATGGCATACGTCCCTTCATGGCGATGTTTCTGAGCGCTCAGGGAAAACACGATGAGGCGCTGGCAGAACTCTCGCCGTCGGTAATGAGAAACGCGGAAGTGGATCCTGATATCGCTTATTCAGTTGCGTCAGTTTATGCGCTCGAAGGAATGAGGGATGAAGCTTTTGAGTGGCTCAGCCGCGCTATAGCATTAGGTAACGAGAATCTGCTCTGTTTTGAAAATGATCCAAACTGGACGGCGCTGAAAGACGATCATCGTTTCCAGAACTTGATGGCCCAGGTTCGGGCCAGCCACGCGCCGATCGCCAAGCCACCTGCGGAGTAACAGTCCTGAGTTTTTTGCGGTTAAGAAGGCATTTATGAATTCGCAAGCTTCCTTTCCGCAAAATGCCTTCGCTTGGATTTTCTTGCTGCTCATTGTTTTTTGCTCTTCGTCCTAATGACACTAATGTTTAAAAACAAACGTTCGACCCCGCTGAGTTTTCTTCTGCTTCTCTCGCTGCTTTGTTCGACTGCTCCGGCTACTGGTGCACAACAGCAACCGCAACGCGAGCGTCGAGTGGAGCCCGCGACGATTGTTGCCACAACACCAACCCAGAGTCCGAGCCCTGCTGCCAGTCCGGTTCCATTGGCGTCGCCAACTCCGGCTGTGGTCCAGGTCCGAACTCCATCTCCAGCGCAAATTACCCGCACGCTTCCGGAACTGCAGGCGCGAATTTCGGAAGTCTTGCGAAAGCCGGAGCTGGCCCAGGCGATGGTGGGAATCAAAGTCGCATCGCTCGATTCCGGCCAGGTAGTTTTTGAATCAAACTCGAATAAACTTTTGCGTCCGGCGTCGAACATGAAGCTTTACACGGTGGCGGCGGCAATGGATCGCCTGACTCCTGACTATCGTTTTGTCACGTCCGTTTACGCGCCTGACAAACCCGATGCAAAAGGAGCAATTAAAGGTGACCTGATCATTTACGGTCGAGGCGATCCGTCAATCGGGTTCCGATTCAACGAAGGAAATTATTTCAAGAGCATCGATGATCTGGCGGCACGTATCGTCGCCGCCGGAGTGAAAAAAGTTGACGGGGACCTGATCGGCGATGAGTCTCATTTTTCCGGTCCGCCATACGGCACCGGCTGGGAATGGGAAGATTTGCAGTGGTGGTATGGCGCGGAAGTAAGTGCGCTGACCGTCAACGATAACTTCCTCGACACATCAGTCAAACCGGGCAACAAGGTCGGCGCGCCCGCGGTAATTACGACCGGTCCACCCGATCCTTTGCTGCGAATTACTAATCACGTAACGACCGCTCCCAACGGAACCAAAAGAGATCTCGAGATTTACCGGCCTCTGAATTCCGACGTGGTGGAGTTCAAGGGCTCGATCGCGCTGGACGACGGAGGCTACACCGGGCGGATGGCAATCTCGCGCCCGGCTTTGTTGTTTGCTTATTTGCTGCGGGCGTCGCTCGCCCAGCAGGGCGTGACGATCAAAGGGAAGACGCGAACGATCGACTCATATTCCGGAGCTAGCGTCGTTCAGCGACCGCCAATGGCTCTCATCAATTCATCGATGGATCGTGCAGCCGTCCTGGAGATAGCCAGGAAAGAGTCCGTTCCGTTTAGCCAGATAGCTGCGCAAACCTTAAAGCCCAGCCAGAATCTTTATACTGAGCTGATTCTGCGCACGCTGGGAGAGTTGACTGTAGTGGAGGACCTGAGCAAAAAACCGGCGCCGGTACGACCGCGCACGAGCGAAGGGCGCGGCATTGAAGTGGTTAAGACATTTCTCAAAGAAGCAGGCGTCGATCCGTCGTCCCTTTCGTTAACTGACGGATCCGGGCTTTCGCGCAACGATATGATTACGGCCGAAGCTACGCTGGCGATGCTTACCTACATGCACAAGCATCGCTTCGCCAACGCGTTTCGCGAAGCACTGCCCATTGCCGGTGTCGACGGCACGCTGCGGAATCGCATGAGAGGGACCGTGGCCGAAAACAATGTTCGCGCCAAGACGGGCACTCTCAGTGCTGCGTCCAGTCTTTCGGGTTATGTGACTACTGCGTCGGGCGAGCGACTCGTTTTTTCCATCATGGTCAACAATTATCCGGACGGCACAAATCCGCCGTCGGTCTGCATTGATCCTATCGCGGTCTTATTGGCTTCATTTGCCGGAAAGACCGAAGCCCTACCTTAGAAATTAGAGTTCGCCTTCAACCGCAACGGTAGCTTCCTAATAACCAAAATGTCTCTACGCTTCATAAAGTTTCACGGCTTTGGCAACGACTACATTGTGCTCGAGCAAAAAGATCTCATTCACATCGCGCCAAACGCTGAAGCTTCGCACCTTGGTGAGTTTGCCCGCCGCATTTGCAACCGGCATTACGGCGCCGGCGCCGACGGCATCGCGGTGTTAAGTCCCCCGCAAGATGAAGCTGCAAATTTTCACGTGCGCATCTTTAATCCCGACGGCAGCGAAGCCGGACTTTCCGGCAACGGCACGCGCTGCGCGGCGTCGTATGTCTATTACCAAAAACTCTGGGAGGCCGAGCAGCTTCGGCTCAGCACGCGTTCAGGAGTGAAACTGTATACGTTGCTGGAGAATCCAGTATCCGGGCGCTACGTTTTTGCTTCAGAACTCGGCCAACCGAAGTTTGACTCGCCGTCAATTCCCATGCTGGTCGAACCGCCGCTGGCGAAAGTGATTGGCCATGAGTTGACCGTCGAGGGCGCAACGTTCAAAGTAACCGCCCTGCAGATGGGAAACCCAAACTGCTGCATCTTTGTGAACCACTTTGATGAGTTTGACTGGCGTGCAATCGGCAAGTCGCTCGAGCGTCACGAACAGTTTCCCGACCGCACGAATGTCACCTTTATTCGTGTGGATGATCGTAAAACGATTAGTCTGCGGATTTGGGAGCGAGGTGTGGGAGAGACCGAGGCTTCGGGCACTTGTTCCTGCGCCGCGGCGGTTTCCGCAATGATCAACGAAAGAACTGAAAGGCTGGTCAGGGTCTTAATGCAGGGCGGAGAAGCAAAAATCCACTGGCGCGAGGATGGCGAGGTTGTCATCACGGGTGGAGCTGAAGTAATTTATGGCGGCGAGTGGCTTGCCCCAGGGCAGCCGGCGTTATAGCGCAAACTGTTAGTTTGCGTAATTGCATTAAGAAAGACCGCAAACTAACTGTTTGCGTTACGTTTTCCCCCAAATGAACTCTCCTGCAAAAAAGCTCTATCGTTCGCGTGCGCGGTTTCTCACGGTCTCGCTCTGCTTATTAGTTTTCGCTCTTCAGTTAACGCTGGCCGGGTGCGGCGGCAACCTCGTCAAAGAAACTGTAGCTGAGCCGAAAGTCGTCACTCCGCCGCCACCCAGCAGCGTGCCGACGTGGCTGGGCAATCCTTCACGAAATTTCTACGGCACTGGCCCCTGGTCGGATCGTCCCAGCGAGGTCTTGTGGGAATTCGAAACGAAGTTTACCTCCGGACGACTGCACAAAGATCCATGGGGTGGAACCAGTTGGCCCGGCCAGCCTTCTGTGGGTGAAGAACGGGTTCACTTCGGCTCCGCCGATGGCAATCTCTATTGTCTTAACAAACGCGACGGTTCCCTCGTTTGGAGTTTCAAAACTGAAGACAGCTTGAAGTCGACGCCTGCAATCGTGGGCGACCGTCTGTTGGCGAGCGGGTTGGACCACTATCTTTACTGTCTTAATGCGAAGGATGGAACGCTCCTCTGGAAATACAAAGCCGGTTTTGAGATTGACGGCACGGCAGTGGTGATCGATGGCCGCGTTTACTTCGGTTCTGAAGATGGATTTTTCTATTGCCTCAATCTTGAAGATGGTTCGCTCATTTATAAAACTGAGCGGCTTGGCTCAATGGAAGGCAGCCTGGCAGTGGCCGACGACAATTTCTACATCGGCACTGAACAGGGCGACCTTTTTCGACTCAACAGGGAGGATGGTTCGATCGTCTGGAAAGCGCGCATCGGAGCCGATTCAGATTCCACTCCTGCGGTCGCAAATGGTTTTGTTTATACCGCCGCCGAAGATGGCAACGTCTACAGCTTTCGTCAATCGAATGGCGAGCTGGTGTGGAAATTCAAAGCCGACGGTGGGTTGAGCCGGAACTTCAAAGAGCGCAGTGGTTTCTGGGCCAGTCCTATCGTAGTGAAAGACAGGATTTACATCGGCTCAAACAATGGTTTCATGTATTGCCTTAGTGCCGACAAAGGCGAAGAGGTTTGGAAACACCTGGTTCGCGCGCCTATCTGGGGTACGTCGCCGGTTGTTGACGACCGGGTGGTTTTTGGCGACAAGTCGGGATGGATGTATATGCTTTCCGCCAAGAATGGGGAACGACTTTGGGAACTGAAAATCGGTGACAACATAAACTCCACTCCGGCCGTTCTTGATGGACGCATTTACATCGGCGCGTTCAACGGCAAGCTTTACGCTCTTGGTCCGAAAGAAGGACCACCGGTTACACCCTCAACTCTAACCCCATAGATCAACTCATTATTGGGACCGCGGGCGTCCCGCCCGCTAACTTCAGCCATGTGCGGCCTCCATTGAAAATTCAATAGTCGGGCCTCGCTAACTTTTTGGAGACAGTTTTGTTCGCGCTGCGCGCTCATTGCGGGCGGGACGCCCGCGGCCCCAGTTTGGAGTTGTCCAACCAATCAGAGGCTTGTAATCTTGTTTGCATGTCTGCGTCGCTCGTTTATCTCATCGACAATACGATTGATGGTCAAGGCGCAAGTCCGCGCGAATTGCGAGCGGGGCTTCAACGTGTGCGCGAGGAACTGGAGATACTCACTGAACCGTATCATGCAGTTTCACTCAAGCGTCTCGATGAAGTTCGTCCTTCGCACATCGTCTTGAGTGGACAGAGTCATCCCTGGGACAACTACGATCATGATTCGCTGGCCGGGGTAATCGAGATCATTAAAAAAGCTCCGCAGCCAATGCTCGGAGTTTGCGGCGGTCATCAGCTAATCGCGGCAGCGTTGGGCGCTAGGGTCGACTTGATGGGCCGGCTGGAACCCGGCGAAGGGTACGAAGGCGCTAAGCGTGAACGCGGCTTTTTCGAGGTAGAAACGGCTGGAGAAAATGGCGAGGTAGGTCTGTTCAAAAGTATGCCTCGTCGTTTTACGGTTTGGCATTCTCACTTTGACGAAGTAAAGGAATTGCCAGAGGGTTTTCGTCGCACTGCCTTCAACGAAACCTGCGCCATCCAGGCGATGCAACACGAGGAGCGACCGCTCTTCGGAGTCCAATTTCATCCTGAACTCTTCAATGATGAACACCCTGAGGGCAGGCAAATCCTGGAAAACTTCCTTCTGCTTTAGCCGCGTCGATGAAAAAGTCTACCGCGTCCTGATTGGCTCGATCCCGGTTTTTCCACTCACAAATCCGCCGACTTCAGACCACTTTTAGCCACGAAAAGCTCTGCAAAAACTCGAAAGAACGAAAAACGGATACAGTCACGTAAGCGCCTCCGTGAATGGTAACAAGGCAGGTCTGTCGGGCAAATTGCCGGGTTACCGGTAACTCCAGATATTCCCTAAGTTACGCAAATTATGGGCGTTTTGCAGCCTTTTTAGAAGACTTGGTTGGTAGACAGCCCAAAACTCGTGTGCTAGTTTTCCTGTCATCAAGCGGCCATCAACGCCCGCTTGTTTTCATTTTAATCTACGCATTTTGGGTTCGAAGTGCATGCAAGAGGGATGCAAACCCCAAAGCTTCGGCTGACGTTGTTATCAACTCCTTGAGCCGGAGGTCGAGTCGGCAAATCACCGCCAGATTCGCGCAAGCGCTGAGATAAATACACAATTCGGACAGGAGCCCCGACGAATGAAAGCATTTTTGAATAGGAGTGCAGTGATTGCAGTTGTGCTCCTTTTTGGTTTGATAGTTTTTTCCGCCCAGCCATCCATAGCAGAGACTCTACTTTCATCTTTCCAGCAGAAGGATACGGTCGAACAGGATCCTCAGAAGGACCCGGTTGGATCTCGCGAAGTATTGCGTCGAGCTGAAGCCGAAGACGCCTTGAAGTCAGCCGTCATATCACTGGTAACGCCCGAACCGTCCACGACTCTCAAGACTGAGGCACCGAGTGACAGTTCGGTCGCACCAGCAGTCAACTACGTGGCCACCGCTTATAGCCTGCGCGGCAAAACCGCAAGCGGCCGCATGGTGAGCAAAGGCATTATTGCAGCAGACCCGAGAGTTTTGCCGTTGGGTTCGCGCGTCAGATTGGAAGTGCCCGGTTATCATGGCGAATATCTCGTGGCAGATACTGGCGGAATGATTCGTGGTCGCCGGATCGATATCTGGATACCGAGTTCAAGGGAAGCGATGCGCTTCGGACGTCGCACCGTTAAGCTCACAGTGCTGAGTTATCCGGCCAAACGCGCTAAAAGAACAAAGACTTAGCGCGCGGATCCAAATTAGTTCAAGAGAGGCAGGAGGAAACAACCTCCTGCCTTTTTTGTGATAGCTTCGCGTCCCGCTTAGGCAGGCGGTTCTGACAAGCTCGACCGCTTCCGCTTCTGACGAGCCGTGTTAACATGGCCGTCCAAATCTAATCCCAGCTCGAGGTTGAATGGAGATGCAGGTTAGCCAACAACCGTCTGCAAATAACCAGGAGATTCCCGCGCCCGAGCCTTTGGTGGAGGTTACGCGCGGGGGACTCACCGAATCGCGGCATCGCGGACATGTAATCGCAGTGGAACCGGATGCCAGTGTGGTGGCCCAACTCGGAGCCCGGGAAACAGTTACTTACCTTCGTTCATCCGCCAAGCCGCATCAGGCCATTCCCTTAATCGCGTCCGGCGCTGCCGACCAGTTTAACTTTAACGAAAGAGAAATCGCGCTGGCGTGCGCATCGCATAATGGCGAACCGATCCACACTGAAATCGCCGCCTCGATGCTCAAGAAGATCGGCATGAGTCCTGAGGCTTTAAAATGTGGCGCTCACGAACCCTACAGTCCCGACGCCGCTCGCGAGCTACGCGAGAAGGGCCAGGCGCCGAATGTGCTGCATAACAATTGTTCGGGAAAACATGCGGGGATGCTCGCGCTCGCGTTGCATCTTGGTGCGCCCACTGAAACCTATGACGAGCCAGGCAATCCAGTCCAGCAAGCGATCGGAAAAGTGATCAGCGACTTCTCGGATGTTGCGATTGAAGATATTGCGGTGGGCACTGACGGCTGCGGCGTGCCGGTGTTTGGAATCACCGTCAAGGCGATGGCGCTGATGTATGCTCGCCTCGTTTCACCTCCGTCTGATTTTGATGAACCCACACGCGACGCTTGCGCGCGGATCGTGGCAGCGATGACTTCGCACCCCGAGTTGATCGGTGGAACGAAAGATCGCCTGGACACTGAAATCATGCGGGCGACCCTTGGTCGAGTGGTTTCCAAAGTTGGCGCTGAAGGTGTCTACACTTGCGGCATCCTCCCATGTGACGAATGGCCGCGCGGCCTTGGGCTGGCGCTGAAAATTGAAGACGGGGACGATCATCGGGCGCGTCCGACAGTTGTGATCGAGTCGCTGCGGCAACTTGGCGTACTGGCCGATGAATCTCTGGAGGCAGTCTCGCGCTACGCTTTTTTCCCGGTGCGCAACCGCCGCGGTGATGTGGTCGGGGAAGTGACCGCAGCCTTTAAATTGAACCGCGAATAGTTATGAAACCCGCTGAGACTCCACAATCACTAGTCGATGAAGCCGATGAGGCGCCGCTGAATCTCCCGCCCCTCCAGCGCGATTCCTCGGGCAGGATTGATCTCGATTCTATTCCTGAGGTTATTCAGTGGTTTCTTGACTTTGATCAGCGCGTCGCAATCATCAAACATCCGAACGTCGAAGAAGTTTTCCAATGGAAACAGCAGGAGAGCCGGGCCGCGGGGGAGCCGGTATTCGATTTCAACCGTGCGGAGGATCGACTCGCAATTGGAATTATCCAGGCACTGGCCCAGTATGCGACTGAACCCGCCCTGCATTCGTGGATCAGTCAGCTGCTCAACGCGCTCGATTCAGCGTCGAAAGCAAACGAATCTGCCGCTGAGGCTTACAAACTGGAGTTGGATGCCGGCGGTTCTGTTGTAAAAGAGGCGGAGAAAATTCCCTCCGCGCGCGGGCGTCGCGATTTTCTAATCAATTGCTGGGTGGAAACTTTATGCACCGCGGAAGCGCGAGTGCTTGGCTGGTTGTATCAGGAATTCTACGGCCATCCTTTTGCCCCCTAAAGGTGACGTCTGAAGTCAGGACCACCTGCGTTAGCGGGTGGCGCCAACTGCCCAGCTTGTGCCTGGCGATAACGAGAAAGAGCCCGCTCGTAAACGCAGGCGCTGACGAATCCATGAACGACTCTTTGCGCGCGCTATTTCCGGTCACCAAACACGCTAACTACCTAAACCACGCCGCAGTATCGCCGCCGCCGACGCCTACAATTGAAGCAATCCAGTCACAATTAAAAGACGTTTCGGAAAACGGCTCAGTAAACTTTCACAGTTGGAACGCCACCAGGGAGCGAACGCGACAGTTGCTCGCCGGAATGCTCGGCGCTCAACCTGAGCAGGTTGCGTTCATGCGAAATACTTCTGACTCTCTCTCAACGGTGGCGAATGGTCTCGACTGGCGGCAGGGCGACAACATCATCACCTTCCGAAATGAGTTTCCTTCAAACATTTATCCCTGGCTGCGTTTGCGGGAAGCTTTCGGAGTGGAAGTGCGCATGTGTGAAGAACGCGACGGCCGTATCGATCTTGACGAGTTAATTGGTTTGCTGGATAGCAGAACGCGGTTGGTTGCGATTAGCCATGTTCAGTATGCGTCAGGCTTTCGTACTGACCTCGAGCGCATTGGTCGTGCCGCCCGTGCACATGACGCACTGCTGGTGGTTGACGCGATCCAATCTCTGGGGGTCGTACCGATAGACGTCGAAGCGGAGCTAGTGGATGTGGCGGCAGGAGCTTGTCACAAATGGCTGCTAACGCCGGAAGGAGTTGGCTGGCTCTACCTCTCACCTCGCGCTCGCGACCGAGTGAAACCCACGCTCGTTGGCTGGATCAGCGTCCCAAAGCCGGAAGACTACAGCAACTTTGATCAGGGGTGGAACGCCGGCACGCTGGCATGGGAAACAGGCACAGGCGCCGTTTCGATCATTCACGGTTTGGAGGCAAGCCTGATGCTTCTAAACAAGATCGGCGTCAAGAGCATTCAAAGCCATCTGGAAACACTTACAGACCATCTTTGTGAACGCCTGCGACCAAGCAGGTATCAGTTGGTGAGTTCGCGACTGCCCGGCGAGAAATCCGCGATTGTCTGCATTCGAAACATCGATGGGCACAGTCCTGGCGACCTTTACTCCCATTTGAAGAAGAGAAACATAATTACCGCGCCTCGCGGCGATCGATTGCGAATTGCTCCCCACGTTTACAATACGCTGGACGAGATCGATGAACTGGTCGACACCTTGCCCTGACGTCCTTGTCTCTTTACCGTGCGCTCACTCACCGGGACTTGTATCGATCATGTACGCCTAAATCCGAACGTTACTAAGTGTAAGCGCGAGACGCGCGGTTCACTTGTTCCGATTCCTTCGAATTCCTGAGTTTTCAATTCTTCTGGTTTGCTGGTCGCGGCGATCTGCGATGTGGCACGAATCCTGCTAAGCAGAGACCAGACAGAAAAGGGTAAAAAGGTAAATCGAGTCAGGCTCGAAGATTGCGGTGAGTGGAAGCTTTGGGGGAGGCGTCCTCTCGCAACTTGAAAAAGGCAGGCGGTCGCTCTTTCGGGGGAACGGAGCAAACGTTTGTACGCAATCCAAGAGCACACATTGCGAGGCTGCTGATCGCCGTCCTGAAGGGGCTTGGGGGAGCCTCCCAGGAAGATCAGCAGCCCGCATTAGTTTTACAAGGGGAAACAAGAAGCGCTGCGACCGAAAGGTCCCAGCGCTTTTTGGTGTTTTCAGAAACTCAGGTTTCGTCGATTGGGAGTTCTGGCGCAGAAAGTTTGTCGGACATTGCTGGCTACTTGCCACGCCCCAACAATCTGCCTGGATCCGTTTCCGGCGTGAGGTCGTCCAGGTTCAACCGCAGCATCGCTCCGGCATCGGAATAGGCATCAGCGTCGCGCTGCTGCGCTCGTCTGCGAACAAACATCAGGCCGCCGATCAAACCACCCACTGCTAAGCAACTAACCAGGGCCAATCCTGACCCCTTCACGACATTCACAAAAACTCCGAGCGTTGTTTGCGAAAACTCACGCAGGGCGCGCTCGTAACGATAGGGGTTCTCCCCTAGCCACTGAACCATCTGCTCATACTTCACCTGGTCGATCAGATGATTCGCAACTTCCTGACTGGGGGCGTCGAATACGAAAACTAAATAATTACCAACGCGTCGATAAGCCGTCGGCATCGGTTGTCCCTGATTGCGCAACTCTCCGAGTTTGGCAGTGATGCGGCGGTCGTTGTCAGTAGCCAGTTGCGGTGTATTGAATTCGACGATGACGAGTTGTGATTGGTCGTAGCGGGCGGCAACCGCTTCAGCACCGCCTTCAAAGTCAATCGCACTAAAAACTGATTGCGCGGCAAACTTCTCTCTGAGCGTGTCTATTGAAACCACGTAAAGAGCCTGGCGGCGCGCCTCCTGCCAGTTAGGCAGATGCTTTACCAGAACGGGGATGTCGCCTTCGCCCTTATCCAGCGTCTCCGCAAACGTTTTAGCGAAATCGCCGAGTGGTTTGAGTCCTCTGGATTTTCCTTCTTCCTTGAGCGCAACGATTACCGGACCTTTGAAGAAATAGAGACTGTTATAAGTGCCGTCCCAAAGAGAGAACCCCGCCGTGCCAATGCTTGCATCGGCGCTGCGGTTCCGAAGATTTAAGTCGTTGGCTTTTGGGATTTCGGCATCTCTACGTGATTCACTGAACACAGCGTACGCGCCGGAATCAGAATCAGCCGAAATCAGATCTACGGAGATTCGCCCGCCGTCCGTGGAAACGTATACACGCTTGGCCCACGAGGTGACACCGTAACGCTTCGGATCAGGAATCCGATCTGTCTGGGTGGATTCCGCAGGTCCGGTCGCGCGAAAGTCCCCGAGTTTATCTGGCAGAAGTTTGGCGGCCGGATCCGTCGGGAAATCTTGTGCGCTGGTTGCCACGCACGAAAGCAGGGTAAACAAGACCAGATGTAGACACGTTCTTAATTTCATTGAAATCGACACAGAAATTCCTCAAAAGAAAAATGCCCTTCATTAGAACCCTAAGTTCCTGAGATGTTCCGCTTAGGAAAGCGGTTGGCATTCATCTTTCGAAGAGAGTCTACTGCCGGCGTCGGAGTTCGCGCAAAAGGAGGTCAGCATAATGGCGAGGCTTGCTGATGTTGTGGAGGATGGTGGTGCCGCCTTCTTCGCTGGCGTTATCCACGATGAGATCGCCAAAGCCAAGAATTCGTTGAGGAATGCTGGCTTTGACGGTTACGTCCTGAATCTTGCTGAGCGGAATATTTCGCGTGGTGCGCGCAATGAGACCTTTATCGATCTCCATTTTCGAATCAGTCAAGGTGTAGCGCACCGTGTTTCGTCTGATGTGGTAATAAGCCGGAATCAACAAGAGGGCGAGTCCAAGTAGAACTGAAATGTATGCAGGGACCGGAGTGAATGTCGCCAACAAAAATACCAAGGCAATGGCGCCAATGACTGCCAATCCGTAACCCAGCTTGATAAAGATCATTGTCGGACGAACAGTGAAAACAACTTCCTCAAAATCTTCATTATTCTCATCTGCACGCGCCGGGGTTCCACTCTGCGCGCGCACGATCCGAGTTGCTTCAGGATCAATTGCCGCCGCGCCGCAGCCCGAACAGAATCGGACGCCTGGGGCTATGTAAGATCCGCAATTTGAACAATGCATGCTGGCGATAACCTTAAGCGACTATTGATTGGTCTTGGGGGTTGAGCTTGCTTTTGACCCAACCGGCAATCCAGCTTTTTGCCACGCCGCAAAACCGCCCAGCAGCGCCGCAGTGTTTTCGATGCCCTTTGTTTTCATGGTTACCGCCGAACCGGCGGATGTATGTTCGTTTGGTCAAGAGCAATAGGTGACGATCAACTTGTCCTTCGGCAACTCGTCGATATGTTTCAAAGTATCTTGAACCGGAATCAGCTTCGCGCCCTGAATGTGCGACAGGTCATACGATTCCTGATTTCGCACATCAATAACCACGGCCTCATTTTTTGCCAACAAATCTTTCAGTTCGACGACAGTGATACGCCGGATTCCGTCCGTGACCGCTTTCGGCCCAGGCGTTTGGGAAACAATAGGTCCTGCGATGGGGGGCTTCTTCTCCGCAGAATTACACCCATCCAACACAGCCGTACTCAGCAAAACAATCGCAATCAATGAACTAACACGAACCATTAAGCGACCCTCCAGGAAAACTACCAACTGACGACCGAGCATTAGACCGAGGCTAATTTGGTATGCGCATCTGGTTTTGTCAATCCCCGGTCGGCGTTGGCGTTTGAGGGCACAGGGCGTGATATAGTTCGCACTCGCAAAAATATCCGACGGGAGCTTTCATGGTTGCCGAACCACAGAGCGAGGCGGTGAAATGGGCCAAGGTCATCGATCACACGCGATGCATTGGCTGTCATGCCTGCACGACGGCGTGTAAATCCGAAAACCTGGTGCCGCTGTCGGTCACGCGCACATACGTTAAGCACGTTGATGTCGGCGTGTTTCCCACCGCCCGCCGCGCACATCAGGTTACGCGTTGCAATCAATGCGAACATGCCCCCTGCGCCACCGCCTGCCCGACCGCGGCAATGTTCAAACGCGCGGATGGGATCGTAGATTTCGACAAGTCAATCTGCATAGGCTGCAAAGCCTGCATGGCTGCGTGTCCCTACGATGCCATCTTCATTAACCCCGAAGACCATTCGGCTGAGAAGTGTAATTTCTGCGCCCACCGGATCGACGTTGGGCTTGAGCCGGCCTGCGTGGTGGTTTGCCCGACGCAAGCGATCCTGATTGGCGACATGAACGACACTGAGTCGTACGTGTCGCAGATTATCAATCGCGAGTCAGTTGCCGTCCGCCGACCAGAAAAGGAAACGCTGCCCAAGCTCTTTTACAAAGGCGCGCATCAGGCTACGCTTGATCCCCTTGCCGCGCGACGACCTGATGGCGGTTTGTTCATGTGGAGCGAACAACAACAGGGCTCCGACCAGGTGGTTTCCGGTAATCCAAACTTTAATAACAGCTCGGCGGCCGCGTTGCTTTCTTACGACGTCGCTCATTCAATTCCCTGGGACTGGCGCGTAAGCCTCTACACCTGGACCAAGGGCATCGCTGCCGGAGTTTATCTGGTCGCCGCTCTGCTCGTATTGTTTGGCTTTCTCGGCGGCAACAACTCCATCTGGTTGTGGGCCACGCCGGTTGTGTCTGGTGTTTTTTTGGCAATAACCGGCGCGCTTTTAATCTGGGACCTCGAACATCCCGAACGTTTCTACATGATTTTCACTCGGCCCCAGTGGCGCAGTTGGCTGGTCAAGGGCGCATTCATTATCGCCGGATACTCGCTGGTCCTCGCCCTTCATTTTTTCGCGAGTTGGTATGGTTCAACAACGATTCAGAGTTGGTTGATCATTGCCGGAATTCCGTTATCAGTGATGACGGCAATCTATACGGCTTATCTTTTTGCACAGGCGAAGGCGCGCGACATGTGGCAAAACCCACTGCTGCCGCCGCACCTGCTGGTCCAGACTTTGCTCCTGGGCTCGAGTGTCTTGCTGTTAGCTTTCGTATGGGCGAAAGGGATGATCGCGTCAGATCACATGATGGACGGAATGATCGACACTATCCGCCCTGAGATTTTTACTCTGCTGTGGGTGCTGGCCATCACAAGCTTGCTTCACGTCCTGATGGTATGGGGCGAAGTTTCGCTGACACATCCAACCGCCCACGCGCGCCTCGCCGTTTGGGAGATGATTAGCGGTCGATACAAGAGCGACTTCTGGATCGGAATGATTCTATCGATGATCGGCGGCGTGATCCCATGGCTGGCACTCTCTGGAGTTATCGGCAACGCTTCCATCGGCGTGGCAGGGGCGCCATTGGCATTGATCGGAATGATGCTTTTCGAAAACGCGTATGTGCAGGCGGGGCAATCAGTGCCGCTGGCGTAGAACTGTTTGGAGTGCCGCCTTCAGGCGGGAATTGCGCGAGATGAAACCCAAGAGTCAACCCAACGAAACTTTCTACCCCGGCCCTTCGCGCAGTCATCTCGCTGCGTATCCCCCAAAGGAACGCTGGGACAACTGGACCGAGCTCGATTCGCAGGCGTGGCCGCGGCGCAAGGAGCGACATTACTCGCTCGTCCCCACGACCTGTTTCAACTGCGAATCCGCGTGCGGTCTGCTCGCCTACATCGACAAGATCACCGGCGAAGTGCAGAAGTTTGAGGGCAACCCCGAGCATCCAGGGAGTCGCGGGCGCAACTGCGCCAAGGGTCCGGCGACGCTCAACCAAATTCACGATCCCGACCGTATTCTTTATCCGCTCAAGCGCGCCGGCGAACGCGGCAAAGGCAAGTGGGAACGAACCACCTGGGACGAAGCGCTCGACGATATTGCCGCCCGAATTCGCAAAGCTATTGTTGAGGACCGTCGCCAGGAGATCATGTATCACGTCGGCCGACCCGGCGAAGATGGTTTCACCGAACGCATCCTCGCCGCGTGGGGCGTCGACGGGCACAACTCGCATACCAACATTTGTTCCTCCGGCAGTCGCGAGGGTTATCAGCTTTGGATGGGTCTCGACCGGCCCAGTCCCGATCACGCGAACGCCAAAGTTATCTTACTTATCAGTGCGCATCTCGAGTCGGGCCATTATTTCAATCCGCATGCGCAACGCGTTATTGACGGCAAAGCCAACGGAGCCAAATTAATTGTTTTCGACACGCGCCTGTCGCACACGGCCACGCATGCTGACTATTGGGTCGCGCCCTATCCGGGATCCGAAGCCGCGATGCTGCTGGCAATTGCGAATTACCTGATTCAGAACAATCTGTACAACCGCGAGTTCGTGCGCCGTTGGTGGAACTGGGAAGAATACCTGGAGGAAGGTGCCGGGTTTCGGGTGTCGGGTGCCGGGTCCGACAAAGAGCCGCAGAATACCCCGCCGCGCGATGCGGCAGGTACCGATCGCTTTGAGGAATTTGAGCACGCTCTGAAACAGCTTTACGAGGAATACAGTTTCGATTTTGCCGCCGCCGAGTCAGGCGTTGACGCGCGCGTGATCGAAGAGATCGCAAAGCTTGTGGCCATCGCCGGCACGCGCTTTTCCAGTCACAACTGGCGCAGCGTTTCTTCCGGCGTAAGCGCAGGCTGGACCACTGCGCGCGCGATTTTCATGCTTAACGCTTTGCTCGGCGCGGTAGCCACCGAAGGCGGTGTCTTTCCCAATGCCTGGAACAAGTTTGTTCCGAAGCCTATGTACACGCCTCCGCATCCGAAGATGTGGAACGAAACCACCTGGCCCCGCGAATATCCTCTCTCGATGAACGAGATGTCGTTTCTCCTGCCACATTTGCTGAAGGACGGACGCGGCAAGCTCGATGTTTATTTCACCCGCGTCTACAACCCGGTCTGGACTAACCCGGACGGGTTCTCGTGGATCGAAATGTTGACCGACCCAAAGCTGGTTGGTTGCTACGTGGCGCTAACCCCGACCTGGAATGAAACTGCTTACTTCGCCGATTACGTCCTGCCAATGGGCCATGGCTCCGAACGCCACGACATTCATTCCTACGAGACGCACGACGCGCAGTGGCTCGGCTTCCGGCAACCCGTTAAGAAGGCCGACCGTCAGAGGAACGGCGAAGAGATTAACGACACCCGCGAAGTGAACCCCGGCGAGGTTTGGGAAGAAAACGAATTCTGGCTCGAGCTGACGTGGCGGATTGATGCCGATGGCTCGCTGGGAATTCGCCAGTATGCCGAGTCAAAAAAGAACCCGGGCACTCGCCTCGGGATCGACGAATACTACGAATGGATCTTCGACAACTCAGTTCCCGGATTGCCAGAGAAAGCAGCGGCGGAAGGTCTGACTCCGATGGGATTCATGCGTCGCTATGGCGCTTTTGAAATCAATCGGAAGGTAGGCGCTGTATACGACGAAACTGTGCCGGCCGCGGAGCTGGAAGACGTGCGCGAGGATAAACTGGGAAGGATTTACACGCGCACCAGCAAGCCTGCTTCGCAAAATATCGTGCCGGTTCCCACGCCTGACGCGGACGAAGACGGCCGGCGTTTGGTTGGCGTCAGGGCCGGCGATGAAATCAAACGTGGCTTCCCGACGCCGAGCGGCAAGTTGGAATTCTATTCGCGCACTCTTGTCGAATGGGGATGGCCGGAGTTTGCAATTCCGAATTACGTTCCCAGCCATGTTCATCCCACTAACCTCGCGGCGGATGAAACGATCCTGATCTCAACTTTCCGTTTGCCTGTGCAAATTCATACGCGCAGCGCAAACGCGAAGTGGCTTGACGAGATTGCACACACCAACCCGCTTTGGATACATACCGATCATGCCGCTAAGCTTGGCGTGCGCACCGGAGATTTGCTGCGGGTGGAAACCGAGATTGGTTATTACGTCGTGCGAGCCTGGGTAACAGAAGGCATTCGTCCGGGAATTGTCGCCTGCAGTCATCACATGGGCCGTTGGAAAACAACTGAACAAGCCGAGCAGGGCCAGCGGCAACTTATGGCGACGGTGAAGCTCGATCATGAGGGCACCGAGTGGGGATTGAAACGCGAAAAAGGCGCTGAGCCTTACGAGTCGAGCGATCCGGACACGTTAAGAATCTGGTGGAGCGATGTGGGCGTGCATCAGAACATGACTTTTCCGGTTCATCCTGATCCAATTTCCGGAATGCACTGTTGGCACCAGGCGGTGCGCGTTACGCGTGCTCGTGCCGGCGACAATACCGGCGATGTGTTCGTTGATACGGCAAAATCCCGCGAGGTTTATAAGAAGTGGTTGGCGATGACGCGACCCGCCGATCAGTATTCGCCTGATGGGACGCGCCGCCCTTATTGGATGCTGCGGCCTTTGAAGCCCGCGCGCGAGTTTTATAAACTTCCTGAAGCGGAAGCGCCCGAACCCGCAGGGGTCAAGTAATTTGCTGAGAACAAAGACAGGCGATTTACTGGGACCGCGGGCGTCCCGCCCGCAATGAGCGCGAAGCGGGAACAATGGTGACTTTTGATAGGGGTAAATGCCAATTTAGCGAGCTGCGCTCGCTATTGCGGGCGAGACGCCCGCGGTCCCAGTGACGAACTATTAAGGTCTTATGTACTTCAAACAATTTTATCTTGGCTGCCTGGCCCATGCTTCTTACATCGTCGGTTCTGACGGCGAAGCGGCGGTGGTCGATCCGCAGCGCGATGTCGAACAGTATCTTGAGGACGCCGCAGCGCACAATCTCAAGATCAAATTTGTGATCGAGACACATCTGCATGCCGATTTTGTCAGCGGTCATCGCGAACTCGCCTCACGAACCGGCGCTGAGATTGTGTTTGGGGCAAAAGCCGAAGCCACGTTTGCGCATCGCGCCGTGAGCGAAGGCGACGAGCTTAAAGTTGGTGACATAGTTTTACGAGTAATGGAAACGCCCGGTCACACTCCCGAAAGTATTTCAATTCTGATCATCGATCCAGCGAAGTCGGATAGCCCGCAAAAGGTTTTGACGGGAGACTGTTTGTTTGTGGGCGACGTGGGCCGGCCCGACCTGGCGGGCGGCAAGGGTTACACGCCGCAGATGATGGCCGGAATGATGTACGACACGCTACATCAAAAAATGTTGCGGCTCCCGGATGAGACGGAAGTTTATCCGGCGCACGGGGCAGGCTCGATGTGCGGGAAAAACATGTCGAAGGAAACATGGTCCACGATCGGCGAGCAGCGCAAAGTTAACTATGCGCTTCAGCCGATGTTGAGAGACGAATTTATTCGCATGATGACATCCGACATGCCCGATGCGCCCGCATATTTTCAAAAGGATGCTGAAATCAATCGGACTGGCGCAAGCACGTTAGCCGCAATCGCGCGGCCAGCGGCCATTTCAGCGGAAGAAGTGAAGAACCTGGCGGCCCAGGGTCACACCATCCTCGATGTGCGGAGCGCAGCAGAGTTTGGCGCCGGCCATATTCCCGGCTCACTCAACATTGGGCTCGGCGGACAGTTTGCCATTTGGGCCGGTGTGTTGATTTCAATGGGCACCCCAATCGTGATCGTGGCAGACTCGGACGAAAAAGTTGACGAAGCTGTCATGCGGCTGGCTCGCGTAGGACTCGAGAGCGTTAAAGGATTCCTGGACGGGGGAATCGATGCCTGGCGTGCCGCCGGGTTTGAGTTGGTCCATGTCCCGCAAATCTCGGTCGACGATCTGCACGGTTTGATTGAGAAGCAAACAGAATTGCAGGTGCTGGATGTACGCCGCGAGGCAGAATTCAAAAGCGGGCATGTGCCACACGCTGTTCCGGTCGAACTCTCGAAACTGGAAAAAACAAATCTCACCCTGGATCCTGCGAATCCTACCGCAGTGATCTGTGCCGGAGGTTATCGCTCGAGTGCGGCGGTCAGCATTCTCGAGCAGCGTGGCTTTACGAATCTCCTGAATGTAACTGGCGGCACCGGCGCCTGGATTAAAGCGGGCTACCCGGTCGAATAACCGAAATCGCGGCGTTCTTGCCCGGCATTCCACTCCAGCCCAATCTGTTAGCGCTTCACTCTCCCGCATTTTTCACTCATTACTCAACGAACCGCGTGTTAGCCGTAGTGATTCGTTTCCAAATTAGTTTGCTCTGCGTAAGCTCCGCGCCTTCTGCGTCTCCGCGGTGATTTGTCGTGCGAAGGCCGCCCGAGTCGCATAGAACGAAGAGAACGGGCGCAGAGGAATTCAAATAGGGGCAATACTTACCCAGGAAACCGTCGAGCGTTTTACTATTCACCATTTACTATTTACGATTCACCTACTTTGGATCCATTCACCTTCAAACTCCTGATCGCTATCGCGATAGTCGTGATCGCGACCATTCACGGCTTTGGCGCCGCGTGGATGGCGATCTGGATGCTGTTTCATCCTTACAATCCCGTTAAATTCTTCGGCATCACCGTTTGGCCGCAGGGCATGATCCCCCGGCATCGAGAGAAGCTCGCGCAGTCGATTGGTAACGCGGTCGGAAATGAATTGGTGTCACAGGAAACTGTTTTCGATGCGTTATTCGAAACCAGTTTCTTCAAACGCAAAGTGGAAGACTTCGTCGAATCCTACACGAAGAGTTTACTGTCAACGGTTTACCCTTCGTTCCTCGATGTCCTTCCGGCGCAGGCCCGCGCCCAAGTCCTCGATACAATTTCGGGACTTCAATACCGGCTCGCGGAACACATTGCAGCGATGTTGAAAAGCGAAGAGACGGCCGAGGCGGTGCGCGCCTTTGTCGACCGGCAGATCGATGAGTTGCTTTCGAGACGCGTCGAAGAAACTTTAAACGACGACGCGATGGCGCGAATTAGCGGCTTCGTTAAAGATCGCGCCGGCGCGCTGGTTAGCGCCGAGGGATTCGAACAAAAGATCCGGGAGTTTGTATCCGGGCGTCTCGATGACCTGGCCCGCAGCAACGCGACCCTGGCTGAAACATTTACGCCGGAGACCATCGCCTTCATAAAAGAGCGGATCGACAGCCAGGTGCCGCCGGTTGTTCATCACCTCGCCGATATCGCCACCAGCGAAAACACCCAGAAACAAATCGGCGCGCTCATCAAGCGGGAAGTAGACGACTATTACGAACAGCTTTCGCTGATCAAGAAAATATTTATTTCTCGCGACCGGATTCATCGCGAAGTGGATGATCTGGTTAACAAGACTTTGCCGAGGCGAATCGAAGAGTATCTGCGTGGTCCGGCGTTTGAACAGGAAGCTGAAGCCTTTCTCAATTCCACTATCGACAAAGTTCTTGAGCAACCGCTGCAGTCGTTGATTGGCCAGATCGATTCGCAAAAGTTTGACTCGATCAAAGAGCAGTTAGCAACCAAAATTCTTGAGCTGGCCAAGAGTGACGAACTAACGAATTCCATCTCGATGTATGTGACAGACGCGCTCGATCGTCTCCGGCCCCAGGCTCTCTCGCAGGCGCTGGAGCACATCGATCCGGATCTGGTTCAACGCGCCAAGCAGTTTCTTGCCAACGGCTTGTTGACGCTCCTGTCCCGCGACGATACCGCGCGCACTATTAACTCGATCCTCAGCTCGCAAATTGAACGGCTGATGGTCGCGCCGATTGGCCGGCTAGGCGACCATGTATCGGAAGAGTCGGCTCGGCGTGCCAGTGAAGCACTGGTGGAGCGCATCACCCTTGCCGCTCGGGAACGACTCCCGACGGCCATCGCTGAATTCGACGTAGGCAACATGGTGCGTAAGAAGGTTTCGGAGTATCCGCTGGAAAAGCTGGAAGCGCTGGTGCTTTCAGTGGCCCAGCAACATCTCAAGAAAATAGAAATCTTTGGTGCGATCATTGGCTTTCTTATCGGAGTCGGCCAGGCAATCTATTTCTGGCTGACATACGTTCCTGGCCCTTGAAGGGTCGAACGTCGTAACTTAACCGGAACATAGCGCGCGGTAGTGCCGTTTGAGTCAGTAAGTTTCAGGCTCTGCGGCCAATCATCAAATCAATCCGAGGCTCGCTCATGTACTGTTCCACCTGCGCCACACCACTGGCTCCCGGCCTTAGCTATTGCAATCGTTGCGGCGCCAGCTTGAAAGAGCGCGAAGACCCTAAGGTTTCTACGGTTAGCGCTTACCTGACAGCCATCACCACGATAGGCATTGCCGGCCTTGGGCTCATGCTGGGCGGCGCGATTGCGTTGAAAAACGGCGCGCAGTTTCCTGAGGAGCTGATCGGAATTTTCATGTTAATGATCTTCCTGATTGTCTTCGTAGTTGAAGTTTTTCTATGCCGGCAACTCTCGAAGCTGGTCGGCAATAAAGGAAATACGAACTTCGCGGTCTTCCAACCGGCCGTTGAGCCGGCGGAGCTTAGGTCTGCGCAACCGCGTTCATTGGTTGAGCCGCTTCCGAGCGTCACCGAGAACACGACGCGGACTCTCGAGTATTCCCGAAAAGAATCCGCGCGATAATCCACGTCCTGCAGCGTCAGAGTGAAGGAGTGAAACTCAGATGAAAAAGATTTTGTTGCTCATGATTCTTGCATCGCTGAGTGTGGGTTGCCGGAATATCATTCACGACGGCGTCGCGGGTTCGGGTAACCGTCAGAAGGAAAAACGGACCGTCGCCAACTTCACTTCCATCTCCACCGAAGGCGCCTACGAAATAGAGTTTGTCGCACAGGCCCCGTTGAGCCTGGAAATTGAAGGAGACGACAACTTACTCCCGTTGATCACAACCGAAGTTTCCAACAACGTGCTGCACATTAAGAGCAAGAAGAGTTTTTCGACGCGCAAGCCGATCACTCTGAAAATCTCGGCCCCCAGTCTCGAGGGTATTTCGGCCTCAGGCGCGGGAAGAATCGAGATTACCGGCTTGAAGAATGAAAAGTTTGGCATGGATGTAAACGGCGCGCCTACTGTCAGGGTGTCAGGGGAAACCAAAGTCCTGGAGCTGGAAGCCAATGGTGCGGCAAACGTCGACACGCACAAGTTGCGGGCTGACCGCGCTACGGTCGAGTCGAATGGAGTCTCAAAAGTGGAAGTCTATGCGGTGAACGAGTTGGAACTGGATGTTAATGGACCATCGCGAGTGACCTATCATGGCGATCCTCATGTGAAGCAAAATGTTAATGGTCCAGGCAGCGTGGTGAAGAAAGAGCCGAGCGGAAGTTAACACTGAGAACAAGATCTTGTTCCCAGATTTTGCGGCCCGTTATTGAGGCTCAAATCCAGACAGCAAAGCGATCCACTAAGTTACGCGAAATTACACTAAGAGGAGTTCGTGGCAGTTCGTGGATCGTATTTTTTGAGTCACGCAGAAAGCTCTGATCGGCGCAATCCGCGGATAGCTCTTCACGACGCGGCAATATTTTTCTGTTGACATTACATGCGTTACTGAATAACTATTTGCCATCAACAAAAGGAGCACCTTCCACTGATGACATATGTAGTTGTTGAGTTATGCGTTGACTGCAAATATACCGACTGCGCTGCGGTGTGCCCGGTCGAAGCATTTCATGAACTGCCTGATCGTCTATACATCAATGCGGACACCTGCATTGACTGCGATGCGTGCGTTCCGGAGTGTCCGGTAGAAGCAATTTTTGCGGACACCAATGTGCCGGAAAACTATGCCCACTGGACCCAAATAAATATTGACGAGGCGCCAAACTTCCCGGTGATCAGTCAAAAGATTCCAGCCCTGCATGGGCCAAGCTGTACTGGTCCGGAAGAATAACTACTCACCAGCATGTGTCGCTATCGAGGCGGGCCGAGAGATTGGCCCGCCTCTTTGTGTCAGGCCCACCGGTCATTCCGAGTTGCCAATACACACGTGAAGGACTTGCAAGCCTGGGTCGCGCTCGCAATCGGTGAAAACAATCAGCGTAATCTGCGGATAGTCGGCGTTTTGGTACAATGCTCCCCAATGAAGTTGTTTGTTTCTTTACTTGCTGTGATTCTTTTCGGCCAGGCAACTTACTCGCAGTCTGGCAGGCGGGGCAGGGAGATCAAGGTGCCTGTTCCTCCGCCCATCGAGGAATCCGTTTCAACCGACGTCACGAAACAACCTTCAGCTTCGGACCGCGTGACGACTTCCGTTACTGCTGAGAAAAATCAGGATTATCGTTGTTCTGATGATGGAACACTCGAAAGGATTATCGAGACTGAGGGAACGGCTGCGGGAAACGGAACAATGCCGGCCAGCGAGCGAATCCTGACGGCCAAAGAAACTGACTCGCGAGTTGTGATTACTTCCAAACCTCAGCCAACCTACACGAAAGAAGCTCGTCGCAATGGCGTCCAGGGGTTTGTTGCGTTGAGAGTGTTGCTTTCGGGCAGCGGCAAGGTTTCCCGAATCAGAGTGATGAGAGGACTGCCCGCCGGTCTAACCGAAACCGCGATGCGCGCGGCTTGCAAGATGAAGTTCAGGCCCGCGATAAAAGACGGCGCCCCGGTGTCGCAGTGGGTGATCGCGGAGTACGCGTTTCGCCTCGCTGACTCACCGATATTCCGTCCTTAACGTTGGCCGCGGGTAGCGAGCGCGACTTCAACTGCCTTTCGAGGAACCACCACGCCCCAACCCTGGCGTTCAACCGCCACTCCCGGCACTCGTTCGGCAGTGTCGATCAAGATTCGTTTCACCTGCTGCGGAGTCAACGCAGGATTCGCTTCCAACAAACAGGCTGCGATCGATGCGACAATCGGCGAAGCGAAAGACGTCCCATCAACATACTTGTAGTGCTGGCTGATCACATTTCCTTCACGTTGCTTGATCGTAATTAATTGTCTGAGTAACGGAACCGGCAGGTCGCGCGCTTCGTCGAAATCTTTGTCCACTCCCGCATGCGCATCAATCGTTTTTGCCAGCTCATTGTCCGCCGCCGCATCGAGCTCCGAATAAAGTTGGGCCTGATCGGCGGTCGGAGTGGATGGAAGAATTGGCGCTGCTACCCAAATGCCGGGAGCGATGATTTCGGGTTTTTGCAAACCGTCGATGGTTGGTCCATAAGACGAACGGTACATGCCGCGCCTTGCGCGATCGAGAGAATTTTGATCGTCAAGTCCACCAACCGAAATAGTCGAAGGCGAACACGCCGGCGGCAAGACCCGGTGTCCCGGTGCCATTCCGGCATTGCCGACAGCGCAAACCACGACCAAGCCCTCGCTGACCGCGCGTTCAACTGTCTGGCAGAGCGAACTCTCCAGATACGACGCTTCCGCATCGCCGCCGGCTGAAATGTTGACGATCCGAATTCCATATTCCTCGCGATTTTCCAGCACCCACTCCAATCCGCGCTGGATATGTTCATCGGGAATACGTCCGCTGCGGCCAATTTTTACCAGGACCACTTTCGCATCCGGCGCGACTCCGCGATAAAACCCTTCGGAGAGATGCCCATTTCCCGCGGCAACGACCGAAGTCATCATCCCGTGCCAACTGGCGACGTCTGACGTCTCGAGCGAGGTGCGGTCGCCTTCAACTGCGAAGATGCTGTGATATGCAACGATGCGATTTTCAGGCTCAGTGAGATCCGGATGCGCATAGAAGCCGGAGTCGAGAAATGCAATGGTCACGCCGCGCCCGGTGAATCGCTCATCCGCATTCATTCGCAGGGGGGTGGGTAGAACATGATTGTGTTGTTCGAAAACAAATTGATGGGAATCCACCTGGGCCTTGGCGCGCACAAAAAGCTCTATGCAGTTTGGGCAAACTCTAGCCAGGTCACCCGCCGCGCCGGCATTCGACTGGACCAGCGATCGGATGTCCGGATGTAATTCCGCGAGAGGAATTCGTTGGGCGTCGAGTCGTCCACAAAGGTGGCAACCGAGATCCGGCTGGGTTTGGTCGTCGGCAGTTAAGAGAATTGAATCAGGCATTCCGCTGAGAAGTTTACTTTATTCTCCGGTGATTTCAATCGCACCTCTTTTAGCATTGCGGTCCTTTGCGTCTTGCTTCGCGGACTTTGCGGTTTCTCGTGTTGTTTTACCGCAAAGCACGCGAAGGCCGCACGAGAAACGAAACGGAAAGTAATCCTATCGACCGGTCGCGCAACGCCCGCATTGCTGGTTGTCTACCTGCCCCGAGCCGTGTAATGTATCTCCAAACACCCAACGGAAGCTTTCAAATATATGACCCAGCCACAAGCCAGCGTGTCCGATCTTTTTCGTCGTGCTCAGGCAATCAGAGGCGAACGTCCGACCGCTACGTACAAAGAAATCAAAGACCTGATGGTTAACGAATTTACCGGGCAGCCTTTCCCGTCATTTCACAACCTGACAATTCCGGAACAGGACGCGCGCGCACCCGAGGAAGACTGGTCTGCCGGGTTGCCAATTGTCAGACGCGGCATACAGTTTCAGGACTGGAAAGAAGTTATCGACGGAGTGCTGCTCAGTCTGGAGCAAACTGAAAACTACGAACGACAACGCGGTCCCGAAGGCGACCGCGACAAGTGGCACGATCGCACCGTAGGGATAGAAGAGCCAACTCAGAAGGCCGTGGGCAAGTGGATGCCGGAAGAATTGATGAGCATGGCGAAGAAAAACTCTCCCAACCGCAATTAATAGCCCCACGTAATCAAGCGATGAGTTTCCTGAACAGTCTAATCAAGGATCCGGATTACCAAACAACTGATCCGCGCAAGCCGGAAGAAATCGGCGACTCAGACGTCATCATCAGTCCGGACACGCGCCGTGATGAGCGAATTCCTCCCGGTCAGTCGCGTACTAAAAAGTGGCCGGTGCTCGATGCGCACGGAACTCCGGAAGTTGATCTCGCAACCTGGTCGTTTGAAATTGATGGACTGGTTGAGCACCCGCAGAAGTGGTCGCTCGATGAATTCATGCAACTGCCCGCCGTGCGCGTTTATGCAGACTTCCATTGTGTGACCCGCTGGTCACGGTTGGACAACATCTGGGGCGGTGTGCCAACTCGAGAAATTGCCCGGATTGCCGGTATTAAACCTGAGGCGAAATTCGCGCTGGCCCTGGCCTACGATTATGGCTGGACCACGAATGTTCCTCTGGAATATTTCCTAAACGAAGACTCGCTCCTCGCGTGGTCACATGACGGTGCGCCTATCCCTCCGGAACATGGTGGTCCAGTGCGTCTGATCATCCCCCAACTCTACGCCTGGAAGTCGGCCAAGTGGATCAAGGGCGTGCGCTTTCTCGAACAGGATCAAGCCGGCTTCTGGGAAGAAGGCGGTTATCATATGCGCGGCGTTCCCTGGGGGCCCGGCGACGGCGAACGGTTCCGCTGGTCGTAACCAATTCGCGCTTTCGTCATCCGGCTGCATTGCCTTACGCGTACTCGCCCCCTTAACACCAGCTGCCTCGCTCGGTCGCGAGCGGCAGCTTCACTTCGGGAGGAGATAGAAATGATGAAGAGTAATTTCGTTCGTTTATTCCTGGTGGTTGGTCTATTGGCATTAACGCCGCAAATGTCACCCGCCGTGTCCGCGGTTGGGGCTGGACAAAATTCAAATTCATCCATGATGGGTGAGTCGATGAGAGCTCAACCCGGGCATTCACGGCATGGGCGCTCATCTCGGTGCACCAGCCGTTGCTCCTGGAGTTATCGCTCATGTCTTAGGGGCGCTGGAAACAATCGAGGTAGAAGACGCGCCTGCGCGGTGAGATATCGAAACTGCGTTAGACACTGTTCACGTTAAATAAAATCCAAAGCGAAGGCGCGATCCGCGACAAATCGGGTCGCGCCTTTTCGGTTTCTCAGTGAATAATCCGATTGCACGCAGCCACACTCCTGCTTCCTCAAAGGAAGGCGCGATCCCGAAAGACGCTGCGGGCATCGTTCTGCTGCGTCACAATACCGACCCACACGATCCTGAAGTTTTCCTGGTCAAACGCAACGAGAAGCTCGCGTTTCTTGGCGGCTTCTATGCCTTTCCGGGCGGACAGTTTGACGCAAACGATGCTGAAGCTCCGGTTGAAAATTGCGACGATGCCGCCACTCGGGTAGCAATCAGCTGCGCTGCTCGCGAAGCGTTTGAAGAAACCGGCGTTCTGCTGGCGCGCGGCGGTCAAACATTAACCACGGGCCAGCGCACTTCGCTGCTTGACGATCTCCAGTCGGCCAGGATGTCGTGGCCCGACCTATTAAGACATTTCAACCTGCACCTCGACGCGAATGATTTTACTTTTGTCGGTCGCTGGGTGACGCCGCCATTCAGTGCGCGTCGCTTCGACACCTGGTTTTTTCTGGTCACCTGTCCACCAAAGCAACAACCAAACGTTGTTCAGGGAGAGCTCGAGTCCGGCGAATGGGTCTCGGCCAAAATGGCGCATGACCGTTGGCAACGATCGGAAATGCTCGCTGTGCCGCCGACACTGCACGCGCTGAAAACTCTGTCTGGCGGCCTTACTGACGACTTGGTAGCTCGCTTCTTATCTGTGCCTCACGCCCACAGCGAACCGGTGCGGCGCATTGAGTTTCGCCCAAACTACATTTGCTTCCCGGTGCGCACTCCGACAAAACCGCCGGCCACACATACAAATTGTTATCTGATTTACACCTCAAAGGTTGTGCTGGTAATTGATCCCGGTTCGCCCTATGAAGACGAACAGCAAGCGCTTGTAGCCTGCGTGGATTCTTTGGTGGCGGAGGGCCGGCGAGTAGCGATGATTCTACTGACTCACGTGCATCCGGATCACATCGGAGGAGTTAACGCTTTGCGATCGCATCTCGGAAATGAGGTCAAGGTAGCGGCGCATAAGTTAACTTCGGCTGGTTTGCCCGACGACATTCGCGCGGGTGTCTTTCTCGACGACGAAGAGATTATTGAGCTTGAAGGCGAGCCGCGTCTTGCTCTGCGCGTGATGCACACACCCGGGCACGCGCGAGGACATCTTTGCCTCTACGAATCCGGCACGGGCACGTTAATTTCAGGTGACAACATTGTGGGGTTGGGCTCGGTCTTGATTGATCCGCCCGAGGGAAACATGCACGACTATCTTCGCTCACTCCAGCGGATGCGCGCGTTACCAAATCTGTCTGTGATTTTCGGTGGACACGGACCGGCGATTGCCAACCCTTATGCAAAGATCGATGAGTACATTTCGCACCGGTTGGAACGTGAACAAAAAATCCTGGCAGCAATTCGCGAAGGCTCCTCGACACCGAAAGAGATTGTTGCTCGCGTGTACACAGATGTTCACCCAAAGGCGCACGCGATGGCCGAGCGCGCAGTTCTGGCCCACCTGGAAAAACTTGAAACCGACGCGTTAGTAACACGCGGTCCAGACGGTGAATGCCTGATTGCCAACGCTCCACACCTTCGTTAGCATTCCCACTATGAAACGTTATCCCTTTTTAATCGCGGTGGTTTTCCTGCTGTGCCTTGCTCCTCCATCACACGCTCAGCAATTCACAGGGCCGGACGATGCCACCGTCAGCCGCGGCGTTTACACCAATCGGTTCTTTGGGTTTTCAGTTACTTATCCTAAGGATTGGGTCGTTCACGGAGACGCCACGAACGTGCGGCTCAGGGAAATTGGCAAGGAGCGTGCGACAAGCACCGGCGCCATGTCAGCCGCCACCAGCGAAGTCGTATTAAGAAATACTTACCAGCTCCTGACCACGTTTCAATATCCGATGGGATCGGCCATCGAAGTGAATCCGGGCTTCATGCTGGTGGCGGAAAGAGTGAGTCATGCGCCGGCAATTGTCACCGGGCGCGACTACCTGCTTCACGTTCGTCCGCTGATGCTCAAAACCGGGGTTGTTCCCGTTGGTGAACCAGTCGAACTGACGCTTGCCGGCCGCCAGTTTTTCCGGCAGGACTCGCGCATGGAGATGAACGGGATCTCGATGGCCCAAACGATCATCATCACCGTGACTCAGGGTTTTGCGCTCGCGTTTATTTTGAGCGGAAAGGATCAGGCCCCGATGAATGAAATGATCAACGCGGTGGCCACACTTAAGTTTACCTCGACCTCCCCGCCAATAAAGCAACCGGCGGTCAAAACTAAATCCAAACCACGCCCCCGCCCAAAGCACACCCCTCGTTAGGGCCTTTAAGTTCGAAGGATTAAGATTTAGCGGTCTTCCACCGTCGCTTCGGTAAAGCTGTCTTCAAAATCTGCCGTGGTTTTATTCACGAGGTTCTTATGCAATCAAACACTCTGGGCAAACTCAAAGAGAGCGGCTACAAGAGCGTCTCTGTAAAAGACGAGCTTCGCGCCAATCTGATTACGAAACTGCGTTTGGGCGAAAAACTTTTTCCCGGCATTGTGGGCTACGATGAAACCGTCGTGCCTCAACTCATCAACGCAATTCTGGCCAGGCACAACGTAATCCTCCTCGGTTTGCGCGGTCAGGCCAAGAGCCGGATCATTCGCGGGCTCACTAACCTGCTTGATCACGAGATTCCGATCGTTGCGGGATCTGAAATCAATGACGATCCGCTCAAGCCGATATCTGCTTACGGCCGGCAGACCGTCGAACTTCATGGAGACGCCACTCCGATCTCATGGGTTGGTCGTGACGCGCGATTTGTAGAAAAGCTTGCCACGCCGGACGTGACGGTTGCCGACATCATCGGCGATGTCGATCCGATCAAAGCGGCGAAGGGCGGACATTTGTTGAGCGACGAACTGACGATCCACTACGGTTTATTGCCACGCGCCAATCGCGGCATCTTCGCCATCAACGAACTCCCAGATCTTGCCGGTAAAATTCAAGTCGGGCTTTTCAATATCATGCAGGAAGGCGACGTGCAGATTAAGGGCTACCCGATTCGCCTGCCTCTCGATGTGATGCTGGTGTTTTCAGCAAACCCGGAAGACTACACCGCGCGCGGAAAGATAATTACCCCACTAAAGGATCGTATCGGGACTGAAATCCTGACGCACTACCCAGCGGAACTGCAGACGGGTGTCGAAATCACGCGTCAGGAAGCTTGGGTTGAGCGTGAGGGATTGGGGAGTCGCGTCCAAATCCCGGCGTTTCTGCGTGAAACAGTTGAACAAATTGCTTTCGAAGCGCGCGATGACAGCCGCGTTGACAAACACTCCGGAGTTTCTCAGCGGATGCCGATTACGGTTATCGAGTCGATGGTTTCAAATGCTGAGCGTCGGGCAATTATGAACGGTGAGGAAGAAATCGTGCCGCGCATCTCAGATGTCTATGCCGCTGTGCCTTCCATGACCGGCAAAATGGAACTCGAGTATGAGGGCGAACAGATTGGCGCCAACCGCATCGCGAAGGATTTGATTAAGCGCGCTGCCGGCGAAATCTTCGAAGGCTATTTCGTTGGAATTGATTTTGCGCCGGCGGTGCAATGGTTCGAAGGCGGAAATAATTTGCGACTTGCCGACACCGCGTCGGCGGAGGAATGCCGGAAGTTGCTCGATGCCGTTCCTGAACTAATCGACACCGCGCTTATTCCGTTTGACTTCAAAAGGACGGACACCGGCCAGCTCGTCGCAGCCTGCGAATTTGTTCTCGAAGGTTTGTATGCTGAAAACAAGATCAGCCGCAACGAAGAGGGCGGCTATACGGCAGTGACGAAGGCCAAGAAGGATCGCCGCGGAATGATCTATGATGATTTGACTGAGACGGGGAAATACAGTTAGCCACAGATGGACACGGATAAACACGGATTTAAGCACGGAGAAATAACGCAGAAGGTCATCGGTGTGTTCTATGAAGTCTACAATGAGCTCGGTCACGGATTTCTGGAATCAGTTTATGAAAAGTCACTCGAGATCGCTCTGAACTCGATGGGCATTAAGGTTGTGCGACAAATCGACATACCGGTGTCATTTCGTGGTCAGCGGGTAGGAATTTTTACGGCCGACATGCTGGTAGAAGGTTGCGTGTTGCTTGAACTTAAGGCCGCACGAGCCTTAGATACCTCTCATGTGGCGCAGTTATTGAATTATCTGCGGGCTACCGATATCGAGGTTGGCCTACTCATGAACTTTGGTCTCAAGCCTGAGTTTAAGCGACTGCTGTTCGATAACCCTCGTAAATCAATCCGTGAAAATCCGTGTTTATCTGTGGCCGATTTGCTGACGCCGGATAAGTAAGCACATGAAGTTCACCCGCTACTCAAAATTCAAAGGCCTCGACATCTCCGGCATCAACCTCGGCGACCTAATGGAGAGTCTGTCCGATTCGCTGCTCGACTCCGGCTACGACGACGATTACTACTGGACGCGAGAGCGGCGCCCGCAGGATACCTCCCTCGATTCACTGCGCCGTGCTTTATTGCAGGCTCTCATGGAGCAGGGATTGATCGACGAACGCCAGGTTCAGGAGATGCTGGCCGACAATGAAGGAAAATTTAAGGGTTCGCTTTTGGAAGAAACACTTAATCAGTTGATCGAGCGACTGGTGGAAGAAGGATATCTAAAGCTCAGAGAAGAACAGCCGCGGCAGGAACAACAAGGCCGCCAGGGCGGCGTCGGAAGACCTGAAGTTTCAGAGCCTTTGCCTCGCAACGTAAAATTTGAAGTTACTGAAAAAGGTCTCGATTTTCTCGGCTATAAAACTCTGCGCCACCTGCTCGGCAGTTTAGGCAAAAGCGCCATGGGACGTCATGACACTTCCTACCTTTCCACCGGCGTGGAAGCGGCCGCGGCGAGTAAGCTTTACGAGTTTGGCGACACTATCAATCTCGACGTGAACACGACGTTGACCTCGGCGATGCAGCGAGCGATACGCGAAGATCAGCAGGCAGGATGCCTGCGCTCCCAGGTTGGCGTCCCACTCAATCTGGAATACAGCGACCTGCACGTTTATCAGTGTGACTACCAATCGTCATGCGCCACGGTCGTGATGCTCGACTGTTCCCATTCGATGATTCTCTATGGCGAAGACAGATTCACCCCTGCGAAGAAAGTGGCACTCGCGCTGGCCCATCTGGTTCGCACTCAGTATCCCGGCGACTCACTCAGGATCGTGCTCTTCCATGATTCAGCGGAAGAATTGCCGCTAGCAAAACTCGCGACTACGCAAGTTGGTCCTTATCACACGAACACAGCCGAAGGCCTGCGGCTCGCGCGACGAGTTTTACAGTCGCAACGCAAAGAGATGAAACAGATCGTTATGGTGACTGATGGGAAGCCGACCGCGTGCTTCGTTGATGGTATAGGGCAGGCATTCCGGCCTGGCCAATCAAGACGTGCAAGCACTTCAGCGAAAGCTCAGACCGGCACGAATGCCGGTTCTACTCGCAGGCTCTACAAGAATTCGATGGGTGGCGATCCATTTGTAATGGCGGAAACGTTCAAAGAAGTCCAGGCTTGCCGGAAAGCCGGTATAATGATCAATACGTTTATGTTGGCCAGCGATTTTTACCTGGTGGAGTTTGTGAAACAGATGTCTGCCATGACCAACGGCAAAGCGTATTTTGCAAACCCCGGCAATCTTTCACAGTTTGTGCTGATCGATTTTCTGAGACGACGGACCAGCCGGGTTAGGTAGTATTTCAGGCTTCTGCGGTATTCAAAGCAACAGATAAGGATGCCTGTCCTTATTTCCTCCTGTTAATCCAGTTACTAGCGCGCGTTTTCAATCGCGCAGCTGAACGCACGCAATGGAATCTGCATCGCCTAAATCTCCACGCAGTCAGCGTCTGCGCAAACTCACGCCCTACCTCATTCTCGCGGCCGGTCTCCTTTTCACACTAATTGTTTCCTACCGGCTGGCGAAAATTGCGGAAGCAGAAGATCGCGCGCGGTTTCAGGTGTTAGTGAAGGATGTTCACTCGAGCACCGAGAGTAGACTGGAAAATTATAAGGCGGTGTTGCGCGCGGGGGCTGCGCTCTTTTCCGCGAATGAATCTGTATCAGAAGAAGAGTTCAGAACTTTCGTAAATCGGCTGGGTCTCGCCGAGCATTACCCGGGAGTGCAGGGGATGGGTTTTTCGCTGCGGCTCAAGCCGGAAGATCGGGCCGCCTTGATAGCGAAACGAAAGCGCGAAGGCGCGGATAGTTTCCAATTGCCCGATTCCGATCGAAACGAATCCCACGCGATTGTTTACCTGGAACCGCAGGATCCGCGCAATCGCGCAGGGCTCGGTTACGACATGTCTGTCGAACCGACGAGACGCGAGCCGATGGAACGAGCTCGCGATACGGGTCTTCCGGCGGCATCCGGGAGAGTGACTTTGTTCAAGCGCGTCGCCCCGCAAGCAGCTCAACCGGGGTTTCTGATTTATGTTCCGGTCTATCGGAAGGGACAACCGGCGACGAACGAAAGCGAGCGCCAGGCAGCGCTCCTCGGTTTTGTCTTCAGTGCATTCCGGGCCGACGATTTTTTTCATGGTCTCGTCAGCGCCCCGACCCGGGAAAATATTGATTTCGAGATTTATGATGAGCTTACTCCGGCACCGGACGCTCTGATTCATCGTTCCACTCCGCGGCCGGTTGCGCCCTCCAGCTTTCAACCTCGCTTTGCGGCGCAAACCGACATGAAAGTCGCTGGACGTCCCTGGACCATCAGCTCGTCGAGTACACCTGCGTTTGACTCTGCGCGCACCCAGAGTTGGGTTCCCTACACCCTGAGCGCAGGCATACTCATCAGCTTGCTCTTCTTTGCTGTGACTCGTTCTCAAATACGCGCGCGCGCCAAAGCGGAACAGTCTGAGGAGGAAGTGCGTGCGTCGGAAGCCAAAGCGCGACAGATTCTGCACGAGCGCGAGCGCGCGGAGGCAGCAGTCATAGAAAGCGAAGAGCGTTATCGCGAACTGGTCGAGAATGCCAACGACGTCGTTTTTAGCCTGGACCTGGCCGGTAATGTCACATCCATTAACAGAGCGGTTGAGTCGCTCACTGGCTATTCCCAAACCGAGTTTTTGCAAATGAACATGGCCGATTTTCTTACTCCCAACTCCGTCAAGACCGCGCAAACGATGACGCAGCGCAAACTGGCGGGTGAGGAGCGGACCAGTTATGAGGTGGATGTCGTAGCAAAAGATGGCCACACTTTCACTCTCGAAATCAGTAGCCGTTTGGCTATCAGCGACGGCAAACCCACGGGCATCCAGGGCGTGGCCCGCGATATCACTACTCGGAGGCTCGCCGAGGAGGCGTTGCGCGAAGCGGACCAGCGCGCCTTGTCGGAGTATGAACGGCTGCTTGAGAAAGTCGCCAAGTTGGCCCAAACCCTCGGGACGGCGAGAGACCTGCCGGTAATTTTTGCCGGGTTGAAAGAGTTTGCCCTGTTGTCAGTTCCCTGCAATGGACTTTTTGTTTCGCTTTACGATCCCATGCGGAATGTTCGGACGGCATGTTATGGATGGGCCGATGGTGAGGATCTGGACACTTCAGAGTTTCCGCCCATGCCGGTAACGGCCACTGGGCCGAATAGCCGGGCGGTCCGCACAAATCAGGTCGTAATCACAAACGATTACATGGCGGAAACACGCGGCCATCCTGCGGTGCTGGTCGGTCCTGACAATGGGCTTCGGCCCCAGTCGTCGCTGTCAGCGCCAATGGCAGTGATGGGCCGGATCATCGGAACGATAGAAGTCCAGTCTTATGAACCGGCAGCCTACCGCGAGGAACATGTCACAGCTATGCGACTGGCGGCAAACCTGGCGGCCGTGGCGATTGAAAATGTTGGTCTGCTCGAACGCGAGAGCACGGCCCGCGCCAGCGCGGAAGAGTCGAACCGGTTGAAAGACGAATTTCTCGCCACCGTCTCTCACGAACTCCGAACCCCGCTGACTGCCATTCTTGGATGGGCCAGGATGCTGGAAAGTGGTGCGATTGAAAGCGACATGGCCCGGCGGGCCGTTGAAACAATCACGCGCAACGCCAAAGCGCAGGCGCAAATCATCGAAGACATTCTTGACGTCTCCCGAATTATTACCGGCAAGCTTGCTCTCGACCTGCGTCCGGTCCAGCTCGAGTCTCTGCTGGAGGCAGCCGTCAACGTCGTTCGTCCCACGGCCGAAGCGAAAGGAATTAATGTCGAAGTAGATTTAGGAGGCGAACCGGTTTCAGTTTCCGGCGACCAGGACAGGTTGCAGCAAGTGTTTTGGAATTTGTTTTCCAATGCCGTGAAGTTCACGCCTGCGGGCGGAAAAGTTTCCGTCAAACTCAGACGATCAGTCGCTGAAGCTGAAATTGCAGTTACAGACACCGGCCAGGGTATCTCTAAGACCTTCCTGCCGTTTGTTTTCGATCGCTTCCGTCAGGCGGACAGCACTTCAACCAGACAACACGGCGGGCTTGGGTTGGGCCTGGCCATCGCCCGTCACCTGGTAGAAATTCACGGTGGCAAAGTGGAAGCGAGCAGCGACGGCGACGGCAAAGGGTCGTGTTTCACAGTGAGGTTGCCGCTCGCGGGAGTAATTGCAATGCCTGTTGACGAACCGCCGGCTGAGCCGGAAATCAAAGAGGCTTTGAAACTGCAATTGTCTGGAATAGACGTTTTGATGGTAGACGATGACGACGATACCCTGGAACTGCTCAAGGCGGCGCTGACGCAACGTGGCGCAAACGTGACGGCGGTGTCATCGGCAGATGAGTGTCTGGAGGCAATAAAAGCGTTTCGTCCGCACGTGCTGATTTCTGATATTGCGATGCCGGATCAGGATGGATACGAATTGATCCAAAAGGTGATCGGGCTCGATCTCCAACCACGCATCCCATCAATCGCAATCACCGCCTATGCTCAGGATCAAGACAGGGAGCGCGCGTTAGCCGCCGGCTACAATCATTACCTTGCCAAGCCGGTGGAACTTGGCGAGTTTATTTCTACGGTGGCCGAGGCGGCGCGAAACGGATCAGATTAGTCGGGTGCCACGGGACGAAGTAATGCGACGTGCACGTGCCCGCCTAAGCGCTGAGCACACGCCGTCAAGAAATCCTTATGGCGAAAAAATACACCATCGATGAACGGGTGCGCTGGGGCGACGTTGATGCGGCCCGCATCATTTTCTATGGCGCTTACATTCGCTTCTTTGAGTTTGCCGAGACGGAGCTTTTTCGCGCTGTCGGTTTGCCCTACAGTGTGATGTTTGACGAACTGGACGTCTGGCTGCCGCGCGTTCATCTGGAGTGTGACTTTCATCACGCCGCGCAACTCGACGACTTGCTCGAAGTTTCTGTTTACGTCGGGCGGTTTGGCAACAAATCCATGCGTTTGGACTTTGAAGTTCGCCGCAAGGGTGAGGACCTCGTGATTGCACACGCCCATTTCGTGCTCGCCTCCGTGCGACGCGACACGTTTGAGACGGTCCCGATTCCGGATGAACTAAAACAACGTCTGGCGCCCTACACTGAATGCGGAATGCCGTCGATATAATCGTATGATCTTCTGTAAAGAAGCATGCAAACTGGTATGACCGACGGATTCTACGCGTCTATCCGCGTTAATCGCGGCGAAAACAATTGCATCGTACTATGACACGCTACCAACTCAGGATCAAACGCTCGACGAGCGAAACGTCGATGCGAACCCTATCGTGCTTTTCAAGCGTTGGTTCGATGCGGCGCGCGCCTCCGGTTCACGTCTTCCCGAAACGATGACACTGGCGACAGCGTCGAAAGACGGCAGGCCTTCGGCGCGAATGGTCCTGCTGAAAGACGTGGATGATCAGGGATTTGTTTTCTATACAAACTACAACAGCGCAAAGGCTCAGCAACTTGAAGAGAACCCGCGACGCGGCGCTCGTGTTTTATTGGGTCCAACTGGATCGTCAGATTCGTGTCGAGGGGCGTGTCGAGCGAGTATCGGCTGCGGAGTCAGATGAGTATTTTCGCAGCCGGCCACGCGAGAGTCAGCTTGGCGCTTTGGCTTCGCCGCAAAGCGAAGTCGTCGAAAGTCGTGCGGTGCTGGAGCAGCGTTTTCGTGAGTTTGATGAACTTTATCGCGACCGTGAAGTTGAGCGACCGGCGCATTGGGGTGGTTACCGACTAAAACCGCAGCGAATTGAGTTTTGGCAAAATCGCTCGGGACGTCTTCACGATCGAATCTTGTATGAGCGGCAAGAGGGTGAAAGCTGGTCCATCAAGCCGGCTGGCGCCATAGCCTTGGCGGTCACTTCTTTGCCACGTCGCCATCGCGCTCGTTTTTCTTGTCTGCTGCAATTGCTTTCGGACCCCAGTAGTATCGTCTCACCACAAAATAGTAGGCCACGATCGAGAGCACCGTACAAATCGCAACGAACAGGATAATAGTAGTCATACTAACCGTCTTCAGTCACAACGGTCGCAACGCGCTGCGGGCCAGTTTCTTTTTTAGATTGACGTAGCCCTGTTCGCCAGCGACTAAATCACCGAGGACTCTTTGAATCCCGCGATGCCCGCGCGCAAACTCGATCATTCGCTCAGTAAACGGCGCGCCCCAGAAGTTTCCGTAAAACCTGCGCCGCATTTGTGAAGCGCGCCGCAGTTCCGCGCCAAAGTCTGCGCGCCAGCGCTGCTCGTATTCATCCACCCGGCCTTCAAGAAGCGCTTCGGCAAAAAGCTCTGCTGAGCGAAGCGCGTAGTAAATTCCTTCGCCCGTAACTGGATCCGCAAACCCGGCGGCATCACCAAGAAGTGCCCAGCCTTCGCCGCTTGTGCGCCTGCGGTCCCAACTTGCCGGCGCGAGTCCTGGAATTCGCGCAGCGTAACGTTCAGCGGCATCGCGCAATTCTTTTTCAATAGCCGCCGCGCGAGGCTCGTTTGAGTTTTCCCAAAATCTCGCTTTACTGTTTTCGCGCTGGCGGTAGTAATCAATCATGAACTGCCACATGAGCAGGTCAAGCGCGGTGTGGTCAAACGCCTCCTGGGTAGTGGCGATGCCAAACGAGATGTGATCGGGCCGCGGGAAAGCCCACGCGTAGCCAACGAAACCAGGAAGAAAGGCGACCACCGTCGGAGCTTCGCCATTGGTGGGCAACGGAGTGCGATAACCAAACGCGACTTCCATGTCAGACGGAGGCAGCGGTCCCGCTAGCTTTTTTCCGATCGCGCTGCTGGCCCCATCAGCGCCGACGAGCAGTTTGCCCGACCACTCTGCGGCCCCCGCGGCATTCGATCCGCGCAGTTTCCAACCGTCTTCAGTCTTCTTGACACTGCCCGCCGAAATTTTTTCAAAGAAAACTTGCGCGCCGGCGTCGCGCGCGCGATCGCGAAGATATGAATCAAACGCGATGCGCGAATAGATCGCGAAAGGCTCGTCAAGTTTTAAATGCAGGCGTTTTCCGGAAGGCGCGTATAGATCCAGCTCATCGATAGTGCGGCCCACCGCCTGAAGAAGGTGCGGCCAGGCTTTGAGCGCTTTTGACGTAACTCCGCCGCCGCAGGGTTTAGCGACGCCGTCAGGCCGGCCGTCAAACAAAGCTACGCGCGCGCCGCCTCGCGCAAGACGCTCAGCGGCAAACGAGCCCGCCGGCCCGGCGCCAACAATCAGAACATCAAATCTTTCACTCATAGACCTGGAACCGACTGACAATTGAGGAGGTTAATCATAAAGCAAAAACGATCCACGAAATAACGCTAAGTGACACGGATAGAGAATTCGTGTTGTTTCGCTCGATCCCTCACTCATGAAACTTTCAATGTCCGTGGTGCTCAAAATGGATTTCCCAAACGGCGAGGCGTAACATTGAGGACAACGCATGAGAAACGAGAGCGCAATAGTTTTCTCGGGCATCGCCCCGCATCCGCCCATCATGGTTCCCGAAGTCGGCGGTGACGCCAGCGATGAGGTTAGCGGCTCAATCGCCGCGATGGCGGAGTTCACGAATCGGATCATTGAATCCGGCGCAGAAACCGTAGTCCTCATTTCTCCTCACGCGCCGCTGGACCGGCGCGCTTTCGTTGCCTACTCCGGACCGCTGCTCTTCGGTAACTTTGCAAAATTTCGCGCGCCCCTAACCCATTTCAGTTTTGAGTTGGATCAATCAGTACTCGACGCCATCACTACCGCTGCAGATCAGCACGAGTTTGACGTGATGACGGTCCACGAAGCTGAGTTGGACCATGGCGCGGCCGTGCCGCTGTATTTTCTTGATCGCAATGGGTGGAACGGTCGGGTTGTCGTTCTCGGTTACAGTTTTCTTTCCAACGAGGATCATTTGGACTTTGGCGCCACCATTAGAGAAGCCGTGGACAGGTTGGGGCGGCCGGTGGCCATGGTGGCGAGTGGCGATTTGAGCCATCGTTTGAAACCAGACGCACCAGCAGGCTACAACCCCGAAGCGCATGTTTTCGATGAACAGGTGGTTGAGTCGCTTCGGCTGAACTCTCCGCAGGAGATCGCCGAAACAGATCATGAATTGCGCCGGATGGCCGGCGAGTGTGGCTTTCGCTCCATGCTCGTGGCGCTGGGAGCAATTCGCGGGCTGCGTCATGACTGTGATGTTTTGCATTACGAAGCGCCGTTCGGAGTGGGATATTTGGTCGCCCAACTGACGAACGTCAATGCTTCGGAACCGGCTGAAGTCAACGTCAGCCGGCAAGGTGCCTGGGCTCCCGGCTTCGAAGTTCCCAGCGACGCTCCCAGCTTGCCCGCGCTCGCTCGCGAGGCGGTTGAGACTTTTGTGAGAACTGGAAACCAGATCGCCCCGCCGGCAAACGTGAGCGGAATTCTGACAAGCCGCGCGGCATGTTTCGTGACTATCAGATCAAAGTCTTCTGGAGACTTGCGGGGTTGCATTGGAACTGTTGACCCAACCAGACGGACGCTTGCTGAGGAATTGATCGCAAACGCAATCAGGGCAGCGACGCACGATCCGCGATTCGGGCCGGTGTCGCCCAGCGAATTGCACGATCTGAGATATTCTGTAGATGTGTTGTCACCGCCGGAGCCCGCCACCTTTGATGACTTGGATCCGAAGATCTATGGATTGATTGTCGAAGATGAAAAGCGCGAGTCGCGCGGTTTGTTGCTCCCCGATATTGAAGGTGTAGAGACCGCCTCCACTCAAGTTGAAATCGCGTCACGCAAAGCCGGAATCCCACCCGGCGCGCCTCTACGATTCTTTCGTTTTCGCGTTGATCGCTATCCTGAGCGGTAGTTTGCCCGCGCCAACCCCCCAAAATAGCTACCGTCCCTCGTCCGTCCGGTAAAATTTTTCTTGGCAACTGATAGTTTTTCAGCTCAATCACCGCCTTACCAGGTGAAGACTACTAATAAACAAAACTCAACCGAAAAAACTGCAAGCGGAACGTCAATTTCGACCGAAAAAACCACTCCCCCTAACTCGCTAGTCACGCTATGCGCGTTTTGACTCCATCGAGCGCGCACCCACGAAGGAGGTAACCCGTGCTCTCCCAGAGGAATAGGAATTTGCTTCGAGCTACCCTCGTCGCCGGCGTCGTCGCGGCGGCAGCTGTCGTTTCCAACCATCCGGGCATTGAGGTCTCAGTTCGCGCTGAACAGCAGCCGGTATCGTCACCGCCGGCCTATACGTTATTTGAAAGTAGCCAGGTGCGACCGCTGGCGCTCTCACCTGATCGCAGTCAGCTCTTTGCGGTTAACACTCCGGATGGACGGCTTGAAGTATTCGACGTGGGTTCAGGCGGGCTATCCCATCGGACCTCTATTCCTGTCGGAGTCGAGCCCGTATCCGTCGCAGCACGCACCGATTCGGAAGTCTGGGTAGTGAACCATCTTTCTGACAGCATCAGCATCGTTAACGTCGACCGACAACAGCCAAACCGCGTCGTGCGTACCCTGCTCGTCGGAGACGAGCCACGGGATATCGTGTTTGCCGGTCCCCAAAAAAGGCGCGCCTTCATTACGACTGCGCACCGTGGGCAGAACAGTCCGATCAATCCTCAGCTCACAACTCCTGGCGTTGGACGTGCCGACGTTTGGGTTTTTGACGCCCTGAGCCTCGGCAATTCGCTGGGCGGTTCGCCGCTCACGATCATCACGCTCTTTTCGGACACGCCGCGCGCTCTGGCGGCGACACCCGATGGGAACAAGGTTTATGTCGCCGCCCACGCATCCGGTAACCGCACTACCACCGTCCATGAAGCCTTTGTTCCGCATGGCGGCGAAGCAGCAGGAGGAACGCCAGCGCCGAACACGAACCACGCTGGAATTCACCATCTGCCTACTGGGCTAATCGTAAAGTTTAACGGCACGCACTGGGTGGACGAACTAGGTCGCAGCTGGGATGACGGCATCAAGTTTAGTTTGCCCGACAAGGACGTCTTCGTGATTAACGCCATGGCCGGCACGCCCAAACAATTTCCCGGCCCGAACGGATTTTTTTCAGGTGTAGGCACGATTCTCTACAACATGGTCGTCAACCCGGCGAACGGGAAAATCTATGTAACGAACACTGAGTCGCTGAATGAGAATCGGTTTTCCGGTCCCGGCAACTTCGCGCATAAGACCGTGCAAGGGCACTTCGCCGAAAACCGAATTACGGTGCTCAAGCCCGGTCCGCAAACTGTCACTCCGCGACACTTGAATCGTCACATAAATTTCAGCACCTGTTGCGCGGCCATACCCAACCACCCGAGCGCGCTGAGAAACTGGAAGGGAGATGGACCCGGATGGATTTCCGCGCAATGAACAGGGAATTCTGGAGCGTCGCCAGGTCGAGGCTTTTCTGATGGCCTACGATTCAAACATGGCGCCGATTGTCGGCCAGCAGGTAACCCTGCGGCACGACAACTCCGCCGTAAGCGGCCCTCGCTTCAACCTGTTAATGGCGCGAGCTGGGAATGGAGAATGTGATTTGGTAGTTCACGGCTGGATGTCTGGCGAGCGACGCGGGTACGTTTTCAGTAACGGACAGTTTCTGCGCGACCGCGCCAGCCTGCCGCCCTTGTCACCATCTGCATTGAAGTTGCTCGCGATGCTGCCAGGTCAGGAGCTGACGGGCACCTGCGTGCCGCCGGGTTCCGGCACCCGCACGGGAATTGACCGTGACCTGGACGGAATCCTAAATGGAGACGAATGAATTGTGGGGGCAAAGGTAAGAGGAACGGGCTTGCGTGCCTGTTCCTCTTACGTAGTTTCGAGAAAATGGACAGGCAGGAATGCCTGTACTATTAATTAGACGTCAAGATTCCTGACATTCAGGGCGTTGTCTTCGATGAACTTGCGTCGAGGTTCGACTTCGTCTCCCATGAGTTTCGTGAAAATTTCGTCGGTCTCAACGGTGTCGTCTATTCTCACCCGCAACAAGGTGCGCTTTTCTGGGTTCATTGTTGTCTCCCAGAGTTGCTCCGGATTCATTTCCCCAAGGCCTTTGTAGCGTTGAATCGATAAATCCTTTTTCGCCGCTCCCAACACTCTTTCCAGCAGCTCCTCACGCGTGGAAATCTCTTCGCTGGCTCCATTCGTGCCAATAATAAAAGGAGCAGCCAGCTTATCTTCAAGCGTCATGTACAACTCGACAGCTTTTTGAAACTCGACAAAACCCGCGAAGTTCAGGTCGACGGAGAGATTCAGACCCGAGGTGGTGGTTACTTCAAACTTAGACAACCCATGCTCGTCATCCGCCGAGATCTCGGGGTTAAAGCCCGCCTCGTCGAGTGCTTTATAGATCTTGGCCATCAGGTCGGCGTTCTGAAACACAGTGCGCATCTTGGTCCCTTCTTTGCGCAGCACGCCTTTCTTTCCCGCGAATGCCATCAGGAGAGTATTGAGCAAGAACGAATCGCCACCCAGCCGTCGCGCGGCGCGCTCGCAGTAGCTCTTCAAGTCCACCAGCTCTTCCAGGGAATTCGCTAACTCCTTGCCTTCGATATTCTGATTTGCGCCGACCGACTTCACCGTCATGTCCGCGGTCGCCATGCGCATCAGATAACGAACCATAAGGCTCTCATCCTTAATGTATTCCTCTTTCTTACCTCGTTTCACTTTGAACAACGGTGGTTGGGCAATGTAGACAAACCCCTGCTCAACCAGCGCATGCATCTGACGATAGAAAAAGGTCAGCAACAGCGTTCGAATGTGAGAGCCGTCGACATCGGCGTCGGTCATCAGAATAATCTTGTGGTAGCGCAATTTACTTGCATCGAAATCTTCTTTGCCGATACCGGTGCCAAGCGCAGTGATTAGAGCTTTGATCTCGCTGTGGCCCAGCATCTTGTCGAAGCGCGCTTTTTCAACGTTGAGAATCTTGCCCTTAAGCGGAAGGATTGCCTGGTTTTTGCGGTCTCGCCCCTGCTTGGCTGAGCCTCCGGCCGAATCACCCTCAACGATGTAGATTTCGGAAAGCGCGGGGTCTTTCTCCTGACAATCGGCGAGCTTGCCCGGCAACATGGTCGAGCCGAGCACGCCCTTGCGAACGATTTCGCGGGCTTTTCGTGCGGCTTCTCGGGCTCGCGCTGCATCGACAGACTTGCCGACGATCTTGCGAGCGACCGTGGGGTTCTGTTCAAGGTATTCGGTCAGGCGTTCGTTCAGGAACGACTCGACCGCGCCTTTTACATCTGAATTGAGTTTACCTTTTGTCTGTCCTTCAAACTGCGGCTGAGGCAGCTTCACGGAAATCACCGCCACCAGACCCTCGCGCACGTCATCGCCAGACAATGAGCCCTTGAAGTTTTTGGCCAAACCGGACGACTGCGCGTAGGCGTTGATAGTTCGAGTAAACGCCGAGCGAAATCCTGACAGATGCGTGCCGCCGTCTACGGTGTTGATATTGTTCGCGAAGGAATAGACCTTTTCGTCGTAGGCGTCGTTGTACTGAATGGCGACCTCGATCGATAAAGCGTCACTTTCCTTTTCAAAATAGAGCGGCTTGTCGTGAAGGGTCGTCTTGTTCTTGTTCAGATGCTTGACGAATTCGGCAATCCCGCCCTTGTAATAAAATTCGTGCGACTTCTCCGGCACTTCGCGTTCGTCTTTGATAGTGATGCGAATGCCTTTGTTAAGAAAAGCTTTTTCTCGCAAGCGCTCTGATAGTTTGTCGAAACTGAAAACGGTGTGATCAAAAATTTGTGAGTCAGGCTTAAACGTGATCTTCGTTCCGCGTTTTCTCGTCTTGCCGGTTTGTTCCAAACGGGCCACTGCGATCCCGCGGACGTAATCCTGCTCGTAAGTCTTGGCGTCTCTCCAGATTTCCAGGTGTAACGTCTCAGAAAGAAAGTTTACGCACGAAACGCCCACGCCATGAAGACCACCAGAAACTTTGTAAGCATTTGAGTCAAACTTGCCGCCGGCGTGAAGCTTGGTCATCACCACTTCGGCAGCTGACTTTCGTTCCTTTTTCATCTCATCGACCGGAATGCCGCGGCCGTTGTCGATCACCGTGATCGAATCATCAAGATGGATAGTTACTTCAACTGTGTCGCAATAACCGGCCAGGGCCTCATCAATTGAGTTGTCCACCACTTCGTAAACCAGATGATGCAGACCGATTTCGCCGGTCGACCCGATGTACATCGCCGGACGCTTACGCACAGCCTCCCTGCCCTCCAGTACTGCGATGGACGACGAGTCATACTTTCTGCCCGTTACCGTTGTTCCTGCTGTAGCCAATACGTTCTCCTTAATCGGAAACCAATACCCATTCCGGCGCTATCCCACAAAGCCGCTTAACGCTATTTCACTGAGGCCGCGACGGTCGAAAGACAGCTTCCGTTCAGATCGACTGGGACGGCTGAGCCTTCGACAATCTCGTGTACGTTTGCTTTGGAAAGGAACCCTTCCAGGTGGCTTCTTTTCGACGTGGTAATGATTGTCTGGGTGCGGCCTTCAAGATACTCCAAAAGACGTCTTATTCTCTTTTCATCCAGCTCCGCATCGACATCGTCGACCAGAAAAAGTGGATAATCATCGTGCCAGGAATTATACACGGAAATTGCCGCTAAGTCTAATAGTAACAATGCACTACGCTGCTGTCCCGAACTGCCATAAACGCGCGTTTCCCGGCCTCCCAAATGAATGCTGAGATCGTCTTTGTGGGGGCCGATGAGCGCGCGGCCGGACGCGGCTTCCGCGGGTAGCCGGAGCTGCAAACGCTCTCTCAGCAGCCCTTCGTAGTCGCTGATATCGCCTTTGCCTTCGAGGGTGGACGCATAACCTACGTGCATCTCCGCCGGCTCAAACAAAGTACGCTCCAGCGCTGCGTTAATTCGCTCAATGTAATCTGTTCGCGCTTTATGAATTTCGCCGCCGAGTTGGACCAGCTGATCGTTCCAGGGCGCCACCAGGTCGGCCGTTTCTTCAAGCCGCAATTCGCGCTCGAGTGAGTCCTGCAGGATGCGGTTTTTTTGTTTGATTACCTTGTTGTAGTCAGAGACGGTGTGAACGTATGAAGGTCTTAACGAGAAGACACCGCGATCCAGGAAGTGTCTGCGCGCCTCCGGCATACCTCTAACCACTTCCAACTGGTCCGCAGTAAAAGCAAAGACCTGTAGGTGGCCCAGATACCTCGCGAGTTGTTCGCGTCTGCCGTTGACCCAGATCGATTTCGTGTTTTCTTTTAGCGTCACCTGCAGCTCACGATGCAGATCGCTGCCTGATGAAACCTGTCCCTGTATATAGGCTGTGTCTTCCCCGAATCGAATCGATTCCTGAAGACGAGGAGTACGAAACGACTTGGTTCTTGAGAGTGTGTGAATAGCCTCGAGCCAGTTGGTTTTGCCCTGGCCGTTGTGACCGTGAATGATGTTCAGTCCTGGTCCCCAGAAGATTTTGCCGTTGAGGTTTCTAAAGTTATTTACTTCGACAAAATCCAGGATCATTGCAGGATTTTAACATACGGGTTGAGTATCGAAGGCGTTGAGGTCACCACCAAAAAGGAAGTGCCCTTTCCGACAAAGTCAGAAAGAGCCTTGTTGATTATTCTTCGCTCCAGGTCGCGAACGCTTCCGACAAAGCAGTTGCACTCGCACGCCGGTGTAGCACCGGTGACCTATGGGAGTTGTCCCTCGCTTAGCCGACGAACGCCTCCGGCCGGAGGAAGCCTGCGAACCGCTTAAGCACCGAGGTGGTCATGTACGGATGCATGGTCGAGCCGGGAACGGCCTGCACGAACAGGTCGCCGTGCGCCTTAAGGAAGTCCTGGTACACCGGCTCCTTAGTGTGGGCCACGAACGCGTCGTGGTCCTTCCACGCCGAGTTGTAGGTCACCGCGTCGAGCTGCATCGGCGGGATGGCTGGCGAGTCAGGCGATTGATCGGCGAAGCTCACCGTGTACATGTAGGTTCCCGGCTCGTCGTCCTTGACCGCCTTGACGTAGTCGACGAGCGCCGCCGCCACCTTGTCGCGGTTGCCCGGCTTCATCACCCAGCGCGCCTCCACCTGGAACACATTGGGATCCACCTCCTCCGGGCGGATGAATCCAACGGCCAACTCATACGTCTGCACAATCACGAACGGCGACGTCGGCCCATACATGTTGAGAAAGAGCGAGCCGTAATCGGCGATGAACTTCGCCAGGTTAGGGCCGTGATGGTGGGCGAGGAACGCATCGCGATCCTTGTAACCCTCGACGAATGCCACCTGCAAAGGAGACGGCGCCGGATAGATGTTGATGCCCGGGTCGAAATTCGGTGTGTGGATCAGATAGAGCCAGGTGTCGGGTTCGGAGCATTGAATCTGGTCAGCGAGTGCGCTGAGAGCTGCATAAGCCTCGGTCTCATTGCCGGGGACGATCTGAAAGAAAGCGTTGTTGATATACATTGATCCCTCCTTCAGGAACCGAGCGAGGCAATGATGCTGCTTGCCGATTTAAAGGCCAGGGCCATCAGCGTTAGGGTCGGGTTTGAAGTGCACACGGTCGGGAAGCTGCCGCTTCCAACCACCCAAAGGTTCTGCACGTCGTGCGAGCGCTGGCTCGCATCGACCACCGAGGTCTTCGGATTGTCGCCCATCCGATGCGTTCCCACTACGTGGCCGGCGCCGTAGTAGTGATAGTTCGTCCCCTTATAGCTGAAGTCGCCGGCGTCGCCAACGCCGTTGGTGGTGAACTCTTTCGCCCCCATTCGCTCATATATCTTCGAGCAGACGTATGCGGCCATGCGGAACCCTTCCATCGTGTACGGATCGAGGCCGTACTCGACTTTCGGTCGCGGGAGTCCGAGGCCGTCGACGTTGTTCGGCTTGCGGTTATTGTCGAGATCCAGCGTGACGCGGTTTTCCGCGAGCGGCGACTGGTCGAACATACAGGCGATACGGAACTGCCGAGTGAAGATGTTGTTAAGCTGTTCCACCAGTTTGAGGCCGCCGAGACGAACTGGCTGGCCGCTGCCATCGACAGGATTGACCGCCGAGTTGTTCGTCCCCTGGATGAAGTCCATCGTCGTAGTGTAGGGATCGCCTTTCGAGAAGTTCCATCCCTCGTTTCCGATCTCCATGCGGAAGGACGATCTGAATTTTCGAAACGCTCCATCGCGCAGCGACTCGATGCCCGAGGTGGCCAGCGGCCCGCGATAGCCGAAAATCGGCGCCGGCGCGAGCGCCCAGGTCAGATAGAGCGGGTGGTCCATCAGGTTACGGCCGACTTGATCACTGCTGTTGGCGATACCGTTCCACTTGTTTGACAACATGAGCAGCTTGGCGTTCTCGATGGCATGGCAAGCCAGGACAAAGACTTTGGCGGTGACCGCCTTGGAGACCTTGGAGAGCCGGCCGCTCTTGTCGCGCGACCACTGGTAGTAGTCAACGCGCGTGGCGTTCTTGCCCTCGACGGCGACGTTATACGCTACTGACTGATAGCTCATCGTCACCTTGCCGGTGTCGAGCGCCTTGCCCAGGGTGACGGTCGGATCCCACTTCGCCTGAATGGGACAGATGGGGATACAGTTCGTGTTGCCGGCGCAGACGCGGCGGTCGTCGTACGGCTCGGAGTTGCGTCCTGCCGGAGTAGGACTAACGAAGACGTCGTAGAGCGTGTCGTCTCCTCCATCGAGCATACCCGGCACTTGCAGTCCTGCCACGCCGTTGCTGACGGCCTGGTCAACCATACTCATTGGGATCGCCTGCATTGGATACTGATAACCCGGCGGATACTTCAATCCGACAACTTCGAGCGGCTCCTGCTGAGCCACGCTGGCCGAAACGCCGATCTCTTTCTCGGCCAGCGCCCAGAGCTCCTGCAGTTCGCTGTAGGTAAGCGGCCAGTCGTAACCGTGGTCATACTTTGTCTTGAGTTGTATGTCGTTTTCCAACTCGCGCAGCGACGTGCCGAGCCAATGCCACGACGTGCCGCCGCCGTTGCGCTCAAAAGTGCTCGAAAACTGGAGGCCGCGCACTTGGCCCGTTAGCTTGTCTGTCGGCGGATTCTCGGGAGGGGGCGGTTTGGGATCGTTTCTGTGAACGTAGTTGAACGGTTCTTTCTGCACAAGATAGCTGACATCGGGAGACTGGCCGAGGGATAACACCGTCGCGCGCGGCGTGGGCAGAGTTGCAGGGTTGGGCAGCTCACCCACGGGATTCTTCTTCGAGCCCTGGCGTCCGGCGAGCGTCGGATATGGCGACTCGGGGGTCTTGGCCAGCGCGAGATAAAAGTTTTCCATGTACTCCTCGCGACTGTCAGGAACGGGGAGTCCAGCCTCGAGAATCAGCACTTTCTTGCCGGCCAGGCCGAGTTGCTTAGCGATAAGACTGCCGGACACGCCGGCGCCGACGATGACCACGTCGTATTGCGGAGGCTGTGGGCTCATTGTCCACCTCCGTTTCCGGTGTTCACACCGAAACTCGATAGCGACGCGGGCGGCTGGCTCCAATAACCGAAGACGAATGGGCTGTAGCCCATGGGGTGCGACTGCATGACGCGCCACGCCAATCCGTTGGTGTAGGCGGCCGAAGAAATGACCTGCTGCGCCACCGGGGCGAATCCGCCTCCGCCCAGCACTCCCGGCGGGTACCACGAGCCGAGGTACCACATGGCAACGATGCTCTGGGCGAGGTAGGCCGTTTGCGAGAGCTTAGTTGGGTCTGGCGTGGCGGTTTCGAGCAGTGTGTCGGCGATGGTTTGCGGCGGTTGCGACTTGATCGCGCGGAACGCATCGAGCAACGCTTTCATCTGCGGCGCACTTACCTGCGCCACGGCAAACTCGTAGTAAGTACGAGCCAGTCCCACAGGATCGAGCTGCGGCTTGAGCACGCTCGACAAAAATCCCGTTAGCGCCGCCGACATGTCGGCGAAGTCCTGAACGTCGGCGTCGGGTGCGGGGGTCGGTGTATCGGTCATGGTCTCATCCCTTTCTTCTACTGGGCGCGCTGCAGGACAAAGGTAAAGTCGCTGGGCACCGGCACGGTCATGGTGGCGTTGTTGTGGCACTCGATGCAGTTTGACGAAACGTTCGGCACAGTCCCCTGGATATAAGTCTCAAGGGTAGTGTTAGCGAGAAACGTTGGGGCCGGGGCGCCGAACGGTTGCTTAGGATCGGTGGGCCACATGGTGCTGATGAGTTGGTAATTGGCCCACACCGACTTCGGATTAACTCCGCGGAGCAATTTCTGTGCGTCGGCATTGCGCGAGGCGGCACTACTCGCATAGATCGTCAGGTTGAACTGGTTCATCCGCACGATCTGGCTATGGAAGGCGCTGACTTTCGTCGGGTCCCACGGCCGCGGCGGAACGATATTCACTCTGCAGGTTTTGCACTTAGGGTCGTAGTAGTTGTACCGCGCCTTGAGCTTGCCGCTCTTGACCTCAGCATCGGTCGGCACGTTGTCCACATGCTCGAAGGTCGACCAAAGCCACTGCGGCGCAGACTGCGTCTTGTGGCCGATGTGCATGCCAACCAGACCTACCGTCTTCATGGTGCACTGGGCCGGAAACTTCGGATTCTCCGAAGCCGGCGAATAGACCAGAACGTTATTGGAATGGAAGCGCGGCTTGTCGGCGGGAGCGATTACCTTCCAGGCGGTCTTGACCATGATGGCGCCTTCTACCAGGGTCTTACCGTTGCTGTCGATCGAGCCCGACGTAAAGTTTACTGGCGGCGTAAACGCTTTCTGCCCTGCCTTCGAGTAGAGCGAGTTCGCGAGGATGTAGTCGAACATCGTCTTGTTTACGACGATCTGGAAGCGGGTGAAGACGCCCTTCTGATCGATGATCGGACCGGTATTGAACGGCTGGCTCATCGCCGAGACCACCGTGGGCGTCAGCAGGTTCTTGCCGATTTGCGTGACCACTTCCAGGTTGCCCTTATTGAGCGACTGGCAGGCGTCGGGGATCGGAACCGGACCGCTCCAGGTCGGCCTTGCACCGCCGGGAAGAAAGATGTTGCCCACGTCGCGGTAGTGCTCCCACACCGTATCGTTGTCACCGTTCTGACCGATCTTCTTCGTCGGATCGGCGTTGCCGTTTGGGCCAGGCGGCCAGTTCAGGGCAATGAATGTGTTCCAGGAGTAGATATCGAAGTCGGGCTGGAACGTGTCAATGCTGAACGTAGTGGCGGTGACGTTTACGTCGCCAGGAATCGCAGGGCTTAGCACAATGGGTGGCGGCGTCTGCGGTGGGGCGGTTACCAGCAGCACCGCGGCGAGGATGGTGATCAGTCTTATCATGGATCCTCCGTGTCGACTTAGTCGATGGACGTGTTGAAGAGCGGTGCGAAATCGCCGGCTGTGGGCTCAAACTGCGAACCGATCGCCTGCTGAAAATTGAAGTGGCAGTCGGGATCCCATTTCTTCTTGATCCTAACCAGTTCGTCGTAATTGTCTCCGTAGTACTCCTGCTTCCAGTTGGTGAGCAGCGGATCGATGTAATTGCAATAAGCGCCGATGTCGTGGGGGCGCATGTCCTCTCCGAGTTTGTAAGCCCATTCGACGTTTTGTTGCATCTGATCGTTCCCGGTGTAGATGGCCTTCACTTCCCACAGGAAGCGCGCGTCGCGGTGCCAATAAGCAGTTGCGTCTTTCGCCACGGTGGAGACCTTTCCTCCGGTGTGTGTCCAGACCAGTAAGCTGTCGGGCGAGGGCGCGCTGCCCATCGCATCGGTAAGAGTGCTGATGGCTGACGACGTCATCGCCTTCGGCGCCATGTAGCCGGAGCGGATGTATGCCTGCTTGCCGCCTACAATGGTCAGGAGGCCGTTATAGATTTCGAAGTCCGGCAGGGACATGTTGTAGAGATTAATGAAGATGGTGGAGAACTTCAGGATTGGCGCTATCAAGTCCATCCCCTGACGCGCGTCACCGTTGAAAATTGGCGTGAGACCTATGGAGTGGACCTTGATGTCGGGATGTGCCGGCAGCGAGACCGGCCCCATGAATCCATAGACCGCCAGCTCGTCGGGCACGGTCTCGATCCATTCGTTGTAGAAGCCGAGTACTTCCTGCGCCGCCTCGGCCGGATAGCGGATCTGGCCCACTAGCATTGTCGGCGTGAGTGGCTTGTGCACCCGAAGCTCGAAGGCTACGGCGATCCCGAAGTTTCCGCCTCCTCCTCCGCGACACGCCCACCAAAGGTCTTGATCTTCCTTCGACTTGGAATCGGCAGAGATCGTACGCAGCTTGCCGTCCGGGGTCACAATGTCGATTGAAACGAGGTTGTCAACACTCAGGCCGTATGAGCGGGAGACGAAACTGAGTCCGCCCCCCAACATGAATCCCGGGATACCCACCGTCGGGCAGCCGCCGCCGATGGGTATGTAACCAGTGTTGGTGCTTTGCAAAAAAATGTAGAGATCGTGCCAGCGATTGCCTGTCTGGGCCCAGCAGACCTGGCGGTCGACGTCGAGTCGTTTGGCAGTCATGTTGGTGAGATCAATGACCATGCCGCCCTGGTTCAGACAGTAGCCGGCAGCGCTGTGCCCGCCACCGCGCACAGTGAAATACATCTCGTGCTCGATGGCGAACTTGTAAGCGGTGATAACGTCCTGCGCGTTCGCACACATCGCCACCACGCCCGGACGGAGATCGATGCGTCCGTTGTCGATAACCAGCGACTGGTCGTAACCGGGATCACCAGCTTCGAGTAGCCTGCCGGCCATCTCATTACGGAGTTTCTGAATATACTTTCTGGGAATCATCTTTCCTCCACATTATTGCGAGGTGTAAAAACAGGATGGATTTGAAGCGCCCGGAGTGTATTGAACTAAAAGAATTCTTGCAAGGAATTTAAGCGCTCCCGTATAAAGACGAGAACGATTCGGCTGTAATGTTGTAACGATCGGAGATTTAAAGAAGCTGATTTTGGGATGCCAGATCAAGTCAGTGATCTGAAATTAAAAGAAGGAGGAGAATCAACAAGCGAGGAGTATCTCAAACCTCGGAGTTTGTTCGTGACTCCTCCTCACTGTCCAACTACATCTATGTCGCGAACCTTTGTGTTCGTAAAGTATTGATTCTGCTCACGTGAAATTCGAGCCGAAAAACTGAAAGTTGCGAACTCTTTTGATCCTACCATATTCCCAGCTACATCTAAGTCGTGAACTCTTCAAAAACCCTAGGTTTCAGGCTACTTCGCGGGAATGCTCTGCCTACCACACTTATCTGCACTAACATTTTGCGTCCTGCCCACTAGTTTGACTTCCACCATCGCAATCGCAATGAGAACCTTTAATCCGGTTTGCATCCCCCGGGCTATGACCGGGACGTAGCTATCTAAGCGGTAAGCTGTGCGTGACGCAGTTGCCCACCCGTCCCCAGGCCGCTAATTGCCGAAGCTGCTTTCTCGAAGCTCACCGGCCGAGGCTATCGTCTCGAGCCGCCACGTAGACCCGAACCAGCGTTGGTTTGTTTGCGATTAACGGAACGCCATTGCTCGGGAACGTCTGGATGACCTGCGTTGCTTCAATGTTTGTGATCCAGATGTCTCCCGGCATCCCCGTTAGAGACGGGTTGCCGCCGTCGAAGCGAAAGTCGTCTACGTTGATATGACCCCATGGACCGCTTGACTGATCCACGATGCGAATTCGAGCCTGTTCATTTCGGAATTCTCTAACCGGCCAGTTCACGCATTCCATGCGTTCGGAATTTCTGCCCGAATTAGCATGTATCTGATAGTACGGGCCGTCCGGGAGGTTGACACGTGGGTAAGAGAAAAGCCTTCCGTCGGGATCGCGAACATTCTCGAACCTTGATCGGTTGGCGACGGTCGTGCGTACGAGCAACTCGGCGCGCACCACCGCCAGATCTGCGCCTCCGCCCAGCAGGAGCGAAATCTGATTCCCGGAAATGATAAAGACAGGCGAAGTGAGTGTGCCCTGCGGGCCGTCTCCCTGGGTAGTTCCGGGAGGCATGCTGGAGTCAGGATGGTTTTCAAAAGTCCCAATCCAGAATCTACCTTGATGATTAACGGCGATGGCTTGCCGCCATTGGACATTATCCTGGTACGTCGGTTGACGATCGAAAGCGGTTCCGGTTCATCCAACCGATTAAGTTACCGGTTTCAAAATCCCAAGTGATTTGCGCGCTTGCATTCGTCGCTAACAGAAGGAGCAACAACAAAGCGCCAAGGCAATTACGGAAGGTGATAGACAGAATGTTAGTCATGGCACACTCCTAGTTACGATTTCATCAAAACACAAACCGCACTCCTCCCTTGGGGGTGTGAGTGGGAAGACTATGAGAATCTTTGGGCTACGTCGACTTTGGCCACCGATAAAAGAGTTTATAGCAATGTAACCCTCCCCTGTTTAGGACCACTCATAAGTAGAGACTTCGGGTTTTTGGGTTAACAGGTATTCCCTGGGCGTCATGTTGCCCAGAGACTCATGTGGCCGTTCTTCGTTGTACTCGCGCAGCCACTTTTCGGTCTGCTCTCTGACTTCGCTCAAGCTTTGAAACACAAACATATCGAGCACCGCCTCCCGGTAGCTGCGATTGAACCTTTCAATGAAACCGTTCTGCATTGGTTTGCCGGGTTTGATGAACTCCAGCGCCACGCCGTGCTGTTCGGCCCAATCAGCCAACGCCACGGAAACGAACTCTGGCCCATTGTCCAACCTCAGCTTGAGCGGGTAGCCGCGGGTAGCGGCTATCCGATCGAGCGTGCGCACCACGCGTTTGGCCGGCAGGTTGAAGTCCACTTCGATCGCCAGCAGTTCACGATTGAAGTCGTCCACCACGTTGAAGGTGCGAAAGCGCCGATCACCCCACAACGCATCGCTCATAAAGTCCGCTGACCAACACTCATTCATCGCTTCACTCACAACCAACGGCGCCGGGCATCTTGTCGGCAAACGCTTTTTGCCTTTTCTTCGTTTGTTCAGTTTCAGGCTGCAATACACGCGATAGACGCGTTTGTGATTCCAGCGATGACCGAGCGCTCGCAGCCTCGGGAACAACTTACCAAAGCCTTGTTCCGGCCGCGCATGGGCCAATTCCAAGAGCAGCTTGATGATCTCGCCATCCCGGTTCGGCAGCGGCCGGTAACGATAGACCGAGCGACGCAACGCCAAGACCTGGCAGGCGCGCCGCTCACTAATCCGGTACTGCTCACGTATGCCGGCAATCAACTTCCTCTTGACTACCGGCTTTACAGCTTTTTTGTGAGCACATCCTTCAAGATCCGATGATCCAAAGACAACTCGGCATACATCTGTTTTAAGCGGTGGTTTTCTTCTTCCAGCTCACGCAAACGTTTTATGTCTGCCGCTTCCATGCCGCCGTATTTTGTCTTCCACTTGTAGTAAGTCGCTTCGCTGACTTCATGCTCGCGACAAACATCTCGTACCGCTCGTCCACCTTCAACCGCTTTCAAGATCGTGATGATCGTGTTCTCGCTGAATTTGCTCTTTCGCATTCGGGCCTCCTGGCGTCATACTCGCCCGGAAACCTCTACTTTTCAATGGTCTTGTTTTTGGGGAGGGTTACAGATGCCGGTAAGAATAGCCAGCGCGACGATAGAGGATTCGTTGATTGCTTCTCAGCTTGACTATTCCATTAGCAATGTCTCAGAAGAGGAAATACGAGAGACTTACCTACTAGTTTTCGTTGCCGATTCGGAGGGCCAACTGGTTAGGGCGAAAGTAGGCTTCAGTTCAGAACGAATTGCTGCCGGTGCTACCGAGATTGACCGCGCAAGAATAGAAGGAATTGTAGGGGAACCGGGCCATCGTTTTGTGGCTGTAAGTAGAGTAGTCACCAAGTCGGGTGTTTGGGAAGTTGATGTTTTAGCGTTAGAGGCGGCAATCAGAAAGCGTCTTAGACGCGAGCCTGAGGTTAAAATCAGCGCGACATTTGAACCTCATTTGGTGATTAGCGAGAGCGATAGAGCGCAAATTTTTGAGTTGGTTGTCCGCGACATCGCGGATGACGAGGAGAAGACAAAACGCCTCTTGGGGACGTCTCAATTGATCGTATTGTGCAGCAGCGTGAAATTTCCTTTGCCTAAGATACAAGAGAGAGAAGTTCTTTCATTGAGCCAGGACGAAATTCAAGAAATCGCTGATCGAGTCGGGCGAGTCGTTTTCTTCACGTATCAACCACTCACGGTCGAGGGATCAAGTGTCCTGGCGAGAATCGCGCTGAAAGACGCTGTAACGCGACGCAGAAGTATTCGTGTGCAGTATAAGTATACTTTTCTATTTACCTGCACCAAGGAAAACGGTCGATGGACAATCAAGAAATCTATCGGCTATGCCCAGAGTTGAGCCGTCTATCTTAAAAATGCTGGAACCCTTGTGTTCCCTCTAAGCTGAACCGGACCTCGCAGAGCCTTGAAGACTCAAGCTAGGGCGCTGATGACCTCGGCATCTGCGAAGCAATATTGTCGGCTCCATAAACGTGTTCAACGCGAACTCAGCTCCTACGAACACCCTAAACCAACGGCTGCAGGACTATCATTGAGAATCCGTCAAAGTCGCGTACGCCAATAAGGCGGAAAGGCAGATAAACCAAAATTCGTCAGTCACAAAAGACAGAAACGAAATCGAACCGGTTCAGCGTTTTCTAGCAGTAGAGGAGGATCATTATGCGAATTGGCAAAGTTATACCGGCGCTACTGATGATTGGCCATAGTCAGGAAGATGATCGGCGTGCTTGACGTCGTTTCATCGGTTCCGCGAACTGAAACAGGTTCTGGGTGCGCAGAAAGTTTATTCGCTCAAGGTTTCGCCGACCAGCATTCAACAAGTCCGAAGCAAGTAATCAGAGTAGATGTCTCACGCCGCCGAGGCTAGCGTTTGACGTGGCCCTCCTTAATAAGCCAAGCAGTCGCTGTTGCAGGACTTTCTTTTCGGTTAACAGCTAAGTCCGCAACATAGATGTCGCCGATACCTTCAAATCTAGCCGAAAAGTCCACGACTTAGATGTAATTTCCACAACTTAGATGTAGAGTCCGCAACTTAGATGTCGCCACACATCCCCACTCATTTCCATCACTTCTTAAAACTCAAATTCGCATTGGCATCACGACGTATTTGTAGTCGTACTCGCCGCCGTCGGCCGGACGTAATTGCGCCTGGGAGTTGCCATCCTTAAACTCGAAAGCGACTTTTCCATCACCAATCACGTTTAGAAAATCCTGAAGATACTGCGCGTTGAATCCAATGTCGGTTTCTTCGCCGCTGTAGTCTGTTTGTACCGTCTCGCTTGCTTCACCCTCTTCGGCGTTTTGCGAACTGATCACGAGTTGCTCCGGCTCCAGATGGAATCGAATCGAACGGGACCGTTCATCCGCCATTAACGCTACGCGCCTGATAGCTTGATTCAAAAGCGCGCTATCAAATTCGACTTTCTTATCGTTGGTCTTGGGCATCACCATGTCATAGTTTGGAAACTGCCCGTACAGCATTCGCGAAATCAATAGTCGTCTTACCAACTTCAAAGAAGATGTGGTTGGCATCCATCCAAATGTTGATGTCGCCTTCGTGACCGGTGGCAATCTTGGTTAACTCCGCCAGCGTCTTGCGGGGAATAAGCGTATCAATTGCTTCACTCGCGCCGTTTTTGGCAGTGCCTCTTTCGCTCAATGTAAGCGAGGCGGTGGCCATCGGTAGTCACCATTTTTGCGCCCTCGGCATCCATGATGAGCTTTGCGCCCGAGAGCGTGTAACGCGATTCTTCCTGGGTAATAGCGAAAATTGTCCTGTCGATGAAGGTCTTGATAACGGCGGCCGAAATCGTTGTCGGAGCAGATTTTGTGGACGGAACTTCAGGAAACGCCTCGTTGGACACGCCTACCATCTTGAATTTTGTTTTATCGCAGGTAACCGTAACCCAGTCGTTCGCTTCCTTTTTGAAAGTTACGGGCGCATCGGGAAGGAGTCTGGCGATTTCAAAAAGTTTTCGCGCTTGAACGCAAATCTTGCCTTCGGTGGAAATATCGGCTTCCATCTCACAACGAATAGTCGCTTCGAGATCCGTTCCGGTCAGCCGAATCGTGTGGTCACCGAGATTCTCGATGAGAATATTTGAAAGAACGGGGATTGTATTTTTCTTTTCAACAACACCCTGGACGAAACCAAGCTCTCGCTGAAGGTCTTGTTTACTGACAACAAATTGCATGTTCGACTCCTTACGCTTCGCGCCTTCACTCACGGCCATAGTTTAATATCCTCGGTGCTTTCTGTTTCTGATCTAAAACAAAGTGTTTATATATTTCCTAGCAGTAGTAGTAGGGCCTGTTGAGATGTGGAAAAAGCACATATCTCCAGCAAAAAACCTACCAAACATTCTTAGCGAGCCGGTGGAATTCGCAACAAGAAAACTCTACCGCTGTTAAAAACTAACTGCGAGGCAAACATTCTATTCTTTTCACAGGCTGACTTCCAAGCAGTCTGTGGAGATTGTTGTTTCATCACAGCAATTTCTGGTCACGGAGAAAAACTGCCGCGAAGAAAATCTTGTGGAAAACTGATTCCTATTTCTGGAGAGCCTCTGACAGATCAAGCAGCAGGCGCTGAAAACCAGAGTCGGCAGCCGCTCAAGAATTGGATCTTTTCACACGAGTGCATGACGGTGGTGTGATGCTTCCCGCCAAACGCGCGACCTATCTCAGGGAAACTGTGTTTCGTCAGTCGCTTACACAAGTACATCGCGATCTGTCGCGGGAAACGCAATCTGCGCGAGAATTGCTTTTCGAAACCAACTGTTCAACGGTTAACTTGTAACTTGTCGCCACAGCCTTCTGGATCTGCGGGATCGTAATGACGCCTGAATCTTCTTCACCGGCGATATTTCGAATCGCATCCTGGACGATGTCTTTCGAAATCGGAAGCCCGCGCAACGACGAAATAGCGACCAGCCTTATCAGAGAGCCTTCCAGTTCCCGAACATTGTTCTTAACCCGCGTGGCGATTAGGAGCGCAACATCATCAGGAATAGAAACACCCATCGTCTCAGCTTTACGCTTGAGAATGGCCACTTTTGTCTCGAGGTCAGGCGGTTCGATATCAGCGATCAATCCCCACTCGAATCGAGAGTGCAACCGCTCCTCCAGCGTTGGGATTTCGCGAGGCGGGCAATCGGACGTAATCACGATCTGTTTCTGTAACTCGTAAAGCGAATTGAACGTATGGAAAAATTCTTCCTGAGTGCGTTCCTTTCCGGCCATGAACTGAATGTCATCTATGAGCAGCACGTCTACGGAGCGATACTTTTCCCGAAACGCTTGCGTCTTGTCATACCGAATCGAGTTGATCAGTTCGTTCATGAACCGCTCGGAAGAAAGGTAACAAAGTCGCAGGTGAGGGTTTCGCTGTTTGATAGCGTGACCGCACGCGTGCATGAGATGGGTCTTTCCCAATCCGACGCCACCATACAGATACAGCGGGTTGTAAGTTTTCCCTGGCGCTTCAGCCACGGCAAGCGAGGCAGCGTGGGCAAACTGATTGCACGAGCCAACCACAAAGCTGTCGAAGGTGTACTTTGAGTTTAGGGTCGGATCAAAAACCGGCTTAACTTCCTGAGGTAAACTCTCAGCAACCGGAGTTGGTAAGACAGCTACCTCAGTAACCAGGTCTGAAGACTCTTTGGCGTGCGGAGCAGTTAGATCTGCAGTGGGCGGTTGCGGCGGATACTGGATGGCTGATTTGAGGTTTTCTTCCGGCAGCCTCCACTCGACTGAGTATCCACCGAGACTGACCTCACCAAACGACTGATCGATCAGGTTGGCATAGTTAACTTTCACCCAATCGCGAACGACCTGATTGGGCGCGCGCAAACGAACCAGCCGGCGAGACTGATCGATTCCCTCAAATCGAATCGGGTGGAACCACGTTTCGAAGCTTTCTCCTTGAAGTTTGGTTTTTATCGTGCGGAGAACAGAATCCCAAAGGTTAGTTTCAACAAGACTCATCACTGGTTTGATTGCTTTCGAGAATAAAGATCTCTTTTCGAATTAGAAAAAACAGCGGAGCACCCCCGGAACCAATCAACACAACCTCGATAAGAGTGGCCGGAGGCGCCGTTCCGGGTTATTCACAGCTTTTTCCGCAGCTTTGTGGAAATTCCCAACGGCTTAAAGTAAAGCTTTAAGTTGATATTTATCAATCACTTACAAGGAGTGAGTTGAATGTGCCGGAGACTAACACACAGGTTTGGTTTGAGCAAGACAGCCGTCGCGATAAAACACCGTGAGAGTTTTTTGTTTGTTCTGTTCTCAATCTTGCCCTGAAGAATTGGGCAAACGCAATCTCTAACCCGTTGTTGACTGGCCGTCGCTGGGGGCACGCATTCTTGACAGTTGGTCTACTGCCAGCTAGTCTTACGGTTTCTTTTTTGGGGGAGAATTATAACTATGTCGAAGCGAACTTTTCAGCCAAACAATCGCCGTCGAGCCAAGACGCACGGCTTCAGAGCCAGAATGGCGACCAAAGCCGGTCGGCTCGTCCTGAAGCGAAGACGCGCGAAGGGTCGCCATCGTCTAACGCCAGCCCACTACTAAAAATTGCCGTTGATGAATCCGTATCTTCGCGGAAGTCGGGATTTTCAAAAGGTCTATCGGCACGGCAGGCGTTACGACAGCTCACTCATGACAGCGTTTGTATTGCCGAACAATCTGTCGCAGGACCGTCTGGGAATCACAGCTTCACGCAAAGCTGTCGGGAATGCAGTTCAGAGGAACCGGGCGCGGCGGTTACTCAAAGAGACTTTTCGCTTGAGAAGAACTTCGCTGATCAGCTTAAACGAACACTATGATTGGGTAATTAACGCAAAGCGGAGATTGCCTTCATTCAAAGTGACGGCGACGATTGAAGAGTTTGAAAAATTGGTAGCGCGAGTGGCGACTGAAGAGAACAAGCGAAGAGAGAATAGGCCCGGCGTGCCCGGATAAGCAGCTACGTGAAGTCAGTACTCATCGCATTTCTTAGATTTTATAAACTGGTCATCTCGCCGTTTCTTCCAGCTTCTTGCAGATTCGAACCCACTTGCTCGCAATATGCCGTCGAGGCCATTAATCGCTATGGCGCCATGAAGGGAAGTGTCATGGCGCTGCGAAGATTACTGCGCTGCCATCCTTTCACGCCAGGTGGCTATGATCCTGTGAAATGACGTGGCGGGGGCCGGTTCGTCAGTTGGCTTAAAGCTATCGATCTCAATTAAATGCAACAAAAACGGTTAATACTCGCGCTTTTGATCTCTACCGCAATCCTTTTTCTGTGGAGTTATTTGATCCCCCAGCCGCCGCCCAATCCAACCCCTGCAGCGCAGCCCAGTCCACAGCAATCAGTTTCGCAAACTCCTGAGCCTGTTTCATCGCCGGCGGCTTCACCGGCAACCCCATCAGGCACGCAGAGCACGAACGCCCCTGCAGGTGCAGCAAGTCCAACTCCGGAACCGGCGACTCTGGCTCCACATCGCACGTTGTTGATCAAGAGCGCGTTGTACAAGGCGAAAATCGATAGCCGCGGAGCTGAGATCGTAAGTTGGATAATCTCAAAGAATAAGGACAGCAATTCCGACGTCTACTCGGTGGCCGGAAACCGCAGTGCAAAAATTCCGCTCGAGCTAATTTCACAGGAAGGCCTCAAGAGAGAGCCGCGCGAAGCCCCGCTGCAGTTGGCAACCGGCGATGGCGCCGTGGATAGCCTGTTGCTTTCGAGAGACTACTTAATTGAGGGTGTTGATGCGGGCACTGGTGACAGTGAGATCTTGCTCGGCGCCGGCGAAAAGAAGCGAATCACTTTTCGTCTGACCGACAAGTCCACAGGCCTCGACGTTGTTAAGACGCTCGTCTTTGACGGCGATCGCTATTCAGTTGATTTAGAAGTCACGATTAAGCGAAACGAAAAGGTCATTCCACAAGCGAAGGTTAGGGTTGGCCCAAGCATCGGTGACCAGGGAGTCAAACACTACACCTTCTATTCTGTTGCTCCGGAAGCGATAGTCGCTGCCGGAAGTGACAAGGTTGAAGTTCAGCGGTTTCTGGCTCACGCGATTAATGAGAACACCGGAACTCCCGATCGAATGGGAATCGCTGGCCCGATCGATTGGGCTGGAATCGGCGACACATATTTCGCGATGGTGGCAGTTTCCTCGAAGAAACTCGAAGGTTTGGAGTTTCAAACCACGCAGTTTGACTACTCCGGAAATGGCCATCCCGAGAAGAGATACCTAATCAACGCATGGGTTCCGATTCCCGCTGATGGGTCGCTGACAGAAGTTTACGCGGGACCGAAAGATCATTACCTCTTAACCGAAGCCAGCCAAAACATTGGCCAAATCGTTGGCCGCAGCATAGATCTCGAGGGCCTAATTGATTATGGCTGGTTCAGGTGGTTGTCTCGGCCGCTCGCGGTTCCAATCCTGAGATCAATCAAATGGCTGAGTCAGTTAACCGGCAGCTACGGCGTCGCCATTATACTTTTTACAATCGGAATATATTCGCTCTTCTTCCCGCTGAAGTGGCGTTCCTCCAAAGCAATGAAAAAGGCGCAGAAACTTGCGCCCAAAATGAAGGAGCTCCAGGAAAAAATTAAGGGGATGAAGCAAAACGATCCGCGGCTTAAAGAGCTGCAGGTCGAGCAACTGCGTTTGATGAAAGAGGGAAACCCTCTGGGAGGCTGTCTGCCTCTGCTCATTCAAATGCCGTTTCTGTTTGCACTCTACCGGGCCATCACCATCTCGCTCGATTTTCGTCACGCCACTTTCCTCTGGCTCCCCGATCTTTCGGCCGGTGATCCCTTCCACATTCTGGAAATCCTTATGGCGGGAACGATGATCGTCCTGCAGCTGATCACGCCGGCCCCGTCCGCGGATCCGCTTCAGCGAAAGATGATGGCGATCGGCATGCCGCTGTTCATGTTGTACATTCTTTGGGGCGCACCGGCGGGCTTGCTGCTATATTGGCTGGTCGGAAACATCGTGGGTTTCAGTCAGCAGTTCATAATTAATCGTTTGACTCAAACACCGGATGACGCACCGCCGCCACCAGCGAAGCCAAACTCGAAGAAAGGGAAAGCAACGCCTAAGCCGTCCCCGGCTTGATTTAGGTTTGCTCAAAGGAACAAATAGCCATGCAACAGGTTTGCTCCGATGCGGGCGCGTTTCTGCAGTCTCTGTTTGAAGGGACGGGACTGGCTGTGAAAGTTGCGGTTAACGAAAGCCCCTCCGAGTGTTTGTTGGACTTGAGCGGTCCGGATTCGGAGCTTCTGCAAGCTGAGGGGGGTGAGCTTCTGCAAGCCCTTCAACACCTTGTGACTCAGGCATTTGGACGGAAACTCGACGAAGGCCAGCGCCTGGTGTGCGACGTTGAGGGTTTTCGCGCGACCCGGGAAGCGGAACTGAGAGCAATGGCTAACCACGCTGCAAATCGTGTTCGCTCGAGCGGTTTGCCTTTTGTTTTCGGTGAGATGAACTCCAACGAGCGTCGAATCATTCACCTCACGTTGGCCGACGCCGAAGACCTTGTCACCGAATCAGTCGGTGAAGGTTCGGCGCGCAAGTTACAAGTTTCGCTGAAACCCACTAAGTAAAATTCAGCTCGGCTGGTTCCCTTCCGTTTCAACCGCGATGGATACTATTGTCGCAGTAGCAACCCCACCCGGTCGTAGTGCGATCGGCGTGATTAGGTTGAGTGGTCCAGGATCGGTGGCCGTCCTTCGCTCTCTAATTCGTGACCAGGAATTCACTCCCACTCCCAATCACACTGTTTTAAAAAAAATAGTTATCGGTGACGCGGGCGAAGTTCTCGACTACGCCTTAGTCAGCTATTTCGCCGCGCCCCATTCATTCACTGGCGAGGACATGGTTGAGATTAGCTGCCACGGGTCGCCGGTCGTCTTGCGACAGCTTTTGGATCTCACCCAGCTGTTCGACGCTCGCCTGGCCGGCCCCGGTGAATTCACCCTCCGGGCGTGCAGAAATGGAAAGATAGATCTGAGCAAGGCGGAGGCGATCCGCGATCTGATAAACGCCAGGACCAGCTCAGCTGCCTCTCAAGCAACACGACAACTTAGCGGCGAACTGTCCAGCGCGCTCGCGCCGTGCAAACGCGAATTGGTGAGTGCGATCGTGATGCTGGAGTCGGCGCTTGAGTTCGTGGAGGACGATCTCCCTGAAGTCCAACTCACCGAGATGCGAACTCGCCTGACCGGAGTGCAGACCAAACTCACCGCTTTACTTGAAACCTACTCCACCGGCCACTTGTTGAGAGATGGAATCAGTGTCGCTATTGTGGGTCGCCCAAATGTAGGTAAATCCAGTCTTTTCAATAGGTTACTGCAAGCTTGACCGAGCCATCGTCACGGATGTTCCGGGAACGACTCGCGACAGTCTTACCGAATCGATAAACCTGCATGGCATACCCGTCTCGCTCACGGACACTGCAGGTATTCGCAAGACCGGGGACAAGATAGAGGCGATTGGAGTCGAGCGGACGCATCGCGCGATTGCTGATGCAGACCTTCTCTTGATAGTCATCGATGGCTCGACAGAACTTTCCCCGGATGATCTGGTAGTCCTTGCGCAGAGCAAAGAAGCGGAACATGTCGTGGCGGTGAACAAGTCCGACCTGGTCCATCAGTCCGAAGTAGCGAAAGAAATTGCGAAGGAGTCGAAGGTGGTCCATCTGTCGGCGCTGACGGGTGAAGGTCTCGACTCTTTGGCTGCTGCTATACTGCAACCATTCGGACGAGTGGATTCGGAAGCCTCCGGGTTTCTAATAACCGACAGCAGGCATTATGATTTGCTGCGACGCGCCGAACAGTCTGTGGGAGAGGCGGTAGGTCTGCTCAGCGAGCATGCGGGCGAGGAGTTGGTGCTGGTCGGATTGCATAACGCGCTCAAGTTTCTCGGCGAGATCACAGGTGAGACGACAACTGACGATTTGCTAACAGAAATTTTTAGCACCTTTTGTATAGGCAAATAGCATGGCCTTCGACGAAATTTTTGATGTGATTGTGATTGGAGGCGGTCATGCCGGTTGTGAGGCAGCCTCCGCGGCCGCGCGGCTGGGAGCGAATACTGCGCTGGTAACTCTGAACCTGGATCTGATTGGTCAGATGTCCTGCAATCCTGCGATTGGTGGGATCGCCAAAGGCCACTTGGTTCGTGAGATCGACGCGCTCGGCGGAATAATGGGCCGGGTGATAGATCGCACCGGGATTCAGTTTCGCCTATTGAATCGTTCGAGAGGACCCGCAGTTCAGTCGCCTCGAGCTCAGGCGGACCGCGCTTTGTATCGCAAGGAAATGCGCGCCACGCTCGAGCACACTCCGAATCTTGATCTGCGCCAGGGCATGGTTGTCGATCTGCTAGTCCACCAGGGCAGAATTCAGGGCGTCGCCATGCAGGATGGCCGACGGATGGCTGCGCAAGCGGTGATTATTGCTGCCGGGACGTTTCTAAATGGATTGATTCACACGGGTCGAACTACCTACACCGCCGGCCGCGCCGGCGAACCCGCATCAATCGAGCTGGCAGACACGTTGAAACGACTCGGCTTTCCCGTCGGTCGGCTGAAAACAGGAACGCCTCCAAGGCTGGATGGCAGAACGATTGACTGGTCGGCCTTCGAATGTCAGGAGGCAGACGAAGACCCGTACAGCTTTCTCGTTTTCTACGGATTCGTATAGACCAGCCACAAATCAAGTGTTACATCGGCTACACGACTAACGACTTGCACGACGCCATTCGCCAGAACCTTGACGAATCTCCGCTGTATTCTGGCCAAATCTCAGGTACTGGCCCGCGTTATTGCCCATCAATCGAGGACAAGGTTGTTAAGTTCGCGGACAAGCAGCGTCATCAACTTTTTCTGGAGCCGGAAGGCCACGACACAAACGAGGTCTACCTGAACGGATTTTCCACTTCGATGCCGGCGGGGATGCAGCAACGATTTGTCCGAATGATTAGTGGCCTGGAAGAAACCAGGATTATTCGGCCAGGTTATGCGATCGAATATGACTTCGTGGATCCAAGAGAGCTCGGCTCGGATCTGCAATGTCGCCGCCTTCCAGGTCTATTTCACGCTGGTCAGGTAAACGGCACCACTGGCTATGAAGAAGCCGCTTGTCAGGGACTCGTCGCCGGAATCAACGCCGCCCGGCTCGTTCAGGGGCGTGACGCCTTTCGTCTGAACCGCGAGGAATCCTACATTGGGGTGCTGGTTGATGACCTTGATTCGTCAGGGAGTGGACGAGCCCTATCGAATTTTCACATCGCGCGCGGAATATCGGCTTGCGCTCCGACATGACAATGCTGACGCACGATTGAGTGGTTATGGTCGTGAGTTAGGATTGGTAGGAGACACTGACTGGGAAAGATTTAACGATCGTCGAGATCGCATCGCCAGGATCAACGCGGCATTGCAGTCGACGCGACTGAAGAAAAGTGATGTGGCCTACCGGGCAGCCAGCGACAGCGTAGGCGGGGCCGATTTGGGCGATTCCCTTCTACTGGCTGACCTGGCGAAACGCGCAGGCATAACCGCAGACGTCGTTCAGCGGCTATTGCCGAGCGAAGTTCAGCAAATTGCGACTCCCAGGGATCTTGCGGCTGCCCTGGCAGATAATCTCTACGCCGGATACATCGACGCCCAAAAAGCCGTGGCTCAACGACTTCGGCACCACGATTTCGCTTCAATCCCGCCGACCTTGAATTTCCGGCAGCTGAGCGGACTCTCGCACGAAATGATTGAGAGACTAGAGCGGGCCCGTCCCCGAACCTTTGGAGAAGCTAGAAATATTCCCGGCCTAACGGCCGCGGCGCTATCAACCCTCTTTGTTAACTTAAACTTACCGTCACAGTCCAGCTAAGTGTTTCACGTGTCCCCTAGCCGATTGGGACACGTGAAACATCGTTTTCAGGTCAATAAAACGGCACATTTAGGCTTTTGCTAGAAAAACTTCCTCTCACTGTGTTAAGTTTGACCCCTCCAGAGGTCAAAAACGCAATTCATGGCGAAAATAATCGCGGTCGCGAACCAAAAAGGCGGTGTCGGGAAAACCACCACGGCAGTGAATCTTGCCGCTGTCCTGGCTGGATTTCAGGTTCCCGTGCTCCTGGTTGACGCAGATCCTCAGGGAAATGCCACGTCGGGGGTGGGGGTTCAACGAGGGAGTTTTCGGAAGAGTATTTATCATTCCGTGGTTATGGGTGAGCCGGTAGCCGACGCCGTGATCGAAGACTGAAACCGACTACCTTTCCGTTTTGCCGGCTAACAAAGATCTGGCCGGCGCCGAAGTCGAGCTCGTGGAGATGGAGCGACGGGAGTTTCGGCTTCGAGAAGCTTTGGCCGCCAATTGAGGAAAATTACCGTTTTGTCATTATCGATTGTCCGCCATCCCTGGGACTTTTTACTTGAACGCACTTACAGCCGCAAAGTCCCTGCTCGTACCAATCCAGTGTGAATACTACGCCCTTGAAGGCGTGACCGAGTTGTTTGATACGCTGGCCCGAATCCGACGGCTACACAATCCTGGCCTCACCATTGAAGGACTGCTCCTGACGATGTACGACGAGCGCACCAATTTGTCGTCTGCGGTTGCCGCGGACCTTCGCGACTTTTACGGTCAACAGGTTTTCGAAACGACGATTCCGAGAAACGTGCGTTTGGCGGAGGCTCCGAGCTACGGGAAGCCGATTACGCTTTACGATCCACATTCCAAAGGCGCTGATGCCTACGTTCAGTTAGGTAAGGAGATAATGGCTCATGACACGAAAGGCATTGGGTCGGGGGCTGGGAGCGCTGCTCTCGGCTGAAGGCGCGGCCCCCGCCACCGAGGAGGCCAATGAATTTCCGATAGATCTCATCGATCCCAGTGCCTTGCAGCCCCGAGTGCATTTCGATGATGCGAAGCTCGAGGAGTTGGCTCAGTCGATCAAGACCAATGGCGTTGTTCAGCCGATTCTGATACGTCCCAAGGGCGATCGGTTTGAGCTAATTGCCGGCGAACGCCGTTGGCGCGCAGCACAAAAGGCGGGCCTGACCAAAATACCTGCCCTCCTGCGCGATGTCTCCGATGACAAGATCCTGGAGCTGGCGCTCATCGAGAACATTCAACGCGAGGATTTGAATCCAATTGAAGAAGCGTTGGCCTATAAGAAATTAATCGAAACGTTAGGGCTGACTCAGGAAACTGTCGCCGAACGCGTCGGTCGGGACCGCTCATACGTGACGAACTATTTGCGCCTGCTCCGCCTACCGGAAGACATTCAACAACTGGTCCAAGTGGGGAGATTGTCAACCGGACATGCGCGCACGCTCATTGCGCTTGAAGACGCCGATGTGCAGAGGAGACTGGCGAGGCGAATCATTGAGCAGGATCTTTCGGTGCGCGCGACCGAACGACTGGTGAGGGGCCGACTGGAAGAGCGACCCAGCCGGAAATCGGCAGCCGAGGCAGAACCAGCGGATGCAAACGTGCGGGCCGCAGAAACGAAGCTGCGACGGCAGTTCGGCACTCAGGTGCGAATCGTAAGAACTAAGGGCGGCGCCGGCGGTGAAGATCGAGCTTGAGTTTTACAACGCTTCCGATTTGGATCGCCTCTACTCGTTGCTTGTAGAAACCCGGTAACTTCCCGTGGTACTAATTACCACCGCCACGCAGAGGTTCAGCCGGCGAGCGGCACACGGTTCCGGTTGCAAAATGTACAACCGAGCCTTTGCGAAGACTTCCGATTGAGCCGATGCCTCGTTTCTTGGCGTTCTGTGGCTAAGTCGGGGCAGTTGGAAGGTTATGTTAAGAGGGGTCAATCCGTCCTGGGCAGACTGCTCGTTCGAGAATTAAAAACTCCGTACGCCTCGCTCTGGTATTTACGTTCTTAAATGCCTGTGTCGGGAGTGCGCTTGACCGTGTTTTTTGCGGGTGTTAGACTCCGACGCTTTTGTTGCAATCAGATTTGTTGGGAGGGATCTCTGTGCCGGCACTTGGTTTCTTTGAGGGTTCGATCCAGTTAGTTCCGGATGGCACGTTGCTCCTCCATCTTGTACTTATCGGCGGTATGGTCGCCTTGTTGAACGCGACCTTACTAAAGCCAATCAACCGAATTCTGGAAGAACGCGAGCAAAGAACGCGCGGGCGCCTTTCCGAAGCGGCTCAGACTCTCGCCACCGTCGACGAGAAAATGCGCGAATACGAACAGCGACTGCGTCAGGCTCGCACTGAAGGTTACGCACTATCTTGAGAAGGAGCGAAGTACCCTTTCAGGCGATCGTGATCGAAAGGTCGCGGAAGTGAGGGCTGAAATCAGTCGCTGGGTTTCAGCCGAACAGGAAAAGCTGAGGAGCGATACCTCAGAAGTTAAAAAGACGCTGGAGGCGGACGCGCGATCCGTGGCTATGAAGATTAGCCGTCAAATTCTGCAGAGAGACATCGACTAACGAGTCCATAGGTTCCAGGTTCAACGTGCTACTTCTAACATTAGCTACATTTAGTTTTCTCGGGATCAGTGAAGGAGGGTGGGCCCCGTGGTGGGCAAACTACCCCGGGCTTGAGTTGTGGAAGTTTTTCAACCTTCTTTTCTTCATTGCGGTAGCGTTCCTATTACATCGACGTTTTGGAAGGCCAGTGAGAGAGGGTCTGCGTACTCGTCGTGAAGCGATCAAGAGAGAGTTGGAGACAGCGCGAGAAGAAAGAGATCGGGCGATGGCTAAGTTGGCTGAGGTAGAAGCTCGTTTTACTAATCTTGACGCGGAGGTTTCGACCATCAAGGAGCGAGCATTCGCGGAAGCCGAAGCTGAAAAAGCCAGACTTCTGGCAGCCACCGAGGCAGAAATAACGAAGATGCGAGACCAGGCACGTCGCGAAATTGAGGGCGCGGGCCAGGCGGCCAAGCATGAGCTGCGGAAATTCGCCGCTCGGGAGAGTCTCAAGCGGGCCGAACAGATTCTCGAGAAAGAAATTCGGCCAGAGGATGACGCCCGATTAATCAGTCGCAGCGTGGAAGAACTCGGGAGGACGGCCAATTGAGTTCACAGACGGTTGCCAGGCGATATGCAACGGCGTTAGCCGATGTCACATTAGCGCGGAGTGAAGCTGCCGAGGTCCAGGCGGAGCTGAATACATGGGAAGAGATGATGCTCACAAATGCGTCGCTCCTCGAGGCTTTCAGTAATCCGACGGTTGCGTATGACCAAAAGGGTAAACTCCTCAATGAACTAATCAGCCGCACTAAGGTTAGACCAACCACAGCAAACTTCCTTCGCACACTGTTAAAGAACCAACGACTGGCCGAGTTGCCCGCCGTGAATGCCAAGCTGGCCCAGGTATTGGATGAACGCGCTGGCGTGATCAGCGCTCAGGTAACCTCGGCCCGGCCGGTGCCGGAGGCCACGCGAGCGTCCCTGGCCGACAAGCTCGGTAAGTTGACAGGCAGAAAAGTGCGTTTGACCTTTGGGACTGACGAATCGCTTCTCGGCGGGATCGTCACCCGCATTGACTCAACTATTTACGATGGATCAGTTCGTGATCAACTCAGGCGGCTCGGTGAAGAGCTTGCGGGTTAAGAGCAGAGGATAACGATGGAACCAATCAGAGCGGACGAAATTAACGAAATCATACGCAAGCAGATCGAGAATTTCGAAACTGGCGTAACGGTCATGGAAGTTGGGACGGTCATCAAGGTCGGTGACGGTATTGCTGAGATCCATGGGCTCGAAAAGGTCATGGCCGGCGAGCTGTTGGAATTTCCACACGAAGTGCGCGGGCTGGCGTTGAACCTTGAAGAAGACAAAGTCGGCGCGGTGCTCTTTGGCGATTTTCAAACGATCAAAGAAGGCGACTTAGTCAAGCGCACCGGCCGAATCATGCAGGTTCCCGTGGGTGATGCGTTGGTTGGCCGAGTGGTAGACGCGCTCGGAAATGCCATTGACGATCGTGGACCGATCGTCACGGATACGTTTTTTCCGATCGAACGAATTGCGCCGGGCGTGGTCGATCGCCAACCCGTGAAAGAACCACTTCAAACCGGGCTCAAAGCGATCGATGCGATGGTTCCGATTGGGCGTGGTCAACGCGAGTTGATTATTGGTGACCGGCAAACCGGCAAGACTGCAGTTGCTGTCGACACAATCATCAATCAAAAGGGCAAAGATGTAATTTGCATCTACGTGGCCATCGGGCAAAAGGCTTCCACAGTTGCACAGGTAGTCAAAACTCTCGAGAACTTTGGCGCCCTCGAGTACACAATCGTAGTCAAAGCTACTGCCTCGGATCCGGCAGCAATGCAGTTTCTGGCTCCGTATTCCGGCGCCGCCATGGGCGAGTATTTCCGCGACAATGGCCGGCACGCCTTGACGATTTACGACGATCTCTCAAAACAGGCCGCGGCATATCGCGAGATTTCGCTGTTGCTCCGCCGCCCTCCCGGTCGAGAGGCATATCCCGGCGACGTCTTCTACCTTCACTCGCGCCTGCTTGAGCGCGCCGCAAAATTGTCTGACAGCAAGGGCGGTGGTTCTTTGACGAGCCTGCCGATCATTGAAACTCAGGCGGGTGATATCTCAGCGTATATTCCGACCAACGTGATTTCGATTACTGACGGACAGATATTTCTCGAGGCCGATCTCTTCAATAGCGGCATTCGCCCGGCCATTAACGTCGGCAACAGCGTGTCGCGCGTTGGTGGTTCCGCGCAAATCAAGGCGATGAAACAGGTAGCGGGAACGCTGCGAATCGACCTTGCACAGTTTCGCGAACTGCAGGCCTTCGCGCAGTTTGGTTCAGACCTGGACAAGGCGACGCAGGATCAACTCGCACGTGGTCAGCGCCTGGTTGAGATTTTGAAGCAGCCGCAATATCAACCGATGAACGTCGAAAATCAGATCCTCGTGATTTGGGCGGCGAGCAACGGTTACGCTGACGATGTTCCGGTGGAAGATGTAAGAGCGTTCGAAGCCGAGTTGTTGAAGTTCATCGAAAACTCACATCCGGGTCTCCTGCAGAGCATTCGCGAAAAGAAGAGTTTGACTGAAGAGATTATCAAGGATCTAAAACAGGCTTTATCGGATTTCAAAGAGACCTGGAGTGAAAGAGCTCAGGCCGCTGCAGTGGGAGCGTAGACTGTTCGTACATGCCTAACCTTCTCGATATCCGACGCCGGCTCAAGTCGGTAAAGAACACGCAGCAGATCACCAAAGCCATGAAAATGGTTTCTGCCGCGAAGCTTAAGCGCGCGCAAACTCGCGTGGTTACAGCGCGCCCGTTTGCAAACAAGATGACCGACGTTTTGGGCGGTCTTGCCGACAGGACCGACGAAAATTTTCATCATCCTTTGCTGGACGCTCGCGGCGACGAACGTTATCTCCTGGTGCTCGTTACGGCCGATAAAGGACTCTGCGGCGCGTTCAACACAAACCTGATCAAAGCTGGTCAGGCCTTCGTCACAAATAATGCGGATAAGCAAGTTGAAATCCTGCCGGTCGGACGAAAGGGCAGGGATTTCTTTCGCCGGCGCGGCGCTACTCTTTCCGGCGAATACATCGGAGTAACAGGCAAAGGGCGCGTAGATTTTTCAGAAGCACTCGACATTGCGCGCGACATCATCAAGCGATTCACTGAAGACGAAGGAATCGACAAGGTCTTTATCATTTACAACGAGTTCAGATCGGTGCTGCAGCAGCGAGTGGTTACGGAACAACTTCTACCGGTCGCTCGGCAAACGTCGGATGTCGAAGAGCCTTCAAGTTCAGCCCAGCCGCTGACTCTGGTTGATTACATTTACGAACAACCGCCCGCTGAGATTTTTTCGCAACTGCTTCCACGCCTGGTGGAAACTCAAATCTTTCGCGCGTTGCTCGAGTCGGTAGCTTCTGAGCAGGGCGCTCGGATGACGGCGATGGACTCGGCTTCCAAGAACGCGCGCGAGCTCATCGATTCACTTACACTCAATATGAATCGAGTGCGTCAGGCTGCCATCACTAATGAAATTATCGAAGTGGTGTCCGGCGCAGCGGCGTTATAGTGAATCAGACGGTTGCTAAGGTTTGAGATTGTGCTTGAATGAGGGAAGCAGCGTGAGCAGCTTCCCTTTTTTAGTGTTCAGCTATGAATAAGCGCCCCCAGGCACAAAACCCTTCGTCACCATTGCGACGACTGGGCCGGTATGGCCCACTGATACTCTGGATCGCGTTTATCTTGTATGCCTCGAGCGGTGAGTTTTCGTCGGAGAATTCCTCACGGTTTGTTCGTCCATTTCTGCTCTGGCTCTATCCCGGGATTAGTGAACTCCAACTCGCCGGGGTCCACTTCCTAACGCGGAAAGCATCGCATGTCGCGGAATACGCGATTTTAGCCTTTCTGGCGCGCAGAGTTTTTGCGCAATCGTCGCAACCATTTTTCCGCCGGCGTTGGTTCGAGTTGTCATTGATACTGGTTGCCCTTTGCTCGTTTCTCGATGAATTTAAGCAGAGTTATGATCCGTCGCGCAGCGCCTCGATTCTCGATTGCGGCATAGACATAATCGGCGGATTGACGGTCCTCTACCTGTTCCGGATTTACGACAATCGCAGGCGTGGTAACGGGCAACTCGCGGCGGTTGACGAATAACCTCTTCAGGCTTGGCGCGTCTCGCGGTTATGCAATATCCTTGAACCAGCTACCGCGGTCGAACATACACTTCGCTTCGGTCGTATCAGGAGAGCGGTTGGATCGGATCGAGAACCGCCGCGCGACGATTACGCAATCAGTTAGAGGAGAAACCAAAATGGGAATTCTTGACGCCATCCGATCACAGTTCATCGAAGTTATCGAATGGCTTGACGATTCGGGCAACACAATTCTTTACCGTTTTCCGGTCCAGGGCCAGGAGATCAAGAATGGCGCCCGGCTGACGGTGCGTGAATCTCAGGCAGCCGTCTTTGTTTTCCAGGGCCAGATAGCGGACGTATTCGGCCCCGGCCTCTACACGATCGATGGTGGCAACACGCCGATTCTTTCGAAACTCGGCGCCTGGAAACATGGGTTCAATTCGCCCTTCAAATCCGAAGTCTATTTCGTTAACACAAAACAGTTCACGGATCTGAAATGGGGAACTTCGAATCCAGTCATGATGCGCGACACGGATTTCGGCATGGTCCGTTTACGTGCTTTTGGAATTTACTCGATTCGCGTGGTCGATCCGGCGGCTTTCATAAAAGAGGTGGCGGGCACAAACGCGCACTTTGTTACGGAAGACATCGAGGGCCAACTCAAACGAACGCTGGTGAGCGGCTTTAGTGACGCGCTGGCCGAGTCGAAGATTGCTGCGCTCGACCTTGCGTCAAACTACGACGAGCTCGGCAAGTTTTGCCGCATGAAAATGGCGGAGGACTTCAAGGGTTTTGGTTTGGAGTTGACGAAGTTTGCCATCGAGAACGTTTCATTACCCGCAGAAGTTGAAGCTGCAATGGACAAACGCACTTCGATGGGCGTTATCGGCGACGTGGGGCGCTATGCGCAATTTCAGGCAGCCGACGCCATGCGAGATGCTGCCCAGAACACCGGCGGAGGCGGCGCGGCAACTGGTGCGGGGTTGGGCGCGGGTTTCGCGATAGGGAATGCGATGGCCGGCGCGATGAGCAATGCAATGAACCAGTCGAATCAGACCCAGGCAGCTGCGGGCCAGGCTGGTGGAGCTGCAGCAGCAGCGAAAACCGATTGCAGTAAATGCGGAACTCCCAACCTGGCAGCCGCGAAATTCTGCAGTGATTGCGGAAACAAAATGGAGGCGGCTGGACCAACGCCCTGCGCTAAATGCGGCGCACAGTTGCAGTCGGGATCTAAGTTCTGCAATGAATGTGGAACAAAGATCGGCAGTTAGTAACTGACCCGACAGCAGATAACCACTAAGGCACAAAGTCACAAAGCTCAGTATCAGCAGGGGCTTGAACTTTGTGCCTTTGTGTCTTTGTGGTTGGGCCTCGTGCTATTCTGGGCTTCGCGAAATCAAACCTTACTGCCCTGGGCCGATAAGCACACATGTTTACCAAGTTCATCCCGCGTCGCGTAGTAATCACGGGGATGGGCTGTGTCACGCCTATTGGAATTGGTCGCGAGGCCTACTGGCGCGCACTAGTCGACGGCGAGAGCGGGGTTCGCAGGATCGACACCTTCGACGTGACGGACTCGCCGGTAAAAATTGCGGCACAGGTTCAGAATTTCGACTGGGAAGCGCAGCTCAACCCCAAAGATCGCAAGCATGTGCCTCGCACAGTGCCCCTGGCATTGGCCGCTGCCCGCGAAGCTCTGGAAGATGCAAACCTTAAGACGGATGAGTTGACTTTAGAAAAGCGGCGTTCGATCGGCGTGGTCCTGGGAACGGGAGGGGGAGGACTAGCGTTCACCGAGCAACAGTATTCGTATTGGTTTCATGGACCGAAGCACAAAGCGAGTGTCTACACGATCCCCTCGTCAACCCACGGCGGACTATCCAGCGAGTTGTCCATGGCTTTTGGACTGCGCGGCCTGTCGCACATCATTTCTACCGGCTGCACCAGTTCGACGGATGCTATCGCTTACGCGGCCCAGCACATTGCACTCGGACGGCAGGACACCATGTTAACCGGCGGAGTCGATGCGCCCATCGCGCCGGGCATTCTCGCCGGGTTTAATCTCATGACCGTGCTGACCAACGAGTTCAACGACGAACCGCATCGCGCATCGCGTCCCTTTTCACGCGATCGCTCCGGAATAGTTTTGGGCGAGGGTGCCTGGATTTACGTGCTGGAGGAATTTGAGCAGGCGAAGGAGCGCGGCGCAAAAATTTATGCGGAGGTAACCGGCTACGGAGCTACGTGTGATGCATATCACCGCGTGCGGCTGGAAGAAACCGGTGACGAACCGGCCCGCGCGATGAAACTTGCGCTCGCGGATGCCGGACGCGATCCCGCCGAAGTTGATTACGTGAACCTGCACGGCACTTCTACTGTGCTCAATGATCGTATTGAAACAAGCGCGCTGAAGCTGGTGTTGGATGGACGGGCGATTGAAACTCCGATGTCGGCCACGAAGTCACAGATCGGACACCCGCAAGGTGCCAGCGGGGCCGCCGGTCTGGGGGCAACGCTGTGCGCCATTGAGACTGGAGTAATCCCGCCGACGATCAATTTGGATGAACCGGATCCCAATTGCGATCTGGATTACGTCCCCAACGAAGCGCGGAAAGGCGACGTGCGGGTCGCGCTCTGCAACTGTATCGGCTTTGGATCAAAGAACAGCGCGCTGGTGGTCGAACGGATTGAAGCTGGGCATTAGCCCGACTGTAAGGAGGGCTCAATGTTCTATGCCCTTTAAGATGAGCCCTCCCTTACGGTCGGGCTAGTGCCCCGGTCACGCACTCCAATGAGACATATTCACGCAAACTAACAGTTTGCGTTACAAGTTTCGATCAGCTAGGCTTTCGAGTTACACAATTCCAGCAAATTCCGGTTTTCTATTCCTATGTCACAACCCACTGAACAAATAGTTTTGGACGCACTGCGTCAGATTATTGATCCGGATCTTCATAAGGATATCGTCACACTCGGTTTTATCAAGGACCTCAAGATCGACGGCGGAAGCGTTTCTTTCCGCATCGTTTTGACTACGCCTGCGTGCCCCGTGAAAGCCGAGATGGAGAGCGATGCGCGCAAATTTGTTGGAGCGATACCGGGTGTAACGTCGGTCGCGCTGACGATGGACGCTGAAGTTCCCAAGGGCCGCGGCATCGGCGACAAACTCGCGATTGATGGGGTGCGAAACATTATCGCCGTTTCATCAGGCAAGGGCGGCGTTGGCAAGTCGACTGTGGCGGTGAATCTCGCGGTGTCGCTCGCGCTTGACGGCGCGAGGGTCGGAGTGATGGACATCGATGTCTATGGGCCAAACGTTCCGATCATGCTCGGCGCCTCCGAGGCCCGGCCGGAAGTTGACGTCAATAAATTAATTCCGATCGAAGCGCATGGCGTAAAGTTGATGTCAATGGCACTGCTGCAGCCAGGCGACAAGCCGATGATTGTGCGCGGGCCGATCCTTCATGGATTGGTAAAGCAATTCCTGTCCGACGTGAAGTGGGGCGAGCTCGATTATTTGATCGTGGACATGCCTCCGGGCACAGGGGACGTCCAGTTATCACTTGCGCAACTGGTCCCGGTTCAGGGCGCGGTTCTCGTGACTACACCTCAGGACGTGGCGATTGCCGACGTGCGGCGTGCGCTCAGGATGTTTGAAACAGTGGCGATTCCAATTCTGGGAATCGTAGAGAACATGAGTTACTTCATAGCGCCTGATACTGGCACTCGCTACAACATCTTTGGCGAGGGCGGCGGGGAAAAACTTGCGGCGATGTATCACGTGCCGCTGCTCGGTTCGATTCCGCTGGGGATGGAAGTAAGAGAAGGCGGCGACAGCGGCGTTCCGGTTGTAGTGAGTCATCCGGAATCCCCTCAGGCGAAGGCGCTCAGGAGCGTGGCTGAGGAAGTGGCTCGGTATGTATCGATTGAGGCCATGAAACCCGAACTTGTCGTTTTGGGAAAAGGTCAGTAGACTGGAATCGCGATTTTTGATCTGTGATTTTCGATTTCCCAGGCAAACAAAGGTCGAAGTTTAGAAACCAATAATCGAGATTTTGTTAGGAGAATGAAAGAAATGTCCACACAAACTGTCAACACCGAAGCGCCCGCCGTCGCCACAGGCGCCCCCTCAATGACGCTCCACGTCACCGACAGCGCGGTCGTTGAGATTAAGAAATTCATGGAGAGTGAAGAAGGTCTGCCGGAAACTGCCGGCCTTCGCGTGCGCGTTGTCCCAGGCGGCTGTTCCGGTTTTCAGTACAGCTTGAACATTGAAGAGGATTCGCGCCAGGGTGATTTTATTCTGGATGAGAAGGGCGTGAAACTTTTCGTCGATATGTTCAGCGGCCAGTATCTGAACGGCGTGCAGATCGACTACGTCACCGGCGTGATGGGATCGGGCTTCACCTTCACTAATCCGAATGCGACTGGAAGCTGCGGCTGCGGCACTTCGTTTACGGCCTAGGTTTTACACTTCCAATAATCGAATGCGCGGCATGGAGGCTTCGAGTTGCAAAACTCAAAAGCACATGGCGCGCATTTCCTTTGTACGCCACAGAGTCCCCTGATGCACGTCAGACTAACCCAACCCCGGCATGCGCGAGACATCGATGAGGCTCGCAAGCTTTTCACCGAGTACGCCGCGTGGTTGGGAGTTAATCTCTGCTTTCAGAACTTTGAAAAGGAACTTGCCGAACTTCCCGGCGAGTATGTTCCACCAACCGGGCGGCTCTTCCTTGCAGTAGAAAAAGATCAGGTCGCCGGCTGCGTTGCGCTGCGCGAAATTGCAGAAGGTACGGGCGAGATGAAGCGGCTCTACGTTCGGCCCGCGTTTCGGGGACAGGGTTTGGGTCGCACGCTCACCGAGTTAATTATCGAGACCGCGCGCGACGCCGGCTACCAGCGCCTGCGCCTTGATACCCTGCCAGGCAAAATGGATAGCGCGATTGCGATGTATCGCTCTATGGGATTCAGAGATATCGAGAAGTATTACGACAATCCATATGAGACCGCGATTTACATGGAGTTGGTCCTGAATCAGGAAGAGCATTAGAAAACTATTTTCCATATTTCATTTTTCAGCCAGCCATTTGCAGAAGACTCGAAAGACTCTCTAATGGTTAGCCCGCGATGAAAAATGAGAAATGAAAATGAGAAATGGAAACTGGTTGTTATTCCCCCCTGTTTTCCGAGCCACTTGCTCAACTCCCGCTGTTGTGCCAAATTCCTATCGCAATCAAATCAAACTCGTGGAGTTAACTAATGCCAAAGATCGAAGCTGAGACAGCAACGGGCACTCAGGTAATTGAAGGACCGCAGGGAAAAAAACTAGTACTGGCTTTAGAAGATGCTGGTATTGACATTCTCCATCGTTGCGGAGGAAACGCTCGCTGCACCACCTGTCGAGTTGAAGTGCTCGCCGGTGATCCCGGTGAGATGGGAGAACTCGAGCGCAACCGTCTGGCGATGGAAACAGGACTCGACGATCACGTGCGTCTCTCCTGCCAAATTCACCTCAATGATGATCTGACAGTAAAGGTGATTAACCAGGTGAGCGTCCGGGGAATGGATGCCGGGCCACGTCCGCTGGACGACTGAACCCATTCGAAAGGATGGTCCAGGAATGAGAGTTGAAAGTTGGTTTGCGCTTGCGGTGAGAGTTATCGGTATCGCCCTACTCATCATCCCGGGACTCTTGACCCTACTTGATTCTCTGATGTTGAAGCTTGGATACTTCGATCTCCCCGGCACGCAACCCGGCTACTATTTGATTTATGGCACCGTGCAGGTCGTGGTGGGATTGTATCTGCTTCGAGGCGCGCCTTTTCTACTCGACTTTGCTTACTCGAATCAAGAGGACGAAGAGACCGGCGCCGAGGAACAATAGCGTCGCGGGGATGTTTTGCCGCAGGGACGCAGAGGCCGCTGAGATTACGCAGAGAAAACTGAAATAGGACACCACTCTGGCTGACGGTAGTGATCCGTTAGTGTGTTGCTGAGACGATCCTGGCGATGAAGTCAGTACCACCGCGCGGTAGCGGGTGGGTCTTGATAGCGCATCGAGGACGTTCACAAGTACTTGGTATTGCCCAACGATCATGTTTCGGGGGCGACCCACCCGCTACCGCGCGGTGGTACTGACTTCATTAGCACGGAGGCTTTCTTTTCTCACCAACACGCTAGCGGAGCACTACTCTGGCTGACACCTTTATTGCATCGTAAGCCCTCTGGGTGTAACCTTCGCGCGTACTTCTAAAACTGTTGGACAGACATGCATGTCTGTCATTCTTTGCAACTATGCGGCTGTTCTGAGCGCAAGAATAGACGGGCAAGATTGCCCGTCATACCTGACGGAGGACCTTCTATGTTCATCGAGTCAACTGTTCATCTCCCCATCAGTCTGGCTATGTTCCAGGACATCTTTCACATGCCGTCGAGTGGTGAGGTGGTGCTCCGCATACTTCTGCGGTGGGCCCACTTCGTCGCCGGTATCACCTGGATCGGTTTGCTCTATTTTTTCAATCTCGTAAACGTGCCGGTCCAGAAGGCGCTGGATGCGGAAACAAAAAAGAAAGTGAATCCGGATCTGCTGGGACGGGCGCTGTGGTTTTTCCGTTGGGGCGCCGTCTTCACAGTTTTAGCCGGCTTGGCTTACTTCGCGATGTATACCCTCAAGGGCGATGTGGCTAACGCTAACGCTATTGGCGGCGGCAACATCAATCTTTGGTTTGTGCTCGGCGCATGGTTAACCTATCCGATAGTTCTGTTTATCGTGGAGTTTTTCCTCATTAAGAAAGTGCCGGCTCTGATCAAAGATGGACGCGTCTTCGCGGTAGTGATGTTTATTCTCGTCGCCTTCATAACCTGGGCGTTGATGAGATTTTTTGATGGCATGCTTACCGCGGGCGGCGAGAGCTGGGCCAGCAACAAGACCTATTCAATTGGCATTGGCGGCGCATATGGCATCGTCATGATGCTGAACGTCTGGGGCATCATTTGGCCGAATAACAAGAGAATTATCGCCGCCACCGCCGGGACTGGACCCGCGGCCGCTCCGGAACTAGCTCGTCAGGCATTTATTGCTTCGCGGACGAATGCGTGGTTATCGTTGCCGCTGCTGCTGTTTATGGGCACCGCACACGGAGATTGGGTAATTTTCGGAAAGAACTAGCTAAAGCGTTCAACGGGCGTTAGTGAGGCAGTGGTGGAGATTCCGCCACTGCCTTTTGCTTATCCCAAACCCGTCGCGACAGTAAATCATCAACGGCTTAACTGATTCGCCACATTCGCGAGCAATAGTCAGAGACCAAAATGCGGCATTTATAACTACGGAGGTCCAGCTATGAGTTCAACCGAAACCGGCGCAAAATCCAGAATTGAATCTTATAAAGCAAGAGAGTTTAACTTGAGTGGCCTTACCGGCATCTCCGATGAAACGCTCGAGATGCACTTCAAGCTCTACGAAGGTTACGTCAAGGAAACCAACAAACTTACGGAAAAAATCTCGGAGTTTATCAAGGACGCCAAAGTGGATCAGGAGGAGATGCCGGCGTATTCGGAACTAACGCGTCGGCTTGGTTTTGAATACAACGGGATGGTCCTTCACGAGTACTACTTCGACAACCTCAAGAGCGGTGGTGGCCCAGGCGATCCGGAGCGGACGGCGCAATTTGCGAAGGCAGCGGAAACGAGTTTTGGTAATTACGAAATCTGGAAAGCTGACTTCGTTGGCATTGGCAAGATGCGTGGTGTGGGCTGGGCCATTTGTTACCAGAACCCGGCGAATGGACGAATCTCCAATCACTGGATCTCTTTGCACGAAACGGGCAACGTCGCAGGTTTCGATCCAATTCTGGTGATGGATGTTTGGGAACATGCCTACCTGCTCGATTACAAACCGGCCGAACGTCCGAAATATATCGAAGCCTTCTTCGCCAATATCGATTGGACCGCGGTGGAGAAACGCCTGCGAAAAGAGAAAGCTGCCAGCGGCGCGTGAGTTTGTCGTTTCCGCTGTGCAACCTCAGTGTTCTCCGTGTCTTTGTGGTTAATGTTGGTTAGCACCTTGCTCACCACAGAGACACAGAGGACCGCGCAGAGGATTAGTTCAGTCTTCGTTGGCTTACCATCTGTATCGCGGTACACTTACGCAAATTCATCGCGACCTTTTTTGAACCTGGAGGAGATTATGCGCCGACCCGTTAGCTTGAGGTGGTTGTTCCTTTTCACATTATGCTTGACCCTGTTCGCTGCCTGCTCGGGCAACACTGATAATTCCGCCACCACCGTCACCACGACCGTCACGCCGCCACCAGTTCAAAGTCTAACAGCGGCTTCCCGTCCGCAAGCGATTCTTGATCTCATGAAAAGCCGCGGCGAACAGGATGAAGCAGCGCCGGCGTTGAAAATTGTGTCACCCGCTGCCAACGCGGTGATCGAAGGTTCGAAAGTGGACGTTAAGCTGGATCTCAGCGGTGACTTAAAGGGCTACACGCCGCATAAGGATCCGGCTACCGGAAAAGGAAATCACATTCATGTGATTCTCGATAACGAACCTTACGAGGCCTATTACGAACTGGGCCAGCCTTTCGAACTTCGTAACGTCGCCGAAGGCAAACACACACTGCGCGTTTTCGCATCGCGTCCCTGGCATGAAAGTTATAAGAACGACGGGTCATTTCAGATGGTGACGTTTACCGTGAAAGGCGGGGGCGACGCGAGCAAGCCGACGACCACTGCTTCGGGTGAGAAAATGGCCAATGCGAATAGTTCTCCCGGCGCTTCGCCCGCGTCTTCGTCGCCTCGCGAGGGAAAAGATGTCGCACCCAGCAAGGCTGGAGAAGTGGATCCGACGAAGCCGCTGCTGACCTACAGCCGTCCCAAAGGTGAATACAAAGGCGAAGACGCAAACCCGATCATGATCGATTTTTGGCTTACAAATGCGAAATTGAAAGGTGATGGCGGCGAATATCGTATTCGCTATTTCGTCAACGACGACGAGGCGCGATATATCGACAAGTGGGATCCTGTGTGGCTGTCGGGTTGGCTTAATGGAAAGCATACTGTGCGACTGGAGTTGCTGGATAAAGACGGCAGGCCAGTGGATAACGGCGGCTACAACACGACTACCCGAACGATTACGGTGGTGAAGTAATTCGTTAAAACCCCAGGGTGTAATTAGTGCGACGAAGAAAAATTGACGGGTGTCCAATAGCCGGCGCGCTGCAAATGATCGGCGACAAGTGGAGCATGCTCGTCGTGAGGGACCTGGCGAACGGACCCCGGCGCACGATGGAGTTAATCAATGGTTTGTTCCCGATTAGTAGTCGCACTCTGGTGGCCCGGTTGCGCGACATGGAGAAAGATCGCCTCGTCGAGCGCACTGACTTTGGCGGCAATCCACCTCACATAGAGTATGCACTAACGGAACGCGGCCGCCTGCTCCTGCCTTTGGTTGACGCGTTGCGCGTCTTAGGCCAGTCACTTGACTGTAACGAATGCGAGGATCGAAAGCAGCAACTCGGATTCTATTGTGAGGCCGCCCAAAAATCCACCCGTTCAACAGCCGGAGTCTGAATCGGTAATTCAGATTCCTGCTCCGCTGCCACGACGACGGCAAAGAGACGACTCAATCGTGCTGCTGTAGCTGGGAGCGCGGCATGCTGCCTCAATCTTCTGTGGCCGCCATCTCCGGATGGTTAGGAACCATTCTTCCGTCAGCTTCAATGATGGCCTGATGATCGGGAGTGACGTGCTCCCCTTCCATCGTCACCTCGTCGCCGCCGGGCATCGCAACCGGCAAATGATCCAGAAACCTCTCCGCATCGAGCGCCGCCATGCAACCAGTTCCCGCCGCTGTAACGGCCTGGCGATAGCAGTTGTCCTGTACGTCGCCGCAGGCAAACACCCCGGGCACGTTGGTGGCCGTGGAACGGTGCGAAGTCAGCAAATAGCCAATCTCATCCATATCCAACTGCCCTTTGAACAGCGCCGTGTTTGGCTTATGCCCAATCGCGATGAAGACGCCTGAGCAGGGAAGCACTTGCTCCTCTTTCGTCTGCACATTTTGCAAACGAACTGCGGTCACGCCGTCCTGCGTTTCTCCCAAAATCTCCTCGACTTGAGTGTTCCAGATAAACTCAATCTTTTCATTCTGAAACGCTTTGTCCTGCATGATCTTCGAGGCGCGCAACTTATCGCGGCGATGGATCACGTAAACTTTTGAAGCATAACGCGTCAGAAAGGTCGCTTCCTCCATCGCGGTGTCGCCGCCACCAACTACGACAAGTGGCTTATTGCGAAAACCGGGGAGCGGTCCATCGCAAGTTGCACAGGCTGACACACCGTTACCGCCAAAACCATCAGGCACCTTTGCCTCGCCTGGAATTCCGAGCCACATCGCGGAGGCCCCGGTCGCAATGATTAATGTCTGGGTGTTGATCTCATAGTTATCGGTCTTGAGAATGAACGGCCGCTCGCTTAGGTCCGCAGTGTGGATCCACTCTTCGAGAAACTCAGTTCCAAAACGTTCAGCTTGCTTACGAAACTCCTCCATCAGGGCGGGGCCATCAATCCCTTGCGAGAAGCCTGGATAGTTTTCCACGTCTGTAGTGATCATTAACTGGCCGCCGGGCGCCGTCTGTTTCTCGGCGTCCGCGGGGGCATCGATGAGGAGCGGTTTGAGATTGGCACGCGCCGCATAAATTGCGGCGGTAAGGCCGGCGGGCCCAGAACCAATGATTACAACCTCTTTATCGAGCGTTTGCGTCGGCATGGCGTCTATCAGTTCCTTTGTTGACGATGTATTGATTGGGAATCCGAATGTCTCGCTTTTCGGTCGGATTCAGACAATTGGCGAAGGCAAACGTGATGTTTCCGTTACCGAAATTGATTGAGACACTACTAAAATGCCTGAAAGCATAGTATAACTAGCGATACTAGAGTAGTCGAACCCGAGAGCTTGCGGCCTTACTGAATAAAGAAGCTCGACTGACAAGGGAACCTGGGCAAACGATTGAACGCAGTCAGCAATCCGCAAAAGATTGAGACCATCGGCGTCATAGGCGCTGGCACTATGGGGCACGGAATCGCGCAGGTGGCGGCCGCCGCCGGCTATCGTGTCCTGTTGCGCGATGTCGATCGAGAGTCGCTGGCGCGCGGAATTAGTGGAATCGAACGAAACCTTGCCAAAGGCATTCAACTGGGAAAACTCACCGAAGATGATCGCGACGCTGTCCTGCAACACATTCGCGGCACCACCCAGTTAGAAGAAATTGCGACCGCGGATCTGATTATCGAAGCGGCGCCTGAGCAATTAAAACTGAAACAGGATCTGCTGCGGGAGGTTGAAGGCTCTCGCAAGCGGCTCACCCATTTTCGCGACCAACACCTCATCACTCTCGATAACTGAAATCGCCAAAGCTGCCGAACGTCCCGATCGCGTCGTCGGGTTACACTTCTTCAATCCGGTTCACCTGATGCGTCTGGTGGAGATCGTGGTCGGAAAAGCCACCGGAGATGATACAGTTGCGACTGCTCGCGAAGTAAGTCTGAGGTTACGGAAAGAACCGATTATCGTTAACGATGTGCCGGGATTCGCATCGAGCCGTTTAGGTGTGGCCCTGGGCCTCGAAGCGATGCGCATGTTCGAACAGGGAGTAGCCTCGGCTCAGGATATCGACACGGCCATGGAGTTGGGTTACAACCATCCGATGGGTCCGTTGAAGCTGACTGATCATGTTGGTCTGGACATCCGACTGAACATTGCCGAGTATCTCTTCCGGGAGCTTGGTTCAGAAACTTTTCGTCCGCCGGATGTTTTGCGCCGGTCTGGTGAAAGAAGGCAAGCTGGGAAAGAAAACCGGCGAAGGGTTTTACAATTGGAGCGACGGAGAAAGTGATCAGCAATTCAGCGCTCAGCAATCAGCAGTTAGCAGGCGACTGATTGTCTGATCCTGCGAGCTGAATGATTGTAGAATTGTTGGTCTGCGGAAAGCTGATTACTGATATCTGATTGGCTATTTAATTTGATGAACGCCCCTTATAACAATGAAGAGCGACGGTTTGCTTTGCGCATGGCCTTGCGCCTGCCGATAGTTATTTCGGGACGCGCTGAGGATGGTTCTGCCTGGAGTGAGCCTACCGAGACTGACGACATCTCAACCTCCGGCGCGCTGTTTCACCTCAATCAAAAAGTTAGTCGCGGAGATCGGTTGTATCTGCGCGCGCACAGGCCTGATGGTGGACCTATCGAAGTGACCGCGATAGTTATTCGGATTGCCCCGGCAATTTATGGAACCGCGCGCGTCGGCGTGCAAATCGACGAGTCTTTGGAAAACTGGATGCGACTATTCGTCTCCTGGGTCGCAGACGACCAGCCTACCGCTACGGAATCAGAACCTTCTTCCGAGTAAGCCAATCCCGTTTTAGAAGTTTGCGTTGGAGTGCCGGCCAGTGAGCGCGCTGATGAAGCGTGGGCGTGAGTGTAACAATGCCGAGAAAAAAGGCCACCGCACGTTTATGCGGAAGCCCCATTCTCTTCGTTCCTGCGTGCTCAAGATTGGCTCTGTCCTTACTTGTTCCACACCAGTAGACCGTTTGGCCTCGGTATGTTCGGCAAAAGATGCCAAACGAATCCACCATTCAGATTCGGTGTGACGATGAGCCAACGTCGAAGTTTGCTCGAGCATGGATCTAACAACTCCGTCAGTGATTATTCGTGTTCTTGTTCGAGTTGTGATTCTTATTGTCTATCGGCTTAACGCCGGCTGTGTTTGCATTGCCGTTGTCGTTTTGAAGCACGGCAGTGTTGGACGAAACAGTCTTATTGTTTGTGTTCGCGGAAATGTTGGCATTCGCGTCGACTACGCCATCGCGCGCCGGACTGCCGAGATTGCTATTTGAAGTTGTATTAGTGTTTTCAGTGGTGCCGCAGCCTGTTAGGGCTGCGGCGACCACCAACACTAATGCAAGCGATAATTTGCGTTGCATCATTACGGTCCTCCCTGGCTCGTTCATTCGGACTTGGGCCTCGGCCCGCGTACGAATATGGAAATGGCGACCTACTCAAGGCCGCCTGAAAAGTTGAATTATCGATAGAGCGACTCGGCGCGATTCGAGCGCCATTCATTCTCAAAGTAGTCGGCGTCTTCGGTTGTGCGTGGATTCACGCCCATCACGATGCCGCCATCCTTAATGCCCTGCTCATACTGTTTGGCATGTTCCTCGGGAATACCGTGACCCACGAGCGCGCCGATCAGACCGCCGGTGAGCGCGCCCGCGCCACCACCAGCCAGGGCTGCGGCGATTGGTCCCGCGATTAGTAATCCAAGTCCCGGAAGAGCCAGAGTGGTTCCGATTGCTGCAATCGCTGCCAGCGTTGCGCCAACACCGCCGCCGATTGCCGCACCTTTACCGGCATCTTCCCAGGCCTTCGTGCCGAGCTCCGTATCATCATCTGCGAAATACTTCTTGCGCGTTTCGTCAGACATCAGAAGATTGACGTCGTCCTTGCCGTAGCCGCGACTGCTGAGAGATCCGTAAGCGCGCTCAGCACTTTCCCGGTCTCTGAATAATCCTGTCATCATGCGTGAACGTTGAGGCGCTGTGCCTGTCGCGGATGTTCCTGTTTCACTTAATCTATCTGTGTCATATCCCATGTTCGTTCTCCTCGTTGTTGTGTTGTGACTAAGACAAGTAGTCGGCTAGCTGTAGTTAGCCTTGGTAGCTTCTTGTGCCGATCTAATTCGTTTTTCGTTCGCGGGCGCTATCTAGCAACGTCCATACCACGACGGTTTTTATTAACAATACCCATTGGAGCGCATCTCCTTCCGGTCGTGGTGCGGATCCTCTGTACTTCTCTGATACGTTGCACACCCGACTAGGCGCGCTTATTGGCGTGAAATGACGCGTTCATCCAACAGCGAAGTGAAGCGCCGCGCGCTGTGTTGGTAACAAGTGCCGGCTATCTGGATGAACCATCGGTTACAAAAACTCTTGCACTTTTAGGAAACTCACATCAGCTCTAAATCTCACTAGTCCATAAACTTACCCAACCTGCCAGCCTCCTAATTACCAGCGTTCTTGCATTACGAATGGCCTGCAGTGTATAAGCAGGCAATCCCCAAACTTCTCCTGACTCTGCAGGTGAGCCACCCAAGGTCTACAGAGGTTTTGCCGAAGCGATGACCAACAGTTTCGAAACCAGCTCAAGAGGATACGCGATGAAGACTCTTACTAGACTCGCCGCTTTTTTTGCCGTCAGTGTTATCTGCGCCTTGTTCGGAGCAGCGCAGATTCCGATCCACGCCCAGCAACCCGTTCGGATCGCGGCTCCTGGCAATAATGTTCAGCTGGTCATCGAAGGCAAGGTAGTGAATGTTCATGATGGCGACACTGTAACCGTGCTGGATCAGAACGATAAGAAATTCACTATTCGTTTGCAGGGTATTGACGCGCCTGAACTGAAACAGGAATTTGGCGCCGCATCTCAGAAGAATTTGTCCGGGATGGTTTTAGGGAAGCAGGTCGCTATCCATTGGAACAAGGTCGATAAGTATCGGCGAACTGTCGGCACGATCATGTTGGATGGCCGCGATATCAATATTGAGCAAGTGAAAGCCGGAGTGGCCTGGCATTACAAGAAATATGAAGACGAACAGAGTCCCGCAGACCGGCTGACCTACGCAGCAGCAGAAAAAGCGGCGCGTGAAGGCAAACTCGGATTATGGAATAACGCGAACGTCGTAGCTCCTAGCGACTGGCGGCAGGACGTTAAACTCAAACGTTGGGGACCGCCGCCGCCGGAAGGAACGATCATCGGTAACGGAAACTCGAAGAAGTATCATCGTCCTGACTGTCCGGGATATCGAGACATGGCCGAGCGGAATCGTGTTTTCTTCAAAACCGTGGCCGAAGCGGAAGCGGCGGGCTTTCAACGAGCAGGTAACTGTCCGGCGGCAGTAGCCGCAACCAAAACCACACCTGCAGTCTCGTCTAACGGTTCGGCCTCAGCGACTACTACTGTTTTGACCAAGCGTACTCAGGCCACCACTATGCGACCCGCTGTGCCGGTGACAGTGACTACCACAGAAGGCTCGGCTGCGACGGGAAATGCCCAGGGCGGTTCGGCATTGAAGACAGTCGGCAATAAGAACAGCAAGATTTTTCATCTGCCCGGGTGCTCGGGATACGATCGCGTCTCGGAGAAAAATCGCGTCTATTTCAACAGTGCGGCGGAAGCTGAGTCAGCCGGATACAGGATCGCGAAGAACTGTTCCCCATCCAACCCCGATTGATTGCGAGCGTGGCCGTCTCGCTCGGAGCCGCAGGTTTTTTACGCAGGACAGGCTGGATAAGTCTGTCCTGCTTGCGTTTGACGGATTTCAACCCAGCCTTTACGATCCTCGCAAAATCAAAACAATCTGGAGAAGCGAAGAATGTCGCAAGCAATTCCTGAAAAATACGAAACACTTTTGTTTGAACGCCGCGATCGTGTGGGCTTCATCACCATCAATCGACCGGACAAGCGAAATGCATTAAACATAAAGACCCGTGAAGAAGGAGCGGCCTTGTTCGATCAACTTCGCCATGATGAATCCATTGGCGTTGTCGTGATCACGGGCGCGGGCGACAAAGCTTTTATTGCCGGCGCAGACATCGCCGAGTTTGCCGGCCGGACAGCGATGATGCAGCGCGACGTTATGACTGCGCGCTCGTTGTTTACCGCGCTCGATACTTTTCCCAAGCCGATCATTGCCATGATCAATGGTTATTGTCTGGGCGGGGGTTGTGAGTTGGCACTTGCCTGCGACATTCGCATCGCGAGCGAGACCGCTTCGTTTGGCCAGCCGGAGATCAACCTGGGAATTATTCCGGGCGGTGGGGGCACGCAAAGGCTTACGCGACTCGTTGGCGAAGGCAAAGCAATGGAAATGATTCTCACCGGAGAAATCATCGATGCGAAAACGGCGTTTTCGATCGGCCTGGTGAATCATGTTGTGCCGCCTGCTGAGTTGGAAGCAAAGACGATGGAGATTGCCAACCGAATTGCGGATAAGAGCCCGATCGCGTTGAGCCTCGCCAAAGAATCGGTGAAGCTCGCTTCTCGCTCAAATCTCGACGAAGGTTTGCGCCGCGAAGTGGATCTCTTTGCGCTCTGCTTTTCAACTGAAGACAAGAACGAAGGCGTTAGCGCGTTTCTTGAGAAACGTAAACCGGCGTTCAAAGGACGGTAGTCGGATGACTGATGACCGATGACGACTGCTTTCGTTGGTTGGTCTTCAAGTTTGCGGTCTTCAATATATGTTGAGAATTATCGTAGTTATCTTTGGGATTGTGCTGGGAGCAGTAGGTGGCGTAGTTGCCTACCGCGCGTATTTTCTCGAGCCAAGTGCGGCGGTCGTGATTACAAACACCGAGGTTCGCGAACTTCCCGATACCTTTCGAGTTGTGAGTGGACTTGCGCTACTGCTTATAGGCGCAGCGATCGCCTACACCGCGGCGCTCAGGAAAAGATAGCTCAGTGAATGAAGACGAGAATAGGCCTTGGCTTGACCCCCTTTGGCACGTCAGGCTACTCTGCATCAAGGATTTAGGATTTAGATTACCTTCAAAAGGGGCCGTAGCTCAGCTGGGAGAGCGCATGACTGGCAGTCATGAGGTCAGGGGTTCGATCCCCCTCGGCTCCACCAATAATTAATCACCGGTCACTTGCCCCGAACGTGTCTGAGTTTCATTACTCACTCACGTCCAGACCTTGAACGCGACATTGCTTCAACCCGCAGTCGAGCGAGATTCACACACACACTCCCGCCAGACTGCCCTTTGAGACAGTTTCGCATGGCCTGGATTGATTGGTCGTCGCTAGCGGACTACGACGCTAATAATCGCGACTATGGCGCTCACGACCGAGCTTGACGCCTGTGGAGCTGGCTTATCGGTGGATGGAATATCTGCAGCATTGGTAGCGCTTGATAGGGCACAGATCAGGGCGACTGCGATCAGAAACCGTTTCATGGGTTGTCCTCCGTGTTTAAAGATGCAAGAGTACTTGTATCAAAAAGAGGATCAGTGCGGATAGCAGACTTCTTGCAGGCCACGGCGACAAGGACTAATATCCCTTGGGCAGCAAAGGCTCTTTCGCTCACGTGGAAAGGTGCTTAATTCTTAAAGATGGCCTCACCAAAACTACAAACGTCCCAGTTGACGGCTAACGATGCGGCCTTGCAGAGGTGTGAGGCAGCGCTGATACAGAAAGACGTCGGCGATTACGAAGGTGCGCAGAAGATCATGCAGCGCCTTTGGCGAGGTGTGGGCCACCGTCCTGAGATCGAGGGTTTGCATCCGCCCGTGGCTGCTGAAGTCCTTCTCTGCGCAGGAATTCTGACGGGATGGATCGGCAGCAAAACTCAAAACCAGACATCGCAGGAAACTGCGAAGAACTTGATCAGCGAGAGTATTGCTTATTTTGAGGCTGTCGGAGATCAAAAGAAGGCGGCCGCGGCGCGAACGGAAATCGCGTACTGTTATTGGCGCGACGGCCACCTGGACGAAGCGCGCATCATGCTGCGAGCGGCCCTGCAAAAACTCACTACAGTTGGAACCAGCCGAGCTCGCGCCTTATTGAAATTAACGACGGTTGAATTTTCGGCATCGCGTTACCACGAGATGTTAAGAATTCTTACCGATAACGCAGCGCTGTTCGCCAAAATTAACGACCTCACAACTAAAGGCGTCTACCACGGCCAACTCGCGATTGCGCTCCGCAACATCGGTAACTCCGAACAGCGTACGGAGTATTTCCGGCGCGCAGTGGCTGAGTTTCAGAAGGCCGACGAGTGTTATCGGCTGGCGCGAAATCCCGTGTTCCGCGCTGACGTGAAAAATAACGCAGCACTGCTGCTTGCTAACCTGGCCCGATACAAGGAAGCACACAAGTCTCTGGACGAAGCGCGACGACTGGCGGTTAATTTCAAAGACAAAGTGCGGGTTTCTCAAATCGATGGGTCTCGGGCCGAAGTTTTTCTGGCGCAGGGCAAACCCCAAAAGGCCGAATTGGCAGCGCGCAGAGCATCCCTGGCGCTTGAAAAAAGTGGACAACAAATTCTGACCGTTGGTGCTTTGATTACACAGGGAATCGCCTCGGCGCGTTCCGGGAAACAGGAGCGCGCGCAGTTTATTCTGCAAAGGGCCTACGAGATGGCGATCCAGGTCGGAGTGCTCGATAGAGCCGGACTGGCAGCCTTAACTTTGATCGAAGAGGTCGATGACCTTTCGCCGAGCACAATGCAGGCGGCTTATGACCGCGCGCATGAATGGCTTTCTAAATCCGGAAACAAGGAAATATTGTTTCGTTTGAACGAGGCCGCCGGCAAGCTCGCCTCAAGTGTGCGCGGCGAACTAAGCGCCGAGCAAGCGACTGAAATTATCTTGAGCAAGCCGGGATCTCTGCAGGACCGGGTGTTGAACGTCGAACGAGAAATGATTACACAGGCATTGGCCCAGGCTAATGGCAGTGTGACTCATGCGGCAACTTCGCTGGGTTTGAGTTATCAGGCGCTCGCCTACATTATCGCCGCCAGACACAAAGACCTACTCAAGGAACGCTCGCCCGTGCGCCGTCGTCGCGCGCGCAGTTCTAAAGAATTGAAGCAAACCACTTAAAAACCCACGCTCGCGCAACCGCTCTTCAAACACCTCGTTTCATCATCGGACCGCAATTAGTTACAGCCCATCTTGCAGGTAACTTGCGTCGCCCCGTCAGGATAATCATTCCGCGGTTGCAACGTTCAATTTTTTCATGAGACGAAACAGCGGATAACTCACAGCCAGCAGCGCGAGCGCATATAGACTATTTTGCATGTCGGCGGCTATCGCTCCCACCAGAAAAAGGACAGAGCCCACGAGGGCAAGACCTGTGGTCCAGGGATAGCCCCAGGCACGATAGGGTCGTTCCTTCTCCGGCTCGCGACGGCGCAGGACAAACACGGAAATAAACGAAAGTGTGTAGATGGCGACAAAGAAGAACGCGAGAATGGTGATGACCTGCTCGAAAGTTTTGCCGAAGACAATAAACAAAACAGCCACCGCCGCGCTCGCGAATAAAGCGAATGTTGGCGTACCTCCCTGGTTAACGTCTGCAGCTCTTCTAATGAAGAGGCCATCCCTGCTCACCGCGAATAATACGCGAGTCGCCATCAGATGGTAGGCATTGATAGCGCTCAGCATAGAAACGATTGTGAGCGCTCTAAAGATCGTGTCGCCATGCCGACCGAAAACCGCTCCAGCAGCGACTCCGGCGGCAAAGTCCTTTCCGGCAATTTCTGAAATCGGCAGGACGTAAAGGAGCGCGATATTGACCAGCAGATAGATCATGATTACGAGTAGCACTCCGCCAAAGAGCGAGCGTGGAATGTCACGACCGGGGTTACTAACTTCTTCGGAAAAATAAATTACGCCGGCCCATCCGTCATAAGTGTAGATGACGGACTGCAGCGACAGTACGACGGCCGTTATAAGAGCGAAACCCGCCGGCGTGATTTGCGCGGGCGGCGCGGAGGTCGTGCTTTCGCCACCGAGAACGAAAACCGCGGCAATCAATCCCAGAAAGGCCAATGCTTTGAGCGAGCTGGTGACGTTTTGAGCTGTGCTGCCCCAGATGATTCCCCGCCATTGCAGAAGGGCGAACACTATCGCCACCGCCGCAGCGATAACTACCGCATGACCCTGAAACGTTGGATAGAGTCCGCCGGCAAATTGTCCAATCAGCAATGAGACCGCCGCAGCTGAACCACACGTCGAGATCCAGTCGCTCCAACCGACAACAAACCCTGCATATTCGCCCAACGCATAACGCGAGAACACATACTGGCCGCCTGACTTCGGAAGCATGGCTCCGAGCTCAGCCATCGAGATAGCGCCGAGCAGCGCGTAAAGACCGCCGACAACCCAAACGCCGAGGAAGAGCGCCGGATGTGGTAACTGGGCCGCGATGGATCCGGGGGCGCGAAAAATTCCCGCGCCAATCGTGTTACCGATTATGACTGCGAGCCCAAACCCCAGGCCGAGCACCCGAAGAAGGCGTCCATGCCTTTCGGCAACCGCAGCACTTTTAGTTGAGATAGACAAATGGGGCCAATCTATTCGAGGCTGTTCTTCAGATCCGCATGAAGCAGTCGATGGAAGAGATGCTCGCCCGCCTCGCGACGCACTGAAAGTCGTCCGGCATTGTACGCGCGCGAGTTAAGGCCGCGTTGCACTGACCGGCAAATGTCTTCGTCTTCGTGCTGGATGCGTTGGCCCACTTCGATACTCGCCAGATTGCGTTGACGCGCAGCCTCAGATACATCCGCAAAGTAAAAATCGAAAATCACTTCTGTCTTGTTCACACCGTGAGGTACGACCAAATTCGTATCCATCATTCCCTGATACCAGTTGATCATGAAGTTTGGATAGACCCAATAGTAGAGCGCGCGATCGCCGCCGCGCACGGCTCCGGTTTCAGGTTCAGCTCCTTTGGTGACTACTGGACTCGACTGCAGGCAAAAACCTTCACCGTTTTCAATCGTGTAGCGTCTGTAGTCAAGCACGCTGTCGAGTCCTTTGTGAAGGCGAGGAACGTGATAGCCGCCGTCAAGATAATTGTCGACAAAAACTTTCCAGTTGCAGTCGAACGTGTAACGTCGCCGCTCGAGCCAGTGCAGCTTTGGGAGATCGAGCAATGTAATCTGACTCTCGAGTTCAGCGCTGGGAAAATTTTTATTCCGGGCAGGCGCGGCCTCCGCTGGTTCCGTTGCGCGATCAACTCTAACGAAGACCCATTTTTCCCAGACCGCAGTCTCCACCGGTACCAGACCATTTCCGGTCCGTTCAAAACTACAAACTCCAGAGAAATCCGGGGTGCCCTTCAATTCTCCTTCAAGCGAATAAGTCCAACCATGATATGGACAGCGAAGATGGTTTGCAGATCCTTCCGGCTCCGTCATTACCGCCGCCGCATGGTGTCCACACACATTAAAAAAACCACGCAGCAGATTGTCTCTGCCTCGAACGACCACGATGGGTTCGCCACCTATTTCAGTTGTTACATACGCTCCGGGCAGTTCCACTTGATCCGTGCGCGCGACAAATTGCCACGACTGCGCGAAGACGGTCTGCAGTTCAAGCGCATAGATGCGCTGATCGACATACCAGGATGACGGGATGGTAGTAGCTTCCTCCAGCGGAGCATGGGAATTGTAGCTATCGATGATTTCTTTGAGGGAAGACATGTCGTCGGGTAGGGCCTGTCCCGGCCCTGTTTCGTTAAATGAGGCTACTCGGGAGCGACGAGGCTGCCCCTACAAAATAGGTGTGGCGGTTTTTCGTTTCGGATTGAAAAAAGGCAACTTCACGACTCTAGCCCCAACGAGGTGACGTCGCGCTTCCACAGTTATTTCAAATTGTAGTTTGGTGCCGAGCTTAGTCTGTTCGCGTTTCAAAGTTGCGAGCGCGATCATCTTTTTCAGAGTCGGCGACCAGGTGCTCGAAGTAGCTTTTCCAACTTGTGATCCATCCTTGAAGACCGGCACGGCAACACGTGACGTAATCGGAGAAACCGCCGGCGGTAATCCGGCTGTTTCGTAAAGTTTTTCGACCTCGGGCCAGTCGATTTCCAGCCCCACAATCTCGCGTGCATGCCCGCGCTTCTGTTCGGCGACCAGGGCTGACTGGCCGATGAAACGGTTCTTGTCTGTGTGCACCAGCCGCCCCAGGCCCATTTCAAATGGCGAATACCTTTGTTCGCTAATCAATGCTTTCTTGCAGCTATTAAAATCCACTTCGATTAACAATAGCCCGGCCTCCACGCGGGCCACGTCAAGGGCCAACATGCCGGCCGGATGGATGTCGAAGGCCTGACCAGTTCTCATCAAAGCATCCCAAACCGTCAGCGCATGTTCGCTCGGTACCCAAATCTCGTAACCCAGATCGCCCGTGTAACCCGTGCGAGAGATCTCAACCGCCACGCCGGCAATTTCGCCCTTGGTTACGCGAAAATATTTGAGATTCTCGATGTCCGCCGTTTTGACCAAACTCCGGAGCAGGCGACCCGACGTTGGTCCCTGCAGCGCGAGGGCGGCGACAGTTTCCGATATATCTTCAAGTTGTACATCCATGCCCGTTGAGTTTTGCGTAAACCAACGCAGGCTTGGATCTGCCGCCGTCCATCGATACGCATTTTGCTCCAGACGCGAAACGGTGCCGTCATCAATAACTTTTCCGTTTTCGTCACACCACGGAGTGTAAATAACCTGGCCCACGGAAACCTTTCGCATGTCGCGAGTAATAATTCGATCAACCAGCCGGGTGGCGTCCGGTCCGGTAACTCGATACTTGTAAAGCGGTGAGATATCGATCAAGGCGGCTGCGTTGCGAATCGCGTTGTACTCATGCTCGTGGTGAGGTTCGTATGAACTGACGGCGTAATAACCGGACCACTCGCGATAGTTCAAACTCTCGCAGAGCGGAAAAGTTCGTTCGTGGAATGCGGTTCCGACGGGCATGCGCTACCTCAAAAGGCTTGTTTGTCAGGGCGAGCGATTATAAGTATGCTGGCGATTCTTCAGCAAGGAACGCGTTTATGATATATGTATCATTCACCCTCTTGGTCTAAGCATAGATATAAAACGAATGGGTACCGCTAAACAAGAAGTTGAAGCACTGCTGAACAAGTTGCCAGACAACTGCTCGCTTGAAGACATTCAGTATCATCTGTACGTAATAGAAAAAGTCCGCCATGGAATCGAAGTCGCCGACACTCAAGGGGAAATCACTCAGGATCACGTTGAGCAGCAACTGGGCAAATGGCTCACCAAGTAGTCGGTCACCATCCGCTCTCGCCGATGTCGAGGCAATTGCCAGCTATATATCCCGCGACTCTACCTCCTATGCCAGCTCCATCGTTCGAAAGATAATCAATGCGACCCGCGGACTTGAAAAATATCCCTTCGCAGGTCGCACGGTGCCCGAGTTTGACGACAAGACGATTCGAGAAGTCTTTGTTTACAATTACAGGATTGTTTATCAACTTGGAACAGAAACAGTGACGGTCGCTGCGGTTATTCACGGCAAGCAGCAATTTACCTCATCGTTTCAACCCGAAGCGCAAGAGTAGCCCGGAAGAATGAGCAAAAAATACGACGTCATCGTCATCGGTGGCGGTCATAACGGACTGGTGAATGCTGCCTATCTCGCGCGCGCGGGCAAGCGTGTGCTCGTGCTCGAGCGCCGGCACGTGCTCGGCGGTGCGGCTGTAACTGAGGAAGTTTTTCCCGGTTTCAAGTTCTCCGTTTGCTCTTACGTGGTGTCATTGCTGCGGCCCGAGATTATTCGTGAACTCGATCTATCGCGCCACGGCTTGGAGATACTTCCGCTCGACGGCACGTTCACGCCCATGCCTAACGGTGATTACCTCTGGCGCGTGAATGACCATGCAAAAACGCGACGCGAGATCGCGCGCCACTCCAGGCTCGATGCCGAAGCCTACGACGAGTATGGCAAGGCGATGCTCGAGATGGCGCGTTTCGTGAAACCGATCATGAGCATGACGCCGCCCGATCCCACCTCGCTCAATCCAAAAGGTCTCAAGGATCTCTACTTTCTCGGGAAACGATTTCAAAACCTCGACGCCGAGGATCAGTACAACCAGGTCCAATTGATGACCATGAGCGCGGTAGATTTTTTGGACCAGTGGTTTGAAACAGATGTGCTCAAGGCGACGATGTCCGCTTCCGGAATCATTGGCACTTTTCTCGGAGTGCGTTCACCCGGGACCGCTTACGTTTTGCTGCATCACTACATGGGCGAGATTGACGGGGCCTTCCGATCATGGGGACTGTCGCGCGGAGGCACTGGCGCGATCTCAAACGCGATCGCCGATGCGGCGCGCGAATTCGGCGCAGAGATTCGCACCGAAGCGCCCATTGCGAAAATCCTGCTGAAAAATGGTCACGCCAAAGGTGTAGTTCTCCAAAACGGAGATGAGATTTATGCAGACGTGGTCTCATCGAGCGTCGATCCGCGTCTGACATTCATGAAGATGATCGGCGAGGAGCACCTGCCAGACGATTTTGCTGCGGATTTAAAGCGCTACAAATATCGCGGCTCTTCAGGGAAGGTAAATCTTGCGTTGGATGGGCTGCCTGAGTTTAAGTGCCTGCCTGGAGCTGGCCCGCATCTGCGTGGCGCTGTTTCGATTTCTCCGAGCGTAGATTACATGGAACGCGCCTACGACGATGCCAAGTATGGCCGCTTCTCGCGCCGTCCTTACATCGATATGGTTATTCCGAGTCTAACTGATCCCTCCGTCGCACCGCCGGGCAAGCATGTGATGTCATGTTTCGTTCAATACGCCCCTTACAATTTGAAGGAGGGCAACTGGGATGATAAGCGCGAGGACTTTGGCGACACGGTGATCGATACGATCGCCGAGCACGCTCCCAACATCAAGGATCTGATTCTCCACCGGCAGGTCTTGACGCCGCTCGACATCGAACGTGATTTTGGACTTTCGGAAGGAAATATTTTTCAGGGCGAACTGACCCTTGAACAACTCTTCTTCTTACGGCCAGCGCCTGGTTGGGCGCAGTACCGCACGCCGATTCGTAATCTCTACATGTGCGGCTCGGCGACTCATCCGGGCGGCGGCATCATGGGCGCGCCTGGCCGCAACGCAGCGATGCAGATGCTGAAGGATAAGAAGATCTAGCCGCAGACTTCCGCGGATGAACGCGGATCAGATCAGGATTCCAAAAGTGCTTTTCGTAAAACTGCTAATTAAATGTCTGGCGTTTTCTTTTTCAGATCGGCGTTCATCCGCGAAAATCCGCGGCCAGATTCTCCTTCTGAGCGAGCATGCCTAAATACGACACCATCATCATAGGCGGTGGTCACAACGGCCTGGTTGCCGCTTGTTATCTCGCAAAGGCCAGCCTCAAGACGCTCGTGCTTGAGCGTCGCGAAATTGTCGGCGGCGGCGCCATTACCGAAGAGATTCATCCGGGCTTTCGATGTTCAATCCTGGACCATCAGACTGGCCCACTCCTCCCGCAGGTGATCAAAGATCTCGATCTAAAACGTTATGGACTGGAATTCTTTATCCCGGAAGTGCAGGCGCTGGCGTTGAATCTAAACGGGCCGCCGCTTTGTTTGTGGGACAGTCCAGCGTTTGTGATGAACGAAATCAAGCAGTTTTCCCCGGCCGATGCATTGAACTACCGCGAATTCGAAAACAGTTTCTCACGCATTGGAAAGGTTTTGGCTCCGCTGATAACTATGACGCCGCCGTCTATCGATAGGCCCGCTGCCGCAGAACTGTGGGGCCTTGGCAAGATGGGATTATCGTTTCGCGGTCTGGGTAAACAGGACGCTTATCGCTTGCTGCGTTGGGGCCCGATGGCCGTCGCCGATCTGGTGGCGGAGTGGTTTGAGACAGAAATTTTGCGTGCGGTGATAGCGGCGCGCGGAATCGCGGGCGCGTTTGCCGGGCCCTGGTCTGCAGGCACCAGCACGGGGCTTCTTTGGCAAGCTGCGCTGGACGGCCACGCAATCGGGTTGACCACTTTCGTTCGCGGCGGAATGGGTGCGCTAACCGAGTCTCTGGCGAAAGCAGCGGCGAGCAGCGGGGTTGAGATCAGAACCTCCTCCGAAGTAATACGGATTGAAACTGATGAAGGCAAAGCATCAAGAGTCGTTTTGAAAAACGGCGCTGAGATCTCGGCGCGCGCGGTAGTTTCAAATGCTGACCCGCGCACCACCTTGCTGAACCTGGTCGATCCGGTTGAACTCGATCCGAGTTTTCTCGCAAAGGTGCAACACTATCGCGCCCAGGGAGTTTCCGCGAAGATCAATCTCGCGCTTTCCGGCTTACCTTCGTTTGTTGGAGTTGCGAATGACGATGCGCCATTGAAACTTGCGGGCCGAATTCATGTTGGGCCAGACATCGACTACCTGGAGCGCGCCTTTGACGCCGCGAAGTATGGCGACTATTCACGGGCGCCTTACATGGATATCACGGTTCCTTCCGTGACCGATCCGACGCTGGCGCCAGCGGGTGCACATGTAATGTCGGTGCAGGTGCAATATGCGCCGTACAAATTGAAAGAGGGCGATTGGAATTCGCGCCGGGAAGAGTTTGGTGACAGTGTGATGGATGTATTGGCCGCGTATTCACCAAACATAAAGGAGCTGACGTTGGCGCGACAGATCATCACGCCGCTCGACCTTGAACAGACTTTCGGATTAAGCGGCGGCCACATTCATCATGGCGAGCAAACGCTCGATCAATCTTTTACCTTCCGTCCGATCATCGGTTGGGCGCAATATCGAACCCCGCTCAAGGGACTCTATCTTTGCGGCGCCGGGACCCATCCTGGTGGCGGCGTGACCGGAGCGCCGGGAGCGAACGCCGCGCGCGAGATTATCAAAGACCTCAAGAGTCGCGCCTAAGACTCTTCCTGCCCCGTCTGCTACAGAATTAATCAGCCTCAAAAAAAGTTCTGGAAACCAAACAGGATTGCGACTGTACAAATAATACGCGTCCACAGTAGTGCCTCCGATTCCGTGTTGCGTAACGCGACTGCAGGACTGGGAACCGAAAGCGTCTTTGCCCGGCAGCTTTCCAGTAGCTCAGTTCTTAACCCTGGGGTCCGTCTGCGTCCCTGAAAGTCCATCCGCTGCATCGCGCATAGAACTAAGGAGAAGATCACGCCGTGAAATCACTTATCAGCTCAACTACCAAACACTTTGTGCTCAGTCTGGTTGCCTTGACCGTATTGGCGACCGCACACACCACCGCTCGGGCCGATGAAGTTTCGATTTCCGGCTTTACCAATGGTTGTTTTGGAGCAGGCTGCACTCCCGGGGCCAGCGCCAGTATTCTCGGCCTCACCTACAGCAATTCAACCTTTTCCGGGACGACTGCAAATGGTTTTCGAGGCATCGGCGCTAACGCGAATCCGGGTTCAAATTTCAACAACCTCGGGTCTTTTTCACTGAGCACCGCTCCGAATGCCTTCAACGCGCCGTTTACACTGCTGGTCACCTTCACCGCCCCACAGGGCATAGCCGGCACAAACCAGGCAAACTACACCGCTTTGGTAACAGGCACAGTGATAAGCGATAACATCGGCGGCATCTTCATTGATTTCAACAACACCGCTTTGACGTTTACCTTCAATGATCCAAACTGTGAACCGGATCCCACCGGCGGTCGTCCGGGCCAGCAAACAACCTGCGGCGCCGGTTCCTTCTCTTTCAGCGTTAACGATCTGGCGATTGACCCGGGCAATAGTGTTGCGTTGACTGGACAGATCACCGCCGCGCAGCAATCTGCCGCGGTTCCGGAACCGGCAACCATGTTGTTGTTGGGAACCGGGCTGGCCGGCATCGCAGCGCGATTTCGCCGCCGCAAGCAATCCAGGACCGAAGCGGTCGAATAAGCGTTACTCAAATCAGCGAACAACAGAGGCCGGCGGATCCATTTCCGCCGGCCTTCTCTGTTTTAGTTAACTCGAACGGCCCAGGCATGCCATCGTTCGCCAAACGTGATAAAAGAGGCAGCGGCCCAAGGCAATCAGACGAAGGAGATCAGAGACCACGTGACCAAGCAAACCGCACCACGGCGAAGTTTTGCCAGTGACAACAACGCCGGCGTTCATCCCGCGGTGATGGAAGCAATTGCCGCAGCCAACGACGGCCATGTGATCGCTTACGGTGACGACGTCTACACCGCGCGTGCGTCAAGATTGTTCCGCGAACAATTTGGCAAAGACGCCGAGATCTTCTTTGTCTTCGGCGGCACAGGCGCAAACATTCTGGGCTTGAAGGCAGCGACGCAACCGCACCACGCAGTGATTTGCGCCGAGACCGCACATATCAATGTTGACGAGTGTGGCGCGCCGGAAAAGTTTACCGGCTGCAAACTCCTGGGCGTTCCGACACCGCATGGCAAATTAACGGTGGACCAGATTCCGCCACTGCTTCATGAAGTTGGCTTTGAACATCACGTGCAGCCGCGCGTCATTTCAATCTCACAAGCTACCGAAATGGGCACAGTCTATTCGGTGCGTGAGTTAAAAGCGCTGGCAAATATCGCGCACGACAATGGCATGTTGTTGCACATGGACGGAGCGCGGGTCGCCAATGCGGCGGCCAGCCTGGACGTAAAACTTCGCGCGATAACGCGAGACGCAGGTGTGGACATTCTTTCTTTTGGCGGAACCAAAAATGGAATGATGTACGGTGAGGCCGTAGTTTTCTTCAATCGGAAACTCGCGGACGACTTCAGGTACACGCGCAAACAGGGTGCCCAGCTTCCTTCGAAGATGCGATTTATCTCAGCGCAGTTTGAAGCGCTACTGACGGACGACCTCTGGCGTCGGAATGCGCAACACGCGAACCGCATGGCCCAATTATTGGCTGACGCACTCGCGAAGATTTCCCAAATATCGATAACTCAGAAGGTCGAAGCGAATGGTGTGTTTGCGGTGATACCGCGACGTTTCATTCCTTCGCTGCAGAAGAAATACTTCTTTTACATTTGGAACCAGGAGAAGTCTGAAGTAAGACTGATGACTTCGTTTGACACTACTGAAGACGACATCGCGGAGTTTCTGAGTTTGGTGAAGAAGACCGTTAGGTGAGTTCGCTATCGGCGTAATCGGCGGATACCTTTCTTAGTCAAGGAAGAACTTAAGCAGTCCTCCTGCTGAGGCGATGCCGCTCCCACGGTTATCGTCAGAAGCTCCAAGAGCAGACGTTCGGCGCATGTCCAGGGCCAGTTTCTCCTGGCGCAGCTGTTCACGTTCTTCGGCAATCGCGATCTTCTCTTTTGCCCGAGCAGTATTCAGTCCACCATCTCGAATGAATTCAATGATGCGGCTGAGCTCGTCGCGATCAAACCACGTCCCATGCTGCTTGCAAACATCCACGATCACGCCTGAGCACCGCGCGAAATTCATTCGATTCATTAACTGTGAACACTCCGGGCAAGGAACATATTTGACCTTGCTGAGTTTGTCGCCGCCACCTGCCGATGCAGGTGTGGCAGCGCCCAACACCGCAGACTGCTCTTCGCGATCGGCGCATATTTTTTCAAATGACCTCACGTCGACCCACAGCCCCTCGCATTGCGAACATTCGCCCACCGGTGTTTCTCCGATCACAAGTGGATTCATTTTCTTTTGGCAGCGCGGACATGGGCGCGATTCCAGATCGGCACTTTCCGGGGCAACGGCTGCGGCGCCGCATCTTGGACAATGCTTGCTGCCAATGAACATCATCCCGAAGCACGATGGGCACGCAACTGTGGCCAGGCGTGACTCACAAAACGCGCATCGCGAGGCCTCAGTCGAGCTCGCGGCGCCACAGTTTGGGCAGTGAAGAGTTTCAGCCTGCATCGGCCGCATTCTAGCAGGTGCGCGCAAAAGTGGACTACAAGTAGAACGCTGTGCGATGCTTCCCGCGCTACCGTAAAAGTGGGACAGGCATTCTGGCCTGTCACTCTTTCCGAACAAGGCAGAATCCAATAAACAAATGACAGGCAGGAATGTCTGTCCTAACAAGATGAGCAACGTGCTGGATCAAGCAGTCGACCTGTTCGAGCCCTCGCCCGAACTTGTCTCGATGATGACGGGTGCTGGATCCAAACGCCCCGTGATGCTGGCAATCGATATCGGAACCTCGGGAACGCGCGCAGCAATCTTTGATGAACGAGGCGCTGAGATTCATGGTACCGGCGCGCAAGTAAATCTGTTGGCGGGACTTGTCACGGATTTCTCCACCTGGGATGCGGATGAATTACGCCTCCAAGTGGTCCAGGCCATAGATGCCACACTCTTCGAAGCCAAATTTCTTGAGGCCACGACCAGCATCCGATTGATTGCAGTCTCTTGTTTCTGGCATAGCCTGGTGGGAATAGATGAGGCGGGTCAGCCGACAACGCGAGTGCTTGGATGGGCCGACAACAGCGCCGTTGCCGAGGTGTCTGAGCTGCGTGCCAAACTGAACGAAGCTGAATTTCACTCGCGCACCGGATGCCGCCTCCACCCGAGCTACTGGCCCGCAAAAATTCTCCGCTTGCGAAATCAGGAACCGGAAATTTTTAGTCGCACGACTAACTGGCTTTCATTTGCGGACTACCTGGCGCTGGAATTGTTTGGGGAGACCGCTGCCAGCGTTTCCATGGCTTCGGGGACGGGCCTGCTCAACCAGCACACCTGTGAGTGGGACCAGCAAATGTTGGACGCGCTCAATATCGGCATCGAGAGTCTTCCCGAAATTGCCTCAACGAGGAAAACCTTTCACCGGCTAGTGCCTGAATATGCTGAGCGTTGGCCTCAACTAAGCGAAGCTCGGATGTTTCCGGCAATAGGAGATGGCGCCGCAAACTGTATCGGTGCGGGATGCACTTCCAAAGAGAAAGCCGCATTGATGATTGGTACGTCCGGCGCGATGCGAGTGCTTTATGCAGGCGAGCCACCAAGGGCCTTGCCACCGGAGCTGTGGTCTTACCGGGCCGACCGAGATCGAGTGGTAATTGGTGGAGCTCTTTCGGATGGAGGCGGGCTCTATCATTGGTTTCGAGAATCTCTACTGGGTGACCAGGATGCGGAGGCGATCGAAATGGAGTTGTCGCGCATAGCACCCGATTCTCACGGCCTGACGGTCTTGCCTTTTTGGGCCGGCGAACGAAGCACGGGTTGGCATGCAGAAGCTCGCGGGGCCATCATTGGCCTTAGTGCTCAGACTCGTCCGATTGAAATTCTGCGCGCGGCGATGGAAGCAATCGCGTATCGTTTTGCTTTGATTGCCGGCGCACTCGAGCCGATCGCGCCGGGTGCGGCGATAGTGGCCTCGGGTAACGCTTTGCGCGCTTCACGAGTGTGGGGACAGATACTGGCAGACGTGCTGGGCCGGCGCGTGACGTTGTGCGAGGAATCTGAAGCCTCTCTTCGCGGCGCCGCCTTGCTTGCGCTCGAAGCGGGGGGCAAAATACAAAGCATCGCGGAATTCACAATGCCGGCGGAAACTATCTTTGAGCCGCAGATGTCTCATCACGAGCGTTATCAGCAGGCTCTCGATCGTCAGCAACGAATTTACGAACGTGTGATCAAAAACCCCTAACAGGACGGTGACATGAGCGCCACAGTGCAACAGGAAAACACCAAACCCACGCCCGATTTGGATCAACTTTGCATCAACACGATTCGCACGCTGTCGCTGGATGCGATTCAAAAAGCTGAATCAGGTCATCCGGGGTTGCCGCTGGGCGCGGCGCCGATGGCCTATGTCTTATGGACTCGATTCATGCGGCACAATCCGCAGAATCCCAAGTGGGAAAATCGCGATCGCTTTCTCTTATCGGCCGGACATGGCTCGATGCTGCTCTACTCGCTGCTTTATCTCACCGGTTATGACCTTCCGCTCGATGAAATAAAAAACTTTCGCCAGTTTGGATCGAAGACGCCGGGACATCCGGAGTATGGATTGACGCTCGGAGTTGAGATCACTACCGGGCCACTGGGCCAGGGCTTTGCAAACGGTGTGGGAATGGCGATGGGCGCCGCTCATCTGGGCGCGAAGTTTAACCAGGAAGGCTTCCCGCTCATTGATCACTACGTTTATGCAATCGTTTCCGACGGCGATCTGATGGAAGGTGTCGCCGCCGAAGCCGCTTCACTCGCCGGTCACCTCAAGCTCGGCAAACTGATTTATCTATACGACGACAACAACGTAACGATTGAAGGCTTTACCAATCTCGCATTCAGCGAAGATGTACCGAAGCGTTTTGAGTCGTATGGCTGGCACACTCTGACTGTTGCCGATGGCAACGATTTGGAAGCAATTGACGCTGCCATTCGCGAAGCGCAGTCATTTTCCGACAAGCCTTCGTTGATTTCAGTGAAGACGATTATCGGATTCGGCATGCCGACGCAGGGCACGCGCAAGGCGCACAGCGACGCGCCTGGCGCTGATGCAGTGAAGGAAACGAAACGACATCTCGGATGGCCTGAAGACAAACAGTTTTTCGTTCCTGACGAAGCCCTGGCCCATTTTCGCGAAGCCGTCTTACGCGGCAACGGACAGGAACAACAGTGGAAGACGCTTGTGTCGAACTACGAAGAAACGCACGCGGAACTTGGAACGCAATGGCGCGCGACCGTAAAGGGCGAACTGCCGGCCGATTGGGAGACACACTTACCGGACTTCAAAGATGGCAAGGCCGTCGCGACACGCGTAGCAAGCGGCGAGGTAATAAATGCGTTGGCGCCGCATCTGCCCATGTTGATTGGCGGATCGGCTGACCTCGGAGTTTCCAACAACACTGACATAAAAGAGGGTGGCGACTTTGAAGCAGATTCTTACGAGGGTCGCATCATTCACTTTGGGGTGCGCGAGCATGCGATGGGATCCACGCTAACCGGAATTTCTCTGAATGGAGGATTGATCCCTTATGGCGGCACGTTTCTTACGTTTTCAGACTACATGCGTCCGGCGATTCGCCTGGCAGCCTTGTCGGAAGTGCAGGTGATTTATGTTTTCACTCACGACTCCGTCGGGCTTGGGGAGGATGGTCCAACCCATCAGCCGATCGAACATGTAGCAGCGCTGCGTGCGATTCCAAATCTTTTTGTTATTCGTCCGGCAGACTCGCCTGAGGTGAGTGAGGCATGGCGCATTGCGATCCTGCGGCGCAATGCACCCACGGCGCTGGCGCTAACACGTCAAAAAGTTCCGGTGATCGACCGGACGAAGTTTGGCGCAGCCGACGGTCTCCGCCGCGGGGGTTATATCCTCGCCGAAGCCGGCGAAGTCCAAAGTCCAAAGTCCAAAGTCCAAAGTCCGCAACTCATCATCATCGCCACCGGCTCCGAAGTCTCCCTTGCCCTCGAAGCTCGCGAAAGACTGAGGCGGAAGGCATCGCCACGCGTGTTGTTTCAATGCCATGCTGCGAACTCTTCGACGAGCAGCCGGAAGACTATCGCAACGAAGTGTTGCCGCCTTCCGCAACCGCGCGTCTGGCTGTCGAAGCTGGAGTGCGCCAGGGTTGGGATCGCTATGTTGGGCCAGCCGGAGATGTTATTTCCCTCGACCGCTTTGGCGCTTCATCGCCCGGCGATGTGGCGCTGCGTGAGTTGGGCTTCAATGTTGAGAATGTGTTGAGCAAAGCGCGCGCGCTTCTCTGAAATTCCAAGAATGAAAATCGCGATCGCCGCCGACCACGCCGGTTACCCGCTTAACGAGCGGGTGATTAAAGAACTGCGCCACGCCGGATATGAGTTGATCGACTTTGGCACGCATGTGGGTTCGCGGCCGGATGACTATCCGGATTACGCAGTGAAAATTGGCCGGGCGATCCAATCAAAGGAAGCCGAGATCGGCATCCTCATCTGCGGCAGTGGCGTCGGCGCTTCAGTTGCCGCCAACAAACTCAACGGAATCCGCGCCGCGCTCTGTGGCGACACCTACTCGGCGCATCAATCACGCGAACATGACGACTGCAATGTGCTGTGTCTGGGAGCGCGTGTTACTGGAGAGGAACTGGCGATGGAAATCGTCCGCGCGTTTGTGGCCGCGCGCTTCTCAGGCGAAGAGCGACACATGAGAAGGCTGGAAAAGATAAAAGCGATCGAAGAACTGTAGGGGCAGGGCTCGTCCCTGCCCGCTTTTCATATGGATAAGGAGTCCAAGCCGAACCCTACACGATTCGCCTGCTCCGATTCGATTACTCTGCGCGGCGTTACTATTTTGTAACTTTCGTAACCTTGGGAAGGCGCAAACTCTTCCTGGAGCCGGAGCTTTCGAAAGCCGTGCTCCACTGCTTATCACAACTAAGAACAGAGATGGGGTTCAGAGTTTATTCCTACTGCCTGATGCCAGATCATTTTCACGGGATTTTCGGTTTGGCCGATTCGGGCAAGACGCTTGCGCAAGTCTGCGGCGCTTTCAAGAGCTTATCGACCAAGGAGTATTGGCGCTGGGGTGTAGGTAGACTGTGGCAACGACAATTCTTTGATCACGTCATTCGTAATGACACAGACCTCAATGAAACCTTGCAGTACATTGAGTTGAATCCGGCGCGCGAAGGTCTTTTTGATTGGCCTTATGTGGGGCATCTCGATGTCTGAAGGATGAACCTCGGGCAGGGACGAGCCCTGCCCCTACAGCTTTACCGCACAAACCGCAGCGCGCGCGGCATCACGCGAAACTCCACCGGCGTAATCCCGCGCACATTTCCATCCGCTTCAATTTTCATCGCGTCCTCCGGCGAAAACGTTTCCACTCTCACTTTCGTTCCCTGTGTAATCCGCACCTTCGGATTCGCAACATGTCCGCCCTTGTAGATGCGCGTTAGTTCGCGCACAACATTCGCGCGGTTGAGACCGGAGGCGGTGACGACGTCGAGGTTGCCATCGTCGATGCGGGCCTGCGGCGAGAACATCATGCCGCCACCGGCATAAAGCGCGTTTGCCACGGCCGCCAGATTGACCGGGCCATCGAGGATCTCGACGTCATCGACTACGACGCGAACGCGCCGCTCGCGCCAGTTCACCAGACCGGCCATCGCAGCCAGAGCAAAACGCGCCTCACCCGAAAGCCGCCGCGTGAACTTCCCCTGGGCCGAAACACGCGCTGCTGTCTCGCCACCGATACCCATCGAAGAAGCGTTCAGACAGATGAAAGGCGTGGTGTAGTCGTCACAAAGCGCGTAGAGCACGTCGACTATTCCCATGCTGTCCGCATTTTGTTCACGGCAATGAGCGAAGAAGATTGCGGTCCAACGATCCAGCGGCACGCGTTGGCCCATCAGACCACGCGCAAAATCGTCGCCTGTTCCGGCGGGGAAGACTGCCAGGGAAGCGGCCTGATTTATTGGAGACGGTAGCGTTTCCAGGTGTTCGTTAAACTCAAAGAAACCTTCGGCGGCTTCGCTCAGCGTGCCATCGCCGCCGACCACTGCGACAGTGGTCACTCCCGAGTGCAACGCGCTACGAGTTCGCTTTGTCGCGTCTCCCGGATGGGTTGTGTTGTGAAAATCAAAATCTACGCCGGCGGCTTGAAGTTGATGTTGAATGATGGGCCACGCGTGACGGGCTTTGGCCGCTGCGTTGTTGATGATGATAAGAGGCTTCTGCACGGGAGGTGAATGGTAAATGGTAAATGATGAATCGTGAAGCGGGACGCTGGCCCGTATTGAATTATTCTCGCAGAAAAGCCGAAATCCGTTTTCCGAAATGCCCTTCATCGTGTTGGGACAAGGTTCTAGTTGTCGTAAAAAAAAGGACAGGCAAGAATGCCTGTCCTACTCGAATGCGTGTTCTACTGAAGTTAGGAGCGTGCTTTCGCGCGTCGCGCGGACAAAGCCAACTCACGCGCGCGGGGCATTGCTTCAACGGCGCGAGCGATTTGCGGGTCGTTTTCGTACAAGACCTGCACCGACGCCAGCGATCCATAAGCTGCAGTGGCCAACTCGAAACGAAGTTGACGCTCGACAAACGGCCGCGCTTTTTCTAACTGCTCCGGAGTTACTTTGAGTGCCGGCTTGCTTGCGACGAAGCGCTGGAACTCTTTGAACAAGGCATCGGTGACCGGAAAATCTGACGTTGACACGTCGCGATCATAATCGATTGGTTTGTTCACTCGGTAGGTTTCAAACCCTGCCACTCTGCCGGAGACCAACTCAAGAGCAAATCCAAAGATCGAGTTTGCAAGTCTGTTTTCACTCGGTTTAATTAACGCCGGCTTCACAAACTCGTCGGGGGTAATTCCGCCCCCTTCATAAACTGCGCGCCCCGTGTCGGTGCGTTTCTCCGGCCCGACCGGTTGAACCGGTTCTTTACTCCGGTCTGCCGACAAGCCTCCGCGGGTGTAGTAATCGTAGAAACCGCCGTTGGAATAATCGCGCTGAATCAGGCGTCCGGAAGGAGTGAAATATTTGGCCACGGTCAGCAGCAAGGCCGAATCGTGTTCAAGCTGGATCGGAAGTTGGACCAGGCCTTTTCCAAACGTGTTCTCGCCGACAATCAGTGCACGGTCGTGATCCTGCAAAGCTCCGGCGACAATCTCCGCCGCCGAGGCGCTCTCGCCGTTTACCAAAACCACGAGAGGAATTTGATCGGGCGCTTCGTTGATCGCGCGATAAGGCGGCTCAGTGGCTCCGCGAATTCGGCCCTTCTGAGTAACGATCACTTGTCCCTTTTGCAGAAACGTATTGGCAATGAGCACAGCCTGAAACAGCAATCCGCCGCGGTTGCCGCGCAGATCGAGAATCAACATCTTCATTCCCTGTGAATGAAGATCGGCGAGTGCGGCTTCAAATTCATTTGCAGTTGTCTGGGCGAAGCTGCTCGTCATGGCGACGTAGCCGACCCCCGGACGCACCAGGTAAGCCTGTGGAATGGACGGTACTGATACCGCATCGCGGGTGATCGTTACAGTTTCACTCTGCTTATTGGCCGCGTGTTCGACGGTGACTTTTACAACTGTGCCGCGTGGTCCAAGGAGAAACTTGCGTACTTCAGCATACGTCTTGCCGGCCATTGATTGACCGTCAATCGCCGTGATGCGATCGCCGAAGCGAAGTCCTGCGCGTGCGGCTGGAGCATTCTCAAAGGTCGCACGAATATATGTGTCGACGTTGGTTCCCTCTCGCAGGTCTCCAATCGTGGCGCCGATGCCAAAATATTCCGAACGCTGTTCATTTCTGAACGCTGCGTTTTCAATCGGATCAAAGTAATTTGAATGCGGATCGAGGACCGTCAACATTCCGTTGATCGACGATTTGAAGATTGAGTTGTAGTCGAGCTTCTTGCCGTCGATGTAATTGTCTTGAATTACCGACAGGGCCTCGGAGAGATCGTTTTTGACAGTCGATTGCGTCACTACCTGGGGCGCACTCGACGAAGGTGCAGCCGCACGTGGGTTGGGGGTGCTGCCGGGTTGCCGGCGTGTGGAACCGGTCTGCTGACTGAAAATGCTTCCTGCGAAAGAAAGCATTAATACGAAGCTAATGACCCGGGCTGCAAAAAATCGTTTGTTCACAAAACCCTCCTAAATCCTGGAAACCCTCTACTCGGCCATGGTGCCTGCTCCCCGAAGCGGGCCTGTCAGAATAACACGAACGACCAACTGAACTGAACGTTCCAGAGGAATGGCGAAGATCTGAATGGAACGTTAACCAAAATACGGGAAATAAGGACGCTCAGCTTGCGAGTTAGTTGGGTAACTCCTGTGAAGCGTTGCCCTTCAGCCGGTGGAAACGGCAATTTTCCTTTCGCCTTTAGGGTTTTGTGGGAGTCGCTGTATCACAACTATGGATTACACTGTGCGTCTGAAGATTAGCCTGTGACCCGATTACTTTTGTCAATAAACCGGGGACTACAGTAGGTGAGCAGATACCGCAGGAGTCTATTACTTAAATTGCTAAATGCTTTTAACTGTGACATGTTTGAACCTCGCACCATAGCTTGATCACAAGAGCCAGTCAGAAAAAGGAGAAAAATGAAATCAATTTCCGCGGGAATTGTCGTTGGTGCGGGAGACACCGTGCTCGAAAAGAAAATGCGCTACGGTTTGGCGGTTCGACACTTACCGCTCCTGGGTGTCATAGCTATTTTGATGTTTACGGCAACATTCACGCGTGGACAGTCAACCGATGAGACGCGTCCTACACCGATTATCTCCTTCCCTATTACCGGAAACTTGGGTTCCGGAACCTACTATTATCAAATGCCGGAATCGTTGGTCTTGCCAGGCACAGGGAACGCCGTACTGCATCTTACCCCGCCCGATGGCGGAGGCAGTATGACCGTGACCTTTAGCGGACCGAGTTGCTGTCCGCCCGAGGCTTATATCGGCGTTACCACAGGGCTCTCAGACCCTATGCGAGAAGCTGCGAGGTTTAATATTCCTCGCGCACAACCTCTTTTGTTCACGGTTTATATAGCCGCAGGTGCAAAACAAACCGTGCGTTTCAGGCTGGAGTTTCATATCGCTAAGTCGGGGACCGGCGGCATTATTGTAACGCCGCCGCCGACACCGACGCCGACCCCGAGGCCACTGCTGACGCCCGCAACACCAACGACCTGCACCGATCTCGCTATAACCGAGTTTAGCGTGGTAGAAGAAGCGAGAGGTCGGAAAGTAATTAAAGGGCAGCTTCGGAATCTCTCGCCGACGGCGTTCTTTGCGGGAAGCCCTCGGGGCCAGTATGTCGCCGTTTACGATATCTCAACCGCGGGCATGGAGCCGCCGTTGGTAGGGCACTGGAGATTTTCAGGTGTGCCCGCAAACGGTGCGTTAAATTTCCACGTGGAACACGTATTCACCCCACCCCGCGGGACCAGGTATGAAGTTCGCATTGTCTATGAACCCGGTGTTGCGACGAACAGGAGTAAAGCCGATGACGATTGCAACGAGTCAAACAACTCTACGCGGAACCAGTCAAATCCTGATGACGTTCTAACGCCGGCAACGCCCGTAATTCCACAAACTAGTCCCGCACCGCCCTGCACCGATCTCGGCCTCGCACACTTTCGCGTGGTGGATGTGACGAGAAATCGGAAGGTGATCAAAAGCGTTATTGGAAATCTCTCAACAACGCCGTTCAAGGGATATCCCAGGAATCAATATGTCGCAGTTTACGATATCTCAGCCTCGGCCAAGGAGCCGCCCTTAGTAGGGTTTTTTAGATTCACAGAAGTACCGGCTCGCGGAATCCTGGAGTTCAGCGTGGAGCACAATTTGACGACCCCCCGCCGCACGAGGTATGAAGTTCGCATCGTCTATTTACCGGGTACTGCAACGAACAGGATCATCAGCGATGATGATTGCAACAGCGAAAACAACATTACGCGGAGGCAGTTGATAGAAGGCGGGGACGTTGACGTTGACATTGATGAACTCCCTTGATTTGTAGGATCCAAATCAAATGATTGGAGAGACAGGCTCGGTGCGGATCGGTGAAGAGTTTTCTGTAAAAGCCCTTTCGTTCTACCGTCAGTCGCATAAAGGCTTTCGGGCCGGCGAGATCGTAGTCGAGCAGTTTCCCGGCGGCAGCTCGAATCTCACATATCTCGTTCGAGTCGGCAAGGAATATGCTTCGCCGTCCGCCGTTCGGCAACCTGCCGCGCAGTTTTATACGATCTACCACCTATTTCCATCGGAGGAACCAGAATGGCGAACGCACTGAATCGGGACGATCTTTTCACTTTCGCAAACGGGCATCGCGAGGAATACGAAGCGTTATTGAAGCGTTTCGTTGAGACCCCAACGGTTTCCTGTGACCCGACCCATGCGGAAGACATAAGGAAAGGAGTTGAACTGACGGTCGCGACGCTGCAAAAGTTTGGCGCAAAGGTCCAGGTCTATGAAGTGGCCAATAGTAATCCGACGGTGCACGCTGTTTTCGGCAACGATCCAAATCTACCAACTGTGACGGTTTACAACCACATGGACGTCCAGCCCGCTTCGAAAGAAACCGAGCCCTGGGAAACTGAGCCATTCATCATGACTCAGAAAGGCGACAGCTATTTTGGTCGTGGTACAACCGACGATAAAGGCCCGGCGCTGGCGGCGCTCTATGGCGCGCGCGCTGCGATTGAAGCCGGCGTTGGAGTAAACATCCGGTTCCTCTGGGAGTTTGAGGAAGAGATTGGTTCCCCCAACTTTGAAAAGATAATTACTAAAGCCGGTTCGGATCTGAAAACGGATTCCGTGGTTGTGTCGGACACGGTCTGGGTCTCGCGTGAACGCCCGGCGTGCTCAGCAGGGTTGCGTGGACTGCTCGGTTTCCTACTCACCTTGGAAACTGCCGAAACCGATACGCACTCAGGAGAAGTTGGAGGCGCCGCTCGCAATCCCATAGCCGAACTGATGCGCCTCGTTTGCGATATCTATGATCCAACCACGGGCCTGGTGCTGGTCAATGGTTTTTACGATGACGTGATCCCTCCGACTGAAGAGGAACTCAGCGACTGGGCCAACTCCGGTTTTACCGCCAGCCATTTCAAGAAGTCGCACCATTTGAAACTTACGCGCTCTGACGATTCGCTCGAACTGATGAAGCGTATCTGGGGGCAGCCGACAATGGAAATTCACGGCGTGGTTGGTGGTTATCATGGCCCGGGTCTTAAATCGATTGTGCCGCCGCGCGGGGAAGTAAAAGTGTCTTGCCGCTTAGTGCCAGGGCAGGATCCCGCAAAGATTCGAAAACTAATCGAAGCGGCAGTGAAGGAAAAGAACCCGGATGTGAAGATGCATTTCGAACATGCTGCGCCCGCGTTTCGCACCCCAATGGACGGCCCATTACCGGCACTTCTGAAGCAGGCGGTTAAGTTTGCGTTTGAGCGTGATGCGGTTTTCGTTCGCGACGGCGGCACGATCGGTGCGATGACGAGTATTGAAAGGGTCCTCGAGTGTCCAGTTTTGTTTCTAGGTCTGTCGCTTCCGGAGCACGGCTATCACGCGCCGAATGAAAATTTCGATTGGCAACAGGCGTCGGGTGGAATGGTGGCGTTTGCGAAATACTTCGAGGAGATCGCGAACCTGGGAAAAACGCAAAAATAGCCGCGGATTTTCACCGATAAACGCGGATCAGGACAAAACCAGTTTTGATCGTTTAGAGACGGGCACCGCTCAACTTGCGGCCATCCGCAGAATTGTTTTGTTTCCTGATCGGCGTTCATCCGCGTAATCCGCGGCTGACTTTCTCGCTTTAACAGTCAATATCAAAAGTGCCGAGCAGCAGCCAGCGCCGCGCTTCGTTTTCTCTTCCAGGCTTTCCTGCCAGAGGTGTGGTGTAGTGCCAGAATGGAAGTTTGTAGACTGAAATCCCACCGCGATTGTTGATGTCTACGATCTTCGAGAAATGCCCCTTCTCCTCATAGACGAGATAGTGATGGGCCACCGCATCATTGGCAAACATCACATGCACGTCGACAAATCCATTTCTTGTCAGATCTTGTTCCGGATGGTGATCGTTGTGTGGCCCGGCGTAGTCTCCATGCTCGTAACAGGTGACTTGAATACTCCACTGCGGCAGAAGCTTGAGTCCGGTTACTGACTCGGCAAATGTTTTAAAACTGTCCGACCACATCAAACGCAGCAAACCGATGCGCTCAGCGGCTTGATACGAGCGGGCGTCCTTTCTTCGGAAGAAGGCCGTTCGGATGTGCATTGTCTTGCTCAGCTGTTCGGAATAATTCTCGGTCATTCCCGTTATCGATTCCGGTGGAATTTTGCGTTGCTCAATTGACAGGTGTGGATGTAGATGTTTGTCCATGAGACTTATGCAGTCATCCACCAGTTTACTCTCTACCAATTTCGGGAAATTTGCGAAATACACCGACTTGTCATTGAAGAGTCCGCAATCGGTTCGGGAGTCGCCAGCCAGAATGCGTCGGCCGCGCGGGGAAAGTAGTTGGGAAAATTCAGCAGGAAATTTTCGAATGAGAGGCATAGTGATCACCGTGAGATTGAGCTCGTCAAAAATCTAGTTGGTAGATCCTCGGCTAATCAGCTCACGCTGGCCGAGGGAAGAGGCTGCGCTTCATGCTGAACACGATGGCTGGAACTGGGATGGGGTGCATGAGGCTGCCGGAGTTGATCAGTAAACGTTGCTTGAAAACGCCGGTAACATATTACCGCTGCGCAGCGAAGTCAATGTTTTGAGGAAGTTTTCGTCCTTCAGGATCAGATCACACAAGCCAGCCGTTCCTCGTTCAACGCAACAAATCCGTGCCGTTCGTAAAACTTTCGCGCCTCCGGATTCTGCAGGTGCACAGCTACATCGATGCGAGTGACGGATTCTTTCCTGAGTTGCTCCTTCAATTCTTCCAGAAGCGCGGAGCCTATGCCCTTCCCGCGCCGGTCTGCCTTGACTGAAACATCGTCGAGCTTGGCGACGACTGCGCCCATCGAGGTCGAGATCGCATAGCAAACGACGCAAATTCCCGCGAGGCCGTCTTCGTCATGAGCGAGCCAGACGAATCCGAGCTCGGGTCGCTCGAGAAAGAGATCAAGCGCGTCATTGAGTCCCTGAAATCCACGGTCGCCATAAGCTTTGCTGCTGTCGAGGTAATGTTCATCCTCCCTGAGAAACGCCTGCAGTATTTCAAAAGCATCGGTGACGTCAGGTGCGGTTAACTTGCGGCAGCTAATCAAGGCAAACTCCTTTCGACAAATGTAACGCAAACGGTTAGTTTGCGTCTCCAGATAACCGGTCTTCGAGAGCCGATCATGCCACGCGCAAACTAACAGTTTGCGTTACCGGAGACAATGCGGGGCACTGTCCCAAGTGCTATAATGCCGCCGTTCACATTCCAGCGAAATCCAAGACAAGCAATTCCATCTCTGCAATCGAGGTTTAAGAACCATGAAGAATGCCTTCCTGTCAGCCCTGGTCATGATCCTTGCAGTTTCCTCATTCGCGTTTGGCCGCGAGGCGAGGCTCGTTCGCTACCCGCACTATCACAATGGCCGCGTCGTTTTTAGTTATCTCGGCGATGTTTGGACTGCAGACGAAAGCGGTCAGAACATCCAGCGGCTGACGGTCAATCGCGCGCGCGATGTCTATGCCCGTTTTTCTCCTGACGGGAAGTGGATTGCATTCTCGAGCGATCGAAACGGCAATCTCGACGTCTACATAATTCCGGCAGAAGGTGGTGCGGCGAAACAATTGACGGTCCACTCGTCCGACGACACGGTGCTCGGTTGGCGGCCTGATTCGCGGGCTGTGCTCTTTAGCAGCAACCGCGGCGAAGACTTCGCGGGTCAGCTTTATCTCGTGAACGTTGACGGAGGCTTGCCGACCAGAGCCGGCACCGACATGGGAGTGCAAGCTGCCTATTCGCAGGACGGGAAGCGCCTCGCCTATAACCCGCGCGCGCAAGCCTACTGGCGCAAGTTTTATCGCGGCTCGAATCAAAGCGACATCATCGTCATGGATGTGTCCACTAAGAAGTTTAGCCAGTTGACCGATTTCGACGGGCACGACTCGTGGCCCATGTGGGGCAATGACGGCGGCATTTATTTTGTAAGTGATCGCGACGGCAATGGCTTGACGAACATTTGGCGAGTCTCCGCCGACGGCACCAAGACGGAACGGATTACATCGTTCAAGAGCGGCGACGTGCGCTGGCCCGCTGCGAGCAGTGATGGCCGAACGATCGTCTTCGAACACGATTTCGGCATTTGGAAGCTCGACGTCAACAGCAAGAAGGCCACCCCCATCCCGCTAAACATCGCGGCGGAAACGCAGGAAAACCTCAACGAGGTGCAAAGCTTCAATTCCCAGTCGGATGATTTTGATCTGGCGCCTTCGTCCCGACGGGTGGCGTTTTCAATTCACGGAGAAATCTTTACTGCACCGGTGGAAGAAGGCGATCTCAAGCAGTTGACCGATGGCGCGGCGCGCGACCGCGGCGTCAGTTATGCGCCTGACGGAAAATCGATTGCGTATATTTCGGACCGCAGCGGCCGTGAGGAAATTTACGTGACCGCGACCGATGGAACTGGAGAGGCGCGACAAATCACCGACATCGACACTCTCAAACTCGGCTACCGCTGGTCTCTGGATTCCAAAGAAATTGCCTTCACTACTTCCGACGGCAAAATGCGCAAAGTGGATGTCGCGTCAAAAAAGGTTGTTGAACTCGATTCGTCAAACTATGGAAACATCAGCACGCCCGTGTGGTCGCCCGATGGAAAGTGGCTCGGTTACTCCAAGTCGGACATCAGTCGTACTTCCGACATTTACCTGATCGCATCGTCCGGCTCGGAAAAAGACGCGCACAAGATAACCTTTGATTCGAACAATGATGTGAATCCGACGTTTGCAGCCGATGGCCGCAAACTGTTTTTCCAACGCATAGAAGCGACCGGGGGCAACACGCCAAACTCGGTTCAGATCTATTCGGTCGCGCTCGAACGCCTGGAACGCGATCCGGACGATGCCGAAGAGCGCGCCGAAGTAGAAGCCCCGGCGATGCCGGCAGATCCCGGAACTGAAGGCGCAGCCGGCGCTGGTGCCCCGCGCCGGATGCCGGCCGAACGACGCGGCCCGCCCCGGGAAACCAAGATGGACTGGGTGGGAATGAAACGACGCACGCGCCAAATTACGCGCATGCCGTTTCCGGTGACGAGCTACGCAGTTGGACCAGATAGTCGCTCGGTAGTTTTCGTTACGAGCGAACCGGCTGGACTGGTAAGTGTCCCGGTGATCTATTCGATTCAGGAAGACGGCAAACGCCTGACGCGTATTTTGTCTGGTCAACCGCCTAGTGAAGAGGGTGGCCAGGGAGGTGGTGGCGGCGGTTTCGGCGGTGGAATTTCGGAACTGAATATTTCGCGCGACGGCCGTACGCTCTTCTTTAGTGAGCGTGACGCAATTTATTCAGTGGCCGTGCCCGCATCACCGGCGGGCGGTTCATCGGCAACTGCAGCCGCGGCCGGCGCGCCTCGCAGCGAAGCCAGTCGACGTCGCATCAATTTCAATGTCAGGGTCCGTGTCGATCGTCCCGCCGAGTGGGCTGAGATGTTTGACGATGCCTGGCGAACGATGAAGTACCGTTTTTACGATGCGAAGATGCACGGGACTGATTGGGACGCAATGCGCGCGAAGTATCGACCGCTGGTTGAATACGTCGGCGATCGCCAGGAATTGCTGAACATCGTCAACGAAATGATTGGCGAGTTGAATGCGTCACACACCGGCGCGGCGCCGCCTCCGCGAGGTCAGGCGGGCGGAGTTTCCACCGGTCATCTTGGCGTTGAGCTTGAAGCTGACAATGCTGCCGGTCGTTATAAGGTCACGCATGTTTACGAGAATGGACCTGCGGATAAGGACTGGGTTCGGGTTGGCGTCGGCAATTACCTGATCGCTATCAATGGTAAGCAGGTGAAGGCCGGAGATAACTACTGGCAGTTGCTCAACAACCGGCTCAATCGAAAGAGTGAAGTCACTTTTAATAACAAGCCGAGCGACGATGGTGCGTGGGTTACGCGAATCGAAACCATAAACACCAACGCTTATGGCCAGATGCGTTATGAGCGGTGGGTGAAGGAGCGTCGCCAGAAAGTGGATGAACTTTCAGGGGGCCGAGTCGGTTATCTGCACATTCAGGCGATGAACCAACCCTCGCTGCGAAAATTTGAGAAAGAGATTCGCGAGTTTCGCAACAAGGAAGCGTTGGTGATTGACCAGCGCTGGAATGGCGGCGGAAATATCGAACAGGAACTGCTCGCCATCCTGGTCCAGAGGCAATATCAAATCTGGCAGCCGCGCGGAACTGAAGCCACCGGACGACCCTTCGCCGGATTCTTTGGACCAAAGATTGTTTTGCAAAACTGGCGCTCGGCGTCGAATGCGGAAATGTTTCCCGCCGGGTTCCGAGCGCTTGGATTGGGCAAGGTAGTCGGCACGCCCACAGCCGGCGCGGTGATCGGCACCGGCAGTTATTCGCTTATCGATGGGTCAACGGTGCGCACGCCGGGAGTCGGAGTTTTTCTCGCCGATCAGAAACGCACGAACATGGAAAACTATGGCGTGCAACCCGACATGCTCGTGGACAACACGCCCGCTGATACGCTGGCGGGCCGCGATCGTCAACTTGAGGTAGCGGTTCAAGAGTTGATGAAAGAACTGCAGGGACCAAAGCGAAACGTCGCGCGCGGCGAGTAGGTAACTTTCGCTTTCAAGAGTAAGGAACCGTGAGGCGCTTTCCGAAACATTCGGAGAGCGCCTTTCGGTTTGTGACAGTTAATTGGGCAGCAAGACCGAATCAACGACGTGGATTACACCGTTGGATTGATACACGTTTGCGATGGAAACGGTGGAAGCGCCACCCTTCTCGTCGGTTAGTACGAGTAAGTCGCCATTCATCCGCGCCGTCAGGCGATCGCCGCTGACGGTTGTGAATTGCGCGGTGCCTCTTCCAGCTTTGATTTTCTTCGCGATGGCTTTGGAGTCAAACTTACCGGCGAGAACATGGTAGGTGAGAATCTTGGTCAAGGTTCCCTTGTTCTCAGGTTTGACTAAAGTGCCGACTGTGCCGGCGGGCAGTTTGTCGAAAGCTGCGTTGGTTGGCGCAAAGACAGTGAACGGTCCCTTGCTCTTTAAAGTGTCGACTAACCCGGCGGCTTTGACGGCGGCCACCAGCGTGGTGTGGTCGGCCGAATTCACTGCATTGTCAACGATATCCATTGTCTTTAACATTGGCGCGCCGCCGACCATTGGATTCATGGAATCGTTCTTCATCATCTGCGCGTTGGCGCTCTGATTGCCGATTGCGATTGAAGCTACTGCGAGCAGCAGCATTACGAATATTCTCTTCACGGTTTTTCCCATCCTTCTTTTCAAGAGGTTGATTTTTGCGAACTCGAGGGATATACGGAGAAGGTCGTCCAGCCGGATTGCGACGAATCCGAAGTCAACAGAATTGATACGGCTCGGGCTGAAGGAAGCTGCCGTCGAGGCAGCCACAAATGGCCCTTAGATTCGGCGTTGTTTAGTTCACTAGTTGGGTTTGGCGAAAGGACTGCACGCGCTACGCGCGATGATGTCTGGTGGACACTCGCGCAAGCGTGTGCAACAATTCCAAAAACCCAACGCGACAATAAAAGCTTTAGAGGAGTTAATAACCGAAAGATGTCTGAACAAATGTCTGAAAATGAGACCGCGCCGACCAGTGACGCGGCTGACAAAACGGTCGAGAGCCCAAGCGAAACTCCGGCAGCGGTAGCGCCAGAGGATATTTCTTACCATGCGGTTGAGAAAGACGGAGTGGTGACGGCAATTTGGGAGATGAACGGCCGGAAGCATGTCAGGACCATCGATCCGCGATCACGGCAGGGCGAGGACATTCTGCGCCTCTATACCACCGAGCATCATGATGAGACTCCTCCTGTTGAAGCCAGCGACGCTGCCTCCTCTTGATTTTGAGACAACTTAGCTCGAGACGGAGGAACCTGCGAATCTCGATCGCCAGATCGAGCATGAGCGTGACCCTAACCCGCCGTCTGATGTTCGTCCTCGCGCTCTTCATTGACTTTTCACCAGAGCACCGGGTATCCGAGAATTTGGTGTAAAAACCGAAATTTCCATCTTTAATTCCAATAATTCGCAGCCTACCTCGCCGGGCAATATCAAAACAAGCACTTTTTTGGCTAGTCATCGAAAGTCTCCAAATTGGAATGTTGCTTGCATTCCATTTCCTCAAACCAGTTTCCTTTTGAACGAACCCGGGGGGGTTGACCCTTTACCACCGACAACCGGTATCTAGTTCCTTAAACGTTTTCGATTCACAACTCAAGAAGGAGGATCGTTATGCGAAGCGCGCTGCGTTTGCTGGCAAGTGGATTCATCCTCAGCCTTCTATTTGTAACGGCAGGCTATTCTCAAGGTTCTCAAACTGGAGGACTTACTGGAGTAATCACTGATGCGGGAGGAGCGCTCGTGAAGGGCGCAACCATCGATATCATTGATGAAATTAATGGCAAGTCAGTGCGGGTAGTTACCACGGGAGACGATGGTAGCTACGCGACAACGTTACTGCCGCCAGGCACGTACCGGCTGGAAATCGCAGCGCCCAATTTCAAGAAAGCGGTTGTGCAGGGCGTCTCGGTAAGAATCACGGAAACGTCGCGCCAGGATGTGAGTCTGGAGGCTGGCAGGATTGAGGAAACAGTCAACGTGGAAGCGACCCAGTCGCTTATCAATCCAGCGAGCGCCGTCACCGGGCAAAGTCTGGATGCGCAGACCTTGCAGCGCCTTCCATTGGCATCTCCGAATGTTTTATTTCTTCTCTCGCTTTCCACCGGAACAGGCGCTGAACCAACCGACGTGCGTAGCTCAGGCCGCGGAAACGTCGACGTTAATGTTAATGGCCAGCGCACTTCCAACAATAGCGTGACGCTCGACGGCATTAACGTCAACGACTTTAACTTGGCACATTTCGATACCATTCCCCTTCCAAACCCAAATACCATCCAGGAGTTTAAAGTCGCGACCTCGCTGTATGACGCCTCTTCAGGCAGCAAGGGCGGTGGAGCCCTGGGACTCGTATTAAAGTCTGGCACCAAGGATTTTCACGGCGAGCTTTATTGGAACCACCGCAACGATGCATTGAACGCCAATGAGTGGTTCTTCAACCAGGTTGGCAAGAAGAGAGGCCGCTTACTTCAGAACGTCTTTGGTGGTAGCGCCAGCGGACCAATTCCCAAACTGGGAGGTTTCTGGTTCTTTAACTATCAGGGAGTACGGGGGCGCAATGGGATTGATACGGCGGGCGCCGTCCTGAATCCTATCATGCAAAATTTCCCTCGAAATCCTGACGGAACTACTTCGGCGGCGTTGCTGGCGACTGCTTTTGGTTTGACGCCCGCACAAATCGATCCTATTGCCGTCAACATTCTCAATTTGAAAAGTAACATTTACGGAGGAGATTTCCTTATTCCCCGATCTGGCTCAGGCGGCTGCGGTACCGCCGCTTCGCCTACAGCAACATTCAATTGTGCGATTAGCGGTGTCATTCCGGTACTGGATAACCAGCACACAATTACCTACGACCGGATCATGCGCGATGGCAAAGACAAACTCACTGGCCGGTGGTTTTGGGATAACGGAAGTGCGGTAAAGCCTTACGGCACCGCTGCCACTTTGGCCTTTCCGAGCACCAACATTCAGAACAATCGCTTCTTTTCTTTGAACCACACGCATATCTTCAACCCGAGCGTGATCAATGAACTGCGAGCAGGCTACAGCAGATTTATCTCTTCGTTTGCGCCAACGGACTCCATCGAAGTTGGCGAAATCGGAGCGACTCGCCCCAACGCCGCGGAAGTCCCGGGAATTTACTTCTTTTCCATCACCGGCCTGTTTTCGTTGGGCACAGGGGTGAACGACGAACGGGGAACAATCTCCAATACCTATAACCTGGCCAACACCACCTCCTGGACGGTTGGTAAACACAGCCTACGCTTTGGCGTCGAGGGCAGCCAGTATCAACTGAATCGATTCAACAACTTTGCCGTTCGCGGATCGATAACTTTCGGAGGTACCACCTCCGGTGTTACGCCGCAACCTAACCCGCAGGTGAATTGCACGTTGGGGACTAACGACTGCACTGCTTTTCAAAACTTCCTGCGCGGGCGTGTCACTGCTATCCAGTCTGCATTCGGCGACGCCGCGAGAAACTTTGTGGCCACTGATTATGCGGCTTTCGTGCAGGACGACTACCGTTTTTCTCAACGGCTGACATTTAACGTCGGCTTACGATGGGAGGTTATGAGCTTTGGTCATGACAAACTGTACCGGCAAAATATTTATGACCCGCTGGTAGCGGCCCAGGGTAGAAATCCTTTCCGCTTCCCCGAAAAAGTAGATCTCGCGGGTTTCAAGGGGACCGCTGGCATTCCGGACTGTGCGCTTGAGAGTTGCGCCGATACGAATAACTTTGCGCCTCGTATCGGATTCGCGTGGGATATTAACGGAGATCAGAAAACCGTCCTGCGAGGCGGCTACGGCATCTATTACCAGCGGCTATCCAATCAGAACATTTTGCAGGGTGCGCTGGGACCGCCGTTTACCGTGCAGCCTCTCAGCAACAATGCTAATCCGCCCTCGTTTAGTCTAGCCAACCCGTTTGCCGGTCAGGGAGCTACCGGCGCAATTGCCACTGCGTTTATTCCCCAGTGGGCCCGTTTCGCAGGCCTTCGCCGCGTTAGCGGAGTAGGGCCGCTGGATCCAAACGATCCCAACGTCGGACCGATCTTCATCAACGAAGACGGCCAGGCCTGTCTAAACTACGGAGGCACGGCGACCAATTGCGTGATTAATCTGGCGTCGTTCACCAGTTCCCCAGTTGACGCTTACACTCCATACACACAGCAGTTCAACCTAACTATCCAGAGGGAGTTGTGGAACGGTTGGGCGGCTGAGGCAGGGTATGTTGGCACGCGTTACATTGGCGGGTTGGGAGTTACTGATCCCTACCTGGCAACGCTCGCCAGTCCGTCCAATCCAATTGTTGTGAGGGACAGCAATGGCGTCTCCCATACAATCACGGCCAATACGGTGAATAATGAAGAACTGCGACACCAGATCATTGGCCTATCCCGCAAACGGGGGTCGCGTTATTCGCTAAACACCGCGCAGGGAATTTATCATTCTGGACAGTTCACCCTGTCGCGGCGATTCCAGCGAGGTCTTTACTTCCAGGCGGCCTATACGTTTTCGAAGAACATCGACAACGTTAGTGGTTCGCAAAGCACGGACGAGTTTAATGCCACACGTGCGGGTCAGGCCGGCTCGAACATCTTAAACAATGACCCAGTTGTGAACCGGGCTCTGAGCGACTTTGACCGCCCGCATCGCTTCGTAGTCAGTTACTCCTATGAGATTCCGGTGGGCAGCAACGGCTTTTTCGACAACCAGTTTTTCAGAGGTTGGAGCGTCAGCGGGATCATCACTTACCAAAATGGGCTGCCTTTTTCAGTGACGGATAGCACTAGTGGCGGCGCCTTTGGAAATACTGGAGGCGGAACCGCGACCCTGAGCGGACTCTGCACGTCCAGGGAACAGTTCTACACCCAAGGCAGCAGACAGGATCGCCTGAATAACTATCTTAATCCGGCGTGTTTCCGGACCGCGCCGAACGTTCCCAATGCAGCAGGCGTCGGCGCCACTGCTTACGGCAATGTTCCTCGAAATTGGTTCCGTGCGCCATTCCAGCAGAATTGGGATTTTTCGGTGACCAAGAGATTCACGCTTAGGGAACGTCACCAGTTCCAGTTCCGCACGGACTTTTTCAACTTGTGGAACCACCCGATCTTCCAAACGCCGTCAGCGGTAAATATCGCGACACCAGGAACCCTGGGACGTATCACGCAGACTGCTATCCCATCTCGCTTAATTCAGTTCGCGCTGGGATACAAGTTCTGATGGCCATGACCTGAAGGAAAGCCGGACGGAAAATTATCCGTCCGGCGTTTCTCTTTCACAGCAATCTTCACGTTCATGATCCGCGTTATCCGCCTATCACTGGCTGTCATCTCGCTATTAATTATCGCCGCACCTGTTTTTGCCCAACGAGATCGTGACACTTTTGCCTCGGGACCGTCGGTTGAAATTTCGGGACAGGTCAATACAGACGAGGGACCGGTTCGAAATGCCCCGGTGCGTCTCGAAAGATTCGGCGGCGGGATAGCCGACCAGATGAATACTGATAATCGAGGCCGATTCCGGTTCATGGGCATGGGTCGAGGCCATTATAACGTTGTGGTTCAGGCGCCAGGTTTCCGCTTCTCCAGCCAGACAGTAGATCTCCAGGTCGTTTTCAAAACGTTTCTCATGTTCGATCTTGTCCCGGATATGGCCTCACTGCCTTCAGACGCTGTGCCCGGCGTGATTGATTCGAGAGTCCCTCAAGCAGCCAGAATTGAATATGGGAAAGGACGCTCCGCGCTGGCCGGAAAGAAGATCGGGGACGCAATACGATACCTGAAGAAATCAATCATTATCTACCCCGATTTTTTTGAAGCTCAATTAATTCTGGGCACAAGTTATTTGGACGCTCGAGACTGGTCCAAAGCTGAGGACGCTCTCACTCGCGCAATAGAGATCACGCCCGACAGTGCCCCGCCGCGTTTCTCATTAGGCGAGGTCTACTGGCGCCAAAAGCGCTACGCGCCCGCCGAGCGAGAGTTGCTGGCGGGACTAAAACTCGACCCCAATTCCTGGCATGGTCACTTCACGCTCGCCAGGCTTTACTGGGATATGAATGACATCGCCAAAGCAGGCCCCGCTATCGGGCGAACGCTGCAATCGAAGCCTGACTTTGCCGAGGCCCACTTATTGGCCGGCAACATCCTGTTAAAGCTTAACCAGCAGGAGCGCGCGTTACTGGCATATGACGATTACTTGCGGCTCGATCCTAAAGGTGAGTTTGCCGTTCAAACTCGCGAGCTGACCCGGAAACTTCGGAAAACACTTTCGGACAAACAGAAGTAGAACTCTAATATCAGAGCGAATTTTGTTCGCGACAACCCCCAACCGTCCCACCCCCCAGGGACTAAACGTTCTCTCAACTAACTTCATTCAAAGGAGAGACTCACATGATCAAACCAAAAAAAAGGCGCGTGCTTCACGTTTTTTCTGTTTTGGCATTGCTTCTAACAATGTTGAGCGGAGGAAATCCAACGACAGTCCGGGCAGATGGGCATGTCGAATACAATATGTACTGGTGGGGGGATTGCTGGTATTGGGATGCTCAGCTTGGCCAGGAGATAGGTGCGGCCCAGTATTATTATGACAACTGGCGCCACGTTGCCAGCGATAGCACGGTACGCTACTTTGAACCGCTCGTCATTTACTACAGCGGTGTTTGCTCGAGTGACACCACCGGTTCTCAGTATTCACTAGACGGCTGGCGAATGGACGTGAACACGCCTTACGATGTGAAGGTATACAATCAGGCTAACCAGCAAGTATATCCGTAAAATTGCCTGGCTGTGGAAAGTGCGCAGTAGTTAGACCCGCCATGTTGTCGTCATGCGCGGGGCCGACTAAACGCATCAGCGAATTTGCGCTCGAGAAGACGAGAGGATCGGATTTGACGAGCGAGTAGTTATCGTGCGCCTATGACAGTCAGGCGGCTTAGTATGGCAGGGCCAGTAAGTTTGCTGGGTTTTGGTCGCAGGCCTTAACTTCCTGCGGAGGCGCAGCCACATTCATATCATCACCAATGAGAATTCGTCGCGCATCACCTGAAGACAGCACCACGCTGACGCAGATCGCTCATGACGCCAAGCAACATTGGGGCTACCCGGATCATTGGATTGAACACTGGCGAGATGACCTGACAATCTCGGCGGATTTTATCAACAGCAATCCGGTTTATGTCGCCGAGCATGACGAGGCGTTGGTTGGCTTTTATGCCCTGGTTGTTGGTGAGGAAAAGGCTGTCCTCGATCACTTGTGGGTAACACCCGAATACATCGGGTCCGGAATCGGAAAGCAACTATTCCTTCACGCAATGCAGGGGGCGGCGGGACAAAATTTCTCCGCGGTTGAAATTTCCTCAGATCCGCACGCGGAAGGTTTCTATCAAAAGATGGGCGCGTATCGCATGGGCGAAACGGTTTCCGAGATTGATGGCGAGCCGCGTATTCTGCCTCTGTTGGAAATTGATCCTCGATCTAAATAATCTCCAAAGCGATTTTGTAGCCCCTCCACAAATCGACGCGCAAAGCACAGGTCACTTGACGCTCGCGATTCTGTTGTATTTTCGTTGCTCGCGAACCAAGCTCTTGAAAGAGAGCTAAGATATCAACATGAAATACCCAACAGTTCTAGGTCTGGCGCTCTTGATGTTTATGCTCAGCAACGGCATTGCTTTGGGTCAAACCAGCGCCCAGGAGCTGGCGTCGAATTTGCGCCTCCAACTAAGTGAACTCGAAACAAAACAGGCAGCGTTGCAGACACGCCTTCAGGAACTGGAAGAGAAGTTGAAACCTGAAAACATCGAACAAAGTCTGGCGGGGGTTGGCAGCACGCGACCTGAAGATCTGCGCGAGCAAAAGCGACGCCAACTGGAAATAGAACGCAACGGAGTGCAGAAGCAAATCGACTTACTTGCGACGAGCCGCACGCGGCTGGAAACTTCGATTGCGCGAGCTGACGCCGAGGCTTATCGACAAAGCGCGGCGCCTCAGGTCGTCACCTCGACCACGACTGTGGAACCTGCAACCGGAGCAGCGGTGGTTGAGACTAAAGCCGTCCCAGCCGTCAGGCGCCGCCCTCGCAAAAGTAGAGTCAGGCGCCCACGTCGGTCGCATCACGTTGTCCCTAACGCTTCTGTCCAACTTTCGCGAAGTAGCCGGGACGATAGCGCAGTTTCAATTTATCCTTTTGCAGCGCGGGGTTAGTTATCTCGATGAGCATTTTGCGGTAGGAACCATCGTGGTTCTTATTTGTTGAGGAATAGGCGATCAGGTATTGAGAACGCAGTTCCTGCTCAATCTCTGCAAAGGCAGTCTTCAGGTCAGCATCGTTTTTCGGAAAAAAAGCGCGGCCGCCAGTACCTTCAGCTACTGCGCGCACCGCGTCATGATCAATCCCGTCATACTTCTTGTCACCAATACCAATCGCATAAATTACAGTCTCAGCGGCGAGCGCATGATTCACAGCTTCACCTCGCAACAACCGGCTTGACGTGTCGTGCCCGTCCGTTAAGAGAATTATCGCGCGCCTTCTTTGATCCTGATTGGGGCCGAGCACCTCTCGGGCCGTGAGAACGATCGCTTCCCAAATCGCCGTTGACCCTTCGCGCGGCGGCGCCGGCATCCCCGGCCCTGAGGATATTCCGCTAATCTGACGACCTGAACCGAGATAGGCCGGCATGGCGACCTCAACGCGCTCGAGCGCGCGGTAGATACTCAAGACATCGCGCGTCAAACCCTGCTCGAGAAACGCAGCTCCGGTAAAAGGAATGATTGCCGCCTGGTCCTTGCTGGACCGAATAATTGTTTCAATGAAACCACGCGTCGCGGCTTTCTCCTGGCTGAGCGTGCGCTCCTGCGAACCGCTGACGTCAATCAGAAAAGCAATTGAAAGTGGACGATCGGTTTCGCGCTGAAACGTGAGGATCTTTTGCGGCAGTCCATCTTCGGTGACTCGAAAATCTTCCTCACGCAGTGTGGTAATGAAGCGCGCGTCTTTACTGCTGGCAGTGAAAAACAGATTCGTGAGATCGGTTTCGACGCGAATGACGTCGTCCTGATCGGGTGGGTTTTGTGCGTCGAGCTCGAGAGGAAACGTTCCGAAGAGGAACCAGCAGGTCAGGATAAAGGTGCTTAACAAGCGTTTCATTTGTCACTTAGAGTCTGGCGGTTGGCTGCTGTCGGCGGCGCATTGCTGAATTCGAAACCAGAGCGACGAGCCTGTTCTGTTTCCCTCGGAGGCGTTTGATAACCTCCAGTTGCAGTTCCAGTAACTGAACGTGCATCAGAACGCCTTGTTTTTCATCTTTGACGAGTTTGAGCATCTCGTCGAAATCCTTCTGCGCGTCCTCCTGACGGCCCAGCAGGCGTTTGGCAAGGCTGCGGTCGGCCAGGGCGAGCGCCCGGCCAAAAGGACCATTCGGATTCTTTAGGGAAGTATCAAAATCGGCGATCGCTCCCGCAAAGTCTTCGTTGAGCAGACGTGCCTGCCCGCGATTAAAATAAAACTGAGACTCCCCATCGTAGATATTGATTGCCTTGTCGAAATCCGATAAGGCGTTGTCAACTTCAAGACGATTACGGCGAATTTGTCCGCGGTTGGTGTAAGTCTCCGCAACATTACGATTGTTGCGTGTAGTGCGTGCATCGAGAGCTGTAGCTTTGTCGAAATCATTAATGGCTTCGTCAAGAGCCCCCTTCATCCTTTGCGCATAGCCTCGTTGCAAATAGGCTTCAGCCCAAGTCGGTCTCAACTTGATCGCCTCGTTGTAACTGGATATCGCTCGAGTGAGATCGCCCTGACTAGACAGTCGCTGCCCTTGTTTCAAATGAGTTGACGCAGCGTCACGCGGCTTTTGGCCGGTTGCCGGACTGGCCGCGCAGAGAAACACAACAAGAAGAAGATAGAGGTTTCGGCCGCGTCCTATATTAATTTTGGTGAAGACGGAGCAGCCCATTTGGAGAATCCTTTCCGGCGTGTATAACTGGATTTCGGAAACAGAAATCACCTATTCGCTATTTCTGTTGCTACTTCTTCAAAGCCTTGATGTTTGCCGGTTTAGCAAAGAGACTGTCGGCCAGGGGTTGATTGTATTCAATAGACTCGTAATTGACGCGGCTGGTTTGGACGCCATCAACATAGTGGTCGATGATCCATGCCGCAGTGATTCCGTTGAGGTTCATCGTCCTGGCAATTCGATCTTCTTCGCTTGTTTCAATTACCTCATCGGAGTCGAACTTCTTTTTCGACTTCTTGTAAATCATCTTGGCCGGCAAGCCATCCTTCGCGCCAAATTCATATTCGATCCAAAACCCCTCGGGATAGGTTAGCCTCACCACTTCGTTTCGTTTTGCGAGTCCGGCTTCACGCCGCCCAACATAGCTCAGCGTCGCTCCCTCTTTTCGCCACCAGCCGTGCAACAGATTTTCGACGCTGGTGCGCATCCCTCTTTTGAAATCCTGTATCTGCTCCGGCTTCATATCGGAAATGGTTTTTGTGGCGCCGTCGAAAAACCAGCCGGTGTTGTCCGCGTTCGTCTGGATCGTGCGAATTCCCGACGCAATAAACTCGGTCCGTTCTCGATCAGGATAAGAAATGTAGTCGACAAATCGTGAGGGAACTTGCGAGACGCCCTCCAGAAAAGGAGTGTAGTAGCCCCTGCCCAAAACAGTTTTCACATTTAAGAAGTTGCCGCCGCCGACAGCCTCAAGTGCGCGCGAAACAATCTGTTCGGCCTTGGCAATATTTTCGGCAGTGGGTTTGGCTTCGGCCGGTTTCACGGGTTTGTCGTCCTGCGCCAGCGCGGGTGCCGAAACGAACACCACAAACAACGCCACCCCGAAACTCAGAACGATCAATTGACGAAAAACTCCCAGCGAAAACGATGATAAGTAAGAATGCGGCATTTCAGAGTGTAAGAGGCGCATTTGAATGTTGCGGTTGCTAACTGCGCTGTGCAAAAGGTTTCAATAACAAACAGAAAGCCCGCGCGTTAGCAAGGGCTCTCATAGAATCAAAATAACTTTGTCTTAGTGCGGAAAGTTTTATGACTTGAAAGGGGCCAGTTCTTCGATCCAAACCCCTGGCCCAACGCGCGGTATCGGCCTGGGTGATCCTTCAATTCAACTGCGCGTTGGTGCCTTCCACCGCTTTCACCACGGTCTCGCCATCTTCAACTTCAACCACAAAATTCGTCGCTGATTTCCATAGCGCAGTGATCGGCAGTTTCACTTTTTCGTCGATGTGGCGTTTCAGGAATCGCGCGCCGTACGATGTGTTGTAGCCTTTGGCCGTCAATAAATTGAGCGCTTCTTCGCTGACGCTGACTTCTTTACCCTGGCGCTTCATCTGTCGTTGTAGACGATGGAGATAGAGTTCGGCGATTTGACGCACTTCATCCATAGTCAGCGGCGCAAACACGATGATTTCGTCAATGCGGTTTCGAAACTCCGGTGAGAAGCGCGACTCGGCGGCTTTCATCACTTCTTTGTTTACCACGCGGAAGTCGCCAGCCGTTTTGGTGCCGAAGCCCAGCGGCTTCTCGAATTTCTTGAAGCTGTCGGAACCCAGGTTCGAGGTCATGATCACAATCGCGTCAGAGAGATAAACTCTCTTGCCACGACCGTCCGTGAGCCAGCCTTCGTCGAACGCCTGCAGAAACAGATTCATCAAATAGGGCGACGCCTTCTCGACTTCGTCGAGCAACAACACGGTGTAGGGATTCTCTCGCAGTTGTTCGGTCAATATTCCGCCACGTTCGGAGCCCACAATTCCGCGCGGCATGCCGATCAACTTTTCGATGCTCACTGTGCCGTCGCTGTACTCAGACATGTCAATGCGCACCATCTTCTCTTCGTCGCCAAACATGAACTCGGCAACGGCCTTCGCCAGCTCCGTTTTCCCAACGCCGGTTGGACCAAGGAACAGCAGCACACCGTCTGGTTTGTAATGCGACTCCTTGAGCGGACCCTTGTTGAGCCGTAGTCGCTGGGCCACCGCTTTGATCGCGGCTTTCTGTCCAATTACGCGCTGGCCGAGCATCGCTTCAGTCATCGAAAAGCGTTCGCTCGTATCGCGGAAGATCATGTCGCGAGGAATGCGAGACTCCTGCGAGATGACATCGATTACGTGTTCAGGCTTGACGACCATCGTCTGCGGTTCGTTGATTTCAACTTTAACTGCAGCCGTGTCGAGCCAGCCAATCGCCTTGTCGGGAAGATGCAGGTTGCGGATGTACTTCGGCGCCATTTCCAACGCCATGTTGATGGCGTCATCAGAAATCTTGACCGAATAGTTTTTTTCCAGCCGCGGGCGAATGCCGAGAAGAATTTCGCGAGTTTCGCTGATCGAGGGTTCGACCACCTTCACCAGGCGAAAGCGCCGGGCGAGAGCTTCGTCTTCACCGATCGATTCCTTGTATTCATTGAGCGTGGTGGCCCCGATGATGCGCATATCGCCGCGGGCCAGAGCCGACTTAAACATGTTCGCCGCATCAGACGACGTGCCGAGTGCCGCGCCGGCGCCGATGATTGTGTGCGCCTCATCAATGAAGAGGATAAGGTTGTCGCGCTCTTTTACCTCGTCAATGATGCCTTTGATTCGTTCTTCAAACATGCCGCGCAGCATCGTGCCGGCGACCAGTCCGCCCATTTGTAGTTGAACCACGTGAGAACCGCGCAAGCGGGCTGGAACTTTCTCCGGTTCCAATTCAATCAAGCGCGCCAGGCCTTCAACCACAGCGGTCTTGCCGACGCCGGGTTCGCCCACGAGCATCGGAGAGTTGGCCCGCTCGCGATGGCAAAGAATCTCCACCATCTGCTGGATCTCTTTTTCGCGTCCGATTGTAGGGGCAATCTTATCGGCACGGGCCAGACGGTTCAGGGAAACGCCGAAGTGCTTCAGATACGGTGGCAGTTCAAATTTCTTGCGATACTGTTCTTCCTCGCGTTCACGTTTCTCCACCTGGGCCTGCACATTCTCAGTTACAGCGTCAGGATTCGCGCCCATGTTTCTCAACACTTCAACAAAGAGGCTGTCCTGATTGGTCAACGCGGAAAAGATATCAGTAGCTTCGATGGTCTTACGGCCCTGCGCGCGCGCGCGTTCCATCGCGCGTTTGAACAAATCCGTGGTGTCAGGGGAAATGCGGAAGCCCTTGCCGACGTGTTGCTGGCGGGTATTGTCCAGCCGTTTGTCGATGGCAATCTTGACAGTGATCGGATCCAACGATAGCTCGCGCATCGCAGAGTTAAACATGTCAGGCTCTTCATGCATGAGTGCCTGCAAAATGTGCTCAACCGCGACGAAGTTCTGATCGCGCTGGCGCGACTCGCTTAATGCGTGCTCGAGGATGCGCTGCCCGCTGTCGCCAAACTTGTCTTTGTAAGATCCTAAATCAGCCATTGTCTTGCCCTTCAAACTACTTGGGAGAAAGCGCCCTGCATGATTTTACGACAACCATCCCTGCGGGCTCCCCTCGGTTAATGCGTTAGCAGTGTCAATCACCAACCAAACGCGTGGGTTGGATGTCGTGAGCATATTCGCCGTTGCGTTTCGATGCAATAAGAATTCTCCCGACAGTAACCACTGCAAATTTTCGGCCAGCACAGCGAATTCCATGTCACTCAACCCGAAGTGCGGTCGAATTTTCCGCTCGACTTACCCAGAGGAGCGCTTAGTAATCATAATCCTCGCCGCCACCCGGCATTGGCGGTCCTGACTTCTTCGGTTCAGGAGCGTCGGTGACTGCCGCGTCAGTGGTTAATAGTAAACCGGCGATCGAAGCCGCATTCTGCAGAGCAGTGCGCACGACTTTGGTCGGATCAATGATTCCGGCGGCCAGGAGATCTTCATACTCACCAGTCGCTGCATTGAAACCCTTGTTGCCTTTTAACTCTTCAACTCGACCGACGATAACCGCGCCGTCGAGACCCGCGTTTTCAGCAATACGCCGCAGCGGTTCCTGTAAAGCACGCCTCACGATCCGAATTCCGGTTTGCGCATCGAGGTCGTCAGTGGAAAGCTTGTCGAGCACCTGGCCGGCGCGGAGTAATGCTACGCCGCCGCCAATCACCGTTCCTTCCTGGGCCGCGGCTTTCGTGGCGTTCAAAGCGTCCTCAACCCGCATCTTGATTTCTTTCATGGCTGTTTCAGTGGGCGCGCCAACTTTCACCACGGCCACGCCACCGGCGAGCTTTGCCAATCGCTCCTGCAGCTTCTCGCGATCATAGTCCGACGACGTATCTTCAATCTGTTTTCTGATAGTCGCCACCCTACCCTGAATGGCCTTGCTGTCGCCGCCGCCCTCGACAATTGTCGTGTTGTCTTTGTCGACTAGCACTCGCTTGGCCGTGCCCAGATCGTCCAGCTGAACGTTTTCGAGTTTGACTCCCAGGTCTTCGGTGATCGCGCGCGCGCCAGTCAGCATCGCCAGATCTTCCAGAATCGCTTTGCGCCGATCGCCAAACGCGGGCGCTTTCACAGCGCATACCTTGATTGTGCCGCGCAGTTTGTTAACCACGAGAGTTGCCAGCGCGTCGCCTTCGATGTCTTCAGAAACGATCAGCAATGAACGTCCGCCGCCGGCGGACTGTTCGAGTATCGGCAACAGATCGCGCATCGCTGAAATTTTCTTTTCGTGCAAAAGAATTAGCGGCTGGTCGAGTACACATTCCATTCGATCCTGGTTCGTTACGAAATAAGGCGACAGGTAGCCGCGATCAAACTGCATTCCTTCGACGATCTCCAGTTCGGTTTGCAGTCCTTTCGCTTCTTCTACAGTCACCACGCCATCCTTGCCGACTTTCTCCATCGCCTCGGAAATCAGTTGCCCAATTCCGCGATCATTATTCGCCGACACGCTGGCCACATTCATCATGTCTTCCTTGTTCTTAACTTTTCGGGAGATGCGCTCGAGTTCCGCGACCACCGCTTCTGTAGCCATCTGAATCCCACGCTGCAACGACATTGGGTTAGCACCAGCGGCAACATTCTTCACTCCGTCACGAAAGATTGCTTGGGCCAGCACGGTGGCGGTGGTGGTGCCGTCGCCCGCCGTATCATTTGTTTTAACGGCAACTTCGCGCACCATCTGCGCGCCCATGTTTTCATACTTGTCCTTGAGCTCGATCTCCTTCGCGACTGTAACGCCGTCTTTCGTGATTACCGGAGAGCCGAAGCTCTTTCCAATAACTACGTTGCGTCCTTTTGGACCAAGCGTGACGCGCACAGCGTTTGCCAGCGTGTTCACACCCTTCAACATCGCGTTGCGCGCTTCGACACTAAACTTGATTTCCTTGGCAGCCACGTTTTCTCCTTCTTCGACTTGTAACGCAAACTGTTAGTTTGCGTATTCTCCAATTAATGTCTTGGCCTCTTCCGATGCAGACGCAAACGAACAGTCTGCGTTACAAACAATTCGGTTAGTCTCCCGCCTGCTTCCCTTTCGCAGTCGGTCTTCCGACTTTAACACGCGCCGGGCGCAACAGCCTTTCACCCATCCGGTAGCCGGGCGCGTGCTGTGCGATAACTGTGCCCTCTTCCTCCGGCGCCACTTCCACGGTCTCAACAGCTTCATGAAATTCGGGATCAAACTTTTCCCCAACAGAATTGATTGGCTCTACGCCGGCGGTCGCCAAAGCCTTTTCAAAACTCACCGCCGTTTGACGAATTCCCTCGGCAATGATTTCCGGCGAACTTCCGTTCTCGGCGGCCTCGGTGGCGCGTTGTAAATTATCGAGCACCGGCAGCAATGCGGCGATGAAGTCGGCCTTTTCTCGCCGGGCCCTTTCGTCAGCTGCCTTATTCAAGCGCTGGCGGGTTTCATCAGTTTCCCTTTGCAACTGCGCGCGCAGCTGCTCAAAACGCGAATTCACTTCCAGGGTTTTTTGTTCTGCCGCGCGAACTCGCGCCTCCAGCTCTTCGACGTAGCTCGGTTTCAGATTTGGGGACTCTTCAAGCTCGCCGGGCAAGCTTTCCTCGTCGCCATCCGTAACATGAATTCGGCGTCGATCAGTTACGCGAATCTCCTCCGGATTAACATCGCGGTTTCTTTCATCAAAAGGGCCTCGCCTGTTTCTGCCGAATAAATCTCTAGCCATGTATTCCTTCCGTTTATCTTTGCCGCTCTTTGGTCCTATGCCGCCCGCATTGCTCTGTATGACTTCCTCGGCTAGTGCAAAGGGAGGCGAGCGTCGCGCAATGATTGCATGAAACTCAGCTCGTCCTAGGTCACCTTGATCTCGATCCGCTGGGCCTTGCGTTCCGGCTGGCGCGGAAGTCGGACCCTTAAAACCCCGTCCTTATATTCTGCCTTGATCTGGTTTTGATCAACGGATGCGGGCACGTCAAATACTCGCACAAAATTGCCCGTTGGGCGTTCGCCGCGTTGGTGAGTCGAATCGTCTTCAGCGCGCTTGCCTTTGATTGCCAGTCGATCGTTGTCGATGCTGATATCCAAGGTTGAGCGATCAATCCCCGGCAGGTCAACCACAACTACATATTCGCCCTTGTTCTCGTAAACATCGGCAGCTGGAAACCAGTTGGTTGTTTCAACTCCTTCGACGTCATCGGCAGATGGCGCGACAGTTGGACCAGCCGGCCCACTCTTACTTTCGCTCGATCGCCGCTGCGTTGCGTCCTCAAACAACCGATTCATGCGGTCCTGCAAAAACATTAAGTCGTCCAAAGGATTCCAATGCGCCATCTTCTACCTCGAATTATTCAGAACCACCTGCGTTAGCGGGTGGCGCCAGCTTCTCTTTTCACCCATCAAGCCCGCCCGCTGACGGGTTCTGACAAGATCATTGCACTCAGATCATTACACAGCGGCTGCCGCGGCTTCGTGCTTAAACTCCAGGCCCTCGCCCTTAGTAGTCACCGTCACCGTCGTTCCCGGCAGGATTTCACCCTGCAAAAGTTTTACGGCCAGAGGATTCTGTATCAGCGTCTGAATCGCTCGTTTCAACGGCCGCGCACCATACATTGGATCGTAACCCTCGCGCGCCAGCAGGTCTCGCGCTTTGTCATCCAGCAACAGGTGAATGTTTCTCTCCGCCAGCATCTTGCGCAGCCGTTCGAGTTGCACATCGATAATCTTGACAATCTGCTCGCGTGAAAGCTGATGAAAGATGACGATGTCGTCCACGCGATTTAAGAATTCCGGTTTGAAGTTGGCCTGCAACTCCTGCAGAACTGTTTCTCGCACCTGACTCTCGTCGCCTTCCGCTTCCTGAATTTCGCGCGAGCCAAGGTTCGACGTCATGATCAGTACCGTGTTTTTGAAATCTACGGTTCGGCCTTTCGCGTCGGTTAACCGGCCGTCGTCCAGAATTTGCAGGAGCACGTTAAAAACATCGGGATGCGCTTTTTCGATCTCGTCGAAAAGTACAACCGCATACGGCCGGCGGCGAATGGCTTCGGTTAGCTGCCCGCCCTCCTCGTAACCAACATATCCGGGCGGGGCACCGATCATCCGCGCCACGGCGTGTTTTTCCATGTACTCAGACATGTCCAACCGAATCATTGCGCGCTCGTCATCAAACAGAAACTCGGCGAGCGATCGTGCCGTTTCAGTTTTACCGACGCCGGTCGGACCGAGAAAAATAAACGAACCCACCGGGCGATTAGGATCCTGAAGTCCGGCACGCGCGCGGCGTACTGCGTTTGCCACTGCCGCCAATGCTTCTTCCTGGCCAATCACTCGGTTGCCCAGACGCGCTTCCATCGTCACCAGCTTTTGCATCTCGCCTTCAAGCATTTTGGAAACCGGGATGCCCGTCCATTTCGCCACGACCTCGGCAATGTCCTCCTCGTCCACCTCTTCCTTGAGCATTACCCCGTCTTTTTGAAACTCCGCCAGCTTCTCCTGTTCCTGCGCGAGCTTTCTTTCCAGTTCCGGAATTTGCCCATACTGAATTTCCGAAGCACGCGCCAAATCACCGGCGTTACGCACCTGATCCAACTGGAGTTTTAACTGCTCGAGCTCAGCCTTCGCTTTGCGCATCCGCTCGATAGCTTCCTTCTCTGACTGCCACTTCGCCTTCATGCCTGACGAGGTCTCGCGCAGATTGGCAATTCGTTGCTCAATCTCATGCAGGCGCATTTTTGATTTCTCATCTTCCTCGCGCTGCAAAGCTTGCCGCTCGATCTCCAGTTGAACTATTTCGCGTTCCAACTGATCGATCTCCTGGGGCAGCGAATCAATCTCGATCCTGAGACGCGAAGCGGCTTCATCTATCAGATCAATCGCCTTGTCGGGAAGAAACCTGTCGGTGATGTAACGGTTGGAGAGGGTGGCGGCGGCGACGATCGCGGAGTCTTTAATGCGCACCCCGTGATGGACTTCATAACGTTCCTTCAGACCGCGCAGGATCGCAATCGTATCTTCAACCGTCGGTTCGCCGACGTAAATTTGCTGAAACCGGCGCTCCAGCGCCGCATCTTTTTCGATGTACTTCTTGTATTCGTTGAGCGTGGTGGCGCCGACGCAACGTAGCTCGCCGCGAGCGAGCGCAGGCTTCAACATGTTCGAAGCATCGATCGCTCCTTCGGAAGCGCCTGCGCCGACAAGCGTGTGCAGTTCATCGATGAACAAAATGATCTGGCCCTGGGCCGCTTCTATTTCCTTCAACACGGCTTTCAGACGGTCTTCAAACTCGCCGCGATATTTCGCACCAGCCAACATCGCGCCAAGATCGAGACCCACCAACCGTTTATTCCTCAGCGTTTCAGGAATGTCACCGGAAACAATTCGCTGGGCCAGGCCTTCAACGATGGCTGTTTTGCCGACGCCAGGTTCCCCAATCAGGACGGGGTTATTTTTGGTTCGCCGCGAGAGGACTTGAATCGTTCGGCGTATTTCCTCGTCACGACCGATTACCGGATCTAATTTGCCCTTGCGTGCCTGCTCTGTCAGGTCGCGAGCGTATTTTGACAGTGCCTGATAATTTTGCTCTGCGTTTTGATCCGTAATGTGCGACCCGCCGCGCATCTGTTCGACCACTTTCAGCAGATCATCCTGCTTGACACCGTGCTGTCTCAGTATCTTTCCCGAATCGCCGTCCTTCTCACCCACAAGCGCCAGCAACAGATGCTCCGTCGAGTTAAACTCGTCCTTCATCTTGTCTGCTTGCTTTTGCGCGGCCGTAAAAATTTGCGTGAGCCGCGGACTGATGTATTGCTGCCCGCCTTCGACTCGTGGAAATCGGGCGATCGCGGCCTGAACGTCGTTCAGCACTACCGGAACGTTCACCGCCAGCTTGCCGAGAATCGGGCGCACGATCCCCTCGGCCTGCTCAAGCATCGCGGCCAGTAAATGCTCCGGTTCAACCTGTTGATTCTGATTGCGCTCGGCGAGCTCGATGGCGCTCTGGATTGCTTCCTGCGCTCGTAATGTAAATTTGTCTAGACGCATCTGATTTTGACGAACTTCATTGATCGTTAAGCGGGGCGTTCAGAAATGAAATCACTCCGAAGACGCCCCGCCTGCTTTTGAACACCGGCCAACTGCGGTAAGGCAGTGCCCCTGATGGTTAACTACCCGTTGCTGTCTTCGACTTCTCAGGCGATTTCTCCGTCGATCCAGTTTCAGGTTTTGTAGCTTTGGTATCGATCGTCTTAGGCGAACCGGCTGTTCCTTCGCCGCTAATCTGAATGCGGCGCGCCTTGGTTTCTTCTCGCTTCGGCAAGGTCACGCGCAATACGCCATTTCGATACTCAGCCGTGGCGCCGTCTGCGGAAACAGTTTGGGGCAACGTGAATGAGCGCGTAAATGAACCATAAGAGCGCTCGACCCGATGATAGTTGTCGGTCTCGTCCTTCTTTTCGAATTGACGTTCGCCACGCAGGGTAATCACGTTGTTTTCCACTGATAGCTCGAAGTCGTCACGGTTCATTCCCGGGAGTTCGGCTTCCAGGACAATCTGCTCCTTATTCTCATAAATGTCGACGCTGGGATTCCAGGCCCCGCGGCCGATGCCTTCTTCGCCAAAACCTCGAGTCAAATTAGTTGAAAACAGTCGGTTCACCTCTTCCTGCAAAGTACGCAAATCGCGGAAAGGGTCATAACGAACTATTGGCATTGTCATTCTCCTCCTTAATTCTTAGCGCTCTAGCGCAAACCTTAAAAGCCATGAGGCACGGTCGCTGAGCGCAGAGGGATAATAATATTTGAGTCTCGCTCTGTCAAGTTCGTCAACGAGTGCGAAAACACTAGAGAAAAGGGCCGTGATCGTGCGCGCTAGGTGTTTAGACTTCTGGCGGCTTCGAGGCTTCAGAACGACTACTTCATGCCAAAAAATCGTTTGATTGAGGAGAGGATGCCGGCTCTTTCGTCTTCGTCTGAACCGGTGAGTTCTTCGGTTGCGGCTAACCCCTGGCGACGTTCGGCGATGATATGGCTTAACGATTCCACGAGGTCGGGATTGTTATCAAAAACGCTCTTCATGGCGGCATGACCGATTTCCAGCACTTCGGTTTCTTCAAGGGCTACCACGCTTGCCGTTCTGGGTTCGCCGGTGAATAACGCCATTTCGCCGAAGAAGGCGCCATCGCTCAAGGTTGCGACCGTTCGCGCTCGACCATTTTCGCTGACCTCAACACTCACTCGACCGTTGTGAACTACAAACATGGACGAACCCGGATCACCACCGCGAATCACAGTTTCGCCAGGAGCGAATACATGGCTCGTGGCCGCCTGCGCCAGCATGATCGTCTCTTCGCCTGACAGTGGCGCAAAAATATCCACGGCGCTGAGCCGTTCTGCGATCGCGCCACCGTCGGCTTCAACCTCACCGGCTTTCGGCGGTCGTTCTACGATTAGGGTGCGAGTTGGGAAGGCAAAGTTAAGACCCGCCCGGCGAAATGCATACCAAATTCGCTGTCGAACCAGGGCGTCCGTATCATGGTGACTGGTGTAGTCAATCGGCCAATATTTGACCTCATACTCAACGCCACTGTCTCCGAGATTTCTGATGCGCACGACGGGAGTTATTTTTTGGGAAACATTGTCCGCTTCGCGCACCGCTTCTCTCACAACGTGGATTGTCTTCGCCGGTGAATTGGTATAGAGCGTGTTGAAGAAGACCAGCCGTGCATTCAGGTTATCACGAGGACAAACTTCAATCGGCTCCTTCGCGGCAGTGCTATTACTAATGAGGACAATGTGATTTGAGAAAGTTCTGATCTTGATTGCTCGCCAGGTTATTTGTTCAACCACTCCGGTCTGCCGCAAAGCACCCACCGTGATCACGTCGCCAACTTGAAAGGGACGATCCGCCTGCAGCGATATGCCGGCGAAGAAATTTCCCAGAGTGTCTTGAAGTGCAAGACCCAGAATCACGCCGAAAATTGCCGAGGTGGTAAATAAGGCTCCGAGATTGGCATCGGGAAAGATCCGGCTGAAAATCAGAAAAAATAGCGCGGTGAACGCGATAATCGTGAAGATGTTTCGCACTAAAGCTGGCGCCTCAAACCCGCGCCGGAAACGAAACACGAGACCAAAAATGAGTGAGTTCAGCGCCCGCACCAGGATGTAGGCAAGGATCGCAAAAAGGACCAGGCGCATGACCCTGGCCATAGTATTGGCGCTGGAATCGCCGAGGCCCATTCGCAACGCGAGCACGCTTCGCAACGGACCGTCAACGGCATAAAGCAGATAGAGCGCCAGGACCACAATCGTGGTCGCGACCAGGAAGACTATGAATTGTTTTTTGGTGCGCGTGCGGTTCACGTTTCTACCGAAGGCTGCTCGCGAAAAGCCATAGATTCAAAGTGTTGGCGTTATCTTTTATCACTGATTCCATCACCTTGGCGAGAAGGATCTACTGGCATCAAAGCGGCGGAAATCAGTTTCCAATCGTTCGCTACCGGCGCAACAGGTTTGGGAATAGCGTTACCACAATGAACAGCAAAGACAGCGCAGTAACTATTAGCGCCGTTAGTCTTGCACCGATGTTGTAAAGAGGTCCGTTCACATACTCACCCATCAGTTCGCGATCGTTTACCAGTCGGAGGATCGCAAAGAGAATAATCGGCAGCAACAAGCCGTTGATTACCTGAGTAACAAGCAGGACTTTGATCAACGGCAGATTCGGGATAACCGCGATGGCTGCCCCCACGGCCACGAGAAACGTAAACACTCCGATAAAGATCGGAGCCTCACGGAAGCTCCGCGACACACCTTTCTCAAAACCAAGGGCCTCGCTGATGGAATACGCGGTCGCCAGTGGCAACACGCCGGCGGCCAGCATCGATGCGCCAAACAATCCAATCGCAAATAATTTTTCCGCGTAGGGACCGGCCAGCGGACTCAGAGCGCGCGCGGCGTCGGCAGCGCTGTCGATATGCAGACCGTGCTTATTCAGAGTCGCAGCGGTTGAGACCACGATAAAGAAAACGACGAGGGCCGCAAGCGTGGTTCCTACCCAAACATCGGTTCTTGTACGGCCGTACTCTTCGGGCGTTACTCCCTTATCGACAACTGACGACTGAACGTAGACCTGCATGTAGGGTGAGATTGTGGTGCCAACCACTGCCACTATCATGAACAGGTAGGCGGGTTCAAAACTGAAACTTGGGGTCACCAACCCCGTCGCGACTTCCCCCCAATCGGGCTTTGCCAAAAACGCAGACCCGATATAACCAAGAAACACGAGTGACATGAGCAGAAACACTCGTTCCACGCGTTGATAGGAACTCTTGACCACCAGCCACCATATGGCCAACGCCGAAAGTGGAACGGAGACAAATTTGGGTACGCCAAACAACTCGGTGGCGGCGGCGATGCCGACGAATTCAGAAACAGTCACACCGCCATTCGCGATCAATAGCGCCAACATCACAAATGCCGTCCAGCGCACCCCGAAGCGTTCGCGAATCAGATCGGCGAGTCCCTTGCCGGTAACTGCACCCATGCGAGCGCACATCTCCTGGACCAGGCCGAGGCTAATTGTGATCGGGATCAGTATCCAGAGGAGTCGATAACCTTGTTCGGCGCCTACTGAGGCAAAGGTCGCGATGCCGCCCGCGTCATTGCCCGCGCTCGCGGCAATCATGCCGGGACCCAGGATGGCCAGGTAAGCGACCAGCCTTCGGCGCAGCGCAAAGCGAGGCTTCACGCCTCCCGCGCCGCGTCGTAAGAAACGACGGTGTTTGGCCTTTGCGGCGGCTTCGTCCGCTACTCTTGTTTCGGCCACTTGGAGGTTCTCCGTCAGTCATAACGTTTCGAATCGAGGGCCCATAGATCGGAGCATCAGCCGCGGATGAACGCGAATCTGAAAACTCTTACGCCGCCCAAGGATCCCAGTCTGAACCTGCATTTATCCACGCAAATCCGCGGCTGCGTAACGCTTACCCAAACAGTCGCGGCAGTCGTTGCCGCCAGTCCTTCGGCAACAGGATTTCCATCGCATCGTCAACCGTGATGATTCCGAGAATATCGCCCGTTTCATCCATGACGGGCAAGGCGAGCAAATTGTACTCAGCGATTCGCTGGGCCACCTCGCGCGACGGTTCATCCGGATGCGCTCTTTGAAATTCCGTACGCATCACGTCAGCCAACGGCACGGCCGGGTCGGCAAGGATCAAACTTCGCAACGCGATCACGCCTGACAACTTCCACAGGCCTTCGCCTTCAACCACGTAGAGGTAGTAGATCATGTTTGGCGTTTCCGCCATCTCGCGCAAACGCGCGAGGGCTTCGCCAACCGTCAACTCACGCGGGAGCGTGACAAACTCCGTGGTCATCAGTCCGCCTGCCGTATCGTCTTCATAAGGCAGCAACTCCGCAACGTCGGCCTGTTCCTCGCTCTCCATCAGTCCAAGGAGTTCTTCCGCTTTCTCCTCCGGCAAATCGCCGAGCACGTCGGCAGCTTCGTCGGGCGACATCCATTCAAGAATGTCGGCTGCGCGTTCCTGGTTCATGTCACCGATGATTTGTGCCTGACGTTCCGAGGGCATTTCTTCCAGCGTCTCGGCAGCGGTTTCATCGTCAAGCGATTCAACCACTTCGGAGCCGTGATGGTAGGAAAGCGCTTCTGCCAGGCGCGCAATCTCGACCGGATGAAGACGAGCGAGCTTGCCTTGCGAAGACTTGAGCCTCACCGCTGCCTGGTCCGTTGCCAGGTAACCTACGTTGGACCAGTCGATCACTTCCACTGCCTTGCGCGTGCCCATGAAACCTGCCGGCGCGAGACGACGCCAAAGCCCCTGCAGACTGACGTCAGCACCGGTCACGCGCCAGTCGCCGGCGACGTCGATCAGTTGGACATCATTCACGCGAACCACGCGCTTGCCATCCACGTCGATTAATTGTTTGTCGAGCACGTTGCGCGCCAGTAACACTTCGCCTTCACGGCGGACAAATGGACGCAGGTTGAGTTTGTCGGAATTAAGTCGCACGCCATGTTCGTTCAGGTCGGTGATGCGCCAGCGGGAAAGGAAAAAATCACGCCGGCCGAAGCGCGCGACCAACCCCGTTACCGGCGGGTGATCCTGTTCACCCAAACGCACGATTACGTCCTTGACGGTGGCCACACGCTCACCTTCAAGGTCGCGTATGGGGCGACCCAAAACTTGCGACAGATAAAGCATGGTTGATTACCTGCGGGGTTCGAAAACGTGCGCGAATCATACCATGAGCTATCGCGCTTTTAGCGAGCCGGATGTGGCGCGCAATTCGGCTGCTATTGATGACGAAGAGTCAGGGGGTTGGTCAGACGCCGTAGCGCGAGTTCCAGCGCGCGGTCGCGGCCCGAATAAAGATCGGCTCTTTGTATTTGTACGGTCTCGTCAGGTTTGACGCCGCGGCCTTCGAGCCTAATACCAGCGGCGGTGCGGTAATCAAGTTCGCTCACGTCGAGCAGGCCACCATCGGGCAACGCATGGCGGGTACGAATGGCCAGCACACACCCGCAGGTTTCTGCTCCAATTACATTCGCGCGTCCTGAGGCCTTCATCGCTGCGACAAATATCTCCGCGGCGCTGGCGGTGCGTTCGCTGGTGAGCACAACCATCGGCAACCTCGTGGCTGCAATTCTCTCAGGCGTCAATGCAGACTTTGATCGCGTAAACAGGGTGAAGCTGAATCTGGAACGCTCCGTAAATTGTCCAAGGCTGGAACCCGCTCCCACTACCGCCGAAGCCATGTCGGTCATCGCTTCCGTATCGCCGCCGCCATTTCCACGAAGATCCAGAATGACACCGCGCACTCCAGTTACCTTTTCTTTTAGCGCGCGCGTAAAAGCTGCCGCAATCGGTTTTGTGAAAGCGTCGATTTCAATTACTGCATAACCTGATTCCCGGCGGGTCCGTAGCTTAAGCTCACGTTGTTGCCAGTCGCGCCGAAAACGCGCGGTTCGTTCTTTTCCATTCTTACCCAGCCAGCGAATTTCAACCAAACTGCCTGCTGGACCATCAAGCAACGAAGCAAAGGCCCGAAACCTGCTCGTGGTAGCCGAGGTTGACGACAATCCTGACGCACTTACGTTGTCGAGCTTGCTCTTCACCAGGGCGGTCGCTGATTGTCCGTTAACGCTCTCGACGAGGTCGCCGGCTCGTAGTCCCCCGCGTTCAGCGGCCGAGCCTTTTTGCACTTGCCCGACAACCGCTCGTCCTTCTATTTCCTTTAGCGTCGCGCCGATAGTCACGAATCGCGGCCGCCACCAGTCAAACTTTTCTTCGGGAGGGTAGATGCGAGTGTGAGAGTCGGCCAGAGACGCAATCATGCGTTTCAGCACCACGTATAGTTCCCTGCTGGAACCTGCCTCGGCCGCAAGCCCGCGGAAGTTAGTTTTTTGAGTTTCCCAATCAACGCCATGAAACTGCGCGTCGTAATAGCGTTCATTGATCGTGGCCCAGACATCATCGAAAACCGCGAGACGTCCTTCGCGCGTTTCAGTGGAAACGGGCGTCGAACCGTTGCCTTCGGCTCGCGTCCGGGGCGAATCAAGAAAAAAGAAAAAGGGTGAAAGCAAAAGAGCCAGCAAGACGGCAGCACGTAGCGCAGGCCGGGATCCGATCCAGATGTCGATGGGGTAACCCATGTTTCGCTTTGTTTCACGCATTGTAATGCCAATCACTATCAGCGAGGCGGCTTGCGAAAGTTGTATCGAAGCATGATACGCATGGGAACTCCCACGCCGTTGCGCATCGCGGGAAAGAAATGTAACTGGCGGACAGTTTCTATCGTTGACTGATCCAAACCGAAGCCCGCCCAACGATCCACTTCAACGCGCATGACCTCACCCTTCGCATCCAGATCCACAAGCACATCAACTGTTGCGACTACTTCTGCCAGCGCAGCAGAGTCGGGATATGCAGGAGTCAAACGTCGAAACGGCCTCGGCAATCGTAACCCTTCCGACTCGGCAAGTTTTTCGTCGTCCGGCGCTGCTTCGATGATCGGAACCGGCCTTTCGGATGTCAGTTCCCGATCAGCTTGTTCCTCTTCCTGGGCCCGGCCGATTGCAGTCGCCAGGCGGCGGCCGGCGCTGACCGCCGACAGTTCTATCATGAGAGTTTTTTCAGCTGCGTCCGGCTTATCAGCGCGAAAGTTTGGCCTCTCCCAGCTGATGAGTCTTCCCGTGCGCGCGCTGACCAGAAATATTGAAGCGTACGATTCAAAATACACCGGACCGGTGGAAGGCGACCGCCGCAGCGTTTGCGCGTCACCGAGAATGTAGAAGTCACAACCCAGGGCCGCACCAAGATTGTGTGCCTCGTTCCGTGAAAGGTTCAGCGAGCCGGAATAGGAAACACCCCGAGCGGCGGCCCGTGCAAGATCTAGATCAAGGATCGAGAAACCGGTTTCCCGCTTCACGTTTGCGGCAAGCTGATCGGCAGCGAGTCGGCCCAAGGGTGAATCACCGAAATCCAATACCGATATTTTCAACGGTCGCGCCGGAATTTGCCGCGAAGCGTTCACTTCCTGAGCTGGGAGGATGACCAGAAGTGTGACTGCGCCGACTATGGCGAAAAATGCGACGATCTTCATTCGTGGATCCAGGAACGCACGGATTGCAGGGAGCCGAAATCATTCGCTAACAGAAAGCGGATCGGTTTGTTATCGATCTCTCTTCCACAATTGCTGTGACGGCACACGCAATGCGCGGTTGAATTTGCTCGACGAATTCTCCCAGGCGACGATCGCGGTCAACTCGACGATGGCATCGTCATCATAGTGAGCCTTCAAACGGGCAAACAATTCGTCGCTCACATCCCGACCGGTAATCGTCATGGCGTCGGCAAACTCCAGCGCCACGCGTTCTTCCTCAGAGTAAAACTCACTGCCGGCGTAATCAGGCAATGCATCGATCTTTTCGTTCGTAACTCCGAGTTGGCTGCTCACGGCAGCGTTGATGTCTTGTCAAAACTCGCAGCCGTTGAGCGAAGCGACTCGCCGATTTATCAGAGCTGCCAGTGCGGGCGAGATGAGTTTAGACCCGGCGATGCCGGTCCACATCGCGCGAGCGCCGCGAAAGATCGTTGGCCGGCGCGCATAAACGAGATGATTCAGGAGAGGCGCACCCCATGCTTCAGCCTGAGCATCGAGGACAGTCTTTATTTGTCGCTCAACCTTATCCGGATCTACTCCGTCAATTCTGTCCATCGCAATTCTGCCTATCCAGCCGATTGGCTGATTACCGCCGAGCGGTCACCCGGCGTTAGCTCGTGATAAAGCTTGTAGACCTCCGTTTTCACCTGCGCCGGAAAACAGACTCGATGGAGCTCGTAACCCCGCTGCAGGCCCCTGACCACGTCGCTGACTTCCGTAATCTCCCGGATGCGCGGTCGCGCATAGCCGTCTTCGACGTAGATGCGACTCTTGGGTTCAGCGCCCTGGGCCGTGTAGTAATTGTAGTAAGGCACGTCGCTGGCGCGGTCTTCGATGAAGTAGTACTCCGGATCGTAGCCGGCGCGCTCAACACACTCGCGCGCGGCAGACAGAAACGCATCACGCTCTGATTCAGGCATGTCGAGGTCGATCGCTTTGAATAAACTTCGGTTAGTGAAACGGCGGCTGAGGTCTGCGAGGATCGGGTCACTCGAGCGCTGCCACTGCTTCACGTGAAAGAGAACGTCGGAATCGTCAACCTCGAGATGCTCGTTGACGGTCAGCGACTCCTTCCGCAAGACCTTCTCAAACGCCGTGTCGCGAGCATGCCAGGTTTGCTCATCGCTTTCGAAAAGTTTGAGCGCGCGGCGCAGCGTAGATTTCAGCACGGCCTCGGCTGAGCGCAAGGTGCGGTGAAAATAAACTTGCCGGAACATGTAGTAGCGGGCCTGGAGATATTCTTCAACTGCATAAAGACCGCGCGCAGCCACATAAATCCGGTCGTTCTCTTCGTCGATCGCCAGCGCGTTGATGATCCATTCGAGATCGTAGATCCCATACTTGGCGCCAGTCATCAGCGAATCGCGCAGCAGATAATCCATTCGATCAACATCAAGCTGCGAAGACACCAGTTGGGCCAACGCCGCGGGCTGCGAGGTGCCTCCGATGATCGCCGCCACTTTGCCGGGTAGTTCGTCTGAGTAAGAGCGCAGCAGTTTTCCGATCTCAGTCGTTTCGCTGAGCATGACTTCCATCGTCAACTTCTCGTGGTGAAAGCCGAGCACCTTTTCCATGACGTGAGAAAACGATCCATGGCCCACGTCGTGAAGCAGGGCGGCTGCCCGCGCCGCCGCACGGTCTTGTTTGTCGATGGCGTATTTTTCGCTGAAGCGATCGAGGACGCGGCTCATGAGATGGAATGCGCCCAACGAATGTGTGAAGCGAGAATGCTCGGCGCCCTGATAGGTGTAGAGTCCCAGTCCCAGCTGCTTGATGCGTCGCAGGCGTTGAAACTCAGGCGTGTCGATCAAACGCATCATCAGCTCGCCTTCGTCAGTATCGGTGCGAAGACGAATGATGTTGTGGACCGGGTCGCGATAGATTCGTTCTGACATTTGAGATTTCCTTAGATACCCGCAAAACCACGGAAAGGCAATGCACGAACAAAAGTTAATCCGGGTCTCGAGGGGTCTGAATGCGCCGAGATCTCAAATTGGTGCGGTTGTGAATTATGGATTCTTCCCAATTTTTTGGATTTCAGTCCTATCTTTTCCATCCCAGAATCAGGGCTAAGTCCTTGAGAATCAAACGTTCTGACTGTTAGTACCCCATGGGCATAAGACTTGCAAAATGGGCCAACGACTAATGCCGTTTTCTCCAGAACATATTCACTCGTCAGTCGTCGAACCCCCTCTGGAGGGTCAGGCTAGACCGCGTTCCAGCGCTTTAGACCAACGTCAGATGAAGATTCAGCTACGCAAAAAGAACGAAAGGACAGCAAGTATGAAAATCAGTATGAGATTTATTGTCCTGTCGATGTTTGTATTGTGCATGGCGCTTAGCGCATTCGCCCAATCATCAACGACAGGTTCGATTTCAGGAAGGGTCGTTGACAGCAATGGCGCCGCCGTGCCGGGCGTGGTCGTTACCGTCACCAGCCCGAACTTGATTCGCCCGCAGACGGCCACAACTAACGATTCGGGTAGTTACACTATCGGTAACCTCCCCCCCGGACGTTACGCAGTAGCGGTTGCAGCTACAGGTGGTTTTGGTGCGTTCACGCGAGATAACGTAGAAGTTAATCTCTCATCGCAAACAACGGTTGACGTGGACCTTGCCGCGGCCGGCGCAACCGCGAGTGTTGACATCACTGACACTTCCGGTGCGGCCATCGACACTGCCGCGAACACAACCGGCACCAACGTTTCGTCGGAGCAGTTTTCAAATTTCCCAACCCAGCGCACGGTCCAGTCGCTTTATTCGATCGCGCCGACCGTTACCCGCTCTGGTCTTCGCGACTCCTCTGGCCGCGATCGTGACCCTTCGGTAGGCGGTTCGTCTGGTCCGGAAAACAACTACATCCTCGACGGCGTTAACGTTTCCGATCCCGCCTTCGGTGGTTCGGGCGCTAACTTGCCCTTCGAGTTTGTACAGGAAGTCGAAATCAAGACCGGCGCGTTTGGCGCTGAGTATGGTAAGTCAACGGGCGGCATCTTTAACGTCCTGACCAAGAGCGGTTCTAACCAGGTTCGCGGTGACGCCTTCGTGTATTTCGTGCCGACGAGCTTTGTTCGCGAAGTGAAGACCGACGCGATTCCGCGTACCGGTTCCGCAGCCAACGGCTTCTCAGAAGTCGACGCTGGTTTCGACATCGGCGGCCCGATCGTTAAGGACAAGCTTTGGTTCTTCGGTGCCTTCAATCCCCAACGGCGCACGAACCACTTCCTGACCCAGACGTTCCTTCAGGACGTCGAAAATAAAGTCACGACTCCGTTCTATGCCGGCAAGCTTACCTGGGGCATCAACGAAGGCCACACTTTGACCCTTTCGACCTTTGGTGATTTCACCAAGCAGGAAGGTCATTTGTTTGGTTTCTCCGGTTTCGGTGCCGATCCCAGAAGCTTCCGTGGCACCACGGAAACGGGCGGTTCGAATTATGCCGCGCGTTTGAATTCAACCTTTAGCCCGAATTTCATTGGTGAATTCTCTGGTGGCTTGCACTTCCAGCGCGCTAACACACTTCCTGAAGATCCCAGCACGAGCCTGGTAACGGATCGCTTTGCGGTTCTTCGCGGTGGCGCAGTCGTCACCCCGGTTGAGAGCGCCGTCACCAACGCCGGCGGACTTCGCCTTGCTTATGTTGAGGGTACAGGCGGCACGATCCAGCGCAACTTTGTGCGCCAGGGTTTTGGTCTCCAGTCTCTACAGAATCGTGATCGTCTTGAGTTTGCTGCCAGACTGCAAAACACCTGGAACAGCCACACGATCAAGTACGGCTTCGAGTACAACTCGAACAAGTACAAGATCGACACCAACTCTACCGGTCCGGATCTTAATTACGTAGGTTCCGGTAACCCTGCGGGACCGCACCGCATTGAAAACCGCTTTGCGATCTGCCGTCGTGACGGCACCAACGTCGTTTGCCCCAGCGCATCGCGCACGGCCAACGTTCAGTTGCTGATTACCAGCGGCGCTCTTGCCGGTACCGGTATCCTGACCACTTCAACGGGCGCTGTGGGCGTTAACGACGCTAACCCGTTCCTGATTCTCGACGTAGTTCGTGCTCGTGACTTCAGTCTCAATACCCGAGGCGAGTTCACGAAATCAAACGTTGAGAGCTTTTACGTGCAGGATGATTGGAAGCTGACCAGAAACCTTCAGGTTAACCTCGGCCTTCGCTGGGACTTCCAGCAAGCCTACACCATCAATGGTGTGCAGTACTTCAATCTGAATGACTTCCGCAGCAACATGCAGCCGCGTCTTGGCTTCACCTGGGATTTCACGGGTGACGGTCGTGGCAAGGTGTTCGCTAATTTCGCACGTTACCTCGAAACACCAATCCCGCTCGACATCAACGTCCGCGCCGGCGGTGACGACATTCAGAACGATTTTAACCTGAACGTCAGCCGTCTGAACGGTCCTTCGGGATCAAATGATATCGGCAACTTCGGCAATTTGGGTAACCACATCACGCCGTTGGATCCGGGTATCAAGCCGCAGACAGTCAACGAAGCGACCGCCGGTTTTGAATACGAAATCGCCAAGGACTTTGTCCTCGGTATGCGTGGCGTCTATCGCGCGCAGGATGAAGTCATCGAAGACGGTTCGTTTGACGATGGCACCACTTACTTCCTGTTCAACCCAGGCCGTCGCGGCAATGGCGAGACCACGGAAGATTTGGCGTGCAACGACCCGGCCATCGGTTGCTTTGGTCCGGCTCGTCGTTACTATCGCGCTCTCGAGTTGACGGCCACGAAGCGGTTTACGAACAACTATCAGTTCATCGCTTCCTACGTTTACTCCAGCCTGATCGGTAACTACGAAGGCCTGTTCCGAAACGACAACGGCCAGTCTGACCCGAACATCACTTCGCTGTTCGATTTGGTCAGCTTGCTCAACGGTCTCTATGGCCGCCTGCCGAATGATCGTCCGCATCAGTTCAAATTTGACGGCAGCTATCGCTGGCCGTTCAAGCTCCTGACGAGCGCTTCATTCCGCGCCCAGTCTGGTATTCCTTTCAACGCTTTGGTTCCGCATCCGCTCTACGGCGACAACGAAGGATTCTGCATCGCAGGTCTCAGTTGCGTACCGCGCGGCACGGCGATCAATCCGTTCACCGGAAGCACTCGCACTCCGACGACCTTCAACCTCGACCTGGGTGGTTACTACCCCATCCAGATGGGCGAGAATCGTCAGTTGCGTTTGCAGTTCGACTGGTTCAACGTTTTCAACAACCAGCGTGCGATCCGACAGGATGAGACCGCGTTCATCAACAGCGGAGCGCCTGGCATCACGCCAGTTGCCAATCCGTTCTACGGCACGGGAACGATTTTCCAGTTTCCGTCCGCTCTGCGCCTCGGTGTGAAATTCCAGTTCTAAGCTGGTTTTCCTGACACACTCTCCGGAGTGTAGAGGCTTGAATAGGGGAGGCGTATAACCTACGCCTCCCCTTTTGTTTTGTGGTAGTCTCAGGTGTCCACTACCAGTCCCCCGGCATAGCATCCCTCGGCAACTGCTACTTCCAGAAGGTTATCGAGATGTTCCAAAATAACTATTTCATTCAGAAAGCATCAGCGAGCGCGTTTGCGTTGTTGGCTGCCACTCTTCTGCTCGCGACATTCTCGCCCGTTCAAGCTCAGGGTGGCGGGGTTGAAAGCGGCGGAACCGGAGGCCGGCATGTCATCCGTGGCCGGGTCGTATTTCCCTCCGGGCAGCGCGCAGATCTGCGCCTCAAGATTCGTTTGGAAAGTTCAGGCTACGGTGAGCTGTCGGTTTATTCCGATTCGAATGGAAGCTTCACTTTTCAATCGTTAACGCCTGGAACTTACACGGTGGTGATTGAGGGAGGCGAATTTTACGAAACTGCCAGGGAGAGCGTGCACATCGAGACATCCTCAATTTCGTCAAGGCGCTCGGTGGGAATGATTCCTATATCCCGGCCTTTTACAGTCCAGATTTATCTTAGACCCAAGCCCGACAGCAGCGACAACAGGTTGGGCGTGTTGAGCGCCACCCTCGCAACGGCCCCCAAGCCGGCTGCAACCCTTTACCTGCAGGCGATGGAGTCTGCCTCCAAAGGCATGACTGACAAAGCAATTGCGGAGTTAAAACAGTCCCTGACCCTCTTCCCGGGGTTTGGTCTGGCCCTAAACGAATTGGGCGTGCAATACATGAAGCTCGCGCAAATCGACAAAGCCGCAGAGGCCCTCCGCTCCGCAGTCTCGCTCTTGCCTGACGCTTTCGAGCCGCGCTTAAACTATGGAATCGCTCTGCTCAATCAAAGCAAGTTTGCCGAGGCAGAAGGCCAACTGCGAGAGTCGTTAACGAAGCACGGTTCAGCTTTTACCCCTCACATGTATCTGGGAATCGCGCTAGTTAATCTTAAGAATTATCAGGAGGCGGAGGCGGAACTTCTAAAAGCAATCAGCCTTGGCGGCACGAGAGTGGGCCAGGCGCACTATTATCTGGGCGGCATTTATTGGAGAGCACGAAACTACAAGAAGGCTGCGGTTCATCTGGAGAAGTATTTGGAATTGGAGCCCAAAGCCGCTAACGCCGAAAAGATTAAAGCTACAATCAAGGACCTGCGCACTCGATCCTAATCGATCAGAACACCACAATCTGAGTTGGGCGAAAGGGGAGGAGCACGAAGCTTCCTCCCTTTTTTCTTATGGGCAAACTATCGGGCGTTGAGATCGAGTAGATGGCCGAGCTTTTCCTTCTTCGTACGTAGATAGCCTGCGGCCTTTTCGGTGGGTGGGACTTCGATGGAGATGCGCTCGACGATTTTCAGTCCCGCTTCTTCAAGAGCGCGAAGCTTTAAAGGATTGTTTGAAATTACCCGAACCTGGCACAATCCCAAATCAAAAAGTATCTCAGCACACTGCCTATACTCACGCAGGTCTACCGCCAGTCCGAGTTGCTCGTTGGCTTCCACGGTGTCAGCGCCATGATCCTGTAGTGCATAAGCACGAATCTTGTTCAGAATTCCGATGCCGCGCCCTTCCTGCTGCTGGTAGACGATGGCCCCGCGACCTTCCGCATCGATCATCCGCATCGTCTGATGGAGTTGAGCTCCGCAATCACATTTAGTCGATCCAAAAACGTCACCGGTCAAACATTGAGAATGGATACGAACAAGCGTGGGGGTTTCTCGGAGCATCTCTCCTTTGAAGAGCGCTACAAATTCCTCATCACTGACCAGGGAACGGTAACCCGCGATCTTAAAGTCTCCCCATTCAGTAGGCAGCGCTGCGACCGCCACCTGCTGCACCGAAAGGTTTTCAGTGGACCATGAACATGTGGGAGTTGGTAATTCTGTCAACCCAGATCTCCTTCTGACTCCTAACTAGAGACATCGTCGAGTTATGTAGGAACTTTGATTATAAGAGCAGGCCAGACTTGCCACAAGCAGCCTCCCAGGCGGAGACGACTGGCCCAACCCCACTGCCACCGACATTAACGTTGCTCCGTCTCTGGGCGCAGGCTAAGATACTGCCGTCTCTCGAACTACGTGGGAAACGAAGCTTCGCGGCCGCAGTTGTTTTCAAAAAGCCAGGATCGCATGCCCAGTGAAAAGATTAATGACGACGACTCGGGCCTCACGCGGACGCTTGAAGCAACTTCCATTCAAAAATCAAATCAGCACCAGCGCCGGCCGGCACTCGTTTCGCTCCGCGGCGAATTGTTGGCGGTGCCGATCCCGCTCGAGCGTGATGAAGTGACAATTGGTCGAGCGCTCGAGGCTGACGTGCGTTTGAATGATTCGCGCGCTTCCCGGCTGCACGCGCGCATCTCTACTTACCGGGATCTCAAGGGCGAATGCTATCGGATTACTGACCTTGGTTCGACCAATGGCACCACCGTCAATGGCGAGATCATCACTGAAACGATGCTCAACGAAGGAGATAAGATTGTCATCGGTGATCACCTCTTTCGTTTTGATATGCTTGATGAAATTGATCGGGAATTCCAGCAGCAGATACATCGCCTTATCGCTCATGATGAACTCACGGGACTACTGACCAGCAAGTCGTTCTTCTCCGAGCTTCGAAGGGAAGCCGCGCGAGCCGAACTCGAGTCGCGTCCGTTTTGTGTCTTGATGATGGATTTGGACCACTTCAAGGAAGTTAACGATACTTACGGTCATCTGGTGGGCAGCAAGACGCTCGAAGAGTCTGGCCGCGTGATCAAGGAGTCTCTGCGCGCCGGGGATGTGGCCTCCAGGTTTGGCGGCGAAGAGTTTGCCGCATTCCTGCTTGACGCAAATTATGCGCAAGGGCTGGTAGCGGCTGAACGCGTGCGGGCGGCTATCGCTGGCCATGGATTTTCGGCCACTAAGATTGCGCGTCCCCGGAAATCGAAGCTACTCACCACATCACGATCAGCATTGGAGTTGCCGCGTTTCCTGACGATGCGACTGATCCTATCCAGTTGGTCGAACTAGCCGATTCGGCGCTTTACCGGGCCAAGCGGAGCGGTCGAAACCGAGTTTGCGCCTACCGTCCATCTTTGGCCGGAACCGAATGCCCGCTTCACCCCCGCGGCGTAATTCCTGAATACAACGAATCCGAGCCTAAACGCGTCTTCTTTATGAAACGCTGCGCCATCTCGCGCGTTAGACCTAAGGCAGACCAGCACATTTCGCCGCTGGTTGCGCCCCCTTAATTGAGGCGTGTATGCTTCCCTGCGAAAGAACGAGTAAAGAAGTAGAGACCTCCTGTGCCAACAAGACTTAACCTCGCAAATAAGCCATTTACGAACCGTTCGCTGCCATGGGCCGTGGCGGCGTTGGTTATTTTCGTCTCAATGATCTCTCTGTTTTTCATTTTTCGAGCCACGCGGCAGAAAACGCTTGAAGCTCAGGCAATCCAAAACGAAATCAACGGATTGCGTCAACAGGAAGAGTCGCTCAAGCAGCGAGCGGAAGCTGTGAAGGCTTCGCTTACTCCTGAGCAACAGCAGACGCTTACCGCAGCTCACACGCTTCTTGATCGAAAACACTTTTCGTGGTCACTCCTTTTCGCTGATCTGGAAGCGGCCCTGCCTGGGACTGTGCGAGTCAAGCGAATTGATGTGCGTGGCGTAACCAAACAGGGGGACCAGCTACTGACTGAACTGGAGCTCGCCGTTATTGCCAAAAGCCCTGCCACCGTTACTGAGATGATTGCGCAGATGGATCGTGCCGGCATCTTTCATGCGGAGCTGCGCTCTCAGAATCTGCAGCGGGGTCGCGGCGAGAGCGGAGCGGAGTATGAATTATTTGTAATTTATAGACCACGCGCTGGAGCGCCTGTGGAGACTCCGGCGATAGCTGCGATAGGACCATCGGACTCGTCGAGAGAAGGAGAAGCGCGATGAACGAACATCCGGCGCCGACCCGTCGCTCCAGTGGTCGCGATCTCATTCGGACGCGACTCGAGACGCTCAACGTTTCCCGGCAAAACGGCGTCGTCGGTCCGGCCGAACTTGTAGCGCTGGCAGGCAGCGGTCTCATCCTCGTGCTCGTCATAGTTAGTTATTTGTATTTTCTGGTTCCCGCGAGATCGCGTGTTGAAACGCTAAAGCTGGAACGCACGCGATTAGGAACGCAACTGAAAAGCTCTCAGGCATTGGTGCTTCAGGGACAGACCACCGAGGCCACTGTTCAAACTATTACGCAAAGCCTTGATGGCTTCGAGAGCAAGCGGCTTGTTAGTGCTGATGCAGGGCGCATGGGCCTATACGATAGTCTGAACCAGCTAATCCGCAAGAACGGGTTGCGCAATACATCAGGACCTACTTACACGCCGCTTGATCCCGCTGGGCAGAAGTCGTCTAGCACTGGATCGAAGTCTGCGAGTGCTAAGTGGCAAAGTATCTATCCGGGCATCGCCATCAGCGTGACGGTGGAAGGTCAGTACCAGAATCTTCGTCGATTCGTGCGAGACCTCGAACTGGATAAGCAGTTCATTATTATTAATAGCGTTGAGTTGGAAAGCGCCAGCGAAACAAATAGCGGGCCTGCCGTCGAAGGGGGCCCCGCTGCTCCGCGCGGGTCACTGGTCAGCCTGCGACTGGAGATGGCCACATATTTCCAGCGCAGTAACGGCGAGACCGCGCCGGATGTGAGCCACTAAGCAACATGCCGATTGAGATTAACAATCCGAAAGAGCGAAAGAAGGTGATAGGAGCTGCTGTCCTCGGGCTTGTGGCTGTCATTTTACTTTGGTGGACCTTCTTCGGCTTCGGCGAGAGTTCAAGCAAGACGCCCGCGCGCGCAGGTGTTACCCCCACTCCATCTCGAACGGTTCGAACGACGAACAATCCACCGCAGGGACAGGCGCCGGCTGAGTCCACTGGCGAGCTCCTGGATAAACTGCGACCCGTGGTTTGGCAATCTTCCAGCCCGGCAGTGCCGGAAGCAAGGCGGAATATATTTGTTTTTTACGAGCCACCGCCGGTGATCCCAAAGCCATCCATAATTCCGACGCCGACGCCGACTCCAATCCCGCCGGCTTTGCTCGCAAACCTATCTCCGGCGATGGTTTTTGCCCGGACAGCTGATTTCACTCTGGAGATTGCCGGCGATAAGTTTACTCCCCAAATGCGGGTAGTGATCGACAATGGAACTGAACTTCCGACCCGCTTCCTGAGTCCGCAACAGGTTTCTGCGACCGTGCCGGCCTCACTCATCGCCAACCCCGGATCGCGCCAGGTGATGCTGCGATCAGCGGACGGCAGAGTTTATACAAACAGCGCGACACTCAACATCGGCGCGCCACCGACTCCTAACTTCACCTATGTGGGAATCATCGGCACTCCGCGATTCATCGACACCGCAATCCTGCTGGACAAGTCGAGTAAGGAGATCTTGAATATTCAACGCGGCGATCTGGTGGGCGGGAGATTTCGCGTAACCAGCATCTCGGAGAAAGAGCTGGTGTTGATAGATAACAATCTGAAGATCAAACATACACTTGCTTTCTCAACTCAGGGTGATCGAAGTAACCCGCTACAACGTCCGACGCCAAGGATCGAAAGTGAAGACGATGAGCCTTAAGCCGGATGGACCACACCACAAGATATTGACAAACGCGTCTGAAGTAATCGACGGTCGAATTGTATTCGACCGGACCTCAGCGCGCGGTCATGAGCGAGGTTACGCTCTGATTGCGCTGCTCGCCGTAATGACGGTGATGGCTATCGTAGCGCTCGCCGCGGCCCCTAACATACGTCAGCAAGCCGTGCGCGAACGAGAACGCGAAGCAATTTTTCGAGGCGAACAGTTGGCCGAAGCGATTCGTGTTTACCATTCTTATCAGATTCGGTTAGGTCGACCTGCGGGTATTGGCGCACTTCCTACGTCTATGGACCAACTGCTCGAAGGAGTTCCCAGCGGCACCAAGAAACTCCAGGTAGTGCGGCCTTCTGCCGCGATCGATCCGCTTTCGGAATCGGGTGAGTGGCGGCTGATACGACCCGGCGGGTCAGAAATGGCCGATTTTGTGCGCGAGGTAATGCTCTATTCGGAAAACATTCGCCCCAACACCACCGACCAGCAACTCAAATCGCAAGAACAGTTTATGGCTCCCATATCATTTTCGGGAGGCACTGGCTTGTCCGGTTCGGCGGCAGTTAGAGACGACAATTATTCTGGTCCATTCATCGGCATTGCCAGCCGCAGCAATGGTGATTCTGTAATTTACTATTACGGAATCGCTCGCCACGATGGCTGGATCTTCACTCCAATTTTCCGATGACCCGCATCTCACCACTCACCCGTGATAAAAATGCCGCTGCTTCAATTTACGCTTTCCGAAAAACAAAACACCGCATAGTGGTCCATGTTGAGCGAGTCTGATAGACATGGACCAGATGGTCCATCTCCCGGTCTCCGCTCAGTCTGATTCGCATCCCACATCTTCAGTGCCGCTCTTCAGGCCCGCAATTATTTTCCACGCTATTGTAATAAGTTGTTGACATTGAGGGCGTTTGCGTTTATATAGCAAGATGTTGTGCGCCGTTTACTCTAGCCCACAAGAGAGAAGTACACACAGTATCTTGTGGTTAGTAACCGGAAACAAAATCTTTGAAGGAAGGAGCACATAGAGCATATGGCAACTAAAAAAGGTGGAAAGAAGAAGGCCGCGAAAAAAGCGGCTCCAAAGAAGGCAGCCAAGAAGAAAGCAGCCAAGAAGAGATAACTCGGAGCAGTACAACAGCAACCCTCGATTGGCGCACACAATCTTCGGCCAACAGGGCCTTTCAAAAGGAACGACGAGCACTTCAAGCGAACCTCGTCGTTCTTTTTGTATTTTGAAACCTGATCGCAAGTCTCTCTCACCTGTTTGCTGCCAGTGATCCGATGATTCATGTAGCCCTGGTAGAACCGGAGATTCCACCCAACACCGGCAACGTCGCCCGGTTGTGCGCTGCCACTAACACGCCTCTTCATATCGTTGGTGTGACAGGTTTTCGTCTGGACGATAAAGCTGTCCGGCGCGCCGGTCTCGATTATTGGCCGGAAGTCATGTTGCATCGTCACAGAAGTCTGCATGACCTTCACGCTGTCGAGCCCATATCCCGGTTTCTCTACCTAAGCACCAAAGCCGAAAAGAGTTATGCTGATTGGACCTTTACTGACGGTGATTGCCTTGTTTTTGGGCGCGAAACTCGAGGTTTGCCTGAAGAGATCCTCCATGAAAACTGGGACCGGTGCCTGAAAATCCCCATCTTGAATCCGAACGTCCGAAGTCTGAACCTCGCCACAGCGGTCGGCATTGTCCTCTATGAAGCTTTGCGCCAGACAAACGCTTTCCCTCTCTTGGCCGCAGGTCGTTGACTTCATTTGCAACTTTCGCAAGCGAGCAGTCTCTCCCGTTTAGGCTGTAAGGGGAGTGGTGTCTTTGGAAGTTGGGCGCTGCCTTGCTAAGATGGGCGGTTTCGTCCAGTCGGGAATTTTCAGCTGATCGGTTCTGTGCAAGGAAACAATGAGTCAAGAAAGAAAAGACATTCGCAATATCGCAATCATCGCCCACGTTGATCACGGCAAGACCACTCTGGTGGATGCCATGTTGAAACAGTCAGGCACCTTTCGGGAAAACGAAGCGGTTCGAGACCGGGTAATGGACTCCATGGATCTGGAGCGCGAACGTGGCATCACGATCATGGCCAAGAATACGTCCGTCCACTACAAGGATGTGAAAATCAATATCCTTGATACTCCGGGCCACGCCGACTTTGGTGGAGAGGTTGAGCGGGTACTGAAAATGGTGGATGGCGTGATGCTGTTGGTCGATGCCGCCGAAGGCTGTCTGCCACAAACACGTTTCGTCTTACGTAAAGCACTCGAAGCGCGTCTGCCGGCGATTGCGGTGGTCAACAAGATCGATCGGCAAGATGCCCGTCCCGAGGAAGTGGTAAACGAGATCTACGAACTCTTTCTTGATCTTGATGCGACTAACGAGCAGATTGAATTCCCTATCCTCTACTCGATTTCGCGGGAAGGCATCGCCAAGCGACTCATGGCCGACGAGTCGAAAAATCTGCAGCCATTGTTCGATCAGATCGTGGAAACGATTCCCGCTCCTAAACAAATTCGTAGCGACTCGCTGCAACTGCTCGTTGCGAATCTCGACTACAGCGAATATGTCGGGCGGCTGGCAATTGGCAGAATTTTTTCCGGAGAGATTGCGCTTGGCGATCAGGTCTCGGTGGCCAAGCCTGACGGCTCATTCCAAAAGGTCCGCGTTTCTCAGCTCTATGCTTTTGAAGGTTTGAAGCGCGAGTCGATCCAGCGTGCCGGGTTTGGTGAAATTGTCGCGCTGGCCGGAGTTGATAATGTCGAAATTGGAGACACTATTACTTCCGTCGATAACCCCCAGCCTCTGCCGGTCATCGCGGTTGATGAACCGACTATTTCTATGATTTTTGGCGTGAACAACTCTCCTTTCGCAGGAAAGGACGGCAAGTTTGTTACGTCGCGGCAGGTGAGAGAACGACTCGAGAGAGAAACGCTGGGCAATGTTGCGATCCGGGTAGAGATCGAGCCGGAATCGCCAGACCAGTTTAAAGTTTCGGGCCGAGGCGAATTGCAGCTATCGATTCTCATCGAGATGATGCGTCGCGAAGGCTATGAAATGCAGGTATCAAAACCCGAAGCCATTACTCGCGTGGTTGATGGTCGCACGCTCGAACCCATCGAACTTGTTGTGATCGACTGTCCCGAAGAATTCATTGGCGTGGTTACCGAAGCAGTTGGTCGGCGCAAGGGCCAGATGACCAAGATGATCAATCACGGTTCGGGTCGCGTGCGGCTTGAATTTGAAACGCCTTCCCGCGGCCTGATCGGCTTTCGTAACGAGTTTCTAACAGAGACCAAGGGCACCGGCCTGCTCAATACGATGTTTCTGCGCTGGGGCGACTGGATGGGTCCTTTGCGCGGCCGCGCAACTGGTTCACTGGTGGCCGACCGCACCGGCGAAACAACGACGTACGCGCTATTCAATCTACAGGAGCGGGGAACTTTGTTTGCCCGTCCGGGGATCAAAGTTTATGAGGGCATGATAATCGGTGAAAACGCGCGCGCGGTGGATTTGGATGTTAATGCCATCAAGGAAAAGAAACTGACGAACATGCGCGCCGCATCGGCAGATGACGCAATGCGCCTGGTGCCGCCGAAGGAACTCTCATTGGAGCAGGCGATCGAATTCATTGGTGACGATGAGTTGGTCGAAGTAACTCCGCAAAGCATTCGTTTGCGGAAGCGAGTGCTCCGATCCAACGAGCGCCCCAAAAAGAAAGAGAGTTAAGGCGCATCTCATGAGTTCTCCGTTTCGAACCGGCCTGGCCGGCACGCGATTCTATCCGCTCACCGATCGTTACCTTTCGCAACTTTCGCACGCTGAGCAAGTCTCACAACTCGCGCGGCAGGGCGCGCGTCTCGTTCAACTCAGAGAAAAACTCCTGTCTCCAGCTGAATTCTATCTGGAAGCTGCGGCCGCGATGCGAGTGGCGACGCGATCTGGGCGTCAAAATCATTATCAATGATCGCGTGGACATCGCCCTGGCGGTTGAAGCTGATGGAGTCCACCTGGGTCAGGACGACCTCCCACCCGACGCCGCCCGAAGTATTCTTGGGGAAAAAGCGATTATTGGGTTCTCGACCCACAACGTCGAACAAGCGCGGCAGGCCTTGGATATGCCGGTTGACTACATTGCTATCGGTCCCATCTTTGCTACTTCAACAAAGGAAAACGCTGAAGAGCCGCTGGGACTACAGGAATTGCGCCGCATTCGGGAAGTTGTCGGAGACATGCCGCTCGTGGCGATCGGTGGAATCACTTCTGAAAATAGCGAGGCTGTCATCGAGGCCGGCGCCGACGCAGTTGCCCTGATTAGTGACATTTGGACATCTCAAAGCAGCCTTGCCGACCGTGCGCCTCATCTTCTCAAAATGCCTCAATAGCTCACTTTTCCAGAGGAATTAGATAATGCTTGCGTTTAACCACGTTTTGCGAGAGAATCCCTAGGCCATTCGGGGCGACAGATGCCCTATCCACCTCCTTCGTTTCGTCACCTCTTTTCCGGAGTCACAAAGCTAAATGAGTTTCTTTGACCTGCCGCCCATTATCGAGCGAATGCTGCTCGTCTCGGACAAAATCAGCGATCTGAACTTCTCAGTCGGCCAACTTCCGCAGGTGGAAGTGAACGGGAAACTGACTCCCGTGCAGCCCATGGGAATGCAAAAGCTGACTCCTTACCAGACCGAGATCATTGCGATGTCGCTGATGCATGGCAATCCCGATGCAGCCGAACGGTTAGCGAACGACGGGTACGGCCGACCTCAGCTATTCGTTACCTTCGCGGGCCCGCTTTCGCGTAAATATCTTTCAGCAACGCGGTGTCTATTCAATTGTGATGCGCGTTATTCCCACCGACATTCCCGACATTGAAATCCCTTGGACTTCCGATGCAACTCGAGGAAATCGCCGAACTGCGCAACGGTTTAGTTTTGATGACTGGACCAACCGGATCAGGAAAGAGTTCTACCCAGGCAGCGATCATCGACATCATCAACGAGAAGAAGCATTACCATGTGGTGACGATCGAAGACCCGATTGAATATTTACACTCTCACAAAAACTCGACCATCAACCAGCGTGAAGTTGGGCACGACACCAAGGACTTTCCGTCAGCCTTGCGCGCAACGCTAAGGCAGGCGCCAAAAGTGATTCTCATCGGTGAGATGCGCGATTTTGAAACCACAGAGATCGCGCTCGAAGCTGCTGAGACTGGCCACCTGGTCCTTTCAACGCTGCACACGATTGACGCTTCGAAAACGGTTGACCGAATAATTGGTCTTGTACCCGAAGAACGAGGAACAGGTAATCCGAACGCGTCTGGCCCAGACGTTCCGCTACATCATTTCCCAGCGTCTGATTCCCAGGCGGATCGCCGCGGTCGAATCGCAGCGGTTGAGATTCTGCGATCGAGTCCGCGCACGCGCGAATACATTGAAGCAGGCGAGGCGGATGGAAAGTCGTTACTCGATGCGATGCGAGACGGGAAACTTGATGGAATGCAGGATTTTGACACCGTGATCAAAGAAATGGTGGAAAACGGAACGATTTCGCTCGAAGATGGACTCACCTTCGCGACTAACCCGAATAACTTGCACCTTTCTCTTAAAGGCGTCACCGGCACGGATCCATTTGTACAACGCGGTGGCAGCAGTACCGGGTGCCGATGGCGGAGTTGGCGGAAACTGGATCCATGTTGGACATGATTGAATAGTTCTCAAAAGAAAAGCGTCCTCTAAACCTATGATTATCGTCTGCCAGGAATGCAATTCGCGATTACAAGTCGATGAAACGAAAGTTCCATCGAGATCTTTCTCCGTTCGTTGCCCGAAGTGCAACAGCAACATTAATTCTGGCGCCACGCCCACCGCAGCAGTTGGCCATAGCGCTTTGGCTCTCGGCGAATCGCCTGCAACCGGCAATCCGCGTCTGGAACACCCGCCCCTGCCCGCCCCGCCGTTTGAACTTGAAACCAAGAGTACGGAAATCAAATCGGCAGCGCCTGCCACGGAAAGGCTGGCTGAGTTACTGGCAGATCTGTTGAACCAGCAGGCGAGGACAGTCAGCAACGCGGCGGGCATTCGACCGTCCTGGAACCCCAGGAAAACTTTAATCTGTGTCCCGGAAGATACCCGGGAAAAAGTCGCGCGGAGTCTCGCCGAGAATGGTTTGCAAGTATTTGTTGCCCAGGACACGAGCCAGGCAGTTGAGCGCATGCGCGAAAATCAGTTGATATCGTGGTGCTTGATTCCAGATTCGATCCGGTTGAGCAAGGCTCGGTGTTCGTTACCCGTGAAGTCACCATGCTCAGACCCGCACAACGCCGCCGTTTGTTCTTTGTTCTTTTATCACCTTCGCTGCGCACAATGGATGCACATGCAGCGTTTTTAAATAACGTCAACGCGACGGTCAACTTAAACGACCTCGACGACTTGCCACAATTGCTGGAACATCGGGTGAGGGAGTACAACGATCTCTACAAAGACTTCAATAACGTTCTGGGCGTACCGGCGCTGTAGTCCGCATTCTCTTCAAATCATGCAAGCTATCTTGGGCCACTAACGGTGGCCCTTTTCTTTTCCCAGCCGGGAGATGCAGAAGTTATCGCGCTATGGCGATTGACTCTGCTGTTCCATTAGATCTTGACGTAGTCAAAAGGCGTGTGTCCAATTCAGTAAGCATTTGGTAAGCTTGGCGCGTTTTCTTCCCTGGTTGGAGTCTTCAGATCGATGACCCAAGAAATCCCTCCAGAAAAACCCAGGTTGGGCCTCGCCACCATATGCAGTGCATGGCGGCGAGCGAACCGGATGAGCAGCTTTTTGGCGCAGTTGTTTCTCCTGTCTTCCATTCCGCCACTTTTGCTTTTGAAAGCTTTGATGAAATGCGCCGCTATGCGCGCGGTGAATTGCCGGAGGCCTATTTTTATTCGCGCTATGCAAATCCAACCGTCGCGGAAGCCGAACGAAAGATTGCCGAACTTGAGGGCGCGGAAGCGTGCGTTGTTACCTCTTCAGGTTCAGCCGCGACATTCTGCGCGCTGGCTGCTCTTTGTGAAGCTGGCGATGAGGTAATCGCGTGCGACTCGGTTTACGGCGGCACAGTCAAGACGCTAACGCGGGTCCTCAGCCGGTTTGGTATCCGCTCACGATTCATTGCGCTCGAAGAGATCAGCCACCTGGATACATTGAAAGGCGAGCAGGCACGCGTCTTCTGGTTTGAAACTCCGGCGAACCCTCTGAATCGAATCGTCGATCTACGAATGGCGGCCGAAGCTTCTCAAAAAGGCTGGGCTGTTCTCCATAGTCGATAACACATTTGCTTCACCTGTTCTGCAACAGCCGCTTGCGCACGGTATTGACGCGGTGATGCACAGCGCCACTAAATACCTCGGCGGCCATTCTGATTTGACCGCCGGCGCGATCGCGGGGAGCAAAGATTTCATTGATCGCGTGCGGCAAGTCTCGGCCATGGTCGGCCCCACGCTCGATCCTTCGGCCGCTTATCTGCTTTCCAGAGGAATGAAAACATTGGATCTTCGCGTCCGCGCGAGTTGTGATAACGCACTTCGCGTTGCGCTCGCGCTTCAGAACGCATCCGAAAGATTGCGCGAGTTTATTATCCGGGCCTGGAGGACGATGCGGGACATGTGCTGGCGAACGCAACAGATGAAGGGTTTTGGAGGCGTCGTCGCGATTGACATTGTCGGTGGTGAACCGGAAGTTGAACGGCTCTTTAATTCGTTGCGACTTGTGCGAACTGCCCCTTCGCTCGGAGGAGTTGAAACACTCGCAAGCTATCCACTCTATTCCTCTCACGCGGGTTTCTCCGACGAACAACTCAAGGCGGCGGGCGTTTCTCCAGCAACAGTGAGGTTTGCTGTTGGGATTGAGTCAGCCGAGGATATCATCGCGGATATCACCCAAGCATTAGATAGTATTTAACCCAAGGAACGCCGGGCGGCTCCCATAACGCAAGAAACCGACGACGACTATGGAAATCAAGCTTCTGTTAACGCTGGACCTACGTGAGCAAGCAGCCCTCCAGGCAGCACTGGTCACTCATGGCGCGCCAGACGCACTTGTAACCCTGGCCCTGACAGGTGCATGTCGAATCTCATCGATGGAAGAAGCCCGCCAGCTTCGCAAATGGCTCGCTGAGGCGCGGACTGCGGGCGAGACGGACTTTGCTTCGCTGCACGTCATCGAACGCGCTCTGGTTGAATTTGGGGCGTGATGACTGAGATTCAACTGGGTTACGGCACCGCCTCGCAAAATTTCGCGTTTGACGAAACTCGCTTTCAGGTCCTGGGCGAAAACTCTCCAGCTAAAAAACCGTTAACCGACGTCGAGATCGGCGACGCCTTTAGCGCACCGATTGATTCACCGCCGCTTGACGATCTCTTCTCTCCCGGCGACTCCGCTTTAATTGTTGTGTCTGACGCCACGCGAGCGACCGCGAGCGCGCAGATCGTTAATCTGCTCGTGCGCAGGTTGATCCAAAACGGAGTGGCCCCCGGAGACCTCGCGATCATCTTTGCAACCGGCATCCATCGCGCCGTGACACCCGCTGAAAAGATTGAGCTGCTGACGCCATTCATTGCACAACGGGTAAGGACCCTTGACCACGCAGCCCATGATCCTTCCGCGGTGATGCGATTGGGAGTGACTGAACGCGGAACGCCTGTGGAAGTGAATCGCGCATTACGCGATTTCGATCACGTGATCCTAACGGGAGCGATTGGGTATCACTACTTCGCGGGATTCACAGGCGGACGAAAGTCGATCTGCCCAGGCCTTGCCTCGGCGAAGACTATCGAAGCGACCCATATGCTTGCCCTCGACTTCGAGAAAGGCGGACGGCGATCAGGTGTTGGCCCGGGGCTCCTGGTTGGCAACGCCGTTCACGAAGAATGCGATCGCGTAACTGAAATGATCCAGCCGAGTTTCAGTATCAACGCGGTAGTTGACGATCGAGGGCGAGCGGCCGGCATCTATGCAGGAAATTGGCGAGCGGCTCATGCCGTTGGTTGCCAGAATACCTGGCAAGTCATTCCACGAAACTTAACGCGACTCGCAAGTTGGTTGTGGTTAGTTGCGGTGGTTCACCCTATGACATCAATCTGATTCAGGCTCACAAAGCGCTCGACATGGCTGCCCAGGCGTGCTCCGAAGGCGGCACTATCATCCTTCTGGCCGAATGCCGCGACGGCCTGGGCCACCCGAATTTCCTGAAATGGTTTGAGGCTGAAAACTCGAGCGCGCTTGAGACTCGCTTGCGTGATGCATACGAAGTCAATGGTCAAACTGCCTGGGCTTTGCTTACCAAAGCAGAGCGCTATCGAATATTTTTGGTTTCTGATTTGCCGGCTGAGGAAGTAAGAACCATGCGCATGTTGCCCGCGCGCTCGTTGACAGATGCTCTCGATGAAGTTGAGCACGACGTTGACGGTTTTATCATGCCGCGCGGTTCAGCCGTCCTCCCGCTACTTAACTCGCGCTAAGACGCTCTGCGATCGGTCGGCGTCTCTCTGTCTCTGCGGCGTGCATTATTGATTGAGAAGCACTTGAGGATTAGAATCGTCATCTCAGCCGACAACTCGTATTTGCAATAAGGGGATATATGAAAATTCTTCTCGCGTGTGTGGTTTTTCTGGCAGGCTCTTTCTGCGTGGTGGCTCAACCGGCTTCTGCTCCAGCTGAAAAAGCGGTGCCGCTTACCCAAGCGGCTGTTGCGTTCGATGGATCAGGCGCGCCGGCGCTTGAGGCAACTCTGAAGACCACGGCATTGAATGGCGCTGTCGATTCACCGGTAACTAACATTCGCATGGTGGTCCGCAACGCCAGCGGCATTTCTTACGCATACGTCTCCGGCCAGGTTACGTTTTACGATGCCACTGGGGTCCGTTGTGCTGAAGGTTTGTTCAAAGCCGATGCAGTTGCCGCCGATGAATCCTTCGAGGCCGATGCACCGGGCATTCGTATTCGATGCTCACCTGCAACATGGCGAATCGTGGCTACGAATCTGCTGCCGCGCGTTTCCCCAAACAGTATCTCCGCGAGCAGTGTCACCTCATCCGGGAGCACACAGGGTTCCAGTTTGAATCTGATTATCAGTGTCGATGGCGAGGAACATCCCATTCAAATAGATAAACCGATGGTGCTGACAATGGGAGACTCCAAACGCACAATCGTGGTCCGGCCAGCGCCTTAAGATAAAGGCGATTGGTTCTTGACCGCGCTAATTTTGAGTTCTAGGATGATGACGAAAGCAATAGCATTTCAAAAGGCAGGATAGTTTTATGGCAGAGAACCAGGCAAACAAATGCGCTCATCCAGCTTGCGATTGTCCCCCGGAAAAGGACAGCAAGTATTGCGGTGAATACTGCGAGGAAGCAGAGAAGGCGCATGTCACTGAGATAGGTTGTAATTGCCAGCACGCTGGCTGTTAGACCATCCGGAAGTTAAATAATTTTCGAACGAAGCCCGCGTTACCCCCGGCGATCCACTCATTCTCTGGTCTCCATTTGTAATCAATTTGCAACGTCTGCATCGCAGTGCTGACGGCAACGTCTCTTAGTGTTCCCTCATCCTGACAACAGCAAATCAGCATTCATCTTGATAATCGCGACGCTTGGTCTCCAGGCAGGTTTTCCAAACGTCGTTCCAAATAAAACACGCCCTCGCTGAGGCGCACACACTAAGAGGTGAAATAATGAAGAAGTCGATTTTGGTAGTAAGCATGGCAGTAAGTCTGTCGATCGCATGCGCAATTGGAGCGAACGCTCAGAAGGCGGAAACTCGAGCCACTGGCGACGCCACCAATCAAACGTCCGCTGGAGTCAACAGCGCGGAGAAAAGCATTCAGCTTGATTCAGGGACTCATCTGAGCGGTGAACTGCAGAGCGCGGTGGACGTGCGCAAAGCCAAGGTTGGTGATCAGGTAGTGTTGAAAACGACACAAGCGATCAAGTCCGGCGGCCGAACTGTTGTTGGTAAAGGCGCGAAGTTGATTGGCCATGTAACCGAAGTGGCACAAAAAACTAAAGGTGAGAGCCAGTCAAGAGTGGGAATTTTGTTTGACCGACTGGAACAGGGATCGCTGGCGGTTCCTATCTCAGTGACCATCAGTTCAATCACAAATGGCAGCGCCAATGTGCGCCGGAATGACGATGATGTTTTCGCCACTAATGCGAATAGCTCAGCGCGTTCAACCAGCTCAACCAGCGCTTCTTCAGGAGGTGCGGCTACTTGGTGGAACAAGCGGGGTGCTCAACTCGACAACCTCCACAGTGGGAAATGTTGTTGGCGGCACAACTTCCGCTGTCGGTTCGACGGTGAACTCAACCACGAATGTGGTGGGTAGCACAGCCGCGGGAGTTGGCGGCACACTGGGCCGGATTCAAATTTCCGAGTCGACGAACACGTCAGTCGAAGGCAGTTCAGTGCTCTCACTGCAGGGCGGCAATCTACGATTGGAGAAGGGTACAAACTTCAATCTGGTGTTGACGCAGTCGGCCAGCGCAGGCACTTCGAAAAATCAATAGCTTCGATCAAGACGAAACAAAGAACGGCGACGCGAGCGATCGCGCCGCCGTTTTTTAGTAACCAATGAATCGTTTGCGGTTTGTTTGCAGTTCGATTTACTATCGCTGCCATGTTAGGACGTCCTGAACCAAACGAAGCAGCAACGCAGTTTTACGGCTATATCAACCGCATCCCCAGTGACGACGTGGTTGATGTCCTGGAAAAACAACTCGAAGAAACCGTTACTTTCCTTAACGGCATATCCGAAGAACAATCACTCCACCGGTACGAAGAGGGCAAGTGGTCAATGCGGCAGCTGCTCAATCATATCAACGATTCTGAGCGGATCTTCCTCTTTCGCGCGCTCTGGTTTGCCCGCGGCTTTCCAAACGACTTGCCAGGTTTCGATCAGGACACTGGGGTTGCGGGGGCAGGCGCCGATGAAGTTTCCTGGCGCGCGCAAGTAGACGAATTTCGGACCATTCGGCAGGCGACCCTATCGTTTTTCCGCACCCTGGCCGACGATGCCTGGCTGAGGAGTGGAATAGCGAACGACAGTTCCGCCACCGTGCGCGCAATTGCCTACATACTCGCAGGTCATCTCGATCACCACATCGCAATCCTTAGGGAGCGCTACTTGTAGTAACGTTGCGTCCCCGCAGGACTGGCCCGCTCGCATACCTACTTTAGAACTACTATTGAGCAAGGAACTCGCGGATCAGGCGACGATGGTTTTCATCCTTGATCCGCGGGAACACTTTGTCGCCAAGCTTCTTGATTGTCTCAGGGCGATCGAAAGGAAGGCTTGCATACATTTGGCCGCCGTTGAAGTGGCAGGGCATGCACTTCGATTGAAATATCGGTTTGATTTGAGTCTCGAAGTCTACGCGGTTTGACGCCGAAGTCGCGGGTTCTTCCGGCAAAAACGCTGCGGCATTACTTTGCCTTCTATGGCCCATCCAGCCGTGAAGCAGGAACGCCAATGCGAGCAGGAGAATGATAGTCCGCATGCCGAAATACTACGCTCGAACAAACGCAAAAGACAACGATTAGTCTATGCCTTGGGCATGCAGATAGATGTGCCGCAACCATCTGCCAACGGCTCTCGCGCTTCGCAAACACCACGGTAAATCGTAGTTCGCCTTTTTCGCCAATCTTCGAGACACCGCGCCCGGTCACCACGGCGGAGTCGCCGAAAACCCGCGCTTTCAGATTCGAGGTGGTGATTGCCAACCCACCGGCTCGACTGTCTCCTTCCGGGATCACATCGACCTTGAAGACCGTTTGGCCCATTGGCGCTGTTCCCTGGAAATCATCCGCGATGATTCTTTCCAGTGTGGCGCGATCGTGACTCTCGTCAGCTGCCAGCCAATCGCGCGTTAATTGGAGAACGCTTTCCTCGACACTTGCGGCTGGGTCAGTTGGTTTCGGCGTGTTTTGGGTGAATGCTTGCGACGCTGCGACAGCGATCAGTCCTACAACTAGAAACAACTTGCGCATGTTGGCTCCTCCCGAAATTTGGTTTGGTAACTAGACACCGCGCCGATGGGGAAGTTCCCACGAAAAATAGCAACCACCTGAATGCGATTGGTAGTGCTCGATCATTTTACGTTTGAGTGGAGTCGCTCCCCGGAATTGAGTTGACTTGCCGAGCGAACGTTGGCTGGTTAGGGCAGCGGCTTGGAAAGGACTGTGGCGATCAGTTCCTTTAAACCTTCCTCGGAGTTGTTATGAAAGCTTTTGTAGAGCGCTGTTAACTGTTCGAGTATCTTCGCTCTTAACTCAGGTGCGAGCTTGGCGCTGCCTGCCTCTAACGCCTTGCCATCCTGGCGGGCCGGATCGCTCAACGCTACAGCACGCGCATAGGCGTCGAGCGCCTGAATCGCTAGTTTATTTATGCGCCCCAGCATCGCTTGCTGCTCAGCCGATGGAGGCTGATTACCGAATTTCTCGTTGTACTCCTTCGAGAGCTTTGCAAACTCCCCCTTAAGAATGGCGGCGCCAAGCCGATGGTGAATTAATGGATCGGTTCGATAAGAGCTATCAGACTGTACTGCTTTCCTGAAGGCGTCTGCCGCTTCAGCCGGCGACTTATCCTTTAGCAACGCCCCCACCGACACATTCAAGTAGCCGCGTGCGGCTTCGATATTCTTAAAGGGCGCCGCATTCGTGACCTTGCCGGCCTCGATCAGCTTTATCGCCTTCCGGGCGTAATCCAGAGTCGCGTCGTTGAAGCTCGTGTTTCCCGCTTGCGCGTTGTCAATTCCCGCCTGAGTCAGGACGGCAAGGACGAAGTAGTTTTCGGGGTCGTGCTCAAGGAGGGATCGGCCAAGGGTAAAGGTCTTAGCGTAATTCTTCGAGTTATAGGTCTGTAAGATCTCGGCTTGACGAGCCCCTCTCTCATATTCCGTCACGAATGCTCTTACAGTACGCGCGTCGGCATCCCTGTCTCCTTCAAAGAGCCGCAGGTATACTCTCGCCGCTTGATAAGCCTGCTGCTGACTGTCGGTTGTGGGCACGCGTTTGAGTTCGTTAAAGAGAGCGAAGTGCCTTTCCTTATCAGCGTCCCTTTGCTGCTCGACCATAGTTGGGTTCTGCGCACACAGAGACAACACACACGAGATTAGTAAGAAGACCGAATAGCGCATAGCGGAAGATTAACGAGTGAAAGGTAAAACGTGAAGGGTGAAGAGTAAGCGAAGTGGGGAGCGGGGAGCCGGCCCTTACTCTTTTTACTGTTCACCCGTTCATAGTCTTACCGGCCGCCCGGTGCGAGTTTCTCGTTTAGGTAACGCGTCAACAGCCCATAAAGATGGAGGCTGGTGCCCGGGCCTTCGTAGATGCCGTGTGAACGGTTTGGATAAGGCATTACGGTAAACGGTTTGTTGGCGGCTACCAGCTTGTCAATCAACGCCTCAGTTCCCTGATAGTGAACGTTGTCGTCGCCCGTGCCGTGAACAATCAGCAGGTGTCCTTTCAACTGTCCCGCGAAGGTGATGGGCGAACTTTGTTTCCACTCCTCCGGATGGGCCTGCGGCAACCCGCCGTAGCGTTCCTGGTAGATCGTGTCGTAGAGACGAAGATCAGCAACCGGCGCGACCGACATTCCGACCTGGTAAACGTCCGGGTAGCGAAACATGGCATTCAACGTGGCCGAGCCGCCACCGCTCCAGCCCCACATACCAATCCGAGAAGGATCGACATACGGCCATTTTCCAATTGCCCTGGCTGCATTGGCTTGATCCTGTGAATTGATGATTCCGGCGCGACGATGAAAAATCTTGCGCCAGGCTCGACCGCGAGGCGCGGGCGTGCCGCGATTGTCGACGCTGGCGACAATGTAGCCCTGCTGGGCCAACATCATATGCCAACGCAGATTCAGCCCGCCCCACGCATCCACCACCGTCTGCGACCATGGCTCTGTGTAGGCAAAAAACAAAACCGGATAACGCTTTTGCGGATCGAAGTCAGGAGGTTTGATCATCCACCCATCGAGCTGCACGCCGTCGCCGATATCCACTTTGAAAAACTCAAACGGCGTCGGCTTCAGCCTCGACATCCGATCCTGCACAGCCTGGTTATCGATCAAGCTGCGCACAGCCTCATGTCCCGGCAGGCGCACAATGTCAGTCTTAGGCACCTTCATGAACGATGACGACACGTGAATTGCCAAATCGTTGCGGGGAGAAATGTTGTAACTATGACTGCCGGCGAGTGATGCTGGAGTTAGGCGCTCCATTTTGGATAGACCCGCGAGCGGCGCCCGATACAGATACCGCTGAGTTGCATTGGCCGGAGAAGCTTCGAAGTAAATCCAGTGGTTGGCGGTGTCCACTTTCTCGACGTTGATCACATCTAAATCGCCGGGTGTAATGTCCTTTACGTCGCGTCCGTCCCGCGAAATCGAGTAGATGTGACGCCAGCCGTCGCGTTCACTGGCCCAGAGAAATCGCTTGCCGCCGTCAATCCATTCCACGTCGCCGCGCCCAAGACCGGTCTTGTTCCAATCGAGATCGCCCCAGGAAATGTCTACCCATGCATCGTCCTTCTCGGTGATGATGGGCCGAACTTTTCCGGTCTGAATGTCTCCCAGCATTACGATATTTGTATTCTGGAGCCGATTGAGTTGCTGGATAACGACTTCGTCAGAATTGGCAGCCCATTCCATTCGGGGCAGATAGTTGTCTCGTGGATTGCCGGCGATTTCAAACCAGCGGGGAGCGCCGCCAGTTGATCGAACAACGCCCACGCGTGCGGCTGAATTTGTCTCGCCGGCTTTCGGGTAAGGAAAGGAAGTGATAACCGGATAGAGGCCGGCGGTATTGTTGACGAGCACAAACTCCTTTACGCCTTCGGTGTTGAGTTGCCAGAACGCAATATGTTCGCCATCGGGACTCCAGCGCCAACCGTCGCGACAGAAGAGTTCCTCCTCGTAAACCCAATCGAAGGTCCCATTGACGATGAAGCGTGAACCGTCATTAGTGATTTTCGTAATGCGCTTGCCGCGCGCTTCCAGGTCTTCGACGTAGATGTTGTTTTCCTGGACGTAACCAACCTTCTTTCCATCCGGCGAAAACTTGGCAAACATTAGACTGGAAGGTTTGTCCTTTCCGGGCAGTCCTCCCAATTGCCAGATTCCGGTGCCTTCGAGCTCAACTATCCAGTAGTTGCCGCGAGTGTTGCTGCGCCACACGCGCTCGGTGTTGGTAAAGATGAGCAGTTTCCGCTCGTCGGGACTCAGGATAAATTCTTCAACCAATAACGGCGCAGCCGCTCCCGCGGGAGTTAGTTTTTCAATCCCAACTTTTACGGTCCGCGCACCGCTGATTGCGTCGTAGCGCACGATATCAACGAATCCTTGTTTGCTTGAGGGCTCGAGCGCGAGATATCCGCTGCCGTCCCGTTCCCATTGCACCGGACCGAGCGCCTTCGTTTGATAAGTAAAAATAGAATCAACGTTGAGCAATTCGCCGCTCGCGGTCGCGGTCTGCTGGGCAGACAACTGCATGGACATGACCAAAAGCAGGACAGGAATTAGAAAACGGGTGCGTTTCATTTCGTATCTCCGGAAGCTGGATAAAAATCTAAAGCAGAAGGAGTCGGAGCGGCAGATTAACACGGATGAAGCAAATTTGAAGCGATAACTAAACTGGAAAAGGTTACGAGAATTCGTTTCAGGACTACTCAACCGAATTTTCTAATCGAGGCCGCCGGCACTGAAACGCGATCGAGACTTTAACTGTCAGTAGTTGCAGGCGGTTTGCTGGAACCGGCGCTTTGGGGATTGCTGGCGCTGCGCGCTGCGCTGACCTGGAGACGGGTGCGCATGCGCTTTTGCCACTGGCTGCGTCCAACGTCGATGTCTTCAATTTGATCCAAAGCTGCACTTAATGTCTCGCCACCCATTTGTCGCATTTTGAGGTAAAGCAAAGCAGACACAATCGAGGCAAGGGGGATGATGAAAATATTTACCAGGCCGGAGACCTGCTGGTAAATCTGCCCGCCCATTGACCGGTTGGAAACACGGATGTCGCCCTCGCCATCAGTGGTGATCCCAAACCTGCCGATCAATGCGCTCACCACCATCGGCACCAGGAACTGCAGACACACGATAATTATGACGGTCCGCCACGAGCGCGATGCCAATTCCCGGGCGCGCTTGAGCGCGGCTTTCTTTTCCAAACCCTCCATCAGCACCACGGGTGCGTAGAGCATGTAGCGAGTCGACACAATGAAACCTGGAATCACAAATAGAATGAACCCGATGATTTGCCGGATAGTGACCCGGACCGCAGTTTTCAAAAACGCCCGCCAGCGTTTCTTCAGCACGGCGAAGGCGGTATTAAGCTCCATCGGCCGCAGTGGCGCCACAGAAAGCTGAGTGACAATGACGGCCGTCATTCCTGAGATGGCGGCTGTAGCGACGAAATAGGAAGCAATCTGGAAAAGACCGACGAGCCCAATGGCAATCGCAAACAGAACCTTTCCCAACGTGACGCCTGACCCCTTGGTCAAGTAGGTCCCCAACAGTTCCAGGCTAACCAGCAACATTACTGAAGCAATCACCGGAAGGTGGGCAATCACCGACATGCGGATAAACTTTGGAAAGTGCTCGAAATAGAGAGCAAAGGTCCTCCGGTAAAGGGTACCAATTCCATCTGCCTCAGCGCGTAGTGAGTTTGCAAACGCCGCGGCGGTTTGGGGACGCTCGGCCGGATCCTTTGCCAACGCCGACATCACGAGTCGCGCCGCGCGTTTCGGAATCTTCACTCGTTCGCGCAATGGCGTGGGGATTGATTCAATGTGTCCCTTCATCACGCTGGCAGTGTTGCCGGCAAAAGGTGGCTCTCCCGCCAGCATCTGGTATGCAATCACTCCCAGGCTGTAGATGTCTGATCGCGCATCAAGATCTTTCGCGGCACATTGTTCGGGTGACATGTAAAGCGGCGTCCCCATGATGGCGCCAACTTGAGTTAGTTGAGTGGTCTGTGTGATCGCGGCCGACAGAGTGGGCTTTAAACCATGATAAGCGCGAGTAGCCTGGTCCAGGCGAAGAGTTTTGCCGTCGTCATCATCGATGGATGGGGAGAAGATCGCCGTCGCGGCATCAACGCTCGTTGCGGCCGGGCCCGCTGAACGAGCGAAAGCCTGCGTCTCGTTTCCCTCATTAACATCAAAATCAGATCCGATACTGGTGGCGTCTGGCGCTGCACCCATCGCGAGGGTTGCGTTTGCAGGCAGAATTTGAGTTTCGGCCCCACGATCGCGCGGGCTGATAAGATCCGGATCCGTTTGATTAGCGCCATAGAGCAGCGTTCCTTTTTCCAGATCAGCCGCTGAAACTTGCGGCGCGAATCCGCTCGGGGATGCGTTAGAGTTGAGCTCAACGCTTGATGCATCCACCGGTTGGGACGAACCGAGTTTTGCGATACCGAAGTCGAGCACCTTGACTCGGTAACCACCCAGCCGGTTTGGTTCCAGCCAGATGTTTTCAGGTTTAAGATCGCGGTGGACCACGCCCTGCAGGTGCGCTTCATGCACCGCCGAACAAACCTGTTCGAGAATGTCGACCACCCAATCCAGCTGTAGCCGCTTTTCTTCGCTCAAGACATCGCCAAGCGTGCAGCCGTCGAGATACTCCATCACCAGGTAAGCGACGGGTGCCCCGTTAACGTGAGCAAATCCAAAATCAGTTACATCAACCACGTTAGGATGACGCAAGCGCCCGGCAGCTCTCGCTTCACGTTTGAATCGCTGGACAAACTCCTCGTTTTGCATGAACTGGGGCGTGATGAGTTTGAGTGCGACATAACGCTCAGTGCCGAGATGAGTGGCGAGATAGACGGCGCCCATGCCGCCCTGACCGAGCAGTCTCTCGAGCCGATATTTTTCGTCGAGCACTTCTCCGACGTAGTGATTCAAGCCAATCATGTGCTCGGTATGCTAACAGCGGGTACGGTTAATAGTGAAGAGTGGAGAGGTGAAAGGGATACTGGCGTGGCAGGTGCTCGGCAAAGTGTGACTCATTCGCCATTAAGTCTTGTTACTTTCACTCTTAACTTTTCACCGAACAAACTATGCCCGAAGGACCTGAGGTCAGAAAATACGCCGATGCGCTTGATGCCGTTCTCAAGGGCCGGGTGATCAGATCCATCGAGGCGCGCACGCGCGAAGCGAAAGCGTGGCTGGCAGAGAATGAACGACGTCTAACTGGGCGGCGTGTGCTAAAAGTTACCTCACACGGTAAACACTTGCTCGGCTTCATCGAGGGAGGGTTTTACTTTCAATCTCACCTCATGATGTGGGGGCGTTGGCAAACTTTCCCTGCCGCGGAAGTCAAAGTCCGCCGCGGCAGCGTTCCATCTCTCGTTGAACTTTTGCCGGTCGAAAAGGATCGACGCGAGCGGGCGCGCATCGTTACTGACGGTGGCGCTGCCATACTGTTTTCCGCTCCGATTTTCAATGTGGGCGAAGGCGACCCATACGAACAGATTGAGAATCTGGCCTCGCTTGGCCCTGACGTGCTGCCCGCCGAAGGCAAATTCAACCGTGCCGAGTTCCGTCGCCGGCTGTTGCTCCCCGAGCATCTTGAGGCAACGATCGGGGCTGCGCTCCTAAATCAAAGAATACTCGCCGGTTTGGGAAACTACCTGCGTGCTGAAGTGCTGTTTGAGTGTCGCCTGAATCCGTGGCGCAAGATCAGGGAACTGAAGGAAGTTGAGCTTCGTTGTCTGGCCCGCACCGCACCTGAATTGTCGCTTCGTTCCTATCTTTCGAACGCGACCGCTGGTGAGGTCGATCGAGCACGAATGCGATCCGACGCGTCACTCACTTATCAACCCGATCGAGAATATGGCACGCGTCACATGGTTTTCCGTCGCACCAACTTACCTTGTTTGCGCTGTGGCGAGCTGATCAGGCAAAAGAGGCAAGCGACATTCACTTCTGAACAATCGGATGTTGATATGGAGGCAGGCGAGCAGGAGCGCACCCGGATTGTCTACTTCTGTCCAAAATGTCAGAAGGTCGATCAGTGATATGCAGGATTCTGATCACGACCTTGCCCATAAACTACTGACCACCGATCACGGACACTGTTGGGCTCACCGCTTCTTCAAGAGTTTGTGTTTATCCAGGAAAGCAATCACCGCATCGTCAAACTGCGCCGGCTTCTCCATTTGCAGAAAGTGGCCCACGCCTTCCCACATCACAAAGTCGAGCTTGGGCGCGAGGCTGCGATAGAAGGTTTCCGTATCGGCCGGCCAGAATGGTGACTTGGCCATCACCGCCAGCACCGGCACGTTGATCTTGTCCCCGCCCCAAATGGAATCGTCGGCCATCCCTTCCATTGCACTTACCAGGACATGCTGTGGAGTAATCAGAAATGATGCCTGGACCCGCGCCATGATCTCCGGGGAAGGGTTCGGGCCTGCCATGCCGGCAAGCATCTGCCGTCCGACTTCCTTATAACCTGGTCCCCGGAACCCCGCGAGAAATCCTTCCATCAATTTCTTGTCGCCAAACGGACGCAATGCGCCATCAACGATCACGATTCCCAGAGTCTTCTCCGGATACTTACGGTAAAACTGCCTGGCGACCGGAGTGCCCATGCTATGGCCCACCAGCACCGCGCGCTTTACCTTTGCCTCTCGCATCACAGCCTCAACCGCACGCGCGTAGTAGTTCATGCTATAGACAGTCTGCGGGCTGTCACTCTTGCCATGCCCGGGAAGACTCAAAGCGAGCACGCGCTCACGCCCTTTTAGGAGAGGCGTTATATGTTCGCTCCAGAGCTCCAGATTCCCGCCCCAACCATGAATCAGGACGATGGCTTCATCTCCCTTGCCATAGCTCTTGTAATGAATTTTCGATTCATCGAGCCTGGCGTACATCGAGACGCCATCGAGCTCCATCATCTTCGAGGGTTGCTGGGCTATGGATAGCGAGGCGCCAGTGAACACCAAAGCCAGGCACGCTAACAATCGGATGTGAGTCAGGCTGATTAGTTTATTTGTCATAATTTCCTTCCCGTAATCACTTTAGTTCGTGAGAGTTTTTTCGATACGACGATCTGGAACAAGCCAAATGATCGCTATCAACGCATACAAAGCGCAAGCGAGCCACCACTTCACTAGCGCCAGCGGGATAGCCGCCAGACAGATGACAATCGATACCTTGCCTTTGAAATCACGACCCATCGCTGCCGCCAGCATCGAATCTCTTCCGTGCAGCTTCAGCAGCGTGAGCGTCAGAATCGTGTAGGCGATAGCTGCACCTAACAGGACGACGCCGTACAACACCAGAGTCCACGGGGCAAAATGGTTCTCGCCCATCCACGCGGTGGCAAAAGGAATCAAAGATAACCAGAACAAGAGGTGCAGGTTGGCCCAGAGCACGCCTCCTCCGACGTGCTGGACGGCATGCAACAGGTGATGATGGTTATTCCAGTAGATGCCAAGGAAAACAAAACTCAACACGTAGCTGAGGAATACCGGCACCAGCGGCAATAGCGCGGCAGGGCCGGGGTCGTGAGGCACTTTCAATTCAAGCACCATGATGGTGATGATAATTGCAATCACCCCATCGCTGAATGTCTCCATTCTTGCTTTAGTCATTGCCTATCGCCAAGCTTCAGGAGTTGGTACGTCAACGCCTTGGAGTGCGGCGACCTGTCGCCGCTTTGATCACTGAAACGATGCTCGACCGCTTGCATCAAGATGTTCAACGACTGCATCCCAGTCAACTTGACCTCGCTGCCTTCCAACCGTTAAATCTAAGCATATTATCGAACACCACAGCGGCCTCAGCTCATGCAAACTCCAGGAGCGGTTGCACGAACGGTCTTATCTAGCTCGACTAAACGACGTGCACCAAAACGCTGTAAAGCACGGGCTGGTCAACGTCGCTAATCAGTATCCATGGTGCTCCGCCGCATGGTTTGAACGTACTGCATCTTTGTCCGCCATTAAGACTATCTACAGTTTCAAAACTGAGAAGCTGAAGATACATGATGACTATTGATCTCGAGTAACGGTTGGTTAATCAATGACCAAGGCGCCGCAGGGTCGGCGCACTCCAAGGAGTTGAATCAGCCCGCGGATTAACTCTTGATTGCCCGTTCAACCGCGAAGAGGCGCCATTCGCCGGGGACCTCAGTCAGCGTATGCATGCCTTTATCGGTGAAATTGATGCCTGAGCCGGCGACCAAATCCTTCACAGTGCTGGAGACAAGAATCTCGCCAGGCGCCGCGGCTGTCGCCACCTGGGCGCCGATCTGCGGAGCAATGCCGCAAACCCTGATCTCGCCAGGTGTTCCCATCATTTCACACTCGCCTGTGTGAAGCCCCAACCGCATCATGATCCCCAGCCGCGAAGCATACTCGCTAATCGCGATCGCGCAACGAATGCCCCGCGCCGGACCATCGAAAATCGCCAACGGCCGATCGCCAATCAGATCGATTTCGCGCCCTCTAAACCATTCGACTTCTTTCCGCACATGGTCACGCAAACGATCGAGCAGCGCATACCAACGCTCGTTTCCCAGCCGCTCGATATGTTTTCGTGAATCCACTATCTGTGTGAACAACACGGTGGCCAGCACTGTGTCGGGTTCGAGCGTGTGACGTACGCCCGTCAAAAACTCTTCCACTTCGTCCAGAATTTCATCCTGGTCGCCGACAAATGGCAGATGGTCCTGACCCGGCAATTCTACAAACTTCGCCCCCGGAATGCTGTCAGCCACATAGCGACCCTCTTCCACTTTCAGGCAGCGGTCTTCCGTGCGGTGAATTACCAGTGTTGGCACATGAACCGACGGCAAGACGCGGCGCACATCAATCTCCGCGTTCATTTGGGTCAGTGCCAGCGCTGCACCGGGACTGGCGCCCATACGGAGATAGGTGGCCCACCATTCACGGAATTCCCGGTCATCCGCCACGCTGGGCGCGCGTTCGTCCAAACCTACCGGCCCGCCCCACTGTTCACGCATCTCTTCGAAAAAATGTTGCCGTTGCTCGGTAGTCGGCGCCCAGGGGTAATCATCGTCGCGAATGCGCTTCGCGTAAGTTCCAATCATGACGAGGGCGAGCGTTTTCTCCGGATACGTGGCCGCGAAAAGGCTGCACATCGGTCCGCCTTCTGAAACGCCGCAAAGGGCCGCGCGTTCCGACCCGACCGCATCCATCACCGCGCGTACGTCGTCCATTCGTTGTTCGAGCGTGGGCAGTTCATTGATGGGCACGCGGTCAGAGAGCCCGGTACCACGCTTGTCGAAAAGGATCAGCCGCGCAAACGAGGCGAGACGAAGCAGGAAGCGCGCAAACCGCGGCTCGCGCCAGAAATATTCCAGGTGAGACACCCACCCCATCACAAACACGAGATCGATCGGTGCGTTGCCAATAACCTGATAGGCAATATTCACGTCGCCGCTTCTCGCATACATCGTTTCAGGGGGACGATCAAGCGTGAGCTCAAACCTCGGTGCTGCGTCCGCACTGAATGCCGGGCTGGAGTCTGGCGAAACGTCGATTACTGCCGGCGTGCGTCGCGCAAAAGTTTGTAACGCACCACTCGCGGAAGGCTCGTCTTCGCTAACCGGTTGAACCCCGCGCATTGTGCCCCGCGGTTTACTGATCGCCGGCTCTTCATCGTCCCGGATCTCACGAACGTCGGCACTAAAACGATATCCGCGCTTGGGAATAGTTTCGATGTATTTCGCCCCGCCGCTGCCGAGCACCTTCCTCAAGGTAGAAATGTTCTGCGCCAGATTGTTGCCTTCGACAAAGCTGTCAGGCCAAACCCGCGTCATCAGGTCTTCCGTGGTAATGACGCGTCCGCTGTTTTCAACCAAAACCAGGAGGGTGTCAAAGGCTTTGGGAGTCAACGAAATTGGGCCTTTTTCGTCAAAAAGCACCCGCTCGATGGCATCCACGCGAAAGCCGCCGAAGACATACGAGAGGTTAGGGCGAGCTTTAATCATCGTCTCTCACAACTTCTTGAAAACAATCTCAGAAGGATTTCAGAGTTTCCTAAGTACGCCAGGGCAAGAGTGCACGTATCGTCCATCTTGTTCAGGAAACAGTGCCGGGTGGCGATTGAAAAAATTGATTGCTCGAGCGCTTATCTTAGTCCGAAAACAGGTAACAGGAAAACTTTTCCCAACCTATTCCCGATGTATTCAACGCTCGATGACAAATAAGGAGTGCCTTTAATGAAGATCTTTACATCCGTAATTCTTGTATTGTTTCTGGTGAGTCTCACCGCCCCAATCGCGAATGCCTCCAGCCCATCGGCGAGCGGCACTTACAGTTTTGTCCTTGACGACGACTTCAAGAAGTCAGTTGAGTTTAGCGCCACCCTGGACGAGCGTGGCAACACCACCGGTCAGATGACCTTTCGAGACGAAGCCATCCTCGAGCAGCAGGACGGGGACGGCACCGGCGAAGAATCAGAAGATCCTAAAGTGGAATTCTTTATGACGGCAACGCTCGACAGCATGAAGATCGAGAACAATCGAGCGATGCTCGGCGGGACCGTTACCGATTCGAGTCACAGGAGCTACATCGGCAAATGGGTGCAATTGGTGGTTGAAGACAATGGTGATGGCCGGGAAGTGTCAGACAAATTGAGCTGGTGTCTTTGTCAGCCGGAAGAAGGCGGCTGGGTACCATCCGATGCCGAAGTGAAGGACGACGAAGGCGCCTGGTACAAATGGTGGGCCACCGATGAAGAAGTGAAAGACGACGCGGGCATTCCGTCAAAGAACATCATTCCCGGCAACAAGAAGAGTTGCGAGATGTTTCCCCTCTCAGCTTATGAATTTGCTGAAATGAAAAGCGGTGAGGGCGAGATTCAAGTTCAACCGTAGTGCGGCGGAAAGGGGTCTTCCGTATCGCGGTTGGTAAGAAGCTCCGTTAGAAGCGAGAGGTTGTCTCTCTTCTAACGGAGCGATTTGCTGTTTGACGAGCTTCATCTTTTCGTCGCTTGGGGCAAACGAAAGTTTGTCGAACATCGGGTCCGCAGTGCCCACCGGGCGAATAGGTGTTAGGATGGATGAAACCAACAGGAGGTGCACGCGATGGGATGGGACGGCGACGATCTGGCGGGGAAGATGGAAGAAGTCTTCGAGCGCCAACAAGCAGCGGCAGACGCGCGGGCTAACCGGGGCACGTCTTCCGTGGAGGAACGAGCCAAAAGCGCGACATTTGAATCTCTGCGGCTCTCACGCTCACGAATAATGAGCCAGCTGGCTAGCGCAACCAGTCCGCCGCATCGCACCATGCTCGAGCGCGCCTTGAAGTCGATCAACGACGAGATGGCGAAGTAGCCATTCAAGGTTAGCTCTAATCGCCCCCTGAATCGAAAGCCCGCCGGTTCCGCTCTTGATCTATCCCGAAGTCAACCCCTTCATGATGTGGCTGTGTCCTTCGAGGATTCCGGTTGTCTGCTCGGCGTTTGGCGCGAGTGACCAATCATCGTGATCAAACGTGCCCCCGAGAACGATTCCATCGCGGCGCGGAAACATGTAGCCCGAGCCGGAGAGGTAGCAATAGTCAATCTCCGCTTGAGGCAACAACACTTCGAGCTGGCCGCGAATCGGACCAAGTTTTTGATCGCCAAAGAGTTCCCGGGCGCCTAAGCCGGTGCAATTGAAAACCACCTGTTCGGAGAGCCGGGCGATTTCTTCCCGCTTCTTAAACTCCTTAACTACAACCTTTCCTCCGGCGACGTAAAAGTCGCGCAACAATGCCCGCAGGTAAGTGTGCGGCTCAATCAGCATGCTGCTGAATTGCCGCACAAAGGGGAAGCCGAAGTATTGCTTTGGATCGCGATGGACCTGAATTTGCGGATAGAGTGAAGCGCCTCCGGAAGGTCCGTGATCGAGTGAGGCTTCTCTTACAAACAACTCAAAAGTATCGATCCAACGAACTCCATACTCGGGGCCAACCAGTTCCTGAAACGCGCGATGCGAGATGCGACAGGCAAGGCGAAACTGTTCAAGAAACTTCGCGCTGACCATATCTGATTCGTAAACTGACGTAGGCGACCACCAGGCTCCGGCGATGTTTGATGTCGTCTGTGGCGGGAGGTCTTTGGCGTAGATTGTCACAGACGCGCCCTCGCCCTGAAGCCTTCTTTGTATTAATCGGGCAGTAGACAGCCCGCTGACGCCGCAGCCAAGGACAGCGAAACGGAGCGGCGTTCTTCGCGAAAGTCGAGGCGGTCTAGCCAAAGGCGCGTGCGGCAGCATACGCGTTTGCAGAAAATCTCTCGCGATATCCACCGCAAGCGACGACGTTCCCCAGGAGAGCGTGACCCCCGCGCCTCCATGACCGTAATCGTGGACCAGCAGCTTCTCCCCGAAGCGTTCGGCATCGACTACAAATCCTTCATCACGGAATGGACGGAGGCCAACTATCGTGCGAATGATTCGGTTTCGCGCGACTTTTACGGGTGCGAAGTGGCGTGGCTCCAACGCACGAGTAAAAGGATCCAGCAGTGAAAAGCGCCCGGCATTTCCTACTCCGGGGCTTGCAAGAGCGCGCGGTCCATCGGCCACTACCAGTGCGCCGGCAGCCAGCGCTGTTTTTAGAAAGGTCCGACGATTTGGTCCAGAGCCGTTCATGACATACGAGTGGTGTCGGCGTCAGCTATTTGAGTTATATGCAAGGATGCGAGGTTCATTGATAACTTACCGCGCGCAAACGATCTGATCAATTTCAAAGATATCGATGTTCGACCATCAGGCATCTGTCCTGGACCACTTTAATATTTGCTCGGGCCAGTGTTTCCGCCACAGCGTCGTTGCGAATTCCTGATTGGAGCCAGACGGCTTTCGGTTTCTTGGCGAGGATATCTTCCAGGTGCGGTAAAACGTCCTGTGACCGGCGGAAGACGTTTACAAGATCCACTTCGATCGGTATGTCGCTGAGTTTGCGATACACCGCCAGGCCCAGGATCTCCAAGATTTCCGGATAGTAAACCGGCACCGGAATTACCTGGAAGCCGGCGGAATGCAGATACTTCGGCACGTAAAAAGCCGGAGCACTCGCCTGGGCCTCAGTCTTTATTCCCAGCACCGCAATAGTCTTCGTACCGGCAAGTAGATCTCGAATGCCGGAGGCATCTGTAACGATGTTTTTTTCCCAATCCATTGGAAACGAAGTATACGCTCGGAGCTGGCAGACTGTGAATCGCGGGTGGCCAGAAGAATCGCTCGGAGTGCGAAGGGGATGATATTATTCCGCGCGGAGGTGAGCTATGCATAGGTTCGCATCAACGACTGGAAGACGCTTCAGCCGAACTTTCTTTTTACTGTTGGTCGGTTTCGGATTCATTTTCTCAGGGACGTTGCTTCCGTCTGAAGGTAACTGGCCGGCCAGTCCCTTGGTCATTGCCCAAAATAACGACGAGGCATACGACACTGAAGTACAAAAGGCCAGGGATCTGTTGCGGCGGCGGCAGTATGAAGACGCATTGAAGAGTTTCAAGCGCGCGAATGACATGCGTGGCAAGAAATCGGCTGAAAGTTTGTTTGGAATGGCGCAGGCCTATTACGGCCTCGAGGCTTATAAGAACGTCTCTGAAACTGCTGACAAGCTAATCGCGGTTGCAGGTGACGACAAGAAGACGCTGTTGCAAGCCTACAATTTGAAAGGCGTCGCGTTGCAGGCCCAAGCCGAGATGAAGAACGAGAAGAAACTTCAGGAAGCGGAAGCAGTTATTCGGCAGGGTCTGGCGCTGGACGCGAATGATGATCTTCCGAGCCTTCATTTCAATCTGGGCTTCGTATTGATGCAGCTCAATCGTGACGCTGAAGGTGCTGTTGAGTTGAAAAAATTCGTCGATTTGGATCCGGACGCACCGGATGCTGAACGAGCCACCAGGATGATTGAGAATCCGCGACGGGCCCGCGAGGCGTTCGCGCCCGATTTCTCAATCACGACGGCCGAAGGCGAGCACATCACGCTTGAAGATCTGCGCGGCAAAGTTGTAGTGCTGGATTTCTGGGGCACCTGGTGTCCACCGTGTGTGGAGTCAATACCATCACTACGCACACTCCATAAGAAATTTTCCAAAGAGCCGTCGTTTGTTTTGATCGGAATCAGCACCGACAATGAAGAAGAGGTATGGCGGGACTTTACTACCAAACAGAAAATGATTTGGCCCCAATACTGGGATCGCGAACGCCGCGTGGTGCGAGCTTTTGGCGTTCGTGCATATCCGACCTACATCGTGATCGACCATGAAGGCATCATTCGCTTTCGCTCGAGTGGCACCAGTTGGGAGCGTTCAGCTTTTTTGACTGACGCGATCAAGAAGTATGTGAAGATCGTAGCGAAAACAAATGCAGTGAATGAGCCTTAGTTACCTTTTTTCTTAGCTTTTCCATCAATCATTACCCAGGCGCTCAAACCACTTAGCAGCGCCAAAATAATGGATGCAATCATCACCCTCCGATAGCCGGCTACGAACGACTCGTCAATAGCAATCTTGATCTGCGGCCGCAGGTTCGCGCCTGCCTCCGCTGGAATTTCCAGCCCCGCCAACTTTTTGCGTTGCTCGTCAACTTTCCTTTTGACTTCCGGAGTCAGCGCGAGGCTCGCCAGGCTTTTATCAAGTTGGCTGTTGAAGGTCTGGAGCATCAATATTCCCAGGACCGCTATCGCAAGTAAACCCGCGATGCGTGAGACGGCGTTGTTGATTCCCGATGCGACGCCCGCGCGGTTCTGTTTGACTGAACTCATCACCGTGGTTGTCAGTGGCGCGACACTTATGGCCATACCGAGCCCCAGGACGACTACCGCGGGGAAAAATGTTGTCCAAAAACCCGCGCCGCCTGGACCGACGTTCGCACCCGGCCACAGGAACAGAGCAAACCCAGCCGCGGCGATGACTGGTCCAATTACCAGTGGCCCCTTCGCACCGTAACGTTTGACCAGTCCCCCAGACCAGCGCGAAAGCAGGAACATAATGAGGACAAACGGAAGCAGGGCCGCGCCGGCAGCCGTCGCAGTGTAGCCCTGGACCTGGATGAGATTTAGCGGCAGAAAAAACAAAGCGCCACTGAGGGCTGTGTAAAGAAAAAGCGTCAGCAGGTTCGCGCCGCTGAAATTTCGCGAGCGAAACAGTTTGAGCGGCAACATGGGGTTGGCCGTGCGGGCTTCGTAGATCAAGAAAAGAATTGTTAACGCGATGCCGCCGATGAGGCTAAGCAGGATTGCTGTGTGACCAAACCCGAAACGCGAAGACTCAATCAAACCAAAGGTCAACGCGCCTAAGCTGATGGTGGCGAGCGCAGCTCCAATCCAGTCAAGCCGACCCGATTCCTCGTCGCGGCTTTCGGGCACGTGCAGATAGACGAGGGCCAGCACGATTAACGCAAGTGGAACGTTGATAAAAAAGATCGCTCGCCAGGAAACGTTCTGAATCAGCCAGCCGCCAAACACCGGACCGATGGCCGCGGTGATTGCCGTAAATCCAGACCATGTGCCGATTGCTTTACCGCGCGATTCTTCGTCAAACGAAGCGCTGATAATTGCCAGGCTCCCTGGTACGAGCAGTGCTCCGCCCACGCCTTGAACCGCGCGTGCAATGATCAGTTGATTGATACTTGGAGCGAGACCGCACCAGACTGAAGCCAGCGCGAATAGCACGACGCCGATGCTGTAGATTCGCTTCCGCCCGAAATGATCGCCCAGCGAACCTCCGGCGAGAAGCAGTGCAGCGAGAAACAATGCGTAAGCTTCAACTACCCACTGCACGTCAATCACCGTCGCGTTCAAACTGGATTGCAGTGCAGGGAGAGCGACATTGACGACCGTCCCGTCAATGAAAACCATACTGGAACCGAGAATCGTAGCGGCGAGAATCCACGGACGCGCCGACTTCGGGCATGGTGCGACTGCGTCATTCGCTTTGATCATTCCTTCGTCGCAGGGCTGGCTCATGATGATGGCGGCAATTGTAACGTCATTAAATGAGTTGACAGACCAATAATATGGGAATAGTCTGCGCGAGTCTTTTAGCTTCAATAGGGCCGATTGCTGCGTAATTCACCTCGTACGGCGTGGCCCACCGACGACTCCCAATTCGCCTGCCAAAGGAGCATTCTCATGAGAAACGTCATTTCTCTATCTCAACTTAGATACGTGCGCATCCTGGTTTTGACTATATCGCTTTTGACCTTGGGCGTCGCGCCGGCTTTTGCACAGGATACCGACCCTGAGAACCAACCTGCTGCGCCGGCTGCCCAGACGACCACTCAGTCAAATCCATCAGGTCAACAAACTACGCAAGTCACCCGAACAACGCAGGCCGTCCAAACGTCAACACCTGTCCCTCTCAGTGTAACGAAAGTTACGTTGCCCGATAGCAATAATGGCGAGGCTGGTCTGGGCGACAAGATTGTTGTCGACGTGAAGGGACTAAAAGAAGAACTTGCGCGAGTGCCACTGGATGCAGCGGATCAGGCTCGCATCGACCCGTGGAAGTTTGTGCTGTTTCTGGACAATATCCAAATCAACAAACTCTATCCGATCGCCGTTGATGATAAGGGAACGTTGACTTTCGTACTGGATCGCAACGCCGACTCGCGAGCAGCATGGATGAATTTTCTCGCGCGTCCGACGAATTCAAACATGGCGGTTAAGGTAAGCGTGGGCCAGGAGGATAAGCTTGCCTTACCAAGTGATCAGAGATTTGTCCTTCGTCTCTATAACTCAACACTGCTGACCATCGCAGTAGTGTTGTTCGTCGTCTTTTTGCTTGGCTTTCTCGTTGCGGCGAAGTGGACGACTATCATTCGCGATTCCGGGCCGGTCGCACCAAAGGGCGGTCCACTCAAACGGCCCTACAGTCTGGCGCGCGCGCAGGTGGCGTGGTGGTTCTTCATCATCCTCGGATCATTCCTCTTTATCGCACTGTTGACCCTGGATTTTGACACCATCACTACTTCCGCCCTGGTCCTTCTCGGCATTGGCACAGGCACGGCCCTCGGCGCGGCCATGGTCGACTCCAACAAGCGGGAATCAACAAATGACGGTTTGCGCACGCTTAAACCCCAGGAAGCAAAACTCGCAGCCACAGTGAACGAGTTGAAAGCCAAGAAAACAGACGCCGAGGCGTCGCTCGCAGCGGGAGGTGCTGTAGATCAGGCCACTCTTGCAAGCTGGAATACGGATCTCGCGGCGAAGGAAGCCGAACTGGCGCAAGTGAGGATACAGATCAACGAGGCAGCTTCGGGCCTTGAGAACCCCGTGACCGCAGGATTTGTCAACGACCTGCTTAGCGACGTTAACGGAGTGACCTTCCATCGCTTTCAGGTCGTAGTGTGGACCATCGTGTTGGGTCTGATCTTCATCTGGTCAGTTTGGATGAAATTGACCATGCCCGAATTCAGCGAGACCTTGCTGGCCTTGATGGGCATCAGCGCTGGCACCTACCTCGGCTTCAAGATTCCTGAACGGCAAACTAATGCGAACGATACACAAAGCGATAACGGAGGAGGCGCCGCCGGGGGTGGAGCAGGCGCAGGAGCGGGTGAAGGAACCTGAAAGGTGAGCTAATCGCCAGGTCAAGAGCCTGACGACTGAAGTACATCCGCGTAAACTACTGTACCCTCCGCGCCTTGCTGAGGGTACAGTCTTTTGTTGAACTTCATTTGCGGTGAAAAGCGGGTAAAGTTTTATTGCGTCGCGGTCGCACGCCCATTCAAATATGTGTTAACGCAAAACAAATTCTCAGCCAGCAGGTAGGTCAGGTTAGCGGTCTCGACATAACGATCGATCCGTTCAGCGTTTGCATTCAGTATTTCCAAACGCAATGCGTCCGCAGCCTTGCGTTCGTCTTCAGACAAACCCTGATCGAGAGACAGCTGGTTTAGTTCGAGCAGCGTCCACGGAAACCACAGGAAAGTCGAGCCTTCACCCATAAACTCACTACCCACGAAATGAACATCCGCGTCCGGAATACTGCTGTTGTCTTTTTCAATCGAATTTGTCGCCAGCTCTTTGTTGTTAATGAAATCCCTTCTCGCGGTCAGATAGGTTTGATCATTCTTGAGGTAAGAGAGATCGGAAATCGTTTCAGCTCGAGATAACACAAACAGAGCATGCGCGGTCAGCCCATCAAAACGATCCTGTTGTCCGGTGCGCTGCGGGCTTTGCACCCAACCCTGTCCTTGTTTGTAGTTTTGAATCAACCAACTGACGCCCCGGCGGATGGCTTGGACGTGCTTAGTCCCCACTCGATCCTTGAGAGACGGCGACTTGGTTGCCTCTGACAGTGTCCACAAGGCAACTACCGTTGAATACGTTCTCACGTAGTCCGGATTCTCTTCCGTAATTGCGCGCCAACCGCCGCCGCCATCCTGCCTGCGCACTATCTCCCCGAGTTCGCGATCGATCCGATTCATGAGGTCGGCGCGCTCAGCATCGGTCCAAATTCGAGTTGAGGAGTCGAGTGATTTGATCTGCGCGAGGGTAACCCAGCAGTTGATTTCCGTAACCGTGTAAGGATTTGCATTGCCGTAATAATTCCACCCTTCACTCGGCCGCGTGCGCCGCAACTTTTCCATGAATTCAAACGCGGCCTTGATCTTCGGTACATAACTATCGAGACTTTTCTGCGTGGCGAGCACTCCGGTGAGCGCCTGGGCCGTGGTCCAAACTTGCGTCGTTGTTTGCGCCCCGGCAGTTACTGATTTCAATCCGCCATTCTCCACCTGGGCGGCGAAGGCTCCTTCGGTCCAGGCGTCAGCCTTCGTTTGTAGTTTGGTGATGAACTCGCTTTCAGGTCGCGAGGGCTTCGAAGTTGGCCAAATGCCTCCAATCTTGGGGTCCTTTCCGCGAAGCAGAATAAAGCCGGTTATTCCGAGAAAGAGAGCCAGCGCCGTAACGAACACGATCGGTCGCACCACGCTTTTCTTTTTTCGCCTTCTGACTTTCTGCGGTAGTGCGGAGTTGCCGACCTCGCCCGTGTACAGATTGAAAACGTGGACGCGCACGCCATGCTTGACTTCAACTTCCTTGAGATCGTGAAGAAACGGCTGCCAGCTACTGTACTGACCCAGGTCTTCGGCGACCCGGCGCGACAACAGGATGTGTCCGGCGTCACCACTGTCCATCACTCGCTGGGCCATGTTGATTCCTGAGCCGGCCACGTTTGCGCGTTCATTGACGTCTACGATCTCGTTGACGGGACCGCTATGAACGCCCATGCGCAACTTGATTTCGGGGTAACCCTTGAGTGCTTTGCTGATTTCGAGAGCGCATTGCACTGGCGCCATTGGATCATTGAAGAAGACCAGGGCCATGCCGTCTCCGGTGGCCAGCGAGATGAGTTGGTTCGACGCCTGGGCGCGGGTCACTTCCGCGGTTCCGCGCACAATCTCCTGCAGCGATTTCAGCACTTTCGATTGCTGATCGGTGGGCAAAACTGAGTAGCTGACAATATCCATGAACAGAACGTGCGCGAGTTTCATCGTCCCGTTCTGTTCGTCATCTCTCGACTTTGATTCGTTTTCTGGTTGCATGCCGGTTCGTAGAACGATCTCAAGGTAACGAAATTGCAGTGAGAGTTTTTATCGCGTCAGATGGGATAGTGCAAGGAGGCCCCGTTTCAAGTTGGAATCCCATCGCGAGACAAGAGCCTCAATCAGATCCGGATTTATTCACCACCCGATCAGCGTATTTGTTTCGGCGCCGATGAGCACGCGCAAAATGACAGGGGAGTTTGCGATTAGCATGGTGAGCCAGGTTCGCCGTTGATTGATGTCTTCGGCCAGGTAAAACATGCGCGGTGGAAAATAGATGAGGAATGCTGCGAAACAGAGGAAAAAGAGTCGTCCACCAAACTCGAGAACACTTGAAGGTCGGCCGAGGGGTGCAAACGTTATCATGTTCCAGAAAACCTGGAAGAACATCATGTTTAGAAACAGGCAGACGTCGCCGAGCACTGCGCTCTGCGGACTGCGCAGGAACTCAGATTGCGGCGGCTTCTTTGGCGCCGAGAAATAGCGGTAGATGAAATAGGTTTGGAAGATGGTGAGGATAAATCCGGCGAAGACCAGTGGGACGAAAACCGCGGCCGTATCGAGGAGGCGCCTGCCGAATAGAAAATCTCCGAGACTGGTCAGTACCGCCGAAGTGATAACCAGGTTCAGGCAAAAGTAAAAGATTGGATTAAACAAACAACCGGCCAGCTTTGTTTCAGCGCCGGCCACAGTTTTTCCCTGGGCGGTCAGGCGCTGATGGAAATGCCAGCGTTTCAAGATCGCACCCGCCACGGGCAATATCCACATGGCCAGAAAGATGAGCCCAATGGCCAGCTTAGGGAAGTGATTCTCTGGCGACATCTCGTTGAACAGATCGATGACAAGACTGGTGAGGAAACGCATCACCAAAATGTTGGCGACGAACACGACAATATCGAGCAGCAAGCCGCGATTGTTTTTGGAGAATAGATCTTTGAGTCGAGAGTGCGGGGCCGCGACCGACGTTTGTCGGTCAACGGCCTCTTGATCGGCGGTTTTCTTTGCAGGCTTTTTTCGACGCATTGCGCCGTCGAACAGGACGCCCTAAGACTGGGTTCCTATTCCTTTGAGGTGTTTATCCAGGAAATCAAGAATCGCTTTGTAGGCGCGAATCTCGTTCGCCTTCTTGGTAAAGCCGTGGCCTTCGTTGTCGAAGAGTACGTATTCCACCACGCCTTTGCGTTTTCTTATGCTCTCCACGATCTCGTCCGATTCAGGTTTAATAACGCGCGGATCATTAGCGCCTTGCAAAACAATTAATGGCTTCACAATCTTGTCTGCATGGAAAAGTGGTGAGGTTGCGCGAAGTTTAGCCAGTTCCGTATTGGGATCGCCAATCTCCTTGTATAACGACTTACGAAATGATTCCCAATAGGGTGGAATGGACTGCAACGTTCTCACCCAGTTGGAAACTCCGAAGATATCAACGCCAACTTCAAACTCGTGCGGTTTGAATGCGAGAACCGCCAGCACCATGTAACCGCCGTAAGACCCGCCCATGATGCCGATCTTGTTTTCATCAACGTAGCCTAGCGAAGCGAGGTATTTCTTCGCTTCGACGCAATCCCAGAGCGGCTCATTACCGTGTTTGCCGTCGTCGGCAGTGAAAAACGTTTTGCCATAACCACTGGAGCCGCGGTTGTTGACGCCGAGGATTACGTAACCGTGATTTGCCAGATACTGGGCCACCGCGCTGTAGCCTGTTCGAGTTTGGCCGCCGGGACCGCCGTGAATGAGCAGCACTGCGGGCACCTTGTTCTGCGCACTCGCCTGGTGTGGCTTATAGAGAATTGAAGGAATTTCCATCCCGTCAAACGACTTGTAACGAATCACCTGCGAATCAACCAAATCGCCGGCGTTAATCTCCGGATTGAGGCTGTTCGTAAGCCGGTTGACCTTCCTGGTGGCAAAATTGTAAACGTGCAAATCGCTCGGACTACGATCGCCGTTAAGATAAAACGCCATCAGCTTCTCGCTTGGTGAGATGTTGACTCCGGTGATGTCGCCATTGGGAAGTTTAGGTAGCTGAACAAGAGCGCCGGTGGCGGCATTGTAAATCTTGATCTTCGTGCGTGCGTCCTGATTGATCGCCACTACGCGATACTTTCCGTTGCGCGAATAGTAAGTATAGGAAACGTCCCACGGCGCTTTCTCGACGGTTGTGTGTTTACCGCTGGCGAGATCGTAACGCGCGATGTATTGAAACTCGCCGCCCTTGTCAGTCGTGTAATCAAGGTATCTTGATTTCGCGTCGAACGACTGAGGGCTGTTAGCAACATCGCCCGTGTGTTCGGTCAGGTTTTTCATCTCCTTCGTTTCTGCGTTGTATAAGTAAACATCAGAATCGGAAGGTGAGCTGCCGTTCTTTTGAAAGGCAATGTATTTCTTGTCGGCTGAAATATCGCCGAAGTCCATTCCCGTTTCATCCTGGTAGAGCAGTGTGGAAGTGAAATCGGCGATCACCATTTCGTAAACGTCGAAGAAGCGTGCGTCGCGCTTGTTCGTTGAATAGAAAAACGATTTTCGATCCTGACTCCAGCCCAGAAAGTTTGCCTTCACTTTCTCGCCCGGCGTCAGGTCGCGTTCCTTGCCGTCAAGTTCCCGCAAATAAAGATGGCTATTTTCATTTCCGCCTTTGTCGTAGGTGTAAAGAATGCGCGAGTCCGGAAGGAACGCAACCGCGTAAGTGCTCTCCTTCGTAGACTTAGTAAGCTGCGTTGGACCACCTCCGGCTACCGGCACCGAGTGAACGTTGAAGATGCCCGTGCGGTTGCTGTGAAAGAGAATGGATTTCTCGTCCTCGGAAAATGAGCTGCCGCCGATGCGCACGGTGTTCATAGACTGCTCAATTGTGTATTGCTTTACCGAGCGCGCCGGTACGCGCCTCATGCCGGACTTCGACTGCGCCTGCGCTTCAGCGGTTAGTGAAAGAAGCGAGAGCGTGATGATCACGGCAGCGCAGACGCCAGCGATGATCGACTTGGGGAAACGGGGCGTCGTGTTCATAGAATTCTCCTGAGGTAGGACAGGCATTCCTACCTGTCTCTTTTCTTGACCTAAAACGGACAGACAGGAATGTCTGTCATACATGAACTACTTCTCTTCGGCAGGCGGCCAGCGTTCCATCACGTAAAGGCGTTGACCTGCAGGTGCTTTGTCAGTAGCCGGCCACAGGAGAAAAGCTCTCCAAAGGTTGTCCGTTTCGCGCTGAAAACGAAATCGGTTGCGCGATTTCGCCACAGGCTCAAACGTAACTGAGTTTTCGTCGATAGCCGAGGCGGCTGAACGCCTTCCGTCCGCGTCGGTGCTTCCGAATTCTCCGTCCTTAAGCTCGAACCGGCTCACGTCCGTGGATTTAGAGAACGCTTCATCCTCGAAACTTTCCACCGAGAGCGTAGTCTCGTTTTCAAACTTGTAGCGCTCGTAAAAAGGCTTGTCTATGTCGCCGGTGCCCCGCCATGAGCCTTCAATCCAGCGGAGCTTCGCAAGATCCGCCGGAGTAATGTTTTTCAGGATCGGCTTCGATGGCGTGGCCGAGCTTTGTGGCGGTGTAGCTGCGGGCTTTTGCGCGCAGGCAGTTACCAGGAACACGCCCGCGGCGAAGGCGATCACGATTAGCTTTAGGTGCACCTTTGATTTCATGCCGGTCATGGTAAACCGCGAAGGGTGAATCGGTAAATCGCGGAACTGTGATTGGGCCAGACGAACATCGAGCCACTTTCAGGGGCACAACTGCCATGCTCGAATCGCCTCAACCGGAAATGTCAGCATCAAGATCTCAAGGAGCAAGCTGTCTTTGATCCAAGCGAGCAAAATTAATTCCAGGATGGCAAAGACAATCAATGAACGCCGCCAGCCCAGCCGTCGGGCAATCAAAAACCCGATCAGGCAACAGAGAATGTCGCCCGAAGAATTGACGACCGTGTCGCCGTTATAACCCAAAGCGGCAGTTGTGGCGCGATAGCGATCGATGATGAAGTTTGTATTCTCAAAAACTTCCCATGAAGCTTCGGCTGCAACAGCGATCACCACTTGCCAGGCAGGACGCAGGTCTTTCAACGCCACTTTCATCAGCAAGACGATTAACCAAAAGAAGAGGAAGCCGTGAAGCAGGTGGGTAAAACTGTAAGGGTCAAGAAAATGTTGCGAGTTGTCCGAGCTACAGATGTTGCCGGACCACAGATCTAATCTGCCGCACGCACAAATCCATAATCGTCCTTGAAAATGAAGCAGCAACGCAGCTACGCCAACGATCGCGACGATTGCCGCCCACGACCATAAGCCTTTTCTTTCAAACGGGGGGTTAGACATAGAGTTATTGCTCCCGCAGGAGTTCTGAAGCGTCATCGGGATCGTGATCATTCAATAGATCGATTTCTGAACAGGCAAACCGCCGGGCCGCCGCCGTGGCGCGCTGATCGGCTTCATGCTCCTCGGACCATTGCGCATGATGTACAAGCAGCGCCAGTTCCATGAGCCGGCCTAACGTCATCGAGAAGCGGCGTGCCCCGCCTTCCAGCGACGACTGGCCCTCTCCCACAGCACTAGCCCATGTTTCAGCATGTGCCAAAGCTGCCCGGGTTACGTCCGCAGCACGTTTCAGCCGGGCCGAGCGAACTGAGGAGAGGCAGCGATTAACTTCCGCCGCGAATATCTGCATCGCCGTATCTGCCGAACCAAGAACGCGCAAAACATCTAGCGAGAGTACGTTGGTCGTTCCCTCCCAAATCGGCAGAACCTGCGCGTCGCGCAAGATTGTTGGGAGCCCCGTGTCTTCAACGTAGCCCGCGCCTCCAAAGGTCTCAAGCACTTCGCTGGCAACCGCTACAGCCTGTTTGCCGGTGATCAGTTTCATCACGGGAGTAAGCAAACGCAGCAAGAGCATTTCTGATTCACTTGCCTCGCCTGCTTCACTGCGTCCCGTCAACTCCGCCACGCGAAAGGCGAGATGAAAAGCAGCTTCGGCTTCCGCCTGTATGCTCGCGAGCGTATCCACGTGAAGTGGTTTTTCTGAAAGTGAAGCACCGAAAGCTGTGCGCTTGCGCGCGTAGTCTATTGCGAGAGCAACTCCGCGGCGCATCAGCGATACCGCACTAATGCCATTCCACAAGCGGGTGATGTTGAGCAGTGGCGCAATATTGCGCACGCCGTCTGTCGTTCCCAGAACCAGTCGCGCAGGCGTTCCGTTTAGCGTTAGTTCGGCTGTGGGAACTTTGCGCGTGCCAAGCTTGTCTTTGAGGCGGTTTATTTCGATGTTGCGCAAGCGGCCGTTTTCGTCGCGAAGTTCCAGGTAGAAAAGCGCTAGACCGCGTCCCCCTGGCGGATTGCCTTCCGGCCGCGCGAGCGTCAATGCGATCTGAGAGTTGATGGCGGAGGCGAACCATTTGTTCCCAAACAAGCGCCACGATCCATCGGCGTCATGCCGTGCAATAGTCTCTGACAGACCCACGTCTGAGCCGCCTGTTATCTCAGTCATCCATTGCCCGCTGGTCCAAAACTCTGCCGGGTCGCGACTTGTGAGATGTGGCACTGCACGATCGATGAGCGCCTGATTTCCGGATTTCAATAGAGTGCGCGCAGCTCCGTCTGTCATCGCGAGTGGGCAACTATAGATATCCGTTGAAGGAGTGAAGAGATAGGCGAGCGCACACTGGTGAACGCGTGAAAGGCTTCCATGCTTTTGCTCGTAAGCCGTGGCGACAACTCCGTGTGCGGCGGCGATGCGTTCCGCCGAACGCCATACTTGTGTCACTTCCACTCTGTCAATGCGATTACTCCACGCATCCCACTGAGTAAACTCAGGTTCGTTTCGCCTGTCAGCCAACTGCATCCGGTAGAGTTCGCCGCCGGATAGTTGTCCCAACTCTTTCAGCGCAGGTTCTATTTCGCGAAGCATTTCCGGTGTGAGTGATCGCCTGAGATATGAGCGCAGGACGCGATCGTCTTCATACTGATCGGCCAGGGCGGGGGGATGTTGGTGAAAGGGCATTCGTTCTTTGCAACTAGCGATCTGCAAACTTTCGAACCGACGGTGATGGCTCGATGCCTTCGCTTAAGCGAGGATCGGGGACGAGCGCGCCGGGGACGAGGCTCATGGGAAGCACGCCCGCCCAAACCGGAAGCTCATAGTCTTCTTCATCATCGATGGGTGGGCCAATTCGAACTTTGGCCGAAGCCTCTTCGAGCGGCACACTCAAAACAGCGGTAGCTTTAAGTTCCTGATCGGTTGGTTGGCGCGCTTCGTCCCAACGTCCTGGAATTACATGTTCCGAGAAAGCGCGCAAGGCAGCGAGCTTCGACTCTCGATCGTCAACCGCCGAGGCGCGCCCGAATACTACAACCGATCGGTAGTTCATTGAATGATGGAAAGCTGAACGCGCCAGCACCAGTCCATCAAGCAAAGTCACAGTGACACAGACGTCGATGCCGCCAGCGAGCGTGCGCAACATCCGGCTGATTTGCGAGCCATGAATGTATAAGCGGTCGTCAATGCGCCCGAAGCCGGTGGGGATTACGAAGGGTTGTCCTTCGACTGCGAACCCGACGTGACAGATAAAGGCTTCGTCGAGAATGGAATAAACGAGTTCCCGGTCATACACTCCTCGTTTTGGGAGGCGCTTCACCGTGTTGCGATCAGTTTTCGGAAAGTCCATTTGTGAATCGTAAGGGCTAATTCGCTAATCGTAAAGAAGTCTGAAAAAGGAAGTAACGCATCGTACTTCGCTGCTCGCTTTTCCTCTCCCTTTTTGGGAGAGGGGGCAGGGAGAGGGCTTGAGGGGAATGGCGGCCCACCGCCCCCTCCTTGCCTCCCCATTAATGGGGCGCGAAGCCAAACAAATAGGAGCGACGCTAGGCCCTCACCCCATCCCTCCCCAAAGGGGTAGGGCGTCGAACAAAAGAGAAGCAAGTCACTTTAGGTGGTTAGACGTCCTTTTTGTGCAAAGCAGCTCGGCGTTAAGTTGTTTGGGTACAACTCCACACAAGGACGCAGCGGCCGCTAAGAACGCGCAAGTGCCGCTTTCGTAACGAATCGATCAACTGCTTGATTTCGGGGACGCGCGTGTAGAATGCTTTTCACTAACGACCGCACCGCTGATTTATGAACACAGTTAAGAATCCCATCGCGCCGTTTAAGATAATCCGGCTGCTGTTGGCTGTTTTCCTGTCCACTCCCGTCACGACTTTCTGGGCCTGCAATCAAAATTCCGCAGAGTCGGATCCGACGCCGGTGCTCTCAGGTCCTCCGAACACTACTTTTCCGATGCCGCCCTTGATGGCAGAGGCCGAAATGGGATGGGCTTTGGCAGATGGCGCGCGCGCCAGACTTTCTGATTACCGCGGAAAGATCCTGGTACTCGACTTTTACGCAACCTGGTGTGAGCCATGTCGCGCGAGCATTCCGAAACTGATAGCGCTGCGGCGACAATTTGGACCAGCAGGCATGGAAATTGTCGGATTGAATGTTGGCGGGCCGGACGATCGAATAAAAGTGGCTGACTTCGCTCGCGAACTCGGCATACCATACCCGCTTGGTTTTCCCGACAAGGCGCTGACGGATCTATTTCTTTCCGACAACCAGACGATTCCGCAGACCTTTGTGTTTGGCCGAGACGGCCAACTCGCAAAGAGGTTTGTTGGTTACCAGGAATCGACCGGAGTTGAATTGGAGAAGATTATTGAGAGCGCAGTCGCGCAAGAGCAAAAAGAGCCTGGCAAATAATCAGGAGTTGCCACTCAAGTAATCTCGCTGGAGGAGAACCCCGTGACTGCAGAACAACCGTTAGAGAGTGTGGCGACAATACGTCGCGGTAGATGAAGTCGACGGGCTTGGCAACCAAGGCGCACCAGCGCCTCCGAACATGAAAGTGACTCTTAATCTCTGCCGACTCCGGCTTTTGCATTTGTGATGTTATGTTGGTTGAGAGCGGTCGTAGTGGAGGAGAAGTATCCTGGAACAAGATTCAAAAGCAACGAGGAAAGCAAAAATTCTGGCAACACTGGGGCCCGCCTCGCGCGAACCCGGCGTGATCGAGAGTTTGTTACATGCCGGAGCAAACGGCGTTCGAATAAACATGTCGCACGGCACGCTTGAGGAAAAAGCCGAAGACATTGCGCGCGCCCGCACTGCCGCCAGGAATTTGAATCGGCCGCTTGCCGTGCTGGTCGATCTGTCTGGTCCAAAGATCCGCACGCGTCAACTTCAAAATGCGCAGCCGGTAGAGTTAAAGACCGGCGACACCTTCATCCTTACGACGCGCGACATCGTCGGAGACAATAAGCAGGTTGCCACAAACTATCCCGATCTAGCCCACGTGGCTGAGCCGGGCGTAAGGCTTTTGCTCGATGACGGGGCGATCGCGCTCGTAGTTGAAAGCACAACCAAGACTGACGTCGTTTGCCGGGTAATCAATGGCGGCCTGCTGGGTGAACGCAAAGGCATCAATCTCCCGGGAGTGTCTCTGCCGATTGACTCGCTAACCGAGAAAGACATCGCCGATCTCAAATGGGCCGTCGCTCAGGACGTGGATTACATCGCGCTGTCTTTTGTGCGCCGCGCGGAAGACTGCGCCCGCGCGAAGGCTTTGATTAAGGAAGCCGGCGGACGCGCACCGCTCGTGGCCAAGATCGAGAAAGCCGAGGCAATAGATCACCTTGACGAGATCATCGCTACGGCGGATGCGGTCATGGTTGCGCGTGGGGATTTAGGAGTCGAGACGAGCGTCGAGCTGGTGCCGGTTTATCAGAAACGGATCATTGCGAGGGCCGTCGAGGCGGGCAAGATGGTGATCACGGCCACGCAGATGCTGCAATCCATGGTTACTAATCCAAGGCCAACTCGCGCCGAGGCTTCTGACGTGGCTAACGCAGTCTGGGATGGTACGGATGCCCTGATGCTCTCGAATGAAACCGCGAGCGGACTCTATCCGGTGCCGGCCGTGGAAACCATGTGCCGGATCATTGAATCGGCCGAGTCAGGAAGAGAAATTCCGGTGGATAACTATTTGAAGTGGGCCGGTCGTCAGTCTGGCCGCGTTAGCCGCGCGCTTTGCGAGGCTGCCGCTCATGCCGCTGAAGAGATGCAAACTAAAGTGACAGCCGTCCTGACCGAGTCCGGATTGATGGCCCGCCGGCTGTCCGCATTGCGCCCCGGGCAGAGGATCGTGGCCCTGACAAATTCCGAGGCGGTGAGACGCGAGCTTGCGTTGATTTGGGGAGTGGAATCCCTGCTGATGCCGCATGCAGTCACCACCGAAGAGATGTTGAAACAGGGCGAGAAAGTTTTGCTCGAGAGCAACGCGGTCGCTAAGGGCGAGATGATTGTAGTGATGGCCGGAAGACTTTCGGGTCTTGGTCTATCCAGCTCGGTGACGCTGTTTACCGTCGGCGGCGACATGCAGACCGTGGCCTAGAAACACAATCGACGTAAAGATGCGAATCTTTTGCGGATTAAGGATCTATTCGAGTTACTTGTGATTTGGTTTTTTACTAGCTCGCGGGATCAGGCGCGGATCAGTATTTGCGGAGATTACTCAGTCCGCAACACTTCGTGAATCGTGTCCTGGAGCGAGGCTTTGGGCTTGGTTGCTCCCGGCGCCTGTTGAGGATCACGCCAGTTATCGAGGATGCCGACTTGATGGACGCACTGCAGCGTGCAGGTTGGCGCACACCACTTCTCAGTTTTGTACTCACGATCAAAATCGGCCATCGTGTATTCCGAGAGCGGAGTTCCCGGGTAACCTTTTTGCTGGGAACACCAGTGGACCAGTCCGTCTTCGCAGATGTATAGGTAGCGGGCGCCGGCGCGGCAACGCCATTCGTAAGGTTTGCCTTCAGCGATGCTGTCCTGAAACCAATTGAGCCGCGCGTGGTCCTTGTTGCCCATCTTCTTCACTTGCTGGAAGATGTCTTTCTCTTTGGGCGTCAGCGGTTTTAGCGTTCCATCACCGTCGTGAATGACCCCGACCGTTGTCGAGAACTTCAATTCGACCGCTCTACGCGCAACGGCAAGTGCATCATCCGGATTCTTGATCCCACCGCCAATAACTGAATTGATGTTCACATGAAAGTCGGCATGCTCGGCCAGGTAGCGCAGCTTCTTGTCGAGCACGCGCAAACTCTTTCGCGAAATCTCGTCAGGCTCCACATTGTCGATGCTGATCTGAAGAGCATCGAGGCCTGCGTTGTTCAGGCGTTTAATCCGGTCTGGCGTGAAGTAGTAACCGTTTGAGATTAGTCCGGCGATCATGCCGCGCACGCGGATGTGGCGAATGATCTCGTCAATCTCGGGATGCATCATGGGCTCGCCGCCTGAGATTGTGACGATGGACGTGCCCAGATCCGCGAGTTTATCAAGGCGGCGTTTGATCTCCTCGACCGGCACGGGTGTCGAAGTATGGTCGTATTCGTTGCAGTAGCCGCAGGCAAGATTGCAGCGGCGCATTGGAATCAGGTGCGCAAGGACGGGATGACCCGTGGAAAGCAATGCGCGGCTGATGAAGGCAGCCTGACGCAGCTTAAACTTAATGAATTTGCTCTTCCGCATGTTCCTGATTGATTAGAGAAGCGCCTGGAAATCCAGACCTGGTTCGGCCAAACTTAAGTCGCAGGATAGGCGACCCCGGCTGACAACGCAAATGCGACGGCTTGAAATGGAAAGGGGCTCTGGTCAAAAGAACCCAGAGCCCCGAAGGCTTGGTTTATCGCGCCGAAGTTAGCCTTTGATGATTTTTACGTTTGAATCAAGCTTGATGTTGAACTCATCCGAAGACATTCGGGGATTCTTTTCAACGCTGCTCAAACGCATGGTGGTGGCGTCGCCATTCTTCTCGACGACTTTTGTCTGCACCGGCATTCCGCCGCCATCAACCCAAATTTCGGCATACTTGAAGCTTTGGTTACCTTTCGGCACGAGCGTCAAGTGAATTGTGCTCACACCGCCCCACAACGTTTCCTCGCGAACGTCCTGAACCGGCTGAAACCGCGCCTCGAGCTGTTGCCGCGAAAGATAAAGCAAGTCCATCATTCCGCCGCCGCTGTTTCTTACCTTGCTGGAGTTTGAACTTCCTGTATAAGCGACATTGAGACGTGGTTTTAACAGCGTGTACTTGCCGTTCGCTACGGCCAGAGTTTCTTTCTGCGGACTTTGCCAGTCGATTCTTACGGAGGCATTGCGGCCGCTCGCCGGCATGTACAAAATCACGCCGCGATATTGATCGGCATCGCGCAATTGCGCGTTGTATTTTTCCATGCTCAGGCTGGCTTTAAGCGATTTGAGCGACTGGCGATTACGATCCATCCGGTTCAACACCGAACTAACGAGACCAGCGCTTTGGGCTTCTGCAGCGGTCGGGGATGTAATTGCAATGGCGCTTGCCAAAACCAACAATAAAATACTTAGGGGAAACAATCTCTTCATAAAAAACTACTCCTGTAACCTGTCAAAAAATGTTTTCGCTTCGCAGTTCGGGGATCTGACGCAAAAACTCCGTAATTATAGGGGAAGCTTAACGTATGTCAACCTCGTACCCGCGCGTTTTACCATCCTTGTCCAACACCTTCCGGACGTTTAGTACCTTGGCTTCAGGGCGTCCGGTAAGATCGCGCACGCGCTGCTCAACTTTTCCCTTATCCTCTGCATTTTCAACAAGTTCGGGTGCAATTAGCACTGTCGAGGCAGCGGGTCTTTGATGCGCAACCATCCGCGCCCGTTCGCTGTTTTCAAACCAGCTTTTCGGAGTACCGAAGATGAAAAATAGAATCAGAACGCACAAAACATCCCACTGCCAGGTGTTTCTGGCGTAATTCCAAAAGAAAATCTTTTGCAATAGTCCTATCAACGTTTCCGTTTCTCACAGTTCAGTGACTGGCAAACCGTGCGCCACCAGGAAGTATTCCAAGTCCCCGGGAAAAACGCCTTGTATTCTAACAGTTTAGCGGTTCAGAGCTGAATGCCTGGGGCCGGCTCGACAATGTGACCGTCGCGCATTTGTATGATTCGTCGGCACATTGCTGCGGCTTCCGGATTATGAGTGATCATGACAATGGTCTGGTTGAACTGGTAATTCAATTCCTGAAACATATTCAGCACAAGGGCTGAATTCTCCGAATCAAGATTTCCGGTTGGCTCATCTGCCAGCACGATTGCCGGCCGGGTTACCACGGCCCGCGCCAGAGCGACGCGTTGCTGCTCACCGCCGGAGAGCTCGAGCGGTTTGTGTTTCAGTTTGTCCTCGAGGCCAAGCAGTCGGAGTACTTCACGACGCCGTTCGGGATCGTCGCCGCCATTACCGTGAATGCGTTCGGCCAACCGAAGATTGCCTTCTGCCGTGAGCGTTGGAAAGAGATTGAAGCGTTGAAAAATGAAACCAATCTTGCGGCGTCGAATATCGGTTCGTTTAGCGTCAGACGCGGCGGTGAGATCCTCACCATCAATCACGATTCGCCCACTCGAAGGCGTTAGCAGTCCACCCATCAAATGCAGCATCGTTGACTTGCCGCATCCCGAAGGCCCCATGATCGCGAGAAATTCACCCTCATGTACCTCGAGTGAAACGCCCCGAAGCGCAGGCACGTCAACCTTGCCCACGCGATAGGTCTTCACCAGATTTTCGGCTTGTAGAATCGTTCTCATCGACAGTTTGGTTCGATTACTAACATGCACGCAGCCGGCAGCATGCCAACTGACGAGCGGACAGATGTTAATACAGGAGGGGGTTAATAGCGAACAGTCCCATTCCGTCTATGGTGACGGATTTGTCCGGTTGCGGAGACGTTCGTCGAGATCGACTTCCGGCAGCTCGCCCTTGTTTTCCAGGATGAAGGCTTCCGGCCGGAACTCTTTATCAACGCCAACGGTGAGAGGCGCCTGATAGGTAATTGTTAGCTTGTATTGATCGTGCGGTCGCGTTATTTCAATGCGCGAGGGGAGCCGATATTTTGATCCTTCGCCGAAGGAAGTTTCATTGGAATAAGAAACATCCGTGAGAAGAAGGCCTTGACTGTCGAAAAACTGAACGCGGGCCAGTCGGATTGAGTTAACCCGATCAAACCAGAAGCGCCGAACGAGCCGAGCCTCTCCCGAACTGGGCTGCGTAAACTCCTCGAGCAGGTAGTAACCACGAACCACTCGCCCAGCTTTTTTCGCTTGAGGGTTGTTATCGGTTTCTTCCTGGAAGAACTCACTCTTGACGTAAACCAACGCCGCGTCCCCGGCGGGTTGAATCATGAGCGCATCAGTCAGATGTTGTGGACGAAGGTTTGAGAGCGCACTAACGGCCTCTTTTTCGGTGGCGTCGTTGGGCTTCTTCGGAGCCTTGGGATTCGCCGGGGCGACCGTTTCCTCGAGTTTGGGATAAACCGCGCTGTTCGTGCCTTTCACGAAGCGCTTGTATTTCTCGTCGCCACGCAACACCGCTACGCGAAAACGCTCACCGTCAGAACTCATCTGCGCGATGTCCACAAAAGAGAACTGAATGCCGAGATAAATCTTTCCTGGTCGCTGCAAAACCAGCGTGCCTTCAGTTTGCCGGTATTTCTCAACGATGCCGGACTCGGCAAACGAAGTGTCCTCAAATTGAATATCAACTTTGCCTTGAATTGACCGCACGCCAGTCAGGCGATTGATCTCATTGAGCAGGAGGGGTTTTTCAGCCTCAGCCAGCGGCTTCAGCAACTGCGGCACCTGTACCTTTTTCGGCTTCACGAAAAGCCCACACCCCGACGTCGCGATCAGAATGGAAATCAGTAGTAGGAGAATTGATTGCCGAGGCAGTCGGCTGGCGGAAAATGACTCAGGCATCAAATGGCGGCTCTCGCAATTAACGAAGAGTTAGGCTCAATCGCTATTAGGAAACGGGCGTTCAACCTAACAAAGTCAATTTTTCTTGTCAACGCGACCCTCCCGCGAGTCGCATCCTCTTTCAGTTTTCTCTGCGTAGTCTCAGCGGCCTCTGCGTCTTGCGGTAAATCATCCCCGCGAGCGCATTCACCGCAGAGTCGCAGAGAACGCACAGGTGGCGCAGTTCAAATTAGGCACTAGCCTCGCAGCGCCCTGTGGGATGGCCTATGAGATCAACCCGAATAGGCAACTCGACAAACTAGTCGAGTTTCAAGGGCGGCTTGCCAAACTTATGCCGTAACTTATTGATAGTGTTGTGAACCTGTGGCCTGCTCAGCAGTTTGAGCTCGAGTTTCCGTCGGCCCGGAAAATCAAGCAACATGATCCCCAAAAGAATTGTGAGCAGACCCTGGCCGGGTATGCCCGGCAAAGACAAAACTATTCCCAGCGCGACCAGCAACACGCCGAGAGCGTTTTTGAGAATTACGCCCAGCCAACGGATGGCTGGGGAGCTGCCCTTCCAAAGTTCCCTTGAATGACTGGCCTGAAAGTAATTGGCAGGAATCTTAACCAGAATGAATGACACGATCGCCAGATTAATACTAAACGTGACGACGAAAACTAGTACGCCAAGCAGGACACTGCGTAATGTGACAAATCCCAAAACGATTGTGAGCATTGCGTTCATTTCGTCTGCGCTCAGTGGCGGGGGTTCAAGGCCCTAACCTCTGAAGATTCTTGCGGGCCTCGAGCAACGATTGCACTACCTCATTCACTACTTTGTTTGCGATCGCCGGGAGCTGAAAGTCGGGTTCATCTGCGACTTCCCAAAACTCATCGAGGCCTTTAGCGCCGGCGCGTTCAAGCGCATAGGCCTGGATCAACAAATCGATAATATCCGCAGCTTTCACGAGGCGGGATTCCACGCTGTCACGTTCTTCGTAGTCTGCGTGTAGAAGTGCATAGGCACTCTCGCCTTCGCCCGCGCCGCGAATAATATCCGCGAAGGCATTTCCTTCAGCTCGCTTCCTCGCTTCGGAACCAAAATAGTTTGTCGCGGTGCGCGGCATGTCGCCCACTCGTGTCTCGGCCCAGTCGTGAATCAGCGCCATTCGCAGAACTCGCTCAACATCGACGCTCAGACCTCGCGCCTTGATTTCATCTGCAAGGAGCATTGCGGTAGCAGCAACGCCGAAAGAATGTGCGGCGACGGATTCGGTCCCATTAGGTTGGCCGCGCAGCGTCCAACCCGTACGTTCCAGACGTTTTAACCGCTGTAGTTCGATAAGATTTTCGAGCACGATCAGTTCCTTTGCACGCTACTCTAACGCTGTCGCTCTTTCGTCACAAACGCGCGTACACCCTCGCGGATTACGTCATGAGCGGCTTTGCACAAAAAGTGACGGAAACGCTTCTCGTCTCTTGCTTTGGTTCCCCCTCCCCCGCTGGTGGAGGGCGTTTTGATCAACTTCTTGTGCAAAGCTGTCATGGGCCATGAGTTGCAGGAAACTGCGGAGCTATCTCTATCGGGAGATGGAGTCAGCGATGCTTTCAGATTGTTTGAGAACCGTGTGAAGCAGGTTGCGGATTTCATCGGCGCCGGCGGCGAGGGGGCTCGCAATCAGTCCGCTGCTGTTGACCAGAACCGCGGTGGGCGTCACCAGAGCCTTGTATTGTTGGGCGACCTCACGTTCTTTTTGCAAAAGGACTTCTCCCAAATCATTCCTGGCGACATTTACGAAGTTATCTTTGATCGTCCCTCTGCTGATCAAGCCGATCGTGAGTTGATCGCTATGTGCCCGCTGCCAGTCTTTAATCTCCTGAAACAATGCGACGCAGGGCCCGCAGCTGGGGCTGGTAAAAATGAGCAATAGCGGTTTGCCGGGAGCGATCAATTGCGCCAGAGACCTGCTGCCCCCCTCATACGCGGTCAGCTCAAAAGCCGGCGCGATCGAGTTGATTGGCAAGCCCTCAGGTTTCAGGTCGGACTCAACCGCGTCTTTGGCATTTCGTCGTTTACGTTGTCTGTAATTGACCAACATGAATATCGTCCCAACGATGCCGGCAGTAACCAGCAGCCATTGCACGATTCCAAATCCAAGGACGATTAGGACGATACTGTCCACGGGTCCCGTCAGCGCTTGCCATAAGACCACGCCTGCTGCAAACGCAAAAACGAAATTGCGCAGCAGCGTAGACCATCCCAGGGGACGAGAATGAAGTTGCCCGAAGCAGTGGCAATCATGGGTGCGTCCCTTAGCCAGATTTATGGCGATCGCGACGATAAACAAGCTCAGCAGGATGAGCGCGCCCAGGGCGGCTGCTAAAGTTGTGCTGTTAACCAGCAACCCAAGCGCGATAGCCAACTCGATGAACGGCAGCAGGAACGCCAGCGCTGGAATCAAGGGCCGGGGCGCGCCAAAGTTTTTCACCGCTTCGCGGGTGCCCTCCAAATCCAAAAGCTTGGTTACGCCCGCAACGGCGAAGACCAGGCTGAGAGCGAGTCTGAATAGGACGACGAATAGGGCCATGGCCAGCAGAAGTCAGAGGTCAGAAGTCAGAAGTCAGAAAATCAGAGGAAAGCTAGCGCACTGCAAACAGAACTGCAATCAGCAAAAAGCACCCAGCAGTTTCCTGCTGAATGCTGTTTGCTGATCGCTGATTGCTGATTGCTTCTGAACTATTGACTGGCGACTGCGCTGGACTGCGCTTTCGGATCGAAGGGTGTGGCGAGATACTTCTTTGCCACCGCCAGTGCATCGTCGTAGTTAATTCCAGACTGCACGGCTTTGTTGTATTCACTTACCGCGCGCTCGCGATTACCCTTCGCATCGTAAGCGTTTCCCTTTTTGATGTGCGCCCAGACCTCGATCCACGTGGGCTTCATCGTGCCTATTAGGGCCGCGTCAAAATTGTCCAGGGCCAACTGCCAGTTTCGCTGCTCGAGATAGAGCAAGCCAAGATTGTAGTAAACCCATGAATTTGAGCGATCAAGTTTCAAGGCCGCCTCAAACTGTTGTTGGGCCTCGGCGTAGAGTCCCTCTTTCATCTGCTCGATGCCGCGTCGCGCGATGATTGAAACGCGCAACTCGTCTGACATTCGCAGAATCTTGTGGTTTGGATCAACTATGACTTCGATTGGCTGGCCATTCGATTCAAAGTCGAAATCCTCACTCTTGCCCTCGATTGTGGTGGTAGTGGTTTGGTTGTCGCCTTCGGCGCGAAGCATCAGCTGCACCGGCATGCGCAAAGTGTCGAGAGTCTGCTTCACAGTGCCGCGCGTCCGAAACTTTCCTGCCCTCGTACGAATGATTTGGTAGTCCACGGTAAACTCGGGCACGCCCGTTCCTTCGACCCATTGAGCAAAGAAATAACGCATTGGGCCAACGTTGATCTGCGTAGCCAGCCGTTCGAAATCATCGATTGATGCATTCTTGCCGCGGTAGTCTTCCAAAAACTTTCTCAGAAGCAGGTCAAACTTTTCCTTGCCCATCGTTTCGCGCAGCATGCGGAAAACCATGGCGCCTTTGTGAAAAACGATCGACTGGTAGGCCGCAGACTGATCGTCAAGCGCTCCGGGCGCCCGGGCGATGGAAGCTGTTTGTTCGAAAGTCAGCGCGCGTTCCTGTTGTTCGCGCTGCGCTGCTTCCAGGGCTCCACCGCTTAAACTGGATTCGCGAAAGGCGAAGGCGCTCCATTCGGCCAGACCCTGCGAAAGCCACGCTTCGTCAAACGACTTCAAGCCAACGGTTTGGCCCCACCATTGATAAGCGACCTCGCGTTCGAGTTTCTCTTCCGGCATCGGCCGCGAAGAATCAAAGACCTTCGCCGCTAGAAAAATAATTCCGGGTCCTGAGTAGGTGTCAAGGCTGTCGTCGTCTACCTGGACCACCACCAAACGAGTGCCCATCAGGGGCGCGCCATACTGTTTGGCATAAAACTCCAGCACGTGGCCCATCTTCTCCGCGTAAGCGTTGATCCGTCCTTCGCTTCCCGGTTTGGCGTTAAACTGAATTTCATAACTGCCGAAACGAAGGCCGCGCGTGATGTATTGCCCGGCGGCAAAATTTCCGATCAGCACTGGCTGCCGGTGCACAAAGCGGAAACGCGTCGCCCCATCTTTTGGTACGGATTGCGTGGCAATCGCCTCATCACTGGTGCCCGCCACCTGCAAGCCGGCTGGAACAATTAGGGTGATGTCCGAAGTGGCGCGGTCGGCGGCATAGTCGTGAAAAGGAAACCAGCGCGAGGCATACATTAGATATGAGCCTTCGGGACCGACGTAAGCCAGGCGCCGTGTGGCGAGTGGACCGCCTTCAGGTGATTGCAAGGCGCCGCCCCAGCGAAAGCGAAGCGTGATAGGCTGATTAGCCGGCACCACCTCGCCAAGATCGACCCTGACGCTTGGCCCAAGCGAACCAACCCCGACCGCATCCTGCACATAGCCGGTGAGCGCTTTGCCCTTGAATTCAATGCTCTCGACCTTAAGTGATCCGTTCAACTCAAACACGAGCGAACGAGTAGCTTCAAGCGGCACCAGCGCGATATCCGCCCCCGCACGCAGCGTATGCTGTTCGGGAATAAGTTGGGCTTCGATTCGGTAACTAGTGATGTCGTAACGCGAGCCACCCGGCTGCGGTGCAGGCTGTTGAGCGTGCGCAAGAGTGTTGCCCGTTAACACAAAAGCCACGCCTGCGGCGAATGTTAGTAACGTCTGAGGAAAGTTCGGCCTGAATATCTTCATATGATCTCTGCTTCTTCGGATAGGGTCTCGGATTATACAACCGCTGAGTAACTACCTAATAGCGCTGCTGTCAGGCCTTTGGATGGGTTTCCCTGGCTCCCTGTCCGGAATTAGTAGCTTTCGGCGTCGAGATTTTGGATGGTAAAGAGGTGCGTCCGGTTGGCTGAGGCTCTGTCGGAACTCACGAGGCGGTCGGGGTATCGGGCGCCCTGCGCTAGGACGGTTTCCTTACCGGGGATGCGACAAAGTCCGATTCTTTCGCGTCGTCGCCCATGATTGGAAGAATCTTGTCAGCCGGCTCAAAGGTATATCCATCCTTCGAGGGGATGAGCCGGAAGCTTCGGGCGGAGGTTGAAGCCGCCACGGTGAAGGAATAATTTCCCTGATCGTCGGTGGTTGAGGCGAGCACGGTGCCTTGTGGACTAATCAGCACCACCACCACGTTTCCAATTGGATTGCCTTGCGAGTCTTTCACGCGTCCTGAAACCAGGACGGTCGTTCGTTCAATTCTTTCAACGGGCGAATCTGGCGAAACTGACGGGGTGGACGCAGGCGTGGTTTCGGGAGTAGGCGTCGCAGTGGGCGAGGGTGTTGGATCAGGCAACGATGGAGTAACATCCGGCTGCGGGCTGGCGGGGGTTGTCTGCGTTGATGACTCAACGGTAGGAGTCGAAGTTTTTTCAGTTGAAGGTGCAGATTCAGGTTCAACTTTTGCCTGTGTCACGCCGGCGACTGCCGCATCGGGTTGTGAAGAAGCTGGGGTCGCGGCGGGGCTTGCTGAATCGCCAACCGGTGAAGCACCGGATGCTGGGCCAATGCGCTCGTCGAGCCCGTTTAAGGAACCATTCACCTTTCTGTAAAGCTGCTCAATCACTCTGCGCCGAATAGGATCCGGATCGCCGGCATTGTAACTCCTGATGTAATGGCCCAGCGCTTCATCCTTTTTATCCAAACCGTCAAGCGCAGCGCCCAAATGCCATAGCGCAGCTCGCCAAGCGGGCGTGCCCTCAGGAAGAATATTTGCTGCGCGTCTCAGGTGCTCGGATGCTTCTTGAAGTCTGTCCTGGTGATAAAGCGCCCAGCCGGAAATGTCTTCGATGCGTCCTCGCAACAGGTTGGATAACACATTGCGCGGAGCCTCCGCCACGTTTGGCGTTCCTCCCGAGGCGATGGCACGCGCACGAAGCTCTCGATACTCTTCGGCTTGAACGGCGATGGTCGCTGTGGCAACGCCCAACCCTGCTTCGGCACTACTGCGTGCAGCCTGCGCGAGCTCGAATACAGTTTGCAAAGCAATGCCCTTCCGCAGCAGTTGGCCGGCCGCGTAGAGTTGGCGATAAACACGCAGGTTATCGTCGCCAGAGCTAAATTCACGTGCCGCAACAGCGATCGCCTCTTCGTTAACTGGGCCGCGGCCATCCCCTTGATTAATCAAGGTCGCGAACTTTAACAACGCCTTGAGAGTTTTCGCGTTGGTTTCAGTGTCGGCGGGCGCAAACTGAAAAACACTTGCCCGCCGTTCCGGCGCCAGTAGTTCCAAGAACGTCAGTCCGCGTGCGGGCGCGCGTCCAGCCAGACGCGTTTCAATCTGATCGTCTTTCAAGCTAAACGACTTCATCAGAATCTCGGCGGCTTCATCATAAAGCGACGCGGAAGCAAGAGTGCTCGCCAACTCGTAGTCGAGTGTGGGGAACCTGCCATAGTTTTGCGCGAACCGGAGAGCGCGTTCGGCTTCGAGCGGTTTCTGTTCTGCGGCTAATGCTCGGGAGACTGCGATGTAAGACCAGATGTAGCGCGGCTCAATCTCGATCGCCTTGGTACCAAACGTCAGCGCCGAACTCATGTCGTTGTGGGCCGCATACCAATAAGCAACGCCGGCAACGAGCGCGAGATTCCGCGGGTCGGTGGCCATCGCCTTATCAAGTTCAGCTTTGGCTTCGTCCTTTCGCCCGAGATCAAAAAGTGCAAGCACGAGCCCTGCTCGCGCCCCTTTGTCGGCGGGTTCAACTACAAGCTGCTGCTGGTAAAGCTCCAACGCTTCCTGAGACTTACCGAGCGCGCGATTGAGATCGGCGAGGCTGCGCCGTGCGCCTTTTGAATTTGCATCAAGCTCGAGAGAGCGTTTGTAGGCGGCTAATGCTTCTTCAAGTCGAAGCGAAATCTGCAATCCCAATCCAAGCGCCTGGTGGGCCTCGGCATTATTGGGAGCAATCTTGATCACCTGTTCGGCAATTCGTACGGCCTCGCTGCCCTGTTCGGTGCCGAGATAAAAACCAGAGAGAGCCAGCAGGTGCTTTGGATCGCTGCCGAATTTCGTTTCAATATTCCTGGCGGCGTTGGTCGCGGCCACACGCTCGCCACGCAGGTAAAGATTCAATGGAATCTGCGAAATCACTCCTGAAAACAAACGCTCGGATGGGTTTACCGGAGCATTGGCGATAGCGAGCATCAGTTGTTCAATTCCACCCGCGCTATCACCTTTCTTCAGCCTTTCATCACCGAGTGCAGCGTGAGCGCTAACGAGCAATTCGGTCGCCCGCCCCCGCGATTTTGATTCAGGCCGAGCTTCGAGAAAGGCCTTGAGCTTTGCCACGCGCGCTACCAGCGGGAGCGTAAGCGTCAGCTCAACCTCTTCAGACTCGGCATCAGCATCCACGTCTGTCGCAGGCTTTGCAGAACTGTTTTCGGTGCGCGCGGTTGTTCGGCGACGCGTTCGACTTGCGGGAGTCGTTTCACTCGAAGCCGGTGTCACCGAAGCCGGAGCGATATCCACGGTAACATTTGCGGTTGCGGTCGGTGTGGTTTTTTCTGGCGTCGGACTTTCAATCGCGACAGCGGGCGCAGCGCTCGCCGTAGAATCTGCCGCTGGCGCTTTTAAAAGCTCATCGGCGTTCATGCCAAGCTTGTTTGCGATGGCGCTGACGAAATGTTTGATACCTGCGTCGAGCCCCTCGCTAAACTGCCCGGCCTCAACCGGGCCGCGCATTCGTTGGCCCATCTCTCCAAGCACGCCTTCCGGCAATTGTCGCTGCACCGATCTGCTGAACCGCGTGAACGAAGTTTTCTCACCAACGGCGAGCACCAGCAGCAGGCTTTTCTTCGGACTGTTGTGTGAACCAATGCCCCAATCCTGAGCCAACCGCGCGGAATAAGCCGAGATTTCCTCGCCTCCGGTTGAATCGACGACCGCGATATCAAACTCGATTCCTGTTTTGAGTTTCACATTCGCCAGAATGCTTTCCAGTTGTTGCCTCGTCTCGGCGTTAACGACGCCGCTGAAGTCGTTGACGTGCGATGTTCGCGCCGGCATTTGGGTGGTTGCCTGCGCAAATTGGGTTACCGTCGCCAAGCACAAGAGCGCGGCGCAGAAACTCATCAGCAATATCAATCGGAAGGGTTGATAATAAAGTTGTCTCATTCTATTGAATCTCAAAACTCTGGGGTGGTTCGTCTCGGGTTATTTCGAGTTTGGCAAACGGGGGAGACTATGCGGTCCATGATAACATCGCGTGCTTTGGCCAGCGAACGCTCAGTCTGAAGTCCTTGCGGGTCCAGGAAAGGCCGATAACCAAAGTGAGCAACTGGAACAAAAACGATATCGAGTGGATTGAATCAGTTTCCCGGGAGCTGAAGTGAGCGAACTCGACGAAGCATGGGCCCTTGCGCTCGCCACAGCTGAAGATCGCGCCCGCGCGGCTGGACGCCTAGACTTGACCGAGTATCTCGCGCTGCGCAACACCAATGATCTAAAACGAAAAATCGGTAAAGCCTGGCTGTTGGAAACATTTGAATCACTGGCGGGCGCAGCTAATTTGGCCGGAGCGGCAATCGAAATTTCCCGCCTGGATGGACATCGGTTCAAGGTCGGCAACGCTACCATGGTGGGCACAAGCCTGAGCCTGAAAAAAGGAGTTCGCGTGCTGCTTGGTCGAAGCTGGTTGGCCTCGTATCCCCGGGGATGGATTCATTCGCGGGGGCGGGTTAGCTTTGGGAAATATTCAACATCGCGGAATGAAGCGGGCCAACGAAGAGCTTCGACTGTTGCTCGAACCTGGCGGGGCACCGATTTGGGTCGTGGAAAAAAGAATCCAGGGACACTCAGAAGTCCACGAGTCTGACCTCCGAAGTCACATCGCGATCCTGCTTGCCGATTCACGCGTTGCTCCACCGCCTCTTTGAAGAACCGTCCACAGATTACGCGGATTCCACAGACTTAAAGAAAAAGTAAGAGAAAACTTCACTGGGTTTAATGCTGAGGCTCAACTGCGCAATCGGCGTAATTCTCGGGATACATCCCTTCGCCTCCTTACGATTTCGGCAATGGCTTGCACCTTTTCGCGCCGTCAACCGACCGCGAACATCCAGAACCCATAGAAAAACCGCTTGTATTCAAAACTCCGGTTAGTCGAGCTGGCTGTGGAAGTTTCGGGCACGGTGCTTGCCAAGAGCGGTTCGCCGACGCTCGAACCCCTTCAGGTGTCCCCAGGGAGAGCGGATGACGCGAGCAGACCAATACTCAGGCGAGTGGGTCGGCTCCAAAATTCTCGAGAAAGATACAAGGAGGACATATGACGAACCGACGCACACTGAGTTTTTCAATATTCGCAGCCGCAATCCTGGCGCTGGCATTGCCGGTACTGGCCGTCGCGCAAGGCGGTTATGGTTATCCGGACTATGGGCGCAATCGCAATGGCAACTATGGCCGCTACGACGAACGCTACCTGCGTGATTCAATCCAGCGACTGGATCGTCTCTCGAAAGATTTTGAGAGAGACGTTGACCGGGCGCTTGATCGCAGCCGGGCTGACGGCACGCGCCGAGAGGACCAGATCAATGGCCGCGCCGATCGTTTCCGTCGTGCGGTGAGCAATTTGAAATCGGCATTTGGCAACGGACGCGATCTCAATCGCAGCCGAGACGAAGCCCAGCGTGTCCTGCAGGAGGCACAACAGTTTGACCGGATCGGCAGGGCGCGGGTAATGGACAATCGCGTTGCTTCGGAGTGGTCGCAGATTGAGCGGGAGTTGCAGGTGATCGCCAGTGCGTATGGACTCGGTTACGGTGGTTATGGCAACGGCGGTTACAATCCGAATGGTCGCAACGATCGCAATCGAAATCGCAACAACGATTGGCGGCGAAACATTCCCTGGCCTAACTAACCCCCTGGGGAAAATCGACAGACGCATAAAGCCTCGTCCCGATTTGTAGCTGGGCCGGGGCTTTTGCATGTTCCGCAGTTGATGACAGAATGGCCCACATGTCTGGAACTCTTTATCTGGTGGCAACGCCGATCGGCAATCTTGAAGACATCACTCATCGCGCGTTAAGGATTTTACGCGAAGTCAAAATCATAGCTTGCGAAGACACGCGCCACACGCGAAAGCTCTTGAATCATTACAGCATAGATACCAGGACGATTAGTTATCACGAGCACAACGAACGGGATCGTGCCGCGGAGTTGCTCAAGCAATTGGAAACGGGGGCAGACGTTGCAGTTGTTTCCGATGCGGGCACGCCGGGAATTAGCGATCCGGGATTCCAACTCGCCCGGCTCGCGATCGAAGCCGGCGTTGCGGTGGTCCCTGTTCCTGGTCCAAGCGCATTGGTTTCGGCGCTGATTACGTCGGGGCTGCCCACCGATGAGTTTTTCTTTGGCGGGTTTCTTCCGCCGCGTAGCGGTGCCCGCCGGACGAGATTGGCCGAGCTTCGTTCGCTCCCCGCTACATTGGTTTTTTACGAAGCCCCTCACCGCATCGCCGCGACGCTCAGAGACGCGCGCGAAATACTGGGTGAGCGCGAAGCTGTGGTTGCCAGGGAGCTGACGAAGATGCACGAAGAGATTGCGCGGGGACGGTTAAGCGAATTGGAAGAACGCTTCTCGTCTCGAGAGCACGCCCGCGGCGAGATGGTCGTGATGATTGATCGCTCTGTGATTGAAACCGCGACCATTGAGGAAACTGTCGCGAGCATCGCCGAGTTGGTTGGCCAGTTTGAAAAAGAAGGGCTTGACCACCGCACCGCGTTGAAGAAAGCCGCGCGTTCACTCGGGCTATCACGCGACGAAGCTTATCGACGCTTAGTGGCAGAACGCGGAAATAGTAGTGTCTAGCTCGTAATCTCACGGCCCGGAAGGGGGGCGAGCCCGCCTTCCCAACTCTGATAGCTTGTTGATCTAATTCCCACCCAATTGCGCCGGCAATGGTTTATCAACCTTCGGCCGGGTCGGGCGATTGGCCAGTTCCCATATCATCATGTAGATCGTGCGTGTGATCTTTTCCATTTTCTGATAGTCGATCCTGTCTACTTCATCGTCGCGCCCGTGGTAGTCTTCGTGCTCCCCATCGAAGAAGAACACGATTGGAATCCCCTTGCGCGCGTAATTGATGTGATCGCTGCGAAAGAAAAAGCGATTCGGATCTGACGGGTCGTCATAACGATAATCATAGGTGAGATTCAGATACTGCTTGTTTACGCGGTCAGTTAGCTCGCCCAGCTCAGTGCTCATCATCTTTGAGCCGATTACATAGACTTCATTGGCGCCCGAGAGGTTTCTGTTGCGCGGATTTGTGTCTGCTTCTCTTCTTCGAGCGGCCAATCATGTCGATGTTGATCTGGGCCACAATATTTTCCAGCGGCACGGTCGGAAACATTGTGAAGTAACGCGAGCCCCACAACCCCTTTTCCTCAGCCGCATGCCAGACGAATAAGACCGATCGCTTGGGACGCGCATTTGTTTTGGCCAGGGCTTCGGCCATCGCGAGCAGCGCAGTGGTTCCCGAACCATCATCGTCGGCGCCGTTATAAACCGAATCTCCATTGAGCGGGACTGCCAGGCCCACGTGATCGTAATGTGCGCCCAGGGCCACGTATTCATTTTTCAGAACTGGATCACTGCCTTCAAAAAAACCGACGACGTTTTGAGTCGGCGCTGTATCAGATTTGACCTTCACACTGATCGTGAGTTTTTTGTCCGGATGTAGCGGGAAGGATTCCGGTAGCTTACCGCTGGCAGCCAGATCGACTAACGCCGACGCCGTGTGTTTTTCACCGAGGAACAAACTGTTCGTCAATTGTGGCGCCGGAATTATCCGCGGCAGTTGCGGTGGTGTCGTCGCCTGAAATTTTTCCACCGTACTGATCGGACGTTCCGTTAACCGATTACGAGTTCGGTCCCAATTTGCCAGATACTGAAAATCGGGAACTGAAACAATGCCCACTGCGCCCTTGCTAATCGCGTAGCTCACAGGGTTCATCCAATCCTCTCCCTGCTTTCCCGCAAGGTCGGCTCGCGTGAACCCCGGCGGTAACGCGTTGAGCGGGGAAAAAATAATGACAATCTTGCCCTTCGGATCGACCGTTTTGTAAGGATCGATATCTTTCGCTTTGAAGAACCATCCACTTCCTGCAAATACCAGAGAGGCTGTGACATCGCCCTTGATAGGAGACGGCAGATAGTCGTCACCGAAGACCAGGAGCTGATCGTTGAGTTTAACTCTGGTTTCGGTCGTATCAATCGACTCCTTGCGCATCGCGATTTTTTGAAAAAACGTGCCATCACCGCCCGCGGGTTTGAATCCCCATCGCGATAAGTTTGTCGCGATAAACTTCGCGGTGATGTCGAGCCCGCGCGATGGCGTGTCGCGGCCTTCCATTTCATCCGAGGCTATGAAAGAGAGATAGTCTTTTATTTGTGACGCGGTGATTGTGTCGGCGCCCCTTTGCGACGCGAGCGAAGCTGGTGTGGCTTTTGGTGTTCGAGGCTTGCGTTGCGCGACAGCAGGTCGGAGCCGAGTAGTGCGGAGGTAAGACTAACGAGCAGGATATTCGTCAGGACAATGTTTGCAGAAATTCGTCGCATGGATTCTCCGGTGTTTGGCATTAAAACTTTTTGCCGCAGATTCGCGGGGACAAAGGCGAATCTGACAAGAAAACAAATTCAGCTGAGACGCTTCAGATTCGCTTCATCCGCGTTAATCCGCGGCTATCTAAATCACGATAATCAGGCTTGTTGAACGGCTTGTACCAATCTGGTCAGCGTTTCCTTGGCGTCGCCATAGAGCATGCCGGTCACATCTTTGAAGAATAGCGGATTCTCCAGCCCCGAAAATCCTCGCCCCTGCCCGCGTTTTAAAACGACAACAGACTTCGAGCGATCGACTTCAAGAATCGGCATGCCGGCAATCGGACTGGCGGGGTTGTCGCGCGCGTCTGGATTGACTACGTCGTTTGCGCCGATCACTACCGCCACATCCGTCGTGGGAAACTCCGGATTGATCTGTTCCAACTCGTACAGCGACGAATAAGGCACATTGGCTTCGGCGAGCAATACATTCATGTGACCGGGCATGCGTCCGGCGACAGGATGAATCCCATACTTCACCGTCACGCCTCGCTTCTCAAGTGTGTCCGCCAATTCGCGCACCGCATGTTGCGCCTGGGCAGTCGCCAACCCATAACCAGGCACGAACACAACCTTGCTCGCGTAAGCCAGTTGCACCGCGATGTCTTCAAGGCTTACCTCGCGCATCGTTCCTGTCTGGTCGCCCGCTGCTGACGTGGTTGCCGCGCTGCCAAATGCGCCGAAGAGCACGTTGGTCATTGAGCGGTTCATGGCTCGGCACATCAATACCGAAAGAATAAATCCTGAGAAGCCATCGAGCGTGCCGGCGATGATCAGGACTTTGTTCGACAATACAAAACCTGTCGCCGCCGAGGCCAAACCCGCATATGAATTTAGCAGCGACATGACGACCGGCATATCGGCGGCGCCAATGGGCATCACCAGGAGTATTCCAAAAATGAACGCGAGGGCGGCCATCGCGAAAAACAGCGGCATTGAGCCAGGCACAATGATCAGGTAGACAAAGATGCCCGCGGTTGTCGCCAGCAGTGCCATGTTAAAAATGTTCTGGCCTTTGTAAGTGACGGGAGTGCCGCGGACCAGTCCCTGCAATTTCGCAAAAGCGAGCAGGCTTCCAGTTGTAGTCAACGCGCCGAGCATCACTTCGAAACCGATTGCCGCCATCGTGACTTTATCCACGTGTCCGCCGTGGCGATAAAATTCCGAGATGCCGACCAGTGCTGCGGCGAAGGCGCCAAAGGCGTGTGAGAGTGCAGTCCGCTGCGGCATTGCCGTCATCGGCACCCAAAATCCCATGGCCAGGCCGACGAGCGATCCCAACACCAGACCGAGGATGATCCAGGTGTAATTGATGATGTCGAGGTGCAGCAGCGTGCCGACGATGGCCATCAGCATGCCAAACTCAGCCAGGTGCATACCGCGCTTGGCGGTTTCGGGATGACTCAGCCCTTTCAATCCCAGGATGAAAAGGATTGACGCCAGCAGGTAACTGAGTTCGATGAAGTAGGTGCGCACTGTTTAGTTAAGCGTTGCTGTTCGATTAATCGCTAAGACACTATCCGCAGATTACGCAGATTTCATGCCCTTGAGACCACTTGCCAAGCATGACACCTAAAGTCTGGCTTCACGGCTTTCTTTCTATCGAATCTGCGAAATCTGCGTAATCTGTGGATCACTGTTTCTTGCTTTCTGCCTGACTTGCCGTTGGTTTGCGTTTGAACATCCTCAACATGCGATCGGTGATTACGAATCCGCCGACTACATTTGTGGCGGAACAAAAGACTGCAGTGAAACCAAGTATCGTGCTGACGGTGTTGTAGTCGGCTCCGGCAGTAACAATTGAACCGACGAGCGAGATTCCCGAGATCGCGTTGGTCGCTGACATTAAAGGCGTATGCAACAGAGGTGGCACGCGCGAGATCACCTGGTAACCAAGAAACGCAGCCAACGCGAAAACGTAAAGCGCGGAAATTAGTGTTTCAGCAGACATAAATCGTACTCCGTTCGACAAGCTTCAGCTTGCCGCCTTAAAGAATGACAGACTCAAGTTTGTCGAACAGCGGCGTTCAACGCCGACGCCACCCGGCTGTTCACGACTTGTCCGGCATGCGTTACACACGACGGACCAACGACATCGTCATTCATGTCGATATTCAACGACCCCTCTTTAATTAACAGACTGAGAAACGAAGTGACGTTGCGGGAATAGAGTTGACTCGCGTGGACCGGCACACTAGCGGCAAGGTTTGTAGGAGCGAGAATAGTCACGCCATTTCGTTCCACGGTTTCATCTGGTTGACTCAGGGCGCAGTTTCCGCCAGTGGTGCCGGCGAGGTCGATGATTGTCGCACCGCGCTTCATTCCGTTGACCGCTGCTTCAGTTACCAACAGCGGCGCGCGCCTGCCGGGAACCTGCGCGGTCGTGATAACCAGATCCGCGGTGGCGGCATGTTGAGCAATTAAGTCGCGACCTCGCGCCATCGCCTCTTCCGAAAGCTCGACCGCATAACCGCCGGCATCCTCCGTTTTGATTCCACCCAAATCAACTTCAAGAAAAGTGGCCCCAAGCGAACGCACCTGCTCTCCGGCTGCCGCACGGACGTCGTAAGCTTCAACCACTGCGCCCAGGCGACGCGCGGTGGCGATTGCCTGCAAACCGGCAACGCCGGCACCGAGCACCAGCACTCGCGCTGGAGGCACAGTGCCTGCGGCGGTCATCAATAGTGGAAACATTCTTGGGATCTGAGAGGCGCCGATGACCACCGCTTTGTAACCAACTACGGTGGCCATTGACGAAAGCGCATCCATCGCCTGCGCTCGGGTGATGCGCGGAATCAATTCCATCGCAAATGTGGTTAGCCCGTGCGCCAGGGCCGGCTCGAGTGCCGCCGGCTCGTCGAGGGGACGAAGGAAGCCCAGCACCACCGCGCCGTTTTTGAGTCCCGCGAAGTCTTCGTTTGAGGGACGATTTACGGTGACCAGAACATCTGCCGATTCGCGCAGGGCGTTGCGATCACTGGAAACTTCCGCGCCAGACTCGCGATAGTCATCGTCTGTTCGCGCCGCGCCCAGCCCGGCGCCACTCTCGACCGATACGGACGCTTGCAACGCTACAAGCTTCTTCACCGACTCCGGCATTAGCGCCACACGCGCTTCGCCCGGCAGTGTTTCTCGCAACACGACGATGTTCATAGATTTTACAGGAGCAGAATGCAGGCATATTCTAACCGCGTCCTGCAGTTGCGGCTAGGATTATCTGGGGAAAGACGCGCGGTTTGCTAACACTCCGGTCGGACTCATATAATCCCTACCTCGCATTCCTGCGGCGCATTGGTGTAGTTGGTTAACACGCTGCCCTCTCAAGGCAGAGATCACGGGTTCGAGTCCCGTATGCGCTACCAATATTTCCCTAATTAACAGTAGCAGCGAGTCTCTTTTCGACATCGATCGAATGGAGACGACGAGATCAGATGAGGCGAAAGGAAGTCGATCTCCGGGTCGAAGCCTTGCCGAACTTCTGAACTCTTCTGTTGCCTCAAAAAAACTCTCAAATCCCGGCCAGAAAGCTATTGACTTTTCCAATAGACAGGAATATTGTGCCGCCGTTCTCATGAAGGGCTGAATACTCACGAGCCTCTGCCTTCCTGCATACTCGCCAGATCCAGCCAATTACCCACTTCACCCATTGAGGTTCGGGATGACCACATTCGAGGCGTCCTGCAGCCAAAGGAGGATCCAATGGATCAGCATCTACCTGCCACAAAAATCTCTTCAGCTAACGATAATCGGAAACGACGTGTTGTAGTCAGTGGAGCAATACTCTTCACTATCCTTGGGCTCATCTGCTGGGGTGTTGCCTGCAAGAAAAAGGCTCCGGTTGCGAAGATTAAGCCTTTCGTGCGCGGGTACATGGCCGTGCGAGTGCCGCAGGCCGGGAAACGTCAGGCGAGTGACAATAAGAACGCCGGCAAAGACATCTATATCCCTCGACTCAAAGTGCATCTTCTCAACCTCGGCGACAACTCCAAAGGCGACGCGGTGACTACCGACCTTTCGGGTCGTTTCACTTTGCCGGCCGCGGCGGGTCGATACCAAGTCTGCTGGGAGTCGGACAGCTTCGATTCCGGTTGCGCCAACAATCCTGTGACTGTCACCACCGCGCCGGTGCACCTGAGTACCGTTCGCATAGACATCAAGAGACGCGAAGAGGCGACATTGGTTTACGGCAACGTCAAACTCTCCGATGGATCGTCGTTTCGCTTACTTGAACCCATGGGTGACGTCAACGTCTTCGGCAGCGTCGCGCTCCTGGACGAGAACAAAGCACAGCGGCAAGAGGCGCTGGTAAACAACTTCGGTGACTACCTGCTTCCACACGTCCCTTCGAGGGCCCATCTTTTTCTGGCGGCCCGCGTCCAACAAGGAGTAGGTGTTCAGGAGGTTCGGCCGGAAGCAAACCTAAGGGGCGCCGCGTTTCACGAGATCGATTTGACCATTGACAACGCGCCACCGAGAGTAGATCCCCTCGTGCTCCATCACGCTTCGGGCGAGCACGTGCAGGTGGCGAATCCTGGTGAGACTTTGAAACTAGAAGCCAAGGCCGAGGATCCGGATGGCGACAAAATAGATTTTCAGTGGCTCGTGGATCCGGGATCTGGAAATGTCAGTAGTCCAACGGGTCAGAGTGTAGAGTGGAGGATGCCGGCGACGGACGGACTTTACTCTTTAGCCATGATTGCTTCGGATGGCAAGGGCGGTTTTTCGAGACGCGCGCTGTCGGTGCGAGTGGATCGCAGAGGAGTTGTCTTCTCGGGGACAGTGCTTTCCGCCGGCGGTGGCGCGCTGTCAGATGCGGTGGTCACCATTAATGACCAGAGCGTTAAGACCGATGCCGCAGGGTTTTTCCGTTCCACGGCTCCAGTGAGCAAGCGTTACGTTCTCAATATCAGGAAACCAGGATTTTCATTGATCTCACGGATCCTGGATCGCGGGCTGACGGGCGGTCGCTTCGTGCTGAGACCTGCGACGGTAACATCGGTCAATGCTGCAGCTGATATCGACGTTCAAGACAGGCGTTCAAAGGTCGGCTGTCCTGGCCCAGCCAGCTTGAAATTTGACGGAAGGACCTTCCCTGGCGGTGTACGGCCCATTCGACAGGACGGCAAGAGAAAGGTAATTGCAATGGATAGAGAAGAGTCTCCCTCGCTGGCTCGTTATTTCAACAAAGAAGGTTGTGGTCCGGGAGTGCGCGTGCGTATCCCGGCAAATTCTCTCCAGGATGACCGCGGCAACGCGCCCGCCGGCAACGTCGACATTTCACTGTCGACCATTGATCTAATGTCGCCGGATCAGATGCCGGGCGACTACACAGTTGAAGTGGGGCGTGGCACTCAGGTTATGGAAAGCTATGGGGCGGCCATAGTGGAGATCAGTTCAGGCGGAACAGAATTCAACCTTAAGCCCGGCGCCACCGCGGAGTTGATTATACCGGTGGACTCGGCACAGCTGATGGCAGGCGGGACTATTCCCGCAAGCATTCCGATTCTCTATTACGACGAACAAAAAGGAGTTTGGAGCGAGGACAAGAGTGTTCACGCATCATTGCAGGGAAACACATACGTCGCGAAAGTAAGCCACTTTTCACCGATCAACGCCGACGTCCTCAAGATTGGTCAGGCTTGTGTCCGCGTTGATGCTTCGCACGATGAGCTGCCTGGGAATTTCAGAATGCAGGTGATCGTGCCAATGGGAACAAGCGCGCCGCGCGTCCTGGACCAACCAATTGATAACTCCCTGGAAACAGAGCACGTCGTTTATAATCTCCCCATCAACACCAACATCACGCTCGCTCCATACGATCCGGTAACGAACATCCCTTTCGGCACTTTTGTGGTTAACACGGGCGGTTCGCAAAACCCGACCGATCCGAATCTTCCTTTCGGACCTGAGTACACAGCTTGCTCTACTCTGGTTGAGATTATTCCCCAGACGCTGCCGATCGTTCCGATCAGTGGGGAGTTTTTGCACGGGATCACGAGTTTCAACGCCACCTCGCTAGTTGAGAGCGATATTACGAACCCGGGCACGCTTTCCGGTCAGCTTAATCTGGCCACAACCGCCTACTACAACAAAGTAGATCCCAATGGCACGCGTCAAAATCTCGACGGGATTAATGGCTTCAAGACCGTTCATGGCATGGGGGCAGGTGGGCCAGGTTGCACAAACCTGGCTGCCGGCGAGACCTGCGCCATTTACTCAAATTCCGGCGATCTGGGTTTTGGGCGCGAAATGCACTGCAAGAAGACTGGCGCCAACGTGGGATGTTACGTGACCAACTACGGAAACATTGACACGCCCGATATCGACGATGTTAACGCCGCAGTTCTGGGGACCGCGAAGATCGCTACCGTGGCCATGGAGAACGCCCCGATCGATGGAGATCCGTCCGGGGACATGGTGGTCAAGTTCTTCGTGTACGTGTACGACGTCAACGGTGTGGCCCACCCGGAAGGCGCCAGGGTTAACGCGGCGAATCTGGATGGGAAGGGGATCCGGCCCGTCCCCCAACTCTGTATGGTCTGTCACGGAGGCCACTATGCGGGTGGTCCTAACACCGGCGTTCCGAGTTTTGGAGGGCCGGGGGACTTCAGTCTGGTCAAACTCGGATCGGAGTTTCTCGCATTCGATCTTCATAACTTCAATTACGCGGCCGCGCCGTTTGATAAAGCGTCACAGCAGGATGAGTTCAAAATCCTGAACGAACAGATGGTGCTCCCCGGAAATGCCGGCGCTCACACTCAGCTTTATGTGGCTGAGATGTACGACGGAGACAACGGAGTGCCAACTACGGATCAGGAAGAGTTGCTGGTGATAGATGACCCCAGCGCGCCGGCAGCGAGCGACCGCTGGTCAGCTCAGCCCTTGAGACAGGAAATGTACAAGCACGTCGTGGGGAATTCCTGCCGTACCTGTCACGCAACAAACCCTGTTCCCGAATTGACCTTCGTGAATGGAAAGCAGGTGATTGACATACTCGGTGGTGTTGAAAGCCGTGTCTGTTCTGAGCGTGTCATGCCTCATGCAAAGGTTACGCACGATCTCTTCTGGAATAGTGTCGATCGCCCTGATACACCATTCATCGATCCGCATCAACCGGGTGTTCTTCAGACATTCGGGGACACTTTCGGCAACGCCGGGAATTTCTGGCAAGGCAATCTTTGTGGAGAATTCACTGGAGGGTCGCCATCGCCACCTTCGGCTTTCAACGACATAAGAACTCAAATCTTTACGCCTCAATGCGCCAGTTGCCACCAGGGAGGCTCGCCGCCCGGAAATCTAAATCTGCAATCGGGCAATGCGTATGCGCAGATCGTTGGTATCTCTTCCTGCGGGCGTCCATCAATGCAACGTGTGGAGGCAGGTTCAGCCAACAATTCTTTCCTCTACCGTAAGGTGGAAGGCACGCACTCAGGCCTTGGCGGTTGCGACGTCACCGTCTGCGGTCCATTCGGATCGGAAACGGGCTGTGGATTTCAAATGCCGTGGACTGGCGCGGTCGTGTCGACGTCGCCGCTTTCGGGGACCCATCTCAACATGATTAGGGATTGGATCAATATGGGAGCCCCAAACTGAAGCGCGACTAGCGCGACGGGCCCGACTGAATCAACCTTGACAACTATGCCGCGAGCAAATAGTTTTTGCCGCGACCTGCCATTCCAGGATTGCGTGGCGGCTCTCAGCGGCTCACATCTAAATCCCTGTAGTCTTTTGGCGCGGTAACCTGCGGCACTCCTCGTAAGCCTTGCCGCTTAAGAAAATGAAAGGCCCTGAACAGTCGGGGCCTTTCATTTGATCAGGTCAAAGTTGGACTGCTGAACGACCGGGGAGGCACGGCCATTGCTGTTCACCCCAAGTCGCATTCTGAGCTGAGCAAAATCGAACAGTGGACGGTGTAAAGATATGGCATCGCTTTGGAAACTTGGCGGCCTGACATGGAAGGACCTTGGCAAACGCGTCTGGGCCGAAATCCAGGACGATGAAGTCTTCGGCCGGGCCGCCCAACTCGCCTACTATTTTCTTCTCGCCCTTTTTCCGCTCCTGCTCTTCCTGACGTCGGTTATCGGCCTGGTGATGGGATCCGAAACGGGTCTGCGCGATAGTCTGTTTGCCTATCTGGGCACGGTGCTCCCTGCTTCCGCGTCTCAATTGGTGAACACGACGATCCTGGAAGTAACTAACTCGAGCGGCGGCGGCAAGATCGCGTTCGGAATTCTCGCGGCACTGTGGGCTGCTTCAAACGGGATGGGCGCAATTACCGAAGCGCTCAACATTGCTTACGACGTCAAAGAGTCGCGCGCCTGGTGGAAGCAGCGTCTCACCGCTATCGGTCTCACGATTGTTTTGTCGCTGTTGATTATCTCGGCGTTGTTGATTGTACTTTCTGGTGGAAGAATCGCGGACTATGTCGCCGGCAGTTACGGTTTTGGCGGGGCATTCGAGTTTGCCTGGAAGGTGATCCAGTGGCCAATTGCGCTGGTTTTTGTGCTGCTGGCCTTCGCTTTCATTTACTATTTCGCTCCCGACGTTAAGGGTCAAAAATGGATTTGGATAACGCCGGGTTCGGTGTTGGGAGTAATCCTTTGGCTTCTCGTCTCATTCACCTTTCGAGTCTATCTCCACTTTTTCGATTCATATAGCAAAACGTATGGCGCGCTCGGCGCAGTTATCGTGCTGATGTTGTGGCTTTACCTGACCGGTGCGGCAATTCTTATCGGTGGCGAAGTGAATGCAGAGATAGAAAACGCAGCAGCCAAAGAAGGCGCGCGTGGCGCCAAGGAAAAGGGTGAAAAGGCACCGCACCAAAAGTAGAAATGCGATTGCGCGATTAAGTGAACCTCAAAGCACGCGACACATCTCTTTGCCCCACGGCGCTGCGACTGCGCGCAGGTAGTTCTGCCTGATCTCGCCGAAATTCCAACCCTTGCGCCGCCAGATGGTCCCATCTACATATTCGACGCGATTGATCACAGCCTTTTCCTGAACGGGATTCGACGAGCTCTTTTCGCCAACAGCGGCGTTAAGAATTCCCGGCGCCAAAAGGCTGAAGGCTTGAATGTCTTTCGTCTTGTCAGGATCTATTTTGACGGCACAAAGGAATTGCCGGCGCGTTGGCGCACCCGGAGTTGATGGATCGTTAAATTGATACTCCCAAAAAACTATATCGGCGACTTTCGAGCTACCGTTTTTGACTTTCACCTTGTACGCAAATCCATCGACTGGTTTCGGCCCGCGCGCTTCCTGAACATTTTTTTCCATCTCAGCGCTGCGTGCCTCGATCGTGTCGGCCGTAGGATCCCGCTCGCCCCTGGGTTGATTGATCCGCGTGCTGCGTTCGTAGGTGCGGGTGGCGGGATTCACCATGGCGCTCGGTTGGGGAATTCCCGGCTCCAGTTTTTCGGCGGGTTGGCGGCGCCGGGTCCACCTGAATTCCATCACCTCGAGAGATGAGCTTTCTGAAGACGAGATCGGATTCTGCTGGGGAACAACTACTATCGAACTGCCTGAGATGAGCAGCAAAAGCAACAGGTTTCTCATTTGACTGCCTCCGTTTCGATCTGGTCGAGCTCCTGAGTCGTGGAGCTCAGCCGGACCGGAAAAATAAGGGGCGCGAGACGCGGCGGGTGTGCTTCATTTTCGACGACGGCCTTGCTTTGACTTTCCCGCGGTCTGTAATAAAGTCGCAGGCATACTTTAACCAACGTTCACACTTTCGAAAAGGGAACTTATGAAGACGTCTCTTCCAGAGAATACCCTCCGCGATGTGATGTCGCAGTTGACTCAGGCCAATCAGGAATTTGCCACGCAGTATCCAGGCGAAACAGGTAATCGGCAGCCGGTGCATACGGTGTATGGCGGCGCGCACCTTTTCAAGTCGGATTCGGCGCAACGGCTGGGCGCGCTGGCCCGCCGTTCGCTCGATCAATTCGCGCCTGACTTTTTTGTATTGGCAAATGCTCTCGGTTTGCCGGGCGCATCGCAGCTACTCGATGCGCATGACGATTCTGATTCAGTTACCGAGCGCCTGGAATCAGATCCGGACGCCGTCCGTCGTGAAAATAAACCGGCGTGGCTGGCGCACACAATCTACAAACGCGTTAATGAAAAACTCCGGCGCGAACCCGTCGAAGATTTTCGCATCGACTTTGAAGATGGTTATGGCAATCGTCCCGACGATGAAGAAGATGGACATGCCGCGTCTGCGGCTACTGAGGTTGCTGAAGGAATGACCGCAGGCACCCTTCCGCCATTCATCGGCATTCGAATCAAAACGTTCTCGGAAGAACTGCGATCGCGCAGTGCGCGCACCCTCGACATTTTCGTTTCCACTTTGCTGGAGAAGTCGGGCGGGAAGTTACCGAAGAATTTTGTGGTTACCCTCCCGAAGATCACTATCCCCGAACAGGTTTCCGCGCTGGTTGATATTTTTGAACTGCTCGAAAGTAAAACGGGACTGGCCAACGGATCGCTAAAGATGGAGATGATGATTGAAACGACGCAATCGATCATCAACGCTCAGGGCAACATTAATCTTCCGTTGTTGCTGGCAGCGGCGCGAGGGCGTTGCGTGGCGGCGCATTTTGGCACCTACGACTACACGGCGAGTTGCAGCATCACAGCGGCGCACCAACACATGATGCATCCCGCTTGCGACTTCGCTAAACACATGATGCAGGTGTCGCTCGGCGGCACCGGCATCTGGCTGTCCGATGGCGCCACCAATATCATGCCGGTTGCGCCGCATCGCTTTAGCGAAGGAGGCACGCCACTTACGTCAGAGCAGATCGAAGAGAACCGGCTCACCGTGCATCGTGCCTGGAAACTTCATTACGACCATATTCAACATTCGCTCGCCGGAGCTTTCTACCAGGGTTGGGATCTACATCCCGCCCAACTTCCCACGCGTTATGCCGCGGTCTATGCTTTTTTCCTGGAAAGCCTGGATGCCGCGTCGGAGCGTTTGCGAAACTTTGTGGAGAAGGCTGCCAAGGCGACTTTGGTGGGCGACGTGTTTGATGATGCGGCCACTGGTCAGGGCCTGCTCAACTATTTCTTACGCGCGATTAATTGCGGCGCCCTAACCGAAGAAGAAGCGATTGATTTGTCTGGCCTGACGATCGCGGAACTGCGGTCGGGATCATTCGTCAAGATTTTGAATAACCGGCAGAACTTGTAGTTCGCCTTGGGAGCTTTTGTTTGCCCTTTGCATTTCTTTGCGAGGCCTTTGCGTCCTTCGGAGCGCCAGGAAATCGAAAGAAACGCGAAGCAACTCACCGATTTGAAGATAGAAATCTGATTGTCGATTATTTTCAGGAGGCGAAAATGAGATCGCTCGTAACCCTGTTGCTCTTGGCGACTTTAGTGGTAAATGTTTCCGGGATGCCAAGGCGCGCACAGAAAACCGCTGGGGGCGATCCCGAGCTGGCCAAAAAGATTCGCCGCTTTGCGCCGACCATCCTGACCGCCGGCACTTCCCACCTTTCGCTGGGCGATCGCAAGGCGTTGAAGAAAATAATCGAGGCGGCAAAGCTTTTGGATCCGCTGTTCCTGCGCCAGGTTTGGCATGGCAATGATGGGCTTCATGAAACGCTTGCGGCTGATAAGAGCGTTGCCGGCCGCCAGCGGCTGCATTATTTTCTCATCAATGATGGCCCATGGTCGCGCCTTGACGATAAGGAGCCCTTCATCGAGGGCGTGCCTCGCGAAAAGCCGCATAACGCGAATTACTATCCCGACGATATGACTCGTGACGAATTCAATGCGTGGGTGACGGGACTCTCTGAAGCTGAAAAACAAAAGGCGACCGGCTTCTTTTGGTTGATTCGCCGTGGCTCTGACAAAAAACTTACTACAGTGCCGTACAGCGAGGCGTACGCTGAGTTTTTGAAACCCGCGGCAAAGTTACTCAACGAAGCTGCCGCGCTAACAACCAACCAGTCGTTGAAAGACTATCTGACCAGGCGCGCCGCGGCGTTCGCTTCCGACGACTACTACGCGAGCGATGTCGCCTGGATGGATCTCGATTCGCCGATTGAGTTGACGATTGGCCCATACGAAACTTACGAAGACGAACTGTTCAGTTACAAGGCTGCGTTTGAGGCTTACGTTACCCTGCGTGACGAAGGCGAAACCGCGAAGCTCGCCCGATTCAGCCAGCATCTCCAGGAGTTGGAAGATAATTTGCCGATGGATGCGAAGTATCGCAATCCAAAGCTGGGGGCCGCATCGCCGATCCGTGTGGTGAATAATGTTTTCAGTTCCGGCGAGGGCAATAGCGGGGTGCAAACAGCTGCCTTCAACCTGCCTAATGACGAGCGCGTGGTCAAAGAAAAAGGCTCGAAGCGGGTGATGCTGAAAAATGTGCAGGACGCGAAGTTTGCCAAGACCCTGGTTCCCATTTCTCGCGTAGTGCTCAGTCCTGCGCAGCAGAGGCTTCTGGCCTTCGACGCTTTTTTCACGCACATCCTGATGCACGAGCTAATGCATGGTCTGGGCCCGCACAACATCGTGGTCGATGGCCAGCAGACAACAGTGCGCAAACAACTCAAGGAACTTTCATCAGCGATCGAGGAAGCAAAGGCCGACATCAGCGGGCTTTGGGCGCTGCAGTTTCTGATCGACAAAGGTGTGATTGATAAACAGATGGAGCGGACGCTCTATACAACCTTTCTCGCGAGCGCCTTTCGTTCAGTTCGTTTTGGAATTACCGAGGCACACGGTCGCGGCGTGGCGATGCAGTTCAACTATTTGATCGACGAAGGTGCGATTGAGGTAAATGAAAAGGCCGGAACATTCAGCATCAATCACGCGAAGATTAAGGACGCGGTGGCCAAGCTGACCCGCGAGATCCTGACGCTGCAAGCGGAAGGTTCATATGAAAAAGCGAAAGCTTTGCTGGACAAGTATGCGGTGATTCGCCCGCCGATGAAGAATGCATTCGACCGGCTCGGGAATGTGCCCGTCGATATCGAGCCAATCTTCCCACTCGCGAAATAGTCAGAACCGCCCGCTGGCGAAATAGTCAGAACCGCCTGCGTCCGCGGGCGGGTAAACGCTGGCCATGAAACCTTGTTGCTAATTTATGCCGCCCGCTGACGCAGGCGGTTCCGACAGGACTAAGCTCTTCGAATAAATTTCGCGGCAACCCAGCCGAGCAAAACGAGTACCGCAAGGATCACCCAGTTATACTGCTCACCGTAGGCGACGCCCGGAAAGTGGTTGCTGATCATCAGGAACACGACGGGCACGGCCATAAAAGTGTTTTGCTTTGAGCGAAACTTTGCCTGCCCTGAGAGCGCGTCGTCAGGTTTGCGGCCTTCCTTAATTGCCTCGATCATCTTCTGTTGCGCAGGGAGAATTCGCATCCATACGTTGGCCGCCATGATCGTTCCAAACATCGCCCCGACGTGAATGTAAGCTGCACGGCCACTGAGCACGCGAGTTAGACCATAAGCCACGGCAACGATCATCACATACGAAATTACCGCAAACGCCTTTTCATTCTTACCGAGCGGCGAGAGGTTCATTAGATCGTAGACTATCCAGCCGCCGATCAAAGTCCCCAATCCGATAGCAATTGCCACCCAGGGCCGAATTTCCATGTCTCCAATCAATCCGGAACCGCCGCCGATATAAAACATCAGCAGGAGCAGGGCCATCCCGCTGAGCCAGGTCGTTCCCGCCTCCCACCGAAACCAATGAAGCTTGCGCGAAAGTTCATCAGGCACCTTTCGTTTTTCAACGAGATAAAAGCCACCGCTGTGGACCATCCAGATTTGCGCAGCGTTGCCGGTATTGAGAGCGGCCTTTTCTTCCTCGGTTAATCGCGCGTCGAGCCAGGTGAAGTAGTAGGTCGTGCCCACCCACATGATGCCCGCAAACACGTGCACCCAACGCAAGATCAAGTTCAGCCACTCGCTGATAGTCGGATCGAGATTCATAACTTTGCACCGCCGCGCCGGCCACCCGGCAAATTTTTTATCGCGTTATGGAGTTGGCGTTTGTTTCGGTGACGAGCCCAGGGGTACCAGTTTGATAGTGAACGAATCTAAAAACTTCTGTTGCGCCGGAAGAGTGTCCACACTTCCCACTACCATCGCTTGCCGGCCGATGAGCGTTGTCCACATTCGTCCCTGAAATGGCCCAAGGGTAAAAACCACTTCCCGACCGGGATAACCGCTAAATTTAATTGCTCTCTTCTCTACCACCTTGATGCGCTGATCAAGCTTTGCGGCTTCCATCTGCTTATCAACACCCTCAGCGGCGCCGATCCACACGCTATCCTGAAAGACCTCACGGGCGGCGGCGCTCCAGGAAGCGGCGGGCTCCCCCAAAAGATTGTATTGCGCGACGAAGCTCCCTTCCGGTCCACCTGTGGAGTAGATGTGAGACTCAATCTTCAATCCCACCGAAGCGGGAGTGGGTGGAGTTTCTTCTCTGGGCTCGCGGGGAAGGAGTACGCTGAAATTCCCCTGGCCGAGTTCGTACCGCTTCCACTCGGGGGTCGCACTCTGTGCCCTTACATTGAGGGCCACGCTAGCCAGCAAGAGCAGCAGAGCTAACCGGCAGAATTTCAGACTCACGTTCCTGCATCCTCTCTCTGTTTTCACCAGAAGGGTTTCTTCAATTCGAGTTTTCCGGGGTCAACTACCGCGATAGGTGGAATAACCATACGGACTGATCAGCAGCGGCACGTGATAATGCTGTGCCTCATCGTCAATTCTGAAAACTACAGTGACCTGCGGATAAAAATATTCCTGATCCAGACCGGTGAAGTAGGGCTCAGTGTCGAAGACCAGCCGATAGGTGCCGCCGAGCAGTGGTTCTTCCACCAGAAAAAAAGGTTTCACCCGGCCATCATCGTCGGTCCAGGCATGGCTCAGCTCGGTCCAGCTCTCATTTGTATTCTGACGTTCGAGGCGCACCGCCACACCGCCCGCAGGTGCTCCGCGCGATACATCGAGGATATGCGTTGAAATGGTGCTCATGCGACAGTCTGGGAGTCTACAGTCAGCAGTTTCAGAGTCAACAAAAATCTACCGATAGCACCAAAGCGATCCATGAAGAGTCACGAAATAACACGAACGAATTCTCGGTGTTTTTCGTGTGACTTCCTGGATTGTTTTGAAGAGTCTTCTCAGATTACAAACGCGACCGCTTAAAGCATCGATCAACTTGAGCCAAAGTTCGAAATCAACTTTCTTAACCTGAGGTCCGTGATCTTTGCCTGCTCGGCAGCGGCGTTGCGCAGTTCGACTTCACGTGGATTTTTCAATCGCTCACGCAAGAGCTCCAGCATCTCTGCGGAAGTTTTACCAGTCGCGCACACAATAAAGATGAAACCAAACTTTTCTTCGTAACCGCGATTCAACTCGGCGAGCTCGTTGAGAACGTGCTCGCCGGACGCTTCCACCCCGGATTGTTCCTGTGCGGACCACTTCTGCGCTTCGAGTGCAGTCTTCGCCGCGGCTTTCTTCTCGCCGATCTTCGGGTGGCTATGAAACGCTTCCAACCAATCGTCGGGCTGAAGGTCCCACCAGAATTGTTCGGCCTTTCCGGTTAATTCCTCGACGCTCGTGAACGGCCGTGCAGCTGCCACTTGCCGCGCCCAGGCTTTGGAGCCACAGCACTTCAGCAGTTCCTCTTCGGCTTCACTAGCCGGAAGAAGATTGAGTCGGTTGAGATTAGTCTCCAAAGCTTGGTGCGAAAACTAACTGCTGATATTTCCGTAAACCCGCAGACGGCTCACGCCCCCGTCAGGAAAAATATTGAAACGAACGTGCGAGACAGTACCGGCTTCGAGTATCTCGGTTTCGAAGTAGTGCCGGGTGTGCGCGAGAAGTTTTGTGCGCGGCAAAACATTTCTCCACGTCATCGCCTGGTCGTTCAACTCTTCGACCGACAAAGAACCGGCGTGGAGAGCTTCGAGTGAACAGCTCTCCGGGAAGTTTCCTTTAAAGAAGGAGGTATCCACTTCGAGTCGCTTGATCTGTCCCGGGGCGCCGAGTTTGATCGTCACCCAATCGTGGCCAGGGCCGCGACGGCGTTTCGTTTCCCAGCCGTCGCTCATGTTTGCCGAACGGCCCGGCATGATCAGGTTGTGACGGTGGCCAAAAAACATGTCACTGCAAGCGAGAACCAGTCCGCCATTTTCCACTGCCGCTAAATCGATCTCGCCGCCGATGCGTTTTAGCCTCGCCCAATCAGGAACAACCTCGCCATAAACTCGTAAACGCGCGACGCCGCCATCAGGATAGATCTTGAAACGCAGGTGAGTGAAGCGATCATTGCTAGTGATCGGAAATGCATTTTGCGAATCACCGGCAAGATTTGAAACTGGCAAAATCTCAGTCCAGTGAACAGAGTCTGCAGTTAACTGCTGAACATCAGGATGGCCATCGATGGCGCAGGCTTCGATCGAACATTGCTCGGGATAGTTTCCGCGAAAGAAACTGGTGTCTACTACGACGCCGCGGATCCGGCCCGAAAGGCCAAGCCGGATAATGCACCAGTCGAAGCCTGGCGTGCGACGGCGACGCGACTCCCAGCCGTCCATCCATTTGCCAAGGTCCGTATATTTGCCTTCGGCCCAAATGGGGGCGCTCGCTTTAAGAAGATTTTCTTTGGGCGCGAAGAATTCGTCGTTGGCGTAGAGAACGGCACCGCCAAGTTTTTCTGCGGCAAGATCGATTAGTTCAGTGAAGTCCATGATGTTCAGGTAGGACAGGCATTCGTGCCTGTCCATGGTTGTTTCCAGATTATTGGAGGGACAGACAAGAATATCTGTCCTACCAGGAATGTCTGTCCTACTTTGTCAGAAAGATTCCGTGCGGTTCGTCAGTAAATTCGCCGCTATCATATATCTTCCGGCCGCGAAGAAAAGTTTTCTCCACCGTACCTTTGAGTTTGAAACCCTGATATGGCGTTAACTTATGGCGGTGATGGAGCGCCTGGCCTTCGACCGTAAACTCCTTCTCAGGATTCCAAATAACAAAATCAGCGTCGTATCCAATCTTAATCAAACCCTTACGGTTGGACAGGCCCACGAGCTGAGCGGGAGCACTGCACAACCATCGCGTCACGTCGTGCATTGAAAAGCCGCGCCTGTTCGCCTCGGTCCAGACTATCGGTAGACGCAGTTGCAAAGAAGAAATTCCGCCCCACGCGGCGAGGAAATCGCCCGTCTCCGGCAGCTTCATCTCCGGCGGACATGGCGAGTGGTCCGAGACGATCATGTCAATCGTTTTGTTAGCAAGAGCCTGCCAGAGCTGTTCTCGGTTTTCACGTTCGCGAATTGGCGGACAGCACTTGAACTCCGTCGCGCCATCAGAAATATCCTCGGCTGCAAAAGTTAAGTAGTGTGGACAAGTCTCCGCTGTAATCCTAACGCCGGCGGCTTTCGCCTCCCGCAACGTCGGCAACGAATCCGCAGAAGAATGATGAACGATGTGAATTCGGGTCCCAAATTCGCGGCCTAAACGGATCATGAGCTCCACCGCTTCGTCTTCCGCGGCGCGAGGACGCGAAGCGAGGAAGGTTTGATATTTAGTAGGCACGACATTCTTGTCTGCCGAAATTGGACCGACACAGTTCTCATCCGACTCACTGTCGGTGGGACATGCAGGAATGCCTGTCCTGCTAATTGGTCCCGGCACTTCCGCATGAACGATCAGAACCGCATTCAGTCTGGTCAGCTCAGGCATAGCCGCGCGCAAATCGTCTTCAGTCACATTGGGAAACTCGTCAACGCCCGAATGGATAAGGAAACACTTGAATCCCACAACGCCATGCTTGAAAAGCGCGGCAAGTTCGCCGCTGTTGCCGGGTACCACGCCGCCCCAGAAGCCAACATCCACCTGGCACTGCCCGCGGGCCGCTTCAAGTTTCGTTTCGAACCCCTGCAAGGTTGTAGTTGGAGGAATGGAATTGAGCGGCATGTCGATCACTGTGGTGATCCCGCCGGCGGCGGCCGCTCGTGTGGCAGTGGCAAATCCTTCCCAGTTAGTCCGCCCCGGTTCGTTGAGGTGGACGTGAGTGTCAACGAGACCCGGCATCACAATGGAGTCATCGTCTGCTTCGATCAACTCGCAACTCTCGGGGATGCTGTCGTACGACTCGATTGCCGCGACTACGTCTCCCTTGATATGGATTGACGCAGGCGCAACCGATCCAGGCAGAACTACTTGCCTGGCGCGAATGACAAGTCTAGGAGCGGGCATGATCTGTTTGAAACGTAACGCAAACAGTTAGTTTGCGAACCGCTTATGTGGACATCACTCAAACGCAAACTAACAGTTTGCGTTACACAAACGACGGCGGCGGTGGCGGTAGATTCGGTTCGGCGGTGCCGGTGCTTAGCCCAAACACTTGTTCATAAGCCACTGCGATGGCGCCAAAACTTATCGGCATCACCAGAAACGCGCCCACATAACAGAGCAGGACTCCGGCGAATGTTAGGAGGGAGGTGAGCAGCACCATCCCCAGCAGTCCCCCAAAATTTGCCATCGCGGCTTTCAGGCTCAATTTGATGGCGTCAAATCCGCCAAGCCGTCGATCAACGATCAGCGGATAAGCAAACGTGAAGACCACGGAGATTAAAATGAGCAGCGCCATGATTACCAGCCAGATGATTCCCCAGAAACCAAAGAACCCCAGCAGGATTCCTGGATCGGGTTCGCCTCCACCCTGCGCCGCCATCATCGCAAACATGCTGATATAGAAAATTATGTAAGTCGGGATGATGATGATGAAGATGGGAACCATGTGCAGCAACGCCGCGATCAGGCTCTCGCCGAAATAGTCAAACCCTTTGAAGAGATCGCCAAACTCGATTCGGTGCCCGCGTCTTTGTTTGAAGAGCGTGAAATAAATTCCGCACATCATCGGACCCATCAGGATTCCGAGCGGCACCACGCCGGCAATTATCATCCCCACCGCCGAAATGCCCACGAACAGCCAATATTGGCTGCGGATCAATTCGTAACCGGCTTTTATGCATTCGACAGGTCTGACCACGCTGCGACGAAATTCAATTGAGTCTGGAGATGCGTTCATGGTTGGGAATTCCTTTCACTGGGGGGTTAACACACGGTTTAGTTCGCGTTTACGGGCCGCCTCGTCAACAAAGCCCTGCAATTTCCCTTTGATTGCCTCGGCGTAGATCAAGGCGCCCATTTGATTCGGATGACCAAGGGAGGCGTAGCGGCAAATGAGCAGGTGATTTTCGCGCGCCTCCTTTTCCGGTTTGGTTTCCTTCGTGCCTTTGGGCCGCTTGAAAGTTTCATTACAACTCTTGACCCTGCTTTCTCGCACGTCGTCATTTGGCTTGTATGCGGCTGTCCCAAAAGATAACGCCACTATTACTTTTCTGACTCCGGAAAGATTTGTCGACCCAAACATGAAGGTCCACAGCAAAGTGCTGGCAGCAGCAAAAGAATGTTCCGGAGAAAAACCAATCTCTACAAACGAGGTGCGAGATGGCAAGCCTGCTTCCATTTTCTCCTGATTGATTCTCCTGACGGCTTCTTCCAGGCTCGCTGTCGAAACTTTGTACCATAATTCCGAAATCGTGATCAGGCGTTCGCGCATCTGTTTGTCCGTCATCCGCCTCGCCTCGGGCTTGCCGCTGTTTATTTTTTTCACCAGTTGACGCAGGAACACGTTGTCGTCTGTATCGGTGGAGACGATGCGGAAATAACCGGTTACGAGTACTTGTGCATTTGGAAAAGCCTGGGTGACACGCCGCAGCAGAGCATGCATGCCATTGAGGCATGGACCAATGATCCGTTCACGTATCGCTTCCGGGGCCGCCGTTGCGTCGAGCAGGTTGCTCACGTCAACGTCATTGATGCAGCCATCTAGTAATACCAGATCCACTTTCTGGCGGTCGTTTCCATAGTAGGTCAGCGCGTCATCCAGCTGCTGGTTAACTGTGGGGAACGGCAGATTAACTTCGCCGTCGCGCGAAGTGAACCTTGGCGGTGTGGTGGCCGGATTATCGAGGTGGGCGCCTGAGTGGGCCACTACCTTTTCAAAAACCTCGCGTCCGGTTTTTTCCTCAAGCCAGCACTTTACCCGCCACCAGAATTTTCTCTCCTGTTTCAAACCCTGGCCCCACATGATCGAATCGCCGAGCACCAGCATGCGCAACGGATTACCCGCGGAAGGAACCGGCTGATTGCGGCAATTAGCTTGAGCGTTGATTGCGCCGACTAAAAAGACAACGGCAAGCGGGAGCACTCGGAGAAATAGTTTCCTGAGAAGCGTTGGAGTCATGCTGGGCTAAGCGACTGACAAGCGGCAAGGGTTACTGAGTTCGGAGCTGCGTTAAAAAATCCTCCAGCAGGTTGAGACTGACTTTAAAACGATAATTTCGCGTCGAACGGATATCATCGATCGGCGCAATCTCTTTTCCCAAAATGTTTCGAGCCTGCCGAATCAGGTCAGCATCAACCCTGGTTCCTCGAATCGCTGCTTCCGTTTTCAGGCAACGAAGCGGAATCGGGGCCACACTTCCGAATGCAATTCTGAGGTCGGCCACAATATCGTTTTCCATCCGGGCCGTTGCGGCAAAACAGGTTTTTGAGATTGCCTGCGCTTTGCGAGTGCCCACTTTGCGATAGTAGTGGCGCAACTGTTTTGAGCTTCGCGGGAGCAGGACCTTTGCCAGCAATTCTTCCGGTCGAATCGTCATTTGTTTGTAGCCGGTGTGGAAATTCTCATAATCAAGCCGGCGAGGACCACTAGCTGACACGAATTCGAGCTCAGCATCGTAAGCGAGCAGGGCCGGCGGCGAATCGGCAGCCGGCGAAGCGTTGACGATGTTGCCACCGAGCGTACCGCGATTCTGGATGGCAAGCCCTCCGGTCTCACTCGCTGCCTGACACAACATGGGAAACTCCGCGCGGAGGATCGGGTGCAACTGAATTTCCGTGTAGGTCGTAAGCGCGCCGATCATGACTTGCGAGTCGGTTACCTCAATGCCTTTCAACTCTGAAAGATTCCAGATGTTGAGATAGTTTTTGTGTTGGAGTTTGCCTGCTTCCAGCAGCACCATGAGGTCGGTGCCGCCGGCAAAAGGTTGCCACACGCCCGGTTCACGCGCCAGAGTGTCTAGCGCTTCGCTGAGGCTCGTTGGCGAAACTAACCCGTAACTTGGAACGTTGCCTCTCATCAGCGTGAATGCACAGGTTCCTTTGTCCTTAGTCGAGGTTCTTTGGTTTCGGCAGCTACATTTGGATTTGTTTTCAACTTGGCTGTGCCCAGGGAAAGACAAAGCCGCCGAAGTTGCGAGGCCAGTTTCAGCCGGGCCGTAACAGCCTCTCGGGACATATCAATTTGTCGCATCCTTGGCGTCCTCCTGTAACGCCGCAATGTCAGCTAAATCCTGCACGCTATTGCGATATCTCTTGAGCGTAATCAGTCCGTCGCGGGAAACTACAGAAAGGATTCCGTCTTCCCAATCAGCTTCGACCCGTGTCGCCCAAACACTTTGAATCGCGGGCGTCACCAGTAACAAGTCCAACGAGAGCACATGTCCTGTTTCGCCATCTATCTTTGATCTTCGTCGTATTTCAATCGCACCATTCGAAAAGGTCATATCCAAGCCGCGTATCTCGTACCCAAGCTTGTCTGCGATGATCATAATGGGATCGAGCGATTCGGATAGTATCAATAAATCAATACCGACAGTGGCTCGAGGACGGTCATAGACGGCCAGAGCGAGGCCGCCACAAAGGGCGTAACCGATTTCATGTTCATCGAGCGCGGCGATCAGTTTTCGTAGTTCGTCATAAAGATCAAACATCGTCCGAAGGGCTCCTTACAGCCCGCACAACCGACTCAAAAATTTTCATGTAGCCCGTACACCGGCAGAGGTTTCCGGCGAGTCCGGTGCGAATTTCTGTTTCACTTGGATTTGGATTTCGCTCCAGTAGATCCACCGCGGCCATTACCATGCCCGGCGTGCAAATACCACACTGCGCCCCGCCGCAATCAATGAATGCCTGCTGCACCGCGTGCAATTGTTCGCCATTGGCAACGCCTTCAATCGTTTTGATCGAAGCGCCTTCGACCTGGGCTACGGGTACAAGACAACTATTCACGATCGCGCCGTTGATGATGACGCTGCAGGCGCCACACTCTCCCTCGCCGCAACCTTCCTTCGTGCCGGTCAGATGCAACTGCTCGCGCAGCACGTCGAGCAAACGCGCCATCGGAAAAGCATTAATGGTTTGCGGCTCGCCATTTACAGTGCAATTGACGCCAAGTTTTTGGATTGTCTCTGACATGTGATTACTGATCGAATGCCTGCGGTGCTACATTCATCATAACTTCTCCATCAACATCTCCGGCATTAGTGGCACCTGATTAAAACTCACGCCCGTCGCGTTTTCGATCGCATTCAAGATCGCCGGAGCGGCGCCGTCCATCGGCAGCTCGCCAATTCCTTTCGCGCCTGCCGGACCATAGGCATAAGGATTCTCTTCGAAGTAAACGCGAATTGGCGGGATATCAGCCGGCGTGGGAATGATGTAATTGGTCATCTGGTTATTGATCATCCGTCCATCTTTCCACACAACCTTTTCGAAGAGCGTAAACCCAATCGCTTGCGCCACGCCGCCTTCGATCTGACCCAATGCAAGCACCGGGTTGATCACTTTTCCGACTTCCTGTAACGCGACAAAGTCGTCCACATGCACTTCAAATGTGAGCGGATCATAAGTCACCTCGGCCACGTAGACAGCCCAGGCGTACGTTCCATACGCATCGCCCTGATACTTTTCATCGTCCCATACCACATTTGGCGGCGCCTGGTATTTGCTAAAGACCTTCAATGGACCGACCGTTTTGATGTACTCGCGGCAAGCCTCTTGAAACTCCGCGTCGTTATAAGTTTCCTTTAACAAACCGCTGCCAATTAGGGTTTGCCTCATGCCAAGCACTGCCGACTCAACCAGTTTTCCAACCACCATGCAGGTGCGCGACGCGACGGTGGGACCACTATTCGGAACGTTGGCAGTGTCCGGCTGGCCCACTTCAATCGGACTCGGGACTTAATCCCAGGGCTTCGGCGGCAATTTGCGAAAAGATCGTGTTGGTCCCTTGTCCAATTTCTGTGCTGGCAGCAAGGATCCGCACCCGGCCTTCCGGCGTCGCCTCGGCGCCGACTACTGACGCAAGATAAACCTCTCCCGAACCGGTGAACCCGGCGCCGTGCATGAATGATGCGAAGCCAATACCTTTCTTAAGTCGCTGAACCGTTTGTGCCTGATGATCCTGCCGACTGCGCCTGTGCATTTTCCTGCGCGAAGCGTTTGCGCTTTTCGTAGTAGCCACTTAACTCAAAGGCGCGATCGAGCAGTTGATCCATGTCAACCTTTTCGCGAATCACCTGGTTCGTCGCCGTTGTCTCTCCTTCATGCACGAAGTTGCGGCGACGAAACTCCTCAGGCGTCAGGCCAAGAGCGCCGGCAACTTTATCGAAGTGCCTTTCCAGCGCAAAAATACTTTGCGGCGCGCCGAATCCTCTGAACGCACCGTGCGGCGGAACGTTTGTGGCGACCGCGCTCGAGCGAATGCGCACGTGCGGACAAAAGTATGGACCGGCTGCATGGATCGTTCCGCGCGACAGCACCACCGGTGAGAGTGTGCAGTAAGCGCCGCCATCGACGACGAACTCGATATCCATGGCCAGGAGTTTTCCATCCATGGAGACAGCAGTCTTGTGACGCGTGCGCGACGGATGACGCTTCGTGGTGGCGACCATGTCTTCCGCGCGATCGTAAACTATCTTTACGGGCCGGCCTGATTTCCACGCCAGCAACGCCGCATGGCCGCCCACCAGCGACGGATATTCTTCCTTCCCGCCAAAGCCGCCGCCAGTTTCAGTTTGAATTACGCGGATCTTTTCCTCAGGAAGATTGAAAAGCTTTAGTAGCGCCTTGTGAACGTAGTAGGGACACTGCATCGAACCCCACAGCGTTACACCTTCATCCTGATTAGCGATGGCGATCACGCCGTTGTTCTCAATGTAAAGTTGTTCCTGCGCGCCGGTTTCATATTCGCCTTCGACAATCAGATCGGCGGCCGCCCAGGCTTCGTCGACATTTCCTTTGTCAACCAGAAACGATTTGAAGACATTGTCGTCGCCCCAAATGATTTGTTTTTTGTCGACCGAATCTTTCAGAGTAAAGACCGGAGGAAGCTCTTCGATTTCTATCCGCACGTGGCGCCGCGCTTCTTCAACCAAATATTTATTTTCGTGGGCCAGCAGCAAAATCGGCTCTTCAGGATGATTCACAACTTCGCCGGCGAGGTATGGCTGGTCATTGAGTATCAGCGCCACATAATTTTCGCCCGGAATATCTTTCGCGGTGACGATCGTGAATTCCGCCCACGGGATGTCCCCTTCGAACGAAATGTTTTTGATCCGGCCACGCGCAACCGGACTGCGCACGGTGGTCCCATAGAGCATTCCCGGAAAAGATATGTCATCGATATAAAGCGCCTGACCTGTGACCTTCTTACGGCCCTCCTTGCGCGGAAACGACGTGCCGATCAGATGTTCTTTTGATTTTGCGTTCATGGGAATGAAGTACTTTACAACCTAGTGGTATTGCGAGCGCAAGTCGAATTGGAAGTGTTTGGAAAATAAATCGTCGAGCGGGTAAAAATCATGGGATTTGCACTACAGGCCTTCATGCGTTTCCCTTTCATACAACTCGGATCGGCGACCCACAGGTATGCAGTGCCGTGAGGGCATGCTCTATTCGCATGCTCTCGTGTATCATTAGCGCCGCTTTTAGATCCCTTGCTGGTTCCAGCAAATCCAAAAGGAGTATTACATGAACAAGAGGATTCTCGTCCCGCTGTGCATTGTGTTCGGGCTCTTACTCGCGGCGTGTGGCACGGCGACGGTAAACACGAACGAGGCAACTCCGCCGGCAACCAAGACCGAGCCGGCGACGACAACGACTCCGGCGACAGCTACGGTCGCAAGTGGTGAGAAAATCGGAGTACCGGAATGCGACGACTTTATCGCTGCTTACGAATCGTGCATCAATAACAAGGTGCCCGAAATGGCTCGCGCCCAATACAAGGAAGGGATTGCGCAGTGGCGCGCGTCCTGGAAAAAGCTGGCCGACAATCCGCAAACCAAAGCATCATTGGTCGCAGCTTGCAAACAATCAATGGAGCAAACCAGTGTTGCGATGAAGTCGTACGGTTGCGCCTTCTAATCAATTCGCCGTCCGTTTACCCTTAAGAAGCGACCCTCTGAAAGACTAGAGACAACTCGAGTCTCCCGAGGGTCGCTCCGTTTCGGTTCAGGTTTGCGGGAAGGGTCAGGAAAACCTGGCGTGCTCAAGCAGTACAAGTCCGATCGACACCAGCGCCAGCACGTACATCATCGGATGAATGTCGCGCCACCGGCCAACGATCAAATAGAGTCCAACGTGAGAAATGAATCCCCAAAGAATGCCCTGCGTGATCGAGAAAGTCAGCGGGATCAAAATTACAGTCAGAAATGCCGGCAACCCCTCCTCGATTCTTGAAAAATTGATCTTGCCGACGCTGCGAAACATCGATGCGCCTACCAGGATCAAAACCGACGCAGTTGCGTAAGCAGGGACCATGCCCGCGATCGGCGCCAAAAAGAAGCAGGGCAGGAAACAGAGCGCCGTAAAAACAGAAGTCAGTCCGGTGCGGCCGCCCATGTTTATTCCCGCCACACTTTCGATGTAAGCAGTGCCCGATGACGTTCCCGCGACGCCAGCGCCAAATGTCGCGAATGAATCAACAATCAATCCCTGTTTCAGGTTTTTCGGATTGCCTTGTTCATCGAGAAGGTCTGAGGCGTGAGCAACGCCGATAAAGGTCGAAATGGAATCAAAGAGGTCTGTGAAAAGTATTCCGATGATCGCCGGCAGCAATGACAATTTCAAGGCGCCAACAATATCCAGTTTGAGAAAGACGGTTTGGAAATCAGGCGCGCTGAAAATTCTTTCCGGCGCTTTTACCAGACCGAATGCCCAGCCCAGCACCGTGGCCAGAATAATTCCCGCGAGAAACGCAAACGCACTCTTGCGCGTTAAGAGCCAAACTGAAATCGCGGTCGCAACTATCGTCAACAGTGCGGGCAGCCCTAGCGTTCCCAGTCTAACGAACGTCACTGGATCAGCCGCGATCAGTCCTGCATTTTTCAAGCCGATAAACGTCAGAAAAATTCCGATACCGGCAGCGGTGCCTAATCGGAGTTCAGTTGGAATAGCTTTGGCGATCGTTTCACGAATGGGCGTGATGGAAATAATAAGAAACAGCACTCCGGCCCAGAAGACGATGCCCAGGGCCACCTGCCACCAAATTTTCTGCGTGAGAATTATGGTGAAAGTGAAATAGGCATTGATTCCCATTCCGGGAGCTACTGCGAAGGGTAGTTTCGCGTAGAGGCCCATGAAGAGCGTCATCACAAAACAGAGCAGCACCGTCGCGGTGAGCACGCCGCTAAAAGCCATCCCGGTTCCTTCAGTTGAAAGGATCGAAGGGTTCACCACCACGATGTAGGACATCGTAAAAAACGTGGTGATACCCGCAATCGCTTCAGTGCGGATGTTTGTTTGCGAGCTTTGCGGTGTGCTCATTTTGCCGGGAACGCGGGCGGTCTCGCCCATATCTTGCGAGCGGTTCTTAACGATGAAGCGGAAGGAGTCTAACTATTGCCGCGTGAGGCCGTCCAGTTCTTCGGCGGTTCGTGGCCAATCGGAACGAAGCAAGCGCGACAGAGCGCGGTCGGCGAGGAGCTTGCCGCCGGTTTGGCAGCCCGGACAATAATTAGTTTCGTTGGATGCGTAACGAATTCGTTGCACGCGCGCCCCGCAACGAGGGCAGGGTTGTTCATATTTGCCGTGGACCGCCATTTCGGGTCGAAACGCCGTCACCTTCTCGGGAAAATTTCCCGCCGTCTCTGTACGCAATAGGTTGATCCACCGCGTCAACGTGTCGCGAGTTGAGTTGAACAAGCGCTCGATTTCTTCGCGCGTGAGTTTTTGCGTCAAAGTGATTGGCGAGAGTCGCGCGTTCCACAATATTTCGTCTGAGTAAGCGTTGCCGATACCGCTCAAGAGTCGCGGGTCGGCCAGTGCACGTTTCAAAGTGTGGTTTTCAGACTGAAGGGCCGCGGCGAAAGTTTCCAGATCAATCTCAAACACTTCAAGGCCGCCCGGATCAAGACGCTGCAAATTGGCTGCGCCTTCGATCAGGTGCAGAGAGGCACGTCGCTTGGCACCAGCTTCAGTGAGCAAAAGAGTACCGGCAGTAAATTCGAAGGCGGCCAGGCGGTTTTTGGCGGGGAGACTGGCCCCAGCTCGCCGCGGCGGAATTTTTCCGGCCGCCTTCCTGTCTTCCACACGCGCTTTCCAATGAAGCCGGCCGGCAATCATTAAATGCAACACCAGCCAAAGATCATTTTCAAAACCGACTACGATTCGTTTTCCCAATCTTCGCAAGGCGACGACCTTGCACCCGGACACGCTTTCGATGGGCGGCGCGGCAGTGCGCAAGAGGAACGGTGCCGTGATGGTTAGCCGTTCCAACCTCTCACCCAGAATTCGCTGTTCGAGCGCTTCGAGATACACCACGATGTCTGGAAGTTCGGGCATGAATGCAGGCGCAGATTAGCGCGGATGGACGCAGATTAGAAATGGAGCACTCTCTTCAAGGCAACAGGATCGCGTCGTAGCTTTCAGTATTTCAGACTCGCGTTTATCCGCGAAGTCTGCGGCTGATTTCCATTCGGTAATCGCCCGTTTCCTGTGCCGCTCGATCCTCAGTCCAACCCAAATATTTCTGCGCGAGTGAAGCGGCGGCTGTAACTGCTTCGGCACCACCCGTTGAATTCAGACCGACCATCGTCCGGCGCAGGAGGCAATCCGCAAGCGTCTGGGCCAACTCGTGTTTGAAAGCAAAGACGACTTCAGCACCAATCGCGCCAGTTTCCGCGTCGAACACCTGGCCCAGCAACTCATCGTCTTCAACCAGACTCAGAATCAGGGATGCGCGGGTGCCATAGGTCCGCAACAAGTGATCGCTGCTGGGTTTTGAAAGGCGGGAGCGTTGTTTGAAGTCTTTGCTGAAAGCTTCAAAGTCAGGTGTGTCGGCGCCAGGCAAGGGAACGTTTGCCGTCGCGCACGCGGGCGATTCACGGCGAAGCGTTTTGAAAATCAGATCCACCGTTTCTTCGGCAAGTCTGCGATACGTCGTCAGCTTGCCGCCGACGATCGAGAACAAGTTTTTAAACTCCGGGTGAATGCGAATGAAATGACGGCGCGTGATGCTTTGTGCTGCCTGGTCCGAAGTAAAAGCAAGTGGCCGCACCCCGGCGTAAGTATAAAGAATATCTTCGTGACTGAGACCGGCAAGAGGAATCACACGGTTTGTTTCGCGAAGGAGGTAATCGATTTCGTTCTCCTCGATTCGTACATGATCGAGATCGCCGTTGTAGCGAATGTCCGTGGTCCCGATCAGGTAATGATTATTCCAGGGGATGACGAAGAAAGGACGATGATCGGTGGACGCTTCAACATAGAGCGCATTCACCGGTGCTCCGCGAAAAGGAGCAACGATTATGTGACTGCCTTTGGTGCCGCCGATCAGGCGCGGTGACGGCGCCCCGCTATTAGCGAGTAGATTATCGATCCATGGACCAGCGGCGTTGATGATGATGCGCGCAGTCGCGGAATGATGCGCCGTAACCCGACGTGCGTGCGAGACGCCCGCGGTCCCAGTAAAAGGTTGCATTTGATCACACGTCGTGAATTCAACGCTCCTTATTTCATTGGCTTCGACGATGAGTTTATGGACATTCGCGTAGGTAATGACCGTGGCGCCGTGGGCAGCCGCCGCGAGAGCGTTTTCCAGAACCAGCCGCTCCGCGAATTCAACCTGCGCGTCGTAGTAAACCGCGGAGCCGAGCAATCCGCCAGGATTTAGTCCCGGTAACTGTGCCAATGTTTCGGTAGACGAAAGCATGCGGTGTCGCGGCAAGTTCTTGTCGAAGGAAAGAACGTCGTAGGCCATCATCCCGGCCCGCATGGTCCAATAGCCGCGCCTCGCGTTTGCATAGATGGGAACGACCATTTCGAGCGGACGAACGAGATGCGGTGCCACCTTGAGCAGGCATTCTCTTTCGCGAAGCGATTCACGCACGAGGCCAAACTCGCCATGTTCCAGATATCGCAGGCCGCCATGGATTAATCGCGTGGACGACGCCGAAGTGCCGGAGCCGATATCACCTTTATCCAGCAGGAGCACGCTGAGGCCGCGCATGGCCGCATCGCGCGCGATACCGGCGCCGTTAATTCCGGCGCCAACGACGATCACGTCGAAATTCTGCGTTTTGCGATTCGGAGTTGCGGTGCTCATATTTCTTTCAAAGCTAATTGGACCACTGAGTATAATGCGCGCCAAATGACTCCTGAGAAAACATCAGTTCTTAACCAGCATAAGAGCACCCGGGCGCTCTTCCTGATTCTCTTCTTGCTGCTTGTTTCAGCATGGTTCACACCGGCTGACGTCGCCACCACGATCACCCAGGTAAAACGCGCCGACTTTGCGAACCGGCCGCCGCCGCCCGTCTCGGACGCAGCCAAGCGAAACATGGAAACACAGCTGGCCGCAGCTCGAGCGCATTACGAGGCGAATCCAAACGATGCTGAGGCGATTATCTGGCTCGGCCGCAGGCTCGCCTATCCAGGTTACTTTCGCGACGCCATCGAAGTTTACACAAAAGGCATTGAGAAGTTTCCCAATGACGCCCGGCTTTATCGCCATCGGGGTCACCGGTATATCACGCTACGTAAGTTTGCGGCGGCGATCGCAGACTTTGAGAAAGCTGCGGCGCTGACCAGAGGGAAGCGCGACGAAGTTGAGCCTGACGGCCAGCCCAACGCCAAGAACATTCCCACGAGCACACTGCAATTCAACATCTGGTATCACCTCGGGCTCGCGTATTACCTCACTGGACAAAACAATCGAGCACTGACGAGTTATCGCGAGTGCCTGAAGGTCTCAAAGAATCCCGATGCATTCGTTGCCACCAGTCATTGGCTCTACATGACTTTAAGACGCTTGAATCGCGGCAGGGAAGCGGCGCAAGTGTTGGCCGCTATTCGCCCCGGCTTGGAGATTATTGAAAACGACGGCTACTACCGTCTGTTGCTGATGTACAAAGGTCAGGTTTCGCCTGAGACGCTACATGACGACGCGTTGAAACAAGGAGGTTCGCCCGGCGCGCACAGCATTCTTTATGGCATTGGAAACTGGTACAGCTACAACGGACGCCGGGAGGAAGCGCGCCAGGTATTTCAACAAATCCTGGCGACAGATCAATGGACGAGCTTCGGTTATATTGCTGCCGAGGTCGATGCCAAAAGGCTCGGCGGCCGCAGTCGTTGAGCTTCTTGAACACGCCGGTGGCCACTACTACCGCGCACCGTATCGTGCCTAACATGCACCGTCTGGGGGAAATTGCCGCGTTTTTAGTGGGCCGTCCTCAAAGATAACCAAAAAATAATCATCGCCCTCTGTGCGGATTCAATTTTTTATCATTGGCCCACCTTGCCGAGTTTCACAGGCATAGGCTTTGCTCTCGCTCGGGTCAACGAATTAAGCCTGTGGAAAAGCGACAGGCGCGGACCGCCGGGGGCGTCTCGTTCAGCTAATCTCCCGCACAGCTTAATCCGCGCGGCCTTGAAATAATCGACCGCAGGACCGCTGCCGGCTCTCCAAAATTCGTAGGCCGCGCGCAATAGCGTTACGTTTCAAACAACTGAATAAGAAGGAGCGTTCATATGCGTTCTACCAATCATTCGACCCTCGTCAGGCGACAAAATGTTCTCTCGAATCACATTTCTTTTCCTGCTGGCATCCGTACTGGCCTTGCTGGCGGCGCCGTCGGTGGCCCGTGCGGAGCCTCTCGATTTCACCGGGGAAACGGACGAGTATGACGTGAAGGCTCGCGTTGCCCGAGTCAGCCTGATCGCGGGCGAGGTGAATCTGAAGCGCGCCGGCAACAGCGATTGGGAACGAGTGCGGCTCAATTTCCCGCTGGTCGAAGGCGACACGATCTCAACCAGCGCGGAGTCGAGGGCTGAGATTCAGATCGATGCTCGAAATTTCGTGCGGCTCGGCGCCAATTCGATTCTGCGCGTCGTCACCCTGCGCGATGAAGGCGTGGCCCTGAGCGTGGTAGAGGGCACCGCCACGATCAGGTTGGCTAAGTTTGACGGCGACAAAGAATACTTCGAAGTCGATGCGCCGAAGACGACGATGGCGGCTGAGAAGAAGGGCCTCTATCGCGTGGATGTTTCGCGCGAAGGGCGTGTGCGCCTGACCGCTCGAGATGGTGGACGCGCGCGCATTTATTCCGAAACGTCAGGTTTCGCATTGCGCGAAGGACGCACCGCTGAACTCATTCTCGAAGGAGCGAATGCCGGCGACTGGGAATTCGTGGCCGCAAACGCCGATTCATGGGACAGCTGGGTTGACGATCGCGAACGATACCTGGCCGAACGCCTGCGCTACGACACTCAGTATTACGATAAATACACCTGGGGCGCCGAGGACCTTGATTCCTACGGGAACTGGATTTACGCAAATGAATACGGCTGGATATGGCGACCACACTCGAGTTCAATTAGCCAGTATGACGACTGGGCGCCCTACCGTTACGGTGGTTGGGTTTGGGTGGCGCCTTATGGCTGGACCTGGGTTGGCAATGAACCCTGGGGCTGGGCGCCATATCACTACGGGCGCTGGGTTTACTACAACGGTTACTGGGCCTGGTGTCCGCGAAGCCATTACTACTACCAACGCGGGTGGTGGCGGCCGGCACTGGTGGCCTTTGTGATTTTCGATAACAACAGTTATTGCTGGTATCCGCTCCACTACCATCAGCGCGATCCGCGTTCGCGACATTACCGAAATAACCCGCGTCACGACCCAACTCCCGAGCGCCTGCGGCCAATGCGGGCGGACGACGTGGCGAATCTTCGCCGGGTGAACCCGGCCCAGCTTCGCGCGGTTACTGCCATGGCGGCTCGAGACTTTGGAGCTGATGGAGCCAGGGCGCGACCTGCGGATGGTGCGCTCGCGCGACGAGTTGTCAATTCAGATCCGCTGCGAACAGATCTTCCGGTTAGGGCAGCGCGCCCGGCTGGCGACCGGACCAGCGCCGGCGAACGTGCCGGAAGCACCGTTGCTGCCCGACCGGCTCGAGTGCCCCCGGATGTTGACCTTCATCGGTCAACGGGCGCGGCTGCCAGAAGTGCTGGAGTCGCACTGGACGAAGAACTACGTCGTTCGAGAGTGTTGAATGGCCGAGAGCTGCTGCCAGGCCGTTCAGATCTTCCCACGCCAGAGGGCGGGGCAGGCGGGATCGAGGCTCGACCTACGGGCGCCGTGGAACGTCCCGCGCGAACGAGTGGCGAGAGTCCACGAACTGCTCCGGTTCAGGTTCCGGTTCGGGTGCCACGCACCGTCGATGCTCCTGCGGGCGATCCTCCAACGCGAACAGAGCGAACAGAGCGCCCGAGGGAAACGGTTCCCAAGGATCGTCCAACGCGCACGGAACCGAGGGAGGCGCCGGGCCGAGTGGAACCGCGTTACGAACCACCTGCGCAGTATGAACCGCCAAAGCGAACGGAACCGGCGCCACGGCCTGACCCGCCGCCGCAGCGATCCGATCCGACGCCAAGGTATGAACCACCGCCGCGTAACGATCCACCGCCGCAACGATCTGAACCGACGCCGAGGTATGAGCCGCCGCCACGCAACGATCCGCCGCCGCAGCGATCTGAACCGACGCCGAGGTATGAGCCGCCGCCACGCAACGATCCGCCGCCGCGGAATGACCCGCCACCGCGTAACGATCCGCCGCCGCGTAACGATCCACCGCCGCGAAGGTCGGAGCCGGCCAAGCCAGACACGGATCGTCCGTCGCGTAAGGGCGATAACCGTTAACTGTTTGGAGTACCGCCGTCAGGGCGGCTTGAGGGCGGTACTCCTAACTTCACTGGAGAGTAATAGTAGTCGAACAGGGGTGTGTGAGATGAGAGTTACAAAGATAATCTGCTCGTGCCTTAAGCAGCATCAGGAAGATCGGTTTCGTTTCAATCAGAAGTTACGACTTGCTGCCGGTCTCCTTGGATTTGCGTTCTTGATTTCCGTTCCGAGCGCCGCTCAGACACTCTCCCCCGGACTCAAACCTGATTTTCAACGAGTGCGCTCGCTCAAGCAACAAACAAGAAGCGGAAAACCGCGCGAAAACGGTTACCGGTCTGCCGCGGTTAATCGCACAAACGCTGTGCGTTATTCGTCGGGAGCTCGCGCGACCACATCTTCTTCGGTACCAGTAGCGCGTCCGTTCAATTTCTTGAAGGATGGGCTGGCGCCAAACGCAGCGAATTCCACCGCGACAACTCCAATACTTCCGGGGACACCGTTGTTCCAGGTCTTGCACACGTCACAGATCAGCCTCGTCTCGTCGGATGGCACGAATGAAGAGTTTGTGGATCGAAGTGGCGATTTAGTCGCCGACGAAAGAACGACGTTTGATTCCACAGGCGGCTCATTCGATATCGCCGTGGGGCGCTCGGGAGCGCGATACGAAGTTTTTTCGGCGACCCTAAACGCGCTGCCAGTAGGCGTAGTCGTAGTCGCCTTCGACACGAATGGCGATTACCAGAGTGACAGCTCCAGCACCTTCAACCTGCGCACCGACTTTGGTTTGCGTTCAGCTGCGGCGGTGGTGACCGGAACTTCGAAGGCGGGCCGCGAGTTTGTGATTGTTTCTTCCAGCGGCTACTTCAATGAGTCGAACCCAAACGATCCGAACAACGAACCGTCGCCCGGCATCGTGCTGTTGGTAAGGGACAGCGGCGGCGGTTTTGACGCATCCCTGTCGCGCGAACTGGTCACTGTCGGCGACAACCGGCTCTACAACGCAAACGCCCTCGCGTTGCTGCCAAACAACGACTTGCTGATTGCAGACTTCCATTCCAATGAATTGCGCGTCGTTCGCGACACAAACGCCGACGGCATGCCTGATACGCTCTCGGCCATTCCCTATTACGTTTATCAGTTTTCCAACGATGAACCGTTGGATATAGCTGTTAACGCGCGCGGCGTCGTGTTCTCGCATTCAGTCGGGAACGATACCGTCCTGCTCGCAATCTACGACACTAATTCGGATGGGTCCGCCGATGTGGACGAAGTGTGCGTCGAAGGTCTTTCCATCGACGATAATCTTTTCCTGCATGGTTTGACGGTGGATAGCGGTGGCAATGTCTACGTAATCGAAGACGCTTCAGGACTCGACGATGGCATCGGGGGCAACGGCGGAACGCCGCGCGTTGATGCGTTTCCGGATCCGAAGTTGGACGGATTCCTGGAGGACGGTTCGATTTTTACGCGCGCTGACGATGCAAACACGCAGGGATTAACAGGTCTTGGCTTCGCGGTACTCACTGCGAATCCGATTGATGACGCACAATTTTTCGTGCGGCAGCAGTATCTCGACTTTCTCAATCGCGAGCCTGACGCGAGCGGCCTGGCATTCTGGACCAACCAGATTACCTCCTGCGGCAGTAACCTGGCGTGCATTGAGACAAGACGCATCAACGTCTCGGCTGCCTTCTTCGTTTCGATTGAATTCCGGGAAACCGGCTATCTGGTTTATCGAATGTATAAGTCGGCTTACGGAAACATTCCGGGTACGCCGGTGCCGGTAAGGTTTAATGAGTTTATTCCGGATACGCAGCAGATCGGTCTGGGCGTTGTGGTCGGCAGTCCAAATTGGGAGCTGACCCTGGAGAACAACAAGGTAGCATTCGCGCAGGCGTTCGTGGCGCGGACTCGATTTACCACCGCGTTTCCAACCACGATGTCGCCCACACAGTTTGTCGATGCTCTGTATGCAAACGCTGGAGTGACACCGTCGGCCGAGGAGCGCAGTTCAGTGATTGGCGAGTTTGGGACGGCAACGACGACGACGGACGCGGCGGCGCGAGCGCGGGTGTTGCGACGCGTGGCGGAGAATGCGGCGTTGGCCCAACAGGAACTGAATCGCGCATTCGTGCTGATGCAATACTTTGGTTACCTGCGGCGGAATCCGAACGACGCGCCGGAGCCAGGCCTGAATTTTGAGGGCTACAACTTCTGGCTGAACAAGCTGAACCAATTCAACGGCAATTACATCGCGGCTGAAATGGTGAAGGCTTTTATATCGGCAGACGAGTATCGTCACCGATTCGGGCTTTAGTGATAGTAGGACAGGCATTCCTGCCTGTCCTTAATGAAGGTAAAGAGTGGGACCGCAGGGTGGACAGGCAAGAATGCCTGTCCTACCGCTTTGGCGCACGATCGGTTAGCAGCGGCAGCGGATTCATCGCGCCGCCGGGTGCGTAAACTCCGAAGTGAAGGTGCGGCGGAGTGCCGGCAGCATTGCCCGTGGTGCCAACGTGGCCCAGCACCGTCTGCGGCGTAACCCAGTCGCCTTCAGCTATTCCCGGCCCGTACGAATCAAGGTGGGCGTAGTAATACAGCCTGCCACCCGCGCCGACAACCGAAACCGTCTGCCCGCCCAGGCTATTCTCACCAATGTTCGCAATGTAACCTTCAGTTGCTGAAAGCACTGGCGTGCCCTGAGGCGCAAAAATATCCTGTCCCTGATGCAGTCGATCATTTCCGCGCGGCGCTTGCCAGGTGTTTGCGATCTGGTTCTTCGAAACGCCCTCGACCGGCATTGCGAGCTGCGGGTCAGGTTCCTTCGCGTAGAGTGCGGCGACATGGACGTAGAGCCTGAGCTTTCCCGCAAGCCTGTCCGCGATTCTTCCCGCTGTCGTCGTGAGTCCAGTGGCGCTACCTAGGGCCAGGAAGATGAAGAGGAGCAAAACTGCGAGCGGAAGTTTTTTCACAACAACTCTGGGATGCCGCGAGGCGTGCCTCCGTTGCGAACTGTTAAAACTAGACATGCCAGACTGCAAACCGTATTTACCTATCGAACTGAACACACAGATCGGACAGACGGAACCTCTCCGATTAGTGTGTTAGATTGACATGGGCCTAATGCCAGAGAATAATTCGCCAAGGTTTCGGGTTCGATACAGAATCGAGGTTGCTTAGCTTGATCCAATATGTCGTAAAACGTTCGTCAGTAGAGGCAAGGTGGATATTTGGCAGGATGTTGCCGTCTCTACCTGGTCCGGGCACGCCTGCCTTTGCAAAACTCGTCAAAGGACTGCACCGCTACGGAATAAGCCCGATGGGTGTAAGTGTAGATGCTTCGTCCTCCTTCTTGGCTGATGTAGTGTTGGCAGTCGCTTTGCTTGAAAAGCGCGTTACATTGCGAATAACGGCGGCTTCATTAGAATTGTTGGTGCATGAATTATTAGAGGGGGACGACGCGAGTCTAGTCGACATCGCCAACCTCGCTCTCGAAGCCATTAAAGAAGTAGACTCGGAAGTTGATGAGATTAGCGTCAAGTATCGGATTTCATCTCATCTGAGTCTACCGTCTACGGGAATCGATGAATTCTTACAACAGCATCAAGTGCCGAGTGCAGCTCAAAGGGGGCTCGTCACTGATGCTGTGGCCTATAACGTTGACAAGTTAGACGAGTTCCATTCTGCAGAGGTTCGATTTGTCATCACAAAATCGATTAGCTACGACAATGCTTTGTTCCTTGAGGTCAATGAAACGTACCCTAAGGTACCAAGCGTTACTGCGCTGGCTTCATGGATATCCTCCGACTTTGAAGCGATAATGGATCTACTCGGATTGAGTGAGAAAGAATGATCAACGAAAGTTATCTTAAGGGCAAATTCTTGGGAGGCGAGCCGTTTCTGAGTTTGGGCTTTCGACGATCGCCAAAGATACCCACGCTCACGGAGCGGCATGCCAACGACTTTTCGTTTCTGCTCGAACTAAGAGATCTGCAACAAGCACCCCGACGGTTGGAATTTGAGGAGACGGAAGCGAGAGGTACGCGATCGACGGTTGATGTTCCATTGGAACAAAGGTTAAATCGGCCCGGACTATTCGAGCAAAATCTGACGGAATGGTCACTTGCGGAATTTGACCGAGACATGGATTTGCTTTCCGAAGGATTGGAACATCTTCCGCTGGAATATCGGGGCACCTACTCTCGCGAAGATATTTATTCGGATCATGACTAATGTATTTGGTAGATACCAATATTCTCCTTCGCTTCCTGCTCCGGAATGATCCGGCGTATCAAACCATCCGACAAGCTGTCCGAATTCTTAAGACGCGCCGGGAGCGGGTTGTTACGACACCTCAGAACATGGTGGAGTTCTGGAACGTTTGTACTCGACCTAATTCGGAACGCGGCGGTTTGGGCTTGAGCATCGAAGCAACCGAACGGCGATTGCGTTTGTTGGAACGCCACTTTCCTGTCCTACCGGACGATGCCGCAGTATATCGCGAGTGGAAAACACTTGTGCTAACGTACAGAGTTATGGGCAAACAGGTCCATGACGCCCGCTTAGTCGCTGCAATGACCGTGCATGGCTTAACACGAGTTCTGACGTGGAACGTAAGAGACTTTACTCGCTTCAGAGGAATCGACGCGTTTACTCCTGACGACATCACTTGATAGCACGATTCCACCTAATTCATTCTCGTTCGAGTTGTTTGCGGTCCCAGCCGGCGAGGTCGGCGCCCGCGTCGTAAGTTGTTTGGCAAAAATCCATGAGGGTGTTTTCCGGCGAGCTCGACTTTCTCACGTCGTCATAAAGCAGGAAAAATTCTTTCATCTCCGCGTTGTAAAACGTCTCGGCCGGACGAATCTTTCCTTCGCCCACAACGCCGGCCAACCCCGCGGGCTCAGGTGCAGTGTAGGAATAAAACGCGGCCTCCATGTCTTTGTTCCCCGGCCACCAGCCGTGGCTAATCACTTCATGCGAATACGCCTCGCGCGTGATCAAATCGGCGCCAGGACGTTCGGGCGCGAGCTTGCCGGAGAAGCGTGTGACCGCCATGTCGAAGCTGCCCCAGAAGAAATGCACCGGACTGACTTTGCCGATGAAGCGTGCCCGAAATTCCTTCAACACTTCGTCAGTCGCTACGAGAGCGCGCCAACACCGGTTTGCATACTCGGGATCGTAAGAGGCGTGAACTGTGTCGTCTTCAAAGCGAATTGGATCGGGCACCTCTACCGGCATGGTCCAGATCTTTATTTGCATCCCCAATTCGCCGAGCGCGGACATTACTTCCACGTAAAAGTCTGCCACTGACTGCGGACGCAAAACCAGAGTCCTGGATGCCCCATCGCTGCACTTGATCAGCAGCCGGTGGTCGATGAAGTCAAACTCGATTTCAAAAATGCGATCTTCATAGGGCATGGCCGAGGTGGTGAGCCCACGCGCGGAGATATAAAGCGGCACGTTCCACCAGTGGTTAACAAGAGGGGTTTGCTCAAGTCGAATTTTGCCGACCACCTGCGTCCACATATGGAGCGTCGCGAGCGTGTCTTTCCATTCAGCGTATTTCAGTTCGGGCCACGAGTTGGACATAAAGAGTAAACAGCAAACAGCAATCAGTAATCAGCCGGACTGATGGAATAGTGGATCTTAAATCCGGATTAGTAAAGGGGGCGAGTGGGGTGGTGGGCGAGTTAGTTTGGAGATGTCCACAACTCTGTAACTGGGAGCGCGGGCGTCTTGCCCGCAATGAGCGCGAAGCGCGAAAAACACCTGCAAGACAGACTGCAAGATCATGCACCCTGGCACACTGCGGGCGGGACGCCCGCGCTCCCAGTAAAAGGCTAACCGAACTGACCCATTACGCTTTCGCGGCTTTGGTCCTGATGAACGCGAGGTTTAGTTGCGGCAGTGAATTAAAGGTGGCTGCCTTGTTGCAAAACTCTTTCGCCTTCGCTCCGTCGCCCTTGCCCTGGTGTGCCTGGCAGAGCCGATAAAGGTCGTAAGGGTTCTGCTGGTTGGCCTGTTGCAGTTCAGCAATAGCCGTGTCGTATTCCTTTGTTTCGAGGGCAATCATCCCCATGACCCCATGGGCCAATTTCGTCTGGAACGGGTTCTTCAAGGTCTCCGTCCCTTTCCAGTATGCCTCGGCCTCCGTTTTGGCTGTCGGCAAATCTTTCTTCGCGATCGCCACGCGCGCGAGATTGAAGTGATGAAAGAGTCTGGCATTGTCTTTTATCTCAGCAGACAAACTTGATTCTTCCGTCATTTTCAAAAGACGTTCGTATTGCGCCTTTGCCTCATCTGGCTTGCCCATCTCCAGCATGATGTTGCCCTTGAGTTGGAGGTCGCCAGTCATCCCCGCGACGTCTTTGGTCTTCTCGCCCAGCGCATACTGTTTGTCGACTTCCGCCAGCGCCTGGTCCATCTTGCCTGCGTCCACTGCAACGACGGTCAAACCAAACAATGCCGTGCGGCGTTCAGCGTCGCTTCTCGCTTTTCCGGAGATTTTCTCCATCTCCGCCGCGGCTTCGTCATGTTTACCCTGATACATCAACGCCGAAGCAATGCCCTGGTGTGAATTGATAAAGTTTGGATCGATCTCAAGCGCCTTCTTATATTGAGCGATTGATTCATCAAAGCGGCCCATCTTCAAAAGCAGCTCGGCATACGAGTCGTAAGGATTAGGATCCTTTGGAATCAATTCAATATATTTCTTAAACGCCGATTCCGCGTTAGCGTAGTCGGCATTCTGGCGATATGCGTAACCGAGAATATTGAAAGCGGTCGAGTAAGTGGGATCAAGCTCGGTTGCTTTCTTGTAGTGTTCGATGGCTTTGGGCATGTCCTGTTGGCCAAAGTAGTAGCCACCGAGATTGAAGTGCGCGCGTTCATCATTGGGATAGGCGGCAGCGAGTTGATCGAGAAACTCTTTCTGCTTCGCTACATTGCCGTTGGCGCCGGCTTCGTTTCCCAGAATCAGCAGCTTCTCGCCGTTTGACGCTTTGTCCGCCAGAGCAACTGCTTTCTTGAGATGATCAAAAAACTCCGTTCCGGTTGGGCTGACCTGGGCGCGGTTCAGCTCCGCCAGCGCGAAGTTTGGATCGAGCGAGATGGCCTTATCAAAATGTTGGATTGAATCCTGGATGCGCAGCTTTTCGGCGAGGTCGCGCCCTTGCAGAAATTCTTTTCGCGCTTCTTCTGAGCTGGTGGTCACCGGAATCTTGCCGCTCTGCGAGCCGGTGCTTCTGGCGGCCGTAGGGCTTCCACTCTCCTCGACGTTCGCGCATCCGCTTAAGGCAATGGCGACGAAGATTACCAACAGGACAACAACCAGAGATCTACTGCGATGCATGATTTTCTCCTTCTGCTGAATAAGCAGTTACTGCCGAGGTTTGTCAGGATGGGCTCCTGAAATTAGAGAGCAAACTCTACTGCGTCAACCTGGGCCAACGGGATTAAGAGACGGGTGGCTACGTTTGGAAATGCAAGTGCGACCGGGGATGGAGGAGAATACTTAAGCGGGTGCAGCACCGTCAAGAGAATTGTTAGACGAGATGTCAGACGAGGGCGCGGATTCCAATGCCTCGGTTTTTATCCGATTTTTTGGAACACCATTGGGAGTGAGGAGGAACAGGTGGGCCAATCTCTATGGTCCAAACCGCTGGCGATATTCGTCTGAGGTGATGAATGCTTTGACCATTTCCGCGGTGATGTAATTGCCGTTGAATTGGTTCAGCTTGGTTAGCCAGAAGTTGTAGCCGGTGAAGTCGAGTGTGGGTTCGGGTGCATCGTTTGGATTTCGACGCAGGTAGCCGAAGTATTGCATCAAGACAAACGCGCGTCTGGATTCATTCAATGCCAGGGCGCCGTGTTCAGCAACCGCTCTGACAACCTGCGCGCGGGTTTTTTGTGCGGACTGCAACTGCTCTGCCAGCGAGTTTCGCTCTGCGGTTGAAAGCACGTTGCCAGCCTTCATGTCCAACTTAGTCACAAACGCAGCAGCGTTCATTCCCACGGGATACTCGCTCAAAAACCGGGGCCGCTCGACAAACGCAGCGAAGTAAGCGGCTTTGTTGTTTTCGAGTTTCGCTTGCCAATCCGTCGCCCCGACCACTACTCCATCGCCAATCGCGTTCGAGTCAGCCAGAAATTCATTGAGCGTAATCATGGGCACGGGAATCTGAAACAGCTGACCCTGGATCATTGCCTGCCCGGCTGCGTCTCCATACGCTGCCTTATATGCGCGATAGGCCAGGTAGCCGGTCTCTTGAAACTCGATGGAAACGAAGAAAGCTGCGGACACGTTGATGCGGCGCACTTCGGCATTACAAGTCGCGCCCGGCTGTTCGCATTCAGTGATCTGATTACTCCAGAAGGCGAGACCCGCCGCGTCAGGTTCGCGACTCAGGAAGTCGATATAGTGCTGACGCACAAAGAAGGAGGCAGTGTCGATCGGGTTTGGCCCGGTAGTCAGATCATCGCTGGTGATGGTAACGGCCGCAGTGCTGGGCGAACCGAGAGTGGCGCCGAAGGCGGCGCTAAGATCGAAGTTGAAAGTCTCAAGACCTTCTAATAGCGAATCATTGATGATGAAAACGGTGACGACTTTGCTCGTCTCGTTCGGTGCGAATCTCAATGTGCCGAGCGCTGGACTGTAGTCCGATCTTCCTGAGGCCGTGCCGTTACTGGTTGCGTAACTCACGGAGGAGTTTCCTGAAAGCACACCGGTCCGCGTCACCGTTATCTGTATGCTTCCGTCAGTTTCGTTAACCGAAAACGCACTTGCGCTCAACTGGATATTCGTATCGTCGTTGAGAATCGTGCCCACACCCTGAGCGTCCAGCAACTCAACATTAACCGGGTTCGTAAGATTGACGAAAAACCTTTCGTCTGCCTCGGCGAGGTCATCGCCAACTATGAGAACACTGGCAGTTTGCGAAGTTTGGCCTGGGCTAAAGTTGAGGGTGGCGCTGATTGGTTGGTAATCGGCGCCTCCGTTAGCCGAATCATCCGCAGTGGCGATTGCCAGACTAATAGGTCTACCACTGGGCGCTGAAAGCGAAACGGTGAATACCGCAGCGACTGTTCCGGCGTTGGTCTCGTTAAGCGCGACGTCAGTGATCGAGACAGTCGGCAAAGGATCGTTGTCGAGAATCGTTCCCTGCGCTCGCGCCTGAGTGATGTTGGCGTTGAGCGGGTAGGCCAGCAAAACGCTGAACTGCTCGTCAAACTCGTCGAGCGTGTCTCCATTGATGGGAATTGTAATCGTTTGGCTGGTGATGCCCGCAGCGAATGACACTCGTCCCTGAGCGGTTTGATAATCGACATTCTTTTCGGCGTCTGCGGCAGCAGAGTAATAGCTTACTGAAACAACCCTGTCAGCAGGAGCCGATAGGCTGACGGTGAACGTTGCATTAGCCGAGCCGCTATCACCCTCAGTCACTGACACATCAGACACTGACAAGATCGGAGCCGGTGCCGCCGCCGCACAAGCGTTGAACATTAGCGAGACTGTGCCTGATTGATTCGCCATCGCCAGGTCTGGCCGCCCGTCGGCATTGAAATCACCGCTGGTCATCGAGCGGGTCGTTACGCCGCCATTTGGATAAGTAACGGCCGCTCCGAGGCCGCCAACGCCATTGCCAAGGAGGACTGAAGCAGAGTTGGTGATGTTGCCCGTTGCCAGATCCGGGTCTCTGTCTCCGTTGAAGTCTGCCAGCGCGGCGGAGACGGGTAGCTGGCCGGTGGTGAAGCTTTTGGATGGCCCAAAGGCTCCCAGTCCGTCGCCGAGATAGACCAGGGCGCTATTGGAGTTCCCCAGGGTGGCCACGAGGTCGGCCTTGCCGTCACGATTAAAATCGCCGACAACGACAGCGTAGGCGGTTGAACTCGTAGGCATGGTGGTGGTTGGCCCAAATCCGCCAGAGCCGTTACCTAATAAAACCGAAACGCCGGTGATTGTTGCCACGGCGAGATCCGCTTTGCCGTCGCCATTGAAGTCGTGAGTGGCGACATTTTGAGCGCCGGAAGGCACCGGAAAACTTGCCGGAGATTCAAATCCCCCGCCGCCGTTGCCCGGCAAAATCGTAACGATGCTCGCGTTCAAATAACCAACGACCAGGTCGGGCTTGGAATCGTTATTGAAATCGGCGATTGCGACCGTGCTGGGGTTGAATCCGGGAACCGGCGCGGTGCTGCCCGGAGGGCTGACGCCTCCCAGGCCATTACCAAACAAAATCGAGACTGTGCCGGCGCTGAAGTTTGCCGTCACAATGTCCAACTTTTGATCGCCATTAATGTCGCCGAGGGCGACTGAGCGCGGCTCATCTCCGACGACAAAATTAGTTGGCGGATTGAAATTGCCAACGCCATTGGCGATGAAAATTGAAACGTTGTCATGGTTGACATTCGCCACCGCGAGATCAAGCTTGCCGTCAGCGTTCAAGTCCCCGCTGGTGATCGAGAAAGGGCTCAACCCAACGTCAAGCAGTTTTACTGAGCGCAAACTCCCGCTACCGTCTCCGAAAAGAATGGTGGAGGCATTAGCGCAACTATTACAGTTAACGGTGCCCACGTCGGTCTTGTTATCGCCGTTGAAATCGCCGGTGACTATGTTTACCGGAGTCTCGCTCAGCGGGTATCCAGTTGACGAAGCAAATCCGCCGAAACCATCCCCGATCAGGACGCCAACCAGAAAGCTGCCGGAGGTCGTCACATCCGGCTTACCGTCGGCATTGAAGTCGCCCACGGCAAGGCCGATCGTTGAGAAGCCGGTGCTGAAACTTGTCGCTTGACCGAAGCCTCCGGTGCCGTTTCCCAGCAAGACGGAGATACCGTTGCTTTGGCCGGAGACGACAAGGTCCAGCTTCGAATCGCTATTGAAGTCGCCGGTGGCAATGTTGCCGAATAGCGTTCGATTAATTGGAAAGAAGGTGGGGGCGGCGAAGTGGCCCGTGCCGTCGCCCAGCACTACTGAAATAGACTCGGTGCCGTCATATTCTGATGCCAGGTCGAGTTTGCCGTCGCCGTTGAAGTCTGCAGCCACTGCCTTGCTGTTGTTCGGTATGCCGACCAGGAAGGGCGCCGCTAGACCGCCACTGCCGTTGCCCAACAACATTTGTGAGTTATTGGTGCTGGAGTTTCCCAGAAAGACGTCGGGATGGCTGTCGTTGTTGAAATCGGCCGTGACCAACGGTCTGGAGAGTGAGGCCGCGAATTCAGTCGGCGCCCCGAAACCTCCAATTCCATCGCCGAGGAGAATAGCCACAGAGACAGAAGTAGAGGATGTCTCGTGGCTGACGGCCAGATCGAGTTTGCTGTCATGATTGAAGTCAGCCACACCCACAGCAAGAGGTCGCTGGACCGACGTCAACAACACGACCGTCGGCGTTCCAGTCGGACTGCCGAAGATCAGGGAAATTGTGTTCGTGATGTAGCGGGGAACGAGAAGGTCGGTTCTGCCGTCACCGTTCAGATCGCCCGAAGCAATTTCGCCCGCGGGTCCCGGCCCTCCGGCAGCGATAACCACTGCCGCATCGAAGGCGGGTGCAACGCACTGAGCGGCGATGGAGCCGGCACCGAGGGCCAGACATGCGGCCAGCAAAGCCGCGCGAATCACTCCACCTGTAATCATCATTCACAACCCTCGCGCCACCGCTTCGCATCGGTTGACGTATTCATTTTGCAGCTACTGCCCGAAGCGTTTGCGGTATTCGTCCGAGGAGATGAACGCCTTGACCATCTCGGCGGCGATGTAATTGCCATTAAACTGATTGAGCTTGCCCAGCCAGAAATTGTATCCATCGAAATTCAAGCCCGGCTCTGGTGCGTCGTTGGGATTGCGGCGCAGGTAACCAAAGTACTGCATCAGCACAAACGCCCGATTGAACTCCTGCTGCCCGAGCGTAGAGTTTTCCGCAACGCGTCGCAACGCACGACCTCGCGCAGCGGTGTCAGCGGTGTCAGCCGCTCCGCCGAATTCGCTGACTGCTGCATCGCGATCAGTCGCAGACGGCGTCACGCCGGCGTTGGCAAACAGCGCATCGACAAACTGCGCAGGTGTCAGCGTCGTCGGAAACGCAGTGGTGAAGCGAGGACGCGAAACGAATTTCAACGCATAAGCGATCTTGTTGTTTTCCAGTCTCTCTGGCCAGCCCGCTTCGCCGACGACTACCCCCAGCCCGATCTGTTGGGTGTCCGGGAGAAATTCATGCAGCTGCAACGGAATCGGTGCTCCCGCGATATTTCCGTAAGCGGATTTGTAAAACTTATAGACGAGGTAACCGGTCTCCTGAAACTCGATGGAGACGAAGAAAGCCGCGGAAACATTTATGCGACGCACTTCAGCGTTACAAGTGGCGCCCGGCTGCTCGCATTCAGTGATCTGATTACTCCAAAAGGCGAGACCCGCCGCGTCCGGCTCGCGATTCAGGAAGTCGATATAGTGCTGACGCACAAAGAAGGAAGCGGTGTCGATCGGATTTGGCCCATTGCTGTCACCGTTGTCATTAATTGTGACTGTGGAAACCGGTGTAGGCGCCGTCGCACCCGAAGGGTTGCCAAGAATGGCGGCGAAAGTCTCGCTGCCCTCCGCGTATGAATCATCGATGAGCAGGACAGTCATCGTCTTGCTGGTTTCGCGCGGCGCAAAATTAAATGTCCTGAACGCGCTAATGTAATCGCAGCGAGATGAAGCGCGGCCATTAGCGATCATGCAGTTTTGCGAGCCGGCCGTATCACTGGTGGCAAAGTTTACTGAGACGGCCCTTCCCGTCGCGGCGGACAAGCTGATAGTGAGTACAACTTTTCCATCGCCCTCATTGACGGTCATATTGCCCATGGACAAGGTTGGTACGGTGCTCTGATCCTGAATAGTAATAATCTGTTCAGTTGGGTTGCCGAGCGAATCAAGATTCGGAGCATTGTCCAGACGGACTTTGAAGGTCTCGTCAGACTCACTAACGAAATCGTTATTGATCTGGATATCGAAGCTCTTGCTCGTTTCACCATCGTTGAAAACCAGAGTGCCGGAAGCTGCGAGATAATCCTGTCCCGCGACAGCAGTAATGTCCGTGGTTGAATAATCAACCGACAAGCTGCCTGAGCTACCTCCGACCCGAACAACATTAATCGTTACGAAGCCTACATCTTCGATCACCTGGGCCGAGGCTGTGATGAATTGCACGCTTCCGGAGGCGCTCGCGGCATTGCAGGCAGAGAACTCCGAAGTATTACTCGATGGGCTGGTAGCCGTGGCGGTAATGACGTGTCCAGCAGGCAACACGAAAGGCAGCGTGACGTTAAAGGTTCCGTTACCGCCGGCATCAGTTGTGGTTCCACTTGTGCCGAAGGGCGTTGCTCCTTCGCCGCTGCCGGATGGATCGCAAGCGCTATTCGAAAAGAAGTTTAAAGTGAAGTTAGTGCTTGGCGTGCTGTTGAGGGTGCCGGCAATGACTGTTTGCGTGCTGTTTCCGGTAACGGAAGTAATTACCGGCGAGTTTTGCATGGTGTTGGGCCCAATGTCGCTATCCCCAGGATCGTTTGCCGTTGCTCCATCACCACCGAGATCGATACCCAATAGGCCGTTTGAAAAGATTGAGTTGCGTCTGATGGCGTTTCCAGCGACATCGGGATTGCCGGCGATGAGCACTCCGTTCTTAGTGTTAAAGGCAATCGTGTTGCCTTCGCCCGGGGCATTGCCGCCGACTCTGTTAATCAGCGACCCGCCTTCGATTAGAACGCCGTTGCCAGCATTGCCCAGCGGCTTTGTGCCGGTGATCTCAGTGCCGATGAAGTTTCCGTGCAACAAATTGTTGCGCGAACCGCCAGTGATGAGCACGCCGTCAGATCGGTTACCCGAAATCACGTTACGGGCGCCCGCGGCACTGCCTCCAATGGTGCTATTTCCGAGACTTGGGCCGAAGTTCAACCAGATACCAAAGAAGTTACCCAGAGCTATGGTTCCGGTTACGTCTGTGCCGATCAGATTGCCCTGGATCGTCGGTCCGGTTGAAGTCCCGGATTGAATAAAAATTCCGGCGTTATCCCGATTGGCTGAGATGACATTGCGCGCGCCGGCTGCGGTGCCGCCGATGGTGTCTGGACCAGTCCCGCCTGAAAAAATCCCGCCCGTACCGTTACCCAGCGCGGCCGAACCATTCGCAGTAGTGCCAATGAAGTTACCTTGAATCGTGGTTCCAGAAGCGCCGGTGGCCACGAAGATTCCGCGCCCACCGTTTCCGGAAATGACATTGCGCGCCGCGGGGGTAGTGCCGCCGACAAGATTGGTCGCGCTAAACCTGATATCAATGCCGTCGTTGTTTGCACGCGCGATCGTGCCCGAGGGATCAGTGCCGATAAAATTGCCCTCGATGAGATTGTTGTTAGTGGTTCCGCTGGACGACGTAAGGAAGACACCCGCGCCGGGAAAACGATTGATGACTAACCCGCGAACTACGCAACTTGAAGAGTTGATTTGAATACCGGCAGACAGGATGGCTCCGCCCAGATTGCTGCCGTTCAACTCAATCAGCAACACGGCGTTGTTTCCATCAGCTAAAGTGTTGGTGCTCGAACCTGGCTGCGTATACCCATCGATTACCACCTGCTCCGTGAGGGCAGGCAAGGCGCTCGCGGGGCTGATCGTCTGAACACCTGCGGCCGGAATGTTGAACGCGATAAAATCGGCGCCGGCATTTGCATTCGCATCGAGAATCGCCTGACGCAGCGATCCCGCAGCGGTATCATTGGTGTTCGTAACCGTAAATGTGGCCGCGGTGGACAACGTCTCCGCCCCGGTCCAATTGTAGGCCGACAATATGAAACCAGTGCTTAGACCGGTTATGAGCGCACAAGAAATCAAAAATCTTCGCATCAAAAAACTCCCTGCTTTTATTTCGAAACAAACTAATACGTGGCGCTGAGCCCAACTATGGCCCGAAGCACTGGCGGTATCCCCGCCGAGGTGATGAAAGCTTCGACCATAAAGGCAGCAAGGCAATCCCCATTGAAGTGGTTCAACTTAGTCATCCAGAAGTTACAGGCCGGGAAGTGGAGCTTAGGCAGGGCACTACTGGTGAGATGGAACAACAACTTTGGGGGCATGAGACAACTCTTTCTTACTCAAAGATAAACCCAGGCGAGCAAGTGCCATCTGTCTTACTTCTCAAACACGAATTCGCCTGTACGAGGTTGTGGGAGACCGACTAGTTGGCTGGCGGGATTCTACTCAGCTTCGGCCTCAGGCTCAAGTCGCGGGAGGCGGGTCCGTTCAGACCGACCCGAATGCACCCAACTATTCTCACGGCCCGAAGCGCTGCCGATATTCAATCGAAGTAATAAATGCCTTCACCATCTCAGCATTAATGAAGTTGCCGCCAAAGTCGTTGAGCTTGGTTAGCCAAAATTCGTGTCCGGTGTAATCCGAATCGGGTGTGTCGTTTGGGTTGCGCCGCAGGTAACCAAAATATTGCATCAAGACAAAGGCGCGGTTCTTTTCCGCCGCGACCAGATCCGGATCCTCAGCGACTGCCCGCAGCACCTGAGCCTGGGTTTTAATGCCGAACGTCAAATCGGCGACAAGCTGATTACGTTCGCTTTCAAACAAAGGAAGCCCGGCGTTCTCAGGATGTTGACGATGCGGGAGCAACGGTGGACTCGGATAAGCCGATGTTGAGTGCTGGTTGAGACACCAGACACAAAAGGACAATTACAAGAAATGGAATGATCTTTAGAGTGTTTTTCACGATTACAAGAAGAGAAAGGGTTGGAGGTTTCTTTCGCACTTCACTTGCTCCCGGACCACCAGGCATTCAGCAGGGAATTAACAAGGCAGCCGAATAAGGTGCGGGGAGAGGCACAAAACGGAGCAGCAAACGGATTCTAACCCGCGTTCGCGTCAGGCTGTCAAACCGCGGCTGCTTTGAAGCGCGCGACTGTCAGTTTGCGTTACAACTCAAGGCTAGATCGCGAGGCCGCCATCAACCTGAATTACCTGGCCAGTTATATAGCGCGCGTCGTCAGAAAGCAGGAAGCAGGCGATGCGGGCGACTTCATCGGCTTCGGCGAAACGGCCCAGGGGAATCTGTTCGATAATCTTTGTGCGGTAGGCTTCGTCAAGTTTCTCGGCCATGTCGGTGGCAACCATGCCCAAAGCGAGCGCGTTGACTGTTACTTTACGGCTCGCCACTTCTTTTGCTAGAGCTTTGGTTAACCCCACCATGCCGGCTTTCGATGCTGAATAATTCGATTGTCCGGGCATGCCCACTTCGCCGCTAATAGAGGAGATGTTGAGGATCGACGCGCCTTCGTCCTGCCGCAGCATTGTGCGCAGCGCAGCCTTGGAAAAATTCCAGGCGCCCTTCAGGTTTGTGTCCATCACCTCGTCCCAGTCTGTCTCCTTCATGCGCAGGATGAGATTGTCGCGGGTGATACCGGCGTTGTTGACGAGGAAATCGATGCGGCCAAACCCATCCTTAACTTGCTTGACCATCTCGGCCGCGCTCTCAGTGTTGGCCACGTCACACTGCGACGCGATGACGCGCACGCCGAGGGCTTCGAGTTCTTGCCTCAACGTCTCTGCAGCTTCGGCGCTCTTCGCGTAGTTGAACGCGACGTCCGCGCCACGGCGCGCGAGTTCGAGAGCAATGGCGCGGCCGATTCCGCGAGTGGCGCCGGTGACTATCGCCACTCGACCAGAAAATTGTTTTTGATCAGACATGATTTGTTTACGACGTAGGGGCACGGCATGCCGTGCCCACGAATCACATATTCAAAGCAAAGACCAGAATCCCGGCCGCAAGGGCACAGCATGCCGTGCCCACGAATCACATATTCAAGGTCAGCAAAGTCCAGAATCCCGGCCGCAAGGGCACGGCATGCCGTGCCCCTACGAATCAAATCTCAACGTACGCAAGTATTCTCTAAACTCCGGCGCCAGCTCATGCTTCAGTGCAAACTGGACGGTCGCAATCAGGAAGCCCAACTTATCGCCGGCATCGTAGCGAGTCCCTTCAAAACGCACGGCATAGAACGGCCGCGTCTTCATCAGCGATCGCATAGCGTCAGTAATCTGAATTTCTCCGATCGCGCCGGGCGGGGTGTTCTCAATCTCGGCGAAGATGTCCGGCGTCAGCACATAGCGCCCGATGATCGCCAAATTAGAAGGAGCGTCTGCAAACGCCGGTTTCTCTACCATGTCGCGAATTTTGTAAACGCCTGATTCAACCTCTTCAGCATCGACCACGCCGAAGCGCGAGATTGCTTCGCCTTCAACTTCGAAAACGGCAACGACAGGAGCGTCGTATTTCTCATAGACGTTTAGGAGTTGCTGAAGCGCTGGTGTTTTGGAATCGATAATGTCGTCGCTGAGCATCACCGCGAAGGGCTCGTCTCCGACGAGGTCCCGAGCCTGTAATATTGCATGGCCCAGGCCCAGCGCTTCACGCTGGCGCACGTAACTGACGCGCGCCATTTCCGAGATCTGACGCATTGCCTTTAGCTCGCTGGTCTTCCCGCGCTCTTCCAAAAGCTTTTCGAGCTCGTAAGAAATATCAAAGTGATCTTCGATCGCAGCTTTGCCGCGTCCGGTCACGATGATGACGGACTCGATCCCGGAAGCTACTGCCTCTTCGACCCCGTATTGAATCAAAGGCTTGTCTACAAGCGGCAGCATCTCTTTGGGAGATGCTTTAGTGGCAGGGAGAAACCGCGTCCCTAAACCTGCGGCAGGAAAAACTGCTTTGCGAACCCTTTGTGGCATATTGAGTTGTTCTCATACCACACTATCAAGGGTTACCTCAAATGGATGATCCTCTGATGATCATCGCAAGTTGTTAGCGGTGTTGTCGTCTATTGGTGTTCCTGATCGAGGCCGTGTTGAAGACGGGGCGCGATCTCGTTGAGCCACTGGTCCAACTGCGCGCCGGTAAACCAACGGCCGTTGAGCATCACTCCGGCGCGGCGTTCAGTATTGGCAATCCGCTCGAGCGGGCTCGCCTCCAGCAAAACCAAATCTGCGCGTTTGCCTTGTTCAATCGTCCCAGTCGTTTTGATCGTTCCAAAAAACTCAGCGGGGTTGCGCGTTGCACTCGCGAGCACCGCATAGTTCGAAAGGCCCGCTTCATTCAGTGTTCGCAATTCGCGATGCAGGGTAAAGCCGTAAAGCAGCAGCCATTCAGGCGTGTCTGAGCCGGCCATGATTTTTCCGCCCGCGTCATGAATCGCTCTTACAAGCCGATCTCTGATGGCCACATACCTGGCGCGTCTTTCCGCCGAAGCCGCTGTGGCCCAATACTTCTTGTTGACTCCCAGCCAAAAGTCGATGGTCTTCGGCGGATAAAAACTAATGTCGGGTTGGGCCCGGATCGACTCTTCACTCCTGCCGATTCCGAAGGTGTACTTGAACAGCGTCAGGGTCGGCGTTGAAAAGGGGTTCGATTGAACGGACGCGCGGGCGACTTCAGCTATTTTGCTTTCGTCAATGTGGTCAAGACTGGTCCATGATTCAGGCCTGTAGATATAAATGTCGGAGACTGAGCCTTTGCTGAGTGCGTCAGCGGGCAGAAGTGCTTCGAGATATGAATCGAGATGTTCAATCTGCTGTTTAGCTTTGAGCGCGCGCTCGAGTCCGATCGTGCGGCTGTCAGCGTGACCAACGACGCGAATGTTTTGCTCCCTCGCCTCGTTAACTATCGCTTCATAAACTTCCGGCTTGAGGTTTGTGGTTAGTTTCAGATAATCGTAGCCATCGCTCTTCGCCTTGCGGACCGCGGCGCGCGCTTCGGTCTCATTGGTGACGACATAGGCGTTGCTCGATTTCCTCCCGATGAATTGTGGACTGGCCGCGTAGATCAGCGGAGCAATAATCTCCCCGCGCGCGGATTTCGCTCGCAGCACCAGCTGCTCAGGCGTGCCGTTCATCAAGCGAATGGTAGTTACCCCCTTGGCCACCATTACTTTGAACTCATCTTCAGCCAACGCATCGGGAAAACCGTCTTCATCCGACATCAGATGAACGTGCATGTCCGTCAAACCGGGGATCAGAAACTTTCCGGTTCCATCAATCCGGTGGGCGTCTTTGGAGACCTTCACTTTCTTCGTGTCGCCGACTTCGGCAATTATCCCGTTGCGGACAACCACAGTTTGATTATGCAGAATGCGCTCCTGGTCCATTGGGATGACGCTGACGTTGAGAAACGCCACCGCACGCGGAGACTGGGCTGTGACTTGTGCAGAGGCACAAGTTCCCAACAACAAAATCATCAGTAGGTGGATAGATTTCTTCAAGGCGTTTTTCGCAAGGGCAGGCCCGAGGATCACTTCGAGCCCGGTTCGCGCTCCAGCACGATATCAAATACACCGGTTTCAAACGTAGTGCCATTCACGGTTCTTTTTTCCGGAGTGATGGCGTTGCCGGGCAGATACATGGAGTCCGACATCTTCGGATCTCCTTTGAAGTGAATTTCAGTTACGAGCGGCTTGTAACCCGGACAAACCGCGAGCAAATGATAATGGGCGCAACGCCAGAAGTTTGGCGCTCCGGTGGGATTGGGACGGTAAGGAATGGGGCGAATACTTTCCAGTTCATACTGTCCACTTTCGGAAGACACTAGCCGTCCGCGATTTCTGAAGTCGGTGACGCCGTTGGAATATTTCTCCTGCATATCAACATGCCAGAAATCGAGAACCACACCGGGCAGCGGACGCTTGGTATCGAATGCCCAGGCTCGGCCCGAGAGCACGAAAGTGGTTCCCGGCTCGCCGGGAAGAGAAAGCTTGGCGCGAAAGGGTGACCCGGGCCGATACCATGGACCAAAAGAAACCGGTGTGACCTGCTTCAGTTCTCGCGGCGCCGCCTGGTCTTTTGGTATCAAGCCCATCTGAATCAGGACCCCTTGAGTCTCCGTTTCGCTCGCCGTTGCGATCGTGGGTTGCGCAGTGGAATGCAACAGCAACTCCGCGGCGCCCAGACCGGCGAGGCCCAGACCAGTCTGCTTAAGAAAAACTCGACGGCCATGATTGCTCACAGTGTTTTCTCCTTGCGTTAAGTCCCACGAAATTCGCTTTGAAACCTAAACCCTGAGCTGGAAAAACTTGATGGGTGTGTGGCAGTACTAAGTTCGATCTGGTTGGCTGGATGGTACTCAATGCTTGTGTGCCTCACTAGAACAGTGTGATGAACCGGACGAATTTGAGTTTAATGTGGCTTGTTTACAGGTCTGTCACTTCGGTGTGACCGCGAATTTACGCGGATGAACGCGGATCAGAAGAAACAATGCGTACCTCAATTTCTTTTCGGGTCCGCGTTCTTCCGCGCAAATCCGCGGCTGAGTATCCGTATCGTCCGTGGCTGGAAATTTGGTAGTGATCCGTTAGTGTGTTGCTGAGACGATCCTGGCGATGAAGTCAGTACCACCGCGCGGTAGCGGGTGGGTCTGGATGGCGCATTGAGGACGTTCACAAGTACTTGGTATTGCTCAACGATCATGTTTCGGGGGCGACCCACCCGCTACCGCGCGGTGGTACTGACTTCATTTAGCACGGAGGCTCTTTTCTCACCAACACGCTAGCGGAGCACTACTGGAAATTTGCTGAGTTGTGCAAGCGCGCGCACACTCGGTTACAATCGCGCCCGCTGATCGCGGGACTATCTCAATAAAGACAAGGTTAACGAATGCTTGATCTCAATTACGTCCGGGAAAATCTGGAGCAGGTGCGCGCGGCCCTGAAGACGCGCGGCGCCGTGCCTGAGGCCCTGGACAATTTTGCCGAAGCCGATGCCGAACGCCGCCGGATCATCGCCGAGTCGGACGAACTTAATGCGCAGCGCAACTCGTCGAGCCGCGAAATAGGCGCGCTGATGAAAGACGGAAAGCGCGACGAGGCCGAGGTGCGGCGAAGAGAAGTCAATGAGCTGAAGGAACGAATCTCTGATTTGGACGTTCGACGGGCACAGGCCGAGACGCGCATCCGCGATCTCATTTCTGGTTTGCCGAATCTCCCGCACGAAAGTGTGCCGGTAGGCAAAGACGAGTCAGCCAACGTTGAGATCCGCCGCTGGGGTACGAAGCCCGAGTTTGATTTCGAGCCGAAGGACCACGTTGATCTCGGAAATGCCCTCGGCATCCTGGATCTGGAAAGGGCCAGCAAGATCGCCGCGGCCCGTTTCGCAATTCTGAATGGCGCGGGCGCGCGCCTGAGCCGGGCCCTGGTTAACTTCATGCTCGACCTTCATACGCGTGAACACGGTTATCAGGAAACGCTGCCGCCTTTTATCGTGAACAAGGATTCTTTGTTTGGCACTGCGCAGTTGCCAAAGTTTGAGCAGGACCTTTTCAAGCTTGAAGATGAGCGTGGGCTATACCTGATTCCAACCGCCGAAGTGCCGGTCACGAATTATCATCGCGAAGAGATACTCGACGCCGCGCAGCTTCCGCTCCGTTGGGCGGCATACACACCCTGCTTCCGTTCCGAGGCGGGCAGCTATGGACGCGACACGCGCGGAGTGATCAGGCAGCACCAGTTTGAAAAGGTCGAGCTCGTCAAATATGCGTTGCCCGAAAATTCCTATGAGGAACTCGAATCGCTGACGGCCGACGCAGAGAAGGTCCTGCAAAAATTGGGACTTCACCATCGCACCGTCGCTTTGTCCACTGGCGACATGGGCTTTGGCGCGGCTAAGACTTACGACATTGAGGTGTGGCTGCCGTCACAGAATGCCTTCCGCGAAATTTCTTCGTGTTCGAACTACGAAGCGTTTCAGGCGCGCCGCGCGCAGATTCGTTTTCGCCGCGCAGGCGGCGCCAAGCCGGAATTTGTGCATACGTTGAACGGATCGGGATTGGCTGTTGGCCGGACCTGGCTGGCGATTTTGGAAAACTATCAACAGGCGGATGGGTCGGTCGTTATCCCGGAAGCGCTGCGGCCTTACATGGGAGGAGTCGAAAAGATCACGAAATAGATCCGCAGATTACGCCGATTACGCAGAAAGGATCCTCAGCTAACGAGGATCCTTTTCTATTGGAAAGCCAAAATATACGATCCACCAAAATATACGATCCACGAACTCACACGAAATAACACGACGATTGTTAACGCTTTTCGTGTGTTTTGTGGATCGTTTTGTGGCTGTCGTCGCCAAACCGGGAATTAAAATCTGTGTAATCGGCGTAATCTGCGGATAGTTATTTCACGCGAAGTTCAAACGGCATCATCAGCATGACCTCGCCGCTCTTCATGCGATCGAGTAGCGCTGCATAACGCAAAGCACGGCGCGCATCTTCAGGCAGCGCGGCGAAGACAGCCTGCTGCTGCTTCTTCTGTACGCTCTCGCTGCGGGATTCGTCGCCGGTCGCCATCAACTCCTGGAGGAATGTGCGCGGGTAGGGCATGATTACGCGCCGCACGCCTTTGTCTTTCGGAATATTCGCGAGCTCTTTGGCCACCTCTATCGCGCGGTCGAGTCCGCCGAATTCATCTACCAGGCCACGCTCTTTGCCCTGCGAGCCGGTCCAAACTCGGCCCTGTGCGATTGAGTCGATGTAGGCGGCGTCCTTATTGCGGCCCTTCGCTACTTTGGGAACGAAATCTTCGTAGTAAGTAGTCTTAATCCACTCCTCAAACTTCGCCCGTTCGTCAGGTGAAAACTTTTCCGTCTCGCGAAACATGCCGGCATTCTTACCACGCAGCACATACTCGTTTGAGATTCCCAGCCAATCATAGAAACCACGCATCACGGGTTTACCTGCGACCACGCCGATCGAACCGGTGATGGTTGATGGTTGGGCCACTATCTTGCTCGCGCCGGCGGCAATGTAGTAACCACCGGAAGCGGCCACGTCCCCCATGGAAATGACCACCGGCTTTTTCTCTTTGGCCGAGACCACGGCGTGCCAAATGATGTCTGAAGCGAGACCCGATCCACCAGGACTATCAACTCTGATTACGATCGCTTTGATTGTCTTGTCATCGCGCGCGTCGTTGAGTGCTTTGGCAAGGGTGTCGGAACCGATCGACTGGCTACCGCTCGGACTGTTGTCAGACCGTCCGGAACCGATGTCTCCAGTGGCATAGATGACGGCAATCCGTTCACCTTTATCAAGGCCCAGCGATTCTGCTTCAATCTGGCTGTAGGTCGCACCTCTGACAATCTCGAGCTTGTCCGTTTCCTTGTAACCGAGTTTCGTCTTCAGCTCGTTCTCGAGTTCATCGCGATAGGCCACGTTGTCGATGAGGCCCGCCTCTTTCGCTTTCGCAGCGCTGTAGGGTGCGTTGTCGATCAGCGCGCGCACGTCTTCCGCAGATTTGCCTCGAGCTTTGGCGATCGTTTCCACGTATCGATTGAAGAGATCGTCGAGCAGCGAGTTGACATATTCGCGATGCGCCTCGGTCATCTCCTTTTGGGTAAACATGTCGCCGGCAGTCTTGTACCGTCCGATCTGATACATGTCCGGATAGACGCCCAGCTTGTCGAGCGAGCCGCGGAAGAACATTACGTCGGTAGCGAGGCCGGTGATGAATAGCTCTCCCGGCGGAGCCACGTAAATTTTGTCGCAGGCGCTGGCGATGTAGTACTCCTTGTTCATCCCGATTTCCATGAAGGCGTACACGGGTTTGCCTGAAGTGCGAAAGTCAGCGATAGCATCGCGAATCTCTTCGGCCTTGCCCCAGCCGACTGCAGACATGTTTACGTCCAGCACGATCATCTTGATGCGATCGTCTACTTTCGCTTTTTTGAACTGCAGGATGAGACTTGAAAGAGACTGGTCAGGGCCGCCGAAGAATTTTCTAAATGGATCGTCAGGAACATAGTCCGGCAAGGTGCCGGCAACGCGCAGCGAGAGGACACTGTTGTTTGCCACCGAAGGAGCATTGCCGCGGACGGCGGCGACCAGGATTGCCAATCCAATCAGCGCAGCCAAAACGAGGCCGACTACAATACTGGTGATTATTAGGAGCGTCTTTCGCGAACGTGACATTGCCATAAGTATTTCCTGCCTTAATTAGCTGTTTCTGAGATTTTTCTTCGCGGTGTGATTACGTCGAAAGAGAGGAAAAGGTTTAGGGAAGCAGTGGCCGGTAAGCAAAAGGTAAAAGGTAAAAAGAAAAAGGCAGAAGGCGGTCTGCGTATCATCACTGCCCACTGCCCACTGCCCACTGGTCACTGCCCACTGTTCTTAACTATCCATCCGCCGCCCACCACTTCATCGCTGCGATAGAAGACGGTGGTCTGTCCCGGCGTGATGGCCCTTTGCGGTTCGTCGAAAACAACTCGCACACGATCCCCACCCATTGGCGTAATCGTTGCCGGTTCCGGCACATGCCGGTAACGCACGCGCACCTCCGCGCGAACTGCTGCTGCCGGTGGGTCAAACGCAATCCAGTTGACTCCCGCAGCGATGAATTCACAGCTCAGCAGTTCCTCCTGTGGTCCAACCACGACTCGATTATTCGGTGCGTCGATATTGATCACATACAAAGGTCGCTCATGCGCAATGCCGAGCCCGCGACGCTGGCCAATTGTGTAGTGATGAATACCTTCGTGTTGGCCCATCACTTCGCCGCCCGCACTGACAATTTGCCCCTGGCCAGGGAGACGGTCTTCCGAGTCTTCAGCAGCCAGAAAGCGATCGATGAAGCCGGCGTAGTCGCCGTCGGGGACAAAACAAATCTCCTGCGATTCCTTTTTCTCCGCCACTGCCAAACTACTCGCGCGCGCCACCTCGCGCACCTCAGGCTTCGACATTTCCCCGAGGGGAAACATTGCGCGAGATAGTTGCTCCTGCGTCAGTTCCCAAAGAAAGTAAGACTGGTCCTTATCGAGATTGCGTCCGCGAAACAGGCGGTATTGATTTGCAGCTTCGTCGAATTCGACACGCGCGTAATGCCCGGTGGCAACTTTGTCGCAGCCGAGGCTTTCGGCGAGCTTGTCGAGCGAAGCAAACTTAAGTCGACTGTTGCACGAGACGCAGGGAATCGGGGTTTCGCCACTGAGATAACTGGTAACAAACGGCTGCACCACATCGCGTTCAAACTCACGTTCGAGATTTAGCACGTAAAAAGGGAAGCCGAGTTCTTCAGCGACGCGACGCGCGTCATAGACATCGTCGAGCGAACAACAACGCGAGGGGAGCGGATCGCCGTTTTCGTCCACACTGATGCCGCGACGCTGGTTCCACAATTGCATCGTGAAGCCGACCAGCTCGTGTCCCTGCTCCTTAAGGATTGCTGCGGCAGCCGAAGAATCCACGCCGCCGCTCATTGCTACTGCTAATTTCATTGAGTTAAGGGTGAATAGTAAACGGTAAATAGTCAAGAAGGCGCGTTTCATGAGGTCAGAGCGATTGCGCAGTGGCGCTTGGGTTCCGGTCACAATCGTTAAGGTTAAGCTTAGTTGGGCAGCGCCACCTACCCGCTATCGCGTGGTGGTACTGACCTCATGGGGCTCGTTTGCTGGGCTTTCAGACGGGTGCTATGCTGAATAACAAATCATGACCGAGTCACCTATTGAAGAGTTTAGAGTCGTTGATGAGCCTTACTATTTGCCGGTTAACGGCGAAATAGATCTGTTCACAGCTGCCCATTCCGCTCGTCTGCCGGTAATTCTGAAAGGCCCAACCGGCTGTGGCAAGACGCGTTTTGTCGAACACATGGCCTGGCGGCTCGAGCGTCCGTTGATCACAGTCGCCTGCCACGAAGACCTTTCGTCTACTGATCTGGTGGGACGATTCTTACTCGAGGGCGAAGAGACAGTTTGGCACGACGGACCGCTAACGGCCGCAGTGCGCAATGGTGCGATTTGTTATCTCGACGAAATTGTTGAGGCACGCAAAGACACGGTCGTCATCATTCATCCGCTTACGGACCACCGCCGCCGGTTGCCGATAGAAAAACGGGGCACGATTCTCGAAGCGCCGGCGGATTTCATGCTCGTCGTTTCCTACAATCCCGGCTATCAATCCATTCTCAAAGACATGAAGCAGTCCACACGGCAACGCTTCGTGGCGATTGACTTTGATTATCCGCCGCCGGAACTTGAAACCGAGATCGTGGCGCGTGAAGGCGGCGTAGACGAGAGCACTGCGCGCGATCTGGTTTTGATCGGACAAAAAGTAAGAAACCTTCGCGGTCATGGATTGGAGGAAGGTGTATCGACGCGCTTGCTGATCTACGCGGCCCAACTAATCACGCTCGGCATTCCTCCGGTCACTGCCGCCCAAACCGCCATGTGCTCGCCCATCACTGACGACCGCGAACTGCAACGCAGCATCCGAGAGATCGTAACAACAGTGATCTAGGAACTACTCCACGTGCAATGCAAGACGAAACTCCGCCAGCAGAACCACACAGCGCTGAGCGGCAATCGTTCCTTAGGTTAACGCGCGAACTCGCAAGTCTACCCATTGAACAATCCGCCGCCGCGCTGGAAACAAGTGCAGCAATCGCCGGCGTATCTTTGCGTGCGGGGATCGAGTTTCTGCGTGCGGCGCCCGGTGCCGCGGACGTCTTGCAAGCGGCTGAATTGCGTTCGTGGGGTGAGATGGGACGGCGAATCGCGATGAGCGATGTCGAAACCGCAGTAACATTTTTCGGTGAAGGCGTAGGCGAACTCGAAACAATTCCTCAGCCAGTTCTGCCCGTAGTCTTCCAGCTTTGCTCCCGACAAATAACCCTCTCAGTGCCCGTTGCCATCGACACGCTACGCGGAATGCCCGCTCTGGCAAGTTCGGTTCCTGGGGAAATCCTGGGCCGTGTGCTGGAGGTAGCCGGCGAAATCTCCCGACGCTCCGCCAAACACAGCGCCGAGTTTCTCAGTGACACTCCTCAGGTTGTCGCAAGTCTCAATTTTTTCAGCAACCCTGACGTCCGAGACCGCGGCATCGATCTGGCGGCGGAATTCGCCTCGCGAGCCGGAGGGATTGCCGCCGACGCCTGGGCCGCGCTCCCTGCGGCTACCGCGGGTCTTACGCAAGCCAATACGTTGAGTCTGATCAATGAGTCCATCCGTTTTCTCGAACGCGGCGGCGGTTCCGCTCTGCAAGTTTTGAACACTGGCGGCGAAATTTTGAGAACCCTGCCGGAGATTTTTAGCGATTGGATCGAGTTGCTGTGGGTGGTGGCCCAGCATGGAAACGCGAGCTTGATTGCATTCGTTCGCAGCAGTCTCAGATTCGTTCATGGCCTGGCCAGTGATGTGGACCACCGGCGTCGAGTAGACCTCGCCCGGCGCGTGATCGGGTTGACAAAAGAGATTGCCGCCGTTGATGGCGAAGCGTCGCTCGCCTGTTTTCGCTCGAGTGCAACGGCGTTGCGCGTGGTCGACATTGCGCAGTTTGAAGAGTGGGGTCGCCAGGGTCTCTCCTTGTCCAACAAGGATGCGCGGGCGCGGCGGAGCTATTTTGCTTTGGAAACTCGCAGCAGCTACGACGCATTGCGTGGCGGCGTTAACGGGCTGGCGCTGGAGGACGTGCGGCATCTGCTGCAGCTTTACATTGAAGGACTCACCGGTCGCGAAGTTGAGATCAGTCCGCTTTCAGCCGTGCCGGTGGAAACTCGCATTGGCGACGGGAGGACGATTCACCTTCCCTCAGCAATTGCGGAGTTTGGAGATGACGGTCTCGACTTTCGTCTTTACAAAGTTTTGGCAGCGCATGCGGCGGGACAGATCGAGTTTGGCACTTATGATCAGGGAACGCCGGAACTTCAGGCGGCTTTTGCGGCTCTTGCTGAAACATACTCAGAAGAAAACGCAGATGCGCTCGCGGCCTTCGCGGTTCCTGATGAAATGGTAGGACAGACATTCCTGTCTGTCCCTGATTCGGCAAAATCCATCCCCGAAGGGACAGGCAGGAATGCCCGACCTACTGATGTCGACTATCGCCGCGTACTTCATTTGTTTCCGAATGCTCAGCTCGCGCGCAGAATCTTCGGCACGCTGGAAAATTGCCGTATCGATCATCATCTTCGCCGGCGCTATCGCGGACTGGCCCGCGATCTCGATTTGATTCGCGAGCATTTGCGCCGCGGCCGCCCTTCCGTGCTTGAGTTGCCTTCCGCATTGCTACCGTTTGAACTTCTCTTTCAAACATCGTTGCTCGGCGGCGCGACCGACGAAGCGCGCCAATACTACGGCCAGATCGTTTCCGAACTGGAAATTGTTGTCGCTGAATATTTGAGCGGTCCCACGACAACCGTGGCCGACAGTTTGATGGCGACGAGCCGTGTCTACGCGCTCTTTCAAAACGTCACACCCAACGACGAATCCGTACAAGAACTTGAGACGCAACCGGAAGCATCCGAAGCGCAAACAGAGAACTCGATTCAAACTGAAAGCTACCAGCGAAGACAATCCGACAAGACGCCGCCTCGTCGCGATGTTCGCGAGCTTTTCAATTCGTGGAACGATCCCGATCAGGAAGGCGAACCCGATGAACTAGCCGGCGCTGAAGCCTGGACCGAAGCCGACACGCCCGAGCAAATGATCGAAGAAGGTGAGGTGGCGTTCAACTACGACGAATGGGATCGTGAACTCACCGATCATCGCCTCGGATGGTGTCGCGTGGTTGAAAAGAAGGTGAAGCATGGTGACAGGGCTTTTGTCGAAGAAACGCGAGAGCGGCACCGAGGCATAATCTCTTCCATCCGGCACCAGTTTCAAATGATGAAGCCTGAGGATCTAACTCGCGTTACGAATGAGCTGGACGGTGAAGAGTTTGATCTCAACGCGGTGGTCGACTATGTCATCGATCGTCGCGCCGCCAAAACGCGCGGTCTCGCGCAGCAATCGGAGCGTCTTTATACGCAGCGCCTGCGCCGCCGTCGTGATGTGGCCGTTTCTTTTCTGTTAGACCAATCATCGTCGACCGCACGCACGATTGGCCGGCATCCTTTGCAGCCCTACACGCGCCCGGGCCGCCGGATAATCGAAATCGAGAAAGAGGGACTGGTGTTGATGAGCGAAGCGCTCGAAGCAGTGGGCGACGTTTATTCAATCAATGGGTTTACCTCCGAGGGCCGGCGCAATGTAAAGTTTTATGTGGTGAAGGACTTCGGAGAGAAGTATTCAGATGAAGTGAAACAAAGAATCGGCGGCATTACTTTTCAAAACAACACCAGGCTCGGGGCCGCAATTCGGCATGCGACGGCAAGGCTCGCGAAACAACAAGCGCGCACGCGTCTGTTGATTGTCCTGTCGGACGGACGTCCTTACGATCACGACTACGGCGACGCGCGTTACGCTCGGGAAGACACGCGCGAGGCTTTAAGGCAAGCTAAAAACGCTGGCGTAACGCCTTTCTGCATCACCATTGATCGCGAGTCGGAAGCCGAGCTGCGTGATCTTTACGGCGACATTGGCTACACAATTATTGACGATGTGCTCTCGTTGCCCGAACGGCTGCCGGGAATCTACCGCCGACTGACAACGTAACCAACAATCCGCCGATTGCGCAGATTCCACTGATTAAGTTAGAAACCGAAAGCTTATTCGGTTGCTCTATGTTGGCTGTGTTTGTTCTCGCTGTTTAATCTGTGTAATCTGCGTAATCTGTGGATAAGGTGATTGCTTTCACTGTTACGGCGAGAATAAAGCAACGATCAGCGTCTAACTAAGAGGAAAACAAACATGACGGCAGAAACTGGCAAACGATTTGTAGATTTCAACTTACAAAACCAGGATGGCAAGACGACTACTTTGAATGACTTCGCGGGCAAGTGGCTCGTAGTTTACGTCTACCCTAAAGACGACACTCCCGGCTGCACGATCCAGGGGAAATCTTTTACCGCCTCGAAGCAGGATTTTGACGACGCGAATATTTCGGTGGTCGGCGTGAGCGCGGACGACGTCGCTTCGCACAAGGATTTTTGCAACAAGTTTTCGTTCACGATCGACTTACTGGCAGATCCAAATCACGAGCTGTTAACTGCAGCGGGCGTGGGCCAAAGCGAGTACAAGGGCACGATGTATTGGGACCGCACTTCATTTGTCATCGATCCTGAAGGCAATCTCCGGAAGGTTTACCAGAAGGTGAACCCCGAAGGGCACGAACGGGTGCTGTTAGACGACATCAAAGCGATGCAGTCGGCGGGTGGAGCGGCTACGGCGTAGCAGCTGCGGTGTAACGCAAACTGTCAATTTGCGCTTTTGAAACCTTCACTCGCAAGCTAAATAGTTTGCGCTACGCAGGCGGCCGGGAAAGTTTTGCCTGGACTTTGGTCCAATAGATCAGAGCCAGGCCGGCGGCCGTGTAGATCACAAATCCGATGATGAAGACCGCATTGCTTTTGATTTCATCAGCCGGTGCAAGAGGGTAGGGAAACGAAAAGATGATTACGATGAGAATCATCACAATGACGTAAGTGAGAAAAATCCAGATGCCAATCGCCGCCAGCGCTTGAAGAACAATCGTACCGCGACGGGTCATGGCGCGGATAAAGTTAACAATGCCGAGTATGAGGATGGCGAGCGGCACGCCTGTCATGATGATAAAGGCGGCAACCAGGAACACCTGGCCAATGATATCGTTAGCCTGTCTCAGCAGCTTGTCTGCTTCTCCGATCAACCGCCAATAAAACTCATCGAACGCGAAGGCGCAACGAACTGAGCGTCATTGATGTAGTGGCGCGGTTCTTTTTTGAAAACGACATCTCGAATGAAGTCGATAATCTCGGCGCGCGAGCCGCCGAGTCGGACGACGTCACGCAACGAGTGTTCGACGGTGGAAAACAGGCAGGTGCGAATTTGGCCGTCGGCCGTGAGCCGAATGCGCGAGCAGGCGCCGCAAAACGCTTCCGTCACCGGAGCGATAATTCCAATCTCGCCCGGCGCGCCGTCAGCAAAACCATAGCGCGAGGAAGTCTCTGAACCGCGCGCGACGTCGATCGGAGTTAACTCAAATCTCTCATTGATCCGTTCGCGAATCTCTCGTCCTGAAACAACATCGGCGCGCGACCAATCGTGTCCTGAATCAAGCGGCATAAACTCGATGAAGCGCATTTTCACATCATGTTCGCGCGCGAAGGCCGCGAAGTCTGCCACCTCGTCTTCGTTGTGCCCGCGCACAATCACGGCGTTAATCTTGATCGGATCGAGACCTGCCTGTTTGGCCGCGGCAATCCCCTGAAGCACTCTATCAAGCACGTCAACTCCGGTCATTTGCTTGAATTTTTCCGGCTTCAAACTGTCGACGCTGATGGTGATGCGATCCAATCCGGCATCTCTCAGAGCCTGCGCGCGGTCCGGCAGGAAGTAGCCGTTGGTCGTGAGCGCAAGATCCTGAAGCCCTTTTGGCTTTAGTAGCGCGAGCTTTTCGATAATCGTTTCGATGTCGCGTCGCATCATTGGCTCGCCGCCCGTCAGCCGAATCTTTTCAATTCCCAGGGAAACAAAAATGTCGCAGACATACTCGATTTCCTCGTAGGAGAGCATTTGCTCCTTCGGCGCGATCGGCGGCTCGCCATGCGGTAGACAATAAAAACAGCGAAAGTTGCAACGGTCGGTGAGCGACACGCGCAGGTCGCGAATCGGACGGTTGTAAGAGTCTTTCAGAGTTTCGGACATCTCGGGAATGATACTCGCGCCAGCATGGAGTTCAAAACTCAAGCGCTGACGGCGCGAAATCAGCAAAGATATTTCGCACTTTCAGCGCTCGATAAACCCGGGTTTGGATTAACCCTGGGGCGGCGCCCCAGGCTATTGCATTCCGCGCCGTTGGCGCTTCCTTTTCACTTGACTGTCAGCGTCATCTTTGCGAAGTAGTCAGTCAGATTTCCGTTGTGCACCATCAATTCGCGCTTGCCCCAGCCGATGATGTAGACGGAATAAATGCCCGCAGGCAGCCGAAACGAATCGCCGACTGTCGCATACTTGCGATTCTCCATGCCGATGTTCTGCTGATACTCGTTTACGAATGCAACGTCCTTGCCCGTCGCGTCCTGCTTATGAAAAACGATGCCGATGAAGTCCACGCCGGACGGAGTGGGATTTTCAAACAGAACATTGAATGGTTGATTGGCTTGCCACTCGTTTGACGCGCCGACACACTTCCATGCGTCATCGATCTCTTTGCAGATGCTCACCTTGCCCTGTCCGGCGGCGGTGTTCCCAACCGCGCGCGCGCCGACCGTATCTTCGCCAACGTTGAAGTCTGTCGTGGCCCATACCTGCGATTTGTTGAAGAAGTTCGCCATGCGCACAAAATATTTGCCGGGTTTATTTATCGTGAAGGGTATGTAGGCGGTTGTATGAAAACGCGTGGCTGAGTAGTCCATGTTCTGTACATACTCGCCATCAGCGTCATTCTCCGTAATCATAAACGTGATGCCGGCGCCGGTAGGCACAGCGGGAAACGTGGCCAGCACGAAAACGTTTCGCAGCGTCCCTTTGGGTTTGAAATTCTTCGTTGGATTCACGCAAGTAGCAGTTTCAACGATCTCAGCGCCATGCTGCTTTTTCGCGATCTTAAGGTCTTCACAAGTCTGCAGGTCGATCTTGAATTGGGCCGGCGCTGCTGAGACAAACGCCATGAGACAAATAGCACTAAGAATGCAAAAGCGAGTTTTGCGAACGGGGAAATCCATTACTTTGCTCCCTTCATCGGACGAAATAGCCGGCGTCAAAACTCAGATCGAGGTCAATCCAGCGGGTCTGAGTGGGAAGATTAGTCCAGGCTCCATTCGACGCGCAACAAAACTCCGTGCTGGGCTCGTTTAAGTTTGGAGTGCCGCCCTTAGGTCGGCTGGCGACCCGCAAACCCCTCACGATGCTGCGCGCCAAGGCCCCAAGGCCACCGGGAGTCTTGCAGTCTGCGGCAGTTTGGATTAAAAGACTGTGCAGTTAAGCTAATTCCAGCGAGCCTTACAGCATCGAGCCACATTTGCCCTGTTGCCCGACCTGTTTTCGATATTCGAACGGGAAAGGACTACCATCTTGAAAAATCAGAGCATCATCAAGTTCGCGCTGTTAGCCGCCTGCGCACTCTGCCTGGTTTCCAATGCGGCCGCGGTGAAAGCCCAGTCGACCATCTTCGATAAGCCTTCAACATCCGTTGAATCTCCGGGCAAGGTCTATCTCGAACTCGATTTCATGACCCATTTCGCCTCGTATGCGGATGGCGGTTATCAGAGCTTAGGTCCGCGCGTGGTGGTCGGCTTACCCGGGAATACCGAGGTTGGTATCAATGGTTTCTACACGCGCGCAAAACCCGGCGAGCCTATCGAGATCCAGCCAAACTTCAAGTGGCAATTTTATTCTGATGAATCTCGCGGTCTCGCAGCGGCCGCCGGAGTCCTGGTTTCGATACCCGTCACGCGGCGAAAAGAAGGTACGACCACGGCGATGTTTTACGCCGTCGGCAGCAAGGCTTTTGAGGGTAACCACGGTCCAACGTTTACCGCCGGTGGTTACACCCTGGCCGGCTGGTTAGACGAGGGCACGACGAGACACGGAGTCCTGCTTGGTTATGAACAGCCGCTTACCAAGCGAATTTCATTTCTCGCGGACTGGGCCAGCGGGAATAACGACTACGGATACGTGGTGGCAGGAACCGGTATCACTCTGTCAACGAAGGATTCCTTCTACGCGGGATACAACTTCGGAAACCACGGTCGCGGCAACAATTCGCTGGGCGTCTATTACGGCCGCAGTTTCTAAGCACTGTCCCCGCATCAGCGCCGAAGGCGGTGACCGCAAGCAGTTATGTCAAACGCACTCCCTGACGGTCACGGCACATCCGCAACGGGTTTACATTACGAAGTATTCGGCGGCGGAGATCCGATCCTGGCGATCCATGGTCTGGGAGCAAGCAACTACACCTGGCGCAAATTAAAGGGACATTTGCCAGATCACAAGCTGATCCTGATCGATCTAAAGGGTCATGGAGAGTCGGCCAAGCCTCACGACACGAATTATTCCATTCCGGACCAGGCTGAACTGGTACTGCAGTTTATTCGCGAACATGATTTAAGAAACCTGACCCTGATGGGAAACTCCTATGGCGGAGCGGTCTCGCTGATGGTGGCGATTGAGTTGTGCAAAGAGGAACCCGAACGGCTGTCGAGGTTAATTCTGATCTGCAGCGGCGGTTACAATCAGGATCTGCCGTGGCACCTCAAACTCATGCGGACGCCGGTCCTCGGCTGGTTAGCCCTTCATCTTGCACCGGCCACGATGAATACGCGCACGGTGCTTCGCTATTCCTATTACCGGAAACGACTGATTAGCTGGAAACAGTGTAAAGCGTATGCCGGGCCGATTTGCTCGCCCGGCGGAAGGCATGCGCTGCTTCAGGTAGCGAAGCAGGCTGTGCCGGAAAACTTCGAAGAGCTGATTGCCCAATATCCCAGCATCTCTGTTCCGACACTTCTTATCTGGGGACGCAACGACAGGGTCATCCCGCTGTCAATTGGAGAAAGGCTGAACAGCGATATTATAAACTCAAGACTGGTGGTGCTGGACCACGTGGGCCATGTCCCGCAGGAAGAGAAACCGGAAGAGACGATCGCCGCGATCTCGAAATTCCTCGCTGAGCATCCAACGCCGCAATAGCCTGCCGTTTAGCGGAGTGTGTAACGCACACTGTTAGTTTGCATGTATTGGCGACTGAGAACGCAAACTAACAGTTTGCGCTACATCAGAAGCAAAACGGTCCTTCACAAACTGTCTTGCCAAGCTTGCGACGATCGCTGGGACTTTCTTTGGCGCGGAGATCGTCCGATAACGTCGCCGGGTCGGCAGGTTTTCCAATCGCGGCCATTGCTTCCACTTCAAACCCTTCAGGGATATTCAGTTCAGTGCGCGCGCGTTCGTAGTCGAAACCCTGCATGCCGTGCACTACCAAGCCCTTGAGCCAACCCTGCAGCGCCAGGTTTTGCCACGCGGCGCCAGTATCAAACGAGTGCGTTACGGCAGGCTCGCCATTGAAGTCAAAGTGCGTGCGGGAAACAAAGATAACGAGAGCGCCTGCGTCTTTGGCCCAGCTCTGGTTGAATTCCACCATGAGACCGAAGAATGTCGGCCAGTGTTTGCTGTCACGCGTAGCATAGAGGATGCGCCATGGCTGATTGTTGTAAGACGAAGGCGCCCAGCGCGCCGCTTCAAAGAGGGTCATCAACTCCTCGCGCGCGACTGCTTCGCCGGTCATCGCTCGAGGCGACCAGCGATCAAGAAACAGTTCATCAACTGGATACTCGGCCGTTCGTTTCTCACTTCCCTTAATCATGTTGGTGTCCTTCCTGTTATGGAGTGCGCCGCCCCGTCGGCGCTTTGATCTGCCCCGCCGATCACAGATTAGACTCTGGTTGCGGCAGTCCGGCAGGGACCAAAGCGGCGATGGGTCGCCGCACTCCAAGGATTATGCGCTTATCATTTCATTGTCATGATGGCGGCCAACGTCTCAAGTCCGTCCCAAAGATTTTGCAGACGCAGATTCTCGTTTTCCGCGTGCTGATTGTTGTCGTAATTGGCTATCGGGACTGTAATCGTAACGGTGGTCAGGTTGTCAGTGATGACTGAAAGCGGCAGGCTGCCTCCCGCCGTCGGGAGCCTAACAATCGGTTGCTCGGAAGTTGATTGAACTGCCGTAATTACCGCGAGCGAGATTGGGAGGTCCATTGCCGTACGCTCCGCGTTGTATCCTCCCGTTCGCGTTGTCACCCGAGCGATTAATGGATGACGGCGACGCTCCTCATCTGAAGGGTCGCGGTCAATTACACGAAACCCCTGCTTGCGAATGTGATCGATGAGTCGCTGTACCTGGCGAACGTGGTCATTTCCTTTTACCAATCGTAAATCGAGAACCGCAGTCGCCGTTGTAGGAATGACGTTGCGCGCGAGCGCGCCAATGTCGCCGCTGCTTATGCCGTTGATATTGAGCGACGGCTCGTTAATCAGCTCCAGCAAATTCCTGCCCGAGCCTTCGCTGCGGGCAAGACCCAGATCGGCTCGCAACGTGTCATCGTATTGCGGCGCGTCGGCAATCGCGCGACGTTCACTTTCGCTGAGCGGTACCGCGTCGTCGTACCAACCGCCGATCTTCACGCGGCCAGATTCATCCTTCATCGTCGCCAGCAGCCGCGCCAGAGTTTGCGCCGGATTTGGGGCCCAATTGCCGTAGTGACCGCTGTGCAGCGGGCGCTTCGCTCCGTAAACCGTGACGTCCACATTCGTATCGCCGCGCACGCCAAACACTACCTGCTTGCGGCCCGACTGGTGGACTGGTCCATCGCAGATGATCCACGCGTCGCCCTGCAGAAGTGATTTATTCAAACGGAGAACTTCAGCCAGGTGGGGCGAGCCCGCTTCTTCTTCACCGTCAAAGAAAAACTTCATGTTGGAGGTCGGCTTCGCGCCGGAAGCTACAAGTGCGTCAAACGCAGTCAGCAGCGCGATCACTCCGGCCTTGTCATCCGAAGCCGAACGAGCATAGAGACGCCACTCCGGATTTATCGCCTCATTTGCTTTGGGCAATGGCAATAGTTTTCCGCCTGCCTCCAAAGCCGCGCTGCGAAACACGGGTTGCCAGGGCAGTGTGCCGGTCCATGCGCGCGGGTCGGTCGGCTGGCCATCGTAGTGTGCGTAGAAAATAAGCGTGCGAGTTGCGCCCGGCGTTTTCCATTCACCATAAACCGCAGGCGGCGCCGACTTATCTGAGGCTTCGAGCAGTCGCGGTTGCAACTTCCTGCGCTGCATCATCGCGACGAGCGCGTCGGCGTTACGGCGGATATTCTCCTGGTCGGCGGCCACATTCGGAATTGAAAGTAGGGCCAGAAATTCTTTGAGAATCGCGTGCTCATTAGCGCGTCGATAATCGCGAATGGGATTTTGAGCCAGCGCCGTGGATTGAACCAACAACAGCGCGAGCATAGGTATTGAAAGTTTTTTGAGCAGGTTAGTGATTGAAGTCCTCCTTTAATGACCTTTTACTCTTCGAAGTAATCAATATCAATCTTCGGAATTTTAACTGTCCGATGTGAAACGCCGACGCCGTATTCCATCATTAGATCTGTTAGCCGCGCTCAATCAATCAAGACTATCCTCTCGATTGACCGGGCAAACTCGACAGCATGCGGCGTAAAGCTTGACGTAGTAATAAGAACACCCTTGTTGGCCCGCTGACCTGCAAGTGCCCCGTAAAAGGCTTGGACCGCCTCACGCCCGACAGAACTCTGCCACCTCTTAGCTTGAACGAAGACCTTTTCTAAGCCCAACCGATCGAGCGATATGATCCCATCAATTCCTTCATCATGAGAGCGCCCAACATGTTGGATATTGTCTCGAGTCGCCCCATAGCCCATGGCGTGAAGAAGATCAAGAACAAGTTTCTCGAAGAAAGTTGGCGACCCTCGACCGATAGTTTCTAAGAGATCCCCGGCTGTTGCCTCTTCTAGTTCGCTGAGTGCGCTTTCAAGAAGATCATCAGGAGTCGCGACGGAATCGCCGGCACTTTGTTCCAGATCAGCAATACCATGATCGCCATCAATCTCTCGGAGTGGTCGCAGACGGACTGCGGGATCGACTACGGCTAGTCCTTTGATCTCGTGTTCGGTTAACGGATTTTGATGGGTTTGAGCAAAGGCTAATCCACCGTCCGTAAGCTTCCAGTATCCGCGACGAGGAGAACTCGAAAGCCCGGCCCGTTTTAGCCTGTCGTGAGCCCAGCCTGCGCGATTTTTGTAAACGGGCTGCGTGCGGCTGGGAAGAAGAGCTTGCTTATCATTCTCAGTGATACCAAGAGCATTTCCTACCGCCTCGTAAACAACCGAAGCCGGTGCTCCCTCAATATGCTGAGCTAGATAACGCAACATTGGCTCGATGAATTTGTCGTAAGTTGGGATTGGCATTTCTACTGCTCCTGGAGGATCTAATTGAATGCGCCTGATTGTAACCGTTGGGCAGATTGCAACAAACTCTGAAGAAGGCAACGTAGAGCGCTCTTAAACGATAAAGAAGAGGGATGCCGCCGACAATTAATTCGGTTTGTATTTTCGCGGGTTACGCAGGCAGAACATTGTGCTCAGCATCGTGGCCACTAGCTCACGTTGGTCGTTTCCGTCGATACCAAAAACATCAGCGCGCACGACAGTAAGCGTTCGTCCGGGTTTGATCACGTCGGCGCGCGCCAGGAATGTCACGCCCTGCGCCGGCCGCAAAAGGTTTACCTTAAACTCGACACTCAAAACCTGCGAGCCCGCCGGCATCAAGCTGTAGGCAGCATACCCGGAAGCCGAGTCGGCGATTGTGGTCACGATGCCCGCGTGGACGTAACCGTCCTGTTGGCCGAGGTCGGCGCGGTAAGGCAACGTGATCTCGACCACCCCAGGGTCGACCAGAGAAAGACTTGCGCCAATCAGTTTCATGACTGGCTGCCGCGCGAAACTGCGTGCGACTTCTGCGGCGAAGGATGGGTTGAGCGGATTCATGTAAGTAGGACAGACATTCCTTTTCTGCCTATAGACTAACGACTGCCAAAAGTGGACTGGCAGGAATGCCTGTCCTGCAAGCGGCTATCTCAACGCTTCGTCCAGCGCAGACTTATCGTCGAGCAAAATCCACTCAACGATCGAAAGCGGCAAGCTGCCATTTTTGATCAGGTCGTCGTGATATTGGCCCAAGCGATAGTTCGCGCCCTGCTTGTCGCGATATTTGCCCAGTAGCCTCATGATCTGCCACTTGCCAACCATGTAGGTAATCTTCTGCGTGGGACTCGCGGCTGCGCCCGCAGCTTCGCCGGTCGCCGATTCACGATCCAGTCCACCGGCTTCCATGAAATAGTTCACCGCCTGTTCGAAAGTCCATTTCCCGGTATGCAGATTTACGTCTACTCCGATGCGCGCCGCGCGATAACGAGAGAGGCGAAGAATCTGACCCTGGGCAGCCGAGTTCTCAGGATAGAGACCAGAGCGCATGAGCATCTCTTCACCATAGAGCGCCCAGCCTTCGATAAAGATGCCATCGGAATGCTGGCGGCGAATTTCGTTCGACAGATGGTTCGCGACCGAGAGCTGAAGGAAGTGTCCGGGAATGCCTTCGTGGCCCAGGATTGGCCGTGGATCTTCAATCGCCGCACGAATATAGAAATTCTTGCTCGCCGGATTGTAAGTAGGAATGAAATAGAAGCCGCTGTTGTCCTTGTCGTAAATCCCGGGCGGATTCATAAACCCTCCCGGACTCGTAGGCTTAAATGCTTCCGGCAGTTGGCGAATAGTGAACGGGCCAATGTAATCGGGAATCGTGAGCAACCGATTTGTTTTGAGAAAACTAATCATCTCGCCCTGCCGGCTTTCGTAGGCTTTCAAAAAGGCCTGCTGGTCAGCCGGGATGTTTTTGCCGCGGGCCGGATTAGGATCAGCGAGAGATGGATCGGACAGCAGCGACTCCAGCCCGCGATAACGCGCGAGCTCCGCCTGGCCCAACATCTCCACCTGCTTCGCATCGAGCGGAAGCAGGTAAATATTCTTGAGGATGTAGTTGTAGTTTTCTTCGCCCATGGGTTTGAAGGGCACCATCCCGGGCAAACGTCGTTCCAGCCAATCTGCAAAACCGTGCACGGCGGCGATCGCCGCGTCACGAGCCTTCACGTGCTCAGCCATTTCGGCTGGCGCAAGATCTTTCGCGAGCGTCATCAAGCTATCTTTGAAAAGACTGTCAATCGATCGCGCGGAATCGATGGCGAGTTGGGCGTAGAGACGGACGGGCTTGATGAGATTTCCTTTGCCCTGCTCGATCAGGGCCGGCATTTGTTTAAGCCGGGCGGTGGCTGCAAGGGCGCGATTGCGCGGCGTGTCGTATTCCTTCTTGAGCAGGGAAAAGATTCCGTTGCTGCACTCATTGACGTAGAGCTGTGGATCGGTTTGTTCAAAATCGATTATGCGATTAAAGAAGACTACGTTTTCGAGTTGAGCGCGAAAGAGCAACCAATCGATCCGATCCTCTTTGCTCCACGCCGCAGTCTCCATTTTTTCAACTTTGGCAAGCACTTCTTTCGCGTGCAGCCGGCGGGCAAGCACCGCCGAGAGCGAGTAGTCCGTCAGACAATTGTCCCAGGTGTGCAATCCTGCGTCGCTCGAGAAAACAGGAAAATTCTGGTTGCGCCAGTTGTAATAATCCGCGGCCAGGCGATGTAGATCAGCTGGAGTTTTTGGATCCTGCGCCAGCGCAGCACTCGAGGAAACAATAATTAAAAGCAAGGCGGATAGGAGCAGACGCAGAAGCTTCATTTTCTTGGCCTCTTTGGACTTTGATGTTTTGGATTGCGTTAGACCATAAATCACGAGGAGTGCATTGACAACCAAGGGAGGCAGTCATTCAGGTGGGAACGCACGAAGTCAGTACCACGACGCGGTAGCTGGTGGGTAATCGTGAACACTTCACAAGTTCGAAAGCCTGCCAGACCCATCCGTTACTGCGGGGTGTTACTGACCTCCGGTGAGTCGTTTTCCAATAGCGCTCGAGCGTTACGTTGCAACCCGGAAAGCTTTGCGCGTTTCATCGCGCTACCGCGGAAGCGCGCGGCATAAGCTCCTGGCGTCAACTCAAGCAACTCCTCAAGCGACGCATTGTCGTTTCCCTCGCGCGGTTGAAAGCGAACTTCATTTGTCGGCTGCTGGAAGCGGTTCCAGGGACAAACGTCCTGGCAAATGTCGCAGCCGTAGAGCCAGCCATTGAGATTGTTGGCAATCTCAGTGGGTATGTTTTCGTCACGTAGTTCGATCGTCGCATAGGAGATGCAGCGATTTGAATCAACGACATACGGCTCAGTAATCGCGCCGGTTGGACAGGCATCTATGCAAAGGGTGCACTCACCGCAGTGGTCCGCCACTCGCTCTTCGTCGGCTTCGAGCTCGAGGTTGAGCACTAGCTCACCAATAAAGACCCATGAGCCAAAGTCCTGGGTAATCAGATTTGTGTGTTTTCCGATCCATCCGAGTCCGGCCCTCACGGCCCAGGCCTTGTCCATCATCGGTTGAATGTCTACGCACACTTTGCCTTCCGCATCGGGAACCCTTTGCTTGATCCATGCGAGCAGGGAGCGGAGCTTTTCACCTACGACGTCGTGATAGTCATCGCCCCAGGCATATCGTGAAACTTTGCCGGTGTTCGCCTCGCTGGAATCGGGATCGTGCTGCGCAGGCGTGTAATAGTTTTTGGCGACTACGACAAGGGATCGAGCACCAGGAAAGAGTCTCCGCGGGTCGGCTCGCATTTCCGGGTCGCGTGCCATCCAGTTCATGCGACCGTGATATCCGCGTTCGAGCCATGACGCTAACCGCTGACTTTCAGTGTCGAGAGGCAGAGGGGGAACAATGCCAACCTTCTCAAACCCTTCGGCATGGGCTTGCAGTTTAATGAGACGCGCAAGCTCGCGAGAGTTCTTCGATGGTTCGATACGATCGCTGCAGGTTGACAGTGTGCTTTGCTGCATCTTCGAAACAGGAAATAATTTGGGGAAACTCGATGAGGTAGTTTACTGCAAACACTCCGCGAAGGCAGTTTGGGGATGTAGATTTTGGGCGTGGGAAGACTGATTAGAGCGGCGTGTATTCGACCACGCCGCAGTTCTTCGTCTTCCTTAACTGCGCTTAGTAAGAATGGATCCGCGAGGGCATCGCGGTCAGCTCAAGAAAAAAATGAGGCTTCCGTCCGGCTACTGGATCTTTTGTAGCTGGATCGTAACCACTGAGTCCGTGCCACCCGTGCGGCTGTACGAGAGCCAGAAGCCCGCTTTGGGGAAGCGCACCATTTTATGCATCGAGCCGTCAGGCTTGGCTTCGAGGTCAGCGCCCAGCACGTCCTTCGCGCTCGGAGCAGCGTTGTTGGCGCTCATGAAATCAGCAGAGATGGCAATGACTTTTTCGGTCTTATCGTAAACCACCTGGGCCATCTCGTTATCGTTGAAAACGAAGAAGTCCTGCTCGGCACTCTTGTCGCGCGGCGCTCCGAGTTTTTTCCTGACGTCTGCTGCGCTCATGCCGAGTTGCACGCCGCGATACTCCTGAAACGCAGGCTGTTCGTCAGCGGTGAGCGGTCCGCCCGGCTTCCGCTGGGCATTGCTCGTGCTTGCGGCCAACATCATGCAAATGGCAGCCAAAAGAAAAGTGATAGAACGAAAACCTGAAAAAGGTTTATGGGTTGATTGATTCATCGGGTCTCCTTCGAAAAAACTGCGCTTGTCGGGCACCAGCGGAGATTTGCAGGATATGAAGAAGCACCGCCGTTGGCCCCTGCTCGCCGCCGGCTGTAAGTCGAACCTTAGGGCGGACAATATCGCCAACAATTCGTGATGTCAATAGGAGCGGCCTGTTCCGGCCGGAGTCCTTTGACTGGATCCGGCGGATTTGCCCGCACCATCGACGTACAGCGCAAATGAACCTGAGCAATAGCTATTGACTCCAATGAGGATTTGGAATAGAAGCAAAGGGCAATTTGAGGCGGGCCGTCTTTTTACTTGCGTCAACGCAATAGACGGCGCTTTTGTCTTTATTCAACCAGTTCGTCAGGGAGGAAAGCGATCTCTTCCCCTTCGGCTTTCAACCTTAATCAAAGGAGTGGATCAATGAAACCAAAAGGCTTATGGGCCGTAACGTCTCTCGCGTTAACGTTGCTCTTTCTAAACGGCTGCGAACCCTCAACCGTAACGACTAATGCTCCCAGCGCAAACGACGCTACCGTGGCCACGGTCGCTGTGGACAAACCCGCGATCGAAGCGGCGCTGTTGAAGATTGAAAACGACTGGCCCCGAGTAATGAAAGAGAAAGATGGCGCAGCGGTCAGACGGATTTACGCCGACGATGCGATTCTCGTTTATCCGGATGGCAGCACCGCCACAAGGGAAGAGGATGCCAAAGCGACCGAGGAAGGGATGGTCACTGCTGAATCCGCAGAGGTGGCAGATCTAAAGGTGAGCGTACTCGACAACGACTCCGCAGTTGTGACGGGACGCAGCATCCTCAAGAACGCGAAACTAAACCCTCCGGGCGGGGCCAAACCGATTGATATAAGCGGTGAATACCGTTTCGTTGATACCTTTGCAAAACGAAACGGCGAATGGAAATTGGTAGCCTCCATTAGCACTGCAATTCAGAATATGGGTGGGCCAACAGCAGCCCCGTCGCCAGGAGCTAAGACGAGTCCTGCCGCTGCGACAACGCCGGCAGCAAAAACAACACCGGCGGCAAAAGACACGCCGACGATGAAGGCCGCGCCAACTCCGTAACGCGGCGCACAAATAGTAATTTGAGTTCTGCGGTGATGAAGGGCCAACCGAGCGGCTGGTCCTTCAACGCGGCGGTCTGCACTGAAAATAGGTTGACGTGCTGAGCGGCCGCTACAGATTGAAAACCGATTGGGCCACTGTCGCTCACTAAACGTTCAGGAGTTATCAGATGAAGAAAATTTTCGGCATTGCTTTAGCGTTGAGTTTTATTGCTGCCTGCGCAGCGCCGCCCACTAATAACGAAATAGTTACCACTAACAGGAACAGCGCCACTGAGACTGCCCCGCCGGCGATTACTGAAGCTGAAGCGGTGGCCAAAGAGAAGGGCATCTGGGAGGCGATCAGAGCAAAGGATTACGAATCGTTTGCCAACATGCTGGCAAGCGATCAGATTGAAGTGCTGGATGATGGCGTTCACGACAAAGCGGCATCGATCGAAGGTGTCAAGCAGTTTGAACCCTCTGAAGTTAATTTTAGTGACTGGAAATTTCTGCCGATCGATAAGGACGCCTTCATCGTCGCCTACACGGTGGCAGTGAAAGGAAAATTTCAGGGAAGGGAATTTCCCACCTCGTCCATTCGGGGTAGTTCGGTCTGGGCTTATCGCGACAAGAAGTGGGTCGCCGTTTTTCATCAGGAGTGTGAGGTAAAACCAGCTCCTCCGTTTCCCGCAGGTAGCGGCGCAAAGCCAGCCGCCTCGCCGACTGAGAAACCAATGATTCCGGCTCCCGGACCTGATCCAATAGCCAACGAGAAGACGGTTTGGGATTTGTTCAAGAGCAAAAACTACGAAGAGTTTGGCTCAATGTTGGCGGCTGACTTTCTCGAAATAGAGCCACAAGGTTTTTACGACAAAGCCAGCGCTATCAAAGGCGTGAGCATGTTTGACGCCTCGAAAGTGACATTGAGCGATTTGAAGAGTGCGAAGATTGACGACGACGCTATGATTGTCACTTACACGCTCACGGGTCCGCCGTTCGGTACAGACGGTGAACGACACTCCAGCATTTGGGCGAAGCGAGACGGGAAATGGTTGGCAGTGCTTCACCATGGTGGCACAGCGGTGCGAAAGCCCACCGCACCCCCGCCGTCGCCGGCAGCATCGCCCGAAGCCAAAGCGTCAGCGTCACCCGCAGTGAAAGCTCCCGCCAAGACCCCATAGCCAAGTGAATTGCCAAACAGAAAAAGGGTAGGGGCCAGCGCTCCTACCCTTTTCAATAAAAGCCAGACGTGAACTAATGCTTGCGGCGTTTCAACATATACGTGTCGACCTTCGAAACGATATCAAACTTATGTGAGATCATTTCCCATCCTTCTTTCCCAAGAGCGTTTAATTCGGCTTCCGATAGAGTCTTTTTCAGAATCGCATACTCCCACTGCTCAGTATTACCTCCGGGGTGGATCTCAGAGAGAGACATACGCTGTTCGGATTCTTGGTGCGGAAGCTCGGCCATTATTAACTTGTACACGCCAAATGAAAGAAGAACCACCACAACGCCGCGGACAATGTGGCTCTCTATTGTCGCGTACGGATCAATTGAACGTCGGCCAGCCGTCGCTCTGGGTTTCTTTTCAACCACAGAGGTTGCAGATGACTCGTCTTTGTAGGCTTTTACTTCCGGTGACTTTCCCCTCACGCGAGCGCCATTAACGACTTCTTTGACCGTCGATTTAGCGGCGTTGATGAGGAGAAGGAAGGTCAGGACAACCGAGACGATTTGAGGGTCGATGTCGGGCATACTCCATACTCCTTTGTAACCCGATCATAACCGAACCTGGGTAGATGGTGTTGAATTCGGTGTCCCCATATCTTGTTAACGCTGCACAATAGTGCACAAGAAACCGGATGCCCCCATATGTTGTGCTACCGCAGCTTTTGCCATTTCCCCACTTGTGGTCCACCGGTAGCCCAACCCAACTAATGGACAAAGCACGACGAAAGGGGGCCCTCGGAGTTTTTCCGTCAGGCCTTTGTTCGCCTTAAGCGGCAGCTTAATAGTTGAGTTAATGACTGAGGTGGACGCGTTTGTTTGGCGTCTGAGATTTTAAGCCCAGATCCCCGGCACGGATTTGTGGCAGGTCGAACAAGTTCCTGATTGCGTAATTTTCACTCTTTGAACCAAGTAGCCGTGGCGCTCAACTAGCAACTCGTCACACGATGGACAGTAAGTGTTTTCCCAACGTCCCACCCGCCCCGGCAAGTTACCTGCATAAATAAAACGCAGCCCCGCCTCGCGTCCAATTTCACAGGCACGGATCAGTTGCTCGGCGGTGGTGTTCGCATTCTCGGTCATTCGATAGTCCTGATGAAACGCGGTGACGTGCCAGGGAATGTCTGGTGAAACTGCGGCTATGAAATCTGCGGCGCTGCTTGAGTTCATCTTCAGAATCGTTGAAGCCGGGGATGACTAGCGTAACAATTTCTTCCCAGAAGCCACGTTCGTGGACCATCTTCACGGTCTCCAGAATGTTATCCACTACTCCGCCGAGCTGGCGGTAATTCCTGTCGTTCATTGACTTCAGATCGATTTTGTACGAATCAGTCCACGGGCGAAGGTAATCGAGCACCTGCGGTGTTGCGTTGCCGTTCGAGATAAACGCAGTGCGGAATCCCTCGGGGCGCGCCAGCTTGAAAACTTCCACCGCCCACTCAGCCGTGATCAATGGCTCGTTATAGCTGCTGCCGACCATCGAAGCGCCGCAGGCCTTGGCCATCGCCACCAGGCGTTCGGCGGTAACCGGCCGCGGCGCAGTTCCGGCAGAATCATCGCGCAGCGCCTGCGACGTCAGCCAATTTTGACAGTAGCCACAGTGAAGGTCGCAACCGAGCATTCCGAAAGTTAAAGTGTCCGAGCCGGGCAGTACATGGAAGAACGGTTTCTTTTCGGTGGGATCGCAGGCCAGCGCGGCTACATATCCGGTCGGCACACGCAGAGTGCCCCCTTCGTTAAATCGAACTTTGCAGATGCCGCGTTTTCCGGATTTGATCAGGCACCGATGGCCACAGGCGAAACATTTCAACGCGTCATCGGGCAGTTGTTCGATCAATTCCGGCGCGCCCGCAGTCGTTAAATCGTCGAGCACGTCGGCCAGAGGAGTTGATTTTGCGCTAATCGGCATTGTAAAACGGTGCGCCGGGCGGTGTACTTTGCTCTCAGTCTTCGTAGGTATTATCCTCATCCAAACGTCCAAGTTCAAAGCACGAAGTTCTAAGTACGGGTACGCCTTCTAATAATGATCATCGAAGAGATAACAGTCACCGCTTTTCAGCAACATACGCGCATCCTTGGTTGTGAAAAAACCAGACGCGCAATCTGTATCGATCCCGGTGACGACTCAGCCGCAATTGTTGAAGCGATCGACAAGCATGGATTTGAATTACAGGCGATCGCAGTGACGCATGCGCATCTTGATCATATCGGCGGGGTCGCGGCATTGAAGAAACTGAAACCAAGCGCCGACGTTATGCTTCACAAGGATGACGAATTCATTTACGACGCGCTACCTGAGCAGGCGGCGTGGATTGGCATTCCAAAGAATCAGTGGGCGGCAATGGGTTTAGACTTTTCGGCGCCGCCGCGTGTGGATAGCTACTGGCAGGACGGTCAAACTTACGAAGTCGGAGAACTCGCTTTTGAAGTGCTTCATTGTCCCGGCCACACGCCCGGCCACGTCGTTTTGTTTGAGCCTCGAGAGCGGAAAGTTTTTGTCGGCGATGTTTTATTTGCCGGCTCAATTGGCCGCACTGATCTTCCGGGAGGATCGACTGACCAACTTCTCGATTCAATTATGAATAAGTTGTTGCCGTTGGGAGATGACGTTGAGGTTTATTCAGGACATGGACCAGTCACCACAATCGGTCATGAGAGACTGACTAATCCATTTCTCACCGGGGTTTACAAGCTTGGCTCAGGCAGACTCTAAGAGTATCCACAGATTACGCCGAACAGACAGATTGAGCTCAACACCTGACGTGAGTTCCTGACATTTATTTTCTTTGGGTGAAGTCTGCGGAATCGGCGTCTGTGGATCACTTCTGAGTGGGTCCCTTGAGGCGGCTCGACTTAAGTTCTTCCCACTTTTCCTTTTGATCACCATCAAGTTGGCTTGGCAGAGAATCGACTGAAATGTCGTTCTGGGCACAGAAGTGTCGCCAGAGCACAAAGCGCAGGTCGAACTGTCCGGTTTCATCGGAGATGGTGTTATCGACGGGGGGCGGTGCGTTCGGAGTTTTTCCCTTGGTCATTATCAGTCGTTAGCCGTTCAGTTTTGAAAGAGTTTAGCAGGAGTGACAAGTGAAGGGCTACCTCTGCGTCTTTGAAGTGAGATTCTCAGCCGCTGGTCAGATACATCTTTCCGGTGGGCGCCTGTACGCCACCTGCCGGTTCGAGGGTGATTGCAAAAACTGCTGAACCCATCGCTTCCAGGGGCAGGTCATCTTTCAAAACGCCACTACCAGTTTCGTCCAGGGTGAAGGTCTTTCCTGGCATCGGTTTACTGTCGACAATAAACCACAGCTGATAGGCCATCCCTTTGGGCGCCGCCGGGAGGCCCTTCGCCATGAGCATTGCGTGGCCTTTCTTATCGTAAGCAATCATCGCTTGCGCCGCGGGTGCGTTATTTGTACCGGACAGGGAAGCCATGCGCGCACCCGGGGAGGTCAGCAATTCCATTGCCTCACGCTGGCGAGCCAGTTGCGACTTCACCTCTTCCATCTGCGCTGAAGACTGCGCCATCTGCGCTTTTGTTTTCCGGTTCTGCTGCCACAAGACAAAGAGCGAAATCATCAAAGCTGTGATGACTAACCCGGCGGCGATGGCGCCATAATTCCAGATCGGGCCGGAGAAGACGCCTGACCGACGAGGTCGCTCAAAGGCTCGGACTATTGATTCGCTCTGCGCGCCGACTGGCTCAGCCGCAACGTTAGCCCGTTGTTTCGTGGCGCTCTCGATGGTTTCCAGTCTGATGCTTTCGAGTATTTTCCCACGCACTGCCACTGATGGTTCCAAGCTGCGGGTGTCAACGTCGAGAGCCAGCAAGGCGGCAGTTCGTTCCCATTCGATCAACTCGGCGCGACATTCAGCGCAACTCTCGAGATGAGAGTCCAACGCGCGCGCGTCGTCGGCTTCGAGCGCGGTGAGCGCTCTGGCCGACAGTAACTCTTTGTACTCTTCGTGGACCATCGTGAAACTAACTAACGTCTAATTCGTCAACGGACCCAGCAGGCCCTTAACCTGATCTCCCAGTAGTTCTCGTAGCTTGATCATTCCCGACCGCATGCGAGTCTTGACAGTTCCCAGTGGTGTGTTCAGTTGCTCGGCTATTTCGGATTGGGTTAGTCCATCGAAATACGCCAGGTTCAACGTGCGCCGTTGCTCTTCAGGAAGCGCCGCGAGCGCTCGGGAGACAATCTCCCTTTGCTCTGAATGAAGTGTGTCGGCGACTGCGTCCGAGACTGCCCCAGTCGCGTCCTGTGCGGAAGCCTCAGCCAGACGCTGCCGCGCCCCAAGCTGTCTGATGCGATCTATCGCGCGGCTGCGCGCGAGTGTGACCAGCCAGGTAAACGGCTTGCCGCGGGCCTCGTCAAAATCCCTGGCACGTTTCCAGACCTGCAAAAACACTTCCTGCAAAACATCTTCCGCTTCTTCGCGGCTCTTCAATATACGAACCAGCAAGCTAAACAGGATGACCCTGTAACGGTCGTAAAGACGCGCCAAAGCATCCTCATCACCGCCTGCAACGGCGTGAAGCAGCTCAACATCCGGCTCTGGTCCTGTTTGGGCCTGCACTCTCAGCGACATTTAGTTCAACCACTATACGAGCGGCGCATGATAACAAGATTGCCGGTCTTGTCAGAAGAAAGGGCGGACAAGTTAATGTCCACCCTAACGCACTTCCAAACTTCCCAATACAGACTTACGCCACGGTGATCTCGTCGGTGAGATAAACATCCTGGATGGCATTCAACAATTCAACGCCCTCGCTCATGGGACGTTGGAATGCTTTACGTCCGGAAATAAGTCCGGTGCCGCCGCCGCGCTTGTTGATGACAGCTGTGCGCACCGCTTCGGCGAGGTCGCTTGCCCCCTTGGATTCGCCGCCTGAATTGATTAAGCCGCAACGGCCCATGTAGCAATTAGCAACCTGATAGCGGACCAGATCGATCGGATTATCAGAGGTCAGTTTCTCGTAGACGATCTTGCTGGTTTTGCCGTACGACTTTCCGAGCGCTTTCTCCACCGCGGTGTAGCCGCCGTTTCGCTCCGGAAGTTTTTGCTTGATTATGTCTGCCTGGATGGTAACTCCCAGGTGATTTGCCTGGCCTGTTAGATCGGCTGACGCGTGCATGTCGCCTTCCGCGGTTTTAAAACCGGAGTTGCGGATATAGCACCAGAGGATAGTCGCCATGCCAAGTTCATGCGCCTGGGCGAAAGCCTCACTAATTTCTGTGATCTGCCTGGTTGATTCGTCGGAGCCAAAATAAATTGTGGCGCCTACCGCGACCGCGCCGAGGTTGTGAGCTTCTTTAACGGTGCCAAACAAGACCTGGTCAAACTTGTTAGGGAGCGTCAGCAATTCGTTGTGGTTGATCTTCACTATGAAGGGGATCTTATGGGCATACTTTCGCGCGACAGTTCCGAGAACGCCATAGGTTGAAGCCACGGCATTGCAACCACCCTCGATCGCGAGCTTCACAATATTGTCCGGATCGAAATACTGCGGATTCGGGGCGAACGAAGCGCCCGCCGAATGCTCGATGCCCTGGTCAACCGGCAGGATTGAAAGATATCCGGTGCCCGCCAACCGGCCGTTGTCAAAAAGTGATTGCAGCGAGCGCAAAACCGCCGGCGAACGATCGGAGTAGGCCCACACGCGATCGATGAAATCGGGACCGGGCAGATTTATCTGATCCTTCGAAATCGCTTCCGCTTTATGGTCGAGCAGCGTGCGCGCGTTGTCGCCCAGGAGTTCTTCGATGCGATCCAGGGTAGAAGTTCCTCGTTTGAGTTCGGTGGCCACGGTTTCTGTCCTCCGGGATGGCGTTTAGCCAAAATTCTGACAAATGTTCAAGAAATCGCGAGGATTATAGCATAACGGCGCTTCTTCCTTCCTGCCCGGACCGGCTCCGCGACCATTGATCGCCTCAATGCAAGGGCGCTTGTAAATCTGGAGGGAAAAGGATTCGCGAATAATGAGTTGCGGTTGCCGATTCACCTGATCTAGAATCCCCGGCGCAGTGCACCTCAAGGTAGTTCCGCCGCCGAGCATGTTGCTCCCGTAAGTTCCGTCGAAAGAAGTTCAAACCAGGTTTCCCACATCTCTATCTGGAAGGTTTTATTTGTATGTCAACAAAGCGCCCCCGCTTCATCTCCCTGCTGACTTTCTGTGTGTGCTTGATGCTGCCACTTTCCGCCTTTGCCGGCGACGATTGGCGTCCGATTACACCAGCCGAACTATCGTCGAAGGCCGCGGTCGTCGAAAAAGACGCGGATGCTGAAGGCATCTTCTGGGAAGTGAGAATCGACGATAGCCAGCCTGATGAAATCTCTCTGAGGAATTACATCCGCGTAAAGATTTTTACCGACCGTGGCAAAGAGAAGCACAGCAATATCGACATACGGTATTCGGGTTCTTCACGAATCAGAGACATCGCCGCGCGGGTGATAAAAGCTGACGGCACAATTATCGAGTTGAAGAAGGAAGACATTTTCGAACGAACGCTCGCCAAAGCAAATGGACTCAAGGAAAAAGCGAAATCGTTTGCCTTACCAGGAATTGAAGCCGGTTCGATAATTGAATATCGATGGCGCGACGTGCACCCGGGCGGGAGCGCCGATCGGTTGCGTCTCCATTTTCAACGCGACATTCCTATCCAGAACGTCAGTTATTTTCTCAGGCCATTCATGGGCATGCAGTATTTGCCGTTTCGCATGGGCGAGACCAGGTTTGTTAAAGACAAAGATGGATTCTCAAGAGTGACGATGACTAACATGCCGGCCTTCCGTGAAGAGCCCCGCATGCCACCTGAGGACGAAGTGCGCTCGTGGGTTTTTCTTTACTACACCGCGGACACTAAAACCGAGGTGGCTAAATACTGGAAAGACATCGGAAAACTCATTTACGGGAACACCAAAGACGAGATGAAAGACAACGATGAGGTTAAGGCTGCAGTAGCCGGCATCATCGGCGACGCCTCGACTCCCGAAGAAAAACTGCGGCGTATCTACGATTTCTGCCGCATCAAGATCAGGAACCTCAGCGATGATGCGACGCCTCTTTCAGAGGAAGAAAAGAAAAAGCTAAAACCAAACAAGTCGGCCGCCGAGACCCTGAGGAAGGGAATGGGCACTGGCGGAAACATCGATATGCTGTTCGGGGCCCTCGCGAAAGCGGCCGGCTTTGACGCCCGCCTGGCTTTGTCAGGCAATCGCGGGGAGATGTTTTTTGACCGAGGACTTGCCAACATCTCATTCCTCCAGTCGGCCTTTATTGCCGTTCGCGTTGGTGAGACGTGGCAGTATTTCAGTCCCGCCGAAATGTACACATCGTTTGGAATGTTGGGCTGGCCTGAAGAGAGCCAGGAGACCCTGATCACTGATCCGAAAGAGCCAATCTGGACCAGGACTGCAACCTCCGCCCCTGAGAAATCAACAGCCAGGCGCATCGCTAACCTGCAACTCATGGAGGACGGAACGCTCGAAGGCGACGTGAGCATCGAATACACTGGTCACCAGGCCTTTGACAAGAAAGAGTATGACGATGACGATTCGCCGTCTCAACGCGAGGAAACGTTGCGCGCGAGTATCAAGAGCCGCATGAGCACGGCCGAGGTCACGAACATCAAGATCGAAAATGTTACGGATCCCATCAAGCCAATCGTCTATTCGTATCGGGTGCGCATTCCGGGATATGCGCAGCGCACGGGTAAACGAATATTTCTACAGCCGGGATACTTCGAGCACGGTCGCGCGCCGCTCTTTTCCGCAAGCGAACGAAAACACTCGGTCTACTTCAATTATCCCTGGCTGGAAGAAGACGAAGTGACGATTACCCTGCCGGACGGATACGCGCTCGACAACGCGGACGCTCCAGCACCTTTCAAATCCGGCGAGATCGCTGCATACCAGCCTTCAATCCACGTCACCGCCGGGAAGACTTTAGTTTACAAACGCCGGTTCTTTTTTGGCGGCGGCGGAAATATTCTCTTCCCGGTCGAAAGTTACGCAGGGGTTAAGGCTCTGTTTGACCAGCTAAACAAGCAGGATAACCACACTATTACGCTCAAGCAGGTCGCCGCCTCGGCAGCAAAATAGCTCGCTGCAAGTGCAGCGCTCGGCTATAAAGGAAAGCAATACCATGATCAAGCGTTTACTCCTCGCCCTCCTTGTTCTGTCGTTCACTAGCGTCTCGGTGATAGCGGGGGACCAGGCTCCGCCCTGGTTGCAACAGGCCGCGGCGATCAGTTTGCCTTCCTATGACAAGGAAGTAACAACGGTAGTGCTTGTTGACGAAAAAACCATTTCGGTCAGCGACGACGGCCGGGTAACGCAGACTTCGAATTACGCGGTTCGCATTCTGCAGCGAGAGGGGCGCGACGAAGCCATCGCCCGAGTCGGCTACATCCCCGACACCGGGAAAGTCAAGGAGATGAATGCCTGGCTCATCCGGGCCAATGGCGACGTGAAGCGTTTTGGAAAGGACCAAACGCTCGATCTCGCGGGCGCTCCCAACGACGTCTACAACGAGTATCGGCTGAAGATCATTTCCGCGAGGGATGAAGCCGATGCCGGAGTGGTTTTCGGTTATTCGCACACCACCGAGGAACGCTCGATCTTCAGCCAGGACGAGTGGCAGTTTCAAAGTTCGAGTCCGGTCCTCAGTTCGCGCTACACCTTGGTGCTCCCGGCTGGGTGGCGCGCAGACGCCGTAACTTTCAATCACGCTAAAATCGAACCCACGGTTAACGGTTCAACCTATTCGTGGCAGTTGTCCAATCTTCCTCCGATCGCTGATGAACCTCTCCGAGGAAGCCTTAGCAATCTCGTGGCGCGGCTGGCAGTCAGTTATTACCCGCCTGCGTCAACCTCGGTGCCGGGCATCAAAACTTTTGCCAGTTGGACTGACGTCGCCGTTTGGATGGCGGAGTTGGAAGACCCGCAAGTAAATCTCAGTGAGCCGATGATTGCAAAGGCGAAGGAATTAACTACCAATGCTAAAACTGAATACGAAAAGATTCAGGCCATCGGAAACTACGTTCAGAGAGTTCAGTACATTTCAATTCAAACCGGAATTGGTCGCGGCGGCGGCTATAGGCCGCATTCGGCCACCGAGGTTTTTGCAAAATCCTACGGCGACTGCAAAGACAAAGCGAATCTCATGAGGGCGATGCTCAAGATCGTGGGAATCTCTGCATTTGCAGTGAGTATTTATTCCGGCGATCCGGACTATGTGCGAACTGACTGGCCGTCGCCACAGCAATTCAACCATTGCATCATCGCGGTCAAAGTTAGCGATGAAACGCAGATCGCAACGGTGATCACGCATCCTCGCTTTGGGCGTCTTTTGGTTTTCGATCCGACGGCGGAAGAAACTCCCATTGGCGATCTGCCTTCGTATCTCCAGGGAAGTTTGGCGCTGATTGATGCGAACGATTCCGAACCGCTCGTGCGGATGCCGGTGACGCCGGCGGACACAAACCATCTCGAACGCAGCGTTGAAGCGCAACTGGGCGCCGATGGATCGATGCAAGGTGTGATCGCAGAACGCTCGCGCGGCCAGGTCGCGGCCAGATTTCGAACAGAGTTTCGCAGACTGTCGCGTCCCGACTACACCTCGATGATGGAACACTGGCTTTCAAACGGCGCTCCTGGCTCGAAGATTTCCAAGGTCGAACCATCTGACGACGCAAATGGCGGTAAGTTTGCCCTTGACGTGACATTTGCCGCGCCGAGTTACGCGCAGTTAATGCAGGACCGGCTGCTCGTCTTCAAGCCTGCGATTGTTTCACGACGCGACTCATTATCTCTGACTGAATCAAAGCGAAAGCACCCGGTAGTGCTCAAATCAAGTTCTTACTCGGAAACGGTTCGGGTAAAGCTACCGGCAGGTTTTGAGGTTGATGAGCTTCCCGACGTAGTCAAACTCGATACGCCTTTTGGCGCGTACACGACGAATTATGAAGTGAAGGACGGGCAACTGGTATTTACCCGAAATTTTGTCCAGCGAGCGATTACAGTGCCGGTAGCGCAGTATGATTCAGTGCGCAGCTTCTTCGCTCGCATGCGCGATGCAGAGCAATCGCCCGTAGTGCTGGCGAAGATCAAGATTTGAGTTTATTCATCGTGCCTCATGCAGGTTTGAGGCGTGGAGCATTGTGGCGAGCGAATCCCTGGCAAAATTCTTTTGCAGTTGCCGCACGATTGGTCGTGTCAACTTTGCCAGAGGATGACGCGGACGTGAGAACGCGAGAATGTCGTACCAGACCGAATCGTCCTCCTGACGCCACTCGATCATGAAACGTTCTTCACCTTGCTCCACATGATCTGGTAGCGTTCCGTAAGCAAACCCAAACCGTTTCCCTTCGCGCTCTTCATCTACCAAGTAAACAATACGGCAGGCGTTTAACGTCCAGAGTCCGAACGTCCGCGCCAAAACCCCTACCGTTGTGCCCACCTCAATTGGCAAGCCGGACGGCACCACGGATACCCAACCAAGATCAAATTGCTTCCATTGCTGCATCGCCGACCTGGCCCGCTCGTAAGTCTCTAGTCCTGAACCGAGTTTGATCCGATTATGATCGACGGCGAATGCCGCGGGTGGCTGGGTCCTGGTCGCCCCCGTTTGTAGATATGAAAACGGAAGTCGACTCTGCGACTCAATGAAGCGCGTGATTGTTTGATCGGAGGGCCTATGCGCCAGAATCATGAGGGGCCTCGCGCCGATTAATCATTCGTTGCCGCTTTTTGGTTCGACGCGCGCAGTGACGGCGCGGGCGCGAGGATGATGATTGTCGTAGGAGGCACGCAGATGCTTATCCGTCATGTGCGTATAAATCTGGGTGGTGGAGATATCACTGTGGCCGAGCAGCGCCTGGACCGAGCGCGAGTCGGCGCCGTGTTGCAGCAGGTGGGTCGCAAAACTGTGGCGCAGCGTGTGCGGTGAAACATTACGCAAGCCGACGCTTTCCGCGTGACCTTTGATCGTGGCCCAGGCGAGGTGCCGCGTGAGCGGCTTGCCGCGCGCCAGAAAAAGATTCAAATAAACTGATCGACCATAGCCGGCCCTGATTGCCGCATACTGTTGCAACCAGTGAATTGCACTCTTGCCCACCGGTACATGGCGCTCCTTACTTCCTTTGCCATGACAAACTACGACGCCGGCATGCAGGTCAATGTCAGTTTGTTTCATCGTCACCAGTTCTGAAACGCGTAGTCCGGCAGCGTACATCAATTCCAGAATCGCTCGATCTCTGACACCTTCCTCGGTTGAAATATCCGGCGCGGCAAACAGTCGATCAATTTCATCTTCGGTTAGGAATCGCGGCAGGTATGAGAATCTTTGCGGCGTATCGAGATCTTCCGCCGGGTGAATCTTGATGTGCCCGTCGAGCATGAGAAAACGATAGAAGCCGCGGGCCGCACTCACCGCCCGGGCCACTGACGAGGGCGCCAAACCTTCACGTGAGAGTTGGGCGATCCACTTCCGTAAGTCAGGTCGCGTTAAATCCGCGGCAGGATTCGCAGTTGTCTTGATGGCCCAACGTTCGAGTCGCGCCAGATCTCTTCCGTAGCTTTCGAGCGTGTGACGCGCCAGGCCCTTCTCGACCTGGAGATAGGTGACGTATTCCCTGATCAGATCACGTTGGTGCGTTTGTTTCGTCACTCACCACATTGTAGATGAGTTTGCGAAGGTTAGAGGTAGTTATTCGTAGCGCAGGCACTCAATCGGATCGAGACGGGAGGCTTTGCGAGCGGGCCAGACGCCAAAAACGAGTCCTACGCCAACCGAGACCGTGAGACCTGACACAACCGCCCAGGTAGGAATCGACGCCGGCAGATCTGGCACAAAAAACATTATGATCCGACTTATGCCAACGGCCAGGACCACGCCGAGGATACCGCCCAAAAAAGTTAAGGTCATAGCTTCAAATAGAAACTGCCTGACGATATCCCTTCGCCGCGCGCCGATTGCTTTTCGGATCCCAATCTCCTTCGTGCGTTCGGTTACGCTCACCAGCATGATATTCATCACGCCGATGCCGCCCACCAGAAGGCCCAGACTCGAGATGGCAATCGCGATTAGTCCGACCATCGCAGTGATACTGTCAAACTGTTCGATGAACTTGTCGGCGGTCTTGATATCGAAATTGTTGGGCTCGCCAAACTTCACGTTGCGGCGGCGACGCAGTATTTCCTCTGATTGTTGCAACGCCTCGGTCGTTTGACCCGATCGCGCCTTGATCACCAGCAGCATGTAGCCCTTTGCAGGGGCGACTTTTTGTGCGGTGCGAAAAGGAATCATCACGGCGTTGTCTTCTTCATTCTCACCAAAGAAGCCCGCCTTTCGCTTTTCCAGGACGCCAACGACTTCGAAGTTGTATCCCCCCATCCGCACTTTGGTGCCGGCGATTTGGTTCTGTCCGGGAAATAGCGCGTCGGCGGCGTTGACGCCAATGACCATGACATTAGCTCGCTGCTGGTCATCGTTCTCAGTTATGAAACGCCCCTCTTTCATCACAATGTTGGTGATGCCATCGTAGTTTGCGGAAACGCCCTGCGTATCTCCCCAACGGTAATTGTGGCCGGCGTAAGTAATGTTGTCGTCGAAAGGCCCGCCGCTATATCCGATGTTGGGTGCCTGGTAACCAACTTCTTCAACCGCCGGCGCCTGTAAGGCGATTGTCTCGGCGTCGTCTACCGTTAACGGCTTGCGCAGGCGCTCTAAACGATCCTCGCCAGTGTGTGGGCCGGTGGACAGGTGGAATGCGTAGATGTTGTTAGTGCCATACTCTTCGATCATCGAGACGATGTTCTGCCGCAGGCCGGTGAGAATTGAAGCGATCGTGATCGCAGTCATCACGCCGATAACGATTCCGAGGACCGTGAGAAAGCTTCGGAACTTATGAGACCGAACGCTATCGAGAGCCATCCCGATGGTCTCGCGAAAAACACTTTTTGGAAGCTTGAATTTCATTGCTGAACCGTTTCGTCTATGTCGTTTGCGTCAGCGCCAGAATCGGATCCAGTCGCGCGGCTTTGAAAGCTGGATAAATTCCGGCGATCATTCCGATCACTGTGGAGACGATCAGAGCCAGCAGGATGTATCCGATCGTGATCGTCATGGTGATTGACGCCAGGGTGGTAATCAAGGTCGTAACACCCCACGATAAAAGCAGTCCCAGTACACCTCCCAGCACACAGAGAATCGCGGACTCAATCAAAAACTGAAGCAGGATGTGTTTTCTCGTTGCGCCTACAGCTTTGCGCAGCCCTACTTCAAAAGTCCGCTCGGTAACGCTCACCAGCATGATGTTCATCACGACAATGCCGCCGACTATCAGCGTAATCAAAGTAATGGGAACGACAACCAATGCAATACTGCCGGTGAACTGATCTATCTGATTGTTGAGCTCGTCAACGTTTACCAGACCGAAATCGTCTTCTTCGTTTCCATTCAGACGGTGCTTGTTTCTCATGGCGACGCGCGCATCTTCGATCGCAGTGTGAAACGTTTCGCGATTGCGTCCCTTGCCGTGGATCTGTAAGCCGTTGCGGCCAAATAACTGCAAATGCGTAGTGACCGGGATATAGATATGACGGTCCTGCGAGTCGCCAAAAAAAGATCCGCGTGCCTCCTCCACACCAACGACACGCATTGGCAGTCCGCGGACTTTCAGTATCTTGCCGATCGGTTCGGTGTTCGGGAAAAAACTTTTCTTTGATGTCATATCCTAAGACCACCACGAAGGCTGAACGATCAACTTCATCAGGCGCAATGAAGCGCCCGCTGGCAATCGGTTTTGTCTTCGATGTCCACCATGTTTGCGGTGACGCCAATAACCTGAGCGCCGGGAAAATCGATGCCATCCTGCTTGACAGATCTGTCCCGCCTCGTACGCCCGCACCAACCTCCGCGCAACTCTTGCAATGGTCCCGTACCCACTCAAAGTCGTCCCAGTTGAGTCGCTTGTTGCGTCGGTTCATCTTTTCAAACTCATCGTCTGAGAGCCGTCCACTGGAAGCAATACGCGCGATCATGAAGTGGTTGGTGCCGAGGAGTTTTCCCACCTTGTCAATGACGTAAGTATTCAAGCCGCTGATTGAAGCACCGACGGTCACCACCGAAGCGACTCCGATGATGATCCCAATTAACGTCAGAAAAGCCCGCAGCTTGTGGGCGAAAATCGACTGCAGGGCAATCTTCAGAGCGTCAGAGAAAAATGAAAAGAAGGCTCTCATATGTGATTAGTTACGGCGGACTGGCGAGTGCGCAATGGCTGTACGACTCTGGGTACGGAAAAGTTTTGGCTAACTGGTCCGCACGGCACGCCCGCGCACAGGCAGACAAATGGAGTCCACCTGTTTAACGAGCCGCGGGCAGTTTTATTAACAGTTAGCTAAGTTCGGCCGTGGGTTCCTTGACTGGTTTTAGGGTGAACCGGTCAGCCCAACGTATCCGCCCCGTAACTTGCATCGCTACAAACAACGTAGCCACGGAGCCGATCGTAATTGCGAGACCAGTAAAGCCCTTGAGGAAAAACGCGTAGGAAAACATCACGAGGTAAACCACTTGAGCGAATGCCGCCTCACGGCTGGCAAAGTGGAGCCCGACCACTAGTCGCAAGTAGCTAACTACCAGAAAGACTGAAACGGCCGCTGAAATGGCAAAGGCCAAATGAATCGAGAGGTGGTCAACAAGGTAAGCAAGCAGCAGGTGAAACGAGAAGAAAGCGGCGGCCAGGAAAAAGTAGTTCATGGGGTGAAGCTCGATGCCGCGCATGGTCGTAATGATCAGCATGATAAAGAAGAAAAAGAAGAGTGAGACTGGAGCGAAGAAACTTATTCTGCCGGCCAGTGGACCAGGCTGCAGTTTTTCCGGCATCACCATGGCGATCTGATATCCCGACACCAGGTTCTTATACGTCCAATCCAGATTCCAACCCGCAGCGGTCTCGTGTTTCTCAGAGGGCGAGAGGGTATTGTCTGGGAAATCGATTTCCTTGAAGTTTGTTTTCATCTTCAGCCTGAAATCGCGGACCTGGGCCACTTCTTTGCTGCCAAAACTATAGCGCCATTCGTTTAGTCCCTGAGACCGGTAGCCGACTTGTAGCCGTGCAACCTGTCCCGGTTTTACTTTTGCTGAACCGGTCGCCACATTTTGCTGATTGCTCAAGACCAACGGCGACCCATCCACGGTGAATACCAGATCGTCATAAATCGCATTTGCGGTGGGGAAGTTTAAGGCGAAGTTTACCGTTTCCTCTTTGTCGCTGGTGTTTAGAAAACTGTACTGCCCCGCGAAAGCGACTTTGTACGTGCTGTACCACAGCAGCCCTTTCTGCCGATGCTCAAGATCGAGCGCCACATCGACGGCGCTACTCTCCAGAGGAAGTGGTTTAGTCACCTCGTCCTTCACCGTTTTGGTGATTTTCTTGCCATTTTCAAGGCTCTCCTCGTTTTTTGTCACAACGTTGACGTATGACGCGATGGGAGGAGACTGGGTTTGAGGAGCACCCCACGTGGAAACGACGCGATTCGTGGCTACCGCGTCCAGTGAATAGGTGCGCGAGAAAATGGTGCCGCCCAGGATGGCCCAGGCGATGGAAGTGCACACGAAGATGAAGGTAATGGCAAGGATTCGTTTAGTCATGAAACTCGGTCCCTTCTGGATTCAATTTTGACGGCAGATTGTGGAATGCAACTGTCCATCGAACAATGTGGCAACCCACATTTACAGGACGTGAACAGGTACATCGGTATGGAACTAGTCAATTCAACGCTCACGTTTCGGAAAGTTTCGTTATCTAGACTCGAACACAGCCACTCGGCGTCGCAAATCAAATCTGAAATTTGGTTTTCTTATGCAGAGGACTGTTTTCGTGGCCAATCAACAACCGTGTAATAAAATCGCCTTCCTGAATTAGCAACGTCGGAATTCTCGCGCTAACCGGTAAGTCGAAGACCAGCGAGGTCGTATATGTTTCGCCTGGATGAAGGGGAGTAGTCATCGGTGTTCCCGCCGCTCGCGCGAGTTCCAGGATGCGTTGGCCTTCGGGTAACGGGAAATAAACGTTTCCATTCTCGTCGCGCACCGAAACGATTCGCGTATTCGGAGTTAACGGAGCCGAGCCTCTCTGTGGCCCAGTCGTTTCGGGATCAAATCGCGTCTGAATGGTTACCACGCGAAATGTCCCTGTCGCCATGATCTGGTTTGTCTCACTGCCGAGAGTTGTCGTCTCCCGCAGATCTTTGACTGAATAAGCCAGGTGGCAATCGATTTCACAAAAATATTTTTCCTGCCCGCGAGCCAACAGCTGCTCCGTGCTTCTGAGGGAAAACAACAGCATCACAATAAGGTAGCCGCCACCAACCGCCGCGACGGCAGCCAGCGCAATCCTTCTGAGAGCGACCTTTTGTTTGAGGGCCGAATAGACCACGGCCAGTCCTACCATGAGGATCAATAGACCCGCGCCGAGAAATGAAAGAGCACTGAGGGGCGCGGCCAGATTTCCGTTAGTAAACATTAGAAGCTCGTTCTTGCTATTGCCTCAAAGCACTTTGAACCGCAAAGCGCCGAAGCGAAAAAGGGCGCAAGCACTCGAAAACGACTAGCGATTGCGCATTTGTCCGATGATGGTTTCCATGTGGCTCAGATAGCTTTCGAGTGCGCGTTGACCGGCAGCGGTGAGTTTGTATTCCGTTTTTGGCAGCCGATCTTCGAAGGATTTAGTCACGGCGATGTAGCCGGCATCCTCGAGTTTGCGCGCATGCACGCTGAGGTTTCCGTCCGTGGTGTTCATCAGGCTCTTGAGATCGTTAAAGGTCATACTCTCGTTTGCCGCCAGCGCGCTAACGATGCCCAGCCGGAGGCGCTCATGGATCAGTCGATCAAGTCCCGGCGCCGGGTGTTCCGCTCTCGCGCTTCTAACTTCCTCCAAAGCCCGTTGCTTTTTCTGAGTCGAATCTTTTAATGCAGATTGTCTAGCCACCGTATCTCCTTGCGATCACAATTCCAAAAACAATATGCAGCCCGCCGAAGCCGGCCGCCATAAACCAGTCTGCAAAGCCCGGAGGCGCCATCAGGGCAACAGCCCCGAGCGCCATGAAACAAATACCCATGAGTGGAACTACGCTGATGGAAAACATGCCACCGGTGATAACTCCAGTGCCATACAGCAACAACCAGAGGCCGGGAATGGCATTGACGAGCCCGGCGCGATACAGCGCCACAGTCAATAATGCGCCCGCCAGGATCGGCGGCGAGAGGCTAAAAGCTACTTTGCGGCCGGGCCCGGAAAGCAGCGGCATTTTCGCGGCGCGGGCTTTGCGATCCATGGACCAGCCCGCGATTAGTAAGGCCACGACAACCTCGGCGCACCAGACGGCCAGCCAGTTTTTGAACACACTTTGGCGCGCCGCGAACGCAGATGCGACCAACGCGGTGACCCCGATTGCGACCTGGCCGCCGCCAGAAATGTTGGTGAAGGCCGTCGCTCGCTCCATGGTTTCGCGAATGTATTTGAGATTATCCATGGCCCGGGCGTGTAGCGCGGGCGGCTCTTCTTTGGGCGCGGAAACGATGTGGAGTTGGCTCATATGCGGGAGGCTACCCATTTGTCATTGCTTTGTCAAGTACTTTGCAAGGCAAAGCCCGATGCTTAAATCCTGTCATAGGTAATCGGGACCTAACCATGACCGATGACGGTATTGAGTTAAAAAAGCCGGAATTTCGCGAGTTGTTTAGTTCAAGCGGCGGAGGGTTCGCTGCCGTCGGCGGTAACGACCGGCGTGGCCTTGCGCCAACGCGCTATTAGAATGGCGAGTGCGCTTAGACCGACCAGCACGCTGATGATCTGTGAAGTCGAAAGCCCTGTCATCGAGGTGAGTCCCAAAATGTCGCCACGCGGATCGTCACGCACGAATTCAATCAGAAAACGAATTACGGAATAGAGCAGAGCGTAAAAGAGAATTACTTGGCCGCTGAAGCGTTTGCGCTTGTGCAACCAGAACAGGAAAACAAACACGAGCAACATCGCAAACGACTCGTACAGTTGGGTAGGGTGAAGGTGGACATCGATCGGTACGCCGGTTATCTCATGGCCCAGGGCTGAGAACTTCACACCCCACGGCAAAGTTGTCGGCTTGCCCCAGCAGCACCCGGCCGCGAAACAACCCTGTCTGCCAAAGAAATTTCCTATCGCAATTCCTGGCGCGCATGCGTCGGCCGTCTTCCACCATGGAAGCCGAAAGCGTCTCATCAGAACATAGCCGGCGAGGACGGCGCCCAACAAGCCTCCGTAAAACACGCCCCCGGAACGCAGGAAGTCGAGCGAGAGAAGTTGTGATGGATTAGCGCGATACTCCGCCTCCGTAACGAGCATTAACAGCTTCGAGCCAATCAGCGAGGCCAGTAGCATCCACAAGCTGAGGTCATAAATTTTGTCGCGCGGCAGGCCGTCTCGTTCCGCAAGTTTTACTGTGATGAGGATGGCGCAAAGAAACGCCAGCGCCAGAAACACGCCGTAAGTATTTATCGGGAAACCAACGATACGAAAGAGTTCGGGGTACATGGGATGTAAACAGCAGTCCGAAACCAGTAATCAGCCGGAGCAATTAGTACAACTAAGGATTGGTTACTACCGGTCGTTCTTTCTTTCCTGCAAATGCTAAGTCATAGGCAAGGAGAAGGGCCCCAATCGTAATACTCGCGTCGGCGATGTTGAAAGTTGGCCAATGATAAGAGCGCACATGGAGGTCGATGAAATCAACAACGTAGCCCAGTCGGGCGCGGTCTGTCAGATTGCCGACGATTCCCGCGAGTAGCAAAGCGCAGGCGCCGAGAACGCGGTCGTCGTTTCGCGGCGTGCTGAGAAAATAGTAGAAGACCGCAATGGCCGCAGCTACTGCAAGCGCTACAAAAATCCAGCGCGAGGTGTTGCCGCCTTCCTGCAACTGTCCAAACGCGATTCCGTTATTCTGGGCGTAGACCAGATCGAAAAAGCCGCTGACGATTGTTCTATCGTTTCCTCCGCGCAAGGATCGCACGGCCCAGGCCTTGGTTGATTGATCGACCAAATAAATACCTGCGGCCGCAATCAGGTAACCTGCGCGCCAGCGGAAGCGCGCGGGAGACTTTGACGAAAGGGTTGCGCTATCTAATTCTGTTTCCATACGGAAGTTCTTTGCCGGCCTGTCCGCGAAATGCGAGGACTAAACACCTTCTGACTCAATCTCCGCCAGAGCAGCAACGCAGCGTTCGCAAACATTTGGGTAGCGGGCCGATTCACCGACCTGGGTCGAGTAGTTCCAACAGCGTTCGCATTTCTCCCCGGCAGCCTTGTTAACTTTTACTATCACCCCACTCACGCCTTCACCTGACTGCACCAAACTCACGTCGGAAACAATAAAGAGATAACGCAGTTCATCGGCATAACGATTCAGGACGTCGTAACTGTCGCCTGCAGCCGCAATTTCTATTCGCGCCTCAAGGGAACTGCCGATCTGTTTACCGATTCTCGCTTGTTCGAGCGAATGAAGAACCTCGTCCCGGATTTCGAAGAGGAGCTGCCAGTTGCGCAACAACAAATCCTCATTGGCTTCCATGGCATCCGGCAGCAGGGCGAGGTGAACGGACTCCGCCCGGCCCTGATCCTGCGGGAGGTTTTCCCAAATCTCATCAGCAGTGAAAACCAAAACCGGAGCCATCATCCGCGCCAGCGCATCGGCTATGCGATAGAGCGCAGTTTGCGCTGAACGCCGCGCGTGATTGCGAGGCGCAAACGTGTAGAGCCGGTCCTTGATGATGTCGAAGTAGCGCGCCGAGAGTGTTACGGTGCAAAACTCAGATAGCAGATGGTAGACCAGATGAAACTCATAGCCGTCATAGGCGGCGCGCACTTTGCCGATGACCTCATTTAGTTTCGCTAAAGCCCAGCGATCGATCTCCAGCAGCTCAGTGTCGGCGACGGCGTCGCGCGCGGGTTCAAATCCGTGCAAGTTGCCGAGGGCAAAGCGGGCAGTATTGCGAAGCTTGCGGTATCCATCCGTTACGCGCTGCAGGATTTCCGCTGAGCAGCGCATATCTTCGAAATAGTTTGACGAAGCCGACCACAGTCGGAGGATTTCCGCGCCCGAGTCTTTGATCACTTCCTCAGGAGCAACGGCATTGCCGGCCGATTTGTGCATCGCCTTGCCCTGCGCATCGAGAGTCCAGCCGTGCGTCAATACCGTTTTGTAAGGGGCCCGATCGTGAATCGCGAGTCCAACCATCAGAGAGGAATTGAACCAGCCGCGATACTGATCACCGCCTTCGATGTAAACGTCCGCCGGCCACCGAAGGTTGTTTCGGTTCTCGAGGACTGCTATCGACGAAGCGCCGCTATCGAACCAGACGTCGAGAATGTCGGTCTCTTTGGTCCATTCCGTCGGCTCCGCACTTCTTGCAGACATATCCTTCCGGCAGAAGCTCGCGTGCCTCGCGCGTGTACCAGGCGTCAGCAGATTCCTTTTCAAACACGTCGGCGACCCGATTGATTATCTCAGGATCGGCGACGGGTTCGGTGCATGTCGCACAATAAAACACGGGAATTGAAACGCCCCAAACTCGCTGCCGCGAGACGCACCAATCAGGCCGGCCGCGAAACATGTTGCGCATGCGATCGCGGCCCCACGCCGGAATCCAATTGACGCGTTCGATTTCCCGCAAGGCAGCAGCCCGCAAGCCCTGCTCGTCTTCGTCATAATTTTCGGTGAAATTACTCCGATCGCGTCCGTCTTCATCCTTTTCGATTAGCTCATCAGCAACCTGGTCCATCGAAATGAACCACTGGGGTGTCGCCCGGAAGATCACCGGATTCTTACAACGCCAGCAGTGGGGATAACGATGCTCGTAGTTTTCGGTGAACAGCAACAATCCGCGCTCGCGCATAAATTCGACGATCCGCGGATTCGCTTCGAAAACGCTGAGTCCTGCGAAATGCTCCACCTCGGGGGTGAAGCGTCCCGCATTATCGACCGGGCAATAGATCTCAAGACCGTAGCGTTTGCCGATCACAAAGTCGTCATGACCATGCCCCGGCGCAGTGTGCACGCAACCGGTGCCCGCTTTGCCCGTGCTTTTCTTATCGCGCGCTTCGCTCACGTCGAGCTCAGTTTCAGCGTCGGCTTCTCCACCCAGCGTCACGTGTTCGCCAATCATGAGAAGGGAATCGCGGTCGAGCCATGCATGGCGGCAGGTCAACCGATCCAATTTCGCGCCGGCGAAACGCGCGAGGACGTTTGGACTTGGTCGATTGCCTTCCGCATCGCGTTCACCAAGTTCACATTTCTCAACGACGGCGCCAAGCAATTCGGAAGCAACTATGAAAACTTCGCCGTTGTGCTCGAAGGCTGAGTATTCAAAATCGGGATGGACTGTAATTCCCAGGTTCGCGGGAAGCGTCCAGGGGGTGGTGGTCCAAATGAGCACGAAAACTGATCGGCCTGCGAGCGCCGGATCGATTAAACATGGATCGCTCACAAGAGGAAACTTCACATAAACCGAAGGGCTCGTGTGCTGGTGATATTCAACCTCGGCTTCGGCAAGCGCTGTTTGATCGTGGATGCACCAGTAAACCGGCCGCGCGCCTTTGTATACATAGCCACGCTCGACGAAACGTCCGAATAGCCGCGCTGTTTCCGCTTCGTAATGGTTGGACATCGTCAGATACGGGTTGTCCCACTCGCCGAGGATTCCGAGCCGCTGGAAGTCGCGAGTCTGACGTTTCAAGGCCTGTGCAGCATGTTCACGACAGGCCCGGCGGATGGCAACGGGAGGCATGTTGGCTTTCTTCGCCCCCAGCTTGCGGTCAACGTACAACTCAATGGGCAACCCGTGACAGTCGTAACCGGGAACATAAGGCGCATCGTAGCCCATCATGTTGCGCGACTTGACGATGAAGTCCTTCAGAATTTTGTTCATCGCCGTGCCGAGGTGAATGTCGGCATTGGCGTAGGGTGGACCATCGTGCAGGATAAACTTGTCGGAGCTGGCGCGCGCCTCGCGAATCAAATCATAGAGCCGTATCTCCGCCCACTTCTTCAGGCGCGCCGGCTCTGTCTGGGCCAGGTTAGCCTTCTGCGAAAAAGCGGTCTTCGGCAAATTGACGGTCTTTTTTAGATCGAGCGGGGTTTCAGTAGACATATCGTTCACTATTTGGAGTTGGTAATACTAACAGCAGACCTCAGACATCTAAAAACCCGAACCAAATCCGCCGAGGATGTTGGTTCGGGTTCTTCAAGCCGTTAGGCACAAGCGTCAGCCGATGAACATCTCGTCCTCTGCGTAAGTTTGGTTAATGGGTTTCGGTATGGGCGCTACCAGAACTTCGAGCCCGCGCCGGAAGCCCGCCATAATCGCCGCCACTTCGCGAGCCGGTTCCACTACCTTGCGCTGAATGAAATCCGTAGTGGACGCGACCTGCTCGTGAGTCCGATCGATCGTGCGGCTTACGAGCTCCACCTTGTCGCGCGCGTCGTGTGCCGTGTCGCTAACCAACTCTTTTAGTTCACCGACTTCATCTTTGATGATTGCCAGCGATTCCGAAAGGTTGGAGGTGGCAGCAGAGAGATGACCTGAAACAGCCGTAAATTGCTCGGCAATCAGTTTTCCCTGAACTGCGATCTGACGCCCCTGCTCGCTCATCAACGTCACTCTTTCAATCAAAGGTTCGAGCTTTCCTTCCAACCTGTTGACTGACTTGACGGCGCGATTTACAAACACGGCAATAGCTACCATCGCCGCGGCAATGATGATGAACGACAAGGCGATGATTACCATCACCCAGAACATCGGATCGCTGGTGCTCATTCGTGATCCACTTCGATTTCCAACTGCCGAAATCAATCGGCAATCAGAAATCCAACTCGCCGATCTTAGTTTGCCTTCTCGGTATACTTCGGAGCGGCGTCAATCCGGCCAGACAATTCAGTCTTGCGCTTCTCTTCCTGATAAGCCTTTTTCCCGGCGTCAATGGCTGCAGCTACAGTGCTGGTCTGACGTGACGCGGTATCGCGAGCAGTCTGGGCCACTTCGCCAACTTTCTCGGCGGCCTGCGTGTAAAGCTCCGAAGCTTTGTCGGCAGCTTGCGTGTAGTATTCAGCGGCGCGCTCGCGGCCGGTTTCATAGTAAGTGCCGGCACGTTCGCCCAGCTGTTGAGCAGCTTCGCGCGATCGGTCAATGCCTTTGCGAGTGGCATCAGCCAGGTCGCCGCGCAGTTCATGTCCCGATTTCGGCGCAAAAAGCAGAGCGATAACGGCGCCAATGCCGCCGCCGATAAGCAGATAAGTTAGACGAGTGGAGATATTGTCACCAGAATCGCGTCGATAATCATCGTTTCCCATAAGAGATTCCTTTCCGAAAACAAAGCCACGGGCTTTGAGGGTTTTAGCTGTTAATGAAGATTTTCAGGAAGCGACTATAACAAAAGGGTACGAAACGGCGCAAGAAGATGGGCCACAGGCGGGCTAAATCCTACGTTTCTTCGTGGCCGCCGTTGTACTGTTCGAGTTTGCGATAGATGGTCTTACGCCCGATGCCGAGGGCTTTGGCGGCGTGAGTTTTATCGCCCCGGGTGTAGTCGAGTGTGGCTTCAATCGCCTGGCGTTCGATCTCCTCCATCGATGAGGGGACGGTAACTTCAAACGTCGTGGTGCGCCCTTCGCTGGCTGCGCGCGCGCGTTCCACTTTGATCCGGTCCTGCTCCTGCAACGCAATCCGGCTGATCGCTTCCGGCAAGTCTTCCAGCTCAATTTGCCGGCCTGAAGCAATAATCACGGCGCGCTCGATCGCATTTTCCAGCTCGCGCACATTCCCCTGCCATTCGTAAGTTATCAAGGCCTGCAACGCGTCTTTGGAAATGCCGGAGATAAAGCGGCCGGTTTTTTGTTTGTAATGCTCCAGAAAGTGGATCACGAGTGGGTGAATGTCCTGAGGGCGTTCGCGCAGCGTCGGCAAGAGAATCGGAAAGACTGAAAGACGATAATAGAGATCGCGACGGAATGTGCCCAACTCAGTTGCTTTTTCCAGATCAACGTTGGAAGCCGCTATCACTCTCACGTCAACTTTCATCACTTCGTTACCGCCGACGCGAGTGAACTCACCATCCTGCAAAACGCGCAAGAGCCTGACCTGCGCGGACAAACTCATTTCCCCAACTTCATCGAGAAAGAGCGTGCCGCCATTTGCTTCTTCAAATCTTCCCTGGCGCCTGGCCCGCGCGTCGGTGAATGCGCCTTTTTCATGACCGAATAATTCTGACTCGAATAACGTCTCGGGAATCGCGCCGCAATTTAGTTTTACGTAAGGTTGATCTTCCCGCCCGGAGTTGTAATGGATCAGGTTTGCAAGCAACTCTTTACCCGTACCGGACTCTCCCTGAATGAGCACCGTCGTTTGCGTATCGGCGACGCTCAACGCGAGCTCGATCGCGCGGCGAATCGCGGGCGTCTGCCCGATGATGCGGTCTTCGCCGTGCCGCTCGTGCAGAGCGCTGCGGAGATGCATCACTTCTGCTGAGAGTTGATCGCGTTCCAGCGCAGTGCCGATTTGGTCGGCAATACCTTCAACTAAGGTAACTTCATGATCCTGAAATCCCTCGCGCGCCTCGCTCCAGACAAGTCCGAGCATGCCAAACGTTTTCCCGCCAACTCGGACCGGAGCGACGAGCGCGGCCCGTCCGCCGAGTATCGAGTTGAACATTAAGCGAAAGGGAAACGGGAGATCCTTATCGAGCAAGCGGAGAGTTTTTCCTTCGGCCAACACTTCCATCGCCGCGGGAAATTCAGTGATATCGAGCGACTGTGCATGCTCGTCAATCAGACCCTGAACTGAATCGATTGTGGCGTGGGGAGCGGCTTTGAAAGCGACCAGGCTGATGCGTCCACCCTTTGGATCGAGCACGCCGAGGGCCGAATAATCCGCGCCGACGAGGGTGATCGCGCGTTCCAGCACCAGCGATGAGACCTCGCGAAAATCAGACCGAGCATTGAGAGCATTGGCGATTTCGAGCAGCGCGCGCTTGGTTTCAGCTTCGCGTTCCTTGTCGGTGTAGAGGCGCGTGTATTGATAACCGACCGCAATCTGGCGTGCGATCGATTCGAGGAAAACCACTTCATCGTCAAGCCAAATGCGCGGCGTGCGCGTAGTGTGCATGCCAACTAAACCGAGCACGTCCTCACCCATCACCACTGGAACCACCAGCAGGGAACGCGTGCCCAAACTCTTCGCCAGAAACCGGACTTTTTGATCCAGGCCAGGCGCCGAAGTGTCGTCGAGCCGGATAGTTTTGGTGATGTCTACATGTTCGGAAAGCTGTCGCAGGTCGATCGGAATCGCCGTGCCAAGGCTGGACGGAACATCCGTAGTGGCGCGCCATTCATGGCTGATGCGCAATTCGCTAGCGGAAGTTAATTGAATGACGTCGCAGCGATCCACATTCATCATGCGTCCCAGTTCCGAAACGATGACGTTGAGAAATCGATCAAGATTGATGGTGGTCGGGAGCGTCAACGCAAGGCGATTGATGATGCCTTCACGCGCCTCGTGCATCTTGATTTTGCGTTCGAGGGAAAGAGATTTGGCAGTGTCTGACATGGGGGTTAATTCGGACGGGATCATAACGAACAGCGCGCTAACTTGCAAAAGAAGCCAGCGCACGCTCAGTGGATCCAAATTGTTGTGTTGTTGTTGCCTACTAGAAGGCGCTCGTGACTGTTCCGGCCTGATCAGGGACGAGATGAAAGGCAAGCTTTGCGTCTTCAGGCGGCAATACCGGGTGGAAAGTCTTGCCGTAGTTACTCACAATTTTTACCACGTAGTTTTGCGTTTCCTTGTATGGGGGAATGCCTTTGTATTTGTCCACCGCGCCTTCACCGGCATTGTATCCGGCAAGAGCGAGTTCCACATTTCCTTCAAAACGCTTGAGCAGCCAGCCAAGGTATTTTGTGCCAGCGTTGATGTTTGATTCCGGATCATTAACATCGTCGCAGCCGAATCTTTTCGCGGTGTCGGGCATCAACTGCATGAGACCCTGCGCGCCCGCGTGAGATATCGCGCGTGTCTGATAGCGAGACTCTTGTTGGATCACTGCATGAATGAATCGTGGGTCCACACCTTCACGTTGACCGGCGCGGAAAATGATCCAATCAAGCTTAGGATCGCAGGAAGAAGGTATGTCGAGGGGAATTGTTTCGACGAGGCTGCTCGCGTTGACTTCGGGAGCAAGCACTGGACTGAAGAAAAATCCTGTCAGATTGGTAAAGAAGAAAAGCGAGATAATTGCAAAAGGTGCAAACTTCACAGATCGGCAACGGGGAATAATTCGAGCAAACTTCATCCAGTGGTTTCTCCATGTGTGCGACGGCGCGATGAACAATATCGGCCATCTAAATTATGTTCCGCTATGGCGGAACTTTTGTGCTACGCACGGTGGGAACCGATTCAAACAACTTCAAATCGAGACCGCGTATGAGATGGAGTTTGTGTTGTGATCGTTGCTCTTTTGTGACAGGATTCGCGCCCTTAAAGCCTTCATTGTGACGTACTTAAACCAACCACAGCGACAGTAAAGGCATCAATAAGATCACGACACAGGCCGTTCAATTTGACTCTCAGTCGTGCTTGAATCCTTAAGTTTAGTTAATAGCAAAACGCTGAGAACGGGCTTAGTAAGTAGTTAAGGGAAAAGCGATTTAGGTGGACCAGCAGGACGAACATGCGGCACTGCCGAACGGTGGCTTGAAGTTGGGTTTACGGTTCCCCAGAATTCGTTAAGTTGTCAGCCTTCGATACGCTCCGTATAATTCGATCATGCCAATCCCACATATGCCAAACGGAGTTGACGCGAAATAAAATGCCGATATATGAATTTGAATGTCGGAAGTGCAAGGACCGGCTGGAAGTTTTTCAGAAGATGAGCGACAAGCCCCCAGCGAAGTGTCGCAAGTGTGGGGGTCGTCTGGAAAAATTGGTGTCCGCCTCGGCAATCCAATTTAAGGGTTCAGGCTGGTATGTGACAGACTACGCGGGAAACGGGCGGAAGGCCGCCGAAAAAGCTGAGCGGGATACGGCCGCCGGCAGCGATAAGAAGGACGAGAAGAAGTCGGACAAATCCGACAAGAAAACCAAGGAAACCTCCCCATCGAAAAAAACTTCCGAAAAAGCTTCCACGACCAAACTTCCCAGTGGTGATTGAAGCAGCGTCTTTTTAAGTGCGATGCATAAGCCACGATCCGAGGAAAACCCGTTTCCTCCAGTAAGATTTTCAGCACCCAGGCGTCCGACGTTATTGCGTTTATTCGTCTGCGTTTTTGTCGTTTGCGGTAGCTGCACCGCTTTGATGGCGCAGGCGGGTCGTCGTCAGCCCACTTCAAACGAAGGTGGGGTGATGGTGAGTATTGTTGCGCATCGAAATGACAGCTCCCGCACGCCAATTACAGCCAGGCAGCTTTCCGTCTATGACAATGGCGTGGAGCAGGCGATTCGCAATCTCACCCCCGATCCCTCGCCGGCGCGCATCGTCTTGCTGGTAGACAATTCATTAACAATTCGCGCAGACGTGGAGAAACTCGAGCGAGCGGCGCGAGAGTTTGCCTACGAAATATTCGAAGGCGATAAACTGTTGATAGTCGGCTATGACGAACAAGCCGAGATCGTTTCTGACTGGACGGACGACGCAAAGTCGATCGAATCTTCCTTAAAACTTTTCCGGAAAAAAGGGCAGCCCCACCTTTTTGACGCAGCGACTGCCGTGATTGATCAGGCCCTGAAAACGACGCCAGGCGAGAAGCGCATCATTGTCGTAATCAGCGATGGGTTGGATCGCGGGAGTAAGACTTCCTTCGAAAAAATTCTGGCGGAACTGCAGCGGCTGGATATCACCGTCTACGCCGTTCAGGCACAGGATCGAACGCGCGGCGCCATTCGTCGCGATGTCCCGAAACCCAGGCAAGTGATTGATAAGCTGGTGGAGGGGACGGGGGGAGCGATTTTCTCAATCGATGAACCCGCGATCGCGGCCAAAGCTATCTGCGATGAACTTCGCCGGAATCGTTACGTGCTGTCTTACCTGCCTTCCAACGCTCCGTTTGGCGAAGTGAGGAATCTCCTGATCGTCGGAGATCAGGGCATCACAGTGCGGTCCAAAACAATGCAGCAGCCAAACTGACGCCACGGAAAGTCTTAGTTTCCGTTTGCCCTGAGATAGCCTCGGTAGCGGTTCCGTTGCAGAAACCAGCGCAGTCGAGATCTACGGGTCGGCCTCAAGATCAACTGCGAACGGGATGGTCCTTGGCGAAAGAATAGGCTGTGTAGGCGGCTACAATGTGACAGATCCACCCGAGCGTCCCACCTGAGCCAATCCAAAAGCCCGGCGTAATAATCAACCAGAGGATGCCCGCGAGGATGCGGCCATTATAGAGTTGGCCCACTCCCGGAATGATGAAGCTTAACAGTCCTGCTGTAAATGGATCGCGCATGAATTTTTACCTCGAGCGGCCATACGATTCGTTGCCCGAGTTTGTTCGGCAAAGTTGCTGAGATAACCCCTCGGCTTAGCGCTTGAATCGACACACGTCTGCTTGCCGCCGATGGGCAGCCGGCCTGGCGACGCCCGTCAGTGGTTACCGGCCAGGCGCGTGGGGCGACAGTGTGTGAATTTTTTCTACTGGCCGAAGGCGGTTATCTGGTCATGGCCGCGGATGTTAACTGGGGCGAATTTTTCTTCCAGTTGACGGTCCGGGTGGCCAAGCTAGAAGACCAGCCCGAATACCGATAGCAGGACATCTAGCGAGTCGGCTAGGGTCGACTGTGGCGGATCGGCGTAGTATTTCTCAACCGGTATTGATGTCAATAGCGGTGACGATTCCAATTTCATTCCCAGCGGCGTTGGGCTCGGTCCCGGCCCCGGTGAATCGTTGCCGTGCATATCTCCCGCCATGGTTGCCCCCGACACGACAAGCGTCAAAGCGATTGCTCTAACAAGGTGTTTCATGGTTCTCTTTTGCTCCTTAAGAATTTAGCGATGCAAGGTTTCTTACATTGAGTGAGAATTGAGCAATAACCCGGCGGTTCTTGCAAGGTGGGAGGGACGCTACTACTATCTGCGCGTTCGCGGGTTCTCGAGCTTCACTTTGAAAAGGGGCCTATCTCTCATGAAGATAACCTCGCCTAAGATAAATACGGCGCACTTAACACCTAACGAAGAAGCGCTATACAGGTGTGAGGTCGGTCTGGCGTTTAAAGATAGAGGCGACTATGAAGGCGCCCAAAAAGTCATGCGACCCTTATGGCGACGCGTAGGAGACCGCCCAGAACTAAAGGAGCTCCATTCTTCTGTCGCCGCGGAGATCTTGCTTTCGGTCGGTATTCTGACAGGGTGGGTTGGAAGTAAGAACGAGATCCAAGGATCTCAAGAGGCGGCCAAGAACCTCATCACCGAAAGTATCACCTATTTTGAGTCAGTTGGTGATCTAAAGAAGAGTGCAGCCGCAAGAGTGGAGATTGCTCATTGCTATTGGCGCGACGGTGAGTTAAGCGAAGCTAGAATAATGCTGCTCGAGGCGTTAAAGAGATTGACCGCCGAAGGAAATACTCGAGCGCGCGCCCTGCTCAAGCTAACAATGGTTGAAGTATCGGCATCACGATTCAACGTGGCGCTGAAAATCCTCGATGAAAATGCTCCGCTTTTCAAAAAGGTTATAAATCACACAACCCGAGGGAACTATCACAACGAACTAGCAATCGTCTTAAGACATCTGGCCAAGTCTGAACCTCTGAATAAAGACGATCACCTTCAACGAGCCCTCAGTCAACTAATGAAGGCGGATCATCATTTCCAGTTGGCAAAGAATAAATTGCTTCGGTCATGTGTAAACAACAACGTTGGGATGATCCTCCTAAATATGTCCCGCTACAAAGAGGCGCAGAAATATCTCGACGAGGCGCGTCGGTTAAGTCTGATTATTAGAGACAAGGTACGCACTGCGCAGATTGATGAAACGCGCGCGCAGGTCTTAATCGCGCAGCGCAAATACAAGGATGCCGAGGCCCTCGCAAAACGCGCCGCGTCGGTTCTGGAACGGAGCGGGCAGAAGTGTCTCCTGGCCGACGCACTTATCACTCGCGGCATTGCTCAAGCTCGCCTCAAGCAAACCCAGCGCGCTCAGTTCATTTTTCAGGAAGCAATTGAAGTCGCTCAACAGGTTGGCGCTTTGAATAAAGCAGGCCTGGCGGCTTTAACCCTGATTGAAGAGTTGGGTGAGCTGCCCGGCGAGATTTTGACTGCGGCTTATGACAGAGCCAGTGAATGGCTCGCAACTTCACAGTGTCAGGATGTTTTGCTGCGGCTAAATAACGCGGGCAGGAAAGTATTGGCGACCTCACTCGGCGAAGTAAATTCGAAGGATGCAACGTATGCAATTCGCAACAAGACGTGCCACCTGCAGACAGAAGTGTTGAAATTTGAGGAAAGCCTGATCAGGCAGGCCCTGGCACAGGCAGATGGCCGGCTTACGCGGGCAGCCGCACTGTTAAAAATGAGCTATCAGGCGCTCGCTTATATTATCGAATCAAGACACAAAGACCTGATGGATAAGCGTTCCCCGATTCACCGACGCCGCCCGCGGAAAGGGTCGTCGAACGTTAAATCGAACGCTTAAACCTCAATGGCGGAGGTGCACGAAAGCGGCGTGCCCTCGGCCCGTGGACATTTCTGGTTTTCGACAGAAACCCGAGTGTCCGCGAAGCCGTCACGTGATGGGGTAATGCGTGGCGCAGTGGGCCGGCACACTACAATGTGCCGGTCCAAACTCTTCCAACTGTCAAAAAAAACTCAACCGTTCCTGACGTCAACTACCTCACCGCGAAAAGTGCGAAGCATCTGTTGCACCGTCGAGTCCTGCTCCACCTTTTCGCGCAGACGCTTTTTTTCGCGTTTGCCCGCATCTTCTTTCGAGATGGGTACGTTGTCTGTCTCTTGTTCTTGATCCCTGATTACGAAGCGCACGCCTAAATCGCGCCCAGTAACCTCTTTGCAGACTTCCCGCAGGATTTTTACGTTGTCTGGTTTGGCCAGCGTATCGCGCATGAATCTGGATTCAGGTGCAAACTCGACACACAATTCATTCCCTTCGACTTCCGCCTGCGTCGCCCCTTCGAGGGCCGTCACCAAAAACATTTTCCGCCTGTTTTCAAGCGCCGATTTAATTCGATCTATTTCGGAGGCATCTTCATTGGACTCCGGTCCAGGAGTTTTTCCAGGCGTCGCATCTTCCCGAGCCAAGCTTACGCTTGCTGACTGTGCGTCTGCGCGACTGGCGGCCACCGCTTTTGCGGCAGGTTGAACCGCAGCCTGAGCAGGCACTGCCCGCGACACAACTGGCGAACTCGCGGTGCTCGCGAAAGTATTTCTTGAAGGTCCGGCCAGCTCTTTGCCGGTGCGGACCGATTCCTCGAGCGCACCTAACCGCTCAACCAACTGACTCAACGGTTCGAGACGCCGCATCTCCATCAGTTTTACCAGGCCAACTTCCAGCTGGTAACGCGGATGAGCGGCGGTCTTGAGCAGTGTCTCCGTCTCCGCGAGCGAATGAAAGAAACGCACCAGGTCAGATTCTGAGAAAAGCGCGGACTGACGGCGAAGTTCCTCGGGCTCGCAAATAGCAGACTCCAATAATTCTTCACTCCCGGAAACGCGAGTGACCAGCAGGTCACGAAAGTGGGCCAACAACTCGCGGCAGAAGTTTCTCAAGTCATGACCGCGCATAACGACGTCATCAACGACTGCCAACGCCTCCGCAGGCACGTGATTAGCGATGCCGTTGACGACTCGAATCAGGATGTCCGCACTCGGAACTCCGAGAGCCATTTCAACGTCTTCCTGCCTGATCGACGTTCCGGCGAAGCTGATTACCTGATCGAAGGCCGATTGAGCGTCGCGCATTGAGCCTTCACCCGATCTCGCAATTTCACGGAGCGCTTCATCGGGAATGGATATTTTTTCAGCTTCGGCGATTAACCGGAGGCGCTCGAAGATTTTGGCAGTGGCAATGGTGCGAAATTCAAACTGCTGGCAACGCGAGAGGATCGTTTCCGGAAGTTTATGTTTTTCCGTAGTAGCCATGATGAAGGCTACGCGCGGCGGCGGTTCTTCCATTGTCTTGAGTAGCGCGTTGAACGAGCTGGACGAAAGCATGTGCACTTCGTCGATCACGAAAATCTTGTAGCGGTCCCGCGCCGGAGCAAAACCAATGGTTTCAATGATGGTATCGCGCACATCGCCGACGCCGGTGTGCGACGCGGCGTCAATCTCCTGTACGTCAATTGACCGACTTTCCGAAATCTCACGACAGGAAGCACAGGCATCGGGGTCGTCAATACGACACGGCGTGGCTGTTGGTCCCGGAGACTTGTGGCAGTTAAGGGCCTTGGCAAGTAAGCGCGCTGTAGTCGTTTTACCTACGCCCCGCGCGCCGGAGAAGAGATAGGCGTGATGAATTCTTTGGTGCTCGATAGCGTTGCGCAAAGTGCGCGTGATCGGTTCCTGTCCGGTGACTTCGTCGAAAGTTTGTGGCCGCCATTTGCGAGCAATTACCTGATAGGTCATTCGGTGTTCCTTATTACCTTTTTCAACATTAACTATCGGAACCGCGGAGTGGTGCGTTTGAGTTTCGGGGTGGGGTACTGCTTCAGGAGTTTCCAGGCGATAATCACACTGCCATCGTGATCCTTCCGCACCAATCTGAAAGCCACGAGCACGTCGCTCTGCCGATCAACTATTGAACGCACCAGGTACGTTGAGTTTGATTGCGCCGGCAGTTCATTACGGTAAACGCGTCCGTCAAAAGTCATACCCGCACTCGAGGTAAGGCGCGTGTACATTTCCTGGGCCACCGCCTGGGTTTTCGACGGAAGAAACGCTGCCACCGATTTCAATCTCGCATCGCTCAAAGTTATCGCCTCAAGCGGAATGTCGCCCAGGCTGGTCAACATTCCATAGTTCACGCCGCCAAATCCGGCAGAAATCTTGTCGTGGTTGAAAGCGATGTCGGATCCAAGTCCAAGAGAATGGGTGCGGCTGGCGAATGAAAAGAAGGGCCCGCCTTCCCTGATGAAAAGCCTTCTCTGGTTTTTATCGCGCTCAAAGGCTTCGAAAGGCAGAAGGCGAATCAGTCCTGAATTTTCTTCCTTAAGCAGGGTTGCGAACGAGAGGCGGTCGGCTTCGGCAGGCGCCAGCTGGCCTCTTTTGATCACCTTAGGCTCGCGCGGAATAACAGGGGAACGACTATGGCTGTCATGAATATCCACGGTGCCCACATGAGTTGGACCGTAAGGAGGCACCCCCAGCATATCCCCCGACTGCGCATTCGCGGTCATGTCCGCGAATGACAGGATGATGCTGAATGTTAGGGCGGCAAACGACCGTTTCATGAGCGCTCCTGATTATTACTTTGAAGTAGACTTTACCAGAGGAATAGTAGCCCAACAACGGGGAGAGCAATGATAAAACGAGAAGAGCGACGGCCAGGATTCACCTGTAGCCGTCGCTCTTTGCATTAGAATTGGCCAGACTCCGGACTTACCCGCAACACACGTGCGCCTGGCTACCGTTGCTCCGTTCCCGGCCTGGCGGGGTTCACCGGCGTTACGTTGTGCGGAGCCCGAAGTCTGATAACTTGTCAAACACTTCAATTGCCGATCGCAAATCGAGCACCTGGAAACCAAACCATTTTGGGCGATCCGGTAGTCAATCGCAAATCGCCACTAACAATATCAAATCTCCGTCTTGCGATGGGCCATCATTCGCAGGATTCCATTGATAGCCAGATGCAGCAGCACGTAGGCAATGATCGCGACCACGATCGGCACCATCAGCGTGTGCCCATCGCCCGTCCGCGGACTATCCACGATCCCGCGGAATGGTCCGTAAAACGGATTAGTAACGGTGACGATAAACTGAACGAAACCTGCCCGGCTGTTTGCCGCCAGCAACGCCAGCAGAAATCTCATCGCCAGGAGTGCATAGATCACATAAAAAATGTAATCAACCACCTGCGATACGCGCGCTGCACCACGGCCGCGCTCCACCTCGCGTTCGGTGTCGATTACTTCGTTTACGGCTTTGGCTCGAAACGAACCGGCGACATCTTCAATTCTCCGCTCGTCGCTGGGTGCCGCACTCTGGCTGGCCTTCGCGGCAATCTCCGCGTTGACCTCACCTTCTACCTGCGCCTTTACCGAGTCGTGTTGGACTGAGCGCCGGGCCTCTTCAGAAGCTAATTTGTCGTCTTCCATGCTACCTCCAGTTGTACAGGGTGTGCCTGTCTTGTTTTCCGGACGGCTAGACCTTTCGGACTGGGGCAAGAGACGTCCAATTGTGAACACGTGAGTGGGGGCGAATTGGCCAGACAAGCTGTCTGCCCGACTTTCTTAGGTACCGTTGAAACCTGTGCGCATGCGTCTGATGTTTGCGCCAGGAAATTTTCCCGTTGCCTGCACTGCGGCAAGCGTGCGTTTTGCCTCTGGCAGGGAGGTGCCTGCATAGACTGCCATAATCCGGTGCTTATCGCTAATGTTGGTGTAGTACATTTCTCCGGGCTCAACGCAACGGGAAGAAAACACTTTGCGAGAAGGAAATAACACTTGCGCCTGGAGTCGCTCAGTCTCAGGCACAAAAGTGTCGCAATCGCCTTCAGCTGCCGGCACGCTCTTCAAAATAATCGCGCATTCCCGCCAACGCTGGTATTTGGGACACCGAACTTTTCATACCATACGAGTAGTTCAGCCCTATTCGACTGACGTAGTTTTAGAACCAACTCCGCAACTTTTTTTCTTGTAGGGCGAAGTTTTTGGGAATACTATTACGAAAGCGACGGCTTGACTAGCGGCAATGGTCGGTATTAGGGCCGTCATTGTACGAGCGTGGAATATCAAAGCGGGCGATTCTGCAAATCCTACCGCGCAATATTCCCACTAACAATCGGAGGTATGTATGACCTATTTTGAGGTCGCAGCCGCCGTGTGTTTCGCAGTCATTATCTTGGCCGGATTGAGACTGGCCCTAAAAGATAACGACTGACTCGCACGCTAGAGTGTACGCGGTGACGCAAACTTGCCTTCTTTGCCAACAAAGAGAAAGGCAGCGGGGCGTTTACCGTCACCGCTGCCTCTACACCTGCTTAGAATACCCAAGCGGGCGATTCTGCAAGTACATGCTTCGGTGAGAGCGGTTAGAAAGTCCTAAAGAAATTGTAAGGATTTCATAAAAATAACCGAGGGGGGCAAATGGAGAATTCTCGCATGGAACAGTATTACGAGTTTGGGCAGTTTCGCCTGGACAAGCGAGAGCGCCGTCTCTTATTCAACGGCGATCCGCGATTCTTACAGCCAAAGGCCTTTGATCTCTTAGTGATGCTAGTTGCGAACTCGAATCGCCTCGTATCAAGAAACGAGTTAATGGAAAAGCTGTGGCCGCGAACCACCGTCGAGCCAGCCAATCTAACTGTGAACATCTATGAGATCAGAAAGACATTGGGTGATCAGGGCAGGCACTTTATCAAGACCATCTCTAAAGTCGGGTATCTATTTGCGGGCGAAGTTCGAGTGCTGGAGTCAGCAGGGAGTTTCGAGAAGCCCCAGGGAGGAATCCCCGATGCGGTCAAGACGATTTCTCCTCAATTTGCCGCTATCTACAATGAAGCGGTGTTGGCGGAACAGCAGAACCTACTCCAAATCTGTGGTCTAGGGTACCGCAAAGCGCTCGAAATTCTGATGAAAGACTATGCAATAAAAAAAGATCCCCTAAACGAACGCAAGATTCATGACAAGACTTTGAATGAATGCATACTTGAATACCTAGAGAACGACACCCTCAAAAAGTTTGTGATTCAGGCATCCTTCCTAGGAAACCAACAGCTGCACTACATGAGTCATTGGGATGACCAGGCTCTGAGAGAACTGAAAGTGATTACAGGCCTAATTGTGAGCCGTTTGATTTTTGAGTTAGAGCTCAAAACGAGAGGTATTCACTCAAGTCCTAAATGAGAATGAAGTCAATGAACGAAGGCACCTACTTCCAACTCATCAATCAAAAAACTGGCGGAGAGGGTGGGATTCGAACCCACGGAACGGTTTCCCGCTCACAGCATTTCCAATGCTGCCAATTCAACCACTCTTGCACCTCTCCACAGATCGCGGATTGCAAATTTCGGATTTCGGATTCAAGAGGGATGGGCGAATTTTCGCGTGAACTCTTCAAATCTTCGATCAGTCTTCAAATCCCGCAGTTCGAAATCCGAAATCCCAAATCATTCTGGCGGAGAGGGTGGGATTTGAACCCACGGTGGAGTTTCCCCCACTCCGGTTTTCGAGACCGGTGCACTAAGCCACTATGCGACCTCTCCGCTGAGTCAGAACCACTTGCGTTAACGGGTGGATTCAGACGTCCTACTCGCCACCCGCTAACGCACGTGGTTCTGACAATTCTTTTGTAATCCGCCGCGTGCGAAAAAAATCCTGCATGACCGCACGGCATTCTTCCTCAAGAACCCCGGCCGTAATTTCAATGCGGTGATTCAAAAAATCCGTATCACAAATTCGAAATCTTGATTCGACCGCACCGGCCCGTTCATCGCGCGCGCCATAAACCAGCCGCCTCACTCGCGCTTGAATTAAAGCGCCGGCGCACATCGCACAAGGCTCGATCGTCGAGTAAGCGACCGCGTCTGTCAGCCGGTAATTGGCGGCCTTCTGACCGGCCGCGCGCAAAGCAACGATTTCCGCGTGCGCAGTTGGATCCTGATCAGTGCGAGTTCTGTTACCGGCGATCGACAAGATTGCTTCGCCGCTCACGATGCAGGCGCCGACGGGAACTTCGCCTCGTTCATTCGCGTCGTGTGCTGCCTTGAGCGCTTCGCGCATCCAGTACGCGTCAGTTTCTATTTCCCCAGCAGCAGTCATGATTGAACGTTTTCGAGTCAAACAGCGGAAAATTGAACTATAGGTGCCGCGCTCAAACGCTGTCAAGCGAGTGTTCCGTGCGCTTAAACCTGCCTTGACGGCACGACTGGTTTCACTAAAACCGATTTGGGTCGCAGGAATTCGCGAGAGAAAACGCTCTCAACAATCACTTAATTGCGGGCACTTAATTGCGGTCGAATGTTAAGTGCATGCTATATTATTTTCGGAGTTGAATGCTCCGACCCTACTGGCCGCCAGCCATCAACGATCGACTTAATGACCACTGAAATTCAGCAGAAAGGAACTGGCCCTCTCTCAGGAGAACGCGCGCCAGCACGCCTTCGCTCTGCGCCGCCTGCGGACGCCGCCGTCACTGAGCGCGGCGGTCATCCAGCCGCGCAGATGCGCCGGATGGCCCCAGCCGAATTCAATACCGCGATGATTCATTTCTATCGCGGCGAAGTGCAACGTTCAAATACCTGGCGCAACCGGCTGGACACCACGACTAACTGGGCCGTGCTGACCGCGGGCGCAACCCTCTCCTTCGTTTTTGGTTCTGCGACAAACGCACATTTTGTAATTCCCATCAACTCAATTCTGGTCGCAATCTTTTTGATTATGGAAGCGCGCCGCTATCGTTATTACGAAATATGGTCGAGCCGCGTGCGCGTAATTGAAACAGGCTACTTTGCGCAGATGCTGGCGCCGGAAAGCGTGCCTCCGGACGAAGCCTGGGCCGAGCATCTGGCGGCCGATCTAATCACGCCGCATTTTACGATTAGCGAATGGGAGGCGATCGGCAGGCGTTTGCGCCGAAACTATCTTTGGATCTTTGCTTTGCTGGCACTGAGCTGGAACTTGAAAGTCTATCTTCATCCGCTTCCGGCGCGCGATTTTAATGCCTTCATCGATCGAGCCCAGGTCGGCGTGGTGCCCGGATGGGCAGTTTTTGTTTTCGGCGTTCTCTTCAACGCAGCGATCGCGATCTTCGCCATCGGCACCGTACGTTTGCGCGAGGCCACGGGCGAAGTCTTACCGCAGCATGAGTTTTCACTCAGACCCTTGAAGCGAATGACCAGTTGGACGAAAGTAGCGACCGGCGCCGGCCGAACGACGCAACGTGCCAAACGCGCCCGGCAGCGCGTGCGCAGCGGCGCCACTACGGGAGAGTTTCGCAAGATAGATGTGAGTGAAACGCCGGAACGAAACTCCCGTATCGACATTTCAGAAACGCCAGACCGAACTGTAAAGGCCTAAATAGCGGAAGTCAGAACCACCTGCGTAAGCGGGTGGGTGCGAGCCATAGCCACCCGCTCACGCAGGTGGTTCTGACTTCTGACTTCTGATTTCTGTACCATGCTCCAGCTCCGCGGACAACAATTAACGCTCGAGCAGATTGCCGCCGTTGCCAACGGCGTTGAGTCCGTGACGCTTGCCGATGATGCGCGCGCGCGAATCGAACAGGCCCGCCGTGTGGTTGAGACGATTGTCGCGGAGAACCGTGCTGTTTACGGGATCAATACGGGATTTGGAAAACTATCGGATGTTCGTATCGAACCCGACAAGTTAACCGAGTTGCAGTTCAACCTGGTCCGCAGTCACTCCTGTGGTGTCGGAAAACCACTCTCAATCGCCGAGTCTCGGGCGATGCTGCTGCTGCGCGCAAATGTTTTGGCTGCGGGATTCAGCGGCGCGCGAGCTTTGGTCGTTGACGCGCTGCTGGCAATGCTTGAGCGGGACGTGTCGCCGGTCATTCCCGAAAAAGGATCAGTCGGGGCAAGCGGAGATTTGGCGCCACTGGCCCATCTCGCGCTGACGGCGCTTGGCGAGGGCGACGCATTTTACAAAGGCGAACGAACAAACAGCGCCGAAGCCTTGAAGCGGGCCGGCATTAAGCCGCTGCAATTGGAAGCTAAGGAAGGACTGGCGTTACTTAATGGCACTCAGGCGATGGGCGCCGTGGGCGGACTGGCGCTCCATCGCGCGCAAAGACTAACGCGTCTTGCGGATGTCGCAGGCGCAATGTCCCTCGAAGCGCTTAAGGGCACGCCAGTCGCTTTTGATGAAAGAATTCACGCCGCCCGGCCGCATGCCGGCCAGATTGAAGTCGCGCGGCATCTGCGCGAGTTGCTCGAAGGTAGTGAGATTCGCAAATCGCACCTGGAAAACGATCCGCGCATACAGGATGCTTACAGTCTGCGCTGCATGCCGCAGGTACATGGAGCGGTGCGCGACGCACTCAGTCACGCGCGCGGGATCGTGGAAATCGAATCCGGAAGCGCTACGGACAATCCGCTCGTGTTTGCTGACGGTGATGTTCTTTCCGGCGGAAATTTTCACGGCGCGCCGCTCGCTCTCGCGTTTGATTATTCGGCAATGGCCCTGACGGATTTGATAAGCATCACCGAGCGTCGAATCGATCGACTAGTGAACCCCGATTCCAATGAAGACCTGCCGTCTTTTCTGACAAGGGAGGCCGGCACTGCTTCGGGTTTCATGATGCTGCAGGTAACTGCAGTGGCGCTGCTAAGTGAAGCGAAAGTGTTGGCCCACCCGGCCAGCGTTGATAATGTTCCTACGGACGGCGGCAAAGAAGATCATGTTTCGATGGGGATGACTGCCGCCACGAAGCTGCGTTCGATCGTCGAAAATGCTGAACTGGCAATTGCGATAGAGTTGATCACTGCAGCGCAGGGACTCAGTTTTCGTGCCCCATTGCAACCCGGCACCGGAGTTAGGCGCGCCTTTGACGTTGTGCGTTCGCATGTTAGAGAGCTCACAAACGATCGCTCGATGTCGGGAGATATTGAGCGGATAGCATCGGCGATACGCGCGGCCGAGTTTGAGAATTTGTAACGCGAACTGTTAGTTTGCGTTTATCCAGGAGAAGAAACATGGAGGAAAGTATATGGCAGATGCATTTGATGACCGGCGAAGGGGTTTGGAAGAGGAATATTTTCACCGCAAGAACAAAGAGGCAATTGAAAAGCTGCGCGAGAAGATGAAGGTCAGCGAGGAAGCTAAGGCTGCCGGCACGTCTTCAATGCGATGTCCTCGTTGCGATGGCGATCTGAAAGAGGGCAAGGTCGACGAGGTGTCGATTGATACGTGTGAAAAGTGCGGCGGCGTTTGGCTTGATTCGGGAGAACTCGAACAGTTAACCAAACACGAGAGTGGTGGCTTTTTCGGCAAACTCTTCGGTGGTTAAAAAAAAACGCAATCCACAGATTTCGCAGATTACACAGATTCAAATCAGGGCTGTGCACGATCGACGAATCTCAGTTAACCGGTCGAGCGTTCTGCGTAATCCGTGTAATCTGCGGACGTTCTATTTGAATCAATAATGTCGTCCAGAATCATACGAGCGCCGCGTGGCGCACAATTGAGCTGCAAGAGCTGGCACCAGGAAGCGGCATTGCGCTGCCTGATGAACAATCTCGATCCGGATGTCGCTGAAAAGCCGGACGAGTTGATCGTCTATGGCGGCGCCGGGAAAGCCGCGCGAAACTGGGCTTCGTTTGAGGCAATCGTGCGTGAATTGCAGTCTCTGGAAAATGATGAAACGCTACTAGTGCAATCAGGAAAACCTGTCGGAGTTTTCCGCACTCACGAATACGCGCCCCGAGTTCTCATCGCCAATTCGAATCTGGTAGGCGCCTGGGCCAACTGGGACCATTTTCATGAACTCGAGCGCAAAGGGCTGATGATGTACGGCCAGATGACGGCCGGCAGTTGGATCTACATCGGCACGCAGGGAATCGTTCAAGGCACCTTCGAAACGTTTGCCGCGATGGCCGACAAACAATTCGGTGGCGACTTGAGCGGCAAGCTCGTCGTCTCGGGCGGCATGGGCGGCATGGGCGGCGCGCAGCCGCTGGCAGCGACCCTTAACGGCGCGCTATTTCTTGGGATTGATGTTGATCCGGCACGCATCGAGCGGCGCGTGGCGACTGGCTATTGCGATCGGCTCGCGATGACACTCGATGAGGCGATCGAAATTCTGGACGATGCCCGTGAACAGCAGCACGCCTTGTCAGTCGGTTTAGTGGGTAACTGCGCCGAAGTTCTTCCGGAGATTGTGCGCCGCGGACTCAAGGTCGATGTCATCACCGATCAGACCAGCGCGCACGATCCACTGAATGGTTATGTGCCGGCCGGGTTGACGCTTGAAGCAGCGACTGAGTTGCGCACGACAGATCCCCGCTCATACATCAATCGCTCGATGCTGTCGATGGCTGAGCATGTCAACGCGATGCTGGCACTCAAACGCTCAGGCTCCGTGGCGTTTGACTACGGCAACAACATTCGCAAGATGGCGCTCGACGCGGGTTGCACCGATGCTTTTGAAATTCCCGGCTTTGTGCCTGAGTACATCAGGCCGCTCTTTTGCGAAGGCAAAGGTCCGTTTCGTTGGGTCGCGCTTTCCGGGGACGAGTCTGATATTCGGAAGACCGATGACCTTGCCCTCGAACTCTTTCCTGACGACAAGACATTGAATCGCTGGATTCGTCTCGCCCGTGAACGCGTGCACTTTCAAGGACTGCCGGCGCGTATTTGCTGGTTAGGTTATGGCGAGCGCGCGGAGATGGGTGAGGCGATTAACGAACTCGTCAAACGCGGCGACTTAAAAGCGCCGGTGGCGATCGGACGCGATCATCTCGACACAGGATCGGTCGCTTCGCCTTTTCGTGAGACCGAGGGAATGATGGATGGCTCAGACGCGGTTGGCGATTGGCCGATTCTTAATGCGTTGCTAAACACTGCCAGCGGCGCCAGCTGGGTTTCGTTTCACCATGGCGGCGGCGTAGGAATTGGATATTCATTGCACGCCGGACAAGTGTCGGTGGCTGACGGCACCGATGAAGCAGCGAAACGGCTGAATCGCGTACTCACTAACGATCCGGGTCTCGGCGTTGCACGTCACGTCGATGCCGGTTACGAAGAAGCCTCGAAAACCGCAATTGCCAAAGGCGTCAACATTCCCATGCTCGAGGGCGTCAAGAATGACTAGATATTCTACGCGGCCGTTGCTGATAATCCTGGTTCTCTCGGGGAGTCTCGTCTTATCTGCGCTCGCTGGTCCAAACGCGATTCCTGCGACTGCGGGCATTTTCACAACTGCCACCGCGCAGGAAAAGAATCCGGTCAATAAGGACAGCCGGATCCAGACGATCCAGTTCGAAAGCAAGTTGGTCGGGAAGAACCTCCCTTACAACGTGGTGCTTCCGCCTGACTACGAGCAGCCGATCGCAAAAACCAAACATTATCCGGTGCTTTATCTGTTGCACGGATTCTCGGGTCACTTCGACAATTGGACCACGAAAACCAAATTGGCGGACTACGCTGCGCAGTATTCAATGATCGTCATCACGCCCGAAGGCAATAACGGTTGGTATATCGACAGCGCAACGGTTCCGACGGACAAGTATGAAACGTACATCATTGAAGAGTTGATTCCTGATGTGCAGCGCCGCTTTCGCGCAGTCGACAAACGTGAGGGCAGAGCAATTGCGGGACTTTCAATGGGCGGCTATGGAGCGCTGAAGTTTGGCTTCAAACATCCGGAGATGTTCGCTTTCGCCGGATCCTTGAGTGGCGCTATCAGCGCGGCGACGTGGGGTGAAAAGGAACTCAGCCCGGGACCTATCAAAGATTCGTTGCTGCAGACCTTTGGTCCGGTGGATTCACCAACACGCGTCGCCAATGATGTGCCGCGCCTGACGCGGGAGTCTTCATCCAAATCGAAAGCAGCGCTCCCCTATTTGTACATTGACTGCGGCACTGAGGATTTTCTTTTCAAGGACAATCGTGATTTTGTGCAACTACTGATTGAACTTAAACTTCCCCACGAATACCGTCAGCTTCCCGGCACTCATAACTGGAAATATTGGGATACACAGGTTCAGGAAGTTCTCAGAATTGCGTCGCGCATATTCAATGAGCCTGCGAGCAAAGCAAAAACTACCACACCATAAACTCTGCTGAGGATCGAGCTATGACCACACCCGCCCTGTCTCCTAATCGTCATGTTTCCAGGAAGGCAAGTCTCTTCACTGAGTCCGTGATTCGCGAAATGACGCGCGAAGCGCTAAAGCACGGCGCCGTAAACCTTTCGCAGGGTTTTCCCGATTTTGCCGCGCCGGAAGATATCAAACGCGTCGCGATGCAGGCGATCGCCGACGACGTAAATCAATACGCAATCACCTGGGGCGCGCGAAATTTCCGGGAGGCTATCGCGACGAAGACCAAACGTTATCTCGACCTCGAGATTAATCCGGAAACTGAGATCACGGTTACCTGCGGTTCAACCGAAGGCATGATCGCCGCCATGATGGCCACGGTCGATCCTGGTGAAGAGGTAGTGGTCTTCGAACCGTTTTACGAAAACTATGCGCCTGACGCGATCCTTTCGGATGCAACTCCTCGTTACGTGCCCCTGCGCGCTCCTGACTGGAGTTTTGACGAAGCAGAGCTCAGATCTGTATTCAACTCAAAAACCAAAGCGATCATAGTCTGCAATCCAAACAACCCCACCGGAAAAGTTTTTACCCGTAGTGAAATGGAATTCATCGCCGGGCTGTGTCAGGAGTTTGATGCTCTCTGCTTTACCGACGAGATTTACGAACACATTCTTTATCCTCGCGAGGACGCGGAGATTTCACACATCTCGATGGCCCAACTTCCCGGGATGCGAGAGCGAACGGTGATCGTTAACTCCATGTCAAAGACTTATTCGGTCACAGGCTGGCGCGTCGGGTATTGCATTGCGCCGCCGGAAGTCACCGGCGCAATTCGAAAGGTCCACGATTTCCTTACGGTCGGCGCGGCCGCGCCTTTGCAAGCAGCGGGAGCTTACGCCCTGTCGCTCCCCGATGAGTATTACGATCAGTTGCAGTCGGAATATCGACGCCGCCGCGATTTGCTGTTGCCTGTTTTGCAGAAGGCGGGTTTTGCGACGTTTGTTCCTGATGGCGCCTACTACATCATGACCGACATTTCTGCTTTTGGTTTCGCGGACGATGTTGAATTTACCAAACACTTGATCCGCGAGGTTGGCGTAGCCTGCGTGCCGGGCTCGAGTTTCTACAGTGTTCCGGAACGCGGGCGTCAGCAGGTGAGGTTCTGTTTCTGCAAGAAGGATGAAACTCTCGGACTGGCAGCGGAGAGGCTGGAAAAACTTCGCGCCCGAATCTAGTTGGTTTCAGCCAAACGAACCGGGCCACCCACATCCCCCGCCGTGAGTGAAAATAGTCGATCTCAGATTACTACTGAAAGACTTTCAAGGTGGACTCACCGAGAGTCAGTTTGAAATCTTTCAGTTTGGGAAGGGGAGCTTGCCCCGCGTTTTGGTCCAGAATGATTAACAAACTTGCCATCATCGTTTTTGGTTTAGTCCTGATGTTCCTGGTTGGCGTGTCCGCGCAGTCGCAGCAGAGTGCAGATCCGTTGTTCAAACCTGTGGTTGACAATCCGGCCTACACCAAAAACTTTCCGCGCGTACTATTCGACGAGGGGCATTACAACGCTGAAACCGTGAACGGGCGCTACAAGCCGTTTGCCGACCTCCTCTTCAGCGACGGTTATCACATAGTTTCGAATCGCAAGCCCTTCACTAAGGAGTCGCTCCAGACATTCAAGGTGCTGGTCATTGTTAATCCGCTCGGAGCCGAAGATATTGATGATGAAGGAGCTGAAGGCCCGGCCTTTACAACTGCGGAATGCGAGGCAGTGACAAACTGGGTAAGCGGCGGAGGCGCTGTGCTCTTGATTATCGATCCCGGCCACTTCGCGACTGCGGCAGAAATCCTGGCTGCGAAACTGGAGGTTGAGCTGGGCAAAGGCCACACAACCGATCCGGCGAATACGGATAAAGACGCAAATGACACCGGAGTGGTCGTCTACTCTCGAGAGAAGAATTTGCTTCTGGCCCACCCGATCACCAGCGGACGTAGCGAAGCTGAGCGGGTGGATCGGGTGATGACGTTTATGGGCCAGTCGCTCAAAGGTCGAGCAGGTAGTGAAGTGTTTCTAAAACTTGCGGACACTGCCGTCGATAACGTTGGGTCACCGGCAAAGATTGTGTCCGCAGCCGGTCGCGCTCAGGGCATTGCTTTCCGACTCGGTAAGGGGCGGGTAGTGGTCCTGGGTGATGCCGCAATGCTTTCAGCTCAAACAATTGGCAGCGATAAGCGACCTTTTGGAATGAACACTCCGGACGTCGACAACGTGCAGCTGGCACTTAATATCATGCACTGGTTGTCGGGGATATTGAAATAACGTCCCTGGGACACCACTTACTGGCAGGACCACCGCTCACGCAGGTGTTTCTCACCACAGGGCTGACAACATGAAAAAATCCAACACGCTTCTTTCCCTGTTTTTTATTCTATGCGCGATTTCGCTCGGCTTCGCCCAAATGAAATCTGATCCCACCGGGACCTGGGGCGGAACGATGGCGACCGATGCCGGGCCCGGCGGATTGGAAATCACGTTGAAGCGCGACACCTCTCAATGGCAGGCGAGCATGAAGCTTCGCCTGGAAGGGCAGGAGACTGCTCCCGCGGTGCAGGATTTGAAAATATCAGGCGCTGAGATTTCTTTTGCCGCGGACCTGGGCCGCAACAGGGTGAAGTTTGCCGGCAAGTTTTCCGGCGACATTCTCAAAGGCACCCTTGAGGCATTTCAGGGTGATAGAAAAATCGGCGGTGGCACGTTTGCTTTGAGTTTTGCCGGTCAGATGCCGCCGTTACAGCAACCGCAGGGCGGCGGCCAAATGGCCGATCCAAATTTCAATGCCAAGGTCGAACGGCCGGCTTACAAAAAAAATGGACCGAAGGTCTTATTTGATGAAGCGCACCATAATTTTCACACCTCCACCGGCCGCTACAAACCTTTTGCCGATCTAATTTCAAGTGATGGTTACCGGGTCGTCCCTAACAAAGAGAAGTTTTCCAGTGCTACGTTAAAGGGATACCGCGTTCTGGTAATTTCCAATGCACTTGGCGCTGCCCGGATGAACGACGCCGCGGCTACAAACTCAGCTTTTACCGAGGAAGAGAGCGATGCCGTTCGCGATTGGGTCAGGGCCGGGGGCTCGTTGCTATTGATCGCCGATCACGCACCGATGGGTTCGGCGAACCAGAGTCTGGGAAAACGTTTCGAGGTGGACATGAGCAAGATGTACACCGTGGACCAGCAAAACCATGACACCGAATCAGGCAATCCCGGTTTCATTGTCTACACGCGCGAAAGTGGAAGGCTCGCCGATCACTCTCTGACGCGCGGCCGCAACGCGAGTGAACGGATCAACAAGATCATTACCTTCACGGGGCAGTCGCTCAAAGGTCCAGCCGGCTCAGCAGCATTTCTCACTCTCGCGGATACCGCTTTAGATGCGATGCCGGGTCAAAATAAAAATCCTGCTTCGGCCGCAGGACGCGCACAGGGTATTGCACTGAAGTTTGGCAAGGGCCGCGTGATTGTGATGGGCGAAGCGGGCATGCTATCGGCCCAGGTCGTGGGCCCGCAGCGAATGCCTTTTGGCATGAACCGCCCCGGGATTGATAACCGGCAGCTGGCGCTGAATATCATGCATTGGCTGTCGGGTTTGCTGAAGTAGGGAAGAAGCAAACAGCAAACAGCAAACAGCAATCAGCAATCAGCAGGATCGGCGCTTCAGATACATCTACCCTGTCAGAAGCAACGTGAGGATTTGGTTTCTACACTACTTGATCGATTCGCCCAAACGGCTTGGCTGTTTGCTGTTTGCTGTTTGCTGACTGCTGATTGCTGATTGCTCTTTACTCTCTATGTGGGATGCGAAACGACAACTCATTTGGCTGGCCGCGGGACTAGCGCTCGGAACGTTTGTCGCCTACTCAGATTCGCACACCGAAGATGGAATCTTCGTACCACGGTTTTTTGTTTTCATGGAAACCCTGGTGCTGATTATTATCGCGACGTTGTTCTACGTCTATTCGCGGAAAAAGCGTTAGGTCTTGAGATGAATCCGAAGCGTCGAACGCCTTTGCCTGCCCGTGTTATCCTTTACTCATCGCAGTAAAAGAAAAAAGTGAATCCCCCGCAGTAGACGCGGTTACTCTCGAGAATCCGCTGCGCGCCGGGATGCGTCTCGAACGCAGTGCCGAACCCTGCGTGGTTCTTATCTTCGGCGCTACCGGGGATTTGACTCGGCGAAAACTCCTGCCCGCGCTTTACCGCCTCTCACAACAAAGACTGGTGCCCGCTGAGTTTGCGATTCTGGGAACTGCCCGGCAGCCGTTGAATGACGAAGAATTCCGCGACTTGATGAAGCAGGCAATCACGGAGTTTGGATCGGACGACGCGCTCGACGAATCGATCTGGGAGAACTTCGCGAAGCGACTTTTTTATATCGGCGGAGACTTTAAGGATCCGGCTCTTTATCAAAACTTAGGAAACAGGCTCACAGAAATCGATACGGAAATGGAAACGCGCGGCAATCGCATTTTCTATCTGGCTACAGCGCCCGACCACTTCGGCCTGGTGGCGCGACAATTAGGCGAAGCAAAGCTCGCCAAACCTGCGAAAGGCTCGTGGACGCGAATCATCGTCGAGAAGCCTTTCGGCCACGATCTGAAAAGCGCGCAAGCCCTGAACAAGGAACTGGCCAAAGTTTTTGACGAAAAGCAGGTTTATCGAATCGATCATTATCTTGGTAAAGAGACGGTGCAGAATCTGCTGGCATTTCGTTTTGCCAACAGCATTTTTGAGCCGCTTTGGAATCGCCAATATATCGATCACGTTCAAATAACAAATGCCGAGGCGCTCGGCGTTGAAGGCCGAGGCGCGTACTACGAAGGCGCGGGTGCTTTACGCGACATGATTCAGAACCACGTTTTTCAGGTTACGTCGCTGATTGCGATGGAGCCGCCGGCTTCTTTGGCGGCCAATTCAGTGCGTGACGAAAAAGCGAAGGCCATGCAGTCAGTGCGTACACTACCTATCGATGCGATCCAAAGATTCGCGGTGCGCGGGCAATATGGACCGGGCAAAGTCCTGGGCGACACGGTGCCGGGATATCGCGAAGAGCCGGGCGTTGATCCCAAATCGTCAACTGAAACTTTTGCCGCCCTCAAACTTTATTTCGACAACTGGCGTTGGGCTGGAGTTCCATTTTACCTGCGGTCGGGCAAGCGCTTGCAGAAACACGTAACCGAGATCTCGATCGAGTTTAAGGAAGTGCCGCACCGCCTGTTTACAGATTCCGATGCGCCGCTGCAACCAAATATTCTGATCATTCGCATTCAACCTAACGAAGGCATCACGTTGCGCTTCGGCGCGAAACTTCCCGGCCAGGCGATGCGCATACGGCCCGTCAATATGGATTTCCGTTATGGGTCATCATTCGGTATGAAGCCGCCGGAAGCTTATGAGCGTTTGTTGCTCGATTGCATGTTTGGTGATTCGACGCTCTATGCGCGGCGAGACATGGTTGAACGCGGATGGGAGATTGTTGAACCCATTCTCGAAGCCTGGAAGAAACCCGCTGAAGAGTTTCCAAACTATGAAGCGGGCTCATGGGGACCGCCGGCGGCAGACGAATTGATCGAACCGGATGGGCGGAAGTGGCGGAGACTGTGAACGGTAGAAGACAGACAGAAGACAGAAGTCGTAGTTAAGCGTTAGGAAGCCGCGTTTGCGAAACGGGAACGTCATACTTCTTGATTCGGTATTCTGTCTTCTGACTCCTAATCTAAGACGATGCAGATCCAACTTGAGAAAACTCTGGACGTAGAAGTAGTTGAGCGTCACCTCGCCGAGCTCTGGCGCCAAACGTCAGGCGGTGATCACCCGGACGACGAGTTCGCCGTGTTGCGCGCCCGTGTGGCGAATCTGCTTGTTTATGTCGCGCGGGAATCCGGTCTCAAGGAAGTGAATGGGATTATCGCGGAGTTGACTGCGATGCACCCGAGCCGGGTGTTGTTGGTGCTGGGTGAGACGGAAAAAAGCGATCACGATATCGAACTGGCGGCAGAAACTTTTTGCCAGACGGAGAAACGTAGCGGCGCCAAACGATTGTGTTGTGAGGAAATAACCTTGCAAGCCTCAGGGAATTTTGTGAGCGAGCTGCCGAGTGCAGCCCTGCCACTGCTGGTTCCTGATCTCACGACCTTCCTTTGGTGGAGAGCGTCTTTGGCCGCCGCAAAAGAAAAGCCCGAAGAAGTTTTCGCAGCCCTGCTGCGTGCGAGCGATCGCTTGGTAGTTGACTCCGCTGAGTTTGCCCATCCTTATTCTGAGCTCCTCGCGATGTCCCAGCTCTTCAATGATCAGGACTACGCTCATGTTGGCATCAGCGATATCAACTGGGCCAGACTCACTTCGTGGCGTGCGCTGCTCGCAGGCTTCTACGATGTGCCGGCTTATCAGCCTTTGCTCGCCGGCGTCGAGACTGTTCGGATTGATTATCTTGCGCCCGAGTCGTTGGCGATGAGTGCCAATGACATCGCAGCCAGGCCAACGGTTGCTCCACAGGCTTTGTTGATTGCCGGATGGTTGGCGAGCCGTTTGGGCTGGACCATGACCAACGATCAATCACAGGTGTCGAAGGATGAAACATTAGTGTTCAACTTCGCGAGTAAAAGCCAAGCCATCAAAATCGAATTGAACCGAGTGGAGCACGCAGAAGGGAAGCCAGGACGGCTCGTTAAGATTGAATTGCATTCCAAGTCTGAAAATCCAGCTTCGTTCGCAGTCGCTCGCAGCTCGGACAATCTCCACCTCCTCACCGAAGCCTACGTGAAGAAAGATGTGCACCGAGGACGGGTGATGCCGGTAAGAAATCGCAGCGCCGCACAACTACTCGGGCGCGAGATGGAAATTCTCTGCAACGATCAGATCTACCAGGAAGCCCTTACGGTCGCATCTCAGCTGATCGTGCCGTCGCGCAAAGGCGCAGAGTAGGGGAGCCGGCATTCCCGCCTGTCCGGACATCAATATCTGCGGAGATTCCAACTGAAAAACAGCTAGGAATGCCTGTCCTGCTGACTACGGTCGGACTGGTTTCTTATCGGGCGGCACGGCGCGAGGGATGTCGCCGTCGTCGAGGGTGCTTTGCGTTTGCGGTTGGAGTTTCGGCGCGCTGCGCAGCCCTGGAGGCAGTCGAGGAGCCGGGATACTGACCGTGGCAATAGGTTCAGAGCGCCGAAGTATCGCGCCGCCACGTCCAGCGATCCAGATGTTATAACCACCGCGATAAGCCACAGAAAAAAGTGGCGAACTCGTAATCGTCGGTTGAACCTGCCAGGTCGCGCCGCCGTCACCGCTGTGAACGATCCTGCCTTGCTCACCGGTGATGATCACATCGTCGCGTCCGCCGGTTGCGACCGCAAACAGGTTCCCACTGATGCCGCTTTCGAGGTCTTTCCAGGTTGCGCCACCGTCGTCGGTGCGAAGAATGACTCCGTTCGCGCCCACCACGTATCCGCGCTCGGCATCGGCGAATGCTGCCGCGTAGAGCCATTCCTTCAAATTCTTATCTACGCGTTTCCAGGTTTCACCGGCATCTTCGGTGCGCAGGATAGTTCCGTTTGAACCTACTGCTATCCCGTGCGATAGATCGGTGAAAGCCACGTCTTCGAGCCAGCTCAACGTGTTCGCTTTCTGATGTTGCCAGCTTTGTCCCGAGTCTTCAGTGCGGAGGATTACTCCACGTGCGCCCACTGCCCAGCCACGTTCAAGAGAAACGAAATGAACGCTGAAGAGATCTTCTTTCGCTTCGATCGGGATAGGTTCCCAAACCTTTCCGCCCGACTCCGTGCGAAGAATCGTTCCGCGATCTCCTACTGCGAAGCCGACCGTTTTGGTGAGAAATTTGATCGAGTTGAGTTGATTTTTTGTGCCGGAAACTCCGGGAGACCAGCTTTTTCCGCCAGAGGTCGTAAGCAGAATTTTGCCGCGCGCGCCCACGGCCCACCCATGGGAATTATCAAAAAAGAAAATGTGAGATAAATCTTCGCGCCCGCCTTCAGTAAGCCTGCGCCAGGAAAGTCCGCCATCATCTGTGCGCAACACCAGACCATCAGCGCCTGCTGCCCAGCCCATTTCACCGTCGCCGAAGTGGACGCTGGTTAGTTTTGGACTAGTACGCACGTTGACTGGCAGCCAGATATTGCCACCGTCGCCGGTCGTCAGGATCACGCCGCTATCGCCCGAAGCCCAACCGTGGCTCTCGTCAGTAAAGAAAACTGAAAAGAGATCGGTCGACACCAGGGTGTTAAGGCGTTGCCAGGTGACGCCGCCATCGTCGGTTTGAAGGATGGTGCCCTTATAACCTACAACCACGGCGCGGGTTGGAGAAGCGAAGGCTACGCTGGTTAATACCAAACCGCCCGCGCCGGCATAAGGTTTCCAGTCTGCCCCGCCATCGTTTGTAACCAGTAGTGTTCCGCGTGAGCCAACCGCGATTCCCGTCTTCGCATTGGCAAACGCCACCGAGAAGATATGTGCCGAGGTGCCAGACGTCTGCGGCTTCCAGGTTATGCCGCCGTCTGTTGTCGTGATGATTGCGCCAAAGCTGCCGACGGCCCATCCGTGCATCGCGTCTCCGGGGGCGAAGGTCACTCCAAACAGATGATCGCGGGTGCCGGTAATTCTTGGGACCCACTTGCGGCCGCTATTTACCGTAGTCATGATCACGCCGCGCGCGCCGGAGATTACTGCGCGGGTCTTATCTTTGACGTGGAGTCCATAGAGGGTGCTTCGCGCCGGCGAAATCTGTTTGGACCACTCAAAGCCACCGTTGCGTGTCCGAAGGATTGCGCCATCGCTGCCAACCGCCCATCCGTGTTGCTTGTCAGCGGCAAACCTGATCGAGTTGATGGTATTGCCCTGTGGCAGAGGATTTTGCCATTCCCAGGCAGGCGGATGCTGCGCCGTGGCAGAGTGAAGCAGGACCGTGAACAGGCCGCCGGCAACCAAAAAGACGGCAGTAATCCGTCCCCTGGCGCGGGCGGCAGTAACAAATCTGAAAACTATGTGAACGAGAACCATGCTTGCAGGCAATGCGAGATTATTCTCGGGGAGATGCTTAGGATAACAGGTGCCGAATTATAAGGATCAAGCGCGGTGAAAGCGAATCAGGGGACAAAGAGCAGCGCAGCCGCAACGTCTCCGGATTTTAGGAAGACTCAAAACCAGCAGGTTGTCGCGGCAAGGGGTGGCAGCATTCCCGGCGGGGGTAACCTGGCCGAAACTGGTCGATCCGCGAATAATTCGATGAATGGTTTAGTGCTGCTTCGTTGCGCTTAGGTATGGCGCGTATATCAGTTTATTTTATCTGTGGCGGGCGATAACCACGGTCAACGCTCCAGCCCTGCGACTTGCTGCGGAGTTTTGCGATCGTCAGTGGATGGGCCGCTCCGCAGGCAAGCCACCTCGCTCGCCGATGGCGGTGGCCACGATTGGTGTTTTCCTCACCGAAGCAAATCTCAAAGCCTTCGATTATCGTTTTCTCTGAACAGCTTTCGGCGTAACGGACGTTGACGTATGCAACTCGAGAAGATGTACTCGCGGAAGATGGATTCATCGTTTGGGGTTCGCGGATAACGATCTCATTGCCTTCACAGTCCAGAGCGAATCCTGGTTCGATCACGACCTTTCCGCCCGCGATACTCACTCCGAGTCCTGACACGACTCCAAAGCCATGCAGAAGTTGATTGTGCCGCTTTAGTTTATTTCGAAAATAGTCCTGCTCACGGTTGAGGTCGTCGGCGGTCAAAAGCTGTCCGGTATGAAACGATGTTCTCTCCATTGATTGTGAGTTTGAAATAGACTTCATACTAACCCTCAGTCAATGCGACATCCAACGCGTCAGGATCAAACACGCCGACTCGATCCACCGCATCCCGCAAGATTTCTGCTTCCACATGGCCCAGGGCGGCGATCTTGCGGGCAGCGCGGTCAGCCGCTTCCTGGACCAGGTGACCATCGTGCCCTCGCAGCCATTGCCATTTCACCTCGTGCTTGCTGGTAGCTGCGTCGAGCCGCTGCCACCAATCGTGGTTGGTCTTGCGGCGAAATCTGCCGCTCATAGTTTCCACGACGTAACGTGAGTCGGAAAACAAATGAACGCGACAAGGTTCCTTTAACGATTCAAGGCCGACCGCGGCCGCCGCTATTTCAGCCTGCTGATTGGTGGCGTTTCCCAGATAGTCTCCAACCGCACGCCACACGCCCTGATAGCCCAGCAGCGCAACCGCAGCCGCGCGCGTGGCCGCCTGACCGTTGCCCAGGCTGGAGCCATCGCAGAAAATTGTCACCGACTTGCGAGGTTTTGTCATAGATTCGGTTCTCAATATACGCGGTTCATGGTCAGCCTGTCGCTCTGCCGGCATTTGGTGAGATAGAATTCGGAAGTGAGCGAAGAACAGCTCAGCAACGCGAACGATAACAGGCAACGACATCTCTGCGAACCGACCTTAAGATTCAAACCTAATGACGAAGACTTTGACCATTTTTGCCAGGGCGACTCGCAAGGCCGCGTCAGGTCCGTCAGAAGCTATTTTGCTGCTCAGAATGTCTTCGTGGGTCCTCGTGCTTTCCGCTGCCGTCAGGTTGTTGTCGTTACCGCGTGCGTTGCGCCTCGTTTCCACCAGCACCAGAAAGTCGTCCGGCGCACCGGCAGCAGACATTCAGAAACGGCTCGCGGACGCCGTCGATCTGGTACTGAAGTCTAACTTGCTGGCGTTCAAGCCTATTTGCTGGAAACGGGCAGCAGTGTTGCATCGTTACCTGGCGCTTGAGGGCATCGGCACTCAAATCCTTTTTGGCATGACCAAAGAACCAAATGGCAGTCTCAGTGGTCACGCATGGCTTGAGTCGAATGGCGAAGTCATTTTGGAATCGACGCCGCCTCGTTACACCGTCACTTACACGTTTCCCTCCCGCGAACCATTCGACGTAGATCTAAACCTGATCAAGAAGTCCTGATTTCAAGAAAAGCGCGCCGCCGGCATGGTTGACGGCGACGCGTTTTCATTGGCTGCGCTGGGAAACTATCGCCTTCGAGTTATTTTCCTGCGAGTGCGCATCTCTGCCCGGCGGTTCTTGCGACGTTCCTTCGCTGAAACGATCTTGGACGAGCCGGAACTCGCTGCCGGCGCGGCGATCGTTATCGAAGATCCGGACGCGCTTCCCTTCAACATTGCCGGATTAAGCACTAACGGCAAAGCGACGGATGACTTCGAGGCTGCCGAAATATCCACGCTGGCTGGCGCTGCAGCTTCGCTGGTGGGTGGAATGGAGGCGTCGAGCTTGGCCGGAGTTCTTCGTGCGTTTTTGACGGAAGGCTCCTTTGCGACGTCTTCCGGATTACTCACTGCGGTTTCCTTCGTGGAGGAGTTCACCCTTGGCGAAGGCCTTGAAGGAACCACTATGAACCACCCAGGACTAGCTGGAGCTAACGAAGTCACAGATCGTTGTTCGTCGGTCATGCCAGTGTTTGGCGCTTTCGAGTTTGTCCACTTCTGCTTCTTGGATCCAAACTGTCCGCCCTCCGGCGTTATCGGCGGGTTGTTTGAGGTCAGTGCCTCGATTGAAACGTAGAATCGATACAGGCCCGTTTGTTGAATTCCCAAAACAAACTGGACATTGACACTTACACCCGGGTCGAGGGGCGTCCCCAATGAGATTACTCCTACTGACATGCTGGAGTTGTAGGCGCTACCGTTCGGTTGCGAAGGCGGTGACTCTAATGTGGTTCCTTCGACAGTGACAGAGCAGGGTGCGGTTTCCGGGGGGTTCTTCGATCCGCAAGTTATCGGATCGTTGATAGCAGCGATAACAATTGGCGCAGACGTCAGGTTGCGTAAGTCCGCCACTCCTGAGACAGCGGGAAATGTCGTCTGATCAACGACGCGGAAACGCAGGCGGGTTACCGGCAGACCCGTGCCGTTGGTAAACCGGCGTCGAAAAGCGATAGTGCCAAAGGTGGAATTCTGCGCCGGCACGCAAGGTGGTACCACCGGATTCGGTGGTGCGCAGAAGGCCCCTCCGTCTCGTTGGCGGTTAGGCGCTGCGTGCTTAGCGACGGAGTTATCAAGCAGATTGACAAGGAAAAACTCATCACTAATAGTGGGGCTGCTTAAATTCTCTGGACCTGGCCCACCAAGGCGCTGACCTGCGCCGGCGCTCGTACCGTTAGTGTCCACGAAGACGAAGTCAACCGAATTGTCATCAGTGTCCTGCACCGTGCTGACGGATCCTTCGGGAATAAGAAACGAGCCGCTCACGAGCCCGCAGTTGTTTGGCGTGTTGGTGCAGGTTCCCGCGATCTTGCGATAGAAGCTGTAGTCGATCGAGAAAGGCGTCAAGGCTGGATAGCCCGTGCCTTCCTTGTAGAGAGTGTTGGCTTCCGATGTTGACCCGACAGCATCCAGTCGATTTGCAAGCGAGAAGCTGGCGCCACCGGTGTTGTTGTTGAAGAGAGCGATGCCCGCGTTATCGGGGATATCAGTGGTGTAGGTGGCGTCGCCTGTGGCGGTGGTGCCGTCTCCGGCGGGATAAGAAGCCAGTGAATAGGCAACTGAGTTCACGCAGAGATAATGGCCGCGATTAGGGATGACGGTTCCGTTTGGAATGCTGCAACGAATCGTGCCGTCTGATGCCGCGACTCCATATCCAGTGCCGGAAGCTGCGGTCACCTCGTGCGGCGCACCGGAATTGTTGTAGAGCTCGATGAATTCGTCGTTGGCGCCGCTTGGCCCACGCACGCGAAACTCACTGATAATGATCTGGCCGGCGGTAGCTGTCTGCGCCGAAATATCCTGGGCGGCCAAAATTGAAACCAGGAAAGTAAGAGAAGCCGCGAAGGCCGGACGTAGCAAGTGTTTCATGGATGTTCTCCTTGATAGGTGCTTGGCTCCCTCACACCTGGGTTCTACGACTGTGTATTGCTGGCGACAAGCACGTAAGGATTGGCTCCCTGAACGTGTTTACAAAAGCGATCTCGTAACCCGAGTTCCGGGAAATTCAACTCACAAAGTGGTTCGGTGTCCACAGAGAAAACTTCTAACTTCCAGACGGCCGCTGGTGCAATCGGTAAGAATGGCGCAAAACTATCACGCACGATCAGGCAGGTCAACAGAAGCATCAACAAGCAGGAGGGATGTTGGGAGAGAGGGGCAACATGTTCCGCGCTCGAAGTGGATCTGAAATCAACCAACCTCGGAAAACCAGGAAAAAAGCGCCGCCGTCAAATTACATAACGGCGGCGCTTTCAGTTTAACGCTCGACGAATTCTAGCGTCTGCGAGTTGACTTGCGACGAGCGCGCGTATCGCCGCGCCGTGCTTTGCCAGTTTCCTTCGATGCCGCCGCCGACTTCTGCGATTCGGCGCTCGCGGTCGGTACCGAGATCGCTGTCGAGACTCCGGTGGACTTCATCGCCGTAACTACTGGAGTGGCGACGCCGGCGGATGGCGCGACAACTGAAGCTTCGATGATGGGCAATGCGGGCGAGACGTCGGCGACCGGTGTTGCTTCTAAGTTCGCCGTCGCATTTCGCGATTCCCTGGTTCTCAGCTTCGTGGTTTCTTTTGCTTCATCCGCATCGGTGCTGGTCGATGTTTTGATCGACCGATCCGCCGACGGGGGAATCACTATGAACCAACCCGGGCTGGCTGGAGCCATCGAAGTCACCGTTGGTTGGTCGGTAATTCCAGTGATTGGAGCTTTCCAGTTGGTCCACTTTTGTGTCTTGGAAGCACCTTGTCCGTCGGGTTCTGCCGCTGGGCCACCGCCGGCCAGAGCCTCGACGTTGATATAAAACTTGAAGGAGCCGGTCTGCTGGATACCGAGCAGAAACCTCAAGTCGAGAGTCGCGCCGACTGCAAGTGGAGTGGCCAAACTTATCGTACCTGACGAAAGGCTGCCATTGAACCCGCTGCCGTTGGGCTGGCTGGGCGGCGTCTCAAGCGTGGTGCCCTGAACGGTAACGTTGCTGGTTCCCGATCCGCAGGGCGCGCGATCGACGGTGACGACCACGGCGGTCGACGTGCGCGGTCGCAAATCGGCAATGCCTGATGGGGCGGGGAAGGTTGTGAGGTCGATAATTCGCCAGCGCAAGCGGGAGATACTCGTGCCCGTGTTGTTCTGCACAGTCTTGCGGATATCGAGCGTGCCGAAGGTCGAGTTGTTGGCCGGATCAGATGTAAAGTCGCGCACGCGATTCGGCGGACTGGCGCTGGCCACGCACGGATCGAGCACATCGAAGCCGAAGGACGCGTTGTTCTGGATCGGGCTCGAAAGATTTTCGGGACCTGGCGCGCCCAGGCGTTGGCCGGCGCCTGCTGAAGTACCGTTTGTGTCTACAAAAACGAAATCGGCCGCGTTGTTATTTGTGTCCTTCGGTGTACTGATTGGACAAGGACCGAAAGTCGTAATTGATCCACTCTTGCCGCAATTGTCTCGATAGAAAGAGTAGTCAATTGAGAACGGCGTCAGTGCCGGGTAACCCGTGCCTTCCTTGTAGAGCGTGTTCGCTTCGGAAGTTGACCCCACTGCGTCGAGTCGATTAGCGAGCGTAAAGTCGCCGGCGACCGAAGTGTTGAAAATCGCGATGCCCGCATTGTCCGGAATGTCAGTGGTATAGGTGGCGTCGCCTGTTGCGGTGGTGCCGTTGCCCGCCGGATATGAAGCCAGCGAGTAACCTACGGAGTTAACGCAGAGATAGTGGCCGCGGTTAGGAATGACTGTTCCATTCGGGACCACGCAGCGCGCTACACCGTTTGAAGCCGCAACAGCATATCCGGTACCGCCGCCGGCAACGGTGTGATCCGCACCGCTGTTGTTGTAGAGCTCGATAAACTCGTCGTTGGCGCCGTTAGGCCCGCGCACGCGAAACTCACTGATAATCAGCTGCGCCGAAACGGTTTGCGAAGCTGAAAGTATGATCAGAAACAAAAAAGTGGTGGTGGCCGCAAAGCCCAAACGAAATACGTGGTTCATCGAGATTCTCCTTGAAATATCCGTGGTTTATGACCGTTGATTTCTTGCTAGAAGCACTATCTTGAATGGCGTCCGGCGAACGCGCTGCAAGTCGGCGCGTACATACAAACGGACGTTTGGAGCTAAACGGGAAACAGCATCCTCCAATGGCAGTTGGTCCAGGTCCACATTCACGACCTCGTCGATTGGATCTCGAATATCGAGCGGGATGCCAAGCTCATCGGCGACTCGCGACAACACCACGTTCAAAGGCTGCTGTTTCGCTTTAACAGTTAAGGCATCGGCTTTATAAGACACCACGAGCGACTTTTCTTTTGACGAAGTCGCTTCTGAATTGCCGTCCTCTTCAGTATTGCCCTCAAACACGAAGACTTGAGAGGTTTGCGTCATTGTGGCGTTAATCGGTGGAACAGGATCAGCGTAACCCCCGAGATAAATCGCAACCGCTCGGGGCTGCTGGCCGGGGGCATATTTGATTTCGTAATCGACGTAGACTGCCGGCGCGAGAAGATGCAGTGCGGGCTCGAGCATCATTCGCTTGAAGTCCGTTGTGACTTCAAGTTTGGCAACTGAGGCTCCGAGGTGCACGGGCACCTGCAATTTTTTGGAAAGCTCGCCCGCGATATTGGCAAGTGGCGCGTTCTCAGCTTTGAGGGAGATAACCAGTAGGTCGGTAGAAGCGACTCGCAGCGAAAAGCCTGGTGCGGCAGTGCTTCGTTTTGATGTGGATCCCGGTTTCCGGGTCTGACCAGTAGCGATCCCGAGTAAACTGCTGATCGCAATCAGCACTACTGCAAAACGCCAAATCCAACTCTCTTGAACCTTCATTCGATCGCTCTCGAAGTAATCTGCTTAACCCCGGGATCTACAATCGTGCTTCAGTCAGAGGCAAGTTCTGCAGGTGATTAATATCAAACTACCACGCGCGATTTATATGCGTCAACAGTTTCCATTTTGCGGTAGTGGGATACTACCCAGTGCCTTTAACGGAACATAATGGCCGCTGCGTTAGCCTTTCGCCAGAATGTGGTTTCCTGTCCGAACTTGGTTGCGATCTCGCCATGACTTGAGCTGTGCGCGCAGTCGTCCCCAATCCACAAAAACAAGGTACATCGCGATGTGATAGGGAAAAAAGATGTTCATCAGAAACATCGTCGCCAGGTGAAAGCCGATGCCGATAATCAGGATGATGAAGCGGGCCCGCCTGAAAAAGATTGCCAGTGGAAACAAGAGTTCCCAAGCCAACGCTAACCCCACGAAAATTGGCGTGTATTTACTGACCTGCGGCAAAGAAAAGGCGAGCTTGTATTGGGTGTCATGCAAATTATCCAGGGAATGTTCAATCGCGAGCGCCGGCAGATTGTCCGCGCTTAAGTAACCAAGCCCCGCTACCCGCAATTTGATCAACGCGGAACTGAAGTAAGACCAGGCGAGCAAAACCCTCATCAGAAGGATCGGATAACCGTAGACAATTTCAGACCAGCGCAATCTTGTCTTTCCGCGCAGGCGATCGAGCGAGAAAGCGTCGCCGGAGGGAGCAAGGGCCAGAACAACAAGAATATAGACGGCGGGCATCTCGTCATGATTGAAGTGTCCAAAGCTGCGCACAACGCCTTCGTAAAAAATAAAAAGCAACGCCGAAGATTTCGTCGCCAGACTGGTAAAGCAACCGAGGGTCGCTGCGCCAAGCGAAATCACCATCAGACACTTGAACGTCAGCATGCCGCCCGGTGTCAGCAATAGATCGTAAAGACGCCAGGGTAATAGTTTCATGGCCCCAGTCGGGCGCAGTAAGGTTATCGGCAGTTGGCCGAGATCTGAGAATGAGGTCAGGAAAATTTCACAGAAGATGAAGCCGCAAACTCCGGCGCGGACTATTCCCAGCGTGGCGGAATCAGTTGGAACAAGTTTTCTTAGAGTGCTGCTTTCCACGATTCAACGAATTGACCGGAGTCACCGGCGATCTCGCCTTTCCACCGGTAGGCGTCAAGTCTCACCGATCGCAGCCTTTGAGGCGAAGCTTCCGGCAAGCGCGAGTTGTAGATAAACCCCCACGTGCGCAGAAGTTCTTCGAGCCGCGCCGCCCGAGGTAAATCGGCGCCGGCATAGGTTGCAGCCAGGCGCGCGTTTTCAGGATGAAGCGAAGAAATCTTGAAACTCTTGTTTTCGACTGCGGCTGAGACGAGGCTCCAGTGACGGCCGGACAATGCGTTAGTCAAATTAATCGGCGGCAGATCGATGGTTTCACCACCCAACGTTTCGCCGCGGAGAATGTAATAGTCGCTTCCGCGGTCTCGATCTCGAAGCATCATTGTCGAGGCGGCAAACGGATAAAGGTTTCTGATGAAAAGAAATGAAAGGAGAAGTGGGACCAGGAGGAGAAAGGTCAACACCGAGTAGCCCGTAAGAACGCGCCGCTCGCTTGCGTTGCTGTGAGGGTCAGGGGTCGAATCCGGAGTAAGTCCCATTCGTTTTGAAGAACCCGACGGTCGCGTTCAACAAAAAGACCGGTCACCCGCGTTTTACTACTCGGGAAACCGGTCCTCTAGTGTTGCACCGTTCCAACTAAGAATAGCAACGGCAAGTCCCTGGCTGGACTTTAGTTGGTAGCGCCGCTATCTGTCAGCTGAAAAAAAGTCGTGGCCTCTAGGACGTCGACTGGCTGAGAAATCTCAGGCTCAACAAACGTCTGCTTAAGAGTTGGTTCCAGGCTCTCTGCGGCTTGGTCATTAGCAAAAGCTTTATCTTGATCTTCTAACACGCGGATTTCCTCCTCTGAACGAAAGTACTTATGACAAAGTGTTCCGGCTGCTGGCAATAGAAGCTATGGCAGAGCCTCAACGTTAATAAAGAACTTGAAACTGCCTGTCTGTTGTATTCCCAGCAGGAAGCGCACGTCAAGCGAAGCGCCGTTTGCCAGCGGTGTGGCGAGCGTCACCGTGCCCGAAGAAAGGCTGCCGTTGAACCCGCTGCCGTTGGGCTGGCTGGGCGGCGTCTCAAGCGTGGTGCCCTGAACAGTAACGTTGCTGGTTCCCGATCCGCACGGAGCACGATCGACGGTTACAACCACGGCGGTCGAAGTTCGGGGACGAAGGTCTGCTATCCCCGAAGGCGCTGGGAAGGTTGTGATGTCAATAATGCGCCAGCGTAGGCGCGTGACATTACCACCCGTGTTGTTCGTCACCGTTTTGCGGATATCGAGCGTGCCGAAGGTCGAGTTGTTGGCCGGATCAGACGTAAAGTCGCGCACGCGATTCGGCGGACTGGCGCTGGCCACGCACGGGTCGAGCACATCGAAACCGAAAGACGCGTTACGCTGGATTGGGCTCGAAAGATTTTCGGGACCTGGCGCGCCCAGTCGTTGGCCGGCGCCTGCTGAAGTTCCGTTGGTGTCTACAAAAATAAAATCAGCGGCATTGTTTTCAGTGTCTTTGGGAGTGCTGATTGGACAAGGACCGAAAGTCGTAATTGATCCACTCTTGCCGCAATTGTCTCGATAGAAAGAGTAGTCAATTGAGAACGGCGTCAGTGCCGGGTAACCCGTGCCTTCCTTGTAGATCGTGTTCGCTTCGGAAGTTGACCCCACTGCATCGAATCGATTAGCGAGCGTAAAGTCGCCGGCGACCGAGGTGTTGAAGATCGCGATGCCCGCATTGTCCGGTATGTCAGTGGTGTAGGTGGCGTCGCCTGTTGCGGTGGTGCCGTTGCCCGCCGGATATGAAGCCAGCGAGTAACCTACGGAGTTGACGCAGAGATAGTGGCCGCGGTTAGGAATGACTGTTCCATTCGGGACCACGCAGCGCGCTACACCGTTTGAAGCCGCAACAGCATATCCGGTACCGCCGCCGGCAACGGTGTGATCCGCACCGCTGTTGTTGTAGAGCTCGATAAACTCGTCGTTGGCGCCGTTAGGCCCGCGCACACGAAATTCACTGATGATTAACGGCCCTGAGGTAGTGATGGATGGACGCGCGATCCAGAGATTTTTCCCTTTCCCGTCCTGATCACCGCCGGCGTTCCCGTTGTTCGAAGGACTTCCACCTGCCGACGCTGTAGCAGGAGTCGACGTTCGCTGGCCGGGCGCTGACATGTTAAGAAGAATATCGTTCGAGGGCACAGGCGCCTTCACAGAGGTTAGCACCGGAGCCGTTACTACTACCGGCGCACTTCGCTGTCCGGGAGCCATCAGGATTATTGGTGCGCTTCGCGCTGCCCGGCTCTTACGCTTTGAACTCTTCTTCTTGGCGGAAACTCCCACCTGCAGTGTGAACAATACGAGTATTACTGAAACAGCAATAATTACAGTCCTTAATGACCTAACCATGATTCTCCTTATTTGCGACCCACACTCCAGCCGCTCCATATCAATCGAGATATTCAATTCCCAGGATCTGCAAGTCTTTTTCGGGGACTTGCCCAAATTTTTGATGAGTGAATTTTGGGCGGGGCAAGCATGATACTAATGGACCATCGCTGCGTCAACGAGTTTTTTTGATTACTCCCAGCAACTTAGACCAGTCAAAACCTGATCTCCCATCAGCCGAATTCTAAGTCCCGATGAGCTTTTGCGACTTAAAATGATGCAGTGCGCGATCGATACTGGAAACTGCTCCTTCACGCGTTACGTGGTAGCGCTCAGTTAACTCGGTTGCGATGTCGGCTACTGACAATCGTTTCTCGAGCCCCCGCCAAATCAGGCTCGCAGTTTCATTGAGTTGGTAGTATTTCTTTGTATTCAAATCCACCAACACTCCTTCGCGGCCGTCCAGGTCGGTGAAAATTACATGCTCGTGGGGCAATGGCGAAGCAATACCGGAGTCAGTGCTATTGACGGTCATGTCAGATCCCTTTCAGATGGTGGTCAGCTGAGTACCGGCAGGGTCGAGCTGTCGGAAGTTAGCGGCGATATTTGGACCAGCGAGTCCCAGGGAGTTTTTCCCATTGTATTCAAACAGAAAAGGCAGGGTGATCCGGTCGTCAAATCCGCCTTCGCGCCGATTGCCGCAAGATCCGTTAACGCCTTTATGCGCCGCTGGGATTGTGCCGCAGCGACCTCTTGCAAACGCGCAAAAGCGACACCGAATTCCTCGTGATTCAGATCGGTGATCACATCTTCCTCACCGTTGCCGCCGCGATAACCTGACAGGTTGCAGCAGAGAGAAAGGTGTCCGCGATAATTAATGTTCGCGCTCACGCCGCTCAGCGCAGAGCATGGAGATGAAAGTTCGGTGTTGTAATACCCCACATCAATGCCAACACGCATCTTGAAGATTCTTGCGAGCAGCGCGATCTCACGCTCGGCTTCAGCGCGTTCCTCAAGGGTGAGCGCTAAGGAAGTTGCGATATCGTTTGAGGTGGGCATCAGATGCGCGAAACTCAATGCTGCAGCGCCCATGCGCGCAGCGAAAACGGCGATCCGCTCAAGATCCTGAACTGTGTCGCGGCGAATGCCGACCTTCAGCAGGAAAGGAAAGTCGTTGGCCCAACAACGCGAAAGCGCCTGCACGACCCGCTTAAATGACCCATCACCTCGCCAATGATCGTGCGCCTCGCGCGTCGCTCCATCAAGACTGAACGCGACGTGAGAAATCGCCTTACGATGTTTCAATACAGTCGGCCAAACGCGTTCGAAAAGCCAGCCGTTGGTTACGAAGCTGCATGTCAATCCGTGAGCAGCCACAGTCTCGACGATTTCTCCAAAGGCCGGATGAATCGTCACTTCTCCACCGGTAAACATCACCTGTTCAATCTGCATGCACTCTCGTGCGTCCCCAAGCACTCGAGAGAGCAAGTCGACTGGGAAAAAGTGGGCCGGCGAATGATAAAGCGCATCCTCATCACGCAGGCAATAGCCGCAATGCAGATTGCAGACGTTGGTGAGCTCCACGGTCAGACGACGTGGTCCGTAGCGTGAATTCTCGATGGCCAACTCCGGTTCGTTCATGGAACTAAGCATTGTTGCTAAACATTTTTTGAAAACTATTCTTGAACATTATTCCTGAATATAGCCTGCCAGGACACGAGACGCTTCCCCGGGCATCAGAAAGTCTCTTCCCGCAAAAAGATCAAAACCCTTGCACTGCTTAACCAGACCCGAAAGTGCCGAAAGATGCTCGCGACCAGTGCACTGATCGTATGCCGACCACGGACTCATGCGGAGCAGGCGCGTCATCATTTCCCCAGCCGATAGCGGTGAAATTCTGCTCTCGTCATCCTGCGCAATTTGCGTAAAGAACAAACTTTGCGGTGTGCAGCTCTCCTTGAATCCGGAATCAAAAACATCGTTTGGAGAAAAACGTGTTTTCTCCGCTCTTCCTGGCGAACTGAATGACACCCGCGACTGCAGGAATTGACTCTGCGAAAGTGTCTGCTCAGTGACCGCGAAGCACCGGCGGACTGGCCACGCAGCGATCTCACGATTCCGGTCGCCAATCACGAGGACGTCATCCGAGAGATAGGGCCATCCGGCCGCCGCCAGCTGCGTGGTCAAAGTTGATTTTCCGCTACCCGATGGACCGACGATCAAGACGCCCTGATTGCTGATTGGGTCAACCACAGCCGCGCTATGTAATTCAAACAATCCGCAGCGACGCAATGCAGATGAAAAGGCATAACTGACTACTCTGATCAACTCCTGAAAATCATCCGTGCGCCCGGGATTTATCCAAACCTCAACGTCAGCGAGCCCGGGCAAGCCGAGAACGACCAGTGAGCCGTGAATTTCAAGATACAACGTCGAGCCATTGCTATGACAGACGCCATTGTCGGCAATCTCGAATCGATTACTTCCGGACGGCAACGTCGGAAAGTCGCTGTCAGTTCTGATGCGAATGCTGCAGCCCGTTAAGCAGTAATCGTTTTCGCCTTTTGGAGTCAGATGCCATTCGGCAAACACTTTATCGATTAGGTCGGCAGACGAAGCATCGAGAGCATTAATCGTGACTGAGCGTTCAGCCACATGGTAAACAAGCAGGCGGCCTTGCTGCGTAGCAATCACTTCCATATCAATACTCGAGCAAGAATTTTGGACCACGCACCCGCCGTTGTTATTGAACTTCCGCTTTTTCGGGGGCCACCAGTCTGACTCGGAGGGGCACTCTCGTCGAACGCGTCAAGTCAGCTCGCACATAGAGGCGAATATCTGGCGAGAGTCTAGTAATGGCATCCTCAAAGGGTGTGTCCTTGATCACGGTGTCAACCATCTCGGTCGACTCGTATCTAATTTCAGTCGGGACTTCCAACACTTCAGCGACGGTAAGGATTACGGCAAGGAGCGGTTGTTTTTTCGACCTGATCGTCAGAAGGTTATTTTCCAAATCAACCTGGAGCGGATCGTCCAGAGCCTCTGTCGATGACGAAGAAATGTCCTCGGTGTTTCCTTCGATCATTAAAGTCTCAGTCTGGCTCTTAACAGTTTCGTTTTTGGCCGGATCCGGATCGTCTAATCCCATGAGATAGATGGCGAGCGCTTTCGGCTTTGCGTTAGCTCTGATTTCATAATCAACCAAAACTCGCGGAGCAATCAGGGCCATCGCCGGCTCAAAAGTTAGATCCGCAAAGTCGACCGTAAGCGCTTCCGTCTTTAGGGATGGTCCGACGCTGACCGGCGCGTGCAGTCGCTTTGCCAGATCGGCCGCGATGTCAGTCATTTTCGCTTTGTCGGCCTTCAGTGACACTCCCATGATGTCACCATCAGTTATGCGCAACCGGTGGCGTACCTTGCTTGCAGGCTTGGCGTTTTCGGTTTGTTTTGACGCTTGCGCACGGACGTTCACGGCCAGAAAAGTGACAAAAAAGACGGTGACTAAAGATAAAGCCGCCACGCGCAAACACGGCGTGACTCTGCCGCGCAAGCCGTTCTTTGTTGAAACTGTTAAGGAGTTTTGCTGGATCACTGGGGGTATTTCCTGGCCTCTAATAGCCGAGCGAATTTTAGACGAAACTACCACGCGACTTTAGGGGCGTCAATCGCACCGATCTGAACCTTGATGCGATACGCGCACCGGTTAGACCAGGCCCGGAAGTGAGAAGTGTTCCTATCTTTCGGTGGCAATTCGAACGTACGGCGCCGCTCGCGATAGCGTCTGAGCCAACGCAGGGCGCATGAAGTAGCAAACGCAGGCGAAAGGTCGGGGTAAGGGCGGGTTCGGATAACTTCGTCCTCGGACCCGCCCATCGCTTTATTCTCCAGAACAATTACGGAAGGGCTTCCACATTCATGAACAGCTTGAAAGTTCCTGTTTGCTGAATGCCCAACAGAAATCGCACGTTAATACTGGCTCCATTGGCGAGAGGCGTGCCAAGTGTAACTGTGCCGGATGAAAGAGTGCTGTTAAAGCCGCCACCATTGGGCTGCGACGGCGGTTGTTCAAGCGTGGTGCCCTGCACGTTGATAGTGCAGGGTGTTGTCGCCACACCGTTTGCAGCCAGACACGTAGCGCTGTCATTGATGCCGGAGACCACGACTAAAGTGGAGGTGCGTGGCCGAAGGTCCGCAAAGCCGGACGGTGCGGGGAAGGTAGTGATGTCAATTATGCGGAAGCGCAAACGCGTCGCGGAGCCGCCGGTGTTGTTCACAATTCTTCGACGGATGTCGAGAGTGCCAAAGGTCGAGTTATTCGGCGGATCGCTGGTAAAGTCGCGCACGCGATTTGGGGGATTGGTCTTGACCACAGTGCTGTCGATCAACTGTTCCGTAAATGTGCTGTTGCGCTGGATAGGGGACGAAAGATTCTCGGGCCCCGGCGCACCTAGTCGCTGGCCGGCGCCTGCTGACGTTCCATTGGTATCAACAAAATAGAAATCGCTGGCGTTGTTGTCGGTGTCCTTCGGCGTGCTGATCGGACAGACACCCAGGACAGTTATTGAACCGCCCTTTCCGCACTGGTCGCGGGAAAAAGAATAGTCAATTGAAAACGGGGTGAGCGCAGGATAGCCCGTGCCTTCCTTGTAGAGAGTGTTTGCCTCGGAGGTTGAGCCTACCGCATCGAACTGGTTAGCAATCGTAAAATTGGCGGCGATGGAGGTATTGAAGAGCGCGATGCCGGCGTTATCCGGTATGTCAGTCGTATAAGTGGCGTCGCCAGTCGCGTTGCCTGCCAATGAGTAAGCAACGGAGTTGGTGCATAGATAATGTCCGCGCGCCGGAATGACTGTGCCATCGGGGATCACGCAACGCGCGACGCCGTCTGAGGCCGCAAGAGCGTAGCCGGTACCGGCTCCGCTATCGTCAACAGTGTGATCCGTGCCGGAATCATTGTAAATCTCGATGAATTCATCGTTGGCGCCGCTTGGTCCGCGAAGACGAAACTCGCTGATGATCAAACTACCGGCTGCACGTATTGCCGGGCGGGCAAGCCAGGCGTTCTTGCTCTTCCCCTCCTGATCACCGATGGAAGGACCGTTAACCGAACCACTAGCCGGCGCTGAAGAAACAGAGCCCCGTTGCCCGGGTGCTGACATGTTAAGTAAGCCATCGTTTGCAACTACCGGGCGTGGCGTTTCTCGCGTGACCACTGGAGTGGAAACGTTGACTGGTAAAGCTCGTTGGACCGGCGCCAGGATCACCTTTGCGCTTCTCGCCGCCCGACTCTTTCGCTTCGAACTCTTTTTCTTGGCTGAGACGCCCGTGTGCGAAGCCAGTAACAAAACAATTATTGAAACAGAGATTAGTGCAATCCGATTCGGTTTAGCCATGATTCTCCTTCGCCAATCTTCGCGGTATTTTTTGGTGTTTGATTCAAGTTCCATGAATCGCTTGCGCGCGCTCATGACACGAGAAATTCCAGGCGAGTTCTATGTTCATAGGGGGGATCGGAATAATACTGACGGATAACCAGCGAGTCAACGATTTCGATCAAATTTCGGGACTGGACACGGTCTCACGCCGGCTGCGATCTCGCTTGAGCAATGCGAAAGGACGCATCAGGTAATAAACAAAAGTGAGGGGACCGGGCAGAGGCAGGGTTTCGATGTCAGCGTCCGTAGGTTGAAGGAGCAAGCGGCAATATCGCAACCTCGAACGCAAATCCGAGCGCACGGCCCAGTTAAATCTGAAGCTCTGGCCGATGGTGATTGCTACCGGCTCGCTGTTCGCGAATAGTCGTCTGATAACTTCGTCGGCGAGTTCAGGTAACGCTTTGTCAGTATTGGCAGCCGATAACACCTGGGCCGGCAATGGAGCGTCGAGCAGTTTGTTTGCCAAACAGAGTCCGAGCAGAAGCATTCGAGCGCTACCCGTTGTTTCAGCGCGACGGAGAAGTGTGGCCCAATCAAGCCCTTCGCGGGTCTTTACAATTTGCGCGACATCACAAATCCACGCCAGGCGTTCCCAAAGATGCTTCGATCCGTGCACGCAGAGTGAGAGGAGCAGATCTTCCGCTGCCAGGCACTTCACTTCCCGATTATTGAGTCGCATCGATGCCAGACGTCCCCAAAAGTCTTCAGCCTGTACCGATCTTGCGAACAATTTAGACGCGACCTCCCAGTGTAATTCAACCACCAGCAGGCCAGACTCCCGGCTCATCGAAAGATTGTGTTGCGTGCGCAGCAATAGGGTTCGTTGGGCTTTGGTCCATGGCGCGGTGCAAACAAACCCGGCGCCTTCCAAAATCTCCAGGGCCTGCAGGACGTCACCCTTTCGCACCAGAATGTCGAGATCGACGAATCGCCGCAACGCCAAATTGCCATAGGCATAAACTGCGAGGGCCGGACCCTTATAAGGAACTGCCTCGATGCCGGCGCTTTCAAGCTGCTGAAGAATCTTGCTGAGCTCAGAGCTCAACAACAAATTGCGCGCCGTGTTTTTCTGGTAATTCTTTTTGAGTCGATCCAGTGCTGCGGCGGGAACGTTAACGGAGTTGAGGCCATTCAACTGCGAGTAGATCAGTGGCAATACTGAATGGCGGCGCGCCAGCCGATAAAGATAGTCCCAATCGATTTCCACCGGCGGGGATGTGAGGGCAATGATGCGTTGCCGTGCCTGTTCGTCAACTTGCGTGCGCGCGCACAGCAGTAGGAGTTCATGTTCGACTCGCAATGTAAGTCAATGCTCCCGAGCGAGTGAATCGCCTGAGTCGTTTGGCTGACTGGTCCATGGAGACCTATTCGTTCACCTTCAGCACCGCCAGAAAAGCATCCTGCGGAATCTCCACGCGGCCGACTTTCTTCATGCGCTTCTTGCCTTCCTTCTGTTTCTCCAGCAGCTTGCGTTTGCGCGAGATGTCGCCGCCGTAGCATTTGGCAATAACGTTTTTGCCCATCGCCTTCACTGTTTCGCGGGCAATGATCTTTGCGCCGATGGCTGCCTGAATTGGAACTTCAAAAAGCTGTCGCGGGATCAACTCCTTCATTTTTGACGCCAGTAAACGGCCCTTGGCCGCCGCTGTGTCGCGATGAAGAACCAGCGACAACGCATCAACCGGTTCACCTGCTACCAGCACATCAAGCTTGACGAGATCGCTTTCCCAGTAACCCGCGAGGTGGTAATCGAGCGAGGCATAACCGCGCGAAGTTGATTTCAGGCGGTCATAAAAGTCGAGCACGATTTCGTTGAGCGGTAACTCATAAGTCAGCATCACGCGATTTGAGGTGATGTATTCGAATCCTTTTTGCTGCCCGCGCTTTTCTTCCAGCAGCGCGAGAATGCCGCCGAGGTGATCTTCGGGTGTCAGGATCGTGGCGCGGATGGCCGGTTCTTCAATCTTCACAATGCGGCCAGGGTCAGGCATCTTCGCCGGGGAGTCGATGTCCGTCACCTTGCCGTCAGTGGTAGTTACCAGATAACGAACGCCCGGTGCGGTCGTAATCAGATCGAGATTAAACTCGCGCTCCAAACGTTCCTGCACAATCTCCATGTGCAACAGGCCCAGAAACCCGCAGCGAAATCCAAAGCCCAGCGCGGTTGATGACTCGGGCTCGTAAAAAAATGAAGCATCGTTGAGCCGTAGCTTGTCCATCGCTTCGCGCAACTCTTCATACTGATTTGTGTCGATGGGATAGAGGCCCGCGAAGACCATCGGCTTGATTTCCTGATAACCGGGAAACGGCTCTTTGGTTGGTCGTGCGGCTTCGGTGAGCGTGTCGCCGATTTGTACGTCAGCGACGGTTTTGATCGAAGCTGTCATGAAGCCGACTTCGCCAACACTTAGTGAGTCGATCGGCGTTGGACGCGGTCGATTCACGCCCAGAGTCTCCACCTGGTAATCGCGTCCGGCGTTAAAAAAACGAATCTTCATTCCCGGGCGAATCGTGCCGTCGATGACGCGGAAGAGAACGATCACGCCGCGATAAGAGTCGTACCACGAGTCGAATATCAATGCTTTGAGCGGCGCATCGGGATCGCCTTTCGGTGGCGGCACGTCGCGAACAATCGCCTCCAAAACTTCGGCGACGCCAATTCCCGTTTTCGCACTCGTCAGAATCGCATTGTGAGTTCCCAGGCCGATGAAGTGCTCGATTTGCTCCATCGCTTTTTCCGGTTCGGCGCCAGGCAGATCGATCTTATTGATTACCGGAATCAGCTCGAGATTGTTCTCGATGGCGAGGTAGGTGTTGGCAAGCGTCTGCGCTTCCACGCCTTGCGAGGCATCGACGATCAGCAAAGCGCCTTCGCAAGCGGAAAGTGAACGCGAAACTTCGTAGGAGAAATCGACGTGGCCGGGCGTGTCGATCAAATTCAGAATATACGACTGGCCATCCTGCGCTTTGTAGTCGAGCCTGACGGCGTGTGCCTTGATCGTTATCCCGCGCTCGCGCTCAAGATCCATGTCGTCCAGAATCTGCGCCGACATGTCGCGGCCAGTCACTGCCCCGGTTAATTCGAGCAGCCGGTCAGCCAGCGTCGACTTGCCGTGATCGATGTGGGCGATGATGGAAAAATTTCGGATTTTAGCGGGGTTCATAAAAACGAGGAGTTAGAATACAGAAGACAGGAGTCAGAAGTCAGAATGAACTCCAGCTGTTCTTCTGGTTTCTGTCTTCTTTTATTCTACTCTTCTGCTCTTATAACAAAACGGACGCGAAACCGCACTCGCGCCCGTCTTGCCCTAAGCATGGAAGGTGAACTTATCAGTCGTCGATGTGTTCCTCAACGTAGGCGCGTGCCTTTTCGGCCGTGTTAACAGTTTCCATGAATTCCAGGTTCTTCATGGCCCAGCCGAAATGTTCTTTAACGAAATCGGTATATCCGGCGCCCTGACCATTGGGAAATCCAATCTTGTCGAGCACTCTCAGAATTAGCAAGTTGTCCTTAGTTGCGCCCGCGGCCTGAAATAGCTTGTGCTTGTCGTCGTTGGACAGGGAAGACGAGCTCGACGACGCGGTGTTCGTATTAAGGTTACGTGCTGAATTGTAGTTTGTGTTTCGATTTGAATTGTAGTTGTAATTGTAATTACTTCTGGGGCTGTAAATGCCGGGCGCCTTAATCACTCCGGCGACTATCAGCACCGCGCCAATAATCACGATTAGGATTATTCCCAGACATCCGGCGCCACCGCAGCCGAGCGCAATTTTTGTGTTTTTAGTCATGGTCTACCTCTCACTCAAGGGGATCAGTGTAAGCAAGCTGTTAACTAACTCCGCAAAAACCAGAACGGTTTCCGGGGGCTAGCGCGTCTTCATCCAGGCGATGCAGGATTGCAGATGATACCGCATGTTTTGCGTGTTGTCGTGATGAAGATTGCCGTGACCCGGCAAGACCCATTCAAAACTGTAATTGGCCAGCTTTTCCATCGAAGAGATCTGTCTCGGCCAGGAATACCATGCCACGCTGCGAAAAGCAGTCAGCGTATTGCGGGTTGGGGACCAGGCCAGGTGGTCGCCCGTAAACAGGAACTTGTTCTTGTAAAGAAAGACGACGTGTCCGCGAGTATGTCCGGGTGTTGGAATTACGAGCAGATCCGGGTCGAGCTGAAATGCGTCTTCGCCTTCAATAATCCGCTCCACGCCAAGCCGGGCCGCGCCATCATCTGCGTGCATGACGCGCTCGCAGCCAAATTTCATGGCGAATCTTTCGTGGTCGGCGACGTCATCCTTGTGAGTTAAGAGCATGCGACTAACGCCACCCAATTCTTCGATCCGTTGGACCAACTGTGTCGCATAACGCGGCGAGTCGATCAGAACGTTGCCGCCTTCCTCTTCCGGACGCGTAATGAGATAACTCCAGGCGCCGAAGCTGGACTCCGAAGTGAAACCGCAGAAGTAAATATTTTCTGCTACCTGCGACGGAAACGCGTCAATGCCGATGTGCGCGTCGTGTTTTTGAGTTGTGCCAATTGAACCGGTGGGACAGGCGACCAGGGCCATCATTGCACTGCGTGTTTCTCCGTCAGTATCTGGTTGGTGATAAACGCTGCACTGCTCGCCGTGATCGCGGAAGATTTCAGGTGCGAGCTGGCTGCACGTATCACAGTCGATGCAGCTGGCATCGACAAAGAAATCTCCGGGGATGTTTTCAGGCAGCCGTTGCTGGATGTTTGCCATACAAGAACTCTCCCAAATAATGAGGCATGGAAGTTCTGCGTTCAAGTGATTACTGGGAACGGGCGAGAAGCCCGCGCTCCAATGGAACTTCGCATGTTGGCTCTGCTTGCTTCGCGCGCGACCACTGATTAAGATTCGCTTTCGTATTGTCTTGATTCCACCCCGGGTTATTCCTTCAAAGGACCAATTCAACAGGAGAACAGTTTTATGCGCACCCTCAGGAGTTTGATTGTCATGCTATGCCTTGTGGCGCTAGTCGCGCCGGGCGCGATTACTAATGCGCAGGAGTCAACTCCGAGCACGCCGCTACCGGTGGTGGCCACCGTTGACGTCACTCACGCCCCTGCAGATATTTTCCCGGGCCAGAAGGTCAAGTTTACCGCCGTAGCGAAGGATGCCGCAGGCAATGCCATTAAAACCCCACCAACAACATGGTTCGCCGCGCCGTTTGATCTTGCCGGGGTTGATGACTCCGGCACAGTTTCTTTTTTTAGTCCTGGAGAAGTTTTGATTGGGGCAATTGTCGCAGGCAAGCCACACTTTACCAGGGTTATGGTCAAGTCTGGTCCCGTTACGAAGGTTGAAATCGCGCCACTTAACCCTTCGCTTGTCGTGGGCGGCATCGGCAAACTTACAGCAGTCGCGAGGAGTGCTGAAGGTAATCCTCGCAATGATGCAACGTTAAAGTGGTCCAGCAGCATGCCTGCGGTAGCGACCGTCGACGCCGCCGGAGTCGTATCAGCGCTCGCGCCCGGCCGCGCCCAAATCACTGCATCTTCCGGTAACGGCACGGGCAACGTCACCGTGACAGTTGTTAATAGCACTATCTCAGGCCTCTCTCTCGAACCGAGATCGACCACGGCGCGCACCGGCGACGTAGTGCGGTTTAACGTGAAGGCGAGTGTGGGCCAGGCCGGCAACTCGGCGGTGCGTTGGACGGTCAATGGTCCAGCCGCAACGGTCGATGCCGATGGCGGTTTTGTCGCCGAGCTACCGGGCGCCTATGTAATTACCGCAGCCAGTGGTCGCGAAGAAGCGATTGCCTCAGTGGTGGTGGCGCCACGAAATGCCGAGCGGGAGCTAAACGTTGTGGGTCGCGCGCGCACCAAAGATTTTCCCGCGGCGGAAGTTTGGGTCTTCGGGGATCATGCGTACCTTTCAACTATTTCCGATAAATTTCTGGTTTACGACATTTCAAATCCGGCCGAACCAAAACTGACGGACACGATTAAAGTTGATGCCAGGATTGTTAACGACATCACCACCACCGCAGACGGCAAGATTCTCGTCATCTCGCGCGAAGGCGCTTCAAATCGCAAAAACGGAATTGCGTTTTACGACAACGCGGATCCGGCGCATCCAAAACTGATTTCCGAGTACACCGCTACAGTGACTGGCGGAGTTCACAGTGCGTTTGTTGACTCCCATTATGTTTACTTAACCGACGACGCCACCGGCTCAATGCGAGTCATCGATTTTGCCGACGTCAAGAATCCGAAGGAAGTCGCGCGATGGGAAGTGCCCAATCAGGTGGCGACAACGATTCGCACCGGCGACGGCGAAACGATCGGCGGACGCTATCTGCACGACCTGCAGGTGAAAGATGGGCTCGCCTACCTGGCTTACTGGCGCGACGGTTTGATCATTCTCGACGTGGGCAGCGGGATCAAAGGTGGACGCCCGGAGCGTCCGGTCCTCGTAAGTCAGTTTCGTTTTAATCATCACGAGCTTTATGGCAATGGCTGGCTCGCGGGCACTCATTCAGTTTTTCGATACAAGAATTATGTGTTTGTGGGCGACGAAGTGTTTCCGCCGATCTTCGATATTCAGGCTCGCGAGCGCGTACCGGTGCGCGGCATCGTTCATGTAATCGACGTGTCGGACATCAACAACCCGCGGAAGGTGGCGGAGTATCCGGTGCCGGAGTCGGGGGCGCATAATATGTGGGTCGAAGACGACATCATGTACATGGGCTACTACAACGGCGGCGGGCGCGTGGTAGATGTTTCGGGAGAACTGCGCGGCGACCTTTACCGGCAGGGACGCGAGATCGGACATCTCTGGGCCGGTGACACTGAAGGCTTCAAGCCCAATCTTCCGTTCACCTGGGGTGCGCAGCCACATAAAGGCATGGTCTATTTCAACGACGTTCACAGCGGCATCTGGATCGTCAAACTCGGCGAGGCAAAGACGAAGGGATCGACTACGACGCCGGGACACTAGGAACAGACGGCAGACAGCAGACGGCAGATGGCAGATGGCAGATGGCAGTCGGCAGAATGCCATGCGGTCCTAAGCCGACAACGAAACGATAGCAGCCGTCGAGCACTCGAGCGGTAATGCTTCAACGCGCACCGCAGGTGCAGCAGAGGGTAGCCAGTGGCAAGCGCGTTGCGCGCGCGGCCACTGGGGTTTGCGGGAAAATGCACGGCGCCCCGCAGGGGCGCACGGATACCAAGCCTCTTTCAAGAACATTCGCGGACACTCATCGTCTGCTTGATGGCCTCAGGGCGGTGGGGATGTTAATCCTTCCTCATGCCCGCAACGTATTGCAACCTTCACTATCACGTTGTCTTCAGCACCCAGGATCGTTATCCGCTAATCACCAGCGACTGGCGGGATAATCTTCATGCATATCTTGGCGGAATCGTTAAGAATCTGAACGGAAGTCCGTTGGCAGTTGGTGGGATTGACGATCACGTCCACGTGCTCATGGGATTGCGGGCGACACACATTCTGGCGAGCGTCATGCGAGAACTGAAAGGCGGCTCCTCAGAATGGGCGCACAACACAGTCGGGAGGAGGAGCTTTGTATGGCAGCCGGGTTACTTTGGCTCCACGGTCAGTCCCTCTCAGCTTGAGCGCGTCAAACATTACATTCTGAATCAGGAAGAACACCATCGTCGCCAAACGTTTGAGCAGGAATACATTGAGATGTTGAAGTTAGCCGGGATTGATTACGACGAGCGATATGTTTGGTGAGTCTCCCAGCGCCCTTACAGGGCGCGTCTTCTTTATTTGATCATCCAGTGGCTGCGCGCTGTGCCACTGGCTACCTTCTGCTGCACCTTCGGTGCGCGTTGAAGGATTACTGCTTCATTCTGCCGACTGTGCTCAGTGCGGCTTTCGCCCAAATTCTTCCAGCAGTGGTGCGAGGGATTGAATGATCTTGTCGTGCGCGACGCTGTTGCTCGCCACGATCCCATTCCGGTTGTTCAGGTCGCTGCGATTGTAGTTAAGGGGTTTCCCAAAAAGATCAGTCAAACATCCTCCCGCTTCACTCAAAATGATCTCCGGGGCGCAGGTGTCCCACTGTTTTGTTTGCGGCGAGAGGTGAACATACAAATCGCACTGCTGCTCAACAATCAAACCTACTTTGATTCCCACCGACCCACGGTTAACTTCTTCTTTCAGACCAAAAGCTTTGACTACCCGGTCCATGCGCGGACTGCGATGCGATCTGCTCGCTGCCAGGCGCATCGTGGACAAGTTGCCGTTACTGGAAACCCGGGCGAGCTCAGGTTCAAACTGCGGACGCTCAACCCACGTGCCTCCTCCTCGGACCGCGCGATACAACACACCCGTCAATGGTTGATAGACCACCCCCAAAACACTTTGCCCGTCGCTCGAAAGCCCGATCTGTACGGCGAAGTCGCCGTTGCCATCGATGAAACCACTCGTGCCGTCGAGCGGGTCGATCATCCACACGCGCTTCTTGCCTAGCCGGCGCTCCGTGTCGACTGACTCTTCAGCCAGAATACCGTCGTCGGGAAACTCTCGGCTGAGTCGTCTGACTATCAATTCATTTGCGAGTTTGTCGGCTTGAGTAACCGGCTCGTGATCGTGGAGCTGTGACTTCTGTTCGATGACTAACGGACCTTCGTATAGATCGAGAATCACCGCGCCGGCTTCGCGCGCGAGTTGGAGCGCCACGCGCAGCTCGCGATCATAAGTCTGTGATCCAACGGTTGTTGTCATCCTTCACTCTTACCGCTCGCCGGTCTGCAATAGTGCCGCCTCGCGAATGATCTCCAGGGTTTGGTCGATATCCGCGCGAGTAGTGCGGAAGTTGGTAATGCAGGCACGCAACGCGAAACGCCCGTTCAAGGTCGCACTCGAAAGATATGCTCCTCCGCCGCGCTGCACGCTCAGCATGATCTCATTGTTGAGTTTATCCAGCGCCGCCTCGTCAGTTTCAGTGAATGACTTTGCTTCCAGCCGCGATTGCAACGCCGGCGGCACATAACGAAAACAGCAAATGCTGAGTTCCGGCGTCGCGAGTAATTCAAGGTCGCGAGCCGCTTGAACCTGTTGACCCATGTAACCGGCCAGCGCGTTGTCTTCGCTAATGGCGGCGGCAATTCGCCGAGTGCCGTAGTAACGGAGCGTCAGCCAGATTTTCAGCGCGCGAAACCGACGCGAGAGCTCCGGTCCATAATTCCAGAAAGCAAAGGCCTCATCTTCATCATGCTCGTGGACTTTGATGTAATCAGCTTCATCGAAACTGAAAGCGGCGCGCGCCCCAGCTTCATCGCGAAACAGCAAACAACCGGAATCGAGAGGAACGTAAAGCCACTTGTGCGGGTCGAGCGAAACGGAGTCTGCCCGATCCAGGCCGGCGAAATGCGGCCGTTTCGATTCGTCGAGCGCAGCGAGTGCGCCATACGCGCCATCGACGTGGAACCAAAGACCAAACTCGCGGCGACATCGGCTATCTCCGCGAGCGGGTCAACCGCGCCCGTATTTACCGTGCCCGCACTTGCGACAACACAGAACGGTTGCAGTCCGTTTTCCAAATCAGCGGCGATGCTGGCGCGCAGTTTTGAAACGTCCATCCGAAATTGATCGTCGCATTCCACCAGCCGAACATTTTGTCGTCCGAGGCCCAGCATGTCGGCGGCTTTGGGAATCGACATATGGATCTCACTCGACGCGTAAATCGTCATCGGGTGCGAATTCCACAATCCCTCACCGGCGACGCGCGCCCCTGCTTTCGTGCGATGCGCGATCAGGAGCGCGGTGAAATTTGCCATCGAACCGCCACTGGTCAGCAACCCGTAAGCTTTTTGGCTCTCGTTTGCGTAACCAATCATTTCGGCCAGCCAGCCGATGACGGTGCGTTCGATCTCAGTGGCTGCCGGACCGGAACGCCAGGAGGTGACGTTCACGTTTACTGCCGATGCAATCAGATCGGCAAAGACGCCCGGCGCAGTGGATGGAGAAGCGACGTAGCCAAAGAAACGCGGATGACCATTGTGACGGCTGCCGTTGAGAATGGAGCGACAATCGTTAAGCAGTTCGCCAAGCGCTTCACCCTCAATCGGGAGGAGCGTGCCGATTTGTTCACTCGTTTTACCGGCGTAGGTTTCGGGAAAAACCGGCAGGCCGCGAATCTCGGAGTAATAATCAGCGACGAGTTGAGTGACTTGAGACGAAAGCTCGTCAAGCGCCGCGCGCGAGATTTCGAGCGACGACTCTTCTGGACGCAGTGTCTTATCCCTGTTGTTCATTTCTTTGGTGGCGGCGGCGCTATGGCAACCAAGAGCGATAGACGCGTTGTCGAATTGTTTATTACGCCATGGGGAATTCCCGCGGGAGCGACGACAATCGCGCCTTCTGCAGCAACTTGTTCTGCTTCTCCGACGATGAAAGTCCCGCTGCCTTCCAGCACTAAATAAAATTTATCGGCGCCGGAATGCGCATGGGTTTCCTGGAGTTGATTTGGCTCGAGGCAATTGAGTCCGACCATCATTTGCTCGCCTTGCCACAGAGTGGTTTTGAAAAACTTTTCAGCTCGCGATCCCGTGCTTTCTTTCCAGTCGAGAAAGTAGTTCATCAGCGGATTCCTTTGAATGGTTTTGAAGCACAACGCTAACACAGCGGTGTGAAACGATGAAACGCTTGCCGCTCGCGTGGTATTCTCTCGCGCAGAGATCAAAAGAGAATCCGCAAATACGCAGATTACACAGACTCCAATGGAGCTGTTTCGTAGATTTCTAAACCCTGCGATATCAATCGTTTTTCCGTTTGCCGGAAAATCTGGGTAATCGGCATAATCTGCGGATAGCTCTTCCCAAACTCTTATGTCCATTTCTGGCTCCGCAACACTCGAAGGCACGACGCGATATCGCGAGCGTTTCAAGAACGCTGCCGAAAAACATTTCCGCACCGCGCAAGAGCTGCGCGTTTCATCTCTCGGAATTGGAACCTATCTCGGTAACGCTGATGAGGTAACCGACGCGAGTTACCGCGACGCAGTAGCGCGCTCAGTCCAGCTGGGAGCCAACGTGATCGATGCGGCGGCAAACTATCGTTTCCAAAGAAGCGAAAGATCAATAGGAGCCGCGCTGCAATTGCTGACTAAAGACAATGGGTTTGCGCGGGATGAAATCCTGATTTGCACCAAAGGTGGCTATTTGCCTTTTGACGGAGCGCCGCCGCGCGACGTGCGCGGATATGTCGAGGAGACTTTTGTAAAACCCGGGATTGCGGGTTTTGAAGACTTCGTTGGCGGCAGTCATTGCATGACTCCTGCGTATTTAGAAAACCAGCTCGAGCAATCGCTGCGAAATATGAATCTCGAGTGCGTCGATGTTTACTACGTGCACAATCCCGAGTCGCAGCTCGATCATGTTTCGGAAGCGGAGTTTTATGCACGGCTGAAGTTGGCGTTTGAAAGTTTGGAAAAGAGCCGGAGCGACGGCAAACTGAAGTTTTATGGAGTGGCAACCTGGAATGGATTTCGAGTTGCGGCCGGGGCGCGCGGTTATCATTCGCTGGCAAAGATAGAAAAGACCGCCAGGGCGGCGGGCGGGGAGGGTCATGGGTTTCGTTTTATTCAACTGCCGTTGAATCTTGCAATGCCGGAAGCATTCACGTTGGCAAACCAGAACGTGAACGGCGAGGACGTTTCGACACTTGAAGCCGCATCTGCGCTAAAAATAACCGCGGTTGCGAGCGCTTCGATTCTTCAAGGTCGCGTTGCGCGCGGAATGCCGGCAGGGTTGCGAGAGCCGCTTGGTTCACTTGAGACTGATGCGCAGATGGCCATCCAGTTTGTGCGATCCACGCCGGGCATTACTACGGCGCTCGTGGGTATGAGCAATCCGGATCATGTGGATGAGAATCTGGAGCTCGCGCGTTTGGATCCGTTGGAGCCGGATCAATTCATGCAGTTGTTTGGAGAATAGTTCGACAAAACTTTAGTTTGTCGATCATCAGTTACGTGTTCAGTGGCTACGACAAACTTGAAGTTTGTCGAACAATCATCATGGCAGAGCGAAGATACAATTCATTCACACAGTTTTGGCCACACTATGTCGCCGAACACAGCAACCCACGTACGCGGCTGCTCCATCTGGTTGGGACCTCAATCGCGCTCAGCTGTGTCTGCTACTTCATCGCGGTCGGTCGCTGGTGGTTAATTCCCTTGGCGTTAATACCGGGTTACGGCATGGCCTGGATTGGTCACTTCTTCATCGAGAAAAATAAACCCGCGACGTTTCAATATCCGCTGTGGTCGTTTATGGGCGACTACAAAATGATCTGGCTGATGCTGACCGGCAGGATGCATGAAGAGGTTGAGCGAACTGCAAAGCTTGAGCGTTAACCAACTCTCAACACAAACCGCAAAGTACTCTGAGGTTTGCGCAAAGGTCACCGAGGAACCTTTGCGTTCTTCGCGGACTTTCTGGGCACCCTTTGCGGTTAAGTGTTCCGCTCGTCGGAAAGCACCGTTGGCATCCACGCCAGCTTGTGAAGGTTAAGGATGTGGGCCACGAATATTGCCCTCGCATAAAACGCGCGCGAGGTGCTGCCATGTCCGCGTCCCTTGGTCCGCGCCTGCACATACTTTCCCGTATCCCCAGTTAATGCCTCGACACCTTTGATCCGAATGATCTCGCGGATGGCTTCGTAGTCTACTTCGACTTGTTTACGAATTGATGGATTATCTAGATCAAACTCCGCGGCGGAGTGGAGCAGAGACGCGGTGTCCTCGACATTTTCAAAAACGCGCGCCACCACAATCAGGCTGCGCAACTTGTCGTAAAGATGACTGTCGGCGAATTTGTTTGCCGCCACTTCAGTTGGCTCGATCATGGTGATGGCCATGGATTCTTTAACTCGTAATAGTTCCATCCGCGCCGCGCCGTAGTGGTACAACTTTCAATTCCCATGAACCAAAATCCGGCAATTGCAAAGAATTTTGGCGGAGTCCGAGATAGCGTTCGATAACGTGGCCGGCCCAGCCCTTGTTCTTCTTTCCGTTTTTCCAAACTGTGATTCCAAGCTCCTCCGCCATCGGGCGAAGGTCTTTGCCCGAAAGAAGTTTGATCCGCCGCAGCGCTTCAGTCCGCGACATGTTCGCCGTTTGCAGGGTTAACATTTGCAAAGATTAAATCGAAGCGTAGTCAACGCGGGTTGCACTCGCCTCGTGTGCTCTGGTTAGAAACACCAGGGAAACCACAAAGAGCGCCAAGCATCCGCAAACATCGCAAAGAAAAATCACCTTAACTCACCAGCGAACGGCTTGGTTTATCAGCAGGCAGTATAGAATGAGGGTTCGACGAATTTAACCTCGGCGCTGACAACACCCAACGCCGGTTCATACAAGAGATTAATCATGCGCGGAAACATTCCCATTCCTGAACTTCCTCTGGGCGAAGACATTTGGTTGATGGTTGCAGTTACTTCGGCGCGCGAAAAACGCACGCAGCAAGGCAAGCGTTTTTGCGATGTGATCGGACGCAATTCGACGGGCGCGCTGCCACTGAAGATTTGGGGCGAGACGCTCGAACAATGGGGAGAATTCAAACCGGGTCTCTGGGGCATTACTGGCCGGCTCGAAAGTTATCAGGACCGATCGCAGTTTATCGTCACCGAGTATCGCTCCATCACGCTGGAAAAGTATCGCGAACATCAGGATGCAGATCCCGTGCTTCCGCTTGCATACACGATGGACATCGAGACGCTGGCCGTTCCCGACTTTCGCGAGCGCGTCGGGCCGCAACTTGAAAGACTGTGGAAACTTGGAAATATGCGGCTCGAACAGCAGGAGCGTTATCTCGAAGACATCCTTCTGGAAGAGGAACGTTGCTATCAGCTGGGATCGTTGAGCGCCGCGTCTGGGCGAATACTTTCAATCGCCGTTCACGCCGGACCGGTGGCCGGCATCGATTTTGGAGTCGAACAGGAACAGCGCGAACGCGTGTTTGGGATCGACATCGACGGCAACGAGCAGGACGAAAGGGAATCGCTGCTCGCGTTTCTGGATTACCTGAAAGACTTTGACCCGGAAGCCGACGAGCTGGTGGGCCACAATCTGATCGGATTCGATTTGCCGTTTATTTTTCAGCGATGTCTCGTCCATTGCATTCCTGCGAAACCACTCGTTGATCTTGGCGAGTACAGAGTCCGTGGAGTTTTCGACACGATGCATCACTGGTGGCTGGGCGCGAGGCGCAATGTGAGTCTCGATGATGTGGCCTGGGCCCTGGGCATTGAATCCAGCAAGACCGACACCGTGGAAGGCAGCAAAGTTTTCGATCTTTATCAGGCCGGAAACCTTGCCGCAATTCGCGAATACAATCTCAACGACGTACGGGTGACGCGGAAGGTTTACGAGCGAATGGTCGCGTGTTTTGGACGCTGAGGTGTGGTCGCAGAACTCGTAATGAACGGCGAAGACCCGACTAAATAAGCCTCCATGCTGGTGAATCAAAGGCCCGTTAACGGGCCACTGTTTCGTGTTTGCAACACGTTTTGCTAAACTCTTTTTCGAAATGGAATCTCAAATTATTTTGATTGTTGTCCTGCTCCTGGGTGCAGCGCTGGGTGCCCTTGTGGGATGGTTTGTGCTCAGAAGCAAGGCGGGCGCCGCGAGTGTCGCGGATTTAGCGACTTTGAAGGAACGACTCACGGGCAAGGACTCGGAGTTGCAGAAACTCCACGAAGCTCTCGACCAACAGGCCGTTGAATACAAGCATGCGCGCGAAGAGAACGCGCAATTACGAGCTCAACTTGAAGGCGAGCGACGGGCAGCGCAGGAACGAAAAGATTCATTCAAACAAGCGGCCGACGAGTTGTCCGAGAAATTCAAGGCCCTTTCGCGTGATGCTCTAAACGACAACAGTCAATCTTTTCTCCAACTGGCCAATTCCACTCTGGCGAAATTCCAGGCGACAGCCAAAGGAGACCTGGAGTTACGGCAGAGTGCTATTGATCAACTGGTCAAGCCGCTCAAGGAGTCGCTCGAAAAAGTTGACTTGAAGATTGGCGAGCTGGAAAAGACGCGCGCCGGCGCCTACTCGGAACTGCGCGAACAGGTGAAGGCCCTGGCTACTTCGCAAGTGCAACTGCAGGCGGAGACTGGAAACCTGGTCAACGCTTTGCGCGCTCCACATGTACGCGGGCGTTGGGGCGAGATCCAACTCCGTCGCGTCGTCGAGCTTGCAGGAATGTTGCAGTATTGCGACTTCGTCGAGCAGGCGACGGTGGCCACGGAAGATGGACGAATTCGGCCTGACGTGATCGTCAAGCTTCCCGGCAACCGCACCATCGTTATTGATGCGAAAGTCCCCTTCGATGCCTTTTATGAATCGATTTCGACGAAGGACGAAGAAATCCGCGGCGCGCGATTGCGAGATCACGCGCGGCTTGTACGCACGCATATCGGAGCACTGAGCAAGAAGTCTTACTGGGAGTCGGTCCAGCCAACTCCCGAGTTTGTGTTGTTATTCCTTCCGGGCGAGACGTTCTACAGTGCGGCTCTCGAAATCGATCCAAAGTTAATCGAAGACGGTGTAGGTCAGGGTGTCATTATCGCCACACCGACAACGTTGATCGCCTTGCTCAAGGCGGTGTCGTATGGCTGGCGCCAGGAACAGATGGCGACGAATGCCAACGAGGTGAGCCGACTCGGTAAAGATCTTTACGATCGCCTGCGAACGTTTACAAGTTATTTTGCCGACATCGGTAAAGGCCTCGATCGCGCGCTTGATTCCTACAATAAAGGTGTGGGCTCGCTCGAGGCACGCGTGCTGGTAACCGCACGAAAGTTTAAGGAACGCGGCGCCATTGCCGGCGAAGAGATTGAGATACTCGAACCCGTAGATAAGTCTGCGCGCGCGCTGAGCCTCGACGAAGGTGGCTTGTTTCCGGAGCTGGTGGCGGGCCCCGAACCCGAGCTGATCGAAGACGATTCGTTGCCGCTGCTTAATGCTGCAAAGGGTGCTGGCGCTCGCGAGGGTTAAGTGTTATCCGCAGATTTCGCAGATTACACAGACAGGAAACACTATTAGGATCAGGGGAACTTCAGTTTGTTCGGGCGGCGTTTTTGAATCGGTGTAATCTGCGTAATCGGCGGAGAAGGTTTTGTCGAAAGAAATTTGGTTAGGCCCACTGCTCGGTGATAATCGTTCAAAGCTGATTGAGCGTTGTGCGGAGTTTGTCTCCCAGGGCCGGCCAGAACGATTCCTCTACCTCGCCGCGTCGCACCCGCTCCTCGAACTCGTCACCGAAGGCATTCTTGATGGCCAAAGAAATGCCGGTGTTTGGGGCGAACTTCCCGTTTATCTCTTTCGTGGTTTCGTTCGCCGCATAATTTCAACTGCCGTTAATGACGATGGAACTCGCCTTTCGCCCCGGACTCCGATCGACCGCGAAGAGCTACCCCTGAAACGAAGCCTGGTTTCGCAGGTGCTTTCCCGTCTCGTGTCAGCCGGTCAGCTGAAAGCGATTGCGCCGCTGGCAAATCGCGAAGGCTGCGTCAACACCATTACCACGCTGATTGGCGAGATAGAGCGCGCAGCCAAAACACCGGCCGAGGTTGCGCAGATCATCAAAGCGCGCAGCGAGGATCTATCTCCCGGATCTCCTTCGCCGTCAGACCCAATAACTCGCGGCCTTCACCGGCAAATTGATTTCGATCGCGAAGTGGCGTTGATCTATGAAACCTATTCGGGACTCCTCGAACGCCATCAACTTACCGAGGCAGACGCCGATAGTTTGCGCGCGTTAACGATCCTGAATCGTGAACCGCGCGACATGCGGGCCACACTACCGTGGCTGGGCGGCGTGCAGCTTCTGGTTCTCGATGGGTTTTTCGATTTCACTCCGGTCCAGGGAGAAATATTACGCCGGCTGATCCCCGACATTCCTGACGTCATCGTCAACCTCAATTACGACGAACGCAACACGGAAATCTTTCTGCCATTTCAAGACACCATTGATCATCTCGCGGCGATCGCCCCATTTGAAAAGAAATTGATCGCGGAAGAGCTGGTTCCTACTGCGGGCGCTTTATCCGGTTTACGCGCGAGCCTTTTCAATTCATCACTCTCAAAACCGGCAGACATCGATCAGCCGGCGGAAACCGCGGAGCCAGATGCCAACCAGAAGGAATCGGAGATCAGGTATTTCGAATGCGGCGATCGCGAAACTGAGATTCGTGCGGTAGCGAAAGAAGTTAAGCGGCTGGTCTTGCGGGAAGGTTTCCGCCTGGAAGAGATCGCGCTCGTCGTGCGCCAGAAGGCTTCATATGCTGACACGCTGTCGCGCGTGATGCGCGAAGAATCGTTGCCGTGCAGTTTGGAGTCGCGCATCGACGCCACTGAGATTCCGGGAGTGCGGGCCGCGCTTAAGTTGTTTGCAATTTTGGAGGACTCCGCGCGAGAAGGCACCGATTCGTCAAAGTCTCCGCGCCTCGCGGAGTTGGCCGATTTGATCAAGTCGGAATACTTTCGCCCCGGCAGGGAAGAGCTTGCCGAGTTGTCGCTGCGATTTGATCAGGAATATAGCGCAGTCTTTGGTGATGGGGATGGCCAACAGTTTCCTAATGAGAGCGATGAAGAAAAACGCGCGCGACTCAAACGTCGTCATCGGATTGGCGACTGGGATGCAGACGCTCTCGAGAATGCTTTTGCGTATGTGGGAAGCGATTTGCGCGTCAGCGCCTGGCTTGAGCGTGCGCAGAAACTCATCAAGGAACTTCCGGCCGCGGCGGCGACGAGAGATTTGCTGAATATCAACACGGAAGAAAGCGGCGATGCTGGTGGCCGTGATCCCGACGAAGCCGATCAGGTTGAGAATGCGGAGACAGCGAAGGTCGACAGCAATGAGGTCGAAAAGAAACGACGCCCGTCGCGCGACATTCATCCAGCTGCGTTGGCTTGGGCATCGCTCGTGGTCAAGTCGTTTGCGGGCCGAATTCAGGCAGTGCCGCGCGAGGGCCGTCCAGTCGAGTTGCGAGTGGCGTTGATGTCTTTGTTGGACCAGCTAAGTTTTCGTGATCAGATTTCGCGGCCGGTGAGCCGGTTAGTCGCTGAACACGAATTGCCCAGAGCTCTCCTTAACTTCAATAGCCTCGAGGTGCTGCGGCGCGCATTTGTGGCCGCGATCAAGAGCATTGAAATCGCCGCCAGCTTGTCAGAACCACCTGCGTCAGCGGGTGGCCTTTTTTCGCAACCATCCGCGGACGCAGGTAGTTCAGACAAGACAAGCCTGGCCACGTTCATCGACGAGGTGCGGCGCGCGATCGGTTCGCAATCCGTGGTTTCATCCGCTGCCGACGCGCGCGGATTGCGCGTGCTTGAAGCAACCGACGTGCGCGGGTTGCGTTTTCGGGCGGTGTTCATCGCTGGTCTCGTCGAAGGCGGGTTTCCGCTCCGTGCGTCGCGTGATTGGATTTATCCACACGAAGAACGCGAGCGCTTGAAGACTTATGGTTTGACTCTCGAAGACATCTCTCCGGCTACGCTTCTAAAAGAGGAGCACTATTTTTACCAGGCAGCCTGTCGCGCCACCGAGCGCCTTTATCTCAGCCGCCCGCTTGTCCTGGCGGATGATTCCGAAACCGTTGCGTCCTACTACATCGATGAACTGCGCCGGGCGATCGCGCCGCTTACGCTCGAGACTGAAACGATTCGACGTGACTATGACGGCAGGAGCTTGAATGAACTTGAAAACGTTTCGACTGCGCCGGAACTTGACCGCGCCCTCGTGCGCCAGCAGGAAAGGCATCTGCATCGAGGCGAAAAGAGTCAACTACTGCCTGAGCCGCGGATTGCCCGGTTCCTGGCGCTGGCGCGCAACGATGGCTGGCTGACCGGCTCAGCCCTGCGACGGATCGAAATTGAACGCGAACGTGCGGGAAAGAGATTTGGGCCATACGATGGCCAGATCACCGATCCGCATTTGCTCGCCTTGTTGAACCAGCGTTTTGGGCCTGAGTTCATGCACAGCGCCAGCGGTCTTAGCCTTTACGGCAACTGTGCCTACAAGTTTTTTGGTCAAAGAATTTTGAAACTCGAACCACGCGGCGAGGCGGCGCTCGACCTTCAGGCAATCGATGCGGGCAAACTGTTGCACGACATCCTGCGCCGCTTCTTCGAGCGGCATCGACGAGAGCGACTCACCGATCTTGATCGCGAAACACTCCAGCGGGAGATGAGTAAGCTTGCGGACGACGTGTTCGATGAACACGAGCGAGTTGTGCCCCCGCTCAACAAACAGATTTGGAAAATCGATCGCGAGATTCGAAAGATACTGCTGGAGCAGGTGCTGCTGTATGAGCTCGACATTCAAGAGAGGGCGAGCGCGCATGGAGTTGTACCCGCATATTTCGAAGTGGCATTCGGAAGCATGAAGTCACACGCGCGCGATCCTGGTTCGACGGATCAGCCGCTGGAATTGAGCCGCGCAACTTTCATGGGCGAAGAGACGATGAAAATCAGCGGGCAAATTGATCGTGTCGATGTTTCGACTGACAACACGCTGATCGCCTACGACTACAAACTCTCCAGCGGGTCGAGCAAGAAAGACATCAAGTCCGGCAGAAGTTTACAGCTTCCGATTTATCTGGAAGCCCTCGAGAGATTGATTCTTCCCGATCACACGGTTGCCGGCGGCGGCTACTACGTAATCCGCGGCGGCAACGAAAGGCGCAATCGCGGGCTGCATCGCGCGACCGCGCTTCACTACTCCGGCATCAGCCATCGTGTTTTAGGTGTTATGAGCGACGAGGAATGGCAGCAAATCCGTGCCGACGTGATCACAAGAGTGTGGGATTTCCTCGATCACATGCGGGCTGGGAATTTCAGGGTTCAGCCATCGGAAAAACTGAAGACCTGCAGGTTTTGCGACTTCGGCGCGGTGTGTCGTTACGATCGATACAGAATTGACGGGAAAACTTTATCCGCAGATTGCGCAGATTCCGCCGATTAGGTTCCTGCTTTTCACCGGCTGAGTCAGAAAAGCTAATCTGTGAAATCGGCGTAATCTGCGTACAGTTCCTAAATGCCTTCACCAAACACAAAGCGCGAGCTATTACCCGAGCAGGCGGCTGCTGCTTACGAGATCGACAAACACATCTCGGTGACGGCGGGCCCGGGCTCCGGCAAGACCTTCGTGCTCGTCGAGCGTTACCTGCATATCCTCCGCCAGCATCCGCAAATCAGCATCGATCAGATAGTCGCGATCACTTTCACCAATCGCGCGGCCAACGAAATGCGCGAACGGCTGCGCCTCGGACTCAATCAGATTCTGCAAGCATCAACCGGCGATGAGCGCCGGCGCTGGCTGGGTTACAAACGAACGCTCGACGGCGCAGTAATAACAACGATCCACGGTTTTTGCGCGCGTCTCCTGCGTGAGTTTCCAGTCGAGGCGGGCATCGATCCGCAGTTTCTTCTCCTGGATGAACATCGAGCCGCGATGCTGCTCGAATCGGTCGTCGAAGAAGTGTTGACCGAGTTTATTAGTTCCGGGCATGTGGCGATTTCCAGGCTTACGCTAGGTGTAGGTCGCGGTAAGTTGGCGGCGGCGCTCGCGCAAATGTACCGCGAAGTGCGCGGTCAGGGACTTGCCCCGGGTGAGCTCGAAAAGAAGACTGCGCGGAGCCATGCGACCGAACAGGATCACGCACAGGCGTTAAACGAGTTATCGCGAGCGATGAATGAATTTCTCGCGGCGCGACGGACCACGCCGGCGCAGAGACTCAATCAGTCGGAAGTGGCAACCGCCTGGCGTGCGCTCTATCCTCAGATCCAGGAGCTTCCGGAAATCGAAGATCTGGCGGACTACTGCCGCACAGTTGAAGGCTTTCGCGGCTCGCGGCCGCACGCACGCGGCGATCTCAAGCCTTACGTCAACGCCTTAGACCACCTGATTTGGGCAAATAATCTTGAGGGACGCGTGCCGCAGATATCACTCGATCTGTTTGCGCGAGACTATGCGCTTGAGCTGGTGACCGTCTTATCGCGGATCGACGAGCGGCTCAACGCAGAGAAGCAAAAACTTTCCGCGCTGGATTTCGACGATTTGGAAGTTCGCACCCTCGAACTGCTCAAGCGACCCGAAGTGCTCGGCCGCGCGGCGGAGCGTTACAAGTTTTTCCTGGTAGACGAATTTCAGGACACGAATGGTTTGCAACGCGCGCTGCTCGAGCAACTCGTTTTGAAACTCGGAGCGCGCCAAAAAGCAAACCTTTTTATTGTGGGCGACGGCAAACAATCTATTTACGGTTTCCGCGGCGCTGATGTCGACGTTTTCCAGGAAATGACCGCAACGCTGATCGGCGCAGGCGGACAAGAGAAACCCCTGCTGGTGAATTTTCGCAGCCAACCGCGGCTGGTCCATTTTTTCAATCACCTGTTCGCCAATCTTTTCCAACCAGGTGAAGAGGTGCCGCCGCAGGATTTGAAAGAGCTCGGCTATGTTGCTCACCGGGCGAGTTACATCCCGGAAGATCCGGAAATTGGTAACCGCAAGCCGCTTGCCGGGCCGCTTGTTGAAGTGATGATCACTACTGAAGCGTCGGGTGATCTGGACGATCCGAAAGCGGAGCAGGATTCTCGAGAGCTGGATGCCGAACAGTTGGCGCTGCGGATCATCTCGCTGGTTTACCCGGCAGCTGGGAGCGCAGGCATCCTGACTGCATCAAGCAACGACTCCAAAAAAGCCGCGGTCAAAAATGAGAGCGCGGAATCTAAGGACGGGCAGGATTCCCGCGCTCCCAGCCGCAGCGGCGTCAACTACAGCGACATCGCACTCTTGTTTCGCGCGATGACAAACATTCAGGTTTACGAATCAGCCTTCCGTCGCGCAAACATTCCATATCAAACCGTTTTGGGCCGAGGATTTTATGAGCGCCCTGAGATCACTGACCTGATCCAGTTGCTGCGTTTCCTCGATAACAAAACGGACGAAGTCGCGCTGGCGGCAGTTTTGCGATCGCCGCTTTGCGGTTTGTCAGACAATGCGTTGCTGGCATTGCGTTGCGGTCCAGGCCTCGACGAATCGGGTGAGGTTCAAACGGAAGACCCGCTCGGGCATTTCACGAAAACGCGCCGTTTGCTTCGAGCGCTGCGCGATCATCGAAACATTGCCCATATCACCGACCATGAGCACGAGCTGATCGACCGCGCCAACGTTTTGATTAGCGAGCTGATCTCCCGACGACATCATTACCCGCTGGGGGATCTTTTACGGTTTGCGGTTGACCAATCAGAATACTTGACGGTAATTGCCGCCACTTTTGATGGTGCGCAACGTCTCGCAAACGTCGAGCGCCTGTTTACTCTTGCCGAGCGCTTCGAGCGTGCAGGCACGCATTTGATCCGCGACTTCGTTCGATACGTTGAGGAGTTTGAGGCGATTGGCAGCCGCGAGAGTGAAGGGCAAATCGACGAGGCAGCCAACGCGGTGAAACTGATGACGATTCACCAGGCGAAGGGACTGGAGTTTCCCGTCGTCATTATTCCAGAGCTGCAACGCCGAGCTCGCGTGTCTGACAACTGGTTTCTGCTGGATCGTCATCGCGGTCTCACTTTGAAAGTTCCTGACGGCCGCGGCGGCTCAGTTGCGGGTTGCACCTTCAGCAGTTTTGAACAGCGGCATACCTGGCGAGAGGAGTTTGAGAGCATGCGGCTGCTTTATGTCGCAGCTACGCGCGCCGAAGATCGCTTGATATTTTCGGGGACGACGAAAGACCTCGAGAGCCTGAACGGAAAAAGGGAGACATGGCTCAGGTGGATCTGGCAGTCGCTTGGTTCTCCGGCGCAGAGTGGAAGCGGCGTGATCAATTTAGTGGACGATGTCGACATTCAGTTCACGCTGAATCTTGCTGACGAAATCGAACAGTCGCTCCAGGGGACTGTTGCCGAAGCAGGCCATGCAATCACTGACTCGCCAGAGCGTATGGCTGAAACCGCAGGCTCACTGCTGGAAGCTTTCCCACTCCTGCAACCGCTCGTCGTGGATCAATCAACGGCGGTACACCGTTTCAGCGTTACGCAGCTAATCAATTATCGACGATGTCCGCGCCAATATTATTTTGATCGGATACTTCATTTGCCCTCCGCCGATCAGCTCTCGGTTTGGAACGACGCGGAAGCGCCGGAGCCTCCTGCCAACTTAACGGCCACGCTCAAGGGCGCGGTGGTCCATCGGTTCTGTGAAACTTATGCCACTGGCGAGCCGGTTGAGGATGCGCTGCGACGAAGTTTCAACGAGGTCATCAGGAACCGGCAGGCTGAATTGGCGGATCGGTTAGTAGAAATCAATTTTGACGCGGGCGTCGCTGAATTGCTGCCGCTGTCGCAAAACTATTTATCAAGCGGTGTTTTCGAGCGGGTTGAGCGGGCGCGTGCATTGTCAGAACCACCTGCGTTAGCGGGTGGACGCAACGCCTTTCCCGATTCTCAGGTCGAAGCCGGTCTTTGGAGCGAACTGAGTTTCAAGCTTCGCCGCCCGATGGGAATTCTAAGCGGCGCCATCGACAAGCTGCTGATAACTCCGGCGGCAAACGGCAAAGGCTTTGACGTCGAAGTTATCGACTTCAAGACGAACCGTTTACGGCCTCGCGGCGGATCTTCGGCAACCTCTTCGGTGGTACTGCAGGCTCGCCCAAATAGCGCTGAGGTAGATACCAGCTCGAGTGTAATGAAGGGTGCGAGGGCGGGACGCGTGCGGTCCCAGTATCAGGTTGAGCAGTTCGCCTTTGACTTCAATCTGCCGACTCCAAAGGCGAGTGAACTGATAGAAGATTCATCCGTAGACGAGCAGGTTCGCATCGCGGCATCGGATTATCAGTTACAGATGCAGGCTTACGTCCTGGCGGCGTGTGAGCTGATGCCATCATTAGCTCAGGATGGTTCTTCAGTTATTTCCACGCTGCACTTTCTGGATCCGAATGTAGAGTCTCACCTCGATCCGGAACTGCTGAGCCCCGACGCATGCGCGCGGGCCATTGACGAGGCAATGATGCAGATCGTTTCTTCTCACGAGCCGGGTGAGTTTCCAGTCCGGCCAGCTCTGCACTGTCGCATTTGTAACTTTCTCGGCATCTGTCCTTCCGGCCGCGATTGGCTTCGAGCAGGGAAGGCTGCAGATGGACACGGATCAAACCCGAGCTGAGAAAACTACATGAGAGATTTGTTCAAATCCGTGACATCTGCGTTAATCTGTGGCCAGTTGGTCTGGATCCAAAACTATGAGCAAACAAGACAGCCCCCAGGTCGGCGCACCGGCGCCTGATTTCACCCTCAAAGACGGCGGCGGCAACGATTGGCGCTTGTCAGACAAACGTGGCGCGGTGGTGGTGCTCCTCTTTTATCCTGGAGATGAGACCCCGATTTGCACGCGACAAATGTGCTCGGTCAGAGATCGTTGGGAAGACTACTCGGCGACCGGCGCTGAAGTTGTGGGTCTTTCAACGGACTCAGTTGAGTCGCACCAGAAATTTGCCGAGCATCACGAACTGCCATTGCGTCTGCTCTCTGATTCTTCAGCAGAAGTGGCAAACCTGTATGGCGCGCGCTCTTTGATTCCCGGCAAGGTGGCACGATCTGTTTTTGTGATCGATGCGAAGGGAATCATCCGTTATCGCGATGTACGACCGTTGGGATTGTTCCGGCCGAAAGATGACGAGGTCCTCAAAGCGATTGCGGAGGCGAAGAGATAAATCGATCCATAGATTTCGCGGATTACACAGATGTGAGTGTCCGGTAAAGCCATGGCTCGCGTCCGGCGGTGCTCCAGGTGAAGTGAACTAATAAGCTGATGTATTTGCCGGCCATGAATTGAATCTCCTTTGCTAAACGTGGGGATGCCGGCCCTGCGGGCCTCTAAAGGCGAGACTAACACCTCGGCCACGCCCTGACGGGCATGGCTATTGAATAGCGGCCCTTCGGGCCTGTTGCAAGATCGCTTTTATTGTTGGTTGGCGATGTGTCGAATCGGCGTAATCTGCGGATAACTGGTAAACTGCACTCACCAACCTCTTAAGGAGATTTGAATGGCCGACAACATCAAGTGCAAACATTGCGGTGATAAACGTCCTGCGCTCGGCTTCGCACCGTTTCCAAACGAATTGGGACAGCGCATCGCCACGGAGATCTGCCAGCCCTGCTGGGCCGGCTGGCTGCAGAAGCAGACTCAGATTATCAATCACTACGGACTCGATCTGATGAAGCCTGACGCCCAGGATTTTCTCTTCGATAACCTGAAGGGATACCTGTTTGGCGAGATGAAACCAGAAGCGACGGAAGCAACCATCGATACTTCCAAGGAAGGCTCCGTTAAGTGGTAGCAAGGCTACGCCCCAGCCCCACAGCGTTCGCGGAAACCCGCTGCGATCCTTCTGCGTAATAAACGTTTCGAATCTTGTAGAACCCCCACCCCGAAGTTATTTACTTATTCCGGATTTGTAGGCTAAGCTTTCGCTACTCGTTAACAACATCACGACGGGTTTGCCGGTGCACTTTCCTGACTGGCAAACAACGCCCAAAGATTAAGTGGGGATCCGATCATCTATGCCAAGAGTCTATCCGCGCATTGCCGCTGCCGTGGCGATGTCGCTCGTTCTGCTGCCGCTCCTTTCTATTTCTCCTTCGCTCGTCAACGCGCAACGCGGTTCGCTCGATACTTACGCGATCACTAACGCGCGGATCGTCACAGTCTCGGGCGCTCCAATCGAGCGCGGCACCGTGGTGATTCGTGATGGCTTGATCGCAGCAGTAGGCGTAAACGTGACCGCGCCCGCAGACGCGCGCATCATCGACGGAGCCGGCCTGACTGTTTATCCGGGCCTCATCGACTCGATCACGTCTCTCGGAATTCCGCAGCCGTCACCTGCTCCCGCTGCTTCGCCCGGCCAGGGAGGCGGAGGCTTCGCGCAGCTTCTTCGGGCGCAGACCTCCACCACCGTCGCACTGAATTCGACGCAACCTGCCGGTCTGCAACCGGAAGTTATGGTCGAAGATTTCCTGCGTCCCGGCGGTGAACAGATCGAGGCCGCGCGCAATGCCGGAATCACGACGGCCCTGACTGCGCCGCGGCAGGGAATCTGGATGGGCCAGTCTGCATTAATTAATTTGTCCGGCGACACTGCGCAGCAAATGATCGTGCGTTCGCCGGTGGCGCTTCATGTCGGTTTCACTCCGCTGCGCACTGGTGGTTATCCCACGTCTTTGATGGGCGTCTTTGCGGTGCTCAGGCAGATGCTGCTTGATGCGGGTCGTTATCGCGAAGCGCAACAGGTTTACGAGCGTTCGCCGCGCGGCACGCGCCGTCCTGATCAGGACCGAGCGCTGGCCGCATTGTTGCCGGTGCTCGATGGCGCAATGCCTGTCGTTATGTACGCCGATCGTGAACGTGAGATTACGCGCGCGCTGGATTTGGCTGATGAGTTCAAACTAAAAGCGATCATCGCTGGCGGTCTCGAGTCGGCCAAAGTGGCGGACCGCTTGCGTGAAAGCAAAGTTCCGGTGTTGCTGTCGCTTAATTTCCCGCGCCGCACCACGACTGCACAGCCCGAAGCGGATCCGGAACCATTGAGGGTTTTGCGCGAGCGGGTGGAAGCTCCCAAAACCGCCGCCCGGTTGGTGACTGCCAGGGCGAAGTTCGCATTCCAGTCAGGCGCGATGACCAACCTTGCCGACTTCCGCGCTAACGTTGCCCGAGCAATTGAAAGCGGACTGTCGCGCGACGATGCGTTGCGCGCACTTACGATTTGGCCGGCTGAGATTCTTGGTGTTGCTGATCGGCTGGGCACGATCGAGACGGGAAAGATAGCCAACCTGTTGGTCACGCGCGGCGATCTGTTTGCCGGCAGTCGCACCGTGGCGCATGTCTTCATCGATGGCCGGCCAATCGATCTACGACCTGTCCCCGCCGGAGCTGGAGGCGCGGGCATAGCGCCGGTCGCAGGCGCCACCGGAACGTGGACGCTAAACATCAATCTGGGCTCGGGCGATCTGGCGGCGACACTGATTCTTCAGCAAGAAGGCGAGCGCTTGAGCGGTTCAATTCAGGGTGGACTGGGAACCGGCGAAATTGCGAACGCTTCGTCGGGGCAGGGAGGCGAGATTCGCTTTACTGTGCCGGTCACTCTCGAGGGTCGAACTGCTGAAGCTAGCTTTGCCGGCAGGATGACGGGAAATGAAATGCAGGGAACGGTGACTATTGTCGGCCGCACTCCGGGCACGTTTACCGGCACGCGTTCAGTCGGGCCGTCATCCGTGCGATAAATTCATTTACTGGAATGACTCGAACTCTCTTGAGCAACCTCTGTGACCTCTGCGTCTCTGCGGTGAGTGGTTTTAGGTTAGTTCACCGCAGAGGCGCAGAGAACGCTGAGACTACGCAGAGGAACAAACAACGATGAAGGTTGAAATGATGAAACGACTGTTCACTTATCTTCTGACCGCCATATTGATTGCCGGGTTCCTGCCAGCGTCGTTTGCCCAGAATCGCAGCCAGCTGCCGGACACAATTATCCGCAACGCGACGGTGCTGACGATTACCCGCGGCACACTCACCAACACCGACGTGCTGATTCGCAATGGCAAAATCGCCGGACTCGGCAAAGGCCTTAAGGCGGCAGCCGATGCGCGCGTCATCGATGGCACCGGCAAATACGTGATGCCGGGAATAATCGATTGCCACTCCCATTCAATGCTCGACACCATCAATGAAGGCAGTCTCTCTGTAACTTCGATGGCCCGCACGAGTGACGTACTGAATCCCAACGACACCGATCTCTATCGCGGACTGGCAGGCGGAGTGACCACGCTGAATCTTCTGCACGGATCGGCAAACGCGATTGGCGGGTTGAATACGGTGGTGAAGATTAAGTTTGGGCGGCCGGTCGAAGAGTTTCTGTTTCCGGGAGCGACGCCCGGGATCAAGTTCGCCCTGGGAGAGAATCCAAAGCGGTCCAGTTTTCAGCCACAGCCCGGACAGACGCGCCGCTACCCGGCGACGCGCATGGGCGTTGAAGAAGTGATTCGCGATGCCTTTACCCGCGCGCGCGATTATCAGCGGACCTGGGCCGAGCATCGCGCCGCGGTCGCGCGCCGCGAGAAAAACCTGGTGGCGCCGCGCCGCGACCTTCAGCTCGAGCCGCTCGTCGAAGTTCTGGAAGGCAAGCGTTTCGTTCATGCGCATTGCTATCGCGCTGACGAGATTCTGATGCTGATCAGCGTGGCCAACGAGTTTGGTTTCAAAATCAGAACCTTTCAGCACACACTCGAAGGCTACAAGGTTGCGAAAGAGATTGCGCAGCATGGCGCCGGCGCTTCGATCTTTGCCGACAACTGGAGTTACAAGATTGAAGCCTACGACGCTATTCCATACAACGCCGCCATCATGACGCGCGCCGGCGTTAACGTGTCGATGAATTCCGATTCCGACGAACGCGCTCGACGTTTGAACATCGAAGCTGCGAAAGCGATGCGCTATGGCGACCTGAGCGAAATGGAAGCGCTCAAGCTCATCACCTGGAATCCGGCCTGGCAATTAGGCATACAGGATCGAGTCGGCTCGATTGAAGTTGGGAAAGACGCCGACATCGCGATCTGGAACGGTCATCCGCTCAGCGTCTACTCGCGCGTAGACACCACCTTCATCGACGGCCAGGTCTACTTCGATCGCCAACAGGATCTGGCGAAGCGCGCTGACCTTCAGCGGGAACGTGAGGCGCTGGAATCTGCCGAACCAAATCGTCCGCCAGCGGGCGGCACTTCGCCACGGCTTCCCAGAGGCAGACGGCCAACTCACGATGACGATCTCGGGAAGGGCGACACGGGGGAGGTGGACCACCGATGAGAAATACAGACGGCAGACGGCAGACGGCCGACGGCAGAATGCCGAACGCAAGCTTCGGAAGGCAGAAGGTAGAACGCAGAAGGCAGGACGCCTCGGAGGGTCGGCAGATGGTAGCCAGTGGCAGGCGAAGCGCGGCCACTGGATCGATGTTTCGTGCAAACGCGCGCCCTGGAGGGGCGCGAGCACTCTGGACATTGACGGTGATGGCATTCTTCACGATTCCACTCTTCTGCATCTCCGTCGCAGCAAAGCAGCCTGGTAATCCCACTACGCAGTCAGGCGTTACGCCTCCGCGCGGGGTCTTCGTAATCGCAAACGCGCGCATTGTGACCGTCAGTGGCGCTGACATCGAAAACGGCAGCATCGTAATTCGCGATGGCAAGATTGTCGCCGTCGGGTCGAGCGTAACCTCGCCGGCCGGAGCCGTCACCATCGATGCGCGCGGCCTCTCCGTTTATCCGGGAATGATTGACGCCGGTACCGCAATGGGCCTCGTTGAAGTGGGCCAAGGCGCCTCGGGCACGGTTGATACAGCCGAGGTCGGCGACTTAAATCCAAACGCAAAGGCGATCATCGCGGTGAATCCGCATAGCGCGCACATCGGCGTGACCCGCGTCGACGGCGTGACCAGCGCTCTTTCGCTTCCGACAGGAGGTTTGATTTCCGGGCAGGGCGCCATCATCAATCTGGTGGGGACCAGTCCGGCGGAGATGGCCGTCGTTCCATACGCAGCGCTCGTAATCAATTACCCACGCACCAGCGCGGGCGGCGGCGCTTTCGGTGGCGCGCAGCAACTAACGGATCTTACCGAAGCTCTGGCAACGGCGAACCGGCAGGTAGAACAAATTCGCAAGCTGATGCGCGAGGCCGAAGCTTACGGTCGCGCCCAGGATGCTTATGCGAACGACAAAGCCCTGCCGCGTCCCGCGCAGAATATTGTGCTCGAATCGCTCGTCCCATATGTTCGCGGCGAGCGGCCCGTTGTTTTTCGCGCTGAACGCGAAACCGACATGCGCGGAGCGATCAGGTTTGCTGAAGAGATGAAACTCAAGCCCATCATTCTGGGCGGCGACGATGCATGGAAGATCGTCGGGCTTTTGAAAGAGAAAAACGTCCCTGTGATTCTGACCGGCATTTGGGATTTGCCCATCCGCGAAGACGATTCCTACGACACGCTCTACGAAAACGCCGCGAAGTTGCAACAGGGCGGCGTGCGTTTTGCGATCTCTACTGGTGACAGTGGACCAAACGTTCGCAATCTTCCCTTCTATGCGGGGATGGCGGCGGCCTTTGGTCTCCCCAGGGGCGAAGCGTTGAAATCCGTTACGCTCTATCCGGCACAGATCATGAACGTCGCTGATCGAATGGGCTCGATCGAAATCGGCAAGATGGCGAATCTCGTTATCACCGACGGCGACCTGCTAGAGACGCGCACGCACATACGGCATCTTTTTATCGACGGCCGCCCGGTCCCCTTGACCAGCCGTCACACAGAACTAAACGACGCCTTCAAGAACCGAAAGTAGGACAGGCATTCTTGCCTGTCCTCGGTTTGAGGAAGGAACACTCCCCGCATGCCACCCGTTCATGTGGACAGGCAGGAATGCCTGTCCTACTAATATATTTTCCACGGAGGATTTTCTCTTGTCTAAACAGCACTTTCTAAACGCGCTCCGCGTAGTCGTCATCGTCGCCGGCGCGTTCATCTTTGCATCCAGCGCGGCGGCCCAAACCAAGCTGCTTCGTTTTCCCGACATTCACGGCGATCGCGTGGTCTTCACATATGGTGGCGATCTCTGGACTGCGTCCGCCTCAGGCGGCGCGGCGATTCGCCTGACTTCGCATCCCGGAGTTGAAGTGTTTGGCAAGTTTTCACCCGACGGCAAGTGGATCGCATTCACCGGACAGTATGACGGCGACGAGCAGGTCTACGTCGTCTCTTCGATGGGCGGTGTTCCCCGCCAGTTAACTTTCTATCCGGCGAAGGGCCCATTAACGCCGCGCTGGGGTTGGGACAATCACGTACACGGCTGGAGCCGCGACGGCAAACGCATCCTCTTCCGCGCCCAACGCGACTCGTGGGCTCTGCCAATCGCGAAGCTCTACAGCGTATCCGTCGAGGGTGGCCCAGCTGAAGCCCTCCCGATGCCGACCGCGGGCTCCGGCGACTATTCTCCCGACGGCGCCCAAATAGCCTACTCACCCCAATCGCGCGATTTCCGTTCCGAGAAGCGCTACGGCGGCGGCCAGGCAAACGCACTCTACATCTTCGATCTCAAAACCTACGCGGCGAAAAAGATCGCTGAAGGACCGCGGCCCTCGCGTGATCCAATGTGGGTTGGCAACACCGTCTTCTACAATTCCGATCGCGACGGGCACTTTAATCTTTATTCTTACAGCACCTCAGACGGCAAGACGACGCAGGTAACCAACAACAAAACCTGGGACGTGCGCTGGCCCAGTTCCGACAACGACAGCCGCGTGGTTTACGAGCTCAACGGCGAATTGCAGATATTGGACGCGCGCAGCGGCCGCAGCGCCGGCATCTCGATCAGCGTCCCGGATGAAGGTCTGGCACTTCGACCGAGTCGTATTCCGGTGGCTGGTTTTATGGAGTCTGTCGGTCTTAGTCCCAAGGGCGAGCGCGCTATCTTCAATGCGCGCGGCGACGTTTTCACCGCGCCGATTGAAAAAGGACCGACGCGCAACCTGACGCATTCTTCCGGCGCTCACGACAAGTGGCCTTCATGGTCGCCTGATGGTTCGCGCATCGCGTTCATCTCCGACATGAGTGGTGAAGAAGAGCTTTACATCATGCCGCAGGATGGACTGAAGCCGGCGGAACAGATCACGCGCGGGGGCAGCGCCATGCGTTACCAGCCCGAGTGGTCGCCCGACGGCAAGCGCATCGCTTTCAGTGACAAAGACGGCAAGCTGTATATCGTCACCCTCGCTGATAAGAAGTTCACCGAGATTGCTGATTCCAAATACACGCAGATCCGCGATTACACCTGGTCGCCGCGCGGTAGTTTCATCGCCTTCAGCATGCCTGCAAATGCAAATCGTAATTCGTCGATTCATATCTGGAGCGCTGCCGACGGTCGTGTGCGTCGCGTTACCGACGACATGTTCAACGCGGGGAGTCCTGCGTGGGATCCGGCGGGAAACTACATCTACTATCTGAGCGACCGCGAGTTTCAACCGCAGATTTCTCAGATCGAATTTAACTACGCCACCAATCGCACCTCCTACATTTATGCGATGGCCTTGCGCAAGGACGTGAAGCATCCCTTCCCGCCTGAGAGCGATGAGGTCACGATCGCGAAGGACGACGCGCCGAAACCGAAGGGCGAACCCGGCGAAGTCCCCGCCTCGCCGACGAAAGACATCAATAAGGAACTGAAAGACCCGGCGAAGTCGCCGACTCCCGCGCCGTCTCCTTCCGCGTCTCCCGGACCGTCACCTGAAGCTGCAGCCGCTGGTCCAAAACCTCCGGCAACCATGACCATCGACTTCGACGGCATCACGACCCGCGCTGCGCGCGTGCCCGTTGGCGCTGATAACTACGGCGGACTCTCCGCGAAGACAGGTCACTTGATCTACGCCGCGGGTTCCGCTTTCTACTACGGCCGCCAGGGCGACCGTCCGACAAACCTTAAGATCCTCGCCTTCAAAGACCGCAAAGAGACCACGATTGCCGAAGACATCCGCGGTTATGTGATCTCCGACGATGGCAACAAGCTTCTGGTGGCCCAGGGCCCGGGCTACAGCCTTTACGATGCCACGCCGCAGGGCGACAAGACGCGGAAGCCCGTCTCCACCGCAGGGCTATTTGTCGATCGCGTCCCGGCGGAAGAGTGGAACCAGATTTTCCACGAGGTGTGGCGGCGCTATCGCGACTGGTTTTACGTTCCCAACATGCACGGCTACGACTGGGTCGAGCTGCGCGAGCAATACAAACCGTTGCTCAAGTATGTATCGCACCGTTCGGATCTCAACTACGTAATCGGGGAGATGATTTCCGAGCTGACCATCCAGCACGCCTACATCGAAGGCGGTGATTTCACGATTCCGCCACGACCGCGCAGTGGACTTCCGGGCGCGCGTTTTGAGGTTGCCAACGGCCGTTACCGGATCGCTCGTATCTTCCAGGGACAAAACGAAGAAGACCTCTATCGCTCGCCGCTCACGGAAATCGGCGTCGGGCTCAAGGTTGGAGATTATGTTCTGGCTATCGACGGCGAGGAGTTGAAGGCGACCGACGACATTTACCGGCTGCTGCGCAACAAGGCCGACAATCCTGTCAGTCTTACTGTCAATTCAACACCTTCGATGTCGGGCGCGCGCATCGTTTCCTATCGCCCGGTCACCAGCGAAGAGCAACTCATCTATCTCGACTGGGTTGCCAACAATCGCCGCAAGGTGGACCAGGCGACCGGCGGGCGCGTCGGCTACATACACATTCCCGACATGGGCAACAATGGCATCCGCGAGTTTATCAAGTGGTACTACCCGCAGATTCGCAAAGAGGGTTTGGTGGTTGACGTGCGCGCCAATGGCGGCGGCAACGTCTCGCGCATGCTCATCGAGCGTTTGCGTCGCAAGCTGCTGGGCCTTAACTACTCGCGCACTGACGACGAAGCCAACACCTATCCCGATCAGGTCTTCATCGGGCCGATGGTCACGTTGCTGGATCAAAACTCGTCGTCAGACGGCGACATCTTCCCCTACATGTTTCGTGAAGCCGGCCTTGGACCATTGATTGGCAAACGTTCGTGGGGCGGCGTGGTAGGCATCCAGGGTCGCGGACCATTAATCGACGGCGGCACCGTGTTCGTCCCCGGCTCCGGCCTCGCCAGCAAGGAAGGGCAGTGGATCATCGAAGGCTACGGCGTCGATCCGGACATTGAAGTTGAGAACGATCCAAAGTCTGAGATTGAAGGCAAGGACCCGCAACTCGAACGCGGCATCGCTGAAGTGATGGCGAAACTAAAGACGCCAGTGAAGCTGCCGGCAAAACCCGCCGGACCAGTGAAGACGATCCGGTAAAAGCTGTCCGACAATCAATGTCCTTCAAACAATGTCGATAAAAAATGTCCGACAAACTTTAGTTTGTCGTTGGGTTGATTCAGATTCAACCTGCGACAAACTGAAGTTTGTCGAACCCGCGGGCGTTCCGCCCGCCTCCTGATTCTCCCTTTGAATACGCAACTGCGGCTTTGCCGCCCTCCGTGCGGTAAGGCTTGGCCTTACCGTTCAATCCTCACATTGAACTGGAGGCTGTGCCTCCCTGACACGAGGCGTAGCCTCAAGAAATAGGGCGTGGGCCGGAAAGGCGAAGCCTTTCCGCACGGAAGGCGGCAAAGCCGCTTGCAAGTGTGAATGCTTGTATGTCGTCTCGTAAGGCAGAAGGTGCTTATCGCGAAGGCAACCGTTATTGCTCGCGGCGGCCACCTAGCGTCGGATTTGTAACGATTCCGTCCTTCCCAATCGGCGAACGCTGCCAACGTGATGATGAACGATACTCGCTCGCGTTTCTCAAGTGTTCTCAGGCGAACCGGCAGGGCTGTGTTCCTGGTTTTACTATTCGTAATGTCCAGGCGTTAACGCGATCGCCAAAACTTTACACTTGTGTTCCTACGGGTAGCCTGGTGTGATTTCGTGGATCGTATCGTTCCGAACTCGCTGGCTGACGATCCACGAAATACACGAAATCTCACGAACGCGTTAGTGGAATAATTAGGCGGGAACCGTTTTGGTCGGTGTCTTCCGGCGAGCGAGGACGTCGGGCGGAATTCCGTTGCCGATATTCTTACTGACGATAATCTCGGCATAGATTTCATCCGGGCCGATCCTGTCCTCGTTTAGCTCGCTAAACTTCTTGTCGATGTTAAAGCGAAACGCCCCGCCCGTGTCGTTGCCGAGTGTCAGCCTGGGGAAGCTGAAGAGTTTGTTGTCGAAGACCGGATCATCTCCGAACACAATGCAATCGCAGTTTACGTCGCCCTCGGCGGGATCCAACCCGAGCAGGCCGCTGACGTCGATGTTTGCCGAACCGTTCCCGTTACTATTCACCTTGAATTGAATTCCCTGAATTGTAGCCATAGCTTTCTCCTTAATGAATTGTTTGTTGCTGAGCGAAGTCCACCCGCGCGAGGCGTGAACCGTTGATGGATCAAGGTATAAACGATGAGCGGTGGGCGAGTCGTTAGGTGCTTATGAAACTTTTCTGAAAGAGACGTGAAGGGGCGGGGGGCAGTGGGCGGTGGGCAGTGGGCGGTGGCCAGTGGGCGGTGGCCAGTAATTAGGTAGACCAACGACCGACTGCTGACCACTGATCACTGACCACTGGTCACAAGGTCATTCCGAATTTCTTGTCGGCGAGTTGACGGGCTTTGAGGTTGGCGTTGGGGGTCTTCACATCGATCTTCTCATCGATATGTTCGTTGCCCTCGAGTCCTTTGACGATCAGAAACTCGCCGGTGATCTTTCCGTTAGTCGCGCAGAGATCGTCGCCGGCATATTCGTAGACACGCATGATAACGGCGAAGGGGACGGTCTTGCCGTAAGCCTGGGCCATGCGCCACTCGACGGTTTTTTGTTTCCAGTTAACGGCCTGCGAAGCGAGCTGAAAACTCTCCGCGCCCTTGCGTGCTTGAATCTCGGACGTGCAGGCGGAGTAATAAATGAAGATGTCGTAGCCGCCATAACCCTTGCACGTGGTCGGTATGTCGCTGCCCTGTTTCTCAAACTCGCGTTCCTGTTTCCTGGTCATGCCGCTGCCGCACTTGGGCGAAGTCAACGACGTGTAACGGCTGGAGAATCGCGGCGAGTTTTGCACCGCTGCGGTTCTCGCCAACAGTTTGGACGAGGAGATGGATGTGTTTCCGGCAAGCGGTACGACTAGCGCCGCAATAGTGCTGACCAGGATCAGTGTCTCACAATACTCCACCAGGCTGATGAATGTGTGGCCGATGACGCCTCGTGAACTGCTTGTAATTGAGAGTGCTCATCGCAAGTTCCAAACCCGGGGGAACGACAAACTGAAGTTTGTCGGACAGCCGAGGTGCTAGTCCTTAACCAACAGCTTCTCCTGCGGCAACATCGCGGGTAGTCCCTTGTGTTGCCAGTCAAGCCGATTCTCGAATCCAGGTTCATACACACAATTTAAGTCAGTTTTTGTAGACTTTAAGTTTATTAGAGGTCAATGAGTTTCATAGACAGTGCTTAGGTTGGCACACAAGCTGTCACACAAGTACGGCCAGAATATTGAAGGAGGAGAGCGCTAGATTTTGCGGTTAGTAATTGCTCTTAGACCCACCACCGATCCCCTCGGTTTTTTCCTCGTGGTCTAAAAACTATAAGACTTACCGACCGAAATGTTGATACGTGAACAAGGAGTTCCAACACCCGAAAGCTGATCAACGACAGGCCCTCCAGGGGAAACCACACCATTAGTCTCTTATCTATGACCCAGGCTGTCGTTAGCCACACAACCAGGAACAAAAACCCGAGCAGCGTGTGACTGATTAATCTGCCAAGTTCTTTGAACCCTGCTTCACTCCTTTGCATCCAAGGACCAGCCTTTCAGAGTAACTACTCATTGACTACTACCTGAGCCGGGCCTGGTTTGTGCCGTGTGAAAAGATTTCGCTGACCAATGGCAAATATCTGATTTTCCGCGGTAGTAAGTTATAGAGCTGATTTTCCTTGGCCCCTGTGAGATTTGAGGCTACATGAAGCGTCCTGGGTGGCAAGACGACCCGTTAGATTCCATCAGTAATGAGCAGTGGGAAGAATACTGGAACGAGCTTCGGCTTCACATACAAAAGCGTTATCCGGGACTGCCTCGAATCGGCCGAACTCCGGCCGGGATCGCTAGCGATGTGCTCATCTCTGTGTGGAACGGCGACCGCCCATGGCCGCCCATAGACAAAGACACAGGACTCCCCAAAGACATTAAATTCATCGCATTCTTGTGCGAGATAGCCTGGAGCCATATATCTCACATCGCCGAACAATCCAGACGTTTCTCATTCAGCAATTTGGAATTCCTTGAACTTCAATCCCCCGAGCGAAGGCAATCGTCTCTCATGATCAAGCAGGCTGATGCCGAAGACGCGTTGATTCACAAATCAACAACGGCTCAGGCACTGAAGTTAGTGGAAGACGACAAGGTTGTATACCGGATTGTGAAGCTACTTTGTGATGAGCCTGATTTAACAGTCAAAGAAATTGCGAAGAAGCTCGCTTTGGATATCAAGGACGTACAAAACGCGAAAAAACGCTTGCGTAGACGACTAAAGAAACTTCGGGGTAAAGACAATGGCTGAGCTTTTACAAAACCACGTGATCTACGAGGCAGCCGTCCGACGATTGGAGGAAATCAGTGGGTGGCTTGACTCCGATCCGGAGATGATCGAGTCAATGTCTCGGCAGGAGTTGCATGAAGAAATGGCGGAGGTAGGGCTCGATCCCGACCGGCCTCCACCCGTCTTACCTGGACGAACTGACGAAGCTCCAGCGATAGAGCCAAGGTTGCGTCTCGGTTCAGAAAAGATAGCTCTCGATACGGTGGGAACAGAATACTCTGACGCCGGGCAACAAGCTCGCAGGCGGACAAAGTCCTCTGCTGGGTCAGCCAACTTCTCTACCACCTGGGTAGACAGAACGCGGCTCTGGATTGACGGCAGTCCCGACGGAGAGATTACCAGGCTGCCAATTGGCTCCCTGCTGGGAAATGCCCAATTCCGAAGGCGTCTATTAACCTTCTGTCGGTCCCGCGATTTCAGTATGTTTTCAGGGTCGTATAGCGCCGAAGATCTCTATCAAGATACCTGCTTGAAGGTCTTCAAATGTCGGAGCGACCTTGTCGCCGCAGGAAACATTCTTGGAGAACATGATTTTTGGGGGTGGTTATTTATCGTAACGCGCAACCAGTATTACAACCGAGTTCGGCAATTCAAGAAAGGTGAAAATAATGGTTGGTTCCGTTGCGAGAAATCGGTTGAGGATCTCGACAAGGCGTCGACAGAGTACGATTACGAGGGACAGCATCTTCTCAGCCGCTTCCGTGATTTCATTAAGGGCTACTCAGATCGACGCCAGCGTGCCATCACATTGTGGCTGCAAGGATACTCGTCCAGAGAGATCGTGGCGAAGTTGGAGAGCGAGGTGCGCTGTAGTCACGTCACTGTCTGGCATTGGATCAAGATAGCCGTCGATGATTTCAGGCGAACACTAGAAGCCTACGAAACAGAACCCGCACGCTCTCGGGCGTTGGCTGCGAGATTGTTTCAAAGGAAAGGCGAAGATGAAGCGACGTAAATTGAAGTTGTGAGTTCGGCACTCTAGGCAATCTCGTCTTAGCGACTCCCCAGGGTCCAATGACCCGCTTGAGTTTTCACAAAAGTACCGCGCCGGCACGTGGGGTGCCGGTCGCGGCCTTTGGTCTGGTTATGATTCGTGCCAGTGTTGTTAGACAGAAGCGGGAGCATAGTAAGCGTCCGCTTGATACTGATCGGCGCCGTAATAATTGTACGCTGCGTACTCATAGGCGTAACCGATTGAGTTGCTGCCGTCGTCACCTGGTGACTTTTCCTCGTAGGCCTGCTGTTCATAGTGATAGATCGCTTGTGCTCTCACTTGACTCACTCCGAAGAAGAACAGGCAAGCGAGAATAAATCCTGCAAACACGCCGTAAAAGAATCTTGATTTCATAACATCTCCTAGTCGTCTTATTCGGGTGACCGTTCCAGGTCCACGTGGCAGCGCTGAACCTGAAGTTGAATGCGCGAGCTGCCGTTAACAGGCAATTCAAATTTTCCCATACCCGGCTGGGGTTTTTTCTGCCTGTCACTTAGGAAGACGCTTGCTTACACCGATCTGTAAAGGAAAATTTTTGCCTCGGCCTTAACAAGTTGATAGTCGTAGGGGTTCTTGTAATCAGAACGGAGAGTTCTCGCTTAATTGTGCTGATCTAGAAGTGCACTCGCGCGAGATCAATGAAAGGAGATCAAAGCAATGCCCAATATTAAGTACCTCGGCAAACACCGAGCGCCGTCGGTGAGGACAGACCTCCCGGCGGCTTGGTCGCCTGCTTTAAGAAAGATCAAGTTCTTTACTTCAACTCTATCGGTCACTCGCAAGGGGGCGGGGGCTGCCTACCAAGAAAATCAAATGAAGCGAAGCAACTCAAACTTGTCGGCCAATGGGATGGGCCAAAGTAGTTCCCCCATTATCCGCCAGTTTTTGCTGCTATTCGGAGAAGGTGATGAAGCTTCGCCTCCTGGAGTAGAAGGTGACTTCTCACAAAGAGCTCGGTGTATGGCTTTCGTGATGAGGTATTTTTATGACAATACGCAGAACGGATGGGGAATGCGTTGGACTATTCCCTCATAAATTTGTTGATGGCCGTGGATCGATTGATGGGCTCTTCGAAGACCCAAAATTCCGGAAGAAGTTAAGAAGCTTCTGCTACCGCTACCTCTTCAAAGTTTTTGACGGCACATATGGTCCAGAGGATTTGTACCAGGATTCGTGCCTGAAGGTGTGGAAGTGCAGAGGCAGTTTGTTGAAACCAGGAAATATCATGAATGAAGAAGAATTCTTTGGTTGGTTATTCATTGTGACGCGGAGTCAATACTACAGCCGAATACGACAACTGAACCGGCTTCGCAACAATGGATTGTCGCCTGCTGACGCACCAGTCGAGGAACTCGATATCGCAGCGCCTGACGAAGGCAATGAGGGAAAATATTTTCTCAATCGCTTCCTGGATTTCATTCAGCGGTATCCTGAAGAACGTCAGCGCGTTCTGACGTTGTGGCTGCAAGGTTACTCGTACAGAGAAATTGAAATGAAGCTGAAGGGTGCCTCATTTAAGTGCAGCCACGTTACTGTTGGTAATTGGGTAACAGCAAGTCTCGACGCTTTTGGAAAGAGTATAGGCGTCGAACGCCAACCAACAGTGGCAGTCTCCGGAACAGAAACAAGGCATGTAGTAGTGCCGCATTTACATCAATCGGTCGCCGGCCGATGAGAGGTCGAGCGATGAACACAATTCTAAATGACTTTACCGAAGTGCAGGGAGGATGCGACCGCCCCGACATATCGGGGCGGCTCTACGCCTACCTAGATGATCCAATTAACGAACCGGTCGCGGAGGAGATCGAAGACCACTTGCTAGCCTGCAGGGATTGTCGCGAATTTCTCCTCCTGACCCTCAGCCTCCGTCGCGAAGCGCGCCAAATGGTAGTTGCTGAAGGCAAAGCGGTGCCAGGTTCAACCGAACCCAAAGTGGTTAGGATCGCGGCATTCAGAAAAGAGTATCCTTGAGGACAGGCTTCGGACCCCGTTGGGGTCCTAGGTTACGCCGCGAATAAACGCAACAGTTACTGCCTTGCGTCGCAGGCTTGAGAGTTGTTGGCGCCCACCTTGCGCCGCCACGCGTTGCGTGGCGCAGTCGATTGAGCTCTTGGCCGATCCCTAAGGGTCGGCCTTAGAGCAATTCGCCAGCGAAACTGCGGCTCAATGTTAGTAAGACATGATTCGCTTGAGCGGCCTCGCCTTGGCAGTGTCTGCGTGTCTGTCCAGGTCGGATCTGCCGCAGCGTCAAGCGAGCACTCAACGCGCGGCAATCGACCTTGCCCGGACTAGAGCCCACTTCCCACAGTTGCGCTACGCAATCGACAAGCAGCGTATCTTACTCGTATTCAAATCTGGGCCGCCCGAGGCTAAGCAACCAGCTGAGTTATGCGTGCGCGCTGTGCGGGAGACTTAGGAACGCGGGTGACTGGTACGCATGAAGTGATTCGGTAACGCGCCTGTTTGTACATTAGTACTCCCAAGAGAGTGCCCAAAACTTCACTGCAGAATATCAGGACGAAGGGTAGGGCGTTGCGGATCGTGAGGCAAAACAAAAGGGTCGGGATCCAACAGGTGGTTGCGACTCCCACTACAAGTTTGAACCCCTCGGGCACCGTTGCTTGCGCCCGGGGGGCATCAAACTTGAACAGCATTCTCGAGTTAATCGGCACTACTTTCATTTTAGTTCTCCTTTGCAATTGCCGGCGTCAGTGCCAGCTCCCGCTGATACAAACGCAGCCGGTCGGTTTACTGTAAAAGCTCGACGAATAGGTATGTACACTTAAGTCCCTTTGCGCTGGACTCGATTGCTCGTTTTTCGTTTGTTGCAAGGGGAAGACCGGCTACATTCAGTTCTTCGAGTTTTGACTTTGCGGCTTCCGGATCGACAAGGTTTGAAAGGCGCTGATTTCGAACCGCAATAAACGCCTAACTACTGGCTCAATCCGGAGTTTGAATGAACCACTATCTCAGTGCGATCAGTGTTCGCTGGTGATATCGAAATCGCACAGAACTAGTATTAACAAATCGGTCAGGTTTTTTGCATGCCATGCACGCTTGGACTTCTGAGGCCTCGCGGCTATGCTCCGCGCCAAGTATCTACGCAAGCTCTCTCAGAGGTTTGAACTAAAGGACTACTTCAATGCTTCGCGCAGCAATCAATGCGGAAGACAGCGTTCCGGAGATCAGCCGGCACTTCTTTGTGGAATGGTATCGAGCAAACGGCCGCGATTTCCCTTGGCGCTCCAAAGATCTCGGTCCCTTTCATAGTTTGATCACTGAGATGCTCCTCAGAAAAACCCGGGCTGAAGCCGTAGCTAAACTGTGGCGCAAACTCATCGCGAGCTACCCCGACGCACGTTCAGTTGCTCGTACCTCCAAGAAGAGACTCGCTAGCCAACTCAAAATATTAGGATTTGGTAACCAAAAGGCAGAAGCGCTTTTTCTAGCTTCAAAATGGCTAATTGAACATCACGAGGGCATGGTGCCAGATAGTTTTGAGGACCTCATGAGAGTTCCGCACGTAGGCGCCTACGCGGCCGGTGCGATACTTTGCTTCGGCTTCCACAGACGGTTCGAAATCGTAGACGTTAATGTTCAGCGTTTCTTCTCAAGATACTATGGAATCAAGGTCAAACCAGACGTCCGACGTAATGCCAGGATACGGGACATAGCTCGCGAATGGTTGCCTCGTACGGGCCGTAGGGCGGAGCAACACAATTACGGGTTGCTGGACTTCGCGGCAGGAATCTGTAAGTCAGTTAATCCGCGCTGTGCAATTTGCCCAGTGGCGGCATCTTGTAGTTGGGCGCTAACAAAACAATTCACAGATCAATCAACTCCCCACGGGCAAATCAAAACTCGAGCGCTATCGTAACCAAGATTTCAATCAAGGCTTTTCACCGGCAATTAACCAACGACCAGTTAGAATTTTGTCAAACGAACTCGCTACGGCCTTGGCCAACGTAACCGGAACCCCATTGCTCACCATTTTGAACTTATGTGAGAGTGACATTTCTTGAGGTAATATATATTCGTCAGGAACGGTTTGGATCCTCATGACTTCCCTAACGCTCAATCGGCGCTTTTCAGTTGGATGTAAGTGAACTTCGTTTTTTCCGTAAGCGGCCGTTGGACTGTAACGCCACCGGTGAAGCCGCTTAAAGCTCTTGCGAGTATCGTCGCCTTCGTTAATACGCGAAAATTTGTCGCTTCTTGGCACGAACTGGTCCATTCCATTTGGCAGTTTGGTGAGATCTACCTTCGGATCGCAAATCCAAGTACCGACCATTAGCTCAGCGGGAATGCCTGTAGGCCTTCTTGGCTTGCTGCCAAATGGTTCTTGAGACGGCCAAGCGTAAGAATTCTTCGGATCTCTATGCTTCTTCCTAGGCCACGGAAACCAACCCCCATCTCCATTTAGGTTTCGATTGATTCCCATGGTCTTTTTGAGCCAGTTCTTCCGAAGGCCAGCAAGAAAAACGCGCTCCCTGCTTTGGGGAACGCCATATTGTAGTGCATCCAGTACTCTCATGCTGGTGCTGTAATGTGTACCAAGTTTTCCTATTAGCTCGTCGAGGAACGACCTGTGCTTTTCATTTTGGAAGAGACCTTTGACATTTTCAAAGAGAAAGAAGGATGGCTGTAGTTCGAGGATGTGATCGACGAAAACCTCAGTCAGCATCCCGTTTTTTCCTTCCCCGCCTTTGTGCTTACCTCCATTCGCGAAGTCAGAACATGGCGGCCCTCCGATTACGCCAAATGTCTCTGGCTTCCCAGTGTTATGGAAGGCTTCTCTTGCGACCTGCTTTGGCGTAATAGTAAGTATTGAATTCTTGTTTTCGATCCTGTGGCCCCCCTTCGGCCCAAACAGGGTCGACATACCATGTTCGAACCCTTCGATAAATGCGCTGGTGTTTTCATTTCTCCAAACGGTCTGAAAATCGTGAGCGAGAAAGCCAAGGTCCAAAAACCCCCCGCCGGTAAAGTAAGAGATCACAGGTATTTTGTCGGACGGTTCGTGGTCCACTTTTGTGGCAGTGTAAGTTATTTTTAAAGTCCTCCTTGATTGCGCTTCCCGCCTAAAATTAACGCCACCGGTATATCACGATTAACCGCTAAACGAAATACCCAATTTCTGTACACGACAGGTCACCTACGATCATGCCTCGATCCAAGAACCTATTAAAGAGCTCGCAGGCGGTCTCTGGCACTAGGGCGCAACTATGACACGCGGCAAGGTTACAGGAGTCGGGACCTTGTCCGCCTCGCGAGGCCATTTCCATGCAAACGGGATCGGCAGAGCACCACCGGGCACCTTCCAATGCTCTGCGCAACATTGGCTCCAGATGGGCAGGCTTTCCCATCCTGACAAGACCTCCCATCGTCCCTTCTGCGTCGCCAGCAGCTGTGTAGAGCAGGATGCCGGCCATGGGAGCCGCTATATTGTCAGAAACGTAAAGACGTTCACAGAGCGATGCTGAACCGTAGCCACATTCAAATATCAGCCTGTTCATTAAGAGATGGGCTAAGGTATGTAACAACAACAAACGCGGGGAAATAGTTGCAGAGACTCCCTTCGGTCCTCGCTGCTGGTGTTTTTTGTTAAGGGTGCTTGCTCTTGAAACAACGGCTGCTCGGGACTCCCAATTTCTCAGGGCTGCCTCATTGAATTCCAAAAAGATTCCTTCACCGTACACTATGTATGCGGGTAGCCAAGATTGAGAAGTGGGTAGTTCATGCCGTCGCAGCATGACCTTTCGCCTCTCAAGCTCGTCATTGTTCTCTGGAATTATTCGGCTGAAACCTGCTAGAGCCCTGGTTTCCCTTAGCTTGTTAACCAGCAGCACTCTCGAGAAATGGCGGGCGATAATATCTTCGTAGTCAGACAGGTTCGTCGTCCTAATCAGCAGTTGTTTTTCATCCCGCGCATTCCGCAAAACTTCGTATTCTGCACGTCTGAAAGCGGTCTCCGTATCATCTTCCGCGACCCTAGTGTCTCCGTTCCCTTTTTCGGATGAAGACATAATTCGGAGACCTTCTGATATCTGTTCATCACTATACGGACTAAGCATTTCCGGGAACTTGGCCCTGAGTTGGCTCGGTGTTACCTGAATGCCAGCTTCAGTTAGCATGCTAATAGGCGTGAAGATCTCCCGTGATCTCAAATCGTCTAGTAACTCGTCTGGAACTCCAGTCTTGCCCCGAGGAAGATAAATGGCTCTTTTCATGTGAGCGTAGTAAACATTCGATGCGCTTCGGAGCGAACCTCTAATTGGGCGGTCACAAGGTTCTTGCGCGTCCGATCCGAGCCACGGCATCTTTCCGCGACACCAGTACTTTTCACCCCCAGCATCCAATCGATTTGTCAGGAAGGTAGAATCTGAAGTAGCTTCCGTAATCGAGCCCAGTGTCCGTTCGCTCCCACACCCACATTTCACTTTTTCAGCTGCGAGTGACGATCCACCAGTCGCAATTCGCCGGATCGGCAACGTGCAACTTGGGTTGATTGAAGAATGCACCCATTCTCGCCATGGAAAGTCTTGGATGTGTCCTCGTTCGCACATAGCAACGAACGGCACCTGTACCAAGTACCTCGTTTTCTTTTGAGTGAAGCACTCGTCGCACTTAACTCTGTCGCGAGCGGTCAACGGAACCTCATAGAGTCGCTTGCATCGAAGGTCAGGGCAGAAATGCCATTGCGGAAATCGTAGAAATGGCACCGTCAGTTTGGAATTCGGTACGCGTTCACCGGGTCGGCGATTCGTCCGATAATCGGGTGGTAGGCGAAAGTGATTCACCCGAAGTTGCCGTTGTAGGCGCCACTCCTCAAACATGTACTCGCTAAGATCGGAAGACGAACCCGTCTCAATCTCTTCTTCCTTCTCATACCAGTGGTCTAGACCGCACGAAATGAGCGAAGTACCGTCTCTAACGACCACCATCGCACCAACCCCAAACGGAGCTATCAATTGTGCTCTGCGGATAGGTCCCTTAGGCACTTTGGGAACCCCCGCCCTTGATATAGAGCTGCGTTATCTGGGCTTGGCATTCCGCATCGACATTACGCATTGATTGCGGAGTCGGCCATGAGATTCGCTCCCGCTCCCGGCTAACATAGGCTCCCGCTGCTCGCAGCATCGGAGTGTCAGTTTGGTCCCAATTGCCAGTCCATGACATCCTCTCCCATTGCCTCCACTCTTGGGCCTTATTTTCAAATACTCGTTCGAAATTGGACAGCTCATCCTTATCTATGTCCGTGACGCGCGGGATCAGAATCTCGCGTAAGCGATCAACTAAATCGCGGGGGAATGGGTAAGGGCTGTTTGCCAGTGCTCTATCGCCAAGTTGTCTAGCATAAACCGTCATTACAGCGTGTAAGGCCCGGTCAAGTACCGGTGCAGAAAATGGAGTAACGCTTGTCGGCTCTACTTGGGCGTAAAGACGTTCGTGATAGGTTCGAAACTTTTCGAAGTGTGAACGATCCCGGGGTTTCGATGCACTGTAGATAGTTACAACAAGTCCTGGCCGTTCCCACCACAAGCGGCCCACACGACCGGTAACTTGAATATATTGCGAGGTAGTCTTTGGTTGTCCTACAACCGACATTAACGATAATCGATCAATATCGATTCCCACTTCTATAATGTTCGAAGCCAGGCAAACGTCGACAGGGTCATCGGCCTCACTCGTACAAGGGACCTCCAGGGCAGAAATGGCCTCTGGAACTTGACTGCTCTTTAAACGACCGGTGAGTTCTCTAAGTCTCCAAAACCGACGCACGTTGCCCTTTGTCAACCCCATTCGATTCCGTAAAACACCAAAGTGATCCGGTATGTCTGACTGAAAGAGCGAAAGCGTTGTTCCAAGCTCCCTCAGGCTGTTGAAAAATAGAAGTAGCGTCCACCACGGGTCGCGCTCTGCCTTTGAAAACTCAACTGGCGCTTGAAGCAGTGCGGAGAATGTTCGGACCTGTACAGTTTGGAGTGAACCGAGCCCGGGTCCATGGACGCCGACATACATCCGCCCCGGAACGGGCGATCCATCTTGAGATCTTGCATACCTTGCGAAGAAAGAGTCATCTGCTTCAAGACCCGGGGGAGGAAAAAGATCAACTTTCTCGCGCGCGTATAGAGCTTTGACCTGATCCTGATAACGGCGGATGGTAGCCGTCGAACTGACGATTTTCGGTCGTACCGCGGAGTTTTCGCGCCGATCGGTGCAGAGCTCCTCGATGACGGTTTCGTACAGACCAACCATAGATCCCAAAGGGCCCGAAATCAGATGTAGCTCGTCCTGAATGATCAATCCCGGTGGAGATAATTCTCGCTTACCGTCTATGTCAATCCCGAACATTCTCCTCGCTTCAGGGCGCCAAGCGAGCATCGCAAACTTGTCAACTGTTCCTATCACCAATGAAGGGCGCTTTTCGTAAATATCCTCATCAATAACATAGACCGGCAGACCATCTCGGAACTCGCAATCATTGTCAGGGCATTTGAAGACAACGGTGTTGCTGAGTTCTTCGTAACCAAGTATTCGAGGCGCTCCCGCTGGCTTTTTTCCTTGGTACTCTAAGACTCCCATCTGCGCACCACACCACGAGCATCGACCTAGCGCGAACAGGTTCTCTGTGTACCGTTTGCCACTGTTTAGTGCTCTAAGCACTTTTATGGCCTCCGTTCGGGAATTAGGCGTGGTTGTTCCTCCAAGCCAGATGCCTATACTAATGGGATTCCTACCAAGTACGTTGCCAGCTTTCACTTCGTTTCTGCGAAGGTATTCCATCGCGCAAATAAGCCCTGAAGCCCTTTGAAATTGCTGAGACGTGAGTAACCGAAGCGTATACCTCATGAGTGTATGTACACCCGTGTCTGAGCTGTTCCTTAGAAGCCTTAGAAAAGTTGAGTATGCGGCAAGCCCGAAATAAGCCTCCGTTTTTCCTCCGCCTGTTGGAAACCATATCAACTCCACCGTGTCACGATCCGAATCTTGTGGCTCTGCGCATGAACGAATTGAGAGAAGAAGGAACGCAATTTGGAAAGCTCGCCACTTACCCCGGTTGGAAGGAGGACTCAACAGATCCGGCTCGGTTAGGAGTGGTGTAAATTCGATGCGCTTAGACCTGGAATCAAACCTTGCCTTGCGTGGCTCTCGCCTACCACGCACTTGTTGGAGAAGCATAGCGTGATTAGCCAGTTGGAATGCCCGTTTGGCATCATCGTTGGTTTTCAGGTACTCCAAGCCTTGGCGCATCCTTGCGGCAGCTTTAGAGCATAGATCCATATGTCGTTCAGCAGCTGCCCTGTGATTTGAATCAATGCCAGCTACTTCAGCGCGTTTCCTTGTGATCCATGATTCATATAATTCGACAATTTCAACCAAGCTTTGGAACCCGTCCTCACCCGGAACAAGTCCGGCTAATTCTGCCATGGGAACTTCAACCGAGCTTCCATCTTCGCGCTTGAGGTCAGGCGTTATGCTTGGAGTTTCAAATGATGGAAGACACTCAGCGGACACCCACTCTACTTGAGAGTCTACCGGACTGACATGCCAATCAGCTGCGCAGCCATGACCCACCGCAAATGTGCTCGTTCGCCTGTAGAGCAGTGACAGAGACTGCTCCTCGTCGTCTGGCTGGGCAGCATCCGGTACAGGATAAGGCAATATCCCCGCTCTCCCTTCCGGGGAGACAATGCTTACCTTAAAGTGGGATTGAAAAAGAGAATAAAGATTGGCCGACGAAGTTTTGGGCTTTCGGTTCACAAGACAGACTGTCAATAACGCCTGGTCAGATACTTCATAAGGTCGCGCGAACACACTAATTTCAAGATCTAATCCATCCACGTTTTCATCGATCGGACGTGAAGCTGCTGCTACGACTGCCCCCTTTGCTGAAAGGATAGACGAACCGGCATATCTTGCCTCAATCTTAACCGGGCACCGAAGCCACCACGTTCGTTCCTTTCCTTCTACCTCGATTGTCTTGTCACGGTATCGACCGCCAGAGGCCTCTACAATCAGCTCCGCTTTTTCGTCCAATGCGGCTAAAAAACTGATAGCCATGCTACTTGGTTTGTAAAGATTTGCGCTTGAGAGGTCGAGGTCGTCTGTCTCGTCAGGTTGACCATCCTCGATCGCGGACGCGGCGGCGATCTCCGCAATATTCTCGTTCTTTTGATCCTCGAGTGCGTCTTCGTCATCAAGTATTTGAGGGCTTTCTTCTAAGCTCTGTGCCAAGCTCAATTGCTCAGCCTTCAGCTTCTCAGGCTCTTCCTCTTCGACAGCTAACCCTAACGGGTAAAGCACGCCGACACCGTAGCGTTTTGTTGGCAGATCACGCTGTAATATCTCTTCACCGCTACCTGCCTGTTTCCACGGACCGTACGACTCTTTTGCGCGAATAAATTTGACGTCTACGGAACAATCAATCTCGAGCCCACGGGGGGAGGGGCCAACCAACTCATCCATGAGTCCCTGGATAACGCGGCGTCTATTGGTAACGTGATCGGCCATGGTAACCTCTTCGCGAGCGACTCCTGGTTTTCAGGCATCACAAACTGGACGCGGCTTTCTCATTTTAGAACTTCCCATGCTTGTGAGTTCTCTTCGCTTTCGATAACCCTACGCTGCGCCGTCCACGAATTGCTCACCTTCAAAAGACTCGCCGATCCGTGACGCGGCTATCCTATACGTCTGTCTTGAAACAGCAAGCACTCTGAATGCCGCCAGACTTCCAGCACCACTTCCCGTCAGTTCAAATTCCATTCTTCCAGTTTTTTCGAGAGTGGATAGATCCGCACCATCTACGACTTTGAGAAGCAATCTTTTTATGTAAAAGCCGGCTTTCATGTGCGCAGAACGAATTGCTTCGGTGTTGGTCCAGTATTCCGTCGTGTGCTCCTCCAACCCAATCAATCTCATAATCGCCTCAAAGTCTCGTATATCCTGTGGGCCGATGTTCCTACTGGAAATCCAATTACGCACATTGTTCTCCTCGGCTCGGATTGAACCCAAATCAAGTAATTCAACGCTCGTTTCAAACAGGCTCTTTGCCCGTACCCTTTCCCGAAGTAACGACTTCCATTTTGCCTGGCAACCTCGGGCAGTTTGCATATGTTGTCCCAAAAACCTATCGGCGACGGGAACGAGATAGTCTCCTCCGCCACCTGTACGCAACAAAACGAATATTCCCGGCTCGATATGTGAGGCTGGTATCCTTTGCAGTCTCGAAAGCTTCCGACCTGTAATATCAAATCCTTCGTCCGCCTCCAAATCGATGGTTAGTATTTTTCTTTCATCAGAAGCATCAATGAAAACCCCCGCCCCTCCTTCTAGTGATAGCAGAAGCGCATCGGCCTCTTCTGACTCGATGTCTTCGGCCCGAGACTGCAAGAAGCGGACCGCAAAGTGACTCAAATCTATCTCAGCAATCAACTCGTCGGGGCTGATTATTCCTGAAATCAGTTCCGCCGTTTGGATGACGTCAGCGTTCTTCTCAAGTGTGCCAGCCCTCGTTGACTTGATCTTTGAACCTACAAATACACCCTCAGGACTCCAACGATCTTGGATCCAGTCGTAACAGAATAGGTGAATGTGTTCAGCTCTGGGCGCTGTAAATAAGTGTTCTGGGTACCAACGACGGGCTCCCAGGACAACTAGGTTCTTAGAATAATCATTCCTGACGACTTCATAGGGACTCATGGCCCGCATCCGGCTCGTTGATGGTTCTGAGGAAAGCAGTTGCTGAACACTGTCAATAAATTGGCCTTCCCTTATCACAAGAACAGTCGAGTCGGCATTTTCAAGGCCTTGACTGATTAGCGCATCTAGTAGGGCACTCCTGTCACGCTTGGCTAGCACGTCGAAGGCCCGGACCAGATTGCCTGCTGCGACTGTATGTGCAGGATATGAATGGAAGCACGTGGCCAATCGACGGTTCAGTATTGTCATGCTTCCAGCGGAGTCCAATGAAGAATGATTGGGAGGAAGAGGGAGAGTTGACAAAAGGAATTGGTAATGCCGGACACGCCAATTGAAAAGGATCCAGTAGTCCGCCTTTGAATCTTCGCCTAGTTGGAAGTTAAGTTCTCTAAAAGACTGAGCCAAATCTTTGAGTTCCGGAAAACTCACCCAGGTCCGATGCAGTGAAGACCTCTGAATACAGTCATAGACTCTATTCGCCCGTAGTAGTTCGCTCTGCTCAACGTGATTCATAGTAAGAAATCAGATCAACACCGGTTGGAATGGGGGAGATTCCTTCTAAATCGATGTCATCGGCCCGGCGCTTAGTATATTCCTGGTTACAGAGCATCATTGCATCAGCAAAAGTCGAGTCCGTACGGTCCAAAAGAATGATCCAGTTTGCCGTCTCGAACCAGCCGCGCGATCGTAGAAAGCTAGCCGAGCCATCAAAGACTACTACTGTCGGAGCGCTCTGAGTCGCCTTCGATGCGCCATGGCTAGCAGAGCTAAGAATGTCTGACCGAAAGTGCTCGCTTGGATCCAAAAGACTCCGTACTCTAATCACATCCTGTAGTCTGCCTTCACTAAAGTCCCCATCACTTTCACCGCGCGTGGCAAATTTGGTCTCAACAAGCTCAGGCTTCAACTTGTTGAGTCGTCCAATTAGGAGACAATCCAGTCGGGAAATAGTTACAAACGTAGGGACGCTTTTAGCCGTGACGACATTCCGAGCAAATGAGCTGATTGGTGTTATCAGTCTTCCCGTGATCCGTTTCGGAACCTTCTCATCTTCGTTCTCTACTATCTCAACATTCAGAGCGTCAGATTCCTGAACTAATGTCCAAGCTCCAAATTCTCCGCCACGTAATCTGATGCGCAACCAAATCTTATCTCCGACCTTATAAGGTCCCTCGCTAACGCCCTTCTGCTTAATACCTTCTTTAAGAACTGTCACTGGTGTGCCTTCCTTGACCTGTAACAGTTGTTTGAAGTGCTCGGCCGAAGATATCTGTTTCACCGGAGAAGACGAGCGCGAGATGATGATTCCGAACGCCGTGAGCGCGGCTGCGTATGATCGAGTTGGAACTGCCAAGGCCGCGACGAATCTTGCGTTCGTCTCAACTACAGACGAAAGCGCCAAGCCTAGGCGAACGAAAAACCGTCCCCAAGCTGGGAGTAGTAGCCAACGAGCGCCATCTGAGTAATAGATCTCGTTCACAACCGTATGATTGCGAAGCTCTTGAATGCCATCGAATCCAATGAAGAAGAAAACTCCGACTTAGCTCTGAGGATCGCATCAGCCTCTCGGGTGGGGCCACCATACGGCAACCCTCAGAAGATAGCAACGATGAGAATCTTAATCCAAAGCGAGTGCCGAGTGTCCTGCTTGCACCATGGAGGGTCTCCACGGTTTATGGAGTTGAGCAAAATGACTCATGCCTGCCGGAACAACTACGAGGTGCATTCAGTGATCCGCGCAACGGGAGTTCGGTAGACCAGCGCAATTTTGGCTCGGGTCGCCAGACTTATCGATCGCTGCCTCACATAGGTGAACTACTCCCGACAATAATTTGTGGTATCTAAGCAACCTTATCCGCAGGTGTTAGGGAAATTGTCGCGGGCCAATTAATTCTGAAGAGTCGCCGCTCAAGAACTTCCTTCACAACATTGTCGCTGAATTCAACCGCAATTCCCTCGAAACGATCTTCCGGTTCCCCGCCAAGTGTGTCCGTTCCAAATTCGCAGTACCGAACCAGGTGATACATGCCAATCAGTCGTTCAGACCTTTCGGGAAATGTGTAAGCGATGTCGTCGGTTCTTGTATAAGAGAGGTTGAAATATTTTCTAATGGCGGCTGTGATCGCGTGGTCCGTCTCCTCTGATTCTTCCCATCCTAGTAGCCGACTGACAGCATCTATAGGTGAAAGTATTGCACCGCATTGGTTGCCGTTTAACGAGAGTTTCAGGAGGGCGAGTAGGACCAGAGGCTCTCTCTGGTAGGGCAAGCCGGAAGAATCTGATGAACGAAGTGTTATCGAATGCCTGGTGTTCACGCCACCATTGTCAGTAAGAATCGTGAAGGAACGCGACTTTTTGATTTCCTCTTCGCGGTCACCGGTCAGCAGCAAAGTCGCTAACGGGCCAAACGCCTCCTGCATATAACTGATCAGGCTTTGTTCAGTAGTTGTTGCTTGTGGGACTTGGTAATTTCGTGGTCCTTGGCCCATAAAGGGACTTCCGTCCTGAATCTGGATAACCCACACCCTGAAACAGCGGGTTCTTCTTCGCTTTTTTCGGAGGCCACTTAGCTCGGAAGCTTCGAGCAATCCACGGGCACATAGCGGGATACTGTATCGTACGGCCACCTCTTAAATCTATATGCCACTGGCCTTTGGATTTCTTCATTTCATAGTAAAAACCGTCCCCCCGGTTTACACCATTACTCCATTCGCTCCATTTGTTCGCTCCCAGATCCCAGGTACGGCTGGCTTTCGTCTCGAGATAAATATTTCCATGCCATTCCAAACCGTTGAGGCGATGGGCCTCTGTAAGGACATTTGGGGAAACGCGAACCGAAGGAGTTTGCAACTCATACCAGGACTCGCCGCCCTTAAAGAACTCGAGCTTGCGATAGTAGTCATCCCCGCACTTTGTGATTTGGGTTGCCCAAAATTTGTCTGCCTCGGCCTCAGCTTCGTCATCGATTGATCGAGGCGCCAAGCCCATCTTGCCAGCTGAACAACCCAAAAAACAGCTGGTGACCATTAGCAGTACGGTGATGAGCATCCTCTGATTAACAAGGGCCGCACTTTGGGAGTTAAGACGATTCATAATTTCCTTTTAGAAAGCGAAGGATCTGGTTCGTTAGAAGAGATGACGCAACAGCACGCTTTTGGTACTCTGCCCGTTACAGATTCTTTGACAGAAAAATTCAGGAGCGATGCTTAAGGCGATCCCACAAATCGACCGATGAGAGGCCCCGCCCAAGAGTCTCGAACACGAAGACTTTCGGCGGTAACCAACTTTCTGAGTGTCTTAGTAGTAGCTACTACTAATAGGCCAATCGTAGCCACAAACGTGGCGGTTGTAAAGGGTTGTTGCGAAGGCGTTCTACCGTCAGGAGGTTCTCCTGATGGTTAGAACTAAACGCCGTAAGCCGGTACTGGCCAGGAAACTCCGTCAGATGCGCATGGCGCTGGGCCTGTCCCAAAACGAAATGATCAGGATGATGGGTATGGAAGAGAGCCTTTTGCGTGAGGAAGTTTCGGATTTTGAGCGCAACAAGCGCATTCCCTCATTGGAGGTCGTGCTCTCGTATGCCAGGGCTGCGGGAATTTCCGTCGAAGTACTGATCGACGATGACTTGAAACTGCCGGCGAAGGTACTCATTAAGGCAAAACCGACTACCAAGCCTAAATCGCGTCGGTAAGGCGGTCGCAATCTGAGCCGGATTTCCTGTTAAGTCGCGAGCAGCTTAGGACCGAGGCGGCGCCGCTCTGAAGTAATCCAAACCATACCAACCGCGTCACAGTACCCGTCGCCATTCTTGTCATTGCGTGAACTGCTCAATTAATTCCAACCGAGTCAACGTTAAACTCGTTCACCCTTTCTACCTCTGAAATATCCAATTCACCAGTCCCTCGGATAGCTCGAAAAGACCAACCATTTGCTATTGACAACGACAGGTCGGATGAAGTAAACCCCGTAGTGACTACTACTAGAAGGACTTAGAGGATTAAGCTGTGGACCAGAATAGAGCCCCTCCCAGCGCGGAACCTGGGATAGGGGCGTAAGCAAAGCAGAAGGCATTACAAAGAAAGTGCCCTGGAGAAATGGTGTGTCGCCGGTCTCTCCAGGGCAAATCTCCACGCGTTACTGATGGCGCGGCGGGATTTGTGTACCCAGTGGCCGCTAGTGTACCGCCCGCCGATGGTTCTTTCAAGCAAAAAAGTAAAGATTTTCAGTGTGATTGATCGGGGTTGTCCCCACTCATTGCCTACATATCAGTGTGGCGCAACTCAAATTTCCGGCTTGAGTCGAGGAGGACGTCTATGAAGCTACGGAAAACAAAACAGCAGTCCCAAAGTTGGGTCCTCTGCAAGGTGCTTGAAAAAAAACTTTACAGTCGACGAAAAAATCTCTTGGAGCCGTTGACCTCAATTCGTAATTTCGGGTGCAGAGGGTTTGAGATCCTCTTTCGTTCCGACGTGGCGATGAGGCCGCTGTTCCTGAACAAGGATGGCCAGCCATGGTGAACGAAGAAGAAATCACCATTGAAACGATCCCAGACGAAGTTTGGGAAGCCGTTGATGACGAGACTCGAGAAAGCGTGATCAATATGTTCCTGCACCTTGCGCTTAGATTGGCTATTAGCCAAGCCGGTCAGGTTCAAACCGATGATGATGACGGCGTCCAATGAAATCTCGAGTGTGAGGGGACAGTCAACACTGAGGTGTGCAGGGCGAAAAGCCGAGAAAGGAATTTGTTACATGGATTTTCAGAACGCAGCGTCCAAGGTTCAACGAGACCACTTGGACAAACTGGCTTGCATTTACGTTCGCCAATCAACGGTTGGTGGCGTTAAGAAGAACATAGTAGGTGGTCGGCGACAACGTGAAGACGTAATAAGCCTGGCACTTCAACTGGGATGGCCGGAAGTAAATATCAAGGTAATAGATGAAGATCAGGCTACCACAGGAAGTTCCACGCACGGTCGTTACGGATATCTTGACATGCTAAATGCGATTTCTAAGGAGTGTGTCGGCGCAGTGTTCAGTCTTGAGTCAAGTCGCATGGCGCGCGACTCAGCGGACTGGCACTGCTTGATCAAGCTTTGTCACCTCACGGGAACTCTAGTGATCGACCCGGATGGCGTATATGACGCAAGTGATAACAATGACAGCACGTTGATGAAAGTGAAAGCGCTACTCGGCGAAATGGAACTACGTCTCATCACCGAAAGGCTCGTTGGAGCGAGAAGAGATTTGGCCAGGAAAGGAGAGCTCAGACTCAACGCACCGATTGGATTTGTCTACGGAGACGATGGAAAACTCATTCTTGATCCTAATCAGGAAGTTCAGGATGCAGTGCGATTGGTATTCACTACTTTCGATCGGGTACGTTCCTCCGCCGGTGTAGCGAAGTATTTTTGGCGGAAAAAGCTGAGTTTCCCTTCACTTGTCCGAAGTGGTCCCAAGCGTGGTGAGTATAAATGGATGAGGCTTAAATTGAACCGGACTCGATTTATATTAGGTAATCCGGTCTACGCCGGTGCGTATGTTTATGGCCGCTCAGTGACCAAACGAAAGGTGGTTCTCGATAGGGCCGGAGTTCCACAGTTTCAAAAACATAGCGTTAAGCTTCCGCGTGAGGCATGGAGCGTTCTAATTCAGGATGCGCATGCCGCTTATATTAGCTGGTCGCGATTCGTTGAGAACCAGGATCGCATACTAGACAACAGTAGGATCTCAAAAGGAAGCGGGAACGGCGCCGCGCGAGTTGGTGGAGGCCTCCTGCAAGGTTTGGCCGTTTGTGGCAAATGTGGTCGTCGGATGTCGGTCATATATCCTCGTCGGGGAAAGGATCCGTACTACCGTTGTACCTATGAGAGCCAGAGCGGCGCGTCCGATCAATGTCAGATGATGCCAGGTACTGCGATCGATGTAGCAATTGGGGAGATGTTTCTGCAAGCGGTCGAGCCGGCAGAACTAAAGATATCCCTCCAGGCCGTTGAGAGGGTCGAGGAGCAGTCCCGACAACGAAACCAACTGCGGAATATCCATCTCAAACGGGCGAGGGCTCTAGTCGAACAAACTAAAGAGAGATTACTCGCTGTTGACTTCAACAATAAGTACGCCTTTGCTTGTGTGCAGGAGGAATTGAAGAAGAAGGAGGAAGAGTTCTTGGATCTGAACAGGCAAGGTACTCCCTCCGAAGCCTCGGAATTACGGAATCTCACTATCGATGAGCGACAGTCGATTGAAAGATCAGTACAGAACCTTCCGTTGATATGGGGAGCAACCACCACTGACATGGTGGCTAGAAAAAATCTCTTACGCTGTTTGATTCAAGACGTCACGCTTAGAAGAGACGGATACGCAGTTCAAGTTGCCGCGCGATGGAAGACCTTGGCAAGTACCCAACTCAAGGTTGAACTACGGAAACGGGGAAGCAACAAGAAAACTGGCAGCGATGTAATCGAGTACATTGCAAATCTTGCTCCAGATCACACCAACACACAGATCGCTGACAAAGTGAACGAATCAGGCCTTTTGACCGATGGGAACCTTTTTTCAGGAAAACGGGTTGCACGAATTCGGCGGGTTCACCATTTAGCAAGTTACCACCGCGGCTTCTTTCCAAAACAGCGAAAAGATGGCCGGTACAAAGTGAGTGTTGTCGCGAAAATGTTGGAAGTCGGCGGGACCGCCGTTCGGCTTTGGTGTCGAAATGGGCGACTGGACGCGGTTCGTGACGCTGGATCCGTCTCATGGTGGATTAAATTGAACCCAGAGCAAGTAGCTGTCCTTAAGGAGACAATTCGACGGTCGAATCGTATCTAGCCGAACCTCAGAATGTTTAAGGCAAGTAACTTGCACGCTAAATAGTTGTGAGTTGGCAACGCCCAGAGGAGTTGCATTATGAATGATGAGTACCTAATGACGGCTTTGCCTTCAGGACTTGAACGGCGCCGGCACGAGATGAGTTGGCAAGGCGCAGAGGAGTTGCATCTTGAATGGTGAGTACCTAAGAACAGTGAAGAGTGCGTCATCAAAGGCCCTTAAGGGCACTCGTGTGACCGTAACTCATCCGCACCACCCACTAAAGGGTATGAATGTTGAAGTTCTGAAGGGTTCGAGAAACCCAGCTTCTCCGCTTGTTATCAGGATCCCAGACGAGACGACGCTCAGGATTTGTAAAGAGTGGACGGACTATGACGATTCTCCGGACGAGGAGAAAGAGGCTGACCCGTCTCATTTGTGCAGCGTGGAAGGGCTTAAACAATTGGCATTAATGCTTGATGCCACCCCAGTTCCCGAAGAACCGCACATAGAGGATCGCCAATAGGCGGACGCGAAGGAAATTATCCACGAAGACGACTCTCATCGTCTGCCAGATGCTATGGGTACAACCAAAATCGATGTGATGGCGCGCGATGTTAGTTCGGAATCAAGGGTGGTTGAAGAACAACCAAGCGGTGCCGACGCAACCAAAAAACTTGCCTCCGAAGTGGGCGATCTGGTCGAGCGCCTGGTGTCGTTAATGGTCAGCCCAGAGCCAACGAAGCCAACGCAGCTTCTAAAAGCTAAAGAGGTGGCGGCATTGCTGAAAACGAATTCGCAGGTGGTCTACAGGCTCGCGCGTGACCAGGAACTGCCGGCCATTAATCTAGGTCCGCGGATCCTGCGATTCACTCAAGGTTCCGTTTCTGAATTTATTAAGCGCGGGGGAGTGCGTACCGCAGCCTAACCCTGGGAGTCTTCCAATTCACTAAGTGGTGGACAGCCCAACTCTACAGCCCTTGTAAGGGGACGCTATGGCACAAATAATTAGCCGAGGCCCGAACAAGCATCTAGTCAGAATCTTCCTTAAACGAAATTCCAAAGGCAAGCGGCTTTATCTCAATCGAACGATCACCGGCACCAAGAAAGACGCGCAGCGATGGGCGCGTGAGAATGAGTTTAAGCGCGATCGAAATCGAGAGGAAAATCCCGATACCTGGATCAGCGCGATGACGCTCACAGTCAATGAGTTTCTGGATAAGTGGTTGGAGGCCTGGCGACACACCATTCGAGAGAACACCTTCTCTTCTTATGAAAACCTCATGAGGCTGTATGTCCGTCCCTTCATTGGCGATCATGTCCTTACCCAAGTACGGCCGCACCATGTGGAGATCTTGTACAAGAGACTAAGAGACAAGGGCCTTTCAGGAAGAACAATCCGACATGTTCACGCCCGATTGTGTACTGCAATGAATTGGGGGCTGACTATTGAACTGATCGCGAAAAGTCCGATGCGCTCCGTGAGAGGGCCCCGCATTGAAAAAAAGGAAATGCATTTCCTTTCTCCACAGGAGGCCAAGCGCTTCCTGGCCGCGACGGAGCTAAGTTCATGGGGCCTCATTCTGAAGTTTGCGCTGGCGACCGGACTAAGGCCTGAAGAGTACCTGGGCTTGCAATGGGCTTGGCTTGATTTAAGTGATCCGAAACGAGGGGCGGCGCATGTTCGCAGAGTGGTCATCGAGCTTGTAAAAGGCGGGGGCTGGCGCTGGGATGATCCCAAATCCAAGGCCGCAGTAAGAAGCGTTTACTTTCCCGCAGCCTTAGTTCAGGAGTTCAAACGTCATCGCATTAAACAAAATGAGTTGCGTATGAAGATGGGGTCTGATTATCAAGATAACGACCTAGTATTTGCGACTGGTGTCGGAACTCCGATCGGCCGGCGGTTTCTCACCTTTTATCACTTCAAGCCAACCATCCGCAGGGCGGGACTCCTAGAGGTTATCCGGTTGTACGATCTTCGGCATTCATATGTCACTCTGAGCCTGCTAAGTGGCGTCCCGCCGAAGGTCGTGAGTGAACAGGCTGGCCACGCGAGGGTTTCATTTACATTGGATACGTATGCCCACGTCCTCCCTGAAGAGCGAGAGGGAGCGAGCGACAAGCTCGATCAATTCTTGGTGTTTCGGACTGCGCCCTGAGCCCGATTTCGTCTCAGTCGTGACGGAAGTTTCCAAAGCGGCCGTGCATGATTTCTTATCTGGAAACCGGGGGCAAAAGAGATAGATCGCGGTTGGGGCTGACTGCTTGTACGAGGTCGCAGTGCTGACCGTCACGACTTCAAATTTCACGATTGCGCTCGACGACGTGAGTCCGCTGAAGGTGGAGTTGCGTAGTTCGTCACACGGTTTTGTTCCTGAGATGAATTCCAGTCGGAATCATTCATTGGAAAAAACGATTTCTCTCGCCTTTAGGAGACAGCCATCTTCGTCCTCCGTGGCATGGCTCTCACGACTGCGCCACATGAGAATTCCCTGCTTGCCCTGAAAGGACATCTGCGTGGCAAAATTCTCGTCGGTGCCGGCGCCCAGAGGACCATATGTCTCAACACACTCTCCAGAGTTGCCCAACATACCGAGCCATAACGGTGCCCAGGGTGGAACATAGCTGACGTCCCATATCTCCTCCATCTCGGACCTTCTATTACGGTCTTGCCCGGAGTCGTTTGCCGTCGCTTCGCCTTCCGAACGAATCTCGTTCAGAACGTCAATATATGCGGCGCTGTGGTCAGCGCTATATTCTTTTCCCTGAAGGTCCAAGGGGAGGGCCGGTGCACCAACCCAGCTAATTAACCACCGCCCATTCGCTGTGGCAATGCTCGGAAACTTTCCGTACTCACAGATCCCCCACTTACGATCAAATGTGCCATTCAATAGATCCACGGCCACTGTACCGATTCTCTGACGCTCGTCAAATTCCATCACGAACATCGCAGTGTCCTCGCTTACTGCAAAATCAAATCGATATGGCCATACAGAGCCTTCCTTCGGTATGTTAGCTATTACCTTCCAATTACGGCCATTGAAACTCAACACGTGCAATTCGTTCTTTGTCTCAATGGCGGCTATGAGATGACTTGCTGACCATTTAATGACCATGTCATTTGGAGACGCGATGATTAGTCTTTCATCCAGGTTTATCTGAGATTCTATGAAATACGTGTGAATCTCAGTCTGCCCAGCTGGATCGGTGTTTAGATAGATCAGGCACGGTTTGCCATCAAATAGAGCTAAGTACGGTCTTGTCACAATATTGAACACGTTGCTTGCCGGTGAAGTTATCGAGGACAAACGGAGGTCGTTATCGAATCTAGAAAGATTGATCGTCCACAGCTCGGTCGTCGGATCTTTTACAATCCACGAGAGGTGTCCCCCATCCTTTGTAGGAAGGCAGTCGGGATCCGCCCCTTCAGAAATCTGCTTATGCTCAGAGGCCACTCCAAATATCTTACACATGAAAATAGACTCTTGATTTAAAGGCTTTGGCGCCGTATGCCATGCGATACAACCGGAGACCGGCCCGGAAGCACACGTTGCCGTCAAGATGTTTTGACGTGACGTAGTGATGAATTGTAGTGGTCCTATAACAGGCCCAACTTGCCGAAACGACATAATCAGGGAGCTCCAAACTGAGATAGCTGACCGAATATAACTCCAGCAAGTGAAACTTACGACTGTGGGCACCTAGCTCTGCCCGGGGGACATCCTTAAACCTGAAACAAGCTGCTTGACAACTAATCCCAGCGGACTGTAGATTAAGACCTAGAGCACCTAGAAGTCCTCAAGGCCTGCATAGTCCTTATAGTCCTATAGGTGCTCAAGGTCTTGATGGTGCGCATTATCTGGTAGGTACGTTTTCAGGCTCGTCAACCAGTTGGCGTGTGTTTTATGAGAGGCGATTAAGTTGACACTCAAAAAGCGAAAAGATAACAATTCCATCACTGCTAATGAGTTAGCGGCAGCTACGGACGAGACGTATGACACGATAGATCATTGGACCGATAAAGGCCTCCTGCCAAATAAGCGCCGCGGAAACAAGCGCTATTATCGACCCGACAGCAGTATTGCCCGGTGCAAAAGAATTAGGGAATTGCAGGAAGAGGGTTTGACGCTTCCCCAAATTCAGAAGCAATTTCCCAAGAGCGACGGCTGACTATCAACGGACTGAATACAAGTGGAGGTCGGCATGACTTGACAAGGCTGAGGAATGGTGCGAAAAAACAAGTTTATTTCAGCAAACATCATAGCGGCAAGCGGGCCTCTCATGCTTTTTCAATCTCTCTGAGATACACTTTAATAGCGACACAACAATGAACAAATACGACGCTATATCGCCCTTGGACTATCGGTATTACGGTGATAATCCGAGTTTCTTCGCTCGTCTCAAGCCGTATGTGTCGGAAGCCGCGAACATCGACTACAGCTTAAAGGTTGAGTTGGCGCTGGTGCGTTTGCTTGCCAAGTACGGCATATGTTCACCGAGAGTAGCTGACGAAGTTGAAAAAGCGATTCAAACGATACCCCCCGAAGAGGTGTACGAAGAGGAGCACCGAGTTCACCACAACATCAGAGCGCTGGTGAACTGTATCAGGAAACGTATCTCGCCCGAATCGCAGCCATACGTTCATTTATTTGCGACCTCAGCAGATGTTATGGATACGGCGTCAGCATTGCGCTACAAGGAATTGGTGCGAGACATACTTCTTCCGGATCTCATAGAACTTCAGGGTGTGCTAATTAAGCTCGCACGGAAACATGCCTACGACGTTCAAATCGGGCGCACGCACGGACAACACGCCGTACCGACAACGTTCGGCTACGCAATGGCGCTTTACGTGAGCAGAATCGGATCGCGTATTCGCGCTATCGATACCGCCCATCGAAACTTAAGAGGGCAAATGTCGGGGGCTGTAGGAGCATTTAACTCTTGGTCTTTGTTCGATGCTGATGATCCCGCCAAGTACGAGGCCGAATTGCTTGCCGACCTCGGTTTAAAGCCGAGCGACACGTCAGTCTCAACGCAAATCGTCGAGCCAGAGGCGCTGGTAGATTTGGTACATGCGGTCGTCTCATGTTTTTCAGTTTTGGCGAATCTCGCTGATGACGTGCGAAATTTGATGCGGAGTGAAATAGCGGAACTCTTAGACACTTATGATGACCAGGAAGTTGGCTCTTCTACGATGCCACATAAGATGAATCCCAAGAACTTTGAGAATGTAAAGAGCCTCTGGAAGGAGTTCATGCCCCGTATAGTGACGGTTTACATGGACCAGATTTCTGAGCATCAAAGAGATCTAACTAATTCTGCTTCGGCACGCTTCGTTCCGGAATTTTTTACTGGCTTTGTGTATGCTGTTTTCAGAATGTCTGACGCGTTGGGAAAGGTAACGACCAACACAGCAAAGATGAAGGAGCACATCGAAGCCAGCAAGCATTTGGTGGCCGCCGAACCGCTCTACATTGTTTTGGCTCTGCAGGGGTATCCGAATGCCTATGATGTTGTAATGAGGTTGTCGCGGGAATCCCGACGCTCAGGTTCAAGGCTGTTGGACCGTGCTTGGCAGGAGCCGGATCTTGCGAGCCTTCTTGAGAAACTTCCGAAGCACCACAAGGACATTTTGGAAGATCCTGCACTCTATGTAGGAGACGCACCCGGAAGGACTATAGCTACTTGCGACTACTGGGAGCTGCAGTCTAGTCAGATCAGGAGTGCGTTACTCGCCGACGCTGAGACTCAGAAGGATCATGCTTATGCGTTCGGGGGGTTAGTGCCGCTCGAGGCACAGGCTTAATTCAGTGTAGATTCTGATCGCTTTATGTGAGTGTGCCGGCTAGAACGCGGAGTGATTGAAACGATTCGAACGGAGGCGAACTTCTGGGCGAATCTGATCAAGTATTGCCAGATGGCGCTTCTGGTATTTTGCGACCGTTGCCGCATGGACATGGACCGCTTCAGGTGAGTTTTGACTGGTTTTCAAGTGCCGACCCAAGGTCGCTAACCAAGCACTCGTCCACACCCAAGCTATCTGTCCACAGATCGAGCTGATCAAGTAACAGGATTATCTACGCCTGTCCAGTCCCTCATAAAACTCCAGAAGCGAGTTCCTAACACGCGTGCCGTAGAGTCTTTGAATTTCTCAGACCCCAAGTAGTCGTGCAGCAGGGCTTTGTCTTCCTGGTTGTACCAGATAGCGGAGTAGATAGGGAAGGATCGAGACATGTCACTTGCGTCAGCGAGCAACTCCATGACCTTTTTGCCTTCAGTTCGAAGGATAGACCGCCAAAAATACTTAGGCTGCGGTCTCAAAAGTAAAGCAGTTCTGGTATGACTCGTCAGCGTTTTATCCTTCTTCATTAGCGCCTTATACTCATTCGTTGTAGTCAAGTGAACGTCCCACTCAATAGACTTCTCAGGCGGGTGCATTAGACGCCAAACCTCTGTAAATTTTATTAAGAGTTTTTCAACGTCCTCAAACTTCACACGAATTTTATGGTGGACCGCAACTATCACGGTCTCAGGGTATATGACTGCAGGAACCCGCGAAAGTTCCGCTTCGTTCGCATCAGTAGATCCAGGCGAATCTCGAGAACCGTCAGACTTTGTCGGCCATTTCGGGATTAATGCTATCCGACGTTGTCCCTCATGTTCGCGCTCTTCAATGTTTAAGCGCACGAATGGACCAATACGGTCGTCGTGGGCAAACAATCGGTCGATACGCAGCCCAACCATCGGCGGGCTGATCTCGACGCCAGTGTGTTCGGTAACCTCGTGTTTGCGAACACGCTCTTTTCTTAGAGAGTAACCTACAAGCGTAATTGCATGACGTCGACCCCCCTCGATCTCAACTCCAAGAATCACTGGCAACCCCCACTTCAAGTGGGCATATAGCAGTGAAATCAAGGGAGTGTTTTCAGTTACCCGAATCACCTCCGGCTCCAGACCAATGTGCTGAATGGCACTAGTTATCTGCTGTAAATTTAATCCGTGAGACGGCATTGAACGGGAATGAAATACTAAGCGGTTAGCGGCTCTTGTAATCTCGGCAGGAGTAGGGGCAGGCGAGTTGTTGAAAAGATCGCGTGTCTTATTAAAGGCACACCACAGAGCTACGGTAGCGCAAGCCGCTATGACCGTATCTTGCTCTTGGAAGGCTAGGCTCTGGACCTTAAGGTCGATGCCAAACAGACTGGCGTTATACTCTCGAATGCAGGTGTAGTTTCGCCTTCCGTTATCCGCATCGTAGGTTTTGAGGACTGTGCGCCCAATGATGGCGTCAGGCAAAGGCCGCGCCACGACAAAGCCAAGATAGGAGTCCACGAACCGCTTGTGTTCAATCTGGCTAGCTTTGCCTTCGACAATTCGCAGGAACAGTTCTTTGGTAATCGCGGCAGAGAAGAAGTGGATACGATTGCATCGGCGATCGTATGATTCAAAACACTTTACGTAATAGGCTGCATAGTCATCCAAGTATCCCGTGTCAGTATACTGATACTCTGTGATAATTAAGCGCGCCCCAAGACGAATGAGATAATTGGCGAGGTAGACAGCCCGATCCTTCGTCGCTATGTCACCAGGTGACACAAACCGATTGCTTAGCGCCAAAAAAAAATTAGCGGGAGCAAAAGCAGACAATTCGAAGGGGTGAGCCTGAGTCTGGGGCGAGGTCATAAACTACTGGGCGAGGTTCAGTAATTGAACTCCAATAGCATGAGCTCTTGAGTGACAACCTGCGATTTTTCCTTCCGTTCTATCAGGGCATCAATCATTGGCACTCGTGCATTGAGCAGAGTCGCCAACAAAGCAGTGTCCAAGCCACGGATCAGGTTTGGCTGTTCCTTTTGGGGCGATGTCTGAGGTCTGATGCCCCTGTGGTGCTTGGGGGTGTAAGTTCTTTTATGCGTAGCCATCTGCAAATCTCCATCCGCAAAATGAGTGGGCGGTTAAATCAAAGGATTCAACGGTTCTCAAGATAAATCTGTGACTTTCCCTGAGATCGTGATCGGGTTCTCGCCAACTACTGCTATACGAAATCTGTGCCAGTCGAGATTGGCACTAAGATTCTTGATAGCCACAGGCAGCCACTCATCAATAGAAGCCAGCCGACACCTTCAAGCAAGAATACCTGAAAGCTTTACCAAGGTTAAGCCTGTAGCTCGATTCAAGTCGGCTTGTCCATGACAAAAGAGCAAAATATCACGGAAAACGGCTCGACTCGCCTATTTTTTGAGGCGGAGATAATTTTGGAATCCCCGTACTCAAGACCACAATTCATCGTCGGAGAACACTAAGTCTGCGGCACTTCCGGTAATCGCCCCATCGCGTAGAAGTGGCGCCGAGGTCCGCCAGATGGGGGAGACTTTAATCATTTTGATTAGAACGCTGTGAGTTTTACACCAGAATGACCTTGAACGCAATTAAATTTCCCCTATTCGACCCGATAAAACACCGTTCGCGATGCAAATAGGTAAGTCTGATGTCCTTGCCCGGGCGTCCCGGTTGCGCTGACTGGACGAAATAGAAGCACACCTGTCTGTCAACAAAGACGACAAGTTCGGATCGGACCACCGGCGCGCCGGCGCCGATAACCCCTGAGGCCTTCGAGCAATGAGAGAGGGAACGTGATGATTGTTTAGCCCCCGTAGCAGCTATTCGGGTCAAGCGCAAGTATCGAGGTCTTTAGCTCTCACCACTCGATTCCTCGGTGGAAAGCCCATCCTCAAGCGCGCCCTGTGTTCCAGCCGATACCGAGGTGTCCTTCCCTGCTGCTTCCCCCCAAAAATCCGACGTTGCCCCGTAGACATCGTCAGCCGGGTAGATCCCCTCGTCAGCCCAATCAGAATCTGTTTCCTTAGATTTCATCTTAGTTCTTACGCTTAAAGTAGCTTTTAGTTGCACTTATGACAGCAGACGCGACAATAATTCGCCCCACAAAAGACACCGATTTCGAACTATGTCGTTAAGCTCAAAAGATGGTCCCGGTGTTGTACTTAAGGTACCCCAATGGGAAGCTAATAATTCGCAGTTGGTATCCACGTTCAAAGTACCGAGCAATCGATCACTTACTGAATCGATTCTTCCATCTATCGAGCTCGATACATCAAATAAAGGGATACTCAAGGCTGCTTTGCGGTCCTCAGGAATCTTTGCGCGTTCACTGTCAGAAAGCCCCCATTGCGCCGCGGCCAAGTCCGCGGCGACAACTCTTCGCAGAGAGTGAGCTTTACCGCTCCAACCTGATGTAAGTTTGATCTGAGACTCCGCGTCGGGGTGCCCTGTCATGCCATACTGATATACAACAACCTGAGTATCTTCACCCGTTGGCATCATGATCGAACATCTGACGGCCGTTGCTTTGGTGTTTAATTCAAAATCCTTCGCGATCACAGAGAGTAAACCTTCTACTGTATCGGGACGCACCGGTCTCTGAGCCTGTAACTCGGTTATACGGCTTCCACTTCGCTCAAACCAATGCCTAACATCGTTCTCGAGATATTGCTTCGCTGCTGTGTAACCCGCTTCGAATAGCTGCGTCTGCTCTTCTTGTGAAAGCGAAAACTTCAGCGTATCGATTCCCACAGGAACTCTAACTGGAATGTAATGGAGGCCAGTGATGAGTCCCTGAAGAAGTTTGTCGCTTGATTCCATCGTTGTCATTAGCATGTCTTCCGAAAACTTAAAAAGCTTGTAATTCTCGTCACCAGGTGTTTGTGTCGACGGCACAATGAGATCAAATGCCATAACCGGCAGGTTATGGGACTTGCGTTCTTTTTCAAATAGGAAAACCGGTAGATTGCTGGTTATTCCCCCATCCGTCAAGTAGTTAGTATGCATCCGAACGGGTCGAAATACGAATGGATAACTCATTGATGCCCTTACCGCTGCAATGACCGGCCAGTCAGACTCAGTGGTAGTACTATTCTTTGAAAAAGTCAGGGATTGCCGGGCAACGATATCTGCGGCTACAACTTTCAGGTGCCTGCTTCCTGCCTGATGCAATTCTGAAAACTTAAAATTTTCAGTGAGTCGAGGGTAACGCGCTCTCACCTTTTCTTTCAGGAAGCTCTCGAGGTTGGAGGCATTGTATAGCCCAGCCTGGGCGTAGAGTTTCTTGATGAGAGCTCTTTCAGAAAAGATTCTCTTTGCAAGGCGGACGGACTTCAGGCGCTTATCCTCGAAGACAAACCTCGCCAGTGTCTTGAGCCTCTCAAGCTCAATTCCTCCGTCGTCCAGAAAGGTCGTGAAGCTTTGCTGGCCCAGCAGTTCACGAATTTCATAACCCGTATATCCAACGGAGCCCAACAGCGCAACAATACTACCAGCTGAGGTTCCACCATAGCCTGTGAATTCGACCCCTTTATCTTGCGCAGCTGCCAAGCATCCAGCTAAGGCTACGCCCTTGACTCCCCCTCCGGCTAAAATTGCATATGCTTCCATACGGCTTCGCTCCGCCAGTCGATGCGATGACGTTTGATGATCCGTGGATCCCGTCAGGCATAAATGAGGTTCAGGCTTCCTTAAAGGAATAGGATTGTACCCATACAGGAGAGCAACTCGCCAGGAGCCGTCTCTGAGGTACCTGCGGGGCGTTTCGAATTAGCGACTCTCAGCCATCTGTTGTGGCAAGGTGCGAGTCTCAAGCTCGTCGGAAATCGTTCAGCGCCGGACAACGGTAGAAGCTTAATGACCAATATCAACACAATTTGGTTCTCAGGGAATTCTCGACGTAGACGACAATGATTGACAGTGCGAAACAAGGACACCATTGCACAATTTCGATGCCTCTACTTCCGAAAGCCTCGGCAGAGCTTGCAGTCTAGGATCTTCATCAAATTCGCGCCATCTCCCTAACCCTTGATGTACGAGGGAAACAATCGAAGTCGCTTTGCCAATCATCAAATGCCTGAGTCATTTGGCTAAGCTATGGCGTCCTTGTCACACTATGGGCACACAAGCCTATTCCGACAACGTGCTATTTGATTGGAACGACAGGAATTATGCTTGACATCCCTTTGTGTTGCCAGCAGCGCCGCGGGGCTTGAACGCGTCTTGAGCAGGGCGTGCCTTTCTTTGTCCGGGCGCCGCATAAATAGACCTCTTCTTCAACCGATGGCGACGAGGCCGGAGCTCCCTCCAACGCAGGGCGAGGTTCGTTACCTATGGCGGAGGTTGAGGCCCGCTTGACCGGAGCATCGCTAAGCGGCGAGTCGCTTCGTCTAACAATCGTCAGTGGTGGTGGGGAGGCCCGCCGGCTGCGGCCCGCGACATATCCCGAGGCGATCAACGCCATGCCGGCTAACAACGGCACAGTCAAGCGCGACTTGCGCAACTGTCGCGCGCAGCCATCGCAAAACTTGCGGCTGGTCCAGAGATGCCAGCGCAGGCGCAGAATCTTCGTTCCGCACTGAGCGCAGAAGTTTGGTTTGTAAATCATGCCGAGTCGCTTGTCGGAACCGCCTGCGTAAGTGGGCGGGGCCGATAAGGGTCGAATGGCGCCCGGTAGTGCGAAAAAAGGTCTGAACTCCGCCCTCTAACAGCGCGGTTCTGACAATACTAAGCAACTCAAATGATGCGGCGCGCGTCCGAAAACAGCTAACATTTGCGGGTGAGAGCGAATCGCGCACAATTGCAAAAAGTCTTGCTTGCCGGGATACTCAATTACAAAGGGTGAAACCACTTTTCGTATGAATCAACTTTATTTCAGATTCCTATTTCAATCTCGCTTGCCTCGTCATTCGTTCAATTTGCTGACGCAGTTAACGTTAATGTGTGCGTTCGCTTTTGGGGCAGGTGTTTCGGCCCAGCAGCAGGACCCTGAAGACGTGATAACGGTTGACACGGCACTCGTGCAATTGAACGTGGGCGTGGTTGACGCGCGCGGGCAGGTAATTAGATCCCTTTCGAAGAACGACTTCACAGTTTTCGAGAATGGCGTCAAGCAGCCGATCCTGAACTTCGAGCCCACCGAGGCGCCGTTCAGCCTGGTGCTGTTGCTTGATATGTCAGGCTCAACAGTTAATTTTCGACCGCAGTTGAAACAGGCTGTCGGGCGTTTTCTCGACGCCCTTTCGCCTGATGATCGAGTCGCTGTAGTACAATTTAACCAGAAGGTAAAGAAGCTGAGCGGATTTACAAACGACATGGCGAAGACGGCATACGCGATTCAAATTGCCGAGGGCGCGGGCCAAACGAATCTCTACGACGCGCTTCGATATGCCATGAAGGAATTAGAGACAGAAGGTAAACGCCGGAAGGCGGTTGTGTTACTGACTGATGGAATCGACACCGGAGTTCGCAAATCCGATAGTGCCCTGGCTTCGAAAGCTGATACTGACGCCGCGGCGGTGGCCTCGATTGATCCAAAAGCAAGCAGCGAACTTAATCAGGTGCTGAGCGCGGCTGACAAACTTGGCGTTACGATCTATCCGCTCGCGCTACCCTCAGGTGATCCAAAGAGAATAGCCTTGCCGACTCCGATCCAAACTGCGGTCTACGCGGCAGCGCGCACGCGTTTGCAAAGTCTGGCTGACCGCACCGGCGGAAGGTTGAACGAGATTCAAAGGCTGGACCAAATGGCGCGATTGTATGCTGAGGTGGCAGCTGATTTGCGTTCGCTATATTCGGTAGCCTATCGCGGCGCACCGGGACGCGATGGTAAATGGCGCGAGATTCGAATCGAAGTGACTCAGCCTGAGTTAATTGCTCGCACGCGTCCTGGTTATTTTGCGCGTTGAACGATCGACCGCCGGATGTCCGTCAAGCTTTGGGTTGTGGTTGAATCGCAACATCTGAAGTTTGTCGGACTCAAAAATTATCTTGACAGCCTCACTCAATTGAACTATTAATCCCCGCATTCTCATTGTCCAGTTGAACGTTTTCTCCACAGCCCTTCGGCTTACTTAAACTCAACACCTGGAGACTAGAATGCCAACTCGAAAAACGACAACCAAGACGTCGAAGAAATCGGCGACGGCGCGTAAGAAGGGATCCGCAAAGTCTGCGGTAGCATCTGCCGGCAGGGGACCTATCCCTCCTTATGGCGTTCCCATTCGGGAAGCGATCGCTCGCGGTAATCCGCGAGAGATGAAAGCGCTCGCCACCTCCGCACGTCAGTACTTAAAAAACGTTCAGTCTGCCCTTGATGCACTTGATAAATCATTAACGGCGAAACGTTGATGATTTGCGGAGACTGAGCTCCACCCAAACGAAGTTCACCCACTTATAGGAGGATCAACATGCCAGCCAAGAAAGCAACTAAGAAAGCAGGTAAGAAAGCAGCCCTTAAGACTCCAATTAAGGTGCCGACAACGAAACCAAAGTTTCCTGTCCAACCGTTGTACGGAATGCCCATCCGCGATGCGATTAAGCGTGGCAACCTGGCTGAGATGAAGGCACTTTCAACCCAGGCGCGCAAACACGTCGCCGATGTCACTTCTGCTCTGGCCTCGCTCGACAAAGCGCTGGGCGCGAAGAGATAAGGCCCGCAAAGGACCAGTTTCATGGCTGAGCCAACCCGGTATCTATCTACCGAAGATCGCTCGGCGCTAATCCCTGTGCACGCAGTTTGGGAGATCACGCTCGCGTGTGATCTGAAATGCCAGCACTGTGGCTCGCGCGCAGGTAGTCGTCGTCCGCAGGAGCTCTCCACAGAGGAGTGTCTGGATCTCGTCCGCCAATTGGCCCACCTCGGCACGCGCGAGGTGACGCTGATTGGCGGCGAAGTCTATCTGCGTCGCGACTGGCTCGACATCATTCGGGAAATTCGCGCCCAGGGAATGGAATGCGGCCTGCAATCAGGCGGCCTTCACTTAACTGAGGAGCGTATCCGCCTGGCCGCCGAAGCCGGGTTGCAAGCGGCCGGCGTTTCCATCGACGGGCTCGAGGACGTGCATGATCGGCTGCGCGGCGTGAAAGGTTCGTTCGACGCGGCTTTCAACGCGCTGCGAGCGTTTGAGAAATATGGACTCACCGCCAGCGTCAACACGCAAATCACTTCGCTCGTCATCCCGCAACTTCGAGACCTGATGGAACTCTATATCGAAGCGGGCGCGAAGAACTGGCAAATTCAACTGACGGTGGCGATGGGCCGGGCAGCTGATAATCCGGAACTGCTGCTGCAGCCTTATGATCTCCTCGAGTTGATGCCGCTGCTCGCAGAGCTTTACCAGGAAGGCGCCGATCGTGGTCTCTTGATTCAACCGGGAAATAATATTGGCTACTTCGGTCCTTACGAGGCACTCTGGCGCGGAAGCGGCGACGACCGGGTGCATTGGACCAGTTGTAACGCCGGGCAGAACACGATCGGGATTGAGGCTGATGGAACGATTAAAGGATGTCCATCACTGCCCACCAGTCCTTACTCCGGCGGGAACATCCGCGATCTGACTCTGGAACATATCTGGCGGCAGACTGACGAGCTAAGTTTTACGCGCACCCGCACAGTCAATGATCTGTGGGGATATTGTCGCGGCTGTTATTACGCAGATGTTTGTCGCGCTGGTTGCACCTGGACCACGCACGTGTTGTTCGGTCGCGCGGGCAACAATCCGTATTGCCATCATCGCGCGTTGGAAATGTCGCGACAGGGAATGCGCGAGCGCATCGTGCAGATAGAACGAGCGCCAGGGAAGCCTTTCGACCACGGACGCTTCGAGCTGGTGTTGGAGGGCTCCGACGGTAAACCTTTGCCCCAGTTGGCTCCAACAGACTCAGCTGCGAAGCCGCTTACTTTGGTTGGTAGTTCAGTGAATTCCATCCCGTTGGGGAAAACCGGTTTGGTGCAGATTCTTCCCGCGAAAAGACGTCGCGCGAAATCGCCGGCAGCGGCGCACCCATCCGGAACGGTGGAGTTGATCATTTGTCGCGGGTGCAATCGTCATGTCATGACTGGCACAGAGGTTTGCCCACACTGCGACGGCGACGTAAGAGCGTTTACCCGCGCATACGAAAAAGAGCAGCGCGCTACGCGCAAAGCTTACCTGCGGCTACTCAAACTCATGGAATCAACTGGTGGTGAATTATCAGGTGATGTTCGATAAGCTTTAGCTTGTCGCATTGCGACAAACTGAAGTTTGTCGAACTGTCCAATGCATCTCGAAACTGATAGTGACCTAATTTCAATTCTCTGCGTTAACTCGGCGCGCTCTGCGTCTCTGCGGTGAGTGTGTTGGCAGCAATATTAACCGCCGAGTTGCAGAGAACGCTGAGACCACGCAGAGGAGTAATTCAAATTAGGGCACTACCTCGAAACTCGCTCGCTTGACACTCCAAAACCCCACCCTTATATTCAAAATTCGCTTTCAGAGGCACCCGTAGCTCAGTTGGATAGAGTACCTGACTACGAATCAGGGGGTCGCATGTTCGAATCATGCCGGGTGCACCATTAAGATCAACAGTTAGGGCGTCCACTGCTGGACGCCCTTTTTGCTTTGGTAAACTATGCCGCGGAAAGCACGGAATAGTTCACGGCCATGCCTACTAGCTCAGCACGCAACGCGTCGACCAGCACATTAACAGCCTTGCGTCCCTGCACTGCCAGACGCAGGTACTGTTCACTCGAGCCGATCTTGTTGCTGCATTCCCGAACCATGACGCCATGCTTGTGCAAAAGTTGATCACGAAGCGCTCGCCCCGACACGCCATCCTCGAGTTCAACAAATAGAAAGTTTGCCTTTGATGGATAGATGAGGAGGCCCGGTAAAGTCGCGAGGCGTTCCTGCATGTATTCTCTGTCTTCCGCAACCAGTGAAAAACTAACCTCATATTCGCGTTTGAAACCGATGACAGTTTTCAGAACATAGGCCGCCAGGCCGTTGATGTTCCAAAAGGGAAGCCGTGCTCGCATCTCCTCAGCGCGCCTGGGTTCCGCAACGGCGTATCCGAGTCGCACGCCGTGCCAGCCGAGTGATTTGCCCATGCTCTTTACGACCACCACATTTGGACTGTCAGCGGCGTGTGTTGCGGCACTTTCGAGATCGGAAAAATCTATGAACGATTCGTCAATGATGACGGCATCGAGATCTTCGAGTGAACCTGCGAGAGACTTGATCTCTTCGAGCGACAGCCATGCGCCGGTTGGATTGTTTGGGTTGGATATGACGAGGGTACGCGCGTTGACTTCGCGAACCCGAGCGATAATCTCATCCACCTCGAGTCGGAATGCATTTTCACGACGGCGCGTAATCGTGTGAAGCTGAACATTTAACTGCTCAGGCAGATCAGTCCAGCGGCTGAAAGTCGGCACTGAGGTGACAATCGGGCCAGTCGTTTTCTGACAAAGCGCGGTAATGATCTCGGTCGAACCATTGCAAGGGACAATTGTTTCCGGCGCGAGGTTGGTCATCTCGCTGAGGTATCGCTGGTGCACTTCGGCATAGTCGGGGTAATAGCGAAGAATCTCTTCGAGGTTGCTGTGAATCATTTCAACCAGCGCGGGTGGAGGGAAGTGCAAATTCACGGGGATGCAAAAGTCGAGCAGCTCGCCCTGATAAGCTGCGCTTTCTTTAACTGCGAAGAATGATGGATTGTGTGAATGGATGTTGAAAAGTTGTGTGACTGCCTCGTTGCTCATCGTCTCTCCCTCAAGCTGTTGGTGATCGTCTCGATCGAGTTAATTGGACGTGGCCAGGGAGAGTTTTCTTCCGTGCTTCCGGCAGGAAAGACCGCGCGTTGCTAAACGGGGCTAAAGCGGGAGAGCGAACGGGAAAGCACGAGCAACTGAAAACTGCGGAAAGAGATGCCTCGCGTGGTAAGGGAACGCGTGAACCGGCTGAGACTTGCGACATAGGCAAAAAAATCCCCGGTCGGAGCAGTCCGGCCGGGGATGGAAAAGTGGTGACTGAATTTTACGCGGCGGAAATCACTTCAAACTATTCGCCAGTTTTTTTCTCGGCGGGTTTTTGCAATTCAGCCAGGGTGGCCAGGACTTCATCGCTATGTCCCGCGACGCCGACTTTGACGAACACCTTCGCGATCTTGCCGGTGGGGTCAATGATGAACGTGTTGCGCGCCGAATACTTAGCACCCTCATGCTCCATCACCGAACCATACTGTTCTGAAACCTTCCCGTCGGTATCAGCCAGGAGCTTGAAGTTAAGCCCTTCCTTGGCACAGAAGCTCTTGTGCGATTCGGCGTTGTCGGTGCTGACACCAAGAATCACCGCTTTCGCTTGCTCATACTTCGCCAGGTCTCGTTGGAAATTGCGAGCTTGCAAAGTGCAACCGCTGGTGAAGTCTTTCGGGTAGAAATAGAGCACGACCCATTGACCTTTGAAATCCGCGAGGCTTGCTTCCTTGCCTTCGTTGGTAACTAGTTTGAATGCGGGCGCCGCAGTGCCTGGGGCGGGGACTTCGGCGGGCGAGTTGAATGCGCTCGCAGCCGCGACTGTAACGATAAGTAATGCGAAAAGTAACACTAACTTTCTCATGCGTACGATCTCCTTTGGGTAGGACAGACGTTTCTTGTCTGTCTCTCAATAAAACACCGGCAGGAATTTCTGTCCGGCTGTTCTATAACTGATTATTAAGGGTGGATTCCTTTTCTGACGCTGCAATCAGTGCTGCCTGCGCTGCGGCCAACCGCGCAACGGGAACACGGAAGGGTGAACAACTCACGTAGTTGAGCCCAATCTCATTGCAGAATTCGATCGAGCTGGGGTCGCCGCCATGCTCGCCGCAAATTCCGACTTTCAAATCCGGCTTAACACTGCGCCCGCGCTCGGTGCCAATGCGAACGAGTTGGCCCACGCCTTCGCGGTCCAGGACCTGGAAAGGATCGTCGGGAAGGATCTTGTGTTCCACATAGTTTGGAAGAAAACGGCTCGAGTCGTCGCGGCTGAGTCCGAAGGTCGTTTGCGTCAGATCGTTTGTTCCAAACGAGAAGAAGTCGGCGTGGGCGGCAATGCTGTCTGCAATCAAGGCCGCGCGTGGCAGTTCGATCATGGTGCCGACGCGATATTCGATGGTCATTCCCTGTTCACCCATCACCTGCTGCGCCACCTGGTCGATAAGCTCGCGCTGTTGCCTGAGTTCTTCGCTAAGAGAGACCAGCGGGACCATGATTTCCAGTTCGGTCTTTTTCTTTTCGCCCTGAACCTGGCAAGCCGCTTCGAAGATTGCGCGACACTGCATGCGCGTTACTTCAGGAAAGAGCAGTCCCAGACGACAACCGCGAAAGCCCAACATCGGATTCGCTTCGCGGATGCGAACGACCTGCTTCAGTAGTCGACGTTTCTCATCAATTTCGTCGAGCAGGTTGTCCATGTCACCAAGCGTCGTCGCAAGACGCACGGCCATCTTCAACTCGCTGAGTTCGTTCATCAACTCTTCGGCGTTTGGCAGAAACTCGTGCAGCGGCGGGTCAAGCAAGCGGATGGTGACGGGCAGTCCGGCCATCTCGCGGAAGATGCCGACAAAGTCGCCGCGCTGGAGTGGCAAGAGTTTATCGAGCGCTTTCTCACGAGCTCCCACACCATCGGCAAGAATCATTTCGCGCATGGCCGCGAGTCGCTGATCGCCGAAGAACATATGTTCCGTGCGACAAAGGCCGATGCCCTCGGCCCCGAAACCGCGCGCCACCTTCGCATCGCGAGGCGTATCGGCATTCGCGCGCACGCGCAGGCGTCGAAACTTATCGGCCCAGATCATTAATTCATGGAACTCGGGACCCAGTGATGGCTGGGCCGTCGGCACCTGGCCCAAAAAGACACGGCCGGTCGATCCGTCCACAGTTATCCATTCGCCTTTTGTGACCACTGTGCCTTCCACGGTGAACTGCTGTTGGCCGTAATCAATTTCGAGCGAATTGGCGCCGCTGACGCAGGGTTTTCCCATGCCGCGCGCGACGACGGCAGCGTGACTCGTCATGCCGCCGCGGGCCGTTACGATTGCCTGCGCCGCCACCATGCCGTGAAAATCGTCAGGGCTCGTTTCCTGCCGGACCAAGATTACCTTGGCGTTTTCGCGTGCCAGTTCTTCCGCTTCATCCGGACTGAAAACCACCTGGCCCTGCGCCGCGCCGGGACTGGCAGGCAGGCCCGTCGCCAAAACTGTAGCCTTGGTTTTTGGATCAACGGTTGGGTGCAGGAGTTGGTCCAATTGATCTGGAGTGACGCGCTGCACGGCGGTGGCGCGATCGATGAGCTTCTCGCCGACCATCTCGACCGCGACGCGTACTGCCGCCGCACCTGTGCGTTTGCCCGTTCGCGTTTGCAGCATCCAAAGTTTGCCGCGCTCGATCGTGAATTCGCAGTCCTGCATGTCGCGATAGTGCGTTTCCAGCAGGCCAGTGATGGAGGCAAACTCTTCGTAAACTTTCGGCAGTTCCTTTTTCAGCTGGCTAATGGGATTCGGCGTACGCGTGCCGGCGACCACGTCTTCGCCTTGCGCGTTCAACAGGTATTCGCCGTACAGTTCCTTTTTGCCTGTAGAGGGGTTGCGCGTAAAAGCCACGCCGGTGCCGCTGCCTTCGCCCATGTTTCCAAAGACCATCGCTTGCACGTTCACAGCGGTGCCGAGGGAATCAGGAATTCGATTAACGCGTCGATAATCTATTGCGCGGCGTCCCATCCACGAATTGAATACTGCGGCGATAGCTACGCGCAGCTGTTCATAAGGATCTTCGGGAATCGCATGCTGCTCCGCGAGGATGATCTGCTTTTCCGCGGCGATGATTTCGCGCAGGTGATCTGGTTTCAGATCAGTGTCGCGTCCACCAGAGGTTTGCGCTTTGTAGCGATCCATTACGCGTTCAAATTTTTCATGGGCCACGCCCATTACTATCTCGCCAAACAAAGATGCAAAGCGCCGGTACGCGTCGAGCGCGAAACGCAGATCGCCCGTTTGCGCCGCAAGCCCCTGGACTGTTTCTTCATTGAGCCCAAGGTTCAGCACAGTATCCATCATGCCCGGCATTGAAAAAGCTGCGCCCGATCGAACTGAAACGAGAAGGGGATTGTGCGGGTCGCCAAACTTCTTGCCCACCTGTTCCTCGATTCTTTGCAAGCCTTCCTTCACCTGTTCCCACATTCCCTCAGGAAAGGTTTTGTGGTTGTCGTAAAACGCATTGCAGGCTTCGGTGGTGACAATCAGGCCGGGTGGGACTGGCAGGCCGGCGCGGGTCATCTCGCAAAGGCCGGCGCCTTTGCCTCCGAGCAGTGACTTGTCGTCTCCGCTTCCTTCGGCGAAAAGGTAGACCCATTTGTTGGCCGTTTGTTCGGGAACTTCCTGAGTTTCTTCGATTGCAGTGCTCATATCAGGGGAACTCTCTTTGGGTGTTGGACCGCTGGTCGGGGAAGACTGTGTTTGGCTGGTTGAGGATTATCGCACTATTGTGCCCGGAGGAAAAAGCTGGCGAAGAGTTCAAAGCCTAAAGTCCAAGGTCCAACATACAAAAGACGGCTTTCCCGGTCCTGACCTCGGACTTTAGATATTGGACTTTGGACCAGCCTTTGGCTAGTTCACGGCGCCCATCAACTTCTTCACGCGCGGAGTCAGCAGCGCGAGGATTCCGGCAGAGATGAGCAAGCCCACCGCTATCGCGCCATACAGTTTGACCAGTTGCGTCGGGTTGTTAGCGACAAAGAAGGTCGAGAGAAATCCGGCTAGTTTGTTGCCGAATGCTGCTGCCAAAAACCAAACGCCCATCATGATACCGACCAACTTGACCGGCGCGAGTTTGGAAACGGTGCTCAGTCCCACCGGACTCAGGCACATCTCCCCAATCACTTCCAGAAAGTAGAGCCCCACGAGCCACAGCGGACTGATGCGGCCTTGACCTGTCATCCAGGCGGCAGGCACAAGCAGGCAATAGGCTAGACCGATGAATACCAGACCCAGCGTAAACTTGACCGGACTTGATGGTTGTCGAGTTCCGAGCCGCACCCACAGATAGGAGAAGAAGGGGGCCAACAAGATCACAAACGCCGGTGTGCATGATTGTAAGAAACTCGAAGGAAACCTCATTCCAAAAACTTCGTTGCGCACCAGATCTCGCGCGAAGAGATTCAGGCTCGCGCCTTTCTGCTCATACGCAGCCCAGAAGAGAATGGTGAAGAGGAAGAAAACAAAAATCGCTCCAATGCGCTTCCAGTCGCCGGCTGTTAATGGCGCGCTTCCGCCGACCTTCTGCGCCGCTTTCTTTTCTGGTCGGGTGACCCGGTTGCCAACGTGCTCAAGTGGTTTGCGATTTCTCAAATAGACAAACAGGCCGAGTGTCATGCCGACCGCAGCCGCCCCGAAGCCCCAATGCCAGCTCGTGGCAGGATCGAATCCCATAGAGGTGAGAAACCGTTTGAATGATTCACCCTGGGCCAGATAACCAACAGATAGCGGAGCGAGTAGTGCGCCGATGTTAATACCCATGTAGAAGAGCGAAAACCCACTATCCCTACGAGGATCATTTTCACCATAGAGACTGCCGACCATCGTGCTGATGTTAGGTTTGAGCAAGCCGGTGCCGATGGCAATGAGCGTGAGGCCTCCATAGAAGAAAGTCAGCGAGTGGAAGACCATCGAGATGTGACCGAAGACGATCACGATGCCTCCAATCAGAACTGCCAACTTTGCGCCAAACAGCCGATCAGCTGCCAACCCGCCAGGCAATCCGGTTAGGTAAACCCACATCGTGTAGGTCCCATAAAGGGTAGCCGCAGTCTTGACCTCAAAACCCAAACCTCCCTGAACGACAGGCGCAGTCATATAAAGAACCAGAATGGAGCGCATGCCGTAGTAGCTAAACCTCTCCCAGAATTCCGTAAAGAAGAGCGTCGATAGCCCGCGAGGATGTCCGAACATGCCGGAATTGTCAGATAGAGTGTCAATTCCTTGTCGATCTGCGGGTGTATCCATAACGTTTCCTGGTCGCTCCATTCTATGCTGCACTTAGCGCCGTCGCTGGTCGCAGGCTATTGAAGTTGTGGTTGCGGGAGAGTTTAGTGAAGGCTTTTAACTGAAATCAGCGCGGCTGTAAAGAAATAAGTTGGCTTGGTGTCGACTTGGTTCGAAATCCTTCGCTGCGCAGTCTCAGCTGTTCTATTCGACTCCGCGGTTAATATTGCCGCAAACACACGTACCACAGAGACGCAGAGAACGCCGAGATAACGCAGAGAGTTGAAAGTAGCTCAACGCCTCTTGCTTGCCGGGCTCTTCTTATCCACCGATGGCTCGCGCAATGGCGAATGCCGCGCCCGCCGCAGCACTTCCGATCAGCGCAGTTTGCAACGCACTACGCAAAGGCCGCATGCCGGTGAAGCGTCCCTTGACGAAACCGAAAATCAGCAGGGCCAGCAGGGTGATCAGAATGGAAATAAACAACGCCCGCGATGGATTGTCGGTCAACATGTATGGAGCGAGCGGGACAAAACCGCCGGCCGCGTAGGCGCCGCCGATCGTCAGGGCACTGGTCATCGCTCGCTTTGGCTCGGGTTTTTCCAGCCCGAGCTCAAATCGCATCATGAAGTCGATCCACTTCTTCGGTTGCTTGCGTAAGGCCTCAACGATAGGTCGAGTCTCTTCTTCCGTCAGTCCATATTCCTGGAAGACTTCAGAAACTTCGCGCATCTCTTCGTGAGGAATTTCCGCGACCTCGCGCTTCTCGCGTTCCCGTTCTTTTGCATAATGTTCCGCATCACTCTTTGCGGCGAGATATCCGCCGAGGCCCATTGCAATTGAGCCCGCGGCAATCTCGGCAAGTCCTGCAGTGACGATGATGTCGTTGTGATTTATTGCGCCGCTAAGCCCTCCCGTGAGCCCCGCAGCCAGAGCAAACGGGACAGTCAGGCCATCCGACATTCCAATGACGACGTCGCGCACGACTTCGCTGGCAGTGAAGTGGCGCTCAGTGTGTGGAGTTTGGGGCATGTGGGAGACTCGAAACTAACTGGGGCTATCGAAACAGGATCGTGAATTTCGAAGTAATGATAACACTCGAAGCTCGTTGACGCGTTTTTCGGGCCGGACTAGGAAAGGCGATCTCCGAATCACACGAACTCTCGCGGACTACTCACCTGCATCTTCGTGATCTTATTAATTCCCTCCGCGCTCAAAACTTTCCAGCGAGAATCAGCACACCGATGACGATAAAAGCGACTGCGGAAACACGTTTGATCCAAATCAATGGCAGATACTCACCGAGCAGGCTACCCGCCACGACGCCAATAGCCGATACGGCCGTCAGCGCGAGCGCTGCGGCAAAGAATACCGCCCAGGGTTTTTTTGTTTGCGCTGACATGGTCATCGCCGCCAGCTGAGTTTTGTCACCCATCTCCGCCAAAAAAATAACGCCGAAAGTTGTAAGCAGGACGCGCCAATCCATTTAGATCTCCTTGTGACGAATCGTGTTTGCGAAATTCTCTGGCAATAGTAGACGAATCGGGGCAGTATATCCTCGTTCTGGCCACGATCTCGATTTTCTATTCTCACGCGGTTTCGCATTGCGTTCACTGCAACGATGAGTCAACACTCGCAGGACTTTCTTGGCACCGCACGTTTCCGCATTCGCCGCCGGCTTGGATCGGGCGGGATGGGCGTCGTTTACGAAGCCCACGACCTGGAAACCGACAAGGTGGTAGCGCTCAAGACGCTCACGCGCGCGGAAGCCTCGCACATTTCCCGTTTCAAAAATGAATTCCGTTCGCTCGCTGATGTGTCCCATCCCAACCTCGCGGCCCTGTACGAGCTCATGGCTGACGGACAATATTGGTTTTTCACGATGGAACTCGTGCTGGGAGGAAATTTTCTCGAGTACGTCCGGCCGGGTTACACAGCCAAGCGCGCACAATCCTCCAGGACGCCAACTCTTAGAAAGACTCCGGGCGCTACGGGCGGTGAACGATTAGCTGATCATGAGGCTGAAACGATTGAACTGGATTCAGTCCGCGGCAACTACGACCTGGTTGAATCCGACCGTCATACCGTTCCCGGCGCGCTCGCTCGCGCAAAGCTCGACTTGATCCGTTTGCGAGCCGCTATGCGACAACTCGTTGAAGGGCTACACGCTTTGCATGAAACAGGAAAGCTGCATCGCGACATCAAGCCTTCAAATGTTCTTGTCACAAAAGAAGGTCGCGTTGTGATCCTGGATTTTGGACTCGTGGCTGAAGTAGAGGGCGGTAGATTCAACGACAGTTTCACACTCGCCGGCACGCCCGACTATATGTCGCCTGAGCAGGGCGCTCAACTTCCTATCTCACGCGCGAGCGACTGGTACAGCGTCGGCGTCATTCTCTATCAGGCGATCACCGGGCGGCTGCCGTTCTCGGGAAAGTTTTTCGAAGTGATGATGAACAAGCAAAACTTCGATCCTCCCGCGCCCGCTGAACTGATAAAAAACATTCCCCCTGATCTTAATGACCTTTGCATGAGGCTGCTTCGGCGGGAGCCTGAGCAGCGACCATCCGGGAGGGACATTCTCTCGGCCCTCGGTCAGGGGAAAACAGGCCCGTTGGTGGCGCCAATCATGTTGCCGCCCACAATGACCTCGATCCAAACCGCGCGTTTGATTGGCCGTGAACGCGAGCTCAAAGAGTTGGGTGAAGCTTTTTCCTTTACCCGCCGCGGCCAGACTGTGACGGTTTATCTGCACGGCAGCTCGGGAATGGGAAAGAGCGCCCTGGCCCAACGATTCCTCGATCAATTGCGCGAGTCTCAGTCAGACGTAGTGATTCTTGAAGGTCGTTGCTATGAACGCGAATCAGTTCCTTACAAAGCGCTGGATGGCGTGGTCGACAGCCTGACCAGATATTTGTTGTCACTTCCGGAAGCTGAGGCCGCAGCCCTCTTGCCCCGGGAGATACTCGCGCTGGCTCGGCTCTTTCCAGTCATGCTGCAAGTGGACAGCGTTTTCAATGCTCCGCATGCTGAACAGGAAATTCCGGATCCGGTCACACTCCGGCGTAAAGCCTTCGCCGCTTTGCGCGAACTCCTTGGCCGGATTGCGGATCGACAGCCGCTGGTTCTCTACATCGACGATCTGCAGTGGTCTGACGCTGACAGCACGTCGTTGCTTGAAGATCTGCTGCGTCCGCCCGACGCGCCACCGCTGCTCTTGCTTTCGAGTTTTCGTAGCGAGGATATTCAGGCGAAACCGTTTTTGAAAACGCTGCTGGAGAAAGCGGGCACCGAAAGTTGCCGCGAAGTGCTTACCTCCGCGTTATCCAAAACGGAAGCGCGTGCGCTTGTGCGAGAGGTAGTTGGATCAAACGAGGCAGGTCTTGAACCCTTCAGTGACGCCATTCTGCAGGAAGCGGGAGGCAACCCTTTTCTTCTGGAACAACTAGCGCGATACGCCTCGACGAGCGATCAGACGGCGACCACCGGTATAAGTCTCGCTACGATGCTCGACGCACGACTGAGTCATTTGCCGGCCGGGGCGCGCGCATTTGTGGATGCACTGGCAGTCGCCGGTCGCCCAATCAATCCTGAAGTGGCTTACCAGGCAGCTGAGCTTTCGGGCGACGAGGCGCCGCTGGTGAGTTCGTTGCGCGCGGCGCAATTTCTGCGCACCGGCGGGACGGAACACACCCTCGAGCTCTATCACGATCGAATTCGCCAAACACTTACCAGCCAGCTTGATCCAAGAGAAGTGATTCAGATTCATCGACGCCTGGCCCAGGCTATTGAAGGTCGGGGAATGGATGATCCTGAAGCGCTCTTTGAACACTATCTCGGAGCCGGCGAACGCGTGCGCGCCGCCATGCATGCGGCCGCTGCCGCGAACAGGGCAGCCGGCGCTCTTGCATTTGATCGTGCTGCCGCCTTCTATCGCCGCGCGCTCGAGCTGGCCCCTTCGCGCGGAGCTGAACTGGTCGAACTCACACGCGGTTTGGCCGAAGCGTTGGTAAACGCGGGCAGGCCGGCGGAAGCGGCGCAGGCTTATCTCGAAGTAGCGCAGTTGAGCCCAGCTGGTCAAAGTCTCGACTTCAAACGCCGAGCAGCGCAACAGTTGCTGATGGGCGGCCACATCCGGGAAGGACTCGACTTGATTCGTTCGGTCCTTGCCGCTGTCGGTTTTACCCTCCCGACGGGTCCGCGACGGGCGTTGCTGTCGCTACTAATGAAACGCGTGAAGATCCGCTTGCGTGGTTTCAAGTTTACCGAACGCGATGCGGGCGAAGTCGCCGAGTCGGATCTTGTTCGCATAGACACCTGTTGGGCAGTTGCCGCCGGACTTGGCGCTGTAGACCTGATTCGCGGCGCAGACTTTCAAAGCCGCCATTTGTTGCTCGCGCTAAGGGCCGGCGAGCCTTATCGCGTGGCTCGCGCCATGGCGTTTGAGGCGGCGCAGGTTGCTTCGCGCGGAGGCCCTGCTCGCAAACGCGCCGGCTACATTGCGCGCCGGGCGGAGGAACTGTCACAGCGCGTGGGCCATCCACATGCGATCGGACTTTCGACGTGGGCCAGCGGAGTAACCGCGTATCTCGCCGGCGATTGGAAGCGGGCCGGGGAACTCTGCGAACGCGCCGCGGAAATTTTGCGTGATCGCTGCACGGGCGTGCCCTGGGAAGTGACTATTGCGCACCGGTTCATGTTGAGCGCCCTGCTCCATCAGGGCGAGATAGCCGAAGTTTCGCGGCGCGTGCCCCGGTTGCTTTCGGCTGCTTTGGACCAGGGCAATCTTTTTGCCGCCACCGATTTGCGTACGCGCCTGAATTTGATTTGGCTGGCCCAGGACGATCCGGACAAGGCCAGGGCCGAAGTAATTGAGGCGCTGAAAGCGTGGCCGCATGAGGGGTTTCATCTGCAGCATTACAGTTCGTTGCACGCACTTGTGCAGAACGAACTTTATACCGGCGACGTTGAGGTCGCCTGGAAACACGTCGAGGGACAGTGGCCGGATCTCGAGGACTCGATGTTGTTGCGCTTTCAAGTGTTGCGCATCGAGGCTATGCACCTGCGGGCGCGCGCCGCGTTGGCGTCGGGTGTCGCGGCCGGCGATAAGCAGCGACTTCATTTTGCCGAGCAGCTGGCGCGCAAGATTGAAAAAGAGAAGATGGAGTGGGCCATGCCTTTCGCGGCTTTAGTGCGTGGGGCGGTTGCGCACCAGCGGTCCCAGCCCGAAGTCGCATCGGGATTTCTGGCCGAGGCCATCAAAGGTTTTGAGGTTGCTGATATGCGACTCTTCGCTGCGGCTGCACGACGGCGGCTGGGCGAAGTGAAAGGTGAGCAGGGCCTTTCATTGATTGCTGAGGCCGACGCGTGGATGGGGCATCAGGGATTCAAGAAGCCGGAACTGATCACGCGGATGCTGGCCCCGGGATTTTGAAAGGAACTATCCACAGATTTCGCAGATTACACAGATGTCAGAACCACCTGCGTTAGCGGGTGGGTTCATCTTCTGGAAAAGCCAAATTTATCCCGCCCGCTCACGCAGGCGGTTCTGACAAAACACAGTCAGCGCAATCGGCGTAGTCTGCGGATAGTATCAAAAGAATCATGGACACTCTCAAGACACTTACTTACGACGTTACCGGGCGCATTGCCCGCATCACGCTCAATCGTCCCGAGCGTGGCAATGGCATCACTTTTGAAATGCCGGCCGAGTTGGCGGCATGTGTGGAGCGCGCCAACCTCGATCCGCAGGTTCACGTGATTGCCTTGTCAGGAAATGGTAAAGGCTTTTGCGGTGGCTACGATCTGGTAATGACCGCGGAGCAACGGCTCGGCAGCGAAGGCGAGTTGATGGGTTGGCCCGCAGGATCACCAATGGATCCAAAGGTGCAAATGGCCAATCACGATCCGGCGGAGATTTGGGATCCGATTCTTGATTACCAGATGATGAGCCGGAACTTGCGCGGCTTCATGAGTCTGTTTCACAGCGACAAGCCGGTCATATGTAAGGTGCATGGATTCTGCGTCGCCGGCGGCACGGACATGGCGCTCTGTTCGGATCTCCTGATCATTGAGAATGAGGCGTCAATTGGATATCCGCCGGCGCGCGCCTGGGGCGTGCCGACAACCGCTCTTTGGGCCCATCGCATCGGCGCTGAGAAGGCGAAACGACTTTTGTTTACTGGCGACTGCCTTACCGGCAAGCAGGCTGCGGAGTGGGGACTTGCCAGCGAAGCCGTCAACGCGGACAAACTCGACGAACGCTTTGAAAGCCTACTTGAGCGGGTGGCCCAGCTTCCTGTCAGTCAGTTAGTGATGATGAAGCTCTTAGTAAACCAGACTCTTGCCGGTCAGAATTTGCAGACATCGCAATTGCTGGGAACATTGTTTGACGGCATCGCTCGGCACACTAAGGAGGGCTACGCCTTCCAACAACGGGCGGGTGAAGTCGGTTTCAAACAAGCAGTCAAGGAACGAGACGAACCGTTTCAAAATGAGGTGTAACGCAAACTGTTTTCTTGCGGCCAGTGACGGTTAGACGTTGAAAGGTTAGGGTTCAATCGCAAACCAAGAGTTTGCGTTACAACCTCGGAGAAAGATATCTATGATCTTCAAGAGTCCTCACGCGCCGGTAACAATTCCCGATGTAAGCATTAGCGATTTCGTGCTGCGTCGCGCTGCAGAGTTGGGCGATAAGCCGGCCCTCATCGATGGTCCAACCGGACGAACTTACACTTATCGGCAACTGCCGGGGCTCATACAAAAACTCGCCAAAGGATTTTCCGAACACGGATTGACTAAGGGCGACGTGTTTGCCGTTTACGCTCCAAATCTCCCCGAGTATGTGCTCGCGTTCCATGCTGCCGCGAGTCTCGGCGCGATTACTACCATGGCGCCGCCGCTGTTTACGGCCGAAGAGCTAACCAGGCAACTTCTCGACTCAGGTGCAAAGTTTTTGCTCACTATCCCCCAATTGATGGGGACCGCCACCGAGGTGGCCCAGGCCGCCGGTATCCGGAAAATATTTGTCATTGGCGACGCTGAGGGCGCGATCTCGTTTGCATCACTTCTCGATAATGACGGAGCTGATGTGGCGGCGACAATCACGCCAGACAGCGATGTGGCAGTGCTCCCCTATTCCAGCGGCACAACAGGATTCCCAAAAGGCGTGATGCTCACTCACCGCAACCTCGTCGCGATGCTGTGCCAACTAAAGGCGAGCGAATCGTCAACTCTGAATGACACGATGATTTGCGTTGTGCCGATGTATCACCTTTATGGATTGCACGTCGTAGTCAACCAGGGCCTGAGCCAGGGCGCCACGATCGTAACCTTGCCGCGTTATGAGCTCGGACAGTTTTTACAAACCCTGGAGCGGTACAAAGTGACAATTGCGCCACTCGTGCCGCCGCTCGTTCTGGCGCTCGCGCGTGCGCCGCAGATTGATGATCACAGCCTCGCCGCGTTGCGCTTGATCCACTGCGGGGCGGCTACTTTGGCAGACGATGTTGCCAGGGCTTGTACGGCGCGACTTGGTTGTGAGATCCGATACGGCTACGGCCTCACTGAGGTCAGTCCTTTGTCACATGCAAGTCTGGCGAATCCTCGAAAGCAGAAGCCCGGGTCGGTCGGTTATTGTTTGCCCAATACTGAATGCAAGATCGTTGACTACGTTACCGGCGCCGAACTAGGAGCTGATCAACAGGGCGAAATTTGCGTGCGTGGACCACAGGTAATGAGAGGCTATTGGCGAAACCCGGCGGCGACCGAGGAGATGATTGACTCGGAAGGCTGGCTGCATACCGGCGACATTGGATACAGCGATTCGAAAGGCCAGCTATTTGTGGTTGATAGAATCAAGGAGTTGATAAAGACCAACGGGCGGCAGGTAGCGCCGGCGGAGTTGGAGGCGATCTTGCTGTCACATGCGGCTGTGGCTGACGCTGCCGTCATTCCCGCGCGGGATGCGGAGGCTGGTGAAGTGCCGAAAGCGTTTGTAGTTCGCAGCGGAGCGACCAGCGATCTAACTGCCGAAGAGATTATGGATTTTGTTGCAGCTCACGTCGCGCCTTACAAGCGCATCCGCAGCGTAGAGTTTGTTAACGAAATTCCAAAGAGCCCGGCCGGAAAAATTCTCCGTCGGGTGTTGGTTGAACGCGAGCGCGCCAGGTAGGACAGACCTTCCTGTCTCATCCAGCATGCGCGACCGCAAATTCGGGGGCGGGTGTGGATTTCAGCAATCCGGAGTTCAGGATGTCTTCGTGCAGGGCGCCGCGCTTGTCGGTCACCATCGTAGGTTTGAAATAATCCTCATAACGCGAATCAACTCGGAAGGCCGGAGTGTACATATGGTCCAAAGGCTCCGTGCTGCTCACGTAGGTGCGCGGCCGCGGTCGTTTCCTCATCCAGCTAAAACTCGAAAAAGAAGTCGTTAGCGGTTGGGCGCAAACCAGCAAACCCGCGCCGACCGCCAGTATCATCTGCATCTTCGTAAGCTTGCGATGATAGAGTTTGGAAAATCCGATCGCGTGCTTTATCACGCGCGCCTGGTAACCCCTCATGCTCTGCACGTCGTCAACAAACTTCACTACCTCTGCAATCGGATCAACTGGATGCTGAAGAATGGTGGTGCCGTCCATGTCTCGCAGTTTGGTGTCGGGAAGAATGGTTCCGTTTTTCAGGCATTCATAAAAATACGGTGTGCCCAGGAGCGGAATGGAAAGCGTGACGAATGAAGGGACCGTGATCTCCGGCGTGCCGGTAATAAAGTTTAGCTCGCGCCGCAAATCGGCGATGCTGCGGGTTGAAACGTCGACCATCAACCCATAGGAAAACACCACACCGGCGTTCAACGATTTCGCAATCATCTCCACTTGTGGCGCTTTAGTGTTTTGCAGTTTGTTGAAGGTCCTCAGCCAGTCGTTATCAAAAGATTCAAGCCCGCTAAAGAGAAGTTCGCAGCCTGCATCTCGGATGAGATGAAGATTTTCGTCCTTGGCGTAGAAGTCGTTGGTGACGAGCGCGCCCCACTGATTAAATTGGCCCTGAGCGCGCATTTCCTTGATGAGGTTAAGCCGAGCTTTGAAGTGTCCTCGATCGCTGCCGTAGAAATTGTTATCGAGGAAAAACATTCGCCCTCGCTTGCCCGAAGCGATAATCTGCTGGCGAATGTACTCAAGATCGTAGGTCTGGTAGCCATGACCTTCCGCGGTTAACGCACAGAAGGAGCAACGGAAATTGCAGTAGCGCGTAGTTTCAACGTAACCGATGCGGCCCAGCCAATAAGCGAGGTCGTAACGCGGGATCATAGTTTCAGCTACATATTCGGGTCCGAATGATTCCCTGATTACGTCGCAGAGCTCTTCAATATCGCCCTGGCAACTGTAGTCGAAAACTTTTCTCGAAAGTATTGGGAGCGATCTAACCGGTGGGCCACCCGCCACGACAATCACTTTTGGATTTTTGGTACGTGCATAAGCGGTAAGGTGCAGCATCCGATCGAAGCCGTTGGTCAGTCCGGTCAGCACCAGCATATCGGGCCAGGAAAGCAATGCCTCATCTTCAAGCGGACCGCTGGCGACTTCGGTATAGCAGCGCACGTCGCATAGTTCGCGATCAAAGGCTCCGGCAAGATAGATTGGACCGACTGCCTGGGGAATCTTGGTCGTGCGTTTCATCGGCAGCCGCGAATCGTCAAAATAACAATTCACGATTAGCACGCGCCTACGTGGGGACGCGCTTGCCTGGTTAGGAGTGGGGGCTATCTTACGCTGCATCAAGATCTCCTCGGAACGACAATCCCATCATCCGTGACCTGCCACTTATCATCGATCGACTTGATTATGGCCGGTTGGAAGCCTCGAAAAGAGAATTCGGCGAGGCACGTCGGTTGGAAACCAGCGAATCCATAAGAATGGGCGCTACTCTACCCGTTCACCTACATTGAAGGCAATGGACTATTTCGGCGAACCTAGCGAAGATGCAGGTATTACGCAGTTATTACAATGATTTACAGCTTACCGGGTCACTTCTGTCTGGTCGCCAGAAGCGGAAGTGAGGCGGTTAAAAGCGTCGCGGACTCGAACCGAAATGCTCTCAGCGGCAATTGAGTAGCGGCGGAAGTCGAATGTGGTGACCGGCGCCACTCCGTAACTGGCCGAAGTCAGAAAGATCTCTTCAGCCTCGGTCAGATCCGCGAGCTCGTACACACCTTCGATCACCGGAATAAATAGTTCGGTGGCCAGATCTATGGCGGCGGCGCGCGTGACCCCAGGCAGCGTGCCGGTGCTCAGGTTTGGCGTGTGCAACGTTCCCTCTCGCACCCAAAAAATACTTGCCATCGTGGCTGAAACGATCTCACCGCGTTCATTGAGCATGACAGCTTCATCAAATTCACGCGCCTGCGCTTCCTCCCATGCCATGACCTCGTCCAGGTAGTTCAGGCTCTTAATTCCAACCAGCGGCGAAAGCGTGTTATGACGGTAAGGCGAAACTGCGAGTGACAATCCCGCAGGAGAAATCCTCTGCGGCTCTCCAGTCATGATTAATAGATCAGTCTTTCGCTCACCCGCCTTCTTCGTTTTCCACACGTCACGCCCGCTGCGCGCGAGCAGGATCACCCGCGCGCGACCGTGGTTCACGCGATTGACGGCGATAAGTTTTCGTAAAGCATCGCCGACGCTTTTTTCGTTTGCTTCAGTGCAATCGACGCTCAGCTTCGTTGCATCTTCCTTGAGACGCCGCCAGTGCTCGGGCCAGAGAAAGGGCTTGCCGTGATAAACAGCGACGGTGGTGAAGACTCCGCGGCCATACAACATTGCAGACGACACTGGCGCTACGCGCGCTTTCGTCGCTTCAAGCATTACCTTGTTGAGATAGATTACGGGGTGCAAGGTTAGTGCCTCTCAGGCCACTGCGCTTGACCGGTGGATCTATTCCCGGCCGGCGGCCATCACTTCGGCTTCGAGTTTTTTCGAAAGGGAACCGCGCCAAACCTTCTCCAGATCCCGAATGTCTGACGAGATTACTTCGGCTGTGTCAACGGCAATACTAAGCTTAGGTCCGGCTACTTTTCCGATTAAGGTGAATGGACAGTTTTTCTGCGCGGCAATGTTTTCGACAACGCTCTGCGATGCAGCGGGAAAGCTAATGATGATTCGCGAGGGTGTTTCGCTGAAAAGGGTGCTCGCGATCGATAAACGTTCTGACTGATCCTCGAGCGCCGGCTGGTTTAACTTTATCTCGGCCCCAATCGCCTCGCGGTTCAGCGATGAGAAACAGCATTCAGCAAGTGCTACCGCAAGTCCGCCATCAGAGCAGTCGTGTGCAGACCTGAGCAAGCCGGCCTCCGCAGCTTCAAGGCAAGTCGCTTGTACTGCTAGTTCAGTTTCCAAACTGAGTGCAGGCAAAACTCCTTGGGCAATCATCGATTCGGTGGAAAGCCCCTCGATCGTCGCAGCGTATTCGCTCAGTGAAAGATCGTCCGCCGTGGTGCCGAGCAGCGCAATCAGATCGCCCTCCTGTTTGAACCCTGGTTGCACCACACGTCGCACATCGTCAACGAGACCAATCATGCCGATAACGGGTGTGGGGAGAATGCCGCGGCCTTCGGTTTCGTTATAGAACGACACGTTGCCCGAAACCACGGGAGTGTTGAAGGCGCGACAGGCTTCCGCGATTCCGTCAACCACTTCGGAGAAGGTCCACATTACCTCCGGACGCTCGGGCGAAGCGAAATTGAGACAGTTTGTGATCGCAATCGGACGCGCGCCGACGCAGACAACATTGCGGGCAGCTTCGGCCACGATCAACTTTGCGCCTTCGCGCGGGTTCGCGGCGCAGTAACGACCATTGCCATCCAGCGACATGGCGAGCGCGCGCCGCGTCTCCTTGATTCGCACCACCGCGGCATCAGCCCCAGGCAACACGGCTGTGTTGGTCCTGACCATGTGATCGTATTGCCGGTAGACCCAGTTCTTGGAAGCTATGTTGGGTGAGGCTAATAGCTTGAATAGGGAATCGTTTGGTTCGGGAGCTTTGTCATTTAAACTTTGGACTTTGGACTTTGGACTTTGGACCGGGGACTTCTGTCTGGCCATCGGTCGTTCATACAAGGGCGCCTCGTCGGTGAGAAAGGCGACGGGAATGTCCGCAACCGTTTCTCCTTCGTGATTGACGACCATGTTTGAACCCTCGCGCACGCGCCCGATCACCACGGCATCGAGGTCCCACTTCTTAAAGATATCGATCACTTCGCGTTCGCGTCCTGAGTGGGCCACAATCAGCATGCGCTCCTGCGACTCAGACAGCAGCATTTCGTAAGCTGTCATTTCACTCTCGCGCTGAGGCACAAGCGACAAGTTGATCTCGATGCCGGTAGCGGCGCGTGCTGCCATTTCGCATGACGACGACGTCAGGCCGGCCGCGCCCATGTCCTGAATTCCCGCCACCGCGCCGCTTCGCATGGCTTCAAGACAAGCTTCCAAAAGCAGTTTTTCGAGAAACGGATCACCGACTTGCACAGTCGGTCGCTTTGCCAACGCCTCTTCGTCAAACTCAGCAGACGCCATAGTCGCGCCATGAATTCCATCGCGGCCCGTCTTCGCGCCGACGTAAAGAATCGGGTTACCGATCCCGGTCGCCTTGCCGAAGAAAATCTGATCGTGACGAACTAGGCCCAGTGCGAATGCATTCACCAATGGATTAAGCGAATAAGCATCATCGAAGGCGACTTCGCCGCCGACGGTCGCAACCCCGAAGGCATTTCCATAATGGGCGATCCCGCCAACTACCCCTGCCAGCAATGAGCGGTTGCGGCGGCCATGTTTCGGGTGATCAAGAGAACCAAAGCGCAAACTATTCATCGCAGCAATCGGACGCGCACCCATCGTGAAGACGTCGCGAAGGATTCCGCCCACGCCTGTGGCTGCGCCCTGAAACGGTTCGATAAACGAAGGGTGATTGTGCGATTCGATTTTGAAAGCGATGCACCAGCCGTCACCCACATCAACCACGCCGGCGTTTTCGCCGGGCGGCACAATGACGCGTTCACCGGTGGTAGGAAGCCGGCGCAAATGGATTCGGGAGGATTTATACGAGCAGTGCTCTGACCACATCACCGAAAAGATTCCCAGTTCGGCAAACGAGGGTTCGCGACCCATCAGTGATTGAATACGTTGAAATTCTTCGAGGGTAAGATTGTGGGCAGCGATAACTTCTGGAGTGATCATGGTTTAGATGAGTAATGAGTGCTAAGTAATTAGTGATGAGCAATGAGTGCTGAGTAATGCGCAATTAAGTGATAGGAAGGGAGCAGAACCGTAAGTGTTTGACTCATTTACTCATCACTCATCACTCATTACTCATCACTCCTCCCCATCACTTCCCACTCACCGGCTTTTCACTCATCACTTTATTTATCGCGGCGCGAAGTTCGGCAGTATCGAAGCGTCCGAATTTCTTGTAGACGATCTCCCCGCTGGCGTCATAAAGAAATGTTGCCGGCAACGCCCCACCCCAGGTTGGATCGATCATCTTTATCGAAGGCTCGGGATCGGACACATTCAATAGGTAAACCGGCATGCGGACTTTCATCAATCGAAGAAACTTCGGCACTTCGGTTTTGAGTTCGGCCAGATCGTCGAGCGAGATTGCAATTGTATCCAGGCCTTTAGTGCGAAAGTCCTTATCGATTTTGACGAGGTCGGGAAATTCCTCGCGACAAGGATCGCACCAGGTGGCCCAGTAGTTGACCAGCAACGGACGCGCATCCTTTGGTTTCAAGAGCGGCCCCAGCTCTTCAGCGGTGATCACGTGGACAACCGGTGCGGGTTTTACAGCGGCCCGCTTGCCTCGATGCTTGCGGGCCACCTGCGATTCTCGCGACCCTCTACCCGTCGCAGGCACTATGAAGCTCAGCAATAAACCGAGCACGCACAGCGTGAGCAGCAGGGGGCGGGTAAGAGTTGTCATGGAATCAGGCCCGCTTGATCGAACAACCAAAGGCGGTCGCGATCGTCTTGGATACTGGTTTGCCGGCCAGGCTTGCCTCGAGAGCGTCGCGAAGTTCAGTCGCGGTGATCTGATCACCATGGCGGCTGTTATCAATCCGACCTCGGTAGATGAGTTTGTTGCTCGAATCGAGAACATATGCTTCTGGAGTCACAGTCGCGCCGAGCTGGTCAGCAATCTTGTTGCCTGGATCCTTGAGAATCGTGAAAGTGAGTTTATTGGTTGCCGCATGGGCTTTTACTGCTTCGCCCGATTCAGCAACGTTTGAGTTTATGCCGACCACGTTAATGCCGCGGGACTTGTAATCCTGGGCCAGCTTTTCCATGCGTTCGTTGTAAGCGTTGGAGACCGGGCATTGGACCGCAACGAAGATGAAGACCGTGCCGTTTTTGCCTTTCAAAGATGAAAGAGATTGAGTCTTTCCGTCTGCATCGGGCAGGCTAAACTCCGGAACAGTTGCCCCGATAGCGAGCGCCGCCGGAACGTCTGGAGTCGTAGCGCTGGTGGTGTGATTTGCGACGGTCGCTACCGCGATGATTGCGAAGATGGCCGCCAGCATGAGCGAAAGAACAGATTGCTTCCTCATAGAATCAAACTCCTGTGCAAGATGTTTAAGAGAAGGGAAACGATTGGAAAGATTAGCAGCGTCGTCAGGGAGTAGCAAGGGAGCCAAATGCCAGGTAGTGCTCACGTCAGAGTCCAAGCAAGCCTTGATTTTGAGCCAATCGCCATTGAAAGGCAAGGCTCAAAATGACGTGCCACAACTGCAAAATCGACGCTGCAAGAAATTCGGTAAATTGACCGCAAGAGAATCCAACGCTATCGCTGCAATACCAGTGCAAGCAAAACATTCTCCGAAGAACATGAAAGACGAAGGCCCGTTAGGCGAAATGCGAATCTCACTCGACAAAGCTGAAATGTGCTTGCGCCTTTTGCTCGAAGGGAACTCTATCCGATCCATTCAGCGCATCACTGGAATGCATCAAGCAGACCATCTTGAATTTATTGGTTCTCGCTGGCGACCGATGTGCCGCAAGCTCATGCATGATCGCATCAAAGGCGTTGCGGTTCGCGATGTTGAAGCGGATGAGATGTGGGGCTTCGTTGGAATGAAGAAAATGACACAAACTACACAAAGAAGTTACCAAGCCGCAGGTTGGCGACGCTTACACTTTCGTAGGCATCGAGCGCAACACCAAGCTAGTCCTTGCATGGCATCTAGGCGACCGCGACGTTGCCAACACAGAGGCTTTCACGGAGAAGTTAGACCGCGCTACTAGTGGACACTTCCAACTGACCACAGACGGTTTTGCGGCGTATCCGCAAGCCGTTTCTTACTCGCTCGGTACTCGCGTGGACTACGCGCAGCTAATCAAAGTTTACGGTAAGGATGACGTTGAAGGGGAGCGGAAGTATTCGCCACCAGAGGTGGTAGAAACAGTATCGAAGCCTTTAATCGGCTCACCTGACCCTAGACGTATATGCACCTCGATAGTTGAAAGAAGCAATCTTTCAATGCGTACATCTATCCGCAGACTCACGCGATTGACCAATGCGTTTTCTAAGAAGTGGGAGAACCTACAGGCAGCGTTGAGCCTGTACTTTGCTTACTACAACTTCTGTCGGATTCACTCATCAATCCGCTGCACTCCCGCGATGGAATCAGGACTCACAGGACACGTTTGGAGCTTACGGGAATTGCTCCTAATTTGAATTTCTTCTCTGCGTAGTCTCAGCGTTCTCTGCGACTTGGCGGTTAATATTGCTGCCAACACACTCACCGCAGAGACGCAGAGCGCGCCGAGTTAACGCAGAGAATTGAAATTAGGTCACTATCAAATGCCAGTACGGTGTAGTTTGCTTTGCGCTCTTTGCGAAACCTTAGCATCCTTTGCAGTAAAGCCTTGAAGTCAAAGCAAAACCGCAAAGGTCGCAAAGCCAGACACAAAGTCTCGCTAAGGAGTACATCAAACTGCATCAGTACCCGCCGATTTTATGTTCGTTCACGAAGGATGATCGCGAGGACGAGGCCGGTTAGGATAAAGGTCACCAGAGCTGATAGCAAACAAAACTGACAGAAGGCTTTGATCACGAATGCCTGCAAATAGATCAACCAAAGGCTGGTGGCAAACATGAGTGCCACTACCAGAGTTAACAGCTTTCCCGTGCCTCTATAGCCAAAAGCAGCAAGCGTGGCGAGGCTGAAGACACTGAAATAAGCGATTGCGCCGAATAGCGCGAGCGGGATTCCCCTCACCGAAGCATACTGGCTACTGAGCACCTCCGAGCATCCCGAGACGAGCGTGCATTGAACGCTCCGACCGGCAACATGCTCGACCGCCAGGTAGATCGCATCGGCCAGGCCAACCAACGAAACCACGGCGGCGGCAGCGTATAAGAATGTCGAACGCTGCCTGATCGGATTTGTAATCGAATCGGTGACGGACACGGTGTGTTAATGTTCGACAAGCTTTAGCTTGTTGCAGCTTAGGCGCCTTGCGTCGACAAACTGAAGTTTGTCGGACCTATTTGCTTCGGCTGGCGATCTCGGCCTCGATGAGCGGTCGCAGTTTTGTAGGCTCGAGTGATGGAAAAGGAACCTCTCGACCGTTCATGAAAACTGTAGGTGTCCCTTTAACTCCCAACGCGCGCGCGCGCTTGCCGTCAAGGAAAATTCGGTTTTGCACGGCCTCGCTGGTGAGATCCTGGCGGTAACGCTCTAAATTCAAACCGATCGTTTTCGCATACTCTTCAAAGATCGGGCGAACGTCGAAAGCGTTCTTCCAGGCGTTTTGGTTTGTGTAGATCAGGTCGTGCATCTCCCAGAATTTTCCCTGCAGGCCCGCAGCCTCAGCTGAGCGAGCAGCCGATAATGCGTGCTCATGAGCAGGGACCAGGGGAAACTCGCGAAAGATTACGCGCAACTTCGGGCCGAATTCCTTCTCCATCGCTTTCAGCACGGGGTGCAACATCGCACATGGCGGACACTGGAAGTCGCCAAACTCTTCGATCGTCACCGGTGCATTGGGTGGTCCTTCTGCGTGCGGCGGATCGGCGCCTGGCTCGGCAATCGCGACCGGCGTTGGCGGCGCTGGATTAGTGGGCGAAGCGTTCTGTGAAACTACTGGAGTTGCCGATGGGGTGGGGCCGTCGGTACCGGACCGCATCAGGGACCATGCGACGGCCACCGCAATGACCAATACCGCCACAATAATCAAGAAGGGAAGGGCGCGTTTCATCTCGTCAACCTTGTGATCGTTGTCAGAAAATCGAGCGTCACAAGCGACGCTCGGGTTAGTTTAGTCGACGTCGTAATAGACCGTCTTGTCGAGGTCGCCATTGACGTAAACCTGGACCTTGTATTTTCCTCTGGGCCAATCCTGAGGTGCCGTTAGATGGCCGTGAATGATATTTTCCAACGCCCTGGTTGAATAGTCGATGTCTTTGATCTTCCGGTTCTGAGTGCCGTCCGCGTCAACGATCCACCATGAGAACCTCATCTCCGTTCCTGATTTCGCTTCTTTCAAAGTGGCCACGGAATGGATTGTCCGGTCGCCGGGCTCAAAGGAATCAGCTTCTTTTCCGGGCTTCCCCCCATCGTCCTTGGCCATGTGGATCTCTTTGATCAAAATTCCCGGGCCCGCGTCCTCAACTTCGGCGGTGCGGCTGGAATTCGAGTTTGAATTTGATTCTTTATTCGTGTTTTTGCCGACACTGCACGCCAGCACAACGAACAATAAAAGGCCGGCGGCGAGCCACGCGGGGTGATGTTTCATCTCGGGTTCTCCCTGACTACAGTTGGTAAAATAGAAAAGTGGTTATGCTACCGCAGCCAGAGTGGCGGCGAGTGAGCGAAAGATATCACGACCATCGCTTGAACCCAACAAATCTTCGCATGCCCTTTCAGGATGGGGCATCAAACCGAGGACGTTACGCTCGCGACTGCAGATGCCCGCAATATTGTCACGGGCGCCATTCGGATTTGCGGCTGAAGTGATCTCGCCATTGCGGTCACAGTAACGGACAACGATCCGATCCTCTTGCTGAAGCGCCTGGAGAGTCGCCTCGTCACAGACATAGTTTCCTTCAGCGTGGGCGATGGGTAGCCGCAGCACCGATCCTCGTTCCATTTCATTGGTGAAAGGCGTGTCGGAAGTCTCAACGCGGACAAAGACATGCTCACAGATGAAATGCAGATCACGATTCCTGATCAAAGCGCCTGGCAGGAGACCCGCTTCGCAAAGGATTTGAAACCCGTTGCAAATGCCGAGGACGAAACGGCCCGTAGCCGCAAACTTTTTCACCGACTCCATTACGGGCGAAAAGCGCGCGAGCGCGCCGGCGCGCAAGTAGTCGCCATAGGAAAATCCGCCGGGGATAATCAGCGCGTCGTATGAATTTAGATTCGTTTCCCGGTGCCAAATGAAGTCGACTGGTTGGCCCACGTGTTTGGAGATCACGTGATAGGCATCGTGATCACAGTTTGAGCCGGGGAAAACAATAACACCGAATTTCACGCTTCAATCTCCACGCGATAGTCTTCGATAATTGGGTTGGACAGTACCTCGCGCGCCATGCGGCTCACGGATTCGCGCGCCTCTTCCTGGCCGGCGTTATCGGCAAGGGAAATTTCAAAATATTTGCCCTGGCGCACATCGGCAATTCCGTCGAAGCCAAGCAGTTCTACCGAGTGCTGAATCGCTTTTCCCTGCGGATCGAGAATTCCCGGTTTGAGACTAACGTAAACTTTCGCTTTCATTTTTTCGATTCGCTTTCATGCTTCGCTTCAAGTGAGCTTCAAACTGGGCTTCATACTAGGACATACATTGCTACTTGTGTAGCCATTAGCATAGTATCTTCGGCCACACTGCTCTTATTAGTTTTACATCGATCGCGATCGTCCAATCAGGAGAAACTTTTTCGCATGCAAAATCCGCCTCCCGGCCCACAAAACGCTGCACCGCCCGCGTCCGGTTCCGGTATTGATCCAAAAGTTGCCGCTGCTCTCTCGTATATCTGGATCGTGGGAGTAATCTTCTTCTTCCTCGAAAAGGAAAACAAGTTCGTCCGGTTCCACGCCATGCAGTCCATACTGTTTGGAATCGCCAATACCGTGATCATGATGGTGCTATTAGTCATTGGCTTCGTGCTGACCTTTGCTTTTGGAATTGGCGGAGCAATGGTTGGCGGCGTCGCCGGCTCGTTGGTAAGCATGCTTGTCTGGGTGATCTGGCTGCTCTTCTGGCTCATCGGCATGGCGCTAATTCTCGGACTGATCTTCGCGGCGGTTAAGGCTTTCCAGGGGCAAAAACTCAAGCTGCCGATCATAGGTAACATCGCCGAAGGAATAGTAGAAAAATAAGGCGCGTCAAAATCTGCGACAGCGGGTGGCCCAGGGTGGGCCATGCCCTAACGCTCGGGCCTTCTGCTCAATCGCCGAAGACTCTGTCAAAAATCTTATCGACATTTCTTAAATAAGTGCCGAGGTGAAACACGTCACCAATCTCCGACGCAGACAGATGGGAATTGATCTCCGGATCGTTTCTTAGCAACTCCTCAAAGTTCTCGTTCTCGTCCCACACGCGCATGGCATTGCGTTGCACCCATTCATAAGCAGTCTCCCGGGAAATGCCTTTCTGGGTGAGCGCCAGCAGCAATTGTCCGCTAAAAACGAGACCGCGAGTCGCTTGCAGGTTTTGCAGCATTCGAGCTGGGTGAACAATCAACCCGTCGATCAGCGACGTTGCCTTATGCAGCATGTAGTCGAGGGCGATGCTCGAATCGGGCAGGACCACGCGCTCGGCCGAAGAGTGTGATATGTCTCGCTCGTGCCACAGCGCAACGTTTTCGAGACCCACCAAACTGTTTGCCCTCACAACTCGCGCCATTCCGCAGATGCGTTCCGAAATGATTGGATTACGCTTATGCGGCATCGCGCTCGATCCCTTTTGGCCCACGGTAAAGCGTTCCTGAGCTTCGCTAACTTCGGTCCGCTGCCAGTGGCGAACGTTGAGGGCAAACTTGTCGAGTGAAGACGCGATGATTGCCAGGGTGGACAGAAATTCAGCATACGTATCTCGTTGAATTATCTGTGTGGAAACCGCCGCGTATCTCAGGCCGAGGCGCTCGCACACTTTTTCTTCAACCACCGGATCGAGAAGTGCGAAAGCTCCCACCGCGCCGCTGATCTTCCCAACGGCCACGCCCTTGCGCGCGCGCTTGAGGCGCTTTCGATTCCGCCGCATCTCGTCGTACCACAGCGCAAAAGTCAATCCGAAGGAAGTTGGTTCAGCGTGGATTCCATGGGTGCGGCCAATTTGAGGAGTGTCTTTAAACTCGAACGCGCGGCGCTGCAACACCTCCATCAGCGCCTCGACTTTTTCCTGCAGAAGGTCGCAGGCATCTCTCAGGAGCAAAGCGTTAGCCGTGTCAACCACATCCGACGACGTGAGACCGTAGTGAACAAAGCGTGAAGCCTCGCCGATGTTTTCTGCGAGGTTGGTGGTAAAAGCGATTACGTCGTGATTGGTCGTCTTTTCAATTTCATTGATGCGCTCGACGGAAAACTTCGCGCGCGCTTTGATCTGTTCGAGGGCTTCGTTGGGAATCGTTCCCATCTCCGCGTGGACTTCGCACACGGCGATCTCCACGTCGAGCCACTTTTGGAATTTGCTTTGCTCACTCCAGAGCGCGCCCATTTCAGGCAATGTGTATCTGTCGATCATAAGAACACTATCCGCCGATTACGCCGATTCCGCAGATTCAAGAAATACTCTTACAGCTGATTTGTCTCAGTTCGTTTTGTTAATCGGCGTAATCCGCGAAATCTGCGGACGCTTTTACTTCAGCGCCGTTGAATTGACGAAGTAACGAGCCAGCAGCCAATGGCTGTCTCGTTCAATCAGCGTAAGCGTTTCCATCCCCTCGCCGTTTTGAAACCGCGTCCGATAAGTAACGATGTAAGCCCGGCCCTTAAGCGGCCCTCCCGAATTTTGCTGCTCGGTTGCTGACTGCATAACTCTGTTTTCAACCGGGCCTAATTTCGTGCGCAGAGTTTTGAATGTCGCCACAGACTGTTCGAGGGTCGTGTCACTTCGCCAGAGCTCTGACGCTTCGCTATAAATCTTTTCGTAACGTTCCCCCGCAATGTCATCGACCACCTCGTTGATTGTCGATTCAACTTCCGGTGGGATGCTCCTCCGTTCCAGATCCGAACCGCATGCAAAACTCAGAACAGCGAAGATCAGAACAAGTAAAGCTTTCATCCTTCCGCCTTCATCCGTCATCCTTTCCCCTCACACCTCGATCCACGGAGTCGGCTCCTTCGGAAGGGACAGGCTAATTTGCGTGTCACCGTGAAAGAGTGGAAAACGCTCCTGCAAAGCCACTTCTGCATTGATCTTGGCAAGATAGGGATTATTGGCCCGCGCCGATAGATGGGCCAGGACAAGATGCCGGGCTACGCCATCGAACCCCTCACGAATCCAGTCTGCCACGTCCTCGTTAGACAGGTGGCCGAGCCGCGAAAGAATTCGCTGCTTAAGTTCCCATGGATAAGCGTCACAGGCTTTCAGCATATCGCGGCTGTGGTTCGACTCCATCACGATCGCAGCGCAACCGCGCAGGCGCTCGCTGACAAGGGTGGTGATGTGACCGAAGTCCATCAGAGTCGCAATTTTTACTCCCTGGTGAGTTGCAGTGAATCCGAAATTGTCCACCGCGTCGTGCGGAATGGTGAAGGGATGAAAGTCGATCTCGCCGATACGAAAATCGCGGCTCGACTCGATCTGTTCGACACGGTCCTTTAGCGCCTTGACGCGTTTTTGCGGCTCATCATTGTTGATATTGCTGAAGCCGTTGAAACGTTCGCTGACGTAGGCGTCATGAGTTTTCGCGGAAATGTAAACCGGACAATCGACTGCTCGCAGCAATACGCGCAGACCGCCGGCGTGGTCGCCATGCTCGTGCGTGACCAGAACCGCATCAAGCCGTTGCACGTCCTCGCCGACGAGGGCGAGCCGCCGCGCGATCTCTTTGGCGCTGAGGCCGGCGTCAACGAGAACACGAGTGTCGCCCGCAACGATCAAGACTGCATTGCCGGTTGATCCGCTGCCGAGAACGGTAAGTTTCATCTTTGGAAATTAGTGACTGACGAACAGCTTTTTCTTCGAAGGAGTAGAAGAAAAATTTTAGCATCGAATGTGAGAATCGGCTACCGGGTATCGGTGAGTACTAGTGCTGTTGAAAACTAGTCTCTCCTGGAGTGCGGTGAACTGTCACTGCTTTGACAGCGGCAACCTGGCACTGCTCTTAGCGATCAGTCTGCAAAGGTTGCGACAGTCAGCCGACCAGAGCTGCGACGGGTCACCGCACTCCAGGGAGGAACCTGTTTTCAAACGTCGTTTCCGCGACCTAACGGTTTCGGCTGATACCCGCGGAGTCTTTGCCGTTGGCGCCGGCGAGAAACGCTTTCGCTTCTTCGATCTCCGGCCTTGGGCTGTCGGCAAGACGAGACAACTCGACCAGCTTGCTGTAGTAGAGTTTCGCCTGTTTCTGATCACCGGCGAGCTTGGCGGCACGCGCGGCGCCATAGAGCCCATTAAATCGATTCGGAGCTCTCAGAAGTGACGCTTCGAATTCTCTTACCGCCACTGCGGGTTGTTTGAGTTCTAACAATAACTCGCCAAGTTGTTCACGGGCTGGAAGAATTGCCCCGGGCGTGACGGGATGTTTGTCAGTGGCGTCGTCCAGGTCCGCCGCCGCGCGCATCAGCTTGAGCGACTCGTCATGCTTTCCTTCGGCAAATGCCACCCACGCAGTTGCAACCTGACGCTCGATCTCAACTTGTTTGGCCCAATCGTACCCCCCTTTTACTTCAACGAGTGACTGCTGGATGGCAGACAGTTTCTCGACATCCTGACGGGCCGATGCGACGTCGCCACTGCGGGCGGCGCCGATTGCCCGTGCATAGTGAAGATGGGCCACGGCCCATGGAAAACTTTTCCAGGGAAACGACTTCAAAGGAAAAGCTGCGGCCGAAGCGGCCGAAGCTGGGTTGCTTTGAGGCACCGCCAACCCCGCAGCTTCTTTCCATTGTCGCCGTTCTAATGCATAGCGCGCTGGAATAGCGGTGGCGGAGTAAGCTACTGCGAAACTCTGCGGCTCAACACTCTGAATCTTCATCAACTCCTCGAAAACTCCCCAAGCCTCCTTGTCGCGCGAACCCTGCAGATATGCATAGGTCAGATAGTCCATGGCATGAAGCTGCTGATCAAACGCGCCCGCCATGCGATTTCTCACCGCATGGGCCTTGGCCGACGATCTGGCATCGAGATTTGAACGGATCGCTTCCTGCCATAAACCCAGCCGCGTGAAAATGTGCGACGGCATGTGCTGCGCGTGTGATGACGCGGGCGCAAACTTCGCGTAACTCCGCGCGGCGGGCAGCGCCAATTCCGCCAGCGCCGGGTAATCAAAGCTGTGAATGATGTAGTGAGCGACACCCGGATGCTGCGGCTCGAGCGTCTGAACGCGATTCAATATCTGCGCCGCTTCCTTTTCCCTGGCGTAACTCTTGTCGTTCGACATCATCCCCGTTGCCACGAGCGTCAACGCATAGAACACGCCGGCTTCACGATCTGACGAGTGACGCTGATGAAGTTGCTTCATCGCATCGCTGTAAGCAAACGCGCGTTTGCGGTGGTCCAGCGTGTCGGCATCTTTGTAAAAAATGTCGATGGCAGCGATGTAATCTCGCTCGCGCTCAGTTTGTGCACTCGCAGCCTTCGCCTTTTCCGCGGCGCTCGTTCCTCTTTGCAACTCATCTTTGGTCGGCGGCGCCCAGAGTGGATGATAGTTGCTCATCGCAACGCCCCAGTAAGCCATCCCACATTTCGGATCGAGCTCAGTCACTTTCGTAAACGCCTTTTCAGCCTCTTGATACTCAAAAGAGTGGAGCCAGGCGACTGCGCGATTGAATTGTTGCTGGGCCTGCGGCTTACATGAGACTCGGAAGTTCACCCGACCTGCTCCTGCGGCAGGAAGATGTTCATGCTGATCGTGGTGTTGCGCTCGCGCGGACGAGGGACAAAGAAGAGCAATCAGGCCCGCACTTAATAATAAGAACTGCAGAGATCGGCGTTTCATGGGGTTCTCCTTTCGGGAGTCACGTAAGATCGGGGCAGCGGGGGAAGTGCTCTGGATACCAGCCGGGTAGACTTGCTTTTTATGATAAGCCGAGATTTATGTCAAGACGAGCCGAACAGACCTTGATACTAACACCTGCGTTTCGATACCATGAGGCTATGAATGAAAGCATCATCACTGCAACCTCGGACGTGATGGGAGGGACACCGGTTTTTGCAGGAACTAGAGTGCCTGTGCAAACACTCATTGATTACCTCAAGGGTGGCGAATCCATTGATGATTTCCTGGAGGGCTTTCCAGCAGTCTCCAGGGAGCAAGTTGTAACCTTCTTACAGGAAGCCGAGGATCAGATTGTCAATCTGGTAGCCTAAGGTGAAGCTGCTCCTCGATGAATGCATTGATCGTCGTTTGGCCAGAGAAATAGCCGGGTATGAGGTCAGCACAGTTTCCGATCTCGGTTGGTCTGGTGTCAAAAATGGGGAATTGCTCGCGCTTGCCGAGGTCCGTTTCGATGTCTTCATGACCGGGGATCAGAACCTGTCCTTCCGGCAAAATCTGCCAAAATTCAATATCGCAGTTCTCGTTCTCCACGCACGCTCGAATCGGCTTGCAGAACTTGCGACTACTGATTCCAAGGGTTCTTGAGATTCTCCCGGCTCTCTCGAAAGGAGTTGTTGAGAACGTAAGCAGCTAAGGCGGACGGAGGGCTCCGACTTAGCTAATCCTCGCGGCCATTCCAATTTGCAAGGTGCACCTTCGTCTTGTCCGGGGTGACGGCTGGATCGAGGAGCATGAGAATATCTGCTACCTGCATCCTTTGATTCTCCTGAGAATTTCGGCGATTTCAGATCCGCAGCCGCGAGCGATCGACACGAAAGCCGTTGAGATTTCCGAGAGCCCCGACTGCCAATGAGTCGCTCTTAAAAAACTCGCGCGCAAGTCTTTGCAAGTCGTCAGGAGTGACGGCTTCGAGTTTTTGCACAATCTCTGCCGGGGGGAGATAACGGCCGTGGACGATTTCCTGTCTGGCGAGGGCGCCGGCGCGAACGCTTGAAGATTCAAGCCCCAGGAGTATGGATGATATTGCCTGGTCCTTCGCCAACTGCAATTCATCTTCCGGCACAGTCTCGTTCACGATCCGCCGCAGCGCTTCCAGTGAAAGGTCGAACACTTCGTCAACGTGTTCCGGTGAAGTGCCGGCATAAATCGTAAACACGCCAACGTCGGAAAATGTGTTGCCTCCTGAGCCGACCGAGTATGCCAGCCCGCGTTCCTCCCGAATCGTCTGCCAGAGCCGGCTTGAAGTTCCACCGCCAATCACTGAAGCGAGGAGGCTCGCCGCGTAGCGATCGTTACTCCGGGCGTTGGGCCAGGGAGCTGCGATGACGAGGTGGGCCTGCTCGAGCTCCTTTTTCTGTTCGATCAGAATCGGGGTAGCGGTCACCGGCGAATGACCGTTTGTGCCGGGCGCCACACTTGAAGCGTGAGCCGTGTTGGACGACTCTCCAAATGCGCGCTCGACCATTGCCACCAATTGATCGTGGTCAACATTTCCGGCGGCTGCGACTACCAGATTGGCTGGTGAAAATTCGCGCGCGTGAAAGCCGGCGATGATTTTATGATCAAACGAAGAAACGGTTTCTCGCGTGCCTTCGATGGGGCGTCCGAGAGGTTGATCGGGGAAGTAGGCGGCGTTGAAGAGTTCACCGAGTAGCTCGTCGGGCGTGTCCTCAACCATCTTCATCTCTTCAAGAATCACTTTTTGTTCACGATCCAGGTCAATCTGATCAAAACGCGGGTTGGCGAGGAGATCGGCGAGCAGGTCGAACGCTTCGGGTAAACTTCGGTCCGCAACCTTTACAGCGAAGCCGGTCATCTCATGGGTCGTAAAAGCATCAAGGTTTCCCCCAAGACGATCAGATTCAACAGCGATGTCGCGAGCACTCCGTCGCTTTGTCCCTTTGAAAACTGCATGCTCGATAAAGTGGCAGACGCCGTTGAGCTCGGCGGCTTCGTGACGCGACCCGCGTCGGACCCAAATGCCCGACGTTACGGATCTGAGACCCGGCATATGCTCGGTCAGAATCTTGATGCCATTGGGGAGGCGGGTTGAGCGAACCTGGTCAGTCATTTAATGCACCGCTGAAATCTGGCTAAACGTGTGATAACCATGAATCCTAGCACGCCCGAAACAGGTGGCAAAACGGAGACCAGGTTAGGAGAGTCGGGGAGGCTGGCAGGTCATTGATTGTGTTGGTTTTTGAGGCCAAATCGGTTAAAAACCTCAGCAAAACCGCAAAAAGTTCTCAAAGAAAGACGCAAAGGGCGCAAAGATAAATGGTCAAGGTTGAGGCTTTTTCTCTCACTCAACGATGAGGTTCGGAGCCTCAGCGACGAGACTTTTTCTCTCAACGATGAGACTTTTTCTCTCAACGACGAGACTTTTTCCCTCAACGATGAGACTTTTTCCCTCAGCGACGAGACTTTTTCTCTCAACGATGAGACTTTTTCTCTCAACGATGAGACTTTTTCTCTCAACGATGAGACTTTTTCCCTCAACGATGAGACTTTTTCTCTCAACGATGAGACTTTTTCTCTCAACGATGAGACTTTTTCTCTCAACGATGAGACTTTTTCCCTCAACGATGAGACTTTTTCCCTCAACGATGAGACTTTTTCCCTCAGCGACGAGACTTTTTCTCTCAACGATGAGACTTTTTCCCTCAGCGACGAGACTTTTTCTCTCAACGATGAGACTTTTTCCCTCAGCGATGAGACTTTTTCTCTCAACGACGAGACTTTTTCTCTCAACGACGAGGTTCGGAACCTCACCGATGAGGTTCTGAGGTGCAACAATGGAGCTGGCGAACTCGAACAAAGTAGTAAATCTCGGCCTGAATTGCTTGACAGGGGTTAGATTTGGGCGGAAAATGCCCACTATCCAGCGGTTCCGGTAAGTCTTCCCAGCCTTGAACTTTTTCGCCCAATGCGAAGCCTGCCGGGTTTCAAAAGGGCACGGACCTTTTATCAGGCACATCCCCGATTTTGCGAAGACTAGAGTCATATTCGATTTCCGGCGTTTCTCTTGGGAAGCGCAGTGAGGTTGCGTTTATGAAAAGATTATTCGGCCTCTTCCTGCTGGTCATTACGGCTGGAGGCTTCCTCCCCGCTACTGCTGCAACCGCAAGCAAAGGAAACCTCGCGACGATTACCGGAGCCGTTCTCGACAATAAAGGAAACCCGGTAACGGGTGCTCTCATTTCGTTAATCAAAGACGGCGCGAAGAAAGTCATCAAGGAAACACGCAGCGACGCTGCTGGTCGCTTCACGGCGCGAATCTCACCGGGACGTTACGGCCTGCGAGCGATTGCGTCCGGCTTTAACGAAGTAGTCTTTTCTTCAATCGAAGTTCGTGCCTCACAGGAACTCGTTTACCGTTTTAATCTTGAACCGGTCGGATCCGGAAAAACGCTGCCCGAACAACGCAAGGACCGCGATGATGTGAAATGGAGTTTGCGTTCCACCCACACGCGCCGCTCGATTTTCCAGGCGCAGGAAGGCGAGGACGCCGATATCCAGGCGGTGCTGGGTACCGAACCGCCTCGCGCTGACGACAGTGTGGCTGAAGCGGCCGCGGCCGAAGATACTCAGATCGTCCGCATCGATTCGCAGCGGCGCATGCAGGGAGTGGTGGAAACTTACTTTTCCGGTGGCTCTTATGGCCCCGGCTATTCCGGACTTAATTTTGCTGTTTCCATTCCCGCCAGCGAAGACGTCGAGATCATTTTTGCCGGACAGACAAGTTCGAGCGCGAATGCTCCGGAGCGGTTTGAAGCGAGCACTCAGTTGCGTGCGGGTCAGAGACATCGCCTGGGAATGAAACTCGGAGCGGCACGTTTCGGCACACCGGTATGGACCAGCGGACGAGATACCGACCCGGACCGCGTGGGCCAGTTTTCGTTGAGGGCAATCGACGAGTGGATCGTTCGCGATGGGATCGTGGTTGTGTTTGGCGTTGACTACTCGCGGTTTATTGGCGCCGGCGGGGCCCATTCGATAAGTCCGCGGTTTGGAATTCAGTTTGACGCAAACGCGCGCACCCGTTTGAAAGCCGCATATGCACCAGGCGGCGCAGAAGATCGCACTCAAAGCATCGCAGCGTTTGAAGAGAGTCAGATTGTTTTCACAGAAGGCTCCAGGAGGCCAATTGCGTTTGTTGATGGCCAGGCAATCATGGAACGCAGTCATCGACTCGAGTTTGGCGTTGAGCGAGTGGTTGACGACAAGTCGAGCTTCGAAGGCACTGCTTTCTTTGATACCACCGTGGGTCGCGGCGTCGGCCTCCTCAGCACTCCGATCTCCGCTTTCTCAGGCGCAACCGGCGATGCCATCATTACCGTTGCAGATCAGCAGGGTGCGTCTCGCGGAATGCGACTGGTTTACACCCGGCGTTTGAGCAGAGTTTGGACAGCGTCAGCCGGCTACTCTTTTGGTCGCGGACAAAAGCTTTCCGACGAGCCAGGCGGCCCGGCGGAGATGTTTGAAAGCGGTTTTTTCCAGACCGCTGCGTTTCAATTAGGCGCTGGTTTCAACTCAGGCACGAACATTCGGACGGTCTTGCGCTTCTCGCCAAACGCGACAGTGTTTGCCATCGATCCCTTTGCCGGACGCCTCGCGGTTTACGATCCATCGCTTAGCATCCAGGTAACTCAGGAGCTCCCGAGCTTCGGTCTGCCGCTGCGCGCGGAGGCCGTGATCGACGCTCGCAACCTCCTCGATTTTCAGGCAAACATCGACAACGGAGAAATACTTACCCAACTAGGTACCGGTCGCCGTTCTGTTCGTGGCGGGATTTCCCTCAAATTTTAGTTGAACAGAAATTTCGAGCGCGGCGAATAGCCATTCGTTGCGCTCGCGCTGTCTTTGCCCGGTTTCCACCCAGACCTCCAAAATCTCGGACAAGTCCAAAAACTTGGATTATGGGTGTGGCAGAGTTTGTTTACTGGGCAAATCGAGGAAAGCCGAGCGTCGCGAGGAAAAAACTTCCGGCCCATCGCGGAGTCAACATCTACCACGGTTGCGCGCCGGAAGGATGGCTGAGCGAGGCCTCAGTGAAACAGGCGCGTGACGAGTCGCTGATCGAACTAAACGGAAAACGGCTTGGGAACATACCTTGCGTTTTCATGTCAGGATCGGGAGTTAGGATCGAATTCGGTAGAAGGCATCAGTGAAAAGATCGGTTTTTACAACGGGAACATGGCTAGTGCTGGCTGGCGCCGCTTTGCTGGTGACGGCGGGCGTACTTAACTTTGCCCAGCGCCTCAGGCATGAAACGCCGGCCTGGGACGGCATTAGCTGGACTGACACCGCCCAGGGAATAATCGCCGACGACGTTGCTCCTGGCTCCTCCGGTGCGCGAGGTCAAATCCTGCCGGGCGATCGCCTGATAGCAATCAGTTTAGACAACCGAAAGTATGAAGAGGTGGATCGCGCAAACAAGGTTCAGATCTATCTGGACCAGGCGCGGGTAGGCGGCAACATTCACTATTTCATTGAACGTCCGTCCTATCCGGAAGAGAGCCGATTTTACTATTCCGATCTTGATGCGCTGAATTCGATTCATAAGTGGACGCCGACCGACCTCTACGTGAATCTGATCGGACTCGTCTACCTTTTCGTCGGATTCTTCGTCCTCTTCAAGCAGGGTGGACGCGCTCCCTTCGCCTTACATTTTGCGATTCTGTGTCTGGCAGCTTTTGTTTTCCATTCCTATAATCCAGTCGGGACCTATCGAGATCTCGACCTGGCGATAGCATTCTTACGAAACGCTGCGTTCATTCTTTTTCCTCCGCTCTTTCTGCATTTTTGTCTGGTCTATCCGCAACGACAACAGCTCTTCGAAGAAAAGCGTTCCCGAGCCGCAATTCTCTATGGGCCCGCGTTCGGCTTGCTGCTGCTTGCCGCCGTGGTATTCCTGCGCGGAGAGATTAGTAAGTTAGTTGGTCTTAGGAACGTTCCCGCAGTTTCTGACAATTTCATTGGCTTCTTTTACAAGCTCAGTTTTGTTCACTTTGTGACCGGGCTGGTGGCGGGCGTAGTTTTCCTGGTGCGCACCTGGATCAGGGCCAAGAGTGCCGTCATTCGCCAGCAAATGAAGTGGGTCATCTGGGGCTCGGTGTTGGCAGTCGCTCCGTTCGCACTCCTTTATTCGGTCGGATTTCTGATGGGCGCGCAGGCTGATCCGTGGTTGACGAATATCGCGGTGCTGCCACTGATTCTGATCCCGCTCGCGTTTGGTTATTCGGTGATCAGATACCGGTTGATGGACGTGGAGCTGGTCGTCCGGCGCGTTTTCGTTTACGTGCTGACAACTCTGGCAATCGCCCTGATGGTAGGTTCGGTAGTTTATTTTGCCGGCATCTACGCGCTGGGTCGAGACCAGGGAACCACCTCCGGTGAAATCACTCTCAGCGTCGTCATAGCGATCGTTGCCATGGCCGCGATCGTAATGATAGCCGCGCCGGTGAAGACATTTCTGCAGGAACGAATCGACCGGATGTTTTATGGCGAGCGCTACGACATGCGCAACAGCCTGCTCGACTTCGGTCGCACGCTTTCCGCGACCACTGCCCTCGATCCATTGCTCGATTCCCTGGTGAGCCGTCTGCAACAGGTGATGAACGTGGGGCGCGTGGCGATTTTTATCGAAGACAAGAATTCCGAGGCTGGTTATCGAGTCGCTCGCTCGGCAGGTCTGTCAGGCGAGATGGTTGTGCCACCCGATTTTCGCGACATGATTCGGATTCGTTCAGCAGAAAGCGGCGTGGTGCGTACCGACGATCTGGACCTGGTGCCTGAGACCACGGGTTTTGTTCGCCGCGCGCTTCACTATTACGTGCCCTGCGTGGTCCGGGGTCGCATGGTGGCGGTCATTGGCCTTGGCCGGTCCGCTGACGGCGCTTTGCTCTCTTCGGAAGACATTCAAATTCTGCTAACCGTCTCCGGTTATGTGGCGGTGGCCATAGAAAACAGTTTGCTTTACCAGGAACAACAGGAACGGGCAGGCGAGCTGAAGCTGCTCAAGGAATTCAACGAGTCGATAATCGAGTCTATCAACGTCGGACTGCTGGCAGTGGATCTCGATGGCCGCGTGACGCGTTTGAATTCAGCTCTTGAGGAGATTCTCGATCTGAGTCGCTCTGAAGCTGTCGGTAAACGCGTCGAGGATTTGTTCTCCGAAGATTTTACCGACACGCTACGTCAGGTGCTCGGAAACGATCGCTGGCAACTTCGCGAAATCCGCAACATCTACAAGATTCATACCGCCACCCGCGCGGGCCGCGTACTTGTCCTTAACATCGCCATTGCGCCTCTACAGGATTCACTCGAGCAAACCGGCGCGCTCGTGGTCCTCGAAGACGTCACCTCGCGCATCCGGCTTGAAGAACAGTTGCAACAGCGCGAGAAGCTTTCCTCGATCGGTTTACTGGCTGCCGGAGTGGCCCATGAAGTGAACACGCCACTGACTGGCGTTTCGTCGTACACGCAAATGCTTCTTGGCATGCTGGCGGAAACCGATCCAAAGCATGCGTTGCTGCTCAAGGTGCGCCGTCAGGCGGAACGCGCTACCAATATCGTCAACAACCTGCTCAACTTTTCGCGAACTGGCGGGGCCACCGAGTTTGCCGAAGTAGACATTGGTCGGGTACTGGACGATACCCTGCAGTTGCTCGAGCCGCAGTTGCGCGGCAATCAGATCGAAATCGTTCGCGCATACGATCCGGAGTCTCCGCGTGTCTTTGGCAATAGTGGCCAGCTCCAGCAAGTGTTTACCAATCTCCTTTTGAACGCGCGCGATGCAACGCCAAACGGCGGTTCGATCAGGATTGCGACAGTTCCCACTGACGATCATTCGGTGATGATTGAAGTGTCTGATAGCGGCACAGGGATAGCTCCGGAGAACGTCGCAAAAATTTATGACCCGTTTTATACGACCAAGGGCGTCGGAGAAGGCACCGGGCTCGGGCTTGCCGTGTCTTATGGGATCGTGCAGGAGCATTCCGGCCACATTAGCGTCGAAAGCGTTCCCGGCCGAGGCACCACGTTTCGCATAACGTTGCCCACGGCGCACTCGCGCATGCGTCTGCAGGCTGTTGGTGAGTAGATCAGCAAACGAACCGGACGGAGGGTTCAGAAGTGTGAACGTTTTCTCGCTTCTCGCCTCCGGCTTTTTTTTTGTCCTGATCTCACCTACACTGACTTTCCCCAAAAATCAGACATGAATTCCAGGGACAATCACTATTGGCAATAAAAACGGAACGACGCGTGGCTAAAAAAGGCTCAGTCTTAATTGTTGACGACGAAGAGATCATGCGTGAGGTTTTGGAGACGCTGCTCACTTCGGAGGGTTACCGTGTCGATCTGGCTAAGACCGGCGAAGAGGGACTGGAAGCATATGGCCGCCGCGCCTACGACACAGTTCTGCTCGACGTCTCCATGCCAGGCATAGGCGGCCTGCGCGCGCTCGAGGAATTTCTGAAGATGGATGCGGAGGCGGTCGTCGTGATGATCACTGCTTACGCGACTTTTGATACCGCGATCGCGGCCTGGGAACGCGGCGCTTATGGATGTATCAGAAAGCCATTTCAAAACGAACAGATTACAGCCACCGTCGCCGCTGGAATAAAACGCCGGCGCAAAGAAGAAGAACGGCGCACGCTTCGGCGCGCCATGAGCCGCGCAGTTGATCGCGGAGCCATCATCGGCCGGTCAGACGTAATGCAGGAAGTTTTCCGGCTGGTGGAACAAGTGGCGCCAGCCCGTTCCACTGTTCTTATTACGGGTGAAAGCGGAACTGGTAAGGAACTAATCGCCCAGGCGATTCACGAGGCCAGCACTCGCGCCGGCAAAGCGTTTGTAACCGTCAACACTTCAAATATTCCTTCCGAACTTCTCGAATCGGAACTTTTCGGCCACACGCGTGGCGCGTTTACCGGCGCTGTTGCTGCAAAAAAAGGACTGTTTGAAGTTGCCGACAATGGTTCAATCTTCCTCGATGAAATTGGTGATATTCCGCCTGAGACTCAGGTGCGCCTGCTCCGTGTGATTCAGGAACGCGAGTTTACTCCGCTCGGTGATACGTCGCCGCGGCGAGTGGACGTGCGCATCATCGCCGCGACGAATATTGAGTTGAAAGAGGCGGTGAAGCAGGGAACTTTCCGCGAGGATCTTTACTACCGCCTGGCCGTTGTGCCGATCGAGTTGCCGCCGTTGCGCGACCGCCGCGAAGACATCCTGCCGTTGGCCCAGCATTTTATTGAGAAGTATAACGAAGAGAACAGCCGGACCGTTTCTGAGCAGATAGCTCCCGATGTTCTGGCGCTTTTGGAAGCGTATTCATGGCCGGGAAACGTGCGCGAGCTCGAAAACACAATCGAACGGGCGGTGGTGATTGCTCCCGGCGACGAAGTTACGCGACAGTGTCTGCGTCCGGAGATTAGTGATCCTCAATCAGTGGCACTTGCGTCTCAGGTAGGCGCGAGCGTGGGAGCGGTTGCGGATTTAGGTCGGGGTATCAACTTCTATGATCAAGTGCGCCGTTTTGAAATCGATTTGATCAGGCGCGCGCTCGAACAGACCAGCGGGCATCAATCCCGCGCCGCGCGCTTGCTGGGGATGAACGCCACCACGCTCAACTCAAAAATCAAAACGTACAATATCAACCTGCGCCCATAATTGTAGGAGCACACGAGAGCTAGTAATCTCGGGAGCTGAAGCTTGCTGCTTCGCTGCCTGATGTTGCGGAAGCAACGTCTTCCGCTGGCCCAGGGGGTTAGAACCAGGGCCGGAAGTGCGAGCGAGCCTCGCGAAAGAATTCATGACAGAAGCAATTGAAACGCCAATGCTAATAAGATCACCGCTCGAAGAAACGCACCGGAGTATGGGCGCGAGAATGATTGAGAGCGACGGCTGGTCAGTGCCTGCATCTTACGGCGACACCTTGCTGGAATACGCTGCGGTGCGCGAAGGCCTCGCCGGACTCGTCGATCTTTCGTCTCGCGGGCGGATGCTCGTGAGCGGCACTGAAGCGATTCAGTTTCTTAACGGGCTAATCACGAACGACATGAAGACGCTCGCCGTTGATAGCTGGATGCCGGCTGCGTTTCCGAATGTGCAGGGACGCCTGATTGCGAGCGTACGGGTTGTTCGTTTGAAAGACGAAGAACCAAACAAGAAAGTCTCTCCTACTTTTCTAATCGAGACCGAAGCGGCCACGCATAAACACGTGTTGAAGACTATCGAACGCTTTACTCTCGCCGGCGACTTTCGTGTCAGTGACATAACCAACCAGACCTCTTTGATTTCAGTTGAGGGAAGAAAAGCGTTGGACGTGGTCCGCAAGGTCATTGGGGAAGACGCGGCGGCATTGGGAATCAATCAAGCGACGCAGGTTGCGCCGGCCACTACTGTCTGGCGCGCGTCACAGGCGGGTGAGATTGGATTTGAGCTGATGGTAAACGCGGAGGACGCCGCCGGGTTGTGGACGGCGCTGGCAAACGCGGGCGCGCGGCCTGTGGGCCGGGAGGCATTTGAGATACTCAGAATCGAAGCGGGACAGCCGGTGTACGGCGTCGACATGGATGAGACTAACGTCGTTACTGAAGCGTTGGACGATGCTGTAAGTTATACAAAAGGCTGTTACATCGGGCAGGAGATCATCGCGCGAATTAAATATCGCGGACACGTAGCCAAGAAGCTGTCAGGAATCATGTTCAACGCGGCGGTGAAAGTTGTCGCAGGCGCGGTAATCAAATCATCGGATGGTAAGGAGATTGGCCGAGTCACCTCCGCCGCCTACTCCTATCATCTCGGCCGCACTATCGCGCTGGCGTATTTGAAATACGACTACCTGACGCCGGGAACGCCGGTCACGGTCTCATGCGGTAGTGAAGAAGTCGCAGGCGAAGTCGCAGCGCTTCCGTTCGTAAGCCGAAGCTGATAATGACCATGGCTGACGAAATCAACAACCGGGCGCCCAACGATCTCGACTATGAGCAAGCTCGTCTCGCTTATTCGATTATCGAGGCCCTTCTCAATCACACCAAAGTCATCAGCGATCTAATCGCCGTGATGGCCCAGACACTCGACCAGGACACCACCAAAGCGCTCACCCAGACCCCCGTCTGGACCGCATATCTCGACAGCCGTCGCCAGATGGAACACACGCGGAAAGATGTAGAGAAGTTTGCTGAAGTGATGAAGAGCCTGGCAGTTTCAGACCCAGCTGAGTAATAAAACTCCGCACTCCAAGTGTCAGATTGAGCGCGCCGGCGCTTGAGTCAGTCCGGCTTTGCTTGGAGGCGTTCAATCTCGGAAAGCGCCAGGTTGTACTCGACAAAATTTCGGTTGCCGCTATCTTTCACCCAGTTCAAATGAGGCAGGGCTTCATCGCGATTGCCGTTTAAGGAAAGATCCAGGCCGATATATGCGTGTGCTTCAGTAAGCTTGTCGTTATCTGTCGCAAGGTTCAGAAGTTCCGGCGCAGTGATTTGTCGCTGCAGGTATCGGAACACCGGGTAAGGCCATTCAGAGTCGGAAAGCTTGGTTAACGCTTCAGTGAGGACATTGGTTGCCGGCGTGGTCTGTTTCGATTGGCGGAGGCCAAAGTAAAGCGCCAGGGCCATGTATGCCGCGTGGTCATCCTGCCATCCCTGGAGTCGGAGATACATGCGGGCATCGGAACCGGCCAGGGAGCCGCGCGCCATTCCCAGATAAATATAACTGCGGCTTCGGTAGAGAAAAGGGTTTCTTGGGTCGAGCTTAGTGGCTTGCTTAAGTGACTCAATGCCCTCCTCATCCCGGCCCAGGCTCAGCAAAGCGTAGCCAAGATCGGAATGAGACTGGGCTACTTCAGGTTTGAGTTTGATTGACTGCTGGTACGACTTGATCGCGTCTTCATAGCGTTCCTCCTCAACCAGCGCGTGGCCATGATGCAAGTGGGCGAGGTAGTTACTCGGATCGTTCGCCATGGCCGTCTCAAGAAGTTTGCGAGCCTCCGGAAATTTTTTCTGGCCCATCCGCAATATTCCCAATGAGATCTGGCTGCGCGCGAAATTGGCATCAAGCTGGAGCGACTTCTGCAGGTGAGCTTCCGCCTCGTCAAGTCGCCTGGCCCGCAAGAGTAAGTCGCCAAGGTAATACTCCACCTCAGCTTCAGGCATCAAGCTGCTTTCCACTTCTTTCACGAAATCAAGTTGCTTCGGAAAGTTTACGTTGAGTATTGGAAAGGTGAACTTGCCCAAATATGATCGAAGTTCATTTTCAATAGTTTTATAGTCAGCCTGAAACGATTGGCGAAAATTCTCTTCGATGGATAGGCCGGTGGTCAGTCCGTCGATGAATTTCGTAAGTTGCCGTTGTCTCTTGCCTTCGTTGTGAAGCATCAGGAACTGGACCAGGGCCCAGGACTGAGCGTAGAAAATTCCCGCCTTGCTACTTTCATTGTAGTGAGGGGACCGGCGATTGACGGTGAACAAGGTTTCAAGAGGCAACAGCTTGCCTTCACGCAATGTAAGAATATGGTGCGCAATCGGTCCGCCGAGAGTGGCCTTGCGATCATCGTTGGAAGTTTTGAAGGTGCTGAAAAACTCAGCCATCCCCTCATCCAGCCACGTTGGTGCGTTGGGCACATTGTTGCGGACGACGAAATGCTCATACTCATGAAAAATTATTTCGTGCGGATCACCGTAGCCTAGTTCTGAGGTAAGCGTAATGTAATTGCCGTCAGCAAACGCCAGGAAATAGCCGGCGACGTTCTCCCTCGTTTTTCCCTTGTACTGAGGCTTGAACGGCTTGAACGAGCTGTGGTTTTTGAACAGGAAGACGGTAGTGGGTACTGGCGTTTCAATCTTAGCTTTCGAAAACAACAAAGAGAGTACGTGTCGGAATTCCTCCAAATTGACTGTCAGTTTCTGTATATCGCGCTGGCCACCGTTGCCGATGACTGTGAAGTTCTTCGACTTTAGTTTTGTCCACGTGTCTTTCGCGGGCGCCGTCGCCGCTGAACAAAACAAGAGTAAGACGACGGCAATTTTGATCGCTACGCTTCTTTTCATGGGTTCTCGCTATCTTCCAGGTCTCCGGACAAAGTGCATTAAGGATTGATCTTTAACTGGTTGATGTGTCTTTCCAGATCCTGCAAGTTCTGAAGTTGTTCTTCACCTACAGGAAAGCGCGAGCTATCGAGGCGGATCTCGAAACTACCGGCACGTGTGATTTTCTCAAACGTTTCGTAAGGCATACGGAAGACGAGATGCTCGCCCATCCAGCCGCGTCCCAGTTGGCCCTTCTTCACACCCCAGCGATTGGAACTAAGAAAAATCTTTTCGCCGTCGACAATAAAGAGCACGTAAAGATCGATCTTAAGTTTGCCTTTGACGACGGTGCGCAATTCAAAATCGATTATCTCAGGAGTGCGAGGTTCGCGTCCCGGATAACTGAACGACGGCGCCAGGTGAAGGCTGTGGTACTTGTCCTTCGCGCTAGAAATATGCACGGGCGCGAGTCGCACTGTGGTTCTATCCTTACGGGAATCATAAACAGTTTCGATATTGGCGGTCGCCACCTGGGTGATGCTATCCGAGCCCCAGGGCACGCCGACGAGTAAAGCTCCAAGAATTATCAGTGATAGGTGACTGTGCATTGGATTTTCTTAGCGCCGGTTTTCGTTTTCAAACTCGACAAGTAATCAGGTTGAAGATTCCTAATCCGCGCTTTTGAATTCGCAGCACGTCAAGGCCGGCATGCTTCGCGGTCCTTGCCGTCCGGCGATTAACGTGATCGCCCCAGAGTGGCACTATGATCTTGTTTAGTAAATCGAAAATCGGACCCATCAGCCCTTCCGGCCGAACGTGATCCAGAAGCACAACTGTCCCTCCCGATCGCACTACGCGCCGCACCTCAGCAAAGGCTCTTTCGGGTGACTCGACCGTACAGAACACAAGACTTGCGAATGCGGCGTCGAACGACCCGTCCTGGAAAGGCAACTGCTCAGCGAAGCCCTGGACCAGGGCGAGTCGCTCTGGCCGCGGTTTGTTCCCGGCGATTTTCAGCATCTCGAAGCTGGGCTCGATCGCTACGCCAATCGCGCCTGGAGGATAAAACTCAAAATTCAATCCTGTGCCCGCGCCCACTTCGAGAATCTTCGCGTCTTGCGGAAGCTCGGCAAAAATCTCGGCCCGCCATCGCTTGAGAAACCAGCGCTCGAGCGGACGCATGGCAGCATCGTATCTGGGAGCGACATCGTCGTAACTTTGAGGTGGCATAAAAAAGTCTGGAGTCTCCAGTCCAGAGTCTCCAGTCCAGAGTCTCCAGTCCAGAGTCTCCAGTCCAGAGTCTCCAGTCCAGAGTCTCCAGTCCTCAAGACTCCTCACTGACTGAGGACTCGAGACTCATGACTCACGACTGGAGACTCACGACTCGCGACTCACGACTCGCGACTCACGACTCGCGACTCACGACTCGCGACTCGCGACTCACGACTCGCGACTCGCGACTCACGACTGGAGACTCACGACTGGAGACTCACGACTGAGACTCACGACTCACGACTGGAGACTCACGACTCACGACTGGAGACTCATAATCACCTGACGTTCGCGCCCGCCGTCAAACTCACAAAGAAAAATTCCCTGCCAGCGCCCAAGCAGCAATTTCCCGTCCCGGAAGGGAATGGTCACAGACGACCCAACCAACGTCGCCTTGATGTGTGAATCGGAGTTTTCCTCGCCGTGGCGAAAGCCCATTCCGTGCTGAGGAATCAGGGTGCGGAAGGCGTGCAGCATGTCGCGCGGCACGTCGGGGTCAGCATTCTCATTTACAGTTAACCCGGCGGTGGTGTGTTGGACGTAGAGTACGACAACACCTTCGCGTTCGCCTGACTCCTCCAATTTCTGCTGAACCTGGTCGGTAAACTCAACCAATTCTTCGCGCTCGCGGGAGCGCACCTTCAGAGTGTGCAGCATGTGTCAGTAGCTCCGGGTCACAAAACGTTTGACGAGGAACATTATCATGCGCGACTTTGACAACAAAAATCCCCCGACGAGCGCATCGACGAGGGACAGATTGAATCAGCTTGAATTGGAATTAACGCGGGCGCTGGTACGGTTTGTCGTCGATCAGGATGCCATTGTCACGAATGTTGTCCACCGAATAGAGTTTCCACCCATCCGCAGTACGTTTCCAACGTTCTCTTTGCACTGCGCTGGCTTCCACTTTGTGCAGAGTGCCATCCGGTAGTCGCTGCATTCTTACGGTCTTCTGAGTGACGTCTGCGTAGGCGAAATCACCTTCAAGGTTGATGGCGCCAATTTGGAAATCCTGTGAAATGAAACGCTCAATTCGTTCGAGCAAACGTTTCGTATACGCCTCCATGTCGGCGCGCGAATTTACCTTGCCATCCGGCGTGAGCGTATGAAAGTCGACGGTGCGCAAATCCATGATCGCGGCCACGTCTTTTGAGTTGAAAGCCGCGATATTGCGTGAATACCATTCTTCGATCCCTTTCCTCACCGGCTTCGACTTGTCGCGCTCAAACGATTTGCTGCCCTTAACCTTCAGCTTGCGTTCCGCGCGAGGCTCTTGTGACATCACGCTATTCGCGGGAGCGGGCCACATGGCTTTACACGGCATCGTCAAAAGAAAAACCAGAAGCAAACTGAAAGTCATGTGAACGCCTCTCTCGCTATTTCTCATCAAGGACGAAGTGGTAGCTTAGGGTTCCTGAGACCTTCACCAACTTCCCATCGACCTTGCTTGGTTGGAATCGCGCTTTGAAGGCAGCTTCCCTGGCCGCACCGTGCAACTCTTCCGGTCCGCTGGTCGGTTTGGCTGAAACGACGTTGCCGTTTTCACCGATCACGATGGCCACGCTGACATCGCCCTGGATCTTCCTCTCGCGGGCCTCGGCCGGATAAATAGGCTTTGGCACTTCGATCACAGTGCCTTTTTCCACCTTGCGTTTTTCGTCCTTCTGTTTGTTCTTGTCTTTGTCCTTTGATTTTGTCTTCTCCTTCGCGGGAGGCGTCGGCGGAGCGGGCGCAGAAACCGGTGAACTGGCTGTCGGAACTGCAGGAGGAACCGGTGCCGTGGCTACGCTCGAAGGTTCTTGCGGGGTTTGCGGAGGCTGCGACGGTTGGACAGCTTGTGCCGGCTGCGGCGGTTGTGGTGGCTGTGCCGGCTGAGTTGGGTGAGCTGCCTGTGGCGGTTGCGGCGGCGCTACAGTCTTTAACTTGCCCTGTTGGCCTGCAACCAGTTCGAATTGATCCACGGGATCGACGACCTCGGTAACTGAACTGACGTTCAGGGCCGGATCGGCCTGCGTTCCATCCAGCGCACTTACCGCGCGAGCACGAGTATGAAATCCGGCGACTAGCGCCACAACGATTGCGAACCCAACCAGGGTTCCCGCAAACAGCCGATGCCACACCGCCCGGCTATGCTTCTTATTATTTGTTGTCATGATGTTTTCAATCCTCCTTCGTAAATTCGATCCATTTCCCGCGCCTGTCACGCCGGCAACGCGCCAGCCCATTGAAAATCGAACCACTTTCAAAATACCGGCGGCGTAGGTTTCAGGTGCAGCGCGCAGCCTTAGCACTTCTTCATCGCAAGCAAGTTCGCGCTCGTCGAACAACTTGCTGCTTATGAGCCAGACCAGAGGGTGAAACCAGAGCATCGCGCAAATCGCCATCTGTAGATTTCCCACGAGATTGTCGCGGCGCCGGATATGGACGAGTTCGTGAAGCATGATCGCTTCGAGTTCGCCATCGTCAAGATGGTTAGCTATTGCCTGCGGCAAGAGGATCACTGGCTTCCACACTCGGCAAACCGCTGGTTCGGTCTCGTCTGGAGTGATAATCAGCGCCACCTCGGCCTTCCAGCTCAACATCTCCTTTGCACGCTCAAGCGCTTGCCATTCCCGACCGTGGCCGGCGCGATGGCCCAGCTTCAAAAAGCGAAAAAATCTACGACGTTGTTTCGCCCAGTTGACCAGGAAGGCTGTAGTTCCCGTCAGCGAGATCGCGACTAGTGCGCAATAGACTTCGTTGTGCCGGACTGTAGCCGTCGCGACCACAGTCACTTCATAAGCAAGCGAGGTGAGCGGCTGGGTAAGGCCTTGAAGCAAACTTGCCTGCGACCCTACATCCGCACGGAACAATCCAGCAGGATCGATGCCCGCCTGCTGAGTTAGAAATACAACGACTGCGGTTGGCACCAAAAACTTCGCGAGCGCGAGCAGCCACAGTGAGTGACGAAGACCCGCTGAACCGCGCCGCACCGCCATCGAGGCAACGAACATCAACAGTGCAAACAGAGTGGATTGCCAGAGATGGTCCAGCACGCCGGGGCCCAATGCGGTAACTTCTGTCGCCAGCCACTCGTGCGGACTCATCGCGCGCTCCTTCCGCGCCTCTTAGTTTGCGGCGCTGAACCCTGCTTCGAAGTGGTTGAGTCCCCGGCTGATTTCCGCCCGGTTGAAAGGGTGGCAAGAGTGGTTTCGAGCTCGCGAATGTCGGCCAGCGTCAATTGTCCGGTTTCGACAAGTTGGGCCATCAGCATGCGCGGAGAACCGCCGAAGACGTTAAGCAATTCATCTATCAAACGACCATGGGCGGCTTTGCGGGTCACCAAAGCCTCGAAGATGTGAGCGTTGCCGATTTTCTTAACCCGGCGAACCGCGCCCTTTTCTTCGAGACGGTAGATGATCGTTTGTACGGTGGTGTAGGCGGCGCGCTTTGACTCGGGAAGCTGTTCCTGGATTTCACGGACCGAAGCCGGTCCGACCGCCCAGACTGCTTCCATGATCTCCAATTCCAGTTTTGTTAACCGGATCTGATCCTTGCCCGCCATTAATTAAGCCTCCCTGATTAGCGTTACTACGGTTGAGGTTGAAGCTACTACAGCTGTGGTTGAGCTGTCAACGGGAAAGATCAAAAAACCGCTGACCGAGAATTTCGATCAGCGGCGGCAGGTGGGCAATCTGACTTGAGCCTTTAGGGCTTACGGGAAGCGCGGCTCTTCAGAAGCTTCCAGCCGAGCGGCAACGCTGCTGCGGCCAGAAGAATTTTAATAACGTCACCGGCGAGATGCGGCATCACGCTAACTTTGAAGGCAGCAATAGGAGCTGCGGATGTCAGGACTGCAAACCATGCCCAACCTCCAAGCAGAATCACCAGCGAACCAATCGCCATTGCAATTGCTGCAGAGAAAAAGCGTCTGTCCCAGCCGTGTTCCGCAAAAGCCCCGGTGATAAACGCCGCCGCAGGGAATGCGAACAGATAGCCACCGGTTGGGCCAAGCAGATGAGCAAGACCGCCGTGTCCGCCGTAGAAAAAAGGCAAGCCGCTCGCGCCTTCAACCAGGTAGACAATCATGGCCATGGCTCCCAGACGCGAACCCAACAGTGCTCCCGTCAGCAAGACAGCAAAGGTCTGGCCCGTGATTGGAATAGGACCAATTGGAATAACGACTTGAGCAGAGAGTGCCACCAGTAAACTAAACGCAACTACGATCGAGACTGAGCGCGTCCAGTCAACCGGATAAAGCGCCGCGCCCACGAGCGTGTCGGCGGGCATCGATGGTTGTTGATATGCAGTACTCATGTTGGTTTCAGTTGTTGAAGTGCGGGTTTGAAGTTCGAGGTAATCATACCCCTAAATTCAAAACCCGCAACTCTTAGTTAGGTCACTCTTGTTCATCTCTGGGCGGCAACGGTTGCGGGTTGAGCGAAACCTCGTCCGACGGGCGGAATACTCCTGGCGGCTCAGGCTGTGGGTTAAGCGAGACGAGGTCACCCGGCTTCAGGTTTCCGATGCGCATCTTGTGGAATGAACGCCACACGAACACGAGCGAAACCAGGAAGAACACCGCCGCCAGCACGTGGCTGATCATTGGTCCATTCTCGCCAAAACGTCCGGTTGGATCTGCAATCGACACCGCCAGTTCAACTGCCAGCAAGCCGAACAGCGTGGTGAACTTGATCACCGGGTTCAGCGCGACTGATGAAGTGTCCTTGAAGGGATCGCCTACCGTGTCACCGACCACTGTCGCGTCGTGTAACGGAGTGCCTTTCTGTTTCAGATCAACTTCAACCACCTTCTTGGCGTTGTCCCAGGCGCCGCCGGCGTTGGCCATGAAGATGGCCTGATACAGTCCGAAGATGGCGATTGAAATCAGGTAGCCGATAAAGAAGAAGGGTTCCACAAACGCAAATGCCAACGTCGAAAAGAAGATCGTCAGGAAAATATTAAACATGCCCTTCTGCGCATACTGGGTGCAGATTTGGACTACCTTCTTGCTGTCTTCAACCGACGCTTTCTCGGCGCCGTCGAGCCTAATATTGGCCTTGATGAATTCAACTGCGCGATATGCGCCGGTGGTCACGGCCTGGATGGAAGCGCCGGTGAACCAATAGATCACCGCGCCGCCGGATATCAAGCCCAGCACGAAGGGAGCATGCAACAGCGATAGGCTTTCCCGGTTTGTGGTCAGCCCGTCGGTTAGCGTCATCATGATCGAGAAGATCATGGTGGTGGCTCCGACCACGGCCGTCCCAATTAGCACCGGTTTGGCAGTCGCCTTAAAGGTATTGCCGGCGCCGTCGTTCTCTTCCAGCAGATGCTTGGCGTGCACGAAGTTTACGTTCATGCCAAAGTCGCGTTTGATCTCGGCTTCCACGTTTGGCACTTGCTCGATCAGGGACAACTCGTAAACAGATTGCGCGTTGTCCGTCACCGGGCCATAGGAGTCGACTGCAATCGTCACCGGACCCATGCCCAGGAAGCCGAAGGCCACCAGACCAAAGGCAAACACTGGGGCAGCGACCATCAGTGCATCGAGACCCATGGTGCTGAAGTAGTAAGCAATCGACATCAGGCCAACGATAGCGAGGCCTAACCAGTAAGCGGAGAAATTTCCAGCCACAAGACCGGAAAGAATGTTGAGCGATGGACCACCTTCTCGCGAAGATGTGACCACTTCCTGAACATGTAACGACTCAGTTGAAGTGAACACCTTAACCAGTTCCGGGATGATCGCGCCCGCGAGCGTGCCGCAGGAAATGATTATCGAGAGCTTCCACCAAAGACTGGTGTCGCCGCTCAGGATCGGTATGGTCAGATAGGACGTGACGAAGGTCACGACCACCGAAATGATGGAGGTGATCCAGACGAGCGACGTCAGCGGGGCTTCGAAGTTCATCTTGTCGAGATTGCGATAGCGCGCCTTGGCGATCGCATCGTTGATGAAGTAGGAACCTGCGCTGGCCAGGACCATCATGATACGCATCACGAAGATCCAAACGAGCAGCTGCACCTGGATTGTTTCACCGCGAACGCCCAGCAGGATAAATGTGATCAGGGCCACGCCGGTAACGCCGTAGGTTTCGAAACCGTCGGCGCTGGGTCCGACCGAGTCGCCTGCGTTGTCGCCGGTGCAGTCTGCAATCACGCCGGGGTTGCGCGCGTCGTCTTCTTTGATCTTGAAGACGATCTTCATCAGGTCAGCGCCGATGTCCGCGATTTTCGTAAAGATGCCGCCGGCGATGCGCAATGCCGCTGCGCCAAGGGATTCGCCAATTGCGAAACCGATAAAACAGGGGCCGGCGTAGTCGCCCGGAATAAACAGCAGAATGCACAACATGATCAGCAACTCGACGCTGATCAGCATCATGCCGATGCTCATGCCGGCTTTGAGTGGAATAGCATAGAGCGGAAACGGCTTGCCTTCGAGGCTGGCGAAAGCGGTGCGCGAATTGGCGAAGGTATTAACGCGAATGCCAAACCAGGCGACGCCGTAGCTGCCGGCGATACCGATCAAACTGAACGCCAGGATGATCGCCACGCGGCCCAGCTCCATCTCCAGCAGCACGCCGAAGTAGAGGACGATGATGATGCCGATGAAGACTTCAAGAATCAGAATAAACTTGCCTTGCGTGATCAGATACGTCTTGCATGTCTCGTAGATCAAGTCCGAGATCTCACGCATCGCCTGATGCACCGGCAGCTTTTTCAGGTTCATGTAAATCGCTAAACCAAACAACAGGCCGAGCATGCAGATGACGATTCCCATCATCAGCAGGTTGTGCCCGCTAATGCTGTCGCCGAAGAATCTGACACTGCCTAGGTCGGGCAGAATGAGATTGGCTTCGCCGCCACCGTGAGATTGCGCGAAGGCAGGCGAGGCAGAAACTGCCAAACCGGCCAAAGCCGCGACAAATTTCACCGCTGTACCCATGATTGGCCGCGTGCGGGAGCTGAGAGACGAGCCCTTTGCAGGCAGGAAGCTGCCATTGATGTTGTTGGTCTTCCTTCTGATAAGCAATGCTGCCAAGCAAACTGTTAGCAGGCTGATAATTGAGATCAGCGATAGTTCCACGATTGTGTGATTCCTTTCAGGTCGTTTATAAACAGCGGGTCTGATGCCCGCGTGTAGCGCTCGTATCCACGATGCACCGGCTAAATTTACTACCCAGCTCGCATAGTGTTGAGGGATCGTCTTTCCAGAAGCGCGTATTATTGCCGATTTTAATGCAGGCTGTCCAACCGGGATGGAGATAGGGCCGGTGCAGTTTGAAGTCGGAAACAGTTCTATCTTTGCGGGTTTTCTCCCGCTCAACTGAAAAGGACGCAACGATAAATACGGCTGCGCTAATGATAAGAGTCGATGTTCGACGCTGTACTGTTCGGCAAACTGAAACTCTGCGGGCGTCTATGGCGTAGATTCAATACGCTATAGTGGCATTTCCTCGGCGTTAGAAAGTCCAGACACACAACAGGGGGGTGGAGGCATGATTAGAAGAGTGCGCTCTATTTTTGTCAGTTTGTTCGTTTGCGGATCGCTTTACCTGGCGACAGTTTTCCCAATGATGGCACAACGCGCTACGCCTGCTCGTTTGAATGGGTTATCTCTGGAAACCTTGTCTCCGGGCAAACTTGTCAACGGCTTTCGCACAGTCGCCGTTTATGCGGACGATCGCGACAAACCCATGGGAGCGCGCTTCATTCACGTGCGCACAGGCTTTACCCTCGACGTGCTGCAGATTCAGTCGGTGCCGCAGGGTTATATCTACGCCAACTCGTTTCCGAGTTCAGACATGGGGGAGCCGCACACCCAGGAACACTTGCTCCTCGGCAAAGGCAGCGTTGGACGCGCCGTTTCGAGCGCCGAGACCATGTCGCTGATTGGATCGAATGCCTTCACGCAGCAGCTGCGCACTTCTTACAACTTCAACACTCCTGGTGCAGAGGTTTTCTACGATCACTTCGAAATGCAGATGAACGCATTGCTTCATCCAAACTACACTGACGAAGAGATCCGGCGCGAAGTGCGCAATTTTGGCGTTACCGAGAACCCCGCCGACAAAACTCTACGCCTCGAGGAGAAAGGGTCTGTCTACAATGAGATGAGCAGCTCTTTCTCGCGCGCCGGCTCCCGAATGTTTCACGCCGCCGGCCTGTTGTTATACGGAAGGAATCATCCACTTTCGTATTCATCCGGCGGAACGCCCGAAGCCATTCGCAACCTCAAACCTCAGGACATTCGAAGTTTTCATGGGGCCAACTATCACCTCGGCAACATGGGAATGATTGGTTCGTTTCCCAAAGACATGTTGATCGGCGACATCCTGAAACGCACGGACGCCGTTCTGAACCGGCTGCAACCGCGACCTTCAAAGCTGAAGTTCAAGACCAAAGAGGGTCTGCCGCTTCCAAAAATGGCGGCGGGCGGCAAGATCGAAATCATCGAGTATCCAAACAAGAATGATCAGCAACCCGGCAATTTGTTGTTTGTTTGGCCGGCGACTCTCAAGATAAGCGATCCCGAACGCGCGCTACTCGAGTTGTTTCTCGCGAACATTGCCAGCGATCCAACCACAAACCTGTACAAGAAATTTGTCGATACGAAAACTCGCGAAATGGATCTGGGCGCAAAAGGAGTCTTCAACTTTGTCAGCGACGAAATGGGCTATCCCATCTACCTGGGCCTGACAGAAGTGACCCCGGCAAACATGACTGAACCGAAGATCACGGAAGTGCGCCAAAAAATAATCGACGAAATTAAACGCGTGGCAGCGCTTCCCGACGGATCGCCGGAACTCGCTGACTTCAACACGCGCATAAAGAATCGCGTAACTGAAACGCGACGCGCCCTGGCTAAGTTCGTCAACTCACCCCCAGGATTTGGTTTTCGAGGCACCGCTTCCGGCTGGATGGATCAGCTGGACCGCATCAACGAAACGCCTGGCTTTCGCAAGTCAGTGACGATGAAGCCGGCGATGGCTTTTGTCGACGGGCAGCTGGCAACAAATCAGAACTTCTGGCGGGGCTATGTGGACAAATGGAAACTAGGCACCACTCCCTACGGACTTGCCGCAAAGCCGAATCCCGAATTGTTAAAGCAGGATGAGCAGGAGCGACAGGCTCGCTCGAGTGCTGAAGTTGCGCGACTAAAAGCGAAGTACAAAGTTAGCGACGACCAGGAGGCGATTCGTCGATACCAGGCGGAGTATGACGCCACCAGCGCGGAGCTCGACCGCCTCGCCAAGGAAGGAGCGCGCACCCGTTTTATCGACGCGCCCCCGATGACCCTCGATGATCAGCTTGATTTCAAAACAACTACAACATCAAAAGGCGTCCCACTGGTTGCTTCAACTTTCGACAATATGACCAGCTCGACTACCGGAATCGCTTTAAAGATTGGAAGCGTTCCGGAAGACGAACTCTTCTACCTATCCATGCTGCCGGCGCTCTTAACGCGCGTTGGCGTGATCAAGGACGGCAGGGCGATCACCTTTGAAGAGATGAGCGAGTTGCTGAAAAAAGAGATCCTCAGCTTGAATTCGAATTTCAGCACTAACGCCCGCACCGGTCGAGCTGAGCTGGTGGTGCGAGGCTCGGGTAATGATATGGCCGAATCGCTGCGCGCAGTTGAATGGATGAAGCTGGTCCTCTATCACCCAAACTGGAAGATAGAAAATCTCGCGCGCATTCGCGACGTGGTTGACCAAAGCCTCGGTCAGCATCGCAACACGATGCAGGGCTCGGAGGAATCGTGGGTAAACGATCCGTCAGTCGCATATCGCCGCCAGGACAGCCCGTTGTATATGACTGTCGGTTCATTTTTGACGCGGTCGCACAACATTCACCGTTTGCGCTGGCGGCTGAAAGATGCAGGCACGGGCGCGAGTCGCGACGCGATTTCGGACTTTCTGAAAAAGCTCGCTGACGCAGGCAATGGTGCGAAGCGAGAAGACTTGAAATCGTTGCTGAGCGCAATTCAGGGCACACCGGGTGCGGCAGACAAAATAACCGAGGGCCTGAAGATTTATTGGAATGCTTTTGAACAATTGCCGGGTGCTCCCTCAAAGACTTTAGCCATCGACGTCGCGAAGGATCTGGATCAGATATTGAATGACGTCCCCGATTCGTCGCTGTCTTCCGACTGGTCCTATCTTGCCAGACAGATTCGTGAGGATCTGCTGGTCGCCCCCGATAAGACGCTGAGCGAGTTGGACAATGTTCGCAAGCGCCTCCTGAAGACTGGCAATGCACGCGTCTTCGTAATCGGGTCGCAGGACACGCAGAGCCAGTTGGGTGCCGGAATTGAAAGCTTGATCGACGGCCTCGATCACGCCATGTATGCCGCCGCCGATTACTCCAATAAAGGATTGGTTGACGAGCGGCTGCGCGAGCGCGCCAAAGATAGTGATAAGCCGATCTTCGTTGGACTGATAAATCCAAGTTCCCAAAGCGGAGTCATGATGAACTCTGCACCCCTCGTTACTTATCAGGACCTGAGTCGCGAATCTTTGTTGCAGTATCTCGCCTCGAAGCTTTACGCCGGGGGCGGCGCTCATAGCATTTTCACCAAAACGATTGGCGCAGGTTTAGCCTACAGCAATGGATTGGGCGGAAGCCCGACAAACGGCCGTTCAAGTTACTACGCAGAGCGGACTCCTGAGTTGCCGCAGACCCTGCGGTTTGTAATTGACGAGCTGAAGAAGGCGCCGCGTGATCCCGAGTTGGCGGAATACGCCATCGCGCAGGCATTTGGGGAGTTTCGATCTGCGTCGGGTTATGAGGCCCGAGGTGAGTCGATGGCCGCGGATGTGGCGGACGGATTAAAGCCGGACCAGGTGAAGGCTTTTCGACAAGCGGTCCTCGACCTGCGTAAGACCCCAAACCTTTACGACGAGCTCTATTCGCGGATGGGGAAAGTCTACGCGAGAATCCTGCCGGGATATGATCCGGAGTTGAAGAATGTGCCGGGCGCGATTTACTTCGTGGTTGGTCCGGAAAAACAGTTTGCCGCCTATGAGGCCTACCTGAAATCAACGGTGGGAGCAGACGCGCGTCTTTATCGTCTTTACCCGAGGGACTTTTGGATGACGATGAAGAACTAGGATTTTCGAGCGTTGTTACTCCAAACTGGTTGCGGCATGCGCCTCAACCAGCGAGCCCTTTTGCCGGTCTCCGCGCACCTTGATGAGGGCAACGATGGCGAGGTAAAGAGCCAGCACGACCAGGGCGGCCGCGGCAATCGCATTGATCAGTTCGATATCCAGCACACCCGTCGCGATTTTTGTCACTTTCAAATTCCCTACAACAAGCGCGACCAGCGCCCAGAGCGTGATCACAAGTACGAAGATCATGGGCAGAAGCGTGAAAGCAATTCGCTGGCGCGCCTGATAGAGCCAGACGGTTATTGTCAGCAAAGTAAGTCCAGCGAGTAGTTGGTTCGACGCGCCAAACAACGTCCAGAATTTCAGCCAGGAGTTTGGCGGCGCGAAGAGGATGAAATAGAGCGGGAGCGCAAGCGTTAACAAGGTCCCTGCCAGCGCGCTGAGTTTACCTTTCCAGCCAAAAAGCTCCTGCACAATGTAACGGCCCAGCCTCATCGATACGTCGAGCGTATCAAACACGAAAGTTGAAAACGCCATCGCACCGAAAGTGACCGCGAACGCCAGGTGGTCCTTGCCGATGATCAGCGTCAGAAACTGTCCGATCCCGTTGCCGTAAATCGTGCCCGGCGCTTTCCCGCGGAGCGCGTCCTGCGCAACGATCATCACCGTGACGAGTGCGATCAGTGCCACGAAGCCTTCGGCCAACATCGCACCATAGCCGACGGAATGTATGTGCGACTCGCGATCCACCTGCTTCGAGGTGGTGCCGGAACAAACCAGACCGTGAAAACCAGAGCAAGCGCCGCAGGCAATCGTCACAAAGAGAAACGGGAAGAGAGTGCCCGTCATTCCACCAATATCAAACGATTTGAAGGCTGGTTGCTGAATAGCATAACCGCCAAAGAAAACGCCGATTATGCCGAGCGCGAGCGCGGCGTAGAGAATGAAGCCACCCAGGTAGCCACGCGGTTGCAGCAGCGCCCACACCGGCACGATCGAGGCGATTCCGCAATAAACAATGATTAGTACGCCCCAGGTCTTATGATTAAAGACCAACCAGTTTGAAGTCATCGTGCCGAGCCACGACAGCGCGAATGCTGCCGGAACAAAGATCAATGTTACTAACCAGAGCGGCGGATTGAGGTAACGTTGGACCAGGCCGAGCAGGACAGACAGCAGCAGGTACATAACACTGGCCGCCGCGACCGCGCCGCCGGGATTGAAGTTCACCAACGTAGCCTTGAGCTCTTCGGAGCCACCGACAAAAGTTCCCGCGGTGATGTCGGCGAAGGCGACGATCACATATAGCAAAGCGATCCAGATGAACCCCATCATCGCGCGTCCCGCACCGGTTCCCAGATGTTCGCGAGCGATCTCGGCAATCGAGGTTGCGCCGTGACGCACTGACGCCGCGAGGGAAGCGAAGTCGTGTACGGCGCCAATCAACACCACGCCTAATCCAATCCATAGCAAACAAGGCAGCCATCCGAATGACTGGCAAGCGAGGATGGGTCCGGCTATCGGCCCGGCCGCGGCAATTGCCGAGAAGTGTTGACCGAAAAGATAGAAGGGTTTGGTGGGAACGAAATCAATCCCATCGTTTACTCGATTTGCCGGGGTCGCGCGCGCATCGTCAAGCTTAAACTGACGCGCAACCCAACCGCCGTAGAGGCGATAGGCCGCGGCCAGCATCAGCAAAAAGCCGACTGCGAGCAGGGTCAGCGTCACGTAAAAGGATCTCCGTTTCCGAAGTTGGAAAAATGCTGGCGGAGTTTGCCATGGAACGCGGAACAAAAGCCAGATCTAAAATGAATCAAATGGGAAAGCACGGATGATGGTTATCCCGCAAAGTTGTGGTTCAATACCTGACCCGAAACCCAACTCCAAACTATCCAGCTTTCAGTCATTGTTTGATAGACTCCCGATCAAGCGGATATTTTTGCAGCCAAAATGAACCACGTTGTAAAACTCGAAAAGCTCGACACCGGATTCGTAAATCTCGGCGCGCTGCTGCGACATCTGCGTCAGCTCAACTTTGTCGGCCACGTGAAAGTAATGCTGGACGAGTATGAAGCCGTCGTCTTGCTTCAAGGCGCCGCTGAGCCAACTGTCCGGGAACAAAACCTGGCCACCGGAAGAGAAGGCGAGGGGCCGGAAGCCATGGATCGATTGCTGGTGCGTGCTCGAGATCCGGGCGGTACGATTACGATCTTCGAAGGCCAGGCTGACAAAAATAATCAGGTGGCCGACAACTCTGGTTCCCCCGCTGTAAATTCGGCTCCTGAGGCGCCTCTCGAATCAACGTCATGGATGGATAACGTTCCGGAAGCACAAACTGCAGAGACAGATTGGGACCACCTGATAGCAGCTGGCGGTGAGTTAATCGCCGGCGTAGAACGAGCAACTCAGAGCGTTAACGAAAATTTCCGCGCACGTTTTCGCGCCACTTTGATAGCCATGGGAGACGACTATCCTTTTCTTGATCCAACTGGCGGCGCCTTTGAGTATCACGATGGAGAAGTAGTTCTGCAGGAGCGGCCCGCGGCGAGTGACTTTATTACGAGTTTGGCTGAAGCACTCCGCCGCCTCGTTGGCAAACTGGTTGACGAGAAAGGTGGGGCTCGATTTCGGGAACGAGTTGCGGTGGAGTTGGCGGTGGTGGCGCGCAGGAATGAAAATGTTTTCGCGGAGTTTACCCCTCATCTGGATCGCATTGCGGGAACTAGAGTGCTTTGATTGCGGAATGCGGATTATTGATTTGCGCAATCAGCAATCAGCAATCCGAAATCCGAAATCCCAAATCGGACATGTATCCTTTTAGAAACATTCTATTTCCCACAGACTTTACGCCGCACGCTCGGGCGGCGTTGAAGTATGCCGCAGCGTTTGCGCGCAGCGGCGGCGGGCGGGTGGTGCTGTTTAGCGTACAGAGCGGCAGCGTCCCGCCAAATTTGTTGACCTTGCCAGAACGTGTTTTTGCCGAGCAGGAGAATCACTGGTTGCTTCAACTTCGCACTGAAGTGCGTGACCTGCTTGCTGACCCACTCTTTGATGGACTTGAAGTGGAGCCGGTGATTGTAGCCGGCGAACCGGCTCCGGAGATCGCGAAAGCTGTGCGCGATTATGATATCGATCTCGTGACAGTGGTGACGCACGGCCGCAAAGGCCTGTCTCGTGCTCTCTGGGGCTCGACTGCCGAAGAGATCATCGCGGAAGCCGTTTGTCCCGTGCTTACAATTCGTCCTCCTCAGCATGACTTTGTCGAACATAAAGGCGGGCGTAGTGAGATTCGGTTGAATCGCGTCCTGCTTTCGACAAATTTCCGGCCCTCCTCAGTCGCCGCCACGCAGGTCGCCACGCAACTCGCAAATCAAACAGGCGCAGAGCTACACGCGGTCTATGTAATCGGCGATTATCTTGATCAAATCTCAGTGATGTTCCCGGAAACCGGACTGAGCGCCCTTTCGCGTTTGCGGAGTTACGTGCAAGAGCGCATGGGCCAACTCTCACGCGATGATGGCGCTCGCGCGATTCCTCATATTGCGGAAGGACGGCCTTATGCTGAAATCGTCCGCCTTGCGACCGAAAAGGAAGCTGATCTCGTGGTAATTGGGACTAACGTCCACGCCTCGCTTTTCGGTGGCACGCCGGTGCTCGGATCCGAAATTGAGCGCGTTGTCAGAAACGCACCATGCCCGGTTCTTTGTGTTCCTTCAGCGAAAGTTCTGACGCCGTTGCCGGCTTTGATTACCCAACCCGTTAGCTGAACTTACTCGACCCGGGAAGTTGGCTCCTCAGAAAAGAAGAAACTCGAACAGGGCAACCTGTCCGAGTTTCTTTTGCGACGGATGCGTGTGAGAAGAATCTATTGGGAAATCAGTTGCAAACGACCATCAGGCAGTCTGACGGAAAAGACGCTTGGCTCATACGTCGTAAGCGGAACTGAGTCCTTGCGCTGAGCACTGGCAAGTTGATCGCGCGTAATGTTGTAGGCGTAACGCGCCGAGGAAGGATCGCGAATCAAATTGTAACGCTTGCTGATGCGCCTTACGTATTCCTGCGTTTCGTTGTAGGGCGGAACGCGCCAGCCATACTTCATCACAGCGCCCTCGCCCGCGTTGTAACCGGCCAGCGCCAGATTTACATCGCCCTTAAACATGTTCAGAAGAAAGCGCATGTAACGTGCACCACCTTCGACGTTCTGACGAGGGTCCCAGATACTGGTGACTCCGAAGCGTCGCGCGGTGCCAGGCATCAACTGCATAAGCCCACTCGCACCCTTGTGAGACAGCGCGCGAGGTTTGAAAGTCGATTCCTGATGCATGATGGAATAAAGCAGAAGTGGATCCACCGAATTGCGCAGTCCCGATTCCACGATCAGGCTATCAATGCTTGAATTTCCAGTCGTGTATCCGCTCAGCGATTTGTCGCCCTTGATCTCCGCCATCCGCGTACTAATGATTGCGTTGATCGACTCAGCACTGGCCCCATATGAACTACGCCGGCCTTTTTCCCCGGAAACTTTATTCAGCACCGGAGCCGGAGGAGTTTCGAGCTTGACGCCATTTGCGAAATCGAAGTTGTCGAACCGATAGACGGCCGAGTTTTGGGCGGAAGTCGCGGAAGTCGCAACGATGAGTAGAACAGCAGCAAGAATAAACTTTTTCATGTGGTTCAGATCGCTTTACCGATTGTTCGTGGCTAAAAAGAGTTGAGCCTTGATTCGGGCAAGGGAGGAGCTTCAAATTCCAAGGGTCTAGCCGGTACGCGAGACCGACTAGGAATATATCACGTGCGTTAAACGAGTGCCAACATTCTTGGCCATTTGCGAAAAATGTAAGGTTTTGAGCAGTTTTTTTAGGCTGAGGTAGGGAGGCTCTCATGAGCCGAGGCGATTTTGGTCGGGATCCATTTGGGTGTTTTCATTGCCTGGCTCCGGCAAAGGCGTGTGGCCAACCAACAGGAGATAAGAATAGAGTGCCAGGCCGGTGAGTCCGGCCACGCTGAATTTGATTGCCGAAGGAATTGGCGCCGGCGAAATGAAGCCCTCAATTATTCCGGCGATCACCAGCAACACCGCCACTCCCATCATCAATCTCACGGCGTCTTTGCCACGGCTCTTGAGCGCATCGGCACGAGACAAATCGCCCGGCATTAACATCGCACTACCAATCAACAGCCCTGCGCCGCCGGCCATGAAGATACAGGAAAGCTCAATCACGCCATGGCCCACCATGAACGTCAGCAGATCGTTGCCGAAGCCCGCACGGTAAGTGAGCGCAAGCACGGAAGCAATGTTGGCGCCGTTATAGGCCAGGAAGAACAACGTGCCAACGGCGAACAATGCGCCGAAGGCAAAGGTGTAAATCGTAACCTGGATGTTATGCGTCAGTATCGAGCTGGCGCCGACCTGGTTAGCCTGGTTCAGATCCTCCCACCAGTGAGTCTTAGTTTCGATAAAGAGTTCTCGAAACGCTGGGGAGACACCTACCAGTTCTGAAAACTCAGGATCGTATTTTGTACCCACAAACCCGACGATCCCGAAGATGAGAAAAACGCCGAAGGAGACGGCCGTATACGCCCAGGTGCGACGAAACGTTTGCGGAAACTCGCGCACAAAAAAGTTCTTGACCCGCGAACCGCCCTGGGCATCTGCCTGGTAAATGCGTCCGTGCGCGCGAATGACCAGACTATTGAGATAGTTGATCAGCCGGGGATCGCGAGATTCGGCGCGGGCGATGGCCAGGTCGGAAGCTGTGCGGCGATAAATACGTCCCAGCTCGCGGACCTCTTCGCGGTGAAGCCGCCGCAGCGAAGTGGCGTCGAGCAGTTTCAGCAGATCTTCCAGACGCTGCCACGCAGTTTTATGTTGCTCAATAAAATGATCGTGGGCCATTGGCGGTATTAAGTTAGCAAATGAATTGCGTCTAACACCAGAGTTTACTCTCTAACTGGATGGTCATCGATGACCGGTTAGTCTGTAGGCGAAGTATCTCTGCCCATTCGATAGACGAGCTCTTGCTCGCTTTCCTTTGGTTTGGTTACAAGAAGTTCTGTAGTGCCTTCGGTCACATATTTCTGCTGCGGCAACGGTCCGGCGAGCTCACTGGTCAAGCCCGGCTGTAACGTTTTGACTGGAAGGGATTGCGGTTGAAGCAAATCCGGCTTGAGAGTTCTACGTGAAGCGTTGAGCACAAACAGCCAGATTACCAGGTTTACAAACATCGCCAGCAGAAGTCCGATCGTCAGTCTGCCCGCCGGAGCGCCCACCGATATCATGCCGACTAGTGCAGCCACGAACGGGGCCAGCGCCCAAATGACGGCAGCGCCAATCTTATGTTGGGCGGCCCGCGCGCCAGCGGTCAGACGCAACACTTCCAATTCCGCCGGTAGCCAAGTTTTTCAAGAGCGCGGGTCAGCCGCAACCGCCCGCTTTCAATGTCGCCGCTTAGCACACTTCGTAAGACATGATTTGTGTGTGACAGTCCGCTTGTGCCATCCACTTCTTCCATGAACTTTGCCATCTTGCATCTTCGAACTGACCTATCACACTTCCGCGTAAACTCAGGCGAGTACAATCGTTTTAAGATACGCGCTGGGGCGGATTTAGTTCATGGGATACTCGGACCTCAATGATAAGCTAACGCCAATGGGAGACACCGAAGCCGGCAATCGGAAATCGACAATTGGCAATGCCCTGGTCGAGTGTGTACCAAACTTCAGTGAGGGCCGCAAGCCCGAGACTATTGTGCGGTTGATGCAGGCTATCGAGTCGGTTGATGGCGCTGTTGTGCTGGATATGCATCGGGACGTCGATCACAATCGTTCGGTAATCACTTTTGTGGCGCCGCCCGAAGCTGTCGTTGAAAGTGCATTTCGGGCCGTCGCCCTGGCCGCCGAGTTGATCGATCTGCGCACACACGTTGGCCAGCACCCGCGCCTTGGCGCTACTGACGTGTTGCCCTTCGTGCCCGTGCGCGGTATCACAATGGCTGACTGCGTGAAGCTGGCGCACGAGGCCGGGACCCGCATTTGGCAGGAACTCTCGATACCAGTTTATTTTTACGAGCAGGCCGCACTAAGGCCTGATCGCGTGAACCTGGAAAATGTGCGCCGCAAAGGCTTCGAACAGTTGCGCAGTGAAATCGCCAGCATTGCTGAGCGCCAGCCCGATCTCGGCGACGCCCGCCTCCATGAAAGTGCGGGAGCGATTGCGATTAGCGCTCGGCCCTTTCTAATCGCTTTTAATATTAATCTGCGCACCGACGATGTTTCAGTTGCGCGCCAGATTGCGCGCGTGGTTCGAGCGCGAGATGGTGGTCTTCCATTTCTTAAAGCGTTGGGTTTCGAACTGGGAACGCGAGGGGTGGTCCAGGTTTCGATGAACCTCGTGAACTACGAGACGACGGGACTAAAACAAGCTTATGAAGTCGTGCGCTCAGAAGCGACACGGCTCGGTGTGGAGATCGTTGGCACTGAAATCGTTGGCTTGGTGCCGGCTGCAGCTCTTGATCAGAAGGCGGAGTATTTTTCGCGGCTGGAAAACTTCGATACGGATGCCGTGATCGAACACCGAGTTGCGCGGGCGATAAACGCACGGGCGTGAGGGCGTTAGATTTACGAATTGACGCTGTTCGCCCTGGGCGTATCGTAAACGCCATCGAATAGCTTAGTGGAAAACAAGATCTGATTTTTCATTGAAACCCTTAGGGGTCCTTCCAATAATCGCCCACGAGCATCACAAACGCCACTGCGATCGGCTACCGAGCGAAAGTTTCGCAGAGTAACACTCTGATCTTAGGCAGAGTCTTTCTGCGGAGAGTCGTGATGAAGGTTCATTGCGAGCCTAACTGGACGAACGCCCGTCGCAACCGAGCGTGTTTCTGCATTAACTTCAGGTAATTGCTTTCATCTGCTTCTGCCTTTGCTCGGATAATTCGCAGTAACGCTTGTTTCTCATTCCTGGTCCATCTGCCGAGGTCTTCAAGCAGCGATAGTGTTACGGCAAAGTCGCTAAACGCAGGCCGGCCAGCCGCACTCCTGGCAGACGTTTCTAACAAGCGCGTCAATCTCTTCAACGAATCCTCACGCAGCTTCTCAGCGTCGCCACCGAATTTGGCCGCCATTCGGCGCTGAACGGCCAAACCAATACTGCGAACCTGGAACCGATCCCAGTCGCCGGAGTTTTTCGAATCCAACTCGAAAATCATCGGGCCGGCCGCAAGCTTGCGCAGTGTTCGAGCAGTTGTACGATAGGCCGAACGGCTGACGATCTTTTTCTCTTCTTGCAGGGTGCGATCGAGAATCTCAGGGTTGGTTGGACGAAATCCCAGCTTACGATAAAACCAATAGGCGCCCGACTCTATCCCTTCTTCGTTTTCATACCCAACCTGATAAGGATCGATCGCGAAAGCCGTGACGCCCAGCATCTGACGGAAGACGTTAAGCGTGCGCGCGTAGAGCCAGGCAGTTTCACCATCGCGAAACGTGTAGTAGAGATTGAAGCCGCTCTCCATTCGTTCAAACAGCGACAGTCCTTCGAAATAGCCGACCGCAATTCCATTTTTGAAGATCATCGCCGCGTGATAAGCCCGTAGCGGAAGACGAGTCTGCGCCGGCAGGCAGGTGATGAAGAGATCGACACCACGCCCGAGGTGGGCCTTAAAAACGCGTGCTGGATCGCCGTGAGTGAAACCGTAAAGTTCACGATACCGAATCGTGGAGGCCTCGCGCGCCATGTCCAACATCCGCTCGCCCAATTTGGGTGATAGCTTTTCCAACGCCGGCGCGGGCTTTGCCAGTTCATCTCGGAAGGAAACTTCTCGTCTTTGAATCAAAGGCTCGAGATGATAAAAAATTTTGCTGGTGGGAACCGGCAAACGCATTCCCGTTCGCGTGGCTCGATAGGGCGGCGACCAGGCGACGTAAAGCTGCTGGGAGTCGAAAAGTTCCGCCTTCTCCCGGTCACTCCTCTTCAATGATTCAAATTGCTTCACGAGCCACGCGACATCGTTGCTTGAGCGGCTCTTAGCGTTTCTTAGCCATTTTGAATACGGCACATTAGCTTCAACCAACGCGTCTTCTTCCAACAAGGGCATGAATCGCGGCCACGTTTCTGACAAGCGGTTTTCATCTTCAAACCATTCCCAATCCAGCGTGAGCCGAGCAGGATTCTGTTTCGCCAGCCAGCGAACAATCGGATAGGTGAAGGTGTCACTCACGAAAGTGCCGGCAATACCGGAAACTTCAGGTGATTCGAGTGGGGTCAGATCGATATCGTCAGCGCGCAAGGCTTCGACTCGTTTGGCAAAGCCTCTCAGAAGATTCTCAGCGCCGGTTTTGAGTTGAGCACTTTGCGGATAAGCGCGCACAAAGAGAAGCAACTCGTGAAACCGAATTAACAATTCCGCATCTTTAAAGCGTAATCGGGCAAGACGAGAAAGAACGGATTCGAGGGCGCGTGGTCGGGTGGCGCCAAATCGATTCTTTAAATCATCGAGTTGATCCAGAAGTCGATTTGGATTGTTTGATGTGGCGAGCACCGATTTCATGTCGTTCACCGGGACCGCGGGCGTTTCGCCCGCTGAGATCCGACACTACATTGATTGAGTTAATGAATTTGCTCGCGCTTACGCGCTCGTTGCGGGCGAGACGCCTCGCGCTCCCAGTGAACAGGTAAACCCTATCGCAAGTTTTTTCTCATGAACATCGCAATTTTCCACGCGTCGATCGCTTTCCATGGCAGCGAGGCAAGTGTGTAATGCCCGCAGGGAAGCCACACGACGTCAAGCGGCAAATCGTAACGTCTGGCTTCCGCGATCACGTCCTTCGTCAGGTCAAGCGGAAAAGTCAGGTCATACTGCGCCGCGATGAATCGCATCGGACGTCTTCCCATTTTGGGTAGACGAGGAATGAAAGGCACTGGGCTGATTGGTCTCCAGAACTCACGCAGTTCGTCGAGGCTCAGGTCATCCGCAAAGCCTTCGCGCAGATGACGCGTGGACAGTCCTCGCCAGGCGACATCGGCGACGAATCCGGAAACGTGATTGAAGGTGCCGGCGTCAAGGTCTGGTTCGTGCGCGAAGGCGAGAAATGCAATGCACGAACCGACACTTGTTCCCAGAATTCCGACACGTTCAAAACCTTGATTCTTTAACCAGCGCACCGCGGCTCGCGTATCGAGCACTGCCTGGCGCATCGATTGAATCGTGCGGCCGATGTTTGTGCTAACCAGATGATCGGCTCGCTCCAATTCAGGCGGACGCCGATCTTCGTGATAAGGCAGCGTCAGGCGCAGAGCTGCCATCCCCAGAAAGTTGAAGATCCGGCAGGCCTCCACATGACTGTCAGGCTGTGCATTCCATTGCGGCAGCACTACAACTGCTGAACGCGGTTTACGTTCCTTTTGCGGCGGCACCGGAAAATAACGTGCCCGTGCCAGATTATTTTCCGGCGACGGAGTGTGAATCGCACTAGTCCAGGTCAGTTGGTCTCCGTTGAGATTGAAATCGGTTATCTCAGGCAGGGCATAGAAGGTTTCGCTGTGCGCCATTGTCTGCTCGGTGTGACGGCGCAGCACGTGGCGCGGATCATCGCCATTGACATGGTCGCTGATAAACTCGAGTCCCCATTGGAACGGACGCACCAGTCGATTGTTGTCTCGTTCGTGGTGTGCGCGTTCCCGCCCATGCATGTACGTCTTCCACAAAATCGGATACCTCTGCCTCGCTCAATTTGCGAGCCCGCAATCCTAAAGGCGCATGGCCCGGAGATCAAGCAGACCTGATTTTGGGTACTGATGCATTTACAATGTTAAAACTCCGAGATAGTTGATCCGGCGGTTTTCTCGCGTGGTATGATCCTCACATGCCAAGCAAGCGACCACGCGATCCGAACCAATTAGCCAAGATGATTGTTGATATGTCTACTGGCGCGATTGATGAGGATGCAGCATCAAAGAAGAGAAAACATCCAGCCGCCCAACGCGCTGGAGGTCTCGCTGGCGGTAAATCACGCGCCAAGAAACTCACGCCAGAAGAGCGGCGGGATATTGCCCGAATTGCTGCTCAGGCACGCTGGAAGAAAAGCCGTTAAGAGCCTGTCTTTCGCTTGTCTTTCGGTGGGTTGGACTGATTCAATTTCCATGAAACGTCTGGGCCGAGGTTGTACTCAAACTCCATCTGTTCATCGCTGGAACGAGTCCGATTCCAGTGCCTCTTGTTTCGTTCCACTCCAGCGAGAATGCCCACCGCAATATTTCGCCGGAAATGGCAGTTGTACAGGGCCTTTTCTAAGTCAGCCTTGTCATTCTTGATCCAGTGTACTTCATCGCCTTGCAGATAGCAGATGTTCGTATTGTAGGACTGCTTTAATACTTCGTCATAAGACATCTGTTTCCGTTGCGCTTTTGTAAACTGCTGGATGAGCACTTCGATTGGCGTCTTTTTCGGCTTCGGTACTGCTAGCTCACCCTTTTTTACGCCGTACTCAACGACTTCGCGGATTGTTGCGCCTCTGTTAACCCTACTGCGGTAATTCTCCACGTAGCTATTGATTACATCGTCGTTCGTTCGTCGTTGTTTCTTCCCCATTTGCGGTATCCCTTACACTGCGGATTTAAGCCTCTGTCTGAGCAACGAGGCCCCAACCATCTACCCTCGCGGTCTGGGTAATAATTGACCGCACCTTAACGAGATGATTCCGGAAAAGATCGAATCGCTTGGTCGCGTACTGTAATTGCCCCACCACGAGGCCGGGATGAATACCAAGCGTATTAGAAAAACCAATTAAGTCCCGTTCAGCAAAAAAAGGTTTCTTGTGTTTGATGAATGTTTTTATCTCGTCTGGCGGTACACAGAAGCTCGCCCCAGCCGCATTAGCGACGCGCTCTTCTGTCGTAATGTCTGGGCCAGTTCCAGCTCGTTCGCCTTCTAGGTTGGTGTCGAGCATCGCTATGCCTCGCCCGTGGTTTTGTACTAAGTGCTCCAACTCGTGGCGCAGAACAAACCAGAAGTTATCAATGCGGTTGTAACGTAGAGACATTCCAATTACGGGCGATTGCGAATCAAGCCAAAAACACACGCCGTCAATTTTTGCCGAGGACAGCGATTCGACAACGACATAGCGAATACCGCTGTCAGTAAGAATCCGAGGAACCGCGCTGATGCCGTCTATAGAGTCCAGCATCCCGCCCAGCTTCTTGATCGCGCTTCGAGCTGCAAATGGGGTATACGGCTCTACAACCATTTGGCTCGCAATCTGCTTAACTCGATGGAGCCATGCAATCTGTGCTGGAGTAGCTTCGATAGAAACTTGCGTCTTCTTGGCAGCGTGCGGAAGAAACTCAATCTCTTTGAGGGACTTAACACCAAAGAATCTCATCAGTTCGCGTTCTACGTTTTTGGTGTCACGAACATCCTGCGCCACTATCCATCCTCTCTTAATCATTTCAGCGATAGGTAAATCGCCAAATAGTGCGGCACGCTCGGCGCGACCAGGATCAGGGCGACTTGTTATGCGAGCTTGGGCGAGTTCATAGGATTTCTGAAGAGTCAGGAACTGTTCGGGATCGACATCAAAGACCTCGCCGAGGAGCAGGGCTAAATCAGCACTGATCGGCCTCTTGCCTGTAACGATTTTGTTTAAGCCGGTCTGATCTACCTCCAGCACAACCGCGAGAGCTTGCTGGCTCCATCCGCGCTCATCCAAGAGATGCTTTATTAGCTGTCCGGGGGTACGGAAGTCGGATTCACGGGCCATTGTTGAATTATAGCGAATTGACGAATTATGTCGAGAGGCAAATTGACCGATTGGTCAAACTGCATTTTATGCTTGACAAGGAACAGTCAAGACGGTATTCTCTTTTGCATGAACCGCCTGTCAAATCAAAAACGCGTGCAGATTATTTCGGCGTTGGTTGAGGGAATGTCCATCAACGCTACGTCTCGGATCGTTGGCGTGAGCAATAACACGGTGTTGAAGCTCTTGGCAGACATTGGCAATGCGTGCGCGATCTATCAGGACAAGGTATTTCGCAATCTCAACTGCAACCGACTAGAGCTCGATGAGATTTGGAGCTTCTGTTTTGCCAAGCAAAAGAACGTGCGCGAACAACATCAGGGCGAGTTTGGTTACGGGGACGTTTACACGTGGGTTGCTATTGATGCTGATACCAAACTTGTTCCCTCATGGTATGAGGGTCGCCGCGATGGTCATTCCGCTTACGAGTTCATAAAAGACCTATATAGCAGATTAGCCAACCGCGTTCAGATTACCACTGACGGTTTCAAGGCTTATCTGAACCCGATTGAAGAGGTATTCGGAGCCGATGTAGATTACGCGATGCTCATCAAAGTCTACGGTGGCGAGCAAGCGGAAACGCGTTACAGTCCGGCTGAATGTCTCGATACTATGAAAGAGCGGATCGTCGGTAATCCTGATCGCGATCTGGTTTCGACAAGCTACGTTGAACGCCAGAACCTCACAATGAGAATGTGCATGCGCCGCTTCACAAGATTAACCAATGCCCACAGCAAGAAGATCGAAAACCATATTCACGCGATCAGTTTGCACTACATGTATTACAACTTCGCCAAGATGCACTCGACGCTTCGTTGTTCGCCCGCAATGGCCGCTGGCGTAAGCAATGCGCTTTGGTCTATCGAAGATATTGTGAAGCTCTTGGATTAGTGATATAAGCCTGCGGTGTAGTATCCCACTCTGAAACTCCCAATGCTCACCCACTTATGTACGGCATCTTAGGAGGACTGCTCGAAGTCGTGAATGTCGCGGGCGGCATTGTTCTCTGGGCGCTAATAGGAAAGCCTGCTTGGCGAGAGAATACAACGGCAAGATGGGCGCGAATTCTCACTGGGAGTGTCCCCTGCGGTCTCGGCCTTAGCCTCATTCTGGTTACTGCAAGTCTCCCGTTAATCCCAGCAGATACCCCACCGGCTGATGTTTATGTTTTGGAAGGCGTCATTCTGATTTGCGGCCCGTTTGCCGTGGCATTGGTGGCTATCCTTTTGGAAATTCTCAGACGGAGTATCGAAGCGGATAAGGGCGACTCTGATGTTCAACAGTGACTCGCTGAAAGTGCATCAGTACCTGATTTTGTGAGGTTTAGCGATGTTGTCGGGATTAGGTGTTTGAAAAAACGCGCGATCAGCGTCTTCGGAAAAGCCGTCGCATCATTTGGGGAAGAAGCCGCGAAGTCTGTACCAGCGAGCCGGTGGTGAAGTATTGGGCCAGGCCACTGAAAAGTTTGCTGGCACTGGCGTCGTAACGAAACCACCAAAGGTCAGGCAGGAATGAGATTCGATTAACGTGAATATGCGTGGGGGTCACCAGTTCGAGCAGCCCCATTCGCCCGTGCGTTCTGCCATACCCACTGTCTTTGACGCCGCCCCACGGAGTTTGCGCTATGCCGTGGGTGTATACAACTTCGTTGACCATCACAGTGCCCGCATCAATTCGCTCGGCTAGTCGGCGTCCGCGCGCAATGTCTTTGGTCCAAACGCTGGCGGTTAAACCAAACACGCTGTCGTTTGCAAGTCTGATAGCGTCTTCATCCGTCTTAAAGGTCATTACCGGCAACACGGGACCAAATGTTTCGTCACGCATGATCAACATGCTGTGGTCTACAGCAGTGAGCACCGTGGGTTCATAGAAGAAACCTTCCGCACTGGATCCGCGACGCCCGCCAGTGAGCACCGCGGCGCCGCGTTGAACAGCATCGCTCACGTGCTCCTCAACGATCATGCGTTGTCTTTCATTAGTCATCGCGCCGACGTCAACTTGTTCAGTGCCCAGACCCTGCTTCAGCGCGCGAGTCTCGGCCACAGCCAGGTCGATGAATTTTTGCGCGATCGTTTCCTGTACATAGCAACGCTCCACGGAAGCACACGCTTGCCCTGAATTGGCAAACGCGCCCCACACGGCGCCGCGGGCGGCATTCTCAATATTGGCGTCATCGAGAATGATCATCGGATCCTTGCCGCCGAGTTCGAGCACGACGGGCGTCAGATATTTTGCGGCAGCTTCCGCGACTCGTTTTCCGGTGGCGACGCTGCCGGTGAACATGATCTTGTCAACGCGAGCATCGATGAGAGCCGCGCCGGTTGGACCATCGCCAGTACAAACTTCCAATAACCCTGGCGACAGTCCGGCGCGCTGAAAGATCTCGCCAATCTTCAAAGCAATCAAGGGCGTCAGTTCGCTCGGTTTGAGCACCACCGCGTTGCCGGCCATCAAGGCCATGACTACTTCATCGGCGGGTGTGGCCAGTGGAAAATTCCACGGCGAGATTATTCCAATCACGCCGAGCGGCTTGAACACCAGACGCGAGGAACGGCCCATCAAACCATACTGCCCAATGTCGATCTTTTGCGGGCGCAGCAAGTCTTCGGAAGCGTGCGCGAAGTAGTGCATGGTGTCGAGCGTGGGCACGATCTCCATCGAGATCGCTTCTGCTATCGGCTTGCCCGTTTCCTGAGAGATCAGCAGGGCCAGCTCGTCACGCGCGGCGAGCATGAGTTCTCGTGCTTTGAGAATTACGCGGCCACGTTCACGGAAGGAGAGGTTGGCCCATGCGGGCTGGCTGGCACGCGCGCGGGCGACTGCGTGTCTGACATCTTCGCTCGACGCCAACGGAGCGCGGCCAATTTCAATCCCCGTGCCCGGATCGTAGGAAACGATTTCGCGCGCTTGCGTTGACTGTAGCGGTAAGGTCTGTGTGCTCATCGAGTGTTGATTATCCACCAAAGCGCGATGTGGGGCCAGAAAACCTGAGCGCTTGTTCGGCAGGACAGACAGTTGACAGGATTAACATGGTTCACCAGATGTCTTTGCCTTTTAATCTGTAAACCCTGTCGAATGAATCTCCGCAGGCAATTTCTCCAGGTCCCGCGAACTCGGTTACAATGAGCGCTTCCAATCGTCCGCAAAAATACCTTCAGGAGCTAACTCAATGATCACACCCCAACTCGCGGAATTCATGCGCCAGATGGACCAGGATTCGGTTGCAATCATCCCCAGCGCCCGCGAAGCCACGCGTTCAAACGATACTCAGTATCGCTTCCGTCAGGATTCGGATTTCTACTATCTCACCGGCTTCGAAGAACCGGATGCGATCGCGGTGATCGCCCCGGGGCGCCCTGCGAAGTACACGTTGTTCGTGCGTCCGCGCGATCCTGAACAGGAGATTTGGGTGGGCCGTCGCGCAGGTGTTGAGGGAGCGAAGAGTGATCTGGGAGCCGACCAGGCTTATCCCATCGCAGATTTTGACGAGAAGCTCCAGGACATTTTGGATGGCGCTGAAAAACTTTATTACCGGTTGGGCGTCCAGACAGATCTCGACAACCGAATCATCCGGCAGATTTCCGAGATGCGGTCCATTAACCGCAAGCCGATTCATCCGCCGCGGACCATCATCGATCCCGCGACCATCGTGCACGAGATGCGGGTATTGAAGAGTCCGCAAGAGATTGAGTTGATGCAAAAGGCCGCCGACATTGCAGCCGAGGCTCACGTGGAGGCGATGAAGGCAGTCAGGCCCGGGATGAAGGAATATGAAGTTGAGGCGTTGATCGAACAGGTGTTTCGCCGGGCCGGAGCGGCCGGGCCCGCCTACACTTCGATAGTTGGCGGCGGCGCAAATGCGACGGTGCTGCATTACATCAACAATGACGGCGACCTGCGCGATGGCGAGTTGCTATTGCTCGATGCCGGCGCTGAGTACAAGGGTTACGCTTCAGACATCACTCGTACGTTTCCGATCAACGGCCGTTACTCGAAAGCGCAACGCGAAATTTATGACCTGGTGTTGGAAACGCAGATGTCCTGCGTTGAGATGGTCCGTCCCGGCGTGACGCACGACCAATTGAAAGCTCATTCGGTTGAAATGCTAACTGAAGGCATGGTTAGGCTGAAACTCCTGAAAGGTGAGCCTGCGGAACTGATCAAGACCGAGAAGTATAAGCAGTTTTACATGCACGGCCTGGGACACCTGCTCGGCATCGACGTTCACGACGTTGGGATTTATTACTACGGTAAGCAATCGCGCGCACTCGAGCCCGGAGTGGTAATGACCATTGAACCGGGAATCTACATCGCTCCGGACACGAAAGAAATTCCGGAAGAGTATCTCGGCATTGGGGTGCGCATCGAGGACGACGTGCTGTGCACTGAAAACGGCCCGCGCGTGTTGACTACCAAAGTGCCTAAGAACGCCGATGAGATTGAGGCGCTAATGGCGAAGTAGGAGAGAGAGACCAGACGGCACAGACGGCAGACGGCAGGAGCAAGCAGCAGGAAAACGGGACTTCTTTAGTTCCTGTTCTGCCGACTGCTCCTGCCGTCTGATTTTGTCACCAGCCGGTGGCGAAGAGTTTGTTTGCTGCCTTGAGGCCACAGTTCTGATACTTGTGGTAGGCCGCTGCAGCGCGCGCCCGCACTTGTTCGTCAGTCTCTTTATTCATCCAGCCGTCAATAGCCGCTGACAATACATAGGCTTCCGGGGCCATCAGGTTCGTGGTCCAGACAAGCGGCGCGGCCCCGGTTTGCCGCAGCGGCTTATCGAAGTACTGCTTGCTTGCACAGGCAAGAATAATCGCCTTGCGCCCGCGCTCATCTCGCGCTTGCGGCGTCGCGTGAAGTTCAAAATCCATCAGGCCGTTGTGACCAACATAAGCGACCAGCTCGGCGCTTCCATCCGCGTAGAGTTCAGTTTCGCCTGTCGCTGATTTTATCTTTATGGCATTTCCACCATATCCGGAAGCCGCCTCCAGGAAATCGCGCATCGCTTGCGAAATCTCTTTGCCGCGATAGGCATCTGCAATCATAAACAGATCGCGTTGGCGGTGTTTGAAGACCAGTCGTTCCAAAACCGCGTCGCCTGGATTCCCAGTGTGCGCAACCAATTGCCAGTCGCGACTCTTGGCGAAGAAGGTCTTCACACCAAACGCCGCGCCCCAGTAGAGATTGGTAGCCGGATTATCGCCGTTTCCCAAACTCGCTGAGACCGGCACGATGCCTTGATTTACGTTGTCGCACAGCGCCACGAAGACGTGGATGACAGGAACGCGATTTACGGCCGCAGCCTTATCAGGTTTTGAATTTGGAGTAGCTGAACTGGCTCTCGGGTTAGCCGAGGAACACGCGGAGAAAACGAAGGCCAACAGGGCGACCAGGAAAACTCTTCGCTTTGGGCTGTTTAGTTGTGAGAGCACAAAGGTTGGACACCCGAAGGGTTATGGATGTTCCCTGATCGAAAGACTAAGGCGTGGAAAGCTCCGACACTATTTCCTTCATCACTTCGCGGCCTTTTTCAACTTCCCCGGGCTTCAGTGAAATCGCGCCAACCACCGCATGTCCGCCGCCGCCGTAGCGCTCGCAAATCTTCGCGATGTTGTGGGTGCGAGGAACCGGCGCCCAGGGATTCGAGCCCACGGAAATCTTGGTGCGTTGCGACCCGCGGGTAAGGGCCACAGTGTAAGACGCGTCCGAGTATATGTAGTAAGGGATGAATTTGTTAAAGCCTTCGTATCCTTCGTCAACCAAATCAAACGCCACCACGCCGTTTGCAAATACCGCTTTGCGCCGCACGGCCTCGAGTGTTTCCAGGTGCTGTTTGAGAATTGGTTGGAAACGCCGCTGCACTTCCGCGCTGGTGGCGACTTCGTCTAACGGCTTCACGGTTAATTCACGAATAATCTGCTCGACAAAACGATCGTCCGGATCGGCTTCGATCACCTGCATCAGTTGCAGCGCAGGCTCTTTCAGTTCGACACACTGCGCGGGCGATTCATAGAGTGCGCCATCAATAATATGCGCCCAGTGAATTAACGCGGCGAGCGGTTGATCATCGAAACCAAATTGCGCGCGGGCCACGTCGGCGATCAACTCCGTGCATGATTTTCGGGTGAAGTCGAGAAATTTCTTACCCGATTTGTCATTTCGGAAATGCGCCTCATCCTCGGGGGTCAGAAATGCCGACTCATGGTGATCAAACCACCACGTAAGCTTTTCCGAAGGCGCGTACTTGAAATCCACGATTGCGTTTTCGTCGCCGTCGAGGAGACCGACGTCAAAAAGATTTCCGGGGCGATGCAACAGCCCCTGATAGCTGACCTGAGCTCCCGGGTGAATGCGTTCCTGGTAGAAACGGGTAAACGTCGCCGCGGACGCGACGCCGTCGAAGCAGTGGCCGTGATAAAGCAAGCGAAGTTTCATAAAGTTCAAGTGATGTCCGACAAATTTCAGTTTGCCGGTCAAAAAGAGTCGGCAATAGTACCAACGAAGCGCCGGAAACACTAAATGGCGTGGGTGCGGGGTCCTGGTGCATTTTGAAACTGAGAAGTCTTTTGCGTAACTTTGCGACGACCTTCGCGAACTTTGCGGTCTTGACATGTCTTTTAACGCAAAGGCCGCGAAGGTCGTCGCAAAGAGCCGCAACGAATAACCTTGAGCTAGACTACTACCGTATGTTTTTGTCCCAGTGATGGTTGAGACCCGGGCGTCTGGGGGAATTGTTTGGCCAAAAGTAAGGGCGCACCCAAGTGCGCCCGGAAGCCAAAATTGTGCGAGTTAGGGTGTATCGGGGCACGGCTCAATCGCGGCGGTTTTTGCGTTGAGACGATCCGCGATGAACTTGTCGGCCTCGGCTTCGATCAATTCGCCATTTACCACCCATGTTTTCTCAATCAAAATGTCGCCCGTTTTCGCGAGTGTCGAAGGTACGAGGAAAATGTTCCAGGGCGATCCCCAGCGGCGCGTATCTCCGGTCAATTGCCGGTAGCCGAAATGGGGGGTCTTCTCGCGCTCTTCGCGCGTTTCTGATTCGCTGACCACCCGGTAAGGTGGACCATCTGGCCCAAAGAATTTGAGCGTATCTTCGCGCGATCCATATTCGCTGACTCCAATCACCTCAAACCCCTGCGCTTTGTATTTTTCATAAAGCCGCGCCGCCACCGGCGCTTCGTGACGCCAGTTACCACACCACGGCGCGAAGTAAACAACCATCACCAGCTTCTTGCCCTGCACGAGCGTACGGAGGTCGACGGGCTTGTTGTCCTTCAGATCGTTGAGAGTCCAGTTTTTATAGTTAACGGTTTTCTCGACGATGGGAGAATATTCGTGACCGTCTTGCGCATAGGTTGCCGCCGGCATAAAAGCCAGCGCGACGAGAAGGATAAGCACCAATCTCAACATAGCAATTACCTCCTAACCATAAAACATGTTACTTGCCGGCAGTGCCGGCGCCTTCAATTAGCAGCGGTTTGATGACAGCCTCAAACGCGGCCTGACTTCGCTCACCTATGAATTTCTCCCGGATGAGTCCCTGACGATCGATTATGTAGGTGGTCGGAAGCGCAGGTGCGGGCAGCTGTGCGGCCACGTCCCCTGCGCCAAGCACCAACGTGTAATCCTGTTTCAGGTCTGTCTGAAAATCCCGGATCCTCTCAACTGTATCGTCGTTGGCAACTCCGACGATGGTCAAACCTTCCGCGTCCATCGCTTTTTGCATCGCGTTCAAAGCCGGAATCTCGGAACGACAGGGTATGCACCAGGTGGCCCAGAAGTTAAGCACAACTACTCGCCCGCGCAGTTCACTCAAACGCAATTGACCGCCATCGAGTTTTGCAAACTGAACATCCGGCGCGGCGGCGGCGTTAGCAGCTGTTGTCGCGGCCGGTCCGCTGGCAGCGGGTTCGCTGAGTTTCAGTTTGGACTCAAGGTTCGGAAGCACGCTGGCCAACCATGAACTCGCCAACACAGTGACCCGGTTCGTCATCACCAGCAGTCCGATCAGTATCAGAATAACGCCGGAAAAGACCTCGACCTTGTGTAGATGCTTGCGGAAGTTTTTGTAGAAACTCAGAAACTGATTGATGCCCAGACCGGTCAGCAAAAAAGGCACGGCGAGTCCTGCCGAGTAAAAACTGGAGAGCACCAGTCCGCTGCGCCAGCCACCGGACGTTGCAGCCAGTCCGATAATGCCGCCGAGGATTGGACCAATGCAGGGTGTCCACCCTGCGGCAAAAGCGAAACCGAGCGTCAACGATCCCAACATACCGCGTGGCTTCTCATCGGAGAAGAAGCGTGTGTCTTTGTAGAGCGCCGATATCTTGAGCAGTCCAATCAATTGCAAACCGAAAGCGATGATGACGAGGCCGCCAATGATCCTGACCCATGGATTATTCAGAATTGCGGCGCCGACTAAACCTGCAGTCGTGCCAAGGGCCACGAAAATAATTGAGATACCAGTATTGAAAGCGAGTGAGTTGAGGATCACTGCCTTGCGACTGTTGACGCCTTCTTTCAATTGATCGACGCTGACGCCTGAAATCAAAGAGATGTAACCCGGCACGAGCGGCAAGACGCACGGAGACAAAAACGAGACGATACCCGCGAGAAAGGAAATGCCGATCGTGAGTGGGGTGATGTTTGATTCCATTAGATTCACTTAACCATTTCCAAAACGCCGATTATTACGATGGCAACAACCAAAGTAGCAAAGGTAACTGCGACAATAAGCGAGGTGGCGAGTTGTAGGTCGTTATCAAGGCGTCTTCCTTCTTTACTTCGATTCCAAAAGTACCAATTGAACCCGTTATACCTTCGCCGCGCACGATCGCTGAAGACAAGGTACCAAATGGAAGGCAGCAATAAGTATCAAAACGCCGATGAAAACCAACATCGCTATTGCTTCCCGCTTGCGCTTCCGGTAGCAGTCTCCGTGTTTATCTCCTCCTTCATGACCTGTTCAAGCATCTTTCCCAGCGCCGCATTCTCTTCGTCTGTGGCGCCCATCGCGATGAACCTAACATTTCCGCGACGGTCGATCAGAAAAGACATCGGAATTGAAAACACGCCGTAGTTCGTGTCGTTGACCCGGGAATCGGACACCACGATACCGTACGGCAGTCGATTCTGCTTCTTGAAAGTTCGCAGGTATGCCAGTTCCTCCGTGCGAGTTAGTCTGCGACCTTCAGCGTGACCGGAGTAGTTTGTCACGCCCAGAATCACCAGACCCTGATCCTTATAGCTTTCGTGCCAGTTCTGCAGTTTGGGAAAAATTCGCCGGCATGGTCCGCACCAGGGCGCCCAAAAATCCAACAGTACTACCTGCCCTCGCAAGTCTGACAACTTCACCGGCGACTGATCGATCCACTGCGCAGCCACTAACTCAGGAAGCGCGGTAACCGCGTCGCTCCCAGCGTCAAATCCGGCGCGGGTGTCGATCGATTTATCGAGGCCGAAGAGCCTGATATTAGCGAACCGCAAAAGATTTCCGGAAGGTAGGGCAGCGGCGGTTTTGCGCAAATCCTGCACGGACGCAATTGCCGAGTCTCTCTTATTCATTAACACGTCCGCTTCGGCGCTGAGCGATGTTGCCTTGAACAACAGATCGTCGCGCCGAAACGCGTTAATCGTCTTGCTCTCGGCCACGAGCTTCGCAATCTTCAGCATCTCCTGGGCATGTTCCGACATGTCCTCGTAAGCTTTGGTCTTTTTCAGTGCCTCCGTAATCAGCCCCTCCATGCCAAACCATTCGACCAGATTTCGGGGCTCGCTTTTCGCGTAATCGATCACTGCTGCCTTGGCCTGGGGAATCAGGTTGGCCCGCGTCGCATAAAGCACGACAACGGCTCGGGCGAGCTGGGCGTTTTCACCGGCGCTCATCGTTCTCAGGAAACGAGCCATGGCGTCGAGGGCGCCATCTGCATTGCCTTCGAGGTGATATAGCATGCCGAGGTAATAGAGATCGCTGTTAGGGAGGTCTTTACGCGCCGCCAGAATCGCCGCAAACTTCGCCGCTAAATCTTTTTGTTCCTGCTTGGTCGTCGCTTCCAACTTTTGATCGTAGGCGATTTTAGATTTGTTGAACTCAGCGAATTTCGTATCAACGTAAGTGTTTGCCTCTTCAAACAGAATCTTAGCTGAACGCTTCTCCGGCGCAACCTTTCCGGACGGCTGCGCTATGACCACCGCCAGGGACGCGGCGAACACCACGCTGAGCGAAAGAAGTTGAAATCTAAAAAACGATAATTTCATAAACACGAGCGGAACTTTCTTTACGCTTCGATCCTTAACGGGCCTAATCGGCCTTAACCGGCAAAGACACGCGCAAACCGATCGGGCGAAAAATTATTCAATGACGACGGACCCCGGCTATCAATCACGGCATCAGCTATCAGCTCTCCAGTGATAGGCGCCAGCAGGATTCCGTTTCGATAATGCCCGGTTGCATAGAAGAGCCCCGCAATTTCAGCATAGGCCCCGAGTACTGGCAAACCGTCCGCCGCCCGGGGCCTGAGCCCGGCCCAGGCGTCTCTCCTGGTCAATGAACTAATCCGCTGGGTGATCTCCGATGCGGCCGAGTGGATTGATCGCAAGCCTTCGTCAGTAGTTCGTTTGTCAAAACCCACGTGTTCCGTAGTTGATCCGGCCAGGAGTCGCCCATCCCTGCGAGGCACGACGTATCCGCGCGAACTGTAAATAACGTGGCTGAAAATTGCCGGATCAGTGTAGAAGCAAAGCATTTGGCCACGAACCGGTTCGATGCCGAGATCCGGCAATGCACTGTCCAACGGAGCGTCATTCGATTGCTCCGACGCAGTCAAAAGAGAACTCCAGCCGCCGGCCGCAACCACGACTCTTTCGGTTGCGACAAATCCTCGTGTCGTCTGGAGTCCGCTAATCCGTCCCCGCGCGAGCTTTACCGACGTCACAGAAGTGCCATCAACCAGATTAACGCCGCGGCTCTGATTCGACGCAACCAGCGCCTTTATCAGCCGTCGATTTTCGACTTGCGTGTCGCGGGAAAACAACAACGCCAACCGCACCCTACTGGAAATTGACGGTTCAAGTTTTCTGGCAAACTCAGCGCTCAATCGTTCCACCGCGAGTCCAGCCCTGGCTTGCCATTCGTAACGCTGCTCGATCGCCTTTACGTCTGTTTCGTTCAGGGCGAGGTAGAGGGTGCCCGCAGTTTCCAACTCGATGTCAATGCCGGTTTCCTCAAGGAGTTGCGCAGCAAATGCCGGATATAGATCACGGCTGCCACTGCATAAAGAAAAGAATTCATCGTGCGCGTCTGCTTCTGCCTGAGGGGCGAGCATGCCGGCCGCAGCTCTGGACGACTCGGCGCCAAAACTACCGCGATCGATGACGGTCACATTAGCTACACCGCGCAGGCTGAGCGCGCGCGCCACCGCGAGTCCGATTACTCCGCCACCAATGATGGCGACGTCAGTTGTTTGCGGGAGTTCACTCATTTCGCTGGCGGATAAGTTGATTGTCTTTCTCAATTCGGGGAGGAATCTCTCGGCGCGCACTTTGGCCATTGGGCGGTGAAATATGTATCCTTAGAACTCCAAAAACAAAGTCCAAAGATCAAAGTGCAAAGGCCAAAGTACTTATGCAACATCGTATCACACTGATTCCGGGCGATGGCATCGGACCCGAAGTAGCTTCCAACGTCGTGCGGATCATCGAAGCAGCAGGCGTCGACGTTGTTTGGGAGACGCATTACGCGGGCGCGCAGGCCCTGGAGAAATTTGGTGAAACGCTGCCGAAGGATCTGCTGGATTCGATCGGGCGCAACAAAGTCGCTCTCAAGGGACCAGTTACCACACCCATCGGAAAAGGGTTTACGTCGGTCAACGTGGGGTTGCGCAAAGCCCTCGATTTGTATGCGAATCTGCGGCCTATTCGCGCCTTGCCAAATGTGCCGTGCCGATATCCCGAGCTCAACCTCGTTATCGTTCGTGAGAACACTGAGAGCTTATACGCGGGTCTGGAGCACGTAGTGGTTCCCGGAGTAGTTGAAAGTCTCAAAATCATTACCGAGAAAGCGTCCACGCGGATTGCGAAATTTGCTTTTGAGTATTCCCGGCGCGAGGGCCGCAAAAAGATCACCTGCGGACACAAAGCCAACATAATGAAATTGTCTGATGGACTTTTTCTCGACTGCTTCCGAAATGTGGCTAAGGACTTTCCTGAGATAGAGGCTGACGACAAAATTATCGATAACGCCTGCATGCAGCTCGTCATGCGGCCGGAACAGTTTGACGTGATGCTGCTGGAGAATCTCTACGGCGACATCGTGTCGGATCTGTGTGCCGGTTTAATCGGCGGACTAGGTTTGGTGCCGGGGGCGAATATTGGCGAGAAGGGTGCGATGTTTGAAGCCGTGCATGGTTCGGCGCCGGATATTGCAGGGCAGGGAATTGCCAACCCGACCGCGTTGTTGCAATCAGGAATCCTGATGATGCGTCACATCGGTGAACGCGAAGCAGCAGATCGAACAGAGAATGCTCTGATGACAGTCTTTACCGAAGGCAAAGTGTTGACACGCGACATCGGCGGCACAGCGCGCACGGCGGAGTTTGCCGACGCGATTATTCAGGCGATGCGTTAGTAAAAAAAGTAGCTCTTGATGACTAATGCGAGTCAAATAAAACTCTTCAGCTTGAAGCGTTTACTTCTTGCAATTGTCCTTGGTTTTTTGATTCCGCTGAGCTACTCCGTCCTGCTTTCGTTGGCGTCCGACGTGGCGCAAAAGAGTTCCCTCACTTTCTGGTGGCACCGTTCGGCTGGCCGCGTCCGTTGTGGATTCGTCTGATGGGAAGCCAACCTTTAGAAGACGACGTGATCGGAGGAATTCTTTTCATTGCCGGTTGCAATATCGCGCTGTACGGCACTATCGCTTACGCAGGATTGCTGGCGCTGTCGTACGTCCGACGCAAGCCAGTGAACGAGGATCCGCCGCCACTGCCGGAACCTTACAACCAAAAAAGGGTGGGTTAGAGCGCTGGAAACAATGCGTTCTACAGACCGGCGATCAAGAGCCAAGGAACGTATCGCAGTGTCCAGTTGCAATTGAAGCTGTTGGCGCGCTGCCGCTTTCGATCGTCGTTCAGCAGTCAGTTGTTCCATTCGCGTTTCCTGCTCATTTGCCTTGGCGATGTAACGCGCGATGAGGCCGCGAGCGTCCGCCGTTTCGTTCAGCGCCTTGATGTTTTCTCGCAAGCGGTTTTGGTCCTTCTCGATTTCAGCCGCCTCTCGATCAAGCCCTTCCACTGCCGCAGCGATCGCTGCGATTTCCGTTTTCACGCTGATGATCTTTTCCAGGGCAGTCTGAGACATCTGGTCCAAATAACGACGCGACACAAAAAGGCCGAGGTCACGCGGTGTCAAGTGTGAGATTGCATACTGGTCCATCAACGCTTGCCGCTCTCCGACTTTCAGTTGCACGGTTTCGCGCGGCTCAAGTTCAACGCGGAAACGGTAAGCATCTGCGGTTTTTTCCACTGGCTTAATCGTTTCCTCTGTTAACCGCCATCCATCACGCAAAGGATGTTCGACGTAAACTGTGCGAGGTTTGTCTGTTTGATTGGTAATCGCGTAAGTCTTGTTCTCCGCCTGGTAATAATGGGCTTGAAAGACGCCATCCAGCACGCGGACGAGGAATACCGGTTCGCGCCCACCATTTTTGGTGGCGGTAACGAGCGTAGCAAGATCCACGGCGAAGGAAATGAATCTTTCTTCGCCGGGCTTCAGTCGCTCCACCAGCGCTTCTCCGGCATAAGCATCTCCCTCGATCACAGTGAGCGCGCCGCCTTCGAGCGTTAGCGGCGAGGTATTCTTGAGGCGCACACCACTCATGGGCCGATCGGCGCGGTCCGCTTCGCGGTAGATTGAGACTCGTTCGCCATCCATTCGCGTTTGTAGTATTGGAATTAGCGCCGAGCGGTTGCGTCGGACAGTTACCGGCCGGGCGATTCGATACTCAAACAAGTCGCCGACTTCTTTTCCGGTGGCCGCGGTCTTAATGCCAGAGTCTTCCGCGGAAAGAGCATCACTCAGTGCGGTAGTGGGACCGGAAACTGCCTGGCCCGGAAACACGCCGTTGTAGTCTGTTCCGCCGCCTGCGCCGCCCGGTCCACCGCCGCCCTCGTTTCGATCGCCGCCCCCAGAGTTTCCACCTCGGCCGGCGCCCATGCCTCCGCCTTCGCCCACGCCGGAGTCATAAACCTGTGGTTCGAGATTCAAATCTTCCGGAATTGGTATGACTGGACGAAAACGATAAAGCGGGCGTTGAAGCGGCTGAATAAATGAAACCGGTGTGCCGGAGAAGAGTGACAGCGAGACGTCCGACCAATCTTCGTCGCTAACGTTATCAACGATGGCCCAACCCTGGAAGAATGGTTTCCCTGTGGAGTCGAGCACTACGCGATACGTCGTTTTCCAAATCGGCGCGGCAATCGTATAGCTGACCACCAGTTCACGGCGACCGACGCCCTCTGAATTGATCACGATTGTCTTGGCATCGCGCCGCCGCGCGGATGCCGACGCGTTGGCAAACTCGTTGATATCGTGACGTGCGTCTTCATCAACCAGGCGGACAGATCGCACCTCGTTCAGTGGGAAGCTGGCGAGGTCGCCGCCTGTTGTTGCAATAACGAGAGCCTGGGTAGTGGACGCCGGTTTGTCATCCTTGGAGGCCAACTGTCGTTCTTCGACTGTCAAAACAGCTCCGGCCACGGAGCGAGTGGCGGTGGTGACAACCACCCGCGCGCCTTGTAATTGCCGCAGCACACCCGCAAGGCCTCCATCCGAATCACCGTCAGTGCCCGCTTCGATCGAAAAGGGAATCTCAGTCAGGCGAGCGGCGGGCGGCGCTGACGAGTTGTAGCTCACCGCGCCAATCTGACCATCGCCCAAATCCAAAACCAACATTGACTTCAATACGTCATCAACCTGAGATTGCTTAAACTCCAAGTTGATTTCCGCCTTACCCGAGACGAAACCGCGCCGCTCAATAAAAGCAACGCCATTGCTATAAAGGATCACGCGACGCAGTGGGAGCTGTTGCCCCTGGATTGACGCGGACGTTAGTTCAGTAGTCGGTGTCTTGAGTTGCGCAGTGCGTGTCTGACTGTGAACGGAAACCGGAGCGAGCAGAGCGGTAGCAAGGAGAGAGACAACTAGTTTCATGGAGATACACCTCGAGAATCAGTTGGGACTTACTGCGGGGAGGTTTGGATTGTGCGGGTCGCCGGCTTAGACGACCCGCAAGTTATTACCGGTGAGACGAGAAAAGATACGGTGGCTCGGCGAATCTTTTGGCAATCATCACGATCCGCCGCCGCGCCAGAATTGTTATTTGTACACGCCGCTATTCTCCAGCGCCAGATACACGTCCGGAGAAAACAAACCTAGCCAGGGATCAGTTGCGGGTGTCAAAAAAAGTTCCGCATAAACTTTTCGATTAAGCTTCACAAGATCGGTGCCGGCGAGATCATCGACGAGCCAGGCGTAAAGCTTTGTGTGCATCAGGTATTCATTGCGTACCGTGTCGAGGGCGATGTTTTGTTGCAGCTTGTCGATAAGGGCTTTCAGCGTTCGATCCGGGGCGTTTGGCTGAGTGGCGGACAGGGCCCTTTGGGTTTGACGTTTGATCAAGCCAATACTGCGCGAGTCGAGCTGGGCATCGGCAAGATGAAGCTGCGCGATCCTGGTCCAGGTTGCTTCATCGGTCATTGTCCCCAAAGCTTCGGAGCCGGCGGTCATCGACCTGAGGATCCCCACTTCAGTAATCCGCTTCGACGTCGCCAACGATGCGATCTCCAGTGCCTGAGGTGTTCCATCGATATTTCGCCGGACCACAAAGCCCTGTGGAACCTTTCCCCCAATCTTTTCGATATCCGCGAGCCAGGCAACGTTGATTGCATTCAGACGCTGCCGCGGATAAGCGGGCAAACCGAGAACCAGATCGCCGGCTTTCGGCGCCGGCTCAAACGCTTCCCTGGGAAGATCCAAAGCGCGCAGAAAAGCGCGTGGGCCATATAGACCAGGCAGCGCATCCAGCGGACGACCGTCCGCCGCAAGAATGTAATGAATGCTGTTGCCCGTTAGCGTGCGTTCGAGTTTGCGCCCATCACCGAAGTCGATGGTTACGCGCGGCGCCGGGCGTTCTGATTGCCAATGAAGAACAAATTTGTCGCGTAGGGTCTTCGAAACCTCTTCATTTGAATAAAGGATCGTGCGAAAGAATCGACTGTTTGCGCAGCTATACTCTTCACTAAGTTTCCCAAGCAAGCGCAGCGAGAGAATCGGTTTGCCGGACTGCCTGGCCGCTGCTTTCGCCTGTTCCAAATCCGTGTACCAGTAAAGCCCCGCGAGGTAGCTGTCCTTCTGCTGGCTCACTGCATCAAGGGCGCGGCTCAACCGCAACCACTCCGGCGTTGCAAGCAGCAAAGGATTAAAGACCTGTTCGTTGATCTCTCTCTCGTAAGACTTGAATAGGGAGTTCAGCCCTGCCGGTCCCAGAGAACGAAGTTCGGCAATCGCCTCGGCTGACTTGTTGGTGTCTTCGGAGACTGCATACCGCGCGAGCATTTCCGGATTGGTACTGGCGAAAAGGGTTTGACTTGAAAGAAGAATCAAGAGCAGCAGGACGAAAGCAGGAAACCTGGGCCTCATGGGAGCCTCCGTGCAGGATGGAATTGTTCGGTCGGGGGAGTGTGAGCTTTGGAGTCGAAGAAGGTGGGCCGGGTTGTCTGCAAGAGCGTTGGCCATTCGCACTTCGGGGCGCTGGGTGGAAGCGGAACTCGCTCTGCGTTCGCGGGCTCGTTGCGTCCTGCTTTGCGGTTTCTTAAGTCTTTACCGCAAAGGACGCTAAGGCTTCCGCAAAGGACGCGAAGGAGACTTCCAAAGCGGACTTACGCCTGGAACTACTCGTACCTTAATGCTTCGATTGGGTTTAGCCGCGCGGCTTTCCAGGCGGGCCAGAGTCCAAACGTGAGGCCCAACCCAACGGAAACCACAAAACCGACTATGGGAGCCCAAAGCGGGATGTAGGTGGGCATGATGATTTGAATCAGCAGGGCAATGCCGCAGCCGAAGGCGATCCCCACCAGCCCACCAAGTCCGGTAAGCGTGGCGGCTTCAATCAGGAATTGGACCACGATATCGCGGCGGCTGGCGCCCATCGCTTTCCTCACGCCGATCTCCCGCGTTCGTTCAGTTACCGAAACCAGCATGATGTTCATCACGCCAATGCCTCCGATCAAAAGACCAACGCTTGAAATCGCAACCATCAGCGCAAACACGCCGCCGGTAATCGCGCCAAACTGCGAGATGATCTGTTCCGAAGTTGAAATGCCAAAGTTGTCTTTGGCCCCGAAGGCGACTTTGCGTCGGCGTCGCAAAAGTTCACGGACTTCTTCTACTGCCTGTTGCATCTGACCAGGCCGGGCCTGGGCCATCACGAAGTTGTCATTCACTTCCGGGTAAAGCTTACGCAAGGTGAGGTAAGGCATGTATACGGCCTTATTCTCGTTGTTTGGATCTTCAGCGCCCACGAGGAACACATCGCGTTCAGCCAACACACCGACGACTCGATAGCTGCGCCCATTGATTGTCACGTCTTTATCAATCGCATTGGTGAAGGGAAAGAGAGTGTTTGCTACGTCGCGACCAATCACCAGCACACTCGCATGGCGCGAGTTTTCTTCATCAGTGAAGTAGCGGCCTTCGCCGATGTTGGTCACCCCCATCTTGAAATACGAAGGCGAAGCGCCCTGCACGGCCGAATTAGTCATCTCGATATCGCGATAGCGAACGTTGACGCGCTGGGTAAACGGCCCGCCGAAGAAGTCGACGGGTGACATGAATGCCGCGGCGTAAACCACGGATGGACATTCGGTTTCGATCGCGAGGGTATCCTCGTAGCTCAAGGGCTTGCGCATTCGCTCCTCGGCGGTTGGGTTGAAGTTAAACCCAGGATCGAAGCGATAGATGTAGATGGAGTTGGTGCCGAATGATTCGATCTCCTTGGAGACGCGTGCGTCTATTCCCGAAACGAAAGCCGCGATGACGATTACGGTCATTGTTCCGATCACAACTCCGAGAATGGTCAGGACCGAACGCAGCTTATGCTGCCAGAGCGTGTCCAGCCCCATCCGCAGGTTTTCGTAAAGATGGCCGTGAAATAGATTCATGTTCTTCAGCTGCCACAGATAAACACAGATCCGGAAAAGAAAAATTTCAGCCGCGGATTAACGCGGAACTGCGCGGATCAGAAACGACTCACCATTCATGCGAATTGTTTTTCGCCCGGCTCCACCTGTTGTCACCGCTGTAGGCCCTGCTCAGATCTGCGTCTATCCGCGTTAATCCGCGGCTATTCTATTCCGCTCTTAGTGCTTCAATCGGATCCAATCTCGCCGCGCGCCAGGCGGGATAGACTCCCGAAATCAAACCCACACTCGCCGAAACAAAAAGGGCCAGGGTAACTGCCAGCATTGGTAACGCAGTGGGAACCGGCGTAAGTGTTGCCACCAGCTTTGCTAATGCGTAGGCGATGGCAATTCCGATCGCCCCTCCGAACAGCGACAACATGGTCGACTCCGCCAAAAACTGTTTGAGAATGTCGCTCTTGCGCGCGCCAATACTTTTGCGGATGCCGATTTCTTTTGTGCGTTCAGTGACTGAAACCAGCATGATGTTCATGATCACGATGCCGCCGACCACCAGTGAGATCGAGGTGACGCCAATCGCGGCCACTTGAATGGTCCCGAAGATCTTGTCGCGCAATTCATTAATCGCGCTGGGCGTGATTATTCCGAAATTGTCCTTCTCGTGGGCCGCAAGCTTACGTCGCGTCCTCATCACCGTGCGAGCTTCTTCAACCGCGTCCTGATACGTCGCCTGGCTGGTCGAGGTGACGCTGAGGTTTATCGACCGCCGTGAACCATAGATCGCCAGCGCCGTCGACAGCGGCATTGAAACGTACATGTCCTGCGGCTGTCCGAACACGGAGCCTTTAGCTTTACCAACGCCGATGATGACGAATGGCCGGCCGTCGATGCGAATAGACTCGCCGAGCGGGTTCCGATCGGAAAAAAGTTTGTTGGCCACGTCGGCGCCAATGAAAGTCACATTTCGCCGGTTCTCTTCTTCTGATTTCAGGAAGTATCGGCCTTCGCCGACTTCAATGCGTTCGATATCGGCGATGTTGGGAGTAGTGGCACTGATGTGCACGCGGAACAGGTTGATTGAGCCAAACTTTACATCGCCGGCAATATCTTCTTTGGCGCCAACTTCATGGATTGAGTTACCGCGTGCAGCCAGCGCAGCAGCGTCTTCCAGCGTTACATCTTTATTGCGCCGGCGCGCCGCGTTCAGCGCCTCAACACTTGAAAAATCGTCGATCGAGTATTTGCTGACCGAGAAGGCGTTGGTTCCAATGTTGGCAATTTTTTCGTCAACATAAGAATTAAACCCTTCTACAAGGGAGACGACTACGATGACCGTTGCCACGCCGAAGATAACGCCCAGCAAGGTTAGAAAAGATCGCAGCTTGTGACCGAGAATTGCTGAGAGCGCGAGTTTGAGGGCTTCAAGAAAAGGCATAGCGCAAACCGGGGAAACTCAGGAATCTTTAACCGGATTTCGTCAGATGTAAATACGAGTGACCGGGCAGTAGGTTTCAGTGAGGATCAGGAGCGTCCACTGAATCACCCGAACGAACGAAACCCTGGTTCGTGTCTTAGTGGCTTCAGTCGATCGTTTTGTCGGACGGTCAGGGTTCTAACGACGTTTTCGCACCGACTTTGAGGTGGTCGCGGCCGAATCCAATCCGGCCCTGGTTTTTCTCGGCAGTTTATCCCGTACCAACTCGTAGGCTTTGGTTAGCAACGCCTTCAACTCAGCTTCAGGCAATGCGTCGAAATTCTCCAGCGCGACCCAATGATATCGCGCCACGTAGGGCGCCGGCACAATCCCCGCGCGTTCAGTCAGCTCAGCAAATTTTTCCGGAGTGCATTTCAGTGACATGCAATGATGGGAAGAAGGCTCAAGCCCGACCACCGCAAACATCTTGTTGCCGATGCGAAAGAGCAAATCGCTTTGCCATTGCACATCTTCAGTAACGTGAGGCAACGACAGACAAAACTTGCGAACGGATTCAATGTTCATAGGTAGTAAATCGTGAATAGTGAATGGTGAATCGCCGGACAGGCCGACTCCCGGTAACAGCTTAACGGATAAACTCCTGGCCTACCCACTGCTTAATTTCTTTCCATTCGGCTGAATGCATGTAAGCCTCTGTCATTTTCTTCAGCTCGCCGACCTTTTGATAATCGTCCAGATTGATCGTTTGGGTTAGCTGCACGTTCCCGCGGCGAAAATTGTCTCCGAGAAGTTGACTGCACTGGAAACTATCAATATCGGAAACGCTGTCCAGCAGCGCTGAGATTAACGGAAGCTGGGGCGTCGGCGGCAGAGTTAACGGCGAAAGCCACGCCAGGATGCCATACCACTCCGGCGGCAAGAGATTCTTCGGAGGAATTCCATCCAGCGTGAATCCTGTACCAAGCGAAAGCAGTTTGATATCGGGCAGGGCGAGACCCGCGCGCTTCAAGGTTCCTGAGGCAATGACACTTGCCGCGGCCAGCGTGCTCGGATTGTTTGCAAAAATCCCGCCATCGGCGAAGGCTTCCTTCTGACCCTTCCTCGTAAAAACATGCGGCGGGAAATAGATAGGCGCGGCGCTGGTCGAAAGCGCAGCATCAAGCACCGTGACATCACTGCTGGTTGAGCCGGGCAAATTTGAAAGCGTGGTGGGCACCCAGGCTTTGCTGTCGGTGTGATAAAGATCCAGCGTGGTCACCATCACTTTGCGCTTGAGTTGGCTAAGCGTTTTGGTGGCGGGATAGGTTTGCGAAATCAGTTTCTTCAATCCCGCGTTGCTGTATTTAACGTGGAAGAGATCCGCCGGTAACCCCAACGCCTGAGGATGAAGTTTTGTCAGTGCTTTCGGCCGCGGCTTCGCGCCCAGGAATGCGAACGGCTTGAAAATCTCAGCGCCTTTGGTCATGTAGATATCAACGATCTTGGCAATCGATACTTCGCTTGCCAGTCCGGTTGCGATCACGCCGCCGGTAGAGGTGCCCGCGAATAGATCGACACGACTCAAAAAGTTGAGCTCCTGGTCGAGCTGCTGCAGCAACAACGCGGGAATGAGTCCGCGAATTCCGCCACCATCACAACTGAGAATCAGATAATTTGAACGGGCCATGATGCAAACTCCTTTGGGGAAAGAATTTCAACGAGTTGTCACGGACACAATCCTCTCAGACTGATCATCCCAACGCCACAAATTCCCGGTGCCATCAAGATGCACTCCACCCAGCCAGGTATCGAGTCCATTTAGCGATACAAAATCGACTTCGCCGCGCAATGTCGAGAGACCAAAATCAGTGATTTCGAAGTTAGCACTTCGGAGCGTTTCCAATGTGGGCGCCGGTGTTTGGATGTTTCCATTTGTTCCGGTCGTTGTCAGTGCAGGGTGTTTTGCGGAGAGCAGTCGAGTCAGAACCAACGCAAACTGCGCATCGCCAAATCCATACGACGGTTCCGCCTCAGCAAAACGAGAAAACAATTTCATGAAATCGTTGGCCCCGCTTCGAACAAGCTCGAGGCTCAGGTTCTCAATCGCACCTAAACCATTTCTAATCGATGGAAATCGTCTGAGATGTGCGCGGAGTGCGGCACTCAGAAATGGAAGACCGGGAGTGTCAGCTTGCGAGGCTTGCTCGACGTCAGTCGGAAAAGATGAACAATAGGACTGCCACGCCGACCTTGCTGACTCGAGCGTGGCTTGTTCGACGGGCTTTCGGTCTGGAAATAATGAAGCGAGTTGATCAGCCCCCAGCTCGCCGAGACCGCGAAAGCCAGGCGCACCCGGGAACCTATCGATACAAACGAGAGAAAGTTTCGTGTGGTCGAGCTGACGCTGGGAAAACCAGTGGAGCAGGTAGAGAAGATTTACCTGACAGAACAGATCGTGTTCGAACCAGAGCACTACTTCTTCGTGATCGCTGAAGCTCGCCAGTTTGTTTTCCTGTTGCTCCAACTCTAGTTCGCATTCCTGCCGATCCACTCCATACGACTCTGATAAATGGCGCGCGCGTATCTTCCGCCAGTCGCCGCCGTCGCGCATTAGCGGAGTTGGCCCTCCCGCCAGCGCCTCGCGAAACGCGAAATGCTCGCCGGGAATTGTCGATATCTTTGCTGTGCCGGCAGTCGAATCGCCGTTATGAATATGCAGCATAGAAACTACGAGACAGCCACTCTCAAACATTGCGAGAATGGCTGCCTCTGAATTGTGAAAGCAGTTAACTCCTGGTTTTACTCACCGGCGTCGATGCCTTTTTTCACTTCATCGATCGCAGAGTCCACATAGCCAATTGCTTTTCGGCGATGACCGCCTTTGTCGGTGGTGGCGCGCTCGAGGTTGTTCCTTGCCTGTCGCAAATTATCAAGCGCTCGCTGCATATGCGGTTGGTCAGCGACCATTGGAAAACTGGAGGCACTACTGAAGCTGAGCTGCGCATGATGGTTACGTCGATCAAACCGAACACCGGCATTTACCTCAGCAATGGCCGAATTGATATATCCGATTGCTTTTGCGCGGTGGCCGCCTTTGTTGTGCGTGGCCGCGTTCAGTTGAGCTCTGGCTTGCAGCAGGTCGGCGCGAGCGGCATTCATTAACGGTTGCTGCGCATAACTTAACGACGCGAATACCACCATGAGCAGCAGAGTGCCCGGGATATATTTTCTCAACATAGATTCTCGAATCTCCTTCTCTCTTTGGGAAAGTGGTGTAGCGAGGCCAATCTGAAAGTGGCCCATCGTACACCTTCTCCATGTTGACGAACAAGATGGTTGTTAAGACCGGAACTCGGGGGAAATGAGATGTTCTGATCGCTCCGGAATTCCTGCACAACTGAAGTGAATTTAGCTAAGCGCTCAAGGCGTTGGCCTTCTCTACTTGCTCGATGGCTTTGTCGATAAGTTCTCTTATTTTTTCCCGCCGTCCGGCCGAATCGGCGGCAGCAGCTCCGAGGTTTTCTTTCGCTTGTTTAAGGTGAATGAGGGCCTTCCTCATGTGGCTTCCAACTTCGGCCGGCGTGGTGGTAGCGATCTCGCTCGCTTCGATATTCGACGCATGGTGGCTCGACTTCATCGCAGCCGTAGCTTCATCGATGGCCGCAGCGGTGAACGCAATCGCTTGCTCGCGGTGTCCTCCCTTGTCCTTCTCGCCGGCGAAAAGGTGCGCTCGCGCCTTCATCAGCTGCGTGCGCGTCGACTTCATGTAAGGATCGGTTTTTCCCCACGCCAACCCTGGCAAGCTTGAGATCAAAAGAAGACTTCCAGCCAGAACAGCAATCGATTTTCTCTTATTCAGCATACAAATCTCCTCTCAGTTTCGGGGGCGAATGCTGCCAACCCGGACAACAGGGAATATAGTTTTGAGCACGTCAATCCTATACTTTTCAATCCCTGCCCTCCAAGCACTAAATTCCCCCCGCAACCCCTTAGAACTGGGGCCTGCGCACTGGGCCAATATGGAACGGCTGATTGTTATGCGTTGTCTTCGTTGGGCTGCGTCAGGCTAAACCAGTTTCCACTGTTGTCCTTAAACACTGCCTCGATTCCATAGGGACGCTCGGCCGGTTCGGAGACGAACTGCACCCCTTTACTTTTCATTTCTTCACAAGTTCCGCGGCAATCGTCGGTGTTGAAAACTCCCGCGCCCAACACACCCTTGCCCAAAATCGCGCGTAATTGAGTTGCGGTCGCTTCGTCCATCAGCATTCCGCCTTTGGGCTCCATCAGGATGATCTCGAAGTCGGGTTGACCAGGCGCATTGATGGTGAGCCAGCGAAAATCTTCGCCGACCATCGCGTCAGTGTGGACCTGAAAGCCCAGCTTGTCCCGGTAGAAAGCGAGCGCTTCTTCCTGGTTGTTTACGAAAATTGTGGCATGCGACATTCTGCGGATCATGAGTGGGTCCTCCTCGGATAAATTTCTGGTGAGACTAAACGATTGGGGGAGAAAACGCTTCTTGAAAATTGCTAAGTGAAGGTGGTCGAGAAGCGTCAGGCGGATTCGAGCTTGTGCATCACCAGGAAGCATCCCGGAATTCTTCGCTTGGCGGCCTGCGTTTCGCGGCTCTTCTCGCGGTAGGTAATGGGCGCGTGACCCACAGACTTGCGAAACAGGCTGCTGAATGAACCGAGGCTTTGAAACCCAACTTCAAAGCACACATCGGTCACTCGCAAGTCGTTTGTTGTAAGTAGTTCCTTTGCTCGTTCAATTCGTCGCTCTACCAAATATTGATGAGGCGTGATGTTGAATGCCTGGCGAAACAGCCGGAGAAAGTGATAACGGGAAAAGCAGGCATGGCTTGAGATCTCGTCTAAATCAAGCGGCAGGTCGTAACACAAATCGATGAAATTGCGAGCGCGGTTGAGTCGCTCGAGCACCTCAGGAGCGGTCAAAGCTAAGTTACTATCTGTTGAGGCAATCTTATTCATGGTTGGCCCATCTGCTCTCGTAGAGGGTGATGTGATCGAGCAATCTTCCGGTTTGATTCAGCTCGCGCATTATCACCCTTGTCGTTTCTTTAACCAAGGGAGGCGCAGATCATGAATTCCGTGGGTCAACCAGCCTTCCGGGCTTGGTTCGTAACAATCTGGCGCGCGGTAGTCTTGTGTTCCGAATGCGGAATCAGTCCCCGCCAAGTCTGAACCAAACGCAAGTTTGGATTAGTTTGCATTGTATCCACCAGCGAGCGAATCGGACTTCGCGCGGAGTCGGCATCTTTGAGGATTTTCTCGAAATCTTCAAGGTCACCGCGATCGGCGCTCCGCTGGTACGCCTCGATCAACGCGGAAGCGGTCCGAATGCCTTGTGATCTCAATTTTTCCCTGCGCGGATCGGTGCGTCCCTCCCTCGATGGGCCCAGGTGCGTGTAGAGAATTGCCTGGTCCACCCAGTCGACTATTCTGTCTGGCGGAAAGCGTGTGTTGAGCAACATGTCGACGAGATCGGCGGTTGCCATGTTGGGAACGTTCTCAATATCTTCCTCTTCCAGCCGTGATTCGTGCCACACAGTGAGGCCGTCGAGTTGGCTGATCGGAAGTTCAGTTTGCAGGCTTGGTATTCGCAGCACGCTGCCGCCGAAGGTCTTTACGGCGCCGCGAATAAGCTGCCACAAGACACGTGGAAACACTCCGATAACAAAACCCAGGACCAGCAACTGATTTGTTGCCCGCGGCGTTAGAGTCGGGTCGCTGAAGCGGGTAAACATCGCGGACATTGCGGCCACTGCGATCCAGGTGCTGATAACCGCGAGAATGATTCGGAGTGCGACTGCTACGTAAGCGCTGGGGCGCAAGTCGCGGCGAACATATCGACGGAAGAGCAACTGCATGGAAAAGAAGTAAGCCCCGATAAAGGCGAAGTGAACCGGCGTTTGCTCGGGCGTGAAAATTCTCAACCAGTTGCCCGATGAGCCAAGGGCGCCCCTCCATGGCGGCAGAGTGATCAACCAGCCTAGCGCGATGAGGACAGTGGCGAGGATTACCGGTACTGTAGTTTCGGCTGTGAAAATGCTGGCGAAGGTTGACCCGTCAGATTTATTTAACCGGCGATCGTAGAGGACTTTGCTGAGATCGGTGGGCTGAAGCACGAGTCCACCCAGATCCGTGGGGAAGGCCCCGTAGACGGCCTCGAATTTTTGAAGGTAAGTCAGAATGCGATTTCTGCGTTCATCTTCAGTTTCAGCGTGTCCCAGACCGTTGCCTTCCGGATTCGGACCGCCGGCGTCCAACAGGCCGAGCCGATCGAGATTGATGATGAACTCATTCAGGATGCTGTATTTCTTGGTGGCGATAAAAAGGTAGTACATCACCGCCGGCAACAGGCAGACGCACAACAGGAAGATAATCGTGAGCGGCGCCGCCCGGTGTCCTTCCGGCAGCCACAGCACTGCGCCGACAGCCGCGGTCAAAAGAGGTATCACAGCGAAGATGATCATTCCGATTCGCCGTTGGGCGGTCGTACGTTTGAACCACCTTCGTGTAGCCAGAACTGCGGAGACGGCGACGATGCTTACCGCTGTAATCAATATCCACACCCAATGTTCCAGCATGTAGGCTCGTGCCTTCGAGCTGATCGCGGCCAGACCGATCCCGACAGCCATGTAGAACAAAACCACCAGACCTATGTGGAAGGGGTTAAGAGAGTCTCGTGATCTTTGGTCCTCACCCTGTGTGCCCCCAGTCTGCTCGGCTGTTGTAGTTTCGTGCGGTGACCTCTCATCCATCTGACGTTGGTCATCCTTAAGCGACCTTGACGCTCCGGTTTCGGCAGTTGGAGGAGGAGATACTTGCGGAGCTCCTAAATCGGCCGCAGTTAGGCCAATCTTGCCCGCCAGTGTTCCGATACCAGCGGGACCGGCAGTTGCAGTCCGCTCTTCTTGCGCACCGCTTGAGTCTGCAGTGGCCGAAGCGACAAACTCGCCGGGGGTTATTCGGCCTTCCGTTTCTTCGGCCGGTTCTCCGGAGTTGTTGGGGGTTTGGTCATTGGTCATAGCTACCTCCTGGAAAGCGCGAGTAAAACCGAAACAGCCATTTCTAGTTGATTAACCTTGAAGAGTCTCCCCGACCATGGATGGGTTTCAGTGAGATTCCTCGAGATGCACCCTGGGGCTGCGCCGCGCCAAATGCCTGATTCAAAGACGAGCTGTAATGAGACTGTCGAAGCCTGAGGGCTCGTCAGCGGGTTTGTGAAACAATGGCGGGAACTTATACCCGCAGGGAGGAATATGTCAATAAAGATTTGGAAACGGGCGCGGAGGGGTGAGCCCCAAAAAGCCGCGCTTCAAAATTCCTGCACACGACCTTTTCCAGTCTGTGGTAAACGCTCATGGAAGTGGGCAACTAAGCGATTTGCTCTCGCGCGGTTATAATTCCCGAGTACGACAGCCATCCTATTATTTTTGCAAAGGGTTTACTCATGACCGTTGAAAGTGGTTTCAAGCGACCTGCATCGCTTAAGTTTCAGGGAAGAATATTGTTTTTGACAGAGGATACCTCTCTCATTCGGCGCCAACTCGAAGCCGCAGCCGACGAACGGGAGCCGATCGAAGCAGAGCTGGCGCAACGGCTGGCAAACGACGACCTGCCGCTGATGAGCAACATCTCGACTGACGAGATCACGCCGGGCTGGGTGTGCTTTTATTACGACGAGACGCTGGGCCAATACGTCTATGTTGGAATGCGCGACGGCGCTGTCAAGAAGGATGAAATCAAAACCGCAGGCTTTGCGGTGGTCGTCTCCGGGTTATCAAAAGGCTGCGGCTCATCTCGCGAAACTGCGCCTTACGCTGAAAAAGCGGCCGGGATTCAACTGGTGATCGCCAGGAGCATCGAAAAAATCTACGGCCAGAATTCTCAGAACATCGGATTGTTAACTTCAACCGATTTGGGTCTCGTCACGCGCATCCGCAACGGCGAGGAAATTCCCCTGGCAGAGTTTACGGATGGATTGGATCCGATTTCGCAATCGATCGTCGAACACGGCGGACTATTTAACTACAACAAAGCGCGGCTCGCGGGCGAGGTGACACCGCCGCCTGTCGAAACGCCGCCAAGGCCGATGACGATCACCGAAAAGATCATTGCCCGGCATGCGTTTGTGCGCGCCGGCAAGATTGGCGTTGAAGCCGTCAAGCCTGGCGACGCGTTGTTTGCGGTGGCCGATGTCCGCTTCTCGCACGAGTATGTGACGCCGATGGCCGAGTCGCTTTTGAAACAGGCGCTGGGCCCGGATGCGCGCGTGTCGGAGCCCGAGTCAGTTTTTGCGTTTCGCGATCACCTAACGTTTCTGGGAAAGGTCATGTCGCCGAAACATCGCGAGATGGGTTTGCTGGAGCGCGCCAATGGATTAGCCACGACACAGGAAGATTTCACTACGAAGCAGGGAATCAAACTTTACGGTGAGAATCCTGAGGGCGGTTCCGACGCGATCTGTCACAACGCCGTCGTCGAAGACCTTGCGTTGCCGGGCCAGGTAGTGATTGGCACCGACTCGCACACGTGCATGGCCGGCGTGCTCGGTTGTTTCGCGTTTGGGGTTGGTTCAACTGATATGGCCAATGCCTGGTATGCGAAGGACATTCGCATCCGCGTCCCGGAAACAGTTCGCTATGTGCTAAAAGGCAAGAAGCGTTCAGATGTGGCGGCCAAAGACGTGATGCTGGTAATCCTCGCCAGCGATTACATGAAGACGAGCAAAGGAATTGGGAAGGTGCTGGAGTTTGCCGGCGACGATCTTAAAAACTGGTCGATGGATGAGAGGGCGACGCTGACGAACATGTCGGTCGAAGCCGGCGGCACTACCGGAATCATCGAACCCGATGAACTAACGCTCGATTACATCGTGAAGAACCGCGGACTTGATGCGGACGAAGTGCGCAAAGGATTTACTTACAGCGATCCCGATGCCGAATACGCCGCTGTGTTTGAAATTGATCTTGACGAGATTCGTCCAATGGTCGCCTTGCCGGGCGATCCGCGCAATGGAATTCCGATTGATCAACTCGGCGATGAAGTACGCATCGATGCCGCCTACGGCGGCTCATGCACCGGCGGAAAGATGGCTGACATGGACATGTACGCCGAGGTTTTGCAAAGCGCGTTGGACCAGGGCAAGCGGGTGGCGCCGGGAGTTCATCTCTATCTGCAATTCGGTTCGCAGAAGATCAAGCAGTATGCGCGCGAGCGTGGGTACATTGAAGTCTTTGAACGTGCGGGTGCGGAGATGATCGATCCGAGTTGCGGCGCCTGCATTAATGCCGGGCCGGGCGCGTCACCATCCGCGGAGACAGTCACTGTAAGTGCGCAAAATCGAAACTTTCCGGGCCGCAGTGGACCAGGGAAGTTGTATCTCGCCTCGCCTTACGTCGTCGCCGCGTCCGCGATCGCCGGCAAGATCGTTGAACCTTACGAATTCTTAACCAAACCAGAAGAGGAGCTGGTGCCCGCTTGAAACGAAATTGGTCAGGACACCTCGCAGTAGTTTTTTCCAAGTCAATCCATTTTCTGATTTGCGCGCTCGCCTTTGCCTGGTTATGCGGCGCGGTGCAGGCCCAAACCACTGCTGAAGAATTCATCAAGCGTGGCAAGGAGCTGCTGGAACAGAAGCAGTATTACGCTGCCAGCCAGGCTTTCGACGCAGCCGTCAAACTCGATCCTGCATCAGCCGTTGCTTATTGTTATCGCGGCAAGCTGCAAATAGATCGCGAGAAGGGCGATGCCGATCTCAGCAAGGCAATTGAGTTGAAACCGGATTACGCTGACGCGTATTACGAGAGAGGACTGAAAAATGATCTTGGCAACGACCGCGCTTCAGCGATGCGCGACTACAACAAAGCGATTGAACTAAACCCACGCTTTCTCGAGGCGTATCGAACACGCGCCGTTCTCTATCTGCTGGATGGTAAGGGTGCTTTAGCAATCGCCGATTACACAAAGATCATCGAGCTCAAGCCGGATGGTGAAAGTTACTACATGCGCGGCAATAGTCATCTTGAGATAGGCCAGGACGCGAAAGCCATCGTTGATCTTACGAAATCGATCCAGCTCGATCCGACTTATTACTGGAGTTACATGCAGCGCGCCAAGGCTTACCGGAATTTAAAGAACTTCAAACTGGCCCAGGCTGACGAGACCAAAGCTGCGCAAATTGGGCCGCCAAAAATCGATTAGCTCTACGCACCCGCTCAAATATTTATGGTCAAAAAATTGGCGTTGTTGGTTTTTCTTTCTCTCTTTCCGTTGCCTGACGCAGTGAACTGTCTTGCTTCTGTTCAAACCGCAGATTCAATTCAGACGATTCGGCAACAATACGCGGCAATCAATAAGGGCGTCCGTCGTTACAAGAAAGTTAAGAAAGAGTTGTCCGGTTTCTCGCTCGAAGGCGGCCAGATGGTTGCTTACTTCGACGGACCCGCGATCGTTAAGATCGTCGCGAATCACTACGGCGAAGGCGGCGGGGCTTTCGAGGAATATTACTACTCGAGGGGGAACCTGATTTTCGTTTACCGCAAAGACTTCACCTACGACCGGCCGCTCTCGGGGAAGGTTGTGAAAACAATTGAGAACCGGTTTTATTTCCACGACAATCGGCTAATCAGATGGATCGGCGAAACAGAAAAACAAGTGGCTGTTGGATCTCCTGAGTTTCTCGAGCGGCAAAAGGATTACCTGGCTTCCTCACGCAAGTTTGTAAGCGGCGCTCGTTCTAAAAACTCAACCATCGAAGCGGAGTGCGCAAACTGTTAGTTCCGGTCTTGCCCAGGATTGCTTCCGTGGAGCATTGGGAGATCGCACACTAACAGTTTGGTTTACCAAACCCGAGGAGTTCCCGACATGAATTACAAACGTGAGCAGCCAGCCCTTCTCTTCTTTCCCTGCGTCCTTCTCTTCGCGTTGCTAGTTGGCTTAGTCGCTACCGCCCATGGCCAAAAGGTCCGCCCCGGAAAGTCCATCGATCTGGAACAGCTGCGAAGCAAGTTTGAGGCGGCTCTTGGCGAACAATTTGAAGTCGTCAAAGGGGAATTGAAGGGCCGATCAAACGCTCAGGGCGGCGGGACTTACTGGTTGGCCCACATCAAACCAAAGCAGCCCGGCTTCTACAATCTCACCTATCGTTACAACTACAACGACCCGCATTATTCCCACGTTGAACGCGAATTCACGATGAACGTTGGCCGGAAGGGCTGCCGCCGAGGTGTACCGAGCTATGGTTCGTATCACCGCTATTGCATGGGCGACACTATTATTTTCCCCGTCGCGATTTTTAATTTCACCGAACACGAATTCACTCTTAAGAGCACCGCGCACACGCCGGAACAGGATGCAGTTTGGGAACGGCCACCTTCCGAATCGGCAGACGGGAAGCTGGACAGCACGCCGGTGACTAACCCCCTCGCGGATAACCTGCGATACGTCGGCAGCACCAACCACAAGTTGCTGCATCGCAACGGCGGTTACACGCTCGAAGCGTATGCAGTGTTTGAAGCGGTAAGTCCGGGCAGGTTTAACCTTTCTCTTAGCGCGGATTTCCCGGATTTGCCGTCTGCGGTGCTTTCAAGCGTGGGGCATTCGAGCGGCACACCGATAATCATTGTTTTCCACGGAACACCCGTGACGCTGCTAGCGTCGAGTCATGGCGTGAACGGCTACACGACGGGTTATGACGGAAAGGAATTCGTTCGCTCCACCAGTGGTGATAGTTTCATGACGGACGTGACGATCATGGTGCCGGGCGACCGCATCTCGCTCAAATATTTCACCACGATTCGTAGAGCGACTTACGAGCGAGAAGAGCGATCAGGGAAAATTACTTCTGACGTGGTTCCGCCACCGCAAATCACCAAACATCCATTCGAACTAAAGTCTGAATACAATTTCACCGAATGGCTGGTTGACTACCTGCCGCGCTGAGGCGGTGCGCTCTGTATTTGTCTCGAATCGCCAAAAAACTTCCACCTCCGGGTTAACGTTTAGATCTCTTCCGCCAGGATTCGCAGGGCGTCTCCTTGATTTACCAGCGTCAAGACCCTGGCGATTCCACCACCGACTTGTTCGTTTGATTTGAGCAGGTGCCAAACTCCCTGAACGAAATCCGTAAAGTTGGATGAAGGATCAAAATCCAGAACGCAGGTCGGCCTGACCAGCAGTAGGATCTGATTAATAAGAGTCCTCGCTTCATCGGTCTTCTCTTCCAGAGGTGTTATCAATCCGAGGACAACGCGTTGAGCGTCATGAACGATTTCGGAAGCGATACGCAGACGTTCCTTTTTCCGGGCGGCCCTTTGCGAGGTAGTAAACTCCGGCGTCAGGAGCCGACTTCTTAAACCCGCCAACTCGGCAGATTGAGCGTAGCCAAACTTCTGCAAAATATCCTCGGTCGTCTTTAGCCATTCGACCAAATTGTCCGGAGCGGCACTTTCCTTCCTCTGGATCTGATCAACGATCCCGGAGATCAGGAATAGTTGGGTCTTCGACTGGCTGACCGCATCTAGGAGTGGCTTTAACATAACTTAGGCAGGCATCAATTTACTGACGGTGTTTCCGGCGTCATCCTTTAACCGTTCCCATTCCATGGCTTCTTCGGAGATCTTCATCTTGATCAGCACGAGGGTATTGGGATTTCTTTCCTTTAACTTGTCCGATTCGACAATCACGCGCAGATTCCCCAGGGGACGCTTGACCGCGCCAAGGTTTATTTCACTCCTTAGTTTCTGTGACAGCGTTTCTCTGAACTTGTCGGTAACATCGCGCCACTTCTGCGCATCTTGATCTCTTATCAGGCCCATATCGATAAAGGCGGCGATCTTCTTGCGTGCAATCTCAACCATGTTTAGGACGTATTCGCGCAGCAGTTGCTCAACATTGTCTTTGGTCAGCTGGCCGGCAATTCGCTCAGACTGCACGGCAATATCGCGCTTAAGGGAATCCGATGTTTCGGCCGGCAGAGATCTTATGCCGAAGGAAGTAATAAACTCGGCGTTGGTCAGAGCTGCGATTGTTTCGCTGTCGATAGGTTTGGGGTCGCGCCCAGCGGCAATTTCCAATTCACTAACCGCGACCGGAATCGTCAATTCGACATCGTCTATCTTCATGCGGGGAATGGAGAAGTGTCTTAGTAGATCGTTCTCCGCGTAAGTCAGGGCAATCCTGGCAGACTCGAGGTCTGCCAGGACTCTGGCCTGACTCAGATGGGCCACAATAGCGCCCAGATACTCATTCAGGTTAGCCATGAGATTCACCTAAGGGTTAAGGGGCGTGGGTTGGTCCAGTGCTGATAGCGGTTGGGCCACGATCGCGTCTTCGAGAATGCCGAGGATCTTTTCCATTCCCGCCGGCATTTCATCCTGCGAAGCCCTCACTTTCACGCCCAACTGGAAAGTCTTGTCGATCTTGAATCCTTCCTTGACGCTTTTTTGAGAGCTGATGTTGACGTTGAGTTGAACTGAGGTGGTGTTCTTGTTTTCAATGGTAAGAAACTTTCCGAGGTTCAACCCAAAGGTGGAAGTGTTGTCACTCTTGATCGAGGTCCCTTGAGAAGTCTTCAGTTCACTTGCCGAATTTTGATATTCCATCGACGTGATCTTCGCGTGGAAGTCTATTTCGGCGAAATCGATCCTGATAAAGGGAATCGGCAACATTGTCAGAATGGGGACTTCAAGCATCATCTGCTCGAAGATGGCGGGACTCGCGTCTCTGTCCTTCGTCGTGATCTCGAGTTCAAGACCCGTCGCTCCAACCGCGCCTCCGGTCGGATTCAATTTCGCTCCATTCGTATAGCCACTGCCGCCCGATACGACTGAAACAGCGGTTGCTCCGCCGGAAGTTTCGGCATCAACTCGAACCGTCGCGCCGCCGCTTCCGAGAGTTAGCACGTCGCCCACCGCGTAGCCTGATCCTCCGTGACCGGATACAACAGTGGCAGTTGAAATCTCTCCGCCGATAACAGCCGGAACATAAGGTGCGACCATCTTTGGATACTTAAATGTTACATAGACGGGTGTTCCGGGAGTTACTGTTCCGGTGGTCACATCTTCGGTATCGGGGGAAAATCCGACGCTTTTTATGAAAGAAACACTCGCTAAGGCAGCCTGGGATTGTGCATTCACCACCGCCGATAGCGGTCCGCCTATCATTCCTGCAAAGTTGATGGAAGATAGTTCCTGACCGGGATCATAATTCGATAAGCCCATGATAATTTCTCCTCTTCTACAAGGTTATTCCTACTCTAGTGAAGCTTTTCGGATGCCGCCTTTTGAACGATTGTGAATTCAACTGCGCTTGAATGCGCCGAGGCTTCAACCCGGGGGGTACTTTCTCCTGTTGATGTCTTCGTTCTGGAGGTATGTGAATTTGTGCTGCAGAACGTAACGCGGTGTGCTGAGATTTTTTTTCGAGGTCGCCCGATTACTATCTGTGAAGTGTGGTTAGGGGCTTTGCACAAAGGTGACGGAAATCGCTTCTCGTCTCTTGCCTCGTGCACAATCACTTGTTGTGCAAAGCTGTGTTTAGAAGTGCGTGCTCGGCAAGAATAGCTGCAACTAGTCGCCCGGGCGTCCGCCCGTAAAATGACACGCAGGATGCGCGTGCCACCGCTTAACAAGCCTTTCAATACTGAAAATGCGGACTCAGGATGCCCGCATTTCCAGCTTTGAGTTAAGCGACAAGTTGCCGGCGGAGGTAACCGCCTTAAGTCCGACTTGCCACGCTGTTTGGTTACTTGTCCTTAAGGTCGCTGGCCCCAGGTTGGCGGCGGCGGTTCTTTTGTCATTCGATCAACCGGCCGTTCCTTCAACTGGCGCATGGCTTCGTCGACAGCGCGTTCGAGTTGCGGATCGCGTCCGGCGATCACGTCCCTGGGCCAGTTTTCCACATCGATATCGGGGCCCACGCCTTCGTTTTCCACGGCCCATTTTCCATCGCGAGTAAAGAAGCCCCCGCGCGGCGCGATCATTGATCCGCCATCGATGAATCCCGGGGTGTCGGCGGTATGGACCAAACCTCCCCAGGTGCGTTTGCCAATCAGCAGTCCAATCTTCCTGCGCCTGAACATGTAAGGCATCAGGTCGCCACCTGACCCGGCCATCTCGTTAATCACCATTACTTTTGGTCCCCAGATTCCTGCGGCGGGACTGGTGAATGGGAAACGGTCTCCGGCGACATTGTTGAAGTAGCCGTCAAAGTCGCGTTGCAAGACATCGATGATGTAGTCGGCCGCCGAACCGCCGCCGTTGTAGCGTTCGTCGATGATCGCGCCCTTCTTATCCTGTTGCGAAAAATAGTAACGATTAAAACTCGAGTAGCCCGGCTGGCCCGTGTTGGGAAGATAGACGTAGGCGAGTTGCCCGCCTGAAAGTTTTTCAACCAGTCGCCGGTTGGATTCGACCCACGCGCGCGAACGCAGCCCTTGTTCACTTGCCACTGGAATTACTACAACCTGCCGCGCGCCGTCCATCGTCGGCTTGCTGTTTACGGTTAGGGCGATTTGCCGGTTAGCGGTCCCGTCCAGCAAACGGTAAATGTTGTCAGGCGCCTTCAACTCGATGCCGTTGATGGCCAGGATGTAGTCACCGACAGAAACGTCAGCGCCGGGCGAAGCGAGTGGCGCGCGCAACTCGGGGTTCCAATTCTCGTTATCGTAAATCCGAGTGACCTTGTATCTCTCGTTCTCGATCGCGAAATCGGCGCCAAGCAATCCGCCTTGCGACGGAGGTACATCGGGCATGTCGCCGCCGCGCACGTAAGAATGGCCGATAGCGATCTCAGCACCCATCAGATCGAGGAGGTAATTCAGATCAGCGCGGTGCATAACATAGGGAAGCAGTTGGCCGTACATTTCCTTCATTCGGGGCCAGTCTGTTCCATGCATGTTTGGCACGTAGAGATAGTCGCGCTGCTTGCGCCAACCCTCGTTGAAGATCTGTTTGAACTCTTCCTTCGGCTCCAGATACATTCGCAGCCTGACGTTGAGCCGCCCCTGGCCCGGCTGTGTCGGCGCGCGTTCAGTATCGATCAAGAATAACGAAGGAGCCGGGGGCGTTGCGCCGGGAGCCGGTGGTCCACCTGCGCCAGGTCCACCAGCTGCACGATAGAGAAGTTTGCGGGCATCAGCGCTCACGTCGAAAGCCGCCACGCCAGTGCCAAAGCTTTGCGTTTTCCGATCACTCAAACGATAGCGCCAGAGCTCATTGCCCCCGCCACCTGGTCCAGGCGCGTTGCGCGGGGTTTCGAGGTAAAACACAGTGCCATCGGCGCCTGCCTGAAGTTGAGAATACTGGCGCTCCGGCACGCCCGGAATCGAAACAATGCGTTGCGACAATCCCTGAAAATCGATCTGAACGTTGACGGGGGGTCGTGCCCGTCGCGGTGTTTGCGCACCTTCACCTGCGGCTGGTTCGGGCGATGCCTCCGGCGTGCTCGGCGCGGCGCCTGGTGCGGGCGGGCGACCTCCGCCGGGGCCGCCGGGAGTTGAAGGAGGCGCGTTGCCGACGCCTCTATCTTCATCGCTCTCGGGCAGCAATGGACTCGGTTCCGTCTTCTTCAGCACTGCCAGATATAAACCGAAGGTGACGTCGTGATCGTAGGAGGTCATGTCCAGCCACTGCGATCGCAACCCAAAGTCGGTCGAAGCGAGGAACCACAGATATTTTCCGCTTGCGTCCCATGCGGGCCACACTGCGTCGGCCAGGCCGTCAGTGATTTGCTTCGATTCGCCAGTCTCCACATTGCTCACGAAAATCGCGTGATACATGGAGCGCAATCGGCTGGCGTATGCAACCCACTTGGAATCAGGACTCCACACAGGATTCAAAGTGCGGTTAGGGACCATCCATGGATCCTGGCCCACGATTTTTGCCGATCCGCTGGCCACATCGAGCACCCAAACTTTCAGGTTCGTGTCGCTGAAAAGAAGTTTCTTCGAGTCGGGCGACCATGAGGCGGTGTAGTAGTGAGTGGGTTTTTGGAGAACGATCTCACGCGGTGGCGTCAGACCATCCTGCGCTTCGATGTAAAGCCGATACTCGCCAGACTTGTCACTGAAATATGAGATGAACTTTCCATCCGGAGACCATGCCGGATCGCGCTCGGCTGATCCGCTCGAGTTGGTCAGATTGCGCACGTCGCCCTTCTCTGAAGGTACAGTGAAAATTTCACCGCGCGCTTCTACAACTACACGCTTGCCCGTCGGCGACAGCGCCATGTTGGACATGCGATTCGTTACGTCGGCCCAGTTAGGCATCATCCAGGGAAAGTCGCCCGCCGCGGTAATGCTGATGATTCGCGATTTGCCATCCGGACTGAGTTCATGAACGTATCCTGCCTGCTCAAAAACCAGCGTGCCTGCGCCTGAGTCCAGAGTCTTAACATCAAAATCCGTAAATCGTGTCAACTGAGCCAGCTTCTGAGTCTTCGTCAGGTATTGCCAGACGTTGGCGACGCCAGTGCGATCCGAAATGAAATAAACGTCATCGCCGATCCAAACGGGATCGATATCCTTCGAGTCAGTCCAGGGTGGTGACACTAATTCGTACGACTTGAGATCGACAATCCAGATGGGCCGGTTCTGTCCGCCGCGATAATTACGACGTTCGTCGTCCCACGAGTTGTTCATGCGGTAAGCGATGCGCCTGCCGTCCGCCGAAATCTTGCCCTGGAAACCGCGCGGCAACGACATTGGCGTTTCGACACCGCCCATCGCTGGGACAAGCCAGAACCGCGGAATGCCGGCTGGCGCCCAGGTCGCGCGACCTGAGCTGAACATGATCGATGCACCATCAGGCGTCCAACCCTGGACCAGGTCACCGCCCGGATGCCAGGTCAACCTGCGAGGCTCGCCGCCTTCTGTGGGCACGACGTAAGCATCGATGTTGCCGGCATACTCTCCGCTAAACGCGATCCATTTTCCGTCGGGCGAAAAATGCGGGTTCAAGGTCTGGCCCGGAAAACTGGTAATGCGATGGGCGGCGCCACCCGCGCGCGGGACAGTCCAGATATTGTTGGCGTAGGCAAAAGCAATATGGGTTGCACTGACGGTCGGAGTTCGCAGTAGGCGAGTTTGTCCGCCTTGCGCCTGAGCGCGCGAAGCAAGCATTGCTGAACCGGCGACAGAAAGCAGAACCAGAGAGAAGCATAGATGTATTTGCAGGCGGAGGAATCCCGCCATACGATTTCGCCCAGGCATTAATTGTCCTCCAAGGATGTCTTGTTAGCAGGTGCTGCGCCCGCCCCGAATTCACGCGCAAGATGCGCGCGCCGCAATCAGATGAGTTTGCATCTTGTAGCATGAAGCGGATTGACTCGACAACCATTCTCAACCCGCGCGGGCGAAAAATTTGGCATCAACACCGGCCAATAAACCCGATTCCGAAATTCAAAACGACATTCCATTATTTCGGCGTAAAATAAAGGAAAAGAAGCGAATTGAGGTGGTTAAGACGGAAACTAATTAACCCCCGAACCGTAATACTTTCGAATTCGCGTAACTCCACCCCCTTGGTCCGTCGACGAAAGTTCTTCGGACAGACTTTGCGGTATCGTTGACTGCCGCAAAGCAACTCAGGAACATCATCCACATGGAGAAGTAGAATGAAGAACTCATGCAAAGTTTTCACCGCGCTCGTGCTGCTCGCAACTCTGGGAGTGTCAGTAGTGTTTGGCCAGGGACGTGGATACGATCCTGCAAACATGGATAAGAATACGCCGGCTTGTACTGACTTCTATCAGTTTGCCAATGGCACTTGGTTGACGAAGACCTCGATCCCGCCGGCCTATTCATCGTGGGGCAGCTTTCATGTGCTCGCTGAGAAAAATCGCACGGCCATGCACGAGATCCTGGAAGCAGCGGCGAAGAAAACCAATGCGGCGAAAGGAGGCAACGAACAGAAGATTGGCGATTTTTACGCGAGTTGCCTTGACGAGGCCAAACGAGAGGCCGAAGGCATGAAGCCGCTGGTTCCTGAGTTGGCACGAATCGACAAGATTGCGGATGCAAAAGGCGTGGTGGCCGAAGTTGCGTATCTACATCGTCATGGTGTTCCCGCGCTCTTCGGATTTGGCTCACTTCCGGATTTGAAAAACAGTTCCATGGTGATGGGTTTTGCAGGTCAGGGCGGGCTAAGTCTTCCCAATCGCGATTACTACACAAAGACTGATGAAAACTCGGTGAAGTTGCGAGCGGAATTTGGGAAGCACGTCGCGACTATGTTCCAACTCGTTGGAGACACTCCGGAGCAGGCTGCTAAAAACGCAGAGACAGTATTGGCCGTGCAAACGCGTCTGGCTGAGAACTCCCGTACGCCCGTGGCGCTGCGCGATCCCACCACGCAGTATCACATGATGACCCCGGCGCAGCTGAATGAGTTAACCCCAAACTTTTCCTGGGAAGTGTATCGCAAAGACGTGGGCGCTCCGGTGAGCGGCGACATCAACGTTGCGCATCCCGAGTTTTTCCAGGCCGTCAACAAGATGATGACTGAAGTGCCCGTGGGAGATTGGAAAACGTATTTGCGCTGGCAACTGATCTCCGCGGCGGCGCCCAGTTTGTCTTCAAAGTTTGAGACTGAGAGCTTCAACTTCTTTGGCAAAACACTTGAGGGTCGAAAGGAACAACTCCCACGCTGGCGACGGTGTGTTACCGCAACTGACGGCGCGCTTGGTGAAGCCCTGGGACAGGTCTATGTAGCGCGCGTGTTCACGCCCGATTCGAAAACCCGCATGGTCACCCTGGTGAATAACTTGACCGCGGCTTTCCGCGAGCGCCTGCAAAAACTGGATTGGATGGGAGATGAAACGCGCAAGCAGGCCATCGCCAAGCTCGAAGCGTTTGTGCAGAAGATCGGTTATCCCGACAAGTGGATCGATTATTCCGCGCTTCAGGTTTCCCGCGAGTCATACCTGGCAAACGTGTTGCGCTCGAGTGAGTTTGATCAGATCCGGGACTACGCCAAGATCAACAAACCGGTGGACCGGAAGCTATGGAGCATGACGCCACCGACTGTAAATGCGGGTTACAGCCCTCTTAATAATGACATCACATTTCCTGCCGGGATTTTGCAAGCGCCCTTCTTCAATCCTGACGCCGACGATGCCATCAACTATGGAGCCATCGGCGCCGTAATCGGACACGAAATTACGCATGGCTATGACGACTCCGGCAGTAACTTCGACGGCGGCGGTAATTTGAAAAACTGGTGGACACCGGCGGACCAGAAAAACTTTCAGTCGCGTTCCGAATGTATCGTCAAGCAGTTTGATGCCTTTCAAGTCGAGCCCGGTCTTAACATGATCGGCAAGCTTGTGTCGGGTGAATCAATCGCGGATTTTGGTGGTTTGACTGTGGCCTATCAGGCGTTTAAGAAGTCGATGGAAGGGAAACCGCGTCCGGCAAACATCGACGGGTTCACTCCGGAGCAGCGTTTCTTCCTGGGTTGGGCTCAGGTCTGGGCTTCAAAATACACAACCGAGGCAGCGCGGCTCCAGGCACAATCGGATCCGCATCCGCTGGCGCGTTTTCGCGTGAATGGGCCGGTGTCAAACATGCCGGAGTTTGCCGCCGCATTTGAATGCAAGGCTACGGACGCAATGGTGCGTGCGGAGCAGGACCGTTGCCGGATCTGGTAGCCGGAACTCATGTGCAGTCCTGGTTATCAAGGAACTTGCCTTACTGGGACCGCAGGCGTCTCGCCCGCAACGCGCCACAGGCGCAAAATCCACTTGCGCCTCAGGACACTTCGCACGCGCTCATTTCGGGCGGCGCGCTCGCGGTCCCGGAAGCCGGAGGCGATTAGCGTCTTGCCGTTGGTGCAGTTCACGATAGATAATTTGCAAAACTGAAAAGCAACGAGGAGACACGATGACTACGCTGAAGCGACTTACTACTACTTCCTTCGCCCTGCTATTGCTCTCGTTCATGGCCGCACCACTCGCGTCCGCGCAGATCCGCGCGCCGCGTCCGAGTCCAAAAGCCAGCGTCATGGGGACGATTGGCGTGACGGACTTGACGATTACCTACAGCCGGCCGTCTGTAAAGGGACGAACAATTTGGGGCGATCCACTTCCGGAGCAGGCGAGTGCGAAGGGCGAGGCCACACTCGATGATCAGAACGCGCGACCCAAGGGCGCGCCGATCGTGCCCTGGGGACATGCCTGGCGAACCGGCGCTAACGAAGCCACGCAGTTCGTAGTTACCGACGATGTTTTGATCAACGGCCAAAAACTTGCCGCAGGCAGTTACAGTCTGCACACCATACCGACTAAGGATGAGTTCACACTTATCTTCAATGGCGTCGCGAACCAGTGGGGCAGTTTTAGTTACGATGCAACCAAAGATGCGCTGAGGGTGAAAGCCAAGCCGCAATGGGTGAACGAAAACAAGGAGTGGTTGGAGTATTCGATTGAACCGATCGACGACAGCTCAGCTCGTGTAAACATTCGTTGGGAGAAATTGACGGTTCCGTTCACGGTCGAAGTTAAAGACGTCAAGGGACTAACGCTAACAAAGGCGCGCGCCGCAGTTGCCGCGGCCAAGCCCGACGATTTCCAGACGCGCGCGCAAGCCGCGAGTTACGCGTTGCAAAACAAGCTCGCCGTCGAAGAGGCAATGGGGTGGCTCGAAGAGTCGATCAAGATTAGGGCGACACTCGGCAACCTGGGCCTGAAAGCTCGTGTCCTTGCCGAACAAGGCAAGACAGCTGAGGCCATCGCAACTGGCGAGAAGGCAATTCAAGTTGGCAAAGAAGCCAAAGCCAACCCAACGGCCATAGCTAATCTGGAAAAGCTCGTCGCTGACTGGAAAGCGAAGATGTAGTCGCAGTTTTTTGTCGACCTTAGATCTCCGGAGTTAGCTTGTGGTTTTCGACGCAAAACCCCTCAGTCAACCTGAGGGGTTTTGCCTTTCATGGACCGCCGCAGAAATGTTATTGTGCCATTCTCCCCGCGTGGTCCGAGTCGAAACATTCAATGTTCAACCAAAGGTGACAACCATGAAAGTATTCCCTCAATCGCTCATCACCCGTGCACTGGTAACACTCCTAATCGCGTTGATCACAGCTTCCCCAATTTGGGCCACTTGTGGCGGTGGCGGTGGTGGCGGCGGCGGTGGCATGTCAGGTGGCAGCGGCAGCGCTGCAGCTCCCGAAACTTATCGTGTCCCATGGAAAATTCGCAAACCAAAGGACCAACCGGCAAAGGGACTCATCGTTTACTGGTTTCCAGCGTCTGAAGACGAGGTGAAACGATCGAGCTTGCGCGAATCGCGTCCGCTCTCGCTGTTTGCGTCGAAATGCATTTCGATGGAATTGGCCGACGGCCAGACACCCAATGCGCAGACCCTCGTGGGCGAGGCGAAGTTGCCGGTGGCGGTGATCGCTAACCCGGACGGCACGCCCGTCACCAGGGTCGAAAACCAGGATGGAAAACTAAAACTCGGTGCGCTCGAGAAGGTCCTCGCCGCTGAAGTGAAGACGCGTGAGACAACTCTTGATGAGCAACTGAAGGAGGCCAAAGCAAAAGCAGAGGCCGGAGAAAAAGAGGCTGCGATTAAGCTGTTGCAGGCTGTGGTTGAACAGAAATGTATGTTTCCCGGCAAGGCGAAAACTGCTGCCAAGGAACTGAAGAAGCTCGGCGTAGGCGACGAGGCAAATCTGATTGATGGTCCTGACTACCGTGAGCCCGTATTTGACGCGCGCAAGAGCGCCCAAATTGAATTGACTATGCGCCGCGGTCTTATTGCTGAAGACAGCGCGAGATATGTACTGGCAGAGAAATTGTACCAGCGCGCGCGCGTAATGGATCCTGCGGACCCAACGCCGCTGCGTTATCTCGGCGAATTGTATCGCCATCACACCGGCGACTGGGTCAAGGCCCGCGCTTCGTTCAACACAATCCTGGAGATGCCGGCGGATCCTCTGTCGCGAGCTGTCGCCCTCCATGGCTTGGGCAAGATCACAATCCACGACGGTGAATTCAAAAAGGGACTCCACTTGATGGAGCAGTCAGTTACTGAGTATCCGCTGGCACTCGCTTATCGCAATCTGGCGGTTTACTGGAATTCGGAAGGCGATCTGGCCCAGGGTAATGCTTACACCCAGAAAGCGCTCGAACTCGATCCTAAAGATCCTTACAACCAGGTCTTCGCTGCTGTCTTTATGGCAGCGTCGGGCCAGCGTGAAGAAGCACTGAAAGTAGCGAGGGCCAATGTGGGCCTGTTGCCCGCCTCGTATAATCTCGCCGCTATCTATGCGCAGAACGGTCAAAAGGCAAAAGCGCTGTCACTTCTCAAGCGGCACTTCTACCAATACGAGCGTTACCATGCGGTGCGCTCCAAGGAGATGATGGAAGCGCGCGTCGATGCAGTGTTTGATTCAATACGTCTTGACTCAGACTTTTTGGCGCTGACTCGCCACGCCGATGGCAAGCTGCAAATGCCGATGAAGGGGATGCCGGCAACGCAGGCAGGTCCGAATCGGTAGCGCAGAGGCTGTTCAGTCATAGTTTGGTTGGGTCGGGTCTTGCGACGATTGATTTCCTAGCTAAGGGTTTGTATCGGAGGTTGCGTATGCTGGAAATACAGTACGTATCAGATGAGGGTGGCGAGCCCACGGCGGTCATCGTGCCGATCGAATTGTGGCGCGAGATTGAATCTGAAAAGGAGACCGCTTATCTCCTCAAAAGCGAAAACATGAAGCGACGGCTTCTCGATGCAAAGGATCGTCAAACCGGAATACCATTTGAGGAAGCCCTTGAGAAGCTTGGAATTTGACATTGCTGCCTTTGAAGATTTGGCGTGTCGGATTGAACAAGATCGCGGTAAGGCGCTCCGCATTGTCAATTTATTAAAAGATGTTCAGCGCGATGCTTTCAAGGGCATTGGCAAGCCAGAACCGCTGAAGCACGAACTCAAGGGTTGCTGGTCACGCCGAATTGACCAAGAACACCGACTCGTTTATCAAATCTCCGAAAACAAGATCAGGTTCTATCCTGTAGATATCATTATTGATCCGGCTTGTCAGCGGCAAACATGGGCGTTGCGAAACTAACTGATCAGAACACGCAGGTTCCTGCCGAAAGTAAGTATGCGCTTCTTGAGCGCGAGCGGCGTTTTCTCCTGCAGGATTTGCCTGAAGGGTTGACCCGTGCGAGTCCTCATGTCCAGATCACGGACAACTATCTGACCGGCACGCGCCTGCGTCTCAGGAAGGTGCGCGAGCCTCAGACGAACAAGTGGACGGTGAAGCTAACGCAAAAGTTCGCGCCCAACCCTAACGATTTTTCTCGAACGATAATTACTAATATCTATCTCAACGCATTGGAAACTGAAGTGCTTGGCATTTCAGACGCCAACGAGATCCGCAAGAATCGCTACCCCTTTGAATTTGAGGGACAAAAGTTCAGCCTCGATATGTTTCTGGGAGATCTGTTTGGTCTGGTACTCGCGGAAACGAGTTTTCAAACTGATGAGGAGATGGATAATTTTGCCAAGCCTCCGTTTGCCATTGCTGACGTGACAAACATTGAGTTGTTCACGGGAGGCCGGCTTTGTGAATTAACATTTGCCGATCTTCGCGGAGAGATCATGAAGGCGGTGCGTTCGAATTCGGCGGGATTATCTAAGAGCAGTTAGTCTTGTGGCAAATGATTTCTCTGTGCTGACAAAAAGGATCCACGAAGCCAGATCAACGACAAGAAATGAAGCCCCGCAAACAGTCACTAATACTCGCGCTTCTTCTGTTCACTTTTACCGCGCTCACTGCGTGCAGTAAAAAATCTACGACTGATGAACAGATAGCTCCAGGCAAGAATTCCGGACAGCAATTGCAGCAGGCCGATGGAGGCGCCACTTCACAAGGTCAAGCCAAACTCTTCAAAGGCACCATTGGCAACAATCTTAGTTTGCAGATGAAGCTGATGCGCGAGGGCGAGCGGCTGGCCGGCTCTTACTTCTATGAAAAGGTTGGAACCAGAATTGATCTTCGCGGTTCAATCGATCCGAATGGAAAGCTGACGCTCGATGAGTTTGACTCAGCCGGCAAGCAGACTGGCGCGTTTAACGGTAGTTGGAAAACCGATGAAACCGGCCGGGTAGTAATCGCCGGCAACTGGAAAGCGCCCAACAGCAACAGGCAGACGCCCTTTTCACTGCAGGAAGAACCTATCGAATTCAGCAGCGGCGTCGAGGTCGTGACTCGGCGCATCGACGAGAAGAACAAGAAACTTAAATACGAAATCGAGGCGGAGTATCCGCAGTTGACTGGTTCTGGAAGTCCGAACTACGAAAAGTTTAATCAAACGATTCGAAATCTGGTCACTAAGAAGGTTGCCGGGTTCAAAGCCGACATGGCGTCAAGCGCTGCTGATCCAGAGCTTGAATTGCCGGCGGAATCCGCGGGAAGCGACCTGCACATTGGCTACAAGATCGAACTGGCAAAAGATGATCTGATCAGCGTAATGCTCGTCGTGGGGAGTTACTCGGCGGGAGCGGCACACCCTAATTCATATTCCGAAGTAGTTAACTTCGATCTCAAAGATGGAAAGCTGCTGAACCTTTCAGACCTTTTCAAGCCCGGCTCAAAATATTTGCAGGCGCTTGCCGCATATTGCATCGCGGATTTGAAGAAGCAGGGCAAAGCAAAGGGTGAAGAATCCATGTTGGACGACGAGTGGATTCAGCGAGGCGCGGGACCGGAAGCGGAAAACTACGGCAGCTGGACGATCGGAAAACAGGGTCTGGGAATTGTGTTTGACGCTTATCAGGTCGCGGCTTATGCTGCCGGACCACAGCATGTGTTTGTCCCTTATTCAGCGCTAAAGGACATAGTTAAAACTGACGGTCCACTTGCCCAGTTTGCGAAGTAGTTCCAGGTAGGACAGGCATTCCTGCCTGTCCATTATCGGGTTAATCAGGTGATCAGGGACAGGCAAGAATGCCTGTCCTACAAAGCGGCCTTAGTGGCATTTTCATAATCTCGCGCGTGGCGGCGCGAAAAATAAAGTGCCAGCAGAAATGCGAGGAACATGATTCCGGCGCCGGTCCAGAACGTGATGAATAATGAACGATCGCTCATCAGATGCCAGATCCCATCGGCTCCTTGATATGAGACTGCGCTGTGAATCAAGACCGCTGCCAGCGCCGGTCCCACCGCCCTTGCCAAACTCGCAATCGATTGGACCACTCCCAAAACCCCACCTTGCTCAGCCGGTCCCACACTCCTCGACGCCAGAGTCGTCAACGAAGGTGTAGCTAACGAGTTTCCGAGGGAAAAAATGCCGCCGCCCACTAGCAGCGCAAGCAGCCCGCCGCGCTCTGGCCCAACGAAAGGAATTGCGAAGAGACTCCCGGCAAAAAATAGCGCGCCGATTGCGATGAGTGGTAGTTCACCAAAACGTTTTACCAGTCGGCCAATCAATCCTCCTTGAACAATAACTGCCAGCAGACCTACGTAGGCAAAAAGATAACCGTTGTGTTGAGCGTCGTAACCAAACCGAAACATCGTGTAAAGCGAAAACGTCGTGGTCATGATTGAAAAGGCCACGATGAAGAGAAAATAGATACTCAAAACAAAGCCCAGTCGCGGCTGCTTGAGAGATTTGAGTAATTGGGACCATCCGCGCCCGCGTGCCGCTGAAGTCCGCGCCGGGTGATCGGGTGTCACGGTTTCGGGCAAAGTAAAGTAAAGCAACAAGGCATTTGCGAAACACAGGCCGGCTGCAAAAAAGAACGGCACGCCGATGCCCCAGCGGCTCAAAATTCCTCCGATAGCGGGGCCGAAAATGAAACCCAATCCGAAGGCTGCCCCCAGCAGTCCCATGCCTTTCGCGCGTTCCTCAGGAGTGGTGATGTCGGCGATGTAAGCCTGCGCGGTTGAGATGTTTCCGCCGGTAATGCCGTCGAGGATTCGCCCCAAAAAAAGCATCCACAACGTGGTCGCGAATCCGAGGATCAGAAATCCGATGCCGGTGCCGATGATGGAAATCAGCAGGACAGGGCGGCGACCATGCTTATCCGAAAGGCGACCCAACACAGGGGAAAAGATCAACTGCATGAGTGAATAGGACGCGATGAGAATGCCGATGGTGCGTGCGCTGGCGCTAAACCGCGAGCCTTCGGCAAAGTAAGGCAGTACCGGGATGACGATACCAAACCCAACCAGATCGATAAAAACTGTCGTGAAGATTACGACCAGCGGAGAGCGTTTCATTAGTAGTAAATGGTCAAAGGTGAATGGTAAATAGTAGTCGTGAATTCGAACACCGGTTCAGGGTATACAACTCCCCTCCGACCACTATTCACTGTTTACCGTTTACGATTTACCGGAAGTTACCGGCGCCGGTTGCCGGACATCGCCAGATCCGCTGACGCCATGCCACCGCCGGAAATCAATAATGCCAAAGACATCGCGAGCAGTGACATAGCATATTCAATGCCGCCCGGAGCAAAGAAACCGCCGGGCCAGTGCACGCCGACCACGGCAATCAGCATAGTGCAAAAAATAAGGAATGCTCCCACTCGAGTTAGCAGCCCGAGGATGATTAGGATGCCGCCCACGAGTTCGGCAAAGGCGGCCGCGCCCATCCAGAGCCATGCCGGACGCATGAACGCATATGGCGCCGGTGCCGACGAAAACTTTGCCAGACCCGGTCCGTTAAAACTGCCTAATACTTTTTGCGCGCCATGGGCCACAAAGACCGCGCCCAGGCCGAGGCGGATTGGAAGTGGAAACCAGACAGACGAGGTTGCGATTAGTTTGCGATACATTTAGTGAACCTCTGACGTTTGTTAATCGGTAGTGCCTGATATTAGGAAACAAAAGGATAAAGGGCAACGCATGAAAAAGCGGTGTCGGCTTTCGGGTGTCAGGTGCCAGTATCAGAAGCGTTGTCAGGTATCAGATAGTGGGTATCAGCAGATCAGGATTAACTGAAACCCGGTACTCAGCACCCAATCAAGCCGCGTGAGCTTGTAGCCGGGCCGCGATCGCCGGTTTAGGTAATGCGCCGACCAGGCGGTCCACCAGTTTTCCATCCTTGAATATCAGCATGGTCGGAATACTCTGAATTTGAAACTGACTTGCCGTGCGCGGGTTCTCGTCGACGTTGAGTTTGGCGATGCGATAGCGGCCATTCGATTCGGCGGCCAGTTGCTCCATGATTGGACCAACGATGCGGCATGGACCACACCAGGGCGCCCAGCAATCGAGTAGCACCGTGCCCCGGGCCTCCAAAACGTCCTGTGAAAAGGTGTCATCTTTAACGATGAGCGGTGTGTCCTCACGCGCTTTGGAGTCGACCTCCAGGAGCGTGCCGCACTTTCCACATTTCGCAACATGACCTGCGGCGCTTAAAGGATCGACCCGATTCTTAGAGCCACACTTGCTACAGATTACGACTTGCATTGTCTTTCTCTCCGCCGGAATCGCGTGGCCCGAGAACCGGTAGTGTCCTAAACCACACTCAAGGATTTGCTGATGAACGCAACAGCCTTCTAGGTGTTAACCATCACGGGTCTGCTATCCCCTTGGGGACATTGTGGCGTTTCTGGATTAGTGATATAAGCATCGGCGATTTCTCCATTCCCACATCCGCTGGAGAGCCACCATGAATGTATTCCAGTTGATCAAATCAGTGCTGGACGAGCTATACAAAAGAATTCCAATTGAGACGGCGAAAAAAGACAAGCTCATCAACGCTCAGATTAAGTCTCTAAGCAAAACGTATGCAAAGCTCTCCAAAGAAGCACCCAAAACGAACTACGCCGATGATATTACACGCTTTGCCTACATTTATGAGTATGTGACCTCTCACGCGAACGTCGTATATCAGATAGTGCGCGACTGCGCCGCCTTGCGTAAAATCTTCGATGCGCCCCAAGTTACTGTGACCTGCATCGGAGGTGGCCCTGGAAGCGATTTCCTTGGAATCCTCAAATACATACTAAAAAACAAGAAAACGCCGAGTCTGAAGGTAAACCTATTCGATAAGGAACCAGCATGGAGCGAGTCATGGTCGGATGTTGATGACAAGCTCGGCCTGTCAATTTCGAATCGTTTTATGCTGTTTGATGTTACCAAGTCAGAAACTTGGAAGCCCTACGACAAGTTTCTATCCGCAGACCTCTTCACGATGATCTACTTCGTGTCAGAGATTAGTACTCTTCATGACGAAGCCGAACCGTTCTTTAAGCACTTGTTAGAGAACGCCAAGCAGGGTGCGCTCCTGCTTTACGTTGACAATCGCAATCAGGATTTTTATGGATGGTTTGACTCACTCATCTCATCCCACAATTGGAAAGTACTAATGAGCGATCAAGTGAATCTAATAATTGAGGACACGAACGAGGAAAAGAAAGACTTGGAGCCGTACTATTCTAAGTTTCCCGATCCGAAGCTGAGGGCAAACATAGCTTATCGTGTTTGTCAGAAGCAGTAGTACAATTGAAGGCATGACCAGACTGAGCCTGAAAGAAAGGGTTGTATTCCACGAACGTCAATTTGACTTTGGGGATGACGGGGCTTGGCTAACTATGCATGATGCCCAAGTGGCTTTCTTCCCTGAATTCTTCCAGCCAAACGAGAGCGATCGATTTTTCCAAGAGTTGTTCAATCAAACAAGCTGGCGCCAGGAAAAGATTAGGGTATACGGAAAGCAGTTAGATTTGCCTCGACTAACCGCGTGGTATGGCGACCCTGGTAAGGCCTATTCCTATTCAGGTATCTCGATGTTGCCTGATCCATGGACAAACAACCTTCTTAAAATCAAACAGAGAGTCGATGCTGCGGCGGGTGTCCGATTTAATAGTGTACTTCTGAGTCTATATCGAACCGGCGAAGACAGTTTGTCTTGGCATCAAGATGATGAGAGAGAATTAGGCGAAGACCCTGTAATCGCTTCAGTGAGTTTTGGTGGTACACGATCCTTCCAATTTAAGCACAAGGCCAGAAAGGACTTGAGTAAGGTTTCCATTGATCTTACACACGGCAGTCTGTTGATTATGAAAGGCCCAACTCAGCGTTTTTGGGTTCATCAAGTCCCTAAGACTGCGAAGCCAGTTCCCCCGCGAATCAACCTCACCTTCAGAGTCATTCTGGACTGCTAAAATCTTTCCGCGTCCAGCAACACAGGTTTAGGACACTACCCGAGAACCGGCTCCTTAGACCAGCGGTCGTGCTTCGTAGTAATATTGCATTCCCCTAAGTTTCCCATAGAAATCAGCATAAGGGTAAGTGAGAGATGCGCCCAGGCTTGTTTTTCAAACTAAGCAGCTTGTCAGGCACGACTTTAGTTGTTGCCTTTTTCGTTCTTGCCTGGTCTGTCGCAGTCTCTGCTCAGGATCGACCAGCCGACGTGGCTCCGGAAATTGACTACACCGTGTCAATGTCCAAACCGCACACCCATCTTCTTGAAGTTGAGATTCGGATCTCGCGGCCCAAAGAGAAGGCCTATACGGTTGATTTGGTGATGCCCGTTTGGACTCCCGGGTCATACATGGTCCGCGAGTTCGCTCGTCACGTGCAAGACTTCAAGGCCACTGATCAAGCTGGAAAGGAATTGTCCTGGACCAAGCTGGACAAGAATACGTGGCGCGTCACCACGGTTAACGCGCTTGATTGGCGAGCGACGTATAAAGTCTACGCAAACGAACTATCAGTTCGCACTAATGAATTGAACTCCGATCACGCTTTCTGGAACAACGCGGCGCTGCTCATGTATCCCCGAGGATACCTGGCCGCATCATCTACCGTTCAAATCGTCGCACCCCAACCCTGGAAAGTGGCCACCGCTCTGCCGCCGATACGCGGCCGGAAGAACGCATTTAGAGCAGAGAGTTTTGACGTGCTCTACGACTCGCCGGTGGAGGTCAGCAACTTCAAGACGATTGCGTTTGAAGTTAAGGGCGTGCCCCACCGGATAGTTATTGATGGCGATGGAAACTATGACGCGGAAAAGATGCGCATCGATGTGAAGAAGATTGTCGAGACGCAAGTTGAACTAATGGGCGGTGAAGTTCCTTACCCGGATTACACTTTTTTCCTGCACCTGAGGTCCAACGCCGGCGGCGGCCTTGAGCACCGAAACTCAACGGCGCTCGGCTACCCGCGCTTTGGCTTTGGTCCGGAACGCGGCGAAGGTGGCAGCGCCGCCGCGCCCGCGGCGCAACAACAGCGCACCTATCAGGGATTTCTGTCCTTAGTGGCCCACGAGTTTTTCCACCTTTGGAACGTCAAACGAATACGACCTGACGCGCTCGGCCCGTTTGATTATACGAAGGAGAACTACACAAAACTGCTCTGGGTCGCGGAAGGAATTACTGATTATTACGATCGGCTTACACTGCGCCGAGCCGGTCTAATCTCTGACGAGGACTATCTGCGAGACACTGCCAAGGCCATTGAGGCCCTGCAAAAGACGCCGGGGCGACTGGTCCAAAGCCTTGAAGAATCGAGCTTCGACGCCTGGATCAAGTATTACCGCCAGGATGAGAATTCAGTTAACTCCCAGATTTCCTACTACGATAAGGGAGCGATCGTTGGGCTGCTACTTGATCTTGAGATTCGTAAGCAAAGCAACAAATCGTTGGACGACGTGATGCGATACCTCTATCAGGAGTTTTACAAAAAGGGGCGCAACTACACGCCGGAAGAATTTCAGAAGGCTTGTGAGTTGATGGCGGGTGTCAGTCTTGAGCCTTTCTTTTCACGCTACGTTCGCGGCCGAGAGGAGCTCGACTACGACGCCGCGTTTGCAGTTGCGGGACTGCGGCTCGATACGGCTGGTGCTGCAAGTAATCCTCGAACGCTCGCGGAGAAGGCTTACCTCGGTGCGGATCTGGTCCAGGAACAGGATCGCCTGATCGTGAGGCGCGTGTATGCGGGCTCGCCGGCTTATGAACAAGGCCTGAATTCGGGCGACCAAATTCTGGCATTGAACAACATGCGGGTCACGAAGGAATTCTTCGATGCCCGCCTGGCTGAAAAACGGCCCGGCGACTTAATAACGCTTACCATCTTTCGCTTCGACGATTTGAGCACCCTGCCGGTGAAACTCGGACGAAGTCCTCATGGACCATACCGCATCGTCGCGGTCGAAAAACCCACTCCTGATCAGCAGCGCGTTTACCAGTCGTGGCTGAATGCGCCGTTATCAAAATAGCGTTTAGGTAGTATTCTGATTTGGTCCGTTTGCGCGCGTGATAATAAGGCGCAAACCGAGCGTGATTGAATTCCACCAAAACTGAATCGCTTGCGTTTACATTTCAACGATGCCGGAAGAGTTTCAGCACATCAGGTTCAAGATTGAAGATCGCGTCGCGCGGATCACGCTGGCGCGCCCGCCGGTCAATATTCTGGACATCGCCATGATGCGAGAGATTAACGAGGCGTTGAATACTTGCGCGCTCACTCGTGATCTGGCTGCGATCGTTTTTGACGCCGCCACGGATTGTCGTGCCTTCAGCGCCGGAGTGGCAGTTGAAGAGCACGTCGCAGACACTGTCTTTCAGATGCTTGATTCGTTCCACGCAATCTTCCGCGCGCTCGAGCAAATCGGCAGGCCCGCAATTGCGTTGGTGGACGGGCCGGCATTGGGCGGTGGCTGCGAGTTGGTAGCGGCTTGCGATATCGTGGTGGCCAGCAACCGCGCGCGGTTTGGTCAACCGGAAATTAAGCTCGGCGTATTTCCGCCGATTGGAGCAGTGTTACTCCCGCGCGTGATCGGCGACAAGCGAGCGCGCGAATTGATTCTGACCGGAGACATGATCGACGCTGAAGAGGCGCTGCGCCTGGGCCTGGTAAACTACGTATTGCCTGGCGATGAGCTTGAAGAAAAGACATCTGAGCTACTGGGTAAGTTTCGCGAGCTTTCGGCCGCTGCTCTCGAACACGCCAAGCGGGCAATTGATTCCGGGCAGTCACGTTCGCTCGATGCCTTGCTCACCGAAGTTGAAAACATGTATCTCCATGAACTCATGAAGACCTCGGACGCAATCGAGGGCGTGAACGCGTTTATCGAAAAGCGTAAACCAATATGGCGTCATCGCTAAAAAAGAACTCATCCGACGAACTCCACGGCCGAGCTGCCAAGCCTGGCGTGCCGGAAAGATCCGCGAGAGCGGCCGGACGCGCAACAATGCTTTTTCGAATCACTGTTTTCTTGTTGTCAGTCACTGTCCTGATCCTGCCAGCCGCGGGAGCGTTTGCTCAAAAGCGTAGGCCTCAGACGTCGCCGCGCACGAGTCATTCGCGCGATGTGCTGCCTCCCGAAGCGCGCGAGATGATCGATCTTGCCAGCGTCGCAGTGTGCAAAGAGCGTCTTGCCGATCCCAAGGGCAGCGTGCCAATTGACGACATGCAGGCGCGTCCATCATTGCCGGTGACGAGTCCCGAAGCGGTGGCCGGCGCCGAGCGCGCACACCGGCTATTGCCGACGGCGAAAAACCTGGTTGAGGTTTCGCTCCGCCGTCTATCCGTTGATTACAAGTTGAATAATCGCAGGGGATACAACGCGAGAATTGCGCGAGCTATCGCGCGGGTGCGGGCAGTGAAGAGTATTCGTCCCGACATGGACTCGCGTGACAACGCCTCAGTATTCCTGAAAAACCCTCAGACGATCGTCTTCGGCACAATCTTTCTGGCGGGATTACCCTCGGATGAAGGAGTAGTCAGCGTTCTGGCCCATGAACTCGTGCACATAGGCGACGGCGGGGAAGACAACTTGAGACTACTTTTCCTGGCCGTCGGCGCGCGAGCTTCGCGGCTCACGAGTTTGAAAATTCAGGGCCAACCCGCTGAGGAGTTGACCTGCGATCTGGTTGGCACTCTCGCCGCACGCCTCTATGTTTCAGCCACTCCCAGCTACGAACCTCTGCCCAGAAGAATTTCGCGCTCGCTGGCCCACAACTGCGTGGACCAGGATGAGGGCGATGATGACCACCTATCGCCGAAAATTACAATTCGCGCACTTCTTACGTTGAATCCGATCTTGTCGCGAGAGCTCGTTTACGGACGGTAGATCGGCACTATTCCCGATTGAGTTGTTAATCCTGCTGACGAGAGCACCTCATTGACATTGGTAACAGGGGATTCCTATCATCGTCGCCAGCATCGCAAACGAAGAGGCGCACACGAATTGACTGAAACTCCTGAATCGAACCGATTTTTCAAACTGAGCCCGCGCGCTTTCTTCAAAACCCAACACAACCGAAATCTTTTATCCATATTGCTGTTAGCGCTTCTGCTTGTCTCGCCGTCGTGTCAGACGGTGCTCGATCCGCAGCGTGATGTGCGGCCACTCGTCCTGCGAGATGTTCCGGCCCAGCGGCTCGCCTATCGCCTGGAGCCCGATGTTAACTTGCCCGAGGAAATCAAGACTGACGAGGCTAATGACAAAATAGAGGCGATACAGATCGACTTCGACACGCGCAGGCAAGGCGATGCGCTGATCCGGACCATTCGTTCCCCCGACGGTCAGCGGGCCCTCGTCCTCTACGGCACTGCGGATGAGCCCACCCAGACTTTCCGCATCGATATCTACTCTGCGGAAGGAAGCTTCCTGCGGAACCTGACGCCGCCCGATCTCTCATGTGTTTTTCCGGAAACGGTGGCGTGGTCACCCGATGGAAACTTCATCACCTTCATTGGCCGCAAAGGAGCTACACCCACTCCGACACCGACTCCGCCCGGTGGTGTCATGCCTGATCCTCCGGAAACAACAGAACCGTTGCCGGCTGCTTCCGTCGCTCCCGCGTTTGGCTTCGTGCCTTTGTTCAATACTGAGCAGATTTACATTTGCAATCGCGATGGTTACGACTTGAAGCCGTTAACCTCGCGCGAAGGGTTGATCTATTTTTACGCTTCGTGGGCACCGGACAGCCACGCGCTGGCGGCGATGGCTTGCCGCGAAAGTGAGTGGGATGCGAGGGAAAAATCGTTCAGTTTACCAACGGGCCGTCCGCGTCTGATTTCCCTGGAAGGCGCGGAGCGTTTATTGGACGACGAGTCGACTGAGGCTATGCCCGTGTGGTCGCCCGATTCTTCAAAGGTTGCTACGGCCTTCGATGCGAACGTAATGATCTACGACGCAGCCAGCACTAAACCGACGCAAGCCAGGATTCGTTTGCGAGATGCGCTAATCGCTGCCTCAAGGGCGTTTGAAGCGAAGATTGCGGCCCCTGCGAAGGAAGGGGAGGGGAACAGCTCAAATGCGGGAGGCAGTTCCGCTTCGGAGGCGGCCATCCCCGCAAGTTTCAATCCAACCATCCGGCTCGAGTGGCCCACACCGGAAAGGCTTTATTTCAAGACTGCCTTTGTCAGGCTCGAACCAAATGACCCGATAACGTCATTCCAACGTTGGCATCTGCTCGTGATCAGTCCTCAAGCGGCTGTGCTGGACTAGTCAACATTAAGCGTGAAGCGAGCGGGTTTGCTCGTGCGAAAAGCTCGCTGTCGAAAGGTTGGCTGGGTACTACTGCGTCGGATACTGCCAGAAAGTGCCGTCGTCATATTCGATGCGCTCGATTAGGACCCGTTCGATATGCTTGCCAGCCAGCCCCCCGCTGGATTTTTCGGCACGAACTATTCGTGTTGGCGGCACTCTAGAACGCGCCACTAACTCCGCGGATTTTCCCGCTTTGATACTTACTTTTCCAATGAACCGGTGACGCCCAACTTCCGTTTCGGTCCCAGGGTCGACGAGCACGAAATGCCAAATGACATTGCGAATCCCCTTGCTGCCGTTGTTCTTGATCTTGGCTTTGTAAAGATAATAGGTCGTCGCAGAGCCTGGTTCGGATTGGGCGGGAAGATTTCGATTTCCGGCAGGTTCATCGCCTAAAGGCACACCCATCGGGGTGCTTCCCACGGGAATGTTTGACGCAATTTTCTTCGAGGGTGTGGGGATTGGTGTTTGCCCCTGACGCGATCGAGTGGAGTTCTCGATGCTGGTATTTTTCTTGTCGCGCTCCAGATCACGATGATCCTGATTTATCCGCATGGGATCGGCGTAGAGGGCGGGAATGAAGACCTCCTGCTGCCAGCGAACTTCGGCCACAACTATGCCGGGCGGATCGACGGCAGCAGGGTTGGATGTGGTTTGTGCTGACGCGGTAAGTGCGACCAACAGCCCTGGAAGGAGACAACGCAAAACTCTCATCACGACTCCCTTCGATCTAAAAAGCAGTGTCTGGGGCGAAGGGCTTGATTGTCCCACCGTAGCGGTCAAGGCGCAAGGATTTCACTTCCAGTTGGTTAAAACAGAACTGGACCATCCGGGAAGCTCCAGCTATCGAGGGGGCACGGCGTGCCTTGCCCTACCGTGTTATGGCGCATCGTTAAACTACGCTTCTCCATTTTCTCGGACTTGCGTACCCCGGGGCTTTTGTGACATAAGGTGGCTATTCTCGTCCCCCCTAACATCTACAGTTTAAGGAGAAAAAGCGTGAAGAACGGTCGCCTCTATTTGTTGCTTCTCGTCACTTTGGTGGCAATAACTGCCGCTGCAGTTCCCAGTCAGGTGGGCGCGCAGGAAAAACTGCGGCCAGAAGAGATTGTTGCTAAGCATCTCGATTCGATCGCCGCTGCCGAGTTGCGCGCATCAGTTAAGAGCCGCATTGCTGCCGGCAGTGTTATTGCCATTTTGCGCGCGCCGGGCACAGCCAAGTATGAGGGTCGGGGCGTCCTGGCCTCCGATGGCAACAAGAATATGATGGGAGTGGGCTTCGAAAACGCCGGACAATTTCAGGAGAAGTTCGCGTTTGACGGCAAGAACGTTACGGTCGGTTTTGCCCGTCCGGGTGTCCGCGGTTACCTGGGCGACTTTTTGATCACGCATGACAATATCATTAAGGAAGGCCTTGTCGGCGGCACGCTTTCAGACTCATGGCCGCTGCTGGATTCATCCGACAAGAAACCGAAACTCGAATACCGCGGCATCAAGAAATCGGGCGGCAAATCAATGCATGAACTCCGATATGTTCCCAAGGGCGGATCCGATCTGGAGATCAGTCTCTTCTTTGACGCAGATACCTTTCAACATGTGCGCACGGAGTATTCACGCGTGATCTCAGCGGGCCTGGGCAGCGGACGCATCGCCACCGGCCGGGTGACAAGTCCTTCACAGAGCGGAGCGATTGATGGTTCAGGACAACAGCGTCCGAGTCGCTACAAGATGGTGGAACACTTTGGCGACTTCAAAAAAGAAAGCGGAATGACTTTGCCGCGCTCTTACAGGGTGGAATTGGAAATTGATGGTCGTGGTGGATCATTCAAAGGGGAATGGGATTTCACCTTAACTGACCTTGCGTTCAATCAAAAGATTCCGGCCGAAACATTTAACGTGGCGGCCAGGCAATAGCGTAAGGAAATAAGGATAGGGTTCTTCGGGCGGAAATAATCAGAGTTGCAAAAGCTTCGGGCGTTGCGTCTTTCTTGCGAAAGGCGCAACGCCCGATTTGTTAAGCGACCTGCTGATGCAGGGCGGAATTAGAAGTCGAAGCGCGCTCCAAACTGAACGATGCGAGCTGCGAAGGTTGAGCCAATGCGTCCGAAGGAGGTGCTGCTCACGTTGAATATTGTGCTTCCTTCAGCAATGTTGAAGTTGGCTTTGTTGAGAACGTTGAATACTTCCATGCGAAGCTGCAATCTGCGGCTTTCACCCATTCCGAAGTTACGGAACATCCCGGCATTCCAGTTGAAATAAAGCGGGCCGTTGATGAAGTTCATCGGAAGATTACCAGTGGTTCCTGGTGGGTTGTGGAAGAAGACCTGTCCCGGGAACGGCGCGGTGCCGATCGGGCTCGCGCCGCGAATGGTCAGCGATAGCGGACTAACGCCATTCGGCAGCGGCTTCGTCAAGTCGTAAACGATACCGCCAGGTCCAGTAGCTTGCAGGACCTTGGGATCAATAAAGAACACGCCGTTCGGGGTCTTGAAGACGCCGATAAGTTTCTTGATCTCGCTGGCGGACAGGCTCGAGGTTCCCGGCTGCAGTCCCGAACGTGCGGCACGATTCAAGGTGCCGCGCGGATCGAGAATGGAGATCGGCGCTCCCGAACTGATGTTGATAATCGACGTCATCTGGAACCCGCCGAATATCTTGCTCGCGACGCCGCCATCACTCAGCCACTTGTGTCCACGACCGAACGGCAACTCAAGATTCATGGTGCCGTTGATGGTGTGGGTGCGGTCATACTGCGGCCGCGCGTAGTTGAGTCTCTGGTTCAGATTATCCAGGTAGGGATCAACGCTCTGCTGTGTATCCTGCGTGGAATCCGCCAGAGTTTTCTGGAACGTGTAGTTAACCTGGTAAGAGAAGCCATCGGCATAACGCCGGCGGATTTCCGCCTGCAGAGCGTTGTACCGGTATTGGCCACCATTGGAGGTGACGTTCGCGACGAACGCATTTGAGTTCGCCAGGAAGTTCACGGATCCGGCCAGGTTGTTAATGATGTAGGTGGTTGCCAGGTCAGCCACAGTACCCTGCTGAATAGGACCAAGGAAGCTCGCGTTTCCGGCTGCAGTAAGTGTTCCGATACCACCGGGACCTGCGAGAGGAGCGCCTGAAAAAGTGCCCAAATTCGGGAAGACCGTCAACGGCTGGCTTCCAGGAATTGCGGGATTGTACGAAGCGTTAGTGCAGGAGGTTATCGGCGCAGGCGTAGGGAAGCTTAACGCTTGCAGCCGGCAATTCTCACGCGCCCGCAGGAAGTCTGCGAGGAACGCGTTGTTACGAATGTCGACCTGGTTGGAGTCGATTGAGCGCCAAATCTGGTTGCTCATGCTGCCAACGTATCGCAACTCGATTACCGACTTCATACCGATATCACGCTGGATACCGATGTTCCATTCATGCACCAGGGGCGCCTGAATTTCCGGGTCGAAAACCCAAACCAATCCCTGCTTGGCCGCATTAGCGTTCGCGGTTGCGTAAGTGATCGGAAGAGTGGGTAACGACGGGGTGGTGAAATTTCCGGGGACCGCCACAAATCCTGGAAGATCAGGTCGCGGAGTCAGTACCGACTTGAGCTGCGCGGTGCTGCCCTGGAAGGCGTTGATGACCTGCGAGCCCAAGCCAACCAACTGAACGTAGGCGTTGTCAGGGGTTCGCACGTACTCGTTGTTGTTGTAGCTGATTCGGTATCCACCGCGGAAGACTGTGCCGCCGTCGCCGGGGAACAGGCTGCCAAGCGCGCCGCCGAACTGGGGTGACCAGGCGAAGCTGGCGGTCGGACCGAAGTTGTTCTTGTCGGTCTTCGAGAAGGCGCCGGGATTGCCGGAGTTGCCGCCGAGGGCCTGGTAAACACCAGCTGGATTGAGGGCTGCTTCGAGCGCTGATTGACCCTCAGCAACTCTCGCCTCCAGATAAACTCCTGCTGGATTGCGCAGCGGGGTGTACATGTCGTAACGCATGCCGAGGTTTAAGGTCAGCCTCGGTGAAACGCGCCATTGATCCTGGCCGTAACCCGAATAAATCTCATAACGAAGGTCGCGAATCGCGGGCGCGCCAGGCTGGAAGCCAGTCGCGAGATCCACAACGTTCGCCTGGACTGATGCGCCGCCGATAATGCCGGCAAGCAAATAGCGCAGGGCGTTAATGCGCGCCAATTCGGTCGCATTGATGCCACCCGGGAACATCGCGGCCGTCAGGCCTGGAGTGTTCGGGTTCGCTGTCGAGCTGAAGGTGTAAAGCGGATTGGTAGCGGCAAAATTAAGCGCTACGATCTTGTAGCTGTCCCGGTTGAATCCAAAGCGGAAAGAATGATTGCCGCGGCTGTAGGTGGCATTGTCCTGGATGTTCCAGTAGGACGTGTTGCGACCCTGGCTGCGGAACGAGCCTTCCGGATTGGTAATCAGCCCGGCAACCGTGTTGGTTGCTTGAGCTTGGGAGTTACTAAACCCAAACCCTTGACCAACGCCGCCTTCGAGGAAGAACGGGTTGCTGAACTGGTAGCCGCCGCGAACTTCGTTTGAGAAGCTTGCGGTTGGGGTCCAATTGTAAGCGCCGATATAAAGCGTCGTAGTGGCGCCCTGGGTTACATAGGGTTGCGTATTGAAGCCATAGGGCAAATCGGTACGAGCGTTGTCGTCGAAAGAGCGCTTGTAAACGAAGTTGGCTGCACTCTGGTCATTAAACTGAACGTCGAAACGACCGGTCTGCGCATCGCGAATGACCGGAGCGGCAACGTTGAAATTAACCACCTGAGTAAAGTTGATGCCCGTAACCGCGCCGTTTCCGGCATTCGGCAATCTGCTCAAGATACGAGCCTGGACCAAAGGATCGACAGAGGTAGCGCCGCCGGCATTGTTGAACAACGCGCCGTTGGTGCCAGCGAGGTTCAACCCCGTTCCGCTCAAGGCATTAACCGTCACTTGCTGGCCCACCGTAACGCCCTGCGCATTGCAAGCCGCAACGGTAGCGCACGTTACTGTATAGGTGAACGCGCCAGTTCTTGCCGCTGGAAGCAGTGTGGTGGCAACACCACCAGCCTGCGAAGCTTGTCGGTAAATTTCAGTGTTGAAGAAGAAGAAGCCTTTGTCTCTCCAGAGAGAAGCTCCGCCCTCTCCGAAGCGCGGCAATGGCGCCGGGCCGCTGATCGTGCCGCCAAACTGGTTCCGATTCAGGAACGCGCGCGGGGTGTTAGTGAAGAGGTTGTTGCCAAAGAATGAATTCGCACCAAATTTGGAATTGCGATTGAACTCATAAAGCGCGCCGTGAAAAGCAGAGCCTCCGCGCGGGGTGATGAGCTGAATCGTCTGCGAGCTGCTGAATTCAGCGCCGGCATTCTGCAGGACGGCGGTGAACTCGCCGGTGTCGTCAACAGTCGGACGATCCTGGACAAACCCGCCGAGGCGAATGAAGTTGTCCTGAACGTTCAGACCGTCGCGCGTGTAGTTGGTAACCGTGCTGCGCTGACCGTTGATCGAAGTGCTGGTCGCATTCACGCCTGCCATCGTGTTGAGCAGCGCGAGCGGATTACGTCCGTTGATCGGCAGCTCCTTAACATCTTTGGTTGAAATAGTGTTAGCCAATGTGGCGTTGCTCGAATTGATCACGTCTGCGCCGGCAGTAACCGTGACAGTCTCTTGTAGAGAACCGATCTCGAGCGTCGTGTTGAGTGAATATTCCTGGCCGGCATTAATTTTCAAGTCGGTAGCAGTATGGGTCTTGAACCCCTGCGCCGTAATCTTGACTGTGTAACTGCCGAATTCCAGTTGCGTGATCGAGAACGATCCTTCGCCGCTGGTCAACACCGTTCTTTCTTTTTGAGTTTGCGTGTCAGTGACCGTTACGGTCGCACCCGGAATAACTCCGTCGGGACCGGAGACGGTACCAACGAGGGTGCCTGTACTGCCTTGCGAAAAGGCGGCGGGGGCTATGGCGAATAGCGCGAGCGCTATCGCCATAATAAATTTGAAATTCTTCATAGGTAGGCTCCTTGAAAGTGCAAAGTTACGTTGAACAGGCAGCGCTAACCATTGGGGGGCGCGCTACCGAAACGTCACGGGTTTTTTTGGATTCACGTTGCTTAGGAAAAGCTGGTTACTAACGGCCCGTTAGTGCAATAATCGTGCCGCCTGGACCACTGTGCCCAAACTCGTTAGATCCACAGTGTTGCAGGAACCGAGGCCACAGAGCTCACCGGCAATCTTTAAAAATTTGGATACTTCTACAAATCTCTGAAGGATTTAGGGGCGGGCTTCATGCTCGACGCCCTTAGTGAATCACACTTTTCCTGGGGTTGATGGCCGCCCTGGTTGGACCGCCGGGGAATAAAGTTTTAGTTGAAGCCGCGCCCTGCAGTGAGTTGCAGGAAGCGCGGCGATTTCAGACGAGGATCAGACGCGCGTTGAACTGCGTCCTTCGCACAGGAATGTATGACTCGTTTTAATTGTTCGCGGCCACATTGAATGATCCGGGATCAATCGCCTGGTCGAAAACAAATTGCGAGAGGTTAATGTTCCATTCAAGATTCTGCGCGGTAGCTTCGATCACAAGTTGAAGTTTGTAAGCATGAGGCAGTGTCAATTTTCCCGCCGCTCGAAAATCGGAAAACTCTTCGATCAATTGGAATCGACTTACGCCGCCGGTAGGAGATGCCACTCCCACGGAAGACTGAGGTCGCGCTCCCATGTAGGCTGACACCGTGTACTGGTAGTCACTACGCACGTGCCGAAACGTTTCAGCATCGAAAAAGAGATTCACTTTCAAGTTGCCTTTCTTCGGCTCGTACTTGAGTTTGTGGGTCTCTCTCCCGTCGATCTTTTCGGTCCCGGCATAACTAAGTTTCCCCTCCTTGCCTGCTAACGCCGCCGGCCATGCTGATGAGAGGGCCCCGCCTAATAGACCATGCTTGAGAACAGCTTCCTGCGAAGTGAGGAAGGCGGCCAACGGAGATCGTCCGCCGGTAGGCAGTCCCGCGATTGTGATCTTGTCACCATCGAAACCTGCCTTCTCAGTCGGGTAGTTTGTTGAGTTGAAGGCCATCGCTAAAAGGACTCTATTGTCGTCTGACGCAAACTGCGCTGGCCCACCAAGCTCACGAAGAGAGTTTGAAACCTTCAGGCGGGCTTTCACCTCGCCGACCATGATGCGAGTCTTGGACGCTGCCAGGGCATCAGTCGTCCCGATGGCAGCGAGATGTTTGGCCACAAGTTCCTCTGGCTTCATTTTGTCAGCCGGAGTTGCGGCGCCAATCGCGGCTGCGAGGCTAATCAAAACTAAAAGAATCACCGACGACTTGTTTGATTTCCAGCGCATTATTCGTCTCAAGTTACACACTCCTTCGCTTGCTGTTAGTTTGGTTTAATCGCAGATTTTCTGGTGCACGAATTCTAACTCTTCTTGCTGGCGCTGATATATTCTTCCAACTTTTTTCGGTCGGGATAATCCGGCATCTTCTTGAGAAACTCAGTGTACTCGATTGCGGCTTTGTCTTTCATGCCGGCGGCGTTGTAGAGCCATCCGAGTCGGAGGTGCGCTTCCGGCTTGCCTAGTCGGGCGGCTTCATTGAGATAACCGATCGCTTTCGAGCCTTTCTTGACCTGTAGATAAGCCTCACCCAGCATTAGATTTGCCTCGGCTGATTGCGGCTGCAGCTCAATCAGTCGGGTGAGTGGATCTATGGTCTCTTCAAATTTTCGCTGGGTCATTCGTAATCTGGCCAGGTTCAGAAAGGCGAGGGCGAAGGTTGGCTTCGTCTCAATCGCAGTTAGGAAAGCCTGTTCGGCATCGGCGGGTTTTTCCTGCACGCGGTAAACAGTTCCGATCAGGGTCCATGCCTGAAAATCAGCCTTATCGCTATCGAGTAATTGCTTCAAGAAGTCGACCGCCTGCTCATACTTCTTCCTGGCTATCGTGTCCTGGGCTTTCTGAAAGAGACCCTCATTTTGAGGAGAGCGCAGGTATGCATCCGCAGCCGCAATAACCGAAGCGGGGGAATTCGTCGCGCGCGATTTCCAGGCAAACTCAAAGTCCTGGCGAAAGCCGTAGAAAGGAGCCAACGCGCCGCGCAGAATATTAAGGCGCACTCGAGTCATCTCCCTGCCTTCAGCTTCAACGGCGATGTCGTAGTCGCCATCGTTCAGATTAGTAAAGCGATAGCGTCCTCCGCTGGAAACATTTTGGCGTCCAACTTCTCCCGTTCCCACTCGGCTGAGAACAATCGTCGCCCCGGTGGGCGCTGAAGAATCTGTAGTGTCTCCGGTGATCTTTACTTCTCCCCAGATAGCATAATTGTTTTGGGCTGAGGCTGGTCCAGGAAAGACAAGGATCAAGAGAGCTAGCGGAACGAGGAGGTAACAAGCCCGCCGCAAAAAATATGAATTACTCCAGAGACTCCTGGGACTAACCGAAACTGGGCCGACTACTCTTTTACTCTTGTCTCTCATAGGATTCCGCCTCCGGACTTCACAGGTACAGGCCAGGACTTATCAGGAATCAGCACGATTGGGGAGGGAAGTCCTGGTTCAGAGTTAAGGCTATTGCAAAACGACTAAGCCAAGTTTAGCAGAACTTCACGACAGTAGTCTCGAATGTAAGCCCGAGCTCCCTGACAAAAAGAAGGGCTCCCGAATTCCTCCGGGAGCCCGACAAGACAGTTCAGTCGAAAGCGAGTCGCTTAGAATTCCCAGCGAATCGCGAACTGCATTTCACGCGCCGTGCTAGCGGAAGCGCCAATGGTGCCAAACCCGGTGGTTTCAATGGCGCCGCTTGGCAATCCGAAGCTGTGGTGGTTGAAGGCATTGAAAGATTCCCAGCGAATTTGCAAGCGTTGGGTTTCTGACCATGGCAGGTTGAAGTTCTTCAAGACCGCAGTATCTACGTTCCAGAACGTTGGTCCGCGAAGAATGTTACGGTTTCCGATCTCGCCGTGACGTGGAGCACGTAACGCGGCGGCAGCGGCTGTTGGATCGTCAAAGAACTGGATCGTTCCGCTGGCAGGATCATCGTGGATTCGGCCGCGCAGTGCATCACGGCTACCGATCAACTGGGCCGGGCTGCTGAACACAAACCCAACTGGGAAAGTGCCAGAACCAGTAACGGTCGTGTTAAAGGGCAGGCCGCTTCGGTAGTTGAAAATTCCCGTGATTTCCCATCCACCGATGATGGCATTTGCAAAGCCTCCTGCGTTTCCACCGAACATCTTGCCTTTACCGAAGGGAAGCTCCCAGATTCCGTTTGCATTCACGATGTGGCGAATGTCGAAATCCGAGTCTCCTCGGCAAACGCGGAGATTGCGGAGGTCGCAGACCAAACCGCCAAACACGGTATTCGCAATGCTCGACGTATTGTCAATCGAGTGCGAGAACGTGTAGTTGACGTCAAATTGGAAACCTCGAGCGAACCGCTTCCGCAAGCTGACGAGCATACCGTTGTAGCTTGAAGATCCGAGGTTTGAGATGTAGGCATTCGTCGAGAACTGCGAACTGATCCCGATGTTTGGATTGAGCAGGAAGTTACCGTAAAGAGCCTGGACGGCATCTGAGGTATCGCCAATCTCAACCAGACTGCCCAGGAAGTTTGCCACGAGTTGGGTGCAATTTGCGCCCAGTCCGAAAGCCGAGCAGGGTGCGCCGTAGTTGGCCAGGGCAGCCGCGCTGATTTGGTTTTCAAACCACGGCTGAACTGTGATGGGCGCTCCGGTTTCAATCTGCCGTTGCAGATTGTTGAATGCCTGGAGCATGAACTGTCCTGAAGCATTATCCCTAAAATCCACTATCTGCGCGGCATCAGCCTGACTGAACAACTTACGTCCCTGGCGTCCAACATACGACACCTCGAGAAGGAAGTTGCCTGGTATTTCACGCTGGAAGCCCAAGCTGTACTGGATTGAATAAGGCGTCCGGAAATTCTGATCCACTGCGTAGTTGGTTTCTCCGGTTTCATTTCCAACCGGGAAGCCGCCAACCACGAACGGCGTGAATGGACGGGTAATCGTAGGAGCAGTGTTCGACACGGGCAGACTATTGATACCCGTAAAGCGCGGGTCGTTTAGCAGCGCCGTTCGCGGGTTGGTGTTGCCAAACAACTGACTCGCTGAGTTATCGAACAGGTACGATACCTGATCCTGAATGAAGGTGACGGCGCCGCTGACGCGGTCATAGGTAACCGTACCACCACCACGAATGACGGTCTTGCGATCGCCAAACAACTTGCCCATCAACCCTCCTTTGAAAGAAGGATTCCAGGCAAAGCTGAATCTGGGAGCCAGATTATTGTTGTCCGTGGCATACATAGGTCGACCGTCGTTGCCCTTGCCGCAAAGGTCGTACTTGAGAAACGGCTCTGAAGTTGGACTGGAGATTCCGAGCGCGCCATTGCGCACTCTGGCGTCGAACAGCGTTCCGACGTTGACATCGTTGCAGGCCTGGAAGCCGTCATTTTCATATGGAGCCGGATAGAGCTGGTAACGGACACCGGCTGTAACCGTCAGGTCATTACGAATTCTCCAGTTGTCCTGTGCGTAGAACTCGTATTCGTTGTAGCGCCAATCGCGGGTCTTGCCAGTGCCAGGGGCAAAGGCGGTGCCGGTGGGGCTATAGTTGAAGTTAGTTGACAGCGAAGCGATACGCCCGAGGATAAAAGCGAACGGGGAATCGAAACTGGCCTGTCGAGTGGCGCCGGCGCCAATGTTAGCGGGACGCAGGCTGGCGTTCAGCGCAGCATTGAGTCCGCCCAGTCCGACCGCGACTGTGTTCAGGTCGTTGACCAGACCAGTCTGTTGCCGAATGGGTTTCCATTGTGCGCCGAAGGCAAAGCTATGCTCGCCGGTGGTCCATGTCAGATCGTCGCGAATCGTGGGCACCAGGACGAAACGATCCTGGGTGCTGATGCCGGCAAAAGGCGCCGTCAACCCGCCGCCGAACGTGAAAATGTTCGGAAACGCAGGAGCGAAAGGACGATCAAAGATTGCGCCCTGGCGCGTCACGCCAACGGTTGCCTGGTTGACAACGGTTGATGTGGCAACCCAGGTGTGACCGCCGACCCATGCATAGTCCTCAATTCCGATGGTCCCGCTCTCGGGGTCGCCGGGGAACTGCTGGGCTACGGTATTCACGGTGTCTGTCTGTTGACGACGCGCGATGTTAAAGCGAGCGAACAGATCCTGCTTTTCAGTCGCATTCCAATCGACGCGGCCGGTGTAGGTGTTGTCAGCTCGTTTTGATGGTGAATTGAAGCGGAAACCCGCGGTGTTGATTCCGTTGCCGGCTGAAAAATCGTTGGGCAGTGGATAACGCGAGTTAATGAAGCTTAGGAGCGCCGCATTCGGTCCAACCAGTCGCGGATCAAGTGCCTGCACCTGGGCGGGCGTCAAAACGGTGATGCAGTCCGGTCGGGTAGTGAGCCGGGCATTCGTTGGGCAGCCTGCCACGTTGTTCAAGTAAGCCACGCCGCCGTCTCGCAAATGCTGAAGCGGTACGACGCGCAGGTAGGAGACGCCTTGAGCGTCGCGACGGCCTTCAAAATCGAAGAAAAAGAAGAGCTTGTCTTTACCGCTGCCCCATGAGGGACCGCCTTCGCCGAATAGCGGGTGATAGAGCGGACCGCCAATGCTGCCGCCGAACTGATTTCGGGTTAGCTGCGGACGGGGTTGAACCGGCTGGCCAAGAGCGTTGGTGCCGGCGCGGTTAGCGAAAAAGCTGTTCGCAGCGGTATAAGCCGTGCGGTTGTACTCTCGCAGGTTACCGTGAAACTCGTTGGTTCCACTCTTGGTCACCAATTGAATCTGACCGCCGCTGCTGCGGCCTTCATCAGCACTCGGATTGGTGGTCACAGCGCGAAATTCCTGAATCGCGTCGATTGGGGCATTGCCGACGGTGGCAAAGGCCTGACCGGTGGTTTGGTCGTTGGCGTCAATTCCATCAACCGTGATGTTGCCCTGGTCAGCGCGTGATCCAGTCACTGAACCAACGCGGTTGGCCGTTCCGGTGCCCAGGTTGTTTCCTACTACACCTGGCTGCAGACCGAGCAGGGAGGCCGGCGAACTACGAATCTGAATAGGAAGTTCTTTCAACCGGCGCTCTTCGATAACGTTCGAAATTTTCGCGTCGGTGGTGTTTAAGGTGGGTCCCTGTTCGGCGGTTACTGTAACCGTGTTCGAAACCTGCCCAACCGTCATCTGGGCACTGTGGGTTTCGGTAACACCTACACCGAGTGGAACATTCTGTAATACAAGGGTTTCAAAACCCGGAGCCGTGAAGGTGATTGTGTAGCCCTGAGCGGGCGGCACCTTCGAGAACAGATACACACCCTGATCGTTAGTCTTGGTGTCCTGTTCAAAACCGGTCTTCGAATTGGCGAGCTTGACGTCTGCGCCGACGACGACGGCGCCGCTGGGGTCGGTCAAGATCCCCGTGACTGCCGATGAGCTTTGCGCTAATGCTGTCGTTCCGGTGAAGCCAAGCATTAGCATTGCAAAGATACAGGCAAAGAGAAATCTTTTCATATGTACTCCTTCTGTTTAAAGTAAGAACTGTCCCGATTGATCAAACGAAATAGCTGAAGAGCCTTCATTTTAAGCAACCACCATGCCGACTCGATCCACGCTCGCCAAGCCCATTTTTACGGTCTAAAAAACGCAAAAGAGCCCAAAAATCTTGATAAAATTGGATCGATCTGCAATTTTGTGAATGTTTGCTCGCACCCAGCCTTTGGTTAGCTGACCCTTGAGGAAGCCTCGGGAGCTTCAAGGCCTGGCAGCAAGCCGCGAAACGGCAAGGCTGAAAGGCCACGAACCTTCCCTACTTTCGGCCCTTCACCACTTCAAATTCAAAGTGCAGTTCCTTGCCGCGGAAGATGTAGCTCAGGTAAAACTCCCAGAATTTTCGGGTGAACCGCCAGCTGGGCCAGCGCTGATCAAGGTTGGTGATGAACTCCACGCCGAGCGCGCGCCAGAGATTTGCCAGGCTGACGTAAGTGCGGACCGGACGCAGTTCGATAGTAGTGTAGAAGGGAAACGGAGTACGCTCGGGCATGAAGCAGGTGAACGAATAACTGTTGAAGTGATTGCGATGTGTGGGATCGGTGGGCCAGTCAGGATTGGTGTAGTGAGGCGTCACGATCTTGATCAAACCCCCAGCCTTCGTGATGCGGTGAAGCTCGCTCACAAACGACATTACATCCGGAACGTGTTCAATCACGTGTCGACAGATAATTTCATCAAACTCGTTGTCAGGAAACGGGTACGGCACGTTTCCGAGATCATGAATCACGTCTGCGTTAGTTCGCGGATTCGAGTCAATTCCAACTGAGCCCGGGTATTTGTTTTGACCGCAGCCAACATCCAGAATCTTCGGCGCGGTCACTGATGAAGATGATGCGGAGGGAGCAGTCATGACTGGCTGAACTTAGAGCGCGAGCGCGTGCACCGGCCCAACTTTTGCCGCTGGTGGTTCTGACAGCAAAAGGAACTGGCCAAACGATTTTAGATCGTGCGGGTAAACGGGCATGTCCAGCTGTTGGGACAGATCGTCCAGTTTCATGCCATCAAGCATGATCTCTTCATCGCTCTTGAGCATTGTTCTGGGAATGATCACAAAGTCACCAGTTATTTTTTCACGCGCAGCCAGAACATCGCCGCCGGTAAGCAAGCCTGCTACCGAAACATCACCGCCGAAGTAATTGTTTGCCACCGCCACTACTTCCAAAGCCGTGCCAAACTGAATATTCAGATCATCGACAAGATGCTTCAGCACCGGTGCGAAGAGGCTGCCGGTTAAGACGGTGCCTCGGAGTTTCCCAGCATTCGCGATGGGTTGGCGCTTGAGTCGTTTGATCAGCGTCGCGAATTCGTTGCTGAATGAGCGCACCATCCCAATCCCATCTTCGATCTGCGGATACTCGCCGTAGTGCGAACGTGATGGCACCTTCAAACCGGCGCGAAGATAAATCTCATCACCGAGAAACGCGAAGGTCTTGCCGAGACTCTTACGAAGGTCTCGCTGGATAGCGCTTACTTTCTTGATCACTTCGCGACAGAAATCTGGCGTAACTGCAGTGAGCCTCTTGTCGGTGTTGTAACGTGTCAGGCCCAAAGGAACGATGGCAACGCTGGTGATGCGTGGAAACTCGGCGGCGAGATCGTTAATTGTGCGGCGCAGTATTTCACCGTCATTAATCCCCGGACAAAGTACGACCTGCGCATGGATTTCAATTCCGGCGTCGAGCATTCGCGCGAGCTTGCCCGAGATGTCGGCGCGTCGTTCGTCAACTCCGAGCAGATAGGCGCGAACCGCGAGGTCAGTGGCATGAACGGAAACGTACTGGGGAGAAAGCCGCTGCTCGATAATGCGCTGCATTTCGTCTTCGGTGAGCGAAGTGAGAGTGGTGTAGTTGCCGTAAAGAAACGAGAGCCTGACATCTTCGTCCTTGATAAAGAGAGACGGGCGAGCGTCTGCGGGATTTCCGTTGCAGAAGCAGAAAATACACTCATTCGCGCATTGACGTGGGACGATCTGCTCAAAGCTGAGTCCAAAATCTTCGCCTTCGCCTCGCTCGATCTGCAGTTCCCAATCTTCGCCGTTGGTCTTGCGAACGTCGAGCACCAATTCAGTTTCACCAGCAGTTTGGAAGCGAAAGTCGAGATAATCGCGGACCGTTCGCCCGTTGACCTTGATGATCCGGTCGCCCGACTCAAGCTCCAGTTCTTCGCCAATGCTATCGGGCGACACCGCGGCGATCTCAACGCCCCGGCGCCGAATACTGGTAACCGCCGGAGCTACAGCAAATTCGTACATGACGAGAATAATGTCCGACAAACTTTAGTTTGTCGAGCAGGCGGCGGGCGACGGATGAGTGGCGGGTGGTGCAGGGGAGGCCCGACCGGATGACTGCGTCTGGTAACTGCAACTTTTTGACACGCATCGCTTTGAGGAACAAAAACCGCCAATGTTATTGACAATTCCGCCCCTCTTTGTTAGTTATGCAACGCGTTTTAATTCCATCCTAAATTTTTGCAGATTTCCGGCTTTTTCCAACCTGTTTCTCTGAGAGTTTGACCCAATGAATAACAAGCTGAAACCAGCACTGCTCGGTGGATTGATCGTTGGCGTACTATCCGCCATTCCGTTTATCAACTATTGCTGCTGTATTTGGAGTATTGGCGGCGGTTTGCTTGCTGGTTTCCTTTACATCAAGAGTTCGCAAACTCCGGTGAGCGTTGGCGAAGGCGCGATGACCGGCGGCTTGGCGGGAGTGGTTGGAGGAATCATTTACTTGATCATTGGCCTGCCCATCGCCCTGTTGTTTGGTGCGGCGGCAATGACTGAGCAGCTCAGCCGCAGCGGGGTTGATCTTCCTATCGGCGGCTTCGTGCTGATGATCATCTCTGCGATCATCGGCGCAATCTTTTTAGCGGTGCTCGCTACGCTCGGTGGGCTGCTGGCAGTTCCTCTCTTTGAGAAGCGCAAAGGAAATGGCGTTCCGCCACCGCCCCAGGATTTTGGTGGAAACCCCGGCGCGTACGGCACTGGCCTATAAATTCGAGCTGAAGTTTGAGGCTCGCAAACCAAGTTTTAGTTAACCTTAGGAGAAACGATTAATGTCACAACAATGGACTCCGCCCCCAGCTGGTGGCGCGCCTGGTAGCGTTCCAAACTATCTGATTCCGGCAATTCTTTCGCTGTTCTGCTGCTGGCCGCTTTCGATTGCAGCCATCATTTTTGCCGCGCAGGTAAACGGCAAGGTTGCCTCGGGCGATATGGCCGGCGCGCTCGACGCTTCTAAAAAAGCAAAGATGTTCAGCTTCCTGGCAATCGGCCTGGGCGCGGCTGGAATTATCATTTACATCATCTTCCTCGTGTTCGTTGGTGGTATGAGCGCGATTGGCAACATGTAATCAGGTGCCGTGCAGTGAGATGTTTTCGTAAACGTCTCACTGCCACCACCTCCCACTGGAAACGCTTTCAAAAAAGTAGTCTGGAGAATCGAAGCTAATGTCGAGGTATTGCACAAAATGCGGCGCAACCAATGATGAAACCGCTCAATACTGCGTAAGTTGTCAGTCGCCGCTGGCTCCGGTAAGTGGTGGTTATCAACCGATGCAGTCCGTTAACCAGGGAGGTTCGGCAGCGATGACTGACTGGAAGGCGCTGGGCGCAGACAAGAAGATCGCCGCAGGCATTTGCGGGATTTTGCTGGGCGGTCTCGGAGTTCATAAGTTCATCCTCGGCTATACGACCGAAGGAATTATTCAACTCGTGATCGGCGTCGTAACCTGCGGAATCGGCGGGATCATCGGTCTGGTTGAGGGCATCATCTATCTCACGAAGTCTGACGAAGAGTTTGTCAGAACGTACATCCAAAACAAGAAAGGCTGGTTCTAGCAAACCTCCTTCTCAGATCTTCTGCTTGAACTAAACGGGCATGCCTTCGCGGTAACCAAAAAGGCATGGCCCGATTTTTCTGCCGTCTCATCCCGTTTCCCACTGAACACACTCATGTTACTTTAGCGCCGCATGAGTCTTGATGAGATCGTAAGCCGTCGCCTGACGGTAGTTCTGATTTGGTTAACGCTGGCGGCAGGCGCGACGTATCTATGGATTTTCGAACCGGGGCGCTCGGGCTTTTTCCCGGCTTGCCCCTTCCGCTTGCTCACCGGCTTCGCCTGTCCGGGCTGCGGCAGCACGCGCGGAATGCACGCACTCATTCACGGTGATGTGCTGACAGCGTTTAGGTTCAATCCGTTCCTGGTTGTGGCGTTGCCATTTCTTATCTACGTGCTGCTTCGCCATACCAACTCAGTGCTGCGCAACCAGCCAATCAATCGAAACCGGCTCAACGCAAAATACATCTGGGGTTTGTTCGTCGTTATTCTTGGCTTTTGGATCTTTCGCAATACGCCGCTTTACCCCTTTCCGATTTGACAGATTCATCGAGGAGACCGCTTATGCGATTCGTCACTGGGCTAATTCTTTCGTTGCTCGTCACCCCCGCTTCGTTCGCGCAGAGTCAGGGCCCGTCAAGATTCGCTACTCCGAGTCGACTGGTCCATACCTATTCAATTGTCGCGCGCGATCCGGCGACAGGAGAGCTCGGAGTGGCGGTTCAATCCCATTGGTTTTCGGTGGGCTCGATCGTTCCCTGGGCCGAAGCGGGTGTGGGCGCAGTGGCCACGCAGTCGTTCGTGGATCCGAGTTACGGAAAGCTGGGCCTCGACCTGATGCGCGCGGGCAAGAGCGCTCCCGAAGCATTGAAGTCGTTGCTGGCAGGAGACGAAGGTCGTGAGGTTCGCCAGGTGGCTATGATCGATTCGCTGGGGCGCGTCGACGCCTGGACCGGCAAGAACGACATCGAAGCGGCAGGACACTTCGTTGGAAAAGATTTTTCGGTGCAGGCGAACTTGATGCTGAGCGACAAAGTGTGGCCCGCGATGGCTCGGGCGTTTGAAAGCACAAAAGGTGATCTAGCGGATCGAATGCTGGCCGCAATGGATGCCGCCCAGGCAGTGGGAGGTGATATTCGCGGACGCCAATCAGCTGCGCTGATCGTCGTGACAGGAAAACCGACGGGCATGTCATGGAAAGATCGACTCTTCGATTTGCGCGTGGACGACAGTGCGGAACCTTTGCAGGAGTTACGCAGGTTGGTAACTCTCCAGCGCGCCTACAACCATATGAATGCCGGCGATCTGGCAGTTGAGAAAAAGGACAACGAAGGCGCGTTGCGTGAATATTCAGCGGCGGAAAAATTGGTGCCGGGGAATGCGGAAATGATCTACTGGCACGCGGTGGCGCTGGTAAACATGGGTAGGGTAGACGAATCGCTGCCGCTATTTCGCAAGGTGTTTGCGATGGACAAAAACTGGGCGACGCTCACGCCGCGATTGCCGAAGGCGGGCCTACTTCCTAACGACCCGAAGTTAATTGAACGTATCGTGGCAGTTGCGCCGAAATAGCGCGCGGCATCCGCCGGTTCCTCTCATTCCAGTTCAATGTATTCGCAGCAAAGCTCGAGAGTCTCGATTGCCACCTGGTAGTTGCAATGTGTCCGAATCGTTTGCTTCCTGATTTTTGCAAGTTTCGTTCAGCCATGGCGAAAGTGCGAGACCAGAACCTTGAAAGTTGGCGATTGAGCCGTTAGAGAATATAAGCAGCCGGCAGTTTTGTGAAGACAAACTCTCACCAAAGCGAACCTCGCCGGGTCGGGCTTCGGTCCCCGTTCTGCTATCCTGATCAGCTTTCGATGGCCGACACAGACACAAATCTTAAGGAAAGAGTAAAGGCTTTTTGGCAGGCAAATCCGTGCGGGGTGAAGTTTGCCGATGCGCCGCCTGGCACGCGTCAGTTTTTTGAGTTAGTTGAGGCGCATCGCTACACGAAGGAGTGGCACATACCAATTGCCGCAGATTTTGCCAGCGCGAGCGGGCTAAAAGTCCTGGAAATTGGTTGCGGTTTGGGAACGGACGGAGCGCAGTTTGCCGAAGCGGGCGCAGACTACACGGGCGTCGATCTAACCGAGGCGGCGGTTGATCTGGCGCGCAAGCGTTTCGAATTGTTTGGTGTGAAAGGAAAGTTTAGAACTGCCGACGCCGAAAACCTCGACTTTGAAAACCACAGTTTCGATCTCGTTTACTCTCACGGCGTTTTGCATCACACCCCTGACACTCAGAAAGCGATTGACGAAGTTCATCGAGTGCTGCGTCCCGGCGGACGCGCCATGGTCATGCTTTATCATCGCGATTCGTACAACTATCGCGTCAACATTTCCGTGCTGCGGCGCGCCGGCGCGCATTTGCTGAATTCGGAACCGGGCGTGAAACTGGTCCATTGGTTGACTGGTGAACCTGTCGAGTCTCTCAGTCAACATGCCAGTCTCTTGAAGACCGAAAAGAGATCGTATTTGTCGCCTGAGGAATTTCTAAGCCAAAACACAGATGGCGCCGGCAATCCGCTCGCGCGAGTTTATTCACGCCGCGAAGCGCGCGAGCTGTTTAAGGATTTTTCGGATGTAACCGTGAAAACCTTTTTTCTGAACAAGCGTTGGCTACCTTTGCTTGGAGCAGTGTTGCCGCGTTCACTGGAAGCGCGCCTTGCATCGCGCTGGGGCTGGCATTTATGGATCTATGCGACAAAATAGTTCTTTGACTTTTGGTTTTGAAACGGACTTGTGGCGTCTTTGAGTGGCAACCTCTTACGATTTCGTCCCCTGGCAGTTTTGATATTTTCACTCAGTGGGGCGCTGGTCTATGCGGGTTGGGCGAGGCTGCGTTTTTCGGGTGACGGTCTTACCAGTCAATACGTCTACGTGGTCCCCATCGTCGTTCCGTTCATCGCTTTCCTTTTTGATCGGTTAGCGGAGATTCGTGACGGTCGACGGATCTGTTTTTTAATTGACGCGCTCGTGGTCGGCGCTGCAATGCTGCGGGTGGTTAGCCACTTGCCATTCGTGTCTGGACATGCGTTGTTCCTGACCTATGCCATACTCCGGCCCGGGTCGCTGGTGACCCGAATTACTGCAGCGATTGTGATGGTCGAGGTTGTTTACCTGAAGTTTTTTGTCTGGGGTGATTTGGTAACGCCCCTGACGGGAATTGCGCTGGGCTTGTTATCGGCAGTAGTGGTCTGGCGGCTTACCAGGACTGAAATGATTGAAAAGATCTGAGTGAATTGGTGAAGAGAATATGAAAAGAATTTTGGTTACGGGTGGGGCAGGCTTCATCGGTTCGCACCTGGTCGACCGTTTGCTTTCCGAAGGCGAATGGCAGGTAACGGTGGTCGATGATTTTAACGACTTCTACGATCCGGCAATCAAACGTGAGAATGCACAACGCGCGGCCAACAATCCGAACTATCGGCTGGTTGAAGCTGACATTCGGGATAAGTCTGCTTTGAAAAAGATCTTCGAAGCGGATGGACTTCAGTGCATTGTTCATCTCGCGGCGCGCGCGGGCGTGCGACCATCGTTGGACCAGCCGGAACTATATGCGGAGACGAATATCAACGGTACTTTAAATCTGCTCCAGCTGGCGCGCGAGCACGGCGTCAGGCAGTTCGTTTTTGGTTCGTCGTCGTCAGTTTACGGAATTAACGCAAAAGTCCCTTTCAACGAAGAGGATCCGATTCGCCAGCCAATTTCGCCTTACGCGGCGACGAAAGGCGCAGGCGAGTTGCTCTGCCACACGTACACGCATCTCTATGGAATTCGTTGTGTGTGTCTCCGCTTCTTTACCGTTTATGGACCAAGACAGCGTCCCGATCTGGCCATTCACAAGTTTGCGCGATTGATTAGTGCAGGCAAACCGATTCCGGTTTTCGGTGATGGCACCACGCGCCGCGACTACACCTTTGTTGACGACATCATCGCAGGCGTGCGCGCGGCAATAGAATACGCCGCCGACGAGACGAAGAGCGCCTATGAAGTGATTAACCTGGGGGAGTCGCGCACCGTTGAACTGCGCGAACTGATTTCGCTGCTGGAGAAAGAGTTGGACATGCGGGCGGTGATTAACCGGCAGCCGATGCAACCGGGCGATGTGCCGCAGACGTTTGCCGACATTTCGAAAGCGCGCGCGGTGCTTGGTTATGATCCTCAGACGCAGATTGAAGACGGGATCAGGAAATTCGTGGAATGGTTTCGAAATAGCGGGGGCCAGCCCGCCTCAGCCTAGGTTGCCACAGTCGCATTGCTGGGCTGAATGTAGATTCACCTGAGCAAACGGTAGGGATTCAAGTCTGAGCAGCTCGGGTTCAGGAAGCAGCCTGCGGTTCAAACCGAATTGCCTTACAATGCGATCTGATTTGACGAGCGCACATGGTTACTAACTCAAGAATCATCGATGAACCGTTGCCGCAGGAGATGCAGGCGCATACCTACTCGATCATGAATGAGGTCGAGCAAAGTCATTGGTGGTTTGTGGGACGCCGGCAGATCATTAAGAGCTTTCTTGAACGGCTCGTACGAAGCCTGAAAGCTGATGCCGGCACTGCGAAGATCAAAATTCTCGACGTAGGTTGCGGCACCGGCGCGAATCTCGAAATGCTTTCCGAGTTTGGCGAAGCTGAAGGTGTGGATGTCTCAAGTGACGCGCTTAACTTTTGTCGCGCGCGCGGCTTGGCAAACGTTAAGCAAGGTGAAGCTGAACGGCTTCCTTATGGTGACGAGTCATTTGAATTGGTGACAGGCCTGGATGTGGTCGAGCATCTCGATGACGATCTGGCAGGCTTGAAAGAAATGCACCGAGTGTTGCGGACTGAAGGGCGCGCGCTATTGTTTGTCCCCGCCTTCATGTTTTTGTGGGGCGTCCAGGATGACATCAGCAACCACCGCCGCCGTTACACTATGAATGAGTTGAAGAGCGTGGTTGCGAATGCCGGCTTTGTGGTTGAACGAGCTACCTATGTGAACATCACTTTCTTCGCGCCCATCCTGCTGGGCAGGTTGTTAATGCGCGCGACAGGATTTCGCCCGGCCTCGGAAAACAATATTACGATTGGATTTTTAAACGGCGTGCTGGGAAAGATTTTCGGCGCCGAAAGTGTGGCGCTGCAACACGCCAGTTTTCCTTTTGGAGTTTCGATTATTTGTGTCGCGCGCAAAGTTTGATTAACCCCTCTGCGTAACCTCGACGGGCTCTGGGTCTACCGCCGTCGCAGAGAGCGCCGAGGTTGCGCAAGAGAGTTGGATTGAAACGCGGGACGGTGCTCAGCTCAAGACGCAGGGCAAACCCTTTCATGAAAATATACGAGGAAGAAGTAGATACTTTGGTCACTAACGCGACGATTGCGGCTGGCGACGGCGGCAGGCCTGAGGTTTCCGTTTTTCTGCCGGTGTATAACGAAGAGCCAAACTTGCCACCGCTACACGCGAAGTTGGACGAAGCGTTGAAGACCCTGGACCGAACCGCGGAAATTATTTATGTCGATGACGGTTCGTCAGACGGAAGCCTGAGCGTCTTGCGTGATCTGGTACGACTCGATAAACGCGTTCGCGTGGTTGCCTTGAAGCGAAACTATGGCCAGACCGCAGCGATGGCGGCGGGGATCGATGCTGCGCAGGGACAGGTTTTAATCCCAATGGACGCCGACCTTCAGAATGATCCAGCGGATATCGTGCGGCTGCTTGAAAAACTTGACGAAGGCTACGACGTGGTTTCCGGATGGCGCAAAAATCGACAGGACAAAGTGATCACTCGCAAGATTCCTTCGATGTTGGCCAACCGGCTGATCTCCTGGATCGGCGGCGTGCCCTTGCACGACTATGGATGCACGCTGAAAGCATATCGACTCGAATCGCTCGCGAGCGTCAGGCTTTACGGTGAGATGCATCGCTTCATTCCCATCCTGGCATCCTGGGAAGGGGCGCGGGTCGCGGAAATTCCGGTCGCACATCATCCGCGCACGATGGGCAAATCAAAGTACGGACTTTCGCGCACTTTCAAGGTTGTCTTTGATCTGATGACCATCAAGTTTATGGCGTCGTATCAAACGAAACCGATCTACATCTTCGGCACATTTGGGATGATCGCTATCGCGCTCTCGGTGATTGCCGGAATTTGGGCCACGGTGCTGAAATTGTGGGAAGGCGTTTCGTTTATTCTGACGCCGCTCCCGGTGATTGCGGTTGTCATGTTGGCGATTGGCGTGCAGTTTTTATTGATGGGGCTGCTGGCCGAAATGCTGGTCCGCACCTATCACGAGTCACAATCCAAATCGATTTATGCGGTGCGGGAAAAGATCGGATTCAAAGAGCTGTGAAAAGTGAAGAGTGATGGGGTCCTGCTCGTCACTCGTCACTTTTCACTCTTCACTGCCTTTCGTATGTGTGGAATAACTGGCTGGGCCAATCTTGATGCACGCACGCCGGCGCCTGAGGGCGCCCGAGAGCTGCTCCACTCAATGTGCGAACGCATGGTCCATCGCGGTCCCGATTCGGAGGGACTGATGGTGTCGAACGGCGTGGCGCTGGGAATGCGACGCCTGGCCATCATCGATCTGAATACCGGTGAACAGCCGGTCTATAACGAAGACAAGAGCGTTGCCGCCATCCTCAACGGTGAAATCTACAATTATCGCGAGCTCCGCAAAGAACTTACCGCGCGCGGGCATGGCTTCAACAGTCAATCCGATAGCGAGGTCTTGCCGCATCTTTACGAAGAGTTTGGCGATGCGATGGTCGACAGGCTCAACGGCATGTTTGCGTTTGCCTTGTGGGACGCGCGCCGTCGCCGGTTATTAATTGCACGCGATCGTTTTGGAGAGAAGCCGCTCTATTGGGGAGTTTTTGATAACACTCTGCTGTTCGCGTCGGAACCAAAAGTTTTGTTGTCTCATCCGGCCGTCAATACCGCGCTGAATCTTCAGGCTCTCCGTCAATATCTTTCGTTTGATTACGTGCCGGCGCCGCTCTCGATTTACGAGGGGATTAATAAGCTGCAGGCTGCGCACACGCTCACGCTCGAAGCGGGCAAAATAGAAACCCGACCCTACTGGCGCTTGAGTTATAAAACAAAAGAGCCGCCTCCATCTGAAGCAGAAGCGGCCGCACATTTGCGGACGCTGTTGGCTGACTCGGTGCGAATGCGTCTGGTTTCGGATGTGCCCTTGGGCGTCTTGCTTTCCGGCGGCGTTGATTCATCGGCCGTCACCGCACTGGCAGTGGAATCGTCGTCCGAGCCGGTTAAGACGTTTTCGATTTCGTTTGCTGAATCGTCGTTTGATGAATCGTCTTACGCGCGCGCGGTGGCGAAGTTTCTCGGCACAGATCACCATGAAGAACGTCTCAGCGCGAACCTGGCGGCCAATCTCGTTGGTGAAATTGGATCATGGATGGACGAGCCTTTTAGTGATTCATCGCTGGTCCCCACTTATTTGTTGTCGCGCTTTACACGCAGGCATGTGACAGTGGCGCTGGGAGGCGATGGTGGCGATGAACTCTTCGCCGGCTATCCAATGTACCGGGGTCATCGATGGGCCGATGCTTACGCGAAGGTTCCTGAATTCATGCGGCGAGGCCTGGTGGAGCCTCTGGTTCGCGCTCTGCCGGTCAAAACTAAAAACCTCTCGTTCGATTACAAAGCCTTACGATTTATCAAGGGCGCAAAATACGATCGCGTCGCTCGCCACCACGTTTGGTTTGGCTCATTTGCCCCAGAGGAACACGAACAGCTGTTGACTCGGGAGGCGTTGGCTGCAAGCGATGGAGATGTCTATCGCGACGCACGGAGACTGCTAGCCGAGTGCGATTCTCCTGACGTTGTCGAGCAGATGCAGAGTCTTGATACGCAGCTCTACTTAGCGGAAGACATCCTGACGAAGGTTGATCGCGCCAGCATGGCCGTATCGCTGGAGGTGCGCGCACCGTTTCTCGATCACAGAGTGGCTGAGTTTGCCGCGTCGTTGCCGGTGAATTACAAACTCAGGGGACGCCAAACAAAATACATCCTCAAGCGCGCCATCGCGGATTCGCTTCCGCCATTTGTGACGCGCCGAGGCAAGAAGGGTTTTGGCGTGCCGGTCGCTGAGTGGCTCAAAGGAAAATTGCGGCCGCTCGCTCGCGATCTATTGTCGCCTGAGCGCGTGAAAAGGGCGGGCGTCTTCAATGCCGACTACGTCACGCGATTGCAGGACGAACATGAGCGCGGCGTGGCCAATCATCGCAAGCTGCTCTGGACACTGTTGATGTTTGAGCTTTGGCACGAGAGCTTCATCGAAACGGCCAGAAGGATTGAAACGTCAGTGAGCAGTAGACAGTAAGCAGTCGCGGATTTGTCAGAACCGCCTGCGTGAGCGGGCGGACGCCCCGAGTAGCCCACCCGCTCACGCAGGTGGTTCTGACAAGAGCGTGCCTTTATCCCATCCATGAACGACTCAATCGAGCAGGCATTCAATGAACTTTTTCAGTGGTGCCGGCGCCGCGAGTTTTCCGGCTATGATCCGTTTGACGGACTAAACAGCCGGCTCTTTCAGTCAACTCCGCTAAAGCATTCCCGCACCGCGCGCTTGATCCAAACTCAAGCGGTGAAGCGTTTTCCTCTAAACCTCCGCCAACTTTTGCGCGTCAAACCGCAGCAGAATGCCAAGGGACTTGCATTGTTTGCTCTGGCAAGTTTGTCGAATTTCCGGCGCTTGAAAACGGCTCAGGCGGAAAGCGAAACGCGACAACTATTGGACAATCTGCTGGGGCTGAGGATCGAGGGTTACAACGGCGTGGCCTGGGGATATAACTTCGATTGGCAAAACCGTAACTTCTTCGCGCCGAAGGGCACGCCTATGCTTGTGCCGACAGCGTTTGTTGCGCGCGCTTTTTTCGAGGCATACAAGACATTCAACGATGACGATTATTTGCCAATTGCGCAGAGCGCCTGCGACTTTATCTTGCTCGACCTGGCCCGCAGTTCGGAACCCGATGACCGCGAGGGAGAGTTTTGTTTTAGTTATTCGCCGCTCGACGAGACCAAAGTCTTTAATGCGAGTTTGTTTGCTGCGGAAACTTTGATCTGTGTCGGAGCAGCGAGTGAGAATCTCGACTTCAAAAAACAAGCGGAGAGCGCTGCGTTGAGCGCAACAAATTACGTTCTCAAGAGACAGCGCGCCGATGGGTCCTGGGCCTACGGATCAGGAGACTCGCAATTTTGGGTTGATAACTTTCACACCGCTTACGTCCTAATGTCGCTCTCGAGAATCATGAAGTGTTCAGAGGGCGCCATCGATCTCCAGCCGGCTTTGCAGCGCGGATACCGCTTCTGGCGCGAAAGCTTCTTTCTTGCGGACGGATGGCCGAAGTACTACCATGACGCCCTTTATCCGGCTGACGCGCATTCTGCCGCGACCGCAATTGTCGCGCTGGTGGAATTGCAGCATCTGGACAGCGAGGCGATTGCGCTGGCAGAGCGGATTGCGGAGTGGACGTTGCGGAATCTGCGCGATAGTCGCGGATTTTTTTATTATCAGCGTCGACGTTATTACACCGTTCGCACGCCTTTCATGCGTTGGACCCAGGCGTGGATGCTTTACGCGCTGGCGCGATTGCTCGAAGAGAAAAAGTTGTAACGCAAACTGTTGGTCTAGGTCTGTTGTATACCTGAGAGATCGCAAACTAACAGTTTGCGTTACCAGTAAAAATTACTGAAGATGCCGATTGCCGCTGATGTAACCCTGGGAAAGGATGTGCGCATCCATCATCCCGAACTGGTGAACCTATACGGTTGCCGGATCGATGATGAAACCGGTATCGGCGCCTTTGTCGAGATTCAGAAGAATGCTTCGGTGGGCGCGCGTTGCAAGATTTCATCGCACACATTTATTTGCGAGGGCGTCACGATTGACGATGAAGTGTTCGTGGGCCATGGGGTGATGTTTACCAACGATCTTTATCCGCGGGCCGTTAACGAAGATGGAACGACCCAGACCGAAGCAGACTGGTCGGTGGTTGCCACACGCGTGAAACGCCGCGCGTCGATCGGAAGCAACGCCACCATCCTGGCTGGAGTGACAATTGGTGAATCGGCGCTGGTAGGAGCAGGAGCGGTAGTGACGCACGATGTAGCTGATTATGCGATTGTCGCAGGCGTTCCGGCGCGAGTAGTTGGCGATGTGAGAAAACGTCGCGGCTGAAAAATGGCATCAGTTTTTTCGTAGTGTGCGGCCGCCGAGGTGCACAGTGCAGAACACGACAACAACGTTATGATTAAAGTCGGCGTCATCGGCTACGGCTATTGGGGACCGAACCTCGTGCGCAACTTCATGGAAGCGCAGGGTTCCACCGTCGTGGCTGTTTGCGACCAGCGCAGTGAGCGTTTAGTCCAGTTGCAAAATCGCTATCCGACAATCAAAACCACGAACACCAGCGCCGCCCTGTTTGAGGATTCTGAGATCGACGCGATCGTGATTGCCACGCCGGTCTCGTCGCATTTTGAATTAGCGATGGCCGCGCTCGAAGCTGATAAGCATGTGCTGGTTGAGAAACCGCTGGCCGCTAACTCAGAACAGGCCGCACAGTTGGTTGAAGAAGCTGCCCGCCGCAAACGGGTCCTGATGGTGGACCACACGTTTGTTTACACCAGCGCCGTGCGGAAGATTCGAGAGTTGATCACCGCCAACGCGCTTGGGGATATTTATTACTACGACGCGGTGCGCGTAAATCTTGGATTGTTCCAACACGATGTAAACGTGATCTGGGATCTGGCGATTCACGACCTTTCGATCATGGATTATGTATTGCCGTCGAAAGCCATCGCAGTTTCCGCAACCGGAATCAGCAATGTCCCGGGCCAGCCGGAAAACGTCGCCTACATCACATTATTTTTTGAGGCACCCCAGATAGCTCACGTGCACGTCAACTGGCTGACGCCGGTGAAGGTCCGGCACACGTTGATCGGCGGCAGCGAGAAGATGATTCTGTATGATGATCTCGAGCCGAGTGAAAAGGTAAAGATCTATGACAAGGGCATCACTGTCTCGCAGAGCCCCGAAGCGGTTTACGAAATGCTGGTGAGTTATCGTTCAGGCGATATGTGGGCGCCGCGGCTCGACACTACTGAAGCCCTGCACACGGAAGCCCTCCACTTTATCGACTGCGTTGAGAACGATAAACGTCCCGAAACCGATGGTCACGCTGGTCTGCGGTTGGTGCGCATTGTTGAAGCGGCGGAGAAATCACTGCGAGCCCGCGGACAATTAGTTGAGATTGACTGAACGCTTGATTCCTTATTAATCAAAGCCAATTAGCGCCAACCCAGAGTTGCCATCGTTGCGTGAGCGAGTGGTTCATTTGCTAAATGAAAGTCTGGATCGATCTCGCAAACTCACCACACGTCCCATTCTTTCGGGCGCTGGCAGATCAATTTCTCCAACAAGATATTGAGATCGTTGTGACGGCACGAGACTTTGCCGAGACCGTTCCCATGGCCGAAGCGGCGGGGTTTGCGGCGGAGGTTATCGGCGGTCATGGCGGCGGCAAGTTGACCGGCAAGGCTGGTAACTTGGTTCAACGAGGCCTCGCTCTCGCCCGTTGGGCCCGTGGGCGCGGCATCGATTTGGCGCTTAGTCACAATTCCTATTCTCAAATCCTGGCGGCGCGAGCGCTCTCAATGCCGAGTGTTACACTGATGGACTACGAGCATCAACCGGCAAATCATTTGGCTTTTCGTCTGGCTTCGAGGGTGATAGTTCCTGTCGCCTTTCCGGCAGAATCGTTGACGCGCCTGGGTGCGTCGCCGGGAAAAGTAAGACGCTATCACGGAACTAAAGAAGACGTTTACCTGGCGAAATTTCAACGCGATCCCGACTTTGCGAACGAATTGAGCAAGCTGGGAATCACTCCAAACGATATACTGGTAGTCGTGCGTCCCCCTGCAAGCGAAGCGCTTTATCATCGTTTTGAAAATGAGTTGTTTGCACATCTCATGGATCGTCTGGCGTTGGCCGACGACGTGAAAGTAGTGCTATTGCCGCGCGGCGATTTGCAGCGAGAGTTTTACGAAGCGCGCGCAACAAGAAACTTGATAATTCCGGCGGCGCCGATGAACGGAGCAAACCTGATCGCGCATAGTGATTTGGTAATCAGTGCCGGCGGCACAATGAATCGCGAAGCAGCAGCTCTGGGAATTCCGGCAGTCTCAATTTACCAAGGGCAGTGGGCGGCCATCGATCAGCAACTGTTGACCGAAGGGCGACTTCAAAGGATTTCCGGTCTCGATGATATCGAGAGCGTGCCATTGCGAAAAAAGGGATCGGTGAGCGAGCGTCGAGCCGCAAATGTAGCCTCCGAGGTAGTGAGCTTCATACTCGAGCCATTTTCGTAACTTCATATTCCGGTTAAGAACTTTACGTGAGAGCTGAACCAATAAACAGACCGGTAATGGATGCGAGCGTCGTCAAAGCAGCACGACGCGCGCCGGACTGGGTCATCCCCGCGATCAAGCTGGCGCTCTTTCTTGTAGACGGCGTGATTGCCGCTTCGACGTTTGCATTAGCTTTTTACATTCGCGAGGATGCTTCGGTTTTTCGTAACAGCGCCGGCGGTGATTTTGGATGGAGCGATCGGTTTGCGCCCTACGGCGCGTTGCTGTTGTTTGTGGTGTTGATACGATTGCTGGCTTTGCGTTACTACGATCTTTACCGGTTGCGAGGAGAGTTTTCTTTCGTCGAGGACAGCTTCCGCATATTCAAGTCGACCGCCATCGGTTCGCTGCTGATCGTGGCGGCCGCATTTTTGTATCGCGGTGGATTCGACTATCGAGCATTTTCCTATGCTCGTGGCGTTTTCCTGCTCGACTTCGTTCTGGCCTTAGTTAGCCTATACCTGGTCAGGCTGTTGGTGCGCAGCGCGCAGACTTTTTTCCGCGCGCGCGGAATCAATTTGATTCCGACGCTGGTCGTGGGCCAGGGAGCCGAAGCTGCCCTTTGCATCAAAGAGATGCGCGAACGCCCGTCTTTGGGATACCGCGTGGTGGGCGCAGTTGGCGGGGTTCCAACTGACGGGTTGCAGACTTACGAAGGGGTGCCGATTGTCAGCGACTTTGCGGGTTTGCCTGAAGCGATTCGGGAGTCGGGAGCAAACGAAGTGATCATTGCGGACGCGAGCGTGGATGGTGATGCGCTCTTCGACGTAATGATGCGTTGCGGACGGCGACGTGGAGTCGAATTTCGGATCGCGCCGAGTTTGTTTAATTGCTTGCCAAGTAAAACTGAAGTGGACCAGATCGGCGCGTTGCCGATGATCCGTTTGTTTCGTGAGCCGCTGTCGGATTTTACGCGCGGGACAAAAAGGTTTGTTGACATCGCCATTGCGTCTTCCACGCTCGCGCTCCTCTCGCCCCTCTGGATATTGATCGCCGCGCTGATAAAGTTTGACTCAAAGGGTTCCTGTTTCTATGCGCAGGAACGTGTCGGAATGGATGGGCGAATTTTCCTGGTTTATAAGTTTCGGACCATGCGCATTGACTCAAACACCGATATTCATCGCGAATACCAGCGCAAGTTTATTGCCGGACACGCCGAAGCAAATGTTGGCGATGCAACCAAACCCGCTTACAAATTGCGAAACGATCCGCGCATCACGCGAGTCGGTCGTGTATTGAGACGCTTGAGCCTGGACGAAATACCGCAGCTGTACAACGTGTTGCGAGGCGACATGAGCATCGTTGGACCACGTCCGCCAATTCCGTATGAGGTGGAATCGTACGACTTGTGGCACCGCAAGCGTCTCGATATGAAGCCTGGTCTGACGGGCTTGTGGCAGGTATCCGGCAGAAACCGTTTGCCGTTTGAAGAAATGGTGAAGCTGGATCTTTTTTACATTGAAAACTGGTCGCTGCTATTTGATTTCAAAATCATATTGCGGACGGTGCTGGCGATCGTGCGCGGCGATGGATACTGAAAGCAGAATTCAGAAGACAGAAGTCAGAAGTCAGAAATCAGAAGACAGAAGGTAGAAACTTCTAATAAAAATGAAAATTCTTTGTTATCTGATCGTCTGTGTGGCACTAGCGGGCGCATTCGATTCAGAATGTTTTGCGCAAGCGAAGAACACGCCGAGTTTCGCTAGTTTCAAAGTTCCGGTGTGGCGTGGGCGCGTGGCGGCACTCGATCTAAACAGTCATCCTTTGGCGCGAAAATTCCGCACCGGCTCGCGTGAGCAAATTAAGGAAGAAGGCGTCAACTTTGCCGGACGCTATACGCTCTTGTCGTTTGGTTGCGGAACAGGTTGTGCGATTAACGGATTTGTTGACGCCCGCACCGGTCGAGCGTATTTCCCTAATGCGTTCATCGGCTGGACCGGTATTGTGGGCGACTACGATCCTCCGGAAGGTGAAGACCCGTGGACTTATCATTCTGATAGCAGATTGCTGCGGGCTGTAGGACGGCCGAATATTGGCAGGCCAGGCGAAGAACGGTATGGACCAAGCGGGATCTATTACTACGAATGGGCCAAAAACCGGTTACGACTGGTGAAGTTCATTCCGGTTGGTTCTTATCCAGAGGCCGACCCTCCTGTGAAGCGCTAACATTTTCTTGCGCCTGCTTACACCTTTGCGAACAGGTCGGACGCGAATGCCTTTCTTACTGTAGTCTCGCCAGGGCCAGCTCCAACAACAATATCTTTTTAATTCCTCGGTACAGCGGCTCGATTTCGCAGTTTTCCGTTAGTGCATGAGAGTCGTTGCAGGGACCGGCGCCAGTTGAGATCGAGGGAATTCCTACGAGCAATGCGGCACTGGAATTGTTTGAACCGGTCGCAGTGATTGGCGGATCAAAACCCATGGCGCGATGAACGGCCTCAGCGATTTTCACCAGTTCCGAGTCGCGATGTCCCGGAATTACGGCGGCTGGTGAAGTGGAAATGACATCCGTTTTTACCTTGACTCCAGCTCGTTTGGCCTCCTCTTCAAGAATTTCTGAAATCTTCTTTTCGAGATCCGCAATTACATCGTTGTTCGTTGATCGCAAATCAACTGTAAACCAGGCGACCGCGGCCTTTGCATTTACAACTTCTGAACCGCCCAGCATTCCAATGTTTAGATTCGAAGGAGGAGACGAAGGCACCTTGAGTTCGTAAATCCGCGAGATCGCACGAGCCAACGGCAAACTCGCAGAGTAAGGTGGAGTGCGCGAGCGAGTGTGGCCGCCTGGTCCAATGAAGTGGTGCCGGTACCAGTTAATACCGATGCCGGCATAGGTAAATCCTTCGTAGCCTCCATCCAGGGCCACGTAGTAGTCAACCTTGCCTTTGTTGTCCTTCACAAACTGCTCGGCGCCGCTCATGTTCGTTTCCTCTTGAGTAGTGAAAACGAAAACTAAATCGCCTTTGGTCCGGATGTTGGCAGCATCAAGAGCTCTGATCGTGGCCAGCAGCGCTTCAATGTTTCGCGTGTCATCGCCAATGCCCGGCGCATGCACGCGGCCGTCGCGGATGGTCGCTTTGATTTTTAGTCCGGGCTGGAAGACTGTATCGAGGTGGGCATCGAAAACTACTACCGGACCGCCCCCCATGCCTTTGCGCAGCGCGATGAGATTTCCAGCTGAGTCGTAGCGCACGTTTAGTTGTTTAGAGGTGCGCAATATTCGTTCAATGAACTTTGCCCGTTCCTGCTCGTGGCCCGAAGGCGCATTCACTTCCGTGATCGCGATCCACTCGCGCAAAATCCCTTCGCGATTCTTGTCGATATGGTCAGTGGCGGCTCTGACCTTTACATTGGCCTGAATTTCCTTAACCTGTGACGCAATGTCCGCGAGGTTCTGAGCAAAAGTCCTAACCGTAATCAGATGACTGACCAGAATCAGCGCCGCCATTAACAATGAACCGGGAAGAAATCTGGACATGGAACATCCTTTTTGATCGAAGATATTGAAACCAGGAAAGCATTCTAGAGTTTATCTCTCCGGTAGCGAAACCGCAGATACTATTTGCAGAATGCTGGTCGTTGACAGGGAATAGCGTGACGGAAAACCCAGATGCGAAAAACACACCCGCGAAATTGCTCGACGCAGGCATTGTCGTTTGCCTTTTCGTGTTTGCGGTGTTCGCGCCTCATTCGATTGCCGTAACGCAGGGCGCCTGGCTTCTCGGCATGACGTTGTGGGCGCTGCGATTCGCATTTCGTCCGCGACCAGTGCTCTACAGAACACCCGTTGACTACGTGCTGTTGGGCTTTTTTATCCTTACGGGCGTTTCCTCATTTCTGTCTTACGAACCCGACGTTTCGATTGGAAAGCTTCGCGCAGCCAGCCTCTTCACCATCGTTTACCTTTTCGCTGAAACCGTGCCTTCGCGGCGGATTGCCCGGCTGCTTGCGATTACCTTGGTGTGCTCGTGCGTGTTTAGTGTGGTCTACACCGCCGGCGAACGAATCATCGGCCGTGGTGTAAAAGTCTTTGGGGTCTCAGCAGAGAGTTCGCTTTACAAAGCCGGTGTTCGAGATGGCGATACGTTGCTGACCGCGGACGGAAAGAAGTTGTGGGCGCCGCAGGATCTAGTTAACGCACTCTCCGAATCCGGACCTGAACCAGCTGCGATAGGAGGTTACCGGCATGAGTTGGTTCCGATTTTCAAAGTTCCAAGAGCCAGTTTGCGGGCCGGTGCGACACCGCTTGAGCAACTGGGAATAACAGATTGGTCGCCCGGTCGCGATTGGCGGGCCTCAGGATTGTACGGTCAATTCGTAACCTATGCTGAAGTGTTGCAGTTGATCTTCGCCCTGACCCTGGGCCTGTTTGTGACCCTGCCGGTGAAACGTAGTTTGATAGGAATTCTGCTGCTTTTAGCTCTCGCTGGATTCGCTTTTGCCTTGCTGCTGACCGTCACGCGCGCTTCCTGGCTCGGCTGCGCGGCTTCATCGCTCATCATTTTCTTACTCACAGTACCGCGGCGCACAATATTAATCGCAGGGTTGATGGCAATTCCGCTAATACTCACGGCGGTGTTCGTATTGCAGCAAAAGCGAAACGTTGGCTTTCTCGACTCCAAGGACGACTCCACCACCTGGCGCACAGTAGTTTGGCGAGAGGGCTCAAAGCTACTGGTCAGCAAGCCGCGACATTTGCTTGTGGGTATTGGAATGGATTCGATAAAGCGACGATGGCGTCAATGGGGAATGTTTGACGGTGGCCGCATTCCCTGGGGTCATATGCACTCAAATGTTCTGCAAATCGCACTTGAACGAGGGTTACCCGCGCTCATGCTTTGGCTGGCGTTCCTTGGGATATATGCGCGCACGCTTTGGCGTTCAGTTCGAAGTCGAACCAAACGCCACTGGGGTGAGAAAGGAATCCTGGTTGGTGCGCTGGGAGGTTTAGTCGGGTTCTTTAGCTCGGGTCTGGTTCACTACAATTGGGGTGATTCCGAAGTAGTGATGGTGTTTTACGCTCTGGTCGGTATCGCCCTCATGGTTGCAAGGCCATCCGAAACTAGTGTGGAAACAATGTAGGCAGGTCGTCCGGCCTGATTAGACCCACAAGTTGTCAAAATTCAACCGGCCGCGATGGTGGCTGTTCATCTTGCTTCCGTCGACTCGATTCTGGCTCGACCCGAGTCCGTTATGATGAGGTCGCGACGGAAGCACCACCTGGGAATATCTACGAAACACCCCTTGAACCTGGGCAATCGATCCATCCTCGTCTTCGATCACCCGTCTTGCTTGTTAGCGCCTGCGCATCAGACGCCGATCTCTCTGTCCTATTGTTAGCTTGCGGCATGTCGCTTGCCCCCTATCACTGTGCGAGCGCTTCTAAGCGAATTTCTCGCCAAGTTGACCGAACTTTGGAAAAGGCTGATTCATATTGACGAATATGTGCCAGCCTGACTGAATCACCGACTTAGATGACCATCTTGAAAATGCCGAGGATGAGTCCGGTGATTTCGCCGATACGGCCAGTGATTTCGCCAGAGCGACCGGTGATTTCGCCAGCCATGGCTGAGGTGGAAGCTGCTACGGTCAAGAGTGATGCGAAGAGGAATGATTTGATGCGTGTCATGTTAAGTTCTCCTGTGGTTACGAGCGTTAATGGGGTGGTTTGCTAGTTTGGGGATTGCTGCTTTGGAAAACTCAATCTCGTTTCTAGCTTTACCGTTAACTTGTTCGCTGTTTCCTATTTCAAGGCTCGTGCCACAGGAGCTTTCGAATCAACATCATCTCTAACTCCTTACAGTGCTTAACTTTAGCCCATACAGTAACGGAAACCCGAGAGCCTAACCAGTCCGGCAAGGAATTGGGTAGTTCGTATACATCTCCTTTGCGCTTTTACGGGTAAATGGGGACAGCACGCCACTTACGGCTCAGTCTTGAACGAAAAATCGATTGTTACCTTGGTATGCATGTGTATACTCGGTATTCACCAAGCGTTCACTCCCCCTACCCAAGCTAGTCTGCCATTAACCTGGACACCAATTAACGAGAAAGCCGATGCGATTACTTCAAGGGAACTCGAGTCACGCTGAGCTCCCCTCAAAGTTAACTCCCAGTGAGCAGGTTCACGCGTGTTGTTCGATAGCGCGCAAGAAGCTGGAACTCGGGGATTACGACGCTGGCATCGCTGAGTTGAAACCCTGGTGGACCGTGGGGGAATGGCCGAAGCAGGAGGGACTGGGGTCGTGGGCCGCTGCGGAACTATTACTGACTGCAGGGACGCTAAACGGCTGGGTTGCAAGCACGCGCGAAATAGTAGGGGGCCAGAAATCCGCCGAACGACTATTAAGCGGAGCAATTGTTCTATTCGACCACCTGGGCGACAAAAATCGCTCAGCCGAAGGACGCGTCGAACTCGGCTTCTGCTATTACCGTCAAGGACTCTTCGATCTTGCACGTACCACTTTGCGCACGGCGCTGAATGACTTAAGTGACGAGCAGATAGAACTCAAAGAGATCGCACTAATCCGCATCGCTTCTGTCGAACGCAATACTGGGCGCTTGCATGATGCGCTGGGCGTGCTTAAGGAGGCGGGCACTCTCATAGAGGCGCTGAGTCCGTGGACTAGAGGGCGATTTCATCTTGAATTTGCGACCACCTTGCGCGGTTTAGGAACTGCTGAAAACCGGCGTGAATACTTCGATCAGGCACTAAGTCATTACCGGAACGCCTTTTCACACTTTGAGAAGATTGGGAATCGGCGTTACACCGCAATTGTAGAAAACAATTTGGGATACCTGCTCTCGACGTTGAAACGATTCGATGAAGCAAAGACCCATTTGGGCCGGGCCCGGAAGCTGTTTGAAGATTTTGGCGATCAAGTTCGGCGGGCGCAGGTGGACGAAACTCTGGCCCAGCTATACCTGGCGTCGGAACAGCATGCGATGGCTGAACAGGCGGTGAAGCTGGCGGTTGAGACGTTCGAAACTGGTGGTGAAGAGGCACTATTAGCTGAAGCGCTGACTACGCACGGCGTGGTGCTCTGCAGATTAGGACGTCGGCACGAAGCAAAGCCTTTGTTGGAGCGAGCGCGGCGCGTAGCAGAGCGATGTGGAGATGCGGAGGGCGCGGGCAGGGCACTTCTGATCCTTATTGAGGAAATGTGCGAACAGCTTGGCGACAATGAGCGACGTGAAATCGGCGCCCAGGCAAACCAGCTGTTGGCAAATTCTCAGCAACCCTCAACCAGCAACCGTCTCAGGGCTTGTCTCGAAAGAATTGCCGCGGCGCAGGCCGAGCAGGAACAGCGACGAGAAAAAGCTACACACGCCGAGAAGATGGCCGCCCTCGGTGAACTCTCGTTTGGTGTGGCCCATAACGTCAATAACACGCTGACCGGAATTCTGGGTCGTGCGCAATTGTTGTTGCGAACCAAAGATACAGAAAAGATAACGTCGGGTATCGAACTGATCATCAAGAGCGCTGAGGACGGCGCGCACATCATTCGCCGCATACAAGACTTTGCCAGGAAGCAGCCTAGCCGCAGGTTTCAATTGGTGTCAGTAGCTGAACTAATGAAGGATGTCTGCGAGATGAGCCGGCCTCGGTGGGAGACCGGAGTCGAGGGCTCGCAAATTCGCATGGCGTTATTTGCTGACTGCAATGCCTCAGTTATGGGCGACCCGGTTGAGTTGCGCGAGGTGCTGGTGAACATGATTTACAACGCCATCGATGCGACTGCGGCCGGCGGAGAGATCCGACTGAACGCCCACGAAGTTGATGGTCGCGTGGTGCTTAGTATTGCTGACACCGGTACAGGCATGACGCCGGAAGTGAAATCACGATTGTTCGATCCGTTCTTTACAACTAAAGGTAAGGCCGGCACGGGCATGGGCCTGGCCGTGAGCTTCGGCATCATTCGCCGTCACAATGGCTCAGTCGAAGTTGAGAGCGAGCAGGGTCGCGGCACGACTTTCCGCGTTTCACTACCCGTAGCTGAGACCGTCTTACCCGGTACCGAAGCCGGCTCAACCAAAATCGAGAGTCCGACCGCGACAGAGAAGATACGGGTAATGGTTGTTGACGACGAATTTGCGGTGCGTGAGGTCCTTCGCGAAGCTCTGGAGGCGGAAGGTTGCGAAGTAATAGTCGCCGAAAGCGGTGAAAGAGCACTCCAACTCTACGATGCTGCGGACGGCAAGCTTGATATCGTCTTTACAGACATCGGAATGCCCGAAATGAGCGGGTGGGAATTAGCTCGCGAAATCCGAAATCGCTCCGAGACCATTCCGCTGGCGATCGTCAGTGGCTGGGCTGACGCCATCAGTTGCGACGACCGTCAGGCAATTAGTGCCGATTGGGTGATTGCAAAACCTTTTGATATTGGGACGATAGCCGAGATCGCGGCAGAGGTTAAGAAGAACAGACGGTCCTGACACGTGGGACAGCTTGCACTGCTCTGTTACAAGCTTGCATTGGTCAAGAACAAGCTTGAATTGGTTCGGTGCAAGCTTGCATTGGTCCGGAACAAGCTTGCATCGGTCCAAAGCAAGTTTGCATCGGTCCGTTACAAGCTGTAATGCTCTGGTGCAAGCTTGCATCGGCCCAGAACAAGCTTGCATTGGTCCAGAGCAAGCTTGCATCGGTCCAGAACAAGCTTGCATTGGTCCAGAGCAAGCTTGCATTGGTCCAGAACAAGCTTGCATCGGTCCAGAACAAGCTTGCATCGGTCCAGAACAAGCTTGCATCGGTCCAGAACAAGCTTGCATCGGTCCAGAACAAGCTTGCATCGGTCCAGAACAAGCTTGAATTGCTGCGATGCGTTCAAGAATTCGGGTTTAGTGCTAAGCGCTGGCGCTGAGTTGGTAACGTTCAAGTTTGAGGTAAAGCCCTCGTCTCGTGAGGCCTAGCTCGCGTGCGGCCCGCGAAATGTTTCCACCATGCTTCCGCAGAGCATCTCCGATCATACGGCGCTCCACTTCTTCCAGGGCATCAGCGAGGGTAACGTTCTGCAAAGTGCTGGAAGGCATCGCGGCCAGAGTGGAAGCCGATGAGCTCGGCGTCGTTGGTGACGATGTTTTCTTAAGCTCTGGCGACAACTGATCCGGAGTTATCAAAGCTGAATCTTCGGCCCGAGCTACCACCCGTTGGATTTCGTTGCAAAGCTGGCGCACGTTGCCGGGCCAATCGCTAACCATCAAAAGATCAACAGCCTGCGGAGTAATTTGGATGTCCTTGCGCCCAAATTTTGCCGAGTAGTGATTAATGTAATAACTAACGATCGTGGGTATCTCTGAACGTCGTTCGCGCAATGGCGGAACTCGCAGTCGGATAACGTTCAGCCGGTAATACAAATCTTCTCGGAAGCGACCCTGGGCCACCATCTCTTCCAGGTCGGTGTTCGTCGCGGCAATAATGCGGACGTCCACTTTTATGGGCCGCTGCTCGCCCAGCGGTTGAATTTCACCTTCCTGGAGAAATCGCAGTAACTTGGGTTGGAGATCGAGGGGAAGGTCGCCTATCTCATCGAGAAAAAGCGTTCCCTCGGCGGCGGTGCGAATGACACCCGCTGAATCGTTTATCGCTCCCGTGAAAGCGCCTCGCCGGTATCCAAACAGATAGCCTTCCGAAAGCTCTTTGGGGACCGCAGTGCAGTTAAACGGAATGAAGACTTTGGAACGGCGCGACGAGAGAGCATGGATAGCTCTCGCCACTAACTCCTTGCCTGTTCCCGATTCGCCGGTTACCAAAACTGTGACATCCGAAGATCGAATTTTGTGAACTTCCTCCACGAGCTTCGTCATCGCCGGACTCGAGTGAATAAACCCGGGCATTAAACTGGTCCCGGCAAGCTCTTCAGGTTGTTGCACCCGAGAACCTTTTTGGGCGCCGGCTCGAAGCGCGCATACATCAAGGCCGAGCTGGGCCACTCGCATCAGGGGTTCCAGGGAAAGCCCGCCCGGGAGCGTTGCCTTGATCGCTGGCGAGATGTAAAGCGTTGCACTTGGCGCGTGGGACGATCGAATGTGCAGAATCGCCGCATCGTTCTTCTTGCCATACCGAAGCGTTGCGTCGTCTTCTTTGAGCTGCTCGAGGTCAGCGGCGATTTTGGCGCTCTGGGACGGAGCACAACCATGAGCAATGACGACGCGCTGATGATTGTGTTCGCCGAGTTCGGTTATAACCACAAACTTTGCGCTGGTTTCCTGTTGCATGATGGCTGCCAGTTCGCGCAAGAGAAGTTCGCGTGACGTAACGGCTTCGGCGAGGCGAAGCGTCAGCAGTTGCGTCAAAGCCGACTGTTCTTCGCTTCGTTCAGGGACTGTGCGATCGAGGTTCGCAAGCGCAGCTTCGGCGCGCGCCTGATCGAGTTTGGCCCCAAGCTCACGAAAGGCATTTACAGCGCGAGACAAGTGTTCGATAGCCCGACCCGGTTGACTTAGCGCATAGGCGCGCCCGAGTTCGCTGTGACCGCGCGCAGCGCGATAGCGATCTCCAAGCATGTCGAAAATTGAAACACTGCTACCAAAATGTTGAGCCGCCGAGGAAAAGTCTGGCTTGAGCATAGCCAACATTCCATAAAGCCGGTGCGACTCGCCGGCGAAACCCAGGTCGGTTGTCGATTCAGTAGTGTCTCCCGCGGTTATCTCAAGTTGTATTGCACACTTTTCGGGTTGACTATTACGAAGGTACGCCTCAGCCAGGATCAACCGTGAATCACAGATAGCCTGACGATCCGCGATGCCTTCAGCCAGCTCGAGAGCTTGTTCACCGTTTGCGAGCGCCCGCGAATAATCCTCCATGGCCAGATAACAGCGCGCGAGTGTTCTCAGGGCCTGACACGCGTACCACTTGTTACCGTCCTCGGTGGCGAGGCCGACCGCGCGAAGGAGATAGTCTTTCGCTTCGTCAAGCTCGCCGCGCAGCATTAGCAATTCGCCGAGGGAATCGAGAATCATCGGAACTTTCTCGGCTCGCTCGTCTGCTTCGGACGCCAGTGACAACGCCCGCTCCAGGGCTTCCTGGGCTCGTCCCCACTGGCCCATCAGAATCAGATTGATTCCCAGGTTGTTGTAACCATTTGCCGCACTGGCCTTGTGATCCGTGCGTTCATAGTAGTCAATCGCTTTTTCGAGATAGCGAACGCCTTCCTGGGGACGTTTTAGAAACCAACACACCCCAGCCATGTTTGCGTAAATCCTGCCGAGGGTGTAACTCGCCGGGTGATCACCCGTTAGCTTCAAGGCCTGTTGAAGGTTTTCTAGCGACGCTTCGTAGTCTCCCTCTTGAATTTGGGCGAGCCCTATTCCGAAATAAGATTCGGTCAGGCCGCGCCAATCGCCAGAGAGTCGGAAATGCTCGAGTGCACGCTGAGAATAATCCAGCGCGATTGGGTGCTCACTAATACTGCGATAAACACGTGCCAGCGCGGAGTAGATTGGTCCAAGATTCTGCTCGGCGCCGGTCTCGGAAAACTCCCGCAACGTGCCCTTAAGTATTGAAATCGCTTTCGGATGATCGCCGTTGTAGTTATAGGCAAGTCCGATTTGGACTTTAAGAGTTTGAACGGTTAACAGGTCGAGCTTCACCCTCGACTCAGGTGATTCATACATCGAGACAGCCGCAAGGGATTCTTTGTAGTTACCCTGCATTTGCAACGCTGTGGAAAGTCCGCATCGCGCCAGCGCGAGGATTGAATTGTTGTTTCGCGCGGAACTGATTAGCGAGCTGAGTCGTGCTTTGGCTTCGGCCGAGAGGCCCTGGTCAAGCAACGAGTTAACCTCGTCGAGCTCTTCCATCAGTTGCTGGGTTGAAGGATTACGTCCGGGAGCACGCAGGCGCACGCGCGCGTCGGCGAGATCGACGACTCCCTTTTCACCAGACGATTCTGTTGAGTCCGGACTGCCGGCCCCGGACCTCGTGTTCTTAGCCATGTAATACTTCTAAAACACTGAATCCATGCGATTTTTCATTCCGCATTGCTGATGACGTGAGGAAGGTTACTGAAACTGCCTCTTTCGACAGTTGCGCAAGTATTGTGAGAGCCCCTAGACCCGTAGAATTTAGCACAGGCAATAATGGCCGTCCACAGGGGTTTTTCGCAGGCGAATGATAAAAGGTTGGATTTTCCCATTGTTCGCTTGAATGAGAGGCAGAATCCGGATGAACGAAAAAGAAGCGCACTGTAACCAAAGGTTTGTTGCGCGCCTTGTCGGTGAGCGTTCGTAATCAGCCAGTTAATCACTCTCCCCGGTAGGGAACTGCCATTTTTGGGATCAGAGGCTACCTTGACACTCTTTCAGGCTGGCCGCTATCATCTTCGTTTCCGTTGTAGGCACGAGACTTCGCCTAGCCGCTTATGTTTGAGTCCTTATCGGACAAGTTAAAAAGGACACTCAAGAATCTGCGCGGCGAGGGCGTGCTGACGAAGGAGCACGTTGACGCGGCGTTACGCGAGATTCGTCTCGCCCTGCTTGAGGCCGACGTCAACTATAAGGTCGCCAAAGACTTTATCGCGTCTGTTAAGGAAAAAGCCGAGGGCCAGCAAGTTTGGCAGGAGCTCAAACCTTCGGAACAGGTCGTCAAGATCGTTTTCGACGAACTGGTTGATTTGCTGGGAGGCCAATCCTCCCGACTGGTATTTACCAAGCAGGTTCCTAACGTTGTCATGATCGTGGGCCTGCAAGGCTCGGGTAAGACAACCTCGACTGGGAAAATCGCGCGTTGGCTGGCGACGAATCAGGATCGCAAGCCGCTGCTGCTTTCAGTGGACGTTTACCGTCCGGCAGCCCGCGAACAGCTTAAAGTTATTGCCAGGGCCACTGGCCAACAGATCTTTGAACAACCTGAGACCGACGATCCGCTGACACTGGTGCGCTCAGCTTTCAAGCACGCGCAACAGACCGGCTTCGACACGTTGATGATTGACACTGCCGGTCGCTTGCACATCGACGATGAGTTGATGAATGAGCTGGTCAACATCAAAAACGAAACGCATCCGGTTGAAATACTTTTTGTCGCGGATGCGATGACCGGACAGGATGCGGTTCGATCGGCGGAAGTCTTCCATCAGCGAGTCGGTATTACCGGCGTTGTCCTGACGAAGATGGACGGAGACGCGCGAGGGGGCGCGGCGCTTTCCATCAAACAAGTTACCGGGCAGCCAGTAAAGTTCGTAGGCGTCGGAGAGAAGTATGACGCGCTTGAGCCTTTCTATCCTGATCGGGTGGCCCAGCGAATTCTGGGTATGGGCGACGTTTTATCGCTCATTGAAGAGGTCCAGTCGAAAGTCGATCAAACTGAAGCTGAAGAGCAGTTAAGAAAACTTCAGAAGAACGAATTTACTCTTGACGATTTTCGCTCGCAGCTTCGCCAGGTCAAGAAGCTTGGATCCTTTTCAAAGATCATGAAGATGCTTCCCGATCAGCTCCTCGGCGGCATCGGCATGCCGCAGATGGATGAGGACCAGACGAAGCAGATGGAGAAGGAGCTGAAGCGGACAGAATCGATCATCGATTCCATGACCACTGAGGAACGGGCCGATCACAAGATTCTGAATGCCAACCGGCGTCGCAGAATTTCGCGCGGATCCGGAACCACAGTCGCCGAGGTTAACAAGCTCATCAAGCAGTACACCGAGATGCGACAGATGATGAAGCAACTCTCAGGCTCAGGCATGTTTGGCGGCAGCGGTCTCAAGGGAAAGATGATGAGGCGCATGGCCGGGATTCCAGACATGGGCGGTATGGGCGGCTTTGGAGGCGACGACGGCGAGATGCCGAGTTTGCCTTCACTGGGGCCGGCGGCGGGCGGCTCGAAGAAAAAACTTAAGAAGAAGCGGAAGAAAAAGCGAAGATAGCAGGTCAGTATGATGAAGTAATTCAACTGACCAAGCGTTGCGGAACTACCACCGGAGGTAATGATTTGTTAGCGATAAAATTAATGCGTACTGGCGCGAAAAAGAGACCTTCATATCGAATCGTAGTGAAGGAAAAACAATCGAAACGCGACGGCGCGTATCTCGAGAATCTCGGAACCTATAATCCGACTCGCGAGCCGGCCGAGATCAAAGTAGATCTCGAACGCGCTCAGTATTGGATTGGGAAGGGCGCACAGCCAACCGAGACAGTCGATCAACTGCTGAAGCTCAGCAAGAAGCAACAAGCTGCTCAGCCGGAAGCTTAATCCCGTCGTCGCGCAGGCACGCCAATGAAAGAATCCGTAGAGATGATCGTTAAGGCACTGGTTGACGAAGTCGATGCGGTAGACGTGCGCGCGATCGAACGCGAAGGAGCAACACTCATCGAAGTGCGCGTGGCTCCAGGCGATATGGGAAAGGTAATTGGCAGGCAGGGCCGGACGATACGCGCGTTGCGTTCGCTGGCTTATGCCGTGAGTCTTAAAAAGCGGCATCGCTTCATTCTTGAAATCGTGGAATGAGGCTGTGAAAGAGTTGTCAGGGGAAGCCGATCGCGACGCACTGATTACAGTGGCTCGGGCGACTAAAACGAGGGGCCTGAAGGGCGAACTCGTTGCAGATCTTTTAACTGATTTTCCCGAACGGTTCGAGAGCGTCTCCAGAATCTTCGGACTCAGCCCGGCACAAGACCGGCAGGAATTGGAACTCGAGGATTACTGGTTTCAAAACGATCGAGTAATTTTGAAGTTTCAGGGTTTTGACACGGTGGAAGCGGCGCAGGCTCTGGTTGGTTTCAGTTTTGCGCTGCCTGAAGAAGAGCGGGTCAAACTTCCCGATGGCGAGTTTTACGATTGGGAGTTGGAAGGATGCTCCGTCGAACAAAGCGACGGCTCCACAGTCGGAAAAGTCAGCAAGATACTTAGAACCGGTGGCGTTGAACTGCTGGCGGTTGAAGACGAAGCCAGTCAGGAACACCTGATACCAATGGCCGAGTCGATAGTGGTTAGCATAGATATCGCGAGTAAGAGGATCATCATTGATCCGCCGGAAGGCCTATTTGATTTGTAGTTTTCTTTGAAATTTGCACTGTGCTGCGCTGCGACATAATCACAATCTTCCCCGAATTTTTCCGCGAAGCGTTTGATTATGGGATTATCAGAAAGGCGCGAGCTGGTGGTTTAGTTGAAACCAAAGCTCATGATCTTCGCAGTTGGACCAGCGACAAACATCACATCGTTGATGATCGTCCCTTTGGCGGCGGCGAGGGGATGGTGCTCAAGGCCGAACCAATCTTTGCCGCAGTGCAGGAGCTGACGGGGTGTCTTACGCGAGCAGATTACCCCTCCTCGACGCGGGTGATTCTTCTGTCGCCGCAGGGCAAAGTGTTTACCCAGGAAGTGGCGCAGGAGCTGGCCGAGACTGCCGCGCAAGTCGTGCTGATTTGCGGACGCTACGAGGGCGTCGACGAACGAGTTAGTGAAGGCCTGGCCACTGACGAGATTTCGATTGGTGACTACGTGTTATCGGGTGGCGAGCCGGCGGCGGTGGTTGTAATTGACGCTTTGGTCCGTTTGCTGCCGGGAGCGTTAGGAAACGAGAGTTCGGCGACATACGAATCGTTCTCGCAGGCGTTGTTGGACCATCCGCATTACACGCGGCCAAATGAGGTTGCCGGATTAGGCGTTCCGGATGTTCTGTTGACGGGCAATCACGCGGAGATCGCTCGCTGGCGGCGTGAAGCGGCCCTGCGAAAGACGCAGCGGAATCGCCCTGATTTATTGAAATGATTTTGAGTTTCGAGTTAAGTGGAGTAACGAAATGAACCGATTAGATAGTATTGAAGGAACGCAACTGCGCCAGAACATTCCTGAGTTTCAATCAGGCGACACTGTGCGTGTTCATGTGCGCATTAAAGAGTCGGAGACCAAGGAACGCTTGCAGGCGTTTGAAGGCGTGGTAATTGCTCGCAAGCACGGCGGCGCCCGCGAGACGATCACTGTCCGCAAGACGAGTTTTGGTATCGGCGTTGAGCGCATCTTCCCGTTACACGCGACGATCGTGGACCATATTGATGTCGTGAAAAGAGGCCGGGTCCGCAGGGCCAAGCTTTATTATCTGCGCGCACTGCGCGGAAAAGCGGCGCGTATTCGCGAGCGAGATACACGCGGCCAACAGGCCGCTTCGAAAGCGACATCAGCAACGGGAAAAAAGTGAAGTGAAAGCGGGCGAACGCGACCGGCGTCGCCGCCCGCTGATTTCATTCTGGAATGATCCTTCTCGTTCATTGTCAACGCGTGCGCTAAGTTTCTCACCAGCATGGTTCATAGCATTTGATTGAATTGGAGCCGCAGCGGACTTGCGCATAGCAATCGATGCCCACTCGGTTGGCACTGGACTCGGCGGCAATGAGAGCTACGCTACAAATCTTATCGAGGCCCTTGCCGAGATAGATCAAGTCAATCATTACACGCTGTATGTAACGCGCCCGGAAGCGGCCAAACGGTTCGGCGACAGGTGGCCCAACTTTGCGGTGCGCACGACGTTGCCCCACACGCCTCTGATCCGGATCCCTTTAACGCTCAGTAGGGAACTGAGGAAAAATCCGGTCGATGTGCTGCACGTGCAGTTTACCTCTCCGCCGTTTGCCCCCTGCCCAGTCGTAGTCAGTATTCACGACTTATCCTTCGAACATCTTCCCGAGACCTTTAGGTATCGCAGCCGAAAGCAGCTTCGGCTAACTGTGCGCCGGTCAGCTCGGAAGGCAGCTCGGGTGATAGCTCTGTCAGAACACGCCCGAAACGATATCATCGAAACTTACGGCCTCAGCGGCGACCGAGTGGATGTGATTCCGTTAGCTGCTCCGGCCCATTTCAGGCCCGTCGAGGACGAAAAAGAACTTCAACGGATCAGACAAACTTACGGGATAGAAGGCGAATACATTCTTTCAGTAGGTTCTATTCAACCGCGCAAGAATCTGAAGCGATTATTAGCTGCTTACTCCAACTTGCACGAGGCGCGACCAGAGGGTAAGCTCCCTCAGCTTGTAGTCGTTGGAAAGTGCGCCTGGCTTTATGAAGAAACTCTCCGCGCTATCAGCGATCTGAAGCTGAGCAAATCAGTAATTCTGACCGGATATGTACCTGAGAGTGATCTCCCGACACTGTATTCAGGAGCAGCCTGTTTCGTTTATCTCTCATATTTTGAAGGCTTTGGGCTTCCCCCGCTCGAGGCAATGAAATGCGGGACTCCGGTTATTGTGGGCAATCGGACCAGCCTGCCGGAAGTGGTTGGAGATGCCGCCGTACTAGTGGATCCCTTTGCAGTTGACGACATCGCAGGCGCGATCGAAAGTGTGATCTCAAACTCCGACTTTCGGTCGAAACTGCGCGTCAAAGGTCTTGAACGCGCGGGACTCTTCGATTGGCGCGAAACGGCGCGGCAGACTCTGGCGGTTTATGAGAAGGCCGCCGGCCTGAGAGCCACTCTTTGAAGATCCGATAACGGCCCTCGCGAGGCCGACTTGTCAGTCATATGCGCATAGCCATACTCGGAACGCGTGGAATACCAGCCAGCTACGGTGGATTCGAGACTTTTGCGGAGCACCTTTCCACCAGATTGGTTGCGCGAGGGCACGAAGTAACAGTCTATGGCCGGGCACACTACGTTTCGCCTCGCGAATTGGAATACCACGGCGTTCGCCTAAAAGTCCTCCCGACAATTCGCCATAAATACTTCGATACGGTGGTCCATGCTTTCCTCTCCGCGGTCCACGCGGTGTCGAAGCGGTTCGATGCAGTATTAATCTGTAACGCCGCGAATGCGCCATTTGCTTCAATCCTGAGACTGACCGGCACGCCTGTGGCCATCAACGTTGATGGCCTCGAGCACCAACGTAAAAAATGGAACTGGCTCGCGAAGCGTTACTACAAGCTCGCCGAACGATTGTCTACAATTCTCCCTAACGAAACCATCACCGACGCCCAGGTGATCCATGACTACTATCTAGCTCGTTACAACGCTAAATCGAGGATGATTGCCTACGGGTCAGAAGTTGAACGGCGTCCGAATCGCGCCGCGGTTCGTCGCTGGCGAGCAGAACCGAATCGATATGTGCTGTATGTCTCGCGTCTCGAACCTGAGAATAATGCGCACCTCGTGATTGAGGCTTTCAAGAAAGTCCGCACAGCCTATCGGCTGCTCATCGTGGGTGACGCGCCTTATGCGCGCGAATACATCAACGATCTGAAGTCCCGAGCCAAGGGCGACAAGAGAATCATATTTACCGGATTTGTCTTTGGGCAGGACTATCGCGCGCTCCAGCAAAACGCCTATTGCTACGTGCATGCCACCGAGGTGGGGGGCACGCATCCAGCGCTCCTGGAAGCCATGGGTTACGGGAACTGCGTACTTACACTCGCGACTCCGGAAAACATCGAAGCTGTCGGCGATGCGGGAATTCCCTACGCCGACGAACTCGACCTTGCCGATAAGCTCCGAAGAGTTTTGCGGGATGGATCGCTGGTCCAAAGTTTCCGGCATCGCGCACAGCTCCGGGTGCAGCAATACTACGATTGGGACCGAGTCGTCGATCAGTATGAGAAGCTCTTTGCTGAGATGGCCGGTGAATCTGTGGCGCCCACTGACTCTTCACCAACCAGCGCAGAGCATCATGCTTCAGAGTTGGCGATGTCCAAGCATTAAAATAAAGATTTTCGAGCTTCAAAAAGACTGCTGCCCCGCTAATCGATTAGATTGGCGGGGCAGTATTCCGGGCAGGTTCGGGTAAAACGGGTGGCCAGGCAAAGAACTGGAAATTGCGAAAAACTGCAATTCCTACGGACAGGGGGTGCATCTGCGGGTGAGATAAAGCCTTGCGGTTGAATAAAAAAAATAAACCGCGTCCCTTCCTTAGCACCTATATCAAGCTGACGGCGAATCAGTGTGGGAAATTATACCGACTCTTCGTGACATGTCAAGGATATTTCCTCGATTTAGAAAAACTTTTGTGACATTTACGGCTGGCGAGTTATTTTCCCGACCTTGCTTGCGAAAGACGAACCGCCTGGCGACGGACTGCCTCCGAAACATTCTTGTTCTGTGATAGCTGAGAAAGGTCTTTGGTTCGGATTCTGGGCAGAATGCCTATTACCGTAGGGATTGGGGTGCGGGGGTTACGCACGAGGTTGTGAATGATCGGATAGGAACGAGCCCAGCCACGATTGATCGCGACGAGGCGCAGCACTTCGTCACTGACGGTCCGCATGGCCGCGATGTTTTCGACTTCCTGATCATTGATTCGAGGATTGTTGATAACTGCGGCGGCGACCACTTTGTTTGAGTCACGAATCAGGATGCCGCGCGCTTCGCGATCTCCCTTCATGGCCATCTTCATTCGATCTCGCGCATTCATGAACATAAGCCGGCGAATTAGTGAAACGCGCTCAGCCGGTATCTCACCCACTTCAATACGTTCAAATTCGATTATGCGCTTGAAGTTCGCGGCCTTTTCTTCCGCTGTCTCCGCAGTCAGGTCTTCATAACGTTCCGCTGGTAACCAGGAGTTATCGAGATCCGCATCGGAAACTTCGATGTGCTCGGCAAGCAACCAGGCGTCTTCCAGACTCAGGTCGCCGCCGAGATCGGCCGCTTCAAAAAACTCCGCCGCCGCGCTTTTGCCACGCGCCCGAAGTTCCTGAGCGATTTGCTGCGCGCCCCGTTCTTTTTCAAAAAACTCGCGCTTCGTTTCAAGTGCGCGTCTTGCTGCTTCCGAGGAGCGATCCGAGTTGCCAAGGATGGCATCAATGATTGCCGGAAAACGCACCAGCCGCTGCTGATTCATCGCAATCAAATCGAGCACCGAGCTATCCGGAGTTGACGCAGCTAACCGGGCCACCGCCTCGTCGGAAGTATTTGTGTTGAGAACTACTGCTTCATGAATTTGGCGATCCGCTCCTGAGCAGCTGGCGACATACTCGAGCACGGCCGCTGAGGTATCCGAGCTTTTGGCAGCAGTCAACAGATCGTCCGGACTTTGAGCATCAAGCGTTTCGGCCGCGGCATCGGCGAGTTCGGCTTCATCAGACTTTCGCAGAGCCACCAGGACTTCGAGCAAATCGGTCTGCGCGAGCGGCAAGAGTCCGCTGGCCGCGGCAAGTTTTGCCTGCCTTGGGGCTTTGCCATTCAGAATGGCTTCTACTATGGGATTAATTGGAGTCGATGCGCTCATAGATAAACGCGGCCAAGACGAAGGACGCGCTCAGAGTCTACCCTAAATAGTCTTCCTTCAATACAAGTTGAAATAGTATTCAAGCTGGATGAAGGTTGAGACTGGCCGGCCGTCGATCGTGGCGGGGGTAAACCTGATCATCCGTGCCGATCGGACTGCAGCTTCAGTGAGCCCATTTGGCAAGCCGGAAATTACGAGGATGTGGCGCACAGTGCCATCGGCAGCCAGCACTGCTCGCAACACAACGGTGCCAGCCATCTGCGCCTGTCGTGCAGCTTCCGTGTAACTCGGTTCAGGTTTCGCCAACACGCGGGCTTTAGTTGTGACCTCGTCTCCAAAGGCAGGCCTGTCGCTTCCGGGTGTCGCATCTCTGGAGTAACTGCCATAGAATTCGAGATTCTCTAATTGCTCGCGCAATAGTTCGGCGGATGGCGCATTCGGATCCAGCTTGAGGTAGGTCTGCAGGCTAGCGGCCGCCTCTTTGAAGAGAGCTGCACTAGACTGACGGCTTTGATGTCGTTCGGCTCTTTCCTGTGGGGTCGGTGGTTGAGGGCGCGCTGGAGTTATTCGGCCAGTATCCAGATTTTTCTTGGCGTACATTCCTACCAGAGCCTGACTCTTCAAGAGATAGGGTGGCGCGAAGTCTGGATTCAACCGAGAGGCTTCGCTTGCTTCCGCCAGCGCTTCCGCCGGGTCACCCGCCCTGACATGGACCACGCCAATAATGTAATGAGGCTCAGCCAGCGTCGGATCAATACTGAGAGCGGCGCGTGATTCGAGAACGGCCTCGGACGATTTGCGCCGCTGCAACGCCGCGTAAGCGAGGCCTGTATGCGCGGCAGCAAAGCGTGGCTGAAGCTTAGTCACCGCTTCGAATGCTTTGGCAGCATCCTTCGCTTTTCCTGGTTGGGGCAGCAGGGCCAGTCCCAGGTAATACCAGGCTTCGTGATCGGTCTTGTATTCTTTGACGGCCCTTTGCAGAACCTTCGAAGCCTCCACAAACTTACCCTGCCGGTAAAGTTCAATTCCATGATTGCGTTTTTCAACCTGGGCGGATGCTCCAGCCGGCTGGGGTTCTTGCGCTGTAACGACTATGCGTAGAGCATTGCCATCCGTGAACTTCGGCAGGGCGGCTGCACTACCAGGGGTGTGGGAAAACGCGATTGCGGTAACGCCGATGGCGAGAATTGATTTGAGGCGACCAACGGACATTATGTAAGACTAGAAATAAAACTCGTAATCCGGAACATACGGGCTGCGCGATTTATCTTTGCCCTTCCTAAACTCGTAAGAAAGAGTCGTAAACTGCGAAACCGGTTGCCCGTCTTTAGTGGCCGGCGTAAACGTAATCAGCCGCGCTGCGGCCATCGCCGATTCCGTCAAACCATGCTTCAAAGCCTTCATCGGAAAGACATGTTTCACCGAGCCGTCGGCCGCTAATACAAGTCGCAGTCTAACTTCGCCCTTAGCGCCCGCCTGACGTGCTTCGTCCGGGTAAACTGCGGGGGGAGCATCAATGAGTTTGGCGCGCGTCTTAACCTCAGTTGCACCAAAGACTGTGCGGACACCAGGAGCGCCGACAGGTCGCGCGTAGACGGTTAAAGTGTCACGCCGCTCTTGCCACCGGTCGGCATCGGCGGGATTGAGTTTGAGTATTTCATCAGCAGTAATGCGCGCCTGAGTGAAGCTGTCGGATAACTCAGCCTGCCACTCTCGCACGCGCTGGCGCGGATCTATTGGGTAAACCCGTTTACCTGGACCATTCGCAAACACCGCAAGGATCGCTTCATGTTGCTTTTGATACTGCGCTTCCAGCTGTTCCAGCGTTGTGTGCTGGGCCATGACCAACACTGTCCCGCGCGGAACCGCAGCAGATAGCGCGATTGCAAATGTAAGGAGGAGAGAAGTTAGACCGGCGTTTCGCAAAAGCTTGTGGTAATTCATAAAACTCACGCCCCATGACATTTCTTGTATTTCTTACCTGAACCACACGGACACGGCTCATTGCGGCCTACTTTCGGTTGATCGCGAGTGATCGTCTTTACCTTTCCCGCTTCTTCGCCGGCGGCGGCTGCGCCCTGGTTAGGACCAGTGAACGAAAGCGGAGAAGATCGGCGCGGCAGGCGACGTTGTCGCAGCGCCTCCGGAGGTTCTTCGGCGACTACGTGAAGGTTGAAGAGCGACCTGATGGTAGTCGTATCGATGCGGTCGAGCATCTCCTGAAACATATCGAAGCTCTGCTTCTTGTATTCGACGAGGGGATCCTTTTGACCGTAACCAACCAGGCCGATGCCTTGCTTAAGATGATCGAGCGATAAGAGGTGATCTTTCCACTGCGCATCAATGATGTTGAGCATGATGATACGCTCGTAGGTGCGCATCGCTTCAGGCCCAATTTGCTGTTCCTTATCAGCATACTTGACCTTTAGCTTCTGCCAGACCACATCAACAACTTCCTCGGACGCGAAACTCTGGAAGTTGATGTTCTCCTTTTCCGAATCAAGATCGTAGATGGTCTTGAGCTGGATCTTATAGTTTTCAACGTCCCAGTCATCCGGCGACGTATCAGGATTGAGATACTGCTTCGTTAAGTCGGACAGCAGATCGTAGGCGACGCCTCCACCGGTCGTCTCCTTCAGTCGATCTACCGCTGTCGGCGGATCGCCCATCAGGTATTCACGCTGGTCGGGTTCTTCCATCAACTGCCGGCGAAGCCCATAGATAGTTTCGCGCTGCTTGTTCATCACGTCGTCGTACTCAAGCAGGTGTTTGCGCGATTCAAAGTTTCGCCCTTCCACCGACTTCTGCGCTGACTCAATCCGCTTCGAAACCATCTTGGATTCGATGGCCACGCCTTTTTCCATTCCCAGCCGCTGCATTAGGGCTTTGACTTTGTCTCCGGCGAAGATGCGCATCAGGTCGTCTTCGAGAGAAAGGAAGAAACGCGACGAGCCGGGATCGCCCTGTCGTCCGGCGCGACCGCGCAACTGATTGTCGATGCGCCTCGATTCATGGCGTTCGGTGCCTAGAATGTGCAGCCCGCCAATTCCCACAACTTCCTTGTGCTCTTCTTCAACGATGCGTTTGGCGCTGGCAAAAGCTTTGGTCCACTGATCGTCGGTGGCTTCGTCCGGATCGACTTCTTCTTTCTTGAGAAACTCGCGCGCCATGAAATCCGGGTTCCCGCCAAGCAGGATGTCGGTGCCGCGGCCCGCCATGTTGGTGGCGATCGTGACGGCGCCTTTGCGTCCGGCTTGCGCCACAATCTCGGCTTCGCGTTCGTGATACTTTGCGTTCAGAACGTTATGCGGAACGCCTTCACGCTGCAGGCGTCGGGCAATCAACTCGGAATTTTCCACCGAAACAGTTCCGACCAGCGTCGGCTGACCACGGTCGTGACAGTCCTTGATCTCTTCAACCACGGCATCCCACTTCTCCGGGAGGGTGCGATAGATCATGTCGGAAAAATCGCTGCGGACCATCGGCATATGCGTGGGAATAACCATTACGTCGAGTTTGTAAGTCGACTGAAATTCAGCGGCTTCAGTTTCCGCGGTACCGGTCATGCCTGAAAGCTTTTCGTAAAGACGGAAGTAGTTTTGCAGCGTGATGGTGGCCAGCGTCTGGTTTTCCTTCTCGATCTTCACGCCTTCCTTGGCTTCCACCGCCTGGTGCAAACCGTCAGACCAACGGCGGCCCTTCATCAGACGTCCCGTGAAATCGTCAACGATGATCACTTCGCCTTCCTGGACCACGTACTGATGATCGAGTCGGTAAAGCGTGTGGGCTTTCAAAGCCTGCTCAACGCAATGCAGCAGTTCCATGTTTGAAGGGTCGTAAAGATTTCCCACACCCAGAAGACGTTCCGCCTTATCCACGCCTTCTTCGGTCAACACGGCAGTGTGCTGACGCTCGTCGACGAGGTATTCACCGGTCTTGACGCCGTCGATCTCTTCGCCCTTCTTGAGTTGGGGAATGATCGCATCGGCCTTGTAATACTTATCCGTCGCTTCATCGGATGGTCCGGAAATAATTAACGGCGTGCGCGCTTCGTCAATCAGGATCGAATCCACTTCGTCAACGACGGCGAAATAGTGACCACGCTGCACACAGGTGGCGAGGTCAAACTTCATGTTGTCGCGCAGGTAGTCAAACCCGAATTCGTTGTTCGTGCCGTAAGTGATGTCAGAGGCATACGCCGCCTGACGCTCGAAGTCGTCCATGTCGTTTTGGATACAACCGACTTCCAGGCCGAGGAAACGATGAATCTGGCCCATCCACTCAGCGTCGCGCGAGGCGAGATAATCGTTGACGGTGATAACGTGAACCCCGCCGCGGCCGGTCAAGGCGTTGAGGTAAGCAGGCAGAGTAGCTACCAAAGTTTTACCTTCACCCGTTCGCATCTCAGCGATCTTGCCCTGATGCAAAACGATGCCGCCGATCAACTGCACGTCGAAGTGGCGCATGCCGGTGGTGCGGACGCTGGCCTCTCTGACAATCGCAAACGCTTCGGGAAGGATCTTGTCCAACTCCTCGCGTTCGAGCCTCTTGCGATCTTCCTTGTCGGTCGCGTCCTTGACTGCGTCCTGAAGCTGCGCCTTAAACTCTGCGGTGCGGGCCCGAAGTTGTTCGTCGGACAGTTTCTTGATCGCGGGTTCGAGAGCATTAATCTCTTCAACAATCGGTTGGATCGACTTGAGAAAACGTTGATTGCTGCTGCCAAAAACTTTAGTTAGTAATTTATCGAAACTCATAATCGTTGTCTTATCTAATAGTCAGAAAAAGTGGACACATTCGTTAGTTTTGTTAATTTACTGGATGATTTTAGTTGAGCGTGAGAAGGCAAGCAAGCCAGCCTCTCGCGAGGATAGTGTCCTAGTGTGACAGGCTCTGCGCCTCCCCTGCGTTCTCCGCGTCTCGGCGATAGCCTTTCCGTAGCCATAATCAACGCAGAGGCGCAGAGCCCGCCGAGATTACGCAGAGTAAACAAAATTGGGAGACTGTTTCTGAGATCGTTGGCGAATCACTTTGAGTCGGCAATCAATACGACGTCGTTTGAAATGTTTCCTCGCGAAAGCACAATCTGCTTGCCATCGCGCGAGAGGTCAAAAGCAAAAATCAAATCCGATTTGAAATTGGTCAACTGGCGTGGAGCGCCGCCGTCGATTGGCTGGCTCCAGATATTTGAAACTCCGCCGCGGGAATCGACATAAGCGACCGCGCGTCCGTCGCTCGTCCAGTCCAGATTACGTTCCGTCGGCGGCAGGTCCATAGTCTTTACTGTTTGCCCCGTGGCGAAATCGATTAAGCCCAGCTGAAATGGACTCAAGTCCTGTTCGCGATAACGGCAGGCGATTAACTTCCCGTCTGGGGAAATAGCGGTTTGGCTCGTTAGCTTGTCGGTTATCTTTGACGCTTCGCCGCCTTCAATTGGAACTTTCCACAATCCTGACTCGCTCACGTTTTGGAAAATAATCCACTTGCCGTCGGGAGAAATGTCCGGATCGGTTTCACCGATTCCGTTCGTAATCTGTCTGGCATTCGCCCCATCAGAATCCATGCGCCAGATGTGGGGGGCGCCCGTGCGCGTGGAAACAAACACAATGGTCCGTCCGTCCGGAGAAACAGCAGGGAAGACATTAAGCGATGCACTCGAGGTCAGTTGCCGGGAGTCGGTTCCATCAGCTTTCGCGACAAACAGATCCGCGGTTCCTGGTCCAAAGGCGGTATAGATGATCCTGCCATCCGGCATGATCGCCAGGCCAATGCCGCCCTCGTTTGTTCCCGAGGTAACCTTCGTTGCCGAATTGGAATCACTCGCCGGCGCAAACCAAACGCTCGAGCTCACCTGACTTTGCACCGTCGCGATCGTAGATCCATCCGCGCTGACGCTAACGCCGTTGTAGTTATTCAGGTCGCTGGTGATTCTTTCGACCTCGCCGCGGGGCTGATTGACATGCCAGATCTGGTTGGTGCCGCCCTGCTGTTCCTGTCCCGTCAGAATCAAGCCGCCGTTATTAGGCGCCCAAATAACCTGCTGAAGGTTGGCCCAACGATGAGGCGACGCATCGGTTTCGGCTCCCGTCTTAAGATCAACCAGCACCACTTTTGAGCGATCCACTCCGTCTTCAGGTCCGGCGACCGGGCAAGCAACGGTTTCGCCCTCAGGCGACCAGGCGGGACCAGTGCGAATACCAGCGAGGAAACGTCCCGGCCGCTGGCGCGCGGCGATTTTTTGTTGTCCGCTACCGTCGCTGTTCGCCACAAAGAGCGCGGTTTCGCCCGACTGCGGAAACTGCCGAATCCATGCGAAGCGTTTTCCATCCGGCGAAAACGTGACTGGCGTATCAACGTCTTCCACGAGTTTCCGCGGCGTACCGCCCAGCACCGGAATTTGGTTCACTACTCCGAGCGGGCTGTTTTTTTCGTAGACCACGTAATAGACGTAGTTTCCATCGCGCGAGAAGGTAAGCCCGACATATCGCGACTCGCTCGGCGCGACAATTTGCACGTTGCTCGAGGTCGCCACCTGCCGCACCCAGAGGCTCGTCAGGGTGCCATCATTAATTACATGGACCACATACTTTCCGTCCGGCGAGATCGTGGCAACGTTTGCTTTGCCGGTGTTAGTCAACTGCGTGAAGCGCGTTTTACCAAACGTGCGCGGCGCGTGGCTCGCGTGCTGTTTCCACCACCAAACAGCGCCGCTTGCAACTACGGCCAGCAAAAGCACGAGGCCCAGGCCGGCTGCAATCTTGTGACGGCCAATGCCCTGCGCAATATACTCAGCGCTCGACACGGTAGGCGCGGCGCCGAATTGCGTGGTGCGAGGGTCGAGTGGAAAACCGCTCATCGTTGATCCGCCGCGAACGCCACTCAGCGTAATATGCGGATTGCCATGTGCGTCCGGAGCGATGGATCTTTCGAGTTCCGCGCCGGCATCGAGCCGTTGTTTCAAGCGACGAAGGTCGGTCAACATCTCGCGCGCGGTTTGATAACGGTCGTCGCGATCCTTGGTCAATGCTTTGGTGACAATCCATTCCAGCGCTTCGGGCACTTCGCTCATGTAACGGGACAGCGGCGAGTGTTCTTTTTCGAGTATGGCAACGATTACATGACTCGGCGTCGGACCTTCGAACGGCACGCGACCCGTGATCATCTCGTAAAGCACAACGCCGAGACTCCAGATGTCGCTGCGCGAATCCACCGTGTGCGCGGCCGCCTGTTCAGGCGACATGTAATTGACAGTGCCCATCACCGAACCGGGACTCGTGTTGACCATTGCACGCGTCGGAGCTTCGGTGTCTGTTGTTTCCGGACGTTCAGTAAGTTTCGCCAGGCCGAAGTCCAACACCTTCACGTAACCGTCGCGCCGCAGCATGATGTTTTCCGGCTTGATGTCGCGATGCGCGATCCCAGCGGTTTGCGATGCCGCGAGGGCGGAAGCAATCTGAATCGCGATGTCGAGGGCTTCAAACAGCTTGATGCCGGTTCCCGGTTGGCCTTCGCTCGCCGAGGAGTGTGAGCGCGAAATATGCTGCCGCAGTGTTTCGCCTTCCACATACTCCATCGCCATGAACCGCGTCGCATCGACGTGACCAATCTCGTAGATCGTCAGGATGTTTGGATGATTGAGTGCCGACGCCGCATAAGCTTCCTGTTCAAACCGGCGCAGGCGATCCTCGTCCAGAGTGAAGTTTGCCGGTAACAACTTGAGTCCCACCGGACGGCGCAGTTGCGTGTCATGCGCGAGATAAACTTCGCCCATTCCGCCCACGCCAATGAGCGAACGGATTTCGTAACGGCCTAGAGTTGTGCCGGCAGCGATGGTCATAGAATGATGAAACTAGTACGCGTCACATTCTAGCCGCGTTTCAAATTCATGTGTTAGACGGGGAAACTGCGGAATCGCGAATTGCGGATCGCTTCCGAGACGTCTTCAAATGTACAAACTTCCGAAAAACTGTCGCACAAAGACGTCGCGAAAATGATTCAGGACTCAGGGAACGTGAGATGGACGCTATGCGTCGCGCGGACGGTATTGCTCGCGCGTGAGGCCCCAATGCCAAACTTCTCCATCGTCCGGGTCGTGCACCGCTCCCAAAAATTTCATCCCAACTTTCTCCAACACTCCGGTTGAAGCATTTCGCTCGGGAAGCGTGTGCGCGTCAACTCTCTTGACCTCGGGGTTCGCAAAAGCGTAGTCAATCATTCCCTCGGAAGCCTCAGACGCCAGACCACGCCGGCGATACGACGGCGCAATCTCATAGCCAATCTCGACTATGCCTTCGGCGTTTACTTCACCCTTGAATCCACCGAGGCCGATGAGAGTATTGTCTGGTTTGTGAATGAATAAATAAGTCCACCAGCCGAGCGCTGATGGATGAGACTTGAGATACTCGGAAGCGGGCTGCATCGCCTCGCGCGCGGCGTCGAAGCCCAGCCACTCCGGATCGAGCTCAACCTGGAGCATTGCAGCGAGCTGCGCTTCGTCGTTCAGGAGCGCCTCAAAGTGAATCAACTCGCAGGGAACTAGTTTTAGACGCGACGTTTCAATCATAACTATCCGCAGATTACGCAGATTACACAGATTTGGAAAGGTAGACGGCGGCGCTAACACATTGATTGCCGTCCTTCAGTTCCTAATCTGCGCAATCCGCGTAATCTGCGGATGAGTTCTTTTACGTTAATTCGCGAACAGCGCGCCCCAGGTTCCTGGTCCAACCTTGCCGTCGTCGTCGAGACCTTTCTGCCGTTGAAAAGCTTTGACCTGGCCAAGGGTGCCCTGCCCAAAGTTTCCATCAACATCAAGAGTGAATCCCAGGTCTTTGAGTCGTTGCTGCACGGTGCGAACGTGCGCGCCTCTGCTGTCTAGTTTGATCACCGTGCCCGGATACGCAGGAGCGCCGCCCGCGCCTGCATCGACAGGTTGACCGCCACCGGCAGGTGCGCCGCTGGACCAGGGCCACGGCGCCAGGTCGTTGCGCGAATCCGCTTTGATGGAAACGTGCATGTGATGATGATGGGAATTCGGACCGGTGTAGGTCGCCCATCCCTGGGCGGGCCGGTAAGTTCGGTAGATCTGACCCGCGAAAATTACATACTTCACGCGCGGGTCGTTCATCACTAGTCGCGAAAGCGCACGGCAGTCGACGCCATTAGCGACATCGTGAGTCAGGTCATACGCGTTGCCAAGATTATGGTCGCTCGGACGCGCCTGATGTGCGGCATCGCCCATGATGCCGTCGGAGGCGCGATTGCGATTCGGCCAGGTTGCGGTTGCATCGGTTAGGGCTTTTCTGCAGGAAGGGGCTGGGGTAGCCATAGGGAAATCTCCTTTACAAAATGTGGATCATTTGCGCGGCGAACCGCGCCCGTCCGCTCGACCGTTGGTTGTCCAGCGAGCAGAAGAAACTAGGATACTGAGCTTGAGCAAGCTTCCAATTGATATGCTTGTTTCGGTGAAACCGTTTCAGTTATCGGGGCCACGTCGCGATGGAAAACTCGGTTGAGGGCCGCTTTCTATCACGTTTTGGCGGGAAATGTCGACTGCCGACCGCTGACTGGCGACTGCCGACTGGCGACTGGCGACTCGCGACTGCCGACTCGTTAGTGCTTCACTCGATACAAAACGTAGACGCAACCATTCTTAAAGGGCCTGCACTCGAGAAGTTCCAGGTTGATCTGCCGCTTCATCTCGTGAAACAGAGGAATTCCTGAACCGAGCAACACCGGGTGAATATTGAAACCAATCTCATCGATCAACTTCGCTTCGAGGAGTGACTTCGCCAATAGACCGCCCCCCATCACGCAGATGTCCTTGCCCTTTCGCCGCTTCAGCTTGCGCACAAACTCCGCCGCATCTTCCGCGACAATCTTCGCACCCGGATGATCGCTTTGGTCAAGGGTTCTTGAGAAGACGTAGCTGTCAATTCCCGGGTAAGGGTTGTCCTTACCCTTGGTTAGCTTGAGTCCGGCTTCGTAAGTCTTACGGCCCATCACCACCGTGTCGATCGTCTTCCAGTAATCTCCCATTATCGCGGCGGCTTCGTCGCTCCACATCAGCCAGTCAACCGCGTCATCTTTGCGCGCGAAAAAGTTGTCGAGACTATTGGCGCCGCCAAAAGTTACCTTGCGCATGTCTTCATCTCCATAGTTGGCGTTCAGCAAACATGAATCAGCAAACAGCAATCAGCAATCAGCAAACAGCAAACAGCAAACAGCAAACAGCAATCAGCAAACAGCAAACAGCAATCAGCAATCAGCAATGAGGTCAGTACCACCACGCGGTAGCGGGTGGGTCTCGTAGATTGAGGATTGATGATTTCGGATTACTGATGCTCCTCGCCCAAGATCAATCGCAAATCCGCGATCGACACTCAGCAATGTGTAACCCACCCGCTACCGCGTGGCGGTACTGACCTCACTGCGCTGCTTAGTGATTAGTTGACCCTGGCTCGGCTGTTTGCTGATTACTGTTTGCTGTTTACTTCTTGCTACAACAACAACGTATCCACGCGATGCGCATGGACCATGTTCTCACACGGCGACCACGCGAAGATCGTGAAGCGGCCGTCCACCGAAGCCACTAGCGCTATTGCATCGCGGCAGTCGAACACAAACTGCGCCGCTGAAAAATGTCGCGTGCCGCCGGTCGCCCCGGGATGGACCATCTCCGCGCGGTTGCCCATGATGGGTTCAGTAATAATGATGTCTTCAACTTGCGGCGAGCCGGTCGCGCGCCTGATCTTCGCGCCGAAAGCCAGCAACTCATACCGGTCGCTGATCACCGTCGCGCCATCAACCGCGGTAAGTCCCGCCACCGTGTCCACCGCGCGCCGCACAGCCGTCTGCCATAAACGTTCCGTCTGCTGCTCGTCCTCCTGGGCCATCAAATCAGTTAACCCGGTAAACGGCGGCACCACCGAATAAAGAATCGGATGCACGATCGACTCGCGCCACTTTTCCGTGCCGGCGGGAATCACCAGCAGCAACCCGCCGTGGCTGTGGGCGCGCATCGAAGCGGCTAGTTGGACCAGCACGTTTACCGATTCGCCGCCTGCATCCCAACCTGTTGGCGAAGTGAAAGCCAGCAGCGCCTGCAACAGCTCCGGACAATCGGGCAGGCTCGTGCCGTTTTCATCAATCACCTTCACCTGCTCGCCCTTGAGCACAGCGACGTTGGCAAACTTTCCAAACCCGTCGATGCGCCGGTGCTTGATCACCAGCAAACCAGGTTCGACTACTTCCAACACAAAACAGAAACTCGGCACCGCGCGCGTCGCGCCCCACACGTAGAGCTCGCCGTTTCGACACCACACACCCAGATGAATCTCCGGCCGTTCGACTGCGGGAGCGAGTTTGATCAGGAAAGCAGTGGTGAGCGGAAGCGGGCGCTCGAAGACGATCGGCTGTTCCACTTCTTCCGGCGGCACAAACGCGAGCGAGATTTTCGGCGATAGACCTTCCTCGCGCCGCAGGCTCGCCCAGAAAGCCGCATCAATGATCGCGGCGATGGTGGGCTCGTCTGGCTCGGGCGCGAGATGGTCCTCGCCCTGCGCGCGCGCGGCGGCGATGTGACGGCGAAAGTGGTCCGCCACGGATGCGGACACCGTTCGTGCCGCTTGATATGTCGGTTCGCGATTCATTTTAAAAGGTTTCGGGTGTCGGGTGTCAGGTGCCAGGGTTCATCGAGAAAAAGTCAGAACCGGGAGCGTTAGCGACCGGATGCCGGCCAGGTGCCGTGTAAGCGGCTTTGCCGCCTTCCGTGCGGTAAGGCTCTGCCTTACCGTCAAGTTCTAATAAAACTTCTTTCCGACGGTGTCGCAAAGCATTCGCCACATCGCCGCCACCTCCGCCGCGTTGAGTTTCCCAAACACCGGATCAGAAAACTCAACTTCGGCGTGATAGCAATCAAGCATCCCCGCGGCGTCAAGCTTTTGAAACGAGAGATAGAAAATTTCGATCAACTGCTCATTCGGATTCATGGCGTTCAGTATAACGCGGCTGTCAGTCGCCAGTCGCCAGTCGCCAGTCGGCAGTCGCCAGTCGGCAGTCGCCCGTCGCGAGTCGCCAGGCACCAGTCGCCAGTCGCCAGTCGACAGGCACCAGTAATCATTCGCCGCAGTGCTGGGACCGCGGGCGTCCCGCCCGCAATGAGCGCGTAGCGCGAACGTCAGAACCACCTGCGTAAGCGGGTGGCCCGCCCGAAAGCCTTTGCAGGCGCGCGCCGAGCGCGTCAACTCAACGCGCCGTCAGGCGCGCATATCTATAGCCTTCAGGTATTCGCCCCCAATATCCCCCAACCCAAGACCCACCTTCGCCGACCCTCGATGGGTCGGCGTTCTTTTCACCCACGCAAACAGCAATGCCGTTTCCACAAGTTTGCATTGAGCTCATGCAAGTCAACATCAGTCCCGTGCAAGCTTGCCTAAGCCCAAAACAATCTTGCCCCCAGCCAATGCAAGCTTGCCTAAGCCCAAAACAATCTTGCCCCCAACCGATGCAAGCTTGCCTAAGCCCAAAACAATCTTGCCCCCAGCCAATGCAAGCTTGCACCAACCCAATGCAACCTCGCACTACCTCAATGCAAACTTGCCTCGAGCCAATGTCACTTACCTCACCCCAATGCAAGTTTACAAAGAACCAATGCAAGCTTGCCCTCGTCCATTACAATCTTGCCCCACATCAAAACAAGCTTGCCTCCGCCCAATGTAAATCAACATCAGAGCATTTCAAGTCAACAACAGAGCAATGCAAAAACACAAAATCGTTCGGCTTTTCGTCATAACTCACACAAATCCAATCACTTAGCCGTATCAGGGAATCCCTGATTGCCAGCGGCCGCAGTTTGTACTACCCTACGCCGTCCTTCACGCTCAAGTCCCTTCCCGCGGGGTGCTCACGCCCAAGCACTCCCACAACCAAAGGAGCCTCCTTGTGCCAAAAATCAAACTCAACTTCAGTCGTTTACCTTTGACCGAGAAGATCACCCGCGCGCGTCAAATCGTCGCGGCCCTTACCGGAAATCCGAGTTTTTCAACCCCGACACCCGCCCTGACCGTCGTGAACAGCGCCATCGACGATTTTGAGACGGCCTATATCGCGACGCAGGCCGCGCGTCAGGATGCGAAAGCGAAGACTTCCGATCAGCAACAAAAGGAAGACCTTCTCGATCGCATCATGACCCAACTCGCGTCTTACGTGGAGGCGGCGGCCGGCGATAACGAGGCGCTCATTCAGAGTGCCGCCATGGACGTGCGCGCCGCACCTTCCACTAACAGTGAAATTCCGGCGCCGCCTTCCAGCCTGTCGGCAACCGCCGGCGACCGCGACGGCGAGATTGATCTTACCTGGGACACCCTCTTCGGCGCCCGCAGTTATGTAATTGAGCGGAGCGGTGACCCGCCTACCTCGACGAGTTGGAGCCATGCTGCCGTGGCTACCAAGTCGAGAGCTACCATTGAAGGTCTCACTAGTGGAACGCGCTACTGGTTCCGCGTGGCGGCCGTCAATACCAACGGTCAAAGCGGCTGGAGCGATCCAGCCATGAAAATTGCGCCCTAGCGAAGCGCGCCCTGGCCGGACGGCGAGAGGGGATTGGTAACAACTCTCTTTCACACCACCGGCACACGACCTCGTGGGCCACGGCCCATGAGCAACAGGCGCGTTTCGCTAGTGAGGCAGGCTTTGCAGTCCGGTAGGCGTGCCGGAAAGCCTGTTTTGTGAAGGATGCGGGACGCGCCTGCCAAAACTTTTCACTTTTCACCTTTTACTCTTCCACCGGCCGGAGGCTCCGGCCGACATCTGGCCACTGATCACCGTTCTTTCCGGCTGTTCGCCGTTCACTGTTTGCTGTTTGCTTCAAAAACCACCGAACAGGCTTGCAAAGACGACATCACCTTGGTAAAACGCTGCCGCCACCGCACCGGTCATCAAACAGTAAACCCAACAACAAACAGCGAGAGCGATCCTTCGAGATCGCTCTCGCCGTTTTCGACTCTCTCCAAACTGAGCTGTACGCCGAAGGTTTCAGGTAGTTCGCTCCCTCATTCTTTGCCAGAAATTTTGTAAGCCTTTATAATGCGCCACGAACTCTCAGGTGCTCCCGATCCTTCGCAGTCGATTAGTGCCATCGCACCCGATGGTATTCGTTAATGAAAAGGAAACTTCAAAATGACAAGCACCACTCCTACCCCTGTGCCTGACCACTCAGACGAGTTTTACCCACAATACAAGGCCGCTAATGCGTCGTTCGGCCCCGACACTTTCTCCTGCGCCGAAGACACCACGGCCGAGCTCTTGAAACACGCAACAACGTCGGACCATCCAGGCATGTTGCTGGGAAAGGTGCAAAGCGGAAAGACGCGTACGTTCATTAGCATTCTCGCTCTTGCTTTCGATAAGGGCTTTGATATCGCCATCGTTCTGAGCAAAAACTCTAAAGCACTAATTGAGCAGACGGCAAAGCGTTTGAATAGTGAGTTTAATATGTTTACCGAAGACGGTGAGCTGGATATCTATGACATCATGCACGCCCCGGATTCGTTTGGGGCATTTGAGTTAGAGTCGAAATTAATCTTTGTTGCAAAAAAGCAAAAAGATAATCTGCGGCGACTTATCGACTTGTTCAAAAACAACCCCGCAATGGCGGCGAAGCGGACGCTCATCATCGACGACGAAGCCGACAATGCATCGATTGGCTATACAAAGAAGGAAGGCTTGATCGAAGCACAAAAGATTGCCACTCAAATCACGAAGTTACGTTCTGTTATTGCCGGGTCATCCTTCTTGCAGGTAACTGCGACACCGTATTCCTTATACCTACAGCCGACAGAAATCGAGGTCGCCAATGTACTTGAGTTCAAGCCAACGCGCCCTGCGTTTACTAAGCTGGTTCCCGTACCTCCTGAGTACGTTGGAGGCGAGACCTATTTCGGCGAATCCTCTCGGAGTGAAACTGATACCCTTGAAAGCTTGATTCATCACACCATCGATCCCAAAGAGTTTGATCGTTTGAAGAAAAAGGACTTACGTTCCTTTAAGTTGGAGAATGTTCTAACCGCATCACAAATCGACGGGTATCGAACAGCAATTTTAACTTTCATAGTAGGAGGTTGCATTCAACGATTAAATGGCATTAAGGCAGGCAGAAAACCGAAGAAGCTGCGCTATTCTTTTCTGCTTCATTCGGAAGCGGGCAGAGACGCTCACAAATGGCAGGAAACTCTTACAACTGAGATAGTCAAGAAACTCAAAGCTGAGGCGCTTGCGGGAAGTTCTCTTTTCTCCGAGCTTGTGGCTAAATCCTATGAGGACTTGGCACGCTCTCTTAAGCTTGCATCTCAACCTGTTCCAGATCGGAAGGATGTCGTGGACAGCGTAGCAGGTGCTCTCCAACAAGAGCACATCACCATCACGAAAGTGAATTCAGATGAGGATGTTGCGGATCTTCTTGATAGTACTGGACAGTTGAAGCTGCGAAGTCCACTGAATATTTTCATTGGTGGTCAAGTACTCGATCGAGGCGTTACCCTCGCGAATCTAGTTGGATTCTATTACGGGAGAAGACCAAGCAAGTTCCAGCAAGATACCGTACTTCAACATTCCCGAATGTACGGCTATCGACGACCTGACTTGGCCGTCACACGCTTTTATACGTCCCGCGCGATTCGGTTCGCGATGGCTCAGATGGAAGAGTTCGACGCATCGTTGCGAGCGGCAATTGAGGCAGGCGGAGATAAAGCCGTCCAATTCATTCGCAAGGCCGCTGACGGATCGATAGTACCCTGTAGTCCGAACAAGATTCTTGTCGGCACGACCCAGACACTACGTCCACACAAGCGAATACTGCCGATTGGATTTCAGACGGGATACAAGACTGGAGCTAATGCGATTGGTAAAATCGTCGACGCTATTGATGAGAAGGTCGATGAACTTTGTGGATTTGACGCTGCGGAACCCGTACTAGTTCCCCTTTCAACTGCACTTGAGTTGCTCAAACAGATCGAACCAACAATGCACTTTCCTGAAGACGATGCGCCGCCGTTCGATTGGGACGCTGCCGAGGCGGCTCTCACGCATTTGAGTCAACAGCATTCTGACCCCGCAAAGCGTGGACAGGTATTAATATGGGCGGCTAGAGATCGCAACTCGTCGCGTCTCGCGGGAGAGAGTTCGCATGCAACATATATCGAAACCCCCGACTCCGAGAAAACAGAAGGTCAGATTGCAAAATCCTACGCTACCGATCACCCGATCCTCTTCCTCTTAAGGCAAGAAGGCACCGAAGCCAAAGGTTGGCGCGGAACTCCGTTCTATTGGCCTGTGATTCGCGCGCAATCTAAGACGCCGACAGCTGTATACACAGCCGAAACCATCGGATAAAACAGATCTATGCCCAGAAAGACTAAGACAAAATCCGCTGGCGAGACGATGGCAGATTACCGCCACGATGACGCGAAGAGGAAGAATAATCCACCGGCGAAGATTGCGGCTGAGGGGTCGGTGCCACTCATGCCAAAGATTGAATACGAATACAGTCCGCGGTTGCCTCCGGTGTTGCGATTCGATCCGACGGGCGCGCCAGACAAGTTGCCGGAACTTCTAGAACAGGCGCGTGAGCGAAAGCTGACTGAGGATGAGTTGCGCTTGCTGGCTGAAGCCTTGCGCAAAGATGAGCCGTGGCTTGAGTGGGCGGGTAAGCGTGAGATGCCAGCGTTTGCAGTGGATCCGGTGGCACTGCACATCCACGAGCGTGTTAGCGCCCAGGCGATTCTCCGCATCGCTGCACGCGAGGACGTCCAACGCGATTTGTTTGCCGATCCGCAGCAGCAGTATCACGAAGCGGTGCAGTTTTATCAACACGATGTCGACTGGGCTAATCGCCTAATACTTGGCGACAGCTTGCAGGTGATGGCTTCGCTGGCAAAGCGCGAAGAGTTAGCGGGCAAGGTGCAGATGATCTACCTTGACCCACCCTATGGGATTAAGTTTGGGAGCAACTTTCAATCTGAGATACGTCACCGTGACGTCAAGGACAGGGAACAAGACCTGACGCGCGAGCCTGAAATGGTCAAGGCGTACCGCGACACATGGAAACTCGGGACACATTCCTATCTGTCCTATTTGCGAGACCGACTCATCCTCTCCCGAGAGTTGCTCGCTGACTCCGGCTCAATTTTTTTGCAAATAGGGGAAGAAAATCTGCATAGAGTGCGCAACTTGATGGATGAGGTGTTCGGGGCTAGGAATTTAGTAACGCAGATCACTCTAAAGAAAAAAGCGAACCAGAAGGGCGAGCTTCTGGAGTCGATAAGTGACTACATTCTTTTCTATGCTAGAGATATCGGGCAGGTAAAATACCGACATCTGTTCGATGAGAAACTGGACTCCGACGATTCGGAATACAGCTCTGACTTAACCGGTGGCGGCGTCTTTCGAACGCAGGTCTTCGAATTCGATTTTGCCGGGCGCAAATTCAGCCCCAGCTCCGGAAACAGTTGGAAGACTTCATTTGATGGAATGCGTCGGCTACGCGAAGCAGAGAGGATTAGGGTCGCTCGAAACGTAATTCGATATCGCCGTTTCAAGTCTGACTTTGGCCGCTCCGCGCTAACGAATATGTGGGAAGACACTGGCGGGGCATCGGACCGGATGTACGTTGTGCAGACAGCCACAAAGGTCATCTTTCGCTGCATGTTGATGACAACCGATCCTGGGGATTTGGTTCTAGACCCAACCTGCGGGAGCGGAACCACAGCGTACGTTGCAGAGCAGTGGGGAAGGCGCTGGATCACCACCGATACTAGTCGTGTTGCCATCGCAATCGCGCGTCAACGCTTGCTGACATCCAAATTGGATTACTACGAATTCAAGGACGAATCACGCGGAATCGAGAGCGGATTCAACTACAAAACCGTTCCGCACACCACGCTCAAGAGCATCGCTCAGAACACTAACCTCGATCCGATTTTCGCTAAGCACGAACCAATCCTTAGTGAGGAACTCAGCGGCTGCAATGCTGCGCTTGCCAAAGTAACTGATGATTTGCGCCGAAAGCTGTCTGCCAAGCTTTTAGCCAAACAAAAGGCACAAGGGAAGAAGGCCATAACGAACGCAGATCGGCGTCGCTGGGAACTACCAAAGAAGTGGGAGCATTGGCAAGTCGCATTTGATATCGATGACGACTGGCCCAAAGAATTGCAAATGGCAGTGACTGACTACCGCCAAGCTTGGCGCGCGAAGATGGACGAGGTAGACGCTTGCATCGAGGCCAACGCCGAGCAGGAAGAGTTGGTCGATCAGCCGGTGAAAGTTCCCGGCGTCGTGCGCGTTAGTGGACCGTTTACGGTCGAAGCTGTGCAGCCGCCTGAGATGTCATTGAGCGACGAAGAGGTAGTCGAGTTCGGCGGCACACCGGAAAGCCTGGAAACATTCGAGACGCGTGACGCGCTGCCGCTGGTTAGTCTTCGTTTCGTCGAACCAATCGGCACGCTCGAAGTGAAAAACATCGAGGCGTATCTCGATCAGATGATCCGTCTCCTACGCACAGATGGCGTGCGTTTCCCAAACAACAAGGAAATGCACTTTTCTCGACTTGATCGAGTAAGAGGAACTGATAGTGGGCTTCATGCCGAAGGGCGTTGGACACCAAAGGGGACCGCGGATTCGGATAAGGAGGGACGCGCGGCAGTTTGCGTCGGATTCGGACCACAGTATGGGCCGGTTACTGCCAAGCAAGTGGAACAGCTAATACGCGATGCTAACCGGCGGGGCTATGACGATCTCGTAGTGGCTGGATTCAGCTTTGATGGCCCCGCCCAAGCGGCAATCGAAGAGTCTCAGCGAAGAGACTTGCGCATCCACATGGCTAACATTCGCCCGGATGTGAACCCAGGCATGGCCGGGCTTTTGAAGGAACAACCTGGCAGTCAACTATTCACAGTCTTTGGGCAGCCGCGTACATCGGTCGCCGGGCCTGACGCTGAGGGGAATTACAAAGTGACGATGGAAGGCGTGGATATTTATAACCCAGTAGACAATTCAATTACCCCGACCGGCGCCGATAAGGTTGCAGCGTGGTTTCTCGACAGCGATTACGACGGCTGGACCTTCTGCATCACTCAGGCTTTCTTTCCCGACCGCACTGCTTGGGACAAACTAAGCCGCGCCTTGAACGGACCGGGTGGAGTCATCGACGAAGAGCGATTCGCGGCATTGAGTGGAACTGTGTCTCTGTGCTTCCCCGAGGGAACTAACAAGACAGTTGCAATCAAGGTAATCGATCCACGCGGTAATGAAGTGATGAAGGTACATAAATTGACCTCATGAAAGCTCAACAAGAGATCCCGATTCAGCCTGTTGCTAGTCCAGTGATCTGTTCTCCATACGAGCAGCCACAAGACCATTGGTTCTACGACAAGAAAACCGGTGTCGCCTCGCGAGCTGGAACGCGGCGGGACGCTGGCTATTGGTATAAAACCGAACGCGTTGGCACCGGACAGGCAGGACTTTTTCTTGAAGAGGACCACGATCTTCTCACTCTGGTCAACTTGCTTCGCAAAGACGTGAAGAGGTGGCGCGATGCCGATTACCGGGGCGCTTCAAACGTTACCAAAGACTTGCTTCGTCATTGGCTAAGAAAAGATCGCGAGCGGCGACTATTTTTCTGCCAGCGCGAGGCGGTGGAAACCATAATCTATCTCACGGAGTTGAGGATCCCTGGAAGATCTTCCCGCACGGGATTTCAAAACTTTAGTCTGAATGACAAAGACCTAGCACTTTTGCTGTCCGGCGAAAGGCCTACGTTTCACGCAACGGGAATCTACTATCCGACACTCGCCGATTTGCCTTCCGACTCAACACTCATGCCGTTGCGAAGGTTAGGTTGCAAGATGGCAACGGGCTCAGGCAAGACGGTGGTAATGGCAATGCTCATTACGTGGGCGTTTTGCAATCGCGGTCAGAATCCGCAGAGCAAGGAATATCCGAGCGCAGTGTTCGTGTGTTGTCCGAACCTAACGGTGAAAGAGCGGTTGCAAGTGCTCCGGCCGGAAAATGCGAATAACTACTACGCGGAATTCAATATCGTGCCTGAAAAGTATCGGAAGTTCATGCATGGAGGAAAGGTGCTGGTAGAAAACTGGCATCGGCTGGCTGAAGAGTCCGAACATAAAGAAGGGGACGCCACTTACGCCGTCGTAAACAAAGGACCCGAAACTCCCGAAACACTTTCGCGCCGTGTGCTGGGCGACTTGTACGAACGCATGCCGATCATGGTGCTCAACGATGAAGGGCATCACGCCTGGCGGCCGGCAGCAACCAGTTATGTGGAGGGACTAACTGCCGAAGAACAGATAGTCCTCGATGATGAAGCACGTAAGGCTACGGTGTGGATTGATGGCTTGGACCAAATAAATAACGCCTTGGGTACGGAACGCGGCGTTTCGTTTTGCGTAGATCTGTCAGCCACGCCTTTTTATATCGGCGGGAGCGGACACGCAGAAGGCAGGCCCTTTCCTTGGTTAGTCAGCGATTTTGGGTTAGTCGATGCAATTGAATCCGGAATTGTGAAGATTCCGCGACTGCCGGTTTCTGACAATACAGGACGTCCCGATCCGAAATATTTCAAGCTTTGGGAATGGATCAAAGACGGCCTGCAACCAGCGGAGCTAATGACAGGTAAGTCTAAGAAGCCGCGACCAGACGTAGTTTACCGAGAAGCGCAGGGCGCCCTTATCCAGATCGCCGGCCAATGGCTGGAACGGTTCAAATACAACGAAGAAGCTGCGCCGAGCCAGGAACGAGTGCCTCCTGTGCTCATCATCGTTTGCGACAACACCGATGTAGCTGAGATCTTCTATCAGAACATCAGCGGCGAGCGAGAAGAAGAGATCGCAACCGCCGCGGATCTTGAAGCTGTACTCACGGCGAACGGGAACGACGACAAACTCAAGAAAAGGAAGAGTTCAAAACAAAGCAAGACTAGAACGGTCTACGAAGGCGGCAAGATTCTGCCCGAGCTTTCGAATTCGGCGACGGCAAAGCGAACCATTCGCATCGACAGCAAACTGCTTGCGGAAGCTGAAAGCGACGATCCAAACAAGAAAAAGACAGACGTTGCCGAGGAACTCCGCAAAGTTGTAGCGACAGTCGGAAAGCGCGGACAGCCGGGTGAGCATGTTCGCTGCGTAGTCTCCGTTTCGATGCTGACTGAGGGTTGGGACGCCAATAACGTAACGCACATTCTGGGCATACGCGCGTTCGGCAGTCAGCTTTTATGCGAACAGGTGGTGGGACGCGGGCTACGCCGAATGAACTACACGCCTGATCCGGAAACACAGTTGTTGCCCGAGGAATATGTCGATGTTTACGGCATTCCTTTCTCGATGATTCCTTTTAAAGGGCGGCTGGCGAAGAAAACCGAACCGGATGACAAACCGCTGAATAGCGTACGGGCACTTGAGAATCGCGCGGCGATGGAAATCAAGTTTCCAATTGTCGAAGGCTACACGTTCGCGCTCAGGAAGAACTTAATTCGTTGCGACATTACCCAATTGGAAGGATTTCCTGTTGAGCCGAACCGGGAACCCACCGCAACCTATTTGGTTCCACAAGTGGGCATTAAGACTGGAAGCCAGTCGCGGTTCGGCACTGAGTTTCCTGGGGTGGAACAAAACCGCGAGTCCTACTACGAGCAAAATCATATTCAGACGATCGAGTTTGAGATAGCCCGTCTGGTGCTCGAACAGCTCATTAGTGATAGCGGCGGAGCGTCTGAACAGAAGCGACGAGTTCTGCGTTTGCAATCTCGACACCAGTTGTTTCCACAAGTGTATCGGTTTGTACAGGAGTACGTGAGCAGAAAAGTTGATTTCCAGGGCACGCACAAGTCTGAGATTGGATTGCAGAAATACGTTGAACGGATTGTAGAGCGATTGCGAGATGGAATCTATCCTGACGAGACCGAAGGAGAAGCGCCGCTGCTGCCGGTGCTCTATCGTTACCAACCTGTCGCGAGTACGGCAAACGTCCAGTTTTTGACCAAGCGTACATGCTTCGCTACGCAACGCAGTCACATCAACATGGTGGTTGCGGACACAGCAACTTGGGAATCTACGGCAGCGTTTAAGCTGGAACAGGGTCAATCCGTGAAGTTCTACGCTCGCAATGATCATCTCGGGTTTCGAATCCCATACGAATTTCAGGGTATCGACCATAACTATGAACCCGATTTTCTTGTTCGTCTGCAGAACAACATCACTCTGATTTTGGAGATCAAGGGCTATGAAGATGCCCAAGATAAAGCCAAACACGACGCGGCGAAGCGATGGGTGTCAGCGGTAAATAATTGGGGACAACTCGGCGTTTGGGCTTTTCATGTTTGTCACAATCCCCAACTGCTTGAAAAGGAGATGTCTTACATTCTTCAGAAAGCTCCTCATTGAAAGTTGAAGTCAATATTCAAGTCGGCTTGCGAGGGCCTCTGAGCACCGCAGGAACCACCTTGCTGGATGTGCCTTCGATTGGTAATGCATCGTTATGGCGAGAAGGATGAAACACGGAGCGAATTCCGTGGAGCAGGTTTGGGGCGATGATGGACGGCTGGCGTGTGACGTGAAGTATGGAGTGAAGAGTAAATCGTGACGAGAGCGGCAGCAGCAAAGGGCAAAGAGCAAGTAGCCAAAGAGCAAACAGCAGCTGGCAGTTAGTAATCAATAAATCAGCAAGACAGGAAAGGGGGTCGCGTGTTAATGCGGCCCCCTTCTCGTCACCACTTCAACCGGTAATCGTTACCAATTCACCGGTTATCCGTCGTGACGCTTAGCCGATACGATCACGGTCAATTAGCGTCGTGGTGGTGCGTCCATTCGGATAGTAGCGGACCAAATAGGTTTCGCGATAGGTCCGATAACCCCGACGCACGATCCGGGTCGTTCTCACCGTTCGTACTCGATTACGACGCCAGCGGTTGCGTTGCGAGCCATACTGGATTCGAACCTGGGGAGTGGTGGTCGTTACCGTGCTGGCCACTGTGCTGGCCTTAGCCTGGCTGGCTTCAAATCCGAAACCCAGAAAACCGAAAGAAGCCAAGGTCAATGTCATTGCAAGTAGTTTTTTCATTTCAAACCTCCAGTTTCGAAAAATTCCACCCACTCCACTTGCAACCTGAAAGCCCCATTTGCAAGGGGAAATTAGTGCGTGTTAGAGTTTTGCAAGAAAACTGAACCGAGAAGACAAAACTCTCAAGCGCTCCGACAAGTTGATATTGAAATCCGATGGCAACGTTAAAATTTTGTTGCCGCAGTGTTTGCGGCATTGCCCCATACGGAATGCTGAGGGAACGAAAAAGGCAGACGACAGACGACAGACGACAGACGACAGACGACAGACGACAGACGACAGACGACAGACGACAGACGACAGACGACAGACGACAGACGACAGATGACAGACGACAGATGACAGACGACAGACGACAGACGACAGACGACAGACGACAGACGACAGACGACAGACGACAGACGACAGACGACAGACGACAGACGACAGACGACAGACGAACTAAGGCATAAATGAATTTCAAAAGGAACGCGGACCCGTCGAGGGTCGTCGAATTGTTGTTGGGGGCGATGATCACGGGGTGGCGTCCGCGGTCCCAGGCGAATGCGGGGACGCCCGCGGTCCCAGGAAGAGGCGCCGGCTTACGCAGGTTGTTCTGACAAGGTAAGATTGATTCAGATGCGGCAGAAGGTCATTCAAATTGTTGGGTTGGTGGTGACGGTAGTTTACGCGGGGGTGATCGTCTGGCTGTATGCGACGGAGCCGCGCAGCTTCAAGGAAGCGGCGACTGGAGCGCAGCTGGCGGCCGGCACTTATCAGGTGGACCAGGAGAAGTTTGCGGCTGCGCTGGGACTGTTTCGGCGTGAGCAATTCCGTGCGGCGCGCGATGAGTGGCAGCGCGCGGATCCCGCGCAAGGCGATCCGAAGACGCAGTTTTACATCGCCTACTCCTATTATCGAGAGGGTTGGGGGCGCGTTTACTACGATCAGGATCTGTTCAAACTAGGGCTGGAAGCAGTCAACCGCGCAATTGCGCTCGCGCCCGCGACGCTCACTGTGGAGGATGACAATCTGCAGTTGCATACCGCCGCAGAGTTGAAGGCCGAGCTTGAACAAGGGACGGAGCGCACGTGGGGCGACGTCAATCCGCTGAAGGTGATGCGCAAGAGGAAGTGAAGAGTGATGAGTGATGAGTGATGAGTAATGAGTGATGAGATAGGAACTAGAAATGCTGACGCGTTGGCGACCGCAGACGATCAAAATGCGCTAGTTGTTGGTGGCGACAGCATAGAGACCGTTACGCGCGGGTTGGTGAACGTTGATAACCGGTTGAGGAACCGGGCGCTGGTTCGCTACTGGTTGTTGCCCTTCATTTTTCTGACGGTGGCGTTGTTGGGTGGGTTGCGGGTCGGCTCGGATGATCAGGCGTTTATATTTTTTCCTCCACCACTCATTACGCTTTTGCTCGCCGTGCTTCTCATGCTGTTGTTTGTGCGCGGTGGCTTGATTGAGTTGCGATCATGGATCAGCGCGAACAATGCGCCGCTCCTGAATGTGAGTCACTTCTGGGTGTTGCTCACGCTCTTCTTCGCTTCGGCCCAGGCGTTCAATTCAGTTTTGCCGGAGCGTGGATTATTACACTGGCTGTTCTCATTCTTCTTTCTTTGGACGCTTTGGAACAATCAGTTTTCATCTTTTGATGCGCGGCGACTTTTACGCAGCCTGGTGGTGCTGTTTGGAACGGCGTTCGTGCTCAAGCACATTCTGCTTAGCAGTCTTTACGCTCCCGATAGCGGTTGGCTCAAGCGTGTGGCTGGGGCACTCGTGCAGGGCGTGACACTGGGCACGCTCGATTCGCCGATGTTTGCGCCCGCTACCGGGTATATTTCTTTCTTTGCGCTGGGGCTTTATATAGCGGGGTTGGTGATGTTGAGTTTTGGGATGGATGAGAAGGGATGAGTGATGAATAATGAGTGATGAGTGATGAGTATGGGTGAAGGAGTTTAGTAGGGCGGGCGAGTGGTGTTTACGATGTTAAATGCGGGCGGGACGCCCGCGGTCCCAGTAAGAGCAGGCATCAAATGCTGATTGCTGATTGCTGATTGCTGATTGCTGATTGCCGATTGCTGCCTGATCACTGGGCACTGAACACCGACCACTGCCCACTGATCACCGAACACCGACCACTGCCTTTCCTCAAACCGCTACCGCATCCAGAGTTTCGCGCACTTTCTTAGCCAGCGCCTCCATAGTGAACGGCTTACCGATGAAGGCAGTACCTTCGTCCAGCACTCCATGATGCACGATCGCATCGTCGGTATATCCGGACATGTACAGCACTTTCACTTCCGGTCGAAACAGGGCCAGTTGTTCCGCCAGCTCGCGTCCGCTCATCCGCGGCATCACTACGTCTGTAAGCATCAGGTGAATCTCACCCGCATGTTGCCGCGCCAGTTGCAGCGCCTCCGTGCCGTCTTTTGCTTCCAACACTGCGTAGCCGCATTCGACCAGAATTTCCATGGCCATCTCTCTGACCACTGCTTCATCCTCAACCAGCAACACAATCTCCACGCCCGCCGCCAGCTCACCATGTTTCGCGACGATTTTTTCTTGTTCAACTGTTCCTTCGACGCAGGGAAGATAGATCTTGAAAGTAGTGCCCTGGCCCACCTCGCTATAGACCCAGAGGCTGCCTCCGCTTTGCTTAACGATGCCGTAAACAGTCGCCAGACCCAGGCCGGTGCCTTTGCCCACTTCTTTCGTGGTAAAGAATGGTTCGAAGATGCGCGCTTGTGTAGTCGCGTCCATTCCGCATCCGGTGTCGCTGACGGCCAGCATCACATAGTCTCCCGGAGGCACCGAAAGGTGACGGCCGGCAAACGCTTCGCTCAACTGCACATTGCTGGTTTCGATGGTCAGCTTGCCGCCTTTGGGCATTGCGTCGCGGGCGTTGACGGTAAGGTTCATCAGGACCTGCTCGAGCTGGTTGGGATCAGCTTTCACGCGGCCCAGGTCAGCGCCGAGTCCCATCAGCAGATCGATATCTTCGCCAATCAGGCGTTGCAACATCTTACTGACTTCAAACACCACGTGATTAAGATCGATGACTTCGGGTTGCAGAATTTGCTTGCGACTGAAAGCCAGCAGCTGGCGCGTAAGCACGGCGGCGCGGTCGCCGGCTTTCTTGATCTCCTCGATGCGTCCGTAGATGGGATCGTCAGGCGCCAGTCGTCGCAGACACATTTCGCTTTGACCCGTAATGGCTGTCAGCAGGTTATTGAAATCGTGAGCGATTCCGCCGGCTAGTTTTCCGACCGCTTCCATTTTGAGAGCCTGGCGAAGTTGCGACTCACTGCGACGCAGAGCTTCCTCGGCTTCCTTTCGTTCGGTTATGTCATTCGCGAGAACCAGTTCGGCCTGGCGTCCGGCGAAGTTCAAAGGGTAGGAGGTTATCTCGACGTCAATCAAAGTGCCGTCTTTCTTCCGGTGTCTCCACGTGCTTCCTTCGCTAAGGCCGTCGGCCCTGGCGGGCAAACTACTCAACAATCGCGCTACGTCTTCGGGCGGCCGGATGTCCTTGATCGTCATTCGCAGGAATTCTTCAGAGGAGAAACCATAACGGCGCTCTGCCGCTTCGTTTACGGCGAGGAAAGCAAGCGTTTCCAAATCATAAACCCACATGGGAAGGGGATTACTTTCAAACAGAAGCCGGTAACGGCCCTCGGAATCTCGCAAGGCTTTTTCCGCTGATTTTCGCTCGGACACTTCACTTTCAAGTTCCTGATTCGCAGCGGCGAGTTGCGCGGTGCGTTGGGCCACATGGCTTTCCAGATCTTCTCGCGAGTCTTCGCTTTGGGCCCTCCGCGCGGCTATGTCCCTCATCTCGCTGACGCTCCGCTTAATGGCAATTAAGAGAAACGTATTTTCAAAGAGCACCCAGCCCGCGTGTTCCAACCAGCGCCATTCGCTGGCAGCGAGGACGCCATAAACAGACTGAGGCCACAGAAGTCCTCTGAGAAAGTGGTCGGCGGCAACCACAACAGTTGCGGGAATGAGCACGCGCCAATCACGGTAAAACGAAAGAAAAGCGAGTGAGCCAAACACGTGAAAATGCGTTTCAATGCGGCCGCCGGTGAGATGTATGAGCAGCGCGCCCATGAGCATCTGGCCCACGGCGATGGTGTAACGCGTGGATCGGAATCCGGGCCGAGTAAGTGCCAGAATAATCGGCAGGGAACTGATAGCGGCGCCAAGAATCAGCGCGGCCCAAATATGAATATGAGTTTGGCTGGTGGAACCGATCCAGGTTCTCGGTGAAATCAAATAGGCAGCCACAATGCCGGCCAGCCACTGAAGTGACATCAGGACCGCAAACATGCGGTCAGTGCTTCTGTAGATGGCCTGCTGGTGTTCGGTAAAGAGCTGAGTGGCCCGGCTAGTCGCCGGGGTCGCGCCCTGCTGGTTAATGTTGGTTTCTGTCATCGAGAGTCACCTGACATTCGAAAGTTGGATTGAAAAGCGGACAGCCGAAGACTGCAGTTTTATTCTGTTCGGGGACTGCGACATTGACGATGGCGATAATCGCCGATTGGCCCGCGTTGTCACCATGGTGACCGCGCGCGCCGGTGATGCCGCCGCTAAAGATTAGTTGACCCCCGCTGTTGTAAAGGACGGTTTGGCCAGACGTGGCGGCATTGAATAATCGCGCCTCCACGCCGTCGGGATCGCTGACGACATTAACGCCAGGGATGCCGGCAGCGCTTTGCCACAGATCAGAGTGTTCCCAATCGTTATCAAATCCGGCGGGCTTTATGAAGAGGACGTACGCACTGAGGCGACCCTGGCCATGGGCCATAACACGCGCGAGTTCGCCGATGCTGGCCCGGGTGCAGGGACAACGAGGATGGGCCAGCATGACGAGGGTCGGGTTGGTGCGGCCCAGTTGAATCCGACTGACTGAGGGCCATTGCTGAGGAGGTTTGCCGGCTTCGCCGGGAGCGTTTTCATAACCCCAAAGGAACCAGAGGCCGATCGCAACCAGGGTCACCCAAATGACTATGCCGGCGGGAAGAAGGCGACGCACAAAGGTACGGATGGGCGAGTTGCGCGAGGGCGCTTCAGCGCATTCCGGCCCGGGGGCGGAGATATTTAAAGAAACTATCAGAGAATTCGTCATTTATGGGCGCGGTTGAACGCTGGAGATGCAGCGAAGCGAAAAGACTGATCTATTACCGGGAAGGTGAATTCGCGATTATTTGGAAATGCTGGACATACCGTCGGATGGGTATGTGTGAGAGGACTAAGAGAATACCTTAGTTTGGATTGATTAATCAATGAAAATGGCGGTGGGGGTAGGTCCTAATTTGAAATTCACTGCGCCGCCTCTGCGTTCTCTGCGACTCTGCGGTGAGTGTTCTCGCGGGGATGATCTACCGCTGAGCAAGACGCAGAGAGCGCTGAGATTACGCAGAGAAACCTGAAACAGGACACTCCTGGAGCTGGAGATTTTTCAAGATTGCCGACCAAAGCATCAAAACGCTGACCACTGACCACTGACCACTGACCACTGACCACTGGCCACCGACCACTGACCGCTGTTTGCTACCCCGCCCTCGCAACTAGGGAATCGGCTGCAGACTCAGCGAATAGTCGTTCAAACGCTGGCAGGGGTTTAGTTCAACCACAACGTTTGCCGCTTCGGCTGCGGTGCGTAGTTTCGCGCGAGCGGCGGCGTCCCAGGCCAGGTCGCGCGAACGAGCCCCGGCCGCGGTCTCTGCTTTAATCCGCGAAACGATTAGATAACGGCCCGGCGCCAGATTAGTTAACGCAAAGCTTCCGTCGCTATTAACCGCAGCTTCACCATAGCGCAGCACGTTGTTCGCATGTTCGCGTTCCGCAGGCACCAGGTGCACGTGCAGGCCGCCAGGAACTGCAGCGCCCTCGTTGCTACCTGCCACTTTGCCTTTGAGGCCGGCCGCATTCTGGCCAATGGCGATCGTTACTCCGCTGATGCGTTCAGTCGCTTTGACAGTCACGACGCCTTCGGACAAAGCGTTCGGAGCGGTCCCGGCTGATGACGTCGAGGGAGTGGCCTTTGCTGATAATGTTGGTGTCCCCGCCGCCGGAGTTCGATTCGCGGGCCGCTCAGCAGGAATCGTGAGACCTGGTCCAGAAGCTATCGCGCGCACGTACCAGGCGTCGGTAGGCAACTTGAATGCGAATCGGTATTTTCCGGCTTCGACGTTTCTGATATTAAACTCGCCCTTCGCATTCAGCAGCGTTCCAATGTTTCCAAACAAGCCGGGCATCAACGCAGCGCCGGCCTTCTTCGGCTCATCGCGCGGCGTCTTGAGCATGACTTCCAATACCTGCGAAGCGCGCTTGTCACACTTGTCTTCGTCCTTGATTGGATCGAGTGTGATGTTGCCGGTAATGGACCCAAGCAGAATGAGTTTCAGTTCCACCCCGGTCACGTCGCCGTTGCGAACAGTAACGCGCTTGGTTGCCACCAGCTGATTTTCAGTTGGCCCACCCTGGAAGCCCGCAAACAGATCGTAGTCGCCGTCAGCGAGGCCGCTAAAGTTGAACACACGGCGCTGTTCGAGCGCGGTTGTCAGCGACATGGCCTGAATCGAACTCGTTCCGGCAGGCGAGAGCATGACGAAGACCGCTCCGCCGGCATTACCAGTTTCCACAGATCCTACTACCACACCGCTGATCGCATGACCTTCCGTGCCCCGATACTTGATGTCGATCCCGCTGGCTTCGTCACCACTGCGAACCGCCACCGGGACGGCAGTGTCGCGCGTGGATGAAGGGTAGAAAGTTGGCACATCAAGTTCGAAACCGGAGGTGCTGAATGTCCCAAAGGGGGCGCTGCCGCCGGCAGCTATGATGTAAGAACCCGGCGTCAAACCGTATAGCCGGTAAATGCCGCGGTCGTCAGTTTCCCCCATCGTTCCGGTCATAAAACCGGAAAGCGATGTGGCGGCGCCTGATAACGAAGCTATTACAGGAGCTCCGACGACGGGTTGGCCCTTCGAATCGGTGACAGTGCCGGTGAGCACGCCGCCTTTGATCATCGTGATCTTCACACGCGATCCGATCAAATAACGCGGCAAATCGGTCGGGTCGCCGATGGTCATGGCTTCATCGATATAACCGGGCGCATTTGCCGTCACGATGTAGAGACCGGCGGCCACATCTTCCAGGACGAAGGCGCCTTCTGCGTCACTCGATTTCATTTTTATGGAAGGCGTGGCCGAGACGCCCTGGGCCATAACGTTGGCGTTGGGGAGTGGGCGGCCGTCCGAGGAAACTACGCGGCCGCGGATTGTTCCCATGACCGCCGGCTCCGGAGTTGGTTTGGGAGAGGGCGTTGTAACCTGGCCATGGGCCAGGGATGCGAAGAAAAGAAGTTGCAGGACGACTCCAATGCATGTGCCGAGGCGTGCAAATAAATGGGTTCGCGCTGCGCGCTCATTGCGGGCGAGCCGCCCGCGGTCCCAGTAGGGAGCTTCGCTGGATAGCGCGTCTTTTTCAGTTTTGCCTTTGCGTCCCTTTGCGAGACCTTGGCGTTCTCTGCGGTTAAGAAAAGATTGACGGCAAAGGGCGCTGAGCAGACGCAAAGGACCGCAAAGCAGACGCTCAGAGGCGTAAACGTAAATCGGATCAACGTCAGCAAGAAACGTTGCGCGGTCTGGCTTCAGCAGGCTAATCAATTTGCACCTGCTTTCTTAGTGAGGTTAACGACAATCGTCGCCTGCACTTCCGAGGCGTTCGCAACTGAGATCGGTCGTATTACCGGTTCAAAAAATGGCGGCGCTTTTTGATCTCTCGTGGAAGATTGAAGATAGAGTTCGTAGTTGCCGGCTGGAATGCTGTCGATCAGGAAGTGGTTGCGCGAATCGATTTCCACGTAGCGACTAAATTTCCGGCTGTCGCTCGCAGGCGAACGCAACATCAATCTCAAGCTCGTACCTTCCGGGAGGGTGGCGCCTTCGAGTCGTACCTCGCCGCGGATCACTCCCGAACCGTAAACAAACACGAGACGCACTCCCTTAACCTGCGCCCCGCTGGTTAGATCAATCCCTTCGGTCTGGTCCATGCCGTCCAACTCGGTGCGTACGAGGCTGAGTCCTTTCGGCGGCGCGGGGAATCCTTGCACATTGATTTTCGCTTTGCCGGGGGCGAGGCCAGTGAGCTGAAAGGTGCCGTCGGGATTTATCTTGCCGCTCGCATATGAAGGTGCGCTCACACCCTTCGCCGCGACATAAGCGAAGATGACCAGCGATCTCAATGTGGCAGCTATCGCCGGGTCGTAATTGTTTTCGATAACTGCGCTGCCGTGGATGGTGGCCCCGCGATGCACCTTGATCTCGAGTCCGGTGACGTCGGCTTCCGCCATTTCAAACGATGCCGGATCGCTATAAGTGGTGCTTTGCTGACCGGCTCCCATGGTGTAGGCGGCGTATCGGCCGGGCTTGATGTTTTCTATACGAAACTTTCCGGCAGGATCACTTTGATTGAGGGTGAAGTTCATTCCGCCCATTTGCAGGTCGCCTTCTTTGATCGGTGAATACGCAATGTAGACACCGGGCACGGGCTCGCCGGTATCCGCATCAATCACGCGACCTGAAGCCGCGAAACCACCCGCAACCTTGCCGGGAGTGATATCAATATTTGAAACTTCGGCACCTTCGTTAAGTTCGAGAATCCCAGCTTTTGTTTCATCCTGCACACCGGGATAAAACGTCTTCGTGTATTGCCCGCCACGTCCCATCACCGACATGCCGGGGGCGCCGGCAGCCACTCCGACGCTGACTTTGTAAGTCCCGGGACTGAGACCGTAGATTCGATAAATGCCGCGGTCGTCCGTGCGATTGCGAAGGCCACCAACAAACATAGCGTTGGGGTCGGTCGGCGCATCCTTGCGCACGACGCTTACGCCCTCGCCAATAATCGGGTTGCCATCGGAATCAGTGATACGCCCGGTGACTACCGCGCCGCGCACGAGCAGGAAATCAACTTTGGTGATGGCTTCGCCTTCCGCCACATTCACCGACTGTCCGAGTTGTCTCGTTTTAGCATCCGGTGCAACGGCGAGTGATTTGGCGACGGGCATGATCCTGAGAGTTCCGCCGGGGAGCCCCTTTAGTTGGTAATTGCCCTCTTCGTCGGTAGTGGTTCTGCCCACGGTTTTGGTGTCCAGGAACGAAGTGCTTGACGAAGCCACGACGCTTATCCCGGCGGCAGGTTTGCCACCAATAGTCACGCGTCCGGACACTGAAGCGGACGTATCTTTTGGCGAGGGCTGGGACGACTGCGCGAAAGCCACGGCTGGGCAGGCAAAGAAAAAGACGAGAAGTGCGAGGCGGCGGGGGACGTATTTCATTTTCTTACTCCTTCGAACATGTGGGAGAGAGCATCCGCATCAGGGTTGAATCTGCGGAATCGGCGTACTGTCAGAACCGGGAGCGTCAGCGACCGGGTCCGCCCGCTAACGCAGGCGGTTCTGACATTTGCGTCAGCGACCGGGTCCGCCCGCTAACGCAGGCGGTTCTGACATTTGCGTCAGCGACCGGGTCCGCCCGCTAACGCAGGCGGTTCTGACATTTGCGGACTACTTCTTCGCGACGTAGTAAACAACACCGGCGTAGTCATCTGTCAATAGAAAGGCGTTTGGCCCGACACTCAGAATATCTACTGGCCGACCAAGAACTTTTCCCGCCTGGAGAAACCCGTTGATGAAGTCGAGAGGGGCAAATGGATCATTGGGACCATTTCCGGCGCTTCCCGGCAGTTGTACTACGCGATAACCGCGTTTGAGGTTTTTCTTAGTCGAGCCGTGCAGGCCGACCAGAAAGGAATCGCGCAGGTCGCCGCCATGCTGATCATCAAAATATTCCAAGCCGAGGGGGGAACTGTGCGCGTCGAAGGCCGCGTAAGCCTGGGGGCGATTGCGGCAATTCAATCTCTTCCCGCCGAGGTTGAACTTTGGATCCGGAAGCCGCGCTGCTCCTGACTGGTAGCAGTAGGGCCAGCCGTAGTTTGCGCCGGAGCTGAGCTGATACATCGTGTCCGCAGGTTTGTGATCGCCGAGATGATCCGAGCCCATGTTAGTCGCAAACAAACTGCCGTTACCGTTGCGCGTTCTGATCCAGCGAAGACCGACAGCATTGCGCAGTCCTTGCGCAAACCGCTTCTGGTTTTTTCCGTCGGCGTCCATCTCGAGGATGCTGGCGCGCACATCTTCCTTTTCTTCACACGCGTTGCAACTGCTGCCGACAGCGACGTAAATTTTGCCGTTCGGGCCAATTGCGACCGTGCGCGTCAGATGCCAGCCACCATATTTATAACTCAAGCCATAATCGGGAAATGTCGCGAGCGTTTCCGGCGTCGCAGTGGGCGCGTTTTCTCCCGCGGTGTATTTGTATCGCAGCAGTCGATCGGTAAGCGCGAGGTAAAACCAATCGACGCCTCTCTCGTCTTTGTAGAAGGCAATGCTGTTTGGATTACGCAGTCCTTTGAGGTATGTAGTGACTTTCGCAAAACTCTTGGTGGCGGGATCGAAGCCATCAAGAATGTAGACCACACCCCTGGAGTTGTCGGTGAGGTTATACATATCGGTGACGAAGATTCGATTGTCAGGACTCTGGGCCATGAAGCGCACGCGCTTGAGTCCCTGGGCCGCGACGCTGATTGAAAAGCCCTCCGGAATATTCAAGTCAAACGACTTTCCATTCGCGAGAGAGATACGTTGAGCAACGAGCCTTGGCGCTCTTTGATTTGCGTTTGAAGTACCGCCTTGAGGAACACGTAGGGTCACGGCATGCCGTGCCCCTACACTTATCAATGGCTGCAGGAGGACGACAACGACAAGTGCAAATATTCTTCGGCGCATTAGGTGTGATTTCACGTCGGAATAATATTACAGAACCTGACCTTCCCTGAAGAAAGCCAGGTTCTGCGTTGTAAGACAGACATCCGGTCTGCCCTGGTTTGGTTTAGATGGACAGGCAAGAATGCCTGTCCTACTTCTTATTGCACTGAGACATCATCCACGCGGAATGACGTCGGCAGGGTAATGTCGTTGGTGCCACGGAACTGAATGCGTACCGTCTGCCCGGCCCAGGCGCCGAGGTTGTATGGTCCCCTCAACACATAGACTCCGGCGGTACCGCTATCGGTGTTGGCGAAGGTCGTCAGCGTTCCCAAGAGCGTTCCTGAAGTACTGCGCACCTCAATAAAGAGCCGGTCAAAGATAGTCCCGGGCGCCTCACTGGTGGTGATATTCAACCAGAAGTTAAGGCTCGGCGAGCAGCCGATCGGAATCGTGACCGTCTGATAGAGCGTGCCGCTGCTGCTGTTCACGCCGTTGACGATCATGTAAGCCGTGCCGCTGTGCGGGAAGGCTCCGGTGCTGCGTGTGACCTGACCGCTGATCGTCCAGGGCGTGGTGCCTGTCTCGAATCCTTGATTCGTGATCAACTGTGCACAGCCACCACCCGTACCTGCCTGGGTGACTGTGAAAGTCTGGCCGGCGATGGTCATCGTGCCGTTACGCGAAGAGGATCCGGTGTTGGCTGCGACGGAATAACCGACCGAACCATTGCCCGAACCGCTGGAGCCTGAAGTGATAGTGATGAAGCTCGAATTACTGACTGCGGTCCAGGCGCACCCTGTGCCGGCCGTCACTGTGACGCTGCCCGTTCCGCCACCAGCCGCATAACTTGCGCTGGAAGGACTGATCGAATAGGAGCAGGTACCGCCGCAATCTGACGGCAGATTGGTAGCGGCCGTGTGCGTGGTGCCGTCGTTGCCGACAGCGGACACGCCCATGCCGTGACGCGCGAAGACCGTCCAGATGGCGCAGCGGTTAACTCCGCCATTCAGATTTTGATCGGCCTGCAGGATGCCATCGCGCGCGTTAAGAAACGACGGACGGTTTGGCGTGAACTTCATCCCGTTGAGCACTATGTTGTCCGTGATGGTTGCGCCAAGTTGGGTGCGAAGATCCCAGAGGGTTGCGGCCCAAACTTCGCCGTCGCGATGGACCTGGCAACCGCCGGCGCAAACGTCCGCATAAGAATCGTGGACCGGGTTGGCCGGAACTGTGTATGGCGCTCGTCGAATTCCATTCGGGTTACCGGTTGAATATTCGCCGACCGCGCCATCGTCATTGATGGTGATCGCCCAATAGTCGGACCATGCTTCGCCCATTGCGCCTGACTGAGTACCGCTCAGGGCAGTGCTGCCGTTGCCGATCAGGCGATTGGAGATTCCGTGGCCATACTCGTGAAACACCACGTCGCCGTCCATCGAGCTATCGCGATCCGGATTCGGCGAGGTGAACAGATACTGCTGCATGCGCGGCCGCTGTCCGTCTGGCGGCGTCGCAAAGTTTGCGTTGTTGGTGCCGGAACCGTCCTGTGCTTCAGCGCGAACAGAGTCAGCGCCGAGACCGCCGCGGCCATAGTTATTGGTTTGGAAGTTTCGCGAGGTCTCAGTGAACCCGAGAGCGTACGAAAAATCGTGCATGATGTTGTTGTAGTAGAAAAGGTTGGTAACCACCGCAGCGCGCTGGGTGCGGGGATCGACTGTGGTCGAAAACGGGAACGTGAAATTCTGATCGGCGGCGAAAGCGTGGCCGACCGACAGTCCCGTAGTGTTGTTGTTATCAGGCGCGTTGTTGGCGTCGGTGTCGAGATAGGCTTCGACGTTGTTGCCCGTCGAGACCGTTGAAGTTCCCATCCACCCCGCCGAAGTGTTGATGACGGTGTCGCCAACAAAGGAGACGAGCTGGCGCGCGCCTTTGTCAGGGGCTTCTATATAGACGGTGCCCTGGGCCTCAGAGACATAAATGTTTCTGCGGAACAGGAGCTCGCCGCTCTGTGCGTCCACCAGGATTTCGTACCAGGCATTGGGGCCGGCATCTGCGTAAACGTGCCAGGCAAGCCGGGCCGTGTCGCCTACGCGCATGACGGTTAGTTCCGAGGAAACCTCTTCCAGATCCTGGCTCAGTGGATTGACGAAGTGAGACTTTCCACCCTTGGAGGAGCGGGTTTGCGTTTCGGCGAAAGATGGGAAAACATCCCTGCCGGCATAATTGAAGGCGCGCGCGATGCCCTGCGCTTCCGTCAATTGTGGTTTTAGTTTTGCTGACTGGCCAGTGACGAGAAAGCCTTCACGAACCGAAAGCACCTCGCCGTGTTGGTTAACCGCAACTTGCACTTCGCCCTCAAACACTTTGTAACCGCCGACGGTCTGGAAGTATTCGAGAAAGACTGTGCCTCGATCATTGTCTTCATTCGTCAGTTCCAGCGAAGAGACGTCTGATAGCGCAAAGACGGGTGCGTGTTCCTGAAGGAAGTTGCGAGCGATGTTGTTGGCCGTACCCGATCTCAGGTTCGGAAAGCGCGGCCCCATCGATAAAGAAATTCTTCATCGCACCGGCTTCGTTGACCGTGGCGCGAAGATTATTGGCTTTGTCGGGACTAAGCCGCGAACGGAAAGCCTGGACGGCTGAAGCGCGCGACTGCGTCACCGCATTGCCTGCGCCCTGTTTTGCCGATACCTCTACGACATCCTCGTCGAGAAATTCGCTTCTGCCGACAAGGCGGATGTCATAGTCTGGAAATTTTGTTGAAGGAAGTTCGATCCTTTTCGAACGGTTGTCCTGCTGCGGCGTGTTTGCCGCGTCTGACCTGAAGAAGGGAACTAGACAGCCGATCGCCAGGGCAAGCCCCAGCAATCCGAGAAAAAATCTCTTATGCATTTGTATCTGCCTCCATTAGTCGGTTGAGGTAAGGCAACTGGTCTACTGATCGGGAATAAAGCTGCAAAGTGCGGGGGACTCGAAATCGCTCATGATACTTGTGAGACACTCTGCGGCCTGGCCCAGTTGAGAAACTGCCTTAGCGTTTTTTGGCTACAAGCGACTTGCTAACCCGAGAACTGGCGAACCCTGAGTTCCGCGTCAATCTACAGATCGGCAACTCGCTCCGTTTTTTTGCGACATGAGAAGCTGACAAGGAACGGGGAAACTCAAACTCAATTTTCCGAAGTTCTTTGGACAGCGTCGGGGCGTTTGGTACAAGTTGGCGACAGGTCATGCCGCCGTTGCTTTTTCGAAGGGCGCGGATAGCTTATCAGAAGAAGGATCGGAGTGTCATCCGAGAAAATGGATTGTGGGGTGAAACTCGCCACTGGTTAATGGCGTCTGATACTTGCTGTCTATGCCTCTATGACTGTTGGTACAGAAAACGTCCAGATCTAGTACCACCGAACACCCTTTCCTTTCAGGGGATCCAAGCCAATCTGGCGAGCCTCCGCCAGACCAATTTTTTTAACTCGTTGAAACCATTTTCGATAAGCAACATAAGCTCGACGAACAGTCTCCGCGGCGTTGGGTTCTCGATTGTTATCCACTATTGCGATGGCATCAGCATGGTCCCATTTTCCGGTATACAGGAATGAAACGTAGTAAAGCGCCGCTACTTCGACAGTGGCTGGCTTGAAGTTCTGCGAAACCTCCGGTCTCGTTACCCCGCTGAACTTAGCCCTGTTCCGGTTGCCCTCGAGGCTCAATAGACATTCAATTCCCTCCATCACACTCTGGTCACTCTTCTCGTCGGCGCCTGGGGGCTCTTGCAGCCGAACGAGCGTCGAATCGACCTTGGACCTCCAGAGTAAGCACTTGTCATTGATCGGCGTCATTGCGCTTTTAGACTGACGATTAAGTGCTCCGCCGATGCTAAGAGCCGGGGTGAATAATCCCAATGTAAGTAGAACAGTCAAAGCACTAACGGACGCATCCGCAAGCTGTTTTCTGCCGAACATCTATTTTTTGGCTTTCTTCGTATAGTAGCGCAGCTTGGCATTTGGATCGTTCCAGGCTGTACCAACACCCGGTCCCGGCAGGGCATCGGTTTTTTGGGTGATGCCTCCCTTGCTCGTTACCACTGCAACCTGGCCGTTGGAAGGATCAATTGTATCAACCAACACGCTGTGCTTCACACTATTTGGCTTTAGGGTGCCATCGGTTGAATAGATGCCTACGTCGCCTGCCTTTGGTTTTTTCGTGGACTTGTAACCATCACCCTTCATCAAACTCTCGACTTGGTTATTATTGATCCAAACCTGACCACTGGCGAAAGTAGTACCGTGGCAATCCGTCTTATTGCTGAAAGTGGAACCGTTCTGCCCAAAGAGCTTGCCAACTTCTTCTTTTCCTCCTGTGGCAACCACTGTACCAGCCGAGTCTTTCACGGTTACTGTTATTTCTCCCGTCGCTTTGAAGGCTTCAATCTTGGTGCCATCATCAGCCGTGACATAGCCCTTATCAACTTTCCAGGCCACTGTGATTTTATAGGTTTTCCCGTCACTACCTACCCGCTCCTTTTCCAGGAAAGGAAAGTCTTCTGAGGCGGTTGTTACAAAGATTACGTTCCCATCCGCATCGCGTTTTACGCGCCCGTCCGGATCAAAGTGGCGAAGGGGATTATTTCTTACATAAGTGTAAAGATTCCAACTTTGAGGCTCGATTGCATGAGTGTCGTTTAAGAAATCGTCCGGTGACGTAAACCGGCCGAGTGGCGACCCGTAGTATCTTGCCCCGAAATAATCCAGACCAGTTTCATCGTCGCGTTCTTGTGAGGTGAACTGTTGGCGGGTGTCGTCGGCAACGTACCCTTGTGCAGAGTTGCGTCCGCTTTGCGTACTTAGTTCCTCACCGAACGGCAGGTAGTCATGCCGCCTGGTGCTTGCGAGCGAGCCGGTCAGATCAAAGATCATTCGCGGCGTGCCGAGATGATCTGCAATCAGCCAATTGATTTGCAAGGAAGTGCCGCTGCTCCACGCAGTGAGTAAGCGGTCGCGCAATTCCTGAATATGGACCGCCTTGATCAGTTGGCCCTGGACCAGACCCGTAGCATAAGCCGGCGATGGAGCACCCAGCGCCTGGTCGAGCGCCGTGCGCATTTCCAGAATCGGATTCGCGCTGATGTAGTCGTTGGTCGTCGCTGAATAAGCCCAGGTGTAGTCTGCCAAACTCATGTGTCCGCGCAAATCGTTGATGGCGTCACGCAGTTGCGTGATATGCAAGGCCTGCACTGTCGTCGTCCCGACAGCCAAAGGATTGTTGGCAAAGGTAGGCGCGCTGCCCCAACTCGTGCCTGCAGTCGCGATAATCAGCAACTTCCCATTGCGATAGCCATACTCTTTCTGCGGACTTGCCGCCGCCGCATTCTGTGCATACTCGGCCAGCAACTCCCCGCCTGTTCCATAAACCTGCCAGGTCTCGACGCCACTCACTATTCGGTTAATGCGCCGGCCCTCGCCATCGTATTTGTAAATTGCGGGCAAGACGCCAGTGCTTCCAGTCATCCGGTTTTCGGCGTCGTAGGTGCGCTGGCCCTGTCCGGTGTAGGTGTCAGTCTTGAGATTCCCTGACTGGTCGTATTGCATTCGTCGCGAAGCATCGGGCAAGGCGAGATCGCCGGGAGCATAAAGACGGTTCGAGGCCGTCTCCAATTCAAAGCCCAGGTTATTGACTCCGCCCCACGTCTGGCTCGGATTCGTATCGATCCGGCGATTGCCGTGGCGATCATAGGTATATGTCTGGCGCCATTGGTCATTGCCATTCATAACCTCGCGGACGGTAGTCAGCCGGTTAAGACGATCGTAGTCATACTGCTGCCATTTCATGTTCTGGCCGGGGATATGAATTTCCTGCTTCATCAAATTCCCGTTGTTGTCGGGGGCGTTGCAAGAAGCACCCCAACAGCCATAGCCGTTGCTGTAATGATTGATGATCGCGCCGCGTTCCCAGTCAGTATTGTTCCCCGTAGTGCCGATTCGAATTTCGGCAAGCTGCCCGCGCGTGTTGTAGAAGAGTTTGTTGAAGAGGGCCGTGGTGGTGCCAAACTGTTCCTGGGTCAAGCGACCGCTCGCGTCGTAGACCATCCCCGTCGCATAGTTGCGCTGGGCAACTTCCCCTAGATTCCCGGCGAAGCTACTCATTCTGCCGGTCGCGTCATACGTATAGTTAACTGTGCGGCCGGACGGATAGGTCATCGTCTTCACGTTACCCGCGAGATCGTACCCATAGCCCATCGTGTAGGTTTGGCTGCCAATCACCTGGGAAGCGCCGAGCGCTTTCCCGGTGGCGTCGTAGCCGCTGTAGCTGAAACTGGAGACGCTCGAACTTACCGACCCCACGCGCCCCTTGCCGTTCAGCGCAACTGAATCGAAAGTGTAAGTAACGGTGGGTGTGCCGTCAGAGTAACTATGACTGGTGGCGCGATTGAGCGCGTCATAGGCATGAGTCGAGACTACGCCGCGCGCGTCAGTCTTCTGCGTAAGGTTGCGATTGTCATCGTAAACATAGGTGTTCGTGCCGCTCTCAGGATTGAAGGCGTTCCGCAAACGCGATAGTGAATCGAAGTTATAGGTGCGGGTCTGAGTTCCCTGGATCACCGTCTTCAGATTTCCGAGGATGTCGTATTCATAGCTGGTTGGCTGAATCGGACTTGCGGTAGTGCCTAAATTATTGGTTGCGTCTGGTTCATCCACTCTTACTATTCTGCCCACACCATCAGTCTTGCTGCGCCGCACATTCCCCGCCTGATCAGTGACGGTGGTGAACTCAGCGTCGTAGCTCGTACTCACTTTGCCGGTGCCGTTAGTGTAACCAGTTGCCGCCGGCTGAGCTGATCCGCTAAAGGTGGCGACCTCGACAACGCGGTCGACCGCGTCCTTCGTGATTCGGGTCCAGCCGTCGGTTGAGGCCGGGTGCCGATATGGGTTTGAAGTAAGAACTACCTTCCCCATCTGCAGGTAGACCGTATTGGACTTGACCGCGTACGTCGTACCGCCGTTCTCGCTCATCTCGCTGAGAATAGTCCGGTTCAATTGGTCACTTGTTGTTTGTGACTTGAGCAGTCGATCATTCTCGGTATTGAGGTCTGACTCGACGCGAATTCGGCGCGCACTGTCTTCATAAAATGTTGTCACTCGCCGCCGATGACCGCTAATTGCGGGTGCAAACGTGATTCCGGGCCGGGCAAACGGGTCAATAGTTCCCAACAACTGATTTGTGTAGTCGATCGACGCCACCTGGTTGTTCGCGTCGGTCTGGCTAGTGACGGCTCCGGTGTAGAAATCGTAAACCGTGGTCGAGGTTTGCGTGCCCGTGCCGTTTTGAGGGTCGACTATTATCCGGTTTGGCAGCGCACGGGTGTTGTCGTCGTAGAAGAACTGCGTGACCTTGCCGCGCGGGTCGGTTGCCGTAGCCAAATTTCCATAAAGCCCAAAGACTTGCGAACTTGTGATCCACCTGTTGTCGAAATTATCCCACTCACTTTGACTTGTAAGGTTCCCCGCCGACGGCGCCACGCCGTAAGCCTGCCCGTCGTAACTGAGCTGTGTAATAGCCGGCCCCAATGTCGTTTGCTGAAGCGCATTCAAGATTGTGGGCGTTGGCGAGCCTATCGTTCGCTTCGCGTAAACATGTCCAGAACCTGGATTGGTCGATGAGTTGTAGTAATCGTTGTTGACCACGCGAAGCACGGTGGCGCCTGGGGGTGGACCAGTTGGCACGCCCACTTCATCGCGCGTCACCAGTGAAGGATCGAACCAGTCGTAAAACGTTTCCTGTACGATGTTGCCGTTGAAGTCGTATTGCATAGTCTTCGCCGACATCTTTATCGGATTGTGACTAGGCGTATCGTCCAGAAGCGTCGTGTACTCGGCGTCGACGACGGGATTGAAGGTGGTCTCGCCGTAATTGCCGGTGGCATTTGCATTGGCGCCGGTGAACTTCATGAGACTCCAATGACGATGGACTATTGTCTTATTTGAATTGTTGGTGGCGAAGACCAGCCCACCCTTGGGCAGGGAGGCGAAATATGATCCCGCGCCCGTGTCGTGTGGAAAGCAGCCCTCAGACAACACCGAGCCATCGGGAGAAGTTACGGTTCCGCCGCAGGCGCCAAACTCTAAAATGTTGTAGTTCCAAACATCGGTGCCTCCATCATGGGTCACACTCTTCTGCGTTATTGTTTCGCGAGGAATATCGTCAGGATCGAAAAGATAGTAATGCGTCGAATCTCGGCTGAAAGCATAATCCACGATGGCCCCGCTGGGAGTCACCATTCGATTCAGATCACCCATGCCCTTTGAGGCCTGGCGCGTGTATGAGGTCATGCCCATGCCGCAAGCCCAATGCACCTCGTCGGTTGCCGTTTCGGTGGTGTCGGAGTTGTATCCAAACGTATAGCGTTTTGCTGGAACCCCTGGCTCAGTGGCGGGGTAAACTATCTCGCGAATTACCCAGAGATCCGTGACCAGTTCCTCATGATGTTTGCAAACCATCCCACCACCGGTTTCGCCGCCGGTAGGACTCCATCCGTTGACTTGATAAATCTTTCCCTGAACCCGCGTAGTCCCATAGTTGATGTCAACGTTGTGCCAGGTTCCACCTACTGTTTGATACGAGATATGCGTCTGACCTTGCCCGCCATTTCCTGCCGGATCGTAAACCGCTTTGATCTCGCGACCGGTCTGCTCGTCCTGGAAATGTGAACCTTCCTCGTCGTAATACGTTTTTACGCTATTGCCGTTGGTGTCCTGGATTCGCTGCACCCCGTCCGCATTCTGGGTGATTCGGGTGCCATCGTTTAGATAAATCGTCCAGCGAGTTGCGTAGCTTTGGGGATTGATTTCGGCCCAGAGATAGGTTCCATCAAATGAGTAATACCTCATGGGAATGCCGAGGAGGTCGGGAGTGTGCTTGTAGTAATTAAACAAAAACGACGAGGCCCAACCCGTGTAAGGCTGATAACCGTCTGTCGGTCTCAATTCGTGTTCGGCGCCGTCGGGTGTGATCAGAACGGTCCGATACCATCGTTCTTGTAGTAACAACTGGTCTTCCAGGCCTATTCCGCACGGATCCTCGGGTGGATAAGGTTGCGGGATTATGTAGTTGAAATCGTCGTGGGCCTCTCGAAACACAATTTGATAACCCGTTCCAATTCTCCAACCGCCGGCGTCGCTGACCTGGGGCGTGTCCACTACCCATTGGCCGCAGCCTTCGAGCGCTGAAGTGCGATTCTCGACTCGCTTCATGTTCCAAAGTTTGCTGTTGTAAATAGCGTTGATACTGAACTTGAGTTTGCCGCCGGCAATCGGCGGCAGGGAAGCCAGCGGAATAGACAGGTTCAGATTACCGTTTGTGAGACTGATATTTTCCGTATCGGAGACTGAATAGGACGCGCCTTGCATGATTCCGCGATCAGGTCGGGCGCCTGTTTGTGCTACCAGCGTTGCGCTGGAAGACAGGACAAGCAGGATGGCCAGGCAAATATGTTTGGGCGATAGTAATCCGCGGGCTGTTATCTTCATGGGTGCTCCCCTTTACTGTCGTGCGTGAGTGAAGTTTGTAAGCTGGTACTCCATGATCGTCTGATCCTGCCGTCGCCAGACGATGCGCGCGGGAACCATTTCGCCATTCTGATCGGTCCAACCGGACAGTTCAGCTACGACTCGTTGGCCCTGCACCTCTGACTCGATTCGGTCGATCAGGCCCGTCTTAGTGTTGACGTAGTAGAGCCGCCAACTGCTGTCAGCACGCTTTGAGTCATCCTGCTCAGGATCGTTGACGCGGATAATATTCCAGAGCGGCCCGGTGTAGTTTTCGCCGGCGTTTGCAGGTCTTACGTTGCGCCCCACGGTGAAGTAGCTCGCGCCCTCCAACTGGGCCAACACAAACCGATCGGGACTGTCGAGCGCCAGTCTCTCGATCAGCTCGCGGTCAGTCCCGCTAGCGCGCGCCTTTGCGGAAAGAGTGCCCTGGCCTCTGTCCCATGTGAGTGACTTCGAAAGCCCGCCTAGATTGATCTCGACGTTTTCCCCATCCTCAGTCTGCGTGCGGCTGATTTGCGCAGTGTGCCGTTCCGAACCGATCGTCAACGTTCCGACCAATACCGATCGCGCGAGCTTCCCTGGAGAAAACCTTGTCCCCATACGCCTGCTCATGGTGAAAGCCTCGGCTTGTAGAGAGAGGTTCGAGGGACGCTTTCTATCGGCAGGTTTCCCTTGTGTCGCCAGGTCCTGCTTCCGCGAAATTGCTGGGAGCACAGGCTGATTGCGACCTTTTCTCGACCGCGCCGCAATCAGAACCAGCGAGCCGGAAATAATTAGTGCAGCGGCAAGGGCGAAGCGGAAATATTTTCTTGCGGTGTTGGACATCACTTCCTCCTGAGGAAAAACGGACTCAGTTTTTTTATGGATTACTCGACCAGGCCGACTCTACTGCAAGCTCAGCAGGACCAGGATCTCTCCTGTTCCTTTTGCGAGCGGCTCGAGCGCTTTGCCGATCAGCGTGCCCGGGCGATGGATTTGCACTCCACCGAGCATCAGCGGCTCAGACTTCTTCGCCACGCCTTCGCTGTCGCTGGTGACCAGGAGATCGCCGATTTGGATCGCTCCGGCGCTCGCATCCACTTTGATCTTTACGCGACCGGTAGTTGCGACCAGCACTTTGGTTGCGCCGCTCTCACCCAAAGTGATTCCGGGTTGTAAAGAAATCACACCTGCGACACGAGTGTCGTAAGCGCGTGAGGAAGCCACCACCTGATTCGATCGAGTGTGATCCAGGACCACGACTGTTCCGGCGCCAAGAGCTTGGGAAGATTCAACCCACTCAGCGACATCCTGATACTTGGCACTGATGGTTCCGCCAGTGATGGCGCCCGAGACTTTGAGGTTTCCAGTCACTTCGAGCTTCTCGCTTGGATTAGTCAGGCCGATGCCGACGTTACCAGCTTGCGTCAAAGTGAACCTTGGGTACGATCCGGTGGATTCCCAAAACTGAAGAGAATCGCTGTTAGCAGTGTTGCTGTTCATGTACCACTTGATAGTTCCGTTAACTGACATGGCCAGGTTTGGGTTATAGCCGGCGGCAGCGTCGACAATGATCCCGCCATTGGTGGCGTCAGTTTTCTTAAATCGAGCTATCCACTGAGTGTTGCCCTGCACGTCAAACTTGTGAGCAGGAGACGTCGTGCCGAGGCCGACGTTCCCGTTAGCGCGAACAATAGCCTGTATGCCGGCGGAGTTTTCGAAAGTTGCAATTGTGTCACTGCCGGAAGCAGAAGCAGCCTTCGCGCGAAAGCCGTTAGTTCCACCACTAACATCAAGCGAATAGACTGGACTGGTAATGCCGATGCCGACGTTGCCCCCGGTCGTAATCGTCATGCGGGCACCCATGGCCGAATAAGACCCCGACTGATTGCCCGTTCTGAAGATCAACCCATTCGTGTGGTCGCCCGACATACTGCCGTTGAATCCAATGGCGTCTGTGAATTCGATTCGCGAGGTTTCGCTCCCATTGCTCGAAGCGGCAGCGCGAAAGATGGCCGCTCCGGAACTGGTAGCAGCATTCCACGCCCGCACCAGCAGGTCTGATCCGTCATTACGTTGGACATCAAGCTTTCCACTCGGGCTGGTGGTACCGATGCCGACGTTGCCCGTGTTTGTGTTGTTGATGTTATTGCCGTTGGTCGTCCATTGAGCCTGGGCACTACCTGCCTGTATCGCGATGACTCCCAGGACAAACAGCATTGTCATGATGCGCGATCCAAACATTGTTTTCTGAGGGTTGGCTGGTGTCGTGTAGGTCATAGTCTCTTTGCCTTTCAAGAAGCCTCCGGTGGTCTGAGGCACCCGCGTAACCGGACTGGGTGAAATTGATTCGGGAAGTTAAGCGCGGGTGCGATGGCGGCCGCATGCGTGTCAGGTAACTGTTACACAAACTCGCCAGAGGTCCCTGTGCATGCAATCTCCAGCAGCTGTGATAATTCAAAAACTCTGGACTCTCGTTTAAGTAAAGGATTTCGTTGACGTGGAGGATTACGTGAAACGGAGTCGCACGTGAACCAAACAGGTCGTTCGGCTGAATTTCAGAAACAAAAAACAAAAGCGAGCGGCGCGGAGTCTATTAGCGAGCGCAACGCTTGTCAATGATTTCTAGAAAGTTTTCTTGCAAGGAGGTTTCTTGATACGCCTGAATCGCCTCTTTGGTGAAGATTACTGGTTTTGATATTTACTGGCGGGAGGGTGGTTCTCCATATAGTCAAGTGGACTGGATGCATTCGTATTGATCTGGCCCCGAAGCAGTGCTTCTAGCAGCTTCGTTGTACCTTTAATTTCTCCCGTCAGACCCGGATGCGATACGATCAAAGATCGCAGTTCTTAGGTCGGTTAAATCGCAAAATCGCAAGCCGGACCAAGATTTGCAATTCACATTTCAGGTTTTTTCTGTGTCGTTTCTGGGTCGTTACGGCGCGACGGTTCCGTCAGCTGTTGACCGGTGGCGAGGAGATACCTGCGAAAATTTTGTGTGGCTATCGGGTCTCCCGGATCAATTCGGAACGCTTGATCGTAGAGAGCGAGCGCCTCGGCTGGCCGATCTTCATATTCATAGAAAAGAGCGAGACACCAAATCGGGATACTGTCGTCAGGCCAGACCGCCATGCTCGTTTTGAAAAACTCTTCGGCGGAAACCAGATCTCCTTCGGCCCAGAGTGTATTTCCAAGATAGATGTAGGCCCATCCATCTTTGTCGTCCAATTCGATTGCCCTTCTGAGATGATATTCCGATTCGGGATACCTATCCAACCCTCGGTAAACCCAACCCAGTTCGCGGTGGGCGTGAGCATACTCTCGATCAATCTCGAGCGCTCTTTCAAACAATTCAATACTCTTTGATGGTTGCGACTCTCGGTATGCTAATCCTAAGTTGTAATATGCTTCTTCATAACTTGCGTCTAAGCGAATGGCCTCTTCCAGGTCAGATATTGCATTGCCATTCAACCCAAGCTCAAGGTGAGCTACCCCAAGCAAAGTTAGGATCGACGCAGTCTTCTCAATCTTCAAGCTATGTTCGAACTGTTCCACAGCTTCTTCCAACCTCTCATTCTCCAAATAGAGTATGCCGCGCAGGCTATAAGCGCCACGCAATTCCGGGTCGATCTCGGAGGCGGACCGAAAGGCTGTTTCTGCCTCAGAAATCTTACCCAAACGCATAGCCAGATCGCCGAATCGACAAAATATCTCAGGGTCGCGAGCTTTCTCAGAAGCCGCAGTCCATAACTCAAAAGCTTCGGCCAGATTGCCGTTACCCTCTTGTTCATCTGCGGCTTCGGTAAGTTGGTCAATCGTCAAGTCGGCCTTGTTCATTCCGGTGCATCCTTGCTCGTTTTTATTTTCTTCAGCTCATTTCGCTCATTCTGCTTACTCTTCTCAATTGACCTAATCCTATCAGGTCTGCCTGCCTTGCGGTGAACAGTCTGAGCCTTTTCAATGTTTTCACGTTGTACCCGCGCGCCTTCGGCAGACTTTTCCTTTTTCGGTTTCGTCTCGCCACCTTTTTTTTCCTTTGGCGGTTCCGAAGCAGAGTTTGTATTTGCCTGCTGCGTTGGTGCTGAGCTTCCTGTTGCGCCCCCTTCCACCTTGGTGAAAATGTTTTGCCCGCCTCCTCGAAGGGTACGCAAGTCCTCCATATCCTGTCGGGCAGCGGACTTGCCACCCTGGTCAAGGAGTGCCTTTCCCGCTTTCCCGACATTCTCCCAGCCAATGGTGACCTCAACACCAACACCTGCAAGAATGACCACGCCGATACCCTTAACTACTGGATGAGGACCTGCAATAGTTAATGTGGCGCCGAGTTTTAGCGCATCTGCCGTAGCAGTTTGATGGCCGTCAGGATCAACATAACGCAGTGGATTGTTCAGACAATATTGATACTTGTTAAGCGACTGGGGTTCAGCTGTTTCTGAATAAAACAGAGGGTCATGGGGGTCAACTTCACCGAATAGTTCCTCTGGGCCGCCTTTGAATTCATCTGGAGATGTGAAGCGACCCTGAGTTGACGAGTAATACCTGGCGATGAAGTAATCGAGGCCAGTTTCAGTGTCGCGTTCTTTAGAGGTGAACTTTTGTCGGGTGTCGTCGGCAGAGTAGCCTTGCGCTGTCGTGCGGCCGCCCTGTGTACTCAATTCTTCACCGAACGGCAGATAGTCATGCCGTTTCGCCAGCGAGCCGGTTTGATCAAAGATCATGCGCGGAGTGCCGAGTTGATCTGCCACCAGCCAGTTAATCTCCAAAGCGGTGCCCAAGCTCCATGCTGCGAGCACGCGGTCGCGCAATTCCTGAATATGAACAGCCTTGACCAGTTGGCCCTGGGCCAGGCCGGCAGCGTAAGCCGGTGAGGGCGCGCTCAGCGCCTGGTCCAGCGCCGCGCGCATCTCGATAATCGGATTCGCGCTGATGTAGTCGTTCGTAGTTGCCGAAAACTGCCACGAGTAGGCCCCCAGGCTCATGTGGGCGCGAAGATCATTGATCGCGGTTCTAAGATCGGTTATGTGCGACGCTTTAACTACTGTTTCACCGGCCACTAGTGGATTAGGACTACCAAATGACGGCGCGCTGCCCCAACTCGTTCCCGCAGTCGCAGTGATCAGCAATTGCCCATTGCGATAGCCATATTCCTTCTGCGGACTCGCCGCCGCCGCATTCTGTGCGTACTCAGCCAGCAACTCGCCGCCCAGTCCATAAACCTGCCAGGTTTCGACGCCGTTCACTATTCGCTTAACGCGCCGGCCGTCGCCGTCGTAGTGGTAAGTCTGCCATTGGTTTGCCGCCCAAGCCTGCTTCATGCGGTTCTCGGCATCGTAAGTGCGTTGGCCCTGTCCGGTGTAGGTGTCAGTCTTCAGATTGCCGGCCGGATCGTATTGCATCCGTCGCGATGCGTCCGGGAGGGCGAGATCGCCGGGCGCATAAAGCCGGTTGTTGGAGGTCTCAAGTTCGAAATCGAGATTATTGACGCCGCCCCACGTTTGGCTCGGATTGGTATCAATCCGGCGATTGCCGAAGCGGTCGTAGGTAAAAGTTTGCCGCCATTGGTCATTGCCATTCATAACCTCGCGGACCGAAGTAAGCCGGTTGAGACGATCGTAACCATACTGCTGCCATTTCATGTCCTGGCCGGGAATATGGATTTCCTGCTTCATCAAATTGCCGTTGTTGTTAGTCGAGTTGCACGCCGCGCCCCAACAGTTCGTGTTGCTGTAATGATTGATGATTGCGCCGCGTTCCCAATCAGTGTTGTTCCCTGTAGTGCCGACGCGAATCTCGGCAAGCTGGCCACGAACGTTGTAGAAGAGTTTGTTGAAGAGGGCCGTGGTGGTGCCAAACTGTTCCTGGGTCATGCGACCGCCGGCATCGTAGACAATCCCTGTCGAATAGTTGCGCTGAGCGCCGCCAAGATTACCGGCCGCGCTATTCAGGCGGCCGGCCGCGTCGTACGCATAGTTAACTGTACGGCCGGACGGATAGGTCATCGTCTTAACATTACCCGCGAGATCGTAACCGTACGCGAGCGTGTAAGTTTGACTGCCAATCGCCTGCGAGGCGCCCAGCGCTTTTCCAGTAGCGTCGTAGCCGCTGTAGCTATAACTGGAGACGCTCGAACTCACCGACGCCAAGCGGCCTTTGCCATTTGAGATGGCTGCTGAATCGTAGTTGTAAGTAACGGTGGGTGTGCCGTCAGAGTAACTGCGGCTGGTGGCCCGATTGAGTGCGTCATAGACATACGTCGAGACTATGCTGCGTGCGTCGGTCTTCTGTGTACGGTTGCCGTTGTCATCGTAAACGTAAGTACTCGTGCCGCTCTCGGGATTTACGGCGCTTCGCAAGCGGGAAAGTGAATCGTAGTTGAACGTGCGTGTCTGACTGCCCTGAGCCACTGTCTTTAGGTTTCCGAAAACGTCGTATTCATAGCTCGTCGGCTGAACGGGGCTGGCGGCCGTACCTAAATTATTAGTGCTCGCATCTGGTTCATCCACTCTTACTAATCTGCCGAGGCCATCAGTCTTGCTGCGCCGCACATTTCCCGCTTGATCTGTGACGGTGGTGAAGATTGTGTCGTAGGCAGTGAGCACTTTGCCGGCCCCGTTGGTCTCGCCAGTGGCTGCTGGCTGCGCTGCTCCGTGAAAGGAGGCCACCTCGATAACGCGGCCGACAGAGTCTTTCGTGGTGCGGGTCCAGCCGTTCGTCGTCTCAGGTTCAAACGTCCCAGGGTCCTCGCGCCAGGGGTTCGAGGTGAGAGTTATTCTCCCCATTTGCAGGTAGACCATGTTCGACTTGATCGAGTAAGTCGTTCCGTCCTCACTTGTCTCGCTGAGAATAGGCCTGCCCAATTGATCATTGGTCGTTTGCGTCTTGAGTAGTCTGTCGTCCTGGGCATTCAGGTCTGACTCAACCCGAACGCGGCGGTCGCCGTCTTCATAAAACGTCCTCACTTGTCGCCGGCTTGGTACCCCGCCGATATCAACTGCGGGTGCATACGTGATTCCGGGCCGGGCAAACGGATCGATAGCTCCGAGCAAATGATTTGTGTAATTGATATCAGAGACCTTGCCGTTGGCGTCGGTCTGGCTGGTAACCGCGCCCGTGTAGAAATCGTAGACCGTGGTCGAGGTTTGCGTGCCGGTGCCGTTCTCGGGATCAACTACCACGCGATTTGGCTTAGCATGCGTAAGGTCATCGTAGTAGAAGTGGGTGACGTTGCCGCGCGCGTCAGTCCTGGTTTCGAGGTTTCCATAGGGTGTCGTATAGGTTTGCGAACTGGTAATCCACTTGTTGTCGAGGTCGTCCCAGACGCTCTGGCTCGTAACGTTCCCGGCTGTAGGCGCGACACCATAAGCCTGCCCGTCGTAACTGATTTGGGTAATGGCCGGCCCCAACGCGGTTTGCTGCACGGCATTGAGGATCGAAGGCGTACCTGACGCGAGCGAACGCACCCCGTAGTAATTTGCTGAGCTCGTGTTCGGCGCCGAATTGTGAAAGCTTGTGTTTGTGACACTTACCGGCGAAACGCCGGCCGGAGGGCCGGTAGGCACACCGGTCCCGTCAATCGTTACCTGTGAAGTGTCGAACCAGTCATATTCCGCCGTCTGGGTTACGTTGCCGTTGGCGTCATGTTGGTAGACCTTGCCCGACATCATCGACGTGCCGACCAGCTTCGTGTACTCAGCGGCGACGAGTGGGTTTAATGTCGTCATGCCGGTGTTAGAGCCGGTTGCGAGCTGTGTACCGGAGACCCATTGACGCAAAGTCTGGGTGACTCCGTTGTTGATGGAAAAGACGAGTCCGTTTTTAGCTCCCGCGCCGGTGCCGACTATCTGCGGGAAATTTGGATCGGTGGGGAAATAGTTTTGAGTGATGGAAGAGCCATCCGGGTTGTTGACGGTTGAAACCGAGGAGTTTGATTCGTTGGGAATGTCGTACGTCCAGGTGTCGGTGGTTCCGTCGTGGGTCAGTTCCTTTTCGGTGAGCGTGGCTCGGGCCATATGATCGGCCGAAAGCAATAGGCCATAGCCGATAAAGTCATGTTGCAGGGACTGCGTGTAGGTGTAGTTAACCCGAGCGCCGGAAGGCGTCACCATTTCACTGAGTTCTCCCAGTCCAGGGGACGCTTGTCGGGTGTAGCTTTCAGGTGGGTTGCCGCACATCCACCGCAAACTCTCCGTGGTCGTGCTGACCGTGGGTGCATCCGAGTTGTATGTGAACGTGAACCGTCTGGCTAACTCATTCGCCTCATTGCTCGCGCCGGTGGCCGGAAAGACGATCTCGCGCACCACTTCCACCGTCGCCGGCACTAACTCCTGTTGCCGCCGGCACTCGGCGCCGTAATTACCAGTCTGCTCATCGTATGCCGTTGGGTTCCAGTCTTGCACGTCGTAGGTCTTGCCGCGGACTACGGTTACTCCGTAGTTGATATCGATGTGGTGCTCCACGCCGCCCACGGCCCTGTACCAAACCCGGGCCTGTCCATAACCGGCCCCGCCCTGCGGGTCGTAGGTAGTGCGGATCTCCCGACCTGTCTGCTCATCCTGGTAGTGCATCCCGTTAGCGTCGCTAAAGATCTTAATGGAGTTGCCGTTGTTGTCTTTAATCCGCTGAAAACCGCTAAAGTAACTAATGATTTGAGTCCCGTCAGGAAGGAAGATCGTCCAGCTGATACCGCTCGCATGATTGGCTGGGTTGACGATTGCTGAGAGGTAGGTGCCGTCGCTGGAATTATAACGAATCGGCGTTCCAGTCGTGTACGGAGTGTCGCGGTAGTAGCCCCACAGATACGGGCGACGATGGGAAGGATCGTTAATCCATGGATAGTTGCCGACGGGCCTCAACTCGTGCTCGGCGCCGTCCGGCGTGCGCAGGATCATCTTCTTCCATTGGTATAGCGTTACCTGCTGATAATCCAGCACCGCAGTACCATCATTCGGATCGGGGGAGGGAGGAGTTCCATAATTGAAGTCCTCTCGGGCGTCGCGAAGAAAAATGCCGTAGGTGCCGCCCACAGACCAGCCGCCCACGTCGCTCAATTGTGGCGTGTCAACAACGTAGGTCCGATAGGGGAGAGCGCTGCCTTCCAGTTCGTTGCGGGTCACGTTCCATAGCTTGCTGTTGTAATTGAGGCTCAATCCGAATGAGAGCTTGCCGCCGGCGATTGGCGGCAGTGATGCAAGGGGAATCGAGAGCTGGACGTTGCCGCTCTGCATGTTGATGTTCTCGATGTCTGACACCGAATAGGAGCCACCGGGATTCACTCCACGGTCAGGCCGCGCCGCTGTTTGCTGGCCAGAGATTTCTCCGTGCGCGACACTTAGAAATACAAGCGCGAGCAGGAGTTGCAGGGGGGGCGCGAGGCGCCGGAGTTTTACAAGCATCCGAATGCTCCTTATTTGACTACTGCTGGGCACGTGAGAAGTTTGTGAGCCGATACTGCATGATGGTCTGACCCTGGCTGGTCCAGGTGATCTGGCGGGGAACGGTTTCGCCGTTAACCGTAGTCCACTCAGAAATCTCTGCCTCTACCATTTCACCTCGCAGCTCAGAAACGATCCGGCCAATCAAGCCTGTCTTCGTGTCGATGTAATACAGCCGCCAGGCACTCTGAGATTTCTGCTCTCCGTCGTGTGGCTCGCCCACTCGCACGACGTCCCAAAGCGGGCCCGAATAATTTTCATCGGCGTTTACCGGCCTGACGTTGCGAGCCACGGTGCGATAACTGGCTCCGCGCAACTGGGCCATTACAAACTGATCCGGACTGTCCAAAACCAATCTTTCGACGAGATCGCGATCGCCACTCGAAGCCTCGCCATTGGTCGAACGGGTGCCTGCTGCTCGATCCCACGCAAGCTTCCCGGGCATTCCAGCAATATTGATTTCGACCTCTTCGCCATCGCCAGTTTGTGAACGGGTGGTGTGCACGATTCGCCGCTCGGAACCCATGATCAGGGTTCCCACCAGCATGGATTTATCTCCTTTGCGCGTCGAAAATCTTTGACCGAGCCGGCGACTCATTTTGAAAGCCTCCGGACTAAGTGAAAGGTTTCTGCCTTTGGCATTCTGGCGAGAATGGTCCTGAGTCACCGCCGGGCTCGATGGCGGAGGTGAGACTCGGGTGGCAGCGTCGCGACGTGATCGACCTTTAGTTCGCGCCCCAGCGAGCGCCAGGCCGCCGGTCACGATTACAGCGATTAGCAAAGCGGCCCAGAGTGTTCTCTTGTATTTTGCGGACATAGTTACTGCTCCTTTATTTCCTTAAAGTCGATTGAGCTGAACTACTGCAAGCTGAGTAGCACCAGGATCTCACCAGTCCCCTTAGCTAGCGGCTCGAGTGCTTTGCCAATGAGCGTGCCCGGACGGTGAATCTGCACGCCGCCAAGCATGAGCGGGTCAGACTTCTTCGCGATGCCTTCTTTGTCACTGGTGACGAGCAGATCGCCAATCTTGATTGGTCCTGCGCTGGCATCCACTTTGATCTTCACGCGTCCCGTGGTGGCGACCAGCACTTTTCCTGCGCCGCTCTCACCCAGCGTGAGGCCTGGTTGCAGCGAGATCACTCCCGCTACGCGCGTGTCGTAAGCCTGTGACGATGCGACCACTTGATTCGATCGGGTTTCGTCCAGGACTACCACTGTGCCAGCGGAGAGTAATTGCGAAGACTCGACCCACTCGGCAACGTCCTGATACTTGGCGTTGATATTGCCATTGACCGTTACATTGCCAGGGAAGGTGTAGTTGCCTCCTCCAGTATTCTGGCCAAACTGCCCGGCGGTGACGTTCGCGGCCTGAATGGTCGAGGCCGACGCATCAATAGTTACTTTTTTTGTAGCGCCGTCGAACGAGACAGAGGTTCCACCACTCCCCGCAAAGCGGAGGGTGTCGCTATTCGATCCCGCCGAGAACTGAGTCGTTCCGGCAGCGTTGCCAATGTTCTTGAAGATAGATTGAGATGATCCGGGGTCGGCATTCGTCAGCGTCACGGAACCGCCTGCGCCTAAAGTGACCGCTCCGCCTCCGCTCATACCCGTACCCGCGGTAACCGTCATAGACGTATTGCCTTGAACGGAAGTCCCTGCCGTCGAACCATAATTTACCGAGATAGTATCTGCCGCTACGGAAACGCCGGTGCCGGCGCCGACGTTAAGCGTGACGGAACCTGAGCTTCCCCCGCCACTCAGACCTGCGCCCGCAGTAACGCCGGTGATGGTTCCTCCCCCGCCACCTCCTGCGGCTGCGGTTGTTTGCACTGTGCCGTCAGGGAACTTAAAGCCGGTTGAAGTCGAGTGAATCTGTCCTGCCACTTCCAACTTGCTATTAGGCGCCGAGGTCCCGATCCCTACGTTTCCGGAGGTAGGAAGGATAGTCACGCGCGGCGTGTTGTTCGTACCGAGGTAGAGTGGATCGCTGCCACCCGTGGCCACAAATAAATTCTTGCCTCCGGTGGTGTTGTTGTATTGGAGAAACCCTCCGGTGGCCACTCCGAATCCGCCATTCAAGTACAAGCCTGCAAAGCCCGCCGCGTTCGTGTTATCAACGCGCATCTCCGTCCCCGTAGCCTGGCTCTTCGACACGCTTAGCATCGCAGAAGGAATTGAGGTGCCGATGCCTACAAAGCCGGACGGGCTGATTACCATGCGCTCAACCGGCGTAAAGCTGGCGCCCGAAGTGAGACCGGAATTGGCGTAGAACCTGAACATACCCGAATTGGCTTCCATGAAACTGGCACTCATGGACTTGGCTATCCAGCCGCCATTCCACGAAGCTCCACCTGAGAAGACCGCATGGCTGGGGCTATTGCTGAACAGGAACCCGCCTGAATCCATCGCACCCATGCCGAAGCGCATCTGTGCCTTATCTTCCATGTTCGTGACGTCCAACTTGTAGGCGGGGGTAGTGGTGCCGACCCCGACGTTACCGGTGTTGGTGTTGTTGATGTTATTGCCGCTGGTTGTCCACTGAGCCTCGGCGCGTCCGGGCTGCAATGCGATAACTCCTAAAACAAGTAACACCATCAAAATGCGCGATTCATATGTTGACTTCTTCCAGCTGAGTTGGGTGATGTTGGTCATAGTTTCCTTGCCTTTCGGGTTTTGGGGACAGGCCGGTGCTTCGAATACCTTGCTGCAATTAGATTGTTGGGAGTGATGCCTGCTCTGCGTTGCAACCAGCGGTTGGCAGTTAGGGCATAGCTATACTTGTACGGTGGCGCCAGCGTCGGGGAGTGCATAGCGCAGTGATAAGGTCCAAGAACACGCGGACCCTGCTTAAGTAAAGGATTTCCGTTGACGTGGAGGATTACGTGAAACTGAGTCGCACGTGAATCAAGCAGGTCGTTCGAACTGAAGTTTCAGAAACAAAAACTAAAGCGAGCGGCGCGGAGTTTAGTAGCGCCCGCAACGCTTGTCAATGATTTCTAGAAAGTTTTCTTGCAAGAGAGTTTTTCGGTGCGAAAGCGTCTTACCTGGCGAAACTTGAGTTCTTGAATTCCACCCAGAGGACAACTTTTCATCTCTTCGCGTGCTATTTGTTATTTTGAATCTTGAGCGCGAGCACATCGTTCATCGCGCAGATGGCCGCGCGCTTCGCACCCTTCGGAATGGCGACCCTGCCGATGTCGACTGTCGAATTTCCGATGATTGTGGCCACTCCCAGTCGCACCCAGCCCTTTCCATAATCCACGTACACGGGCACGGGCATCCTGAATTTAGGCGACACGCCTGACTGGGTTATCTTCCCGGACAACGCTCCGTCATTCGCGATTTGGTAGTCGAATTGATAGCTCGGCATCTCGGTGCCGTAGACCCACTGATCGAAGAACCAGTCCATGCGTTTATTGCCGGTGAGGTCCATGTCTTTCGTCATATGTTTTTCGACTATCCGCTTCAGATCCTCGGTCGAGACATCCTGGTTGTAGTGAGACTTGATGAAATCCTGCATCATCGCGATGAAGCGCTTGTCCGCGTCCGGGGTCGAATCTTTCATCATCTGCCGCAGCATGTGCAGGATGTAGGCGCCCTTGGGATAAACCAGAAACTGGTAGGCAGCGCCCGTCTTGCCGCTCCTGAGCCGCCGGCCCTGAGTCACGGGGCCTACGGTGTAGGGTTTATAGCCGTTAGTTTGCGGCCGCGCCTCGATGATCTGATCCCGCTGTTCGTTCCAAAACGCGATAAACTTTCCTTCGTCGCGCAAAGCGATTTGAATGTACAGCGATGCTGAGAACTCGGCGAAGCCCTCGCTCATCCACTGATCGCGATAGCTCTTCCACCCGACCATGTGACCCCACCATTGATGCGCAATTTCATGAGGCTGTACATATTTGAAGAAGTTGTTGGTCGCGAATCCGACGTTGCCGCCGCTCCCCAGGTATCTTTGAGTGGAATCCAGGAAGGCCGTGAAAGGCATGTAGACCAGGGTGGGCCATGCCTGTCCAAAGTTTCCGGCGGGTTGCTGCGTCAGGGCCAGACGATTGAAAGGCAGCTTGCCGAAATAGAGATTGAAGATACGAGTGGAGTTTTGCGCGTCGGCCAGCATATCAGCGCCTTTGCCGAGCGTGGACATTGAGCCCGCGCCGTCTCGTATCACTGACTGGTCGTTTCCATAAAACTCGATGGTGTAGCCGGTCTCCTTATCCACCACCTCTTTCTTTTTGAAGCCTCCATAGTTGAATCCCGCCACTGCCAGCGCCGTTTCGCCGCTCGACCACCTGGCTATGTTCAAGTTGCCGTCTTGTCGTTCCGGACCTGAAGATGCGCCGGTGCCGATCAGCATGAAACTCTTCGGGTAGCCAAACGAAACATCAAAGGTCGCCCGATCGCCAAACGACGAGCCCACATTGTTTGGATACCAGGTGAGCCGGGCGCTTCCATTAACAAAGAAATTGCCGCCGCCAACATCGATCAGCACATCACCGCCGGCATAGTCGACAGTCACCTTGTAGGTCTTTCCGGCCTCGAGGGGTTCGGGCCAGATGAGGCCGAGTTCAGCATCTTCATCTTTCTTTTCCTGAATAAACTGGAGGTCCCGATCCTTCTCATCGCGAACGCGGCTGACGCGCAGAGGTGCGAAAAGTCGGAACGGGAGAACACGCGCTCCTGGGTCGAGCACCTTGAAAGTAAGAGTGTCGGAGGCGTTAAACTTTGTGCCGCGGATTGAGGCATCAATCTGGTGGTGCATGATGTCGTAAATGCGATGATCCTCATCGCTCGAAGCAGTGCCATTGGCGATCTCGGAAGCCTTGTGAAAGGCGAGCCAGTCGCCGCCATCGCTTTCGCCGTAACTCGACAGTAAAACTTCTTCAGGAGAGACGGAGGGGATACCCATCGGATCGTATTGAAAGACGAGCTTGTTATATCGCTTGCCATCAATAAACGCGTTGAAGAAACCATGCCGTTGGGGGTTATACAGGTCGACCAGCGTTCGCAATTCCATGTTGCGACGCAAACTCTTGCGCAGCAGCGACTGATTTTCGCGATAGGCATCATTCGCGCGCCCGGCCTGCGGTCCATTCGTTTTCATCTGCACCTGAGCCGAGGATTTGATCTGTTCAAAGGTCTTGTCGGTAAACCGCAAAACTAGTTTGGTAAACCCTTCATTGAGGCTGGGTTCTTTGGTAAAGAGAACCAGACTGTGTTTCTCCGCCTGGGTAGGCGGCGTGAGCGAGAGCTCACCTTCGCCGAAGAAAATTGCGGCGGTGGTCCGGCCGTTGACCTCGGGAGCAAAATAAATTTCACCACTGCGCAGCAGAAAATTAGCCGCATCGCGCGTCAGCATGAGGTTGTTAACCGTCGCATAAGGCCCTTCAAAATCCTGGCGCGTATTTCCGAGATCGCGAAGTTCCTGATAGGCGGGTTCCGAGTTGGGTTTCACTCCCGAGGTTGAGATAGTGACCGCGGCCTCGACCGGCGCGATTTCAAGTTTCATATCCACCGTGGCGGCTGCACCCTCTTCAACCTTCACTTCGTTACGACGCGCTTCGTTGAAACCGCTTGCCGAAATTGTGATGGAGTAGGTGCCCGGCGGCAAACCCGCCACGCTATATTTCCCCTGGTCATCGGAGACGGTGGTGAATGTTTGGTTTGTTTCAGGATCGGTGATCGTAACGGCTGCGCCAATTACCGCCGCGCCTTTTGGATCAGTGACTTTTCCTTCAATTCGTCCACCTGCGGCGCGCACAATCAACAACGGCAGAGCCAGGGCGCTTAACAACAACATCAAGACAATCAGGAATGAGGAATACTTCCGTTTCATATAGTCATCCTTTTAAGATCTTTGGGAGATTGGGCTATGAAATTCGCGACGGTGCCGTGGCCTGAGTTTTACGTCGCGCATTATCCTAAAGACTGATGATTCTGTCGATGATCAATGCGGAATAATCGCAGGCTGGCGCACTAACGCGAAGCGGGATAGGATCTTGCGCATGAACGACACAAACGATCAGCAACTTTCCGCGATTGAGAAGTTTCGCGTGCTTCACGAATCAGGCTGTTTTGTGATGCCCAATCCCTGGGACGCAGGGACCTCGCGGTATCTGCAGCATCTCGGCTTCGAAGCATTGGCTACCACTTCAGCCGGCTTTGCGTTTAGTCGCGGTCTGGCTGACTCCGCTTCAGCAATTGAGCGCTACGACATGATCGGGCACGTCCGCGAGATAGTTCATGCGACGCCACTGCCAGTGAACGCGGATTTTCAGAACGGATTTGCCGACGATCCGCAAGGTGTGGCGGACAACGTAAGTTTGTGCATAGCGACTGGAGTTGCAGGCCTATCCATTGAAGATTCATCCGAAACGGTCATGGTGGACTTTATGAATCGTCCCTCGCGGTTGATCGAATCAAAGCTGCCCGCGCGGCGATCGACGCGTCAGGAGTGCCGGTCTTGCTCACCGCGCGCGCGGAAGTTTTCCTGGTTGGCGCTGACGATCCGTTATCCGTGGCGGTCGATCGATTGGTGGCATTTGCAGACGCGGGCGCCGATTGCCTTTACGCTCCAGGCGTAAACGATCCCGAACAAATCAGGACGATTGTAAAAGCTGTGGCGCCGAAACCGGTTAACGTGCTCGTCTCGCGCCCCAACAATTTATTATCGGTGGCCCGGCTGGCAGATCTCGGCGTACGCAGAATTTCAGTGGGCTCGGGACTGGCGATGGTGGCCTGGGGAAGTTTTATTCGCGCGGCGCAATCGCTGAAAGAAAGCGGATCGTTTGAAGACTTTGCGGGCGCGGCGAGTTATGCGGAGCTGAACACTCTTTTCACCAAGCGAAGCTGAGATCTTTCAGATTGCCGCGTTGAGACGATCCACTAATCACACGAACCAACACGAAACAATATTTTGGTGTTGATTCGTGTGAGTTTGTGGATCGACCCTTCAGACCTCGCGATTCATAACCGAAGCAATCGATCGAATGAGCGACTGCCGGCTCGATCGGCTTGGGAACGTGGATCTGGAACCCGCTCGCGAGTGCACGGGCTTTATCTTCCTTGTTGGCGTAAGCCGTGAGGGCGATGGCCGGAATTTCCTTCGCCGCTTTGAGACGCAGCTTGCGCAGTTTCCTGATCAACGTGTAGCCGTCTTCAACCGGCATCCCGATATCGCTTACCAGCAGATCAGGTTTCCAGGTGCGAAATTCCTTGAGTGCCTGCGCAGTAGATTCGCAGCACTTCACCACTCCGCCGCAGCGCGTCAAAATAGCGTTCAACAGCATCACGCGAATCGGCTTCGTCATCGACCACCAGAATTCGCAAGCCATCGAGTATCCTTGAAAACTCCGGCTGCGATCCATTGCTGTCACTCGCGCGTTCGCTCTTCTCGGAAAGATCGAGAGATCCATTTGAGGCGATTGGAAAACTGACCGTGAAGGTGGCGCCTCGATTCTTGCCTTCGCTCGCCACTTCGATGTTCCCGTCATGAAGCTGGACCAGATGCTTGACGATGGAAAGACCAAGTCCTAACCCACCGTGCACACGGGTGGTCGAGCCGTCGGCCTGGCGAAAGCGATCGAAGATGTAAGGAACAAACTCCTGCTTGATGCCGATGCCTGAATCAGCGACAGAAACTCTGATGCGCGGTTCGCAGTGCCGAGTTCAATCCTGACTTTGCCGCTGGCCGGCGTAAATTTGACTGCATTGCTCAAGAGGTTCCAGAAGATCTGTTGCAGCCGATTTGGATCGCCTGCGACCGGGCAAGCGTCCTTTGGCAGCACCATCTCAATCCTAATCTTCTTCGCTTCAAACGAAGGTCTCACCGCTTCCACCGCCGCCTCCAGCAACGCGCACATGTCCACCGAACGCGGTTCAATCTGAAGTTTGCCGGTGATGATGCGCGAAACGTCGAGCAAGTCGTCGATGAGTTGCGACTGCGAGCGCGCATTGCGCTCAATAGTTTCTACTGCACGCGTTAGTTGTTCCTCTTCGAGTTTTCCGGTGCGGACCAGATGGCTCCAGCCGAGGATGGCAGTGAGCGGTGTTCGTAATTCATGGGAAAGCGTGGCCAGAAATTCATCTTTGGTGCGATTAACCTCCTCGGCTTCCGCGCGGGCCGCTCGTTCGCTAATGAGGAGTTGAGCGCGTTCCTCCTCGGCCTGTTTACGCTCGGCAATTTCCAACTGCAACTCGTCCGCGTGTCGTTGCGCGTCGGTGTAGAGTTGTGCGTTTTCGTAAGCACTTGCTACCTGGGTGGCGAGAGTAGCGGCCAGTCGTTCATCAGCCTCGGTGAAATCGTCTTCGTTGAGTTTGTTGAGCAGGTAAACCCAACCGCAAACCCTGGAGGCCGAGAGAATGGGCGCGCCCAGAAACGAATGGACCGGGTCGGATGTCTTCCCTCTTTCGCGCAAAAGGTCGTCGGTTTCATTGAGCCTTAGCGGGCGCCGGCCTTTTACCAAAGCCTTCAGAGCGCGTTGCGCAACTTTTGGCGCGCCGTCGTTTGCCGACGAGACTCCGTCTGCATTGGAACGGAAAAAATATCGCAGCGTGTGCTCGTCGCCATTCAACACGCCGACGCCGGCTTCCTGTGCTTCCACAATTTCTCGCGCGGAACGGCAAAAATTCTCCAGTACCCGGCCTGGATCGTGTTCGGCAGTCAATTCCTGGCCCAGCTCGATCAGCATGCCAAGCCGCGCGAGGTTGGCATTCTCGAGTTCGAGATTCTTTTCTTTCAACAACTGCGCCTGCCGTTCGACCTCCTGCGTTTTCTTGAACAGCTCCACGAAAACTGCGACCTTCGAACGCAGGATGTCGGCTTCAATTGGCTTGACGATGTAATCGACTGCCCCGAGCGAATAACCGCGGCTCAGGTGTCGTCCGCCCGTGCTGTCTGCGGTCAAAAAGATTATCGGAATGTTTCGCGAGCGCTCGCGGCCCCTGATCAGTTCCGCCGTTTCCAGCCCATCGAGTCCGGGCATGTAAACGTCCATCAGAATTACCGCTACTTCATGGTCCAACAGATATCGCAGGGCTTCGTTGCCTGATGCAGCACTCACGAGGTTTCGATCAGGCGCACTGAGGATCGACTGCAGCGCCAGCAGATTGGTGGCGCTGTCGTCAACCATCAGAATATTGATCTGCTCTTCAGCTTTCATGAAACCTTGCCCGGCTAAGTATTCGCTAGAGATAAGCACCCTCGATAACAGTAATGCTATCGCCCCTGATAGTCAGTTCATCGAGGCAGTGGCCGATTTCCTCCAACGGTAAAATCCAGTCGACTGCAGTGCTTGCGATTGCCGCATCCGGCATCTCACGACACTTTGCTGAATCCGGACTCTCCACGATCGCTCAGTCCGCCGCCGGCCTTGATTTTCTGTAGTCCCCGCGCGCCATCGCGGTTTGCGCCGGTCAGGATCACTCCGATAACACGATCCTGGTATTCATCGGACGCGGATTCGAATAAAACGTCTATCGACGGCCGGGCATAGGCGACGGGGGACTCAGTCGACAATGCAAAGCTGCCGTCATCAATCAACAAATGATAGTCGCGTGGAGCGAGATAAACGTTGCCGGCTTCGATCAGTTCCTTGTCTTCGGGCTCTTTGACTCGCAGCTTGCTCGATCGTCGTAGAAAGTCGGCCAGAATCTCGGAGTCAGTTCCACGATGTTGGACGATGACAATCGGCGCAGGAAATTCTGCAGGCAACGCCGGCAACAACGTTTGCAACGCCTTCAGTCCGCCGGTCGAAGCGCCTACTACCACGATTTTAGAGTCTGGCTCCAAGCGTACCCCTGAGCTGGTTATTGTTCCTCATGACGAGTCATGAGGTCCGTACCACCACGCGGTAGCGGGTGGGTGTTATTCGCTCTTGCTGGCCTCATTGCCAGTATGATCCTACCCGCTACCGCGTGGTGGTACTGACTTCATCGGACCGCGACAACCGTCATCTCCTACGCCACCTTGCGAAAAAGTTTGTCCGTTGCGTTCAAGTGCTCATAAGAATCCGCGCGCGGAGTAAACTTGAGCGTCTCCTTGTTTCCTAAACCGAAGACGCCAAACATGCTCAAACTACCGTAAAGCAGATTGTGCACGCGCTCCTGTAGATCGCGGTTGAAATAGATCATCACGTTGCGGCACAAGATGACCTGAAACTCATTAAACGAACCATCGGTGGCCAGGTTGTGCTCCGAAAACACGACATTGTTTCTGAGGGCGGAACTAAAAATAACGCTGTCATAGTGCGCCGTGTAATAGTCCGAAAACTCGTGCAGGCCGCCGGCCTTGTGATAATTCACGGTGTAGTCGCGCATGGCGGCGAGCGGAAAAATACCATCTCGGGCTTGCCGCAAAACTGCCTGACTGATGTCGGTCGCATAGATCCGACATTTGTGATAGAGCCGTTCTTCCTGAAGTAAAATTGCGAGGGAATATACTTCCTCGCCAGTCGAGCATCCGGCAATCCATATCTGAACGGTTGGATACGTTCGCAGCAAAGGCACGACGCGTTTGCGAAACGTCATGTAAAAGCTCGGGTCGCGAAACATCTCGGTAGCGTGGACTGAGAGACCCAACAGAAAACGTTGGAGACAAGTTGCATCGTGCAACAGCTTGTTCTGAAGAGCCGAGACGGTGTTCAGTTTTTCTGCACGCATGAGCGCGAGGATACGACGCTTAATTGAAGCGCGGGAATAGTCGCGGAAATCAAAACCGTGCGCACGATAAAGCCCTTCGAGCAGCAGGTTGATCTCGATGTCTTCCAGTTTAACTATCTCGGTTTGGGCAGCACTCATAAGAAACTAAGGCTCAACGTTCGGCACCTGCACCTCCTTTGGAGTGCGCTGACCTGTCAGCGCTTTCACCGGCCTCGACTTGACGCGGCCACGTAGGTTGCTCGCCGCATTTAGGCAGCGTTTGCGTTCAGGCCAAAGCGGCGACAGGTCGCCGCACTCCAAGTCATTCCGCTTCGTCATCGCGATAGAGCCAAACTCGCAGCAACGAAAGCAGCTGATCGATATCCAAAGGCTTCGAGATATAGTCTGATGCTCCCACCTGCAGACAGCGATCTCGATCTGCTTTCATCGCCTTCGCTGTCAGCGCGATGATCGGAAGTCGCTTGTATTCCTCCATCTGCCGAATTGCGGTTATTGCTTCATAGCCGTCCATCTCCGGCATCATGATGTCCATCAGCACGGCTTCGATGTCAGGCGTGGCTTTCAGCAAGATCCATGCCTTCCTGGCCGTTTTCTGCGTGGACCACTTCCATGTTGTGCGACTCGAGCGCGCTGGTGAGGGCAAATATGTTTCGCACATCATCATCAACTACCAGCACCTTGCGTCCCGTCAGCACCGGATCGTTGCGATGAAACTTCTCCAGCATGCGACGTTTCGGCTCGGGCAGATTCGCCTCAACGCGATGCAGAAAGAGCGCGGTCTCGGCCAGTAGCCGCTCCGGCGAGCTCGCTTCCTTGACGATAATCGCGTCGGCCACCTTCTTGAGATGCAGTTCTTCTTTCCGCGTCAATTCCTTGCCGGTGTAAATGATGATCGGCAGGTCGTAGCGGCCGAGGTCGGTTTGCAGTTTCTCGATCAGATCGAAGCCGCTCATGTCCGGCAGTTTCAAATCGAGCACCATGCAATCGAACCTCTCGTCTTTCAACGCCACGAGGGCTTCTTCTCCCGTGGCGACTGCGGTGGTGTGCACATCACCGTTGCCGATTAGTTCAACTACGCTCATGCGCTGCACATCGTCGTCTTCGACAACCAGAAGTTTTTTAACACTGCGTTCGGCGAAGGTCTTGATTTCGTCAAACGCCTTGCCGAGATCTTCATGGCTGACCGGTTTTTGCACGTGGTCGAACGCGCCCTGTTTCAGAGCGCGTTGGCGTTCTTCCTCAACTGTAATGATATGGACGGGAATGTGACTGGTGGCCGGGTCGTGCTTCAAACGATCAAGAACCGTCCAGCCATCGCGATCCGGCAAACGAATATCGAGGGTGATCGCCGACGGTTTGTATTTCCGCGCCAGCGCCAGGGCAAGCGTGCCGCTCGGTCGCCACCAAACCCTTGAAGCCTTTCTCGCGGGCCAGATCGAGCAGGATACCTGCGAAACTAATATCGTCTTCGACGATCAAAACAGAGCGATCACCGCTCTGGATTTCGTTGCGATCATCCTGGACCACCGCCGATTCGCTTTCCAGAAATGCCATGGCTTCACTATTGAGCGATTCGACCGGCGTCCAGGCAGCTTCGGTTTCACTGGCCTGAAGCCTCGTCCTCTTTTGATTAGCGGGCGCAGTGGCTGGCACCCGCAGGCACATAGTTTCGTGGGAGGTAGAAGGTAAAGGTGCTCCCCTCGCCGGGCGTGCTCATGACGCGTATCTCGCCGCCCAGCAGCCGGGCTATTTCACGGCTGATGGAAAGGCCCAGCCCGGTGCCGCCATATTTGCGACTGGTCGTTCCGTCTGCCTGTTGAAAGGCTTCGAAAATGATTCGTCTGTTTCTCAGTGGGAATGCCGATGCCGGTGTCGGTGACCGAAAAAGCAATCACGTCGCCCGCGCGGTTCAACGATTCGAGGTGATAGTTTTCGTCAGCAGGCGCCGGACCGACGCTGAGCACGACCTTTCCTTCTTCGGTAAACTTAAACGCATTGGAAAGCAGATTCATAAGAATCTGCTGGAGCCGCTTGTCGTCAGTGCGAATCGTTTCCGGTAGTAGTTCGGAGCGCGAAATTTCAAACTCCGAGATTCTTGTCTTTGGCCAGCTGATGGAAACTCCGCTCGAGTTGACCGGTGATTTCCGTCACTGAAACCTCCGACACTTCGATGCCCATCATTCCGGATTCAATCTTGGAGAGATCGAGAATGTCGTTGATCAAAGTAAGCAGGTCCGAGCCGGAGGAATGAATCGTTTCAGCAAATTGCACCTGCTTGTTGCTGAGATTCTCGTCGTTGTTTTCCGCTAACTGACGCGAAAGAATCAACATGCTGTTGAGCGGCGTGCGCAGCTCGTGTGACATGTTAGCGAGAAATTCCGATTTGTATTTTGAAGTCAAGCGCCAGCTGCTCGGCCTTCTCTTCCATTTCCCAGCGCGCTTCCTCCACTTCGCGGTTCTTGGCTTCCACTTCCGCTTTCTGGCGCGCCAGCAATTCTGCTTTTTCCTGCAGCTCTTCGTTGGTCTGCTGCAGCTCTTCCTGCTGGCTCTTCAGTAGTTCTTCAGACTCGCGCAGCGATTCGGCCTGCTGCTCGAGCTGTTCGTTGGTTTTCTTTAGCTCGTCCTGCTGACTCTGCAACTCGGCGGCGAGCGACTGCGACTGTTGCAGCAAGTCTTCCGTTCTTGTGTTGGCGGCGATCGTGTTCAGCACGATCCCGATGCTTTCAGTTAACTGATCGAGGAAGGTCAGATGCGTATCGCTGAAAGTGCCGAACGTTGAAAGCTCGATTACGGCTTTGACGTCGCCTTCAAACAGCACCGGCAGGACGACGATGTTGTGCGGTGGCGCCTCGCCCAGGCCGGAAGAAACATAGACATAATTCGGCGGAACATTGGTTACCAGAATTCTTTCTTTCTCGAAGCGTGCATTGGCCCACCAGGCCCTCGCCGGGCTTAAACTCGTTGGCGAGATTTTTTCGTTTCTTGTAGGCGTAGCCGCCGAGCAGTTTCATTACGGGGAAACCGTTGGAACTGGCGTTGACGTAGAAAGCGCCCTGCTGGGCATCGACGAGCGGCGCGAGTTCGGAGAGGACCATTTGGGCCACGGTGGTCATATCGCGCTGGCCCTGCAGCATGCGAGTGAAACGCGCGAGGTTGGTTTTCAACCAATCCTGTTCCATGTTTTTCTGCGTCGTCTCTTTCAGATTGAGGATCATCTCGTTGATGTTGTCTTTCAACGCCGCCACTTCGCCCTGCGCTTCGACAGTGATGGAGCGAGTTAGATCGCCCTTCGTCACCGCAGTGGAAACTTCAGCGATAGCGCGCACCTGAGTGGTCAGGTTGGCCGCGAGGCCGTTTACGTTATCGGTTAGATCTCTCCAGGTGCCGGCAGCGCCCGGCACGTTTGCCTGTCCGCCAAGCGCACCCTCAACGCCTACCTCGCGGGCCACGGTAGTAACCTGATCAGCGAAGGTTGCGAGCGTGTCAGTCATGTTGTTAATCGTGTCGGCCAACTCGGCAATCTCGCCTTTCGCTTCCACCGTCAACTTTCGTTCGAGATCACCATTGGCGACGGCGGTAACCACGCGCGCAATACCGCGTACCTGGTCAGTAAGGTTGCTGCCCATTGAGTTCACGTTGTCAGTGAGATCCTTCCAGGTTCCGGCGACGCCGCGCACGTCGGCCTGCCCGCCGAGTTTTCCTTCCGTACCTACTTCGCGAGCAACGCGGGTAACTTCAGAAGCGAAGGAGTTAAGCTGGTCCACCATCGTGTTGATTGTGTTCTTGAGTTCGAGGATTTCGCCTTTAACGTCTACCGTGATTTTCTTGGAAAGGTCGCCGTTAGCGACCGCCGTCGTCACTTCAGCGATGTTGCGCACCTGTCCTGTCAGGTTGCTGGCCATTGAATTAACGTTGTCAGTCAAATCTTTCCAGGTTCCGGCGACGCCGCGCACGTCGGCCTGCCCGCCGAGCTTTCCTTCCGTTCCCACTTCGCGCGCCACACGCGTAACTTCCGAGGCAAAGGAGTTGAGCTGGTCCACCATCGTATTGATCGTGTTCTTGAGTTCGAGAATTTCGCCTTTAACGTCTACCGTGATTTTCTTGGAAAGGTCGCCGTTGGCGACGGCGGTAGTGACGTCGGCGATGTTGCGTACCTGTCCGGTGAGGTTCCCGGCCATGAAATTCACGTTGTCGGTAAGGTCTTTCCACGTTCCGGCCACGCCGATTACCTGCGCCTGACCGCCGAGTCGGCCTTCGGTGCCGACCTCGCGGGCCACGCGGGTAACCTCCGACGCAAACGAGCTGAGCTGGTCCACCATGACGTTGATGGTGTTCTTGAGTTCGAGAATTTCGCCTTTGACGTCCACCGTAATTTTCTTGGATAGATCGCCGTTAGCAACCGCTGTGGTTACTTCGGCGATGTTGCGCACCTGGCCGGTAAGGTTTCCGGCCATCGAGTTCACGCTGTCGGTAAGGTCTTTCCATGTTCCGGCGACGCCCCGTACGTCGGCCTGACCGCCAAGTTCACCTTCGGTTCCGACTTCGCGGGCCACGCGGGTAACTTCCGAAGCAAACCCGTTGAGTTGGTCCACCATCGTGTTGATCGTGTTCTTGAGTTCGAGGATTTCGCCCTTGACGTCTACCGTGATCTTTTTCGAAAGGTCGCCATTGGCTACCGCCGTGGTGACTTCGGCGATGTTGCGCACCTGACCCGTAAGATTTCCGGCCATCAGGTTCACACTATCGGTAAGGTCTTTCCATGTTCCGGCGACCCCCTTCACGTCGGCCTGCCCACCGAGTTTTCCTTCAGAACCTACTTCGCGGGCCACACGTGTAACTTCTGATGCAAACCCGTTGAGCTGGTCCACCATCGTGTTGATCGTGTTCTTGAGTTCGAGGATTTCGCCTTTAACGTCTACTGTGATCTTCTTGGAGAGATCGCCATTGGCTACTGCGGTGGTAACTTCGGCGATGTTACGGACCTGACCGGTAAGGTTCCCGGCCATGAAATTTACGTTGTCAGTCAGATCTTTCCAGGTTCCGGCAACGCCGCGCACATCGGCCTGACCGCCAAGTTTTCCTTCAGTACCTACTTCACGAGCAACGCGGGTAACTTCCGAAGCGAAAGAGTTGAGCTGGTCCACCATCGTGTTGATCGTGTTCTTGAGTTCGAGGATTTCGCCCTTAACGTCTACTGTGATTTTCTTGGAGAGGTCGCCGTTTGCCACGGCAGTGGTGACTTCGGCGATGTTACGGACCTGGCCAGTAAGGTTGCCGGCCATGAAATTTACGTTGTCAGTGAGGTCCTTCCAGGTCCCGGCTACTCCGATCACCTGCGCCTGGCCGCCAAGTTTTCCTTCGGTACCAACTTCACGCGCCACACGCGTAACTTCGGAGGCGAAGGAATTGAGCTGGTCCACCATCGTATTGATCGTGTTTTTGAGTTCGAGGATTTCCCCCTTCACGTCCACCGTGATTTTCTTGGAGAGGTCGCCATTGGCCACTGCGGTGGTAACTTCGGCGATATTTCGTACCTGACTGGTGAGATTGCTGGCCATCGAATTAACGCTGTCAGTCAGGTCTTTCCAGGTGCCGGCTACGCCCTTCACTTGCGCCTCGCCACCAAGTTTCCCTTCGGTGCCAACTTCGCGCGCGACGCGCGTAACTTCGGAGGCAAACGAGCTCAACTGATCCACCATGGAATTGACGATCTTCACCGTACGCAGAAACTCACCCTTGAGTGGCCGTTCATCCACCTGAAGCGCCATGCGTTCCGACAAGTCGCCATTCGCCACCGCGCCGATCACGCGCGCCATTTCACTGGTAGGGCGGGCCATGTCGTCGATCAGAAGATTCGTGGAATCAACCAGGCGCAGCCACGAGCCCGAGGCCGCCGGCACTGCCGCGCGATGATTGATTTTTCCTTCCTTGCCCACCAGGCGGCTGACGCGTTCCATCTCCTTCGCTGTCTTGTCGCTCAGGTCGATAATATCGTTGAGCGTGTCAGCAATTTTTCCCGCTTCACCGGTCCATTCGCCGGGCAGGCGCACAGAGAAATTACCCTTCTTGAAGGCGACGAGGGCTTTGAGCAGCAGTTTGGTGTTAAGGGAATCTTTTGTCAGGGTTTGAGTTGGCATCGTTTCCTTCCCGAGTTAGTTAAAAGAAAATCAAGCAGAAGCCCTGTGGTACTGGGCGCAAATGAGGAGACAGATCGACATTCAGCGACCACAAAACATCCGCTGAACACAGTACGAAACTGTGCGGGCCAGGGGGAGCTATGAAACTGTTCGTTGGGGGATGCAGAAGCAACTAATGCCGCTGCTGATGGCTATTCTATACTGAGCGCGCGCGGATATGTAAATCCTTTTCGCGGGCCGCTCCGCGTTGCGTCTTTTAACGCGGAGGGATAGACACCCTGCGAAAATAACTTGGCAAGTGGCGAGTTTCGCAGTACATTACCGGCCTCAAAACGTTTTCGCCCCTGACTCACGCAGATTTTGAATACAGAACAACATAGTCAAACTCCGGAGGATAGGAATGAAAAAACTTAGTGTATCGGTTTTACTTCTCGCGCTCGGCCTCGCATTGCTATTGACGAGCGTTCCCACAAAAGATGTAGGCGCACAGGGCCATTCAGATGATCCTGGCAATAAGCGCAGCACGGCGCAAGGATGGCAAAGTTGTCGCTCCTGATGGCGTCGTTTTTGAATCTTCCAAGGATTTTGTCGAGGCCGGCAGAAGGTGCAGCACGCGCCACGTCGACGACGAGGAAATGGGAGAGATCGACGAACAAGTAAAAAGCAATCGCGCTGGTGGTGGTCGTAAACCGGGTGACGGCGGAGGCGCCGATGCCCGAATTTATCCGAATGGCTCGATCAACGTACCGGTGTACTTCCACGTAGTGTACAGGTCGGACGGCGTGGGCAATATCTCCGAAACATGGCTCGATAATCAGATTAATACGATGAACGAGCACTATGCAGGTCAGGACACTCCGGCGTATCGAACTGCCGCATCAAACACCTCGTTTCGTTTCTTCAAAGCAGGTGTGACGCGGACTCAAAACAACACATGGTATGCGGCTGGCCCAGGCTCGAGCGCGGAAACGCAAATGAAGAACGCTCTGCGCGTGGGGACTGCCGATGATCTTAACTTCTACACCAATAGCGGTGGTGGTTATCTTGGCTGGGCCACATTCCCATCCAGCTATGCTTCGCAACCAAAGGCAGATGGCGTGGTTTGCTACTGGGCTTCGCTCCCGGGCTCAAGTTACGTTCCATATAACGAGGGCGACACTGGTACTCACGAAGTGGGCCACTGGCTCGGTCTCTATCACACTTTCCAGGGCGGCTGTAACGGAAGCGGCGACAGTGTGAGCGACACGCCAGCCGAGCGGTCGGCGACTTTTGGTTGTCCCAGCGGCAACCAGGATACGTGCAAGAGCAAAGCGGGTTTAGATCCTTACGAAAACTTCATGGACTACACTGACGATGCTTGCATGTACAAGTTCACTGCTGGACAAGCAGATCGGCAGGACACCATGTGGTCAACTTACCGCGCCGGGAAATAACGCTGAGCGCACATAAAGAGAGATGGGAGTGCTTCCTCGAGGCACTCCTTCTTTCTTTCGACGAGGAGATTCCAATGCGTAAGTTATTCGCACCGGTTGTAGCAATGACAATTCTGACCGCGACTGTCTCTGCCGGCTCTTTCCCTCAGGAGCGAGGCCGCATGATGCCGCCAGCTCAACTAAAGTGTGATCGGAATGACTTAACTTTGTACGACGGCCGGGTGCTCGTCTATCGTCGTCGGAAGGGAAGCACTTTCCTCCGCATGCGCACCAACTTCGACACGACTGAAAGCGTCACCATCCGTCATCCCCGAACGAATGATCCTTCAAGGTTCTACCTGATAAACGGAGAAGAGTTTACGAAGGATGACTGGAGCCGCATTGAAAAGAAGCCTTTCGTTTTGAGGGCTGGCATGCGCGCGAACGTTTGGATCTGCCGGGGCAATCCTTCGATTCAACCGGTTGTTGACTGGCAACCCGATGACACGGGTGCGAATCCGCGTAGCCGCTAACACAAGAAAGCCACCGGAAGTTCTCTTTAACGAGGATTCCGGTGGCCCTTGTTCTAATGATGGATCTGCGTTCGAGGCTTTAGCCGAGTAAACCTCCGACCTTGTTTGCTATGTCGCCTACCGACCCTCCAAGTCCGCCGCCTTCGCCCTTCATGGCATTCTCGATCTGACCGGCAATTGGCGCCGGCGCTCGATCCTTAATAAATTCCGCCACCGTGTTAACTGCTGAGCGCGCTTGATCTTCCGAGATTCCCGCTTTCGCTGATACCTGCTTGATGAGTTCGTCCATTATGTCTCCACTGTTTTGTAGCCCCGCTTAGGTTGATATCGGATCGAATTATTTTATCCAAACGGTTTTGACGTTGACGAATTCGCGAATGCCAAACTCGCCGAGCTCGCGACCAAATCCTGACGCCTTAATCCCACCAAAGGGGAGGCGTGGGTCAGACGCGACCATGCCATTAATAAATACGCAGCCCGCTTCGAGTTCAGTGATGAAACGTTCGCGCTCCTGATCGTCGGTGGTCCAGGCGGCAGCGCCCAGTCCGAAGGTTGTGTTATTCGCGAGTTGAATAGCTTCGTCGATGGAATTCACTCGAAAGAGAAGCGCCACTGGACCAAAGACTTCTTCGCACGACGCGGGGGAACCGGGAGGAATATTCACGAGCACTGTGGGTTCATAAAAATTGCCCGGCCCATCTACTCTCCTGCCGCCGGTGAGAACAATAGCGCCGGCGGCTACCGAAGTTTTGACCTGGTCGTCCACGTCTTTAAGAATTTGCTCGGTAGCCAGCGGCCCAATCTCGGTAGACTCGTTCAACGGATCGCCGATGCGCAAGCCTTTCATGCCTTCAACAAAACTTCGCTCAAACTCATCGTACACTTCCGAAGCTACGATAAAACGCTTTGCGGCGATGCATGACTGGCCATTATTTATCGTTCGAGCCTTCACGCCCGTCGTCACTGCTTCACTCAGATCAGCCGACGGCATGACGATGAATGGATCGCTTCCGCCAAGCTCAAGCACTGTTTTCTTGATCTGCTTTCCGGCAATGCTCGCCACGCTTCGCCCGGCCGGCTCACTTCCCGTCAGGGTTGCCGCGGCGACGCGCGCGTCTTCGAGCACTCGCTGGACCACTTCTGATCCAATCAGCAATGTTTGAAACGCGCCTGAAGGGAATCCCGCGCGCAGGAAAATGTCCTCAATTGCGAGGGCACAACCCGGAACATTTGAAGAGTGCTTCAGAAGCCCGACGTTTCCAGCCATCAATGCCGGCGCGGCAAAACGAAAGACCTGCCAAAACGGAAAATTCCAGGGCATCACTGCCAGTACCGGCCCGAGCGGTTGAAAGCTGACAAAGCTCTTGCTTGCAGTTGTCTGGACCAATTGATCCGCGAGGTGCTGCGCGGCAGTTTCAGCATAGTAACGGCAAACCCATGCACACTTTTCAACTTCACCCACAGCGCCGGCGATCGGCTTGCCCATTTCAGAGGTCATCAACCGGGCGAATTCCTTCTTCTCCGCCTCAAGGATCTCAGCTGCGCGTATCATCCAACCGGCGCGGTCGGCCATGGAAGTTTGCCTGTAGGCGGCAAACGTTTCCGCAGCGCGCTGCAGTTTCTCGTCGAGCTCGGTTTCACTGAGCGCCTCAAAAGTCTTGAACGTTTCGCCGTTAGCCGGATTGATTGAAGCGATGGGCATGAAGACCTCTCCTTGAACTGAAACGTTTTGGGTTTTGAAGAATTATAGACGAGCGCTCTCGGATGCAGTAAGCGGGCCTTTGGTAGGCTTGCGTGTGGACAGTGCGGGCGTCGCTGGCTAATACAGACAGAAGCATCTGTTGCTGCGGCTCTGCCGCATTCCGTGCGGAAAGGCTGTGCCTTTCCGTCAAGGCGAGTATGGAGCGAGGCTGCGCCTCACGCTCTGTGCCACGCTATTTGATCAATGTCCATAGACAGAGGTTCATCTTCAAGCGGTTTCCGCTGCCAGCAGCGCACGCTCGACCAGCGATAGTCCTCAGCGCGTTCTACTAAACCCGCACGAACTGGATTCTGATGAATATAATTGGCTTTCTCCATTAGTCCATTCTCTGTCGTCACCAGTTTCAGATTTGGATGATGATCCCAAAGCGAGTACTTGTGTTGACGAGGGCCTTTCGAATGACTCAGCTTCTGCAAAGATGATTCGAAACCTTCTTCCTTCAAAAAATCGATTATTCGCCGTCCGGCGATTCCGTTAACGTAGCGCAGAACCTCGGATGGTTTTCGCTGCGACCCGACTAATACATGAATATGGTTTAGCATTATCACGTAGGCGAAAAGTAAAAACCTGGCTGAAGTACGAGCTTCGTAGAGGGAATCGCACATTAGTTTCCTGAGTTTTTCTGTCTGAAAGACTGGAAGGCGATTATTCGCAACGGAAGTTAGATAGTAAACTGGCGAATCTTTAGAGATGCGAATCATGAGGCGTAGCCTCCGCTATGAACGAGTTTGGGCCCGGAAAGGCTGAGCCTTTCCGCACGGAAGGCGGCAAAGCCGCGAACACGTTCGCCGTTGACAATCGTTACCGTCAATTACTGAAGTGAGAGTGCCTGAAATCAAATCTTGAAACAGTTCTTGTATCGCTTTTGGAGTTATGGCTAAGAACAAGCGTCTGGATAAATTCGCAATTGCCGCTGCGCTTCAGGAGATTGCAGCGCTTCTGGAATTGAAGGGTGGCAAGGATCGGTTCAAAGCGCGTGCCTATCAGGCCGGCGCTCGCGTTGTAGCCGGGATGACGGAAGACATAGGCGAGGTGGTGCTTCAAAACAATTTGACTTCAATGCGCGGAATCGGCGATGCGCTTGCTTCGCAGATCGAGCAATTGTATCTGACTGGCGAGTCCTCAGTTTTGCGCGGACTCAAGCAGGAGTTTCCTCCTGGCATTCTCGAACTTTCTGCGTTGCCGGGACTTTCAATCGGCAAGATCCAGGTTCTGCACGAGTCACTAGGCGTCAGCTCAATTGCCCAGCTCAAGGCGGCGGCGGAAGCGGGGGAGATCAGAAACCTAAAAGGGTTTGGCGCGAAAACGGAAGCGAAACTCCTCGAGGCAATCAGCAGTCATCGACAGCGAGGCAAGAAGCCGGACCGGCTACATCTCCATCGCGCACTGCAAGCCGCTGAACAGATTGCTACATACCTGGAGACTTCACGCGAAACGTCGCAGGTTAGTTTCGCCGGCTCGCTTCGGCGTTGGAAAGAGACTGTTGGTACGATTCGCATCGTCGTCAAGACAGGACGTCCTGCGGTTGTAGTCGAACACTTTCTTCGCTTTCCTTTGATTGTTGAGGTCATTGAAAAGATGGAAGAGGCGTGCACTGTCCGTCTCGCCGATGGCGCGCGGGTTTCAGTGGTGGCCGCGAGGCCTGACGAGTTTCCGCTCGCGTTGTTAACGGAAACAGGATCGAAAGCACACGTCAACAAATTGCAGCAGGTGGCGAATAATCCTGGCCGGCCAAAAGCTGGGGCCAGGCGAACCAAAGGCGCAGCGCGAAAATCGAAAGCGACACGCGAACTGTTGTCCGAAGATGGAGACATTTACCGTCAACTGGGAATGGAATATGTGCCGCCTGAGTTGCGCGAAGACGCAGGCGAAGTGGAAGCAGCGCTAGCAGGTAAACTGCCGAGTGATCTGGTTACGCTGGCTGACATCCAGGGCATGGTCCATTGTCACACCACGTATTCCGACGGTAAGCATTCGGTAGAGGAAATGGCCCGCGCCGCGGAAGCGTTGGGCATGAAATATGTGACTATCACCGACCATTCACCCACCGCTTCGTATGCCGGCGGCGTTACAGTGGATCGTCTGAAGCGTCAATGGGACGAGATCGCTGAAGTGCAGGAGAGGGTGAAAGTAAAAATCCTGCGCGGCACGGAATCCGATATCGTGGCCAGCGGCCAGCTCGATTACCCCCACAAAATACTGGAACAGTTTGACGTGATCGTCGCGAGCATCCACGCGCGTTACAAGATGGACTCGGCCAAGATGACTAAGCGAATCGTGACCGCAATGCGCCAACCGGTATTCAAGATTTGGGGACACGCGCTCGGCCGTTTGATTCAACGGCGTCCGCCGTTTGACTGCGACCTCGAACAAATTCTCGACGTGATTGCCGAGTCGCGCGCGGCGATTGAAGTAAATGGCGATCCCTGGCGGCTGGATATGGAGCCGCGTTGGATCCGCGAGGCGCGCAAACGAAAGATCAAGTTTGTGATTTCGGTCGACGCGCACTCAACCGGTGCTATGAATAACCTGAAATACGGCGTGGGTATGGCGCGCAGGGGTTGGTTAACGAAGCGAGAAGTTTTGAATACGCTGGGCACAAAAGCTTTTGAAAATGCTGTGAGACCAGTGCAGTAGTGAGATCTCTTCGCGTTAGGTCGTTCAAAATGCAACGAGATTTCGCGACGCCAATCAAATGAGCTGCTTGTTTTGTGGGATCATCAACGGCGAGGTGGGCGCAACAATCGTCTTCGAAGACGAAACGTGCATCGCATTTCTGGATCATCGCCCACTTTTTCGAGGCCACTGTTTGTTAGTCCCTCGAAGTCACTTCGAAACTCTGAGTGACTTACCGGAGGAACTGGTGGCGCCGTTGTTTCAGAATGTTCAACTGCTTTCGCGCGCTGTCGAAAAAGCACTATCCGCAGAGGGCTCATTCGTCGCCATGAATAATCGAGTCAGCCAGAGCGTTCCACACCTGCACGTGCACATTGTTCCGCGCAAAAGAAAAGATGGACTGAAAGGCTTTTTCTGGCCGCGCACCAAATATGCAAACGAAGCTGAAATGTTGGAAGTGCAGGAATCCATTCGTGCGGCGATAGCCGAACTTTAAAAAAACGATTTCCATTCTCTGGAAACTGAAGGAGACCCCCAATGGTTTTGAGGCGCATCGTGTTACCTGTTTTCGCTTTGATTGTTTTCGCCGGCACCGGTTTGCCACAGAGTAAGGCGTCGCTTGTGGATATGTCGTGGATGAGCGGCTGCTGGCAAGGCCGCGAAGGAAACGCGGTGATCGAAGAAATCTGGTCAAAACCATCAGGCGGGTCGATGTTGGGAATGGGCCGGACTGTACGAGGAAATCGCACCGTTTCCTTTGAATTTATGCAGTTTCGTGAAGAGAAGGGAAGTTTGGTGTTTCTCCCGCAACCCGGCGGCGGTGCGCGTGTTTCGTTTCCACTCAAAGACGCTTTTGGAGGAAAAGCGACATTCGAGAATTTGAAGCACGACTTTCCGCAGCGTGTGATCTATGAGCGCAAAGGCAAGGCGCTGATGTGGGCGAGCATTGAGGGCATGCAGAATGGCAAAGCAGAACGGCAGGAATTTGTGATGCACAAGGTTCGGTGCAACTGAGGAGATAAAAACTCCCAGGATTTCTCTGCGCAATCTCTGTGCCCTCTGTGTCTCTGCGGTGAACGGTCGATCAACTAAGAACACCATTGGGGACACAGAGCGCGCGCACAGACTTAAACAAAGGTTAAAGGCGAGAATATTTGGGGTGAAAAAGGTTCTGTTAACCTCGATTGAACGCGTGCCGCAAGTCGTCACAAAAGCAAAAACTCACCTCGAAAAAATAAAACACACCAAAGTTTGACCTAAAAAAATCATTCGCGTATAAACCTCCCTGTCACGAGGGTCACGGCCTTCGAGACCGACGAAGGGATCGGCAACCGATGTGGTGACACACGGAAGAGGGAATTAGCAGGCGGCTGTTGATTCTATTGACGCCCTGAGTCGAAGCCGAAAGGCTTTGCTAGAGGAGGCTGAAAGGTCTTCTTGAGCTACTCGGATCAAAACGAGTAGCGCCCCTTTGGACAGGACCCGCCGAAGGGGGCGAACAGCTCGGCGAAAGTTGAGCTAACGTTGCCGGGTCGTAACCGGAGGTGGAGGAAAAGCCACCAGAACAAAAACCTAACGGCACCGCATTCGAAAGGATGCGAGGATTGCGAAAGCAGTCCGCGTGCTGACCGAGGTTCAAACTTAACCGCAAGTGAACTTCGGGATATAAATCCGGCAGCCTAGTGTGTACATGCGAAGCTGCCATCCTTTTGAAAACTTAGACTCGAGAGCTTCGGTTTGAGAGTTTGAGCGATTAGATAGGAAACGGACTACGCTACTTTCGGCTTGCCGGAGGTAGCGTTTTCCGTTTTTGCATAGCCTGCTGATGCAGTTATCATAGCGCTCCACCCAAAATCGTAATTAAATGTCGCAAAGACGCTCGCAGTCTCCCTATGAGTTTTTGCGCCCTAGCCCTCGAGGAGATGAAGCAATGACTGAAGCACGAATGCAGGAGTCGCCGGAGTATGCGCCGGGAACTTTTTGTTGGTTTGAACTAGGCACGACAGATAGCGAGGGGGCGAAGAAATTTTACACCGCTCTGTTTGACTGGAACTTCGAAGACCAACCCATGGGCCCCGCCGGGGTCTACACCATGCTCAAGCAGGATGGCAAGGACGTTGGTGCCCTCTACCAGATGCCCAGTGAAATGACAGATCACGGTGTCCCGACCCACTGGATGTCATACGTGTTGGTTACCAGCGCGGACAACTCGGCCGCGAAAGCAAAAGAGCTGGGCGCGACTCTTATGAAAGAGCCCTTTGATGTAATGGACGTCGGGCGCATGGCAGTGATTCAGGATCCGACGGGAGCCATGTTTTCGCTGTGGGAAGCAAAGGCCCACACAGGTGCGAGCATCGTGAACGTGCCTAACTCTGTTTGTTGGAACGAACTCGCAACTCCGGATACGGAGAAGGCAGGCGACTTTTACACGGGCCTTTTCGGTTGGGGCAAGAACGTGCAGGAGATGGCGCCAGGGATGACGTACACATCGTTCATGAACGGCGAACGGCCGGCCGGCGGAATGTACACGCCGCCACCGGAGATGGGCGAGATGCCGCCCAATTGGCTGGTTTACTTCGCGGTGGACGACACTGACGCTATGGTGGCGAAGGCCGGCGAACTCGGTGCGACTACGTGCGCTCCGCCGATGGACATTCCCGGCATTGGGCGCTTCGCGATACTGCAGGATTCGCAGGGCGGTGCGTTTGCGATCGTAAAGCTAATAAATGCGCCGGCGTAAACATTTCGCCATTCAAAAGAACAATGGTGCAGGAGCGGCAAGTTAGCCTTTGGTCTAACTTGCCGCTCCTATTGATGAGATGGTCCTAAAAAGGGATCCATAAATATTTCGTTTGACGGAACTAAGTTAACTGATGAAACCACGCCTCGTCTTTCTTGTTCTGTGTTTGATCTGGGGCTCGACGTGGCTGTTTATCAAGCTTGGTCTCAGCGATCTCCCGCCATTTACATTTGCCGGCATCAGGTTTGTCATCGCCTCCACGATTCTCTTTGTGATCGTGAAGGCGCGTGGGCTGTCGCTGCCGCGCGCGCGCGCCGACTGGCTGCTCCTGGCAACGACCGGCGTCTTAGCTTTCAGTGTTAACTACGGCGCGGTTTTCTGGGGCGAGCAACATATTTCTTCAGGGCTGGCCGCTCTGCTGCAAACCATGATTCCTGTGTTCGGGTTGGTCATCGCCCATTTTTACCTTCCCGGTGAACAAATGACGCCGGCCAGGATCTTAGGAGTAGTACTGGGCGCTGCCGGAGTTGGGGTGATTTTCTCCAACCAGTTGAGCATTGCCGGACCAAGAGCCTTTGCAGGATGTGCTGCTCTCGTGGTCGGCTCTTCATGTACTGCCTATGCGAACGTGCTGGTAAAGGCACGGGGGGCGAAACTCAATCCGGCGATCCTTGCGGGAGGGCAAATGGTTTTTGGTCTTATTCCGCTCCTGCTGGTCGGCATTTCGACGGAAGGAAATCCTTTTCATTATCGCTGGACCGGAATGGCTGTTGTTTCGCTTTTCTATCTCGCGATCGTCGGTTCCGTTGTAGCGTTCATGCTTTATTACTGGCTGGTGCAGCACATGGACGTAACTAACACGATGTTGATTGCCCTGGTGACACCGGTGGTGGCAGTGATACTGGGAATGTTAGTGCTGGACGAAAAACTTGATTGGCGCACGATTGCCGGGGGAGCCATGATCATGTCTGGGATTGGATTGATCGTGCTGAAGAGGGCGAGGAAAGCTGATCTTGAACCGACGTCGACTGGCTAACCCTTTTCGCGAATCGAACCGGACCCATGCCGGCCCCTACTTTGTTCCCAGCCATTCAAGCTTTGAGATTTGCGCTCTGAGAAACGCCTCAATAGCATGCTTTACCAGATCGACTTCATTCGCCGGATAGCATTCCGGCAATTTTCGTAACTGGCCGATCTGATCAGGCGTTAGCCAGTATCCGCCAATCTCACAGCCGAAAAGATTCGGCACCGCCAGCTCGAGTGCGGTTCGATGAACGGCTCGGAGATATTTTGCCGACTCAGGCGAGACATGGACCACGCAATCAGATAAGGCAAAGGCGCAGAAGCTTACGTCGGCCAGATTGTTATCAAGATCAGTGGCTTCATTTTCAGACATTATCCGCCTCGCTTGTCAGACCTGGGCGGGAGCGGAGTAGTTGCGAATAAGACCGCGGACGACGCCCTGTAGCTGAATCCGGCCCGGAGTCTTAATGAAAATTGCTTTGAACTGCGGATTGGCGGGCTCGAGACGGATAAAGTCAGGCTCGCGATAAAATTTCTTCACCGTGGCATAGTTGCCATCGATCAGCGCTACCACGACCTGGCCATTTTCCGCTGTCTCCTGCGACGAAACGATGATGATGTCGTTGTCCTGAATATTTTCGTCAATCATTGAATCGCCGCGCACCCGGAGCGCGAACATGCGCCCGCGCCCGATCATATTTTTGGGCACCGCAACGGTTTCATGGGCGAGGACTGCCTCAATGGGTTGACCCGCGGCTACTAAGCCCAACAGTGGAATCTCAGATTCGTTGGAGTCTGGGCTGGCTGACGGAATGATCTCGATGCCGCGGCTTACGTTTGGAATGCGCCTGATAAGTCCCTCGCGTTCGAGCACAGAAAGAATGCCGTGCACACTGGCCGAGGAAGTCATCTGAAATTGCTTTCCAATCTCGGCAATTGTGGGAGGCTGCTGGTGGCTTTCGTTGTAACGGCAGATGTACTCGTAAATCTGCCGTTGCCGTGCTGTGACAGGCATTTTAAATTCCTTCCTAAAAGTCTTGCTTCGCGCCGGAGCGCTATGGTATTTTCGGCAGCAAGCGAAAATCACCCGAATATTATCGAATACGGTGGGCGGGGTCAAGCGAAATGTAGGACAGGCATTCTTGCCTGTCCCAAGGACAGACAGGAATGTCTGTTCCTACTTAAGAACCTGGGCGAGTTTTTTTAGATCATTGACGAAGCGACGATGTTCGAGGCGTCGGGTTTCATCATCGGGGGCACGCAGGATTGAGGAAGGATGGACGGTGGCCATTACGTACGGAGCAAGAGTGGATTCAATAAACTGCCCGCGTTGTTTGGTAACCCGAAATTTTGCGCCCAGCAGGGCCTGCGCCGCGGTGGCGCCCAGGGCAACGATCACCTGCGGCTTGACGAGTGCGATCTCGGCCTCGAGCCAGGGGCGGCAGGCGGAGATTTCCTGAGCGTTTGGTTTTTTGTGAATGCGGCGTTTGCCGCGCGGCTCCCACTTAAAATGTTTGACCACATTGGTGACGTAAGTTTGAGCGCGATCGATGCCGGCTTCATCGAGTGAGTTATCAAATAGCCGTCCGGCTGGACCGACAAAAGGTTTGCCTTTGAGATCTTCTTCATTACCGGGTTGTTCGCCAATGAACATGACTAACGCGCGGCGGCGACCTTCTCCGAAGACGGTTTGCGTGCCTAGTTTCCAAAGGTCACACGCTTTGCAATCAGCGGCCGCTAGACGCAGTGAAGGCAAAGTTAATTTGTCAGGGAAAAAGTCTTCTGCGGAACCTGATGAAGTTTTGCGCGCCATGGTTCAGATGTAACGCAAACTGCTACCACCCCACGCGGGCTGCCCGCGCGGGGACCCCGGCTTAGTTTGCGTCGTCCGATGCGTTTGCCAAAGATCGCAAACTAACAGTTTGCGTTACGGGTTATAAGTCATGAGAGCTGCACTTTCAAAAGCTGAAATCCAAACTGAAATTGCATCGCGCTTCGGTTCCGCCTTTAATCTGCAGGAAAAAGGCCCGGCCGAACTACTTTCCTCAGGTATTTCTCAAATCGATTCTTTCACGGGTGGAGGACTGCCACGCGGCGCTATTACCGAAATCTTTGGACCAGCATCTTCGGGCCGTACCAGTTTCATGCTTGCCGCCCTGGCCCACGCCACCACGCATGAAGAAGTGTGCGCCCTGGTGGACACCAGCAATGTGTTTGATCCTGCCTCAGCCGCACACGCAGGAATAAATTTAGAGCGATTGCTCTGGATACGTTGCGCTGACAATCTGGAGCATGCATTCAAGGCCACTGATTTATTGTTACAGGGTGGCGGCTTTGGACTGGTGACGCTTGATCTCGCAGGCATTCCCACCAAAGATGCGCGACGGATAATTTCTTCATGGTGGTATCGCTTTCGGCGAACTTTGGAAGCTACGCCGACAGCGCTCGTTGTAATCGCAGAAGAGAGTTGCGCGAAATCCTGCGCCGCCCTGGCTTTGGAATTGAAACAGGAAACGGGTTTGTGGTCAGTGAATTCTGACCTGTTGGAGGTGTCTGAATTTCCTCCCACTCGCAGCGAAGCAGCCCTGGCCTCCCGGAGATTCCCCGGTAAAAATGTTTCCTCAGCTTCGGCGGCTGGAAAGTTAAATATCGAAAAGTTAAATAGTCGTACCTTTAATTCGAGCCCTCTGCCGCATGCAAATCTTTTGCGTGGACTGAATTTCCAGGTCGAATGCCAGCGCCCCCTTCACCTCAACAGAAGAAATGGAGAGGTCCTCGTTAGAGTGGCGCGTTAACTCAATCTCTTCACGGGGACCGCAGGCGCCTTCTCGCAACGCTTGGCGAGAACAAGTTCTTGCAAGTAAGGAAGGGGCCCGCCCGCTAACGCAGGCGGTTCTGACAGGGGCGCCGCGGTGCCATCGACTTCTTTCCGTTACCTAATAAGCCTTGACAGTATTCGCTAATTTTCGCTAATCTTCGCCTCACGCGTTTTTTAGTTCTACTTCCTGAAAAAGCCATGTTTGCGAGTATTTATTGCCGGCATATCCCGGCGGAGCTGTCTGTCACCCCAGCGGCGGGGCCCACCCCCCGCTCTCTCCCAGAGTTTGCCTATGCTTTTTCTCCGTTAGTTGAAGAGGTGGACTCTCACACCATAGTGATGGATATAGAGGGATGCGCCTTACTATTTGGATCCTCCTACGAGCTGGCCAATCAAATCGCGAAACAAGCAAAGCGGAAAGGGAAGGGCGGGTTGGGTTGTAAGGTTAACGTCGCACTCGCGGCCAATCCTGATGCTGCCATTCATGCGGCGAAGTTTTGTAACGGCCTCACTTTCACCGCTCCCGGCGAGGAACTCACCTGCCTGGGCGCGTTACCGTTAAAAGTTCTGCAATGCTCTCTCGTCGGGATTGAGGAAAAGCAGGCGACGGAAATTCTGGAGACGCTCCGGCTCTGGGGTGTGCACACCTTCAGAGAGTTTGCCGAGTTGCCGGTGACCGGCGTTTCTGAACGCCTGGGCCAAGTGGGAGTAAGGCTGCAACAACTGGCGAGCGGAAAAACTAATCGTCACCTGAAACTCCCTCAGCCCGCGCCGGTTTTCGAAAATTCAATCGAGCTGGATTATCCCATCGCCGAGTTGGAACCTCTGTCTTTCATACTTGCGCGACTCCTCAATCAGATCTGCGCGAGCCTCAATGCGTATGCGCTGGCCACCAACGCGTTGCATGTAAAGCTGAAACTGGAAACAGGCGCCTCACATGAACTCAATCTCAACCTGCCTTATCCCATGCGCGATCACAAAGTGTTTCTCAAGCTGTTATTGCTCGACACCGAAATGCATCCGCCGCCGTCGGCCGTGTTGGCCGTTGCCATACATTGTGAACCCGTGAAGCCGCGTCTATTGCAGACGGGATTGTTTATTCCGCTGGCGCCGGAACCAGAGAAACTGGAACTCATGTTGGCGCGCCTGGCCAAACTGGTTGGACCATCAAATATCGGGTCGGCTGAATTGCTCGATACGCATCGTCCGGATGCGTTTCGGGTGAACAGGTTTGTGTTGAAAGAGCCGAAGCGGAAGAGAAGTAAACAGAAAAACAGGGATCAGTGGCCAGTGGTCAGTAGTCAGTGGTCAGAAAAAGATAATCCGAAATCGCCACTGGGGTTTCGGGTTTTTCGGCCGCCGTTGCGGGCCATCGTGCAAGCCGATAAGGGTTGCCCGCGAGAGATTAGCGCCTGGGACAAAAATAGAAGCGTGTATGGAAAAGTAGTTTCGGTGGCTGGTCCATGGCGGACGTCGGGCGACTGGTGGCGCACGGATTTTTGGGCCCGGGATGAGTGGGACGTGGGACTTGAATCTTCTGAGAAAGCCGCCGGACTTTCACAGCAAGGGCTCTATCGCGTCTTTCGTGAGTTGGGAAATGGAACATGGTTTGTCGAAGGAGTTTACGACTGAGGAGTTATCCGCAGATTACACAGATTACGCAGATTTTTAAAAGAGAGGAGAGTAAGGACGGAAATTCCAGAAGGTCTTTGTTCCCTCAACGCAGCTGCCACCAACCTTCTTTGAATTTGTGTAATCTGCGAAATCTGCGGATAGCATCGGCAACGAGATGAGTTACGTCGAACTACATGCACGCTCGGCATTTAGTTTTCTCGAAGGCGCTTCGGTGCCGGAAGAGCTAATTGCCGCGGCGCGGGAATTAAAAATGCCGGCGATGGCATTGCTCGATCGCGACGGTGTGTATGGAAGTCCGCGGTTTCATCTGGCGGCGAAAAAGAATGAGCTCCAGGCGCATATCGGGGCCGAAATCACGGTAGTCCAAAGTCGATCACGAGTCCAAAGTCCAAAGTCCAAAGTCCGAAGTCAAAGACAAGATGATCCAGCGGAGGTTGGACCTTGGACCTTGGACCTTGGACAAAAACGATCGACTCTGCCAAACGAAACGTTCTCAATCCCGCTCCTGGTCCGTAATCGAACCGGTTATCAAAATCTTTGCCGTCTCATAACGTTAATGAAAATGCGGGTGCCGAAACATGCGAAGCCAGGCGAATGTTCGGTTACCCCTGAAGAGCTGGCCGAATATTCGGAAGGGCTGGTTTGCTTGACTGGGGATCACGATGGGCCACTGGCGAAGGCATTTCACCGCAAAGACGCAGAGAGCGCAGAGGATGCGCGGAGACAAGCTGAGTGGTTAGTAGAAATTTTCGGGAAGGGAAATGTTTACGCTGAGTTGCAGCGACACCTTAATCGTGACGAAGAAGCGCGCAATCAAGCAGTCGTGCAGATAGCCAGGCGTTTAAGTTTGCCGTTGTTGGCGACGAATGGGGTGAGCCATGCCAGTCGCGCGCAGCGAGAAGTTGCAGACGTGTTTACCTGCATTCGAAATCATGTGCGACTTGAAACTGCCGGGCGATTGTTAGCCCAAAATTCTGAACGCTATTTGAAAGCGCCAAAAATTATGGCCCGCATATTTGCGGATTTGCCTGAGGCAATTGCCAACACGTCGGAGCTTTCGTCGCGGCTTGAATTTACCCTCGCAGATCTGGGTTACGAGTTTCCCAGGTATCCGGTGCCGGAAGGAGAGACGATGACCTCCTTCCTGCGGCAACGAACTGCGGAAGGCGCGCGCCTGCGCTATTCCGGCTCAAACGGGAAACCCAAATTCGAAGTCGCGTGGAAACAAATTGAGCGCGAGCTCCAGCTCATCGAAAAGTTGAAACTCGAAGGTTACTTCCTGATCGTTTGGGACATCGTGCGGTTTTGCCGTGAGCAGGAGATTTTGATTCAGGGACGCGGCTCGGCGGCAAATAGCGCCGTCTGTTACAGCCTGGGCATCACGGCCGTCGATCCGGTGGGCATGGAATTATTGTTTGAACGATTTCTTTCCGAAGAACGTGGCGAATGGCCGGACATCGATCTCGATTTGCCGAGCGGCGACCAACGCGAACGCGCGATTCAATACGTTTACGAGCGTTATGGAAAACTAGGCGCGGCAATGACCGCCAACGTCATAACGTATCGAGGCAAATCGGCGGCGCGTGAAGTTGGAAAAGTTCTCGGCTTCGATGACGAGACGCTGGGAAAACTTTCCGGCCTGGTCAACACATGGGAATGGAAAGATCCGAAGGACACTACGGAGCGGCAGTTTCGCGATGCCGGTCTGGATATCAGGAATCCCCGGATCAGAAAATTCTTTGAGCTTTATCAACGCGTGCAGGATCTGCCGCGGCACCTGGGACAGCATTCAGGCGGCATGGTTATTTGCCAGGGCCAACTCAACTCTGTCGTGCCGCTCGAGCCAGCCGCAATGCCCGGCCGGGTGGTAGTGCAGTGGGACAAAGAAGATTGCGCCGATCTGGGAATGATAAAAGTGGACCTGCTGGGACTGGGAATGATGGCGGTGCTGGAAGATTCGATTCAATTGATCCGTGACTCTTACAAGGAAGAAGTTGATTTGGCCCACTTGCCACAGGACGACGCAAAAGTCTACGAGGCCCTGCAAAAAGCGGACACGATTGGTTTGTTTCAGGTTGAGAGTCGCGCGCAAATGTCGTGTCTACCGCGGCTGCATCCGAAAAAGTTTTACGACATCGTGGTCCAGGTGGCCATCATTCGCCCGGGCCCGATTGTCGGCAACATGGTGAATCCCTATTTGAAACGCCGGATGGGTCGCGAGCCGATCGTTTATGCGCATCCGTTGTTGGAACCGGTACTAAAGCGAACTCTGGGCGTGCCCTTGTTTCAGGAACAACTATTAAAGATGGCGATGATTTGCGCAGGTTTCTCCGGAGGTGAAGCGGAGGAGTTGCGGCGCGCGTTTGGCTTCAAACGCTCGGAAGCTCGAATGAAGGAAATTGAAGTGAAGCTACGCCGCGGCATGGCGGTCAATGGCATTCCTCAGAAGACGCAGGAAGAGATTGTGCAGTCGATCACTTCGTTTGCGCTATACGGTTTTCCTGAATCGCATGCGGCCAGCTTTGCTTTGATCGCTTATGCGAGTGCGTATCTGAAATGTCATTACCTGGCCGCGTTTACGGCGGCAATTCTAAACAATCAGCCAATGGGTTTTTATCAACCGTTCACGCTGGTTAAAGACGCGCAGCGGCATGGATTGAAAGTGAATCCGGTGGATGTGTGCCGGTCGGATTGGTTGTGCACGATTGAAGAAGAAGAGAGTCCAACGTCCAACGCCCAACGTCCAACGTCGAAAACCAGGCGCCGTCAGGCGCGGCAGATAGTAGTCCCAGGCGTGAGCCCGGGGTTAGAGGTCTCTACTAGTTTTGAGGTCGTCGAAGAGGGCGACAGAAGTTTGGTGCTTCGGCTCGGATTGCGGTACGTGAAAGGTTTGAGCGAACAATCGGGCCAGGCGATAGTACGCGAACGTAATAAATCACCATTTACCAGCATCGATGATCTACACAATCGCGTGCCTGAATTGCGCAAGGATGAAATGAGAAAGCTGGCTGCGGTGGGCGCGTTGAATTTCATTCAGCAAGATTTCCGACAAACTTTAGTTTGTCGTGCTCCGGAGTCACCAATACTAGACGACAAACTAAAGTTTGTCGGACACACAAATCGGCGCGATGCCTTGTGGCAAGTGGAACGGGTGGCGCGGGCCGCGGGCGAGTTGTATGAAGAGCTGCACGAACAGGACGGCAACTCGCCGCTGGTCCCGATGACGCGGCCGGAAAGAATGGACGCCGACTTTCGCGGCACTGGGTTAACCATCGGAAGGCATCCGGTGGCTTTTCATCGCCATGAGTTGCAGAAGCTGGGTGCTTGCCGCGCGATAGATATTCAGCAGGCGCCGAATGGCAGCGCGATTAAAGTTGCCGGATGGGTAATCGTCAGGCAACGGCCCGGCACGGCCAAGGGATTTGTATTTTTAACTCTGGAAGACGAGACAGGGGTGACAAACATTATCATCACGCCACAAATCTTCGATGAGAACCGTTTGACTGTGGTGAAGCATCCGTTTCTTTTAATCGAAGGCACGCTACAGAATCAGGACAACGTTGTTTCCGTAAAGGCCAAACGCATCCAGGCGCTTTCGTTCAAAGTGGCCGGAGCGCCATCTCATGATTTCCATTAACGGAAAGCTGCGGCGGAAGCACCACCTTTGTCTGGATCTCGCAATTTTCGAGAAGCAATTCCTCAATTAAGAGCGTAGTGTTGCCACAAAAATTGAGTTGTCTTTTTTGACTCGGCAGAGTTAATCCCTGAACCCCCTAAGGAGACACCAGTATGAAAATTAAATATGTAGCGGTGATCGTCGCCACCCTAATCCACTTTATTCTTGGAGGACTCTGGTACTCCCCGCTGCTCTTCGGAAACAAGTTTATCCAGCTCATTAACTGGTCCCCGGCACAACTCGCCGAAATAGAGAGCCAAAGCCACACGAAGGAGTTGGCCATTGCCTTTCTAACTTCCCTGGTTTTGGTTTACATCCTGGCCCACTTTGTTCACTACGCAAAAGCAACCACCGCGATGGCCGGGATTCACACGGCATTCTGGCTCTGGCTCGGTTTCATTGTGACCACGCAGGCGGCCACCGTCATTTTCGAGCAACGACCGCTTGGTCTCTATCTAATCAATATCAGTTATCAGCTAGTAGGTTGCTCATTAGCTGGGCTGATCCTCGCTGTCTGGAGGACCAAAGACGAGTCCGCAAAGCCTGCGTGAGTCTTACGAAGTTTCGTCGGACGCGGGCGCGTCTCCGCAATCCTGTCAGAACCGCCTGCATTAGCGGGCGCGGCGTGCCTTCGCATTAACCGCTCGCGCTACGCGCTCATTGCGGGGCGGATGCCCGCCGTCCCGGTAAAGATCTCGGCTCCTTGGGCCGAGCACCGCCATCAAACTTACCCGCTAACCGCAAAACTTTCTTGCAAGCCTCACGGAATTAAGTAAACTCGCCGTTGAAATGTCGAATGGCAGCATCGGCGATCATTTGTGGGCCGAGATGACCGACGGTCAGAAGGTAGAGGCTGTCTACAAAGGCCAGGCGACACTGAAACAGATGAGCGAAGGCTTGCTCGACGGGTCCGACGACCTGCGCAGCGCGTGTCGAGAGGTCCTGGCCCATACTGATCCTTCGTTTGAGAATCTCGTCGTTGATGATGGCCACCTGGAAAGCCTTGCTGACGCGCTGGCGCTTGCCGCGCAAAAGCTTGGTTCCAAAACGCGACCAACAACCAAACGAAATTCGCCAACTGCAAAGGCCACTTCCAAACAGCGCTTTGGGTTGCCACAGGGTTTTGTGCCGCGCTTGCAGCGGTACGGCCGGGCTGTATTACTCGAGTTAAACGTCTATCGATTGCCGGATGGCCAGGAGTTCATTCCCGTACATCCCACCGGCACCTTGGGAACGCGCCAACATCTATACGCGCTCTTGAGTGGGGAACAGTATCTTAAAGGCCGTTGCGGATCAGTCTACGTACGGCTGGATGGTCGAATCTTTGATTACAGTGTCGACAATGCAAATTCGTCTGGCGACATCTTCGATACTGGTTACACAATCTACGATTTGGAACGCACCGGCCGATATGCGCCCTTGCGGCCAAAGTCTCGAAAGAACAAGAAACGGCAACAGGTGAAATACCGTCGCGCTGCCGCAGCGAGCTGAACTTTGGTTATAACGCCAACAGTTAGTTTGAGGAGTTTCTGCCAACGCAACGGATTCGGGAACACGAATGACAACAAACACCATCGACAACTCGCCCAAGTTTGATCGGCGCCCCTGGGGCACCTTCACCGTGCTCGACGAGGCAGGTGGGTTCAAGGTCAAACGGATCGAAGTCCTGCCAGGAAAGCGGCTGAGTTATCAGAAGCACGCGCAACGCGCTGAGCATTGGTTCGTAGTCGAAGGGACCGCGAAAGTAACTCTCGATGGCAGCGAGCACATTGTTGAGACCGGACAGGCGATAGACATTCCGAAAGGCACTGCGCACAGAGTGGAAAATCCCGGCGAAACGAATCTTGTGTTCATAGAAGTGCAGCGCGGCGAATATCTGGGCGAAGACGACATCGTGCGTTTGGAAGATGATTTTGGACGAGCTCCTGATAAGTAGACAAAGGAGCCGCGTGTTATCATTTTTTCGTGTTACTTCGTGTCCTTTCGTGGATCAGTTCTTATTCCGTCAGACTCACTCATTAGCCTGTGCCAGGAAGAAGTCAGAACCGGGAGCGTGAGCGACCGGGTGGTCATAATCGCAGATTGAACTCGGTCGGTAACGCTCCCGGTTCTGACTTAATGGGTTCCCGGACCGCAAAACTCATTCAACCGTCACTCATTCGAAGTTAGCAGGCGCTCTATGTTTCTCAGCTAGCGCCTCATGATTCTAATCGTGACTGCTTATGCTGTAAGCGTGTGAGCTAAGACGCTGCGCGTATCTGCTTATGTTTTTAGCACCTCGTCTGATGTTCTTAGCGCGACATCCCATGCTCTTAGCACACCGTCTTATGTTCTTAGCATCCGGTCTGATTGCCATAGCGCAACTGGGTAGGTTCTAAGCTCCAGGGCGTACGAAGTTTGCCCCATCGCTCATGACTAAAAACCTCTTGCAGGGTCCAGTTGTCTGTCGTAACATGCGCGGCGTTTCTCGCAACCCGCTAATTTCTCAATCTCAAAAAGGAGTTCTCACCGATGGCGAAGAACGAAACCAAACGCATTACACCAGCACAGCTGCAAGCGGACCGAGACAGCTTCGCGGCCTTACAAGCTAACTCCAGATACGCACCGGCGAATCCCGCATTTGCCACCGCCGCAATCACGACAGTCCACACCGCGCTAGGCACCGATCAAGCTACCGAAGCGCAAGCTGTAGCCGCGGCAGCGGCTGCGCGTGACAACACGGTGGCGAGAGAATGGGAGTTTCACAATCTGATACTGGGCGCGAAGGACCAGGTGGTCGCCCAGTTTGGACGAGACTCTAACGAAGCGCAGGCAGTGGGTCTTAAGAAGAAGTCGGAATACAAGGCCCGCAAACGGAAACCACCAGGCGGAACGGATTAAAGTTCCACCTCAACACGCAAACAGCAGACAGCGAACGTTAAACAACAACGGGTAACGCGAGAAACGGTTCGACTGTCTGCTGTTTGCTGTTTACTGTTTACTTCCCTCTGACTATTTACTATTTACCATTCACCATTTACTATCCCAGCCGTCCTCGTAACCGACTGGCTCCACTTTCTCGCTTCCGCTTTCTCATGCATCGAGTGAGCCGTAATGAATTTTAGCGAAACTGTTTTTCAAACATCAGTAGCCTGGAAATCTCTAGGCCGTCGTGCCGAAAAAACCCTTATTCGGATTTCCGAATTGGAACTAATCGTTCTTCGTTGTTTCACAGCCCATCTTCGGAGCATAAATAATGCGCTTTGACTCATTTGAATCATTAATTGCAGTCTCGGTGCTGGTTACGATCTGCATCCTTGGTCTAACGCTTTGGCGTAGCGGAAAATCGAAAACATCCTTTTACATCTCACTGGTTCTGATGGCATATCCAGCTCTCTTTTATCTTAGAGAAACGCTCGCCCGAAGCGAATTCTATTCGATATTCAACTCCCGTCTCGCAGCAATCTTTGTTGTGAGCGTTATTCAGTTTCTACTTGTCACAATACCGGTTTTCATCGCAGTCCATCTGGCACGGACACTGTTCTCACAATCGTCGAAAAAAGAACAATCGTTACCGGATCTCACCAACCAGCAGACCTTAAACGACTATGTAACCGGGATCCTTGATTCTGAAGAATTCCTTGTCGCCCTCAGAAGTTCGTTGCCAAAAGGTGAAACCGACGAAATGCATGGTTTGGATTATGTACCCTTCATGCTGCACTCATTAGACGAGCGGCGGAAACGATTTGCCAAGTCCGTCGGCGCGTTTCCTGACCGGGACAATCGTGCTCGGAGTTTTGTTTTCGTTCATTGTCGTTTACTTCGGGTATATCTTGGTGAACGAAGCCTCGGTTGGCGCGCCCAAGGCGCTTGCCGAAGTCCAGCAAGAAGCTAGTATCCATTTCAGAATCCCTCAATGTCATCCGGCCGGGTTTCTACAATGAAGCATTTCAACGAACTGCAGGGAAGGCCTTGGGTCATATTGAGGAGTTGAGACCAGGCGAAAACAATAGTGGACTTGAGATTGAAATCCAGAATGCACTCAGCGAGGCAAAGAAAACTGGCGACGTACAGGCTCTTTCCAAGATTCTGGAAATATCGAAAGCCAAAGTTTCAACCAAAAACGAACTTGAAGTACAGTACGCCACCGCCTTGAACAAAGGGTATGAAGAGACGACCCGGTTCCTGGCTTCAAAGGATGCCGTAATGCTGAATCTGGGAACCGACGTCCAGAACCTAAACCGGGTGACCGCTAAAGCAGACGAAGTACTTAATAAACCAGAGAATCGTGTGCCTGAACTGCTCAAACGCTTGGCGTTGGGGCTCGTGGTTGCTACCTTCTTCTTCGCTATTCTCAGGTATATAGGCGGGCTATATCGAAATCAGTACCAGCAAATGTTAAACGCCGAAGCTGACGACCTCGCAGTGCGTCGCTTTTATATCGCTTACAAAAGCTCTGATTCCAGTGAGGAACAGCGGAGGTCCGTCCTTTCTTCCTTCATGGTTGGCGCAAGATCAATAGAAGTTCCTGTTCCCTCAAATACATCTGGCAATATAACAAAAGAACAATTCGACATCGTTAAAGAAGTGTTCGCCGCCTTAAGTAAGAAGCTCTGAAGTCTGCACCGGCCCGCCGGTTTCGCCGGGAGCTTCACAGCGTCTGCAGTTTCGCCATATCCGCCTTCGAGTGCGCGTCGAGTCCTCCTACTTTAGCTTTGGAAAGTGCACTCATTAGCCGATGCCTAGAAGAAGTCAGAACGGGACGTTAGCGACCGGGTAATCGATTGCGCGTGAATGGGCCAGCGGAGCCAGAGAGGGTTTCGAAGATGCCTTTTGGGTGAGTCAACCCGGTCGCTACCGCTCCCGCTTCAGACTTAATCGGTGCGCGAGCATACGAAGCAACACTAATTTCTTCGTGTTACTTCGTGTTATTTCGTGGATCAGTTCTTCTGTCTCTGCGAACTCGTGGCGGTCCATGTGTATTCATTAGTTGATATCCGCTCCGAGCCAAGCCTCACTTTAGTTTCTGCGTTAATATAAGAAACAATAAATTCAGATCAGTTAATTGGGACGAACAATGCCAGATTCCGAAGGTCTGTCGATTACAAAAGAAGTCGTCGATAACGCGCACGTTACTCACGCCGCAACTGCGAGCAACGATTCCGCCGTAGAAAGCGAACAACCGCAGGGTCTCTGGTCGGCGATCAGGGAGTCGATCCGCGGCAGCAAACGCGACTACACCAAGGGACCAATTGGCCGGTCCATCATCATGCTGGCCATCCCCATGGTGCTTGAGATGTGCATGGAAAGCATCTTTGCGGTTGTTGATATCAAGTGGGTTTCCTACCTGGGCGTTGACGCGATGGCGACTGTGGCGCTCACCGAGTCGCTGTTGACTCTGCTGTATGCACTCGCGATCGGTTTGAGTATCGGCGTCACTGCCACAGTCGCGCGCCGCATCGGCGAGAACAACCGTGAAGGAGCTGCGCGCGTCGCAATCCAGGCAATGGCCCTCGGTTTGATCATCTCGCTGGTAATCGGTGTGGTAGGTGCCCCCTTCGCGCCGCAACTACTTTCAATGATGGGTGCTTCGCCGGCTGTAATTGAGAGTGGCGTGGGCTTCACGCGCGTGATGCTCGCCGGGAATGTAACCATCATGATGCTCTTCATGATCAACGCCATCTTTCGCGGCGCCGGCGATGCGGCCATAGCCATGCGCGTGTTGTGGATGGCAAATGCGATCAATATCGTGCTCGGCCCGTGTTTCATTTTTGGTCTTGGCCCATTTCCCAAGCTGGGGATTGTCGGCGCGGCAGTCGCTACAAACATCGGCCGCGGCACGGGCGCGCTTTATGCGTTCATCCGATTGATACGTTCTGAACGATTTGATATCCAGCGTCATCACTACAAGTTTGAGCCGGCGATTATGGCTCGCCTCATTCGACTCTCCAGCGTCGCAACTTTTCAGATTTCAATTGGCATGGCGAGCTGGATCGGTTTGATACGAATAATTTCCAGTTTTGGTAGCGACGTGGTCGCGGGATATATCGTTGGTATTCGCGTGATCCTGTTTGCGTTGTTGCCTTCATGGGGCATGTCTAATGCGGCGGCGACGATGGTTGGACAGGCGTTGGGAGCGAAGAAACCTGATCGTGCCGAGCGCGCCGTTTGGATTGCGGGTTTCTATAACATGATCTTCCTCGGCATCGTTGGGTTGATTTTTGTATTGTTCGCTACGCAGATAATCGGTTTGTTTACTCACGATCCAAAGGTGGTGCCGTATGGCGTCGACTGCTTGCGCATCGTAGCGGCCGGGTTTCTCTTTTACGCCTGGGGGATGGTGATCACACAATCGTTTAATGGCGCGGGCGACACCTGGACGCCTACCATCATTAACCTGTTTGTTTTCTGGCTTTGGGAGCTTCCGCTTGCCTACGTGCTGGCAAAGACATTTGGCCTTGGGCCACGCGGGGTCTTCCTGGCCATGACGATCGCATTTTCATCGCTGGCGCTCGTGAGCGCCGTGGTATTCCGCAGGGGCAAATGGAAAACTAAGACGGTGTGATCTCTCAACTTACTTATTACTTTCTGAGTGATCACGGTGGCGCGAACCCGGATCGAACTGCTAAGCACGCAGGCGCTAGACTAATCGCATTCTGATGAAGCCAACTATCATGAAATTTGGCGGGACGTCCGTCGAGGACGCGGGCGCCTTTGCAAACGTTGCCGGGATCGTGGCGCGTGCGGTTGAACAGGGGTTGCGGCCGGTCGTAGTGGTGTCTGCAATGAGCGGCTTCACCGATGCGTTGCTGGCGAGCGTACAAAGTGTCATTGAGGGAAACGCGAAGGTCTCGGTGGAAACCCTCGATAAACAGTTAGCGCGACACGAAAGAGTGGTAAAAGCGCTGTTGCGAGGCGAAGCGACAGGAGCGGCTGAGTTGTTGGCAGCAAGCCGGATTGAGATTGATGGTCTACTGCAAGCAATCGTTTCTCAAAATGTCGGTGAACCAGGGCGAGAAAAAGTTTTCAAGGATGCGATTGTATCTTTTGGAGAACAACTGTCGGCCGCATTGCTGGCCGCAGTGTTAAATGAGCGCGGCGTTTCGGCTCGCGACATAGATGCGCGCAAGTGCATTATCACCGATGACAATTTCGGCGCGGCCGCGCCCAGGATGCGTGAAACGATTGCTGCAACCCGCGAGCAGCTTGAAGGTTTGATCAATGCCTCTGTAGTTCCCGTACTGGGCGGGTTTATCGGTGCCACTTTGAAGGGTGAGACGACAACACTGGGACGCGGTGGCTCAGATTACACGGCCGCAATTATCGGAGCGGCACTTGCGGCGGGCGAAATTCAGATATGGACCGATGTATCCGGCGTGCTGACTGCCGACCCGCGAATTGTGCCCAATGCGCGCTCGATTCCGCGGCTTTCGTTTGAAGAAGCAGCCGAGCTTGCTTACTTCGGCGCGAAGGTCCTGCATCCGAAAACGCTTCAGCCGGCAGTTGAGCGCGATATTCCGGTGCGCATTTGTAACTCGCGCGCGCCCGAGAGTGAGAGTACCCTCGTCGGCTCTGAAACAGAGACGTCTCAGCAAACGGTAAAGTCGATTGCGCACAAAGCCGGAGTCACTACGGTTCAGATCACCTCCGCGCGAATGTTGGGTGCTTATGGTTTCCTGAAGGCGTTGTTTGAAGTTTTCGATCAGCATCGAACGGCTGTAGATGTTGTTACCACTTCCGAAGTCAGCGTTTCACTTTCGCTCGACGACACGAGTGCGCTCGCCGCAATCGTGGAGGCGTTGGAGGCATTCGGGACGGTTTCAGTAGAGGGCGGACGGGCAATCGTTTGTATTGTTGGTGAAGGACTACGCAGTACGCCGGGAATCGCTGCGCGCATCTTCTCGACAATCAGCGACATTAACGTTTCACTGATTTCGCAGGGCGCGTCGCGAATCAATCTTACCTTCGCGGTCGAGGAAGCTCGGGCGGCGGAAACGGTAAGAAGACTGCATCAGGAATTTTTTGAGAATGCGAACGGCGAGGACGTGGGTGCGGAGAAGGGTGCTGACGCATTCACGGCATTTAGCCAGACTGTGAGCTCCACCGGGAGTTGAGAATCGTGAATGAACCTCTTTGAGTTAACACGAAAGTTGATCGACATCCCATCCGTTACCGGCGAGGAGAAGGCGGTCGGTGAATTTTTGGGAGGCTACCTTGCGAGGTTGGGATATAACGTCGAGATGCAGGAAGTCGCGCCCGATCGATTCAACGTTATCGCCACTACCGCGACTGCACCTCTGATCGTGTTCTCCACTCACATGGACACCGTGCCGCCGTTTATCGTTTCCAGTGAAGACGAAGATCGCATCTACGGGCGCGGCGCGTGTGACGCCAAGGGCATCATCGCGGCACAGATCATGGCAGCCGAGCAATTGCGGGCGGGGGGTGTTAACCAGGTTGGGTTGCTGTTTACGGTTGACGAAGAGATGGGAAGTTTGGGTGCGCAGGTTGCAAACAAGGTGAGTCCCGCAACTCCACCTGGTTTTTTAATAGACGGCGAACCGACAGACAACAAACTCGCGGCGGCAACGAAGGGTTCCCTGCGGGTGACTCTTACAACACATGGTCGCGCCGCGCATTCGGCTTATCCGGAGCAGGGCGAATCCGCAATTGAAAAACTCCTCGATGTCCTTGCTGAGGTTCGACTTTGTGTGTGGCCGACGGATGAATTGCTTGGCGAGACAACTTGCAACATCGGTATTATCAGCGGCGGCACTCGGCCAAATGTCATTCCTGAAGCAGCGCAAGCGGTGTTGCAGTTTCGCCTGGTGAGTGAGGCGGCGCCGGTGCGGCGGTTGCTCGAACGATCAAGCGCGCAAAGGGCGGAAATAGAGTATTTGTCTGAACACGAGCCGATTCGCTTACACACTGTGGCTGGTTTCGAGCAATGCACGGTTCGGTTTACCACTGACATTCCCTATCTTTCGAATTGGGGTCAGGCGCTGTTGCTGGGACCGGGATCTATTCTGAAGGCGCACACCGATCACGAGTCTGTTGAAAAGCAGGAACTGAGTGACGCGGTAGATCTGTATGTCCAACTCGCGCGGGCGTTAATCGCAGACGCCGGCGAACATCAGAAACGCATTGCCACAGCGGTCGAGACGAGGGCCATATCATGAAAATCGCTCTGATTGGACATGGCGCGATGGGCCAGCTGGTTGAGAGCCAGGCGAGATCCGCGGGTGATCAGATTGGCGTGATCTTTACGTCGCGCCATTCGGCCGCGAACGTTATTGATGAAATGGCGGCGGCGCTCAAGGGACATGAGGTAGCTATCGATTTTTCGGTGGGCAACGCGGTGGCGAAAAACGTCGAGGCGTGTGTTCGCGCTGGCGTTCCCCTGGTCGAAGGGACGACGGGCTGGAAGGGTGACGAGGCTGAAGTTCATCGACTTGTTCGAGAACACGACGGGGCGCTTCTTTACGGCGCAAATTTTTCAATTGGCGTGAACGTTTTTTACAAAATGATTGCTCACGGCGCGAAGCTGATGGCGCAATTGGATCAGTATGAGACGTTTATCGAGGAGCAGCATCACTCTCGCAAGCGCGATGTTCCTTCCGGTACGGCCTTGAAACTCAAGGAGTTGATGGCCGAACATATCAAAGTTGACATTCCGATAACGTCAACTCGTGCCGGCCACATCCCGGGCACGCACCGGATCGGCTTCGATTCTGCCGCGGACCAAATCACACTGGCGCACACAGCGCGTTCGCGCGCGGGTTTTGCCGCAGGCGCTTTGCTGGCGGCGGGATGGATCATTGGGCGCAGGGGCGTGTTTGAGTTTTCAGATACGATTGATGAAATACTTCATAGTGATGAGTGATGCGTGATGAGTGATGAGTGATGAGTGATGAGGGCGACACGAGTGGAAATAGATGCTACCGCAGAGTCCTACTCATTACTCAGAACTCATTACTCATCACTCACAAGACTCATGACTCATCATTTGCTTCGGAGGTACTAGCATGACAATGAACACTGACTGGCTGCGCGGTTGCGCGACTGCCCTGGTGACGCCATTCAAAGCCGACGGTGCAGTTGACGAAGAAGCCCTGACCAGGCTGATCGAATATCAGTTAACCGGCGGTATTAAGCTGTTGGTTCCGTGCGGCACGACAGGTGAAAGCGCGACCATGACTGAGGCAGAAGATCAGTTTGTCATCAGGCGCGCGATCGAACTAGCTCGCGACCGCGGGCGCGTGATTGCCGGGACCGGCAGCAACTCGACAGCGGTCGCGATTGAAAATTCAAAAATCGCAAAGGCCCTTGGCGCCGACGCGGTTCTCGTAGTCGCTCCCTTTTACAACAAGCCGACACAGCAGGGATTGTACGCGCATTTTCGAGCGATCGCCGAAGGTGTGGATATCCCAATTGTGGTTTACAACGTACCGGGGCGGACGAGCTGCAACATTTCCGCGGAGACAACGCTGCGGCTGGCACGCGATTGCGAAAACATCGTGGCGGTCAAGGAAGCATCCGGAAATCTGGCGCAGATCATGGAGATTCTTCGTGGCCGTCCAGAGGGCTTCCGCGTGCTTTCCGGCGATGATGCGTTCACCTTTCCGATGATAGCGCTCGGCGCCGATGGTTTGATCTCAGTTGCTTCGAACGAAGCTCCTGAGTTGATGTCGCGGCTCGTAAACCTCGCGCTGGAAGGGAACTGGGATGAGGCCCGCGAGCTCCATTACCGGCTGCTGCCTTTGATGGAAGCAAATTTTATCGAGTCGAGTCCCGGTCCGGTAAAGGCGGGACTGGCCATGATGAATCTGATTGAGGAGAACTACCGTCTGCCGCTCGTGCGAATAGAGAATAAGAACAGAGATGTGTTGCGTCAGGTGCTCGCTGATCTCGGGCTGCTAGAGGAAGCGTCGCATGCCACTACGTGAACGGATCGAAGCGCTGGCTGCGCGCGCAAACGGTGAGTTTAGCGAACAAGATCGCGCGTTGTTCGATGAGTTTAAGTCGGCCTTGAACAAAGGCGAGATTCGCGCGGCTGAACGAGACGGCGATGGAACCTGGCGCGCAAATGCCTGGGTCAAGCAGGGAATCCTCGTGGGTTTCCGCATGGGCCAGTTGACCGACATGTCCGCCTCAACCCATCTCCGTTTCTTCGACAAAGACTCCTTTCCGGCGCGTCCCACGAGCATCGATGACAACGTGCGCATAGTTCCTGGCGGTTCGAGCATACGCGATGGTGCTTACGTCGCTCCGGGAGTTGTTTGCATGCCGCCGATGTTCGTTAACGCTGGTGCCTATGTCGACGAAGGCACAATGATCGACAGCCACGCGCTTGTCGGTTCGTGCGCGCAGATCGGCAAGCGCGTTCATCTTTCAGCCGCCGCTCAGATTGGCGGCGTGCTCGAACCGGTCGGGGCCGTGCCCGTAGTAATCGAAGACGATGTGTTGGTGGGCGGTGGCTGCGGAGTATACGAAGGGACGATTGTGCGGGAAAGGGCCGTGCTGGCGGCGGGCACAATCCTGACCGGGTCGACTCCGGTTTACGATTTGGCGCGTGAGCAAATCTATCAACGTAGCGCCGAGGCGCCGTTGGAGATTCCCGCCGGCGCAGTGGTTGTGCCGGGCTCGCGCACGGTTCGTGGCGAACTGGGAGTGGCGTGGGGCCTCTCGCTTTATGCGCCGGTGATCGTGAAATATCGCGATGAGAAAACGGAGCGAGCTGTGCAACTGGAAGATTATCTGAGATGACTCTTAATACTTGACCAGCCTTATTGCAGCGCCTAACATCCTCAATCAGAGGTGGTGCTCATGGTTATTGAAGCAAAATATGAAAATGGCGTCTTCAAGCCACTTAACAAGGTAAAACTTCAGGAAGGGACTTTGGTCGAGATTCATGTTAATCGCGAGCAGGCTCCAAGAAAAGGGTTGTCTATTCGAGAACTTGGTTTCGCCGGGATGTGGGCCGACCGCGTGGACATCAAAGATGGAGTGAGCTACGTCAACAGCCTAAGGGATAGACCGCGGGTTTGAACATGCGCAGCCAATGCCCTACCTCATTGACACCGATGTTCTGATTGATGCCTCCAGAAATAATGAGGCAGCAATTGACTTCCTTGATCAACTACGCGATTCCTGGTCGATATCAATCATAAGACTGACGCTGCTCTCGAAAAACAAAAAGCACTTCCAAATGATCAGCAACCTAAACCTTGAAATCCCGAAGTACTGATTGCATTGATTATGATCGTCAAACTGGAAAAGAAGAATGCGCGTTACCGAGACCTGACGTTTGGCCAGCCGTATGCGGTGATTGGCATCGAAGCCGATGATCTACGCCTACTGAACGATGCTGTCCGTCCGTTCTTTTAGCCGCGGGACCTCTTTTCGATGGTCGACCATCGGAACCAGTCGATTGGGTTACTGAGTTCGGCGACTATGGAGAACGGTATTCATATCTTCCACCGCTTCACTAGACCGGTTTCTTGGAAGACTTCTTCGACGAAAAAGCCAGAGCCGTCTCAACATTCTGGCGCGTAGTGAATCAGCGGTTAGCGGGAAGCCAGCGAGGCGTCGCGTAGCCGGACTCACCAATCACCACATTCAAGTTGGATAATTCGGAAAGAGAGCGATGACCCTTAACGACTTATTGCTCAGCAAAGGAATTAATCCACAACACGTTCTTGTGCTACGGCATCGGCCTAACGAACCGGAATTGAATAGAAGGCTCCCCTGGCTGGCCGCTGAGAAACCCGAACTTTTCAATGCTTACCAACAGACGCAGGGAAAGCGAGTTGAACGGACCATGCAGGGTTTGATGGGTCACGGGTATGTTGCTTCATTAATAGCTCACGGGGCTGGAAAGGCCTTGTTTGTTGGCTTGTATTCCATCGAAGATTCGACTCCGCTTAGTCGTGAAGAATTCTGGAAGGTGCCGGCCTATGTTGAACTGAAACCGTTAGGCATGAGGGGATTCGCCGATGAAGACCCAGAGGGCTCCGTGCTCTGGTTCAATCTCAAATTGACGGAGTTCTACGCTCACTGGAAGGGAAAGCTGATCGTCGGTTGGCCACCGCCTGAACGCTCGTGGTGGAGACGAGCCCATCTAAATGAAATACCGATCGTTGCGATCCTGGAAGAGAGTGGGCTAGAGGGCGCTATGCCGGCATGGGACGAGCTAAGACTCACTTGGCAGGATCTCGAAGTCCTTCCTCGGAGTTGGATGTTTCTACTCTCGCAATGGCGGGGCATTTACTACATCTTCGATGCTGCGGATCGAAAAGGCTATGTCGGGTCTGCTTACGGAGAAAGTAACCTTCTTGGCAGGTGGTTAAACTACGCAGCCAGCGGACACGGCGGAAACCGCTTGCTCCAACCGCCACGTGATCCTCGAACCTTCCACTTCACGATCTTGCAGCGAGTCTCTCCAGACATGGATCCTGCCGATGTCGTCCAGCTTGAAAGTTCATGGAAGAGACGACTTCATACCTATGCACCCAATGGACTTAACGACAATTAGCGTGGCCACATATCAAGGAATAGATTCTTGAATCCATTTTACCCACCACAATTCCTGCGCGGCATCGAGCGAAGTCCGATTCGCTCGATCACTGATCGCGCGAAGCCGGACGACATTAGTTTCGGACTCGGAGAACCCGATCTGCCAACTCCCGACGTAATACGTCGCGCTGCTGTGCGTGCGATTCAGGAGGAGCGAAACGGTTACACGTTGCAGGCTGGGCTGCCGGCATTGCGTGAACTGGTAGCGAATGATTATCCACACCTCAATCTGTCCAATGATCAGGTGATCATTACAGCCGGATCGCAGGAGGCAATGTATCTTGCATTGATGTGCATGGTTGAAGCCGGCGATGAGGTGTTGATTCCCAATCCCGGCTTCGTCGCGTATCCGACAATCACGCGTATGGCGGGCGGTGTTCCAACCTACTATCAACTTCCGGCGTCGCGTGATTTCAGTTTTGATCTTGAGGACTTCAAACGGCAGCTCAGTCCAAAAACGAAGGTTGTGGTTTGCACCAGTCCCTCCAATCCCACGGGCCGGACTTTGACTAACGACGAGCTCCGCTCGATGGCCCAGGCCCTTGAAGAGAGTAGTTCCGAAGCGTTTGTCATCAGTGATGAAATCTATCGCGACCTCTACTACACGGGAGAACGCCCGGGATCAATTTCGGAAAGTTACCCGCGCACAATCGTGATCAGTGGTCTTTCAAAGTCCACCTGCATGACGGGTTGGCGGCTGGGCTGGATCCTCGGCGATGCTGCGGTTATACGATCAGCGCATTTACTCCATGGCTACGTCACCACCTGCGCTTCGACAGTTTCACAAAAGGCGGCGCTGGCCGCATGGAGCGATGAAGCGTCCCAGGCGCGTAAGCAAATTCGAGATACGTTTGAGAAACGACGCGATCATTTGCTCGTGGCCCTGCGCAGCGCGGGATTTCGTTGCATCACTCCTGATGGCGCTTTCTATACGATGGTTGACGTGTCGCAGTACGGGTCGTCGATGGAAGTTGCTGAAGCGATGTTGGATGCCGGCGTGGTAACAGTGCCCGGAAATGCTTTTGGCAGCGAGGGCGAGGGGTTTCTGCGGGTTTCATTTTGCGCTGACTTGCCAGTTCTGACAGAAGGCGTGGCTCGAATGGGCAAAGCGCTGACGTCGCTAAAACTAGAAGCCGGTAGATGATGGATCCTCTATTTGCGGCGGCAAGCCTAACCGCAGAGATCGCAAAGAGGGACGCAAAGAGCCGCTGAGGGTTTTGTTCGCTTTGCGGAATTACTTTGCGAACCTTGCGATTCAGATTTTGATTGAGACTAGACAGGAAATATGACTAAGAAACTGCGAGTAGGAATACTGGGCGCTACTGGGATGGTCGGTCAGCGCTTTATTCAACTCCTGGAGAATCATCCACAGTTTGAAATCACAGCGCTGGCCGCCTCCGATCGTTCGCAAGGCAAATCGTTTGCGGAAGCCTGCACGTGGCGTTTGGCTGGCGAGATGCCTGCCTTCGTAAGATCGATGAGAGTAGAAGCGCCTGCACCGCCGCTCGATTGCGATCTAATTTTCTCCAGCCTGCCCGGTGATATCGCGCGCGAGGGTGAAGGCGCGTTTGCGCATGCCGGTTTCCCCGTAATCAGTAACTCTTCAGCCTTTCGCATGGACCAGGATGTGCCGCTGCTGATTCCGGAAGTTAACCCTGAACATCTGGCGCTGCTCGAGCTGCAAAAAAAGAATGGCGCGGGCCAGAAGGGTTACATCGTTACTAATCCAAACTGCTCAACCATCATGCTCGCGCTCGCCCTGGCCCCGCTGCAGGCAAGGTTTGGTGTGAAGAGTGTGGTGGCCACGACGATGCAAGCGCTGTCGGGCGCGGGATATCCGGGCGTGCCATCGCTGGCGATTAGCGACAACGTCCTGCCTTTCATTGAGGGTGAAGAAGAAAAGATTGAACAAGAGACGCTGAAGATACTCGGTAAGTTGCAGGGCGCCGGTATTGAAGATGCGCCGATGGCGGTCAGTGCGCAATGCCACCGGGTAAATGTTTCCGATGGCCACATGGCCGCGGTGCGGGTTAAGTTGGACCAGACGGCCGGCGTTGATGAGGTGAAAGACGCGCTCGCTTCATTCACCGCTCGTCCGCAGGAACTGCAACTCCATTCAGCGCCGCTAAACCCAATTATCGTTCGTGACGAGCCTGATCGCCCGCAGTCGCGTCTCGATCGCGATGCGGGAAACGGTATGAGCGTCACGGTTGGGCGCATCTTTCCGGACAATGTGCTTGACTATCGCTTTGTAGCGCTAAGTCATAACACCATCCGCGGCGCTGCCGGCGCGGCGATTCTCAATGCCGAACTGCTAATCGCCATGGGCCAACTGTAACCACATGACTTCAATCGCTCTTATCTGTACCGCGAACCGATGTCGGAGTGTGATGGCCCACGCGATAATGGTCGCCGAGGCCGAGAAGCGAAAGCTGCCCATTGAAGTTTATTCAGCGGGCGTCTTTGATTTTCGAGGCGAGCCCGCGATAGACGACACCACCACCACCTGCGAACTTCACGACACGCCGCCGCCAAGCGAAGTGGCCACCTGGGTGCGGGATTTACCGATCGACTCGATCAAGAGATTTCTGGTGATGGAGAAGATGCATGCTGAAGTGCTGGTGGAGGGTTACGCCATCGAGCCGGAGCGAATCAGTTTGCTTGGCGAGTTTGATCCGAAACACCGCGGCGTCGAGATTGCCGATCCGTTTAGCCGCGGTCGCGCGGTGTATGAACGTTCTTACAATCAGATTCGAGACAGCATCATTGGTTACCTTGATGCGACCGATGACTTGTCAGAACCGGGAGCGATAGCGACCGGGTAAACGCACCGCCGCGGTCCACTCAGGAAGTTGATCAACCCGGTCGCTACCACCACCGCACGCGGGCTGCGGCGCGCCCCGGCTGTCGGCGCTTTGGTCTTTCCCCCTCTCCCGATGAGTGTACGTACCGATGGGAGAGGGATAGGGGAGAGGGATTTACCCGCGTAAGGCCCTTCCCCTCGTTCCCCTTCCCAAAGGGAAGGGGAGGAAATGAGAACACGATACTCTACGTACAAATGCACACCCTCCGCGTACAAGCGCACAATACCGCCGTGCAAATGTAATCACGCCGAGTACACCTGCAAAAACCTCGCGTGCTGGTGCAGAATTCTCGCGTACACGCGCAAACACCCCACGTACACGTGCAAAAACTCCACGTGCACGCGCAAACACCCCGCGTACACGTGCAAAAAGCCCGCGTGCACGTGCAAACACCCCGCGTACACGCGCAAAGAGCCCACGTACACGTGCAAACACCCCGCGTACACGTGCAAAACGCCCACGTGCACGTGCAAAAACCTCCTGTGCACCGTCCCAGCTCCCCAGTTCAACCCGAAAATCTGCAAATTCCTCAATAAACGCCAGAAAAGACGTCTTGCAGTCTCCGCCAGTCGTGATAATATGCGCCGCGTTCTAAAGCTTGTCAGTGAATCCCGCGGCCAGCCGCCTCGTGACCTCGCATCACTTGTCACTGCCCCCGTCCACTGACTCTAACTCACTCCTCGATTCCGCCCCGACCGGGAAGTGAACCACCTTTAACCCGTCAACTCACTGGAGGTTTCTCATGAATGACAACGAAAACAGAAGACTGCAAATGTTCCTGGGCGTCCAGGGCTTTGGTTCGGACCGCACGGCAGACTTTGCCGCCGGCAGTACAGGTCAGCAACTCCTTCAAAGCCTGGGTCTAATCATCACCGAGATAGAAGGCCACGCTGCCTCGAAAGTTTCCGCCCAGGGCGCATCGCGACAGGGAACGACCACGCGGAGCGAGGCGCGCGCGGCCCTGCGCGAAGACCTCGAAGCAATCAATCGCACGGCCCGTGCGATCGCCGCTGACGTTCCCGGCCTCAACGATAAGTTTCGACTTCCGCGCGGTAACAACGATCAGCAACTCTTAAACGCGGCCCGAGCGTTTGCGGCCGACGCTTTGCCTATCAAGGCGCAGTTCATCGCCCACGAATTGCCGGCCGACTTTCTCGAAGATCTTGCCGACGACATTGCGGCGATGGAGAGAACGATGGCCGAGCAGTCGACGGGCCAGTCGCAACGCATCGCCTCCGCCGCAGCTATCGACGACGCCATCGATCGCGGTAACGAAGTGGTGCGCAAGCTGGACGCGATTGTGAAGAACAAGTATGGGAACCAACCGGCAGTGCGAGCAGCATGGCTCAGCGCCAGCCACACCGAACGCGCGCCGAGGAGAAGGAGGGAGACTGAGGAAGGCGCGAGCGCTGCGGGAGGATCTTCCGGCGGTGGCTCCGGGGGCTCATCACCGCCAACTGCGTAGAAACGTGCCGCACAAGTAGGACAGGCATTCCTGCCTGTCCTCTTCGCGGCCAAGTTCGAGTCGCTCCGTCAGGAGCGAAATGTTTATAGCACCAGACTCCCATCAAATTCTCCGCTCCGTCAGGAGCGAAACATTGAGCTCCTGACGAAGCGCAGAATGATTTGGGAACCTGAGAGCTTGCACGTGGTCCGCGAACAGTGGTGCCAGGAACGATAAGGCTGAGCCTTACCGCACGGACTGCGGCGAAGCCGCATACTTGCGCCCCTTTAGGGCGCGAACATCTCTATCGACTGATCCAGGGGTGGCGTCCCGATTTCATCGGGACTTACCCCTGGCTACTTTCTTCCGCGCCTTCGGCGCTCGGGGAAATCGATCAACCCAGTGGGTCGAAGAATTCAGAACCGGGAGCGGTAGCGACCGGGTTGATCATACTTTCCGAGTTGATTGAGTCGAGGTTTACCCGGTCGCTACCGCTCCGGGTTCTGAATTCTTCACGGCGCGATCAAAGACTCACGCTTCCAAGGAAAACGCTGAAAGCGTTGGCTAATTTCAGCCCAGGGTTTGCTCTGAAACCCTGGGTTAGATAGAGGCGAAAAAAGATTCTTCGCAACTCTGAAGGAGTTGCGACTGGATTAAGGCGCCGCCGGCCACGCAACTCTTTCAGAGTTGCGAGTTGCCTTAACCACATGGCCCATCCCCAGGGTTGCGAAGCGCAACCCTGGGCTGGAATTCGCGAACGCTTTCAGCGTTGGATAGCGTTCTCAAGGTAGTGTGCGCGGTAAGGCCGAGCCTTACCGCACGGACTGCGGCGAAGCCGCACACTCGCGCCCCTTCAGGGCGCGAACATCTCTATCGACTGATCCAGGGGTGGCGTCCCGATTTCATCGGGACTTACCCCTGGCTACTTTCTTCCGCGCCTTCGGCGCTCGGGTGGGGGAACTGATTAACTCTGTGGGTCGAATTCTTCACGGCGCGATCAAAGACTCACGCTTCCAAGGAAAACGCTGAAAGCGTTGGCTAATTTCAGCCCAGGGTTTGCTCTGAAACCCTGGGTTAGATAGAGGCGAAAAAGATTCTTCGCAACTCTGAAGGAGTTGCGACTGGATTAAGCCGCCGCCGGCCACGCAACTCTTTCAGAGTTGCGAGTTGCCTTAACCACATGGCCCATCCCCAGGGTTGCGGAGCGCAACCCTGGGCTGGAATTCGCGAACGCTTTCAGCGTTTGACAGCGTCTCAAAAGGTAGTGTGCGCGGTAAGGCCGAGCCTTACCGCAGGGAGCGCGGCGAAGCCGCACACTTGCGCCCCTCCAGGGCGCGAACATCTCTATCGACTGATCCAGGGGTGGCGTCCCGATTTCATCGGGACTTACCCCTGGCTACTTTCTTCCGCGCCTTCTGCGCTCGGGTGGGGGAACGCAACCCTGGGCTGGCATTTGCGAACGCTTTCAGCGTTAACCACATGCGTCCACTCAGAAGGTGAACTTACCGCGCAGCTGGACTGTGCGGCCGCTGAAGTTGCCCGCGCTGTAGTTGTTAAAGAGCGGACTTGTTACATCGGGAAACGCAAAAGAAACTGCGCCGATCCCAAATTGGTTCGTGCCATTGAAGTCGTTCTGGTTCACAAAGAACGGTGAACCAAAATCACCAATGGTGCGGATGCGTTGATTGAACAAATTGCCGACCTCAGCAGCGATCTGAAAATTGAATCGCTCCGGTCCGAGACGGAAGTTTTTCATCAACGTAACGTCAGTACGGTTCCAGCTGTTAGTTCGCAGCGTATTGCGGCCGGCGTTGGCCCGAGCGCCTGGACCAGCCTGGATATACTGCGCCGACCCATTGATGGCCACGTAACCAACGGTTGACGGATCACCCAGCACATCTGCGCCGCCGCCATCCACGATCCGCTGGCCCAGCGAATCGATCGCATAGACACCGCTACCAGTTCCGTTCACGCCACTGAGATTAACAATGGTGCGATCTCCCGCGGCATCGCCGTTTCGATTACTGTCAAGCACTGATTGCGGCGTCATCAGTTGACCGGACTGCGTCTGGAAGACGCCGTTGATTTGCCAACCACCCAACACTGCCTTCAGCAAGCCGTTGTTACTCCGGCGTGCGAAGGGAATGTCGTAGTTGAACGAAGCGGCCAAACGATGCGGCACATCGATCGCGGAAAGTGATCTTTCCTGACTCAGATCGAAACCGTCCTGGGCCCGGCGCGGGTTGACGGTGCTCGAAAAGAGCTCGTTGGTCGCGTTGTCAATCGCTTTGCTAAACGTGTAAGCCGCAGTCAACGCCAGGCCATTCGTTAGCCGCCGCGTCAGACTTACTGACGCGCCGTCATACACGGAATTCCCTTCCGGTTCGAATGACGTCACGGCCCCGACGAAACCATATGGCGCGAGTCGGCCAGGGAACCGGTTGTCGAGTCCCAGACTCCCGAGCGTCGGACGTCCCACCAGATCGGCCGCCGTTGGGTTACTTAAGAAAGTCGGCATCACCAGTCTACTGTTGTCCACCACGCCGCCGTTGAGCCGAACCTGCACCGGCAGATGACGGCCGGCGGTGTGGAGATAACGCAACTCCAGCACAGTGCCTTTGTTCAGTTCGCGTTGATACGACAGAGTCGCGGACATGATGTAGGGCTCGACCGCATCGTTGATGTACGAGCCGGTCGCCGCGCGTGCTGCCGCCACCGTGTTGGGCGGAATTGGCGTGGGCGACACACCGCCGTTTTGCAGGAATGGCGCGCTGTAGCCAAAGGCCGAAGCGCTGATTTCCTGTTGAAACTGCGGAGGCAAATTCAGCAGATACAAGTTCTGATACGTTTCATAGTAGTTAAGCCCAAACGCTCCGCGGATCGAACTCTGGCCGCGTGCTCCGGAAAATATCCTTCCCCACCTGCTGGTAAATTCCGGCGAGAAGGCCAGTCCCGCGCGGGGAGAGAAGTTGTTCTTGTCTGTCTTCGGAATATTGAACTGGATCACGCCGGGCACGTTTGAAATCGAGTTCAATTGCTGCAGCGCTGCGTCGCGTGGCAAACCGAGAAGTTCGTAACGCACGCCGAGATTAAGAGTCAGATGTGGCGACACCTTCCAGTCATCCTGGGCGAAAGCGTAATACTTCCGCTGGTTGCCGGTGAACGCCGCCGCGCCAACGCCGCGTAGATCCACGTTCGTGGGAATCGCGTCGGTAATTAATTCGTCGAAGGTGGCATAGTTGTAGTCGCCCCGTCCGCGTGGCAGGAAGAAGCTGGTAAATATCAGATGACGGAGCTCGCCACCAAATTTGAAGTTGTGGTTTCCACGCGAGTAACTGACGGAATCGTAAATCTGATAGGAATGGTTAAGTCCGCCCTGCGGCAGATTCCCGTTTGGCCCAATTCCCAGATTTAACGGCGCGACAGTAATGTTTGGAAACGTGTTGAAGGCAGGATCGTTCAACGGGTAATCCTGGACAAACTGCTTATAGGAAACCCGCAACTCATTTACCAGCTGAGAATTCATCGTATTGATCCAGCCCGCCGAGAAAAGGCGAGCGATGACATTCTTCTGGTTGTTGAATTTCGCGTTGCCGCTGCCCGGCTGAGTTTGCCCGATCTTGTCTGAACTGAAGCGGTAGCGAAACTGGTTTCGCGTGCCCAGCAGGTGATCGATATTGATCTGATACTGGGTTTCCAACGAGCCGCCTGGCGTCACCAGGGACACGACGCCGAAGGGAATTCCTGATTGACCCAGCACCGTCTGCGTTTCCGTGGCACTCGCGGGAAGAATCAGATTGTCTCGCAACAAGTTGACGATGAAAGGCCGCGCCCCTGGAAGCGCAGCGATTTGCGTCAGTCCCGCAGCGGTCGGCGCCGTATATGACACGCCACTCGCCTGCTGAGTGATCGGCTCGCGCTGATACGCGCCGAAGAAGAACAACTTGTTTTTGAGAATCGGTCCGCCAAACGTGCCGCCATAGCGCCGGTCGGTGAAGGCGGGCTTCTCTGAAATCACTCCGGAGCGCAAGTTAAACTCTTCGCTGGTGGAAGTCGCATTCAGATGTCGGCTCTGCAGGTAACCGAAAACGGAACCGTGAAAAGTATTGGTGCCGGTTTTAGTGACGGTATTGAACTGACCTGCGGCGCCAGTGCCGAATTCAGCGTTGTAGTTGTTCGTCAGGATCGCAACTTCAGCAATGGAATCCTGAATAATGTTTACCTGAATACCGGTAAGATCCGGTGAATTGTTGTCAACGCCGTCAACGTTGAAGGCATTCGCGTGCGGGCGCGTGCCGCCAACTGAGCCTCCGTCTCCGGCAACGCCTGCACCCTGGGCTACGACGTTGGGTGAAAGCAGGGCGAGCGATCTTGCATCGTTAAAGATCGGCAGATCCTGCACCTGCCGCGTCTCAAAGTTTCTACCGATTTGAGATGTCTCGGTTTGCACGAGAGCGTCGGCGCCGGACGTGATGTCCACAGTGCTGCTGACACCCGCCGGTCGCAGCACCACTTCAACAGTGCTTTCCTGGTTCAACAACACCCGGACCTTTTGTGTTAGCGATTCGAACCCTTGACCTTCAATGGTAATGGTGTATTCGCCAGGCAGCGTGTTCGGAAAGTTAAACGTGCCGGTATCGCTGGATTGTGTCGTCAGCGTTTGGCTGGTGCTTTCATTCTTCAACGTGACGGTTGCATTTTGAATGGCTGCGCCGTTTTGATCTGCGGCGCGCCCTTTCACAGCTCCGCCCGTCGCTTGTGCAAACGCTGCTGCCGAAACAATCAGCAGCGTCATTAGAGCCAGAAGGGATCGTATTAGAGTTTGTCTATGCATGGAATTACCTCCCAATTCCTTTTTCCCTGGAACAGAAAAGGCAGCTGGTTAACGCTATCTACCCGTCTGTCCCACTTCCCAGTTCAATGAAGCATCGAGAGAAATCTTTCGCGGTTCGTGGCGGTCGATGGACCAGCCTGAAGAGACGAAGATTTGGATGGGCTGTCGATGCAACGGGGAGTTAACTGAAGTGTGGGAGCGCAATGATCGTGCCGATGACGCCGCGGCTTCGCTAAGCCAACTCGTCACTCGCATGGGCCAACTCGCGGCAAGCGCGAGAACTTCACATTGCTGGATTTGGATTATCGATGAGACTGAGGTTGCGAGATTTGGATATTTGCAGGCTGGAACGACGACAGACGGTGATCCGGGTCAACATTTTTTCGGAGGCGCCGAAGCATACTACGGAGTTGGGGAGCGGTTTTCTCTGCCGCCTCGACCACGCTCGCGCATCTTGTCTCGTTGCTGTTGAAACTTCGTCCACTGTTCCGGAGTCAGGAGCTTCTGCAGGCGTTCATCAGTTTGCCGGCGTATTTCAGTCACTCGAGGCTCCGATTCTTTGCGGAGCGATTGGAGTTGTTGCCGCGTGTCGCCGAGGATTTGATGCACCTGTGTTTTTTGTTCAGCGTTAAGCTCGAGACTGTCCAGCATGCGTTCGAATCTGGCCTGCCGAGATTCCGGACCGCCGCCGCCGCGACTCCATCGCTTGTAACCGTTCAACGCGAGGGCGCCGGCCGCAAAGCCAAGCAGAAAGATCACAATCACTGCCACGCGAACTTGCCATTTGCTTTTGTTAACGATGTCCATACTTTCCTTCCAGAGCGTTTCTACCAGCTCGCCCTTTTACTCTCCATAGATCGTATTCAGCAATTGGGCATCCGATAACTGCTCTTCGAGCTGCGCGGTTTCGTTAAGAATCACTTCTTCCGCCGAATAGCTGTGGGCCAAAGTCACCGGCTGAGATGTGGTGCTGAGTTCGTTTCCGGGAATGACGAACGTCAAAACAGCCAACGCAGCGACGGTAGCTAACATCGTCGAAGCGAGCGCTCCCGCTGAACGCCACAACCGAGCCAGCGTCCACAACTGAGATAACGTTCCCTGCGCCTGGCGCTCACGCAGATTTGCCATCACGCGGGTGTGAAAAAAGGGCGACGGCTCGAAAGTCTCGGACGCGCGTTCCTTCAAGAGGATGGCGGAGACTCGCGCAGCCTGGAAAGCCCGGAGGCAATCTGAGCAATCATCGCTATGAACACGAATCGTGGCCAGATCACTTTCACTCAAGCTGGCCAGCGGTCCACTCTCTATCAAACTAATAATGTGTTCGTCTTTCATCTCAACTCCTAAGGTTCATCCCTTTTCCAAGACAACAGCTTCTCAACCGCTTCGCGCATTCGCCTCCGAGCCCGAAATGCCTGGACCTTTACCTTCGATTCCGACCAGCCCGTGACGTTTACCACGTCCTTCACCGAATTTTCTTCACCATCAATCAACGTCAAGACCAATTGATCGTCAGGCGTCATTGTTTCGAGCACTCGACCGGCCAGGTCGGCTGCCACCAGGCTGCGTTCGCTTGATTGGTGGCGTTCCATTGCGGCCCCGGCGAGGTTGCTATCGAGCCATGCGGTCTCATCGTCTGTCAGCTCTGAAGCCACTAACTCGGGCCGGCGCTTCGAGCTGCGAAGCATGTTGAGGCAAGTGTTGGTGGTAATACGAGTCAGCCACCCTTCCATTGAACCGCGTCCTTCGTAACTGCCTAATTCAGTAAACGCTTTCAAGAAAACCTCCTGCGCGGCTTCTTCGACAAGACTGCGCTGGCGAAAGAACTTGCTGGCAAACCGGAAGACGCGCGGGCTGTAGCGGCGCATTATCTCTTCGAAGGCAGACTCGTCACCCCCGTGCGCGAGCCGCGCCAGGTCCAGGTCTGAATCGTGTTCGTGATCCTGCGACAGGAATTACCCCTCATCGAAGGTCCAGCTGGCGCTGGGAGCGTGCGCTCCCAGCTTCAGCCCTCCGGAGTCCCTTACTGAACTTTCGGCTGTCCGTGATTGGCCCTTTTGGCCTTCATCTCGGCGCGCTTTTGTTCAATCTGGGCTTTCTGTTCTGCCGTCAGGACCGATTGCATTTCCTGACGCAACTTAAACTGCTCGCTCATCAGCTTCGCCTGAATGCTGGCCGACTCCTGCAGTTTCTGGGTAGCCAACGTTTCGTTGAACGTACCGCCCTCGCTGGCCTGACGCAACTCCTGACGCTTCGCGCGGAGTTCCTGGTGCAGCGACTTTGTGCGTTCGCGGAAGCTCTGACTGATCTGCTTCATCTTAGCTTTTTGATCTTCAGTCAGGTTAATGCCTCTGAACATAATACCGTGCATCCCACGACCGCCACGTCCTGCGCGACCGCCCCAACCCTTGCCACGACCTCCTCGATGTCCACGAGATCCCCCGGCTTTACGATCGCCATGGCCTTCGCCACGAGATACCTGCTGGGTGTCCTGGGTTGTGGTTGTGGTTTGCGCGAAAGCTATAGGCGCGGCTAAAGCAACGGCCGACAGGGAGGCGATAGTCAGCGTCTTAATCTTTCCTAATTTTTTCATCTTATGCTTACTCCTGGTTAATTGAATTTCTGATGGAGGGCCGTTATTAGCCTCCTGACACGTAAGACACCGCTGCGGAATGATTGGTTACAAGTGCCCGTCGCCATCCCCGCGGGATCACACCCCCTGCTGCCGCCTGTAACCACTTGCGGCGTGCTGGTGTCTACCTAAGAGCCTATGAAAGATCACAAGCAAATCCTGGTGTTGGCGATTTTCATGCTTTTGGCGTGCGGGGTGGCCAATGCACAAGTAATAAGTGTGGCAACTCAAGCAGGTGGCGAATCCAAGCTAATCGAGGCGACGCAGCAGTACAAGAAAAGCAGCAGTGAATTACTCGCAATTCAGGAAGGCGAAATCAATAAAGCGGAATCGCAACTCGCCGAGCTTCGCGGGTTGGTCGAGGAAGGACTTGTCGCCCGGGTGGAATTAGAAGCCAGTGAACAAAAGCTTGCTGAATTACGGACGCAGTGGGAGGCCACTCGGAAACAGATTGCAGATTCGGATCAGAAGATCCTGGCAATTCAGACGGAGCAGGAAACGGCGAAAGCGAGAGCTTCGGCACCGAAATCTCCAGTCAAGCTGGTTTCAAGACAGTATTCGGCATTTAGCCCAACGGCAACGATTCTTCGTTTTGGCGGTTCGGCCTCCTGGTCGCTGGGAAGTCTTGTCAGCGTCGAATCGTTTTTCCGCAACGCTTTCGGCCGCTCGCTGCCGACGAGTGCGATAGGGCAATCCGCCACGCACAATCGGCTTGGCTACGATCACCGGCACGCAGTTGATGTCGCCTTACATCCTGACAGCCTTGAAGGAAAGAGTTTGATTAACTATCTGCAAAATCAGGGGATACCGTTTCTGGCTTTCCGCGCCGCTGTGCCCGGCGTGGCGACGGGTCCGCACATCCACATTGGACGCCCGTCACACCGTCTTTCGTGAATCTGAAAGACAAATAACTGTAACCAAAACGCCGGTTCGGGTGTCTAGCTAACTGGGAGCAAAACGCCCTTTAATCAAGCACTATTAAGTCAGTCATAAGGATTGAATATGTCGAGTCAAACAATTACAGAGCGTCCGCTGGTTACCGGTATCGGCACAACAAAAGCCACCACCTGGCTAAGCCAGAGTTGGAAAAAACTGGTCAGCAAGAAGAAGCACCTGATCATCGGAGGTACGGTGATGGCAGTGCTTGGTGTCCTTGCATATTTCTATTGGGGCAACCAGTCGAGCACGCCGCAATACATGACCGCCAAAGTTGAACGCGGCAATTTGCGTAACACCGTGACCGCGACCGGCACGCTGCAAGCCGTCACTACTGTTCAGGTGGGCAGCCAGGCGTCAGGAACGCTCTCGGCATTGAATGCGGATTTTAATTCTGTAGTCAGGAAAGGGCAGGTGATTGCCCAGCTCGACCCTTCAGTTTCCAAAGCGCAGGTTGATCAGGCGCGCGCGAATCTTCAACAGGCCCGCGCCGCGCTGCAGCAGTCAATTGCCGGCGTATCCGGTTCGCGCGCAGGCGTCAGCGATGCGCAGGCGAAAGCGCTGGCAGCCAGATCTACAGTTCAAAACAATCAATCCGGCGTCACTAGTGCCCAGGCAAACCAGGCAGTACTCAAAGCGCAGATGGACGACGCGCTGGCATTTCTTAATCAGCAGCAATACCTGATGAAGAGTGGAGTGATCGCTCAGCGCGATTACGATCTCGCTAACACGGCATACAAGACCGCCGAAGCGCGTTACAACCAGGCGGTGGCCCAGGTGAATCAGGCGAGGTTGAGTGAACAGTCATCTGCCGGATCAGGCGTCGCGCAATCACAGGCGCAGTTACAGCAGTCGCAGGCGCAGGTGCAGCAGTCGCAGGCGCAGGTGCAACAAGCACAGGCGCAAGTCCAGCAGGCCGAGGCCGCGCTGCGTTTGGCTGAAGTCAATCTCGCTCATACAACAATCACTTCGCCGATTGACGGCGTTGTGGTTTCGCGTGATGTGCAGGTGGGCCAGACGGTCGCCGCCAGTTTGTCGGCGCCAACGCTCTTTACTATCGCGGGCGATCTGACGCAGATGCAGGTCATCGCCAACATAGACCAGGCAGACATCGGTGTGGTGGAGCAGGCGAAGTCAGTCAGGTTTTCAGTCGATGCGTTTCCGGGCAAGGACTTCGACGGCAAGATTCAACAGATGCGGCTCAATCCACAGAACGTGCAGAACGTCGTCACTTACAACGTGGTCATTGACGTCAACAATCCGGATCAGAAATTGAAGCCGGGTATGACAGCGAATTTGACGATTACGATTGACGAGCGGAACAACGTACTCAAGGTGCCAAACTCGGCCTTGCGTTTTACGCCGACTGACGCTTCGGGTCAACGGATTGGCAGGAACGCGAATGGAGCGGGTGGACAGGGCGGCCGGCGATCGGAAAGGGCACAGGGATCGCAGGGCGCGCCAGAAGCCGACCAGGCGAATGCCAACGGTGCAGGCCGCGGCCAGGGCGGACAACAAGGTAGCGAGCAACAGACTGGTGGCCAGCAGGGGCGGGGTAACTTCGCTCCAGCCAGCTCGCCGGTGTTGGAAGGGCAGACGCGGGTCATCTGGGTGATGGGCCAGGACGGCAAGCTTCAATCGCGCCGGATCAAGGTGGGATTAACTGATGGCGTTTCAACGGAAGTTGTCGAGGGAAGTTTGCAGGAAGGCGAAATGGTAGTGACTGGTCAAACGTTAACTGCGGCGAACAGGCCGCAAAGCAGCCAGACACCAGCACCAGGTTTCGGCGGACAGCGCACGCCGGGCGGCGGCGGCCGAAGGAACTAGTTAGTGCCCGGAGCGCAGGCATCCTGCCTGCCGGCTACGCGCAGGCGAAGGTTGAGGCAGACAAGATGTCTGTGCTCCTGGCTTAAGGCGCGATAGAGACGGAGAACGAAATGTCAGCAACACTTGCAACTGAACCAGGGACGTCAGCAATCGATTCCGTGGCGCCGGCTGCAGCAGGCCGGAAGCGCGTACCGTGATTCAGTTGGACCACATTCATAAGACCTACACGATGGGCGACGTTGAGGTCCATGCGCTGCGTGGAGTTTCGCTGACCATTCGCGAAGGTGAATTCGTCGCCATCATGGGCGCCTCAGGTTCTGGGAAGTCGACGACAATGAACATCATCGGTTGTCTGGATCGGCCGACGCGCGGGCAATACATTCTCGATGGCGAAGATGTTTCCGAGATGAGCAAAGATGAGCGCGCCGATATCCGTTGTCAGAAGCTGGGCTTTGTGTTCCAGGGATTCAACTTGCTGTCGCGAACATCAGCTCTGGAAAATGTTGAACTGCCGATGCTCTACGCCGGCGTGGAAACGGGCGCGCGGCAACAGCGGGCCATGGATGCGCTGGCGGCTGTGGGACTGATTGGTCGCGAGCAGAATCACCCGAACCAGCTGTCAGGAGGACAACAGCAACGTGTGGCTGTAGCGCGTGCGTTGGTTAACAACCCGGCGCTGATCCTCGCAGACGAGCCGACGGGTAATCTTGATTCGCGCACGGCGGTGGAAGTGATGGAGATTTTCCAGCGACTCAACCGCGAGCGAGGAATCACACTGGTCCTGGTGACGCACGAGCCTGACATTGCCGAGTATGCAACCCGTGTAGTTGTTTTCAAGGATGGGAAAATCAAGAAGGACACACAGGTGGAGAATCAGCGGGATGCGGCTGAGGAGTTAAGAAACTTGCCGGCCGTGATCGAGGACGAAGATGACGACTAGTGTTCCGCAGGTTGCGCAGATTACACAGACGGCAGCGTGTTTGGAGGGTTACAAGGGGTTTCAGCCAAACATGCCAGAGCTCTATTGCCTAATCTGTGTAATCTGCGGAATCTGCGGCGGGGCTGAACAGGGGAAATTATGAACTTAGTAATGATCATTCGCGTGGCGTTTCGCGCTCTTGTCCGTAACAAAATGCGCGCCATTCTGACTATGCTCGGCATCATCATTGGTGTCTCGGCAGTCATCGCGATGGTCAGTATCGGCCAGGGTGCGCAAGCCTCCGTCCAGGCACAGATCGAGAGCATTGGCACAAATCTGCTCTTCGTTAGCGCCGGCGCTCAGAATGTGGGCGGCGTGCGCAGCGGCACAGGAGACAGCGGCACCAATACGCTAACCGTGGAAGATCTCGAAGCAATCAAACGCGAGGTGCCGAGTGTTTCAATGATTACACCTACGGTTAACTCGCGTTCGCAACTCGTCTCAGGAAATACAAACTGGAACACCTCGGTTCAGGGTGTGAGTGAACAGTATCCCGAAGTGCGCAAGTGGAACGTCGAGAGCGGCAGTTTTTTTGCCGAGGGAGATGTACGCAGTGCGGCGCGAGTGATTGTTGTTGGTCAAACCATCGCTGACAATCTTTTTGCGGGAATGGATCCGGTTGGGCAAACTCTGCGGGTGGCAAACTTGCCGTTTAGGGTCATTGGCGTCATGGCGCGGAAGGGACAGGACCAGCAAGGGCGCGATCAGGACGATATCGCCTTCGCTCCTTACACCACCGTGCAAAAGAAAATTCTTGGGAGCCCGCGTCTGCAAGTGGCTTACGCATCGGCTGTTTCTCAGGATGCAACCTATACGGCACAGCAACAGATCACCGACTTGCTGCGACAGCGACACAAACTGACGGCGAATGAACCTAACGATTTTACCGTCCGCAACATGACTGATATTGCCGAGGCGGCAAACGAGACCAACAACACCATGACCATACTGCTCGCCTGCATCGCGAGCGTCTCGCTTCTGGTTGGCGGCATCGGCATCATGAACATCATGCTGGTGTCAGTGACAGAGCGAACGCGCGAAATCGGAATCCGTATGGCTATCGGTGCGCGATCTTCCGCCGTGCGCACGCAGTTTTTGATTGAGTCGATCGTGCTTAGTCTGACTGGCGGGTTTGCCGGAATCGTGCTGGGAATTCTACTTTCGGTGGCGATACCAGCGCTGTTCGGATGGCCCACGCTGATCTCCACGCTGGCGATTGTTGGCTCGGTAATCTTCTCGGCAGCGGTCGGAATCTTCTTCGGCTACTATCCCGCTCGCAAAGCTGCCGCGCTGGATCCGATCGAAGCGCTCCGATACGAATAACTGCTCTTACGCAAACTTTGAGGTTTTGCGACGATGGGTCGTCACACTAGAGACGCAAACACAGTTTGCGTTACCCAAAAAGAAATCACCCAGCCTGATTAGGACTGGGTGATTTCTTGTGTGCGAAGGTCCGCGATGAATCAGCAGCGCGCAGGCTCTACTGGACCTGTTGACCGCTAACGATATCTCGCGCCTGGACCAACGGGTAGCCTTCTGCGAAACCGCTCAGGCTCAGGTTGTAGTGTTTGATTTTTGAATTGAGCGTAGTCACTTTCAAGTTAAGCAACTTTGCTGCGCGGCCCTGATGACCGGCGGTTTGGAGCAGGGCTCGTTTGATCAGGTCGATTTCAAATCGGCTTACTTCCGAGTAAAAATCGAGGCCGCCCTCGAGGTTTACTGTATGAACCTCGCCGATGGATTGCACTTCTCGCAGCAGCCTGAGAGTGAGCTCCCGCAGATTCTTGATGTTGTTAGGCGTCTGCGTCGCTTCCTCTTTCTCCTCCACATTTGAAGGTACACTACTCATTAGGTCCAATTCTTTGCTTTCCCAAATTGTGGTTGATTCCATGATGTCCCTCCGCCTTCTTACTTTCCTGGGGATGATGATCTATTAATGAAACTTACTTAAACGCCGCCTCAAGGTGTTAGTTCCAAAAGGCCTTCAACTAACTTTCTGTAAACTTCTCAGACACTGCTCGTGCCGGGTAGCGAGTTATACGCCGAACTTTTGGTGAAAGATCATGTTTTGTGACGGATGGGCAAGGGCGGGTGACTAACGGGCTTGAGAGTGGGACAGCCTCTGAAATCGAGTTGGCTCAGGGAAGTTTGCCCAACGCTTCCTGCAGTTTTTCCCGGTAGTTGCGTGAGAGAGTCAACTGCGTACCGTCGTTTAAGATCACGCGATACTCACCATGAAACCATGGCTGCAGCTCCTGAACGTGTGCGAGGCTGACTATTGACGAGCGGTGAATACGGACAAACTTCTTGGGATCGAGTTGGGACTCAAGACTGCTGATCGTCTCTCGAAGCAGGTGCGACTTTTTGCCGCTATGCACGGAGACATAGTTTCCTTCGGCCTCGATCCAGCTAATCTCACTCGTTTCGAGGAAGTAAATGCGGCCCGCTGATTTAATGACCAGCCGCTCCAGATACTTGTTCCCGGCCTTCATCTCTTCGAGTAGCGCCAGAATGCGCTGATCGGTGCCGCCATCGCGATCGCGGAGGATTTGCTCTCGAGCGCGCTGCCAGGAAATGTCAAAACGTTCCTGATCAAACGGCTTCAGCAGGTAGTCCATCGCGTTTACTTCGAAAGCACGAACCGCATATTGATCATAAGCGGTGACGAAAATGACATGAGGAATTTGTGAGCCCAGCGCTTCAAGGACTTCAAAGCCGCCCATTTCCGGCATCTGGACATCGAGGAAGATAAGCTCCGGTGTATGCTTCCGAATCGCATCCAAAGCTTCAAGTCCGTTGACAGACTCTCCGACTATCTCCACCCCCGGGTCGCCCTGAAGCATCTCGCGCAACATCTCGCGAGCGAGCGGCTCGTCGTCAACCAGAAGTACCCTGAGCGGAGGAGAGAGAGTCATTAATTATCTTCCAAACGAGAGAAATACCTGACAAATGCTCAGCCCCAGAGGATTGGATTGTTTATAGATCGACTATAAACATTCAGTCCTCTGGAGTTTGGATTGCCAGATTACTGTGCTCTACGACTTAAATTAGGAACTTAAAGTTAAGACACCGGCTCAAGACCAGCTCGGGGGATCATACCGTCGCGGTGAAAGGGTATTTCCAGCGTTACAACCAAACCACCTTCGGAACTGTTCCGCAGATCGAAGAGGTGGGCGGTTCCATATAGCTGTTCCAGCCGCGTACCCGTATTTGTCAACCCCAGGCCTTTGTTTAGAACGCTCTCGGATGTCCGATGTTCCGAAATACCCGGGCCGTTGTCTCGAACTTGGATACGAAGCTTGTTACCCTCTTGTTTCGCCTCAATTTCGATGAGTCCGGGAGTGGATCGAGGCGCAATGGCGTGACGAATCGCGTTTTCGACGATTGGTTGAAGAATAAGGTTGGGCACCTTGGCGTCGAGCGTCTCCTCGCCAAGTTCCGTGCGAGTCACGAGGCGGTCCTGAAAGCGGATGCGCTCAATTTCGAGATAGCAGGTGAGAAACTCCATCTCTTTCTGAAGAGTGACCTCCTGCGCGCCGGAGTTTTCGAGTGTCAAACGCAGAAAGTCCCCAAGGCGTGTAATCATTTTGCGGGAAGCCTGGGGGTCTTTGTTGAGTAAAGCGGAAATTGAGTGGAGCGTGTTAAAGAGAAAATGAGGATGTAGCTGCATCTTCAAGGCGTGCAGTTGAGCCTGAGAAAGCTGGGCTTCGAGCTGGAACGTGCGAAGCTGTCCTTCGCGGTATCGCCGGTAATAGCTGAATGCATAAAAGCTGATCGCGATCAGCAGGTAGATACCAATACCTTCGCTAAAATTTGCCACCACGAAATTCGTCACACTTTCAAAGGTAAGCGGACGGCCAGCCGGGTAGCCAAACCAAAGCCATATGATCACGCGTCCCAAAGCGGTGACCATGACGCTGAGAACCAACAAAAGCGGAATGTGTAGAAGTGTGCTGCGAATCCAATTGTTACGCTCAATCGGCAGTTTTGCGGCGGCCAAGAGCACGAGCGGCGTCGCAAAGGCCCAGAGAATCGCCCACGTCATTTGCAGGTAAAACGAATCAACCAGGTTGACGGGCCTGTCAGAGCGCAATGAGGTGAAATAGCCCTGCAGAGTAAAGACCAGACCAATCAGGACCCAGATCCCCGCGATTAAAGCTATGCCAATCCAGCGGCGGCGACGGCGCGCGCTGTCGCTTAGTTTTGGTTCCTGGAACTGGTTGGGGTATTCAATCATTCAACTAAGATGGCTGGTAACGAGTCGGCCCGGAGAATTCTTTTGGCGCCAACTGGCACGCGATTCATAGACGGGACGCCTGGTTCCCGATATTAAACGCACACTGCCGCGGAAGCACAACCCGCATGGAGATATTAGGTTGAGCCTGATGCTGGTCGCGCGCCTCCGGAATTCTGGTTATTTCTTTGTCTTCCTGGATTCGAGACTGGACTTGAAGACCGGGGGACATTCTAACGTCGCTGCGCGCATGCCGCGCCCATTCTATCAGTCGAATGAGAATGACGGGCCGAAGCGTCAGAATTACAGACTACGGCGAAGCGGACAATTGGTTTGTGATGAACTGGCCCGCAGCAATGGCCAAACGGCTGCGACGCAGGATGGCGTCTGTGGTTCTCGGAGTTATTTTTTGCGGGAATCGGACATGAGCGTTTGATCCGTTCGTCGCAGCATCTGTTCGAAAAGCGGATCTGAGCGTAACGATTCCAAATGTGGATCGACGCGAACGAAAGTAAAACCTACCGCGTGTTCGCGTTCCGCCTGCGACAGCCAGCGAAAGGCATTGTCGCGATCGTCGAGCAGGCAATAAATGATCGCAATCTCATACGCTGTCACCCACTGCTCCTGCCGGCGCGCCAGAAGATCCTCGAGGATCGCGAGCGCCTCGTCATGTTTGCCGGTCGCCGCCAGCACGTGTGCCCGTTTCGCTCGCGTAGTGGGCGTGTCGCCGGCGAAGCTGCGCTCTTGTTCGTAGGTCGCCAGCGCTTCGTTGTGCATTCCTTTTTTCTCGTAAGCCCAACGCAGGATCGTGTAGGCAGCGACCGCTCCCGCATCCAGCTCGAGCGCTTTCTGACATTGCGCGATAGTGTCGTCAAACCTGCCCGCCAGAAACAGAACGTTCGCGAGCGCGGTGGCAATCACCGGCGACTGGGGCGAAATCTCACGCGCGCGCTCGATCTCCGCCGCCGCTTCTTCGTGACGGCCCATCGCGGAAAGACTGTAGGCATACCAGCGGTGCGCCACCTGCACACCCGGCTTTAACAAGATTGCCTGGCGTAATTCGCGTTCGGCGCCTTCCCAATCGCGGTCGAAGTGGAGCTTCACAAAACCCAGCGAGGCGTGCGCTTCAGCGAGTTCCGGATCAGCCTCGACGGCTTTCTGTGCCGATTCCTTGGCGTGTTCCCACGCGTCCGGAGGCGGCGGTTCTACGTACCAGTTCAGCAGTGCATAACAGTCAGCCAGTTCAGAGTAAGCCCGCGCAAAGCCGGGATCGATTTCCACTGCTCGTTCCAAACGTTCGATCGCCTGGTGCATTCCGTCAGCAGTCCGCCGAGTAGCGTAGTAGCGTCCAGCAGTGTAGAGCTGCTGAGCTTCTTCGTTGCCGGCGGCTTGCGTGTCAGGAGCTGGAGTAACAACTGGCGAAGTATCTGGGGATGGCGAGCTAGCATCGCCGTCATTCTCATTCTTCTCAGGTGTCAGTGCAGGAGCGACAACCGACGTTAGCGCATCGATGCCGACTGGATTTCGCGTTTTCGCGAGTAGTTCCGCGAAAGCGGGCTCTTCACGGAGCGGATCAAACTGCGGCTCCACTCCGAGCCAGACCAGCCAGCCATCGTTTACTGCGTACGCTTCGCGGAGGAGAGTCAAGGCCGCTTCGTGTTCATTGAGGTGCACATAAATGATCGCGCGATGATAAGGCGAAACGTATGAATGCGGTGACATCTCGCTTAGTTTGTCGAGCACAACCCGCGCATCATAGTTTCTCCCAGCTGCCGCGTAACTGGCACCAAGAACCGCCAAAAAGAACTGACCGCCATTCGATAACTCCATCGCCTTTTCCGAGACACGGACGGCTTCCTGGGTATTGCCGGCTTGTCGCAGCGCCCACGCATAGGTGAGCAATCCATAAGCGAAGTCAGGCCACGCTTCCAACATGCTTTGCGAAGTGGTGATTGAATCGTCGTAGTTTCGCGATTGGTAGTAACACCAGGCGAGTCCCTGCATGATACTTGGCGAAAGCGGATCTAATTCGCGCGCGCGCAAGAGTTCACGTAGCGCTTCGTCAAACCGGCCAACCATCATCAAATGAAACCCGTACCACTGGTGGCCGGTCGTGTAGTTTGGATTGATCTCAATGGCCCGCCGATGTTGTCCCTCGGCGACGGCCCAGTCGAAATTATGACAGACGGTTGCGAACCCCAGGGCGCTGTAAGCCTCGGCCGAATCCGGATCAAGCTCCACGGCTTTGGCGGCAGCGTCCCTGGCGGCGGCAGAGCATTCAGCAAATGGACGAATGCCAAAAACTCCGAGCCAGTTGTAGTAGTCAGCGATGCCCGTGTAAGCCAGAGCATATTTCGGATCGAGTTGGATAGCTTTGTTGTAACACTCAAATGCTTTCGCGAAGCCGGATTCCGAATAGGTGTTCCAGTGGTATCGGCCGCGCAAATAAAACTCGAAAGCCTCCGCGGAATCGGTGCCGCGCTTCGAAAGTTGACGTTGCTCATTCCGCGTCAAGCGGTGCAGCAGCGCATTCGCCACCTGGTCGGAGATCGAATCTTCAATCTGCAAAGCGTCGGTGGAGTCTTCGTCAAACTGTTCCACCCAGCGCGTCACACCTTCGCCCACGCTCAGCAGTTGGGCTGTCACGCGCAGTCGATTGCCTGAGCGGCGCAAGCTGCCATCAACGACGTAATGCACGCCAAGGTCGCGTCCGGCCAGCAGCGGATCGCGAGCAGCGTCGCTGAAACGCAACACGCTGCTGGTGGGCCTCACGATCAGTCGCTGCACGTTGCTAAGCCGGGTGATCAACGCATCGGTGAGTCCCAGCCCCAGGTGTTCATCTTCAGTATTCTCCAGAGACGAACCCAAGACTTTGAACGGCAGGACGGCTATCGACTCCTGCTCGGCCAGAGAATGCGCGAGGAGGGTCGGCAATGCCGCAAGCCGGTGGTTGAGCTTGCGCAGCAGATCGTTAAAGCGCGGATGGCCATGAAGCGAATCCAGTTCCGGATCTACGCCGGACCAAAGAACCTTCGCATCTTTAGTCTCAAAGGCACGTTCCAGCAGGTCCAGCGCGTTTTCGGTGCGGCCTAACGCGCAATGGACCAGCGCCCGGTGGTATGACGAGATGTGGCGTCTGGCGGCAATCTCATCCATTTCAGCCAGGACCGCTTCGGCAGCTTCGGGATTTCCCGCCTGCGCGTAGGCTGAACCCAAACGGCTGAGTGTGTGAGATGCCTTGCCCATTAGATCGACTGACTTCTGCGCGGCGGCAATGGCTTCCTCGTGGTGGCCGAGGCGACTCGATAGGAAACTAAGACCGTGAAGCATTGGCAGGTTACGTGGTTCAGCATCCAACGTTGTGCGAGCCACCTGATAACCCTCTTCAAAACGACGTCCATGGTAAGAACACCAAACCACTGTGAACCGCGAGATGATCGCCATCGGATCCAAATCTCGCGCGGTCTGCGCCTCTCGCAGTGATTCCGTGAACCTGCCTTCCATCGCCAACTGCAACGCATACAAAATTCGCGCGACTGAATAATCGGGATTGAGATCAATCGACTGAAGCAGCTCTCGCTCAGCCGTGGACCACGCAAAGTCTCGACAGAGAATTGCCTGGCCCAGTGCCGCGTGCGCCTCGGCGAGACTGGGATCAATCGCCACCGCGGTGGCGGCAGCGTCATAGGCTGACGCGGCGCATTGAGCAAAGGGCAACACGGTGAAGCTGCCCAGCCAGTTGTGATAAGCGGCAACGCCGGCATAGGCGGCGGCATAATTCGGGTCGAGCGCGATGGCCTGGTGATAGCAGACAATCGCCTTGGCGAAACCGTCTTCAGAAAACATATTCCAGTAGTAGCGGCCGCGCAGGTAGGCTTCGTGCGCTTGCGGGTCGTCAGTACCGCGTTTAGCCAGCGTCTTGCGCTCATCGCCGGTAATATGTGGCAGCAATGCTTCCGCGACGTTTGCCGAGATGGCATCTTCCAGTGACAACACGTCGGTAAAACGCTCATCAAACTGTCCGGCCCACACCGCAGTGCCATCGCTGACGTTTAGTAACTGAACGGTCACGCGAATGCGATCGCCCGCGCGCCGCATGCGACCGTCCAGCACGAAAGCCACGCGCAGTTCGCGCCCGGCAGCAAGCGGATCAGAATCATTTCCGTAACCAAGCACACTGCTGGTTGGTCTAACTGCAAAGCGTCGTATTCCGCTGAGACGGGTAATCAGCGCGTCCGCCAGGCCGGTGCCAAGATAATCGGGCGCGGAATCTGATCCCTGGCTGGCATCAAGCAGTTTCAGCGGCAACACTGCAAGCGAATTCTCGGTGACGGGTCGCTCGCCGGCTAGTGCGTGATGCGACCCGACCGCGAAAGGCGCGTCCGGAAGAACTGAAATGGGCCGGTCTTCGAGAAAGCAAGTGATGTCGTCGCGCAATTGCTCGACGGTCTGGTAACGCCAACGCGGTTCCTTGCGTAGAGCGCGCATCACAATTTCATCGAGCGTCCCGGAGAATTCGCGCCTCAGTGAGTCGAGCGTCGATCGGCGAACTGCGTAGAGATGTTGCAACATCGTCATACCGGCGCTGACGGCTCCGCTGGTAAGCAGATCGTCGGACCGGCTGATAACCACGCTCAACGGCGCGGGAGCCTCTTCACAAATCACGCGCGCGATCTCGTGAGGTGCGCGATTACGCAAACGATATGGCCGGTGGCCGGTCAGGAGTTCGTAAAGCAAAACTCCAAGCGAGTAAACGTCGGTCGAGGGTGTAGTCGTTGTTCCTTGCACCTGTTCCGGGGAAGCGTATTCCGGCGTCATTAAACGCATCGACGTTGCAGTCGGATCATGGGTAATGTCGCCCGCAATGTCAGGATTGAGCAGCTTGGCGATTCCGAAATCCAATAGCTTTGGAACGCCGTCGGAAGTAACCAGAACGTTTGACGGCTTGATGTCGCGGTGGACCACCTGTTTCTGATGGGCGTAGTGGACCGCGTCGCAAATTGCGCGAAACAGTTTGAGGCGCTCGGAAATATTGAGTTGATAGGCGTCTGAATATCGATAGAGCGGCTGGCCTTCAATAAACTCCATTACGAAAAAGGGCAGTCCATCGTCAGTGGTGCCGCCGTCGAGCAACAAGGCGATGTGAGGGTGGTCCAGGGCAGCGAGGATTTGGCGTTCTTTTCGAAAGCGCCGGAGGATGAAGTCGGTGTCCATTCCTCGCTTCACGAGTTTGATCGCAACGCGCTTGGTAAATTCCCGATCAGCGCGCACAGCTTCATAGACCGCACCCATTCCGCCGCGTCCGATCTGACGCTCAATCCTGTAAGCGCCCAAGCGCCGGCCGATCAGAGGATCGATGTCCTGGGTTTGATCATATCTCCACAAAGGCGGGCCAGTGGGAGCCGCTTGCGGATCAAACGAACCGGCGCCCGTGGTGGCCGCACTGTCGTGCTGTGAAAGCCGATTCTCGACGTCCTGTTTCAGAGTGATATCGTCATTGCAGGCAAGGCAGAGATAACGCTCGCGGTCGGCCGGCGCGAGTTCAACCACCGCATGAAAAATCTCCTCAATTTTTTGCGAGCGCTCGGGGGTCATCATCGAAAATGTAGGCTTGAAATCGCGTCAACGCGCGCTCTGCAACATCCGGACGATCAAATAAACTCTGGTATTTGGAGACTGGCGGCTTTGCCTTTCGATTTATCATTTCATCGTAAGCCGAGTCGAAACGCAAGTGTCTTCGAAACTGCGTAGTGGTTCAGTTTGGGAGTGAGGTCAGTACCGCGTGGTGGTACTGACCTCATTGCCAACTGAACCACTACGCGAGAATGCCGTTGGGCGAAGTCCGCCGGTGAACGTTGTTAGTGTTCTTCGGTTCCCGCGCTCACGCGAAACGTATGACCATCAGGGTGCCGCAAGTGAAATTCACGCACGCCCCAGGGTTCATTCGTTGGCGGCATGGTCACGATCAACCCATGCTCCAACGCCCGCTCATGGGCTGACTTGATGGTGGTGAAGGGAAATCCGGCCGCTAATATTCTCGACATCGAGAAGGTCGAAATCGTTTTCAAAGACGGCGTCGGTTACGACTCAGAGAAACTGATCCAGTCGGTGCAGGGGTTGGTAGGGATCAGGTAGCGAAGGCGATGGCGCAGTTTGGTTTGATCCATTGCGAGCTTTTGTGAGTCCTTCGCGTTTCTTCGCGGCAAACTCAAATCAGACCGCAAAGTTCGCGAAGTTAAAACGCAAAAGAACTTGCAGAGAAGTCGCTCTCAATATTATGAGGCACCAACCCAAGCGGATTGTTATTCCTCACACTGATCTATCGCAGATCAATTTTCTTGTTTTCACCCCAGCCGGCGCTTTCACCAGTGACGAGTGCTGAGACGAAGCTTACCACCTGGGCCACCTTGCTCGATGGGCTGTCCCAGTATTCGGCCTTTTCGATCCCCACCCGCAGCAGCGCCAGGTCGGGATCGTCGGTGCCTTTCGGAAACCACGCCTGAAGTATCGGCTTCCACAGCTCGCGAATCTTACGTTTGTCGGTAACCAGTTCGGCGGTCCCAGTGATCGACACATAACGATTGTCGCCTGGCGCTGCAAAGCTGACGTTGCATTTCGGGCTTCGGTTAACTTCAGAGACCTTGTGCGAGCTGGCCGAAGTGAAGAACCAGAGGTTGCCAGTCTCATCAACTTCGCGATTGAGTGACATGGGCCGGCTGTGTAAGTCGTTGTTTTCGTCAATTGTAGTCAGCATGCAAAAGTCGATGTCTTTGATCATCTCCCGCAACTTCTCAAAGTTTGCCGCCGACTCAGTGTTCTTTTCCATCAAACCCTCCTTGAGCTCTGAACGATAGATTGTTTCCGCTCATACACAAATACGCCCAAAGGTCACACAGACTTATGGCGAGACTGCAACAAAACTTTTTATCGAAGGAATCGGCGTAATCTGAGGAGGAGAACAAGAAAGTAGAACTTCGCTCACTAGAAGCGAATCACAAATTCGCGCAGCAGATTCACGGCAAAGCCAGTGGCTAGCGAACGGGTTCCGCCTCGTAGTCCGTCTTTATAGCTGTAACGTTCGGGAAACCATCCTTCATATTTAATGATCTGGGCTGTATATATCCCGCTGATGCGGGGCACTGAAATCACTCGTCCTCCGGATCGGTTGCGAGACGTAACGTTTTCGGCAAGTGCGTCAACCATTCGCGGAAAAAATCCCTTGCGCGTACTCCTTCGGAATTTTGTGTCTAACCCGAGGGCCGAGTCCAATCCGTAAACCACCGTTTGTTGAATTCCGTTTCGGGCGAAATCAGATGCGTAGCGTTTGCCGTAACCCTTTGCGCCTTGCTCCCATTCGTCCGGGTGATCACGCCATTGATCAATGCCTGCCGTAATCGCGCTCCCGACAAGGCTGGATGGTCCAACCGTACTCTTCACATAGCGATTGAATCTTTCTCGTCGCGTTGGGAAAACGAAAGGCTGGGGTGCAGACTTCGTTCTGGTCTGTTGGGAGGCAGCCTTCACATTAGGCTCGAATCTCGCGAAAGGTAGTTCATTCGCCTGCACTCCGGCCTCGCTGGCTGGTGCAGACTCGGAACGGGCTTGGGGCGAGGTTGTATTCTCCTGTCCGTAAAGTGGAAAAACAGAAGCACCCACAATTATCAAGAGGGAGATTGTTTGTTGCACCGCTACCGAAGAGAGTCGTTTCATTAATGATCCTCCTTCACTGCGGGGGAACTGAAATTGACCACGGAGGCGATTCGGGGGCGAGGTCTTTCAAGCTTCGACGGACCGGCAGGAATCCCCGTTTACCCTGGCGCCTGGTATTGTGACAGCTACTTCGTGAAATCAGAAATTACTTGCCGCTGTCAGTATTGACCTACTTTCAATTTCTCTGCGTTAACTCGGCGCGCTCTGCGGCGGTGAGTGTGGGCAATGCCGGTTAACCGCGGAGTCGCAGAGAACGCTGAGGCTACGCAGAGAAGAAATTCAAATTGGGGCACTATTTGCCGCTGTCCATGTGCCAACCCGGATTGACCCACTGGCCGTTGCGCAGCACGAAAACTTCGCTGACGCGACCGGCCTGGTTGATGCGCTGGCCACCGGCTTCGAGTTCGTACGCATAGTCGGAATACACAATTGCGGTGTAGCCATAGACCTGGATCTCCGTTTTGGGAAACTCGAGTTTGAGGAGTTTACCACCGCTCTTCGCAAATTCCGTCGAGCCGTCAAGAATCGTTTGGCGCTTGGACCAGTTGTTGTTGCCGGCCTCAATGGCGAGGGTCTCCTCCGGGATCAGCTTTTCGAGGGTTGCCCGATCGCCGGCGAAGTAGGCACGCCAGACCGCTTCTCTGGCATCGAGCAGTCGCTTCTTCATCTCGCTTGGCAAGTTTCGCGGCGCTTGTAACTGCGCCTCAACCGTCTCCTGATGAAGCGCGGTGTCACTGCCGCTCTGGATCCATTTGCCATTATCCTTCGTATAGAAATCGCAGATGCGAAGCACACGATGGGGCGGTGCGCCGGGCCAATTGGATTCGACATCGGCGACGAAGCAAACAAAGGCAGCGTCTCCTTTGAAGATCATGTCAAACTCGCGGAACTTATAACTCTTCATGCCATACGGACTCTTCGGGTCAACCTGGTTCCACTCCATATAGCCTTCGACGCCTTTGATCATCTCGCGCGAACCTTCAAGATATCCCAGCCAATTCTCGGCGTGCGTCGCACGCAGGGCAGGAACGTCTTTCTTGATGAAGGCCTGAAAGATGCTCTCGATGTGTGCGCGAATGGCTTCGCGATCAGCCGCGCGGTCGTCTTGAAGGATCAGCGCAGTGGCCGACGTAGCGGCAGCGAAAAACACTACCCCAAGCACCAGCGAACCCAAAGTCCTCGAGATTAACGTCCTCAAAGTCATTGACATACCTCCAATGAAGCGTGCCAGTTAGTTTGTCATAGCACGTGAAGCCCGCCCGCTAACGCAGGCGGTTCTGACATTGAATCTGCGGAATCTGCGGACAGTTTTAGACCCCGAACGCGTAGAGCGCGCCGCGTGTCCGGATGTAGATCCGCCCGTCAGCGATCGCCGGGGTGGCAAAGACTTCGTCGTCCATGTCATTTACCTGGAGCACCTGCCAGTCGCCGTCGGCCTTCAGGACCGAGACCTGCCCAGCTTGTCCGATTAGAAACACCTTATCGTCAGCGGCCACAGGAGATGCAAAATATTTATCAATTGCGCCGTGTAGTCGTCCTTGTTTGATCACCTTGCCCGTAGCAGGATCAAACGAAAGCAGGATCCCACTGTCGTTGATCATGTAGAGGACTCCTTTGTAGAGGAGTGTTGAGGGAACCTGAGGAACGGGTTTCGTATAACGCCAACGGATTGCAGTTGCAGTCTGATCGCCACTGCCGCCCAGCTTGATCGCCAGCAGTCCGTTCTCTGAGGCCATCATGCCGCGAAACACTTCCCAATCCCTGGGGTTCAGTTTTTCATCGCGGTTCGTGTCAAAAGCTTCGAAGGCCCCATCCAGCATCTTCAACATTTTGTCGTTGGAACCTGCCGAGGATACTTCCAACTTTGCGATTTCCTTGTCGCCGTCCTTGTCGAAACGGGTCAGCGCATCTGGCCATGCAATCGTCGGCACCTGCTGTCCAGGTTGGTTTTGAGGAAATCCCCAACCGTTGATATACAGGTACTCACCATCACTGCTGGCGACGGACTTCATCTCGCAAGCGAGACCGCGCACCCACCAAACGCGTTTGCCGTCTGCGACTGAGTAAGCCGAAAGCTGAAACGATTCCGGGATGACAATTTGCTTCGGACCTTGCTTTGGCTGATAGAGAGTCGGGGTGGAGTAACCAGAGATTACTACGGGCCGTTCAACCTTCCAGCGTACGCGTCCCGTATTCTTATCAACCGCGATCAGATACGACGCCGGACTATCCTGGTCAACGGGCAGAATCACTTTGTCGTCCACCAGGATCGGTGATGCCCCGAAGCCGTAAAAAATATTGAAGGGCCCCAGCGGAAGTTTCCAACGCTCCTTGCCAGCGCCGTCAAAAGAAATCAACCCAAACTCCTGAAAGAAGACGTAGACATTCTTGCCGTCTGTAACCGGACTTGGGGATGCTGGGTTATTAACATTCTGCAACCGGCCAACGCGTGTTCGCGGAACCTCGCGCTGCCAAAGCATCTTGCCGCTTGCACGATCGAGCGCGATGACAAGAAGTTTATAGTTTTCCTTTTCAATAGGACTCGCCTGGACGGCATGCGCGTTCTTTCGTGTGTCCTTGGCTGGCGGCAGTTTGCTATACGCCGTGACAAAAATTCGATCGCGCGTCAGAACGGGAGACGAATGGCCTGGCGGGAGTTCTGTTTTCCAAACCACGTTTTTGTTTGGACCAAACTCCGCGGGCAAGCCGGTTGATGTGGAAATGCCATTGCCACCGGGCCCGCGAAACTGCGGCCAATCCTCGGCGCGGGTCGTGGCCCACGATAGGGACACGATTAAGGCCGCGATCGATGCTGCGATCGTTACCCGAAAAACTTTGTCGTTTGATCTGGACATTGATCTGGCCACTCGATTCTCGCGGGAAATGAAAAAAGCACGGCGATTCTAATTGAAGGTCGGCATAAAAGAAACGGTGCGCAGATAAGAAATTAAGCGTAGTCTGCTAATTCGGATTTCTGTTCGAGCTTTCGGACGGCAGCTGAAATGACTAAACGAAAAAATTTGCCGGCAATGGTCCTTGCCTGTCTGATCTCGCTGTGGGGCCCGGGGGCGAGTGCGCAGTCGAGCGGCATCAAAAAGGTCCCACAGAAACTGAGCATCGCCGCGATTCGGGCAATGTTGTTTTATGAGAACCTGGGCACGTTCTCAGCGGATGTCTTTACTAATCAGGTCAATTTGTGGAACACGCCGATTGAAGGCGCCTCTCGCGAAGGCGCTTCGGAGTCAATGCTGGTGACGGTGGAAATCAAAATGGAACCAGGCGCGTGGACGCCCACCGAGCGCGAGATGAAAAGCGTTGAACTGATCGCGCGTTACCGCATCGCGGACCTGAGCGGCCGCGGGAAGCCTGCACTTTTCAGGAAGACGATGCTGATCAATATTGGCTCCAATGACAAATTCTTCGCGGGCTTTTGGATTTATGAAACAGGATGTCACCCGGTTTACCTTGCGGCCCGGATCGTTGGTCAAAAATCCATCATGCGAAAAACGATCAATCTGGGGTGCGGCGAATGACTTGCAGGCCCAGAAGCGTCGGTTTATCGAGCGCCGTCAATCAGGCTCTCGACCACATGCCTCCACGAGAAATTCAGACTCTTTAACTTCTCCTCGCCTTGCTGGCCCATCGTCGACGCCCGCGCGCGATCTGAAAAAAGCGAGTCCAAACTTTCTGCTATCGCGCGCGGTTCCGGCGCGACGATGAGGCCCTCGCGTTCGTGCTCGACCAGCTCGGCTGCACCTCCGCCATCACTAGCCACGATCATGGGTTTGCGCGAGAGCATTCCCTCGAGCGTGACGTAGCCATAGTCTTCATCAAATGGCAGGTAACACACGCCGAGTGAGTTGGCATAAAGATCGATTATCTCCGCCTCCGAAACAAAACCACGCAAACTCACACGATCACCGACGCCATGCTTTTTAACTAGCGACTCGTAATGACGCGGATTACCCGAGCCGCCCGCAAACACGATCTTGACTGGCGTTCGCAAGTATTGCGCGGCTTCGATCAAAAGCTCCTGTCGTTTTTGGGGCTCCAACCGGCTGGGATAAAAAACATAATCTCCCTGTTCGCCCGCGTGAAGGCTTTCGGCTCTGGGAGGCGGATGATAAAGCGGCTGACTTTCAATTTTGTTGTAACGACGCAGGCGGTCGGCGACAGTTTTTGAATTAGCGAAAACTTTCCTTGCCTCGGGAATAAGACGATTGTCCGCCTGCCGGATCCACTCGCGCACGTGGGGACCGTCCGGGTAAGAGGAAAGATCGTCAAACGGCGTGTTCCAGAGATTATAGGCCGAACGATGTTGATGAATGATCCAGAGGACTTTGCGCTCATGCGCAACAAGATATGCCGGAAACTTCATTCCGATTACGAGATCGACGGGTTTGCCATTCGCCTCACTCAGATCGAGCATGCGCCAGGCCAGGGCACTGCGCATGATCTCATTCGGTGGATACCACTTGAATGGGAGCGCCACCACCTCGGCGTTGTAGCCGGCTTCGATCAGCGCGCGACGTAGTCCTTCAACGTGCGATTCAGCTCCGCCCGTTGTAAACGGAACCTGCGTGGTGCAAATGAGAATGTTGCGAATCATTGAAAGACAGACGACAGAATTCAGGAGACAGAATTCAGAATTAGAAATCAGGAGACGGGAACCTGAATTCTATATTCCGTATTCTGTCTCCTGAATTCTCATTCAATCACAATATTGCAAACCGCGACTGACAGTTCACGATCGTCGCGTGTTTCATCCCGCGTAGGTCTCGGCTTCCACGTGCGATCAGCGCGCAGCTCGAGTTCAAATTCTCCTGCAGCGGTTTCGCTTACGCTCTGCGGAATTGAAAGTCGCAGGTCGAGCCAGCCGTAACGAAAAAGCGAGAAGGCGCTCAGCTTCGTGCCGTTTAGAAATAATTCCAGCCCAAGCGGTTTGTCACCAAGATCCGGCAGGTGTGTGGAGATGTCGAGAGAAAGCGATGACAGCCTCGATGATCGGAAACGAACGCGACCGATGCGACTCATCCAACGCGCGATGGGCGGCAGCAAGTTTGGTTCGTACCAGCCGTCGTCAAAATTGACTTTCGGATTTCGGTCAAGGCAGACAGTTTCGTTTTCCGAGTCGCCGCCAAGTTCGGAACGACTATCTGATGAAAATAGCCCGCTGCGATCACGATGCTCGTTATAGAAGGGGCCAAGCGGCACGTTAGCGGCTTTTAGAAAAACATAGAGTCCGCTCTTTGGCAGGTGAATGTTGAGATCGGAAATCTTGTTAAAGACATAGCCCATGGCCATGTCAAACGCCCGCCGCTCGCTGTGAGACAGTCTGCGCAGGTAGTCGAGAAAGTCGTCCTCAAACGGAAGTCCATATTGATCTGCCTGTTTGAGAAACTCTTCGCTGCTCAAGTTAAGCGCATAGCGCGACTCCCAGGCGACATTACTAAAGAACCGTCCGAACCTGGCAGCGTGTTCTTCTTCCTCCTCCAGTCCGACGTGGCCGTCTATTTCAACGAAGCGGCGCAACTCTTCCGGTTCCATTTCGTCATAGTTTTTCCGCGCGCTGTGGTCGGTGCACTCTATGCCGTGGAGGGTGACGCCATCCGGGCGAAGCACTCGCTTCACTTCGGCGAGGACCGCATCTTTCTCTTCGAAATCTATATGGCCTATAACGTCGAGACTGACGACGTAGTCGAAGCTTGCGTCAGGGAAAGGGAGTTGAGAAAGCTCCGCCTGATAGCTTGCGTCGTACCCATTCCGCCGAGCGGAAATAACGCATTCGTCTGAGATATCAACGCCGGTAAGGGTGACCCTTTTTCTTTTTAGCAGAGCGAGCATTCCGGCTCCGCAACCCAGATCCAACACCGAGGAACCCGCACGCACGTTGTCGTAGACCCACAGTGTGCGCGCGAAGCGAATGTCGAACCGATCCAGGGACTTAAAGTAACGCTCGTCCAGCACCTCGTCCGAGAGGAACTTGGTCCGATAAAACTCAGCTTCGTTATCGATGCCGGCGCGTTGATAGAGATTGTCTTTACGTTGAGACATGAAGTGTAAATAGTGAAAAGTGAAAAGTGAAGAGTGAAGAGTGAAGAGAGTGAAAGGCAAGCAATCAGACGCTCTTCACTTTTTACTTGTCACTGTTTCCCCTGGTCCAGGCTCGCGCGGAGTTCTGCAATCATTTTCTCGGTCTGCCGCCGCGCGCGATCTTCCATCACTGCCGACTCAGTAGCTTCCAGTGAAAGTTGTTTGAAGCAAACGCGCTGCTCATCCTGCAAACGCCCAACCACCTCACGCATCTCGCGGGTAATCTCCGCGAGTCGCGCGTCCAACTCTTTTCGTTGCGCGGCTACTTGCGTGGCGCGTTGCATTTCGAGGTCCGCGCGTTGAGTCTTGAACTGCGCGCGTTCCGCTTGTAATTCTTCACGCTGCGTCTTCAAGGTGACCTGAGTTTCCTCAAGCAGCGAACGCTGAGATTCATTCTCCGCGCGCAGTGTCATAGTTTCAGCGCGCATCGCTTCGAGGGCCTGTTGATAGTTGGTAAGCGCCTCCACTGTATCGCGCAGGGCATGGTGGACGGCCGCATTGAAGTTGACTTGTTCCCAGGTGAACCAGTGGGTGACGCGTTTGATCTGGCGCTTTACCCAAAGCTCGATGCGCGCGATGGTGCCGCTGCGATTACTTACCAGAGGCGGCAGACGGTCCCACGCGCGGGATGTCACTGCCAGGTAGGAATCGATCCGGGCCACGACCTCATTCGCCGATTTCTCGACAGCTTTGCGTGGGGCGAGGGAATGACGGTCAGTCGTCTCGCTTTCTTCCACCGGATCCACGGAAGCACTTAACTCCTGACCCCGCACGCGGTCGCGAATTTCCGCGAGGATGTTTTCCACTTCCTCATCAACCATGATTTCGCTCAAGATGCCGACTCCCATTGCATGCGGGTTGCTTGATGATCTCCGCCCGAACCATGTGTGCCTTCGTGATTCAAACCTCCCTGCGCATCTGAGGGCGGCTGGTCCGCGATTAATGGGTAGCGACGAACGGTGGCGCGCGCATTTAGATTCGCCAGGCCTTCCACCAGCGTGGCGCTGGTTACTCGAAAGAACATCGCTGCATCCAGCCAATCGTATGCAAGGCCCTGACGGCTATGCGCGGCCAAAGAAATCGAATACTCATCGATGCCCAGCCAACAATCGAAGGCAAAAGCAACTTCCAGCGTTTCGCCGCGCCTCACGGTGCCAAAATTGAAAGCCTGTTCTTTGGTGTTGGTTCCGTACGCGTGAATTCCATGCCGGTTCTTGATGAGGAAACCAATCACGGGTTCTTCGACGTCGTGCTGGAAACGCACAGCCATCCGCAGAGTCAGCGACGCACCAGTTTCAACAATTTCCACCGGGCGCTCCGAAGAATCGGTTAACTCGGCCGAGACTATCTCAGCGCTCCCATCACCGTGTCTATAAGTACAATTCAGAGGTTTGGCATCCTGAAACACCGGTGAGGGCTCCGGCTCAGTTTGAAGATTTGCCGGCGATTCAGCCTCATACGCCTCTTCACGTTCCATGATGATCTTCTGGTAGCGATTCAGGACGTCGGCCGGTTTGCCGTCGGCAACGATTCGTCCGGCTTTCAGGAGCAGGGCGCGGGAGCAGAGCGCACGGACCGCTGCAGCGTCGTGCGACACGAAGAGCACTGTGGTGCCGCGGTCATGAAGTTCTTTTAAACGGCGCAGGCATCGATGCTGGAAGACAGCATCGCCCACGGCAAGTGCTTCATCGATGATGAGAATGTCGGGCTCAACGCTCGCCGCAATAGCAAAGGCCAGTCTCACAAACATGCCGCTCGAATAAGTTTTTACTGGTTGATTGAGAAATGGACCAATTTCAGCGAACCGCTCGATCGCAGGAAACACTGTTTCTGTCTCCCGGCGCGTGAGGCCGAGCAGCGACGCATTCATGAAAACGTTTTCCGCACCTGTAAACTCGGGGTCAAATCCTGCGCCCAACTCCAAGAGTGCGGCGATGCGGCCTTCATGTAAAACGTCTCCGTGCGTCGGCGCTAATGTGCCGGAGATGATTTGGAGCAAGGTAGACTTCCCACAACCATTTGGACCAACAATGCCCACAGTGGTTCCGGCTTCCACTTCGAAGGCAACATCACGCAACGCCCAAAATTCTTTGTGACGTCGCAACGCACCCCGCGTTAACGACTCCTTCAGGCGATCGCCGGGACGTTCGTAAATGCGATACTGCTTTGAGACGTTTTCGACGCGCAGCGCGACTGTCATGCGCTGCAATGTAGCAGAAAACAGTGGGCCGTGGGCAGTAGCCAATGGGCAGTGAGACCCGCTCAAGAAAGAATACTTTGACACCTCGGCGCAGGGACATATGAGCTGATGAAGTCTGTCCCGCCGCGAGCGTGAGATATTCGGCGGAGGGTATGAACAAAAGAAAGGGAACGCTGTCGCTCCCTTTTCTCTTTGTTGCCGTTAACCTAACTAACCGGGTGGTTTAGCTTGGGCCGAAACGTTGACGATATTCCGCCGAGGCGAGAAACGCTTTGACCATTTCCGCCTGGACGAAGTTACCGTTGAAGGAGTTCAGTTTGTTGAGCCAGAAGTTAAATCCGGCTGTATCTGGATCGCGACGAAGATAACCGAAGTATTGCATCGCCACGAAGGCATTGTTGAACTCGCGGGTTTGCATTTCCTCCGCCTCGGCCACGGCGCGGAGCACTTGCGCGCGGGTCAAGGTGGCGCCCGTCAGACCAGCGACGAGCGTGTTACGGAAGGTGTCGGCCGCGGGGAAGTTGCCGCGGATTTCACCACCGGTGAACTGTCGCGTATGGAAGTTGAGATAGGCGCGTCCCTCGCGCAGGTTCGAGAGTTGCGCGGCCAGCGTTGTGCCGTTGCCCTCGGGCGCGTCCCACTTGCCATTGAAGGTGCCGCCGACGCCCGCGTTCGGAAAGAACACCTGATCGTTCGGGTTGTTGTCGTTAAAGGGTGCGCCGAAGAAGCCCCAGACGACTGGACCATTGACACCAGGCGCGACGGCCGGGCCCGCGTGAATGTGCGCAGCAGTCAGGTTGTCGTTAGTGTCTGCCGTCTGCGCGGTCGTCACGTCGATGTTGTTGATCGTGGCGGTCATTGTCAGGGCCGTTTGCGCGGCGTTGAACTGGATGCGCGCTGTACCGGTGGAAGCGGGACGAGGGGCGCCAAGTGTGGTCGTTGGCACCGCCGGCGGCACTCTCCTGTCCATTCGTTAGACTGAGGACGAAGAGCCTCACCTGACTGGGCGACAAGCCGGCCGAGGCAAGCAAGTTGTCCACGTATTGTTCGTTGGTCAGCGTCGCCGGATACTTGACGACGAAATCCGGACGGCTGACGAACTCGTTGAAGTAGGCCACTTTGTTGGCTTCAAGCAAGGCGTCGGCTCCGGGCGCGCCGAACACATAGCCCTTCTGAAGCGCCTGCACGTCGCGCATAAAGTTGCCGTACAGGATCGGTGCTGGAGTGCCTGACGCGCTCTCGCCAAAAGCCGCGCGGTGCGTCGTGTAGGCGAGATAGCCAGTGCGCTGGAATTCAATCGAGAGGAAGAAGGCGGCCGAAACATTGACCCTCTTGTTCTCGATGCAGGCTGGATTAACGCCGCAGGTTGCGATCTCGTTTTGCCAGAAGGTCTGACCAGCAGCGTCAGGCTCGCGGTTCAGGAAATCGAGATAATGCTGGCGTACGAAAAACGCAGCTTCGTCGATCGGATTGGTGGCCGGAGCGCCCGTATCATTGTCCACGACCGTCACCTCTGACGTGTTCGGCGATCCCAATCCGACGCCCGCGCCGGTCGGGTTGGAGAGCATGAGCCCTATCACCTCGTTATTTTCGTCGAAGGTGTCGTTGACGATCAGGATACGGAAAGTCTTCGAGGTTTCACCCGCCGCGAATGAGAGCTGGCCGAGAGAGATTTCGAAGTCACTCTTCTGCGAGGCGTGATCGGGCTGCGACTCATCGAAGGTGTTGAAGTTGACGGTCGCCGTGCCCGAGGAGTCGCCGAGTCGGGTTACAGTGATATCGATATGGCCCGCGCTCTCGTTGATCGCAGGCTCGTCGTCGGAAAACTGAATGAGCGAAGTGGCAGACTCCGTGGTCGGGTTAAGTTTGCCGAAGAGTCCGTGCTCCTCCTCGCCAATCCCGGCAGCGAAGTAAAGCGTGTTTACATCCCCGCCACTTCCGCCGTTGCCGAACTTCAAATCCCACAGCTCATCAATCACGATTCCGTTGCCGCTTTCGTCCTGAAGTGTGCCGAGGAAAGCGCCAGTGGTTGGGTTGTAGGCGTGGATGCTCGGATTGCCTTCGCCAAAGTTGCCGACGATCAGTGCGCCGCCGAAAATGCCGAAAGACGCAGGCGCTATGGTGATACCCCACGGCGAGTTTAGCGCACCGTTGTTAATGCCGAAGGTCAGGTCGCGGACGCCGTTTGCATTGAACCGGCGGACGAAGCCGTTGCCGACGCCCTCCTCGTCAAGCCCGCCGGGGCCGACCTTGGCATAGGCGATGTAGAGCGAGCCACCGATGGCTTGAATGTTGAACGGGTGGAACGTGTTACCCATTGTCGTCGGGATGGTAGGGTCAGCGAATGGGAAGCTGGCCGCCGGCTGCAATGCGAAGGCGGAATTGAATACGTCGATAGTGCCGTTGGCGAAGTCGGCCGCGTAGATAAAATTCCCCGAGCCATTGTTGGCGTAAGCAAGTCCGGTATAAACGTGTCCAGGATGGCTGGCAGCGATTACTGCCGTCGTTGAACCGGCTGCCGGCGCGTTCGGGTCCCAACCAGTGATATTGCCGGTGATGGATGCGAAGAGGAAATTCGCACCGCATGGCGGTGCGGCGCAGGCACCAGGTAGAGCAAATTCAGCTGCGACGGCGTTGGCGACAGTCCCGGTCGGCAGGCCACCGGGGATGGTCACAGTCTGCGGACTCGCGTTGAGCGTGACGGGCGAGCCCGCCGGCACGTCGCCGCGAATTAACTGCGTAGTGCTAGTGCCGTTGTTGGCTATCCAGAAGGGGCTGCTCGCCGTCAGCGAAATGCCCCAGGGGTTAACCAGCAACGGGTCGAGAATGGGCGAGAGGCCAGGTACGTCTGAGAGGAGCGTTCTCAGCCTGTAGGCCGAACCAGGCGCGATGACAGGAATAGCCACGGCATCTGGCGTGATCGCGTTTCCCGGCGACTGCGCAGTTACGCGCGGTGCAGGTGCAAGCACTGGAAGCACTAAGATGTAAAGCGCAAGACTCAGCGTCAAGCTGATCATTTTTCTAAATGACTGGCGGTGAAACATACGGTTCTCCTGTTGGCGCTAGGGCGGAAGTTAATTTGTTTTCAGTCGGGTTCACTTAGGGAAACCATTCGATACGGACAGTGGTCTAACCATTCTCGTGTTCCGCTCAGATCAGTGAGGTTACAGTTGATCAATGAGACCAATCCCAGAGCGGGATTGCGAAAGCTCTAAGCGGCGGGGGAAGGGAACGGCGAAACTCTAAGCCCGAGGTGCAAGCGCTGTCAAGATTTTTATCTGGTTGGAGGGCTGAAAAAAAGCTTTATTGACGCTCCCCAACTTGATTTTCCTCAGCCTTTTGCCAGCTTGCGGTTAGACTAAGCTTCTGCGTAGAATGTCGGTTCTTTAACGCTGGGTGACAACACGAATCTTTTTCGCCCGCACGTAGCTGCTGCTCGCTCCCCGAGGGCATCCAAACTGCTAGTATCCGCGTCTTTATTCCGGAGGATTTTTGTGAAGCAAGTCTTGAAGTATCAGTGCGCTATTGCGGCCCTTGTGCTCGTGTTTGGCGCTTTTTCATCAGTCTTTGGCCAGGCGCCGAGCGCAACCCCCAATCCTTTCGTGGCCCAATTGACCTCGAGCCCTGCAGGCTTTCAATCCTTCGCGGGAGACCTGAGCCTCAACGGTCGCTTTGTAGTTGTTGAATCCAACGGCGACATTTCCACAGAGAAAACTACCGCGCGAAACAATGCGGACGGCAATCGCGAGCTCTTCATAATCGATTATGCGCAGCGGCGCATCTTCCAGTTAACGAATACCAGGAACGTGCAAAAACCGCCGGCAAGTCCGACACCGACTCCAACCCCGGCGGCAAGTCCGACACCGACACCGACGCCCGCGCCCACGCCCGCAGATCCATCGCTTGTTAAGTATGAAATCAGTTTGAATCGCCCGGTCATCAGTTTTGAGCCGCCGCTCGTGGGCGGACCTGGCGGTACCAGAACGTACACCGTCGTCTTTAGCTCCAACGCGCCAACCCTTCCCAACTTCGATGGGACTGATTTGCCGGGTTTCGTTGGAACAACTACCAGCCCAGCCCCTGAAGGCAATCAGGAACTCTGGATTTATCAGTTTACAGTTGCGGAAGTTGCAAATCTGGCGAGTGGCGCTGATGTGCCATTCCAGGATCTCAGCAACGGAACCTTTACGCGATTAACTGATACCGTGTGCAGCCGTCCCACCGGGCTCGATCCGTTGCGCGTGCTGGATTCCATTGATGACAACCGCGAAGGTTCGATTAGCGACAACGGCAATACGATCGCTTTCATCTCTACAGCCAACCTTGTGCCGAGTGTCGGGAATGCCGATCGCAATCCCGAGCTTTTCTTCTGGACCTCCGCAGGTATAACGCAGGGTACAATCACGCAGTCTAGTGGGCCTACTCCGTCGGATCCCAAGATCTATTCCAGATTTCAACAGAATCCGGCCCTTTCGGCCGACGGCACCAGAGTCACCTTCGTGTCCTCCTCGGATCTTTTAACTCCATCTGCCAATAGCGACGGGAATGAAGAGATCTATGTGGCGACAGTGGGTCCGGGTCTTAGCAATATTCGACAGGTAACGAAAACGAAGAAAGATCCATTAGCGCTGGGTGTTAACCGCATGCCATTTGGTCGCCGGATAAGCAGAGACGGCAACTTTATCGCTTTCGAGTCAATCGCCGAAGTTCCTGATGCGGACACGGGCACGAACAAAACGATCCTTGGGATTTTCGTTTACAACTATACAGACCAGACGATTAAGCAGGTCGGTTTACGCTCAACCGACTTCCCGGACATCGTTCATGAACCAACGTTCACTGACTACAACGGGACGTTGACGCCGGCGACTTTGATCTTCGCGTCTGCTCAGAATTTCAAGACGGATGGAACTTTCCCGGCGGAAGACCAGGCGAGCACGGGTTTGAATCCGACAAATCAGCCGCAGATTTTTGCGACTCAGCTTCCGGTAGGGACCACGAATACATTCGCACGGTTGACTCAGAATCCGGTTGGTGGATTTGGCGGAATTCGTCCGCTCGGGAGCAACACAATCCGCCGCATCGCTTTCAGTCTCGGTGGAACTGAACTCGGTGGCGGTAATACAGATTTCTCCACTGAAGTTTTTTATCTGTTAACGCCACCGGTGACTCCGCCGGATTCCACCGCAGTACTATCGTTTTTTGCATGGCCCAGCACCTTCCCAGTTGCCGCGGCAACTCCGGCTCCGAGCCCCGTGCCGACAGCAACTCCGTTGCCCAGCCCGGGAACGATTGCGCTGGGCCTGGCCCCCGGCGAGTTTAGTATGATCCGCTCGACGGTAGGTCTTGCTAATTCTGATCCACCGCAGGTTGGCAGCGCGTCGGAAACGGCCCGCAGCCCGATCCTGCCGGTCGAACTCGACGGCGTTTCTGTTTCCATAAACGGCGCGGCGGCGGGTTTGTATTTCGTCGGCAATACCGCGAAGCAGATTGACTTTGTAATGCCGCCAGGGTTGACGCCGGGCCTGGGCACGGTGGTTATCAACAACAATGGTACGGTCTTCCGTGGTTTTGTGCAGATAGTAACGTCGCAGCCGGACATCTTTAGTTCGACGCACGACGCCGGCGGCCGCGCCGTGGTCTGTAATGTAACGAACACCGCTGTGTCGGGTTGTGTGATTGAGCCTTTCAGAGTGACCTCGCTGGATAGCACCGGCGCGAGTGTGGCTACTGTGCTCGAACTACATTTAAGCGGCGTGCGGGGTGTCTTACCGGCCGAAACCAAAATCACCATTGGGACCACCGATATCACGCCAACATCGGTCCGGCGAAATACCAACATGTATGGCTATGACATCATTACCTTTACGCTTCCGGCGACCTTGACGCCCGGTGATTACCCGATCATCGTTTTGGTCACGAAGGGCGGGGCCTTCTCGAGCCGAGAAGCCACGACCGCGCCGAAGATTGAGATAATCGGTCCATAGTTTCAAGTCGATCTGTTTGTGAGTTTCCTTTTTCGAAACCCGTGCGGCGGCGTGCGGGTTTTTTTTGCTCGCCAGCCCTGATTTTGCTCTGCCCCGGGCCGTAAAAGTGTTACCATCCCACGCACTGGTATCAAGCCAGGCGCACCGCCCACTCAAACGCGCGAACCTGTTTCCGGCAAAGTTACGATTGGCGCTCTCATGCGACGTCCCAACCCGATTCTGGCGTTACTGGCGACACTCTTATGCGTGGCACCGGTTTTCCCGTCTGCTCTTGAATTGGATCCAATGGCGCCTGACCGGCAGACGAAGTGGCCCACGACTACCATCCGAATATCCATCTCGAGTTCGCTTACATCGGCCGCTCCGGGAATCAAGCCAGGCAGCGACGTCGCGGGAGCCATTAGAAGGGCACTCGACAGTTGGGCGAGCGCAGCCAACGTCAGTCTGATCACAGTTGCGTCGCACCAACAGTCAATCAGTCCCTCAGGCGGCGGCGGCGACGGCATCAGTCTAATTACGATCGCGCCTACACCCGAGAATCTTGCCGCGTTTAATGATGGAAGCAACACGGCGCGCACGCGGCTCTTTTTTGATCCCCAAACGGGCGTCATCAGCGAAGCCGATATCGTGATCAATCCCTTTCCCTATTCGGCTGACGGCACCGCGTTGCAGTTTTCAACCGACGGCACTCGCGGCACTTACGATCTGGAGTCGACGTTGGCCCACGAGATCGGGCATTTGCTAGGGCTCGGTCATTCGAGCGTCATCGGCTCTACCATGCAGGCCTCTCAAGGACTCAATGGCACCTATGGCCTAACAGCTATTACAGAGCGGTCGTTGAGTGATGTGGACCGCGTGGCGGTTCAAGACGCCTATGGACCATGCTCCATGCTGGGCACGGCCGAAGGCAAGATTCTGAACAGTGTTGACGGGCGTTTGTTGCCGGTCAATGTTGCGCATGTTTGGCTGGAGGACTTGAATACCGGACGAGTCGCTGCCAGTGTCCGAACAGATCCAACCGGAACATTTCGCATCGGATGTTTGCCACCGTCATCATATCGGGCGATGGTTGAGTATCTTGACGGCCTACCCGATCCTCTGGCGCTCACCGGCGCGGCGGCGTTTAAACTCGGAATTGGCGGACGTGCTTTCAGGAGCCTGGAGATTAATTCGCAACTGCAGATCGTCGCAGAAAAGACCACAACCCTCAACTATGTTTTTGTGCCGCCGCAGAATTCATTGCCTTCGCTCAACCCGCGTTTAGTAGGAACGAATGGCGAGCTATCGACCATTCCTGTGCCTGCGAGTTCAGCAGCGAAACTTACCGTGTATGTTTCCGGCGAAGGTCTTGATCAGATTCCGGGCAACGGCATATCAATTTCATCTCCGCTCTTCACCGTCGACGCCTCAACCCTCACGCTGCAACGCTTCGCAAATTCCCCGCCCATCATTAGTTTTGAAGTAACGGTAGGTGCAAACGTTCCTGCCGGAGACTACAGCATCCGCTTGCAATCAAACTCCGGAGAGGTAGCATTTCTCCCGGGAGGCATCACGATAGGTCTCTAAGCACCAATCCACGTAGCCCGCTTGTCACTCATTTTCATCTGCCATACATTGACTTCACAGAGTTAAGGCTCACAAACCAGAGTCGGGCCATCGGTCAACAATAACGGCAAATGAAATCCAAACTCCTCGAATACCTGCGATGTCCATCTTGTAAAGGTGCGATCAGCTTGCGTTCCGCGAGCCACCAGGAAGGTCCCGAAGTAATGGAGGGGCAACTGGGTTGCGCTATCTGTTCGAAGACGTTTCCTATTTTGCGTGGCGTTCCGCGGTTTGCTTCCCCTGAAAAACTTGACGCCGATAAGGCTGCCACTGCGGAAAACTTTGGTTGGCAGTGGCAACACTTCACGCACGAAGACGAACTCTATGCCGATCAGTTTCTTGGTTGGATTGCGCCTGTGCGGCCGGAGTTCTTCAAGGACAAACTTGTCCTTGAGGGAGGCTGCGGTAAAGGCCGCCACACTTCGCTCGCCGCAAGCTGGGGGGCACGGGAAGTTGTCGGAGTGGATCTGAGTGACGCGGTCGAAACGGCTTTTGCCGCCACACGCAATTTGCCGAATGCGCACATCCTGCAAGCTGACATTTATCATCTGCCCTTCGCGCGAGCGTTTGACTACGCTTTTTCAGTAGGCGTTTTGCATCATTTGCCCGATCCGCGAGCTGGGTTTCAGTCGTTGGCCGCAAGAGTGAAACCCGGAGGCCATCTTTCCGCATGGGTATACGGCGCAGAAAACAATGAATGGATCACCAGGGGAGTAAATCCCTTCCGGGAGAAATTCAGTTCCCGGATTGACCAGCGGGTGTTGTTGCAACTTTCAAAGCTCCCGACTGCGTTCGTATACCTGGCGACCAAGCTGGTCTATGGTCCACTAAATCGTTCCGAGGCCGGTTCAGCGATAGCTCGCCACCTTTTTTATAACGACTACCTGAATGCGATTTCGAAGTTTGGCTGGAGAGAACAACACACCATCGTTTTCGATCATCTCGTGGCGCCAACCTCCCATTACATTCGTCGCGAAGAATTTGAAGAATGGTGGCGCGACGTCGAGGCAAGTGAAGTTGTCGTAGGTTGGCACAACAAAAACAGTTGGCGAGGGTTTGGCAAGACTTAATACCAGACCTGCGGTCCATAAAATTTCATCGATTAACCCGAAGTAAGGTCAGTGGTTTTCGTGGATCGCCTTTCCTCGGTTTCTGTACTATTCACCATTCACCAATTACTATTCATCCGCCCATGATTTCTGCCCAAACAGCACGGCGCGCCGTTTGGCGACCTCTCTGGGAACTTCCCCGCCGCTTCGAACTAATTCGCTCGCTCGCTCGCCGCGAATTGCTGGCTCGTTACAAAGGCTCGGTTCTGGGAATCGTTTGGGCGCTGGTTACTCCGGTGGTGACTATCGCAATTTTCACTTTCATCTTCGCCGGACTCTTTGGCGCTCGCTTCGGGACGCGCGGCACACCCTGGGACTACGCGCTATATCTGTTCTGCGGATTGCTCCCGTGGACCATGTTTCAGGAGACGCTGCAGCAATCGTCTACTACGATCGTCACTCATGCGAATCTGGTTAAGCGCGTAGTGTTCCCGCTCGAAACATTGCCTGTGGCCCATGCCCTCGCGGCCTTGGGCAACCAGATGTTTGGCACAGCCGCGCTGCTGGTTGCAACTCTCATCGTGCATCGGCGGTTACAGCTCACAATTCTGTGGCTCCCAGTTCTGATTATTCCGCAACTCATTGCCACGCTGGGCGCCGGTTGGCTCGTAGCGTCTCTCGGAGTGTTCTGGCGCGACATCTCGCAGGGTATCGCGTTGGTATTGATGGCCTGGATGTTTCTCACGCCGATCATCTATCCGGAAACGATTATGCCGGAGCGCTACCGTCCCTTCATCAACGCGAATCCGTTTACATCGCTCGTCCGGAGTTATCGCCGCATCCTGCTGGAGGGCGCGGCTCCCGACTGGTCAGGCGTTGCATTTTTCCTGACCTTCGCTGCGGTGCTATTTGTTTTTGGTTACTGGTGGTTTGCTAAGACGCGCCGAAACTTTGCGGACGTTATTTGAGGGTTAAGGCCCAAGTGGATAGTTTAAATGTAACGAGTCATCGTTATTCGCCGACGACAAAACCTCGCAGCTCTCGATCTTCAGTCAGCGACTAACGCTTTCTATAAACTTGAATTACATCCAATAGGCTAATGTTTGCGGTCGGAAACATTTCGACCCTCCCGTCGGCTATTGGTTCGCACTCTGATTCGACCTTCAGGCGAAGTAGTATGCCTTCCGCACCCTGCGCCAACTCAATCTCTCGCGCCGGGCTTTTGCCATCGTTCCAGAGTGCCACTACGTTGGACATCTGGCGATAAGGGGAACTCCATCTGCGCACCATTCCGTAGGACGAGAGGGCAATGACGGCACTGCCGGGGTCTTCAGATAAGACACCGGCATACCGGGCGGACCACCTGTCGGTCTTTTGCGGTCCATCCATGAGGATTGTTACTACCAGGTTTGGACCTACATGTCTGATCAAGTCAGCGATCGGATCTTGCCGTGCCAGGTCCTCACAGATCAGCGGACAGATAGTCAGCCGGTTCCCCAGGTTAACAAAGCTGACGCGGCGTCTTTCTACCTTGATCGCTTCCCACCATTGCTTGGTGGTGTCCAAGACGGTGCTGAGTCCATATTGCCTAATCTGACCTTGATCCAGTTTCCAACGATGATGCTTGTACTGCTTCGAAATATCAGCCGCCTTTGATTTGTCTTCTCTTTTCTCTTCTTCATAAGTGAAGGACTTTCGGCCTGCCTTGCGAATGGTTCGGCAATAAACGGCATTTCTCGCAAAAGTGGCTTCGTCGGGTTCCTCTCTGACGCCGGCTATCAGCACACTAACGGCACTCTCATCGGTAGCGCGGTTCCTGAGTTGTTTTTCCAGGTCAGGCATGCTGGTGCTATCGATCGAGGATTCAGGCATTATCAACATGCTGACGGGGTGGTGCTCCTCCTCCGCGGCTTTGAGCATCTCTATTACGTCGTTATGCGAAAACCCTGATCCCTCCGGACAATACACGAAGAAGTCGTAGCGATTCTCGTCAAGTGCGATCGGCAGCCGCGGCGAGTTTTTCTTCGTTCTATAGTCGGTGAAGTCACCCGCACGGATCTGCATGGGCCAGGGTAAAAGCAAAACCGAGATGATAGACGACGAAGCCGAGGATTGCTCTCCGCAAGGGTTCAACTTCAAGTCTTTGTCGAGTTGTCGTGATAGTGGATTACTGGCGACTTGCCGCCAGACAACATCGATTGATGATCGATGAAAGGCTAAGTTGCTTGATAACGACCGGAGAGTAATCCCGACATTCGGATTGTGTCGCTTAGGTAAGACGCGGCAGCGCTCGTTCCCAATGGTGGCCATGGTGCCGTCCCTGAGCAGCATCTTGTCGGCAAAGCTCCGCGCGTTCCCACCAAAACCCTTCTCATCGCCCTCCTGGTTAATACCCCATAGCACGCACGCCTCATCTGCGATTGCGTGCAGGGTGATCACAGCTTGAGCATAACGCCAGCTCTGCTGTACTTCCGCGCGATCCTGATCATCAGCATTACAAAGCAATTTAGAAATGGACACTTCCTCGCGGAACAATGGATAGAGTGTCAACCAGGGCGCAAGGACCTCCACTGGAGTTTTCGCGAGCAACAATTTTAATAACACGCTCGCCCGACGCGACTCCTCATTCGGGTCGGAGCTACCAACATTGATCAACTCAAACGTGCTCGTGTCCAGGTCGGAAAGGTTACTGGCCCAACTGGTTCCGGCGTTGCGCACGAATTCAGACCACCAATTGTCCACCGGGCCAACTCGGTTGATCTTGAATTCCTGTATCGCCTGGTTGAAGCGCGAAGCAAATCCATCTTTAGCAAAGAAGTCTTCAAACTCCGCTTCGCCCGGTTCGGTTCGCCAGCGAGTCTTAATGTCATCAAGCCAACCACCGGCCTCCTTCTTTAGGTTGTCGAACCAGGCGGAAATCTCTAATTGGCTCGGCGGCCATCTTTCTCCGCGTGGCGGGGAGACGACCAATTGGTAAGCGCTGGTTAAACTAAGAACAGAACTCGTGAACGCAAAGAGATTGGGCGGCCATAGCAGCAGCTCGTTCACGTCGAAGTTAAGTACCAGCCGGTCTGCTACGTCGAGCGCCGATACATATTTCCTGTATTTATCTTGATTAGGGTAAGGTGACATAAGAGAGGCCCGTGAAGAATCCCTCAGAGTTATTAAAGCGAGCGCATATTAGTCACAACTCCAACCCTTGGCAAGCATTTCTTGACAGGCTGGCGGCGAGAGCGGGGTCGAGAATCCTTCGTACGAGAGAAAATTCCAAGGCAGTGAGTTCAACTAGTTCTTATCTGGATCCATTTCGTTTTAGGATTGATCCCGCCGATTTGCTATTCAACGACACTACGATTCCCATCAGCCACCAGAAGACCAGCGCAACCTCACCATCCCCGAAGTTGTAGTTAACCATTGAGCTGGCGAAGAATCCGGCAACAGCGCCAGTGGCGCCCAGCAACAAGCCATATCTATTCGTATCGCTCGAATCGCGCGAGGATTTTTCGCCTTGTGTGGCTGTCCGCCAGTAAATCCACATGATCCAAAGCCAGAAGACCAGCGCGGGCAGCCCTCGATCAAAAGCGAGTTGTAACGGCGTCGAGTGTAAGTGGAGCATGTCTTTGCCGGGGAAACCCCACTCGTTCCAGTGCATCTGCATCGAGTCCATGCCATGTCCAAATACGGGGTGATGCATGATCCGTCTGAGCCCTGTCCTCGCCACTTGAACGCGGAGCGAAGAGCTATCGTCTCCCAGCCACAGCGCATCGCGCGCGCGCGTCTGAGAAACGACGAAAGCACCCACGGAAAGGAGAATCAGCAAACCTACCAGACTGATAATCCTGGCTTTTCGCGTGAGAGCGCGGAAGCTGATTACGCAGACACCGATCGCAACCGCCACCAATACTGTTCGCATGGCCGTCAACGCCACGCCCAAAGCAAGGACCACCGCGGCGACAAACGCGACCTTGGCCCATAGATTGAATCGGTGGTTTGCGAAGTTTGCGAGCGCCAGGCCAAAAGCGAGTTGGACCAGGAATTGAAGTATTTCAGCGTAGGTTGAATAGTGGCGCGTCCATCCTGACGCGCGAAATCGGTGGGTCGTTTGATTGCCAACAACTCCCGACGGCGAGGTCCGCTCGCGCATCGCATTCGTTACTATCAATCCCGGCCGCTCGAGATGTTCGCCTCGTGAGATCACGCTTACGCTCATGTTTCTACCGACGGGCGAAGCCTTGATGATCTGGTCCATCTCCGCAACCGATCGAATTCGTTCGCCACCTACGCGCCAAATGGCATCTCCTGGTTCGATCGTCAGCGTTCGCAGGGGACTATCCGTCGATATTGATTCAATGACGACACCTCGGCCCATTGCGAGGTCATATAGGCTGTAGGCCGTGCCCGCTACACCAGACAAAATCATTACCGCAACGAGCCAGACGGCAAGTCGCCGAGTCACGATTGCCTGAGTTAGATAAAAGAGGAAGACGACACAGGTTGACTGGATTTTTGCGATGCTGATGCCAGGTTCTTCGGAAAAAAAACAGGAGGCGATGGTCCAGAGGAAAAACAACCAAATGGGAAGATCAAATCGAGTGTGTCGCAGCCCTGTTTCTCGGGAAGCGATGGCTCGCGTTAGCCAACCGCCAGCAGCTATGGCCAGGGAAATTTCACCCGCTGCGATCGAATGCGGCGCAAAAACGGAAAAGAGCAGGATGCCGCCGACGGCAACTGTTTGCCCCAAACGCGACCAGCCCTGCTGGTTTGAAGGCGATTGCGAACTCTTGTTTGTGGACTCAGTCAATATCGGCAAAGCGGACACGCAAACCAGGTGACTATGTTGCTCCATGAACTCCGTGCCTGACGAAGCGCTCCAGAAAACGGTAGTGGCCTAATTTGAAATTCACTGCACCACTTCTGCGTTCCCTGCGCTCTGCGGTGAGTGTTCTCGCCGGGATGATTTATCGCTGAGACGCAGCGGCCGCTGAGAATACGCAGAGAACCTGAAATAGGACATACTTCAGAAAATGACTCCGTTGACAGCCATATTTTCCGCATGTTAGCGTAGCTCTTGGCTTTTCCGGCCGGAAAAGCTACCAACCTGGCAACCATTGCAGTAATTCCCCCTCAAATCAACCATCCGCGTTTGACTCCGCTCCTATACTTGATGGTACATAATACTCCTCTATGGCTTTCGAAAAAGCGAAGGTACTAAAGGCAGCTGAAAAATTTCTTTCCCTGGGGAAGATTCCAGCTGCCATAAAGGAATATCGCCAGATCGTTGAAAACGATCCGGACGATCATACCGCGCTCAACATGTTGGGCGATCTATACGCGCGCGCCGGCGACAAAGAGGACGCCGTTGACTGCTTCCTGCAGATCGCCGATCACTTTCGTGAGCAGGGTTTCGCGACGAAGGCGATCGCGATGTACAAGAAGATCGAGAAACTCAAACCTCGCGATCCCGCTACTGCAAACGCACTGGCCGATCTCTACGCCAATCAGGGACTGATAGTTGATGCCAGGGCGCAGTACCTGGTCGTTTCAGAGGCCTATATTAAAGCTGGGGATACGAAGCGCAGTTTGAAAGTGCTGCACAAGATTGCAGATCTTGATGCTCACAACACCGAAGTCCGGCTCAAATTAGCCGAAGGCTATCTAAGAGAGAACATGCAGCAAGAAGCAGCGAAGGCCTTTACCGAGGCCGCGCAGCGCATGTTTGAAAATGGCGACTTCGACAAATCACTCGCCGCTTTCTCGCGAGCCCGCGAACTTCGACCAAACGATCGGGTCGTGCTCAAAGGACTGGTTTCGACACATACCGCTCTGGGTGCCGCTGACGACGCGGCCGAACTTCTTGAGAAGGCTTTGGCAGATGGGGCGGACGATCCGGAGATCGCCTCGATGCTGGCTCAGGCCTATATCGATGCTGAAGACGGAGCCGGCGCCGAACTTATAACTACAAGGATCGTGGAGGCAGATTCGCGCGAGTATCGGCGATTCACGGAAGTGGCGCGGCTTTATTTGAAACTCGGCAAAGAGGACGACGCGGCCAGAGTTCTCGGCGTGATTACTGAAACGATGCTCGCTGCGCGCGAAGAAAACGATCTGCTCGAACTGGTAAATGAAGTCCTGGCCCGCGCTCCCGAACAGGTAGCCAGTCTTCGTCTGCTGGCGAGGATCTACTGGTGGCAACGTGACAATGAAAAACTTCGCTCAACCCTGGAGCGACTCGCTGAGTCTGCCGAAACTGCCGGCCTGGAAGATGACGAGCGTTACGCCCTGACGCAGCTTGTTCGACTTGCTCCTGACGAGCCACGCTTCCTCGAACGCCTAACAGAGCTCGGGGGCTTCGTAGACGAGATTTCAGAAGAAGCGGAGCTTGCGACTCCTCCTGCAGATTCGGAAGTTCCTTCCTTTGACAGCTTTGAGATCATGGGGGGGCCATCCCCGGACGTGGAAGCGGCCGCACCAGTGGCGACAGGCGACGAGTTTGAATGGAACTCTGTTTCCGAGGAATCCGTTCCGGATCCGAGCGCTTCGTTTGCCGATCTAAATGAAACGGACGAAATTGAGCGCGGCCAGGGTGTGAGCAAGCTGGTCCCTGACACTTCTTCCCCTGGTCCAGCTTCCAGTTTGTTCAAGTTTGACGACGATGCGGAGCCTGTTTCTGAAGATCAGCGAGTCGCTCCGAATGTTGAGTCGTTACTGCAGCAGGAACTCGAGAGCGTCGATTTTTATATCAACCAGGGCTACTCCGATATTGCGCTCGACACGCTGGAGTTGCTTGAACGCCAGATAGGGTCTCATCCCGAAATTACCGTTCGTCGAGAGAAATTGGCCGCAGGCGGGCCGGGCGTTCCCGTCGCCGATCCGTTTTCGACAGGATCGGAAGTGTTCACGAGCGGTTCTCGGATCGAACCTGAAACGGAACTAACGATTGACGTCTCGTTCGGCGACTTAAACAAGTCGCCCATAAGGCCGGTGCAGACTCAAGTGACTGATTCAGCACCCGCCGAGGTCGCCAGGGGAATCGATTCCGGATTGGCTGAGATATTCGAGGAGTTTCGAATTGAAGCCGAGGAAGACGACGGCGTGCCGCATGGAGACTTTGAAACGCATTACAACATGGCGACTGCTTACCAGGAGATGGAGTTGTTGGATGAGGCCATCCGCGAATTCCAGGCTGCTGCCGGGTTGATCAGTCCGGCGGATGGCACGGCGCGTTATTTTCAGTGTTGCAATATGTTGGGCCATTGCTTCGTTAAGAAAGATATGCCTCAAGCCGCAGTGATCTGGTTTAAGAAGGGGCTTGAATCTCCCGGTCGCAGCGCAGAGGAATATACGGCTTTGCAGTATGAACTGGGTTCTGCCTATGAACACATGGGTGACCTTACTCGCGCCGAAATAGTGTTCACTGAAGTCTACGGTGTCGACGTCAGGTACCGTGACGTGGCAGACCGGCTTCAGACTATTCAGGTTCGGAAAACCGAAAAGAAAAAGAAGAAGCGTTAGCAGTCAGTGAATAGTGAATGGTAAATGGTAAATAGTCGCTCGGTTCCCTGTGGTTTTGACTATTCACCATTTACCATTCACTATTTACCAACAAACATGTCAGCCAAGCTAAGCGTAATTTTTTATATCATTCTCTGCTTCGAGATCGGCGTCGTGCTTACACTTTTGCCATGGATTCCGCAGGGAACACTGGGCTTGAGCGACTGGGGCAACAACTACTTTCTTTTGTACGCGGCGCGCAAAACCGGCTCGTACACGCTGCAGACGGTGGTCGCTTCGGGATGGATGCGGGGCGCCGTTACGGGCATTGGATTATTAAACCTGGGAATCGCCTTCTGGGAAATTTTCCATTTCAGGCAAACTGTGCGGGCGCTCCAGGAAAGCGTTGACCCCGCCGCCCTTTCCAAAAGAGATGCCAACCGAGTTTCAGCAGCTTCGACATCGCAAACTGATCTGTCTGATAACCAGCGGCGAGACGACGCTCGCGACCTCACCAACAACTGACGACTTCTCTCGGCTCCTCGATCTGGCCAAAGCTGCAGTTGAGGCCCAAGTCGATCTGTTTCAGATTCGAGAGAAGGAATTGAGTGCTCGGGTTCTTTATGAACTCACCAGGAGCGTTGCCACCCTCATCCGCGGCACTAACACACAGCTCGTGGTTAATGATCGGGCCGACATCGCCACAGCTGCAGGCGCTCACGGAGTTCATCTCTCAACTACATCACTTCCGACGGGCGTGATCCGCAAATCTTTCGGCGACAAATTCCTGATTGGAGTCTCCACTCATTCAGAAGCCGAGGCGCTGGCAGCGCGCGCGACGGGCGCTGATTTCGTAGTCTTTGGTCCGGTTTTCGAGACGCCGGCCAAGTTAAAGTACGGCCCGCCGCAGGGACTGGATAGACTCCGAGTAATCGCTTCGGCCATGGGAGATTTCCCTGTTTTGGCTTTGGGAGGAATCGGCGTAGAGCGCGTCGCTGACTGCATTAAAGCCGGAGCGAGCGGGGTCGCTGCGATCAGAATGCTGGGCGACCCGTCAGAACTTCATCGAGTGGTCGAACAAATTAGGCAAGCCGTTTGAGTTTGTTTGAAGTTTGGGAAATGGACCCTGAAATAAAACCCTATTCCGAAACGCAGCGAGCGCTGACGATCGCCGGTTTCGATCCGTCAGGCGGCGCCGGCGTGCTCGCCGATGCGGCGACCCTGCGCAGTTTTGGCTTAACGACATCAGCCGTGATCACCTCAATCACGTACCAAAACAGGAATCAGGGGGTTGGTGCTGTCAACCAAAGCGGTGACGTAGTCCGAAAGCAACTATTGCCGCTGCTTGACGACTTCACTTTCGGTTGCGCGAAAACTGGAATGCTCCCGACACGCGAGGTTGTGAGCGAAGTCGCGCGCTTGTTCCGCGAGACGAATTTGCCGCGGCCCGTTGTCGATCCCGTGATGATTTCGAGCTCGGGGCAAAGGCTCATGGAAGAGTCTGCCCTCGAAGTCTTGATTAGTGAGTTGTTGCCATTGGCGATCCTGGTAACTCCAAATATTCCGGAAGCGGAAACTCTTACTGGTCTCTCAATAACTTCTGAGACGACGATGCGCCAGGCGGCGGGAAAGATCAGAGAGTTAGGCGCAAGTGCCGTTCTGATCAAAGGCGGACACTAGTGCCGACGGCAGACGGCGGACGCAGACGAAGTGTTGGAAGCCGGAGAGAGTTATCTAACCAAAGAAGTAGTCGATGTGCTCGACAACGATGGAGAGGTGACGTTGTTTCGTGGGCCGCGGATCGGCGGTCCAGGGATTCGTGGTTCAGGATGCATCTTGTCCGCCGCGATTGCAGCGGGACTGGGAACTGGACAAACGCTCGAGGAATCGGTGCGAACGGCGAGGAGTTTTGTATTCGAAGCGATCCGCACGGCCCACGAGAAATGACTAGCATTCTTCCCGAGACTGTTCGCGCTTTGCGCTAATTGCGGGCGAGTCGCCCTCGGTCCCAGTAACAAGCTTGAGCGAAACGCTGCGAGAGTTTGCAACCGTTTGCCGTGAAGCCATCGAAATAGGATCAGTTCTGAACCGGATCAGTCTTCGCCCGCTGCTGCCTCTATTGTCACGGTTTCCATCTTTACTTCAGAGCTTGGCCGATCGTCGCGACCAGTGGCCGTAGTCGCGATAGTGTCAACCACGTCCAGACCATCCGTCACTCGTCCGAAGATCGAATAGCTTGGGGGCAATGGATAATCTGCATGCATGATAAAAAACTGCGAGCCATTAGTGTTTGGCCCAGCGTTGGCCATTGCCACGGTACCCTTCTTATAGCCTCTCTGGTAGAGCGCTGAAGAAGCGTCAATCTCATCATTGAAGCGACCGCCCCATGCTGACTCGCCACCGCGTCCGGTGCCGGTTGGATCGCCACCCTGAATCATGAAGCCCTTGATAACACGATGAAAGATTACGCCGTCGTAATAACCGCGTTCCGCAAGAGTGATAAAGTTCTCTGTAGTCTTAGGTGCGTCTGATTCCAGAAGTTCAAACCGGATTGTGCCCATATTGGTTTGAATAGCAGCGGTGCGATTTGGCATGTGTGTTCCTCAAGAGTGAAAAGTATAAAGCAATTTCTGATGCGTTCACGGTGGTGTCACAAGATACTTTGTTTGCCGGTGGTTTGTCACCCGCGCTCGTTTCACAGAGAATCAAACCGCGAATCAACAGTTTGACCAAAGCACCGCGAAGAAACTGCGAGCGGCAAAACCGGGCGCTTTGTGAGTTTCCTACCGTCCTTGCGGTTTAGTACCCGCCCTGCAGGGAAACTGGAGGATCCTGAGGAAGCCTAACGGTGCAAGATGTTTGCTCCAGGTGCCGTCAAAAGCGCAGCCCCCAACTCGGGACGCTACAGACCAAAATATTGAATGTTCAATAGAAAGGCCCTAATCAATGAACGTTACGCACCTTGAATGCGCCGCATGTCAGCTGCGGCACGAGGCACAGGGGTTGCTAAATCTCTGCCGTGAATGCGGTAAGCCACTGCTTGTGCGCTATGACTTGAAACGCGCCGGCAGTACGTTGACAAAGGAATCGCTGGTCACGAGGCGGGCGGATATGTGGCGATACCGCGAAGTATTACCAGTTGAAAATGAGGAGAACATCGTTTCACTCGGCGAGGGCTGGACGCCCCTGCTTCGGGCGCAACGATTAGGGAAACAAATTGGTTTCGAAGAGCTTTACATCAAGGACGAATCGCAGAACCCGACGCAGAGCTTTAAGGCTCGCGGCATGTCGGCAGCGGTGTCGATGGCAAAGGAGCTTGGCGCAAAGAAGCTCGCAGTGCCATCGGCCGGAAATGCAGCCGGCGCTTTGGCAGCCTACGCCGCCCGCGCTGGTCTCGAATGTTTCATCTTCATGCCTCGAGATACCCCACGCGCGAACGTAGTCGAATGCGAACAGACGGGGGCCCAGGTAACGCTCATGGATGGGTTGATAACAGACTGTGGAGCGGAGGTCGCCCGGCGCAAAGAAGCTGAAGGTTGGTTTGATGTTTCTACGCTGAAGGAACCTTATCGAGTCGAAGGTAAGAAGACTCTTGGATATGAGTTGGCGGAACAACTCAATTGGGAACTCCCGGACGTAATTATTTATCCGACGGGCGGAGGCACGGGACTAATTGGTATGTGGAAAGCATTCGACGAAATGGAAGCGCTCGGTTGGATTGGTTCGAAGCGGCCAAGGATGGTTACGGTGCAGGCAAGTGGGTGTGCGCCCATCGTGCGAGCCTTCGAAACGGGTCAGCGATTTGCCGATGAGTTTCCGGATGCGGCCACGGTCGCGTCAGGATTGCGGGTGCCGAAGGCCATCGGAGACTTTCTGATTCTGGATGCATTACGCGATTCAGGCGGCACCGCAATTACCGTGACCGACGAAGAGCTGATCGCCGCCACTCGCGAAATCGGCGCCGCCGAAGGAGTGTTTTGCGCCCCCGAAGGCGCCGCCTGTTTACCGGCATTGCGAAAAATGATCGAACGCGGTGAAGTCAAATCAAACGAGCAGGTGGTCTTATTCAATACCGGCGCAGGCGTTAAATATCTTGAGGCCTTCAGCGGATGACAACTAAAGCAGCAAACCGGAAGGCTAATCTTTAATGTTCACGAAAATGCTCGCACAAGGTTACCTAAGCGAGTCGGCTGACGACTACTTCGTCATGACTGATGAAAAAACCAGCGTCGCGACTCGGGTCGAGTATTCGCAAGTTGAAAAAGTAATTATCTGGCCAAGTGTAAAAGCGTTGATTAGGCAAGACGTGAATTCCCCTTCACGGTTTTTCAAGAGACTGGCAATCGGCGCCGCGATCGGATTTGGTGCTTTGTTCGCCTTGTGTGGAATAACGCAGCGGTGTCGGGAATAGTTTTGGTAAGAAATTTGGAGGCAATACAGTGAATAAGTTAATTGGCGTTCTAGTTATCCTTAGCGCTTTGAGTTTGGGCGTTCATGCTCAGCAGGCGGCTTCAGCTCCTGCCGAATCTGATCAAGCACAGTTGCAGGCGCTCCGCCGCAGCGGCACCGAGGCGCTCTACAATCTTGACTACGATAAAGCGCAGAAGGATTTCAAGGAAATCATCAGGCTCTATCCGAACCATCCAGCAGGTCCGCAACTCATGGCCGCAAGAGTCTGGATCAAGACGCTGTATGAGTCACGACGACTGCAATCGTCCCTTTACAGCTCGGAAAGTTTCTATTCCAGCGGCGACGACAAAGTTGATCCGAAAGTGATCACGGAGTTTCGCAACCTGACCAGGGAAGCGAAGCGGTTGTCGGAAACTCGCCTGAAACGAGACCCGAAAGACATTGAAGCCCGCTATTGGCTGGGTGCCACGGAAGGCTTGAAGGCCTCATTTGAAGAGGCGGTCGAGCGCCGGCATATTGCGGCTCTGAAGGACGGTAACGATTCGGTTGATAATCATCGTGAGGTCCTCAAGCTCGATCCTAACTACGTCGATGTTGGCATCACGATTGGGCTTTACGAGTACGTGGTGGGTTCGTTGCCTTTGCCGTTCAAAGTTGTGGCTGGGGTCACCGGCTTTCGCGGTTCAAAGAAAAAAGGGTTGGCCTGGGTGGAACGAGTCGCAAAGGAAGGCACCTGGGCCCGCGACGATGCCAAGACGCTTTTGATTATTCTCTACACCCGCGAGAAACGCTATCCGGAAGTGCTGGCAAACGCTCGTGAGCTCAGCGCGAAGTATCCACGAAACTATTTGTATCGGCTCGAAGCCGCAGGTGCATTGGTGGCGCAAGCCGAAGTTGAACGCAAAGCAAAAAATATTGAGGCGGCGGAAAAAGCGGAACGAGAGGCTTTTGCTACTTTTGATGAATTGCTGCGTGATCGGTCGGTGCGCGAGACAGTTTCCCGCGTTCTTGACCTGGTCCACTTCAAATATGGCGAGGTGTTGCTGAAGGCAGGCGAAGGCGAGCGGGCGGCGAAGGAATTTTTGGCCGCCACTAAAGCTGAACGCGCCGAACCAGCGCTCGTAACGATGGCCCATCTCTTTGCCGCACGCGCTTACGACCTGGCCGGAAAACGTAACGACGCGATCTCGCAGTATCGCGAAGTGTTGACGCGACCGGATATTTACGCGGCGCACGACGAGGCCAAAAAAGGACTGAAAGAACCTTACAAGACTGAAATATTTGCGAGCGGGATGTAAGGACGTCGCCGGGTGAGGTTGAACACAGGAGCATTTAGATGAGCAGTAAGACTTTTAAGGACGCCGAAAGACAGCAGACCAGCATTCTGGCCCCGCTCGAGCGGAGGGCTTTGCGTGCACTCGCCAGTCGCATGCCGGCATGGGTAAATTCCGATCACCTGTCGCTTCTCGGTTTCATAGCGATGTTCCTGGCGGGTGTTTTTTACGCGGCTAGTGGACGCAATCCGCTGTGGTTGCACCTGGTCAACCTGTGCATTTTTGTAAACTGGTTTGGCGACAGTCTGGATGGAACACTCGCGCGTTATCGCGACTGCCAGCGACCGCGTTACGGGTTCTATGTGGACCACATCATCGACACCTTCGGCACGATGTTTATCATTGTGGGCCTGGCGATTTCGGGCTACATCACCGAAAGAGTTGCGGCTGGATCGCTGATCGTCTTCCTGATGCTGGCGATTAACTCGTATCTGGCAGCGTACTCATTGAGCATCTTCAAAATTTCTCATGGAAAACTCGGGCCCACCGAGATTCGTTTGGTGCTGATCATCGGCAACCTGATCCTGCTCAACAGTCCGTACACGCGCATCTTCGGACAACGCTTTCTGCTTTTCGATGTCGGCGGTATCGTCGCCATCGTCGGTATGGCCGTGATGCTGATCGTCTCGTCGATCAGGAACACTCACGCGCTTTACAAGCTTGAGCCGATGCCTGAAGTTCCGGGCGCAAGCGCATCGCGTAACGATGCTATGTCAGAACCACCTGCGTTAGCGGGTGGGCCGGTTTAGCGGGTTGCTTCGCCGCCGCAGTCCTCCCACATGAAAACCTGGCTAAAATTCAACCTGGTAGGCGTGTTTGGCTTTGTCTTACAGACAGCCGCGCTCCTCACGTTGACGCGGGCGGCGCCAGGCGTTGGCTATCTGACCGCCACCGCGTTGGCGGTGGAATTGGCAGTGCTGAACAACTTTTTCTGGCATCAGCGTTGGACCTGGAACGATCGTCCCTCACCGACGAAAAGGCATACTCTGCGACGGCTGGCGAAATTTAACATTACGTCTGGAATGGTTTCGCTCGTCGCCAATGTGCTGTTGATGAGCGTCCTCGTGGGACGTTTTGGTCTACCGATTGTGGGCGCCAACATCGTCACCGTTGCTGCCTGCTCAATACTCAGTTTCTTTCTTGCCGATCGACTTGCGTTTGCATGAAACGCAAACTGGTAGTTGTGCGCGTAGTACCTCCAGTCGTGTTGCGACGCATAATAAGCACCTGTTCGAAACCTTCCTATAGTCTCCAGGATTACAGTACGCAAACTAACAGTTTGGGTTACCTCACGCTTGACGCGTCGCGCCGTCCCGCGTACAAAACTATGAATGCATGAGACTCAGTTAAACGACGTGGCGGAAACGTCACCTGCGCCAAACGCGGTCGAGACCTTTGATCTTGTGCGCCAGTTTGGAGATTTCGTCGCGGTAGACAAGCTCAACCTCACGATCAAGCGCGGCAGTTTCTTCGGATTTCTCGGGCCTAACGGCGCAGGTAAATCAACCACGATCAAGATGCTGACCGGATTGCTCGCACCAACGAGCGGAGGCATTCGTGTTCTCGGGCGCGATATGGCCGTCGAGCCTCTCGAGGTAAAACGACGAATCGGCGTAGTGCCTGAAGATCTAAACTTGTTCGAACGATTAACCGGCGCAGAGATGCTATCCTTCACCGCTCGAATGTATGGACTCGGCAAGACCGAGATTGCCGCTCGCTCGCCCGAGTTGCTTGATTTGATGGAACTGCGCAGTGAGCCGAAGAAATTGATTGTTGAATATTCGCACGGCATGAAGAAGAAGCTCTCACTCGCCTGTGCTTTGATTCACCGGCCGGAAATTCTTTTTCTTGACGAGCCTTTCGAAGGCATTGATGCCATAGCTTCAAGGACGTTGAAGGATCTGCTTTCGCGTCTGACGGCTCGCGGCCTGACCGTTTTCCTTACCTCCCACGTTCTGGAAATCGTTGAACGACTCTGCACGGACATTGCGATCATCGCGCAAGGAAAGCTTCTGGCTGCGGGCTCGCTTGATGAACTTAGGCAAGGAATCCGTTTGGAAGGAAGTGAGCAAGCCGATCAACAGCGAGAGTCTGTTTCCCTGGAAGAGTATTTCATTCACATCGTGGGTGGCAGTCGTAACGAAAGCGAAGAAGAAGTGTTGCAATGGCTAGGGTGAGGTCCTACATCTCCTCGCGCCGCTATTATCCTGGATTGCTATCATGAACACGTTTAGGAGAGAGCTTCAATGAGTGCTGAAGAGGAGTCTGGCGCGGAGCCGGCCGCGGAAACGAAGGGCGTGAAGTTTGAAGTAGTTTGCGGCATCGTCATCGCTTTGCTTGCAGCTGTGCTGGCCGTTAATGATCTGGGAGCTGGGAAGTATGGAGACGATGAGCTAATCGCTCACAACCAAAAGAACAACGCATATCTTTGGTACCAGACAAAGGGTATCAAGGAGACTTTGGTGGAGGAGCAGCGCAACACGCTTCAGGCGCTTGTGGCCGCCGGTTCAATTCGCCCGGAGCAACTTGCCACGGTTGAAGGTCTGATCCAGAAGCTCGACGACAAGGCGAAACGCTACGGGAAGGAAAAGGTTGAGATCCTTCAGGGTTCCGGGGCGGTGGGTCAGGAAAACTGGGCCCAGGACGTTGACGGCGCAATGGGGAAGGTGGAAGGAGCGAAAGAGTGGGAGACAAAAGCTGAAGCTCTGGGCGGCGCCGGCGATTGGTTTGATCTTGCAACCTTGTTTCTGCAAATAGGACTGGTCCTGGGATCGGTTAGTCTCGTGATTCAGCACGACCGCATGCGCAATTTGTTTTTTACCGGGATGGTGGTGCTGGGAATTGTGGGGCTATGTCTTTCTGGCTACGCCTACTCGCTCGCGATGCGCATCGCTTGAACCAATACGGATTTTTACTTTGGCTGTGAGTGACTGATGCAGGAAAACGCCTCGCAAGTCAGTTACTGGGATCGCGTCGCTCCGGAGAAACGCTTTTCACATCCGTTGCGTCTCGATTTGCTTGCGCAATATTTGCCAAGCCGCACCGCGAGTATTCTCGATCACGGCTGCGGTTACGGGCGTTTGCTGGCTGAACTTTCGGTTCAGGGTTACAGAAAGATCTTTGGCGCCGATTTCTCACCTGCGATGCTGGCGCGCTCACGTAATGAAATTCCAGGCGCAAAAATGACTTGCACTGACGGCCGCAGCTTGCCTTTTGCGGATGGCTCCTTTGATCTGGTCTTGCTTTTTGCCGTGCTCACCTGCATCCCGGACGATAATGACCAGCGCGCACTTCTCGCCGAAGTAGCACGCATTCTGCGACCGGAAGGGATGCTTTACGTGAGCGACCTGTTAATCAATACCGACGAGCGCAATCGTGAGCGTTATGAGCGTTTCGCTAAGCCACACGGATGCTATGGAGTTTTTAAACTTCCGGAAGGCGTTGTCGTTAGACATCACCGCACAGAGTGGATTGAGGAATTAACGGCTGCGTTCCAACCGTTGGAATATGAACCATTTAAGGTGACGACGATGAACGGGAATCCGTCGGCAGCCTTTCAATACCTGGGCCGAAAAGAATCTGCGAGAGGACTAACGGCGCCTAAGTCATCTCGATGATAAGTTCACGTCCGAAAGTAAAGTTTGGACGTTTGCGGCCCTTTAGATACTTCGCCGCAGTTTGCGAAAGCGCTGTGATCAGAATCGGCAAAGCGATGGTCGCGTCGCAGTTTACATAAGCGCTATGCGCGCCGCGAGCCAGCTTGCCATAAACCAGTCCTTCATCAAATCCGACCGCATTGGATCGGCCGCCCGGATGTGGCGCATCGGTCGTGATTTGAATTGCATACTTGTGGCCTTGATGGTGGTTCTTCAGAATGAACGAGGAAAACTCTGTCTGCTGAATGAAACTCTTGGGAGTGCCGCCGCCGAGATTAATGACTCCGGTAAGACGAGCACGCGCGGTGATGTTGGCCATCTCAAGCACGTCGTGAACTTCATCGAACACGAAAGTGTTCTTCTTTTCAAAACGCGCGGCTGCGATTCCTACGGCGATGCCGCTATCGGCGATTGCCGGACAATAAATGGGAACGCGCGCTTTGTAAGCTGAAGTCAGCACGCCATCCTCAGTCGCAATCTCCGCCAGTTCTCGTCCGAGCAGATGTAGAAATTCACGGGTTGAGTAGGATCGCGTCTGGTCGAGCTGGTTAGCGAAACCGCCGATCCATTCATTCGCCTCGCGATACTCTTCGTCGCTGGCGAGCAAGTCCCACATGCGACTGATTTGCGCTGAGTCCAGCTCGGCGTCAGTCATATTGGGATGGGCCTGGAAGTGATAGCGCCCCAGGGTTTCGTGCAGATCGTGGAAGAGCAGTGACCCTGAGAGCACGAGCACATCAACGAAACGGTTCTTGATCACATACGCCAGCAAGCGGCGCATCCCGGCCGGGATGAGCGCGCCAGACCCCGCCACCATTATCGTGGTGGTATCGCCGAGCATGTCGAGCCAGATGCGGTGGGCCTCGGCGAGCTGGCGGCCGCCGAAACCGGCGCCTTCCATCTTTTCCAGCAGACCGGCAACCGATCGATCGCGATCGACCTGTACGGGCCGAGTTGGCGTCGTAAGATATTTCGATGCTTTGGGTTTTCGCTGCGTAACCATAAAGGTTTTCACCCTCTCAATTCATAAACTGTCAAATGAGGTGCAGCTGCACCTTCTGAAAATCGGATCAGTAATCGGTGCTACGTCGTGAACGTGTCTTTGCTCCATTAACTGAAAGATATGTGTAAGCGTCGTATCGCGACTCATAAAACTGGGCCAGCTCCGCGCCATCCGCTTCGCTCAATTCACCGTCTTTAACCCGGCGATTAATCAAACGCCGGAAGCCGTCATGCAGCAGGCTCTTTTCGTAGCGCGCTCGTTCTGTTGCTTCACCGACAGTAGTGCCGCGAATCACTTTCTTGATGAGATAACCTTCATCGTCAATGTGGATGTGGGCTTCATGAGGTGCGCCGAAAAGGTTGTGATTGTTACCCATCACTTCCTGGTAAGCGCCAACCAGCAGGAACGCCAGGTAATAAGTTTCACCGGGATTCAGAGCGTGCAGCTCGAGCACCTGCTTTACGTCATGCAAGTCGACAAACTTGTCGACGATTCCATCCGAGTCGCAGGTGATGTCGCAGAGCGTCGCATACTCGGTGGGCGGCTTGTTGAGCAGATGAATGGGAACGATCGGGAAAAGCTGATCAAGCGCCCAGTGATCCGGAACCGAGCGGAACACGGAAAAGTTTGTCAGATACTTGGCGCACAACAGCCGCCGCAGATCGTCAAACTCTTCTGACACGTATTTTGCCTGCTGAGCATACTTGTCGGCGCGTTCGCAGACGTCCCAAAACAGGACTTCGCCCTTCGCGCGATCCACAAGCGAAACCAGCCCGAGATTGAATAAGTGTAAACAACTCTTCGCGATGCTCGAGCGCGTCGTGATAATACTCGCGATAGTTCTTTACCGTGATCGACTCTCTCAGCTCTCCGAGTTCCGTCACAACCTGCGGATCGTCGGCATCGATCTCGATCGGCGTAATGTCCTCGACTACGGTTTCGATTTCGTCCTGAACGTTGGTGATCAGGACCGCGTGATAGGCGGCGAGGAAACGTCCCGACTCCTGGATGATCGTCGGATGCGGAACGTTTTCGTCATCGCAAACCTGCTTGATCGTGTAAACGACGTCGTTGGCGAATTCCTGCGCGGTGTAGTTGGCCGACGAATCAAACGCCGTTTTGGAACCGTCGTAGTCGACCGCCATGCCGCCGCCCACGTCGAGAAGTTCGATCGGCACCTTCATCTGATGGACCTTCGCATAAACCCGCGCGGCTTCTTTCATCGCGTTCTTGATGCGCTTGATGTCCGTAAGCTGTGAACCGATGTGGAAGTGAAGCAGGCGCAGCATGTCGATCTCGTCGGCCTGCTCGAGGCGCCGGATTACTTCCAGCATCTCGGTCGTGGTTAGACCAAACTTTGCCGCTTCACCGCCAGATTTTTCCCACCGTCCCGAGCCCTTCGAGTAGAGCTTGACGCGCATGCCGAGCATCGGAGCTGGACCTTCAGTACGCTCGACTATGTTCAGCACGTGATCGAGTTCATTCAGTTTCTCAATCACGATCACGACGCGCTTGCCGCTGCGGGCGCCGGCGAATGCGAGTTCGATAAACTCTTCGTCCTTGAAACCGTTGAGCACGAGCAGGCTGTCAGGCGTCTGTTCCAGCGCCAGCGCCGCATAGAGTTCGGCTTTCGAGCCGGCTTCCAAACCAAAGTCGTAACGCGAACCTTCGCGGAGATACTCTTCAACCAGCGATCTCTGCTGATTGACCTTCATCGGATAGACGCACATGTGCGCGCCTTCGTATTCAAACTCCTTGATTGATCTGCTGAAAGCTCGTTGGAGTTTTCTGACCTGCGCGGCCATCAACTGAGGGAATCGCAAGAGCACGGGCGCGCCAATTCCGCGCTTGGCGAGGTCATCAATGATCTCTTTTAAATCTGCTGAGCGGGAGTCACCTTCGGCGGGACGGACGATCAAGTTTCCCTTGCGGTTTACGTCAAAGTATCCAGCGCCCCAGTTTTCGATTCCATAGGTTTCAAGCGTCTGCTCAATTGCCGTGGTCAATTCGCGGTCTCCTAATACGTGCGGAAAAGCTTGTATGCTGATGATTCCAGCCGCAAAGCGTAGTTATAGACATCCCGAGTTCGGTTGCGGAGAAATTCTAAGGATGGGACGCTTAGTGGCGTAAGGTAACAGAAAACCGGGAGACGGTCTATAACTTTTTTGTTTCGGAACCGTTTTATTGGCTCTTTAAACCCCGAGCTAACAAGGAGTTAGCGGTTAATTGAGGCTGTCGCGCGTGCGCGTTGCAGCCAGAACCTTGACATAGTAAGCTACCTGCCTATAATGCATGCTTTTTTACGCGCCGTCGCTGTATGACGTTCGGCCCCTTTTCCCAGCAAGTCGGGCTTCCAACACACTTCGCGCCAACTACCACTCCGGGGCGAAGAGCACCCCTAACACTCCCATTTTCTTCCAGGAGAAACCATGAACCCTAAGACTGTCTTGAAGTATGCCTCTGACCAGGGCGCAAAATTTGTTTCGGTTCGATTCACGGATTTGCCAGGCTCCTGGCACCATTTAACGTTTCCCATCGCCGAATTGGGCGAAGCCCAGTTTGAAGACGGCTTTGGTTTTGATGCTTCGTCGATTCGCGGTTGGGCTGCCATTCATGAATCCGACATGCTGTTGGTTCCGGATCGCTTCGCGTTACTGGATGGATCCATTTGCGGAACACGCCACGCTGTGTGTCGTCGGAAATGCAGTTGATCCGATCACCAAAGAAGGTTACGCGTTCGATCCTCGCTCAGTTGCCGTACGCGCCGAGAACTATTTGAAGTTTACCGGACTGGCCGACACCGCTTACTTTGGGCCGGAAGCTGAGTTTTTTGTTTTCGACTCAGTGAAGTTTCATAACGAACAACAATCTGCCGGTTACTCGCTCGATTCCGATGAAGGCCACTGGAACAGCGGTCGCGAAGCGAATGAATTTCAGGGCTCGAATCTCGGCTACCGCATTCGCCCGAAAGAAGGTTACGTTCCGGTTCCGCCGACTGACGCTCTTAGCGATCTGCGCTCTGAAATCTCGCTGACCCTGGGAGACTGCGGCATCAGAGTCGAATGTCATCATCATGAAGTAGCCACCGCCGGACAGTGTGAAATTGATTTTCGCTTCTCGACACTTGCTGGGCACGGCCGACAATCTTCAAATCTTCAAATACGTAGTGCGCAATACCGCTAACCGCTATGGCAAGGCGGCGACTTTCATGCCCAAGCCTTTATTCGGTGACAATGGCTCAGGAATGCACGTGCACCAATCGCTGTGGCAAGGCGAAAAGCCGCTTTTCGCCGGCGACGGTTATGCGGGTCTGTCGGAGATGGCGCGTTACTACATCGGCGGACTACTTAAACACGCGGCAGCAATCGTTGCTTTCGCGGCGCCGACCACCAACAGCTACAAGCGACTGGTCCCGGGTTTCGAAGCGCCGGTTAATCTTGCCTATTCAGCGAGGAACCGTTCGGCGGCGATTCGCATTCCGATGTTCTCCACCAGTCCGAAGTTGAAGCGGCTGGAGTTTCGTCCGCCCGATCCATCGTGCAATGCCTACCTGGCGTTCTCGGCGATGCTGTTGGCCGGTATCGACGGAATTCAAAACCGGATCGATCCAGGCGAGCCGCTGGAAAAAGACATTTACGATCTGTCGCCGGAAGAACTCAAAGATGTGCCGACGCTGCCCGGTTCGCTTGATGAATCGCTGAAAGCTCTCGAAGCAGACCACGAGTTTCTGCTGAAGGGCGACGTATTCAGCACGCAATTGATCGAGCGTTGGATTACATACAAGCGGGAGAAGGAGATCACTCCGCTGCGCATGCGCCCGCATCCGCTTGGAGTTTTCACTTTACTTCGACATCTAAGAGTCTGGAGTCCAGGAGTCCGGAGTCGTGAGTCTGGAGTTCAACGTTGGGAGCCAAGACAGACTCCCGACTCATGACTCCAGACTCATGACTCATGACTCCAGACTTATCTGGCGTAAGATGTTTTCGTGCAAACCCTCGATGCTAAAGTTGAGTCGTTAATTGTCGATCTTCCCGACGAGAATGGCGCACGGCTTTTCCTGGAGCGCTTATCAACCGACCATCCGCAAGTATTTCAAAAACTGATCCGCGATTCCTCGCTGCTTTCTGATGCTCTCGCGCTTGCCGCGTGGAGTCCGCTGCTGGCAACCACCCTCGAGCAGAATCCTGATTACTTCTCCTGGCTTCGTCGCGAGCGACTCGATGCGCGCGTCAGAACCCGCGAACAACTGAAAGAATCTCTCGGCCGTTTCGCGCTCACCCATTCTTCGCTCGCCACTCCCGTTCTGTTCGCGCGCTTTCGCCGCCGCGAGCTCTTGCGCATCTACCTGCACGACGTGAGGCGCGCGCACACACTCGTGGAAACGACTGAAGAACTCTCAAATCTCGCCGATGCCATTCTCGATTACGCGTTAAATCTGGCGCGTCAGGACCTCGACAATAAATACGGCGCGCCGGCCCACGTTGATGAGCGAGGACGAGTTGCTCCCGCAGAATTCAGCATCGTTGCTCTCGGGAAACTGGGCTCATGCGAACTCAATTATTCCTCGGATATCGATCTGCTTTTTGTTTATTCGGACGACGGAGAAACGGCGGGCTCGGGAGAGCGTGGCAGAATTTCCAACCGCGAATTTTTCAATAAACTGGCGGAGGCGATAAGCAAGCTAGTAGGTCAGCCCGCCGGCGAGGGAGCCGCTTACCGGGTGGACCTGCGTTTGCGGCCTCACGGCAGGGACGGAGCACTGGCTTGCTCTCTCAGTGAAGCGCTACGGTATTACCGAAAATCCGCCCAGCCCTGGGAGCTACAAGCCTTGATTCGCAGTCGGGCCGCGGCTGGATCAAACATACTCTTTTCGCGTTTTTCAAACGCGTTGGAGAACAGCATCTATCGACCTGATGTTTCCATCAGCGAAGCGTTGGCAAGCGTGCGATTAGCAAAACAGAAAATCGATCGCAAAGTCGAACTGCGAAACGAAGGGTTCAACGTCAAGCTGCAGCGTGGTGGAATACGAGAAATTGAATTCATTGCTCAGGCTCTTCAGTTGGCCCACGGTGGCCGCGACGAATGGTTGAGGGTGGCGCACACTCTAATCAGCCTGGGACGGCTCGCCGAGCGAAATCTGATCTATGAACCGGAAAGATCTGCGCTTTCGGATGCCTATGTTTTCCTGCGCACCCTTGAACATCGGCTGCAGATGGAACACGGACTGCAAACGCACACGGTGCCTCAGGCTGAAGATCCGCGGGCCCTCGTTGCTAGGCGGATGGGGTTTACCGGTTCGGGTTCAGATGACGGGATCGTTGAATTTGAAAATGCCCTGGCGCTGCACATTGCGGCAGTGCGCCAGGCCTATGATCGAGTCTTTGCCAATACTGAGAGCGCAGGCGAAACCGACGTCGATCAACCGGCGGAGGACGAGGAAAAGTTTCTTCACGGCAAAGGCGGTGAGGCCCGCGCACTCGGTGTGACCGTCCAAAGTTTCCTTGCGCATCTCCGGCCCGCTGAAGAAGGTGGGCCACTACCAAACCAGGAATCAGTTACCAGGTTATTGAATGATGGTGTGTCTGCCTCGCAAAATCCTCAGCGCGCTCGTCTGCTGATCACTCGGATCGCAGCCTCGCTCCAGAAATCCGAGGGCGCTATTGAGTTTACCGAAAATCACTTGGCCAACCTTCTCCGACTCTGCGCCGCGTCAGAGTTACTTGGCGAAATGGTAGCGAGCAATCCAACTTTAATTTCAGTTCTTGGCAGCGATGATTCGCAGTTTAGGCGTCGAGACTACCGGGCGCAGCTGCGCGCCTGCGTGGATCCGGAGAAAACTTTCCCGGCCGAGATCTCTGCGTTGCGATGTGAGTGGTCCAAGCTGCTGATTGAACTTGGAGCTCGGGATGCATCCGGGGAAATTTCGCTCGCACAGTCGAATCATCTGCAAACTGAATTGGCCATCGCCAGCATCAATGTCGCCTACCTCATAGCCCGGCGCGAGATCGTTAGGCGCTATGGACGAATGGACGGCGGTCCGCGGCTGAGCGTGTTGGCTATTGGCCGGCTGGCGAGTGGCGGCGTTGATTATGGATCTGATCTGGACGTGATTCTTGTCTATGACTCGCTCGTTTCATCCCCGGTCGCCTCGCTAATAGCAGACGAAGCTTATGCGCGCCTGTGCGAATTAATGTTAACGACGCTGTCGAGCGTTACGCGTGACGGATATTTATATCGAGTGGATCTTCGACTCCGTCCCGATGGCAAGAATGGACCACTCGTCATCAGCTCTGAAAGTTTTCTTGAGTATGTGCGACAGCGCAGCGCGGTTTGGGAGTGGCTGGCTTATGTAAAACTCCGAGCGGTAGCGGGTGATTTGGAGTTGGGACGAATGATCGAAACGCATGCGCGTCACGCGATCCACGAACAGGCTCGCAAGATGGCGCCAGACGCGCTGGCTGAGGAAACGCGACGGATGCGCGAACGCCTTGAAACAGAAAAAGGGCGTCGCCGCGCGACTAAAGCGGTAGATATTAAATATGCCGGCGGCGGGATGCTCGATGTTTACTTTGCGGTGCGATATCTACAGCTTCGAGATGATGTAGCCGATGAAGGTGAGGATCGTTCGACGCGTGCGAGTCTTGAACGTCTCGAAGCCAGCGGCTCCCTGGAACAGTATGACTACGAAGCGCTCACGCATGGTTACGAACTGCTGCGTCGTGCTGATCATTATCAGAGATTAATTTTGGGCAAGGTCGCGACGCTGCCTTCGGCTGACCATCCAGTGTTTGGTGAAATCGCGAAGAGACTTGGCTTTGATTCGGCTGCAGAATTCAGATCCGCCCTGGACCAACGCCGGCGTGAGATTCGTGAGGCTTACAATCGCATAACCGGCGAATGATCGGCGCCGCTTAGATTTGGGTATCGCCGGACACAGCTTCATACCAGCACCGAATGCACCATCGATGGCCGGCCTCGCGCTCTGAAGCTTCATTGTCGGCGGATTGAGGTAGGCGTTTGGCGACCTCTTTCTCCTCGTCAGTGAGTTCGGACCAGCTGCGCAACACGCCTTCGTAACATCTGGGACACGTTTTGTTCATCTGCATGGGCCTCGTCGCTGGAATAGTTTGTTTACCTGCCGCTCTCAATCGTGTAACTTATCTTAGCCTGTAATTTATCGTAGTTGATTGATGGCAACAACAAAGATAATTGCAACGTAAAGTGAGAGCCGGGCATCGATTACCAGGACACGCCCGGCAACAAAAGGGAAGGTAAATGTTTCGAATCAAAGCTTCTTACACTGGTCAGTTGGAATTGAAGACGACGCTGGAACGCGCGCGCGAGTTCTTTGGCGAGATGCGCAATTTTGCAGACTTGATGCCGGGCATCGAAGGGATTCGCAAAGAAGCCGGCGGCATCATGCGCTGGGCGGTGCGCGCGGACGTGCCGGTGATTGGACCGGTGCACGCGAGTTTTGCGGTTACCAAAACTGAAGATGGGCCAGAACGTTTGGAGTGGTCACCGGCGCGGTCGGAGATGAAGAATTATCTTCGTTACGCTGCAGCATTTGAAGAGCGCGGGCAAAAGGTCCTGATAAAAATCGCACAGCATGTTGAACTCCGGCGGCCTCACGCTAAAGATCTGCATCGCCTGGCGGCTTTGGTTGGCGAGGGCGCGATTAGTTCGGAAATGCAGAAACGGGTCGGCGAGATGATTCGCACCTTTCTGGAACGGGCGCGCGTTCAACTCGAAGGCGAGGCGGCGATCGAACAAGAAGCAGTTTCGTAGGAAACAGGGTCTCAACTCATCCGCTTTTGCGGAAAACCCCTCAGGCTCATCCAGTAAAATCAATCAGGAATAACTCCTCGTTTCGCCTGGGCCAACCGCGTCATCACGAGATAAAGATGGTGCGCCTCATGAAGAAGGAAAAACTCTAACCAGAGAGTCAGATTCATTTCTCCAAAAAGTGGATGAATCCCCACGCGTCCTTCCTGCGGCGGAGAGAGTCCCTTAAAAATGCTGATGAGTTTTACCCTAAGACTCTTGAGCCTGGTGAGCACCTCTTCCAGCGGCAGTGATGACCATTTAGGCCAATCTGGATCTTCCTCTGCGCGGTATTGATTTATCCGCGGCGCGTCCTCATTGAGGATGAGATGAATTCGTTTAAGGAAGACTTCATGATGGCGTGCTAAGTGCGCGATGTTCTCGTAAGCCGACCACTGGCCCGAGACCGGTCGAGCCACGATCGCCTGAGAGCTCGCACCGCTCAACAAGATGGGAATAACCTCGATCTGCGTTTCCAGCCGCAGGAGTGTGGATCGAGCAGGTTGCGCATGGTCTTTCTTACTTGTGCCCATAGCTGATCATGTTCGCAAACATCCTGTAGCCGCCCGGCACGCCAGCCCGCAGTTGACGGTACCAAACCATGCTCGTGTAAATGTAGTTTCCCTTGCCATACGCCGCTGCCAGCAGGCCGCCCGTTAAGGGTTTCTCACCAGGATCGCTCATTGAGAACAACTCGGTGTATTTGGGGTCCCATGATTTGGGGTAGTAGAGCCCGCGTTCCTGGATCCAGTCGTTGAAATCCGCATTTACGATCCGGTTAGGATAATTGAGCAACGAATGGGCGGGCTGGATGAACTTGATTGGCGCGGTCTCGACCGTAACCCTTTCACCGCCCAGCACGATTGGATAAGGCGCGAGCTGCGGACGATTTTTCTTTGGGTCAGGATTCCATTCGTTGTCTTTGTGATAGAAGACGACGAGCGTGCCACCGGCGTTGACGAACTCAAGCAAACGCGGATTTGCCGCGATCAATTCCGGATGCGCCTCGTACCCTCGATTGTCGACAATAATTGTTTGAAATGAGTTGAGGTCGCCCTTCTGCGCATCCTCAATCGTCAATTGTTTAGCGTTGACTCCTAACGCCGCGAGTGACTTTTCCAATGAATCATCGAAACTCGCGAAGTAACCAACTCGCAAATCTTTCGTCACCACCGCTTCGCTGTAAACCATTGTCACGGAACGCTCTGCGATTGTCTGTGCCGGGCCTTCAGCCTCGACCGAAATCGACAGGTGTTCGTCTATCGTGCCTTCTCCGCGTCGTCGCGGCGTGCGTGCGTTAAGCGGCATCGCATTCGACTTCAGCATCACCTCTTTTTTCTCAAGTGGCGCGAGCGAAAGTTTGCTGCCTGTTTCAAAACGCCGCTGCCGGCGGCTGCCGATTGTCAGGTTTCCTCTGAAGGGCGCATCGAGATGGTTCACCAAAGTGACCTTGAAAGCGAGCGGCCGATTCCGCGTCGCAGGTGTCCACACGTATGGCGACGGCGAGAGACTTCTGATCTCCACCGCTGGAGTCACATCGCGCGCAAGATCTGTGTGTAAAGAAAACTTCGCGCCATCGAGCTCGAGCTCGGCACTTGCGGTAACTTGATTTGCGAGTAGGCCACCGTCGTAAAGATGTTCGGCACGCGGAACGGTCAACTTAGCGGTCCGGGGAGTTGTCCGATCAATCGTCGCCGTAGTTTCCGTATCCGGCAGCAGTTGATCCGCTATCTTCAATGGCACTTCTTCTCCCCAGCTTTTGAAACGAAGCGCATTCACCTGAACTGTTCGCACGCTCCCATTGGTGATTCCCACAGCGAACTTTGAACTCTTACCTGGAACAAACGCCTGCGCGGGAGAGCTAAGCGTCAAAGAAACTCCAGCCGCAACGCCAAGCGCCTTGTCGGCGCGAACTCTGAATAAATTCAAACGGGCCGCGTCTGCCACGGTAGCTTCCACGCCGCTACCGTCAGCAAGACCATCAAGTGTTTGAGTAAAGGTGCGGCCAGACGTCGCGCGCCAGTCAACCAGGGCAGCAAGAATCCGGTCGGGTTGATCGAGAAAATCAGTGAGCGGCTTGTTGTCAATCTTCGGCAGCGCTAAGGCCGCAGCAACCACCGACGGAATTTCCAATCCGTCAACGGGAGTGTGTGCATCGGGGGGCAATGGCGGAGTAGCGGTAGCTTCGCGAACTAATCTGTAGCGAATGAGTGGGAGACTTCCGCCCTCAATTCGCCGCGCTTTCAACATGTCGGCGATCGATTTCGGCCAGGGTCCTTGCGAAGCATGTTGCTGTAGCGCCGCGAGCGCTTGCTCCGCGAAAGACGTGCCTCGCAGGGGATCCATTTCGTTTGGATCAATTGCAAACGTTTTCTCCGGCGGTCGCTGACCTTCAGCCGGCGCACGAGTGCCGCCAAATCCTCGTACAAACAACCGTTGCACCTGCCAGGGTTTGAGTTGAGCCAACTGCTCGGGAAAGCGTTTGGGATCCGCTGCGGCGTCAAATGCTTCAAGCAAGAGACGGCCGGTCGCTTGATGGTGTCCGTGACCGCTGCTCGTGTCGTGATTCGTGATAATGACATCAGGACGCAATTCACGAATCTTCAGAACCATTCGTCGCAATGCCTCGTCATGATTCCAAAACTGAAATGCTTCGTCAGCAGACTTTGAAAACCCGAAGTCTTTCATCCCGAGAAAGAATGGTTGCGAGCCCTGAATTTGCGAGGCCTTGATCGTTTCCTCGGTGCGAATCACGCCGAGCTCTTCGTAAAGCTCAGGCCCAACCGCATTCTGGCCGCCCTCACCGAACGTAGTAAAAAGACTGACGGTGTTTACCCCATGTTTTCGCCGGAGTACCGTGAGCGTCGTCCCATCTTCATCGTCGGGGTGCGCAGCGACGCACATCACGGTGAAGACGTTAGTGAGATCGAGCAGTGCTTGATGGAGTTCAGCTTTGTGGACCGAGGTAGACGCTGACCCGGGCGAAGGCGCCGGCGACTGCGCGCCGGTTGGTTGCGGAGAATAAGACGTTAGAACGAACGCCAGCGCACAGAGCAGTGCCCAAAAAAGTTTCTTTTTAAGCATTTTGTCGAAGAGCCTAATCACTGCAAGCCCGTTGAATGATTTATCTTTTACTGGCACGAGTTCTCGCTTGTTCTTAGTGACTAGAAAAGTTGGATTTGGTCATTGGCATCTACAACTCGATCTCGTAACCATCCGGGTCGGACACATATGCAAAAGGCATCCCCGGCGTAAACTCACCGCGTTTCTTCAGCGCTCCGCCGGCCGCGACGACTGCGCTAATCGCGCTTTCCAGGTCCGCTCGATTCTCCAATTGGAAACCAAAATGCGTTATGCCGCCGCTGATGCCGGTCGGCCCATCCCCTTCGGCCCGGTGCAGGGTAATCAGGTCGTTGGAGCCTGGCGTATTCAGAAATACGAGGCCATCACCGGCCCAAAACTTCACTTCCATTCCAAACACTGTCTGGTAGAAATCGAGCGACCGCTTCAAGTCTTTGACAACCAGATGAATGTGAGTCAATCCCAGCGTCTTAATCATGCGGATTTCTCCTGCGTGTCATGTAGTTGCGTTATGCACGCGACTTTTCCAGTCGCGTGGCCACCATCATAATCAATCCAATCATCACCATCAGGACTACTCCATAGGCTGCGGCCGTTCCCAGATTGAAGTCGCGGAGTTCAGATGCGATTGCAATTGACACGGGACGATTATTCGGCACGAAGACCAGCACCGATGCCACATATTCCCCCAGTGCAATTACAAAAGCCAGCAGTGTTCCCGCGACCGCACCAGGCCAAACCAGTGGCAGGGTAACGCGCGTGAGCCTTCGCCACCAGCGCGCTCCCAAACTGCTAGCCGCTTCCTCCAGCGCTGCGTCGAGTTGTTCCATGCTTGCCTGCAATGAGCGCACAACTAGCGGCATGAACCGCAGAAAGTAAACCACGGGGAGAATCCAGAAGGTGCCGACGAGTATAAACGAACTGATCAAAGACGGCTGGCCGTAAGCTTCGGCAATCGCAACGGCGACCACGGTACCAGGCAGCGCCCAGGGCACGAGTATTAACCACGAGAGCACGCGTTTCCATTTGCGCCCGCTTTTGCGCGCCATCACCGCCGCCACGCAGAAACTCCAAATCAGCGCGGCGCCGGCGGCTATGGCAGACATCGACAGGCTGTTAAGAAAAACTTCTGCAGCGCGCGAATCAGAAAAGATCTTTACATAGTTTCCGACCGTGTAGGACGGCGGCAGAGTCTGCACAGTCCACTGTCCTTCGCGGGCGAAACTGACGAGCACCAGCGTTGCCACCGGCAGAATGAGGATCAACGAAAAAATAACTCCGCTTGCAACGGCAATCCCGCGGGCGATTCCACTCGTGATCGGCTGACGCCTCTTTGTCGCGCCTTTCATCGCTGCCGCGGCAAACTTTCGCGTGCCTTCGTAACGTTGAAAAACGATCAGAGCGCTCAGCGAAATCAATGCCAGGATCACAGTTTCCGTCACAGCCACACCCGCGTCTCCGCGTTGCCGGGCGGTATAAATTTCAAGGGTGAGCACGCGAACGCTGCCGCCAAAAAGTAATGGCGCGCTGAAAGAGGCCATCGAGGTCATGAAGGTGAGCAATGCAGCGGCGATTAACGATGGCGTTAATTGTGGCAGAACTACGCGCGACAATACGCGCGTGCGTCCGGCGCCCAGGCCTTGCGCTGCTTCGGCGAGCGATGCATCAATGCGGCGCAGACCCGCCCCGGTCAGCATGTAGAAAAACGGGTACATCGTGTAAGTGTGAAACAGCAGCAGAGCCGGCCAGCCACGCAGCGACCATGGAGAGTTTTCCAGGCCAAAAAGCGACTGCGTGAAACGCGCCAGAATGCCGGATTCGCCCATGAGGAAAATGAAAGCCACCGTGCCCACGAGAGGGGGAAGGACCAAAGGCAAGGCGGCCATGGTGGCAAACAGTCGACGTGCGGGAAACGCATAACGCTCAAAAAGAAATGCCAGAGAAACGCCGACGATCGCGCAGAACACAACTGTAAGAATGGAAACACCGACGCTCGCAACTATCGACTCAATCACGACATTTTGCGATAACACCTGACGGTAATTCAGCAGAGACCACCGCCCGTCAACCTGAAACGAGGCGATCACCACATGAAGATTTGGATAGATGACGCCGTAGAGCAAAACGACGCCGACGATGAGCCAGAGCAGGAGCCGCGGAGAAAGAGCGGCGCGTAGACGGCTATTCATTTCTTAATAGCGAAATTCGTTCGGTTGGCAAAACTACGGCACAACGGTCGCCCGCAGAAAGCCCATCGGTCTCGAGCGTGAGCGCCTCAAGCACTAACCCATTGGCGTCGACTTTGATACTCGACGTGGCGCCTGCAAAGTTGATCTCCTTGACCTCCGCAGGGAATGAGTTGAAACCGCTCTCGGAGAACCGTTCAACTACCACGTGCTCCGGCCTGATCGCCAGCACGCATGGCTGATTGAGTGGCGACAGCTCCTGTTCGCCAACCGGAATTCGAATAGTGTGGCCGCCTTCGAGTGTTTTGAATTCAGCCGTATCAGACTTGCTTGAACTTAGTCGCATCACCCGGATCAGATTGTTTCGCCCCAGGAAACGCGCGACTGACAGCTGGGCAGGATGTTCATACAACTCGCGCGGACGGCCCGTTTGAAGAATGCGCCCACCACCCATCACGCTGATGCGATCGCAAAGCGCGAAGGCTTCCTCCTGATCATGGGTCACGTAAACCGCCGTGAGCCCGAGCCGGGCTACCAGCTCGCGCAGTTCGCCCCGCGTCGCTTCTCGCAAAGTGACGTCCAGATTCGACAGCGGTTCGTCGAAAAGTAACAAGGCCGGCTCAATAGCAATCGCGCGCGCAATCGCGACGCGTTGTTGCTGGCCGCCCGAGAGTTCATCCACTCTTCGTTTGTCGTAACCGGGAAGTTGGACCAGATCGAGAGCGCTTTTTACGCGTTCCAAAACTTCCGGTTTTGGTTTATGTCTGGCTCGAAGTCCGAAGGCTACGTTTTCGAAAACGTTTAAGTGAGGAAACAGCGCATAGTTTTGAAAGACCATGCCGAAACCCCGGCGCTCCGCAGGCAGGTTGGTAATGTTCCCGCCATCAAACTCAATCTGTCCCGCATCAGGTTTCTCAAGGCCCGCTATCATTCGCAGCGTCGTGGTTTTGCCGCAACCTGAAGCTCCAAGCAAGCCAAAAAATTCGCCGCGCTCGACTTCGAGAGATACGTCGGCGACAGCGAGCGTCTTGTCGAACGTTTTGGAAAGGTTTTTCAGCGAGAGCAGTGGCATTGGTAGTTGCTATTCTTTGTGCGACCTCCGTGTTCTCTGTGCCTCTGTGGTGAATCCTTGCTATAGCTTTCTCACCACAGAGAGCACAGATGACTCACCCAGACTTCATTTCTTGTTTCGTCCGCGAATGTCGGTGTCCCAATAACGCAGCCAGTCGCTGCTCTGCTTACGCAGTAAGTCCCAGTCTACCGGCATTTCGTTTACAGGTTCATTCATCCAGGCCGGCAACTGACTACGGTCGAGATCTTTGCGCAAGGGAATCCTATAATACTTTTTGGCGGCGAGCGTTAGGCTTTCGGGTGTTGTCACAAACTCGTAGAAACGCTTCGCCTCTTCTTCATTTGGTCCACCGCGCACAATCGCGATGCCGTCAGTAATCACGGGCGTGCCACTCGCAGGAAAGACGTACCCGATTGGAAAGCCCTTCTGCTCTTTGTAGATCCAAACGTCAGGCAGGTTCCAAAGACTAAGGACTCCTTCGCGCCGCACTAACTTTTGCATCAAGAGCGTGCCATCGGCGGTGTACTCCTTCACGTTTGCGTCGAGGCGCCGCAGCCACTCATAGCCTCCCTCGGGCGAGCCGGTTTCTTTGTAAGTCCGCCAGATCATCGCGCCAAAGATGGCCCGCATCGAATCCGAGGGGTTCGGGTTTCTGATTAGAATCTTGTCGCGCCACTTCGCATCCAGGACGTCGTCCCAATCCTTCGGCGCGTCTTCGGGCTTTACGGCGTCGCTGTTGTAAACGATGACTTCCGGGGTTTGGTAAGTCCCAAACCAGCGATCCTGCGAGTCACGGCTCGTGTTGGAAACCTGATCAGCCCAGGTGGGACGGTAAGGCGCCAGAAGGTTCTCCTCTGCAGCGGTTTGGAACGTGGTGTGTGCGGCGCCCCACCAGAGATCAGCCTGAGGACGGTTTCGTTCGGCGCGCACGCGTTCGAGAACTTCGCGCGAGCCCATGTCGAGAAACTGAATATCAACGTCCGGATGAACAGCCTTGTAGCGTCCCACAAAGTCACGCAAGAGATCCTGACCATGCGGTGTATAAATAAGCAGTCTGCGAGCCGTGGGTCCGCCTGCGCGATTACATGAGACGAGCAGCGCCGGAACACAAATAGCAACAATTAGCAGATGGAATTTGACGCGCATCGAGTTGAATCGGCCTCGGCTGTTAGAATGCGGGCAATGTAGCATATAGTTTTAAGCCGCCGCGACTGAGGATTGATAATGTTCATCGCATGTCTAATTGCCCTGTGGTTTCCAGTTTCTCTTCTGAGTGCATCAGCGCATTGGGAGAAACAATCGAGCGCAACCACTGTCAGGCTGCGCGGCGTAAGCGCAGTCAACGCGCGGGTCGCATGGGCCAGCGGTCAGGGCGGGACCTACACGCGCACCACTGACGGCGGTCGCACCTGGCGTTCTGGAATCGTGCCCGGCGCTGAGGCTCTCGACTTCCGCGATGTGGACGCCTTCGACGCGAATACGGCGTACCTGCTCGCAATCGGTGAAGGAGATAAGTCGCGCATTTATAAGACTACCGATGGCGGCGCAAATTGGACCATGCAGTTCAAGAATGAAAACCCGGCGGCGTTTTTCGACGCAATGGCTTTTTGGGACAAGGATCATGGCATCGCGATGAGCGATCCGGTGGAGGGTCGGTTTCTGATTATTACAACGGCAGACGGCGGTCGTTCCTGGAATCCGGCGCCGTCCAGGGGCATGCCGCGGGCACTCGAAGGCGAAGGCGGCTTCGCGGCTAGTGGAACGTGCATCACTGTTCACGGACGGAACAATGTCTGGTTTGGCACCGGTGGGCCAAATGGCGCGCGGGTCTTTCGTTCCACCGATCGTGGGCGCACCTGGGCTGTGGCTGCCACGCCGCTCGCTCGCGGGAAGGCTGCCGGCGTGTTCTCACTCACTTTTTGGAACGCGCGCAACGGCATCGCAGTTGGCGGCGACTACACAAAGGAGCGTGACGCGGCTGGGAATGTGGCGATGACAAGTGATGGCGGGCGCACCTGGAAAACGACGGCAGGTTCGCGCCCGTCAGGTTATCGATCATGCGTGGCTCGTGTTTCAGGCGCGGCCCGGTTGACACTTATCGCCGTGGGCCCGTCGGGCACTGATTATTCGCTTGATGGCGGCCGGAGTTGGAATCAGATCGGCGGCGAGGGTTTTCACGCAGCGGGTTTCGCTGGTACAGCGGCCGCGGGTTGGGCTGTCGGCGAGAATGGCACTATTGCCAGATATGTACCGCGCTGACGCCAGGGTCCATGATCTGTGCGCCCACCGAGGTCGCGCGGAGACTGAAAATGACAGGGGTCGAGATTTGATGACGCCGAAACCAAAAAAAGGAATTGTGAGACGAGGCGCCTGGGAGGTGACGAAAAAACTCCTCAAGGCGATTCCTATTATCGGACCGGTCTTTACAGTGGGTTTTGCCGGACGTGATATTCACAGAAAGGGTTTGGGGCCGGGTGCGGTCCATGTGGCTCTGGACGTTACGCCGATTGTGGGGACGGCAAAAAATGTTATCGAGATCTTCACCGGAGATATCATTCCCGACAAGGACGCTCAAATTTCAAACGTGAACCCCGCGCCTCCGGGCGCCGAAAAAACCATCCAGCCGAGTTAACCAAACTTAATCCACACGAATTCCAGGACGTTCGGTGAAGGGTCGCGCGGTTTCATATGCGTGGGCCAATTTGAAGAGCGTCGGTTCCGACCAATAAGCGCCCAGCAACTGGAAGCCAATGGGCAGGCGATTCGAGGAGAGACCGCAGGGCACGCTAATTCCCGGAATGCCGGCAAGGTTGGCTGTGACTGTGTAAATGTCGTTGAGATACATCGCGAGCGGATCGTCCGTCTTCTCTCCGATCATAAATGCGGGCGTCGGCGAGGTCGGCGTGATGATCGCATCGCAACGCTCGAATGCTTTGCGAAAATCTTCCTTAAGCAACGAGCGCACCTGCTGTGCCTTTCCGTAGTACGCTTCGTAGTAACCGGCTGACAGCACATAAGTGCCCAACATGATTCGGCGCTTAACTTCAGGCCCGAATCCCTCCTCGCGAGTTTTCCGGTACATCTGTCTTAACTCCGGCGCATCTTCCGCGCGAAAGCCGTAGCGCGCGCCATCGAAGCGAGCAAGATTTGAAGATGCCTCGGCGGTGGCGATGATGTAGTACACCGCAATACTGTACTTCGCGTTTGGCAGTTCAACGTCAACCACTTCCGCGCCCAGGTCGCGATACACGTCGACCACTGCCTCGACTGACGCACGTACCTCGGCATCGAGGCCATCGCCAAAAAGCGATCGCGGGAATCCGATCCGTGCACCCTTCATGTCGTTGTTGATACCGGCAGTGTAGTTTGGAACCGGCACCGCTGCGGTGGTGGCGTCGTGAATGTCGCGTCCGGCGATGATTCTTAACACGCGCGCGACGTCGATGGTGTTTCGCGCAAACACCCCGACTTGATCGAGTGACGATGCAAAGGCGACGAGGCCATAGCGCGAGTTGCGTCCGTAAGTAGGTTTCAACCCGACAACGCCGCAGAGTGACGCCGGTTGGCGCACTGAGCCGCCAGTGTCCGAACCAAGTGCTACGGGCACGATCCCTGCGGCAACCGCTGCCGCCGACCCACCCGATGAACCGCCCGGCACACGCGAACGATCCCACGGATTCCTGACCGGGCCGAATGCGGAGTTTTCGTTGGAAGAACCCATGGCAAATTCGTCGCAGTTGGTCTTGCCGACGATGACCGCGCCAGCGCCCAGCAGCCGCTCAATGACAGTGGCGCTGTATGGCGGATGATAATTGCCGAGGATTTGAGAGCCACAGGAGGTTTGCAGGCCGCGCACGCAAATGTTGTCTTTGACTGCGATAGGAATGCCGGCGAACGCCGGGACCGAGGTGCCGTCGCCATTCTGGGACCACAAACTCTTGTCGATATCTTCGGCCCGACTGAGCGCGCCGGTGCGATCGATCTCGAGAAACGCGTTGAGGCTTTCGTTGAGAGTTTCGGCGGCGTTGACCGAAGCCTCGACGACCGTGCGCGCCGTAGTTTCCCCGCTGCTAATGCGGTCCCTCAATGTTTCAATGTCGTCTCTGACTGGCATTTGTCTGATTGGTACCTATTTTCCTCGAACGGATTACTGGCCTTCCTGTCGAGGCCTCCCTCACGATAGAACTTCTGCCGGCCTGTTTACTGATTGCTGATTGCTGTCTGCTTTTCCTCACAGCACTTTCGGCACGCGAAAGTGGCCGGCTGCGGCGTCGGGCGCTTCTTCAAGCGCGAGTTTCTGGCCCAGCGAAGGAGTGGGCAGATCGTCGCGATCCGAATCAGTCGCTTCGCCTTCTGGTGTTAGTCCACCGAGCGAAGGCTCTATATTGCTGGTCGCGACTTTATTCAACTGCTCGACGTAGGCGACGATGTCAGCCATTTGCGGCGCGAAAATTTTCAGCTCCTCTGGGGTGATTTCCATGTGCGCCAGTTGCGCAATTTTTTCGACGTCAGCTTCGGTGATTGGCATGTTTGATTTACGATTTCAGAATTCAAATTTCAAATCTCAGATCTTCAAATTTCATTTCAAATCTCAGTTCTCAAATCTCAGATTTCAGGTCTCAGATTTCATTTCAAATCTCAAATTTGAAATTTCAGCCTTCAGATTTTTCGTTTCGCCTGATACAACTCGTCGCTGCTCCCAGAAACGCCCGCCTCAATGAAACGTCTTCAATCGCCGCAGCGACGCTAACCAATTCTGCAGGAACTTCCCGCCGATCTTCTTCCTTATTAGCCTCGGGCGTCACGCCGCGCATCGCCGCCACCTGGCCAGGCCCAACCCGCAATTCAATTGATTTCACCGTTCCCTGGCCCAGCACGTAGTTCATGCGCGAAAGCAGCTGCCCGCGCATCTGCTCGAGCTGTCTCTTCCAGAGATTGTCTTCAACCGCTACCGTCAACCTATGCTCGCGCAGTTGAACAGGAACGGCATGCGCGCTCAATGCTTCGCCCACTGCGTGTTTCCACATAGCAATGCACGCTGCCTCTGCAACTTCCTCAGGCGCGTGCGATGACTTTAACAACGCCGGCAAGGCTTTGATGAGACTTTCCATTGCGATCCCGAAGCGCTGTTTGCGATTCCCGCGCTTCAAACTAGAATCCTCTTCGTTTAGTCGGAACGATTCTGAGTGTAGCGGAGATTCATTTGGCCCGACAAGCGGACCATCCAATGCCTGTCGCGCCCGGAGAGCAACTTGCTAAAACAAAAACTCATTCTGGCCTCAAAGAGCCCGCGCCGCGCGGAGATTCTTCAAGCGGTCGGATGGCCCTTTGAACAGATGGGCAGCGAACATTGATGAAACTCGTCACGAAGCAGAAGACGCGATCGCTTACGTGCAGCGCCTCGCACAGACAAAGGCGGAAACGGTTGCGAGCCAACTGGCCGACGGCCTCGTGCTGGGAGCGGACACAGTGGTGGTAGTCGACGGAGAAATCCTCGGCCAACCCGGCGACGACCAAAACGCGCGGCGCATGCTCAAACTTTTGAATGGCAAGTGGCACGAGGTCTTGACCGGTGTGGCGCTGGTTAATGCGGGCAATGCGCGGCCCAGTCAGGTCGAGCACGAGCTCACTCGCGTGCGATTCTGCGAGATGTCAGACGAAGAAATTGACTGGTACGTTTCTACCGGCGAGCCGAAGGACAAGGCCGGTGCTTACGCGATTCAAGGGCAGGGCGGGATTTTTATCGAGAGATCGCTGGAGACTATTTCAATATCGTGGGACTCCCCATTCGATTGGTTTATGAGATGGTCGACCGCGTTAGCGCAAACCGTTAGTTTGCGTCGTGGGGAAATTCGCATCGCCGTCGCCTCAGGCAAGCCTCCTGGCGAAGCATTCAACCGCAAACTAACAGTTTGCGTTACTCAGGAAAGCACACGTCCCGCCATCAACGCTGATGGCCTGTCCATTGATCCCACGTCCTTCTTCGGATGCCAACAACAATGCAAGTGCCGCGACTTCTTCCGAAGTGATTAGTCGATTCTGCGGACTCATCTTCAGCAGCGTAGCCATTGCCTCATCCGCAGTTCTTCCGGTCTTCTTGGTTATGTTTTCGACGCCGCGCGATGTCATCTCAGTGTCGACATAACCGGGGCAGATCGCGTTGACGGTTATTCCTTTCGCCGCTACTTCCACCGCGCTCGAACGCGTTAAGCCGATCAATCCATGCTTGGAAGCGGAGTAGGCCGCGATGTAAGGCGCGCCTGTTTTGCCGGCAATGGAAGCCATGTTGATAATGCGTCCCCATCCGCGTTCGATCATTTCCGGCAACGCCGCGCGCGTGCAATAGAAACTCCCGCTCAGGTTGATCGATATATGACGATGCCAGAATTCGTCGTCAGTTCGCGCCAATTGGCGCGCTCTCCGCAATTCCGGCATTGTTCACCATGATGTCCGGGCCGCGCCCGAAACGTTCACGCACACTCGCGAACATTCGCTCGACGCTACTCACATCCGACACATCGCAAACTACCGCCAGCGCATTCACTTCTGAAACTGTTCGCGCGATTTCTCGCGCGACTTCCTCGACCTGCGCAAGCGTGCGTGCGGCGACTGCTACCTGCGCGCCCTCGCCGGCGAAGGCTAATGCGATTGCACGGCCAATGCCGCGACCGCCGCCGGTGATCAATGCGATTCGTTCTCAAGTTTCATGAAGTTAGTTTCGAGTTCCGAGTTCCGAGTTCAGCGCTTAGCGTTTGCGGTTTGCGAGATCAGAAGTCTACTGAAATCAGAATTCTGGAACTCGGATCTCGAAACTAGCTACTGCGGGCTGGCGGCTCGGGTGATGATGTTCAACTCGATCTCAACCATGTCGCCCAGAAAGTTTGGATTATCCGGGCGGGCCCAGGTCATTCCATACTCCTTTCTTGCTAATCGTCGTGCGGGCCGTCAGACCCAACGTGGTCTTGCCGGTCTTTGGATCTTTATTGACACCATTGATCGTGAAGGGAAGCGCGATCTCTTTTGAGACGCCGTGCAGCGTGAAAGTGCCATGCGCGATGAAGCTCTTACCCTTCTTCTCCACGCGCGAGCTGTTGAAGGTAATCTCCGGATTCTTCTCTGCGTCGAAGAAATCGGCGGTACGCAGATGCGCATCCCGACGTTCTATTCCGGTGTCGATGCTGGCCGTCTTAATCACCGCGTTGACTGAGGATTTGGTTATGTCTTTATCGTCGTAGACGATCTCCACCTTGAAATCAGTGAACTTGCCGCGCACCTGCGAGAAACCGCCGGCGATGGGAATTGAAAAGCCGATATTGGAATGCGCGTCATCAGTTTCATACTTGGTTACCGCGCCGAAGAATGGTGTAGCGGCAACCAGTACCGCGAGCAGGCAAGGTGCAAAAAGTTTTCTACGCATTTGATAATCTCCTCAGTAAGAATTGTAGGTACAGGCATTCCTGCCCTGCCGGTCGTAAAGATTAAAAAGCAAGGCTCACCCGCTAACGCAGGCGGTTCTGACATACTACCGTCCCGTAAACTTTGGCGGGCGCTTTTCAAGAAACGCTCTCACGCCCTCGCGCCGTCCGCTGACTCGAAACAACGCATCTGCGCTTCCGTTTCGTAGCGCAACATCTCTTCCAGATCCGCCGCCTGGCTCATGTACACCGCATGCTTGGCCGCGGCCATGGCGATTCGGTGGCGCCTCGCGCAGCCGTTCAGCGAGGGCACGCGTCGCCGTTTCGAGTTCATCGGGCGCAACCAGGTAATTCAGAATTCCGAGTCTGTGCGCCTCCGCCGCGTCGATCGCATCGCCGAGAAAAAACATCTCGCAGGCTTTGTTTGGGGTGACGAGTCGCGGCAGAAAATAGGTGCCGCCCCAATCGGGGTGCAGCCCAACTTTCGCAAACGACTGGCTGAAACTTGCGTTGGTCGAAGCGATGCGAAGATCGCAGGCGAACGCCAGATTGCAACCAGCTCCGGAAGCCGGTCCATTAATCGAAGCAATCACCGGCTTGGTCATTTGACGAATCGCAGTCACCACGCGGCGCGCCGAGCCAAGCAACCGGGAAAACTCTTCCGCATCACGACGTTCGATCAGTTCCGCCATCGCAGCCATATCGCCCCCCGCGCAAAAAGCGCGTCCCGCACCGGTGATCACCACCACATGAACATTTCGATCGGTGCCGGCTGCTTCGAGTGCCTCCGCCAGATCGCGCCGCATATGTCCCACCAGCGCGTTCAATTTCTCCGGACGATTGAGCGTAATCGTCGTGATGCCGGAGTCTTCAGTGATGTCGATGTGTTCGTACATAAAGACGGTGAATAGTGAATAGTAAATGGTAAATAGTTAAGACGACAAAGCCTCTGCGAAAAGCGTATTCCTAACAGTGCGAAGCGTGCCGGTACCATTTACTATTTACCATTCACTATTTACCTTGAAAGATCGCCTTCCGCTTATTCACGTAAGCGTCCAGTCCCTCCTTCGACATCTTCCGATTGGAAGAGTTGCTGTTGCAACTCGCGCTCGAGCGCCAAGGCTGATTCGAAAGAAACTTCCGCGCCGGTTTGAACGCTGCGCTTGATCCGTCCCACTGCGCCTGCCGCCTTGTTTGGCAAAGTAAACTGCGCGGCATATTCCGTGACCGCTTGCATAAACTGTTCGCCGGTTTCAGCGTCAATGATCTGATTGACGATTCCCAGTTCCTCGCCGCGTTCGAAATCAAACAGTTGGCCCGTGGCCATCAATTCGATCGCTTTCGACTTCCCAACAATTCGCAGCAGGCGCTGCGTGCCGCCCGTTCCAGGCAACACTCCGAGGGAAACTTCCGGAAGTCCCATCTTGCCGGCGTTGCGCCGGGCGATGCGAATGTCAGCAGCCATTGCCACTTCCAAGACCGCCGCCGACGCAATGGCCGTTGATTGCCGCGATTACCAGCTTTGGAGTCTGCTCCAGACGCGACAAGCGTTTCATTCGCGTGCAGGCAGAAATAATATTTGAACGTCGGCGTGACGCTACGAGAGCATGTTGATGTTTGCGCCGGCGCAGAAAAACTTCTCGCCATTGCCGGTGAGCACGATCACCTGGACAGCTTCATCCATGCGCGCTTCGAGAATGCGCGCGTCGAGCGCCTGCATCATCTCGTGGGTGTAAGTGTTTGCCGGCGGATCGTTCAAGGTCAGGAAGGCAATGCCATCCTGCAGTTCGATACTGGACCAGGTCGCTGGTGGTTTTCGTTTCTATGCCTTGAGCTTCAGCTTCAGCCATTCAGTTTCTCCGTACCTGCAAACTGTTAGTTTGCGCGCGATTCATTTGCTACGTAGTTTACAGGCCTGAGACTCAGCACCTGACGCAAACTAACAGTTTGCGTTACATTTCAAAGCGAACCGCGCCAAACGCTCATCGGCTCGCGAGTAGTTTTCGGGCGAAGTCTAGTTCTTCAGTAAACCCACCGGCAACAAAGCCACGCAGGAAGAGGCGAGTTACATTATCCACGAGCTCCGACACTTTAAGCTTTCCGCGGGGATCGTACCAGTTGTAGATCCAGTTCATCATTCCGAAGAGAGCGTAGGTTGCGACAGTCAGATCGATTTGAGAACCCTGTTGTTTCCCTGTCCTGTCCCTGCTGAATTTCTTTGAGAATCCTGATGGCGAGCTTCGTGTATTTGTCTTTCTTGGTTGAGACATGAGTGTGCAGGTCGCCGGCCAGCGACTCGGCTTCGTGTGACAACACTTTCATCTCGGCCATGTTTGCCGCAAAGAATGAAAGGTGGTTGTCGATGAATATGCGCAGCTTGCTTAATGGATCGCGGACTTCACGCAGACGTTCCTCCAGGCGTTCGAGCACGCGCCCAAAACAATTGTCCTGAATCAGAAACAGCAACTCCTCTTTCGATTTGCAGTAGTGATAAAGGCCGGAGAGGCTGACGCCCGTAGCGCGCGAGATGTCGCGCATGGTGGTGGAGTGATAATTCTTCTCCGCGAAAATACGCGCGGCGTTGCGGAGAATAAACTCCAGCTTCTGATCGTGCTTCGAAATTTCGGATTTAGAAATTCGAAGTCTTCGGATTTAAGATTGGCTTGAACGTTTTCTTTCAAAACTATCTTCTCGACTCGGAAATGCGAAATCCGCAATTCGAAATTCGCACTCCGCAATTTACAGTCGAACGTATTCAAACTCGAACGGCTTGCCTTTGACGCCGGCGGCTGGCGGCGCAATCCAGCCGGCAATCTTGCCCGGCTCGGTTACGGGCTTCATCAAGCTACGCACGTATTCGCGATCCTCGATCGTCGGCAGCCATTCCGCTTTCGGCGCTCAAACTCTTCCGCGCTGATCAAGTTTCCCTGAATATCAAATGTGTGACCGGCGTATTCACCCACGTGGCGATGAAAACGGGGATTCGGCAGGTACAACCTCTCGCTTAGCCCGGCCTCGTCAGCGTCTTGTTCCAGCGCGCCAAACCCTTTTCGCAGTCTCTGACATACTCGCCGCGCAGCACTTCGTTCAAAGCGTTGCGCATCGGCACTTCGCGTTCCTTGACCTGGCCGTCTTCCACGACTGTCATCGTGAAGTTTTGATCGGCAACCATGTGATCTTCGTATTGCTCCTGTTCTTTGTAGCGTCCCTTCAACCCGGCCGCGAAAAAGTCAGCCGAGTTTGAACTGATCTCGCCGCCGAAAAGATCGAGCGAATAACTAAACCAGAAATTGATGTGCTTCTGAATGATGTCGAGCGGAATGCCGCCCAACTCGCGCACATCGCCTTCCTTCATCAGTTGCGCTGTTCGCTTCACCACCCGGTTGATGCCCGTGTCGCCGACAAACATGTGATGCGCTTCTTCGGTCAACATAAACTGGCAGGTGCGGGCCAGCGGCTCGAAGCCGGATTCGGCGAGCGCTGAAAGCTGATACTTGCCGTCGCGATCGGTGAACATCGTGAAGCAGAAAAAGTTGAGCCAGTCGTCGCAAGGCTGATTGAAGGCTTCGAGGATGCGCGGCTTGTCGGGATTTCCGCTGCGGCGTTCCAGCAGCGCATCAGCTTCATCGCGGCCATCGCGGCCGAAGTAACGTTGCAGCAGATAGACCATGGCCCAGAGGTGACGGCCCTCTTCGACGTTTACCTGAAACAGATTTCGCAGGTCGTATAACGAAGGACAGGTCTTGCCGAGCTCGCGTTGCTGTTCGACCGAGGCGGGTTCCGTGTCGCCCTGGGTGACGATGATCCGGCGCAGGGAATTGCGAAACTCACCCGGGACTTCCTGATAAGCGGGTTGGCCCAGGTTGTCGCCAAAACCAATCGTAGCGCCAGGCGCGGCGGGTTTAAGAAAAATGCCCCAGCGATAGTCAGGCATTTTTACGAAATCGAAGTTGGCCCAACCGTCCGGCTCGACGCTGATCGCCGTGCGCAGGTAGACGTCCTTGGTTTGGAAACCGTCGGGGCCCATCTCCTGCCACCAGTCGAGATAGTTTGGCAGCCACTTCTCGAGCGCGCGCTGAAGTTTCTTGTCTTCGCTGAGATTTACGTTGTTTGGAATTCGTTCGTATAAGTTCATGACAGTTTTTAGTTTTGGGTTTTCAGTTTTAAGTTTTGCCGATCTTTGAGCTTAGCGCATAGATCATCTTTCGGATTTCCGTAATGGCCTCGTCAAGTTCTGCGCTGCGGTTGATATCAATCAATGTCAGTTCTTCTGCAATGACTCGCTGAGTGTCGAGCTCAGCTAATGATCCATTCGCAACCGCCAAAAACTGTCTGAACTCACCCAGATGTTGTCTTCCTTGTCCTTCGGCGATGTTTGAGGCTACTGAAACCGCCGCTCGTTTCATCTGGCTGGCTAGCCCATAGAGTTTCACTACGCGGAAACGAGTCACATGTTTGATAAACGACTTTGCACAGAGCAATACTCTTTTGCCAAACAATCAGGTCGCGGTAAGAACGAGATCCCATTTCTGATCTCAAAACTGAAGACTGATAACTGAAAACTAAGTTCGACGATAGTCGAACTTCGACTGCGTCGGCTTGCCGTAATTTGTTAACGCGCCTTCCGGGCCGACTGCATTTGGACGCTGGAAGATCCAGTTTTGCCAGGCAGTCAAACGTCCGTAGATCTTTGGTGTCCATCGTTTCCGGCCCACCGAAACGCAGCGATGCTTCCATGCCCGTCAATGCATCGGGAGACAGCGAGGTCCTTTCCTCAATCGCCACGCGAATCTCGTCTTCCCAATCCAGTTCGTCCGGAACGAAGGTAATCAAGCCTGCTTCGTCCGCTTCCTCGGCGTTGAACGGCCCTTCGTGCGCCAAGCACCTGCTCAACTTTTTCGGGATCTGCGAGAAAACGCGATTGCAGTCTCGTCAATCCGTTGCTCATCGGCAACGCGCCTGCGTTGAGCGCCGAAGCTGCCACTGAAGTTTCTCCAGCTTCGGGATCGTTGAGCATATAACTTCGATCGGAAGCCAGCAGGAGCTCGAGCAGGTTTCCGGCAAAGCAACTTCCCGGCTCCACGATCGCGAAAAAGCTTTTCGCAGTTAGATCGAAACGCCGGAGCACGCGCGCCATGTAAAGCGAGGATCTCGCGCACCAACCAATGTTCTTTGTTGGCTTCGAGTGTTTTGTCGAGCGCCAACACATTGGCGGCATTGCCTGCAGTGCGAACGCAGACCAGTCCGATCTCCGGCTCGTTTACACGCAGATGCAGTAGTGCATCATCAAGTTCTCTGTAAGCCTGAAGCGGCCAATAGGAATCGCCAAGCTTCTGAATTTCCTCGCGGCGTCGTTGGCAAGTCTGCTTCGGGCCCGGTGACGGTCAGGTCGGCATAGCGCTGCTCGCGATTCAGGATCAGATTGACGTATTTGTATTCGACACCGGCCGGCTTGATTTCTTTTTGGAGTGGATTGAGTTTGATGCCGGTGTAAGGCAAACTGTTAGTTCGTGTAACGCCGTTGGCGATTTCACTTACGCGTGCATCAATCGATTCCTGAAACTTGCTGGTCGGGAAATAGTCATCAATCAGTCCCCACTCCTTCGCGCGTTTCCCTTTCAATCCTTCCGCAAGTGTTGAAAAAACGTCGGCGCGATCGCGACGCACTTTTCGCTTATCAACCAGCCGGGTTAGGCCCACCGGTTCCCGGCAGCACGCCCAGAAGCGGAACTTCGGGAAGGGAAATCGCTGAGTTGCCGTCGTCGACGAGATAGATTTCGTCGCAGGCGATTGCCAATTCGTAGCCGCCGCCGGAAGCAGTGCCGTTGAGCGCGGCGATGTAGCGCCGGCCTGAATGCAACGAATCGTCTTCAATCGAGCAACGCGTTTCATTTGTGAACTTGCAGAAGTTTACTTTGAACGCGTGCGATGAAGTGCCGAGCATGTAAATGTTCGCGCCGGCGCAGAAGATGCGCGGCTTGAGACTGGTGAGGACCACGGTCTTAACTTCCGGATGTTCGAAACGCAGTCGCTGCACGACGTCCGCCAGCTCGATATCCACGCCGAGGTCGTAGGAATTGAGCTTCAACTTGTAGCCCTCGGCCAGGGTTTCGTCTTCCTGCACATCCATCGTCAGGGTGGCGACGGCGCCGTCGATAGCAAGTTTCCAGTGTTTATATTGTTCAGGCGACGTCTCGAAATTGATCATGCAGCTCCTCGTAGTCTTGGCTACGTCCCTTGGATCTTGATCTGGACGTTCGAACGTTTGTTCGGGAAACGGAAATACTAGCGTGCGATGAAATGCGGTCAAGTTTGGCGGGCCGGGAGCGAGAGAAACGAAGGACTTCTTTCATTGATTTGAGGAAGTGGGTCGCGAGGGGGTTCCTTGACACTTCCGCAGTTTGGCGCGTAGGGTTTCGCTCCGACAGCCTTGCGGTTTTCTGCTGTAGACGCGTCCCACGAGACTGCCGACGGTCTGAAAATTAGATATTTGAAATTGGAAGATTTGAGATTTGATCATGGAGGCGAATCTGTTCTGGTGAACGGCGCGGTCTTCAAAACCGTCAGTGAGACTGTGAGAACAGGCTCAGGTAGGTTCGATTCCTACACGCCTCCGCCAACAACGAAAGGATGAAGGATGAAGGATGAAGGCTGAAGGATGAATTATGAAGTATGAACATAATGGTCTACAGAGACGCGAGAAAACCGACAATGTTCGGCTGTCCTGTTCATCCTTCATCCTTCCGCCTTCATAATTTGCTTTATGCGTGACTGGGTTGCCCTCAACATGACTCCCGGCATCGGACCTCGCGCCGCGGCCAAGCTCCTCGAGCGTTTCGGGTCCGCGGAAGCCGTCTATGCAGCCACTCGTGTCGAACTTGAACGTTTGCGTCTGTTGCCCGAAGCAGTTGACAGCATTATTGCTCGCGACCTGCATGCAAAGGCAGCCAGCGAACTTGAAAACGTTAAGCAGATCGGTTGCGACATCCTGATTCTCGACGACGGTGTGTATCCGTCGTTATTGAGAGAAATATACGATCCACCAATCGCGCTTTACGTGAATGGCGCCTGGACGGAATGTCTGGACCAGCCATGCGTGGCGATCGTTGGTTCGCGTCGGAGTTCAACTTACGGACAGAATGCCGCGACGATGCTGGCCCGCGACCTGGCGCAGCGTGGCGTCACGATCGTATCCGGATTTGCGCGTGGAATTGATGCGGCCGCGCATCGCGGCGCGATCGAGGGCGGAGGCCGCACGATAGCCGTTCTCGGAACCGGCATCGATGAGGTTTACCCGCGTGACCATAAAAAGCTGGCCGAGGAAATAATCGGTGCGGGCGGCGCGATGATGACGCAGTTTCCCCTGGCTACTCCGCCTGTCTCGGAAAACTTTCCTTACCGCAACCGCATCATTAGCGGTTTGAGTTTGGGTGTAATTGTGGTTGAGGCGGCGGAAAACTCAGGTTCATTGATAACAGCGCGTCTGGCAATTGAGCAGAATCGAGAAGTGTTTGCCGTGCCGGGCAACATCACGTCGCGAAACTCATTCGGCACCAACTATCTGATCAAAGGCGCCGGCGCCAAGCTCGTTCAGCAGTGGCAGGACGTCGCCGCGGAGTTGCCGCCGCAGATTGCCGCGAAGCTCTTGCCGCCGCCTTTGGGTGAGAAGAAGAAACAAAAGTCGCTGGCAGATCAGTTGGCCTTAACGCCGTCAGGTCTCTCGGGATTTGAACAGTCAGTTTTCAAATTGCTATCAGCCGACAACCCGGCGCACATTGATGCGCTGGTGAACCAAAGCAGGCTGTCCATTTCGGATTTAACCTCCGCGCTGTTAACTTTGGAAATGCGCGATCTGGTGCGGGCGCTGCCGGGAAAGTGTTTTGTGCGGAAGATGTGAGGACGGGTAAATAGTAAATGGTTAATGGTAAATAGACGAAGAGACGACTCCGGATGGCGGAGGATCTTGATAAGTCCACTACCAAACTTCGACTATTTACGATTCACCATTTTCGATTTACCAGGAAAGTAATGGCAAAAAATTTAGTCATAGTTGAATCGCCGGCCAAGGCGAAGACGATAAACAAATATCTGGGCAAGGACTATCTGGTTAAAGCCTCGATAGGTCACATTAAAGATCTGCCCTCGAAAGGCCTGGGGGTCGATGTAGACGACGATTTCAAACCAACCTACGAAGTAATTCCCGACACCAGAAAGCGCAACAACAAGAGAATTGTTGCGGAACTGAAGAAGGCTGCTAAAGAGGCCGACACAATCTACTTCGCCGCTGACCCCGATCGAGAAGGGGAAGCGATTTGCCAGCATCTGGCGGAAGAGATCGTTCCGAAGCGTCCAGTGAAGCCCACGTTCCGGGTGATGTTCAACGAGATCACCAAGCGCGCGGTCAACGAAGCATTTGAACACCCACGGCAAATTGATCAGAACCTGGTTGATTCGCAACAGGCGCGTCGCGTACTGGACCGTTTGGTTGGTTATAAAGTCTCGCCGCTGCTTTGTCGGACCGTGGGTGGAAAACTAAGCGCCGGCCGGGTGCAGTCCGTCGCCCTTCGCATGGTCGTCGAGCGCGAACGCGAAATTGAAAAGTTTATTAAGACCGAGTACTGGACGATTGGGGCCAACCTCACGGCCAAGCTTCCTCCCGCATTCGATGCGCGACTTTTCAAAGTCGGGGAACAAACCGTCAAGACTGGCGGTTTCGATCAGGACATCAAACGCGGCGAGATCTTAATCAACGACGAAGCGAAGGCCGCCGAGCTTGTCACGGAAGCAAACCAGCAAACGTTTGTCGTCAATGAAGTAACCAGGAAAGAACGCAAGCGTAATCCGGTCCCACCGTTTATTACTTCCAAGCTGCAACAGGAAGCTGCGCGAAAACTCGGTTGGGCCGTGAAGCGGACGATGATGATTGCGCAGAAGCTTTACGAAGGCATCGAGATTGGCGAGGAAGGTTCCGTCGGGTTAATCACTTACATGCGTACCGACTCTACGCGAGTTTCTGATGCGGCGTTGGGCGAAGTGAGAGATTTCATCGAGAGGCAATATGGTCCTCCATACCTGCCGGAGAAGGCGATTCACTACCGCTCGAAAAAGGACGCGCAGGATGCGCATGAAGCGATTCGTCCCACCGACGTCGCACGCACTCCAGACTCACTTGCGAAATATCTAAACAACGATGAGCTGCGACTTTACCGGTTGATCTGGCAACGCATGGTGGCTTCACAAATGACACCGGCGCTGTTTGACCAAACGACTATCGATATTGGCGCCGGACGTTTCATATTTCGCGCGACGGGTTCGGTGCAAAAGTTTGACGGCTTCCTGAAACTCTATCAGGAGGGCCGCGACGAAAAGACTGAAGAGGATGACGAGGCTGAGCGCACCCTTCCGCCCGTTGAGAAGGGCGAACCGCTGGGGCTCAACAAGATTAGTCCGGAACAGCACTTTACGGATCCTCCGCCACGCTTTACCGAAGCCACTTTGGTGAAGGCCCTGGAAGAAAAGGGAATCGGCCGGCCATCGACCTATGCCGCAATCATGACCACGATTGTGGCGCGTGAGTATGTGGAAAAACTTGAAGGCCGTTTTCACCCGACCGATTTGGGTAAGACGGTCAACGATCTGCTGATTGATGGCGGGTTTGACGACCTCTTTAATGAGACGTATACCGCGCGAATGGAAGAGGAGCTCGATAGCGTTGAAGAGGGCAAACTCAAGTGGACCGACGCTTTGCACGACTTCTACGGAAAGTTTTCCAGCGACCTGGTCAAGTTCACCAAGTACACCAAAGATATCAAGGATGTAGAAACGCCGACCGACGAAGTTTGTCTGAAATGCGAAGCGCCGGGCATGGTGTTGAAGTGGGGACGCTTCGGTAAGTATTTCAAATGTTTGAAATGCGAAGCCACGCGCGACGCCGAGCCGAAGGTTGCTGCCAACGGAGCCAAGGGCAGCGAAACGGCGGCGGGAAGCGAGGCGCCGGCTGAACCGGAAATCTGCGAGTTGTGCGATAAGCCAATGCAACTCAAGCGCGGTCGCTTTGGTCCATTTCTCGGTTGCACCGGATATCCCGAGTGCCGCAACATTCGGAAGATTGCCAAGAGCGGCATCGCTGCACCCGCGCCCGTACCGCTGGACGAGAAATGCCCGGTCGACGATGCGCAGCTGGTTCGCCGTTTTGGACGTTTTGGCGAGTTTATTTCCTGCTCAAACTATCCCAAGTGTAAATATATTAAGCAGGAATCGACGGGAGTCCATTGTGCTCGGCCCGGATGCAAAGGCGAGCTAGTCGTCAAGAAGTCGAAACGCGGCAAAGTGTTCTACGGTTGCGGCACCTATCCGGATTGCGATCGCGTGTATTGGGACAAGCCCGTGGCCGAGGTTTGCCCAAAGTGCGCGGCGCCTTTCCTGCTGGAGAAGACAACGAAGAAGCAGGGAACATTTCAACACTGCGCCAACGAGGAATGTGGTTATAGTTCAAACGATCCGACCGGCGAATTAGCTAAAGAAAAGCCGGTGAAGAAGAGCAAGAAGGCCAGTTAGAGCCCGGGGCTGCCTGAACGGAACGCACGCCTTTATTTCAAAATCAAAAGCCAGGAGAGACGACATGCTACGACGAACGTCAGCAGTTGTGCTGGGATTCATATTTCTCATTTCACCAAGCGCCACTTTCGCTCAGCAGCCTTCAGCAAGCCCAACCCCGCGTGCGGCCTCAGACGGCCCGGCGGTAGATCCAAACGATCCGGTTGAACGAATAAAAGACGAAGGCATGAATAGATCGCAGGTAATGCAAACGCTGAGTTACCTGAGCGATGTTATTGGACCACGACTGACTGCGTCACCCGGCATGAAACGGGCGAACGAGTGGACCAGAGACCAACTCACAAAATGGGGTTTGCAGAACGCCCATCTCGACCCATGGGGACCCTTCGGTCGTGGGTGGACACTCAAGCGCTTTTCGGCGCAGGTGGTAGAGCCGCTCGCGATTCCTTTGATCGCGTATCCGAAAGCCTGGTCGCCGTCGACCGCAATCACGGGTGACGTGGTTTATGTTGACGCGAAAGATGACGCGGAGCTGCTGAAGTTTAAGGGCAGACTTAAAGGCGCGATCGTTCTCACGGCAAAAATGCGCGACGTTAAGGCTGGTTTTGAGGCGCCAGGAACGCGGCTGAACGAGAAGGAACTGCTGGCGCTGGCAGATGCGCCGCTGCCGCAGGCAAGACAAGGAGGCGGACGCCGGTTCACTCCTGAGCAACGAGCGGCCCAGGCATTCGCTTGCCGGAAGAACCAGTTTTTCCAGGAGGAGGGCGCCGGGCTACTGATTGATGCCAGCCGCATAGGCGATGGCGGCACGGTTTTCGTTCAGGGTGCCTCAGTGCCCCAGCCATGTGGTGAGGGCGCTACTGGTCCAAACGCGCCACGCCAGACGCCGGCCTATGACAAAAAGGCGCCTAAGATCATTCCGCAACTTGTGATGGCAGTGGAACATTACAATCGCATAGCGCGCATGATCGACGCCGGGGAAAAGGTAAAGTTGTCCGTCGACCTTGCAGTTGAATGGCAGGATTCCGATCCGATGGGCTACAACACGATTGCCGAAATTCCCGGCACGGATCTTAAGGACGAAGTTGTAATGTTGGGAGGCCACATGGACTCGTGGCATGGTGGAACTGGGGCAACTGACAACGCCGCCGGAGTTGCCGTGGCGATGGAGGCGATGCGCATCCTGCAAGCTTTGAACTTGAAACCTCGCCGGACGATTCGCGTTGCGTTATGGAGTGGCGAGGAGCAAGGTTTGCTCGGATCGCGCGCTTATGTCGCAAAGCACTTCGGCGCAATGCTCACTCCCCCGCAGCGCGCTGCTCAGCCGGCGCCGACGCCGACTCCATCCCCTTCGCTGGTGACCAAACCCGCGTATGAAAAGTTTAGCGGCTACTTCAATCTGGATAACGGAACCGGAAAAATTCGAGGAGTCTACCTACAGGGCAACGAAGAGGTGCGTCCATTGTTTCGTCAGTGGCTAGCGCCTTTCCGCGATATGGGCGCGACTACGCTGTCAATTTCAAACACCGGAGGAACCGATCATCTTGCGTTTGATGGAATCGGACTACCGGGATTTCAGTTTATTCAGGACGAGATTGAATACGACACTCGCACGCACCATTCGAACCAGGATGTCTTTGATCGAATTCAAGCGGACGACATGAAGCAAGCGGCGACGATCATGGCCGCCTTCGTTTACAACACCGCGATGCGAGATGAGAAACTACCTCGCAAACCAGTTAGGTAAAGCGGGAGCAGACAGCAAAAACGATCCACGAATCTCTCGAAACGACACTGCGACAATTGGTGTTCGATTGAGGAGTTCGTTGGATCGTTTTTTCGTATCGGTACTTCGACTCACTTCCGGATTACAAAATCTGTCCAGTAGCGTCTTAATTTCTCGTGATTCGCTTTCCGATAGTCGGAATAGTCGCGCACGAGTCCTGCATCAGCCCTGGCAAAGAAGATATACGACTCTAAAAGACCCGCTTCGTTTAACTTGATCAGCGCCGACAACGATGGTGACAGAGACTGCACCTTCCCTGCTTTCAGCAATTCGGAAGCAGCTTCGGCGGTCTTGCGGAGTGCTTCAGTTTCTTCCCGCACCGAATGGCGGTAACCGGTCTCAGTTGGATACGCTTTTGCAAAATCCTCGCCGGCCCACTTTCTACGGACCGCTGCATATTGTTCCCATGCGATCGAACCATCCGTGCGTTCACTCAAACCTGGCGCTAAGGAGACATCGATTTTCCCGTTTCCCGCGGGAGAAACCTTCACGGGAATGTCTATGGCCGGATGTTCCATGTCGACGCTATTCCTTTGGCCCCATTGAGAAAGACCAACATATGCCTTGCGGTTGCCGGGATCGGCGATGATGCCGTCGATGAACTTGACCATCGCATCCTGCTGCTTGCCCTGGTGCATCAAGGCATCGCCCCAATACCGGTGAGCGGTCTCCAGTTCAGGATCAATTGAAATTGCCTTGGCAAACCATTCGCCGGCCTTGTTGAAATTTTCTTCCCTGGCCTTGGGCTCGGTCGCCTGATAGCCTTTTTTGAAATACATGTCACCGGCGAAGAGCGCAGCCAGGTACAACTTCGGGTCCAGTCGCAAGGCACGCTCGTAACCTATGATTGCCTTGTCGAGATCTCCCTTGATGTGGGCAGCTTCGCCCTCACGCATCGCCGCGTCTGCTTCCTTCACCGTGGAGTAGCCGGTTGCGAAGGGGTCATCCTTACCAAGGTTCTCCAACGCCGTCCGCAGTAACTCGCTGTCGTTACCCAAATCTTTTGAGCGATTGAGGAAGGTGCGAGCGCGATCGAGCTGTTTTTTTCGTTCCTGTGGATCTCTGATTGACGCTGACACAACAAACAAAGCCCAACCCAGGCGCTCGAGAGCGGGCGAATCAGAAGGGCTCGCCTTTACCACTCTCTCGAGCACCGGAATAGCGTCGGTGAATTTGTTTTGATCGAAGAGTTTAAAAGCTTGGACACGCTCGGGAGGCTCAGTTTCCTGCGCCAGCGTGCGCGAAGTCAGACTTGCCAGCAGAACCGGGAGAAGCAGAAGACTCACGAGCAGTTTTGAAAGTATTGGACCGAGCAGCCTTTGCGGGGTGGGCATAAGAGACTCCTTTGAACGAATGTGATTGGGAACCGGGTGACCGGATGCAGCCTATAGTTTCGAGCGGAAACGTGTCAATAAAGTAGTGGATGAATGCGCGCTGTCTTCGCGATCAATTTGAGGCGAAAAAGAAAAAGGCGAGCCCCGCGGCCCGCCTTTAGATCCAAGATTCATTGCAACTACACCGTGGACCTGGCTTGACCAGCGCCCATTGATGCCGCAGCCGACGACTTATGTTCCTGCTTTTCAGACAGGTCAACTCCGATCCAGCCCTTGATCTTGTTCAACAGAAGCGGTAGCACGACTGTATGCGCAGTGGTCGACAATTCTTCCACTAACCTATCTCCCAGTGAACCAGCTTCGCGAGAAAGTCGATCGTATGCGGAAGTCTCTTTGAAGCGATCGAGGAGACCGGGGCCGTCATCATGTCCATTGGTTTTCGCTGATTCGGTAGTTGCAGCAGCTTGCTGCGCAACCAGCGGCCGGGCATAAGACTCAGATACGGATACGTAGTCGGCTCTTTCTTCGTTGTCAGTCAGCGCTGCCGCTAATCCGTACCCGACAAAGAACCCAACTCCGGCGGCGCCCAGCGTCCAGGCGACTGGCTGTTTCTTGAAATGCTCACGCCAGTCGAGCGCTTCCTTCACGTTTTCATATTTTTCATTCACCGTGTCTCTAATTTCAGTGACGGTATTTGAGATTGAGTCGCGCGTTTCTTCCATCCGACGCTGGAGGGCAGCTTTCGAGGGATCGTCGTCCTCCACTTCGCGCGCGCGAACTAAACCTAGAGTTCGTTCTTCAGCCATTGCTTGTCCTTTCTCAATTCTTCAACAGTTCTGTCGGGAACCAGATTCTGTTTAGCCAGCCGGCTCTTCACAGACGAAATGATTATGGCGCCGACAATCAGGTACAGAACCCCTGCAGTCACGAAGCCAATGGCGTATCGCGCCGGCTGGGTCAAATTCGTTTCGGAAAAAAGGGTGGCTATCCCAAAAGCCAGTGCGACGTTGAGCAGAGCGAAACCGATTGCCGCAACCATTCCACCCGCAGCGATCATGATCCCGCCGCGGGCGTAGGCGTTTGCCTCTTCCTTGAGTTCGACCTTGAGCAAACTTACTTTGGTGTCGAAGAGCTGCACCACGTCGTCTCCCAAACGACTAAATAACGTGGGCAGGCTTTCATTTTCAACCTTCGGTGTGATCGCCTGTGCGGCGGTGGCAGAAGTCGCCATTGCGTGATCTCCTTTCGCAACCCGTAACCTGGGGAGCTTGGCGTTCAGGAACGCCGCCCTCTCAAAACCAACCCGAGAAGCAAGCCGGCAGCAGCGGAAATCAAGATTGCCTGGCCGGGATTCTTGCGAGCATAGTCCTTTGCGTTTTCAGCGATCTCGGCATAGTCAGCATTTTGCAGTTCTTTAAACTTATCTCCGACTACACCAATCTTGTCGCTAACGAATTCCTTCGCCTGGCCGGCGACTTCGGTAATTTTCTCGCCATACTGCTGCGCAGTTTGCGCGAGTCCGGTGGCTGTTGCTGTTCCGGTAGCAGCGCCCAGGCCACTGCTCGTTCCACTTTGCGAGTTGCCGGGTTGGCTACTGTAATCTGGGGATCCTGGGAAATCTGTTCCTCTATTTTGCGACATACTATGACTCTCCTTTAAAAGACCAATGTTTTGAATGTGGTGACTCCTGCAAAGCAAGCGCGCAGAAGTTCTCACTTGTTCCGAGCAATCAATGTGCCGAGTCGGCAATCAATGTGCCGAGTCGGTTAACCCCACCCACCGATTAGAGTTGGGCGCGATTAACTATTCAGTAAGAGTAAATGAACGGAGACGGCTCGGGGTGCGCTTGTTGCGAAAGGGTACAAATCAGGTTTGTTCGGGGTCGGCTTTCATACAATTAGCAATCGAAAAATGTGCGAAGAGCCCACGAGATGGCAGTCGGAATTTATGGCGTTGAGCGGAACTTCGATCTCGTTCGCCAACACCCACGCGATCGTTCCACAACGCTTGACAGGCCCCGAGCCCTAGTGGTAAGTAAGTACTTACTTTGGGACTCCAAGGATCTGTCGCGGGGGAACGAGAACCTACTTTTGCACAAAGAAGCTACGAAAATAACTAACAAGGACGTCGGTCCCGTGGGGACACGAATGGCCGCCGAGGACCGTCGTCATCAGATTCTGCACGTGGCGGTAAAGCTCTTTTCCCAACGCGGATTCGGCGGCACTACCACGAAAGAGATCGCCCAGGCGGCAGGTGTGTCGGAGGCTATGGTTTTCCGTCACTACGCCACCAAACAGGAACTCTACAGCGCCATCCTCGATCACAAGGCTTGCTCAGGTGACCAGATGAACCCTGAGGAGCTGGTGGCGGAGGCCCTGAAACAAAAAGACGACCGCGCGGTGTTTGAGCGACTTGCTTTGGGTGCACTTTCGCATCATGAGGCTGATCCTGCGTTTCAGCGTTTGCTGCTTCATTCGGCACTCGAGAAACACGAGTTGGCCGAGATGTTTTTTGAGAAGTTCCTGCGTCGCGTTTATGAGTTGCTCGGAGGATACATAGCCGAACGACAGCGGGACGGCGCCATGATCAAGATGGATCCGGCGATTATTGTGCGCGCCTTCATCGGCATGATCATTCACCATTCACTCAATAACAATCTTTGGGACCCAGACCGTCGCCTGTTGAATATTTCCAACGAGGATGCGGCGAAACAGTTTACCGAAATTCTACTAAACGGCATTGGCACCGGTAGCAGGCCGACGTTAACGGTTAGCACTTTGAAGAGCGCTGCGCGCAAAAATCCTGGTAACGATATTCCGAGAAAGAAATAGCATGTCATCTTCGTCATTTCCGCGCCCTGGGCGGTTTCTTGCTTTTTTGTCTACAGCGATTTTGATTGCCAGCCTGGCGCTGGGAGCGATCTCCTGCGGCGGATCGAAGGCCAATGTTCGAAAAGAGGAAACCGCTGGCCCGGCCCAGCCGGTAGTAGTGGATGTAACTACGGCTTCGGCGATAGTTCGCGAACTACCTCGGTTCTTTGAGGCCACCGGGAGTTTGACTGGCGACCAGCAGACCGATGTTGCGCCATCGGTGGCCGGGAAAGTGGTGACGATTGGAGTGGACCTCGGCAGCTACGTGAAGCGCGGGCAGATGATCTTGCGGCTTGACGACGTGGACGCAAAACTTCGCGTAGAGCAAGCAATGGCCCAGGTGGAACAGTTCAAGGCGGCCTTGCGCCAGGCTGAGGAAAAAGTCGGCGTGCGACCCGGCCAGTCTTTTGATCCAAACAAGGTGCCCGAGGTGGCTAATGCTCGCGTCGCGCTTGAACTTGCTGAAAAGAACTTGCGGCGGGCGGAGAAACTGATTGAATCCGGTGACGTTTCAAAGTCGCTATACGACCAGCAAAAGGCACAAAGGGATCAACTCAAGCAAGTTTATGAGTCTGCGGTGTCGCTGGCGCGCCAGAATTTTGCAGCGGTAGCCACCGCCCGGGCCAACGTGGCCAACGCTGAAAGCCAGCTTGGGCTCGCCCGCCGAAGTCTCTCCTATTCGCTCGTGTTTTCACCAATCGACGGATTTGTAACTGATCGGACGGCGGACCTCGGCGAATACGTTTCACCCACCACCAAGGTGGCAACTGTGGTCCGCATAAATCCGTTGCGCGTGAGAATAGACATTCCCGAGCAGGCGATTCCGTCAGTTGCAGTTGGTCAATCGGTTTCAGTTACGACCAGCGCCTGGCCGGACAAAAATTTCAGCGGCCGGGTCGCGCGTATTTCGCCAAACGTTACCCCCAGTTCTCGAACGCTAACGGTGGAAGCAGAAATAGAAAACAACAGCGGAGCTTTGAAGCCGGGCCAATTTGCCACCGTGCGCATTCTGCAATCACGCGCCGAACCTGCGGTGCTGGTGCCGTCACGCGCCGTTCGCACTGAATCAGGAGTCAGTCGCGTGTTTGTCATTAAGGATGGTCGAGCTTCCGAACGGGTGGTCCAGATTGGGCAATCGGAGGGTGATCTGATCGAGATCAAGGGCGGTGTGGCAGCCGACGAGATAGTAGCAACCAGCAACATCGAATTGTTAAGCGACGGAACTGCGGTAAAGCAATAGCAGTCCAATGTCTGATGTCCAAAGTCAGGACTGGACTGCGGATATTGGGCTTTGGACTGGCTGGACTTAATTGAATGCAAAAGCTAGCTGAAATCTGTGTCAGGCGTCCGGTGTTTGCGACGATGCTGATTCTGAGTCTGACTGTCGTCGGACTCTTCTCTTACAATTCGCTGGGCGTTGATCTTTTTCCGAAGATCGATCTCCCGACCATCACTGTCACCATTCTGAATCCTGGTGCTTCTCCGCAGGAAGTCGAAACTGAAATCACCGACAAAGTCGAAGGCGCGGTTAACACCGTCAGCGGAATCGATGAGTTGCGATCCACTTCGGTGGAAGGTGTTTCGCAGGTTTTCATTACGTTTCTGCTTGAGAAAAATCCCGACACAGCGGCAGCCGAGGTTCGCAATAAGGTGGACTTAATTGTCAACGAACTTCCGGTCACCGCGGAACAGCCGATTGTGCAGAAATTGGATACTGATGCGGCTCCGGTGGTCCGTATTGCAGTTTCCGCGTCGCGCTCGCCGCGCGAAGTCACTGACATTGCCGACAAAAAGATCAAGCAGCAGATTGAATCGATTAATGGCGTTGGCCAGGTGCAAATCATCGGTGGCCGGCAACGCGAGATTCAGATCTGGGTGGACCCTGACAAGCTGCGCGCTTTCAATGTCACCGTCGCCCAGGTGGCAGATGCGGTGCGCGCGCAAAACATGGAAGTCCCGGGCGGACGTGTTGACGAAGGGACTCGCGAGCTGACAGTCCGAACGATGGGCCGGATCATCGAGCCGTCGGAGTTTAACAACCTCGTGGTCGGGAGCCGTGGCGGCTATTCTGTAAAACTAAGCGATGTTGGTTACGCGGAAGACGGTTCCGAAGAACCGCGTACGGAAGCCCGGCTAAACGGCCAGCCGGCAGTCACCTTAATTGTCTCCAAACAGTCTGGCCAGAACACGGTGGCGGTAGCTGAGGCCGTCAAGGCGCGTCTCGATGAACTGCAGAAGACTTTGCCACCCGGCTTCAAGACGCAGGTCGTCGGCGACCAGTCTGTCTTCATCAAGGCTTCGATCGAATCAATTCAAACGCATTTGATCGAGGGCAGCATCCTGGCGGCGATCGTGGTGTTCATCTTTCTCTGGAGCTTCAGGTCCACGTTGATTGCAGCCACCGCGATACCCACTTCGTTGATTGCGACTTTTGGTCTGATGGCCGCATTGGGCTTCACTCTGAATTCGATCACGATGCTGGCCCTGACTCTGATGGTCGGAATTGTTATCGACGACGCTATTGTCGTCCTGGAGAACATTTTCCGATACGTCGAAGAAAAGGGGATGCATCCCTTTCAGGCCGCAATCGAAGGCACTAAAGAGATTGGCATGGCGGTGATGGCGACGACTCTGTCGTTGTTGGCGGTTTTCCTGCCGGTTGGTTTCATGGGCGGGATCGTGGGCCGCTTCATGTCATCGTTTGGTTTGACCTCATCTTTTGCCATTGCCGTTTCTCTGCTGGTTTCATTCACGCTGACACCAATGCTGGCGGCGCGTTTGATCAAGCGCAGCAATGATGCGGAAGAAGGGCCAATCGAAAGACAAATTGAGCCTGCCGATCACGGCTCGAAGCAATCGAGGTTTTACCGCCCGGTAGACGCCACTTATACGCGAATGTTGAAGTGGTCCATGGCCCATCGATGGGTAATCGTCGTGGCGTGTTTGCTGGTCATCATCAGCATTGTGCCGCTCTTCATGTTTGTCGGAAAAAACTTCCTGCCGGTCGACGACCAATCGCAGTTTGAACTGAACGTGCGAGCCCCCGAAGGCCACACGCTCGCAGCCACTTCTGCGCTGGCTGAGCGCATCTCCGCAGATGTCAGGAAACTTCCCGGTGTTACTGACACCCTCACGACCATCGGTGGTGGCCAGCAGCAACAGGTAAACGTTGCAACCATCTACGTCAAAATGCAGCCGCTGGATGAACGCGATGTCAGTCAAAGCGATGTAATGATTAAGGCGCGATCGGAAGTTCTGGCGAAATATCTGAAGGAGTTTCCGGGCCAACTACGAACCAGCGTTCAGCAGGTCGCGGCAATTTCCGGCGGCGGTTTTCGTAATGCGGACATTCAATATGTGATCGGCGGTCCGGATCTGGCCAAGCTTACTCAGTACTCCGACGCGTTGATGGAAAAAATGAAAACGATTCCAGACGTAGTGGACGTGGATTCAACGCTGGTGTCAGGGAAGCCCGAGCTGCGCGTGGTGATCGATCGCCAGCGCGCGGCAGATCTAGGGGTGCGCGTTTCAGACATTGCCCAGGCATTGAACACGCTCGTAGCAGGCACGAAAGTTTCAACTTTTAACGCCGGCACTGATCAATATGACGTAAGGGTGAGGGCCATCGGCGAATTCCGCGCGAGCGTTGAAGGGCTCCAGCGAATGATCGTTGCCTCGGCAAAAATCGGCTGGGTCAGTCTCGACAATCTGGTGCGGATTGATGAAGGAACCGGACCTTCCGCAATCGAGCGGCTCAATCGTCAACGCCAGGTGATGTTGTTGGGCAACGTCAGGCCGGGTGGCTCGCAAGCGGACGTGATTACGAAGATGAATCAGTTTGCGAAGGACACGAAGATTGATCCTGCTTATTCCACGGGTCTGGCTGGCCGGTCGAAAGAGTTGGGCAAGGCCGGTTACTACTTCATGCTGGCGTTCATTCTTTCATTCGTTTTTATGTACATGGTCCTGGCGGCGCAGTTTGAGTCGTTTATTCATCCCGTGACCATTTTGCTGACCTTGCCGTTAGCGATTCCTTTCGGGATCGTTTCGCTATTGATCACTGGCCAGACGGTAAACATCTTTTCCGGATTGGGATTACTACTGCTCTTCGGGGTGGTCAAGAAAAACGCAATTCTGCAAATCGATCATACAAATCGCTTACGTGAACAGGGAATGGAGCGGCTGGAAGCAATCATTCGCGGGAATCGTGATCGACTCCGACCCATTCTGATGACCACCATCGCGTTGGTCGCGGGAATGTTGCCGCTAACGATCTCCAGTGGTCCAGGTTCGGGCACAAATCGTTCAATCGGAGTATTGGTAGTCGGCGGGCAAACCCTCTGTTTGCTGCTGACATTGCTTGCGGTTCCAGTTTTCTATTCACTTTTCGACGACCTGGGCAAGAGCAGGGTTTGGGGAATGATTGGCTCAGGCGTGACCGGGGCATTCGGTCGCGCGCGACGTAAGGCAGCCAGCGCGACGGCATCGCTGCTGGGTATAGTTTCGAAGCAATAGATAGTTTCCTTCATAGGGTTGTTATGAATACGGAATTTCAGAAAAAGAATAAACCGCAGAGCACGCAACGAATTTCGCAGAGAACGCGAAGAAGTTGTCCTTTGCGAAACCTTGCGATTGCCGTTGCGTTCTTTGCGGTTATCGTTCGTGTTGGTTCCATTCAGGCACAGGAGTCGGCTCCAACCGCATCACCTTCACCGCAGGAGTTGCAGTCGCCTCAGATCGCCCCTGACTTTCGTCCGGCGCAGAAACCTTTGCCAGAACTTACTCGCGTCGGCGTCGAGATGGATCGCCAGAAACCAATTTCGATTCGTGAAGCACTCGCGATGGCCCTTGAAAACAACAAGGACATCGAGGTAGCGCGACACAACGTCAAGATTGCCGAGTTTGATCTGACGGGCGCGCGCGGCGCCTATGATCCTCGCTTGAGTTCATCAACTTATTACGAACGAATCGTGAGCCCAATTTCCAGTTTCCTGAGTGGTGGTTCAAATGGCGCGGTAACGCAAACGGACTACACAGGAACAGCGCGGCTCGAAGGTCTCACGCCGAAGTTTGGCGGCAACTACCGGCTCGAGTTTTCCTCGATCAGGTTGACGACAAACAATCAATTCACCGCGCTCAACCCCCAGTATCCTACCGGACTGACCTTCAGCTACACACAACCGCTGCTCAGAGGTTTGCGTTTCGATAACAATCGCCGGCTGATTGAGATTGCAAAGAAGAGCCTGTCTCTCACGGATGCGCAGTTTCGCCAGCGGGCAATCGAAACGATAACCAACGTGCAGCGAGCTTATTGGGATCTTGCTTTTGCGCTCCGTAATCTGCAGGTGCAGAGAGACGCGGTGCGCGATTCGCGAACCCAGCTTGAACACAATCAGCGTCTGGTCCGCGAAGGCTCATTAGCGCCAATCGACGTGGTTGCAGCCGAGGCCCAGGTGGCAGGCTTCGAACAAACTCTGTTTAGCTCGCTCGAAGATGTGTCGCGCGCCGAAAATAATTTGAAGAACCTGATTGCTGAAAACCAGCAATCCGAGATTTGGAGGATTTCTTTGGTGCCCACAGATCCGGTCGAGCTGGCTCCTCCTGATATTTCGTTACCGGAAGCTTTGAAAGCAGCGATGGACAACCGGCCGGAGCTGCAACAGTCGACGGTCATTCGCGACATCAATCAAATTGATCAGAGATATTTCCGTGAGCAAACGCGGCCGGCCGTCGATCTGGTTGGCAGTTATGGAATGCTCGGTTTAGCGGGTTCCGCCAGCGGAGGCGTAAATCCGTTTACCTCTTCGTCAACTGAACTGCGCGATCGAGTTAATCAACTTCTTGATCGCGCGCAACTCCCATTGCTGACGCCGCAACCTGTGCAAGGTATCTCACCGGATCTGATTGGCGGTTACAACCAATCGATTCAAAATTTGCTGGGTAACAACTTCAACAACTTTCGCATAGGCGTGCAAATCAGCTTGCCGCTTCGCAATCGCACGGCCGAGGCGCAATTGGGCCGTTCATTGGTGGAGGGCGAACGTATCGCCACTCAACGTGAACAACTCGAACAGTCGATTCAGGTTGAGGTCAGAAACGCCTTACAGGCAGTGCGGAGCGCAGAGGCGCGTCTGCGCGCTGCCGGCATTGCGCGCAATGCGAACGAACAGCAATACCAAAGCGAGCAGAGGAAACTTGACGCCGGACAGTCGACAGTGTTTCTCGTGCTTGAACGGCAGACCGCATTAACCACTGCGCGCGGTAACGAGCTCAAGGCCCAAACGGATCTCAACAAGGCAATCGCCGAATTACAGCGCGCGACCGGAAATGCGCTGACCAGTAACAGTATCGTCGTACGGGTTCGCTGAAGTCGCACGACGCGGGTGTGATGTCGCACGGTGCCAGTGTCATGTCGCACGACGCGGGTGTGATGTCGCACGGTGCCAGTGTCATGTCGCACGACGCGGGTGTGATGTCGCACGGTGCCAGTGTCATGTCGCACGACGCGGGTGTGATGTCGCACGGTGCCAGTGTCATGTCGCACGACGCGGGTGTGATGTCGCACGGTGCCAGTGTCATGTCGCACGACGCGGGTGTGATGTCGCACGGTGCCAGTGTCATGTCGCACGACGCGGGTGTGATGTCGCACGGTGCCAGTGTCATGTCGCACGACGCGGGTGTGATGTCGCACGGTGCCAGTGTCATGTCGCACGACGCGGGTGTGATGTCGCACGGTGCCAGTGTCATGTCGCACGACGCGGGTGTGATGTCGCACGGTGCCAGTGTCATGTCGCACGACGCGGGTGTGATGTCGCACGGTGCCAGTGTCATGTCGCACGACGCGGGTGTGATGTCGCACGGTGCCAGTGTCATGTCGCACGACGCGGGTGTGATGTCGCACGGTGCCAGTGTCATGTCGCACGAGGGTGTGAGTCGAGTGCCAGTGTCATGGTCGCACGGTGCCAGTGTCATGTCGCACGGTGCCAGTGTCATGTCGCACAGTGCCAGTGTCATGTCGCACGACGCGGGTGCCATGTCGCACGGTGCCAGTAAACAAACTGTTAATTTGCGTCTCTAATCAACAATATTCTTCGGCTGGAAATCGCAAGCTAACCGTTTGCGTTACAAAGAGGGAGGCCCTGCCGCATGGATGAGAAACAAATCATTGAGACCTGGGAAATCCACAATCGCATCAACCTCTACCTGCTCGATGCCACTGACGCATCGTCGCTAACCAGCTTGTCCGCCTCAAAAGGTCGAACAGTCGGCGAGCAGTTTGGGCATCTTCACAATGTTCGGCTGATGTGGTTGAAAGCTGCCGCGCCGGAACTGTTAGCCGGCTTGGCGAAGATCGAAAAAGAGCACGCCCAAGATAAGAAGGTTTTGCGCCGGTCGCTTGAGAATTCAGGGAAAGCGATCGTTACGTTGCTGACTCAAAGCCTGAAGGATGGCGGCAGAGTCAAAGGCTTCAAACCTCACGCCGTAGCATTTCTCGGGTATTTGATTTCACACGAGTCGCATCATCGCGGGCAGATTATTCTGTCGCTGAAGCAAGCGGGGATCGTTCTGGACAAGAAAATTTTGTACGGAATTTGGGAATGGGGCGTGAGATGAGGCGGCGTTTGCGGCTTTAACCCATGGCTTCCAAAATTACAAAGGCTCCGTAGCAGCCAAGCACCACCAGAAATCCTACAATGATGTACCAGAGCAGTAGCTTAGTTCTGCACGCAGGACAGCGGACTCTGGACCAGTTGTGACGCCTGCCACAGGTTGGACACTTCATTGTGTGATCACCGGATTTTCCTTTTCTTCTAATGCTGAAAAGACATGTCTGGGTGGTCTACTTTAACACAACGCTTGAGGCGAAATTCAAGTTGCTCTTTGATCAGGCCGGCGCACGACTACCCACAGAGGCCAGTGGTCTGACAGCTTGATGTCCCGATCTATTCCATGGCCCGTCGGCTGCAGGTTGCGTAACCAGATCCAATCGAGTTTCAACTTAATCGGGATCAATAGTGCGCGCACTGAAAACGTAGACTCGCGCGCAAACGGAGTTTGAAATCCCTGTTCGTTGAAAAGCTTGAAGGTCTTGTCGATCACCGCCGGTTCCCAGGTGTTGAGATCACCGAGCACGATCGCCGGCATCTCCTTACCATGACGAGCCAGGTCATCAATCACCGCTTTCATTTGTTCAATTTTGCGGTCTTCGCGAAGGCGCGTTTCTCCGTGAACGGAATAGACTCGAATGGAGACGCGGTCGATCTTCACAGTGGCTCCCAGGGCAACGCGCCGTTTACCGCCCGGTCCTTTGTGCGGCAAAACAATTCGACGAACCTCTGAAAGGGGAAACACGCTCAGGATGCTGACTCCGGTTTCCTCTTCTTTTCCCTCACCAACGGGCGGAGCGGCCCACGCGTAATACATCCCCAGATCATGCGCCAGAATGTGGGCTGTGTTTTTGTTTCCGCTGCGTTTTTTGTTCCGGTCAACTTCCTGCAATCCAAGTATTGTGGCGCCGCCTATTTCAGGGTCATCCTGAAAAAGCTTGATTAGTTTCTGAAGATCGGCGCCGCTGCGATAACGGATATTGTAGGAAATCACTTTCAAGTCCGCGGCTGAGTTGATTACTGATCGCGGCTTTGATGGCTCGCCGGTTTCAAACCATCGAGAGTCGTCTAAATCGGAGACGACGTGTGAAGGTTGATCGAGCGACGCGCTCCCGGAATTTACACACATGAACTGAACGCCGGCCAGCGCTCCCGCAAGTAGCACACTGAAAAATCTTTGCCCGATCAAACCCGTCCTCCGTTAACTAAAATTCCAGCCGTAATCCGTCGAATGCTTCGATGGTTTCGCCTTGCCAGAGTTTGCGCGCTTCAGTGGCAAGATCGATGCCGTCCCACTCCAGATACAGATGGGTCAGCACCACTTTCCCCGGTTGCGATTCGTGTGCGATCCGCATCGCATCCTGCAATTCAAGGTGTGTTTCTACCGGCTTGTTCTCGTAGAACGAACATTCCATCAGGAGTATCGTCGCGTTTCGCGCAAAGTTCGCCAGGCCTTCCGAGTAACCAGTGTCTGAGGTGTAAACCAGCACGCTGCCGTCTTTTTCTTTCAAGCGAAGGGCAAGGCTTTCATTCGTGTGGGGCGTGGAAAATGCTGTGGCACTAATGCCCGGAAGGATCTCAAATTCAATGTCAGGTTCAATTTCATTCAGCTCGACTGGGAATGGCTGCGCCAGTAGCCGGTAATTGTTCGAGTCGTTTACTGCTGTCAGGAGACTAACAAAGCCCTGCGGGCCAAAGATTTTTAGCGGCTTCCGGCGTTGCTGAGTTTGAGGGGCGTTTCGCGTGGCAAATAGAAATGGCGTCAAACCGCCGATGTGATCCAGATGAAAATGGCTGATCCAAATCGCGTCGAGGTTTGGCCAGTCAAGTTGTTCCTGGGCCATGCGATGAGGAGCGTCCGCGCTGATATCAAGCAGAACGTTTCCCGCGGCAGTTTCCAACCAGTGTGCGCTGGACGCGCGACGAGCATGAGGCAGAGACGTGCCGGATCCCAGGACAACGAGCTTCATGAGGTTAATGTAACGCAAACTTTCCTTCGCGTCAGTGGTTAGCGCCCGGGAAAACTCTGGTGACGCGGGTGAGTGCGTCGAGGAATTTGCGATCAACGGCCAACGACACTTGACCAAAACCGGTCCATTAGTTAAAGCTCAAGGCAATGAACGAAACACAAATTGAACTGGATGTGCTGGGTGTTTTCTCGCATCCTGACGACGCCGAGTTAGCTGTCGCAGGAACTCTACTCAAATTGAAGTCGCTCGGTTATCGCACCGGCGTTCTCGACATGACCCGTGGCGAGATGGGCACGCGCGGCACTCCTGAGATTCGACAGGAAGAAGCGCTGGAGGCGGCGCGCCTCATGAATCTCGACGTGCGGATAAATCTCAATCAGCCGGATGGTCATATCGAGTTAACTGACGAGTCGCGTACAGCAATGGTCAGGGTGCTGCGAACTCACAAACCGAAAATTGTATTGACCACATCCGAGGATGACCCCCACCCCGATCACGCAAACACTTGTCACATTTTGCGCGAAGCTGCACGCCTGGCGACGATGGCCCGTTATGATGAGGAAGGGAACCTGGATCCGGTGCGCATGCCTGCCATCATGCACTCGCTTTTCTCACGCCACACAGTGCCATCTTTTATCGTCGACGTTTCTGAGTTTGCGGAACAGAAAATGGCGGCTATCAAGGCGCATGTGTCGCAGTTTTATTGTCCGGAATCTCAGGAACCCGAGACGCGAATCAGCGACAAGGGGTTTCTCAAGGAAATCGAATATCGCATGCGATATTTTGGCTCGCTAATCGGAGTTGAAGCCGGCGAGCCGTTTTATGTGCGGGAAGCTTTGAATGTTGATGATCCGGTGGCGTTGTTAACGCGACCGATGAATATCTACTCTTGAGTTTGTCACTTTTCGCTTAACACCTCGCGGGCGATCGAAATCAGCGCGGTCGCGCGGGGCGCATCAGCTTCGAAATTTTGCGCCAGGCCCACGGCGCGCTGATAGTCTTCCCTGGAAAGTGAGCGAAACAGCGCGGGCACATCGAAGTTTTCCGTTGAATGGGTCTGCATGGAAGTCATGTGAGTTGTCTGCATTCTGAGCATTAGGCGGCTGTCCTCACCTGTGAATCCCTCAGCTGAGTTTGCTGCTCTCACTGCTTCACCGACTATTTCCCAACCACGAGTTCGGTCGAGTTGAAAGAAGGCATTTGCGACTCCAATAAGCGCGCGAGGTCGATCGGCATCGGAACCGCCGATGCGACGCGCCTCAGTGGCCGCCTCTTCGGCCAGATCGATGGCCCGCTGGCGATCAGTTTCGCCCAACTGTCGAGCGACCTGACTTAACGCCCACACCCGGTGAAACGGGGTCAACTCTCCCGCGCGAGCAAGTGTAATCGCCTCCTCGAGCTTCTTCTTCTCGATGTAATTCATGACCAGTGAACCGTCTACATAAGGTCGTGCTTGCTTGCGCATGTCTGAATCTTCCAGCTTTTCCACGAAGTCGCGCGCCCGCGGGTCACCCCTTTCAAGAGTTCGCATCGTCAGCTCCATGTAAAGTTGATCGCGTTCGGCAGAAGTTTTGGCCCGACTGATCCGATCGAGCAACGACTGTTCGGTATCTTCGGGTTCGTCTTCGGGAAGAATGCCCCGCTTCATCATGTCGTCGTCGCGTTTGCGAATCTCTTCGCGCACTGCGGCTGACAAAGTGGAAAGTTGTCCGCGCATCATTTCAGTGGTGGTTGCTGGAGCGTGTTGTTCAAAAAGTGGCAGCAGGCGCTTGATGATCAGGTACTTTCCCTCAATCCCGGAGGTGGTCTTGTCCTGCTCGGGCGGAGCCAGAGGACGCATAAGAATTTGAGTGGCGACGTTGAAAAAGGCCTTGCGCATTTCCGGAGTAGTCGCGGGCGGAGGACCAGGTCGGCCCATTTGCGAAGTGTTAGTCCCACCCTGGCGATCGATAGTGATGAATAACTGTGGCGTGAAAAGGTATGAACTAAGAAGGGAAACCGTGTTGGCATCAGCCTGCGCATCTGCCGCCGCCACGGTAAGCATTCGCAAGTAACGCTGATCGGCCGCCACGGCATCTTTTTCCTTGAGTGATCCAAGAAAACTCAAGCCCTGCATTGAAACGGTTGCGAGGGCAGGATCGGCAAACTCAAGCGCGCGTGGTACGTCGGCATCGAGGAGCTGGCGCGCGAGTCTTAGTCTCTGGGCCATCGCTTCCGGCAGGCCCGGCACTTCGCGGCGAGCGGCATCGGCAGATTCATTTGCCTCCTGGGCCTTGTCCCGTTTGAGTTTTTCCAGCAACTCTTCACCGAGGGCGCGATCGCGCTTCGCTGCCAGCCGGAGAACTTCCGCTCGCAAGTCTGGCGGTAGGGAGCCCACCGCGCCTCGTCCTCCCGCCGATTGCCGCCTCATATCTTCCTTAAACACGCGTCCCGATTCTTCATCGGCTACGCCCGCGGCATCCCATGCCCTATGGAAAAGAGCGCGGCTTTGATCCGCATCGGCTTGCCATAATCCGTCGGCGATGCGGGCCAGAGTGCGCGCGCGCAATTTCTGATCACTAAAACTCCGAGCATCGTTCGACAAGGAGATCAACAACGACGTGGCCAGGGCGCGCTGCTGGTCCGCCTTGGCTTTGTCAGCCGCGGACAGCTTCCTACTTTTGGGAGCAGCTTTTTCCGGACTCGCTGCCGGCGCCGGGCGGTTGGAGATTGTTCTCTCGGATGTTTCCTGCGCCTGAAAACCGGGGGCAACAGCAATGAGCAAGCTGACCGCGAAAACAGCGAGTGACACTGAAGGATTGCGGACCATGATGGTTCTCCTGAAGAAGGATGATCTTTGGGAAACGAAGAATTAGACGGACGAATTCGGAGGAATTAAACGTCGTCGTGGAAGGTTTGTTCCAAAAACGATTTTGTTGGCTTCGCGGGCAGAACCCTAAACCGCTACCACTTCAAGTTCGGGATCGATCTCCTGCTTGAGCATGCCCTCGATCGCCATCAGGGTACCGGTCAGTGAGCTTGGGCAACTGCCACAAGCGCCCTGGTAGCGAATGCTGAGGGTGTGATCTTTCAACCCCAGCACTTCCAGGTAACCGCCATCGCCCATCAATGCCGGTCTAACCTTTTCGTCAAGGATGTCGTTAATTTTCAATAGACGCGGGTCATCACTCGTTACCGCGGCAATGGCGCCGCCCACCGCTGCTGCGGCCGCGGCAGGTGAGTTAACCGCTTCAGTGGCGCGAATCGGCACCGCCAACACAGGGAGCAGATCGTCCCAGTCGCCCTCGTCGTCTTTCTCGACGGTGATCATCCGATCCATGTAGAAAACAGAAACCACATGGTCCACATCAAACAAAGCCTTGGCGAGCGGATCATCCTGGGCTACCTCAGCAGAGCTATAGGAATGCGCGGTGCCGTTGCTGACAGCTTCCCGGAGTATGAATTTGACTGCGTTCGGGTTAGGGGTCTCTTCAATATCACTAATTTTGGGCATTGCTTACTCTCCGCTCTAAAAACAGTTATCAAAAAAATACACGGGGAAATCGATATCTGAAAGCATTATAAGCCTGTTTGTGAATTAAACAGAGTGGAGAGCCGGCAGGCGGGAATGCCATGGGAATCATCGACTTTGAGGTGATATGGAGGCAGGACCAGGGGGCGAATTTCTTTCCGAAGACTATTGCCAACGGCCCAAAGCAGGCATATACTCCGCGCCTCACTTGCCCCCCCTTCAAGTAAGGTGAGCCAAGTTGAGATGAGGCAGGTGATTGCGAGGGTCACCTGCCTCGCAATTTTTTAGGACCGGCATTAGTAGGACGGACATTCTTGCCTGTCCATTCTGTGGCGACTCTTGCGAATCAGAGACAGGCAGGTCCTACTCAATTTCGATCAGGGACAGACAGGGATGTCTGTCCTACTATTGGACTGGCCTACTTCACTGCCGCAAAGTCTTCTACCAACAAAACCCACCGCCACTTGTCGCCAATCTTGTAAGCACCCATCCTAATCAAATACAAATCAACAGCTAGTCCCTTTTTTAGCTCTCGCCTCAGACGCGGGACAACTCTCTTGTTGACGACCAGCCAATGGTTGATGCCGGCTTCGTTAAAGAGAGCTTCCGTGGTGTAGGCGCTGATGTAAAACTGGGGAGCGCCGGCGTATTGATTTGCCCAGTAGGAAATGACGTCCTTTTTGATCTTGAGCGCGGGTCGCTGAGAGCCCTTGTAAGTAACTCTCACACGGGAGGGCAAAAGATTACCGTGCGTCAGAGTGGTAGCGTCACCTTTCCTTTCGTCGTCTCGTTCAGCGGCGATAGGAGCTCCCAGCTCGGCGATTTGCCTGAGCGTGCGAAGCTGGTAGTCCGCGGGCGTGCGCGCTTTCTTAGGTCGTGCATCCAGGGGATCTTGCCCAAAAGCACAAGTGGAACTCAACAAAAAAGCTAAGAGTAACGTTGGATGGAATCTTCTGAATCTCACTTTGATCATGTCCGAGTGTGTCCTAATTCAGCTTGCATTGTTACGGAGTTAATTCAGCGCGAAGCGGCTCATGGCCCATCAGTGATAGTGAACTTGATGTCTCTGCTGCTTTCTGAAAGTTTCTTGTCGGCACCGTTGTAAGCCGTAACCTGCCAACGATAGATGCCTTTTGCCAACGGCTTATCAAGGCTGAAAGAAGTACCATCAACTCGCTCGCCGATGTAAGGCGACGTCACACTAGCTTCATCAGCGTAGATACTGAATTTGTAATAAGCTGCATCGGGATAAGGCTCCCATTTGAGATCGAGATCTTTCGTGCTTACTTTCGCTCCTGCCTTTGGATTGCTCACCTTCAGGTCGCTCTTGAAAAGGTGGGTCGGCGGAATGAACAGGGTCTTGTCAGCAGTAACTTCGTATTTGGCTGAACTAATCCCCGCGAGTCCGGTAGTAGCAAATATCGACGAGTCGGTGTCAAACACCTTGGCCAACAATCCCTGGTAAACCTTTGGCTCGACGTCAGTGATGACATACTCGCCTTCTTTGTCAGTGTGAGCGATGTAGGTCTTACCTCCGCACCCACCGATATATTGATTGAATGTTTCGCACAACTTTACTTCAATGTTTTCGGCCGGCTTGCTGTTGTACAAAACTTGCCCCTGCACGTTTCCGGTTCCGGGCGCAGGTTTGACGCGCTCGATTCCCGGTGCAGTGCTGTTAACGGATACGGGCGACGAACTTGTCGCGACTCCGGAGTTCGAGTTTTTGTTAAGACTGCAATTGATTGATGACGTTACAACGATCAGGCAAATAGGAACCAGCAACATTCTGGTAGATGTCATTGGATATAACCTTTCGTTTCTATTCTCGATTCAGAGTTTGGCGCTGAGTTGCTCGAACTCAAACTTGTGGCCCGACGGATTGAAAACCTAATTCCTGACCATAATAACCGAAGTCGGGTCGTCCAGGCGCGGCGGATTTAAACGATCAGGAAATGAAACGAAACCACATGATTGCTCTCGGCGTTGAAACCGGAAGCACGGCGCCTTTCGTTTTGTCCATGGTGGTGTTGAAACACGGGCCGGCAGGACGTTCCGGGCTGGCATCTAGCGGCTAAAACATCTAGCCTCTGCTGATATGAACATCGGGATCACTGTCTATCCTACCTACGGCGGCAGCGGCATTGTCGGCTCGGAGCTGGGAAAGGAACTGGCGGAGCGAGGTCATACAGTCCATTTTATCGCCTCAGCTCTACCGACCAGGCTTACCAAACTCAGTGAGCGCGTTCGGTTTCATGAGGTGGAGATGATGTCGTATCCGCTATTTGAGCATCAGCCGTACACACTCGCACTCGCAAGCATGATGGCTAAAGTGGCGGAGACGGAAGATCTCGATCTGCTTCACGTACACTACGCAATTCCTCATTCAATTAGCGCGATCCTGGCGCGCGAGTCGCTCAAGCTAAAGCGATACATCCCCGTTATCACAACGCTACACGGAACCGACATCACGCTCGTGGGCGCTGACCCTTCATATTTGCCGATCACGCGTTACGGTATCGCTCAATCAGATGGCGTCACTGCCATTTCACATTATCTAAAACACGAAACGAAAGAAACGTTCCAGTTTGACGATATTGAGGTGATTCCCAATTTTGTTTGTAAGTCGGAATACGCTCGCCAACCGGTCGAAGAGTTGCGCGCATCTCTCGCCACTGAGGGCGTGCCGCTGCTGGTCCACGTTTCGAATTTGCGCCCCGTGAAGCGCCCTGTTGATTGCATTGAAATACTAGCGCGCGTTTTAAAGAAAGGGGTCAAGACACGGTTGGTGATGGTCGGCGATGGAAGTGAACGCCCCGCGTGTGAGGAGCGAGCACGCGATCTGGAGATTGCGGACCATTGTGTTTTTGTCGGCGAGCAACCGAACATAGTTGATTATCTTTCGGCTTCCGACGTCTTGCTGCTCCCATCTCAGCAGGAATCGTTTGGATTGGCGGCACTGGAAGCGATGGCTTGCGAAGTCCCGGTTGTGGCTTCGCGGGTGGGAGGTGTGCCGGAAGTAGTGACGGACGGCGAAACCGGATTTCTCAGCGAGGTTGGTGATACAGACAAAATGGCAGCGGACGCAGCTCGGTTGCTTATGGATAAGGAACTGCGGTGCGCGATGGGTCAACGAGCGCGCGAGTCGGCCCTGGCGCGCTACAGTACTGATGGAGTGATCCCGCGGTATCTTGAGTTTTACGATCGGATTCTGGCAAAAGCTCGAGCGACACATCGGAGCGACTGAAATGAAGAAAAACTTCCTCATCTTCCTACTTGTCCTTCAACTCTCCGTGGCGGGCCTGGCCCAGCAGCCTCAGCCCTCGGGACAAAAGCGGAATACTCCATCCACGCCGCAACAACCAGAGTCGCCCGGCGATGATGACGTAGTTAAGATCACGACCAATCTTGTTCAGCTCGATCCGGTAATAACTGACAAGCAGGGAAAGGTCGTTACTGACCTTCGCGCGGATGAAGTTGAGATTCTCGAAGACGGGAAGCAACGTGAAATTACTAACTTCTCGTTCATCGCACTGGAAACGCGTGAGCAACCTGGTTCGACCCGCGCCAATAAGCCACTCGACAAGAATGCGCCGCCTCCTCCGCCGGTGCGTCTGAATCGTGAGGATGTGCGCCGCACTATCGCCGTTGTTGTGGACGATCTGGGGATGGCTCATGACAGTATTTATTTCACTCGTCAGGCGCTAAAGAAATTTGTAGATCAGCAAATCCAGCCCGGCGATCTCGTGGCGATCATTCGATCAGGCGGCGGAATCGGCGCTCTGCAGCAGTTTACTTCCGACAAACGACAACTCGCTGCAGCTATCGAAAGAGTGAAATTCAATCCGATGAGCCGCGGCGTCGGAGCTTTCGCTCCCACCGCGCCGGATCCTCTGGCGGTTGCTGGAACTGCTGCTTCAGAGGCGTTCGGCGTTGATCGCAGTCGTGGAGACGACATTGATTCTTTGAGGGAAGACTTATTTACCGTAGGCACGCTCGGCGCCTTGAATTACGTTATCCGCGGCTTACGAGAACTGCCTGGCCGGAAATCTGTAGTGGTATTTTCGGGTGGGTCTCTTAGTGTGCTCAGAGTTGATGGGACGCAGAACTTTCGCGTGCAGAATGCGATGGATCGCCTCATTGATCTGGCAAATCGAGCTTCAGTTGTAATCTACACCGTCGATGCGCGGGGTTTGGAAACTCTTAATTTCACCGCCGCGGACAGGCATATCGATGCTCGAAACCTGGGAGGGCTGCTGAGCGCGCGTCGCGCAGGCAGCGGCCCGGGCGCGTGGCAGGATTTGGCCGAAGCCACCGGCGGCTTTGCCGTTAAGAACTCGAATGATTTAGCCGACGGCATTCGCCGCGCTCTTGATGATCAGAAGGGTTACTACCTCATTGGTTACCGGCCGGACGATTCGACTTTTGAGACGGTGCGCGGCCTGAGACGCTTTCACCGTATCACCGTGCGGGTTAAGCGGCCGGGGAGCTTCAAGGTGAGGATGCGAAAAGGATTCTTTGGCGTGCCCGAGGAAGAAGTAGTGCCGGGTCCTAAATCACCTCGTGAACGCTTGTTGGCGGCTTTGACGTCTCCCTTCGGATCTGCAGATGTTAATTTACGACTGACGTCGCTCTTCTTTAACGATTCAAAATACGGGTCAACCATGCGGTCGCTGCTTCACATCAAGACTAGTGACTTAACGTTTACCCAAAACCCCGATGGCTCGTATCAGTCAGTGATTGAGCTGATAGCAATGACCTTCGGCGACAATGGAATTGTCGTAGACCAGATGGGCTACACTCACACGCTCAAACTCAGTCGCGCGGCTCATGAGAATGCGGTAAACCACGGAGTCACATATACCATCAACGTTCCGATCAAAAAGCCTGGGGCGTATCAACTGCGCACTGCGCTGCGCGACGTAGCCTCAAACCAAATTGGATCAGCGAGTCAATTTGTCGAAGTACCGAATCTGGGGAAGAAGCGACTGGAACTTTCCGGAATTATCAGCCGCGCAGTGGAGGACAAGATCTATCAGCAGCGCGCTTCGGTCAGTGCAAGCGACGCAATCAATTCGGATCAGCCGAGTGAGAACGCCAACCTGATTTCAAATGCCGCGCGGCGACAGTTTAAAGCTGGATCCATCGTCGAATACGGTTTGGCGATCTACAATGCGAAGGCTGACAAAACGGGAAGGCCTCAGGTTGTCACCCAAGTCAAATTGTTTCGCAATGGTCAACTCGTTTTTGCCGGAAAAGAACTTTCGTTGCAGCCCGGAAACCAAACCGATTTGAAGCGGCTGGAAATGACCGGTGCGGTCCAACTGGGGTCCGGGATGGATCAGGGCGAATACGTGCTTCAGGTTGCGGTGATCGACATGCTCCGGAAAGACAAGCACAGAATTGCTACTCAATGGACCGATTTTGAAGTGGTCCAATAGATTCGAGAAATTCCCCCATGAAAAAAATAATCCTTGTCGTTGTGCTCATCATGCAGCTTTGGCTGGGTGGCCTCGCACAAGCGCAATCTCCGTCAGGGCAGAAACCTTCCGCACCAACTGACCCTTCGCAAAAACCGACGCCGCCAGACGATGACGATGTTGTCCGGATCACTACCAACCTGGTGCAGGTAGACGCAGTTATCACTGATAAGAACGGAAAACCGGTAACCGATCTTCGTCCCGAGGAAGTCGAGATACTTGAGAACGGCAAGTCACAGAAGATCACAAGCTTTTCCTATGTTTCGCTGGAATCAGGCGACCCTGCCGGCTTAGCACCGGCAAAGCCAGGAGTTCCGACCTCTGCGGCTCCGCCGGTGAGCCTGCGCCCTGATCAAGTCCGCCGCACGATGGCGCTAGTAGTCGATGATCTGGGTCTTTCGTTTGAAAGCGTCTTTTCTGTCCGTAGAGCGCTCAAGAAGTTCGTCGATGAGCAACTCCAACCCAACGATCTAGTTGCGATTATTCGCACGACTGGCGGCGTAGGCACCTTGCAGGCGTTCACTTCTGATAAACGGCAACTGTATGCGGCGATCGAGAAGGTGAGATGGTATCCACTCGGCCGCGGCAAAATACAGACATTCGCGCCAATAGAAGGCATTCCGGCAGCCGCACCTTTTGGCGGCCCGCCTATTTCAAAGGACGACGATGAGAGCGGTAGCGTAAAAGAAGATTTGGAACAGTTTCGGGCTGAACGAATCACAAGCGGCACACTGGGAATGGTAAACCACGTCGTACGAGGACTGCGGGATCTCCCCGGTCGTAAATCAGTTGTGATGATCACGGACGGGTTCAAAATATGCAACGGTGGCGATCCTACTTCCTGCAAGTACATGACAGGTCTCATGCGGGCTATCACTGACTCAGCTAATCGCGCGTCCGTCGTTATCTACACAATGGACGCTCGAGGACTCGAACCTTTGGGATTTACAGCGGCGGATAACACCTCGGGGCGAAACACACTCGAGATCGAAGGACTGGCTAAAGATCGGCGGCAAGAGTTTAACGAGATGCAAGATGGTCCTGACTTTCTTGCGCGGGAAACCGGTGGCATAGCGATAAGGAACAATAATGATCTGGCTGGCGGGATCAAGCGTTTCGTTGAGGATCAGAAAGGTTATTACGTGATCGGCTATAGGCCGGACGAGGCAACGTTTGAAAAGGTAGGTGGACGGCGCAAGTTTCACGATCTTGGGCTTAACGTGACGCGTTCCGGTAAATTCAAGGTTCGCATGCGCAGTGGATTCTTTGGGATTACAGATGAGGAAAGAGCGCCGGTGCGGCTGACGCCGGTTTCCGAAATGCTTGCTGCGCTGAATTCGCCCTTCGGCGCTTCGGGTGTGCATTTACGGCTCACCTCCTTGTTCGCAAATGATCCGAAGCAGGGTTCGTTCATGCGCTCCATGCTTCATATCCGAGGTCGTGACATAACTTTTACTCCTGAACCCGGAGGTTGGTACAAGGCAGTGTTTCACATCGCGGTGGTGACGTATGACGCGAGTTCAGAGGTCGTGGATCAGGTGAACCGCCAACACACGGTTCGCTTAAGAGGCAACACTTATGAACGGGTGATCGGTTCGGGTTTGACTTACAACGTAACGGTTCCAGTCAAGAAAGCGGGCGCATACCAGCTGCGCTCAGTTTTACGAGATGTGCCTTCAAACCGAATAGGATCGGCGAATCAGTTTATCGAAGTGCCGGACATGAAAAGGAATCGCCTGGCAGTCTCTGGAATTCTGGCAAGTGGAATGAGTGCCGACGCATATCAAAGAAGCCTGCGCGCGGAGCCAAATCAGGTGAACGTGGAAGGCGTGGTCGAGGAAACGGATCCAGGCGCCGGTGCGGCGGTTCGTTCGTTTCGATCCGGCTCGGTTCTGGTCTACGGTTATATCATCTACAACGCGCAGCTGGATAAGGTCGGGCTGAAGCCGAAGATACAAACCCAGGTCCGGCTCTTTCGTGACGGTCAGCCAGTGTACAGTGGCCGGGAAGTCGAAGTTGATCTAGGTAACCAGGCCGACTTGAAGCGGTTGGCCATCACCGGTGGAATCCAGCTTGGCACTGATCTGCCCCCGGGTGAATATCAGCTCCAGGTGATCGTCACAGATCCTTTGGCGAAGGGGAAATACCGCGCGGCCACGCAATGGATCGATTTCGAAATAGTTAAGTAGGTATCGGGTTGCTGCGAGAAATCAATTCTTTAGGCAAGCAACTTTATGCCTTGCGCAACGCCCTAGTTCGTTCTTGACCTATTGCTGATGCCTCCAACCGATACCCGATATCCGGTACCCGGAACCCAACACGCGGCACCCGAAACCCATTCGATCATTATCGGAACAGCTGGTCATATTGACCACGGCAAAAGTGCGCTGGTCCGCGCGTTAACTGGGAAGGATCCCGATCGCCTGCCGGAAGAAAAGCGGCGCGGCATCACCATCGATCTGGGTTTTGCGGATTTGGATCTGGGAGACGTACGAGTCGGCTTCGTAGATGTTCCCGGCCATGAACGATTTGTTAAGAACATGCTGGCCGGAGTGCATGGCATTGACGCGGTTGCCCTGGTCGTTGCTGCTGACGAGGGAGTGATGCCGCAAACGCGCGAGCACTTCGACATCTGCCGCTTGCTGGGCGTGCAAAAAGGTTTGGTAGTGATTACCAAGACGGACCTTGTCGATGAAGAAATGATTCCGTTGGTGCGCGACGAAGCGGCAGAGTTGGTAGCCGGATCCTTTCTTGAAGATGCGCCGGTGGTTGCTTTGAGCGCGCGCACGGGAAATGGTTTGGATCAACTCAGGGCTGTGCTTCGTCAGATCGCGGTGGAAGTGCCGGCGCGGTCCGCGGACTTTATTTCCCGTCTCCCGGTCGATCGAGCCTTCACCATGAAAGGGTTTGGCGCCGTAGTCACCGGCACGCTGGTCTCGGGTCAGATTCGGGAGGGCGATGAACTCGAGTTGTTGCCGCCGCGCTTTCGGGTACGCGCTAGAGGTGTGCAAGTTCACGGCGCCTCTGTGCATTCGGCGCAACCGGGCCAGCGCACCGCGGTAAATCTTGCCGGGATAGATACCAGCGCAATCGAGCGCGGCATGGTCCTCGCGGAGGTTGGCCGGCTCGTCACCACCCAAATTATTGATGTTGAATTAAGCGTGTTGCGTACGGCTCCACGGGCGATTAAAACGCGCGCGCGGGTCCGTGTGCATATCGGCACAGCGGAGGCACTTGCTCGCGTAAGAGTGTTGAATTCAACCGGTGACATCGCGCCTGGGGATTCCGGTTTTGCGCAGCTCAGGCTTGAAAGTCCAGTGGTTGCGTTGCACGGCGAGCGGTTCATCATCCGCTCCTACTCGCCGGCCCATACGATAGCCGGAGGTTTGGTGCTCGATCCGGCGGCGACGAAACATCGCGGCAAGGAAATGACGAAGACTGTCGAACACTTAGGCGCGTTAATGGATCCTAATCGCTCGGCAAAGCTCACAGCTTTTGTGCAGGCGTCAGGCGAGCACGGATTGAGATTGGCCGACGTCGGCGCGCGCACGGGTTGGACCAGCGAAGTCATTCTGGAAGTTGCAAAGCGAGCACAGCATGCCGGGACCGTTCTCGATATAGACGGCGTTTTGATTACTCGCGAGAGCAGGGATCGTCTGGCCCGCGCCTCACTTGGCGAAGTCAAACTGCATCACCAGCGCCAACCGTTGTCACGCGGCCTTCCGCGCGAGACACTGCGCGAACGCCACTTCGCTCACGCTACTTCAGAAATCTTCAAGGGTGTTTTGGCCCATTTGGAAAAAGAGCGACTGCTGGTTTCGGAAAAGGACGTAGTGCGGGCGGCGGATCATAGTCTGGATCTTTCCGGTGCTGACGGTGAATTGAGCGATCGAATCGCGAGCTCTTATCAGAAGGCGGGACTAGCCATGCCTTCAGTCGAACAAGTGTTGGAAGGCGCCGGTGTTAGCGTGGCGCGCCGAACTTACGGGCGAAAGATTCTCCAGCGACTCATTGATAACGGAACTCTGGTAAGAATCCATGGAGAAACCTTTATTCACGCTCATGCCCTGGAAGACTTGAAAAGACTCTTAAGCGATTTTGCCTCGAAACATGAGCCGGAGCGGCTGATTGATGTCGCGGCTTTTAAGGATCTTGCCGGGGTTTCGCGCAAGTATGCCATTCCCCTGCTTGAATATTTTGATCGGGAGCGAATTACGCGGCGCGCGGGCGAGGGACGCATTATTTTGAAGTATTAGCGCGCTGCTTATTCCCTCGCCGTGTTCAGAAATCCAGGCAGTTGCAGCTTACAAAGACACTCATTTATGACATTGCTGAAGAGCTCAAACGCTTGCGTTCCTCGATGTGCAGCGTTAACATGCTGCGCACAGTTACCGAAAACGGCTTTATCCTTAGACCTTCATTGCAACTCATTGGCCGGAGGTAAACGAAAATGAAAGATTTGATTGCTGCGGTTGTGGGTCTGGCTGCCGCTGTGGGTGCGATCTACTATTTCTATAAGTTTGTGACTTCCGTCGATCCGGCGGGCGGCCACACCGATGGTTGGATTGCTTTGGGATTGGCTGCCGTGGCATTTGTGTGCGGGTTGCTCTATTTCCTGGGTCACGTGAACAAGGAAGAGGAAATCCACATCACGCAGTAGCCCCTTGATGCTCTTGAAATGCGTAACCCGCATGACCGGGGGGATTCAAGTAGGCGCGCACGTGGCGTGTGCCCTGCGGTTGAGACTGACCAAAAATAAAACTTTGACGCCGTTTGTGCACAGATAGTGGATTCTGACGTGCGCAAGCGGCGCTTACTTTGTCACTTGCAGGAAAATTGTTAGGAGTAAATGTTCATGGTTCTGATGGTGTTGCTTCAAACGCCAACCACTTTCCACCAGCCGAGTTACTTCATACCGGTGTTTGTGGGAATGTTCATAGCCGGCGCAATCGCGTGGCTCGTGGCGGCGGTGCTTGGCTTCGCTCGCGCTCGCGCATTTGGTCCATCGGCAAGATGGTTCTCGTTAGCTGCGGTCTGTCTGCTCTTGTTTCATCTTCAGTTTCTTGCGGCAGCGTTTGGCGTACTGACGAATGATAACGGGCTGGTGTTTAATATCCTGGCCTTCTTTAATTTTTTCATCCTGGTGGCAGCGGTATGCTCGATCATGGGCTTCGTCAGATTGACGAACCCGCGCTGAGCCCGACAAACTTCAGTTTGTCGCTTCTGACTGGAGGATTACAGGCGAACTCGATGACAAACTAGGTTTGTCGGACCTCGCCAGAGTTTCAATTGATGGCGAAAAAAGTTTTAGCAATGGCCGCGCTCGCAATTGCTGTGGGCGCGGCGGTTTTTTTGGTTCGCGATCGTAGCGAAGTGTTCAGCCTCGCACGGTCTGGCCCCTTTGTTCGCGCACAAGGGACTCGGTTTGTGATCCAGGGACGGCCATTTCGTTTTGTGGGCGCAAACGTCGCCGTGATGTATCGCGACGAAGATCGCGCCCAAATGCCGCAGACCCTCGCCCAGGCATCGCAGGCAGGAATTCGCGTGGTCCGTGTTTGGGCCTCCGGAGAAGGGGGCGCAAACGACGTCGGACCGCTGGCAGATTTTGCTGACTGGCCGCGCACTCATCCGTTTCGCTGGACGCCGGACCAGTGGAATGAAGAAGCGCTCGTTCATCTCGATAAAGTGATCGCAGAAGCAGGGCGCAACAATCTTCTTGTACAGCTCTGCCTGGCAAACTGGTGGCGCGATACCGGTGGGGTAACTCAATACCTGCGCTGGGTCGGAATCAACGACGCTGCCGACGACAAGCAACCCTTCGGGATCAATCCCGAACGCGCGATGCTTTTCTACACGAACGATGAAACGCGACGACTCTATCGCGAACATCTGCAAAAGATCGTTACTCGACGCAACACGATTACCGGCGCCCTCTACCGCGACGATCCGACAATTTTTGGTTGGGAGTTGATCAACGAAGGTCAGGCAGTGACCTCGCGCTGGCACGAGAGGCGTGCCTGGGTGGAAGAGATGAGCAACTATCTAAGGAAACTCGATAGCAACCACCTCATCACGTCAGGAGTTTGGGGGTATCGCACCGCAGCGGAAAGACGCGAGTGGCTTGCCGATCACAAACTTCCAAACATTGATTACTGCGATGTTCATCATTATCCGAACCCCGATCGCGACGTCGCGGTAGATTCTCCCGCGGCCCTGCACGACTTTGTTGATAATCGGATGGCCGCTGCGTATTCGTTGAAAAAGCCGCTCGTCTTTGGTGAGTTTGGAATGGGACCTGAAGGCTTTAACGGTTTTTCCCAGTCGGAATGGTATCGCGCATTTTTCGAGAGCAATATTCGCGCAGGCTCGGCGGGTGCGATGTTTTGGATCTGGACTCCGGACAAGGCGCGCGGTTATGGAGTTGCCTACACCGCCGAACGCGATAATGGCGTAGTGGCAGAGATTCTTCGTGCTTCGCAATTATTTGACGCATTAAGAGCAGCAGATATCCCGCAACGACTGACTGAGCCAGTACGTCATTTGGTGCCGCGCCAGTATGCCTGGACTCGCGCCGAAGGCGACCCATCAACTGTTCCGCTGATCATTGTCCGCGAAGATAAATCGATACTCTATCGTTTCTCACCCAGGATGGCGCAGAAGGCTCGGTTCGAAAAGGTTGGGAGTGGCTCTGGTTATATTTGGGGCTTCGGTGCGGGCTTCCTTGAGTACACAGTTCCCGAGCGGGAAGACCGGCGTCGCGTGAGTGAAATCGTGGTTCGCGCACACCTTCAACCGGTGCTGCCAATCGATGCGAAAGCATCTGACATAAAGACCCGCGTGACGCTGTTTGTGAATGGACGCGATTGCGGCTCGAGACTGATCCCCATAGAACCTGCCGGCCAGCCGCTGATTCAGGAGTGGCGCATCGACTCGCTCTCCCTTCGCTTGAGCGCGATGCGTGGGTTGCCACTGTCAATTCGTTTCGCTGTCACTCCTCAATCTGACTGGCTTTACGGGGTGAACATTTCCAACTGGCCCGAAGGCTATGATTCGCACGATGCAAAGCCGGTTGAAGTTGAAGTGCGGCGATAGGCTTTGGCTAGAGGCTCCCTGATTTTGCCAGCAACTGTCGTGAGGTTTCGGCAACGACTTCCTGAGTCTTTTGGTCCAGTAAGTAAATCGAAGCCGAGGGCACCGATCCGAGTGAAACTGTAAATGCAGGGGGACCAGCTTGTTTGAGCGCGGAGACGATTGCTTCATTACTGAAATACCGGCGTCCTCGCGCATCCACAAAGAAGTCGCCTTCCTGCAATTGGGCTAACGCCTTCGGATCTGAAATAGAAACGAAAATCAGGTCAGCACGATTGACCTGCCCGGCGTAGTAAGCGGCAAGGCCCGGCGTCTCGCTGGCGACTTTTGCGCCCGGCTCTGCGCGTTTCGCAATTTCGTTCACCACCTCACGCACGCTCGAATCGTAAAACTCATCGTGTGGGAAGTAGAAACCCATTTTCGCTTCGCCGCCGCCGAGCGCATTGGTGTAGAGCCGAAAATGTGGTGCAACCTTGGCCAGAGCGCTAATGGAACCCACCACCATTATCAGAGCCAGCGCGGGACTCACGTAGACTTTTGGCCCCTCTGCTCTTAGTAATTTTGAAAGTTGTTCACCAAGCCAACGTCCTAGAGCCTGCACGCCGATCGCAGAAGTGATCAGGACGGCCGGCAGGATTGTCGTAAAATAGCGAGTAAACTTTCCGCCGCCGATACTAAACGTCATCATCCAAAGGAACATCCACATCAGCAGGAAGTAACGTCCGTCCCCAATCTTGCGCCGGAAGAGCAGCGGCAAGCCGGCCATAAATCCCAACACAGTTAACAAGGGAAGCTTGACTGCCAAAAACGCGTGGTAGAAATACCAGGGTATTCCTTTCAGCCAGTCGGTGAGGCGATGCGAGTAAAGCTGGCCCATGAACTCATAACCGTCGTGACCGATTAGTTTTTGTCCAGCGAACTGGCTCATCTGCCGCCAGGTGGCAGGTAAGAGTATTGTCGGATTCAGAATGACAAAAACCACACCCATCACGGCAAAGAATTTTATCAGGCGCTTCTTCCCGAGCCGCCAGCGCGTTGCGGGAACACCCTGAAAGACAAAGTAATAACAGATCGCTACCGTGATGAGTTGAGGTACATACTTCGAGGCCATCATTGCGCCAAACGCGGCGCCGGATAGCCAGTAATATTTCTGCGCTCGAACCGTGGACTGCGTTTGTTCCGCAACGCGCTGGCTGTAGAGCCAAAAAATATTTCCCAGTAAGAAGAAGAACAGCAGGAAGGTGTCTTCTTTCGCGATTCGATTAAAGCCGATGGCCATCGGATCAAAGGCCCATAGCGCGGCGGCAATTAATCCGACTTCGGCGCCGAATAATTCTGCGGCCAGCAGGTAAATCAGAATCGCCGTGAGCGCGCCAAAAACAGTGCCGGGAAATCGGAGAGCAGATTCGCGTGAGATGGGATTGTGAGCGGCGAGAGAAGGGCTGCTGTTCCACTTATCGACGAAGACCATGCTGGCCGTCAACAGTGCTTTCATGAGTAGTGGGTGTTCGCTGTTTGCCGCCGTTAGACCATGCGCGCGATAGTCGCCGACGGCCTGCAGTTTGTTGAGTTCATCCTCGCTTAGACCTTCCGCGCTCAGACTGGAAACTCGCACTCCAAAACCGAACACCACAAACAACGCCAACGCGGCGATGAGCAACTTGCGGTTAATGGTCACCAGGCCCCGTTTGGCGAAGAAGTCTGGTCTCAGACCCGCAGTGATAGTTGTTTCAGCCCTCGCCAAATTGTCGTCCTCAACTCCCGGTAATGGGGCCGGTTGCTGCCAGGAGTTGATACCCCTGAAACACGGGCCTTAACAAAAGGCGCAAGGTTAACGCTATTCAAGCGGTGAAGCAACAACGGGCACTACCCCGCGGTAAACGAGTGGCGATTGTGTGAAATCCTACGCCTTCGGTTAGCCTCCGGCTACAGCGTTGGCGACGTTGGATTGGAGTATAAACAGTCGTTTCCAGCTGTTGTGATGGAAGTGCCGGCGAATCCGATTCGTAGGATGTTTAAATGCTTGCAATTCGTTTTGAAATCCGCGAATATCTGTCAATTCGTGACTCTTAACATTGCCAGCGCCCTGGGTAATTTTTTGAGCTGTCTCAACCCTCCGCTGGCTGACTGTGGCTTTCTCTTTCGCGCATCCCCATTTTGCGCCTGACTCGAATCTGGAGAGGAAAAATCATGGCAGAGATTCAGGAGAACCTTCACAACGAGACTGAAGTTGGTAGCAACGCCCCGGCTTTTCGAATTGATCAAAAGCTGCATCAGATTCTTTACAAATCTGAAGCGGCACCCCGGCTTGCCCCAATGCCGGAAGAAGTCTTGCCGGAGCCGGTCTATCCTCAAAAACCAAATCCAGTCCCGATGACCAGGAAGGAGTATCAGCGATTTAACGCGCTCCGGACCTGGAAAAGTTGGGGTTCGCCCTACTTCAAATCACGCTGGCATTCGGATCAGTTGCGCCCAATCATTCCTTATCTGTTTACGGAGTGGAAGTGCAATCTCGACTGCCACTATTGCTGGTCCTACAACAACGCAGTCAAAGGAATGACGGAAGACGTAGCCAAGCGCTCGATTGATTGGCTTCATTCGATCGGCGCGCGCGTGCTCGCACTGATGGGTGGCGAGCCCCTGCTGCGGCCAAAGTTTATTCACAAGATCGTTGATTACAGCGCCAAGCAGGACATCTTTGTCTATCTGCCAACCAATGGTCGTCTGATGAAACCAGACGTCATCGATCGACTTGGTGATGCAGGTATCGCAACTTTCAATCTCGCCGTTGATTCAGTGAAGGATCGAAAGTCTCTGCCGAAGGCGCTCGATCCAATCCGGCCATATTTCGACTATCTCGTGAAACGGCAACATCACTATGGCTACACTGTGATGTTCAATATCAACATCTGCCATAACAATATGGACGATGTGAAGGAACTGACTGAGATTGCCCATGACAACGGCATCGCCACTGACTACCACGTCAATGAAACGCCGATGATGGAGCAAACCCATTTCAAACACCTGAACGAGAATCGCACTTACCTGACGCCGGATGATTGGCCCAAGGTTGATGCGTTGCTCGACTATTTGCAGGACAAGCGCGAAAACCAGGGCTACAAGATGGCGAACCCATCACAGCACATGGAAGACATGAAGCTATTAATGCGAGGCAAGGTGCCACCCTGGCAGTGTCGTGCAGGACAGAATTCTCTGATTATCAGAACAGACGGTTCACTCGCGCCGTGTTTTCCGATGTACTCGGCGACGCACGACTGGGGCACCGTCGGCAATCACAAGTTTGACGTCAAGCAGCTCGATGAAATGAAGGTGGAATGCACCAAGCACTGTCTGTCCACCTGCAACTACATCCTCGGTTATTGCTATGACAACATGCGCGTGATTACGTGGGGTCTCAAGCAGGCTATGAGTGGCTTTAAGGGGGCAAAGAACGGATTTTAGGCCCTTTTCAGCAAGTATTAACGATGGAAAAAGCCGGAGTCATTCCAGGGTGACTCCGGCTTTAGTTTTGAATGAAGCTGGACCAATTTCAGTTCAGCTTCGCTTGCCGGGATTTCTTCGCATTGGTCAAATCACCCGGCCGCCACGCATCGTGAGAATGCCGACTACGACGTTAATGCCGACCCCAATTGCAATCGCCAGCCAGTATTGTTTTTGCTGTCTGATGCGGGACTTGAAACGAATGATTGTGGCGACTCCGAGCGGACCCCAGACGAAGATTGAAGAAAAAAGCCCTGGTCCATATTCCCGTATGCTGAGCGCGGTGACTGTGTGAGTTAATGCGTTCGTCGCGCACACTGAACCCAGGATGACCAGCATCATCGGGAGAAACTTGAGCCTTCGCGCAATCAACACTCCGATTGTTACCAGGACAAAGCCTACGCTTTGAGCCACCAGAAATCTCGTAGTGGACATGTGAACGCCTCTGAGCTTGAAGATGTACGCCGGGTAACCTTCGCCGCCCCAGTATTCTTCCGCAATATGGATTAGATAGCTGAGCGGAAACAGCCACGACCAGATAATCGTGGCGCGATCATAAATACCGCTTGAGGACACATTTCTAGCGGGCGACGAAACGCCTTCGTTGCGATTCTGCATCTGCTCTCCTGGCGTCAACTGACATAGCAAAAATGTGTTGGCTTGTACGCTGAAAATGCGATGATACGATAGAAACCAAGCATAGCATGTCGTTCAAGCCACATGAGGTTCACATAAAAACCTCCGCCACTTCAGCCAGGTCTGAGCCCGCGCTCGCCAGACGTCTCGGTCTTTTCGACGCCACCATGATCGTGATGGGCGGCATCATTGGTTCGGGAATTTTCATGAACCCGTCGGTAGTTGCGCGACAGGTCAAGACGCCTTTCCTGATTCTCGGAGTGTGGGCGTTGGGGGGACTCGTCGCCTTAATTGCCGCATTCATCTGGGCCGAATTGGCTGCCTTGCGGCCGGAGGTCGGCGGTCAATACGCTTACCTGCGCGATGCTTATCACCCCCTGGTTGCTTTTCTTTATGGTTGGGGGCTGCTCCTGGTCATACAAACCGGCGGCATGGCAGCCGTAGCTGTAACGTTCGCTCGTTATTTCCTGGAGCTGACCCGTCTACCGGTGTCAGATTCCGTTATCGCGATGATTGCCCTCGGCGCGCTCACGTTAATTAACTGTCTGGGAGTGCGCACCGGCAGCACCGTGCAGAGCGTGCTGATGGTCCTGAAAATTCTGGCGATACTCGCGCTCATTGCGTGCGGTCTATTCGTGGCTGGTCCGCAAACAGGAACACCCGCGGCTGCATCGGTGCCACTGGTGGACCAGGCTGGGGCCTTCGACTTGATCACCGCCATTGGCGCTGCGATGGTTCCGGTCCTGTTCGCTTTTGGTGGCTGGCAAACGGCCAGTTTCGTCGCCGGAGAAATCCGCAACGCGCAAAAGAACTTGCCTCGCGCGCTGGTCATTGGAGTGAGTGGCGTCGTCATACTTTATCTGGCGGTGAACTTCGTCTGCCTGCGCGTGCTCGGGGTTGCAGTCCTCGCCGCCACCACGACACCCGCGTCTGATGTAATGCGCTTCGCGCTGGGCCAGACTGGTGCGAGGGCCATCGCGGCCGGTATCGCCATTTCCACCCTGGGATTTCTGAGCCAGGGCATGCTTACTGCGCCGCGAGTTTACTTTGCGATGGCAAAGGACCAGTTGTTTTTCAAGAGCGTCGGACAACTGCATCCTAAAACGCAGGTCCCCATACTAGCCATCGCGCTGCAGGGAGCGCTGGCGATGATCATCGCGCGCACCGGAAGTTACGACAAGATTCTGAATTATGTAGTGTCGGTTGATTTCATTTTCTTCGGCGCGACGGCCGTTTGCATTTTCATTTTTCGCAAAAGAGGTTCAGGGGCAGCCGCTCAAACTACGGCTCCGAATGACCGCGCCAGAATCACGAGAGTTCCAGGTCATCCGGTAACCACCATCATTTTCATCGCAATCTGCTGGTTGGTAGTACTCAATACAGTTTACAGATACCCGGAAAACACACTGATAGGCTTGGGAATTTTGCTCGCCGGTATTCCTTTTTTCTTCTTCTGGCGGCGGCTAAGAAGCGAGGAAAAAAGATGACCGGAAAGCGCGGAGCAATGGCTTCTGAATACATGCACTGGGCGAAGACGAGTTCGCGCGCCCGGTTTAATTTGGCCACCAGCGGACTCGCGAACCTGAAGTTGGAAGACCTCCGCGTGTCCCTCGACGATCTCGAAGTCACCGGGGAAGGTGGTTATGGTTACGCCCCGCTGATTGACGCGCTGGCTTCTCGTTACCGTGTGGATCGCGATTGTGTCGTGACGGGAGCAGGCACTTCATTTGCGAACCACCTGGCCCTGGCGGCGTTGATCCAGCCCGGCGATGAAATCCTGATGGAAAGTCCGGGTTATGAACCGCTGTTGGCCACGGCGCGTTTCCTTGGCGCTCATGTGAAACGATTTCTACGCCGCTTCGAGAACGAGTTTCAACTAACCGCCGCGGAGATCGAAGAGAACCTGGGCCCCGAAACCAGACTGATTGTGCTCACGAACCTTCACAATCCGACCGGCGTTCTCATCGATGACCAGACTTTGAAAGAGATCGGCGAGTTGGCCCGCCAAAAGAGTTGTCGCGTCCTGATTGATGAGGTGTATCTGGAAATGCTGTTTGAGGAACCACCGCGAACGGCATTTCATTTTGGCCCAAACTTTGTCGTTACGAGTAGTCTAACTAAAGCATTCGGACTTAGCGGACTGCGTTGTGGCTGGATCCTCGCCGAACCCGAACTCGCCAAATCGATGTGGCGCCTGAATGATCTATTTGGCGCCTCCCCCGTGCATGCTGGTGAGCGACTCAGTGTGGTTGCGCTTGACCAGCTCTCAGAAATTGCCACCCACTCCCGCACTCGCCTTGATGAGAATCGAGAATTGTTGAATCAGTTTCTCGATGGCCGTCACGACCTCGAAGTGGTGCGCCCGCCTTATGGGTCGATCATGTTTCCGCGAGTAAGAGAGGAAACGGCAGACAAGATGATCGGTTTACTTCGCGAAAAATATGAGACGTCGGTAGTTCCCGGCAGGTTCTTCGAGCGGCCGGCCCACTTTCGGATCGGACTGGGTGGTGATAGGGAAACGCTTGTTGAGGGACTCGATCGACTTGGCAGGGCGCTCGACGAATCGCGGTAGAGATCGCGGAGAGTTCGACGCGCCCTCTCAGGGGCGCGTCTTCGCCGCAGACGCTTTGGCTAAAAGTAAATGATGCAGAGTCTCAGCTGCCTCGATTCCCGCAGCCTCAGGAGTGATCCTTATCGGGGTGCCGTTGGGCCAGCCGCTTTTTTGCATTCTGCCGCTCCCGATGGTCTGAAAATAGACTTTGCCCTTAACGTGCTTCTTGCCTGTGCGTGGAGCAAAAGCAAAATACTCAACTTCAAGATCCGGCGAGTCCATGAGTATTGTCCCGCTCTGATAGTTGTTCATATCAAACTTAAGCAAGACGACAAATGCCTCCCGTTCAGACTTTGCCCGGGCGAGTGCCTGCGCCTGTTTCAGATCGCCAATCGAGGTGCAGTCGACGTTAATAAAGTCAGTCAAACGCTTGAAGAAGCTCGCGGCGATCACATCTTCATTTTGAAGATGCTTCGAGGTTAGCTGCCGCGCAAACAGCAGTTTAACTTTCGGCAACTGCAAACCCGTCATCCCCTTTGGCGTCTCAACCGGGTTTGAAGTTTTGGGTTCGAGTGCACCTGAAGAATTGTTGATTGCAGGCTGCGTTCCCCGACGTCCTGATTGAGCCGATGCTCCACTTTCCATCGCGGCAGACAGAAGCGCAAGGCCGGCGATTATGTAGCCGTACGTTTTGACGCTTCGACGTGAATCATGCAGGAGTAAACTGGGAAATAAGCTCATTCGGGCCTCCGCATTAAAGCTGTCATTTCCGCTGGATTGGGTTTGTTAGACGCCGGGCATCTTATACAAGGTTGCGTGGCGCGCCAATGCCGCCGGACAGTGTCTGGCTAACTTTTCCTGCGCGCGAGTCGGTTTTCCACTCCAGTTAACCCTCGCAGAACGATTAACGCGAGTGCCGTAACCCCAACCGCCAGTACAAATTGACGCAGGGCCACGCTAATTCCGACTGCGGCGCAGAGAAGAATCGAAGCAGCGGTGGTGAGGCCCTGAACCTGCTCGCTCTGGTCGCGGCGGAAGATGGTTCCCGCGCCGAGGAAGCTGATGCCGGTAATGATCGCTTCAACGATGCGAATCGGATCGGCGGTTACGTGGAGCTTTGATTCCGAGACAAAGCGAAGGACCATCGCATCACCCAGCCCGACTAAAAGAGCTGCGGCGCCGGCGACGAGCATTTGTGTGCGAAAGCCCGCGGGCTTGTCGGCTAGTTCACGCTCGAAGCCGATAATCCCACCGAGCAACATGGCCAAGGCTACTTCGCCGATGATCTCAAACTGCATCAACCAATTCATGTTTGTTTTTCAGGTCGACTATCTGGTTTTCAAGTTGGCTTCAATCGCCGCCTTCAAAGATTCGTAGGAGAGTTCGGTCACCCGCTTGCCGTTTACAAAAAACGCCGGCACGCCGGAAAGGCCGACCTTCTGCCCCTCGAGCCGATCGCGAAGAATCTTTTCCGCAAACTTTCCGCTGTTCAAAGCCGCATCAAATTTGACACGATCCAATCCCAGCGTGCTGGCGTATTGTTTGAGCCGATCGACTTGCAGTGCGGATTGATTCCGATAAAGCAACGCCACATACTCCCAATACTTGCCTTGCTCTCGCGCAGCTTCCGCAGCCTCGGCCGCTTTCGAAGAGTTTTCGTATTGGGAGAGGGGAAAGTCCCTGACGACGAATTTTACGCGAGTACCATATTCCGCAAATAACCTCTCGGTCACCGTATGTTGTTTCGCGCAACTTGGACATTGAAAGTCGGTAAACTCGACCAGCGTCACTGAGGCGGTGGCGCTCCCGCGAGTCGGTTGATCATCGACGGCGAGCTCATACGTCGGTTGTTGCGGCGGCGTCAAAAAGATCTGGATCTGTGCAGCGTTGCGGAGGCGTTCTGCAAAATCGGATTGAGCTTTGCGTAAAGCCTGCTCCTCAAGATAGGAAATGATCTGTGGTTTCAGTTGGGCAAACTCGCCGTTCAACCGCTCCTTATTCGCATTGAAAAATGTCTGCGCATCCGCCTCAGATACGGGTTTTACTTTTGCTGTTACTTCCGTCGCCAGTAGCGAGGTAGTCGTAATCGCCCGCTTTTTCGCTTCCTGCTCGAGAAGCGCGTCGTTAATCCTTAATTCGATCTCCTGCTTGCGAAACCCGTAAGCGGAATCCTGCACGCCGAAAATCAGCGGCTTCAGGCTGTCTTCTATATCACCCGAAGTAATGTTCTTTCCATTAACTGTGGCAAAAACGCGAGCCCGCGCGGCGGCGGTCAGTCCCGGCGTTACAGCTTCGTTTGAAATCTTGAGCACAGCGGAGGCGCGCAAACGGTCGGCCAACTTCTTGGCAGCCTCTCGCTGCCGTTGGTCAATGAGATAGTTGATTACCTCCGCCTTAACGCTGGCGAAGTCCTGATTGATGCGTTCCTTGTTCTGATCGTAAAACGCCTGGGCTTCCGCATCCGTGGGTTTTACTACTTTCGCAACAACCTCGGCCTCGAGAAGCTTGGTAGTAGTAGTTCCGCGCTTCCGTGCTTCGGTCTCTAACAACAAGGAATTGATTTGAAGATCCAGCTCGCGCTTTCGAGCCTCGACTACGTCTTGCTGAAGTTCCCGAATGCGTTTTTGAGCACCGTCGCTAATATCCAGCTTTGAAATTCGTATTCCGTTAACCGTGGCAAGCACTTCGGGGAGTGGTTTGTCTTCGCAACCACAGTCAACAATCTGAGCAGCGGCTGCCGGGGCTCTGGGAGTTGGGCTCGGGGAAGGCTGAGGACGATTAACCTGGGCATGCGCGCCGGCGGCGGCGAAAAAACCGCATGCGATAAACAGACTGAAGAACATTTTCATTTAACTGTGGTCTCCGTTGGAAATTGAAGTCTTAGGCAAGCAGTCGCGCCGCTTCCCGGGCGTAGTAAGTCAGTATGATGTCTGCCCCGGCGCGTTTGATGCTCATCAACGTTTCCATCATTACGCGCTCTTCGTCGATCCAGCCTTGTTGCGCCGCAGCCTTGATCATCGCGTATTCACCTGAAACATGATAAGCAGCCAGGGGCACGTCAAATTGATCGCGCAGCATTCGGATCACGTCGAGATTTACCGTGGCCGGCTTTACCATTAACACGTCAGCGCCTTCGGCATAGTCGAGCTCCGCTTCGCGCATCGCTTCGCGGGCGTTTGCCGCATCCATCTGATACGCGCGGCGATCGCCAAAGGCCGGTGCACTATCAGCAGCTTCGCGAAACGGGCCGTAAAGGGCCGAAGCAAACTTCACCGCGTAAGCCAGGATCGGAATATGTTCAAATCCCGCCTCGTCCAAAGCGTCGCGAATCGCCAAAACTTGTCCATCCATCATTGCGGAGGGTGCAATTACATCCGCACCGGCTTCGGCCTGGCTGACTGCTATTCGCGCCAGCAATTCCAGTGAAGGATCATTCAGGACTTCATCCTCGCGCACCACGCCGCAGTGTCCGTGCGAGGTGTACTCGCACAGACAGGTGTCGGTCATGATCACAAGATCCGGCACTGACGCGCGGATTGAGCGCACCGCTTGCTGCACAATTCCGTTTTCGTGGTAAGCCCCTGAACCAAACTCATCCTTCGCTTCCGGCAGGCCGAAAAGCATAATTCCTTTTACGCCCATATCGTAAGCGCGTGCAGCTTCGTCTGCGATTTCGTCGACGGAGAGATTGTGCACACCCGGCATCGACGCAACTTCGCGCCGGATATTCGTCCCCGAGCAGGCGAAGAGTGGCAAGACAAAATCCTCCGGAGCCAGGCGCGTTTCGCGAATGAGCGCCCGCAAATTGGCGGTTCTGCGCAGACGGCGGGGACGATGGAGAAGGTCAGGCATTCGTATCCTTTATAAGTTGTCTGGGAGACTGAGGAGGGCATGATACCTGTCGGAGAATTAGGTAGGCAAACCATGACCTGGCGGGCGCGCCAAAGTTTGATCTTAAAAGGGTTTGAGATTCAGTTGAGGATTGGTGCTCGCGTCAACTTTAGAAACACATCTTCAAGAGTCGCCCGTTGCGGCGAAAGCTCCATGACGCGCAAGCCGTTCGTTACCAATTGAGCGTTTATGCGAGGTATGCACTCGCTGTGCATCTTGACGTAGAGCGAATCGGAGCCGTTACGGCTGACAGTAATACGCGGGTCGGACGCCAACATCCGGAAGGCCAGGTCGGGTTGATCGACGGTAACTTTAACCAACATTTCTTCAGCGAGCAGGTGTCCAATAGGTCCCTGATAGAGCAGGCGCCCCCGGTCGATAATCGCCACGGCGTTACACACGCGTTCGACCTCATCCAGCATATGACTGCACAAAAGGATCGTGAAGTTTAGTTCGTCTCGCAAACGTCGCAACAGCATTCGAACTTCACGGATGCCTTGGGGATCAAGACCGTCCGTCGGTTCATCAAGGATCACAAATTTGGGATTGGGCAGGAGTGCCTGCGCAATGCCGAGTCGTTGTCGCATTCCGTGAGAATAAGTGCGCACCGGGTCACGAGCGCGGTGAGCTAAATCGACCAGGGCCAGGACCTCTTCGATTCGTTTATGAAGTAACGCCTCCAGACATCGCAGAGAAAATGCGAAGGTTTTCCCTACCCGAAAAATTTTCATAGAAGGCTGGCGCCTCGACAATGGCGCCGATGTGGGGCAACACTTTCTGCGGGTGTTTCGCAATATCTTTTCCAAAGAGCAGAGCACGCCCGCGAGTGGGCCGAATAAGGCCCAGGATCATGCGGATCAGAGTAGATTTTCCTGCGCCATTCTGACCAAGAAACCCGAAGATATCGCCATGCTCGACAGACAGCGAAATACGATCCACGGCCAAACGCTTACCATATTTCTTAGTTAACTCCTCGGTTTGTAAGATCAATTCACTCATGAGATTAACGCAAACCAAGAATCAGAATGTGATTTCGACCAGCAAGGGCCAATGGTCCATGCGGCCGATGGCGGTCCCGCGCAACACTTCGGCACGCTTTGCCAAGGCCCCCACTGGACCGAAAACGTAATCGATGCGACGAGCGTTGACCGCAGTTGCGCCCGCATCGCGTCCCAGATCGCTAAAGTGTTTTAGCAGCGCTGCGTACGACTCGCTATCGTGCTTGGCATTGTCTGTGAAGAGGCCCGTCTGCTTTTGCGTGCTAACTTCGAAATTGAGATCGGCCGCGATAAGCACTGTCTTCCCGGATGCCTTCTGGTGCTTCCAGTCAACCAGATCAGACACGAAGGTGCGCCGGCGCGAGGCTTTGAAAGCATCTGCATGCGCACTGATTAAAACAATTTCCGGTAGTTCTCGGGTCCAACGAAATGTAGCCGCAGCCGCTAATTTGTCTCCTGCGGGCACACTCGCAAACTGCGGGGGAGAGTTGTTCCCAGGGCGCTGCTTCACCAAAACTGCGGTCACCCGATCCGAGTTTCCATTCGAGCCCGCAAAGCCGTGATAGCGATCCTTCAAGAGTACTACGAGACGTTTTAACTGGTCCGCGGAAGTCAGTTCTTGAATTGCTACTGCATCAGGATCGTTAGTCAGTATTAACTCGGCAACGGCCGGCAGATCCTCACTGTGCGCGCGGGTATCAGACTCAAGGTTTCCATATCCGATATTCCAGGTCATCAGTCGAAGACGCCGGTTCGCCTCAGTTTGTTGGTCCGAGCCATCCATTCCACCTCGGTCGCGCGCGGGTCTGAAAAAGAATGCGCCCGCAAGCATCGAGACAAACAGGACGCCCACAACGGTTTTCCACCACATCTCAGTTGGTTACGTCCTTTCTCTCGAAGATCACAATCGATAGAAGCAACAAACCAAAAATATAAGCGCCGCAAGTGGCCGCTTGATAATTAAGGCTGGCCCAGGGAATTTGGGGCTTCAGGACATCGCGCCAGAAGTCCATGTTCGTGGTGAAGAAATAAGGGCTGAGATTCACGAAGAATTCGATTCGGCCAACGATGTAAAGTGTCAGATAAACTGCCAGCGTGGCAGCGACGGCCGTGACCGGATTCTCGAAGAGAACTGAAAACAGGTTGGCTACCGCGGCAACCACCAGCAGGGCCCAGGCGCCGGAGAAACTGGCGTAAAAGAAACGCCACACAGCTTCGTCGCGAAGAATTGTGCCGGGCTCGTCCACGAGGTTTAGCGGGCCGGGATATAGCTCAAGATTGCCCCAGCCAACGAACAGCAATCCCACCATGAGGTTCAGCCCAATGAAGAATGCCATCAACAGATAAGCATGGATGGCTACCACTAAAAATTTTGAGAGAACGATAACCACGCGCGAAACGGGACGAATGCACATCATTCGCAAAGTGCCCGTTCGCCGCTCACCTGCAATCTGGCTTCCCGCATTCATCGCTACGAAGATCGGTATCACCAGGCTAAACGCGAAAATCAGGGAATAGAGCGTGAACGTCAAACCATTGAAATAACTCTTCGATTCATAGGTGTATTTGAATTGTTCACCGGCCAGTCCGCTCGTTTTTTCCTGAGCGTAGGAATAGAAGCCCCAAAGCATCAATAGGACAAATGCAGCGAGGGCAGCAAACGAGAGGTAAAACCCCTTCGAGCGGACTAGTTTGAGAAGTTCGATCCTTAATTGTGTGATCATTTTGCGAGAAGAATGCGCGACCCGATTTGTTCGTGATGAGATTAGCTAAGAGGCGAGATACTTACAGGCGAGCAAGCCACAGGAGAGGGGTGTGGATGTAACGGTAGGACAGACATTCCTGTTTGTCCTTTTCCGTGTAGTGCTGTTTAGACGAAAGGAACAGAAGAGTTTCCATTTGACATTTTCCAATTGTCATTGGTCATTAAAAGAAAGATCGGTGAGTTGGTGAGTTACTGAACGCCCATCGATCAACGGTGAAGTGAGTTCATCTGGAGTGTTACAAGGGCCGCAACGCGATGAAAAATGAGAAATGAAAAATGGGAAATGGAAATTTTCTTGTCGTTGGTCTGACGATCGTGAAGTTCTGAAAGAGTGGACTGGGAAGAACTGCTTGTTTTGCTACCAGCGATGATACGCAGGGTGTCCGGGCTTCACCGCGACAAAGGTCCCATGACACGTGGCGCAGACCTTGTCGTGGGCGATCAACTCACCTTCGACGATTGCCCGATCCCCGCTCGACTCAATCACGCGCGCGACCAGACGGATCGGTTTATCCGTCGGGGTTGGCCGCAAGAGTTTGATGGTGTAATCCGCGGTGACCGTGCAAGGTGGTGTTTCCAAGCCGCCGGATTTCATGAGATGCCAGGCCGCGGTCCAATTGCAATGACAGTCGAGCAAGGTGCCAATGATCCCTCCGCTCAAAACTCCCGGGAAGGCTTCCTGATAAGTATCGGGCTGAAAGTCTGCCACCACTTCGCTGCCGCTGGGAAAGCTGCGAACGTGTAGTCCCTTTTCGTTTGCTGGTCCACAACCGAAACAGGCGAGATTGGGCGCGTAAGTTTCCTGGATGCTTTTTTCAGACATGTTCGTCAGACTCAATGTTCCTTCAAAGTTCAACCCTCAGCATGCACGAAAAGCGTTCGAAGGATTTCAAGTCTAAAACTGCCCGAAGGCTGATCGCATTGCTCTGGAGTGTCTGAGACTATAAGCTTGACGCTCAAGTTTTCCAACTCAAACGATCTCGGAGGAATCAAGGTGAAAAAATATTATGCGGGCGTTGTCTTTGCTCTAGCACTGTTGTTGTCAACCGCTGTTCTGTTTTCTGCGACACCCGCTGAAGCGGCGCCGCAACACGGGTTCAGCGTGAAGCAGTACGAAGCCTTTCATGATGTGCTACATCCGTTGGAGCACGAGGCCCTGCCTAAAAATGACTTCAAAACCATCCGGACAAAATCGGCACTGCTCTATTCGCGCGGCCGTGCTATCGTGCGGCTCGGCGTTCCCGCCGGCACGAGCGAGGATCAGAAAGCAGAATTTGCCAAGGGACTGAAGACCTTCAGCAATGCCCTGACAAAATTCAGGACGGATGCCAGACGAGGCACAGACGACCAGTTAAAGACTTCGTATAGCGCTGTGCACGATTCATTTGAGACGTTGGCCGGCATGCTGCCGAGGAGCTAGGAAGTTATGGTTCTCAACGACTCAAAACGTCGAGCGGTGACCAGGTTAGGCGTCCGTCTTCTCCTGGCTTTCATTTTCTTCGTTGAGGCCGGCGCTACTTCGTCGATTCAACCACGAGCTATCGCGCGCGAGTCACTCGATGTTGTCCTTCATCAGCAGGATGGATGGGCCGCGATAAAGACCGATGACGGAATACTTTTTGTCTCGAATGGACCTGAGACTCATTTCATGCTCAGGATCAAAGGGAAAGATATAACGCCGCTTAACGACCCCGACCACACATTCTTCAACGTGGACGGAAAGGTGCTTCAGATTCAAACCGCCTTGATTAGCGAGTTTGCGCCTGATGCGATCGAGAAGAAGCGCGATGACAAATCTATTCTGGACGCGCATCGCGATTGGGAGACGAAGTATCTTGAAGGTGTCATGAAGAGTAAGCTCAAAGTGCAGATCTTCAAAGCCAAACTTCGCGATGGTGGCGAGGCAGCATTGTGGCAATACGATATGCCTGAACAATTCAACGCCGACGCCAGGAAGCAGATATATGTGACCGTCGTCAACAAGCCCTATGTCCTGCTGCTAAACAGTGTGGCTACAGCCACGGTCTCAGACGAAGTGGCCCGCGCGTTTTTGCTGGAGACGCTGGCGACATTGAAGATCAGTTCCACGCCGATCGATGTTAAGAAAGTGGCGGAATCGGTCGCCAAGGAGGCGCCTTGACGGTAGGAGAACCCGGTCTAGTGCTTGAAATCGAGACCAGGAACCTGACGAAGAAATTTGGTCGCCTGGTGGCGGTCAACGACCTCAATCTACAAATTTCAAAAGGGACTATTTTTGGGTTCCTCGGTCCCAACGGTTCCGGCAAGTCAACGACAGTCAGGATGCTCACGGGCTTGCTCGCGCCGACCATGGGCGATGCTCTAATAACGGGCGCGTCGATTCTCAAATCGCCTTTGGAGGTGAAGAAGAGAATTGGAGTATTGCCTGAAGAGTTGGCGCTCTTTGATGCACTCACGATTTGGGAACACCTCATGTTGAGCGGTCCAATATATGGACTGAGCCGGAAGGAAACCGAAAAGCGCGCTCTTGATCTCCTAAACTATCTCGATCTCGTGTCCAGCCGGAATACGTACGTCGAACAAGCTTCGTTTGGGATGCGGAAGAAATGCTCGCTGGCGATGGCCTTGCTCCACAACCCTTCGGTCCTGTTCCTCGACGAGCCTTTTGAGGGTATCGATCCGGTCGCCTCACGAAACATCAAAGACCTCTTGTTGCTGATGGCGAGCAAGGGCGTCACCATTTTTCTTACGTCGCATATTTTGGAAGTAGTCGAGCGACTGGTCACCGATTTTGCGATCATCGTTTCCGGAGAAATCGTGTGCCGTCAGACAGTGGCCGAGACACTCCGCTCCGGTGAAACTCTCGAAGACCTTTTCTTCAAACACGTCGTAAGAGGAGACGTCGAGGACCTCGAGTGGATCGGGTAAGATCAATAATCACCTGGGAGTGGCGGGCGTATTGGTGCCGACTCTCGCGCGCCGGGTTACGGAGCAACCAGGGAATTGTTTTCCTGCTTTCTCTACTGATCGCGTTCAAATATGTTCAGGTGTTACGCGTTGCAGGAGCGAACGTCGCAAATGGCAACGCCAGGCTACTCCTTCAACTTCTCGCGGCAATCTTCCTCGTTTGGCTTTTCCCGATCTCCGCGAACCGTCGCGACACGATAGCCTCGCGCAAGTGGCTGCACCTTCCACTTTCACTCGGGGAACGATTCATAGTTCGCGCCATCTCACTGCTCATACCACCATCAGCCTGGTTGGTAATTGCCGGCTCGCTGGCAATTCTTTACCCACTTTCCCAGGCGCGAAATCCGGCCGCTGGGGTAGTCGCCGGATTGTTGTTCATCGCCACTGCGTGGTTGACGGGACTTACCATCGCGCATTTGCTAAGCAGTCAGTTATGGCGAAGGCTGTTTTGGATTGCGGCGGTTGTGATTCTGATCGAGGGCGGGGCTTATGCCATTAAACGCGGTCACGTGGGAGATTTACTCTGGTCCGAATTCTTTCCTATGCGGCTTGTGGTAGATACGGCGACCGGAAGCCGGGACGGTGGATCCATAAAAACAATAACTCTCCTTATTGTTCTCACTGTCGCTGCCGGAAGTGCGGCGATGTGGTCTTTCAAGACTAGCTTGACTTCCGTTACTCAAACGGGCGGTCGCAAATTTCTTTTCTCCTGGCTCGTCTTGCCTGGACGCCTCGGCGGTTTAGTCATCAAAGACTTCAATTATTTTCGCAGACTGTTGGATACCTACCTGGGACTCGCTTTTGCAATGCTTGCCTGTCTCTATCTGGTGGTGGCAAATGAGCCTTCGGCGGGCGTCTTCTGGACCCTCGTCGTCATCGTGTTTCTCGGAAATGCAGCGGTGCCATTCAACAGTTTCGGTCTCGATAACCGATCAGGGCTGGATCGTTACGCGCTTATGCCTTTGAACGGAGTTGCGATCTTACTAAGCAAGAATCTCGCTTACCTGATGATAATTGGCGTGCAGTTGTTCCCGATCCTGATTCTCGCGGGATGGCGACTCGGACTACCTGCGAGCCTACTCGGTTTGCTCGAAGCTTCCTCGTTGGCCTGCGCTTATTTGGCGTGGGGCAACTGGATGTCAGTCAACCATCCATTAAAGATGCAGTTCTTTCACTTTGCGAATTCGAGCGCGGCCCTGGTGGATTCGATCGGTGGAATATTCTTCGGCAGCCTGCCGGGCATCCTGATGATCTATTTACTTCAAAGGCCGGATGCAAGAAGAGGTGGAGGAGTCGCGCTGATCTTACTCGTGAGCGTCGCGTTGTACTTTGCGTCACTTACCCTATTTGGTAAACGACTCGAGCAGAAGAGAGAAAGCATCATCGGAGTATTGTCGTGAAGAGCTGAAATGAAAAGATGTCCACATTGCCACGAACAGACTTTTGACCTGATAGATCTATTGAATCTCGACTATTTCAGTGTTCGAGAGTGTGCGGAATGTGAGCAGCCAGTGCGTAACGACGGACTGCGTCAAACTCTCGTCGTGCCGGCAATCGTGGCCTCGATGTGGGCTGGCATGTTTATTACTTCTTTTCTTCCGGAGGTGTTGCGACCGTTTGGTTTCCTCTTAGGCATCGCGATGATGTTCCTTCCACTCGTTCTTCTTCCAAAGCCCGTCAAAGTTTCGCCTGAGGTGACCCGGCCGCTGTTTCCAGGAAACCAGAAGAACGACAAGATCATTACCGTCGCCGGGTGGAACAAAGAGGAGCTTCGAAACATCCTCAATGGTTTCATCGCGGAGAATCAGTCAGGATGGCCTTTAGTCAAATTTGAGATCTTCAACGAGCATGACATTTCATACCAGCTGACTTTCCCTGAGGACATACATCCTCTGTTGTTTGCCTCTCTGGTGAACTATTTGAACTACCCCATCGAGTTTGGTGTGGCAAATCGCAGTATAATCGTGGCGGGACAGACTACGCTGGACCAGTATTTTGAGGGAATTCCGAAAAAACTATTTGGACAGAAGGCGGTGCTTTACGTTCCTGAAAAGGACGAAGATCATGATGTGGTCTACCTGCAAACCGAAGCGAAACTGAGTTTCGCGTCTTCATTTAACGAGGATCGATGGCAACCAGTAGATGAAGCCAGATTGCCCTTTGAGGTAAAACATCTGAGATTTGGCGGGGGAGCAAAAGAATTGACTTAGCCTGGTCCTAACCAGTGGCGTCTACCCGATTGCTCAATTGTCACACCTCAGCCGGCGTACCGGCCGAGGTGGACCAACTCTTTTGAATCCTCTCAAATGAGGCTGACCGATTTCGTTCAGCCTGGAACGGATCTTAGTTCTTTGGCGGCGCTTTGATCAGCACCGTCTTCCCATCGATCGAGAGCAGCATCTCACCGGATAACGCCAGAATTCCCTGGCGACCTTCCTTCACCAATCGATCGACCAGTTTGAAAAACTCTGGCGTGCCGAATTCGAGCGTCTGATCAGGCGTTATGGTCTTTTCCTGATCCAGCACACTCGAATCCACCCAACGATTGTTGCGGCGGAAGAAAGTGCGATCGGTGATCTGCTGCACGTTGGTAATTTCCACGCGCTCCATATTTTGCGTGAAGTAGAAGTTGGATCGGTTCGCGCTGGATTGTGTCCGCTGCGTGCTCACATTCATTCCCTGTGTGACGCCGCCCATGCCGGTGCGGGTGTTCTGCACGTTTTGGATTAAAGAGTTACGAGTTTGTTCGTTGAGAGCGTCGCGTTGCGAGAGATCAGTACCATCGAGAGCGAGAAACGAAGTGTATTCAGTCAACACTCCGTATTCAGTTGAGAGTCTGACGATCTCGTCAACCAACTCTTTCAACTTCGGATCAACCGGGGCGCTCGCGTTGTTGCCGCCGAATGGGCCACCAGCCATCACTGTAGGCACGCGCCCTCCACCGCGATTCGTAGCCCGCGCAACGGTCGCGTTATCGGCGCCGGCTTCCCGAATCACTTCAATCAGCCGCGCAATTTTCCGGCTGGCCCATAGACGTGGAACAAAAGCATTGCGCGTCGTGGCTTTGTCCATATCAAACTTGAGATCGAAGGTGCGCGGCGCCCCAAGATAATTGCCGCTGATACGGAAATGCAGCGGGTCGTTATCCTGGTATTGGCCCAGCAACACTATTTGATCGCCTTCGAAAACATCGCTGAGTTCCGAAGGTAGCAGTTCTCGAACCGCTCGCGTGGTTGCGGCGCCTTTCACGTCAAGTGTGGCAAGTTGAGGGTCTGCCAGCACCGGCCCCGCAAGCCTGCGAAATACCTGCGAAACTTTTGTTTCAACGTCTTCATTGGGAAAAACGAAGGTGGCAGTTGCGCGCGTCGCGTTGGCAACTGATGTCAGCAGCGGTGCATTGACGTCGAAGCCGACACCGAAACAAAAGATGCGGCGTTTGTGCACGTTGGCAGCAACCACTGCGCTGCGAATAGCCGATTCGCGAGTTTGACCGGCTGTGGGCACCCCGTCCGTCAGGAAGATTGTTAGCGGTAGCATCTTTGGCGTAGGAGCCTGGTTCATCGCTTCGACGAGAGCATCGTGAATGTTTGTTCCGCCGTCTGCTGTGAGCCGCTTTATATATGAGCGCGCCTGAACAATTGTCTGCTTGTCCTTGATGACTGGACGCTCGGCGAAGCGAGCGAGCGAGTCGGAGTAGTCAATGATGTTGAAGGCCTCACCGTCGTCCAGTCCTTCAACAACCTGAAGCGCGGCGGCGCGCGCTTGCTTAATCTTTTCACCCTGCATGCTGCCGGAACGATCGATTACCAGAGTCACCTCGCGCTTGATTGCAGGTCCTTCTGCCTTCGCTCCGGCCGGTACTCCGGCAAGCAACAGAAAATAACCACCGCCGATGCGCGCGTCCGGATAAGCAAGCAGAGATGCTGTCAGTCCGGCGCCTTCGACCAGATATGAAAGACGGAAAGGACCGGGCTCGAGTTTCTTATCGCCGGCAACCCGCACTGCGGCTTGGGCAACCGTCGGCCGATCGACAACCACTTGATGACTGGGCGAGTAGACCGCGGAAAGTGGTGTCTTGGATTGAATACGAACGGAAATTTTCCAGGGTGTGGCAGTGGCTTCAAAAGATTCACTTCGCGGCAGCACGTAGTCCACGCGATTGCCGTCGGCGCGCAGGATATGTTCATAGACCAGCCTGACGCGCTGGTTGCCGCGTGCCGGAACCGGAAATACGCTGGAACGGACCATGTTGTAGCCGGCGAATTCGAGCAATGCCGGGTCTTTCAACTTGCTGACTATGGAGCGGTAGATCGCCTGGGCCTCCGCTTTCGGCAGAAGTTTCGCCGTAGGCTCTTTGGACGAACCTGAAAAAGTGAACCCACGCAACACCGCTCCATCAGGTACCGGGATCATCATCTCAGCTTCCTGTTGGCGGCCGCTGGGATTGGTTATGCCAACATCGAGGGTAGTCGTGGCCACTTGTTGCATGATGCGGACGTCGGCGACCACTTCGCTCACCTGAATGAGATCAGCTTGAGCGTGCAGCGCATAAGCTCTCGATTGAGGAATGATCAGGTTTGAAGCGGTCGAGTGGAAACCATGAACAGGCATTGGGGTTTGCGGGCCAGTTATCTCCTGTGTCAGTCCACTCGGAGCCAACATAGCGCAAACGAACATCACAATACTCAGAAAGCCAATTGCGGCGGGTATGATTCTTCGCATAGTCACCTCGAAAGAGAATTCAAACTAGATAGACCCCTGGGATCGGAAGGCAGGCGTACAACCGGGAGATCACACCCGCGAAATTAGCGAAGCTTTATGCTTGCTTTTGATGAACGGGAGTGACAACCGCTTCTTGCGCGTTGCGTTTGAGATGGATTCGGGATTGATGAGGGTTGCCAGACCTTGGGCTATAAAAGAAATTCCGCAATACTGATAATCGTGTTCTGATCCACTGATGATGCCGAAAGAGTCTGTCATCCCTATGATGGCTCGCCATGCGAACCAAACATCGAGGGATAAGGGCTGCCAATGTTCTTTGAAATTGTTGGAACGATCTCAGAAATTCAGACAATTGCAGTTAACCGCGGCGTTCGAATACGCGGAATGCCTCAAGAGCGGTATGGAAGAGGTCGCTGGCGGAAGCTAAAAGGTGTTGCCAATGTTCGCCTCAATGATGGTACGATTCGCCTGGCGGAAATCCATTGGTTCGAAGCTCATGGCATTGGAAAGAGAAAATTGAGGATCAAACGTTATCTCGATTAAGTCTATGTCCAAAAGCACCAAAATAGGGTTTAAATTTGCGGTCTGCATCCAAAGTGACGATGCCGATCTACTCACTCCCCGCATGATCTACCGCGTGCTCCCTGATGCGAGCGCCGCCAAATCAAACCACGTTCGGGTGGTGGATAATGAAGGCGAAGATTACCTGTACCCAGCCGAGTTTTTCATGTTCATCGATCTGCCGCAAGAAATCGAACGTGCCCTTTTAGAGGCAGCTTAGCCGCATCTACTTCTCGTCGATTTTTCGCCCCGCATTCAAGTTATCGAAGTTCAAGATCGTGTTAAAGACGAGGAAGTAGCTACCCTTCGTTTGTCCACGCCACATCGGATTAGTTGAAAACAGCACGACGTGGCCGCGGCCCGAGGGCACATCGATCACGGCTGCATGCTGGGCAATCTCATCACCGCCATCCAACAGGCCCGAAACAAAAAGCTCCTTGTTGTCGGCATAACGAAGCACGACGCGCGGCCGCTGTGACGGCGGAATCAATCCCATAGCGTTGCGGCGTTGTTCATCCGTCAAAGGCAGCGCTTCCCAAACTTCAGCTTTCGGCATTTCCGGCACTTCAACCGGCGGACGACCTTGAACGGTATCGGGATCATCCGGCGTCCCGCGGCCCGTAACTCTTTGCTCTCGCGGACCGCGCCGGCTGCGTCCGTCGGCAAAGTTACTCAGATTAAAGATGGGGCCATTGGCACAATACATCGCGAGCGAGTCGCCATACCCGTAAGCAATCGGACTGGCGCTATCTACTGTCTTCATTCGCAGGATGTCGCCGATTGCCTTCAGTCGTTGCGCGCGGGCGATTGAAACTCCCGGCGCAAAGTTGAAGTCAACTGCAAAGTTGGCAGTGTCCATGACGGTCAGAAAAACGCCACCGCTTTGGACAAACTTCTGCAAATTTTCGAGCCCCGACCAGCCGAGCCCGGGTCGCATATCGTCAGTTGAATCGATCTTGCCAAGGTTGGGAGTTAGCGGTGTGGTCTTCCACGGCAAAGGATTTCCAAACATCGGCATGCCCGTCACAAACGCGCGCGGATCGCGTCCGACCGGCGCAAAAATGATCACATCATACTTCGACTTCAAGTCAGGATCTTTCGCGGCGTCCTGTGTGCTGATATAGCTGAAAGGCACCTGCAACTGATCAAGGCCTACACGCCACCAACCTTCATCCTGAGTTGAAAGCCACGTATGCATCAGGGCGATGCGCGCCGGTCTCACGGGATGGGTCTTAACAACGGGCGCTTCGGCCACGGCTTGAACGGCAATTCCCAGTTCCGCCGCAACTCGTTGCAATTCGCCGGCGGTCGCTTTGCGAATAATGAATGAGCCACGGTTGAACTTTCTACCCGCCGCTTCAAATGGTTCTTCGGCCGCTTCAATATTCAGATCTTTCAGACGGTAGCGCAGCGTGACCAGATTGTTGTCAGCGTTATGGTTGATGAGGTAGACGGAGCCCGCTCCATTGATCGCCCCCGGCGCGCGAATCTCACCGGTGACGCGTTCCATGGGAGCGTCGAGCACGGTCGCACTCGGCACCCGCACCACTTCAACATTTGCCAACTCACCCATGGTCCAGGCTGTGTCGTCGTAGATTTCGGTTTGCGGATCGTTTGGCGCCCAGTATTGGTAATCGAGCAAGGCGTCGGCAATGCGGCTATAGGGCTGGTCCATGCGAACCACATAACTGCCCGTTGGGAACGACCGAGTCGTCACCGGCGTCGGCGAGGGCGAAGCAGAAGGCGAACCTGCCGCTGCGGGTCCTGGTTTCGCTGCCTTTTTGGTTTTGAGTTCAACTGTAAAAGGAGCGGTGGCGCGGCTGATTTCAACGCCCTGGGCTTGCAAGGTTCTCAGCAGTTCCGCCTGGTTGCCTGAGCGCGGGTCCTCGGCGGAAAACACATAAGCCGCGGGTCCTTCATTCTTCGGTTTCAAAACCGAGCGCTTGCTCTTCAGATAGAAGTTCTTGAGGAAGAGCTTGGTGTTGTTGCTAAAGTAATTGAGCGTCACTAACAACGCAGTCTGCTGGTAGTTGTTGTTATTGCGCTGCGACCATTTCGCTTTGGGCAATGGCGGATTCTGACGATACCATGTGCGGCTGTAGTCGTCCGCCGAAAGCGTCCGCTCGACTGTATCGGCGCCCGCGTTACCAAAAGTCTCATAGAGGCGACTGATCCCATTATGGGTAGCAGCGATAAACATTAGATAACCGGGTGACCAAGTGTCGAAGTTTCCGTGAGCAAAGACGCCCGGCATACCAAACTTCGTCATCTCGGAAACATTGTTCCAGCCGATCATCTGCCATTCGTCAGTCAGAATCGGATCAACCCAGGCGTTATACGGACCATCGCCCACAGTGTTGTCGTAAAGATAGGGGACTGACTCATGCAGATCATGGAGCACTTGTGGTTTCCAGGTGAGATATGTGTTCAGGACGTTCCGCGTCAGCTTTAATGAAAGCCCGATAGCGTCGCGATTGTTGTCATGGGCCACGTAATGACCCCAGTAAATCAGGGGTGGCCAACTTGCTTTGGGATTGGCCAGATGCCAGTTGTAAACGTCGACGGCGCGATCGCGCCCGTCTGTTTCAGCGACTGGTGTGATCAAGGTAACCACGTTGTCGCGAATGGATTTGACGTAGGCGCTTTCGTCGACCGCAAGTCTATAAACGAGCTCCATCAGCGCGGTGGGGGAACCGGTTTCGTTCGAATGAAGCGCGCCGGTGATGTAATAAACCGGAAACGAAGCGGCCACGAGGCGATCAGCCTCGTCTTCATTCATGTTGATGCTCCGAGGATCGGCGAGCTTTGAGAGACGAGCGCGGTTTTCGTCCAAACGCGACAGTAGGCTTTCCGACGCCACGGCGACAGCTATCATCTCGCGGCCTTCTTCCGACGTGCCGATTGAAAACACTTTTACGCGCGGGCTGGCCTTCTCCAGCATACGCATGTAGCGATTGACCTCTTCCACATAAGGCAGCTTGCCTGGTGCACCCGCTACGTCTCCCAAAACAGATTTTGGCGTTGGCACTGTCGGTGAGGCCGGCAAGTAATCTGTCAAAGGTGAATTGAAGAAAGGCTCCGTGGTGTACTCGCGTATCTTTTTCGTGTATGCCTCGTCGGTAGCCTGGTTGGGATCGCGGCCAGGCTTAACCTGAGCAGCAGCAGCGGCGCACATGCATGCAAACACGAAGCACACAACGAGACAGCGAAAGAGTGAACGAGTCATCCGGGTTTTCCCTCGATTCAACGAAGTAGTTTTGTAATGATTCATTTCAAGCGGAGCAGAGACTTTTAAGCTATTACTTGCAGGCAAGTCAACTTTTGAGCACCTCGCACGGAGTAGTTTAGAATAAGAGCTTCGACTTTCCATTTGGCGCCAGGCGATGTAACAAAATGTCAGAACGAGAAGTAACGACCACACCCAGCGCGCAATCTCCCGAAGAACCTTCGCTGGTTCAGATCGAACCGCTCAGCAAATCAGCCGGCGGCATTCCCTCAATCGTGGCGACGGCCAAAACTGTTTGGGCGGAAATGGGCATAGTGCGCGGCGTTCGCACTTTGATGAAGCTCAACCAGAAAGAGGGATTTGATTGTCCTGGTTGCGCCTGGCCTGAGCCCGATGCTGAACGTTCACACGCTGAATTCTGCGAAAACGGCGCGAAACACGTTGCCGATGAAGCTACCACCAAACGGCTTACTCCGGAATTTTTTCGCAAATGGAGTGTCGCCGATCTTTCGTTGCAATCGGACCATTGGCTGGGGAAACAAGGCCGCTTAACTCATCCGATGATCCTGCGCACGGGCGCGACTCACTACGAAGCTATTAACTGGGACGATGCATTCGCCTTAGTAGGTCGTGAGTTGAACTCGCTGAACCATCCCGACGAAGCCATCTTCTACACTTCAGGCCGCACCAGTAACGAAGCGGCATTTCTTTATCAACTCTTCGTCCGGCAATTCGGAACCAACAATCTTCCGGACTGTTCCAACATGTGCCACGAGTCCAGCGGCTCCGCGTTGGGTGAAACCATCGGCGCCGGCAAAGGCACGGTTACTCTTGAAGACTTCAACCTCGCCACGGCAATTTTCGTGATCGGACAAAATCCCGGGACCAATCATCCGCGGATGCTCAGCGCGTTGGAGCAGGCGAAGAAGAATGGCTGCAAGCTGGTGCATATCAATCCGCTTCCGGAAGTAGGGATGACCCGGTTCAAACATCCGCAGGATGTTTTGGGGTTGTTGGGTAGCGGCACAGCGCTGTCGGATTTATTCCTTCAGGTGCGCATCAATGGCGACGTCGCATTATTGAAAGGGATAATGAAGGTTGTGCTTGCTGCCGAAGAACGATCTCCTGCGTCCGTGTTTGATCAGGAGTTCATCCGCGATTACACGTCCGGGTTCGACGAATTCATTGGAGCGTTAAGAATCGCTGACTGGGACGAGATCGTCGAACAGTCGGGAATCTCAAGAGCAGAAATTGAGAAAGCCGGAAACATTTTTGTGGAATCCGAGCGCACGATTTTTTGTTGGGCCATGGGCCTCACCCAGCACAAAAACGCCGTAGCCAATATCCAGGAGATAGTGAATCTGATGTTGCTCCGTGGCCAGATCGGTAAACTGGGGGCTGGGCTTTGTCCGGTCAGAGGACACAGTAACGTGCAAGGCGATAGGACTATGGGGATTTGGGAACGACCGCCCGACGCCTTTCTAAATAATCTCGGTAGGGAGTTTGAATTTGAGCCTCCGTTTAATCATGGCTACGACACCGTGAACGCGATCCAGGCAATGCACGCGCGCAAGGCCAAAATCTTTTTTGCGCTCGGCGGCAATTTCCTTTCAGCAACTCCTGACACGGAATTTACTGCGGACGCGCTGCGACGATGTAGCCTGACGGTTCAAGTTTCGACGAAACTAAATCGCGCGCATTTGGTTACGGGCGCGCAAGCGTTAATCCTTCCTTGTTTGGGCCGAACTGAAATTGACATGCAGGCGACTGGCGAACAATTCGTCACGACCGAGAACTCAATGGCTGTGGTTCAGGCTTCGCGAGGCTCTCTGCAACCGGCGTCCGAGCATTTGCTGAGCGAGCCGGCGATAGTTGCGCGTCTGGCGACCGCGACGCTTGGCGATCGCTCAAACATCAACTGGCTCGAACTAGCGGCAGACTACGATCTAATTCGCAATCATATTTCGCGAGTGGTCCCGGGGTTTGAAAACTACAACCCACGTGTTCGCGTGCCTGGCGGATTTCATCTGCCGAGCGCGCCGCGTGAGCGCGTCTTCAAGACAGATGATGGACGCGCGAAGTTTACAGTCCATCCCGTGCCGCATCATGACTTGAAGCCGGATCAATATCTGATGATGACCATCCGCACTCATGATCAGTTCAACACTTCTATCTATGGGCTCGATGATCGCTATCGGGGCATTTATAACGGCAGGCGCGTCATTTTTCTGAATCGCGAAGACATGGCAGAGGCAGGTCTTGAGAAAGGCCAACTGGTCGATCTGTTTAGTCATTTTGATGGCGAAGAGCGCGTCGCGCGTCGATTCGCGGTAGTGCCTTACAGCATTCCGCGGCGTTCGACTGCTACTTATTTTCCTGAGACCAACGTGCTCGTGCCGGTGCGCAGCGTTGCAGATAAAAGCAATACGCCGGTATCGAAATCTGTGGTGATCAGTATTCGGCCATCGCAACACAGCGAAGAAGAAGTGAACCGCAAATGACGCAAGGTTTGACGCAAAGGCCCGCGAAGGAGTTTGCGCTTTGCGTCACTCTGCGAGTCCTTGCGTCTTTCCGGTAGACTCTATTGTCGCTAATCTAAAGAGGCGAGTATATGACGTTTCAGCTGGCAAAACATGAAACCGCATCGAAGTCCGAGTTGTATTCGCACCTCGCGGCGCAGCTTCGCAGCCTCATTGAAGGCGAACAGGATTTCATTGCCAATGCCGCCAACGTTTCGTCACTGCTATTCCATTCGCTGCCTGATTTGAATTGGGCCGGATTCTATCTCTACAAAGATGGTGAGTTGGTTTTGGGCCCGTTTCAGGGAGAACCGGCATGCGTCCGCATTGCGATGGGCAAGGGAGTTTGCGGCACTGCTGCCGAAATAAGGCAGACGGTGGTAGTCGAAAATGTTCACGAGTTTCCCGGACACATTGCCTGCGATAGTAAGTCTCAGTCGGAGCTGGTCGTGCCGCTAATCAAGGACCATCAATTGATTGGCGTGTTGGATCTCGACAGCCCGTTATTGAGCAGGTTTGACGATGAGGATGCTCGCGGGCTAAATGAGCTTGCAGAAATTTTTATTGCGACGACTGACCACAAGGGATTGTCATGATTAAACTTCGCAAGGCAAACGATCGCGGCCATTTCGATTTTGGCTGGCTTGATACCTACCACACTTTTTCTTTCGGAGATTATTACGACCCGAGCCACATGGCCTTTCGCAGCCTGCGTGTGATCAATGAAGACGTGGTAGCTCCCGGCCGAGGCTTTCCGCGGCACGGCCATCGCGACATGGAGATCTTCACTTACATCCTGCAAGGTGCGCTACAACACCGCGACAGCATGGGCAACGGATCGGTCATTCGTCCGGGTGACGTGCAACGCATGAGCGCCGGCACCGGGGTGACGCACAGCGAAGCGAATGGTTCAAGCGATGAACCTGTTCACTTGCTGCAGATTTGGATTCTTCCAGCTCAGGAAGGAATTGAGCCTGACTATGAAGAGAAGAAGTTTCCGACTGAGGAAAAGCGCAATAGGTTGCGTTTGATTATCTCGCCTGACGGCGACGATGGAGCGGTAAGAATTAATCAGGACGCGCGGGTCTATGCGTCAGTATTGGATCAGGGACAGGAGGTCGTCCATCAGCTCGAGCCTCGCCGTCATGCCTGGGTTCAGGTTGCGGCTGGCACCGTAGTAGTAAATGATATTGAGTTGAATCAGGGAGACGGCGCCGCGGTCAGCGAGGAATCAAGCCTCAAGATCGCTGCTCAGGATCAGTCTGAAATATTATTGTTTGATCTAGCCTAGGTAGGACAGGCATTCTTGCCTGTCCCGAATTCGGGAGAGACGACCCGGCGAAATTTGTAGAGGAGGCAGCAATGGAAACCACTAGGGTAACGATTGATGAAGTTAGCGAGCGAATCAATCGCGGGGAACAATTCACTTTTGTTGATTCACGTAACCCGGAGGCGTGGGCCGAAGCTGAGACCAAACTGCCCGGCGCTATTCGCGTGCCCGCTGATGAGGTTGAACAACACCTCTCGAATATTCCTCATGACCGCACGGTTATCACTTACTGCACTTGTGCGCACGAAGCTTCCAGCGCCCGCGTTGCGACAGAGCTTGCGAAACATGGGTTCAAGAACGTCCACCCGCTGTTCATTGGTTTTGCGGCCTGGGAAAAAGCCGGATTGCCACTCGAAGCAAAATCAGATGGCGACTAGCTGTCCGGTTGTTATCCCTGCACAATTCCAAAACGTTCCCGCAGAAGTTTGGCGAACTCACCCTCGTCAGAGACCGAAACTTCCTGCCGTCCATCTTTGACAGTTGTAATGAAGCGCCCGCCGCTGAGTGTAATTCGTCCATCGATCGTTGCGAGCGAGCAGAGCGGAGCTTTGGTGAAGTGTGACTCCGGTGATGTTTGATGGTAGTGACACATCTCCGCAAAGTCGCTGTAAACATGCGGCTCGAGAGTGAAACGATATTGCGCGATCCAATCACCGTCTTTCTCACGCTGCATCAGAGTCAGGTTTTCGCCCTCGCCAGCGATTTTGTAGTCACGATTGCCCTGCGCCTGGATTCCGCGGTCATCGAGCAATAGCGGCTCGAGAAAAGAATCGCCGAAGCCGACGTCGGCAAGCCAGCGCTGATCCAACACAACCATCAGCGTCATATGATCAAAGTCTGGCCCAACAACTCCCTCCGAATTCATCACGCCCGCCGAAAGCATCTCAACCTTGAACCCAAGATTCCGCAACAATGCGGCGAAGAGACCGTTGAGCTCATAACAAAAGCCCCCGCGCCGTCGCGCAACCACTTTCTCAAATAACGATTGGTCGTCGAGGACAATCGGCTCACCTGAATGGATGCTGAGATTCTCGAAAGGCACGGCTTGCAGATGTGCGACCTGCAATTCGCGCAAGGTCTCCGCCGTTGGATCGAGCGAGCCGTGATAGTTGATTCGATTGAGATAGGCGTTGGTGTCCATGATCGTTGCTGTCTGTCGGCAAAAGATCTTGTCAGAACCGCCTGCGGGAGCGGGCGGCGTTGTTTCACCAGCTAAGCATAGCCGAGATCACTGCCCGCTCACGCAGGCGGTTCTGACAAATTATTTTTTGCGATTGAGGATGGACGAGGACGTCACATCCGTCTCGCCCAGGTTGATATAACGAAAGGCGAGTTGACGGTGGCTCAGTCGCTGAATAACCACGGTGCCCTTATCTGCACAAACACCGGCTCCGCTGGACAGTATTTCCCTGAATCGCGCAGTCGTTCGAGTTATCCTGATCAGCCGCCACCGGCCCTCACAATTGAGCGATGGGTAGGCGATCTGATAACGATTGCCCTTAACTGTGAGTAGCATGGTCCACAGCGCGTTGTTATCAATCTGATAACCCGTGCCTTCCCACGTCCCATTCAGCCACGTCCTGTTTCGATTTCTTGCCTGGCCGTAGACGATCGGAGTCGTGATTACAATCAGCAACAGCGTTGCCAAAATTTTTCGCAAAGTCATTCAGCACTCCTGCAGACGGAGACGCGATGAAACCGAGGCCAGTTGCTAGACAGAACGATTAACCGGCGCTCGCCGCCCGTCATGGTCCAAATCGTTGACTGTACTCGGTCGATGTAGTAAATGCCTTGACCATCTCGGCATTTACGAAGTTGCCATTAAACTGGTTGAGCTTTGAGAGCCAGAAGTTGTAGCCGGCGTAGTCTAGCCCAGATTCCGGCGCTTCATTTGGGTTCCTTTTCAGGTAACCGAAATACTGCATTAGCACGAAAGCGCGGTTAGTGAACCGGCGATCGAAGTTCGCATTATCGATAACTTCACGGAGCACCTGGGCCCGAGTGATTTGTCCCCCTGCGAGTCGGCTCACGAGGCTATCCCGTTCACCCTGGGTCAACGAGTTTTCGGTGTTCAGATTCATAGCATCGACAAATTGCGCCGCCGACATCGTTTGCGGGTAGCGATTACGAAAGAGCGTGCGCCCCACAAACGTGTCGAGGTAAGCCTGCTTGTTCTGTTCAAGCGTAAGCTGCCAATTCCCTTGATTGACAACTACTCCTTCACCTATTTGCTGGACGTCCGGTGAAAACTCCGGCAGGGTCACCGGCACCGTGTTTTCGATTCGTGAACCAAACGCAGACTGATACGCTTTGTAAACGAAGTCACCGGTCTCCTGAAACTCGATCGACAGAAAAAAGGCCGCGCTTACGTTTATCCTTCTCACCTCGCGACATTCCTGCGTCGCGCATTCATCGATCTGATTTTTCCAGAATGAAAGGCCCGTGGCGTCCGGTGGGCGATTGAGAAAATCGAGGTATTGCTGCCTGACAAAGAATTCTGTATGGAAACCTGGATCCTTCACCGGGTTTGGCCCACTCGTCGGATCGTTGTCAACAATTCTTACCAGGGCGGTGCTAGGGCTGCCAATTGCGGTGCCAATTGTGCTGAGGATAGCGACCACAAAAAATTCTTCGGATTCATGGAGCGCGTCGTTGACGATGTGAACAGTCAGATCTTTGCTGGTCTCACCAGGAGCGAATCGGAGCGTTCCCCAGGCGTTCATGAAGTCTGAACGGTTGCTCGCCGTGTTCTCATACATGAGGTAATTAACGGTCGATGAAACTGAGATGTCTCCGCGCCGCTCAAGCTTCAACGTCAAACTTCCCGATCCTTCGTTCACGGAATGGTCGTAGGTGCTGAACTCCGACACGGTTTGCAGTCGGCCCACGAAATCCGCGGTGCCATTCTCGGTGAACGGCATAAAGAGCCCCGCGCCCGGGGTAAAACTGTAATTGGAGTTGCCCGGCGGATAAACCACGTAGTTCATATTCCTGGTAAGGTTTGAAAACGTGTAGTTACCGTTCGCATCGGTGAAAGTCGAAGCATTAGGAGAGCCGTTTCTCGACAACGTCATGTGAAGGTTCGGCAGAGCTGCGCCGCTCGTGTCGGTCACGCGGCCACTAATGCTCAATTGGGTTAGCGTGCCGGTGAAGTTGACGATTTGATGCTCGCTCAAATTCGTGATCGTTATCGAAGACGGATTGAAGGTACCAAACTGGCTCGAAGCAGTAAGGGTATAGTCGCCCCCCGCCGGTAGATCTTCAAACATGAATGCAAAGTTTGAGCTCCTCGTCGTGGCGGAACGCGTGCCGCTTAAGGTTATGGTGGCGTCGCCAAGACTCTCGTGACCGATGATGGCGTAAGTGGCTTTTGGTCGCGCTGGGGGGATAGACGGTAAGTTGGGATCAATGCTTTGCCATGAAGGATACTGCCCGGTGTAGTTTGAATTAACCACCAAAGGCTGGCCCGTTCCGTCTGAGTTTATGGTATAGAGCGTGGCACCGTTCGAGTAAAGAATCTTTGTCACATCACGGGACCAGATGGCGAAGCTGGCCGCGGTAATCTTTCTGATTTTTCGGTCAGAAACCTGAATGGTGTAGAGGTTAGCAGTGCCGCCAATGAAGCTTGTAAAAGCTATCGCTTTGCCGTCAGGCGACCACGAAATGCTGCCGGTCGACGGGTTTCGGATCAAATTGAAGAGTCCGGTTCCATCGGTATTGATAAGACAAGCGATTACACCGAATCGCAGAAACGCGATCTTGTCACCGGCTGGCGACCACATCGGCAAGACTCCATTGGCGTTCGGAATCTTTCGCTCACTGCTGCCATCAACATTAATTATGTAAATGCCCGAGTCGTTATCGCGAAAACTTGAAAACACTATCTCGCGTCCGTCAGGCGACCATGACGGGGAACCGTCGGCAGCAGCATTTGCGGTCAACCTCCGCTGGTTCTCGCCGTCTGCATCCATCACATAGATTTCCTGGTTTCCATCGCGGTTGCTGACGAAAGCAATCTGCTGCCCGTCAGGCGACCACGCTGGCTGTGTTTCCGAGGCGGCCTTGTAGGTCACCCTGATCAACCTGGAGCCGTCGACATCTGAGGTGTAGATTTCAGGATTTCCGTCGCGATCGCTTGAAAACGCCAGTCGTCCCGGAACTTGTGAAGGACGAGGGGTGGCGGTGAAGTTCGCAACCAAATCGCCCGCGGCGATGTTTAGGATCTGACGCGACGGCGTTGTAGTGAAACCAACCTGTGATGGCGCGACGGTATAAGTTCCGCCGGCAAGTCCATTATTGAAAGAATAGTGTCCGTTAGCGTCGGTCTTGACTGTAGCGCTGGTCCAACCGCTGATTGCCACGTCATGATTTGCAACAGGCTGGCCAAGATTGTCCAGGATAGTTCCACTGATGACGTAAGCGGGCGGCAAAGTCGCATCGAGCTTTAGGAGGAATGCCTCACTCCCTCCTACGCGGACAGGCTGGCCGACGCCTGGCGTGGTCGGAAAATCAAATGCGGGATCGAGGGTTCCGTTTTGCCCACTGACGCCGGTTACATAAACGGTGTTTGGTTCACCGAGCGTTAAGGCAAAGCCTTCGTCCCTCCCGGATGGAGCTCCAATGAAGGTTGAATAAGGTATGCTGCCACCGGCTGGGTCCAGTTTCGTGATTACGACCTTTGCACTGGCGTTGTCATTGTGCATTAACCTCAGCGCAGTAGTCGGATAGTCGGAGGACTGTGAGGAGCCTGTGATATATGCCGCGCCAGATGGATCGACAACGATGGCGTTCCCGAAGTCGTCATAAGCCCCACCCAGGTAAGTTGAATAAGCGAGCGCGCTGGCTGAAGGATTCAACTTAACGACAAAGATGTCGGGGTTTGACGGTGGATCTTGAAAATCATTCTGGAAGGCAGCGCCGTGAGCGATTTGAAATCCGTGGGCGGTGACCGGAAAGTCGTTGGACCAGGTTGTCCCGACAACGTAAGCGTTACCGTCCGCGTCAACCGTTATGCCCTGCGCTCGATCTCGGTGTGCTCCGCCCACGAAGGTTGAGTAGAGAAGGTTCCCTGCGTCGCTGAATTTAGAAACAAAAGCGTCACTGTCGTATGAGATGCCGTTGCCAACAGGTGTTGCGCGTGCGCCGACGGGTTGGACCACGCCGGGTGTCGTCGGGAAATCGCTTGATAGTGTAAACCCAGTGATGTAAACGTTGTCCGCATTGTCGGTCGCCAGGCCATAGGCTATCTCACCATTTACGGCACCGACGTAAGTAGAAAAGATCAGACCACTGCCGGTTGAATTCAGTCTCGTTACGAAGGCGTCGCCATAGCTGTTATCAGCGCCGTTGCCTTTGTATGACGACTGAAACGCATTGGGCGTGACGGGAAAGTTTGGAGAAAACGTCATGCCGGTAAGGTATGCATTCCCACCGCTGTCTAATTTGATCGCCCGCGCGTCTTCGGCGCCGCTACCGCCGATAAAGGTTGAATAAATTAAACCGCTACCCGTCGCATTCAGCTTCGTCACAAACACATCCGAGCTGCCGCCGTGCACCCGTTGGAAAGCTCCTGGGGTCGTGGGAAAGTCAAGTGAGTCTGAGCTTCCTGTGATATAGGCGTTGCCTGCGGCATCTACTGCGAGGCCAAATCCAGCGTCGTAATAGTTGCCGCCCAGGTAGGTTGAATAGATAAGCTGAGAGGCGGTTGAGTTGATCTTGGAAATGAAAACATCGCCGGCACAGAATGTTCGTCTGGTGGAGGCACAATCAATGTCGGATGCCTGGGTGATGAAGGCTCCGGCGGTAACTGGAAAGCTGAACGAATTCGTCATCCCCATGACAAAAGTATTGCCACTGGAGTCAACCGCGATACCCTGCCCACTCTCACCAAATGATCCGCCGAGAAAAGTCGAGTAAACCAATACGGGATCGATGACCAGTGGAAGGCTGCGATCGTATTCCCCGACTTCAAACCCGACGCGATTCCGGCTCCGCAGGGCGAAACCGCCGGTTACTTCGTGTTGCCGGCCATCGATCTCCTGAAACAACCTGGGCTTTGATAAACGAAGTTCTCCAGCTCGCGTCGTTAGAACCAAATCACCCTTGCCATCGATTCCGACACGTTGCGCTCCGGCAAATCGAAAGTTGATTCGCCCAGGATCGCCTCCGGGCGCGACGATGTAGTCGTACTCGAGCTGTCGCTGGTTACCGTAGAATTCCAAATCGATGCCCGGGTAGATGCTGTCATATCGCACCCTTGCAAACGACTGAACGCCAGTGCGCCACTTGCTGGTATCGTTCCCCGTCAAGTAGTTACTCTTCTGCGGTTGCTCCTCCAGACCTGTCACCTTTGCGGCATCGTTTGCGCCCAGCATCTCCATGTGCACAACACTGACTGAACGATTCCGGTTCCGGGTGATGTCAGGTTTGGTTGCGTCGTCCGGCTTTACTTCCTGTTTACGGTTGAAGACGAGGACCGCTTTTTTTGAGGTGAGCAGAATCCCATAACCATTGCCACGCGCGGCAAACTTCACGCGACGATCAATCTGCCCCTGGTTGACTTCGAAACTCAACGGCAGTCTCTCGACAACGTCGACCATATGCGATCGCGCCGCGGAACTGCTTTCAGCTGGAGTTGACGAAGTGTTACCTGCGGCGCGGGTGGGGCGATCACCTGCCTGCGCTGGAACCAAGGAATTGACACCAAGAGCGGCCACTAAAGCGAGCACGGCGCATAGGGCCGTCAGTCGCCAAAGTTGATAAAAGCTAAAACCCCTCAAGTGGTGAGCACACGGTCGCATGTGAATCAAACCTCAATAAAACAACCAATTGACTGTTATTACGCTTATTTTATTCCGAACGAAGACGTGAAGGCACGGATTTATGGTCGGACAACAAAACGCAGCACTTCTCTGCAGCTGATTCTACACCACGGCTAGCTAGTATCTCTAGCTGGTGAGATCTGCGCCACGCGGGGCGCTTTTGAGAATTCGCGCGAGGATCTTAGGCGCATAGAACTGGTGATAGCGCAGCCGTGAAATCGCATTGGGTCTCGTGTGATCACCATTCCAACAGTGTTCGGCTCGTGGCTCGTAATCCACCTCGCCGCCATAGTGCGGATTCTTAGTCGTTTTTAGAAAATTCTCGACCAGGTAGACGGCGTTGTTTAGATAATAGTTATCTGCTTCGCCAACGTAGATATGAAGTTTGCCCTCGAGTTTTGGCCCGAGCTTCTTCCAATCGCGACGGAGGATATGGCCCAGGTCGTAATGCTCTCGCCAGTATTCGGCAACTTTGGGATCGATCTTGCCGGTCAGCTTGTCCCAGATCGGTTTTGGATATCCATCTTTTCCGACCGGTGAATAGACAGCTTGCCAGATATCAAACTGCCCGCCCGAACGACTGTTCGTGCCGAGCGCCAGCTCCATGTGGTTTTGATCCTCGACCGTCGCGAACACTTCGCCCAGATAATTTCGTTTCCCCGGACGGGGAATATGTTTCCAGGGTGCATCCGGATAGTAAGCGTTCTTGTGATCGTAGATGTTGACGGTCATGTATGCGCGGAAGTCGATTGGATCGGGACAGGCGCCCCAGGCACCGTTGTATTCATCCGGATAAAAGACTTGCGCCGCGAGCGCTTCCCAGCCTCCGGTTGAACCGCCATACATGAAGCGCGCCCAGCCTTTGCCGATGCCGCGAAACTGTTTCTCGATGTGCGGAATCAGTTCGTGAGTGATCGCATCGCCGTATGGTCCAAGGTTCTCTGAGTTAACCGCATAGGAGTCGTCGTAATAAGGATTGGCATGTTGGATCTCGATAATGATCATGCGCGGGAAGCCGGGACCCGTCCAGTCTTTGTAAAACTGGTGCGCCTCCTCCTGTTGGATTTTGTTGTAGCCCGCGAGGTGGAAACGTTCGCTATAGTCAGGTTTTAACTTTGGATCGGGAGGCGTTTCACGAAAGCCGCCGAAGTCGGCAGGGAAGTGACCATGAAAGATCACTAACGGATAGCGTGCGTTTGGGTGACTGTCGAAACCTTCCGGCAGCAGAATGTTTGCGCCGAGGTGCATGGGGCGCCCCCAAAACTTCGTCAACAACTTGCTCTGAAGTTTTATGTGCTTGATGTACTTCTTATCTTTGGGAGGCTCGATCGGCGGAATGACTTTGTCGAGCGCTATCTTGATGGTCCGATCTTTGTCATTGCCTACGGTTATCTTTTGCGGCGTGCTGTACAGATTCCCGGGCGCGCTATTCCATTGTTGTCCCTCGCCGCGATCCATCGGCAGCTTCACGGTGTGCCCATCAGAACGGCGAAAGGTTTCGTAGCGATGCAACAGCGCCTGTATGACGTAGTCGCCGGGCTGCAACTCCGCCAGAGAGCGGATTGGATAACCGAAAGCATTCGCGTCAAGAATCGCTTCCTCTCCGGGCTTCAATTCCGTGACATCTATTCCAAACACCTGTTGGGTGTTCAGGTCTTCGCTGATCTGCAGCCGAGGCTCTCTTGATTTGTCTTTTGAAAAGAGCAGCAGCAATCGGCCGTCGAGCGGCGAGCTGCTGCTGGTACCCGGAAATGAGATCGAAAAACTTATTTGAGTCGCCGGCGCCGTCTGCAAATTGGCGCTAATGGGAAACAGGAGCGGACTTAGCATGAAGAGCGTGACAACGAAAACTCGTGATAGTAGTTTTGACGTAAACATCCTGGGCTCCTGTTTTCGTGATTTTGAAGAACGATCCTCGTCACTCGCTGAGTTGCAACTCGTCGATGTTTTCGACTGCAGCTTCCTCGTCCGGCTTCAGCATTGGTGTTTGTGGCTTTTCGCTGTCTGCATACTGAAGCTTATATAACTTCCAGTAGAGACCATGTTGCGCAAGCAACTCCTGGTGGCTGCCCTGTTCTCGAATCTCGCCGTGATGCAGCACGATGATGCGATTGGCGCGCTGAACGGTTGAGAGCCGGTGGGCCACGACGATGGAAGTGCGGTCCAGCATTACTCGTTCGATGGCTCGCTGTATCAGTTGTTCGGTCTCAGTGTCAATTGAACTGGTGGCTTCATCGAGTATAAGCAGCGCCGGATCGAAAGCCAGGGCGCGGGCGAAGGAAATCAATTGTTTCTGGCCCACTGAAAAACCGGCGCCACGCTCTCTGACCTCGGCCGCGTACCGTTCCGGCAGCCGTTCGATAAAACGATCCGCATGTACTTCTCGAGCAGCCCACTTCACCCGTTCCTCAGAAATATCTTCACGGCCCAACCTGATGTTGCTTTCAACTGTGCCGCTGAATAGGAAAACGTCCTGAAGTACGACCGCGAAGTTTTTCCGTAACGATTCCAGTTCCCAATCCCGAATGTCTACTCCATCCAGCAGGATGCGGCCCTGCTGCACGTCATAAAATCGCATCAGGAGATTTGTAATCGTAGTCTTGCCGGAACCGGTGTGGCCAACTAGCGCGATCGACTGGCCCGGCTCGACCTTAAACGAAACATCCTTGAGTATCCAATCCTCGCCCTTATAGGCAAACCAAACGTTCTCAAATTCGATGTTTCCCTTCGCGCGAGACGATTTTAGCGGATGCGCCGGAGTGGTTATCGCTAGCGGAAGATCCAGTGTCTTGAAAATGCGATGAGAAGCGATGACGGCGCCCTGCAGTATGCCGTACTTATCGGAGATGTCTCTGATTGGTTGAAACAGAAACCCGGAATACTGGATGAAAGCCACCAGGGCGCCGAGCGTGAGCACCGGGTTGCCGGGTGTGTTCTGCATCATGCGGTAACCGCCATACCAGATTATCAGCGCGATACCAACGGCGGCGATGAAATCAACTATCGGAAAGAAGATGGCGAAGTAAAAAATTGTATCTATGTTTGCTTTGCGATAGTTCGCGCCGATCTCCTGAAACTTACGCAACGATTTTGGTTCGGCGTTAAAAATCTGAACAGTTTGCGCGCCCGCAAAATGTTCCTGCAGGAATGAATTGATGCGTGCCAGCCGTGTCCTAACCAGGTCCAAGCCCTTGCGAGCTCCTTTGCGAAACCATGTGGTGGCTGCGAAGAGCATCGGCACCGTTAACAAAATTACCAGGGTCAGCCGGACGTCCATCCATAACATCACACCAATGATCGCCACGATCATAACCAGGTCGCCCAGGAGATCGGTGATGCCGGCGGTGAACAGTTCATTGAGGGAATCAACATCGCTGGTGAGCCGCGTCATGATCCGGCCGACCGGATTGCGATCATAGTAGGCCACTTCCTGATGCTGCAGCTTGTCGTAGAGTTCGCGTCGCATGTCAAACATCACATGTTGGCCGACGGTGTTGAGCAGCAGCGCCTGAAAATATGAGAACACCAGGCGGATGACCTGCACTCCGGCGTAGAGCGCCACAAGCGTGCCCAGACCTTGATAGATCCCCGGCCGGATGTACCAGTCAATTGCAAACTTAGTGAAGATTGGCTGGAGAGTTCCCAGCAGGTTCAGCAGTAAGGTCAGCAGCAGCGCCGGGATCAGAAGTCGCACGTAAGGACGCAGGTAGCGAAGTAGCCTGCGAGCAACCTGGAAGTCGTAGGTCTTCCCGATTGCTTCTTCTTCGTGAAATTGTTTAGCTGCTGTAGACATCAATCACTCAGACACGATTCCGCCGCCTAACGGTGTTTTGTAATTAGCCGAGCGCAGATCGTCGCGCCGGGGAAAGTGCAGAGCTATCCCGATCGCGGCCAGAAGAAAGAGCACGAAGTAATCGCGATTGCCGATCAGAAACCGTTCAAGCAAACCAATCATCGCGCCTACCTCACAGATCGCCCATGCGACGACCAGGCCTTTCTGAACTAAACTCATGTCCTGCCGGTCAACTGAACGCTCGAAAAACTTCCGTTTGACGGCGAAAGAAATCCCCACCAAAAAGGTGGCCACGGCCGCGAGGACAAGAGTTAACAACTTGCTGGCCGAACCGTTTACTTCCGGCGCCGCAATGAAAGCGACCAGAAACAGGATGCCCATATTCATGAGCATGGCGAACCACAAGATCAGTAGTGTTTGATGTCGCTTACCAATTTCACTTTCCATGATTCCGAATTCAGCACCCGCACGAAGTGCTCGGCCCGGCGCAGCACCGCGGGCTCGCGGGTGACCTCGAAGACGTGGTAGCGGCGCACCCACACCGGCCGGGTGCCCGCCGGCAGTGGTGTCGGTTCCCCGGACAGCGCTCCGTGCACGATCAGCGTGCCGCCCGGGCGGCAGAGCCGCTCCAGCCCGTGCACCCCCGGCCCGCCCACCGCGTCGAGGACCAGATCGGCGTCGTGCCCGCCGAACCCCGCCCGGACCGCGTCGGGATCGGGTGCGGTGAGCACTGCGGCGGCGCCCAGCTCGCGCAGCGCATCGTGGTGCGCGGTGCCCGCCGTCGCGACGACCTCTGCGCCGATGTGGCGCAGCATCTGCAGTGCCGCCATGCCGATGCTGTTGGCCGCTTCCGTGACGAGCACCCGGTCGCCCGGCCTTACCCGCACCGCTTCGCCGACCATGCCGAACACGGTGAGGTAGGGCATCCAGGTCGCCGCTGCGACCACCGGGTCCTGCCCCTCCGGCCGCGCGACCAGCGCCGATGCCGCGACGACCGCTTCCTCCGCGTAGAGCGGGTGCTCGTTGGGCGACGACGCCGGCAGCACGCACACGGCGTCCCCGACGGCCCACCGGTCGACGTCGGGTCCCAGCTCCAGGACCACGCCGGTGGCCTCCACCCCGAGCCCGGCCGGCAGCACCGGCTGCACGGGGTAGGTGCCGCGCCGGAAGTTGACGTCGGCGCGGTTGAGCCCGATCGCCTGCACGCGGATCCGGACCTCGCCCGGGCCGGGCGGCCGCACGGGCAGGTCCTCCATCCGCAGTACGTCGGACTCGCCGATCTCGTGGAACCTGATCGTCGCCACCACGAAGAGGACCTTAATGGGACGCGCGGTCCAGAGGGATGCGCGACCATTCGGGCATGGAGATCATGCCGGGCACCAGGGCCCCGGTGCGCATGTGGGCCGATCCGACGACCGTCGAGCACGCGGCGCAGCAGCAGCTGCGCAACGTGGCGGACCTGCCGTGGACCCACGGCGTGGCCGTCATGCCCGACGTCCACTACGGCAAGGGTGCGACCGTCGGCTCCGTGATCGCCATGCGCGAGGCGGTCTCGCCGGCCGCCGTCGGGGTCGACATCGGCTGCGGCATGTCCGCGGTACCGGTGGAGCTCACCGCGTCCGACCTGCCCGAGTCGCTGCGCGGTGTCCGCGCCGCCATCGAGCGGGACGTGCCGGTGGGCCGCGGCCTGCACCAGCACGGCGCCGAGCTGCGCCGCGTCGGGCTCGACCGCGCCTACGACTGGGACGGGTTCTGGAAGCGCTTCGACGGGCTGCACCTCGTCGCGGAGGAGATGTCCTGGACCACGGCGGACAAGCTCCGCAAGCGGGCGCACCAGCAGGTGGGGTCGCTCGGTGGTGGCAACCACTTCGTGGAGGTCTGCGTGGACGCGCAGGACGGCGTGTGGCTGATGCTGCACTCCGGCTCGCGCAACATCGGCAAGGTGCTCGCCGACCAGCACATCGCCGTCGCCAAGGAGCTGCCGCACAACGCGCAGCTGCCCGACCGCGACCTCGCGGTGTTCCTGTCCGGCACGCCGGAGATGGAGGCCTACCGGGCCGATCTCTACTGGGCGCAGGAGTACGCGCGGCTCAACCGCATGGTGATGATGGCGCTGGTCAAGGCGGCCTTCACGCGGGCGATGGGGCGGCCGGTCACGTTCGGCGAGGAGATCAGCTGCCACCACAACTACGTGTCGGAGGAGACCTACGACGGGCTGGACCTGATCGTCACCCGCAAGGGCGCCATCTCCACAGCCGACGGCCGGCTGGGCATCATCCCGGGCTCGATGGGCACCGGCTCGTACATCGTGCGCGGGCGCGGCACCGAGTCGGCGTACCGCTCGGCGAGCCACGGCGCGGGCCGGAAGATGTCGCGGAACGCGGCGAAGCGCACGTTCACCGTGGCCGACCTGCAGGCGCAGACCGAAGGCGTGGAGTGCCGCAAGGACGAGGGGGTGCTCGACGAGATCCCGGGGTCGTACAAGGACCTCGAGACCGTCATGGCGCAGCAGACCGATCTCGTCGACGTGGTGGCGCGGCTGCGCACGCTGGTCTGCGTGAAGGGCTGAGAGGTCCTACTGGGACGCCGCGCGGGCGGGTTCGGCGGAGAGCCGGGCCGCCGCGCGGCGGGCCAGCCGGTGGCTCGGGAGCTCGACGACGCGGTAGAACACCGCGGTGGTCAGCAGCGCGGCCGGCACGGCGATGAGCAGCACCGCCCACAGCGGCGGGGTGCCGCCGAGCAGCAGCACGGTGACGCTGACCAGCGGGAGGTGCACCAGGTAGAGGCTGAACGACCGCAGGCCGAGCCACTGCACGATCCGCGACGACAGCACCCGGCGGGCGCCGGGGCAGAACCACGCGATCGCGACGACGAGGCACGCGCCGAGCGCCTGCAGAGCGCGGGCGAGTGCGACGGCCGGGTGGTCGGCCGGCAGGTCCCAGCCCGGGGCGTTCACCAGCCAGTACGCCGAGAGCAGGACGGCGGCGAGCGCGCCCATCCCTGCCCAGCACAGCGTCGGCCGGCGCTGCCCCTCGATCACCGCGGCCGCGTAGTCGACGTGCGCCCGGCCGGAGGCCATCAACGAGCCGAGCAGGAACATCGCCAGCGCGGAGACCGCGACGTTGTCGAACACGGCGGCGGCACCGACGGCGGCCAGCGCGGCCGCGATCTTGTGCGACCAGGCCACCCGGCGGCTCACGGCGATCACCACGAACACCGGCAGGAACAGGGAGAACACCATCTCCCACTGCAGCGACCACAGCACGTGGTTGGTGGCGCCGGGAGACACGAGCAGGGTGAGGTCACCGGCCACCCCGGCCGGGGTGATCGGCGGGTTCATCGCGACCATCCACCAGCTGGAGCCGGCCGGCCACACCCGCGGCACCACCAGCGCGACCGCGACGGCGAACGCCACCGCCACCCAGACCGGCGGGAAGATCCGCAGCAGCCGCGCGGTGTAGTAGGCCCGCAGCCGCAGCCGCCCGGTCATCGCCGGCAGCGTGAGCACCAGGCCGCTGAGCACGAAGAAGACGAACACCGCCTCCGTCCCGGCCCAGATCAGGTGCAGCGGTGTCCAGGTGAACCACCAGGCGAGCCCGGACTCGGCGGACGCGCCGGGATCGAGGTACGGCGCAGCGAGGGCGGGCTGGGAGAGCAGGACGTGGTGCACCACGACGACGAGCGCGGCCAGCCCGCGCAGACCGTCGAGGGTGGGGAGCCGCTTGCCGTCGCCGCGGCGGCCGGCCTGGCGGGCGATGGCCTCGCGGCTGTGGCGACGGCGCTGGACCACGCGCAGCGGCTGAGTGATCGTGAGCGCAGACTCGTAACGGGCCGTGCTGACGGCGTCGCGGAACGGCATGCTGATGGCCACGAAAGTCCTCGGGTGAGTGAGCAAGGGAGCTGTGATCACCCACTGTGCTCCTCCGACCGCACACCGCAGTATTGAGGAGCCGAGCGGCTCGTACCGTTCTGTGAAGGGCCAAGTACACGGTGTGTGCGGACGAGCGGTAACGCCCATCGTCCGGCCAGCTGCGACGGGTGGTCTTGACGTTCGTCCAGGCCTGTGCATACCGCGGGGAATTGAGTACTCACGCGGATGCGGGGCGGGCGAGCACCTCCCCGTGCAGGACGCTGAACCAGCCGTCGGGATGCGCGGCCCATGCTCGCCACGCGTCGGAGATGTCGCGGAGCTCCGCCGTCTCCGCGTAGCCCTCGTCGACCGCCTGGCGGGCCAGGCCCGAGTCGACGATGCGATCGGCCCACATGCCGCCCCACCACGACCGGTCGGCAGGTGTGGCGTAGCACCACACCGACGCCGTCGCCGTGACGTCGGCGGCACCCGCGGCCCGGGCCCAGGCCAGCAGGTGCCGGCCGGCGTCGGGCTGCGCGCCGTTCCCGTGCGCCACCGACCGGTAGAGCGCGAGCCAGCGGTCCAAGCGGGGGTCGGCGGGGTACCAGGTCATGGCCGCGTAGTCGGCGTCGCGCGCGGCCACGACGCCGTCCGGCCGGCACACCCGCAGCATCTCCCGCAGGGCCGCCACCGGATCGCCCAGGTGCTGCAGCACCTGGTGGGCGTGGACGACGTCCATGGTGTCGTCCGGCAGGTCCAGGGCGTAGGCGTCGCCGACGGCGAAGGTGATCGTGTCGATGCCGGCGGCGCGGGCCCGGGCGTCCGCGAGCGGCGCCTCCACGGCGTCGATCGCGAGGACCCGGCCGGGCGCCACCCGCTGCGCGATGTCGACGCTGATCGTGCCCGGGCCGCAGCCGACGTCGAGCACGTCGGCGCCGGGGACGAGGAGATCGGCGACGTACGCGGCCGAGTTGACGACGGTCCTGACGGTGTGGGACCGCAGCACGCTCGGCGCGTGGCCGTGCGTGTAGGTCTCCTGATCGGCGCGCATGCATCGATGGTGGGCGCGGCGTCCACATACTGCAACGATCGTCCCAAAATTTGGGACAGCGACTCAGGCGGTGACGAGCACCGGGATGAGCGCGTCACGGCCCGCCGGGGTGAGCACGGCGGCGACCCGCTGGCCGGTCACGCACGGCGCGGCCGGCGCGATGAGCTCCCGGCGGACGAGCCGGTGCGCGGCGGGCTGGTCGCTGCAGCACCGCCCGTCGAGGTGGAGATCGGGCTCGGCGCCCCAGGTCAGCTCGGCACCGCCCGCGGCGACGGCGGCGAGGATCGCCCGGTCGCGGGCGGTCAGCTGATGGGGTTCGTCGGACTCTCCGGACATCACGCGACTCCTCGGGGTGTGCTGCTCGACACACGACGTTAAGGAGCGCGTCATCGCAGGTCCACGGATTTGGGGAAGACCTGAGGTTCGGCGTCAGTAGACGTCCGGCTGCTCCAGCGGCACCCGGAGCCACGAGACGATGCCTTTCAGCTCCGCGTAGGCGGCGAGGCGCGCGGCGTCGTCGCCGGCGTCCTCGGCGCGGGCGATCGGTTCCCACAGGCGTTCGACGGCCTGCGGCCCGAGCTCCATCAGCCCGCCACTGCCGGCGGTGGCCCATTTCGCCAGCACGTAGCGTGCGAGTGCCCCGGCCGGGATGCCCGTGTGGGCGGCCAACCCGTCGAGCGTGACCGTGGGATCGAGGCGGGTGTAGTCGGCCACCTCCGCCTTGAACGCGGCGTCGGGGTCGGCCGGCTCCCACGGGCCGCGCCACCGCTCCAGCCGGACGACCGGATCGCCGGTCATGCGCTGTCGAGACCGCGGGCGGCGGCCACCTCGTCGAACTCCACCGCCGGGATGCCCATCCCGAGGAACGCCGCCAGCGCCGCCACCGGGAAGGCGCCGAGGCCGTACCGGATCCGCTCGTCGTCGAGCACCTCCGCCGAGCCGATCCGGCGGGTCACGAGCTCGCGCAGCGCCGCCAGACCGTCCGGGTTCGCGAGCCACTCCCGCAGGGTCGCCATCCCGCCGAGCGGCACCGGCAGGGGAGTGGCCGGCACCGCGACGGGCGCCCGCAGCGGCAGGTCGCGCGACGACGGGCCGACCGCGATCTCGACCGTCCCGGGCTCGACGACCCAGCCGGTGCCGGCTGCTCGACCAGTACGCGAACGCCCGCTCGCCGAGCCGGAACTCGACCCGCTTCGACGCGCCGGGCTCGAGAGCGATCTTCGCGAATCGCCGCAGCTCGCGCGGCGGGCGCGCCACCTCGGTCGACGACGTCACCGACGTAGACCTGCACGACCTCCTTGCCGGGCGGTCACCGGTGTTCGTGACGGTGACGGCGACCGTCACACCGTCGGCGTCCGGCCGGTGACGACGCAGGTCGGAGTAGCGCGAACGTCGTGTACGACAGGCCGTGGCCGAACGGGTAGCCGACGTCCTGGCCGGTCGCGTCGTAGCCGCGGTAGCCGACGAACACGCCCTCGCCGTAGCGCACGTGCCCCTCCTCGCCGGGGAACTTCAGGTACGACGGGTTGTCCTCCAGCCGCAGCGGGATCGTCTCGGCCAGCCGCCCCGACGGGTTCACCGCGCCGGCAGCACGTCGGCGACCGCGCCGCCGGCGGCCTGCCCGCCCAGCCAGCACTCCACGACCGCGGCGGCGTGCTGCTCCCAGGTCGCGGCGCGCACCGCCGAGCCGTTGGCGAGCACGACCACCACGGGCGCGTCGGCGCGGCTGCGGCGATCGCGGCCAGCAGCTCGAGCTGGGTCGGCGGCAGGTCGATGTGGGTGCGGTCGAAGCCCTCGGACTCGGCGGCGTCCGGCAGCCCCAGGAAGGCGACCACGACGTCGGCGTCGGCGGCGAGCGCGACCGCCTCGTCAGCCAGGTCGCGTCGTCGCGGTCGTCGTCGAGCGCGAAGCCGGCGGCGAAGCCACCTGCGCCGTCAGCGCGGCGCGCGCAGCTCGTCGAGCGGCGACGTCGACCCGGGTCGGGTTGACCTGCGAGCTGCCGGCGCCCTGGTACCGCGGCGTCGGGCGAACTCGCCCATCACCGCGACCGCGTCCGCCGGCGTGCCGGCGGCAGCGGCAGCGATCGTCGTCGTCGTTCTTGCAGCAGCACGACGCACTCGGCGGCGGCCGCGCGCGGGCCAGCGCGTGGTGCGCGTCGACGTCGACCGCCGTCGGGCCGCCGGCGTCGGCGGCCGGGCTGCGTCGACCAGCGCGCAGCACCCGGCGCACCGGCCGGTGTCCAGCACCGCCTCGTCGAGCGCGCCGGCGGCGACCGCGGCGACGATCGCGGCGTCGCTGCACGCCGGGGTGGGCGGCATCTCCAGGTCCAGCCCGGCGCGCAGCGCGGCGACCCGGTCGTGCACCGCGCCCCAGTCCGACACCACCAGCCCGTCGAAGCCCCACTCGTCGCGCAGCACCTCGGTCAGCAGCCAGTGGTGCTGCGACGCGTAGACGCCGTTGACCCGGTTGTAGGCGCACATCACCGTCCACGGCTGCGCCGTGGTGACGACGTGCTCGAACGCCGGCAGGTAGATCTCGCGCAGCGTGCGCTCGTCGACGTCGGCGCTGACCCGCAGCCGGTCGGTCTCCTGGTTGTTGGCCGCGAAGTGCTTGAGCGAGGTGCCGACGCCCTGCGCCTGCATGCCGTCGACCATCGCCGCGGCGAGCCGGCCCGCGAGCAGCGGGTCCTCGGAGAGGTACTCGAAGTTGCGGCCGCACAGCGGCGAGCGCTTGATGTTGACGCCCGGCCCGAGCACGACCGCGACGCCCTGCGCCCGCGCCTCCCGGCCGATGCGCCTCGCCGACCTCGCGCGACCAGCTCGGGATCCCACGACGAGCCGAGCGCCGACGCCGTCGGGAAGCAGGTCGCCGGCGCACCCGTGAACCCGCCGATGTCGCGGCGCAGGCCGTGGGGGCCGTCGGCCACGGTCACGGCGGGGATCCCGTGCTCGGGCAGCGCGGCGGTGTGCCAGGCGTCGCCGCCCGCGCAGAGGGCGGCCTTGGCGCTCACGTCGAGGCCTGCGAATCGGTGGGCGATCCGTGCGTCGGTCATACCCGCATCCTGCCGGGCGGGGCATGGATAATGGCGGGGATCAACAGGGGGGATCCGATGATCGAGACCGATGACGACGTGGCGGCGTTCCCGGAGATCGGCAACGCGCTGCTCGCGGCGGCCCGGGCCGGCGACGGCATCGTGCTGGGCCTCGTCCCACCGGGCCGCGCCGGCATCCGGCGGGTCTCGCGGGCGCAGGTCGACGAGTTCGAGCGGCGCTTCGCCGAGGCCTACCGCGAGCGCCTGCCGATGCTCGTGCGCTACGCCGCCCGCAAGGTGGGCGACCACGCCCGCGCCGAGGACGTCGTGCAGCGGGCGTTCGAGAAGATCCTGCGCCGGCAGCGGCAGAACCTGCCCGAGATCACCAACCTGAGCGCCTACCTGCTCACCACGGTGTGCAACGAGATCAACCGCGAGCTGCGCACCGTGATCCCGGAGCGGCAGAACCTCACCTCCGTCGACGCCGACGAGGAGCGCACGGAGATCGCCAGCGACCGTCCCGACATCTCCCTGCAGGTCGCGGACGCGCTGGCGGTCAAGTCCGCGCTGGCCACCCTCTCCCCGCGCGAGCGGGAGTGCGTGGTGATGCGGGTGCAGTGGCAGATGTCGGTCGCGGAGGCCGCCGAGGCGTTGCAGCTGTCCACGGGCTCGGTGAAGCGCTACACGTTCGACGGGCTCAAGCGACTCCGCGAGCAGCTCGCCGCCGCATGATCGCCGCCGCATGACTGTGGCCCGGCGGATCGCCCCGTACGGCACCTGGTCCTCGCCCATCGGCGCCGAGGACGTGGCGCGGCACGGCGGCGGTGCCGGCGCGGTGCAGCGCCACGGCGAGGCCACCTGGTGGATCGAGTCGCTGCCAGCCGAGGGCGGGCGGATCACCGTCCGGCGGCTCGCCGACGGCGCCGACGAGCCCGTCGAGATGCTCCGGGCGCCGTGGAGCGCCCGCAACCGGGTGCACGAGTACGGCGGCACCGCCTACACCGTGGTCGACCGGGGGATGGACCGGCCGACGGAGGAGGCCCGGGGTGGGTCGAGCGATAGCCTGCTGGTGTTCACCGAGTGGTCCGACCAGCGGGTCTACGCGGTCGTCGAGGGCGCGGAGCCGCGCCCGCTCACGCTGGTGCCCGAGCGCGAGCACGGCGTTCGCTACACGCTCGGCCCGGCCGCGTCGCCCGCCGAGGTGTGGGCGGTGCGCGAGACCGTCACCGGCGAACGGCCCACCGACGTCCGCCGGGATCTCGTGGCGATCTCGCTGGAGGACGGCGAGCCACGGGTGCTCGCCGCGTCGCACCACTTCCTCACCGTGCCCGTCCCGAGCCCGGACGGTCGGCACGCCGCCTGGATCGGCTGGAACCATCCCGCGATGCCGTGGGACGGCACCGAACTCTGCGTCGCGGAGCTGACGGCCGCGGGCTTCGGCCCTCACCGGGTGGTCGCCGGCGGGCCCGACGAGGCCGTCGTGCAGGCGGCGTGGGACGCCGACGGGCTGCTCGCCGTCACCGATCCGGACGGCTGGTGGAACCTCTACCGGGTGCCGCTCGACGGTGGTTCCCCGCGCAACCTGGCGCCCGTCGAGCGGGAGCTGGGCGGCGCGATGTGGCGCCTGGGCTCGCGCTGGGTCACGCCGCTGGGCGGGGGCCGGCACGTCGTCGACGCGGCCGGCCGGCTGTGCGTGTTGGACGAGCACGCCGGCACCGTCGCCCCCCTCGAGCTGGCCGAACCCCTCGTGGAGTGGGCGGGCGGGGTCGCCGTCGACGGGATGCGCGTGTTCGGGGTGGCGGGACGCACCGACCGCGAGAGCGCGGTGGTGACGGCCGACATCGGCACCGGCGCGGTCACCTGGCTCGCCGACACCGGCCACGCGCTGCCCGATCCCGCCTGGCTGTCGCGTCCCGAGCGGCGCACGGTGGCCGGGGTCCCGGTCGTCTGGTACCCGCCGACCTCACCCGCCTACGCCGCGACGGAGGGCAGCGCGCCGCCGCTGCTCGTGCACGTCCACGGCGGTCCGACCAGCCGCAACCTCGCGCTCCCCGACGTGGAACTCGCGTTCTTCACCAGCCGCGGTTTCGCGGTGGTCGCGCCCGACTACGCCGGCTCCACCGGGCACGGGCGGGAATGGCGAACCGGCTGCGCGAGCAGTGGGGCGTCGTCGACGTCGACGACTGCGCGGCCGTCGCGCTGGAGCTCGCGGAGCAGGGGCTCGCCGACCGCGACCGGCTGGTCGTGCGCGGTGGCTCGGCCGGCGGATGGACCACCGCGGCGTCGCTGACGGCGATGCCGCCCGACGGGGCCGGCCCGTCTACGCGTGCGGCACGTCGCTCTACCCGATCCTGGACCTGCTCGGCTGGGCGACGGGGGAGACCCACGACTTCGAGTCGCAGTACCTGCACAGCATCGTCGGTCCGTTGCCCGCCACCGAGCAGCGCTACCGGGAGCGCTCGCCGTCGAGCCATCCGCGGCGGCTCACCGGCCCGATCCTGCTGCTGCAGGGCCTCGACGACCGGATCTGCCCGCCCGTCCAGGCCGACCGGTTCGTCGCGGAGCTGGCCGGCAGCGGCATCCCGCACGCGTACCTGACGTTCGAGGGCGAGCAGCACGGCTTCCGGCGGGCCGGGACGATCACGGCGGCGGTGACCGCCGAGCTGGGGTTCTACGCCCGGGTGCTGGACCTGCCGATCGCCGGCGTGGAGCCACTGGAACTGCGCGGGTGAGGCGCCGTCCGCCACCGCTGCGCACCGGCGACCGCGTGGCGTGCGTGGCCCCGGCCGGCCCTGTGCCGGCGCTGCTCGCGATCTCCGGGGTGTCGGTGCTCACCGAGTGGGACCTGGACTGGAGCGGCCTCGACCGGGTCGCCCCCGGGGCGCTGCCGCATCTCGCCGCCGACGACGCAACCCGGGCGCGGGCCTTCCAGCGGGCGTGGTGCGATCCCGAGGTCCGAGCGGTGTTCTGCATGCGCGGCGGCTACGGCACCCAGCGGATGCTCGACCTGCTCGACTGGGACGCGCTCGCCGCCGCCGAACCCACGCTGCTGGTGGGCTCGAGCGACGTGACAGCCCTGCACACCGAGCTGGGGGCGCGCTGCGACGTCGTCACGCTGTACGCGCCGATGCTCGCGACCGAAGGGTTCGTCGAGCACCCGAAGGCCCAGGAACACCTGCGGGCGGCGCTGTTCGACCCGCCTGCGGTGATCGACGCGCATCCGGGCGCCGAGACGGTGCGGGGCGGTACGGCCCGCGGCACGACGGTCGGGGGCACGCTCAGCCTGCTCGTGACCGGTCTGGGGGTGCCGTCCACCCCGGCCCCGCCCGACGGCGCGATCGTCCTGCTGGAGGACGTCACCGAAGCGCCGTACCGCATCGACCAGTACCTCACCCAGCTGCTGCGCGCCGGCTGGTTCGACCGCGCCGCCGGCATCGTCTGCGGCTCGTGGCAGCACTGCGGGGAGCCGGCACGGGTGCACGAGGTGCTCCTCGACCGGCTCGACCCGCTCGGCGTGCCGTTCGTGACGGAGTTCGGCTTCGGGCACTGCCCCGACCAGCTCACGGTGCCGCTGGGCGAGACGCTGACGCTCGACGCCGACGCGCGGCTCCTGCGCCGGTAATCACGTCACACACCCAGTGGGCACCTCACACACGTTGCAACATGTGTGCGGTGACCGTTCGGTGTGTGACGTCACTGAGCCGGCAGCGCCCCCAGCAGGACCTTCGTGTACTCGTGCTGCGGGTCGGTGAGCACCTGCTCGGTCGGCCCCTCCTCGACGATGCGGCCCTCGTACATCACCGCGACGTGGTCGGCGATCGTCCAGGCCAGACCCAGGTCGTGGGTGATCACCAGTGCGCCGAGGCCCAGGTCCGTGCGCAGGCGCAGCAGCAGCGCGAGGATCTCGCCGCGCACCGACGCGTCCAGCGATGCGACGGGCTCGTCGGCGACCAGGAACGTGGGGCCCAGCGCCAGGGCGCCGGCGATCACCACCCGCTGCCGCTGCCCGCCGGAGAGCTCACCGGGCAGCCGCCCGGAGTACCGCTCGGCCGGCCGGAGCTCCGCCTGCTCCAGCGCGGTGGCGACGATCTCGCGCTCGTCACCGGGCAGGCGGTGCACCCGCGGACCTTCCGCGACGGCCTCGTAGACGGAGTGCCGGGGGTTCAGCGCGCCGGTCGGGTCCTGCAGCACCAGCTGCACCTGACGGCGGTGCGCGCGCAGCCCGCGGTTCGAGCGGGGGCAGCGGCTGCCCGCCGAACGTGACGACGCCCGACGTCGGCCGTTGCAGTCCGAGCAGGCAGCGGGCGAGCGTGGTCTTGCCGGAGCCGGACCGCCCGACCAGCGCCACGATCTCCCGCGGTCGCACCTGCAGGGACACGTCGTCGACGGCCCGGACGACGCCACCGCCGCGCTGCGCGAAGGTCACCGACACGCGCTCCGCGGCGAGCACGGGCGCCGGCTCCGGTTCGACGGGCTCGACGTGCCGCCACGCCGGATCCCCGATCACCGGGAACGCCGCGGCCAGCGCCTGCGAGTGCGGGTGCAGGGGCGTGCGCAGCACCTGCGTCGCCGGCCCGTCCTCGACGATCTCGCCGTGCTGCATGACGGCCACCCGCTCGCAGGTGGCGGCCAGCACCGACAGGTCGTGGGAGATCAGCACCAGGCCGATGCCCTGATCGGTGACCAGCGCCGACAGCCGCTCGAGCACCTGCTGCTGCACCACCACGTCCAGGGCGGTGGTGGGTTCGTCGGCGATCACCAACCGCGGGTCGCAGGCCAGCGCCATCGCCATCATCACGCGCTGGCGCTGCCCGCCGGACAGCTCGTGCGGGTAGGCGGCGGCGCGCCGCGCGGCCAGCTCCACCCGCTCCAGGAGCTCCGCCACCCGCCCGTCGACGTCGACGCCTCGGGGGAGTGCAGCCGGATCGGCTCCGCGATCTGCGCACCGACCCGCTGGACGGGATTGAGGGCGTGCATCGCCCCCTGGAACACGATCGACGCCTGCGCCCAGCGCAGCGCGCGCAGGGTGCCCCAGGACATCTCGGTCACGTCGGCCCCGTCGACGAGCACGTGGCCGCCGATGCGGGCGGTGCGGGGCAGCAGCCGCAGCGCGGCCATGGCGAGGGTCGTCTTGCCGCACCCGGACTCGCCGGCCAGGCCCAGCGATCCACCGGACGCCAGGGTCAGCGACACCCCGCGCACGGCGTGCTCGACGCCGTCGGGGGTCGGGTAGTCGCGGTACTCGAGCAGAGCCATCGCTCACGCACGCCTTCGTGTGGTCACGCACATGCTGGAACGTGTGCGCGGACGCATCACGGTGTGCGTGAGCCTCATGCCCGCGCCGCCAGCGCCGGGTTCAGCTGTACTTCCAGCGCCCTGCCGCACAGCGTGAACCCCAGCACCACCGCGACGATGGCGAGGCCGGGCGGCAGCAGGTACCACCAGGCGCCCGCCGTGATCGCCCCCGACTCGACGGCCGAGCGCAGCATCGCGCCCCACGAGATCGAGCCCGGGGCACCGAGCCCGAGGAACGACAGGGTGGACTCGGCGATGATCGCGCTCCCGACGGTCAGCGTGGTGTTGGCCAGCACCAGCGGCGCCACCGCGGGCACCACGTGCTTGCCGAGGACGTGCGCGTGCCCGCCGCCGAGGACGGTGGCCCGTTCGATGAACGGCCGCGCCTCGATCGTCAGGGTCTGGGCCCGCACGAGCCGCGCGGTGGACGCCCACGACGTGACGCCGATGGCCAGCACGATCGTGAGCAGGCCGCGCTCGAGCACCGTCGACAGCACGATGGCGAACACCAGCGACGGCAGCACGAGGAAGAAGTCGGTGATCACCATGAGGATCGCCGAGACGATCCGCCCGAAGTGCGCGGCGAGCATGCCGACGAGCGAGCCGAACAGCACCGACAGCAGCGTCGCCGCGATCCCGACCAGCAAGGACACCCGCGTGCCGACGAGGGTCAGCGCGAGCACCGACCGCCCGTTCTCGTCGGTGCCGAGCAGCCCGCCGGCACCGGGCGGGGCCAGCACCGGCCCGCCGGCCTCCACGACCGAGAGCGCCGCCGCCGGCACGAGCAGCGGAGCGAACACCGCCACCAGCAGCGCGACGGCGAGCACCACCAGCCCGGCCACACCGGCCCGATGGGAGAGGTAGCCGCGCGCGAACCCCGCAGCGCCGCGCGGCGCCGATCTGCGGCGACGGTCATGCGGTACGCACCCGGGGATCGACGAGCCGGTAGAGCAGGTCCGCGACCACGTTCATGAGCACGACGGCGGCCGAGAGCGTGATCAGCGTGCCCTGCAGCAGCGGCAGGTCGGGCACGGCGAGTGCCTGGTAGGTGAGCAGGCCCAGACCCGGCCACGAGAACACCGTCTCCACCGTGACGGCCCCCGCGACGACCATGCCGACGTTGATGAAGATCACCGTGACCGTGGGCAGCAGCGCGTTCGGCACCGCGTGCCGGCGGCGCACCACGTCGTCGCGCAGCCCTTTGGCGCGCGCTGTGGTCAGGTAGTCGGCGCTCATCTCCTCCAGCAGCGACGACCGCATCACCATGAGGTACTGCGCGTATACGACCGCCACCATCGTCAGGCACGGCAGCACCAGGTGGTGGGCGACGTCGAGCACGCCGGCGATCCCACCGCCGGCACCACCGGGGGAGGTCATGCCGGCGGTCGGGAAGAGGTCCAGCCCCACCGCGAACACCAGCAGCACGATCAGGCCCAGCCAGAACGTCGGGACCGACCACAGCACCAGCGCCGTCGACGTCATCAGCCGGTCGAACGTGCTGCCGTGCCGCCACGCCGCCCGGCTGCCCACCCACAACCCGATCACTACGGCGAGTACCAGTGCGGTGCCGGTGAGCAGCACCGTCGGGCCCAGCCGGCCCAGGATCAGATCGGTGACGGGCTGCTTGAACTGGTACGAGGTTCCCGAGATCACCGTGGAGCAGATCACGCGATGTGATCGACAGAATTGCTCCCACAGCGGACGATCGAGTCCGAACTCGCGCGCGCAGCCGCGCCAGCGACGCGGGATCCCCCGGCCGGTCGCGGGTCATCGCCCGCACCGGATCGCCGGGCAGCACCCGGAACAGGAAGAACCCCAGCACCACGATCAGCGCCAGGCTCAGCACGCCCCGCAGCACCGTGAGAGCGGCGAACACCCATCCGCTGCGCCCGCCGCGCTTCGGTGCGACCAGGTCGACCGCATTGGCGGTCGGCGCGAGATCTGTCACTCCCGATCGTCCGCGGTGCGCCCGCGGGACCGGAGGACGAAGAACACGACGAGCCCGATCGCCACCACCGCCACGGCGCCGAGCCCGAGGTACATCCCCAGGCCCGGCCCGGCCACCTCCGGTGTGAAGACCGCCGGCACGGCGCTGTAGTAGCCCCAGTAGCCGGTCTGGCCGGTGATCACACCGCCGGCCGCCGGCTGGGTGACGAAGCCGCCGAACCGATCGCTGCGGTAGGCCTCCAGCAGCTTGTCGTTGGTGAGGTGGATGGCCGCGACGTCGTCGTAGAGCAGCGACTGCATCTGCCGGACGATCTCCTGGCGCTTCGGCGGGTCGATCTCCACCTGCTGCTGCAGGTAGAGCCCGTCGTAGGCGGGGTTGCAGTAGCCCGAGTCGGAGTTGTCCGTGCCGTTGTAGGCGCAGGTCTGCTGGGCGAGGGTGGTGTCGGGGTCCGGGTTGACGCTCCATCCGGAGAACGCCAGGTCGAAGTTGCCGGCGATCTGGTCGTCGTCGGCCTGGTTGGACGACTTGAACTCGGGCGTCAACGTCACGCCGATGGACGCGAACCAGCCCACCAGGTACTCGGAGGTCTGCCGGTTGGTGGCGGTGTCGGTGGCCACCACGAGCCGCAGCGCCAGCGGCTTCCCGTCGGGACCGGCGCGCTTGCCGTCGGGCCCCGCGCGGTAGCCGGCCTCGTCGAGCAGCTTCTTGGCCTGTTCCGGGTCGTAGCGGCGCTTCTGGGCGTCGGACGGGGTGAAGGTCCAGTCGGCGAAGACCGTCGGGACGATCCCACCGGCGGGCTCGGCGTGCCCCTGCTTGACCTTGCTGATGATCGTGTCGACGTCGATCGCCATGGCCAGCGCCCGGCGCACCCGAACGTCCTTGAGCGCCGGGTTACCGTCGCCGTAGGCGGCCTTGGTCTGCCCGTCGGGGTTCGACCAGTTGACCAGCAGCTCGGTGTAGCGGCGGTTGCGGCCCTCGTTGCGGGCGATGCGCTCGTTGCCGGCGAGCGAGTCGAACTGCGCGGGCGTCATGTCGCGGACCAGGTCGACGTCGCCCTTGATCAGGCCCTGCACCGCGGCGTCGGTGTTCTCGTACTTGACGAACTGCAGCTGGTCGATCTGCGGGCGGCCGCGCCAGAAGCTGTCGTTCGCGGCCAGCGTGACGCTCTGGCCCTCCTGGTAGCCGGTGAGGGTGAACGGGCCGCTGCCCACGGCGGGGAACGTCCCGGTGTTGGTGAACCCCTTGATGTCGGCGACGTGTGAGGCCCACACGTGCTCCGGCACGATCGGGATCTCGGAGTTGAGGATCGACGCCTGCGGCGCCTTCGTGACGATCACCAGCGTGCGGTCGTCCTCCGCGGTGACCGACGCGTAGTTGGTCACCGCCGGACCGTTCGCCGTCTGCGCGTCCACGTTCGTCATGATCAGGTTGTAGGTGAATGCGGCGTCGCGGGCCGTGATCGGCTTCCCGTCGGACCACGTCGCGTCGCGGATCCTGAACGTCCACGTCAGCTTGTCCGGCGCCGCCTGCCAGCTCTCGGCGAGGCCGGGCTGCACGGTGTTGTCCGGCCCCGCCTGCGTGAGGTACTCGTACATCAGGCGCCCGACCTGCGTGGACGACAACCGCACCGCGAGGAACGGGTTCAGCGAGTCGATGTCCTGGCTGATCGCGACGCGCAGGGTCGACGGCGGCGCTGCCTGCTGGGCCTGTGCCGTGCCGCCCAGCAGCAACGACGAGACGCCGACGAAGACGGCCAGCAACGCGGCGACCGCCCTGCGCCTGCGATGAGTGTGCCTGCCGGCAATGGCGTCCCCCCGGACTCGCTCGGTCGAAGGGTGTAACCAATCACCGCAACCGCATGGCGTCAATGCGCCGGCCGATCTAGCGTTCGGGTCGTGCGCGTGCTGATCTCGGCGGACATGGAGGGCGCCACCGGCGTCACCTGGACCGACGACTGCGTGGCGGGCACCGAGCCGTGGCAGCGCATGCGCAGGATGTTCACCGGCGACGTCAACGCGTGCGTCGCCGGACTGGTCGCCGGCGGCGCCACCGACGTGCTCGTCAACGAGTCGCACTCGGCGCAGCGCAACCTGCTCCTGGAGGAGCTGGACGAGCGCGCTCGCATGCTGACGGGCCGGCACAAACCGCTGTCGATGATGCAGGGGATCGACGGCGGTGCCGACGCCGTGGTGTTCCTCGGCTACCACGCCATGGCCGGCGCGCAAGGCGTGCTCGCGCACACCTGGCTGGAGAACGCGATCACGCAGGTCCGCCTCGACGGGTCGCCGGTCGGGGAGGGCGGGCTCAACGCGGCGCTCGCCGCCGAGCACGGCGTGCCCGTCGTGCTCGTCACCGGCGACGACCGCGCGTGCGCCGAAGCCGGCACTACGCCCCCGATGCCGAGACCGTCGCGGTGAAGGAGTGCGTGAGCCGCTACGCCGCGATCTGCCTGCCGCCGGCCCGGACCGTGAGCTGCTGCGCGCGGGCGCCGAGGCCGCGATGGCGAAGGCCGGGCGGCAGGAACCGCGGCCGGGCCCGCACCGCGTCGAGATCGAGTTCGACGCGGCGCACCTCGCCGATACCGCAGCCGTCGTGCCGACGGTGCGGCAGACCGATGTGCGCACGGTGGCCGTCGACGCCGAGTCGATGACCGCGGCCTACCGCGCCTTCAAGATCGTCGCGACGGTGGCGGCGTCGGCGATGCAGGCCGTCTATGGGTGAGTCCGTCGCGCAGCTGTGCTCCCGGCTGGTGCGCATCGACACCACCAACCGGGCCCGCGGCGACGCCGTGGGGGAGCGGGAGGCCGCCGAGTTCGTCGCCGGCTTCCTGGCCGACGAGGTGGGCCTCGACCCGCAGGTGCTGGAGTCGGCACCGCGCCGGGCCAACGTGGTGGCGAGGTTCCCCGGCTCCGACCCGTCGCTGGCCCCGGTGCTCGCGCACGCCCATCTCGACGTCGTGCCCGCCGATCCCGAGCTCTGGACGGTGCCGCCGTTCTCCGGCGAGATCCGCGACGGCTACGTGTGGGGCCGCGGATCCGTCGACATGAAGGACATGGTCGCGACGCTGCTCGCGACCGTCCGCGACTGGCGCGCGACGGGCCGGGCACCGCGGCGCGATCTCGTGCTGGCGTTCGTCGCCGACGAGGAGACCGGCGGCGACTACGGCGCCCGCTGGCTCGCCACCGAGCATCCCGAGCTGTTCGCGGGCTGCGCGCTGGCGATCGGGGAGGGCGGTGGCTTCGCCCACGACATCGCCGGTCCCACCCGTGACGTGCGGCTCTATCCCATCGGCACCGCCGAGCGCGGCACCCTGCACATCCGGTTCACCGCGACCGGACGGGCGGGCCACGGCTCCCGGCCCAACACCGAGAACGCCGTGGTCACCCTGGTGCGAGCGCTGGCCCGCATCGCCGACCACCGCTGGCCGGTGCAGCTCACCGAGCCCGTCCGGGCCTACCTGGAGCAGACCGGTACGGCGCTGGGCGTGCCCGTCGACCTGTCGTCCGACGAGGCCGTCGACGCGACCGTCGATCGGCTCGGCGGTGCCGGTGGGCTCGCCGCGGCCACGGTCCGGTGCAGCTCCCAGCTCACCGCGCTGTCCGCGGGCTCCGCCGTCAACGTCGTGCCGTCCCGCGCCGACGCGTTGGTGGACGTGCGGGTGCTGCCCGGCGTGGACCAGGAGGTGCTCGCCGTCCTCGACGGGCTGGTCGGGCCGGGTGTGCGCCGCGAGTTCGTGACGACACCGGCCCTGCCGGTGTCCGCGCCGCTGGACGGGCCGTGGTTCACCGCGATGGCCGACGCCCTGCGAGCCGAGGACCCGTCCGGAGTGGTGGTGCCGTACTGCCTCGGCGGCGGCACCGACGCCAAGTCCTTCGCACCGCTGGGCATCCCCTGCTACGCCTTCTCCCCGCTGGGACCCGCACCCGACCGCAGCTGGAACCACCGCGCCATGGCGCACGGGGTGGACGAGCGGGTGCCGGTCGCCGGACTGGAGTTCGGGGTGCGGGTGTTGGATCGGTTCCTGATCGATCTCTAGGAGGATCCATGGCACGGGTGGCGGTGCTCGGTGCCGGAGCGGTCGGCGGCATGCTCGGCGTGCTGCTGGCGAAGGCCGGCAACGACGTCACGATGCTCGGTTCGGACCGCACGGCGACGTCGATCGCCGTGCACGGGCTGCGCCTGACCAGCGGGACGTTCGGCGAGGTCAGCGCGCCGGTCACCGCGCGCACTTGGCTCGCCGAGACCCCCGACGTGCTGGTCGTGGCGGTGAAGGCGCCGGACCTGCCCGCCGCGCTGCAGCGCGCGCCCGCGGCGAGCGTCGGCCGCGCCGCCGTGGTGCCGCTGCTCAACGGCGTCGATCACGTCCCGTACCTCGACGCGGTCTACCCGTCCGCCGACGTCGTGCCGATGACCGTCGCGGTGGAGGCCACCCGCACCGGGCCGGGCGTGATCGAGCACCTCTCGCCGTTCGCCCAGTACGCCAGCGCCGGGGCGACCGCGCCGGGGGTGCTGCTGACCGGGGCCGGGCTGGACCTCGACACCTCGGCGCCCGACGAGGCCACCCTGCTGTGGCGCAAGCTCACCTTCCTCGCCCCGTTCGCGCTGCTCACGACCGCGCTGCAGGCGCCGATCGGCCCGTCCCGCGACGCCCGCTCCGGGGAGCTCGGCGCGCTCGTCGACGAGGCGTGCGCGGCCGCCGCGACCCACGGTGCCGCCGTCGACGCCGACGCCGTCCGCGCGCGGTTGCAGGGCCTGCCGGCCACCATGCAGTCGTCGATGCTGAAGGACCGGCTCGCCGGCGCCACGCTGGAGCTGGACGCCATCGCCGGCCCGGTGCTGCGCGCCCTCGGCGATCGCGCCCCGGCCACCCGCGCGGCGGTGGCGGCCATCCTCGGCTGACCCCCGCCCCAGATCCGTCGAGAACGAAGTTGTGGTGATCGAACAGCCCTGTTGATCACCACAACTTCGTTCTCGACGGAGGGACGGGCGGAGGGACGGGCGGAGGGACGGGCGTGGGGTGCCGGGGCTGGCCAAACCTACCCCGAGTAAGTTACCGTGGGTAAGTTGGCAACGCAGCCCTACAGCAGGAGGTGCCAGCATGGCCCCGAACACCGTCCCGGACACCCAGGCGGAGCACGTCGACGTGCTCATCGTCGGCGCCGGGATCTCCGGCATCGGCGCTGCGTACCACCTGGGCCGCGACTGCCCCGAGCGCTCGTACGTGATCGTCGAGGCCCGCGCCGCCATGGGTGGCACGTGGGACCTCTTCCGCTACCCCGGTGTGCGCTCCGACTCAGACATGCACACCCTCGGCTTCGGGTTCGCGCCGTGGCTGTCCGACGACTCGATCGCCGACGGCCCCGCCATCCTGGAGTACCTGGAGGAGACGGCCCGTCGCCACGGGATCGACCAGCACATCCGCTACGGCCGACGGGTGGTCGCCAGCGACTGGTCGAGCTCCGAGCAGCGGTGGACGGTGCAGCTGGAGGACTCGATCACCGGCGAGCGGACCACCATGACCGCCGGCTTCCTCTACCACTGCTCCGGCTACTACGACTCGGAGCAGGGCTACGCCCCCGAGTTTCCCGGCTCGGCCGACTTCGCCGGCGAGATCGTGCACCCGCAGCACTGGCCGCAGGATCTCGACTACACCGGCAAGCGGGTCGTCGTAATCGGTAGCGGGGCCACCGCGATCACGCTCGTGCCGGCGATGACCGACAAGGCCGAGCACGTCACCATGCTGCAGCGCTCGCCCTCCTACATCGTGTCGCTGCCCAAGCAGGACCCGATCGACCAGCTGCTGCGCAAGGTCCTGCCTGTCTCGCTGACCTACCCGATCGTGCGCTGGAAGAACGTCCTGCTCCAGATGGCGAACTACCAGGTCATGCAGGCTTTCCCGGGCCCGGCCCGCAAGATGCTCGCCCGGATGACGGCGCGCCAGCTGCCCGGCATCGATCTCGACCCGCACTTCACGCCGCGCTACGACCCGTGGGACGAGCGGCTGTGCGTGGTGCCCGACAGCGACCTGTTCCGCGCGCTGCGCAAGGGCGACGCGTCGGTCGTCACCGACGAGATCGAGACCTTCACCGAGAAGGGCATCCGGCTCAAGTCCGGCGAGGAGCTGGAGGCCGACATCATCGTCACCGCCACCGGCCTCAACCTGCGGATGCTGGGCGGCGTCGTGCCCACGGTCGACGGGAAGGTGCTCGTGCCGAGCGACACGATGACCTACCGCGGGATCATGCTCGAGGGCGTGCCGAACTTTGCCTACACCTTCGGCTACATCAACTCCTCGTGGACGCTGCGCGCCGACCTCGTCTCCCAGTACGTCACCCGGCTGCTCAACCACATGCGGGCGCACCGCTACGCCGTCGCGTTGCCGGAGAACACCGACGCCTCGGTCACGCAGAAGCCGCTCCTGGAGTTCACCCCCGGCTACATCCGCCGCGGCATCGAGCAGATGCCGACGCAGGGCACCCGCGATCCGTGGACCGTCCGCATGAACTACCCGCTGGAGCTCATCGGGATGAAGCGGGCGCGCGTCTCCGACGGGATGCGCTTCGAGCGGGCCCGCACCCGTCCGGTCGCGGTGCCGTCGGCGCAGGTCAACGGGCACAGGGTGGCCCCCAAGAAGGCCGTGCCCACCGCATGACGGCTTGAGCATGATCACTGGAGGTCCCGTGCGGACCGACATCCACCACCACGTCTGGCCCGCAGCGCTGATCGAGGCGCTGCGGGCCAGACGCGTCCCGCCGCTGCTCGACGGCTGGACGCTGCATCTGCCTGGCGAGCCGCCCTACGAGGTCGAGCCGGCCGACCACGATCCCCTGCTCCGCACCCACCGGCTCCAGGAGTCGAGGTTCGACCGGGCCCTGGTGTCGCTCTCGTCGCCGCTCGGCATCGAGGACCTGCCTGCGATGGAGGCCGCGCCGCTGCTCGCTGCCTACCACGAGGGCGCGCTCGCTCTGCCCGCCGCGTTCGGCGTGTGGGCCGCGGCCGGGCTCGACGAGATCGATCCCACCGCGCTGGCCGGCGTCCTGGAGGCCGGGTGCGTGGGCCTGCAGCTGCCCGCCACCGCCGTTGCCGACGCCGCCGGGATCGCCCGCTGCGGCCCGCTCCTGGACGTGCTGGAGCAGCGTGGCCGTCCGCTGTTGGTCCATCCCGGGCCGGCGCCGGCGCCGCCCGCCACCGCGACCGATGCCGTACCGCCCTGGTGGCCGGCACTCGTGCCGTACGTGCAGCAGATGCACGCGTCGTGGTTCGCGTTCCGGGCGGCCGGGCGGGCCCGACATCCACGGCTGCGGGTGTGCTTCGCGATGCTCGCCGGACTCGCACCGCTGCACGGCGAGCGGGCGGCCGCGCGCGGAGGCCCGGTGACCGTCGACCCCGACGTGTTCGTGGAGACCTCGTCCTACGGTCCGCAGGCCGTGGGTGCGGTGGCGGCCGTGCTGGGTGCCGAGCAGCTCACCGCGGGCAGTGACGAGCCGTACGCGCGCTACAGCGACCCGTTGCCCGGCGAAGGCCTGGAGACGACCGCGGTGGAGCGACTGCTGAGCGGCTGACCCGCTCGGCGGCTCAGGCCTGCGAGGCGGGATTGTCCAGCGGGGTGCGCACGCGCTTCCCGGTGACATCGTTATCACGTTCGCGGTCGAGCTCGTCGGCAGCCGCGACCGGGTGGGCGCCCATCCGGACGGCGTTGCGCCCGGCCCGCTTGGCGGCGTAGAGGGCAGTGTCGGCCACGGCGAGGATGTCGAGCAGGTGGCTGCCGTCGTGCGGGAACACCGCGCCGCCGAGCGAGGCCGAGAGATCGGTGATGGTGAGCGGGCCGTCGGGGGTCGGGATCTCGACCCGTAGCTCCGCAACGCGACGCCGGATGCGCTCGGCGACGACCTGTAGCTCGGCGTACTCGTAGCGGGCGGAGGCCTGCGGCAGGAGCATGACGAACTCCTCGCCGCCGAAGCGGCCGACCAGGTCCTCGCCGCGGATGTCCTCGCGCAGCACCCTGGCCACGGCCTGCAGGACGTAGTCGCCCGCGATGTGCCCGTACTGGTCGTTGACCTGCTTGAAGTGGTCGAGATCCAGCACGAGCACCGCGGCGGAATTGCCGGACACGCGGGCTCCGTCGATCCGGTCGGTGGCCCGCTCGTGCCAGGCGCCCGCGGTGAGCAGGCCGGTCTTGCCGTCGGTGGCCGCCTGCTTCTCCAGCTGGCGGACCAGCGCCGCGCGGTGGAGCACGAGCATGGGCGGGATGGCGAACACCACCAGCCACGGCTGGGCAGCGACGCCCAGTGCCACCAGTCCGCCGACGCAGAGCACGGAGACCTCGAGCAGCATCTCGTCGCCGCCCTGGCCGAGCATGTCGCGCAGGGTCTTGTTGCTGCTCATCACGACGACGCCGACGACGAGCGCGGTGTTGACCACCGTGTAGGCCAGCAGCGCGGCGAACACCACGAGCAGGCCGATGCCGCTGTGCAGCGGCAGCTCGTTGCCGAGCGAAGCGAACTCGGCCATCGCGGCGGCCGCGTGGATGGCGAGCAGGAACGTCGCGAAGGTGAAGAGGGCCTTGAACGGCTGCGATCGTGCCGACCGCCGACGTATCCGGTACCGCATGTACCCGAACAGCGCCGTGGCGACCACGCAGGCCGCGAGCGGCGGCAGCAGCAGCGCTGCGGCGAAGGACCAGGCCGGGCTCGGATCGACGTCCATGGTGGATGCGCCACCGTGCACGACCCGGCTGCGCAGCCGCTCCGCGTGCAGCGCGAGCTCCGCGTTGACGATGCCGACTCCGGCGAGCAGCGCCGTGGTGAGGACGATCGTGCCGAGGGAAGCGGTGTCGATGCCGGCGCGCACCATCACGATGACGTCGAGGGTGAGGAGGAGGACCGTGAGTGCCTCCACGGCGATCACTGCGCCCAGGAGACGGCCGGGCAGGCTCCAGACCGGCCACCCCGAAACTGCGCTCACCAACACCCCTCTCCCAGCTGTGATTCCAGACTACCGCACCGTGACCGCGCACGCGTTATGGATGTGACAGCGTCAGCAATAGACGGCGACGCCTGTGTCGAGGTACAACTATTGCCGTGCCGGGGATATACCGACAATGATCCGTCCCGGGGCGTTCGCAGCACCGGTTGCCGGCGCACTGCAAGGCACTTGACGCGCCCATGCGACGGTTCAATTGCGCTCGATCACCGACGAGGGCGGAGGTATGTCACCGCGGCCGAGTAAGCATGTCGTGGTATCTGTATGACAGGTCTCTGTCGAGGCCTGTCGTAGGCGTGCCACCTGCGATGGAGGGAAAGGAGATGATCTTGATGCGCGGCTGGGAATGGAACTGATCATCATGTGTCACGGCGGCGATCACGTCGCCCATTGATGGACCGGAAGAGTCGAGGAGGATGCCGAGTCGCACCGCGAACGATAGGCCGGTCGCCATGTGTCGGTGCCGTTGACGACGGCGTCGCGAGCAAGCCGGGCCGCTTTTGATCCCGCGCGCAACATTTGTTTCGCGCGGGATCGGCGTGCGCTTTTCTGAGCAATGTGACGGCAGTTTCGTGCTTCGGCGCGACCATGCGCCCCCGCAGGGCGGGTGGCGGTGTGCAGTCTGGACAGTTGTCCAGAGTGCCGCAGGCACCGATGGGTAGCCGTGCGGGAACCTCCGGTGCAGCGAGTCGGGCCGATCGCCGCTCTGCCGACGCCGCGCGTCCAGGGACGAGCAGGGCGGCCCTGGACGGCGCTGCCGACGGGCCGACCTGGACATGGTCCCGGTCACGGTCGGACCCGGGTCGACGCGCGGAACCGGAGGGCTCGCGCGACGACCGCGTCGGATCGGACGGCGGGGTCGGCCACCCGGCTTCTGACTCCCCTCCGGCGCCGCGATCCGCGGCACGGCATCGGCCCTGCCACCCCGGCGCGCATCCCGGGCCGACGTGGCGGCCCGCGAAACGATCCCGGTCGGGCCGTACCGGCGCGCGGCGCGGCCGCATCGCGCGATCGGCCATTCGTGTCCGCCGACGACATTGCTCTCGCGCTTGTCCACCACGACGGACATTCGCGGATTCATGCGGGCACAATGGGTCAATCAGCTGATCGAGCCTGGTGCCGAGTTCGCCGTTCTCGCTGATTCCACGCGTGCCGGCAGCATATCCGACGATGTCGATGTTCAGGCTGACATCAGGACATGGCCACAGGAAGTGCGTGCTGGATCAACCACGACAACCACGGCATCATCACCCGTGATGAGCAGCGCTTATCCGCTGCGCCCGGACGTGGGGCGAGTGCTGGGCGGAGTCCGCGAAGATCGCGACCCGCGCGCGCCGGCCCGGCGCGATACCGAAGTGATGATCGAGACGAGAACTCCGCATTGCACCGGAGCGCGGTGGGAACGGCTATCCGGTCAGCGATCGGACCGGTTCCCAGCGGCCGCGCGGGAACCTGCCGAGAACCGTTGCGCGATTCCACGCAGAAGGGCGGCCTGGCCGACGTGTTCGAGATCGTCGTCGAGGACCGAGACGAGCCGGACACCCAGCGTGACCGGCGGGTCCCACTGGTCGTCGACGACCCGGTCCAGGTCGGCGTCGGTCAGGGTCGTCAGGTACGCCTCGGTGCGGGCGTGCACGGCGTCGTAGTAGCCGAGCAGGTCGGCCGCCGACGGCCGGACGGCGGCGACGTCGTCGCTCGTGTGCCCGTACCCGGTGGCCGTGGGGTCGATCGGCAGGTCGAAGCGCGCGACCCAGCCACCTGCCGCCCACTCCTGCTCCGCGTTGGCGACCTCCGACACGTGGTCGTCCTGCACACGGGTCAGGTGCCACACGAGCCAGGCGATCGTGTTGGTGTCGGGGTCGACGCGGTGGGTGAGGTGGTCGGCGGCGAGCCCGGCCACGGCCGCGTGCACGGAGTCGCGTACCCGGCCGAAGCCGTCGAGGAGGAGATCGGCGGTGTTCATGGCACGAGTCTGCTCGGAACGCCATCGCGGTCGAACTGGACCTTGCGCATCCCGCCGCCCCGACCACGATGACCCGTGTGACCGCGTACGCCTTCTCCCAGCTCGACGTCTTCGCCACCGGCCCGTTCAGCGGCAACCCGCTCGCCGTCGTTCATGACGCGACCGGCCTCTCGGACGCGCAGATGCAGCTGTTCGCCCAGTGGACGGACCTCTCCGAGACGGTGTTCCTCCTGCCGCCGAGCCGGCCCGGCGCCGACTACCGCACCCGGATCTTCACCCCGGACAGCGAACTGCCCTTCGCCGGGCACCCGACGCTGGGCAGCGCGTACGCCTGGCTCGCCGCGCACCCCGAGCACGTCGCCGAGACGGTGGTCCAGGACTGCGGCGCGGGTCTGGTGACCATCCGGCGCACCGCTGGCGGGCTGGCGTTCACCGCGCCACCGCTGCTGCGGTCCGGTCCCGTCAACGACGGGGTGCGCGCCGAGTTGGCCGCCGGGCTGCGGATCGACCCGGCTGCGATCCGCGCCGCCGAGTGGGTGGCCAACGGGCCGGGGTGGAAGGCCGTGCTGCTCGACGACGCCGACGCCGTGCTCGCCGTCGAACCGGGCCTCGTCCCCGGTGACGTCGGTGTCGTCGGGCCGTACCCGGCCGGCTCGGAGTACGCCTACGAGGTGCGCGCGTTCTTCGTGAAGAACGGCATGACCTGCGAGGACCCGGTCACCGGCAGCTTCAACGCGGGCGTCGCGCAGTGGCTGCTCGACAGCGGACGGGTGACGGCGCCGTACGTCGCCCGGCAGGGCACGGCCATCCGGCGCGCAGGGCGGGTGAGCGTGGACCGCGACCCGGCGGGTGCCGTCTGGATCGGGGGAGCGGTGGTCGAGGTCGTGCGCGGCGAGGTGCAGATCTGACCTGCGGCGGGTCCGCCGGTCAGGGCCCGAGGTCGGCCCGTCCGATCGGGGTGCCGGGCAGCGGGGAGCCGCTGCCGGCCCGCAACCCGTCGAGCATCACGACGAGGCAGCGCTCGAGCGCCACGGAGGCCAGGTCCGGATCGGGCAGCATCAGCGGCCGCACCAGCATCACGAAGGCGGTCGCGACGTCGCCGGTGCCGACGTCCGCGCGCAGGGAGCACTCCGCCCGCGCCGCGTGCACGACGCCGTCGAGGACGTCGAGCATGGCGCGGCGCAGCTCGACGGTGTCCGGGTCGTCCCGCATCGCGGCGTGCACACCGGGGGAGTCCATGGTGAGCCGCACCGCCATCCGCAGCTGACGGGACTGGCCGAGGAACCGCACGAGCGCCGCCCACGCCGTCGCCTCCTCGGCGACGGCGGCCCTGGCCTCGGCCAGCGCCTTGTGCAGCGTGTCCTGAGCGACGGCGCGGATCAGGGCGTCCCGGTCGGGGAACCGGCGGTAGAGGGGCCGATCCCGACACCCGCGGCGCGCGCGATCTCCTCGGCCGGAACGTCGGCACCGTGCGCGGCGAGCGCCGCGGTGGCCGCGACCAGGATCCGATCGCGGTTGCGGCGTGCGTCGGCCCGCAACCGGTCCGGCTCGCTGTGCACTGGATCCATGGTGTCCGTTCCGTCCTCCGTTCGGGCCACTGTCCCATTCACCCGAACACCACTGGTGAGCGGAGGGAGACCTCTCAATTGCGGAAAGAAATGGTCTAGATTGCTCCACACGGTGGGCCGCGAGGGCGGAACCGCCACGACGGTCCGCACGGCCGCTCATTCGTTCCCCCGAGTGGAGTAGTCGTGGCGGGAAGGAGTCTGATAGTCGCCCGTCATGGCAGGTCCGGCGCATCACCGCGTCCGACTCCTGTCCGCAGTGGTCGCAGTCGTCGGGATCGTGGTTCTCGCCGTCGCCGCGTGCTCGGCTGCGCAGACCCCACCCCCGAGCACCGCGAAGGTCGAGCGCGCGTCGGTGTCGATGGGCGTGTCGGCGCCGGGCTCGCTGAGCTCGATCACCGAGCAGAACCTCGGCTTCGCCAAGGGCGGCCAGATCACGTCGGTGCTGGTCAAGGTGGCGACAAGGTCGAGGCCGGGCAGCCGCTCGCCACCATCGACGACTTCCCCGCCAAGCAGACGCTCGCCCAGCAGCAGGCGCAGCTCGCGTCCCAGCAGGCGGCGCTGGCCAAGATCACGTCGTCGCCGATCGTCGAGGGTGCGGAGAACACCCTCGCCCAGGCGCAGCAGATCCTCGACGCACGAAGTCGTCGGTCGACGCCGTCCTGCAGGCCGACGACCAGGCGATCTCCAGCGCCGAGCGCCAGCTCGACGTCGACAAGGAGGCGAAGCGGGCCGCCGAGGCCAAGCTCGCCGCCGACAACTGCGGGTCGGGCGGTTCGTCCCACCACGGCTCCGACGACGCCGACGCCGCCGACGACAACGCATCCGCCGGCAGCAGCTCATCAGGCGGCTTGTCGCTGATGTCCAACCCCGCATGCCCGGCCGACCAACAGGCCGTCGCCGCGGCCAAGCAGAAGGTCGTCGCCTCGCAGGCAGCGCTCAAGTCCGCCCAGCAGAAGCGCCAGGTCGACGAGGCCAGCGGCCAGGTCCAGATCGAGAACGCCCGGCAGGGCGTCGTCACGGCGCAGAACAACGTCGACTCGTCGAGCTCGGACCGCCCGCACAACATCGACCAGCAGGCCGCGCTGGTGGCCAGCACGCGGGCGCTGGTCGAGCAGGCCCGGCGCGACGTGGAGAACTGCACCCTGAAGGCGCCGGTCGCGGGCACGGTGTCGGTGCTCAACGGGGCGGTCGGGGAGTTCCTCGCCCCGAGCAGCGGCACCAGCGCGCTCGCCCCCGGCAGCAACGCGACGATCCCCGGTGCCGGTGGATCCACGGGCGGGGCGGGCGCGGCCGCCGCAGCGGGCGGTGCCTCTCCGGCCCGTCCGGGCGGCACGCAGTTCCTGGTGCTGAACGACATCGACCAGTTCCAGGTCGTGGTGCCGTTCAACGAGTCCGACGCGGCCTCCATCGCGCCCAACCAGCGCGTCGACGTCACGTTCGACGCCGTCCCCGTCCTCACCGCGCCGGTTACCGTCGTCTCTGTGGCGCCGCAGGGCACGTCGATCGCCGGCGTGATCAGCTACTCCGTCACCGTCGCGCTGACCGGCAACGATCCGCGGCTGCGCGGCGGCCAGACCGCCACCGCGAACGTCGTCACCAGCGAGACGCCGAACGTGCTGACGGTGCCGTCGTCCGCGGTGCGGAAGGTGGACGGGCGCAGCGTCGTCTCGGTGCTCGCGCCCACCGGACCCACCGACGTGACCTTCCAGCCCGGCGTCGTGGGGCTGGACCGCACCGAGGTCGTCTCGGGGCTGCAGGAGGGACAGCAGGTGCTGCTCCCGGTCGGTCAGCAGTAAGCGAGTCGGGCATGGTCGAGGGACCGGTCGAGGCACCGCCCAAGCCGGACGGCGCGCCCGCCCCGGTGGCGCCGCGCCGCAAGCTGAAGCGCTCCACACGCATCTCGCTTCTGGTCATCGGGGTGATCGCGGTGATCACCGCGATCGTGCTGGTCGTCGTCTACGTCATCGATGCCGGCCGGTACGTGAGCACCGACAACGCCCAGGTCGACGGCGACAAGATCGTCGTCAACGCGCCGGGCAGCGGCACCCTGATCGACTGGCAGGCGACCCAGGGCCGGCAGCTGCAGAAGAACCGGATCCTCGGGCGGATCCGCATCCAGGGCGGGTTCGTGCAGTTGCAGTAGGCGATCCGGGCGCCAAGCGGCGCGACCGTCGTGATCGACAACGGGGTGGAGGGCGCGTTCGTCCCGGCCGGCACGCAGCTCGCCGTGGCCTACGACTTCTCGAAGCTCTACGTCACCGCGCGGGCGGACGAGACCGCGATCGACGAGGTGCGCATCGGCCAGGCCGTCGACATCTCCGTCGACGCCTTCCCCGGCGTGGCGTTCACCGGCACCGTGCTCGAGGTGCAGGGCGGTGCGGCCGGGGTGTTCTCGGCGTTCCCGCAGTCCAACACGTCCGGGAACTTCCAGAAGGTCACGCATGTGATCCCCGTCAAGATCGGTATCACGGACACGAAGAGCCTCGCGCTCGTCCCCGGCATGAACGTGACGGTGCGGATCCACAATGACTGATTACAGTGTTGCGATGACCCCGACGCTCTGCGAGTGGGCCGGCGGGCCCGACGCCCTCCGCCGGATGATCGACTACTTCTACGACCGGGTCGAACGCGACGACCTGCTCTCCCCGCTGTTCCCCGGCGGGGTCTCCGAGGAGCACCGTCACCACGTCGCGGTGTGGTGGGTCGAGGTCTTCGGCGGACCACCGGAGTACACCGAGCGGCTCGGCGGCTACGAGCGGATGCTCGCCCACCACCGGGGGCTGGGGATCACGGCCGAGCAGCGGTTCCGCTTCGCGGCGCTGATGAGCCGGGCCGCGGACGACGCGGAGCTGCCCGACGACCCCGAGTTCCGCGCCGCGCTGGTCGGCTACCTCGAGTGGGGGACCCGGCTCGCGCTCGCCAACTCGCAACCGGACGCCGAGGTCGTCGAGCACGCGCCCGTGCCGAGGTGGGGCTGGGGGGTCGCCCCGCCGTACCACCCGGGTGGCTGACTCATGATCGCGTCGAGGTCGGGGTTCGCGTCGTCCCGACCGCGATCTCTCCGACCTCGACGCGATCATCGACGCCCTCGTCGACGACGGCCGCCGGCTTCCGCGGCGGCGGGGCCGCTTGTGGGAGCGGGCCCGAGCGCAGCATGAACGCGAGCGCGACGGCCACCAGTCTGATGATCGTGGTGATCACCATGAGGTTGTCCAGTGCCTCGACGAAGACCTGCGTGCCCATCCGCTGGTAGGACGTCAGCATCCCGGCCATCTGGCCCTGCGGCCCCGGCCCGAGGCTCGGCAGGACCGTGGGATCGGTCATCAGCCCGGATCGGTCCGAGGTGAGCTGGGCCTGCGTGCCGGTGAGCACGGCGGTGAGGATGGCCAGCCCGAGCGACACCGCGGTGCGCTGCACGACGTTGTTGAACGCGCTGGCGGCGTTGACGCTCGCCGGCGGTAGGGCCGCGATGCCGCTGGTCATGATCGGCATCATCGCCAGGCCCATCCCGGCCGCGCGCAGCATGAGCAGCATCGATATCTCCCAGTGCGGGGTGTCGACGCTGAGGTCGCGCAGCAACCAGGTGCCGAGCGAGACGATCGCGAGGCCGACGACCGCGGGCCAGCGCGGGCCGATCTTGTCGTAGATCCGCCCGGCCAGCGGCATGCAGACCGCCATGATCAGGGCCTGCGGCAGCAGCAGCACGCCGGCCTCGAACGCCCCCATGCCCTGTGCCTGCTGCAGGAACAACGGTATGTAGAACAGTACGGCGAACAGGCCGACCGCCAGGATGGAGATCAGCAGCAGCGAGTTCGTGAACGGCCAGTGGCGGAACACGCGCACGTCGAGCAGCGGTTCGTCGACCTCCAGCTCGATCACGACGAACAAGGCCAGCGACAGCACGGCCACGGCGAGCAGGCCGACGGTGCCGAAGGACGTCCAGCCCCAGTCCTGCCCCTCGGTGAGGGCCAGCAGCATCGAGAACAGCCCGGTCGCGATGGTGCCGAACCCGAGCCAGTCGAACTTCACGCGCCGCACGACACCGAACCTCGGCAGCACCGCGACCGCCGCGAGCGCGCCGACGATGCCGACGGGCACGTTGATGAAGAAGATCAGCCGCCAGTCCACGTACTCGACGAGGTAGCCGCCGAGGGTCGGGCCGATCGCCGGCGCGAAGATGATCCCCAGGCCGTACATGCCCATCGCGGCGCCGAGCTTCTCCTTGGGCACGATCTTGTAGAGCATCGAGAGCGTGACGACCGGCAGGATCCCGCCCGGGATCGCCTGCAGGATGCGGAAGACGATCAGGCTGTCGAGGCTCCACGCCACCCCGCAGAGGGCGGAGCCACCGGCGAAGGCCAGCAGCGCGATGTTGTAGATGCGGCTGGCGCCGAACCGGTCCGACAGCCACGCCGAGAGCGGCACCACGACGCCGAGCGTGAGCGTGTACGCGGTGGCGACCCACTGGACTTCGTCGGTCGTGGCACCGAACACGTTCTGGATCTTCAGGATCGCGACGTTGACGATGCTCGTGTCCAGGACCGACATGAACGTGCCGGCGACGAGCACCACGAGCGGCAGGCCCAGCCGCCCTTCTCGGACGAACCGGACGAAGCGTCCGTGCTGGTCACGGCGTTGTCGGTTATGAACAACAGTGTGTCACCGCGGCCGCCGCGGCGCGCGGGTGCGGGTGTAGAACGAGGGTCATGCGCCTCGCTCTCGCCATCGACACCGCCGACGGCACCTGCCCCGCGACCCTGCACCTCCCCGACGCCGACGGCGCGTGGCCCGGCGCGCTCCTCTACGTCGACGCCGGCGGCACCCGCGAGGTGTTCGCGGCGATGGCCGACCACCTCGCCGGCCTCGGCTACGCCGTACTGCTGCCCGACGTCTACTACCGCGACGGGAACTGGACGCCGTTCGACGTCGCCACCGTGTTCACCGACGAGGCCGAGCGGCGGCGGCTCATGTCGATGGTCGCGAAGATCGGGCCCGACGTGATCGCCGCCGACGCCGGGGCGTTCCTCGACACGCTGGCCGGCCACCCGCAGGTCGCGGACGGCCCGGTCGGCACCACCGGCTACTGCATGGGCGGTCGGGCGTCGCTCATCGCGGCCGGGCACCACTCCGACCGGATCGGTGCGGCGGCGTCGTTCCACGGCGGGAACCTCGCCGTCGACGGCGACCCCGCCAGCCCGCACCTGCTCGCCGACCGCATCGGCGCCACCGTCTACGTCGCCGGGGCGGAGAACGACGGTTCGTTCCCGCCCGAGCAGCACGACCTGCTCGAGAAGAGCCTGACCGCCGCCGGGGTGCCGCACACGCTGGAGACCTACCCGGCCGGACACGGCTTCGCGGTGCCGGACAACCCCACGTTCGACGCGGTCGCGCAGGAGCGGCACTGGGCCGCGCTCGAGCAGCTCTACGCCACCACGCTGACGCCGTAGCCGCTCATCCGAGCAGGTCGAGCAGCTGCGGCAGGGCGGTGATGCGGTCGCCGTCCCAGTCGGTGTGCCGGCCGTAGACGACGCCGTGCGACTCGTCCGCCACGTCCAGGTGCACGGCGCGCATGCCGACGGCGCGGGCTCCGGCGAGCTCGTCGCTGCCGCCGTCGCCGACGTAGAGGCACTGCTGCGGGGAGACACCGAGCGCGCTGCAGCAGGCCTGGAAGATCCGCGGATCGGGTTTGCGGACCCCCGCGACGAAGGAGAACACGGCCGCGTCGACGAGCGGCGCGACCGGGAGCTCCGGGAAGTAGACCGGCAGCTCGGCGCTGCAGTCGCTCACCACCCCGACGGCGAGGCCGCGCGCCCGCACGGCGGTCAGCACGCCGACGGCCTCCGTACGCGGCTCCCCGAAGGTGCGTTCCGTGGCCAACCGGACATCGCCGGCCCGTCGCAGCGCGACCGGGTCGGGATCGACGCCCAGCCGGCGCGCCAGCCAGGCGAGCGAGCCCTCGATCGATCCGCCCGCCCCGCAGAACCGCTCGTCGAGGGTGGCGGTGAGCTCCGCGTCGAACCGCTGCGGGTCGACGCCCAGCGCCGCGGCCTGCGCACCTCTCGCCGCGGCCTGCTGACCGCTGCTGCGGCCCGGGGTGAGCGTGCCGTAGAAGTCCAGGACGACGGCGCCGAGCGTGGTCACCCGACGATCATGCCGGGCACCGTCACCGGCGGGTCCGTCACCTCCGGGTCAGGGCGTCCGGCTTGTGCACCGCGTCGCTGCCGTTGTTGTCGCTGACCACCCGGTACTGCGGCTCGTCCTGCGACGCGCGCACGGTGCGGCCCGCCGCCTCCGTGTCGCTGGTGATCCGCTCCACGACTTCACCGGTGACGGTGGTGCCGTGGCTCTGCCAGCTGACCTTGTCGCCCTTGTGGAACTCCTGTGCCATGCCGCCCGGGTACCCATGGAGCCGCTCACCCACCCCAGCCGACGTGGGCCGCGAGCGCCAGCATCACCGCGCCCGAGGCGAGCGCAGTGATCCGGCGCCCCCGCGGCGCCGAGGCGACCCGGCCGAGCACCATGCCGCTGCCGGCCACGATCAGCTGCCAGCTGGCCGACGCCGCGAAGGCGGCGACGGCGAACACCGCGGCCGCGGGCCCGGCCGCCACCGCGGGCAGCCCGACGACGAGCGCCACGAAGTAGACGACCGTCGTCGGGTTCACGGCGGTGAGGCCGAGGAGCGTCAGGAAGGTGCGGCCGGGCCCGGCCGGGGTGACCGCCACCGCGTCGGCGGGCACGCGCAGCCCGGCCAGCACGGTCCGCGCGGCGAGGAGCACGAGCAGCGCCGTCGACACCCACCGCAGGACGGGCAGCGCCGGTGCCAGTACCTGCGCCGCCGCGGCCCCACCGAGCACGGCGACCACTGCGTAGATCCCGTCCGTGGTGGCCACCCCGAGCGCCGCGGCGGCCCCGGTGCGCCAGTGCGTGCGGGCCGCCAGCTGCACCAGGAACACCCCGACCGGACCGATCGGGATCGCGATGCCGTACCCGGCCAGCAGGCCCGCGACCAGTGCCGGGACCAGCTCGGCCGTCACCGGCGCGGGTGGGTCGCCTCCGTCAGGGACCGCAGCTGCTGCGTCGCCGGCGCGGGGTCGGCGGCGAGCAGGGTGGCGATCGACGGGGTGGTCATGGCGCGACCATCGCGCACCGGGCCTCCGACCGGCAACGCGATTTCCGGTTGTGCGCGTCGTCGACCGGCGGCACCGTCGCGGCGGTGACCCGCACCCTCCTCGTGAACGCCGACGACCTCGGCATGTACTCCGCGGTCAACGCCGCCGTCATGGACTGCCTCGACGCCGGCGTCGTGCGCTCGGCGAGCCTGATGCCGCCGTGCCCCAATGCGGCGGAGGCCGCCGCCCTGCTGCGCGGCCGGTCCGACGTCGCGGTCGGGGTGCACCTCACCCTGGTGTGCGACGACGTGCGCAACCGCTGGGGGCCGATGAGCGACGGGGTGCCCAGCCTGCTGCGCGACGGCGAGCTGCTCGGCTGCGACGAGGTGCCCGAGCTGATGGCGCGGGCCGAACTCGTCCACGTCGAGCGCGAGTCCCGGACCCAGATCGAGGCGGTGCTCGCCGCCGGGATCCACCCCACGCACCTGGACTGGCACTGCCTGGCCGACGGGGGCCGCCCGGACATCCGCGACCTCACGCTCGACCTCGCCGCCGAGTACGGCACGGCGGTGCGCATGTGGGGCGCCGACGGCCGCGCGGAGCTGCGCCGACGCGGTCTCGCGGGTACCGACCGGCCGTTCGTCGACAGCTTCGCGCTCGGCCCGATCCCGGCGCCCGAGCGGGAGGAGCGGTTCAGCCGGCTGCTGCGCGAGCTGCCCGACGGCCTGACCGAGTGGGCCGTCCACCCGGGGCTCGGCGACGCCGGGGCGCGAGCCGTGGACCCGGGTGGCTGGCCCGTCCGGGCGGGCGACCACGCCGCGTTCACCTCGGCCGACCTGGCCGCGGCGGTGCGGGACGCCGGCGTGGTCCTGACCGACTACAGCGCCGTTCGGGACGCGGGTGTAGAACGTCGATCATGAGTGATGCCATCCATGCGCGGACCGTCGAGATCCAGAGCCGCGACGGCGACCTGATCGAGGCCTACCTGGCCACCCTCGGAGGGCGGCTCCCGCGGTGGCGTCGTGGTGATCCACCACCTGCCGGGCTACGACGGCGCGACCAAGGAGATCGTCCGGAGGTTCGCCGAGAAGGGCTACGACGCCCTCTGCCCGAACCTGTACCACCGCCAGGCGCCCGGCGCCGCCCCCGACGACGCCGCCGCGTCCGTCCGGGCCCAGGGCGGGGTCCCCGACGCCCAGCTCGTCGACGACGTCGCGGGCGCCGCGGCCCACCTGAACGGCCTGGACACCGCCAACGGCCACATCGGCGTGATCGGGTACTGCTCGGGCGGGCGGCACACGTTCCTGTCGGCGTGCTCGCTGCAGTCGACGCCGCCGTCGACTGCTACGGCGCGTTCGTCATCGATCCGGTGCCGGACGGAGTTCCCGGTGCGGTTCACGCCGCTGCTGGAGCTCGCGCCGCAGCTGTCCTGCCCGCTGCTGGGGATCTTCGGCGCCGACGACAAGAACCCGGCACCGGACGAGACCGGGCGGCTGTCCGCCGAGCTGGACCGGCTGGGCAAGCCGCACGAGTTCCACACGCTACGACGGACGCCGGGCACGCGTTCTTCTCGGTCGACCGGCCCGCGTACCGGCCCGAGGCGGCCGTCGACGGGTGGGAGCAAGGTCCTCGACCTTCTTCGGCCGCGAACCTGGCGCGGCTAGGACCCAGTGTGCACCTACCAGACCGAGACGATCGAGCGTCGAGGGCAGCGGCAAGGGCGCCAGGGCTGGTTCCGGCTCACCGGCGCCGCCGTCTACGTCGACCATCCCGTGCACGCGCCGTACGCGCACACGGTGAACATCGACTTCAACGCACCCGGCCCAGGGTCCGGCGGCGCGCGTCGCCGTCGAGCTGACCGAGGAGGACGCCCGGGCGCTGGTGGCCGCGATCGAGCGCTCGCTGGCGGCCGCTCCGGCGGGCATCGCGTCGCGGGACCAGTAGGCGCGCATCACTCCGGCACGTGCAGCTCGATGCGGGTCGGGTGCGCGGCACCGTGCCGCACCTCCTGCTGCGCGACGACGGCGTCGGCGAGCGACCCGTGCTCCGGGACGGTGCGGGTGTGCAGGTTGCGGGAGAGCCGCGGGAAGTTCGCCCCCGCGATCTCCACGCGGATCCGGTGCCCGGCCCGGAAGGTGTGCGCGGCGTCGTGCAGGGGCACCCGCAGCTCGGTGGTCACGCCGGGCGCCAACCAGGCGGTGTCCGCGCCGTGGCGGTACCGGGTGCGCAGCGCGCCCTCGGCGGTGCCGGCCGCGAACCCGTCGGGCTCCACGTCCACGAGCGTCACGCACACGTCGACGTCCTCCGCGGTGGAGGCCAGGTGCACGACGACCGTGACCGGACCGGCCACGGTCAACGGCGCGTCGAGGGGGTCGGAGGTGTAGCGCAGCACGTCGGTGCGGTCGTCGAGGGCGCGGCGGTCCTGGATGCCGTCCGGGCCGAGCGCGGCGCCGGCGGTCACACCACCGCAGGTGGGGAACGGATCAGCCGGGTCACCGGCGTACCGCCGCTCGCCCGCAGGCCCGGGCTCGGCGGCGAGCCCGCAGTCGGCGGTGAGGTGCAGCGTGCACGCCCGGCCCGGCGGCGGCCAGGACGGCAGCTCGCGCCAGCCCTCGCCCGGCAGGTAGCAGGTGACG
>CAVRTN010000003.1:0-452274 GCA_963724185.1 Pyrinomonadaceae bacterium | reverse complement strand
GTCTTACCACCACGCGAACAGATTGAGACGGTAGCGCGTAAGTTCTACTATCAATTAACCAGGAGGCACCAGGTACCTCAATCTGAGACGGACCAGCGGGGAATGGATTTAAGCAGAATGCTCCTCGGAGCAGTCGCGCCTGAGTTGGGTAATAAGCGCCTCTTGATTGTCGCCGATGGCGCATTACATTACGTGCCATTCGCGGCCCTCCCGGACCCAAATGCGCCGAGGGGTAAGGGTGGCGGTGTAGCGGTCAAAGGGCCTCGGGTGAGGGGAGGCTCGAAGATCGGGAGGGATACTGTATCGGAGAGTAAGTCGGTTAGACCGCTCATCATCGCTCATGAGATTGTTGATGTACCTTCAGCTTCAACTCTAGCGGCGTTCCGGCGAGCACTGGCGAATCGGAAGCCCGCTCCTAAAGCGTTAGCGGTCTTCGCGGACGCCGTCTATGACGCTGACGATGAGAGGGTAAATGGCTTCAAAGCCGGGGCGCCGGGTAACATGAATGCGCGAGAAGTGCGAAGCCTTAACGAAAGTGAATCGTCTTCGCCACAACCGCTTAGGCCAGATAGTCAGAAGGATTCCGGCGATGTCGGAATACGGTTGGCTAGGCTGCCTTACGCTCGACTAGAAGCTCAGAAAATTTTGAGCCTTGCGCGGGCCGACTCGCGGGCCATGTTCGGTTTCGAGGCGAACCGTGCTGCGGCCTTGAGCCCTGAACTGGGGCAGTACCGCATGATACATTTCGCCACGCACTCCTACTTCAACAACAGGCACCCTGAACTGTCCGGCATATTTCTGTCCACTGTTGACGCAGCCGGCCGGCCGCAAAACGGTCTACTGCTGATGCACGATGTTTACAACATGAAACTCCAATCAGACCTCGTCGTGCTGAGCGCGTGCAGTTCGGGTTTAGGTAAGGAGGTGAAAGGCGAGGGCGTTGTGGGCTTCACCCAAGCATTCATGCACGCGGGAGTGCCGCGCGTGGTCGTCAGCCTATGGAACGTAGACGACATGTCGACGGCGGAACTGATGACGCGCTTCTATACGGGGATGTTGAAGGAGGGATTGCCGCCATCGGCTGCATTACGCCAAGCACAACTATCGCTCTTGAGAGACAGGAGATTCGCATCGCCTTACACATGGGGAGCCTTTATCCTTCAGGGCGATTGGAGGTGAGGCGTAGCAAAAATTTGGTGTCTGTTTGGTGTCTATTACGAGAGAGCACGAGAGAGAATATAGAGAATTATAGAGACTAAAAAGAAATTTGGCTGAGAAGGGAAAACCGAGCGAATCCACACATTCTGCGAATTTCCTAGCAAATTTAGCGATTTCGACATTGAATGAGTTCGTATCCCCCCTTCGGCACCATACCTCCAAGTTTTCCTTGAGAAAGCCCACCTTTTTCCTTCGCAGATAATTTTTCAGTCTGGCGATACTCTCGACCGGTTTCTTTAACCGCATTCTGCCTAGTCCTTTCCACAGTCTGACAGCAGCGCTGCGTATGTAAGCACATATGCTCACATGAATTGACGCCGCCGGTCCCGCAAGTTCCGCTGCAGGAGCAAGGTTGTTCACGAGGTGGGCCAAGGGAAGCGATTGTGAAGGGCCAGCCACGTGCGCATGACCCGAGGGAGAAAGGCCTGCGGGCGAAAGCGATGAATCATCGCATACATTGCCAGCCGGTCGACGATGAAGTCACAAAGTGCGGCTCGAAATCCCTCTTCCCATTCGATTGGATCGATGAATACGCTCGTTTGTTCCTCAAGCAGGCTGCGGTAACGCTGGATCCAGTTGACCGCATCATCAGCCGCCGTCTCAGGCGCCAGGACGAAACAGAGAAACTCGGCCAGGTCACGCTGCGGCGCTCCGATAGTTGCAAGCTCCCAGTCGTAGGCGCACAGGCGCTGGGCGCCACCCGGCAGGCCGCGGAGCATAATGTTTCGCGGATTGAAATCGTTGTGAATTAAGACTTGGGGAGCGCGGCTGAGCGGCCGCCACCAGCGATCGATTCCGCACAGCAGTGATTCGTGCGCTTCAGCCAAAGCGGACCCAGCCCAGCTCGTAAAAGCCGGACGTGCGTTTGCGGCGAGAGCCGACCAGAAGGGAAGCATCGCTGCCATTTGCGCCGGGCTGCGCCGCGGAGGAAGCCAGCTTTGCAAAACCAGGGCCTCCTGACGGTCCTGCCAAACGGCGTGAAGAGCGGCAAGACCACGAAGAGCGACGTCGATCTCGCAGCTGGTCCACGCTCGGTGCCAGGCATTGGCTACCTGCGCATCGCTCACGTACTCGAGCACTACCAACCACTCGCCACGATCCTCATCGCGCGACACCGCCAACGGCGCGGGGACATGTAGGCGCAAGCGTTCATCATCGGTTTCGTAGATCGCCAGTTCCCTGAGATGCCCGCGCGTCAACCCGATGTGATCGCGCCACGCCGCATACGCCTCCCCCAGCTCGCGACCGCACAGCCGCGCGACCTGTTCGCCAACCTCTATCGCGTCCGAATCATGAGGCTTGGACTTCAACACCACGTCGATCACCGACGTGTGTCCATCTCGCGACTCGACTGTTAGTTGGGCTCGGCGAAGACCTGCTCGACCTCCACGCCTCCAGGAGGTCAGCTCGGCGACGATGCTGTCGTCGCCATCCATGGGAAAGATCTCGACATTCGTGATGCGTAGCGCCGGATCGCAGAGACGACGTTGCAGGGAACGCTCGACGGCCACGACGAGAGGTCTGCTGAGACTCGCTTCGCGACGTACGGTTGTAACGCGAGTCACGGGCGGTATCAGACTGCGCTCCGCATAGGATTCGAAGTATCGATCGAGCAGGTGAGCATCCAGGGGCGGGCAGGTTATACCCGATTGCGCAAGAATCGAGCGAGAGAAATCGGATCGCGCGCGGCGGCGGCGCGCTTCCTCGTACAGCTCGGGAACAGTCAGACCCCCTTCCTCAGGAACAGTCCGCAGAAAGAACGCCCGCAAGGGATAGAGGGGGTTTGATGGAGTTACTGTTTCGCGCAGGCGCAGCGCCCAGTCGCGATATGGGATTAGTTCAAATGAGTAACCGCGAAGACGCATCCACAGTACGCACTCGCGCCAATACCGCAACCGGGGGTTCACCAAGTGATAGACCAAATGGTCGCCACTGGCGGCAACGCCGTTTCGCGCTTGCTGGACCATGGCATCAGCCACGTGATCGACCGGGACACAGTCCATGGCCCAGTCGAGATCGGGCGCCGCCCCCATTTCGATGCAGCCTCGGAAAAAGCGGGAGAGTAAGTCGTCGGCATTCGAGATCCCGGATGTTGAGTCGCCGGAAACGAGCGTGGGCCGCGCAACGGTCGTGCGACTGCCGCGCTCAGCTGCCTGTCGCACCAACGACTCGGCAACACATTTGCTCTGCGCGTAGCCCAGGCTCAGGCCTTCCAGATTGAGGAGAGGGTCATCGCTCTCAAGCGCGTCGCCGGTTGCACCTGTGGAATAGCAAACCGCCATGCTCGAAAGAAAGTGAAAAGATTTTGGCGCGCCGGCGCAGGCGAGACGAAGAAGTTCGCGCGTGCCCAGGACGTTCGCATCCCGAAGCTCCTCGTACGGGCGCACCCAATCGACTGCTGCTGCGGCGTGGTAGATCGCATCAACAGAGTCGGCGATAGCTCGGAAGTCCCGGCTGGCCATTCCTAAAAACGGTTGCGTGATGTCACCATCAACACAGCGGATGCGCTTTGCAAACCACTCTTCCCAAATTCCGTATTGAATAAGATTTTGGCGCACCCGAGCGCTGGCCTCCGTGCCATTCGGACGGACCACGCAGTAGACAACGGCCGGCGTGTCGCGCAAGAGCGCGCGCAGCAGATAAGCGCCTACAAAACCGGTGCTGCCGGTCAAAAGCACGTCATCCGTAACCCGGTCTTGAGAGGATGCCGGCGTGATGTCCGCCGGCAAAATCGCGTCTACCAACATTCGCGCAATACGTGTTTCCCTCGACCGGCCATCGTCGTCAATGGGTGATCCAACGGCGCTCGACTCGATGAAGCGCGAAAGCGACTCAAGAGTAGGACATTCGAAAAGCACTGCCTGAGGCAGCTCGTGGTTGAGCTCATCTTCGATCAGCGCGGTAAGTTCGGCTGCGGCTAGCGAATCCAGACCCATGGCTGCGAGCGGAACGGCCGGGTGGACATTGCCGACGGGGATGCGCAGCACGTCGGCCGTAAGTTGAGCCAATCTTGGTCGCAACGCTTCGCCCGGCATGAGATGGAGGGCTGTCATATCTCGCTCCTGATCAGCGTGGGTGCAGCATCCGTTGGTCCTGCATCGGGTTGGACCCAACGCACAATCTCGGCCAATTCTCCGCCAGACAAGGCTTGGGCACAGTCGCGATGACGAATCTTGCCGCTGGAGGTTTTCGGAAGCGCGCCGGCCCTGAGAAGAGCGACCGTGTGAAGTTGAACGCCGTGAATCTCTGCGACGGCCCGGCGAATCGTGCCTATGAGCTCGGAGATCGCTCGTGCGCCCTCGCGTAAGAGAAATGGCGCGGCGAGGAATTCCGGAGGATTTCTCCGCGCGATATCCAAGCGCCGCGGATCCAGTTCTGCGGCAACGGCGATACGCTCGTCGTCGTGCGCTTCGAGGGCGAATACGGCGGCGCATCCTGGACGGATGGCAGGGTGCTGGCGCTCAACCGTCAACTCGAGATCCTGCGGGTAGTGTTTGAACCCGCGCACTATCAGTAGGTCTTTGAGTCGTCCCGCGACAAACAACTCGCCGTCGATGAGGGCGCCCAGGTCACCCGTTCGCAGATACGGTCCGCTTCCATCGTCAGCGAGCATAGCGCCAAAGGTTTGCAGAGTTTCCTCCTCACGCCGCCAGTAGCCTTTTGCAACGCTCGGCGATGAGAGCCAAATCTCACCGATCTCGCGAGGCGCGCAACGCCGGCAGGTGTCGGGATCGACGATGAGAACGCGCGAGCCGAATGTAGGTGGTCCACTCGACACCAGTGAGACTCGTTGGCACGACTCACCCGGGGATGCTTCCTCGAGCTTCCCATGGCGCAGTGCGGAGGCATCGGCGTCGAGAAACAACGGCTCGTAGCTGCGGCGACCGCTAGTGACTACCAGCGTCGATTCGGCCAGGCCGTACACCGGATAAAACGACTTCCAACGGAAGCCGCAACCGCGGAAGGCCTCATTGAAGGCAGTCAAGGTGCCGCTACGAATAGGCTCGGCGCCGTTGTATGCGACGCGCCAACTTGAAAGGTCGAGCGTGTCACGCTGCTCAGCGCGGATCTTTCGAGTACAGAGGTCATACGCGAAGTTGGGGCCGCCGCTGTTGGTGGCGCGATATTTAGTGATCGCACGCAGCCAGCGGATGGGACGTTGCAGAAAAGTGGCTGGCGCCATCAGATAGGCCGGGTACCCCGCATAGGCCGGCTCGAGAACTCCTTCGATCAGTCCCATATCGTGGATGACCGGGAGCCAGGAAACGGAAACGCTGTCGTCGTCATTCTCTTCCACGTGATTGGCGACGGCGAGGTTGTGGAGGAGGTTACCGTGCGTGACCATCACCGCACGAGGTGCGGCAGTCGAACCCGAAGTGAACTGAAGGAAGGCCAGAGTTGACGGACCGGCATCAGGTTCTTTCCACGAAGCGGCTGGGCCGTCCCCGAGTGTGTCAGTGGTGATCCATGGAAGCGCACCGAGCGACGGAGCGTGCGCGACCCAGGCGGACAAGGCAGCAACTTCCGCGGGGCAAAGGACAACGCTGGGTTCGGCATTGGCTATGATCGCTGTCAGGCGGGGCAGCGAGCGAGCGAGCTGCGAGCGGTGAGGTGGATAGCACGGCACGGCGATCACGCCCGCGTAGATCGCGCCGAAGAACGCGGTTATGAAATCCAGGCCCGGCGGGTAAAGCAGAATGGCACGATCTCCCGGGTTCGCTCCTCGATCCGCAATGGCGCCCGCGATCGCGCGCGCGGCGCAATCCAGTTGTCCATAAGTTAGCGCGGCGTTCTCGGTTTCGCCGTCGCCAAGAAAAGTGTAGGCGCGACGGTTCCCCTGGTGGAGCGCCCGGTGACGCAGCATAGCGACAAGCGAGCGGAAGTCGTGCGTCATACGGCGGCCCTCATCACTTTGGGTTGCGGCTCCTCGATGCCTAGGTCGTCCGGAAGTCTGCCGTCTCTGCGCATCGCTTCGTGCACACGGAGGTAAAGAGCGTGCACTCGATCCCGGTTGCTCTCAAGATCCTCGAGCCGCCATGACGACGTGTCGATAGCGGGAAGGAAATAGACATCGACGGTCCCTGGTTGGGCGCCGTAACCACTCCACCCCTGCACTTTTGCCGGGATGTGAATGTAGATCGGAACGATAGGCGCCTTGAGGCTTGTGGCGAGATGAAACGATCCTTTATTAAAGGCGCCGATTTCGCCCGTGGTCACACACATTCCTTCCGGGCTGAGGTACACCGAATCACCGGTGCGCCGCAGGATGCGGTCGGCGCGGCTGAAGATCTGGCGTCTTCGATCCGGAAACTCCTGAGGCACGGTCCAAAAGACACGGATGATGTATCCGATAATTGCAACGACGGGGAATTTGCGCAGGTAACCGGAGAGAAAAAACCGCGCGCGAGGGAGCGCGAGCGCAATCAAGAGCATTACATCGAGCGTCGATGTATGGTTCGAAATGTAGATAGTCTGGCGGTCTGGAAGCGGTTCGGAATAGTGCTTGGTGTAGTCAATACTCCAGATCCGAAGAACGGTGCGGCCGATCCAGCGGCCTATGACTTCGGAATAAAAGCGGCGCGCCAGGAAAAGTGTGGGAATCGCGACCACCAGCATAAGAAACGAACCAATCAGAAGAAATCCTACCGAAAGTAGAATGCGTCTACCTTTAGTCATAGCTAATCCTTCCTCCGCCGGCAGACAACGGTCTGCATCGCAAAGTTGAGCTGCTTTTCGAAAGCAAGGATCGGGGCGAATAGAATCTGCCCGAGAAAATAGGGATAGATGGCCTTCGATAGATTGAGACCCTTACCCTTTAATAGCTTGAAGGCTGCTCCGGCAAAGAAGTAAAAGAACGCCGGGAACGCGCCGTAAGGTAAATAGTCGACGACATCCAGCCCGGCCTTCCGGACCATCCGCAAAAGCATCTCGCGGTCATAGAGCACGGTGTGCTGTGGCGCCTGCAGGCCGGGCCAGCGATTGCCGTAGAGCCGGAAGGTGAGCGAATCCAGTCGGGGAACCTCGATCACCAGGTAGCCGGACGACTTCAGTAGATCCGCGGCGGTCTGAAGTGTGCGGATCGGATCATAATCGTGTTCGAGGAAGTGCCACATCGTAATAGCGTCGAAGCGTTCACGCTCGAGCGGCTGCTCGTAGAAAAGTCCGCAGTGGAACTCAACGCCTTCGAGCGACGGGTTGCCGCTTAGATCCTTGAAGTCGACGCCGACAACGCGAGCTCCATAACGCACGCGCACTTTCTGCAAGAAGGTTCCCACCGCGCACCCGACGTCGAGAACCTCACTCTCGGAATCGAGCGCGACGTACCGGAGCACGAGTTTTTCCTTCTGCCGGTCATGCCGGTCCATCACCCAGTTAAAAAAACCGGTAAGCGGGCCCCATCGTGTCTTCTTTCGGTGCGCGATGTACTCCTGATCGTAAAAGGGCTTGACGTGCTCGATGCCAAGCCGCGGGTTCTGGTAGCGGAGCCCGCAGCGCGCGCATGTAATAAAGGTGAAGCTCCCGGGCTTGCCGGTGAGATCATCCTGAGCTGTGAGAAAGGGCTCCGATTCCGTGGCTTGGCAGTAGTAACACGGAACTCTCTCAAATTTTGAGGCAGGTTGCACGGACTGGGCCGCTTCAAGTCGCAGAGCCGTAGCTGTCATTGTCATCACAGGAAACCTCCGGTCGAAAGCGCGAGCAGCGGAAGGCATGCAAGGAGCCCCAATTCCGCGGCGAAAATCCACGGAGCCCCCTGCGACTCGCGAACCGCGCGGTCATGAACCTGCTCGTAAATGCACAAGCCAAGATAAATCGCGCCGAGCGAGGGGAGCGCGGTGTGAAGCGTCAGGCCTTCCCAATTCGCACAGGTCAGAAGAGAAATAGCAGGATACTTAAGGAGCAGGATGTGCGCGCCGGCGAGTGGACCGGCGCAAAGGCGCGCCCGCCGGTGATACCAAAGTCCAAGGAAGAACGAAATCGTCGCAAAGAGCGCAATGCGGGTGCCAGGGCGCGCTTGGGACATCATGATCAGGATGTCGCCGAGAGCGACCACCAACGCAAGCGCAATGATCGGAGTTCGACTCGATGCCCTTGATGCCCTCGACGCTTTGACCAACACTCTGTCCGGGTGATGCAGGCGGTCGGTACGGAGATCAGCGAGGTCATCGACGATGCGGAAAACCAGGACCAACGTGTAGGCGAGGATGCAACTTTTGATGGCATCACGAACCGTGGGGAGCGAACCTCCCGCAGCGGCTCCAGCGGCAGCGAGCAAGATAGCGAAGGGCACGAACACGCTTGCTGGATAACGCTCACGCCAGTAGTCGTAAATTAATTTAGTCGAGGACATGGACCTCCCCTCGATCGCCGTCAACTTCTATCTGTCCCGCCTGGAAGAGTTCATGCGTGGCATTCGATACACCGATGACGCAGGGAATTCCGAATTCGCGCGCCACGATCGCTCCGTGTGAAAGCATGCCTCCGCGTTCGATAACCAAGCCCTTAATGAGGAAAAAGACTGGCGCCCAGCCGGGGTCTGTCTGACGTGTAATCAGGATATCCTCAGTGGCAAGGCGGCCTGCCTCACTTGCGTCGGAAAGAACGACAGCGCGGCCGGTCACGCGGCCTCCGCATGCACCAGCGCCTCGCAGCGTCCGCGAACCTCCGTTGGCCGGGTTTGCGTTACCGTTTCGCGGCGATGTTTCCCCATCAGTTTCTACGCCAGTCCGCAAACCTCCATCCAGGGAGAGATACTCTCCTTCGGGAAGAGTGAAATTATCCGAGGGGTGCATTGCCGCGAGGCACTCATGCGCGCGTTTGCGAAGGGCCGTCAGTTCCTGCACGTGGTGCGGGAACATGGCGCTCCCCGCAGCAAGCTCGTCGACCTCGGCGACAGTCAACCAGAAGACATCTTCTTGCTCGGCAAGATGCCCGCGCGCCACCAGCCGATCGCCTAGCGCAAGGGCGAGGCGGCGACAGCGGCTGTAAAGAAGCGCCTGCTTGAGTCGCGCTCGCTCTCGGTAGGCGATAGCGGCTTGCGTGCCGCGGAGCACGGTGCGTAAGGCGGCGGCACGGCTGACGAAGGGCAGCCATCGAGAGATTGGGCGGCCCCGCATCTTTCGCACCAAGCGGCGCGTTTCATGCTCGCGCTCAGCGAGTTGGCGGCTGAGCATTGTGGCGGGTGATTCGCCGTCCAGACGCACATAGGCGCGAATGGTTTCAACCAGCAGCTCAGGTTGTTCCTGAAAGCTTGGCGCCGTGAGCATCAGCTCCGCTGAACACCGGAAACCCCATCGTTGCAAGTACTCCTCAAACCGCGCACGGAAATCGGCAAACTCCGGATTGACTGCGAGCTGGTCAACAACTGATTCCGCTTCGCCCTCAAATAAAGTGCGCAGCGCCGGTTCAGCGCGAACGGCCCGCGACAGCTCCCAGAGGTATTGCACCGGCTCGATACTCACGAGCTGGGGAATGGCTTTGAGGAGGGTATTGTGCAGCGCCCCGGAGCCTTCGGCGCCGCTGACTTGTTCAACCTGACGGCGCAACATCGCGTAACACACCATGGCGGCAGCGTCGGCGAGGCTGGCGTTGGTCCATTTATGACAGCGGATGTCCATCAGCTCGTTGAGTAATAGCCGAAGGTCGCGAAGAGGTAGGGCCGCGAGCCGTTGCGGTTCAGTGCGCTCGGCAAAATCGTCAACGAGGCGTTCGAACGACGCCACACGTCGCCCAATGAAGAGATAAAGCCACGAGGTCTTCACGGCTATCACAACGAGCTCGACAAATTCGCGCAGCCGGTCGCTCTTGACCGGCGACGTTGCTCCGAGCGATCCACTCGCTCCAACGAAGCTGTTGAATGCAGCAACCATGGCGTCGCCGAAGGGCGCGGTGCGAAGTACCGTGTGGATGTTCGTCAGGTTGTAATACATCCTCGCGCCGTGAACGCCGATGATGTGGCGAAGCGCATCGTCCATCGCCGCGATCCGCCGTCCCGATAGTCCGAAGGCACGAGCGAGGTTCCGAAAATAGTGGGCGTAACCCGCGCTCGCGATCGAGTATAGGAAGGGAGACACGGGCGCCGGGAAGTTCTCATTAATGTTGGCGTCCGACCAGCGCACCGGCGGCCCGCCCGGCTGCACCGCGTTTACAGTTAAGGCGGCGGTGATAGGACGCGACTGCACGATATGCAGCAAGCCCGCCTGGTCGATCGCCCACTCTACGTCTTGCGCTCCACCCAGCCCTTTTTCGAGCATCGCCGCGACCCGGGCAAACTCGGCGAGCCTTGCTCGCGAGAACAACAGGTTCTCGACGCTCTTTACGGATCGCTCGCCGGCGGAAAGCTTCTGGAAGCCGTTCCCGCTTCGCTGTAGCAGGAAGCGTCCAGGATCGATCGCGCCGGCCACGAGAGCATCACCAAGTCCTGGCGTGTACTCGACTAGTATTGTTCCTTCGGCGGTGCGCGTGAACATAACACCTGCGGCAAGCGCGTCCACCTGGGTTTGCACGACGACACCCATGCCCCGAACTTCCAACCCTCGAGTGGCCCGGTAGGCGATCGCGCGTTCGGACCAGCATGAAGCCCAGCAGGCCAGCAAGGCATTCTCCAACCCTGCCAAAGCTCGCACGTGAAGAAACGAATCAAGCTGCCCGGCGAACGAGGCTCGCGCGGAATCCTCGCCGACAGCAGAGCTGCGCACGACGACTGGTCCACGATTGAGTAGCGCCTCGGCGGACGAAGCCAACAAATCGCAAAGCTTTGGCGAAAGCGGAGTATTGACAATGAGATCGCGAATGCGCGCCGACAACTCCCGCTGGCGCGCGAGACCGAACTCGCCGGAAAGCGGTTCAGTCTTCCGCTGAGTCAGCGTGCGGATCCTCACGCCAAGATCATTCTCTTCCAGGTGCGACTCGAAAGCGCGCGCCGTAACGACAAAGCCGCTGGGAACACGAAGACCAAGCTCGGAGACGCGGCGGAGGTTATGCGCCTTGCCGCCGACGAGCTCGGGAAGCGTTGCCTCGTCGAGCGGGACAATGTAGCCGGCGCTTTTCAGCGCAGGGTAGCCGGCGGTTTTCAGCGCAGGCGCGGCTCGTACGGCGGAGGCTGTCATGCCGGTCGCCTCTTAACGCCGAGTCGGAAGAGCCACCAGCTGAATAACCAGTGGATCAAAGGCCCGAGAATAAGCACCAACACCCATGTCGTCCACGGAGTGGGAACTGCCACAGTCAATGCGGCGAGCATTCCGATAATCGAGTCGGTGCGATCGATCGTGAAGCAGATTGCTGCGATGAGACTGGATCCCGGCGCTTGCCCGGGCAGAATGTCGAGCCGGCGCTTAAAGAATGAATTCGGGAGCTCCCCGGCCATAAAGCCGAACCCGGCCCAGGCACCAAGCGCGGCGTATCCCGCCGGCGTTAATTGCCACAATGTAGCGGGAGCCACGCCTAGCGGAAGAGAAAGCACGAAAGCAACCGCGGAGAACGCCAGCGCCGCAGCCGGGATCATGACCACAAAGCCCCGTAGCGTCTTGTTCTCACCGAGGATTGGCCGTCCGCGAAACGTGCGGCCGCCATCAAGCGGAATCGCCAGAACCTGCGAGACGCGACTACGCAGCCACAACGACTGCAACAGGCCGGCAAGTACGAAGGCCAAAATTAAGAAGAGACCACAGTGAAGTGGATCAGGCATGGTTGAGTTAACTCAAATGTCGGCGCCCGTCTCGATCCGATTGTGAAACATGAATGTCTCGCCTGGCATTGCACGCACGCACCTCACCCACGTCCACCAATCTATTTCGTTCTGTGTGTCGTAAGAGATCGCGCGGAGGTGATAGCCGGGCACGAATGGATACATGTGGTGGAGCTCGTGAGCGTCGATATGCAGCAGCATCGCCGAAAGCCACGATGGGAAGACCAGTGATCGCGTGAACACCTCTTGCTCGACGGCGGGAAATGGAGGGACTAGCTTTCCCTGACTAAGGTTCTGAGGAATGTGCGTGTGCTGGCTCAAAATGACGAGCTCCTCCACGACGAAGGCGAGCACAGAAGCAAGCAACGTAACCCGCAGCAGTGTCCTGGGGCCCACAATAGCAGCGATGGCCACGTAAACTACGAGAAGCGTAATAATACTGATCGCTATATGACGGCGGTCTTCGCTCTTAGGGAACAGCGAGCGGAGCCGGGGGAAGTTCCAGAAATTGTTGATTCGATACAGCGTGGCGAAGAGCGGGATCCAGGATCTCCAGCAGGCGTTCATCAAAACGCGCTCGGCGCCGCCGAGAGGACGCGGGACGAGCGCGGCAGTCGTTGGATCCACATCCTGCCATCCGGTCCACTTGTGATGGCGGCCATGGACGCGCTTCCAGCAACCGTAGGGGATCATCGAGAAAAAGCCGGCCACCCAACCAACGGGGGCATGCAGAGCCTTTGAGTGGAAGAGCGTTCCGTGTCCGCATTCATGAAGCAGCGCGAACCACTGGACCATCGTGGCAGCAAGAACCACCTGCCCCGGTAGCCACAACCACCATTTTGGTTGGACGGACAGCGCGACACCAACCACGGTGAGTAGCGCTGCCGAACTCAGCAGCGTGCCCCCCGCCCAGTTCGATGGTCGCAAGTGCGCCATCGTGGCCGCAGATGGAGGGACGCCCGGCACAGCGCCGTGATGCGTCACTATCTCTGCCTCTTGCGTCATCACGGATCTCACGGTTGTTCTCGCTACCGACCCTACCGAAACATTTCATCCAACCACTGAATGCGCACACTTCCACGTGCCGCCACTGATACTTGCTGCATAGCAAACGCGCTCGGGCAGGTAAGTACAAAATGAACGCAGATGAACTTTTTGAACGAAGGAACCGAAATTTCAAGTCGGTACCAACGCTCAAATAACAACGTTTATGGCGGCGCATTCTAGTGACGCGATGAAATTCATGTCAACAAACCATGCTTAAATAAAACATGCGCGGCGACGTCTATTGAGAAACACTGGAAAGTGTCACGTCGTTCGGGACGCGAGCGGTTTGAAATTCCGAAATTTTGGACGGATTTGCTTTACGAAGCTTCATTATTGGGACTTCACCATCCCGAAACCGGAACGCTTTTCTCCTCGCAACTCCCTTCGCCCGAACGGCACGTCCTGCGTTGAAAACTATTAGCCGTTCACATCAACGCATTCAGCGTTGTTTTCTCGAAGCTCTTCGTGAAACCAAGGCCTGGGCTTGCGTTGGCACAGGCTTTGACTCTGTAAGCCGCGTTGAACTGTAATCTTCGTTTTCTTGGATTTTGATTTTCGTAGTTTTTGCCAGTCACCACGCAAAGATTTCTCAGCAGCATCATGGATATTAAACGCACCGGTAAATCGAAACTGAAGAAACGTGTCCGCACCGGCATCCTGGTCGGAGTGGGTGTTGCGGCCGTCGGCGGGATCAGTTTCGGCTTGACCCGGCTAAAGCCTGCGGCGCCTACGCTGGAAAGGTCAACGGCAGTAATCGACACGGTAAAGCGCGGACAGATGCTGCGCGAAGTCAGAGGGAACGGAACACTAGTGCCGCAGGTGGTTCGTTTTATTCCGGCGCCGTCAGAGGGAAGGGTGGAGAACATCCCTGTGCAAGCCGGCGTCGTGGTTGGCTTCGACACGGTGATCGCCGAGTTATCAAATCCAAAACTTGAACAGGAAGCGACGGATGCGGAGTTTCAAGTGAAGGCCGCACAGGCGGACGAGGAAAGTTTACGCACCCGTCTGGAAAGTGAATCGATGACGCAGCAGTCTACGATTGCCGGCATCAAGGCGGAGCACAGCCAGGCGAAACTACAACTTGATACTGATGAAGCGCTGGGCAAACAGGGTTTGGTTCCAGATTTGGTTTTGAAAATTTCTCGCATGAAGCTCGTGGATATCGGCAACCGGCTCAAGGTTGAACAGGAGCGGCTGACAGTTAACGCGAAATCAATCAAGGCTCAGATCAACGCGCAACAGTCTCGGATCGCCCAGTTTCGGGCGCTGGCTAAACTGAGACGCGATCAAGCTACGGGGTTAAAAATTCGGGCCGGCACGAGTGGCGTGTTGCAGGAAGTGTCGGTCCAGGTTGGTCAGCAGGTCACGCCCGGGTTCAACATTGCACGCGTCGCTGATCCAGCTTCGTTGAAAGCCGAACTAAGAATTGCAGAGACTCAAATCAAAGACGTCAAACTCGGTCAGCCAGTGGCAGTCGATACGAGGAACGGAATCATCCAGGGCGAGGTGCAGCGTATTGACCCCGCGGCGCGGGAAGGCACATTCATCGTCGATGTGGCCCTCACTGGCCCAATCCCGGCGAGCGCGCGACCCGATCTAAGTGTGGACGGAACAATAGAACTCGAACGCCTCAGCGACGTTCTATACGTCGGGCGTCCTGCATTCGGACAAGGCCAGGAGACTGTCGGCTTGTTCAAACTGAGTGCTGACGGGCGGGAAGCCGAGCGCACTCAGGTCAAGCTGGGCCGGAATTCAGTAAGCACAATCGAAATAGTTAGCGGCTTAAAAGAAGGCGATCAGGTGATCATCTCCGATACGTCGGCTATGGATGATTACAACCAGATACGCGTTCAATAATCGGTCCACAGACTTTGGTATTCGTGGTTGCCGATTCCCTCTCGAAATCCCAGCAGGGAGGGAGAGCAAGCCGCTTATTCAGAGCTTGCTTTAGTTAGTCGCGTGCCCCGTTCAAGATTAACAGTCCAAAAACGATTGAAGTTTGTCGAACAACCAAGGAGCTACACATGAGTTCAACCGATCCCCTAATTCATCTCTCTGATGTGAAGAAAGTCTTCTACACCGACGAGGTTGAAACGCACGCGTTGTCAGGCATACAGCTCGACATTCAGAAGGGCGAATACGTTTCCATCGCCGGTCCTTCAGGCTGTGGCAAGTCGACCTTACTGTCGATCCTTGGACTGCTTGATACGCCCAGTGACGGCCAGTATGTGCTCAACGAACAGCCCGTCGAAAATCTTTCCATGGCCGAGCGCGCGCGCATACGTAACCGGGAAGTGGGATTCATCTTCCAAAGTTTCAATCTTATTGGTGACCTGACGGTCTATGAAAACGTCGAGTTACCGCTGACATATCGCGGCATGAGCTCAGGCGATCGCAAGAAGAGAGTAACTGATGCGCTCGAGAGTGTGGGTATGGCGCATCGCGCAAAACATTTACCCAGCCAGCTCTCCGGTGGTCAGCAACAGCGCGTAGCCGTGGCGCGCGCAGTCGGCGGACAGCCGAGCATCCTGCTGGCTGACGAGCCTACCGGAAACCTGGATTCGACTAACGGTGAAGCTGTGATGGAACTTCTGCGCGATCTTCATCGCGGCGGCGCCACCATCTGCATGGTGACGCACGACGCGCGTTACGCTCAGCATGCCGATCGCATCGTGCATCTCTTCGATGGACTGATCGTTGAAGAGGAGGCGGGCGCCAACCGTCGCGAATTGGAAGAAGCGAAGGAAGCGACGGGAGAAAACGGTTTCGGAGCTCGCGCATGATTCGCCTGCGCAACATCGAAAAGTCGTTTTCACACGGTCCAGCCAAGACTTACGTGCTGCGCCGCATCGACTGCGACATTCAGCAGGGCGAGTTTGTTTCGATCATGGGCCCGTCAGGCGCCGGCAAATCTACCTTGCTGCACATCCTCGGCATGCATGACCAATCCTGGTCGGGCGAATACCACTTTGATGACGTCGCCGTGCATGCGCTCGACACAAGGAAGCGCGCCGCACTACGTAACAGCAACATCGGTTTTGTCTTTCAAAGTTATCACCTGCTTGACGATCAGACTGTCTTCGAAAACCTGGAGCTCCCGCTCTCTTATCGCAATGTCAGCAAGAAGGATCGACAGTCGATCGTTTGTGACACGCTCGATAAATTTCAGATCGTCGGCAAGAAGGATCTTTTTCCCAGTCAACTCTCCGGTGGACAACAGCAACTCGTCGGCATTGCGCGCGCGGTTGTAGCGAGTCCCAGAATAATTCTGGCCGACGAGCCCACTGGAAACCTGCATTCCAGCCAGGGCAAAGAGATCATGGAAATGTTCAAGCGACTTAACGAAGAAGGCACCACCATCGTTCAGGTCACGCATTCCGAAACCAACGCAGCGTATGGCAATCGCATCGTGCGGCTTGAAGACGGCTGGATCGCGAAAGAGTAGAAACGTCCGGCTGTAACTTCACAACTAAATAGGTTTTCTCCGGCGCACCGTGCAGGTCAGAACGACGGTGGCAATCCCGGCAGCGACTCCAGGGAGATAGTTCATGCAAACGTTATGGCAAGACTTGCGCTATGGCGCGCGAATGTTGCTCAAGACTCCTGCTGTGACACTCGTAGCGGTCATTGCATTGACGCTGGGTATCGGAGCAAACACTGCGCTTTTCAGTGTCGTTAACGCCGTATTGCTCAGCCAGATGCCTTATGCCAGCGGCGAACGCCTGGCGATCGTTTGGGAACACCGGAGGAGTGGTACAGGCAATCCGCAGAATGTAATTAACCTCGGAAACTTTTTTGACTGGAAGGAGCAGAACAAAGTCTTTGAGGACATGGCTGCTTTCTTCGATCTCAATTCCAACCTCACCAGCGATGGCGAACCGGAAGAAGTAGCCGGGCAAATAGCCACCACTAATCTTTTCTCGGTGCTCGGAGTAAACGCCTTGCACGGTCGGACCTTCGCCCCGGACGACGGCAAGCCGGGTCAGCCCAACGTTGTGGTGATCAGTCACAACCTTTGGCAACGCCGTTTTGGTGGCGGCCAGGTAATCGGTCGAAACATCACGTTAAGCAATGAACAGAGCACCATTATTGGAGTCTTGCCGCCCGAGACCGGCTGGTACGTTCAAAAAGGATCCATGATTAGCCGCGCACCGGATATCTGGTCGCCCTGGCAAGTCTCAAATGAACTCCGCGGACGTCGAGGGCGTTTTGCCAGGGCAGTCGCCCGCCTGAAGCCAGGCGTGACACTCGAACAGGCGCAAAACGAAATGAACGTTATCGGCGCCCGTCTCGAACAGCAGTATCCCGAATTCAACACCAACTGGGGCGTCAACGTTGTCCCATTGCGCACGCAGCTTACGGGTGAGATCCGAAAACCTCTGCTGATTCTGTTGGGAGCCGTCGGCTTCGTCCTGCTGATCGCCTGTGCGAATGTGGCAAACCTGCTACTGGCCCGGGCCGCGTCGCGAAGGAAAGAGATCGCAGTGCGAGCTGGTCTGGGTGCCAGTCGCTGGCGAATCGCGCGACAGTTATTAACCGAGAGCGTCCTGTTATCGCTCGTCGGCGGGACGTTTGGATTACTACTGGCATTGTGGGGAACCAAAGCGCTGATTGCGCTCAGTCCGCCAGGACTAATGGACCTTCATAATGTGGGCGTTAACCTTCCAGTGTTGGGCTTCACCTTCGCGCTCGCTATGTTGACCGGGATCGTGTTCGGTCTGGTACCCGCCGTTGAAGCTGCGCGTTTCGATCTCAATGATTCTCTTAAGGAAGGCGGAAAGAATGTAGGCGGAGGCTCGCGAAGTCATCGTCTGCGAAATATTTTTGTGGTGATGCAGGTGGCCATGGCACTAGTGCTCCTGGTTGGCGCTGGTTTGTTTATGAAGAGTCTGGGTCGCCTGCAGTCAGTTGATCCCGGGTTCAGTCCGGAGAATCTCTTGACGATGCGCGTGAGTTTGCCGGGAATAAAATATGACAGCGATCCCAAGATGCTTGATTTCTTCAGCCGCGCCACCGAGCAGTTGCGCGCGCTTCCGGGAGTCGACGCCGTGGGAGCGATTAACACACTCCCGTTTGCCGGGCCACACTCCGGCACATCGATCCAGATTGAAGGTGAACCGGAGCCGCCGCCCGGGCAGAGACTGAGCACCGGAATCTGCGTTACTGACGCCAACTATTTTCATGTCATGCAAATCCCGCTAAAACGCGGCCGTCTCTTCAGCGAACAGGAAGCGAAGGAGATGCGTCACGTTGTGGTGGTCAACGAAACGTTTGCACGCAAAATCTTTCCTGGAGTCGATCCGCTCGGCAAGCGTGTGACGATCGCGATGAAGAAAGAAAACGCTCCTACAGAGATAATCGGAATCGTTGGCGACACAAAACATATGGGCCTTGATGGCGAAACAGAAGCGATGGCTTATTGGCCGCAACCGGAGCTGGTCTATCCGTACATGACTCTGGTGATTCGCACGAAGGGCGATGCGGCGGCGCTTGCACCTGGTGCTCGCGGAGTTATTCGAAATGTCGACCCCGAGCAACCGGTGGGTGAAGTGAACACGATGGAAGGGCTGCTGGCGAAGTCAGTTGCCGGATCGAGATTCAACGCCATCCTCCTTTCAGTCTTTTCACTCGTCGCTCTGGTGATGGCCGCCGTCGGAATCTACGGCGTGATGTCCTACTCCGTTCAGCAACGAACTCACGAGATTGGGTTGCGCATGGCTTTGGGCGCACAACAGAAAGATGTGCTCGGCCTCGTGGTTCGGCAGGGAATCGCTCTGGGATTGGTGGGAGTGGCTAGTGGACTGGTGGCTTCGTTCGGGTTAACCAGGTTGATTAAGAGCTTGTTGTTTGAGGTCCCCGCTACTGACGTGAAAACATTCGCCCTGGTAGCTGGAGGCTTGTTTGTGGTTACGCTGATTGCTTGTTACGTACCCGCGCGACGCGCGACCAAGGTCGATCCGATGGTGGCGCTCAGGTACGAGTAGTACTAACAGCGTTCCGTTTGGCCAGCGGACTTTGACCGGCGCGAGTTCCGGGTGCAGGGGCCTCATCCAGACTGCGGTGGATCGGAAGATTGGAGAAGCAAAGATGCTGACAACACTTTGGAAAGACATTCGCGTCGGTGTTCGCAGCTTGCTGAAGCGACCTGGCTTCGCCGCGATCTCGGTCATCACTCTTGCCCTTGGCATCGGCGCGAATACGGCGATTTTCAGTGTCGTAAACGAAGTGCTCGTGCGGCCGCTACCTTATCAGGATCCGGCGGCATTAGTGACCGTTTGGGAAAACCATCAGGCTCGCGGCGGCCCCGAACGCGAATGGCTCTCTCCCTCTGACCTGGACGACTGGCGCGCTCAGAACACCGTCTTCACTCACTTGTCTGCGTTGAACAATTGGGGCCCAACGCTCACCGGTATCGCTGAACCCGAGCCATTGGTCGGCGCTGCAGTTTCTTATGACATGTTTGAGCTGCTGGGGGTCAGTCCTTCAAAAGGCAGAAGTTTTGTGGCCGAGGAGGACCAGCCGAAGGCTGCAAACGTAGTCATCATCAGCAGCGAATTATGGCAACGGCGGTTTGGTTCCGATCCTGAAATCATCGGGAAATCAGTATCCCTCAATGCAGAGAACTTCACCGTCGTGGGGGTCATGCCCGCAGGTTTCAAGCTGCCGATCATCGCGAATACAGAATTGTGGCGACCGCTGCGTCCAACTCTCAATCCCCAGTGCCAACGTGGTTGCCTGGTGATACGCGCGCTGGCGCGATTGAAGCCCGGCGTTTCGTTAACGCAAGCGCAGGCGGAACTGTCCACAATCGCGCGGCGGCTCGAAGCTGAACATCCAGATTCGAACAGTAAGGTCGGTGCGACATTGCTGCCGCTTCATGAGCAAGTGGTTGGCAGCATCCGCACACCTTTGCTGGTGCTGCTTGCCGCTGTTTCGTTTGTGCTGTTAATAGCTTGCGCCAACGTCGCGAATTTGATGCTCGCGCGCGCCGCCGACCGGGCGCGGGAAATTGCAATTCGCTCGGCACTGGGAGCGAGTCGCGGGCGCATCGTCAGGCAATTGCTTACCGAAACAGCATTGCTCTTTCTCACCGGAGGCGCGCTTGGTTTGCTGCTCGCGTTCTGGTTGTTGCGTCTGTTTGCCAGTCTCGCTCCCTCAGGAGCACTCAGGTTTGACGAAATCTCAATCGATGGTTCGGTGCTCGGATTTACCTTCGGCATCGCAATCCTGACTGGCTTGATCTTTGGTTTGGCGCCGGCCGTGAGCGCGTCAAAGCCAAATCTGAATAATGCTCTCAAGGAAGGCAAAAACAGCTCGGGCGGAGTTCATGGCGCTCGATTGCGGGCCGGCTTGGTCGTCGCTGAACTGGCGCTGGCTTTAATGCTATTGATTGGCGGTGGGTTGTTAATGAGAAGCCTTATGCTACTGCGACAAGTGGATCCGGGTTTTAATCCGGACCAGGTCCTTACGCTGAGGCTGTTTCTCAACCGCGCGCAATATTCCGAGCCGCATCAGCTTCTGAGTTTCTATTCACCGCTGCTCGATCGAGTCAAAACTTTGCCCGGCGTTCAATCAGTTGCGGCTATCTCCACTTTGCCGCTAAGCGGCAACAACTCCGACACTTCATTCCTGATTGAAGGACGCCCGCAGCCGCCGCCCGATCAACAGCCGGTCGCGTGGTTCAGCTCGGTGAGCACCGACTATTTCCGCACGATGGAAATGCAGTTGATCAAAGGTCGAATGTTCACCGAATCCGATGACGAGAAGTCTCCAAAAGTAGTAGTTATCAGCCAGACGATGGCGCGGCGATACTGGCCCAACGAAGAACCGCTCGGCAAGCTTATTGGTCAGGGGCCCGGTCGCTGGCGCGAAATTGTCGGAGTCGTGAAAGACGTTAAGCATTTCGGCCTGGACGCAGATACACCGCCGTCAATGTATTTACCGGTGCTTCAAGCGCCGGCTCGGGCGATGACGCTGACAGTGCGAACTTCCGTCGAACCGGAAAGCATAACTCCTGCGTTGCGACGTGAGATTTGGGCCAGCGATAGGAACCTGGCAATTTCCCAGGTCCAAACGATGGACGAACTAATGGCGTCGTCCATCGCCCAGCAGCGGTTCACATTCTGGCTGCTGGGATGCTTCGCTGCGTTGGCGATGATCTTGGCCGCCATCGGCACGTATGGAGTGATGTCGTACGCGGTTACTCAACGGACGCATGAGATTGGCATTCGTCTGGCGTTGGGAGCGCGCCACACTAACGTTTTGGGATTAGTTATAAAGAGCGGTATGAGATTAGCCCTCGCCGGCGCGGCGCTCGGGCTGGCTGGCGCTTTTGCCGTGACTCGATTGATGAGCAATTTGCTGTTCGGTGTGACACCCACCGATCCCAGGACATTCGTTGGCATCTCGGTTGGTCTACTGCTGGTTGCGTTGTTGGCTTGTTACATCCCGGCGCGCCGTGCGACGAGAGTGGATCCGCTTACAGCGCTCAGGTACGAATAGTCCACCACCTGCGTTCTTGTGAGATCCACCTGCGTTAGCGGGTGGAGTCTTCAACCAGGTGGCAACAATTGCTCCACCCGCTAACGCAGGTGGTTCCGACAAGATCGCACAAGTGGTGCTGACAAGATCGAAGGAGAATTCCGATGCAGAAAATATGGCAAGACCTGCGCTATGGCGCACGCATGTTGTTGAAGAACCCGGGCATTACCTTTGTGGTTGTTCTCGCGCTCGCCCTGGGGATCGGGGCGAACACCGCGATCTTCAGCGTGGTTGACGCCGTGTTGCTGCGACCTCTGCCATACGACCAGGCGGATCAGCTCGTCTTCCTGAACGAGACCGCGAAATCGATGGATGAGATCTCGATCTCTTATCCGAACTTCACTGACTGGCGCAACCAGAACAAGGTGTTTGAAAAGATTGGCGTCTATAACCGCGGCAGTTACAACCTGACCGGCGTTGGGGAAGCCGAGCGCGTTGTTACAGCGCAGATGTCCGCGGATCTTTTTGCAGCGCTCCGTGTGAGTCCGGCTATGGGCCGGTTGTACACAAACGACGAAGACAAACCGGACGGCACGCCTGTCGTTGTTCTTAGTTATGCATTGTGGCAGCGACGCTTTGGCGGTCAGGCTGGGATCCTTAATCAACAGCTCACGCTCAATGGAAAAAGTTATACGGTAATCGGAATAATGCCGCAGAACTATCAATTTCCAAGTCGGGCGGAAATGTGGGTGCCCGTGGGCCAACTTTCCGGGCAGTCGAGTTGGCAGAGCCGTGGCAATCATCCAGGACTGTACGGCGTCGCGCGTTTAAAGCCGGGAGTAACTTTTGAGCAAGCGAAAGCGGAAATGGATCTGATCGGCTCGAACCTTGAAAAACAGTATCCGAATGAGATCGGCGGCAATGGTATCCAGGTGCGACCGATGCTTGAGGTCTTTGTTGGCGACGTTCGCCGGCCATTGTGGGTGTTGTTTGCTGCAGTCGCGTTTGTTCTGTTGATTGCCTGCGCAAACATTGCGAATCTTTTGCTTGCGCGCGCCCAGTCGCGACAGAAAGAGATGGCCATTCGCTCGGCGATGGGTGCGGGACGCTGGCGCATCGCGCGTCAACTGCTCACCGAAAGCGTTTTGTTAGCGCTCATAGGCGGCACATTGGGAATGTTGATCGCTCAATGGGGAATCAAACTCATTCTCTACATCAGCCCCGACGCAATTCCTCGCTCGCGTGAAATCAGTCTCGACTGGCGCGTTCTCGCGTTCACGATCGGACTTTCATTTGTCACCGGTGTGTTGTTTGGCCTGGTTCCGGCCATGCAGGCGGGCGTCGTAGACGTTCACGAGACGCTGAAAGAAACCGGGCGAGGCACTTCGGGACGACATTGGCTGCGCAGCTCGCTCGTCGTAGTCGAGGTGGCAACGACACTGGTGTTGCTCATTGGAGCGGGTTTGATGATCCGGAGTTTCTATCGTCTACAAAACGTAAACCCGGGTTTCTCTTATGATCACCTGACAAGTTTCACGGTAGCGCTGCCGCGAGCGAAGTATGCATCTCCCGAGCAACGCGACCAGTTCTACAGCCGGCTACTGGAGAATCTGCGAGCCTTGCCGGGGGTCGAGCACACCGCGGCGGCTTCGGGACTGCCGCTTGGTAACAACGGCTGGCAGACGTCATTTTACGTTGAGGGTCGGCCGCTGCCGCCGTCTGGGCAAACGCCACTGATGGAAGCGTGTTTGGTAACGCCCGACTATTTTCGCGCCATGAGTATTCCCCTGAAAAGCGGTCGCTTCTTCGATAGTCACGACGATCGCTCGGCCATCGCCGGAAAGGATTTGAGCAAACTCAACGAGGACCAAAGACAGATGGCGGCGTTGGATTCAATCATCATTGATGAAGAGTTTGCTCAGCGCCATTGGCCCAACGAGGATGCAGTCGGAAAGCGAATCAGAGTCGGCGGAGGTACAGATCCCAATGCGCCTCTACTCACAATTGTCGGTGTGGTCGGGCGCGTCAAGATGGAAGGCCTCAGCCAGGATTCCAAGCGGGTCCAGGGTTATTTTCCGTACGCGCAAACGCCGGGTGGCGGGATGACTGTGATCATCAAAGCCCAGGGCGATCCAAACCAGTTGATTGCCGGAGCCCGTCAGCAGGTTAGGTCGATCGATTCGGATCAACCGATCTACAGCGTTCGCACGATGGATGAAATTCGCGCGGAGTCTGTCGCTCCCGAACGTTTGAATCTGACGCTGCTCAGCATCTTCGCAGGCATCGCTCTTGTGCTGGCTATCGTTGGCATTTACGGAGTGATGTCCTACTCGGTAACGCAGCGAACGCACGAGATTGGCATTCGCATGGCTATCGGAGCACAGCCGCGAGACGTCTTCAAAATGATAATCGGGCAGGGAATGATGTTGGCCCTGATCGGCGTGGTGCTGGGACTACTCGGAGCATTTGGTTTGACCCGACTGATGGCCACGATGCTCTTTGGCGTTGAGCCGACAGATCCGTTGACGTTTGCCGCAATCGCGATCCTCCTGACCGCGGTAGCCCTGGTTGCCTGTTACTTGCCGGGACGCCGCGCGACACGAGTGGATCCGGTGGTTTCACTTCGTTACGAGTGACAATACCCACCCGCTGACGCAGGTGGTTCTGACAGAAAGGATTTCCGATGGAAACCCTGTTCAGAGACATTCAATACGCCGCTCGGGTCCTGTTCAAGAATCCGGGGTTTAGCGTGGTGGCAATCATCACTCTGGCGCTTGGAATCGGCGCCAACACGGCAATCTTCAGTGTGGTAAACGCAGTGGTATTGCGGCCATTGCCTTATGCCGAGCCCGATCGCCTGGTGATGTTGTGGGAGACCATCGGAGGCAACGACCGGCGTTCAGGCGCGCCCGGAAACTTTGTTGACTGGCGTGCGCAAAACAATACATTTCAGGAGATGGCTGCAACTTTCTATGCCAACTTCAATCTAACCAGCGACGGGGAACCCGATCGAATTGACGGAGCAACCATCACCTCAAACCTGATGAGCATGCTCGGCGCTAGCGCGCAACTCGGGAGAACGTTTCAGCCTGATGACGACGAACATCAGGATCGTAGTCTGGTGCTGCTCAGCGATGGATTGTGGAAGCGTCGATTCGGCGCCGATCGAAACGTCGTCGGCCGCAAGATCACGATCGATGAAACGCCGCATACCGTAGTCGGCGTAATGGCAAGCGGATTTCAGTATCCCTCGCGTTCAGAAATGTGGGTCCTTGGTCGTAACCGCAATGCGGTGCCCATGAGTTTCCTTTCGCAATTTCCCAAGAACGATTGGACACACGAGCGCGACGCGCACTTCATCAACGTAATCGGCCGCCTCAAACCAAACACAACGATCTCCCAGGCACAATCCGACATCGCGGGAATCGCTCGCAGGCTGGAACTGGAGTTCCCGGCGACTAACGCGGGGCTGGGTTCAAATGTGGTGCCGTTGCACACACAGGTGGTAGGCGATGTTCGTTCGGTGCTTTTTATCCTTCTTGGTGCGGTCGGGTTTGTTTTGCTTATCGCGTGCACAAACGTGGCTAGCCTGATGCTGGCACGGGCGACGCAACGCGCCAGAGAGATTGCTATTCGTGCGGCCGTCGGTGCCAGCCGCCATCGTTTGATTCGGCAGTTGTTAACCGAAAGCCTCTTGTTAAGCATGCTGGGTGGTTTGGCCGGGCTCATCGTTTCCGTTTGGGCAGTCGACCTATTTATCAAACTAAGCCCCGGCGATATTCCCAGACTCCAGGAGGCGAGTGTGGATCTGCGGTTGCTGGGCTTCACGCTTCTTGTATCGCTTGTTACTGGAGTCGGCTTCGGATTGTTGCCGGCATTCCAGGCGACACGAACAGACCTCAACACTTCATTGAAGGATGGCGGCACGAAGACTAGCAGCGGCCGGCAAGGGCGCAACGCGCGCAATGTGCTGGTGGCTACCGAAATTGCGTTAGCGCAGGTGTTGCTGGTTGGGGCCGGCTTACTGGCTGTCAGTTATCTCCGCGTCTCCAGCATTGATCCTGGATTCGCGAGCGAGAGAGTGCTGACCGCAAAGATTGCTCCGTCAGCCAGGAGATATCCAGACCCGCGGAGTCGTGAGACGTTTTACTCCACCGTGGTTGAGCGACTGCAGAACTTGCCGGGAGTTGAATCGGTTGGAATGGTGATGAACCTGCCGCTGAGCGGTTCAAGCATGAACCGCGGATTTGAAGTTGATGGGAGGCCGGCTCCCAAAGCTGATGAAAACGTAACGATGGATTATCAAATCGTTAGCCCCGGCTATTTCTCGGCACTCCAGATTCCCATCAAACGCGGTCGTCCTTTGAGTGAAGCCGACACAGGGACCACCGAACGCGTGATCGTAATCAACGAGACGATGGCGCGACGCTACTGGCCCAATGAAGATCCACTCGGAAAGCGAATGGCGATTGGCGAAAGCGAAAAGGAAACTTCATGGCGAACGATCGTGGGAGTAGTTGGCGATGTTCGTCATGCGAGTTTGAGCGAAGCGCCGGTTCCCACGTCATTCATTTCCTACCGTCAGGATCTGGAATCGTGGTCGCGAATGGGTTTTGTAATCAAAGCGAGGGGCGAGGCCGCGAACCTTACTATTGCCGTGAGAAGGGAACTTGCGGCTGTTGATTCCGGGCAACCTGTGTACGCAGTGCAACCGCTGGATAACTTGTTGCAAACATCGGTAGCGTCGCGTCGATTCATCATGTTACTGCTGCTGTCGTTGGCGGCGATTGCCCTGATACTTGCTTTGATTGGGATTTACGGCGTGCTCTCTTTTTCAGTTACCGAACGTACCCAGGAAATCGGAATTCGCATGGCTCTGGGAGCACGAGCGGCCGATGTGCTGCGGATGGTGCTCAACCAGGGAATGCGTGTCGCGCTCATCGGCATTGTTATCGGGCTGGGAGCAGCGTTCGCTTTGACTCACCTGCTGGCCAGCTTGCTCTTCGAAGTTAGTCCGACAGATTTGAAAACGTTTTCAATTGTCGCCGGCCTGCTAGCGGCTGTCGCGTTACTCGCTTGTTACGTGCCCGCGCGTCGCGCGACCAAGGTCGATCCGCTGGTGGCGCTCCGGAACGAGTAAGACGAAAGCGAGCAATGCGCAGTGGGAAAGCAGGCGTTAACGGCTTTGGTCTCGCCAGCGCTTTTGCGCTGACGCGTCTGATGAGCACCCTGTTATTCGGAGTTCACCGGACTGGCGCCTTGGGGATTAAGCGGTCGCAAACTAAGAGTTTGCGTTACAAGGATACTCGGAGGAAGAGTGATGCAGAAACTAGCACAAGACCTGCGTTATGCGATTCGCACACTGATAAAGCGACCGGGCTTCACTTTAGTTGCGGTGGTGACGCTGGCACTGGGGATTGGCGCGAGCACAGCAATTTTTACCGTGGTGGATGCCGGTCTTCTGCGCGGACTTCCTTACAAATCACCGGAGAGCCTGTACCACATCTGGGAGAGCACACCCCAAAAGGAGTTTGCACAACGAGAGTTTTCCTACCCGGATTATCAAGACTATCTACAGAACCAGGCATTCGAAGGAATCGCGGCCTACACGGGTGGAGGCGGCATCATGAGCGGACGGGGCGAGCCCGAAAGGGTTTTCGCTCCCGGGGCCTCAGCAAATTTCTTTACCGTGCTCGGCGTGGAACCTTTGCTTGGCCGCACGTTTCAACCTGGCGACGACAAGCAGGGTGCACCGCGAGTTACGGTGCTGACTTACGGAATGTGGCAGCGGCGGTTTGGCGGTGATCAGAATATTCTCGGCCAGTCGCTAACCATCAACGGGGATCCGTACATCATCGTCGGGGTATTGCCGTCGAGTTTTCAGTTTGCTCTCCGAAACGCCGATCTTTGGCGACCGTATCAGCCGACCGACGCGCAGCTATCGCGTCGCTTCATGCACGGGACCAATCTGATCGGACGCCTAAAGCCGGGAATCAACGCTACCCAGGCGCAATCAGAATTAAGTGTGATCGCGAAGCGAATCGAGCAGGAACACAATCAATCGCACGCTGGAACCGGCGTCAGGCTGGTGCCGTTGCAAGAGCAGTTTGTGGGGGACGTGAGACCAATACTCCTGGTCCTGCTTGGGGCCGTCGGGTTCGTACTCTTGATCGCCTGCGCAAATGTCGCGAGTTTACTTCTCACCCGTTCGCTGGCGCGGCAAAAAGAAGTTGCGATTCGCGCCGCGTTGGGAGCCAACCGCTGGAGAGTCATCAGGCAACTGCTGACAGAATCAATTTTGCTTTCACTCCTAGGTGGAGCGCTGGGATTGTTGATCGCTTATTGGGGCGTTGATGCTCTGGTGGCAAGCCTGCCGGAGAATCAGCTGAATGCGCTCCCATTTCTCAAATCACTTCGGCTGGATTCGAGCATACTCGCGTTCTCGTTTGGCTTATCTCTATTGACGGGAATCGTCTTCGGATTGGCGCCGGCGATTCAATCCTCGCGCCCCGATCTGAACGAAGTCTTAAAGGAAGGCGGTCGAAGTGCCGGCGGCGGCGCGAAGCATCGACTGAGAAGCGTATTCGTCACAACCGAGATCGCACTGGCGGTCGTGCTGTTGATCGGCGCTGGATTAATGATGAAGTCGCTGCTGAAGTTGCTCCAGTCAAACGTCGGATTCAATCCCGAGAACGTGTTGACGATGACCGTGGCGCTGCCGGCCCCGAAATACACGGAACTCGACAAGCAGGCTAGTTTTTTTCAACAACTAAACGAACGTGTTCAGTCTCTCCCGGGCGTGACCGGCGCAGGCGCCGTCAACATTCTTCCTCTTCAAGGTGGGAACACGACGCGTTTTTATGTTGACGGCGATCCTGTTCCGCCGCCGGGCCAGGAAATTGAAGCCAACATCCGCACTGTTGATGAGAACTATTTTCAAACCCTCGGCATTCCGGTCGTCGCGGGACGAGCGTTTGACGATCGGGACGGTGAGGCACAACGCCAACTTGCTCAGAGACAGGCGGAAGCGGCAGCACAAGCTCAGGCACGTGGCCAAACTCTGCCACCACAACCCATCCCAGGCGTAGTCATCATCGGCAAAACCCTTGCCGACAAAGTCTTTGCCGGACGCGATCCAGTGGGACGTAAGCTGGCATACGGTTCTTTTCCCGGACAGACAGACCTGGTCATCGGAGTTGTTGGTGACGTGAAGATCGGCGGCCTGGACGAAGCGGCCCGGCCGGTTGTTTATTACCCGTTCCGTCGATTTGCGGGCGTCGGAACCAACCTGGTGGTTCGCACAAAGGGAGATCCAACTGCTCTGGCGGGCGCCATTCGCGATGTGACGCGCAACCTGGAGCCGGATGTCGCGGTCTTTAACATCCGAGCGATGGAGGAGTTGATCGAGAGTTCTCCGGCAGCGTTTATGCGACGTTTTCCGGCGCTGGTGATTGGCATTTTTGCCGGGGTCGCACTGCTCCTGGCCTCGATCGGTATTTATGGAGTCATCTCTTACTCAGTCAGCCAACAAACACACTACATCGGCGTACGCATGGCGCTCGGCGCGCAAGCTTCAGACATTCTCAGGATGATCCTGAAACAAGGACTCACATTGGTCTTCGCGGGTATGGTTTTTGGGGTCGTGGCGGCGCTGGGTCTGATGCGGTTGTTGCGCAGTTTGCTTTTTGAAGTGCAGCCCACTGACGCTGCAACGTTTGTAATCGTACTCGGCACACTGTTCGTGGTTGCGCTGCTCGCTTGTTACATACCCGCGCGACGGGCAACGAGGGTGGATCCACTAGTAGCCTTGCGTTATGAATAGGTCAGAACCACCTGCGTAAGCGGGTGGCTCGATTGTAAGGACTTTAGAATCTGGGACCCACCCGCGTACACAGGTGGTTCTGAAGGTGAAGGAGCGGGCCGGCCATTCCCAGAGAAAGATGCGGAGAACAAAATAGAACTTTGGCTGACGCACGTCATACTTTGGCTCCCCAATGTCATACATTGGCCTCAGCATGAGTTGTATCGAGGCCACGTTACGGCCCACCGGCTACGTTGTATGGTCTACTGGCGCCGACAACCCATACCCTCGCGCCAGGATCCGGTACCGTGGCGCCAGTAGAGCTTCTACTGAGTTCAAGCTGTGATCCACTGAGCAGCAGGAAACTTCTGCGGCGGCCCTCGGACACGGAAATACGGCCTAAAAACGGGCAAAACAGGAGATCACGTAATGGAAACGATTTGGCAGGACATACGCTACGGAATCCGAATGTGCTCAAAGCGCCGAGCGTAAGCATCGTGGCAACGATTGCACTCGCACTGGGAATTGGCGCTAGCACGGCCATCTTCAGCGTGGTCACCTCGGTGCTACTGCGTCCACTCCCGTTTCCAACTTCTGAAACATTGATGAACGTTGGGGAGACCGACAGTGTGCGGGGGGGCCACGCGTGGAACTGCCTTAGCATTTTTGCTGCCGTCGCGCTCGTCCTGACGATCGTTGGACTTTACGGCGTGATGAGCTACTCCGTAGCGCAGCGAACGAACGTGGCGCTAAGATACGAATAACGATTGCGGAGTTGAAGTATTGGATTTTGGAATCGACGAATCAGATGAATCAGATGAATCAGACGGAGGAGCGGATTTATGAAAATATTGATTATCGTTGCCGTGGCGTTGTGTACGTTGCTATCAACCTCGGCAGTTCAAGCTCAGGATCAGTCCGACCGCGAGGCAGTGCGCCAGGCGGTGCTGGATTATGTCGAAGGAATTTACAACGTTGAGCCCTCCCGGGTAGAACGCAGTGTTCATCCCAAACTGGCAAAGATTGGGTTCTATCGCGGTCCAAACGATCCTTCATTTCGCTCAGGCTCGAACATGACCTTCGAGCAGTTGGTAGAGCTCTCCCGAAACTGGAACAAAGCCGGCAAGCTGCGAAAGGACGCGCCCAAGGAGGTCACCGTCTATGACGTTCTGGACCAGACGGCAACAGTGAAACTAGTGGCCGAGTGGGGCATAGATTTCATGCATCTGGCGAAGTTTGACGGGAAGTGGATGATTATCAACGTGCTGTGGCAAAGTCCGAAGAAGTAGTCGCTTGTCCGTTGGGGCTGTGGCAGCCTCACCTTTTCTCCGAGTCAGGAAACCCTTTAGATCGATGCCGAGAATTCTCATTGCCGATGATCAGCCTGATGTGTTGGCTGCGCTGCGTCTTCTATTAAAAGGAAATCGCTTCGAGATTGAGTCCGCCATCTCTCCCATCGATGTTGTTAACAAGATCAAGTCGAATGAGTTGGATGTAGTCTTGATCGATCTGAACTATGCCCGCGACACGACGTCGGGTAGCGAAGGGCTTGATCTGCTGAGCCGGATTCGGGAAACGGATCAGACGCTTCCGGTCGTGGTTATGACCGCGTGGGGCAGCGTCGATCTTGCAGTCGAAGCGATGAGGCGTGGCGCTCGCGATTTTATTCAAAAGCCCTGGGACAACGCTCGGTTGCTCGCCGTCATAAACACTCAGGTTGAATTGGGAGGCGCGCTTCGCCGCGGGCGCCGGCTCGAAGAAGAGAACCAGGCATTACGAGATACTGTGGCTGACGCGGGCACAGTGCAACCAAGGATTGTCGCCGAGTCTCCGGCGATGAAAGCCGTGTTGAAACTCGTCGAGCGAATTGGACCCGCGGATGCCAATGTTTTGTTGACCGGCGAAAATGGTTCGGGGAAGGGAGTAATTGCCCGCGCTCTGCACGCGGCATCAGCGCGGTCCGCGAAACCCCTTGTGTCGCTTAATGCCGCCGCGCTGGCGGAAGGAGTTTTCGAGAGCGAGTTGTTTGGTCATGTGCGTGGCGCATTTACCGATGCCAAGATCGACCGCGTCGGGCGTTTCGAATTAGCTGACGGCGGCACACTATTTCTCGATGAGATCGCAAACGTTCCACTCAACCTGCAACCAAAGCTGCTGCGAGTTTTGGAGACTGGTGAATTCGAGCGGGTGGGATCGTCGAAAACGCGGAAGGCCAATGTTCGGGTCCTGTCAGCTACCAATGCAGACTTACACGTTGAGGTGGCCCATGGCAGGTTTCGTCAGGATCTGCTCTTTCGCCTGAACACAGTCGAGATTCATCTGCCTCCACTTCGCGATCGGCGGGAAGACATCCCGGCGTTGGCTGAACATTTTTTACGTCAACACAGCGAGCGGTATCGGCGCAGCAATATGAAATTCACTCCGCAGGCGCTTGATGCTTTGCGTGAACACGGATGGCCGGGGAATGTACGCGAGCTTGATCACGTCGTCGAGCGGGCTCTGCTGATGAGTTCAGGCGATGCCGTAACGCCCTTTGATCTGACTTTGCAGTCAGGCGGAGACGGTCGCCTATCGGCGCAGCTCGAACAGTTAAGCCTGGAGGAGGCTGAGCGAATTTTGATCACCAAAGCGCTGGCACGGTTTGAAGGAAATGCTAATCGTGCCGCCGAGGCCCTGGGGCTCAGTCGGAGTGCTCTCTATCGCCGCCTGCAAAAGTACGGCTTGTCGTAATGTTGGGTAAAGCAAACTGTTAGTGCTTACTCTGCATCTGGTCCCTCAAATCGCGCAAACTAACAGTTTGCGTTACATTCAAGACGACAAACTGAAATTTGACGGACAACGGTGGGACAGGCCATGGGTTATCATGTCGGCGTGAACCCCTCCGCTAAACTGTCAAAACACACCTCATCGGCTCCCCATCTCGATCCCAGCCTGAAGCGCGGCGGTCGCATGAAATTCGAAAGGCGGGTGACGTTGCTCGCGCTGGCTGCCGGTTTTCCGGCGGTGCTGTTCTGCACTTTGCTGCTCTGGTTCGAGGGTTACAGCGCTCGCGTTCAATGGACTGTCGATCTTTTCCTCGTGATTGTCTGGCTGGGCGTTTCCTTTAACCTTCGACAACGAATTGTCCGGCCATTGCAAACGCTGTCGAATATCCTGGCTGCACTCCGAGAGGGCGACTATTCAATACGTGGACGCCGGGCAGGTTCTGGAGACGCTCTTGGAGAGGTCATGCTCGAGGTCAACGATCTTGGTCAGACTCTACGAGAGCAGCGAGTTGGGGCGCGTGAAGCGACCGCACTATTGCGCGCTGTCATGGCGGAGATAGATGTCGCGGTGTTTGCATTTGACGGCGAGGAGCGCCTGCGTCTCGTCAATCGCGCAGGCGAAAGACTTCTGGCGCAGCCTGCTGCCCGGTTGATGGGGCGTACCAGCGAACAGTTAGGACTGGCCGCTTGCCTGAAGCTTGGAACAGGCGATGGCCCAAATACTACCCAGATGGTTTTTCCCGGCGGCTTCGGCCGTTGGGATATACGACGCAGCACGTTTCGTGAAGGCGGGGCGCAACACCAGTTGCTCGTGTTGACGGATCTCAGTCAGACATTGCGAGAAGAAGAGCGGACGGCCTGGCAGCGTTTGCTACGGGTGTTGGGCCATGAGCTGAACAATTCGCTCGCGCCCATCAAATCTGTTGCCGGGAGTTTATCGGATCTGCTCGCGCGTGAACCCAGACCAGCAGACTGGGGCGAGGACATGCGACGTGGTCTGGAAGTAATCTCCTCGCGCGCGGAATCGCTGGCCCGTTTCATCGAGTCGTATTCAAAGCTGGCCCGGTTGCCACAGCCACGATTTGAGCCGGTGAACATCGGCGCACTCGTGCGGAGGGTAGTTGGTTTGGAAACTCGCCTGGCAGTTAGCGTTGAAGCTGGTCCAGAGGTGACATTAAAAGGTGACGATGCCCAGTTGGAACAGTTGTTGATAAATCTGATTCGCAACGCGGTGGACGCTTCGCTGGAAACGCGCGGGCATGTGCACGTGAGATGGAGCCAGAGCAATGGGCAGGTTGAAGTGAGAGTCAACGATGAAGGCCCGGGTCTCGCCAACACCGCGAATCTGTTTGTGCCCTTTTTTACTACCAAAGCCAGCGGGTCTGGGATAGGTCTGGTGCTTTCACGCCAAATCGCCGAGGCGCACGGGGGAACGCTTACTCTTCAGAATCGCGAAGCAGTACGCGGCTGTCAGGCTCTGTTAAGACTTCCTCTATGAGTGGTCCGGACTTCGGGCTGTTTGCCTGTTGAGCTACCGCTGGGCTGCGCTTCTTGGGCTGAAATGCAGAACGGACAGCACCTGCTGTCCGCTTTCGTTAGAATTTTTGGTCGGGGCGAGAGGATTCGAACCTCCGACCTCACGGTCCCGAACCGTGCGCTCTACCAGGCTGAGCCACGCCCCGACAAGAGGATTGGATAATAGGGAACTGAACCCATAGTGTCAAACTCACGAATTCCATCGACGGCGGTTTTGACCCAAGGAGATCAATACTGATTTGTCGCCCAGCGGCGACAGTTGAGCCTCCTGATCGCATCGGTTCCAAACAGCCGATGCGCACTTTTAGAGAGCCCACAAATTCTTTCGGCTATATCTGATTCTCCTTCGTCTAAGTTGTTGACCCAGGGAGTAGGATTAGTGTTATATTGCGATCAACCTGGGTTATTGGCCGGGTGGCCCCTCCACCAATCCAATTGGAAAATTAGCACTCACCACTTGCCGTCAGGCAACAACGTTTTTGCAGACCTGTTGATGGAGAGCCAGTCCTATGTCAACCAATCTCCCGTGGCGTACGCCTAATCGTATTCTCAGGGCCGTCAGTCTTTTTTTGCTAACCGCTGTTTGCGCGGCCTTCAATCTTACTTACGCGGCCACTAATAAATCACCAGTACTAATCAGTGACGCCAATTCGACTCGAGCGATCGCGCTTGAATCAGTCACACTCAAGGGTGAACCTTTCGGATTAACGTCCACGGTAAAATTCAGCAACGATACTCGGACGCGTATTTGTATCTTTGCGATGAACCTGGAGTTGCTGCCTGGTGAGGGCTTGAATGCTTTCAGCGCAGACGCGCAGGATGCGACAGGGAAGCGTTACCCATTGAGAGTGGAATATGTGGGCGCGGTGCCGCCGGCGCTGGATGCGCAGGGAAATATCACAGCTGATTTTCGCGGCATCACGATGATCATCGTGCGGCTGGCCGATGACATGGGAGACGTCGGCGATGTGCTCCTCAGTTTGAATCTGCATGGCATGTCGAGCAATCGGGTTCGCGTTGGCGTTGGTCACACGGGTGGCGGACCAGCCGACGATGCGGGGTCAATTCCCACGCCCGCCCCGGTCAACCCACCGCCAGTAGATCCGCCGCTGGCTCCGGAATCGTTGATCGGCCCGGTAACTGATGCCGACGGAATACGTTTCCTCGAGCAAACTACCTGGGGGCCGACCACCGGCGATCTGGCCCACCTCAAATCCGTGGGCTATATGGCCTACCTGAACGAGCAGTTTAATGCTGCCAGTTGCCAACCCGGCGAAAAACTCCAATTTTCCTGATCTTACGTTTCCAGCTGAGGACGGCACGGCATGTCCGAGCAGCAGCCCCGGAGATCCGAACTACAACCAGGCCGCTTGTAACCGTGACAACTTCACGATCTATCCACTCCAACGCACATTCTTCTCGAATGCTTTGTATGGACAATCTCAGTTGCGCCAGCGAGTTGCCTTCGCCTTGCACCAGATTCTAGTGGTTTCCGGGGCCAGTGAGGTCAATCGGCCAAGCTGGTTGACAGTCTATTTGCAATCGCTCGATCGCCACGCGTTCGGTAACTATCGAGCTCTCTTAAATGAGATCACTCTCACTCCGGCGATGGGCGAATACCTCGACATGCGGCTCAGCACCAGGAATAGCCCGAACGAAAATTTTGCGCGCGAGATATTGCAGTTGTTTTCGATCGGCACTGCCGTGCTCAATCCTGACGGAACGCCGCAGCTCGATGCGCAAGGAATGGCGCTTCCGTCCTATTCTCAGACCGATGTAAATGAGTTTACCCGCGTCTTCACCGGTTGGAATCTGGTGCCAGGCAACATCGCTCCGGGTACGGCAAACTGGCGCGATCCGATGATTCCGCGCGGCGGCACCAATCACGACTTCAACGCAAAGACATTGCTAAACGGCACGACAACCGCCGCCTGCTCGAGTGCAAGCGGAGCGGCAAACATTGCCTGTGCCCAGGCGGACATGACGGCGGCAATGGACAACCTCTTCAATCATCCAAACGTTGGACCGTTTCTCGGTAAACAATTGATCCAGCATTTGGTAACCAGCAATCCGAGCCCTGCCTACGTCGAGCGAGTCGCCAAGGTTTTCAACAACGACTGTAGCGGCCTCTTTCCGCAAGGTTGTTCAAATGTTCGCGGCAATCTGAAGTTAGTTGTGCAGGCGATTCTTCTGGATCCGGAAGCGCGCGGCGATGTGAAGACTGATCCGAATTACGGAAAACTGCGCGAGCCGGCGCAGTACATCACAGGGTTCCTTCGCGCTTTCAATGTGAAGTCGTTTGACAAGCTCTCAACCAGCGATGGCGTGCTCGGTAACAGGTCGACAGTCGATTTCACCGGCACGCTGGATCAGCCGATTTTCCAGCCGTCAACCGTATTCAGTTATTACCAGCCTGGTTACGAAGTGCCCGGCACCAAAATACTTGGCCCGGCATTTGGTATCCTTTCTACCTCAACGACACTACGACGAGCTAACGACATCAACACGTTGGTTTACACAGGCGTGGCGACCAATACCACACCAAGTCCTGCCAGCCCCGACCGTCCTCGAGGTACTTCGATCGACATATCAAACCTCGAGGCCCTCGCGGTGAACCCGAATGACGGCCAGGTAGTAGACGCCCTAAACGCGCTGCTGTTGCACGGCACCATGTCGGCGCAAATGCGCACCTCGATCATCACCGCGATGAATGCAATTAACGACTCCAACCTGACGACGCGTCATCAAAAACGCGCGCGCGTAGCGGTTTACCTGACAGCAACGTCGTCCCAGTACGACGTACAGAGATAAATATCATGGCAACAACACGCAGAGACTTCTTACGGACAAGCGCGTGTGCGCTTGGAGGCGTGGCGATGGCGTCGAGCTTGAGCACCTTTAGCGAGGTGCAGGCGCTCATGCCGCAGGCCGCTGCTGATTACAAGGCGCTGGTATGCCTTTTCATGAATGGAGGCAACGACGGCAATAACATGTTCGTCTCCCTGGACCAGTATTCGAGTTATGCGAGTGCTCGTAATGCGGCCAGCCTGGCGATTCCGCAGGCCAATCTGCTACCGGTGTCGCCGGTGAGCGGCGGATCATACGGTTTCCATCCGAGCATGGTTGAGGTTCAGAGTCTTTTCAACGCGGGCAGGCTCGCCGTGCTTTGTAACAATGGTCCACTGGTCGAACCACTGAGCAAGAGCACTTACCAAAACGGTTCCGGCAAAAAACCGCTTCAACTGTTTTCACACTCTGATCAGGTTGGACTGTTCCAAACGGCAATCGCAAATACCGTCAGCCAAACGGGCTGGGCCGGTCGCGTGGCCGACAAGACGGTTGGTCTCAATGGCGGCGCATCTTTTCCGAGTAATGTTTCCATCAGCGGTGTGAATCTTTATTTGACCGGGGTTGACACTCGACAACTCGCAGTCTCCGATTCAAACACTTCGTTGGCAAACGTGCTGGTGCTAAGCAATGCACCGGGTGCGTCCACTTCGGATATCAACTCGCGACTGGCTTCGTTCAACGACCTTCGAACGATGGACCACAATTTCAAACTCATCAAAGCCGGCAGCGACACCCGATCGAGCGCAATTCAAACAGACAACGCACTCGCTACAGTGAATCCAGTGCTGACCACGCCATTTCCGAATCCCAGTACTTCCATCAGCAGGCAGCTGCTGCAGGTCGCGCGTCTTATCAAGGCATGCACCGATCCAGCAGCCGGCATCAACATGAGGCGACAGATTTTCTTTGTGCAGATTGGGGGCTTTGATACTCACTCTGCGCAGCTCAACGGACAAGCCACCTTGATGCAGCAGATGAGCCAGGCGATCAACGCGTTCTACAACGCCACCGTCGAGCTTGGGTTGCAGGACAAGGTGACCCTGTTCACGATGTCAGATTTTGGGCGCACACTTCAGCCGGCCGGCTCGGGCGCAGCGGCAGTAGGCAGCGATCATGCCTGGGGTAATCACCAACTAATCGTGGGCGGCGCTGTCATGGGCCGAACACTTTACGGCACCTATCCAACTCTCGCGCTGGGAGGACCTGACGACACCGATGGCGGTTCGAATCCGCGGGGGCGTTGGATCCCAACAACATCGGTCGAGCAATATGCGGCAACGCTGGCTACCTGGTATGGGTTGTCCACCGCTGATCTTAGTGCGGTGTTTCCTTTGATTTCGCGCTTTTCGACACCGAACCTCGGATTCCTCGGTTAAGCGACGAGCTTCAAGGGTTAGGGCAAAAGCAGGAAGGGCCTGGCTCGGTTTGCCAGGCCTTTTTCAGCGAGACTCGTGAGCGGATAATATCCTGGAATAGAATCGTCGCGATGGGTAACAATTCGAAAAGAGTGCGGTTCGAGAAGGCGCGGTTGATTATCCTGCCGTCGTTGCTCGCCGCCATTTTCGGTTTGCTCTTATCAAACAATAGCGGCACTCAACCGGTGCATGCATTCTCCGCGGGACCGCCCGCAGGGTATACCGGCGCGCCCAATGAAGAGCCTGAAGCCTGCGCCGAATGTCATGTGCCCGCTGATGCCGGTACCGGTCAGATATCGATCAATGCGCCGCAGACCTATGTCCCCGGCCAGACTTATCAAATAACTGTCACTCATACGAATACTGATCTCACGCGCTTGCGCTGGGGATTCCAACTAACGGCGCTCGATACTTCAGATGAGCAGGCCGGGAACCTTCAGAGCACGGATGGCTTCACTCAGGTTTTGAATAACCAGGGGCCGGGATTGGCGCGTCAATACATCGAGCATACATCCGCCGGGACTTTCCAGGGACAACAAAACGGAGCTAGCTGGACCTTCAACTGGACGGCTCCTCCCACCGACATAGGCTTTATTACCTTCTATGCTGCCGGCAATCAGGCCAACAACGATGACAACACGTCCGGGGATTACGTCTACAAAACTTTTGTGACCGCGGCTCCGTTTGCGTCGACGCCGGATTTCGCAGTGATTGCGGCTCCTTCATCGCGCGTCGTCACGCCGGGGAATAGCGCCGAATACATAGTCACGGTTACACCCTCGGCAGGCTTCACCGGCATAGTTAATCTCAGTGCGAGCGGATTACCGGCAGGTGCCACTGCTAGTTTCAACCCAGCTTCCGTCAACATTACCGACGCAACCTCCAAAACATCGACGCTCACGATCAGCACGACCGGGGCCACGCCCTTTGCAGATTCTACAATCACCATTACAGGAACCGGCGGCACCACCCAGCATTCAACTATGGTGACCTTTAGAGTGATCAGTCCCTCAAGTGTCGACCTCGCGCTTAACAAGTCAGCGTCGCCAAATCCGGGACAAGTGGGACTGAATTTGGCCTATCGCTTGACGGTCACAAACAATGGGCCAGCAACCGCTACGAACGTAAACCTGACCGATCCGCTGCCTGCGGGAATCACACTGGGACCAATTACTTCAACTCAGGGAATCTGCAGCGGCACTACAACGGTCAGTTGTGCGCTCGGCACTTTGTCCGTCGGCGCGACCGCTGTCGTTACCATCAACATCACTCCCACAAACGCAGGTTCGCTGGTTAACACCGCGAGCGTCACAGCCAGCGAAACTGATTTCGATACTGGTAACAATTCAGCAGGCATCACAACTTTCATTCAAGCCGCCAATGCGACGCCGCAGATGTTGGATGAAAATCTAACGGTCAGCACGGTGCTGGCCGGACTGGACCAACCCACCAGCCTCGCCTTCATCGGTGCAAATGAATTCTTCGTGCTCGAACGCGCGACCGGCAGGGTACAGCGCGTCGTGAACGGAACGTTGCAGGGAGCAGTGCTCGACCTCAACGTTAATTCGTTTTCCGAACGCGGGTTGCTCGGAATCGCACTTCATCCGCAGTTTACCCAAAACGGTTTCGTCTACCTGTTCTGGACGGAGAGCACCACGTCTGCCGATTCAGGAAATGTTGATGACATTACGCTTCTTGGCAACCGAGTAGATCGTTACCAGTGGAATGGAAGCGCGCTCGCGTTTGATCGAAATCTGATCAGGTTGCGAGCGCAGCAGGAAGACGCATCGCAGCCACATCGTGGCAATCACAATGGCGGCGTTTTGCGGTTTGGCCAGGATGGCAAGCTTTACATCATCATGGGCGACAACGGCCGTCGCGGATTAATGCAAAACATCATCAGCGGCGGGCCGGTGCCCGACGACCAATTCGGAGGGCCGGAACCGGACGATGCGCACCTTACGGGAGTGATCCTGCGTTTGAACGACGATGGGACGACCCCTGCCGATAATCCGTTCTTCAACGCCAGCACCGGACTCAGCGGAGAAGCGGCGGCAAATGTTAAGAAGGTCTTTGGCTATGGAGTAAGGAACAGCTTCGGGATGGCGGTCGATCCGATCACCGGAAATCTGTGGACACAGGAAAATGGCGACGATTCATTTGATGAATTGAATCGCGTTCGGCCCGGCTTTAACGGCGGCTGGATTCAGGCCATGGGCCCTGTCAATCGCATTGCCGAATTCAAAGCTATCGAGACCACTTACGGCAACGGCACGATGCAACAGCTTCGCTGGCCACCGACTAACCTCGCAGACACGGCCCAGGTTGCGCTCTCCCGCCTCTACGCGCTTCCCGGTTCCCAATACACTGACCCTGAGTTCAGCTGGAAGTATGCGGTTGCTCCTTCGCCGATCGGCTTCGTCCGTGGCCGTGCTTTGGGCCCGCAATTCGAGGGGAATTTGTTTGTTGGCGCTTCACGCACGACATTGTCAAATGGCTTTCTGTTTCGATTCAAGATGAGTGCAGATCGTCAGCACTTTGCCTTTACTGATTCTGATCTGGTGGATCTCGTCGCGGACAATGCTGATAAGTTTGATTTGGCGGAAAGTGAAAGCCTGTTGATTGGCCGCGATTTCGGTGTGACCACGGACATTCAGACGGGGCCTAACGGCAACTTGTTTGTCGTATCTCTTTCCAACGGTTCCGTATACGAAATCAAGTCCAAGCCTTCGCTGCTATTTACCGCCAGTCTCAATGGCGCGCAGGAAGTGCCTCCGACCGCGTCAACCGGCACCGGCGCAGCTACGCTGTTGTTAAGTCCCGACGAAAAAACCGCGCGGGTATCGCTAAACTTTAGCGGCATCTCCGGCGCGCAAACTGATGCGCACATTCATGGACCAGCGCCAGTGGGCAGCACCGCCGCCGCGTTGTTTCCGTTGCCGCTGGGCCAGCTAAACGACTTCGAGATCAATTTAACGCCGAGCCAGGTGCAGGACTTGAAGGCCGGCCTCTTCTATATCAACGTCCACAGCGCTACCTATCCAAATGGCGATATTCGCGGACAGTTTCAGACGTCAGCTTCGGCGAGCGCATTTCATCTTGCAGCTTCGCAGCTCGGCGTTGGGGAAGGCGAGGGAAGCGTTTCAGTAGTCGTGAAACGAATCGGAGACGCATCAACAGCTGCCTCAGTTAGTTACACGACAGCCGACTCGGCCGGCGCAGCGAATTGCAATGTTCTTAGTTCAGGGTTTGCTTCTTCGCGGTGTGATTATGGGACGATCGCCGGCACGTTACAGTTTGCGCCGGCGAAACGTCGAAAACATTTTCTATCCCGATCATTGATGATGCTTACGCTGAAGGGGGTGAGAGTTTTACCGTCACGCTGAGCGGAGCGACTGGTGCGATCTTAGGTTCCCCTGCAACGACCACAATTGCCATTAACGATAATGAAACTGCGACCGGCCCCAACCCCATCGACCAGACGTCATTTTTCGTGCGTCAGCAGTATCTGGATTTTCTGAATCGCGAACCCGACCCTTCCGGCCTGGCTTTTTGGACAAATCAAATTAACTCCTGCGGCAGCGATCCAGTCTGCATTGAGATCAGACGCATCAACGTGTCGGCTGCGTTTTTTGTTTCGATTGAGTTTCAGGAAACCGGTTATCTGGTCTATCGAATGTATAAAGCCGCTTACGCGAATCTTAGTTCGCCCCCGTCAGCGCCGGTGCCGCTCAGGCTGAATGAATTTCTGCCTGACACTCAACAAATCGGCCAGGGCGTAGTGGTAGGATCCGGAAATTGGCAAACGCTGCTGGAGGATAACAAGCAGGCTTTCGCTCTCAGCTTTGTTTCACGCGCGCGGTTCGTTACGGCGTTTCCAACGTCAATGACACCCGGCGATTTTGTGGACCTGCTGTTTGCCAATGCCGCCGTCGTTCCGACTACAGCAGAGCGTAACGCGGCTATCGCTGAATTTGGCGGCGCGGCCACAACCGCAAACGCGGACGCGCGCGCGCGTGTCTTGCGACTAGTGGCAGAACACGCGACGCTAAAAGCGCAGGAATTCAATCGCGCGTTTGTGCTGATGCAATACTTCGGCTACCTGCGTCGAAATCCTTATGACGCACCCGAGCCTACGCTCGACTTCGCCGGCTATAATTTCTGGTTGAACAAACTGAATCAGTTTAACGGTAATTACATCAACGCGGAGATGGTGAAGGCGTTCATCAGTTCAATCGAATACCGCCAGCGCTTTGGGCCATAGCCGTCACCACGGCACGACGCATCCGATCAATGGTGTGAACCAAGTGCGTGACCGCCGCTTCTTTTTAATCCTCAAGCCACTAACCCAGCCCGCCAATTCCTTGATTTCATCTCAATCAGCGAATAAAGTCTTGCGTCCCTGCTAAGGGACGTAATTCCATCCATCACCATCGCGGAGCCCCGATGACAACCGAAGTTGACCAGACAACTGAACGTTGCCCGAACTGTGAAAACCCTCTTCACGGCTGAATACTGCGAAAAATGTGGGCAGAAGCGGATCCACTCTCACGACTTCGCCGTCACCCACTTCTTTGGTCACGCGGTGCATGAGTTGACGCATCTCGACTCAAACAAGGCGTGGAGAACTTTCACGACTCTGCTGTTTCGACCGGGCCTTCTGACACACGAGTATTTAGCCGGACGGAAGGGCCGTTATATCAAACCTCTCAGAATCTATCTGACGTTCAGCGCGTTATATTTTCTGTTCGCCTGGGGAGCTTTGTCAGATATCAGGGGCGGCGGCGTTCAGAATATGAGCCGAAGCCCGATGGTAGTGACAATGGCGCAGCGGCGAGGAGTTGAACCCACCGCTCTGGCTGAAAAGATTCAACAGAAAGCGGAAAAGTATTCGGCGGGTTTGCGCTTTGGTAGTGTGCTGGTGTCGGGAGTATTCCTCAGCTTGCTCTACTTCCGATCGAAGAAATATTACGTCGAGCACCTGATCTTTTCGCTTCACTTTTATTCCTTCGATTTCTTTTGCAAGAGCGTCTTTGCATTGCTGTTTATCGTGGCGGCGGCTTTGGGAACCAAGCTGCCAACACAAGTGCTGAGCCTGTTTTATCCAACTGCACTGATCTATCTGATCTTTGCCTTGCGCAGAGTCTATAAGCAAAGCTGGCCCAGGACATTATTGAAGGCGATGATTCTATTTGTCTGCGAGACGTTGCTATTTATCGCGGTGAACATGGCCGGCTTCATCATTGTATTTAATCTCGTATGACGCCCATTGTCACCGAGGAGATTGGAATGAGCTGCGCATCCCTTGATCGATCGGTCCGGGGATCTGCGCTACGCTTCGACCCCCGGCTACTTTCTGGCAACCCTTCGGGTCGTGACCCAATTGATTCGCCGCAGGGAGGACTCATTAACGATGTCGCGAGCCCTCCCTTACGTTCGGGCTAGTGCACTTCTAATGCCGCCTCACCCGCTGTTTCGCTTCGCAGCGGTCAACGCTCGCCAGTCACCGAGTAGGCCAGCATTCGATTTCCTGATGATACAAACATCAGCCCCAACGGTTCATCAGTAACAAAGCGTTCATCAAGATCGCTGAGTCGAATTTGGCGCACCGTTTCGCCTGAGTTGATATTCACGCCGGCCAGCCCGTTTCCTCCTCGACCCTTGAGGCTCGTGTAGAAATACATCCACTGCCCACGCAGAGCAGCGAGCCGATCGCGATGCCACAAGAATCGTGAAAGCTTCTCGAGCTGAGCAGCAGGATCAATCCGATCCAGCAAACGTTCATCGACGTCGGCAGTGCGCCGGCGAACAAGGTCGGCAGGTGACGGAACTGAAGGTCTTGACGGCATGCCGGCGGTTACTCTATCCCGGAGCCGCGAGGCGATGCCAAATTGCCTGAAACGAGAGGCAGCGTATGACCGCGCGTAGTTGCGGGCAGAATTTGTCGCCAGCGCCTGCAGGTTGGAAGTCGACGCGCGGCTAACCAGACCAGCGACATTCAAGCTGCTGACGCTCCGCGCGATTTGGATACCACGGAAAGCGGTCGTGGCAGCGCCTCCATAACGGAAATAGAGCGACGCCGCGCGAGCGGTGATCGCCGCAATAGTACGAAAGAGGCCTCGCCCTGGTGGGGTATGGCGCGCACGCCAGATCTCCCGACCATTTGATAATTCAAACGCAGCAATTTCGGATTGTCCGCCGATGACCACATCGCCGCGTTCGTTGAGCAAGCCAAACGACGCGCGTTCGATTCCATGCCTGACTCGCGAGCGTCGTTTGCCCGTGGCGATGTCAATGTCGATCAGATCGTCGCGATCTGCGATAACAATACTCGACGCATTTGGTAGCACCAGATTGGTAATACCCTTGTCGGCGCCCTTGTAACGCCAGAGCACTTTGCCACTGCGCGTGTCCAGGGCACTGACGCCATAAGGGCCGCGCTCGACAGTCTCACCGTCTTTGAGCCGGGTGAACTGTCCACCCGTGCGGACGTAAAGCACATCGCCAACGAGGATCATTTCCGGCGTCCGGCCCAGATCCTTTGCTTCCCACTGAGTGTCTCCAGTTTCACGAGAGATGGCCCGGACACGCCCATGGCCGGATGTGTAGATGATGCGTTCATCGAAAATCGGCGCCGATTCAGTCAACGCGAGTCCATCTTCATTTACTCGATAACGCTCGCGCAGCCGCGATTTTCCGGTGCGCGCATCGAATGACGTTAGTCCTTCGTAGAATAGGTAGAGCCTGCCATCGAGAAACACGGGCGGGTGATAATTGTCCAGTGTGTATTCAACCTCACCTTTCTCCGGCCAGCGCGAGGGCATCATCTCCACTTCGTCCACTTCATGCTTCCAAATCTGATCGCCGGTTGAAAGATCGAGCACGTGCAGCAAGGGGTGGCGCTTGAAATCGTCCTTTGGATTTTCCTTCGCGTCTTTTACCAGCACGACGGCGAGATAGTTGGCGGCTGGATCGATCGCAAGATGCATTAGACCGCCGCGCAGTTTGTCGCTCTTCCAAATCGCATCGCCAGTGAAGAGATCAACTGCTTCAACCCGAGTGCGATCACCTTTTTGAAAACTTAAGAGCAACAAATCCGAATCAGGCACCGCGGCAACATCAGATTCGTCGAGCGCTGCGTCCTTCCGTCGCCACAAAATATCGCCGGTACCGCCATCAATCGCATAGAGCGACTTTTCGGTGCCAACAATCAATACACCGAGGTCAGTGGACTGATAAAAACGCACGTCTTTGTCCAGTTTTGCGGTCCACGCCTGAGCCCTTATGTCGGTAGTCGCGAAGAGAATGAAAACGGGGAGGAGAAGTAAAAATCGATTCGAAATACACTTTCTCATGAGGCGAGCATACCAAAAATCGCGCCCCCCTCGCACTGGGCAGTACCTAATTTGAATCTTTCTCTGCGGAGTCTCAGCGTTCTCAGCGACTCCGCGGTTAATATTTTACAAACTCACTCACCGCCGAAACGCAGAGTCCGCCGAGCTAACGCAGAGATCTGAAATTAGGTCACCATCTCGCACTGCGTTAACGTACGGTTCTTATTCCAAATCTGATATTCTTATGGGCGTTTTCCGAAGAGGCTGCTTCGAGCTTTAGTCTACGCGTCCATCCCGATTCTGGTCCGGAGTTTTCGGCGGATCAAACTATGACACTTCGCAAATCCATTGTTGTACTTGGTCTGTTGGTAACTAGTTGGCTTCTGGCCGCTGGTTCGGTTAGCGCTCAATCAACAGCCTTAAGTTCACCAACCGCAATTCGATCAAACGAAGTGACAGGCGGCATCGTGGCGCGCGACCTGGGCGATTCGCGTCTCACGGACCTTTTCTTCGCTTTCACCGGCACGCCCGGCGACCTTCTGATCACAGTGGAGAGCCGCAACCTCAACGGCGACGTCGACGTGTTCACTGCCGCGGGAATGCGTCCGCTCCTGAAGTTTACCCTTTACGAAGGGAGAGGTTCGGCAGTAACAAAAAGTATTTACCTGAGAAAGCGCGAAGACCTTATTCTGCGCATTGAAGCGAGGACGCCCAACGATGATGAAGGAGTTTACCGGTTAAGGTTCGGCGGATCGTTTGAGCCGATTAGCGGAGAATTGGCTGCAGGCGAGCTCGATGCGACCGATTCCACGTCGCTCGAAACTGAAGGTAAGTCAGGGAAGAAGGGCCGGCGAGTTTCATCCGTAGGCGCGACGATCTACGAACCACCCGCTGAAGTTGCCGCTGCCCCAACGCCGGAACCTGAAGTAACTGAGAAACCCGCGGCGGAAACGACTCCGCGGACCACGTCGAGAAATACAAGAAACCGACGGCCCGTGAGAGGGAGATCGCGTCCGGCAACCGAGGTCCCGGCGGCAGAAAAACCGGTGCCCGAAACGAGTGAAGAGCCAACTGCAAGCGAACGCACCACGGCGGAGAAGCCTGCCCCTGAACCGCGACCCACGACAGGCAGACGACGAACAGGACGTAGGAGTGCATCAACTTCGACACGCCCGGTAGAAAAGCCCGCGTCAACTCCGGTGGAGGAGAGCGGCCCGCGCCTCATAATTGAAACCAGCGAAGGGACAATGATCAACCGCTACATGACCAGCGTTCGCCGGGTAACAGTTGAAAATGGCCAGGTGGTGGTGGTTGGAAAGGACGGCAAGGTTGAGAAATTTCAGTTGGCCATTATCGTGAAGATGTCCGTTGAGCCATGAACCCCTCACGGTTAAGAGAACACCAACCGGCGCTACTTTGGTTTCTCTCCAGACTTCAAACTGTTTAAGCGCGAGCGAAACTGCGGCAGGTCTACGCTCGTTGGGTCAACTTTCTCCAGGTTTGCAATCGCCGCCTCAGCTGCCTTCGCGTCACCCTTGCCAAGTGTAGCCGCGGCTAGTCCCGCAAGAGTCGCAATGTCGTCACTCTTCTTCAGCAACGCCGCGCGATACCACGTTTCCGCCACACCGTAATGGCCGGCGTCCAGATTTACGAGACCGAGAGCCACCACTGTTTGATAGTCGTCCGGCCGCAACTGATTCGCTTTTAGCAGAAACTCAATTGCCTGATCGAACCGCTGGATTTGGTAGTAGAGCTGAGCCGCGTTCACCTGCGCCTCAAAGTTTTGCGGCTCGTTGCGCGCTTTCTCGAGCGAGGCTGCGATCTCCGCTTGCATCCCGCCAGCGCTTTGTCCGCCGGCGGTCGGCGGATGATCCGACGGGAGTTGCCCGCTCGACAATGCGGTGGGGGCCTCCGCGATGCGCTGGCTCATATTGGTGGCGAATAGAAATCCGACGATGAAGCCGAACAAGATACCGATGATTGCAAAAAGAAGATTGTCACGTGTCATGGTTTAGTCGGAGTGCGCGCGGCGTTCAGCCGCAACCAAAGAAAACGATCCACCAAATAGGAACCTATTTCTAAATTCGTGTTACTTCGCGTGGATTAGCCGATTGTGTATTCGCGAAAGTTATTGTCATGAGCACGGTATGCTGCTATTTCAACGCCAGCGAGCGTGCTTCGTCGATCTTTTGCTTAAGCGCCTGGGCCAACTCGGATTCGGGCGGCAGTTTCTTCAGCGCGCGTTCCCAAAGAATTACCGCCTCCTGATAACGTTTCGCCTGGAAGGCAGCGCCGCCGCCGAGTTGTAACGCTTTAGGATTCTCGGGATCCAGCTTCAGGGCCTTGTTCACCAATTCCATCGCCTCGCCCTGGATTTGTTGGCCGTTGGCCATCGCCTTCGCCAGCGCATAATCGGCCCAAAGATCCGCATCATCAACTTTCAAGGCAGTCGCCCGAGCATAGGCGTCACAAGCTTCGGAATACTTTCCCATGCTGGAGTAGGACCGAGCGAGCATTCTCCAACCGTTCACATCGCCTGGATTTTGTTCCAAACGCTGTGCGAGGCCGGCAACGTTTGCTTCCATACGCTCCCTGGTCATTGGCGCCGTCGGCGCCTGCAGGGTTTTGCGCGGGTCTTACGCGGCTGGTGGAACTCGGGGCAACTGCCATGCGGCGCCCCACAATCGCGTTTGGCGTCCCGACCTGATAGTAGAAACCGACGGCAATAATGGGAATACCCAAAGCTATGGCGTAGACAGGACCACGACCCGCGGCGCTTTTTTTGGAAGTCTCTTTTACTTTTTCAGGGGTCGGAGAAACGTCAGACAACATTCGCCTTTCGATTTCCTCACGGTCCTGTTGGTATTGCTCGGCGCTGATGATCCCATTTTGCAGATCGGCATCCAGTTCGCTTAACTGGTCGCGATACACTGCGACGTTGGTTTCCAACTCATCGCTCCCTGAATCCGCGGACTCGCGCTGAAGCAACGGCGGAAGGACGAAAGCAAGAGCTATTGCAACGAAGAGCGCTGCTATTAGCCAGAACAGAATCATATCGTTGTCTTTCGCGACTCAGCCTGGAGCAAGTCTTCTGCGCGGCGGCGTTCGCCCGGCGTCAGCGGTGCATCGACAATCAATTCACGGCGTGTCCGCACATAACGAAAGAGGAATATCAAAGCACCAATCAGAAGAATGAATGGTCCAAACCACAAAAGGTAAGTTGTGTAGTCCACCGGAGGCCGAAAGAGAATAAACTTTCCGTATCGTTCGGTCATGAAGGCGATGATCTCACCGTCGCTTTTACCAGCCTTCATCTGTTCCCGAATTTGATTGCGGAGATTTACCGCTAGTTCTGCCTGTGAACCTGCGAGGGTCTCGTTTTGACAAACCAGACAACGCAGCTCCTCAGAGAGGGCCATCACGCGTTTTTCAAGTTCCGGATCGTCAGATACTGACTTGGCCTCCTTCGCAATCGCAAAGACCGGCAGCGCACAAAGGATTAACAGCAATGAAACGATCAACTTCATTTGTTCAGTTCTCGGACGAGCGGCAGAATCTTGTTCTGCATAATCTCAGGGGTCAGTTGGCCCACCTCTTTGTAACGAATCACGCCTTCCTTATCGATTAGATAAGTCTCCGGTGCACCCGTCACGCCATAATCGATCGCCGTGCGACCGTCAGGATCAAAGACGCTAATTACATATGGATCCCCGAGTTCGGCGAGAGTTGCGAGAGCATCTTCGCGTTTGTCGTTCCAATCAAGGCCATAGATAGGCAAGGCGCCGTCGCTGGAAAGTTGCATCAGGTAGGGGTGCTCTTGTCGACAAGCGATGCACCACGAGCCCCACACGTTCAGAAGCCAAACCTTCCCACGGAGGGACTTCGGAGAAAACGTCTTTGTCGGGTCGCGTAACTCAGGCAGGAGAAACTCGGGCGCTGGTTTCCCAATCAGAGCCGAAGGGATTATGTGCGGATCGTAGCCGCCGCGTAGCCGACTGCCGAGGAAACCGGCAATAACAAGAAAGATGATAAGCGGAATGGCGTAACGCATAATCAGGTTTGGCGGTCGAACTCCGGCAGCAAGTCTACCGCTCTGCTTTTCAAGGAATGGCTTCGGCCTTTGCCTCCGCACTTGCGATCGCGGGGGCTGCGGTTGCTGTTATCCTTTTGGACGCAAGCGCCTCGCGTTGTTTTCGCGCCGCCACCGCATAGCGACGGTCGCTTAAGCGCCAATCCGCCGCCCATCGCCATCAGCACTGCGCCACCCCAAATCCAACCAACGAAAGGTTTGTAATATACGCGCACACTCCATGCGCCGGCGCTCACAGGTTCGCCGAGCGAAATGATAGAGATCGCGAAAGAGTCCTGAATCAATCGCAGTTTCAGTCATCACGTTTTCAGTTGAAATATACGAACGCTTCTCGGGATACATCTTGTTGACTACGGCGCCGTCTCTTATCACGTCGATCTCGGCGCGCGCAGCGCGGTAATTCGGCCCAGCGACATTTGCCACGCCGTTGAAGCGAAAAGTGTAGCCGCCGGCGTTCACTGTATCGCCAATCTCCATGCGCACGTCCTGCTCCGTCTGATATCCAGTGACCATCGTTACGCCCACAACGAAAACGGCCACGCCGATGTGGGCCAACTGCATGCCGTAGTAACTCCTGCTCTGAGCCGCGAGCTTCCGCAGAAAGCTCAGTTGGCCGGGACTTGTCTTAATCCGCTCCCAAAGATTCAGGAACGCTGTAGCAACAACCCAAAGCGCCAGCATGAGACCGAGACTAACCAGCGGCTTCCACTTGCCCAAAACAAATGGAAGTATGAGGGCGGTCACGACGCTGGCGAGAAAGGCCCAGCGCAAACGCACTGCGAATTCCGGCAGGCTTGCCTTCTTCCAGCGAGCGATTGGGCCAACGCCCATGAGAAACACGGCGGGCACCATCAAAGGCACAAAGACGCTGTTGAAGTAAGGCGGGCCGACGGAAAGTTTTCCCATACCCAGCGCGTCAATGATCAAAGGGTAGAGTGTACCGAGCAATACGGAGGCGGCGGCGACCGTCAGCAGCACGTTGTTGGAAAGCAGGAACGACTCGCGTGAAACGACTTCAAATTTGCTGCCCAGCCCGACATTTTTCGCGCGCCATGCATAAAGCAGAAGGGAACCACCAATCACGATGACGAGAAACGCCAGAATAAAAATGCCGCGTTTAGGATCCGTGGCGAATGCATGCACCGAAGTCAGAACTCCGGAGCGCACGAGAAATGTTCCCAGCAGGCTCAGGGAAAATGCAGCAATCGCCAGCAACACGGTCCAACTTTTGAAACCGCCGCGCTTTTCGGTAACCGCGAGTGAGTGAATCAAAGCTGTGCCCACGAGCCAGGGCATGAATGAAGCATTCTCGACCGGATCCCAAAACCACCAGCCGCCCCAGCCGAGTTCGTAGTAAGCCCACCAACTGCCGAGCGCGATCCCGCAAGTAAGAAACATCCAGGCTACCGTGGTCCATGGACGCGACCATCTGGCCCAGGTTGCATCCAGCCGGCCGCTAATCAAGGCCGAGATCGCGAATGCGAAGGCGACCGAGAAACCAACGTAACCCATGTAGAGCATCGGCGGATGGGCCACCATCGCCGGATCCTGGAGCAGGGGATTGAGATCGCGTCCGTCAGGCGCAGCCGGAACCAGGCGCGCGAAAGGATTGGAAGTGAGCAGCATGAACAAGAGAAATCCAACGCTGACTATTCCCATCACGCTAATGACGCGCGCGACCATGTCGTCAGGCAGGTGCCGGCTGAATAGTGAAACCGCCACCGTCCAAAGCCCAAGCATTAAACTCCAGAGCAGCAGTGAACCTTCGTGCGAGCCCCAGGTGGCAGCCAGACGGTATTGGAGCGGAAGTCTTGAGTTTGAATTTGTGGCGACGTTCAGGACAGAGAAGTCGTTAGTGATGAAACAATAGGCGAGACAACCGAAAGCGATTGCTACGAAGATAAACTGGGCCTGTCCTGCCGGAGCGGCAACCGCGATCCAACGGCGATTGCCGCGAGCTGCGCCGATCAGCGGCAGCGTCGCCTGAGTCAAAGCAAGCAGCAGCGCCAGGATTAACGCGAATTGTCCAATCTCAGGAACCATAAATTATTCTGACGTGAATACCAACCGACATGCTGCAAATGCCGTCCGACACGGTGCAAATGCCGTCCGTCACGGTGCAAATGCCGTCCGACACGGTGCAAATGCCGTCCGTCACGGTGCAAATGCCGTCCGACACGGTGCAAATGCCGTCCGTCACGGTGCAAATGCCGTCCGTCACGGTGCAAATGCCGTCCGTCACGGTGCAAATGCCGTCCGTCACGGTGCAAATGCCGTCCGTCACGGTGCAAATGCCGTCCGACACGGTGCAAATGCCGTCCGACACGGTGCAGATGCCGTCCGACACGGTGCAAATGTCGTCCGACGGGGTGCAGATGTCGTTCTACGCACTGCAAATGCCATCCGTCGCACTGCAGATACCGTCCGTCGTACTGTAGTTTTGCCTCGAAGGCCGGTATTACTGGGACTGCGGGCGTGGCCCGACTAATAGACTACAGTCTTTCCTGCTTCCCGTGCATGCTTTGCCTTGTCGAGGGCTTCTCCAGCCTCCGGCGGCATATAGTTTTCATCGTGTTTCGCGAGCACCTGATCGGCATAGAAGACGCCGTCAGTGCCAACTTGGCCTTGCGCCACACAGCCCTTACCTTCCTTGAACAAGTCGGGCAGGATGCCTTTGTAAACCACCGGAATACTCTGCGCGGTATCGGTAACGGTAAACCTGACGGTCAACCCGTCATTATCACGTTTGACGGAATTCGTTTCCACCAGGCCGCCTACCCGGAACGTTCGGCCCACCGGCGCTTCTTTGGCAGCGACTTGAGACGGACTGAAAAAGAAAACCAGATTACTCTTAAACGCGCTAAGCGCGAGCGCGGCGGCGATTCCCAGACCTGCCAGGCCCACGCAAATGAAAGCAATTCGTTTGTGACGCGTTTTCATAATTCTTACTTCCTGTTTGACTTGAGTTCGCCTTGTGCTCGCGCAAGCGATTTCTTGCCGCACTTCACGAGAGTTGCGACTTCGATGATTAGGATAACGAAAGTCAGCAGATAAGACCCCCAGACGTAAAACGCGTAGCCACCCATGTGAAAAAACTCTGACCAGTTCATGATGACATCCTCGGCGTAAACTAAACTCTATCTTCGCGGACTCCCAGCGATCGTCGCGACCACCAACCTCAACTGCCGGCTGCTTCGTTGATCCAGTCGGCGCGTTGTTCTCGTTCCCTGATAATGCACCGCACTCGCGCAAGTGAAACGGCGATCGAATACAGCCAGCACGCCGCCAGCATCGTCAACATCGCTGCCAGCATCGGCGGGGCGATTGTTGGTTTCCCCAATATTCTGATCGTTGCACCCTGATGCAGCGTGTTCCACCATTGAACGGAGTAATAAATAATCGGAACATTGATGACGCCAACAATTGCAAGAACGGCACCCGCGCGATCGGCTCGTCTCGGCTCGTCGATCGCTGCCTGCAGCGAAATAAATCCGATATAGAGAAACATCAAGATCAGGGTTGAGGTCAGCCTCGCGTCCCAGACCCACCACGTGCCCCACGTCGGCTTACCCCAGAGCGAACCTGTCGCCAGCGAAAGAAAAGTAAACATGGCGCCGGTAATAGCGATCGACGAGGCCATCATTGACGAAAGCCGCGCATTGAAGGCCCATCCGATGGCGGCATACAACGCCATTAGGACGTAAAGAAACATTCCCATCCACGCTGCGGGCACATGAATGAACATTATGCGGTAGGCATCACCCTGCTGGAAGTCTGTAGGCGCGATGAAAAAACCGATATACAAACCGGCAACGAATAGGAGCGCAGCGGGGATCGCAAACCAGGGAATCAGTCGTCCCGCGAGTGGGTAAAAAGCCGCGGGGGATGCGTATTTGTACAGATTCATGTTCGCTTAGTGTTCGACAAACGATGTTCGACAAACTTCAGTTTGTCGTTACTTGAACCAACTAACTCACGCGTAGTCGTCGACAAACTAAAGTTTGTCAAACAATTTTCATTCCAGCGATATTCGTAGCGCCGCCGCGGCAGCCCATGGTGCGAATACTACTGACAAAACCAAAAGGGCAGACAGCAGGTAAAGATTCGCCATCGGATCAATCCCCACGATGCTTGAATCAACTGCCCCCGCGCCGAAGATCAATACCGGAACATATAGAGGCAATACCAGCAGGGCGACCAGCACGCCTCCGCCACGTAACCCAAGTGTCAACGCCGCTCCGATTGAACCGATGAAACTCAAGATTGGCGTCCCAATGAGCAGCGAAACTAAAAGGACAATCAGCGTCTTACGATCTAAGCCAAACTGTACGCCAACCAGTGGAGCAATCAACACGAGCGGGAGTTCGGAGACCAGCCACTGCGCCAGCACCTTTCCCATCACCACCAGATAAAGCGGCTGCGGCGTAAGCAACAGCTGTTCGAGCGTTCCGTCGTGGTAATCATTTGCGAACAGCCGATTTAGCGAAAGCATCGAAGCCAACAAGGCGGCCACCCAAACTACGCCGGGCGCGATTGTTTGCAACAGTCGCATTTCCGGCCCGATACCAAGCGGGAAGAGGCTGACTACAATCACAAAGAAAAAGAGCGTAGATAAGACGTCAGCGCGATGTCGCCATGCCAGGGTCAGATCGCGCACTACGATCCAGCGAAACATTGAAAGCATGGGATGGGCGTTCACGATGCAAGTTCAAGGCGTTGGAACGAACCTGCCGCAATTTGGAGCTCCTGGTGGGTTGCGACAATTGCCATTCCCCCGTTTTCCAGGTGTTTCTCGATTAAGCTTTCAACGATCTTAATGGCGGCGGAATCCAGCGATGCAAGTACCTCATCGAGCACCCAGAGACTGGTCTCACCCGTTATCAATCGCGCCAGGGCTGACCTTCTTCGCTGGCCCTCTGATAGGAACCGCGCCGGCAAATCTTCCCGTCCCGCGAGACCAAGTCGCCCCAGAGCCTCTCGCGCATCGGAGGTGGTCAAATCGGAACCAGTCAGTCCGCTGGCGATGCGAAGATTTTCCACGGAGGTCAACTCCTCTTTAACTCCGGTGCGATGACCGATGTACGTGAGCTGTCGTGCGTATTCCTCGCCAAGCGAGTGGATGGTTGCTCCGCGCCACGTTATCTCGCCCCGCTCAGGCGCAGTCAACCCGCAAACTATGCGCAAGAGACTGGTCTTGCCGCTGCCATTGGGCCCAATGAGTTGCAGAAGTGTTCCGGGAACCATCGAAAAGCTCACATTGCGAAAAAGCCTGCGGTCCCCGCGCACACATTCCAGATTGATGGCCTCTAATATGGCGGTTCCCCCCACGTCTAATGTAGGACTCGATCATTGTATTGAACTTTTGGGGGAAACGCATGCATGGCAATGAAGTGGGTAAAAGAAATCGAATTCGTCCGCGCCGCCTAACTTCCGATTGCGAACAGGATTAGTCGTAAGTTACGTGTTGGATGATGGACGGAAACGATGGGCGGCGCTGAGGATTCCAAAACGTGTGGACAGCTGAGGGAGGCTCAGAATTTCACATTCCCTTTGCCGCGGTTTCCATTTGGCCGTTGACCTTCTGCCAAAGTCCCCAGCCGCCTTTCAAGACGCGCACACGCTTGAACCCAGCATCAAGCAGCATCTGCGCCGCCCGCATGCTCGACTCGTCGCTGGGACAAGCGCAGTAAGTAACAGCGAGCCTGTCGCGTGGAGCATCTTTGAGTGGCGAAAAGTTGAGCCTGGATCGAAGTCTCCGCAATTTCACATGAATGGCGCCTTTGATCTTGCGTTCGTCGTTTCCTATACCGCCTGTCGAGCGCACATCTATTATGGTGAGCTGTTGACCTCGCGCAATTTCCACTTTCAGTTCTTCGGCCGTTATGAACTCAAGCACAGAAGACGGTCGCGAGTGATCTTGAGGTTGAGCTAAATCTTTACCCAGGCTCCTTCCCGGAGTCGCAATCGCTAAAAACATGAGGGTGAAGACGCATTGGCTAAACCACGATCTAGTAAAACGCATTTGAATACCTCCCTTGACGAAACAATCCTCAGCTAAGAAACGATGAGGCGAAACTATTTTTTCTCCTGGTCTGCACCCATGTGAGCCACCCGTTGAGCAGGTTTCAGATCGAAAGTTTGAGGGTCATACCATGAGTAAGTTGCCCCGGCATAATAGATGCACTTCAGTTTGCCCCGAATTTCCTGGCCCACCACATCGCCTCGCACTTGCGGCAGCTTCCGACCTCGGTACGCTGCCACAAACTCCTTTGCGGAATAAGTCTCCATGCCTGGGCCGGCAGCATGTTTCAGCAAAAATGTTTGAGTGGCTTGCTCGTCGCGCCACCCATTAGCTTCAAATCCGTGAATTATGGCGAGCAACTTATCGTTTGCGGCGACGCGAAGTCGCGGGCTACGCGGTTGGGCCGGCTCTGCCAGGTCTCGAAGGAGCCAGTTGGGAAATTCTTCGTTCAGTTCAGCGTTCTCTGTCAACAGAAAAAGAAGTGTTTCAGTTCACGAAACTCCAACTCTCGATAAGCGCAAAAATCACCGAGAGTTCAGTCGGGCTATTGGCCAGGCGGGCGACGTGTAACCAGCTTGCCCCTCTGCGCCTTTTCAGCTAAAAGACTTACATCAAACTATGAAGAACGTGAGCCAGGAATCGACCGTCAAGAAAGCGTCTACGCAGCGAAACTCCGTTAAGACGGCATCGACAGCCGGAACAGCAGTCTACCCATTTTCGGCAATTGTGGCTCAGGATGAGATGAAGCTGGCCATGATTCTCAATGTTGTTGACTCGAGAATCGGTGGCGTACTGATCATGGGCCATCGAGGCACAGGGAAATCGACCGCGGTGCGAGCGCTCGGAGATTTGTTACCGGAGATTTCAATCGTTTCCGGTTGTGCATATCGATGCGACCCAGCTGACGAACAGAATTATTGCGATAATTGCCGCCAGTCAATAGTTGCGGGCGATAAGCTCAGCCGCGAAAAATCGGCGGTGAATGTCGTCGATCTTCCGCTTGGCGCCACCGAAGATCGCGTCTGCGGAACGATCGATATCGAGCAGGCACTTCGCAACGGGGTCAAACGGTTCGAACCTGGATTGCTCGCGCGCGCGAATCGCGGCTTTCTCTACATTGACGAAGTTAATCTCCTCGAGGACCACCTCGTGGATTTGCTTTTGGATGTCTCGGTGACCGGCATCAACAACGTCGAGCGCGAGGGAGTCTCAATAAAGCATCCAGCACGCTTTGTATTAGTCGGATCCGGGAATCCTGAAGAAGGCGAACTGAGGCCGCAACTGCTTGATCGGTTCGGACTATTTGTCGAGGTCAAGACTGAACACGACCTCGATCGCCGGATGGAAATTGTCGAACGCCGCGAAGCATTCGACTCGCGACAGCGTATCCTTTGGCGCCGCCTTTGCCGATAGCTCAAGACGAACTCCGACAAGAGATTTCACGTGGACGCAGGACTTTTGCAAACGCCAAAATTGATCGACGGCTCCTGAGGAATATCGCGCGGCTTTGCACTGAGCTCAAGATAGACGGTCACCGGGGTGAGTTAACGATAGCACGCGCCTCCCGCGCGCTGGCAGCATTTGAAGGCCGGAAGAAAGTTTCTGAGGCGGATGTGAGACGTGTGGCTGTGATGGCCTTGCGTCATCGCCTTCGTCGCGATGCATTGGAAGAAGTAGCAAGCGTTCAGCGAATCGAAAACGCGATGAATAACGTCTTCGCTTCGGATCGAGCTGCCGCGGCTCCGAGAGATGACGATGATGGCGACGACTCGCCCCACTCATCATCGAATGGCGAACGCGCTGACGCGCGGCACAGAGGCTCGGAAGTTTCTTCTGCAAAACGGCAACCGGCTGCCCACAATGGCAACGCGAAACACTCTCAATCAGCTCAGGTCGGTGGAGAATCGCCAACCGCATTGTCGTCAAACGTGATGTCATCGATTCCAGAAGCGGTGAAGAATCGGATCGATGCGGGCAGTTTGCCCTCGCAGACCGCACGAGACTCACAATCGCGATCCAACGCCGGCCGCAGCTCGGTCTCAAATCGACCGGTTTACAGTTACGAGCAAGGCAGATATACAAAGGCCGTCAGCTCAGGACGGTCTACTGCGAAGATCGCTCTCGACGCCACGCTGAGGGCTACGGCTGCCAGCTCCGGCATGAAAGTCAAAGCAAAGATTCAGGTTCCGGCAGACGCAATCAGATTCAAACTATTCAAGCGCAAGCAGGGCCGCCTGTACATTTTCGCGATTGACCTGTCGGGTAGTATGGCGCAGAACCGAATCAATAAAGCTCGTGAAGCGCTGATGGGCTTGTTACGCCAGTCGTATATCTATCGCGATAGCGTGGCAATTGTTGGTTTCCGTGGTTCCGGCGCTGAAGTAATGCTGCCGCCGGCGCGGAGCATCATTCGCGCGCGCCGTGTGTTGGCGAGTTTGCCAATGGGTGGGGGTACGCCGCTCTCCGCCGGCCTCGCGTCCGCTCTCGACCTGGCGAAGCGAGTTGGGACCAACGCAGGCACAAAGGTCTTGCTGGTGTTTACTGATGGCGGAGCAAACGTCCCGTTACAAGCAGCGCCGCGTGATAAAGTCTTGCGCCAGAGCATCATCAACGGCGAGATTTCGCGGCTTGGAGTGGAGCTGAAACGGAACGATGTGAGCTGCGTGCTCGTCGACACTCAGCAAGCCTTTCGCGGCAACGACACAAACACTATCGCCGATACTCTCGGCGCGCGGCTGATTCAGCTGTAACGCAAACTGTTTGTTTTGCGTCAGTGGTAATCAGAGAGGACCGCCCCAAACCAACATGCTTTATCAATGACGACTAGCAAGCAAACAGCATCCGACGACACGTCCGCGGAGCGCGACCGACATGTTCTCCGTCTCTACGAGCAGCTTCTCGAAATCGAGCAGCGACTGATTCCCACCGGCTTGCATGTCTTTGGCAGTCCCTCGCAACCCGCCGAGCGCATCGACATGCTCAGAATGATCGCGTCGTTTGATCGGCCAGAGGCAGGAGCGCGGGCGTTGCCGTCGTTGGTCGCCGAAGGTTTGGGGATACCGCTCAGCGAGCCCCGCCCCATGGTCACGCCGTTCACTGAAGAACAGACGCGGCAACGAGAGCTAATCCACTCCATCATTACTGACGCGCTTTCCAGTCTTCAGGATCAGGGCGTCGAAGCGGCGATAGAGTCGCTATCCAGGAAAGCGAACGTCCCGGCGGATAATGCTCGTCCCGTATTCACTCTGCTTGCAAAAGTCTCACGCCAACTCGAATCGAACAACGAGATTGACGCGCTCGCGCGAGCTCTTCGCGGTGAGTATGTCCTGCCCGGTCCCGGCGCCGATATCGTGCAGAATCCTTCGATCCTTCCAACGGGTCGAAATACGCACGCGATCAACCCTTACTCCGTCCCTTCAGCGTTGGCCTTCACGCGTGCTGAGACTGTAGTTGATAACCTGCTGGCCAGATACCAGAGTGAACACGGACGCTATCCGCGGGCGATGGCGCTGGTCCTCTGGGGGCTCGACAACATTAAGACGCAGGGTGAAGGCGTGGCCCAGGCGTTATGGCTGCTTGGGGTTCGTCCGGTTTCCGATTCGTTGAACAGGATCACGGCGGTGGAACCGATTCCACTTGCGGAGTTAGGCCGGCCGCGCATTGATGTGGTGATGACTATCTCGGGAATCTTTCGCGATTTGTTTAGTCCTACCGTCCAACTGCTGGATAAGGCCGTCCGTCTGGTTGCTCAACTCGATGAACCCGAAGAGATGAACTACCTGCGCCGCCATGTTAACGAACAGATCTCGAGCGACAACTGCGATCGCGGACGAGGCGATGACTCGCGTATTTTCCAACGCGCCTGGAAATTACGGGACGAACGTTAACTTCATGGTGATGGATTCGCAGTGGCAAGACGAAGATACGCTTGGCGATCTGTTTGTCACCCGAAAATGTTTCGCATATGGCCGGACGGCGACTGGAGAAGTTATTGATGGCCGGGAAGCGCGGGTTGCGATGGACAACGCGCTGTCACGTGTTGAAGCTACTTACCAAAACATCGACACCTTTGAGATCGGAATTACGGACGTCGATCACTATTTCGAATATCTCGGCGGAGTTTCAAAGGCGGTAGAGAAACTGGCAAGTAGTCGTCCCGCAATCTATTTGTCGGACACTCTTTCTCCGGACGGAAAAATCAGATCGCTCGAGGAGACTGTGCGGCTCGAGACACGAGCGAAGACGCTGAATCCAAAATGGTACGAAGGAATGTTGAAGCATGGCTTCCGCGGCGTTGCTGAAATCGAAGGCCATGTTTCAAACACTTTTGGATGGAGCGCGACGGCGGATGCAGTCGACGATTGGGTCTACACTGAAGTCGCGGAAACATTTGTCTTGAATGAAGAGATGATGACCCGTCTACGCGAGCTTAACCCTCACTCGGCTCTTTCGCTGGTCGCGCGTTTGCTCGAAGCCAACGGGCGGGGTTATTGGGATGCCCAACCCGAGATGCTCGATCGACTGCGCGACATCGTAGGAAGTCTGGAAGATCAGATCGAGGGCGTCGCGTAAAGATTATGAAGGTCACGGTTTGCTACATCGGTTCAAGCCTGCTGGCGCCGCTCAAGAGTGCCGAGCGAGAACTGAACCGTGAATACAAACTCGGCCTCCGGATCGATGCGTTCAATTTTGGATCACCATTGAGTGACGTCGAATGGCACGAAGTTGACGCGAGCCTCCGCCACTCTGAAGTGGTTTTTGTCATTCACGTAATGGATGGTGAAAATGCTGCGCGCCTCATTCCCGCACTCGCCGATCATAAGCAGCATCATCGAGCGGTAATCGTTATCAACTGTATGCCGGAATTAATGCGGCAGACGCGGATGGGGAAACTCGACGTCAGCAGGTTGATGCGGAGCAAGAACTCGTCGGAAGCCAACGACCTCGGCGCACTCGGCGCGGACGAGGAAGAGCAGAAGACTCTTGGACGTCAGGCGATTCAACTTGTAGGGACCGTCGGTTCCTGGATCGGTCGTCAGGTCAGATCCAAGGAGCACGATGGCAAGCCGGCCCGTCACGGTCACGGTCAATACCTGAAATTGATCGATCGTCTACCCGGCATCCTGCGTTTTATCCCAACTGCCGGCGGACTCCGCGACGTCAAACACTACCTGAACATCTTTTGTTACTTCCTGCAGCCGACACCTGCGAATATTCGCTGCATGATTCTGTATGCGTTAAAGGAATATGTGCCGGACAAACGGCTGCAGAAGGCAAAGATAAATATTCCACCTCCGGATCGCATGCCCTCGGTCGCTATCTATCATCCGGACTCTCCGAAGTTATTCGAATCGTTTGAGTTGTATCGAAAGTGGTATGAGAAGAGAAGTCCAAGGTCCAAGGTCCAAGGTCCAAAGTCTGCCACGTCGTTGCTTGAGCCGAGTTCGACTGTTGGCCTCTTGTTAATGCGGCCACAGGTAGTAAGCAAGACGACGAAGCACTACGACGCGTTAATTCGCGCGATCGAAGCGGAAGGCCTTGAGTGTCATCCCGGCGTTGTCGACATTGATGGATAACCGCGAAGCGGTGGGCAGGTTCTTCGTCGATGACGACGATGCGAAGTCCAAGGTCCAAAGTCCAAAGTCCAAAGTCGAAGACGAAATGGACATTGGAAGTTCGACATTGGACCCTGGGCTTGCCGGCCGTTCGCGTGTCAGTCAAATCGTTTCCCTTACTGGTTTCAGTTTCGTTGGTGGTCCGGCGATGAACGACAGTGAAGCGGCGGCTGACTTTCTTGAGAATCTGAACCGGCCTTATCGTTCGGCGGTTAGCCTCGATACGCAAACAATCGACGCGTGGCGCGCGTCGCAAACCGGCCTGAATCCGGTCCAGGCGGGAATGCAGATCGCAATTCCGGAAATCGACGGCGCAACCGAGCCTTTCATTTACGGAGGAATCCCCGGCAGCGGAGTTGAACCTGTGGCGCTGGATGATCGATGCGAACGTTTTGCTCGCCGCTTGAAACGCTGGAACCGTTTGCGAACTGCGCCCCGCCAAGAACTCAGCGTGGCTTTAGTCCTCTTTTGTTTCCCGCCAAATAAAGGAAATATCGGCACGGCCGCCGATCTCGATGTGTTTCCCAGCGTTTGGGACACGCTGAGGAAACTCAAGCACGACGGGTACGATGTCGATCTGCCGGCGTCGGCGGATGCTGTTAAGAGACATGCTGATCGGCGGTAATGCCGACACATTCGGCTCTCCCGCAAATGTCGCTTACCGGATGAATGTTGATGAATATCGTCGCCTGTGCCCGTACGTTGATGAAATTGAAAACGACTGGGGCGCCGCGCCGGGTCGAGTCAACTCATTCGGAAATCGACCTGCTGATTCAGGGTCTCCAGCTCGGAAAGGTCTTTATCGGAGTGCAGCCGAGTTTTGGTTATGAAGGCGATCCGATGCGATTGATGATGGCGCGCAGCGGTGCGCCGCATCATGGGTTCATGGGTTTCTACACTTACCTTTCGCAGGTGCTCAATGTCGACGCAGTGGTCCATGTTGGCACGCATGGAGCGCTTGAGTTCATGCCCGGAAAGCAGGTTGGTCTATCTGGTGAATGCTGGCCCGACAGGTTGACGGGCGAGTTGCCCAATATCTATATTTACAGTGTTAACAATCCGTCGGAGGGTTCGATTGCCAAGCGTCGTTCCTATGCGGAATTAGTCTCTTATCTCACGCCCCCAATTGAAAACGCCGGACTCTACAAAGAGCTGGCCGCACTCAAAGACGTCATGCTTGCCTACCGTCAGGCAACCGACGAATCTGAGCGCCGGCGACTCTTTCAGGTGATTGATGAGCAGGCGCAAGCGCTGCACTTCGCATCACAGTAGGGACCGACTCACAAAACATCGCTTGCGGTTTTCGGCAATGAGGGGGGGAAGAGTGAACCGAAGTAACCTCGCACTGATCCTGCTGTTCGTGGTTTTCATTTGCGGCTTCGCTTTGGAAGCCACTCTAAATGCTGGAGCGTCCGGTAGCCCCGGCCAGTCTGCAGCTGCTGACCTGCCTGTCCTCGCTATTTCATCACCAATCTCCGGGTTTTCGCAGCCAGTGAGTATTACCCACGCAGCCGATGGAAGTGGACGAATCTTCGTCGTCGAACAAAGTGGCAGGATCCGGATCATCAAGAACGGCGCTCTGGTTGCGACTCCGTTCCTGGATATTTCGACACGCATCAGTACGGGAGGAGAGCGCGGCCTGCTCGGGCTCGCATTCGCTCCGGGTTACGCCAGCAATGGACGCTTCTACGTAAACTATACGAACACCGCGGGGAGCACAGTCATTGCGCGGTTTGCTAGAAGCACCACCGATCCCGATCTCGCCAACCCAGCCAGCGAGCAGATCATTCTCACCGTTGCGCAGCCGTTCTCCAATCACAACGGCGGCCAGCTCGCGTTCGGCAAGTTTGATGGTTTTCTGTACATCGGCATGGGTGATGGTGGCGATGCCGGGGATCCGGGCAACCGTGCCCAAAACCCAAACGATCTTCTGGGAAAGATCCTGCGGCTGAATGTGGAAGTCGGGCTTCCAGCTACCTACACAGTTCCCACTAATAATCCCTTCGTTGGACAGGCGGGATTTCGACCCGAGATCTGGGCGCTGGGCTTGCGTAATCCGTGGCGTTTTTCGTTCGACCAACAGACCGGCGATTTATTCATTGCCGACGTGGGCCAGGCGGCGTGGGAGGAAGTGAACTTCCAGCCGTTTAACAGTGCCGGCGGTGAGAATTATGGCTGGCGGCTAATGGAAGGAAACCACTGCTTCAATCCCTCGACAGGATGTCCGACTACCGGCCTGGTGCTGCCGGTCGTGGAATATAGTCATTCACTCGGATGCTCGGTCACCGGCGGGTACATGTATCGCGGGAGCGCGTTTGCGCGCATGCAGGGAGTCTATTTCTACGGCGACTTTTGCAACGGGAGAATTTGGGGACTGAGCGGTGGACCAGGAGTCTGGCAGAACGATTTGTTGCTTGATACTACAATACAAATCTCGACGTTCGGCGAAGACGAAGCAGGTGAACTCTACGTAGCCAGCTACGGTGGCACCGTCTTCAGATTGATCGACTCAATGCCGACCCCGACGCCCACGCCTACGCCGACAGCCACGCCAACGCCGGGAACACAGGTGACGCTGCAGTTTAGCGGGCCCACATTTGAGGCAACGGAAGGATGCGTCAGTGCAGCCGTTACGGTCACACGCACTGGTCCATCACTGGATAGCAGAACCGATTCAGTAGAGTATTCGATTGCTGACGGATCGGCGCTGCAGAAGAGCGACTATACCTTCCTGAGTGGCCGCCTGGTGTTTGCCCCTGGGGAAACCACGAAGATTCTATCTGTTCCGGTTACCGAGGATTCGTTTGCTGAAGGTGACGAAACGGCGACACTGTCCCTGAGCAATGCCTCAGCCGGAGCCACCCTCGGTGCGCAGAGTTCCGCTACGCTGCTGATCAGAGACAATGATTTGTCGCCAGGGTCTTCAAATCCGATTGACGATCCCGACGTCTTCGTTTGTCAGCACTACCACGATTTCCTAAGCAGGCAAGGTGATCCTGATGGGCTGAATTTCTGGGCCAGTCAGATTCACGCTTGCGTCGGAGATCCGCGCTGCGTCGATAACGCGCGGCAGCATGTGTCCGGCGCCTTCTTCCTGTCGGTGGAATTTCAAGAGACAGGTTTTCTGGTTTACCGGTTTCAGAAGATAGCGTTTGCACTGATGCCGCGTTATCTGCCGTTCCTGGTAGACACGCAGCAGGTCGGCCGCGATGTAATCGTGGGCCAGCCGGGATGGGAACTGCGGCTCGAAAGCAACAAGCAGGCGTTTGCCAATGAGTTTGTTACGCGGACCGCGTTCCTGGGCCAGTATCCGCTCACCATGACATCTGCGCAGTATGTCGACGCTCTAAACGCTAACGCGGGAGGAGCGCTTTCGTCAGTTGAGCGCGATGCGCTGGTGGCACGTTTGAATTCCGGCGACGAGACAAGGGCCACAGCGCTTCGTAGCATCGCCGATGACAACGAGCTTAAGGTCGCGGAAAAGAATCGGGCCTTCGTCCTGATGCAGTATTTTGGTTACCTGCGCCGCAATCCTGACGATCCACCCAATACGGACTTGTCTGGATATAACTTCTGGTTAACAAAACTGAACGATCATGGCGGTGATTTTGTCAGGGCGGAAATGGTCAGGGCGTTTCTTCTGTCCGAGGAATATCGTTCTCGCTTTGGTCCCCCATAAGCAGCCGGCGCCGAAAATCTTCAGTCGGCACACGATGTCGAAAGGCTTCAATGCCATTGATGAAGACCACTGGAATGTCGTTGCGATAAGCATTCAGCAGGCGCGGATCGCTTTCAATGTTTACCTCGTCGAGCGTATATTCGTCAGCACAGCGAGCAGCAAGCATAGCTTCTTTAGCTTCGTCACAAAGATGGCAGCCGGGACGGGTGTATAGTATTACCCGTGCTTTTGTGACGATTGAAAACTTCTCGCTCATGCTTTATCGATGGAATGTTGAACTTTTCGGGTTTCAGAGTCTAAATTGCGTTTCAAACGGCTGCAAGCTTTTGCTTTGCGCCCAAGTCGTAACACTTCGGAGGAAAAATGTCGGATAACCTGGATACTGCGGCAGCCGTCGCATTGCTAAACGAAATATTAGAAACCGAACTGGCTGGCGTCGTTCGCTATACTCATTATGCATTGATGGTTTTCGGTCATAGCCGGATTCCGATCGTCAGCTGGCTGCGCAGTGAAGCCGGGACGTGCCTAATGCACGCTAACGAGGCCGGCGAATTAGTCACACATTTTGGCGAGCATCCATCTCTGAAGATTGGCGCGTTGCTTGAAACTCATAAACACGGTATTAACGACATTCTGTTGGAGTCGCTGGAAGCTGAGAAGACCGGGCTTGCGCTGTACAACCGGCTGCTGAATCTGGTGAGTGGCCGTTCTGTCCTGCTCGAAGAATATGCCAGGAAGATGATCGCGGAGGAGGAAATGCACCTCGGTGAAGTCAACAAGATGTTGCGCAAGCCCGGTGAGATCACGCAGTTTCCGACAGACTAGAACCCTTCACAAGGCTGAATTGCCTGGCGCAGTCGCCGGGCTCGACCAATTAAGCCATGGCAGATAGACGATCCAAACCACGTCTGAGTATTAGCCTGGGCGCCGAATGGGAAAGTGCGGCGGGGAAACGTAGTGCGCGCATCACAAATCTCTCGGAGGGCGGTTGCTATCTTGATTCGGTGGGCGATGTCAGGCGCGGAGAGATTGTAGGGTTTCGGGTTTTGCTGCCTGAGGATGATTGGCTTTACCTCGAGGGTGAGGTCAGGCATCACACGGCCGGCGAAGGCTTCGGCGTACGTTTCGTCGATCTCAACGAAGAGCAGGAAAGCAAGTTGAAGGACTTGATTCGCCGGGCGAGCGAGGCCGAGAGGCAGACAGGAATCACCGCCGATCTCGTTGAAGAATAGAACAGGAAAGGCGTTCTTGCCTGTCCATCAATGCGAAGAGGAGCAAAATGTCTGAAGAAAATAAAGACCTCGTCCGGCGTTGGTTTGAAGAGGTTTGGAATAACGGGCGCTCAGATGCAATCGATGAGATGCTAGCTCCTGGTTGCATTGTCCATGGATTGTCTGAGGATCCGAAGAACCCTATAAGAGGCCTTGAAGGATTCAAGCCGTTTCACGAAACTTTTCGCGGAGCATTTCCGGATACCAAAGTTGTGTTGGAGGACATAATTGCCGAAGGAGACATGGTGGCGGTCCGTTGTGTGGTTCGCGGCAGTCATACCGGCGATCATCTCGGGATTCCCGCGAGTAACCAGTCAGTGACCTTTACTGGAATGGCTATGGCCCGTATCAAAGACTCTAAAATTGTTGAAGCCTGGAACAACTTCGATTTTCTTCAAATGAACAAGCAAATCGGACTGAAATAGTTATGCCGTTTTCTGGCGCAGAACGGACGATTTGCAAGTTTACTGCGTCGGCGTTAACGACAAACATTAAGCGCTTGAAACTCGATCCAACAAACAGGTACTCTCCTGCAAGATGATTTACGATGCCTTCATAGATTCTCCTACCGCGGTGGCTGCCCTCCGGTGACAAGAAAATAGAGACCAACTGACGATGGCCATCCACGGCACTCTGACCACAATGAGTGTTCCTGATCTTCTCCAGTTTCTGGCGACAGGCAGGAAGACTGGCTCCTTGAAGTTCATCTCGGGCCGAGTGGTTAAGCAAATTCACTTTGAGAATGGCGTGATCGTCGGCTCGTTTTCCAACGATCCCAACGAATACTTTGGTCAGGTGTTGATTCATTACGGAAAGCTGGATGAACCGCGCCTGCAGGCAGCGATGGAGATTCAGCGGCAGGAGGGCGGGCGGCTCGGAGAGATCCTCATCAGGAAGGGAATCGTGAGCGAGGAAGACGTATCTGGGATTCTGCGGACTCGTACCCTGGAAATCATTTACGACCTTTTTCTTTGGAGCGAAGCTCAGTTTGAATTTTTCGATAACGATCCGTTTCCGGCGGATATGATCCGCATCAGTGTGCAGCCTACCTCCGTCATCATGGAGGGTATTTATCGAGTTGACGAATGGGTGCGTTATCGCGAGTTGATCCCGTCTGATCGCTGCATCATGGAGTTGGTGCCTGGCTGGACGAAGTCGCTGGCAATCAGCAAAGACGTCCGCATGGTTCTCTATTTTCTGGAGAAACGCATGACGGTGGCGGAGATTTGCTACAACATGCACAGCTCTGCTTTTCATGTTTATGCGCAGCTTCATCAGTTGGTGAGAGATGGCGTGGCGCGGGTTGCCGGAGAAGCGCCGAAACTGGAGTCTGAGGAAGACGCAGACAATCTGCCGACGACCGTTTCGGAACTTTTATGGGCGGCGCGCGCCGAATATGATGAGGGAAAGCCCGATCGGGCCTTGCCGCTGATTCAAAAGATTCTGGAACAGGAACCAAAAAACGCCGGGGCGCAGGCGCTGTTGCCGGTTGCCGAAGAAGCCCTGGTTAAGAAAATCTACGCCAATGAGTTTTCCAGGCAGGCCGTGCCAAAGCTGATGGCGCCGCTTGAAAGCCTGGCTTTCGAAGACATCGGCTCGCAGGAAGGTTTCATGCTCTCGCGCATCAATGGAGTTTGGGATGTCGAATCCATTCTGTCCATCTGCCCGTTTCGAGATGCCGATAGCCTGCAAATGCTGAAGTCGTTAAGAGACAAAGGACTGATTGGTTTCTGACCGTTCTTGCGTTGCTCAAAGAATGCACCCGCGCGATGCAAATCATTTCAAGGCTGGTTGACTGAACCGGTGGGTTTGTGTTAGGGAAATGTCTCTATGGTCGATCGGAGAAGATTTCTGATTGAGGCAGGGCTGTCCGGCGCGGGCCTGCTGGCGTTTCACGGTTTCTCAGAACGCTTCTCACTTCTTTCCGCCAACGCTTTCGCAACCCCCAATGCGACTGGGTATGGACCACTGGCGGCGGTTCCAACCACGAACACAGCCGAACTGCTGCTCGCCCTGCCCGCCGACTTTCAATACACCGTGTTCGGTAAAACCGGAAAGATCATGTCTGACGGCAGGCCGACGCCGCGCGCTCATGACGGAATGGCAGCTTTCCAGGTTGGTCGTGAGCTGCGAATCATCCGCAACCACGAAGTTAACAATTATGTCGGAAAGCCCGGCGTGGCGCTCGATCCAAATGCTTACGACCCGTCGGCCGGCGGTGGAACGACGACCGTCGTCATCGATCCCAAGACGCGCGAAGTGATCAAAGACTTCGTCAGTCTCAGCGGCACTTTAGTTAACTGTGCCGGCGGTCCCACGCCGTGGAAGAGTTGGATCAGTTGCGAAGAAACTGTTCTTGGCCCAACGGAATTCATCAGCAGCGAAGGAGGCAAGCGCGGGGGATTCAGCTAAGCATCATGGTTACTGTTTCGAAGTCTCAGCGAAAAGTAATCGCGCGGTCGCTCCAGTGCCGCTGAAACAAATGGGTCGATTTGTGCACGAAGCCATAGCTGTTGATCCGCGCACCGGAATTGTTTATCTCACCGAGGACATTGGGACGGCGGGTTTCTACCGCTTCATCCCACGCAAGCGAGGCAAGCTGGAAGCAGGTGGTCAACTGCAGATGCTCGCTATCGAGGGACAACCAAAATACGACACGCGCATCGGACAGAAGACAAACGTGGCATTGCCCGTCTCATGGGTTGATATCGCTAATCCCGATCCTCCTGAGGCAGAGATGGATAATGTGGCCGTTTACAAACAGGGTCTCGCAGCCGGTGGTGCAACATTTCGGCGGCTCGAAGGATGTCTGGCGGGAAACGGACGAATCTATTTCACCTCCACTAGTGGAGGCGACAAGAAGACTCGGCCAGGTCTGGCAATACATTCCCGCGGGGAAAGACCGAGGTTCACTCACAATGTTGTTTGAGGTCACCGACCCTTCAGTCCTGCACATGCCCGACAACTTCTGTCTGGCCGGAAAAGATCGGCTGGTGATTTGCGAAGACAACGGCATCACTAACCACCTGCGAATGCTGACTTCGCAAGGGCAGGTGGTAGACCTCGCCAGAAACATTGTCCCCGGTTTCGAGACGCGGGAATTTGCCGGAGTGACGTTTAGCCCAGATGGCCAGACACTATTCGTAAACATTCAGGTTCCGGGCTTAACGTTTGCGATTTGGGGGCCCTGGGACAGATTTTAGGATCTACTGCGGTTTGCGCGTCATCACTGTTGGCGCTCGTCTCCATCCGATTGCTTTAGTCGCATCAGAAAAAAAGCTGCGGCTTACCGGATGCGCAAGATTACGCCAACGGGACAGGGGTCGTGTCGTAACTACCTCAAATCCATCCGATTCAAATACTCGCCGCCAGCCATCCGTTGTTTTAAAAGTGCATGGACCAGTTCGTCCTTCCCACGTGCGATTGTGGATTCCGCAAACGAATCGGTCCCACCAATTCGAGGGTATGTCTTCATAGACCACCACCTGACCGCCAGGTCGCAATACTCGTCGCACTTCGCTGACCAGTCCCGATAGATCCTGCGCGTGATGCAGTACATAACAAAAAAGCACGGCGTCCTGCGTCTGGGTCTCGATCGGGAAACGGAGTCCGTCAAACTGGCGATAGTCGATCGGCGCTTCAGTTGTCCGGATCGAGATCAATTCCCGTGACCCTCGTCCCCAACATCGCAGAGAGATGATGCGTGATGTAACCATTGCCGCAGCCAACGTCCAGCACACTCATCTGCGGCTTCGCAACACGCAGCGCTCGCGAGATCTCCAGTGCCATGTCATAAGCGCGGCCCACTTTGCGCCGGCGTCGTTCACGCCGCCAACGTCGAACGAGCCCGTTATCATTTTCGTCTCGGGCGGGCACAGCAATCTCACTACCAAGTGATTCCGAAGGAACGCGCAGGAAGTCAGGCGAGTAAGGTCGATAGTGTGGGGAGTTTTGTGCGATGGGTACAGATGGTTGAAACATGTAGCCCCCGATTGCAACCGCGGTGCCGGGGCTTTGAAACGAAATTTACCAGCAAACTCCGACTGCAATAATTCTCCGTCGCGAGATTTTCCCGACGCGTGGCTGCAGCATTTGGTCGCTACGACAAAATGGTGATGGGGCGAAGCGGGCGCCCGCGCTCACAGTAAAGAGTTGCTCCATCAATCAGACTAATCCACTACCGAGAAAATGCATCGTTGGATTGATCTCTTCACATTCGGTAAGATGTCCGAAATCGTAATCAAAAACGCAGGAGCACTTCATGTTAAGACTTTTAGTCGTCGGATTATTTTTGAGCGCGGCAATGGTCACCATGGCCCAGACCGGCGCGCGCGTCTCAGGAAAGTCTTTGCCCGCCGGGTTATTGGCCGCGTGAGAAGAGCCAGCCAATCATTGATAAGACTCAGACGATTGTATTGTCGCCTGACATTTCCCGTTTGAGCGCGCGCGAGCGCCAGGCTGTAGAGAAGCTGATCGAGGTGGGCAAAATCTTTCAGGTTCTTTATGAAACGCAGCGTCATCCGGAAGCTCGCATCGCTTATGAGTCGCTCGTCCAACTCAACCAAAGCGCCAATTCAACGCCGGAGACCAAAAATCTACTAACGCTCTACCGGCTCAATCAGGGCCCAATTGCCACCACGCTGGAAAACAAACGCGAACCGTTCCTGCCTGTCAAGCCAGTTCAGCCGGGAAAGAATATGTATCCCTGGGGCGTGAAGAAGGAAGACATTGAAACGTTTTTGAAGGCGAATCCAGAGTCGCGAGAAAGTATTCTGCATCTTCGCAGCGCGGTCCGAATTTCCAATCCTGCCAACCTCCGCCGCGATCTCGCAGTGCTCACGAAATATCCAGTCTTGAATGTTCTTCATCCCGGACTCGAACAGCGGCTTCGTGGGGAGTCGTTTATCTCGGCACGCTCTGCCGGTATGCGGTCGCGGCAGCCGAGGCGCTTTTACGCGGTGCCATATTCCGTGGCTTATGCCGACGAATTGATCAAAGTGTTTGGCTTGTTGAATGAAGCCGCGAATCTTGTCGATGAGGATGACGAAGAGTTTGCCAGATTTCTGCGCAATCGTGCTCGCGACTTATTGTCTGACGACTACGAGTCAGGTGATGCCGCCTGGGTGACGGGGCGCTTCAAGAATCTAAACGCCCAAATCGGATCCTATGAGACTTACGACGATGAACTTTTCGGAGTGAAAACGTTTTTCTCATTCAACGTGCTGGCGACGCGACAGCAGGAAACCGTAGCCCTGCGCCAGGCCATGAAAGGCTTGCAGGCGCTGGAGGATTCGCTCCCATACGATCAGCATAAGAAGGTGCGTGAAGATATTCCCGGTCGGCGTTTACGATGTGATAGCCGACTTTGGGCAGTCACGCGGCGGCAACACTGCGACGATTCTGCCAAACGAAAGTTATCTGGCCAGACGTTACGGCCGCACAATTCTGCTGCGCGCCAATATCATGCGCGATCCAAATATTTTTGAGTCAACCTCGGGCACGCTGGAAGCCGCGGTCGGACCTGAACAAGCGAAGGCGCTTGACCAGCGAGGGAAGCTTCTACCGCACGCTCTGGCATGAAGTGGGTCATTATCTTGGCGTGGATCGTACGAAGGACAATCGCGACCTTGACGAGGCGCTGCTGGAAAATGCGAGCGCGATGGAGGAGATGAAAGCGGATTTGGTTTCTTTGTTTGTGGCCGAAGCGTTGCGCAAGCAGAACTACTACACGGAGGCCCAACTTCGGAGCGTTTACGCCAGCGGAATTCTCCGCGTGTTGCAAAACAACAAACCCCGGCGCGACCAGCCCTACAACACGATGCAGTTAATGCAGTGGAATTTCTTCATGGAAAACGGACTGCTGAAGTTTGATCCCTCGAGCAAGACGCTGCGCATCAACTACGACAAGTATCATGAGGTTGCCGGAAAGATGCTGCGGAAGGTTTTAGCGGTGCAGCATGAGGGCGACAAGGCGGCTACGGACCGTTTCATTGATGAGTACACCAAGTGGGACGAGAATCTGCACGGAGTGATTGCAAAGAACATTCGCGACCGTCAGAAGTATCGCTTCCGTTTGTTCAAGTACGCAGCTCTGGGTGAGTAACCAGTGCGATCCGGCCGCGGATTAACGCAGATTTTACGAATCTGAAAAGAAAGTGATGCGTGGTTGCTGGTGGGCTTGTGTTTTGATCCGCGTTCATCTGTGTAAATCCGCGGACTGCCTCATTTTCCAAACGCATCGCCGCCGAGAAAATTCTCCCGCACGTAAGCCACTGTTTCGTGCAACGTTTCGCCCGGATCGCGCGGACGGAAGCCCAGCTCGCGCGTAGCCTTCGCGCAGTTTAGATACCAGAAGTATTGCGCCATCTCGATGGCCCCCGGCTCCACCGGCGAGGCCATGTCCCATTGCTTGAAAAGCGAATCGATAATCCTGGATCCCTTCACCATCAGCCCGGAAGGCAACGCAAACTTTGGCGCCGAAACTTTCGTGAGCCGTGAAAGGCGACCAAGGAATCTCTCGAAGTTCCAGTTTGCGGCTCCCAGCAGGTAGCGCTCACCGTGACGGCCCTTCTTCATCGCCACTCGAAACGTCTGGGCCGCATCGCGAACATCGACAAAACTTAAACCACCGCTGGGCACAGCGCTAATCTTGCGCGCCATGAAGTCCAGAACGACTTTCGTCGAACTCAAACGGTCGTCGCCCGGACCAAGCAGCAGACTGGGATTCATGATCACCAGCCGGCGGCCATTCCCGTTGAAGACTTCGAGCGCTGCGATTTCCTGGTAGGTCTTGCTCGCGTAGTAGGGCCAGCGCGAAATTATTTCAAGCGGCGGAGGATACGATTCATCGGGCAGCAGATCGCCGTCTTTGGTCACAGCGATTGTTCCGCTCGACGAGGCAAGCACAATACTTTTCACCGCGGCAGCTTTTGCGGCTTCGCACAGTAGGCGGGTCCCTTCGACGTGAACGGCATACATTTCCCGCGCGTTCTCATCTTCGCGGGAAACCTTGCCCGCCAGGTGATAGACCTCGCTGATGCCTTCGACCGCGCGCTTGACGTCACTTTCATTTGTGATTGAACCTGCGAAGGTTTCCACGCCCAACTCGACCAGCCAGTCAGGAATGGTGGTTGCCATCACGCGAATGTCTTTGGCGCCATCAGCGACAAGTTGACGCACCAGATGAGAACCCAGAAAACCGGTGCCGCCGGTGACCAGGGTGGCCGCGCGCGGGCGCTTCTCAATCGCAGCGCGACGTTTGGTGCCGGCTTTGACGGGCGTCATTCGCGCAGTGCGTTTTCCGGGTGTCTTGGTTGGCATATTGTTAAGAGCAGGAGAAGTAATGAGTGATGGGTGATGAGTCATGAGTCATGAGTCAAAGCAGGATGTCTCTGGTGCATCAAGCAATAATCTCCTCGCTCATCCTCATCACGCATTACCCATCACTCACTACCCATCACTCATTACTCATGACTCATTACTCACTACTATGGGCGCGGCGCGACGTTCAGCTTTCCAGCGCTTCCTCAACTCTCCAGGATTGAAAGTGCGTCGTGTGTTGTCGCGCAAGTTTTCCACTTCGTGATGAATCCGCGCGGCGATCAAGCGATAGGCATCAGTTCGGGCCATGCCTTTGGTCATCTCTTCGAGTTCCGCGACCGGCAGATAACGGCCGATCCGAGCGCCCACCTTACGGCTTTTGAGAATGCTCGAACCTTTCGGCATTGCCTCGTGTGTGCCGTGAAGATAAACGGGAAGAATACCGACCCGCGCATGCAACGCCAGATAACCAATCACCGGTTTAAATTCCGTCATCTCACCTGTAAGCGAACGAGTGCCTTCGGGAAAGATCAGGGCGTTGTAACCACGGTCAAGAAACGAACGGGCGTGGCGCAGCGACTGGCGCAGCGAACCGGTGCGTTCAATCGGCACCAGGTTGGTAAAGTTTTCCATTACTGCGCGTTTGTATTTAGTGTCGAAGAAATAGTCGGCTGCGGCGAGCACGACCATGTCTTTTCCCGCATCGCCAATCGCCATCTTCGTCAGGCCCATGTCGAGATGCGATGAATGGTTGGCGGCGACGATGAAGTTTGTGTGGACCGGAATATTTCCCTGGCCCTCGTAATGCGTATCGAGAAATCGGTTGTAGAAGAGCCATTGCAACGCGTCGCCCGCTTTGTTTCCCGCCGCGCTGATGAAAGAAGGCACCTCAATCTCCGCATCATCAGCTCGTTGCGAATCACCACGAACTGTTTCGCGTCCGGCTGACGCGCCCGGCCGTCTGGCTAACTACAGCCGCCAGCTCACGCAGATCCTGCACTTCATTCAACGTTCCGGAGAAGAAATTGATCCGCCCGCATTCTCGATAGCAGTCGCCAGTTCGACGAACATCAGGCTGTCAAACCCAAGATCGGCCAGACGCGAGTTCAACGAGATTTCATCGTGTGCGCCGGTTGCTGACATTTGCCACGATCGAGATCAACCATTTCGCTTCCGAATTCGCCGAGCGCTCGGTCACACCGAGCTCTTGTCCGACTTAGTGCCCGCTTCCAGCGCCTGCAGAATTGTGACCACTTCGCCGCGCTTGACCTTGCGCGTGGCGGTGCGCGGCAACTCATCGTCCGTGAAATGCAAAACCTTGACGCGCTTGTAGTAGGGCAGGGAAGCGGAGACCTCGCGGAAATGTTCTTCGACGCGCCGCCGCAACTCAGCGCGCGAAAGCGTGATGTCGTATTCATCATCGGCCACGACCAGGCAAGCGACCTTCTCACCAATACCGTCCGCCAGGCCAACAATGCTGAGCTCCTTCACGTAAGGTGAAGCTCTGATAAATTTCTTCGAGCTCGTCCGGATAAACATTCTTGCCGTTGGTGTCGACAATGATTTCCTTGGAACGTCCCACCAGGAACAGATTTCCGTCGTCGTCAATTCTTCCCAGGTCGCCGGTGTAGAGCCAACGTTCGACTAACGCGCTGCGCGTCGCCGTTCGTCGGAGTAGTAGCCGAGCATTACATTTGGACCGCGAGCAATCACCTGGCCGACGCCGCTCGCATCCGGCTCGGAAATCCTTACTTCAACCCCGGGCAATGGCCTGCCCACGCTTCCCGTCAACATGCGATTCTCAGGACGCGTCACGGTCAACACCGGCGAAGCCTCAGTTAACCCATAGCCTTCGAGGATCGTGAAGCCGAGACCCTGAAAATCTTTCTGAATCTTTTCACTGAGCGCCGAGCCGCCGCTGATGAAGTAGCGAATGCGTCCACCCAGGCCTTCATGAATCGGATAGAAAGCCAGTGGGCCAAGATTCAGCGGCGTCTTGTCGCGCAGCCAGGCGTTCGCCTGGATCATTGCGTCGGCAGTTTTACCAATCAAGTCGCTGCGCTCGTAAAGCTTGTTCTTGATTCGGCGGTGCAGCAGTTCCCAAAGCGCCGGCACGCCGACCATGCCGGTGACGTGACCGTTCTTAATTGCGCTGGCCAGCGCCTCGCCGGTCAGGTCCGGCAAATAGGTAATCTGGGCGCCGCGGCTGAGCGGAGTCAGGAAGCCGGTGGAAAACTCAAACGTGTGATGGAGCGGCAACACTGAAAGCACGCCGTCTTTCGTGCTCATGTCGAAAACGGACGAAAGCATCGAAACCATGCTGGTGAGATTTCGATGCGAAAGCATTACACCCTTCGGCCGGCCTGTCGTGCCGGAGGTGAAAATCAAAGATGCCAGCGACTGAGCGGTAACGCGCGTGGGCAAGAGCGCGAGCCGCGCGTCTTCAACCTGCTCGTCGGGGATGGCAAACAACTGATCAAAAGTCCAGATGCGCGCCTGTCAGCCCTTCGCTGGTCAGTCGCTCGCGCAGGCTCGGGATGGTCCGCGTTAAGCTTTTCGCTGAGAACAATTCCCGCCGCTTCGCCTGCGCGCGCGAAGTTTATGATTTCATCGATCGAGCTTTCAGGATCGACCGGAATGCAACTCGCGCCGGTCTTCAGTACGCCAAAATAAGTCATGCCCCATTCCGGCGTGTTTTGGCTCACCAGCATCACGCGATCGCCGGGTACGATTCCTTCGCTGGCAAGGAACCCGGCGGCGCGGTTCGCGAGCTCGCGCAAGTCTGCATAGGTGTATTGCTCGTGGCGTCCGTTGCGCTCGATGCGCATCGCCACGCGGGTTGAATGCCGCTTGGTTGAAGTTTCGAAAAGCTCCAGCAGATCGCGATACGTATAGATGCGCTTGGGCTGAGCGCGCATCTCTTCCTCGAGTGTGGGGAACACCCATTTCTTCAAACCGGGCAAATGAATGTTCAGCCAGTAGTCGTACCAGTCATACTTTTCGGGATACCAGCCCAGCAGCCCTTGTTCGTCTTCGCTGATTCGCGAGAACAACGCGCGCACGTTGTCCGAACGGAAGATGTAAGCGTTCTCGATCGTAAACGGTCGGAACAGATCAAAGCTTCGGTGGTTTCCTGCGTTATCTCTTCAACTCGATCCACTGTTGATTTGAGACGGTCGATCACGTCAACCGCGCGCCCGCCTCCCCAGCGCGGCTTGGCGCGATCGAGCAGAGACGAGGCTTTCTTCGCGGCGCGGTTGAACATCGGCACCGAGAACCTTTCAAAAGTCTCAGTCTCGACCCGGCGTGGCTCCATGCGCGATGCAACCTCGTTCAGCAGTCTTGAGCCCGGTCGTCTTCTCCTGAAAATGCCTTCGCTTGTAAAGCCCGACCAGGCCAATAATCCGATCCATGTTGGCGGGATTTGCATCGCCAGTAGCTGCCTGATGGACCAGCTGCGGTTCTTCCACACACGCCTGGGCCGTAACCGCGAGCATTACCGAAGCAACCTGATCCACCGGCGTGATGTCGAGAATCAGTTTCTCGTCCGCCGGAATCTGGGTCTGGCCCTTTAGCACCAGAAAAATGATCGGCGCGGTGGTAGTGAAGCCTTCGTTCCAACCAGGGAAGGGATAGGAAAGCGCCGACTCAACAATACTCGGCCGCACGATGCTGCGAACAATGTCCTGTTTCAGCCGGCGACGAGTTGTTCACCCAGCGCTTTGGTGTAGGTGTAAATATTCGGCCATCCCCACCAGGCCGAGCGCTCCATGCCGAGTTCAGTGAGACGGGTTCGAGTCCAAACCTTTCTTTCACGCGCGACCGCAAGCCCGAGCGCATCAGGATCGTCTGTGTCACGTCCTTCCTCATTCAGCCGCTTGCGGGCGAGGTCACGAAACTGCGCGGTCATCATTGCGTCGCGTGCTTCCTCGCGAACGCGTTCGGCGAGCCGGGCGCAGTCTTTGATTTCCTGCTCAACAGAAAACTCAACGCCGTACAAGTTCGTGTTTGCGCGGGAAATAGCCAAGCACGGGATCGCTTTCCCACACCGGCCCCGAACGATTGCCGGCGACGAAGCAGGTGGAAACGTGAACCAGCGCCGGCCGTTTCATTCGCTTGGCAAAAGCGATCACGTTTTGAGTGCCGACAACGTTTGTGCGCAACGCGCTTTCGAGGGTGGGATTAAAGGTAACGTTGCCGGCGCTGTTAACTACGATGTCGATATCGTCGGCAACCTTCTGCGCTTCCTCGTCCGTGTAACCGAGATTTGTATCGCCGATGTCGCCGCCGAGCACCACGACTCGATCGCGAATAAAACCTTCCAAGGCGCTGCCGTAGCGTTCGCGCAGAGGATTGAATGGCGGCGCCGTGATCACGCTGTTCCAAAAGCGAATTTCGGATTCTTCCTGAGAACGCGCGCGAACTGTCACATAAACCCGGCCAATATTCGGGAAACGGTACAACAGCATGCTGAGCGTCACCTTGCCCATAAAGCCGGTGCTGCCGATCAGAAAGATCTTTCGGCCGTTGTAGATTTCAGTTGGCGAAAGTTTCATACGTCTTACTAGAGTTCGACAAACTTCAGTTTGTCGTTGATTCTTGAAGTGCAACCAGCGACAAACTGAGAAAAGCTCATGACTAAGTGCCTTCTATCTCCCTTCCATTGGGAGAGGGGACCAGGAGTCGACAAACTGAAGCTTGTCGGACTGGCTACTCCATGTCTGCGATCGCGATGATCGGTTGATGCAGCATCGTGATCTCGGCAGAGCTGCCCATGTAGCTTCGGCCCATCGCAATTGCCTCAGTTAAATTGTCAGCGCGTTCCCATCCCATCATCGCGGGAACGTGCGCATTCTGTGCGCCCGCGGCGATCACGTGGCCCGCATGTTGCCGGCCACCCTCGCCCCAGTACCACATGAAGAAAGGGTGCGATCCGTGATAGGCATTGCCGCGCCGATACATCTCCACATAGCTCGGATTGTTTGCAAACTCCTGTTCATATTTGTCGCGCAAGACGTTGGCGTCGCGCGTTTCAGGAAGCAGGCGATTGAAGAATTCGATGTAACTCGGGTGGAAGTTGTGATCAAACTCGTCGTTGCACGGATGATGCAGAATCAGCGTGCCGCCCTTCTTCAGCAACGGTTTGCCGCGATACATGTTGAAGTGATACCCAAGCGCCATCACCTGGACCAGCAGGGGATTCAGGATCGAATTGATGCTGTAAGGCGACATATCCGGCACCGGACAAATCAAGATGTCGCACTGTCCCTGAATCGGCACCACGTACTGGTCCATGCTCTTCTGAATAATCAGATCATGCACTGGTTCGGTCTTGCCCGCGTGGCAGGCAATCATTTCGTAGTTGCCTTTGAGCGAGTTATACATCGCGCGCTTCGCTGGAAGCGGCATCTTCTTCATCGTGTAGCGCATGGCCTCATACTTCATGCGATCGAAGGCCGTGAAATCGTCCTCGCTCTTCGTTAGGAAGCCCATGTCCGCGCCAAACATGTAGTTGTTAACGGTAGTTTCGATGTGAAAGACGTTGAGATGTTCGTCGGCAATCTTGCCGACGCGACTGATCACTCTGCCGAGTTCCGAACCTGCCGGATCCATGTAACTGTGCGACGCGCGAATTACATTTGGATTGTGATGCGCGCGCAGCGACTCGTAATCGCAAAGCCCAACGCCGACGGATTTGTGTCCGCCATTCATCGGCACGAAATTAAAGTTTAGATATATGAGCAGGTCGCTCTCAGCGGCGCGACGGTTGATGCGCAAAGGTTCTTTGTGTTCGGTCTCGCCGAGAAGGACGAGGTTGCTCGGGTCTTCAGCATCGTGGTTGTAATAGCGATCAGGGTAAAAGTCGTCCCAAATCTTCTGCCCCACCATTCGCTTCATTTCAGGCTCTGTCATTTTGCGATGCAGGGAAATGGCGATGATGATGTGCACGTCGTCTACGCCGTGGCCGTGCAGCATCTCCAGGAGAATCTCGAGCGCGGTCTGGCGAATGTCGGGCGTCTTCATCGGCGGGATCGGCATGCTGATGTCGTCCACCGCGATCGTTACCTTCATCCCCGGTTCCAGTTGCGCAAAGAGCGGATCGCAATCGTGCGGGTGATTGAGTGCGTAACGAATCGCCGCCTCGCGATTCGCCAGACCCTTGATCGGGGCATTGGGATAGATCACGCGCGTTCCCACCGGCAAATCTTCGAGCAGGAAATCCATTCCCGAAGCCACAATGCGCGGCGCGCTGTCGCGATCGATGTAGGTGACCGATTCGTGCGTTTTTCGTCTTAGTTGGAGTGCCATGATTAAGAACCTGGGTAAATGGTGAATGGTAAATGGTAAATGGTTTTGAAGCGGCCTCGGGGTAGATGCACGGTTCTCTTGTGGACATCAGTAACAAGTTCCACCGATTTACTCCAAGCTTCTAGTTTCTCATGTGGACGCATGGTCTTTAAGCTCCTTCATTGACTGAGGTTTGACCATTCACCATTTACCATTTACCGTCTTCGAACTCCTCTATTTCAAATTAAGAATCGGCCAATCATGGTGCAGCGCCGTTTGGCGCAAACGCATGTCAGGACAAATTGCTGCCGGGTGGCCCACGATTGAAAGCATCGGCAAATCGCTCATGCTGTCAGTGTAAGCATAAGAATCGCTCAGGCTGATGCCTTCGCGTTCGGCGAACACTCTGATCCACGACGCCTTGGTGGCTGCAGCCATCACCGGCGGCAACAGACGGCCGGTCGCCACTCCATTAACAAACTCCAGTCGATTCGCGACGTAGTCTTTTATCTCAAGGTGTTCCATCAAGGGCTTCACCGAAACGTCGAGAGCGCCGGTGACGACCACCTGGCGCAGACCGAGGCTGCGCGACTTTTCCAGCAGCTCGTAAGTGCCGGGAAAAACCGCCGGCTTCAACACAGACGTGAACAAATCGTCGGCAAGGTATCGGAGCCGGTCTTCGGAAACGCCTTTGTAACGTTTGAAGTAAAGGTCGTTGAAAACTTTACGGCTGTATTGGTCAGTGACGGCAAAAACGGGAAGGCTCAGAAGCGTGGCCGCGCTCTTCTTGAAGCTGCGAAACAAGCCGGGTTCATTCCGAGCGTAGAAGCCCAGAGTGTGAACCAGATTGGTGCTGACCAGGGTGCCTTCGAGGTCGTAAAATGCCGCCGCTGCCAAACAGATGCCTCCCAGAATCGAAAGAGTTGCGGGTCCGAACCAGCTCTGAAAACCGGCTAACTCACAGAACAATATGAAAAGGGCGAACACTATAACCCAAAATGCGGTTTGTTGGGTAACGAAGAAAACGTGTGTCTGCGAGTGCTATACAATCGAGACTGAAAGTGAGGAAATACTCAGGAAAACGTTGTTTGCGAGAGGTAGTCATTTAGGCGCAATTGGCAGGTGCCGGCATGGCACCCTCGCTGCAAGGATGGATTCGAGCAGTCAAAAAGCAATATTACGTGCATTGGCAGGCCGAAGCGACGACTGGTCGGCACCCTCCACGGGTAGACGGCCACCCGTTGTGGAGCATTAACCGAAGCAGAAGGCGGCGATAGGATTTATTGTGGCTTGCTGCCCAACCGCTTGAGTTCCTCGAGGGTTCGCTTGTGCTGCTCGAGCTTCTGGCCGGCTTCGCCATGCTTGCCCTGAGACGTCAGGCGCTGGTAGTCGTCAAACTCCTGAACCGCTTTCAGGATCAACCGCTGGACCGTCTCGACTGCCACAGGCGCCGGAGCTCGCCAACGCCTTCGGGTCTGCCGTTGCATCAGCAGGGCCGGGTGAAGCCGACGGCGCGGGGTTGAAGGTGGCGAGCCCCGTAGCTGGCGCCTTTCCCGCCTCACCAAACAGATTAGCCATCGCCTCGTCGAAACTCTGCCCGTATCCCAGCCGCTCCTGAATCGCCAAGACGACCAGGCGCAGTTCGGGCATGGGGCTGCGCTGCGCTTGAAGGTAAACCGGTTCGACGTAAAGCAGGGAACGGCCAATCGGGATCACCAGCAAGTGGCCGCGCAGCACGCGCGAGCCTTGCTGGTTCCAAAGACTAAACTGGGCGGAGAGTTGGGCGTTCTGATCGATGCGCGCTTCAATCTGAAGTGGACCTTCAATCACACGCGATTCGGGAAAGTTGTAAACCAACAGCTTGCCGTAGTGTTCGCCGTCGCTGCGTCCCGCCATCCAGCCGATCATGTTGTTTCGATTCGCGGGAGTGAAAGGCAGAATCAGCGCAAACTCGGTTGAGGTTTGCTCGCCCGGCAACTGCATCAGGACGAAATAAGGATCGATCGGCAGCGATTGTTTCTTGTTTTGATCGTCGATGCCTAATTGGCTGGCCACGCTCCAAACGTCTTCACGCTGGAAAAACACCTTCGGATTCTGAGTGTGATAGAGACCATAAACTTCGCCCTGAACGCGAATCAGAGTTTCGGGATAACGCACGTGGGCGCGCAGATCGGCGGGCATCGCGCTCGCATCCTTAAACAGCGTCGGGAAAGTGGCCCGGTAAGTAGCGATCAACGGATCCTGCGGATCGAAAACATAGAAATCGACGGAGCCGTTGTAAGCATCGATAACAACCTTGACGCTGTTGCGAATGTAGTTGACTCGATTGTTCCCGACCTGATGATGTCGCGAATAGGGAAAGGTGGACGACTCGGTGAACGCATCAAGCATCCAGAAGAGCCGGCCTTCCTTGCTGACGACGATGTAGGGATCGTTGTCATAGATCAAAAACGGCGCGACGCCGTTAACTATCTCGCTGATGTTGCGGTGGATCAGCACGCGGCTTTCTGAGGTGACATCATCCGAGAACGGCAGTTTTGAAAGATCGTCGAGGGCCCACGCAAGCAGCCAGCGCCGAAAACGATTTCCGATTTGTATCCCGCCGCTGCCTTCGTAGGTCGTATAAGTGTTCGTCTCGCCCTGAGGAAAATCAAATTCTTTCTGTCCCGTTTTCACGTAAACGTCGGTGTCCGTCTTCTGGCCGTAGTAGATTTGAGGCCGAGTGATCGTAGCCTCAGGCGCGTTCGATTTGATCGGCATATCCGAGAGAATAAAACGCGGCATACCCTCCGGCGTAAAACCGTTGGACGTGTTCATCGTCAACCCGTAGCCGTGCGTGTAGATCAACTTCTCGTTGATCCAGTTTCGGGACGACTCGGGCAGTTTCTCTACATCGATCTCGCGGGCGGCAATCATCACCTGCCGCGTTTGCCCGCCAAGCTGGTAGCGATCAACGTCAACGTCGGGAAAGTCGTAATAGGTGCGAATTGTTTGGGCTTGCTTGAGTGTGTCCTGCAAGGCGCGCCAGTCCCAAAGCCGAATGTTTTCTAACGTGGCGCGGTTCGCTGACAGGTTCAAAGCCTCGACGGAGTTTTCAGCTTCAAACTGTCGCAATTGGATTTGTTCGAGACCGAAACCGCGTCGTGTCCAGGCGATGTTGTGTTCAATGTAAGGCGTCTCGCGGGCCAGCTCATTTGGCTTGACGATAAATCCATTCACGTAAGCCGGCACGAGGACGACGCCCACGATGTAGACGGCAACCGGCAGCGCCAGGGCGAGTATCAGAAGCCGGAGTCCGCGCTTCGTGAAAGCGTTCAACAGTGAAATTGCCGCCGCGATAAGCAGCGCGAACGATACAAAGAGCAGCGCAGGAAGCAAATAGTTGGCTTCAGTGTAGGTCACGCCGGAAAAAGTTTGATGGTCCGTCCAGAGGTATGGAAAGCGGGTGAGATAAGTTCGCGCGGAAAGCGTAACCAAAAACCCAGCTAACGCGCAAGAGACCGCACTAATAGCTGTGGATGATGATCTTGGTACGCGCCTTGTTTCAGCACCTGTCCGGGAATACGTTAGCAACGCAAACGCGAGCGCGGCACATAGAATCACAAACGCCAGCGTCGTCAACCAGGAAACGAGTGCTTCGACCAACGGCAGGGAAAACAGATAGAAACCAAGTGATTTGTTGAAAATTGGATCAGAGAGAGTGGTTGGCGCCTGGTTTAAGTAGCTTGCAAACTCCTGCCAGTTGCCGCGCATTGCCAGGCCAGAGAAAATTCCAAAACCGATCGAAAGCAACCAGGCCAGCGGTCGAATGAAACGAGCCGGCGAGATTTCAAACGGCTGGTTGTTGACCATGATTGTGCGGCGCTGCAAGGTCTTGCGCAGCGAAAGCTCGTTCGAGTAACCAGAAAGCGCCGCGCAGAATTAATACCGTCAACACCAGAAAGACTACGAAGAGGCCGGCCTTGAGCTTGAAGACATACCAATAGACTGGGGAGTATCCAATCGAGCCAAACCAGAGAGCGGAAACGTACACGCCGAGCATGCGCGATAACGCGAGGAAGAGCAGGAGATATTCCGGCCAGGAGATAAAGTCGCCAGCGCCGGCGTTTTGGAGACACATCGATGACGTCAGAATCTGAAGCGGCGAAGGGATTGTCCATGCCGGATAGCATACTCCGCTTCTCCGGAACTCCCAATGACTGCAGATGAGCGTCGGCAGTCGTTCATCAGATGATCGCAACGCACGTTCCCGTCGGTTCAACGCCCGGCGACCATAGTTCTACCCAACGCACCGGCAGTGTATAATCAGCCCCGTCGCCATCAAAAATCTGCTACGGGAAGCTATCAGAGCTAACAAACGATAAATGCTGACTCCAGATACAGTTTTACAAGGTCGATATCGCATCGTCAGGCAACTGGGCCAGGGAGGGATGGGCGCAGTCTACGAAGCCATCGACGAGCGACTCGATGCCGTGGTGGCGCTAAAGGAAACGCTGTTTGCGGACGAACGTTTGCGCAAGCAGTTTGAGCGCGAGGCGAGATTGCTGGCGCGCATGCATCATCCAGCGCTACCGCGCGTTAGTGATCATTTTTCCGAAGGCGATGGCCAGTTTCTGGTAATGCAGTTCATCGAAGGCGAAGACCTGGCGCAGATGATGACCTTGAAGCGCGGTCATTTTCCCGTTGAGCAAGTGCTTACATGGGGCGACCAACTACTGGACGCGCTCGACTATCTGCACACGCAGGATCCACAAATTATTCACCGGGACATCAAGCCGCAGAATCTGAAGTTAACTGCTCGCGGCCAGATCATTCTGTTGGATTTCGGGCTGGCGAAAGGACAATCGAGCGAAGTGTCTCCGGCCGCCGTCACCTCTGCCAGCATTTTTGGCTACACGCCAAACTATGCTCCACTCGAACAGATTCAGGGACTTGGGACTGACTCCCGCAGCGACATCTACGCGCTAAGCGCAACGCTTTACCATCTGATGACCTACGTGAAGCCACCGAGCGCCCTGACGCGCGCCGGAGCTCTCGTGAATGGCGAACCTGATCCGCTGCAACCGGCAAACCAAATCAACAGTTTTGTTAGTCCGGCTGTGGCGAGTGTGCTGGCGCGCGCGATGAGTCAGAATCGTGAGCGACGTTTTACTACTGCCGCGGAAATGCGGCGCGCGTTGACGGACGCGCTGGCGGGAATCGGCGATTCCAGTGGCGCCAGCGAAAGCACGGTAAAAAACACTGTACCGCACACCGGTGTCGAGGCTGCGACAGTGTTATTTGAATCACCCGCAACGGTCCAGACGCCGGCCCAACCATCGCAGCCGGGCGTTGCGCGCACAGCGGTGGGCACAGTGCAGCATGGCGAGACCACGGTGCAGCGTCAGCCAACCGCAAAAAGAAGCCACAGCGGTGCGCCGTGGGCGATAGCCGCGGGCGTCCTTTGCGTTGTGGCCCTTTTGGTTGGTGGACTTTACGCCTATCAGAAAAGCAAGAGCGACACCGTCGTAATGCCGGCCGGTTCTGCTTTTCCGGAAGCGACGCAGAATCCGAGCACCGAAACCGCTGGTGGAAGCGTGACGGAAGAGACCAGAGCCGACTCCTCAGCGCCGCGTGAAGCAGAGGCAGCCAAGAAAAAACCGGCTCCGGAAAAGGCGGCCGAGACTAAAGCGGAAATCGTTACGGACCGTCCGCAAAGTACGGGGTCGAGTCGAGTCGCGCCAACGCCGAGAGAGGGCGACGATCGAAACCAGGTCGTGCCGCCGGAAGTTAAGATTCCAGAGATTCCGAGAATTGGGCGGCGGGGGGTGCCCGTCACAGGCACGACGCGCAGCCTTCCTGATGGAACGCAGATCGTGACGCAACCTGACGGCACGCGCGTAGTCACTTTGCCCAACGGAGCGACCCGAGTTTTTCGCCCGGGCGAAAGAATTGCCCCACGACGAAGACGATTGCCTTAGCGAGCCGGCGATGCCGGGCCAACGCACCGAGCTGCATCATTGCGCGCGGTCAGCAAAACGGTGACTAAAGGCTCGCGCAAAGTTCATCAACCACCCACCGAGTCAATCATCTTTACGTCAAAGTCGATAGATCAACCTCAAACAATGACCCCAACTAAACCACTGCGACACCGTCGGCTTCAGTTATTTTTGCTACTAGGGATTTTCTCGTTTGCATCATTGTTAGCCGCATTCGAACCGGGATTAGTTAGGCGGGTAGAAGCAATCGCCGATGGTTCAGCCGGGAAAAGCCTGGCCATCAAGCCCGCGCCGCCGGCTCCGGTATTCGATGAGCGAAGCGCGCCACCGTGAACTGGCCGGACGGCGGGCACGAGTGGCCCAGGTCGTGGGACCGAAGGGAATCATGATCCTCCTCAGTGGCGAAGCGCGCGTTTATTCCAACGACGTCAACTATCAGTATCGTCAGGAAAACAATCTTTACTATCTAACCAATCTCAAACAGAACGGTGCGACTCTGATGCTGACGCCAGGGAATGAAGGGCTGCCGGAAATTCTTTTTCTGCCTCGCCGAAATCCACTGCGCGAAACCTGGACCGGCCACATGTATAGCGTCGAGGAAGCGAATCGAATCTCCGGAATCAAGGAAATTTGGGACGCACGCGAATTCGAACCGTTCACCCGTGCGCTGCGTAATCGCCAACCCTACCGTCCGAAACCTGAGAACGTCCTGATGTCCGCGGCGCGCGCCGACGTTATGGAGACTCCGGAGTCGGTTGCTGCGAGTTTTGAGAAGCTATCCGCGGCCGCAGTATCCGGGCAGGCACAACTTTTCATGTTGATGGGCCAACAGGAACAGCGCTTCGCCGCTGAGTGGGCCAGCACGGTGCCAAGTGCGGCCGCAAAAACGCCGGCCACGGGCGCATCGCCGGTTCCCGGTCCATCGCCGTCCGCGCAGAGTGCTCCGAGACAGTCGCCGGCAACCCCTTCAGGTTACGTAGTCGAAAACGCTTCCTTTCTTTTCGGGCAACTTCGGCTGCGCAAATCGCCCATGGAAGTGGCGCTGATGCAGCATGCAATCGATATCACGGCCGAAGCGATCGAACGATCCTGGGTGGCTGCAGCTGACGCGAAATGGGAATATGAAATAGACGCAGTTGTCCTGTATACCTTCAAACTTCGCAATGCTGATCACTGGGGCTACCCGCCGATCGTGGGTTGTGGGCCAAATGCCACCACGCTTCATTACGAAGAATCACAAGGACCAGTCAAACCAGGCGATTTGTTCCTGATGGACGTCGGTGCTGAATATGAACACTACACCGCTGATGTAACTCGCACGTTTCCGGTCAGTGGAAAGTTCACGCCAGATCAGGCTGCGATCTATCAGATTGTTTTCGATGCGCAAGAGGCCGGCGCTAAGGTGGCCCGGCCCGGGAAGATTTGTTTCCGACGTTGATCGCGCTGCCACTGAAGTTATTAAAGACGGGACTATTGAAACTTGGGTTGATTACCAATCGCGACTCAAATCAGTATCGACTATGGTTCATGCACGGCACTTCGCACTGGCTCGGCATGAACGTGCATGACGTTGGGCCCTACGGAACCAAACTCGAGCCGGGAATGGTCTTCACGAATGAACCGGGGATCTATATCCGCAGCGACGCGCTCGATCATATGCCGTCCGGCTGGGTCGCGGCGGATTGGGAGAAGTTTAAGTTCGCGGTAGCTCCGGCTTTCGAGCGTTACAAGAATATGGGCGTGCGGATTGAGGATGACCTGCTGGTGACTACGGACGAGGTCGAGTGGATGACTAAAGCGCTGCCGCGAAAGATTTCAGACATCGAAGACTTTATCGCGCGCGCGCGTCGCGAAGCGCGGTGATAATCTTTCGTGTCTCGGTTCATTGAGGTTACGCGAGGCACTAGCCGACCGTGAGGTAGCGCTTCCGGTTGCATCCATTGAGCGAGCCCTTCCTCACGGTCGGGCTAGCGCCCCGGAACGGCTGCGCGGAAGGGAAGCATCACATGGACACAATCAACACTGACGTACTCATTGTCGGCGCCGGTCCCACTGGCTTGTCGCTCGCTTGTCAGTTTGTGAGGCACGGCGTTGATTTTGTTGTCGTCGAGAAGAATCCCGAACTAACGCCCTACTCCAAAGCTATCGGCGTTCACGCCCGCACCCTCGAAATTTACGAACAGATGGATTTAGCCGAGCGCGCGATTGCTGAAGGTACAATTGCCGGGAAGGTGCGAATGCTTGAAGGCGGCGAGGTGCTCGGTGAAGTCGATCTTTCCAGTGTCGGTGAGGGCATGAGCGCCTACCCATACATGTTGCTGCTCGAGCAAAGCAAGAATGAAAAACTCCTCCACGATTACCTCGTCGCGCACGATCGCGATGTGACATGGAACACGGAACTCAAGAGCTTTGCGCAAACTGATACTGGAGTGATCGCGCAGGTGCAGACGTCATCAGGCGAATGGAAGGTTATCGAAGCGAAATACCTGGTTGGCTGCGATGGACCGAAGAGTGCGGTGAGACATGCACTGGGACTCACGTTCGAAGGCAGCACATTTGAGCGAGTGTTTTACGTTGCCGACGTCCAGATCGATTGGGAGTTCAGCCACGACGCGTTGCAAGTGTGCCTGGCGCGGAACGCGGTGGTCGCTTTCTTTCCGATGAAAGGCGATCGGCGTTACCGAATCGTCGGCGCGTTTCCCGAAGGATTTGATAAGGATCAGGGAGAGATTCTCTACGAAGAAATCGAGAGGCGAATAAAAGAAGAAGCGGAAATCGAACTTGATATCACTCGGGTGGACTGGTTTTCAACGTACAAGGTCCATACGCGGCATGTGAATAGATTTTCGCAGGGCCGTTGTTTTGTTGCCGGCGACGCAGCACACATTCACACGCCCGCGGGCGGGCAGGGAATGAACACAGGAATTCAGGATGCTTACAATTTGGCGTGGAAGATTGCCGGCGTACTCAAAAACTCGGCCGGAGAAAATATCCTGGATACTTACAACGAGGAGCGACTGCCAAATGCTGAGCGGTTACTGCAGACGACTGATCGAATGTTCAACCTCGCGGCCGGAACCGATTGGTTATTGAACCTGATCCGCACAACCGTGTTTCCGCCAATGGCGAAGTTTATCCTGAGCTTCGACGCGGTGAAGAGCAGGTTCTTTCCGTTGATTTCACAAATTGGCATCAACTACCGCGGGGGCTCTTTGAGTCTCCATAAAGGGGATGACGACTTTGAGGTAAAAGCCGGCGACCGGCTGCCGTATTTCTTGATCGATGGCAAGAGCATTTACGATCAACTGCGGGCGCCAAAGTTTCATCTGCTTTCGTTTAGCGATGGCGAGACAGACTACCAGTCGTTGCGAAACGAACTGGAATCGGAATACTCCGCTCTGGTCGACTATCACGTTGTGCCTCTCTTTCCGCACGTTGCCGAACTCTTCGGCCGCGACAGGCCCTTCACCGTGCTTCTACGGCCCGACAATCACATTGGATTTCTGTCGCAGGAAATGGGACTGGGCCAGGTGAGGGAATATCTTAAAGAAATAATCGAATTCTCTTAGGGTTACTCGGTCGGTGGCTTGCATTGACCCAATGCAAGGAAACATCAGCATTGGCGTAATGTTAGTTAGCATTAGCTCAATCGAACCGTGCGCCGCACACTGCTGGTACGCATCAGCCCAATGTAACATGCACGGCAGAATGCAAGTCAGCATCGCAGCGATACAAGCGTGTACCGGAGTCTGCAGCGCAGCATTGGAGCAATGCAGCTAAGAATCGTTCCGTTGTTCGTAATCAGTCAGTTCGCGCTTCGCGCTCATTGCTGGCGGGACGCCCGCGCTCCCAGTGAAGAGCAGTCCTATTTTAGCCAGGGGTGTCACGCGGCGTTACAAAATCAGGCCTTTGCAGCTTTTGCTTTCTTGTAGGCCACGGTCTTGCGAATGTATGAAGCCGCATCAGGCGTCTTGCATGAGGTGTCGCCGTGGTCGACTTCAACCTTGCCAATTTTCGCCGCCACCGCCAGTGCCTTTTTCTCGAGCCCGCTATTTCGAGAGCCGATCCCAATCAAAGCGCCGTTCATCGAATAACGAACGCGATTTCTGGCTACATGGATTTTATTTCCGATCGTCTCGAGATATGGTTGGAAAAAACTATCAGGTAATGCCATGTCACGTTGGGCTAGCCAGCTGAGGACCTGCCATCCCGCGCTGCCAACCCATTCGTCTTTAGATCTGGTCCACTTTTCCGCGATTGCGGCAGCGAAACGCGTCTTGCTCACCAAACCCGCTAGCGCGTCACTCTGCATATAGTTTGAAACTGAGCGGGCCCACGTATCGATTTCTTTCGCGGACATTTGCACCGGATCGGCAATCATCGCGGCAAGGATCTGAGCCTCGTGAATGCCCGACGCCCAGAGCTTGCCTGCGAGCTCGTGATTCGTCTTCAGTCTCTTCTGTAATTTGCCGAGATCGGCGTAGCTAACGCCAAACACTTTTTGGCCGACGCCGTGTCGCAGATAAGTCTTGCGAGCCTGTTCGGTGCCGAGGCTTTCGAGTTCTTTCAGTAGGTCGCGATCGTTCATGAGATTCAAATAGTGGTTTGAAGTTAGACCGTGGCCTTGTGAATTTGTCTCTTCAAGCGATGAATCGTTCTGCGCGCCACTTTGAGTTGCGCTGCATCATGAGCAGACAACGCTTCGTCGCGCTTCTTCTTCATTTCCTTGATGCGCGCTTTGATTGAAGCTTTATCAACACCCACTACGTCGTGATGCTCGTGCTTGATGCCCAGGGCCTTAGCAAGCGCTTGAATCAAGTGTTCCTTGTTCATTTGGGTATAACCCTGCACCACTTCCTTTTCGTCGCCTTTAGCGATCTCGCGAAGCTCCGCTACTGTTTTATGTTTCAACTGTTCGTATGTGTATTCCATGGTGGTTGTCTCCGTTAGCAAAATGTTTTTGAGGGCTATCAAACTATCCGGCGGCGGCCGCAGGTGAGATTGATTCGCTGAGCGGCACACTCTCCTCGATTTGAGCGAGATGTTTCTTCATGTGATCGAGGTAATCGCGCATGAACCACTCGAGGGTCACTGGCTCGTCTTCCTTCAGCAAATCAGAAGCAATTTGGTGCAGGTTGTGCCTGGCTCTCAGCCTGGTGCGTTGCTCCTCGGGCGTAACGTCAATCACGTGCAGGATGTGGCGATTGTACGACTGCCATAGTTGGACCAGGTCCGCCCACGGCTCTTCCTGGTAATTCTGAAGTTCGACCCACTCGGTTTGCGCATAACCGTCGAAAACTAAATCATCCTTGAGTTGCGCGCGAACGAAGCGAGAGTGATTATTCGCGGCCGAGTCGATCAGGTGGCCCAGAATCTCTCGGGGCGACCATTTGCCCTCGGCTCGTGGCTTCTGGCTCTGTTGCTCCGAGAGCAACTTAAAACGTTCAGCGGCGCGCGAAATAGTCTCGCGAAAGTCGTCAAGAAAATCCTGCATGTGACGTTATCCTTTCGGGGGTATACCAGGCAGAGACCGCGGGTGAACGAGGATTTCTTCGCGCTTCTGACTTAGCCTTGCTTACACGCGGGCTTCTGCCTGGGACTTGGGAAACGCTGATGGCGCTGAGATAATAACGCGAACCGCAGGCAGAACCGAAGTATTGAATGGACCCTCAGCTAGGTATGCCAACCACGCCTCCAAAGTCGCGCCGCCGCATGGGTCTCAAAGTCGCCCTGGTACTGTTGCTCGCTGCAGCCGGCTGGGTTCTCTATGATCTTTATTCAACGCGCACGGCTCACTTGAGAGAGTTTGACCCGGATGAAGTAGCGCGGCTGGAAACGGCTATGTGGCGTTCTTACTACGAACGTCAGCGGCTGCGGTTATTCAATGAATTATCTGAGCTTCTGCGAACGCAATACAATATGCCACTGATTCGATCCAATCGCGTGGCGTATTATGCCGCAAACGGCGCCTTCGTTTTTAAGAAGGGTAAGCAACGTTCCGACTACGAAAAAGCGCTGCCGGATCTGGTTAAGTTTTATCAGGAAATCAGGCGCATGAGCGATCTGCCTTTTAATGTGGATCGTGCGGCCCGCCTCGAGCTGGAGTGGTGGATCATACATCGCGAGCGCCCCAAACACTCACCGGGTGACCTCGATCACGCGCTGGCCGAGCTACAGGCGGAGATCTATCAAGTGCCGATCGAGAGGTTGATGGATCACGGCCGTTTGCGCGCCGAAGCTATGATTATTCGCGACACGAAAGCTGAGGCCGGCGGAGTTACGGAGGCAGATTGGTCCAGAATTAACGAGCTGCTGAGACAGTCGTGGCGCTCATTGTCGCAGGCAGTAAAGTCGTAGACGACAATGTGAGTTCCATTATGGATCACCTATGAATCAAGAGGCGACGTGGCTCCCAGCTCCGGAGTTAACTTCAGTTTCATCGTAATCGATCCGCCAGAATCGCCTACCGCTTCGAATCCCAGACGCTGGTATAGACGGCGCGCGGGATTATCAGCGCTTACGCTCAGACTAATCTGCTCATGACTACGAGCGGCAGTCTCGATCATCCGGGTCAACAAACTAATTCCAACTCCACGATGTCGCCATCCGGGAACGACAGCCATCCCGAGTTCAGGCGTTTGCTTATCCACGTAGCCAAAACCCGTAGTCTCTCCGCCGAGCATGCGTAACCAAATTGCGCCTATCGGCATGTTCTCAGAATCAACCGCAACGAAGCCGGCGTCGCCCTCGCGTCCCCAGTCTGTTACGTAGTTCGCAATTGCAGGCTGGGCAGGAACATGCAGCGACTGGTAAAGCATTTCCCACAAGAACGGTTGATCTGCCGGCACCAACTCACGAATTTCGATACGGCATCAAGCTCTTGCCCATTCTGAAGGCAGCGAGCGCAGGCGCCGACGGCAGGGGAATTTCGAACGGTTCCAGATTCATGTAGCCCAGGGAGGAATACAACGGCTCGCCCGGAAGTGTGGCAATGAGTTCCACGCGTGTGAAACCTGCTGCCATCGCTGCGGCTTCACAGGCCCGGAGAATCATCGAACCGATCCCTCGCCGCGCGAATTGAGGATGAACATAGAAGGCGCGAATGCGCGCGGCTTCGGTAGCGGGATCGAGAAGTACGTCAGGATGATCTGTCTTCGCACTGTCTGTTTTTATTTGGTCACCGCCGAATAACGTTTGACGTTTGCTCCAGCCACCGCAACCTGCGATACGATCCTCTTCCGCAACCAGAAAGTAAGTGCCGTCAAGGATAAGAGTGGTGTCCACTCCGAAGACGTGCGTCAATGCGTCCGATATTTGCGTTTGTGAATAATACTGATCGCTGAGAACGCTTACCGAGGTTCGGATCAATTCTGTGAGCGCAGGTATGTCAGCAATCGTAGCGAGTCGGAGTTCAGGCGGCATTTTGAATTTAGGCCAATAGCTTACGAATTAGGATACTGCGGCGTTAGACAATTAAACTGACGCAGATCATGGACGCGGTATAACATGAGCCGGAGTTTAATTCATAATGACGACAGAAAACGTTGATCCAAAAAGACCCAGGGGTGCCTTGGTAACATGACCAAAACGACTAACCCAAGCGAAATGACCGCAACACAAATTGAGGAGCGTATCGTCAGGTTGGCCTTTGACGGCGACCTGCTGAAGTATCGTGAGTTCTGCGCGAGGCTGAAGAGCGGTTTGCCGGAAGGCACTGGATTTGCGCTGCGGGGCAGCGTGGTTACCAACAAGCGTTATGAAGATGGCGAACCATTTGACGCCGACGGCCGCGGCACCAGCGACCTCGACGTTACTTTGGTCGGCGATAAAGTGATGGAATTCTGGAACGAAGACGCTTTCTACATTCCAGCGACTGCACACCAAGCCGCTATGCGATAAAGATCCCGCGCATTGCCGCGGCGCTGAATCCGCTGCGGGAAGAACTGCAAAAACTTGCCGGCACGACCCGTGGCTTTTCAAGCCACTTCCAATCTCATCCTTTATGCTCGCGATGTTCTCTTCAATGAGCCTTACTACACCGTGGTAGAGGCGGAAAAGGCTTCGTGATCCTCAAGCTGCTGAGCTACAACATCCGCTTTGGCGGACTCAAACGCGAAAAGGAACTGGCGGAAGTGATTCGCGGCGTTGCGCCCGACCTGGTTGTGTTCCAGGAAGCTATAGACACGGAAGTAATTCGTCGCCTGGCTGCCGACACCGGTCTGATCCACTGGGCCGCGAGGGGCCGCCACTCGATTGGTTACATCAGCCGCCTCGAGATTGCACATCATGAGTGGCACTATCCGGCCGGTGCGAAACATTCATTTCTCGAGATCGTCGTGGCCGGTAGCGAGACCAGAATCTTCGGGCTTCATCTAAGCTCGATGTTTTCCAAGTGGGGCGAACGACGCCGAGTTCGCGAGATTCAACGTCGCTACTTAAGGGCATTGAGAGACACCAATCCGGGTTTCACGTGCTGGTCGGAGACTTCAATACGCTTGCGATCGGTGAAATGCTTGATGTGCGTCGCATGCCTGCCTGGATACGTGGCGTCGTTTGGCTGAGCGGACGTGACATTCAACGCGAAACTATTCAACTCATGCGCGATTCAGGATACGCCGACGGTTTCCGCCACCTGCATCCGACTGATAAGGGCTACACGTTTCCTGTTTGGGATCCGCACCTGAGACTCGATTATGTTTTCGTCCCGAATGGATTTGCTGAGCGACTGCTTCACTGCGAAGTAATCCGCCCGGAAGTTGCGATCAAAGCCTCTGATCACTTTCCTCTGCTTGCGCATCTCGACTTTGGTTGAGTCGTGGATTTGAAAGCGGCCAGTCAAAGGTAAGAGTGTTGACGGCACGGCGAGTAAGAATCCGCCGAAGGCGAAAATTGCGCGGTTAAATCAGTGTCGTTCTGCCTTCATACTTCGGTAACGCCTCAACCAGATAATCAAAGCCCAGCCACAGACTCCAACTGTGGTGGTAGAAAACAGGTGGGAACAGTAACGCCAGGATGAACAAGACCACCAACACTTTCTCGTAACTGCTCTTGAAGACCAACAGCCAAACCATGCAAACGAGGAGGATTACCAGTTCGGTGGTCATCACATTGGCGAGGATTGCGCCGACGAAGAAGCCTTCTTCACGCTTAAAGATCGAGCGGCACGATGAGCAGTGATGTGCGAGCCGGAATGGTCCTTTGAAGAGTGAAGCTTGGCCACACGCCGGACACTTCAGACGCAACGAGCGGGAAAGCACGGTGAGATTGATCGTTTAGCTTGCAAGAGCGTGTAACTCCTCTCAGAATCGCCTCGCCAGCGGGCGGCTTGCATATCAGCCGGCAGGTAGATGAAAACCCCTCCCCACCCGCTCGCAGGTGGTTCTGACCAGAGCGTCAAACGCTAAGCGGATCGTCGTCCGTCAAATAAGCAAGCAATTCGTGCTTCTTTGCGTGGCCCTCCAGCCAGTCGCGAACTCTCTTGATCTCCGCATAATCCTCGGCGCCAAACTTCGCGAGATTGATGCGTTCGAAGCGTTTTCGTCGCTCTTCTTTCAAAGCTTCCGACTGCCAGAATTCGGTAAGCATCGAATTCAAATCGTCATGCAGGTTACGCTTCTTGAGAACTTCCCACTCATTGTTGTCCAGCCAGATCCCTTTGCAACTATGACAGTGGTCCAGGGCGAAACCCGTTCCGCGTCCCACCATGTATTTCACCATGCGCCACTGACATTCAGGACAGTCGAGATGCACAGGGGATTCGGAAACAGGGAACTCACTCGTCGGCACCTCTAGCTCGGGAAGGTTTTCGCCATGCTCTTCGAGCCATTTCCAATACGGCGCGCCAGGTATCCAATCTCCACCGCATCTCTCACAACTTTGCGACAAGGCTCTGACTCCAGTTTGTTTGGATTGAGTGGAGAGATTTTGCAAACGGGACAATTCATGCCGACACCTCAAGCGCGGATCGAAGCCCGAAGGTAACGTTGGACGCTACTGCTAACGCTCAACCTGAGCCCTCGCTTTGCCTCGGGCTTCTGTTTGGAGTAAGTGCTCCAATGGTTATTCATAGCCGAGCGCGTCCACCGCATCCTGTCGCGCGGCGCGCAACGCCGGGTAAAGCGCGCCAATACTCCCACCGACTATTCCGACCAGAAAAGAAATACCAACCCACTGCGGCTCGATCTCGATAGTCAGCGACGTCACCCGCATGATGAAAAATCGGGCGACGAAAGTGAGACCTACTCCGACAGCGACGCCCAACACGCTGACCAGAATAGCTTCCTGTTCGATCACCCAGGCAATCCCGCTCTTGGACATCCCCAACGCTTTGAGTATTCCAATTTGCCGAGTGCGCTCGGTCACAGTCGTATACATCGCCAGCAGGATCACCAGCATGCTGATAGCGGCCGCAACTCCGACGACGACGCGGATGAAGACGTTCAGTGCCGGGACGCCCTGCGCGTATAGCTCGGGCAAGATCGCGAGTGAAGATGATCTGATCGTCGGGGAAACGTTCGCGGATCCGGGCCGCCACTTCTTCCTGCTGGCTGGGATCGGTGCAGGCGACCAGGACCGCGGAACAATTTCGCTTCGCCACCCATCTGTTCCTGCATGGTGGCGAGCGGTATTTTTAATCGGCCGCCTCCTGGCGGTTCGTACACCCCCACGATCTTGAAAGGCCGTTCGAAAAGTTGAACTGTGTCACCGACATGGGCGTTCCGATTCCGTTGCCATTCCGGATCCATGATCGCTTGATCGCCTCCGGTCAGTGGCGAGCCTTCGCGCATCCTGAGTCCGGTCAACTGCATGTAATCCTGAAACTCCACGCCGTCGAGCAGGCGTGTGCCGAATCCGGTGTCGCTGCGATCGAGCGCCTGGCCTATCGGCAGTGGCGGCACGAACGCCCGGAATGCTTTCGATCTCTGCAGCTCGTGCGACCGGCAACAAAAAGGGCGACGCGCCGCCAAAGCCAAGCGAGCCGGCGGATCGAATCATGATCTCGGCGCCGATGTTCGCTTCGCGCTTACCGCGCTCATGGAGCACTCCGTGGGCCAAACCGACAGTGAATATGATCAGCAGACTCCGACCGCAGTTCCGAGAATGCTGACAGCAGTGCGGGCCGGCCGATGCGCGATGTTTGAGAGTACGAGACTATCCATAAGCTTCTGTAGGTGTGGACTGCGATCCACGAGACGCCGCCACGCGTTTGGCGCCGTTCTCCAGGTCAGGATCAACAGGCCAATCGATGTCCAGAATATTGTGCCCGCTTTTCGCACGAGAGCAAGAGCGACGCCCGTCGCGGCGGCAAAGCCGAGTGTTTGAAGTACAACTTCCGTGCTGCCTTCATAGACGCCAATCGTACCCGGAACGAACGCGAAGATGAAATTGATCACTTTCGTCAGCGACTCGATGATGTAGGCCTGCGCAACCTGAGGAGCGTAGCCCAGCATTCGCAAGGTAACAAAAACTTCGACCACGCTGGTAGCGTGCGCCAGCAGGTTGCAGGCGATCATCCCAAAAAATACGCCCGGATGATGCTTGTAGAAATCGTAGACCTTCGACTCGAGATGATAAATGTGCTGGCGCCGCTTCAGAATGACCTTGGGACTGAGTCGTAGTTGGGCCATTCGATCAATGATCCAGGTCAACAACATTATGCGTCGCTTTGCAGCGAGTCCGGCGGCGACTATCCCCAGCGCTGCCACAACCGCGATCAGGATGAGGGTGTAATAAACAAGTGAAGGCAGGCTGTAGGTAAACAACATTACCGTCGCGCCGCTGAGAATGAAGAACACGACCGAGAGGTTGTAGAGGAGATTATCTACGACCAGGGCAGGCACGCCGTAAGTTAAAGGCACCCGCTTGCGCAGCAGCGCTACCTTGGTGGCCTCACCCAGGAGTGGGCCGGTGAACGTCAGAAAACTTATTGCCTCACCACCAAGACGAGCGGCAAATGCCTGAAAGAAATTGATGCGCCGGTGTTCCTTGGGCACTGCTGCGGCCATCGCGATCGTGCGAAATACGTGCCGCAGTCCGCTGATACCCAACAGAATGAAAAAGCCAAATCCGATGCGAAGCAGAGCGTCAAAAAGTGGTTGGAGGCCGACGCGATTGATGACGTAGATTAATAGGCCGAGACCGAGTAGAAAGGCGATGGCTTGAAGCCACATAAAGGAACGGCGTGATCTATCAGAACCTTCGGACGCACCGCCGCCGGTTGGGCTTTCCGCTTCGCTGATATCTTCGGGCCACTCGGCCAGCTCATCTGTTGCGGGAGACGAAGTATTCGAGGTCGGCGAAGTAGTCAAGGAGTTGCGTTTTCTCCGGTTAGCGCGATTTGCTTGTTCGTAGTGGCATGGTGAAAATCTCTTTCACGGTGCGTCCGGGAAAGCGCCGAAAACCTTTGTTCCACAAGCATTGGGACAGGATTGTTATCATCGCGTAAATTTCCGGTTAACGCTAGCAGGGTCGGAAGGAAGCTCAGGCTGTCATACGGTTCGTCGATCACAAGGCCGTGAGGAATATCGGTCTTGCTTCCGCCGGCCAGCATGAGGGTTGAATGGGTTGAAATGCGAAAGAAGGAACCGTGGTTGCCGCCGGGGTTGAATCCACGCACGTCAAAATTCCAATGATCGTTGGCCACCACCAGAATGTCTGCCTCGATGAGATCGCGCTGTCGTTTGAGATAGCGGCGAGCCAGTCGCTCGTCTGATCGAGATGCCGGGCTCATCGACTGACAGTGCCGGCAGATCGTGATGTGCGACTTCTTCGAAGAGCCCGATCAGACCGTTTGAGTATTTCGTCCGGTGAAGGGCGTTCAGCCATTCGACGTCGGTGTGCCATTCGTTCAGCCACGTTGCGCGGTCTGCGGTGGAGATCGTGGAGTTTGTCGTCTTCGAATATTCGCAGAGGCAGATTGGGTTGCCACGCAATTCGTTCAAATGCTATTTGGCCCGATCGCATCCTGCGTGAGACCGCTTATGGGTACGTAGCGAAAACTCAATGTGCCACTGCGAGTCTACGCGGCCAAGGATAAGCGCCTGCTTGGACGGACCGCCATTCACCCAGATCACATCCGGATGTAGACCTCTTCTCCGTCAACTTTTCAGAAACTAATTCGGACGGGATTCGGGTGGCAACCATGTCGACCGGTCGATTCGAAACTCCGCGCTGAACGTTGTTGCGAACGCTAATGTCTTGCAATAGTGAAAAATAGTTGACTCGAAAAAAGCTCTTTTGCAGATCGAGCGATCCGTCGGCATCCGAGCACCAACCCGCCCGGAGCAACGCCGGCAATATAATTCTGGAGCTGGAAAATGCTGTTGCGCTCGCCCATCGCATTTCTGGCGATAACGTCCGAAACCTTTAACTTTGCCGGGTTGAAAGTTTCTTTGCGCAGGGCCAGGAGGGTTGCGAGCTTTTGCGACAAACTCAGTGTAGTCCTTCTCCTGGCCTTCCCATTTTTCCAGTTGAGCAAAAACGCGCTTCTTTTGATCGTCCAGACCAACCTTGATTTCTTCCGGCTGTAAATTTCTTCGGCTGGGCTTCCCACAACTTGCGTTGCTGCTCAATCCGTTTGCGTAGGACCACCAGCTCTTCGTTCAGTTCAGTCAGATTCTTCTGCCAGAGAGGCTCGACTCGAATCCAGCACTTCAAAGAACGCAGCTAGTAAGCGCACTTCGGAGCGGCGGCGACAGGTTATTTCGCTGCAACTCTCGCAGCAGTATGTGAAGCAAATTTAGATCGCTATTGCGCAAGTGAATGGAAGCGCGCTCATTGCCATCAAAATCCAGCAAGCGCTGTCGGATAGTCGGTGCTTTGGCCCTTCAGGTAGTAAGACTCGTCGGTTGAAGTGGTAATTAGCGGGACCAGGAAATTCATCCCCTTGAGCGCGTATTCCATCAACAGCCGGCGTTTGGTAATCACGTGATGTCCGCCTCCGGCAGCGCTGCCGAGCAATTTGACGAGATTGTAGCCCTGACTATAAACGTCGCGGTCCGTATTGAATCCATGATCGGAAACCAGGACCACTGCGGTTTCGCTCGCCAGTTCGCTCTTCTCAACTGCTGACCAAACCCGGCCAATCAAGCGTCGATTTCGACCAGCTCAGCGCGATGCACGGCCGGATCGCGAACGTGGTGCGCAATGTGATCAAACGCCGAGACATAAAGATCAAGGTATCGAACTGTTTGGGTCAGTCGAGTTTTTGCGAGCAGCTCGCGCTCCATCTGATCGAAAAATGCGCTGCGGGTTTCAATGCCCATGGTCCACTCGTCCAGTCAACTCGCGCGGGTCTTTCAGAAAGCGCTTCTGCAGTGCCTCTTTGATCGTGTTGAAACGCATGCCGCGCTGATAAAGCTGGAATCCTATGTAACGCTGCTCATGAGGAAAAGCGTCTGCAAGCATAGGCAGGCCGAGCGAATCCAGCACTTCGACGCCGGGCATATCGATTCGCGCTCCGGCAGCGCTCTTGAAATAAAACGGCATGAAATTGAGATAGTCGTAGGCGTGAAGCGTGTAGCGATCAAACTCGACGTTGCCCTTTATCTGCAGGTGCTGACCCGTTTCAAGCAACGACCACGAAGGCGCGGACAGGCTGGTTCCGCGAACGTAAAAATTCGCCAGACGAGTTCCGCGCTGATAGAAGATGTGGTCTATCCACGGCAACCTGCTCTTGCCGGAACGCGGATCACGTTCACGGACAAACAGAGTCGACAAGATCATAAGGCAGGCCGTCAACTTTTAGAACCACGAGTCGACGCGGCGCAGCAGAGGATGTCTCCGGAAAAAGAATTACGCGCGAAGGCAAGCAGGATGATGAGTCGGATTAGCCTGAAGAAAACTCTGCGCTGAGATAAACGTGGAGCGCAGGCTTTTGAGAGACGCGTTCGAAGATTCACTGATATCACTATGCCAAAGGCGCGACGGCAATTCCACCGGCAACTACTGCTGACCCGTCACGTCCCCGCTCTTGTCGCGCGAGGCCGATAACGGACCTGCGTTGGTACGGCTGCTTTGGATTGGCGCTCAAGACATGCGCTGATCATTTCTTTCCCGGCCGGGTCTAAGCGCCGGTCCTGTGATATGCGAATCAGTTCATGCCTGGCTCTGGGATTGATCGATTCGCGAAAGACTATCGAGACAAAGCCGTCGCGTTTCCTCATCGCCGGTCCGTAGAAAAATTGAACTGGCAGCCGTGATCGCCTCAGGAGCTCGCGTGCCCCCCGTGTCGGCAATGAACTGAAGCGAGCGCTTCACCTCGTCGAGACTCCAGATCACCTCAATCTGCGGAGTGGACTTTGCCACCTTGCAGCAGGAACCGTGTGTGAAAGTTGAGACGACGAGCGATATCAAGTCGTTCGGTCAAAGGTACAGCACTGTGAACCGGGATTCTCGCGATGAGTGTATTTGCCGAATGAAAGAATATTACCCAACCGGAAGAACACGCGCGCGGCTTTGCCGTGTTCGAGCGGCACCAGTTCGGCACGGCGATCGCGATCAAGTTTAGCCGGCAATCCGTCGGGGCGCTTCGCGTAAGCCAGGAGCGCTTCATATTGCTCGACCGCCAGTCGCGATTCGGCAGCCAAATCATTCTCGAGCGGATTCAAAGAGACCTTTTCCAGTCGCTCATCGATTTGCTCCTTCAGTATGGGATCGAGCGATTCGTTTAGTGACAACAGCAATTTCAGTTGAGAATAAGTTCGCAGTCGCGACGGCTGATTAATATCAATCCCGCGCCTGCCGGTCACAAAATCAAAAACGGAGCGACCCAGAAAGTATGCGGGTGGACCAAAGCTTGAAAGCGAAAGCACATTGCTCGTTACGTCCTCTAATACGCGTCGCGACATTTCACGCTTCTTCGGATTCAGCGCGTCTCTGAAGTCAACCAGCACCATCGGAATCTTAGGATTATCAAGTCCGTAGAGGGCAAGCGGAATCATCTCGACCGCGCGCGCGCCAGGCGCATCAGCCGAGACGGGACGGCTTTCCTCGTCGAAGTAACGCAGTTCGGAATGTCCGCGCCAATTGGCGAGCCGCTTGTCAGACCACGGATCGGCAATGTTAAGAAATCGCCCGTTGAAGGCTTGATTTCGCTTTGTTGCCAGATCAGGCTTGGCGACCCAGAGCAGTGCGTGAGTCGCACTTCCGTCCGGCATTTGCAGCGGCTCGAAATAAAGTGACTCAGCTTCCGCGCGCTGACGCAGCAATTCCCAGTTGTGGCCTCGCTCATCGAGCGTTTGCAGTGATTTGCTTTTCGTTGTAACGCTGTAGATTCAAATCGCCCAGCAAACCTCCGAAGGTCTTGTCAGTCAAGCTCAGCCTCGCCTGAATCTCAGAGAGCTCCGACTCGGAAAAGGCTGGTGGTCCTTCCACTGCCTGGTACAACGCCAAAACGGAAAGCGCGCGAATAATATGCGACTTTCGGTAGTCGCTCAGGTTTTGGCGATAAGAACGGGTCGACGCTTTGAATGGCATGCCGTATGGATCAAGAAGCAGGCTCTGAAGCGCGGCCAGAAAGATCCGGTTCCAAACATCGCGTTCGGGCGAGGCGAGGTCCAACACTGCGGGCGGCGCTGCTCCAGAAGCACCTTTCCGGCTGCCAACTCTTGAGTAAAGAAACGGAACAGCACCGGAGAGACGTTGTTTGAGCGACGGACGTGTGTAGGTGAGCGGCCAAACGTAGCGCAATCGATCGTTTTCGGGATTAAGATCGCCCAGCGTATCGCGAAGGATTGAAACCAACGGCACCCATCCGCCGTTCGGAGTTTGCGTCACGTCAGTTTCAGGCATCCGGGCGTGAATAGTCACTAAGCTCCGCGCCGCCCTCAACCGCAACTCGATCGAGTCGAAAAATCTCGGCAGGAGACGCGTCAGATTTCCCAGGCGGCTGCTGTGCGTTGATGACCCTGGCCGGAGAAAAACGAATGCGTCAGGATAGAGAAGAAAAGTAGACCACCCAGGACCTGCGTCCCGGTGCTGAGAAGTCCTTCGCAGAAGCGATGGGCCCTTGATCGATGTTTGCCGATTATCCTAAACCCCCAAATTCGTTCTGTTGTCGCCTGATCGCTGCACCTGAATTCTGCTGAAAACCTGCAGCCTCTACGACTTCAAACGGATTCTGCTCGAACTCCAAAGAAGTGAGCAAGCCTCATGCCTGAACGCTGCGTTCAGAATAATATATCACCTTCAAATCCAACTGGGGCCGAGTGGTCCAAATTTCAGTGGCATCGCTCTGATTGCGCCTTCGATGCTTTGATCACAGCGGTAGTTGCCGAAATTCCAATGACTTGCACGGGTTGAAGAAGATGAGTGGTCAGGAAGACGAGCGCGGGGAATAAACCACTATTTCGGAGGAGACGGCGCAGGTTCCGCTTCGTTGTTTTCTGTTGGTGCTACGTAGTTCCAACCAGCGCGTCGTAGCAGCGCAATTCCATATTGTATTGGCACAGCGAAATTTGAGGATTGGCTTTCCGTGGAGATAGCAAAATTAATTCCGATGACATGGCCCAGCTGACCAAACACCGGGGCACCCGATCCGCCTTCGGCGGTGCGCGCGTCGTAAGCTATGCGACGGCTGTTAACGTCTGTAATGTTCCCCTGTGTCGTTTGTGGCTGAATTCTGCGTGACTCGGCAAAATAAGCAAGCAGCGCATCGAGGGTACCGTAGCGCTGCTGGATATTGCGCGACTCTGCGTCGTCCATCAAAGCCAACAGCCGATCCGGTCCGAGCGGATATCCCATCATCACCACTGTGGTGCCGACGGCCACCGCATCCTCTTCCGTCTCCAACGGAAGGACGGGGACGTTAGGCGGCAACTCTTTCAGATCTAACGTCAATACGGCCACGTCATCACGCCCGCCTGACATTTTGAACTTCAGAGGAATTGGTTTCGGGTGATCGGGGAAGTATGCATGAAGTTTCCTGAGTCGCGGTTGACCCCTGACGCTGCTTACCAAGCTTTGCGCGCGCTCGTCCGCGAGCCAGGGTTGCGCGATATGGCGGTTGGTTAAAACGAATCCGTCTCCGGTATAAAAACCGGTTCCAACGAAGGGGAACTCGGCGATTGCAGCCTTGCCTTCAGGCGTCAGAGCAGTGGATTCATCGCTTGTTTGGACGGTCTCGCCGCTTTCGTTCACCTGAGGCTTCCGCCGACCGGAGAGGACGTCCGGTGCCCGCTTCGACGTAATAGAACGAACCAGCAATCAAGCAAACGCCGCTGCCGTAATCACTGCGCAGTTTTACTGCCAAGGAGAGACTGTCGCGAATCTCTTTGTTGGAACGGTCCAGATCGTTAATGGTTTCGTTGGTCTTGGAAACCTCGTTTCGCATTGAGGCGAGCTGGGCGCGCTGCTCGTCGATTATCTTGCGGCTCCGCTGCATTTCCTTGTACATCGAGAAACCGATGTAGAGAACGCCGCCGACCAGCGCCAGCGCGATCGCAAAGGTAATCAGTTTAGTGCTGGGGTTTATTTCCCGGACGAGCTCGCGGGTAAACTCGCGCAGAAATACCTTGGCGTCGTCGCGGCGCGCGGTGGCGGCTGATTCAATTGCCGCCTGTTCGATAAACGGCGCGATATGAGCTTCGTGAGTAGCCGGACCGACAACGGCCGGAAGCGAACGAATCGGATAAAATGTCAGCAGCAAATTTGAGCTGGGGATGCGAACTTCGTCGCCATCTTCAATCACGCTCTTATCGTGAAGCAATTCCTGGTTGTGTTGCAGATCGAGTGAGTGGTCGAAGCCAACAACCCGATAAGATCCATTCGCACGAGTTAGCTCGATCACCACTCCATCGTTGCCGGGATTTGCGGCAGTGACGAGAGGCGCAAACGCAAGTCGCAATCGGCGCAAGTGCCGATGCGAAGATGTTCGCCCGTCAATACTTCGGTATGTTTATCCTTACCAGAAGAGATGTGGATTACAAGGCCGGTTGCCATAAGTGTGAGCTTTTAAACCTTGCTTGTTTCGATTTCCGATCAACATCAATTTGGGCGACCTCTCACAGTCCGCTCAAACTCGGTTGCGGTCTGCTGGAGCGGTCGCCCTTAGGGCCGTATTCTACATTGTATTTTGAAGCCTAGCAAAAGATTAGTAAGAAACCGGGTGTCTCATGAAGGCCGCAGTGCTTGTGTTACGATAAACCGAGAATCGCTCTGCTGTTTTAGTCTGACGAGATGGCAGAAACTCCTTTTATTTGTAACCAGCAAGCTCTCGAAACGCTGGCGCCAATCATCGACCGCTCCGATCCGTCATCATGTGTTTGTTTGCCGCGGCACTTCGTGTTCGGCCGTGGGCAGTGCAGATGTGTTCGCCGCATTCGAACGCGAACTCCTCGCGCGCGGAATCATGTTTGGGAAAGAGAAGAAGGGGAAGAACCCTCGCGGCAGCGTTGTCTTAACGGAAGCCAGCTCGGTTGGTTTCTGTGCGATTGGCGCGGCCGTGATGGTCTACCCCGATGGAATTTGGTATGCGCAGGTGCGAGCGGGCGATGTCGCTGAAATCGTTGAAGAACATCTGGTGAATGGACGCGTGGTTGAGCGCTTGGCGTTGCTCAAGGTTCCGTCGGCTGGGAAGCAACCGGATCCCACCAGTGGCATGAATCAGGTTGGTTGGGAAGCCTGACCCCGTCGTTTAGCCGAATTCCTGTTTTAAAGTTATTGGGGCGGAAGCAGCTGACTTTCGTGGTTCGGCTCAGGTTGCGGTCGCAGCTTGTTTGGGTTTCCAACGCAATACTGGCTTGCGCGCGGCTGCAGCTTCATCAAGTCGCCCGATGCGCGTGCTGTGGGGAGCATTCAAGAACCAACTCGGGATCCTCAACGGCCTCCTGGGCAATCGATTGCATCGCCTCAATAAACTGATCCAATTCCTGATGTCCAACTGACTCGGTTGGCTCTATCAGCATCGCCCCGGAAACAATCAACGGAAAATAGATCGTCATCGGATGGAAGCCGTAGTCGATCAGGCGCTTGGCGATGTCGAGGGTGTGAACGCCTTTTCGAGTTTGGCGTTTGTCGGTGAAGACCACTTCGTGCATCGGGTCGGCTGCGAAAGGCTTATCGTAATCGCCGGCTAACCCCTTCGCAATGTAGCGCGCATTGAGCACGGCAGCTTCCGTCGCTTCGCGCAAGCCGTCATTGCCGTGGGTCTGAATGTAAGAAAGCGCGCGCAGCATCATTCCGTAGTTTCCAAAGAACGCTTTCACTCGGCCGATGGATTGGGGGTAGTTGAAGTCGAGTTTGTAACGCTTCTGAGTTTTGATCTCGTTTCGGCCGGGGTCCGATCGCTGACGCTTTCGGTTCTGACAATACGTGGGACCGGAAGAAATGGCTCGAGCTCTTTGGTGCAACAGCATGGGCCGCAGCCCGGGCCGCCGCCGCCGTGCGGAGTGGAAAATGTTTTGTGCAGGTTGAGGTGGATGACGTCTACGCCCATATCGCCGGGACGCGCCACTCCCACGAGCGCATTCATGTTGGCGCCGTCCATGTAGACCAGGCCGCCGGCGTCATGCACGATCCGGCAAATCTCCTGAATATTTTTCTCGAAGAGTCCAAGCGTGTTTGGATTCGTCAGCATCAAGCCGGCGACGTGCCCGCCCTCGCAAAGCTCGCGCAAATGATCTAGATCGGTGAAACCCTCGGCGGTTGACCTGATTGTCTTGACTGAAAAACCTGAGAGGTGCGCAGACGCCGGATTTGTTCCGTGTGCACTGTCCGGAATCAACATGGTGCGGCGTTGGGCGGATGCTTCAGCGCCGTCGCGCGCATCGATGAAGGCGCGAATGATCATCACGCCCGTCATCTCACCATGGGCGCCCGCCGCGGGCTGCAACGAAATTCCAGGCAAGCCGGTGATTTCTGCAAGGTGCTCTTGCAGTTCGTAAATTACCTGCAGAGCGCCCTGGGCATCCTCCTCGCTCGATAGCGGGTGTAGATTCGCAAAACCGGGAATCCGCGCCACTTTTTCATTCAGACGCGAGTTGTATTTCATCGTGCATGAGCCGAGCGGATACATGCCGAGATCGATTGAGTAGTTCCAGGTGGACATCCGCGTGAAGTGTCGAATCACGTCAACTTCACTAACTTCAGGAAGTCCTTCCAGATCGTTGTCACACTGAAAGGCTTTGGGAATGAGATCGCCGATGGGAACCTCATCAACATCGAGCGGAGGCAGGCGATATCCGATTCGGCCCGTCTGCGAGCGTTCGAAGATCAACGCTTCGTTGTGGCTGATGTGAGAAGTTACTTTAGTAATTTCAGGTTTCATAAGCGACGATTAACCACAAAGCCAAGAAAGACACAAAGATGAAAACCGTTATCAGCTTTGTGACTTTGTGTCTTTCTGGTCAGAAATACCAGCCAGTCCTTCAACCAGCGCATCGATCTCCGCTCGCGAGTTGATTTCGGTAACGCAAACCAGGAAGTCGTTCGGGTCGATCAGGAAAGTAACGAGACAAGCGCCAGTCCGCCAGTAATATTTCGTTCCGATGCCAGCTTCGCCATCAAGTCTGCCGCGTTGGCACTGGAGCCCGCACAACAAATTCATTGAACCGCGCGCCGGTGAAGGGAATTGAAAAACCATCAAGTTCCGAGATTCGCTTCGCTGCGTAAGCGGTTTTTTGTGCGCATTGCTGCGCGACCTCCTGCAATCCGCGCCGGCCCATCGTCTCCAGATAGACAGTCGCCGCGAGCGCAATCAACCCTTCGTTCGTGCAGATGTTCGAAGTCGCTTTTTCGCGGCGTATGTGCTGCTCGCGCGTGGCCAGAGTCAGAACAAAACCACGTCGTCCCTGTTTGTCGTAGGCTTCGCCCACCAACCGCCCGGGTATTTGTCGAGCATATTTCTCGCGTGTGGCAAAGAGGCCAACATACGGCCCGCCAAACGAAAGCGGAACACCAAACGACTGTCCCTCGGCAACTACGATGTCCGCGCCGCATGCTCCTGGAGATTTTAGAAGGCCAAGCGAAATCGATTCCGTAACCGCCACAATCAGCAACGCGCCGACTGCGTGAGCCTTTTCGGCCAGCGCAGCCACATCCTCAATGCAACCAAAGAAATTAGGCGACTGCACCACGATCGCTGCTGTCTTATCGTCGAGCAGTTCTGCCAAAGAATCTGATGCTTGTCCGGTGGCAGGATCGAAGTCGGCATGGACCAGTTCAATCCCAGCATGCTGAACGTAAGTGTTTACCACTTCGAGATATTCCGGGTGGACCGCGCCACAAGCGATAACCTTTGATCTGCGGGTCACGCGTTCAGCCATCAGGACTGCTTCAGCCAGGGCCGTTGAGCCGTCGTACATCGAAGCGTTAGCCACTTCCATTCCCGTTAACTGGCAGACCAGTGTTTGGAATTCAAAGATTACCTGCAGCGTGCCCTGCGAAATTTCCGGTTGGTATGGAGTGTAAGCGGTGAAGAATTCAGACCGGGAAATGATGTGATCAACGACGGTGGGAATGTAATGCTGGTAAGCGCCGGCGCCCGAGAAAACTTGAGCGCTCTCGCGCAGCGCCATGGTTATGCGCCGCCAGTCGTTCAAAGCCGGCCAGCAGTTCTATCTCGGAAAGCGCTGCCGGCGTATCAAGATCTCGGGCGAGACGTAACTCTTTAGGGATGGAATCAAATAACTGTGCCGCGGAGTTTAGCCCGACCTGGCGAAGCATCTCCGCCCGCTCTTCGGGCGAGTTGGGAATATAACGCACGCGTTACTCTGTCTCCGCTTTCGTAAAATCTTCGTATTCCGCGGCCGTGAGCAGGCTGTCAACTTCACCTGGATTCGACATCTTGATCCGAATCATCCAGCCTTCGCCGTAAGGGTCCGTGTTCACCTTTTCGGGATCGTCAGCTCAATGCGTCATTCGATTCGGCTACGGCGCCGGAGACCGGCGAAAACACTTCCGAGACAGCTTTCACCGACTCGACCGATCCGAAGGATTCGTTTGCGGAAAATTGCTCCCCGGGCTTGGGCAGTTCGACATAGACAACGTCGCCGAGCGAATTCTGCGCGTAGTCCGTAATGCCGACGGTGGCGACATCGCCATCGACTCGTACCCACTCGTGGTCTTTGCTGTAGTGTAAATCTTCGGGAACGTTTGCCATGTTGCCTCCGCCGGTTTTGAGTTTGCGTGGATGTAAATTCCGCTCGTGATTTAATTTTGCCGGTCTCTGGACTTTCAACTGCCGGTCCTGCACTTCAACTCCGGGCCTTGCACTTTCAACTGTCCGTCCGGCCTCCTGAGTCCGAGTTTTGGACTTTCGACTCAACCTGTCGCTATTTCTCGCGCTTGTAAAAAGGCGACTTCACTATTTGAGCGCCGGTCAGTTTACCGCGAATATCAATTTGAATCTGCTGTCCTTCTTTGGCGAATTCGATCGGGACATACGCCCATGCCAATGTTTTTCTTCAAGTAAGGCGCCGGGCTTCCTGATGTAACAGTTCCAACGCGCTCGCCATCAATCAACACGTCCTGTCCGTCGCGGGCGATGCCTCGGTCTGTCACTTCAAAGGCCACGAGGCGGCGCTGTTACGCCTTCTTCCTTCTGTTTTGCCAGAGCATCGCGGCCGATGAAGTCGCCTTTGTTTAGTTTGCAAATCCAGCCGAGATTTGCTTCGAGAAGAGTTGTAGTCTCGTCAATTTCATGTCCGTAAAGAGCCATGCTGGCTTCAAGTCGCAGAGTGTTTCGCGCAGCGAGACCGCAGGGAAGCACGCCTTCATCCGTGCCGTAGCTGCCGGCCTCGAGCATCCGGTTCCAAATCTGTTCAGCCTTATCGGCAGCAGCGTAAACCTCAAAGCCATCTTCGCCGGTATAACCCGTGCGCGAAATTATGGCGTCAACTCCATCAACCTGCCCTTCGGTGAAATGGTAGTACTTGATCTCCGAAAGCGGCGTGCTGGTTAGCTGCTGCAAGATCCTCAAAGCGTCAGGCCCCTGAAGAGCGAGCTGACAATATTCTGCGCTGACATTCTTAAGTTCGACATTTTCATCGCCACGATGGGCGATGATCCAGTCCCAGTCTTTCTCAGTCGTGCCCGCGTTGACGACCAGCATGAATTGTTCGGGTCCAAAACGGTAGACCAGTAAATCGTCGATGACTGTGCCCTGCGGGCGTAGTGAGCGCCGAGTATTGCGCCTGGCCATCAATGAGCTTGGAGGCGTCGTTGGAGGTGAGCCGATTTATGAACTCAATTGACTGAGGGCCGGTGACATTGATTTCGCCCATGTGGGAAACATCGAAAAGTCCGGAGTGCGTACGCGTGCGAAGATGTTCGGCAATTGTGCCCGCGGGATACTGCACCGGCATGTCCCAGCCGCCGAAGTCGACCATGCGTCCGCCCATCTTGCGATGGACCTGGTTGAGCGGAGTTTGTTTTAGTTCTGGAGCGAGAGCAGTCACGCGCGTCTTCTCAAGCTATTCACTAGCCCGATTTTCATCAATGTAATTAATAGAAAGGGTGAAGCCGCAAACTAACACGCGAGTGCGGTGCGTCAAGCGAGTCAATCGAAAGACATGGCAAGATCGAAATACGGGGTGTCTGATTTGAGATTCGAAACGGCTGAGAGTAATGAGAGCCAACGTCAGTGCTAGAAATCGGTGCCGCGCACGTCCACCTTTTGGACAGTGAAAACGACGCGCATCGTGTCCGGACGACGATCGAGAGAGGCGGGAACGAAAGCAGTGCTTTCGCGCAAAGCGAGTTCAAACTCTGCCAGCATTCGACGATTGCGCGGCGCTTGCACCACATCAGCCAGCGAGGCAGTTCCGTTGCTAAAAACATCCGCGACTACAATCATGTCGTCTGCATCCTGATAAACATCCGGGCGCGGACTGCGTGTAAGCGCTGGTGAGTTCCGCCAGCGCGCCTCCGGATTGAGACTGGGTGACTGCCCCGCAAAAGGCGCTCTACTCGCGGAGAAGTCCTCGGGCGTTACCGGCTGATTCAAGTCGTAGCCGCGGCCCGCCAGGGCAAAGCACGCTCTGTTTTGCTGCGCGGCCTCATTAAGAGCGGCGAAATGCGGGCGGAAGCCGGCAAACATCGAAACGAAAAGAATGACAGAGGCAAGCGAGCCGATTCCGTATGGCATCAGACGCGGCTGCAGCCATAGCGTTAACAGTTGACCAAATGTCGGCTTGGGCGATTGGCGCTGCGCCGCAGCTTCAATCCGCAAGGCGTTTGATAATTCCAGCTACCAGATCAGGAGGAATTGGCTGACGGCTGAGGTTCCCCAGGCTGCGGCTTAGCGACCGAACTCAGCCACCTCCGCCCGACACACAGGACAGCGATCGAGATGCGCATCCACTGCGGCACGGGCCGGCAGGGAGAGCACATCGTCGATATACTGTGACAGCAGCTTGTTTGTTTCTTCGCAGCCCATAATAAAACAGAGGTCACAAATCCAAGGTCAGAAGTCCGAATGCTATCTCATCTCGACCTCTGACCTCTTTCGGATGGCCGACCGACCCCGGCTGCTCCCTCTTTTGCTAAAGGAGCAACTTGGGCGAAGTCCCCAAGGACGAAGAGCTCATTGATTCAGGCGAGGCTTCAACGGGTGTTGCTGGCCACGTTTTCAAATTCGCCTTCATCACTGATTCTCTCCGCCGGAGGCCCGCCGTTTTCTCACTTCGACCCATTTGGCACCGAGTTGTTTGTGAGCCGGGGCGGGTCGGCCATCCGCATTTACAAAGAACCTTCTAACTTCTTACGCAATTCCTGGCGGCCGCGCGCCAATCTCGATTTCACCGTTCCAACATTTATTCCCAAGGTTGCGGCAATCTCTTCGTAAGTGAAACCCTCGATGTCACGCAGTATCACTGTTTCTCTGTACGCATGCCCCAGCTTTCGTAGCGCCGCTCGTAAAGCCACTTCACGTTCGTGTGCAAGCGTATTTTGCTCGGGGTTCGCTGACGTCTCCGCCAGCGTAGCAATCAACGGCTGGTCGGAGTTTGCCTGCGTCGCATCCAGCGATACCGTTAAATCCCGACTGCGTCTCCGCCACCAGCGCCAGCGATTGCGCGCCTGGTTGATTGCAATTCGGTAAATCCAGGTTCGCAGGTCCGCCTCGCCGCGAAAGCGTCCGATATTCTGAAACGCCCGCAAAAACGTTTCCTGCGTCAGGTCGCGAGCCTCTTCACGTGTTCTCCGTCAGGCGGAAGAGCAGTCCGTAAATCTCGCCGGAGCGGGCGGCTACCAACTCCTCAAACGCTGCGACGTCGCCGGCTTTCAGTCTGTCAATGAACTCGGCCTCGGCCGCGGTACGCGACTCAACGGCGGCTGCTGGAGCAACCCGGTCCAATCCTATTTGCCCGCCGAGGGCTATTGGCTCCCCGTAGCTCACGCGTTATCCCCCTGGCGCTGGAACCGGACCAACTGCGGCCGCATGCCCGTTCCGGACGGTCGCGGGCTTAGACTCCAGCTCACTCACGTTTGTTCCCGCTCTTAATTCTCATGACGCTAAATTAGATGGCGCTGTCGGCCGGAATCGCTTTCTGCAAGTTGATTATTGCGCAAATGGCCTGCTTGACAAGTTTTCCGACGCACCCACTAGAGTTACTGGTTTGCGAATCATACACCTACGATGAACGCAGTTCACTATCTGAACTTGCGAGAAAGCACCAACGTGGCCAAATACAAAAAGAAACGCGCACGAGAACTACAGCACGACAAGTTTAGGGATACCGCCGGAGTGGTTTTTGATCGGTTAGGCGATCGCCTTGAAGGCAAGGGCAAAACGATACTCTACGGAATTCGTCGGAGTACTGGTGTTGGCCCTGATCGTTGGCCTTTGGGTAAGGCGGAGCAACAAGAAGGCTGATGAGGCCCGGCGGGCGATGGGACGCGCTATTGCGATCGCCTCAACCCCCGTTGATGGGCGACCCGAATGCTCTCGATCCAAATGCGCCAAAGTTTTCCAGTGAACAGGAAAGGGCGCAAAGGGCGATCGACGAGTTTCAAAAAGTGGCGGCAAAGTATGGCGATCCATATCGCACCGAGGCGCGATATTTCATTGGCACAAATCTGTTGGTAACCGATCGCGCCAAGGGGATGACCGAACTCGCCGAGGTTAGCAAGAGCAGCATATGCCGAGGCCGCGGCCCTGGCGAAATTTGCACTCGCTCAGGCAATGGAAGCTGACGCAAAGTTGGATGAAGCCGCAAAACTCTATTCTGAAATCGCCGCGCTAAATGCAACTGTCGTTACGCCCGACACGGCCAATGTGCGGCTCGCCGGCGTTTACGAGAAACAGGGCAAAAAGAAAGAGGCGGCCGACATTCTGTTCAATATTGTCGAGGCCGCGCGCAATGCGAAGGACGCGGATGGCACGCCGATCCCTCCTTCAGGCGCTGCTCGCGAAGCAACGGAGAAACTGCAAAAAGTGGATCCCGATCGCTACGCGAAGCTGACTCCGGAAACGCCTGGTGGAAATCTTCCGTTCTGATTTTCCAGTTTAGACTCTTGGATAATCTCACTCATTCTCTGATCGGCCTTTCCGCCTCGAAAGCGGGCCTGGAAAGACTTTCACCCGGAACAACCACTCTTTGCATTCTGGCCGCTAATGCGCCTGATGCCGACATCGTGGCGTTGGCCGGAGGCAGGTGGGCGTATCTTCATCATCATCGCGGAATCACTCATTCGATTGCCGGGACCATCGTCCTGGCCGTCGCGCTGCCATTGGCCTTTTTCCTGGTGGATCTGCTGATTGCCCGAATTCGGAAACGGCCGTCGGAAAGTAAGATTAGGCGGGCTTCTGATCGCTTCTTTCCTGGTCAGCGCTACGCACCCGCTGATGGATTGGACGAACAACTACGGCATGCGGTTCTTGTTGCCGTGGGACACTCGTTGGTCTTATGGCGATCTGTTTTCATCATCGATCCGTTCATCTGGGTCGTGTTGGGCGGTTCGGCATTTCTCCTGACTTCCAGAACAAAACTGCAGGGGCTGGTTTGGCTGGTGATTGCCGGCGCCACCACCTTCCTGGTTCTGTTTGGTGCCAGGGGTCCAGCGGCGTTGCCGAATCCAACTCCGCTTCGCATCTTTTGGATAGTCGCACTAATTTTGATCGTCGTTCTGTTCAAGTTCGAATTGGCACAGCCGCTGGGGCGCCAGGACATCGATCGGCCGCTCTTGGCCATTGTCTTGCCTTTACATTGGCGTGCTTGTTTGGGATTCATTCCAGTCGCGCTTAACCGGACGCAAACAGAAGCCGTCTAAACTCGCGAGCGAATACGGCAGAACGCACGATCAAAATCGCCGCCATGCCAACGCTTGCGAATCCCTCTGCGGTGGCTATCGATTGTGGAAACTGATCAAGGCGACCTACCGATTCAATCTGGACTTGATGGCGAAGATCAATCTCGGTCCGACCTGGTTCGCTTCGAAAAACCGACCGGCAACGAAGCGGCAGCGCTGACCCAGGCGGCACGCGACAATCGATCGCAGGTCTTCCTGGACTTTGCGAGATTCCCGGTCGTCAACGTTGCGGGCGAGGATTGCCTGACGCAGACTCTCGTGCAGTTTGCCGACTTACGTTACACTGAACCAGGGCGCGGCAGAGGAACGTTCTCGCTTGAAGTGCCGGTTGAGTGTCCGGTGCAAATCAAATAGGACTCAGCGCACGGACGTTGCGATGTTTTTAGCGATGAGCATGAATGATACCGATCAACTGCAAACTCTCAAGGCGCTCACGAGGTCGTCACGAGAAAGGGAACATCCCTCGCGAAGGCCGCCGGATCGCCAGCGTGCGAGTTTCGCCCGGATCGTATCTGGCGGCGGCCAGCGTGCTTACCTTCCTGTCTGCACTTGTTGTTGAGATCCGAGCAGGATATTTACGCATTGGCCTTGTTAAGTTTTGCCTGGCTGATCGTCCCGCTGCTCGCGTTTACCGATCGAATTGAATTTGATGGGCAAGGCGCTCAGCCGGCGCGGTCCCGCGCCATTTATCCAGCGGCTTATCGCCGGCGCGTAAACAACTCCGCATCGAAGACTTTGAAAGAGTCGACACTCATGCGCTGCGCACTCTGCGTCGCGGAGGTCGTGTGCGCTACCGCTATCGCACTCAGGTGACCGGCAGGAACACTGAATTCAGATTTGCATCCGGGTGGTCGCAGCTATCGCGAAATGATCAGCAAGTTGTTGCCACAGCTTCACGAGGACAAGCTCGACCTTCGATCGTTGGAGCTGCGCGACTATCTTTGCGATCCGAAAGCTATGAATCGCGAAGCCGATGGTTTACACCTCGCCTCCGCTGATGTCGCTCGATAGCGCCAGCCTCGATTTCAAGCTTGGGCGAAACAGCAAGAAGTCAAAAGAAGGACAGCGAGGCGACTCGTCGCGTCGACGACAGCAGCCGAAAGCACTGCGAGCGGTAGATCGCGAGCGGGCAGTTTTGTTGGGCGCGCTGGGCAACAAACTGAGAATCGCGGGCCGTTTGAATCAGGCGCGTGAAGCATTTCGTCGCGCTCTGATCATCAATCCAGGAGACGGACGGATGATCTTCGACTTCGCTCGCTTGCTTCGTTCTCAGGCAAGCAGTTTGAGCGACGCCAAGCTGTTATCGAGAGCGCGCGCTGCGTTACGCCTTTCGGAGATGCGCGCCGGTAATCAACCCCGATCTGCTGGCCCTGATTGGGGAGAGTTTTCTGGAGTGGGGCGAAACCGCCCGGGCGCAGAAGAGTTTTCAGAAAGCGATCGAGCTTGGAGACGGGAAATTTCCGATCGCGGATGGGCCTCGCCAACCTGGCTTTGCGCGATGGCAAACTCGCCCATGTTATTCACCAATATCGCGAAGCCGCCCGCGCCTCGTCGGAGAAATCGCTGACTGGGTATGCCAGGCGCGAAGCGGATTATTACGCGATGCTGAATGACGACGATGATTTTCTGACCGTGGAACTTCGCCGGATTAACTGGTTGCAATATTCACTGCGCGTGCGCAAAATCGCTGCGCGCGTCACCAATGCCAGTATTCTGGTTGCTCTGATTAGTCCATACGTCGAATCCGTCAATCGCCGGGATTTGCTGGTCGTTGGCTTCGTCCTCATTGGTAGCCTGGGTTTCCAGCCTGTTCGCGATAAAGGCCCTTGCGCCACGACGCAAACCCGAGATCAGTCTGATTTATCGCGTTCGTCTTGTGAAAATAGAAAAGGTAGAGGAGCAGTCCTCTACCTTTTCTTTATCCTGCTGATCGCTGTTAGAGGGTCTTGGATTTCGGCGGCGTCGGTTTTGCCGTTCTTGCGCGGCGCCGGTTTGCCCGTCGACTCAGCTTTCGCCGCAGCTGCCGCCGCTCGCGTGCCTTTGCCGACAGACGCCGCCTGCAGGCGCTTCCGGAGTAATCGTCCTCGATTGTTGTTCGGTTGCCGAAGCAACCGCCGAAGTGCTGAATCGGAGCGGGATTCATCAAGCGCATCCCAACGATATCGCGGAGCTCCGCGTTCGCTCGCCCAGTCGTTTGAAGACCAGGTCAGTGACAGCGTTTGAGATCCAGTTGTGATAAAACTCGCCGACTGAGGCCAACTCTGCGTCCGGCGCGGGATTCATGAAATCGATCGCGTAGGGAATGCCATCCTTGATTGCAAACTCGACTGTGTTCAGATCATATCCAAGCGCCGAGCACAGCGTGCGGACGTCGTTAGTCACCCGCGCATGCATTTCCGGTGAAAGATAATCCGGATCATGAATATACTGCTCGCCCGAAAGGTAAGGCTTTCGCGGGTCGTAAGCCATGATCATCACTTCTTCCTGGCCCACGCAGTAACAGCGCACAAACTGATCGAAGTCGATACCCTGCTGCAGAGTCATGCAGAGCGTTCCGGTCTGGTCATACTCGAGCCAGAGTTCCTCAATCGAGTTTATCTTGGAGACGTTCTTCCAGCCGCCGCCGTCAAAGGGCTTCAGGAATGCGGGCAGACCGACGTAGTCAACGATCGCCTGCCAGTCGAGCGGAAACTCCAAATTACGCAGGCTCTCGCTGCTGATTCCCGAGATGTAGTCCTTCTGCGGCAGCAGGACTGTTCTGGGAACTGCGACGCCGAGCTTGGTGGCCAGGGAATAGTTGAAAAACTTATCGTCGGCTGACCACCAGAAAGGATTGTTAATGATGATGGCGCCTTCCAGAGCGAGGCGCTTCAGCGTAGCCCGGTAGTAAGGAACCTCATGTGAAATGCGATCGATCACCAGATCGTAATGCGGCGGCGCGTCGTGCTTGATGCCCCCGAGCTGCATGAATTCAGCCATTACCTGGCCCCGGCCGCGTTCATTAATGTTCTTGATCAGCGCATCGGGAAACGTCTTTTCGCGTCCGACCAAAATACCTACCTTCTTCATAATGCACCTGTCCTTCTTTAGAAAATAATGTTATTGAGATAAGAGCGTCAGCAAGAATATCACGCAGGATTGGTTTCGTCATAAGTGGGCAGGCACGCCGCATTGAGCGCTGTTCGAGCCGCATTGACGGCCGAGGTTAGACAGCCTGAGCTCGGAGCAAGCACAGAACTTCAGGCATCCCCGGCTCACTACAACAGCATCAATCAGCTACTTTCCCAAAAAGGGTCTTTGGCCGCCCCTGTGCTACAATTCGCGCACTTGCTGTTGGCGTAATCCAAGCTCCCATGCCAAGTATCGAAGCGCTCGCGAGGAGAATTAATTTTTTGCATCGTCTATTTAAAGCCCCCGCATTCCTGACACTTCTGTTCGTGCTTATCGCGTTTTTCTACGGCGCCAGCATTTGCTCAACAGCCGCACGGCAACGCCACTCCTCAGAGCACGCCGGCTCCATGCGCCCGCAAAGCCAGCCAAGATTGATAAGAACTTCAGTAACATAAATGCGGAGCAAGTGGCCGAGATCACGATACTCGCCTACGGCTCTCGTCCTGTGCTGGCTCAGATTCGCCGGAATGGCGTTGAGCGCGGACGCGCTTACACGATTCAACACCTGACGGCAAAACCGAGGAGTCGTCATATGAACGCCGGTTTGTGCGGGGCGACAACGCCGACAAAGATAAGGTGCGGCTCGACCAGAAGACGCCGTCGCTTGAATATTCCCTGATCTTCGGCGAAGGCCGTTTGTGGGGAATCATCAATGGCTCGACTTTCGTGCCCAGAGCGGATGCCGCCAGCACCTTTCGTTCGCAGCACCGGCACAGTATCGATTCGCTCTTGCGCTATCAAGGAAAACGGCGCGACGCTCAATCTGGTCGGGCGGGAGAAACAGAAAGGATTGGATCTTTTTGTTCTCGATCTGATTGACAAAGATAAGCAATCGACCCGCTACTACATCAGCGCGAAGACGTTTCAGATCCTTTGGCTCGAATATCAGGAGTCGCCGAGTGACGGAGCCCCTGCGTTAAAGTACACCAGAAAGTTTCTGGACTACCGGTTGGTTCAGAGTACGCGCGTGCCTTACCGAACAGTGCTCATGGAAGAGGGAAGGCAGACCCAGGAGACGCGCATTTGACCATCACCTTCGGCGTGAAGATCGACGACGGGATCTTCAAGAGCCCCGAAGCCTAAGCTCTGCCGTCTCGCACGTCCTCACACCTGCCATGACGATACAATTTGCCGCATATTTTCGGTTTTTTCGTTCCCATTGGCGTCCTTCAAAGCCTAACTCTGCGTTAATCCCCATCCTTTCGGAACCTCGAAGCCGGTGCGGCGTGTATAAGCTGCGGGCGGTCATCTGTCGGGGTATAATCAGGCGAACAGCCCGAACCGTGGTGCTCGCAAGAGCACTTCAAAATAGAAGGAAACTCGTCAGCGCGTGTGAGCCTACCTGCCCTGATGGATACAATTAGCACGATTAGTGATTTCACGTTCGCCGCCGCGGTGCGGCCCGAAGTTGTTGCGGATCCGGCCTCCGATCATGCGCTCATCGAGGCCACGCGGATTGGCGACGAGGACGCTTTTGCGGAACTGGTGAGCCGGTATCGTAATCAGATTACGAGTTACATCTACCGGATGACGAACGATTACGATGGGGCAGTTGATTTGGCGCAGGAAACATTTGTCAGGGTTTACCGGGCGGCTGACCGCTACCAGACGACCTATGCTTTTTCGACCTACATTTACCGAATCGCCACGAATCTGGCGATTAGTGAATTGCGAAAGCGGAAACGGCGTCGGATGGTATCGCTGACCGGGTTCTTTCAGTCGAAGGATGGAGCTGAGCCGCAGGAGTTTAATCCCGCTGATAGCCGGCCGTTGGCGGATGTGGAAATGGTCGATGCTGAGCGGCGCGGTGCAGTGCAGCGAGCAATTGCCACGCTGCCGGAGAAGTATCGGGCGCCGCTGATTCTGCGGGATGTTGAAGGCCGAAGCTATGATGAAATTTCGCGCATCCTCGAAACCAGCGAAGGAACAGTGAAATCGCGAATCAGCCGGGCGCGCGGATTTTTGCGGGAAAAAATGACGGCGTATCTCTGAAATACTGAGGAATAAAATGAAAACGTTAGCAAGCAAGTATCGGGTGTCGAAATATTCGCCGGGAAATTGAAGAGGCGGGCCAGGATGAAGCGCTTAGCCCGGCAATCAACTTTCATCTGAAAAGCTGCGGCGATTGTGAAATATTCTTCGATCAGCAGTTCAAATTAAGAGCGATGGTGGCGAGTCTGGGAACGGTTGCAGCTCCCAACGATTTCGAGTTTCGTCTGCGCGCCCGTCTCGCGGGAGAAAAGAACAAGTCTTCGCACTTGTTTACGATAGGCCACCTTTCCTTCGGTTACCGCGCAACCGCCTTCGCGGCGTTAGTACTATTGGTCGGTTCCGCATTCCTGGTCTTGCGTTTAGGTCCGACTAGTAACATTCCCGTGGTTGCTGAAGCTCCTTCAGCCCAGGTAAAACCTTCAGCGCCTACACAGGCCTTTGGCGCAGGCGTTCAAGCTGCAGCGCCCTCGGCTTTCCAGGCGACTCAATCACCGAAGGCGACAAATTCAGGCGGAACTCAACCTTTCAAGAATCCTGATTTTGCGAAAGCCGGCCAATTGGTCAGCAAAGCGCACAGGCAGCCGCGATCAGGCGAAGTCTCCCGCGAAAGTTGTGCGTCTCGATGAGTTGGTGGCAGACGGTCATTCAGTTTTCCCGATTGATTCAGCGCCGCAGGCTTTGAAAGTGTCAGTTGATAATGGCCGGGGAACACCGAAAACAATTTCAGTTCCCGCCGTTAGTTTCGGGTCCCAGCGCGCACCTTTGATGGCGTCATCGAGAGGCGCCTGGTAGCTGGGGCTGTTTAGGACGAATACATCGTTAGAGTTTGGCTGCGAGAATGTTGAAAGGGTCATAATCGGCAAGATTGATTTAGAAATGAGAAGAGAAATTACAATTCGTTTCATTGTCCTGGTAACACTCTCCAGCGTATTTAGTTTTCAGGTAGCGGGGCAGACAGCGGTCGAGACATCGGCAGCTGAGGCCCGTGCCAAAGCTGCAAAGCGGTCGTGCAAAAAAAGATTCATGCCACGCCGCGCGTTGCGCCAGCTCGAGCCGGTCGTAATCCAGCAGGGTGCAAGCGCTCCGCAAGTCGTGACGATCCTCCACGGGCTTGAATGGACGCAAGCTCATTCGCCTGCTGCTTCGTGACAACGAACTCGCTGCTATCGCAAAACTCGACAAATCCTTTCAGATTGAAAACGAGATTCACACCAACGTTATTGCCGGCCTGGCTCTGGATGATGGCCGGACCATTGCTGTGTGGTTGCCGGAGGCGGAAGCGGAGTTACCGCCAATTCCTTTTGCTCCGCAAGCGAATGACCTTCCCGCATGGTTTCCCGGTTCCAGCTCCTAAGGTTGGTGCCAGCGCCAAGATCTAAAGGATGTGCCGAAGGGTGTTGCTCCGCCTGCGGCGCCGACTGCAATTGCCGGAATTCCTCCGATGCCATTTCCCCGTGGACTCTTCGAGCCGGCAGACATCAAGGTTGTAACGAGAGAAGGGAAACGGCTAATTGGCGCGTTATGTTGGGCTCGACGGATTGACGGGGCTGTCGGTAATCACGCTGGACCACAGCAACTTGCCGGGGCTTGGCTGATGCCAAAGTTGAGAAGATTGAGCTGGGCCAGCATCTTCGCTTGATCGGCCCAGAACCTGCTTCACCAGGATCAGCGAAATGCGCAGTGCGTCGATGTACGTCCGCATTGGAGAAACCGAAGCGACGGTGATCAAAATTAGCCGTGCGCCATCCGGCAAACTGCATCGGGTCCGCATCAAGTCGAACAAGTTAACGCCGGCGAACATGGGCGGGATCGCCATTAACGATGCCGGCGAAACGCTCGGCATTGTTGACGCTGTAAAGGGTCACGAGGCGACAATTGTGCCGCTGGAGTTGGTCCGCAGCGCTGCGAAGCGCGTAATCGATCGGCAGGCAAGCGTCCCCAGACCCTGGCTTGGGAGTCCATGGGCGAACCAATCGGCGCGCTTTCGTTTGAACGCATTCTGCGAGCAGGGTTGGAAGTGGATCGCGCCCGCGTGCTGGCCGGCAAGCGCGAAGGAATTCTGCTCACTTCGGTTGTTCCCGGCAGTCCCGCTGCGCTGCGCGCAGCTTCGAGCCGGGAGACGTGATTCTTCAAGTTAACAACGATGAGATTCGAGAATGCCGAAGAGTTTACCTGGCTTATTGGATGGCGCTGGGCCCGGCAATTCGCTCAAGTTCACGGTTGCGCGCCCGGAGAAGCTGGTGTTAGAAGCGATGGAAATTCAGTTGAGCGAATCTCCTGATCCCTTTCAAGGTTACCGGCGAGCCACACAAAACGCCGAAAGGCGCCGCTCAGGGTTTCTTCTGTCTCGGGGAATTCGGACGATTACGCTCAGACCGCAGGCGGCACTTCACTTTGGTGCCAATGGCGGGTTGCTGGTGGTTCGACGTTGACCCAGCTACAGCCGCATTTAAGGCCGGCCTGAAACCGGGTGATGTCATCGAGCAATCAACGGGCAGCAAGTGTTTTCACGGCCCGTTCATCAGTCGCTGTTCAACAACGGTAATGGGGACATCCACTTACAACGTTGTGCGGAACAAGCAGAAACTGGTCATCACGGTTCAGATCAAGCAGTAGTTTGGCTCGTCTCCTCACAAACAGCTAATGCGGCTCGACACCCACTCGCGGTTAACGTCCGAACGGTCTTTACGCATGAGCCTTTCCGTCGTGGCCGCCGTCCAACCTGCTGTGCTACTCTAAACCCCTCCAGAAATATTGCTACGTGTCCGGCGAAATCGAGCCGGAAACTTTAAGACTTTTTTCCGAAGAGCCCTATCGTTCCTATGGTTCACGAGGCCGTCTCCCATTATCACGAACTGCTCCGGGACGATGAGCTTGCAGAGTCGTCTCGGCGAAATGCTTGACGAAGGACTGGAGCGGGCGAAGTTGATCTTCGGCGGCCGCCGGCTGTCGCCCTATCTCCGCCCTCACTTTGTCACCGAAGAAGATTTCGCGCGTATCTGTCGAATCTGCGAAACCGTTTGGAGTGCGATTGAAAAGGTCAAAGACGCGGCCATCAGCGACGATTCGCTGATCGTTGATCTTGGGTTAACAGACATTGAGCGTGACCTCATCAGCATTGATCCGGGTTATCGCGCAGTTTCACCAACCGCCAGACTCGACTCTTTTCTCACCGACAACGCTTACAGTTTTGTCGAACTCAACGGCGAAAGCCCAGCGGGCATTGCTTACGTGGATGCGGCCTACGACATCTTTTCGCGGCTGCCAGTGATGCAGAAGTTTGGCGAGTCATACAACGTCCGGCCGCTGTATGGCAGCCGCTTCATGCTGGATGTGCTCCTGGATTCCTATGAAGAGTTTCTCGGACGAAAGCCAGACGAGGCGCCACGGATTGCCATCGTCGACTTGCCAGACCGCCCGACCCAAAACGAGTTTGAACTTTTCAAGACATTCTTCGAGCAGGAGGGTTACCCAACGACCATCTGTACACCGCAGGAGTTGAGTGTTTGAAAACAATCGTCTGCGCGTAAACGACTTCCAGATCGATATCGTTTACAAGCGCCTGCTGGTTAACGAGTATCTGCCGATCATTGAAGAAGCGCCGGCGCTACTCGACGCGTATCGAGCTCGCGCGATCTGCATGGTCAACAGTTTTCGCTCCAAACTGATTCATAAAAAAGCATTGTTCGCGGTGCTTGACGGACCAGCGACGAGCCGGATTGTTCAGCGCCGAAGAGCAGCAAGCGATTCGCGCCCATGTGCCCTGGACCCGACTCGTGCGCGCTGAGAAGAGCGACTACTTTGGGACTGAAATCGATCTGCTCGAGTACATCAAGCGCAAATCAGGAAAAACTGGTGCTGAAACCAAATGACGATTATGGCGGCCACGGAATCACGATTGGTTGGAATGCGGATGAGGCGACCTGGGACGAGTGCCTTGCAAGCTGCGCTCGCAGACGGCGATTACCTGGTGCAGGAACGCGTGCCGACGGCGCGCGAGACCTTTCCAGCATTGCAAGATGACGGCACGATAGAATTTGCCGAACAATTAGTGGATCTCGATCCGCTGCTATTCAACGGCAAGGTGAAGTCGGCCTTTACCCGCCTCTCGTTTTCGGAGTTGGCCAATGTCAGTTCCGGCGGAGGAATGGTGCCAACATTTATCATCAGTGAGCGAAAGTAGTTTTGAGTTGCCGTCGCCGCGAAGATGTACCATGATCCTGGTCGAGCAGAAGGTAACTTGAGGAGGCGGCTGTGGTTGATGAGGAAAGAGAAAGCGCGGCGACGCCCGACGATCGCCGGCGCTATGATCGATCCCGGTTGATAGTGGACGTGTTTTTCGACGGCAAGGATGCTACGGGCGTAGCGAGCACGAAAGACATCAGCGTCGGCGGGTTCTACATGAACACTCAGGCAGACTTGCCTGAAGGCTCCGTGCTGCTCGTGCGTATTCCTTTCAGCGATGGGAAGCAAATCGTCGCGAATGCCGAGGTCGTTTATAACAATCCAGGACGTGGCGTAGGACTCAGGTTTCAGAGTCTGTCAGACGAGAACCGTAGCCTGATTGAGCAGGGACTTGGCAGCAGTGGAGACGACGACGCCAGTTAGTCTTCTCAGTTGGGCAGACCTGCCGGCTGACCTCCGAGAATCTTTGAGCGGTAAGCTGGCGGGAATGTGGGACCACCCGATGATGCCTCGGCGTTTAAGTACGCTTTCAGTCGCCGGGTCAGCAAGCCTTACTGTTAATTGTCTCGCGACTGGTGAGAAGAGATCTCTGGCAGGCCGATCCGTCAGATCAGCAACGTCTGGGGTGAAGGCGGCGTCGGCTTTGAATTCACGGCGTGGCCCATGCTTCATTCACTGCTGTCTCAACGCAATGATTTCACGCGATTGTTTGCTAATCACCGGAATACTGATGGTGGATTTGTAGAGAGGGATCGGGCGACGTCAGTGATGCACTTTCTCTATCTGGAGGGAACTCCACGAAAGTGGTCTCTTCATTTTGATCTTTATAGTCCGCTTCATTCACCAGCCGGAGCCTGGCGTCATCTTCGTCACGAAGTATTCAGCGAGGCGAAGCCTGACTGGCAAATGATTCGCGATGGTCTAAGAACCTGAAGCGTCACACTCGCGCAGAAAAAGGGAGCAGCGCTCATGTTTGATCAATTCACTTTGGGGATTGAGGAAGAATTTCAGATTGTCGACCCTCACACCCGTGAACTGCGAAGCCACGTCTCCGAGTTTCTCGAAGAAGGCAAAATGATTCTCGGCGAGCAGATCAAGCCGGAAATGATTCAGTCGATGATCGAGGTGGGCACGGGGATCTGCAAAAACATCCATGAAGCTCGCGCGGACATCACGCGCCTGCGCAGCATCATCTCGGCACTCGCGGGAAAAACGGGGCTGGTCATTGTCGCCGCTTCCACGCACCCGTTTTCACATTGGCAGGACCAGAAGATATATGACGATGAGCGTTATAACCTCCTCGTGCAGGAACTGCAGAACGTTGCGCGCTCGCTCCTGATTTTTGGACTGCACGTTCACGTTGGCGTGGCGGATCCGGAACGACGAATTCACATCATGAATGCTGCGCGCTACTTCCTTCCGCATGTGCTGGCGCTGACCACTTCGTCGCCATTCTGGATGGGTCACAATACTGGACTTAAGTCGTACCGCACGGAAGTGTTCAAGGCATTTCCCGCGGACGGACATTCCCGACCACTTCGACTCCTACAGCAACTTCCAGCGCTACGTCGATCTGCTGGTGAAAACTCGAGTGCATCAACGATGGTCGGAAGATTTGGTGGGATTTGCGGCCACATCCGATTTTCCCGACGCTGGAGTTTCGCATTTGCGATATCCCCACTCGGGTTGATGACACAATCGCGATCGCCGCTTTGTTCCAGGCAATCGTCGCCAAGCTCACGAAACTGATTGAGAAGAATCTTGGTTTTCGTCTTTACCGGCGGATGCTGATTCAGGAAAACAAATGGCGAGCTGTGCGTTGGGGCATCGATGGCAAGATGATCGACTTCGGCAAGCAGAAGGAAGTACCCACGCGCGATCTCATTCTGGAGTTACTGGATTTTGTCGATGACGTAGTTGACGAACTCGACTCGCGCAAGGAGATCGAGCACGTGCATACAATCCTTGAACGTCGCACCTCCGCGGAGGAACAGCTGCGTGTGTTTGAGGAAACCAAAGACCTAAAAAGCGTGGTCGATCGCCTGATTGAATTAACGATGGAGAATGTGCCGGTGGCGACCGACTTCACGATGTCGTCGCGGCCAGTCACTTCAGCGTCATCCATATCCAAGTAGGCGGTTGTTACTTGCTCAAGTGCTTTGCTGTATCCTTGCGAATTGCGCGCGCTGCTTTTTGTTGTGCCAGATAGTGCTGCCAGAACATCCGAGCAGCAACTGATCGAAACGGCCGCCAAGCCTCGGCCATTCGTTGCAATTCTCCTGACTTGGCACCGCACTGAGACCTTTCAACTTCCGGACCGCGATAGCCAGGGCCAGATCATTTGCCGGCCAGACGTCGGGCCGCAGCATTACCATCAGCAAATAGATATCCGCACTCCACCTGCCAATTCCTTTGACCTGCATCAGCGCTGCACGGGCTTCGTCATCATTCATCTGCGAAAGTTGAGATAAGCGCAAACGCTTCTCGACCAACGACTCTGACAGGTGCAGGCAATAAGCAGTTTTTTGTCGCGTTAGCCCCAGCGATTTCAAATGGACGTCGCCCAGTTCGATCATGCGGGCTGGGCGAAAGGGAACTGTGTTCCGTCTTACTCGGGCAAAGATCGAGGCTGCCGATGCGAGCGAAACCTGTTGCTCCAGGATGATGTGGACGAGGGTGGAAAATCCAGGCTTGCGTGCCCAAAGCGGCGGCGGTCCGTTTTCTTTCAGAATGGACGCCAGGATGCCGTCGCGCCGGGCGAGGGTTCGCGCCGCGCGTGCAAGGGTTGATTCATTCAGAGGCTGTGAAGTTATCTTCATTCTTCAAAAGATCACTACCATCGTCCCGTTATCAATGCGGTCGTAGAATTCTTTCACGTCGTTGAGGTGCAACACCACGCAACCCCAGGAAAGATGTCTTGGCCCGTCGTTTTGCCACTCGCGAATCCAACCGTGAAAGCCGATCCCGCTGCCCAACGAAGTATTTTGGGGCGTTGGCCCACGAGACTCCCACGCACTGGATATTTCTGCCTCCTGTGCCGCATTGATCAATCGCTCTCCAATTCCGCGGGCCGCATCGAACCGATTTGGGTAGTTGATTTTGATCCAGTGTCCGCCGTAGTAGTCACCATAAGGGCCGTCAAACTTACCGCGATGCTTTTGAATCACAAAGTACATACCGACAGGCGTTCGGTTGTCTCCCTCTCGTTGCTTGGGTCCGGTAGCCTGGCCGAAGCTCACGTCATATTCCTTTAACAGAACATTCCGTTCATATAACCGCATTTTGTAGCTGGCTTGGTCCACCAGAATCAGGTGGCTCTCAGACTGTGGCACCAGCGTCTTCCGGTGACTTTTGATAAAAGCACTTGGATCGAGGTAGTGCTCTTTTACCCAGTTCACATCCTTGTTATTTGAACTCGGCCAATACGTCGGCGCAAGCGATTCATCAAGACGGAGTTCAAGATGTAAATGCGCGTCAAACAACTTATCGGGGTCCTGACCAATCGTCGCAATTCGATGCCTTCGCCCCACCGTTTCACCGGCGCGCACGATAATCTTCTGCAAGTGCGCGTAAAGGGAAATGACTTCCTTCTTTTCGTGGTTTTCGTAAAACGTGTGCTTGATGACGATGACGTTGCCCCATAGTTTGCCGCAGTTCGCCGCAAAAGTGACGCGTCCCTTGGCCACCGCAAAGACATCCTGGCCCAAATCGGAATTACCGCCGCCGGTGCCATTCCAGTCTTCACCCGGATGGATCCCCAGACTGTAATTCTCCGCAAAATGGGTGGCGACGTACCAGCCGTTGTGGTTCTTACCGGTTGCCTTATCAACGTAAGCGCCGCCGCCTCGCCGCGACCAAAGGGGAAGTCGAATCCATCTGCAGGCGGCGGATCGGAGTTGAGGTAATTCTCAAATACATCGAGTCCTGACTCGTTGCGAGACTGCGACTGGGAACTGTTTCTAATGGAGTTGCTGCAAGCAGAAAGAAGTGATCCGAACAGGATAACTGAAATGAAGACTCTTAAGCGGATGGTGGTGTTTGAGCGCGTCATCACTTCCATAATCGAAGCCGGCTCGATTCACCACTGAGGGCTATCAGCGATTAGCGCAAATGTGCGAGAGCGAGGATGAGGAAGTTTTCAAAGAGTATTCGGCCGTCGCGTGATTCGTTTTGATGTTCCCAGCGAGTGCGCGACTTATTCCAGTCTTCAAACGACTTTTCGAGGTGAAACTGCACCGCGTAAATCAATTGGCCCTCGTTGCGTTTGACCATCATCTGATTCCGGCAAAGGTATGAAGTCGCCAGGAGACTGAAGCCTTCGGGCAGCCGATCGAGTTGGAGGCCGTGATTCTGCCAGACGCGCAGCACGCGCGCTTCGGTAGTGTAATCCTGCCAAAGACCTGAGCTGGGATTAGCCATGCCCTTGAAGATGGCATCCTTTGAATCCGTTATACGGATGAAGCGATACTGGTATTCGAGAGGCCGATTCAGCCGTTGCTCGTGTTGCTCGAGCCGGTCGAGCGTAATTACACGAGCGCCGAAACTCATCCCGACCAATTGATGCCCGCCACAGATCGCCAGGACTGGAATCTTCGTCGCGCGAATAAATTCGCCGAAGGTCTCGATCACTTTAGGGTTGTAGTAGTCGAAGTCGCGCAGCGTTCCGCTGATCACGATCGCATCCGGGTTAAACTTCGCCGCAGCCTCCGCTATCAAAGCCAGATGGGTTACTTCCGTGGTGGGATCCTTGACCAACCGTTCAATGTTGCTGAGGATATTTTCGATCGCCATTCCGGCAATCTTCCGCTCGCGCTTGATCTCGATCGCCATGGTGCTGCCCCACTCGCGTGCGGGCGACATCTGAGAGATCATCTTCATCGCGCAACAAGCTATCAACGACCAGTACTCGCGCTTTCTCAACGCGTTGCTCGATCGGCTCGTAACGGCAGAAGGTGTGTTGGTTAAAAGGAAACGGCAACGTGGCGACTGGATCAGATGGCGGCGGTTTCGGTCGATACTTCCCTGAGCTCTTCAATCATGTTGTCGAGTATTAAACTTCGAACTCTGCTCTAAAGCAAGTGGAAAGCTTCCCACGCTCATAGTCTTGCGCTGTCGCGTGGTCTGCTTGAATTCCGGAATGGAGCTGCCGGCGCCTGCGTCGAACACTTCCGCTCTTATCTTGCTGATCAATAAACGCCTGATTCGCGACTTGAAAGTCTCCGATTCTTCATGCGCATAGTGCTCCGCGAGCAGAATCATCCGATGCCAGGACGACTCGATCTCGTCCGCAAGTTGTGAAATCCGCGTGATGTCGTAAGGCAACGCCACATCTTCGCAACCAGCTCGGGCAAAGACCGAAAGATATCGCGCGGTCGCGAGATCGGGACACAGCAGTCGCTTGCGTCCGGCCTTTAATTCCACTCCGAGCAAAGTGTGATGGATCTCTATACGCGTCTTTGGCGTTACTGCAGGTAAGGTGTATGAACGGGTGCGAAGCTTACGAATGCGGTCGCGATAAATATTCGGCAACCAGGCGTCTCCCAGCTCGCGTTTGACTTGCGCAGCGTGTTCTTCAGCAGTCATTTCCGGGTCAGCCTAAAGTCAGTTTGAAACGAGGGCGAGCTAGCGAACCGATACGGAAATAGACGGTTTGGTTTGGATGGCATTGATTACTCGGCCGGGGAACAGACCGAGGTAGAACACGCCGAGAATCGTCAACACCAATACGATGCCGATACTCGCCGGAATGCGTGGGGCCTCCCATGCGGTAGTTCGTTCACGGAAGAACATCACGATGATTAGCCGCAAATAATAGTAAGCCGACACGGCGGTGTTTAATACGCCAATCACTACCAGCACGAAGTAACCCTGATCGAGGGCGGCGCGAAACACCATTACCTTGCCCATGAAACCCGCAGTGAGCGGCATGCCGAGCAGGCTCAGCAGAAACAGCGACAAAGCAAATGCCAGCCAGGGCGACTGAAACCCAATACCGCTGTAGTCTTCCACCTCGGTGCGGCGATCGCCTGAGCGCGCGATCATCTGCACGACAGCAAAAGCGCCCAGGTTCATCACCGCATAGGTAAGCAGATAAAAGAGGACTGCGCTAATCGCAGCGTCGCGTTGGGCAAAGTCCGCCGCCGCGCCCGCAGCAATAAATCCCACCACTGCATAGCCCGCATGTGCGATTGAAGAATAGGCGAGCATCCGCTTCACATTATTCTGGGTGATCGCCACCACGTTGCCTACGGTCATCGTAGCAATCGCGAGCGCTACCATCGCCCATATCCACGCCTGATGAATCTGGCTTCCAACCGTCGCGGAGCCCGCCACCACGAATGGGAAAGCGAAGACAAAGACTCGGATGAATGAGGCGAAGCCTGCCGCCTTCGGCCCGGCGGCCATGAATGCAGTAACGGGAGTCGGCGCGCCTTCATAGACGTCCGGGGTCCAAACGTGAAATGGCGCGGTGGCGATCTTGAAACCAAATCCAACCAGCATCATTGCCGCGCCTGCAAACAGCAGAAGTGGAAACTGCGCCTCAGGAAGTCGGCGGGCTATCTCAGCGATGTTGGTAGTGCCGGGCAAGCCGGCGACGGTGGAAGTAGCGCCGTAGATTAACGCAATGCCGTAAAGCAGAAATGCTGACGAAAAGGATCCGAGGATGAAATACTTCATCGAGGATTCATTGGCGCGCACGTCCGTGCGACGGAAGCCGCACATCACATAAGTGGCGATCGACAGGATTTCGAGGCCCAGAAAAACGATTACGAGGTCACCGGCTGAAGCCATGAACATCATTCCCGCTGTGGCAAACATCAGCAACGAATGAAACTCGCCGGCCGGCAGCCGTTCGCTTTCGACCCAAACCATCGAAATAAGAAGTGTTAACGCTGAGACGATCAGGAAAACAAAAGTGAACCCTAAACGAAGGCCGTCCAAAAGGATCATGCCGTTGAAAGCTTCAGCCGTCCCGTTCCATCCGATCCAAAGCCAGGCTGCGCCAATAGCAGCTGCAATTAGACCGGCCAGTGAAACACTGCCTGTAACCCACCGTTGAGCCGGCTTTGCGAAGGCATCCAGGAGCATCACAATCACGCCTACGATGCACACGATCAGCTCGGGCAGAATTAGCGCGAAGCTAACGTCGGGCAGGACTGACTGTAGCGCAAAGAAATTCATCGTGTTGTTTAATGTGCCCCGGGCTCGCTGGCTTTCCTTTTTTCATTTGCGGACGCCGTCTCAAATGACCCGCCTGTTCTCGGCTCTCCCACCCGAACGCGAATCTCCTCAACACTGGCCCTCGACCGATTCAGAAACACGCCTGGGTAAACGCCCATGAAAAGCATCAACGCCAACAGGGGAAGTATCAGTCCGATCTCACGGCCGTTTAGATCTTGCAGGTTCGCATTTTCAGGGTTCGTTACTTTGCCAAACACCACGCGTTGCAGCATCCATAGCATGTAGACTGCCGCCCAAATCACGCCGGTGCCGGCGAACATAGTCGCGATGCGCGGGTACTGAATTGCGTTTGAAGTCCAACTGCCAATCATGATTAGAAACTCGCCAACGAAACCATTCAAAAACGGCAGGCCGATCGACGAAAGGGAAGCGATCACAAAGAGAGTGGCAAACCATGGCATCGGCGTGGATAGCCCACCAAATTCGCTGATCATTCGCGTGTGCCGGCGTTCGTAGATAAATCCGACGAAGAGGAAGAGCGCTCCGGTCGAGACCCCATGCGCCAGCATCTGAAATAGAGCGCCCTGAATGCCCATTTCAGTGAATGAGAAGAGGCCCAACACGACAAACCCCATGTGGCTTACTGAAGAATATGCAACCAGCCGTTTCACGTCCGGCTGAACCATGGCGACCAGAGCGCCATAGATAATTCCGATGACCGCAAGGGTAATCATCACCGGCGCAAACTCTCGCGCCATTTCGGGGAAGAGGCCAAGGTTAAACCGCAGCAGGCCATAGGTTCCCATCTTCAATAAAACGCCGGCGAGAATAACCGAACCTGCAGTAGGCGCTTCAGTGTGCGCGTCGGGCAACCAGGTGTGCAGCGGAAACAGCGGAATCTTGATGCAAAAAGCAAAAGCGAAAGCCAGGAATAACCAAAACTGCGCCTGAGATGAGAGCGTGGTGCCACCGGCAGTCATCGCGGCGAGAATCGTGGTGTAGTCAAACGTGCCGTAGATATAGAAGAGAGCGATGATCGCGACCAGCATGAGTAAACTGCCGACCGCTGTGTAAATAAAGAATTTGACGGCCGCATAAATTCTTCGCTCTCCGCCCCAAATTCCAATCAGGAAAAACATCGGCACGAGCGATGCTTCGAAGAACAAGTAGAAAAGCAGCAGATCGAGTGAAACGAAGACACCGATCATCGCGCCCGCTAATAGACCCAGGAAGACGTAGTAGGCTAGCTGACGTTTATGTATGGCCGTCCAACTTGAAATGATCGCAATGGGCATTAACAGCGTTGTGAGAATTACTAACCAAAGGCTGATGCCATCAACTCCCACGTGATAATGAGCGCCGATCGATCCGATCCACAAGCACATCTTCGACGAACCGGAATCCAGACGCGGATGATTGCGAACCTCGAATCAAGAGAAGTGAGAGGGCGAAATCAACCAGACTGAATCCAAGCGCAATCCATTTGTAGTTTGATTCACGCTTGCCGGGCAGCAGGCTGTAGCCGACCGTAGCCAGAGCGCCGATGACCGGCAACAGAATGATGATAGTTAGAAGATATTGCTGCATAAATTTAGGCGCTGCTCGTTACGGAATCAGCCCCGAACCCCGCACTGCCGAATATGCAAAAAACCCGATGACTGCCAAAGCGCCGAGAAGGATAATTGCGGCATAGCCGCGCACAAACCCAGCCTGCAACCGGCGCAAAAGTCCACCCGTTTCCGTTACTACGTCACCAATCGCGTGTAGAAAACCGTCGATCACTCCGATATCGAACAGCTTCCAAAGACCTTCGCGTGATCCAACGGTGATTGGGTTGATGATCGTCTTTTCATAAATCTCATCGACGTAGTATTTGTTTTCCAGCAAGCGCGGCATCTCAAGCAGGGGCCGCTTCTTAAAGACCATCCAACCAAAAGCAATTCCCAGCGCCGCGATTATCACTGACAGTCACTGCAAGCAGACGCTCAGCCCTGATTTCCTCAGGCGAGTGTGGATGTTCAGTAGTGGCGGACGCGGTTTTCTCAAGCGAGTGGATTGGCGGCGCAGCATCCGTTTCCTGCGGTTTGGGTGACAACCACTCCACGTGTTCAGTCGGAGCGGATCGCCACTCTCCCCGTGGCCGGCGGAAGGCAGTTCGCTGATCACTGGTCCTAAAGTTTGCTCGATGTAATTTGTTGGATGGTCACTGAAGAATGAACCCAGCGCATAAGGAACGCCAATCAATCCGCCGAAAGTTGAAAGAACTGCGAGCACGATTAAGCGGCACAGTCATCGTCCATGGTGACTCGTGTGGAACATGAACGTGCGCAGCGCCATGATCCGAGGCGTGCGCATTAGCATCCACGGCATGACTGTCGTCGCTGTGACTGCTGTGCGTTTCCCGAAAGCGTTCTGTCCCCCAAAAAGTCATGACCATCATGCGGGTCATGTAGACCGCAGTGATCAAAGCCGTCAGGGCGCCGACAAACCAGAGCGCCTTGCTCCACGCAGGACTCGGCAAGGCAAATGTTCCCGCGCTCCATGCCTTCCAAAGGATTTCGTCCTTGGAAAAGAAGCCCGCGAAGATCGGTATTCCCGAGATCGCCAGCCAGCCTGTCAACATGGTCGCGAAGGTAATCGGCATGTATTTCCGGAGTCCGCCCATGCGTCGCATGTCCTGCTCGTGATGCATGCCGTGAATAACTGAACCGGAACCGAGGAAGAGAAGCGCTTTGAAAAACGCGTGCGTGATCACATGGAATATCGCTGCGCCAAACGCCCCCAGGCCACACGCCAGAAACATGTAGCCAAGTTGGGAAACCGTCGAATACGCGAGCACTTTCTTGATGTCGTTTTGAGCAATGCCGATGGTGGCCGCGAACAATGCGGTCGCAGCGCCGATGATCGCGACGATGAACATTGCCGTCGGGGCGTGCACGTAGATCTCTGAACAGCGAACGATCATGTAGACGCCGGCAGTCACCATGGTGGCCGCGTGGATCAAAGCGGATACGGGAGTGGGGCCGGCCATCGCGTCAGGCAACCAGACATAAAGCGGAATCTGTGCGCTCTTGCCTGCCGCTCCGATGAAAAGCAAGACCGCCACTGAAGTCAGGCCACCTGCAAAGATTGCTTTCCAGGAGAACGCCTCGACCGGCAGGCTGCTGATTACGCTGAAGACGCTCTTCACGCTGAGTGTCCGGATTATCAAAGAAACTGATCGTGCCTTCGCCCATTCCTGCAGTAATCGCAAAGATGAGCATCAAGCCCATTACGAAACCCCAATCGCCGACACGGTTTGTAATGAACGCCTTCTTGGCAGCGTCGCCGGCTTCCTGTTTATCGGTGTAGTATCCAATCAACAGGTAGGAGCAGAGCCCGACACCTTCCCATCCGACAAACATCAGCAGGAAATTGTCTGCGAGGACAAGCGTCAGCATCGCAAACATGAACAGATTCAGGTACGCAAAGAAGCGATAGAAGCCGCTGTCTTTTTGCATGTAACCAACGGCAAAGAGGTGGATAAGGAAACCGATGAAGGTAACGAAGAGCGCGTAGGTGCCACTCAGGCGGTCCATTGCGAGACCGAAGTCTGCGCGAAACTGGCCCACTTGAATCCAGGTCCAGAGATGATCGACAACGGGAGTAGTGACGCCGGGTTCGCCCAGATGAAGCGCGCCGCCTGGTTTTAGGGCGAGATAGAAAGCGACGAGGGCTGAGATTCCTACCGAAGAACAGGCGACGAACCCGATAAACTTTTCATTGCGCAAGCGGCGGCCAACAAACCAATTGATGGCCGCACCGGCCAGCGGCGCAAAAATGATTAAACTTAAGAGATTGTTGTCCATCCGACTCTTTACTTGGAGCGCGGGCGTCTCGCCCGCATTCCTTGTCCATTCAACTCACTGGCAACCAATTCTGCGCTGTATCGCGTTCCGTCGCGCTCATTGCGGGCGGGACGCCCGCGCTCCCAGTAGCTACATTTTCAAAATGCTGGCCTCATCAACGTCAAGCGATTCGCGATTCCGGAAGATGGCGATGATGATGCCAAGTCCCACCGCTGCCTCGGCCGCAGCTACCGTCATGACGATGAAAACAAAAAGCTGCCCGTTCACATCCTGAAAAAAACTCGAGAAAGCAACAAAGGTCAGGTTCACCGCATTTAGCATCAGCTCAATGCACATGAACATCGCAATCGCGTTCCGCTTAATAATTACGCCGGCCGCGCCGATCGTAAACAGAACGGCGGAGAGCGCGAGATACCATGAGAGTTGTGGCTCCATAGTCTTTTACTCCCGTTCCTCCGGATCGCTCTGAAACTCTACGCCCATTAACTGCGCCGCCTCCGCGGTAGTAGTCTGTTTCCACCGCAGTCAAATCTTCTTCGCCGCGTGGTCTAACGATATCCATTGCCAAAACCTGTGACCCGGGCACTACCCGCGCGGTTGGGGACAGCAGTTTTCCCTGACGGGCCAACGACATGGCTCCGACGATTGCCATCAACAAGCAGAATCGAGGTGACTTCAAACGGAAGGAGGTAAGCCGTAAAGAGATTTACGCCGATGGAATGAGTCAATCCCACATCTGACGTTGGGCCTGCGGGCTTCACGCCCGAGGCCTGCACCGAATATAGGATGAAGGCCGTTTCTGCAATCAGGATCGCAGCCATACCGATCGCCACGGGCACCAGAAAACCCAGGCGTTTCCGCCGCGGTTCCTCATGCTCAACGTTGAGCAGCATGATTACAAATATTACGAGCACCATGATCGCGCCGGCGTAGACGATTACCTGAACCGCCGCGATAAAGGGCGCAGCGAGCGTTACGTAAATTGCCGCGAGCGCAACAAAAACTCCGATCAGAGAGATGGCGCTATAAAGCGGATTGCGCTGCGCCACGACTGCAACCGCGCAACCGATGGCCAAACCGGCAAACAAAATGAAAAGGACAGCGCTCATGTGAATCAATCAATACGCGAAGAGTGAAAGGTGAAAAGTGAAGAGTCACTGAAAGACTGAGTTTTGCTTTTTACTCTCCACCTCTTAACGACCTCAGCCTCCCAAACTCCCTTTGACAAACAATACCGTCGCGGTCAAAACAATATTCAGTAACGCCACCGGCAGGAGAAACTTCCAGCCGAAATCCATCAACTGATCGAAACGAAAGCGCGGCAACGTCCCACGCAACCAAATGTAAAGGAAAAGAAAGAAGACGATCTTGGCGAAAAATCCGATGACAGAAACAAAGGCAAACAGTAGCGTGCCCCGGCCGAAAAGATATTCCGCAAAAGGCACGTTCCAGCCGCCGAGAAACAGCGTCGTCGCCAGCATCGACACCGTGATCATGTTGATATATTCGGCGTTGAAAAAAAGCAGAAACTTGATGGAGCTGTATTCCGTGTGAAAGCCCGCTACTAGTTCCGTCTCGGCCTCGGGTAAATCGAATGGTACGCGGTTAGTCTCAGCAATCGCCGCAATCAAATACAGGATGAAGCCAAGCGGCTGGTAAATGATGTTCCATTGCGAGCCGTACCAACCCGACTGTTGTTCGACAATTTCATAGAGATTGAGCGTTCCAGCCAGGAGTACGACTCCGATCAGGGACAACCCCAGAGCGAGTTCGTAGGAAATCATCTGGGCCGCTGAGCGCAAACCGCCGAGCAAGCTGTACTTGTTATTTGACGACCAGCCCGCCAGTGCAATGCCGTAGACTCCGACCGACGTAACTCCCAGGACGTACAGCAACGCCACATCAAACTGGGCAATGACGAGGGGAAAGGTACCAAGAAAGGGAAGCGTAATAGTTGGGCCAAAGGGATAGACGATGATGGCCATGATAGCGGTGACGACAGCAATCATCGGCGCCAGCAGGAAGACAAATCTGGTGGACTGATCGGGAACCAGATCCTCCTTCATCATTGTCTTGATGAAGTCGGCGAACGGTTGCAGCACACCAAAATAGCCCACCCGGTTTGGGCCCACCCGGCCTTGAATAAACGCGAGTACACGACGCTCGCCCAACACCGTGGCTGCCACCACCAACATGATGGTCAAAAAAGCGATCGTAATCGCTACGATGATCAACGCAGCGTGAATGTATGGATTACTAAGGTCCATCTTTTGTTAGTGAATAGTAAATGGTGAATGGTAAATAGATGGCCCAGGGACAGGTCGGCCATTGACTATTTACGATTCACTATTTACCTGTACCTACCGCCTCCTGGCGCAGGCTTTCGTCAACCGTAATCTGATAAAGTGGCGAAACTCTCACAGTTTCAGGGCGCGGATTTCCAGCAGCCAGCAAATGAAATTGCGCAACCTTGTCAGTAAGCGTTCCAATCTTGAAGAGCTCGTGACCAACCTTCGGTGTTGCGTTTATCTTTTCGCGGCTTTCCGGCAGCGCATCGACGGCTGCGCGGAGCGAGTTCAATTCCGCCGTCAGGTCCCTCGATTCGACAACCCCATATTTCGCCTGCACCGGACTCGATTCATCCTTCAACAACGGGTAGCGCAGCCCGGAATATGCTGGCACTTGTTCAGCGATCTCGAGAAACACGGCACTGGCAGAGAGGTTGAAGCCGAAATCCATTTCCAGTTCGGTCGCTAGTTGGGCGGTGATTATCCAATCGGCCTTTGCCTGATTTACCGGAGGTATCGACTGCCGCACGCGCTGCACAAACCCGTCGTTGTTAGTAAACGTGCCGTCAACTTCGGCAAATGAGGCAGCCGGCAGCACGACATCGGCAAAGGCAGTTGTCTCGGTCTCGAAGAGTTCCTGAACTACCAAAAAATCCAGCTTGTCGAGCGCGGTTTCGCGGCCGCGCAACTGATCGGATGAAAAGCTTCCAGCAAGATAAATTGCCTTAATCGCCTCACCGGCGGCGTCAAGAATTTGGGTAGCGCTTTTTTGCCCGCTCATCATTCCCATGTCGTGAGCGCCAATGCTGTTGTTATGCAAAGGCAGTGGGTGAAGCAATACCCGCAATCCGGCGCGACTCAGCATGTTCGGTAGCTGGGCAATAGCGGCCAGCGCACCGGCGCTAAGTTCAGTCCCAAACATGATCACCAGATCACCCGTCGTCTCATCAATCGCTTTTTTCAGCGTTTCAAAGTCTGATCCTTCTACGCCCATCTTTCCCGCGGCAGTGTTGACCGAGCCTGCGTCTGCCAGCGCAAGTACGGCCGCATCTTCAGTCCCCGGCCGAATGTGAATGAACTGAGAAGATTGCTCGACCAGCCTAATCGGCACGCTATTGATGACAATTAATTTTGCGCCACCATTTCTGACTGCCTGACGGATTTGTTTCCCGGTCAGGGGTTGGAGCTCTTCAGGTTCGCCGCCGATGAGCAGGATCGTTTTCGCGTAGCGAATATCCCGGTGAGTGGCCAGGGGCGCGCCCAGATTCGCGAAGAACGGTGTCAGATTAAATGATTCCGTCGTGGTGTAGCTCTTGGTCCCCACTAACTCCGTTGCGAATTTGTACAGCAGATAATTCGCTTCGTTGGTAAGGCGAGGGCTGCCGACGACGCCAAGCGCGTCTGGCCCATGCGCGTCCACCACTTCATCGAGCTTGCGCGCCACATGGCGTATCGCTTCATCCCAAGTAGCAGGAATCAGCTTGCCGCCCTTCTTGTAACGAATCAACGGCGTGCGGATGCGCTCTTCGTGGTTAACAAAAGGATGACCGAAACGTCCTTTGATACAGAGAAACTCGCCATTGAGTCCGTTAACGTAGCGATCGCGCGCAACGATACGCATCAGCTCGCCGCCACGCGCGCCGAGCGACATCTGACAGCCGTCCGAGCAATAGGTGCACGTGGAAATGGTTTGCTCCTGCTCCCAGGGTCGCGCCTGGTGCCGGTACGTCGCATCGAGAAGCGTGCCGGTGGGACATACCTCGATACAGTTTCCGCATTGCGAACAGTCGAGCCAGCCGCCGTAGGTTCCGATAACAGTATTCGCGCCGCGTCCGCCAGCTTCAATCGCGTCCTCGCCCATCCATTCGTCGCAAACGCGAGTGCACCGCTTGCAGAGAATGCAGCGTTGCGGATCGTTTGCCACCATTGGCGAGAGATACTTCTCCGGGCGATAATTTTTCTTTTCGGTGAAACGTTCTTCGAGTCCGCCCCAGTCAAACGCCATTTCCTGCAGTTCACATTCGCCGCCGCGATCGCAGACCGGGCAGTCGAGCGGATGATTTGCGAGCAGAAACTCCATCATCGCGCGCTGGGCCTTTTCGATTTCCTCGCTCTGCGTGGTGACGATCATGCCGTCGGTACAGGTAATAGTGCAGGAGGTTTGCAGCTTCGGCATCTTCTCGATTCGCACGAGACACATCCGGCACGACGCCTGTAGCGCGAGGTCGGCGTAATAACAGAATGACGGGATGTCGTAACCCTTGTCGCGGCACACGTCGATCAGACGCGCACCTTTGGGTACCTCATAGTCCGTTCCATCGACGTTAACTTTGATTGCTTCAGTGGACATGATCACACTCGAGACAAGACCCACCCGTTTAGGAGCGGGCATCGCCCGCGGTTTCGACATATGTTCGGCAGCCAATGCCCGCCGCTAAACATTGGTAGCTGACCCGCCGTTCGCATTAACGAGATGCTTTCTAAAATCTTCGGGAAACCTCTTGATCGCCGATTGAATCGGCCACGATGCAGCGTCACCGAGCGGACAAAACGATTTGCCCTCGATGTTATCGCAGAGGTCCAACATCAGCTGAACATCTTCAGGGCGGCCGCCGCCATTAGCGATGCGCTTGAATACTTTTACCAGCCAATCCGTGCCCTCGCGGCATGGCGTGCACCAGCCACACGACTCGTGTTTGTAAAACTCGGTCAGATTTTTGGTCGACTCGAAGATGTCGACGGTCTCGTCCATGACGATGAACCCACCTGAACCAACTGATGAGCCGCCGGCGACCAGTCCTTCGTAGTCCATGCGCACGTCTTTGCCGATGATCTGATCAGCGCGCATGATGTAAACGGACGAGCCACCAGGGATCACCGCTTTCAGTTGCCTCCCGCCCAGCATTCCACCGCAGTCTTCCATGATGAACTTTTCCATGTCGTCGTAACCCATCGGCAGTTCGTAAACGCCGGGACGATTTATATGACCGGAAACGGACCACAGCTTTGTACCGCCGCTTTTTTCGGTACCCAGTTTTTGGTAAGCCTCGCCACCCATCCTGATGATGTCAGGCACCGCGGTAAGCGTCTCGACGTTGTTAACGACGGTTGGGCTGGCGTATAGGCCAGAGACAGCAGGGAAGGGAGGCTTCATGCGCGGATGACCGCGCAAGCCTTCGAGGGAACTCAGCAGCGCCGTTTCTTCGCCGCAAATATAAGCTCCGGCGCCGGTGTGCGTGTACACCTCACTGGAAAAGTCTGTGCCGAGGATCTTTTCACCCAGCAAGCCGGCGGCCCGCGCCTCATCAAGCGCGCGGTCCATGATGTCAATAAGATAGCGATACTCGCCGCGCGTGTAGATGTAGTTTGTCTTGGCGCCGAGTGCGTAGGCAGCGATCAGCATTCCTTCGATTAGAAGGTGCGGATCACGCTCCATCAAATATCGGTCCTTGAATGTTCCAGGCTCGGACTCGTCGGCGTTGCAGACGACGTACTTGGGCTTCGGCGAGTCTTTGGGAACAAAGCTCCACTTCATGCCGGTCGGAAAACCCGCACCCCCGCGTCCGCGCAACGCCGACTTCTTAACTTCATTGATAACGTCGTCGGGAGACATTGAAGTCAAGACTTTGCGCAGCGACTCGTAGCCGCCGTGCCGGCGATAGACTTCCAGGCTGTGCGAGTTTTCCAGGTGGACTCGCGCGAGCTGAAGTGGTTCACATCCGATGGCGCCGATAAACATTAATCAGTGAATAGTGAATACCGAAAAGTAAATAGTTAAGGCAACGCGTCGAGAATCTGATCGACCTTCGCCGGCGTCAGATTCTCGTGGTAATCAAAACCAATCTGAAGCATGGGCGCTGTGCCACATGACCCGAGACACTCGACCAGCGAAATCGTGAAACGACCGTCGGCAGTCGTTTCGCCGGGCCGAATGCCCAGCTTGCTGCAGATGTGTTCGGTGATCCCCGGTTCGCCCATGATCTTGCATGAAAGGGTCTTGCAAACCTGAATGTGATATTTGCCAACCGGCGTTGTATTCAACATTGAATAAAACGTGGCGACTTCCCAAATGTCCGTTATCCGCAAATGCAGACGCCTGGCAAGATACGCAACTCCCGGAGCATCCAGATATCCACGCTCTCGCTGGACAATAAACATCAGCGGCAGAATGGCGGACCGCATCACCGGATACTTAGCCAGATGTCGATCAATCTCAGCTTCCACTTCGGCGGAAAATGAAGCGACCTCGTCGCCGATATCCACCGGCTGCGACATTGGCTGAATGTTGATGAGTTGTGTACTCATTATTTATCTGTAGTAGTTAGTAGTCCGTTGTTAGTGGCTCTTTGCAGTTGAAGCAATTGGCACTGCCGTCGAACGACCAACAAACTAGCGATCAATTTCGCCTAAAACGATATCGAGCGATCCGATGATCGCTACTATGTCCGCTACCATCGCGCCTTCTGACATATGCGGCAATGCGGACAAGTTTACAAAACTCGGTCCGCGGAAATGTACACGCGCCGGTTTTGGTCCTCCGTCAGACTTAACGTAGACGCCTAGCTCGCCCTTTGAAGCTTCAATCGGGTGATACACCTCACCCGCCGGCACATCGAATCCTTCGGCCACGATCAGGAAGTGGTGAATCAACGCATCCATGTGCGTCTTCATGGCTTCACGGTCCGGCAAGACTACTTTAGGTGCGTCGGCTTTGACTGGTCCCGGTCTTAATCTTCCCAGAGCCTGCGCCACAATTTTGTGCGACTCCTTCATCTCGCGCATGCGCACCATATACCTGGCCCACACGTCGCAGTCCTGCTCGACCGGAGTTTCAAAATCGTAAGTTTCGTAACTGCAATACGGATTCACACGCCGAATATCGAGATTCACACCGCTACCGCGCAGGCATGGACCAGACAAGCCCCAGTCGATCGCATCTTCAGCAGTAATTACGCCAACGCCCTGCGTGCGATTCCGGAAAATTCTGTTGCCGGTAAGCAGGACATGAAACTCATCGACAGCCTTGATGAACCCATCCTGAAATTGGCTTACGCGCCGTTCAAAACCCGACGGCAGATCCATCATCAGACCGCCGATTCTGAAATAGGAGGGCGTTAAACGTCCGCCCGACGCTGCCTCTATCAAATTTAAAATCTTTTCGCGTTCGCGGAAGCAATAGAAAAAGACGGACATGGCGCCGATGTCGAGCGCATGAGTGCCCAGCCAGACGAGGTGAGACGCGATCCGCTGCAGTTCACACATCAGCACGCGAATCGTTTGAGCGCGCTCGGGAATCTCCAGTTCGAGGAGTTTCTCGACCGCCATCACGTAGGCCAGGTTATTCCCCAACGGATTCAGATAATCCATCCGGTCGGTGATCACGATCCCCTGCTGATACTTCTTATACTCAAAGAGCTTTTCCATCCCCGTGTGGAGATAGCCGATGTCCGGCGTCGCCTTGACTACCATTTCGCCATCGAGGACCAGCTCGAGACGAAGCACACCATGCGTCGATGGGTGCTGCGGTCCCATCGAGATGGTCATCTGCGTGTCGAGCGGCCGATCGACAATCTCGAATTGAGGCGGAATGTTTACTGCGCTCATGTTCAAAGTCCACTGTCAAAAGTCCAAAGTCGGCGTCTCACGTCCGGTTAACAGTTGGGACGTTGGACTCCGGACATTGGACTATTTCAACGAATACGGTTCGTAACCTCGCAACGGGAAATCCTTACGCAACGCGTGTCCCTGCCAATCGTCAGGCAGAAGTATCCGGCGCAAATCAGGATGGCCATCGAACACCACGCCCATCAGGTCGAAAGTCTCGCGCTCATGCCAATTTGCCGTGCGCCATACGCCTGTCACAGTCGGCACGTGTGCTTCGCCTTCGTTAAGTAAAACTTTCAAACGGAGGCGATGATGGATGATGGTTGAAAATAAATGGTAATTAACTTCGAAGCGAGGCTCTTCTTCTACGCCGCGGTCCGCGCCGCAAATATCCGACAGGAAATCAAACCGCGTATCGGGCCCAGTTTTTAGTTCCGCGCAAACATCTGCGATATGAACCGCGGGGATGGTGACGGTCACTTCGCCCAGCGCCTCAACTATCTCACCGACCCAATCCGGATGTTGACGCTGCAACGCCGCCACCAACTGGGACGGCGTCGATCTTTGATTCACATCCTGATCAGCCGATTCAGGCAAGATGTTCCCGCTGTTTGTCCCTGTGCTCATGAAGGATTACTCGCAGCTAAACTACGAAGAGCGACGGCGCTCGTGTCGCGATGCAATTGAATACGGCCTGGATTCCGGTAATGCATTGTTCAGGGCTGTTGAGCCATCCGTGATCGGCAATGTTCCGGGAACGACGGCAGTGCGAGCCTCGGCCTCGGGAATGTCGCGGCGATCGCGCGACGATTCCTTCATGACTTTGTCCTGCAGCATCATCACTGCATGAATCAGCATCTCGGGGCGCGGGGGGCATCCGGGAATGTAAACGTCCACGGGAACAATCTTGTCTACGCCCTGCACAATGGCGTAATTATCAAAAACTCCGCCGGACGTAGCGCAGGCGCCCATCGAAATAACCCACTTCGGCTCCGGCATCTGATCGTAAATGCGTCTCAACACGGGGGCCATCTTGCGCGACACTCGTCCCGAAACAATCATGACGTCGGCTTGCCGGGGACTGGCGCGAAATACTTCAGAGCCAAAACGCGCGAGGTCGTTTCGCGATGAGGTGGCGTTCATCATCTCGATCGCGCAACAGGCAAGGCCGAACGTTGCAGGCCACAGCGAAGATTTACGCGCCCAGTTGATTAACGAATCGAGTCGCGTGGTCAGTACTTCGGGCAGAGCTTCGGCGATGATATTTTCGAGTCCCATTAATTTTCCTACGCAGCCGTGCGCTTCATGTCCAATTGCCGCTTTTCCATGTCGGCCAGCAGCCGGCCTTCAGCCTCTGCCTCGCGACGCGCACGATCGCTCCAATCAAGCGCGCCCTTCTTGATCACGTAGACATAACCGGCGAGCAGAAGAACTACAAACACCATCATCTCCACGTAAACCAGCGTCCCTAAACCATATGCTGGACCGGAGAGGGTCTTGAAGACCACAGCCCACGGAACCAGGAAGATGACCTCAATATCAAACAAGATGAAGATCATCGCGATCAGATAAAATTTTACGGAGAAACGTTCGCGCGCCGTGCCCACCGGGTCCTTACCGCATTCGTAAGGCATCATCTTGGTCCGCGTCTGCTTTCGCTGTCCGATAAACTGCGAAATGAAGACATTGCCGACGGCGAAACCGGCGGCCACGACAAAAACCAGGAGCACTGGCAAATAGTCAATGAGACGAAATGACATTCCTAAACCCGGCTCTAACTAGACTGCTGCGCATCAGCGCCGACGGGACTGATGAACCATTCTTAGATTGGGAATCATTGTACAAGCCGAATCCTAGTTCAAGTGATCTGGGGTGTCAAGCACGTCTGTTAAAGCCGATTACGTTTCAGAAATAGTGAATTGACCCTGCAAAATTTGCTGTGTTAACTTCGATTCAGTTGACCTTCGTGGCAATTGTCGCGCGAGGTGTTCGACGAGGCGATTCGAACACGCGGTGATTTAAAAAATTGTGATAACAGGATTCAATACTGACATCGAGCGTGATGGAGTTGTCTATCACGTGCAAACAGAAGACAAGGGTCTCGAAACGCCACTCATACTTTCGCTGGTCTATTCCGGTGGAGAAATTCTCGCCGCGAAGCGAACTCCATATGAGGACCTGATAGCCGATGGTTTTAGCGACCAGGCACTCGCGGAACGTTTGAAGCGGCAACATCGTCTTATCTGCGCGGCCATCAATGCGGGACGCATCGAGGAACTGAAGCAAATGAGCGCTCGCCGGGAAGAGGGCGGGCGGGCCAAAATTTCAACTCCGAAGGCGACAGAACCTACGGTCGAACCGCCACCACCGTCACCGTCTGCAGCCACCCAGGGGTTTGTGATCGAGAACTCTTCGGCTCGGCCAACAACCGACTGGGACCCCGGCGGTCAAGACGCAGCCGGAAAGTGAGATCGTCAATCGTCCGACGCCGCCGATTTCAGACCGGCCAATGCCGGTAAAGCCGATTTTTTCCGCAACGAAGGAACAGGCTTATACAGTTTATGATTCGCGTCGCCCTTCGCGGCCAAAGAAGAAGGACAAGGCGAAAGCCGAAGACGTTCTCAAGTTGAGCATTCTTGATGATGAGGAATTTGTCGCCGGACAAAGCACAACCATACGGATCCTGCTGCAACGTCGAGTGGGGGATGACGAAAAGCCTGTCGGTGGCGCATCACTCTCTATTAAAGTCCTGGGCGCCACTTTTCGACCTCAAATCTATTCTGTGAAAACTCAACGCGATGGCGTCGGCGTAGTTTCCATTGTTCTGCCGACCTTTTCATCCGGACGCGCTGCGGTTGTTGTTCGGGCAGAGGCCCAGGGCGAAACTGCTGAGCTGCGTCGCGTGATTCACCCTGCCGGTTGAGGATTGCCAGTCCATGCGAATCCAGGTCAACGGTCAGTTTCGAGAATTTGATCTGCCGTTATCAATACAGGATCTGATCGGCGTCCTGGATTTGCAGTTAGAGCGTCTCGCGATCGAGGTTAATGGCACGGTGATTCGTCGCATAGACTGGGCCCACACAATACTCAACTCGAACGACAAGATTGAGATCGTGCATTTCGTAGGTGGTGGCTGCTGACGTCAGCAATAGGCATCGGGCCGGCGCCGCAATATAATCGAAATCATGTCAACAGCACTTGCAGCAGAAACGGATGTGTTCAAAATCGGAGCGCGCGAATTTAAGTCGCGGCTAATTATCGGGACCGGAAAGTATCGAACCTTTAGTGAAATGAAGTCGGCGCACGCTGCTTCGGGGGCGGAAATGGTGACTGTCGCCGTCAGACGCGTGCCTTTGGATCGAAGCAGTGAATCATTTCTTGACCATCTCGATCCGTCACTGGCAATTCTTCCGAACACTGCCGGCTGCTATACGGCCGAGGAGGCAATTCGCACTGCCCGCCTTGCGCGAGAAGCCCTGGAGACAGATCTGATCAAGCTTGAAGTTATCGGCGATCAAACCACGTTGTTCCCGGATAATGAGCAGACACTGGAAGCGGCGCGTGTCCTGGTTAAGGAAGGCTTTGTCGTTTTGCCCTACTTCACCGACGATTTGATCATGGCCAGGAAATTGTTGGACGCAGGTTGTCCTGCGGTGATGCCTCTCGCGGCGCCGATAGGCTCGGGACTGGGAATCCAGAATCCCGCCAACCTCGCCATCATGCGCGAACAACTTCCCGATGCGACTATCATTGTCGATGCCGGAGTCGGCACTGCGAGTGATGCTGCAATTGCGATGGAATTGGGTGCAGATGCCGTGCTGATGAATACTGCGATAGCCGAAGCGCGCGACTCAGCAACGATGGCAACCGCCATGAAACTGGCGATCCAGGCTGGCCGGCTTGCTTACCTGGCCGGCCGGATGCCCAAGCGGCTCTATGCGAGCGCTTCCAGCCCCTTAACGGGCGTTGTGCGCTGAGCCGCAAGATGCGCATCTCGCTGAAATAGCTGGACCACGATCAGCGGGAAGCGTTGACGGTTTTGGTTGTGGTTTTCAGTTTGGGCCTGCGAGCATCTGCTCGCAAGACCTCACCGGCCGCTTCGAGCCGCGCGACGAGTTGCAGCGACTTAATTTCTATCTTCCTCGCTTCAATAATCGTCCGCTCCAGATCAAGCAACCCGATTGTAGAGAACGCATGTGCAAACTCCGGCGAATCCAGAAAGCTGCGCGGATCATTGACCTCCGCCCACGCCTGATCGAGAGCAGATTTTCCTCGCGTGTCATCCTTGGTGGACTTCGCGAGGGAATTAATCGACCCGACTGCTGAATTCAGAAACCCCAGAGCTTCATCAGTGGACGCCAGGGCGGCAGGCTGAGAAGCGAAGGCCAGCAGCGTTCTCACGTGCAGCCCATTCCGGTCGACCTGCGGAATGAAGCCTCGAACTTCATTTATGACTACGCTGGAAAGCGAAGGATCATTTTTCTTTTCCGCGGCTTTTAGCGCTTCGAGGTAAAACACCAGCCGCGCATTTTCGTCTTCCACTTTCCTAATCCGTGTCAAAGCTTTGGCCACGTCTCCCGTACTCAAGAGGGATCTGGCCTCCGTCTTTAACAGAAGTTGCGAATAGAGCTTCCTCATCTCCTCACTTTTCAGAGCGTCGATTAGGCGAGTCGCCTCGTCATAGTCGCCACCCTGGATCGCCAGCGGTATCGCATGATCTGGATCTTCCGGAAGAGTCCTATCGCCAGCCAATCTGGAACTAGTAAGTTTAGCCAAGTGTGCGAGATTGGGTGGCAATTGCGCCCCAAGCTTGTCCGCGAGGGCATTTAACTCACCGATGAGGTTAGGCGCTAGTCGCGGCGCCAGCGCTGCTAATACCATCGACAATTGCGCTTGATGCAGACCGCGACGCTGCAATTCGGTTTTCGTGTACGCCTTTTCTTTCAGCTGGTTTTCTTCACTCTTAGCCAGTGAAGCCCGCAGAGCCTCGTAGCTGGTGGCAAAGTATTGGAACTGCAGTCCCTCGAGCGATAAACTAAGATCCACGTTGTTGCCTTCGGGAAAAAGGTAGACCGACAGCAGGTGCAGGCTACTTAACGACACCAAATCCGGTTGAATTCTTAGTCCTTCCATCGACTTCCCAACAACGAAATCTGCGAGCAGAGCATTCTTGTCCCGCAGTCGTAACAGCGCAGCTAATCCAGCCGGCGTTACTCCTCTGGTCAATGTATCCTCCAAAATTCCTGAAGCAGCCCGAGGATTTTCATCGACCAGCCGCGAAGCCAATTTCGCCCTGCGATTAACTTCAAGATCCTGACTGGATCCGCGCGTGGCGTCTTCGCTTAAGAACTGTTTGGCGAGCTTGGGGTTTCGCGGAAGCAGCTCGTTCACAATCACGGCCAGTGCTGTTCCTTTCTCGAAGTCCTCATCAGTTTGTTCTCTGCTGAATTTCCAAACTTCACGAAAGATAATTTCTGATCGGATGGGGTCGGACAACGCAATTAAACCTGCCGTTCGGGCTTTAACAGTTACTATCGCCAGCTTATCGTCCAGTTTGCCCACCTCCGCGAGTACCGCCTCCAGCTCTGCAGAAGCAGTAACCTTCATAACCGCCGTCAATGGCGGCGGGCCTGACGTTGTTTGGGCCACAACCTGAAGAGGCCCAGTTAATATCGCCAAAGCAATGAGTGACTTAATTCTCATGAGTTTCTCCCCTTCGTAGGAAAAGCGTGGTGAGCGCAGTCGCGGCAGTCGACTTTCACGTCGGGCAAATTCGAGCTCTTGGGCCGACGCGACTGCGCGCACCGTCCTCATTAAATAAATAATGAGCACTCACATTAGACTGAAAGTTCAGTTCGCCTGCGCAATCGCCGGTTTAAGCCTGAGCTTTGCCTGCAGTGAGCGCGTAGGCGCGCGGGATTTGCGCTGGTTGCGCGTCAAACTTTCCTCAATAAGAATCTCTTCTCGGCCATATAACGAGCATCCGAGGGCGCAAGTATTGAGGACAGTGATACTCACACCAAGACAAACGGCGCATGGCAGCGCTGCAGCTCCAGTCCAAGCCATAGCGCACGAAACCCCGCACCCGATCAGTGCAAAAGCACTAATTCCGACATCCTTCAGACAGTTCTTGACGCAACTCCCAAAACCAACTCTTTCTTCGAGTGCCAGCGTCGCACAAAGAGATTCCTTAGAAAGTAGTTTGACTGCTTTCGGATTGTGTTTCATCAGGTATAGGAGCCGGGCCTTAACTTCATTCGTATTCTTGAGGTTGGCTCCTTTCATTTCCGCGAGAGAGACTAACGCTATTTTGGCGACCGCCGCGTCCTTAAGAGCCTTCGCCTCTGTCTGAGTGACTAAAACGAGCGGAAGAGCGAGAGTTGCCAGGGTGATTAGGAATCGTTTACAGATCAGTGATATGACGATAGTGCGTTGCATAGGGGTCCTCCAGGTAGTTAGAGTGCAGTGGTCGATGAGCGCCAAAGTGAAGCGCTGCTAAAAGGGATTCGTGAAGACCAGCCCAAGTCGTTAAAGCAAGTCTGGTTGCAGAATCGCGACGATGAGGACCAGCAGTACTGAGACCGATACTATGATTATCCAACGCCGGAAGCTAAAGTCCGCTCTAGTAGGCAGCCAGTAAATCAAGAGCATCCAAGCCAGAGCGCTCACCGGCCATGACAACGGCTTCGGCGCCCAGAGTTCAAGCAATCGCGCCGTCAACGTGACTGGAACAAGGAGAAGAACGGCCCTTACTGCCAAGTCATCCCGAGTGCCGGGCACTTCATCTGTCATTGATTTCAACCTCCCGCATCTTAAAGACTCCCCTTGTAGATTGTCGTTCAACTGGTATGACCCCGTGATCGAACTACTTTGAAACGCAATAGTCGGCTCTCACTCATCAACTCGATGCCAGAGACTCGCCGGCTCTCGGAGTACTATCCAGCCACCTCGCCGGCTAATTATTTCTTCCGTCTCCAGTTCACCCAACAGACGAGAAAGGTAGGTAGGAGTAATTGCGAGTAACTGCGCAGCCTCCCAATGCTTGAGTGGTAATTGAAACTTGAAGCCTCGCTTGCCGCCTTCAAAGCGCTCGTGGGCCAGCATCCAGAGCAATTGCTCCAGACGTTGACGAGCAGGCAAACAGGCAATCTCGGACATACGAGCGGCCTGGCTCAACACCGCTGCGCAAAGGCTGTCCTGAAGAAACGTTGCCAATATCGATTCGGTCTTCAGTAGACGAAGAAAGTGCGATGCTGAAAGAGGCATCAGACGGCAGGGAGTAGCTGTCGCGGCGGAAAACGAGTGGGGCCTTTGACGTATAAGTGCTTCCGAACCCAGAAGCGAACCCGGAAACCGAATGTCCAGAATAAACTCGCCGCCATTTTCTTCGTAACGAGTCAACTTGGTGACGCCGGTCTCTACGAAATAGATCTGACCGGGACTGGAATCCTGGCGAAAGAGTTCAACGCCGGCTGGGTAAACATGCGAATCCGCGCAGCCCAAAGCATCCATCAGGTCGCGCCAAACAATTCGCCGAGCCGTGCCGGCTTCTCCGGTCGCTGTCGCTGTTGTCGAATCGATGATAAGGAACCTCTGCTTCCTGATCCGGGCTGAGGTCGTTTGGACAATGAAAGTCTTCCAGGCGACTCAGGTAAGTGTGACGTGTCACCGAGGTTGTCGAGTCGCAAGTCTAAGATGAGTCTCCAGCGGGACACAATAGCGTTTCGCAAGTGCCCTTGTTGATGAGAAATACAAAAGTTCCAGCAGCGGAGGAACCAGCCGATAGTTGGAGCTTGTGAGCGTTGCGGTCGACGAAGGTCGGTACGGTCAAGTCACTGCAAAGCGTGATCAGAACGATGACTTCTTCCTGCTAATCTAGTCTCAACTCTACCTGCGCCTGCTCGCGCATTACCCGTTCCCCCAGGTCAGTAATGGAAACCGTTGGATAGTTTCCGCCACTCAGCTTGAGACACTCTGCCGCGACCAGCGAATCAATCAGGATGAGCAACTCCTCAAGTCGCATTTCTTTCAGAATCCCATAGGTCGACAGCTCGTTCAGGTGGGATTGCATTATGGCCTTGGCCGCTGAGCCGCGCAGCGTGTTCGCCAGAATTGTTTTGCCAAATCGTCCCTTCAAGCGGGCGGCACAGGCGAGTATCTTTCGCACGCGTAGATGTTCCGCAGTAGTGAGTGCACGAAGCGACGGGACCGATGCAGCTTTTGTGCCTTTTAACTTTCGGCTGGACGGTACAGTGGCAGACACTAACTCGTCACCGATTAACGGAGTTCGTGCAGGAGAAGTTGGCGCACAATTTCCACACGTGCCGCACCTGCGTGCATGATGACGGTCGCCGAAGTAGTCAAGGATATGAGCGCGATAGCAGTGCTCCGTATAACAAAACTCGATAATCTCTCGCAGCTTTCGACGCTCAAGCGCTGCCCGGCGAGCAACATCACCAGACTCGACGCGGAGAGCTGTCAACGGCGCCTGGTCCAACATGATGATGCTACGACCGCGGCGCGGCTGACTCTTGCCAGAAGACGCAGTCGCGCCCGATCCCTTCGAGACCACCGCTCCTTCTGATTTGATTCTGGCCGCGGTTTCCCATGGAGGGGGTTCATCGGGCAGTGCGTTGGTCGTAGGAACTCCTGGCGATGTGACCGGCGCGTTCGAGCAGGTAGAGAACAGATTGAACCGCCATCTCGTTACGAGCGCCGGCGCGCTTCGCTATTTCGGACGCCGAGAGTTCTATCCGCTTCAAGCCGGTCGCCAGTAAGCGAAGCGTAAACTTCTTTGACCAGTTCCGGTCCTGGATAAGAACCCTCGATGAAAAAGTCGTGCGTGTTTTTGTCGGCGTAGTTGAACAAGCAAAACGCATGAAGAAGGAAGGCCGTCACGTCCGGCGCGGCCAATCTCCTGATAGTAGGCTTCAATCGACCCGGGCATTTGATAATGAGCAACAAATCGGATGTCCGGCTTGTCGATGCCCATGCCGAATGCGTTGGTGGCCACGATCATCTGGGCCGCACCCGACATGAATTCGTTCTGCGCCTTCACACGCGATGCATCACCCAGGCCGGCGTGATAGGCAGTCACGCTCAGCCCCTCGGCGCTAAGTGATTGGTTACTTGCTCCACCGCTTTGCGAGTAGATGCGTAAATAATTCCTGAGCCGCCATCACGTGGTTTTCGCGAGTCGCTTGATCCTCCCGACCTTCTCTCGATCCTTTTCAGTATGGACCACGTCGATGGTCAGGTTTGGTCGGTCAAAGCCGCTGACAAAAGTGCTCGGGTGCGCGATCAATCCAAGTTGTTCGATGATGTCTGAACGCACATAGGGCGTGGCGGTGGCTGTAAGCGCGAGAGTTTGCGGGCGCGCGCGTCACCGCTATTGAGCGACTGGACCACTTTCTTCAGGCGCGAGATAATCAGGACGGAAGTCGTGACCCCAGGTGGAAATGCAGTGGGCCTCGTCAACTGCAAACAGAGAAATGTGCAGCGACTGGAGCGCCTCGAGAAACCTGCCACTGCGAAAGCGTTCAGGCGCGACATACACCAGCTTGAACTCGCCGCGACGCAGCCCATGAATCCGTTTTCCCTGTTCCGACGCGTCGATCGAACTGTTGATGAACGTGGCGGGTAGGCCGCGCGCGTGAAGCGCGTCGACCTGATCTTTCATCAGCGCGATCAGCGGGGAAACTACGACGGTGGCGCCGTCGAGCATCAAGGCAGGAAGCTGATAACAGAGAGACTTGCCGCTGCCCGTAGGCATTACAACCACGGCATCTTTACCCTCGAGAATGGCGGTGACAACTTCACGCTGACCTTCACGAAAATCGGAGAAACCGAAATGTTCGCGCAAAGATGTGAGGGCGTCGGCAATGGAATGCATCGGCGCTCAGTCTAAGCGGTGCGAATCAAGGCGAGCAAGCTGGCTGTCCACATCAAACAATGTTAAGCGTTTAACGGAGACTGCGAGCGTCCGCTGGCGTTAGCAGTGAAGTGCGAACAGGAATTCTGCGATTGAAGTTGTGCGATGCGTTGTATCGCGAAGCAAATGGAGGATACACGTCGTCCTCCCGGTGCGAAGTCCGTTGCATTACCGGCTCGGAAAGTAGTAAACGAAACCGCTGCAATATTCGCCGGGCCAGTTCCATCGGCTGAAGTCTCAAGCAACTTTCAGGAACAATCTCATGGCAACTGATCAAAATGCTTTGAATCGCATCGACCATATTGTGGTGCTGATGCTCGAGAACCGATCGTTTGACAACGTTCTGGGTTGGCTCTACGACCCGGACAACAAACCCCCATTCGATAAAGTGCCGCGGGATCAGAAGTTCGACGGGGTCTCTGGGAAAGTCTTATGCAATCCACGGCCTGGCGGCGGAGATGTTTCAGTTAACAAAGCCTGCGTCGGTAAAGGAACCTCAAACATCGATCCCTATCCAGATCCCAACGAGCCTTATGCCGATGTCTACGCGCAGATGTACAACGATCAGTCGAATCCGAATCCAGTTCCTAACCCTACGACCTCGCCGAGTATGGAAGGTTTCGTGATCAATTATGCCGAGGCTATCGAAGCCGCGGGTGTGGCGAAAAAAGGCTGCAGCCGAATTCTCGCTTCGTCTGTTTCGCGGCAACAGTCCGATGGCGACGGATCCGGGCATCATCATGAATTGTTTTACGCCCGATCGCTTGCCGGTGATGAATGGCCTGGCGCGCGCTTACGCAGTTTGTGATCACTGGTTCAGTTCCGTGCCCACTCAAACCTTCCCTAATCGGTCGTTTGTCCATGCGGCAACCTCTTCCGGCTACGTCGTCAACGGCTGGAAAACCGGGCCGCATCCCTGGGACATTGGCTACCTGCTAAACAACACCGACACAATTTACAACCTCCTCTCGAGGGCCGGAATCGATTGGCGGATCTATCACAGCGGCCCGCTACTCTTGTGCAACGCTTTGATGATCCAGGAAAGGCTATGGGAATTTGCGCCGCTGGGTCGTCACTTCACACCCATTGCGGAGTTTTTCGCCGACGCTGCGACCCCGGGTGGACTGCCGAGCTACACGTTCATTGAGCCTAACATGTTGTGCAGCAGCACGTATGGTCCTGAAAACGACATGCACCCGGCCTTCGCAGTTACCGAGACCGGAACGGCCACAAATGTTTTGAATGGCGAGGATTTCGTTTACAGAGTCTACGATGCGCTGCGTCGTGGACCAGACTGGAAGAGCACGTTGCTGGTGATAACTTTTGATGAGCACGGCGGGTGCTACGATCACGTGCCCACGCCGCCGCCGTTCGCGGTTGCTCCCGACGACAGATTTCCTCCGCCAGGTCATCCCGGCTACAGTGGATTCGACTTCAAGCGTTATGGCGTTCGCGTGCCCGCGATTCTGGTTTCACCTTTGATCGAGGAGGGAACTGTTTGCAGCAGAGTCTTCGATCACACTTCTATTATTAAGACCGCGTCGGAGCGCTGGCTACGTGGTGAGCATCTGACGGAGACGAGACAAAGGCGCGACACGACGTGAGTGAAGTGTTGTCCCGAGACAAGCCACGCGATGACGTACCTGACATCAAACCGATTCCGCCGCCAGCCTTCAAAGGATGTGGCGCGCACCCGCTCTCGGATATGCATCGCCACTTGATCGCCGCCGCCGCCGACCGTTTGAAACAACACACCGGCGCGGTCATTGATCTGAATTCCATCTCGACCACCGATGACGCTATGAGAGCATTCGATGCGCACGAAGGTCTCGTTAAGGGTCGAGTGGGCTGAATCTGGATGTCGGGAACGACGAACCGGAAGGGCTCGTTCGACACGCGTTCATGGCGACCGGGCGACAGTCAGTTTCGCCACGTGCGGCGAATCGGATGAGCCTCGGTGTTGAAGATGACCTTCTCGAAGTCGAGCGTAGTAGGCGGTGCGCTCAGCAGGTAGAAGTATTTGAAAGTTTCGGCAAAGAGAAAGCTCGGCATTGAGTCGGAGTGCTTCCTGGTGACGACACTCTCGAGTGCGGCATAACCGGCGTCCACGCGACAGTGCTTGACGAAGTCTGCAAACATTTGTTCGCCTTCCCGGCGGTACGTCGATGCATGCGGTAAAAGTCTTCTCCCGGTAGATTGCGGTCGAGACGCTCGCGGTCCCAGTGAGGGACGTCTACTTAGAGTCACCGGATCCATCGATGCGTAATGATAGAGATAGTAAGTGGACTCGATAATTTCAGGCCTGAGCGGATATCCAGGCGAAACCACTTCCAGGGTCTTATAGTTAATCTCCTCAGGCTCGATGCCCCATTGGTCCCACATCTTCACTGACGATTTCTGCAAAAGTGCGGCGCTATGATAGTCGCCCGAAAGCGCCAGCACCGCGGGGAAAAATGCATCCAGCGCCCCGTAGGTAGTCGCCTTCCGGACGCCGGTATTCATGTCGGCGTGGCCATACCAAAGCTCTCGTTTTAGAACTCGCTGGCCGCGGTCGACGTTGTCAGAAAGATAACGGTGGATCGCTGCGATGCTGTCGGTCCACATGCGTTTGCAATCCTGGTCATCAAACAACAACCAGCACTTCAGCAAATACTCGTAGTAGCTATCGATGGCGCCGCTGATGTGGCTATCGGTATTAACCCATTCACCTGTCTCCACATTGATCCAGGTGCCGACTAAACCGATCGTCGAGCGGCGTTTGTAAATCTCAACCAGGGCGCGTTTTGCCTTGTCGTAGAACACGGGACGACGGGTAAGTTTGCTCAAGGTGCCAAACTCGACCAGTAATGTGCCCGCTTCGGCGGGATTGGTGCGGGCGTCGCGCACCTTGCCGGTCTTCAGATTCACGTAGCGATAAGGAAGCCCGGTGGGCGACTCAAAAACGGGGAGCAAGCGGTTGCCCAGATCTTCCGCGAGGGCCAGCAGTCGCTTATCGCCGGTCATTTGATAACTTGAAAGCAATCCGCCCAGCAGCCGAATAGTGATCTCGAAATTCTGAACGTAGATGTCTTTGTCGAAACTAAGATTCGCTGTGATGTATTTACGCGTCTTCCTCGCCTCGTCGTTCAAGCCCATGAGAATCATCGTGTCGAGGGCATCGACCGGCGTCATTAGGAGTGGCTCGGCATGCCAGTCGTGATGGGTCTTGCTTAAGGGTTTTAGATCGTCGTGGCCCCACGCGTATTTCTTGTAACCATTCCACGCGTGAAGAAACTCCTCGCGAACGCGGGCTGGCGTCAGCAATGCCGCATTTTGGGCACGACCGGCGCGCTGACCCGCGAGCGCGTGGCCTGATAGCGTCTGGGCGCTGATAACAATGATCAGAAAAGCAGCGAGCAGTGAAAGGCTTTTGAGTTTTACGTGGTTCACTTTGAAAGTCTCTCTCAGCGATTAACGGTTTTCTGCATCTGGGCCGTATACCGCGCACCGTGAATCTGAACCTGGGCGACCGCGTCTTCAATCCTTTGGAGGTCTTCTCGCGTCAATTCAATATTGGCGGCGCCGACATTCTCTTCGAGACGGTGCAGCTTGGTGGTGCCGGGGATAGGCACGATCCAGGGTTTCTGTGCCAGCAACCAGCCGAGAGCGATTTTTGCCCGGGTTGCATGATTGCTGTCGGCAATGTCACCGAGAAGTTTCACCAGGGCCAGGTTTGTCTGACGGGCCTCGGCTTCGAAGCGGGGAAGATTATTGCGAATATCGTTTCCTTCAAACTTTGTATCTTCATTAATCGCGCCGGTGAGGAAACCTCGGCCCAGCGGGCTAAACGGTACGAAGCCAATTCCCAATTCTTCTAACGCCGGCATCACACTTTGTTCAGGTTCACGCCACCACAAAGAGTATTCACTCTGCAGAGCGGTAACCGGCTGGACCGCATGAGCACGGCGGATCATTTCCTCGCCCGCTTCAGACAAACCAAAGTGTTTGACCTTACCTTCCTGGATCAGGTCCCGCACCGTGCCGGCAACATCTTCGATCGGCACCGCAGGATCCACTCGATGCTGGTAGAGCAAGTCGATTCGATCCGTCTGCAAACGCTTGAGTGATTCGTGCACAACAAAGCGGATCCGTTCAGGCCGGCTATCGAGTCCGGCGCCGGCATCACCATCCTTAAAGCCGAATTTTGTGGCGATGACCACCTTTTCGCGAAATGGAGCGACAGCTTCCCCAACCAGTTGCTCATTCGTGAAGGGACCATAGACTTCGGCGGTGTCGAAAAATGTAACGCCGCGCTCGAATGCCGTCCTAAGTAGTTTGACTGCTTCCGATTTTTCAGTCGCTGGTCCGTAGCCGAAACTCAAACCCATGCAGCCGAGTCCGATGGCGGACACTTCCAGCTTGCCACTTCCTAATATTCGCTTTTGCATTGTTGCTCCCAGAAATAGACCGTGGCTCGGCGGAGTAAAGTCACGGAGCCAGCACGAACTCATCTTTCGTGTCGCTTAGTGTAATTCGTGGATTGCTCGGTTGCTACCTGGCGCGCTCAGCGGACAGGGAATCGACGACCGAAGGCCCGGTAATTTGGAGGACCGATGAAGCCTGTGATGACAAAGCCCATATCGCTTGCGTCTATGGCACGGGACGGTTTTTCGGGCTGGGGTTCGGGGCCGGCGCAAACGTTTAATGGTGAACTGCTGTTGCGCGGATTCGGCGCGCCGGTGGCGAAGTCTGCAGAATTTACGTTGGTGTCTGTGCACCCGCCCGCGGCGCGTTGGTCGGAGTTGGTGGCGCTGGGTGCAGGAGCCGCGGCGGCGCCTTCGAAGCAGATTGCCGTGCCACCATAACCAACGAAATCAACCGCGGAGGACAATTGGGTGCCGCAGGTGGCACTGGCTGCGATTGCGGTGGTACTGGAAACGACGGCCACTCTGCCTGCCGTCGCGGCCATGATGATTGTTCCAGTCGCGTTCGGAGTCGGCAAGGCACTCCCGACGGCAGCATTCGAAGCTTCCTGCACCAGGAAATATTGTCCTGGTTGGATCAGACATGGACCAGTCGGGCATATCGGTGTGACTTGGAACGCGCCGGTTCCGGTAGCCGAGTTGTACTGAACGGACCATCCCGTCACATCAACGGCAGTCCCGCCTCGATTAAACAATTCGATGAAATCGTGCGTAAACGGCGCGCCGGCATTGCCGCCGCCGCCGTAGACCTGGCTGATCAGGATGGCGCCTGGAGATGCAGCCGAGTCGTCGTTTTGAATCGTCCCCTGGCCCTGGCCGTCGCCCGGCGTGGCTCCCGATACATTGGTGACGTTAACGAAGAAGGTTTCGTTTGGTTCGACCACGGCGTCGCCGTTGACCGTAACGTTGAACGTGTATGAAGTATTCCCGGCGGTGATCGTTTGCGTCGTCAGGCTTTGAGCGACGTAGTCGTTGTCTTCGGTGGCAGGATTATCATCCTGCGCTGTGCCGTCAGCGGTTGCGATATCGAAGGTGACGCCCCCTACCGGCGCTGCTGCAGTAAGACTGACTGTGAACGCGAAAGTCGTGGTTCCTGTGTTGCCCTCGCTTAGCGAGACGTCATTCACAGACAACGTTGGAACTACCGCGCTGTCATCATTCTGAATAGTACCCACGCCCTGCCCGTCAACTACCGTCGCACCCGTGACATTGGTCACGTTGACGAAAAATGTTTCATTTGGTTCGACGATAACGTCGCCATTAATAGTGACGGCGAAGTTATAGCTTGAATTTCCGGCCGTGATCGTTTGCGTTGTCAGGGAGTTCGCAACGTAGTCGTTGTCTTCGGTGGCCGGATTATCATCCTGCGCAGTGTCGTCGGCGGTAGCAATGTCAAACGTGACGCCGCCAACCGGGGCAGCAGACGACAGGCTGACGGTAAAGTTTGCGACTACAGTTCCCGCGTTGCCCTCGGTTATCGAGACGTTATCGATAGTCAGATTGGGCGGCGCATTGCAGTCGTTTAATGGCGAAGCAGTGTTCCGTGGCGTTGGCGTCGCGGTCAAAAAGTCCGTCGCGTTGTCGTTGGTGTCGGTGCAGCCTCCGACCTTCCGGAGGTCAGCGGTAGTGGTGCCAGGCGCCGGCGCTGGTCCGGTTCCTTCGAAGCAAGTCGCGGTGGTTCCGTAACCTACGAGGTCGATGATGTTGACGCTGGTGGGGCATCCCCCCGTTAGAGCGGTGCCGTTACTGACGAGCGCGACCTTGCCAGCGGTGGCGGCCATCGATATTGAACCAGTCGCGTCCGGAGTAGGTAAAGGGCTACCGTTGGCGCCGCCGGCCTCCTGAACCAGATAGTACTGGCCTGGCACAAGCGTTCCGGTGAGACCTGTCACAGACCATGTGCCGGTTCCGGTTGCTGCGACGTATTGCACGGACCAGCCGGCGAGATTCACTGTAGTGGTTCCGCGATTGAAGATTTCGATGAAATCGTTTTGATGCGTCGCCCCGGCATTGCCACCAGCGCCATAGATCTGGCTAATCACCACATTAGCGACGTCGTCGTTCACGATTGTCCCGGTTGCCGAACCGTCTGCGACGTCGGCGCCGGAAGCATTGGTAATGTTGACGACGAATGTTTCATCCGGCTCGACGAAAGTGTCTCCGTTGACGGTAACGTCGAAAGTGTAAGTTGTTTGCGTGGCCGGGATCGTCTGACCCGTCAGGCTCTTTGCCACGTAGTCGTTATCTTCGGTTATCGGGTTATCGTCCTGCGCCGTGACGTCGGCGGTCGCGATGTCGAAGGTGATGCCACCGGCGGGAGCAGGTAGCGATGACGTGACAGTGAAAGTAAAGATCGTAGTGCCGCTGTTGGTTTCATTTGCCGAGACATCAGCGATGCTCAAGGATGGACTATCGTCGTTGAGAATCGTGCCCTGGCCCTGGCCATCGGCGACAGTAGCGCCGGTGACGTTGGTAACGTTGACGAAGAAAGTTTCGCCTGGCTCGATATTCACGTCGCCATTAACGGTGACGTCGAACGTGAACGTTGAATTACCGGCAGCAATGGTCTGCGACGTAAGCGAACGGGCCACGTAATCGTTGTCTTCAGTTGCGGGAGTGTCGTCCTGCGCCGTACCGTCAGCAGTCGCGATATCAAAAGTCACGCCGCCGGTTGGCGCAGGCGCGGAAAGATTCACCGTAAAGGTAAATATGCTCGTCCCGGCGTTGCCTTCATTCTGGGAGACGTCGTTAATTGTTAACGCGGGTGCATCATCGTTTTGGATAGTGCCTACTGCCTGACCGTCAGTGATCGTGGCGCCGGTAGCGTTAGTAACGTTTACGAAGAACGTTTCATCATTTTCAACTACCACATCGCCATTAACGTTGACCGTGAACGTGTAGCGTTGTCTGGCCGGCGGGAATCACCTGGCTGGTCAATGTGCGCGCGACGTAATCGTTGTCTTCAGTTGTCGGATTGTCATCCTGCGCAGTGCCGTCAGCCGTGGCGATATCGAAGGTGATATCGGACGCAGTCGCAGGAGCAGAAAGACTAACGGTGAAGGTTGCGATCGTTGTGCCAGTGTTGCCTTCGGCAAACGAAACGTCGGCAATTGTCAGATTAGGAGCAGCACCGGCCACGCAGTTGTTCAGCGGCGAACTTGTGTTGCGCGGGAAGGGCGCCGACACGAGGAAGTCAGCCGCATTGTCGTTGGTGTCGGTGCAGCCGCCATTCCTGCGGAAATCAGCCGTGGTATTGCTTGGCGCCGGAGCGCGACCAGAACCCTCAAAACAGTCTGCCGTCGTGCCGTACCCGACAAAATCGACGACGTTTGTCGTCAGGGGACAGGCCGAGCCGCTTAGTGCAGTTGTTCCGAGAACTAACGCCACCTTGCCGGCAGTCGCAGCCATCGGAATTGATCCAGTCGCATCCGGAGTCGGCAATGGTGAACCATTCGCCCCGCCGCTCAGTTGCACCAGGAAGTATTGACCCGGTGCGATTGAGCCAGAGATTAGATCAACTTTGCTTGATCCGAACGTGGCGGTGGCGCCGGCATACTGAACTGAGAAAGGTGTGGTGGCGAAATCAACTGTCGTTGTTCCCTGATTAAAGATCTCGACGAAGTCGTTGGTGAATTGTGCGCCTGTGTTTCCACCGCCGGCGTAGAGTTGGCTGATCACTAAATCCGGAGTGTCGTCGTTAAGAATTGTGCCGATGCCCGAACCGTCGCTGATAGTGGCGCCGGTGGCGTTACTGATATTTACGAAGAACGTTTCGTCCGGCTCGATCGTGGTGTCGCCGTTTACGGTGACGTCAAAGGTATAAGTGGTTTGCGTTGCCGGAATCGTTTGACTAGTCAGCGCGCGCGCCACGTAGTCGTTGTCTTCAGTTACCGGATTATCGTCCTGTGCGGTGCCATCGGCCGTAGCGATGTCAAACGTGATTCCGCCCGCCGGTGCCGGCAGCGTAGAAGTTACGGTAAACGTGAACACCGTGGTGCCGCTGTTGGTTTCGTTGGCCGAGACGTCATTGATGTTGAGGTTCGGACTGTCGTCGTTTTGAATTGTGCCCTGGCCCTGTCCGTCCAGGACTGTAGCGCCGGAAACGTTGGTCACATTAACGAAGAAGGTTTCATTATTTTCGATGACAGCGTCGCCGTTGACTGTGACGTCGAAAGTATACGTACTGCTTCCGGCCGGGATCGTTTGCGACGTCAGGCTGCGCAACACGTAGTCGTTATCCGCGGTCGTCGCGGTGTTGTCCTGGGTGCCGATGTCAAAAGTAACCCCGCCTGTGGGGGCCGCGATGGAAAGGCTAACGGTAAACGTAAAGACCGAGGCGCCGCTGTTGCCTTCGTTCTGCGAAACATCGTTGATGGTCAAACCCGGCAGATCATCATTCTGAATTGTTCCCGTGCCCTGACCATCTGTCACCGTTGCGCCTGAAACGTTGGTGACGTTTACAAAGAACGACTCGTCCGGTTCGACCGCTGTATCGCCGTTGACGTTGACAGTGAATGTGTAGGTTTGCTGGCCGGCAGGGATTACCTGGGTGGCCAGCGTCTTCGTAGCGTAGTCGCTGTTCGCAGTCGTCGCCGTGTTGTCCTGGGTGGCGATATCGAAGATGACATCGGTGGACGGCGCCGGAGCGGAAAGGCTGACGGTGAATGTCGCCGTCGTAGTTCCACTGTTGCCCTCGACAACAGTAACGTCATTGATCGTCAGATTGGGGGGAGTGCCTACCGCGCAATTGTTGAACGGCGAACCGGTGTTGCGCGGGAAGGGCGCCGAGACGAGAAAATCTGCCGCGTTGTCATTCGTGTCTGTACAGCCGCCGGCCTTTCGGAAATCAGCTGTGGTGTTGCTCGGCGCCGGCGCGCGGCCGGATCCCTCAAAACAGTCTGCCGTCGTACCGTACCCCACAAAATCCGCCACCGAAGGCGCCAACGGACAGCCGCTGCCGCTGAGCGCTGTGGTTCCGTTTACGAGCGCGACTTTGCCTGCCGTAGCCGCCATCGTAATGCTGCCGGTCGCATCTGGAGTGGGCAAGGCCACGCCATTCACGCCGCCTGACAGTTGAACCAGGAAGTATTGTCCGGGAGCGACTGAGCCCGTGGTCAGATCCACTTTGTTGGAACTAAAGCTCGACGTAGCGCCGGCATACTGAACTGAGAAAGGTGTGCTGGCGAAGTTAACCGTCGTGGTGCCGCGGTTGAATATCTCGACGAAGTCGTTGGTGAACTGCGCACCTGCGTTTCCGCCCCCGGCATAGACCTGACTAATCACTAGCAATGCGCCATCGTCGTTTTGAATTGTTCCCTGACCCTGGCCATCGAGTGCAGTTGCGCCGGCAACGTTGCTGAGGTTTACGAAGAACGTATCGTTTGCCTCAACGAGCGCGTCGCCGTTTACGCTGACGTCAAACGTGTAAGTGGTATTTCCAGCTGGAATGGTTTGCGCGGTCAGACTGCGGGCCACGTAATCATTGTCGGCGACAGTCGCCGTACCGTCGGCGGTGGCTATGTCGAAGGTTATGCCGCCCGCGGGCGCAGGCAAGGTTGACGTTACGGTGAAAGTGAACGTTGTAGTGCCGCTGTTGCCTTCACTGGCGGACACATCGTTGATACTCAGCGTCGGACTGTCGTCGTTCTGAATTGTACCGACGCCCTGGCCGTCCGCCATCGTTGCACCCGCGACATTGGTCACGTTAACCAGGAAACTTTCGTTCGGCTCGACGGTCGGGTCGCCATTGACTGTGACGGTAAACTGATACGTCTGCGCGCCGGCCGCGATCGTTTGGGCTGTCAGGCTCTTCGCCACGTAATCGTTGTCGGCAACAGTTGCCGTGTTATCGGCAGTCGCAATATCAAACGTGACACCACCCGCGGGGGCAGGAGACGACAGACTGACGGTGAACGTGAATACCGTCGTGCCGGCGTTGCCTTCATTGGCAGACACGTCGTCAATTGAAAGCGTGGGAACGGGTGTGACGACCGAGCAAATGTTTGCCATGTCAGCGGTAGGCGCAAACTGGTTATAGGTGGACGTGTTGCGTGGGCCACCTGAACCGTTCGGGCAACGCTGATTTGAGTTTGTAATGCCATTGCCGCCGGCGTCTTCGTTGACCTGCGGCTCGCTGGGGTTGAGCAGCGTAAGCAAGCCCGCATCGTCCGCGTCATTCGTGTCGTAAACCAGGGCGTCGATAAGATTCGTCGTGGTGACTGGCGTGCCGTTGGGGAAATCCGTGGCGTTGCCTACATAGACGGCGACGGCGTCCGGGCCGTTTTGCATCAAGCCGTCAGCGAAGACGAGGTCCACGCCAGGAACAGCGGCGCTTCCGAGGGTGAAGTAGCCGCTGCCGTTCGTGCTGAAGCCGTCGAGATCGAACGCGGCGTACGACTGATCGTCGCCGCCGTTATAGAAAACGACTACCAGCCTGGTCAGCGAAGTGTTGCCCGTACCGCCGTCGAAGATCTCGACGAACTCCGCGGTGTCTGTCCCAGTCTGATCAGAGTCAACTTCGTTGATTACCACGTTTGGCGGCGCGACGGGATTAACCGTCAGCGATGCGGGAGGCGATTGAACGCCCCGACCGGTAGCGCGAATCTCGACTGTGCCCGCGGAGATTCCAGTGGCCAATCCATTTTGATCAATTGTGGCCACCGCGGTGTTACTCGACTGCCAGCTAAAAATCACCCCGGGAATTTCATTGTTTGCTGCGTCGTACGCCTTAGCGGTGAACTGCTGCTGCGCGCCAGCGTCAATGGTCGCGGCGGCGGGCAATACTTCGACGCGAGCGACTGCCGGCGTGCATGAAGTGAATGGCAAGCCATTAATCTGCGTGCCCGGACTATAGGGACGCGCACCGCCGCTGGCAGCTAAATGTTGCGCGAAGCTGCCGGTGATGTCCGGTGAACGGGTTACCGATTGATCATTGTCGGCTTCGATGCCGGACGAACCGCCGTAAGCCACGAGATTGACGATCGCCCCAGTCTGATCCTGCAGAGTGATTGCACCCTCGGCGTTACCGAGTGAGATACCACCCGACGAAGCCTTGACCACCTGCGCGCCACCGAATGCGGGATCGTTTGGATTGAAGTTTGTATTACCGCCACCGAAGACAACGATTGCACTGCACGATCTGCAGCACTGTGCCCGCATGGGAATACGTGGCGTTGGACGTCGGAGCCGGTGCCGCGAGTGAAAATTCGATAGCCGCTGATATCGATGTCGTTAGTGGTGGTGTTAACCAACTCGATGAATTCATCCTGAGAAGCGCTCCGCACCCCGTCACGGTTAGCGTCGCCCACCGTCGGGTCGGTATCGCTGGCAGCCGGATCCGCCAGGAATTCGTTAATCAACACGTCGCGGCGAGCGTCTCCGATAAATTCGACAATCACAGGATTGCTGTCGCGGCCATCCGCCGTAACGATCAGGTCCACCTTCCCAACACCGCGCAGGTCGGCAGGCACCAGCACATGAATCTCATCCATGCCCGGCATCTCCGGGTTTTCCATTCTCGATTCAACGGTGAGTGCGCGGCTTCCTGCTGTCACTGAGACTGTCGCAGCGCGGCGTGTGCCGGTGGCGAAAATTATCAAACGGAGATTTCCGCTGGTTGGATCAAACGGGCCGGGCATCAGCGTGTTGGCATCGAGAATCACGCCTTCGCCGAGTCCATCGCCGCTCCTGGTGAAAACGCCGGGCGCGCCGGTGAGAACGGAGATAGTGCCGCGACTCTGGAAGCCGTCGGAGTTGGTGACGACAACTTCGGCGATCCCCAATTCAGTGGCAGCGGGGACGTGGAAATTGACCTGAGTCGGAGAAACGAAAAAGATCTGAGCGCTACGACCGTTAACAGTTACAGTCGTGCCGGCCACTGTTGTCGGATAAACGCCGGCAGTTGGCTGAGACTGTTCGGAGCGAAACGCTAACGCGCCTCCGCGCGCTACGGCAACGCTGTCGGGCGCGACTGCCTCCGTAGTTGCCGGTTCATGTCCAAACGACGCGCCATTGAGAATCGTCAGGGTCCCTGATGACGGTCGAGGGGCAGTGCCGGTGACATAGATTTCAGAGTTGTTGACGAAATCCGCGTTAACCACGGCCCCTGAAATAATGCGCGGAAAGTTAAAGGCGATAATCGAGCCGTCGTCGCTTAGCGACGTGACGACTTCTACGTCGCGTCGGCTGCCTTCAAAACCATCAGCCGTGATGGGCGCGTTTGTTACTCGCGAGAGTGAGCCGCTGGAAATCTCAAAAGTGTAAACCTCGATGCTGTTATCCGAATTGCCCGGCATGACTGTGCGCCGGGTGGCAAAGGATATGCGAGAACCGTCGCCGCTGATTGAAGGATGGAGCGGCACGTCAGTGACGCGTTCGGCAAGCGTTTGTGATTTGACGCGTTACACTATTGCGGCCATCCCAGAGAAACACCTGGCTGCCATCGGGTGAGGTTTCTGCTGACCAGACGACGCGCAGTCCATCGTCGCTCACCGAGCGGCCGTAAGTCAGACTGAGTTTGGGGGCTTGGGTTGCGAGCAGCCCGACCACGAAGAGAGTTTGACGGTTTTGTCTAACCAGGTCGCGATTGTTGCTCGGCGTAAGGCCTGTGTCGCGAATATAAAAAAGGCTGGCGCCGTCACCGCTGATTTTTGCATCCGTGAAACCGACGATATTGTTCGAGTTTGTGGCCTGGACAAAACTCGCAGCGACCGAATCGTAAACAAAGATTTCGAAGTTTCCGTCGGCGTTTTGGCTGGTCAGGTTTCGATTTGAGGAAAAAGCGATGTATCGCCCGTCGTCCGAGATGGAGGGAAGGAAGTTTCCATTAACACCGCGCAGCGAGGCATCGCCCGGTGAAGTATTAGTAATTTGGTTTAGCTTCGCCCCGTCGTAGAGGAAGATCTCAGAGTTGGAATCGCTGTTGGTGCCGAGCGGGTTTTCTTTAGCTGCGAAAGCGATGCGCGAGCCGTCCTGCGAAATCGCCGGCGCCGGCGCGCGAGCTGCACCCATTTGCAGGAAGGTCGGCGGATCGATGGAGACGTTTGCGCGCATGGCGCGGAACCCTTCGGGGCCCCCGGCATTAGCGATGTCTTTAGTTGACTCAAAGGCGATGATGCGACCATCGCCACTGATTGTCGGGCTGAGGCTCTTGCCTTCTTCGGTGGTGTTGGTGATTCGCCGCAGGGGGCTCTGCATACGCGCGCTCTGCCAGCCGATGGCGCAGAGGGCCGCGACCGCCAGGAGAACGAAGAGATAACGTCGAAAGCGAAGCACTTAGGGTTTACGATCCGTCGTTGAGATGCCGACCTGAATTATGTCGAACGAAAGGAGCTGACCGGTCAAGGGAGATGATGACGACAGTCTGCTAATATAAATGTCAGAATATAACTTTTGGAAAGCGCTGGCTTTCGCTTCTGCTGAACTGTTGATGACCTGAGTCGGCGAGATTCTACCGCGTTCGCTGAGAAAGAGAAACTCAAACTTGGCAGTCAGCCGCGCGGGGGCAGTAGTCGGGGTCGGAGAGGGGCTTTGGCTCGACCGTAGGGGAGTACTCGGATTGAATGGTATTGGTCTCCAACTTCAGGAGTGGCACGGCGTCCCGCCAGTGAGCTTACGCGCAACTTGGGCTGCCACTGACCGGCAGTAATTGGTGTAAATATAAATGCGAATCTTAATCAGCGGATCACATGGACTTTCGGCAAAGCATTAATCGAGTCGCTCCAAATTGACGGGCACGAAATCTTTCGTCTGGTGCGCTACGCGCCGCGCGATGAGGCTGAAGTTGAATGGAGCCCCGACCGTTACAGTATCGCCCTGGCGCGTCTGGAAGGTTTTGATGCCGCAGTGCACCTGGCTGGCGAGAGCATTGCCGAAGGACGCTGGACGGACGAAAAGAAGAAACGGATCCTGGAAAGCCGCACGCGTGGAACGCAACTACTAAGCGATGCGCTTGCAAATCTTTCGAGTCCGCCAAAGGTCCTGATTTCCGCCTCGGCAATCGGTTACTACGGAAATCGGGGCGATGAGCTTCTGACCGAAGCGAGCGCGCCCGGCGAAGAGTTTTCTGGCGGATGTTTGCGTTCAATGGGAAAAAGCTACGTCGCACGCGAAGGAGAAGGGAATCCGCACGGTAAACGCCCGCTTTGGAATCATTCTCGACAAAGAAGGCGGCGCGCTGGCAAAAATGTTGACGCCATTTCGTATGGGCGTCGGTGGCAAAATCGGTAGCGGCAAGCAATGGATGAGTTGGATCGCGCTCGATGATGTGATCGGCGCGCTGAAGTTTGCGCTGATAAACGAAAGCCTGAGCGGACCCGTTAACTTCGTCGCGCCAAATCCGGTGACAAATGCGGAGTTTACAAAAACGTTGGGCCATGCGCTGTCGCGTCCGACTATATTTCCGATTCCTGCTTTCGGCGTTCGTCTCCTATTTGGTGAGATGGGAGATGCGCTGTTGCTTTCGGGCCAGAGGGTTGAGCCTGAGCGATTGAAAACGGCAGACTACCCGTTTAAGTTTGCGCAGCTCGAGGCGGCGCTTCGCCACGTGCTTGAGTAGCCTTCGCACCAAATTCACTGGCGACCTTTGAAGGTGGCGAAATGAATTTGAACGGCAACACGGATGGCAACGTCGGATCTATTGTAAGTGATTCTTATCTCCGTCTCCCTCTGCGAGTGTACGTACCGGGAGAGGGTTGGGGGAAAGAGCATGACGTCGCTCAAGCCCTTCCCCTCGATCCCCTTCTCAAAGGGAAGGGGAGGAATGGCGAAAACAAATCCATTAAACAGTAATAAGAAAGATATGAAAATCGACAGCCTTCTTCTTTTAATCACCTGCATACTTTGCGGCATCACAGCTTCAGCTCAACGGCCAGATCAAAGGGCCCTGCTCGACACCCTGGAGAAGGACGGCTGTGTCACGCTCGAGAAGGTCAGGATATGCAAATACGACTACCCTTCCGTTGGAGCGAACGTCGAAGCCATCACCTTTCGCCCCGAAGCTGACGGTAAATATCCGGGCGTCATGCTGATTCCCGGTTATCAGCGCAGCGCCACCGATTACATCTATCTCGGCCGGATCCTGGCGGACGAAGGTATTGCCAGTGTTGCCGTCACCCAACCTGGTTTTGGAAAGTCAACCGGCAAAGCTGACTACGTTGGACCGAAAACGATTGAGGCGCTCACCGCCGGATTCGATAGATTCAAACGCGAGACTTACGTTGACGCAAAGCGGATGGGAATCTTTGGTTATTCACGCGGGGGCATGGCCGCGTCGCTTCTCGCAATCAAACTCAAAGACTTGAAGGCTGTGGTGCTCGGCGCAGGCATCTACGATTTCAAACGAGCGTACGACGAGATCAAAATCGAAGGCATCACTGCAAACATGAAAGCCGAAAGCGGGATGACCGAAGCGGCCATCAAGGAGCGCTCCTCCGTTTTGCAAATGGAACGGCTGCAAGCTCCGGTGTTAATTCTGCATGGCGAGAAGGACGCGAACGTTCCCGTGAGCCAGGCTTTGCTCCTGCGGGATCGGCTCAAGGAACTCAAGAAGGATTTTGAGATCAAGCTTTGGCCAAACGCCGAGCACGGTGTCCCGCGCGCCGAAATGCTGCCACTCACGATAGATTTCTTCAACCGCCGGCTGAAAGGCGCGAAATAGCCGGCCCGCTGTCCGACAAGCTTCAGTTTGTCGCAGTTCACCGACGCCGAGTTCAACGACAAGCTAAAGCTTGACGGACGCACGCTAAGAAAACCGTTTTATGACGGCCAGGAATCCTGTAGAATTCCGGGACATTGATCACATTGACTTCAGCCCCGCAACACTGTTTCGGCTGAAACTCTCTACCATCAATCTATCAAGGGGTAAATTAGTTTCGTATTTGAAGTGGGTTGACCATGTCCTTATCCTGATCCTTTAAATAGCAAAGCACAGCGCTCCCCTCTCGCTGCGGCAATCGCAACCAACAAATTACGTAATAACAACAATATCTCACGACTCGAAGGAGGCTTCCTGATCATGACCCCGAATGTTCACTTTGCAACCCCTGCATCTTTTCTAACGAATCCAGCTCTTTCCGCAGCCTCGCGCCTGCTCATAACACTTTGCATTGGCCTTGCAATGTTGGCTTTTGCATCGCCAGCCCGCGCGGTCGAAATTCAAGTCGAGATTCTAATCGACAGTCTGGCGCAGCCGCCCGCGCCGCTATCAAACGTCTGCACGCTTCGCAAGGCGGTCAATAATGCCAACGACAACTTCACCAGCTATCCTCAATGTCAGGGCGGCGATCCCGGGCAACGACACCATCGTATTCAACGTGCCGGGAACGATCACGTTCGCTCTGGCTGGAAGTGGGGAAAACGGCGGCGAGACCGGCGATCTTGATATCACCGACTCGCTCACTATTATCGGACATCCCGACGGCACCACCATTGACGCTGCCGATCTTGATCGCATCTTCGATATCAATCCTGCAGGCGCCCCCGGCATCGTCGTCACTCTGCGAAATATTCACATCACCAACGGCACCGGCCCCGGCGGCGCGGGAGCGATCCAGCTGCGCGGTGCGACGCTCATTCTCGAAAACTGCACCATCTCCAACAGCGTCGCCACAGTCAACGACGCCGGCGCGAATCTACATGTGGGACAACGCGACGCTGAACATGACCAACACCACCGTGACCGGCAATTTCGCAGCCATCCATGCCGGCGCGATCCTTGTCGAAAGCGGCGTTGCCAACATCACCAACAGCACGATCACAAACAACAACACCGGCCCCGGATTCCAAAACCTGACTGGCGGAATAAGAAACACTGGAATCGTGAACCTCCGCAACACGATTGTGGCCGGCAACAATCCCGGCGGCTCTCTCCCGAACCTGGACGGAACATTCAACAGCCTTGGCTACAACATCATCGGCGACTTAGGCGACAACCTGCCGCTCAATCCAACGATCATTCCAGCGCCGGGCACGGCAGATCAGATCAATGTCAACGACGCCCTGGTAAATCTCGGTCCACTGCAAAACAACGGTGGGCCAACGCCGACGCGCGCGCTTCAAGCCGGCAGCATCGCCATCGACAAAGGACACAGCAGCGGCTCATCAACGGACCAGCGCGGCCTGACGCGTCCATGCGACGACGGCGCGATCACCGAATGCGCCTGGTGGCGACGGCGGAGACGTGGGCGCATTTGAAGTGCAGGTCATGTGCGTCGTCGGTTCTCCGCCAAATGCGGTTGACGATGTGGCCGTGGTAGCTGAAGACAGCGGCGCGAACATTATCAATGTCCTCGCAAACGACACGGATGTCGACATGGACACGCTGACTGTCACGGCGGTAACGCAAGGCGCGAATGGCTCAGTTGCTATTACCAACGCCGGCGCCAACGTCAGTTACACGCCGAATCGCAAATTTCTTTGGCGGCGACTCGTTCACCTACACAGTCGGCGACGGCAATGGTGGTTTCGACACTGCCACCGTGTCCGTAACGGTAACGCCTGTGCCGGACGCTCCAGTTGCCAATGACGACAACGCTGCAGTTTTCGAAGACAGCGGCGCGAATGTCATCTACCGTGCTCGCAAATGACAACGACGCCGACGGCGATACGCTCGTAGTTGTCTCGGTCACGCAGGGCGCGAATGGCACCGTCGACTAACAACGGAACGTCGGTGAGCTACACGCCCAACCCCGACTTTTTCGGTAACGACTCTTTCACTTACACAATTTCAGACGGCAACGGCGGTTTCGATACAGCGACGGTGAATGTCGCGGTGGCAAACATCAACGATACGCCGATAGCCAACAACGATAACTACAACATGAACCAGGACACCACGCTGAACGTACCAGCGCCGGGCGTGCTGACCAACGATACGGATGCGGACGGCGACACGCTGACAGCAACCTATGTTGTTGGCAATGGCCCAAATAATGGGATGCTGACGCTCAATGCTGACGGCAGTTTCAGTTACACGCCGGATGCAGGGTTCACTGGGCTGGATACGTTTGACTACGTGGCAAACGATGGCAGCGTCGATTCAAATGTCGCCACTGTGACGATCACCATCAACGACACGCAGGCGCCGACGGTAAATGCTTCGGTTGCGCGTCGCGATGTTGTGGCCGCCGAATCACGATCTGGTGAATGTTGGGTTGTCGGTTACGGCCTCCGATAACGATGGCATGGTGCCGACGATCGCGGTGGCCGTGTTCAGCGATGAGGACGATCATCTGCCTGCCGGAGGTGGCATGTCGCCTGACGCAAAAGACATCGCGCCCACGACGTTGCGTTTGCGGGCGGAGCGCGAGGGAGGCGGCGATGGCCGCGTCTACATAATCCGCATCATCGCGACAGACGCGTCGAATAACCAAAGCGTCACCTACGTAACGGTGGTTGTGCCGGCGAACCAGAGCAAGGCTGCGATTAACTCGGTCAACGCTCAGGCGGCGGCGGCTGTGGTAGCTTTGTGGGCAATGGAAACAATCCACCGGCCGGCTTCTACGTCGTCGGCGATGGACCAGTGGTGGGACCGAAGCAGTAACGACGGCAAAAATCGCCCGTTCGCGGTCCCCGACAAAGACAGAACCGCGAGCAGTAGCGACCGGGTATACGCCAGGGTTGAAGGCTCACGAATTACCCGGTCGCTGTCGCTCCCGGTTCTGTCTTACTGCTGGCTAACTACGCGGTGTTTGGAGTGAGAGAATAGTCCGCCGCCACTCCCAGTGAAAAAGTGGGCGAGAACTAGATGAAACTTTGGCTTACGCAGGTCGTACTTTGGCTCCCCGATGTCATACCCTGGCCTCAGGATGAGTTACATCGAGGCCATAATACGATCCAGCGGCGGCGGGGTATGGTGTCCTGGCGCCGGTAGCTCATACCGTGGCGTCAGGATGAGGCCCACTGGCGCCAGCAGAGCTACTACTGAGCTCAGGGTGCGCTACCTTAAGCAGCAGGAAACTTCTGCGGCGGACCACGGACACGGAAATACCGCCCAAAAACGAGCAAATTTCAATTATCGTTGCTGAATGAGCGTTCCCTTGGATGGCTTCAGGGCCTGGGATCGAGGTTCGCGGCGGAGGAGATCGAACTTCGTGAGTCCTAAAGCTGCTTTTTGAGCGCGGATTGAATATCAAAATGATGGACGCGTGTCAATGCGTTTAATGCGTTTAATGTTAGCTGTTGAGCCGCAGTGTCGAAAGGGAAAGGGCACCGCTTGATTGCATTGACCCTATTCTCCTGCTTTACCCTCTCACACCGCTCGTAACCGACGCATGTTTGTGGCATAAAAACCCGTGCGCATCTTCATTGAGAAGGTCTTGCTCGTTGTTTGCGTGGCCTTGTTAGTTTTGACTCTTACTACGAACCCGATGGCTTTTAATTGGATTCAACGCATCTCGCTCGGTATCGCGCTACTATTTTTCACTGTATTCCTTGCGTCCACCCTACAGCGCTACCTTGATCAAGACAAAGAGATCAGTAAACCGCTCCCGATCCGTGACCCCCGACCGGTTGCGCTAAGTGCGAAATATGATGTCAGCGCCTTGCCAGTCTCTATCGCCGCTGGTTCGACGCTGCGTGTCCTTCAACTGCACCCCGGAGTCACGCAATGGTTGTCCACGACGACTAACGGTGGAAAGAAGGATATTTCGTGGCCCTTCACACCTGAAGAACAAAAGAAAAAACAGTACGTGGAGGTGGTTACGCGCTGTGACGTCACGAACCACGGTGAGATTGCATTGAAAAACTTGAGGCTGAATTTCGAAATAGCTTTTTATGAGGGTCGTTCAATGACCAAAGACACCATTCCAGTTTACTCTTATCGGCGTCTTGTTTTAGTTGATTTTCTCCAACCCATAGGCAAGCCCAATTCCACCTTTAGCTTTTACCTCGTAAATCAAAGCCCGTTTTTGGTTGTCGTAAACTATCCCCGTGAGGCCAAGTTCCAAGTAATAGGTGAGTCTAAAGAGCAGTCGATTTAGCTCGTAGCGGCTTCTTTTTGTTTGGCAAACTCAGGCAGGGCGTCGAAAACTTCCAACGCATACTTCACATTCCCAAACGGCGCGGACACCTGGACGCCGTGAATGATGTCGCGCACGTCCAACAACGACTCGCGCGCAATCTTCAACCCTTCATCCCGTCCGGCTTCCTTGCTAATCGCCGAGGCATCGCGCATGCGTTCCATAATCGAAGGCGTCACCCGCACTCCGGGCACTTCGTTATGCAGAAACTCGGCGTTGCGATAAGAGACGAGCGGCCAGATGCCCGCGATGATCGGAATCTTCACGTGCTCGATGCTCTTGATGAAGTCGCGCAGCTGATCCGTATCAAACACCGGTTGGGTAATCGCATACTGCGCGCCCGCTTCGACCTTGTATTCAAAGCGCCGGATCTCTTCCTCGGGATTAATCGCGCCGGGATTCACGCCGACGCCGATGCAGAAAGCGGTCGGCTGGCCGATCGGATTGTTGCCGAGGTCGAGCCCGTGGTTGAGCTTGTTCACCATGTTGGTGAGGCCGATGGCGTCGATATCAAACACCGCGGTCGCATCGGGATACGGTCCCATCTTCGGCGGGTCGCCAGTTATCAAAAGCAGATTGCGCAGCCCAAGCGCCGCCGCGCCGAACAAGATCAGACATCATCCCCAGCAGATTTCGATCGCGGCAACAGTAATGAAGTACTGACTCGATACCGATCTGGCGTTCGACGAGCACTGCCGTTGCGAGCGCACTCATGCGCGACTGCGCGCGCGCGCCATCAGGAATGTTCACGCCATCAACGCCGGCATCTTTGAGCAGTTGAATCGAGCTCAGCGTTTTCTCGGCGTCAACGCCTTTCGGCGGCAACACCTCAACCGACGTTACAAATTCGCCGTTAACAATCTTGCGCGACCACGCCGAACGCTCTTCGGGCGGAACGACTTTGAAATCAGCCGGAACGATCTCCCTGACCTGGGCCAGCGGACCGGAGTCTCGCGATGACCGTTGCGCCCGCGGGGAAGCGGCGCGCACCGCGTCAGAAATCAACTTGATGTGCGCCGGCGTAGTGCCGCAGCAACCGCCGATGAACTTCGCGCCTGACTGAATAAACCGCTTGGCAAACTTCGACATGTACTCAGGCGAGCACATATAAAACTGCCGGCCCTGCACGTCGCGCGGCAAGCCGGCGTTTGGCTGCGCGGCAAGTTTCTTCTTCGTCACCGCGCGCATCTTCTCGAGGGCGCTGAGAATTATCGCCGGACCCACGCCGCAGTTGAGTCCAATGACGTCTGCGCCCCATTCATCGAGTTGGGTGGTGAGAAGTTCGGGAGTCGTGCCAAACGATGTGTTGCCGTCTGTCTGAATCGTCATCTGGGCGACGATGGGAAGATCGCATAACTCGCGGACGGCGCGAATCGCCTGCCGCATTTCCGAAACGTCGTTGAAAGTCTCGAGAGAAAAAAGATCCACGCCGCCTTCGAGCAACGCGGCGACTTGTTCTTTGAAAAGATCCTTCGCTTCGTCAAACGAGGTTGGGCCATAAGGTTCGATGCGCAGATCCGAGCGGGCCGACCGAACCCGCAACGTAGCAACTATCGCCGCCGCCTTCGCGAGCCAGCCGGGCGGCGGCGATGTTGATTTCACGCAGGCTTGCCTTCAAGACCGTATTGGGCGAGCTTAGGTGCGGTCGCGCCGAAGGTGTTTGTTTCGAGAATGTCGGCGCCGGCGCGGCAGTATTCGGAATGGACTTCGCGGACGAGATCCGGATTGCTCAGGTTCGTTTCGTCGTAGCAGCGATTTATGTAGACGCCCTTGGCGTAGAGCATCGTGCCCATCGCGCCGTCGAAGACGTGGATGGTGTCGGAGTCGAGAGCATCGCGGAAGTTTTTCATCTTTAGATAGTCAACAGCAAACAGTGATCAGCAGACAGCCGGAAGGGATTGTGTGTCCTTTGGAGCGTGGCGGAGTTCATCATGATAGCGATCGGCTGTTTGCTATCTGCTGATTACTGACTGCTGATCTCTGATTGCTGTGCTCAAAAGAAAATCCCGCGCCAAACAGCGCGGGACTTCATCAATCAATGAAGTTGTTCGGGTGCGTCCTTTCAGGATTGCCCGAGCTGTTTAGCGGTTGTTTTACGTGGCCGCAAGTCGCCTTAACTCACCACGTTTTCCATTGTGCTTATACGCCCGTGGAAAGACGGCTGTCAAGCGAGTGCGGTCGCATTTACCCCTTCACTTGAGGACGGCGCCTCCATGTAGTGACGTGACCTGATTTCAACTCTCTGCGCAATCCTCGCGTTCTCAGCGTCTCTGCGTTGAGTGCATTTTCAAGCTGTTAACCGCCGACGCGCAGAGAACGCCGAGATCGCGCAGAGACTGAAGGCTTAGGAAAGAATGGATGCCCCTTTCGATTCGGCCCATCGCCTTGACAGAGTTTGGTAATTTTGGCTGAATGCTCGCGTTCTTCCAATTGTCCTGGTCCGCAGGGTCGCAAGTCTCCCCTGATCTGTTCTCGGCCATTTCTCCTCGGCTGAAAACTTCGAATAAGGAAACAACTTATGAGCACAGCAATTGACGGCAGCGGAGCCAGCAATACACCGGCCGGTGAAGATCGAGGGTTCTTTGGCCACCCCCGTGGGCTCTCGACCTTGTTCTTCACAGAAATGTGGGAGCGCTTCAGCTACTACGGCATGCGAGCCATTCTTACGCTCTACATGACGAAGAGCCTGGCCGAGGGCGGGTTAGGGTTTGACGAGAAATATGCTGCTCTGATTTATGCCACCTATGTTTCCTCGGTTTGGTATCTGCCGTTAGTCGGCGGCTGGTTGGCAGATCGCGTTCTCGGTGCGCATCGAGCCGTCTTGATCGGCGGGATAGTAATTGCTTGCGGCCATTACTCAATGGCGGTTGATACTCATCTCACGTTCTACGCGGGACTGGTTCTCATCGCTTGCGGCACAGGCCTGCTCAAACCCAACATCAGTGCGATGGTAGGGCAGCTTTATTCAGAAAAAGATCAACGGCGCGATGCTGGATTTTCGATCTTTTACATGGGAATCAATCTGGGAGCGTTTCTTTCACCGTTGGTAGTCGGTTTTCTGGCGCAACATCCGTCTTTCCGTAATTTCGTTGCTTCAATGGGTTTCGATCCAAACTCAGTCTGGCACTGGGGCTTCGGGGCCGCCGGCGTCGGCATGACCTTGGGACTAGTTCAGTACCTGGTGGGAGGCGCGCGCTTAGGTAGCGTTGGCCGCAAACCCGAACCGAGCGCAGTCGGAACGCAGGACAAACCAACGGCGGCTTCGACATTTGATTTTGTCACGCTCGCGCTAGCGCTCGTCGGTGGAGTAATCGGCCTGAGTCTTGGTTATTACTTTGGCGACGCTGGGTTTGTATCAGCATTGTTCCCAACTGTCGTCGGATTTTTTGCCGGCTATCTGATCGGAACAACCAGACTCCTGAATGGTGATGAACTGAAACGTGTCATGGTGATCTTTATCCTGTTCATCTTCTCAATTCTGTTTTGGATGACCTATGAACAGGCAGGCTCCAGCTTGACGCTCTTTGCAGATCGCTTAACACGAACAACTGTTTTCGGATGGGAATATCCGTCAAGTTGGTTTCAGTCAGTGCCTGCTGTCTTTGTAATTATCTTCGCGCCCATCTTCGCGGCGCTCTGGCAAAGGCTGGGAGCGCGACAACCGTCGAGCCCGGGCAAGTTTATTTACGGGCTGTTTTTTGCCGGCATTGCCTTTGTCGTGGTAACGATTGCGTCGATGTTGGGCGGCGGTGGCCGCGTGAGTCCTATGTGGCTGGTGCTTGTTTACCTCTTGCAGACGTTTGGTGAACTCTGCCTCAGTCCAGTCGGGCTTAGCACGGTTACTAAGCTGTCGCCTGCGCGGATGGTGGGCTTAATGTTAGGCGTTTGGTTCCTGTCAATTTCGATTGGGAGCTACATTGCCGGACTGACTACTCGCCTGTTTGAAGGGAATGACAACGCGGTGTTGACCAGGGGCTTCGCGACCTTTGCAGGGATTACCCTTGCGGGCGCGGTGGTGCTTGCGATTCTGACGCCTCTCATCAAGAAACTCATCCCAAGAGAAACAATCTAAGAACCATACTTGCCTGTTAGGAGATCAACGTGAGACTTCGCCGCTTCTTATTGGCCATCCTGGCACTCATTGTGTTTCAGGCCCCTGGCGCTTTCGCGCAGCAGAAACTGCTGACCATTGACGACATCTTCGATCCAGTAAAGCGGATTAATTTCAACGGCACGCCGCCCAGCATTCGTTGGCTCAAAGACGGCAAGCACTATCTGCTCGCAAACGATCCCATGAAGAAGGACGTGCCGAGGCTGCAAAGGGTTGACGCTGTTACCGGAAAAGCCACGGCTTTTCTTGATACCGCGAAGATGCAGGCAGCTTTCAATGCGCTGGGCGGAATAACCGCGGCGGATGCGACCCGGCTGGCCAGCCGTGCTTCGTATGACTTGAATAAGAGTGAGTCTGCGGTGCTGATCAATTGGAACAACGACCTCTTCTACTACGAGCTCGGCAGCGACAAAGCACTGCGCGTTACAAATGATCCGGAAGAGGAGGTCGGCGAGACGTTTAGCCCTGACGGGCGCATGCTCGGCTTCGTGCGAGGTGGAAATATTTTCGTTTACGACATTGCCACGCGACAGGAGCGCCGGTTAACTAGCGACGGGAGTTCAAAGATTCTGAACGGACGGCTCAACTGGGTTTACCAGGAGGAGCTTTATGGTCGCGGAAACTTTGAGGCTTATTGGTGGAGTCCGGATTCCACGTCGATCGCTTATCTGCGCATTGACGACAATCCGGTGCCTGAGTTTACCGTCGTCGATCACATTCCTTACCATCAAAAACTTGAAGTTACTCCATATCCCAAAGCGGGAGATCCAAATCCAATCGTTCAACTTGGAGTGGTGAACGCTGCGGGCGGTGCGACGCGTTGGGTGGATACGTTTAAGTATCACCCGACTGATTTGTTAATTGTGCGCGTTACCTGGTCGCCTGACAGTAAGAAGGTTGTCTATCAAGGCGCAGAACCGGGAGCAAACATTCCTTGACCTTAATGTCGCCGATCCTCGCGATGGCAAGTCGAATACGCTCTTCCGCGATACGACAAAAGCCTGGGTTGAAGTAATCGATAATCCGACCTGGTTGAAAGATGGCTCTTTTCTCTGGCAGAGCGAACGCAACGGATGGCGTCACATTTACCACTATGCTCAGAACGGCACCCTGGTCCGGCAGGTGACCGATGGCAAGTGGGAAGCGCGATCGATCGACAGCGTTGACGAAGATAAGGGCTTCATTTATTTCACCGGAACGAACAACAGTCACATCGCGCCGCAAGCTTATCGAGTGAAACTCGACGGCACTGGCCTGACCCGCCTAACAACCACGGAAGGTTCACATCGCGTTTCTTTCAGTCCCACTTCAAACCATTTCATCGATAGCTGGAGCGACCTAAACACGCCAACGCAAACGCGGCTTTATGACGCTGACGGGAAACTCGTGCGCGTGATCGATGAAAACAAGGTGGGAGCGTTGAATCAGTACAAGCTCGGCAGTGCCGAACTCATGACCGTAAAAACGCGCGACGGGTTTGAAATGGAAGCGATGATGATCAGGCCTCCGGATTTCGACGCGACCAAGAAATATCCGGTGCTCCAGTTTACCTATGCTGGTCCACATGCGCCGCAGGTGAAAAACGGCTGGGGCAATGTCACTTACATGTGGCACCAGCTCCTGGCCCAGAAGGGCTACATCGTCTGGGTTTGCGACAACCGCACAGCCAGCGGCAAGGGCGCGGAGTCGGAGTGGCCAGTCTATAAGAATTTTGGCGAGCTTGAACTCCGCGATATTGAAGATGGGGTAGTCTGGCTCAAGACGCAAACCTTATGTGGACGGAACGCGCATCGGTATGTGGGGATGGAGTTACGGTGGCTTCATGACCAGCTACGCGTTGACCCACAGCCAGAGTTTCAAAGTGGGAATCGCGGGCGGCACGGTCGCTGACTGGCGCGACTACGATTCGATCTATACGGAGCGATACATGCTGACGCCGCAAAACAATCCGGAAGGGTATAAGAAAAGCTCTCCGGTGCATGCGGCGAAGAACCTGCACGGCAAGTTGCTGCTGATTCATGGCGCAATTGACGACAACGTGCACATGCAAAACACTGTGCAGTTTGTTTACGAGTTACAGAAGGCAGGGAAGCAGTTTGAGTTGATGATTTATCCGAAATCGCGCCACGGCATAACGGATCCGCTGCTACTCAAGCATATGCGCCAGATGATGACGGACTACATTGTAACGAACCTCTAAAAGGGAGAATCCGCAGATTCCACAGATTACGCAGATTTTTCAACGCAAGTGCGCTCAGCCAAATCTGTGTAATCGGCGTAATCCGCGGATAGTTATCTTCGCTGACAAGTCGGGCACCAGTAGGTCGATCTTCCGCCATGCGTTAGCCGACGAATGCGCGCGCCGCATTTGAAGCATGGTTCGCCTTCGCGTTCGTAAACCTGCCATACCCTTCCAAACGCCTCGCCGTAAGAAAAGCCTTCTGAATTTTCCAGGCTGATTCGAGATGACGAATTTCCAGATACGGCTGCGCGCAGCACATCGCGGATCGACTGATGTAATCGCTCAACGCGTTTGCTCGATAGTTCCGCCGCGATTTTGAATGGATTGATGCGCGCGCGAAAGAGAGCCTCAGCGGCATAAATGTTTCCAAGGCCGAGGACCCTTGTTTGATCCAGCAGGATCGTTTTGAGCGTTCGCCGCGAGCGGCCCAAAGTTTCTTTTAGATAAGCCAGGCTAAAGTCACCGGAGAAGGGCTCGGGCGCAAGCTCGCCGATTCCTTTCAGTTCGTTGATGTCTGAGCTTGGCACCAGCTTCATCACGCCAAACTGTCTTTGATCGCGAAACACCAGACGCCGCTCGTCCTCAAGATAGAAAACGGCGTGAGCGTGACGTGGAAGCTCATCATCTGTTTTGAGCACCAGGAACTGCCCCGTCATTCGCAGATGGACCGCCAGGGTGAGGCCATTATCGAGATTGATAAGGATGTACTTGCCGCGGCGCTTGATCGCAGAGATGCGAGCGTTCTTTAGTTTTCGATTAAATACGGCGGTTGCTAAAGGCGCGACGAGCTTCGGAAGAGTGACTTCGCTGGCGACGATGCGGCTGCCGTTTACAGAGCGACGCAATGCGCGCACGACATGTTCGACTTCAGGTAGTTCAGGCATGCGCGCGCGTATGTCCGACGTAGGACAGGCATTCTTGCCTGTCCATCGTGATGCTCAGCTGCAAGACAGGCAGGAATGCCTGTCCTACCTTAGATCCTTCCCAACAAAATCAGGATCAGGATTATCACCAGAATCAGACCCAGCCCACCGCTTGGTCCATAGCCCCAGTTTCTGCTGTGCGGCCATCGTGGCACGGTGCCCAACAAAAGGATGATCAGAATAATCACCAGGATCAGACCTAAACTCATTTAGACCACCTCCGTAAGACGCCGGCTCGCAGCACGGGCGTCAAATTGATTATTGATTGTAGGGGGTTGGCAAAACTTAACGATTTTCCGAGCGCGCGTCAATCATTTGTAGGCCCCATACCGAAATTCTCCGCGCCTTCTCAGCGGCCTCTGCGCCTCTGCGGTGAGTCTTTTCACACGTTGTGATTCACGGCTGAGGCGCAGAGGCCGCCGAGGAAGCGCTGAGCAAAAGTGAAATTAGGACGCTGCTCAAACATTGTCTACTCGCGTGCCAGTGTTTCGCCCGCATCCAGCAGCGCGTTGGCTTTTTTGACGCTCGTCGCCTCGGAATAAATTCTGAGCATTGGCTCCGTTCCAGACTGCCGAAACAATATCCACGATTCATCGTCGAAAAGGAGTTTTGTGCCATCCAGCGTCTCGACTCCGGCTACAGCGTGGCCCGCAAATGTTCCTCCAGTAGTGGCACCGAGGCTCTCGATCAATGCCTGACCCCGCGCAGTTTCAACGCGCAAGTCTCTACGTCGAAATTGGAACCCGCCAAATTCACGGTGGAGTTCGCCGAGCATTTCAGACGGCGACTTGCCCGCGGTGATAACAGCCTCGAGAAAGAGCAGAGAATTAAGAATGCCGTCGCGTTCGGGGATGTGATTCTTCACACCAATCCCCCCTGACTCTTCCGCACCAATCAGAATGTCGTCGTTAAGCATCAGATCGGCAATGTACTTAAAACCGATGGCAGTTTCGTGAAGCTTAAGGTTGTGAGCAGCAGCGATCCGTTTCAACAGTACCGACTGTGAGAAGGTGCGCACGATGCCGCCAGTCATGCTCCGATTGCGTATCAGATGCAGAAGAATTAACGGCACCACATCGTGCATCGTCATTGTTTCGCCGCGCTCGTTAACTGCGCCCACGCGATCCGCATCACCGTCAGTTGCCACACCGAGCAGCGCGCCCGTTTCAATTACGCGCTGCTTCAATGCGCCAAGATTACTGTCGATGGGCTCGGGATTGACTCCGCCGAAGAGTGGATCGCGAGAGCCGCGAATGGTTTCGACGTTTAGTTTGCCGCCCGTAAGGAAACTTTCAACCCAGTTGCCGCCGGCGCCGTGCATCGGGTCGACAATCACGGTTCCGTTTGCTATGCGTAGGCGATCGAGATCTATGTAGGAAGCGATTTGAGTGCGGTAACTAACAACGACCGGAATCAAACGTTCATGACTGTTATTGGGAACCGTCGCGCGTCGAGGCGGAGTTGCATCGACCAGTTTCTCGACCGCGGCAGTCGTTTCAGGCGCCGCGCTTCCGCCCCAGGGCGCCTTGATCTTGAAGCCGTTGAAGTCTGCGGGATTATGCGACGCAGTAATTACCACTCCGCCGTCAGCCTTGAGTTGTTTCACCGCCCACGAGATCAACGGCGTGGGAACTGCTTCATTGAAACAGGTGACCTGGATCCCGTTGCCGGCTAAAACTCCAGCGGCACGTGCAGCGAATTCCTGCGAAAGGAATCGTCGATCGTAACCAACCACTACGAATGGGGATTGGGTCTGGCCCATCAGGTAATCAGCGTACGCCTGGGCCACGCGTTCGAGGTTGGCAAACGTGTAGTCGCGAGCGATGACTGCGCGCCAACCATCGGTCCCGAATTTGATCGTTGCGAGTTTGGACATTTGGAATCAGAAGTGTCCGACAAACTTCAGTGTGTCGATTTTGGTTGGCTGTGAAAAACTCGACAAACTAAAGTTTGTCGGACAGTTGGCCGGTGATTGTGTAGTCAGTCAGCGAAGTTTTGTCGCCCAGGACAGAGCCTGGGCCAACGATCGCGGAGCGTCCAATATGGCAGCCTCGACCGATGATTGCGCCGGTTACCACCGCGGCAGTGCCGACGCGCGTGTGCGGCCAAACCACCGAGTTTTCCACGCGAGCTTGTTCTTCCAGAAAACAACCCTTTCCGAGTACTGAGTTGATGACCTGGGCGCCCGGTTTGATCTGGCAGTCGTCACCGATCACCGAAAGTTCGTCGAGCTCGGCGGCGGTTGCGGAATCGAATGCACCGCGCCGGTCTTTCAAATGAATGCGCCCGACTTTGTTTCCCAGCAGATCCTGATGAACTTGAAGATAGCGTTCCGGCGTTCCGATATCGATCCAGTACGTACGAGGTGAGACGTGCGCAATAGAAAGTCTCATTTCGTTTCAACAGTTCCGGAAACAGTCCGTACTCAAACGAATGAGTTTCGCCGGTTGGAATCAAGTCGAGCACTTTCGGCTCCAATATGTATGTGCCGGCATTAATTGTGTTGCAGGTAATCTCATCCGCCTTTGGCTTCTCCAGAAACCTGCGGATGCGGCCATCGCTTTCAGTTTCCACCAGACCATAAGCAGACGGATTCTCAACCGGCGTTAAAACTACAGTCGCGGTCGCCTGCCGATCGCTGTGTTCGCGAATGACAGCTTTCAGATCGAGGTCGGTCAAAATATCGCCGTTGAAAACTACTGTCGGCTCTCGAATCAGGTCTTCTGCAAACTTGTATGCGCCCGCGGTTCCCATTGGCTGCGGCTCCACTGTGTATTTGAGCTTAACGCCATGTGCGGAACCGTCACCGAGAAGTTGCTCGATCTTGTCGGGCTGGTACGAAAGCGAAAGCGTGATGTCGGTGATACCTGCGCGGCGGAGCGTGTCGATCTGATAAAGCAGGAAAGGGCGATTGCAAATTGGCACAATCGGCTTCGGAGTGTAGACAGTTAGCGGGCGCAGCCGCGTGCCTTTGCCGCCGGCAAGAATTAGAGCTTGCATGTTTGATTATTAGAATTTTGGTTTGAAGGTTGAATAGCGATTCGAGTCTAACATCCGGTCGTGCGGCTTATCAATTGAGCGATCAAGTAACGCAAACTGTTGGTCTGCGTCACAGCTTAACCGGCAACTTGGTTGCGAGCGATCGCAAAGTAACAGTTTGCGTTTCAAGGTCGCTTCCTTGACACCCCTGCGGGTAAATAGTAAATCGTAAACAGATAATATTTATCGAACATTTCTTTCGAAGCGGTTTGGAGTTACGAATGAGTGAAACGCGGGAAGCAGTGATCATCAGCGCAGCCAGAACTCCGGTGGGGAAGTTTCTCGGCTCGTTGAAGGGATTTACTGCGACAGATCTGGGGCCATTGTTGTGCGCGAGAGCGTCAAGCGCGCGGGTGTGCCCGTTGAAGACGTTGATGAAGTGATCATGGGTTGCGTTATCCAGGCCGGGCTGGGCCAGAACCCTGCCCGCCAAGCGGCGTTGCGCGGCGGACTTGTTGCCGGCAGTGTCGGCGGTGACAGTGAATAAGGTTTGTGGATCGGGTCTCAAGGCGGTGATGATGGCGGCACAGGGCATCCAACTTGGCGATACCGATATCGTTGTCGCGGGCGGAATGGAGTCGATGTCAAACGCGCCCTACCTGATTCCCAAGGGCCGGGAGGGATACCGGCTCGGCAATGGTGTACTGGTCGACGCAATGATCAACGATGGTCTTTGGGATGCGTTCAACGACTACCACATGGGGTGCACTGGGGAAGTCGTTTCGGAGAAGTTTGACGTGAGCCGCGGCCGAACAGGATGAGTATGCGCTGAATTCCCATCGTAAAGCCGCGGCGGCAATCAAAGAAGGAAGTTCAAGGACGAGATAGTTGCCGGTCGAGATTCCGCAGAAGAAGGGCGCGGCTGTTGATTTTCGACACTGATGAAACGGTGCGCGAAGACACGTCGCTCGAAGTCGCTGGGAAAACTGAAACCAGCGTTTAAGAAAGAAGGCGGAACTGTTACGGCGGGTAATGCGCCAGGTGTGAATGACGGCGCGTCAGCGGTCGTCGTTACGTCGCTGTGATCGAGCGCAAGGCGCTGGGCGTTGAGCCGATGGCGCGCATCGTGGCCCAGGCCACTTCCGGTGTTGAGCCCGCGATGGTGATGATGGCGCCCGTGGAAGCGATTCGGAAGGTGTTGCGGAAAGCAGGTTGGGCGATTGGCGAGGTAGATCTAATTGAACTCAATGAAGCCTTTTCCGTGCAGGCAGTCGCAATTATTAAGGAACTTGGTTTGGATCCTGCGCGAGTAAATGTTAACGGCGGAGCGGTGGCGCTGGGACACGCGATTGGGCAGTCAGGTTCGCGATTGTTGACGACGATGCTTTATGAGTTGAAACGCCGCGATGCGCACCGAGGAGTTATTTCACTTTGCCTCGGCGGTGGCAACGCCGTAGCGATGGCAGTGGAGCGATAAGTAGGTCCTGTCAGAACCGCCTGCGTAAGCGGGCGGATTTGCAAACCTCAATAGCCACCCGCTTACGCAGGTGGTTCTGACTTATGAACGAAACAATTGGCGTAGTTGGGTCGGGAACAATGGGCAACGGGATTGCCCAGGTGGCGGCGCGCGCAGGCTACAGCGTTATGATGCGCGACGTGCAGGACGAGTTTCTGCAGCGCGGGATGACCGCCATCGATAAGAGTCTGCAGCGTGACGTAGACAAAGAGAGATTGACTGCTGAGGAGAAAGCAGGCGGTCGTTGGACGCATCAAGACAACGACTGAACTCGAGGCTCTGAGCGAAGCCTCCTTTGTGATCGAAGCTGTAACGGAAGATCTGAAGGTGAAGACCGAGCTCTTCAAGTCACTCGACAGAATTACGCCGTCTGAAAGCATTCTCGCGTCAAACACCTCGTCTATTTCAATCACAAAGCTGGGCGCGACAACCGGACGTCCGGACAAAGTCATCGGCATGCATTTCATGAATCCGGTGCCGGTGATGAAGCTGGTGGAAGTAATCCGTGGAATTGCGACGTCAGATGCGACGTATGAAAAGGTCGCGGCTGCTCACGGAAAAACTTGGCAAGACGGCGCTTGACTGCAACGATTCGCCGGGATTTGTTTCCAACCGCGTGCTCATGCCGATGATCAACGAGGCAATCTTTACACTTTACGAAGGCGTGGCCACGCGCGAGAGTATTGACGGAATCATGAAGCTGGGAATGAACCATCCGATGGGCCCGCTCACGCTCGCCGACTTCATCGGGCTGGACGTTTGCCTGGCGATCATGAATGTTTTGTACGATGGTTTTGGTGATCCGAAGTATCGTGCCTGCCCAATGCTGAGGCAGTATGTTGATGCCGGTTGGTTGGGTAGAAAAACAGGACGCGGATTTTACGAGTACTAGAGTGTTTGTAACGCAAACTGTTAGTTTGCGTGCAGTCGACAACGCGACGTGTCAACCGAACAGAAGATCGCAAACTAACAGTTTGCGTTACATGTTTTTGCGTTACCTATGAAGATGACTTCAGTTTCTCATTATTGTCAGAAGTGCCTCGCGGTGAACGCCCTGGGCCGGGAGTTTTGCGCGCGCTGCGGCATGCGACTCATGATCGTGGTTGAACCGCCGGCCGCTCGGTATGAAGCTTATGATCCAACTCCCTCCAATGAGGAACACCTGCTGGAACGGATTTCCGGACTTGAGAACCGCCAGGCGCGGTTGACGGAAAAACTCGAGCGCGCCCTCGATCTGCTGCTGCGGCAGGCACAGAATTCCCATTTTGACCGCGCGCTGGTGAAGGCGCTGGCGGGCCTTCTCACTGATGACGGAATTATCGAGAATGATCGGCTCGAACGACTGTGGATCAACACGGTGCCAGAGAGACGCTGAGGAGCAACTGGAGAGCGAACGCCGGGAAGCGTTGCGTCTGAGGATAATGGCGAAGTTCTCCGGCAGTGATCGCTCCGCCTTTGAGAATCAGCTAAATCAGGGATTCCTGCTGATTGAGGATGATCAAGTTACCGCGCGGCATCCGCGCTCTGCAGCGAGCGGCAGACCTGAGTCCAGACAATGCTCCTTTGCTTTCGTTCCTTGGTGAACTCTTTTATAAGTCCGGAAAAACGGCCAAGGCTCGTGGTTTTCTCTCGCAGGCATATGAGCTTGAGCCGGCTGATGAGCGTTTACAGTTGCTGCTTGGTTTGACGTGCGCTGATGAGGGCGAAGCAGAACGTGCCAAGGATCTTGCTGCAAAAAGCTACCAGCAGCGGACGTTCATCGTTTGCCGCGCATTTTGGGTTGGCAAGGCTTTTTGTTGCCGAAGAACGATGGGAGGACGCCGTCCGCGAGTTTAAGTTGGCGATTGCCCGACGCGCTTCGCCGGAGGCCCACTACGCGTTGGGACGACTCTACTATGGCCTCAGCAGCGATACTCTCGCCGCACGACATCTGCGCAAGGCGGTTGCGCTTGATCAGGATTACAGCGAGGCTCTTCACTTGCTGGGGTTGGTTTGTGAGCGAGGCGGGCAGACGACGCTGGCCAACAAATATTTTGAAAAGGCGGGGACCGGGAGCTTCGTGTCGGCCAGTTCGCCGAAAGTGGCAAGCCAAACTCGCGCCTCAGGTGTTACCCATGCCTTTCGCGTGTCGACCGCAAGGTCGCGAAAGCTTATTACAGAAGGCGAACGGCGTCTTGTAAACGCGCTGAGAGAGGATGCCCTGAGCGCTCACGGGCCCAGTGAGAACGTCTCAGATGGTGCGGGGAGTGCGCGGCGGTAGGAGTTTGCAAGTTTTCCCTTAGGAAGAAGGCGGCTAGTCCGCCTGAACAAAGCCTTGGACACGCTGGAACAAGGGCTTTTCAGGCTGAAGATCGTTAACTCCTTGGAGTGCGCCGACCAGTCGGTGCTTTAGTCCGCGGCGGCATTACGCCGCATTGTTAGGACTATTCAAGCAGCAAGAGTGTACAACGGTTCACGGGAGGCCAGAGCGCCGAGAGGTCGGCGACTTCAAGGCGTTAACCAACGCACTCGCGGGCATTACTGCATTGGCCGTGTCGTTGACACTCCTGTCCCTGTAGTTATAATGACCTTTTGCGCATTAGCCGATATTTTACGCTGTTCGCGCTAGAGTGTGATTTGATGCGGATTGATACTAGCAAGTCTGGAAGGTGGCAAGGGCAAGTTTGCTCATACTTACGAACCGGGCGAGCTGGATCTGCAGGATGAGTGGGTGCGGCTGCTCGTGCCGCCCGTAGTTTCGGGACAGGTTCGCAGTGACGGCAACCGCGTAAAGGTTACCGGCAAAGTGGCCGCGAAACTGCAGCTTGAATGTGATCGCTGTTTGAAGCCGATAGAGTTTCCGGTCGACTCGGCTTTGACCTGAAATATATAACGCGGGCGGATTACCAGGCGCAGAAAGCAGCGGAGCCTACGTTAGAGTTGACTGAAGAAGACCTCGATGTTTCCGTCTTCGACGGGGAAGCAAATTGATCTTGACGAACTGGTGAGGGAAGAACTGCTGCTGGCAGTGCCAACCCACCTGGTCTGCCAGGAAAACTGCAAAGGCGTTTGCCCAACCTGTGGTGCAGACCGAAACGTAACCGATTGCCGATGCGGCGAGGAATACGTTGACCCGCGCTGGGCGGGACTGAAGAAGCTGGTGAATGGTAAATCGTGAATGGTAAATAGAGAACGAGCGTTCCAGTTTCTACCATTGACCATTTACCATTAACCATTTACGAATCGGAGTAATTATGCCAAATCCTAAACGACGACATTCCAAAGCCCGCCGCGGCAAGCGACGCGCGCACGATGCCCTGCAAGTTCCGCAGCCAACTCTCTGCCCGAATTGCCAGGAGCCCCGCATGCAACACCGAGTCTGCCCGAAGTGTGGCCATTACAAGGGCCGCCAGGTAGTGCAGGTCGAGCAAACCTAAACCGACAATAACTATCGTCTGTGCGAAACCAGTCGAAGAATGAAACCCGACTGACGGGAAAAGTAGTTCTCGACGCGATGGGAAGCGACCACGCGCCGCACCCTGAGATTGACGGAGCGCTTGCAGCCGCTCGTGATTTCGGCGTTCAGGTGATTCTTGTCGGCCAGCCGGAAAAGGTCGTACCGGAGCTCAAACGCTGCGGCTGGAGAGGCGACGGCGATCGCGGTATCGAGTTTGTCGAAGCTGCCGAAGTGATCGGCATGGGCGAGCCGGTAGCGAGTTCTGTCCGACGCAAGAAGAAGAGTTCTTTGAGAGTCGGAACGAGGCTGGTTAAGGAAGGGAAGGCGGACGGCTTTATTTCCGCCGGTAATACCGGCGCCGCGATGGCCACGGCGAAAATGGTGCTGGGCATGCTGCCGGGCGTTGACCGGCCGGCGCTGGCCGCGCTGATTCCGACGAAGTCTGCGAAGCCGACTTTGTTGCTCGACGTGGGCGCGAATTCTGAATGCAAGCCGCAGCATCTGGTCCAGTTTGCGATCATGGGCGACGCTTATTCGCGCGCGGTGCTCGGAACGGTCGGGCCGGTAGTCGGCTTGATGAGCATCGGCGAGGAAGAAGCAAAGGGTAACGATCTGACGAAGGAAGCGTTTCCTCTGCTGCGGGAAATGTCGAGCCTTAACTTCATGGGCAACGTCGAAGGACGTGATGTTTTTTCCGGCGCGGTTGACGTGATTGTTACCGACGGCTTTACCGGAAACGTGATGCTAAAGCTGTCCGAAGGGTTGACCGATGCTATGCTCTCGATGATTAAACGCGAGCTCACGGCATCGGCGGTTACAAAAGCAGGAGCAATGCTGGCGAAGCCTGCGTTTCGAAATATTAAGAAACGGCTCGACTACTCGGAACATGGCGGAGCGCCGCTTCTTGGCGTCAGACAGATTGTGATAATCGGGCACGGCAGTTCGAATTCGCGGGCAATCCGAAATGCGATTCGGAACGTGAAAGAGTTTTCTGAAAGCCGGGCCGGCGGCGGCGATTGAAAGTGGAATCGCAGAAACCAACGCGCGGCATGCGGTAACGCAAACTGTTAGTTTGCGGGCAGTTTAGAGTTGATTCAAGCAGTTCAGAGTTCATGCTTTAGCTTGCCAGGACCCGTGAAAAACGCAAACTAAAGTTTGAACTCTGAACTGCTTGAGCCTTCAACGTGCTTGGTTTTCCTGGAGCTTGTGGATAGTATTACCGGCCAAACATCAACTGAGTGAATAAATGGTAACTAAGCGAGCCGGCATACTCGGCACCGGGCATTCCTATCCCGAAGGCATTTTAACGAATGCTGATCTGGCGACGATCGTGGAGACGTCTGACGAGTGGATCACCACGCGCACCGGCATCAAGCAGCGGCGCAAGGCGGCGCCGGAGGAATACACTTCCCAGTTTGCGGTGCGCGCCGGGCGGCAAGCCATCGAGCGCGCCGGTCTTCAGGCCGAAGATATCGACCTGATCCTTTGCGCCACCGTTTCTCCGGATCAAATCCTTCCTTCTACAGGTTGCATCATTCAAGCCGAGCTCGGCGCCAACAAAGCTGCGGCGATGGACATCGTTGCAGCCTGCTCCGGCTTTTTGTATGGATTGACCCTCGCCGATTCGATGATTCGCACCGGCCAATCAAAGTACGCGCTGGTCATCGGCGCAGAAGTCTTGACGCGATACGTCGACTACACCGATCGCCAGACCTGCGTGTTGTTTGGTGACGGCGCTGGCGCTGCTGTGCTCGGAGCCGTTGAAGGCGATCGCGGAATTCTCGCTGCGCGAATCAGATCCGACGGCAGATACCTCGAACAACTCTATTCGCCCGGCGGCGGAACGCGACGGAAACCAACCGCTGAAACTCTGGCAGCCGGCGACCACTTCTTCAAGATGAAGGGCAACGAGCTGTTTAAAGTCGCAGTCCGTTCGATGGCCGACATTTCGCGCGAAGTGCTGGAAGAGGCCGGTCTTAGCGCGGAAGACGTCAAGCTATTCATTCCGCATCAGGCGAACCAGCGAATCACTGACGCGGTGGCAAACAAGCTGAACGTGGAAAGCGAGCGCGTTTATTCGGGTATCTCGCAACACGGAAATACCTCGTCTGCGTCAATTCCGATTGGGCTGGACGAGTCAGTTGAAGCCGGAAAAATCAGTCCGGGCGATCTCGTGCTGATGGCCTCGTTTGGCGGCGGCGTTACCTGGGGCGGCGTGTTGATGCGATGGTAGACGACGGGTTGAATAGTAAATGGTGAATGGTAAATAGTAGGTTGGAACCGATCGTAGGCGCAAGTTAACTATTTACCATTTACGATTTACCATTTACCGATTATGTCACTAGCTTACATTTTCCCCGGGCAAGGTTCGCAGCATCCGGGGATGGGAAAAAATCTGGTTGAGAATTTTCCAGTTGCTGCGCGGATCTTTGAAGAACTTGATGATGCGCTCCACTTTTCGGTGTCGCGGCTTTGTTTCGAAGGTTCGCCCGAAGATTTGCAGCTGACCGAGAATACGCAGCCGGCAATTCTGGCCGTGTCAGTCGCGGTGCTGCGCGTATTGCAGTCCGAAGGTTTTCCTGCTCCTGATTACGTGGCAGGCCACAGCCTGGGTGAGTACTCAGCGCTGGTCGCGGCGGAGTCGTTGTCACGCACGGATGCAATCAAGACGGTGCGCGCGCGGGGTCGTTACATGCAGGAAGCTGTGCCGGCCGGAGTGGGAGCGATGGCGGCTGTATTGGGCGCTGAATTGAAGGACATTGAGAGCGCCTGCGCCGAAGCGAGGCAGAATCAGGTTTGCGCTCCGGCCAACATCAATTCGGCGAACCAGGTAGTGATTGCCGGACATACGGAAGCAATAGATCGGGCAAGTGAACTACTGAACGGCGCGCGGTGCAAAGCGAGTGATTAAATTGAACGTCAGCGCGCCATTTCATTGTAGTTTGATGATGCCGGCGCAGGAGCGTTTAGCGGAGGATCTGGACGCGGTTGTGTTTCAGGATTTGAAGACGCCGCTGGTAACAAATGTTGATGCCGCTGAAATAACAGGAGGGCAGCAGGCGCGCGAGTCTTTGGTGCGTCAGGTTTCGTCGCCGGTGCGCTGGCTGCAGTCTATCGAGTTGTTGATTCGAGAAGGTGTTGATACCTTCGTCGAAGTCGGACCGGGAAAAGTGTTGACCGGCTTGATGCGACAAATTAGTCGAGAAGTTAAGTGCTTTAATGTCGAGGATACAGCGAGCTTGAAGAGTGCTGCTGCTAACCTTGGTGTTTCTTAGTTTAGTATTTGATATTTCATTCCAGAGGAGCAAAACCAAATGGCCGATCAAGAGATCGAGAATAAGGTCAAGCAGATTATCGTCGACGAATTAGGTGTGGACGAAAACGAAGTTACTCCAAATGCCCGCTTCATCGACGATCTGGGCGCCGATTCATTGGATACGGTTGAACTCGTGATGCGTTTTGAAGAAGAGTTTGGCATCGAGATTCCCGATGAAGACGCCGAGAAGATCCAGAGCGTGCGCGACGCGTACAACTACATCGACCAGCACAAGGCAAGAAATAGTGAAAAGTGAAGGGTGACAAGTGAAAAGTTTGGCCTGCGCTCGCCGGGTCTTTCTTTTCACCTTTCACTTTTCACTCTTCACCTGCTTTTCACAAGGGAGTTTTGATTTGGCACGTCGAGTAGTTGTCACAGGCCTGGGTCTGATAACCCCGGTTGGCAATACAGTGGAAGTCAACGTGGTCAGCGCTGATGGAAGGGCGCAACGGCGTTGGCTACATCAAGAAATTTGACACGGAAAAATTTTCGGTCAAGATTGCCGCCGAAGTTAACGACTTCGACCCGCTGAAGTTTATCGCGAAAAAAGAGGCGCGCAAGATGGGCGCCTTTATCCATTACGCCATCGCCGCCGCCACCGAAGCGATGGCGGATAGCGGTTTCGACCTTACCGAAAAGGGAAAATTTCCCGACGAGCTTGCTGAAAGCGCCGGCACCTACATCAGCAGCGGCATCGGCGACTTCTGGGCCATCGAGCGCGAACACTCCAAGCTGCTCGACGAAGGACCCGACCGCGTTTCACCTTTCTTCATTGTCTCGGCGATTGTAAATCTGGCTGCGGGCCAGGTCTCAATTCGCTATGGCGCCAAAGGGCCAAACTCGGCCACCGCCACTGCCTGTTCCGCCGGTGCACACGCCATTGGCGACAGTTTCAAGATCATTCAGCGCGGCGATGCCGACATCATGATTTGCGGCGGCGCAGAGTCGGCGATTACGCCGATGAGTGTGGCCGGATTTGCTTCAATGCGTGCGCTCTCGACGCGCAACGAGGATCCGCAACACGCCTGCCGGCCTTTTGAACGCGATCGCGATGGTTTCGTCATCGGTGAAGGCGCGGGCATCATGATTCTCGAAGAGCTGGAGCTGGCGAAGCGACGGGGCGCGAAGATTTACGCCGAGCTTGTCGGCTATGGCATGACCGCAGACGCGTTTCACCTGACCATGCCTGATGAAACCGGCTCCGGCGCAATTCGCGTCATGCAGAAAACTCTTCATGATGCGCGGCATCGAACCGGAGCGCGTTGGCTACATAAACGCGCACGGCACGTCGACTCCCTACAACGACAAGTTTGAAACGCTGGCGATCAGACAAACGTTTGGCAAGCACGCATACAACCTGGCGGTGAGTTCAACCAAGTCGATGACGGGGCATTTGCTCGGCGCTGCGGGCGGAATTGAAGGTGTGTTTTCGGCGCTGGCCATCCATCGCAAAATGCTGCCGCCGACAATTAACTATGTGAACCCTGATCCCGATTGCGATCTGGACTACATTCCCAACGAACCGCGGGCGGCGGAAGTTGAGTATGCGCTTGTCCAACAGCTTTGGATTTGGTGGCACTAACGCGGCGCTGTTGTTCAAGAGATATGATGAATAGCTTACGCAGTTTGTTTAGAGGCGGTGCAGTGCTGCCATTCGCTCTGCTGAAAGCTGAGTGCCGATTACGATTACATATATTATGAAAATCATTGTCCTGATGAAGCAGGTCGCGAACAAAGATGCGATTCTGCGAATTAACAAAGAAGCCACGTGGATTGAAGAGGCCGATCTTTCGTTTGAAGTCAGCGAGTCGGACGGCTACGCGCTTGAAGAAGCTCTGCGCGTGAAGGAAAAGCTCGGCGGCGAGGTGGTTGTTTGCTCGATGGGACCGCAACGCGTGAAGAGCGTTATCAAGGACGCGCTCGCACGCGGAGCTGATCGGGCGATTCACGTCGTTGGTGACAATCTCGGCCACCTTTCGCCATACGCCGCTGCCAGCGCCCTGGCCGAGGCTATTCGCGACGAAAAGCCCGATCTGGTTTTCACCGGATTGCAGTCGGATGATTATGGCTACGGGCAGACCGGTGTAATTCTGGCTGAGCTGCTGGGACTACCACATGCGACGATTGCCATCGAGGTTGATGCCACTGGCGAAAAGCTACGCGTCAAACGCGAGCTCGAAAGTGGTTGGTATCAGTGGTACTCAATGGCGACACCCGCGCTGCTGACCATCCAATCGGGAATCAGTCAGATTCGTTATGCCACCCTCAAAGGGCATCATGGCGGCGAAGAAGAAAGAAGTTAAAGAAGTAACTCCGGCCGCGGAAATCGTCGGCCGCCCGTCCCACCAGCGGATCTCCAAAGTCTACCTACCGCAGAAAAGTAAACAAACGCAGTTGCTTGGCAATGGCGACGCGAAGGCCGGGGCCGTTGAGCTGGCGCAAAAGCTACACACTGAAGCACGCGTGATTTGATTATGAGTAATGGAATTCTGGTTTTCATCGAACACCGCAGTGGTGTTCTCAACAAGACCTCGCTTGAAGCCCTTGCCGGTGCTCAGGCATTAGCTTCGCAACTGCAGCAGGAAATTACGCGCTGTCGTCGTCGGCGCCGACGTGTCAGCTTTCGCGCAGGAAATCGCCGGCTTATGACTTGGCGAAGGTTTTAACCGCGTCGAATGACAAACTGGCGGACTACACGCCGGATGGCTATACCGACGCGATGGAGCAGGTGGTCAAGCAACTCGACCCGCAGCTCGTATTGTTGCCGCACACTTACCTGGTTCGCGACTTCGCGCCCAAGCTGGCGGCGCGTTTCGGGAAATCTCTAATCAGCGACTGCATCCGCGCTGAAGTTGCTGGTGGCTCCGATCACGTTCACGCGGCGAATCTTCCTTGGCAAGTTGGACGCTGATGTTGTTTCTGATGGCGAGGCGCCGGTGTTTGCAACTTTTCAATCCGGTGCCTATCGACCCGATCAGGCGAAGAAGGGAAGCGGCGCGCAAATTGAAGCGATCGCAGTTGAGGTTGGCGAGATTCGGATGACGCCGGAGGCTCCGTTTCAGGAAGTCAAACAGGCTGTTGATCTCAGCAAGGCTGACATCATTGTCGCGGTGGGTCGCGGCATCAAGAGCAAAGACAATCTCGCTCTCGCCGAGAAACTTGCCGAAGCGTTCGGCGCTGATCTGGCTGCGTCTCGACCAATCTGCGATGCCGAATGGCTGCCCATCGACCGTCAAATTGGTTCGTCAGGTCAGACGGTCGCGCCCAAACTCTACGTCGCTTTGGGAATCTCCGGCGCAATTCAGCATCTGGTTGGCATGAAAAATTCCGGAACTATCGTGGCGATTAATAAGGATCCGGAAGCGCCAATCTTCGACATTGCTGACTACGGCATCGTTGGTGACTTGTTTGAAGCTGTACCTGTCCTCACTGAAGAGATCAAGAAGATCAAGGGACAGGGATTAAGACATTTGCACACAGATTTGCACTAATCGAACCACCGATTAATGACACTGCCATATCCCTAACGATTCATGCATCTGTGCTTGATCTCGTGTATTTATCGTGGTCGGCTGAATCGGTCTTCATCGCAGCTCTTCACATCATTGAGCACCTCATCGGGCTTCCATTCATTCCCGCGATAAGTTTTCACAATTTTCCGTCTGGACCGATCAGCGCGGTGCGCAGTGAATGAATTATCTGGTCCTGGCCGGTCTCGGAATCCCTGGTGTATCGAAGCCCAAAGAACTGCGCGATGCCTTTCACTTCATCGGCTGAGCCCGAAGCAAATTCCCAATGCGCAAAGGTCTCATCGCTGTACTTCCCGGTGTAAGCAGCGCCATAGCTGCGCAAGCACTTTTGGCGTGTCGTATTCCGGATCAAAACTGACGCTGAGCAAATGCGTTTTCGTCAGCAGCTCGGGTTGTTTCTGCAATTCCTTATCGATTGCCGCGAAGTTGTTACTCATCAGCGTGCACTGGTCAGGCATCTGGCAGCGAGTGAAAATAAACGTCAGCAGCAGCGCTTTGCCGCGATAATCCTTGATTCGAATGGCTTTACCATCCTGGTTGACCAGACGATAATCCGGGCACTTCCTCGCCGGCTTTGGCTTCAATACGCGCCGCGCCTTCACCGTCAGATGATTCGGAACTCTCTTTGCTGATCACTACGTCTTCCAACCACATCTTTAAACCGTCCACTACGAGTGTGGCCGTAATTTGATCGCCCGCCACCAGCGGCACGTCGTAAACCCACGCAGCCGGAACTGAGAATTCCATCGTCATCGCAGGCATCAGGTTCTTGATGTCTTCGTGAGCTATGGTGACGATCTTCTTGTCCTTCTCCACCGCCACAACTTTGCCCGGCAGGTCGTAGCGCTTCTCGTTTGCCGAACGCTCGGGCGCGCATCCGCTAAGAATGAGTAAGAGCACAGTCAGAGGTTATTGATAAAAGTAGTACTGCAGGTTGTCGTTTTGTTCATTGTTTGCGAATTGCTTCGAGTTGTCTTTAGTTGCGTGGGCCTTTAACGCACTGCGGGAAAATTATCCTTCACCAACGCAGATTTTCCTAACCAGCATTCTCGGTGTAACCTAGCAACCCATGGCGATGCAGTCCACACCAGATTCCCAGATCGAAACAACGGAAAACTCCAACCGCGCGAAGGTGCTGGATGGCGCACTGATCGCTGATCAGATCAAACAAGAGGTAGCGCTCGAGGTTGCCAGGCTACGCGATGAAGGGGCTGTGCAACCCTGCCTCGCCGCAGTTCGGTTGGCGACGATGCCGCTTCGGCCGTTTATGTGCGAAACAAGATTCGGGCCTGTGGCGAAGTTGGTATTCGTTCGGAACACATCGCGCTGCCAGCGAACACCGACGTTAGCGAGCTGCTGGCGGTCATTGCTTCACTCAACCAACGAGACGATGTAGATGGAATTCTGGTCCAGTTACCGTTGCCCGAGGGAATTGCGGAAGCTGCGGTTATCGAAGCAATCGATCCAGGGAAGGACGTAGACGGGTTTCATCCAGTCACGATCGGGCGACTATCGATGGGATCGCCTACTTTTGTGCCATGCACTCCCGCCGGAGTGATTGAGCTTCTCGATCGCTACGGCATTCCGATCAGCGGCGCGAACGCGTGCGTCGTTGGCCGAAGCCAGATTGTTGGTCGCCCAATGGCCCAACTGCTGTTGCAGCGTGATGCCACTGTGACGATTTGCCACTCCCGGACACGCGACCTTGCCTCTGTTACGCGGCAGGCCGACCTGCTTGTCGTCGCGATAGGACGGCCAGGATTTATTGGCAAAGAACATATCAAGCCGCGGCGCCTGTGTGATCGATGTAGGAATGAACCGGGTCACGGACGAAGCAACTGCGCAGGCGGCTTTTTGGGCGCGACGCAGATAAGAGACTCGCGGTTATGTCCAAGAGAGGTTATACGCTCGCCGGTGACGTGAACCCTGCTGAAGCGGAAGAGATTGCGGGCCAGTTGACCCCAGTGCCCGGAGGGGTTGGTTTGTTGACTGTCGCGATGCTCATGCGCAACACGGTCAGAGCCGCGAAGATGCGGAGAGGAATAAAAGAAGCAAACAGCAATAAGCGATCAGCAGTCAGCAAGGCGCCGGATCCCTAGAACGCGGACCAGCTAACCTTCTTGTTCCGGCTGTTTGCTGATTACTGACTGCTCTTTGCTTATAAAACTATGTTGCGCGTCGGCCTAACAGGTTCCATCGGAGTGGGAAAGTCATTTGTCGCCGGGGTGTTTGCTGAGCTTGGCTGTCACGTCGTAGATGCCGACGAAACTGCGCGCGCTGTGGTCGTGCCCAACTCGCCCGGGTTAACTGAAATTGTGCGGGAGTTTGGCCAGGAGTTTCTTCAAAGCGACGGCACGCTTGATCGCGCGAAAATGGGCGCGCTGGTCTTTTCCCATCCGTTAAAAAGAAATGCGTTAAACTCGATCCTTCACCCTTACATCATTGCCGAACAGGACAAGCTTTTACGTTCATGGGAAGAACAGGATCCTAATGGAATCGGAATAGTCGATGCAGCGTTGATGATCGAGTCGGGAGGCTCAAAGCGTTTTGATAAGCTGATAGTGGTCCATTGCGACGACGAGGTCCAAATCGCCCGGCTAATGGCCCGGAATAAATTCACTCGCGAAGAGGCGCAAGGTCGGGTGGCGGCGCAGATGTCGCAAGATGAAAAGAAAGTGTTCGCAGACTACCTGATTGATACTTCCGGAGGTTTCGAGTCAACCCGGCTGAGGACCGAGGAAGTCTATGCGGAGTTGAAGGCGCTGACGCAAGTCGACGATTCAAAACCAGTTGTTGACCGATGACTTTTAAGCGAACATTTTTCATCAGACCGAAAAGACCAAGCGTGTGGCTGGCGAGCACGCTCCTGTTCAGTGTGATGCTGGCCCACGCCGGTTGCTTCCTAAACGCGAAGGTGGAGCCGTACTACGGGCGAGTCACGGTGCCGCGCACCCAGGAATTTCGTTGGAGCGACGGCGGCTTACCGCAGACATTCGATCCTGCTTACGCCGCGGCGCCGCCGGACACGGATCTCGTGCGGGCTATTTTTGAAGGCCTTACCGACTACGATCCGCAGACGCTGAAAGCCTTGCCGGGTGTGGCGGCGCGCTGGGAACCGTCAAACGGCGGTCGAGTCTGGACTTTCTACCTGCGACCGAATGCTCGTTGGACAAACGGGGAAACTGTTACCGCGGAAGACTTCGTTCGGTCATGGAACCGCACCGTCAAGATCGGTGAGTTGTCGCCTCATACGGAGTTGCTTTCGAATATTGACGGCGCCGCAGAAGCACTTTCGGAATCGGTCCTGCGCGTGCGCCTTCGCCGTGCCGACCTGAATTTTCCTGCGCTCGTGGCGCACCCGGTGTTTCGACCAGTCAAGCTCAAAGATGGAGAAGACGTAGGCAAATTGGCGGCGAGCGGCCTGGTGTCCAATGGCGCGTTTTCGCTGGCGCAGAGCGAAAGCGAACGCGTGTTGTTGGAACGCGCAGACAACTACTGGGACAGGGAGCAGGTCGCGCTCGAACGCGTGGAGTTTGTCGATCAAAAAAATGCGGAAGCAGCGCTAGACGCCTACCGCAATGGCACTATCGATGCCGTCACCAATGCTGCCCTCGAACCGCTGGCGATAAAACTTCTGAAGCCCTACGAGGATTTTCGTCGCACAACTTACGGGGCGCTTACCTACTACACTTTCAACAAAGCCCAGGCTCCATTTGATGACGTTCGGGTGAGGGAAGCGTTAGCTTTGGCAATTGATCGCGAGCGCATCAGTTCGGACGATTTGCACGGAGCCACTGAGCCGGCCAAGCGGTTTCTTCCCGATGCTGTTAACGAAGCTTCGAAACCGGTCGTGGGAAAATCTGAACTGCTGGAGCAGGATGTTTTGCGCGCCAGGGAGTTGCTCGCGGAGGCAGGATTTCCAGACGGTGATGGTTTCCCTCGGATCCGTTTGCTGATTAACCGAAACGAGCAACAACGCACCGTGGCGCAATCAGTTGCGGCTATGTGGCTATCAGCGCTTAACGTCGAAACCGAAATAATCGTCAAGAATTGGGACGAGTATGAGGTTGCCATTCGCCAGGGAGATTTCGATGTCGTGAGGCGTGGCGTGGTGATTCAAACCACTGATGAACTGACGAACATCAATATGATTTTCCAAAATCACACCGCGACAATTTCCGATCAGAAAAACGTTTCGGAGCCGCTGGGGAAGAATGGTCGCGCGGTTTCGCCAAATGAAAGCGCCGATAAGGCGACGGTTCCGGAAACCGAAGCGCAAGCTCTTAGCGATCTGGGCGCCATGCCTATCTACTTCGCCTCGTCGTACGCACTGGTGAAGCCTTATGTTACGGGTTTTGATTCCAACGTGCTGGATGCGCCTTCCTTAAAAACGGTTCGCATCAACACGTCCTGGAGACCATCAGAGTCTCCGGCGTCGGGAATCGTTAAATAGCCCCGACTAAAAGATGAATGCGACGCGGCCTTGCAGGATCATTCTGCATGCGCTGCCGCTGATGTTCGGTGCGCTCACCCGATCGCAGTTACCTCCGCTCAATCGGTACTGGTTCAGTTTGAAAGTGACAATGTTGAACAGCCTCCCACTTGGAACATTGAACATTCCCGCGTGTGCGCTTATCCTCTCCGCACGTGGAAATCACCGACGAAATAAGAGAAGCCATAATCGCGAAGCTAGAAGCGCGAGTCGATCCATCCCTGCTCTGCCCGCTATGCCAGAAGGCACGGTTGATAATGATGGAAGACTTTTTTCTGTCACCCCTTCAGCCGGAACTCTCCACGTTCAACCTAGCCACCGGGAAGGCGCTACTCTGTGCGGTACTGATTTGTCACAATTGCGGGAACGCTGTCCTAATCAACCTTGTGGCGCTGGGCATACCTCAGATTCACGCGGAACTGGAACGGCGCAGAGCGGAAAAGAAAGCGTCAGAAAAGGTCACTGTACCTCAAGACTAAATGTATGGCATCGGATGATTCACAAAGCAACGATCCAACTGCGCCTGAAATGGCGGCACAGGGCATTGTCGACTGGGATTACGAAGTCGTTATGCCTACAAGTTGGAAGATTCGAGGCAAGAATCCAACGATGCGCTTAATTTCTCAAGACCAGGTTGACAGTCTTACGTCTGGCGGCAACCCGTGGCCTCTGGCCTTGTTTACCTTGTCAGGAGGCATTGCGGCGGCGCTCTTTATTCAACTTAAGGCTGGCGTCATTGATCCATCTAGCAGGAATTTGTTATGGGGAATTTTCTTCCCGATGCTGATCTTGACCCTAGCTTTTGGTATTGGAGCCCTTCGAGATCACCTTAAAACCCAAAGACACAAGGCTGAAATTGTGCAAGATTTACCAAGCGTACAGGCTGAGGCTCCGGTACGACAGATTAAAGCCAAATAATTTAATCTAACAACCTCACAATATCTTCAATACTCCAAAGAGTCTTGCTAACGCCAGCGGCCATTGCGGGTGAGCATCGCAGGGTTGAATGGATTTTTGCGAAGTTATAGACCATGTAATGCAGACTGATCGCGTGAATATGGTTCTCGATTTTCTTGCTGTGAGCATTGGTCAAACGAGTAAAGCGGCGCATGCTCATTCGCATGGTGAGATTTTGACGCTCGACATAGGACGTTGAAACCAATTCGCGGTTAGGATTACCAACGATGCGCTCTTTCATTGTGCCGAGACAATCAGCCGGGGAGTAGCGCACTTCTGACTGCTCGCCACCGTAGACTTTGATCAGCATCGCGTAGTCAATCTCAGAGCCAAAAGTTTCTTCTATCGCGTTCAAGTATGCCTTGTGTCCATCAGTGGTTAGCTGTACGCGGTTCGACAACCGTGAGGCAAGGTCTTTGATAAACTCCATTGCCGAAACACCGTCACGGCGTCCCACAAGCCAACTAGGAACAAGCTTTGTTTCCGCGTCAATCGCAACCCACGTATAAACATCGCCATAACCAAACTCGCCTTGATGCTCTTCGCGCACGTTCTTTTGCTTGGCAAAGCAAAATGACCAAATCTCATCACATTCGATCCGCTTACACTGAAGATCGCGGAACACTTTGTTCTGATAGATCGCACTGGCATTGCCGATGTCCGCCAAGAGCTTCAGGACGGTATTTTTTGAAACGTCCGTCACTCGGCAAACCGCATTGATTCCCATGCCCTCGACAAGAGCCTTGATAACCTGAACCCGTTTGGTGTTTGAAACTTTGTTCATAATGAAACTGATTTTATGCTTGCACGAGTAGGAAGTCAAGGGGAATCTTGCTTGTTATATAGGTTTGGGCTAATATTTTTTTATAGCGGTTGGCCGGGCAAAGGAAAGCCTATATTATGCGAAGAATAACAGGAAAACATGTAACTCAAAGCCTCGACGGTAAGGGTTATAGGCTTTTGTTCCTGACACTTTGCCTCCGTTTCCTCCGCTCGACATATCGCCAGAAATTCAAGAGTTAATGGAAAAGTCCAACCGGGCACTTGGGCGGCTGGACGGGGTTACGATGCTCTTGCCGGACGCATACTTGTTCACATATTTCTACCTTAGGAAGGAAGCGGTTCTTTCTTCTCAGATTGAGGGTACGCAGTCTTCATTATCGGCGTTGCTTCTATTTGAAAGTGAACAGGTTCCCGGTGTCCCAACAGAAGACCTTACTCACGTGCTGAATTACGTTAACGCGATGTATCACGGACTGGGTAGCATCAGATCAGGTGGGCGTGTTCCGATCTCATTACGTTTAATAAAGGAAATGCATGCAATACTCGTTCGTGGGGTACGCGGGCAGGAAGAGCCGGGCGAATTTCGTACTGTGCAAAACTGGATTGACGGAACACACCCCAGTCAAGCAAGTTTCGTCGGCCCGCCACCTGGGAAGGAGATGGATGATTGCTTAAATGCTCTTGAGAAGTTTATTCACGGGATTCCTAGGAATACACCAGTATTGATTAAGGCGGCTTTAACTCATGTTCAATTTGAAACAATACATCCATTCCGAGATGGCAATGGGCGACTCGGTAGGCTCTTGATCACCCTGCTCTTATGCGCGGAAGGTGCGCTTCGTGAACCGATGCTTTATATCAGTCTCTTTTTCAAAACACATCGCCGAGAATACTGCGATAAGCTCCAAAGTGTCCGAGAAAATGGAGACTGGGAGGGATGGCTGACTTTCATGTTAACTGGTGTTCTTGAAACCGCAGAAAAGGCGGTGGTCGCCGCAACACAAATTTTGAGACTGTTTGAAGAAGATCGTAAGAAAATTGAGTCCTTAGGTCGATCCTCGGGCTCACTGTTGCGCCTTCACCAACTGTTACAACGGAAAAGCCATATAACAATAAAACAGGCGGTTCAAGAACTGAGTTTAAGCCAACCTACAATCAGCGAATGCATTAAGACTCTAGAAAGCCTTTCCATCGTCCGCGAAACAACAGGAAGGTCTAGGGGTAGGGTGTTTTTCTATGATCGGTATATGAAGATTTTGAACGAAGGAACCGACATTTAGTCTTGGCGGTGACCCCATCTCGTTTTAGCAGCCTTCAAGGCGATAGCTTTGCGTCTCTTGGGCGTTAAGGTCGCCGCTCTGGTCTTACCACCCTTAGACGCCCCAAGCTTGCTCAATGCCTGAGCGTGAGGGTTCTTAGCTGGCGGCTCAATCTTCTCAGTTTCGCCCGTAGTAACTTCCAAAATATATTTGGCTAATTGGTTAGTATCTTTGGGCGGTCTCGATGGCATGGGCAGATCATACCACGCGACATTTCGACCCGATCAACTATCTTGACTGTTCAACATTGAAAATGAACCAGTACCGCTCAATCAAGAATCTTGCTGAATCAGCAGGCGCGTGATAAGTTGCGGAGGAAATGCGAGCAGAGATACGCTGTTCACAAAGACTCTGGATGGCTAACGTTTACCGGAAACAACTCTTAACTGGTCTCGCCCTCATCTCGCTCGTCGTCGGTGCAGTCTCATGCAGCGTTCTCGCAAATGACGAGGAATTTTTCGGCAAGACCACCCCTCCCGCTCGCAACCTGCTTCGATACGTAAACGGTCCCGAACCTGAAACACTCGATCCGGCGGTGAGCTCAGGTCAGCCGGAAGCCCACATCTATATGGCGATCTTCGAGGGGCTGGTTGAGTATGACCCAAGGTCGCTAAACGCAATTCCGGCGCTCGCTGAACGCTGGGACATCAATGACGACTCATCAGAGTTTTTCTTTCATCTACGCCGAAACGCGCGTTGGTCGAATGGCGAACCTATTGACGCAAACGATTTTGTGTATAGCGTTCGGCGCGCGCTTTCACCAGAAGTCACATCGCGCACCGCAGCGCTTGCTTACTACATCAAACACGCGCAGGCATTCAATCAGAAGTCGGTTTTTGTTCGTGATCCCGCTACCGGACAGTTTTTGCTTGAACGCGACTTTGCAGCTGAAGGCGCCGCGCCCGCGAGTGAAGCGCTCAGTCAGAAGACTCTGAGCGTTGATGCGCCCGAGTATTCGAAAGCGGAGGTGCCGCCTGGCTCGCATCCGCACACTGCGTTTCACCAGCTAATGCATTCGCCTGCACGAGTTGTGCTGCCGGCTAATGAAAAGAACCGCAACAAGCTGTTGGCAGCCGATGCGAAGCTGAGTAGTGCAGTTAACGGCAAAGAGTTTGTTCCGGTCACCGGCGAAGATATCGGCGTCGAAGCCGTGGATAACTACACCGTGCGGGTTTCGCTGTCGCAGCCGGCGCCCTATTTTGTCGACCTGATGGCCCACCAGCTTTTTCGCGTGGTCCACCGAAAGACAATCGAGAAATACGGCGCCTCATGGACTGAGCCTGATCACATTGTCACTTCCGGACCATTCAAGGTGAAGTGGTGGAAACCTTATAACGAGCTGGTGGTCGTCCGTGATCCGATGTATTGGGACGCGGCAAACGTTAAGCTCGAAGAGATACGGTTCTATGTTTCGGTTGATCACCCAACCAGCATGAATCTCTACAAGGTTGGCGAAGCAGATGCACTGCTGAACCATTCCGTCCCTAATCCCTGGCTCGATGTGATCCGGCCGAAGAAGGACTATATGGACGCGGCCGAGTCTGCCATCACGTATCTCCTGATCAATGTCACGCAACCTCCGATGAACGACCTGCGTGTGCGCCGGGCCTTCAACATGTCGATCGACAAAGACACTTATTCGAAGTCCAAGCGAACTACGAAACCGCTGTCAGCCTTCACGCCGGTGGGTATGTTTGTGGGTTACCCTCAACCGGTTGGCGATCCATTCGATCCTGAACAGGCGAGAAAGCTTTTAGGCGAGGCGGGGTTTCCGGTGACGCGAAATTCGGATGGGAGTTTTTCGTGCGAGAAGTTTCCTGCTCAGGATCAAACCTTGATTTTCGGGACGCATTCCTCCAACAAAGCTCTGGCCGAATTCATGCAGGCGCAGTGGAAGCAGAACCTCGGAATAACCATCTCGCTGAGCAACATGGATAACAAGACGTACATCAATACGCGGAACAGGCTCGACTACAAGGGATTCGCTCTGGGCATCTGGGGCGCCGACTACATGGACCCCACCACATTTCTGAATATTTTTCTCACACCCGGCGATAGTGGCAGCGGGTGGTGGGACCGGAAATACGTCGAACTTCTTGAAGAAGCAAATCACACACTCGATCGGCAAAAGCGATATGAACTTCTAGCAAAGGCCGAGAAGTATATGCTCGACGCTCAACCGATCATTCCGATTGAGACGCCTTCGGTCAACTGGGTGAAGAAGCCCTACGTCAAAGGCATGTATCCAAATCCGGCATCTCTTTACCCATGGAAGTTTGTTTATATCGAACGCGACTCGTCTAAGTGGGATTATAAAACGCCAAGCCTTTCTGATTAAGTGGAACAGGCACTTGCCTGGCCAGCATGGACTTCCGAAATGACAGACAACAATGTCTGTCCAACTCTTGATGCTTCGCTTCATCATTCGACGCCTGCTGATAACCATCCCTACGATTCTCGTAGTGATCACCATTACCTGGGCGTTGGTCAGGCTTGCTCCCGGAAATTTCTACACCGGCGATAAGAAACTACCAGCCGCTATCGAACAAAACATTCGCGAGAAATACGGACTGGACAAACCGTGGCGTGAACAGTACCTGCGCATGATGGCAGACGTCGTCCGGTTCGACTTCGGCACCTCGTTGAGTTATCCCGGTCAGTCAGTCAACGGAATCATTGGGCGATCGCTCCCCGTTTCGGCCACGGTTGGCATTCTCGCTTATCTTCTGGCGTTGGCCGTAGGAATCGTGGCCGGCTCTATCGCCGCCATGAAACAAAATTCGAAGTGGGACTATGCGTCGATGACTCTGGCTATGTTGGGTATCTCGGTTCCTAACTTCGTCCTGGGTCCAATTCTGGTGCTCGTTTTCTCGCTGATGCTTTATTGGTTGCCCCCGTCTCGATGGGAAGGTTTTCCGAGTCTGGAACATTATCCTCCCGGTAATTACGCTCTCGGCGATCTACATGGCGTACATCGCGCGGCTTACGCGGGCCGGAATGCTTGAAGTACTCGGTTCGGACTACATCCGCACTGCCCGCGCAAAAGGACTCAGCGAAACTCAGGTGGTCATGCGTCATGCTCTGCGCGGCGGGCTGCTGCCGGTCGTGTCCTATACCGGACCCGCGCTCGCTTTCTTGTTAACCGGCACGGTTGTAGTGGAACGCATCTTCGCCTTACCTGGCTTGGGTAACATACTTTTTACATGCCGCTTCAAACCGCGACGAACCTCTGTTGATCGGCATCGTGGCTTTTATCGCCATTGTTCTTTTGCTGATGAACTTGCTCGTGGATATTGCATACGCGTATCTGGATCCGCGCATTCGGTATTGAGTTGTAGCGCAAACTGTTAGTTTGCGTGTTATTCGGATAACGGATTTTGTCAGGCTTGATTTCGAATCCGATGAGCAATCGCAAACTAAGAGTTTGCGTTACAAATGAACGACGACGATCCAAAACTTCCGCCAGGCCCAGACAAAGTCGAGATGTCAGAGACGACACTCGGGGCCCCGCTGTCGCCATCTGTAGCCGCGCCGTTGGATGATGCCGTAATTCATACGCCACCGGAGGTTGCCGTGGCCGAAGGCGATGTTCGACTACCAGCGGCCCGCGAGTCATGCCGAGATTGCTGTCGGCACTTCGCTTTGGAAGGATGCCTGGCGCAGGTTGCTCAAAAACAAGCTGGCAGTTTTTGGTTTGATTGTGGTCTTGCTGGTGACGCTTGCATCGCTCCTGGGCCCATATGTTCTCAAGCTCACCACCGGAATGACACCAGACTACATTCCGGGTGATGGTGCGCTCGATACAGATCGTTTCCTCCGTTTCACAGCGCCCGACGGATCCTTTTCGTGGACTCATCCGATGGGGACTGACCGGCAGGGACGTGACCTCCTGGCCCGAGTGCTTCAAGGCGGACAGATCTCGCTGATGGTTGGCGTTCATCGCCACGCTGATGTCGCTGATCATCGGCGTGAGCTACGGAGCGATCGCCGGATATCTCGGCGGTCGCATCGACAACCTGATGATGCGGTTGGTCGACGTGCTGTACGCGATTCCTTACATCATTTTGGTTATCGTGCTGTTGGCGATGTTTAAGAGATCAAACGCCGCGCGGCCAGCTGATTCTGCTGTTCATCGCGCTGGGCTCTGTTTCATGGCTGACGATGGCCCGCATTGTGCGCGGGCAGGTGCTTTCATTGAAGAACCAGGAATTCGTCTTGGCGGCGCGGGCAATTGGAGTTTCGACGCCACGAATTATTTTCCGGCACATCGTGCCAAACACGCTCGGGCCGGTAATTGTCTATGCCACGCTAACGATCCCTTCGGTGATGCTGGCGGAAGCGTTTCTTTCGTTTCTTGGATTCGGCGTGCAACCGCCGCTTGCTTCCTGGGGAAGCCTGGTAACAGACGGCATTCAGAACATCGGCATCTTTCCCTGGCAGCTAGTTTTCCCGGGCGTCACGATGGCGCTGACGCTGTTTTCGCTTAACTTTCTGGGTGACGGCTTGCGAGACGCGCTTGACCCGCGCACGCGCAAATTCTAAGAGGCTTTAGGCAAAACGAACCACGTAGATGACGACTAACAACGACAATGTTTTGGAAGTCAGGGACCTGCGCACCTACTTCAACACCGAAGACGGCACGGTCAAAGCCGTCGATGGCGTTTCGTTTAATCTGAAACGTGGTGAAACGTTGGGCATCGTTGGCGAATCCGGCTCGGGAAAGTCAGTCACAAATCTTTCTATCATTCGGCTGGTGCCGAGCCCCCCGGGCGAGATTGTCTCCGGCGAAGTGAAATTTGGCGGGCAGGATCTGTTGAAGACTCTCCGAGGCGGAAGTGCGCCGAATCCGCGGCCGCCGGATCGCCATGGTCTTTCAGGATCCGATGTCTTCGCTAAATCCTTTCATGAAGATCTCCCGTCAGTTGATGGAGACCACCCAACTGCATCTGGGCCACACGAAAGCGCAGGCGCGCGAACACGCAATCAAGATGCTGGATATGGTCGGCATCCCGGAAGCGCGGGAACGGTTGGATAGTTATCCGCATGAATTCTCGGGGGGCATGCGTCAGCGGGTAATGATTGCGATGGCGCTTTCCTGCGAGCCTGAGTTGCTAATCGCGGATGAGCCAACCACCGCGCTCGACGTCACTATTCAGGCGCAGATTCTTGAGTTGATCAAGACCCTGAAACGAGTAACCGGCACCAGTGTAATTCTGATTAGTCACGACCTTGGCGTGGTTGCTGGAATGACGGATCACCTGATCGTCATGTACGCCGGAAAAGTTTTCGAGCAAGCGCCAACGAAAGCTTGTTTGCGACGCCGGGTAATCCATACACAAAGGGACTGCTGCGGTCGGTGCCGGATCCAACTGATGAGCAAGGCAAGCTGTACCAGATTCCCGGACAGCCGCCTGACGTGGCGCATCTGCCGCCGGGCTGTCCTTTTGCGCCGCGTTGTGAACGGGCCGAGGAAATTTGTCATCGCGAGTTTCCACCGTTTGTGCAACTGACCGCGGAGCACTTCTCGCTATGCCATTTTGCAAACGAGGTTTACGCGGAGTCACAGGCGGAAGCCCGATCGTAGAAGAAGAAGGCACCGAGATCGACGAGACGTCAGATCAGATTCAGACTTAATTGACCAGGATGAGCACACAGCAAGCAAATCTGAGCACTAACCTACCGTCAGCAGCCCCAAGGCGATGGGGCCCGCGGCGAGCCCCTGATCTCGATTAGAGATCTGTTGGTCCATTTTGATTTGGGGCCCAAGCCGGGTAAGGGAAGCATCCGGAGAATATTGAGCGTCGGGCTCGCAATCCTTCTAACTACGGGCGTGATCTTTCTGGCGATTCGATTTGGATATTACCCGGCTGGCCCGTGGGCCAGGATAATTACTGGAGCCATCGTTTTTCTTGCGGCTCTTATCGATCGCAGATCGTTTCTGGTTGCGCGTTTTAGGTAAGCCGCCTCGCCGCACTGTTAAAGCGGTGGACGGAGTTTCGCTCGACATTCACTCCGGGTGAAACGCTCGGACTCGTGGGTGAATCCGGATGCGGCAAGTCAACTCTTGGACTCGCAATTCTGAGACTGCTTAATCCTACCTCCGGTCACGTGCTCTTTAATGGTCTGGATCTGGCGGGCCTTTCATCGCGCCAGATGCGCCAACATCGCCGGCACCTTCAAATAATCTTTCAGGATCCATATGCGTCGCTCAACCCGCGAATGAACGTGCGGCAAATTGTCGGTGAGCCGCTCGAAACATTCGGGATTGCCAAGGGTAAGGAAGCGGACCGGCGTGTGCAGGAATTGCTTGAAACTGTCGGCCTTAACAGACGCTTCATAAAACGTTACCCGCATGAGTTTTCCGGCGGACAGCGTCAACGAATTGGCATAGCTCGCGCACTGGCAGTCGATCCTGTTTTCATTGTGGCCGATGAACCAATTTCCGCACTCGACGTTTCGATTCAGGCGCAGGTAATGAATCTCCTGGAACGTTTGCGGCAGGAAAAACATCTCACGTACCTTTTCATCTCGCATGACCTGCGCGCTATTCGTCATGTTTCTGATCGTGTCGCGGTAATGTATTTGGGTAAACTCGTCGAATTAGCTCCCGCCAAAACTATCTACGACGATCCTCTGATGCCCTATACTAAGGCGCTGATTTCAGCGGTGCCGATTCCGGACCCGATTGCCGAAGGCGAGCGCCGCCGAATCGTGTTGAAGGGCGACGTGCCTTCGCCGATCAATCCTCCTGAAGGTTGCCGATTCCACACGCGTTGTCCTTACGTAATTCCAGCGTGCAAGGAAATTGTTCCTGCTCTTGTGGAAATCAAGCCGAATCAATTTGCGGCGTGCATTCGCATTAGTCCTGAACAACCTGACATCGACCAGGTGCCGGCAGGAGCGGCTCCAGGGTTAAACTCCGCAAAGTCCTAAACGTCCTTAAACAGGGACGATTAACGCCTAATCGTCAGGCTTTGGCGTCAATCGTCCCGCGCATTGTTGGAAACCTCGCCCTAACCCGCTTCTACCATGAAATGAGGCCCGTATTGGTCGTATACCAGTAGGGTAAGTTGCTTTGCCCGTTGGGCTTGTTCTTAAGACCCACGCGGCAGACGAGCCGCTTGCAGCCACTTGGTGGTTTTTTGGCGTAGTCCAGACCCAATTTATACTCTTCGTTGTTTACTGCTTTGCGCAGCAGCAGTCGCCCATTATTAAGTAATCGATGAACAGGAAGTCTCCATCAAAGCCCGCTTCGTTGGCGACCGATCTTGAGTCTGAAATTCTCCAGGAACATCGCGCTGACGCTCCCAGCGGATGGTCGGAAGTTCAGGACAAACTGGCAGGGGGCGCTCGGCTTATCGGTCCTGCTGGTCGATGGGCGGCAGCCGCCCGCGCTCGTCGTTTCCAACAACAATTCCATTTGCCAGGCGTTTCAGACTTCGCCCAAACATGTTGGGCTTTGCGATCCCTATTGCGGCGACGCGCATCGGCGCGCCATGAGCGCGGGGTCACCAGTGCAGTACAAATGTCACGCCGGGCTTCAATGCGTAACTATGCCGGTCCAGCTTCCCGGAGAACAAAATCTTGCGGTCATCGGAGGCCGCGCGTTTCTTTCCGCGGCCGACTATCGCGCGCTGGTCGATCGCTTTCGTGCAGGTGAATTAAATGAGTTGATTGATAAGGCGCCATTCGACAATGTCATTTTCGCTGAATCGCAGCGAATCGAGGAATTGCCTGAACGAGTTTACAAAGCAGTGCGGAAGCTTGGCGGTACTGCAGTGCAGCCGGTGGCGTCGGTTAGGGTTCCAACCCGCAAGAGACGCCGAGTCGATTGCACGCGTCCCGGACATCGCAAAGGAAGCTGCTGCATCTGACACTCTCCCTTCTGCCACTGGCAAAGAACCGCAAACACAGCAGCAACCTGATCTCCAAATCGAAGTGGATCGCCTTCGTCTTGAACTTGAGCATCGGTCCCATCTCGTCCACTCGCTGCAAAGCTTTCTTGAACGAATCAGTTCTACTGATCCGGAGGACACCTACCAGGCGATCCTCACGCATTCGAGCGAATTGCTGCAAGCCGAGCGCGCATCGCTGATGGTCTACGACGAAGGCTCAAATGAAATCCTGCTCAAAGCGTCAATCGGACTTAGCGAGGAAGGCAGCAGTGCCGACCCGACACGGCTTGGCGAAGGCGTCGCCGGGCAAACCTTGAAGTCGGGCCAGCCGCTGGTGATCGAGAATCTGGAGGCTGCCGGTCTCACGCCGTCCGCGGCGAATCGTGCTTACAAAACGAAGTCGTTCATTAGTTATCCGATCATCGTGCGCGGGCGTCGAATCGGCTTGCTGAATTTCACTGACAAAACCAATGGCGGAAACTTCAACGACGTAGACCTCAGTTTGCTGGAAATCATCGGTCCGCAAATCGCGGTCGCGCTGGAACGTGCAGACTGGCAGGAGCGCGCGACGCAGTTTCAGTTAATGTCCATCACCGATCCTTTGACGGGTTTACTCAACCGGCGCTATCTCGAAGAGCGGCTGACTGAGGAGTTGAACCGGTCCAGCCGCTACAACTACCCGATGAGCTGCCTGATGATCGATATCGACGACTTCAAGAAGTATAACGATCAGCAACGGCCATCAAGCGGGCGATGTCGCCCTGAAGATCACGGCACACAGTCTCAAGGCCGCGCTACGCTCGGCGGATGTTGCCTGTCGCTACGGCGGTGAAGAATTTTGCGTGCTGCTGCCGCAGACGAGCATTAGTGAAGCCGGAGTGATTGCAGAACGCATGCGCCAGCGTGTGGCCGAAACCGACTATCCCTTTGGCAAGTCGCAACCGATGGGCACGGTGAGCATCAGCATTGGAATTTCGACTTTAGCGAAAAACATCGACACCGCCGAGCGGGTAATAGCCGCAGCTGATCGCGCTCTCTACCACGCCAAAGCCGAGGGTAAGAATCGCATCGAGTTTTACGACGGGCATTTGTCAGGAGCTATTGCCGGCAAATGAATAACCCTGGCGAAATGCGGCAAGTGCTTGGCCGCGTCAAGCGAGAAGAGTTTGCGGGACGCGCGGCTGAGCTGGATCGTATCGTATCGCACGCACTCACTACCGAGAGTCGTCAACGCTAACCGCGGTCTTCTCATTCTCCTCGCGCCTCTGGCTGGAGTTTCGGAGTTACTTCGGCAGGCATACGACAGAATCTTCAACCAGCAAGAGAATATCGTTCCCGTCTACTTCTCACTTCCTCCGACAGAAACCACGGCTGTCAGCGCTGCGATTGAGTTTCTAAACACCTTTCTGCGGCAGTACATCGCCTGTCGCCGCAATGAACCCGCGCTTGCCGATGCGCCGCTGACGCTGAACGACATGGTGGCGCTTGCTCCTGCGGCCGATGTTGATTGGATTGAGCAGCTCGTGGCCGCTTATAACCAGCAACGCTTCAGCGACGACGATCGAGCCCTGGTGCGTTTCTGCCTGAGCGCGCCCTCGCGCGTACCCGCGCATGGAGGCCGGCCGTTTGTGATGTTTGACTGCGTGCAGTTGTCGGCCTACGACGACGACCCGGTGCCGCTCGCAACGGAAATCGTTCGCACACTGGCATCGTCGGACCTGCCTTATGTGTTTGCCGGACTGCGTCGCGAGGTGGCATACACATTTGATCGCGCCGGTGTTAATTCAAGTTCCCTCGAGACGATTCGACTCGAACGACTGGCCACTGACGATGCCTCAACGCTGATCAGCAGTGTGGCTCGGCGACTCGATGTCCCGGTCAACGAGGAAACGCGCGACCTGCTTACTCAGCAACTTGAAGGCAGCCCGCTCTTCATTACCGCGTTGCTTCAAGCCGCGCGCTCAAAGCACGTAGCCCTCAACTCTTACCTCGCCTGCGAACGACTGTATGTCGAAGAACTCATGGGCGGGACTCTCGGCAACTACTTCGCTTCAGCTCTCTATCGTGTCACCAGTGATCCTGACATCCGGAGCGCCATTGTTCGTCTCCTGTCCGAATCGGCTACTTCAGACGGCGGCAGTGGTACCCGGATCGTCTCGTTTAAAACCTGGTGTCAGCGTCTGAAACTTGATTCAGTCGAAGTCGAGAAGATCTTGCGCCGCCTGCACACACAGGAGTTGATTAACTGGGACGGGGATACTGTGGACGGTCAAGGCGGACCCGATGCGTGGAAAGATTATCTGCGCAGCCGATTTCGTCTCGACGCTCTACGCGAGCCGCGCGCCCTCGTGTTTGCTGATCTGATGGCTGCCGCGCTGAAGCGCGCGCCCGAAAAGATCGCCCGCCACTTCCGTCGAGGAACAGGCCTGCGCCTCGCGTGAGTTGCTCTCCCGTTTCAACTCGCAACGTGTTCCGAGTCTTTTGTTTGATCCCGCCGAGTTTGCCGACGTTCATAAGGGAGCCACTGCGAATGAAATTGTGGCCGCCTTGGATGCCGAGACTGACCTGATCAGGCTTCCACAAGTTTTTCACACCACCAGCGGCGCTTCATTTAGCCCGGAGCTGCGGCAGTTTGCAGACGACGAAAATTGCGCGGTCGCACATGCTTTTGACGGAGCGACCTACACTGATGCGAACGAAATCGTTTGGATGGTCGCGAAGATTGAAAGCAAGCTGGCAGCGGGAGTAGAGCTCACCCGGCTCTGGCTCGATCGCCTTGAAGCTGTTGCCCGACGTGGCGCATTTCTTCGCGTTCAGATTTGGCTGATCGCCAATGAAGGCTTTGACGAGGAGGCCGGTGGAGCTGTTGCAGGCCCGTGGGGCTTACGGATCAAGCCAACAACAGTTTGAACTTCTGAGCGCTCGGCTTAGCGAAGGCGAAGGACCGGCGGCAAACGCCGGCGAACCGGACGAGTTTGTTTTCGTCCTTCCGATGGGCAGCGATAGCGAGCTCCTGGCGGCAAACACGGCAGAGCAAATTGCGCGGCGAGCTCAGTTTACTCCTGAAGCGATCAATCAAATCAAGACCGCAATCGTCGAAGCCTGCATCAACGCGTCAGAGCACAGCCTTAGCCCGGACCGCAAAATTTATCAGCGTTTCCGAGTCGAAGATGATAAATTGGTGATTACTATTTCGAGTCGGGGCATTGTGCCGTCGAATATTGAAAACAGAAATAGCGCGACGCCGCTGCTGGAGTCAGGCCCAGCGCCAGCTGGATTAGGTTTCGACTCGAGCGAAGAGTATGGTGATGCAGCAGAGCAACGCCGCGGCTGGGGTCTCAAACTTATCCAGACCCTGATGGATGAAGTTGAGTTTGAGCGCGTTGACGAAGGCACCAGCTTGCGCATGATGAAATACTTGCGCCAGAGTTTGTAGGACAGGCATTCCTGCCTGTCCAGTCTGCGCACGAGAAGGGAAGCAATAGATTTGGGAGATCCGCTAACAGACATCCGTTCGCACATCGTCGGCACTACCGCCGTCGTCTACGCAAGCGACTATCTAAACAAGCTTACCGGAGAACGAATTGAGCGCGAGTGTAAGAAGCAACTCGATTCAGGTTGCCGCACGCTCGTGATCGACTTTAGCGACACCGGCATCGTCAACAGCATCGCCGTTTCAATTCTGCTGGGCATCATCGACATCGCAGAGAAGCGCGAGGCGCGCGTGGTTTTTTCCGATGTGAACGACCAGACCGTTCAACTATTCGAAATGCTCGGCGTGATCAAGCATGTGGTGCTGGCGAAGGACGAACAGGAAGCCCTCAACCTATTTACTCCCCCGACGCAAACCCAGGCGATGAGCCATTAGTCAAAGGAGAATAAGACGATCCACGAAATCACACGAACTACCACGAACGATCGTTTTGGGTTCGTGACGTTTCGTGTGATTTCGTGGATCGTTCCCGTTTATCAGCCTGTTAACATTCCTACGACTTCGGTTCGTTTTTTATGGAAGCCAATACTCAAAAACTTATTCACTCATTCAGCGCGCTTGCTGACCTGGGACAGGAAATTGCCAACTCGGGCGACTTCATCGAGATGGTGCGCACCTCGCTTCATTTGTTGCTTGGCACGATTGGCATCAGGCGCGGCGCCGTGGTCGAGTGTCTGGTTCATCGCGAAGAGACAAACACGCTCGCGCTCTGGGGTTTGGGTGAGGACTATCAAGCAAAGTTGATTGTCGAGGAAAGTGATCGGGAAGCATTTCTGAATCTGACCGCAGGCGCGCTGAGGCTCGATTCGAAAGTGGAGCCGCAGACTCTACTGTTGAATCCGTTCCTTGCACGCCACGGTGAAGAGCTGCGCGCCGAAGAGATCGAACTAGTCGTGCCAACCGTTGTGCGCGGAGCTGTTACCGGCCTGGTCCTGCTTGGCCGCAAAGCCAGCGACGAAGCGTTCACGTCGGAAGATATCGAAGTAATTCGCGCGATGGTCCGTCACATCGGAGTCGGCATTCACACGCATCGTCTGCTCGGCGAAGTGAAACAGCGGGCTGAGGAAAACGAACGACTCTATCAGGATCTGCGCGCAATCTATCGCGACACGGTGCGCGCTTTCGCGGCAGCCATCGACGTGAAAGACACTTACACCCAGGGTCACTCGGAACGAGTCGGCAAGTACAGCGAGATCATTGCGCGGGAGATGGGCTGGGGTGAAAACGAAGTGGAAGGAATTGCCATCGCCGGCTACCTTCACGACATCGGCAAGCTCGCCGTGGAACGAAAGATAATTAATGCGCCCTATCGCATCGATGCGAAAGAATCGAGCGAGCTCAATCGGCACCCGGCCGCCGGCTTCGACATACTCTCCCCAATTCATCATCCCTACGCCGATATTCCCCTGATGGCGAAGTATCATCACGAACGCCTCGACGGCCGTGGTTATCCGGATGGATTAACCGACACGCAGATTCCCATCGGCGCAAAGATCGTTTCGCTGGCGGATTCGTTCGACGCGATGACGACGGACCGTCCGTATAAGACGCGTCGGGCCTTCGATTCCGTGATTCACGACCTGCGCGCCAACACAGGAAAGCAGTTTGACGTCCAGGTTGTCACCGCCTTCTGCCGCGCGTTGTTAAAGGAATTGACTGGTGAGACGAAGGAAAGAAAGTTTCTGAAGATGCTCGGCAAGAACTACCTCGACGCCGAGAAAGACGCCCCGCTACTGCGAGAACTCCTCAACGAACTCGACCCCAACACTAAAGCCGCCGCTGCCGGCGGTGCTTAATACCAAAAAAATCGATCAGCGAAATTGGATGTTCCGTTGTGCAACCCGAAGGGTTGCGCGAAAGTAGCCGGTGGTCGGAGCGTAGCGCAGACCACCGGAAGCCGCGCGCCATGAAACGCACCCCGAAGGGGTGCCAGACAGCTCATAAGAGATATCTCTCGTCATACTCAATCCCCGCTCTCCCCAACAACTCTTTCAACTCATCAACAAACAAATGCTTCCCATGATGCGCTTCCTGGTTCGCGATGTACTGCCTAACGGAATCCGTCGCGCCAGGACTCACGGTAAACACCGCATACCCCTCTTGCCAGGCAAACGCACGATCGAAATTACCTTTCACCCAATTGCTCGAATCTTTCTTCATATCCCGCATTAGATCGGAAAGGCAATGTACTGGGCGCAGGCTTGCCAACAGATGGACATGATCCTCCACGCCGCCCACTATCTCCGCAACGCCGTTCATCCGGCGAATAATGCCACCCAGATATGAATGCACTCGGGCACGCCATTCGTTCTGGATAAACGGTCGGCGCTCCTTTGTGGAAAATACAATGTGGTAATGAAGGCTGAAAAAGGTGGATCCCATCTTGGTTTGTTATCTGGCACCCCGTTGGGGTGCGGATTATTTTCCTCGCCGATCCGGTGGTCTACGCTGCTCGAAGCTGATCCCTTCGAAAACGAATCTTCAACCGGAGGGTTGATGAGAGAGTAGCCGGTGGTCGCGGCGCAGCGCAGACCACCGGAAACCAAGTAGTCGGTAGACGCACCCCGGAGGGCGTGCCACCAACTGTTCTGGCACCCCTGCAGGGTGCGGTCATCTTGCCCAGATATCCGGTGGTCGGAGCGTAGCGCAGACCACCGGAAACCAAGTAGTCGGTAGACGCACCCCGGAGGGCGTGCCACCAACTGTTCTGGCACCCCTGCAGGGTGCGGTCATCTTGCCCAGATGTCCGGTGGTCTACGCTACGCTTCGACCACCGGCTACTTTCTGCCAGCCTTTCAGGCTGACGATCCTAATCAGACGGGATGCCTCCGTGCCAGCTCAGATGGTGGAGAGATGATTTCAGGCGAATGCCCGAGTTCTTGCATGGCACGAAGGGTTGAGCGAAAGTAGCCGGTGGTCGGAGCGTAGCGCAGACCACCGGAAGCCGCGCGCCATGAAAGCGCACCCCAAAGGGGTGCCAGACAGCTCATAAGAGACCGCCCCATCCAGGTTCACAAGCTTGATGACTGTGGCGGAGCGCTGGCGACGCCAGTCTAGCTGCCGGTGCCAGTTGCGCCGCTGGTTCCGCCAGAACCGGTTCCACCTGAGTCGCCGTCGTCTGAGCGTTTCCTGCGCTTAGGTTTCTTGCGTTCGCTGGTGCGGGTGCCGCCGCAGATTTCATACTCGCTGCTGTCCGTGCCGAACCGCGCCGCGACCATCAAAAGGATGCGCGCGTTCTTAGCTTGCTGTCCTTTCTCCTTGGCTTCGTAGCGGTTCTTCACTTCATCTGCCCGCGACAGAATCGTGTTGTACTCTTCGAGCGTGTCTTCGCAATCTTTGATTTCGGCTTCGATCTCGGCGCGCGTAAAGCCAGGCCCAAAATCGAAATCCTCGTTGATTGTCTTGAGTCCGGCAAGGCGATGCCGCGCCGTCTCGATGACTGGGGATCTACGTTTTAGACGTGCCATAAGTGGGAATACCTCCAGGGGTAAAATGGTTGAGGTCTTAGACTGGGCTAGTCGAGGACCGGAACGAGCCTGAGGCGGGCAGTATTATGCGGTTCAAGTTCAAAGATCAAGCCTTTTTGGGCACTATTCGCTTCCGCGAGTCTGAAGTACATCTTCCATAGCGAACTCATCGGTCACGAAGCAGAAAACCTAGGCCGCGAATGAGTACCCCTTGGCCACGAACGAGTACTCCTTGGTCGCGAATGAGTACTCCTTGGCCACGAGCGAGTACTTCTTGGCCGCGAGCGAGTACTCCTTGGCCGTGAATGAGTACTCCCTGACCACGAACGAGTACTCCCTGACCACGAATGAGTACTCCTTGGCCGCGAATGAGTACTCCCTGACCACGAACGAGTACTCCTTTGCCGCGAGCGAGTACTCCCTGACCACGAACGAGTACTCCTTGGCCACGAATGAGTACTTCTTAGCCGCGAACGAGTACTCCTTTGCTACTGAGTAGAACTCGCCTGAGGCAATGGAGTACTCCTTGGTCGCCAAGGACCAGGCCCACCTCATCGCAGGGTACTCAGGGCTTGCGAAGGGGAACTGAATGACGACCAGGAAGTTCTCACAGGTCTCTAAAGATTACGCAATCTCAAACGCGGGGTATTATTCGGTCCGCCGTGCCTTTCACTTTGTTAGCAGAGATTACTCGACGCCCGCGCTGCGCATGAAGACGCCAAACAAGTTAAAAGCCAGCTGGAGTTGCCCGATAGAAAGGGATCTGCGTAGTTCGAAAAAACTCTTGACGGGAAATGCGAAAGGAGTAAAATGCGGCGCGTCGACTTCTGGGCCATTGGAAGGAGACTCCTTTAAGGTAAGGTAAGGTAAACATGCGGCGGGAGAGGTAAGGCTCCCGCCGTATTCTTTTGTCCTTGCCTCTGATGTGGAGCGCGTTTCTACTCTTCTTCGTTGTTAAGAAACATGGAGCGGCTTGTTTAGGGAGATGGACAGGCAGGAATGCCTGTCCTACTAGGATCTGTCCTACTAATGCCTGTCTTACTTTGGCTGGATGCGGACGATGAAGGTGCAGATTGCTATCTTTTGATCCGGCACCACTTCGGTGCGTTCTTCGCGAGGAATTTCACGGCCATTGATCAGCAGGGGATTGCGGCCCTTGGAAACGATCCAGTAGCGGCCATCATTTTCACGAGTAAGAACGGCATGGACCCGGCTCACTTCCGGATCACCTTTCAAAGGCAAGTCAACTGTTATCGATCTTGAACCGCGCCCGATTGTGATTTCCGATTTCGTGATCGGGACTACTGCTTCGCGCACGCCGTCGCGCCAGAGCTCGACCGAGTAAAGCGTCTGGACGCGTGGACGAACGACGGTTTGCTCTCCAAATTCGCTGTCAACTTCGCCGCCTTCCGTATCGCCACGGCTCCCATCGGCGCGTTCTCGAATGGTGTCGTTTAAATTTACCGGTGGCGGTGTGGGCGACTTGCCTGCCGAAACGCGCGGCGTCACCATCGTGTGGCCGCTCTCAGTTTCATCCCAAACTCCCTGCACGCGAAACTGACCCTTCTCCAGGGTACCGTCAACGCGCAATTCCACCGCAAACGATTTGGCCGCGAGCTGGTTTTGGCCGCTGAGTTCGCGCGCGCGTTCGGAGAGCACATGAAACAGTCCCTGCTCGAGACCGCGGCGTTTGTCTCCCTGCCAGTCTTTGTCGTCTTCAGCGCTGAGATAGACGATATATTCGCGCGGAATGTAAGTTGGCCCACCGGGAGGGGTGAACATCTCACGCTGCATCACGGCCTCAACCTCGCGCGCAATCTTGACGAGAAACTCTTCCCAGATACGGCGCGGCTTGGCGTGCTCGCCGGCGGCTTCAAGCAGGTCTTCGCCGGTTTCGCCGTCGATCCATTTTCGAATTGATTCAATCAGGCCCATAGGTGGTGAATAGTAAATGGTAAATGGGAAATAGTTAAATGCTTAAATGCGGGTGACGGGTATCGGGTGTTAGGTTTTAGGTTTTTGGACTTTGGTTTTTTGACTTAGGTCCTGGGTCTTTGGGCTTAGGTTTTGGGTCTTGGGACTTTGGTCTTTAGTCTGCGTCTCGCATTTTTCGAGTCAGAGAACAAAGCCCAAGACCTTAAGACCAAAGTCCAAAGACCAAAGTGCAAAACCCCAAGACCCAAGACCCTCTTCAGAACTTAACAAACTTCTTCATAACCCAGCCCCGATCAGACGTGAACGGATCGGTTTTGGGGCGACCATGCTCAAGCACCTGCACTTCGTACCAGAGCTCGGTGGTGCTCAGTATCTTCACGCGCGAGCCACTCTCCGCCAATCCGATGGAACGATTAGCTGTGCTCGCATCGGGACGAAGATTAACATCAGTGGTGGTTACGCCCTCGCTGCCGACCACAAAGATATCACTCAATCGAGAAATGCCCGCAAACGGATTCCAGTGAGAAGTGACATATTTGTGTGTAGCCAGGAGCATCCCGGAAAACGCTGCGACCAGCAATACTGCCACGAGGAACGGGCGCGCGCGTTTCGGAACTGCGGGACCGCGACGCGGTTCGCGAATTTTCCCTTTCCCTGGATCATTCGGCATTGCCGCAAGGCGCTCGCGGGCGGACTGCTGCGGCGCGACTCTCCTGCTTCGCGTTTTTATGAAGCGCGGTTACGGGCACGACAATCTTGGGGTTGGGGCGTCGCTCGACAGCTTCGTCGGCAAAGGCACGCGGCGGTGCGGCTTGCACTGGTTCGAAACGAGGTTTGGGAGGCGCGGAGATAAACTCTTCAGCGGTAACGTCAATCGCGAGATCAGCGCTCGGCTTGCGTCCCTCATGCGCGGAGTTCTCGGCATCCGCCTGGTCCTTTTCGCCAAGCCGCTTAGTTTTTGGTAAAGCTGCTTCCGCAAGATCGTCCCAGAACTCCTGAACTGTTTGATAACGATTGGCGGGTCGCGTTTGCGTTGCCTTTTCAAGGACTCGCAGCACCGGCGCTGACCAGTAATGTCCGACTTACAGCGGCGGGCAGTTCACGAATCGGATGTTGCGCGAAACGTCGCGGCGATTCACCAGCCAGCAACGAATAGGCCGTCTTGGCGAGTGAATAAATATCAGCGGAGGGAGTCAGGTGCTCGCGGTTAAGCGCAAGCAGTCCGGTGTCTAACTGTCCGGTCTGCACGAGTGGATTATGTTCCGGGGCGGAATAGATGTTGGTGCCAACTCGTGTGATCGCGCCCTCGTTCGCTTCCAGACGAGCTACGCCAAAGTCTGCAATCTTGACGATCTGGCGGTCGGCAGTCAGTAAGAGGTTCTGTGGTTTGATATCACGGTGGATAATCCCGCCCGCGTGAGCATGGGCCAGCCCGGAGCAAACCTGCTCGAGATAGAAGATCGTTTTTTCAATCGAAAGAGGACGATTGCGCGAAAGCGCCAGCATGTCGCCGCCGGAAAGATATTCGAGGACGATGTAGTGAAAAGTAGTGTTGCTCAGGTCGATGGCAGTGCCATGACCCAGCCGGCTGATTATGTTTGGGTGACGCACGCGATCGAGCGCGACAGCTTCATTCTGAAAATTCGAGATGAGGGTGGCTTCGAGTTCGGAGTCAAGGTCGTCCTGCAGAAACATGTTGAGCGCCTTGATAACCACTGTGGTTGGCGCTCCTTCGGTTGCGGCATTGTCGTGGGCAACGTAGATTTCGGCGTAACTGCCTCGGCCCAGACACTCAATGATGTCGTAACGGCCATCCAGCCGGCTTTGCTGTAGTTTCAGGTCTGACATCAGTTCTCGTCTCTACGGCGAAACGAGGGGCGAAGCTGAAGGGGAACTGGAGGGCGGGGACGGTCGACGTAGCGCTTCTTCCAATCGTGTTTGGGCTGCCGGACGAGCAGTCTCCAACTTCAACGCCACCGCGGCAAGTCCGAAGGTAGCTTCCCGAATCAGGGTAGCATTTGCGTCAGTCGGATTGAGTTGGGCTTTTGTTATCGCATTTTCAAACGCTTGCGCGGCGGCCTCTGGATTACCAGCCAGCAATGAAGCGCGTCCGTAGAAATATAGGAACTCCGGTTCCGCGGAGGCGAGTGGTGCCTGTAGCCCTTGTCGAAGCAGTTCAGCCGGCATTTTGTTTGTGAGCCAACCGTTTGGGTCGCGGTCCACTTCCTGACGAGCGCCGTCAAAACGCAGCAGGGCTTCGTCTTGCAGCACCGGTGTCTGACCCTGCGCTACTGACGGCGCCGGCGAGGCTTCTGCCAGAGGCTCACCGGGATCAAGAAATGGCACTGGTCCTTTGTATTTCCGTCCGAGGTAAAAAGCGCCAGCCAGCGCGCCGAGCACCAGAACAAAAACGAGGAAGCGCGTCATAGTGCGTTCAATTCCACCCTTACGTTTGACTGGCGGCGCAACCTCAAGCCGCTCCTGAATTACGTTGCTGGAATGATCTTCCGGAAGCGAAGAGGGAAAGGCAGTGCGTGATGCAGGCTGGAGAGTTGCCGCCACGGGAGCGGGCGTTAGGCTCGCGAGGCCCGGGGTTTCAATGGTTGGATCTCCTGCGAGACGGGTAATCTCCGGCGAAATGGTTTTCTCCAAATCCTCCGCCCGATGATCAGTCGAGATTTTGGAGCCTACGCGCACAACCACCGCCGTCAAATTATCTTCAGCACCGCGCTCGTAACACCTGTCTTTAAGTTCGCTACAAAGCGTGGCCAGATCGTCGTGCACCAGCAGCAATTGCCGTATCTCATAGATCCGGAATATGACGCGTGATGCCATCGGTGCAGAGCAGAAACTCAGTGCCGTCTTCGATCTCGATCACTTTCATGTCAACGTCGACGCCGGTCTCAGCGCCGATGGCCCGGCTGATGACATTCTTGCTCGGGTGGTTCGCGGCCTGTTCCGCGGTCATGCGACCGGCGCGCACTTCTTCTTCAACTACCGAGTGGTCTTCAGTTTCGCGAACAAGCTGACCCTCCGGCGTCAGCCGGTAGAGACGCGAGTCGCCCACGTGTCCGATAGTAGCGATGTTTCCCTCGATGTGAAGACCGACGATCGTCGTCGCCATCATGGAAAACTTGGCGGAGTCCTGGGCCATCTGGTGAATCGAGGCATTGGCCCGCTGGATGGCCAGTTCCATCAGATCTTCGATGTCCGCGTCTGCCGTGTGGTGACGAAAAGCTTCGTCGAGAACTTCGATGGCAGTTTGCGAAGCCACTTCGCCCGCTTCAGCGCCGCCGACGCCATCGGCCACGGCGAAAATTCCGCGTTCGCTGTCCGCGAGAAACGAGTCTTCGTTAAGGGGGCGTTTCTTGTTGAGCCCGCGATCTGTCACGGCCGAAGACTTAATAGAGAGCTTCGATTGGTGGGTCGGGTTCATTGGACCGCCTCCAGATTAATTGACGAGGGTTGCATTTCGCGTTACCCGCTCCGCGATGACCGCGTCGCGCGAATTGCGATGGGAAAAGGCCATCAACATTCCCAACATTGCAAAGCTGGTAATCAGACTGAATCCGCCGTGGCTAACGAAAGGTAACGTGATTCCGGTCATCGGCAAAGCGCGCACGATGCCGCCAATATTGACGAGTGCCTGAAAGCCGACAAAGGCCGTCAACCCCGCCGCGCAAAGCTTCGTAAACATATCACGCGCGTCGAGGGAAGTACGAACACCGGCGATCACAAAAATAATCACCGCCAGGATAAGTATCAAGCCTCCGGCGAGACCGAGTTCCTCAGCGACTGCGGCATAGACGTAATCGGAGTCGGCGATGGGAATCACTTCGGGATAACCCAGCCCGAGGCCGCGGCCCGTGTTTTTCCCTGACGCAATACCAAAGATTGCCTGGGCCGGCTGGAACGCGAGCTTGTCAAACCAGACGTCGATGTTGACGATCTTCTGCATCGCCGGACTCTGTTCGGCCAGTTCCTTCATCTTCGGATCGTCGTTTACCGCCTCGCTGAAATCCTTCTTCCACCAGGCAACTTCCGGTGACGGCGGATCAAAGCCGTCGAGCCACAGATGGAACCGTTGCTGGATGCGCGCAGGCAGCATCGCCTGGATCGGTCGAGAAATAGTTGGCAGCAGCGGCACCTTCTCCTGCACGTTTCTCGGCAGCGCGCCTACGACCAGGATGCTGATCACGAGTAACAGCGAACCGACAAACAGGAGTAGCTGCGGCCAACGACGAACAGCAACGAGATAAAGCGTGGTGTAAGCACCGCTGAAGATCAGCATCTGGCCGAAGTCTTTCAGCGCGAAGAAGGGAACAAACGGCAACATGCCCATCACCAGCAGTGGCACGATGTCGCGCGCGCGCGGAATGCCCCAGTACGTTTCAGCCAGATCTTTGTAACGCGCGGTCAGAATTCCGGCGAAGCCCGAGCAGGAAGGGAATCTTCGAAGGCTCCCAGGGCGTCATGTTTCCCAAGGCTTTACCGGCGCTGGAAGTAACTACCGCGATCGCGAGCGGGACCAGCGTGAACAGCACGATGATGAAACTGTTTCGTTGGATCCACAGCAGGAAGCCATCGCGAATGCAGAAGGAAAACGCGAGAGCAAAAGCAATGAAGGAGAATATTGGAATCCAGGTGTAGCTCGAGGTCAGGGCATTCCAGATTGTGTAAGTTCGATGCTGCGTTTCGGAAGCTGATCAAGATCGATAGCCTGGGCGGGCGTTGCCGGCAAACCCATCATCTGCTTTCTTGTCCGCGTCGTAGTTCTCAATGATGTAGCGCGTGCGCAGGGCTGCCATTTTCTCCTGGCGAGCGGCGGCTTTGTTGCGGGCGTTGTATTCCGGATCGCTGTAGAGCCGGTACTGAATCAGCATCCCGAAAGAGAAGAGCAGTATTGCCGCGGTGAACAGAATCCATTGGCCGCTGTATCGCATCACGCGCGAGAGCCAGATGACGAGAATGAATAAGCGGAACAAACATCAACAGGTCGCGCACCGCGCCGATGATCGATGTCTCGTAGCCGCGAAGCAGCGCGGCGCGATGGATGCCCCAATAGCCGGCAATCTCAAGCCCGATGATTACCAGGATAATCAGTAGATGTGATGACGCGCGATTTTTCATTTAGAAAGTGAAGTCAGCAAACTGTAATCGGTAGATCAGCAATCAGCAAACCGGATAATCCAGCAACCTTTCACTGGGACCGCGGGCGTCCCGCCCGCAATGAGCGCGAAGCGCGAAAACTGAATTCTGGCGAACAACAACTGAGCAAAGACTTCGCGCCTGCGGCGCCGTTGCGGGCGAGACGCCCGCGCTCCCAGTAAGCAGTCGAGCGATCCTATCCCAGGAACCACTCAACGCGTCGGTTGTGGCGATGGCCGCGGCTGGCGTTGATTGCCTCGCGGATCGGTTGATTGACGACCGGACCGGTCATACCTTTGAAATATCCAAGCTCCTTCGCCTTCAGCACCAGCGCCGCCGCTATTGGCGCCGCCGACCTCGAACCGTAACCACCGCCTTCCACAATCACGGCCATTGCAAGTTGCGGTCGCTCCAGAGGCGCGATACACAAGAACCAACCATCGATGCGCGGATTCTGTTCGTCCATGATCGTCTCTTCATATTCACGAATGATGTTGCCGCGGTTGTCCTTTTCCACTCGATGCCGCGTCTTTGGTTCGCCTGTTTTCGGATCGTAAACGGGAACAACCTTCTGCGCCGTTCCGGTCTTGCCGCCGGTGTTGATTCCCGCAGCCTTAACCGGAGCGAACACGCCGCGCGCAGTGCCGCTCGAGCCGCCAGTAACCAGGCCCATGATCCCTCGCATCGTTGCCGCGGCTTGCGGACTGATCACCTGGTTGAAAACCTCGGGCGCGCGATCGTATTCAATCCGCGGCTTCATCAGCTTGCCTTCCATGTTGCCAATCGCTGCCGCAGCCAGGGCCATTTGCAAAGGCGTCATCTGGCCCGGCGTAACCCTGGCCATAACCAATCAACGCGAGGTCGTATCTGGAAATCTGTTTGCCTGTGACGATCGTGGCTTCTCTGAGGCGCCAGGGCACGCTTCACCGCATCGGTCGAAGCGTTCCAAATCTGCGGCTGTTTCCTTCCGCGCAAGGCCTCGGCAGGAGTGTCGTAAGCGCCGATGCCGAGCAGTATGCGCCGCGCGCTTCAGATTTTCAGGACCGAGTTTCACGCCCATCTGCGCGAAATACTGGTTACACGAAACTTCGTAGGCAGTGTCAATCCCGATCCGGCCGTGCACCTCGCCTGGCCCGCCATCGTCGTAAATCACGTTTGCGCCGGGCGCCGCGTAGTAGCCACCACCGCTGCAGTTGAATTCAGTGTCCTGCTGTCCGGCGATAAATGCGGCCGTCATCGTGACTGTCTTAAAAGTCGATCCGGGAATGTAATAAGCCCCGGTGGCCCGGCTAACCAACGGGCGATCGCGCTGGTTGGTTTCCAGCTTGATCCAGGTGCTTCGTCTTCCACTTCCTTGAGACTGTATGAAGGTTCGCTGTAGAGCGCCAGCACTTCGCCGGTCTGCGGATTCAAAACCACCACCGCGCCATGCTTTCCTTTCAACTGATCAACCGCAGCCTGTTGCAGGTCGCGATCGATCGTGAGCCGGACATCAGTGTTTCCTTTGAACTCGACGCTCTTGCCGTTAACGACTTCGAGGGCCTCGGGCAAGGCGCCGCTTTGAATTCCAAAGAGCGCGCGCTCCAGGCCGGGGTCGCCGCGATCGGAGCCAAAGATGTGGGCCATCGCCTGGTCCATCGGATATTCGCGGGCGATGTTTCCACTCGAGTCGCGCTCGATAAAGCGCCAGCGCGTTTTCAAGTTTGCCGCTGCGGTCCAGCAACCAACCGCGCAGAGTGGATTCTGACAGTCGCCGATTGCGCAGATCTTTGTAACTAAGCTCCTGAAACTTTTCGTTGCTTTCCGGAGCGTAATGTGTCCAGTAAACGTGAAAGCCAAGGATCGCCAAGCGCGAGCAAAACGAAGATCCAACGCAAGCCGCGCAGGCCCGCGGTTTGTCGACGTCGAGCCGAGCCGTCGCCTCACCTCGATGGGAAGATCGGCCGGCACAGCGGCGGTCGGCGCGGAACGCTTGCGGCGATTGAGGAACAGCGAGACCAGCAGAAGAATAGCAATGAGGAGAAAACCGCCGAGGTAGATCAGGGTCACCAGTGCCGGCATTTTCTCCGGCACGCTGGCGGCAACCTCTGCCGGCGTCGGAGACTGTAGGAAGAAAAGAAGGTCATCAACATTAACTGAAGTAGATTAGACTCCAGATTAGTTTGCAATTGCTGAATCGATCAAGCTAAAGCATGAATGCCTAAACTTCGGATCCGTACTCGTTACTCTTCGATACGGAAACGAACTTCGACATCGCCGAAGCCAACTACGTCGCCGTCTTCAATCTGCCGCGCTTCGCCATAGGAGATGCGTCTGCCATTTATATAAGTCCCATTTGTCGATCCCGTGTCGGCAACCAACATTGTCCCTTGCGAATTCATCATCAGTGTGGCATGAATCTTTGAGACGCTCGCGTCGTTCAGCGCCAGATCGTTGTCCGAAACCCGTCCCACATTGAGGCGACGGCCGCCCGGCTTAAACGCGAGGGGAATCTCGCGCGTGGCGCCGTTCATCGTGATCCGGGCAATGACCTGAACGTCAGATACCGGCGGCGCGCCCTTTGGAATCTGCGGCGATCTCTCTCTGCCGTTTCTCTTCGTCCGCCTGCTTTAGCTCCTCTTCAAACTCGCCGAAAGTTGGATCCACGGAAATGCCGGTAGTGAAAATATCGACTTCCGTTTCAATCTTCATCGGCGCGAGCGTGCGGTAACGATGATCGTTTATGTGATCAATGGCAGCTGCGAGAATTTCGTGTTCGAGATCCTGAATGATTTGTTCCGGCGCTTCGGAGTGCGTGCCCCATTCAACCTTCAACTTCAGATGATGCGGCGCGATGCGGCCCTTGCGTCCTTCATCCCGCACTCGTTCATCAATCAACTTCTTCATCCGATCGATGAGTTGGGAAGTCGTCAGGCCGCTTCGCGGTTCAACCGTGCGACCAAACTTTCGATCCACGACGTCGCCCATGCTTTCAAGCACACGTCGCAGCAAGCGCTCGGGCAGTGCTTCTTCGCGCTTCTTTTTTGTGGGGCTTTTGTTCTTCTGTCATAGTCAACGCTCGCTCTGAGCCCTACGGCTTACTTCCCGGTGCAAATGGCCCTCTACAAAAAACGCAGTCTTTAACTGACTGCGCGAATCGAAGGCAATACCTGGATGCGGTGGTATTCTAGCCGAAAGCGTTTCTTGATAGTAGGGTGAAAGTGAACAGGGGCAGCCGAGTTCCGGATTCGGCGCTCCGTCCCTGCACACGTCACCTCTTCATCACCTCCACGTAATTGTGCTATACGGTTTCAACGCAATCGAAGAACACCATGTCTGCCGTTAGATTCAATGGAAGGAACTATGCCTTGATGCTCCGACGCTCAAACTACTTTGCTCGAATATTACTCCTACTGCTCCTCAGCGTTGTCCCAAGTTCGCTGGCCGCCCAAACCTCTTCGATGGAAGTGGCGACTCGGCGATGTTAACGAATATGCTGTGAAGGCGGCAAAGTCGACGAAATGAAGATTGACCTAGCTAACGCTGATTTCTTTTTCACCGAACTTGAATTCAAACGGCAGCCCTAAGCTCATGAAAACAAGACCACTGAGGGTGGTAGTTAACGACCTCATGCAGCAGGGCTACAAGTACGTCTTGACGGAGCCTGTCGGTCGCAATTTTCATCCTGATTTCCACCCCGAGCTTACACCTAAACAAATGTTGGAGTTGGGCGTGTTTGGCGGTAAATACATGACGGATTGTGCGGCTGAGTTTCCCGCTGATTGGTTTGAGAAGGCGCGTCTTTCACCCACGCATCACGATGCCACACTCAACTTTTTCAAAGTGAATGCTTCACAACCTCTGTCAGTCTGGTTGAAGAATGGCTGGATCTATGAAGAGGATCCGCGCGGATGGTTTCAGTGGTACTGCAGATACTTCATGGGGCGTCGCTGCCGGGATGATGAACGCCAGGTAAAACGCTGGCGCGCGCTGCGCCGGCATGAAGCACAAATCGAAAAACACTGCCGGCCAGGCGATCTTACCTGTCGCCCAAAGCAGCGGCAGGCGTTGTTGCATTGGGCGTATGACTCGCGAAGGATCTAAACGTGTGTGACGGCAAACTAACAATTTGCGTTAGGCCCATGTCGGGCCACGCTGCCGCGCAGCCTCGTAAAGAACTATTGTCGCAGCCGCGGCGACATTGAGGCTTTCCACTTCACCGCGCATTGGAATCCTGATCGCAGCGCTTGCCATGCCTACCTCATCAGGGCTCAGACCAGCTGATTCAGGACCAACAATCAAAGCGCTCGGTGTTTTCCAGTCAAACTCTGTGTGCGAGAGTTTCGCGTCAAGATCTGCACAGACAGTTCTAATATTGTTCCTGGCGCACCATTGAATTACGTGCGCGTATTCTGGTCCATGCCAGATCGGCAGACGGAACGCGGAACCCATCGCTCCGCGAAGCGCTTTCGGTGAAAAAGGGTCGGAGGTATTGCCGGTTGTGATTACGCCGGAAACACCGGCGGCTTCGGCGCTGCGGAGAATCGCACCGACGTTCACTGGATTGTTCAAGCCATGCAGAATCAATGAGCAGCGGTGGTTCTTGGTTCTCGTTATCCAGAGGTAGCTCGCCTGATTCCGGTCGACCAGCTAACGCGATGATTCCTTGCGGAGTCTTTGTGTATGAGATGGTAGCCAGGAGAGCCTCGCTAACAACCGCCATGCGCTCGCACACTTGACCAGTTTTGAGATGACCGCGGCCGCTCGTTCCTTTAGCGCGATCTCATCTGAGTAAATCACCGCTTCAATATCCAGGCCGGAACTGTAAGCCTCTTCGCAAAGACGCAAGCCCTCCACAAAGATAAGATCAACAGCCTTTCCATCACGCACCGCGCGCGCCTGGCGCAACAGGGAATTGTCTTTACTCATGATTGGCATTGCCGGTTTCTGTTACTCATCGCCGATTTGAAGGACCCAACATTACAATATCACCTCCGCCCAGATGGGCCAGTGGTCCGATACGTCCAGCGGTTTAGCTACCCCCCACCTGTTAATGTTTACACCTCGGCCGAATATCCAATCGGCATGGAGACGGATTCCCGCACCACGCCAGGTGGGAGTGCCGGTTGGAAACGGAGTGGTATAACCGCGCGATTCCATGAAGCTTCGCGTCTCGATAGCTTTTCGTTTCGAGAGCGTGTTGAAGTCTCCGAGAATGAGGGTTGGGAGATCGGTGCGCTCCGCATTCTCGACCAGCACCTCAAGCTGCTCCAGCTGACCGCCGACAGCAGCGTGCGGATCGACATGCGCATTAATTACTCGCAGGCCTCTTTTACCGGTGGACACAGTAGCTGCCATCGCTAAACGAGGACGCCAGGGACAATCTCTCCAGGGCAAGTCGATCCGCTGTAATGTCGCTCAGGGGAAATCTGCTCAGCATCGCCACGCCCGTATCGCCCTGGTCGTAAAGGCCGATTGGTTCTTCAAAGTCTAACCACCATTGTCGTCGTTACAGGCTTTCACCCCTCGCGGAATTCCGGCGGGTAAATGCACCCACGCAGTGCCTAGGGCCTCAGCCAGTTCGCGCGCGACATGATGTCCGCCGGCGCGCTCTGTTCGCTTGTCGGCCTCCTGCAATGCGATTACGTCCGACCGCGGCAGGAGCTGACCATTTGAAAACGCACTCGCAGCGGTGCGAATATTCTGCGCAACGACTTGCTCGCGGCCTTTAGTTGAAAGAAGGCCAGCCTTACGCAAGAGCCCGCCTGAGATCAGAAACGCGCCCACTGAGTAGCGAATGTTGTATGATGCTACAACTAGTTTGGCGACCGAATCATTCGTCCCGCGGTCCGGCTGGATTTCACCAAACTCAATTTTTTCGGATTCTTTCAGTGGGGGAATCGCAGTGGCCATCGAGGGTTATCTTTACGCGAAAACGTCGCGATTTCAAAACGGTTGGTTGCCCGATCTATGCTAATCTGCGCTGCGAACTTTTCGTAGCATGACCAGGCTGCGCCGGCGTTCATGGGCCAGGGATTGACTGTATGACTGCCAGCGTTACAGGCGAAGAGCTAAAGATTCGAACCGTGATAGCTGCGGTTGACGACATGTTTTTCGCCTCTAAGATCAGCGCAACCGCGAGAGCTTTGGGAATGGTCGTTAGCTTTCCGAGGACAATCGCCGCGCTGGTATCACTGGCAAGCGAGGAGATTCCGGATCTCTTTGTGGTTGATCTGCATAACGCGAAGCTCGATCCGATTGAGACTTGCGACGCAGTTGAAAGCTATCGAACCGCTTAAGTCCGTCCCTCTGCTGGGGTTCTTTTCACATGTGAATGTTGATTTACAGCGGCAGGCCGTTGAGGCCGGCTATGACGAGGTTTTCCCTCGATCGTTGTTTGCGCGCGACCTGGCTAAGATTCTGGCAGGGACGAACCTGAACAAACAATAGAAACCTGCATGGAAAAGCGGTGTTAGCTAACAACGGCCGGCGTCATCACCTCATAGATCGCCCGCACTTCACTGACCAACTGTTCATACTGTTCCAGATTCAGCGCCTGGGCGCCGTCAGAAAGCGCCTGCGCCGGATGCATCATGAACTTCCACAATCAACCCATCTGCGCCGACCGCAACTCCCGCGCGGGCCAGCGCTGTGACCATATAGTTCTTGCCGGTCCCATGTGAAGGATCGACGATGACAGGAAGATGCGAAACGCGACGCACCGCCGGAATGGCGGCGAGATCCAGAGTGTTGCGGGTGTGCTGGGAAAACGTGCGAATGCCTCGCTCGCACAACACGACCTGATAGTTTCCTTCAGACATGATGTACTCAGCCGCCAGCAACCACTCATCCAGCGTTGCCGATAGTCCGCGCTTCAGAAGAACCGGGAATGCGCGATTTACCCGCGCGGCGCAAGCAGCGTGAAGTTTTGCATGCTGCGCGCGCCGATCTGAATCATGTCTGCATAACGCTCGACCAGATCCACGCCGGCTTCGTCCACAGCCTCAGTAACGATTTTCAATCCAAAGGCATCGCGAATTTCCGCCAGTATTTTCAGTCCTTCCTCGCCAAGGCCCTGAAACGCATAGGGAGAGGTTCGAGGTTTGAAGGCGCCGCCGCGAAAGAAGCGTGCCCCGCTTCGCCGGACAGACTTCAGCAATAGCAAATGCCTGATCGCGACTTTCAACCGCACATGGACCAGCAATAAGGGCCAGCTCGTCGCCGCCAATCGTTGCGTCGCCAACGCGCACTATTGTCTTTTCCGCATGAAGGCCGAGCGTGACCAGCTTGTAGGGCTTGCTGACGCGAACTGTCTCGGCTACGCCCGGAAGGTTTTCGAAATGAGCTGGATCAATTGAACCCTGGTTTCCAGTGATGGCGACGGCGGTGCGCGCCGGCGCCCGGTATCGCATGAGCGCGGTAACCCAGTTCGCCAATAACGCGCACAACGGCGTCAATTTCCGCGTCAGTGGCCCCGGTTTTCATTACGATAAGCATAAACTTTTATACTCTCAGGCCCTTGAGAAATGTACAGAACCTGTGCGGCGTCAACTTGATTGCCGTCCTTTGCGACAATTGATCTACATTCGTTCCGGCACTGCGATCCCCAGCGTTGCCAGCGCCGAAGTCAGGCGCCGGCGAGCAATCTCCGCCACTGCAATCAAGCACCGCGCGCTTCGTTTCATCCTGCTCAGCGATTATACGATGGCGATGGTAGAAGAGGTTAAAGGCGCGAGCGAGCGTGAATGTATACTTGGCGAGGTTCGCAGGTTCGGCGGACGCGGCACATTGCGCAATCACTTCATCAAGCCGCTCAGCCAGCATCACCAGTGACCAAATCTCGGTACCGGCCTCGCCTTGCCAAAACTTCAGAAATTCGCGACCAAACTTCTCCGTGTCGTCGCTTGAGCCGCTAGCTGCCGACTGCGGCACGCTGCCGCTTCATCACCTAGCTTGCGGAAGATCGAATTCGCGCGCACCGCTGCATATTGACAGTAGGGACCAGTTTCGCCTTCGAATGAAAGCGCTTCTTTGAAGTCGAACGCGATCACAGAATTTCGCGTAAACTTCAGAAGGAAATAACGCAGCGCGCCGACGGCAATCTGATGCGCGGTTGCCTGCTGCTCTTCAACTGACAGTTCCGGATGCCGCGCAGCAACCTCACGAAAGGCATCGGCTTCGAGACGATCAATCAGGTCGTCGGCTTTTACGCCGAGGCCTTTGCGTCCGCTCATTTCGACAAACGGCCGCGCGCGATCCGCTTCGCTCAATTCCATCCCAAGTTCTTCGCAAGCGGCGGGCGACAGCGCCACCATCTCGTAACCCAGATGGGTGCTGGCGTCAGCGCCGACTTCCGGAACGATCGCCGCCACCCCGCGCGCGACAATTTCCTGCGGATACGCCTGGCGCGAGTCGATAACGTTGTAGACCTTCACGCCGCTGCCGAAATCAGGACGCGGCACTTCCGGCAGTGTCTCGCTGTTTGGCTCCGTGGTCGTGACCCAGGCGACGTGGCCGTCCGGATAGGCGCGAAATGGTTTGTAATTGAAATCAAGACCCAGATGGCCCAGCTTCCAAAGTTGGTAAGCGATGTCCTTGCCGGTGTAAGTGACCGTACCATTTGAACGGACAATGATCTTGTCCGACTCATGTTCGTCAGTGCCCGTGTGCGACTCAAACGGCATCACCCAGCATCCGGCGTGCTTGCCTTCAGTTTCCAAACGAAGAACGCCGGCAGCCTTCATCAACTCAAAAGCCCGGTCCCAAAAATGGAGATGCAGAATGTCCGACTCGCGCGCGAGCAGATCGTAGCGAATCTCCAGACGCTCCATCGTGTCGAGAATCTGTTCGACATTTCGCGTGGCGACGTAATCAGCGAGTTCGGCGGTCGAACTATTTCCTTCTTCGAGCGCATGCAACACGTCGGTGCGCAGTTTTAGTCGTTCCGGATTTGGATCCGATTTGGGATCGCCGTCGCGATAGAAGAGGCCAACCTGTGTGTAGAGGTCCCAGCAGTAATAATCGAAAGGACGCTCGGGCGGAAGGGAACTGTCCAGCGCCTTGATGTCATCGAGATTCATCTTCTCGATATGCATGAAGCCGACCACCACGTCGGCAACCTGGACGCCGGTGTTGTCGATGTAGTTCTGAACTTCGACGCGTTCGCCGGCTGCCTGGAGGATTCGCACAAACGTGTCGCCGAGCACTGCGTTTCGGACGTGGCCGATGTGCGCGGCCTTGTTTGGATTGATGCTCGTGTGTTCGACCATTTTCTTTGGCCGATCCGGTAAAGGCGACAGTTCGGCTGCCAGGCTCGACGTTCGCGACTGCAAACAACGAAAGCAGTTTGGCACGATCAAAGAACACATTGAGGTAGCCTGCGCCGGCCACTTCCACCCGCGACACCTCCGCCGAGTGTTCCAGTTGTGACTTTAACTTTTCCGCGATCGTCCGCGGCGGCAGCTTCACTCCCGTACCCTGCTTGACCAGCTTGGCCAGTTCGAAGGCGACAGGAAATGCGACGTCACCCAGTTCAGCCCGCGGCGGTGTTTCGGCGCTGATCTGCTCCAGTTCAATGCCGAAAAGCTCGAGCGCTGAGGCGCGCACCTGTTGTTTCAGTCGATCCTGGATTTCGATTAAGGTCACTTCGGTCTCCGAGTCCTCGGTAGTTTGTCCCACGCGTTCCGCAAAAGCGCAGAGTATAACGTAGCCATTGAAGCATCGCGAATCAGGAACCTCCTCGTGCGTAACTTTGCAGTCTTGTGACTTCGCAAACTTTGCGGTCCTGTTTTAGTTTTGCCGCAAAGGCTGCGGATAGGTCTCGCAAAGAGCCGCAAAGAATCAAGCAAACCTCACGAGGACCGCAGATGGCGCTGCCTAACGGTCGAGCTTCTGTTTTTGTTACCATCCGTCACCGCGAATCATAACTGACAGACAAGAATGTCTGTCGCTACTTATGAAGACTCTTTACTTTGACTGCTTTGCCGGAGCCAGCGGCGACATGATCCTCGGCGCGATGGTCGCGGCCGGTGTAGATCAGGAAACGCTCAAGCAACAGCTTTCGCTGCTCGATGTGTCTGGCTACAACATCGATTTTGAGATCGTCGATCGCTCCGGCATCAGCGCAACCCATGCCAGAGTCCAGACGAAACATGAACATGCGCACCGGCATCTTCGCGACATTCTGAAAATAATCGACGACTCGCGTCTTTCCGACGGCGTTAAGGTCCGCGCCGCCAAAATCTTTTCACGGCTCGGCGAAGCAGAAGCTCTCGTGCATAACGTCCCGATTGAGAAAGTCCACTTTCATGAAGTCGGTGCGCTTGATGCGATCATCGACGTCGTCGGCGCGGCAATTTGTTTTGAGTTGCTGCAAATTGAGCGGTTTGTTAGTTCGCCTTTGCATGTGGGTTCAGGATCATGTGGAGATGGAACACGGACGTTTTCCGGTTCCGCCGCCTGCAGTGACGGAATTGCTGAAAGGCGTGCCGTTTTACTCGACGGACATTGCCGGCGAACTGCTGACGCCAACCGGCGCAGCAATAATCACCACCGTATGTAGCGAGTTTGGCCCGATACCGCAGTTAAAGCTTGAGCAGACCGGCTATGGCGCGGGCACGCGAACATACGAGAAGTTTCCTAATGTGCTGCGAGTGTTGATTGGCGACGACAGCGCGGCAGATGCCGCGAGCTCGGCAGCGGATGAAAAGCTCCTCGTTATTGGAAACCAATGTGGATGACATGACGGCGCAGATTTGCGGCTATGTGATGGAGCGTGCTCTCGAGATTGGCGCGCTAGACTGCTATTTCACGCCAGTCCAGATGAAGAAGAACCGGCCCGGGAGTCATGCTGACGATTCTTTGTCGGACTGAAGAGCGCGAGAAGATTCATGCAGTTGCTGTTTGAGGAAACCACGACGCTGGGTATTCGCAGCTATGAAGTTGACCGGCGCACGCTTGAACGACAAACTGTTCGAGTCGAAACGGTATATGGACCGATTGATGTTAAAGTTGCGCGGCTCGCCGGACGCGTCGTGAATTCGATGCCGGAATTTGAACAGTGCCGGTTGGCGGCGCGCGCGGCAAGTGTGCCGTTGCGCGTGGTTGAGGAGGCAGCGCAAGGCTGCGTTTTTAAAGATAGAAGACTGAGAGAGCGAGAACGAATGGTCACAAAGTTTCCTGACAAGAAAACAAAACCCGCTGGTACAGCCGAAGTTGAAGCCCGGTGTTGATCTCGATCGCATCGCGCAGGGCGTGCGATTGATCCTCGAAGGCATCGGTGAGGATCCTGATCGTGCGGGATTGCGGGACACGCCGCATCGCGTGGCCGAGATGTATCAGGAATTAACGTCGGGCATGCGGGAAGATCCTTCGCAACATGTGGTGCCGCTCCCCGGAGATAAACACGATGAGATGGTAATCGTAAAAGACATCTCGATCGCGTCGCTTTGCGAACATCATCTGGCGCCATTCGTTGGCAAGTGTCACATCGCCTACATCCCCAAGGACGGTCGCATTCTCGGAATATCCAAAGCTTGCGCGCTTGGCAGAAGTGTTTTCCCGCAGGCTCCAGCTTCAGGAGCGTTTGACGACGGAGATTGCCAACACACTTTTTGAAGGGCTGCAGCCGGTCGGGGTGATGGTGGTAATCGAGGCGGCGCACACCTGCATGACGCTGACGAGGCGTGAGAAAAGCCGACGCGAAGACTGTAACTTCGGCGGTGCTGGGTGGATTTCGAAATGATCCGCGCACGCGCGCTGAAGCGATGTCGCTGATCACAGGCAGAGAGTGACCGTGGGAGAAAGAAGATGTTTCCATTTGTCATTTTCCATTTCTCATTTGTCATCGCTCGGAATTTTGAGAATGGCTGCACGGAATCCTCCAGTCACATCCGTCGCGCAGTCAAAACTTTTGTCGGGCTCGCTGCATTGGTTCGGAATGGCAAATGAGAACTGGAAAATGACAAATGGAAAATAGTCTTTCCGTCTTACGCCGATCGCGATGAACACCTTCTACGTAACCACCCCAATCTACTACGCAAACAGCCTCCCGCATCTCGGTCATCTCTACACGATGATCGTGGCGGACTCGATCGCGCGCCGGAAGCGCCAGCAGGGAATTGAAACCTTCTTCCTCACCGGCACCGACGAACACGGAATAAATATCGAGCGCGCCGCGGCGCGGGCAGGTCGTAGCCCACGAGAGCAAGCCGATTATGTCGTCAATTATTTCAAGAAAATGACCAACGAGTTTCGGCTGGACACAGCGCATGGCGGTTACGACATCTTCATGCGCACCACCGAGCCTTTTCATTACGAAGGCGCCAGCGAACTCTGGCGACGCGCGGCCGCAGCGAAAACTCCAAAAGGCAACAGCGCAATTTACAAAGGGCATTACGAAGGCTGGTTTTGTGCGCCTTGCGCTGCTTACAAGACGGAAGATGAATACGCGAAAGCCGGCAAACCCTGATGCGCCGCCCACCTGCCTGGTCCATGAAACGCCGCTCGATCGCGTTTCCGAAGACAGTTATTTTTTTCGGCTCGGCGACTACGCTGAAGCGCTCCTGGATTTGTACAATTCGCGCCCCGACTTTGTGCAACCTGCAATCACGACGAAATGAAGTGATGAGTTTTGTTCAAGGCGGACTACAGGATCTTTCGGTTAGCCGTTTGCGGACTTCAGTGAGCTGGGGCGTGCCTGTGCCCGACGATCCCGATCACACGATGTATGTTTGGTTTGACGCGCTGACGAATTACATCACTGCGATTGGGTTTGGAAACGAAGAACGCGAACGCGCGGTCGGCTTTGAGAAGATTCTGGCCGGCGCTTCATCTGGTTGGCAAAGACATCCTGCGTTTTCATGCGGTCTATTGGCCGGCGTTTCTGATGGCTGCGGGCGTGGAACAGCCGCGCGCGGTTGTCGCGCATGGCATGTGGCTCGACCCGAATGGGCGAAAGATGTCGAAGACGCTGGGAAACACAGTCGAGCTTGATGTGCTCAATCGCTATTTTCCGATCGATGCAATCCGGTATTTCTGTTTGCGCGAGATGGTATTTGGGCAGGACGGAAAATTCGGTTACGAAGCTCTAATCGATCGGACCAACAGCGATCTGGCCAGTGGGCTGGGAAATCTTTCCAGCCGTACGCTGACGATGATCTCGCGCTATGCGGATGGCCGCGTTCCTTCAGCGCGCGATTCCGGAAGACAAGTTGCTGCTCGCAAAGCGCGCCGGAGTAGATACCGACGAAACGACGGTCTCAGGTTTCATTGCTCTGGCTCGCGATCAATTTCTGCAGCACTTTGACAGTTTTGCTTTTAGCCGGGCGCTGGAGGTTGCGTGGTCCATCGTGGCCCGCGACCGACAAGATGATTTCGGAAGCGAAGCCCTGGGAACTGGCGAAGGACGACAACCAGAGACAGACTTTGAATGCGGTGCTGTATCGCGCTGCTGAATCGCTCCGCTGGCTCTGCGTAATGCTTTACCCGGTAATGCCTGGAGCGACGGCGGAAGTGTGGCAGCAACTTGGGCTGTCCGATTCCCCGGCCGCAACGGATCCGGCGAGTCTCAAGTGGGGTGGCCTTGCCGAAGGCACGCTCATCGGCGAAGTAAAACCTTTGTTTCCAAGAATCGACAAAGTCAAAAACTATGAACGAAATCAAAGAATCACAAGCAATGCAGCCAGAGTCGGACAACGCGTCGGGCGAAGCTGCCGGGCAAAATGCGAAAGATGGTGGAGCCGTCCGCGCGACGGAAGCAGACGCAGTCGCTGACAACGCGAATCGCTGCAGACACGAAACCCGCGCCGCCTCAACAAGGCGCTACCGAAGCCGAGGCGGTCCAGGGCGTGGAAGGTGTAACCAATTTCATCGACATCACTGATTTCACCAAGGTGGAACTCCGCGTGGGCGAGGTCCTGACCGCCGAGCGAATTCCGAAAGCCGACAAACTATTGCTGCTGACCGTTGACGTCGGCGAAGAGAAACCTCGAACTATCCTGGCCGGCATCGCAGAGCATTACGAGCCCGAACAAATGGTCGGCCGGAAGATTGCCGTAGTGGCAAACCTGAAACCACGCAAGATGCGCGGTCATGAATCACAGGGTATGTTGCTCGCCGCTTCAGTGGGCGAGGGAGACAAGCCTGTGCTGGCAACGTTCACCGAAGACGTTCCCAATGGTGCTCGGCTTAAGTAGTTCACCCGACCTCCTGGTTTCAAAACAACATTCCAAAGATTGTCAGCGCGGAAACCTCAGAGGACAAACCGATCCGCGAAATCATCCGAACAAACACTATTCGATTGGTGTCGCCTCGTGTGATTTCGTGGTTAGTTTTCCACGTGGAGCGCAAGAGCATCGGCTAACGAGCGTTCATTTGATTGGCGGGAGTAATCCGGCAGGAGGCAACGTTAGGAGATGAGGAGCGTTCTAAATGTCCAGCACAACACGAAGGCTACTCTGCCATCAGGCTATGCGCCGCGTCTCCCACGCAGAAGTGCACAGCCCGTCTCCCAGACTTGTCACTGCTTTCCGTCAGTCCAGAGGTCTATTAACTTTTTAGAATTCAACTCATCAGAGTCCACCCGACTATGAAAATCATTATTTCCATCGCCGCCTTCCTGTTCCTACTATTTAACGCTCCGGCTCAACAAGCTGACTACCAGCAGCTCAAAGCGGAGGCGGAGCGCGCTTACGTTCAGGGATCTTATTCCCGGGCCAATGAGATTTACGGTCGCGTTGACAAAAAAGGTCTTGGCCCCGCGGAAGTGCGTTGGGTGGAATTCCGGCTGGCTGACACTGAATGGCGGGCGCAGGCAGCAACAACAACTTCCGACAACACGAAGCTCGAGCTGGCCCAGAACAAACTCGCAGAGCTCATTCGAACCAACGAAAAGGACGAAGATCGCGATCTTGTTTGGGCCGAGGCTCACGAGTCACTCGGAGATTTCTATTGGACGCGTCGCGGGCAAATGAACTGGGGCGGAGCGTGGCCCCACTATCAGCAGGCATTGGATTGGTGGGCAGGTCAGCGCGAGATCGAGCCCGCGCGCCAGCGCTACTTGCGGATCGTTTTCAAAGCCGCCAGCCCTCCGAATCAGGATCAGTATTACTACTACAGTTACTACGGCAACTACATTCCGCTGCCAATTCTCGAAAACGCGCTGAAGATCAGCACCACTGAAAGCGATCGAGCGCGGCTGCATTTCATTATCGCGATGACGATGCGCAACTCCGGTGGCGATTGGGAATCGCGCCAGCGAGTGGGCGATGAATTTGAAGAAGCATTGAAGGTCAGACAGTCCGAGTATTACGACGACGCGCTATTCAATTACGCGGAATGGATGAATAGCAACGGAACCATCGTGCAGCTACCTAATGGTCAGTGGCAGCAGGAAGTCGACTACATTAAAGCGCTGGAGCTCTACCGGCGTTTGCTCAGGGAATTCAAGAAAGGTGAAACTCGCTATTACGATCAGGCACAGCAGCAAATCAAAAACATCACGGAGCCGAGCCTGGGCGTTGGCGTCTCCAACATTTTCCTGCCCGAATCCGAAACTCAGTTTGGATTGAATGCGCGCAACTTAAAGCGAGTTGATTTCGCGCTCTATAAAATCGATCTCACGCGCGACGTTCGCTTCACGCCGATGTCCGAAGAAGATGAAGGCGAAACCGACAGTGGCGACAATAGTTGGATTCAAAAAATTCCAACCGGAACCCTGCCGAGCATTAAAACGTGGTCAAAGACTCTCGATCTCAAGGGAGATCATAAACCAGTCAACGAGCAGATCAGGATCGACGCTAAACTTTCCGTCGGCGCTTACCTGATTGAGGCGCGCAGTGGTTCGCTCGCGGCGCGTGATCTGGTTTTGGTTACCGATGCCTCACTCGTGCTGAAGTCCTCAGCAAAACAAGCCCTGGCCTTCTTCAGCCATGCGCTGACAGGGGCGCCAATCGCAAACGCATCCGTTGCACTTTGGGAGAGCTACTACAACAACGGCAAATGGCATTGGCGCCGTTACCGGCAAACCACTAATGCCGACGGCCTCGCGATGTTCACGTTGAAGGACGTGACCAACTCGCGAAACTTGTTTGCCGCCGCCAGTAGTACTTCAGGCGCAAATGTGCGCCAGGCGTTTGTTAATGCTTATGCAAACGGCTATGGCGCTAGTGGTGATCCCTGGCGGATTTATGCCTTTACTGACCGTCCCGCATATAGACCGAAGGAAACTGTCCAGTGGAAATTTATCGCGCGGCGTTTCGGCAATGGTGTCTATACGACTCCGGCCAATCAGGTGGTTGAATATCAGATCACCGATCCGCGCGGCGCCAAAGTGAGTGAAGGCAAAGCGACGCTTAACGATTTTGGCAGCGCATGGGGCTCAGTGGAATTAACGGAACAGTTACCGCTCGGTGAGTACAACATCCAATTTTGGGATGCAGGGCGTGCTAATGGCATCGGCAACGCAAAGCTGTTCCGCCTCGAAGAATACAAGCTGCCCGAGTTTAAGGTGGCAGTTAAAACTCCCGAACAGGATGGAAAAAAGAAGGCCTTTCGTCTCGGAGAACAGGTGGAAGTAGATATTCAGGCTGATTACTACTTCGGCGGGCCCGTGAGTAATGCCTCAGTGGAAGTCGTCGTCTACCAGGCTCCGTTCTATCACTACTGGCATCCTTATCGCGATTACGGTTGGTATTACGACGACATCGAACGACTGCGGCGGCCTTATTACTACGGCCAGGGACAGGTCGTTAAGCGCGAGACGATCAAGACGGATGCGAGTGGGAAAGCGACGCTGACCTTTGACACGCCGCGTGAAAATTACAATCAGGATTTCGAGTATCGTGTCGAGGCGCGTGTCACCGATTCATCACGCCGCGAAATTGTGGCGAGCGACACCGTCCGCGTGACCCGCCAGCGCTATTACGTCTATCCGCGTGCGCAGCGAAACATTTATCGGCCCGGCGACAAAGTGACGTTTGATATCAAGGCGCTCGATGCGAATGAGCAACCTGTGACCACTGAAGGCACGGTGAGGATCACCCGAGACTACTGGTGGGAAGTTTGGATTGATCCGACTGGTCGCGAAGTGAAGGGCGAAGAACTACGTCTGCTGCGCGCGAGGGGCGAGCCTTTTCCTCCTGTTTCGAAAACCGGCAAACGCTGGAGATTGAAGTTTCGCGGCTATGAACATGAGGAGATTCTGACTCAGTCAGTGAAGACTGACGCCGAAGGAAAAGCACAAGTTACTTTTACGCCGCAGCGAGAAGGCTACTTTCGCCTCGCGTGGGAAAGCAGTCAAAAGGGAACCGCAAAGCGTGATCGTTTCCTGCCTCCAATCAAGGCTGAAACCGCGGTGTTTGTGGCGAACAATCGATCGACCGACCTTGGGTATCGTTACTCCGGCGTTGAAATTGTCGTCGACAAAGACACTGTTCGTGCTGGAGAAACAGCGCCGGTGATGTTGTTTGTCTCCGAGAACGTCGCGTCGGGTTCGAATGGCGAACGGTACGTGCTATTCAGTGTTGAAGGTGAAGACCTCTACAGTTATCGCCTGGTGCGTATGACGGGGACTGCCAAGTTGATCGAAGTTCCGATCGAAGAAAAACATGTACCCAACATCTGGCTTAGCGCAGCCATGGTCAGCGATGCGCAGTTACACGTTGATACGAAACAGATCGTTGTACCACCGGTAGACCGTTTTCTGTCTATTGATGTGAAAGCGGATCGCGAACAGTATCAGCCCCGCGAAGAGGGAACGCTGACGGTTACGGCTAAAGACGTGAATGGCAGACCCGTGTCCGCGGAGATTGCTTTAGGGCTGGTGGATGAATCAGTGAAATACATTCAGCAGGATTACGCCGGCGATCCTCGGCAGTTTTACTACGGCACCAAACGTTCGCAAATGGTCCAAACGCAAAGCACGTTCAATCAGAAGTCTTACATTCGCCTTTTTGACAATGGCAAAGGACAGCTAACCAGCAGCGCCACGCGCGATGAAGACGAACAGGATTCAGATCGCAAGGAGGAGAATAACTTTGCGCGCGGGCGTTTCGGAAACCTCAGTGGTGCAGATAGTAGCGGACCAGCGAATGCAGTGACGGTAACAAGTGAATCAGCAATACTAACGGACGGCATTTCGGCTCGAAGAATACAGGACCTGCCGACAAATGGTCGTGCTGCCAAAAGCATGGGCTTCCTGCGGGCCGACAACGAGCCACCCCCGCCACCTGGGCCTGGTCAGGATCCCGCGGTGCAGGTGCGCAGTGATTTCCGTTCCACCATCTTCTGGCAGCCTGACGTGCGGACCGACGCAGATGGCACGGCGGTCGTGAAGGTGAAATATCCCGACTCACTAACGACCTGGAGCGCCACCGCGCGAGCGGCGTCTTCCGGAAATCAATTTGGCATCGGCAACACGACGACGCGCACGAAGCAACCGCTAATCGTCCGCTTACAGTCTCCGCGCTTTTTTGTGGTGGGCGATCAGGTGACCGTTTCCGCTGTTATCAACAACAACACCGAGGAGACCATGTCGGTCTCGTCAGCGTTGCACGCTGAGGGAGTAACTGTTGGGGGCCTGGTTGTCGATGGCAAACCGGTCAAAGGCGAACTCGGTCCAGTGCAGGTGAAAGCCGGCAGTGAGGCGAGAGTTGACTGGCTGGTCGCAGTGAACTCAGGCAGGCGAGGCGAAGTTAAAAGTTGAAGCTCGCGCGGCGAAGTATGCCGACGCCATGGAGAAGACGTTCACTGTCTACGAGCACGGCATTGAGAAATTTGTCTCGCGATCTGGGCAAGATGCGCGCAGATAGCGTGACGATTGGACTCGACATTCCCAAGGCTCGTCGAGCTGAGACCACGGAACTGACTGTGCAGGTTGCGCCGAGCATGGCAACTACGATGCTTGACGCGCTGCCTTATTTGATTGACTATCCCATACGGCTGCACGGAACAGACGATGAGTCGTTTTCTGCCCGCGGCGATCACAGCAAAGACGCTGCGCGACCTGGGCCTCAAACCCGAAACCGCGATGCAGAAAATATTTGGCGGCATCGAAGAGTCGAGTGCGGCGGCGACCCATCCCAGAGGAAAACGAGACCTTACGGAACTGAATGCGATTACGCGCCAGGGTCTCGATCGTCTGTACAACTTCCAGCACGGCGACGGTGGCTGGGGTTGGTGGAAAGATGGCGAAAGCGACCACTTCATGACCGCCTACGTGCTTTGGGGCATGACGCTCGCTCGTCAGTCTGGCATCGAGATCAAACCGGAAGTGGCTGCGCGCGCCGCCGCATTTCTCGATAAGGAACTTGTCGAGGAGGAAACGAATTACGACGCGCAAGCCTGGATGCTCCACGCCCTCGCCGTCTATCACGGGGCCGGGCAGAAGGTCGACCGTCAGGCGCCGAGTGCGTTTCAGGTCAAAGCCTTCGATAACATTTGGGCCAACCGCGACAAGTTAAACGCTTATACGCGCGCCCTTCTGGCGCTGGCGGCGCACAACTTCGGTTATTGCCGACAAGGCGAAAACGCTGATTGCCAATCTTGAAAATGGCGTGAAGATCGATACGAAGCCTGACACTTCCGTCGTACAGCGCGGCGGGCAGGCTTCGGATCCTTCTGTGATTGCCACGGCGCACTGGGGCGAGGACGGCGTTTCCTGGCGCTGGTCCGAGGGCGGGGTGGAAGCCACTGCCTTCGTGCTGCGAGCATTCCTGGCAATCGATCCGAAGCACAAACTGGTCGAGCCGGTCACTAACTGGTTGATCAAAAACCGTCGTGGCGCGCAATGGAGCAACACCCGCGACACGGCAATCGTGGTGCTCACACTCAACGATTACCTGAAGGCGAGCGGCGAGCTGTCTCCAGTGCTCGGTTATGAGTTGCTGGTTAACGGAAAGTCGATCGCCACCAAACAAGTTACCGCTGACGATGCGCTTAGCGCGCCAAGCAGGTTTGCTATTCCGCGCGATGCAATTCGTGACGGCGGAAATGAAATCACGATTCGGCGAACCCAGGGCACCGGCCCAATCTATTTCGCTGCCGAGGCAAAGTTCTTCAGTCTGGAAGAGCCGATTGCCGCCGCTGGTAATGAAATTTTCGTTCGCCGCCAATACTTCAAACTCGTCAACCACCCAACACTGCTCAAGGGATTCGTCTCCCAACGTGTAGCGCTCAATGACGGTGAAACGGTAAAGAGCGGAGAGCGCGTCGAGGTTGTGCTGACAATTGAGGCCAAGAACAATTATGAGTACCTGATATTTGAGGATCTAAAGCCGGGCGGTCTGGAGGCGGTGGAAATCCGCAGTGGTGAAAGTCTGTATGCGCGAGAATTGAAATCCGGGGCGCTCGCAGGTAGGAACGCGGCTCTCATGAATTTCAAGTCTGCCGCAGATTTCACTGGACGCACCCGCTGGGTTTATCAGGAACTGCGCGACCGCAAGGTAGCGCTCTTCATCGACAAACTACCGGAGGGTGTGTGGCAGCTGAGCTATGAAATGCGAGCCGAGAGTCCGGGACAGTTTCATGCGTTGCCCGTACTTGGTCACGCCATGTACGTGCCCGAGATTCGAACCAACGGCGCTGAAGTCAGAATCCGAGTGATTGATTAGTTCAGGCGTTCTACCCGGAGCTCGGTCCGCTGAAGTTATCGCGGGACGGGAAGACAAGTCGCATGTTAGGATACGCGCTTCAAAACGCGGGCACCGCGATTCGCGCGTTTCAACATAGACAATGTCAGAGGAGTTGCTGCAACGATGAGGTTACAAATCAAACTCTTTTTGGTGAGCTCTATGCTCGCCGTCTTAGTGCCGGCGGCGACATCGGCTCAAACGCCGGCAGCGCCGGCAGATCCGTGCACGGCGGAAGCGAAGAACGCCCTCTACACCAAGTTTCTTGCGAACCGGAAAGGGGCAACCCCTGAGAACGCGGCCGGCGATCAGGAAGTGGCCTTTAACACCGCGAAGGAATACAAGAAGCTGTGTCCGGCGGACGAGTCTGATCCGGCGAAGTATATGGCCAAGTGGGCCGGGACTTACGAAGTGGCCGCTCGCAAAACCAAGTTTCTCACCGCCTATGACAAGAAAAGTTACGCCGAGATGTTCCCCCTGGGAAATCAGGTGCTGGCCGACGATCCTAACTACGTCAGGGCGTACGTGCTTCTTGGAATCGTCGGATATCAAGCCTCCGTTGCCGGGAATAACGCGCTCACTGCTGAGTCCTTACCTTTTGCGAAAAAGGCGATCGGGTTGCTCGAGGCTGGCCAGGCCCCTGATGATTGGAAGCCCTATGCGGGCAAGGATGATGCGTTAGCGTGGCTGAACTATTCGATTGGTCACTCTCTGAAGGCCTCGCCCACCGAAGCCCTGCCGTATCTTCTAAAGGCCGCGCGTTACGAAAGTATTTTCAACACAAGTCCGCTGACATATGCGGGCATCGCGCAAGCGTATGAGCTGGGGATTTACGCAAAACAAGAGGAGGACTACAAGCAGTACAACGGTAAGGATGAAAGTCCCGAACAACAGCTTGCGTTGCAAAACATTTATCAGACCGTCGATCGCATCATTGACGCATATGGGCGGGCGATCGCTCTGGCTGGTGCGGATCCAAAGTTTCAGCAGGCGAAGACAACCTGGATGGAAACCGTGACTGACCTGTACAAGTTTCGAAACAAGGGATCCGATGCGGGCCTGACAGCTTTGCTGGCCGGCATCCAGAGTAAACCGTTACCCGATATTCCAACGCCGATCACCACGCTGCCCACGCCGCCAGCGCAACCTGCAGCCGCTGCAACGCCAACGCCGGCGCCACCGGCAAAGCCTTAAGCGATCGCATGCACGCGGAAAGCGTTGGCTAAGTCAGCCAGCGCTTTTCCGCTTTAATGGTGAATGTCCTCGCACCTACCGCGTGCCTGTACAACCATAACCAACGGCAAATATACTAGCTGCTCTGTTTGCAGCTCCTCTGCGCCGTTGAGTGGTGCTTGAATCCGAAAAACTGAAAAGGAAATGGATGGGACCCGCGTCCTCCTCTTTTGAATGGTGAATATTTATGCGCCAAATAATTCTTCGCAGCTTGTTGCTGCTGACTGCGACCGGCATGGTCGCCCTTGCCTCGATTAACAACATGGAAAGTTCGAGCGCAATGGACGGACAAACAAACTCACCGGCCGATGATGAAGCCAGCGTGCCTCCTGACGATCAAAATCCATTACTCGCCAAGTGGGAAGGACCTTACGGGGGCGTACCGCCTTTCGATCGCGTCCAGGTGGCCCAGTTCAAGCCTGCGCTCGAAGCCGCAATGGCTGAGAATCTCGCGGATGTAGATCGCGTTGCGAATGATTCAGCAGCGCCTACTTTTGAAAATACAATCGCAGCCCTGGAGCGTGCCGGCAAAACCCTAAACCGCGTCGGTACCGTTTACGGAGTTTGGGGCGGGACGATGAGCGGACCGGAGTTTCAGGTCGTGCAGCGCGAAATGGCGCCAAAGCTTTCCGCTTTCAATGACAAGATCACTCAAAACGAAGCGCTATTCCAGAGGATTAAGACGGTTTATGAATCGAAGGAAAAGATGACGCCTGAGCAAAAACGGCTCACCTGGCTTTACTACACAAACTTTGTTCGCGCCGGCGCTCAACTCAAACCCGAAGCGAAGACTCGCCTGTCGCAAATCAATCAAAAGCTTGCTGGCCTGTTCACCCGGTTTAGCCAAAACACCTTAGGCGAAGAGACCGATCAAATCCTCGTGCTGAAAACGGATGCTGAGCTGGCCGGGCTTCCGCAATCGCTTCGCGACGCTGCCGCCGAGGCGGCGGTTACGAAGAAGATGCCGGGCTCGTGGGTCATTACAAACACCCGTTCTTCAATCGATCCATTTTTAACCTACTCCGAAGTGCGTCCGCTGCGCGAAAAGGCCTGGCGCATGTTCATCAACCGCGGCGACAACGGTGACGAACGTGACAACAATGCGATCATTACCGAGATACTCCAGTTGCGTGCTGAACGCGCCGGACTGCTCGGATTTCCCACGCATGCGCATTGGCGTCTGCAGAATTCGATGGCCAAAACGCCGGAACGCGCGATGGAATTGATGGAAGCCGTTTGGAAACCCGCAGTCGCTCGCGTGCATGAAGAAGTGGCAGACATGCAGAAGCTTGCGGACAAGGAAGGTGCGAAGCTCACGATCGAACCGTGGGACTATCGTTACTATGCCGAGAAGGTTCGCAAGGAGCGTTATGACCTCGACCAGAATGAGGTAAAGCAGTACATGCAACTCGAGAAGTTGCGCGAGGGAATATTCTGGGTCGCGGGAGAGTTGTTCAACTTCAATTTCACGCCTGCAGTGAATGTTCCCGTGAACCATCCTGATGTGCGCGTTTGGGAAGTGACTGACAAAACTACGAAGAAGCACATCGGGCTTTGGTACTTCGATCCATATGCGCGCGCAGGCAAACGCTCTGGCGCCTGGATGAATGCCTATCGCATCCAGGAACGAGTCAATGGTGAAGTCACTACGATCGTTTCAAATAATTCAAACTTCGTGAAGGGTAAGCCGGGCGAGCCAGTGCTCATCTCATGGGATGATGCGACCACGATGTTCCATGAGTTTGGTCATGCGTTGCATGGTCTGAATTCGCGAGTGACGTATCCGTCGTTGTCGGGCACCGCTGTCGCGCGCGACTATGTGGAGTTTCCTTCGCAACTTTTGGAACACTGGCTTTCGACCCCGGAAGTGCTGCAGCGCTTTGCCGTTCACTATCAAACCGGCAAGCCGATTCCCCAACCGCTGGTTGATAGAATCATGAAGTCTTCCACGTTCAATCAGGGCTTCATCACGGTCGAATATTTGTCCGCAGCGTTGGTTGACATGAAGCTTCACCTGGCTGGCGCAAAGAAGATCGATGCTGACGCGTTTGAGAGGGAAACGCTGACGGAATTGGGGATGCCGAAAGAAATCGTGATGCGTCATCGCACACCGCATTTCAGTCACATATTCTCCAGTGACTCGTATTCGGCCGGCTATTACAGCTATCTCTGGTCAGATGTGATTACCGCGGATGCTTTTGGCGCTTTCGTCGAAGGGAAGGGACCATACGATGCGAGCGTGGCGGAGCGGCTGCGCAAGTATGTGTTCTCGGTCGGCAATACTATCGACCCGGCGGAGGGTTATCGAACTTTTCGCGGACGCGATCCGAAAGTCGAAGCACTGATGAAAAAACGCGGCTTTCCCGTGGCCGAACCGAAGCCGCGCACGTAAGCAAGGGCTCTAAGCGACTGGGCCCGGCCTGTCAGAATCGCCTGCGTGAGCGGGTGGGCCTTTTCTAAACACTCAAACAATAGTCCGCCCGCTTACGCAGGCGGTTCTGACAACCCATGTTCATTGACTCACACGCGCACATTGATGGGACGGAATTTGATGCCGATCGGGAAGCAGTTATTCAACGCGCACGTGACGCGCGCGTCTCAGCAATTCTGAATGTCGGCACCGGCGATCCCCACAGCGGCGTCTTTGAACGTGCGGTAGAATTGGCCGAAGCTCATCCGGATATTTACGCCGCGGTTGGGGTGCATCCGCATGACGCGCGTCTGTTTGACGAAAGAGCTGAAAAAAGAATTTGGAAACTGGCCACCGGCAGCGCGAAAGTGATTGCCTGGGGTGAAATTGGGCTCGACTTCCACTACGACAACTCGCCGCGCGAAGTGCAGATCGACGTGTTCGAGTGGCAGCTTCGCCTTGCCCGAGAACTCAGCCTGCCCGTTATCATTCATACTCGAGAAGCTGAAACTGAAACTGCCGCGATATTGAACTCCCACTGGGCCGACTCAAAACTACCCGGCATCATGCATTGCTTCAGCGGCAGTGCCCAGCTGGCCCAGCAGGCGATCGAATCGGGTTTCTCGATTTCGTTTTCAGGGATCGTGACTTTCAAGAAAGCTGAAGAGCTCAGGGCGGTCGCGAAGCAAGTGCCGCTCGACCGCCTACTGATTGAAACCGACTGTCCCTACCTCGCGCCAATCCCTTTTCGCGGTAAACGAAACGAACCTGCTTACGTAGTTGAAGTTGCGCGTTGTTTGGCCGATCTGCGCGGCCTCGAGATCGAAGAGCTTGCCGAGATAACGACGAACAACTTTCGGCGGATGTTCAATCTTGAATCGGCGTGATAGAAGACTATCCGCAGATTACGCCGATTACCCAGATTCAAATTGTTACCGCGGCAGCGGGCAATTCCTTACTTGTCCAGGTTAATTTGCGTAATCGGCCGTAATCCGCGGATAGCTCGTCCACCAGATACTCATTTATCTTTACCCACCAACGTAGTATAAATCGACCATGCCTCGTGAAATCGCCGATCAGGAGTTGCTTGTCAACGCTGTCAAGAACCTGAGCCTCACCGCTGAACTCTTCGAAGAGTTAAATGGAAAGGCGAAATTCGCCGGCGATCAAGAAGTCATTCTTCATGGTCGCGCTTATGACAACGGCAAGAAGGTTGGCCCATACGTACGCCTCCTGGTCTATGAGGGCGGTGAGACAGTCATGCGCCAGGGCGAATGGGGTGGCAACACCTTCTACATGTCAGTCGCCGGCCGCCTCGACGTTTCTATATCCGACTCCTCGCGCGTCGAACAAAAAATCGGCGAACTTCACCCCGGAACCTGTTTTGGCGAAATGGCTGTACTGGCCGGCGTCGAACGCAATGCCACGATCAGCGTGCCCGCCGGACGCGGTAGCGCCACCGTGCTGGAGGTCACGCGCCCGGCCCTGCGTCTCCTGCGTAAGCTGCCGAAGTTTGGCCAGGTGCTTGACGATACCTACCGCGCTCATGGGTTTGCCCGCGTACTCGCGGACCTGAACCAGGGCATCAAGAACCCACTCGACAAAGTCATGGTCGAGAAACTTAGAGGCATCGCGAGATTCATGGTCTATGGCAAACATCACGTGATTTGCCAGGAACAAACGCCAATCGAAAAAATCGTCCTGATCAAAAGTGGATGGGTTCGACGCGTTCGCGGAATTCCTTTGGATCCAGCCTCAAGCGGAATTGCGAGTATGGGCCAGGCAATCGGCGTAGACTTTCTGGGTTCGGGCAATTGCCTGGGCCTTGAGGGTGCCGAAGAAAACGAGACGTGGAAATACAGCGCGTCAGTGATGGCCCGCACTGAAGTGTTCGAGATTCCTATTGCGCCGCTGTCTGCCGATCCCGCCCTACGTGATCGCATTGTGGCCGCGTTTGCCGGCTTCTCAAGTGCCGATGATCAACCACCCGCGATTGAGGCGGTCAAAGATCTGCGCGCGCTCGCAGCCGCCGAACATGAGATTTCAACCGGAGTTGTTGACGGGGCGAACCTTCTCGTCATGGATATGGATCTTTGCGTGAGATGCGGGAATTGTTCGCTGGCCTGTCATAAAGTGCACGGTCAATCTCGTCTATTGCGGCGCGGGATCCACATCACGCGTCCAGTCTCAATCGGCAGTGAACGCACACAACACGTGCTGTCACCGCAGGTATGCATGCACTGTAAGGACCCTGAGTGTCTTACGGGTTGCCCTACCGGCGCGATCTTCCGCGATCCGCGCGGATATGTGGATATTGAGGCGGCGACTTGCATCGGTTGTTTCGACTGCGCAACACAGTGTCCATACGATGCCATCACTATGGTGCCGCGAAGTGGCGGCATCGAGCCCGTCGTAAATTTTGATCTGATGGGAAGTTTGAAGCGCACCTTCAGCCTGAAGGTTCCGCAAACCCCTCCCGTACTAACGCCTTCCGATGACGTCGTAGCCATAAAGTGCAACCTCTGCGAGCACACGCCGCTCAATCCGCAGGGCGTTGCGCGGCAAGCTTATTCGTGCGAAGAAAACTGTCCGACTGGCGCGCTGGTGCGGGTTGATCCGCTGACGTATTTCGCAGAAGTTGAAGACACTCGCGGAATAATCTTTCGCACTGACACCCAGGCCTTTGGGCGAAACATTCACAAGAGCGACCCACTTGCCCGAGCGTTTCATATCGCGGGCGCACTGATCACTCTGGCGGCGGCGGTAATGGCAATTTTTGGACTCGCCACCCGCGGGTTTGACGGAGTTCTCGCTGGATCCTGGTTGACGATGCGATGGATAACCGGGCTGGTTGGACTGTTTGGCGTGGTTGCGGTGATGACGTATCCATTGCGCAAGCAGGTCTATCGCCGCCGCGCCGGCGCGCTACGTTACTGGATGCTGGCCCATGTCTATCTGGGCGCGCTCGCCGGCGTCGTATTGTTGTTGCACGCCGGAACGCGCACCGGCGGTTTGCTTACGACGTCGCTTTATCTCGCGTTTGATGTCGTCATTCTTTCCGGACTTTTCGGTATTGCCTCATACATCCTCGCGCCTCGAATCCTGACGAGTATCGAGGGTGATCCGCTGCTGGTCGAAGATCTCGTGGCGCGTCGCGCTGAGTTGCAAACAGAGTTTGAGGGAATTGCGAAGCAGAGCGAGGGTTGGTTGCGGGAAGAGATTGAAGAGAAAGTCGCAAAGCGTTTTCAAACGTTTCTCGTTTCTGATGCGGCAAATAGTTCGCAGGGAATCGTTAACTGCATTGCTTGCTGAAGCTCGCCAGCCGTTTAAGGAACGCCTGACGCGATTGGCTACATCCGAAGAGCGAGAATTGTTACTCAGGGCCGTGGAGACGGCCGTCACCATGAGGCGTTTGGACGCGTTGATCTATTTGCACAAGATATTGAAACTCTGGATTGCGCCTCATGTAATTTCCACTTCGTTGATGCTGGCGCTAATGATCGTTCACGTGGTCCAGGTCGTTTATTTTGCGGTGAAATAGATCAGGAAGGGCGGCACTGTCCACAGGTTACACAGATTCAACTGAAGAGCTGTCACGAGGTCCGGTTTCTTAGCCCCGTCTTAATAATCTGTGTAATCGCGTAATCTGCGGATAGCGTCTCCCGAGGCAACGTCATACATGGCCCAGAACAAGTACATCATCATCCGCGAAGATCTGATGCAGGATCCGGTGACGATTATCACCGAGGGACTGCTCATCGGGCGGTTGCTGGAGTGCGAGTTGCTGCTCAACCATCCGGCAGTTTCACGAGCGCAAGCGGGGATCAAGTCTGCCCACGGCAATTACTATCTTTTTGGCCTTCGCCCTTCAAATCCGGTAAAGCTCAACGGGAAGCCCGTCGAGGAAAACGAAGCCCTCGCGCCCGGCGACATAATTGAGGCTGGGCCCTTCCTGCTCGATATTGATCGCAATGAGGACGGTCTCGTTATTAGAGTCTCGCTGATCATCGGCATGACGATCGAGACCACCTCGCACAGCAGTCCATCTCTCGGGACCGCGAAACTTGTGCTTCCGTCCGCACTGGTAGGAGAAGGGAAGCGAGCTCCGAAAACTCCACGCGCTGCCCCGCTTCCGGGTGACAAAGCGCTCGATATTTTTTGGGACAAACGGATTCGCGAAGCAGGAAAGATGGTTCGCCCATCGCCGCTCTTTCCAAAAAGCCAGCGACGTTCAGGCAAAGCGCAATTTAATTGGACGCCAACTACCGATCTGATTGCGCGTTGGCCCATGTCATTTTTTGTCTGGGGAACGCTGGTGGTCGGACTTCTTTCAGTCGCCGCTGCTTTTTGGTACACGAGTGCCTATTCGCCCGCGCCTGTGTCTCATGCTCACGCGGCGGTGACAATGCAAATGTCGCCACCAATTGCAGACAAAGCAAATGCGAATGCGTGCACCGACTGCCATTCATTCTCTGGAAGCATGGAAGCAAATTGTACCGCGTGTCACACAGCGGAAGCTTTTGTGGCAACCGTGACCGAACCGCACACCGCATCGGGAATAGGTTGCGTTGCGTGTCACGCCGAACATCAAGGCGCCGATTTCAAACCCGCGGAGGCGGCACTCTTCACTTGTGCCGGATGCCATAACGACGCGAATGCTGCGACATATAATGGCCGGCGCGTGTCAACGCCTCACGGCGGTACGTTTGGTTATCCAGTTGTAGCGGAGAAGTGGAAATGGAAGGGACTAAATGAAAGTGAGTGGTCGCTGAAGAAGATTGCGGTGGAACGTCTAACCACCGACACCGACGATAAGTGGCGTAGCAAGCAGTTTCATGCGCTGCACGTCCAGCGCGTGCGCACGGTGCCGGGCCTGCGCGGCAACGCAGAAGGGGAACTGTCCTGCTCGAGCTGTCATAAGACTTTCAATCCCATCGATCGAGAAACACCGCGCACCACCTGCGCCGGCTGTCATAACGGGCGCGTTGAACCCGGGACAAAGCGCACCGTGATCGCAACTGATAAACCGAATTGCACTTCATGCCACGTCGAGCATATCAGGGACAAGCGACACTGGAATCAAGCATTGCTCGCCGCGCAGGTAGAAGCGCGAAGGTAAGAGCGCACGCTTCCGAATAGCCGTCTACCGTTAGCTAACCGGTTTATGACAAGGGAGGCAGTCTGTCGATCCTGGAATTTTCCCTTTTAGTGCTGGCCTCGCGGCGATCGCCTTATCGTGACAGATGTTGCAGTTCATATGATACGCCACTTCATTTGTGAGTTTGGTCGGTGCAGGTTTGCCTTCATACGTTACCGCCGGCAACTCGGCGCTATCGTCACCCGCCTGCAGGTGACAGGCGCGGCACGACTTCACAGCTTTTGCATCAGCGGCGGCCAGGTGCTCCGTCGTCAAAACGATACTCCGCTCTGAAGTCTTCAGCGGTGGCTTCAGTCCTGCGGGCGGTTGATCCGTGTGATGACATTCCACGCAGGAGAGGACGCTTTTGCCGTCAACTGAATACGACTTGGTCGAGTGGGTCTCATGATTGAAGGGCACCTCGCCGTACTTATCAGATTGGCTGTCTTTACCGAGGACCACTTCCTTCGGCTGCACTTTGCTTTCCTTCGGAATGTCCTGTCCCGCAGAAAAACCCGAATTGCTGGCTACTAACAAAACCGCCACACAGCCAAGCAAAATGATCACAGCCAATAACTTTCTCATTTAACTACCTCAGTTGATGGTTTAGGAGTTTGCGACATGGACTTTGCGGGGAGGGATCGAGCAATCTTAGAGAGCGGTTTGAGCTGTGTCAAACAATTTTATGGCGGCGCGACTTAGGTCAGAGCGGCATGCGGAAAGTCGAGCCGGAATGGCAACGGCGACAATCTTTGAACGCCAAATCGCCGCCAAAAGCTCGTCCACCATTGTGACAGGTGAGGCAACTCTTCCCGCGCGAGGTAGGAAAGTGTTCCGCAGTGGCTGGCGAGCTTACCTGACGGGATTGGGCAGCCCCGGCGGTTAGCGAGTGACAGTCAGTGCATCCCAGGCGCTGTGGACCCGCATGCTTCGCATGGCTAAATGCATAACGAAACGCTCGCGCGTTCGTGGACGTGCGTGAGTAGGACCGCTGATCGTGACAAACACCGCATGAGGCCATCTCGCGACCCGAATTCGTTTTACTGCTCGGCGTGTGACAGGAGTAGCACTGGCTATGGGCCGACAGTCCGCCGGGAATACTTAGAGCAGCCGGACGGTTTCTGACCCGACTGTGACACGCGGAGCAGCCGTTTGAAGGTCGCGCCGATCCGGTCATGTGCTGCGCGTGATCAAACTTCACGTTGAAGCTTTCATTGAACCTCGCGGGAAAACTTTTCAACGGCGGATTTGAACTGTTGACGTCCGCATGACAAATCGCGCACATCGGAACACTGGGGGTGACAAATTGCGCCAGGTGACAAGAGGTGCATGCCTTGTGTCCGGGGAACCGCGGCGTTGCGGAGTTATCAGAGCGCTGGTGACAAGAAGTGCACGGCTGCGCCGCATGACGTTGGCTTGAGTGCTTGAAAGTTGAGTAGTCGAGCTCCGGCCCTTGCAGCGAAACTGCCAGTAGCTCCACCTCTTCGCGTGCTCTCTGTGTCTCCGAGGTGAATGTGGCGCGGCTCACGTTTGCCTCCGACAGACAAAGCATGAGGATGACTAATGTCGGCACAGCAACCACCGGACGAAGGCGATCCACGAACTTACACGAATTCACACTAACGCGCTTTCGTGTCAGTTCGTGTAGTTCGTGGATTAGTTTCTTAATAGTCACTCTTTAACGAATCGTTCTTATTCCCTCAACTTTAACGGCGGACGACCGGAAATAAGGTAGTGGCTCGATGGCGGGTTGCGACGTCCCACATCTGACGTATGACAGTAAATACAATTAAACTCCCGGCTCTTGTCCAGGGCCGCTAATTCACCACTGACGTCGAGCCGCAGTCCTTCCTTGTTGTGGCATTCAGTGCACGTCGTGATTGGCACATCCGGTTTCAGGCCTTTCAAGGAGGCCGCTTTAGTAATGTTGATATGACACGCGGTGCATTCCTTCACGTGTTGTTCGCGGGCGTGCGTAAAGCGCATCGATTTTCGTTCCGGGACACCCGTAGGACGGTAGGGCGAAGCCGTTAACTTATGACAACCACCGCAGTTGTCTTTCACAGGTTCGGCGCTCTTCCAATGACAGTTAAAGCAGGCCGCGTGATTTTCCGGAGAGGCCTTGAACAGATTCGCTGAGGGCGTGAACGAATCAATCCAACCTGCGGCCGGCACGACAGGTGGCTTCGCATTTGTTGAATGACAAATCTCGCAATTGTTGTAACGCACAGTGTTAGTTTGCGACTGTGGTGAAGGCCGTGAGGCGTGGGCCATAAGACGCAAACTGACAGTTTGCATTACAGTGGACGGCGCCGGCTTCATCAGCGCGATTACGTCCTGATGTTTGTCGTGAGGAAACTCTATTTCAAATTGTCTGGGCCGATCAGGATTGCGAAACTCGAATCGCGCTTCGTCGCGGGGCGAGGCTCTTCGATGGCAGTTTGAACAAATCGCTGGTTGAGCGCCCTTGAAAAACTGCGGTCGATGACAGCGGACGCAGGCGTCGTGGTCCGGAAAGTCGGCAACGTCAGGAAAATCCGCGACCTTCCGCCAATTCGATGTAGGCGTTTTATGACATGTTTTGCATGACGCCTGATGTTCTTTGGTCGCGTGTGAGAATCGCGAATAGTCAATGACGGGCTTACGAACCGGGTTTGATTTTCCGCTTCGCCGTGAGCCGCGTCTCTGCCCGGCCACGCTACCGCTGTCTGAAAACCACTCCGGTGTAGAAACCGAAAAGAACGCCACCAACGCGAGCACGAACGCTGTGACTGTGTATCGTTTCATTCGTTGATGTCGGGTGAGCCTTTGGACTTGTCTCTCCGGTGCTCGATGTTCCGAGGTTACCCAAAGAACGAAGCGTTATCCACAGGGAGGCAATGGCTTTTCCACGCTTACGCGTTTGATGTTTTTCTTGTCTCTTGGATCTTTATTGCCAGGATTCGAAATCAGGAACGGGAGCTCGGTGGCGAGGTCGCCAGGCTTCACTTTGATTTCTGCATTCCAAACCTCGGACATGGTGCCGACTTCAGTGGGTATTAGATTTGAAATGGTATAGGTGCCAGGTTCGATGTCTGTGAAATAGGCTGTGCCGAAGCTGTCCGTCATCACAGACAATACCTTCGCCTTCGATATCTCTTCCGCCTTGTTGAGCAGTTCCGAGACGCGTTGCTGTTGCCTGGTGTAAAAGCCGCTACGCAAGTTTGCGTTTAGGTTTACGGCGAGCCACTTTCGGGCCAGCTCGCGGCTGCCAAACTCTTTTTCGCCGGCGGCGACCGCTTGTTGGAATTCAGGAACCGCGGCCGCACCCTCGATATGTTCAAGTTCAACCTCGCGACAATAAACCGACTCACAATCCTTTTCCTTTAACCAGGCGATCAGTGCTTCGCTCGCGCCAAGGCCGCGATAGAAGCAGTCGCGTGAAATTAGTGGCTGTTGCTCGACAGCTTCGACGAGGGCTTTGTTCTGCTCGAGAGAACCCTTAATCAGAAAAAAGCGCTTGCGTGACAGCCCGGTTGCTTTGTTGCCATCGCCCGTCGCGACTCGAACCCGAAGGCGGATAACTCCAGTTGGCACTGCTTGTTGTGCCTGGCTCTTTCGAGACAAGGCAGAAGCGAGATCAAATACAAACCCAAAACGAGACCGCAGATTAGACCTGGACCAACCAGAGACCGAACAGTTTTGTTTAGCGTTTTTTTGATCATGACACACATTCAAGCGAGCTTAGAGCGCAACAGAAGCGTTTACAGATTGGGGCTGCGCGGAAACTTCAAAAATGGCAACCGCACGCCGCGAACAAAAGTTTGGTCAGATCGAATTCCCGATGGAGGTGAAAATCCATTGCCGCCGGCGGCGCTGATTATGTCGTCCTGGTCCACTCCATCGCCGCTGATTCCGATTGCCCCAACGAGCGCACCATTTTTATAAAGCGGAATACTTCCCGGAAAAATCTGGATGCCATTAGGCAAACTCGGAATTGTCGAACAGGGAACTACCGCGCCGCCGATTGCCGCCAGTAAGTTTGTCTTGATCAAGTCGAGTTGTAACCCGACATTAAACGGGCTCCAGTGGTTTAGCTCAGTGCTGAATGGCCCAGCAGCTGTATTGTTGATTCCATCCGGGAAGAAAGGTCGATGCAAAAAACCCACCGCTCGAGCGCTGAAGGCCACAGTGCCACCGAGTCCTAATCCATCCGATGATGCTCTACTTACGTAACTGCCAAAGCCTGCGCCACTAAGTAACGTGCCAGCCGTTGCGTTTGAAAAGAACGCGGCCGTACGGGCCTTTTGAACAGCAACATCGAAGCCGAAAACCGGTGCGTCAAGTTGACGAAAAACCCCGAGCACATTTCCCGCCGCATCCACCACGGCAACCGTGACCCGTGCGTTGCTGCCGAGCGGCTGACGAATCGCCGCCCGCGTAATGTTCGACTGTTGTGCCGCGTGCGCAATTATGGTTTGGACTTCTGTGGCGCTTAGCGAATTTGGGCCCACCGGAAGAGAGCCGGCCACAAAGGGAAAAAATCGCGTATCAACTTCGCCGCTAACGCCGCCCACATTCGCTGGTACAAACGCCGAAGTCTGCGCCCCCTGAATTGGAAAAGCACCCAACACCGCTCCCGGTAAACTGCCGAATGCAAGAGTCGCCGGCGACGGGGGATTCGCGACGTTTGAATAGGGAAGTCTTATTCCGTCAACCAGAATGTTGTCACCACGGATTAACGCCGGCGCCTCAAAACCGCGAACTGCCGACGCAGCGATTAACTCTTCAAACGGTTGATCGTCATCACGAGGATCGCGGTCCACCGTATAGATCCCGTCACCTTCAATCCCGACGCCGCCGACGGCAACTCCACCTTTGTAAATTGGCAGGCCGCCGGGATCGGCAGACAGTCCCAAAGGCACCGCCGGCTTCTTGATATCCGAACAGGGAAGCGAAGAAAACTGCACCCCATAAAGTGGACCACCTGAGCGGAAATCAATGCCCGGCGGAAGATGTTCCTGAATGATGAAACCGGCGGTTCGTGTAGTAAACGCGTTCCCAGTAGTGCTGAATAACGATCCGGTTCCGGCCTTTGAGATCGCGGCCAGCGATGCGGGGGCAACGATGCCTTCCAATCCTTGCCCGAGGGTACCGACGCTGCGAATCGTGGTTCCGGCCGGCGCTCCAGTCATGACGAAGACGCCCAAGACATTCGCTTCACGATCAGTGACGGCCACCGTGACAGCGCGATTCAGAGAAACCGCTGCCGAGACAGCCTGGCTAATTATTGTTTCGACTTCTGAAACGGTCAGATTGCCGGCCGTCGCGTTTGTGCCCGAAGGAATCGGCAGAATCGAACCAGGAGTAGGCACGGCGCCCTCGTCGTCGGGTAGCCCACCGCCAACATGACCGATACCCAGTCGAACACGATTGGAAGAGACGTTCCTATATGTGAGCCGCACCAGCACGTCGCCCAGGTCATTCATGCCTGCGGGGAGTTTTACTACGAGCGAAGTGGCCCATGGCTGGTTGGGAACCGGCCCAGCATACTCAACCGTCAAAGGGTGGATGTTGTGCGCAGCGTCTTCTGCGTCAACGCTCAGTGCGCTCGCGGTATCGCCTGCCTGCAGGGTCAGATTCATTGCGAAAAGCATGACCCGCACGTGATTGTCCGCGCCGAAGCGGATCGAAGAGATAGCTGAGAATGGCTCGCGATGTTGAGTTACCGAATCGAAAGCAATTGCGCGGGTAGAATCCGGATGACTGATGAGAATTGGCCCACTCGTCTGCGCCGAGCTGGTGCGAAACTGCAGCAGTGCAGCGCCAGCTAAAATCAGACTGAGGCCGACTATGAATGGTCGTCTAAAGCTATGCCCGGGGGTTAAGCCCATGCGAAGAACTCACCAATGCAGTTTTCAGTAAGTTTGTCTTAGCGCCGCTGCAAACTGCGGCACAATGTATCACAAAGGATGCGCCCTCAATAGGTTGTTCGCGATCCAGAATTCAATTGCCTCAAAACCACTCGTATGCTACAAGGCAAGCGCCTGTTTCCTGGGCCACTTTTCATGAGCAAGTCTAAGTTTTCCAGCTTCGTTTCGATGGTGTTTCTGGCAGTGCTTGCGCATGCCATGTCCGGCGTACTCATGGGCCAAAGCACGGGCCGGCTGAAGGGTACCGTGCGGGTGGCGTCAGGCGCTCCCGTTGCCGGAGTGGCAGTCATTGTCACAAACCAGGTCAGCGGCAAGTGGAAACGGACCCGGAGCAATTCAGACGGCGCCTATTCGTTTCAATTGGCAGCCGGTGCCTACCGCTTAAAAGTTGCCCCGCCACACGTCGCTGCGTTTCAGAAAGACAAAGACTATGGAGCCTTTACGTTGCCTCGCGGAAGTGCGCTCGAAAATGTGATCATCGAACCGGGCGGCGAATACACGGTGGATATTCCACTGGACCAGGTTGAACTCAAAGTAGTTCCCGAACCCTCATCTCGCGAGACCAACAATCCAACCGGCCACGCAGGAAGTGAAACTGTGAAAAGCGATCCGCCGCTCACTCAGGATCGCCGCGAAGCTCGTGATCGATGGCGTATCGGGTTTCCGGAATATGATCGCTACGGCGATCGTGCTGCTCGCGGACGCGACATCCCCTTCCGGCGCGGTCGTTGGTGGGACCCATACAATCAGAACGTCTTAAAAGGTGACTATCCGATTCGCGGCAATGAATTGTTCATGATTCTCTCGGCCGTCAGCACTTCCACAGTGGAGCTACGGCGCGCGCCCACTCCGTCCGATGTCAGCACAGACGAACCGGGCAGCGCGGAATTTTTTGGTCAACCGGAACAGTTGGCGGTAAACCAAACCCTGCAGTTTAGCTTTGAACTTTTTCACGGTGACAGCACCTTCAGGCCGCGCGATTGGGCCATCAAGATCTCGCCGACCTTCAGCGTGCCGAATTACCTAAACGCGAGAGAAAATGGGGTCGTCAACATAGACGTCCGGCGCGGCACCAACCGCACCGATACACACATTTCTTTCGAAGAGGCCTTTGGCGAAGTCAAACTTTTTGACGTTAACTCAAACTACGATTTTGTTTCAGTGCGCGGTGGAATCCAGCCGTTTGTTTCCGATTTCCGCGGTTTCATCTTCTCCGATAACAATCTCGGTCTTCGACTTTTCGGTGCAGCTGACAACAATCGAGTTCAATTTAATGCCGCCTGGTTTTCGATGTTGGAGAAAGACACCAATAGCGGACTAAACCGCTTCGACACGCGCCATCAGAATGTTTATGTGGCGAATGTTTTCCGCCAGGACTTCATTCGCAAAGGTTACACGATTCAGGGAAGCCTGCATTACAACGACGATCGCCGCGGCGTCAAATATGATCGCAATGGTTTCCTGGTCCGTCCGGCGTTGATTGGCGATGTGCGTCCCCACGCGATCAAAGTCGGCTACGTAGGGACTGAGCGGCGACGGACATTTGGGCCGGCTGAATCTATCGCATGCCTACTATTACGCTTTCGGGAAGGACGAACGGAACCCCATCGCCGGGCGCGAGGTCCGGATTAAATCCAACATGGCGGCGGTGGAAGCGTCAATTGATTTCGATTACATCCGATACAAAGGCTCTTTCTTTTGGGCGCAGGGCGACAGTAACCCGACGGACAATAAGGCTTCCGGTTTCGACGCTATCTTCGACGATCCAAATTTCGTTGGCGGGCAGTTTTCATACTGGAATCGCAACGGCATACGCCTTACGCAGACAGGCGTCGGGCTGGTCCAGCCAAATAGTATTCTGCCGAGTTTGCGGAGCAGTAAAACGCAGGGCCAGGCAAATTTCATTAATCCCGGCATCTTCATTTACAACGCCGGCGTAGACGTTGAGTTAACACAACGAATCAAAGCGGTCTTCAATGCCAACTATTTGCGGTTTCATCGCACGGAACCTTTGGAGTATGTGTTGTTTCAAAACCGCATCCGGCATGACATTGGCTTTGATTACAGTCTCGGCGTGGCCTACCGGCCATTTTTGGTTAACAACGTGACGCATGACTTTTGGCGCCGCGACTTTGCAAACTGGGCGCGGCTTTCGAGACATTTTTACCGACCGATCGCGCAACTGTCCGGCAAACGTGAGCGACTTCTGTGAACCCGATGTGATCAGTCCACGGAAGCCGCTGTACACGTTGTTCGCGCAGCTCAAGCTGGTGTTCTGAGTCTGGCGCAAGCATAGGCTCAGCCGATGGTAGGTCTTTAGCAGCTCGAAGAGCCCCGTCAGGGGCGAAATGTTTATAGCGGGTGAACCCCGGATGACAGCTTAGCTCCGTTAGGAGCGTGGTGTATTGAGCTTTCCAAACGTTGTTTAGATGATTGTTATATTTGGCTCCTGGCGAAGCCAGAGATTCCAGGTGATATTTCTATATTCATTGCGCTCCTGACGGAGCTTTTCGGTGCAATTCAGATTGTGGTGTTCAGTTTGACTGCGAGAAAACGAAATGCCTCGACCAACTAAAAGATCGATGCTGAAGGTTGTGATCGCTGGGTTGGCATTTGCCGCACTCCTCGCTGTTAGTCACTCCTTTTCCGTCAGCCGAGCAACTTCATTGAACGTTCCCGGTTCATCGAATCCAACGACCCTTACAACAAGGGATTTCGAAAGTTTGAAATCGGCTCAGGACAAACCTGCGCAACATCTCGAAGGCTGCATTACCTGCCACGGGCAGATCGAGCCGATGCACAAATATGGACCAACTGAAACACTCGAAAAACTAAACAACGGCAAGGACGCCGTAGGCCTTACCTGTACCGGTTGCCACGGCGGCAACCCTCTCCCGCGCAAGACCAGCGAAGACCCCAAATCGATCGAACAAGTCAAAGTCGCTGCACACGTGCGGCCGAAGTTCCCCAACGAGTGGAAGCGCGATGGCAAATACACCGGCGCTAATCCCGAGCGAACCAATACGCTGCTCGCGCGGGAAAGCTGGGAGTTTGTTCGTTTTGTAAACCCCGGCGATCTGCGCGTGGCAAGTGCCACCTGCGGGGGTGGCGGCTGTCACGAAGTGGAATCGAAAAACGTGGCGCGCAGCATGATGGCCCACGGAGCAATGCTTTGGGGCGCAGCGCTTTACAACAACGGCAGCTTCCCGCTGAAGGATTCCCGCTTTGGCGAAAGCTACAGCGAAACCGGCGCGCCGCAAGCTCTGATTCAAACTCCGTTGCCTTCGGAAACAGATCAGCGAACCAAAGGGCTGCTCGAGTTTCTCGATCCTCTCCCGCGCTGGGAAATCTCGCAGCCCGGCAACGTGTTGCGCGTCTTTGAGCGCGGTGGTAAACGCCGTCTTGAAGTTGGGCTTCCGGATCGTGAAGAGGAGCCGGGAAAACCTGACAAGGGTTTGAGTCAACGTGGATTTGGTTCGGCCCAGCGAACCGATCCTGTAGTCCTCGGAATTCAGAAAACGCGTTTAATGGATCCGACGCTAAACTTTCTCGGCACGAATGATCACCCCGGCGACTATCGTTCCTCAGGATGTTCCGCCTGCCACGTGATTTATGCCAACGATCGCAGCGCGGCACATTCCGCGTTCTATGCGGCCGCCGGCAATCGTGGGCGTTCCGAGACGGCGGACGCGAGCATCCCAAAAAATGAATCGGGCCATCCCATCAGGCACCAATTTACGTCTCGCATTCCTACCTCGCAGTGCATGGTTTGCCACATGCATCCGGGCACCAACATGGTGGCTACATACCTCGGGATGACCTGGTGGGACAATGAGAGCGACGGCGGCAAGATGTATCCGACCCAACAGCACAACCCGTCGCAGGATGAGGAACGGGAAAAGCTCAATCGAAATCCTGAGGGCTCCAGTCTGCGCGGGCTCTGGTCCGATCTCGAATTCCTGGCCCAGACTGGTTCTGTCGAGTTCAATGCCGGCTTAACCAATACGCAGTTTGGTCAATTCAATGGACACGGATGGCTGTTTAGGAAAGTGTTCAAACGAGATCGAAAAGGGAATTTGCTCGACGCAACGGGAAATATAGTCTCCTCGAATGATCCGGCGAAGTTTAAGAAGGCAGTTCATCTCAACGACATACACCTCGAGAAGGGAATGCACTGCGTTGACTGCCACTTCGGCCAGGATTCACACGGCGACGGCAATCTTATACAACGAACCACGCGCGGCCATCGAGATTGCCTGCGAGGATTGCCATGGCTCAATCTCCAAAAAGACCACGCTCACTACGTCTGGACCAGCTGCACCTGTTTCCGCGCCCCAGGCGGGCCGACCTTCAACCACCGGAAGAAATTTGACGCGCGGATTAACGACCCGTGACGAAAGCGGCTCGAAGGTGCCGGTCTTTCAACGTATTACTCGAGACCGCAAGAAGAAAGACGAGTCGGGCGCCGAGCTGGATCTTAAGAGCGGCGACATCGTGCAGAATTCGATGGTGGTTCCCGGCCGATGGTGGCGAGTTAGTCAAACGCTCGACACTGTTACGCCCGGCACCCGCGACTACAATGAAAAGTCGCGCTACTCAAAAACTATCCGCAAAGACAATCTGAGCTGGGGCGATGTTCCAAAAGACGGAAATGAGCTGGCCCATCGAGACAGCGAAATGACGTGCGTAGCCTGCCATTCGTCCTGGGTCACAAGCTGTTTTGGTTGTCACCTGTCAATGCAGGCTAATCGCAAGATGCCGAATCGTCACAACGAAGGCGGCGATTCGCGTAACTTCACGCAATACAACTTTCAGGTGCTGCGTGACGACATCTTCATGTTAGGACGCGACGGAACAGTGACGGGTAATCGGATTGCTCCTGTGCGGTCTTCGTCCGCCCTGCTGGTCAGCTCGCAGAATCAGAATCGCGAATGGATCTATTCGCAACAACAAACCACCTCGGCCGAAGGCTTCGCTGGTCAGGCATTCAACACGCATGTGCCGCACACCGTTAGATCAACGGAAACCAAGACGTGTTCTGACTGCCACGTCTCCAAACAAAACGATAACAATGCCTGGTTGGCCCAGCTGCTGCTCCAGGGCACGAATTTCGTCAACTTCATGGGCCGCTATGTTTATGTCGCCGCCGATCACGCGCTGGAAGCAGTCGTGGTAACCGAACAGAGTGAGCCGCAAGCAGTCTTCGGTAGCACGTTGCAGAAGATCGCGTATCCCGACAACTACGAAAAATTTGTTAAAGGCGGGAATGAACTTAAGACCGTTTACGAACACGTTGGAAACCCGCGCGTGTTGCAAGTGCAACTGCGAGGCGAGTATGCCTACGTTGCGGCCGGCGAAGGCGGTCTGCGCGTTTACGATGTGGCCCAGATCGATCAAAAGGGATTCTCGGAAAGAATTACGACGGCGCCGGTGTCGCGTTTTGGACAAAGGTTCTGGGTGAAGACGAAATATGCGACAGCCGTGGCGGCGCCCACCACGCTCGCCGTTGACCCGGCCCGCTGGCGAATGAAGCGAGACGGCACGATGATCGATCCCGTCAGCGCCAGCCAGCTAAGCGGCGACGCGCGCCACCAGCTCGTCAATCAGGAGCAGCCGATTCACCCGCTGTACGCATATCTTTACCTCGTCGATAAACATGAGGGCCTGGTGCTGGTAAATGCTGCAACGTTGCTCGACGGCGATCCGCTAAACAATTATTTGAAGCGGGCACTTGATCCAAAGAAGTATCCCGACGGGGCTTTCAATCCGGGCGGCGTCCTGGCTGACGCAAACAATATTACGATTGCCGGCACGTATGCTTACATCACCACCGGGCACGGCCTGGTTATCGTCGACATCAACGATCCGCTGAATCCCAGAGTCGTAAAAGAGTTTGGCGCGCCAGACTTCAAGAGCCCGCGGGCGATTGCGATCCAGTTCCGTTACGCGTTTGTGGTCGACGATGAAGGCTTGAAAGTAATGGACGTGACGATTCCTGCGTCACCCAAACTGATTAAGGAGAGCCTTGTCTCGCTCGCCCATGCGCATGATGTTTACGTGGCCCGCACCTATGCCTATGTGGCAAACGGTAAAGATGGGGTCGCCATCATTGATGTTGAGCAGCCGGAAAAGCCGCGACTCGATCGCATGTACGACGCCGAGGCAAACTCAACGATGCGCACCAGGTAAAAGTGGCGATGACGAATGCAAGTTTGTTTGCTTACGTAGCCGACGGTAAGAATGGCTTGAGAATTCTGCAGTTAACTTCGCCGGAGACGCTGCCGGAGTATGCAGGATTTAGTCCGCGTCCTAATCCCGTGTTGATTGCGACATTCAAGTCGAAGGGCGAAGCTCTCGCGATTTCCAAGGGCCTCGATCGCGACCGCGCGGTGGACGAGAGTGGCAACCAGGTTTCGGTGTTTGGGCGTCGCGGGGCCCGGCCTTTCAATTTCGACGAAATGATGCGCATGCTTCGTACGAACGATGGCAAAGGTGATTGGTTTACTGTAACCAACGCGCCTGTAACTTCACCTAAGAATTAACGCTCATGTCAGGCAATTCACTCACCCGACTTAATCGCGCCGTAGTGGAACTAACCACCGGGCGGCACGATCCCGATCCCGGCGGCTTACTGGCCCAGCCCGCCGAAGGATACCGCGTCTATCCGGCCTTCCTGTCTCATGCAGAAACCGAAGGATGGCTGAGACTCATCAGGGATCGCAGTGATCTCTTTGCGCCGGTGTCCGCGAAAGTGGGCATGAGCCTCGCCTACAATGTTCTCGACGGCATCAAGATCGACCAACACCTTCCCGAGCTGCGCGCATTTGCGAATGGTCCACTCTTGAAAATCCTTTCGGAGACGTTCAGCCTCGAGCTCGAACCGATGACCGACATCAAGCGGTCGCTCCGCATACAACGTTACTGCTCAACGCACGAAGGATTTAAGTGGCACCTCGACGGCGGCCTTTACAGCATCATCCTGACACTCGTGAATACAAACGAAGGCGCGACCGAGGTGCTGTCGCCGGAGTGGAGCCGCGTGCTGTTTCCGGTTCCATACCTTCTGTTTCCTTTTGCGCGTTTACTGGAGTTTGCCAAACCGAAACCTGTGAAGTGCGGCCCCGGAGATCTGGTGGCGATTAAGGGAGGGGAAGTGCTTCATCGCGGCGTCACCGCCAGCGAAACTGGCGAGCGCATTATCATCGGGGCCAGTTATAACCCCGCCGGGACAAAGCCGACGCCGATGTGGGATTGGTTTGCGCGGAAGCTGAACTACTAAGAACTACCCTTTATATCTTCAGTTTCGTTTAGAGGCGGGCGTCGCCCGCCGTTGCTGGTAAGCTGTAACCTCTTCCGTCTTCCAATAACCCCGCCAGTCCATCTCGATGGGAACAGTTCCTGGCTCATGGGGCAAATAAGCTCGATAGCTGGACCACTTCCACTCGGCCGGATGCCTACATAGACCTGCTCTAACGGGATTGAGATGAATGTAATTTAGTTTCTGCCTGATGAAGCGAGGGCTCCACAGATCTATCGAGGAAAAGTCCTTTTGCCAAACCGCATGTGTATGGCTGCGCTTCTGCGGTACGGCCAACTCAAGTTTTCGCAGCGAGCTCAAATGGTTGGATTCTCGTAACCAGATGATAGTCTTCCTGGCCGAGACGCTCTTGAGCGAACACATGGCCTTACTGATGTCACATCCGGCGGGATTAAGGATCAGATGGGTGTGATCGGGCATTATCACATAGCTGATTAACTTGAAGGGATAGCGGATTCGCATCTCGGCAAGAGTTTCAATGAACAGCACGCAAGCCGTTTCGCTACGAAAAACAGGAACGCCGCGATAGCAAACGGATGTCGTGTAATGGAAAATGTTTGCTTCTTGAGATTTGAAAAGTTTCATTCCACTTGAAACCGCGGGCATCGCCCGCCTCTAAACGAAGTCATGTTCAAACCAGGCGCTCGCGCAGTTTGCGTACCAACTCCTTCGCCTCCTCGGGCGAGAGCTTCTCGGCGTCGATGTCTCGGATTTCATCGACCACTTTTTGATTTGCGAGATCAAACAGGGAAGACTGCGCCGCTGCTCTGCGGCGACCAGCTCGCCGGGCTGCAACTTCGAGAGCATCGCGGCCTGAATCCGGTATGAAAGTAATGTCGGATTCGCTCGCGCCGGCTCCATGAACAGCCGCTCGCGCCTCGGCAGTTCTCACCGCAGCCTGCGCCGCAATTTGATCTTCTTCGGCGAAGACTTCCAACTCATAACGCTCCAGTCGCGCCAGTACCTCGCGAGCATTCGCCAATACGGCAGGAGGCAATCCCGCGAGACGGGCAACCTGAATGCCGTACGACTTCGAAGCGCGTCCACGCTCGAGGCGATGCAGAAAGACGACCTCGCCCTCGCGCTCGGCCGCCGTGATCTGGTAATTCTGAGCGCCGGGCAGACGCTCGGCTAATTCGGTTAACTCGTGATAATGGGTGGCGAACAATGTTTTCGCCGCATGCTCGGGAGAATCATGCAGGTATTCGGCAACTGCCCAGGCGATTGAGAGCCCATCAAATGTCGCCGTGCCTCGACCAATCTCATCGAGCAACACCAGCGAACGAGGCGTAGCGCTGTGAAGGATGGCCGCTGTCTCCGTCATCTCCACCATGAAGGTGCTCCTTCCGCGGGTCAGATCATCTGAGGCGCCGACGCGAGTCCAGACGCGATCGAGCAAAGGCAGCCGCGCGCGGTCCGCGGGAACGAAGCCGCCCATTTGCGCGAGGATGCAAACGATTGCAGTTTGTCGCAGCACCGTGCTCTTGCCGCCCATGTTTGGACCAGTAATGATTAACAGGCGATCGGTTGAGTTGTTGAGATAGACACTGTTCGGAACGAAGGGTTCATCGCTGAACACTTCGATAACGGGATGACGGCTTTGCACGATTTCGATCTCGTCGCCATCGTGCATGGCGGGTCGAGTGTAACGCTGGCGGGCCGCTGTTTCAGCGAGTGATGCCAATGCATCGAGGGCTGCCAGTGCGCGAGCAGTAGCTTGAATTCGCTTGATCTCAGCGGCAACACTCCGGCAGACGTCGTTAAACAGCTCAACTTCCAGCTCGATGATTCGTTCTTCGGCGCCCAGAACCTTCTTTTCCCAATCGCGCAGTTCCGGCGTGGTGTACCGCTCGGAATTGGTCAGCGTTTGCCGGCGTTCATAATCCGCCGGTACTCGCGCGGCTTGTCCTTTTGACACTTCAATGAAATAACCGAATACGCCGTTAAACTTGATCCGCAGGGTGGCAATGCCGCTGCGCGCGCGCTCGGTGGCTTCGAGAGTCGCGATGATCTGTTTGGCGTTGCCACTGATTGATCGCAACTCGTCGAGCTCAGCTGAATAGCCGGGGCGAATCGTGTCGCCTTCGCTGATCTTTGCCGGCGGCTCATCGCTGATCGCTCGAGTCAGGAGTGCGCAAATCTCAGGTACATCGTCTGAGCTTTCCGATAAAACCTGGAGCAGTGACGATTGCATTGAGGCGAGTTGTTCGCGAATCCCGGGTACCTGATTAAGCGAACGCAGAATGGCGTTTAAATCTCGCGGCGTCGCCGAACCAAAACTTATGCGGCCAATCAAGCGTTCCAAGATCGGAAACTTCTTTAAGGAGAGATCGCAATCGATCTCGCGTGATTTGTGAGGTAAACAGATCCTGAACTGCGCTCAGTCGCGCCTCAACCTCGCCGCGTTTTACACACGGCCTGAGCAGCCATGAGCGAAGAAGGCGCGCGCCCATTCCGGTTACTGTTTGATCAATGACGCTCAGGAGTGTTCGGCCCGAAGCGCCGCCCAGGGATTCCACCAGCTCGAGATTGCGGACTGTGATGTTATCGAGGACGAGATGGTCCTGTGGTTCGAAGTAAACCAGGTCGCTGATGTGGGCAGCTGCGGCGCGCTGCGTTTCCTGCGCATAGCGAAGGCAAGCGCCGGCGGCGCGTATTGCTTCATCCTTCCGCTCGATTCCATAACCCTCGAGGGTGCGCGCGCCGAAGTGACTAAGCAACAACTCGGCGCAATCTTTCTTCTGCCACAGCCAATCCTCTATTGGAGTAAACGCCGCGTCGATGAACTTGTTCTGCGATCCGGATTGATCGGCGTGAGCAGTGGATGCGCTTGTGAGATCTTCGGAAGTTGTCGTTTCGGTCGATGGCGCTGGCGGTTCGGTTGTGTCTTCCGATTTTCGCAAAGGCAACGGGGCAGTTTGAACTTTCGCTGACAGGCCTGCTGTGATTAGCGGTTGTAAGGAAACCGGGAAGAGGAGTTCTCGCGGGGCATATGATTCCAGGGCCGATCGAATTTTTTCCCAGGCGTTTGCGCCGCTCTCCTGCGTCGCTCGAAATTCGCCGGTAGAGATATCGAGAAACGCCGCTCCTATGGTTTCACCCGATGCGCACACGGCGGCGAGGAACACTGCTTCACGCGCGTCGAGAAGTTGCGGATCGAGCGGCGTACCCGGTGTAACGATGCGGACCACTTCGCGCTTGACCAGTTTTTTCGTCTTGGAGGCTTCCTCAGTCTGTTCGCAGATGGCCACGCGATAACCCTTGCGCACGAGTCGAGCGATATAGTTTGCCGCCGAATGATGTGGCACGCCGCACATTGGCACTGGATTGCCGCTGTCTTTGTGTCGAGCGGTCAGTGTTATCTGCAACTCGCGCGAGCCCACGACCGCATCGTCGAAGAAGAGTTCGTAGAAGTCGCCTAAACGGAAGAACAGAAGCGTTCCCGGGTGTTGCTGCTTTAGTTCCTGATACTGGCGCAACATTGGCGTCGGCGTGGAGTTAGTCATAAGAAGCGGAGTCTGTTGAAACTCGAGCCAGCATTCGGGCAGTTGAGCGGTCAATTGCTGAAAAATGGCGAAGCGAAGCCTACAACTGAAAATGATAGTGTGCAAGGCGCTATCGAAATGCCCGATACACAAGGCTTGCCAGAGATCGCGCAACAATAGTGCTTTTGTAGGCTGTCGCAAACTATGCTAAGTTCCAGCGAATTTTACGGTCAGAATTTCACGGCAGCGATACTGAACGACAGGAACGGAAGGCAAGCCTCTGACAAACGGCGAATTCAATCTCATCTCTCCTGAAGAGCTCGCTGGAAGAGCATCTGGCGGCAGTTCAATCGCTGCTTGATTCGAAACTCGGGGAAATTGAACAGACCGGCCAATTAATCTGCGATACGCTGGCCGCCGGGAACAAAGTACTGCTTTGCGGAAACGGAGGCAGCGCTGCTGACGCTCAACACATCGCCGCCGAGCTGGTTGGACGTTATGAACAACCGCGCCGCGCGTTTCCCAGCCATCGCGCTCACGACCGACACTTCGGCGCTTACCGCGCTCAGCAACGATTACGGGTATGAAGATGTTTTCGCCCGGCAGGTGCAGGCCCTGGCCGTCGCGGGCGATGTTTTGATTGCCATAAGCACCAGCGGCAAGTCCCCAAATGTGGTCAAGGCTGCCGAGCGCGCCCGTGAGTTGGGCTGCAAAACGATAGCTCTGACGGGCGTGTCGGGCGAGCCCCTGGCTTCGCATTGCGACCTGGCGATCGTGGTTCCGTGCCGATCGCACCTCGCGCGTTCAGGAGGCGCACATTACCATTGGCCATCTCTGGTGCGAAATGGTGGACGCGCTTATGGTTTGAAAGCTACGACGCGCACGCCCCGGAGCCTGTTTGCAATGGGCGCTCGGTAAGGACAAACCACTTGACATAAATTATCGATGCACTTACGCTCTGGGCGCGTTCAATCATCAGCGAAAACAGGGCTTACCCGATCGCGGTCCTGCCAATAAGCTAAGTACTACTGAGCACAGCCACGCTGCAAGACCATCTCTGAAACAATCTATGTTCCCCCAAAAACGTCAGATTAGCGTGGAGCCCGATCCAAAAACCTACCCTTTAGTCGAGCAGATCGATCACCCATCCGCCGGCCCCGCGATGGCCCTCGTCGCTTTGAACCACACTCCCGTCGAACGAAGACTTTATGCGGCCATGCTGCAGTCGCTTGAAGCATCAGCTGCCGATTCGCGGCTCTGGCGCTGTCGCTGCCTCGCCAGTTTTCACTGTCCGGCAAGTGATGGAACTGACGGAGATTACAAACCTCAGTACTGTCAGGCGCGGGCTGGAAGGTCTGGTGGCGAAATCCAGTGCTGAACGAGTCGCAAAAATCAACGGCGACGAAAATCACCACGAAGAAAGCGGCGGAACGGGCAATGGAGTCGAGGGCGACGGGGGCAACGGGCACACCAACGGGAATGGTAAACGCGAGCAGTGCGCGGGGTATCGAGTGCGTCTGCCCGAAGAAGTGATCGCCCGCCGTGATGAAAGCGGAACCAATACCTTTACCCGCGGAATTTCCGGAAACGACCGTTCCTTTGAGCGCGTGATTCAACGAATAGTTGCCACCAAGAACCTGAGCCGCCGCGAAGCGCAGGTGGCGCTCTGTTGTGTTGAAGGATCTGACAAACGCGGAGATCGGTTCGCGTCTGCTGGTGAAGGAACAGACTGTGAAGTTTCACTTGCGCCATGTGTTTTTAAAATTTGGCGTGAAGCGTCGCGCGGAATTGATTTCGCGCTTGTTGTTGTAAGCGGAGGAAATGCGAAGGTCATCGCGCGCAAGCGCATGCGGCTCGCCTCCGGTTTGAAAATTTAATGCTGCCTCGCACAGAGGTTTCCCTTCGGGGTACCGTGTGTTTCCTATTCATTTTCGTCCAATGAAAGAAGGGAAACAGACCAGGGCAGAAGTGTCTCCGGTGAACGTGCAAGGAATTGAACGCCAGAGTGAAACAGCATGAGTCCGGCAAAAGAGAAGTCGAAAGACAAGAAAAAGAAGAAAAAGAAGAAAACCGCGCTGGTCATCTGTCGCGATCGGAAAGAATTCTGGACCACACAGAGTCAGTTTTGGCAGTGGGTTAGAGAAGGAACGGTGACCAAGACGCACGACAATCCGCTAACCGGCACATTCAAACGCGAACACGAAGAGTTGTTGGTCTTATTAAGTAATACCGTCTTAAACCTGGCGCATCCTAACCACATGCGCGAAGCTTTGATGTCCCGCCGGGTTGGACTCGCAAGAAAGTAATGAGGATTTGCATATGAAGAGAATTCAAATTATCAGCGCCGCTTCGGCAGGGCTTATCCGGAAAACCGGCGTGCTCATTCTGAGCCTAATAGTGGGATGTTGCTGGACAGCGATTTCGGTCGCTGCTCAAACGCCCGCTGAAAGCGTTCCGGCAAAGGGCGCAGCGGTTCAACAGATCGCCAGCACCACCAACCCGTCAGAATCAGTCAGCGACGGATTCAGACGATCGTTACCGGATTGGACCAGGCGACGTCCTCGACATTCGGATTTTCAACCGCGCCAACCTTTCGCGAGATGCAGTACGCGTCGAAGGCAACGGCATGATTCGCATGCCTTTGATTGACGGCGAAATCCAGGCGGCCTGCAAGACCGAAGGGGAACTGGCCAAAGAGATCGCGGCGAAGTACACCAGGTTTTACCGGAATCCGCAGGTGGACGTTTTTATTAAGGAGTATCGCTCACAGCGGGTGACGATTATCGGCGCCGTCAACGATCCGAGCCGGTTTGAGTTGCAACGACGCGTTCGCTTGCTTGATTTGCTGGGGTATGCAAAGGGTCCAACCCCCAAGGCGGGCCAGACGATCAACATTGTCCATTCGGCCCAGAGCTCGCTCTGCCGCACGGAAGGCGCTGAAGACACGACCGAAGCATTTTCCAGTTATCGTTTGAGTGATACCTTGCGCGGCGATCCGAAGGCAAATCCTTACCTCGAAGCGAACGACGTCATCACGATACCCGAGGCGGATCAGGTTTATGTCGTCGGAAATGTATATACGCCCCTGACGATTCCACTTCGCGAGCCAATCACCCTCTCGCGTGCGGTGGCGATGGCGGGCGGAGTGAAGCAAGACAGCAAGAAGGACAAAGTCAGGATTGTGAGGCAAGAGCCCGGCTCCTCAGCGCGGAAAGAGATCGTTGTTGACTTATCAGCGATTGAAAAGAAGCGTGCTGATGATGTAGCTCTGGTGGCGAACGACATCATTGAGGTGCAGACGTCTTCCGGGAAGGCGCTCTTGCGAAGTTTGATCGGCGGGGCGGGTCAGAGTATCTCTAATCTTCCAATCAGGGTGATTCCTTAAGAATGTCGAATTTCGGATATCGAATTTCGACCTCGCATAGACAGTGGACAAGAATGAACTTGAGAACCGGACGATGCAGTTTGCACTGAAGGTAATTGCATTCGTCGCCACGCTGCCTCAGACGAAAAGTGGCGCAGTGATTGAATATCAGTTGGTTAAGTCGGGCACGTCAGTGGGCGCGAACTATCGGGAGGCAAATAGAGCTGAATCGCGGGCTGACTTCATTCATAAAATTGCCATAGTGGAAAAGGAAGCGTCTGAGAGCAACTATTGGCTTGAACTTTGTCAGGCGGCCGGGCTTGGGAGCGTGGCTAACCGAGACTGGCTTTTGCAAGAATCAAAAGAACTATTAGCGATCTTTACAAGCATCGGACGAAGTACCAAAGCTAATCAGCGACGCTTGTGAGTTGAAAAAATTCGAACTTCGAAATTCGAACTTCGAAATCTGAAGGATTTTACACATGAAACCATCGCGTGAATTAATTAAGAGCGACTCTGATCTGTCGGCCATTGAGCGATCGAGCGATTCGCCGGGCACGCCGCATAGCTATAACTATGGCGTAGACCCAAATGCCGAAACCGAAGTCAACCTGCTGGATTACTGGCGCGCGGTGCGGAAGCGCTTATGGCTCGTCATAAGCATCATGGCGCTCATCACCATGCTTTCGGTTATTTACGTCGCGCGTAAACCGGATATCTATCAGGCCGGCGCGCGCGTCCAGGTCGACTTGGAAAACAACGCTGCGCTAGTCGGCAAAACACCTTACGTCTTTGGGCCCGCGAACGATCCGGTCTACTTCAATACTCAGCTCCAGATTCTTGTTAGCCCGGGACTCATGCGCCGCGTCGTTAAGACACTGGATCTGGAACATAATCCAAACTTCTTCAAAGGAAACGCAGCGCAGAAGCGCACTACCTGGCAGACGATCAAGAAGATGGCGGGATTCGGGCAAAGACGAAGCCACCCCCTCCGGTTCACAAACTCCCGACACCTTACAACTTCGGACCACGGTAGCTGAGGTCACCACCCAGGATGACCGTGCCGAAGCCAAGCGGCTGCAGCCTTACGTTGGAGCGATCCTCGGCGGTTTGAAGGTTGACCCGGTTAAGGAAACACGCGGGATGTATAAAGAGACCCGCTTGATCGACATCAGTTACACCCACACCGATCCTGAGGTCGCCGCCAAAGTGGTTAACGCAATCGCGGAGACTTACGTCTTCAATAACCTCGAGCGGAAAACCGAGTCGAACACAAACACGGGCGATGTGCTTCAGAAGCGAATTGCTGAACTCCAACAAACGATTCGGGCCGACGAAGAACGCCTCGTCAACTACGCCAAGAACAATCAAATACTTTCGCTCGACGCCAGCCAAAATACCGTAGTGGAGCGCCTGGGTGCTTTAAACAAGCAACTTGGTGAAGCGGAGAACCAGCGCATCGAAGCTGAGTCAAGATTCAACGCGGCCAAAGATCCTAGTCGGCCCGGCGCTGCAGCCGCGTTAACCGAAGCTGATCAATTAAAGGCAAATGAATCTGAAACGAAGCTCGCTGAGCTTCGTCAGAAACGCGCGCAATTGATGGTGGATGCCACCGAAGAAGCGCCCGAAGTAAGGGAAGTTGACACCCAAATCGCAGAACTCGACCGGCAGGTTAAGGAGATTCGGAACCGGAAGAGCAGCACTCTCTTAACTAATCTGGAGACAAACTACCGGCAGAGCCTATCGCGCGCGAGCAGGCCTTGCGAAAGTCGTTTCAACAACAGCGCGGCGAAACGCTTACGCAAAACGAAGCGGCGATCAACTACCGGATCATTCAACAGGAAATTCAAACCAACAAGACTTTGCTCGACAACCTGCTCCAGCGTTCCAAAGAGAACGATGTGATCATGGCCAGCAAGCCAAACAACATTTCGATTATCGATTACGCAATCGCGCCTGATGGTCCAATTGGGCCAAACCGCACGCGCACAGTTATCATGGCGCATGTTTCTGTCGCTCGGCCTCGGCGTTGGGTTCGCGCTCTTTCTCGAATACCTCGATGACACTGTTCACTCGACCGACGAGGTTGAGCGACTGTTGCATCTGCCCGCGTTAGCTGTAATACCTTCCGCCGCTGCTTCGGGACGTCGCCGCTTGTTGGCCGCCTCCCGGCGGATTGCAAAAGCGAAATGGCTACCATTCGGACAATGCAGAGTTGCTGATGAATGTTGATGGCCGATCGCCGCTGGCTGAAGCCTATCGCCACTTCGCACTTCGGTGTTGCTGTCCACCGCCGGCCGCGCGCCCAGGTCGTTGCTAATCACCTCCAGCTTGCCGGGAGAAGGTAAGACGACAACTGCCGTGAATACGGCGGTCAGTTTGGCCAGACCGGCGCCAGCGTGTTGCATCATCGACGCAGACATGCGCCGGCCGCGTCTCCGTTCGATCTTCGGACTCTCCGAGCGCGCCGGTCTGAGTTCGATACTTGTCGAGCGACATGTCAGACGACAGAGATGCTGGCGTTGGTTTCGAAAGACGACGTTTCGGGATTGTCGGTGCTCACCTCCGGACCTATTCCTCCAAATCCGGCAGAGTTGCTGGGTTCCGACCAGATGCGACGGCTGATGGCAACTCTGCAGTCAAAATTTAATCACGTCGTCGTAGACTCGCCTCCGGTTACCTCATTTACAGACGGCGTTTTGATCGCCTCGATAGTTGATGGCGTGTTGCTGGTCGTACATGGCGGCAAGAGTTCGCGGCATGTGGTGAAGCGAGCGAGGCAACTTCTTGAATGATGTGGGCGCGAAGATTTTTGGCGTCGTGCTCAACAACGTCAATCTTCAGTCGCACGACTATTACTACTACCAGCGTTACTACGGTTCGCAGTATTACAAGAGCGATGTTGAGGAAGAGTCTGAGCGCGCCTCGGCGTAGCGGTACTCGAATCATTTTGTCAGCCCTCGAATCAGGCATTACAACTCCGAAACCGGAAGCGTTTCCGACGTTCTCGATCGACCCGCCTTCGGGTTGGACGTCGCTCGGCCTGCGCGAGCTTTGGGACTATCGGGAGCTGCTCTACTTTCTCACCTGGCGCGACGTGAAAGTCCGCTACAAGCAAACCGCGCTCGGAGCGGCGTGGGCCATCATCCAGCCATTGTTCATGATGCTGGTCTTCAGTTTGTTTTTTGGGCGACTGGCGAAGATGCCCTCTGATGGAATTCCTTATCCTATCTTTACGTTTTGCGCCTTGCTGCCGTGGCAGCTATTTGCCCACGCGCTGACTGAATCAAGCAACAGCCTGGTCGCAAACGAGCGCCTAATTACCAAAGTTTATTTTCCTCGGTTGGTTGTGCCGATGGCCGCAGTCCTGGGTGGGTTGGTGGATTTTGGTGTCGCCTTCGTCATTCTCCTGCTGCTGATGGCTTACTACGGAATTGTACCGACTTCGGCGATTGTGGCGTTACCGGCTTTTATCGTCCTCGCCATTATGACCGCGCTGGCAGTGGGACTCTGGCTCTCTGCGCTTAACGTCAAATATCGCGACGTTCGCTACACGATAAATTTCCTGATTCAGTTTTGGATGTTTGCTACACCCGATGCATATCCGAGTTCTCTGGTGCCCGAGAATTGGCGGCCCCTTTACGGCCTTAATCCGATGGCCGGCGTGGTTGAAGGATTTCGGTGGGCGCTGTTGGGATCAAAACCGCCGGGCGCAATGCTCTGGGTTTCGATCGGCGTGGTGATTCTCCTCCTGGTGGGCGGACTCTTCTATTTCCGTCGCATGGAACAGGAATTCGCGGATGTGGTCTGAAGGAGGACGGACGACCGTTGACCGCCGGCGGATGACCGAAGACCGATCGCTATCTTTGAATCAGCATTTGAGTAATGTCAGTCTGCACCGGACCAATGCAAGCTTGTTCCGGACCAATGCAAGCTTGTTCTGCAGCAAGTCAAGCTTGCACCAGACGGAGTCAAGCTTGTTCTGGGCTAATTCAAGCTGGCACCGGACCAATGCAAGGTTGCACCAGAGCATTTCAACTTGCTCTGGACCAATGCAAGCTTGTTCTAGTCCAATGCAAGCTTGTTCTGAGTCAATGCAAGCTTGATCTGGGCCAATGCAAGCTTGATCTGGGCCAATGCAAACTTGTTCTCGACCAATGCAAGCTTGTTCTCGACCAATGCAAACTTGTTCTGCATCCAGGCAAGCTTGCACTGGAGTAAGGTAGTGTCCTAATTTGAAATTTACTGCGCCACCTCCGCATTCTCTGCGACCCTGCGGTGAGTGTTCTCGCTGGGATGATTTTACCGCAAGACGCGGAGGCCGCTGAGATTACGCAGAGAAACAGGACAGTACTCTGGAGTAATTCAAGTCAGCAGTGGGCCAATGCCAGATGGCTGTGGCGTAACTCAAAGTGGATTTCCTCGATTTTTCTAGCGAATTTGAACGTCTCACTCCGGTCGTCCGTCAACGGTCGGCCGGCAGCAGTTTCAATGACTGACATTGCAATCCGCTGCGACGGGCTGAGCAAGCAATATCGAATCGGCGAGCGCGAGTCGTATAAAGCTCTGCGCGACGTCCTCACCGATGCTGCCACTGCGCCATTCCGGCGCGTGCGCTCAGCACTCGACCGGCGACAGACGACCGACGACGGCCGCCAAAACGGTCATCCGTCCACCGTCGCCGGTCCGGCCAGCTTCTGGGCGTTGAGCGACGTTTCCTTCGAAGTGAAACGCGGCGAGGTGGTGGGCATCATCGGCCGCAACGGAGCAGGGAAGAGCACTCTTCTCAAGATTCTTTCGCGCATCACTAAGCCCACGCGCGGACACGCGAAAATTCATGGACGCGTTGGCTCGTTGTTGGAAGTTGGCACGGGCTTTCATCCCGAGCTAACCGGACGTGAAAACATTTACCTCAACGCCGCGATCCTCGGAATGCGTAAGGCCGAAGTAGCTAAGAGGTTTGACGAGATTGTCGCCTTCGCTGAAGTTGAGAAATTCATCGATACGCCGGTGAAGCGTTATTCCAGTGGGATGTACGTTCGACTGGCCTTTGCAGTCGCCGCGCATCTTGAACCCGAAATACTAATCATCGATGAAGTTCTGGCGGTAGGTGATGCGCAGTTTCAAAAGAAGTGTCTGGGAAAGATCGGCGAGGTTGCCCACGGCGGTCGCACCGTCCTGTTTGTCAGTCACAACATGGAAGCAATTCTGCGGCTCTGCAACAAAGCGGTGCTCCTGGAGAGCGGGGCAATCGCCGCGCAAGGCGAAACTGCAGAAATAGTTGGGGCTTACCTGCGCACGGGAGCTTCGCAAATGGAGACCGTTAATCTCACGAAGGCGGTGAGGGGAATGCCGGTCCACGGAAAAGTAGAACTCAGATCAGTCCGCCTCACTCCACCGAAAGAGTATGGATCGTGGAAGTTACCTTTCGGAGAGCGGATTTCCTTCGAGGTTGAGATTGAGGCGAAGGAGGAGGCGCAACAAATCGAACTCGGTGTGGCGCTCAAGTCAGGCAGGGGCTTTGAGATCGCCTCTTGCCTCAGCTCACATTCACTGGAACGATCAACCTTGGAGCCGGGACGATACAAGTATTCCGTCGAATATCCTGAGCTTCGGCTGGTGCCGGGTATATACAGTTTTGGGTTGGGAATTCGAGCAGAGTCGGGCTTTGAAGACTACATTGCGGACGCCTTTGATATCGAGATTATTCCGTCGGAACTCTCCGCTTCATATCGCGCCGATAGTTTTCTCGGTGTCGTCGTTCCGCAGGCGAATTTTCAGCTTGTGCCCATTGCCTCTCAAATGACCCACCCGCGCGTGGCTTGAAAGCGGGAATCTACGCTTCGATGTTGAAGAAAATAATTGAACGCGCTTTGGCGCCGCTGGGATTTGAACTACACCGGATCCCGCGCCACCTGAGAATCCAGCGGTTGACCTATTTGCCGGTGACAGTGGGTAAGTTTCAAATCGAGATGCCCAGCAACAGCCTTCTGCCGGACATGTTTGAAATGAATCCGAATTACTCGAGTGAACTGGGTCGCCTGACAGCGACAACTTACTCAAAATATCCCGGCCTTCGGGTGATCGATGTGGGAGCAAATTACGGCGATTCAGTGGCCATCATAAGAAGCGTCGTCGATGTGCCCATCGCCTGCGTTGAAGGCGATTTGGGTTGCCTCCCGATATTAAAGAAAAACCTTTCGCAGTTTGATCAAGTCAGTGTCCACAACCTTTTCCTCGGAGAACGGACGGAGACGATCTCGGCACGCTTCGAAAAAGAAGGTTGGAACACGACTCTTATTCCCAGCAACAACGGCTCCTCAAAGCCGCTAACGCTGACGACCTTGGATGACTTCTCCTCGAGTATTGACTCCCGTTCCTGCAAAGTTCTGAAGGTCGATACAGAAGGTTTTGATTGTCGCATCATTCGCGGCGGACTGAATTTCATTAAACGGGTTAAGCCCGTTATCGCGCTGGAATACAACCGCGACAATATGACTCGGATAGGCGAAATCGGGATTGAAACGCTGCGGATGTTAAAAGACATTGGATATGAAACTATCCTCTTTTACGACGGGCAAGGCCGCCTGGTGTTGTCGACCAGTCTGCAGGATCAAGCAGTAATCGAAGATCTACACGAGTACGCAAATGGGAAAAACGGAGCGATCTATTACTACGATCTCTGCCTATTCCATAGCGAGGATTCGGATATTGCGACCTCATTTGAATCCGCCGAGCGAAACCGAATCAAACTTGCTAACGGGTCTCAACGCACCGCTTCTTAGAACATGTCACGCTTGCGAGTACTCTTCGTCCCTGACTCGGTCCACTGGGTGACCGGCACGATTGCGAAGTCCATCGCGCGGTTCAATCCCTGGATTGAGGCGACTATCGCGTCAGGACCAGTGATCGATGTGATCTTCGCCGAACAGCCGGAGCTGATGAAGAATTTCGACCTGGTCCACTTCACCTGCCCTTACGCATCTCGCGAATGGCTGCCTCGGTTTCGCGAATTCGTTCCCTGCGTTACCAGCCATCACCACGTAACCGATTGGGAGTTGGTGAAACACAACACCGAGGGTGACGCGATCATCGTGGGCTCGCCCGAGTGGTCAGACGATCTCCGCGCCCGAGGAGTTGAACGTGATCGCGTGTTCTGCGTTCCTTACGGAGTCGATGCGACTCTCTTCAAACCGCCCACCGGAAATCAGCGGACGGAGATCCGAAGGAAACTGAAGATTCATGGATCAACTACGGTTGTTGGCTTTTTTGGAAAGAACAGCAGTAATGACGACGACCGCAAAGGGATCGATACCTTCACCAAAGCAGTCGTAAGCTTGAAGGCCCGGGTGCCGGCCCTTGCGGTACTGGTCGTGGGCCCCGGATGGCAAGACCTTACGCGAGAACTCAATACGGCCGACGTGCAATGCGTTTGGATTCCGTTTATCGAAGAGCTTCAAGACTTGAGTGAGATGTATAAGGCCCTGGACTTCTATTGGGTGACCGCGCGGGTTGAGGGCGGACCGGTCACTCTCCTCGAAGCCATGAGCACCGAAGTCTGTTGTCTGACAACGGCGGTGGGAATTGCACGCGAGCTGGTTGCGGATGGGGAAAACTCCGTGCTTTTGCCATTCAACGATGCCGAAGCTTTTGCTGAACGGACCGCGGAACTTTCGAAGGACGATCGAGAGCGAGCGCGGTTGGGGACCAATGCCCGCGGAACGATTCTGGAGAAGATGCACGTGGGCATCACCGCCACCGGAGTCGTGGATGTCTACGCGAAAGCATTTAAAAACTTTGCAACTCGACGACGGGTTGCTCAGGCGATTGATGTTCACCAAATTGCCGGAGAGCAGGCAGCTTCAGATCTTTCGAGCACTTCAGAGGTTCCACTTCACGGGATTCCGCGGCCTCTGCGGCGGCGCGTAAAAATGCTGGAGTCGTTGGCCTTCAGCGAGCACCTGGTGCTCTATCACAATCAGCGGCGAGTCGCGCTGCGGATGATAATGCGAGAGTGGTCGGCGAATCCGCTGTCTTCAATGCCTCTCCGAGTGTTGCTGCGGCGAATGCTACCCGTCTCGATGGTCGCTCGGATAGTGAAACTCAAGAACCGTTCGAATTCGACGCCTGAGTTGGTGGCGCACTAGCTTTGCACAGAAGCTCTGCTCGTGTTCTTTGAAGAAGTTGCTGAAAAGTCTATACACCCGCATTGTTCCGTCAGAACTTGCCGTCTTCCCGGAAATTGACACCGATCTTAACGAGTGCAGATCGTTGCTGAAAGGCAAAGTGCTCAACGCCGGGGCCGGCTGGCGCGATGTCTCACATTTGATTGATGGAGAATTAATTAACCAGGATATTACCTGGCCGGGTGATGAGCGCACCAACATCCATATTCATTCGCCTCTCCATAAGATCCCAGTCGAGTCAAACTTTTTCGACGCGATTCTGTGCATTGCGGTGCTGGAACATGTCGAGAATCCTGAAGAGGTCGTGCCGGAGTTGTATCGAGTTTTGAAGCCGGGCGGACACTTAATCCTCGAGGTGCCATTCCTGCAACCCGAGCACAAAGTGCCGACAGATTTTCAGCGTTACACAAAGGACGGGTTGGTCAGACTCGTCTCGCATCACGGTTTTTCAGTCAAACGGATCAAGGGGCTCTTCACCGTTTATCACACGCTCTATTGGCAGGTTTATCTTTGGCTCCATCTGAAAAAGACCCTCACCTATTTGATGTTACGGATCCTGCTGCTGCGGCCGCTGTTATGGTCGGCTCGCCGTTCGAATACTTATTCCGACACGCTGGCCAGCGGGTTCCAGTTGGTAGCAACTAAAGCGCAAGCGTCACCGAGTTAATGAGCGCTCAACTTTCAGTCATCACCTGTTCTCACAATCCCCGCGTTGAATACCTGGAGCAGGTAATCAACGCGCTCAAGGCGCAAACCTTGCCGCCGGATCGTTGGGAATATCTGCTGATCGACAATGCGAGTTCCACGCCTCTCGATTCCCGCGTCGATCTCTCGTGGCATCCGAATGGACGACACATTAGTGAACCCAAACTTGGTCTGACTCATGCACGACTCCGAGGTATCGCGGAAAGCAACGCCGAAGTGCTCGTCTTTGTTGACGATGACAATGTGCTCGATGCTGACTTCCTTGAGCAGGCACTAAAGATAGGCGAGGAGTGGCCGCGGCTCGGGACCTGGGCTGGCCAGACGCGCCCAGGCTTTGAAGCGCCGCCTCCGGATTGGACCCGCGCTTACTGGAGCCGGCTGGTAATACGCGAGTTTGACTCGGATAGATGGTCCAACGGGCCAGCGGATGCCGATGCGATGCCGTGCGGCGCAGGCATGTGCGTCCGGCGATCGGTCGCGAATTATTACCTCGAACTGCATAGGACCGGTCAACGAGAGGTGATGATGGACCGCGCGGGCACGTCTCTCATATCTGGCGGAGATTCTGATATGGCGATTTGCGCATGCGATCTGGGAATGGGAATGGGACTGTTCGCGTCGTTGAAGTTAACCCACCTTATTCCGCCTGATCGACTGACTGAAGATTACCTCGTCCGGCTTGTCGAGGGCCTTGCATATTCGAGCCTGGTCCTTAATTCTTTTCGACCATCACAATCAGGGAACGGCCATGTCTCGAAAAAAGGTTTGTCGACCCAAGCAGCCGATGTTGCCAGGCTGTTAACTCGAAATCGGCGAGAACGCAGATTCTTTCGGGCCGTGAAGCGCGGTGAGGCAAGAGCGGCAAAACTGCTGAAAGAACAAAGCTAACTCAGTGGCAGTTGCGACTAAAGACATCGGAGTTTCGGCTCGTCAAATTGAAATGGCTACCGTGGCGAAGCCGGAGTTGCGAGTCTTACACGTGTTTTCGAGTCTTGGGATGGGTGGAGCTGAAACCTGGCTAATTTCGCTACTGAGATACTTTCATGATCACGCTGCAGAGTTGCCCGTGCGAGTAGAGCTTGATGTGTTGTTAACCGGCGGCGAGAAGTCTTTGCTGGACGATGCCGCGGCCGCTTTGGGAGCACGTTTGTTTTATCTCCGCTTTGGTAAACGAAACATGGTTAGTTTCGTTAAGGGATTCCGCCGCATTCTGGCGGAAGGGAACTACGACGCTATTCACGATCATCAGGACTACTTCGCCGGCGTGCACTTTTTTCTCGGCGCGGGACTGCTGCCACCAGCTCGCATTGCGCACGTTCACAATCCGTATTACCACCGGAGCAATGCAACCACGGGAATCGTAGCCCGCACGATCAACAGCACCGGCAAGTCGTTGATAGCTCGGATGGCTACCCACGTCATGGGCACGTCGCGACAAATTGTCAGCGAGTATGGTTTTCACGAGTCGTCAGCTTCGAAGGTTCAGCTTGATGCCGCCCACTGTGGGTTTGACGTAAATGAATACCGCGGTGATCGCGCTGAAGCGCATCGCGACTTCTGCCGGGAAATGGGTTGGCCGGATTCTTCGAGGATTCTCCTTTTTATCGGCCGGCTCTCAGGCGCTGAGTTGCTTCACAATGGCATCCGCATGACTCATAAGAATCCTGCGTTTGCGTTGGAGGTAGCTCGGGAGTGCATTGCGCAGGATTCACGGATACGCCTCGCGATGGTTGGCGATGGAGAAGAAAAGAAAACAGAATTCGAGACAGAAATTGCCGGCTGGGGTCTAACCGATCACATTCGCCTGTTAGGTGTGCGGTCCGATGTGCCCAAACTGATGCTTGGAGCAGACCTTTTGCTCTTTCCATCTCTGGCGGAGGGTCTGGGCATGGTCGTGGTGGAAGCTCAAGCAGCCGGACTCAGGGTCCTGGCTTCCGACAGTACTCCACGCGAGAGCGTAGTCATTCCCGAGTTAGTTGGATTTTCATCGCTCGATGACGCCCCAGCTAAGTGGGCGTCTGAAGTACTGCGGCTGATTGCGGTCGAAGCGCCTGATCTCGAGCAGTGCAACGCGAGGATCAGCGATTCAGCATTTTCAATTGAAAACTCTGCCGCGAAACTGGTCGAGATGTACAGCAACGCTTCTTCAAAATAGTCTTAGATGTTTCCATCACTTAAGCAGATCTCAAACACGTCCACGTTTCACCGGAGCGTTATTGCGGCCAAGCGACTCTGGTATCGCGAGCGCGGCGAGCCTATCCAATACGGGACGCATAAGCTTCGCTATGTTTCGGGAACGCGACCCGTTCGGCTGAAGTACATCGATTCACCAGATGTGATTGTCAGAAACGACGCGACGCAGATTAATTTCTTTCTCGAGCGCGTCAAGCCGGGCGACTTTGTGCTCGATATCGGCGGACACGTTGGGCAGTATGCCGTTTTCTTTGGCTCGCTGGTTTCAGATTCAGGACGCGTGATCAGTTTCGAACCGGATCCTCGAGCGCGAGAAACCCTGATAGCCAACCTTGAACTTAATAACTTTACTAACCGTGTAAACGTCGAGGCGTTGGCGCTCTTCGACCAGGAAGGCACGCATACTTTCTTTTCCAAAGGCGCTGATTCGATGTCATCGCTCGCAAGATCGGGACTCGGAGAAAACGCTTTGTCACCGGATGTCAGCGAATACTCCGTGGCCACAATGCGTCTGGATGATTACCTTTCGCGAAATAGCCTCGGTCAGCCGCAATGGGTAAAGCTGGACACTGAGGGCGCCGAAATAAACATACTGAAAGGCGCCACCGCATTGCTCGAATCGGATGCCACGATCGTCTGTGAATTGCACCCGTACGCGTGGGCGGAATTTGGCACTAGTTTTGAGGAGCTAATGAGTCTCCTTACCGATGCAGGCAGGACTGTGGAATATCTGGATCCAGCCATGCGAATCCAGGACGGCGCCTTCTATGGCAGTGTGATAATCCGTTGACGTCACGCCAGTCCAGTCAAACTACTTCGACAACACTACGCATGTGCTTCGATTATCGCGACGAAAATTTCCGACTCTCCTGCGTTTGCTCCATCGCTCGATGTCGGGACGGGTTTTTAAAAACAACCGGCTACGAATTGTTACTACCGCTCGCCCGGTAACCAGGAGATTCTTATGATTCGAAAGGCGCTACTTCTCTCGTTGCTATGTGTACCTACAACAGTTTTAGCTCAAACCGTTACATCCCCAGGTCCTGTAACCGTCGTTGCAAACGACGACGGAGCTCGTGAGGATGGGACTATCGAATTCAAGAATGGAGCCGCGACGCGACTCTTGATCGACGACGATGGCAATATTTACATCTTGAAGAAAATTGGAGTCAACAACGCTTCGCCGACCGCTTCAATACATGTGAAGCCCACCTATCCAGACGGCGTTACGGCAGCCGAGAATGTCCTGCGGTTCACCAACCCTAACGGTAATTCGTTTGGTTTTAACCTTTCGCAAACCCTGCAAGGCAGTAATCCTCATGATGATGTGATGATGTGGGGCTGGAATGTCGACGCGAATACTCCAAACGAACCGACTTTGAGATTTTCAATGGAGCGACAGTTTGGCACGAATCCTTCAAACTTCGAGTTAATGCTTGAGACCATTACGCCCGCCGGGGGCCAACAGCGGCCGTGGTTCTGGAACATCAATCGAGACACAGGCGCCGCGGAAGTTTCCACTACTGCCATCTCGCACTTTGTGAGAGGCGCGTCGCAATTCCACATCAGTGATTCGGAAACCCTCTCTATGGGACCCTTCAGACAGCAGAGTGATCGGGTCGTGTTTGAAACGATGGCAAATGGTGGGGCTCCAGCGAAGCAAATCAGAATGGTGCCGTTACCGACCGACGCGACGCAAACAGCAATCTCCTTCGGCGGACAGGCGTATCTTGCTAACACTGGAACAACGCTCACCGTCACCGGGCCGGTCGGCACAACAGGTAAGCTTGCGGCGGGAAGAGTCTCGGTCGGAAATGTAGGCCTCGACAACAGTCTCGGTCTCCGCGTCGCAAGTGGGCAATCTATCAGATTCGGAATGGGTCTTGACCCTTTCGGCGCAGCTGATGCGACTATCACTCGAAACGGCACAAATTCCCTATCAGTCACTAATCCTGACGGTAATGTGCCGACCACCATTCATGCCAGCTTCAATGCTAGTGCGTCCAATGGCGCAAGTTACAAAGTGAACAACACGAAGGTGGTTGGCGCTCAGTGTGCGGCGATTTTGAATAGTAATGGGACGGATTCCGATACGACGCGGGCTGTCAATGCGGTGTTGGCTTGCTTGCGCTCGCATGGACTGGTGGCCCAGTGATTTGTAAGGAATTCCGGGTTTGAAGGTAACGGTGCTCTGGTTTGTGATTCCACCCAGCATCCGGCAGGTTGATGTTATTTTCTCGTGCCAACTCCAACCTGACAGCGCTTCATGAAGCCTTCAGAATCCAGTCAACCTATCCGTGTTTTCCATGTGGTCGAAAACCTGAATGGGCAAGCGGTCGAAACCTGGCTGTTGCGGGTATTGAGCGCCTCCGCCGAAAAACATCCGCACATTCGCTGGAGTTTTTTTTGCGTGCTGGGCACTGAAGGGAAACATGACCAATTGGCTCGAACATTGGGCGCCGAGGTCATTCATTCCCCGTCTCCGATTGGTGACAAGGTGCGTTTTATGCGGGCCTTGCGCGAGGTAATGAGGCGCGGACATTACGACGTTCTTCATTGCCATCACGACGTGATGAGTGCCGCATATCTACTTGCGGCACAGAGCCTGCCTTTCAAAAAAAGAATCGTTCACGTACACAACACGTCGCTCAGTTTACCGACAAGCAGTGCCCTCAAGGCTGGGCTTGCGCGCGAACCAATGAAGCAAATTTGTTTGCGGATGTCGGATCAAATCATAGGTATTTCTAAAGAAGCTCTTGAGTCTTTGGTTGGGACAACAAATAACAATTCCCCGAGCCATCGCGTGATTCACTACGCAGTCGATACGGAGAGGTTTTCGACAGTTGCGCTTAACCCTGAGTTTCGGAGAGGCCTGGGCTTCGCTGCCGATTCAAAAATATTGCTCTTTGTCGGCAGGCTTAATGCCTACAAGAATCCGTCGTTTGTCCTCGATATTCTTGAACAGCTGACAAAGAAAAGACCGGATGTGGTTGCGATTTTTGCCGGGGCGGGCAATGACGAAGAACTGTTGCGTAGATCAGCGGCCGAAAAAGGTTTGGCGAACCATGTGAGTCTGCTTGGATTTCGCGATGACGTGCCGGAACTCATGGCCAACTCAGATGTACTTCTGTGGCCCAGCCTGGAAGAACCAAAGGAAGGACTTGGTTTGGGGATTGTTGAGGCACAAGCCGCCGGGCTGCCGATCCTAATGTCGCAGAGCGTTCCAACCGAGGCGATCGTGGTACCGAAGTTAGTTGATGTGCTTCCTCTGAACGCGGGTGCTGATGCATGGTCAGAACGCGTGTCGCAAATTCTCGAACGGGAACGGCCCGATCGGCTGGAATCAGGGGCAGCGGTAGAGGCTTCCTCGTTCTCGATGGCCCAGGGCGTCGGGAATATTCTCGCCCTTTACGAACTGGCGAGCTGAGAGCAAAAGTTCGCGACCGAGGCGCGCGAAACCAAACGCGAGAATCAAAACTTGTGAATCAAAAGCCTCTCATCACGGTCCTTGGTGGCTTGGGATTTATGGGCAGCCACATTTGCCGGGAGCTTATTGCTCGAAAACACAGGGTGCGGGTTTTCGATAAGCTTCACACTGACCGCGAGCTGGTCCAGGACATAGAACCTCAGCTGGAGATTATTGAGGGAGATATCCTGCGCCCCAGCGACGTGCTCCCAGCCATCGCTGATTCCGACACGCTGATTCACCTTGTACATACAACCCGGCCGGGTTCCTCAATGGATGATCCGGCTTTCGATATTTCAAGCAATGTTGTCGCGTCCGCTAAGTGGCTGATGCGGTTGCCGGAAACGAAGGTGCGTAGGATTCTGTTCGTTTCATCCGGCGGCACGGTCTATGGAATTCCGAAGACCATCCCGATCAATGAAGACCATCCGACCGACCCGGTTTGTTCTTACGGCATCACAAAACTTGCGATTGAGAAGTATCTCTCGATGTATGCGTCGATGTTTGGCGTCGAGATCTGCTTATTGCGACCGTCAAACGTGTATGGCGAGGGCCAAAGATTGAATGTCGGTCAGGGCGTTATTGGAGTGATGGCCGATCGCGGATTGCGGGGAAAGCCTCTTGAAATCTGGGGAACGGGAGAAAGCCTGCGAGACTATCTCCATGTGGACGACATGGTTGCCGCAGTGATGCTCTTGCTCGACTATTCCGGACCAAGGCAGGTCTTCAACGTGTCGAGCGGCAGAGGATATTCGGTGCTCGAAATTATTGACATTCTGAAAGAGACGCTCGACCTTCCACTCACGATAAGTCACATGGCGGATCGCGGCTTCGATGTTCCCGCTAACGTGCTCGACTCCTCCAGATTACGAAACGAAACCGGTTGGCAACCAAGGGTGGATCTAGCTAGTGGCATCGCCCGAAGCGTTGATTGGGTGAGATCTACTCTTGCGAATGAAGCGATTGAACTACATATCGAATCTAAATCTTAGTCAGGAAACCGGGGGGTGGGTTGGTGTCAACGTTTCACTTCACAACATTCTTCGGGAATACTTTGACATCAACTCAGTTGGACCAATCAATCCCGGGTACGACTTACCGGCGAAAGCATGGTCCAAACTCCGACGAACAACCGGATTGCCGGGAAGTTTCCATTTCTTCTCCGACCGGCGATTAAGCGAAACTTCAAGCATGGTGGCCGGAAGTGTAGACTCAGACGCGGATTGCGATTTCTTTCACGGTTCGACGCCCTGGATTCTCTTCGACTCCCCTCGACCTTACTACGCTTATGTCGATACTTGTTTTTCGACCTATGTCGATGTCTACCACTCTCGCGCGCAGTTTTTGCAAAGTGATCTTGACAGAATCTTCGCCCAGGAATCGCGTTGGCTTTCGCGAGCGTCGGCTGTGTTTTTTGGCACTGACTGGGCGCGTGACCAGGTCGTTAACGATTACGCCATTTCACAAGCGAACCTAAAAGTTGTCGGCGCGGCCGGCAGTATCGCTGTTCCGGATGCTGACACTTACGCAAGTGGCATCAACTTGCTCTTCATCGCCTTCGACTTCGTGCAGAAGGGCGGTCCTATCTGCGTTGAGGCTTTTAAAAAAATAAAAGTTCAGTTTCCCGAAGCGCGGCTGTCTATCGTTGGCGGCCGTCCCGAGGCCAACGTTCTGGACATCAAGGGGATCCAGTACGAAGGATTTTTAAGTAAATCCGTACCGGCGGAATTAGACAGATTAAGAGAGCTATATGCGACAGCGTTTGCGCTAATTCACCCGACGTCCTCAGATATTCAACCACTGGTAATTAGCGAGGCGGGCTATTTTGGTTGTCCCGCTGTTGCTTCAAAAACGTTTGGCATTCCCGATTTGATTGACGATAGCGTTACCGGATTTCTGATGGATCTGCCGCTTGCCGCCGATGAGTTTGCAGAGCGGGTAATGCGCTTAGCCAGCAATAGAGATCTGTACATTGCGATGCGCAGGGCTGTGCGCGAAAGCACTGTATCCAATCAAACCTGGCCCGCGGTTGGGGCCCGGATAGCCGATGAGATTTCGCGATCGAGTAGCATTCACAACTCACGTAAAGCCATTTGAAGGCGGACGTTAGATCTTTGTCACCACTAGAAGAATGCGAGGATGCGAACATCCGGCCTTACACAATTCTCGCGCCAGGCTTTGCGAAGTGGCGCGGCTCTGACGGGCGAGCGCTGGCGCAGGCTTTCCGACGCCTGGGACATAGCGTCCTGGATATTGATGAGGAAGATTACGTTTCATGGAGGTGGCATGGGACCCTATCGAAAACCATGCGCCGTCTTGCACGACCGATTTTGATTAACGACTACAACAACGCTGTTCTTCAGCAGGCATCCTCTTCTGCTTACGATTTTATTTTGGTATTCAAGGGGAACTCCCTGAAGCCAGAAACAATTAGGCGACTGAAAGAACATGGGAAGCCATTGTTTAATTTTTATCCGGACGTCAGCTTCAAGGATCACGGAGCGGAAATTCCGCAAGCACTCCGTTGGTACGACTGCGTGTTTACCACGAAGGTTTATCATGGCAGGCGCGAAACGGAGGAGTTTCAAATTCGGGACTTGCGGTGCGTCAGGCACGGCTTCGATCCGGAAGTGCACCGGCCAATATGCGCCTCGCCGGAGGTATCCGATCGTTATGCATGCGATGTGAGCTTTGTCGGCTGCTGGTCGCCCGAAAAGGAAGAGAAATTGCTTTTCCTGCTTCAGCGCCTGCCGAGTTGCAACGTGAAAGTGTTTGGGTTGGGCTGGAAGTATTCTTCAGACGAATTCAAGAAAAGAATCGGTTCGAACTTGAGGCCCGGAGTTTTCGGGGATGAGCTGTCGCTGGTCTATTGCTCGTCGAAGATCAATCTTGGCTTGCTGAGTTGCAGCCGGAGCGATGTGGAACTTCGTGATCAAACGACCGCCAGGTCATTTCAGATTCCGGCAGCGGGTGCGTTTATGCTGCATGAAGATACGGCAGAAGTGAGAACTCTGTTTGAAGACGGCCAGGAAGTTTTGCTTTTCAGGACCAACGAAGAGATGGTTGAGAAAATTGAACTGGCCTTATCAGACCGATCGATGCGAGAGTCCATTTGCAAGCGAGGATACGAGCGGTGCCACCGCGAACCCTACGACTATTCAACCGCCGCGATTGAGGTGCTCCGCTATTTTGACTCCGCCAGACAACAAGGAGTCAACATGTCATCAGGGTGCGCTCAGGCAACCAGATGACAGAGAAGTTTGAGGAAGTAGATTGAGAAGGAACCAATTAATTAATAGCCGATTTCAGACAAGTGGCCGCGTAATGCAGCTATTTCTTCTGCTGTCGATGGGAACGTTGATACTCGGTCCGTTGATCCTGAGTGAGTATGGACATTCCTGGCTACAAAGCTTTCTAGCGTTTCTTTTGTTAATGATTTGTCTCTACCCGTCGGCTCTGTATCTGGCACGACATGATTCCGCGCTGCCCACGATGCCAGTCTTCTCGGCAGCCTACGCCTTGCAATTCGCCTTTCCGATTTTCACGCAGGAAGACACGTTTCTTCTGATGGGCGGAGAAATCAAATACCTGGCTGAGAGAGATGTTTCAATCGCTTTGTTGCTGGCCATCGCGGGCATCTGTGCTTTGCAACTTGGATATTTCTGGTTTCAAAAAAGCAACTACCGCCGGGTGGTGCCGGTGGCACAACTTCCTTTGAAGAAATCGAAGGCCGTGGCCTATTGCGTTCTTGTGGGCATCTTCCTGCCATTGTTGTTCACCTTTCAGGCAATCATTCCCGAGGAACTTCAACAACCGCTCTCCTCAATTCTGCGCGTACTTCAAAACCAGGTATTAGTAGTCATCGCCATCCTCGGTTGGTTGTATTACAGCCTCAAGGAGTCGAAGTTTTATGGGGTTTGGATGTATGCACTAGTACTGATTACGGCAATGCGGGGGATTTCCAGCGGCAGTCTCGAGAATGCGATTGTGCCGATCGGCATTCTGTTTGTGGTCAAGTGGCTCTATACCGGTCGCGTCCCCATCGGCCCGATTCTCGCCACCGCAGCTGTTGTCATTTTTCTATCGCCGGTTAAGGCTGACTACCGCGAGCGCGCATGGCTGGGCGAGGACCCTGACCTCGCTGAGCAGTCGTCGCTCACTAAAGGCCGGCTTTGGATCGACCAGGCCGCGGATTATTGGCAGGAGACTTTAGTTGGAAATCGACAAATCTCTGAAGCGACTTCAAGCGCTACCGGGCGCGCCGATTTTATTCATCAGGTGGCTTACATCTATTCAATGACTCCCTCAGTGATCCCGTATCAGTATGGGAAAACCTATTCCTTCTTCCTGGTCTCGTTCATCCCGCGCATCGTCTGGCCCGACAAACCGTTAGCGGGAAGTGCCAATGGATATTATGCGCTGACTTACGGCGTTACCACGGAAGAGGGCGCAAAAACCACCACCTTCGGTGTGAGCATCCTGGGTGAAGCCTTCATGAACTTCGGTTGGTACGGTGTAGTGTTAATAATGCTCGTGCAGGGAGTTCTTATCGGCGCCATGCAGCACTCATTTGGCGGAAAGGTGTCCGGACCGGGAGGCCAGGCGGTCTTTCTATGCTTCTTTGTATATTTCCTAAATGGCATCGGATCGAGCACCGAAATAATGTTTGGCGGGATCATTCAAAATCTCCTGCTCGGTTATTTTCTGCTGCTGTGGGCGCGCGAGAAACCCTCACGAAACCGGGCCGGAGCACTGGCGCTGAGTCAGGCAGCAACTCCTCGCTAAAGCCAGACAAACTCTTTACTTCCGGTTATCTCCAATCCATTGATTCTCTCTTTACAAACCACTACGTTTAGCGCCTTCGGAGGAATTCCCACTTACAACCGGCTAATCTGCCGGGCGTTAAATGAGACCACGCCGGGAAATGTTCTTATAGCCACCGATGCGAAGGCCGACATCAATGGCGCGAAAGCCCTACTGGCGAATCTTGAGGTAGAGGCCTTTGAGCGGAATCGTTCGGCCTTGTTGCTCCGAGTAGTGAGCTTAGCGCTGACCCAAAAATTCGAGATCGCGCTGATGGGCCATGTGAATTACGCGCCGCTCGGCTGGCTCCTAAAACGGGTACAGCCGCGTTTGAGATATGGCGTCATTCTTTATGGCATCGAAGCATGGGAGCCTCTGCCACTGATGCGGCGGAAAGCTTTGCAGGAAGCGGATTTTGTCATTTCGATTAGTGACTACACTAAACAAAGAGCGATCGCTAGCAATGGGCTGAAGCCGGAGCGGGTTCACTTGTTGCCAAACGCAATCGAATCCAACGCAAGAGAGTCAACGACGGACCCGAGACCGCGCGATCGCAAAGGTGTTTGTTTACTCTCAGTCTGTCGATTGGACGAGACCGAAAAGTATAAAGGTGTCGACCTTGTGCTTGAGGTTCTGAGCGACGTGGCCAAGCAGGTACCAGAAGTTCACTACGTGGTCGTCGGAACCGGAACTGATTTGGATCGACATAAACAACTGGCTGAGAGTCTGGGACTTATGGATCGAGTTGAATTCCTTGGCTCGGTTGATGAAGCGACATTGCGGGAGTGTTATTTGGACTGCGATGTATTCGTGCTGCCCAGCGCAGGCGAAGGATTTGGTTTCGTTTTTTTGGAAGCGATGCAGCATGCAAAACCCGTGGTTGCGGCCAGGAACGGCGGCACTCCAGAGGTCGTGAACAATGGTGTCACCGGGGTCCTCGTGGAATACGGTGATCGGAGAGAGTTGGCTGCGGTTCTTTTGGATCTATGTCTCAATTCCCCGAAGCGCACGCTCCTTGGCCAAGCCGGCCATGAACGGCTTCAAGAGAAGTTTACTTTCGCTCAGTTTCGCCAGGGCCTTAGAGAAATTCTGGGGTCTCAAGCCAGAGTGTCCGATCCGGAGGTCGTTAAGAGTGCTGGGTAACATTATGGTATCCGACGCCGTACGGTCGTTAATTGCGTCTATGCCCCGCGGCAAGTCACGAGCCGCGCGTTTGATATCCCGGCGCTATCCACGAGCCAAGGTGTTTCCGCTAGTTAAGCGACTCAAGGGAATCTCTCTGTTTCTAGACACATCGGACCCGTTTCAAGCCGAGATGGCTTACGGTTCTTATCAAGACTCCGTCATCAATAAGATCCTCGAATTAGCAAATCCGGGTGATGTTGTTCTCACCGCCGGGGCGCAGGTGGGCTATGTGGCGCTGGCTTTGGCAAAAGCCGTTGGGTCAAACGGACGAGTTGTTGCATTTGAGGCCGACCCGCGCATGGTTGAAGCGTGTCGCAATAATCTTGCGCTAAATAATCAACATGCGGTCGAGTTGATCCCCTTCGGGCTCGGCGCTGTTAACAGCAACCTCCAGATCTCCATTTCATCAACCCCGGGCCAATCATCGTTGGCAATTGCACACAACCACCTTCGATATCTCACAGTGCCCGTACGAAATGGCGATGAAGCCGTAGCTGAAATTGGCGTTTCCAAAATCGACGGGATTGTTTTGGACGTCGAAGGATGGGAAACGCAAGTCCTCGAAGGCCTGTCAGAAACACTGGCAAGACACCTGCCCCGGTGGGCCATCATCGAATCGTGGGATGTAGCTCTTAGAGGGGCAGGCTCATCATCCGCCAGTTTGAAAGCGCAATTGGAGAGGCTCGGTTGGAAATTGAGCAGCATTGATGGAGGCGTTCCCGGGGAAGGGGACATCGTCTGTATCAGCGGGATCGCATAAGTGGTTCTTGATAATCTTCGTCGCTCGAGTTGTTCCCAAAGCGAGTTCAATTCATTCATAGCTGATGGTTAAGTATAGCAAGTCGTTTTACGAGTCTCTTGAATCACAGGCCCTGAATTCTGCCCGTGAAGTCGTTCCGTTTCTGCTGCAGACGTTCAAACCAGCCAGTGTGGTTGACGTGGGATGTGGAACCGGGGAGTGGCTGTCCGTGTTTCAGGAACTGGGTGTGGCGGAGATTCTGGGGATAGATTTTCATGCGGGTGAACGCATAAAGATTCCTGGCTCCTCTTTTCAACAGCGGAATCTGGCCGAGGCATTTACTCTTCCCAAGACCTATGATTTAGCAATCTCTCTCGAAGTGGGCGAGCATCTCGCGGCGGAAGCGGCCGAGGGTTTTATCGGATCGATAACCAAGCTCGCTCCGGTAGTTTTGTTCTCAGCAGCAATACCGTCGCAGGGTGGCACTGGACATATCAACGAACAGTGGCCTGATTATTGGGCCGCGCTTTTTGAGAAGTTTGAGTTTGTTCCGGTTGACTGTATCAGGCCGCGTTTTTGGGAAAATGAAAGAGTGACATCCTATTACGCTCAAAACTCAGTGCTTTATGTGCGAAAAGATATCAAGGTGGAGGACTTGCCATCGTTTCACCTCCAGCGATTTGTTCATCCACTTCTTTTTGAAGATCAGGCAACTGAACTTCGCACACTTAGACCGTTGTTCACATCTCGCGGATTGGTAAAGCGACTACCGGGAGCGCTGTGGCTTTCAATCGCTGATCGCTTTAAGCACGTCGTTGATCGTTAATTCCCAAAGTCAAATGCGGATCTTGAAAACCACACAGACTTATTACCCTTACCTCAGCAAGGGTGGGCCGCCGGTCAAGGTGCGCGCGATTGCCAACGCGTTGGCGCAGCGCGGTCACGATATCACTGTGCTGACCGCTGACATGGGCGACAGCGATGGCGAGACGAAACTTTCTGACGTAAAGAATTGGACCCGCACCCGCACCGCGTGGGGTTGGGAAGCTCAGGACCATGGCGTCGAGGCGATCTATTTACGGACTACGCAAAACTACCGGGCAACCACGATCAATCCGCGAATGCTTCGCTTCTTTGCGCAGCGCCTGCGCGAGTTTGACGTGGTTCACGTTTACGGACTCTACGATCTCATCGGGTCAGCCGCGGGCTGGTATTGTCGCCGGTATGGAGTGCCTTACGTGTTGGAGCCGCTGGGAATGTTTGGGCCAAAGATTCGCAGCCGGCATAAGAAACGGCTTTACCGCTCGCTGGTTGGCAACGCGCTATTCAACGGAGCGCAGGCCATCATTGCCACATCGGAAACCGAGCGAAATGAATTGATCGACGGCGGCATTCCGGCGACAAAGGTTGTGTTGCGGCGCAACGGGATTGACCCGGCTGAGTTTGCCGTATTACCGACGCGTGGCGCGTTTCGCGCGCACTTGAGATTGGCGGACTCGACGCGGTTGCTCGTCTTTCTCGGCCGATTGTCTTTTATCAAGGGGTTAGATCATCTGGTAAAAGCGTTTGCGCGACTCGAAACCGAAGCGCATCTGGTGATCGCAGGACCGGATGATCACGACGGATGCGCGCATACCGTCAAAGCGTTAATCGCAGAATTTGATCTCGGCGAACGAGTGACGTTGACCGGACCGCTGTATGGACACCAAAAGCTCGAGGCGCTGGTTGACGCTGACGTTTTTGTTTTGCCATCGCGGTACGAAAGTTTTGGCAACGCAGCTGCGGAGGCTATCGCCTGCGGCACTCCGGTTCTCGTCACAGATCGATGCGGCATTGCTCCGCTGGTGGATGGAAAGGCCGGGCTGGCGGTGGCGTATGACGTTGCGGCTCTTCACAAAGGCATGAAACAACTCCTTGATGACGATTTGCCTCTAGCCACACTTCGCAGGGAATGCGCAGCTGTAGCAAGAGATTTGTCCTGGGATAGACCGGTTAGCGAAATGGAAGATCTCTACGAGTCGCTGAACAAATTGCGCGTGCCGAATGTTAACCCTCAGGTTGCGGATAGTCTTGAAACAGCAAAGTAGCCCAACTCGTCATCCAGCCCTTCAACACTCATAGACAAACCTTATGTGTGGAATTTGTGGAGTAGTTGATTGGAGTGATCGTCCGGACGCAGACGCGATCGTGCGGCGAATGACGCCGACGATGCGCCATCGCGGACCTGACGACGAAGGCTATTTCGCAAGCCACGAGAGCCGGCTCGCGCTCGGCATGCGCCGGCTCAGCATCATCGACGTCGAGGGCGGCCATCAACCAGTCTTCAATGAGGACGGGAAAGTTGCAGCGGTTCTCAATGGCGAGATCTATAACTTCCAAGACTTGAGCAACGAACTAAGTGCACTCGGCCATGTTTTTAAGACTCGGTCAGACTCAGAAGTTGTCGCGCACGCATATGAAGAGTGGGGTCCCGAATGCGTCAACCGTCTGCAGGGCATGTTTGCCTTTGCGGTTTTCGATCGGCGCACAAGCACACATCCAGATGAGGGAACGGGCGTCTTGTTTTTGGCCCGAGATCGACTTGGTGTGAAGCCGTTGTATTACACAGCAATAAGCAATCTGCAATCAGCAAATAGTAAGTTTATCTTCGCGTCGGAAGTGCGCACACTGTTGGCGAGCGAGAGTGTGCCGAAGCGTCTATCGCGAGAGGCCCTGCAGAGCTTCCTGTTGTTTGGATCTGTGAGTGAGCCAATGACGATGGTTGAAGGAGTGTTCTCGCTGCCACCGGGCCACACGCTATCGGTTGACGTCGGCCACCAGAAGCCACTTGAGATCAAAGCTTACTGGAACATCGGCGAGCGGGTTAACGAGATCTCCGCTCGACAAACGAGCTCCGGCCCGCATGAGTCGGGCAACGGGAAGTCCACCAATGGTTACGTCCAACAGGGAAAAAAGGAAACGCCTGTGGCGCAAGTTCGCACGTTGCTTGAAGAGAGCGTACGCAGCCATCTGATCGCCGATGTGCCGGTCGGCGTATTTCTCAGTGGCGGGATCGATTCCACCTCGCTGGCGGCGCTGGCGAGCAGGGAAGTCTCGGGCATACATACGTTCACCGTCGCGTTTGCCGAAAAAGAGTTTGACGAAGCGGCAATCGCACGCCGGACCGCCGCCAGATTTGGCACGACTCATCAGGAAGTTAGAGTGACGCCTGACGAGATGCTGTCACGGGTGGGCGATGCGGTTGGCGCGCTCGATCAGCCGAGCATCGATGGCGTTAATACTTACTTTGTCTCGTCCAGCGCGCGGAATGCAGGACTCAAGGTTACGTTGTCCGGCCTGGGCGGCGATGAAGTGTTTGGCGGCTATAGTTCGTTTCAACGGACACCGCGATATCAACGACTGGCAGCTGCGGGCGCGAATGTACCGGGCGCTTTCCGTGCAGCCATGAACACCACTGTGTCAGTTGCACTCGCGAGCGGCGGCAGCCGTTTCGTTCACCGCGATGCCACTAGGAAGATTTCGGCGTTGTTAAATACGCCCGCAGCACTACCAGATCCTTTTTATTTCGGAAGGACCCTTTTCACTCCGGCCCAAATCGCTGAACTCATGCCCGTGGGAAACCCGCTCGATGCCTCGCTCTGGTGGGAGTGGCTTTCGGCGAGCGCGGCGCAGGCAAGATCGTTGGATTCCTTCGCAGCGGTGTCGTGCATGGAGATGCAGTCTTACATGGTAAACACCCTGCTGCGTGACACAGATTCCATGAGTATGGCCCATTCGCTCGAAGTACGAGTGCCGTTTCTGGATCATGCGCTGGTAGAGTTTGTCACTTCGTTGCCACAGGCATTGAAAGTGCGGAAGGGCGTGCCCAAGGCTTTGCTGGTGAGCGCGTTAAGCGATCTGCTGCCGGAAGAGGTAGTGAACCAAACCAAACGCGGGTTCACTTTTCCCTGGGCGGAATGGCTGCGCGGGCCGTTGAAGGAAAAACTTGAGCAGGGGTTAAGCGAATTATCGCCAGCGCTGGCTGAAGTGATCGACGCGGGACAGGTGCGCGAGGTTTGGCTGGACTATCTTGATGGGAAGACGAGCTGGTCGCGGCCGTGGAGTCTTTACGTTTTGAATGAGTGGGTGAAGCGGAATTTGTGATTTCGGATTTCGGATTTCGGATTCCGATTTTGTCCGGCAATATGCTTATTATCCGAGAGTAGACAAGACGCAGCTTCATTGTCGCGCTGTTAAGCGTCCGAAAAATCCGCAGTCTGCAATCCGCAGTTCGAAATCCGAAATCCTATTTATGTACATACTCGGAATAAACGCCTATCACGGTGACGCCGCTGCGGCGCTCATCAAAGACGGAAAGCTGCTCGCCGCGGTCGAGGAAGAGCGATTCAATCGCGTTAAGCATTGCGCTGGTTTTCCCACCGAAGCAATTCGCTATTGCCTAAACACTGCCGGGATTGGAATCGAGGATGTCGAGCACATCGGCATCTCGCGCGACCCTTCCGCGCATTTACACAAGAAGGTTTTGTTTGCAGCGGGACGAGCTGCGAGCCAGTTGGGTCGCAGAGCCAGTCGTGGGTCGGCAGTCGCCAGTCGCCAGTCAACTAAAGATGATCACGTCGCAAGCATCCTGGTGTGACGACAGTGATCGGGAAGCGATCTTAGTTCCAGATAACGGGGGCAATGGCAAAGGGCCGGGCATCTTCCGCCAGGTAAAGGACCGGCTGGGCAACGCAGCCAAAGTCCGTGATTTGAAGGATGCGATTGCCACGATGCTCGGTGTTTCTCCAAAGAATCTGCGAGCGCAGTTTCACAATGTGGAACATCACCGCGCGCACCTGGCCAGTTCGTTTTTTGTTTCACCTTTCGATCGGGCGGCGCTGCTTTCTATCGACGGCTTCGGAGATTTCATCTCGACGATGTGGGGAGTGGGACAGGAAAACACAATCGAGGTCCTGGGCCAGGTTGAATATCCACACTCGACCGGCATTGTTTACACCGCGACCACGCAGTTCCTTGGTTTTCCTTATTACGGCGACGAAGGGAAGGTAATGGGCCTTGCGCCATACGGCGAGCCGCGCTTCATGGATGAGTTTCGCAACATCATTCGCACCGAAGCGGGCGGACAGTTTCGCATTAACCTCGATTATTTTCGTCACCACGCCGAGGGCGTGGACATGACCTGGGACCAGGGCTCGCCAGTTATCGGCAGGATTTATTCAGACGCCTTCGCCGGCACGTTTGGACCAGCGCGCGAACCAGGATCGGCCGTCAGCCAACGGGAGCGTGATATCGCAGCCAGTCTCCAGCAGCGTCTGGAAGAAGTGGGCTTCCATATCCTCAATCACTTACACGAGCAGACCGGCTTGACCGATCTGGGGCTGTCTGGCGGAGTCGCCTACAACTCGGTGATGAACGGAAAGATTCTCCTCAACACGCCGTTCCAACGCGTCTACATTCAGCCCGCCGCGGGAGACAGCGGAACCGCGCTCGGCGTTTGCTACGACATTTACAACGGCAAGCTGAAGCAACCCCGCGGTGAAGTAATGTTGGGCGCCTACACCGGACCGGAGTTTACTGATGAAGAGATTCGCGCAGAATTAACGGCCAGTGATCTGGTTTTTGAAACGTACGACAGCAGAGAGGTTACCAGACGCGCGGCGCAGGACATTGCGGATGGCTTGGTAGTCGGCTGGTTTCAGGGGCGGATGGAATTTGGCCCACGGGCGCTGGGCAATCGCTCGATCGTGGTGGATCCGCGTCGTGCGGACATGAAGGCGATACTGAACGAGAGGATCAAGAAGCGCGAGCCGTTTCGTCCTTTTGCCCCCTCGATTCTCGAGGAACGGACGAAGGATTATTTTGAACAGGACCATCCGGCGCCGACAATGTTAATGGTCTATCAGGTTCGAGAGGAGCGGCGCGCTGAGATTCCAGCCGTCACCCATGTGGATGGCTCCGGCCGTTTGCAAACGGTTTCACCCGAACTCAACCCGCGCTATTACCAGCTCATCTCTGATTTTAATGAGCTGACCGGTGTTCCGATTGTCTTGAATACTTCCTTCAACGAAAACGAGCCGGTGGTTTGCACGCCACGGCATGCGATTGATTGTTTCCTGAAGACGAGGATGGACGCGTTGTACCTTGGCAATTTCGCCGTTCGACGCCAGGAGTAAACCATCCACAGATTTCGCAGATTACACCGATAAGAAAAAGAGCTGACACAGTCTGGACTAAGAAACCATGGACGCTCTGGTACGCCATTTCTTCCGTGAAATCTGCGTAGTCTGTGTAATCTGCGGATAGCAAACCTATTGGAGATTGAATGCGGATACTTGTAACAGGTGGCGCTGGTTTTATTGGTTCACATCTTTGTGAACGGCTGTTGGACGATGGGCACGACGTTTTATGTCTCGACAATTTCTTTACCGGGCGTCGCGTCAACATCATCAAGCTGATGGACAACCATCGCTTCGAACTCATTCGCCACGATGTGATCGAACCCATTCTGCTGGAAGTGGATCAGATTTATAACCTCGCCTGTCCGGCCTCGCCGATTCACTATCAATACAATCCGGTGAAAACAGTGAAGACCAGCGTGATGGGAATGATCAATATGCTGGGGCTCGCGAAGCGGGTTCGCGCTCGGATCCTGCAAGCCTCCACTTCGGAAGTTTACGGGGATCCGCTGGTCCATCCGCAACCGGAAGAATACTGGGGCAACGTCAATCCGATCGGTTTGCGTTCGTGCTACGACGAAGGAAAGCGCATCGCTGAAACGTTGATGATGGATTATCACCGGCAGAATCATGTGGACACGCGCATTGCCCGAATCTTCAACACTTATGGACCGCGCATGTTGGAGGACGACGGCCGGGTGGTGTCAAACTTCATAGTTCAGGCGTTGCGCGGTGAAGACCTTACGCTTTATGGGGCCGGCGATCAGACGCGTTCTTTTTGTTATGTCGACGATCTGGTGGAGGCCTTGATCCGGTTGATGAATGCTGACGGGATTCACGATCCGGTCAACCTTGGCAATCCGGGCGAGTTTACGATCAAGGAACTTGCGGAACAGGTAGTGAAGACCTGTGGTTCGAAATCCGGAGTGAAATATCTGCCGCTGCCAGAGGACGATCCCAAACAGCGAAAACCTGACATCTCTCGCGCGCAAACTCTGCTTGGCTGGAATCCGACGATCCCGCTTGATGAAGGCTTGGTGAAGACCGTCGCTGATTTTCGAAAGCGAGTTGATAGTGATAAGTAATGCGTAATGAGTTATGAGTGATGCGACAGGAACAAATCTGGTTACCCCTCCGCTGATTCGACAGGAGGTACCATGGCCAACAGAATCGAACGCTTTGAGGATTTCATTGCGTGGCAGAAGGCTCGAAAACTAACCGCGGATATTTACAAAGTTACCAGCGAAGGAGAATTTGCAAGAGATTTTAGTCTCAAGGACCAGATTCGACGGGCAGCGGTCTCCAGCATGTCCAATCTGGCTGAGGGATTTGAACGTGGTCGTCCAACCGAGTTTCATCAATTCCTTTCGGTAGCTAAGGGCTCCTGCGCCGAAGTTCGCGCACAATTGTACGTGGCCCTGGATGTGGGATATCTGACGAAGCCGACCTTTGAAGCTCTAATGGTGCAGGCGACTGAGGTCGGGAAAATACTTGGTGGACTAAGGCGTTCGGTTGAACTTCGACGCGAGTCATTCCGTCGGGACCAGTAAGTTACTCAGATTCGTGTGTCGCATCACACTACTCATTACTCATTAGTCATTACTTGATTTTTAATGAACATTCTCCTGCTCAATCAATGTTTCTATCCCGACGTGGTGGCCACGGCGCAGCAGCTCACCGATTTAGCCGTCGGGCTGACCGCAGAGGGACACCGGGTGACCGTCGTTACCAGCGACCGCGGTTACGACAATCCCGCGCAGTCCTTTCCACGACGCGAGACCTGGAAGGGAATCGATATCATTCGCATTTCCTCAGTCTCGCTGGGAAAGGCTTCACGATGGCGGCGCGCGGCAAACTTCGGAAGTTTCCTCATGAACTGTGGTCTAAAGCTGGCGACGCTGCCACGCTTTGATGTGGTCGTCGCGCTGACATCCCCGCCGCTCATTTCCTTCCTGGGCTCGCTCTTCGTCCGCCTAAAGGGTGGGAGGTTTTTCTTCTGGGTGATGGATTTGAATCCGGATGAAGCAGTTGCAGCAGGTTGGTTGAAGGAAGGTTCTGTTCCAGCACGAATACTCGGCAGGCTCCTGCGCTACAGTTTGCTCAAGGCCGAGAGAGTAATCGCGCTCGATCATTTTATGAAAGAACGCATTGTCGGAAAGGGCGTCGCTCCCGAGCGCGTTGCCGTCCTGCCGCCGTGGGGTCACGATGAAACTGTGCGTTTTGATGAAGCCGGCCGGCGATCCTTTCGCGCGGAACACGATCTCACTGAAAAGTTCGTGGTAATGTACGCGGGCAATCACAGCCCGTGTCATCCGCTCGACACGCTGCTCGAAGCGGCGCGGCTCATCAGAAAAGGTGCGGAGCCCATTTCTGACATAGTCTTTTGTTTTGTTGGCGGAGGAAGCGAACAAAAGAAGGTTAGGGAATTCGCGTTGCGGCATGATCTAGACAACGTCCGTTGCCTTCCTTACCAACCATTTGAAATGCTCGCAGGCTCACTGTCGGCCGCAGACTTACACGCGATTGTGATGGGCGACAAGTTTGTGGGAATTGTTCACCCCTCAAAACTCTACAACATTTTAGCGGTTGGCAGTCCCTTGCTTTACATCGGACCAACCGAGAGTCACATTACCGAGATTGCAAGGCAGACAAACATGAGCTACGGGGCTTACTCGGCAAGGCATGGTGAGGCCCAACTTGTAGCCGATCACATTCTGGACGCGGCCAGGCAAAAGGAAACCCGCTCGCGCGATGAAGTTTCAGAAATTGCCGATCGATTTTCCAAAACGAACTTGCTGCCGCAGATGATTGCCCTCTTCCACGCTCAGGCCACCGCCAAAAGCGAAGACTCTACTCAAACGAAGCCGGCGGGTTATATCTCGGCTGCGCGCGGCTGACTTTCACTTATGATCAAGGCATTCAACGGAACCCCAAGAGGTAGTCGCGGTTGAAATCGTATTTCGCATTATTTTTGATCGCCACCACCGCGGCACTTTTTATCACGCCGTTGGTCCGGCGGCTGTGTGAACGTTTCAACCTGCTTGACGTGCCGACAGATGATCGCCGGATCCACAAGATTGGTATCCCGCGATTGGGTGGCGTGGCCATCTACCTCTCAATGGGGCTGGCGCTTTCCACACTGCCGCTGGTTTCGAATTTTGTCACTGAGTCGCTCCGCACTTATTACACCACTGACATTCTCATCGCGCTCGTGCCTTCCACTCTGGTGTTGCTGCTGGGTATCTATGACGACCTGCGCGGCGCGAATGCAGCTGCGAAGTTTATCTGTCTCGGGCTAATCGCTTCGCTGTTCTACTGGATGGGCGGAAGAATTGAAGTCCTGGCAATTCCATTTGTGGGCGCGGTTTATTTGCCTCCGGTGGTTGGGTTCCTGGTTACAGTTTTCTGGCTGGTGGGCATTGCCAACGCCTTCAATCTGATCGATGGAATGGATGGCCTGGCGCCGGGTGCGGCATTGTTTTCATCTCTGGTAATTCTGGTTATCTCACTCGCCCAACATAACCACTTGATGATCGTAGTGGCGCTCGTGCTCTGTGGCGCGCTGGCCGGGTTTCTCCGTTACAACTTCAATCCTGCATCCATATTCATGGGCGACTCCGGTGCGCTCTTCGTTGGTTTCCTGCTCGCTGCGCTGGCCGTGCTGGGCACGCAAAAGGCGACCACCGCAGTCGCGGTATTAACTCCGATCCTGGCCTTTGGGTTACCGGTAGTGGATACAGGAGTGACGATGGCGCGGCGGCTCGTCGGCGGGAGGCCAGTCTTTCAAGGCGACAGTGAACACATTCATCACATGCTGCTGGCCCGCGGTTGGTCGCAACGTCGCGTGGTGTTAATTCTCTACGCGGTGTGCGCGCTCTTTGGCTTGCTGGCGGCCCTGTTCACTAAAACGTCGTCGCCGCAGACCGGGTTTGTTCTGTTCGTAATCGCGGTCGCGGTAATTATCGGCGTGGGCCATCTGCGTTATCACGAGGTTGATGAACTCCGGGCAGGGATGAAACGCACGGTTGGCGATCGGCGAATTCGTGTTGCCAATAACATTCGCTTGCGCCGAGCCAGTTTGTCACTATCACAAGCTTCAACCCTGAATGAACTGTTCGAAGCTCTTGGGCAGTTACTTGAGTTTGGAGAATTTGCTTACGCAAATTTGCAGTTGGGCCAAGCCGGCTGCGCCGAAATAAATGAACGCGTTTGGAGCGCCCTCGAACCTCGCCGGAACAGAGGTACCGCGGAATTTCGTGGCGGCCAGATTTACTGGTCATGGCAACATGCGGATGTACATGAAGCGATGGGAAGAGATTCGAGCAAGTTCTGGTGTTTTCAGTTGCCTCTGGCAACCGAGAACGGCGAGTGGGGTTGGATGAATTTCTACCGACCAGTTGATGGGCCTCCACTGCTGCTTAACATGAATTACCTTACAAGTTCTTTTCGGCAAGAGCTGGCGGAGGCTGCTGAGCGAGCCTTTCAATCGTCCGCGCCGCTAAACGCACAATTCCCGATGAATGTTTCGGTTGGAAAGATCGCTGGTTGATGTCGCAGTCAACCAAATTGCGCTCGGTGCCGGTTGTTGAGTTACCAGGCGTCTCTTCACGACTGCGTAGCGCTGATCTGTTGGGAAGAATGGTCTTCGTCCTCCTCCTTGGGGTTATCGCTTTCACCGCGATTCCTTATGGCACCGCTGAGCCCTGGTGGAAAGCGTTCTTCGTTTGTGCGGTTTTCAGTCTTTGTATTCTGTGGTTGATCGAAGGGCTGCTAAGGCAGGAATGGTTTAGCGACCTGAACGGTATCAGAAGGATAGCCCTTCCTGTGCTCGCGTTTGCACTCTTTTCTTTCGTGCAGTCGATTCGATTTGGAACCGCCGCTAACTCGAGCTGGAATTCAATCAGTGCCGATCCATATCAAACTCGCTTTTTCGTTTTTCAAGTCCTGGCACTGGCGCTAGCGGGCATGCTGGTTTGGCGGTATGCCTCGACCGAAAGACGCCTGCGCGCGCTAATCAACGTTGTGATCGCGGTGGCCGTGGCCAGTGCAATCTTTGGCATCCTGCGACAAACCATGCAGCACTCAGTCGGGTTTGGGTTGCCAATCATCGGTCCCGAGCAGGGTTATGGGCAGTTCATCAATCGAAACCACTTTGCTTACCTGATGGAAATGGGTTTTGGCCTGGCGCTCGGTCTCGTGGTGGGCGGCGGCGTCAGACGCGACCAGGGCTTGATATACCTGACCGCCTTATTGCCGCTGTGGACCGGACTGGTTTTGTGCAACTCACGTGGTGGGTTGATCGCCATGCTGGCCCAGGTCACTGCGGCGATGCTGCTCTTCACCACTGTCACGCCGCTGCAAAACGCTTCAACGTCAGGCTCACGAACGGCGATGCTGCTCCGGTCAAAAACTGCGCAGCTCGTGCTCTTAGTGATCCTGATTGGCGGGGTCATTTTTGGAACGCTTTGGATGGGAGGCGATCAACTCGCAGCCAGGCTGGCGACAACCGGCAACGAGCTGCCATCGGCAACCGTCGAGTCTCGTGACGGCGTCAGGAGAAATGAAATTTGGGCAACCACTTGGAAAATGTTTTCGGCAAATCCGATTGTCGGCGTGGGTATGGGAGCTTATTGGGCGCGGGTCCCGGAGTTTCATGACGCGTCGGGCGCGATGACACCTCAACAGGCCCACAACGATTATCTGGAGCTGCTCGCCAGTGGCGGTCTGGTTGGTCTGGCTATTGGGGTTTGGTTTGTGCTGTCGCTGTTCCGATCTACCCGAGAAAACTTGCGGTCACCGAACCGATTTCGTCGGGCTGCAGCCTTCGGAGCAACAATCGCCATCGCAGGTGTTGCCGTGCACAGCCTCGCGGACTTTGGGCTTCATATTTTGATTAACTCGCTGGTTCTTACAACGCTGGTTGTGATGGCTGCGTCCAAGCCGCGATGGGCCGCTGAGTCAAATAAAAATTATGCGTAGGCTAATTCCGCTCAAGAGCGCCGTAGCGCTGCTGCTCATCGCTTCGCTGGTTGAAGCGATGCCTGCGATGCTCCCACAGGGTGGCGGCGCCAGCGCTTTTCGTGGGCAGGACATGATGGGTGGCGCGGCAATCATTTTTAAGCGTCCGCAACGGGTACGCGATCTCGCCGGCGGCGCGGCGATGCTGGTAGTTAAACGTTCGACCAAGCCGGCGGTGCGGCCCACCGAGATTGCCAGGAATACGACGCCGGATCGACGACGGCCACGACCCACTCCGACGCCAGGCACCACGGTAGTCGAACCGACGCTTTCCGACGCTGACAAAGGCGAAGCTTTCAAGAACCAGGGAAATAGTTTTTACGACCTGGGAGATTTTGCGCACGCGATCGAGTCGTATCTGAATGCACTAAAACACACGCCCAAAGATCCGGTCATCTACAACAATCTTGGCGCCGCCTATTTTAGTAGCGGCAAAAACAGTGAAGCCGCGGAAGCCTTCAAGCAGTCGCTGGTACTGAAGCCAAACGATGCAGATGCTTTTTTCAATCTTGGAATCGCACTTAGTTCTCTCGAGAAATACGACGAAGCGGTGGGGGCGTTCAGAGAAGCGATCCGCGTTAAACCCGATTGGCCTGAAGCACTCACTGCACTTGCCGACAGTTTGCTCAGCTTGAACCATTTCCAGGAAGCGGCAACTGCGTATGAACAAGCGGTGAAGTTACAACCGGATAACGCCACAGCACTGAGCAACCTCGGATTTGTATATGACAAACTGGGAATGCCAACTCAGGCGTTGGACGTGTTGCAAAGGATGATCAGGCGGACGCCAAACGACGCTGTAGCCCACAACAACCTCGGCGCGACCTTTTACAAAGCCGCTCGCTATCCCGAAGCCATCAGTGCTTTTAGCGAAGCAATTCGGCTGAAGCCTGGCGACGCTGACGCGCTCAATAATCTTGGCGCAACGTATTACATTACTGGTCAATACCCGCAAGCCATTGATACTTTTATCAAGGCGATCGCCGTAAATCCTCAATTTGCCGACGCGCGCTACAACCTTGGAAACGCTTACTATATGGCCGGGAAATATCCGGAGGCGACGCTCGCTTATCGAGAGGCGATCAGGCTCAAGCCCGAGTATGCGGAAGCGAGAACCAACCTCGGAAGTTTGCAGATATTGCTCAACGATTACGGTCAGGCTGTCAGCGAATTGCTTCAGGCAGTCAAACTCAAACCCGACAACGCTGTGGCCTACAACAATCTTGGTTACGCTTACGCGAAGCTTGCCGAAGCGCCAGATCGAGTTGGCGCGCCTGATCGGTATCAGAAAGCGATCGAAGCCTACAAAGAAGCAATTCGGTTGAGACCGGAGTATGCCAAAGCGCTTAACAATCTCGGCTCTGTCTACAACAACCTTGGCAACTATGCGGAGGCTGCGGAAATCCTGGGCAGGGCAGTCCGACTCGAAGCAGAGTTTGCCGAAGCCCACTACAATCTCGGCACGGCCTTTTACAAATTGGGCAAGTTCCACGAAGCAGTCGCTGCGCTCCAACAGGCGGTGCGCCTAAGAAGTGATTTCGCAGACGCTTACAATAGCCTGGGTTCCGCTTTGTTTCAGGCGCGTCAGTTTGACCAGGCAATCGAAGCTTACAAGAAGACCCTCGTGCTCAAGCCGCAAAGTGCGGAAACTCATAACAACCTCGGCAAGGTTTACTTTGGAACAAAACAATATCAGGAGGCCGCGGCCGCGTTTAAAACCGCAATTAAACTGAACCCCTCCTATGCCGAGGCTCATTACAATTTGGCCATTGCTTACGTCGCATTAGGCGACAAGAAGGGCGCGCTCGATGAGTACCAGGTGCTCAAGACCCTGGATCCAAAATTGGCGGAAGAGTTTGAGCGACGTTTTCTGAAAAAATGAACGGGTGAGAGGTGCCGGGGAGCAAGCAGAATTTTGTCAAAAATGAGCGGAATTCCGCACAAAGGCATTGACGTTCGCGCTGAAGCCAAGTAAACTTCGCCCATCCAAGACCTCGGATTTCAAATCTGATACTGCTTTTTTTCAACTAAGGACAAAAAGATGACCACAAATAGACGGAAGGGTTTCAAAGCTATTGCCGTGTTCCTCGCTTTCGCGATGGCTCAAGTCTGCATTCAATTGAGTTTTGCCGAGGCAACTTCTTCCGCGACCACAGCTGCCGTGCCGCAACAGTTTATTGCGCGGCTGACAACTGCGGGTGGCCCGATTACTGTAAACGGCGCGAGCGCCGCCAGTGGAGCAAGTTTGCTCACCGGCGCGACAATTGAAACGCCAGCGGGTGTTAGCGCCACGATTGACCTCGGCGCGCTCGGCACTGTTGAGCTGCCGCCAGACTCCGCCATCCAACTCGATTTCGCCGACAACGGTGAAGTGCGGGTCAAGATTCTCCGAGGATGCGTGGTAGTAAAGAAAAACGGTCCAGGCGAGGCAGAGGTCTACACAGCCGAGGGCTCGTCTGAAAAAACCAACAGCAATCGTAAGGGTATGGGCTTCTGCTATTTGAACGGCGCCCTAAGTCCCCAAGGCACCTCGTCATTGGCTGGTGCAGCAACTGGCGGTGGTGGTGGTGGCGGCATTGGCGGTGGCGTAACTGCGGCCATCGTTATTTCTGCTGTCGCAGTTCCGGTAGTGCTTTGGGCAGCCCTTCGTGGCGGCGGCGGAGTCAACCCGAGCCCCAGCGGACTCTAATCCCGCACACTTAAAAACGAACGAAGGGCGTGTCCTCCGAATGGAGTTGACACGCCCTTTGTTTTCATTTCATTCCATCCGGCAACACTCTCCACTCCTCCGGCTTTTGCAAAAACTTACACAAAGGCTCGCCGCGAATTCAGCAGTGCAACTTTTCGGAGTTGTCCTGGCAATCGGGTTCTGCCTCTGGATAATCAGTGCAGCCGGAGCTTTCGGTCTGTCGCGCCTTTTTTCGAGATATGCAGCGGGAATGCAGAGTCTCCCAGCGGCTCAAAGAGCGGCGCAGCTGACTCCAACGGATCCGGAGTCACATCTCGCCGGCGCTGAGGCTCTGACTCGCTCCGGGCAATTCGGAGACGCGATATTGGAGTTGGAGCGTTCGGCTGCGCTCCGACCATCCGACTATTCGCTCTGGCTAAACCTGGGCGTCCTTCGCGATCAGTCAGGCGACCGGACTGCCGCTCTTTCAGCGTTTGATGAAGCCGTGAAACGAGCTCCGTTTTACGCTGAGCCCCGCTGGCAGCGTGGGAACGCGTTGCTGAGGGGCGGACGATATGACGAAGCCTTCAAAGATCTGAACCAGGCGGCTCGTAGTGAACCAGCGCTGATTCCAAATCTTATTGATTTGGCGTGGGCGATTTCGAAGGGCGACACGCGGCTAACCGAGAACCTCGCACAAATCAACACCGAGAGATTGCACCTCGCCTTCGCCAAACTTCTGGCCCGGCGCGGGAAACCGACTGAGGCCATCGAACAAGTGCGCGCTGCCAGGAACATTCCGGTGGAAGTTCGGCGCGAGCTGGTAGAGCTCCTGTTGACCAGGGACGCCTTTGCTGAGGCGTACGAGATATCTCGGAGCGGCCAGGAGACGGAGGCTAAGCCAACAATTCAGGATGGAGGTTTCGAAGCTCCGCTAACTTTCGATCTGGTCGGATTCGGATGGCGAGTGGCGCGCTCGATCCCTGCCATTACGCTTGGCGTGGATTCAGCCGGTGCACACAGCGGCTCACGAAGCCTGAAAGTGGAATTTAAGGGCGACTCAATGACGGAGCCTCCATTTATCTCCCAGTTGATTCTGGTCGAGCCCTCCAGGCGTTACCGAATTAACTTTGCTGCTCGTTCACAGGATCTTGTCACCGGTAGTTTGCCCATCATGGTGGTTAAGGAAGCTATCGGCGCCAGGCGGAAACTTGGGCAATCCGTTCCATTGTCAAAGGGGAGTCAGGCGTGGCAGGTTTCAAGTTTCGAGTTTGAGACTTCTGCAGAAACGAGCGCCGTTTTCGTTGGCCTTCAACGAGAGCCATGTGCCAGTGCGCCTTGTCCGGCCTTTGGTGCAGTCTGGCTGGATAGTTTCTCGATGGAGCGACTAGATTCCGTCGCCAAATGAAATGATTACCTCAGAAGGCAAACTGCCGCGGCTGAAGCTTCCGTTTGCTGAAATGTCAAAAATTGATCGCCTTGAATGGTCGGCCGGCTTCTCGATCAACTCTTACGGCGTTCGAATCGGTATCCGTTCGAATGACCCGGCTCTGCTCGATCGCGTGCGGCAACACTTGCCGCATGAATCGCAAAGCGCTTCGTCGCCCGTCGTAGATCGTGTTTACTCGATCCTGGCTGCTGGCGCCGGCACGCGCTCCAAAGTACGTCGATTCAACATTCTCTACCGTGACCATTTGCAACTTGAACGTTCGCTCGATCTTGATGCAGTGCTCGAACGGTTTGAGTCGGACCTGCGAATCTTTGTCGCCGAGCTGGCGCACCACCGCGTTTTTGTACATGCCGGTGTCGTGGGTTGGAAAGGGAAGGCGATCGTGATTCCCGGACGGAGTTACAGCGGTAAATCAACGCTGGTGGCGGAACTGGTTCGGGCGGGCGCAACTTACTATTCCGATGAGTATGCGGTTTTCGACTCTCGCGGCCGAGTGCATCCTTTCGCAAAGCCGTTGGAGCTTCGCGATGAAGGCAGATACGAGCAAACGAAAGTCACAGTTGCGGAGCTCGGCGGTCACTCGGGAACCAAGCCGTTGCCGGTGGGCCTGGTTCTCATGACGCATTTCAAAAGTGGGGCGCGATGGCGGCCGCGTCAGTTAACTCCCGGCAAAGGAGTACTCGAACTGCTTTTCAATACAGTCTCCGCGAGGCGCAATCCTGAACGGGCGATGGCCACTTTGCATCGAGTAACCTCGCAGGCCGCGGTGTTGAAGGGGGTCAGAGGCAATGCCTCCGAGCTGGTGCCGGCGATGCTCGCTCGGGTGGAAAATAGATAGTCGATGCCACGCGCAAGCTTCCTGATTTCTGATTTGTGAACGTGAAACCGAGTATGCGCAAAGGTGATCTGGTGGCACGAGTTCTGGCCGGCTCGTGGCGCGCTACAGAACTTCAACCGCTCGAAATTTCCGCACTCGAGTTGGATGAAGTTTCCCCGCTCCTCTATGGATCTGGCGCAGCGGCGCTCGGTTGGCGGCGAATAAGCCAAACGGAACTTCGAGAATATCCCGCGGCAGAGATGCTCCACCAAGCCTACCGGCTCCTCTCATTGCAATCCGAGATTCACGAAGAAAAAATTGAGAGAGTGTTTCGGTTGCTGCGACAGTCGTCGGTGGATGCAATTCTCGCAAAAGGATGGGCCGCGGCCGGTCTTTATCCGGAACGCACTCTCCGGCCATATGGTGATATTGATCTTTGCATTCATCCTCGCCACTACAATCTGGCGAAAGACGTTTTAGCCGCGCCGGAAGTGAACGATTGCTGGATCGATCTGCATGAACATTTTTCTGAGCTCGCCGACCGTAAGATTGACGACGTGTTCGCCCGAGCAGCGTCAGTTCCTCTGCGCTCGGAAACGATTCGCATAGTTGGACGTGAAGACCATCTCGCGCTTTCAGCGATTCATCTTTTGAAGCATGGCGCCTGGCGGCCGCTGTGGCTTTGTGACATCGGAGCATCTGTCGAATCTCTTCCGGCTTCGTTTGACTGGGAAACTTGTCTGGGACGTGATCAGAAGAGGGCCGGCTGGATCGTTTCGGCAATTGGCCTTGCGAACCGGCTCCTCGCCGCGAATGTCGAGTCGCTACCTGTTCCGGCAAAGGCAATGGATCTGCCCGAGTGGTTGGTTGAAAACGTCCTCAAACATTGGGCCAACCCATTTGCAATTAACCAACCCCCAATGCGTCATCCGATTCCGATGGCAGCGCAATGGAAAAGTCCGCGCGGTTTGGCCAAAGCGTTGCGCGAGCGTTGGCCCGATCCGATACTCGCCACCATTAGCGTCAACGGGCGTTTTAACAGCTTTCCGCGGTGGCCGTATCAAGTGGCTAACTGCATGTCGAGAATCCTGCGGGTAGTGACACGTTCGCCTGGTACAGCGCAGTGAGCTGCGCCGTTTGATTGCATGGATGAAGTTCCTTTAATACTCAGTCTGGAAACTGCGACCCTTGGCGGGAGTGTCTGGCTGGGGCGAGGTGATGTCGAGTTATCCGCCCGCGAGGGCGATCCTGCGATCTCGCAATCAAACACATTACTGCGAGACATCGACGATTGCCTGGGAGAAGCGGAGCTATCATTAGACCAGGTGAATCTCTTTGCGTGCGCATCCGGGCCGGGGAGTTTTACAGGCTTGCGCATAGGGATCTCAACTTTGAAAGCCCTCGCTGCAACTCTTGAACGTCCGTGTATCGGAATTCCCACGCTGTCGGCGGTGGCCCACTCCGCAGGGGTGTCCGCGGCAACAGTCGCGCTTTTGCCGGCTGGTCGCGGCGAAGTTTTTGCGCAAATGTTCGCGGTTGCAAAATCCGCGGCGGATCTCGTGGTCGAGGCACTTGACGCGCCCGCGCATCTTTCTCCGGACAAGTTGATTGAGCGTTACGGCACTCTTGCAATCCTTCGTTGGACCGGTAGTGGCGCAGAGTTACATCGCGAAAGGATCGAGAGAGCGGCACGCGAGGGCAGTATCGCTTTCAAGGACGCAACAGACGATGAGCCTTTGAAAACGGAAGTCTCGGGATGGGAACTTGTCCGCCAGAGTCCAAACCTCGCGAAGCACGTAGCGGCTCTGGCCAAACAAGCTTACCAGCAAGGAATTACGCAGCGACCTGCGGAGCTACAGGCCATCTACGTTAGACCTTCAGACGCTGAACTGGCGAAAATAACAAAATGACTGAACCGGCCTTCGCAGTTGGCGGTGATGTGTCGATCGCCAAAATGACGGAACACGACCTCCTCGAAGTGGTCGAAATTGAAGAGAGTTCGGGTTTAAGTCGGTGGGGATGGGCGGCCTATTATGCCGAACTGCAAGGCCGGCACCGCAATTTGATGTTCGTGGCCCGCATTAACAATCCGGAGCAGCGTCGCGGCGTCAGCAGTCTGGCAGGTTACATTGTCGCCAGAATGGGCGCGGACGAACTTCACATCAATAACGTCGCCGTCAGAGATGAGTATCGTCGGCGGGGTATTGGTCAGGATCTGCTGGGGAAAATAATGGAACAAGGACGGCTGCTGCGGACGCCGGTCGCGTTTTTGGAGCTACGTGCTGGAAACAATGCCGCTCTTGCACTTTACCAAAAGTGTGGCTTCAACGTAACGGCACGACGCAAAAATTACTATTCTGATCCCGTTGAAGATGCTTTGGTGATGACCGTCAAGCTCGTCGATTCGCTTGATCCAATACGCTAATTGGGCTAACATTTTTTCGTGCCCAAACATTCCTGGGAGGTCGTACCGAGAACCTCCCCTAATCAATCTCGTCCCCGTCGAATCGTCTGAAAGGAGACCTGCGTAAAATGGAGATTACAACCGCGGATGTGCTTAAAGAGGAGCTGATGAATCGAGACCCTGAGTTTCGGGAACTTGCCAGGGAACATACTCGATACGAAGAACGGCTAAGTGAATTGTCAGCTCTGGCTTATCCTAGCGACGAAGAACAGCTGGAAGAGATTACGCTCAAGAAAAAGAAGTTGGCACTAAAAGATCAGATGTATTCCATTATGACGCAACACCAAAAGGGTGAAAGCGTGAGTCATTAATAACCGGGATAACGGTTTTCTCTAGGTGAGTTGATTTTTTTGGGGGACGTGGAACGCCACACGTCCCCTTTCTTACAGCAGCAGTCTTATCGGGCAAGTGCCATTCAGTTTAAGGAGTCGTTATAGCTCGCGAAGGAATTTTGTATGTGTTGGTGCCGCTGGCCTTGATGCTGACTCTGGTGGCGCTGGGTTATTGGCCCGTCGCCATCGTGTTTGGGGCCATCGCTGCCTTCATGGCTTATTTCTTCCGCGATCCGAAGAGGGAAGCCCCCACTGATCCTAATGTGGTGGTGTCTCCCGCCGATGGCCGTGTGACTCGGATCAAGCAAATCGAAAACGGCGCTGAGGCTTCTGTAACTCTGGTTAGTATCTTCCTGTCGCCCCTTGACGTGCATATCAACCGCGCTCCCATCGCCGGTCAGATTACCAATGTGGCTTACACCAAGGGAAAGTTTCTAGTGGCGATGGATGAGAGGGCTAGTCTCGTAAACGAGCAAAACGCTCTAACAATCGAGGGCGAAAAGATCACCATCGTTTGCAAACAAATTGCGGGAATTCTGGCCCGCCGAATTATTTGCTGGAAGCGTGCCGGCGAGCGCGTTTCGCTCGGCGAAAGATTCGGGTTAATCAAATTCAGTTCCCGCACCGACATTCTCATGCCTTCGAATGTTGAAATCCTCGTAGCTGAAGGCGCCCGGGTTCAGGGCGGGACTACTATCATCGGGAGAATTAGATGACGACTGATTCCGAACAGGAATATGAGTTGGAGCCCAGGAACCCCGATCGGCGCGGCCTGCGCAAGGGCGTTTACCTGATCCCGTCAGTTTTCACCGCTGCAAATATTGGCATGGGCTTCTACGCCGTGATGGCTGCGGCCCGCGGCTTTCAGTTCGTTGGCACAGGCGTCGATGAGGATCTAATCAAGGCCGCGTCATATCTCGACAATGCGGCCAAAGCAATCGGGTGGGCACTTCTGTTTGACATGTTGGATGGCCGGATAGCTCGCATGACTAAAACCACGACTGAGATCGGCGTGCAACTTGATTCGATTGCCGACGTGGTCACCTTCGGACTGGCGCCGGCTGTGCTCGCGTATGTCTGGGGTTATGGCGCCACTTTAAAAGAGGGAAGCGATCTTCATAGCCTCGCCTGGTTCTTGTCATTCATGTACTTGATGTGCGGCGCCTTCCGGCTGGCGCGCTTCAATGTCCAATCTTCCCGGCCGCGAATTCTGGCCGAAGGCACCATCAAGACGGATAAAAAGAGTTTTGTTGGATTGCCAATTCCAGTGGCTGGTGGGTTGATCGCTGCAATCATCCACTTCGCGCCGGTGCCATTGATCGCTTACGGCCGCGCGCGCGCGGAAATCTATTCCTTCTTATTGATGACGCTGGTGGGGTTGCTCGGCTTGCTAATGGTTAGCACGCTTAAGTTTTCAAGTTTTAAGACGGTCGGAACGCGTAGCCGCAGCATGCGCACAATAATCCTTGCGGTGGCCGTGGGGATGCTCATTTTCCTCTACTCCCGTTATGTTCTGCTCGCAATCGTCATCGGATATATCCTCAACGGCCTCTTGTCGCGGGTGTTCATAATGATTTTTCGCCGACGCCCTGTTGTTGAGGAGGGCGAAACCGGCGCGGAAGCCAAATCCCTGTAACCCTTGGCCTCTAGCACAGAAGCGATGAGCTCATTCCTTCGGTGCAGGCGACGCCTCACGCGGCGTTCTAAACGCGAGCAGTCCATGCTCTGACGTGAGTAACACCGTATCGCCGACGGCGATTGAAGATGCCGAAGTCGTAATTTCCTCATCTACTGGAAGCGAGTTAACCTGGCGCCCGTCGCGCATCTCAAGCACAACTCCAATCGTGCTGGAGAGCGGTGTAAACAAGACTCCATCACCGGCGAGCAGCGGCTGCGACGAAATTCGGCCTGGAAGTTGGCGCTTCCATAACCGCGCCCCCGTCATTGAAAATTTATAGACAAAATTATCAAGGGATGCGGCCAGCAGATCCTCGCCAGTTTGGACCACAGCCTGAACCGCTGCACCTGTGCGTTTTCGCCAAAGTAGTTTTCCGGTTTGCGCGTTAACTGCGTAGACATACGCATCGCCTGAGCCGAAAAAGATTACTCCCCGGTAATGCGCCACTGGGCCACGCACCGGGCCCTTAGTTTTGAAACGCCAGACAGGCTTTCCAGAACTTGCGTCCAGACTGAGCACGTTTCCGTCTTCGCTCCCAACATAAACGAAACCGTCTGCGACCACCGGTTGACCTTTGAAAGCATTTCCGTAGTCATACGTCCAGGTCAATTCACCTGAGTTCGCAGCAAACGCATAAACTTTCCCATCGTCGCTGCCTGCGAAAAGCCTGCCATCGCTGAGCGTCAATGCACCCCTCAGAGGCATCGCCAAAGTGCGCATCCATTGGGTGACGCCGCCCTCCCGCCCGAGGGCACGTAAAGCCCCCGTGGCTCGCCGCGCGCCACTTTCGGGCTTGCCCGTCTCCGAAGCGACGTAGAGCCGCAGCTCGTCGGCGGCGGGAGAAGCAGATAATTCACCACCCATTTCCGAGCGCCAATTCAGTTGGCCATTTTCAGCTTTAAGCGAAACAATCGTGCCGCCGGCGAGCGGCAGGTAAACGCGTTCCTTATCAGAGGCTGGCGTTAAATTCATCGTAAGATTGGAATCGTAACGCCAGGCGACTGTAAGCGGCTGGGAGAGGCTAAGCTGGCGGCCGGCGATTTGGCCCGGGACATCCACGCTTTGCGCAAAGGCCCAGCCAAACGCCCCAACGACGAATAGCATTAACAGCCTGAGGACTACTTTTCCTGCAATGGTAACCCCCGACCTTGAAATAATCATTCGCATCCGGTTAGCAATCAATGTCTGAAAGTTTGCTCTTCTTGAGTTATTCAAATCCAAAAGTAATAATCCACGGTTCGTTTGTTTCGACCGAATGTTAGGACGCGCGAAGCGTCAGCAGAGGTGCTTTTATTGTCCAGCGACACACAACACGAAACCATCATAGTACTTGACTTTGGATCGCAATACACACAGCTCATCGCGCGCCGCGTTCGCGAAGCGGGCGTCTATTGCGAGATTCTTCCTTTCAATGCCTCCATCGAACGAATCGGCGAGCGTCAACTGAAGGGCGTAATTCTCTCAGGCAGCCCTTCATCCGTTTATCAAGACGGCGCGCCCAAACCCGCCGCTGACTTGATCGAAAAGCTGGATTGTCCAGTGCTGGGTATCTGTTATGGCCTGCAGGTGCTGGCGTTCGACATGGGAGGCGAAGTGAAGTCGTCTCCAAACCGCGAATTTGGGTATGCGCGACTGAAGGTGGTGGACGAGTCGAGTTTGCTTTTCAAAGGATTGCCTGCGGAGATGGACGTCTGGATGAGTCACGGCGATCAGATGACCTCGGTGCCTCCGGGCTTCCGGTTAACAGCCCTTACCGACGATGCACTTAACGCGATTGAAGATACCGAACGCAGGATTTTTGGCGTCCAGTTTCATCCTGAAGTGGCGCACACCCCGCTCGGTGCGCAAGTACTCCGAAATTTCCTTTTTTCGATCTGTAGTTGCCAGGGAGACTGGTCTCCTGCGGCAGTCATTGAGGAGCAGATAGAGAGAATTCGTAACGCGGTCGGCGACAAGGGGAGGGTAGTGTCCGGGCTTTCCGGTGGCGTTGATTCTACCGTAGCTGCCGCCCTCGTTCACCACGCCATAGGCGATCGACAAACCTGCATTTTCGTCGATAACGGCGTGCTGCGTGAGAATGAATTCGAGTCCACGCTAACGCTTTTGCAGCAACGAATGAAACTGAACATCGTCGGCGTCCGCGCCGGTGAAAGGTTTCTCGGCGGGTTGAAGGGAATTGTAGATCCTGAGCAGAAACGAAAAGTTATCGGCAAGACGTTCATCGACGTTTTTGAGCAGGAGGCGAACAGGCTGGGGGATGTCGCTTTCCTCATGCAGGGAACGTTGTATCCGGACGTGATCGAGTCAGTCTCAGTCCTCGGACCATCGGCGGTGATCAAGAGCCATCACAACGTGGGCGGACTTCCGGAGAAGATGCACTTGAAATTGATCGAGCCGCTCCGGGAGTTGTTCAAAGACGAAGTCCGTCTCATCGGAAGGGAATTAGGGGTTCCTGAAGAGATCCTTAACCCGGCACCCTTTCCCGGGCCCGGGTCTCGCAGTGAGGATTATCGGCGAGGTCACTGAAGAACGGGTTCGTCTGCTTCAGGCTGCTGACAGAATTTTCGATGAAGAGTTGCGCTTCGCCGAACTCTACAACTCCGTATGGCAGGCCTTTCCCGTTCTGCTCCCGATTTCAACTGTCGGGGTCATGGGTGACGAGCGCACGTATGAAAAAGTGGTGGCCATTCGAGCGGTCACTAGTGTTGATGGAATGACCGCTGACTGGGCGCGACTCCCTCACGACCTGCTCGCGCGTGCTTCGTCGCGAATAATCTCTGAAATTAGAGGCATTAATCGAGTTGTCTACGACATAAGTTCAAAGCCGCCAAGCACGATTGAGTGGGAGTAATCCCATGCAGGTCGCGCTGTGTCAGAGTCGCGCAGCGATCCGTAGCCCCGTGTTATAGTGGCAAACGTCCGTTCCATACTCGATTATTTCTAACTGCGCTGGCCATGCCAGTGGCTTGTTTCATTTAGCATTCCTATGCCGGATCAACAGTTCGTCCACCTTCATCTCCACACCGATTACAGCCTGCTCGACGGCGCCATACAAATCAAACCGCTCGCGAAACGAATCGAAGAACTCGGGATGACCGCGTGTGCCATGACCGATCACGGCAACATGTTTGGGGCGATCACCTTCTACAACACAATGAAGGCGAAGGGAATCAAGCCGATCATCGGTTGTGAAACCTACATCACGAAGGGGAGCCGGCGGGAACGGACAGCTGCGGCGCCGGGAGAGAAGGCAAATTTTCATTTGATTCTGCTGGCGAAAGATCTCGAAGGCTACCGTAATCTCGCGCGCCTGACTTCGAAGGCCTACACCGAAGGCTTCTATTACAAACCGCGAATCGACAAGGAACTACTCGCGCAACACTCGAAAGGCTTAATTGCGCTTTCCTCGTGTCTATCAGGTATGCCTTCCGCAGCTCTGGCGCGCGATGATTTTGACGGCGCCGCCAAAGCGGCACTCGAGTTTGAAGAAATCATGGGGAAGGGAAACTACTTCCTTGAGATTCAGGAACATGGACTTGAGGCACAGCAGCGCATAAGAAAACCTTTGGTCGACCTTTCAAGGAAAACGGGCGTGCCCCTCGTCGCCACTAACGATGCCCACTACCTCATGCCGGAGGATTCCCGCGCCCACGATGTGCTCCTCTGCATTGGCTCAGGCAAGACCGTCAACGAAACCAATCGACTGCGTTACGCCAGCCCCAATTTTTACGTCCGCTCGCCGAAAGAGATGTGGCGAATCTTTGGTGACGAACTCCCCGAAGTGCTAACTCGAACCGTTGAAATTGCCGAACGATGCGACCTGCAGCTACCGAAGGACGTTAACCACCTTCCTAACTACCCTATCCCCGCGGGCGAAGACTCCTCGGCGGACGACTATTTCGAGAAAGTGGTGAGGGAAGGTTTCGAGCGCCGGCGGCAAACCGTTTGGGACCGCCAGCAGGGCCGAGCTGAGCTCAGGCACGAGATGGCCGATTATCAGACCCGCCTCGCGAATGAGATCGCGATGATTAAGCAGATGGGGTTTGCCGGCTATTTCTTAATCGTTTGGGACTTTGTCCGATATGCCAAGGATAACTCGATTCCCGTCGGTCCCGGTCGAGGCTCCTCCGCAGGATCGCTCGTCGCCTACTGCCTCCAAATAACTGATGTAGACCCTTTGCAGTATGACCTTATCTTCGAGCGTTTCCTTAACCCCGGCAGAGTTTCCATGCCGGATATCGACATAGATTTCTGCGTTCGCGGACGGGCTGATGTAATTAATCACGTGGCTGAACTCTATGGCCGCGACTCGGTCTGCCAGATCATCACTTTCGGAACCCTGGCTTCCAGAGCGGCGATTAAGGACGTCGGCCGTGCACTTGAAATGCCTTATGCGGAAGTCGATCGCATCGCAAAAATGATTCCTCCTCCGGTTCGGGGAAGGAACGTGAGCCTGACGCAGGCCCTGGAACAGGTACCTGAATTACGGAAAGAAATTGAGACGAACCCCGCGGTAAAGGACCTAATGGAGATTGCGCAGCGGCTTGAAGGCTGCGCCCGGCACTCGTCAGTTCACGCCGCCGGCGTCGTTATTTCGCCTGCCCCACTGCAGGAACTCATTCCCATTGCTGTTTCCGGCAAGGAGGAAGTAACCACTCAATACCCCATGTCCGACCTTGAAAAGACGGGCATGCTTAAGATGGATTTTTTAGCGCTTAGCACCTTAACGATAATAAATGACTGCTTAAAGTCGATTAAGCAGATGCTTGGCGCGGAGATTAACTGGCCTGATATAGCGCTTAACGACGAAAAGACCATGATGGTTTTTGCCGAAGGCCGGACGGATGCTGTGTTTCAGTTTGAGTCTTCCGGTATGCAGGAGATCTGCCGCAAGCTTAAACCGAAGGGCGTCGAGGACCTCTCAGCCTTGAATGCGCTTTACCGGCCGGGCCCCCTGGATGGCGGCATGGTGGAGGAGTTTATCCAGCGTCACCGCGGGCTCAAGACGGTGCGTTATCTCGTCCCCGAGATGAAGGAGATCTTAAGCAATACTTTTGGAGTGCTCGTCTATCAGGAACAGATCATGCAGCTGGCGCAAAAGCTTGCGGGCTACACGCTGAGCGAAGCCGACCTCATGCGCCGCGCAATGGGCAAGAAGAAACGCGACGAGATGGCGCTGCATCAGGAGAAATTTGTTAACGGCGCGGTGGAGCGAGGAATCAAGAAAGAAAAGGCGGAGAAGATCTTTTCGCTGATGGACAAGTTTTCCGACTACGGCTTCCCTCGCAGTCACGCGGTGGCCTACGCATACGTCGCCTTTCAGACGGCCTACCTCAAGGCGCATTATCCGGAACACTTTTACGCCGCAGTGCTCACCAGTGAAGCGCAGGATGCCGCCAAGGTCTTTAAGTATTCAAAAGAGCTGCGCACTCAGGGCATCAAGTTGCTGCCTCCTGACGTCAACGAGAGCTTTTTGGGTTTCACTCCGCTGAGCGGCGCCATTCGGTACGGGCTTGCCGCAATCAAGGGGCTGGGTAATTCGGCGGTCAACTCAATAATTGAAGCGCGCAAATCGGGCCCCTTCAAGTCATTCTTCGACTTCGCGGAGCGGCTCGGCCACGGTACGCTCAACAAGCGCACCCTCGAAGGATTGGTCGGCGCCGGCGCCTTCGATTCTTTGAAGTCTGACGCGCGCGAACTCTGTGAATGGCGCGGCGCTCTTTCCAGCTCGATCGACGGAGCGTTATCGATGGCCCAACGGGCGAGGCGTGAACGACTGATGGGGCAGAACGGTCTGTTTGGTTCAAGCGAAGACGAAATACAGGACCAACCCGTGGCGGCCGGTGTAGCCTGGACCCGCACGCAGCTCTTGCTGGCGGAAAAGGCCGCGCTCGGTTTTTACGTAACTGACCATCCGCTCCGAGGCTACGTGGATCTTCTCCAAACTATGAAGGCCACAAAATCAGTCGACCTTCCCGGTCTTTCCAGCGGCGTTCGCATCAGCATCGGTGGCATAATCGGCGATCTGCAGCCAAGGACAACCAAGAAAGGCGACCGGTTTGCCCTCCTGCGTCTCGAAGATGAGGCGGGGGGAACAAAGTGCGTTCTATGGCCTGAAACTTACCGGAAGTATTCCGTGTTGGTCGCCAACGAACTTCCGGTTCTGGTTTCGGGCAAGCTTGAGCTTAGCGAAGATAATCCACCATCTGTTATTGTCGATCAGGTGCAGAGTCTGGACGAGATGGCAAAATCGAAGGAATTGATTGTATTGGTAGTCCCAAAGAGTGAGGACGCCGCCGGTTTGTTTGACAGTATCCTTCATCTGATGAACACCCACCCGGGTAACTACGATGTGGTGCTTGAAACGCGCGTCGAGCCTGACTTGGTTGTCCGGGTTAAGGTAAATTCATCATTGCGCATCGAACGCAGCGAGAAACTGACGAATGCGTTAAAGGAACTCGGCTGTGAAATCCGGATCGAAAAGATGGTTCTGGCATCCGCAGCAAGAATGGCTTGAATCAGCGGGTAGCAGTTGATTCAAAGCATCGCGAGAAGCGATAACAACTTTAAAAGCGTGTCAAAGAAAGTTAAGTCAGAAAAAGAAAAGGGCGCTCCCGCCGCATCGGCGACGCCAGCCGCGGCGTCGGATCAGAGTTCCAAGAGCGCGTTCGAGCGCGTTCAACTCGCGCGCCATCCCGATCGTCCATACACTTTGGATTACATCGAGCGATTGTTCGACGAGTTTATTGAGCTCCACGGCGATCGCAGATTCGCTGACGACCCAGCCATTATCTGTGGCTCCGCCCGCTTTCATGGTCTGCCAATCGTGGTGATTGGCCATCAGAAAGGCCGCGACACGCGGCAGCGCAAGTATCGCAATTTTGGCATGCCCAAACCTGAGGGTTACCGAAAAGCGCTGCGCGTCATGAAACTCGCGGAAAAGTTTGGCCGCCCGATTTTTTCGTTGATTGACACACCCGGCGCGTATCCGGGCATCGACGCCGAAGAGCGCGGGCAAGCTGAAGCCATCGCTTACAACCTTCGGGAGATGACTCGTTTGAAAGTTCCTGTGATTGTCACCGTAATTGGCGAAGGTGGTTCAGGAGGAGCACTCGCAATCGGCGTAGGTGATCAGGTAATGATGTTGGAAAACACTATTTACTCGGTGATCTCGCCGGAAGGTTGCGCTGCAATTTTATGGAAAGACGCTAAGCGCGCTGACCAGGCAGCAACCGGCTTGCGGCTGACCGCGCAGGATCTTTTTGCCGAAAAACTGGTCGACCAAATCATCAAGGAGCCAGCGGGTGGCGCCCATACTGATTACGATCAAGCGGCTCGTTTTCTTGATGCAGCTCTGACAGAACGACTAGCGGAAGCGGTGAGTTGCAGCCAGGAAGAACGGCTGGCTCGACGCTATCACAAGCTGCGCCAATTTGGACGCTGGGGCACCGCATAACTTGCGATAACATTCTGGCGTGGGCATCACTCTCGCCCCAAACCGTTTCAACATCCCAATGCGCCTCTCCATTTCAGCAGCGGGCATTGCTTCTGCCCAGGGCGGTCTTACTCAATCATTCAACAGCAGTAGTCTGCGCGAAGCCCCGGTCTGGCCCTGGCCTCTTAACGGTTGGACCACGTCGCCAGTTTGCCGGTCAGCGGTTGGAGTGAACTCCAATCTCAGAGGAATGGCCCGCTGGAAGAACCTTGCCCAAATCGCGCTCGCAGACTGCTTTGGAAACGAAATTCCAAACGGCGATACGCCCATCTTTATCGGTTCCTGCAACGGCGCTACTGACGGAATTGACAGCCAGAACTGGCGCAGGTCGTTTGATCCTGGCCCAATGCTCGAGGAAACACCTTGGGCAGGCAAGCACGTTCCGATGTTCTCCTCTTCATGCAATTCGGGTTTCCACGCATTGTATGCGGCAACCAAGGCGTTGGAGGCCGGAGCGCACGAAGCAGTAGTTTTAGCCGTCGATATTCTCTCGCAAATAAATCAGAGTAATTTTGAAAGCCTTCGAGTGCTTTCAAGTTCGCCTATGACGCCTTGGCAAGAGAACTCGAAAGGCTTCATCCTTGGCGAAGCTGCGGTCGTGCTTAAGATCACGGTCGCTAAGGAGATTAACGATTACCCTACGCTTGCAGGACCGGCGTTAACCAACAGCGTGGATGAGACTGATGGACTACGCAGGGTCGTGAATAGTTTCGCCTCCGCCGAACCCGCGCTGATACTCGGACAGGGAACCGGACCCAGCGCTCGCGACCGACATGAGTTGGCGGCCTTCCAGACAGTGATTGAACCAAGTGTGCCTGTTTCTACCCCGCTGCTTCATTTTGGACATACCCTTGGCGCGTCAGGGCTGTTATCAATAGCGCTGTCTTACATGGCTCATCGAAAGTCGCGAGTCCCACTCGCTCTGTCAATGCCCAGCGAAGTTGCATCCGATGGGCGTCCACTTCTAAATGTTTCAAAGTCACTCGAGGCGAATGCGCGCGTATTGCTAACATCGGGGGCACTTGATGGATCGTGCGCCGGCGCATTGATTGGAAACGGCTACGAAATGGGTCGCACCCTAAACGTTCCGGACACCTGGCACGCGACTAATCCTATCGGCCCATTATTGCATCCGACTTTGCGGCGGATCGCGACTGAGGCTCTCGCCAGACGTCCCGTGCGCCCATCCGATATCCTGGTGGTTCGACTGCATGAACCGCTCGCGCCGCCGGCCAATGCCTGGTTTGGCGAACGCCTGCTTCCGAGCGCTGTCTTGGAAATCACACCCGGTTTTGTTTCACAACTCATTGCGCGGTGCTGGGGTTTTACCGGTCCGGCGCTCTGCATGGTCGGTGAAACTGAGACCGATGCGAATGCGTGGGATTTTGTTCCGGCTTGTGAAGAGTTGGGTCTTCGCGTTGCACGGATTGACGTGAAGGGAACTGGAGACAATCGTGAAATCATCTGGAATGTCTGAAGCCGATTCCACTTCGGCGACTCGTACAGACCAATCAACGGGATCAGGCCTTTTGGAAGGCATGCGCGTACTAGTCACTGGCGGTTCAAGCGGGATCGGTCAGGGGATCTGCGCCGTGGCTGCGCGCGAAGGCGCCAGCGTCGCGTTTACCTGGAACGGAAATCACGAAGGCGCAAAACTAACGGAGTCGCAGGTGCGCGAACAGGGCCGCGAGTGCATGGCTATTCAGGCCGATCTGCGCGAACGGGATGCTGCCTCACGCGTGGTTGAAGAAATTGAAAAAGCATGGGGCCCTATCGACACGCTCGTTAACAACGCAGCCGTTAGTGAAGCTGTGCCCTTCATACTTCTCGATGATGACGATTTTGCCGAGTTGATGGAACTAAATCTATTTGCTGCATTTCGAATGTGTCGCGCCGCACTCCGCGGAATGATTCGTCAAAAACATGGCCGCATTGTAAACATCAGTTCAATCACCGGCTCCCGTTCAATTGCCGGACCGGTTCATTACGCGGCCAGCAAAGGCGCGTTGGAAGGTTTGACCCGGAGCCTGGCCCACGAGGTCGGGCCCTACGGCATACTCGTTAACGCGATTGCCGCAGGAATTTTTGAAGGCGGACTGCGTTCGACAATTCCGGAACATCATCAGAAGCGTTACCTCGATGCCTGCGCCCTTTCGCGTTTTGGCGTGCCCAGCGAGTGTGGAGAAGCCGTGGCCTGGCTGGGATCAAAGCGCAACACTTACATCAACGGGACCGTGATTTTTCTGGACGGAGGCACATTGGCATAGTTTCAGGCGATTAGCTGGGGACCGTGGGTGTTCCAGACCGCAGCAAGCAAAGCGCGTCCGGTTTTTGTTTGAATCTTTCAAGGAATGACATAGAATCACGGGCTTCAGATTGAAATTGTTCGACGCAGTTGTTACCCGCGTTCGGGCTTCAAGCCACTTTCTCACCGGCTCTTCGTTTAGAACGACGAGCTAGTAAAGGAGCATTAGCTATGCTGCCACTCAATTCTCTCTTCGAGAAACCTGCCCCGAAACAGGATCGCGACGCGGCTTTCTTTTCCTACACGCGATCTATTTGCCCAAGTTGTAAGAAAGTGATCGACGCCCACATCGTGTTTCGCGACGACCGGGTGTTTATGCAGAAAAAATGCTCGCAACACGGTTTCTTTGAAGTCGAGATTTCGAGCGACGTGGAGTATTACGTTAAGTCGCTCTCTTATACCAAGCCTGGAACCATGCCTTACAAGTTCGCCACCAAGGTTGAGCATGGCTGCCCGTTGGACTGCGGCTTGTGTGAAGACCATTTGCAACACACCTGCTCGCCAATTCTCGAAATCAATGATATCTGCGATCTGACCTGTCCAGTCTGCATCGTTCGGAATCAACAGCGCTACTCGATGACCTTTGACGAGTTTAAGAGCGCGGTGGATTTTCTGGTCGCAGCTGAAGGCGAATTGCCGATCATGTTGCTTTCCGGCGGAGAGCCCACGCTGCACCCGCAGTTCTTCGAGTTTTGTGATTACGTTTTGCGCGGACCGCACGCCGGCAAGATAAAGCGTTTGCTTATCTCAACTCACGGCCGGCGACTGGCAAACAATCCCCAATTCGCCAAGAAGTTCAAAGCCGGCGGCATGTACGCCTCACTGCAATTCGATACTCTGCGCTCCGGCGTTTATCCAAAAACGCGCGGTGTCGAACTGATCGATATGAAGATGAAATGCATCGAGGTCATCAAAGAACTCGACATTCCCACAGTCATCGTCCCCACCGTTTCCAAAGGGGACAACAGCGACGAGCTGGGCGCTCTCGTTGAGTTCGGTTTGGAACTTGATCAATGTTCGAGCATCGTGATTCAGCCAATGGCCCACACGGGAGACGGCGGCGACGGCTATCATGGCAGTCCCGCAGGGCATCGCTTAACCATGCCGGAAGTCCATCAGTTGATCGAACAACAAACAGGCTGGTTCAAAAAAGATTACTTTCATCCGGTGCCTTGTTCGCATCCGAGCTGTTACACCGCCACCTATCTTTTCCGAATGAACGATGGCAAGTATGTGCCGCTGCCTGAGTTCGTCAACATTCGCCAGTATCTCGACGCGATGTCGAACCGGGCCATCATCCGATCGGATGATCAACTTGAGAAGATGATCCTGGATTCGATAACCAACCTCTGGTCGGCAACGAAGGTCGGCGAAGACTCAGACGTCATCCTTGCGTCACTTAAGACTTTCTTGAAGGACACCTTCAACTCGCGCAATCCACTTTCGGCTTCGGACATCGAACGGCGGACCGAGGCGCGCAGCAAAGCTCTCTTCATCCACAACTTCATGGATCCCTGGGACCTCGATGTGGCGCGGCTCAAGAAGTGTTGCACCCATTACGTGATGCCTGACGGTCGGCTGATGCCGGGTTGCTCTTACAACAATCTTTACCGTCACAAGGACGACCGATTTTTCCCGGATGCTGAACCGGTATCGCCGATGCCTGTAAAGGCTGATGCAGGTCCGGCTTTGGTGCAAATCACGGGCAGGGAAGCCCAGGCCTAGCGTGGAAACCTCTGCTGAAATTATCAGCGAGTTGCGAGAGTTGATCGTGAGGGCCGCGCCTGATCCAAGCCAGGCCTTAAAGGTGCGCGAGTGTGGCGAAGACGAAGCCCTCGACTCAATCATTCCTTTCTCATCCTTGATCCTTCTCGGAGTTGTAGTCGCAGTTGAAGATCGGTTCGCAATTCGCATTACTTACGACGCGCTAACGCGCGCATGCGCCGGTGGTACCACTCTGAGCAAACTTGCCGGGATGATTCAAGCGATGAGGTCCGAAGGCGCTGGTGGGAAGGTGTCCTCAGTCTAGCTCACGGCTTAACATCATTTTTTGCGTTGGATGAACCATGACTTACCTCGTGGCATTTGCCGAGCACCGCGATCTGGCAACAATTCGGTCGAGTTCGCCGGAGACCTGGCGGCGCGTCCGCCGTTATAACCTGCCTGTCCAACTCGCTCTGGCGGCGGCGGAAGATGTTATGAGAGTTTCGGCCGATCCAAAATCAGTAGTGGTGATATCTCTCGCGCCTTGCCAACCCGGTTCGGCGGAACTCTATCGCTGGGGGGAGGTAGTCACTTCAAGAATGTTGAATGGCTCCCTTGGCGACTTAAGAATGAACCCGACGCAGACACTTCACGCCGTCGACAACCTGGCGATGTCTGCATTCGCAATCACCTTTGGCAACCACGCCGATTGTCTCGGGCTTGGCGGCGCGGCCGGCCAGGCGTGGAGCGGATTAGAGGCGGTCATGGAGCGAATTGAAGACGGCGCTGAGGAAGTACTGCTGATGGCAGGTGATCAGGACCAGGCCAGCGAAGCCCCGCAGGGACTGGGGGTCGCTTTATTGTTTTCGAATCGTGCTCGGCCGTTCGCACCAGTCCATCGTCCGGTGAAGTTGATCAGGATCGAAAGACGCTCGACTGATCGCCCTTTTACAGTTACTCCTCATGCAGCAAACGGCTTGTCCCGACTTGTCTCGGCAGTTGGCGGTAACCAGTCTGCATCAATCGCTCATGAAGTTTCCCCGCAACACACGGATGGACACTCAAGCGTCACAGTTGTTTTGGAGACTGGCTCGTGATTAGCGATCGGAATTTCGCAACGAGTATCCACGAGAATGATCGTCGCCGCGTGGTCATCACCGGCACGGGCTCGCTCTCGGCGCTCGGAGTGACCACGCGCGAACTTTGGGATGGACTACTCGCCAATCGCGCCGGCATTCGTACGGTTTTGCGGCTGGTTGAATCGGGCATTGTGGTAACCACCGGAGGCGAAGTCGAAACGGTCCCCCACAATCAAATCGATCGCGATTACGAGATTGCGGACCGTGCGATCCTTGATGCGCTAGGCGAGTCCGATCGCAAACCTGCCGAATGCGGATTTATCTGGTCTACTGGGCTCGACACATTTCAAGCCGGCCTCGATGATCCCGCAGCCTTTGTGCACCGTTCTGCCGGACAATGCTTTTCGGCGCTCGCGGCGCGATTTGTGGAACCCAAGCGGATGATCGCCGCCGCCTGCGCGTCGGGAACGCAGGCCGTGGGCGAAGCTTTCCGACTGATACGAAAAGGGCGCATTGACGCCTGCGTTGCAGGCGGCTCAAGTGTAATGCTGACGCCGTTCTACCTGATCGGCTTCGCGGGCTTGCAGGCAGTGGCGCCTGACAATGGTGGTCCACCTTCCGCCGCCTGCGCGCCTTTCGACCGGCGCCGCAAAGGCTTTGCCCTCGCCGATGGGGCCGGCGCGCTAGTGCTCGAGTCGCTTGCGAGCGCTCGCGCCCGAGATGCAAGCATCTGCGCCGAGGTGTTGGGTTTTGGAATGAGTCAGGATGCTTTCGATCTCAATCGACCATGCGAAGATGGCGCTGGCGCCGAGCTCTGCATGCGTCGCGCGTTGAAAGATGCTCGACTCGAGGCAACCGACATCGATGCGGTGAATGCGCACGCAACTGCGACATACCTCGGAGACCTGGCGGAAGCCACTGCGCTGCGGCGGCTCTTGGGAAACAATTGGCAACGCGTTCCGGTTTCCGGAGTTAAAGGCGCAATCGGGCACGCGATGGCTGCCGCGGGCGCGATTGAGGCCATCGTTGCTGCCAGGACCGTTCAGACAGGAGTAGTGCCGCCGACGGTCAATCTCCTCGATCCGGATGAAGGCTGCGAATTGGACCACGTTATGAAAAACCCGCGAGACGTCGACGCGCGCACGGTACTTTCAGTTTCGTTTGGAATGGGTGGACAGAATGCCGCGCTTTTGCTGCGGCGATTTAGTAGTTGAACTCCAGCATGACTCTTCCCGCATCGCCCGAGTGGGGCCAAAAAGATCGCGTGACAGTAATCACGGGCGCCACTGGCTATTTAGGGCGTGCCATCGCGCATGGATTTGCCGCCGCCGGTTCCACACTCGTGCTAACCGCACGGAATGAAACGACATTGGATCAACTGGTAGAGGAACTGCCGAAGTCGAACCCGATTCATACTTTCGCGGCGGACATGACCGACAGCGAAGCCGGGGAGCGCATCGTGGGCCAGGCACTCGTCAAAACCGGCCGCATCGACACGCTCATAATAAATGCCGGCACTCTCGCCGATGGACTCTTTGCGGGTCTTACTGATTATGAACTCTCGCAGGTTTATGAAGTGAACCTCTGGGGCGCTTTGCGTACGTTGAGAGCGGCACTGCGGCCTATGATTCTTCATCGCTCGGGCAGTATTGTGATCATTTCTTCAACCGCTGCCACTCGACCCGGCGTGGGCCAGGCGGCTTACGCGTCGTCTAAAGCGGCACTTGAAGCTATTGTCAAGGTTTCAGCCCGCGAAACCGCAGCTCGCGGTATCCGTGTTAATGCGATCGCGCCGGGATTGCTTTCGGGCGGACTGGCTACGCGAATTCTCGAGGAACAGATGGACCACGCGAAGGCTGCGATTCCAATGGGGCGACCCGGACAAGCCGGTGAGGTAGTGCCGGCTGTGCTTTTCCTCGCATCGCCGATGAGCTCCTATGTGACCGGACAAGTTTGGTGCGTAGACGGAGGTTACACAGCATGAGCACTCGTGCCGCAGCCCCACTTGATACGAGCGACGTTCTTCAACGGGTTGCTGAACTCGTTAGACAAACGCTTGCTCTCCCCGAGTCAGAGCCAATCACGCCGGAGCAACTGCTGTTCTATGATCTCGGATTCACCTCGATGGATCTGTTGGACCTCTTGTTTCGGATCGAGCAACACTTTCAGATCCGGATTCCCGAAGGAACGATCTATCAACTTGCGCGCGGGGAGATGCCGGAAGGCGACTTTGCACATGAAGGTGTGCTGAGTGAAGTGGGCCGTCGAAAGCTAATGGAGCTTCTCCACGATTCGCCGGCTGAGATTTTCCCTGCCCGCATTCATGCAAGCACTCTCCCGCGTTATTGCACGGTCGCAGCTTTCGTTCGTTTGGTTGAACACAAGCTGGCCAACGGTTAGTGGCCAGTGGCCAGTGATCAGTGGCCAGTGGTCCGAGGTCGGTAGTTGTCCACGACAGAGAGAGCAGCTGTTCATTGTCCAGCCCCGTCAGTGCAAGCATTGTTTAGTGGGTCCGATACGAACGTTACAACGACAACTGACCACTGACCACCGGTCACTGACTGTTGACGCAAATGTTCGAGTTCATAGAATCCATCTCCGTTGATGCAGCTGCCGGTTCGGCCCATGGCCGGGCGTTTGTTCCCGCCGATCAACCTCTGCTGGCGGATCATTTTCCGGGGAAACCTCTGCTACCCGGCTCGTGGCTTATCGAACTTGCCGCACAAATCGCCGGCCCACTTGCTGAGGAACTTGCTAAGCAAAAACTCAATCTCGATCGGTGGGCGCTCGTGGGCATGATCCGCGATGCAAAATTTCTGGAACCCGTTTCACTACCTGCAACGATTATTCTTCTCGCGCGAGCGGATCGCGTTGAAGCTTCCAGCGTGACTGTCGACGTAAGTGCTGAAGTTGACGACCAACGCGTCATGCGCGCACAGCTGGTGATGATGATGGCCGAAGCTGCTCCGGAATGGGATGAAGCGATTCAGGCACGTGAAGGACGCCTCGCGCGGTGGAAGGCAATGGTATGACGCAACGGAGCGCTAAACGTCCAACCAATCTTCGCCTGTCGGCCACGGATGCTTTCTTCGTCGCTTACCAGCGCGCTTCCGGTGTGCTGATGCAACTGGGCGGGGAGGCTGACCTTGAAGGAGAAGTAGCGCGTGATGATCTTGAGTTGATGATGCGGAATCTGGTGAACCGTTGGCCACAGCTGGGCCAGAAACTGCGAAAGGGTTTCGTTGGGTTGCATTGGGAAGGTCAGTGCCGCACCACAGAGATGTTAAGAATCGGAGTTGATGGGAGCGATGAGTTTGCCTCCTGGCGTAACACTGCTCTGGATCCATTTCGAGAGCCGCCGTTTCAGGCGCTTTGGGTTCCTCGTCCAGGCGGAGGAACGCTGGCTCTTCGCGCGCATCATTCGGTAATGGATGGCGAATCGTTTTTTACGGTAGGTACGGCGGCTGTTCGTTTTCTGGCGGAGCACCTGGCAGGCCAGTCTGATCGAAACGACTCTGAATCGTGTAAGTCGGCGGCCAGGACCACTGACCCGCCTGCCCGAACGCAGTTCACGTTGAAGAAACTTCGTAGCGCATCGCGCTATGCGCGCTGGCTCGGCTCGGAGGCGCGAGCTGCTCGCAGTGCCCGGCTGGCGTTGGAGGCATGCACCCCCGGAGGCACTTCAACCCGCTCCGAGACGATTGATCGAAACTATTTCGCTCAACTGGAACGGCGAGCAGCTGAAGCCGGTGTCAAGCCAACCGCATGGTGCGCCGCAGCCTGGATACGAGCGATTCACTCGTGGAACGTTTCGCGCGGCGCAAATGGAAATTCGCTGGTCTCTCTGGAGATTCCGGTAAGTTTGCGGCGAGCCAAAAATGCCAATCTCGACACAGTCGGCAATCTCATTTCACCCCTCCTGGTCTTTTCAGACGCTACCAAGCCCATTGAGCAAATCGCACAGAGCATCAAGAAGCAATTAACATCAGCCATGCGAGCTAACGCGCACTTAAGCATGCCGTTGCTGAGCGCTCCGGCAAAGTTTCTTCCATGGGCATTGTTTCGGCGCGTTGCGGTCAACCCAAAGACCACGGGTTTCGCCACAAGCCACTTCACCTGGTTCGAGCCGGAGATCAATCTGCCGGCGGAAGTTAGCAAGCTGTCTAACGGCAAGCTGCGACTCACCGACGGGCGCATCTACACGCCGGTTTGCCTCCACATGGGTGCGGCGCTGGCTGTGGTAGTGTTTCCTGAACGAGTCCAGTTTTTCTTAACGCATCGGACAAACGCGTTATCGTCCGACTCCGCCGGCGAGTTGATGAACATGTTAATGGCGGAGATCGGGTCGCGCGCCGCCTTGGAAAACTTCAAAACAGCAACGAGGTCAAAATGAAAGCTGCCCGTGTAAATGCTTTTGGCGAAGTAGATCAGCTCGAGATTGTTGATCAACCTGATCCCGTTCCCGCCAAGGGAGACGTTGTTGTCAGAGTGAAGGCGGGCGGATTGAACTACGCGGACGTTATGCAACGGCTCGGCTTGTATCCGGGAGGACCGACTCCGCCGTATATCGCTGGGATGGAGGCTGCGGGAGTAGTCGAATCTCATGGACCGGAAACCGTGAATGCCCCGCCAGTTGGTGCGCGGGTTGTGGCTCTCGGCCGCGGCGCTCATGCCGAACTTCTTAGCACAGATGCGCGCGCCTGCATTCCGCTGCCGGAGAATATGTCATTCGTTGAAGGCGCAGCTTTCCCGGTCCAATATCTGACGGCGTATCACACCCTCGTCACCCTGGCCCATGCCAAGCCAGGTGAAACGGTCTTGATTCATGCAGCCGCTGGAGGAGTGGGGACGGCGGCTATTCAGATCGCGAAGGTATTGGGTTTACGCATCGTGGGTACTGCCTCATCAGCGGAGAAACGAGAAAAGGTCGTTGAATTGGGCGCCGACGTCGCTGTTGGTTACGACGAATTTGAGGATGCAACACGCGAACTGACTGGTGGACGCGGACCTGACATTTGTCTCGAGTCGATCGGCGGCGACGTGTTTCGCCGCAGCCTGGCGATTATTCCGGCGTTGGGACGACTGGTAGTTTTTGGCGCCGCCAGTAGGGAAGCGCAACCCATCGACACACTGAAACTCTTTTTCCGTTCACAATCGGTAATGGGTTTTCATTTGAACGGAATCATTGGGCGACCAGATCTGATGATCTCGTCGTTGTCGACTTTGTTAACCTGGATCAGCACGGGGCAAATCAAAGTCCAGGTGGGCCACACTTTTCCACTCGCGGAAATTAGAAAGGCCCACGAGTTAATCGCGAGCCGTCAGAGTTACGGAAAGATTGTTTTGGAAACGTAAGGGGAGAAGACGGGAGTCAGGAGACAGAAGACAGGAGTCAGAAGACAGGAGTCAGGAGTCAGGAGTCAGGAGATAGATGATCCCGGACGAGAATCAAATACCTAACTTGACCTCTGACTTCTGATCTCTGACATCTGACCTCTGCCGCCTCTGATTTCCTCATGGACAAACTAGAAGGGTATTACGGGTACCTCAGAGTGTCCAGAAACGTAAAAATCAAAAAAGCAACAAGATAGAGATTCTAAACTGAACAGTCGTTTCTGAACACCTGAAAGGTGAGGCAGGCGCAATCTGCTACTCAGTTCCCACTCATCGAAAACCCTAATGAACCCGCCGCCCGTGCGGAATCTTGGTTAATCAACCATTGTGAGCCGTGCCGAACCCATCAATGCCCATCCCTCGATCCCAGCAGGACTTGTCGCCACGTTCGGCCGTATTGGCTTCGCTGCGGATTTCATAAACCCAAACCCTCAGTCCGTGAGCCTTTGAGGAAAGCTGCGACAGCCGATAGGGTAGAGCCGGGGGTGGAGCTTAGAGGAAGCCAAGTTTATGAAGCTTGCTAAAGACTTTGGATGCCTATATACGTAGCGTGTCGACCTGCACCGGTGTGAAGATGACTGACCCATTTCTGATCAGTAACGATCAGCTTCGCAGACTTTCAGCGACTCGGCAAGGGCGTGCGAGTATCGCGGGATACAACTATCAGGCGGCCTATGCGGTAGCCCGACTAGCATCAATGTGTATTCGACAACCAGTGCTCGACCTTGAGGACTGGCCAACTCGGATGCGTTATGACTGGGGTGAGGATCTTGATGAAACCCAGCATGATGACTCAGTCCGATTCACCCAGTGCAAACGGGTTGCGACGATCGGTCAGCCCGCCTCTCTCGCTAACGTTCTGACGGGATTTGCGCCAAAGTGGTTGTGGGTTCAAGAGTCGGAACGTCATCGGTTAAGTTTCCGCCTGGTCTGCTCGGATCCTCGGTTTGCTGAAGACAGTCCATCTCTGGATTCGTTGAAGGCCGATGTGCGTGAACATTTTTTGACTCGGCTTAAGAAAGCGACAGGGCCGAACTCCGATCGGGTTGCGTGGATTGCTGATGCCGGTGCTGTGGGACATGACGTTTTATTCGAAGCATTGTGGAGTCGCTTCGATTGTTTCTTTCTGCCAGAAAATGTTGTGGATTCCGAACCTGCTGGCCCGCGCTTGCCCGCTGAGAGAGAAGCGTTGCGAGTACTCCTTGAGCGAGGGCAGATCGATCCCGCCGGACAGACCCAAGTCTTGGGGCGGCTGCGACGCCTGGTCCACGACAACCTGATTTCATTCGATCCAACCAATGAGTCTCGGCCTCCATCACTCGAGCGAAGCCCACGTCGCCTTGACCGGGCCGACGTCTATGCAGCCATCGAACCCTGGCGACCAGATAAGCATCGACAGCCTCCTTTCCAGCTTGTAGATCGGACCTTCCTATCCGAGACGCGCGAGTTGAAGCGCCAGCAGTTTGTTGCACGTCAGCCGGACTGGTGCGACGTTGCACATGGCCACGATGCGGCCATCAAGTTTATCGAACGCGACCAAACCTGTGCCTTGGAAACCGCGGTGCTTGAGAAGGTCGTATCGCGCATTGCTCGGGGTGGAAAGCTACCTGCTCTGTTCGTGGCCGGCGCCCCGGGAGATGGCAAGACAACGATCGCCCGGAGGGTGGCGGCCCGGCTAGTTGATGCTGGAGAAATTCTGATTGCCGACACCGGTGTGGGTCTGCAGGAGCCGCCAGGCGAGCCAGACGAATACGTCCTCGCGATCGAAAGGCTACAGAGTTTCGGCCGTCCGGTGGTTCTGCTGTTGGACGATCCACTATATGCCGAATCTCCCTGGCTCAATGTGTTGAAGAAATTGAACCGTCCCGGATTGCAGGTCGGCGTGCTCGCGGCCAGTCCACAGTTTTTGCTGGACGAGCATAAGCCGCAGATGCGGCAATGTGACGTGTCGACATTCGAGATTGCTCGCACATCGCAAACGGAGCGTGAGTCACTTGCCACGATCTATGAGCGACCGATGACTTCAGGGACCGAAGAAGATTTCCTAGTTGTAGCGATGGAGATGGCCGCCGACGTTTCGTTTCGCGAAATCATCGACCGGCTGTGGCTGACGCTCGCAGACGGCCGCGACCTCTCGTCTGCCCGTAGCCTATCCGAGCTTCCATGGCAGACGCGCGCCTATCTCTTCGTGTGCTTCTTCTCGCGCGCGTACGAAGCCTGCCCAGAGCCGCTCCTGCTTAAGCTGCTGGACACAACCGGCGGAGTGCCGGGCGTGTCTGACGTTCATATCGAACTTGAGCGCATGAAACACTTCGCCGGCTGGCGCATTTTTCAAATCGGCCAGCGCACCGTTGCCGTCAAGCGGTCACAAGGAGTACCGATTACCGCAACGCACACAGTACTTGCGCGTCAGGCATGGGAACAGCGACCACTCGCTTGGTGCGATGTCGGCGACACGATCATTCGAGCGTCCGTGAGCGTACCGACTGCAAGCCGCGATGTGTCAAGTCTCGCGGTTCGACTGAGGACGGCGTCGTCTTTCGTCTCAACGTCGATTGCTGACTGTGACTTCGCCGAAAAGTTGATTGAACGATGGCGGCACGAATCGAGCCTTGAGACTAGAGACCTCTGCGATCTTGTCTCCACATTCATGAAACTCGGTTGTGCCGAATTGGTTTACCCGGTTCACGGGGAATTGGTCCGCCGGGCGACGCCGGACTCACAAGGATGGTTGGCGGCGCTACAACTCTGGCACATGGAAAACCCTACTGAGCCGGGACGATTTCCTGCTGATGTCGACCTCATGTCCCTGATTGAGTCGGCTGACTTTTCGTTAGCGCCCAGTCGTGCAGCGATGTTTTGGCGAAGGCTCGACTCTGTTGGGTCATTCAGAGACGCATTCATTGGTAGGCTGCTCGATGCCTTCGATGGACACTTAACGTGGAGACTAAATAGTTTCCTGATTACTTACCTGCTTACCATAGCGACTCTCGACCAACTGTCACCGCGTATTTCGCAGATTGTGGAATGGCTCAACACACATCCTGACCAATCATGGGTAAGGACAAAATACCTTTCGTTCCTGGCTCAGCTTCCCGCCGAATTCTCCAGGCAGCGAGCGGATTTTGCCCTGCAGACGGTCGACTGGCTCGCGACGCATCCCCATAGGGCACTGGTTCGGATGCAGTTTCTTTCGTTCCTGCTTCAGCATCCCGCCGAATTCTCCAGGCTGCGAGCGTATGTCGCTCAGGAGACTGCCAACTGGCTCGCGACGCATCCCCATAACACGTCCGTTCGTACAATGTTTCTGTCGTTCCTGCTTCGTTTGCCTGGATTTCCGGGTCTGCGACGGGACGCCGCCCGGCAAACGGCGAAATGGCTGGAAGAGCACGGTGAGGACACGAGCGTTCGAACGCAGTACCTCTCGTTTTTGCTGAAACTTCCGGTTGAGTTTTCAGATATGCGGGCCGACGCCGCCCGGCAAACGGCGAAATGGTTGGAAGAGCACCTCGAAGACACGAGTGTTCGTGCGAACTACCTCTCATTTCTGCTCAACCTTCCTACCGAGTTTTCGGACTTGCGAGCAGATACTGCAGGGAAAACGGCGAGATGGCTGACGGAGCATATAGAAGACACTAGGGTTCGCTCGCAATTCCTAATCTTCCTTGCGGAGATGAAGCCAGTTGGAGAATGGCAGCAACTCGCCAGCCGTGCTCTTAACGACGCAGTGGATCTCGTCGTCAGATCTGGATACCAAATGCGATACCAGACGTTCGTCACCTCGTGCGTGCATCTTCACCTCGCGCTTCTTAGGTCCTTGACATTGTGCGAATCTGAGGTCGTTCGGAAGGCCATGACGCACTCGCGCGATGTTACTGCTGAGTGGCGATTGAGAAATCCTTCAGAAGGACTACGCGATGAGCTGCCGCTTTCGTAGCCCTCATTGCAAACCGAAGTGGAATCGGATTGATCCTCCTGATAACAGGACCGCGCTATCAAAGACTGTGGCAATATGGCAAACGACGAGCATCTGAACATAATTAAACAGGGAGTTAAGGAATGGAACGAGTGGAGACGCGACACTTTTCGAGGAAGGCCTGACCTCTCTGGTGGAAACCTCATGTGTGCAGATCTTCGGGAATCAAATCTTCGCGGGGTAAACCTCAACCATACGGATTTGCGCGATGCAATCCTGATAGGCGCAGATCTTCACTGCGAAAGCCTTGTTGGAAGTAGGCTCGACGGCGCGGACCTTCGCCATGCAATTCTCATGGGCGCAGATCTCCGAGAGGTGAACCTCATGGGAGCAGATCTTCGCGAAGCTAACCTCATGGAGGCTGACCTCCGCCAAGCAAACATGAGTAAGAGCTACCTGAGTGGGGCAAACCTCAGCGGGGCAAAACTCAGCAGAGCAAATCTGAGCCGCACAATGATCTCTTCGGCAAATCTTCGCTTTGCAGATCTCAGCGAAGCAAACCTAACCCAAGCCCATCTTGAACGGTCGAACCTGTCTGGAGCAAACTTCGACAGGACGGACCTAAGCGACGCAGAGATTGCCACGATTGAGTTTGCGGATAGTGACCTGAGCACAGTCACAGGCCTGGAAAGTGTGCGTCACTTGGGGCCTTCCTCGATGGCCGTTGATGTCTTTTACAAATCCGGCGGTAACATTCCTGAGGTGTTTCTTCGTGGTGTTGGTCTGCCAGAAATCTTCATAACCTATCTTCCGTCGTTGGTCTCGCGACCCATCGAGTTTTATTCCTGCTTCATAAGTTACAGTCACAATGACAAATTATTCGCGCGCCGGCTGCACGATTCACTTCAAGGCCGCGGTATTAGATGCTGGCTTGATGAGCATCAAATACTTCCTGGTGACAAGATTTATACAGAGGTCGATCGTGGCATACGTCTTTGGGATAAGGTTTTGCTCTGTTGTTCTAAAGACTCACTAAAGAGTTGGTGGGTCGACAATGAGATCAAAATCGCGTTCGATAAGGAACAAGGACTTTGGAAGAAGCGCAGGAAGGAAGTCTTGGCGCTGATTCCTGTGAATCTAGACGATTATCTCCTCACCGAGTGGAGGAGCGGTTTGGCAACGGAAGTAAAATCCAGGATGGCGGCAAACTTTGAGGGATGGGAGCACGATAACGAAATTTTCGAAGAACAATTCGAGCGACTAGTCAGAGCGCTCCGAACGGATAGGGGACGAAAGGAACCGGCACCTCCAACACGACTCTAACGTGACCCAAGAGATTTGAGTAGAACTATAGGCTGCTCGGACCCTCAGCACAGCGTCACTCAAAACGGCAGAAGCTACCAGAAAAGGATCTCGGGACACGCAATACCACTGTGAGGCGTTACCTTCGCCTTTTCCGTGACGCTTTTTTCGTGCCAGCCCGTGAAGCTGAACGAAGTGGCTTAGGCATTGGTTTGTATAGTTCTTCAGGGTCGATTCCAAGGCGCGCGGCGTTGTATTCGACCAGTGCAAGCCGAGCGACCAAACCCTGGTTGATTTTTGACTGCTGTTCAAGGTCCGATCTAACGGCGCGGATCGCGTCCTTGTCCTTTTGACGTTGTGAGACTCGTCGTGCCTCAGGGTTGTTGTTTGCTTGGCGCTTGCGCGATGCAGAAATCTCTTCCTCGAGGCTGTATTTGTAGATAGTCGTTGGACTGCATCGAACGCGCCTCGATATGTTCCTAACGTCAATGGGAAATTCTGAAGGATTGCTCACCTCTGCCGTTTTGAGGTAGGCGAGGACTTTCTTCCGGACGTCGTCTTGTTTACTCGATCGTGGCATCGCAGATTCTTCACCTGCAGATCGCAATCAGGACCCTAATCAGGCGCGCTGGAAAGGTCGAATCATAGCGCCGTCTTTGACTTCGAGATCATCGTCAATGGCGAGCGCGGCTTTCGCGCCAGCGATCGTGTCCTGGTGATGTTTCACCCATGCCGGCGCCAAATCCCCGTTGTTGGAGGTCGCGTGATCCTGGGCTCGTCTTAACGCTAACTCCGTGTTCCGAACGATCTGAATCAGATTTGTACGCTCGTTTTGGTTGCCCTTCGTTCGCAAATAGTCAGGACATGTTCCGCGGACGCAGTTGAGATGCCTATCGCACGGCGATAAAGAGTAGTCGTGCGCGCAAATCCCCATGGGGGTGAAATGAACGGATTCGACTTGGCTCTCCAGGAAGATCTCACGTTCGTCGACCGGAAGTGAGAAATAGAGGTCTGAAATGTGTCCGTGAATCTCTCCAGCGCGAATGCCATCTTTTATTCGTTTGCATTTCTCGTCCGCCGTTTCAAATCGGTAAGCCTCGGTGTCTCTGGGATTTTCGCGGCCCATCCAGCGAGTCAAGGCGTCTACGGGTAATCCTCCTTTGTCAGCGATGTCATTAACCCAATACCGGAGTTGATGCGAAGTCATTCGACAGAATCGCCCATCTGGTTCAGTTATCGCGAATCTCTCAAATGCAGATTTCGCGCCGGGCTTTCCTGAGAGAAAATCTTGGATGTGCTGCGTATGAATAGGTTCGATTAGAAGGAAATACGTAACGCGCGTTGAGTGAAAGAAATTCTTCGGCGCAATAAGGAGCGTTTCAGATAACATCTGTTTGGAGCCGTCTTTGCGATCTATTGTCCAGAGTCGTTGGACTCTCTTGCTGAATAGGTACTCTTCAACATCGGATGCGTGGAAAAACGATCGTCGATTTGTCTTGTAACGCTTGAGATCAGTCGCTGGCGTTCCATAAATCTCTTTTAGGCTAACACCCGTCAGAAGTGCGACATCCTCGGCAGTTAGGTGTTCTGACTTGACCTCCTCTGAGATCGGGACTCGGTTTGGGTTGGTCTCAAGTACCTGAGCACGCCGACGAAAGGCCTCCGTCAGAGATCGGATTCTCTTAATTGCGTCGCGGGCAAGTTCGGTTTGAATGGGGGTAAGCCATCTAACCGCAAAGAGTTTTTCATCCCCCTTATTTTTCTCTTTATAATATCTAAGCCCATATCGAGGTTTTCCACTGCGTTCCTCTTCGATTTCGCAGTCATGGGGCAATGTAAGAAGTTCGCCAACTCGAAAGCCAGCAGCGGCTGTGATCGCAATCGCAGCAGCAAGCATCTGGTCTGCTGGATCTGACGCGCCTCTGTAAATCTCAGCTAGCCCCCGAAGAGAAGCCTCAGTTGGCAACTTGGCCTTTCGTTCTTCACGACCGGCAATCGTGTGTCGGTTGATCTTCGACACGTGGCGTTTGCGGAACATAATACAATGGTCGAGCGATCGCGTGTCGCGCGACAAACTGACTTAGAGAGACGAGGTGACTAGCGGATTTGTAAGTTGTGCTTTGCTGCCAACGCTCGCGCATTAACATCTCGGCTTGATTCAGATCTTCGTCGCAGAGGGTAGTCCACTCGAACTGATACTGCGAATTCCTTCGTCGGTTCAATATCGCCTCCCACAGGATCCGTGCTGAGTTAAGAGGCTGCACCGCGCTCCTAGTGCCCAATCGATACTCAAGGAGTATCCAACTCTTGATAACGTGGCCATAAAGAACGGGAAGTGGATCATCGATCGAACCCAGTCTGGTAAAGTGCAGGGTGGGATTGCTATTTGTGACCGAGCGATCTCTTAGGTGCTTAATATGCCAAGCGGATGAATCGAATGAAAGTTCTTTGCCCGGAAAATACGTTCGAAACGCTTCCTTGCCGTGCCTGACAAGATTAGAAAAAGCCCCCGAAGTGTTTGAATCTTTCTCAGTAGGTCTCCTTGGTTTAGTCATTTAAGTTCTAGGCGTTTGGAGCCTTCGCCATGTTTTCGTTGAGCCTTCTTAGTACCGTTCGGATCGCCAGAATAGTATCGTCGAGCTGGTGTAGGATTCGCGGATCCGCGCTGGCTTCGTGCTTTCTAACATACGACTCCAACGAATCGAGCACTTCACGGTGAGGGCCGCTGCGTAACGCCGCAAAGAAGGGACATAGATAGCAGCTCAGGGGAGGGAATAGATCACAGAGCCCATTCGTCTCCATATCACGTCCGCAACCTCCGACGCCTCCGGTGTTGAGGATAGGAAGCGGAACGTGAGGTGACTGCATCGGAACCATCTGACTGCGCTGAAGGGGATCCAGCGAATCGACAATTCTTCCTACGAATCGATCAACCAAGGGCCGCATTTCGTGGTCAGTCGCCTCGGCGACTGCGTCAGCTATGGAAGACACGGTTTCGGTATAAACACCGACATTTTGAAGATCGGTGTGATCCAGCACTTCAGCAATGTGAAACTTGGAGGCACCTTCCTCCGCCATATGCGTAGCGAGCGTTGTTCTGCAGCGACGCGGATTCATTCTGAGCAGCTTATCGGTCCTTGGCGACTGCACGCTCGAATGACGCACAAATCTTTGCATAGCAGCTAGCACGCCCACTTCAGGATTAGAATCACTCAGCCAGTAAAATAGCGGAACGTTTGAATCATGATCCTGGCTATGGAGGGTCTGAATCAGCGTTCCGAGATTCGCGCTGATGTTTCTTCTCTTAACTTCCCGTTTGGTGGTGCGTTTTTTTACCCTTGGAACATCTATCTGATAGGTGGTTATTCCGTTTGTAGAGTACACCTTGAAATCGGAAGTCTTGATCCGCGCGGTCGCGTTCGGATTGATGCCCAGTTCCATGTGTATTAGAACAAGCGCACGATCCTGATCGGTTCCTTCCCCCTTTCTGCATGCGTCCAATACCATCAATTTCTCGTCAGGTGAGAAGGGTCCAAATATGGGATCATGAAATCGTACGTGGTGTCCTTTTGTATTTCCGATGGCCGGGATGGCTTGGAGTGCCAGGAGAGTTTGAAGATGGAAGTCGCGGTATTGGTGGGCCACGCCCCAGCGATAGAACGCGCGAAGTCTTGAGAAGTCATTGCCTTTACTCGCGGTGTTTAGGACACCGTGAGTTAAAAAGGCTTTTCCTAGTGTTTCATTAAGATCTGACCACTGAAAGTGCCCAGTTTTGACACGCTTTATACTTTGAGTATTTGAGAGCCACTGATCAAAGCGGCAAATCGAACCGAGATCGTTCTCGACGGTGTGGCTTTTTCTTCTTGCAATGCGATCGACCAAGAACAAGTTCGCGAGGTGGCATGCGCGACGAGATAACGCGGATCGCCGGTCGGCACTTGAAAGAAGATCTAAATTGATTCGGATGATTCCGCCGCCATCGGAGGATGAACGTAATTTCCATACTCGACCGGAGGTATCAATACCTTGCCCGTCCATCGATCTGGCTCTGAGCGGAACGAAGGGAAGATCGGCTAAATAGTCTGCTGCTGGCATATTGCTCTCAAACTGATGGCGTCTCGTCTTTTTTGATTATGTTCGAGATTCCTGGTACCTGGTCATGCTTTGCTGAGCGTTCCTGGCGATTGCATTTTGTATGTAACGTTTCGGCGATTCGGGACTGGTCCACCCTCCTAACCACTGTAGCTGGTCTAAACCATTGGGCTTTTCACATAAGAGTTCCGCCATCTTCTCAGCCCACGTGTGCCGAAGCCTATGCCACGAAAATGCGACGCCGCTGTATGCGGAGATACCCTTAATTATGTCGTCGCTACGATCAAGTGAGGTGGGCGCTCCAGTCACTGTCACGAATAGATAGGGAGTCCTGCCGGAAATCCGGCCTTGCGGTGGCGGGGTGGTCAAATAAGCATTCATCAAACGTAAGAGGCCCCGAGATGCTGGGAGAATGCGTTCTGCCGTTTTGACAGCTGGTTCTCTTGCTCGAGTATATTCAGGATCGTCTGGATACCGAATTACTCGAATTCCCGTATCGCTACCTCGGGGCAACGAAGCAACCTTCAACTTAAGTAGCTCGCCTCGACGAATTCCTAGCTCCAAAGCAGTTTCGAACATCAACCAGTTCCTAAGGCGGGTTCCGGGTGCAAACACTCGTGGGAATTTCCACCCATCGGTGGTTTCGCTTGGCCCAATCGCTTTCCGGATGTCTTCAACTTCACGTTCTTCCAATGGTTCTATTCGGTGAGATTGCGCGGCACCGATGCGCAATTGATCAAAAATGAGCTCGAGGCGAGAGCGCTCCAGAATCAACTTCTGGAATGTAAGCAGGGAGCGTCCGCCACGGTTTGCCGCGTCGAGGGACCATTTGAAAAAACTCTCAAGCACCGATAACGCGTTGTCGAAAGAGCCAGCGTCCAAATAATCATGGGCGCTCGCTTCGGACTCTATCTTTTTGTTTCTTGGTGTGTCATGGAGTTTGGCAGCCTCTTCTGACGGTTCGCGTACGTAGGCGGCGAGGGATTCTATCTGTCTCGCGTCGAGAGTGAGCCCTGAGCAAAGGAAGTCGTCTAAGTCAATCTTGGCAATCGCTTTCGCCCATGAATAGGCTTTGCCCAAGTAACGGAGATTGCCGGCCAGTGTGGAAGATTGGACGCGATTCCGGCGGTACCGTACAGCCCAGCGAGTAGCGACCCGAGTTGGAGTCCACGTCGCTGACTCGATTAAGCAGGGTAGACGCTCTCCTGAAGGAAGCAATAGCGGTAAGACTGAATATTCCGACTGGGTATTGCTCATCTTGTTGTTCGACGCAGCACGGCTGGCACAGCTAGAGCCGCCGATGATCAAAACGAGATGGAATGCAGAGCGCTCAACGACGAGCGCCGGCCCGAACATGATTGAGCTTCCAGTGGATGAGGGGATTCTATCTCTGGTCGTGCGAATTCGTAAAGACAAAGCCTGACTGTCAAGTCACCTGGGCCTTGGTTCGTACGGATAAGATTTTTTGGCGGGTGGCGACATTGCTTTTGAGCAAGAACGCTTAATCCATTCGGGCTTTGAGTTTTCGGACTAGCGTTATCGGATCAAGGTTGATGGCTTGGGCGACATCGAGAAGTTCAACTACGTCTAAGCGTCTTTCGCCATTCTCATACTTGGATACGTACGACTGAGGGCGAGTTAGACGTTTGGCCACTTCTACTTGCGTGAGCCCAGCCGTTTTTCGGGCGCCAATCAATAGCTCCAAAAAATAACTGTAGTTTCTATTATGTACAGATTTGGTCAAGAGTTTTTACGTCGCCCAACAACGCGAACGTAAAACTCATAAACCCCTTTCGGGATTATCCCAAAACGGGATATACTCGGCCTTGTTAACTCGAGCTTGCTGTCAGACGACTTGGGCCAAATCAGCCAAAAAGGGAAGAGAAGAGCTCGTGACAGCTCAAGACCACAACAAAACGCTAGTTATTCTTCATTCAGCAATCGGCGTATTCTTCACCCTCGGGCTGATCGCTTCGCCATGGATTATTGCCCAGAATTTCAGACGTCCCGACAAGATACTGTTCGCGGTTTTTGTTTTTGGAGTCGTATTTCTAGTCGCGATCCTCTTTTGGTCCACGGCGATTGCCATGTATCGAAGAATGCCGATCGGCAGGAAGTTGTCCTTAATCGCGGCGGTTTTGGCGATCCCGATTATGTGGCCGGTTGGAGTCTACACATGGTGGTTCATGCATAGTGAGGGTGCTAAGCGGATGTATGGAGTGAAGCGCGAATAGCTCTACTAGGTATCAAGAGGATTTGCCGATGAGCATGCTCTTCAAAAGTAGCCGAGCCAAAATTCTCGATCGCTAAGGCAGCGACCGTTATCGGTATCAGTAAGTCGCAAGTTAGAAACCTGATAAATAGCGGCAAGCTTGGCTACTACCAAGTCGGAAGCCGGCGAATAATCGGTGAAAGTCACCTTCAAGAATATCTCTCGCTTGCTGAACGCAGGTCGACTGTGAAAGCGATTCATTAACGTTCCCGACGTCAAGACATCGTAATCAGATGATAGAAAGCCGGAGCCCTCAAAAACAATCGAACAACACTTTTCCATCGACCAGGTAGCCGCGAAACTTAGTGTTCACCGCTCAACGGTCGAGCGTTTGTTGTATGCGAGGAAGCTCGCGTACTGCCAGGTAGGAAGGCGCCGAATTATCAGTGAGACAGATTTCAGAAATTATCTAGCCCTTATTCGCCGTGAGGCAACTGCGGATAGAAGATACTAATTCCACGGTCGGCCGAAGGATCGATCGAGCAATGCCAAATAGACCACCTAAGGTCCCTCGCAGATCGAAGAGGGCAGAAGCTTTTGAGCGAAGATACATTTCGCCGGTGGAGTTGGCGGTGCGTTGGAGTGTCTCCACCAGTGCCATTTACCACAGCAAAAGCGCGAGTCATGGTTTAAAGGTCATTCGGCTTGGCAGATCAATTCGTTTTCTTCGCAGTGAGGTTGAAGCTCTCGAAAAGCATTGCGAAGAACAGACCCGACGCGTAAAAAAGGGAGAGAGCTGAAAATCGAAGGAGATGAAGCGAGTGGTCGAACATTGCGACAATTTTGAGCGATGAGCCAAATCTATTGGATCAGTATGATGAATTGCAATGAGGGGAGCTATTTTGCCAGGTTATGGTGCGCCAGCACTCACACGATGCTCATCCTGCGTCGTAACTGCTTTAGCTCTTCCATCGCGTCAACGAAGTCTTGGCAACTTTCCAGAGGCTGACCCGATTGGTTAGCAAAGCCGTGTCCCTTCAGTATTGAGGTATAGTCTTTGCCAGTAATAACCGCCGGTGGATCCGGTGGCAGGTGTAGCAATTCGAGGTTCAGACGAACCGTTTTTACAATGTTAGCAACAGCCTTATTGCTGGTGACCACCGTTACTGGTGCTGGTACATGTGAAGCGGCCTCGATTGCATAAACGAGATGCAAAGCGTCGCCACTGCCGAGGTTTAAGCCGCGATCCACCCCCACGTATTCCATTAAATAGCGCGCTTTTTCGGCGGCTCGAGTCAATGGAGGTAGCACTTGCAATTTTTCGGCAACGAGATCGCTCATTAATGCTACCTCGTTCCTCTTGAAGTCGTCTCGAGTAATTGTCTTTCGCCGAAACGCTCTCGCAAGTGTACTGGACCATTCGAGAAGCGTTAGCTCCGCGGTGAAAACAGCCTTATTGGGATCATCTAGCAAGGCGTCGACCGCGGCGGTTGGGGCTCCGCTCAAGTATCGCCATTGAAGAGAACAAGTATCGATGTAATAGTAGCCCGTCATTCCTCTTCGCGTTCTTCATGAGTCGAAACGACAATATTATCTTTGATCGACTCATTCAACTGCCGCACATCCTCGACATTGACCGTGCCCTGGTCCGTATACGCTTTAGCAATGCTTTTCCAGTTGGTGGCCGAAGTCTGGACGTCATTGAGTGCGCGTTTGACGATAGTAATGAGTTCCTCGCGGTCCCCCGACTTCTGTAGGTAATGATAGCAACGAACTTTGGCCTGCAGTTCCTTTTCCAGTCCTTCATCGTCTAACTTCTCATGATCTATCCGACCGGAAATTAGAATCGCCTTCGTTAAGGGCTTTATTTTCTGAATCTCTGCAATTACGTCCAGTCCGGTCAGCTCCGGCACTGTGTCATAGACAAAATCCACAACGATTACGTCTGCCGGCGATGCTTTGAAGACCTCTACGGCTTTTCTCGGATCGCTAACGCCAACGCATGAAATGTCTTCGATCTCCAGTGCTCTTATCAGCGATTGGAGGACGTTAGCCTCATCATCAACGATCATTACAAGTTCATTCATCGCTAAGTTCCTGGTCTCTGAAATCTACGTTGAAGGTTGTTCCGATCCCACGTCGTTCGAATGACAATATGCCACGACTGTCTTTCATTAGGTTTTGGCAGAACACCAGCCCAAATCCGGTTCCGCCGCTGGTACTAGTAACCTTCGTATTGAGGAGTTTGTCGTCGTAGTCCGCGGGCAATCCCTTGCCGTTATCTGATATTGAAATCCTGTGCATGCCGTCTTTTGTCATCTCGATGATAACGGTAATCTCTTTATTGCGGTCGTTAACCTCCTCGACAGCCGCCAGCGCATTTCGAAGGAGATTGTCTATCACAAAATTCAATGCTTCCGGGCTGTACGTCGCGGCATGCGATGCCTGGCAACCAGCCAGTGAAATGTGTACACCAGCCGCTTGAGGTGATCGTCGTCGCGCTTTTAGCTTCTCCTTAATCCAGTCGCAGAGATCAAACTCAGACGTCGCAGCGCGATAACACCGCGCCAAGTCTCTCATAAGGGTGATGTGATCGTTAATATCTTTTACGTTGTCGGTAATGCTCTGGGTTGCAGCTTGAACATAATCATCCTCGATTTTTTTCTTTTTAACCCATGCCGCAAGGTTTCCGGCATCCAAGCCAATCACCTCAAGCGGCTGTCGAAGTTGATGTGCCAGTTGCGCGGTTATTTCAGCAAAGGTAGTTTGTCTCACCTCCCGTTCTTGCTGCGTTCTTTGGGCTGTGTACGACTTACTTTCGGTATCAGATTTCTCCTTATCCTGTTCGATCTCGTCCGCAAAGCTGCGAAATCGTTGCTTAATGAATTCCCGAAAAGCGTCAAACTCTTTTGACTCCTGAATTCCTTCCCGATTGGTGACGTCTTTCAGCTTTGGATTCTTGTCTCGCGATATTTCCACAAAGCCAAACAGTCTTGAGGGACTGATTGGCGCGTGTCCCTGTCGGCTCGCTTTAAGATGTTTGATTTCTAGCCAGTCATTATCCTCGCTACCATATGGCTCAACGACGAAACCGTCTCTATAGATACCAACACCCGCCTTGTATCCTTGACCGATGATGGCTCGCGATGAGGGCAAGTAATAGAAGGTGCCGGAGACGAACCCAAAAATATTTGGTTGCGTTCCGGTGCCAGATCTCACAGTTCTCATATTCAGTTCGCGAGCTAATCCCTTCGGTCGTGTCAAACTCCACACGAGATCGCCTTTCTTATTTAGTGTGAAGACATATTTATAGACATCGTCGGCAGTGAAGAGTGATTGCACCTCGCCGCTTTCCCACTTATCCGGAGCAGCCGCACCTTCGACACGCGTAATTATTTTGAAACCTGGAATAGCGCCTGTTGGCGCGAGCAGTCTTCTTAATTCGTCGCGAAGCTTTTTCCAACCGCCGGGAGTCCATGGCTTCGTGTGCAATCCTTCTAGTTCAAGACGCGTTCCGCCAACACCAACACTTAATTCTGTATCCCTCACCCGATCGTGATAGATATTTATTTTGCGAATGTCTTTGCTCCGGTCGTCGAAATCCTCCCAGTTGAATGGCACACGCAACGCGTCTGACTCATTGGCTCGCTTGGTAATCACTGTGAGCTTCGCTGCCAGTTTGTCAGCAGCAAATCGTCCGATGCCTTTCTCCCCGAGTAAAGGTCTCTTCGTCTTTGGATCGTAATTAGTCTTCTCGCTGTATCCTGGCCTCATCCATAATCGCTTAAATTCAGGCAGTGACATTCCTCTGCCGTTATCACGGATAACAAGCTTTTGCGGTTGGTTGACGTGAAGTGTAATAACGATTTCTTTCGCTCCGGCGTCGTACGCGTTTTTCACTAACTCTGCGACGGCAATCGGTTCACTTGAGATCAGATCTCGACCTAGCAATCTCTGAATGTAAGCCGTGGGTTCGAAATGAAGGGCAGGTTTCTTTGGTTTGCTGGGTCGTTGGGGCATGAAGGTTCTACCGCGTCGGTCGGCGCATTATGATAACGCTTTCTCGTACGGGATGCTCGCGCGAGCGACGGTTCGTATGGCGGGTGACTTGCAGCCGATTCTATCTCAAATCCGACTTCCTGTGCGATTGCCGCTATAATTAAGTCCGTTGCAACAGGAGTCGCGCTTTCTTTTTTGCCATGCAATGAATTACCGACCACACAAACCACGTGCGCGCCTGGCTTAGCTCTAACAAACTGACTGCTTAGGGAGACAAGCATATCGTCGGCGTAAGCCTTGATTAATCTGGACCGCCATTGAAAATCTTTATCTCTAGCAAGGTCGCTAACAAGGGCCTCAACCAGGCGTCGTGGCCAGGTGTTCTGACCAAGGCTCTCTATGTAGTCAGTCTCGAAGAAGCGCACACTTGGATGGGAGCGAAAAGTGCTGAGGCGCAATTTCTTGAAATCTTGTCTGGACGAAACTAAGCCCATCAACCACAATTCGAGTTTGTAGACTTCCGAATAGTCAATATTATTTAGATACGGCGGTGAATAGAGAATTATATCGAACCGCTGGTCCGGATCGGATAACGCAACTAACGTTCGACCATCACCTTCATACACCGTCGTGTGGACTTCGCCTCTTTTTGCCTCCTTCAATGAATCCCAAGCTGTACGTAGGTCACCCAGCATCTCATTCCAGCGTGATTCAAGAAGTACGTGAATCACCGGCCGGTCGTCCTTTTCGACAATCCGCAGAGCGCGGCCATCCTTTCTGACATTGCTCACCGTCTCAATTATTGAAGCCCATCCCAACAGAAAGAAATCATGTTCGTTTGCATCGGTCAATGTCTCGCCAATAATGTAGCGTGCAAATAGCAGGTCTTGTAGGCGTCGCCTGTTAAAGATTCGCTGATCCTGAATGGTACTCAGATCCATCAAGTCAAATTTGACGTTTCTCTTTTTGATCGCTTCAACTAGTTTTGGGATTAGTTCCTTAATCTTGTCTTGATCGTATGACTGCCATTTCAATTTTGCGCGAGAAACGAATGCTGCGAAAGGATTACGCTCAACGCCTACCAATGTCAGATCGTGTGTACCGCGATAGATCAACTGCGCCGAGAGGAGTGACGTTGCGACACCGAGATAGGGGTCCAGCAACGATTCAATATCAGTTATATCGGTGCCGATTGTTTTACAGACCCAAGATAATAGTTCGGACGAGAATCCCTCTTTGTAGGTAAACCATCGATGGATCGGTTGATTCTTGTTGCCATTGAAGTGGGGAAGATGGGCGTAGGCATTGGGCTGGCCGTTCGTACATATTATTGATTTTTCAAATTTGACATATTCGTCCTCAAGTTGCTTAGAGCGTGAGGTGGCGACGGCAGCAACGAGCACTGTCGCCTCGCTTTTTTCGTCCTTCTTATTCGAGTCCTCCATACGTCCGCCCTTTAATTAAACTGTGTATTTAAACCCAAAGACAAGAATTCACCAACGAAAAATCTTACGTACTGCTTCTTCCCGCATGATTTTCCGTTGGGCGCGTCGCTAGGCGTGATCGATGCATTCGGAATGCGACGGTCTGGTCTCAGCTCCAACATCGCTAGTTGATCGATGTAGGTTGAGCGAATCGAACGCATGAGTTTATCGCTTTGCGGAGTACCGGAGGGGCAAACAGCAAAAGGGCAGAGCATCTAGCCCTGCCCCTCCGTATACTCACTTGCTGCGGCGCTCAGGTCGCTCTCCAGCGTTGCCCTATCCTCCGAGCAAGCGGTGTAAATTTATCACAGAACAGAAGAACTGATGGCGATATTTTCAACGGAAGTTGTAAACGGGATCGGAAAGAGAAGGGAAGTCGCCAAACGAAAAAAGGTGCCCAGCTTGCGACCGTGTTTTGGACCGCAAACTGGACACCTAATTTCAGTACCCATTTCAGAAGGGTATGTCGTCATCGGCGATGTCCGGTTGCTGCGGTTCGGCGCTGCCACCGCTCGCACTTGCCGCTCTCTCCATCGGGGGCTCACTCTCACCTCGGCCGCCGCCAATAAATTGCATGTCTGTGGCGTGGACCTCGAGTGTATGTCGCGGCTTGCCATCCCGATCCGTCCACTCCTCGACCCGCAAACGTCCCTCGATATAAACCGGGCGCCCTTTGGTTAGGTATTGCGCTGCAGTCTCCGCCTGGCGGTTCCACAGCGTCACCTTGAACCACGTCGTCTGGTCCTGCATCTCGCCATTTTTGTCCTTGCGCCGTTCATTAGTTGCCATGCTAAAGCTGCATACCGGCGTGCCCTGCGGCGTATAGCGCAACTCAGGATCGCGCCCAAGATTTCCGACAAGAATGACTTTATTGAATGACATGAGGGAACCTCTTTCGATGTATTTGGGTTTGGAAACTCGACGGCAATCCTACGCGTCAGTCAGGTGGCGGTCAAGCAGCGCGATTTGTTCAAATTATCTCTACATGAAGCAAAAACCACGGTATCGCGCTAAGCTGATATTTTCTGTTAGACTACCCGCGAATTGATAGTGTTGAGGTAACGCAAACTGTTAGTTTGCGCGGGTTGCAGGTGGTAGCAAGCGACTCATCTCGACGGATCGAACGCGCAAACTAACAGTGTGCGTTAGAAGCAAAATGAAATCGACAGTTTACATCGAAACGTTTGGCTGCCAGATGAATGTGGCCGACACCGAACGTGCAGCAACCGGCTTGCGGAACGCCGGCTATGAAATGACCGCGTCCGCTGAAACTGCGGATGTGGTTTTGCTGAACACTTGTTCCGTGCGCGAGCGCGCTGAGCGTAAGATCTTTCAGAAGGATTGGTGAAGTACGAAAGCTGGCAACGCCTGCGCGCAAGCGACCTGTAATTGGAGTAATGGGTTGTGTCGCCCAGCTTGAAGGTCCATTGATCTTTAAAAATTCTCCCGCGGTTGATTTGGTAATCGGGACGCGCGCAACTGATCGAATCTCCTCATTGATCGAACGCGTCAACGGCGGTGAAAAATCGGTTATCGACTTGGACGAAAGGCAGGAAGGTGAAATTTGGGATGTTTCACCGGCAGAAAGACGATCGCCTTACGTGGCGTTTGTACCGATCATTGAAGGGTGCAATAAGTTTTGCTCGTTCTGCATTGTTCCTTATTCGCGCGGACGAGAAAAGAGCCGCACCGCAGAGGACATTGTTGCCGAAGTCATGCGCCTTCGCTCGCTTGGCTATAAAGAGATTCACCTGATTGGGCAAAACGTGAACAGCTACCGGCCGAAGTCGCAAGCCGGCCTCGAGATGTATTCGGGTGCGACACCCTTTTCGCTGTTGTTGCGCGCTGTCGCCGATACAGGAGCGGAACGAATCAAATTCATGACCTCGTTTCCCAGAGACTTTCATCCTGATATAGTGTCCGCGCTCGAAGAGTTTCCAAATCTATGCGATTGGATCCATTTGCCGGTGCAGTCTGGCAGCGATCGCATTCTGAAGAGCATGCGCCGCGGTCACAACGCTGACGACTACCGGCGGAGAGTTGACGCGATCAAAAACTCGACGCGCCGGTTATCTCTTACGAGCGACATCATTGTCGGCTTTCCCGGCGAGTCAGACGAAGACTTTGAAGACACGATGAAGCTGGTGCGCGAGTCCGAATACGACGGGCTGTTCATCTTCAAATACTCGAAGCGGAAGGGCACGCCCGCGGAGAAGTTTGAAGATGCGATCCCTGAAGAAGTTAAGACAAAACGCTTTATGGAGCTCGAGGCTTTACAGGAGTCGATCCAGAGCCGGATTTATGGCGACTACGTCGGGCGCCGCGTGAGCGTTCTGGTGGAAAAGCAAAGCGCGCGATCAGCACAAGACATGACGGGACACTCCACCTGCCAGAAGGTAGTCAACTTCCGAAGCGAAGGAAGCACTGCGGGAGAGATTGTCGATGTTTTGATTTCGCAAGCCAAGCCTTACAGTCTTTATGGGAGTTTAGCGAACGGCGCAGGAGTTAAGGGCTCGTAGTTATGGAGATCGAAGTCAAAATCAGGGCGTTGATGATGGATCCGAATACCGGTACTCCGATCATCATTCTCAAGGACGTTGATAGCGACACGATGCTGCCGATCTGGGTAGGCGCTTACGAAGCCAACGCAATTGCGCTGGAGATTGAAAAAATTGCGCCACCTCGGCCGATGACCCATGACCTTCTGCGCAACCTGATTATCGAGCTTGGCATTCAGGTTGATCGCGTAGTTGTTACCAGCCTGCGCGACAATACGTTTTTCGCAGTCATTGAAATGAGGATGAGCGACGGAAATCGCATGGTCCTCGACTCCAGACCTTCCGATGCAATCGCACTCGCGCTGCGCGCCGATTGCCCGATCTATGTTGATGCCGACGTGATCAAGGCGTCGAGAAATAATGTCTCGCCCGACGACGAGGGCGGGGAAGAGTCGGCGCAGGGCGAGGAAGATTGGCCGGATGTGATCGGTGAAGCCGGCGACCTTCCGATGTAACAACTGGCCCAACCCGCGAGCGCCGGTGGTCCGATAAGACAACGAATGATAATTGCGATCGCAAATCAAAAAGGCGGTGTGGGCAAGACCACTACCGCCATCAATTTGGCTGCGGCATTTGCCCGACACGGCAAACGCGTTCTCCTTCTGGATCTCGATCCGCAGGCGAATAGCTCAATCTCGTTTCTGGATCCTCTTTCAGTTGAGCGTTCAGCCTATGAATTGATGACCGATGGCGCGGCGCCTCCGGAGCAAACTGTTTATCGCACGCCTGTCGAAAACCTGGACATGATTCCAGCGCGCATCAACATGGCGAAGCTGGAAGCAAAACTCATCGGTGATTTTGACGCGGCCTTTCGTCTCAAAGACCGGCTGCAGCCTTTTCGCGAGACGTATGAAGTGATCATCATCGACACCCCGCCAACACTTGGCTTGATCACCGTTAACGCGCTGGTTGCGGCAACCCATGTTTTGGTTCCCATCCAAACTTCGTACTTCGCTCTCGAAGGCACCGATGATTTGCTGGAGACAATCGAAAAGGTTCGCGCGCGTCCAAACCCTGATTTGGCATTGCTGGGGGTTTTGGTGACGCTTCATGACAAACGTACCACGTTGGCGCGTGAGGTTTTTGATCAAATCAAGAACGTCTTCGGCGACAAGCTTTTCAATACAGTGATTACCAAAAGCGTCCGACTTGAAGAGTCGCCTGCCTACAAGGAAGCGATTTTTAGTTTTGCTCCCAACTCATCCGGGGCAATTGAATATGGAAATCTATGCGACGAGGTACTGAGCCGTGTCTAAGAGGGGATTACCAGCGGGACTTCAAATGCGCCACGACGCCCATTATGTCGAGGAGTTGTCACAGCATCGACCCGCACCAGTCGGGCGGATGATTCCGTTGGATAAGATCGATCCGAACCCTGAGCAGCCGCGCACGGAGTTTGGCGATCTGACGGAGCTGACTGCCTCGATTGCCGACAAGGGCGTCCTGGAACCCTTGCTGGTGAAGCCGTCTCACGCGACCGGACGCTGGATGATCATCGCGGGGGAACGAAGGTTCAGGGCTGCGACTGCGGCGGGCCTCAAAGAAGTGCCGTGCGTCGAAATGGAAGTGGACGACAACACCGTCGCTGAAATTGCGCTGATCGAAAACATGCAGCGCAAGGATCTGACAGTTTGGGAAGAAGCGGATGGCCTGGTCGCCTTGTGTGAAAGATTTGGTTACACGCATGAAGATGTGGCGCGCAAGTTGGGCAAGAGTCGCAGCAGTGTGACTGAAGCTTTGTCTATCGCGGCGATCCCGAGCGATGTCAGAGAGATGTGTCGCGAGGCCGGCATCTCAGCCAAATCAGTCCTGCTTCAGATTGTGCGGCAACCGGATGACGAGAGTATGCGGCGGCTCGCGAAAGAAGTGACCTCGAAGGGACTGACCCGAGAAGACGCTCGGGAAGTGAGACGTCAGGAGATGGGCCCGCGCATCGCTCCCGAGGCGAAACCTTACACTTACAAATTTGTCTCTCCGAAAAAGGAATTCAGTTTGGAACTTCGTTTTCGCCGCTCGCAGGTCGACGCCGGAGAAATTGCAGAAGCGTTGAGGTCAGTCGCAGACAATCTCGACGGCAACAATAGGGAATCTGACTAACCACCTCCCGAACGACACAACCCAATTCCCTTAGTCGGGGTGGCCCTTGGTGATTCTGCCGCGAGTGGTTGAGTTTTGTACTTCTGACATAGCGATTTCTAAGAGTTAGAATTTGAGACTGAACTCGACGCGCATTCTACTCTCGAAGTTACAAGCCATCCAGTTTTTTCCGACGCGTTCGTATGCTAAAAAGCCCGGGAGATAATCCCGGGCCTGAATTGTGATTTGAGTGCTACCTACCTCGACGTGGCGCCCTTCTTCTTTTCCGCGGCGGCGCGCTTTTGCAGCCCCTTGGCCCATCGTTCCAGCGTCGGCTGAATTGGCTTGAAAAGCTTTGCTCGGAAGCTGTACTTCTTCTCGTTCCACGCCTTTAGTTGTTTCTCGGTGTAAGCCCTGACAGCAGGTTCCAACTGCGTCTTCTTAAGCGAGTGTTTCAGCGTGAAGTGGTAATGCTGGCCCACGAGCGAGAATATCGTGGCGGCCAAATTCCCCTTAAACGACATCCGCGGGATGATGCGTTTGTGAATCGGCTTGTTCGCCGGCAGCAAAACTCCGACCGCGATCTCCAACCAGGCGCCCTTCGGTCCCTGTCGAGGATGATATAGCCCCGGTAGCTCCGTGGCCTGCATCATTCCGCGAAGACGCGGCTCAGAAATAAATTCAACCAACCTCACTCGTTCAAGGCCGCGCGTGTGCTCGCGAGGCAAACTATCGAGCAACCCCTCGATTTGACTGACGGCGTCTTTCGGTAGTTTTCGTTCCGACTGGTTTTCTATTTTGATGGGCAACGCGCAAACACCTCTTCCTCACAACGCAAATAATTCACCTTGGGCGAACCTGCCACTCTAAAGTGCTGACCAAATCGGGTCAAGCGGCGGCCTCCATGATTACGCGGATTTAGCGCATGGCGTGAAAGAGTTGCTCACGCGAGTAGCCAGAAATACTCAATCTTGACTCTGCGAGATTTGTATATGGCTTAAGAGAGCAGCCAGAAAAGTCCGGCGCCCAGGAGGGCAGCCACTGGCAAAGTAAGGACCCACGACAAGACTATCTGTGAAATGACTGAGATGTTCGCCTGTCGGCTGATTAGGCCAATGCCAAAGAGCGAGCCGCAGGAAACGTGTGTTGTTGATACTGGCATTCCCAGGCGGCTGGCGAAGATTACCAGTGCAGCGGTCACCACGTTGGCAGTGAATCCCTGTCCGTGCGTTAAGAGAGTTATTTTTTTGCTCATTGTAACTGCGACGCGCCGGGCGCTGAGTAAACCGCCCACTACCATTCCCACCGCTACGCCCAACATTCCCCACTTCACGTCCAGCGCTTTTACAACCAAAAGCAGAGCGACAATTTTCGGAGTATCGTTCAAGCCACGCGCAAAGCTGACGCAGCCTGCGCTGAGGTAGTGCCCGATGTCCACCAATCTTTGGAAACTGATACCGACCATGCTTCCCGAGTAGCGCTGGTGACAGTTTTCCTGTGTGGCGATAGCGACGTTTGGCAACGTGATTGCCGCACTAGCAAGGAGCGAGGGAGGCTCGGTGGCATGAACTACAGTCGTAGTTTCGCCGACGCAGATGCACCACTCTTTGGTGATGCCGGAATAAAATCTAGCCGAATGCGCGATGAGATAGGCCACCCCGCTGAGAACTACCGCGATCAGCGGACTCAACAAAAGCGGCAGAACAAACGATCCACCCAACTGCGCAAAGTTTACCGTTGGGCCTGCGGCTACGAGCCCACTGCCTACCAGTGCGCCGGTCAGTGAATGGGTTGTAGAAATCGGAAAACTAAGGAAGCTGGCAAGAATCACCGTCCCGCCCGCGGCGAGTGACACGGCGAGTAGAAAATTTGGTGCTGCCACAATTGCATCGGGCACCAATCCCTTGCCGGAAAAATTCTTTATGAGTTCAGCCGCCAGAAAGATGGAACAGACAGAACCGGCAAAGGTTGTTATCGTCGCCCACCAAAGGGCTTTCCGGTAACTCGCGACCCCGCTGCCAAACAAGGTGGCAACACCTTTGAAGTTGTCGTTGGCGCCGTTGGCATAGGCCACGAACAAGGTGGCGATTACGATGAGCGTGAAGAGAAACATGAGCGTCCTTTCTCCGGCACGGCCGAGATGCGAGGGATGTCAAAGCTAACTGGACGACTTGAGTTGCTACTACCTGAGTCGAAATTACTGCGACGCCGCGCGAGTTCGTCGTCTGACAGCGCGCAGGAACAGTCCCGCCTCAAAAGTGGCGAGCGCCATCGCGCCGGCCAGACCAATGAATCCAAACTGGAAGAAGGAATCGGGCAGGACGCTTCCCGTATGGGCAGTAAGGCCGGTGGTATTCAAGCGCATTTCCCAACCACCCAGCACGAAACTGGTCCATGCCGCGCTTAACAACGAAATACCGAGGAAGTGTACCGCTAGTTCCGCAGGCGGAACTATGCGCGGCGCGCGGCTTCCGGGTTCAAAGATCACATCCAGAAATGAATTAAGGCCGTCGAGCGCGAATAGAGCAACCACCAACCAAAACCAAAGACCCTCAGGTCGACCCAACAACATAATCCCGGTGGCTACGGGCACCAGATAGCCGCGGAGAATATGAGTGGTTTCTTCCTTTACGGACTCCGGTCGTTCAAACAAACGAAACTTCCACAGGTGAAAATAAATCACATCGAAGGCGCCGATGGGCGCTGCTACAAACAAAAGAATGAGGGGGATATCCACTTATTGAAACTTAAAGCGTTGACTGAATTTGCGGCAGACTTTATTTCGCTCAATCGCGGCTGTCAAGGAAAACTCCTGGTCTCTATGGCGTTAGCCTAATAGTTGGAGCTAAGATAGGCGCCTCATTTGCCGATTTGTCCTGACGCACTCTTCGTGGCTAATAATTTTTCACAACTCGCTGCCAGTCTCGCCTCCATTGCCAGTGGCTTCTATTCTCGTGGCTGGATGCTGGGCTCCAGCGGCAATCTGAGCGCCGTAATCAGCCGCGAACCGTTGAGCCTGGCAATGAGTCCTAGTGGCTTCGATAAGGGCAGTTTGGTTCCCGAGCAGTTCCTCGTGATCGATGAGCACGCGCAGGTGATCGCAGATCCTGATGCACGGCCGTCGGCGGAAAGCTTGTTGCATATCCGGGTTGTACAGGAGCGCGCTGCCGGAGCGGTTCTGCATACGCATTCAGTCTGGAGTACGATGCTATCGGATCTCTATGGTGAGGCTGACGGTTTCGCAATTCAGGGTTACGAAATGCTTAAGGGCTTGCAGGGAGTAACTACCCACGATCATTCTGAATGGATACCGATAATCGAAAACTCGCAGGACATGCCGATGCTTGCCGAACGCGTGCACAATACCTTGCGCCAGCATCCGCAGGCTCATGGATTCTTGTTGCAGCGCCACGGGCTCTATGCCTGGGGTAAGGATATTGACCAGGCGAAACAGCACATTGAGATTCTCGAGTTTTTATTTGAAGCGTTGGGCCGGACCCTAACGGTGAGAGAAGGGAAAATGGCGACGGAGATCTGACGATGGCTACATTAAGAATTGTCGATGAGAATTTAACGTTAACCGATGCCGCGGAGATCGCGACGTGTCTGGCTGCGGGTGGAATCGAGTATGAGCGCTGGCCGGATGATGGCCGAGTTTCTGCCGGCGCGTCCGCCGAGGAAGTGCTCAATGCTTTCGCAACTGAGGTTGAAGCATTGAAGTCTCGCGGCGGGTATGTAACGGCTGACGTGATAGATGTTACGTCGCAAACTCCCGGCCTCGACGCAATGCTGGCAAAGTTTAGTCGCGAACATTGGCATGATGAGGACGAGGTAAGATTCATCATTGCGGGTTCAGGAGTTTTCCATATCGTAGTCGGCGAGGAACAGGGCGAGGGAAGGGTATTCGCCGTTGAGGTTGAAAGCGGAGACATGATTAGAGTGCCGCGTGGTACACGCCACTGGTTTGATCTTTGCGCAGACCGCCGCATTCGCGCGATCCGTCTGTTTCAGGATGTGTCCGGATGGACGCCACACTACACGGACAGCGGCCGCGAGCTCGGTTTTCTAAGCGTCAATGAGTTGTCAGCGACCAGTGTTAGCGAACCAAAATAATCTCAACAGCTGAATTTCGGGATGACATCAAATCTCACGACCGCACGAATTCGTAGCGTCTTACTCGACATCGAAGGCACGACCACCCCTATTTCGTTTGTTCATGAGGTATTGTTTTCCTACGCGCGAGCCGAGTTAAAGGACTATCTGACCACGCATTGGGACTCACCAGAGTTGGCTAACGACATTGCTGGACTGCACGATGAACATGCCGCCGATGTTGATCGCAACTTGAACCCTCCCGCGCTGAGGCCGTCGGGGCGAGAACAACTAGACTCAATCATCGCGTATGTAAACTGGTTGATGGATAGCGATCGCAAGTCGACGACGTTGAAGAGTCTGCAAGGCAAGATTTGGAAGAACGGCTACCTTAATGGATCACTCGTGGCGCAGATATTTCCCGACGTTGCACCGGCGCTGCAGCGATGGCAAAAAGCGGAGGTGAGCATCAACATATTTTCATCGGGCAGCCGGTTGGCGCAAAAACTGCTTTTCGCCCATACGCTCGATGGCGACCTCAGCATCTTCATAGATAATTACTTTGACACGACTACCGGCCCCAAAACCGCAGCTGAAAGTTATCAGCGGATTGCGGAGGCGCTTGGATTGCCGGCCCAGGAAATCCTTTTTATCTCAGACGTGGGAACCGAATTAACGGCGGCGACGAGTGCCGGGATGCAAATACTGCTTTGCGTCAGGCCTGGCAACGTTCGAACTGAAGGCGATGATCAATTTGAGACGGTGCACAGTTTTAGCGGTCTGTTATCAGAATCCGATGAAAAATAAATTCCAAAGAGGTTCACTCGCGAGGCGACGAATGGGAACGGTGCTGGCCGTCATTACGTGGGCCGTGATCGCGCTTTCGTTAGGCATCGTTCCAGAGTTTGGGGGGCCCGATGTTCTTGCGCAGGCGCAAACTCCCGTACCCGGTATCGGCGACAATAAGCCCCGGGTACAACGATATGAACAGGAAGGCGTTGCCGTTGAGTTCAGCATCGATCCTGTCACGCGTGTTAACGGAGACAGCGGAAAACTTTTGGCAGGAACTGAAGCAACGGTGCGACTCAAGATCACCGACGCCAACACCCGCAAGCCACTCAGCAGCTTGCGTCCGGCCGCCTGGCTCGACGTGCGTAACGATGCAAGCGTTACTGGAGCCCGCGCCTGTCGCGAGAAGGTCCAATCGTTTCTGCAATCGAGTTTTACCAGGCGCCCCTCCATCGATCTCAACTCTTACTACATCCTGGCGCTTAACGATGAGCCAAACATTTCAGTAATTGACCCCTTGTCAGGTTTCGGAGGAACCAAACTAATTACACTAATACCTCTGCCCAGCCTGGGCCAGGATTGGGTAATTAGTGGTGACAAGAAGCGACTCTACGTTTCAACCCCTGCGGTCAACCAGATTGCCGTCATCGATGTTCCCACGTTCAAGGTGGTGGCAAAGATCGACGCGGGCGTCAATCCTTCACGCATGGTCCTTCAGAATGACCAACGATATTTATGGGTTGGGAATGACTCCGCCGATGAAACCCAAAGCGGCGTCACCGTGATCGACACCACGACATTAAAAATCGCCGGCCAAATCAAAACGGGGATGGGCCATCACGAGATCGTGCTCGCCGCCGACGACCGTTCAGCATTCGTTACAAACAAAGACAGCGGCACGTTGTCAGTGGTTGATGGTCGCAGCCTGAAAGAAATCAAGAACATCAAAGTAGGCCCGGTTCCGATCTCGATGGCTTTTTCCGCGCTCAGCCAGGCGGTGTATGTTGCGAGCGAAACAGACGGGACAGTCTTTGCAATCAATAGCGCTACCTTTGAACCGCTGACAAAGCTCACTACCGCTCCGGGAACTCGTACAGTCCGCATCTCGCCAGACGGGCGTTATGGATTTGCTGTTAATCAACCCAGAAGCGTGGTTTTTATTTTCGACTTATCTACTCATCGCCTGGCCCACGCCGTCCCCGTTGGGCCAGGTCCCGATCAAATAACTTTCACTCAGCAGTTTGCGTACGTTCGCGCCACCGGCAGTGAGTTTGTATCAATGATTAACCTCGGCGCATTGGCTAAGGAGGCCGCCGTCAGTCGATTTCCCGCGGGGGAAAAGCCGCCTCAGGCATCGCGCAACAGTTCGTTAGCCGGATCGATGCTCCCAGCCCCGGAATCCGGAGCCGTCTTAGTCGCGAACGCCGCCGACAAGATGATTTATTACTACACCGAAGGTATGGCTGCGCCCATGGGTAGTTTCCAGAACTACAAGCGTGAACCGCGCGCAATTCTGGTCCTCGACAACAGTCTGCGGGAAACTGCACCCGGCGTGTATTCAGCCAGCGTGCGACTGGCTGCTGCGGGCACTTACGATGTAGCGGTTTTGCTGGACAGCCCTCGGCTGGTCAATTGTTTTGATATAACGATCGATGATAATCCGGACCAACCGAAGGCCCAGTCTGTTCCCATCAAGGTTGAAATGCTTCCCGCTCAGACGGGCGTTATTGTTGGCAAGGAATACAAAATAAGGTTCAGGGTAACCGACGTTAAAACCAATCAGCCGAAACCGGATTTACAGGACATGGGTGTGCTTGTTTTCCTGGCTCCGGGCATCTGGCAACATCGTGATGTCGCGAAACCGTCCGGCGACGGCATCTATGAAGTGACGTTTGTGGCTCCCCAAGCCGGCGTATATTATGTTTTCTTCCAATGTCCTTCTCTCGGCATTAAGTTTAACCAAATGCAATCAGCGACATTGACAGCTGCGAAGGACGAATAAGGCCAATCAGGAATTCGATACCCCTGCGGAGATGGAGATTCGAGATGAAAGATCGAAGTTTGAAATCAGTAAGATCAGCGAATCACTTCATGTTAGCGCTGGTAGCGATCGGCATCATGTTGAGTGCGCACCAAACGACTGAGGCGCAGGCGCCTGCCACGAAACAACCAAACCAACCCGCCGCCGATCAGCCAAAACCCGCGCATACCTACTTCACCGACGTAATGCTTGTTAATCAAAACGGCGAAAAGATGCGCTTCTACAGCGATCTCCTGAAGGACAAGGTGGTGATCATCAATTCGTTTTTTGCCACCTGCATGGGAAGCTGTTTGCCGCTCAATCGCAACCTGGAAAAGGTTCAGTTAGCTCTCGGCGATCGCCTGGGTAAGGATGTTTACATTGTTTCCATCAGCGTTGATCCCGCAGTCGACACACCCGCCAGTCTGAAGGACTATGCGAAGAAACTTCACGCGCGGCCCGGTTGGTTTTTCTTAACGGGAAACAAGCAGGATGTGGATTTTGCTCTCAAGAAGATCGGACACTTCGTCGATCAAAAGGAATCCCACCTCAACGTTTTCATTATCGGTAACGAACGCACGGGACTTTGGAAGAAAGCCTTCGGTCTGGCGCCGAGCGATGAACTGGTCAAAGTGGTTCAGAGCGTCATTAACGATCCAGGTCGGGTTGAGTAGGGCATTGGGCGGCCATGAGTCTGAAAAGAAAATTGCTGTTCCTTTTTGTTTCAGTGCTCGTGTGCCTTGCCGGCGTTTCACGTAATTCTTCAGTGTCGCAGGAGACTGCGGTAACGGCCGAACGCCGCGGTCGCCAGATTTATTTTCAGGGTACCAGCCAATCCGGCAAACCTATTCTTGCTTACCTGGGCGACGACGCGCTCGAAGTTCCCGCCAGCACGCTTCCGTGTGCGAATTGCCATGGAACGAACGGCCAGGGCAAGCCCGAAGGCGGGGTTGTCCCATCGAACATCACCCTTGAGGCTCTGACAAAGCCCTATGGCCTCACTCACGCCTCAGGGCGAAAGCATCCCGCCTATACGAACCGCGGAATCGAGCTCGCCATAACGCGTGGCCATGATCCGGGCGGAAACAAGTTGCTCCCGGTCATGCCGCGTTACTCCATGTCCCGCGAAGACATGGCCGACCTGATTCTTTACATGGGCCGACTCGGAAAGGATTTGGATCCCGGGATCGAGGAAAACAAGATTGTGATTGGGACGCTGGTGCCGGCCAGCGGCGCCCTGGCCGACTTGGGCCAGACAATCAAGCTGGTGACTTCTGCCGTGTTTGCTGACGTCAACGCTGCAGGAGGAATCTACAACCGGAGGCTCGAACTGAGTGTTGCGGAAACTGGAAACACGCCCTCCGACACTCGCGCAAATCTGGATCGCACACTAACTGCCACACCGGTATTTGCAATGACCGGAACTTTCATCGCCGGTTCGGAGAAGGAAGTGCTGTCGCTTACCAATCAAAAAGAGATACCGCAAGTTGGTCCGTTCACTCTATATCCTCGAGCGATGTTGGAACCGCAGCCACGCGTATTTTATCTGCTGGCGGGAGTCGATGATCAGGCGCGCGCCCTGGTTGAGTTTGCTTCCAGGAAGGCGGAGGTAAAGTCCGGCGGCATTTTCATCATTCACCTCCAGAACGAAAACAACGAATCGGTGGTGGAAGGTATAAAACAGCAAATCAAGCTAGCGAACCTACCTGCCGCCGAAACCTTCGGTTACAGCACTGGGAATTTTGATGCGGCAGCTGCCGCGAGGCAGGCAAAGGCGCCCAGTCTCAATGCGGTATTTCTGCTGGGCACTACCGAGGACGCATTGTCCTTCATGCGCGAGGCTGACCAGGCAAGTTGGTATCCCTACATCTTCCTCAGTGCCGTGACTTCGCAAGAGATTTTCAAAGCCCCGGCCGGATTCGATAAGCGCATCTTTATTCCGTTTCCGAATACTCCCGCGGATCAATCTACTCAGGGCCTCAACGAATTTCGCGCTTTCTCAGCAAGACATAAACTTCCTGCCACGCACATTGCTAGTCAGATCATGGCCTACAGTGCGGCGCGAATTCTGATCGAGAGTCTAAAAACAGCGGGACGCGACCTGACCAGAGAGAGATTCCTACAAGCTGTTGAGAGTCTTTACGAACATAAAACCGGATTGATACCACCCATTTCCTATGGGCCCAATCGCCGTATTGGTTCGTTAGGTGCATATGTGGTGACTATTAATCTGAAAGAAAGTAAGTTCGAACCCGCAAGCGGGTTTATCGACGTAGTACACACGAAGTAGTAGGGGCAACAAAAGGGGACTGCAAATGATTTGGAAAACTATTCTCACTACCGCATTGCTAATAGTGGTTGGGGCTGGGCCAGCGTTCAACTCAGACGGACCTGCTTCGGCGCTCGCTCAAGCGCCTGCGAAACAACAGAAGGGAACGAAGAAGGTCAGGCGCTATGCTTGCCCCATGCATCCCGAGGTTAGTTCCACTCGGAGAGGGAAGTGTCCAAAGTGCGGCATGAGCCTCAGGCTCGTAGACAACCCGCCACCCTTGGCCGTGCCGTCCCCGTCGCCATCCGGTTCTCCGACGATCGCAGGTGACCAATCCGTATCTTTGTCGTCAGTTCGCATTCCGGATGTTGAGGTTTTTGACCAAAACGGGAAGCGCTTGAAATTCAGAAGCGACCTAATCGATGACAAGACCGTTGCGATCAACTTTATTTTCACGACCTGCACTGCGATATGTCCGCCGTTAACCGCGACGTTTCGACGAGTTCAACAGGAGGTAATCGCCCAAAAGCTTCCAGTGCAGTTGATCTCCATCAGCGTCGATCCCACGACAGACACTCCCGAGAGACTGCATGAGTTTGCCGCTAAGTTTAAGGCCGAACCGGGCTGGACTTTCGTTACGGGCGACAAAGCAGCGATTGATTCAATCCTGCAAGCTTTGGGGACAGCCGTTGCAGTCAAGACCGATCACACACCAATGGTTTTGATTGGAAATGAGAAGAAGGACTACTGGACCAGAATGTATGGACTATCTTCGCCGACAAGTCTGGTAAAATTGATTTCCGAAGCAGCGCATAAATAGTAAGGCTGGGCTAACTAACAAGACCAGTTAGCTTTCGAAGATTTCCTGGTGCAAACTCTTCACCAATGCTCCCATTAGCGAAGCGTCGATCATCGTTAAGAGATGAATCGGCGAGATTTGTTGCCACTCAAGCTTTGCGTCAAACGACTTCAGGATGCTGGCTAACCTGGCTTCTGCTTTCGGCAGCATTCGTAATCGCTCCCCAACACAGCCGACAATTGCTCGCCGGTGGGAAACTTCAACCGCGCCGCACCGCTTCAGGTCTTTGACGATAGAACTCACGGGGACATCTTCGTCGCACGCGAGGGACAGCCCGTCGGACATCCTGGCCACAATTTCCAACCGGACACAATGCTTCTTTAGAACGGCTTCAATCGAACGTTGAAATCCATTGGCTACTAACTCAGGGGTTGAGCGAACGTCGATCCTCAGCAGATGGTTTCGGTGTGCGATCGCTTTGATGCTTTTCGCCGGCACTGTTGACGTTTCAGAGATTTGAGCGGCTATAAGTGTGCCGTCCGCTTCAGACAAACGAGAATTACGTATGCGAACCGGAATCCGCTGCTCCCGGATTGGTTCAAACATTCCCTGATGCAACACCTTGGCACCAAGCCGCGCCATTTCCTCTGCTTCGTCGTAAGAGAGATAGGGAATCGTGTGCGCTTGTTTGACGAGGGAAGGATCAGCGGTGTAAACACCATTCACGTCCGTCCAGATTTGAACTTCTCGCGCATTGAGGGCTGAGCTGACCAGGGTGGCGGTGAAATTGGAACTGCCGCGTCCCATCGTAGTGGTTGCGCCATCCAGCGTTGAACCTATAAAACCACCCAACACCGGCAGTCTCTTTTCAGCAAGCAAGGATTGCAATTCCGCCCTCGTTTGCTCGGTCGTCTCTCGGATCAGTGGATGGGCCTTCGCATAAACGTCATCCGTCTTGATACATCGTCGCGCATCGACAAACGATGCAGGCGAACCAAGTTCATTCAGCACGAGGGTTAACAGCTGGCCGGAAAGCATCTCGCCATAGGCAGCAATAGCATCTTGCCTTGCTGGATCACTGCTAACAGAAACCGCTCCCGCATCGCGGCGCTCCAGGAGACTGATAATCTCACTTCGTGCGCGCTCGATCAGTGCGTTCATTTGCGACGCGTGCCCTGGACCAAGAGCGCGAGCAATTTTCACATGCCGATCAAAATGCGCTTCGAGAGATCTTGCAGCTTTTGAAACTCCTTCCTGCTGGGCCATGGGCAGGCACGTCATGAGCGCATCCGTCACACCGCTCATGGCTGACACCACGGCAATCGGCAGCGACGTGACTTCAGATCGCAGCAAGTGTGCGACCCGCTGGAAGCCCGCGAAGTCCTCAAGCGACGTCCCGCCAAATTTCATCACTGTGACTGGAGCTGACAATAGAGTTTCCTTTTTGAGGAAAGAGGCCTGGAGGCCATGGGCTATAATCGAAACCGATTCAAAATCGGCTCGTTGATGAACAATCGCGGACCAGAACCTTCGGTGTCTGAGATAAATAAAAAAGTGTGACTCGCGAGGTGGACCCGGCGACGTCAAAGAGGGTCGCCCTCGCACCGGTTTTGCCTGCAAGGATTTTTGCTTGACAGGAGCAGGGTAGGAGAATTACCCTGCGCCTGTCAACAACTTCATCCAAGGGCGTTTCATTCTTTCTCACGCGGCTGTTGTATTCAATTCAGGCAGCTGTAACTTTCTAAATCCTTGATTTGTCCGTCAAGGACAAGGCGGTTTTCCCCGAGTCTCATGCACGCCGACCTGCAAAGCCATAAGGAGAAGAGATCATGTCGCGAATAACTCTGCCCAAATTCCGCGTCCGTTTTCTGTTTTTTCTGGCGCTAAGTTTATCAATGGCTGGAATGGTCAGCGCGCAAACCTCGCTGACAACGGAAAAGAAGGTGGAAGTCTCACCGGCGACGCCTGCGTTAGAACTGCCAAACTCGCCCAAGACGGCAAATATCAGGGTGGAGGCCGCCCCCCGCGCGGAGACGGTCTCGGAGGAAGCCGTCACAAAATCGGTCACCAATGATTCGGCGAACGCGCAGCCGGTCACGCCAGTGCAGGCCAGACCTCCTTGCAAACGGCAGATCAACGCGGACGTGGTTGCTCTTCCGCACGCGATAATGCTCAATCGTCTCGGCGCGGCCATTCCCGATGGGCTGATTTTCGCGCTCGCCAGCGACCTGGAAAAAGGGAAGCTGCAGCTGCGGGATGGAAAGCGAGCTCGACCCCTCGTCTTGCGCGCGAACGTCGGCGATTGCCTGAAGATCACATTCACGAACAGAATCCCGAGAAATGACTTCCTGAATCCCAAACTAGTCGATACCGCGACGACCGGTACGACCTCTGAAGTCTCTCTGCACATAGAGGGTATGGAATGGGTGAAAGGTACCCAGGATGACGGCTCGTTCGTCGGCGCAAATGACTCCAGCCTGGCGAGCGCGCCTGCTCCTCCGGCGCCAACTCCTAGTCCCATGCCGCCGCAGACCCAGGAATACAATCTCTATGCAAGAGCCGAAGGCACGTTTCTGCTGTATTCGGCGGGCGACACCAGTACTCAGGGCGATCAACTGACGCGCGGACTTTTTGGCGCACTCAACGTTCAGCCAGCCGGTGCGGAGTGGTATCGCAGCCAGGTCAGCGCCGATGACCTCCTGCTGGCCACTTACAACGCAAACAGGCCCGACCAGGTACCTCCGGGTAGCCTGGTTTGCGTCGGCCCGAATTGCACATTTACTTTGAATGGCACTCCAGTCAAGGTGATCAAGACGCCAGATTTCGGTGCCGGCCCTACGGTGACGAAGGGCGGTTATCTAAACACTCTCGATAACCATCCGCTAATTCAATATGACGCCGTTTACCCGGCCACTCGGCTCGACGGAACGCCGATCCCGCCGGCACTTGTCGGCACTCCCGTTCTCAAAATGCTGGACGACAAGATGAATATCGTCCGCAGCGATCTGACGGCCGTTATCACGGGACCGAAGGCCGGACGATTCCCCGGCGCCAACGGAAACCCCAACAAGGCGGATCCAGCTTGCAACGCCGAAAACAATCCAGCACTCAATCCGCCGCCAGGGATAAAAGTCGATCCGCTGTTTTGCCAAAATCCGGCTTCGCCAGACAGAAAGCAGCCGTATCGTGAACTGACGATCCTGTATCACGGCGGACTAACGCCAATAGCGGCCCAGGCTTTCCCAGTCTTCACGGATCCCGATATGTCAGTCATGCTGACGGCCGGCCAGGACGCGTTCGCAATCAACTACGGAACGGGAGGCATTGGTGCAGAAGTTTACGCCAACCGGATCGGCGTAGGTCCGATGGGGCCATGCGTTGACTGCAAGTTTGAAGAGTTCTTCCTGAGTGCATGGTCTGTTGGCGACCCGGCGATGTTGGTGGACAATCCGGCGAACTCAAACGACCTGGCAGAGAACCCGAAATTCCAGAGTCCCTGTAAGACCACCGCAGATTTCAGCACCAAGCCGGAATGCGGCGGCAAGCGGGTTCCTCCTCTCGATCCTCCAAATCCTCCAGCTTTCCCGTACCTGATGAAGCCCAAGGTGAAGGCAACCGCGGCATTCTTTCCGGATGATCCGTCCAACGTCTATCACAGCTATATCAACGACCACGTCAAGTTCAGGATTCTTCATGGCGGCAGAGACGTGACGCATGTGCACCACCAGCACGCGCACCAATGGCTGCAATCGCCCAACAGCGATGAATCAAGTTACCTGGACAGCCAAATGATTAGTCCGGGAGCCAGCTACACGCTGGAGATGGTCTATAACGGCAGTGGCAACCGAAACAAAGTAGTTGGCGACTCAATCTTCCACTGCCACTTCTATCCGCACTTCGCCGCCGGCATGTGGTCCATGTGGCGTACACACGACGTGTTCGAAGCTGGGACTTTTGTTTACCCCAACGGCTTTAAGAATGTAGGTAATCAAGTCGTACCGGGATCCCGTGCATTGCCCGACGGCGAAATCGTCACCGGCTCGCCTAATCCCGCGTTAGTGCCTATGCCGACGTTGCCGATGGCACCGCTACCGGCGTACGCACAGATTCAAAATGATGTCATGTACGAAGGCGTGCCCATTAAGTTTGGCGGCCAGATCGTCTTTGGCGGAAAGTGTCTGGCTAACCAAATTAATGGAATGGACGTCATCGGCGGTTGCGTTGATGGGCAGATATTAAACGGTACTGTGCTCCACAGTCAGTACGATTTCAATCAAAACAAGCTCGTCGGCATATTTCAACCGTCAAAGGCGAACGCGCTTGAGAATCCCGGTTTTCCGTACTTCATTCCCGGAGTGGCCGGAACGCGTGCCCCACATCCGCCGCTGGATTTCGCTCCCGACGGAGTGGGCGGCTTCATGGACGGCGGACTGCCGAGGCATCTGGTGACAGGCGGCTCCATCAAGTACGAGAGTCATGATCAATTTGACTGGAGCAAGGACCTTGCGACCATCGATGCGGTCAAACTTGCCGAAGACGGAACGCCGATCGAGAAAGCCGCGATTTCTTACTTCAGCAAGCGGTGCTATCCGACCTTCTTCCCGGACGGATCGCCGGGCAGTTGTCCTTCTTCCAACAGTACTCCGCCGCAAACGACGATGGTGGATCCGCCGACAGGCTTTGTGCTTAACGGCTTGCCACTGGGTCCCCAATCGGGTGCGCCGTTTGCCGATCCGGCAATCGATGACAACGGTAAGCCTATTGGAACGAAACGGACTTACAAGGCCGCTGCGATTCAATTGGATGTGACCTTTAACAAGAAGGGCTGGCACTTCCCACAGCAACGCATTCTGACTCTGTGGAAGGACGTCCAGCCAACTTACGACTACACAACTGGAAAACCCGGACGTCAGCCGGAGCCTTTGTTCTTCCGTGGCAATTCCGGAGACATCATCGAATACTGGCACACCAATCTGGTGCCTAACTATTATCTGGTCGACGATTTCCAGGTGCGCACGCCTACGGACATCCTCGGCCAACACATTCATTTGGTGAAGTTTGACGTGACCTCCTCTGACGGCGCCGGCAACGGCTTCAATTACGAAGATGGCACGTTTAGTCCCGACGAAGTGCAGGAGGTTATCGAGGGAATCAACCACAGCACGGCCGGTGGCTTCATGAACGTACCGGGCGCGCTTCATCCCAAACTGCCGCCGAAAGACATCTACGATTGTGCACTCAATCCGAATTCTCCTAGATGTAAGCCTTGCCCGCCGGCGCCGACGGTTGATCAACCGCAGTGCATAAGCTGGATGGGAGCGCAGACGACAATTCAGCGTTGGTTCCTCGATCCGCAGGTAGACAATTCAAATGTCGATCGAACCTTGCGCACCGTCTTCACTCACGATCACTTTGGTCCATCCACACACCAACAGGCCGGTCTCTATGCAGGTCTGCTGGTCGAGCCGACCGGTTCCACGTGGACTTCCAACGACGGAACCACAACCTTTGGTTCGCGTTCTGATGGAGGACCTACCAGCTGGCAGGCCCGAATACTTACGAAGAACACGGCTGATAGCTATCGTGAATTCATGCTGGAGTTTCAGGATTTACAACTTGCTTACCAGCTAAGCTCGCCGCTGGCAAATCCGCCGGCCCGAAAAACCAAGCCCGACCCGGATCCTAAGAAGGGTTGGACGAATCCGGCTTATGCCATCAACGCTCCTTCGGGAAACTTGACTCAATCGAAGCCGTCCCTGGTAACCACCGGACTGCCTGCGATACCAGCCGGCACGCAGTCGGTAAATTATCTGAACGAGCCGCTCGGATTTCGCGTAGGCAGCACCAGCGCGTTTCCGCCGCCCAGCAAGTTTAGCGATCTGTCATACGCTTATGACAACTCGATACAACCGACCGTGAATCCGCTTGATAAGCGCGACCCGATGACCCCATTGTTGCGCGCCTATCAAAACGACAATGTCCAGGTGCGTTTGCTGGTCGGGGCACACGTCTTCCCGCACCAGTTTAATCTCGCTGGTCCGACGTGGTTTGCCGAGCCGTCCTGGAAGAACTCGGGCTATCGCAGCGCCCAGCCTATGGGCCTGTCCGAACACTTTGAATTACTTTTCAAAGTTCCACCTTCATCGGCTCCCAATATCAATCGCAAATGTCCCGACGGGCAGTCGCAAGGGAACTGCGCCGACTATCTCTACAGTCCGAGCATGGACGTCAGTGGCGTTTCCAATGGTCTGTGGGGTCTGTTCCGCGCTTACGATCCAACAGATGTGGCGACGAAACTAAAGCCACTTCCTAACAACCCGATCGGCGCCGGTGCGGCAGTCGCCTATTCAACCTGTCCGGCAACTCTACAGGCCCCGGGAGTAAAGCGTACCTTCAACATCACGGCCGTCCCGGCGCAGTTAGCTTTATTTGACCGCCCGGCTCCGGGTAAGGGACAGATAGTCTTCAATGATCGCGGCATCGCGCCCAATCCGCCGAATCCGCCAAACCCAACCGATTCCAACAGCATTCTGGCGAACAAGTTTGGGATCATGTACGTGCGGACCGAGGACCTCAAGTCTACCGATCCGGCCAACCCTGCCTACGGTAAGCTTAAGGACGATGCACCGGTCGAACCGCTAATTCTGCGCGCAAACGCCGGCGACTGCATCGAGGTAAACTTGACGAACGCCATCGGCGGAAATTCGGCGGTCTTCCAGCAGAACTATCGGATGGCTCCTCCGCTTAGCGGGTCGCCATATCCAACCAAGGCTTCCCGTTTCGTGGGACTTCACCCGCAGCTGCTGTCGTACGACGCAGCCAGCAGCTACGGTATGAATGTGGGTTGGAATAGTCAGGGACAGAAGGACCAGGTAGTTGTTTACGGTAAGACCGTCAAGTATCAATGGTACGCAGGTAAAATTGATCGAACCAGTACAGGAAAGCTGAACTACATTCCGGTCGAGTTTGGTTCGCTCAACCTGTTTCCTTCCGACCCTGTGTTTCAGCACATCAACGGGTTGTTTGGGTCGATGATCATCGAGCCGGCCGGCTCTAAGTGGACTTGTGATTCCGGCAACCCAGACTGTGATCCAACTCAGAGCCCGGCTGCTACCACGCGGGCCGCTGCAACTATTACAAAGCCAGACGGCTCGTCGTTCCGCGAATTTGCGCTGATGATTAGTGATGACATCATCGTCTCAAACAACAGCGCCTCGAAGAGCAACAGCGCGGTCAACTATCGGACTGAGCCATGGGATTTCCGTTACAAGAACAACGCGACTCTGGATTTCTCTTGCATGCTGTCGAACCAACTGATTCAGCAGGCGCAAAAAGATCCGGTCACGCCAATCTTCAGGGCTGACATCGGCGACCAGGTGCGATTTCGCATGACGCATCCCTTCGGAACCGGAAATTCTCAGGTCTTTACAGTCCATGGTCACGTCTGGCAGCGAAATCCATATACAAACGATTCGCGGGTTATTGGTGACAACAATCTCTCGCAATGGATGGGTTCGCGCGATAACCATGGCTCTACCGATCATTTCGATATGGTTATCGACAAAGCAGGCGGAGAGGCCGGTCAGGCCGGAGACTATCTCTACAGCGTCTTCGTTCCTATCCAGGCGAGAGTGGGCCCATGGGGCATTTTCCGGGTCGGAAATCTACCCCCCGGAACGCAGCCTAACGCCATGTGCAAACCAGTGACTAAGCCTGGCTATGTGCCTCCGCAGCCCAAGGATGATCTGCAACGGTTCCAGAGGCCGGGAAGTGTTAAGCCATAGTAGCGTTTGAGAAACAACCAGGGATGGTTTCGAGCCATACCGGGTTCACAACGATGGTCGTCAAAGCACGAAATGATACGAGAGTTTAGGAACATTGCCCGCAATGCTCGAACGCCTTGCGGGCGTGGTTCCGGCGATGCGGTGGCGACATATTTGAGTTTTGAAGGAGGAAGCTAATGGGAGGCAAAAAAGGCGGTAAGAAAGATGGGAAGGACGTGCCCAAGGACAAGAAGGGATACAAGAAAGACAAGAAAGACAAAACTGATAAGTACACGGCCGGCGGCGTAGTCAACGTCACGCTCACGCGATACGTAGCCAACGATTTGCTCAACGCCCTGATCTTCTCGCTGGGCGTAGTGACAAACGAAAAGAAAAAGAAGAAAAAGAAAAAAGGGAAGAAGTCAGACGGAGGTGGCAAGAAGTATGACCCTTCCAAATACAAGAAACCAAGCAAACCGAAGCCAAAGGCGAAGCCGAAGCAAAAGGCCAAGCCCAAGCCCGACGGCAAGCTCGGCGGTAAAGTACCTGTAATTAAGAAGAAGGTACGCTAATCAAACTGCGGTTCACCACTCCCGGCGGCGAGTATGGGTAGGGATTAAAAGAAAATGCGGCTCCCCGGGAGTGGGAGTCGCACGATTGCGCAATGTTCTTTAGCCTGAGACTTCGCAGGCAATTTCGATCTTAAAGAACGGCAATGATAGTTGGCGCGAGCAAGGTCGCGCCTCCCCATCCGAAACCCGTCGTCGCAACTAAATAGCCAAGCAGTGAATCTCCGATATGAAGAATCTAGGAAGGCCTTCGAGTGCTTCTTGCCGGGATCGCTATCGCAAGCTCCTCACCGCCGGCTTTAGCGATATTCATCGTGCTGGCGATCTGTTTGATGAATTCCTCGGGCACCGAATCCACAGTCAAAGTTTTTGTCTAACGCTCCTTAAGATCGCAAAGGAGACTCGCGCTCCCTGGGACGTGAGGCGACTCGCCGTGTTAATGCTTGAGCATCAGATACTGAAACTCAAGAATAACGACGTCGCCGGTTTTGCTTTCATCCTCGCCCGCCTGAATCTTCTTGCAACGAACGGAGCTGCCCCGAGAATTGTTAATTCAGTATTGAAAGAGGGCTATTCCTCGACTGACTTTTACGCATTCATTCCTGAGTTCCAAAAGAAACTCGCCAGATTAAATAGAGTTCACGCTCAAATCCGTGGTCAAAAAACTTCCGCGCGCGCAATAGGCGATTTCATCCAGGTCTCGCAGCGTAATTGTAAGCTGACCCTCGCGCGCTATTTGTTTACGCCGGAGGAGGTCGTCGACGAGATTCTCAGACTTGTAGAGGTAACCGAAGGCGTCAAAGACCATAGTGCTACCGCGCCTCGACTGTTGGACCAGGACATAACTCGCACATTCAACCTCTTGCCGGAGTACGAAGCCAACATCCTGAAGCGGCTGTGCGAAACCTCAGTCGTCTACTGGGTGTCAGAAAAAACGTCTTCCGAGATCAACTCTCTGGTCGAGTATCCGGCGACAACTGTGGTTCTGGTTATTAAGCCGCCCGGCAGCGATGTCGAGTTTGAAATCAAGCGTGCCGGCCGGAAGGGAGCGAATTCATTAGGCGTGGTCTATGCGCGCAATGGCTATACTGTGCCGCCTTCTCATCGTCTTGATGGCGGTAGTATGCAATGGCTCCTGCAATATGAAGCGTGTCATGCCTCCAAGCTCGCTTACATTTACCGCCTCGTGCACGACGAGGAAGCCCCGATGGCAAAGTATCCTGCCAGGAATACCGTTTATTCTGTTCCGAGCCGGCAGGGTGAAGTCCAAATAATTCCATACTTCACGGACCCTTCGTTGTTTGGCAAGAACTTTGGCGAGATGCGCACAGCGATGAAGCGATGCGTGGCGGCCTTCAACACGGAAGGTAACGACAACCTTCCGGAGATTCCAGGAGACCTCGGGCTCACGGCGCAATTCATTGGTCAAGTAATGCCGGCGCAAGCGATCCTTTGCGGCACTAGTTCATTCCGACTCGACAAGCTTGCCGCCTACCTTTCAGCCGATGGCGACCAGAAGTACTTTAAAACTCATCTCGGCGTCCCTTATAACAAGGAACACTCCAAACAGTTTGCGGATGAACTACTGGAGGAAGTCCTTGGTGTCTATCAACCCCCGAAGGTCCGGTACCAAACTTACGAGCAGTATCTGGGCGCAGCGTTCGAAGTTCCGTCAAATCGCGCCAGGGCTGATGAGAATTACCTCGCTCTGGCAAACCAGATTGCGAAGTTTTGGGGCACGATGTTAGCCGTCGGAGGCGCCACCAGGGGCGAGTCGTTTGTCGGAAGAAATGTTGGCCTCAAGAGTTACTGGCACAATGGGGAATGGAGAGTAAGGATCATCTTCATGGACCATGATGCGATGGTCCTGTCCGGACCTGGCGACGGCCAGTTTTACGCCAAGGGCGCTCTGCCAAACATGACTATCGATGAAAGGTATATTTGGGGCCGATCAAATCCGAAACGATTTGCGAGAAGCGCACTTGGATATCTTCAGGGTCTTTACCATATTGGAAACGAAATGGATGCGCGGGGCCAGAGAATTATTCAGACGGCCCTCAAAGATGCTTATAAGAAGACTCAAAGTCTGTTGTTAACAAATGAAAAACTGAGACCACTATTTAGCAGAGTCTTCATCGAACGTCTGCTTGTTTGGGATACGTTGGTTGAAGGCTACTTTCAGATGAATGGCGATAGGCCCGCCAACGCAAGATGGAAGAGAGAAATGAGGAAGATGCTGACGGCCAAAGGATACCGGCGTGATGCCTTCACTTCTTATACGGCAACAATCGAAAAGCACCATGAGTTCCTGGAGCGCTACTTATTTCTCTTCGACGCAGTGGGGTGGGATAACGTCCTCAACGTGAGCCAGTCCAGCTCAGGCGAGTCGCTCGGGATGGTTAAGAAACAGGCTCCGTAATGCTCGCTTGACTGCGGGAGATGACGCAACGTGACGAATACGCTTTCCAGGGAACAGGTCCAGCAGTACGAACGCGACGGTATTGTGTTCCCGATCAAAGTGTTCACGTCGGATGAGGTCTCCGATTTCCGCGCTGGGTTGGATTCGATTGCGAGTAACGGTACCCAAGTCGCTATCAAGCGCCTTGACAGTCTCCATCTTTTTTTTGATTGGGCGCATCGTCTGGTCACTAACGAGACTCTCCTGAATGCAGTTGAGGACGTTCTTGGCAGCGACATTTTGGTTTACGGCACCCTGGTTTTTTACAAACCGCCGCGAGACGCCAGCTACGCGTCATGGCATCAGGACAGCTTCTACTCCGGCTTGCATCTGTCGCCTTCAACCTCAGCGTGGGTTGCTTTGACTGCAAGCCATAAGGCCAACGGTTGTATGCGAGCGATACCAGGATCACACTCGCTGGGTCCGCTGGATCATGACATCGTCAGCGACGATCCCAATTTGCTGAATCGGCGAGGCGAACGAGTAGTAATTACGGTTGATGAATCACGAGCGTTGGATGTCGAATTGGAACCCGGCGAAATGTCGCTTCACCACAGTACAATTGTGCACGGATCGAACCCAAACGAGTCAGAGGACCCGCGAATTGGCTTCATCATCCGGTTTGTAACGAGCAGCTTTACCAATAAAGATTGGCCCTTGCTGCGGGTTCGGGGTAAAGGAGACTGTGGCCACTTGAAGGTTGAGGCGCCATTTGTCCCCAGAGATCCTGAGGCTGCATTCTCCGCCTGGCGCCGACATAAACGCGCGTAGACTTCCCGAACGTTTTAGATTACCCGACCAGTCGGGTCGGTTTTGAAATAAGGAGCAGGCGCGCGTGTCATCGCCGTTACCGGATCAACGAAGAATTGATGTCTCGCCAGCGCTCGCTGTTGAACTCATGCGCGGTGCCGAGAGTCTGCCTCTTTATGAGAACAAGGATTTTTATTCGGCCGCGTTGCAGTCGCAGGTCATGGATACTGTTCGTGCTTCCTCTCCAGAGAGTTTCGATGCACTGGTCAGCGGGATCAAGGAGCGGCTAGCTCAGTGGCCTTACTTTGTCGTGGTGAGAGGGATTCGTTTCGATGAAGGAAACCGGGTGTTCGTGGCAATTAACCGGGCCTTTGGAGAACTGGTGGCGCGCCCGTATGAAAAACCGCGCGCGCAGCTGGTCCATTATATCCAGCCTGAAACCGACCGGACGTCGCCGCGTGGTGGTCGCGAAAGCGAGAGGTTGCACACAGATACGGCAGACTGGGAATCACCTGTCGAGTTGATTTCGATGGTTTGTGTTCGCCCCGATCGAAACGGAGGGGGTCGGTCCATCGTGATGGATGTTGACACGATTCGCGACGAGGTCAACAGTCGCCTTGGCACAGACACTCTGCAAGTTCTGGAAACCCACCCCGTCCCATGGCAACTGGCGCCTTATTGCGGCGGCGGTGTTAAATGGCGCCCAGTGCTAGACGGATCCAGCGTATGCTGGCGGCGCTACACGATCAATCTCGCGCTGGAATTCGAAGGCGTTTCGCTTCCGCCAGAAGTGCTGAACACTCTGGACGCGTTTGAAGAAGTCATTACTGACAACGATCGAAGCATCGACTTCCTGATGCGTGAAGGTGACTTGCTGTTTTCTGATAACCGCCGGACGATTCATGCCCGCACGCCGGTTGCGGATGATTCAGCAGCGGATCGTTTGATGATTCGAAGTTGGATTCGAACCTCTTGAAGGAGTTGCGAATGGAATTCGCTCAGATTCGAGATCGCGTCGAAGTCGATCCGGAAGCGCCTCAGACGATTGACCCTTCCGGACTGATTGGGACCTGGGTCAACTCAAATACTGAGACGAATGGCATCACCCGAATGATAGTGTCTCAAACTGCCGAACAACTTTTGGTGCGAACATACGCGATTGGCCCAACCGGAGTGATTGATTGGGGAAACGAAGAACTTGAAGTATTTGCTGCGTCGGCATCGTCGCGCGTGGCCTCCGGGTTTTCCTGTCGCTACGATTTCGGATTTGGGGAAACGCGACTCCAGGGCATGATCATGAAAGGCCTGTTGGTCCTCGCTCAGTTTCATAGTTTCAAGGACGCGAGCCAGCGCGCAGGTTTCTTTGTTCGAGAATATTATGCGCTGGACCACGGACGATTCTAATGCAAACCGAACGAGGGAAATTATCATGAGCGGCATGATCGAGTTTAAACAGCGGAGTCACCTCGACCCGGCGTTAACCGATCCGGCAACCAGGACCTTAAATGCCGCACGGCTGTGCGGTCGTTGGGTAAACACAGATTCGGAAACGAGCGGGATCACCGAAATTGTGATCGAAGAGAAAAGCGATGAGTTTATCGTGAGCGCGTTGGCTGCTGGATCGGACGGCCCGATTGCGTGGCCAGGGACCAGAGCGGAGGTGTTGGCAAACCTCGAAGAAGAAGCCGGCCAGCGTGCGATTGCGTTAGCGGTAAAATTCGATTTTGGCTTCATGACTGCCGAGACCTATCTCCGAGTCAACAAAGGCGTCCTTGTTATCGCCCTTTCCAACACTTTCAATGATGAGAGCGGCAGATCTAACTATGTGAATCGCGAATTTTTTCGCCGGCAGGACTGAACTTGACCGATAAGAATGTTAGCTTTGATCGCAATCGGTGACCACAGATGGAACCAGGCAAGAAAGCACCTCAAGCCAATCCTTCGTTTGATTGCGGCCTCGCTGTCAATCAGGCATGGGAAGCGAAGGCCGCTGGGTTTCAATCGAACAAGACTTCCCAGTTCACTTACTTCGCCATGCAATTGGCCGACTCTGACTGGAGCGGAAAACAGGTGCTGGATTTTGGAGGGAACATCGGCAAGATCCTCCAGGACCCCAATTCAACTATCGATCCGGAAGGCTACACGTGCATCGATGTCGTGCAAGAGGCCGTCGAGACAGGTAAAAGGATCTATCCCGACTCGCATTGGGTTTCTTACAATCGCTACTGTTTCTTCTTTAATCCGCAAGGGATTCCCAAGCTGCCGCTGCCGGATCTGGCGCGCAAGTTTGACTACATTGTTGCCTACTCGGTTTTCACTAACACTACCCGCGGCGACATGCTTGAATTAGTCGGCGACCTGGAAGGGATGTTAGCCAGGGGTGGCGCATTGGCATTTACTTTTATCGATCCCAACCATTTCTCCTGGCCCGGGCAGTATGAGGGGAGTAACTTTAAGTGGCGATTGGAACGTGAAATAGATTTAGAAAAGGGAAAAGGGAATATCCTCAATATTGAAATCAATGATCTGTTAAGTCAGACCCGTGACGCCAGGTGGTTCACCCTCGTGAACGGCGAAGATCTATACATCGAGCGCGACGATATTGGATATTATGAAGCACCGCAGCAGCGGACTTGTCACGTCTTCTACTCAATGGAATATATGAGGGAACTGTTTCCACATGCTGCTGTCTTGCCTCCCGTTAACAATGAGATGCAGCATTGCTGCATCATCAGAAAGTAGGGACCGGAAACTTCTCGGGCAATAGCAACTGGAAGGGAACTGCGAAAGGGATCATCGCATTGGATTTCACACTACTAACGCCGGAGCAGCGACAGTCGTTCGAACAGGACGGCTTCCTGGTGGTGCGCAATGCGCTCGCGTCTGAAACCCTTGACCAAATTATCGAAGCCGGCGATCGGTTGGCTGAAGGCTTTTTGAAGAAACCAAAACTCTCGGATCGGCCTGAGTATAATCATCTGGATCTGCGGCCGGGCCTGCTGCGTGAAAAGGCGCCGTTCGCTTTGATCGCCCATGCGGTCACGGTCCCACTGGTGGTCCAGTTGCTGAGTCCTAACATTCATCTTCATTCGACCTCGCTTCTTTACAAACGACCTGAGAGCCAAACCGCCCCAAACTTTAGACGAGGGTGGCATCGCGACATTCGCATCCCGCGTGATCTGGGACATGAGAACCTCCCGCGGGTTGGTATCAAGGTCTACTATTGTTTGACCGATTTTCACGAGTCGGACTGCGGCATGACTTTGATGGCTCGTGGCACTCATTTGCGCACTGAGCCGTTGGTTGTTCCGAAGGGCGAGGTCGACCCCATCGGCGTCGAAGTGTGCGATCTCAAAATGAACGCGGGCGATGCGCTGCTTTTCGAAAACCGCATCTTTCATACCGCAGCTCCCAATCGCAGCGATCGCATATCGAAGGTGCTGGTCTATGGTTATGCCTATCGGTGGATGAAGCCTGAAGTGTATCTGGAAGTTCCAGATAAGCAGTGTTTGGAGAAAGCAGATTCGGTCACTCGTCAGTTGCTCGGCGCATACCGGGATATCGACACTCCGCCGTGGGCTTTGCAACGGTGGGCCAATCAACACCAGGTACATCACGCGCCGGTTCCCTGGACCGTGGATAGTTGATTAAAGACTTTCTCCGTCCTCGGGAATCGGCAATAAGTGCCGGTTCCAAACTCACTCTGTGGAGGCGTTCTCACGAATGTGGAATCTTGTCTCGACCCGGATAACTCAATTCCCCTACTTCGACAAACAGCTGGGACATCCCGACTGGACGGGTAGGCGTGTCCTCGATTTTGGCGGCAATGTTGGAGGCTTTCTGGTGGGCGCAGGAAGCCGGATTGATCCAGATAATTATTGGTGCATCGACCTAAACCGAAACGCGATTGAACGCGGCAGCATGCTGTCTCCCAGGGCTCATTTCGTTCACTACAATCGCTACAGTTCACAATTCAACCCTGATGGTGTTCGCTATCACCCAATTCCGGATTGTGGAGTGAAGTTTGATGTGATCGTAGCTTTTTCTATCTTCACTCATACTCATGTGAATGAAGTCGTCGAGCTCGTGGGGCAGCTGCGACAGATGCTCGCTCCTGGAGGCGTAGTCGCATTCACATTTTGCGATGCGCGCTATGATCGATCGTTATCCGATCCGCGACTCCCTCAGGGTTCCGACGTTCGCAAGAATCTCGAGCTTCAGTGGATCAGGAACTCACCAAGCGAGATGGACGAGATAGTGAAACGCGCGAAGCGGGCCAGCTGGTGTGTGTTGATCGACGAAGATCTCTACATCGAACCAGGGCCGGAGCTCTCAGACCAGGTTAGGCCATCAAAGGCGGGCGAGTCGTATTGTTCTTACTTTACTGACGAGTACATGGCCTCGGTTTTTCCGGATGCAAAGGTGCTGCCTCCTATCAGTCCGGAATGGCAACACTGCTGCGTTCTAACCAAAGAATAGTTGGAATATTTTTGACGGTACAGTTCCTCAGAACGATTCGTTACGGCACACGAAGTCTTGAAGGATAGTCAATGAATCTGAGATTCCATTGGATGCTCCCCAAGGGTGGGGAAGTGATGGCGGGTAATACGCAGACGGCGCGTGAGGCTGCCCGCTACCGGATTCTGTCGGCTAGCGGTAAGACAGTAGCACCCAAGCCTGACCCCAAAGGATGGGGACGCTTCGCACGGCACGCAGAAACAGCTGGGATCGATTCGACTCTGATTTCATTTAGCCGTTATGAACCCGATCCGCTGGTGGTTGCTTGCGCACTCGGGCAAGCGACAACGAGACTGAAGTTCATAGTCGCTTATCGATCCGGTCTCATACAGCCCACGACGTTTGTACAACAGTTCAACACGCTATCCGCGCTGATCCAGGGACGCATTTCTTTGAACATCGTCGCTGGCAGTTCAGCAGAAGAACAGCATGGGTACGGTGATTTCCTCGCACACGACGAACGGTACGAACGGGCCGAAGAGTTTTTGGCAGTGTGCAATTCGTTTTGGCGAGACGACGGAGACGTCGACTTCGAAGGGAAACACTACCGGGTGGAGAAGGGAAAATTGAACACTCCATTTCTCGCTCCGGATCGGACGGTCCCTGAAATCTACATCTCGGGCCACTCGGAGGCGTCGGAACGTCTGGCGCGTTCACAGGGTTCATGTTGGCTGCGCGTGGTTGATACGCCGGAGAAGCTAAAACCCGTAGTGGCCGGCATACGGGCTTATGGAATCGAAGTTTGTCTCCGACTTTGCCTGCTCTGCAGACCAACGCGGGAAGAAGCTTATAAGGCGGCTCTGGATCTGCTGCCAGAGGATAAAAACGAGAGCACCATAACCTCGAAGGATGACTCGCAGATGTATGGCGAGGCGCGAAAGCTTGAAGAGGATCCGCGGTTTGATGGACCGCTGTGGAAGGGCCTCGTTCCACACTATGGACCTGTATGGACAACGCTGGTGGGGTCGCCGAGAGACCTGGCGGATGCCTTCCTCGCATACAAGGAGATAGGAGTTAGCCAATTTATTATTTCAGGCTGGCCGGAAGTGGACACCATTGATGTATTTGGCGAGGAGGTTCTTCCACTCGTAAGGGAAGGCGAGCGCCAGATGGAACTCTCCGTGCAACTGACAGAGCCGCCTCCCTTCGAAGCTAAAAGGGAAGCTGCAAACTGAATATGAATCTCAGATTCCACTGGATGTTCCCGAAAGGCGGCGAAGTGGCCATGACTCGGCCACAGGACACGTCACGCGTGTTGACGACCAGAACCACATCACCCGCGGCGCTGCCAGATATGGCGGGTTGGGGCGAGTTTGCGCGCGCCGCAGAGAACGTAGGCATCGAATCGGTGTTGCTGTCCTTCAGCTATTACGAGCCGGATACAATTTTCATCGCTTGCGCTGTCGGCAGCGTTACGACAGAACTCAAGTTCATCGTGGCTTACCGTGCCGGACTGATGCAGCCAACGACGTTCGTCCATCAGATAAACACCATGTCAGCCGTGATCGGAGGACGCATCGCCCTGAACATCGTCGCGGGAAGCTCACCGGCAGAGCAGCGTGGCTATGGCGACTTTCTGGCCCATGACGAACGTTACGCACGCGCCGATGAATACCTGGAAATCTGTAACGCCTTTTGGCGAAACAACGGTGCGGTAAACTTCAATGGTAAGTATTGTCGCGTCGAGCAAGGGAAGGTGTTCACACCGTTTCTCGCACCCGATCGTTCCGCTCCTGAGATTTATGTATCGGGACATTCCGAACAAGCGCAACAACTCGCGCTGACGAGGGCGTCCTCATGGCTGCGATTGATCGATACACCTGAGACTTTGCGTCCCGCGGTGCGACGCTTTCGCGAACAGGGAGTAGAAGTCGCGCTCCGACTTGGGATTATTTGCAGGCCAACGCGAGCTGAAGCGATTGATGCGGCAAAGGCCATGTTGCCTGATGAAACAATCGCGCGCGAAGAGCGCGGCATTCTGTCAGGAAGCGATTCGCAAACGCTGCATCAGGCCCTGGAGTCGGCAGACAATGTTGGATGGTTGAACCAAAACCTGTGGGCCGGTCTGGTCCCATATTACGGATCGTCGGCCATTACTTTGCTGGGCTCACCCGAGGAGCTGGCGAGGATATTTTTGGAGTATAAGCGAATTGGAGTTACGCAGTTCATCATTTCCGGTTGGCCAAAGCTCGACGAGATGCTCATCTTTGGCCGCGACGTATTACCGCTGGTCAGGAAGTTGGAAGCGCAATCCGACGGCTCAAACAACGGCGGATTCCATTAGATTAACAGCCAACGCGCACATCGCGCATGAAGAGGAGACCCGTGACAGCACAAGCCCCCAGAGCCTTTAATCGTGAGATGTATCACGACCACCCCGAGAACGTTTTCTATGGCACAGACGACGGCGCTCAGGACGGATCCTTCTCTGAGTTTGCTCGGATACGAGCACACTACGAGTCAGTAGATCCACGCAGGCGTGAAGACATCCACATGATAAGTGTGGTCGGTGGATTGTACGGCCTCAATCTGATTCCACTCTGGCGGCCGAAGCAGATCACGATCTTTGACATCAACCCGACGGCGGTCACTTACTTCGAACTCATTCGCCGAACTTGGACCACTAGTCGAGACGTCGGGCATTTTCTCAACCGATTGACTACCGGAGACTACCCGGCCGAGACCGAGCGGGAAGAATTCGTGCGAGAAAATATCTGTTTGAAACAACGGGGTGAGCTGCCTCGCGAACGCGGCTCGACTAAGCGTCCCTATGAGCAGAGCTGGCAGTACGCTCTCGAACACTTCGACTTGACCAAACAAATTCTGACCGAAGTGCCGCTTCAAATTCGCACCGAACCGATGGAGAGCGGTACTTTCCGCGACTGGATTCGAGACCAGAATAACCTCTGGATTTACAGTTCTAACATTACGGAGTTTCACTATTTCGATCTTGACTTCGCGAATCCCACAAACGTAGTGATATTGCAGATTATTTTTCCGGGCACGCCGGATGACGCGCAGTTGCTTGACCTCGCGGAAATTAGTGGAGGTCCGGTAAAGGTAAACTTCGAGATTCCTTTGCGAGCGAACCGAATAACTGAAGGCGGAGCGTAGCGTTTGACGCTGGTCCAGAAGAGTTTGAAATCCCCGCCAGGAAAGTAATCTCGCGAGGCTGACGATGTATTGTCCGAAGTGCAGTACGCCGAATGAATCTGCGGTGGGTTATTGCCGGAAATGTGGGCAGCCACTCAGAGGTGTGCAACTCGCGCTCGATGGTCGTCTTGATGAAGTAGCAGCTAAGTTTAAGAAAGCGGAAGAAGTATTGGCGTCGGGGCTGATCACCTTCGCTGTTTTCTTAGCTCTGGGGTTTGTTTCATTTGCGTTGGGCGGCTTGGTCCATGTCGCCATCAACCTCGTTCTGGGCCTGCTGATTTCTGCGCCAATTGTGCTCACTGGGCTGGTACGGTTAGGTCGTCTCAGACGCGCCATTGAAACTTCAGATCGAGGTGAGTTGTCGCCCGCGTCCTCCGTCGAAGCGTTGCCTGCGGCAGCCAAGACTGATCCAGTGCAGCCCGATCTGACTATCCCCGTTTCGGTGACTGAACACGCCACGCGCCGCCTCGGAAGTGCAGACTAACGGCCATCCGATCTCGCAAATGGGAAAGTTCGCTCTCAGCTTTGTGAACTCGTCGACGTAGAAAGTTGATTCACGACAATGCCAAACAAGATAAAGATCGCTACTAACGCGGCGCCGCCATCCACTGGCACCCACTCGCAAGCTATCCGGACCGGTGAGCTTGTTTTCCTGACGGGACAAACAGGTCGCGATCCGGAAACTGGAAAACTTGAGGAGGGACTTGAGGCCCAGACCAAGCGGATGCTTTCGAACATCGACGCGATTCTCAATGCGGCGGGTTGCTCACCGGCGGACATCGTCAAGGTCACTCTGTTGTTGGCCGACATAAAAGATTTCAAAGCCGTCGATGTAATTTATGCTGGTTGGCTCCCTGGGCGCGGGGTAACACCTCTGCCCGCCCGTACCGCGTTTGCTGCCTTAGGGCTTCCGGCCGGAGCATTGGTCATGCTCGAAGTTGTCGCGGCATATCCTGCTGACTAAAGACACACAGACTCAGCCCTGGACCACTCCGTCCGAGATGCGTATCACAATTGTTATCGGCGGCCTGATGGGTGGAGGCGCAGAGCGCGTCTGCGTGAATCTGGCTAACGCGTGGGTAGAGCGCGGCCGATCAGTTACGATCCTTACCGTCGCGCAAAATTCCCGAGTTCCTGCTTATAAAATTGATGCGCGCGTGGACAGACGCGATGTGGGCTGGCCGCGGGGGGCACATCCAGCCGAACTCAATGCCTCGGTCGTGGCTTCTTTGAGCCGCGGACTCGAGCTCGCCGGCTGCATGGAGTTAATCGATGAGATCTCCTTAATCGCGATGTTGCGTTACGCCATTCAGGCCACCGACCCTGACCTCGTCGTATCCCATATCGACAAGACAAACGTACGCGTGCTAGCCGCGCTGCACGAAGCGGCGGTGCCGGTTATCGCCTGCGAACACACGGACACGACCCAGATTTCACTCGGCAGTTGGCAGAATGCGCGGCGTGCGCTTTACCGAAGAGCTGCAGCCGTCGTGGCGCCACACCCGGTAATCGCGGACTGGCTGGTGCGTTGCGGGGCGCCGGCAACTGCGATTCCCAACCCACTGTTACCGCCACCTCCGGCGGGAAATAAACAAAGCAGATCACGCCGCAAACTGGTATCACTGACGCGGCTGTCGCCAGAGAAACGTCCCGCTCTACTCGTGCGCGCGTTTGCCAGCATTGCCGGCCAGTTTCCGACATGGGATATTGCGATCTACGGAGATGGACCACTTCGTGCGCCGCTAGCGGATCTCGCCAATGAGCTGGCCCCAGGACGCATTCGAATTCACCCTTTCATCGACGATGCTTACGCGATACTGCGAAGTGCCGATCTCTTTGTGTCGTCATCATGGGTGGAAGGCTTCGGCAATGGGATTTGGGAGTCACTGGCCTGCGGCGTTCCGGTAGTAGCAACTGATTGCGGCGCGCCGGTCCGTTCTCTTATTCGTGATGGTGTTGATGGTTTAATCGTTGGTCCGAGGGGCATCTCAGCACTCGCCGCCGCACTGGGCTCGCTGATGGGAGACGACGTCCGACGGATGTCCTTTGCGGCGCGTGCGCCTGAAATACTCAACCGATTTTCGATGGAATCGTCACTCGAATTGTGGGAACAACTGATTGAGGGAGTCTCTCAACGAGCGTGGACAGCGCGCTGAACTCGCGGAATCACAAATACCGTCGCTTCAATTCCTCATAGAGACAGTCTTGCGGGTATTGACTATCCTTGTCCTGACCCGTGGCTCTCCATCTTTCATTCCACAGATGAATTGCGTATGACTCTTCAAGGTTAATGTGCTCGTTCGGTAGCAGAACTCGATCCCATTCTGCAAAACCAAGTGGACAGAAAGCCATAAACGGCTTCACATTTTTCTCAAGCCCAAACTCACGCACTGCCTCGCCCATTAATCTCGGCCCTGTTTCTCCCCAGGCCAAGAGTTCGGGTTTTTTGGTTTGGCAAACGTCCCAGGCGTAGGCCATCACCGAGCTGCCAGGCGGCGCTTTGATCAGACCGCTGGTAACAACCTCGCTTCCGCGGCAAATCTCAGTAGCAAATATGTGGTCTTCCGGAAAATCGAACGGCTTCAGGCAGATGGTATCGGTATCGACCCACCACCCTCCGCGTTCAAGGAGCAACTTATAACGAAAGAAATTGGCGAAGCCCGCATACGATTTTTGTTCGCGGTACTGAAATATGCTCGCAGCGGGCAGTATTTCGTTGGCATCTCTAACTCCTGTTCCCGGCGGAACGTTTTTCAACGCGTCGTAGACATACAGGTGATATTCATGACCATTCGCGAGAAATGAGGCAATCGACAACTGCTCCATCACGGAGAGTCCAGGTCCAATCCACAATCCCTGAATGACACGATTCGTATCAAGTTGTGGGTGACTGTACTGGTCGTTGCTGGTTTCCACCTGCGGAGATCTCATTCTCATATTCATTCACATAATCGGATGCCATTCTCAGGTAGTGATAGTCGCGCATGGCTTTGTCACGACAGGCCCGCGGAGATATCTCACCGACGTTTCGAATCGCAGCCACAAATTCGGATTCGTCTCTGCAGACAAAACCCACGTCGGCCGAGATGATCTCGGGACAGGCGCCCTGACCACTGCAGATGACCGGAGTGCCGGACATCAAAGCCTCAACCATTCCCAACCCGAAGGCTTCAGCAACTTTTGTTGGAAACAGAAAGGCCTGAGCTCCAGCCAGCAACTGCGCTTTTTCCTGTCCTTTGACGTCACCAACGTATTCAGCATTGAACTCACGGCACATCTCCGCAACTCGATTGATGCTCTCATGGTCCTTGCCGGTGCCGGCAACTACCAACTTAAAACCGAGTTGCCGCGACAACGAAAGCACCACGTCCAGGCCTTTCTGCGTTCCCCAATCCACAGTCGACATGAAAAGAAAGTACGATTCTTTGGCTTCCGAATAAATGTAGTCAGACGGATCGATGCCATTCAAAACGTATCTGTTGCGGCCATGGAGTTCGGCCAATGTTCGAGACACGAATATCCAATTCGCCATTGGCGGGCTTCGCTCGAGCCCACGCGCGTTCAGATCTAAATGACACGTTGTCACCCAAGGCTTGCCCAGCGCCTGCAACTCAGGACTAAGACCCTCGTCGCGGAAGGTGATCGTGTGAATTATGTCTACGTCCTGCGGGCCGTCAGAAACTAACGTGACTCCAGCCGGCAGCGCGGTGTCCGCTCCTTCGGGTAACAGGTAAAAGACTTCATGGCCCAGTTCGGCAAGGCCCTTCGCCAGCAGGTCGTGAATAAAGAAAGCAGAACCGGATGGGAATTTCCGCGGACTTCGGCCGGCGCCGACCTTTCCAAACGCCGGATATCTGTGCTTTGACGTGAGAAGAACACGCATAATGAATGCAACCCTAAAACGGCGTTTCCGACGAGGCTACCTGATCAGGAATAGAGACGCCTCGCCGGGTTTGGTGAGTCGTAGATCTTAAGATGGCGTCGCACGCGCTCCGCCGTCACCGAGCCGACTTCGTCATCCTTGTCTGCCCATCCCCCTATGAGTCGCAGGCCCTTGCGTGTAAAAACGCACGCAGCCTCGCAAATATCCTTCCTCCGCCGAAGGTCATGGTTTCCCTGGTAGTCCCAACGCAAGTCGTTATTTAGAATCCTATTCGTATGGTCCTGATTCAGATCGCAGACTTCCGAGAATGAGCTGGCGAAGTCAAACTCTCGACACTTTATCAGGTTGCCGCGGATGTCTTCGCGCGTCAGAAAGATATCGCTGTTCAGAAAGATGAAAAACTCTTTGCTAAGCTCAAATTTCTTAAAGCCCAGGTTGAAGGCCGCGCTTCTTTGACAACCACCTGCCCCGCGGACAAACTCAAGCTGACAATCTGGAAATTCACCGGGATCCAGCCTCGGCTCCTGGCCTTCTTCAAACACGAGCACGGAGACAGTAGGTAGTCTCGCGGAAAAATATTCAACGATGAACTTCAAATTTCTGCGGGCCGCTTCATTGTCACCGCGATGAAAAATAATTGCGGCCGTCCTCTCCAGAATTTCGTCGACTTCCTTTCCAAATAAAACCAGCGACTGACTGAGCCACCAAAGGTTGCTCCTTTCTTCTCGTACATCGGAAAAGTCTTCCTCAACCCAGGCGAGGTGCGGCATGAAGCAGTAGCTGTTGAACGTTTTTTGCAGGCTCCGTGTGTTTTGATCCAGGAGCGTCAATGCCCGTCGATTAATGTCGATGAAGCCATCATAAATGGTGTGATTCAATGCGTAGGTATATGTCGAAAGGGAATGACTTACACGAGTGACATTTGGCGATATCCTCGAGGGCGGCTCCCCGTGAATTCCACCGAAAAGAATCATGTCCCAATCGTCAGGTACCTGACTAATGTATTCAGCAAATTTCTTACTAAACTCGGGCGCCAGCACCGCATCGTCTTCAAAAATGAGAATGCGATTCTTTTTCTCGGAACGAGCCTGCTCGACGACGCTCAGGTGGCTGCGCAAACAACCGTATGCACCGGGGAAGTCGCCCCACGTTTCAGGAATATCGAGACTCTTTCCGTCCAGAGCAGGGAATCTAACGACCTGCTCAACCTCATGCTCAGTAAACCTGGCTTGCATGCGCTCCCAACGATCAGATCTCCGATCGAGGTTGATGCAAATCTTGTGTGGGAAAAAATCGTTGATATTCATCGTCAGTGAGTTCGTTACTGAGACACAAAAGCTGCCAGGAGTTCCTGTCGATCCGGAATTGCGAAGACATAACCGCCGAAAGATTGTCGCCGCGCCAATGAAGGCAGCGACCTACGCTTTCCCAAATAACAATATCCTTCAAGCCTGCCAACAGGCGGAGGGTTGCGGCTCTCGAATTCCAGACTCAGCCGCCCCCGCTTGTTATCAACTAACCGGCCGCTAACCACGCTTGAACTTCTCCAATCGTCGGTGGTGTAGCGACAGCGCACCGCGTTGATCTCACTTCGGGTTAGAGGCTTGAAACCCTGAATCGACACCAGGAAATACTTACCACGCTTAGTGACCTGCAAACCGAGGTGAAGCCTGCGCGTTTGTTTCTTGTCGTTCCAGGCCCGCACCGAGTAATCAACGCCGTCGATGGTTCGCTTTTGCAGTTCAACTCCACCCTCGCGCAGACGCTGAACATCGCCCTGGACCAACAAAGCGTCAACAGAACGCAGGGACGTCACAATGGCCCGATCGATCGCCTTACTAATAGTGTCAGCGTCACCAGTAACCTTGTAGCCGGCGATGGCCTCGTTCATCCGTTCGTAGAGGCGGCTATAGAAGAGTGAGTCGATGGGCTTATTTTCAAATGCTGCTCGGGCGATGATCGACCTGTGCATTCTCGGCGCGCTGCCGTAGTACTCCCTGGCGTAGGCAACCGACGTGGTCATCAGCTCCTGATAAAGTCCGGCAAACTCTTTCACGAAACTCGCAACGGTGGCCTTCTTTTTCGCCACATGCAATCGATTACCTCGATAGACCGGTTTAAGAAACGCGAGTATGGCGCGCGTATGATTGCCGGCGGGATTTCCAAAATAGCGAGCAGGGAAGCGAGCCAGAAGGTGAAACACATCTAGTACTGATACCGTTTCAACCAGAGCCCTGGACACAGACACTGAACCCGGATTCCGCAAGCGAGACATCTTCAGGATCACATCTGCGAAACGTTCGGTTAACTCCGGATGTTCGAGCCTTAGCCTTTCGGCGACGACCGTTTTCAAGCCGGTCGCGCTTAGCAACCTTATCGTGAGGTGCTCACGGTAAACTCGATCCATCTCATGCGGAATATTGAGCCATTTCATATTGAAACGGAGACGGACAGCGGGAGGCGTGCGGCGCAAAAGCTTTTGGTACATGGGGAGCAACTGGAACGCGCGTTCCTTGTGCTCTTCACCAAAAATCGAGTGGGCGTAGTCCAGTGTCCACACGGGGGCCGTGCGCGGTTGAGACGACTGCGTTGGTAGATCGAGCATTGCTCCACTCATCTCAATGTTTGAAGCGCTAATCGCTCCATGTATCATCCGCCAACGAATTCCATCTGCGCCGGTGCGTGCATGATCATCAATTATCTTCAGCATGGTAGCGGCAACATCCGGAATCTCGTCACCAGTCAACTCATTTGTGCGTACCACTAACTGACCCGTCGCCCTTGTCATGGCCACAAATTTATCCAAAAGTGGCTGGCTGGGTCGACCCGGTCTGTGCAATAAGTGGCCGGGTCGAAGTTGAGAGCCTGCACGCACGGCCAGGGCGATCTGACGTTGACGACCCGACGGTTCGGTGACATGCCTACCCTGGTCTATGATCGCGAGGATTCGACTCGACCCTTGAGTAAAAAGGTTCTGGTTCACCTCACCAAATACTGCCTCCGTTAGACAGTCTTCAAAATGAACTCCGCCGTGCGAGTGAACAAAATCATTTGGATTGTTGTGTCTAAAGAGCGGTGTGAATCCCACTCCCTTCACATACAGATTGCCTTTGGTGAGGAACCCGGCTCGTCCAGCGCCAAGGCCAGGGTTAACGCCGTCACCACCATATCTGTCTGCATACATAGAAATAGGGACATGAGCTGCCACCTCGTTCTCATGCGCCGCCGATCGCAACGAGAGTAATTTCAGTAGTTGATCATGAAACGCTGGCGACGGCTGGTTCGATCGCGGCACCGGAAAACCCAACTCCTTCGCCAGTTCGAAGTTACACCAGATCACTTTTCCTTGGACTCTGACGGCGGCAAACTCCGCAAGTGAATCCGGACCCAACACCTTCAACGCTTGTGAGGCCAACAGACCATGCTCACCCGCCTTGCGCGGCTCAACTCCAAGTCTGCGTTGCCTTATTGCCGTACGAGTTTGTACAAATAATCTCCACGCCGATTTGGTAGGCCAATGCTTTCCGGTGGCAGAGTTTCTGGCAGATCGGCTGGAGGCGTTCCTTGCTTTGACGGTGCTTTTCGGCAACTGGGTCGGTGTTGATCGTCGCGTCAAGTGTTTCGGACCAGGGGATCAATCGGCGGGATCAGTTGATCAAGTCTCAATCGAATCAATTCCTGAAGGCGACGCGCGCAGTCGAGGTAGGCGGGCATTCCTTTTCCACTTGGATCATCGATATCGCCGGCCGCCTGTAGACAGTGGATCTTCGACGCGGCCTCGGGAAACATCGCCATTAATGCTCGCTGTTGTTCATCAGTCATGCAGAAGATAACCTCGGCCCGCTGGGCCAAACCGCGGGTCAGATTTCCGGAGCGGTGCTCGATGGCTGCCAGCCCCATCGCCGTTAAGGTCTGGCCTGCTTCAACGGTTAACGGCTGACCTGGACGGGCATTCAAGCCGGCGCTTACTGCCTTGATTCCGAAACTCTCGAGCGCTTCTAAAGGTACCCCCAACCGCCTCGAGATCGCATCATTGCAAATCGCCTGGGCCATTGGAGAACGGCTTGTGTTTCCACTGCAGACAAAAACGAACACTCGACTCAACGTCCGGGATAGCGCCGGACTCACCAGGTGGCAAGCCTGGGACCGAATCATCATCCAAACTTCTGAAGCTGCGGTTAGTCTCGAAGACTCGACTGACCGCGCGCTTAAGCGAACGCGAAACTGGCCCCCACCCTCCACGCGCGCCTCCACAGTCGCGCCACTTCGCTCAAGCTGCATAACGTTCCCACGAATTACGTTACAGTCACCGACAATCGCCGGCTGCGACGATGCCACGAGAATTTCGTCGGCACGGATACCAATGCGCACCTCCGAACCTAACTCAACTGCCGTCATCGGCATCTCGATCCGGATCGACGTTCCGGTTATTTGGCACACCATCGTATGTTCCTGATCAGAGCGCGCAACCACCGTGGCGTCGAAGAGGTTCTCAAAATTTGACGATGCGGCCAGGTGCTCGCGACGAAGGGCTGGGATCAACTCCCGTGGGACTCCCTCAGCCTCGATCCGTCCCTGGTCCAACGCAATCACGCGATCACCTAAGGCAAGTACTTCTTCATAATCGTGCGTGACATAGATTATCGGAATCCGGCGCGCGTCGTTCCACCTGCGCAAGTCCTCGATGATGCTGGCCTTGGTGCGCGGATCCAGTGAAGACAAAGGTTCGTCCAGCAACAAGACTGCAGGCTCGGTGACCAGGGAGCGAGCCAGGGCAACCCGCTGCTGTTCGCCTCCTGAAATCTCGCGAGGAAATCGTTTACAAAGATGCGCTATTTGAAACGCTTCGAGCACCTCGCGCATCCTGCGTTGCCGCTCGGCATCCTCCAAACGCCGCAGACCGTAGGCCACATTGTCCTGAACCGCCAGGTGTGGAAACAGCGCCAGATCCTGGAACACAAAACCTACGCGTCTTTGGGCTGATTCAACCTTGACCTTTTGCGTCGAATCAAACAGCAGCCGATCACCGATAGCAATTCGGCCTTCCTGGGGATCGCAAAGGCCCGCGATGCAGCGAAGGATTGTCGTCTTGCCGGCCCCGGAATGGCCCACAATGACAGTCACACCTGACGCGACTTCAAACTCCACCTGAAGTAGAAATTTCGACGACGAAGTCCCGCCATGGCGCCTGCTCAGGCGCACTTGAAGCGGCCCGCGAGCTGCGGTGACAGATTGTGAGGGCGGTTCCCAGTTACGAAACCCCAACGATCGCTTTGGTGAACTCATGTTTGCTTTCCGGGTATCAAATCACGAACACCGACGCCCTCCCCGTAACCGGTGAGGTGACTGAAAAACATTGAAACGGCCACCGCCGCAGTGGCCAACAGTACCAAAACGAAGGCGACAGGCAATGCGCCGCTCAAGCCATTAGATTCGAACCTTACCCATAAATAAACCGGCAGAGTGTGCGGATTGTAGGCCACCACCATGGTTGCACCGAATTCGCCCAGGGCGCGAATCCAGGCCAGCGTGATGCCCGCCGCGATGCCGGGCCACGCAAGCGGCAGCGAGATTCTACGAAAAATATCCCAGCGCGAATCACCCAGCGTTGCTGCAGCCATTTCCAGTTTGGAATCGACGGCGGCAAAGCCCGCATACGCGGATACGATCACAAAAGGAGCAGAGACAAAAAGCTGCGCCAGAACAATGCCCACCAGATTGTTAGTCAGCGCGATGTCCCACGAATCGAGTGGCTTACCAATCATTCCATTGGGACCAAACGTCAGTAACAACAGAATTCCTCCGGCTAGACCAGGCACAACCATCGGCAAAAAAACGAGGCCCATCCAAAACCGCTGGAAGGGAAGTCGACCGCGGGCGAGTAGGTATCCGAGTGGCACGCCTAAGAAAGTCATTATCACCACTGCCGTAGCGGAGGTCACGGCAGATGTGCGCAAAGCCTTACTCGCACCGGGCTCCTGCAATGCAGCGATCCATCTCGACCAGTCAGCGAAGACCAGCAGGTTAACGATCGGCAACAGGAGGCCCAGCAGGAGTAGTCCGCCGAGCAATCCGAAGATAGCGAATGTGGGTTTCACGGATCGCGTCATGGCTCGTATTTGCCCGAACTAAAACTACGCAGCTCTGTCGGAACCTGCATTATGTCGCCACCGACCCGATGTTCTACAGCTCCAAGTCCAAATTCCTCCAGCAGCTTGTCTGCCGACAGCATGAATCGCACAAAGGCTTCAGCACCAGCCTGGTTACTCACCGTTTTGGGAATCGTTATGGTGAAAAGAATCGGAGCGCCGCTGACCCGCTCACCGGAAGGAGTAGTGAACGACGCTTGCGAGTAGAACGAGGAAAACTTTGGGTCACTCAGGTTGATTTCAGGTGGAAAGCTTACGTAAGGCAACTTATGGGCAACCACTTCATGCCGGTAAAAGATCCCGGCATCAAATTGTCCTGATTGCACCCGAGCCAGTAGCACGATTTCCGGAAACACCTGATCCGGATTTATCGGATCACCGAGCAGGCCAGCCAGCTCAGGTTTGTGATAGTGCCTGGCAGCCAGATCAAAAAGGAAAAGCGTTCTGTAACCTTTGGGATCGGTTCGTGGATCACCTCTTCCAAACCGCAAACCTTCTGTCTGGAGCACCTCATACCACGGAATCGTGCCCGCCGTCGCGGCCTGGAATTTTGCGGCGAACTTGCTTTCGGGGTTGTAGGCCAGCACGAGCTGCGAGGACGCCAGCGTGAGAAACCAGGTCACCATGTCGCCGTTCTTGCTTCCCATCAATACGTTTGAATTGACTGCGGGATCCGCGCTAATGAAGACGTCGGGACTCCGCAGACGATCGCGAATCATGCGAGCGGCGCCCAGCGATCCCTGCGCTTCACCGTGATATTCACGTCCGGTAGCACTTGAGAAGGCCGGCCCTAAGCCATTTTCCATAACTGTCGCGAGCGAACCAGCATACAAAACCGATACAGGGCGGTCCTGGGAACGGTTGGCGCAGGAGAGCTGAAGCCCGACTAAAAAGAGAACAGCCAGAACTTTGGTATAGCTCGTTGATAGGTAGATTCGTTTCACCGGTCCCCCGTCGAACACGAGTGTATGTGCTGCAAGATCTTCGGCAACTCACTTACGGTTTGTAAAAAGACGGATCGTGTGTCAGCCCTAAGAGTGATTTACCAATCATTGCGAGGATATGGTCATCGTTATCGTGTCGAACATAGAACGAAAGATCTCGATAGATGCGTTCAAGCGCACTCGGGCGATTAAGAGACCGCGCGCCGCAAGCCCGAATGCAATGCTTGACTGTCTCTTCCGCGAGATGTTCAGCCACGTGACGCGCGCGACTACCGGCGATCTGCGCTTCCGCATATCTGCCGGTTTCCCAGAGCCGGGCCACATGGCGTAACCACAAATGCGCGGTTTCAACGTTGACCGACATCTGCGCGATGTGGTGTTGCACGTATGGATCATCGACTTTTTTCTGCGTGGTGACGTATTCAAACGCGTATTCGTAAGCCGCTTCGGCCGCTCCCAAAAACGTAGCCGCATAGTGGGGGATGAAGCAGGTCTGCCAGCCTTCTTTTATGTACTGGCCCGGATATCCAATCAGGTTTGAATCTGGAATAAACGTTTGACGGAAATTCACGAGGTAGCTGACCGTGGCTCTCATGCCGATCGGATCCCACCACGAACCGTCGATCTCGACTGTTGGATCGGACAGATCACAGGCCATCATTAGCTGCGTTTCCAGAGAGGCCGATTCAGCGTGGCGCACACCACCTGGACCAGCAGTGTTCACAAGCAGGATGGCCCACTGGGCGCCACCCGCGCTGGTCGAAAAAACCTTGTTTCCATCGACGACATACCCGCCGTCAACCCGCTCGACCGTCGTGCCAAAGCGACTGCGCTCGCCGGGCTTTGGCGACTGTGGCTCACCGCTCCATGCCACCCACTTTTCACCGCGGTCTACTGCGCCTTTGAACCAGCGTGCTCTTTGGTCATCATCAGCCATGCCATTGAGCAGCACGAGGGAATTTGCGTGGCCTTCCCAGCAACGGGCCAGCGACAGATCTGCCTTGGCGATTTCCTTGGTCATCATCCAAAGCGTGAAGACGTCGCCGGTGTATGGACCAAGACCCAGCCCGCCGTATTCGGTGGGGACTGACGGCGCGATTAGTCCCGCCCGGAACAGGTCTTCAAAGTCCTCAGCCGGGAAAGTTGCCGTGCGATCATACTCAGCTGCGCGCGCCGCAAAGTTCTCTCGCGCGAGCACACTCACCCGTTGAATCAACTCCTGCTGTTTGTCGCTTAGTTCAAGCTGGTGGTAGACGTTGTTTTTGAAGTGGGCTGTTACCATTGCATTTAGTTTTTCAAGTCTTCCATCGAATCTTCGTCACTGCGCAACCATCAAAGGAACCTCTGCGGCCCTGGAGATTTCTGTTGCCGGACGGCCAAGCGCCTCAAGTGCCAGCTCCGGAGACATCTCCCCGCCAGTCATCAAGCGAAACTGCTGCACCACCTGAGTTAACAGAACGTCGCGGCCGTCGATCACCTGATGTTCGCGCGCTACTGTTCTATCTACCAAAGCTGTGGGCCTGGATCGATAGACCAGATCGATTATCAGAGCCTGGTCGGCTAGCCCTTCGATATTGAACGGAGTTTCATCTGTGTCGCGGCCCACCGGAGTTGCATTCACAACTATGTCGTAACCATCCGCATTAAACTCAGGCAAGGGAAGATATGGTAAGCGCAACAGCGCAGACGCGTGCTCACCACGTTCCGCACCACGATTCACCAGCGTGACTCCCGCTCCGGATTGAACCAAGGCAGCGGCAATGGCTCGACCGGCGCCGCCGCAACCGATAACTGCCGCTCGCTTATGACGCAATTGAATTTTCCGTTTCTGGTGGGCCATAAAAACCACGTGGGGATCGGTTGTATCTGCCTTCCACGAGCCGTTGTTTCTGATCAAAATATTCGCAGACTCTGCCTGCTGGGCCATTGGACTCACCGCGCTCGCCTTGAGCAGCGCCGCTTCTTTGTGCGGTGACGCCACCGTCATCCCCTGCAACGCGAAACCAAGTGAACCAAGAACTCTGGACGTGACGACTTCGCGCCAAAACTCCTCGAAGTCCTTGACGTGCAGCGGCACAAACAGAGCAGGGTAGTCGTTTGCACGGTAAGAGGCATTGTGCAGCCGCGGCGAGAGCGAGTGGAAGATCGGACTACCTATGATCGCGTTCAATTGGCTGATTTGCGAGACAGCGGGAAGACCATAGTCTTCAACAAGACTCTTGATCGTCGGCTCTTGTGGCGACTTCGGATCACTTTGGACGAGGCCATAAATTGCCGGAGCACCTAGCTGGAGCGCCGCCAGACGGGTCCAAAACCCCATTGGGCCGTCGGCAAAGGCGACCGTGTCCTGCCGGCCAAGCGTTTTCAGAATTGTCAGGGGTGCGAACTCGTCGGCCATGGTTCCGGCCGTGAGTTGGAGCTTGTAAAGGTCGGCCGGGACGGAAAACATCTGCGCCAGACGCGATTTAAGCTCGACGGTTTGGCTAACTGGGCCATGCCAGGAAATGGAACGGGCACCGGCAGGAATGGCGTCTAAAAGGGAACCGGACAGGTCGCGGCCCATTTCGAGCTCAACGCGATCATATCCGTGCGCCGCCTTCAGCAGCCTCCCGCGCCGCTCATCCGGGGAATTCGAGCACGTTCCGCCTTCCTCGCGACTTCGTAAAGCAAACGATAGCCGCCCCTCGAACCGATCCCGCAACCATTCCGGTGAAACCTCGCCAACCAGATCGCCGCGCACCTCCAGCCAATCCACACACTTAGGCAGCGCTCTAAGTTCGGCGCCATCTACCGACGGAGGTCCCGTTAAGCTAGCGATTAACGATGCTTTAATCATTCTACTACCTGTGAGATCGTGGACAAACGAGAACGACTGGATTATGCGAGTGTTGAAAATAGACTCGTGAGAATTCAGCCGGTTTAAGTAGCGCGGTAACTATACTTCGCCAGCGGAGAGAGTTCAACAATTTCTATTGGATCGCGCAGGGCATTTTTCGCGCGGGGCATTTTTAAGGAAGCCGCACAATGCGAGCAGGGCAAACCCAACGGACCAATCCAACCGACGCAAAATCGGACCCTGCCCCCAGGACAGAGGCCGCCTATCCGTTGCGTCTGATAATACATATTATGTCCGGAAGGGCTTTGCCTCATAAAGGGGGTTATGGAGCGATTTATGAGGCAAACGGCGTTTCTGCCCCAAAAGTCATTTTGGTATACTTCTGGCGAACTGAAATCGGTCGTTGTCATTGACTGTTTCAGAGGCTATATCTAGGCGACCACGCTCTCGACTCACCGACCTTGCTCTAAATGACATCTATAGCCTTCAAAACATTTGAACATGCGATTCAGGACGCGGAAGATCTGTTAAATCACTTTGACGCCTTGAACAAACACCCGCCATCACCCGAAATAGAAGTTCTCAAGCGCGCTAGCTTGGTGATGGCTCTGGCGGCGCTGGAAACCTATGTCGAAGACCGGATTGTGGAAGCTGCTGACGCAGTATCAAACCGCGGCTCAGAGGCAAACCATCTTGTTAAGTTCTACAAGTCATCCCTCGAAAACGACCTGAAGTTCTTTCATACGCCAACCAGTGATAGGGTCAAGGGAATCTTTCTTAAGTACTTAAGCATCGATGTGACGGAAGGCTGGACATGGAACCACTACGATACAACTCGCGTTCGCAGTGAACTCAACAAGATTGCCAAGAAGCGTGGTGATATTGCTCACCGATCCTGGAGGCCTGTTCCGGGCCAACCTACTCCACACGCTGTTACACGAGAAGATCTACGAAAGAGTATTCGATTCATTAAGAATCTCGTTGGGGCAACTGATGCTTTTATCAGCCGACAACTCTGACAATTCGTGATCAGGCGGGCACGCATGTTCCAAATTGTCCTTCGCTCACGCAAGCGTCAATGACGAGTTCCTTGATTGTGCGATAGTCACTCATTCTATCCTGATCCTCAGTGACCGCCCGATTTGCTGTCAATGGCTTTTAGATTCCGCTCAGCCCAGGTTCTTAATTGGTTAAGAGCTAAGAAATCGCAGAAGTGATTAGCCAGTTCTTCACTCGAAATCCCTGGAAGATCCTGACCGTGGACGTATTCAACGATCGGTTCCTTCAACGGATCTATCCGTGTCAAATCCACGGTCGGCAGCCTCCACTGATAGGTTACTTCTACAGTCACGACACGAATGTCCTCGATTTGATATTTGCCTGATTCGTCTCGAGTCCTCCTTTCCAATTCATAACTACCATCTATCTCGTAGTGATAAAGACCAAGTGGTGCTGAGCCTATTCCTTTGCGATGAAAAATGAGATAGTCAGATTGCTCCATAGCTTTCTCGTAAACTTCCGGATCAATGTGAGTACTTACGATCCCGTAAATCGAATGAAGCGTTTGCGCTAAGTCAATAGAAGCTGGGAACGGATGCTCCAAATCCCACATGATTTGAGGGTCCATCATTTGATCATATTCTTCTTCAGTTGCCCCCTTAGCTGATAGGTGCTCGGAAATGGCGGACTCTCCTTGAGTGACACGCTCTCGCTCATTTCTCCAGTCTACAAATCGGCCAACCATATATTCCAGCACAGAACATTTTTCGTATTGAGTCAGAAACTCATCATTGATACGCAACAGCGGCAGATGGGCCTTACAGCACAACAGATTCTTTCGAATGTCGGCTTGCTTGGTCTTCTCATACATCTGATGATCTGGCCCGTCGAACTCTACAGCGAATTCAGGGAAGGACTCTTCGTTGTACACAACGAAATCGAAGGACCCGGTATTGAGTGTGTTCTTTTCCTGCCGTGAGAGAGCATCACCGTCGACATCGAGCACTAAACTTAGTGCGAGTTCCGGATAGACTCGGCAACCTGTTTCGTTCAAAACCCGTTCAAGAATTCTGCTGGTTTTGTAGGCGCTGGTATTGAACAGCTTTTTTCTCTTCATAGGACATTAATGGCATCATAGACGTAACGCGCTCGCTCCAGATCAACTCGGTGTCTGCCATGTGGTTCTGGAATTACAAACTGCCGGATTTCTTCAGGTGAGAATGAGAACTCGGCGGCGAGACCAAGCCGACGTTTCGCTAATCCATCTGCAGAATTACATTGATCACAGATCACTACCTCGGCGAAGCGGCCGCATCCAATATCGACGTAGCCTTGAGAATGATCGTGATGCGTGTGAAGGCCCGCCATCCAGTCCCAGAACGGCTCTCGACCGTGTGACGTTCGCTTAGTCCACCGCATGATCTCGAATTTTGATCGGTTACACCCGGGACAGTGCCATGAGTCTTCAAGCAACTTCCACAGATTGAAGCAGTGCGCTCCATCGTAGCTCCTATATTCGTCTGCTAACGGTATTCGCTTGATCTTTACCATCGCTACGACAGGCTGTGCCTTGCCCATTCGTCACATATTGAGTGGCTAAGTGAGTCTTAGGATGTTATGAAGCTTTCGGTACCCGGCCCTCATTGCAATAATGAGTTTGGTCGTTTTCTTGAATTTATTTGACATCGGTTGTTCGCCGAACAAAGTTGAGGATATTCATAAACGGAAGCGGCGCTCACGCAAAAACTATCTTGGCACCAGGAATTGCAGGATAGTTAGTTGCGGATGTCGTTCAAAGGACTCTCGCTTCCCTGCTCTGCAAATGCGATCAGAAGTCTTTTCTTATTAGCACATAAACCGCGTCCGTCCCGTTAAGCATCAGTTTGAACGGTGTTTCAGTCAGAGACAACGTAAATGAACTTGTCACTGGCGCTTGCCTTTTGCTCGCGGCTCTCGACGAGCTTTCCACATCGTCGAATATAGTGTCGGAAGCCCAGCGTTTCGCATGTCGGCGCGATTGACCTTGAGACGATGCGTCCGCCACATGTAAGCTGAGATCTGAGTCGCGACCCATCGATCTAGCTGTCGAATTTGGCTCTCGTCTGTGGCAATTCTAAAGAACCCAATCCAAGAGCGGCGATATGGATGATCTGCCAACTTAAGCTTGATCAGCTTGTCCATAATTTCCGGACCGGGCCCCTCAATCTTGAACGTTAACCGGCGGCAAAGACTGCTAAGTGTCCTTCCGGCTTCGCTACGTCGTTTCTGTTTGGCTATTACCTTTATGACGCGATTCTTGAAGCGGGATATGTTTTTTGGTCTTACGCGAATTACATCTGGGTAAATCGTAAATCCGAGAAACTCTATCCCTGAAACAGCAGGTCGACAGGTCTCTGTCTTGCCCGTGTGAAGCTCCAAACTGAGTTTCTTTAATTCGGCATCGACAACCTCACGTATCCTCTCACAGTTCTCTTCGTTATTTCCGCATACCACGAAGTCATCGGCGTATCGCACAAGTCCGCCAAACTCTTGCTGTATTCGAGAGTCAAACTCCGCAAGATAGAGATTTGAAAGAATTCCTGATAGCACTCCGCCTTGCGGCACACCAATCGCGCGGGACAAGCGCGGATAGCGCTGTTGTCTGCCAATCGCTTCATCAGTGGATTTTGCGTCGGAAGCTTGAATCCTGTGGCTTTTAAGATACCGCCTAATTAGAACTTCAGCTCGAGGGTCGAGATTAAGCAACGATACTTTGTCGATGAGTATTTGATGATCTAACGAATCGAAGAAACCGGAGATGTCGGCATCGAAAACTGACAAACGACCATCCCTAAAGTGCTGCTGAATACGCCCGACGGCACCATGCGCATTCTTCAATCGACGATAGCCAAACACACAGTCTGAGAGCTGCGCGTCAACTGCATCATAGAGGTAGTCGTAAAGTGCCCTTTGAACGACATTATCACGAATCGTCGAGATTGAGATTACACGTGTTCCGCCATCGTCTTTTGGCTTCTCATGCTCTAAGAATGGTGCGAAGGTATAGCGGCCCTGAATTGCCTTCCGGCTAGCGGCGCGGAGGTGCTTGCTCAAATCGCGCCGGAAAGAATCAAGTTCTACACGGTCGGACCCTCGCGCAATCCGATGGGTGTTTCTAACAACGTCTAAATGTCCGTACAGGAGTCCTGCAAAATTGCGCTCGAGCTGCGTGAGAGAAAAACAATCTTCGAATGGGAGCATTCCAATCCGTGTTAAGTGTGAAGCCTATTCGCTGCTCTCCACGCAGCATCACATTCTCAAGAGAGCATCGGTTATTAACCGCAGATTACCAGATGACTATAATCTTGACATTGGAGGTCCGGAACCCTGAATAGGGAGCAGTATCATTACCGCCGCCGAAACTCTATACGTTTCGATCCCAGCAACATCAATTAATGAACTATGTGAGGATGGCCGGACGAAGTCAAGCTGAAAAGAAGGAGAATTCTTGCCCTTAGTCCGACACCAAGAAACGACGGGCAAGAGAAACTGGTGTCTTGTCGCGCGAACGCGACCATTTAAACCTCCAATGTCAAGATTATAGTCATCTGGACCATTGCCCTAATGTCGGGACCGCATATACATGCGGCGAAAGTTCACAAAGAAACTCTCCAAGTTAGTCTTGCTATATCCTTGATTGATAGTATCAAACCTTTTCGTCAGTGCCAAGATTGAGCTACATCGCTACAAACGAAATTCAGCCATTGTCACAGCAAAATTCTGCTGCCAGATGAAACACAAGACTTGAGTCCAGGCCTGCGATTTGGGTAATTCTCAAGTGATATTCGTCTTAGAGCCGCCCGGTGTCTCCAACTCGTAGGATCAAATCGCAAGAATTGCAGCCGTCGCCCGTTTACAACTGGGATCGAACTGCGTCAGCCGTGAAGCTATCCGCACAGGGAAAGTCCGCTGGTTCTTTCCAGACAACAGGTGATTAGGCAGTCGCTACTTCTACTATGCTGAAGTCTTTAGTATCTCGGCCGGCTTCGATGCCAAATCGTCGTTCGGCTAACCAATCCGCAGCCTTGCTGGTGGGAATCCCTTCAGTTTCCGCTAACTGAAAGATGTTGAGCATTGTGTCGTAGATCCCGTTTACCTTCGCGGTGGTATGCGCACGCTCCCAGCCAAGCGCTCCGATACAGACATTGATCACGCCGCCCGCATTGGCAACGTAGTCCGGGGCATAAAGAATGCCTCGCTCTGATAACGCCTCACCATGACGATCTTCGAGAAGCTGGTTGTTGGCCGCACCGGCCACGATCTCAACCTTAAGTAGCGGCAGCGTTGCGTCGTTGATAACGCCTCCCAGCGCACAGGGCGCGAAGATGTCTGCACTGACGCCATAAATCTGTTCCGGCTCCACTGCTTCGGCATCGAAATCGTCGACTAACCGCTTGACTCGTTCGGGGGCAATATCCGTCACGATCAGCTTTGCCCCCGATTGATGCAGCTCCATTGCCAGGTGATAGCCGACGCTGCCGCAGCCTTGAATCGCAATCGTTTTGCCAGTCACGTCCTCTGACGACCAGCGATATTTGGCGGAAGCGAGTATGGCGCGACATACTCCGTGGGCCGTTACGGGTGAAGGATCGCCGGATCGTTCTGCCAATCCGACCACATGTTTTGTTTCCAAAGCCACGAATCCCATGTCGGTCGTCGTCGTGGCCACATCCTCTGCGGTGATATACGAACCGCCCAATGTCTCGATGAAACGTCCATGTGCGCGAAAGAGTTTTTCTCTGTCCGGGATTTTGTCCGAAGCAAAGATAATTGATTTGCCCCCTCCGAGCGGCAGACCTGCAAGCGCATTCTTGTAAGTCATCCCACGCGAGAGGCGAAGGACATCCGTCAACCCCTCCGCATCAGTGGCATAATTCCAGAGTCGGGTGCCGCCCAACGCGGGGCCGAGCGCTGTGTTGTGAATAGCGATGATTCCTCGATAGCCTGCTTCCTGGTCTTCCCCGAAGAGGACTCTCTCATGCCCGGCGATGTTCTTTTCTAGAATCTCCATCGATAGCTCCTGGCCCGGATAAATGTTGGATGGTTAGTATCCAATTGATCAGTACAAAGGTACAAGTAGGATAGAATATGAATTACTATCTCGGACGGCCACTAAATCATATGGGGCGAAGTTGCGATAAGCGGACCAATCAATGTTCACTTGAAATGTATGCTAGTCCGTTCCGGCCGGTTGAGCATCCGTATTGTTACGCACCGACAATGGGTGGAATTACTCATCTGAAACTGTTCGAAATACGACTCTCCTGAACGAAGTCGTTGCGTCAAAGACGCACGTGCCCAGCATGATCACAAGCTTTAGAGATTGGCTCGCTAAAAAAATGGGCGTGGGCCCGCAGCGAAAAGCAGAGCTTTATATCGAGCTCTCCAGATCAACAACACTCACCGATCCTTCCTACTGGCTGCAAACCCTGTTCGCGGCGGGCATAGCCACTTTGGGTTTGGTCCTTAATAGTCCAGCGGTAATTATCGGAGCCATGCTGATCTCGCCACTGATGGGTCCCATCCTCGCAGGCGGCCTGGCGTTGGCAACGGGCGACGTGATACTCGGCCTGCGTTCGGCCCTCAATATGATCTTGAGCTGCCTATTGGCGGTTGGATTCTCCTTCCTGCTGGTGACGCTTCTTCCCTTCAAAGAGATTACGAACGAGATCGCCGTCCGCACTCATCCGAACACTCTGGATCTGGCGGTCGCATTTTTCTCCGGCGCGATCGGTTCCCTGGCAATCTGCAAAGAGATCAAAGGGGTAGTCACGTCAATTCCAGGCGTGGCAATAGCCGTCGCTTTAATGCCGCCGCTTGGTGTCGCCGGCTACGGAATCGCGGTGGCTCTAAGTTTGAACACTGAAGAAGGGATGCGCGTTGCAGTGGGAGGCGGCTTGCTCTTTCTAACAAATCTGGTGGCCATAACTTTCACCGCGATGATTGTTTTTCTCCTACTTCACATCGATGTTCCAAGCGTCAAAGAGCAACTGGAGGAATGGCGAAAGAGCGACACTGAAAGCATGAAGCTGCGCCACACACTGGCGCGATTGCCGGGTGTGGCGGGCGCTCGACACATCGGCTCCCTGCCGGGACGCCTGCTCATGATTCTCATCATTATTCTGGTGATTCTGATTCCACTCAGTCGCTCGTTCAATCAACTCAAGAATGAACTTAGCCAACAGAAAAAAGAGAACCGCGTTCGCAAATTGGTGACGCAGACATGGCAGAAGCAGTTCGGCAAGCTGCCTACCGGCGAAACGCGCTCGTTTTTAGATCAGACGTTGGTAACGGATCACAACGGCAAGTTAACGCTCCAACTCAGAGTGCTGACCAGCAAGCCTCTAGCCTCTGTAGAAAAAGACCAATTCGATCGCATTCTCGAGGCAGGCCTGGGTCGACCAAAAGGCTCTTTGGAAATACAGATCGTTGAAATCCCCACGGCTGCAGCGGCGATGAAGTCGAGGGCTACGGTGGATCTTCCGCCGCTGCCACCTTCGGTCGCCCAACTGCAAACGAATTTGTTTGAAAGGATCGACCGCGCGTTCGCCGGACTCTATCTGCCACCGCCCGCACAGTTCGTGAACTATCAACTCGCGACCAGGCCATCCGACCGATTGGATCTGACCATAAGTTATTTAAGCGACCGCGACATCGAGCCTGATGCGCAAGCGTTAATTCAACAGGATGTGAGAAATCGTCTCGATTTGCCCGAGGTAACTGTAAAACTTTCCCGCTTTCCCGTTTCAATGGGACAATTGCTTTTCCGCGCTCGAGATTCATCCCTCGATCGTGCCGGTCAGGAAATGCTCGACAAAGCCGCCGGCTATCTGCAGCAGCATCGCAACCTCCGATTAGAAATTCTGGGGAACGCGGGACCGGGCACGCAGGAAGATCCCACGATACAAGCTCGAATCACCGCGATCAGAGACTACCTTTCTTTGCACTCTCAAATTGCCGGTGAACGGACCGTGCTGAAGCAGGAAGGCGAAAACGCAAATGCGTGGACCGTCAACCTCCGCCTGATTGAGTGATACTATCGAATCGCTCTTACCCCACTCGCTTCTAAAATCACAATTGGTCACAGTCGTAAGTGTTATCACTCACGTGCGAGGGTGGATTCCTCTGACGAAATGTGTCTGCGCTTAATGTTAGGCTGCTTGTCATGACGTTTGCTATTGCGGGTGCGGCGCTAATAACTGCGTGCGCACGGCAATCGTGAACCAGCAAGAATAGCCTTGCGAGAAACCATTATTAAAAGGAGAATTAATGCAAAAGACAAACACACCTGAAACGAGGATTCTTGATTTGGTGTCGAGCGAATCACGGTTCACAAAGTTCAATGAAGCCATCAAGGCTGCGGGGCTTACCGAGAGGTTTTCGAGCAACAACAATTTTACGGTCTTCGTGCCGACTAACGAGGCCTTCGACAAACTTCCGAAAGAGAAAGCCGTCGACTTGCTAAAACCGGAGAACCGCGACTACCTAAAGAGGGTATTGCTGCTCCACGTGGTGCCCGGCGCTCTCATGGTGGAGGATCTGAAAAAGGCTGATGCCCTTAAGACCGAAGCGGGTCGGACTCTTAAGGTCAACGTGTCTGAAGATCTGAAAGAGATCAATCTTGCCGACACCGCGAAGGTGATGTTGCCGAAGGTAGAGGCCGGAAATGGGATTCTATATCCCCTTGATACGGTCCTGTGGCCGACTGCCGCTGCTGCTACGGTGTAGGTAGATATCTGGTCGCGCAGTATTTGAAGTTCGGGATTAACCCTCAAGAGCTGCCACATGCTTTGTGCACCCGTGGCGGCTCTTGTGTTTCTTCAAGCCTTTTCAATCTGGTAGGCTACGTGGGAAGACGCTGCCTCGACTCCTTGCCCGCCATCGCAGATTCAGTGCGGCGAGCGAGCTAAGTATTGCTCAAGCGGCGCCGCTTTGCTTGAGTCAGGGTGAAAGGCAGATCAGCAAGCGACTCTATGAACGTAGATCATGATTCTCAACCTGGATAACGAAACAGACTATGGAACGAGGTCCTACCGTTTGCGGCAGGGTCTGTTGTCCTTGCTCGTCACGCTCATCGCACTTACAGCGCTGGCCGCCGTCGCGCGCGGACAGGAAACGTCCTCGCCGGCCCCGGCTTCGCCGACTCCAACTCCGATGGTGAGTCTCACGGCAGCGCCTGGTCCGACCCCGATTCCGTTGGCCGAAGTAGTCACGCAGGCCGAGACAGCGTCCGCCAATTTGCGCACCCTCGAAGCCGATCTGGCTGCCGATCAAATCACCGCAACTGTCGACGCCGAACTGCCCGTGCTGGTCCAGGATATTGGCGCACGGCTCGGCGAGAACGAAAAGATACTCAATTCGCGTCCATCGTTGGAGACGCTCAAGAACCTGGAGACGGAATGGAAAACTCTGGCTGATAAACTACTTCTCTGGAGACGAGATCTGACTACTCGGGCGACCGATCTCGACCGGGAGATTACACGCCTTTCGCAACTAAATCAGACGTGGACTAAAACTCTGGCCGAAGCAGAGAGCTCTCAGACGGGGACGGACGAGGCTCAAGGAGATCAAACAGAGACCGCCAGGATAGTCACCCCGCCGGAAATTCTCCAGCGCATGCAGAGTGTGATCGCCGCTGTTAAGCAGACTCGCGATTCGATCGAGATACGACGCACGCAAATCCTGACCATGCAAAACAGCGTGGCCGAACAAGTCGCGCGTATCGCCGAGGCACTTGCTTCTGTGAGACAAGTTCGCGACGAGACGATCAACCGCCTCTTTGTCAAAGACAGCCCTGGCATCTGGAGTGCTGAAGTGTGGTCGCGCGCCGGGCGAAACCTATTCCAGGACAGTCAAAATTCCTTCACCACACAATGGACCGCTCTCGGCGCGTATGCTCGACGGCAATCGCCGAGATTTATTCTTCATGCGTTGACCTTGCTGGGCCTGATTGCGGCTCTCTACTGGGCCCGGCGTCGCGTCCAGCCATGGGTGCGGGCCGAGCCGAGTCTTGAAGGTGTAGCTCGGGTCTTCAACGTTCCGGTCGCTACCGCGCTCGTCCTTTCGATCCTGGCCAGCGGGTGGGTTTATCCCCAGGCGCCACGCATGATGAACGCCATCCTCGGCGCCGCCGCACTCATCCCGACGATCATCATTCTCAGGCAGTTGGTAGAACGGCCGCTATTCCCTGTCCTCAATGCCCTGGTCGTCTTCTATTTCATAGACCTGTTGCGCACCATTTCGACGGCCCTGCCGCTCGCGTCGCGGCTGCTGTTTCTGGCGGAGATGCTCGGCGGACTCATCTTTCTCGCTTGGCTGATCAAATCAAAGAGACTCTCTGAAGTTCCTGACGCGGAACGCAATTGGTTATGGACCATCCTCAGAATCTCAACCCGAATCGCCGGCTTCGTCTTTCTGGGAGCTTTCATCGCTAATGCACTCGGCTACGTCAGCATTGCTGGCCTGGTGGGCAACGCAGTCCTCGGCAGCGCTTATGTTGCGATCATCCTCTTTGCAGCGGTGAGGATTGCTGACGGGCTCATCATGTTCACGTTGCGGATTCGTCCGATCTCGCTTCTGGGTATGGTGCGGCGTCATCGGCGGTTCGTTCGGCGCCGCGTGCAGAGCTCTTTGCGCTGGATCGCTGCCTTGCTATGGGCTCTGTACACGCTCGAACTGTTTTCGCTGCGCGCGCCCGCGTCCGAGAACATCCGCGCGGCTTTAAATGCCAGACTGGAGGTGGGAGCGCTTAACATCTCACTGGGCAACATCGTCGCCTTCGTTGTGACCGTATGGGTTGCGTTTCTGCTTTCCAGGTTCCTTCGCTTCCTGCTCGAAGAGGACATTTATCCTCGGGTGAATTTAGCGCGGGGCGTTCCCTACGCCGTCTCGACCATGCTGCACTATGCGATCCTGCTCGTCGGCTTTTTCTTCGCGGTTGCCGCAATGGGGATTGACATGACTAAGTTCACGATCCTTGCCGGCGCGTTCGGCGTCGGACTCGGTTTCGGTTTACAGAACATCGTCAACAACTTCGTCTCTGGACTGGTCCTGCTCTTCGAGCGGCCGGTGCATGTCGGCGACATGATTCAGGTAGGCGAACGTGAAGGAAGACTCCGGCGAATAGGCATGCGGGCGAGCGTTATTCGTACCCTGGAGGGTTCTGAAGTGATCGTGCCGAACGGACAGCTTATCTCGGAAGAAGTGTTGAACTGGACCCTCTCCGATCAACAGCGAAGACTGGAGATTCCCGTGGGCGTGGCCTATGGGACAGATCCGGAGCGTGTGATCGAACTGCTAACTGAAGTCGGCTCGAAGCATCCCGACATCATTACTGAACCACCTCCCGACGCTCTTTTTATTGGCTTCGGTGACAGCGCACTCAATTTTCAGCTTCGGGCCTGGACGAGTAATTTCAAAAGATGGCAAGTCATAAGAAGCGAGTTGACGCTGGGCATTCATGTCGCATTGCGCGACGCTCAAATCTCTATTCCATTTCCGCAGCGGGATCTGCACATTCGGACTGCCGCGCTTGAATCCGTGACGTCACAAGTAGGAGAAGCCGTACCGCCGACCCCGTCAGCAACCACCGGCCAGGAGACCTCAACCGTCACCGAAAAATGATAAGATGACTATTAAGCCAAAGAACAAAGCGCGAGGCTTACGACATTTCTCGAAATTAGCAGTAATGCTGCCTTCTGGGAATGACTGAGAATAAGTGTTGGTCAAATCTAAGGAGCAGTTAAATGAGTCAGACAGCAAAGCAGACGGGAACAAACGAGAGAGAACCGCAACGATTGGAAGACGTATTGAGTCGTCTCATCGAGTTTGATTCGGGCGGTCTGCCCGTGGTCAGTCTTTATCTCAACGCACAGGCAAACCAGCACGGGCGCGATCAGTTTGATCGGTTCATTCGCCGCGAGTTCTCGGCACGCGCCAAAACATTCGAACCGCGTACACCCGAAGGCGAGAGTTTCCGCCGCGACGCAGAGCGCATCGAAAAGTATCTTGCGGAAGAAGTACGCCCGTCGGCGAGCGGCATCGTCATCTTCGCGTGCGCGGGAAAGAATGATTTTTTCCTGCCGGTGCAGGTCGACTTGCCAATTGAACGCCACCAGCTTTTCGCCTTCGACACGCCGCATCTTTACCCGCTCGCGCGCCTGATGAATGAATATCGTCGCTACGCCGTGCTGGTTGCCGACACGAATCGCGCGCGCATCTTCGTCTTCGGACGCGGGCGAATTCTCGCCGCTGAAGAAGTGCGGAGCGAAACGATGAGCCGCACACAAGTGGGCGGCTGGTCACAGATGCGCTACCAGCGTCACGTTGACAACCTCCATCAACATCACGCGAAGGATGTGGTCGAAGCCCTAGACCGGATCGTGCGCGAAGAAGGAATTGAGAATGTCATTCTCGCCGGCGACGAAGTCATCATTCCGCTTTTGCGAGAGCAGCTGACTCCAGAACTTGCGAAGAAGACCGAAGACACCCTGCGCCTCGACATACGCACCACGGAACAAGAGATCATGGAACGCACGCTCGAAACATTTCGCGCGCGCGACGCCGAGATTGATAAGGAGAGAGTCGCGGAGCTGAAGGACGCGGTGCGTGGCACAGGGCTCGGAGTGGCCGGCGCTGCCGACACGCTCGCTGCGCTTGCGAACGGACAGGTTGACGAACTGTTTCTCACCGCTGGCATGACTGAGATCGAACACGAACCGGAGGAAGTCAGCTCTGTGCTCAAGGCCTACGCACCGGGCGGCGAGAGGGCACCGTTGGATACCACTAAGCCGCGTGTCGTCGTTGACGAACTCATCAGGCGCGCAAAGGAGACCGGGGCGCGCATCCATTTCATCGAAGATACGTCGCTGCTCAATGCGATGGGTGGCGTCGGCGCGACCCTGCGCTACAGCATTTAACGAACTTGCATTCATGCCGGCGAGTGCAGCGATAGAAGCTGGCGTCCGGCAGTTTACACAACACGTAGGATGAAACCGTGACCAAATCGAACGTCAATCCAGACCATTACAAGACCGCCGGGCGCGAACGCCAGGGCGAAGACATCGTGCCGGAGATTCACAAACAGAACCTAACCCAGGCTGATGCCGCCCGGTCAGGGCAGCCGGGCTCGCCGAACTTCATCCCCGGCGCTGCGCCTGTCGGCGAGAGACAGACCGAAGCCAACGACGAAGCGCCGAGCGGCGACACGGAAACGGAGAACAAGTAGCAGAGTCCGCGAACTTACCGAGCAATGCTTGAGAGTTGTGCTGGCGACGATCCCTCACCAGTCGATTGGGATCCAGACCAGTGATCGTGCCTACATCTCAGACCCCCGAGTTCGGCAGCTTGCCGACGGATGCTCCGCCTGCGCGCGTCATCAAAGGGATCGTTCACACCGCCGGTGAGCGCACGCGCATAGATCTCACCCTGGCGGACCTCCTGGGTCGCATCGCCTCCTTCGTCGTGACCATCCTCGGTCTGTTCGTCGCGGCAGTTGTAATTTTCCCGGCATTTCGAACCCGGCGATTTGGTCACTGGTTTAGGCATCACCTCAGTGGCGATCGGGTTCGCTTTCAAGGACGTCCTGCAAAACTTTTTTGCGGGCATTTTCATCCTGTGGCGCAGGCCCTTTGTGGTCGGCGATCAGATCAGAACTAAAGATTACGAGGGCATAGTCGAAGAAATCACGGTGCGTTCGACGCGCCTGCGGACTCTCGATGGCGAACGAGCCGTCCTGCCGAATGGCGACGTCTATACAAACGCAATTCTGGTGCGCACTGCTTATGATAAGCGCCGACTCAAGTTCACCGTCGGCATCGGCTATCCTGACTCGCTCGAAGAAGCGCGGGAAACCATCAAAAGCGTGCTCAGGGAAACGGAAGGTGTTCAGGCCGAGCCCGCTCCTGCGGTTTATGTCACTGAACTTGCAGCGTCTTCCGTAAACTTCACCGTCTGTTTCTGGATACAGTCGAGACGGGCCAGCGTGCTTGAAGTCTCCGACCGCGTCGCCACCGGGATAAAGTTGGCGCTTGATCGCGCCGGAATTGATATGCCGTTTCCGCACACGGTGGTGCTGTTTCATGACGCGACCGGTCACGCGAGGGCGACATCGAGAGGGACAAGTATCTGGACACGCAGAATGACACGGGCTTGAGCAATGACGCCGCGGAGCGTGGGCAGCAAACGGGCGCGGGCGCCGGGAGGAAGGCGGGATGAATTTTACTGTCATCGACTGGTGGCAAGTCGGAGGGAATCTGATAAGCGTCGCCGTCGCGTATCTGCTTGCGATGCCGGTCGCATGGGAGCGAGAACACAACGCGCGCAGCGCCGGCCTTCGCACTTTTCCGCTCGTTGCTGTCGCGAGCTGCGGTTACATTTTACTAGCTACGAGCGTCTTCGCCGGGGAAACCGAAAGTACCGCACGCATCGTTCAGGGCTTGATGACCGGTATTGGGTTTATAGGGGGCGGCGCAATCCTCAAACACGGAATGAACGTGCAGGGCATGGCAACCGCTGCCAGCGTCTGGAACACGGGAGCGATTGGCGCGGCTGTCGCCTTCCGTCGTTACGAAATCGCTATCATCTTGAGCTTAATAAATTTTCTGACGTTGCGGCTGCTCACTGAGTTGAAGGAGGACAAACCAAGGGACGATAAAGAGGACACGAATTCGTGATGTCGTGCGTTTGCGCAAAAGATTGAAGACGCGATGCGCCTCGACATCCGCGCGCCGGAACAGGAAATCTGGGGCGCACCGGCGAGACTTTCGGGGCGCGCGATGCCGTGATTGATCGAGAGCGAGTCGAAGAACGGGTGGAAATTGACATAACCAGGCTCGCGGTCGCTCGCTGGTGAGCTTGGGGTATTCGCCTGTCAGTTATCAATGTCGGATTGCGCTGACGCCAAATCATTCTTGTCTTGTGGCATCAGTCAGAATTTCGTGCTTGAGCCTGTTTTTGCCTTCACTCTTGACGGAGTACATAAGTCGATCAACTATTTTCATAATTTCGTTGACCGTTGGCGGCGAACTAAGGCAGGTCAGCGCCCCAATGCTGAAGGTGACCGGCGCCAAGCCGCCAGATGCGACAGCTAAGAGCTTCTCTTGAATTCTATTGATAGTTCGGTCAATCGATTCAGATCGCGATTCCGGAAAAAGAACGGCGAATTCATCGCCTCCGAGTCGCGCAACGCTATCGGTTGCCCGGATTGACTCCTTGATGGTTTTGACGATGATGCGCAGTAGATCGTCGCCGGCGTGGTGACCTGCTTGGTCATTAACGGCTTTGAAGTTATCAACGTCGAAGTATGCAATGGTAAAAGGGTGCTTGTATCTACGCGCTCTGTCGATCTCCATTTGCGCTATTTCGTAAAACGCGCGCGCGTTCAAGGCTCCTGTTAAATAATCCGAGCGGGCTAACCCGCTTTCACGCCGCAAGGCTTCGCTCAACTTTGACGCCAACAACGAAACGACGAGATAGAAGCCAAGAATAGTTGCCGTGTTTCCGAAGCCGACCTTAAGGTTCGAGAAGCCGTTACCGAGCAATAGATTTGCGGTTAGCCAGATGAGAATGCTGAGGGTCGACGCCGCAACGCCCGGTTTCATCCCGGTAAACCAGGCGACGAGGGTTACCGGAATGAGGTAGAAAAAAGCGAAACGAAACTCGATCCCGGCCTTGTAGTCGATTACTCCAAGCAACGAGATGAGCGCGAACCCTACGATCCACCAGAAGAACCTGCTTTGTTGACTTAGATCTCTTGAGAACTGCATTGGGCTCGCCTCTTCTCTTTATCAATTGGAGCCCTGTCTATAGGAAGGTGTTCCGGGTTTTGAACACTCTTAATGGGAGGCGCAGGACGAGTTAGGCACGTTGCCCTTCGCCTGGACTGACCTCCCGGATAGTTCCGCCGTGCAGTTCAAAGCGGCCATAGTTTCACAAACTCACCTGGTATCCATCTTCCGCTTGTAGAGCCCATCAAACGCCACCGTCCGCGTGCCCTTCGCGTCGGTCGACTCCCAAAGTTGACGCACACTCCCATCCGTATTGGGCGTCCAGGTAATCCGATGCCTGATCTCTTTGCCGGCGGTGTCCAGGGTCTTACCCTCAAGGACCATGCTTTTGCCATCAAACTTGCCCTCCAAAAGCAGGAGCATTCCGGTGTTGTCAACCCACGTCTGATGCCACACCTTTCGCGCTGGATCATAAGTGTTGAGACTTTCGCCTGTATACATTTTCAGCGTGGCGTAGCGTTCATGAACCACGCATCCGCCATACTCCTTCTCAATGCTGTTGGTGGCCACCAGTTTCCCGTTCAGGCCGAAGACCTCCCACTTCCCGAGCCAGAAATCGAACTGACGATAACCCGGATCGCTGCATGGCGCCTGTTGCGAGTATGCCGGCACGAGGGATATGCAGACCAACAACAGAACTAGCGGCAAAGCGTTCGTTAACTTATTCATTTTGAATTGTGCTCCCCTTCTGAAATCTGCGGGACATCAGACCACGGCTGCAAAAAAATCCGGGAGACCCAAATAACTCACTCTAAGCGAAACCTCGGTTGCACGCCAGTGTCGTTGCAGTCCAGTTTCGCTGCCCCAGATTCGCGCGCCTCGATGCCCGTACCTCTAGGACCACTGTTGTAGTCTCACCTGCGCTCCGCTCATCAAACTGCCCACTGCGATAAGTTTGCCTTCGGAGCTTTCGTATTCATAGTGCATACTTTCCGCGCATTGATTTAATGGCCCATGTATCTCACAAGCTGAGGAACTCTTTCGAAGGCGCGCTCGCCGGTGGCGGCGATCCGGCGACTTCGCCTCTCTACGTCTTTGGCCCGTTTCTGAAACTGATCGTAGTCGCAGGCGTTGCCGAAGTGACTTTTGGGGCCAGCGTGTGGCTGGTGGTCCTGACCGTGGCGATGGTCTCGGCAATGTATCGCCTCGTGATGCGTTGGGTAGTGGATGGCAGCGGCGGTAGCGGTTTGGCTGAAGAGGAGTTTGGCAGTTGGGCCGTCAAGATCAACGCCGGCATTACGTTTATCGAATACACGCTGACTTTCCTGGTCAGCATGGCCGCGCTCGTGACCTTCATCGCAGACCGCTTGCCGATCTTGAACCAGTCGGTCTTCGGCATTCAATATCGCACTGTCGTCGCCATCGTTTTGAGCGTCATGACCGGATGGCTGGTTAACCTCGGGCCCAAAGTTGCGGCGCGTACTTTTGGCCCCGCGACGCTGGCCGTGCTTGCCTTGCTGTGGGTCATGATCATCGCGACGATCTGGCGATTGGGTTTCCACCTGCCAGATTTCAACTTGCAGGCCTTTAGCCCGAAATATCTGAACTTCACCTTCGGCGGCTACGCGCGGATTCTCGCCCTCATGACTGGCATTGAAATCTTTGCCAACCTCGTCGCCGCTTATGGTGGCACAGCCGCCGAAAAGAGTCGCAAAGCATTTGGGAGCTTGCTCATCATCATGGGTACGACGGCTGCGACCATGTTGATAGTCGGCCCTGCGGTGCTCCAGTTGGCTGATCCGACACACTCGGAGGTTTCGGTCTTTACTCAGACGATGGATAAATTGCTGCCATCGCCGCTCGCTTATGCGGGGACTCTGATCGGGATCATTGTGCTGGCTTCAGCTTCCGCGGCGAGCGCGCAAGGCCTGCAGAATCTTGCCCTAGGTCTGCGATACCGCAACTACATCCCTGCGTCACTGGGAACGCGGAATAAATATGATGTAGCGGACAAGCCAGTATGGTTGGAAGTCGGCATCGTCGCAGTCTGCTACCTCGTGTTGGGTACCCACGAAGAGACTTATCTCGCACTCTATGCTGCTGGCGTTTTCATTCTTTTGAGCATGACCGGTTGGGCTGCTGCCAAAAGATTGACGCGCGAATTGCGCACATCTTTTTCAGGTGCACATCTCGCCGCGCTGGTGGGCACAATCCTCGCCGCAATCCTGACCACGGGCGCGACTCTAATCATTTTTGCAGAGCGTTTTACGGAAGGCGCCTGGACGTACCTGATCATGATTCCGGTTCTGTACTTTGCCTTTTCGTATTTTCGTTCAAAGCAGGGCGAGCCAAAACCACTCGACGAACACCTGGGCCGCTTTTTCGTCGGGCAGTATCTGCTCCCATCCGAACGCGCGGACGACCCGCAGGGCAAACCCAAATTTCTGCGCCTCATCGTACCGCTTGACGGCACCGCCTTTGCCGAACACGCGCTGCCCATGTCGGAAACCCTGGCGCACATATATCAGTCCCAACTGACGTTGGTCACAGTTGACACAGATGATGGCGTGCCGAAGCTTAACGAATATTTGGATCACATCTCATGGCAATTGCAACAATCACAGATTCCCGTCGAGTTAATTTACAGATCAGGTGAGGTCGCGGAAGAGATCAATGAGCTGGCCCATGAGAGCGAGGCGGATTTAATCGTCATGAGCACGCACGGGATGCCGGGACTCGATCGCATGTATGTTGGTGATGTGGCCAACAAGTTGATTAGAATACTTGAAACGCCCTTATTGCTCCTGCGCCCAACGGAGAGGTGGCAGACCAGAACCACGCGGTTCATGCGGCTGCTGGTGAGTCTCGATGGCTCCGAAAAAGCGGAGAAGATCTTGCCGTACACGCGGTTGCTGGCGGATACCTTTGGCAGTGAAATAGTCCTGTTGTCAGTCCCGGAAGCCGATGCCGAACAACCAAAAATCGAGCAGTACCTGGAAACCGTCGCCAATGCCTTGCGCGAGCGTGGTTATAACGCCCGCGCGCTGGTCACAGGGTCGGGCGCGGTGCGTACAATCCTGGAAGTGAGCATGTCTGAGAAAGCGGACCTTATCATGATGGCAACGCATGGCCGAGGAAATGCCGAAGGCCGCGCCTCCGTCGGTAGTGTCGCTGATCGAGTGGTCGATGCGGCTAACTGTCCGGTGTTTCTGGTGCCTGCATAGTGAACAGGACTGTCAACGATGCCCCAACTCCCAATTAGCCCTGAAGCTGTGAAGGCCCTCTTAACGCTCCTGATTCTTGCCGGAGCAATTTATGGCTTCGTCAGCGAAAGAGTTTCGCCAGACGTCACGGCGCTACTGGCATTGTTGGCACTCCTCATTACCGGCATTCTGACGCCGATCGAAGCTTTCTCCGGCTTTAGTCATCCAGCGACTGTATCAGTGGCTGCCATCCTCGTGCTTTCGGCGGCGATTGAACACACAGGAGCTCCGGCATTTGTAGCTCGGCGCGTGCTCGCGCCGTTCGTAAGATCGGAATTGCTCTTTACCGGCGTGCTCATGGTGGTCGTGGGCATTATTTCCGCCTTCATCAACAACACAGCCGCAGTCGCCGTCTTCATCCCGATCGTTCTGGACGCGTGCCGGCGTCATCGCCTCAGTCCGGGCCGGGTGTTGATGCCGATGTCGCATGCGGCTACGTTCGGCGGCATGTGCACGCTGATTGGAACTTCGACAAATGTCGTGTCCCACGAGTTTGCACGGCAACAGGGACTCCCGGGTTTTGGCATGTTCGAGCTGGGCAAAGTGGGCTTGCCAATGATGATTGTCGGTGGTTTGTATGCTCTGTTCGTGGGCCGCAGGTTCCTGCCCGGTCGAAAGGACGAAGAGCCGGAAAAAGAAGAAGCTACCTACGTTGCCGAACTCATCGCGAAAGCGAACTCCGGATACCTGGGCAAACCGGTCGCCGCGGAGGAGATACAGAGAGACTACGATGTAGAGGTCATAGCGTTAGTGCGCGATGAACAAGTGAAGAGCCTGGAAGACGAGCCTGTTCAGGTTCTGCAACCAGGTGACGCTCTCTTAATGCGTGGCCCGCTGACTGAACTGCTGAAACTCGCCAAACGACAGAACCTGGAGATCAAGACGCCGAAGAAGTTTCGAGAGGACCCCATGGCGGAAGCAGCGGACGAGACCGCGACTGTGAAGACTTCTGGAAGTGGCAATGATGAGCAAAATCAGCCAAGCGAAGCACCGGATCAAGTTACGCCTGATCTTGCCGAAGTGGTGGTGCTGACGCCGTCGGGACTCGTCGGGAGCACTCTGAAATCCTCCAGGTTCGCGGAAAGGTATGACGCCGCCGTGCTGGCGCTGCGCCGTCGCGGTCGCATGAATGAACGGCCTTCGCGAGTCAGATTGCACGCCGGAGACATGCTGGTGGTTCAGGCTTCACCGAAGGCTTTGGCGGCGCTTGATGATTCGCCCGGCTTTCTGGTGGTGGGGACGGTTAGCGTACCTGAGGAACGTCCGCGCCGGCTCCTAATTACTCTTGCTACGCTGGCGGCCGTCATAGGTGTGGTTTCGTTTGGCCTGTTGCCAATAGTTACCGCGGCCACGGCGGGTTGCGTCGTGCTGATGCTGACCGGATATCTGAAACCACGGGAAGCTTATCGCGCGATCGACCTTAGTTTGGTATTCCTGCTGGCCGGCTCGCTGGCGCTTGGCGCAGCTCTGGAGAAAACGGGCCTGACTGAAAAACTTGCGTTCGGTCTGGCCAGCCTTACGGGAGTCACTGGTCCATTTGTGGTGATGGTGGCCTTCTTTTTCGTCGCCGTCATACTCTCAGAGTTGATGTCGAATAGCGGGACGGTAGCGCTGCTTGGTCCCGTGGCGATTTCCAGCGCGCTCCAAATGGATATAAATCCGATGGCCCTGCTGGCAGCAGTAACCTTTGGTTCCTCGGCAGCGTTTGCAATGCCGATTGGCTATCAGACCAGCTTGATGATCTACGGCCCGGGCGGCTATTCATTCAAAGACTTCGTGAAAATGGGAATTCCGCTGGATATTATTCTCGCGGTGTTGGCGCTGCTGTTGATCCCATACTACTGGCCGCTGTGAGTGGATCGGAACCTAAGCCGGCTACCCGAACGTGCACACGTCTTCAAAGTCTTTTCGCTTGATGTCCGGCACCATCGCGTCCGCGGCGGGATAGCCTACAACCAATAAAAGAAACGGCGACTCGTTGTCTGGTCTTCCCAGGATTTGGTTCAAGAACTTCATGGGACTGGGCGTATGCGTGAGCGAGACCAGGCCCGCAAGGTGAATGGCCGTTATCAACAGCCCGCTTGCTAATCCCACTGACTCTTTCGGATAGTAATGCTTTACCGCCTTGCCCGTCGGCAGTTTTCCGTATCGTTCTACAAATATCGCGATGAGATATGGCGCCGTCTCGAGAAACTCTTTGCGCTCATCCGTGCCCAGCGGCGCCAGCGCTTCCAGCCACTCCTTTGGCGCGCGCCGCGTGTAAAACTCCTTCTCTTCCTCCTCGGCAGCTATTCTGATTTGGCGCTTTACGGATAAATCGCTGACCACCACAAAGTGCCAGGGCTGAAGGTTGGCGCCACTCGGCGCTGTAGCTGCCGCCAGAATACATTGCTCGATGATCTCGCGATCCACAGGACGATCGGAAAACTGGCGCACGCTACGCCGGCGATTCATCTGCTCGTAAAACGAAACCGCGCGATGTTTCATTTCATCAGCGTCCACTTCATGGTAGCCGGTAAGCGGGATGAATTTTGGCGTAGTCATTTTAGGGCATCCAGCGCAACTCGAATTTCCATGTTTGTGGGACGTTGCCGGTAGTTTGCTTCAACCCTGAGCCATGCGACTTTCCCGTTCTTGTCGATTACATAAACCGCCGGTTGCGGGATGCCGTAGAACTGCTTTCCTTCGTAAGCGGGATCGAGTAGCCCATAGGCATCGATGATTTTATGATCCGGATCGGAAAGAATCGGAAAGTTGATCGCGCCCTTGCCGTCCGCAGCGATTTTCTCGGCAAAAGTTTTGCTCACGTCCAGTGGATCAACGCTGAGCGCATAGAGCTTTACGTTTTCATCCTTCTTCAAGAGCGTTCTGAGTTCGGCTAACTGCCGAGCGCAGAACGGTCACCAGTAACCTCGGTAGAAGACCAGGACCACAGGAGTCTTGCCACGCGCTTCAGACAGCGTAATCTTATCTCCGTCCTGATCTGCAAGCGTAAAGTCGGGTGCGACGTCTCCGAGTCCAATCGGCCTGCTCTGCAAGCCTGCGGTCGGTACCTGTGAGTTTGCGGCAGTGGCCACTGAGAGCAGAACGATTAGTTGGAATAATGCGGTTGCCAGTTTCACGATTGTTCCTCCTGTTGCCAGTCCCAGTGAAATCGCTTGAGAGCAGGGGATGAATAATGCGCTCTGCTTTGGCCGCGCTTGGCTGCGGCCACGGCAAGTCAGCCGTTGAACTCAGAACCTAAGTGCCCCTCCGGTCAAGCGCAATTCCAGGTTCGGTATCGTTTGGGTCAGGCGAGCGCAAATGCTTTCCGTAGTGCTCCTGCCTGCACGTTGCACAAATGCCGTGAGTGAACTCTGCGGCCGAGCGCTCGCTCACGTATGACTCAATCTGCTGCCAGGTCCCGTCGTTCTGACGAATCTTCTTGCAAAACATACAAATCGGCAGAAGCCCTTCGAGAATTTGTACCCGTCGCGCCATGGTTCTCTTGTCATGGGCTGCCGCAACCAGCACAGCCAGCCCGATCAATACCAACATCCGAATGCCACCATTCACGGCTGCCGCCCAAATGCGGATCTCGTCATGCTGAAGCAGCTCCCCGATCGCGAAGCGGGAGCCGACAATCACGACAGCAAAGACGATCCCGGCGCCGCGACTTAGGTACCAGGCGCTGAGTCCAACCGGGAAGAGAAACATGATCTGAAAATCAATGAAAGAAGGCGTTCCGATGTCGATGGCAACGATACCAATCGACAAAATCCCCAACACGCACCACCAAACGGTTCGAGTCATCGTTCACACCCTCCCCTACTTTGCCGCGCTCTTGATGCTTTTTCGCTTCTGACGCCTTTGTGACAGAGCGCTTGCGGCCACCGACTTTGCTGCTCCACTTGCTTTGGGATTGCGCATAACCTTTGACGCGACTTTCGCTACTTTCTTTGATGTCGTGCGCTTGGGCGACTTCCTCTGCGACAAAGCGCTGGCGGCTGATTGTTTTGCGTTCTTGCTCGCAGCGGGATTGCGCAACACTCTGCCCGCCCGACTGGCTACTCTGCGTCCGGTGCCTTTGATCGGCATATGATTCTCCTGGTTTTGACTGGGTTAACCGTTAATGCTTTTCTGCTCCACTTCCAAGCGCTTTGCGGTATGCGACAAAAGTACCAGTAAGACGATCTGCTGCCGCCGGGTCGTTGCGCGCCAGCAGCGTGATCACTTCATCCCGGGAAGTCAAAAGCGATTTTAAGTTCTCTTGTTGAGTTTGATTGAAAGTGCCTTCACTACCTTTGTCGATCTCCGCTCGCAACTCTGTGAAGAAAGTGCTCGCTGCCTGACGGGCCGGTTCATAGTCGCCGTTGCGTGCATCAATTGCGGCTGAAGCCAGGGCGGTTTGAATCGTGCATACGCGTAACTCGCGGCGAGCTTCGTCCCGTTCAGCTGCGCGCGAACAAGCCATAAGCCACATGGGAACTAAGCCAAGCAGAAACACAACGACAAGCACAGCAGCGTAGATCAGTATCCGTTTCCGCCGATCATCAGTGGGAACCTGTTCCACTTCATTTTCATCTGTCATGGTAATTCTCCATTTTTATCTAGTTAAGGAAAGATACCCAACTCAGCATGAAGTCTGTGCGATCGTGTTAAGGGCACCAACGAAAGATAGTCTGCAACATTTGCCCATTGCTCTTTACGTGGGAACTTGCAATGTGTTCGAGGCGCGCTAGTGCTTCAACGGAGTCGCTTGGGCTGGTCCCATGATACACCTGGTAGCGACGGCAACTCGAATACGGAGTAAAGAGGGACACCGCCAGAGTATTAGTCTAAAATGTTCAGGAAAATCGCTATGACAATCTCTCCTTTCGACACACTACAGACCTTCAGCACTTCTGGGAACAGTGCGGGCAATTTCTACTCTTTGCCGCGACTGGAAGAGCAGGGTCTGGGCGTGATTTCGCGGCTGCCGGTTTCGATTCGCATTCTGCTTGAATCAGCGATCCGCAATTGCGATGGACAGCGCGTTACGGATGAAAACATCCGCCAGCTCGCCAGCTGGCAGCCCAGGGCCGAGCGAATAGCGGAAGTGCCGTTCGTCGTCTCGCGAGTTCTATTACAAGACTTCACCGGAGTCCCCCTGGTTGTTGATCTAGCTGCGATGCGCTCGGTGGTCACAAGGCTCGGCCGCGACCCGAAGATCGTCGAGCCGCTGGTGCCGGTCGAGCTCGTCATAGATCATTCGGTGCAAGTCGACTTCTCGACCACTGCCGACGCTTTCACGCGCAACATGTCAATGGAGTTCAAACGCAATCATTCGCGCTACCAGTTTCTGAAGTGGGGCCGACAGGCGTTCGATGGGTTTACAGTGGTGCCGCCTGGTATTGGGATATGTCATCAAATCAATCTCGAATTCCTGTCCCAATGTGTCATCGAAAAGGAGGGAACCTGTTACCCCGACACGCTGGTTGGCACTGACTCACACACAACAATGATCAATGGGCTTGGAATAGTCGGCTGGGGCGTGGGCGGGATTGAAGCGGAGGCAGCCATGCTGGGCCAGCCCGTGTACTTGTTGATGCCGGATGTTGTCGGGGTGAACATGATCGGCTCTTTACGCGAAGGCGTTACTGCGACCGATCTGGTACTCAGAGTAACGGAGATGCTGCGCGAGGCGAAGGTCGTCGGTAAGTTTGTCGAATTTCATGGTCAGGGCGCCGCTGGTCTTCCAGTCACAGACCGCGCCACTATCGCCAACATGTCGCCGGAATATGGCGCCACTATTGGTTTCTTTCCGATTGATGAGGAGACCTGTAAGTACCTTGCCGCCACCGGGAGAACTAGCGCACAAAGGTTGATCTGGTTCGAAACTACTTTACTGCCCAGGGCATGTTCGGCATGCCTCAAGCAAGCCAGTGCGATTACACCGAGGTCCTGGAACTGGACCTTGCCAGCATCGAGCCAAGTGTTGCCGGGCCAAAACGTCCGCAGGACCGCATCGCACTTTCGCAACTAAAACAGAGATTTACCGACTTACTAACGAAACCGACCGGCGAGGGTGGTTACGGCCGGGACAATCCTGACGGGCGATTTCCCACTCACATAGGCATTTGCGATCAGAAAGCCCCGTCGCAAACGATTATTGGTGGCGGTCAACAGTCGGAGGATTCGCGCCAGTTGCCGGTCATTCATGATGTTACGGCTCAGGAAACAAGCGCATGGTCGGAAAGGGAGATGATGAACAATCGTCCCACACCGGATCGCGTCGCGCCTTTGCTGTCTGAGGAGTTTCCGGAAGCGCGGGTGGAACTGGGCGATGGAGATGTGCTCATTGCCGCCATCACTTCCTGCACCAATACCTCAAATCCCTCGGTGATGCTGGCAGCAGGACTGCTCGCGAAAAAAGCGGTCGAGCGAGGAATGAAGATAAGCCCAGCCGTTAAGACGTCGCTCGCGCCCGGCTCGCGCGCCGTCACTGACTATCTGGAGCGAACAGGCCTGCATGCCCTACCTCAGCGAACTCGGTTTCCATCTGGCAGGTTACGGCTGCACCACTTGCATTGGCAACTCCGGTCCCATCGACCCGTGCATTGAGGAAGCGATCCGAGAGCACAACCTCGTTGCCGCGAGCGTGCTGTCTGGTAATCGCAACTTCGAAGCTCGCGTTCACCAATCGATCCGCGCCAACTTTCTGATGTCGCCGCCGCTCGTCGTTGCCTTTGCCCTCGCCGGTACGGTTTTAATCGATCTTCAGAACGAGCCTCTGGGAAGAGACAAAGATGGCCGCGACGTTTTCCTGAGTGACATCTGGCCTACTCTTGCAGAGATTGGCTCGCTAATGCGGACTGCGTTTGAACCGGAAACCTACCGGCGACTTTATGGAGACTTCGCCGGACAGAGCCCGATGTGGGACCAGATTCCTGAAGGCGCCGGCGACGCCTACGAGTGGAACTCGACCTCGACTTACATTCTTGAGCCTCCGTACTTCGAGAAGTTTTCGATGGAACCGGAAAAGCTCACCGATATATGCGGCGCACGTCCTCTCGCTATCTTCGGCGGCTCCGTAACTACCGATCACATCTCACCCGCGGGCGCGATCAAGCCCGACTCGCCCGCAGGCAAGTATCTGCAAGAGCACGGCGTCTCGATTGAGAATTTTAATTCTTACGGCGCGCGTCGTGGTAATCATCAGGTTATGGTGCGTGGTACGTTCGCTAACGTTCGCATCAAGAACCTGATGGCGATGGGAACGGAAGGTGGTGTCACCCTCCACCAACCCGGCGGCGAGCAAATGAGTATCTATGACGCTGCCACAAAGTATCAGGCCTCGGGCGTACCGCTGGTAGTTATCGCGGGAAAGGAATATGGAACAGGCAGTTCCCGCGATTGGGCCGCGAAGGGCACCCGACTCCTGGGTGTGCGAGCCGTGATCGCTGAAAGTTTTGAACGAATACATCGCTCGAACCTGGTTGGCATGGGAGTGCTACCTTGCCGTTTTAAGCAAGGAGTAACGGCGGCGACTCTTCAACTCGACGGGACAGAGACCTTTGACATTGTTGGCCTGAAGGACGGAATAAAGCCGCGCCAGGATGTCACCCTCGTCATACATCGGATCAGTGGCGAAACCATGGAACTCCCTTTGACTTCGCGTATAGAAACGCCCATCGAAGTCGAATATTACCGGCACGGAGGCATCCTTCCTTACGTGCTCAGGCAGTTGCTCAGTTAACGCAAACGCCCGCAATCCTTCCTAAGACATCGCAAGGCTCGGGCGCGTAAAAGAATCTCGAAGCGGAGAACGATGATGAGTCACAGTAGTCAACGGCGCTCGTTTCTAGATAACGTCTCGCTCTATTTTGATCAAGCCGCGATGTTCACAGATCAGCCGACCGGTCTGTTGGATCAAATTAAGCAATGTAACAGTATTTATTGTTTCCATTTCCCCTTACGTACCGAGCGTGGATATGAAGTGATCACTGGCTGGCGTGCGGAGCATAGCCACCACAAGCTGCCCGTGAAAGGCGGCATACGCTACTCCGAAGAAGCTAACGAAGATGAAGTTATCGCCTTGGCCGCCCTGATGACTTATAAGTGCGCCGTAGTGGACGTACCCTTCGGTGGCGCTAAGGGCGCAATCAAGATCAATCCGAAGAATTACACCACTGCGCAGTTGGAACAGATCACTCGCCGGTATACAGCAGAACTCGTCAAAAAGAACTTTATTGGTCCCGGTCTTGACGTGCCGGCGCCGGATTATGGAACGGGTCAGCGAGAGATGGCCTGGGTTGCCGATACCTACGCTGCCTTTCATCCGGGTGAGATAGACGCGCTCGCGTGTGTTACCGGAAAGTCGGTCTCGCAGGGGGGCGTTCGTGGCAGACTCGAAGCGACGGGGCGCGGCGTGTTCCTAGGATTGCGCGAAGCGTGTAGTCACGAAGATGACATGAAGCGACTGGGCCTCTCAAAAGGTCTGGAGGGAAAGAGAATAGTGATCCAGGGCCTGGGGAATGTCGGCTATCATACGGCGCAGTTTTGCCGGACCGGAGGATGCTCAATAATTGGCCTGGCCGAATATGAAGGCGCTATCTACGCGCCTCAGGGGTTAGACCTTGAGGCATTGATGAGCCATCGTAAGGAAACTGGTTCGATTCTCGATTTTCCTGGCGCCTCGAATCTCGCGCGGCGTGAAGATGCGCTTGAACTTGAATGTGACATATTGATTCCCGCGGCCCTTGAAAACCAGATTACAGAGGACAATGCAGCTCGGGTGCAGGCGAAGATCGTGGCTGAAGCTGCTAATGGTCCCGTGACCGTTGCGGCCGAGGAGATATTGACCGAAAAAAGCGTGACTGGTTATTCCTGATATCTATCTCAACGCCGGAGGCGTTACAGTTTCTTATTTTGAATGGCTTAAGAATCTATCTCACGTTCGTTTTGGGCGAATGGGAAAACGATTCGAGCAGCGAGCCTCAGAAGATTTGCTTAAGGTTGTGGAAGATGCAACGGGCAAGCATCTCTCCCATGAACAAAGAAAAGTAGTCGCGCGCGGCGCCGATGAGATTGACCTGGTTAACTCCGGTCTCGAGGAGACGATGGCTATTGCTTACGATCAGATACGCGAAGTATTAAAGAAGAACCCCAGAATTGCCACGCTTCGCACGGCCGCCTTCGTGAGCGCAATAAATAAGATCGCCACGTCTTACGCCGAACTGGGCATCTTCCCATGATGTCAGACATTTCAGCTCTGGTGACGCCGTTAATTGTCTTAGGCTCACTGAACCCAAGGGTATCTCTCAGGAAGCCGCAGCTTTATTTTCGCCTGTCAGCAGCGGGTGGGCGATCAAAATTGGACAGCGAGCCTGCCGCAATACCCTGTCTACATTCGAACCGAACAACGTATGTAGGCCAAAGCCGGTCCCGTGCGCACCCATTGAGATCAAGTCAATCTCGTTCTTTTCGGCGTAGTTCAACACCTCTGTATGAGGTTGCCCATACTGCACTGCATGTTTGACATTGGACCACAAGTGGACTTCGGCAGGCACTGCTTCCTGTAGACGCCGGGCCGCCAGATGGTATGGCGTGTTTGTTTCCTGCCCTACCCAGGCGACTTCAGATTGGTCCGTGATTGGCGGCGGCAGTACGTGCAGCATGTGTAACTCCGCTTCAAAGGCTTGCGCCATTGTCAACGCGTACTGAAGGGCCAATTCTGAGTAGGGCGAAAAATCATATGCGACAAGAACACGGTCAAGGGCAATAGTTCCTGTCGTGTTGTCGAGCCACTCACGCTCGTCAGCATGCATAACGAGGACCGGACACGGCGCCAGACGTGATACTGCCTCAGCCGTCGAGCCCAGTAGCGCGGCGGCAAACGGACGACGGCGAGAACGCATAAAGATCAGGTCCGCCCGCCTCAACTCTGCTTCCCGTGTGATGGCGGTTCCCAGGTCTGAATCATCAAACAACACACTTTCCCAATCCAGGGTTGAAGTGTCGGTCGTGCCTAAGGCGAATGATTGACCCGCCGCAATGAGTGATTGGATTGTGCGTAAGACTTCTTCCCTGTCGGTCGCTGATTTCGGATGATGGCAAACAAAAAGCTTAGCGCCGGAAGCCCGCGCTAACGCCACTGCATAGCGCAGGGTACGCTCGGAATCTTCTGAGAGATTGGTTGGACATAGAATACGCTCAAGTCTAATCATCTAATATTGTCCCACTCAACTAGAACCGCCAGGGCTGAGACCCTCTGTAAGACCAGAGGAACCACTTTTGTCGTAGTGAATAACTCACCAGTCTAGTTGAGGCGGATAATAAATGCTATCCGCAAGATCCAGTAGTGGTAAAATGTCTGGACTCGATCTCAGTTAGGAGTGATGGGCAATGAATATCAGTCAAATCATGCGTCAGCCGGCGGTAGTTATTCACGAAGATACCTCCCTGGAAGAGGCCGCCCGCATCATGATGGAGCACAAGCTGCGAGGTCTTCCCGTGGTTGACGAACTGGGAAAATTATGTGGGTTTCTTAGTGTCTCCGACTATCTCGCGAAGGATAAATACATACCATTCTCGAGGTTTCACGCGCCGCAATTGTTTGGAAAATGGATTTCCTCCGAGGGCATCGAGCAGATGTACGAGGAAGCGCGTACTACTCCTGTAAAAGAGATCATGAGCAAGAATGTGATCTTCGTTACTGAGGAGGACTCGGTAGACAAGCTAGTCAGGCTCATGCTTGACCGCGACCTCAACCGGATTCCGGTGGTGCGGGACGCGGTGCCGGTAGGAATCGTGGCCCGTTATGATTTACTGCAATTGATGCTGCAGAAGAGTGAGCCGGAATAAATTTCAATCTGGCTTTTCGTCGTGTCGCCTCTCCACCAGCCAGTCAGCATCCCCAACGTAATTCCAACTGATATTTAAATGAACCGCTCGTTAGCGGCTTGGTACGCGGATTTTTCGCATCGTAATACTCACGATCGGAGCCTTGCCCGCGGTGCGACTATAAGCCACCCAGTACCCCGCATCCGGATAGCGCATTAGTTTATAGATAGTCCCGTTTTTCTTTGGGATAATTTCAACGCCCAGGACCTCCATCGGCGTGGGCGCTCCGCTATCGGCTCCGAAATAATCCACAGAAACGGTTCGCACCTTGCCATCAAGATAAACAAGCTGGGCTGATTCAGTCTTTGAAAAGACAAAGAGATCCTGTTGCTTGCCTTTTGATTTCGGAGCGCCGAGCTTTTCCCTGGCCTCCGCCACACTCATCCCGACGCTAACGCCCCGGTAGTTTGTGTAGAGCGGTTCGTTTGCTGGCTGCGGAACGGAAGTCGGCGAGGCGGCGGGAGTCGGGGTTGGGGACTGCTCTTGTGCTGCGGCAACCGGAACGAGCAACGCAAAGACCACGAACAGGAAACTTGCCAAAAACAACAAACGATTTTCTGATGAAGTATGAAGCATCTGTCTGACCTCCTCACGAATTGGCTGACAAGCATAAGCAAACACCGCCAGAGTTTGCAGGGATTGAAGCCTCTGATCAATCAGTGCGCCTGATTCTCAGCAGCGCCATTAAGGGCGAAATTGTTAGTCCCTGTACCAACAGACTAAACGTCACCGCGCCAAATGTCATTGCCACGAGTTGCTCACGACTGGGAAGATTTAACGGAAGACTCAAGACCAGCGCGATGGAGAGCGATCCGCGCAGTCCGCCCCAGAACACAATATGCTGCCAGCTAAACGAAACACGCTCGGTAAGTCTATTGATGATCGGGAAGAAGCCGTAGATTGTGAGGGCTCGGGCCAGGGTCATCGCCAGAATTGCCCACAGAATAAATACCGCATAATCGGCCAGCAGCGAAAGCTGAATTTCAATCCCAATAAGCAGAAACACCAGAGAGTTGACCACGAAAGCTGCGTATTCCCAAAACGAATCGACTGCCACCTGAGTGTCAGGCGACATCCCTTGTCGCCGTCCATAGTTTCCAATAATCATCCCGGTCAGCAATACAGCTATAACCGGGGACACATGAACGCGCTCCGCGAGGATGAAAGATCCATAAGCCGCGATCGTGGTTAGCATGATCTCAAGTAAATGATCGTCGAAATATGAAGTTAGCTTGGAAGCAACAAAACCGATCGCGCCGCCCAAAGCCACTCCGCCGACGATCACGATTGCGAACTGGATTAACGAATTTGCGATCATGGCTCCGGGCGAGTCCAGGCCGGTTACTCCAATTACTACCCCGAGGATAATGCGAAAAACCACGACCGCGGTGCCGTCGTTGAACAGACTCTCTCCCTCAAGTATCACTGTCAGTCGTTTCGGCGCACCCAACTTCTTGAAAAGGGCCAGGACTGAAACTGGATCAGTTGCCGAGACGACGGATCCGAAGAGGAGCGCTGACGACCACGATAGACCGGCGCCGTAGTGCAAGATCAGGCCAATCATTCCGACCGAGAAAACCACACCGATGACTGCCAGGCTCATTATCGGGACCAGGTTTGCCCTGAGCCGGTCCAGTTTCAGATTCCATGCCGCCTCAAACAACAGGGCCGGCAGAAAAATGAGCAGAATTAAATCGGGAGAGATGTGTATCGTCGGCAGAAAGTGCATCGGAGTGATCACAAGTCCGACAACCACGAGAGCAAGCGTGTACGGCACCGGCACTCGCTTCGAAACCATCGCCACGCCCGAGGCGATCAGTAACAGCACGATCAACACGGTGATGGTAGAGTGGGTATCGTTCATCAGTCATTCACTTGGAGGATAGTGGTCGGAAGGTTCCGACTAGCTTAGCAGCGAAAGAAAGAACTCAGCTCTTTTCAGGTTGCACCTCGTTGAGTACCTTTGCCGAGGCTTCCGGGTGTTTGCGTGCCAACTCATCTACGATTTTGTTTATCAATTCCTTTTGCGAGGCGGACACCCTGCCGAAGCCCATAAAGCCACCTGAGGCACTAGCGACCACGTTGCAGTAATGAGCCAGGGTTTGCTCTCTGATGTTCTTTACTACGGGCGGTCTGGTTTCCAGGATGTTGCGAATTAGGCGCAAGGTTTTTTCGAAGAACTCTTCTGAAGGTCTGTTATTCAACCAATCAAGTAACATGACTTCAGCGGGCGCACCTGCTTCCATTCCTCGCTGCCTCGCTATTTCCAGGATAGCCTCGCGCTCTTGTTCCGTGACCTGACCGTCGATCCAGCCTACGTGAATAACCGGAACCAGGAATAGCAAAAAGATGGTGTCGCGCGAATAACCAAGCTGCTGTAGGTCGTCAAGCATCTCCGCGTCTTCAACGAAAAAGAACTCGGATAACTCCTGGCGCTCCTGTTCTTTCAAGGCGCGTTGACGCATCTTCTCTATGAGTTCTTTCTCTTTCTTGTGAAAGTACTCTTCTTCCTTTGCTATTCTTAAATCGGAAAGTATGTTTGAGTCTGACATGAATTCTACGTCTCTTTCGTCAACCCTATTTTAATCGCAACCCTGGCAATCACCTCCAGCAGGGAGAAAGCGAAAGCCCGCACCGAAAATTCCAACGGCGACAAATCTAGCCGATAAATTTGTCGCGAAAAATAATAGTGAATCAGGAGTGCTGCCACGAACGGAATTCTGATAAAGACCTCCCCCAGGCCTATGCTTCCGTCGCTTCAAAATCCATCGTGTCCATGTCGTCGTCACCTTGTTCGGGTTTGCCGAGCAGTTTGAGCCACAGAAAACCGATGGTTCCCGCTGTTAATGAGGCAAGGAAAACCGCCATTTTCGAGGCCTTTATAACGTCTACTTCGCCAACGAAAGCGAGATTGGTGATGAAAATTGACATCGTGAATCCGATACCGCCCAAAAGCCCTGCGCCGAAAACTTGCCTCCAGTTCAGATCGAGCGGCAAGCGGCAAACTCCGATTGAAACCGCGGCAAAACTCAGGATTGTAATTCCCATAGGTTTACCGATGACGAGGCCCGACATGATCCCTAAACTATTGTTTGACGACAGACTTTGTAGAGCGCCTGCCCCGAGGACGATACCAGTATTTGCCAGAACGAAAATAGGCAGAATGATGAAGGCGACAGGTTTATGCAAAAAATGTTCGAGCCTGTGCGAGGGCGATTCTTCATCGTCTACCTTGGTTGAAAAGGGTATGGTGAAGGCGAGCAGGACGCCGGCGATCGTCGCGTGCACGCCTGACTTCAGCATTAAAAACCACATGAAAACGCCACCGACTAGATACGGAGTTAGACTCTTCACCCGAAAACGACGATTGATTGTGACGAGCAATCCGAAAACTACAATCGCGCCGATTAAATAGGCAATCGAAAGTTTCGCCGTGTAGAAGACAGCGATAACGATGATCGCGCCTAAATCGTCCATCACGGCGAGCGCTGTCAAAAAGACTTTCAGCGATGCAGGAACGCGGCTTCCCAAAAGAGCAAGCACGCCCAAAGCGAATGCGATGTCGGTCGCCATTGGGATACCAATCCCTGCTTGCGTCGGCGTAGCCTTGTTAAGTAGGAAATGAAACAGTGCTGGCAGACATAGACCGCCCACTGCCGCAAAGATCGGCAAAAGCGCGTTTCTGAAATCGGACAATTCGCCGACGTAGAGCTCACGTTCGAGTTCCAAACCGATCAGCAAAAAGAAGAGCGCCATAAATCCGTCGTTGATCCAATGTTCGACGCTCAAACCGCCAACATACGTCTGCCACAGACTCAAATAAGTCGCCCCGAAAACCGAGTTCGTGATTAAGAGCGAAAGAATCGTGCAAATGACGAGCAGAAGTCCACTCAATTGTTTCGAGGCCAGAAAGTTTTTGATTGTTTTGGATAATCTTCTCTTAACGATGCTCATCTTCTTGTTTTCTAAAGTGGGTGATGGTCCGGCCCAATGAACCAGACAGTCTCACTTTTATCAGTGTGGCATTTTGGTGTTGGATTCAACAGCCACTTCTTGCACCTCTGATGTTTCGATTGCACCAGGTTCGGTTTGATGCGGTGAACCGACGATTGCGCGCACTTCCGCCCGCGTTCTCTTATCTGCCATCAGCAACAGTGTGTCATCCGCTTCGATCACCGTCCCGCCGTTTGGCACGACAAATTCATCCTCTCTGCCGATCAACACGACCAAAGCCTCTCTGGGTAGTTTTAACTCGACAATCCGCCGACTGACCGCAGGCGAGTCATGAGGAATAGCTACTTCAACCAAGCCGCTCTTGATTTTGAAGTCGCCCGTCTGGATGAACTCAAGCGGGTATCGACGACGGACAGGCAGCGGAGCATCTACGGCGAGCCACCTTGCCACAAGTGGCAGCGTCGTACCCTGAAAAAGCACCGACGTGAGCACAATGAAGAAGACGAGGTTGAAGATCGTATCTGCCTCCGGCACACCTGCGAGCAGCGGGAACGTTGCAAGGATAATCGGCACAGCCCCGCGCAGTCCCACCCACGAAACCATCGCCTTCTCGCGCCATCCCGTTTTGGGGAAAGCGAGAGCGAGAAAGACACTGGCAGGGCGAGCGACAAACATCAGGAACAAAGCCACCAGCAGCCCGACACCGATCACCGGAACAAGACGCGAAGGAAAGACAAGCAGTCCCAGTGTGAGAAACATTGCGATTTGCATGAGCCAAGCTAGACCATCGTGAAAGCGAATCAGGCTTTGCTTGTGGATGAAGTCGTTGTTGCTCATCACCAATCCGGTGATATAGACAGCCAGAAAGCCGTTGCCTCCGAGTGAAGCAGTTGCGCCATAAGTGAATACGACCACAGCCAGCGTGAACACGGGGTAAAGACCTTCGTATTCCAACCTCATGCGATTGATGAGAAAGACCATTCCACGCCCAAAGCCGTAGCCAAAGAGCGCGCCAAACGCCATTTGTTGAAAAAACACCGGGACGAGTCCGACGATGGACGAGTTCTGATTAACGAGGAGCCCCGTCAGACCGACTGTTAGAAAGACTGCCATCGGATCATTGCTGCCTGATTCCAACTCAAGAAGCGGTTTGATCTCTCCCTTCAAGCCGACGCTGCGCGCACGCAGCACTGCGAAAACGGCGGCGGCATCCGTGGACGAGACAATCGCGCCGAGCAGCAAGCCTTCAAGCAGCGAGAAACCAAGTACGCCGGAGGCAAATGCTCCGACCATTACGGCGGTGACGAATACGCCGAGCGTCGAGAGTGCGATGGCTTTTCCGGCCACCCGGCGCACGCTTTCCCATGCGGTATCCAGTCCACCGGCGAAAAGAATTAAGACGAGGGCGACGACGCCGAGAAACTGCGCAACGTAAGGATCGTCGAATGGAATCCTGCCAACACCTTCCGACCCGGCAAGCACCCCAACGCCGAGAAAGATCAACAGCGAAGGCACCCCGAGTCGCCCAGACGCTTTGCTGGCGGCGATGCTCAGGAGCAGCAGCCCGGCAACCCCCAATAGGATGTACTCGGTCGCGATCATCCGTTGCTTAGAACCGTTCCATCAAAGTACGAGTCAATATATCCGATCTGTGAGCAGGGAAAGTAGAGCGGGAATAGCAGGGCATAATCCGTCTCCGCGAGCTGCTAGACCTTCCGCTCGGCGCATTCCTCAAGGTAGTAAAGGTCTGGCGCGTACACTCAGAGAGGCTCCACGAAAGCCGTCACCACTAACCTTTCTCCTGGTAGGAGAAAAAGGGTACCGAGCGCGAGGGTAGCGATTATGAGAAGCTATCTTGAGGAACTTGTTTGGATCTCTGAGCTACAGTTCTGGGATATCCTCTGGAACGCCAGAATGGGGCGTGTATCAAGCCACCCGAGCAAGCATGAAGAATCCGACGAAAAGCTCAGCCATCATCCCTAAAAGTCTCTCGGAGATATGATCCACATAAGACTGGATTCATAATTGCCAACATCTACATAATATTGCTTCTCTTGCTCTCACGCACCACCTCAACCGAGCAGAGTGCGCCCGTCACCAGACCCGTTGAAACGCTGCCCGCGAGATACCTTTCGAGAGTACTGCCGAACCCCCGCGAGCCGACGAAGATACAATCGGCTTCCCACCTTTGGGCTTCGTCAATCAGGAGGCGCTGCGGATCACCTTCCTTGATTTCAGCCGAGACGTTCAACCCGATGGCGCGCAACTCTTCCGTCGCCCACTCAAGCATGGTGCGCGCCTTGACTGCAGCTTCCTCGTTGCAGCCGTTGATCATCGCCGCTGCTGTGGGGAGAGTGCTCGCGATTCTTGCTGAAACTCCATCGTCAACGGCGATAATTCTCACCTCAGTACCCTCAGACCAAACACGTTTGCCAACTTCGCGGACAGCCAGTTCGGCGCCGGGCGACCCGTCCACGCCTATGATGATTCGCGGCGGCGAGTCATCGCCTTTCGCGAACCCACGACGTGCGACCCGCACCGAGCAGCTCGCCCCGGTGGCCACCTTTTTCGACACGCTGCCGAGAAAAAATCGTCCGAGCGCGGAGCGTCCCTGCGAGCCAACTATGACGAGGTCGGCTTTCCACCGCTCAGCCTTTTGTATCAACTCTTGAGACGGCGTGCCCGCTAAAGCCACGGCGCGCGCCTCCCAGCCGGGGAGGGATGCCTGCACTCGACGGCTCGCCTCCGTTGCGAAGACTTGCGCCTCTTCGAGCGCCTTGGAGGCCTGCGATTGAACCAGCGCGATTGCTGATGTCGCTCTCCGCGAAGTCAGGGCTGTACCGGCGATCTCGGAGATAGACGAAGAAGGGTTCACCAATACGTCTCCTACTGAGACTACTAATGCTTCACCGTCGCGCGGCAGCCCGGCGCGCCGCAGATCATCGACCGCGGCATCGGCGTAGCTCGATCCGTCATAAGCAATCAAGATTCTCATTTTCTCGTTCATAGCCGTAATCCTTTTCCGGGCCGTCGCGTTTTTTAAACATCGCCGCCACGGGTGCAACGTCGCTCTTTCAATATGTCTTCGTGACTGTTTAGTCGAAGCGCACGCCTACAACTTCCATCCGCACACCTGCCTGCTCCCCTTGGCACTCAACGCGTTCAAGCACAACCCCCACGTTTAATCTCTTGTCCGGCATAAATCTTTTTCGCTCTGCTGGCATGACGACCAATGTCCGCTGCCTTAAAGCTTGCCCATCGCCGTGCACAACTGCGCCGCGCACCCTGATGCGCCGATCAATAGAAGGTGCCACAGTAAGAATTGTATCAATCGCTGCGCCCATGTCACTACCTCTTATGGTTTGGACGAAACATTTGCTTCCGCATTTCACGGATTCGTCAGTTGCAACCTTCAACCTGATTCTTTAGATTTCAAAGTTAGCCGTTGGGGAACGGGTCGACAACAGTATGAATACCTATGCCGTCTGAGTGGTTTCGCCCACAGCCCTCCAGAGACAGATCCATGACCCCCGGTGCGAGGAGAGATCATGGATAACAGTATTGGTTTTCTAGTTGTCGCCTTTCTGACTATCGGTGGGATTTTCTGGTTCGTTATGTACACACGAAAACAGGGCCAGAAGCACACGATGCAGACAAGTATCAGAGTCGCAGACGAAGAACAGCGCGACTTGATGTGCTGATCAGCCCGCTCATCAACAGTCACGACCTGATGGAGGAAGACGGCGTTTGCAGAAGTGACCGAAGAAAGACCAACCATGCACAAGCAGATGTCGGGAGTAACCGAGTTCCTGGTCCCATTCCTCCTGGTTAACATCGGGATGCAATTGAAACTTGAAGTCTTTCGAGACTGGTCGGTAATCGGCTTTGCAGTTTTGGTTACACTAGTCGCGGTAATTACAAAATTGGTCGGCTGTGGCGCGGGAGCATGGGGATTGGATGGAGGCGGATCGGCCAAGTCGGCATGGGTATGGTGCCCAGGGGGAAGTCGGGATCGTCGTCGCGCAAATCGGCATGGCTATGGCCATCATTGACGACTCGCTCAATGGCGTCGTCTTAATGATGGCAGTCGCAACGACCCTCATCGCTCCTCCATTCCTGCGAATTTTATTCGCCCCCGAAGGCTCCAGGGCAACAGCAAAAGTTTGAATCCAAGGGAATGCAGCGATCTCAGCAACTCACAGCGCTAAACGCCCTTTTCATCAGCGCCGATCACATCTTGCCCGGTTAGGTGTCGTAGTTTGCGTTTTTCGTGAAGCGTGGTCATAAGCTCGACAAAACGAGGATGATCCCGCAGGCGGCGCCAAAAGGGATTGCTTTCAAACCAGGGCAGGTTCTCATTTCCTAATTGTATAGCCTTTTCCAGCCAGTGAAAGGCATCGTCATCATCACCGAGCATTGCGTAAAGGGTGGCCAGCCAGTAAGGAATGTCGTGCGAGACGTCTAGCCATCTCTTTTACTTTGTCGGTAATCTCTGCGCGTGCCCCTTGTTCATCACCCATAGCTGCAAGACACATGGCCAGGTGTGGCCGGATGCCTTCAAGCTCGGGATTCCGCTCAAGCGCTTCGCGTAACAAATCCGCGGCTTGGGGGACCTTGTCTTGCAGAAGCAAGCACATCGCGCGAAACGTTTTGATCAATGCATGGTCGGGCGAGTACTTTTCACCTTCATCCAACTCCTGCAGTGCTTTGTCGTAGTGCCCTTGAAAGATGAAAATTCGCGCGCGGTTATAGCTGACTATTGTGCGAGCGTCAGGATTTAGGCGTAAGACCTGGTCCAAACTGTCTAAAGCTTCTTCATATTCGCCGTCCAGGCGATTCAAATACGCATTAACAAAATTTACGCCGACGTCAGAGGGCGCTTGAATCAGCAGTTGTGCTATTTCCTCCCTGGCCCGTTCCTTTAGGCCCTGTGCGATTTGGAAGAACACAAGATTCACCTTTGCCTCTATGTTCGCCGGGTCTATCGTCAACGCCCTGCCAAAAGCATCTTTAGCCAGGTCATAGTCCTTGCTGTCACCTGCAAATCTGATGACGCGGCTGATGTAACAACTTCCCAGCGCGCTGTAGGCGCGGGCGAAATCAGGATCAATCTCAATTGCGCGACGGAAGTGTCCTATAGCAACGTCTACGTTCTCCAGATTTGGCGAAGGGTATACGTAACCTCCCAACACATGCCGCCCGCGTAAGTACTCGTCATAGCTTGCCAACGCGTCGTAAATAAGGCCTTTCATTGAGTCGCGTCCGCGCAGGTATTCTTCAAAGGCAGCACTCTGCCTCTCGGATACTTTCTCGTCTTCGTCGACAGTGTCGGAAGTGAGTTCGACTCTCAATCCTTCCGTAATGCGGAGGGCAATTTTGTTTTGCAACTCAATGACGTTATCGGAACTCACTTGTATGCGCTCACTCCAAATAAGATCCCTTGTCCCGACACTCAACAGTTGCGCCGTTACATGAACGCGATGCCCTTCCCGAATGAAGCTGGACGCTAAGACAGAATCTACCTTCAACTCTATCGCAGCAGTAATGGGATCGAACTCTTCGTCACGATATTTTAGAATCGCCGCGGAGGATCGGACTTCCAACGATTTCACCCGCGCAAGTTCGGAGATAACTGCGTCGGCCAGCGCGAACCGAAGGAAATCGGAGTTTTGGTCTCGGGTGAGATTTCTAAATGGCAAGATGGCTATTGTTAATTTAGCTTCACGTCTTTCTTCGCTTCTTTCGCGGGAAGCAGCTTCGACCGTTAATTCTTGCTTCGACTCCGACTCACGCTTAAATGCACTGCTCAACCAACGAGCAGCACGGACCAGAGCGTCTTCTTTTTTTGGAAGATGCAGAGGAGTTGCTTCGAATCTGTGCGGCCACACAGTTGTCTCGGTGTCCGCCTCGGAAATTTCGCTAAGGATGGAAAAAAGTTCATCTCGAAATTCCGCGATGTTCTGGTAGCGCGCGTCCGGAGCCTTCGCAATCGCCCTATCTACAGCGGCCTGTAGGCGATGTGGGACTGAAGCGCCGCGTCTCTCAACGATGGGTTGTGGCTGTTCGTTGATCACGGCTTGACGTACCTCTATCACGTTCCTTCCGCGGAACGGCCAGGTGCCGGCCAGCATTTCATACAACAAGACTCCGCTGGAAAAAATGTCGGCTCGTTGATCGACTTTCTCGCCACGCGCTTGCTCAGGTGCCGCATAGGTGGCGGTGCCGTAGGGTGAACCAACTTCCGTTAAAGCAATTCGTTCGGACGCGCTGGGTTCATCGCTGGTTTGACTGTCATCCTCCAGCAATTTGGCAAGACCAAAGTCGAGAACCTTGACCAGCCCAATATCTGTGACCATGACATTGGCCGCTTTAATATCGCGGTGGATGATGCCGAAAGCGTGCGCGTGGGCAAGCGCGTCCGTCACTTGTATGCCGATATTCAGAGCTGTTCTAAGATCCAGCGGACTCCCATTTACCAATTCTCGGACGTTTCGTCCTTCGACATACTGCATGACAATAAAGTGAGCGCCATCTGCTTCGTCCAGTTCGTAGATCGTGCAGATGTTGGGGTGCTCCAGTGAGGAAGCCAGTTGCGCCTCGCGCCTGAATCGCTCGAGGTTTGCAGGTTTGTTCGTGAGGTTCGGCGCGAGAACTTTGATTGCAACAACCCGATTAAGATTATTATCGAGCGCTTTGTAGATTGTGCCCTGGCCACCGGCGCCAATCTTTTCCAGAATCCGATAATTTAGTAGGTCTTTGCCAATCATCGCCGCTTCACCTGGCTGAGGTTTTTGCCGAACAATGCTCGCACTCTTCTACTCGTCAAAAATGCCATTTAAGGTGAGCAAGTATACGCTCGCCGTGAAGCTCATTGCCGCACCGAACAGGAAGAACACACTAAGCGCTGTAATCGCGCGTAGGCGACAAACGCGCGCGACCGTCGACTTGTTGTGAATCATTGGGAAGCAATTCTAGGCGACAACTTGGGATCGCTCCAATACCGGTGAGAGCGAGGCTTTAAAATTGATGTATCGTTACGAGTCTAGTGCTGGCCAACGGCAGATACTTCTTGTGTCTATCCCCCATGATTTAGTTTCTTGTAAGTTGAATAAACGGCGAACAGACGATCGGCAGCAGCGGGATCACTGCGAGCTAACAAGGTAATGATGTCATCGCGCTCGGTTAGCAGTGGCTTTAGCTTGTCTCGCTGAGTTGCCGTGAATACCGACTCGTCCCCAGCGTCTACCTGAGTGCGCAAGTTTGTATAAAACTCACTCGTCGTCTGTCGCGCCGGCTCGTAATCGCCACGCTGGGAATCGACCATCGCAGCAGCCAGGCTGTTTTGTAGTTGACCCAGGCGCACTTCACGCTGCGCTGCGTCACGCTGTTCAATGGCGCTGCTGGCCTTGAGCCACATAGGAACCATGCCAAGTAGAAAGAACCCCAGGGATAACGTTGCATAGAGGGCTACACGCCTCCACGGGATGGCCAGTCCTGAGATCTTTTCTCTCAAAATGTTGGTTTCTCGGGGGACCTGTGGTTCTGCGGCTTTCATGACTTTTTCTCCTCTAATCCTGTTCACTAAGGGAACATCCAGGAACCGTTAACCCCGCTAACGGCCCCCACACGTTACGGTACATCTGACCCATAGTAGGCTTGGTTGATGCCGCGGCGAATCAGTGAAATCACAGCTTGTCGTGAGTGTTTCCGCTTACGGTAACCGGAATCATGATTGCTATACTCCTTCTGTAGTCATTTCCCTTAACACGTGGATCACTGAAAAAATAGTTTGAGGGGGCAATAGGATTGGGGATTCGTGGCAAATTACTGCTTCTTGCTGTTGGAATAGCGGTGCCGCTTGTCCTTGTAGGTGCTTTGGACCTGAGAAGCATGTGGCGACTCAGCCGGTCTCAGTTAGACGACTCGGTGAAACAGCAGGTCGACCTTGCCTCGGTGGCCCTTGAGCGTTGGTTGGATGATCAAAAGAAAGCCCTTGCGGCGATTGCCGCGTCTGCCGCCGACCAGGACACAAGCTTACCCGACATTCGAGACAACCTTGAGAAGGTCCTGCAGACGCGACCTTTTTGGATGGATCTGCGAGTTACTAATGCTGGTGGCACCTCACTAATATCCCAGCCGGCTCGCAAGGAGTTGCTCTCGAGCGCACTCACGGATCATCTCGTCTCTGAGATGCGCGAGCGCAATTCATGGGCAGTAGTTACAGATCGAACCCTGGATGAGGCTCGGCCGATTGTGATCATCGCCGTTCCGATTGAGAAAAGCGGCGCGGTTATCGCCCGAATCGACGGAGCCGCAATCAATGAACTTTTTGACGGCATCGAACTCTCACGACAAGTAGTCATCTCTGTGCTGGATTCTGAAGGTCGCATCCTATACCGGCGCCGCGGCTCAGAAGCAGCGACGGAAGCGGACGTAAATTGGGCGCCAATTTCCTCGACCCTCACTGCCGATGGGACGAATGTGGTGGAACTCACCAGCCCGATCGATGGGATAAAGCGCGTCTATGGAGTCACCCGGGTCAAAGACACCGGGCTGATAGCAATGATTGGAATTCCGAGCTCAACTCTTTACGAACCGGCGCGTCGCCGCCTGAACCGTTACGCTTTAATTGGACTGATTGCCTTATTGCTTGCTGTTGGCGCGGCCCTCGCCATTGAGCGAAGTATCGTGGTGCCGGTGAGACGGCTGCGCTCAACCGCCCAGCGGCTTGGTGCGGGTGATCTGTCAGCGCGAGCACCATTAGGTGAAGGTGGAGAAATCGGCGACCTTGGCACGGCGTTCAATACGATGGCCTCTCAAATCGCTGAGCGCGAGGAACGACTGAAAGAGCTAGACCGATTGAAGTCAGAGTTTGTTGGTAGCGTTTCCCACGAATTGAAAACCCCTTTGACAACCATCAAAGTGCTTGCACACCTACTACAGCGAGCATCGCTTAATGAAGAGGAGAGGCTCGATTATCTGAAGACCATCGCCACTGAATGTGACAGACAAATCGAGTTCGTCGGCAATCTGCTGGATCTGTCGCGCATTGAAGCAGGTGCTTACCGGCTACAACAAACGCGGTTGGAAGCAAATGAGTTGATCGTTTCGTGTGTGGAGACGGAAAGGCACCGGGCTGAGTCGCTGGGGCTGGATCTTTCCGCTGACCTTCCGGCCGCCTTGCCGCCCGTTCAAGGCGACTTCGAAGCCCTGCGCCGGGTAGTTCGCGGCTTGATCGACAACGCCCTCAAATATACTCCTGCGGGTGGTGCGGTTACTGTTTCAGCTCAACGGGCGGGTCAGACGCTGGCAATCACCATCAAGGATAACGGACAAGGTATTACGCCGGCGGACGTGTCGCATGTCTTCGAGAAGTTTTATCGCGCTGGCGCGGCAATAGCCGAAGGGGACGTCATCATCGCCCGGCACAGCCGCCCCGGGGGTTGGCTTAGGTCTTTATTTAGCCCAGCGCATCGTGGCGCAATTGGATGGCGAGATTATTGTCGAAAGCACGGTGGGTCGCGGCACGACCTTCACAGTGGTCCTGCCTTTATGGATTGATGATAACGAGCCCGGAGCGAGAGTTGAGGAAAGTGCTAATGTCGAAGCGATTGTTGGTAGTTGATGATGAACCGAATCTTCTCCGCGCAGTGGCGGCATGCCTTAAGGCGGAGGACTATGAAGTTAGCACCGCTCGCAGCGGCCGGGAAGCATTGCTGCAATTGGCGGAAACTGTGCCCGATCTCGTCGTCAGTGATATCAGAATGCCGGGCATGGACGGATACCAGCTTGCGCGACAGCTTCGCGGCTCACCCAGAACGGCCCTGGTGCCGATCGTCTTTCTCACGGCGAAAGACGAAACGGCGGATCGTATTGAGGGATTTCGCGCCGGTGTTGACGCTTACCTCACGAAACCGTTCGAGCCTGAGGAGTTGATCGCGGTGGTAACCGGGATTCTCAACAGAGTGGAGCGAACACATTCCCAAATCGCGCGCCTCGTAGGTTCTCAGTTAATTGAAGATGTACCAGTCACCTTTCAGGATGATGAACTAACTGATGCTGAGGATCGAGTCGCTTTGGCCGTTTCGCGCGGGTTGAGTAACAAAGAGATTGCGGCGGAACTGGAGATCAGTGTGCGCACAGTTGAGAATCACATCAGTCACATACTTGACAAGAAAGGATTTAACAACCGAGTAGAAATCGCGCGACACGTTTTAGAGAAAGAGAACGCTCACAACAAGTGAAAGTTGTTTTGAAGTCTGGCTCGCCAAGGTGAGTAGTAACCCCCACACGTCTTGAGTGGTACTGCTGATTCCGCATTTCCCAAATCCGTTTACCCTCCTAATGACAGTTGCCACGTTTTGAGTTAATAAGAGCTGCACAAAGTTGCAACAACACCCGACGCTGAACCGCAACGCCGCAAGCTTCTTGCTGTTGCCAGTATTGAGGTTGAGGATCGCTACGAGGCGGAGTGGCTGAACCAATCGTTTGGTATTTCGAGAGGAAATCAATGAAAGAGAAATACAATATCATCGAGGCCGCAGCCAAGCTCGGCAATTTCCAAGTATTCACTAACCTGCTAAATGAAGCCGGACTGGAGCAGTCTTTAAGAGTGACGGGACCTTATACAGTCTTTGTTCCGACCGACGAGGCATTTTCAAGAGTGTCCACAACGAAGTTGGACGACCTGCGAAAGCCTGAGAATCGAGAGACACTGCGGTTGATTTTGAGCCATCACATCGTTCCAGAGAAACTGTTGGCCAGGGATTTGAAGCGTATGGACAGCGTTAAGACCACCAGAGGGGAAGAATTAAGAATTGAGTCTCGATCCGGCTTATGGGTAAATGAGGCTCAGGTCTTTTCGCCCGATCTCGAAGCGTCTAACGGGGTGATACATGTGATTGACACAGTTCTATGGCCTGAGATTCATACCCAGGCTGACTGGCAATTGCCCGGCTAATTGCCGCGATTCGCAAACCTCGAGGCAGATCGCCGCGAAAGACCTTGAATACCACGCCACATAGGTGTAATCACCTACACCCCTTAAGTAATTGCTCTCTTATCCCAGTCCAGCCTGTGACATACGATCAAGGTGAAAGAAGGTGAGGAAAAAATCATGTTAAGACGACTATCAATAACTACGGTTCATGTCATGTGCTCGGTGGCGCTGGCCGTGTCGATGATGCTTCTGGGCTCCGTGGCGAAGGCGCAACAGACCCCGGAAGCTCAAAGTCACAACGCGGAATTGGTCAGCGGCAACGGTACGAGTCAAACAAATGAACGGGCAAAGGAACTGGCAGCAACGGACAAGCCGGCAACCATTCCTGTGTCGCACGATTTTATGGGAGTGCGCCTGGGCATGAGCGCAGATGAAGTTCGAGAGACACTCGGAAAACTCAAAGACAAGGGTAAGAGTCAGGACCTCTTCGTCTTCTCGGACGTGCACTCGGCACAGGTCCATTACGACGATCAGGCGAAAGTCATAGCCCTCTCAATCGACTACATTGGGACGAAGAGTGAAGCGCCCATGCCTGAAAAGGTGTTGGGAGAATCCCTTCGGGCGAAGCCCGATGGTTCTATGTATCAACTCAAACGTTACCCTGACGCCGGCTACTGGGTAGCTTATAGCCGTACTGCAGGAGAAGATCCGATCACAACTGTCACGATTCAAAAGATGTAACTGCTGTCTGAAGTGTTGTCACTGTTCGACTGCTCGTTTCGACCCCCCTATCAGGAACTAACTACCCCCTCGGACAAAAACTCGCGCATTGGGCGCAAACTTTCAGCCGCGATGAGCGAGTCTGGAGGGCGAAACAGTTAAGAAGAAGAAGGAGCACAACATGAGAATAAAAGAAAAACTAATCGTTATGACAATAGTAACGGCACTGGTCAGCTTCGGCTTAATGCCGGCCGTGCTGGCCCAATCTCAACGGGCATACCGTTACAACGACAACTACATGCGACAACTGCTCAAGCGGGTCGAAACACGATCCGATCGTTTCAGTAATTTGTTGCCTAATGCTCTGGATCGGAGCCGCATCGACGGCACCCGGCGCGAGGATAATGTAAACAACCTCGTCACTGAGTTTGAGGCTGCGACCGATCAATTGCAGCAACGCTTCGATAATGGTCAATCAACCGGTATGGATGCGCAACTGGTATTGCAAAAGGGCGCACTCATTAACACTTTCATGAACAACCGGCGATTAGATAATCGAACTGAGCGCGCGTGGTCGCAGGTGAAAACCGAGCTTGACCGTTTGGCCAATGCTTATAGCCTGGCCAGCAATTGGCCCACTATGACGTGGCCGGCAAACGTTCCCGTGGGAAGCGTTCCTGTAGTAACCGGATACGACGCTATGCTCACGGGCACGTATCGGCTCAACGCTGGACTGAGCAACAACCCGCGGACGATTGCAGACAATGCGACTCGCAGTCTCAGATACAGTGAGCGCCAACGGATCTCAAGTAACTTGATTAACCGCCTAACGCCTCCCGATATGATCGCGCTGGAGCGGCGCGGTAGTTCCGTTACGCTGGCCTCGACAATCTCGCCACGGCTCACTCTGGACGTAGATGGCCGCGAGCATAATGAAAGCTATCCCAACGGGCGCGCGTCGCAGGTGCGCGCAACTTTCTCGGGCGACCGATTGACGGTCGTCTCCAACGGGGATCGATCAAACGATTTTACGGTTACCTTCGCACCGGTTAATAACGGTCGTCGTCTGCTCGTCACGCGTCAGGTCTACGCTGAGCGCCTAAGCCGCCCGGTGCTGGTGCAAAGCTATTACGACAGGACTTCAGATGTGGCCCAGTGGAATCTATACGAGCCAAATCAAACGAACACTGGCACGATGCACAGCAGCTTTCTCATTCCGAACGGGACACAAGTAGTCGCCGTGCTCAACCAGAATCTCTCTACGCAAAACACCCGCGCCAATGATCGGTTCACGATGACGGTGCGTGAGCCCTACCAGTACCGGAATGCTGTGATTGAAGGTCACGTAACGAACGTCGATCGGGGTGGACGCATCACCGGTCGCTCTGAGATGACGCTGAACTTCGACCGCATTCTTATGCCGAACGGAAGCAGCTACAATTTTGCGGGCGTGGTTCAAAACGTACGAGGCACAAGCAATGAAGACGTGCGCGTGGATAATGAAGGTTCGGTCCAGGAAGATAGTAGGACCGGCACTACTGTGCAACGGACAGCTATCGGAACTGCCATTGGCGCTCTAATCGGCGCGATTGCCGGAGGGGGAAAAGGCGCTGCCATCGGGGCCGCGGTTGGAGCGGGCACGGGCGCGGGTTCAGTCTACGTGCAAGGTCGCGACGACCTTACTCTAATGAGCGGAAGTGAAGTAACTATACAGGCGAGCGCTCCATAAGAATCCTGGAGCAGGATGAACGGAGATGACGAGATCCCGACGATTCGGGATCTCGTGTGTCTCCAGGGTCAGTTAAAGCTGCTCAACGGAAACGCAGGTCATCGATTGGAACATGCATTTCCGTAGCCGGCAGGTAGGTAAATATGGTAGCTCCAGAAGCCTTGAGGTTTGACAAATTGAAGTCACTTCCGACAACCGACTGCCCAAACTGCAGTATGATTTGGCTGACGCCAGGTCTGCGGTCCGGCGACACTTACGAGTGCAGAAGTTGCCACGTCAGTTTTCTTATCGCTTCGTCACACAAAGCCTGACGCATTTCAATTCAATTCGCTCGGACAAGAGCGACCAGAGCCGAAATCAATCCGACTAAATCCAGGCGTTGATACTGCACGAAATGGAGAGGTTCCCTGGCTTAATTGCTCCAGCAAAGGAGTGATCTCCGATGAATGTAGTCAAGGGGGGACATCCGTGCAGATCTGCAAGAAGGGGGCTGACAGGAGTTCCCCATTCCTTGACCGGCATCCCTGCGGGTTTTACATTGGGCCGTCAAACCAAACAGGCTTCTCGCAGAACAGTTGAGGCCAACCAATAGCCGAGGACAATCGAGTGGCCACAGACGACATTCCAGAAGAGGTGAAGAGATTCATGACGGAGTACATCACCTCGCTGTTTCAACTCGAGACTCTTCTTCTGCTCTATGGAAAAAAGGATATGGAGTGGAGTGTTGAAGACACGGACCGCGAACTACACATCGGCCCCCAGCTCGCAAGAAACCAACTGGCCGATCTTCAAGCGCGAGGGCTGTTGGCGGTCAGGGAAAATCCTGACCTGCTTTACCGTTATAGTCCATCTTCAAATCAATTGGACCAGGCGGTGAGCGCGTTGGCCATGGCATACAAGGAGCGGAGGGTGAGAGTGATTAGTTTCATATTCTCAAAGCCCTTCACCAAAGTTCAAATCTTCGCCGACGCCTTTAGGATCAGGAAGGACAAATAAGGTGCTGGTAGCAGTCTATATTCTCTGCGCGGCGACAAGCCTTACCTGCGCAGTCATGCTCCTGCGAGGCTATCTCGCCAATCATACGCGGCTGCTACTTTGGAGTGGGCTGTGCTTTATCGGGTTGACCATTAACAACGTTCTTCTTTTCGTCGATTTGGTCATAGTGCCGACTGTTGACCTTAGCTTTTGGCGCCATTTGGCAACGCTCTTCGGGCTGGCGCTTTTGCTATACGGTCTCATTTGGGACTCGAGGTAAGCAAAAATCAAACGATCGGCGGCGGTAGCTTTTTCTTCACCGGCAATCAATAACTGCCGGCTCATAACGTAAAGGCAACATGATGAATCACTTCATGCTCGGCGCTATTATGATGTGCTATTTGGTTGCCGGCGTCTTTTTCTTGCGCTTTTGGAGAGAGACACGTGATCGACTGTTCATAATGTTTTCAGTGGCCTTCTGGCTGCTTGCCCTGAACCAGGTGGGCTTTGTTTTTGTCGCCGAAGGAAGCGAGGCGCGCGGCTATTCTTATCTGGTGCGCTTGTTAGCCTTCATCCTGATTCTGATCGCAATTGCAGACAAGAATCGCTCTGCCAAAAACAGCCAAAGCTAGCCGTTGTTCAACATGAATCGCCATGCGAGATTGAAGAGTCTTCGAACGTACGGTAGTAAACTGGGACGCTCACGTCGCTGAGCCGTGAATTGGTCGTGGTCTGAAGATTGACTTCTACGAATACAGCTATTCTGGTAAGATTTTCATGATACTTAAAGATGGCCCTTGATTCGCTCATATCGAGATTCTTCCAGCTGCGCGCCTTGCTGGTTTTGGCGGCGCTCATCTCTTTGTGCGTATCAAACAATGTCGGGCCTAGTTTCCTTCCCCTGCCCGTAGTAACGGATCGGATAGCCGAAAAGCCTCAAGAGAATCAACGCGATACGGCATCACGCCGCCAGTCTCATACTGAATCCGATAGTTTCCGCGTACCAATGATGGGCCATGCGCAAAAGCGTATGGCCAGGGAACCTCAGCCTCAGCCTCGCGGCGCGACGCCAGGGGCTGACTCACTCCTCCCAAACGACGCGCGAGTTGCTATTGAAGTCAGTTTCGCAGTTTCTCTCTTTGCCTCCACATCGGTGTCACTGCGTCCGGGACGGGCACCGCCTCGTTTAGTCTAAAGAACACGCTCGCCAGGAATGGTTTCGGGTCTCCGCACAACTGCATTGTGCGTGCGGAGGCACGTGCATCTAAGGACACAGAGCGCCTGACTCTCAGGCGAACGAGGAGCATTCAATGGGTAACACTGCAATCTTCATACTAATAGCCATCGTGGTCATCGGAGGAATCTTCTGGCTCGTTATTTATGCAGGCCGCCGTGGTGAAACGCACAGGCAAAAGACGAGTATCAAAGTGTCCGACTCTCCGGACGGAGGGAGGACCAGTTGATATTGTGAACTCCCCTCACTTTTTGCCAACACTGGAGAATCCCCAGGGTGTGAGGCTGGAAGTGGGAGAGCCAACCCTGCTCGCCGCAGTCAGGGCCAATGAGCTGCGGCGAGTATTGGGTTGTTGCAAGGCGGCATTCCTGAATGCCTTTGGCTAGAGAAGATGGTGATGAAACCGCGGAAAAACGAAAGTACAAAGGTGGCGACTTTGGAGTCAACGTCGGAGCGAAGGTGCCGCCAGCAACTTTTAACGAAATAGAAAACCTCGCGAAGGCGCTGGGAAAGACCAGAGCTGGAGTGGTTCGACTGCTCTTAAGTCGAGGGCTTGCTGAATACCATCGTGACGAGATCGGCGCAGCCAACGATGCCGCCGGGCGAGGCCTGGGCCGGTTACCACTCTAATGATGACAAATAGAAACGCCTCTCGAACATTTTCGTGGGTGATAGCGCCTCGAAGGAATAGGCATTGAGCGCGAACGGACGTAAACCTTGTTGGATAGGAGTGAAGGGTGAATCTTTTTCTGGCGACAGCGACGGGAGGTGAAACGAGGGTTTTGCTGACCCTCTTCATAATGCTCGTCGCGGCCAAGCTGATGGCTGAGTTGTTCGAGCGACTTCGTCAACCAGCAGTAGCTGGCGAGATACTGGCCGGAGTCATTATCGGACCGAGTCTTCTTGGTTGGGCGGCTCCGTCAGAAATCACCAGTCTGCTGGCTGAGATTGGCGTCATCTTCCTCCTGTTTACCGTCGGGTTGAAACCAAACCGGCAGCCATCTTTAAGGTCGGCAAACAAGCAGCGGTCGTGGCAGTACTGGGCGTCGTGGCGCCACTGCTTGGTGGTTGGCTCCTCATGCGGGCTTGGGGTAGCACCAGCATTGAAGCGCTCTTCGTTGGCACGGCAATGGTTGCGACATCTGTCGGAATTACCGCGCGCGTGTTATCGGGAATGGGACTACTCGATGCGCCTACGGCTCGTATCATTCTCGGCGCGGCGGTCATCGATGACATCCTGGGCCTTTTGGTTCTCTCGATTGTGTCCAGTATGGCAGCAGGTACAGTTAATTATCTCGAGATCCTTACAACTGCAGGTCTGGCGATCGGATTCACCGCTTTTGTCGCTCTGGTTGGAGCGCCTGTCGTTACTCGCGTGGCGCCAAGCGTTGAACGCATGCGCAGCGGGCAGGGGATCTTTATCTTCGGGCTGGTCTTGTGTCTTGGTCTATCAGTAGCGGCATCGTACATCGGCGTTGCCGCGATCATCGGTGCTTTTCTCGCGGGGATGGCGCTTGCGGAAGCGGCCGAAGACAATCCGAAGATGCATCGGCAGATGAGTGGGGTGACGGAATTCCTGGTCCCTTTCTTTCTCGTCAACATCGGTATGCAGCTTAGTCTTGGCGTCTTTCGCAGTTCATCGGTGATCATACTTTGCGTGCTAGTCACTTTGGTCGCGATTGTCACCAAGTTGTTAGGTTGCGGGCTGGGCGCCTTAAACCTCGGAATTAGACGCGCCGGACAAGTGGGCATGGGAATGGTGCCACGAGGCGAAGTCGGAATTATCGTCGCCCAGATTGGTTTAAGCCTCGCAGTGATTGGAGCGGAACTTTACGGTGTGGTCTTGTTCATGGCGGTAGCCACGACAGTGATTGCCCCACCGTTTCTCAAGTTGCTCTACGCTAACGAAGTGGCGGCGCGGGAAGAAATCGGGCCGCCCGACGCCGGCGGTATCGTGGCTTCAGAAGATCTTTTCAAGATTGGATAAGACACTCGGGATAAACGCATCGGATGATAAACCTGCTCGCTTCAATACTAGTTTGGCTTACGGGACTCTATCTCATTGGCTTTGCCTTAATTATGTTGCTGTCACCGGCTCGAGCCAAACGGTTTCTAGGCGGCTTTGCCAGCTCTGCTTTTACCCACTACTTGGAGCTCGGACTCCGTCTTATCGCGGGTGTGGCAATCTTGCTATACGCACCGCAGATGTTGTTTTCCAACTTCTTTGTCATTTTTGGCTGGATTCTCGTGGTGACCACCGTCGGTTCTTTTCGCAGTTCCCTGGCAGTGGCATCAGCGCTTTGCGCAGTGGGGTGTTCCCTACGCAACTCGGAACTTGAAGCTGGTCGCCGGTGCTTCGTTCGTTTTTGGAGGATTCGTCATAGCAGCAATTATTCTTGGCGGTACGGAACGCTGAGAGCAGCGCGGCTATTAATTGACACCTTTTAAGATTTACTTGAGCGCAGATTCGGAGGTGGAATCATGTTTAGGATACAGAGAAAGTTCGTTGAAAGTTGTCTGCTTATAATGCTGCTGCTGACCTTGTTCCTGCTGGCTTCATTATCCGCCACAGCACAAGAGCCGCCGAACTCACAACTTGTACTGCAAACGGTCCAGCGAAACCAGACCTTGTATGACTGGCTGGGGAGTACACAGTTTCAGTGACTACAACTAAACAACCAAACATTGTAAGCGCGGAGTTCAAGGCTAATCCGTTCACATTTTTTGCTCAGTTGCGAACTTCACAACCCGTTTACCACACCTGTCTTCCTGACAAAACTCCCGTCTGGCTAATCACTCGCTACGCAGACGTAACGGCGTTACTGAAAGATGAACGCTTCGTGAAAAACCGGCGCACCGCAATGACTCCGGAACAGCTTCGGAAGATGCCTTGGGTGCCACCCATGTTTCGTCCGCTGGAGCGCAATATGCTTGACCTTGATGCGCCTGATCATACGCGACTGCGGGCGTTGGTCCACAAGGCGTTTACGCCCAGCCTCATTGCACGGATGCGCGACCGGATTCAAAGTTTGGCGGATGAACTGCTAGAGCGGGCAATCTCCGCAGGTGAAATGGATGTAATTAAGGATTACGCGCTACCGCTGCCGATGACAATCATTACTGAAATCCTTGGTGTACCTGCCAGGGACCACCATAAATTTCATAAGTGGTCCGAAGCCGTCGTTTCTCTTACATCACCAAAAGCCACGCTGAGAGTGATCCCGAATGTTTGGATGTTTATTCGTTATCTGCGTCAATTCTTCAAAATGCGACGCGGGGATCCGCGAGATGATTTGGCCACCGCACTAATCCAGGCGGAAGAGGCCGGTGATAAATTGAGCGAGGACGAGTTGCTGGCGATGGTTTTCCTGTTGCTCATTGCGGGACATGAAACGACAGTCAACTTGATTGGAAATGGAATGCTGGCTCTCCTGGAACATCCCGATGAGATGAACCGGCTGCGCCGGGAACCCGGACTGATCAAAACAGCGGTTGAGGAATTGCTTCGTTACACGTCTCCGGTGTTCATGTCGACAGAACGGTATGCGCGCGAAGATCTCAACCTTCACGGAATAACCATCCCACGAGGTGGAATGACACTAGGAGTAATTGGGTCAGCCAATCGGGACGAAAGCATTTTCAAAAACCCGGATGAGTTAGACATTGCACGAGAGCCAAACAAGCATCTGGCTTTTGGGCAAGGCATTCACTTTTGCCTCGGAGCGCCGCTCGCCCGGTTGGAAGGAGAGATTGCCATCAACACACTCTTGCGGCGGATGCCGGATCTGCATCTGAGCGTTGCGACCGAATCTCTACGCTGGCGTCCGAGCATGGTTTTGCGTGGACTCGAGTCGTTGCCCGTATCGTTCGGAGTCGTGATTCGTTAAGTTGAAACGTCCTACGCGTAGCGGTGAAAGTTCTTGGGCACGCGCGACGAAAGCAGATATTTTACGAAGATGGAGCTTAGTCTCGTTTTATTTTTCTTGTTCCTGACTGCTGCGATGCTGATGGTCGCC
>CAVRTN010000002.1:0-221964 GCA_963724185.1 Pyrinomonadaceae bacterium | reverse complement strand
CCCGGCGGATAGGGAACGACCCAGCGCACCGGGCGGTCGGGTAATCGGCCGCGGACGCGGCGCTGACGGCAAGGAAGGGGCCGAGCGCGAGCACGGCAACGAAACTTCGGCGCAGCATTTTTCCTCCAACGTGGCCTTGGCTGAGGCGGCCAATTCGATCGGAGGGTGAAACTACGCGGCGGCGAGGCCGTCGCACAAGGCCGCCGGTACACGGACGAGCAGCGCCACGCCCTTACGGGGGCAGATGAAGCCGCGATAACGGTCGCAAGACCGATTTGAGCTATCGGTGCGGGCGACGATGACTTTCTGGATGCATTTCACGGTGGGCACCTTGTCCACCGCGACGCAATAACGGTCCTTACCGGCCGTCAATTTCGGAACGGTGAGGACATTGCCAGCGGGCACGATCACGCGCGTCGCCGCGCGGCGTGTAGAAGATACGAAAATGGCAGGCCTGCGGCGCCCGGGCGTTGCAGGCGAAGGACGGGTCCGCGGCACTTGCCGGCGCAGCGCCGAAAATGCTCAGCACGAGCGCCGCGAGGGCGACTGAATACTTCATCGGCGCTTCTCCTGTTCCGAACGCACTACACTATGCCGCGCAGGCGCTGGCCGAGACGCGCTGCAATCCGTCGACAATGAGCTTGCGCCAAGCCGCGCCGTTGCACTCCTCGGCACTCGGAATAGAGCGGCTGCCGCCGGAACCAGCTGTGATTGTTGCTGCTGGTCCAGTCAATGCCGACGCTCTTGCCGTCCGCGAGGTTTGCGTTGCTGAACCAGTCCTGCCGCGCTTCGTGGATCGGATAGGGGGCATCGACCAGGAACCCGATGACAGGCTCTGCGGTGCGCCGAGCAGTCTGCAGAAATACTCGTCCGGCGGCAGGGCAAAATTGATGGGGGACATCGAGACCGACTTCGTGCTGCTCGCGGCGACCGCCGATGCCCAGGTCTTGCCGGTGAGCGCGAGGCCCTTCGGCTTCAGGTAGGGGAATAACATCAAGCTTCCGGCCTCATACGAGCCGTACTGCCACTCGCGAAGCTCATGTTCACGACGCCGGTGAGGCCGAGATACGGCGCGTTCTTGCGATAGAGCTGGAAGTTCTGCCGCGACGCGCAGTCGACCGTTAGCTGGTTCGGCAGGAAGGGCGGCATCATGCTGCACGTGGCCTGCGCCAAGGCGCTCACAGGATGGGCCAGCACGGAAAGCCCGCCGCCGGACATGCTCAAAAACGCGCGCCTGCTAAAATCGACCATACGCATAAATCCCCGAGCCCTGCCGCAGGGTCGTGTTTAAAGGTCTGTTAACGTGGCGTCAAAAACGCACAGATGGTCACAAACGCTTTCTACAACTTCTATACCCTGCTTGCGGCCACTGGATGGATGCGCATTATGCGTGCAAATGCGCTGACGCGCGGCGGGAGAACGGCATGGCTTCGGTTGATCTGCGGGCGTTGAAAGTCGACGACTTCGAAGCCCGGCAGAATGAAGCGTTTACGGTGACGATCCCGCAGGCCGAAATCTCGCTGAAACTCACCAAAGTACAGCGGCTTGGCGATAGCGGACGCCCCGGCGGCGCCTTTTCGCTCTGGTTCATGTCGCCCCCGGGACCGCACCTGCCGCAAAGACATCTACGCGGTGAATCATCCGGAGATGGGCAGGCTCGAGATTTTCCTGGTTCCGCTCGGTCCGCGCGAAGGCGGAAACATGTATGAGTTGATATTTACCTAAAATATCACTTTGCGGATCTGTTGTGCTTTACCTGACCGTTTCAACCTTGCGTCACGCACTGGCCGGCGGGGGCCCGTCCCATTGCATCAGGTCGTAAACACCCTGCTCGTCCTTCGTAACGAATCCGAGGCGGCGGTAGAGCCGCATCGCGGGATTGTTCTTCGACATAGATCGCGAGCGGCTTACCGGCGGCGGCGGCCTCGTCGAGCAGGTCCTGCAGCAGTGCGGCGCCATATCCTTGGCTCCGGTGTTCCGGCAGGAGCGCGATGTCGATGATGTGGTGTGAGCGCTGGCGCCGATCGAGATAGAGCCGGCCGATCATGTCGGCGCCGCGCTCGATGATCAGCCAGTCGGCGTGAGCGTAGTTGCGCTGGTAGTCGGTGTGCTGCGCGCGCCTGCATGTCAAGGAAGGCGATCTTCTCCTCGTGCGTCCACGGCACGATCGCCAGTTCGTCGACCCGGGTGCTGGCATAGACCCGGTACAGGAACGGCGTGTCGTCATCGGTCACTCGCCGGAACGTGAGGCCCGCGCCGGCGGCGCGCGGCCATCGTGCCGCCGCGGCAATTCCTTCGTCTGTCGTCATGTGCGCGCCCGGATATCGCGCGTGCAAAGCATGCTGGCGGGCAGCGCGCAAGACGGCGCGCAGTGCCCTCATGTATCATCCGCCGCATGATCGATGTGCTGCGGATCGAGAACCTGCTGGATGACGTGCCTCGCGGACGTTGCGCGCCGAGCTCGCCGCCGTGGCTGGCGACGCTGCCGCTCTGCTCGGCACCCAAGGGGCGGGAACGGTGCGGCCGGCGATCCGCAACACGACGCGTCTCAAAACGCCGCCGGCAACGCGCACGCGCGTGATCGAGCTGTTGCGAGCGCAAAAGGACACGCTGCAACGGCACTTTTCGGTCGAGCTCATGGAATGCGAGGAGCCGCAATTCCTGCGCTACCAGACCGGCGATTTCTTCGTGGCGCATCAGGACGGCAACACGCCGCTGATCCATGACGACTCGCGCTTCCGCAAGGTCTCGGTGATCCTGTTCCTCAGCCGCCCGTCGGCCGATCCGTCGCCGGAGACCTATGGCGGCGGCATGCTGGTGATGCATGGACCGTACAGCGGACCGGAACTGCGCGAGCCGGTCGACGCGGCGCCAGGCGCGCTCGTCGCCTTCCGCGCTGAGACCACGCATGAGGTGACGCCGGTCACGCACGGCGAGCGCTTCACCATCGTCTCCTGGTTTCGTTAGACGACGATGCCGGGCGAGGGGACTGCCGGCATAACGATGAAAGCGCTGAGCGTTGCGCGCCCCAGATCAGGGCCGCGCCGGGAAGACCCCTTGAAGGGCGATGCAGAACAACAGCGTCAGGAAGGGTTGAATGTTGTTGTGTGGAAAGCTGCTACCGGTGACCGTCGTGCTCTGGAGGTTCATGTTGACGGTCGTGCCGAACGGCAACTGCTTGTAAACCTGATTGGTGGTGGGGTTGGCCTGCGCCAGAGAAGACATCGGACCCGCAGTATTGAATTCCCCGGCACCGGCCGCGCTTGCAGGCTGTGCGTGTGGACCGGCATCTCGCTCTGGAGCAGGGTGACGATCTCCGAGCCGCCCTGCTCGCCGAGGAAGCGTTCGCGTCAGGCCCTGGCCCTGGCCCTGGTGCATCGGCGCGATGCCCTGGAGGTTCGGGCAGCGCGAAGGTCGACTTGCCGTCGCCGCCATAGATCGTGCCGAGCAGCGAGAACAGAGCGGTGTTCTGCGAGATCGGCAGCAGCTGGCCGTTGCAGTGCGCCCAGCCGGTGGGCGCGAAATTGAAGCCGAACATGCGGATCTCGGCGACGAATGGATCGGACATGGCGCGCGCTCCTCAGTCTGGCGACGGGAAGATGCCGAACAGCGAGATGATGAAGCTGATCACGAGATAGGGCTGCATGTTGTCGTGCGGCTGGCTGCCGCCGACCGGGCTGATCGACGCCGGCGTCCATCGCGGCCGTCGGCGGCGCGTCCGACGTAGAGCGTGCGCCGGTCGATGCGCCGGCGATCAGCGTTGGCCGGCGGATCTGCGTCGGCCGATGCCGCCGGACGCGAGCAGCGCGTGGTTGTGGATCGGGATCTGCTGCGTCGTCAGCGTCACGCTCTCGACGCCGGCCTGCTCGCCGATCTGATAGGTCGTGCCGCTCGGGCCGTGCCCTGATGGATCGGCACGCGGCCCTGCAGATCGGGCAGGTCGAACGTCTCCTGGCCGTCGCCGCCATAGGTCGTGCCGATCAGCGTGAACAGCGTCGTCGTTCTCGGAGATCGGCATCAGCTGGCCCGTCGCAAAACGCCCAGCCGGCCGGCGCGAAGTTGCCGCCGAACATCCGGATCTCGCCGACATATGGTTGGCCCACGTGCTCCTCCTCAGTTCTGCGACGGGAAGATGCCCTGCAGGGCGATGATGAAGTTCAGCACCGAGATACGGCTGCCGGTTCTCGTGCGGCTGGCTGCCGCCGACGTTGCCGATCGTGCGGGCGCATCGTCGTCAGGTTGGTCGGCGGCGCGTAGACGTTGCTCGCCGTCGCCGGCGACGAGCATGCTGCCGGACCGGCGATTCGGCGCCGGTCGGCGTTGCCGATGGCGCTTCACGAAGTGGTTGTGCGCCGGCATCTCGCTCTGGTCAGCGTGTGCGCCTCCTGGCCGCCGGCCTCGCCCTGGTGAAGCCGCCGCCGAATGGATCGGCGCCCGGCCGCGCAGGTCCGGCAGCGCGAACGTGGTCTGGCCGTTGCCGCCGTAGGTCGTGCCGAGCAGCGAGAACAGCGCCTGGTTCTGGTTGATCGGCAGGAACTGGCCGTTGCAGAACGCCCAGCCCTTGGGCGCGAAGTTGAATGACATAATGCGCAGCTCGCCCATAAACGGCGTACCCATGGTGGCTCAACCTCCCTCAAGGGCCGCGCTGAACCAAAGCATAGCGCCGGCCTACTGCGATGCATGACGATAAGAAAAAAAAGCGCGGCGACAGAACCGTCGTCGACGTCACATCATTTCACGATTGCCGTAGATCCATCCCGGTCCCGCTAACTGTAAGCGTACCATCGGAGCGCAAACTGCACAATCCGTAAAAATTCAAGCAGACGTTTCACACGCCAACGTAGCGCGTTTGTAAGAAGTTGTCCGACACCTCACACCTTCTCGGAAGGGCCACCAGTAGCAACGGATACACACGATCATGCGACGTTCTTTTGTCACTCCCTTGCGAACGCCGGGTTCCGATCTTGCTTTCATTTCCGAAACCGCAACAGCCGGCAAGCCGTTAACGCTACGACAACTTTTCCTTGTGCGAGGACCGCGTCGCCGATAGGTTACCGCCGTCTTAACGCGATCACTCGGGGGGGTGAACTTCGCTAGCGCCGTGAACGGCCGGGCGAAGCGCGTCCGAGACATGTGTTACGGCCAGTTGGGAGTTCTGCATGTCGACCACAAACGAAACCTCCGCACCGACAACGTCCACCCTCACGACCGGCCAGAATGGCGGTGTGGTCGCGGCCCTGCCGGGAGGCGGATACATCGTCGCGTGGTCCGACGAACGGAATATAGCCGGCACCTTCAATCTCGAAACCTGGGCGCGGCGTTACGACGCGAACGGCAACGCGGTCGGCAGCGAGTTCCTCCTGGCCGGCAACGACACCCTCTACAGCTACTACGGCCAGATGGCGATCACCGGCCTGCCGGTGAATGCCGGGCGGGCCTGCCGAACGGCGGATTCCTTGTCGTCTATTCTGAATTCGATCTCTCCGACGCCTCGGCCTTCGACGTCATCGGGCAGATCTTCACCAACACGGGCACCCCGGTCGGCAGCAAGTTTTCGATCAGCGCTGCCTCGAACAACGACCAGCAGCTTCCCTCGGTCGGCGTTTTCGCCGACGGCAGCTTCGTCGTTTCCTGGCTCGACACGCCCGGCGGCGTCGGCACCGGCGAGATCATCGCGCAGCGCTACAACGCCGCGCATCAGCCGGTCGCGCAGAACGGGCCACGGTGGTGGCGGCCGGCGGCGGAAATTTCACCGTCAACGCCACGACGACGGGTACGCAGCAGTTCGCCGACGTCACGACCCTCACGAACGGCGACTTCCTCGTGGTGTGGCAGGCCGACACGCAGGAGGGCGGTACTTCGGGCTCTATGCCCGGCTCTTCAATTCCGACGGCACGACGCAGACCGTGGGCGGACAGACCGAGTGGAAGGTCAACGAGACCGCGGCCGACGACCAGTTCAACGCATCGGTTGCGGCGCTGATCGGCGGCGGTTTCGTCGTCGCCTTCGTGTCCGACTCCAACGCGCCCAACACCAACGACGTTTTCATTCGCGTCTTCGATGCCAACGGCAACGAGGTAAAGACCGAAACGATCGTCAACAACACCGTAGTCGGCGGGCAGAACCAGCCCAACGTCGAGGCGCTGCCCGACGGCGGCTTCCTGGTCACGTTTGACGACGGCGGCGACGTCCGCGCGCAGCGGTTCGACGCGGCCGGTAACGAGCGCGGCACCGAATTCTTCGTCACCAGCACCAGTGGTGCCCAGAACCAGTTCTCCAACTCATCACACGACCCGCAGGACACGCTGTCCTTCACGCTGGGTACCAACACGCAGCAGGTCGCGTTCGCCTGGGAAGGCGCCGGCACCAACGGCGACAATAACGGCGTCTTCACGCGCCAGATCCAGATGCAGAGTGCGCCGACCAGCACCGACAACACCGACACGATCAACGAAGACACCAACTACACCTTCACGCTCTCGGATTTCACGTTCACCGACAGCCCGTTCGACACGCCGGCGAACACCTTCCTCGCTGTGAAGTTTACCACGCTCACGACGCGCGGTACGATCATGTTCGACGCCGACGGCGGCAGCACTGCCAACGCGATCCCGGTGACGCTCGGCCAGTTCATCTCGGTCGCCGATATCACGGCGGGCCATGTGTTCTTCCGGCCGGTCGCCGACGGCAACACCATCGGCAGCCCGTACGCGACCTTTACCTTCCAGGTGCAGGACAATGGCGGTAGCGCGCTCGGCTCGGTCGATCTCGACGAGACGCCGAACACCTATTCGATCAACGTCAACCCGGTGAACGACGCGCCGAACGTCGTCGACGCCACGCAGTCGCTGACCGCGATCAACGAGGACACCGCCAATCCGGCCGGCCAGACCGTCAACGCTGTATTCCTCGCCTCCTTCTCGGATGCCGACGGACAACCAGGTTGCGACCGGCGGCTCATCGGCCAACAACTTCGCCGGCGTGGCCGTGGTCGGGAACACCGCGACGACGCAAGGCACATGGGAGTATTCGACTAACGGCGGCGCCAACTGGAACCCAATCGGCGAGGGGGGAAGCGCGCCTTCGGACTCGAGCGCGCTGCTCCTGAGCCCCGCGACGCTGGTGCGCTTCGTGCCGGCTGCCGACTTCAACGGCACGGCGCCGACGCTGACCGTTCGCCTGATCGAAGATACCGCGGTGGCGTTCACCAGCGGCGACGTGCGCAATCTGACCGGCCTGATCGGCGACCCCGGCTCCTACAGCGCGGGCACCATCGCGACCGACGAGACCATCATCTCGGTCAACGACGCGCCCGCGGGCACCGACGCCAGTTTCACGTTCCTCGAGGACGGAATTGAATCGCACACGGGCCGCGTGCTGGAGCGTTACGGCCTTTCGCTGGAGGATTTATTCGCCGGTCCGGAGAGTGTGCTGAAGCGCGTGGTTGAAGAACACCTGGGGGCCGATACGGCCAAGTCTTTCGTCAGCACCGAGGAGACCGTAAATCTTCAACTGGACGAGCTACGCGAAAAACTACGCAGCGTTGACCCGACTCTGGCGGATGCCCTGGAAACCGGCCGGCGCAAAATCAACTACCAGCTGGAAGGATTGCGAACGCGTTTTCATCGGGCTCAGATGGCGAGAGACGAAGCGGCGCAACGGCAGTTGTTGCGGGCCTTCGAGCAATTGTATCCGAACAAGGATCTGCAAGAGCGCCACATCAACATCACTTCACTGCTGGCGCGTCACGGGCGATATGTCATCGAGTGGATCTACAACGCAATCAACATCGGTTCGGATGAGCACCAGATTGTCTATCTGTAAAAAGATGCTGGATGCTAGATACTAGATGCTGGAACTATGTTAGCCACCAAGGCAGCCAGGACAGCAATCAAGAGTCATCGCGATCTAATTGTGTGGCAGAAGTCCATGATGCCCACCACCAATTACAGTCCCGGCTGGATGAAGTTGGTCGAATGCTGAATGGACTCATGCGTTCCATCAGTATTCCGCCGAACTAGCATCCAGCATTTAACATCAAGTATCTCTTTCCAATGTCCAAGATAAGACTCCTCCCCGATCACGTTGCCAACCAGATTGCCGCCGGTGAAGTGGTTGAGCGTCCGGCTTCAGTGGCGAAGGAGTTGGTGGAAAACGCAGTCGATGCGGGCGCTAAGCGGATCACCATAGATGTTGAAGCGGGCGGGCGCAGGCTTCTTAAAGTGTCGGATGATGGCGAGGGTATGGTCAGAGACGATGCCGTGATGGCCTTCGAACGTCATGCGACTTCCAAGATCGCAAAGTCGGAGGACCTCAGCTCCATTAGTACACTCGGTTTTCGCGGAGAAGCCCTCGCATCAATTGCGTCAGTTGCGCGGGTAGAACTCACCACCAGCACTGAGGAAGGCGCAGCTACTCGAGTTGTGATCGAGGGCGGCAAGATGCGCGACGTCAAAGACGCAGCTCATCCGCGCGGCACCACCCTCGTAATTCGAGATCTTTTTTTCAACGTTCCAGCCCGCCGGAAGTTTTTGCGTTCGGAAGCCACGGAGAGTTTTCACCTCACCAATCTCGTAACTCATTACGCGTTGGCCCATCCCGAAATCGCTTTCACACTTACCAACAATGGCCGCGAAGTGCTGCGCGTCGCTGCGGCGAATGACTTGCGCGAGCGCGCCTACCAAATCTTCGGAGCGGAGTTTCTGGATAACCTGCTTGAGGTTGACGGCGGACGTCTGCAGGTTGCGCGTGTCAGCGGCTATGTTTCCGCGCCGCGCGACCGGCGAACGTCGCGCGACGCGCAGTATCTGTTTGTGAATGGGAGATTTGTGCGCGATCGCCTGATTTCGCGGGCGCTGTCTGAAGGCTATCGCGCAGTTTTACCGCACGGCGTATATCCGGCGGCGTTACTTTTTATCGCAACGCCGCTCGAGGAAGTGGATGTAAATGTACATCCCGCCAAGACCGAAGTTCGCTTCCGGCGTTCCGCGGCAGTCGCGGATGCAGTGCGCGAATCGGTAAGGGGGGCATTGGCGAGCGCGGGTTACGTTCGGCCGGACGCGTCCGAGCAGCAACCGTCCCAATCGTCGCAATCTTCTTCGCTTGATCAGGTCGAATTGCGCGACCTAGATCGCACCGTGTCGGCGACGGCAGAACCTCTGACAATTACCACGCAGCCTCGCATCGAATTCACGGCGGCAGAGTCTCCAGTCTCGAGTCTCCAGTCGGCAGCACCTGTCCAAAGTCCACTGTCCGATGTCCACAGTCAACCTGCTGATGGGAGCGCGGGCGTCCCGCCAGCGATGAGCGCGCAGCGCGAATCACCGGCGGTTAGTTTCCCCGACGTGACGTCTCCGCTCTCGTCTGCACCACCGTCTTCCGGTGTTCCAGTTCAACTGCCGCCGCTCAACTCCGCTGACAAGTTTGCGCGTGAAGTCCCGATCGAATCGCTATCGGCTGACATCCGCCCGCTCGGCCAGCTCGACGAAAGCTTCATCATCGCCACCGACAACGATGGACTGCTTTTGATCGATCAGCACGTGGCCCACGAACGAATTCTGTTCGACAAGTATCGAGCGCTTGAATCCACGCGACTCGCCGAATCGCAGCATCTATTAATTCCCGAGACTTTTGATCTCACGCCTGCACAGGCCGCGGTGTTCGATTCAATTGCGAAAGAGTTGGAAAACTACGGCTTTGAACTCATGCGCCTGTCCGGCCGCACGGTGGCGATAAAAGCAACGCCGGCTGACTTGCCCGCGAGTGAAGCTCGCAACATGCTCGCGGAAATTCTTGATACCGTAGATGCGGAGAAGAAGGGAAGCGCGCGCGAAACTTTGCGCGATGACATTGCTGCCTCGCTTGCCTGTCACGCTGCGATCAAAGTGAACATGCCGCTGACGCACGAGAAGATGCGCTGGCTGATTGATCGTTTGTTACAAACGTCGTCACCGACCACTTGCCCCCACGGCCGCCCTGTAATCCTGCGTCTTGCGACTCGCGACATTCTCAAAGGCTTCCACCGGATCTGAGTTCAGTGAGCTTGTGCGGTACCCTGCGCAATCCATTTCGCTTATGATGGGCGTATATTGAAGCAAGGAGATATTTGAGATGTATACAGCGCTCTTTCTTTTCTCAGCCATCGTTCTAATTGGTTTCACTATGTCCTGCCAGGTTGCGGGCGCTTCAGCGACGGCAATTCTGGACCCCGCGGTGGACGCTCCACTTGCCGCTACCAAGGGTGAGCAGACGGCAGTGCTGGCGGGCGGATGCTTCTGGGGGGTTGAAGCCGTGTTCGAGCACGTCAAAGGAGTGTCAGGCGCGAAATCGGGATATGCGGGTGGCACTGCCAGGACCGCGAACTATGAAAAAGTCAGCATGGGGACTACGGGTCACGCCGAATCAGTGCATGTAACGTACGATCCGTCGCAGGTTACTTATGGCCAGCTGCTGAAAGTTTTCTTTTCGGTGGCCCACAATCCAACGGAACTAAACCGCCAGGGACCTGACACTGGACCACAGTATCGCTCAGCGATTTTTTACGCGAACGAGGAACAAAAGCGGATTGCCGTCGCTTACATCGATCAACTGAACAAGGCGAATGTGTTTGGTAAGAAGATTGTGACGCAAGTGGTTCCGCTTGAAGAGTTTCATGACGCGGAGGCCTATCACCAGGATTATCTCGTCAATCATCCCGATCAACCTTACATCGTGATCAACGATCTGCCGAAGGTTGAGAACCTGAAGAAGCATCTTCCAGCGTTGTATAAAGAGAAATAGTTCAACATCTCAGCGCATCCTCAGCCTTCTCTGCGTCTCAGCGTTGAATTCTTCCAAGCGAATGCTCAACGCAGAGACGCAGAGGACACAGAGACTTCGCAGAGAAAAACTAAACGAGCTACTTTTTGGTTTGTCTTAAAGGCCCGCCAGTGTATCCATCGTCAATTTAAGGTCAGTGAAATCAGGAAGCAGCGCATCGGGATTGTGTGCGAGGAGCTCTGCGCGAGAGTAGAAGCGGCCCGTGCCAACGATCAGCGTGCGAGCACCAAAGTGTTTGGCGCAGTCGATGTCATTCGTTGTGTCGCCGATGACTATAAACTGCTCGGGCGCGAGATCCATTTGCAGAGTCTCACGAATGCGATCGGCGGCAAGGGTGGGCAGGTCGCGCCGATCATGTGATTCATCTCCGAAGGCCCCGGGCAAATCGATGAATTCTGAAAGGCCCACCGCACTCATCTTCAAGTGGGCCGCCGGCTCTATATTCCCGGTAACCAGAGATGAGTGATAACGCGGATGAGCGGTTACTGCCTCCAGCACTTCACGCACACCCGGGAGCAGCTCAAAAACTTCCTCGCCATTATTCGCAAACTTGTGCATGGCTTTCATATAGCTCTCGCGAAGCGCGGGCACACGTGCGCGAATGTCCTCGTGAGTGAAGCCCTCAAGTTTTAGAGCTTCGCCGACAATCTGCAGGTCGGTCATGCCGGAGACTTTCATTTGCGGCAACTGTCCTGCGGTGCCGAAAACTTCTTCCAGCATGGGAATTGTGTAATCTTTGAACCCCCCGATGCGCTTGGTGCGCATGAGCGTGCCGTCGATATCCCAGAGCAGGATTCGTAAGGATGAAGGCGGAATGCGGAAGGATGAAGAATACTTCCCGGCGTGCCGAGTCTCTTCAGTGAGGTTTGACTCGGAGATTAGTGGTGTTTCACCCATCGGTTCATCCTTCATCCTTCCGCCTTCATCTTTCCTGTGCCCTCCCGCTAACGCAGGCGGTTCTGACTATTCAATCACTGCTAGAACGTCGCCGGCGCTCACGGTTGCACCGACTTCAGCGTTCAGTGAAACGACAGTTCCAGCCTTCGGCGCTTTCATTTCGTTTTGCATCTTCATGGCTTCCACGACGACGACGCCTTGCCCGGCTTCAACCTGAGCTCCTGTCTCAACCAGAAGTCGCACAACTTTTCCCGGCATCGGCGAAATAATCGGAGCTGTGCCTGCGCCGTGGGCCGCGGCCGATTCTCCGCTCCGCAAACGTTTAGGATCGATTACGGTCGCCTCATACGAGTGCCCGCCGAGTGCCACGTCAAACAGACCTGCCGACACGCGTGAACCTTGACGGTTTTCAACTCTTACTTTGGAAACGCGTTTGTCTGACAGAATCAAGTACTGACCGTCACCGAGTTCGCGCACCACAACTTCATATGCGCGGCCGTCAACTTCTGCCGCGGCACTCTCTCCTTCGTTGAATATCAACGAAACGTCGTGCTCTCGCTCCGACAAATGTACTTTGAGTCTCATCCTATTTAATCGCGCAATCCTTTACCGCTCGGCCTCACATCGGCTCGTGCGCCGTGCAATGCGGCCCGCCCGGACATTTTCCAGCGCGACTGTTTTTCGGAGTCGGGTGAGCTATTGATGGAGCGTTTTTGCAGAAGTGAATAGTGAATAGCCGCAGCAATTATCGCGAGGTCGTCGCGCACTTCCGGTTCGTGCCCGCTCGCTTCATTTTTCTCAAGCCGCGCCGTTTCCCGGCGGGTGTTAAAGCGTGAGATGAAACCGGTATCGAGCTGCCCCGAAATGAATTCCTGATCGCGAACAATTTCTCGGAAGAAGGGAAGCGTTGTCCTGATTCCGCCAACTTCGTATTCGTCCAGCGCCCGCCGTAGACGATCGACGGCTTCATCACGCGTGCGCCCCCAGGCCGAAAGTTTTGAAACGAGTGGATCGTAGTGAATGGAGACTTCGGAATTGGCTTCGACGCCACTGTCATCGCGAATGCCGGGTCCGGACGGAACTCGCAAATGTGAAATCCTTCCTGGCGACGGGAAGAAACTATTATCCGGATCTTCGGCATAAACGCGACACTCGATCGCATGGCCCAGCCAACGAATGTCGTCCTGCGAAAACGAGAGCGCCGCACCACCCGCAACTGTGATTTGTTCGCGGACGAGATCGATGCCAGTAACAAGTTCGGTAACCGGGTGTTCCACCTGAAGCCGGGTATTCATCTCCAGAAAGTAAAATTCGCGGGTGGTGTCAGATACCAGGAATTCCACTGTGCCCGCCCCGACGTAGTTCACCGCGCGGGCCAGTTTTACTGCAGCTGCGCCCATGCGTGCGCGAAGTTCTGGTTCATTGATGGGCGAGGGACATTCTTCGATCACCTTTTGGTGCCGCCGCTGGATTGAGCACTCGCGTTCGCCAAGGTGAACAACGTTCCCATGACTGTCGCCGAAGACTTGAATCTCAATATGCCGCGGACGCTCGACAGCTTTCTCGAGATAAAGCGAATCGTCACCAAACGAGGCTGCGGCTTCCGACTTTGCGTTTGCAAAAGCAGACGCCAACTCGTCGGCTGATGCGACCAGCCGCATGCCTTTGCCACCGCCGCCGGCCGAAGCCTTCAACATGATGGGATAACCGTAATGATGCGCGGTGCGCTCGGCTTCGGCGAGTGAACTCAATGGTTCGACGGTACCCGGCACAATCGGCACGCCCGCTTCGACGGCTGCGCGGCGGGCGCTGGTTTTCGACCCCATCACCCGCATCGCCTCTGGCGCGGGACCAATGAAGATTAGACCCGCTTCGCTGACCGCCGCGGCGAAATCTGCGTTCTCAGCCAGGAAGCCATAGCCGGGATGAATTGCCTGTGCGCCCGTGGTTTTGGCCGCCGCAATGATTCGCTCCCCATTGAGATAGCTTTCGACCGAAGGAGCGGGACCAATGCAAACCGCTTCGTCACTCAAACCCACATGCACCGCCATGGCATCGGGTTCGGAGTAAACGGCGACGGGAGAGATGTTCAGATCTCGGCAAGCTCGAATAATCCGAACAGCGATTTCACCTCGGTTGGCAATTAGGATTTTGCTGAACATAGCAGCGCGTCGGTAATCAGTAATCTTGGTTCTTACTCTCTTTTTGATTCTTAGTCACTAGGTAGTTAACAACAAAGAACTGATCACTGACAACGTAGGAAACAAGAGTCCCATTCCAGCCGCTCAAATCTGGACAACGCTTGGCCGGGTGATCGCAACTAAGTCGCGAACAGTATCCGATACTTGGACACCTCAGCGAGTTCAGTTGTCCCTTTGAAACACTCCGCCTTCGGACAGACGAATCAGAACAGCTCGCTACTCGAATAAGTCAAAAAGCGGCGCTCCGCTAAACCATAAGGGTTTTGACTTTCCAAACCCCACCTCCCGCTGCGTTTTGAGAGCGGCCAGTGAAAATAGGAGAAACAAGAATGAAAAGGATAGTTTTATACCTAATGTTAGGGTCGGCTTTTCTGGCAATGGTACTCATGGTTGCTACAGGCGAGTCTGTTTCAGGCCGACCTCGCAAGGAAAGAGAATCTCGTCAGACACGGATTAACAAAAGAGCTCAGGACGCAAGGAATGGTGATCGGGCCGCTATTCAAGCGTTGGCCAATGAAACCTTCGATCCTGCAGATCTGGGACTTGGCGATATTCCGGAAGAGGCCGTAGAGGCCATAAAAAATCGTCTCGTGAAAGCCGAAATGGATTACCGAGCTGGGAATGGTAAGCAGAAGGCGATCGAGGAACGAGATGTGGCGCGCATGATTAACAATCTGGCTGATACGCTTCAGCTCCCAGATTATGCAAAAACCAACTCGTTCCAAGTCCGGCATTTGAGGTTGGGAGTTTGGCCGAATCTAATGAAGTTCATCGCGCAAGAAGATGCTAAAGAGAGGGCCAATCCTCACGTGCGCATGGGTCTGAAAATCACGACCAAAATGTCACCTCTTGAAGGCGCGTATGTGGCCGTATTGATGCTGCAGCAAAAAAACCAAAATGCGGCTTTTCAAATTACACCGAAGCAGGAGAGTCTTTTTGTCTACAATTTGAAGCTGGAACGGTGGACCGCGCATCGCAACGGGAAGAACCTGGAAAACCAGAAACCGCCGCAGCTTAAACTTCTAGGTCAAGATAATCCTAAAGTCAGGGAAATGAGACAAGCTGTCTCCAACGGCCTGACGTCCTTGGCACCAACTGAACTAAAAAACCTGCCTAGTAACCTGCTGGATAGCCTCGGAATCGAAGGAAGGGAGAAATAATGAAAATCACTCAAGGTTTACTGATATTGGCTCTGTTGGTAGTGAGTTTAGGCGCTGATTGCGGGCCCGCACCGCCGTTAGTCGGCTTCTATATTGCTACATATGAGACTCAGCTTAACTCTAATGGCCGTCCCTTTTCGTTCCTAATATCGGGGGTTGATGTCGATGCAAACCATGTGCTGGATAGACCTGATCTAGGGGTGGTTCAAGGAAGCCTAACAAGCCTGGGTTACACCAGTCACGGTTCCGATTTCTACCCACAAGGCAGAGCTGCGGCCAACTGGCATTTTACGTTGGGTAATGGCCCCTGCGGCGGACAATCTATTACTTTTCCTGTGCGGCAGCGCGAAACACAACCCATTGCCTGTGATGAGACAGGCGCGTATCTGAGGGCGCCTTTTTACGCCGATCCCTCGGCAATAAGTTTAGAGTTTCCGCCCGGAGTTGTGACAGTAACGGGGGGAGGAATCACCGCAACGTATGGCATGCCGGCTGTCGATTTTTATGATGACAGCGGGACGCTTATCGCTCGCAGATACGCATACGAGGCGTCCTCTGACGGCACGATGCTAAGGGTGTACACACCAGACTTATCGTCGGTGCAATCAGGTTCCTATGTTTTGATTGTTAGCAACGTGGGTGCTGATGGGAACCTTTCCGCTATTGGCACTTTGGGAATTGGTGTGTTCACGGTCGAGCCACCACCTCCACCTCCGGACCCCTGTTACTGTCCACCAAATGAGATTTGCATGCCTTGTGAAAACTATTAGCCTGCGAAAGGATGCGCTTGAGTAACTGATCTTGACCGTCTCGCCGACACGAGACGGTCAACTCAGTCTGGAAGAATCTAGTGACGGTTGATTAATGTCTTAACTAAAGGCTTCTGAGCCCGTGACTACGATTCAACGGACCCACACTTTTTCATCCCACTCGTCGCTATATCGGGCGAGATGGGAAACCGATCCGCAGAACTAAGCGTTCCTTATTGTCTGGTGGTCGTCGTCCCGGAAGCCTTGGCCGTGTTTGGCTTTTTGACAGTCCCAGATACTTCGACGATCACACCGTCGCGGATTGTGAAGTCGTCAGGTGTGCCCAGTATTTTGTCAGGCCCAGGCAGGCGTAGCTCGTAATTCGTGAACGACAACGAGCTGTCTAGTGGATCGTGGGAAGGTTGATTGAAGGAGGCCTTGCGTAAGGCGCTGACACGCATAGCTTGTGGCTTACCCTCTCTCGAGGCGGAAGCAAGTACTGCACTCGGGTCATAGCCTGACGAATTAATGTTGACGAGTGCGGCGGCGAGCGTCCCATCTGCGTCCGGCAGGCGGCGAAGGTCTTTAAGTTCGCTCGGCAGCGTTCCAAACTCTTCCCGATAGTCGCTCAGCGCGCGATCAATACGATAGCCCTGCGCGTATTCACCAGCTCTAATGCCATCCTGGCGATGACGCAGCCGCTCGGGAACGGTGACTCCGATCAGTACCAGAATCAAAAGAGGAATTGTTGCTGAGGCCAGCAGGCCTCCACGGGCGTAACGTGCGCCGCAAAAACTCGCGGGAGATTGAACGATTGAGCGGTAGAGCTTACGGCCGCCAAAAGCTACCAGCAATGTCAGCGGAATCATTATCCACTTGAGCCGCCATGCAGCCGTTTCCGCGGCCGAGACCCATGACCAGAAATCAAGCGGGACCATCGAGAGAAATGCCAGGTTTGATTTTGCGCCTCTTGATGAACGTTCAGTCAGGGCAATAAATGTTTGTCCGAGAAACGCCAGCACCATCACTGTCCCGGTGACTGCGAGCAGGAGGGAACGGCCATAAGAAGGGAGTTCTCTTTCGGGTCTGGGGAGTGGCTCGCCAACAGCGCGTGCGCCGCAGGCCTGGCAGCCGTTGCTCATTGCAGTATCGGATTTATGACCGCAGCAGGGGCAGATTGTCACGTCGTTAAATACCTCAAATACAGAAGCGATTGATTGTTGCCTGGGCCTAACCGGCTTTATGCACTAACGGCTGTTCGGCTCGTCGTTCGGGCCCGGGGTTTGATGCGGAAAGAGTGGGGCGTGTCTCTTCGTCAGTCTTTTCCGTCTGTTTTTTGTTCAACTCATACCAAGTGTGATACATGCGATGAGCGAAGGTCCAGTAAGAACCCACCGCTAGTACCCACAGGACCGCCGGCATTCGGTTGGCGAAGAAATTTGTCGAACCGGGATGGGTGCTCAGGGCGCCGATAATAAAAAGAACCACTCGCTCTGGGCGGCGCAAAAACCCGACATCACATTTCGGGATCAAACTCTCGGCCCGGGCGCTCGCGTAGCTTACCATAACTGACCCCATTAGTCCTGCGCCGGCGAGGAAAACATTCAGGGTCGAGTGAAACTGTGTGTCCCGGGCGTAAAAGACCATTAAGCCGACAAAAACCACCATGTCGGACAGGCGATCCAGCGAGGAATCCAGGAACCCGCCGAAGCGCGTAACGCGCCCGGAAAGCCTGGCCACCTGGCCGTCGAGCATGTCAAACAGGTTGGCAACGATCAGCACGATCCCGGCCCAGAAAAAGTAGCCAAAGCCGAAGAGCAGCCCCGAACCGACGTTGATAGCTACGCCGATGACTGTGAGAAAGTTTGGGTTGATGTGGCCATGGGCGAGCCAGCGCACCATCGCGTCGATGATTCTTTGCGCTCCCCGGCCAATCGCACCTACAAACACTTCCCGTTATTGCTCCTTCGGTTTGGTTATTGGGACATTATGCCGAAAACGGCTGAGACTTCACAATCTTTTGGCACGACAAGCGGCGAATTTTAGGGAGGGGTGGCATCGGTGTCAAGGTTTGGAAGAGTCGCCGCCGCTAGTAATGGCCCGAAGCGTTTCGGTCGTGCTCCGAGCGGGTTTGAGTTGCCTCTCATAATCACTCTTGAGTTGAATGTTGTTATCCATCTCGGCCAACTTGGCCGACTCCAAAAGGAGGTTCACTTTGTAAGTCCAGGCCATCTCGCTATTGGGGAGCAGAATGATCGCCATATCAATCATCTCGATGCCACGTTTCGAACATTGTCGTGCTCTCTCAAACTCCGCGACAACGGTTGGCTTGCTATAATGAACGATGACCGACCGGCCTTTTAGACTGGTCATCTTATTAGTCGGCAACTCGGTAATCTTAAACGAGCAGTCCCAGTCCCTGCTTGCCAGTACGATGAAAGCCTCAGCGCGCTTTTCATCGGAAACTGTGGCGTCAATAGCTCGCCGGTGAACCCAATCGCGTAGAAGCTCGTCGTCTTTTAGCGCTCCATAGAAATACGCGATAGCCTTGTATGCTTCTTCATGTTGAGGAAGCTCAGAAAGAACTCGCTTATAGGCATCGATGGCCTCATAACCTTTCGCGATATTTATCTCATCATAGACGCCTGGCTTGTACTGAGCATGAATGGTGCGGGCCAGAAACTGGATCGCGGTTTTGTTTGATGGATCGAGGGCCATCGCTTGCTCAGCATGTCGTTGTGCTTCGGTAAAGTTACCTTCGCGGTAAGCACGTGCGGTCGCGTTCAGTTCTTCTACTGCCGCCTGCTGTGCGGGAGTCCGCCGTGTGATATTGACCGGGACGTCTGAAGGCGTTTGAGCGAAATACTCGTGCGGAACCAAAACTGTAAAACTTAAGAGAAGCACGATGAGGAGTATTTTCATTTTGATTTCAATGACGCAAAACTACTCAGGGGGCGCGTCGTGGATAGTGGTTAATCTTCTGATCTCGAAGTTGCGTGCGCCGGCCGGAGTTCTAACTACAACTTCGTCGCCTTCTTCCTTGCCCATCAAGCTTCGTCCAACCGGTGATGTGGTTGAGATCAGTCCGCCCTGCGGATCGCTTTCTTCTGGTGTGACCAGTCGGTAGGTGACTTCCTCATCACGTTCCGCGTCAAACAAAACCAGCGTGGAGCCATAGGCTGCTTTGTCGCGCGAAATTTTCGTAAGGTCAATCGCTGCGACTTCGCCGATTCTCTTGCGCAACTCCATGATGCGCGCCTTCACCATGCTTTGCCGATCAAGCGCGGCATGGTATTCAGCATTTTCGCGCAGGTCGCCAAACTCCAGCGCCCGCTTTATCTCCTTGGGAAGATGAACGCGCAGCTCTGATTCCAGTTCGTCGAGCTCAGCCTGAAGTCGTGCTTTGATCTCTGATGACAATTGAAGCCTCGATTTGGTTAAGGGCCGCCCGCATCCGGCGGTTCTCGATTAGACTACGCTTGACGGTGATACTTCGCTTCGTCGGGAGCCCCAAATGAAACGCCCGTATCGCGGGCCGTGCGAACAAGCTGGCCGTCCGCCGGCACCGTTTTTATGTTCGCGATCGCCTGACTAATAGGAACGGTAATAACGTCGCCCGCCTGAAGCGCCACCATCATACCCCGTTTTCCGTCAACCAACGCACGTACGGCGCAGGAACCGTAGTTGGTGGCCAGCATTCGATCGAACGCGTTGGGCCTGCCGCCACGTTGCAGGTGGCCCAGGACCACGCAGCGCGCCTCTTTGCCGGAGAGCGTTTCCAGCTCGCGCTGGCAGTGGGCGCCAATCCCGCCCAGCCGAGGCGCATGTTCTCGATCACCCTTGTCCTGATAATGGAGTTCATGCCCGGTTTCCAGCGCACCTTCGGCCGCTACAATGATGCTGAAATTGGATCCCGCTTCGTCGCGCGCGCGTACACGGTCAGCCACTGACTGCATGGTGAATGGGATTTCCGGAATCAGAATGACGTCGGCGCCTCCCGCCAGACCGGAATGCAAGGCGATCCAGCCGGTATGACGGCCCATGACCTCGAGAATCATCACGCGGTCGTGCGACTCCGCCGTAGTGTGCAATCGATCAAGCGCATCGGTTGCGATATCCAGCGCGGTGATGAAGCCAAAGGTGAGTTCGGTGCAGGCGAGATCATTGTCGATGGTCTTCGGAACGCCGACCACCGGAACTCCCATCCGGTCAAATTCGGCCGCGATAGCCAAAGTTCCTTCGCCGCCCAAAACCACGAGCGCGTCAATCCCCAGGCGCTGAATATTAGCGACTGCTTCCTTGTATACAGCGTCCGGTTTGGAAGCGACTCCCTCGGCGCTCCGCTCGACAAATTTGCCGCGGTTGCGCGTTCCCAGGATCGTGCCGCCGCGAGGCAACAAACCTCTGACATCACCCACCGAGAGCGGCCGAGTTTGGGTGTCGCCCAACAAGCCCTCGAAGCCATCTTCGATACCAATTACCTTTATGCCGTACTGACCGGTGGCAGTGGTTACCACAGAACGAATTACCGCATTAAGCCCTGGAGCATCGCCGCCGCCAGTAAGTATTCCAATAGTTTTATGCATAACAACTTCCCAGGGCATCTGCCCGACCGATAGGTGCGGTGCCCCAGGCTACTCCCCATGTTGTGAATCGCGTAAGACTAAGAGTAATTGAAGCGGCGGTGGTAGTCCAACCATCGTAATTACCATTCAATTTTCCGCTTCGCAAACTTGTTGGTTGACCCTCTGCTTGGTGCTCGCGTAGCATGTGCGCGGGCGCAAGGGGACTAAATTTGATCCACTCGCGCGATGAATTTCTGATTAAAGGGTCCGGATTTGGAAATAGACGACGACGCAAAAGAGATCGTACGAGACATCGGAACGGCGATTAACGAGTCGGTTGAAAACTCGTCAAAAGTCGCTGAAGCGATCGACCGGCTGCGGGATGCTGGCTATGAGATGGAGTTGACGTTGAGGCTCGAAATCGGTTTGCGCCCCCACGCGGGCGAGGACGGCGAAGAGCGCGACGCTACTCTGAATCTTACGGATGCGGACGTTGAAATTTTGCAGCGGATGAAAATCAGAATCGATCCGGAAGAGAACCTTCAGTGAGCCAGAATCTGGAAACCGCCTCGCCTCGTAGCAATTGGTGAAGCTTTTTCGCGGAAATCACAAACATCACGGACCAAAACGGCCGCGATACTCACTGGAAGTAATGAACGCTTTTACCATCTCGGCCCTCCGGAAATCACCGTTGAATTGATTCAACTTACCTAACCAGAATTCATAACCTGCGAAATCCAAACCAGCCTCAGGCGGATCATTCGGATTGCGGCCCAGGTATCCAAAATACTGCATTAAGACGAAGGCCGGATTAAACCCACGCCGGCTAACCTCGGTGTTTTCTGCTACGGCCCGCAGCACCTGGGCCTGCGTCTTCGCGCCTGTCGTGAGGTCGGCAATCAGAGCGTCGCGCTCGGCCAGGGTCAACGCCCCACCCGTATTGGCGTTCAACGCATCGACGAAAGTCGCCGGTGCTATCGTAGTTGGGTAGCGCGCGATAAACTCAGCCCGCTGCACAAATTGATCCACGTAGTCTCGCTTATTGTTAGCGAGCTTTGTCTGCCAGTCTCCCTGTCCGACAATCACTCCCTGACCGATCTGTTGTAAGTCCGGCATAAACTGCTGACGGGTCAGCGGCACAGGTTTGCCGGGCAGATTGCCGAAAGCCACTTTGTGGACGCGATGGACCAGGTAGCCCGTCTCCTGAAATTCGATTGACAGGAAGAACGCGGCCGACGTGTCAATGCGCTTGAACTCGCGGCACTGCACATTGCTGTTACAGCTCTCAATATTGTTGGTCCAGAAGTTAAGACCCGGAGTGTCGGGCTCTCTCGAGAAGAAGTCCAGATAGTGCTGTCTAACAAAAATCTGCGATGTATCTATGGGGTTGAACGGAATGTTGATGACATATTGCGCTAAGCTCGTGCTGCTGGGAACAGAGCCGCTCTTCCACGCGCGCGCTTGTAACACAGTAGACGCGGGTAGGTGAACAGTGACACCGGAGGCGATTACCGGATCGCTTTCGGCGGGGAGTTTTCCATTGGTTGTATAGTGAATGGCGGCGCCTGGAGTGGCGCAGCTGATAGTTACATCAATCGCAGTCGTGAAGTTGCCGCTGGGTGGATTAAACGAAGGGGAGCTCACCGTTTCCAGTCCGCTCACCCGGATGGGCGTGAAGCGTAGCGTCGTTGTGCCGTCACCGCATTCTCCTTCAGAGTTTGCTCCCCAACTCCAAACCGAACCATCCGTCTTTGCAGCCACGGCGTGATAGGTCCCACCCGACACGGCCGTAAACTTCGTTAAGGTTCGGAATCTGTTTGGGAACCGGATTCTGGCTTCCCTGCGTGCCATACCCCAATTGGGCCTGGGCATTGTTGCCCCACGACCACACTGTGGCATCACCCGCGAGAGCGAAACAGGTGAATGCTCCCGCGGAAATGCTTTGTATCCCGGCCGGTAATCCAGTGACCTGAACAGCCAGCGGATGAGGATCAAAATTCAGGGGGCCGCCGCCAATTCCCAAGTTCCCGCTGCGGTTGATACCCCATCCCCAAACCGTGCCGTCTTCCTTGAGTGCGATAGTGAATTCGGACCCTGAGGCGATCTGGACAACTCCGGCAACGCCAACTGCCTGTACCGGGTTGTGGCGTTTGAGCGTGGTGCCGTCTCCGAGTTCGCCGCTTGAATTGGCGCCCAATCCCCACACAGTCTTGTCCGTCTTGAGCATCAGAAGTTGATTGCTGCCCGCTGAGATCGCCGAAACATCCGAGATGCCGCCTAACTGGAACGGCGTCGTGCTTATCGTGAAATTATTTGAAAGAAGGCCGCCGGTGGCTCCCCACATCCAAACGGTGCCATCCGATTTCAAGGCGGCGCTGTAAAAATCACCGACGCTAATCGCCGTCACATTAGTTAACCCGACGGCTTGCACCGGTCGGGAACGCTGGACGGTGGTGCCATCGCCGAGTTGGCCATTGCTATTGACTCCCCAGCCCCAGACCGTGCCGTCGGACTTCAGAGCAAGGACCCAGGCGTTGCCGTCTGCAACCGTAGTGAACCCTTCGAGACCTGAAACCTGGATGGGTGTCACCGCTCCCACGCCGACTCCACTGTTGCCGTCTCCAAGCTGCCCAAGGGCGCCCGCGCCCCAATTCCACACTGTGCCGTCGTTTCGCACACTGGAGCTGTGAGAGGATCCTGCCGAAATTGCCCTCACCCCATTGAAGAACGACTCCGCCACCACGGGGCTCAAGGAACTAGCCGAGTTATTCGCTGGATTTGGATCTGCGCGGTAACTCGTCGCTGAAGCGGTGTTTTGCAACGAGGCGCCCGGAGCCGCCGTAACATTCGCGACGATGGTGAAAGAGATGGCGCTGCCGCCGGGCAACGGATTGACCGTGGCGGTTCTGCCGGTAACTGTCCCGTTCGTGCCCACCGCTGGGCCAGTACAGGTTGCCGCAATATAGTTTGACGTGCAGGAAACAAAAGTGGTCCCAGCCGGCAACACGTCGGTCATCACAAGATCTTCGGCAACGCTTGGACCAAGATTACTTACAGAAACCTGGAAGGTAATGGTCTGACCCGATACCACCGGGTTGGGGTTGGCCGTAGCAACTACGGAGAGGTCAGAGGTTGGCGTCTGCGGCGGGTTGCGCAGCGCAAACGTCACACTCTGCGCATTAGTTAAACTAATCGCTGAAGTTTCGGAGGTGTGCGTAGGGATGCCGTAGGTTTCAGGATCACCTCCCGAGATGCCGACGACCACCGGACTGAGATTCTGATTACCATCGCCGTAACGCGTAAGGATAGTGCCGTCGCGTCGCAGTTCGATCTCGAAGTTGGCCGGCGCTTCGGTGCCAAACTCGACGGCCTGCCAACGGAAGATAACGCGGTCGCGGTCCGGTTTTACCACGTAGACGTCGTCTGTCACCCGCCGATCGGTTCGGAGGTCACTCCACATGCCGGCAATCATCGTCAGGTGGGCCAGGTTGTCTGTACTGGCTGCGGCCCCATCACCGCTGCCAACATTTGGCCGAGGCACGGCAAAATCCGGAGGCGTCTGAATGTAAAGCGCGCCGTTGGATGACACCGAAACGCTCGTCACTCCAAAGCCGAAAAAGGGAAAGAAAAATCCCAGGCCCTGGTAATCGAGAATTGTGTCATCGCCCTTCAGCCCCATGGCCACGCCGCTGTTCTGAGGCGTTAACGCTGCGGGCGCGCTGAGCGCAACGGTGTAAGGATCCGCCAGGTCAGCAGCCACCGTTACTGCAACCGTAACCGTCGTGCTATTGCCTGCGTTATCAATAATCGTTAAAGCGAGCTCTCCGGCAGTGTGCTTGAACGGAACCCGGACGAAGACAACGCGCTCAGTCCCGGCAGTGCGCGCGGTGGTTGAGCTGAGCCGAAACACTTCGTCGGTTACGGCGTCGCGAAAAGTGATCTCGTCGAGCGAAGCACGGCCGCTCGTGTCGTCGTCGCCGGGTTCGCTCCAACGTAACTCAAACTGGCGTCCGTTCTGCGAGTTGATCCGGAAGTTTGACGCAACCGAAGGGGGCACTATGTCGTTTTCGAGCGCGGACTGCAGCGTCTTGTTTGCGTTAAGACGACGACCAGTAATTGTGTAACTGGTGAAGCTGCCGCTCTCGTCGCCGCTATAAAGCACAGCGGCCCGCAATTTCTGCAAAGAGATGCCGGGATTGGCTGCACAAGCAAGTGCGGCAGCGCCGGCCACGTGCGGCGAGGCCATCGAAGTGCCATTGAAATTTGAGTAGGTTGAGCCGTCCGACTCAGTGTAGGCGGCGACTAATCCGCCGCCGGTGTATCCGCGTGGAGTGGTGCTGAGGATGCCCTGACCGGGCGCGGCGAGGTGGATGCTCTGCTGCCCCCGATTCGAAACCGCGGAAGCGAACCCCCCACTACTATCCGAAGCGGCAACGGAGATCACGTTCGGCAACTCGTAACTCGCCGGATAATGGGGCACGAAATCGTTGTTGGTGGTTGCGTTTCCGGCTGACGCTACGAAAAGTATTCCGGCGGTGTTGAGTTCATTGATCGCGTCACGCAAGGCCTGTGAAAAACTCTGCCCACCGTAACTATTGTTCAGCATGCGCAAATTGACGCCGCGTTGCCGCATGGTCCTCGCGTACTGGAAGGCGGCAATGATATTTGCGTCTGCACCGCCGCCAGGGCCGAGAACCTTAAGCGGCATGATCTGAACGTCCCAATTCACACCGACTACGCCCACCCCGTTGTTACCCCGGGCGCCGATGGTGCCGGCGACGTGTGTGCCGTGCGCGTCATCGTTGGCATTGTCGAAGACCGTCCGGTCGTTACTGACGAAATCCCAACCGCTAACGTCGTCGACAAAGCCATTCGCGTCATCGTCGATGCCGTTGTTCGGAGTTTCAGCTGGATTGACGAAGATGTTGTCAGCGAGGTCGCGGTGGCCTGTGTCAACTCCTGAATCAACGACACCGACGACGACGCTATGGCTGCCCGTTGTCGTGTCCCAGGCCGTTTCAGCGCTGATACCGGCTCCGCCTGGCCCAGCATTCTTAAGGCCCCACAGTTCAGCGTAGCGCGTGTCGTTGGGAACATTCTCCGCGTGACGAATAAAGTTTGGTTCGACGTAGAGCACGTCGTCACGTGCACCTAAGGCGCGAATGGCGACGGCACTATCTTTCGGAGCCACTCGTGCCAGCAAAAGACCTTGAACCAGATCGGATCCGGCGAAGCGTTCGATTTGAACTGAAACACTTTGTCCTTCGGCTTGTAGTTGGAGTTTTGTGGCGATCCCGGTTTTTGACCGTCCGATGGTGGAGCCGGGACGAAAACGCACCAGCAGTTCACCGGGTACGGCTGCAACCTTGTGGCTGCTCGATCCGAATACCGTTGCGACGGGTTCGCTTTGGGCGCTTACAACGTTTAGATAAAGCGACAGGTATGAAAGGCACGCGACAATGGCAACCGCGATCGCCATGGCGATGAGAATGCGCAGTGAAAAGGGCGCCCTATGAGATGTTGTCTCTTGAGAGTGGGGGTGAAAACTCTTCAAAGATAGATCTCAATTCTCCCAACACGCCGGCAGTAGGGCGACCGTAGGGATAGTCGCCCTTCAACGTGCGGGTCCGAGGCCTGTAGTTATTGCGGCCAGGACGGATTAATCAGGGGCCAAAACGCAGCCGATACTCATCAGAGGTGATAAATGCTTTGACCAGTTCCGCCTGGATGTAGTTGCCGTTGAACTGATTGAGCTTGCCCAACCAGAAATTGTATCCGGAATAGTCGAGCCCTATTTCGGGAGGGTCGTTTGGATTACGACGCAGGTAGCCAAAGTACTGCATCAACACAAATGCTTTCCTGAACTCCTGACTCGCGAGTGTAGGGTTCTCCGCCACCAGCCGCAACGCTCGAGCGCGCGCCGCGGTATCCGTTGTGGTAGGAGCGCCCGAAAACTCATTGATTGCAGCCGTTCGATCAGCAGCCGACGGAGTTACGCCGCCATTGGCAAAGAGCGCGTCAACAAATTGCGCGGGGGTCAGGCTGGTCGGATGTTCGACGACAAAGGCCGGACGCGAAACAAAATCTTGCGCGAAAGCGACCTTGTTATTGTTAAGCTTCGTCTGCCAGTCTCCAACTCCAACAACGACCCCTTTGCCGATCTGCTGAGTGTCGGGCAGGAAATCAGCCAGCCGCACGGGCACTGGCTCAGCGCTCGCATAACCGGCCTTGTACATGCGATAGACGAGATAGCCCGTCTCCTGAAACTCAATGGAAACGTAGAATGCCGCCGACACGTTGATTCGTTTCACTTCGATGCAAGCCGTATTTGCTCCGCACGAGGTAATCTCATTTTTCCAAAACGCGAGCCCGCCTGAATCCGGTTCGCGATTGAAGAAGTCGAGGTAGTGTTGGCGTACGAAGAATTCAGGGTCGAGAAATGGATTCGGCGTACTCACGACATCATCGCTGGTGATCGTCGCAGTGGCGGCCGGCGTCGAACCGAGCGTGCAGCCTACCGGACTACTCAGGGTGATGTTGAAGGTTTCTGGGCTTTCAACGTAAGAGTCGTCGACGATGAAGACCGTAATGCTTTGCTGAGTTTCACCGGCGGCGAACTGCACCGTGCCGGCTGCGGCCTCATAGTCAGATCTGTCGCTGGCTGTTGCGTTGGTAGTCGCATACTTAACGCTCGCAGCGCCTGCCGTGTTTCCGGTGCGGGTCACGAGTAGATCAATTTTGATGGTCGCGTTCGGCGCTTCAGTGGCGGCTGCCGTGCTGGAACTAAACTGGACTGTGTTTGGATTAGGCGTTGGAGTTGGCGTTGGTGTTGCGCCACCGGGCAAGTTCCAATTAAAGGTAACGCTTCCGTCGGAGCTGGCCCATCCGTCGACCGCGATCTGGTAAGTCGTTCCAGCCGCCGCGGGAAAAGTAACCAGGCTCGTCAAAATACCGCCCGAATTGGGCGCATCGTCATTTCGTGTAATCAGGGTTAATCCGTTAACGGTTGTACCAGAGTAAACCGCGAGCAACGTGTCGAACGTGCTGCCCGCCGAGGTCATGGTCACTGTCCCAGTAGCTGGAGCAGTCCAGCGATACCAAATGGACTTGCCACTGAAGACGCCTCCTGGGTCGTGCGTTGGTTCGCCAACTTCCTTGGTTGAGAACAAATTGCTCCCAGGAACTGAGCCGGAATGTCCGGGCACGATTTGCGCAGCAGCGAAGTTGTCATTGGGCGGCGCCGGAGCGCTAGTGATGTTGTAACCGAACGAGTCGATGGCGTTCCTATCAGCGTCCTGCATCGTTTCGCGCAAGTCGCGCGGGATCTTTGGATCCATGATGCCGATGAAGCCACCCGGGTTAATAACATTGTCTCGCCAATGGCCGGCCTGACTTTCATCGCCTCCACTGCCATCGAAAGCATGGCCCGTCGAAAGACCAAGTTCCGGTCCGCCGTTGAACTGAACCTGGTCGCCTCCGCCCACTGAAAGTATTCGAGTCGCGGTGCTGAAGTTGTTGAGATTGGCAGTGCCGGGCCGAAAGCGGAAAAGGTCCCAGATTGTGGCCGTAATCCGACCATTGATATCAGCCTCGACACCTACATTAGAATCAAAGCCGAGGACGTGACCGATTTCATGAACTGCAACGGCGTCAAAGTCAGTCCTGTTTCCATTGATTCCATCAGCGGGATTGAAGTCGAAACTGAAGGCGGAATTGAAACCGATGCGAGGAACAGGAATATCATCCCCTGGATCATCGTTCGCAACATTCGCCGGCAACAGCCCCAGAGTGCGCAGTAGCGGGCTACCGACAAACACGGTATTTACATCGCCTCGGTTAGAGGGCACCGCATTCACGGGCAGAGCATTCGCAATGGCAGCTTCTGATGAACCGGCGTGATTAATCATCTGGGAACGCACGGTGGGATAGTTTGCATTGAACGCCAGGAGCGGTGAACTTGTGGCCCCAATGGTGTCCCCTTCATAAGGATCAGTCTCTTCGAAAAACGTCGGACCGTAATCGACCTCAACAATGACCGTAATCGGATCTCTGACAAGGTTTTCCCACTGGAGCGCAGCCGCTACAAAGGCGTTGCTGGCAGTAACATTGGCCGCTAACCTCGGAGTGGCGTGGAGCAATATTGTAAGGCCGCCATTCGCTTCCGTCGCATTGTCTTTGCCCAGGTGGTTGATTTGAACCAGCCCCCGCCTCGGACCATCAATCATTGCCAGTGCTTCGCCAGGAGTTGCTCGACGACAAACGGCTTCACCGTTAGGTCCTGTATAGAGGATGAACTTACCTGTGTTGGGAACGACGGCGTAGCCCCTCGCTTTCTTCACCGGTACTGCTTCACCCTGGGCCAGCGAATAGAACGGCAAACTGGAAACCAGCGCGATCAGCGCCAGAACCAGCGTGATGCGAAGCTTCGGGGATGATTTGAACTGGTTTTTAAGTTGAGTAGGGAATCGGCAAAGGGAATTCTTCAAAACTCTAAATCTCCTGTTACAGCTAGCGAAATGATGATCGGAACAATCAGATATCGGTCGGGGCGACTCTGAAGCTTATTGTTTTGAGCTGGAAAAGAAAAGCCCGGGAGAGCTAACTATCCTGCGGCACCGCATTCAGATGCAGTTTTCCTGATGCCGGATGCTTTCCCACGCGTCGCTCAGAGTTCGTTAACTAGTCGCGCGATTTCAGCGCGTCTGGCAAATCATCAACGGACATCAAGGGCCGAAGCGCAACCGGTATTCATCGGAGACGATAAAGGCCCTGACCATCTCAGCGTTTACGTAGTTTCCGTTGAACTGATTTAGTTTGTTCAGCCAAAAATTATAGCCGCCATAGTCAAGCGTCGACTCTGGTGGGTCATAAGGATTACGTCGCAGGTAGCCGAAGTATTGCATCAATACAAACGCCTTGCTGAACTCCTGGCCGGTTAGCGTCGCGTTTTCGGCAACCAATCGCAACGCCCTGGCGCGCGCATCTGTGTCCACAGTGTTGCTTGCGCCGGCAAACTCATTGATGGCCGCAGTGCGATCACCATTTGAGGGCGTGAAGCCGCCGTTGGCAAATAGGGCATCAACAAACTGCGCCGGAGTCAGGCTGGTTGGATGTTTTGCGACAAAGGTGGCACGCGAAACAAAGTCCTGCGCGAAGGCCACCTTGTTGCTGTTTAATTTTGACTGCCAGTCGCCGACTCCCACTATCACACCGTTACCTATCTGTTGCGTGTCAGGGAGAAACTCAGCAAACCTCACCGGCACAGGTGCGCTACCGTTGTCCAGGTTTCCGTAGCCCGCTTTGTACATGCGGTAAACGAGATATCCGGTCTCCCGAAATTCAATAGAAACATAGAAAGCTGCCGAAACGTTGGTGCGCTTCAAGTCGATACAGGTCGCATTGGCGCCGCACGAGGTGATTTCATTTGTCCAAAAAGCGAGACCGCCTGAATCCGGCTCGCGATTGAAGAAATCAAGATAGTGTTGGCGTACAAAAAACTCCGGGCTCAAAATTGGATTTGGCCCATTGACGGGATCATCGCTGGTAATCGTGACGGTGACCGCGGGAGTAGCGCCCAGAGTGCACCCAATTGCTCCACTCAAGGTCACGTTAAAAGTTTCCGGGCCTTCGCTGTAAGAGTCGTCAACAATGAAGACGGTGATTGTTTTCGACGTTTCTCCGGCAGCAAACTGCAAAGTGCCGGCAGCGGGTTCATAATCAGATCGGTCATTGGCAGTAGCATTAGAACTGGCGTACTTGACGCTCGCTGCTGCCGAAGTATCGCCGGAACGATTTACCGTGAGGTCGACTTTGATAGTCGCGTTGGGCGCTTCGGTCACGCCGGCGGTGCTCGAACTAAACTGCACGGTGTTCGCACCGCCGGAAGTCGGCGATGGTAAAGGAATCTCCCACATGCCCCGCCCGTGGGTAGCAATGCGCAGAAGTCGATGCGGGCCCTGAATGGCCACTCCGAAAACCGCGGAGCGAGGCAGGCCGTCGCCGTATGGATTCCAACTTACGCCGCCGTCGGTGGAGTTGTAGACGCCAATGTCTGTTCCTGCGTAGATGTGGTTTGAGTTGGCGGGATCGATAGCGAGCCCGTTTATCGGGACGCTGGGAATTCCAGCGCCGGCCGATAGCCAAGTCGGCGAGGCTGGTGCGGCGCTCGCGGCCGCGCCTAGATTGGTAATTTTCCAAACGCCCTGACCAGAGGGGGCGAAGAACGAGAAAGCGACATAAGCTACATCTTTGTTGTTTGGATCCACGGCCACCGCGCCCACGAATCTGTTCGTCGCGCTGCCGTTTGGATTTGCCGGGAATGCTCCACCAGTAACGTTGACCAGGGTTGAGGAACCGGTGGAGGTGGCCCACACCTGACCGTTCTGCAAGCCCACCACGCGGTAATTGTCGTCCTGAGGTGAAATTCCAATTGAACTTACTGGCGACCCTCCGGAGATTGGCGCCTGACTGACGACCGCGTGATTGTTTCCTCGATCATCGGAACGGTAAAGCCGATCCGATCCCAGGTAGACAGGGTTGGGTGTGCCGGGGCCAAGGGCCATCGGCGCGTAGAACAAAGTGCTGTCGCCGCAGGTAATTCCGTTTGCGGGAACACCGCCGGAGCAGCCGATAGTGGTCCACGTTCGAGCGGCCGCAGCGGCCAGAGTGGTCACACGCTGATACCTAATCGCTGAGCCCGAGCTAAAGAAGAACGTGTGATACATCGTTGTGTTGGCGTTATCCGTAGCGCTCTGATCGATGAGAGCGTAACCGCCATCACCGCCCGCCGAGTTAGTCCAAACCTGGCTGACAGTTTGCTGGAGCTCAGTCCCATTGTCCTGCGTTCCGCCCAGAGTAATGTTCCGGTCGATCGGATGGACCGCTAAACCCTCGAATTGAAGTGTGTTGAGCGGCGCGCCGTTTAGGTTGGTCCATAGACTGCCGGTCACTGCCGATGCGGAGCGCTTCCAAACGCCGCCATCGTTTCCGGTAAACACGACCGAGGGATTTGGAATGGGATCGAACCACAATGCGTGAGAGTCGGCGTGCAAGCCGCTCGCATCGTTCCCGAAACTAACGCCATTGGTCGAACGAAGCATCAGGCCCGAACAGTTTGACTGAACGTTCCCACCCAGGTAGATCAAATTGGAGTCTCTCGGATCGATGGCCACGACTACATTATAGAAGCATTGTCCGCCACAGAAACCACCAGCTTCGACAAGTATGCCCGCGGTTGTCGCAGTTGCTTCGGCGGCCGGGTTACTCGGATTGGTCCAGGTCGCTCCACCGTCAACAGACTGCCGCAAGACCCCTTGTTGCGTAGCAGCTTGAGGACAGCTGAGCGTGGTAGGAGTCTCCGAAGTCGCGGCCAAGACTTTTACGACGCCAGAGCCGAAGTCTTTGTGAATTCCAAATTGAATTCTCGTCGTGCTGATGTTCAATACGTTGGTGAACGTTGGCGAGGGATCGAGAGCGTTAGTGGTTCGAAAAATACCTCCGTCGTTGAGACCGATATTCCCGAAGACGCCGACAATCAAGTTATCGGGATTGCCGGGCTCCATCACTACATCCGTGATCCGGCGATTGCCGGTGGCCGGTACATCCACGCTCCCACCCGCGGTTGCCACCGCCAATTTCTGAAAAGTAATCGCTCCCAGTGGTCCATCCGCATTGGTTGATCTGTAAAGACCGAGCAAGGCCACCAGGTTTGCGTCAAGTGCATTTGCGCCGCTGCCGCCGACGCCCGATGAAGTAGCGACGAAGATTGTGCCGGGTTGGCTTGGATGGACGATGATCTGACTGATAGAACGGCCGGTGAAGGTCGTCGTGTTCACCGTGCCACTGCCGTTGTGGTACGAGAACGCGGGGTTGATGGGACCGACCAGGTTATAGGAAGAATCCACGTTATCAATACGGTAAACGCCGATGCCGAAAAAGGAATCAGCGCTGCGGTTTGATTCCCCGGTGCCCACGTAGAGTATGGAAGGATTCGACGGAGCGAGGGCCAACGATCCCACCGCCTGCGTTTGTGCATTGTCGAAGATGCTTTCCCACGTCGTGCCGCCATTCAGCGAACGCCAGACGCCGCCCTGCGCGGTACCCAGATAAACTTTGTTTGAGTTGGTGGGGTCAACCACAACAGCGGTTACCCGTCCGGTAAATCCGCCGAGCGCGCCGTTTGGGAGTGGCGCTGGTCCAAGAGCGGTCCAGACTGGAATGTCGGTTGGCGCCAAACCGAAAAACCCGGGCACCCCTCTGGAATAAAGCTTCGCTTTTTCAACCTGCAGTGCCTCTTGCATTTCCATTATCTGGATTGCTCGGCCGCGGGCACGCGGATCAAAGGGACGACCTCGTTCAAGACCGCGGCGCAGTGAGTTGTAATCCTCCCGCTGGCGCAGATAGTCCTCTTTGTTGATGCCCTTTACGTCGGAGGGAAGGTCAGGATCGTATTCATTGGCAACGACGCCGCTTTGCTGCGTGACGTCGTCGTCAACAATATTCGCGTTTTGAATTGGGTTGTCGTTCTGAGAGGCTTCGCCGTTCGCTTTCGACGACACCGATACGGCGAGAAGCGCATAAGCGAATAACGACAGCAGAATGATTACGACCGCAATGCGTTTCAAGCAGGTACTCCGAAGGTAGCGCCCAAAAATCTCACGATGCAGGAAGAGAGGCGATCCACGTTGGGCTTTGGCGCAGAAAATTACCGGCGCGGCGGCGCGGCAATCTCATTGGACGATGTGACTAAAATAACGCCGGGCTTGCAACGGGAAATTTATAGTTTGGCCCAACACTTGTCAACGAACTAAAAGCAGCTCGGCCGCCACGGAGACTCTCGCAGATCGTACCTAAGAGGACTCCTTGACGGCCGGTCCGGAAATGCAAATTCAGCACTACCTCACGGTCGGTCGTGATGATCAGGGACCGAAGCGCTGCCGATATTCACTCGAGACCAGGAACGACCTGACCATTTCGGCGGTGACGTAATTTCCGTTGAACTGATTCAATTTATTCAACCAGAAATTGTACCCGGCATAGTCGAGCGTCGGTTCCGGAGCGTCATATGGGTTGCGCCGCAAATACCCGAAATACTGCATCAACACAAAAGCCTTGTTCGACTCCTGGCTGGACAGCGTCGGGTTTTCGGCAACCAATCTCAAAGCCCTGGCGCGCGCTGCTATTTCCGCGGAGTTTGCGGCGCCGTTAAACTCATTGATTGCCGCCGTTCGTTCACCGGCTGTCGGTGTTACGCCCCCATTAGCAAACAACGCGTCAACGAACTGTGCGGGAGTCAGGCTGATTGGATGTTTAGCGATGAAGCTTGCTCGCGAAACGAAGTCCCGAGCGAACACCACCTTGTTGTTGTTCAGTCGCGTTTGCCAATCGCCGACGCCAACCACCACCCCGTTGCCGATCTGCTGAGTGTCAGGAAGCAGTTCAGCAAACCTAACCGGCACCGGAGCGGCGCCGTTGTCCAGATTCCCGTAACCTGCCTTGTACATGCGATAGACGAGATACCCAGTTTCCTGAAATTCAATTGAAACGTAGAAAGCGGCCGAGACGTTCGTGCGCTTCAAATCGATGCAAGCCGCGTTTGCGCCGCATGAAGTGATTTCGTTTATCCAGAAAGCGAGTCCACCAGCATCGGGCTCGCGATTAAAGAAATCGATGTAATGCTGATGCACGAAAAACTCGGGTAGGTCGATCGGGTTGACGGTTGTCCAACCGATATCGCGAAAGAGTGGAGTGGTCAGATCGTACGGCGGAGTGACGTAGTGTCTGAGGTCGCCTGAAATGTTCGGCTCCATCAACTGATTTGGATAGGCGCTCGAATCAAAGTGTGAAACCGACGAGCCACCCTGAAATGGGCTTGGGGTGAAGAGCAAGGCGCGCCCAGTCGCATCTGCCCCGCCTGGCGTCGAGCGATCAAGGAAGAGCGAGGCATTCACGCCCAGGCCCAACTGCGCCTTGATTGTGTTTCCATCATTCAAAGTAATTCGCACCGAAGGAATGGTCACCGCCGGATCCGATCCACCAAGTGCTGGCGGCGGACTTTCCTGGATGTTGTCAACAATCACCACGGCCACCGCGCCAACGTCCTGAGCGTTTTTGACTTTGACTGTGAAATTGCAGAGACCCCGATCGATCAGCGCGATCTTTCCGGTAATCTCAGAGCCGTTTGTCAGGGCAGTGCAACCGTCTGCAGGCACCGACTGCACCGTGTTAGCTGTACTGCCGGGGAAAGAAAGAGGTGGTCCAAAATTTGATGTGCCAACCTGATAATTCCCGGCAATGGCTGCTGGTGCATTAACCTGAAGTCGAGGTGTGGCCAGCATTCCGCGCGCATAGTTAGTAACGGTCGGGCCAGCCCAGGCAAGATTGCCGGTGTTGATCGCCGAGGCCTGACGTTCGGCATCGGTCATGTCAATCCAGATTTTTCCGGACGTGTTGTCGATGAGAAAGCGGTCATAGATGGAAGGGAAGCCGCCGTTCTGGACGCCCGTACTCGAGTTGGTGAAAGTCTGAAATCCCAGTCCATGACTAAACTCGTGCAGCAGGACGCTGACTAGATCGACGCCGGTGCCATGATTGGCGTCCAGTCCGAGATAAAAAGGAGAACCACTCAAACAGTCTGAGTTTCCCAAGTTGATATTGAAGCGCGCATTGATTTCGTGATTAGCGTTGAGGTCGACGCCCGTCAAGGCGTTTGCCAGCGCGCTGCCATACCACGTATTGGAAAATGGCGCGCCCACGAAGTTACGAAAGATATTTGCTGCGCCCGCTGAACCAAGCACGGCTGAGTTTTCAGTACAGGACAGCGGTTCCCAGGTAGCGCGTACGGTTATAGTTGATGAGCTGACCAGGGTTGCGCCCCAAATATTCGCTGCGTGTTGAAAGGCATTAAGCCGTTGCTGACCCAGAGTAGTCCCCGGATTACCACCGACCGGCGTCACAGCAGTTGGATCATTAAAACCTACGCCGGCTGCGTCGGCATTTAGAATGACAATGGTTGCTGCGCCAAACGCTGAGGATGAAAGGATTGCAATCGCTGCCAGTGTGAGCAGCGCCGCCGAAAACTTCCTACCGATAAATTTGCCGATACTGCTCATCGCTCCTGCCCTTTCCCTGGCGTGCCAGATGCGATCTGGTTGAGGGGCTGGCGCGGTTTGGCCAGAGTCGACTTGATGCCATCGATCATTTCGCGATTGATTCCCAGAAAAGCAGCGGCCGATTCGGGATTATCGACGCAGGACTGCGCGACATTTCCGTTCTCAGCTTTTTTTGCAAGGGCCACGCTCTGGAATCGCCCGTCGAGGTCCATCGAGACCGTTCCGTCAGCATGATGGACTTGCTTCAACCCCTCCGTGGATTGGTTCACCAGAGTTTTAAGCCCTTCGGCCATTTGCTGGGCCTCTGCCTGGGTTAACGGTCTGATCTGCGCCTGAGTAAGTTGCTGTCCCTCCTGGCTGGAGTTCAGTCGCAGGGACTGACTGCGCGAATTGCTTTGCGCACTCGAAGTCGCCGGTTCTTCGTTTGGCTTTTCGCTCTTGCTCGCTTGCATCGAAATCGCTGTCGCCGCGATGGCGAAAATGATCACGATGGTTGCAACAGACATGATTTGGAAACGGCGAGATTGCGCAGATGGATTCGTTTTGAATTCCCTGGGGTGCTTTCTCATTCGGCTCTCCTTAAAGTTGATGCTGGTTTAAAACAGGGACTTAATGATGACCAAAGCTGAGAGATTCGGGTGATTCTCAGTTGGGGGCGAAGATGAGATTTACTTCAGAACAGCGGCGGTGAGGTCGAATACTGCAGTTACTCTCCAACCCTTGAGCTGTAATCCTTGTTAATTTCCCCCCGCTCAAGATGCTTATCATACCAGAAGTGTTGCTTTCGCGGTCAGAAAGTTAGGAAGAGCCACCACGTACCGGTTTTTACTTCATCGTTCGCCCTTCTCCACGCATCCTTTTCTAAAACTCGCGCGTTTTGCTCAAGTTTCTACCCTGTGGTATCTTGACTGGCTTTCAATCCTTCCAGATTTGATTCGCCATCATTGGCCGAAAGAGGAGTCGACATAAAGTATGGCTACGTCCAGCGGAAATACGAGCACAAACGGGCAGTCAACAGGCCGCGTCGTGCAGATTATCGGGCCGGTAGTTGACGTTGAGTTTGCTGCCGAGCACCTGCCCCCCATCTACCAGGCGTTAAGAATTGTTTCCGAGGGCTTCGATGTACCCACCCCGGTGGATCTCATCGCCGAAGTGCAACAGCATCTCGGTGAGGGTCGAGTCCGAGCGGTGTCGATGCTGCCGACAGACGGCATGGTCCGCGGCATGAAGGCAATCGACACTGGCGGTCCTATTACGATGCCGGTGGGCGAAGGCACGCTGGGTCGCGTGCTAAATGTGATCGGCCAGCCCGTGGACAATCTCGGCGACGTGAAACACACCGAGCGTTATCCCATCCATCGTCACGCTCCAACTTTCGATGAACAGTCGACTGAACTGCAGATGTTCGAAACGGGCATCAAGGTCATCGATCTGATTCAGCCCTTCGTGCGCGGCGGCAAGATTGGTCTGTTCGGCGGCGCCGGCGTGGGCAAGACCGTAATCGTGATGGAGTTGATCAATAACATCGCGAAAGCGCGCTCAGGCTTTTCGGTTTTCGCGGGAGTCGGCGAACGCACTCGCGAAGGAAACGATCTCCTGCGCGAAATGGTTGAGTCGCAGGTTATTCAGTTCGGCGATGCCTTCAACAAGCATTTCCACGACACCGGCGAATTTGATATGACCAAGGTGGACATGAATGCGCTGGGGCAGTCGAAAGTGGCTCTGATTTACGGGCAGATGACTGAACCTCCCGGAGCTCGTTTGCGGGTGGCGCTTTCCGGCTTGACCGTTGCCGAGTATTTCCGCGACAAGGGCCTCGACGTACTGCTATTCATCGACAACATTTTCCGATTTACGCAGGCAGGCTCTGAAGTGTCAGCGTTGCTGGGCCGCATGCCTTCTGCTGTGGGTTATCAGCCAAACCTCGCCTCGGAAATGGGCGAGATGCAGGAACGCATTACGTCAACCAAGACCGGATCGATCACCTCGATTCAAGCTGTCTACGTCCCGGCTGACGATTACACCGATCCGGCGCCGGCAACCACCTTCGCCCACCTCGACGCCGTCACGGCGCTGTCGCGACAGATTGTCGAGCTTGGTATCTATCCGGCCGTCGATCCGTTGACTTCGTCGTCGCGCATTCTTGATCCGCGCATCATCGGTGAAGATCACTACAACACCGCTCAGGACGTTAAGCGCGTGTTGCAGCGTTACAAGGATCTGCAGGACATCATCGCGATCCTCGGTCTCGACGAACTGTCTGACGAAGATAAACTGATCGTGTCGCGAGCTCGTAAGATTCAGCGTTTCTTCTCGCAGCCATTCTTCGTCGCGGCGCAGTTTACCGGCCTCGAAGGCAAGTATGTAAAACTGGAAGACACGATTAAGGGTTTCAAGGAGATCATCGCCGGCCAGCACGATGATTTGCCGGAACAGGCCTTCTACATGGTCGGCACAATTGAAGAAGCGGTGGCGAAGGGCAAGACGATCGCCCAATAAGACGAAGGATGAAGGATGAGGGATGAAGGCTGAGGGTTGAAAGCAGGTATAGGTAGTTTCACCTTGCCCGAGTCATCCTCCATCCTTTCGCCCTCATCCTTACTTGTTATGGCTCAACTCAAACTCGAAGTAGTCACTCCTGAACGTCGCGTGCTTTCCGAAGCAGTTGACGCGGTCACCCTGCCGGGCCTCGGCGGTGAGCTGGGCATCCTGCCGGGGCACACTCCATTAATTTCGCAATTGCAAACCGGCGTCTTGTCTTACACGGTAGGCGGCAAAACCCTGCAGCTGCACGTCTCCGGCGGATTTATCGAAATCAAGGATGACGTGGTTTCGGTGTTGGCGGAAATTGCCGAGCGGCCTGACGAGATTGATGCAGCGCGAGCACGACTTGCGCGCGAGCACACCGAAAAGCAGTTGAACGCCTGGAGTGGGAGCGAACAGGACCTGGAAGAGGCCCGCGTGAAATTGGAACGCTCGCTGGTGCGTCTGCAGCTCGCTGGGGGCTCGTCGCGAAGCTAGTTAGGCAAAAGTAAAAAGGTAAAGTGCAAGAATGGATGGGTTGGATGCTTTCCGACTCCCCGATAGTGACCTAATTTCAATTCTCTGCGTTAACTCTGCGGTGAGTGTGTTGGCAGCAATATTAACCGCCGCAGAGAACGCTGAGACCACGCAGAGGAGTAATTCAAATTAGGGCACTGCCGACTCCCCTTTGCCCTTTACCTCTTGATCTTTGCCTTGAGCGAAGTCGGCTCTGACAATTAGCAGCCTGCGCGAATCGCCTCACGCATCTCACGCACAGCCCGTTCAAGCCCAACAAAAATCGATTGCGCGATAATGTTATGACCGATATTGAATTCGGTTATCTCAGAAAAGGCAGCGACTGCTCCCACGTTTCGATAGGTCAGCCCGTGTCCAGCCGCAACCAGCAAACCGTATTGCGTCGCCAGTGCCGCTCCCTCTCGCAGTCTTCTTAGTTCCTGACCAACTCGCAGCGCTCCTTCGCCGTGCATGCCGCGCGCGCCCAATGTGGATTCCGCGTAGGCCGCAGTGCATAACTCGATTTGCTGCGCACTGATCTCGTGCGCCGCCTCAATCTGTTTCGGATCAGGGTCGATGAATACACTTGCGAGAATGCCGGCCTGTCGCAATCGGTTTATCGTGGCCCGCACGATGGCGATGTTTCCCCTAACGTCGAGTCCACCTTCCGTCGTGATTTCACTTGGATTTTCAGGCACGAGAGTTACCGCGTCGGGACGGGTGTTCAGCGCTACTTCCAGCATCTCTTCCGTCGCCGCCATCTCGAGATTCAAATAAGTGGTGATGGTGCCGCGCAACGTGGCGACGTCAGCATCCTGAATATGACGCCGGTCGCCGCGGAGATGAATGGTGATGCCGTCAGCACCTGCCTGTTCGCAAAGCATCGCTGCTGCCACCAGGTTTGGTTCCGGCGCGCGCCGGGCCTGGCGGACAGTGGCCACGTGATCAATGTTAACGTTGAGTCGTGCAGTCATGTTTTTCTGTAACGCAAACTGTTGGTTCGCGGAATGTGAACTTAAGCAGCAATCGCAAACTAACAGTTTGCGTTACGAGGCGACAGCCCTTGCTGTTTTGATCGCATTGTCGTAAACCCCGCGGCGCGCTTGCTGGCGAATTCGTCCTACCTCGCCAAGCATCTTGATGCTGTCGGTCGCCAGACTGATCTTACTTCCTTCAGCATGGTCCCAACGCACCGGAATCTCACAAAGTTTCAGACCGGCCCGATGCGCAACATAAAGAAGCTCAACATCGAAACCAAAGCGATCGATCGTTGCCCCTTCGATGATGGGCCGGCAAACGCGCATGCGAAAGGCTTTGAAGCCACACTGAGTGTCCCAAAAGGGAAGACCGGTCGCCAGCCTGACAGCCAGATTGAAAACTCGGCCTCCCTGCTCGCGACGCCACGGCTGGTGAATCCCAATCAGACTTCGGTCAAGCGCTCGGGATCCGAATGCCACATCGCATTCTCCACGCGCAATTGGATCTACGAGTTTCGGTGTTTCAGTAATTGGCGTAGACAGATCTGCATCCGTAAACAGCGCCACATCTCCTCGCGAAGCCAATAGACCCAATCTGACGGCTCGTCCTTTTCCCAGGTTCGACTGGTAACTGATGACCGAAGTGCGAACCGAGCCGGCACTCGCCAACGCTTCACGCGCCGCGTCGGCAGTTCCGTCCGTGGAGCCGTCGTCAACGACAATGAGCTCCGTCTCGTCGTCATATTCCGACAGATACCCGACGATCGCGCGCAAGGATTTTGCCAGGCGCGCGCCCTCGTTGTAGGCAGGGACAACAATAGATAGTGATTGCGTCATCGAACTTTCCAGCGAATATAACACAGCACGTGATCGACTTCGTCCTGCGCGCCTTTGTGTTGCTCAACGCGCCGCGATCGGACGTTGCAGACGAGCAAGCTTGTCAACCGCAACCGCGCAAGTTCGCCGGCACTGCTTCGGGGTGAAACACATTGATATGTTAATATTCACTGCAGTTGCTACCGGAAGCTCTCCTGATAGGCAATAGCACGCGTTAGAAAATGACCAGAAGATTCATCATCACCGCCAGCGCCATTATTCTGGTGGCCGCCCTCGTAGGCGGAACGATTGGCCGTTCACGCCGTTTTCGTCACAGTGTGCCCGCAAACGGAGCTGCTCCACGGACCCAGGCCAGCGATATTGAGCAGGATTACAACGAAGCAGTTTCAGCAATTTCAGTTCAGTACGCAGGTGAGATCGACTACGAAAAAGCCACACAAGCGGCCATCCAGGGCATGCTTTCAACGCTTGATCCTCATTCGATGTATTTCCCCTACAGCGAATTCAAGAAGCTGAAGGAAGATCAGGACTCGCGTTTCTATGGTATCGGCGTGACGATCGTGCAGCATCGCGATGGCGTTTATATTTCTTCAGCCGTCGAGGGAACACCCGCTGGCCGCTTAGGTCTTCGTTACGGCGATCGCATCCTCGAAGTAGACGGCAAAGATGCCCGTCAATGGACCAGCGAACAGGTTTCGAAGCGAGTCCGCGGCGGCAGGGGAGAAGCAGTAACGATCAAGGTGGATCGGGCGGGGGCCGAAGCGCCACTCAGTTTCACACTCATCCGCGATTCAGTTCCACTGCCCTCAATCCGCAATTCCTACATCCTGCGGCCGGGAACAGGCTACGTCGGCCTGACGGGCGGATTCCAAAGCACCAGCGACGAAGAACTGCGAGAGGCAATAAAGAAACTAAAAGCCCAGGGCATGCGCCAGCTCGTTCTCGACATGCGCGGCAATCCCGGCGGGCTGCTCAACCAGGCAATCGATGTCTCGAGTGAATTCCTGCCGCGGGGGCAGGTAGTTGTTTCGGTAAAGGGCCGCACGGAATACAGCGATCCGATCGTTTACAAATCAAGCGGAGCGGATCCGGAAGATGTCCCACTCGTGATCCTGATTAATCGGGGTTCAGCATCGGCCACTGAGATTGTCGCCGGCGCGATTCAGGACCATGGCCGTGGCCTGGTTGTTGGTGAGACCAGCTTCGGCAAAGGTCTCGTGCAGCACGTGTTTCAGTTGCCATTCAATACGGGCCTGACGCTAACCACAGCGCGTTATTACACGCCCTACGGACGCTCTCTCCAACGCGACTACTCGAGCGGTTCGCTCTACGACTACTACACGGGACACGATGCTGAAGTGGCGAATCCACAGTCAGCGCCAGCAGGCTCGGTGAAGGCCCGCAACGCCGCCACTCCGGCCCCGCAGGCGTCGTTAACGCCTCACGTCCAAAATGGACCAGCGGTAACGACCGCAGCCGGCAGAGTGTTCTATGGCGGTGGCGGGATCACGCCGGACATCGAAGTGAAGCCGCTGACGTTTACCCCAACCAGAAATCGCATCGCGGAAGCCGCGTTTCAATTTACTCGCCAACTCGCAGCGGGCTTATTGCCTGGATTGGAAAGTTACAAAGTCGAGAAAGTGCAGTATGGCAAAACCGCCAGGGCCACTGACTATCCGATCAGCGATCGCGTGCTCGAAGCTTTTCGTAGTTTCGTGAGGACCGATGTGCAATCGCAGTTAACGCCATTACAACTCGAGGAAGATATCGATTTTGTGAAACTGCGTCTGCGTGAAGAGATTATTACCGCGGGATTCTCGAGCGATGCCGGCGCGCGCGTGCTGCTCGACAGTGATCCGCAGGTTCTCCGGGCACTCGAAGTGTTGCCTGACGCGAAGCGACTCGCCGAGAGCGTGCGTAGCGAACCTGTCCGCAGCTGATATCGGATAAACTTCAGTTGGTCGCAACTCGCAAAGACTAATCAACAAACGACGAACGGAAGTTTGCCGAACATCGCGTCAGTCCAACACTCTCACAACCACGCATTTCAGGTAATAGGTCTCAGGCACGCCCAAATAGATCGGGTGATCGCGCGCCTGCATTCGCTTCTCAACCAGCTGCAGCCGGCGCCGTGCGTCGTTGCCTGCCTCCGCAATTAGTCCCAGAAACAAACCTTCCGCCATGTGATACGAACACGAACAGGTAATCAGAACTCCGCCCGGATTCAGCAACTTGATCGCGCGCAAGTTGATCTCTTTGTATCCGCGCGTCGCTGCTTTAACGCTGGCGCGGTTCTTAGCAAACGCCGGCGGATCGAGCACGATGGTATCGAAGTGCTCGCCCGACGATTCCAGGTCGCGCAGCGTGTCAAAAACATTAGCTTCGCGAAACTCCACATTTTCTAAGCCATTCAGCGCGGCGTTTCGTTGCGCTGCCTGGACTGCCTCGGCGGAGATGTCCAGACCGATAACGCTCTCGCAAACCCTCGCGAGTTGTAATGCGAAACCACCGGCAAATGAGAAACAATCCAGGGCACGCCCGTGACCATGCGTGCGCGCGGCAACGTGGTTTTCGCGCTGATCGAGAAACGATCCCGTCTTCTGGCCCGAAAGCGGCGACACCAAAAACCGAACGCCGTCCTGCAGTATTTCAAATTCCGCCGGAGCCTCGCCGTAAAGTATTCCCGTCGTCAGATGGAGTCCTTCATGCTGCCTCACCCGCACGTCGTTTCGTTCAACGATCGCGCGCGGCGAAAAGAGTTCTATGAGCAGCTCGACCAGCAACGGCTTAATCGCTTCGGTACCCTGCGAGAGTGTTTGCAGCACGAAAACGTCGTCGTAACGATCGATAATCAACGAGGGAAGCAAATCGCCTTCGGAATAGACCAGCCGGTACGCGTTGGTTGTTGAGTCTATGTCAGAGCGACGCAGTGCCGCCTGCCGGATGCGATTTAGCCACCACTTACGGTCGATCGTTTCATCCGTCTGCGTTAGAAAACGAAGAGCTATCTGGGAGCTGTCGCTGTAGAAAGCCTGACCCACGAAGTTTCGGTTAGTGTCGCTGACTCTCACGACCGATCCGCCGGCGGCGTCATCCGTGCTTGTGATATCGCTGCGATAGATCCAGAGATGGCCGTGCCGAATGCGGTCTGCTCCGCGCTTGGTTACTGTAATGGTGTTCATGATCTGCGTTTGCCTGTTACTACTGAATCTATCACACGGATAAGCAAGTGATTGAACCGCAACGTCCGCTAAGACATTCGCAAAGAACGCAGCGTCGTTGTCTTCGCGTCCCCCTGCGACACCTCTTTGCGCGCTTTGCGGTTAGTGTGCGATTACAAACTATTCTATGCTAGGCTTTTGAATTACCCGCACCGTTGGATTACACAGCAGCTACGACGAATCTAAATGGCAACCAAGTCACACGACGAGCGCCGCAAGCGTTTCGAAACATCTTCCGGGATCGATCTTCCCGCCGATTTCAATCCTCGCAATACCGATTCGGTAGACTACGAAAAAGACTTGAACTCGCCCGGCGACTTCCCCTACACCCGCGGCATTTATTCGAATATGTATCGCGGGCGCTTGTGGACCATGCGCCAGTATGCCGGGTATGCCACCGCCGAGGAATCCAACGCGCGATATAAATATCTTCTCGCTCAGGGGACCACCGGCCTTTCAGTAGCTTTCGATCTTCCGACCCAGATTGGTCTCGATTCAGACGACCCGCTTGCCAGCGGGGAGGTCGGCAAAGTAGGCGTGGCTATTGATTCGCTCGAGGACATGGAGCGCTTGTTTGATGGTATTTCACTGAGCAGCGTTTCAACTTCGATGACCATCAACGCGACGGCGGCGACGCTCCTGTGTCTTTACATGGCTGTCGCGCGCAAGCAAAACGTTCCTTTTAATCAGCTGAAAGGAACACTCCAAAACGACATCTTGAAAGAGTATATCGCTCGTGGCACTTACATCTATCCGCCCGCGCCTTCGCTCCGTCTGGTTACTGATATCTTCGCTTTCTGCGCGCGAGAAGCTCCAAACTGGAATACCATTTCGATTAGCGGCTATCACATCCGCGAAGCAGGCTCCACCGCCGTGCAGGAAGTTGCGTTTACGATTGCCGACGGAATCACTTACGTTGAGTGGGCCCTGAATGCTGGTCTCGAGGTGGATGAGTTTGCTCCGCGCATTTCTTTTTTCTTCAATGCTCACAACAATCTTCTGGAGGAGATTGCCAAGTTTCGGGCGGCACGCCGGCTTTGGGCTCGCATCATGCGCGAGCGGTTTAAGGCACGCGATCCGCGTTCGCTGATGTTGCGCTTTCACACTCAAACTGCGGGCTCCTCGCTGACGGCCCAGCAGCCGGAAGTAAACGTAGTGCGCACTACTCTGCAAGCGCTGGCAGCAGTTCTTGGCGGCACCCAGTCGTTGCACACAAACGCAATGGACGAGGCGCTCGCTTTGCCATCTGAAGATGCGGCGCGCGTCGCATTGCGAACTCAGCAAGTGATAGCACACGAGTCTGGAGTTGCCGACCTGGCCGATCCGCTCGCGGGTTCATATGCAATCGAACACCTGACCAGCGAAATTGAGGACCGGGCGCAGAAGTATCTGGAGAAGATTGACGCGCTTGGCGGCATGTTGCGCGCAATTGAAACGGGTTATGTGCAACGTGAAATTCAGGAAGCCGCTTATCGTTATCAGCGTGCCGTTGAAGCAGGCGAGGCGATCGTAGTGGGTGTGAACCGTTTCCAGAGTGACGAAGGAGCTCAGGTGCCGACGCTGCGCGTTGATCCAGCTATTGAACAGCAACAGATCGAACGCCTCCGCGGAGTGCGGAACCGGCGTGACGCGCCGCGCGTCGACGCTGCCCTGGCAAAGCTGGAAGAGGGAGCGCGAGGCACGGAAAATCTGGTGCCTCGAATTCTTGAGTGTGTCGAGGCTTATGCGACTGTCGGAGAGATTAGCAATCGACTGCGCGGTGTTTGGGGTGAATACAAGGAAACGTCAACCGTGTGATGTGCTATCCGCAGTTTACGCAGATTTCACAGATTAAGTTAACAACTTTTCGTGTCAGTTCGTGTGCTTTCGTGGATGGCTTTGAACGCAGCTCTGCAAGTTAAGCGTCTGGAAATCTGTGTAATCGCGTAATCTGCGGATAACCCCAGGGAATTAGTTATGAACCGAAGAGAATTCACGACCAGCCTTGGCATGGGTGCACTCGCGTTTGGCATGGGAGGTATAAAACTTTCAGGCGCGCTGCCGGACAAAACACAAACACCGCGAATTGCCATCACGATGGACGACTTCAACTGGAACAAATCAGTGAAGCTGTCGCCGGATGAAAGAAACAAGGCTGTTCTCCAGGCGTTGAAGTCGCACGGTGGGTTGAGAGCTGCTTTATTCGTCGCAGCAAAGTATGTAGACAACGACAAGGGCAAGAGCTTGCTGCGCGAGTGGGATCAGGTTGGTCATATGATCGGGAATCATTCCTATTCGCACACGTATCTTAACAGCGGCGAAGTAACGACGGACCAGTTTACGGCTGACATCCTCAAGGGTGAGGCGTTGCTCAAAGAATTCCCGCGCTACCAGAAGAGTTTTCGTTTTCCTTTCCTCAAGGAAGGTGAAACTGCGATCAAGCGGGATGACGTGCGAAAGTTCTTGAAACAGCATGGCTATCGAACTGGGCATGTGACGATCGATGCCTCAGACTGGGCCGTCGAGAATCGTCTCAGCGCGCGGTTAACAAAGGATCCTGGTGCCGATGTGAAACCCTATCGCGATTTCTATCTCGATCACATGTGGGAGCGTGCTCTCTATTATGATGACCTCAGCCGGAAGACGTTGGGCCGCAGCGTGAAGCACACCATCCTCGTACACTTCAATCTGTTGAACGCACTGTTTCTCGGCGACCTGCTCGACATGTTTAAGAGCAAGGGATGGAAATTGATCGACGCCGACGAAGCATTCAAAGATCCGGTGTTTTCGGCTGAGCCTAAGATTGTGCCGGCAGGTGAAAGCATCATCTGGGCGCTCGCGAAGGAGACCGGCAAGTTTGATTCGTTGCTGCGTTATCCGGGTGAAGACAGCCAGTATGAAAACGCAAAGATGGATAAGCTCGGACTGTAAACGTGGAAAAATGGTTCTATAGACTGGAAATGCCGTCCGCACAGGTTGAAACGCGATTCTGCACGCTGGAAATGGCGTCCGAACAGGTGGAAAAACGATCCGGCGCACTGGAAATGGCGTCCGCACAGGTGGAAAAACGATCCGGCACGCTGGAAATGGCGTCCGCACGGGTGGAAAAACGATCCGGCGCACTGGAAATGGCGTCCGCACAGGTGGAAAAACGATCCGGCGCACTGGAAATGGCGTCCGCACAGGTGGAAAAACGATCCGGCGCACTGGAAATGGCGTCCGCACAGGTGGAAAAACGATCCGGCGCACTGGAAATGGCGTCCGCACAGGCGTGGAAAAATGATTCTTCACGCGGAAAATGCCATTTTGTCCGGTAATAAGACAGTTTGGGCGGAGGGACGCCGGGCCAAAATAGCGAAAGGTAATAGTCGGAGAAATGAAATCAGTCGCACCGATTCTGCTGAGTCTGTTGTTTATTGGAGCGATCATTATCTTTGTCATCGTGCTGACCGTTTATAACCGGAAGAAGGCGCGTGAACGAACGGAACATCTAAGCGCCGTGGCGAATCTTCTGGGCTGGCAGTTTGGCCAGGAAGCGCCGATGGACTGGATCCCCGGCATGAATAATTTTGGCCTCTTTAACAGTGGTCACAGCAAGAAGATCAACAACATCATGTATGGCCACACGAATGGCGTGAAGGCTGCGCTGTTTGACTACACTTACACGACCGGTTCGGGAAAGCATCAGTCGACTCATTATCAGTCTGTCGCTTACTTTGAATCCCGCGAGTTGAATCTGCCGTTTTTCTCGTTGCGGCCGGAAAACTTCCTGCACAAGTTGATCTCGGCCCTGGGCTATCAGGACATCGATTTCGGCAATCGGCCGGGGTTTTCCAGTCAGTATCTTCTGCGCGGTAACGAGGAACAGCGAATTCGACAAACATTTGGCGACGCTTTGTTGGCTTTCTACGAGGCGAATCCTGGTGTAAGTACTGACGGCGGTGGAAATCAGATTTTCGTTTTTCGCGAAGGCCGGCATACCCCGCCCGAGCAAATTAGGGCTTTTATTGACTGGGCAGAAGCGCTGCAGCGAAGTTTTCCACGTCACTCCTGAGAATTGATTGAGGAAGAGTTTGTGAGGTTGTTTATGTTTTCAAAATCCAGTCTGTTTGGGTGGAAAAGTCACTTCGTAATTTTGTTTCTCGGCTTGGTGGTTTTTATGCCTAACGCGGTAGGCCGACAACTAACGTTTCAGTCATCGAGACCTGAACGAACACCGGAATGGGAACGTTACACGGTCAGAGAGAGAGACTTTTCAGTGCTTCTACCATCAGCACCTGCGATGAGTGCTTACGATGAACGCACACAGTCGTCGTCCGGACTGCGACATCGTCATCTCATCGGAGTTTATTCCAATGGCGTGGTCTATGCGATCCACGTTTTTGAGCGACGGCAAGGGCTTAATGCTTTCATCGATAAATTCAAGGACGAATACGGCCAGTCAGGTGAGCTAAAAGGGAAACTCAAAGTTTCAGGCAGCGACGGTGTGGAGTATCGCTTTCAAGACGATGCCATGAGTGTGGTCACTCAATACTTCATCACCAAACGTAACCTCTACGTTTTCAAAGCCCAAAGTTCGTCGCTCGTAGATTCAACAGCGGAAGTAACCAGGTTCTTTGATTCTATAGTGCTTGAGCCAACAGACGGAGGAATCGCGATCGTGGAGGGCGCAGGCTTGCAATCATCGCGTCCGCCCAGTTCCGCCCAGGGGGAGGACATTGCGTTTTCGGGAAAAGACGTGACACGAAAAGCTGTAGCGGTAGTAAAGCCTGAACCGACCTACACAGAGGAAGCTCGAAAACAGCAAATTACTGGAACAGTCATCATGAGGTGTGTCCTCGCGAGGTCTGGAGCGGTGACGAGGTTGTCTGTTGTTTCGGGTCTCCCGTCTGGGTTGACCGAAAAAGCGCTGGAAGCTGCGAGGCAAATCAGGTTCATTCCCGCGATCAAAGACGGACGCTTTGTTTCCACGCACCTGCAACTCGAATACACCTTCAACCTGTATTAAGGTTTGTTGTTTAGATCATGGCGCACCTACTCGAAGTCAAAAATCTTCAGACGCATTTTCCGACGCGCGCTGGTCTGGTGCGCGCGGTGGATGATGTCACTTTCTTTCTCGATCCAGGCGAGTTGCTGGGGCTGGTGGGAGAGTCGGGTTGTGGAAAGTCGATCACTGCGCTTTCGATCATGCGTCTGATCGCGCCGCCGGGAAAAATTGTTGGCGGTGAGATTACTTTTGACGGCAAGCAGTTGCTGAAACTACCGGACGATGAGATGCGCCAGATTCGCGGCGACGACATCGCGATGATCTTTCAGGATCCGATGACCTCGCTCAATCCTGTTTACACGGTCGGCGAGCAAATTGCCGAGGCGTTGCGGCTCCATCGGAAGCTTTCACGAAAAGATGCGCGCGCGGCGGCAATTGACGCCATGCGCGAAGTGTCGATTCCTGATCCATCGCGACGTGTAGATGATTATCCGCACCAACTGTCAGGCGGCATGCGCCAGCGCGTGATGATCGCGATGGCGCTAGCGTGCGATCCGAAGTTACTAATTGCAGATGAGCCGACCACTGCACTTGACGTAACCATCCAGGCCCAGATATTGGAATTGTTGAATGATCTGCGGAAGAATCGCGAGTTAGCAGTTCTCTTGATTACGCACGACCTTGGTGTGGTGGCGGAAGTTGCCGATCGTGTGGCCGTAATGTACACGGGGCGGATTGTTGAAGAGTCGCCGGTGGACGAATTATTTGCGCGACCTCGACATCCGTACACGGAAGGGCTCCTCCGATCGGTACCGAAGCTTACGGTCGAGCACGTAGCAAAGAAAGAACGATTGGAAACGATTGAGGGCACGGTGCCGAGCCCTACGAATTTGCCGCCGGGATGTCATTTCGCACCGCGCTGTCCGCACCGGATGCCGCGCTGCACCGAAGAAGAGATTCCGCTTTACCAACTGGAGGGAGACGTGAGAGTCCGTTGTGTGTTGTTTGACCTGGCTGCCGCGGTGGCGGCCGATCATCAAAACGTATCCGCAGATTTCGCGGATTCCGCAGATTAGTTTTGACAGTTACGGGTTTAAAGGCGGGCATCGCCCGCCGGTTCAACGCTGAGACGGCGGGTGCTGCCCGCCTCTAAACGGTCCACAACTTCATAATCCGTGTAATCTGCGAAATCTGCGGATAGACTTTTCGCCAAATGAGTACGAATAATCACGACGAACTCGTCAGCGTCCGCGGACTGGTAAAACATTTCGCGGTGGAAGGCAGTGACGATGTGGTGCGCGCTGTAGATGGCGTGTCGTTTGAAATCTTTCCTCGCGAGACGCTCGGACTCGTCGGCGAATCAGGGTGCGGCAAGTCTACGGTGGGCCGTTGCCTGCTGCGCCTCATCGAACCCACCTCCGGAAAAATAGAATTTGAAGGACGCGATGTTCTTTCGTTGGGCAAGGCCGATCTGCGCGCGCTTCGCCGCGAGATGCAGATCGTCTTTCAGGATCCTTACGCATCTCTGAATCCCCGGATGAAGGTGGGCGACATCGTCGGCGAGCCTTTGGTGATTCACAACATCGGCACGAAAAGCGAACGCCGGGATCGCGTCGCCGAGTTGCTGAAACGTGTGGGCCTCGACCCGAACTATCGCAATCGTTACAGCCACGAATTTTCAGGCGGACAGCGCCAGCGCATCGGCGTTGCGCGCACGCTCGCCCTCAATCCCAAACTTATTGTGGCTGACGAGCCCGTCTCGGCGCTGGACGTTTCGGTTCAGGCGCAAGTGGTGAACCTTTTGCAGGAACTCCAGGAGGAGTTTGGGCTTGCCTATCTCTTCATCTCTCACGGACTCGCCGTGGTCGAACACATCTCGACGCGAGTGGCAGTCATGTATCTGGGACGAATTGTTGAGGTGGCCACGGCGGCAGATCTCTACGCGCAGCCGCTGCATCCGTATACAAAGGCATTGCTGTCGGCGATTCCTGTTCCCGATCCAAAACAAAAACGCGAACGCATCGTATTGCAGGGCGACGTGCCGACGCCGATCAACCCTCCTTCTGGTTGCCGCTTTCGCACGCGCTGCCCAATAGCTATTGACGATTGTGCGCGGATCGATCCAGAGTTGCGCGAAGTCTTACCGGGACACACGGTGGCCTGCATCCGCGTGCCTGGATGGGCTGAAGCAAAGCCCGTGGAGGCCTTGGCAGATCGGAATTAAGGAATGAATTTCTCCAGCGGCATTTGAAACATGACAACCGATTGGAGCGTATAAGGCCTTCACAACAATGCCCGGGCTCGGGCCACGCCCCGGACGGAAGCTTGTCTCCCCCGTCCTTTATCACAGGAGGATAGACCACCATGAGCGATCCGGAGATTCCAGTACCTCGATTTAACCCTCAACCCGATCCACCAAAACTACGGCCTACCAGGTTGCGACCTATCGCGATCGGACTATTTGTGCTCGGTGTGCTTCTGCTGGTTGCGGGAATCGCGAGGTTCCTCCCCGGCGGAATCATGACTGGTATCGCCTTCGCTTTCTGGGGGATTCTGCTCTTCGCGTTGAGCTTTATTCCGCTACCCGAAACCAAAGATACCGATGAACCACCGATGTCGGGCTTGCAGAAGGTGTTGGGAGTGTTTTATGAACCCACCCGCGTCTTTAAGAATTTGAGATCGCATCCATTCTGGTTGGCAGCGTTTCTGGTATTAGTGGTAGTGAATGGTGTTTACTCCGCTGCGTTTATTCAGCGACTTACCCCGCAGCGCATCGTTGACTTCACGATGGAGAAGCTGGAATCCAGTCCCATCAAGCCGCCGCCCGAGGCAATGGAAGCGCAGAAAACTGCCGCGTTGCAGGAGGCGACGCAGCCAATTCAGCGAGTCCAGACATTCGCTAAAAGCTTTGTCGGATTTTTCGTGTTTGGCTGTTTCATTGCCGGTCTTTGTTTATTGGGCGTGTTGGTGTTTGGCGGACGGATTAATTTTTGGCAGGCACTGTCAGCCGTCTTCTATTCCTGGCTACCGGTGACGGTGATTTCAAAACTGCTGAGCTTGATCATTCTCTTCGTCAAAGCGCCTGAGGACGTTCACCCGATCCTGGGAGGTGAGACGTTGGTGCAGGACAATTTGGGAGTGTTGTTTTCACCGGCAGAACATCCGGCGCTATTCGTACTCGCTGGGTCGATAGGTGTTCTATCTTTCTACGGTCTATGGCTAAGAGCTAAGGCGTTGGCTAACACCGGGCAGAAAGTCAGTTCCAGTGCCGCCTGGGGCGTGACCATAACACTCTGGGTGCTGGCGCTGTTATTCGGAATGATCTTCGCCACGCTGTTCTCGAGCTTCATCTCGTAACCATGACGATGGCGCTTAGCTTGAAGCGCTACCTTGACTAAGCAGAAAAAGAGCCGCAGCGAATTGCTGTAGCTCTTTTTCTTTCTGACTTACAAAACTGTGAGCGATGCTACTCGTATCTAAGTGATTCGATAGGATCGAGGCGCGCAGCTTTCCACGCCGGCCAAATACCGAAGATAAGTCCGATACCGACACTCGCAACAAATCCACCGATTGGCGCCCATAGCGGCACATAAGACGGGAGTAAGAGCCGCAAGAGGAACGTTAGGAGCCACCCAATGGAGAGACCCACCAGACCGCCAAATCCGGTAAGTGTCGCGGCTTCGATCAGAAACTGCCACATGATGTCGCTGCGCTTCGCGCCGATCGCCTTGCGCACACCGATTTCTCTGGTCCGTTCGGTCACTGACACCAGCATGATATTCATTACGCCGATGCCCCCAACCATTAGGCCGACCGAGGAGACGACGATCATCGCGATGGCCACCCCGCTGAGAATGGATCGGAAGTTACTGAGGAATCCTTCCGCGGTTTGCAGTCCAAAGTTATCGGGTTTGCCAAAGGGAACCTGCCGCCGCACTCTCAACAAATCCGTAACCTGATCCTTCGCCTCGTCCATCATGCCCTTGCGGGCGACCGCTAAGATGTAGACGCCCTCGGAATTCGGTTTTAACTTGCGCGCGACATTGTAGGGCATGTAAATGACGTTGTTTTGATCATCGTCGCCTCCGCCCATAAGAAACTGCTCGCGCTTTTCCAGTATGCCGACGACGCGAAAATTATTACCGCCAATTTCGATTTCGTTTCCGACAGCCGACCCGAAGGGGAAAAAATCCTGGGCCACGGCCGAACCAATTACTGCTACTTCTTCGTTACTGTCGTTCTCAAACTGAGAAAAGAACCGTCCTTCTCTGATCACCTGCGTGCCCGCGCGCTCAAAATCGGGCAGGGTTCCCTGCAGCGCTACGGCTGCGGAGGTTTTCCCGGGGCCGCTCACCATGAGCTTCTGTCCGAAAAAATTGTTGGTGATATCGAGAAAGGGAACTGCAAGATCGACAGCCGGCAGTTGCGCCAGGGCTATCGCGTCGTCGTAAGTAAGATCCTTGCGCATTCGTTCTTCGCGCGAAAGGCGGCCGATGCGAATACCCGCGTCAAACTTGATGATGTAAATCGCATTGGTACCGTAAGACTCGAGCTCCTTCTTGACGGTGGTATCCACACCGCTGATGATCGAAGAAATTAGCATGACGGTAATCACGCCTATCATCACACCGAAGACAGTTAGAAAGGAGCGCAGTTTATTGGCGCGCAAAGTGTCCAGCGCCATCTTTAGGTTTTCGTATATGTCAGTACGGATAATCTTCATAAAAAACTTATGTAACGCAAACTATTAGTTTGCGTCCCCACAGATACTTGCAATCAGCGCGCAAACTAACAGTTTGCGTTACAAACAGCCACCGGGCTCTTAATCTGCCCTGAGGGCTTCGATCGGATCAAGCCGCGCCGCTTTCCACGCGGGAAACACGCCGGCAGCTACGCCAATTCCACCGGAGACTAATACCGTAAACAAAATCGCTCCCAGGGAAAGGTAGGTCGGGAAAAAGATGGCGGTCATGATCGTTCCGATAACCCAGGCGAGCAAAACGCCGACGCCACCTCCGATCGCAGAAAGCGTAACGGCTTCCACAAGAAACTGTTTAAGGATATCCATCTGGCGGGCGCCAAGCGATTTGCGTACGCCAATCTCTTTCGTTCTCTCTGTCACGGAAACCAGCATGATATTCATGATCACGATTGCGCCCACAAGCAGAGCGATACCCGGGACTGCGACAGCCACTAAATAGGTGGGACCAAGCAAGCGGTCACGAAATCCGGTGATCGCATCGGGAGTAACAATCCCAAAGTTGTCCTTTTCGTCAGCTTTAAGATGGCGACGGGTACGCAACAGAAATCTCGCTTCATCGACAGCGTCAGTGAACGTGTCATCGGTCTTTGAAGTTGCCTGGAAGTAGAGCAGGCGATTGCGGGTGAAGCCACCGAAGTTGTTTCCGTAAGTCTTAAGCGGGAGCGTTATGAAATTATCCTGCGGTACTCCAAAGACCGTTCCTTTGACTTCGGCGATGCCGATGACGCGGTAGGGCAGTCCAGAAATGGTTATCTCCTCGCCGATAGCAGTCGAGGCATCGGCGGGAAACAAGGCTGTGGCCACGTCCATGCCGATAAACGCGACACGCATGCCGGCCTCGTTTTCTGATTCAGTAAAAAAGCGGCCTTCCACGACGTTGGTATTATTAATTTCGGCATTCACCGCCATCGATCCGTCTACCGGCACATCTTCAGCGAATTTCGAGTCACGCTTTACCAACGATCTACTGGCCCGCGCCTTCGCCCCAATCTTGTCAATCAGCGTCGCGCGTGCCCGGAGATATTCAAGGTCGTCGAGTGTTAGTTCCTTGTTCCGTCGTTGTGCGGCGGCGATAGTGTCGAGGTCCTTAAAATCCTCGAAGTTGAAACGCTGCACTGAAAACGATTTGGATCCGATGCCGGCAATTTTTTCGTCGATGTAACGATTAAAACCCTGGATGAGGGAGACGACTACCACGAAGGCGGTGACGCCGATGATCATCCCCAGCAGAGTGAGCGCTGAGCGCAATTTGTGCGCCCAAATTGCGGCGATCGCCAGTTTCAGAGTTTCGATGAATTTCACGGTTTGTTTACTACGGGTTACGGCTCATTTTAGTTGCAAAGCAAGCAGTCCAAAGGCTGAGCGGACGAACAGCAAACTGTTAGTTTTCGCGCCTTTGCCTGACGACTACATGAGAACCGCAAACTAACAGTTTGCGTTACATTCGGGACTATTCCCAGCGGAGCGCTTCGATAGGATCGAGTCGAGCAGCTTTCCATGCCGGCCACAATCCAAAGACTATTCCTACCGCGGCCGAAACGCCAATGCCGACGCCGATGGCCCATAGGGGAACATGAGCCGGAAGCGGCGAGTACCTGTTTATCAGAAATGCCAGCGCCTCACCCACCGCGAGGCCGGTAACGCCTCCGATGGCCGTCAACACAACGGCTTCAATCAGAAACTGCGAAAGTATGTTGAAACGAGTTGCGCCTACCGCCTTGCGAACTCCGATCTCTTTAGTTCGCTCAGTGACGGACACGAGCATGATATTCATCACTCCGATGCCGCCAATCATCAGGGCCACGAAAGAGATCGCGGTCAACACGAGGGCAGTGGCGCCGGTTAACTGGTTGTAGATGTCGAGCAGGGAATCCTGAGAAGAGATGCCGAAGTTATTTTTTTCGTTGATCGGAACCCGCCGGCGGCGCCGCAGGATGTCGGTAATTTCATCAATGGCAGACTTCACGTAAGCTCGAGATTGGGGCCTGACGATTATGAAGAACACCACTCCCGGAAAAGGCCGGTCGGCGTAATACTTGTCGAAGGTGGTGATGGGAACGAAGATCGAATTGTCGCGCGACTGCCCGAAGAAGTTCCCCAGCGGTTCCATCACCCCAATTACGGAATAGGGAGTGCCATCGATGCGCACTTCTTTACCGACCGGATCTTCGAAGGGAAAAAGAGCGCGCACAACATCCACTCCAACAATGCAAACATTTTCGCGATTGTCCATGTCGAGGTCTTTGATAAAACGTCCTCGCGCGACGAATTGTGAATGGACAAATTCGTAGTAGGGAGTCACGCCAAGAAGGATGGGCGTGTCGGTTTGCTTGTTCTGATAGCGAGTGGTCACCGCAATCATGCGGTGGATTGGCGACACTCCGGCGATGGATGGTCCCTCGCGTCGCAACGCCTCAGCGTCTTCCATCGTCAGATCCTTTCGATGGATCTCTTCTGGCCCTGGAGGACGGCCAAAACCCGGATCAAACTTCGAGACGAAGATTGTGTTTGAACCTAAAGACTCCACCTGGTCAGCGAATGCTTTATTCAAACCCTGGATGATCGAAACCATGAAGATGATCGTGATCACGCCGACACTGACACCGAGAATCGTCAACGACGAACGCAGCTTGTTGGCCCGCAGGGTGTCGAAGGCCATCAGGGATGATTCTTTTATGTCGTCGAAACGCATGGACAGTCAGTCAAAACGGGCGTAACTGCGGCTCTGCCGCCCTCCGTGAGGTAAGGCTCTGCCTTACCGTGGGGATCTGCACGCTTGTCGAGGCTATGCCTCCCTTTCCTGAGGCATAGCCTCTTAGAGAAACAAGAAGTGGGCTCCGGAAAGGCTGAGCCTTTCCGCACGGTGGGCGGCAGAGCCGCTGCTCGATCTATTCCGCCCGCAAGGCTTCAATCGGATCCAATCGCGCCGCGCGCCAGGCGGGCCATAAACCGCTGATGATGCCCACCAGCGATGAAACTCCAACGCCCAGCACAGCGGATCCAACACTCATCAACAACGGAAATCCGATCAGCGCGGCAATCAAGTACGCGAGGCCAAAACCAGTCAATACTCCGATTCCTCCGCCAATAGCCGTGACTGCTACCGCCTCGATCAGAAACTGGGTCAGGATGTCCTTGCGTCGTGCTCCAAGCGCTTTGCGAATGCCGATCTCCTTGGTCCGTTCGGTAACGGAAACCAACATGATATTCATCACGACGATTCCGCCGACGACGAGCGAGATTGCAGCCACCGCAATCGTAACGATGTAGATGTTAGAAGTTGCCTTTCCATACAGATCCAGGAAGACATCCTGGGTTTCCAAAGAGAAGCCCTCGTCGTCTACTTCGCCAAAGGTGAGCCCTCGGCGATTGCGCATGATGGTGCGCACCTGGTCCTGGGCCATCTCGAGTTGTTCTGCGGTAGGCACCTGAATCATGACGACGATCGAATCGCGCGCGCCATAAAGCTTTTGGTAAGTCGAATAAGGAATGTAAGCGACGCTGTCGCGCGAGGCACCGAAGATGGAACCGAGAGACTCCAGGACGCCAACGATCTGAAATGGACGACCCGCGATCTTTATTTCTCGGCCTAATACCTGGTCGGCTGACGCGCTGCCAAAAAGATTTGTAACCACGTCGGACCCGACCACGCAGATTTCCCGGCCCGACTCTCCTTCTTCTTCAGTCCAGATTCTCCCCACGTCGATGCTGCGGCCATCGATATCAAACATCGACGTCGGCGAAACACCGCGAATCGTGAAGTTCTCCATTTTTTGATCGCCCTGCTTGATTGTTTCTCTTGCATTGGCGGCGAGGCCTACGCGCCAGCAGGACGTGCAGAGGCGCCCGATGGCCTCGGCATCTTCGTGGGTAACGTCCTTGCGTTTATTGAACTTGATGAAGTCTTCGCGCGAGCGGATGATTTGAGGTCGTTTGGAGATGGTGAAGACTGTTGAGCCCTGTGAGGAAAAGGTGCTCGCAACTTTGTTGTCCAGGCCCTGAATGATCGTTACGACTGCTATCACCGCGGCCACGCCGACTACGATTCCGACGAGAGTGAGGGCGGTGCGCATTTTGTTTGCGCGCAAACTTCCGACAGCTACGAGAAACGATTCCCAAAGCGGAGCCAGTCGGAGTAAGCGCAGCTTTTTGACTTGCGATTGGTTCTGCACAGTCGTAACCGTTCTTGCATGGTAAAAAATCGATAGACCAAGCCCAGTCGCTTCCGCTCCCGGTTCTGAATTCTTAGATCCACTCAAGAACCTTAACGTTTACGCCCTGAAACCATCGCCTAACCTGTCAACATTTTGAAAGGTTTTCGCGGGCTACCGAATCTTTTCGTCTTTTTCGATTAATCCGTCGCGAATGGAAACGACCCGATACGCGCGTGCTGCGACGTCAGGCTCATGAGTTACGACGATGATTGTGTTTCCTTCGCCGTGCAGTCGTTCGAAGAGATCCATGATTTCCATGCTGGTCTTAGAGTCGAGCGCACCGGTAGGCTCGTCGGCGAGAAGTATGGAGGGGTGGTTAACCAGAGCGCGGGCGATGGCCACTCGTTGGCGTTGGCCTCCGGAAAGTTCATTGGGTCGGTGCATCATTCGGTCAGCCAAATCCACGGAGGCAAGTGCTTGCTTGGCCATCTCATGCCGCTGGGTCGAGCTGATTCCGCCATAGATGAGCGGCAACTCGACATTGTGCAACGCAGTGGCTCGGGCCAGAAGATTGAACGTCTGAAAAACAAACCCAACTTCCTGATTGCGGATGCGCGCGAGTTCGTCGTCGTCCATCTCTGAAACGTTCTTTGCGTTGAGCCAATACTCGCCCTGACTCGGCGTGTCGAGGCAACCGATCAGATTCATCAGGGTAGACTTCCCCGAACCCGATGGCCCAATGATGGCAATGTATTCACCCTTCGGAATATCAAAAGAAACTCCGTGAAGCGCATGCACCTTTTCCGAGCCCATCTCGTAGGTCTTCCAGATGTTGCGCATGGAGATAAGCGAGCCTGCATCGTGTGCACTCGGTGCGCCCGGCTGCACGCTCAGTGGTACCGGAGATGTCAGTGTGGCGTCGCTCATTAACTGTTCTCGTTTCCGTTTGCGCCGGGCTTCTTGGTTTGACGTTTCACCACGGATCCGTCTTTCAGGGTCTTCAGCACGCGGCTGGGTCCTCGCACGATCTCCATGTCCTTGGTGGCCCCGGTGAGAATTTCGATATCAGCTTCACCAGTGATACCCGTCGTGACTTCTACGAATTTGACCTTGTTTCCATCCAGCGCGTAGACGCCCTTAATACTCTTCGGCTTTTCACCCGACACCGGCGTGGGCACTGAACCGGCGATGGTAGCCCCAGGCGAAGGAGCGGCGCTAGGCGCCTTTTCCACGATGGCTTCAAGCGGCACCGCAATCACATTGTTCTTGGTTTTCGTTGTGATGGTGGCAGTAGCGCTCATACCAGGACGCAGTCCGTTGCGCAGGTCGTCCGGCACATCGCGTAATTCGACCGTGACTTTGAATTCCTTGGCTTCCTGTACGTTAACCCGATTCGAGAGTCCACCCTGCGTGTCAGATTTGGAAACCGCCAGCGGGTTCTTTTGTGTGACGACTGCGGTGAGCTCTTTATCACCGAGCGCGTCAACTTTCACTTTCGCCTGCTGTCCGACTTCTACGTTTGAAATCTCCGTCTCGTCTACGTTGACTTCGACATTGATTGTAGACATGTCGGCAATGGTCATGAGCGGCGTCGTCGAAAGACCGGCCACGGCATATTCACCCACGCGAGTGGGGATGTCGGCAACGACACCGTTAAGCGGCGATAGTTGAGTGGCTTTGGAACGTTGGCTTGACTGACCACGGAGGAGTGCCTGCTGTTGATTCGCACGCATCTCTGATGATCGGATTCCGGTTCGTGCTTCCTGCACGGAAAGCTTTTGCTGATTGGCGCGCTCCTGCGCTTCTTTGACGGAAATTCGCTGCGACTCCAGATTTGCCCTGGCTGTTTGCAACGCAATCTTGGCTTGTTCAAAACGGTCACGCGCCGCGTCGTATTCCGATCGCGACGCCACACCCGCTTCAATTAGATCGGTATTGCGTTTGAGTTCACGTTGGGCGGTATTCAAATCGACCTGGGCGCGATCGACCTGCGTTTGGAGGGCCACTAGCTGTTGACGCGCCGATGAAACGGATGACTCCGCCACAACCAGCCCCTGCTGCGCTGACGCGACTGCGTTGCGCGCATTCTGAATATCGTTCATTGCACCCTGAGCAGCGGCCCACTGTGCTTCCTGGCTCGACTGAAGCTGGGTGGGATCGACGCGCACCAGCGGCCTCCCCTGCGTTACCTGATCGCCGGGATTGACATAGATTTCCTCAATGCGTCCGGGCACTTCGCTGGTCAGCTTGATGTAACGAATGGGTCGCACCTCGCCTGAAGCCGTCACTGTCTGCCGGAGTTCGGGTTTGATCTCTAGTTTTATCGTCGTGACTTCAGCTTCTTCTTTTCGGCTGGCAAAGACGCTGATGAGGATGACCAGTGCCAACACTGCGACCGCCGAAACCGCGATGATGATTTTTTTCTTTCGAGATAACGCCATGACTTAGTCCTTCGCTGGGAGATTCTGCTCTATTCTTGCTCTGGGTGATTATTCTGCACAAAACCGTGCATTTTTGGAAACCCGTATGATTCGAGTAGTTCTTACGTGAAAATCCTGCAAACTGTTTCAAGTAAAGGCTGGCGCGGTCCGCAGCGGCAGCCAGCGGAGAAGGCGAAATAGAACATCGCGCTTCGGCATCCATGAGAGGAAAGGAACTATTTGCCTTGACGACTGCTCCTGCCGGGCGCTGCTGAATCGCAACGTTGGCGAGGCGATCAATTTCGCGCTAGAATGACCAGCCGTTCTCGAACCAGTCCTACTTGCAAAAAAATTGTGATTTTCCCGATCGGGCGGGCGAATAGCTTGCGAAAACGATGATTACGTGTGAAAGGTGCAAAGCCTCAAACCTGGATGGGGGGCAATACTGTGACGAGTGCGGCGCCCCTCTTCGTCCCAATTCGCGTCACAGCGTTGGACCTCCGAGCACAGGGGCGGGTAAGAGTGAGGCGAAAGGGCAGAATGGTTCGCGCGCTCCTGCTGCCGTTCCGCAGCCGGAAGTGGCGGGGAGCAAAGCTGCAGCAGGCTTGAACCTCTCAGCGTCGCTAGGTTCAAACGACAAGGCACATGCAAAGCTCGTAATTGAGCGGGGCAAGTCCGCGGGTAAACAGTTTTTGTTAAGTGCCGTGGAATCCCAAATCGGACGTTGGGACGCGGACGGCGGCATCTTCCCCGACGTCGATCTCGACTCTGACGATCCGGAAGCAAAAGTCTCGCGTCGCCATGCGCGCATCACCTTTCAGGATGGAAAATATTCTCTTGAGGATCTCGGATCGACAAACGGCACGTTTGTGAATCGAGGAAAGCGACTGGCCGCGGGGTTGCGCCAGCCACTAAACGACGGCGACGAGATTATCGTGGGGAAGACGTTTCTACGCTTTCATCTTATCAAGTAGCAGGCTCACCGGAGTTGTAAGAAGCCCCGAGTTTTACGGATTGAAATAATGGCTGAATGCGTCGAATGTGGTAGGTCCGTGGTTCCGGGCGAAGCCTTTTGCAGCAGCTGCGGTACACAGCATCCCGTGGCCGAGCCTTCGGCTGCAAATCAATCCGCTGAACCCCAAATTAAGGACGAAGCAAAAGTGGTCGCTGGCGAGGCCCAGGGCACAGCAGCTGCTGTTTCACCAGCGCCGCCTGTTTCGGCAAATTCCTCTTCTGAAGCTGATGCCGCGAAGGTTGGATCTGAATCCCTTGGCGGCGGGTCGACAGGCGACGTTGGTGTGCCTGTCAAACATACGGTCAAGAAGGGTACTACCGGCGGACATCAACCTACTGTCAAGCAACTCGATCCTGGCAGCGTTTTAAACGCGCGATACGAAATAGTTCGCCGCATAGGCGGTGGAGGTATGGGCGCTGTATACCTCGCTAAAGATCGAAATCTTGGCGATGCGCCTCGCGCCGTGAAGGAGATGGTGGAAGCGCATCTCGATCCCGCGCTGCATGAAAAATCGATCGCAGACTTCAAACGTGAAGCCGTCTTATTAACCGCGCTCGAACATCCATCTATCCCCACGATTTACGATTACTTTTACGACGAAACCCTCGGCCGGTTTTATCTGGTAATGCGCTTCATCTCCGGCGGCGATTTAGCTTCACGCTTGCGCTCAGCACCCGGCGGTCGAATTGATGAAAAGACGGTCGCTGACTGGGGAATGCAAACCGCCGACGTGCTCGAATACCTGCACAGCCGACCGAAGCCAATCATCTATCGTGATCTCAAGCCGGCAAATTTAATGATCGACGGTAATACCGGGCGCATCATGGTGATTGACTTCGGGATCGCGCGTTGGGTCAAACAGGAAGAGAAGGGTGTGACAGCGGTTGGCACGATGGGTTATGCGCCGCCGGAACTTTTTGGTGGACGGGTGGAAGCGCGGTCGGACGTCTATAGCCTTGGGGCCACGATGTTTCATCTGCTGACAGGTTCGGACCCGCAGGACAATCCGCTCTTAATTTTCGACTTTAGCAAAAACCCTCGGCCTCGCCAGATCTCGCCTTCGGTCTCAAGCGAGATGGAAGCGATCCTGATGCGTTCAGTTGAATACAAGCCTGAGGATCGATTCGCTTCGGCCGGACACATGCGCGACGCGCTGGCGAGCCATCTCGAAAAACTGATGAGCGGGCACGTTAGTTACGGCGTGCCTTCAGGCCAGGTTGGCGGCGAAACGGTGCAAGTGCAAACGGTGTTCTGTGGTTTCTGCGGTGGACGAATCGCCGCGGACGATATCTTTTGCGCACACTGTGGCGCTAAGCAGCCGTTGGCTGGACTTGGTTCGAGCGCGACCTTGCGCACCGCCCGGCCCACCGCAAAACTTGTGGTCGCCGGGACCACTGAGCTCGACGCCTCTTTCGTTTTGCAAAAGGACAATAACCTGCTGGGACGAACAGATCCGCATTCCAACGTCTTTCCGGAAATTGATCTCTCCCGGTTTGATCCCGAAACGAAAGTTTCGCGGCGCCATGCAAGGATCTGGCGCGAAGGCGAGACGTTTCTAGTCGAAGATCTTGGTTCGGTTAACGGCACAGTGATCAATGATTCGATCAGACTCGCGCCGCGCCAGCCGCGAGTTTTGGACAGCGGAGACAAGCTGCGACTTGGAGAGACTACGCTGCACTTTCTGCTGGGGTAGGGTCACTGACACTAACTGACCATCACAGAAGATTCAATGACATCAGTAGAAACAGTCCCATCTCGACCAGCGCTCAAGCCGCGTACGCAGGGCCAGCGATTTGCGCGGTTTCGCGCGCCTTTTTCATTGCGCTGCGGCGCAATTCTGATTGACTACGTTTTGCTCGTCGCCGTCGTCGCTTTTAGTACCTTGATTAGCCGGCTTCAAGGCGGCGGCGCACGCACGGCCGGCAGCTTGACCGAGACGTTTGGAATTATTCTCGCAATTCTGATCGCCGTGTTGAATCTCGGTCTTCTGCCAGGCTTAACCGGGCTAACGGCAGGGAAGTGGGCCACTGGCTTGCGCATACTTCGCAGCGATGGCCGGGGCATCGGAATAGGCCGCGCGTTTCTAAGACACTTTGTTGGTTACCCAATATCGTTTGCGATCTTCGGCATCGGCTTTGTCATCGCGGCGCTTTCACAGCGCGGGCGGGGCCTGCACGATGTTATCGCTGATACAATCGTGGTTCGCGAAGGGCCCGCCGTGGCTGTGAGAACCACTTCGAAAGCCGCGACTTGAGTAACGCAAATTTAAAGAATTCAAGTCTAAAATTTGAGATCTGAAATTTAAGATTTAAGATTTAAGATTTAAGATTTGAAATTTGAGATCGAGATTCGAGATCTAAACTCAAAAATGTCAGAGTTAATAGTCAAATACCCCGACCGCGCGCCCGACCGGTTTCCGCTTGGACGACTGCGCATAACGCTTGGCCGCTCAGCGCGTAACGATCTCTGTATCCCCGATCCATTCGCTTCCCGCGTGCACGCCGAAGTGCGCCGCGAGGGCGAAGAATATTTTCTGCAGGATCTCGGCTCGGCAAATGGAACGCTTTACAACGGCGGGGCGGTTGAAGGCACGGTGCCTTTAACGCCGGGCGGACGAATTCAGATTGGTGAAACGGAAATTGTCTTCGATGATGGCACCTACCATTCAAGTATGGGCGCCACGATGATCACCGATAATTCGTCTCATTCGTTACCCGAAGCAACCATCGCGTTGGCCTCGGGTGATCGCACTACCTCCGGTCTGCTCGAAGCGATTGAAGGCGCTCGCACCAAGCCCGAAGAGAGCGTGGTTGCGCGCGTGGCCAGGGAAGGCGACTTGCTCGCATTGATCAGCAAAGTGGGTATCACGCTGCTGAGCTCGTCTACGCTGGAACAAACCCTTGAGCAAATCGTTTCGCTCGTATTCGAAGCGGTGCCTGCTGATCGTTGCCTGCTGATGATGCGCGATGAAGCGAATCAGGATCTGAAGGTAGCGGTGGCGCGTCTGCGCGATCGTGCCGGCGCAATTGGGGAGATCCGCGTCAGCCGCAACGTGATGGACGAAGTGGTGATTCGCGGTAAGTCAGTGCTTACGTCCGACGCGCAGCATGATCCTCGATTCGCGAGTGGCACCGTGGTGCTTCAGGGCGTTAGGTCCGTGCTCGCAGTTCCTCTCGGCGTCGCGGAAAAGGTTTTCGGCATCATCTATGCGGATTCGCCCATCGCGGAAGGAAGATTCACCGAAGATCATCTGAAAGTTCTGACCACTCTGGCATCCGTCGCGGCAATTCGCGTGGAGAATGCGCGGTTGGTTGAGTCGCGCTTGCAGCAGGAACGTCTGGAGCGTGAGCTGCAACTCGCAATGGAAATTCAGCAGCGCTTTCAACCGACGGCGCCGCCGATCGTGGCTGGTTATGAGTTTCAGGGCATCAGCTTTCCCTGTTATGAAATCGGCGGCGATTACTACGATTTCATTGCCCGCCCCGATGGGCGGATGGTCATTACGCTCGGTGACGTTTCAGGCAAGGGAACTGCCGCCGCGCTCCTGATGTCGTCTCTGCACGCTGCAATTCATGCGCAGACCGGTTCACACGATTCCCTCGTCGAAACTATTTCCGCCGTTAACAAGTACCTCGCCGAAAATATTCCGCCGAACCGTTTTGTCACTCTCTTTTACGCTGAGCTCGATCCGGAGTCAGGAACGCTTTCGTTTCTTAATGCAGGTCATAACCCGCCGCTCATCGTTCATGCAGCCGGCACAGTTGAACAACTGGCCGCGGGCGGCCTTCCACTCGGAATCCGGCCAAACGCCGAATACCGCGAAGGGCGTACGCAACTGCAACTGGGCGACGTCCTGGTTATCTATTCGGATGGCGTGACTGAAGCGGCCAGTCCCAGCGGTGAGGAGTTTGGGCCAACGCGGCTTTATGAAGTAGTGCAACGAAATGTTGATGCTTCCGCTGCGGGGATTCGCGATCGTATCGAGTCTGCTTTAACTAAATTCTCGCAGGGCACTCAAGCCGCCGACGACATCACCCTCGTGATCGTGAAACGCCAGTCTGAAACAAGGCAACTCACAGTCAGCGGCGCTCGCTAACACTTGTCAGAACCACCTGCGTTAGCGGGTGGGCTGCCTCCATCTGCTAAGAAGACCGCCCGCTAACGCAGGCGGTTCTGACATCAACCTCCGCCTTCATTGTGTCGACCGGTTCATCGTTGCGGTTGTAGACAATTAATCGGTCGGCTTCCCTGGTAGCAGTCCCTCGCAAGGAAGTGTTTGCGGGCCTGCCTCATTACACATCGCGTAAGACGGACCCGTGTACATCGATACACCGGCAAACTCACCCTTCGCATTGACGATATAAAAATTGACGCCGAAGTTTGGATTGCCTGCGCTATTCAGCAAACGTTTCTCCACTGTATTCGATTTGATCCGCCGGAGCGCTTCCAGCCCTGCGTCCTTCGGATGTTTTCCGCGCCGCATCTCTTCCACAATCAGGAAGGAACAAAGGTTGTAAAGGTTTGCCTCGCCACGTCCCGTCGACCCGGCAGCGCCTACCGCGCCATCCACGTAAAGACCGGCGCCCAGAATTGGCGAATCGCCCACGCGGCCTGGAATTTTCCAGGCGAGTCCACTCGTGGTGGTAACGCCGCAGATTTCACCCTTCGCGTTGATGCCGTTGCAGTTGATCGTGCCGTAATAATGTTCGCGATCCACCAGCCCTTCCGCGACCATCTTCAGGCCTTCGCGGCGCCAAACTTCCGCGCGAGTTTTCGGATCGAGATAGTGAGACGGATCGGTGCGGCGTTTCCATTCGAGCCACAGTCCGCGCGAATGTTCAGTATTGAGATCGTCTTCAATCCTGAAGCCCATGTTGCGCGCAAACATCTGCGCGCCTTTGCCGACCAGCAGATGATGATCAGTCGTTTCCAAAACCGCTTTTGCAACCAGTGATGGAGTGCGCACGCCTTCGATTGAGGCGACAGCGCCGGCGCGTTTCTTTGGGCCATGCATGCACGATGAATCTAGTTGCACGACGCCATCCGCATTCGGCAGGCCACCATAGCCCACACTATCGTCAAGCGGATCCAATTCGACGATGTTTACTCCCGCGATCACCGCATCCAGGACATCAGCGCCCTGGACCATCATCGTAAAAGCCTTCTGGACAACGGTCACGCTGCCGCCGTTTCGAAAGCGGTTGCCGTTGGCCGACGAAACAACCAACGGCTTAACTGCGCTTTGCACCAGGATGTTTGGAAACTGGCTGATTGCGGATTTGGCAGAGGCCAGGGTCATGCCGGCAACCGCGCCGGTGCGTATGAAGTCACGACGTTTGATCGATTTGGTCATTTGGTTCCTCTCGCAAGTGAACTCTTAACTATTTCAAACTTTCCTTGATTCCCGCGGCGGTCTTTGGACCAATTCCATCGACGAGGTCCAGTCCTCCGCCAGTCACAAATTTCTTCAGCTCATCCCGTGAAGAAACTTTAAATTTCTGATGCAGCAGGGCAGCCGTCTTGGGGCCAATACCCGGAATCTCCAGCAGGTCGAGCACGCTCTCAGGAGTTTCCGCGATCATTCTCTCCCATGCGTCGAAGGTATCGCGCTCGATGAGGTCCACTATCTTGCCGGCGATCGCTTTACCAACTCCGGGAATCGCCAGCAGACCTGCTAACCCTTCAGCTTTATAAATCTTTTCCAAAGGCGTGGGCCAGGTTTCCAGAGCCTCCGCGGCATTGCGGTAGGAACGCAGGCGAAACGGATCGTCGCCGCGAATTTCCATGAGCGCGGCGAGACGGAAAAACCGTCTCGCAATTGACTCGTTATCCATTTTGTAGATCTTGCGGCGTCTGGCCGTACAGTGTCAACGAAGATTTTGGCAGGAGCAAATTTGCTTCAGGCAACGATCATGGTTCCCGTGCCACTGTCTGTGAAGATTTCAGACAAGAGGGTGTTGCGCGCGGTGCCGTCAAGAATGTGCGCACTGTGGACGCCACGTTTAAGCAACGCCGCAATGCTCTGCAGCTTTGGAATCATTCCGCCAGTAGCGCTGCCGTCTTTGATCATCGCCTCGGCTTCAGCGGCCGTGAGTCGCGAGAGTTTGGTTGCGGGATCGCCTGCACGCAAGTAGATCCCATCCACGTCTGACAGCAGGATCAGTTTCTCCGCCTGTAGCTGAATGGCTATCTCGGCTGCAATCGTGTCGGCATTAATGTTGAAGACGGTACCTTCCTCATCGGCGCCTAGCGAAGAAATAACCGGCAGGTACCCGTGGTCCAACAACACTGTCAACAGACGCGCGTTTATCTCCACGACGTCGCCGACGTGGCCAAAATCTACCTGAGAGCTTTCGCCGGTTTCGCGGTTCATCACCTCTTTGGGCGGGCGCCTTTCGGCGTGCACGATGTTGCCGTCGACTCCGGAAAGGCCAACCGCCTCAATTCCGCGGTTGCGTAGTGCCGCAAGAATGTCGATGTTTATTTTTCCGGCGAAGATCATTTTAGCCATCTCAAGCGTGGCGTCGTCAGTCACGCGACGGCCTTCGATGATCGTTTGCTCGATGCCCATGCGGGATGCCAGTTCGCTCAATTGCTTGCCGCCGCCGTGGACCACACAGATCTTGATACCAACCTGGTGAAGCAGGGCAAGCTCTTCCGCGAGCGCGCTCAGATTCTCGCTATCTTCAGTGGCCTTGCCGGAGAGCTTGACGACAAACGTCTGGCCTTGAAAACGTTGGATATATGGCAACGCCTCGCGCAAGAGATCGAGCCGCAGTTGATCGCCTACTTCGTTGGTATTAGTCATACTGTTTAGGCCGCGGATTCACGCGGGTACTCGCGGATCAGATCAAAACCAGCAATCGGATCAATTCCGATCCGCGTTTATCTGCGCGCAAAACGCGGCTAGACTTTCCTGGTTAACAGACTTGTCATGATTGCCTTTTGCACATGCAATCGGTTTTCAGCTTCATCTATTACAACTGACTGCGGAGAATCGATTACTCCGTCCGTGACGATCACGTTGCGTCTCACCGGCAGACAGTGCATAAAGATCGCGTCGTTAGTCTGGTCCATCTTCGCTTCATCCACGATCCACTTCGCACGATAGTCCGCGCGATAAGCAATGTCCTTTTCCGGAGTGCCGTAAAACTGCTTCGCGCCCCAGCTTTTCGCATAGACCACTTCGGCGCCGTCAAACGCAGCGTCGATGTCGTTAACGACTTCAAAACTGCCCCCCGATGCTGCTGACTGCGCTTGAATGGTTTCCAATAACTCACCATCCAGCTCGTAACCTTCAGGATGCGCAACAGTCAGATCATGGCCCATCTGCGCCGCAGCGAGGGCGAAACTGTTGGGCACAGCCATTGGCAACGGCTTTGGATGCCAGGCCCAGGTGAGCACGACGCGCTTGCGTCCGGCCCCTCGTTTCTCGCGTATGGTCATCATGTCGGCCATAGCCTGACAGGGATGATGCATTGCAGACTCGAGATTAATGATCGGCACTTCCGCGTATCTGGCGAAGGCCCCGAGTATCGGATCGGTGCGCTCTTCCTCCCAGTTCTTCAGTGCTGCAAAAGTGCGGACGCCGATGGCACCGCAATAGCGACCGAGGACTCGGACAAACTCAGCGACGTGTTCAGTTTTATCTCCATCCATTACTACGCCATCGCGATGCTCGAGGGTCCAGCTGGTGCCGCCGGGTTCCAGGATCACAGCGTTTCCCCCGAGTTCGTAGATGCCAACCTGCATCGACGCGCGGGTGCGCAGGCTGGGATTAAAGAACACGAGCGCAATGGATTTATCCGCGAGCGGTTTTGAATTGTCGCCGTTCTTGAATCGCAAGGCCGAGTCGATCAGCGCCTGCATTTCATCGGACGAGAACTCGCGCGTGGATAGAAAATTTTTCATCGTGTGCCAAAGCCTGTGCTCTAAACTGCAGAACGTCTGACGAACAGCGGCTTAGCCAATCCGAACAAACTGATTAGCAGCCAGAACACTTCCATCAGGAATGCCGAGAGATTGAAATGAAAAATCAGTGAAACAATCACCAGCAGCGCGCCCGTTGCGTTCAACAAGAGATAGCTGACCGCCGAGCTCGACAGTTTCTCAAGCTGAAGGAGCAGGTAAGCAATCACCATCATCAAGACGCCGATGTTGCCGGCCAGGTCGTACCAACTGTAGTTCACACCGAGTCCTCCGCGCTTTACGGATGTTTTGTTATCGCGATCAGCGCTTCGATGAATAGATCAACCTGCTCGCGCGTTAAACAAAGCGGGGGCAGCAATCGCAGCACCTTCGGATCGCTCGAAGTGCCGGTAATTATTTTCCGTTCAAGCAGCGCCTGATGCAGGGGTGCGGCCTTTTCGGAAAACTCCAATCCGAGCAATAACCCGCAGCCTCGCACGCGCACGATCGTATTTACTTCAGAAAGCCGTTGCCGCAAATGTGCTTCAAGTGATCTTACGTTCGCGAGCATCCCGTCGTCTTCGATCGCTGCAAGAGTCGCGGAAACTGCCGACATCGCGATCATTCCGCCGCCAAAAGTTGTGCCCAGATCATTCTCTTTGATGTGCGCAGCAATGCGCTCATTCACTAAACAAGCCCCAACCGGAATTCCACTGCCGAATGCCTTCGCCAGCGTGATGATGTCGGGAACCACTCCCGCGCCGGCCAGGCTGCCGGCAAAAAACCATTCACCCGTCCGGCCGACGCCTGTCTGGACTTCGTCGTAAATCAAGACGATGCCGCGTTCATTACAGAGTTTTCTTAACCCCAGGAAAAAATTTCCCTCGGCAGTGCGTACGCCGGCCATTGACTGGATTGGCTCAAGCATAATTGCTGCCACGCTTTCATCGGCGAGGGCGCGCACCGACTCAATGTCGGCCCACTCTGCTTCCAGATGGCCCGGCACGTTTGGCTTTCCAATCGCTCGATACTTGCCAAGAAAAGTCGCACTGATTGAGTCGGCTGTGCGGCCATGAAAGCCTCCGGAGAAAGTAATAATGTTTTCACGACCAGTGGACATGCGCGCCATGCGCATCGCGTTTTCGTTCGCTTCAGTTCCGGAGTTACAGAAGAACGCCTTTGTGAGTTCATCCGGCGCAATTGAAACCAATTTCTCAGCGGCACGAGCACGCGCTTCTGAATAGACGAGGTTTGAATAAAAGAGGAGCTTAGCGGCCTGTGCTTGAATCGCTCCGACTACGGCTGGGTGTGAATGACCGGTGCCCGCAACCGCATGCCCACCATAGAGATCCAGATACTTTTCGCCATCGCTCGAGTAGATCCAAACACCCTCGCCGCGCTCAGCGACGATGGGCATCTTCTTGTAGGTCGCAAGTTGATAGAGGTCTTCAGAAGCGACCGTTTGCTCCAAGGTGTGTGTAGTCATGGGTTAGTGCCCGCCGACATCAGTCCGGTCGTTTCATCCAGGTCAAACATCAGATTCATGTTTTGCACCGCTTGCCCCGCAGCGCCTTTCACGAGATTGTCGAGTGCCGAGAAGACAACCACCTGGCGGCCACGAACGGCAAAACCAATGTCGCAGAAGTTAGTTGTTTTCACCCAGTTGATATCCGGCGAACCCTTTACCAGTCGAACAAAAGCAGACTCCCGATAAAATTCCGCAAACAGCGCGCGTAGCCCATCCACAGTTAATTCGCGTTTGCTTTCCACATAGATCGAAGAAAATATTCCTCGCGCCACCGGCAGCGAATGCGTCATGAAAATAAACTCGCTGTTCCACTCGCCCACGCTGCGCAGTTCCTGTTCGATTTCAGGCACGTGTTGATGCGCGAAAGGCTTGTAGGCATAAAAAGAGTTCATCCGCTGTGGATGATGGGTGTTCGCCGCGGCTTTAGCGCCCGAACCTGATGAACCCGTTTTCGCATCCACGATCACCCGTCCGCTGATCGATTGATTTGCAACCAGGGGTGCCAGCCCGAGCAGGGTCGCCGTCGCGAAACATCCCGGATTGCTGATTAACCGGGCACTCCGAATCCGCTCGCGATTAGTTTCCGTCAGGCCGTAAACAAATTCAGACTGCGCTTCAATTGACGTATGTTCGCGGCCATAGTGCTGCGCAAACTCGTCCTTGTCTTGCAAACGAAAGTCTCCTGAAAGATCGATGACCTTCACGCGCTCCGGTAGGCGCGGCACGATCTCCATCGCTTGCCCGTGAGGCAGCGCGAGAAAGATGCAGTCAAGATTGGCCAGGTCGCCTAAATCTTCGGGGGACTTCTGAAAGATCAAATCGGTTAAGCCATAGAGATTGCGGTGAACCTCTCCGGCCGGCTTTCCCGCATGTTCATTCGCCGTGACCATTGCGACCTCGGCGTTGGGATGGGGCAACAATATGCGCAGCAACTCCGAGCCGCCATACCCGGAGCCGCCGAAGATTCCTATCCGTATCTTTGTTGCCGAATCTCCCATAATTGTTTTTGTTTGCGCCCGGCTATGCGACACTCAATGCACTCAATTAGAAAAGAGGCAATCACAAATACGTTTTGTGCCCTTCCTGGTAATTGGAATCGCTTTCATCGTCCTCGGCATCAATGGCCAACGGGCCTTCTTCGTTATTGGCCTGGTGTTCCTGGTTCTGGGCTTCATCATGGCAATCAAGATGAAGCGGGGTTTACGTTAATTAAGGACTGGGGCGAGCGCGTCAACTTTTGATCTAATAAGTTCGAAGAGAACTGAGCCGTGTCGCTTTGCGTTCGCAGCCCGCACGCCAAACTCTTTCTCGATGTAATCTTCACCCATTTGAGAATCAGTGACCGAGCCCGAAATGAGGGCAACTTCGATTCCGCGTTTGCGCAGCAGTTCGATTCCTCCCCAGGCGCCTACATAATCGGTAGCACAAAAGATCAGAGCAACCGTCGCTTCGCGCAACTCCACATCATCAAAAACCGAATCAACTGAATAGCCGCCGAGAATACCGTCGCCTAGTTCGATAACAATCAAGTCCGGCGCGCTTTCATTCAGACGGGAAATGATAGCCTTTGCTATCGGCGCCAGGTCTCCTGCGTCTACTGTTGAAGGCAAACCGCAATCGAGAAAACTTGCGGTTGCCACTGCGCCGTGATCACTCATATTGAGCGTGTCGCGCAGGCAGGCAACGCCGGAAAGTTTTGCGCCAGCTACGCGCAGGCCGGCGTGGGAAGCCTGTTTGATCAGCTCAGTTGCGGCGTAGGTTTTGCCGCTGTTCATGCACGTGCCCGCGACCATCACGATCGGAGCTGTTGCGCCGAGGTGCGAGCGCGCGGGCAGCGCAACGTCTGCGATATTGAGTACCCGACCCGTTTCATCGCCACAGGCGAGCCCCACAACTTCGACTCGAATCGCATCGCCCAGGCTCGAATGGTGGCCGGTGCAAAATCCGATCACTCCGCCCATGTTGAGCAGATGCAGATGATCGCCCGCGGCAATTTTTTCCGGCACATCACCCACGAAACCCTTCAAGGCGCGACGGCGTCCCAACACGCCCACCAGCAAGTCGCTCGGGTTAATCTTCGCGAGACGACCGCTGGGGAGTTCGAGCATGTTGTAAGTTGCACTGTCAGAGAGAGCGCGGGCCACAACTACATCGCCGGCGCGCGGCACGGTGCTCGCCGAAATTACCGCTACCGTTTTATTTAGACCCAGAGGAGAAGTGGCTGAACCGATCTTGTCGGCCTCGATTATTTTGATTTCTGTGTTCATGTTCCCTCCGCTAGCTCCGTTGACCCCTCAATCTCAATCGCAGCGCATTCAGTTTTATAAATCCTTCTGCGTCGCGCTGGTTGTAAACCGTGTCCGCCTCAAAAGTTGCCACGCTCTCATCGTAGAGCGAATGCGGAGAACGGCGCCCGACCACGATCGCGTTGCCGCGGTAAAGTTTAAGACGCACATCGCCCGTAACGTTGCGCTGAGTTTCATCAACCATTTTGCGCATCAACTCAAACTCGGGAGCAAACCAGAAACCGTAATAAATGCTCTCGGCGAATTTCACACTCAACGAGTCACGCAGGTGCATTACTTCCCGGTCGAGCGTGATCGATTCCAGCGCGCGGTGTGCAGCCTGGAGAATCGTGACGCCCGGAGTTTCGTATACGCCGCGCGACTTCATTCCGACAAAACGGTTTTCGACCAGATCGACTCGACCGATGCCGTGTGCGCCACCGCGTTTGTTCAAGAGCTCCAACAATGCAACCGCACCAAGGCTTTCTCCGTCGATGGCGACCGGGTCGCCTTTCGCAAAAGAAATCTCGATGTACTCAGCTGCCGCTTCGGCGTTTTCCGGTGAACGCGTCAGTTGAAAGATGTCCTCGGGTGGCTCGGCCCAGGGGTCCTCGAGAATCCCACCTTCGTAGGAAATGTGCATGAGATTGGCATCGGTCGAATACGGCTTCGCCGCAGTCGCCGTCACCGGAATTTCGTGATCGCGCGCGTAGGCAATCAAGTCAGCACGCCCCTTAAACTCCCACTCGCGCCAGGGAGCAATGACCTTGATGTCCGGTTGCAACGCATAGTACGTCAACTCGAACCGAACCTGATCGTTGCCTTTACCGGTCGAGCCGTGAGCGACTGCATCCGCGCCTTCCTGGCGTGCGATCTCAATCTGCCGCTTTGCAATTACCGGTCGGGCCAGGGAAGTACCAAGCAAATAAACGCCTTCGTAAACCGCGTTAGCTTTAACCGCGGTCCAGACATATTCCCGCACAAACTCCTCGCGCAGATCTTCAACGTAGAGCTTCGAGGCACCGGTCGCCAGCGCTTTTTTTTCCAGTCCGGTGAGTTCTTCGCCCTGACCCACATCTGCGCAATAACAGACCACCTCGCAGCCATAACGCTCCTTCAACCAACGCAGCATTACGGACGTGTCGAGTCCACCGGAATAAGCCAATACGATCTTGTTGATCTTTTCTGTCACCGTACCTTCCTTCTTGTAAGTCTGGAGTCCAGTGTCTCCAGTCTGGAGTCGTTGCCGGCTTCCCACGATGCTGAGTCCTTCACTTGACTCACGACTGGAGACACTAGACTCCAGACTTTTCTATCCAAACAGCTCCCAAATCTTTTTCATCACACCGCGCTGTGACTTCTGATCGCGAACAGCGACAAAGATGGTATCTTCACCAGCGAGCGTGCCGACAATTTCAGAAATAGCAGCGCCGTCTATCTCTACTGCTACGGCCGATGCTAGTCCCGGCTCCGTTCTGGCAACCACCAGATTGTGGCCGGAAAGATCGAGACTTAAGAGCCCGCGAACCGCGGCGCCGTTTCCGCGCGGCACGGCGTAGTGGCCGCGGTGTTTCACTACGCCAAGCTCTTCCAAATCGCGAGACACGCTCGATTGCGTGGCGGGCACTCCGGCGCGCTCGAGAAGAGACTTGAGCTCTTCCTGCGTGGCGATCGGTTTCGCGCGAATCAGGCTTAGGATTTTCTTTTGTCGCGATTCCTTGATCATAAAAAATGGATTTATGCATCTAACTTGCATAAACATTGCATAGATGAATAAAATATCAACTTGGATGCTTTAGGTCAACCGTTGGCGAGTGGGAGGAATGGATGGCTGAGTCGAAGAATCTGTGGGGTGGTCGTTTCAGTGGAGAAGCGGATAAGGCTTTTGCCGAGTTCAACCGTTCGTTCAGCTTCGATGGTCGACTGCTCGATTGTGACGTGCGCGCCAGTATTGCCCACTGCCATGGCCTTGCGGACGCCAAAGTTTTGACCGCGGAAGAGTCCGGCGCAATCGAGCAGGGGCTGAAACAAGTGCTTGAACTAACGAGCACCACCCCCGACTTGTCTGGTACGTCAGCCGAAGATGTGCACTCATTTGTCGAAGGGCAGTTGGTAGAGTTAATTGGTGACGCTGGTCGCAAGCTTCACACGGGACGTAGCCGGAATGATCAGGTGGCGACGGATCTGCGGCTCTGGCTCAGGGATGCGATCGACGACCTGGTCGCCCGAGTTAGTTTGGCCCAAACCGCCTTGCTGGATTTCGCTGACTCAAATCTGAACGCGGTTCTTCCTGGCTACACACATTTGCAGCGCGCCCAGCCGATCCTATTTGCTCACTGGTGTCTGGCCTATTTTGAAATGCTCAATCGGGATCGCGAACGGCTCCGGGACGCGCGCGCTCGCGTTAACGTTTTGCCCCTCGGCTCGGCCGCGCTTGCAGGCACCTCCTATCAGATTGATCGGGAAGCGGTGGCTCGCGAACTCGGATTCGACTCCGTGTCGCGAAACAGTCTTGACGCCGTTAGTGACCGCGATTTCTGCGTTGAGTTTGTCAGCGCCTGCTCACTCGGCATGGTCCACCTATCGCGGCTAGCCGAAGACATTATTCTCTACGCGACTGCCGAGTTTGGCTTTTTTGAATTAGACGATGCGGTAGCCACCGGCTCGAGTTTGATGCCGCAGAAGAAAAACCCGGATTCGATGGAGCTGGTACGCGGCAAGGCCGCGCGCGTGTTTGGGCACAACGTTTCTCTGCTGACCCTGCTCAAGGGATTGCCGCTCGCATACAACAAAGACATGCAGGAGGACAAAGAGGCGGTCTTTGATGCTTTCGATACCACGGCCAATTGCCTTGCCGTGACCACGCTGGTTCTCGGAAACATCGAGCTTAATGAACCACGGATGCAAGAAGCCGCGTCACACGGTTACATGAACGCAACTGAGCTTGCTGATTACCTGGTCCGCAACGGAATGCCGTTTCGCGAGGCCCATGACACGGTCGGAAGAATTGTGATGTTGGCCATCGAGCGTAAAGTAGAACTCCAGGAACTATCGATCGATGATCTGCGAACGATATCTTCACTGATCGAGCGCGATATCTTCGACGCTCTTTCTCTGGAAAACACCATCGCGACGAAGAGCCAGCGTGGCGGAACTTCGGCAGCCAGAGTTTTGGAAGCCCTCAGTGAGGCTCGCGCCTCGTTGATGAGTTGACGTGTTGTTGTGATCCGTGGTTTCAGAAGGGCTTGAAATTGTTGACAATTCTCGCCACGACAAGTTAAATCTTCCCGCCCTTTTCAAATCCAACCATCAAGAGGTCAAGTTTCATGACAACCTCTCGTCGCGATTTTATCAAGACCGCAAGCGTAGCTGCGGGCACCGTTGCTGTTGTATCAGCGCTTCCCTCGTGGGTCAGCAATGTTGACGCGGCCGAAGCTGCGGCGGCAGCGGCAGTCGACAAGAGCGCTCTGGCCGATATCGCGCTCAGCACCGCGCGCAAGCTTGGTGTCAGTTACGCTGACATACGCATCAATCGCTACCGCACGGAACAAGTCTCCACTCGAGAGAAGCAGGTACAAAATGTCTCGCGGAGCCAGAATTTTGGCTTTGGCGTACGCGTCCTGTTCAAGGGCACCTGGGGTTTTGCGTCGAGTCGGGAAGTCACTGCGGACGAAGTGCGAAGGATTACGCGGCAGGCGGTAGACATTGCGCGCGCAAATTCAGTTTACCAGCGCAAGCGCATCACCCTGGTTCCGGCGCCGAAGGTTGTCACGAGTTGGAAAAGCGGCTTCGAAAAAGACCCTTTCGACGTTCCAATTGACGACAAGATTCAGTTTCTGTTGAAACTAAACGAACGTGCGTTGAAAACGTCGGGCGTAAGCTTTGTTAACTCGTCGATGGGATTTGTAAACGAGCAAAAGTTTTATGCCTCGACCGACGGGTCGCGCATAGATCAATACATCATTCGCGCTAATCCAAATTTCAACGTCACGGCGGTTAACCGCGCCAACGGCGACTTTCAATCACGCAGCGCCCTGGGCGGCCCACAGGGACTTGGCTATGAGTACATGGAAAAATACCCCTGGATGGCAGAAGCTGAGCGGGCCGGCGAGGAAGCTGTGGCGAAGCTCAAGGCGAAACCTGTTGACCCGGGGAAATATGATCTCATCCTGCACCCTTCGCACTTGTGGTTAACGATTCACGAGTCCGTGGGCCATCCTACAGAGCTCGATCGTTCCCTGTGGTGGGAGGCGGACTATGCGGGCACCAGCTTCCTGACGCGCGACAAGATCGGCAAGCTCCAGTTTGCATCGAAAATGGTGAACTTCGTTGCTGATAGAACCCAGGCGGGCGCCCTCGCGACGGTTGGTTATGATGACGAAGGCGTTCCGGCACAACGTTGGCACCTCGTCAAAGATGGCCTCTTCGTCGATTGGCAGACAACGCGCGATCTCGCCATGATGTCGCCGCAGAAAAAATCCTATGGCTGCCTGCATGCAGACAGTTGGGGCAGCATCTCCTTCCCACGCATGCCAAATGTTTCGCTGCAGCCTTCGGCGGGAAATACTACGATGAATGATCTGGTGGCCGGGGTTGAAAAGGGAATCCTAATCTACGGCGATGGTAGTTATTCCATAGACCAGCAGCGTTACAACTTCCAGTTTGGCGGACAGACCTTCTGGGAGATCAAGAACGGCAAGGTTGGCGGGATGTTGCGCGACGTAGCCTACCAGTCGCGGACCACTGATTTTTGGAACTCGTGTGATGGATTGGGCGGCCGTGGCACTTATGAAATCGGTGGCAGCTTTAACGACGGCAAAGGAGAGCCTGGCCAATCGAACGCGGTGAGTCATGGATGCCCGGTGGCCCGTTTCCGGCAAGTGAATGTTTTGAACACCGCGGCGAAGTCGTAGGACAGGCATTCCCGCCTGTCCCTCCCATACATTTTGAAAAGGACAGACAGGAAAGTCTGTCCTACTGGAGACCTCGGAATGTTACTAAGCGAACAGGAAGCGCGAGCACTTACAGAAAAGTTACTCGGTTACGTGAAGGCCGACGATGCGGTGGTAACGGTTGGCAGCGAGAGGTATTCGCATCTGCGTTTTGCGGCAAATGGATTCACGACAAGTGGCGCGAGGGAAAACACCACGATTGGCGTAACCGTGTGGATCGACAAGAAGCGCGGCTTATCTGCGACCAATGAAATTGACGACGATTCGCTAAAGGCCGCGGTGGCGCAGGCGCACGAGCTGGCGCGCATCTCCCCGGTTGATCGTGAATACATGCCGACGCTGGGCCCACAGGTGTATAAGCCGGTGAACGGTTATGCGGAAGCCACTGCAAACATCTCGCTTAATGCGCGGGCGCGGGCAATAAACGACGTGATTGCGAATTGTGAAAAGGCCGGTGTAATTGGCGCGGGCTTTCATCAGGCGCGAGGGATTGCAGGAGCTTCGGCGACCAGGAATGGCAATTTTACTTACGAACGATCGAGTCTGGTGAGTCTTTCCACAACGGCACGCACCCCTGACGGTGGCAGCTCAGGTTATTTCCTGCGCAATCATTTCGACGTTAGCAAACTCGATGTCAAGCGAGTTTCGCGTGAAGCAATTCGCAAAGCGCTTGAGTCACGCCGGCCGCGGACGTTAGAACCCGGAGTTTATCCGGCGATCCTAGAACCTCAAGCGGTAGCCGATTTGTTTTCAAACTTTGCTTTCAGCTTCGACGCGCGTAGCGCCGACGAGGGCCGCAGTCCGTTTTCATTGCCAGGAGGTAAGACCAAGGTCGGCCAAAAGATTTTCGATGAACGCATCAATGTCTACAGCGATCCTTGGCACCCTGAATTGCCAGGGTCGCAGGCGGCACAGTCGGGCATACCGGCGCAACGCGTTCAACTCGTCCGCAATGGAGTGTTGGAAAATCTGATCTACTCTCGCTTCTGGGCCAAGCAAAAAGACAAAGAACCCACGCCCGGACCGGTGAACACTATCATGCAGAGTACGACGAGTCCGGTATCCGTGGAAGACATGATCAAATCGACAGATCGCGGAATATTGCTGGGGCGTTTCTGGTATATACGCGGTGTGGATCCGCGGATTGCGCTGCAGACCGGCTTGACCAGAGATGGCATCTGGTATATCGAGAACGGCAAGATTCAGTATCCGGTGACTAACTTCCGCTTCAATCAAAGTCTCATGCAATTGCTGGCGCCGGGTAATGTGGAGATGATTGGCATGCCGGAGCGCGTGGGTAGTGCGGAGGGGCAGGGTGGCAGTTCATCTCTCTTGCCCGCGCTCAAGGTCAAAGAGTTTCATTTCTCCTCAGCCTCCGAAGCGGTCTAAGGCGCACCGGAATCTGGTAGGACACGATGCAGCGCAAACTAGAGTTTTGCGTTAAGAAACGTGTCTCAGTGCCAGACTGACTCCAGGTGTGACCCGGCCCCTGTCAGAAAGCCCCCGGGAGCTTTTAAGGGCGCGGTCTCAATGCGCTGTAAAAATATTTGACATCCGGACCCTGCTGGAATATCTTTCCGACCCTCGTAATCATAGTAAATTTTGCCTGACGGCTTTCCCTCGTCAGGGGCAACAACGCTCGAACCTCGCGTACCACTGAAATAGATCGAGGGAAAGAATCATTATCAATATAGGAGGCTTTAGATGAACACCCTGTCCACGGTTCTGCGTTACGAATTGCTGTTCATGCTGACGACCTTCATTTTAGTGATCGCGTACCGCCTGCTGACCGGAGGGATCAATACCGATGGCCTGCTACGCGACAAGGCGAGTGGCCGCGCAGTGAGCGCCGGCCGCCTGCAGATGCTGGTAATTACGTTAGGCATCGCCATCTATTACGTAATGATGGTGATCCGGGGCAAGGCATCCGGAAGTCTCCCGAACCTGCCTAACGAATTTCTAATGGCGCTGGCCGGAAGCCACGGTATCTATCTCAGTGGAAAGCTCTATGGCATGCTGGCGAGCAAGCTCAACCTTGCCGCAACCAAAATCGTGGAAGGAACCAAAACAAACTAACGGAGGATGAAAAATGACAAAGTACGAGATCCTCGGCCTGGCGATCGGATGGATCATAACCATCTTCATCGGCATGCTGGCGTTCATCATCATTGTGAAGGTGTGGAAGGGAGACATCGACCTTAACTACATCATCAGCGACGAACTGGGATATGCGAGTCTCTCGCGCTTCCAGTTTCTGATTTTCACCTTCGTCGTCGCGATGAGTTTATTTTATCTGATTGTGATCGGTCAGCCTCCAAAGTATCCAATTATTCCAAGTGAGATTCTCGCACTGCTGGGCATCAGCGGCGGCTCCTATGTGCTCTCCAAGGGTATTCAGACCAGCAGAGATGTTGGCATCACCGAGGTCACAAAGAAGGAACCCAAAGATGCACCGGAAAAGGTGACCAACACGTCTGTGACTGAAGACGTTGAAGTTGCCCAAAGACCGTAGCAACAACCAGATTGGTCATACAACTGCGGCGCATCGCCTTCTGCCGCAGCGGCTGACGCAGCCCGATCCGTATGCCCTGCGAGACTCCGTTTTACCCCTCGGCCCGGTCGTCGTACCAGAGTGGTTCGAGCGGGGATCTCTCACGCCGCGATCAGAAGGAAACGCGGACGATCCTTCATTGAGTAGGAGGAACTCATGAGCACACGCGAACCGCTAATAACAAGGGCGGGTAAACGAAGTAGTAGAAGCGCCCTGGGGGCCGCGCTGCCAGGCATTGCCCTGGTTGTGGCCTCCGTGCTGCCGGCGGCGTTGAACCCTTCAGGTTCAACCAGCCTTCCTCCTGCTGCGGGGCCGGTAGCGACATCGAGTGCTACCACTACTTCCGCAGCACGCCCGCGGATTTTCTTCGGCAGTCTGCACTCACATACGAGCTATAGCGACGGATCTGGCACACCAGCTGACGCGTTCAACCGCGCCAGAGATCAGGGCAGGATGGACTTCCTCGCTGTGACTGAGCACAACCACAGTGCCGCCGAATCTGGCATCAAGGCGACTGACCCGCGCAAGGACGGCATCCTCATAGCTTCCCAACCGGATCTTTACAGCGGAAGTGATCCAGCCTCCCTCGTCAGTGCTGCCCGAAGCTTCACTGTCGACGACAAGTTCATCGCCCTCGCAGGCCAGGAATTTTCGACCATCAGCTCCGGCAACCACGCCAACGTCTTCGATGTCGCAGATGTCATCAACGTGGCAAACGGGGACTATAAGTCGTTGTATGACACCTGGCTACCGGCGCATCCGGATTCTTTGGGCGCGCCCGCGCTGGTCCAGTTTAACCATCCCGATTTCAAAAAAGATCTTGTAAACGCCAGCACTGAGGAGAAAGAACGCGAAAACGACTATGGCTTTGACGACTACGGTAAGAACTTCGACGTGCTTATCCAGCATGCAGAGAAGAACGTTAGTCTAATCGAGATGGTTAGCGGCCCGGCGCTTTCGGACGGGGCCAACCTTCCTATAAAAAGCGGAAACCGTCACGAGAAGGACTACTGGTTCTATCTCAACCAGGGCTTCCGCCTGGCGCCCACTGCCAACCAGGACAACCACTTTCTTAACTGGGGCACGATCACTCGCGCTCGCACGGCCGTGCTTGCTGATCGCCTGACAAAAGCCAACATCCTGAGTGCGTTGAAGGCGCGAAGGGTCTACGCAACTGAGGACCAAAATCTACAAGTGCGTTTCCTCGTCAATGGGCAGCAGATGGGCAGCGTGATTCGTACCACGCAGGCGCAAGATCTTTCCATCGAAGTTGAGATTGCAGACCCCGACGAACCAAACGCGCAATACACGGTTGAGTTGTACCGTGACGATGTCGGCGGCGATATGATCGAGGAACCTGCCGAGGAGTCGGAGCTGGAAGGCGATGGAACTATTCACTTCTCGGAACAGCGTTTTGAATCCGGCAAAATCTTTTTCTTCATCAAGGTGTCGCAGGAGGGAGCTGATGGCCGTGAGGAACTCGCCTGGACCGCGCCTGTATGGGTTGAGTTTGGCGAGCCATTGCCGCCTATAGTTGGACCGACCTCGACTCCCACTCCGACGCCCGGCGTCACAACGCCCGCGACGCAGGGCTTTGTTCACAGCCGCAATCGAGAGATTTATCACTTTCCAAACTGTGCCGACGCTGCTCGTATCAAGGCGGAGAACCGTGTTGAGACCACCGAGCCGCCCGAAGACAAGACTTTGCACAAGAACTGTCCACGAGTGGAACACTAAGGACAATCTGTTTTGCTAAATGGTTGGGCTCTCCTCGGCAGTCACGAAAGGATCGGGATGTCGCCGTCGAGAGCCCGTGGCCTTTGATTCGAGAAGCTTTGGGAAAGACTTAAGGCGTCGAGGAGGTTGTTTCAGGCTGAATGGTTTCCTGGTAGATGTATCTGGTGTCCAGAAGTTTTAGGATCACCGCCGACTTCACCGCGTTGCGATCGCGATCCATGCTGATGCTTCCGGTGATCCCATTAAAGTTTTTGGTTGCGGCAAGCGCGTCGCGAATTTTTTGCCCATCATTTGAGCCGGCCCTTTGCATGGCTTCAGCGAGAAAGCGAAGCGCGTCATAAGCCAGCGCCGCATGCGCATCGGGCGTCAGGTTTCGATATCGTTGCCGGTAATCTTGCACAAACTTCTGGATGTTTGCCGCCGGATCGTCCGCCGAGTAATGGTTGGAGATGTACGAATCGTTGAGTGCATCGCCACCGAGTTCCCATAGTTCCGGAGCATCCCACCCATCCGCTCCCAACAGCGGCACATTCAGGCCCAGCTGGCGCGCCTGTTTTGCAATCAAAGCCACATCACCGTAATAACCCGGAATATAGATGACGTCAGGGTTGGCTGCTTTGATGGCGCTTAACTGCCCCCGATAGTCGGCGTCGCCCTGTTTGTATGATTGCTTCGCCACGATGTTGCCGGCGAGACGCGCAAAGCTGTATTCGAAATAATCAGTCAGCCCACGGCTGTATGGGGAATTGAAGTCGAGCATGACGGCTGCTTTGCGCGCCTTCAGAGTGTTGGCGGCAAACTTGGCCATCACTTCACCCTGAAACGCATCGATGTAGCAGGCGCGAAAGATGAAATCCCCGACCTGCGTGACGGCCGGATTGGTCGAGGAAGGTGCAATCAAAGGAACCTTTGCAACCTGCGCTTTTGGCGCTGCCGCCAAACTGTTTCCCGAGGCGCCCGCGCCGATAATGGCAACCACTCTGTAGTTTTCTATTAGCCGCCCAGTAAGTTGCGCCGCCGCTTCCGGACTCCCTTTATCGTCTTCGAAGACCACATCAATCTGGTGACCATTGATTCCACCGGCTTGATTGATTTCGTCGGCGGCCATCAACACACCGTTCTTAGCTGACTCGCCGTAGTTGAAAGTTGGACCAGAAAGGTCACCAAAGAATCCGATCTTGACGGTGGAGCGGTCAATTGAGTCTTCCTGGCTCGAACAGGAAAAAGCGAAGGTGACAAGAACGAAAAAGAACAGAAGGGCCAACCCGATTTGGCGATGGGGTCTCAGGTTTTTTCGAGAGCGGCAGCTTCCTGCCTGCATTGAGGCGGGTCCTGTGCCCTGCCGGAAAATCTCATCAGGGGTTGAACCGGCTGAAGGAGGTAAGCTACTCACCAAGGTAGGCTTCTTTGATTCTTGGATCGGCGGCAAGTTCTTTGGAAGGTCCTTCCATGACGATTCTGCCCGTCTCCAAAACATAAGCACGATCGGAATGGCCCAGCGCAGCGTGTGCGTTTTGTTCCACCAAAAGAATGGTGGTTCCTTTGCCCCTGATCTCATCGATCGCTTCAAAAATGGTGTGCACGACCAAAGGCGCCAGGCCGAGCGACGGTTCATCGAGAAGCAGCAGGCGCGGATTAGACATTAACGCGCGGCCGATGGCCAGCATTTGTTGTTCGCCGCCGGAGAGGGTTCCGGCCTTTTGGGATTCACGTTCCCTCAGTCGCTTAAACATGGTGAAGGCACGTTCCATGTCAGCGGCAACTTTCTTTTTATTCTTGTTTAGATAAGCGCCCATCTGCAGATTTTCGCGCACCGTCAGGTTGGCAAAAACTCCTCTGCCTTCGGGAGACATAGAAATTCCGCGAGCTACGAGTTTGTGGGTGGGCCTTCCGCTGATGTCCTCGCCTTCGAACATTACCCGGCCCTGTCGCGGCTCAAGCAAACCGGTGATTGTTCGCAGCGTGGTTGTCTTCCCAGCTCCGTTTGCTCCGATGAGAGTCACTACTTCGCCTTCCTTAACGTGCATGGAGATGCCGGTTAAGGCTTCGATAGCGCCGTAGTTAACGGAGACATTTTCTAAAGTAAGCATGTTTTTTCAGTCTGCAGTCGCCAGTCTGTAGTCCTCGTCAGCTTGCCTTTTCAGTTTCCACTCAGCGGTCGTGACCTGCATAGGAGACTTCAGGCTGTAGACTGCAGACTAATCGCCCAGATAAGCCTCGATTACTTTTGGGTCGTTCTTAATTTGTTCAGGCAGTCCGAGGGCAATCGACTTCCCATAATCAACGACCTGGATTCTTTCGCAAACGCCCATCACCACTTTCATATTGTGCTCGACAAGCAGAATAGTTAAACCAAACCGATCGCGAATCTGTTTGATTAGTTTCATCAGGTCTTCCTGCTCGGAAGGATTCATGCCGGCCGCAGGCTCATCAAGCAGTAATAGCTGTGGACGCGTAGCGAGCGCGCGCACGATTTCGAGGCGACGCTGGCTGCCATACGGCAAGCTGGTGCCGCCTTCATCTCTAAACCGCGCCAGGTCAAATATCTCCAGCAGCTCCATGGCAAACTCGCGATGTTCCTTTTCATCGCGCTCGAAACGCGGCAGGCGAAAAACAGCGTCCACCAGAGTTTGCTTTGCGTGTCGATGACAGGCCGTCATCACGTTTTCCAGGACGCTCATGCTGGGGAAGAGCCGGATATTTTGAAAAGTTCGCGACACGCCCCGACGCGAAATTTCGTAGGACCGCAGACCATCGATGCGTTTTCCCTCGAAATAGATCTCGCCGGAAGTCGGCTTGTAGACGCCCGTGAGTAAGTTGAAAACTGTGGTTTTACCGGCGCCGTTCGGTCCAATGAGTCCATAAATCTCGCCGCGCCGCACGCTCATGTCCAGGGCGTTAACCGCGGTAAGTCCACCAAACTGAATGGTGCACTTGATTGTCTGAAGCGGAGACTCGCCGTCGAAGGTTTTCTGTTCGGAGGAGCTCAGGTTGCGCGCAGCCTCCGTGATTATTGAATCTTCCTTGGTAGCCTTGACGGCATCTTGTTCCGGTGTGCCGCTCATTTGTCGTCAACCTCTTTTTTGCGGTCGGAGGGGGGATCGGCCTCACCCGTGGTGACGCTCGCCCCAACTGGTTTGTCGCCCTCGGGTGCGCGCCGCGAGCGCTTGAGCCATGAGAGACCAAATTCCCGCGTTCCCAAAATACCCTGTGGTCGCGTCAGCATGATCACGATTAGAAGGGCAGCGAAAATAACAAGTCGATAGTTTGCCAGTTGGAGTAAGAAGTTGTGCACCGGTACCGGAATATTTTCGGCGCCCACGATGGAACTGAGAAGAGATTCCAGTTTTGGTCCCAACATGCGCAACAACTCTGGTAGAAAAGTAATGACGACTGCGCCCAGGATCGCGCCGGTCATCGAACCCATTCCTCCCAGGACGATCATGATAATGATTTCAAACGAACGGATGAACTGGAAATCATTCGTGCTCAGGAAAGACGTGTAATGGCCAAAGAGGACCCCGCCCATGCCGGCCATTGCTGAGCTAATGACGAAGGCCAGCACCTTATAGCGGACGGTGTTGATGCCCATGGCTTCCGCGGCTAGTTCGTCTTCACGAATGGAAACAAGTGCGCGGCCAACGTCCGAGTGGACGATGTTGTAAACGATCACAATTGTGATCACGGCAAACGCGCCGACCCATAAGAAGTTTGTGTATGCCGGGACGGTGAAGCCGGTAGCGCCTCCGACCTGATCGATATTGAGAATGACGACGCGAATGATCTCCGCAAATCCGAGCGTGACGATAGCCAGATAATCACCGCGCAACCTCAGCGAGGGAATGCCGACTATCAAACCGGCTATCGCCGCGACAAGAGAACCTACCAGAATGGCCAGAAAAAATATGAGCACGTGAGCGAGATTGGCGCCGAGCATTCTGCCCAATGATTGTTCCCACGCTCCGGCGTAATAGACCGTAAGGTAAGCCGAACTATATGCGCCCACGGCCATAAAACCTGCATGACCAATCGAAAACTGGCCGGTGAAACCAGTGATCAGGTTGAGTGAAACGGCCAGAATGATATTGATGCCCGTTAACACGATCAGTCGCGCGTAATAGGGCGGCACGCCAAACCCAAACAGTCCATCTACGCTCATATACTGATTGATGGTAATGAGCAGGAGGATGATAACGAGGGCAGCAAGCAGTCGTTTGACGAGAATTGGCATGGTTTATGAGTGATGAGTGCTGAGTAAAAAGTGACAAGCAGAGCGCAAACCGCGAGGCTCTTACTTATCACTTACTACTCGTCACTTATTACTATTCTAAACTTTTTCCTGGACCGTCGAGCCAAGCAGGCCGGTCGGTCTAAATAGCAGCACCAGGATCAGGATTGCGAACGCAACTGCATCACGAAACGTTGTGGGTATGCCGATGTTTTGTCCATAGCCCACGACAAACGTTTCAGCAATGCCGATCAGGAGGCCTCCCAATACCGCTCCCGGAATATTTCCTATTCCTCCCAGCACCGCAGCGACGAAGGCTTTTAGACCTGTCATTATTCCCATCAACGGATCGATCTGGGGATTGTATTGGGCGGTTAGTACGCCTGCTGCCGCCGCCAGAGCGGAACCTAATGCGAACGTGACTGAAATAATGACGTCCGTGTTGACGCCCATTAGCTTCGCAGAACTCAGATTGAAGGAAACAGCCCGCATTGCAGTGCCGACTTTGGTTTTGAAGATGATCCACTGAAGGAGGAGCATCAGAAAAATCGAGACTGCAAAAATCAGGATTTGAGACTTGGAGATCGCCGCGTTGCCAAACAGTGTGTAGCTCTGTTCCTGCAGCAACTGCGGAAAGGCGCGTGGCGCTGCTCCCAACTGGGCCACGAACACATTCTCAATTAACAGCGACACTCCGATGGCCGTGATCAGCGTAGTCATGCGGGCGTATTTTCGGATGGGACGATAGGCGAAGCGCTCGATCGCCATTCCGACCAGCGCGGCTGCAACCATCGATCCGACCAGCACGACTGTAAGACCCAACAACGAAGGCCCGGTAGCAAAGCCGAGTTGGAACGCCATAAAATAACCGACGAATGCGCCCACCATATAGATATCGCCGTGCGCAAAGTTGATTAGGCGGAGGATGCCGTACACCATCGTGTACCCGAGAGCGATGAGTGCGTAGATGGCCCCCACAGTCAAGCCATTAATGATTTGCTGAACAAAAGTGTCCATATTAGTGTTGGCCTGGTCCTAGTGTGGAGTTGCGGTGGCGGCTGCAGCCGGCGAAACCGCGCTGGCCGGCGACGATCCAGGAGCAGCGGCAGCAGGTGACGCACCTGGCGCGGATGAACTCCCGGGTGCACCCGGCGGCGGCGTCATGCCTTCAGGATAAATTGTCTCCTGGTAGATATATTTGCCGTCCTGCAATTTCAGGACAACTGCAGGTTTCGTCGCGTTGCGTTGGTCATCGATTGTTATTACCCCGGTGACCCCGGCAAAGTTTTTGGTCGCCGCGATCGCGTCTCGAAGCTGTGGCTCGGCCGTTGTTCCGGCGCGCTTGATTGCGTCGGCAAGCACTTTCATCGAGTCATAACCGAGAGCAGCGAGGGCGTCCGGCACATTGCCGTATCTCGCTTTGTAATCGGTAACAAACTTTTGAATTGCCGGAGACGGATCGTCAACCGAGTAATGGTTTGAGATGAAATCTCCATTCAACGCGTCACCGCCCAAGTCCCACAGCTGCGTTGAGTCCCAACCATCGCCACCCAACATCGGCGCCTTGATGCCCAGCTGCTTTGCCTGCTTTGCAATAACTCCAACTTCGCCATAATAGCCCGGAACATAAATTACATCGGGATTGGCTGCGCGAATCGCGGTGAGCTGTCCTTTGTAATCACGATCGCCTTGCGTGTATGCCTGCTTGTCGACGATCGTTCCTCCCAACTTCTTAAAACTGGCTTCGAAGAATTCGGTCAACCCGCGGCTGTAAGGCGCATTAAAGTCGAGCATGATCGCTGCCGTCTTGGCCTTCAAAGTATTGGCCGCAAACTTGGCCATCACGTCGCCCTGGAAGGGATCGATGAAACAAACGCGAAAGATATAATCGCCTACCTGCGTCACTGCCGGGTTTGTGGAGGACGGGGAAATCATCGGTATTTTTGCGGTTTGAGCTTTCGGCGCCGCAGCCAGAGTATTGCCGGAAGCGACTTCGCCGAGAAGGGCCACCACGCGATCCTGATCGATGAGCTTGGTTACGACCGTCGCAGCTTTCTCCGGACGGCCTTCGTCGTCTTCGGAAAGAATCTGAATCTGCCGTCCATTAATTCCGCCAGCCTTGTTGATTTCATCAGCCGCCATCTCGACGCCATTTTTTGTCGACAAGCCGAAGTTTGACGTGCGTCCCGACAGGTCGCCGTAATAGCCAATTACAATAGGACCTGAATCGCCGCCGGCACCGGGGCCGCCTTTGCGTTCACAGGCAAAAGAGAAAAGAAGACTGGCAATCAAGACAAGCGATAGAAGGATGCGTTTCATATGGTCCTCACAGGCGATTTGTTGGTGAACCGTTCTTGTGAATCAAAGCTCGGATGCGAAGCGAACCGGGGCCTTCCATCCGCAACCGGGAACTTTTTTACTGTAGGCTTAAAATCGAGGCTGAATAATAGCTTCCAGAGCGTAATTGACGCAATCCTTAACTGCGGTGTAGCGAAAACTAGTAATTTGCTGAGGCACTCTCGCAGCAGCCGGCGGATTTACAGTCGCAGATCAAAATCGTGGAATTTAGTCTCCAGCTAATCTAGACTGCGCTCAATGACGAAAATCCAAGAAAGCGTTTCGCCCCCTCTGGGTGATATGAGCCCGGAAGAATTTCGGCGTTTTGGTCATGAGCTGATCGACTGGATTGCTGAGTACTTCGAACGGATTGAGGAGCTTCCCGTCTTATCTCAAATTGAGCCGGGTGATCTGAAAGCGCAACTTCCAGCGTCACCGCCGGCATCCGGCGAGCCGATGGAACAGATCATCGCAGACGTCGATCGGCTGATCGTTCCCGCGCTCACTCATTGGAGTCACCCCTCCTTCTTCGCCTACTTTGCCACTTCGACGTCGGCGCCAGGAATCTTTGGTGAAATGCTGAGCGCGGCTTTTGATAACAAGGCAATGCTTTGGCGCACCTCGCCCGCCTCCACCGAGCTGGAAGAAGTCACTCTGGATTGGCTGCGGCAAATGATGGGTCTCGATGCAGGATATACCGGGATGATTTACGACACCGCCTCCGTTTCCAGTATGCATGCGATTGCCGCGGCCCGTGAGGGAGTTGAACTGCGCATTCGGGAGGAAGGAATGAGCGGGCGCAGCGATCTGCCGCTGTTGCGAGTCTATATCTCTGAGCAAGCTCATTCGTCGATCGAAAAGGGTGTGATTACTCTGGGCCTGGGCCAGCGCGGCCTGAGGAAGATTCCCACCGACGCGGAGTTTCGGATGGACGTAAATGCACTAACAGCTGCGATTGAAGAGGACAAGGCTAACGGCTACATCCCTTTCTGTATCGTTGCTACGGTGGGCACCACGTCAACGTCCAGCATCGATCCCGTATCGGAAATGATTTCCATCGGTGAGAAGTATGCGATGTGGCTACATGTCGATGCGGCTTACGCGGGGTCGGCGGCGGTGGTGCCTGAGCTGCGGCATATTCTCAAAGGATGCGAGCGCGCCGATTCCGTCGCTGTGAATCCGCACAAATGGCTGTTCACTCCCTTTGATCTCTCTGTGCTCTATTGCCGCCACATGGCCCTCTTGCGCCGGGCGTTTTCGCTCGTTCCGGAATATCTGCGCACGCCCGAACAGGAAAAGGTTCGCAGCGGATCAGACTATGGCATTCAATTGGGCCGACGCTTCCGCGCTCTAAAACTTTGGATGATCATTCGCTACTTCGGTCACGAAGGTTTGGCCGCACGGATTCGGGAGCACTGCAGGCTGGCCAGGGTCTTTACTTCCTGGGTCGAGGAATCACCGAAATGGGAAATGATGGCGCCTGTCCCTCTGGCGCTCGCTTGTTTTCGCGCTTGTCCGGAGATTGAGGGAGTTGATGAATCTGCGCGTAACGCGCGCCTCGACGTTTTAAACGAAGCAATCATGCATGGCGTGAATGCAACTGGAAAAGCGTTGCTGTCGCATACAAAACTAAACGACAAGATCACGCTCAGGCTCTCAATCGGAAATATTCGTACTACTGAAGAACACGTACGCCAGGTTTGGGAGTTGCTGAATCAGCAGTTAGAGTTGCTTTCCAGGACGCCTTGAAGCTCGGGTCGAGCGTTGGAGATCTAGGCATTCATCTGAGGGGTTCGTCCCGACATTATTAAATGCAGTTCATCAACCAGAGTGTCATTGGAACGACCCCTGAACGTTTGTTCGCGTTTCATGAAAAGCCTGATGTTTTGACCCTGCTGCTGCCGCCGTGGGAGAGCGCCCGCGTAATCCAGTCGGCGAGAATTTCGGAGGTGGGTTCTCAGGCGATAATCGAGACGAAGGTCTTCGGCCCAATAACAGTGCGTTGGATTGCTGAACACAAGCTTTACGATCCGCCACGCAGTTTTGAGGATGTGCAGGTTAAGGGTCCGTTCAAGAGTTGGCGGCACCGGCATATCGTCGAACCTCACCCCGATGGAGCTCTGCTGCGAGATCAAATAGACTACCAACCACCGCTTGGGTTCTTAGGACGTGCCGTGGCGCCCTGGTTGATCGAGAGAAGACTGAAGAAGCTTTTCGATTACCGCCATGAGGTTACGCGGCGATGGTGTGAAGGTGCGGAGAAATAAGGTCGGGACGAACAGGCGCTTTTAGCATTCATCCTGCAGGTGTCCTTCGCTAAACCAACGCAAGCTAAAGCTTAAACGAGTATTAAGTAGTGTGAAATATGCTTACTCATATTGTTATCTGGAAGTATCGGGCGGATGTCGAAGATGAAGTTCGCGAAGAGCACATCAGGCTTTTAAGTAAGTTGCCGGGATTCATCAAAGAGATCGAGAGCCTGACAGTTGGCTTTGATGTGTTACGACTGCCGCGTTCTTACGATAGCGGCCTGGTGGCGACATTCAAAAATCAGGCGGCGCTCCAGGCATACACGGTCCACCTCGAGCATGTGAAGGCAGCTGAGTTTGGCAGCAAGATCAGCGAGCACGTAGCTTCCGTTGATTTCGAGAGTTGATTCCTGATGAAGCGTTGGAGGAAGCTCTTACTAATTCTGCTGACGCTGCTGGTTGTTTCGCAGATCCCGTTTGCCTACCGTCGCTACAAGCTTGGCCGCCTGCACACTGCGATTCAGCAAGTCAATTCTCAACGTCTTCCCAAAACAGAATCCAGTCTCACTGAATACACCGGAGTGATCCACGTCCATTCTTTTTTGGGCGGGCACAGCACCGGCAACTTCGAAGACATCATTGCGGCCGCCCAAACAAATCAACTCAGTTTTGTCGTCATGACCGAACATCCGTCGAAGAATTTTAATACGGCTGAGATGACATTGAAGGGCGAGCACGGCGGCGTGTTGTTCCTCAATGGGAATGAAGTCAGCACACGAACCGGTGATCGTTTGTTGCTTATTCCCGGCGACGTGCAGGCTGGCTCTGACAGTGAATGGTCCACTCCAGAAGTATTGACCCGCCGCACCTCTGGCCTGGCTCTGATAGCTTACCCGGGGGAATTCAAAAGCTGGGACGCTCAAGGCTACAACGGCGTCGAAGTCTATAACGTTTACACCAACGCACTTGAGATCAATCCGGTCGTGATGTTTTTCGATGCTCTCTGGTCTTATCGCAGGTATCCCGATTTACTCTTCGCAAACTTCTACCGCAGACCAGCGGAGAATCTAAGGAAATGGGATGAACGCATCAGCCAAACCGGCAAGAGCCTGGTGGCGACTGCGGGAAACGATTCGCATGCGAACGTGGGGATTAGTTTGAACGACTCGACAGGCAAGACTCAGCTGGGCATCAAACTTGATCCCTACGAGAGAAGTTTTCGACTGGTTAGACTCCACGTGCTGGTTGACGTCCCAATATTGAATGGCCTGGTGAGCATTCCGCGGCTCGACGAAGAAAGGCTGTTAAGGGGTATTTCTGAGGGACACTGTTTCATTGGTTTCGATCTATTTGGCGACACGTCCGGATTTCGCTTCGCAGCTTCCGATGGAGACGAAAAGAAGATAATGGGAGACGAGATCACATTGGAGGATCAAGTTGGACTGACCGTCAGCGTCCCGGTGCCGGCACGTATCCTATTGTTGAAGGACGGAATCCGGATCCACGAAGTCACTGAAATGAATCAGCTGGACTTTGTGGCGAAGGAGAAGGGAAGTTATCGCGTCGAGGTTTATCTCCCACAGCTAGGCAAGCCCGTGAGCGACCAACCCTGGATCATTTCGAATCCGATCTATGTAAGATAGGACAGACATTCTTGTCTGTCCTCCGGACTTGCGGCAATGTAGATGGGACGGGCAGAGAAGCTGTTCCACACACGACATCGCCCCACTGGGCAAAACCCGGTGGGGCGAAAAACCGGAAAGCTCCGGCTCAACTATCGTCGGAAGCAGCGCTTATAAGACACTGTGGTCTACTGTAGAGAGCCACGTTATTTGACCCTTCACTCGCTCATTTCCCGAGTGTTAGGGAGGAGCGATTACAGCCTTCCTTATTCTGTTTTCAAGTGGACTCAGTCTAGGCTCGCAACGCTACGCTGTCAAGAATCAGCTTGACCGATACCGAAGCGTACAACCACTGGGGTACGGTCGATTTGCATCGCCCCTATTGCCTTTTGCCAACAGAAACGCATCTCTTCATAATCAAAATATGGAAATTACTATTCCGACTCCCGGTGATTTTAGTTTTAAGCGTACAGCAATCAGCCACGGCTGGTGTCAGCTAGCCCCGTTTGAGATGGACCAGGACAAATGGATACTGACGCGCACGCTTGCTCTGGATGAAAACAAACCGGTGACCTTTACGATCCGCGGCCTGAAACGATCGCTCAGGATTAACGTGTCACGCCAGCTCGACGAGCGAGAGCGGAGACAACTGGTGAGCGACGTCCGCCACATGCTGAGACTCGACGACAACCTTGGTGAGTTCTATGGTCTCATGGCCAACGATCCTGATTTCAATTGGATCCCGGCCCAGGGTGCAGGACGATTGCTACGCTCGCCGACCGTGTTTGAAGACCTCGTGAAAATGATCTGCACCACCAACTGCTCCTGGGCACTAACTAAAAAAATGGTGACCGGGCTGGTTGAGAATCTGGGACACAAATCAACTGAGGGGCAAAAGACTTTTCCCACGGCGAAAGCCATGGCCTTGATGCAGCTCAGTTTCTATGTGAACGAAGTGCGCGCTGGTTATCGCTCGAGTTATTTGAAACAACTTGCCGATCGCGTCGCCTCCGGGGAACTCGATGTTGAAGGCTGGCGCACGAGCCAGCTCAGTACCGCGGATTTGATCAAAGAGATGCGCGGAGTGATGGGGGTTGGACCATACGCGGCCGAGAACCTGTTGAAGCTCCTGGGCCGTTACGATGGGCTGGCGCTTGATTCATGGACCAGGGCAAAGTTCTTCGCGATCAGAAACAACGGTCGCAAGGCTTCAGACAAAAAGATAACTCGTTACTATTCGCGCTTTAAAGAGTGGCGTGGTTTGGTGCTGTGGTGCGATGTCACGCGCGATTGGCTCGAAGTCGACTAAGAGTGTTTCGTTGGGTCTCATCCCTCCAAGCTCGCCCGCTTTTTAGAATTCAATCCATTTAATCGGATAACCGATTGAAACGAAAAGGCTTATTGTTATCCAAATTTTATTTTGGGAACTTCGCGCGCGGGGAGTCGTTCTACTGACATGCTCCCCCAGGAGTGATTCACAAATTTGACAAGGAGTCCAAAATGAAATCCCTAATTAATCGCATTGCCATCGCTCTAATAATCACTTCGCTCATGAGCGTGGCCGCATTTGCCAAAACCAAGAAAGAAACGGTTACGTTTTTGAACGACATCAAGGTAAACGGCACAGTCGTTTCCAAGGGTGTCTACGATCTTAAGTATGACGATGCAGCCGGAGAGATCACGATTGCCAAAGACGGCAAGGTCGTGGCTCGCGCCGCAGCTACAGTGGAGAAACGCGATCAGAAAGCAAAACAGTTTCAATTCAGATCATTAGGCAGTGGCGACGAAACGCAACTCATCGGTGTCACGTTCGCCGGCGCTGATCACAATGTTGTTGTTGGAAACTCAAACGCAAGTCGCTAATTTCCAAAAATACGTAAACTATTTCGCTCCCGGTGGCTCTGCTGCCGGGAGCGATTTGTTTTTGCGGACGACATCTTAACGATCGATAAAAACCCACTATCAGCACGTCGTAGTAATACGCAACTAGCGCAGGCTTTCAGGTTCGTATATGACCCGCAAAATTTTTTGTGGCAAACTATTGGTCGACTCCAGCGTACGCCGGCAATCTAACAAAGATAAAATATGCTGAAAAACCGCAAGTCGCTTCTCCTACATACTCTCGTCTGCGGAGTTTTATTCCTATCCATCGGCGCGTCCAGCCAGGAAAAGAGTGCAGTGCGTGAGTCGGGCGTTATTCTGCTTGAACCTTGTGAAGTTCCGGCCGCGGATGGAGATCGCAAGGAGACGGCACGCTGCGGATTCTACGAGGTCTTCGAGGACCGTGCAGCGAAGAGCGGACGAAAAATCAAACTGAAGATTGTCGTTTATCCGGCCACCGGTTTGGAAAAAGCACCGGATCCTTTGTTCTACATTCCCGGTGGGCCTGGCTCATCCGCCACGGAGGATGCGCCCTATGTAGCGCAGGAGTTCTCCCGGATTAGAGTTCAACGCGACCTCGTCTTTGTCGATCAGCGCGGCACTGGGGGCTCCAACCCTCTCAATTGCCAGCTCTTTGATCCCTCGTCATTGCAAAGCTATCTGGAAGCGTTCTTCCCGCTTGAAGCCGTCCGTAAGTGTCGCGTTCAACTTGAAGCCAAGGCGAATCTGAAGCTCTACACCACGCCCATCGCGATGGACGACCTCGATGATGTTCGAGCCGCTCTCGGTTACAAGCAGATTAATATCAGTGGCGGTTCATACGGCACACGCGCCACCCAGGTTTACGTCAAACGTCATCCTGAGCATGTTCGCGCCATTGTCTTGCAAGGCGTCTCACCAACCAATCAGCACATGCCGCGCGACTTTCCCCAGCAGACAGAGCGCGCGCTCGCCGGAGTGATTGACGAATGCGTCGCAGATGCCAGTTGCAATGCTGCTTTTCCAAATCTGCGATCTGAAGTGAAGGCAGTGTTGGCAAAGCTGATCCGTGGACCTGTCGACGTAAATGTCAGACATCCTCAGACCGGCAAGATGACTGCGGTCAAACTCTCGCGCGATCTTGCGGGAGAGGCAGTTCGCTATATGCTTTACCAATCAGGCGCGGCCAGCCGGATGCCGCTTGTCATTCATCTTGCCGCAAGCGACAACTTCGTGCCGCTTGCCGAAGCCGCGCTGTTTTATCGCCAGCAAATCGTCGCCTCGGGCAGCAACGGCATGTATCTCTCGGTGACGTGCGCTGAGGATTTGCCGTGGATCAAAAAAGGCGAAGGCGAGCGCAACGGCGCAAACACATTTCTGGGCGACTACCGCCTGCGCCAGCAGCGCCACGCGTGTAATCTCTGGCCGCGCGCAGAACTTGCAAAAGAGTACGCCGAGCCGACGCGCGCCAACGTACCGGCACTGATTCTCACCGGCCAGTGGGATCCGGTAACGCCGCCTCTTTATGGCGATATCGCCGCTAAACATCTGCCCAACGGTTTACATATCGTGGTGCCACATGGTGGTCACGGATTCGGTGGTCTGGAAGGACTCGATTGCATCAACAAGCTCGTTGCCGATTTTGTTAATCGAGGATCGGCAAAAGGTCTGGACACAACCTGCGTGAATAGCATTCGCCGCAGGGGCTTTCAACTCAAACTGCCTGAGCCGGCGAAACCTTAGAGTCCGATCTTCGATTGTTTCCGCCGAGCGTTGTTCTTAAGGAGTCGTACTCATGTCCGCAAGCGACAATAAACAACTCATGCAAAATATTTTCGACGGGCTGGCAAAAGGAGACTCCAGACTTTTGGTGGAAAGTATGGACGACGACTTTCGATGGATACTGACCGGAAGCACGAAATGGTCCCGAACCTATGAAGGGAAGCAAAGTGTCCTGAACGAACTTCTGGGACAGCTCCGATCGAGAATTGAAGGGAATATCAAGACCACGGCCCAACGTTTCATTGCGGAAGACGATCTCGTTGTGGTTGAAGCTCGAGGCAACAACGTCACCAAAACAGGACTCCCGTATAACAACTCCTACTGTTTTGTCTTCCGGTTCAGCAACGACAAACTTAAAGAAGTGACAGAGTATCTGGACACGGAATTGGTAACCTCCACTTTTGGCATTCAATGATCCACTCGAGTTCGGGGTTGAGTCGATTGCGAAATGGTGTTGACAACCGCGACAGCGGTCGGCGAATCTAAAGTCTCCCTTGCCACGCCCTGCAAAGGCCGCGAGATTTCAAAGCATTGGGATTTATTTTTATGAAAAGACTTTTGTTCGCCGCCTTCCTCTCCGGGTTTGCCGTGGTAGTTACCGCCCACGCCCAAACTCCAACACCTTCGCCATTTTTTGAGCCGCGGCAGCGGACTACTTCGCCTGACGCTGAGCCTCGCAGCACGCCTGTTCCGGTTCCGGCGCGAACCTATCCGCCCGCCCCCAGACCATCACCGGTTGAGCCAGGCGCATCGCCGTCGGTGGTGGGAACGGAGCCTGGAGATGAAGACGGTGGAGAGCCGGTGGCGGGTCCGGCAGCAACTGAACGGCGGGTGGAGCCAATCGCATCAGCTGCGCGACTCATGTCGCCAATGGTGATTCAAACGCGAATCGGGGAAGCGGAAAGGTTTTTGAAGTCGCGTCCGATGCAGACGGCCATGATGTCGCCATCACTAACTTACGTGACGCTCGCCGCAATTGATCGCGACACGTCGCGAGTTCATCTGGTCAGCGTCTCTAAGGAGACCTTTCTAAAGAAGGGAAGCGAGGTCACGATGACGAGCTCGCTCGGCATGCCGTTGAACGTTCGCATCATCCGCGCCAACGGAGTCAACACTGCAGTAGCAATTTTTGATTTGCAGGGTCGATCGCTGGCGCCCCTTGTAGTTGAGTTTCCCATCGAGAAGCGCGGTATCTTTCGCGAGATGGCCTACTACACATCGGCGCATCCGGCGTTGCTCTCGCCGGAACTGACGCGCTCAGGTCGTGCCTATGTTCATCGCATGATCGAACTGGCGGCGAAACGTTTGCGCGAAAGAGGCACTTTCATATCTCCGCAGGTGATTGATATCGCCGAGCGACTCTGCCTCGTGGAACACGTCGATCACGATCGCTTTCGCAAGGAAAATCGGCTCGCGTTGTTTGATGAGATCTATTCCCTTTATGCGTTGAATGAACTCGACACCTACCGCTATTCGGTTAGTTCAGCCGGAGCGGGCGGCATGGTGCAAATGATTCCCTGGGCCTACAACCTCATGCGGCAACGTCATCCCGGTGTTGGGCTCACTCCGGATTTCGTCGCCGGAATGCGCAACCACGCTAACGCTCTCCAGGCGATGTTGCTTTACATGCAGGACACCTGGAACGATCTGGCGGCAAACGAAGACGTGCAATACGCGTTACAAGCAAAACTTGCGACGCAACCGGAACTACTGGCTGCCGGATACAACTCAAACGCAGCGCGCTTGCCGGGTTACATCCGGCGCGGCGGCTCGGCCTGGCGCACGCTCATTCCGCGTGAGACCCAGATGTATTTGCAGATTTATAAAAATTTGGAAGCAGTCTTGCCGCGGAAGAAGCAGGGACTCGCAAACTAATTGTAGGAAAGCCATCCTGTCTGTTTCTGGTTCTTGAACTAATTAACCTGGCGTTAGGCGAATGGACAGACAGCAATCTCTGTCCTACTTAGTTGCATGTCCGATGACACAGTAGAAGGTTCCAACCTCCTGGTCGGTGGCACTAACCACCTCAACATTTGAAAACCCAGCGGCGCTCATCATGTTTTCCACTTCGGCGATGTCATAAAGCCGGAAGCCATGCTTGTGGGGTGGCCAATTTTCCAAATCGCTTTTCGAATTCAGACAGAGCAGCAGGCGCCCGTCTTTTGCAAGCACGCGCCGGCATTCGTTGAGAGCCAACAATGGATCATCCCAGAAATAGATTGTGTTGACGCTGCAGAGTTTGGTGAACTCGCCATCCGGGAAGGGAAGCGCTTCGACCCAACCTTGAACAAGCTCAAGGCGCTGTGCCTGCACAAACTCTTTCAGGCGCCGGCTAACAACCCGGATCATGTCGCGCGAACGATCAACTCCAGCGACGCGCTTACATTCGCTTCGAGCGAGAATCTGCGCGAGTAAATCTCCACCGCCAAAACCTACTTCCAGGATGCGATCTTCTGTCTGCGGCGCGAGGTGGTCCAGAGTCAACTTGTTCATCGGCGCATTCGCTTTCGTGAGCCAGCGCACTGTTACACGCCGCCCGAAAAATCCTGATGGATGGGCAAACTGGCGAGCGATGAATTTTTCCGAAAGAAATCGCATTGTCAGAACCGTCTGCGTTAGTGGGCGGCTCACCTTTCACGTTCTAGACGAGGGGCCGCGAGGATCATACCGCCCGCAAACGCAGTCGGTTCTGACCGGAGTTTCAAGGCTTGTCCTTCGGCGCAATCTGATTTGTCAACGGAATAAACTGCTGTTTGACTAAGTCTACCCCAACGACATACGAACTAATTGAGCCGACCCGTCGATTTTTTCCAAAGGTCAGAGGCGGGACGACTCCGGTCTTGAAGTTTTGCAACTGTTCGAGCGAATTGATCAACGCAGCGCGGTCGAGGGGTTTACCGCTTAGTTTGGCGGCTTCAAAGAAAACCTTCGTTGATGCGTAGGCCAGGGATTGAAACGCGGGACTGCGCAAGCTAATCCCGGCTTTCCGCGTGAGACCAAGAAACTCTGCGAAGTCCTCTTGAGTAGGCAACGCGGCGGGATACGTAAGAAACGTTTTGGCAGCAACGTTCGGTGGCAAAGCAAACGCCCCACGCCCCACCATCACAACCGAACTGAGGAGTGAAACATTGAGCTTCACGTGGTCCAACTGCGCGGCCATGAGTTTGAAGTCTTCCGCGTTGCCAAAGAAGAAAACGTAGTCTGGTGACTTGTCTGAAAGTTGTTTGACCAGTTCCTCCGCCTTGAGCGGAGATTGGAACTGTAGTTCCGCCACGATTTCCATTGAGTACATTTTCGCCTGTGTTTGCAGGCCGGAAAGCGCATCCCGACTAAAACCGGTTCCGTCGTAGACAACTGCCAGCCGGAGGAGTTTGGCGGGGTCGTTCTGCTTATTGGACCTGGCAAAGTCTACGAGGTTTCGCGACTGATCCGCGAAGGTTGGCAGCAGGTAAAAGATGTAGGGATTCGGCGGCGAGGCAACGCGAGGCGAAAGCGTGACTGGGCCAATCAGCGGCACCTCTTTGGATTTGATCAAGCTGCTGGTCTCGGCGCTATTGCCCGTCTCGAAATTGCCCAGCATCGCAAACACATCACCCTTTTCCAGCAGGCGCCGGGTGGCTTCGAGAGTTTGTTCCGGTTCGCCGCGGGAATCCTCTATGACTAATTCTATGCGGCGGCCATAAATTCCTCCTTGAGAATTCACCTCCGCAAAACTTGCCGCAATGATCGCTTTCGTGTCTTCACCGATCGGCGCGAGCGGTCCAGTCATGGGAAGCACGGCGCCGATCCGAATCGATTCGTCGGTTATCCCCGGCTCTGTGTCGGATTCGCTCCCGAGTTGTTTGAGATAGGCAATTAGGTCCGCCATCTGATCGCGCTGCATCTTGTAAGTCGGCATCGCGGGATGCAGGCGTCTGCCCGTAGGATCGAGTGCGTCACTGATCGCGCGGGCTAAGCTGGTTTCGTTATAGGCGGGACGCTCCCGGCGCGTAAGAGCCGAAGTGTATGGCCGGGTCAGCGTGTCCCATCGTAGCGGCGGCGGCTGAATCCCGCCTTCGCGCGTTCCTTCACCACGGAGCCCATGGCAATTTGCACAAGAAAACGAAGAGGCAGGCACTTCGAGGTCAGCAGCTCCGAGGGTCGCGCTAATCTCTCCGGCGGGACTCTCGCCTTTCACATAAATCTGTTTGCCTCGTTTTTCCTGTGGATTGAGTCCGCTGAGCTTTTGCGTTGCGACGCTGCTAACACAAATCAAGGTTATGAGGACGATCAGGATCGCCAGACCTGGTCGGGTCTGGAAGCGAGGTAGGGGACTGTTCATTAGTTTCGAGCGCGTGGCTTTCCAACAGTTCTAATTCAAACTGGCGCCTACGCGCAGTAAACCGTTCAGGTGAAATCCGCGCGGCTAGTTACCATCTTTCGCGGCCTTTGGCGCTAACAGCCTCGTGACAGCGCTCGCAATCTCACTGGGATTCGCCATCGAGTGGAGTTTCATCCATTCGCCGGTAGCTTCGTTGCCGACAATCAAAACGCTCGTATGAGTGGCCTTGTCTTCCACGTATCCACCCAACTTATAGAGCACCCAGTCAAGATTTTCTTTTTTGCCAGTAAGGAAGTACCAACCAGGTTTCACCTTAAACTTCTCTGCGTATGTTTTGAGGCGTTCAGGAGTATCGGTCAGCGGATCGACACTGATCGAAATTATTACCACCTGATTTCCCATTTGCTCACCAAGATAATTCTGCACGCGCGCAAGATTTGCAGTCATGGGCGAGCAAACACCCTGGCACGTCGTAAAGATGAAGTTGATCAGTGCCACTTTCCCCTTGAGCATGTCGTCGTAGAAATGCACCGGCTTGTTGTCTTGAGTTATCAGAACATGATTGGGAAAGTATCGGGCGGCTACTGACGAATTGTGCGCCGTATCGGCACCCGCTCCGGCGGTTTCGTCACGTGGTGCAGCAGGAACCTCCGAGATGGTAGTAGCTTTAGCAGGCAAGGCTTTGGTTTTGGCCTTCAGAAACATCCCGCACTTTGGACACTTGCCAGGTTTCTTCGAACTGACTTCCGGATGCATCGGGCACTCATAAATTTTCGTAGAGGCGCGCGGCTGAACGCTTCGCTGAACTGCCGAATGCACTCCGGCGATTACTCCCTCGTTAAGCGTTCCGGAAGTGAAGGCCACGAGGAGTATTGCCGGGAGAGCTTTGAGCCAGCGTTGCCCTGCGCGCTTCATCATGGTTGGGTTCCTCCGACTCCTTGTTGTTTCTTTGCTTCGCTGGAAGAACTTCCCAGGACCCGAACAGGATTGAAAGGCAGATCGGCAAACGTAACGCCGCGCGAGCTAACCGCAACCATAACATTGAATACGCTTGCTCGCGGAAACGTTTGCGTCACCTCATAAACGCCGTCGCCGATTTCTTTGGCGAGCTGACGCTGTTGCCAAATGCCTGGCGGTTCAAAAATGAGGACCCGAACGTCGTTCAGACCAGTAACCGGTTTTTTGGTTGTCGCGTCAGTGATTCTGAACCTGAGTGTGACGGCTTCGGCAGCTTTGATCTGCTGTTGCTTAAACAGCGCCTCGACGGCAATCGAGGACCCCGCGCGTTGCTCCCCGCCATCCGGCGACGCGCCCACTTCAAACTGGAAACAGTTGAGCAAACGCGGCTGCTCAATCAAAAGAGGCACATCAAACTTACCACTGCTGCGCAATTTGATCTGGGACGAATATGTGCCGGGTGAAACTTCGGAGAGGCTCCGATCCAATAGCATGAGCGCTCTTGGCCGGCGTTTGTAATTGCTCAGCGTGCCCATCGGCGCCATCATTCCTTCGACGTAGTAATAGATCATTTGATCCGGATTGTTGGCGATCATTACGGCATTGCCTTCAGGAGTCGGTGCAATCATGTTGGCTACTCCGATCTCTTCAGGCATTGTGTTGGCAGCCTTTTGACCGCCCTGGATGTCCACCGGGACCGGCCCCGTTTTCGAAAAATCAGTTAACTCAATCAACGAAAACTTTTCCGATCCAATGCCGCGGATATAAGCATAGCGCTTGGTGAAAACAACCTGGTCAGGTCCGCTGATTACACTGGTACTGCCCACGATCTTGTTCGTCGACGCATCCAGAATCGAAACTTTGTTTGTGACCTGATTAACCAGAAAACCAAAACGCCCACCCGGGGCAAACTTCAAAGCCACCACACCGGGTTCAGTTGGAATGGTCGCCACAACGCGCTGTCTCGTGGGGTCTATTGCAGCAACGGCGCCACCATTGATCGAGGCCACGTAGACCAACCGGCTGGCATCGCTGTAGGCCACCGGCACCGGAGTCGCCCCAACGTTAATGTCGCTAATCCTTGCCAGTTTCCTGGTATCGATGACGGTAACGGTGTTTGACTTGCTGTTTGTTACAAACGCCAGGTGCTTCTCCGGAGCGAAAGCAATGTTGTGCAATCCATCGCCAACTCTCACGGTGCCTGCCAGGCGGTTAGTCCTGGTATCAATCACCGCAACCAACGCTGAATCATCAAGGCCGACCCACGCGTGGTTGCTGTCGGGTTCGAGCGCGATCCGCCGTGGCTTCATTCCTTTGAGAGAAATGTTTTCAACGATCTTCCTGGTGATGGTGTTGATAACCGCAACCGAAGATTTTTCCGGCAGGGTTAGATAGAGGAAATCGTTGGAAGGTGAAAGCACCCAATCAGCTCCCGCCCCCGGCAATACGATCAAACTCTCGAGCTTTGTCAGGTTGAAGGAAAGCTGAGGATTGATTATTGAGATAGTGTCGTCGTGATTAATTGTCAGGATCAGGTAGCTATTAAGATCGATATCAGGGCGGGCGCTCAACAGGCCGCCCATAAAAGTTGTTACCTTGTCCTTACACTCAGCAGCGTTCGGGACACGACCTGAAGCCTGCGCGCTAATCCAGGCATTCGGATGCAGCCCCGTGACAGGCTGTCCAGTCCGGGCGTCCGTCAAACGGAACGTGGCCACCGCATTAGCCCCGGCAACTAGTCCATTTGACTTGCCGCGTTCATCCTCTATCGCCGTAATAGAAAAGTCGACGGCGATGCCTTCCTGCTCGAAACGTTGGGAAACAGAGGCCGGTGGTTTTGGAGTAGCGCTTTTACTCTTGGCTGCGGCAGTCTTGACTGGACCACCGATCTGCGCAGTAACGATCAAAGGCGTCAGCAGGCAAACGAGTAATACCTGAAGCGTCGCCTGAAATTTCTGTTTGCGGAGAGCGGTTGTCCGGCTATTGCAACCGAATGGCATAAGTCACCTTTTCCAAAATGTAGTTGGTCTTAATTGAGGCCGAGAATACTCGAAGAGTGCAGACTGAAACTACCAGGCTGCACTCTTCAAGGTCAACGAGTTAACCTGCCCCGAGATTTACGGTTTGACCACGCGGAAGATTCCCCATAGGCCTCCACCCGAGAACTGGAAACTCTCCTGCGTGCGATACAGGTAATCGCCAGGAACAGCGCGCAGACCGCCGGCGGTCGTCAGGATATTCTCATGACGCGTTGGCCCTATACCGCTGTATGTGCCTACCTCGAAAGTGAGTGGGTTTTCACCCTGCACTGTCGAGTTCGCGGTCCATGGTTCAAACTGCCAGTGGTGGCCATGAACTGTGAAGGCATGTTGACGTGGATGGCCCGCTACGTCGAGCACTCGGAAACGCACTGCAGTTCCCGCCACGGCCGAGAATATCGGTGTCGCCGGATCACCGCAGGCGCCGCCGCAACCAGGATTCATGTCAACGGAACTGAGCACGTTAGAGAACTCCAGGTCGTTCGTTATGTCCTCAGGCGTATCTACGTCCACGTCGAGCCGGAGCCAGAATGGCTCAGTTCGATAGTTGAACGCCTTCATGCCGGTGTCTTCAGAATCGTCAGTGCCGCTGATGTTCTTCAATGGCTGACGGTGATGTACATACTGCCACCGATGCCGAAGTTGCATGCTGATGTCGTCCTGGTAAAGCACGACAAACTCACGGAAGATCAGGTTGTTATACTTATCCAAAATGTCCGCGGACGCACGTGTCTTCCCATCAAAGGTCCAGGTTGAACCTTCAGGTTCGACGATCAGTGATCCGATGGCGCCGTGCGATGCGTGCTTGATGACGTCGCCCATGTCCCTCAGCCCGATCGCGCCAAACTCGATCGGTGATTCGGCCGGAAGCCCGTCGCCACCCAGCTTGTGATCGCCGGCGTACCACGTGTAAGTGATGGATTCATCGGGACCGACAGTGGAGTCAAGGTTGTAACCGACATTGGCGCCGTCCTGACTTCGCGTTTCCACCGTTACGAGTTGCGGGTGCAGGCTAACGCGGTTTGATGTACGCACCTGATTGAAGTTAAACCGGTTAACGATCATCGGCATCATGTTCCAGCTGTCGTGTTCCGGTACCTCCTTCGGCAGGGCGTTGAAAAGCGTAACCTTGAGACACTCGCCCGCCGCTGCTCTAAGGATCAATGGCTCCGGCTTCTTATCTCCCGACCTCAGGGCGTCAACGTCCTCCTTGTCAACGAAGAGTATCGCGTCCTGGTCATCGAGAATTCTGTCAAACTTATCGTTGTAGACGAGTGCTCCTTCGGGAAGCAGATCGCGCGCGAGCATCGCGTGAACTGTGTAGGGACGCTCGGGCGCCGTTGCCGGACACACTGAATTTATGAGTGGACTCTTCCCGGCGAGTTCTCCTGACAGATTGTTGGGCAGCGGTGCAAGAGCGCCGGTGCCAGATTTCTGGGCGCCTTCAGGTTGCGTGTCAAAGTGCGGTTGCAAGCCGCGGTAGACCCTCATGATGCCCCACTGGCCATCCCATAGATTGTCGGTTGCGGCCGACGAATATAGAAGATCGGTGAACCGCCTGCCGAGGTTGTTGTTACCTAACGCCACCGGGCGAACCTCAAACTCGAAATGTTCTGAGATCCCAATCTGTTGGCCGTTTCTAAAACCCGAGTTGGGCGACGAAGGTTCAAACAGCCACTTGAGACCGTGGACGTTGAAAACATGTTGCTCTTCCTGCGCGCCCTGGATCAGACGAACGATGGCGCGGTCGCCCTCGAAAGCCTGTAACAAAGGCGTGCCTGGATCGCCATGAACGACCGAGCTGAACACTCTAGCCAGGTCCCCCGCTTCGCCGGGTTTCTGCTCAAATTCGCTGCTTTCGGTCTTGTGACCAATACGCAATGGAATTGGTTCATTGCGATAGTTGATGAGTTGAGTGCCTGGGTCGGCCGCCGAGATAGCCTCCGGCATTGGCTTATCCGTTGGCTCGATTGCGATCGGAAGATCGGCCTGCTTGCGGCCAGGAGGATTAACCGGTTGCAGCCCTTCGGTATAAACGATCGCGAAATCAGCGAATGCCAAATTGAATTCACGGAAAGGTTTCTGATCACCATTCGACGGCGGAATGATGTTGGCGGCAAAGGATGTGGGTCCGCCATCTGGCCGTCCTCCAAGCGGAGTGTTGTCGAGTTTTTTCCAGATTGAATTAGCCGGCTCAACCACCAGCGCCGCGTAAAGTCCGTGATGCTGGTGCGAACTCGGACCGAAATGATCATGACTAAACACTGTCCGGAGCGTTCGATCCTGCTGCGCAAGATTGAGCAGCGGATCCGCCCACCAACGTTGGATAGTTGTTTGGGCGCCGACAAACTTACCGTTTGTGCCGCTGCCAAAAACCGGGTGCGGAACCGCCACAGGACAATTTGGATCGGTAAACGGGCCGGGCGGGCCTGGCGGTGGACAGTTGTAATGCTTCCGAATTCCTTCAGCCCGTTCCCTTACTTCGTCGGGCGAGAAAGTGCCGTCTTCGTAGTTCCACCCATTGCCGGCGCCGTCAGACGAGGTGACGTCAAACTTCACCAGATGAATGTGCTGGCCGATGATGTCTGTCGGAGTGAAAATCTGGAAGTCGTCAAGATTCAAGTTACTGGGAACCAGGTTGGTCGCGGCAAACCTTACACACTCGCCCGAGTTGGCACGGAAGAAGAGTGGCTCAGGATTCTGTGGATTCTGATTTGAGTCGAGCGCATCCTGCTCGAGCATCGTGATTCGCGCTTGCCTGTCATGCCACTTGAATCGGTTCACCTGCATGTCAAACTGGATATACGCGGCGCGATATTTTCGCAGTGCTGCCTCCGTGCCAGTTGGCTTCGGGCAGGGATCAGCGAAAGGCGCGCCCTGCGCCGGCGGTAGGCCGTTTACGAGAAACAATGCCTGATCATTGGTGGTGCCATCAGGATAAGAGGTCTTGTAACCCTTCGCTTGCCAGCCATATTGAGTTTGCACTGGCACGCTCGGAAACAAAGTTCCCTCATGAAACTGCATCGCTATCTGCTCTTTCGGTTCGCCAGCCGGGTTTAGTGGCAGCCACTTGATCGAAGTTAACTTGCGCGCGAACTTAAGCAGATTCTCGTCATCGTTATCATCAAGTACGCGAGAGGCGACAGGGTCAGCTAAAAACGCCGGATCAACCGCATCCTTGCCATCAATTTTTTTGGCATCGAGAATAATGTGACGCTGGAGTCCACCATCCCATTCCATGTCGAGTGGCGGCTGTGGCGGACGATGTCCCACTTCACCGGCAATGTAAAACGGAAAACCCTTGAACGCGTGGGTTGGCTCGACCGGCAACGGCTTGCCCGGGATTGGAATTATCGCCGGCGTCGGAATCCCATTGGCAATTTCCGCGTCAGGAAGGTTGCGATCAATGGTGCCTCGTTCGAGAACGTCGTGATTTCGCCACAACTCCCACATGCCCTGCGCGAAATGTGGATAAAGGTGACAGTGGAAGATAGCGTCGCCCGGGTTGATATTGCGGTTTCCGCTTCCGCCGTAATTAATCTCGTAGGTAAATGCCGCGCCTGGTGAAATGGTTTGCGAATCGAGATAGGTTGAATTCTGATCGCGCGGGCTTTGAAGCCACTGGTGAGCATGCAGGTGAAATACGTGAGTTTCCTTTGGCCCTGCATGTGTATTGAGAAAACGTACCGGGTCGTTCAAATACGAATGATGCACATTAGACGGATCATCCGGGAAAAGAGCCTCAACCACAGTGTCCGTGTTCGGATCTTTGCGCGTGATGATCGCCGGGTCGCCTTGAACATGCGACTCGAGGAAAAACTCCTCAAACTTACACTCGTCGCAATTCGCGCCCGGACCAATCTCCTTACGATTCGCTAATAATCGTGCCCCAAGGGAATCCGAGCCGTAGTTGATCGCAAATCCGTCGCGAACTCCATGAAAGAGTTCTTCGTTGAGTTCCGCAAAGGCCTGCACCGCTTTGATCTCGTCGTGGAAAATTGTCGTGAACTCGCGAAAGGGTTGACCGCACGTGCTCGAAGGCGGCGCCAGGTTACAGTTTTCCTGAAGAACACCCGACGGGTCTGTGATGATCGCGTTGAGATCAGTATGGATAATCTCATTGCCGTTGAGCATGTTCAGCACCGGTAGATGTGTATTGGGATCAACGGCCTCGTAGTTAATTTTCAGGAGTGGATTGGTCGGGGTCGGCGGAACCACTGCCTTATTAAACTCTTCGGCAGTCACTTGCGACCGATACCACTTCGAGCCCCTCGGCTCGACGTTAACCGAACCAAAAAGTCCGAGGCCAACTTGTCCGCCATCGCCTTCACCACCCGCGGCAGCACCCATGGAGTGCATGAGATACTGACCTTGCTTCGCCGCATACCACTTGTAGGTTTTCGTGTCTCCAGGCTTGACGAGGGACGAAACATTCACGCCGACGTTGGCGCCGTCGTCCTCCAGACCGTTTACATAGTCCAGACCGTTGACGTGGATGGACGCAATCCGGGTGAACGACGAATTGTTGTTAGGCCGCGGATCGTGAAGGCGGTTGGTAAACTCCACCTCGAGGCAGTCGCCTTCGTTGACACGCAGCACGATAGGCCGCGGGCGCTTGCCATCCCGGAGTTGGAAATTTCCGTGGGAGACTTCCACAACATCGCGTTCTAGTGCGTAGAGCATGCCCGCCGGATTGAACGCGCCAAAACGATTGTAAAAGTAGACCTGGTCGATCGCCACGACCTTCGCGGTTGTTGTGTGGAGACATGGCCGAACAGTGGGACCACCGCCCTTCACAGCAGGGAAGTCGTCCGGAGCCAGTTCAAGCACGTTGGTTTCGCTGCTCGCCGGCTGATTCATCAGAGTAGGTTCTACCTGAATGGCCTGGCCGGTGGTCTCCGCCGTCGTAGGACGAGCGTCCAGCTCTCCAGGCGTCGCCGGTAGGAGCCACTTTGGCTTCAGATCCGGATGACCGTTATCAAAATCACGGGAAGGAAGCGATGGAATCCGCTCGGACAGTCTGACGCCGGCCGGACTTAAAGGCAGCTTAGAGTCGGGTGCAGCAGCTGCCACATTAACTAAAGACAGGCTACCAAGAATTACCAAAATGAATTGAACAAGGCGGACGACGAACCGAGGTGAAGCGCAGGTCTGCGGCATGACAAACTCCTTCCGTGCTGTCGGGCGTCACACATTGTGCCTATGCGAGGCGCCGAGAGGGTTGAGCCTTCCCGGCTACAAAATGTGACAGTGGTTTAAGAGTTCTAACGAAGCGATGAACTGTTTTTATTTGACCCTAAATATTCTCTGGCGATTGCGAATGTCGGGGGGATCGCTTCCGAGCGGGATCATAGTTTTGCAAGATTCCGCTAGTCTGAACACCAGAAACGTCGGAAAACTACGGAAGAGCGCTTTCAAACTTTTAATTTTGTCTTCAAGTCTCGAAAGGGGGGAGCCGAATAGTATCCAAAAGGCAATATTGATGCAAGAATTTTTTTATTGAGAAACGGTCACGAGAAGGATGCTTTTTATTCCTCGTCCGAATCATCTGCGGGGTCGGGCGGCTGAGGCGTTTGCACGTGATTCGTCCCCAGGGTCCACGACGGCGGATCGCTGGCGGGAAAGGTATCGGCCAAATTTTGATCTATCTCGGCTTCCGTCATCTCGCCGGGACTCGCAGGCTCATCAGCCGGAATCGCAGTATCTTTATCGTCTTTCATTCAACACTCCTCATTCTTGATGGGTTCGCATCGAACCCTGCGCTAAATGTCTCCGTGCGAGTTCAACTACGCGTAGCTTTCGGAAGGGCTTCAGGCGCCGGCTCGGATTCGCTGCCTGCTTTTTCACCCATCACAACGCGAACGAGATGATGCTGACGATCGTCTGCGAGGGCTATCTCGCCATCAGGCTGGACAACGCCATCGAGTTCCAGCATCGCGACGCCGCGACTAAGGCCCGTGGGGTTTTCCACTTTGATTCGATACACCGTTGAACCGCGCCGGTAGTTAATCTCAAACTCACGCCACCAGCGCGGGATGCACGGTTCGATGCTTAGCTTCGCGCCTCTTAACTTAAAGCCAATGATGGATTCGAGGCCAGCGCGATACATCCAACCAGCCGAACCCGTGTACCAGGTCCAACCACCGCGGCCCGTGTGTGGCGGAACTGCATAAACATCGCCTACTGCGACATATGGTTCGACCTTGTACTTATGCAAACCAGCGCGGGTCGATGAGTGGTTAACCGGATTGAGAAGAGAGAACAGCTCACCGGCCCGCTCGCCATCTCCCAAAATCGCAAAGGCAATCAGCGTCCAGAGCGCCGCGTGAGTGTATTGCCCACCGTTTTCACGCACGCCCGGAACGTAACCTTTGATGTATCCCGGATCGAGCGTGCCCTTGTCGAATGGCGGCGTAAACAGAATCACCAGGCCGTCGCCGCGCCTGATCAAATATTCCTCAACTGCAGCCATCGAGCGTTGTGCCCGGTAGTTTTCCGCCGCGCCTGAAATCACGGACCACGATTGAACGATTGAATCGATGCGGCATTCATCGTTTTGAACCGATCCCAGCGGCGTTCCATCATCGAAATAGGCTCTGCGGTACCAGTCGCCGTCCCAGGCATTCTCTGCCAGTGCGGTCTTGAGTTTTTCAGTGTGCTCTCGGTAACGTTCGGCACGCGCACCGTCGTCCCGACCATCACATATCGGAGCAAATTCGACGAGCGTGGTGTACAGAAACCAACCGACCCAAACGCTCTCGCCGTTGCCCTGAGGGCCAACGCGGTTCATGCCGTCGTTCCAATCGCCGCCGCCCATCAGCGGCAAGCCGTGTTTGCCAACGGCCAGGCTGCGATCGATCGCGCGGATGCAATGCTCAAAAACGGAAGCCGACTCAGTGGAAACGCTGGGTTGCAAGTAGGCTTCCTGTTCGTCGGGCTTGAGCAGCGGCTGTTCCAGAAAGGGAACAACTTCGTCGAGCACTGACAAGTCGCCGGTGACAGTTGTGTAGAACGCCGTAACGAATGGCAACCACAACAGATCGTCTGAAAAACGCGTGCGCACTCCACGGCCACTCGGAGGATGCCACCAATGTTGGACGTCGCCTTCCTTGAATTGATGTGCACTGGCAAGCAGAATTTGCTGGCGCGCGATTGCCGGACTGCTGTAGACGAGGGCCATTACGTCTTGCAGTTGATCGCGAAAGCCAAACGCGCCTCCCGATTGATAAAACGCTGAACGGGCCCAGATACGGCAGGACAGCGTTTGATAAAGCAACCAGCGATTGAGCATCGTATCCATCGCTGCGTCGGGCGTCTTCACTTCAACCGTGCCCAACAGTTCGTCCCAGTGGGCGAGCATTCTTTCAAACGCATCGTTTACCGCGGCGGGTTTTCTGTAGCTCTGTACTATCGCCTGAGCTTCTGCTTTTGTGGCTGCCTCTCCGAGCAGGAAAATTACTTCGCGTGCTTCGTAGGGCGCTAACTCAACCGTGATGCGCAAAGCGGCGCACGGATCGAGGCCTGCACCATCGCGATTTGCAAGATGACCTCGCCGCATCGCCGCGGGATTCTTGAGAGTCCCATTTCTTCCGAGGAACTCTTTGCGGTCACAGGTGGCGCTGGCGACCTCTTCACTGGTTGCTACAAAGGCCACGCGATCCGCAAATTCGTTGTTGAAAGGGTTGAGCGCAAAAATGGTAGCAGCCGGCGGATCAAGGCTGGTGATCACGTAAGGCGCGGATGTGGTGCGGTGCACACCGAGGACTAATTCATTGTAGAGCGTTACAGTGATCCTTCTTTTCCGGTCGCCGCGGTTGCGTAAACGAAGCAGAGAGATCTTCACCGGCGCATCGAGCGGCGCAAACAAAAGCAACTCCTGTGAGATGCCGTGGCTGGTGTGTTCGAAGACCGAGTAGCCCTGGCCGTGACGGATGATAAATGGTTCGCTCTCACGAATCGGAAGAGGAGTGGCCGACCACACCGTGCCTGTATCTTCGTCACGCAAGTAGATTACTTCGCCCGGCGGATCGCTAACGGCATCGTTGGACCAGGGCGTGAGCCGGTTTTCCCGGCTGTTAGCCGACCAGGTGTATCCGGCGCCCGTTTCGGTTACTTGAAAACCAAACTCCTGACCGTTTGCAATGATGTTTGACCACGGAGCCGGAGTCCACTGATCCGCCCCCAACAGAATCACATATTCACGCCCGCCCTGATGAAATCCTCCCAGGCCGTTGAAGAAGGTCAACTCTGGCGGCGCGACAGTGGGCTCCGGATAAGTCTGCGAAGGAAGTCGCGGAACTAACTTTGCCGGTAACGGTTCCTCGACATGCGGGCGTTCGAGTTGATCTTCAAGCGGGCCTCGCTCGGTAACAATCACCGCCCTGGCCACTGAATGCAGCAAGATACGATCGTCTTCCGGCATCTGGTCGGTGCGACGCAGGAACGCACCGCCTGGTTTGTCCTGCAAACCTCCCAGACCGCTGGTGCGAATCATAGTTCCCAATTCGCGCTGGAGAGACTGAAGATACGTGGTCGGGTTGTCGTTCAGAATCACAAGATCAACCTTCAGCCCCTTGTAGTGGAGGTACTCATGCCCTCTCACAATCTTGCGAACTATTGGCAAGTCTTCGGCCTTGTTGACTCGAACTACCATGATCGGCAAGTCGCCGCTGATTCCGTAAGCCCAGAGGCTTGATTGCGCCTTGGAGTTGAGCGCGAGCACATGTGATCGAGGGCGCAAAGAGGGATCCGAATAAACGAAGCGCGCTGCCAGGCGTTGAAACAGGTGTGCTTCATCAGCGTCGATACGCAGGTGACTCATTTCAACCTGAGCTTTGGTCCATGCCAGTTGTGATTCGCGTTCGAAGATGTTCGGATCGTGGTATTTGTCTGCGAGCAGCAGCGCAGCTTCACGCGAACGCGCCACCAGGGTGCTAAATGAACAACGCACCGTCTGATTAGGACGAATGCGTACACGACGCCGCAGGCTGAACACCGGATCAAGCACAGCTCCAGTCGTATTTGAAAGCGGGCGATCTTCCATCACGGCAACGGGATCAGCGGGAGTGTGACCGCGGCCCAAAAATCTTCCGCGATCCGTTTCGTATTGGACGGCGCCGACCAAATCGCCCTCGACTACCACGACATGAATTCCCCAGATCGGCGCGTCGTCGCTCGAACGCTGGCGTCGATGCGCGAGGATGGCGTTTTCCGCAGCGACGAATTCGGTTTCGATGAATAGATTGCTAAACGCCGGATGGGCCAAGTCGGCCTGTGGCGTAGCGAGGACTACCTCGGCGTAGCTGGTCAACTCAATTTCGCGCGTGCGGGTGGAATTGTTTGTGAGGGAAACCCGTCGCACTTCGGCATTGTCTTCGGCTGAGACGAGCACTTCCATGTGTGTGACGATACCTGCGTCTGTGCGCCAGAAATCGGCTTTATCCTCAGAGAACGAGACTTCATAGGACTGGGCTCGCTTCAGCACGGGTTGGTGACCTGCTGACCAGACTGAGCCGCTGCGCACGTCGCGGAGATAAATGAACGTGCCCCAATTGTCCCGCGTCACGTCTTCGCGCCAGCGAGTTACGGCGTTTGGTCCGCAGGTTGAATAGCCACCGCCGGCCGTGGTCACCATCACGTTGTAGGTGCCGTTTGACAGTAACTGAGTGCGCGGTGTTTCGAGATCGGGCGTGTTGTAGTCGCGCGTGACCGGGCCCGGCTGCGTTTGTGTTACTCGTCCCATCAGCACTTCTTCGTCGCTTGAATGAGCCGTCGGTACTCCGATAGGAATCCGTTCCTGCAGGAGTAGTTCGGTGGCCTGGACAAGTGGATCAGCGTGGAATCGTCTCTCCATGCGATCCCGTTGCAGGACATTGCTTAGTGAAATGAGACTCATGCCTTGATGGTGAGTCATGAACGCGCGAATCAAAACATGCTTCTGGCCCAGCGGCAGTCGACCCGCGGTGTAGTCGATCGACTCGTAATAACCAAAGCGGCCGAGTGCGCCTTCCTGTTTCAAACGGCGGAGGTTCGCCATTGCCGCTACGGGATCAATCTCCGCCGCCAGCATCGTGGCATAAGGCGCGACCACCAGATCTTCCACGAGTCCTCGCTTTAGACCCAAACCGGGAACTCCGAAAGGCGCATATTGATATGTCAGCTGAAGATCGCGCACGTTGTAGGCCGCCTCTGACACTCCCCACGGCACCCCGCGTTCTTCTCCATATTCAATCTGTCGCTTAACCACTGAGCGGTACGTTTCGTCGAGCAGGGTGCTGCCGTAGTTGCGCATGACGAGCAGCGGCATCAGATACTCGAACATGGTGCCGGTCCAGGAAATCAGCGCGCGACCGCCCTCCACGCGCGTGAGTTGACGTCCCATCCGGAACCAATGTTCCATCTGGACATCACCCTTAGCGATCGCCACAAAAGACGCGAGCCGTGCTTCGGAGGCCAGCAGATCGTAGAACGAATTGTCAGCCGTGCCGTTAGACACGTTGTAGCCGATCGTGAATACCTTGCGTTCGGCATCAAAGAGAAATTCGAAATCCATTGCTTCGAGCGCCTGCTCGGAGGCGTGTGCCAAGCGGCTGAGTCGTGACAAAAACTCACCGGCGTTCTGCGCGGATTGTTCAAGGGACTTGGTTAGTAGGCTCGTCGCCGCGTCTGAAGAGGAGCTGGTGTTGGGGACTCCGGATAGTTGGACCAGCGCCGAGTCGCAGATCTCGGGAACCTCAGCGAGCGAGGGAACAGTATTGAGCAAGCTCAGAACCGAATCGGTGTGGCTTGTGCCATTCGAGTCAGGGGCTGTTTCATCCAGTGACTGATCAACGCTTGCGCCGCCGCCCACGTGGCGACCCCAACTCGCGAGCGTTTCTCCATCGCGCAGCAATCCGTCAACCTGGCGTCTGAGTGTGGCCACCCACCAACGCAACTCCTTAAAGTTTGCTTCTCCGTGCTCGTGGGCAAGAGCGTTAACAATATCTTCTATTTCAGAAGCACGTCCGGCGAGCTGGTCAAACAACTGAAACCATGATCCCAAGTTGTTGAGGTCATCGAACGCGAGCAGCGCCGCCGACGCTTCTATTTCATTACGGAGTTGGCGAACTGTGACAACATCGGTGCGCTGCTGGAAAGCGCCCAGTCCTGCCGCCTCTTCCGAAACTGCGGCAATCGTGTCGCCGAGGCCACTGAGAATTCGATCGTCGAAAAGCTTCGTGTCGGGTAGTTCGATGCAGGCTTGTTTGTATGCGATGAGATGACCCGCGAGATTTCCACTGTCGACAGTTGAGATGTATGACGGCGGCAGAGGCTGAAGGGTTTTTGTGTCGTACCAGTTGAAGAGATGACCACGAAACTTCGGCAGTTTCTCAAGAGTTTCAGCGGTGAGCTCTCCACGTTCAAGAAAATCGAGTGATGAGATATAGCCCAGATCATGCGCCGAAGCATTGGCCAGCAAGAGCAGTCCGACATTGGTGGGCGAAGTGCGATGGGCAATGACCGGCAATGGATCTTCCTGAAAGTTATCAGGGGGGAGCCAATTGTCTTCCTGGCCAACGAAGTTTTCAAAGAAACGCCAGGTGCGCCGCGCGACGAGTCGAGCGAGTTGGACATCTTCAGGATTAAGTATTTTGCGCGTAGTGACGCGCGCGGTGCTGACCCAGTAAGCCACGGCCGGAGCGGTCAGCCAGAGAATAACAAACGGACCCATGATCCAGATCGCCGCAGGTCTGATGCTGATGGTGAGAGCGGCCGCTTCGAGCGCGAGCAACTCGGCTGGCAACATGAACCAGAAAAACGCTCGCAGGTCATGACGCCCCGATTTTTCCGCGTCTGCCGCCGTTACCCATTCAAGTAATTTCCTCCGCGAGATCAGTTTGCGGTAGACCGTGCGCGCGATCGCGTCGCACATCAAATACGCTTGATGCGGCAGGAGAATGATGGACAGTGCCACCTGGGCTGCGTTGGTTCGCGCGTCGCCCCAAACGCTCCAAAAGTGGCTCGTCCACGGAATGCCGCGGGGGTGTATCAACAAGCTGGTGGTTACATGAAGGTAAACCGGAAATGCGATCGTCAGGACAACAAACAAACTCCAGATCAAAGGCGAACCGGGAAAGAGGGTCCAGGCGGCCAGCAGCCAAAGAAACATGGAGGGCGCCACTAAACTGCGTCGCAGATTATCGAGAATCTTCCAGCGCGAGATGAGCGGCAGGGAATTGGGAACCGTTTGACGATTGGCGTCCGGCACCGAGGGAAACAACCAGCGTAGGATTTGCCAGTCGCCTCTGGTCCAACGATGCTGACGCTTTGCGTAGGCGTCGTAGTAAGCGGGGTATTCGTCGAGCAACTCAATGTCAGTGATTAACGCTGCCCGCGCAAACAAAGACTCAAAAAGGTCGTGACTGAGCAGGAAATTCTCCGGCACACGGTTCTGCAGCGCGGCTTGAAATGCGTCTACATCGTATAAACCCTTGCCGGTAAAATTTCCCTCGGAAAAGAGATCCTGGTAAACGTCGGAGACGGCAGTGGTGTAAGGATCTATTCCGGTGTTGCCGGAAAAGATTCGCGCAAACCTTGAACGTGAAGCGCTCGCCAGGGAAATACTGACGCGTGGTTGAAGAATGCCGTAACCGCGGGTAACGCGTTGAGTGGTGGAATCGATGATCGGACGGTTTAAAGGGTGCGCTGCTGCGCCGACCAGCTTGCGCGCCACATCCCGGGGAAGTTGAGTGTCCGAGTCGAGCGTAAGTACGAAACGAGTCCGTCGAAGTAAATCCTGATCAGCGGAGGTTGCGATAAAACTGGTGTCGTCTGCGCCGCGAAGAAGCCGGTTAAACTCTTCCAGTTTGCCGCGTTTGCGTTCCCATCCAATCCATTTCCGTTCGCCGGCATTCCACTGCCGACGGCGGTGAAACAAATGAAAGCGGTCGTTCGCTTGGCCATTGGTCTCGGCGTCTTTCCCATATTTCTGATTAAGCTTTGCGATTCCTGATTTGGCGGCGGCGAGTAACGTCGCGTCCTCGTCATCGCTTTCGCGATCGGAATCCTTGAAGTCACCCAGCAATCCGAAATAGATGTTTGGGTCCTGGTTTGCGAGGTAGTGCACCTCCAATTTCTCAACCAGATCGTCCACGACAGTTTCGCTGGAAAAGATCGTGGGAACCACCACCATCGTGCAGGCATCGGCGGGGATGCCCTTGACGGTTTCCATGCGAGGCAACAGCCGCGGTGAGAAAAAATGAGTGACGTCCCAGTTCAAAACGCTCAGAGCCAAATCGCTGGCCGGAATCAGGCCCAGGAGTATGGTCAGCAAAAGCGAGGGCCAGCCCGCGCCGGCGCGATACATCAAGCTAACCAGCAGCACGAGCACCAGCATTGTCAGCGCGGCTAATCCGCCCAGGTAGACAGCTGTTGCGTGCCGCAGACAGAAGCGTCGCAGTTTTTCGCCCGGCGGCGATTTGTAGGCAAAATTGTTTTCCAGTTGGGCCAGGCCGGCGTCAACGAGGTAGTAACCGACATGCGCCTGAGACGTTAGTGGGTCCGCGGCGGCGGCATTCTTTTTTGCGTCTGCGGCAAGTTGAATTGCGGCACTCGCTACCTCCAGCTCGCCTGATCGAGTTCGCTTGCTGATCCGTTCTATGACGTGCCGGTATCGGTCACGCGTAGCAAACTCCATTTTTGAATACGCGCCGGCCGGATCCTGGCCCAGCAAAGGCTCGATCAGGCTGACGCTTTCAAAAAAGTCGCGCCAGTCAAGCGTTGAGAGCAGACGCATGCTGGTGATGATGTTGCCGACGGTTACTTGCGTAGCGGCCTGGCGCTGATGCTCCGCATGGATTATTCCTTCGATGCTTGTCTTGTATTGTGCGAGTTGTCGTTCAAGCCAGTCAGTCACCGGCATCACCGCCGGATCCTGTTCACGCAGGCGCTGCGTCAGTTGCACGATCAGAGACTGTGGAATTCGATCGCGTTTTCCTAGTCGCTCAGAAATCGTAGGAATCAGGGCAGACGGTTGGCGCGCGGCGAGTTCCAGAAGTTTGTCAGCAAGCCTGTCGGCAAGTTCGCGCTCTTCACGGGCGTTGACGATCAACAGCGAAAGCCGGCGCAGATTTTCAACCAGAGCCAAACGCAGTGTGATGGCGACAGCCCATAGTTCACCGATCGAAAGCGGAGCGACGGTCTGATAAGAAGCGATGAACCGCCGCAAGGTATTGGTATCAAGCCGGCAATCCGTGTGGGCTATTAACTCCAGCGCGACCGCATAGATCCGCGGATAGTCCTTGAGTTCACCATTCGCCAGCTTCGGGAGCTCATGGTAGTAACTCTGCGGCAGGTCTTCGCGAATCTCGCGCAGTTGCTCTTCAACAATATGGAAATTATCGATTAGCCATTCGGCTGCGGGTGAAATCGCATGACCGTCGCGAATGGCTTCGACGAGGATACGGTACGCGCCTACCAGTTTGCGCCCGTTGTCTTCAAGGCGAGGTAGTAACTGAGCCCGCCCTTTTTTAGTAATTGTGCGGTGGTCCGCGGCCAGGGTTTGAGCATACTGTTCAAGGCGCTCCACGCTGAATATCTCAGCGCGCACCGGTCCCTCATCCGCGAATGCAGAGGTTTTGCCGAGCTTGGCCGAAAGCGATCCGAAAAGCTCACTCATCCTGTTAACTCGCCACGCTGCGATGATTCTGCTGACAAAGGAATGTTACCTTACGACAGTAACGACAGCAGCCTGCATTGGCGCAGGCTGTAGGCCGCTTGTCCTCGATCATGATTCCAGGGGGTTTATGACTTTCAGAGTATCACGAATCGATTTGCCTCTTTAATCTGTCTCACTTGGGCGGAGAAAATCGCACTATTGACAACTTTCTAACACGGGAATATTGTGCCACTCGTCTGCTTCAAGAAAACGCTAACGAGTCACCCTCCCCGTTGGTTTTGCAGTGGTCGCAAAACTCAAAATCCAGGTGCGAAGTTGGTACTCGGCTTATAATCTGTCTTTGACCCTCGGGGTAACTCCTTTACCAGAGTCCAAAAGTAAAACATTGGTACTGCTGTCCAATACTCAGCAAACTGTTTAGAAGTAGTAGGCGCCATGAAAAAACTCACCCTTCTTTGTTTAGCTGTTCTTCTCTGGTCCTCCGCCGCGGATGCCAAAGCTGCGGAGCTTCCGCGGCTCGTTATTGATTCCGGCGGCCACATGGGATTCATCCGAGATCTCCTATTCACGAGCGATGGGAGATTTGTAGTTTCGGCGGGTGATGACAAAGTGATTCGCATCTGGGATACCGAGACGGGCAAGCCAGTTCGAACAATCCGTGGCCAGATCGGTGAGGGAGAAGAGGGTAAGATCAGCGCGCTCGCCCTTTCTCCAGACGATCGTTACCTCGCTGTCGGCGGGTATTTCCCGGGAAGTCCGGAAGAGCGCGGCGCTATTCGAGTCTATGACTTTAAAAGCGGGGAAATGGTTAGTCTTTTGAAAGGACACTTGGGAGAGGTGCTCTCTTTGGCCTTCTCCAAAGATGGGCGGCGGCTGGTTTCCGGGGCAGACGCGAAAGATAAAACGGTGCGCATCTGGGACGTCTCAGACCCTCAACACATGAGTTCGTTTCTAGTTCTGCCGGGTCACACTAATGGAGTTTTTTGCGTAGCGTTCTCAGTCGATGGTAAGCGTGTGGCGTCAACGAGCAGAGACACTACCATTCGCCTGTGGGATGCAGAGAAACAAACGCAGGGCAAAGTTCTGAACGTCGGCCTACGCCATCGGCGGGAGGAGGTAGACGCCCTTAGCTTCTCTCCTGACGGTCGATACCTGGTCACTGGAAGCCGTGCGGGGAGTTTATCGCTTTGGGATGTCAAGGAGGATCTCTTCATCCGGGAATTGTGGCGGCAACCTGTGGCCATCACCCGAGTGCGTTTTAGTGGCGATGGGAAACGCATACTCGTGGCTCGGGACAAGCTCGGCGGGGGCCTCATTCTCGACCTATCGTCGAAAAGAGTTGTTTACCTGAAACATGAAACGCCTGTTGCTGCAGCGGCGTTCTCTCCGGACGAGAGAATGATTGCCAAGGCGGGCGGAGGCACCATAGGCATCCTCTTACATAACTCAGCGAATGGAAAGACTATCAAAGTGCTGACCGGCGACGGACAAGCAATGCAGGCAGTCGGCTTTGCCCGGAATGAAGGGTCGATCGCCTTTGGGCGCATGCGAAAGTTTGACAAGACTCGCCCGTTGAACCAATCGGTACTTCTGAAACAAGAAGGCTCCTACAAGGTCGAGTTCGGCAGTAGCGTAAGCCGACAAAGTGACTATCAGAGAGCATTACAAAGTGCCAACGGATACACATTGAGAGTGAGCCAAACGCGTATCAAGGCCAGGAATGAATCGTATTATCATTGGAAGTTATTTGTTTCCAGTAGAGGCCAGACAAAACTGCTTGACACTAAGAATTCTGAAGAGCCTCACGTAATTCAAACTCTTACGCCGGATGGACGTTACGCTATCGATGGCGCTCAGAGTGGTTTTCTCCACCGTTATAAAACAGCAGGAACCTCCGCCGACAAACCGCTTGAGTTTCTCGGTCATACGAACCGTATCCTTTCTTTAGCAGTTTCTCCGGATAACAAAACTCTGCTCTCCGGCTCAAACGATCAGACGATGAAGCTCTGGGACATCGAAACGGGCCACAATTTGTTGACTATCTTTGTCGGCGCCGATGAAGAGTGGGTGGCCTGGACTCCGCAAGGCTATTACGCATCCAGCCTTCACGGTGACAAGTATGTCGGCTGGCACATTAATCAAGGCTCCGACAAGGCAGCGAAGTACTATAGAGCCGCACAGTTTCAAAAGGACTTTTATCGCCCGGATGTCGTTAACGAATACCTTGAGACACGCGACATTGAGGTCGCAGTGCAACGTGCAAACGACCGGCGGAAGGAAGCGGGTTTCGTCGGTCCTGCGTTAGACGCTTCTGACATCAACGGGTTATTGCCTCCCAGCATTGAAGTCATTTCCCCGAAGGAGCGCGAGAGCACGGTCGGCAATAAGGTTTTGAACGTGAGGGCAATCATTCGCTCGGCGACGCTTCCGATCACCAAAGTCAAAGTCTTCCTGAATGGAAGTCCGCAAGGAAGCTTTGCAGGCAATTCTAATAACAGCGAACTGGACCTGCAGATCAGGCTTGAACCCGGAAGTAACACCCTCGCGATTATTGCTTTTAATGAACAGTCGTACTCCGCCCCTGAGATAAGGAAAATCAACTATCTGCCGAGTCGCACCAAAGTTGAATCGGATGGGGTTGTTGCGCCGTTAACAAATAACAGCGATCTTCGTTTCGAGTCTGAAGTGAAATATCTCAAGGCTCATGCGCCCAGGGGAACTGGACAAGTGCTTCAGGATTCCACCAGGCCTGCTCAGGAACCTTCACCTCAGTCTGGGGCCAGGCCTCCCGAGGTCGTGGTTATCCAGCCGGATGCGCTTGAGAGCGAGGTGGAAGGCCAGACGCTGACGGTTAAAGCCACCGGCTTTTCCTATACCTCACCAATCACTCAGATCAAAGTTTCCTTAAACGGCAAGGAGAATATCGCGAAGTTTGATAGCGATGCCAACCGTCAGGAAGCGGAAATGCAGGTTAATCTCGAGCCGGGAATGAATGTTCTTTCCATCACGGCTTTCAACAAAGAGTCTGCTTCGGAGCCGCAAACGCGAAAGGTGATTTCTAACGCATCCTCTACGACCAGTAAACCCGACCTTATCTTTTTAGGCATCGGAATCTCCACATATCAGCACAGCGCCGCGGGCACGGGTTTTCAGAATCTTAGCTTTGCAGATAGGGACGTTGCTGAGGTCGCAAAGACTTTCGAGAAGCAAAACACTCTCCAGCCGCAGGCATCACGTGTTTTTGGGAGCGTAAGATCTAAAATCATCCCTAATGCCGAGGCGACCAAGGAAGCTATTCTGAACGGTTTGAAATGGATGTCTGATGAGGCAAAGAAGAATAGCAACAATACCCACATCCTATACCTCGCGGGCCACGGCGGAATGGACGAAAATGAGAACTACTATTTCTATTCGCACCAACATGTCCCGGACATGCATCCTGACAATCACAACGTGCAGTGGAGCACAATAATGAGCTCTTTGATCAATGCCCCGGGCAAGTCAGTAATCTTCATTGACACCTGTCATGCCGGCGCCACCAGGAGTTATACGAATCTACTCGCAGTCCACAAAAAGTACGCTGCGGACTTTGTCGGCGTGTATACCTTTATGGCTTCTGATTCCAACGGGGTTTCAATTGAAAAGCCCGAGTTCCAACATGGAGTATTCACCAAAGTGGTTCTGGATGGACTCGGCGGGGCCGCGGACCTGCCGCCTAAAGATGGAAAAATCGATGTTGATGAACTTGGCCGGTATGTCCGAAAAGAAGTGCTGAAACTGGCGGATAAACAACGCGCCGGCTATTTGAATACAAACGCCTTTGATGAGCTGATTCTGTTTTCCAATCCAAATTGAAGTTAGTTACGAGGTATTTTTCATGACTGCTCGCTTCTTGAGAAGTCTTACCGGGGTCGTAATTTTTTCGTTGACTTTGGCCGTCGCCCAGGCGCCGCAAGATTCCTGGTGGAAACGGCTCCTTAGAGTGACCGGCATTTCTGCGAATCCGGGCAAACAGCGGGGCGGGTCTCTCGAAGTCAAAGCCGGCCACATATGGATCCATGACGTGAAGGAGAAGACTGGTCGACGCCTGACGAACACCAGCGATTTCCGCTCCCCTATTTTTGTGAATGAGGATAAGGACATTCTTGCGCTTCAAAATGATCAGTTGGTGACTATCCCGGTTGCGGGCGGACCATTGAAGAAACTCTTTGAGGTCAAGGGAGCGGTAAAGATTGTCGGACTCAGTCTGGATGAGCCGAAAACGGCTGTGCTGCTGACTGCGGATAAGGACACGAAAATTACAATAGCTCTACTGTCTTTAGAGACCGGCAAACTAACTCCTGTGTCCTATGAGACCGAAACAACCGAGGGCGAGAGCATGTTTGCTCACCTCGCGGGATGGAACCGGATTTACGCAGACACTGAAATTTCCGTGGACGAGAACAGCAAAAAAGATCAATCGGGCCGCACCAGGAAATGGACCGACGTTTTTCTCAAGCGTCCAAATCAGGACCTTATCAATGTCAGCAACTGCAATGGAGTGAACTGTGGTCAGCCATCTCTCTCGCAAGATGGTTCGCTGGTAGCCTTTGTTAAGGCTGAACGATGATCTACTCAAAACGATGTATGTAAGGTTGGCCGGAATTTGTCCCGTGCCGGCGAGTGCAGTGAACGCCAGTTGATCTTGATCGGAAAACACACACCACCTTCTTTCGCTCTGTAGTATTCTGTGCCCTCTCAATGGGCCGCAGCGCATCACAACCTCAAACCAAATTGGACAGCGAGCCGGCAAGCGGTCGCTGGCGCACTCTCTTCCTGTTGTCGATCGCGGAACTGTTAACGATGTCGCTCTGGTTTAGCGCTTCCGCAGTCGTTCCCGCGTTGCGGACGGAATGGAACTTAAGCGAGTCGAGCGTTAGTTGGTTGACGATCGCGGTGCAGCTCGGTTTTGTATGCGGAACACTGCTGAGCGCGTTTCTCAACCTGCCTGACGTGATTAATGTTCGTTACCTTTTTGCGCTATGCGCATTCGCGGGCGCCATTTCCAATGCGGCAATTGGGTTATACGCCCACGATGTGAACACCGCGCTGATCCTGCGTTTTCTCACTGGAATGTTTCTCGCCGGAGTTTATCCGCCGGGAATGAAAATCCTGGCTACATGGTTCAAACGCGGGCGCGGAATGGCGCTCGGCGTTCTGGTCGGCGCCCTGACGCTGGGCAAGGCATCGCCCTATCTAGTGAACGCGCTGGGAAGCGCCAACTGGCGCCAGAACATTCTCGCGATCTCAATACTGTCGTTAGTTGGCGGATTGTTCGTGCTCCTCTTTGTTAAGGATGGACCGTATGCTCTGGCTGCAGCGAAATTTGACTGGCGGCAGGCCTTCGCAGTTTTTGGCAATCGCGGCGTGCGCCTCGCGAGCTTCGGATATTTCGGCCACATGTGGGAGCTTTACGCGATGTGGGCCTGGCTGCCGGTGATGATTCGCGCGAGTATGGAAGTGTCCCGGTCATCGGCAGTATCGACGGAAGTAGCCTCGTTCATGGTGATTGGCTGCGGAGCCGCGGGGTGCGTGGCTGCCGGGCTGATCGCCGATCGTATCGGCCGCACAGTTGTGACTTCATGGGCCATGGCAATCAGCGGCAGTTGCTGTCTGGTGATAGGATTTCTGTTCGGGGGAAACCCATTTCTGCTTTTGCTGGTTGCCGCAATTTGGGGGGCCAGCGTGGTGGCGGATTCTGCTCAGTTCTCCGCCTGCGTTACGGAGCTTGGCGACCCGAATTACCTGGGAACGGCGCTGACGATGCAGACGTGCATCGGGTTCTTGCTGACAACAGTCTCAATTGAGCTCGTCCCTGATTTCGTGAAGCTGGTAGGGTGGCAATATGCCTTCGCGATTCTCGCGCCTGGCCCACTGCTGGGGGTGGTGGCAATGATGAGATTGCGCTCCTTGCCCGAAGCGGCGAAGATTGCGCAAGGCAGAAGATGAGACAGCCGCGGATTTGCGCGGATGGACGCTGATCAGATCAGAACCATTGGATCCGAGCTAAGATGATCATCCTGTTCACAGCTTTTTCAGATTCGCGCAATCCGCGTTGATCCGCGGCAAAGTTATGGTGCCAGAACTCAAGCAACGCGTCCGAAAAATAATCCGCTTACTTAAGCGCGCCTATCCGGACGCGAAGTGTTCGCTCAACCACTCAAACGCCTTCGAGTTGTTGATTGCGACAATCCTTTCGGCTCAGTGTACTGATGCCCGCGTGAACCTCGTGACTGAGAATTTGTTTCGCAAATACCGCAAACCGGAAGACTACCTCAAGGTTCCCACGAGCGAACTCCAGCAGGACATCCGCACGACCGGTTTCTTCCGAAATAAGACGACATCAATTCAAGGTACGGCCAAGGCTTTGACCGAACAGTATGGCGGCGTGGTACCGCAAACGATGCCGGAGCTGTTGGAACTTCCGGGTGTGGCACGAAAGACGGCGAATGTGGTGCTCGGTAACGCATTCGGTATCCACGCCGGAGTTGTAGTTGATACTCACGTTACTCGCCTTTCTCACCGACTTGGTCTGTCGGAAGAGAAGACAGCGGAAAAAATTGAGCAGGATTTGATTGCTATCGTGCCAAAAAAGGACTGGGTGATCTTTCCTCACCTCTTCATCGCGCACGGCCGCGCGATTTGTAAGGCGCGAAGTCCCCTCTGCGAAGAATGCGTGTTGGAAAAACTTTGTCCTTCGTCCTACCTGAAAACCGGTGTGATGCCGGGAAATTAGTTTTTTGAGTCACTGCCAATGCGGGCGGGACGCCCGCGGTCCAAGTGAAGAGCGGGCCTGCGATCCGTGAATCGCCTTCTGTCCCGGTCGTTTCTGCTCCGCTAGCGCCTGACCTCGAAGGCCGCTACAATGCCCGCGTTCCAATATCCTGAATGCTTTGGCCGTGATTCGAACGCCCATTCCTGGGTTCGGATAAGCTGACCGCCCGTTTAATGCCGCCTGCATTTAGTCCACGCCAAATGCCGCAAACCCTTGAATTTATTGCGGAAAACGCGAGTTTTCGGAGGATCCTCGCAGCGTGAGCTACCGTTTCCCCTGGCATCGTCTGTCCGACGAACACCTGCTCGACATGCGCATCTGCGATCTAGCGCTGAAGATCAAGGGTTCATTTCTTGAGCCTCATATCAAACGCCTTTACAGCGAACTCAACGATCGGGGTATCCGTTTCAAACCGCACGTTTGGCTCTCTGAGGAGTGGTTTTCTCCGGACGGCGTGCCGGGAATCGCGATTCCTTTTTACCTCGCGCATCCCCGGCTGATGAAACTCGAGCGCAAGCAGATGCTGGAAGTGGAAGGCGGCACCGACACCGAATGCATGCGCATCCTTCGTCACGAAGCGGGTCATGCTCTTGATACGGCGTTTCGTTTGCACTTCAAACGCCAGTGGCGCGAACTATTTGGATCCTTCGCTTTGCGCTATCCGGATTTTTACAAACCAAAACCCAAGAGTCGCAACTACGTGTTGCACCTGCGAGCATGGTATGCGCAGGCACATCCTGCCGAAGACTTTGCTGAGACGTTTGCAGTGTGGCTGACACCGCGCTCGCGCTGGCGGCGACGATATAAAGGCTGGCCCGCTTTGCGCAAGCTTGAGTATATTAATGAGCTGATGACCGAGATGGCGGGAACGAAGCCACGGAATCGCACGCGCACGAAAGTTGAACCGCTCTCAGCCATTCGCACAACCTTGCGCGAGCACTACAAACTGAAACGCGAAAAATACGATTTTGACTGGCCGGCTGTTTATGATCGAGATCTACTTCAGAATCTTCTCAGACGATCCCAGTCAACGGAACAAGCCGAGCGCGGCGAGTTTTCTCCGCAGCGTCCGCCGCGAGGTACGACAGATAGTTGCTGAAGGAACCGGCGTTCACCAGTACACTATCGATCATGTGCTGGAGAACATGATCGATCGTTGCAAAGATTTGAAGTTGCGCGTGGTTACGCCGCACCGGGAAGCGCGCCGAAGAGTAATGATTGTGTTAACAGTTCAGGTTATGAACGTGCTCCACTCCGGTTACCATCGGATTGCTGTCTGACGAGTCAAAGTGTGCTTGGTTCTTACAATACGCGGGTCTGTCAATTGAGTATCTATGACCTTTGAACCGAAAAAGAAACTTCGCGTAATAGTTTTGGTTCACCAGGATCTCGTGCCTCCGGATTCCCTCGACGGTCTCACCGACAAAGAAAAAATCGAAATCAAAACTGAATACGACGTGGTCTCAACCTTGAAGAAGATGGGCCATGACGTTTATCCCATCGGTCTCTATAACCAGTTGAATGTCATCGGCGATGCGTTGATGGAGCATAAGCCGCACGTAGCCTTTAACCTGTTGGAGGAGTTTCACGGCTATCCGCTTTACGATCAGCACGTTGTCAGCTACCTCGAACTGATGAAGCAGGCTTATACCGGCTGCAACCCTCGCGGCATGACGCTCGCCCATGACAAAGCCCTGACCAAGATGATCCTGGCGTACCATCGGATTGCGGTGCCGAGCTTTGCGGTGTTTCCGATGAATCGAAAAGTCAGGCGACCTAAACGCTTGAAATTTCCGCTCCTGGTTAAGTCGATCAGTGAAGAAGGTTCGGTGGGAATTTCGCAGGCATCAGTGGTCCATGACGATGAAAAGCTTACGCAGCGGGTGGAGTTTATCCATCGTCAAAATAAAACTGCCGCGATTGCTGAGCAATACATAAAGGGACGCGAGATTTACGTGGGCGTGATTGGCAATCAGAACATTCAAACCTATGCGCCCTGGGAGTTGGTTATGGAAAAGCTCCCCGAAGGCTCAGAAAACATCGCTACGCTGAAAGTGAAATGGGATCCCGCGTATCAGGAGAAGGTGGGAGTCGAGACGAGGGCCGCGGAACTCAGTCCCGAACATCACAAAACACTCGAACGCCTCTCAAAGCGCATTTATCGCTACCTGTTTCTCAATGGATATGCGAGGCTGGATTACCGTTTGACTGACGAAGGCCAGTTTTATCTGCTTGAAGCGAATCCAAATCCACAAATCGCGGAAGGCGAGGATTTCGCAGAGTCGGCCGCTCACGGCGGAGTCGCTTACGATCAACTCCTGCAAAAAATCATAACCGTCGGCCTCAATTACCAGGCGGCCAATCAGGCACCCTAATGAGTTAGGGCGGGTTCACATTGACTGATCGCGTTCCTAGTCAGGACGTTTTCCGTCTAACCGCAACGCTATTCGGCTCAAGAGTCGGAAATCATGTGACCTCTTTTGGTGCAATCAAAGTTGAACCTGTGTGATTCGTCACGAAACAGTCACATTGCGTCTTGTTCATGACTTCACACACACGTAGAATCACTTTGCTTTCGGGCATTCTCACCTCACGAAGCAATAATAAATTTTAAGAAGGTAGACGAAACCCCTTTGGATCTGAAAAAACTGTTCCCCTATGCGCTAGCGGCCTGCTTCGCCCTTGGCATGTTCCCCGAATCGGCCGCAGCCCAGTCAGGCGAATTGCGCCAACGACACGTCACGCCGACACTCGAAACCATTAATCTTCCGGTTCCTGAACCAGATGAGCCAGTTATCATCTCGCTCGCGTCACCAGAGGATATCAATCGGGCCAAGTCTCTAACAGAAAAGAACGGCTCAAGTTTTCAGTTCAAGGATTTAATGAACGCCGCAATCGAGCAGCGCCTCGGTTCGCCTTATTCGTGGGGCGCAACCGGCCCCAACGCATTCGATTGTTCCGGTTTTGTTTGGAGCACCTTCCGTTCAATAGGAATCGACTTTGAACGCGCCAGCGCGCGCACCCTCTGGTCACGCTTCACAGCACCGGCGCCGGAAGAGAACTTCAAATACGGGACCCTGGTCTTTTTCAGCAATCTTGCTCATGTGGGAATCGTAGTTGACGACAAAGGTTTCTATCATGCGTCGCGCCGCAAAGGCGTTATCTATTCGCCTTTCAACGAATACTGGACTTCGCGCATCGATGGCTTTCGTCAGGTTCCCCAACGCGCTCCGCTTGTGGCGGACGCAGCAGGCAAATAAACAAACCGGATAAGCGATGATGAAAACGCCGGCTGCTTTAATTAGCGCCGGCGTTTTGATTTGAGGTAGGACAGGCATTCTTACCTGTGCTTTTGATTTGAAGTCGCGCTTCAAGTGGACAGACAAGAATGTCTGTCCTACGTTGACTCTCTGAACGTAATCTTTACGAGGGGAATCACATCAGGGTCGTTCTGCTGTTTGCGTTCCCACTCAATCAGATCGAAATACGCGCAGCGCGAGTCGTCGGGAAACTCACGACAAACATCCGGACGGCCGTTGTAGATTGTGCACTTGCGTGTCTCCTGATTGAGGAACATGCAGGCTTGTCCAAACAATCGATCTGCCCTTCGTCTCAGAATCCTTTCCTTGCCGTTGAGTTTGGTAAAGCGCAACGCCGCGGTTTCCGTCGTGACCTTGAAGTGTGCGGCCAGACGCCGAACGTCTTTCGGTGTTACCTGAACGCGCTCATAGATCGAACAACAATATGCTACGCATTTGTCGCAGTCGTATTTGAGCGGTGGTTGGCTGGTAATTAATGAGCGGCCCATATGTTTGAATTAGTAAGACAGCATTCCTGCCGTCGTTATCGTGAACGCGTCGAAGGCTTTTGCTACAGATCGGAGACAGGCAAGAATGCCTGTCCTCCGCTAGCGTCTTTTAGATTTCTTGTATTCAGACATCAGGAGATCCATTGAAGCGGCCCGCTGATCATAAAGTCTCTTGGGCTCTCGAGGTTCGTGCCTGGCGAGCGCATAAGCGGTGATAATCGGTAACGCCACCGTTGAATCTACATAGCAGACTACGGCATCCGGCAAACGATCCGGGTCGACCTTGCCCCAGGAAACTGCCTCACCCGGTGTTGCTCCCGATAGTCCGCCGGTATCCGGCCGCGCGTCGGTTACCTGCAGGAAATAGTCATGACCTCGCTCATCGATCCCGAGCACTTCCTGAATTTGTGGTTCGGTTTGGAGCAGAAAATTCTTTGGCGATCCGCCGCCGAGAATGAAGCAGGCGGAAAGTCCGGGCTTTGATTTCGCCGCTTTCCCCTTCTTCCCTTTGCTTGGCCCACCACCGCGTTTTGCCGAGAGCACGATGGCCGCAGTTTCATTCACATCCAACGATGGATCGAAAGCGAGCTTGTTGCCCTGTAAGGCTTTGGCTGCCACGTTCATGCCGATTGAAGAATCGCCCGGTGACGACGTGTAGATTGGTACGCCATACTCATAAGCCACGGCGAGCAACGACTTTTCCTTCAAGCCGAGTTTGCGTTCGCGCTCGTGAACGTAGCGTCCGCACAGATAGTGAAATTCAGCGGTGGACATCGGCTTCTGAAACTCTTTGCCTTCGATGATCTTGCGAAAGAAAGCGTCGGTATCGAGCAGCACGGAATAGTCGAAGAAGATGTCATAGATGCGCACCACTTCCTCGGCGCGCAGGACCACGTCGGAAATGTCTGACCGGCCCTCGTGCATGCGCAGGCCAATTCCAAAATGAGTGTCGTGGTAGAGATTGGCACCGGTTGAGATTATCCAATCGATAAAACCCGCCTTGATCAACGGAATCAGCGCCGAAATTCCCAGGCCCGCCGGCGTAAGCGCTCCAGTGAGCGACATCCCGACGGTGACTTCAGGTTCCAACATCTTGCGCGTAAATAGCTGACAGGCTTCACGCAGCCGCGCGCCGTTGTAGGCAATGAAGGCGTCATCAACCAGGTCAGCCAGAGTTGTAGTGCCGGTGATCGGCGGCGGATCGATCCGCCGGCCTTGAAGAAATTTGCTTGTTCGTTTGGCCATGATAATGATTCGCTGTTTAGGGAGTAATTTATTCGGGGGGCTGAAAAAAATCAGGACACGCGACCAACTTCAGTTTCGTCCTGAATTTCAGAACGCCTTACGAGCAGGCGTCCAATCCGGCGGTCATCCGCTTCCAATACTTCAACATCAAGTCCGCGAAAAGTCAGTTGATCACCCTGCTGCGGAACTTTGCCCGAAGCATTGATAACCAATCCAGCGATAGTAGTGAAATCGTCAGCCTCAATCTCCAGGTCAAAAAGATGTTCGATCTTGCCGATCTCAGTCGAGCCTTGCACTTCATACCAGCCATCCTCGCGGCCAACAATATCATTCAATTCTTCGCCGCCGATATCTTCGTCTTCAATCTCGCCAACAATCTCTTCGAGTATGTCTTCTACCGTGACGAGCCCGGACACTCCGCCATATTCATCGATTACCATCGAGAGCTGGACGTGGGCCTTCTGCATTTCTTCGAGCAGGTCAGCAACGGGTTTTGTTTCGGGAACGAAATAAACCGTGCGGACAAGCGGGGCCACTGGTCCATCCTCGTCGCCTTCTGCCCAACGCTCGAGCAGGTCGCGTACATAAATCAACCCTTCGACGTTGTCGATCTGTTCCCGGTAAACAGGCAATCGTGAATACTTCGATTCAATCATCACATCCCGCGCTTCACGCACTGATGTTTCAACCGGCACGGCCACGATGTCCGGCCGCGGCGTCATGACCTCACTCACCTTCGTGTCGCCAAATTCGAGTATTGAATGAATCAGCTCGCCCTCTTCCTCCTCCAGAATCCCTTCGGCTTCGCCGACATCGATGAGCGCCTGGATGTCGTCAACACTGTCCTGCTCCTCCTCTTCGTCGCTCTTGACGATCTCGTTCTCTTTTTTGCGCGAGCGGTCAAAGAGACGGTGGAAAGGATCGGCCGCAAATGCCATCAGCGGCAGCAATGGACGAATGACTGGAAGGAGGAAGAGAAGCGTTCCCTCGGGATCGCGCGTTGAAATGAAGAGCGGCACGAGCTGGCGAAAGACGCCGGCGAAGAAGAGGCCGGTAAGAAGGCCGACCAGGACGAAGCGGCGCTCCTGAAAGAGTGTTAGCGAGAGCGAAGTGACTAGTACGGCGAGTGCGACCAGCAGGATCTGGATTGTCGCAGAAATTGCGAAACTGAAACGCGGGCGATTCTCCAAAACCTGTTTGAGGAAAGCTGAAGAACGAAGCTTGGACCGCTCTTCGGCTCCGGCAATCAAGCGACGCAAACCGACGTCACTCAATTGACCAAAGGCCATGTCCACAGTCGCGAGCACTGACAACAGCAACAAGAGGACCGACGCCAGGATGATCTCAATCTGCATTTAGTGGTGAATAGTAAATGGTCAATGGTGAATGGTAAACCTGTCGGAGGGATTAAGACGATTTTCCATTTGTCATTTCTCAGTTTTCATTTCTCATTTAAGAACTTCGCAGTTCCTTGCTGGCCCTTGCTCCCCTTTTCCGCTCCTTTGCCAGCAGCCGGAACGAAGAGGGAGATTTCTAAAGGACTCTAGCATCCCTTCAATGACAAAAGTGTCCGGCTCCTTAGATCCCCAGCTTCTTCCGCAACCGCAGCTCCATCCGATTCATCTCGCCATCGTCGGTGGCGTGATCAAATCCGCAAAGGTGGATTAGTCCATGTAGTATCAACTGCGCGAGCTCCTCGTCCAGGTGCAACTTGTTCTCGGCCGCTTGTCGCGCAGCCTGATCAACGGAAATCACCACATCGCCCAACGTTGAACCTTCAAGCTTTTCAAATTCATCTTGCTGCGCCGGAAAGGAGAGCACGTCTGTTGAACCGCGCTTCGCGCGCCAGCGACGGTTCAGCTTGCTCATGGTGCGATCGGAAACGAAAGACACAGTCGCACCCGATTGGCCTGCAGGCAACACTCGAAGAGCCTCACTGACAAACGTCTCCCAGCGCTTCATGTCGATGTTCCATTTGCGCTGCCGGTTTACAACTTCAATCATGATCGTTTAGCGCATTATGCAGACTTCACAGACCAGGCAGAACCTGTCGGGACGCTGACGGTGCCAACTCACGCTCTCAAAAAAAGGCGTAATCTGCGGATCTATCTTCAAATGTGGTTCTTGCGGGAGGAATGTTCTTCGTAAGCTCGGATGATCATTTGGACCATCCGATGTCGCACAACGTCTTTCTCGGTGAAGTTAACAAACTCAATGCCTTCAAGATTTGCCAACACGCGTTGAGCTTCAATCAACCCGCTGCGCTTACCCGCCGGTAAGTCCACCTGGGTGACGTCGCCGGTGATCACAGCCTTTGAACCAAACCCGATGCGGGTAAGAAACATCTTCATTTGCTCGCTGGTCGTGTTTTGAGCTTCGTCGAGAATTATGAACGCATCGGCGAGTGTGCGCCCGCGCATGAAAGCCAGCGGCGCAATCTCAATCACCTGTTTCTCCAGTAGCTTGGTCACGCGCTCGTAGTCAATCAGATCAAACAACGCGTCATATAACGGTCGCAGGTATGGATCTACTTTTTCCTGCAAGTCGCCCGGAAGAAATCCCAACTTCTCCCCGGCCTCGACTGCGGGACGGGCGAGCACGATCCGATTCACCTGTTTTTGCATCAGCGCCTGCACGGCCAGCGCGACGGCCAGATAAGTCTTCCCGGTTCCTGCCACGCCGATGCCAAACACAACATCATTTTCCTGAATCGCCTGGATGTATTTGCGTTGATTGGCCGACTTCGGCGCCACCTGCTTCTTACCCGAAGGATTGAATCTCGCTTTGGTGAAGTAGTCGCGCAAACTAAAGGCGCGGTCTTCGGCAATCTGCGCGAAGGCTTCGCGGAGTTCCTTGTCAGTAAAGGTGCGGCCTTCGCGAAAGAGCTCCGAGAAGTCTTCCAGGATGCGTTCTGCCGTGGCTACATCCTGTGCGTCGCCGTCGATGGAAACATCCTGGCCGCGCGCATCAATCCTTACGGCAAGCACTGACTCGAGGTATTTAATGTTCTGGTCGTGAACGCCGAAAAGCGTCTCCAACCCACGAGGTGGAAGTTCGATTTGTTTCAAATGATAATGGGCTCGCTTTCTGCCGGCAGTGGAGAGAATGGTAGTGTGTTAGCTGACGCACGAAGCTGTGAGTAACCTGCAATTACTGGCATATCCTGTGAGTTTGACGCTACTACACCGTTCCAAGGCTGTCAAATAAAGTATGCGCCGTTTGACAGTCATCGAGTCGCTCCTTATACTCCTTCACTTGCGCGCAGGCCGCCATAATGTAAACTGGTGTGACCAACAACAGCAGCAAGCGGAAGTTATCGGAGAGAGACTGAATGCCTAATCATAAATCAGCAGAGAAACGCATGCGCCAGAACGAGGCGCGCCGGAAGATCAATCGCGGCAATCGCAGCCGCTTGAGGACTTCCATCAAGAACTTGCGCGTGGCGATGAGCGGGGGCGACGCGGGCCAGATCAAAGAGCTCCTGCCCGAAACGATTTCGACTATTGATAAAGCGGTACAGAAAGGCGCGCTCCATAAGAATGCAGCAGCGCGCTACAAATCGCGTTTGACTATCCGGTCAAACGCAGCAGCGGCTAAATAATAGAGTTCATATTGTCGCAGACGGGGCGGATCGAGTTTTCGGTCCGCCTCGTCTTTTGCTGTTTGGAAGGAGGAAGCAAAATGGATTGTTACCAAAGCAATGCTGAAATCGAAGCAGTTGTGGAAGGTTTCGAGTCGTGCGCCACGGCTAAGGAAGACTTCAAACACCGCAGTCACTTAACAGTCGCGGTGTGGTATCTGCTTCATTCACCCCAGGACCAGGCGTTAGAGAAAATGCGTTCGGGACTGCTGCGTTTTCTCGAACATCATGGCGTCGGACGGGAGAAGTATCATGAGACGCTGACCGTCTTTTGGATCAAGCTGGTAAAGATGGGGATTAACGAATCCTCTCGTACTTCGCTCGTCGAAACGACAAACGAAGCATTAGACCGGTTGGCTAATCCGCGGATTGTCTTTGAGTATTACAGTAAAGCCTGCTTGAAATCAGACATTGCCAGGATGGGTTGGATCGAGCCTGACCTAAAACACTTGTAACGCAAACTGTTAGTTTGCGATGTGACGCAAAGGCGCAAACTAACAGTTTGAGTTACTGAATCTGACTTACGCCGCTGCCAGCTCACACACAAGCAGCTCCAATTGCAACCGCGCGCCCTTTGGTCCACCGCCGCCCTGTGATGTCTTGATCGCCAGATCGGCATTGGCAATGAGTTGAATGCCGCGCGCAATCTTTGCGGAGTCGCTGCGCTGGAGCGTCCTCATAAACGCATCTCGTTTCGCCGGTGGCCCATAGACTAATTTTTGCACTTCATCACGCGCGCCGCGTTGCAGCAATTCCTTCGCAATCGCCAGCCGGTGATAGTTGCTAGCAATCAGGCCCACCAGCATGACCGGTGGCACGTCATCGTCGAGCAGGCGATGAAGAGTTTCGAGCGCTCGGGCATGATCGCCGGCGACAAGTTGATCCCCCAAATCGAAATTCGAAAGTTCGCGCGAGCGATCGATGAGATCGTCGACCATCGCACCGGTGATCCGGTGAGTGTCGACCGCGGCCGCCGCCAGTTTCTCAAGTTCAGAGTTGAGCGTTTGCAGGTTGCAGCCAACCAGCCTGACGATGTCGGACAAGACGCGTTCATCCGCCGACGTGTTCATTTCCCTGAGACGGCCCTTGGCCCACGCTCTGGCCTCGGCATCCTTTACTTCGGCAAACTCAACTACCGTGCATGTTCCCAGCAGAGACTTAGTCAGCTTCTTCCTCTTGTCGAGATCGTCGGCGACAAAAATCAACACGGTGGAATCAACTGGCCGCTCCAGGTAGCGAATGATCGTTTCTTCATCAGTCTCCCGAAGCTTCGCAAAATCTCTGATCTTCACCACCCGTCGTTCAGACATCATTGGCAGTTGTTCTGCCGCCGCGATGGCCGAGACTGCGTGATCCGAAAGCAGGCTGAAAGAGGATTCGTTAAACTCGCGCAGGAGCGTGCCGCTCAAAGCCACGTCGGCAATTGCGCGCGCCGCCGCGTCGCGCAGATAGCCTTCGCAACCGACCAACAGGTAGAGGGGTTGAACACGACCCGCACTGAGTGCGCGTTCGAGTTCTTTGCCGGTAATCGAGCTCATTTTTTGTCCATCTGGATCGCGTTGGTCAGGGTGGAGACGATGCTCTCGGCGAAGTTGCGCGCCATGCGCTGTACCGCGGGGTCTTCTTCATTGAAGAAATTCCGAGGGTCGTTGGCGAATTCATACTCGCCGCGGAACACGAAACTTTGATTGTCGTAGAGCACGCGATTTTCAGTCTGATCACGCACCGTCACCGCAACTTCAATGGTCACTTCGAAAATTCGCGCGCGTCCTTTGTCGTCCAGCAGCACACCGGAGTAGTTAAAACTCTTGATGACGCCTTCGATCACGGCATCGGCGCCTTCGCGTTCGCCCTGCACTCGCAACCCGCGCCCGCGCCGAATGATTTCGTTAACCACGGCTTCGGTGAAACGCGATTGAATCTTGAAACGCAACGCCTGATTTTGGAAAGCGGGCACCGCTACAGTCTTGATGTGCGAGGGTAGTTGGTTCTTAGTCACGGGTTTGTAGCACTCGGCGAAACCGGTGACGAAGAAGAGCATTACGGTGAAAGCGACAAGACGCAGGACTTTTGGCATTAAGTTAATCTTTCAGCAACCAGACAGTGAACTCCAATTGGATTTGCGATTCTCTCGCAAGAATTGGGGTGAGGCAAGGAGCGCCAACGCTTAAAGCGGTTTCACGATTTTCCTATGTGGTTCGCAAACCCTCGTGAGAACGCAGGTGTGGGGTTAGGATGCTGCGATGAAGTATTTTCGCAAGGTTGTGCGATCATGAGAAGGAATACGCGGAAAGCGGAGGTGCTTGTTTGACCACTTGTGGAAACCGATACCAGTCCGGCTTAAGGAAGTGATACGTTAGGAGTTATTCTATGAACCGACTCGTCGCTTTTGTATTCACCCTCACCCTGCTTCTGGTTTGCACGCCCGTGCTCGCGCAACAAACCGAGCCTGCGAAGCTGGAGATCGGGGCACAGTTTTCGTCGCTCACGCTGAGTGAGCCCGGTGTGAAGAGGGAAGTTGGAATCGGTGGTCGCCTTACTTACAACCTCACTACGAATCTCGCGGTTGAAGCCGAGGGTAACTATTTTCCAAGCGGAAGTACGACGGGCTTCTCACCTGGCGGCAGCATCCTGCAAGGTCAGTTTGGGTTGAAGGCCGGCAAGCGTTGGGAAAAGTTTGGAGTCTTCGCGAAAGCGCGTCCGGGCTTTGTCAGCTTTGATGGCACGTTCGAGCCAAAGTTAATCGGCACGACCGCCATCAACGGAGTGCCATTTCCCGTTTACGATTTCGACCGCATCATCAGATCCACCAATTTCTCAATGGACCTCGGCGGTGTCGTTGAAGCGTATCCGTCGCGACGCGTTGTCGTGCGATTCGACGCGGGCGATACGATGATTCGTTACGGCTCCCACGATGAACTCGATTTTTCGCGCACGCCGGAGCTGTTCCGCGCGCCAGCTCGGACGACTCATAACTTTCAGTTCAGCGCCGGTGTTGGTTTCCGGCTGCTCGCGCCTAAAGATGACGGTGGTGGCGATACGACCGGGGCGACATCTTTGAGAATGGGTAACGACTCGACGCCGAGATTTGAGGTTGGCGCCCACCTGACGTCTCTAACCTTCAACCCACCGCGCGAATTGGTAGCCCTTCCCGTTATCTCATCAGGTCTGAATAACCCACAGACAGAAACAGGACTGGGCGGGAGGTTCACTCTGAATCTCAACGACTCGATTGGTCTTGAATCTGAGATCAACTACTTTCCCACCAGCGATGGCATTGCAGCCGGTGCCACAGGGCGTCTGCTGCAGGGACAATTCGGTGTCAAGATCGGCAAGCGATTCAAGCGTTTTGGATTCTTTGGTAAGGCGCGGCCTGGGTTTGTCAGCTTTGACCGGTCAGTCAATCTTGTGGGCACAGAGCCCCTCAATTTCGGCGGATTCACATTCGTGCTAGGCGTCTTCGAGACCGGGCGGCGGACCTTTTTTGCGAATGATCTGGGAGGCGTGCTTGAGTTTTACCCATCAAGGCGCTGGGCGCTTCGGTTTGACGCCGGCGACACCATAATTCATTACGGGGAGCGGAGCGTTCGGACATTTTTCTTGAACCCAAGTTTCATCACCGCCCCGCCCGAGACGAATCACAACTTTCAGTTCACTTCGGGTTTTTCGTTCAGATTTTAGGATTGAGGCTGGCGTCACCCCGTAAATCCGCCCCGCAACCGACTATCGCATCGACAACTCGAACTGTTTGTACGGCAGCGTTCACATCGTGGACGCGGACGATGTGGGCGCCTTTCAAAATGGCTGCGGTGGTGGAAGCCATGGTGCCGTGAAGTCGTGCTTCTACGGGAGCGGGGTTGCCGTCGGCGTCCGCGAGGATGCGGCCGATGAAGGATTTGCGCGACGTGCCAATCAGGAGAGGGAAGTCGGGGAAGGCTGCGATGATCTGATCGAGTTTGGCGATGAGTTCAATGTTTTGCTCCTGACTCTTGCCGAAGCCAATGCCAGGATCGATGACGATCGATTCGCGCTTTACACCACGTCGCTCGGCCATAGCAATGCTGGCGCGCAGGCTACCGGTAACTTCTGAAACAATATCTGCGACAGGCGGGAGACGATGCATCGTCGCTGGTGTGCCACGCGAGTGCATTAACACGAGGCCGGCGCCGGATTTCGCTGCTTCGTCCGCAATGCGGAAGTCAAAGCGCAACGCGGAAATGTCGTTGATGATTGACGCTCCGGCGTCTACGGCAACTCGCGCGACTTCAGCCTTAGTTGTGTCGATAGAGATCGGAACGGTGGTGCGCGCAGCGAGTGTTTTGATAACCGGCACAACTCGCTCAATCTCCTCTTCAGCCGTAACGATCGCCGCGCCACCGGGACGCGTGGATTCGCCGCCAACGTCGATGATATCGGCGCCTTCAGCAATCATCTGTTCAGCATGAGCGATTGCTACTTCAAGTGAATTGAAGCGGCCGCCGTCGCTGAAGCTGTCGGGTGTCACGTTGAGCACGCCCATGACGAGGGTGCGCGTATCGATCGGGAGCGTGCGGTTTCCGCCTATGTGCCATTGACGCATGCAGGCAATGATAGCCGAAAAGTTATCCGCCAGATTACACAGATTACGCCGATTCATTGAGGCGGATTAGCTGTCTCTTTAACTCGAATCTGCGCAATCTGCGTAATCTGTGTAATCTGCGGACAAAGAAAAAGGGGAACGAGCACTGCTCATTCCCCCAAGAAGTGCCCGCCCGCTAACGCAGGCGGTTCTGCCAGGAATTATGCCGGTGCGGGATTGCCCCCTGTGATTGGGGGCAGGATTGGTTTCAATGGTCGCGCCGAAGGTTCTTTCAGTTGCGGCTTGCCTTCGTCACTGCCGGGATCCGGCACTGGCGGCACTTCATCCAGCGCGAGTCCGGCGACTATCCTGCGAATCTCAACCCCATCGAGCGTTTCACGTTCCAGCAAGCACTCGGCTAAGCGCACCATAGTGTCGCGATTGCCTTCGATAATTGCGAGCGCACGCTCGTATTGCACGGTGACAATCTTCTTCACCTGCTGATCGATGTGAATCGCCGTCTCTTCCGAGAAATCGCGATGCTGGGAAATCTCGCGGCCCAGGAAAATCTGCTCTTCCTTTTTGCCGAAAGTTAGCGGGCCCATTTCCGACATGCCATACTCGCAGACCATCGCACGAGCCAACTCCGTGGCGCGTTCAATATCATTCGAGGCGCCGGTGGTAATGCTGCCGAGGAAAGTGCTTTCGGCAATTCGGCCGCCCATCAAAATTGCAATCTGGCCCAGCAGATATTCCTCACTGTAGTTGTGCCGATCGCCTTCCGGCAGTTGCTGAGTTACACCTAACGCCATGCCCCGCGGAATGATCGTTACCTTATGGACCGGATCGGCATTGGGAACTTTCAAGCCGACGAGCGTGTGTCCCGCTTCGTGGTAAGCAGTGACGCGCTTCTCTTCGTTTGAAATCACCATGCTCTTGCGCTCGGCGCCCATCAGCACTTTGTCCTTGGCCAGTTCGAAATCGGCCATGGCTACAAGCTTTTGATTGTAGCGCGCCGCATTCAACGCGGCTTCATTAACGAGATTCGCGAGATCGGCGCCGGTAAAGCCCGGTGTGCCGCGCGCGATCACGCTGATGTCAACATCTTCACCAAGCGGAATCTTACGCGTGTGAACTTTCAAGATGCCTTCGCGACCGCGCACGTCTGGTCTGGAGACGACGACACGGCGATCAAAACGTCCAGGTCGGAGCAACGCCGGATCCAGCACGTCCGGACGGTTTGTCGAAGCGATCAGGATTACGCCGTCGTTTGACTCAAAGCCGTCCATCTCGACAAGCAACTGATTCAAGGTCTGTTCGCGCTCGTCGTGTCCGCCGCCAAGTCCGGCGCCGCGATGCCGGCCCACCGCATCAATTTCATCGATGAAGATGATGCAGGGTGCATTCTTCTTGCCCTGTTCAAACAAATCGCGCACGCGCGAGGCGCCTACGCCGACAAACATTTCAACGAAGTCGGATCCGGAGATCGAGAAGAATGGAACGTTTGCTTCACCGGCAATCGCGCGGGCCAGCAAAGTCTTGCCGGTTCCCGGCGGGCCCATCATCAATACGCCCTTGGGAATGCGTCCGCCAAGTTTTTGAAACTTCTGCGGCTCCTTAAGAAACTCAATGATTTCCTGGAGCTCTTCCTTAGCCTCTTCCACGCCGGCCACGTCTTTAAACGTCACCCGCTTCTGCTGGTTATTCAAGAGCTTTGCTCGAGACTTGCCAAAAGAGAGGGCCTTGTTCCCACCTGACTGCATTTGCCGCAGCATGAAAATCCAAATACCGATGATGAACAGCAGCGGCGCCCAGGTGATGAGCATGGGCCAGAAGTAGCTACTGCTACCCGATTCGTCAGCAAACTTCGCGACCTTCGGTTTGCCGTCAACCTGTTCGTTGGCTTTCTTAAACAGCTCATTTTTGATCTGATCGCTGGTGAGCTGCGCGCGCAGTTCCTGGTTCTGCACATCGATAGCGACCGCTTCACCCTGCTTCAGGGTGAGCTCTTTGATTGCGCCTTGATCGATTTTTGCCGTAAGCGCCGTCAGATCGATAGCCTGGGTTTTGCCCGCACCGGGATTCACCAGCTTATAAAGCACGATGGCTCCCGCGATAATCAGGACCCAGAAAATAATTTGTCTAGCAGTGGAACTCAAAGTCATTAAAGCCTCCGGCGAAAATCATACCTTATCCCGCTATCCTTTGTCGCTTCGGCAGTCAACCGTTCCGAGCCCGAAGAACTTGCCTGCGAAGCGGTAGGATGCCGCTCGGCGTTGGGCTGGTTGTGCCTGATCACTTGCCTCGGTCTCCCCTTAGTCTCATTCGTTAGACCCGGCACTGCCGCCAGGGTTCCTTATTCTCCCGCGCGAGCTAACCTCCAACGAAAAACCGCCGCGCAAGGTTTAAGTGAAAAGTCCCCAATGCCCGGCGGTTAAACGCAGCGGATTCTAGAGATCTGTCGGACCTTTTTCAATACTTTTGTCAGCGAATTCGAGCCATCCACGCTTTCGGATAACCGTCATTCGCCCGGGCAACTCAGCCACGCGCCCACCACGTTCCCCGCTCAATAGCGCCTCAACCGCCAGCAAATGAACCATCTCAACCCGCCGCAGGTCGCCGCGAGCTCGCAAAATCCACTCTCGCAGCGCGCGCCGGCGCAAAGCAGGCGGGGCCCCCGCGAGCAGACTTACGTTTAGCGAGTGCGGATTGGTTTCACTTGCCGTCCCGTTCCGGCTTCCAGCCGCTTTCAAGAGGACATTGGCCGCCGCCGCCAGGGCTTCAGTATCTTCGTTGAGCAATGCAGCGGTCCGGCTGAGTGCCTCGACGATTCGCGGATTAAACGATTTCATCAACGGCAACAACTGTTTTCGCACTCTCACACGCGAAAACGCTTCGTCGCTATTCATCGCATCAACGCGATAATCAATCTGGCGCCGGACACAGTAATGCTCCGTATCGGCGCGACGCGCCCAGGAAACTAAAGGTCTAATTAACTGAATTTCGGAGTTTGGCGCGAGCGGACGCATTGGAACGATCCCGGCCAAACCTTCGGCGGCACTACCGCGCAGCAATCGCATCAGGATCGTCTCAGCCTGATCGTCGAGGGTGTGTGCCGTCAGAATGAGTTGCGCTTTTCTTTTTCGAGCGGTCTTCTCCAGAAATTCGTAGCGCGCTTTCCTTGCAGCCTGTTCCAGGTTTCCAGTCGCGCCCTCGCCAGTCTTCTTCGATCTCCTTAAATTGGCTTTGGCTATCCCTATTTCTGGTTTGCAACGCAGCGACATAGCCGTCGCCTTTACCCAACTTGCATCCGCAGCGCTTTCTTTCCGTAGCCCATGATCCAGATGCGCGACGATTATCTTCAAGTTTATCTTCGCAGCCGTGGTTAACTCATCCAGGGCGAGAAGCATTGCCGTTGAGTCTGCACCTCCTGAGACTGCAACCACGACGCTCGCGTCTGCTGTCGGCAACTTAAGCCGCCGCCACTCCGCGAGCAGCTTCGCGGCAAAACTGGAGAGCCGCACTCTCGGTTCTGTTAGATTTCTGATCTTCAGCAGCCTCACCATTCAACCTTTTCTATCTCCCTCTTCGCTGGGGAGGGTTGGGGCGGGGCTTGTACGCGTCAACCCCTCTCCCCTAACCCTCTCCAATTTGGGAGAGGGAAAAGGGGTAGTGCCCTAAGTTCAACTCTCTGCGCTATCTCAGCGAACTCTGCGACTCGGCGTTGAAGGTTTTGCTGCGTCTTTTACCGCGGAGACGCTGAGCACGCTGAGATCACGCAGAGAAGTACTTCAAATTGGGGCACTACCGAAAAGCCGTCGCTTGACAATCCCTGGCCCAAAAGCTATTTAATCAACCACCCCTTGTTAAGCAAAGCCAGCAACATCTTTAACCGTTTCTCCCGAAAAAACTCTTCGCGAGGTCAATGATGAAACCAAGAATACTTCTGTGTGCGGTCATCGCCGCCGCCTTCACCTTCCAGTCAATTCCCGTCGCCGCGCTCGATGAAGGAATGTGGACCTTCAACAACGTTCCCCGCGACGACATCAAGCGAAAGTATGGGTTCGACGTCACTGACGAGTGGCTCAAGAAAGTCCAACTCTCTTCCGTGCGCTTCAACAATGGCGGCTCGGGTTCGTTTGTCTCGCCCGATGGTCTGGTGCTGACAAATTATCACATCGTCGAAGACATTGTGGCGGAAGTGAGCACGCCTGAGAAAGACTACGCGAAGGAAGGCTTCGTCGCGCGCAACCGCACTGACGAAATCAAAGCCCCCGCGCTCGAGCTTAACGTGCTGGTGAGCATCGAAGACGTGACCGAGCGCGTTAACGGCGCCGCGACAACCGGCATGTCGGCCGCAGACGCGAACGCCGCGCGACGCACTGCCATCACCGGCATTGAAACCGAGTCAACCAACGCCACCGGTTTGCGCAGCGACGTCGTCACGCTCTACCAGGGCGGCCAATACAATCTCTATCGATATAAGAAGTACACCGACGTCCGCCTCGTGTTTGTGCCTGAGTTTCAGGCGGCGTTTTTCGGCGGCGACCCGGACAACTTCAACTTCCCGCGCTTTAATATCGACATGGCGCTCGTGCGCGTTTACGAAAACGACCAGCCGGTGAAAGTGGACAACTATTTCAAGTGGTCCAAAACCGGCGCGAAGGACGGCGAGCTTGTTTTCGTCACCGGCCACCCGGGTTCAACGTCGCGACTCAACACCGTGGCCCATCTCGAATCGCTGCGCGAGACCAGCATCCCGCTTTTGATTCGCATGCTCGAATCGCGTCGCGCCATGCTCAAGCGCTACATGGCCCAGGGCGAGGAGCAAACGCGCCGCGCGCAAAGCGAACTCAATTCCATTGAGAACGCGCTCAAGGTTTACAAAGGTCAGATTCAGGGTCTTAATGATCCGAAGATAATGAACAAGAAGCGGCTCGCGGAACAAGCGCTGCGAAGATCAGTGGAAGCTGATCCTGTGAAGAAGAAAGAATATGGCGACGCCTGGGTGGCGATTGCCAAGGGACGCAAGGACCTCGCGCTCTATGAGCGTGACCGACGTTTCCTCGATCTCGCCGCCGGCTTCAACACCGTGCTCTTCGGTTACGCGCGCACGCTCGTGCGGCTCGCCGAGGAAAAAGGAAAACCAAACGCGAAGCGGCTGCCCGAGTATGCCGACACGCGTCGCGCCGCGCTCGAAGCTGGTCTTTATTCCACCGCTCCGATTTACGACGACTTCGAAAAGCTCAAGCTCGCGGATTCGCTGGCGTTTATGCAGAAGGAGTATGGCGCGAATCATCCGCTGGTGAAGAAAGTGCTGAAAGGTAAGACTCCGGACGCGCGCGCCGCGGAGTTGATCGGCGGCACGAAACTCAAAGACGTCGCTTACCGCAAACAGGTCGCCACCGCCGGCGAACGCATGACGGGCAGCGGTGACGATCCGATGATCGAACTTGCCAAGAACATCGACGATGAGGCGCGCAAGGTGCGCAAGCGTTATGAAGAGGAAGTGGTGGCCGTGGAACGCGGCAACTACGCGAAGGTAGCGCGCGCTCTCTTCGATGAGCAGGGAACTAAGATGTATCCCGATGCCACCTTCACCCTCCGCCTTTCTTACGGCGCCGTGAAGGGCTACCAGGAGGACGGGAAATTCGTCGCTCCGTTCACCACGATCGGCGGTCTCTATGCGCGCTCCGCCCAGTTCAAGCAGGAGTTTCCCTACAACCTGCCGCCGCGTTGGACCGCCAAACGTCGCGCGGTGAATCTACGAACACCATTCAACTTCGTTTCCAGTAACGACATCATCGGCGGCAACTCCGGCTCGCCGACTATTAACAAGCGTGGCGAACTCGTTGGACTAATCTTCGACGGCAACGTCCAATCCCTGGTAGGAAATTTTGATTACGACGAATCAGTCAACCGCGCCATTTCAGTCGACTCGCGCGGCATGATCGAAATCCTGCGCAAAATATTCGGCGCCAATGAAGTCGCCAACGAACTCCTGCGCGGCTGATTTGTCAGAACCGCCTGCGTAAGCGGGCGGCCCCTCACGTCGAAGGCGTGACATAAACGGGCCCTCACGCCGAAGGCGTGACAAAACGGCCCCTCACGCCGAAGGCGTGACATAAACGGGCCTCACGCCGAAGGCGTGACAAAACGGCCCCTCACGCCGAAGGCGTGACATAAACGGGCCTCACGTCGAAGGCGTGACATAAACGGGCCCTCACGCCGAAGGCGTGACATAAACGGCCCTCACGCCGAAGGCGTGACATAAACGGCCCTCACGCCGAAGGCGTGACATAAAGTAGCCAGGGGTAAGTCCCGATGAAATCGGGACGCCACCCCTGGATCAATTGTGAAGAGATTCGCGCCCTGAAGGGGCGCCAGAAACTCTGGCCATTCTTCCTCGGCGCACCCCTACAACAAAGGAACGCCGACCCATCGAGGGTCGGCGAAGTATTGTTTGCGGAACCGATCCAGGGGCGTCGCGCGAGACGCGCTTGCCCCTGGCTACCGTATCGCGCGCCGTTGGCGCTTCGACTCGACGCTGCGCGCGATTAATTCAATCACTTTGCACTTTGGACCTGGACCTTGGACTAATTCGCCGGTGTCGACGTCGAATCCTCCACCGGCAACGGCTTCGGCGATGCCCCGCCGCCCGATCAATCACCACGCGCGCACTCCGATACGCCGCCACAAACTCCGGATTCGAACGCCGAAACAGATTCACCAGCTTATCGATCTGATCGCGCAGAATATTTCCCGCCTCGCGCACGAGTGTCGGCAGAGTCTCCGTCTGCACCATTCGCTCAACCACTGCCGTCCGCGGCTTCGCCTTCGCCGACTGATAAGTCTGCAATGCCTCCTGAAGCTCATCGAGGTTCGCCTGCGTCACCTGCATCGTTGCCAGTTCCGTCTTCTTCGTGTTTGCTCTGGCGATCACGGTCGTCGCGCGATTTGAAAGCCCTTCGTCGCCCATTTTGTCGAGCGCGTGCGGCGTCAGATCCACGAGAGCCTCCAGTTCGTGATCGCCTGTCGTATGGGCCAACACGCCAAGCGCTTCACAAGTGAGAAACAAAACATCCTCCAGTTCGTCGCGCGCCGCTGCCTTGTCTCCCACCGCACCGCTCACCGGCGTCTCCTGCTTTTGCGCCGCCGCATCAATCGCAGCGATCTTTTGCTTGAACTGTTGCACCGCCGCGGCGGCGGGCGCCATACCATTCCACACAGAACTATTCTGATCAAGAACTCCAGCCACCGTCTTAAACATCGTCACGCGATTTATTTGTGTTCTATTCATTTCGAGATATCCTCATCGTCGGCAGTTAGTGAGTATCGCTCTCGACGCCGCAGCTGCCATCCGTAGCGCTGTGAGCCTGGTTGCCCGCTTGTGAGTTCCTCTCCCACCCATGTGCGTTTAGTCCTCCGCCCTTGTGCGCTCATTTCGCAATTCCATTAGCCGCGCCCGCGTAATCGTTAGCCGCGTCCGCGCAATTGTCACTTGTCTTCGCCCGGTCGTACGTCGCTTTCCCGCGCTCATGCGCATCTGTCCCGCGACCCTGAGCCACGCCCCCGCTCTCGTAAGCAGCTTTCCCGCACTGGCGAGTCACGTGCCCACCCCCGTGAGTTCCGTTACCGCGACCGTGAGCTGCGCTCCCGCAACCGTGAGCTGCGCTCCCGCAACCGTGAGCTGCGCTCCCGCAACCGTGAGCCGCGCTCCCGCAACCGTGAGCCGCGCTCCCGCAACCGTGAGCTGCGCTCCCGCGACCGTGAGCAGCTTTCCCGCATTGGCGAGTCACGTGCCCACCCCCGTGAGTTCCGTTACCGCGACCGTGAGCTGCGCTCCCGCAACCGTGAGCTGCGTTCCCGCGACCGCCAGCTCCGCCCGTAACATTCAATTTATCAACAAGATACGCAGTGGGTCCGTCAACTTGGCGCGAAATCGCTGGCTTTACGGCTTCGCCGCCCGATCTGCGGAAGGGGTTAGCCTTTCCGGAACCCCGTCTCGGATCTAAATGCAGGGAATTCATCCCCCTTCCTATAGGGATCCTCGAATTTCTTTCATCCCCTTCCCTTTGGGAAGGGGAACGAGGGGAAGGGTCTTTACCCGCACCTAAACCCTCTCCCTTTCCTCTCCCAAATGGAGAGGGTGATATCCAAAGAGCCGAGAAACGATTTCTATCAATTCTTGTGTGAAGCAGCTCAAACTCACACACGCCCCCACCGCACCCCACACAATTTGATTGCTAATTATTATTGATTGATAAAACGAGAACAGAGTGTGAGTAAGAAACTTCATGAGAACAACCTCTTAACGTTCGTGCGAACGCGTGGGAGTGGTTGCCGCGGCGCCGCGTGTGAGCCTCACTAAACGCGCTGCCAAAATCAAAAACCAACACTTGAAAAACATCCGACCGAACGCGCGCAATATACGCCTGAGCCCCTTCTTCGTCAACAAAAAAAATACCTCGTTTGGTTTCTTGGTTTTCTCCTCCCCTTCCCTTTGGGAAGGGGAACGAGGGGAAGGGTCTTACCCGCACCTAAGTCCCTCTCCCAAAGGGAGAGGGAGATAGAAGGGTACAAACCGGTAACATCGTTTACAGAATAAACCGGGCACATGGTTTACAGTGCGGCGCCAAGGAGGAAGATGCCGATGCCGTGGAAAGAAACCAGTGCCATGGACCAAAGAATTCAGTTGATCGCTGATTGGTTGAGCGGAGATTACCGCAAGAGCGAGCTTTGTCGCCTCTATGAGATTAGTCGACCTACGGCCGACAAGTGGATAAGGCGTTATGAGCAGAGTGGGCCGCAAGGACTTTAGGAACAGGAGCGAGCGCCGCACCATCATCCCAACCGGACCGCGGAGGAGCTGCGAGCGTTGATTGTGCAGACCAAGCTGCGGCGGCAGAAGTGGGGCCCGAAAAAAGTTCTCGACTGGTTGCGGCATGAGCGGCCGGAACTTAAGTGGCCGGCGGATTCTACGGGGGGCGAAATCCTGAAGCGAGCGGGTTTGGTTCAGGCTCGCAAGCGGCGACGCCGGGTGGCTCCCTATAGCGAACCCTTTCGCGAATGTGGCGCTCCCAATCAGAGTTGGAGTGCAGACTTTAAGGGAGACTTTCTGCTGGGCAACGGTCGTCGTTGCTATCCGCTGACCATCAGCGACAACTTCTCTCGGTATCTGCTCTTGTGTCGCGCGCTTGAGCGACCCAGGCACGAGGAAGTGCAACCTTGGTTTGAATGGCTCTTTCGACAATCCGGGCTGCCCGAGGTGATCCGCACCGATAATGGAGCGCCTTTCGCCTCGCTTGCCTTGGGCGGCATCAGCCAGCTCTCGAAGTGGTGGATCAAGTTGGGAATAAAGCCTGAGCGGATCCAGCCGGGGAGGCCGGCCCAAAACGGCCGGGATGAGCGGATGCATCGAACTTTGAAGGAAGCAGTGGCGCCGCAAAGTGATCTCCAGGAGCAGCAACGCCACTATGATCCTTTTCTCGATGAATATAACTGGGAGCGTTGCCATGAGGCGCTGGGAAGAAAGACGCCGGCGAGCGTCCATTGCACCTCTCCGCGCTCCTATCCGGCCAAACTCCCTGAAGTGCAATACGAGTCGGGAGTCACGGTCAGGCAGGTGCGTCATAACGGCGAGATCAAATGGCGTGGTCAGCTGCTCTACCTCTCGGAAGTCCTGGCTAAAGAGCCTGTAGGACTGAAACCTATCGACGATGAAAGGTGGGAATTGCGTTACGGTTTTCATCTACTCGGTGTACTCGATGAAAAAACCAAAAACATTAGTCCGGCGGCAGGTTGGCATGGAACTAAATAACACCTTAGACGGACGGACTGTGGAAACCGTGGAAAACAGAAGACGTTTTCCACCCTTCCCACAGCCACTACTACTACTACGCTTACAAACTTTATGAACCAAAAGTGTAAACGATGTCCCCGGTCTAAAACGTAAACGATGTCCGGCTTGCACAGAAGCACTCATTTTGAGTCTCCTTCAGCTTGTCGTCGAGCCGCGACAAACTGAAAGTTGGTCCGACCTTCCGCGGAACCCGACGCTAGCCTGCCATGTTTCTTTCTCGTGGGCCGCTTCTGTCTGCTATAACTCTCAACGAAATTCATGAGGATCCCCGATGCGTCTTAGCTGGAACGAAATCCGAATTCGCGCCGCCCACTTCGCCGAAGAGTGGAAACTCGCTCACTACGAGCGCGGCGAAAGCCAAACCTTCTACAACGAGTTCTTTGAAATCTTCGGGATCACCCGCCGTCGCGTCGCTAGTTCGATTAGGAAAAATCTGATTAATAGGGAACACTTGTGCTTTCAGAAGCACTAGTTACTATTACTTGCCGTAAACTCAATGAATCGGCATCTTTATTAGAATGTTGCTACTCTGTCACCTGCATCGTTCATCGACCTAAACGCGATGACCTCTTCGCTTGTAACTTAAAGGATTCTGATCCTCAAATGCGCGATAAGATCTTCATTAGCCACGCCAATCCCGAAGATAACGAGTTTGCTCGTTGGCTGACCCTAAGACTCATCACCGAGGGTTATCCTACTTGGTGCGATTTAGTGAGACTTCGAGGTGGTGAGGACTTTTGGAAAGATATCGAACAGGCAATTCGCACGAGAACGATAAAGTTCATTTACGTTCTTTCAAGAGTTTCCAATGTGAAGGACGGGCCCCTTCAAGAGCTTGCGGTGGCTAAGGCAGTCGCGAGAAAGGAAAGCCTAAATGATTTCATTCTTCCCGTTCATATCGACAATCTTAGCTACGATGAGATGAACATCGAGATCAAGCGATTGAACGCAATTTCATTTGAGGGTGGATGGGCCCAAGGTTTGGCGCAGCTTCTAAGGAAGCTTGAGGACGAAGGAGTTCCGAAGGACCGCCTATACACGCCACAAGCAGCCTCATCATGGTGGAGACAACAATTCAGTGCCGATAAAGGAGTCGTAAACCAGGGGGAAGATTACTTATCAAGTTGGTTCGCGATAGATAAGCTGCCCGAAAACATTTATTTCCATCTTCTGAAGCCCGCGCGATCGTCCGACGCCGAGCAGGCTGATGTCGAACCTGCATACCCTCTTTCAGATTTTGGATCGGGCATCTTTTCGTTTGCTGACCGCAACGATTTTCACGACTCACCGAGAGAAGGGTGGCTTATTCCAGATTCCCATCGGTTTCTTACGAAAGACTTGCTCGAAGGAAAGCACTCCAGAACGTTTGCCGATATTAGACAGGCTCGCAACGCAATAACTCACTTGCTCGATGAAGGCTGGCGCCGAATGGTTAAGAAGCGGCAATTAGCGATTCATTCAATGGCAAACCACAAGTGGTGCTTCTATTTCGTCAAAGATCAGGTCGATAAAGACAAGCTCAACTTCACAGGAGTAAATGGCAAGCCAGCGCACAGATCCATCATGGGATACAGAACAATAGGCAAGCCTGAAAATGGCAAGCTTAGGCATTGGCATTTTGGACTTAGTGCAAAGCCTTTCGTTTATCCGGAACTGGCATATGGAATCAGGGCACAGGTACTTTTTTCTTATGATGGCAAAGAAATCTGGGATAGTGCGGATCGGTTGAATCGTGCCCGCATGAATCAAACTAAGAACTGGTGGAACGACGACTGGCGTGATCGAATACTCGCGACGATGAATTGGCTAGCGTCCGGCAATCCTGAGATTACGATTGAATTGGGAAGCGAGGCCTCTATTAAGGTATCCACTCTACCGCTGCTTTTCGCGAGCAACGTTTCCTATATTGAACCAGGCCACGGCGATTCCTCAGAAGTACCGACCGACAATCAAGTTGAAGAAGAAATTGATGATGAAGACCTTGAGGACGAGGAGAGCTAGGTGACGCACTTAGTTAAGCTCAGAGAACCGAAACTGCTATTTGGGCACGGGCAAGCTATGGAGGACCCTCGCGATGGATTGACGCTCTTTAATCCGTTGGACGAGGGGAAGACTTACGGAATCCGTGCCGCAGTAATCGGAACAGCCGACGGCATCAGGAGATACAAGACTTGGGTCGCTCGCCTTCAAACCCCCATTTTTGATTTAGATAAATCTGGCGCGCCCTTGATACATAGACCATTCTTTCCAGGTTTTGAAACTGCATTCCGTATCCCTTGGTCACCGCGTCCTGTACTTGAGTTAACTGTTCCCGAGGGTGAACTCGAAAAACATCTGTATTTGGATGATAGATACAAGCGGGTTTACGAAACTGTAGGCGTCTACACTGATTTGATTCTCAAAGCACGGCGACAAGAGGAAGAACAGCCTGACATTTGGTTTGTGATAATCCCGGAGAATGTCTGGAAGAAGTGCAGGCCGAAATCTACAATTGAAGCGTCTCTAAAAATAGAGGCTCAAGACAAGCGACGACCAAAAGACGCGAGAAGACTTCAGGTCGCGCCATCATTCTTTGAGGAAGATAACCTCGCTGCCGTTCCTTATAACTATGAGGTGCACTTTCATAATCAGTTGAAGGCGAGGCTGCTTGAGGAGAAAGTTCTCACCCAAATTATCCGCGAAACCACTATTGCTCCGAATGAGTTTCTGGATCAGTTTAATCGCCCACTGCGGCAAGTAGACGAGCCATCAGCGATAGCATGGAATCTGTCCACCGCAGTCTTCTACAAAGCTGGTGGACGCCCGTGGAAGATCGATGAAATACGAGATGGCGTTTGCTACATAGGGCTAGCATTTAAGCAGGATGAATTGAGCGCCGACCCGAGTTCAGCCTGCTGCGCTGCACAGATGTTTCTTGATTCAGGTGACGGAATAGTATTCAAAGGCGCAGTCGGCCCATGGCACACGCCTGGGAGGGGCGACTATCACTTAAGCCGCGACGCGGCTAGAGCGGTCGTGGGCTTGGCAGTTGACTCGTACAAACAACATAAAGGCAAACCACCCAAGGAGCTTTTCATTCATGGAAGGGTTCGATTTGAGCAAAATGAATGGGATGGGTTCAGAGATGCAGTTGGGAATGAGACAAATGTTGTTGGAGTCAGAATTCGCAAGGAAAACAATCTGAAGGTATTCAGGAAGGGTAGACACGCTGTTTTGCGAGGTCTCTCTTACGTCCGAGACGAAAGAACCGCATTTCTGTGGACAAAAGGGTTCATACCTAGATTGCAAACCTATCCAGGTAGAGGTGTACCTAACCCATTGCTTGTCGATGTGTGCCGCGGTAAGGCTGACATCAGGATTGTTCTCGGCGACATCATGGCGCTCACAAAACTCAACTACAACGCTTGCATGTTTGCTGATGGAACGCCTGTCACGCTCAAGTTCGCAGATGCGGTTGGCGAGATTCTGACGGCCGGACCTGTCAAAGACATACCACCGCTGCCTTTCAAGCATTACATTTAGCTCAACGCTCCACAATCGGGCCGCTCACAATGGGTGCTTCTCGAAGTCGAAGTTGAAAAACTTGCTGCTCTGCTGTTGGAGTCTGCGACCACTTGTAGAAGATAATGCGAGGACTTGGTTACGAATATTATGATGCGCTTTGTCCTAAGACCTCTTCGAGAGCCTCAATACCAGTCTCCCACGGAATTGAAGCCTCAATCGTGTCGACAAGCGCAGGTTCGCAAAAGACTCGAATCTTTCCAGCCGTTTGTCGAAGGTTGTGCGCGTAGTCATTCCATACCTTTGATGGCTGCAAATCTCCCACAACTCGATCTTCCTTGCGCATCTTGCGGCGTTGACCTTCCTGAACCGAGTAGAGTCCGACATCCGCACCAGGCCTGTTTCCCGGTATGTCAATTAGTAGCCAAGGCTTTTCGCTGGCCGTGTACTGTTCAATCAAGTCGGTAGCTTCGGATGCTTCAAGGGAAGTTACAGATGCAGTTTGTTCAGGAGTTAGGAGCTTAGCAATTTTCTCCTCTAGATTTAGGGAAACGCGATGCCTACCTGCACGATCTAAGTGATCCCACAAAGCGACAATCCGCTCCCACACCTTATCTTCCATTTCATAGCTCACTACCCAGAGCCTTTTGAAGAGTTTTCGGCTGAGTATTGCATCTATCAAAGTTGAATTAGGATGATTTACACGCCTAAGACGGTCCCGAAACCAGCAAAGCACAGCAGCATCCGTAGGTGCCAGGTCCGTGCTAGTCTGATCCCGCGGAGGTTGATCACTTCTGTTTGTTCTTCTGGAAAGAGACTTCTCGGTTGATCTTGGTAAAGATTTTCGGGTAACGCGGTGACCATCACTACGAAATCTGACTTGAATTGAGCGATTGCTGTATCGGAGGCCAAAAGTGCCAATAAGGCTTCGACGGCCCTAAATAGCATTGCCTTTTGAGCACGAACCGTGTGATGCCAATAAACCTGCGAGAACATTGCATAACGAGCGAAGGTAAGGAACTCAGCTGCAACCTTTCCCTTTGCGTGAACACCGATACTCGGTACGTCTCGGAGCCCACCCGGTATCCGTTCGTGTACAACTGTCGTAAGACAGGAAAAGAGTCTGTCGATATCGATTCCGAAAGGATAGGGAACGTCGGTATTTCTCGCATCGCGAAGTAAATAATCTAGCTTGTCAGCATCGATCGGGCCGCTAAAGAAGGATCGGAGGAGTTTATCTTTCTTCTTTGCGGAGGGATCGTTCGGTTTGGCCGCGAGTATAGCTGTAACTCGTTCAGCTGTTGTCTGCCATTCCTTAAAGACCTCTAAGAGAGAGTCGAACTTAACAACCTTAGCTCCTCGTCGTTTCTTGTTCCATTCGCCCTTAATCATTGCAATCGTCAGTTCAGCATGGCTAAAGATTTTTTTGTCTATCTCTTCCAGTTCATGTCCCAAAGGAAAATGACCTATGTCGTGGACGAGTGATGCAAGTAATACAGCATGACAATCCTCCTCCGTTACAATCTGCCGAAATAGAGGCGAATAAGGATCATTGTAAAGAGCTCGGATTATCTTGGCGGTGTTTGCGTAGGTGCCGAGGCTATGTTCTCGCCTTGAATGCTTTGCACCTGGGTAAACCTGTGAGACGAAACCAAGTTGAGTGATACTATTCAACCTTTGATAGAGCCTACTGTGAAGTACCGTTGCAAGCGCACGTGTATGAGGCACATGAGTGTTTGGAGAAGATTGAATTGATCGAGTAGCTTTTCTGCTGAGTTCTTGAATTCTTGAAAGCGGACCCTCTGAGGTGTCCAACCGTGAAAGAATCTCACAAAGATCCAATGAAGAATCGACACCGAATTCTTTGATGAATTCTGATGTCAAGTGCAGTCGTTTAGTTAACCAAGGGGGAATTCTATAACTGAGCAACCGTGCCGCCAACAAGAGATAATACTTTCTTGTGTAGGAGGCCAGTCGCTTATACATTGCATCGTGACGTACAGTTCCGTCACCTAAGTCTAGTCCCAACCAATCTAATAGAGTCCATCCAAAGGCCCACAAATCCCACCGCGGATCGATTTCAGATCGTTTGAGTTCACCTTTTGCTCGATTGTCATCAGAAGGATCTTCCTCAAGTCGGCGCACGAGTTGTGGATGGGCAAATGACCGAGTGCAGGCAACAATGGTCACAACCTCTTCAGACTGTAGACGTTTGCATGTTCCTAGATCGATGACTATGGGGCGGCCGGTCGCGGTAATAAGTATGTTGTCTGGCTTCACATCTAGGTGCGCAAACCGAGTAGGCGCAGTATGTAAATATGAGAGGATCTCAGCTGTCTGACGAACCATTGATCTGAAATTCACTTCGGCAGTTGAAGAAACCTTTACAAACTCCTTTGAAGGCGAGCCGTCAACGAACTCCATAAGATAGAACGGTAGGCTTTCATACGTTTCGATTTTCGGAAGAGTAGCGTAATAGTCGATGCCGACGATTCCCGGGTGTCGCAACTCTGCGAGAAACGATATTTCTTTACTAAGCATCTCTCGGACGAGATGAACCTTGCCAACAACCGGGCGTGGAAATTTCAAAGCCTTGTCGACTTTCGGGAAGAGCTTATCCGATAGTTGCAAGACGGCGCCTGAACCTCCCACGCCAAGGACCCGCACCGGGGAATACCGGCCCAGCGGCAAGTGACCCGCAATTGCTCGGAGGGCAGTTCCCAATGCCTGACGCTCTGGTTCCCAAAATTCCGACAGAGATTCTTTCTGATATCGTTCCTGAAGTTGTTCTAGGATTTTCTCGAACGCCCAAGGTTTTTGATTTGTCATATCTTGACTTCTGCAGCAGCTAATAGCAGCGAGTATTAATCAGTAAGATGAGAACGAGTCGGCGCGAGGCTCTTCACTTGGTGCTATCCTTTAAGGAGATGCGCGCTGGTTTGGGTATCGACTGGGAGCAAAACTAGGCGCTCTAAGGGTGTTGCAAGGCAGGCGGACTTTATCCACATGCAAGGAAATAGTCAAGCGAAAAAGCACTCATTAGTCAGCAATCAGCAATCAGCAAAAACCTGTGCCGAACAAATGGGTGATGGTAGAATCCGCGGCCATGACGAGCGATTCATCAGGGGACGATTCGAAACCACCAAACTCTGGGGATGCGCCCACGCGAATAAGTGGTTCGATAAAGGCTCACGCTGCGGACTCGACTGATGTGCCAACGAGAATAATTGATTTCGACCAAAGCTCCGGCTTGGAGAAAAAGCCGGCCTCAACGAACTCCTCATCACGCAACTCCACCGCCTACGATTCGATCGACAACGCGCGGTTTGTACCCGGCGAAATAATCGCGGAGCGGTATCGCATCGTCGGTCTACTCGGCAAGGGTGGGATGGGGGAGGTTTATCGTGCGGATGATTTGAAACTGAGCCAGGCGGTGGCGCTCAAGTTTCTGCCGGATCATCTCACTACTGACGGCGCGGCCCTCGCGCGGTTTCATCGTGAAGTCCGAATCGCGCGACAGGTTTCGCATCAGAACGTCTGCCGAGTTTACGACATCGGTGAGGTTGATGGCCGCCACTTCCTCTCGATGGAGTTTATTAAAGGCGAAGAGTTGTCCTCTTTGCTTCGCCGCATCGGCCGGCTTCCTTCCGACAAAGCTACTGAGATCTCCCGCCAACTCTGCGCCGGTTTGTCCGCCGCTCACAACCGAGGCGTGCTGCATCGCGATCTAAAACCGGCGAACGTCATGATCGACGAGAATGGCAACGTGCGCCTCACCGATTTTGGTATCGCCGGTTTGTTAGACGAGGGAAGCAGCGGCGAAATCGCCGGGACTCCCGCCTACATGTCGCCGGAGCAACTTGCCGGCAAAGAGCTAACGCTCAAGAGTGACATCTATTCGCTCGGTCTGGTCATTTACGAAATCTACACTGGCAAGAAAGTGTTTGACGCGCCCACGCTTCCGCAGTTGCTGAATTTGCGCAACAGCGACACTACACCCACATCTCCGTCGGTGCTTGTGCAAAACCTCGACCCGCTCGTCGAACGCGCGATACTTCGTTGCATAGAAAAGGATCCCGAGAAGCGTCCGGCTTCCGCGCTCGAAGTTGCTGCGTCGCTACCGGGGGGCGATCCGCTTGCTGCCGCACTCGCTGCTGGTGAAACGCCTTCGCCGGAAATGGTTGCCGCGGCGCCGCGACAAGGCTTTCTGAAACCTGCCGTCGCGATTTCGTTATTAGCCGGCATTCTTGTCGCCACGATCGCAGTCGTATTGTTATCAGAAAAGACACAGCTGCATCGACGCGTTGCGCTGGAGAAATCGCCGGAGTTGCTTCAGGAGCGAGCGCGCACGATTGTCGCGAAGCTCGGTTATACCGAACCGTTCAGCGATAGCACTTTTGGATTGACGTATGACTATCCAACGCTTACGTATGCCGAGACTACGAACACGGCAATACTCGGCCAGCTGGCGACCTCGCGACCGGCGACGATGCTTTTCTGGTATCGACAGAGTCCTGACTACCTGATTCCACGGATGAGATTGGCGGTGCGCCCTTCAGCAGGTGATCCGCCGGCAACTGTTCCGGGGATGACTTCTGTCTATCTGGATCCGAAGGGAAGGCTGGTTGAGTTTCTCGCGGTCCCTCCTCGAAGTGAGAAAGCGGGCCAACCTGCTCAGACTCCGAATTGGTCTGTCTTGTTTGAAGAAGCCGGCTTTAAACAGGAAGATTTTACTTCGAAGCCGTCGGAGTGGGTGCCGCCTGTTTACAGCGACACCAGAGCGGCATGGGAAGGCAAGCTATCGAATGAACTCCCAATCCCAATCAGAATCGAGGCCGCGGCTTACGGTGGCAAACCCGTCCTCTTTAAGATCCTTTACCCCTGGAACTCGCGCGGGCCAATGCGCCATCCGCAGTCCGACTCCTTACTGGGAAAGATTTTTGTTTTGGCGGTCATCGGGACGACGCTGGCGTTTTTCATTATCGGTGTGCTCTTGGGTCGGAAAAATCTCCGTGACGGTTCGGGTGATCGCAAAGGCGGCGCGAGGCTGGCGGTTTATATTTTTGTCGCGCTGATGATTGCCTGGGCTTTTCGCGCGCGACATCTCGGAGCCGACGACGAGTTTAATCTTCTTCAACTGGGGATCCAGTTTGCTCTTCTGCCTACGGTACTACTCTGGCTTTTCTATCTCGCGCTTGAGCCATATGTGCGACGCTGGTGGCCGCATCGAATGGTTTCATGGAGCCGACTGCTTGCCGGCGACTTCCGCGACCCATTGATCGGAAGAGACATTCTTATTGGCGCGGCTCTAGGAATGGCGATTATGGTCGTCAATCATCTTTGGACCTTGACGCCGGGATGGTTTGGATATCTGCGAGCGCCAAAGCCAGTTACGCTTCATACGTTGCTGGGATTGCGCGAGTCAGTGGGAGAACTTTTCTTCACCGGCATTACCCTGATCGTTTTCCTCTCCGTCACCTGTATGTTCCTGCTGCTTTTGCTACACATGATCTTTAGGCGCCGGGAATGGCTGGCTCTTGGTGCAGCCTGGTTGCTGTTCACCGTCGCCACAACTCTGAGCGCTCGGCCCCTGAAGTTTAGTTTGATTTACGCGCCCGTGTATTCAGCGCTGCTCATACTCGCCGCCACGCGCTTTGGCTTGCTAACTCTCACCGCGACGCTCTTCTTCATGACGCTCTTCACGAACTTTCCTATGACGACGGATTTCTCGGTTTGGTACGCCTCGTCGACAATCTTCGCCCTTGTCGTCGCTGGAGCGCTGGTCGCGTTCGCCTTCTACACATCGCTCGGTGGACAGCCGGTGTTCAAAGGACAACACGCGAAGCAGTGACACCTTTCCGATTTTTCTCCTTCTCCTTTGGGAGGGAAGAGGGAGAGGGTTGTAGGTTCGGCTAAGGCCCTTCCCCTCGTTCCCCTTCCCAGAGGGAAGGTGATGTAATACACCGAGGGTGATGCTAGAATTCGCGGCCAATGTCGAAGGATTCATCCCACGAAGACTCGGATAAGTCTCCTGACTCGGCCGATGCGCCGACGCGGATCATCGATTCGGACGCTGAGAGGGTTGGCTCGGCAAAGAATGCTGAATCGCTGGACCCTCCTACTCGGGCGTACTCGGCTCGTAACTCCTCAGCACGCAGCTCCACTTCATACGACTCGATCGACAACGCGCGGTTTGTACCCGGTGAAATAATCGCGGAGCGGTATCGCATCGTTGGTCTGCTCGGCAAGGGCGGGATGGGAGAAGTGTATCGGGCGGATGATTTGAAACTGGGCCAGGCGGTGGCGTTGAAGTTTTTGCCGGAGCATCTCACTAATGACGGCGCGGCCCTCGCGCGGTTTCATCGCGAGGTGCGTGTGGCGCGGCAAGTCAGTCACAAAAACGTCTGCCGCGTTTACGACATTGGCGAGGTCGATGGGCGGCATTTCCTCTCGATGGAATACATCAACGGCGAGGAACTCTCTTCGCTGCTCCGACGCATCGGACGCATCCCCGCCGACAAGGCAATTCAACTATCTCGACAGATTTGCGCGGGACTCGCCGCCGCGCACGACGCCGGTGTTTTGCATCGCGATTTGAAACCTGCCAACGTGATGATCGACGGCGACGGGAATGCGCGCATACTCGATTTCGGATTGGCGGGTTTAAGTGAAGAGTTTGCCGACAATGAACTCGCCGCCGGCACGCCCGCTTACATGGCCCCGGAGCAACTTGAAGGACGCGAGCAAACTGTTAAGACAGACATTTATTCGCTCGGCTTGCTGCTCTACGAACTCTTCACCAGCAAGAAAGCGTTTGACGCCGCGACCCTGGGCGAACTGCTCAAGCTTCGTCGTAGCAACACGGCGCCAACCAGCGCCGGTTCCCTCGTCAAAGATCTCGATCCGCTCATCGAGAAAGTGATCGATCGCTGTATTCAAACTGATCCTGCTAACCGTCCGTCATCAGCGTTGCAGGTTGCGGCTGCGCTTCCGGGTGGAGATCCGATTGCTGCTGCACTTGCGGCGGGTGAGACGCCTTCGCCAGAGATGGTCGCAGCTGCGCCGAAGCAGGGCATTCAACGTCCGGCGGTAGCGGGTGCGCTCTTTGTATCGTTCCTGGCATTGCTGGCGGTGAGTATGTGGTTAACAAAGTACACCGCAGTCTATCGCCAGACGCCGCTCGACGAATCGCCGGAAGTTTTACGTGCGCGCGCGCGCGATGTGATCAGGAAGCTGGGTTATCCGGAGCCGCCGCTCGATAGTGCGGATGGAGTCATCCTTAAAGACGACTATCTCAACTACGTCGCCGAACGCGATCAGTCGCCGGGGCGCTGGCAGAAGATGCGGACTGACGGGCCGGGTCCATATCGCTACTGGTACCGTCAGAGTCCGCGTTACTTCAAAACGTTTGCAGACATCGAGGTTGATTCACCGGCGTTGGACGTTTCGGGGATGGCCAGCGTTTACCTCGATATGAAAGGAAGACTGCATTGGTTCGTCGGCGTCCCGCCACAACGAGAACCTCCGATTGATCCGAAAGCCGGTCCGCCGCCACCGCCAGACTGGTCGCTCGTTTTTCGCGAGGCAGGCCTGGATATCGCAGGTTTCCAGTCAGTGCCTTCCACTTCGATCCCGTTGCATGCGTATGACGCACGCGCTGCCTGGGAGGGCGCTGACCCAGCGCATCCTGAACTTAGAACTCGCGTCGAGGCAGCGGCGTTTCGCGGCAAGCTGGTCTATTTTGAAACCATTTATCCATGGGACCAGCCGCTGCGGCAGGAGCTACCGCCGGAGAGTGGCGGCTGGCGCGCGATGATTTTCATCCTGATTGCAATTGTTCTCGTCACCCTGGTGGGAAGCGTGCTGGTTGCCCGAAGAAATTTGCGGTTGGGGCGAGGTGACCGCCGCGGGGCAACTCGCGTGGCGCTCTTTTACTTTACGGTGAGCATGCTGGTTTGGCTTTTCGCCGAGCACCACAACGGATTGCCGCCGCGTGAGTTGGAGTTGCTCCTGCTGCATTTGGCGACCTCCCTCTTTAGCGCGGTTTTCCTTTGGCTGCTCTATGTTGCCTTTGAGCCCTTTGTGCGGCGGCGGTGGCCGGGGTGGATTATTTCCTGGAGCCGGTTGCTGGCTGGTGACTTTCGTGATCCACTTGTGGGCCGCGACATTCTTTTTGGGGCGGTCATTGGCGCCGGAATTCTTGTTGTCCATCAACTTGCGCATGTTGGCCCGCGATTGCTGGGACAGGCGTCGAACTTATTTCTTAATCCCGGCAGCGTTCGAATCGGCGGAGATCTCTTTTTTGTGCGGATTGCCGGGCACCTTTCAGCCGGACTCTTTCAACCTTTCATTGCACTTTTTCTGTTGCTTCTTTTCATGCTCATTCTGCGTCGCGAGCGCCTGGCCCTACTGACGCTTTGGCTGCTCCTGGCGGTGCTCACCACATTGATAACTCAGGTGAGCCCGACGATGATCCCGTTGACATCTCTGGCAGCTTTCCTCGTAGTCTTCACGCTCAAACGTTATGGCGTGCTGGCGCTGATTTCGGCAATGTTCGTTTCTCATCTCAGCGTGTTCTATCCCATAACTACTGAACTGACCGCGTGGTATGCAACCGACTTCACGATCAGTTTAGTGATCTGTTTCGTGCTCGCTGCTTACGGATTCTATGCGTCGCTGGGGGGCGAGAAGCTGTTTTCGGGGAAGATGTTGGAAGAGTAGTAAACAGCAATTAGCAAACAGTAATCAGCCGAGTAGAGAACGCGATTCTGAGAAGTGTGGTGATCTCCCTCTGCCCCTTGGAGAGCGAAGGGGGAGGTAGCCAGACCCTTCCCTTTTTCTTCCAAAGGGAAAGGGAATAAAGGTGAATCGTACCCCTTCCCAAGGAGAGGAAAATAACCCTTCCGCTCTTTCGCCTTCCCAAATAAGACACAACGAAGAAAGGGCGCCACGCGTGACGCCCTTCTTTCTTGCTGACTGCTGATTGCTGTCTGCTGTTTACTCTAATCAAACTGCTGCAGATTCAGGATTGCTCCCAGAATCGTGCCGAGGATGCTCGCGGTGCCGTTTGAGTATCGTCCATACTGCGAGCGGCTGTAATAGCCGTCTTCGTAACCGCGGCGGAAGCCTTCGCGGAAGTAGTGTTGATACTCGCCCATGTCCACGTAGTAACCATCGTAACCGTAGCTCGCGTCTTCGTAACCGATGGCACCCTGCGGACTGAAGCCCCATCCATCCTGACGATCTGCCTGGCCGGCGCGATAGCCTTCTTCATAGCCGCGATTGACTGCCTGTTGCAGCATCTGCGCACCGTAGCGATTGGTTTCGTAATAACTGCCGCCACGTGAATAGCGATAGTTGTATGGCCCATAGTCGTTGTAACGCCAGCTTTGCAGGCGAAGTTGGTCGCGCCTGATCTGCTCGAGATACCTCTGCTGGTAACGTAACTGCGCCAGCCGACGCTGCTGCTCGAGGACGCGCTGTCGCTGGTGTGCCCAACTCTGGCGACGCTGTAATTCATTTCGATACTGACTGGCGCGGCGATCCTGAAGTGAACGCCAGTCGCGCTGGTTGTTGTTAGAACCCCAGTTGCGATCTCGGCTATTGGAGCCGTTGTTCGAACGATTGGAACCCCAGTCGCGGCCGGACTGCTGACGGCGACGTTCCTGTTCGAGGCGCTGTTGTTCCTGTTGCTGCTGCACTCGACGCTGGTTTTCTTCCGAACGCCGGCGTTGCTCTTCCTGGTTTTCGTTTACGCGTTGCCGGTTTTGTTCCCAGCGCTGGCTGTCTCGACCCTGGTTGGCCCTTGGCTGGTTCTGCTCACGCGGGATGTGCATGCGAACTTCGCCGGAGGGCAATGTCTGAACCTGCGGCGCGCGCTGCGACTGACGCTGAGCCTCGCGCTGGCGCTGTTGTTCGGCGCGAGCGGCGGCGGCCTGTTGCTGCTGAGCCTGTCGCGCAGCTTCGCGTTGAGCGCGCTGGGCTTCCTGAGCTTGCTGTTGTTCCTGATTCTGTTGCGGACGCGCGGCCCGACGAGATTCGCGTTCGGCCTGGCGTGCGTCGCGCTGTTCCTGGCTACCTTTACTGGCCTGGCTTGATTCCTGGCCTCGCTCCCCGCGACCGCGGCGGCCCTGCGCATTCGTCACGTCTGCAGCGCCAATTAATAAGGCAAGCCCCAACGCTGACGAAGTCGCGATGATTCTATAGTTTACTTTCATTGATAGTCCCTTTCTGAATCGATTGCCGGCCCGGGGAGGAGTTAGCAGAGCTCTTTTGGCAACTTCTATTCCAGTGGAAATTGGGGCCGGTCAGCGAGGCTTATTAGGGGAAAGCGTAACGATATGATTCGCACGTGAGACGATTTGGAATAGAAGGGCGGGAAAAGTGACGAGTGAAAGGTGAAAAGTGAAAGGTGAACGGTGAAGAGTGAAAGGTGAAGGGTTCAAACGGGTTGAAGTAAAGTGAGGCGGCAGCGTGACAAGTTTGTTCCGGCTTTTCACTCGTCACTTGTCACTCTTCACTGTTCTTTCACTCTTCACTGTTCTTTCACGCCTTCTCCAAACCGGCGTACTTCTGTACGAGTTTCTTTTGGCCATAGCCAGGGAAGGTGACCGTGAGCTTCATTGAGTCGCCCACCCCTTCGCGACGCAGCACCAGGCCACGACCGTACTTAGCGTGCATGACGTAGGAGCCAGGAACGAAGTCGGAAGCAGAAGTTTCGAGTTTCGAGTTTCGAGTTCCGAGGTCGGAGTTGCTGGTTGAACTTTGGAGTTTAGACTTTTGACTTTGGACTGATTTGTCCGCTCGCGGGAAGCTACCGCTGGTGTTGCCTAACTGCGCTGAGCGTTGCTTGAAAAATTCGGCGATCGAGTCGGCGCTGTTGTATGTCTTGCCGGTGTAGTTTGTTTTGTCTTTGCGCGCGCTAATTGCCGGCGAGCCGCCCGCCGTCCCAGTCCTGCGATACTCGCCGTGTTCATACTCAATCGCCGACGAACCTCGTGCGAAGGACAACCAGGAATTTCCGCGCGAAAGATCCTCTATGAGGTCCAGCGGCATTTCGTTGAGAAACTGCGAAGGTTCCGACGTCAACTCTTCGCCATACACGCGACGCTTCATCGCATGCGTGACGTAGAGAAATCTTTCCGCGCGCGTCATGGCCACATAGCAGAGTCGACGCTCTTCTTCAAGTTCGGCCGGATCGGTGGCGGAACGTGAATGCGGAAATAAACCGTCTTCTAATCCGACTATAAACACGAGAGGGAACTCGAGGCCTTTCGCGGAATGCGCGGTCATTAAGGTAACTGGCGCATCACCCTTGTATTGATCGGTATCAGAAACGAGTGCGGAGTGATCAATGAACTCTCGTAAGCCTTCAACGCCGAGCTCGTCGTAGTCAACGGCAGCATTAACGAGTTCCTGCAGGTTTTCCAGGCGCGCATCAGCCTCGTCAGTCTTTTCAGACTTGAGAGCGTTTTCATAGCCGGTATTGAGGATGGCGGCTTTGACGATGTCGGAAACAATGCTGACGGATGACAGATGACCGTCGACCGCTGGCTCAATGGTTGTCTCAATATCAGTTCCGGCTTCGTCCAGACGTTGGACGTTGGACTTTGGACTTTGGACTGTCCCCGCCATTTCGCCGAGACGAAGAATGATGCGGCGGAAACTCCGGAGCGCGGAAACGGCGCGCATGCTGAGACTATCCGGTCGCTCGATCACGAGCCTGATCGTTTCCCAAAGCGGCAGATCGTAATCGCGGGCGCGGCGATCGAGTTCCTCCAAAGTTTGTTTACCGATGCCGCGCGGCGGACTATTGATGACACGTTGCAACGCAATTGAATCGTTTGGATTCAACGCGAGCTTCAAATACGCAATGATGTCGCGCACTTCCATGCGCTCGTAGAACGAAAAGCCGCCGACGATGTTGTAAGCGAGACCCGAGCGTCGCATCGCTTCCTCAAAAACACGCGATTGGGAATTTGTGCGGTACAAAACCGCGGCGCGCAAGTCGTATTCATCACGGCGGTGCTCGAGAATTTTCCCGGCGACGAAGCGCGCTTCCGATTCCGCGTCAAACGCCTGGTAGTAGCGAACGCGATCGCCTTTGGGGTTTGAAGTCCAGAGGTTTTTGCCTTTGCGCTCAATGTTGTGTTTCACGACCGCGCCCGCAACATCGAGAATCGTTTGGGTCGAGCGATAGTTTTGTTCGAGCCGGATAGTCTTGGTGTTGGGAAAATGTTTTTCGAAGTTGAGAATGTTGGTGATGTCTGCGCCGCGCCATTTATAGATTGACTGGTCTTCATCGCCCACTACGCAAATGTTCTGTTGTTTCTCAGTCAACAAACTGATCAGGGCAAACTGAAGCGAATTTGTGTCCTGATACTCGTCGACCAGAATGTAGCGAAATTTGTTGTTGTACTTTTCGCGCACTTCAGGAACTTCGCGCAGCAGTCGCACTGTCTTGATCATCAGATCGTCGAAGTCGAGTGCGTTATTTGCATGCAGGCGTTCCTCATAGGCGGCGTAGACGCGTGCCTGTGCGGCGCGCTTTTCATCGACGTATTCAGCCCGCGCCGCAAACGCGTCCACGTCTTCGCCGCGGTTCTTGGCCGAGCTGATAGCGCTTTGCGTGGCGCGAAGACCGAGATACTTTTCGTCAAAACCCAAATCCTTGATGCAATTCTTGATCAGTTTGAGCGAGTCGTCCTGATCATAGATGGTAAACGTGCGCGTGTATTTGTCGTTGAGCTTTTCAATGTCCTGACGCAGGATGCGCACGCAGAGACTGTGAAATGTTGATACGGTCGGCCAGCTGGAGAGTTGCTCATCGCGCAGGAGCTTCTGGACGCGCAGTTTCATTTCCTGCGACGCTTTGTTAGTGAAAGTGACCGCCAGAATGTTCCAGGGCATGACGCTCTTTTCGGCGATCAGGTAGGCGATGCGATGAGCGATAACGCGCGTCTTGCCGGAGCCGGCGCCGGCGAGAATGAGCAGAGAACCGTCGGTATGTTCGACAGCGATGCGTTGTTCGGGATTAAGAGAGGACAGAAAGTCAGTCATTGGTAATTATTGCGATTAGGAATTCATTTAACCACACGAATGAACGTGCGCAAAACGGGCGACCAAAAAAGACCGTATCCACAGATTACGCAGATTACGCAGATTTTTTCATCGCGAAACGTCGGCGATTGATCCTCTCTAATCGGTGTAATCCGTGAAATCTGCGGATGCAGTTCGAAAGCAAGAATCGGATAGAACCGTTGCAGCAAACTCGCTAACATCACCGCAGTTGGAAGACCAATCGAAATCTGCGGAGGTGCTATCATGAGTGCGGTAATGAAGGAACAACTCAATCTGTTGCCGGACGAGAACGAGGCGATGTGGCAGGCGGTGCTATCGAAAGACACACGCAGCGATGGGGAGTTTGTATTCGCCGTAAGTTCTACGAAGATTTATTGTCGCCCGTCCTGTCCTTCGCGTCGTCCAAAACGTGAACGCGTGTCGTTTTTCCAGTTGCCGGAGGCCGCTGAGCAAGCTGGTTTTCGCGCCTGCCTGCGTTGCCATCCACGCAGTCTTTCCATCAAAGACCCTCAAGTGGATCTGGTGAAGCGTGTTTGCAATTTGCTTGATGATGCAGACGGTGAAACGACGACGCTCGCCGCGTTAAGTGCGGAAACGGGCGTCAGTGCATTTCACTTGCAGCGGACCTTCAAGAAGGTGATGGGCGTTACGCCACGACAGTATGCCGAAAGCTCACGAGTTAACCGTTTCAAGGGCAGCGCGCAAGCGGGCAAATCGATTACGACAGCGATGTATGACGCGGGTTTCGGTTCAAGCAGCCGTCTATACGAGCAGGCGGCGGCGCAACTCGGTATGACACCGGCAACTTATGGCAAAGGCGGGCGGGGCGCGACAATTAATTACGCAATCGTCGATTGCTCACTCGGTAATCTTCTTGTTGCCGCCACCGACAAAGGCGTTTGTTCGGTAAAGCTCGGTGATTCGGAGGGTGGATTGGACGCCGATCTCAAACGGGAGTTTCCCGCAGCGCAGTTTCAGCGTGATGAAAAGAAATTGAGCCAGGCGGTGCGCGCGGTAGTTAATCATCTGGAAGGGAAGGCGCCTCACATCGACCTTCCACTCGATATTCAAGCGACAGCATTTCAGCGACAGGTTTGGGAACAACTTCGCGCGATTCCATCTGGCAAAACGTTTTCCTACGGCGAAGTTGCGCGGGCTATTGGTCAGGAGAAAGCCGTGCGTGCAGTTGCGCGTGCCTGCGCGACGAATCCGGTGGCGCTGGTAATTCCCTGTCACCGCGTGATTCGCGAAGACAAGAGCCTTGGTGGTTATCGTTGGGGACTCGAACGGAAGAAAGAGTTGTTGCAACGAGAAAAGCAACGCACCTCGCGACAGACGCAAAAACAATGAGTCACTTTCTAACCTTTGTATTGGTGGAGCGCGAGGCTTCGGATGTTGAGCGCAGGGCGGACGAATTGATGTGGCCTTACTTTGATGACGGCAGTGCCGGCCGAACCTCAGAACCGAAGTGTGATGGGTTTACAACGGGAGGGCGTTATGACCGTCAAATCTACGGAGCGCCACCGATGTACAACTTAACGCCAGCTGAGTTTCAGGTGAGATACGGTCTGGATGTCGTCAAACCGGAGGATAACATTCGGGTTGCGGCAGATGTTCCACGCGATCTCGTTCCCTACGCCATCGTAACGCCGGATGGCAACTGGTTTGATTGCGAGCAAAAGGATCGAGAGAGTTGGACCACCGAGGCCGCAGAGTTACTGGCCCGTTATCGGGATCATCTCGTAGTTGCGATTGACTGCCACTGTTGATCCTGCTCGCGAAAAGTTAAGAAATCGCCCAGCGATACAGCTATCCGCCGGAGGTAAAAGATCCGAGAAGCAGTTTGATCCGACTTAAGGTTCACTCCACCGTTACTGACTTCGCGAGGTTGCGCGGTTGATCCACGTCGCAGCCGCGGCGGACGGCAATGTGATAGGCGAGCAATTGCAGTGGAATGATTGAAAGTATTGGCGACAAAAGATCACTTGAAGGTGGAATACTAATCACGAAATCAGACATCGTTGACGACATCGAATCGCCTTCCGTTAAAACCGAAATCACAATACCCTCACGCGCCTTAACTTCAACAATGTTTGAATGCGTCTTCTCATAACGCAACTCAGACGAGCGGTTGCCATCTTCGCGAGTGTTTATAAATAGCACCGGCAGGCGTTCGTCGATTAACGCGTTCGGGCCATGCTTCATTTCCCCTGCCGGATAACCTTCCGCGTGAATATACGAGATCTCCTTTAGCTTCAAAGCGCCTTCGAGCGCGACGGGGAAGTTTATGCCGCGGCCGAGATACAAGAAGTCTGTTGCCCGGAAAAACTCTTTCGCTAATTCCTCAAGATGATCCGAATCGCTGAGCAGGTGCTCAAGTTTGACTGGCAGCTCCGCAAGTTGTTGGGCGTGGTGCATAGCCTCATCCGCCGAAAGCGTGCCGCGTAGTTCGCCCAGATAAAGCCCGAGCAGATAGAGCGCGATCATTTGAGAAGTGAAAGCTTTGGTGGAGGCTACGCCAATTTCCGGACCCGCATGCGTCAGAATTGTTCCATCTGCTTCGCGCACAATCATCGAGCCCTGAACGTTGCAGATGGCCAGCACCTTGGCTCCGAGTTTATTGGCTTCGCGCAGTGCGGCAATCGTGTCGGCGGTTTCACCCGACTGCGAAATGACTAACAGCAGGGTGTTTTCGTCCATCACCGGTTCGCGATAGCGGAACTCGGAAGCGTAGTCCACGTCAACTTGAATTCGCGCGAGCTGTTCAATCATGTATTTGCCGGCGAGGCCCGCATGCCACGACGTGCCGCACGCTGCGATCTTGATCGAGGTAAACCGCTTGAAATCGGCTTCAGTGATGTTTTTCATCTCGTCGAGAAAAACGCGGCCGGTGTCGAGCGAGATGCGTCCCTGGACCGTATCGCGCACGCTGCGCGGTTGTTCGTAAATCTCCTTGAGCATGAAGTGTTTGAAGCCGCCCTTTTCCGCCATGATCGGATCCCAGGTGATCCGCTGGATCGCTGGTTGGACGGAATTGGCTTCGAAGTCAGTTACTCGCACTGCATCGCGATTGATCACTGCCATCTCACCGTCGCCGAGAAAGAAAACGTCGCGCGTGTGTTGCAGAATCGGCGGGATGTCGGAAGCCACGAAGAATTCACGATCGCCCAATCCAATCACGACGGGCGGGCCCTGCCTGACCGCGATGATTGTGTCCGGCTCGTCTGAATTGATGATAGCCAGCGCGAAGATGCCTCGCAGATCGAGCATCGCGCGTCGCACAGATTTTTCGAAGTTGTGCTCTTCCTTTATGTATTCCTCGATCAGGTGCGCGATGATTTCGGTGTCGGTTTCGGTGACAAACTGATGGTCTGTATGGCGCAGGCGATCTTTGAGTTGGAGATAGTTTTCAATAATTCCGTTATGAACAACGACGATGCGACCGGAACAATCGCGGTGCGGATGCGCGTTTTCTTCAGTGGGACGTCCGTGAGTGGCCCAGCGCGTATGCCCGATTCCGTAAGTGCCATCGAGCGGAGTCAAGCGAATCACTTCCTCGAGGTTTCGTAGTTTTCCTTCGGCGCGACGTATCTCGAGCTCATGGCCTTCATTGACCACGGCGATACCGGCGGAGTCGTAACCGCGATACTCGAGCTTGCGAAGTCCGTCGATGATCAACGGGACCACCTGCTTGTTTCCAACGTAACCGACAATTCCACACATATATTTTTACCTTAGTGAAAAGTGAAGAGTGAAAAGTGAATGGTAAGAAAAGACCTCAAGCGTCCGCTCTTGCTTCTCACTTTTGACTCTTCATTCTTCACTGTTCTTCAGTTTCTTTTTGATAACGGCCGGGACGCCGGCGACGAGCGTGTCCGGTGGGACATCTTTGGTAACTACCGAGCCGGCGGCCGTGACGGAGCCCTTACCCACCGTGACGGGCGCCACCAGCATCGTATCTGAGCCAATCTTTACTTCATCTTCGATCACGGTTTCGTGTTTGTTCTTGCCGTCGTAGTTGCAAGTGATAGTTCCGGCGCCAATATTTGTCCGCGCTCCGATCGTTGCATCACCAAGATAGGTCAGGTGCATTGACTTCGAACCACGACCCAGCCGCGACTTTTTCATTTCCACAAAATTTCCAACGGCTGCACCCTCTTCGAGCACGCTATTCATACGCAGATGTGCAAAGGGCCCGACCGAAGACCCTGATTCAACTACCGAATCGACTATCACGCAGTGATCCTTAACGATCACATTATTTCCCAAACGTGAATTTGTGATCCGGGTTCCGGATCGAATTTCGCAATTCTCACCGATGGTCGATTCTCCTTCAACAAAAACTCCGGGGTAGATCACGCAGTCGCGCCCGACCTTTGCTTGCGCGCTGATATAAGCCTGGGAAGGATCGATAAACGTGACACCCGAGTCCACCATCAGCCGGCGGATAGTGGCGCGGCGCATCAAGTTTTCAAACTCGGCAAGTTCGGCCCTGGTGTTGATTCCGGAAACTTCGCGCGCATCAGCGTGAAGATAAACGTTAACCTTTTCGCCGTCTGCCAGCATCACTTCCGGTGCATCCGTCAAATAGAACTCACCCTGGCTGTTTGAACGGGTGACTCGCTCGAGGGCGGCAAATAATTTCTTAGACGTGAAGCAGTAAATTCCTGAGTTGATTTCCTTGACCTTGCGTTCGTCTGGGGTGGCGTCCTTTTGCTCCACGATCTTGACGAACTTTTCATCGCCATCGCGGATAATTCGTCCATAACCTGTGGGGTTTTCCAGTCGCACGCTGAGAATTGAACCAGCGGCGCCGCTCGCATGGTGATGATCGACAAAGCCCTGCAAAGTCTCGGCACGAATCATCGGAACATCGCCCGAGAGAATTAATGCCAGCGAATCCGAATGAGCCAGATTACTTTGGGCCGACATGACGGCATCGCCGGTACCGCGTTGTTCCGTTTGCGTTACAAATTGTGCGAGCTCGCCAACCTCGTGGTTGACGGCCTTCTCAACCTCGGCGGCCTGATGCCCGACGACGACGTAGATGTGTTGGGGCGCAAGCGCCTGGGCAGCACGACACACGTAAGCGATCAGGGGCGAGCCACCGAGCTCATGCAGCACCTTGGCCTTGCCTGATTTCATTCTCGTCCCCAGACCGGCGGCGAGAACAAGAACCTCAAGTTGATTAGTTTGATTGGCTAGCGGAGCCGTCTCCATGTGTTCGATGGGCTCCATTGTTATGCGGAAACGACCGACTGCGCGCAGGCTTGTCGCCTGCACTCAATTACGATGCTGGCGAGTAGTCTTGAGTCGTGTCTCACTTTTTCTCCGTCTTCGAGGAGGTTTGCGCGAATGACACGAGTGGACCGATCGAGCAAGTCTGCGATGGACTCGAGCAGGTCGTCATCAATTCCAATCTGGTAAGCACCCTCAAGTGCATAACGCTCGACTTGTTCCGGCGTAATCCGCTTGTCGTTGACGACGACAAAATCGAAATGGATCTCCGGGGCATAGCGCTTAACTGTTTCCAGATGCTGCCGCGCGGAGTAGTTGTCAGTCTCGCCTGGCTGAGTCATCAGGTTGCAAATGAAGATTTTGGTGGCGGAGCTCTCGCCGATAGCTCGCGAAACTTTTGCCACCAGGAGATTCGGCAGGATGCTCGTGTACAGCGATCCTGGACCAACTGTAATTACGTCAGCAGCTCTGATGGTTCGCAGGGCTTCAGGTAATGGCAAACATTGTTCAGGCTCAAGCCGCAGGCGTCGAATGGCGGCACGCGACGCCGTAATATGGGTCTCGCCGCGGACTTCGGTCCCATCCTCGAGTTCTGCAACCAGCCGCACATCGCTGATTGTGGCAGGAAAGATGTGGCCCTTGCTCGCCAGCACCTCGGAGGACAGTCTTACTGCTTCAGTGAAATCCCCGGTGACTTCAGTGAGCGCGGCCAGGAAAAGATTGCCAAAGCTATGCCCGCCAAGTTCGCCGCTGCCGCTAAACCGGTGTCGGAACAGGCGTGACAGGAGAGTAGAATCTTCGGAGAGTGCAATCATGCAGTTGCGAATGTCTCCCGGGGGGAGCATCTGCAACTCTTCTCGCAAGCGTCCCGAACTACCACCGTCGTCTGAAACCGTGACAATCGCCGAAAGGTTCTGAAGCCATATCTCCGATTGTCGGTCTCCCACCAGGCGTTTCAGGCCGGCAAGGAGCGTCGAGAGGCCGGTCCCGCCGCCAAGCGCAACCAGATTTAGACCGCTATTTTCTTCAAAGGAATTGTGCAATCAGGCTCTCCGGAACTGCGCGCTTGATTTAGCGCTTAACGCAGAATCATACCTAAAAGACGAAGGCATTGAAACCAGATAGTCGTTTGGAGTGAAAAAAGACTGACGAGAAACTACTTCGGACTAAGGGCGCGGCTGAAAAACGAGCCTATCAAAATCAGGATCGTTACGGAGGGATGTAAGATCGTGGTCGTGCTGAGCGCGTACGCGCAAGGTCGGCTGCAGATCGAGCGCACGCTGAAGAGATTGCAAAGCGAGATCAAGCGCGCCGAGTCGCGCTCGCGTGGCCGCGAGGCCGTAATGGATGTGCGCAGCTTCAGGCTCACGCTTGAGCGCTCGCTCAAACATTTCCTGCGCCGCGACATACTCGCCTCGGTTAAGCTCAATAACTCCGCGATCGTAAAGCGAGTCAGCATCGCGCGGCAGCATGGTTTCAGTCCGCAAACGCGATTCTGAAACCGCCAGATACGTTCTCACACGAGCTGCGACTTCAGATACCTGGGAATATTTTTCCAGGAGCACTCGAAACTGATTGCGGGCTTCTCCAAAGCGACCGTGCATAAATTCTTTGTGCGCGCGCTCGAAAGCTTTCAGCGCCGCGGATTCTGCAACGGTTGGTTGACGAGGTGGGGGTGGTGCGACCTGTACGGGTCGCTGAGCGCGAACTGCCGCAAGCTTTTGCGTCTTTTTGACTGCTGGGGCAACACGCTCTTTTCGTGCGGCCTTTTTAGGACTCGCCAAGGGCTTTTTCGCAACGGCAGTCCGAGCCGAAGACTTCACTTTGACCCTGGAAGTTGCAGCAGACTTAGACTTGGCAGTTGCTTTTGTTGCGATTTTTTTCTTCGGCGCTACCTTACCCTTGGCCGCTTTCCTGGCGACTGCCTTTTTTGCGACGGCCCGTTTTGCCTTAGGTCGCTGCGCCTTTGGGCTGGCGACACGCTTCTTCGCCGCGGCTTTGGGTGCCGCGCGGCGAGCCGTAGCCCGTGACGTTGTTCGCCTTAAACTTTTAGGTGCTGCGCTCATATTAAGACTTAAGGGAGAAAGGGTTAATGTGGACGCAAAACGCGCGAAGTAGCGACCGGAGAGTAACATGGCCGAGCTTCTAATTCAACGCAAAAGAGGAGTTTCGGCTGCGAAACCGCCTTAGTGAGTAGCATTTTGACTCGCAAGTGACTAACACGGAAAAACGCTTGAAGCACATTGTTGGCTGTGTTACAGTGCCTAACGGCTTTCGGGTACCCTTACCCAAGCTGATGTTGGTTTCGCTAACCGTTGTTAAACTACTTGTCTTCATCGGTTTGAGCCAACAATCGCCCTTCTGAAGTACAGTCCCACTCCAATTTCCACTGCCTTTCCAATTTTCTTGAGAGAACCGTATTAATGCCAGACACGCCGATACTCCTCCAAGAGCGCCAGTATCATCAGATCAAAGATGTGCTCGCCCGACTCCGCACGGATTCGGTTTCCCGAGTGGTCTTTCTCGTCGACAAAGACGGTCAGGAAATTGCGGTGCACGGCGAAGTAGGAAACCTTGACACCACCAGCCTCGCGTCGCTGGCTGCCGGCAATGTCGCTGCCACGGGTGGTATGGCTCAGTTGATTGGCGAGAAAGAGTTTCCCACCCTCTCTCACGAAGGTGAGCGAGAAAGCATCCACATTTCAGTTATCGGACGGTTGCTGCTGATCGTAGTTTTCGATGAACGATCGACATTGGGCTTAGTGAAGCTGCGCAGCCGCCAGGTCTCCCACCAAATTCTGGAAATGATCGAAGAGATCACCAAAGTCCAGACCGGCAACGAAGAATCACCCTTCGCTGAGATCACTGACGAAGATATCGACAGCCTCTTCAACTAATTACAACCGGGTAAGCGCACTATGACGTTCATTAACTACGCCTCCAGAGAAATCAACTGCAAGATTGTTTACTACGGTCCCGGCCTCTGCGGTAAGACGACTAATCTTCAGCACATCTTTGAGGCCACCGCACCACAGTCACGAGGCAAGCTCATCAGCCTCGCGACCGAAACCGATCGGACCTTGTTCTTCGACTTCATGCCCTTGGAGTTGGGCACTGTACGTGGGTTCAAGACGCGCTTCCACCTCTACACGGTTCCGGGCCAGGTGTTTTATGACGCATCTCGCAAACTGATCCTGAAGGGCGTCGACGGTGTGGTGTTTGTCGCTGATTCACAAGAGGAGCGAATGGACGCCAACATAGAGTCGCTTTACAACCTGGAGGAAAATCTCAAGGCCCAGGGTTACGACTTGATGAAGATCCCTTACGTGCTTCAGCTCAACAAGCGCGACCTGCCGAATGTTATTCCAGCTGCCGACCTCTCCGCCGAATTGATGCGAAGGGAAGAGCCTGTGGTTGAGGCCATTGCTTCAACGGGCGCTGGCGTCTTCGACACCCTCAAGGCCGTCGCCAAACAGGTGCTCACAGAGCTTCGTAAGAGCTAGCATCTCGCCAAACACCTAACGATCCACGAAACCACACGAAATCGAGGCTGTAGATCGAGTGCCTTTCGTGTGATCTGGTGGATCGTTTTTCTTTTGAACTGATCGATGTCGCAGGAATGAACGTGATGGCTACTCGAGCGACTTGAGCATCAGCAAACCGTCGCCGCCATTTGAATAGTATTTCGGCAGTCGTTGAGTGACTGCATAGCCCAATCGTTCGTAAAGCTTTTGGGCCGGAATGTTGAGAGATCTGACTTCGAGTCTGACCAGGCGCACGTTCCGTTCTCGAAACCCCTTCTCGACCTCCGCCATGAGACGTTTCGCAAGGTGCCGACGTCGATGGTCCGGAGCAACGCCGACAGTGGTGATGTGTCCAGTGTGATCCGGTTCTATCAAGCCGATGACAAATCCGACCATCGTGCCGCCGGCCGTGGCGGCGCGAAATGAAACAGCTTCGGGCGCTGTTAGCAGGTATTCAAAGGTCTCGCGGCTATACGCCTCGCCATCAACGAAGCATCGCTGATCGAGTCGCCAGCACTCATCCAGATGGGCGATGGCGAGCGGGCGAATGTCATAACGAGTACCAACTGCGGCCGGTAGGATTTGCTCCGGTTCCAGCGGAAACTCAGTGACCGGTTGCGACCACCAGCGAGAACGAATTTTCTTGATTACAGCCATGTCTTTCAATCAAGCGCCTGCGAGTTATCCGATAGTCTATCATCATCTTTTCGTTGATCACTAGATCACGAACATGCAATCGCCGTAACTGTAAAAGCGAAATCGTTGTTCGACTGCGCGGCGATATGCGGCCAGGGCAAAGTCGCGTCCGGCGAAAGCTGAGACCAGCAGGAGCAGCGAAGATTGCGGCAGATGGAAGTTTGTGAGAAGACAATTTACTGCGCGAAATTTGTAGCCAGGCACGATTGTCAGACTCGTTTCTCGTTTGCCGGCTTCGACCATTCCTTGTGCGTTGGTTGCCGATTCGAGCGCGCGCGTGGTCGTCGTGCCCACTGCAATCACACGACCGCCGCGGGCGCGATTTTCATTGATTGAAATTGCGGCTTCATCAGTGATTTGAAAAAACTCAGGGCCAACGCGATGCTCGTCGATCTCTTCTACGCGCACCGGCTCAAACGTTCCATAACCAACATGCAGTGTGACTTCAACCACAGCTGCCCCAAGCGATTTCAAATTTTCAATAATCTCAGGGGTGAAGTGGAGTCCCGCCGTGGGCGCAGCCACCGCGCCTTTTTCTCGCGCAAATACTGTTTGGTAACGTTCCTCGTCCTCGATCGTCGTCCCTTCCGGACGGCGGATATAAGGCGGCAGAGGAGTTTCCCCAACGGTCGAGAGCAGCGTTTCTATCGGTTGATTTCCTTCAAACCTGATGCGTCTCCTGCCCGATTCCGACGACTCGATCACTTCGGCGTGCAGGCCTGAATCACCAAAGCGGATGTGCTCGCCCGTTTTCAGCCGGTGCGCCGGTCGAACCAAAGCTTCCCAGATAGAGGTCTCCAGCTCGCGCACTAGTAATATCTCGACACGGCCGCCGGAAGGATCGCGTTGACCCTTAAGCCGCGCTGGAAAGACACGAGTATTGTTAACGACGACGACGTCACCTTTTCGAATCAAGCGAGGGAAGTCTGTGAATTCGGCAGCCGTCAAACTTTGAGCGGCCCGATTCAGGATCAACATCCGGGATGCGTCACGCCGATCCGGCGGATGCTGCGCAATCAACTCTTCAGGCAGTTCGTAATCAAAGTCAGAAATATGCATGAAGCTGTCGGAAGAACGGACTACAGGTTCGTTGGTGGTGGGTAGTGTGGATGCTCGCGGTGAAAGACTGCGGTGAGTTGCGCGCCAAACAAAAGAATTAGACTCGAAAAATAGCTCCAGGTTAAGACTGCTACGACCGCTCCGACTGAGCCGTAGATCTGATCGTAGTGGAAATAGTTGACGCTCAAGGCAAACACATATTTTGCAACTTCCCACAGGATGCCGGCGAGAATTGCGCCCGGCAGTGTATCGCGCAAAGTCACTTCCGCCTTGGGCATGAAGCGATAAACGATGACGAAAAGCACTACTGTTACCAGCAGACTGAGAATTGCAAAGATGCCTTGCCAGAATGCGCTGCCTACAGATAACAAAACCGGATAACGCTCCATCTGGCGAGGCGAAAGTCTGCCGGCAATTTCACGCAAGGCCAAGACTATTGAGGTGATCAGTACCGATGAAGCCAGCAACACTCCGATGATGCCTATCATGCCGATGGTCAGCGCGCGCCCATGCCAGAATGTGCGCGAAGTCGCCCCCCAAATCCTATTGAGCGCGCGTTCGATCACCGCAAACACCCACGACCCGGCCCACAAAACGACGATCACACAGGTGACAATTACGCCGGCGCTTACGGATGAAAGAGAACGGATCGTTTCGCGCAGAAACTTGCCCGAGCCGGGATAAACATCAACCGCCCGAGTGAGCAGTTCGGTAGCGGCCGCGACCTGATTACTGATCGCGAGCATCAGCAACAGCGCAGGAAACAGGGCCATCAAGCCGAAATAGCTCATCGCCGCTGCCGAAGTGAAAAGATCATTTTCGTCAAACTGATGCAGCGTGTGACTGAGGATGGATCTCCACGGTCCGCGATTGCGAACTCCAAATGAATGCCGCGAAAAGGAAGAAAGTTTTCTCATAATAAAGCGAGGCGCGGGGCAACGGCTCTTGAATTAACGACCGTAACCGCTCGCGTGTTTCAAGCGAGGTATTAACACCCTAACAAATTCTTCATTGGGAATCGAACAGGCTGGGTTTCAGTGAACCGGGAACGGCGATACCAAAATGGTCGTAAGCCAAACGCGTCGCCATTCGCCCGCGGGGCGTGCGATCAAGAAAGCCGATCTGGATGAGATAGGGTTCGATGATTTCTTCGATTGAATCTTTTTCTTCATGGATCGAGGCCGAAATGGTGCCCAGGCCTACCGGTCCGCCATTAAACTTCTCGATGATGGTGAACAAGAGTTTGCGATCCATTTCATCGAGTCCAAAAGTATCGACCTCCATTCGGTTGAGCGCATCGTTAGCCACTTCTCGGGTGATGCGGCCGTCGTAATCAACCTCGGCGTAATCGCGCACGCGCCGGAGCAAACGATTAACTATGCGAGGTGTGCCGCGGGAACGTCGCGCAATTTCGCGTGCGCCGTCCTCGTCGATCTCCACCCCTAAAATCTCAGCCGATCGCGCGCAAATAACTTCAAGATCTTTATGGGGATAGAAATCCAAATGGAAGACGATGCCAAAGCGACCTCGGAGCGGAGCCGTGAGCAAACCCGCGCGCGTAGTTGCTCCGACGAGAGTAAATTTCGGCAGCTCGAGTTTGATCGACCGCGCGCCGGCGCCCTGGCCAATGAGCAAATCGAGTTGGTAATCCTCCATCGCGGGATAGAGTTTTTCCTCCAGAGCCGGGAGCAGGCGGTGGATCTCATCGATGAAAAGAACGTCGCCTTCCTGAAGATTGGTGAGCAGTGCCGCGATATCGCCGGCCTTTTCAATTGCCGGCCCGGCGGTCGAACGAAGCTCCGCACCCATTTCGTTGGCGATGATGTGCGCGAGCGTAGTCTTACCTAAACCCGGAGGGCCAGTGAGCAGCACATGATCAAGCGCTTCCTTCCGGCGCAGCGCCGCCTTCATGTAGACGCGCAGGTTTTCTTTTACCTGGCCTTGCCCGATATATTCCACCAGCTTGGATGGACGAACGGTGGATTCAAACTGCCGTTCATCATCGCTTAGTGGCGTGTCGCGCACGCGTGCGGGTTCTTCGCTAGACATAATCTGTAACGCAAACTGTGAGTTTGCGCGGCGTTGTTTGAACAGCCCAGCCAGTCAAAATCAGACGCAAACTAACAGTTTGCGTTACACCTTCGCCAGCTTGCGCAGGCTGCGGCGCAAAAGTAACTCAACAGAAATTTCTCCGCCTTCATCAACCGCCGAAGTTAACGCCTTCTCAGCCGAACCTCTTTGGTAACCGAGATTCAACAACGCGGAGAGAACATCTGCCCGCATTGAATTCTCGGTAAGAACAGGCGCGCCGGCCGGAGTTTTGGCGCCGAGTTCGTCCTCGATCTCGGGAGACGATAGCGAGGCCACTTTATCACGTAGTTCCACCACGAGACGCTCCGCGGTTTTTCGGCCCACGCCGGGAATTAAGGTTAACCGCGCGAGATTGTTGGTCCTTATCGAGGCGATGATTTCATCGGCGCCCATGCCCGAAAGCAAAGTGATTCCCAGTTTTGGCCCAATCCCGCTCACCGAGATTAGCCGCAAGAAAAGCTCGCGTTCGCGCGCTGTCTTGAAGCCGAAAAGTTGCAGCGCATCTTCGCGAACGTGGGTATAAATGCGGAGCTGTACGTTTGAACCAGGCTCTTCGAGGTCGTAAAACGTCGAAACCGGAATTGTGATTTCATACCCAACGCCATTCACGTCGAGGATAACGGACGTAGCCTGTTTGGAAAGAAGCGTGCCCGATAAGTGTGCAATCATTTGGCGCTGGGTCTTAGTAGATACCGAGGATTGAAACCGCGCGATTGTAGTTGATGGCCGTGGTATTCAGCAACGCGATGCCCGTCTCCTGTAACGCAAAACTGTCGAGTGTGCGTCTTCCTATTTGGATCGATGCAAGTATGGCGGTTCGCGCGGTCGCAAACTGGCAGTTTGCGTTACATTGGAATCGCATTCGGTCTATACTGGAACAACCGGAGCCCCTCGAGATGAAGTCAGAAAAGATTTCCGAATTAACTACGAACCGTTTGAGCGTCTATCTTCGTTGTCTGAACACGCTTTCTGAAGCCGGCATCAAGAGTATTTCATCGCAGGCGTTGGCCGAACAGTTCAACTTGAATTCCGCGCAAATACGGAAGGATTTGGGCTATTTTGGTGAGTTTGGCGTACGCGGTGTCGGTTATTACGTCGAAGATTTGCGCGAGCACATCACGCGGATCCTGGGTTTGGACAAACCGCATCGCGTTGCCATTGTGGGGGCCGGACGATTGGGAACGGCGCTGGCAAACTATCGAGGCTTCTCGCGATCGAATTTTACTGTGGTCGCGCTGTTCGATAACGATGAGGAAAAGATAGGACGGCGTGTCGGCGAAGATAAGATTTCAATTCTTGACGTGAGGACAATGCCGCAAATCGTTAAGCAGGAATCGATCGATGTGATGGTGATAGCGGTCCCGGCGCGGGTCGCGCAACGGGTTCTCAATCAAATCATGTCAGCGGGAATAAAAGCCGTTCTAAACTTTGCGCCGGCTTCGCTGAGTATGCGTCTGGACGTGAAAGTTAAAACAGTTGATCTGACGACGTCGTTGGAGTCGTTATCCTATTTTTTGGCGCGACCCCCGGTAAGCGCGGTGACAAATCGCCGGCGGGGCACTCGTACGGAAGAAGTTTTGGAACTTAATGAGCAGGAGTTGTAATTAGATTTCATAATGGACGAGCAGACCGCACGGCGTGAAATCGTAAACATTGGCCGTCTCTTGTATGAGCGCAGCTACGTTGTCTCTTCCGACGGCAATGTCAGCGTGCGTCTTGACGACGGCCGCATAGTCGCCACGCCGACCATGACCTGCAAGGGTCGCATGACCGAAGACTCTCTCGCGGTAACTGATGCATCAGGGAATCCGCTTAGCAAGACCAAAGCGTCAAGCGAACTTGCGATGCATCTTCTGATTTACCAGGAACGCCCGGACGTCAAAGCCGTTTGTCATGCGCATCCGCCCCACGGAACCGCTTTCGCTGTCGCCGGACTCGCCATCGATCAGCCGATCCTTTCGGAAGTGATTCTAACGTTAGGTTGCGTGCCGCTCGCCGCTTACGGCACGCCATCTACTGATGAACTCAGCATCGCGATGCGGCCTCTAGTGAAACATCACAACGCTCTGCTGATGGCCAATCATGGCGCGGTGGCCTATGGTTCGGATCTCTGGCAGGCGTTTGATCGTTTGGAAACTCTCGAACATACGGCTCGCATCGCGATTCTCTCGCGCATGCTTGGCGGTTCAAAAAACCTTCCGGCCGACGCGATCGAAAAACTAATAAACGTTCGTGAGGCGGCGGGTTATCTCGGCGAAAGCGCGCGCTGCCAGGCATGTGGTTACCTGCACGACACGCAGATGTCGTGCGCAACTGGTGATCGTCCTGCCCGATCAACTTCAGGCGAGGGAATGTCGATCAATGGTGCAGGCAAGATTACGCTTACGAGAGAAGAGCTCCTCGAGCTTCTCACTCAAGCTGCACAACACACCGCGGGTAATGTTTGGTAAATAGTGAACGGTGAATGTTGAATGGTAAAAGGCCGGAAAGTCGTCTACTATTCACCATTCACGATTTACTATCTATCGATTAGGAGCAATTGAATGCAAGAAGCACTCGGCATGGTCGAAACCAAGGGTCTGGTGGCGATGATTGAAGCCGCGGATGCGATGGTCAAAGCCGCAAACGTCACGCTTGTAGGCTACGAGAAGATCGGCGCCGGATTTGTTACGGCGATTGTGCGCGGAGATGTAGCGGCTGTGAAAGCTGCGACAGATGCCGGCGCGGCTGCCGCCAGACGCGTAGGAGAGCTGGTGAGCGTACATGTAATTCCGCGTCCGCATGGCAGTGTTGACGACGCTCTTCCCATTGGCTTGACGCGCGGTTAAGCATGATCATTGCGCGCATTCTCGGCACCGTCGTTTCGACGCAAAAAGACGAACGCCTGCTCGGAAAGAAACTACTCGTCGTGCGTCCGGTTAACGTTGATGGCAGCGACACCACGGGTTACGTGGTAGCCGTTGACACGGTGGGCGCCGGTTTTCATGAGCGGGTGTTGGTGGTCGCGGGCTCGAGCGCGCGCCTGGCGCAAGGAATGAAAGACGCGCCGGTCGATGCAGCGATTGTTGGAATTATTGACACGGTAGACGTCCCGGGTTCGTGAAAAGTAAAGAGTGACAAGTCGCTCCGCGTTTGCGGACTTTCGTTTACTCTTCACGTTTCACTCATCACTTTTGAATCATGCAATTGGCTCGCGTTATCGGCACGGTGGTAGCAACCGTTAAGAATGACTCCCTCGAAGGTCGCAAGCTTCTCGTCGTTCAAACTCTAAATAAGGATCTCCAACCTTCAGGCAAACCGTTGGTCGCTATCGATTCTGTCGGCGCCGGCGTTGGTGAATTGGTCTTCTGGTGCCGCGGCAAGGAAGCGAGTTTTCCTTTCAAACGAGAGGACACGCCCACTGACTGCACCATTATCGGCATTGTCGATTCCGACGCGCACGTAACCAACGGCCATCGGGCAAGATGGACCGGTCGAACGAACGAATAAACTGGGCGCGAACATCGCTGTCAACCCTAAATGCTTCTTGCACGCGTAATCGGAAACATCGTTGCAACGAAAAAGAACCAGCGCTATGAGAGCGCTAGCGTGATGTTGTGCCAGCAGATCACGCCCGAAGGCGAAGAGATGCCCTACACGCTGCTGGCCCTCAATGCGGTCGACGCCGGCGTTGGCGATCAGGTTTTGATTGTGCAGGAAGGCTGGTGCGCCTCGACCGCGTCAACCGGAAAGCCAGGGGCCGCGATCGATTCGGCAATCGTGGGAGTAGTGGACTACGTAGACTTGTTGAAAGATGAGTAGTGAATTGGATCATGCGCGAGAGATAGCTGAGCGGATAGCGCGGCGCGTGTCCGGCGATCCTAGCGAAAGCCGCACATCCGCAAAACCAGAAGTAAGCGCAGAATTGGCCGCGGTTCGCGCGGGGTTAAGCGAACTCCAGAGAAAGATCTCGCAGCTTGAAGCCAAAGTCAGTTCCGCACCTGGAGCCGGTTCCGCAGATTTCAGCTTCTCGAATACATCATCTCCAATATCCAGCGCGCCAAACGCTGCGCCCTCAACTCATTCGCCATGGCTGGCCGGAATCAACTCCCCCTATTCCCATCCCAGTCAGGAAAAGTTTGGGGTTGAAGAAGCAACGGTTACTGAGTTAGTCGATTTCTTCGAGAAGGAAAAGCAGTGCACGATCGAGCCTGGCGGAAAGCCGTGTGACCACTGCGCCATGTGTAGCTCGCGCGGATTCTAGATAAAGCAGCGTCTCCTAAAGATAAGGCCGCTCAGGTGAGCGGCCTTTCTTTTTCGCAGGTCAGACATTCTTGTCTGTCCTTCCTTGGTCAACATTCTCGATCAATAGAGAACAGGCAGGAATGCCTGTCCTACTGCATTACTTTGATGGCGCGGGCGCCGGTGCTTGATTATCGCGCAGACTGTTTGCGTCAATCTTCGGTACCGTGGTTGCAGCCGGATCAGCTTTAAAGTAAGGCTCTTCCTTAAACCCATAAAGCTTCGCCGAGATCACAGTTGGGAAGTTCTTCATCGTGGTGTTGTAATCCTGAATAGCCAGGTTGTAATCGTTGCGAGCGACCGCGATGCGATTCTCGGTTCCGACCACTTCGTCCTGCGCCTTCAGGAAATTTTCATTCGAACGCAATTGCGGGTAAGCCTCCTGCAAAACCAACAACCGTCCCACAGTACCGCCAAAACTGTTGGCGGCGTCAATTACGGCCTGCTTCTGTTCCGGACTCTTGTCGCCGCCTTCACCCTGCGGCGCCTGCTGTGAAGCGTTGAGCAACCTTGATCGGGCTTCTGCAATTTTGCCGAATACTTCCTGCTCCTGGACGCCCGCCATCTTGGCAGTCTCGATTAGATTGCCAAGCAAGTCGCCACGACGCTGAAGTTGTGTCTCCACGTTTGCCCATTTCGCCTTCACGTTTTCATGTTTCGTCGTCAGCGTGTTGTAGCCGCAACCGCTCCCGGTCACTGCCACAAATAAAACTACAGCGGCTAAAGCCAATCGTCTTTGAATCATCCTCATCTCCTAAATCTTTCCTTGATCGAATTCGTCCACCGCCTGGATCACACGGTCAATCTGTTCCATGTAGGCGGCAAAGATGTCGTTTGCATCTTTCTCTGAAGGGGGCACAAAGTCGTTTGTACGAAACGCGAAAATCTTCTCGAAGGGTTCCTGGTCGAGGTCAAATCGTTTAATGGTGACGCGAACGCAATCGGGTTTGCTAACCGGGGCCTGGTCGCCATGCAGCAGCAGCACAGCCCGAAACAGCGAAGCAAAACTGGCGAGGCTGTCGCTCATTAGGTCGCAAAGCTTCTCGGCTGAGATCGAAGCCGGGATGTAAAGACGACGGAGTTGAATCAGCTTGCTTCGTAGTTCGTACTCAGTCTGATGGCGAAGGTTAACGTCTGAGAGATGGACGAATTCGAAGGGATCCCGGCCGAAAAGAACTGTGCGAGCGTTTGCCATCTGATGAAACTCGATGGGAAATACGTCTGCTGCGTCGGATAGTTCCTCGACAGTGAAATAGACAGGAATCGGTTGCCCGAGCCGTCGCCATTCGCGCAGCGGCGCCTGCGACAGGCGTAAGTCTGCGGGCGTGATCCGATGCAGGGTGATGAGCAAATTGAAGTCGGATCGCAACTCAATGTGATCACCTGCCGCAGCTGAGCCGTAGAGAACGACCGAAGCGAGATTGTCCCCGTGCGTTGCACGCAGATCTTTAACGAAAGAGTTTAGTGCTTCGTGAACTACTGTCTTAGCCATCGTATTTTTTGTTCGCGTGAACTGATACTAACAGAATCCCGAATTCAGCCACAGATTCTCACGGATCAGAACAGATCAGAACCAGACCAAAAATCGAGCGATTTAGACTATGCATTTCGTTATCGCCTATTTTTCAAATCCGCGTCTATCAGTGCAATCTGTGGCTCGACCCTCGGCATTACCAGCCGCCGCCGGCGCCGCCACCACCCGCGCTTCCGCCACCGAATCCACCACCAAATCCGCCGCCACCACCGCCAAACCCGCCGCCGCCCCATCCGCTGCTGGAACCTCCCCAACTGCTTCCGCGGCTTCCGGAGTTTAATAATGAACCGAGTACCAACCATCCCATCCAGCCTGCGCCGCCACCACCGCCTCGTCCTCCGCCGCCTTTTCGCATCGCCGAAAGCACCAGGATGACTACGCCAAGGATAACCAGCATCGTGCAGCAACTGCTGGAGAGGCCGCCAGATCGGCTTCTGACGCCGCGCGACCTGGGAGCTTCTCGAGACACAAAACGCTTATCGATTCCGTCAATTGTGAACCCGCGTTTTTCAGCGAGCGTTGCGACAAATGCCTGCACCGTGTCGTAAACACCCTGGCTGTAGTTTTGCTTCTTAAACTGCGGAACCAGGTATTGACGTTGAATCTGTCCTACCAAACCGTCATTGAGATCACCCTCGAGGTGGTAGCCAACCTCGGTGTAATACTTGCGATCCTGCACGGCGACGAGCAACAGAAAGCCATCGTTCTCCTTCGTGCCAATTCCCCAACCACGGTAGACCGCCAGGGCGTAGTCCTCGATCGGCTGACCGCCGGTCGTGTCGATAGTCACGACTGCAAACTGAATTTTCGCGCGCTCCATCAGGTTCAAATAGATCGCGCCGAGCTTCCTTTCGGTCTCGCTGTCGATGACATTCGCGTTGTCGACAATTGGCGTAAACGGAGAGGGAAGCGGAATTGGCGATGTTCCCGTTTGGCCCAGCGTGCCAACGCTGAAAACGAGAATCAGCAGCGCCGCGAAGAGAGACAATCGCCGCAAACGAGGATGGCAATCCGCGCGCAAGCTGGTCCGATCCGTCGGCGACGTGTTCTGCGAAGTTTGCGACTGCGGCAAGTGCTACCCCTCAATCAATAAGTGCAAAAGATAAAAAAGCGCGACGCCTACAAAAACGACAATTGAGACGATGGGGTTTCGCTCTTCTTTGTGGTTGACTTCGGGGATTAGGTCGCTGGCGGCCACGTAGAGCGTGACACCGGCAGAGAAGGGGAGTGCGTATCTAACTGCTGCATCGATTCTGGAACTTACCAGGAACACCGCAATCACGCCGGCGAGCGTTGCGGCTCCGATTGCGGCTGTGGCCCACAAGGCGGTGCGAGTTGAACGCCCCGACGCCAGCATGATCGAGGCTACCGTAAATCCCTCAGGCATCTTGTGAAGCAGGATCGCGACAAAAACCAGCAGCCCCACTCGGAAGTCCACCAGAAAAGCGGCGGCGATCGAGACGCCGTCGAAAAATGTATGAATCCAAAGGCCACCCACGGCAGCGTAAGCAGCCGAAGGTTTCATGAAAGATTCGGGATGCGTCTCGGCGCCGAAGTGAAAGTGGGGAGCAATCGTATGTTCGAAAAGTTGGATGAGGAGGTAGCCGCCGAGCAAGAGCGTCATTGCCCCTACCACCGAGGCCGCAGCCTGCTCACCTTCTAGGTTAGCTGTCCATAGTCGGACGCTCTCCGGAACTATCTCAATAAAGATCGCCGCGAGCATGAATCCGGCGCCCAGAGCGACCAAATACTTGAGAAAACGCTCGCCTAGCCGGTGCGCGCCCGATCTAATAAGGACAAATCCGCCGAGAAGATTCGCCCCAGCCGCGAGCAATCCAAACAGAAGAAGTCCTGCAAATCCTCCGAGATTGAGGTCCATTCAGTTGTTCGCCAGATCCGCGCTTCGTTGTTTAGACATTGGGCGTCAATATACAACAAGGCCACGCGACTGCCTATTGGGGCCGTTCTTGCGTCCCGATGCAGTTTGACGCAACCAACTGCATCACTTTGCGAAACTTTGCGTCTCGCTTCGCGACCTTTGCGGTTTTTTACTTGATCTTCCTGACTCTACCGCTAAGTACGCAAAGGGTTTCGCAAGGTGCGCAAAGCAACCTTGCACCCGGTAATTAAGGTCGCCGAAAACCGGATTAAGCCCTCGTGACTCAGCAGCTAGTTCCACGGTAACGTAAAAACTGCAGGTGGGGGCAACAAGAGGCGAACGCTAACTTTGAGCCGACGGGGAAAAACTCTCTAAAACCTTAGGTTTTTCAAGAGTTTTCTATTGACACTCAAAATGATGGAGCGTAGACTCCGCTTCGGGTGGTCAAAAGTGGTCGGAAGTGGGTCCAACCTCGTTACGACTGATCGCTAGTTCATCTTTTCCAGGCCACCCACCAAATCTATTGACCTGGTCGATTTTATGTTGCGCGGAAACTACACGGCCCGGATTGACGTCAAGGGTCGGCTCAAGGTGCCGACTCCGTTTCGCCGCCTAATCGACGAAAAGCACGGCGGGGAATTCTACATAACAAGTCTGACCGGTGACAACGTTCGCATTTACCCCTTGCCGGAATGGGAATCGATAGAACAAAGGCTCTCGCTCTTGCCGACAATGGATCCGGCGCGGCGCAAGTTCCTTGACAGAACGAATTACTACGGTCAGCAGTCGACGATCGATGGCCAGGGCCGGTTATTGATTCACCCTTTGCTTCGAAAAAGCGCCGGGGTGATGGGCGACGTCGCGGTGTTGGGCTATCTGACCTATCTGGAAGTTTGGGAGTTGGACGTTTTCAAGTCGCGAATGCTTGCGGATCCCTATACGGAAGAGGACGAAGCGGCAATTGCGAAGTTGGGAATTTAGAGCATTGAAGAGTGACAAGTGAAAAGTGATAAGCAAGAAAGACAAGGTACTACTAAAAACACGAGCGGTTCTGACTCTTCACTTTTTACTCATCACTTTTCACTAGTTAGTTGTTCTTTGAACGAGATCACGGGGCGGTGGTGATGGCTGCGTCTTTGGGGGGCATTGACGCGCCCCATCGCCCCGTGCTGCTTCGCGAAACGATTGAATTTCTCGCGCCCGAACGAGGTGGCCTTTTCCTGGATTGCACGCTTGGCCTTGGCGGACATTCGGAAGCCATCCTGGAATCTTCGAGCGAGACTCGCGTTATTGGCATCGACCGCGACGCCGAAGCATTGCGAGCGGCTGTGGAGCGGTTGAGCAAGTTTGGTCAACGCTTTCGAGCTGTTCACGCAGACTACAAGAATCTCGAGACGCGTATTGACAGACATGGACGAGAGCGGCCCGGCAGGCATCCTGGCCGATCTCGGCGTTTCATCTCTCCAGTTTGATTCTCCTGCCAGGGGGTTTAGTTTTCGGTTTGAGTCTCCGCTGGACATGCGGATGGATGCGGAAGGAGGCGGCGGCGCGACGGCAGCCGATCTCTTGCTCGAACTACCGGAAGAAGAGCTTGCCCGAATAATTTTTGAATACGGCGAAGAGCGGAACTCACGACGCATCGCCAAATGGATAGTAGAGCATCGCGAGCAAGGGCAGCCGATAACGACGACGACACAGCTTGCGGATTTGGTAGCGCGCGCAGCAGGAAAAAAGAAGCGCTGGCAAATCCATCCGGCCACAAGGACTTTCCAGGCCCTGCGCATAGCGGTCAACCAGGAACTCGAAGGTCTGACCGAATTCGTTGAAACTGCAGTTGATCTTTTACAACCCGACGGACGCTTCGTCGTTATCAGTTTCCATTCGCTTGAGGATCGGATCATGAAGCAGGAGCTTCGCCGATTGTCAGGTTACTGCCAGTGCAGGATCAGAATGGACATCTGCACTTGCGGGGCAAGACGTGCCGTCGAATTGCTGACCAAACGTCCGGTTACGCCGGATCAGGATGAGCTTGAGGCAAATCCGCGAGCCCGCAGTGCCAAATTGCGGGCTTGTCGAAAGTTGAATTCTGATCTGATTCGCAACACAGAAAGTATCGTAGAAAAAACCAGACCCGGAGTTTCCCATGAAAAGAGTTCCCTCGATGCAGCGCAATGCCACGATCCGGCGTGACCGCGACGGCCGCGCGCTATCTCGTCTCGCTCTCTTGCTATTTTGTGGCCTGGTTCTGGCCAGCGGTTTTGTGTTTGCCGCACGGCAACACTTCGCGGCCGTACAGTATGGTTACCAGAGCGAAACGCTTCGCAAGGAAATCGCCAGACTGGAAGAGGAACGGCAGCATCTGCTGTTGAAGAAGCAGCAGGCTTACGCTCCTGCACGGCTTCAATCAGAAGGCATTGGACTAGGCCTAAAGCCGTTACTTGCAAGTCAAATGGGTACCCAGAAAGCCAGCAAACGAAGCCAACTGCCGCTCGCCCCGGCAGTGAGCAGCCCTTCCGCATCATTTCAGCGTTCGAGCGCGGGCAATTAGTTGATGCTTGGAATGGCAGTGGGCTCTCAGGTTCTAAGCCGTGAGGAAAGATCGCGATTAGTCGAGGCGGGTCCGCCGCCCCTCGTGTGTGGGTTAGAAAGAAGGGATACGTCCAGGGAATGATGGCACGCCGCACTACTCAATCAGAGTCACACTCAGACCTTTCGATTCGCCGCACGCTTTTTGTTGCGGCTTTCGTAGTTTTCTGGATGCTCGCAATTAGCGCCCGGCTGGTCTACCTGCAAGTTTCCCGTCACGAAAGTTTGGTAGACAAAGCTCAGCGCCAGCAGCAATCGGCAATTGAGACAGCGCCTGCGCGCGGGTTGTTGCTGGACCGTCAGGGGCGAGAGCTGGCGCGGAGTATTGACACGTCTTCCATTTCATTTGATCCCGGCGAATTCGACTTGAAACCGTTGAAGAAAGGCGAAAAAGAACCTAGCGCTTCTGCGGTTGCCGAAAGGCTTGAGTGCACTGCCGGGCTTCTCTCGTCTGTTTTGAAGTTGGACCACAAAACGCTCTTCAGCCAGATGAACGAGGCGAAAGAAAAGGGCCGCCGGTTCCTCTGGGTTGCTCGCCGGATAGAACTTGATCAGGCGAGACAAATCGAAGAGATGCACTTGCCCGGAATTCGGTTGATCAAAGAGCCAAAGCGTTACTACCCCAACGGCTCTCTGGCAGCGCACGTACTCGGGTTTGTTGGTTTGGACGGAATTGGACTGGCGGGAATTGAGCAGGTTTATAACGACAAGATCACCGGAGAACCGGGCAAGTTATTCGTCGAAAAGGATTCTCGTGGCGACGCTTATGAGAGTTCTGAGATTCCGGCGCAACCGGGTCAGACAGTCGTGCTGACGATCGATCAGTCAATTCAGTATCACGCGGAAGCCGCGCTGACTGCAGCGATTTCTCAGTCAAACGCGAAATCCGGAACCGCAATTGTGCTGGATCCCGAAGACGGGTGAAATCCTGGCCCTGGCGAATGCGCCGACCTTCGATCCCAACGACGTAGGTGCAGCCACGCCAGCCGCACGCTCCAACTGGGCGCTGCAAAATATTTATGAGCCCGGCTCGACTTTCAAGATCGTGGCTTTTTCGGCTGCGATCGAAAAAGGTTTGGCTAAGCCCGACGATCACATCGATTGCCAGATGGGCTCGATTACCATCGCCAAGCGCGTCGTTCACGATCATCACCCATTCGGGGATCTGACGATTTCTGAGGCGCTGGCAAAATCAAGCAACGTCGCCGCCATCAAGCTCGGCATTCGAGTCGGCGACCCACTCATGTACGACTACATCAGGAGTTTTGGTTTTGGTTCGAGAACCGGAGTGGAGTTGCCTGGCGAGACGGCTGGGTTATTGCGTCCAGTTGGGCGATGGCAACCATCGTCGATTGGTTCAATTGCCATTGGCCAGGAAATCGGAGTGACACCATTGCAAATGGCAGCGGCGTTTGGCGTAGTCGCAAACGACGGCGTGCGAGTGGCTCCGCATCTCGTTCGCGAGATCAGAAACGCTTCAGGGGCTGCTACGTTTCGGAGTAATCCTGAGCGGCGACCGGTCGATCAGTAAAGAAACCGCGAGTTCTTTGCGCGGAATGCTCGAGGCTGTGACGCTCAATGGCACTGCGAAGCTAGCGCAGTTAGATGGGTATACGGCAGCCGGAAAGACGGGAACAGCACAAAAGATCGATCCAGTAACCAAAACATATTCAACGACGAAGCACGTGGCATCGTTTGTCGGATTCGCGCCCGTCAATAATCCGGCAGTCGTAATCGTGGTAGTGGTTGACGAACCTTCAGGGGCTTATCACGGTGGCGACGTGGCCGCACCAATCTTCCGAGATATTGCCGAACGAATCCTACCCGAGATGGGAGTGGTGCCGGATACCGATTTCAAAAACCCTGTAGAGCTGATCGCCCGCGAAACAAAAACTCCCGAACAGGTTGCGAAGGACCAGGAAATAACTCGCGTTGAGGAGACGCGCGCGTCCACCATGCCGCGAGTATCCGCGCGAGACAATCGTGGCGGCGAAATAGTCTATGCGGTGGCCACGAGTAGAGCGATCCTGATGCCTGATCTAAGAGGACGAAGCGTGCGCGACGTAGCGCGTGCCTGCGCGCAACTCGGACTCCAGGTCGAAGCCCATGGCGAAGGTCGAGTTGTTCGACAAACACCCGCGGTAGGATCGGAGTTGAAGCCAGGGCAAGTGATCTACGTCAACTTTGGCAGGCTGAACTGAAATCGGGCTTGTAAACGCAAACTGTTAGTTTGCGTATATCGCGGCAGACGTGACGGTGACGCTACAGCAGAAACGCAAACTAACGGTTTGCGTTACAGGAGCAATCGAGATGATCCCCCACCGAGTGCTGAGCAATGAGTTCTTCGGAACTGGTTTAAAGCAGAGGGTGACCGCATGCAGGAAGCGCTTGCGCACCAGCCGTCACCAGCACCGGCAGCAGTCAAACGCGGGAGGGTCAACATTCGACTCGGAAATAAGCGTCTCTTTTCCTGCTGAGTATATCGACGTGCGAGAATCGCTGATCGGAAGCCTCGAAGGCTCCGAGCACCAACAGCAGGAGGCCTGGATCCGGCCGGATCAAGAGGTTGGCATAACGTGAATGTAAGAGACGCATCGGTCCTAATGGGCGCTAACGCCGCTGCGCTGAGCGCCGAGTTATTTGACAAGGAAATAAACGAATTTTCGATCGATTCGAGGTCGGTCAAAGCCGGTGAACTCTTTTTTGCATTATCGCAGGAAGACTATGCACGCGCCGGCTTCAATGGGACGTTTGACGACGCGCATCAATATATAAAGGACGCGTTGAGCAAGGGTGCGATTGCCGCGGTGGCGCGAGCAGACCGAATCGAGCGTGATCCGGCGCTCAAGGTCACTAGTGATCGGCTGCTGGTAGTCGATGACGTGATCGCGGCTCTGCAAACGTTAGCGCATCGCGTTTACGCTAGCTTGGGGGAAACCCGTTGTAGGAATCACCGGCAGCGCCGGTAAGACTACGGCCAAGGAACTAACGGCCCACTTGCTGAGCAGCAATGGACGGCGAGTGTTGAAGAGCGAAAGAAACTACAACAACGGCCTGGGGCTGCCGCTTTCCGTTTTGAGAATGGTGAGCGAGGGGCGCTCGCCAGATCAATTTGATATCGCAGTACTGGAAATGGGCATGTCGTCGCCGACTCATGAGATTCAGCGCTTGACCCAAATCACGCCGCCGGACATCGGAGTTGAGCTGATGATTGCGCCAGTCCATCTCGAGCACCTCGGGTCGATTGAAAACATCGTGGCTGCCAAAGCCGAGCTGATTGAAGGACTAAAGCCAAACGGTATCGCGGTGTTGAATGCGGACGACGCGTTAGTGATCGGGAATGCGAAACAAGCACCGCGGGCGAACTGTCACCTTCGGCATCGATAACGCGGCTGACGTTGCCGCGAAAGAGATCGATACGAGCCGGCTGGGGCACATCAACTTTCGTTTGCAGACCACGCTTGGCGAAGCCGTGGCAACGTTGCCGATGAGTGGCCGGCACAACCTGATGAATGCGTTGGCCGCCGCTGCCGTTGCAAGTTGTTTGGAAATTGAGCCGCAAGCGATTGCCGAGGCGCTCAGTAGCGCAATGCCGCCGCGGATGCGTGGAGAGGTTCTGGACTTTGCCGGCGGGTTTAGAGTTGTAGACGATTCGTACAATTCGAATCCGCGTTCGTTGCTAAACATGGTCCGCACGATTGCGGAAGCGAAAACTAGCTTGAAGAGACGAATTGTTATTGCCGGCGAGATGTTGGAGCTGGGGCCCGAAGAAGCGGAACTTCACCGCGAAGCTGGACGCGAGATTGCTCGGGCGGGGATTGACAAGCTGTGGGGAGTTCGTGGGTTGGCCGCAGAGATCGTTGAAGGCGCGAAGGAAGCCGGCCTGGCAGACTCGAGTTTCTTTGAGAATTCGGACACAGCGGCGCGCGTCATTGTTGATGAGATCAGAGAGGGCGATCTGGTGTTGGTAAAAGGGTCGCGTGGCGTCGCTACCGATAAGATCGTCAAGGCACTCAGAGAACGGTTCCCTTTAGTTCGACAAACTTAAGTTTGTCGACTGGTTTGCCTTTGCCATCCGTGTCACAGCAGTGAAGTTTGGCGACAGCGACAAACTGAAGTTTGTCGGACATTTCGAGTGAGAATCCCGAATGATCTATTACGTCTTTTACGAACTGATTTTTAACCATTTCAAGGACAAGGAATGGTATCTGGTCAAGGCGCTCAACGTCTTCCAGTATGTCACGTTCCGAACTGCGTATGCGTCGATCACCGCTCTCCTACTGGCTCTTCTTTTTGGCGGCAAGCTAATTCGAAGACTCAAGACCTGGAACGTAGGGCAGGAGATTCGCGAAGAGGGACCGCAGGGTCACATGGCCAAACGAGGAACGCCCACGATGGGCGGCGTGTTGATTGTTGGTTCGGTAGTTATTTCGACCCTGCTGTGGGCGCGCCTCTCAAGTGTTTATGTGTGGGTGGTGGTCATCGCCACGCTCGCTTTTGGCGCCATCGGCTTTGCTGACGACTATCTGAAGATGGCGAAGCGCCGTAGCCTCGGGCTGACTGGAAGGCAAAAGCTGCTGGGACAATTGTTGATTGCAATTGGAGTCTGGATAGTCCTGTTTGTTTTGACGAAATATTTTGCGAGTGATTACTCATGGAATGTCAGCATTCCCTTTTTCAAGGACACGGCCAATCCGGTTGGGATTAGTTTCATCGGTCCGATCCTGTATTTGTTTTTCATCATCATCGTCCTCATGGGTTTTTCCAACGCGGTGAATTTGACGGACGGCCTGGACGGACTCGCGATCAGCGTGACTTTCATCGCGATGACTGCGCTGACCGCCTTGACCTATTTGAGCAGCGACCGGCGCTGGGCGACCTATTTGGAACTCACGCACCGGCCGGAAGCAGCGGAGCTAACTGTGTTTTGCGGGGCAATGGCGGGAGCGAGCCTCGGCTTCCTTTGGTATAACGCGCCGCCCGCGGAAGTTTTCATGGGCGATGTCGGCAGTCTCGCAATTGGCGGTGCGATGGGCACGGTGGCAGTGCTGACGAAACAGGAATTCATGTTGCTGATGATCGGCGGCGTATTTGTCATCGAGGCGCTGTCGGTAATGTTGCAGGTAAGCGTTTTCAAGATGACGAAACGCACCACCGGCACCGGGCGCCGAATGTTCAAGATGACGCCGTTGCACCATCATTTCGAGATGCAGGATTGGAAGGAGTCGAAGATCGTCTTCCGGTTCCTGATTATTGCGATCCTGTTTGCGTTGTTGAGTCTGTCGACGTTGAAGCTGCGATAGTGGGCAGTGAGCAGTGGGCAGAACAAATGTTGAGGAATACGGTAGATGGGCGTAATACGAGAATTGGGCTATTCGCGACAGCGTTCGTTATTGATACCGCCCACTGCCCACTGCCTACTGCCCACTGAATGAAACTCGCCGGCAAGAAAGTCGTTGTGATGGGCGCGGCGCGCAGTGGGATTGCCTGCGCGAAGTTTTTGTTAGCACGAGGCGCGACAGTGGCGCTTAACGATGCTAAGCCATTTGAAAAATGGAGCCCTGAAGCGCAGGCGCTCAAAGGTGAAGGCGTTGGATGTTTGGCGGGAGATATTCCGAGCTGGCTGCTCGATCAGATTGAACTACTCGTGATAAGTCCGGGTGTTCCTACCAAAGCGATTCCGATCAGATACGCGGAACGCGCCGGTGCTGAAGTTATTGGTGAAGTGGAGTTGGCTTCCAGATATTTGAAAGGCCGCATCGTTGGCATTACGGGTTCAAACGGTAAGACCACGACAACTCAGTTAACCGGAGAATTGCTGAAGGATGCGGGACTGCCGACGCAGGTTGGTGGAAATATCGGGACGCCATTGATATCGCTCGTGGAAACATCGCGCGACGACGGATGGACGGTGGTGGAATTGTCGAGCTTTCAATTGGAAACGATCAGAGACTTTCATCCCGCGGTGGCGGCGGCGCTCAACGTTACGCCCAACCACATGGATCGTTACGAATCGTTTACCGACTACGCCGGCGCCAAGCATCGGGTATTCATGAACCAAACCGCGGGTGATCTGGCGGTGTTGAATGCGGACGATGAAATCGTTTCGAGCTGGGGACAAGGTTTGCGAGCGCACGTTTCGTATTTCAGCGTGAAACGAGAACTCAGTGAAGGATTGTTTTTGCGAGGTAGCGAGATTGTTTCCCGCGCCGGCGGCGCTGAGATGGTGCTGATGAATAGCGCGGAGATGAAACTTCGCGGCCTGCACAATGTTGAGAATGTGCTCGCGGCGTTATCAATGGGACTTGCTTGTGGCGCCAGCCCGGAGTCAATGCGGGAAACGGTTGCTCGTTTTGAACCGGTCGAACATCGGCTTGAGTTTGTGGTCGAGGTTCAAGGGGTGAAGTTTTACAACGACTCGAAAGCGACGAGCGTGGATGCGACAGTAAAGGCGTTGGAAGCATTTCAGTCCGATCCGGGGAAGGTGGTCCTGATGCTTGGTGGTCGAGGAAAGAAAGCTCCGTACGAGCCCTTGGCATCTTTGGTGCGCGAGAAGGTGAGAAAGCTGATTCTGATTGGCGAAGACGCGCGCACGATCGCGGCTGAGCTAGGTGAATATGCACCGGCGGAAGAGGGAAGTGATATGCGGGAAGCAGTTGCGCTTGCATTCAAAGCGGCGGAAGCGGGAGATACAGTCCTGCTCGCGCCGGCATGCGCAAGCTTCGATATGTTTGACACCTATGAGCACCGCGGACGGGTGTTTAAGGAAGAAGTCCTGAGTCTGAAGTCCCGAGTCTAGAGTCAATTGGTTAGACTCAAGACGTTCGACTCCAGACTCGTCGACAAATTGTTATGGCGAAGAAGTTACAACCTGACAAATGGCTGTTTGCCGCAACTGTTGGCCTCGCCCTGTTTGGCGTGGTGATGGTTTACAGCGCGTCTGCAGTGTTGGCCTTACGCGATAACGGCAATCAGTATTACTACGTCATGAAGCAGGGAATTTGGACTGCGGTCGGGTTGGTCGTTATGGTCGCGGCCATGCAGTTTGACTACACACGGCTGAAAGATCGTCGCATCGTTTATGGCTTGCTGTTGCTGACGGTGTTGATGCTGCTGGCGGTCTTTGCTTTTTCTCCAATCAATGGCGCGCGCCGCTGGATGAAGTTTCCTGGGTTTAGGGTTCAACCCTCCGAAGTTGCAAAGCTCTCGCTGACGATTTTCCTGGCTTACTTCCTCGAGCGACGAGCGGGCGAGGAGCGCTCTTTCTGGGGGACCTTTGTTCCCTGCGCGGTGGTGACGGGTTTCCTGGCGCTCCTGATTGTGGCTGAACCGGATCTGGGAACTGCCTTGATGCTAGTAGTGATTTTTACTGTCTTAGTTTATGCGGCCGGCGCGCGACTGCTGCATCTGGGAATGGCTGCGCTGCCGGCGCTCGTGGGTGTGGCCGCGCTGCTTATCTTTGTTCCGTTTCGCATGAGGCGCATGGTGACGTTTCTTGATCCATGGGCCGACCCGCAAGGCAGCGGTTTTCAGGTTGTGCAGTCGCTGATCGCGATCGGTTCGGGTGGTGCAAATGGGCTTGGCTTTGCGCAAGGCAAACAGAAAATGCTGTTCCTGCCATTTGCCCATTCGGATTTTATTTTCGCTGTCATTGGCGAAGAGTTAGGACTGCTGGGCACGCTCAGCGTCGTCATGATCTTCGGTTTGTTTTTGTGGCGTGGCATTCGCACGTCGCTGCTGGCGCCGGACCGGTTTGCCAGACTGCTGTCGCTGGGGTTGGTGACCGGCATCGTAGCGCAGGCCCTTTTTAACATCAGCGTGGTGCTTTCGCTTGTGCCCACGAAAGGAATTCCATTGCCGTTTATTTCATACGGTGGATCGTCGCTGGTTCCGACGCTGGCGGCTGTGGGAATTCTGCTGAACATTTCACAGCACGCGAATGGCTCGCCGCGTCCGGGCCAGCCGGGGCGCGTAGCTTCGCGCGCTGGGTGACCCGAGATGCGCGTGCTCATCGCCGCCGGTGGAACTGGTGGTCACATTTATCCGGGCATCGCAGTAGCCAATGAAATTCTGCGACGTTGGCCAGAGTCGGAAATCAGGTTTGTGGGCACGGCGCGCGGATTAGAAAACAAGCTGGTACCGCAAGCGGGTTTTCAACTTTCGATCATTGAAAGCGTGGGTCTGAAGAATGTCGGCGCAATCGCCCAAGTGCGAGGGTTGATGGTTATTCCGCGAAGTCTGTGGGCGGCGCGAACTTTGATTAGGGGCTTTCTGCCGGACATTGTTATTGGCGCGGGTGGTTATGTTTCAGGCCCGGTGCTGTTGGCCGCGGCGTTAATGAACCGGCGCACGCTGGTGTTGGAGTCAAATGCGCTGCCGGGTTTTACCAACCGGAGACTGGCGCTCTTTGTTGATAAGGCTGCTGTTTCATTTTCGGCTGCGTTGCCTTACTTCCGCGGCAAGGCTGTGGTGACCGGTAATCCGGTGCGACGAGAGTTCTTTGAGATACCGGCAAGACAACGAGATGCTTCGCAGTTTTCAGTGCTCGTGTTTGGCGGATCGCAGGGCGCCCACGCCATCAACGAAGCGATGATTGCGGCGCTTCCCGAACTCGATGATTTGCGTAGCGTGTTGCGGATAACGCATCAGACGGGCGAGACGGATTTTGAAAAGGTGTGCAACGGCTACCTCGACGCCGGTTGGCTAGAGCGGGTGGACGTGCGGCGCTACATTGATGACATGGTTATTTCGTTTGGCAATGCCGACCTGGTTATTTCGCGAGCGGGCGCGACGACGACGGCTGAACTGATCGCCGCAGGCAAAGCAGCCATCATGATTCCGTTTCCTTTAGCGGCTGACGATCATCAAAGGAAAAATGCTGAGGCACTCGTGGCGGAACGTGCAGCGCGCATGATATTGCAGCGAGACTTGACTGGATCGTCATTGGCCACGGAATTAGGAAGCCTGGTTCGCTCGCCGGACGAGGTGAGGGAAATGGAAGAGGCGAGCCGGCGCCTGGCGCGCGGAGATGCGGCAGCCGCGGTGGTGGATTTGATTGAGGGAATGGTGAAGAGTTAAGTCGGCAGACGGCAGGAGCAGTCGGCAGTGAAGGAATTGAAATTTAAGATCTGAAATTCAAGATCGGAAACTAATGTTCAGAAGAATTCAGCACGTACATTTTGTTGGCATTGGCGGAATTGGTATGTCGGGAATTGCCGAGGTGGTGATCAATCTTGGTTTCCGCGTCTCCGGTTCCGATGCTAAACGATCGAATGTGACCGACCGCTTGCAGTCGATGGGAATTGATTTCGCCGAAGGACACGATGCAGAAAATGTGGGGGACGCTCACGTGGTCGTTCGCTCCACTGCGGTGCGCGACGACAACCCGGAGGTGATGGAAGCACACCGGCGTTCCATTCCAGTTATCCCGCGCGCGGAAATGTTGGCCGAGCTAATGCGTTTGAAGCCACACACGGTGGCAGTGGCGGGTTCGCACGGAAAGACTTCGACTACATCAATGGTTGCGACTGTGTTGGGTCACGCGGGACTGGATCCGACGATCGTGGTCGGCGGCGTGGTGGGTGCCTTCGGGTCGAATGCGCACCTGGGGACCAGCGATCTGATGGTAGTTGAAGCCGATGAAAGCGACCGTTCATTTCTGATGCTGACGCCGACGATTGCTGTGGTCACAAATATAGACCGCGAGCACATGGATTACTACCACGATATGGATGATGTTCGCGCGTGCTTTACCAGCTTTGTAAACAAAGTTCCTTTTTATGGCGCGTCCGTCTTGTGTCTCGATGATCCTAACGTGCAAGCGATCATTCCGGCGGTCGAGCGTCGGCGAATAACCTTCGGCTTGAGTGCCCAGGCTGATATCTCGGCACACAACATTCGTTTCGATCAAAACTTTGGTTCGATGTTCAGCGTGTGGCACGGCACCGATGTGGTCGGCGACATCTCGCTGCCGGTGCCCGGTCTGCACAACGTTTATAACGCACTCGCGGCGATCGCTGTTGGGTTTGAGCTCGACGTTCCGTTCACGCAGATTTCGGAGGCGCTCAGCAGTTTCACCGGAGCAGGGCGAAGGTTTCAGTTCAAAGGTGAATCGGGCGGCGTCATGGTGGTTGACGACTACGGTCATCATCCAACTGAAGTCAAAGCGACACTTGCCGCAGCAAAAATCGGCTCGGGCGGACGGCGTATTGTGGTTTTGTTTCAGCCGCATCGATACAGCCGCACGCATGATTTGATGGAGGAGTTTGCGCGTTCATTCAACAACGCCGACACGCTTTTTGTCACCGATATTTACGCCGCCAGTGAAGATCCAATTGAAGGCACGACTGCGGAATCGCTGACCGCAGCCATCAAGCGCTTCGGTCACAAGGATGTTCGCTACGTGGGCGCGCTTGAAACCGCTGCCGAAGCGTTGCGCGATCACGTGTTGCCTGGTGATTTGGTTTTGACGCTGGGCGCGGGCACCGTGAGTCGCGTTAGCGATCAATTGCTGGCTCTGCTTCGCGAGCGAAGCGACGCGAAGGGTGTTTAGTTCTTCAGGTAAATAGAACCGCGAGATTGCGGGATGCAAGTCATGGATGAAGTAACAACAGAGACAGACTTCCGAGAACGAGACCTGAGGTTGCAGGAGATTGCGACGCGGCTCGGAGTGCGCGCCGAACGCGGCCGCCGTTTCGCGGAACTGACGAGCCTGCGCGTTGGCGGCGCCATTGATTGGGTGTTGTCTCCGCAAACCGAAGCGCAAGCCGCTGCCGTCGTACATGAGATGGACACGGCGGAAATTGGCTGGCGAGCGTTGGGCTCAGGTAGCAACATTCTCGCCGACGACAGCGACCACCATTACGTTGTCTTGAGTTTGAAGGAATTGAAAGGCGAACTTGAGTTTAACGGCGAACGCGTATCAGTTCCCGCGGGCTATTCGTTACCGCGACTTTGCATCGATGTCGCTCGCGCCGGCCTGTCCGGAATCGAAGGCCTCGGCGGTATTCCGGGCACTGTAGGCGGCGCACTTTGGATGAACGCTGGCGCCTACGGCCATGAAATCGGCACCGTTACTGAGACGGTTCGGGTGGCACGCGACGGAAAAGTAATTGAGGTACCCGGAACTGAAGTTCAGTGGAATTATCGCCACACGTCGTTCAAAGAAGGAGAACTCTTGCTTGGCGCCACGCTGCGTTTAACTCCCGACGACGCCGAGAAAATTCGCGCGCGCATGGAAGATGCGAAGTCGCGAAGGATGGCGACCCAGCCGCACGGATCGAGATCAGCCGGGTGCTTCTTCAAGAATCCTCCATCGAGCGTGGTAGGGACGGGCAAGATGATCGATGAGATGGGAATGAAAGGCGCGCGTCGAGGCAGCGCCCTGGTTTCGCCAGTGCATGCGAATTTCATTGTCACCGAAGGAGAAGGCGCGCGCGCCGAAGACGCCCTCGCACTTGCGGAAGAGATTCGTGAACGAGTGAAACGCGAACAGGGAATCGATCTCGAGTATGAAGTGGAACTCTGGCGCGCTCAGAGACCTGGCACCAACACACCAATCGCTGCTGATGAGAAGTCAGACAGCGAACCAACTGAAAAGGAGCCGACGTGAGAGAACAAGTCATTGCACATAAAGTGGGCAATCGCAGCGGCGGCGCCGGCGCGCGTCGATCTGGGGCCGGAGCCCAGAGACCTATGCGACGTGACCGCGACAACGAAGGCGAAGGACTTGCTACGCGATTACGAGGAGTAGTTGGTTATCTGCCCTCGTTTCTGAAACTCGCATTGGCAATCTTCCTCGGAGTGTTGGTGTTCGCCGGGTACCGCGCGGCAGCGTCGGCAAGTTTATTTAAGGTGCGCAACGTCGAAGTACAAGGAACCTCGAGAGTCTCGCCGACCGAGGTCCAGGCCCTGGTTCGACGCGACGTAGAAAACACTGGCGTTTGGAAAGCTGATCTTGCGGCCCTGAGCGCGAAGTTGGAAAAACTTCCATGGGTTCGCAGTGTAGTGGTGTCGCGAGTGTTGCCTGATGGAATCCGCGTACGAGTTTCCGAACGCATGCCGCGCGCCGTGGTGCGAACAGCATCCGGCCGCTTTCGTTGGGTGGATGAAGACGCAGTGCTCCTGGGTGAAATGCTGCCGACGGATCAGATACCGTCATTCTTTCTGCGTGGACTCAATGAAGACGATGCCGCCGCCAATCGCACAGAGAATCGCGAGCGAGTGCAGAAGTTTATGGAGTTGCAACGCGACTGGGACGCAGCGGGGCTATCAGAGCGCGTAAGCGAAGTAAATCTGATCGACATTCATGACATCCGCGCGCAGCTGGCGGGGGACAATTCACAAATTGAAGTGCGACTAGGCTCGCAGGATCAGGGCAATCGATTGAAAAAGGCCCTCGAGGTCCTGGATGGACAACGGCAAACGCCGCACGGCGAGCTGATTAGCTACATCGATCTTAGTCAGGGACGGCGTGCCATCGTGGGATTAATTACCGGCGCGCAAGCAACTGCGATGCACGGCAGCGAAGCGCACATCGCGACGGAACCCGAGACAGTTGAGCCCGCGCCAAAGCCCGTCGCTGAGAAGAAGCCCGAGACTGAGAGAAATTCAGCGACCGACAGGAAACAGGAACGCGGGACCACGACCAGCTCTGTTCGTAGCGCCAGGGTCGCGACTGCACCTGCGACTGCCGCCACCAGTAGGACGAGAAACGAGCGCGAGGCAAAGCCGCGCCCGGTGGAAAAGAAACAGGACAAAACGCAGAAGACCGCACGGCGGAATTGATCATCGCTCGCAGTTTCAAGAGACGACCTTTTAAGGAGCACCAGTAAATGGCCAAGCGCACGCAGCACACAATCGGGCTGGATATCGGGACCAGTAGGGTGACGTGTATCGCGTGCGAACCCGGTGAGGGAGGACTGCTCAACATCGTGGGGATTGGTGAAGCCGAGGCTCGTGGTTTGCGAAAGGGCGTGATCGTAAATCCGGAAGCGGCCGTAGACGCGATCAAGAAAGCAGTCGAAGACGCGGAGAGAATGAGCGGGATACAGGCCGAGGAAGTGACGATCAACCTGGCCGGCTCGCATATCCTCGGGTTCAACGGTCAGGCGATTGTCGCAGTCTCGGGTCGCGATCGGGAGATCACGGCTGAAGATGTGCGCCGCGCTATAGATTCTGCCTGTGCCATTCAGCTACCAGCGGGCCGCGAAATCGTGGATCGACTGCCGCAGGAATTCATCGTTGACGATCAGGACGGCATCAATGATCCAGTGGGGATGATTGGGGCCCGGCTCGCGGTTAAAGTTCACATCATCACCAGTCCGGTAACTGCACGGCAAAACGCCATCAACGCGGTGAATCGCGCCGGCCTGATCGTGGCCGACATGGTGCTGGAACAGCTCGCCGCGGCCGAAGCCTCGTTGACCGAAGATGATCGAGAGTTTGGCGCCGCTTTGGTAGATATTGGGGCTGAAACGACCGGATTGGTTATTTACCAGCGCGGTGCCGTGCAGCATACGGCAGTGTTTCCCCTCGGCGGTTCACACTTCACCAACGACATCGCGTTTGGCCTGCGCACACCGATTCCCGATGCGGAAAAGATCAAGCGCGCGGTAGGGTCTGCGTGCAGTACTTCCCTCACTGAGATGGAACGTGGCGAACTGGTGGACGTGCCCTCCGTTGGCGGGCGCGCGCCGCGACAGCTTTCCAGGCAAATTCTTTGCGACATTCTGCAGCCGCGCGCCGAAGAAGTGCTGATGCATGTCGCAGACGAGATCAAAGACGCCGGCTGGGAGCGACAACTGTCGAGTGGCGTCGTCTTGACTGGTGGCGGTGCCTTGCTCAGCGGCATGACGGAGATAGCTGAGCAAGTTTTCGATGCTCCGGTGCGGATTGGATTTCCTGAGCGTGATCGCTTCGGTGGCTTGGTGGAAGACGTGCAGAGTCCGGCATGGGCCGCGGCCACCGGCCTTGCACTCGTAGCCAGCCGCGCGCAGGCGAGCGAACTGCGCACTGCGATGAGTCGCAGAGGGTCGACCGGCAAGCTCACTCATTTTGTTTCAAAGTTTCGAAATCGTTTCAGTAGTATTTTTTGACAAGTTGTTGTATGCTTTCGCCCCGATCGCACAAGATATAGTCCGCTATATATGGACGCCGATGGAGCGAGCAACCCAACATAGAAGGAAAAGGCCCTGGACGCCTTCCCGTTTTGGAAGAGAGGACATAACTATGGCAAAGGACGCTCGTCAACTCGGAGCCATTAACATTTTTATTGATGACGATCCGCCGATCAGTGGCGCTCGAATCAAAGTGATCGGTGTGGGCGGCGGCGGCAGCAATGCCGTAAACCGCATGATCGAAGCGGGCATCGAGGGGATTGAATTCCTCGTTGCCAACACTGATCTTCAAGCGCTGAAAAGATCAAAAGCCCCAATCAAGATTCAACTCGGCAGCAAGCTCACCAAAGGTCTCGGCGCCGGCGCCAACCCAAACGTTGGTAAAGAAGCAGCTCTAGAAGACACCGAAAAAATTATTGAAGTTCTTGAAGGCGCCGACATGGTCTTCGTCACCACCGGCCTGGGCGGCGGCACCGGGACCGGCGCGGCGCCGATTATTGCTTCACTGGCCACTGAACTCGGCGCGCTCACTGTCGCGGTTGTGACCAAACCCTTCCAATTCGAAGGCCGTCGCAGAATGAACCAGGCGGAGCAGGGCCTGCGCGAGCTCCGCGAATGTGTGGACACCGTCATCACAATTCCAAACGAGCGTTTGCTGCACACAGTCGAGAAAACTTCTTCGCTGGCTGACTCATTCGGAGTGGCTGATGATGTTCTGCGTCAGGCAGTGCAGGGAATCAGCGATTTGATTACCGTTCCCGGTTTGATCAATCTCGACTTTGCTGACGTGAAGTCGATCATGGAAGGGATGGGAATGGCGCTGATGGGCGCGGGCCGCGCTCGTGGCGAAAACCGGGCTGCAGAAGCTACGCAGCAGGCAATCTCGTCGCCGCTACTTGAAGAAGCCACTATTCAGGGCGCCAAGGGCGTGCTGATAAACATCACCGGCGGACCGGATCTGACGCTGTACGAAGTTAACGAAGCAGCTACGATAATTCGTGAAGCGGCGGATGAAGATGCAAATATCATTTTTGGTGCGGTGATCGATGAAAACCTGACGGACGAAATGAGGATTACCGTCATTGCCACCGGGTTTGGTCAGGAAGCATTGGCTGCCGCTTCCGCCGCTGCAGTTTCCAGTTTACCGGCAAACCAACCTCGGTATGTGCAACGCCCGGCGGAAGATCCCTTGCGGCCGATGATGCACTGGACGTCCCGAAGATCTGGACGTGCCTACGTTTATCCGGAAAAAAGCCGACTAAAACAGATCCACACTTCGCCGCACTCGGAAAAGGAAGGCCACTTGATAGCCTTCCTTTTTCATTGCGCGCGTGCGACGTAAATTTGGATCCGGCGGTACGCTTGTTTCGCTGTCCGATTGACGGTGGTTTTCCTCTTTGCTTTTTGAGTCTTGGTTGTGTAGCATGCATTCATTCCTTGCAGGCTTTCCATTATGGGTAAATGCTTCGTCCCTTCTCCTTGAATGGCCGCAGCCTGCGAGATAGTTTAAATCCGCGACAGCTCATAACCCGCCAAATGTGCGTCGCGCGATCAAATTTTGACCCGTCTTAATTTTGTGGAGGTAGAATAAGTGAGTAATCGTAAATTGATCAGACCGACGCTCGCCCAGGTTAAAGACAAGGAGCGGGCAGTGCCGCAGCCACGGGAACGCGCAAACGGAAGTCCACATCGTGGACAAGGCGGAGATGGTGGCGGACGAAGTGAAGGCCCGCGCGAAACCAGCCACCGGCAGCCACAACGTCCGGTCGCAACAGGTGCGCAAACGAACGCCGCCGCCGATGGAGACCAATGCCGAACTCTTCTACTACAAGAAGCAGATTGATTCCCACACACCGATGGTAATTGTCCTGCAGGACGGCGAGGAAATCGAAGGCACAATCGAGTGGTACGACCGCGGAGCGCTGAAGGTAAACCGCGCCGACGCGCCCAACCTTCTGCTCCTCAAGCGAAACATCAAATACATGTTCAAGGCTGAGGATCGCGTAACAGCCGTCGAAGCGTAATTGCGAACCGGCCATCCGGTTTAGTAATTCGATTCCCGCCCGGTTCGAGTTGAGCCCCAGCTCAAAAAATGACGGAGTTTCCCCATAGCTCATCGGATTCGAACCCTCGACTTCGGAGAGCTCTGCCGCGCATCGCCATCACCATGGGCGATCCGGCAGGCATCGGTCCGGAAGTGGTTCTGAAAGCCGTCGCGGAAGCGGAAGTGCGAGGAGTTTGCATCCCGGTAATAATCGGCGATGCGCAGTTGCTCGCGCACACCGCTCGCACGCTCGACCTGCAATCGGGGTACGACATCATCCGCCAGGGCGAAGCGATACCCGACGAACTCTCCGAACCGATAATTTTTCATCTGGACAACATCGGCGGATTTGTAGAGTCGGGTGTGGAGTCGGGCGCGGCCGGAAAAGCCGCCGGCGGATACATTGAAGCCGCGGTTGAATTATGCGCGGCGGGAAGCGTAGATGCGATTGCCACCGCGCCAATCAATAAGCGCTCATTCTTTCTCGGGGGCTACAGTTTTCCCGGATCACACCGAATTTCTGGCGCACCTCACGCGCAGTGAAGAATATGCAATGGCCTTCGTGGCCGCTAACCTTCGCATAGTCCTGATTTCAACCCACGTGCCTCTGGCTGAAGCGATCAAGCTGGTGGAACGCGATCGGGTAATCAAGACCGTCAACTTAACGCATCGTGAACTGAAACGATGGGGGATTGAACGGCCTCGGCTCGCCGTCGCTGCTCTCAATCCGCATGGCGCCGAAGGCGGCTTGTTTGGTATGGAAGAAGCATCGGAGATAGCGCCGGCGATTGCTTCGTGTCACGGCGTGGACGGAATGAACGTGCAGGGTCCGTTCTCCGCGGATACGGTTTTTCTGCGCGCTTCTCGCGGCGAGTTTGACGCAGTGATCGCCTGCTATCACGATCAGGCCATGATTCCGGTGAAATGCCTTTCGTTTGGCGAGGCTGTGAATGTTACTCTGGGATTGCCGTTCATCCGCACATCGGTGGATCATGGGACGGCCTTTGACATCGCGGGGAAGGGAATCGCGGAACACTCCAGCATGGTGGCCGCAATCAAGCTCGCCGCTGAATTGTCCACCAGTGCGGGAGAAAGCAACTGTGCGGTGGAAGTGTAGAAAGATCTAAAGATCGGAAGTGTAAAAACCTCATCGTGAATAACCCAACGAACCCAGCAACCGACCAGAGTGATAAACGCCGCATCCTGGTGGCAGATGACGATCCGGCAATCCTGCGTCTGGTCTCTGCCATTCTCGAGAAAGAAAATTATGGCGTCGTGACAGCGCGCGACGGTCGCGAAGCGTACAAGATTCTTCAAGGTGACCAGACCTTCACTGCGGCTATCTTTGACGTGGTAATGCCACACATCTCCGGACCTGAGCTCGTTCGCTACATGAAAACGGAAAAGCGCCACATGAAAATTCCGGTGATGATGATGACTGCCGAGCAGGATCCGAAATTATCGTCCGACAGTTTTTCTGCCGGCGCGGTCGTTTTTCTGCCCAAGCCTTTCACCACCGCGCAATTGCACACCATGCTGCAGATGCTAATCGGCCGGGCCGCCGGCTAAACTTGCGCTGATGTCTTTCAAGTTTCCATTTCGCCACATCGGTGCCGTCCTTGCGCTCGTTTCGTGTGCGGCCGTCGGCTACGGACAAGTTGATAACGCCGCACCAGTTCGCGCGACACTTAAACCCGGTCAAGTTCGCAAACCGTTAACTCGCATCCCAGGTTTTGAGTTAACCAACGGAGCAGTACGCGTAAAGTCAGCGGCGTTGGTTGGCGGCTTGGCCGAAGCGACCGCCGAGATTCGCAGCGTCTTCCGACTCGAGAAGGATGAACAGGGAAACTGGCGCGTGGCGGAAATTCGCACCCGTCCAGACCGTTGGGAATACATCGAGTTCCTCGCCCGCGCGCTCAATGCGCCTTCGCCGGCGACATCGCCAAACCCTTGCACAGCACCCGACCCACCGTTTAAGAGCTCGTCGAGCATTCAACCAACAGTAAAGCGCACTCGTTGTCTGCTGGGAAATCTGTTGGGGATCGAAGTGCCTTCCGACGCGATTCGGATTCAGGAAGTATCGCCTCTGGAAATTCCATTGGGAGATCGGCCATCAGCCACCTTGGTTGCCTGGGTGAGAGTGGATGCGCGCCTGATAAGCGGTCCAAAGGGTTGGCAGGTGACTGAACTGAAGACCGGAAACAACGACTGGGTGAACCTGGCGGCAGTAATCGCAAGAGTTGATGAAATAAAACGCGGGCAAGCGCGCACGGAATTAGCTGCGACAGCTAAAGCCCTGGAATCATTTCGCAAAGAGCGCGGCTCTTACGTCGTGACTGACAGTCACACCGTATTGATCGATTATCTCAACCCACGCTACCTCGCCGTAGTGGTGCGCATCGATCCCTGGAGCCAGCCTTACAAATATCAGGGCACCGCAGACCATTTCACGCTCCGCTCGCTCGGCGCCGACGGCAAAGAAAACACTCCCGACGATATAGTCTTGAACGTCTGATTCCGTTCCCGTCGGCGCTCATAGCCCAATCGGGCCGCTCCAGTTGTCCTTCACTTAAGATTCAACGAAAAATAATGTGCTTCGAGGGTCATTCCTTTACGAAGATAAAACCGGTGCGCATCCAACCTGCTGACACGTGAGACCAGACGCACTTGCAGACAATTATTTTGTTTAGCATGTTCGACCAGCCAGTCAAACAATTCGCCGCCGTAACCCTTTGACCGCTCGTCACTTTTGGCCACGAGATCTTCAATTTCAAGATACTTGCCGCCCGCAAGCCATTCAGAGATTCTGAATCCAGCCACGGCCTTAATCTCGGAATCGGTTAAGTAAGCCAGCTGGAAACGCGCAATTTCAGTTAGCCGTTTTACCAGCGGTAGAAATTCCTCCGGCAGGATATGCGGACGCAGTTCAGCTATCACCGGATAACACTCCAGAATCTGCTCGTCACTTTGCGCGACTCTTATTCTGCTATTCATCTACCAGGTGGACCATGCTTACTTTAACTCGCCTAACCAACCGACGAGACCATAAAGGAAATCTCCACCGCCAGAAAGCAGCAGTCCGTAAGTGATCACGTATTGACCGCCTCCGCCTCCCGATGACGACGAAGCCCAGCCGTATGTGACGATCGTGATCAGCACTCCCAGTGCAAACACCCCGCCACCGATCATCATATGCCGCGCGTATTGATGGCGCCGGTAACGCTTGTTTTCCTGGTCCTGAGTATCCGCCGCCGATTGTGCGCCAGCCGAGTCTATCGGAGTTGAGCAGAAGCGGCAGGTTGTAGCATCGGTGGCGATAAACTCGTGGCAGTGCGGACACTGAAACACTCTGGCGTGAGTCATAGGAGGTCTCTTGAGCTGAGTATCACGTTTGAGTCTCATGTTTACTCTGAAAGCAGCAAAATAACCCGGGCCTGGAAGTTTGACGTCGCGAGTTCATAACGTCATCGTAACGAGATACTTGTCCTGGCGATTAATTTACCAGTCGCCAGCTCGAAGCGAAGCTCCTCATAGGGCACAGACTGCATACATTCACTAGCCTCTTCGGATTTCACCATCTGTGAGCACTGACGCTTTGCAACAATCGTCTTGACCGCAAGAAAGTTTCCGTCCTGCGAGAACTTAGCGTCGCTATACCAATGCGAGGCCGAGACTGTGTTGAGAACTCTGTCCAGATTGGCTACTTCTCGAAGTTGGTAACTGACAATCTCGTTGCCCATCTGGTCCAAGGTGGTAATTGCCTTCATTGTGGGCTCCCGGTTGTTGCCATAGTAAGCGTCGAGGACGATCACCCGGTGTCCATCATTCGACACCAGCAGCGTTCCTGGAAGCTCTGGCAGAGTTTGACTCCAGACTCGGCGCAACCTTCGGCCGTTTTGGTAAAGCGTTGCGTTTTTCTTTTCAGTGACTACAACAAAGTAATGACGATTAGCTGAATAGTATCGAGTAGTTTCGAAGGTGCTGTAGGTGTCAGCATGGATAACCGCAGCAGAACTAATAATGGCTACTAATGCGAATTGTGCGGCCCAAATTCTTAGCTTCATGAATCGTCCGTTCGAAAGGGAATCTATCACCCGAAGGCTTTCAGCTGGGGCGTGCAATCAGAATCCAAGCTGAACATCGCTATCGCGGCGGGGACTGCAAGGCTTTTTGGGGAGCAGGAATGCCGCCAGTTAGTCAGAAGCCCAAACCTCAGCGAGCTTAGCCCGTTCGATGCCATATGCTCGAGGCGCTAATAGTTGACAAAGCGAATCCAGTAACAGTCCCGAGTGGAATGAGCATCAACAACACAATGATAGTTGTCGGTCGCCGCATAGACCAGAAATTGACGAAGTAGGTAAGGAGAAGGTAAGCGCTGATCGCAAAACACAACCCACCACCGATCCAGCCGCTCCACCCTTTACTACTTTTGCTCGCCCCGACAACAAATCCCAGAACAGATCCCCACGCTGCACCACAACAGGCGCCGAAGACAGCTGCGTACGGCGACGCAATAGGCCCAGTACCGAAGTGTCCCAAATTTGGAATGCTGTACATCGTGCCCCCAAATATGGCGGCCGTGACTGCAGCTCCGATTAGGGCGCCACCCGCGGAGACGACGATGCTTCGCATGACGTTCATAAGGAACTAGAGCAACGTCTGCCTTAAGCTACTTAGGTTCGGCGTACCGATCAACGAGTAAACTCTATTGCGTTATCCCTTGCGACGTATCGAATAAATCCGCTGTTCCGTCCTTATCAACAAACGCTCGCCCACCAAAGCCGGCGATGCCTGGGCCATGTCGTCGAGTTCGTTCACGTGCAGCAACTCAAACTTCTCACCGGTTCCCATCACAAACGTCTGACCCTCTTCACTTAAGGCGAACAGCTTGCCGTTGAATGCCCAGGGCGAGGTGGTGAAAGCCGAGGCTCGCGGGTCGATCCGAGTCTTGTAAGTTTCTTTTCCGGTCTTGGCATCATACCGGTTTAAGATTCCAGTCTCGGTTAACGTGTATACGGCTCCCTCATAAGCGACCGCAGAAGGCAGATACGTCCCACCCTTTGGCTGCATCCATACGACGAAAGCGTTTGATGTCTCATCTTTCTTTAGAGAGATGTCGCCGGCCGCGCCGGGACGGACCGCGAACAAGGGACGTCCTCTACCGCCATTGACATAAAGCAACCCGTCATAAGCGAAGGGCGTCGGCACCGGTGTAAGCGTCATACCCGACATACGCCAGATCTCTTTTCCTGCCAGGTCGTAACTAACGACCTCGCCTGGTCCAACCGCCACGATCTCGGTTCGTAGCGCGTGCTGCCAAACAAACGGCGTCGCCCACCCTGACCGCACCACTGGCTTGCCTTTGCCACCGAGATCTCGATTTGTGCGCCAAACCTGTTTGCCGGTTTTTTTGTCAAACGCGGCGATGTATTGCTGTTTCTCGTTGTCGCTGACGATCACGAGGAGGTTTCCAGCCAGCGCGGGCGAGCTGCCCGTGCCGAAGTCGAGGTAAATCGGATTCGCTTCAAGTGGTGTGTGCCAAACCTGCTTGCCCTTCAGATCAAAAGCCCACAGGCCGAGGTTCGCTACGTATACATAGACGTGCTTTCCATCAGTCACCGGACTCTCGGAGACAAAGCTGTTCTTGCGATGGCGTCCGCCTGGAGGTTGGCCCGCTTTGAATTCCTTCTGCCATTCAACTTTGCCGCTTTTCAGGTTCAGGCAATAGAGGAGGTAGTGAAGGTTCACCTCATGCGGGAGCTCGGTGTCGCGCTCGGTCACGCGTTTAATCACCTCCGGCATCGGCAGCCCCTTCTTCATGAGTTCCGCCACATACTCATTGCTGTATTCGGTGCCGATTTGAGGCGGCTTCGACTTTCCGTCCGTGGTTACGGTGGTTATGTACACTTTACCGCCGGTAACGATTGGCGACGACCAGCCGCGTCCGGGAATCGTTTGCGACCACTCGACGTTCTCGGTCTTGGACCAGCGTTCGGCCAGCCGCGGATTTCGTCCCACCGGGTTCGATTCCGGTCCGCGAAACTGCGGCCACCCTGCATCCTGTCCGTGAACCATGAGCGGCACTGCAAGCAGCGCGCACACCAAGCCGGTCCGGCAGAAACGAATGAAGAGGTTGTTTACTTTGCGATTACTTTCCAGCCTGGAATTGCGTTTATTCATTTTCTTCTCTCTTGATTGGATATTTGGGACTACAAATGCGTACGGTTGCGAGCAGTGGAGACGTTCAGGAATACAAGAGCACTGTTATCAGTAGTCGAGGATATCGTGGATACCTGGCTTGACCAAAGTGTCAGTGATGCTCTGACCAGGTGATGCGTCATAACTGAAAATCGTGGACGCGCTGCCGATGAGGATTACAAGGAATGAAGCAACGATCCGAATTGTGCGGCGGCTCATCATGCCGGTGAGTCTACAATGTCCGCGCCCCAACTCAAAGGTTTGGATCTTATTTGATCTAACTCGCATGAATCAGGTCTCTCAGTTACGTTGCTGGTATTTGCGATCAACGGTGGATTTTGCTCCAGCCGGCGACACGCTCGGCATCCCCAGTCTCGCCGAGCGGCAAATCCACTATAAGCGGATCGTGATCGGAGATGCGATCTTCGATACTGTGATTCAGGTCTTTGAGGGTGCGCCCAAAATGCGGCGCAAAAATGTAGGGTTGCCTTTCACCGTAAGGCGACTTCAAGCCAGCGGGTTTCACGAAGATCCAATCGAGTTTGTATTTGCCGATAAAGCCGATAGTGCGTTCCACTTCAAATGTGGTAATGAAGCCTTTGCTGCCGCGCTGGTTTGAATTCGCGAGCGGCGAATTCCCACTCCCGATCGACCGCTCGCGTTCACCGCGAAAGTCAAAAGCGCCACCATCGCTGAACCGAAACTTCTTCAGCGTTTCAAAGAAGTTGGCCTCCGGATTCGATGCAACCAGGCTGATACTACGCACAGTAGGGTCGGCTTGCTTGCGATATTCATTCAAGCCTCCCAGCAGCAGGCTGTTCGGCCAGGAGAAGCCGGTCAGGAACTTGAGGCTCTGTTTGACCCAGAACTTTCTGCTGCCAAATCGTTTCTTGATCTCACGTTTGATCGAGCTGGGCGTGGCATCCCGCGTTGAAGTATTCATGTCGCCGGCAAGGACCACGGGATGCTCGAAGCCTTTGATCGTGTCCAGCACTTCCTCAAGTTGCTTCACGCGGCTCTTTGGTTTTGTCTTTGACTCAAGATGTGTGGCCACAATCGTCAAGCGACCCTTGGGAATTTCCGGGTCTTCGATGTCCGCCAGGAGCATCATGCGTCCGCCGCGCCTCACTTCGCGCTCGACCTTCTCCTGAAAAGCTATTTCACCAGCCTTGCGTTTACTCTTCTCGATCTTGCTTACCCCTTTTTTCTCCGTTGCATACCAATCGTAGCCCTGCGTGCGGAAAGGAATTAACCGCACATTTCGCAAAGGGAACCGGCTGAGAATTGCAGTGCCGTGGAGACCCTTATACCGTTCGGCGTCGATCATGATTTGGTCTGCCAGCGCCGCTCGATCAGTTTCGTTCATTCCTTCGAAGCCCTCAGTACCCAGGGCAATAGGATCAATCTCGACGAATTCCGTCCCGAAGGCGTAGTTCATTTTCAACGCAGCGGCGAGGTCAGCGATCACGTTTCGATAGCCGCTGCGCTTCATTCCCCAATCAACTTCGTTCAGCACGACAATGTCGGCGTCTCGCAGTAACTCAGCCTGCGCCAGCACCGCTGCTCTCCTGGGACTGCCTTCGGGATATTCGGTCTGGTCCAAGAGCGAAACAAACTTCGCGGGGTCCGTGAAGGCGACTTCTAGCGCTTCGTATTCGAGCCCCCGCTCGATGTTCCATTGGGCTACGCGGAGATAACGACCGCGGCCCGCCACGCGCGGCTTGAGCGGACGCGTGCCGGCGGCGTACGCATCGTTATTGACGAAAGGAGTAGTTAAGAGCTTCTCCAGTTTGACCTGGAGCTGTGCGGAAGGATTTTCGCGCTCGTAAAGCTCCACCAGCTCTTTGTAGGTCAGCAGTTCCGTGGAAGTAGCCGGCGTTGCCTGCACCAGCCCCACCTGGAAGCACAGAAGAAAAAGAGCGAGCAGTTTTTTAGGGAATTGATAGTATCGGGAATTTTGCATTGATGTCGGGTTTTTGGTTAGTGGTCACGCAGTCGTGGGGTGGACTTCCCACGGGATTGATTACATTGATGGTTCCTCCGAACCTCCTGGTTGCGCTCATTCTTTATGAATTCGCGGTTTCTGATTCAGGTTAACCCCTGATTATGGAGAAATGATTACAGTTTTGCATTAGCCGCTGGGTTTCCCGGGAGCGCTCTGACCCCAAAGGACGGGCGGTAGGTGATGAAGCTGGGGCGCCAGGCGAGTGGTGACGCGGTGGGCAAACGAATGCCACCGCATCAACCACCTCCGCCTTATTGCATTTGGGTTCGCATTGAAGACGGAATGCGGCACAGGATGCCAGAAAGGACAAATAAACTGCGCGGCGCCCGATTGAGGTATGTTTCTGTCGCAGCGAAGCGTATGATGAAAATGCCCACCTTGAATGCCAGGAAAAAGGAATACCCCATGCCATCCAATTCACCCAAACTGAAATTCGTAGTTGCACCGCTCACCTTGGAAGAAGAAGCTCAGCAGGTCCTCGATCAATTATGGAATGAAAAAGAGCTACCCTTCCCACTCCATGTCGGGAAGATCGTGAAGGGAAGTGGAGCTTGCACCATCCATTTTCATGACAGCCGTATCCGCACGGCCCAGGTTCATCTAACTCAAGGCCTTTCGTTTGGGGAGATGGTGAGAACCTCCGTGCTGGACCGCGTGGCAAAGATGAGTGGACCACTCGCGAAATCAATGCTGAAAACGTAGTGTACAGGCACCCGCCTGCAACTTACCGCATGGACGCAGAGATTGCCCAGTTAACGCAGAGTCTGAATTAGTCCACGAGCACCCACTTTGAAACTCTGTCAGAACTATTTAGAAGAGCCCTCTAGCTAAACTATTTAGAAAAGCCCTCTGAGTTTAAGTTTGGCAAGTTAGTAGCCTTGGGCTCAGCGAGCCCAAGGCGGTCCTTTGCCGAAGCTGAAACTGCGCCAGGCATGATTGGTCGGCGGCACGTATTGTTCCATGATGGTTAATGCACGGCGCCGGTTTTTGCTTTTCACCTTGATTGCCGTTTTTGCTTTTGGTCGTTCCGGTAAGAGAGTGTAAGCCAGATTCCGTTCGGCGTGGCAAAAGTGCAACTCGCCATTGAGATAGCGGCGCACGCGTACCTTGCCTTTGGCCACTTGCGTTTTGCGCGGTGGCTGTAGCTGATAGAACTGATTCTCAAACCTCACGATCCAATCAGCACTCAAAGTTCTTTCTTCCTCGATGCAAAAGATGCTAGCCAGGTCATAGCCTTTGGCTGAACGGTGAAAGTCCACCGCCGAGCGCGGCGCGACCGCAAACTTCTGATTGAGTTCAGCGCAATAACCCTGCTGCAAAAACTCATTGCCGGCGGCGATAGTGCTGATCCCCGCCAACCGCAACTCCTTGACCAACCGGTCCTGGTAAGTACCGTGGTTGCGCTCCACCCGGCCCTTGGCTTCCGGAGAATGGGCCGTGATGATCTTGATGCCCAGTTGCCGGCAGGCGCGCCCAAACTGCGTCAGCACTTCTTCGCCACTATCTGCTGCTTTTTCTCTGGTCTTTTCATCAACTACGTAGACATTCTTTTTATCGGTATACAGGCTTTGCGGTATCCCGTAATGGTCGATCCACTGCCACAGCACTCTCATCGCCGCAAAGATTGTTTCCTCCTCATCCAGCGATGACTCCGTAGTGCCTTGGGCATCATCCACCATGTTCATCAAACAACACTTGGCGGCCCGCTCCTCAAACCATCTGTGATGCGACCCATCCATTTGCACTAACTCGCCAAAGTGCGCCCGTCGCTCCCGCCAACTCCGATGCTTTGCTCGCTTACGTCGCTTCTGCCACAGCCCCGCTTTCATTAACCAGCCGCGCAGCGTGTCGTGATCCACCACCCAGCCCTCAAGGGCCAGCTTCTCCGCCGCCAAGGTCGGACCAAAGTCGGGATAGCGCTCCTGATAGCGCGCCAACACCGCCGCTTTGAACGCGGCTGGCCGCCCCCGGTTTGACGGTCGCCCGCGGCCCTGATGCACTAACCCCCGATCTCCTTGCTCGCAATACCGTTGGTATAGTCGCCGTAAATAACGATACTCCAGCTGACACAGCGCGGCCGCTTCCTTTTGCTGCAACTCTCCCCGCTTCACTCTGGCAAAGATCTTCAGCCGCTCACGTTCCTTCGCACTCATCAACAATGGTCCTCTCATTTGCCCACCCTTTCGGGTGCGACATCCTAGAGGGCTTTTCTATTCAGTTTCGCAGAGGGCTGTTTTATCTAGTTACCACACACCCACTTTGAAACTCTTGACGCCGCCCAAGCGCGGGTGATAGCTTCCAAAAGCGGTTTAGTTGTTTTTATGGCTATCCGCAACCGGCCGGGCCGGCTGTCAAGTTTTCGATTCCCTCCAGTGGCGGCCCAGTTCAATAAGTCATCAAGGTACTCAATCAGGTAACCCAAGCATTGTTAGCTGGACGCAAACTCCTACTCGCCGACGATTCAATCACCATTCAAAAGGTTGTGGCTCTAACTTTCGCCGACGAAGGCGTGGAAGTGTTGTGTGCCAGTAATGGCCGGGAGGCAATCGATGGATTGCTTCAGTTTCAACCGGATGTGGTGCTGGCAGACGTATTCATGCCGCAGGTGAGTGGCTACGAAGTATGCGAGTTCATAAAACAAAATGCGCAACTGAAGCATATTCCTGTTATGCTTTTAGTGGGCTCATTTGAGCCTTTTGACGAAGCGGAGGCGCGCCGCGTAGGCGCTGACGACACTTTGACCAAGCCCTTTCAATCAATCCGAAACCTGATCGACAAGGTGGGCGCCCTGGTGAGCGGACGGCCGCCCGAAGAGCAGATCCCCACGGCCGAATTGCCGGATCTCGATGTGCAAGCCGATGAAGAGCCGGCGTCACAACCTGAAGCGGAGCCGGAGCGGCTCTCCGAGGCCGAACTTGATTTTGTCACTGCCGACACCCAGCCGCTGCCCTCGGAGTTGGCCCACATGGTAGAGGAGTCGGCCTCCCGCGAGACTGCAGCTGAAGCGACCTCCGAAACTGAGACGAAGGCGGACGAAGGCGAGATGAGGACTGAAACGAGCGAGGGAAGTTATGACGCTGGAAAATTTCAGCGCGATACGGGTGGCGGGGGTGACGCACTTTTGGATCTTGGAGGACTGGAAGGCGCGGCTTCCGCTGGCGCTGATGATTTTGTTTTGGACATAGACCTTGATGAGACTCCGGATTCGGCAGCCTATCAGCCTTCCGCATACGTTCGCCGGCCCGTTTACAAGTCGCCGCCGAGAGACTGGCAAAATTCAATAACTGGCGCGGCAAGTACGGATGTAGCCACCGCAGATCAATTTGCGCGCACGCAGGAGTATCCTGCGGCTGAAAGTGAGATGGTCCAGGAGTCGCAAGTAAATTACGTTTCGGACCAGTCTACGGCGGCACCTGAGACTGGTGCTGCCGCTTCGGAAGCTGGAAGGGTCTCACTTGAAGGTTTGTCGCCGGAGGTGATTGACGCCATCGCGCGCCGCGCCGTCGAGCATCTTTCGGAAAAAGTCGTTAGGGAGATTGCCTGGGAAGTGGTGCCAGACCTGGCAGAGCTTTTGATAAAGCGTCAACTCGAAGAGAAGAAGACCTAACGACTGAGTTCAATCAATTAGAAAAGCAGGCCGCCTTTTTGGGTGGCCTGTTTCTTTGTCCCTGTTCAGCATGAATTGGTAGCCTGCGTGTGCCGCGAGCGCGGGGGGTCCGCTCGCAATGCGGCCGCCAGATGCGCCAACTTAAAGTCGTTCCGCACCGTTTTTTCGCACTTTGCGCTCATTGCAGGCGGGATGCGCGCGGTCCCCCAGCAAATCGCCTCGATATGAAAAGACCGGGCTATTACTCTACAATGCCTCAATTCTAAAAATACGAACTGGATGAAACTGAACCTGCGGACTGGCGTCTGCTGATTGCCGACTGATTATGGAAATTCCTAAACAATACGATCCCAAACAAGCCGAACAGAACCACTACGATCGCTGGGAAAGCGAGGGTTATTTTGCTCCCGAGATCAATCGCGATGAGAACGCCCCAGTTTTTTCAATCGCCATCCCGCCGCCAAATGTGACCGGCTCCCTGCACATGGGCCATGCGCTGCAGCACACCATGATGGACGTGCTCACCCGTTACAAACGCATGTGCGGTTACCGCACCCTGTGGATGCCCGGCATGGACCACGCGGGTATTTCGACGCAGCTAATGGTTAGCCGCGAATTGAAAAAAGAAGGTCTGACTCGTCACGACCTGGGACGCGAGAAGTTTATCGAGCGGGTTTGGAAGTGGAAGCAGGAGTCTGGCGGACAGATCACCCGGCAGATGCGTCGCGAAGGGGCTTCGGTCGATTGGTCGCGCGAAAAGTTTACGATGGACGAGGACCTCTCGCGAGCGGTGCGCGAGACGTTTGTGCGGCTTTACGAACAGGGAATGATCTATCGCGGCAACCGGATCGTTAATTGGTGTCCAAATGATCAAACCGTGCTTTCCGATCTTGAAGTGCAAAAGGATCCACAGCCGGGCAAACTTTACTATCTGCGTTATCCCACAAAGAACGGCGATGGCGGTGTCACCGTAGCGACCACGCGCCCTGAGACTATGCTCGGGGACACCGCGGTGGCCGTGAACCCAAACGATGAGCGCTACCGAGACCTGGTAGGTACGACGCTGATGTTGCCGCTGACGGGCCGCGAGATTCCGGTCGTAGCAGACGAGTTTGTCGATCCTGAATTCGGAACCGGCGCAGTCAAGGTCACGCCGGCCCACGATCCAAACGACTATGAGATGGGCGTGCGACACGGTCTGGCGCAGATTGTGGTGATTGATCCGCACGCCAGGATGACTGATGACGCGGGGGCGGAGTTTGCCGGTCTCGATCGCTACAAGGCTCGCGAGAAGGTGGTTGAAAAGTTTGAAGAGCTCGGCCTGCTGGAAAAAATCGTAGATTACGAATTCTCGATTTCCAAATGCGAGCGGTGCCGGACCGTAATCGAACCGTTGATCTCGATGCAGTGGTTCCTGCGGATGGACACGCTGCGCGTGCTCGGGCTCGAGTTGTTGGAGGGTTTCCGGAAACCGCGTTTTGTACCGGAAGTTCCTTACGAAAAAGTTTATTCAACCTGGCTTGAGAACCTGCGCGACTGGACCATCTCGCGCCAGCTCTGGTGGGGCCATCAGATTCCGGCATGGTACACGGCGGAGGGCGAAGTGATTGTCGCTCGCTCCGAGGAAGAGGCCCGGGCGAAAGCCGGCACGGAAGAGTTAACGCAGGATCCGGATGTGCTTGATACGTGGTTTTCATCAGCGTTGTGGCCGTTTTCGACTTTGGGATGGCCTGAAGAGACTAATGATCTCAAGACCTTCTATCCGACTTCAGTGCTCGTTACTGCCCGCGACATAATTTTTCTTTGGGTGTCGCGGATGGTGATGATGGGCATGCAGTTCATGGGCAACCGGCCGTTTGATGATGTGTTTGTGACGGGAACGATTCTCGACAAGCATGGACAGCGCATGTCGAAAACGAAAATGAATGGTGTCGATCCGCTCGAAGTGTTTGACAAATATGGCGTGGATGCCACGCGTCTGACGCTCGCGTCAGTTGGCGCCTCAGACACGCGCTGGAATGAAAAACAGGTTGAGTCGTACCGAAATTTCGCTAACAAGATCTGGAACGCGGCGCGATTTTGTTTAATGAACTCTGAAGGCGCCACGGTTGATCCGTCGTGGCAAGCGCATGCCGCCGACCTGGCGTTACATGATCGATGGATTATTTCCCGCTTGAACAAGACCGCGCGCGATGTGCGCAACGCGCTGGCGGAATATCAGTTTCATGAAGCGGTGCAAACGCTCTATCACTTTTTCTGGGACGACTTTTGTGATTGGTACATCGAGTTAAGCAAGAGTGAAGTGACCGCCGAAGAACCATCGCCCGAGCGCGACGCCGCGCGCACGCGTTTGCTTAGCGTGCTGGAGCAGGCCCTTCGACTTCTTCATCCCTTTATGCCTTACATCACGGAGGAGCTTTGGCAACGGCTGCCGGGTGTTGGACAAGAGTTTTTGCATCCGGCTTATCGCGAAGCCACACCCACGATCATGTTGGCCGCATACCCTGAGGGTAATGCGGAGTTGATTAGTGACGATGTCGAATGGGAGATGCAGGCGCTCATCGACTTGATCTCGCGAGTGCGTAATATCCGTTCAGAGATGAACATCAAACCAGGCGAGCCAGTGCCGGTCTTAATCGGCGCGCCTGATGAAAAGCTACGCTCGGTGTTTTCAGCAAACTTGAATCAGATTCAACGCCTCGTGCGCGCCTCCGAGGTTGGTGTGGCAGAAAAACTGGAAGCGCCGCGCGCATCCGCACGAGCAGTGCTGGTGGGCGGGGCGGAACTGGCAGTGCCTCTCGAAGGCTTGATTGACTTCGAGGCCGAACGCAATCGGCTGGGTAAGGAGAAAGAAAAGCTTCGCGCGGAATCTGAGAAACTCGAAGCGCAGCTTGCGAACCCGCAGTTTGCGGAGCGTGCACCCGCTGAGAAGGTTGAGGCAATTCGAGCTCGCATTGCCGACATTGCGCAACGCACCATCCAGTTGGACCAGACAATCGAGAATCTGGGCTGATTTTCCAGTTGTAAGTCGCATACCTGAGCAGGCATGACGCTGGGATGGATACTTAGTGCGAGCTCATTTGCGCTGTGCAGATAGAGGAACAACGCTTGCTGCTTGCCGTTAAATTGGAAGGCAGCCCGCTTCCCGCTTGAATGCATCTGCTAAGGGGGCGTATCGTTAGGGAGTTTAGTTTGGTATCTGGTTACGATTCCTTCAAGCGCATTAAGTTTTGTTGAGGAGTTTGTTATGCATAGTGGATTTTGGCGTTTTCAGAAGTACTTCGCGTTATTTATCGCGGTGGTCTTCGTGGTTGGGCTGTGCGTGACTGACGCTGATGCGCAGCGACGCAGAAAGCGCAGGGTGCGCACCGCGCCGCGTCCGGTGATTACCAATCCGGAGATTGTCCCCGCGGGCTCGGAGAGTATTGGACCTGACGGCGAACGAATCATCAGCACCGTCGACGATCCCCCAGCTGATTCCGAGGCCATTCCGCAAACGACGGGCGCCCCCAAAACACGAGGCCAGGCGAATTCAGATACTCAGAACATGCGACGCACGATCAATACGCTTTCGAGCGAAGTCAATAAACTCAACGAGAAGCTGGATCAGATGCAGGAAAATGACCGGTCGCACCTTGACATGGAACGTCTCACCCGCGCGGAACAGCGCGCAGAAAACGTGAGAACCCAACTCCTCGATGTGGAAAGCAAACTTGCCGATCTGCAACCGAAACTCGACCAAATAGAATACGGCTTGAAGCCAGAAGTTATTGAACACTCAGCAGCTGGTCTAGGAACGGTGCGTCCGGAAGAAGTGCGCGAGACTCGCCGCCGCCAGTTGGAGAATGAGAAAGCACGAGTCCAGGCGCAGATTCGGATTTTGGAATCCAGCCGCACCCGTTTGGAAGCAGCAATCATCACTGCAGATGCGGAAGTGGATCGACTCCGTCGCCGGCTGGAAGCGAGGGAAATGCAGGAACAGGTTGCGCCTGCTCTTCCTGAAACTCGTCGGCCGGAGACTCCGGCTCCACCCCGGTAAATCCTGATCCAGGAAACCTGACAAAGACTGATCATGGGAACTCTTAAATGCGCGATTTTTACCGATTGATTGGTGAGGCGAATGCCGAAGGCCAACGGGTAGTTTTGGCGACGGTCGCCGAGACGCGTGGGTCGACTCCGCAACAGCGTGGCGCGAAGATGCTTTTTTTTGCGGACGGCAAGGCGGCCGGCACTGTTGGCGGAGGTTGCATTGAGGCCAAGTGTGGCCGAAGTTCGGGAGGCATTGCGCTCCGGCAAGTCAGCGCTGCACCATTTCTCATTGACCGCGGAAGCAGCCAGCGAGGAAGGAATGGTTTGTGGCGGGACGATGGATATTTTTGTTGATGTGTGGGGGGAACGAAAGTAAACAGTAAACAGCAAACAGCAAACAGCAAACAGCCGGAAAGCTGTAAACTGCAACCGCGATTATTGACGCGAATCTGAACTGCCGACTGCCGACTGCCGACTGCCGACTGCTTCCTATGTCTGAATCGTTCATCGAAAACTACAAAGCCAAGCATCAGCATCCGCTGAATAAGCTGACGCACAGCATCGGCATCCCCATGATCGTCGTTTCGCTGCCGCTGTTTTTCGTCAGCTGGCGTTGGGCCCTGGCGTTGTCTGTTGTTGGTTGGATTCTGCAGTTTGTGGGCCATGCTATTGAGGGAAATCAACCAGCGTTCTTTCGTAATCCGGTCTATCTTCTTGTTGGGCCATGGTGGCTGGTTCGACGTGCGGCCGCGGCGGTCGGGTTGCCGCCCTACTCCTACCAAGTAGTTCGTCTTCTTAATGCAATCCAACCAAAGCAGCGATTCCTCCAAATTCTTTGCCGACCGTGTTTCGCGAATACTCGAGCTGGTTCGCTCCGGTGCTCGTAACGGTCGTGGAAGGGCATGCGGGAGTTGACAATGTTGGTATGAAGCTGCTCGTCGAGGCGTCCGGAGAACAAATCGGGACGCTGGGAACTAACGACGGCGGTGAAGGTGATGCACTTGATATGGCGGTCAAGGCGAAGGCAATCAGTTTTCTCCAATCGCGGGATGATACGCGGGTGTTCCGTCTGAAGGAGTTTGCTCCGGAGCTGAAACGTTGGGGCGAAGCAAAACTGTTGTTCGAGCGTTTGCAACCTGAACCGCGTTTGGTTGTTTGCGGAGCCGGACATGTCGGAGCGGCGCTCGCAAAAATAGCGTCGCTTCTGGGCTATCAAACTATCTTGATTGACGACCGTAAGGAATTCCTGACACGCGAACAGTTTCCTGATTCGGGTATAGAGCTCGTGCAAGCCATTAACTGGCGGGATGCGGTGCGCCTGGCGGTGGGAAATGGCAAGGGAGTTTCGATAGCAATTGTGACCCGCGGTCACAGTGAAGACGAGGAGTGCTTGTCTGCGGTGATCGATTTAGCTCCGGATTACGTTGGACTGATAGGCAGCAAACGCCGGACCAACATCGTGCTGGAACGTTTGCGCGAAAGTGGTGCGCCGCAAGAGTCGCTTGACGCTGTGCACGCTCCCGTAGGTTTGGATATCGGCGCAGTGACTCCGGAAGGTGTCGGGCTGGCGATCATGTCGGGGATCGTCGCTGTGCGACGAGGTGGTGGCGGTAAGTCGCTCTCCAATTGGCGGCGCAGTTCGAAGTCCGACAAACTTTAGTTTGTCGTTTTGGAGGCGACAAACTGAAGTTTGTCGAACATCTCTTTAGTTACTCTTTAGGTACTTCTCGGGCAGCGGATTTTTTTCATCCTCACCTTGCCAAAACACAGTGACAATCCACCAGCGCTTCCCGTCATTTAGCAATTGAATACTGTTGATGCCGCGAGCAAAGGGTTTGGCGTCGTCTGCTTTATGTCGTGAATCGTAGGTGCTGAAGACGTGAGCGATGTTGCCGAAAGCATCTGTCTTGCGCGCGGTTTCAGTCTCAAAAAAACCTTGTGATTCGAGATAGGTGCACTGCGGGTGATGTAGTCTTCTACTGTCCCGACGCGAGCGCCGTAGCCGCCAGTTTGTCGGGGGCCGCTCGGGATCAAATGCGCGCCCGGAATAAACAACGAACGCATGCGGTCCCAATCCCGCTTTTTGCCTGCCGGCCCGGAAATCACGTCGTACAGCGCAGCGATGATGGCATCCATTGAAGCGACATCGGCGGGATTGGTCGCCGAAATTGCGGCAGTCGTCTCCGGAGCAGGCGTTGGACGGGGCGAAGCCAAGGGTTGCGGGCTGGGTTGCGGGCGCTCCTGGGCGGCGACGGCGCCGCCGGCGCTGGAAATGAACGAAAGAATAATAACCAGTTTGGTAATTGAGTTCATTAGTGTCCCTCCAAAGCTCTGTAATCAGGCAATTACAACATGAGAGCTCGACCCTCACAAACACGAACGTCAGGCAAACCTTGAATCAGAATGGATCATCTGCATATAGACCTTAGTCGTCATCAGTGCCTTTCGATGGGTCCAAGGTCTCCTCGCTTCGCCCATCGGTGATCACTTCAAAGTCTTCAAAAACTCGCAAGACTGCGGGAGTTGAACGTTCTAACCTCTGACAAGCCGGGTAAACGCCTGCGTTAACGTGAGGAGACCATGAAAGTTTCAAAACTGCGACTACTGCTACCAACCGTTTCATTCCTGTTTCTGGTGTTTTTCCTGTTTGCCTCCGGGGCATCCG
>CAVRTN010000001.1:0-480337 GCA_963724185.1 Pyrinomonadaceae bacterium | reverse complement strand
GCTCGTCGTCATCCTCCGGCGGAGTTGTGATCGATCGATGAGGGCGGCGGCGGGGGCAACGGGACGGGCGCCGATGCCGCCGGAGGCGCACGACCAGCCGGGCGCCCCCGCCGGGAGCGACCTCCGCCCCGACCTCGCCGCCCATCGCCCGACGAGCTGTCGCACGATCGCCAGCCCCAGTCCGCGAGCTGCTCTCGCGCCGCATCGGTTGGTGCCGGGCGACGTAGAGCCGCTCGAACACGTGGGGCAGGTCGGCGGGTGCGATGCCCGGCCCGTCGTCGTCGCACCGTCAGCCCGATCGCCCAGCCCGTCGGCGACGGTCACGCGGGACGCTGCGGATGGCGAACTTCACCGGCGTTCTCGACGAGGTTGGCGGCCACCTGGCCGAGCCGATCGTGATCGGCCGAGCACGATCAGCGGCGACGGCCACGGTTGGCGCCGAACGCCAGGCCAGCTCGGCCGCCGCATCGGGTTCGAAGCCCTCGACGGCGCACGAGCCAGTTGCACCGGTCGACCGGCGTCAGGCTCGCAACGAGAATGTCGAGCCTGCAACTTGGCCAGGTCCAGCAGGTCGGCGACCAGCCGTTCGAGGCGGCGGCCTCCGATTTGATCACCGCCGGCCGAGCGTGCCGGATCGTCGGTGCCCCGTCGCCGATGCCTCGGCGTAGCCCGGATCGACGTCAGCGGCGTCGAAGTCGTGGCTGACCGACAGCAGGAACTGGTGCTCGAGCCCGCGCGACCGTTCGAGGACTCGGCCATCGCGTTGACGTTGCGCGACGATTCGGTCAGTCGTCGTCCGGCCTCGGCTGGCGGCTGAGGCAGCCGGGTCGACAGCTCGCCGGCGGCGATTCGGTGGTCGCCTGCGGCATCGGCCGGGATCGGCTGGGTGAACCGTCGCGCCGAGCCACCATCGCCGCCAGCGTCCGAGCGGCGACGGTCGCAGCGCGGCCACCAGCGAACCAGCGGGCTGCCGGGACCGAGCCGGCGTTGGCCTCCTGTGACAACACGAGCGCCGATGCGCCCTTCGGCAGGTGCGAGGGGCGCTGCGGCGAACACCAGATCGGCGATGTTGCCCTCTGCACGCGGCGCCGGCCAGCAGCGTGTCGAGGTCGAGCGCCGTGACGTCCAACTCGGTCGGGCGGTTTGTCTGCCGTCAGGACCGCCGGTCCGACCGTCATCACCAGTTCGAGCGTCAGCACGGCGAATCCGTCGAGGTCGCAGCACCCGGCGCAGCAGCGGTCAGCTGGCGGAGTCGCTGACGGTCCAGCGCGGCGCTGTCCGCGTCATCGGCTCGCACGGTGCCGGGTCGCCGGCGAACAGCTGACCCAGGCTGGTCGACACATCGAGCTACCTTTGCCGCAGGACGTCCTCGGTGGTCGTCCGGGTCGCGCGCGCCGGCGATCACCAGGGTGCCCACGCCCGGCGATCAGCGCGTCGTGCTGACCAGCGCCCGACCTCAGCACCACCAGCGGACCCGTCATCGCGGCCGAGTCTGGCTGCCAGGTATCAGCACGTGGGAACGGTCAGCCCAGCCGGTACCCGACGCCCCACACCGTCGCCAGGGGAGTTCGTCGCCGAGCTTCGGCGCAGCTGGCGGACGTGGACGTCGACCGTGCGCTCGTCGCCGTACCAAGTCGGCGCCCCACACGCCGTCGAGCAGCTGCTGGCGGCTCAGCGCAGGCCCTGGTTCGGGCGAAGAAGACGAAGCAGGTCGAACTCGCTGGTGGCCAGCGCGACCGGCTGGCCGGACGCGGACCTCGCGGCGGCCGATGTCGACCACGAGTCCGTCGCCGATGGTCGAACGCGGCGCTCGCCGACGGCGGCGCGGCATCGGCCGCGACGCAGGATCGCTTTGACCCGGGCGACCACTTCGCGGGCGAGAACGGCTTGGTGACGTAGTCGTCGGCGCCGAGTTCGAGGCCGAGCACGCGGTCGATCTCGCTGTCGCGGGCGGTGAGGAACAGCACCGGCGTCGTGCCGCATGCGCGGATGCGCCGGCACACCTCGAAGCCGTCGATGCCGGGCAGGCCGACGTCGAGGATCGACGAGCGCGGGCCGGCTGCTGCGCGATCAGCTCGAGCCCGCGCTCGCCGGTCGGCGCCAGCAGCACGCGGAACCCGGCCTCGCGCAGGTAGGGTCGACCAGGTCGGCGATGTTCGGATCGTCCTCCACGACGACCACGTTCTGGTCGGTCACCGCAGCAGCGGCAGGTGGGGGACGTCGGCGCCTAGGAGGATCGTCTGCGGATCGGCACCGAGCACGTCGCCCAGCAGCGTGGCATAGATCGAGCGGAAGTCGACGTTCCACCCCAGATCTCCATTCTCGTCGAATCTGGTGAGGCGACGGTCGATCACCAACGAAGCCTCCTTTGACCGCCGGCCCAGCCACGAACACCGGGGCGGCGACGCCATGGTCCGTGCCGCCCGAGGCGTCGGGTGTGGGCCGGCGTCCGAACTCTGAGTAGACCACGAGCACGACAGATTCGCCTCGGGGATGACCGACGAGGGACTCGAAGAAGCCGGCGACAGCGGCGTCGAGGTCGGCGAGCAGCGTCGGGTGGGTGGGACCCTCGTTGGCGTGAGTGTCGAAGCCGCCCATCGATGTGACGTAGGCGCGGGTCGGGAGGCCGGCGCGGATCATCTGCGCCACGGTGTCAAGCTGTCCGGCCAGAATGTTGGGCGGCTTCGTGCCGCTTGCCGACGGCTCGCCGGTGTCGAGCGCCGAGCTGTTGCCTGGTGCTGCGGTGCTCGACGTCGTCGACGCCGGCTGGTTCAGCACCGCCGCGACCGCCGCGGAGACCGCAAGCAGATCGGTGCCCGACTGGGCCGCCCGAGCGAGCAGCAGGGCGTCGGTGGAGGACGGAGTCTGCATCGCCTGCCACGCGTCCTTTGTCGTGGCGTCGAGTCTCAACCCGCTGGCGCCGGTCGGGATGACGGCACCGGCGATGCGCTCACCGGCCAATACCCGCGGAAGGGTAGAGCCCACGGCGATAGCGTCGAGCGGTGAGCGGGCGGCGGCGTCCAGCCAGCGGCCGACCCAGCCGGTGACCGCCAACGAGCGGGATCGCCTCTGCCAGATGTCCATCGAGCGGAAGTGGCGACGGTCCGGGTTCGGATAGCCGACGCCCTGGACGACCGCCAGCTGCCCCGTCCCATAGGGCTTGAGGCTCCAGCACCCGGGGTGCAGGCCGACGTGCGTCGTCGAGGCGGAGCACCGTGGTTCGGGTCTGCCGGAGGGTCGCGCGGCCGCCTGGCGGTAGGCGGGTCGTCGGCGTAGGGGATGACGGTGTTCAGCCCGTCGTTGCCGCCGGAGAGCTCGACGACGACGAGGATGTTGCCGCTTGCCGGTGGCGGCGGCCGTGCGGCGGGCGTCGCGGGCACGCCGCGGCCGAGAGTGGCCGGCGAGCCCCGGCGGCGCACGGCGAGGAGCTGGCGCGGGTCGCATGGAGGACCTCCGGCGGCGAATCCAGCGGAACGGGACGCCGGCGAGCACCTCGTTCAGCGGACGGTACGCCGGCGGCGACAGGATCGTCTGCAGACGGCCTGCAGGCCAGCGCGGGGTCGGGCCGACGGTGAGGCCGTCCGCCACGAGCCCGCTCGGCTCGGGGCCGACCGCGCCACCGCCGGCAGCGCTGGTCGAGCAGCAGCCGTCGAGTCCTCGGCCGAGTGGCCACGCCAGTGCGGCGGCGCATCGCCGGTCGCGGTCGACCAGTCGGGCGCTGCCGGGCGCGCGTGGTCGCACGGCGGCGGCGGTGGCCATGGCGATGCGGCGAAGCTTGCCCGGTCCAGCGTGGCGTGTTGAGCCACGCTGCTCCGCGCCGGCCAGGCCACCCCTTGACGGTGGGCGGGACGAGCAAGTCTGCCCGAGCCGGTCGCCCACCCGCCAGCGGCGGGTCGAGCAGCCGCCGGTCGCCTGTCCGCCGCGAGGGCTCCGGCGCTCGAGCCGACCGCCCGGACCGCCCCGACGACGTACTCGACCGGCCCCTTCACCCGCTTCGGCAGGCGTGCTCGGAGAAGAACAGCCGCGACCGGAGCACGTCCGGCCAGCGCAGCGAGTCGTACTCGGACTTGCGGACGCCTCGCACAGCGGCTCCAGCAGGGCGTCCGGCGGGGCCGTCGCGCTCGACCAGGAAGGCGTACAGCTTGCCGACCAGGAACCGGCGCACGACGCGGCGCTGGTGCGAGCGAGGATGCCGACGATGTCGTCGGCCCGTCCCAGTTGCCGGTCTGGCCGAGGACCGTCTTCGGGCCGTCGTCGTGCTAGTCGGGGCGGAACTCGGAAGGCTCGTCGTCCGTCGGTGTGCCAGCCGGTGAACGCCCGGGCGGCCTCCTGCGATGTCCTTCTCGGTGTAGTTGCCGACGCCGAGGGTGAACAGCTCCATCAGCTCGCGGGCGTAGTTCTCGTTGGGCGGCCCCTTCACGTTGCTGTCGGAGTCGAGCCAGACGAGCATCGCCGGGTCGCGGGCCATCGCCTGCAGGAGCGGCGCGGAACTTGCCCAGGGCGTGCCGGCGGCAGCAGCTCGTTCTGGCCGAGCATCAGGCCGGCGTCCTTGACCTTGGCGATGCTGGTGGCGAAGTGGTTGTGCCAGAACAGCGTCAGCTTCTCCGCCGCGGGTGTTGCGCCACGATCATCCGGGCTACCCACCACTCCACTAGTGAGAGGCCGCTGGCGGAGCTGTTGGTTGTACGCCTGGCGCTGGTCGGCGGGCGCGTCCTTGCCGGGAGGCGACGGCGCAGCCAGGTCGGGCGGTGCGACGGCGTCGGCGGCGTCGTCGGCCCCGGGCGCCAGTGTTGCCACGATGGCATCGACGGTCGCGTCGTAACCCGCCGCCGCTGCCGCGTCCACCTGCCCGCTCCGGTCGTCGCGAACCCGGCCCGCCAGCAGTAGGGCAACGGCGCTGCGCCCCGAGATCGTCGCCATGCACCCATGGTGGCCACGAGGTGTGAAGGTTCTGTGCAAGTCGGCCGCCCGGCCGCTCGGCCTAGCTGGCGTGGTCGGCGAGGAAGGCGTTGATCGCCGCCACCGCCCCAGGCAATTGAACTGGTGGCTTCATCGAGTATAAGCAGCGCCGGATCGAAAGCCAGGGCGCGGGCGAAGGAAATCAATTGTTTCTGGCCCACTGAAAAACCGGCGCCACGCTCTCTGACCTCGGCCGCGTACCGTTCCGGCAGCCGTTCGATAAAACGATCCGCATGTACTTCTCGAGCAGCCCACTTCACCCGTTCCTCAGAAATATCTTCACGGCCCAACCTGATGTTGCTTTCAACTGTGCCGCTGAATAGGAAAACGTCCTGAAGTACGACCGCGAAGTTTTTCCGTAACGATTCCAGTTCCCAATCGCGAATGTCTACTCCATCCAGCAGGATGCGGCCCTGCTGCACGTCATAAAATCGCATCAGGAGATTTGTAATCGTAGTCTTGCCGGAACCGGTGTGGCCAACTAGCGCGATCGACTGGCCCGGCTCGACCTTAAACGAAACATCCTTGAGTATCCAATCCTCGTCCTTATAGGCAAACCAAACGTTCTCAAACTCGATGTGTCCCTTCGCGCGAGACGATTTTAGAGGACGCGCCGGAGTGGTTATCGCAAGCGGAAGATCAAGTGTCTTGAAAATTCGATGAGAAGCGATGACGGCGCCCTGCAGTATGCCGTACTTATCGGAGATGTCTCTGATTGGTTGAAACAGAAACCCGGAATACTGGATAAAGCCACCAGGGCGCCGAGCGTGAGCACCGGTGTTGCCGGGTGTGTTCTGCATCATGCGGTAACCGCCATACCAGATTATCAGCGCGATACCAACGGCGGCGATGAAATCAACGATCGGAAAGAAGATGGCGAAGTAAAAAATTGTATCGATGTTTGCTTTGCGATAGTTCGCGCCGATCTCCTGAAACTTACGCAACGATTTTGGTTCGGCGTTAAAAATCTGAACAGTTTGCGCGCCGGCGAAATGTTCCTGCAGAAACGAATTGATGCGCGCAAGCCGTGTCCGCACCAGGTCCAAGCCTTTGCGAGCTCCTTTGCGAAACCATGTGGTGGCGGCGAAGAGCATCGGCACCGTTAACAAAATTACAAGGGTCAGCCGGACGTCCATCCATAACATCACAGCGATGATCGCCACGATCATAACCAGGTCGCCCAGGAGATCGGTGATGCCGGCGGTGAACAGTTCATTGAGGGAATCAACGTCGCTGGTGAGCCGCGTCATGATCCGGCCGACCGGATTGCGATCGTAGTAGGCCACTTCCTGATGCTGCAGCTTGTCGTAGAGTTCGCGTCGCATGTCAAACATCACGTGTTGGCCGACGGTGTTGAGCAGCAGCGCCTGAAAATATGAGAACACCAGGCGGATGACCTGCACTCCGGCGTAGAGCGCCACAAGCGTGCCCAGACCTTGATATATCCCCGGCCGGATGTACCAGTCGATCGCAAACTTAGTGAATATTGGCTGCAGAGTTCCCAGCAGGTTCAGCAGTAAGGTCAGCAGCAGCGCCGGGATCAGAAGTCGCACGTAAGGACGCAGGTAACGAAGTAGCCTGCGAGCAACCTGGAAGTCGTAGGTCTTCCCGATTGCTTCTTCTTCGTGAAATTGTTTAGCTGCTGTGGACATCAATCACTCAGACACGATTCCGCCGCCTAACGGTGTTTTGTAATTAGCCGAGCGCAGATCGTCGCGCCGGGGAAAATGAAGAGCTATCCCGATCGCGGCCAGAAGAAAGAGCACGAAGTAATCGCGATTGCCGATCAGAAACCGTTCAAGCAAACCGATCATCGCGCCTACCTCACATATCGCCCATGCAACGACCAGGCCTTTCTGAACTAAACTCATGTCCTGCCGGTCAACTGAACGCTCGAAAAACTTCCGTTTGACGGCGAAAGAAATCACCACCAAAAAGGTGGCCAAGGCCGCGAGGACAAGAGTTAACAACTTGTTGGCCGAACCGTTTACTTCCGGCGCCGCAATGAAAGCGACCAGAAACAGGATGCCCATATTCATGAGCATTGCGAACCACAAGATCAGTAGTGTTTGATGTCGCTTACCAATTTCACTTTCCATGATTCGAATTCAGCAGATCGTGATCAGTGATCACGTTGCCGCCAGTTCCTCCTCAAGAAGTTGTCGTTCATACAAAGCGGCATATTCTCCGCCGCGGGCGAGCAACTCACCATGCGTCCCTTGTTCAATAATCCTTCCCTCGTCGAGCACGCAAATCAGATCGGCATCGCGAACGGTTGAAATGCGATGCGACACGATCAAGCTGGTCCGCCCTCGCATCACTCCGCGCAGTTGTCCCAAAATCTTCTCTTCGGTGTAGGTATCAACTGAAGAGAGGGCATCGTCGAGAATGAGAATCTTTGGCTGGCGCAAGATTGCGCGAGCGATCGCGGTCCGTTGTTTCTGACCGCCGGAAAGCGTGATGCCCCGCTCCCCGACCAGTGTGTCGAAGCCATCAGGGAATCCCTTGACGTCATCGGTCAGGCCGGCCACCTCGGCGGCCCATTCGATCTCGCGCCGGTCGGCCTTCTCCACTCCAAATGCAATGTTCTCGGCGAGCGAATCGCTGAACAAGAACGTCTCCTGGGGAACATAGCCAATGCTTGAGCGCAACTGATCCAGCGGGTAGTCGCGCAGCGAAACTCCATCAACGAAGATACTATCGGCCGGCGCTTCGGACACGCGTGAAATCAAATTGATTAGCGTTGATTTACCGCTCCCGGTGCGTCCCACAAAAGCCACACTCTTCCCGGCAGGTATCGCCAGGTCGATGTCTCTGAGCACGGGTTGATCTGTAACGTGGTAAGCAAAGGTAAGATCTCGAAACTCGATAGAACCCTGGATTGGAGGTTGCGGCGTGACGCCGGGCGCGTCTGCAATCGTAGGTTCGACTGCGAGTATGGCGTTCATTCTCTTAAGGCTCGCGGTGCCGCGCTGATAAAGGTTCACCACATAGCCCATCGCGATGAGCGGCCAAATCAACCGCAGGAGATACATGTTGAAGACGGTGAACTCGCCGACGGTGATTTCACCGCGAATTGCCATTGGCACGCCGGCCCAGATAATCAGGACGAAACCCATCCCAATTAGAAACGTCATCAGACGGACGCATCAATGCATCGATCTTGACGAGGTTGAGATTTTTCTCGGCGTATTGACGGTTAAGCGCATTGAACGCAGCGATTTCCGCGCCTTCCTGCGCATACGCCCTGACCACCCGGACCCCGGTGAAGTTTTCCTGAGCGCGCGCAGTAATCTGAGCAAAGAACTCCTGAATCTTCTCGAAGCGCACATGCACCTGCTGGCCAAAATATTTAACCGTAAACGAAACCAGCGGCATCGTTATCAACAGGAGCAGCGTCAGGCGGACATTGATCGCAAACAGTAGCGGAAGAATTATGAGAACTACGAAGAGAGTCTGAAGCGAATACATGATCATTGGCCCAGCCAGTTGTCTGACTGCGGCCAGATCGTTAGTTGCGCGCGCCATCAGGTCGCCGATTCGATGTTCCTGATAAAAGGATTGCGGTTGATCGATTAGGTGGGCGTAAACATCCTGAAGCAAGTCGTATTCGACCCGCCGTGACATTCCGATCAGAATCCGTCGTTGGAGGTAGAGGAACACTCCGCTTGCAAAACTCGCCCCCAGAATCTGCAACGCGGAGACCGTAATGCGCGACCATGAAACGTCAGTCCAGTTAGCATCAATTGCCTGACCCACAATCAAAGGGATGTAGACATTGAAAACTACACTGGCCAATATGCAGACGATGCCGATCGTCAACGAGGCTTTGTAAGGAAGAAAGTAGCGCCCAAATTTTCTTAGGTCATCCATGCGCGAAGCTTCACAACGTTTGCAAGTAAGCGAAACGTTATGATGCGCGATTTTGCTTCAGGACACCAGAAGAGAGCGCGTCGGCTAAGTTGTAGGAATTTGGATTAGAGGTAGGAGTTAGTGAGGGCGGATCTATAGTCGTTGCAGAGCGTCCGTCAAATCCATACTGCGTTCGGCAGCTTCAATCGGGTTGGGAACGACTGGCGACTCTTCCATCGGGAAGCTTATGCGATTGCGCCCTGCATTTTTGGAGTTGTAAAGAGCGCGGTCGGCGGCAACCACTAGGGTGTCTCGCGAGGATGCGTGAGCAGGGAAAGTAGCCACACCGAATGAAGCGGTTACTCGTCCGAAGCCCGGAACTATAGTTTCCTCGATTCGTTGGCGTAGTCGTTCAGCCACGAGTTGAGCTCCTTCATGGTTGGCCTGAGGAAGAATCAAAACAAACTCGTCGCCGCCAAATCGCGCGGCAGTGTCTACGGCGCGCAACTCGGCGCGCAAGGTATCAGCCAACATTCGCAACGCCACATCACCCGCGTCGTGTCCGGCCTGATCGTTGATCTGCTTGAAGTGGTCCAGATCCAGCATTATCAACGACAGTGGTTGGCGCATCCGCGTGGCGAGATGCAGGTCGCGCTCCAGTTGCAATTCAAATGACCGCCGGTTGTAGCAGCCGGTCAAGCCATCCGTCAAAGCCTGTTGCTGCATTTGCGCAAAAAGATGTGCCTGGTTTACCGCGACCGCCAGCTGATCCGCCACCGTGTGTAGCAGCAGCAGTTCGTTTTCCGCCCACACGCGCGAAGGATCGTCCGAACGGACCATCAGAAGACCGACATAACTCCCCTGATAAATGAGAGGCACGATCGCATCAGCCGGGATGGGCACAGTCTTCGAATGATCTCCATCGACGACGTATGACTTGGGTGAAACGGAAAGCTGACTGCTGATTATGAACACTTCGTTGAGCAGCAACTCGACCGCCGATTCATTAACCGCATCGGCGCGAAGATGATATTTAGTCATCTCGTGCCCCACGAGCGCGCCCTCAACTCTCACTGCGCAGGAGTGCACACTTAGCGCCCGGCCGACTTCATTTGCAGCGGTCTGTAAAACGCTGTCCAGCTCGAGCGAATTTCGAATCGCCGTGGCGAGTCGATTGACGGCAATCTCGCGTTCAGCTTGTTCCTGTAACAGCCGCGCCAGCTTGGTGGTGACGCCCAACGTGAGTTGCAGCGAGGTAGCTTTTGGCATCGAAACGCGAACCGCGTTTGCAAATGCCTTTGAGTGGAAAGGATGTTCCGCCGTGACCCTGGCCATCAGGTATTCGAGAGCCGAATAAACAACGTCAGGTTCAAACGTCCAAAAAACGAGATCGCGCGAGCTATCCTCATCCTCAGGGTTATGAACTGAAGCAAGTAACGCGGAGAACCGAGCATCGGCAATCACGACGAAGCGTTCATTGTTTTGATCTTCGTCATCATGTTCGAAGACTACTGATGCATTACTTTCTTTTCCTCGGTTCAGCCCGAGGCTGGTGAGCCCGTCGTCAGGACTCAACCAAAGAAAGAGATTTTTGGCGGCTTGATCGAGCTCGCTGATGCGGGCAGTATCGCGGGCAGGCCGCTCGGGCATCCCCGGCAAACTTTCGACTACCAACGCGCCCAGGTTATTTTCAAGCACTACGTCCTCGAAATAACGATGAAGTTGGGCGATGGTGGCCCCCGCACAGCGCACCGGTATTAATTGCCGCGGGTGCTGTGCGAGCAGCGAGTGATAAAGGGAATACATGGTCCGGGTTACCAGAGGAAAACTTTGAAGCTGGGTTATCGAGAGAGGGCGTTACACCTGGCTCGGTGTCCGCACGGCAGGCCAAAAACATTTTACATTGATAAACACATGCTGTCCACCGGAATTCTCTAAACTTTGATATATGTGCTAAGTGCTGTAGTTGCAAGCTTTCCGGCGGCAAAAACTTCCGCCGAAACCACAAATAGCCGGCGGCCAGCGCGCACAACTTTGGCCACGGCCCGGATACGGCCCTCCGTAACGGGACGCAAGTAGCTGATCGTCAGGTCAACGGTCGTGACGCGATCCTTGGGTGCGATTACCGTGAGGATGGCAAAAGCGGTCGCCGTATCAATGAGCGAGGCGATGGCGCCACCGTGCACGATTCCGTGGTTTTGAGTTAACTCTTTCCTAACATTCAGAGCCAGGGTGGCCGATCCGCTTTCGACGTTTTCGAGTTCCAACTCCAGTAGTTTGGCAAATGGAACTGACGCCAGAGCCTTCTCGATCCGCTTCCGCTGGGCAGAACTCATCTTCACCATGGTCATGAGCGATAACTCGTTTCGCCGTTCGAAGGCTCGACGATCACCGCAGTACCGTAGGCCAGGACTTCCGTGACGCCCGCTGAAACTTCCGTAGCATCGTAGCGAGCACCCACAATTGCGTTAGCGCCGATCTCAGTGGCGTGTTGAATCATGATCTCGAAGGCATCAGATCGCGTGTCCTCGCAGAGTTTGGTCCACACCGTGATGTTTCCGCCGACGATCGTTTGTAAGCCGGCCCCGATAGTGAGGAAGATGTTTCGCGAGCGCACCACGATTCCGCGAACCACACCGAGGTTTTGAGTGATCCGGAAGTTTGGTAGCTCAAAGGCTGTAGTTACCATCTGATGCGATACAGAATAACGAGGAGGACTTACTGCGTATGGAGTTCTGTGTTCGAGGGGATCTCTGCTCATAAGTTCACCTTCTTAGGGATCGCTACTTCGAAAAAAGGGTAGCTTCTTTCGATCGGGCTTTTCGTTTCCCTGCGGACTCTTCGGGAATCCAAAGATACTCCTGAAGCGCACACCGTCCGCGATCGTTAAAACTTACTCCTTCTGCCTGAAGCATTCTTTGTTGCTTGTCGTGTGGGAGCACAATTCCGCGAGTTGAGCAGCCACCTTGCGCGTTGACGACGCGATGCCATGGAGTTTGATCACTTGAGGCATGCATCACAAACCCGACTGTTCGGGGGGTGTAGCCTTCGCCGAGAATTTCGGCGATCTGACCGTAAGTCATCACTCGACCGCGAGGGATCGAGCGGACGATGCGAAACACGCGTTCCTGGTAGTCGTTGTCGGATTTGCTGGTCATGGCGCGCTATACGATTCAGTCAGCTGTTGAGTTTATTAAGGTTCGCAAGACGACTCGGGCCGGTGCGCCGTCGCCGGTGCTTCCTTCGAATTTAAGTGGAAGGCAAATCAACTCATAGTGTCCTGCAGGCACCGCCCTTAGATCCAGACCTTCAAGAATCACCACCCCGTGCGAAAGCAAGTTAAGGTGGGTCCTGAATTCGTTCGACTGAAACTGTTCAATGGACAAATAGTCGATCCCCACTAGTTTGACACCCCGGTCGACCAGGACTTTTGCCGCCGCTGGATCCAGGTAAGTGTAGTCCTCGCGAAATCCATCTTCCGGGTTGTTCCAGAAAGCGGAGTTACGAGTCTTGAAGAGAACCCTTTGCGACTCCTGGCGGCAATGGGTGGCGACAAAACTCGCATCGATGACTCTTATGTCATTGCCCACTTCAACCACGTCAGCCTCGCCGATGAGGCTGTCGAGCGGCAAAGCATCTACGGTTGCGCCGCCTTCGATGAAATGTGCTGGAGCATCGACGTGTGTGCCTGAATGCACACCGAAGTGCATAAAGGAAACGTTTGCATCGTCACCTTTTGCGAAACTTTTCCATTCTTCAATCCTGATTCCTGGATCGCCGGGATAGGTTGGAGTGGCGGCGGAAAGAGCCACGCTGACGTCATAGGTTTTCATCATGGCAATTGGGACCTCGACACTGTATACAATCTGCGGAGTTTTCGAAAGATAGTTTGCGATTTTACCAGCGACTTCGATAGCATCGAGTGTTTTCAATAAGATCCCGGAGGGACAATCATCACTAACGCCAGCTCGAAAAAGCTGCGGGTCGCCGCGTCCAGCTATCTAAACTCCGCGCCGCTGATCTGGAGCTTTCAACACGGCTCGTATCGCGATGCGGTCCAACTGTTTACCGATGCGGCGCCGGCTCGTTGTGCCGACTTACTTTCGAATGGAGAAGTCGAAGCCGCCCTCGTTCCAGTAATCGAATATCAGCGCATACCCGATATCCAAATCGTGCCTGATGTGTGTGTCGGCTCGCATTCAGCCGTGCGTAGCGTAGTGCTGGTAAGCAAGTTCGATGACCTAACAAGAATTCGCAAAGTAGCGCTCGACGTTTCGTCGCGGACTTCGCAGGCGCTGGTTCGGATCGTATTTCGCGAGTTTCTTGGATTCGAACCCAAGTGGAAAGCATCGACCCCGGATGTTCGCGCAATGATGGAGAGCAATGATGCTGCGCTCGTAATCGGTGATCCGGGAATGAACATACCTCGTGGTGATCTCCACGTTTTTGATCTTGCTGGTCTTTGGCGCAGCTTCACCGGCACTGGTTTTGTCTTTGCGATGTGGATGGTGGCTGCCGGCGCCGCGCGAGACGCACACGTAGCTGATTTCGCGGGAGCCCGGAATGAGGGGTTGCAGCAAATTGAGCGCATCATGGACCAGTTCGAGGCGCAACTGTCTCTTTCCCGGGAAGAGATGAGAGGTTATCTGACTAACAACATCACGTTTCAGATTGACGACGATCTGGCGAAAGGCATGCAGTTGTATTTTGAATTAGCTGCCAAACATCAGTTGATCGAAACTAACAAACCGTTACAGTTTGTTATATCCGGAAGCTAAGTATGCCGCGTTTCTGTGTAAAGTTCGGAAGTGCAATCCTTTTCATCATCGTCGTTCTGTCTGGTCCGCACGTGATGTCGCAGGACGCCGGTCGATCCGAAGGCACGTGGAACAACGGCATCGGTCATAGCGCCTGGTCTTTGGCGCTCGAGCCTGAGGACCGGAAGAGAATGCTTTCTCTATGGGAATTAGTCGGCGAAGATCTGAAAACAGAGAACACTGACCTGGCCGGCACTTTTTTCCAAGGCAGTTATAACGCTGGATATTTTCTGCGCTGGTCTCCCGCACGGGGGTTCGTTGTAATTCCTTATTTTGATCAGAACCTTATTACAGACTACGGCTACGGAAAGGTCACAGTTGTTGATGAGACAGACGTGATCTTCACTCCAGAGAAAGAGCTCGGAGGGGGACGCGGGTTGGACAAGATTCCACGACGTTGGACAACCGTGCTTGGCCTTTTCGTGCCGGTGGAAATGCTTGGCGACTTTGGAAACTATCGCGCCGGCTTGGGTGTTTACAACGAATTCAATGGAAGGTGTTGCGAGTTTGCCCCGGCGTTTCTAGTGGGTCGAATTGATCGTCTCGATAAACCTCTTTCCAGGGGAATACCGCCCAGGTATAAGCGCTTCATCAAAGAACCCATTACCACAAAGATCGTTTTGCAGGAAAAGCGCGAGTGGTGCGGGATTGGGGGTACCAGGGAAAACTTTACGGGGAGTGGATGGCAAAAGCTGTCCTCACTCCGGTGAGTATCGATGCGGGAAGTCGTCACGGGGTCAAGAAGAACATGTTGTTTCGCATGAAAGGCGAACCTCACTTCCAGCGATATGTTCAGATTGAAGTGGTTGGGAAACAACGGTCAACGGGATATGTGGTCCAGGACATTTCGTCGAGCGGCAAGGCAGGCTTTTATCACGACGATGAGGCCGGTCAGGACAGGCCGTTACCGCCCATCCGTATTGGAATCAAACTAACGACCAGCCCAATGAAAGAGGATGACCTGCCCTGAGAAACGCATTTTGCTTATTGACCAACTAAACAATAAACTAACGACATGCCCACAGAGATTCAGAGCATTTTGGACAAAGCCCTGACGGGCACACGCCTGACAGCGGACGATTGCACCGCGCTCCTCGAATCAAACGACATCGCCGCCATCGGTGCCGCCGCCGACTTTATTCGTCAACGCAGGCATCCCGACAACGTAGTCACATACATCATCGATCGCAACATCAATTACACAAATGTTTGTAACGTAGTCTGCACCTTCTGTGCCTTTTATCGACGGCCCGGTGCGCCTGACACTTACGTGCGAACGATTGAGGAAATCTGCGCGAAGATAGACGAGACAATTTCGCTGGGTGGCACCGGTGTCCTGATGCAGGGAGGTTTGCATCCGGATTTCGGAATTGAATGGTATGAAGATTTACTGCGCACACTGCACGCCAAGTATCCGGATTTCCAACTCCATTGTTTCTCGCCTCCCGAAATTCACAACATTCATCTGATCTCCGGCCTTGATTACGAAACGATCATGCTGCGGTTGAAAGATGCCGGTCTTTACAGTTTGCCTGGCGGCGGCGGCGAGATTCTTGATGATGAAGTGCGCAAGCGCGTATCGACGAAATGTACGACTAATGAATGGTTGGCGGTGATGCGCGCGGTCCATCGCGTCGGACTTCGATCGACGGCCACCATGATGTTTGGAATTGGCGACAACGTGACGCACCGCGTCAGTCATTTGCAAAGAGTCCGCGATCTACAGGATGAAACCTCGGGTTTCACGGCGTTCATCCCCTGGACTTTTCAGCGAGAGAACACGGCGCTCGGCAGGAAAATCAAGGAGGAACTGACTGGCGTTGACTATCTGAAAATGCTTTCCGTTTCGCGGCTCTTCCTCGACAACATTGAAAACATTCAATCGTCGTGGCTGACGCAGGGACTAAAACTGGGCCAGGTTGCGCTGCGCTTCGGCGCAAACGACATGGGCTCGATCATGATCGAAGAGAATGTTGTTTCGGCAGCCGGCGCTCACAACCGCGCTGACGAACAAATGCTTCGTTACCTGATCCGTGAGGCTGGTTTTATCCCGCAGCAGCGTGACATCCTATACGTTCCGGTCAATCGCGATCAGCCTGCAACCGACGGCGTTTCACAGTCAACACCTTTGCGTGAATTGACAGTGATGATTGCGGATTAGTTATTGGTATGCCGCGCTGCGGCGACTGCCCAGTTTCTCCCCGCCCGCGCCTTTTTACTGCTGTCCGAATTCCTCAGGGATTTTCTATGTCTCATCAAAAACTATTCAGCTGCGCGATTGCGTTAGTAGTGTTGCTTTCCTGTTCAGCACGATCACAAGAGCCGGCGGGTGTCTCGGCTGAGAGTGAAATAGCGGCTGTGCGAAAGAAGGCTATCGATCTATTGGAGTCCGTTGCGCGTCAAGTAGAAAGCCTACGCTCCGCTGAGAACCGCGCGCGTATTCGATCTAATGCAGGTGACCTGCTTTGGATTCATGATGAGAAACGTGCCCGCAGTCTGTTTGCTGTCGTCGCGGAAGATATCAACACTGGCTTCAGCGACACTGATTCTGACGAGATCTCAAGAGACCATACACTGATGGTCTTTGGTCAACTGCGACGCGACACCCTGGCTCGGATTGCCAAACACGATCCCGAGCTTGCGCTCGAGTTTTTCCAGTCCACTCGGCCTCCTTCGCACATTAAATTGCCGTATCAGATGAGAGATACGGACAAGTCTCTGGAGTCGAGCCTGGCCATCCAGGTTGCAGCAAAGAATCCACAGCTTGCGCTTAAGCTCGGTCGGCAGTCTCTCGCGAGCGGCTTCTCACCTGACCTCGTATCAATACTTTCGCAACTCCAGCGGAGGGACAAAGATACGGCCCTCAGCTTCTACAAAGAGATCGTGGAAAAGCTGAAAAGCACAAATCTTGGACAGGATTCCATTGCGACGCTTGTCGCGGTACGACTCGCGCGATCATTTCCCGTCCCAGGGTCCGACGACGTTGCTTACCGCGACTTGACTGGGCTGCTCCTGGCAAACGCGCTGGCCAGCGGTTGTTCCGATGCGTCGGAGGACTATCCTCCCGAAATCTGCATTGAGATCGGCAGAGTCGTTTCTCAGATAGAGAAGTATCAGGGTTCGAAAGCTGCCCCGTTGCGACGCTGGATGGAGCCGGAACCAGAGGGTCCGTCAGAGGAAGTTTGGGAAGAGGTCCGGACGGTGGTCCATGAGGGTTCGGTCAACGACATCCTGGCGCTGGCTGGTAAGTATCCTGAGATGAACCGGCAGGTCCATTGGGCTGCGGCACGCAAAGCCGTTGACCTGGGCGATGTGAAACGGGCTCGGCAAATTGCGTCCGAGTTTCCCGAAGAGGAGCAACGCCGCGAAATGCTCGCGCAAATAGAGCGAGATCAAATGTCGAAAGCAGTGAACGCTGAAAAGCTCGCCGAGATTCAACGACAAGTTGGGGGCATGCGTAATAACTACGAGCGGACAAGCTTTCTCTTTTACATGGCTGGGCAGATTGGCGGAACCGATCGTAAAGCTGCGCTGACGCTTCTAAACCAGGCCGCACAGATAATCGATTCGGGCAAGCCGGACAAATCACACTTTCAAACTCAGATTAGACTCGCGTTGCTCTATTGCTCTTTGAAGAGTGATCGCGGCTTCGTGATTGTGGAATCGATGTTGCCGAAACTCAATGAGCTGGTCACTGCCGCCGCTGCTCTCAATGGTTTTGAGAACCACTACCTCAGAGATGGAGAATGGAACATGACGGGTGAAGGAGCTCTGGGTGGAATATTGACTGACCTGGCCCAGAGCGCAGGGTTATTTGCTGCGCTTGATTTTGATCGCTCCGTTGCTTTGTCTAGTCAATTAGAGAGACCGGAATTGCGTTTGATGGCGCAGCTAAAAATCGCGCAGGGAGTTCTCAGCATCGAGCCCAACGTCTTACTGAAGTTCAAGGGAGAAGAAGAACTACTTCGATAACGTCTTTCGTGAGTAACTCAATCCGCGCAATTAAAGTTTTGCTTTTCGACTGGGACGGAACAGTTGTCGATTCCGCTCAACTTGGTCTCACAGCCTATGAAAAAGCGTTCGCCGAACTCGGTGTTCCGTTTGATCACGACACTTATCGTTCGGTTTATTCTCCGAACTGGCTTTCCGTCTACGAAGGGCTCGGGCTGCCGAAAGAACATTGGCAACGCGCCGATGAGCTCTGGACGCATCACTACGGTCAGCTAACTGCCGGACTTCTGCAAGGCGCGGGAGAGACGCTCGCTCAACTTCGCGAAAAGGGTTACCGCATGGGCGTCGTTAGCAGCGGAAACGACCGTCGAGTTAATCAGGAAATTGGTGGATTAGGGTTGTCAGGCTTCTTTGAAGTAGTGATCTGCCACGAACAGATCAGTAATCGTAAGCCACATCCTGAGGGTTTGGAGATCGCCATGCGCTTACTTGGAACTATGCAAAACGATGTTGGCTATGTTGGCGACACGCCCGAAGATATTGAGATGGGCAAAGGCGCCGGGGTCTTAACCATAGGAGTGCGTAGCGATTACCCGACCAGCTGGAAACTCGAAAGCTCTCAGCCTGACCTTCTGATCGAGTCGCTCACGGAACTCACAAACCACTTCTAAGCGGAAACTTCTCACTTAACTCTCAGCAAAGCTGGAAGCCTGCCGCTAATCAGCGTCTCATATCCCTAAAGTTAGACCACTTGAAGACGGCGCAGGCTGAATGCGTCGAAGGGGTGAACGTTGAAGAAACGTCATGTGTCTGGAAGTCTGTCTGCCTTACTCGTCGTCGCGGGTTTTCTGATCTCCGCGTCGGTCGGTTACGCGCAGGAATCATCCGATCAAATTACACGGCTCAAGAAAGGGGTCGTGATAGTTACCACTTTCGACGATAGTGGTAAGCCCCTCCTCCAGGGTAGTGGCTTCTTTATTGATTCCGATCAGGTGGCCACAAATTTCCACGTGATAAAAAACGCGAGCCAGATTCGAGTCGAAAGTTTCAACCGGATCGTGACGACCGTCAGCGCGGTCCTTGCCACTGACGAGAAAAGCGATCTGGCGCTGCTGCGTTTGACCGCGCCGTCACCGCAAACAACAGTTTTGTCACTAAGGACAAAGTGCACCGCTGAAGGTGATGCAGTTACGGTGATTAGCAATCCGCAGAATTCTCAATGGAAGGTCACCCGCGGCTCGACTGGCCTGCTCTGGGAATTTCAGGGACTTGGAGAACGATTGCAAATCTCAGCTGCGATTTCTCCAGGTAGTAGTGGCGGACCGGTTCTGGACGCGGATGGTGAAGTAGTTGGCATCGCATCGATGTATTTCAACAGCATCGAGAATCTTAGCTTTGCAGTTCCGGTTGCGCGACTGCAGGCCCTTCAACTCAAGGCCCTCAACGTGCGCGGTCGTTTCAATAGTGCCGCGCTCGACTAGCCTATCTCGACTAGCCTATAAAGCCTCCAAAGCAAAAGCCCGACCGTACGTCAGAGAGTTGTTCTCAATCTTTTCGGATCGTGCATCGTGTTCGGTGCCCCACCAACAAAACCAAAGGCGTTCGGCGTCGTGAACCTGCGTTTTCGTGTCGCTTGTGGTAAAAGCAAAACTACCATGACTGATGCAAGCGCAAGAATGTCGTTGTTAGACCTGGTTGACGGCCGGCGCGGTCACTTCAAACTTGAGTCAGGACATCACAGTTCGCTGTGGCTCGATCTCGACGCACTGTTTGCGAATCCGCGCGAGGTTTCTCCTTTAGTAAACGCACTTGCAAACGCGTTGCGCCCCCACGATGTCTCGGTAGTATGCGGACCGCTGCTTGGCGGCGCTTTTCTCGCGCAACTCGTCGCCCACGCACTCGACGTGACGTTTTGTTTTACGGAGAGAAAGCTGCCGCCAGATAATTCGGGATTGTATCCCGCGCGCTACCAGCTACCCTCGGCTTTTGCCAAAGTCATCAGCGGAAAACGAGTGGCAATGGTTGATGATGTAATGAGCGCGGGCTCTGCGCTTCGAGGTACGTTTTTAGAACTGCAGGCGCACGCCGCAAAGCCCGTGGTTGCCGGGGCGTTGCTCGTGCTTGGCAACAACGGGTTGAATTTCTTTGCTAAACAAAGCGTGCCGGTTGAAGCTGTTGCGCAGGAAGAATACGATCTTTGGTTACCTGCGGAATGCCCGCATTGCCGGGCTGGCGTGAAGCTTGAAGATGTCGCGGCCTGACCGCACGCGGACGTGGTAAAAACACAGATCGTTTCAGAAACCGACGGAAGTCAGTAATAAAATGTGCGGACGCTTTACACTTAGAACGCCACGCAGGTTCAAAGATTTAGGCTCAGATCTGCCTGCCGCCACACTGGTGCCTCGCTATAACATCGCTCCAAGTCAGGAAATCCTGGCTGTAATCGGATCTGAAGATGAACGCCGGCTGACAGCCTTCGTTTGGGGGCTGGTCCCTTCATGGAGCAACGAGCCAAAGGGAATCATCAATGCGCGATCCGAAACGCTTGAGACCAAGCCGAGCTTTAGCGAGTCGTTTCAGAAGCGCCGTTGCCTGATACCAGCCGATGGTTTCTACGAATGGAAGCGTCGGGGTAAATCTAAACAGCCCTTCTACTTTCAACTGCAGGACGAATCTCAGTTTGCGTTTGCAGGCATCTGGGATCAATGGAGAAATGGTGACGTCTCGTTAATGTCGTGCGCCATCATTACGACGGCGCCAAACCAACTATTAGCCACGATTCATGACCGCATGCCGGTGATGCTGACGCGCGAAGCACAAGACAAGTGGTTGCGTGATAGTGGACCCGATGAACTGATGACCTTGTTGAAGCCATTCCCCGCTGAAGCTATGAAGAGTTTCCCAGTGAGCAAACAGGTAAATCATGCGCAGATCGAGCAGCCATCCCTGGTAGAACCAGTGGAGCTGGTTGCGGAACCTGAAAACCTGACGCTTTTCTAATCTCCTTGAGCACACATTAAAAAGATCATGAGGATCGTTTCCATCAATGTCGGCCGACCCCGCCTCGTCATCTGGAATGGCCAAAGTGTTTCGACCGGCATTTACAAAACGCCGGTATCAGGGCCGGTCATGCTACGCACTCTCAACCTTGACGGCGATCGACAAGCCGATCTGAATGTTCACGGTGGTCCAACCAAGGCTGCTTACGCATACCCAGTGGAACACTATGACTTCTGGCGCCGGGAATTTCCTGAGATGGAACTGCCGTGGGGAATGTTTGGCGAAAATTTTACACTCGAGGGTTTGAACGAGTCAGACGTAAATATTGGTGACAGCTTTCGTCTGGGCGATGCAGAAGTAGTGGTCTCTGAACCTCGCCTGCCGTGCTTCAAACTTGGCATCAAGTTTGGGCGTGCGGATATATTGCGGAGATTTCTCGCCAGCGGCAGGACAGGGTTTTATTTTTCAGTCAAACGCGAAGGAGTTGTAGAAGCGGGCGACGCGATCCAGTTGATTGGACGCGATCCGAACAACGTGACCGTCGCAGACATCACTCGTTTATATTCGAACGACAAGAGTAATGCTGAGCTGACGCAGCGCGCCATTGCGCTCGAGGCGCTGCCCGAGAGCTGGCGCGAACGTTTCCGCCAACAACTCAAGCAGCAATCTTGAGCTGGTACTTCCGGAACTTTACAACTGGCTTACCCGACGGGGTCTGGTTGCCGCCTGCGCTGATTTGGTTTCCACCGGTTTCTTTGGTGCTTCGGAGACTGTAGGAATTGTCATCAACACGCGTCTGACTTTGTTGTTGGAAACGTTATTCGTCGAACTGCTCGAACGAACAAAAGTTTCGACGCTTTCAGTCGCGCGGATTTGAACTGGCGGAGCTTTCCTGGCCAGGCTCGAATTGTTAGTGCGCTCTTCATCGAGCTCTTCTTCGTTCGCACCGAGCTCTTCTTCCTCATCGATTTGTTTGCGGCGCGTTGAATTCGCGGCAACCGGAAGATAAGTGGGTGTGCCAAATCGTCCATTTAGATCGCGATAGATTCGTCCTGCGACGGCGGCTGGAAAATGTCCGCGCGCATCGGGGCCTCGCGCGATTACCACAACCGCAAGCCGAGGATTCACTGTCGGCGCGTAGGAAGCAAACAACCCAACCCAGGTTCCGTTTTCAATACAGGTTCCGGTTTTGCCGGCCACGCTCGCGCCTGAGTGGTGCGCTTTGCGACCTGAACCGTAGTTAACGGCTCCTACCATTCCTGGAACCATAGAAGCCAGACTGTTGCCTGCGATGTTCAAAACTCGGCGAACTTTCGGTTTAAAGTTGGCGTCATCGCGTGAGCCCTGCGAGATGCGCGGGGTCAGTAATTTGCCACCGTTGGCCATTGCGGAAACGAGAGTCGCGAGTTGGAGCGGAGTGACCTTGAAATCGTCACCATGGGAATAGATACGATTTACGGATAATCCTGATCGAAATGAAGGCACCTGGCCCTTTAATTCGCTTGGCGAATTAATCCCGGTCTTTTCACCGAGTCCGAGCTGGCGAGAGTAAGAGATCATTTTATCAAAGCCGACCCGCCCGCCGACTTGTTGGAAATATTCGTTTTGCGAGTAGGCCAACGCTTTCGTGAGATTCTGATGATTGCTGCCGCCTGAGACTTGTTCCATTCCACTCTGATCGATTACGCCTTCGTTAAGTCCAGCCAGCCCGGTTACCAACTTAATTGTCGAGCACGGTTTGAAACCGCGACGCATGGCCCATTCCTGATTCACCATCGAATAAACTCGGCCCGTCTTTGGATCCATTACCACCACTGTTCCGGCGTGATTGCCCAAGGCTTTCACGGCCGCTGCGCGAACCTCCATGTCTTCTCCCGCCGTGTTGTCTCTCGAAATCATTTCCTGAACTTCGTTTCGTATTGCTTCATCAGCAGCACGCTGGCGTGCGATCGCGGCAAGTCGGTTAGCTTCCGCCTGACGCCTGGCTTCAGCACGACGTGCCTCGGCGGCACGCTGTTCCGCGGCCCGCTGATTCTTGCGGGACACAGGTTGCTGCACGTTGGTTCGCGCTGCACGACTCTCCAGAGCTAACGATTTCTCTTTTGCGTTGCGGTTGGCGGCGCCGTTGTTTTTAGAACTGACTTTTGGTGAGTTTGATGGCTTGAGGTCATGACCGGTCTTGCTCGAAACCGGCCGAACGTCACGACGAGAAATCTCCACGCGCCTGGCGCTGGTCTTATCTTCGCGCAAGTTGCGCTTGCCGTTCTGCTGCGCGTTAGTCGCCCGAGCTTTGGTTTCACTTTTCTGCCCAGGCTTCCCGCCGGATTTTGAAGGTTGAGCTTTGGGCTGGGCCTTCGCCGGAACTGATTTCGCGGCGACTGTCGTCAGCGCGCTCGAATAGACGACGAAAGCAAACAAAACGGAAAGCAGAAGATTGGTGTTGAGGGATTTTTGCTGTGGCAGGTTCATGATGGTTCTCGATTCAGACTTGAGTTGGAGTCGCGCTTTTTCTAGCGCGGTCGGGATGGCAAGAGGGGGAGCAGGAAAAAAGTTACTAGACGACTACTGGTCAGGGGGACGCTGCCAGAGTTAGCGTTCCAAAAACAGTTGCAGGATCGATGCGCAACCGGACGCGTGTTGCGGCTGAGGGGAGACCGGTGTTCCCTCGATAAAATTCCAGGTGTGAATGCTTGTATGTAGCGACTGAGCCGCCTCGGCCGCCGATATTTCCTATGCGGACGCGTGTACCTTCAGGAGTCAGACTGAAATTGGCGACATGAAAGACGACCAGGGTGACGTCTGTTAGATTTCCGAGACTGGGATAAAAGAATGCCACCGCAGCGTCGGTCGGTGTTGGCTCGACACTGTGGGAGGTAAACCCGGCGGGCACGTATAAACCCAAATCGCCGGTGCCGTCGGCGCTGCCGTAAAGATGCATCGCGTAGGACAGATGTCCACGCCTGACCACTCCGTCATCCCCAAGCAGATCACCGCGATACAATGGATACTGTTGGCCTAGTCCGACAGGTTCGAATCCGTTTGCCGCAGCTCTTGCGCCTGGACCGCCAAAGATAGTCGCCAGGTTTGAATCAGACGCTGCCATTTCCTCTGTGTAAGTAGGAGTGACTGCATTGGTGGGAACTCGTTTAGGAGCAACCGAAGGAGCATGAGCGAAGTTCACGTCACGGGCGTCAACCCTGGTCTCATTATCAATGGCCCAGGTCTTCTTCCTTTTCGCTTCCTGTCCCCACGTTTGAGTGATGGAACTCAAATAATCCTTCGTGTAACTAAAGCGAACCGTGCGACCCGATAGGTCGGTGATGGTTGCCAGTGAGGCCGCTTTGGTGTAAGCGAAGTCGATTACTACTCCGGCACGGTCTCTGATTTGGCGACAATGAAGTTCGCCGTCATTGAGGTGTGAGAAAGTGTAAACAGTCCCCTCATTGGTGGTGATTATTTTGGTGTCGCCGACGGTGGTGAAGCGAAGGCTTGAGTCGTTTGTAATTTGAATGAGAGACTCGTCGCCTTTACCTGGCAAGTCGATGAATTTCGCGCCTTCCCCTTCGGACATAACCATCAAAATGTATTTTTCAGCTTGCGCGTTGTAGTAGAGCGCTTGAAAAACCGGAAACTGAAACTTATCCAGTGAGTAAGTAAGTGAGAGGTCCACTCCAACTCCTAAATGATCAGGCAGGGTGATCAAAGGAAGGTTGACGTCGCCGGTATTCCACTGGTAATTGGCTCTCGATTGCTTTGCGGTAAGCGAGGCTTCGTTCTCAACGAGGTTTTCAGAGTGTGCTTCAGTGATTGGCACAACGCTCGTCAGTCTGTCCGCGGCCGGCATCAACGCCATGAGCGCGAATACGGCCAAAATGAGCGCGGGCATCATTGAGCGGCGTAGGATCCGGAGGACGCGGGATGCAAGGTGGCGGGTCATAACGTTGGCGTAGTATTGGAAGAAGGAGAGAGAGCCAGACTGCCGGCTGCGTTTTACTAGTCAAAAACGGAACGTGCGCCGCTTAGGTGGAGCGCTTTCTGACGAAATCCAGCCTCGGAGCTGACGCTGGAGTCGCGGTGTAGTTGTCGACTAGCTTCGTAAGCGTGGTGCAAGGTCATGCGCCACTCGCACTCGCTTTGGCAAGCACCGTGCCGCCTCAAAATGAGAGCTTTTCACACATGATGACTTAGGAGATTTTGCTTTTGGTAAATGCGTTTGGCACACGTAGTGCCATTCATCAGCGCTGCCGCTTTAGAGTCTGAAAGCGGTGGAAGGTGAGGTTTTTAGCCCAGGCAAAAAGCTCGAACACGAACTGTTTCGCCGCAACCTTGAGGGGTTACAAAGGATTCGTGGAACTGAAGCAGAGATCGGAAGTAGATTTTTTATTTCCAGGAACTAATTATGAAGTCGTTCAGAAATTCGCAAAAAGAAAATGTGAGTCCTCGCAGCAGCTCAACCTTCGCTTTCTCTTCTCGTGAAGGTAGCTATTGCAGCCAGGACAAAATTACATAGTCCCCGTCAAAAATTACACAGTTCTTCCCAGGCCGTGCGAGCCATTCGCATTCTCGATTCCTGCCTCCCATCGGGATCTGTCATCAATCAAACAGAGAATTCCAATGATCAAGGTTCTTGTTATCGATCACGCTGCCGGTTCTCGCCGCGGCATTCGCACGGTACTGCAAGCGGATCGCGTGCCAGGTTTTCAGATCAAATTCGTCAGCTGCTACCGAGACATTATTGAAGCGTTTCGCGCAAATGCGAACGACGTTTGTCTGATCGACTCGGCTAGCGGTAATGGCCTGAGACTGTTTATTCAGGGTCGAAGTCTCGGATATGCGGCGCCCGTAATTGTCGTGACCTCAAACGACGCACGTGAAGCTATAAACGCACTTGGCAGCGGCGCTTCAGACTGTTTGATCAGAGATGAACTGTCAGCAGAGGGCATCGAACGGATGATCTGTTCTGTAGTTGAGCTGGAGAGGGAATCAAATCAAATGCACGAGCGTGCACGGCGATACCTTGCCTTGATGGACAACGCAGACGAGATCATTTTCACCCATGATCTTGAAGGAAACTGTACGTCAATGAATTCTGCCGGCGAGCATTTTATCGGCTACTCGCAACAGCAATGGTTAGGTCAACACGTGTCAGAGTTTATAAGTCCGGATCATCGAGAAATTGGACAAGAGATAATAAAGAGGACGCTCGATTCACGACATCAAACACGCTGCCAAATCGAAGTTGTCTCCCGGCAAAGGCAGTGTGTTCTGGTTGACGCGCGACTGCACCTGGTTTATCTACACGGCAACGCAGTCGAGGTTCAGTGGGCCGCCAAACTTCTAAGTTCACAAAGTTCAGCCTTTCGTTACGCGCAGTTTCAGGAAACCATTCGATCCGATGGTCCCAGAGTGTCCGCTTAGAGTCTTAGCTTCGTTCGATTTCGCCAACCGCTAATCGTGCCCCGCCTTAAAGCGCATCCCTGCGCAGGAAGTCCAACTCATGAGATCAACGCTACTCACAATTCAAATACTCTTGATCTGTTTTGTTATGGTGTCAGCGAAAGAGCCTGGGCCCACCGCGCAGCCTGCGATTGTTGGGATGTGCGCTGCGTCGTTTTGGAAACCAGATTCCAAAGTTGACGTTTATTTCATGCGCGGCATGTTCACGGCTGATCAGCGGCAGGCGGTGTTGGACTCAATGCACACCTCCCAGTTGACCGCTCGAGCAATAGGATTGGCCGTAACGTTCAACTACGCGGGCGAGACAGATGGATTGATCGACTGCGAGAATTGCCTGACGATTGCGCGCCAAAGTCACACGCATCATCGCAACGCACAGACTGTTCTCAACTCGCTCCGCCGGAACGCCAGCGGCAACCTGATTTCAGGATGGATAGAGATTGGCCGGGCGACGAATACTCCCGCAAGGTTAAAGGAACATATGCTGGAAGCGCTACGCGGCGTCCGAGGAACCAGGGCGCTCGCGACCTGCTCACGATGAAGTTCTGTTTGCTGCTGAAAAGCGAAAAGGCGCAACAGTTGTTGAACCGTCGCGCCTAATCTTGTGTGGTCACTGTCCTCACCCCAGCAACCACGTGATGGAAGGATTCACCAACCATCTAGTTGGACTTACTATAGCGCTCAAATCCGTCGATGGCAAACACTAATGGGTTCCGCGGGATTCCTCAGGTTTGTCCGCGCGATTCTGCGCTTCTGGCGTCGATAAGACGCCGGTTGGTGGGAGTCCCTTAAGAATCCAATCGGATGATAGGATGAACCCATCCGTGCCCGGTGGCGTACAGGTTGTTTAGTTAATAACGTCTCCCCCGACAGTCAGCAGGAACGGCGTCTAATCGTTGCGAAAAGGTTTGATATATGACTGATTACAAAGAAAAACTCGATGAGTGGCAAAAAACCGCACGTAGGAAAGCCCGCGAAATCGACGAGAAGTTTGCTATCTCCGATCTGGTGGACGAAGGCGCGCGCGCGGCAGGAGACGCCGCCAAACGCGGTGCTGAGACTCTTTCCTCGGGGGCAGACAGACTGAGAGTGGAAGCCGAACGCCTGGCGGAAAACAGTGAGGTCAAAGACACCGCTCGCCGGGTTGCTGACGAGGCCGTTCGTGGAGCGAAGAAGGCGGGTAACGCGATCAAGGAAGCCACCGGTGAAACAGGTCAGAAGGCGACGAAGAAAGCCGGCGAGGTGATCGACGACGCGAAAGCTTATTACGATCGGGCCTCAAAGGTTTATGACACGGGCGCAAAACTGAGTCGCGCTTCAGGCGCAGCCACCAGTGGAATTCTCAGGGCCCGCGATTGGATCAAAGAGAACCCGGGAAAGGCTGCGGCAGTTTCGTTCTCGCTGGTTCTAGGCATTCGTATGGGCGCGGCCTTTCCCGGCATCGATGCTGTGCTGCTGGGCGCAAGTCCTCATTGGCTCACACACTCGGCGTTGCCGATCTTTGGCGTTAGGAAGATAAGTGAAAAGTTTGATGCTTATCTGCGCAAACAGGAAGAGCTAATCGCAGCGGGACGACTCGATGAGGCGGAACAAAAACGCGTCGAGTTTCAACGCAACATGACCAAGTATGTAGGCGCACCGTTGCTGGGAGCATTCAGTTGCGCGGCCGGCGCGGTAATGTTTGCGCAAATACTTCAACCCGCAAGTGTCGCCGGTGCTCCCGTGAGTTGGGTGCTGGGCGGGAATCCATTCCTTGGCGGCGTGTGGCTATTTGCGAATGGCGTGATTTGTTTCCATGAAGGTTACAAGTTCTTCATGATCGCGCTTGCAGATCAGGATGAAGTCGCGACTGTCGTGCGTGAGATCAAAGGACTCTTGCCAGCCGCAGCCGCCTCCTAATAAGTGGTCTTGTCGTTAAGTCATCGTGATTGGGAAAGGCACGAAGGAGAGTGCGAAAACAATCAGAGTGATTACTCCAACCGCAATCCGCTTGTTTCCCAGCGGTTCCCAAGTCTGTGGCGCCGGATGTCGCACCTTCAGCATCACCGCCAATAGCACCGTATAAAGAAACCCGCTCGGACTTCCGTACCACGCATATCCTATGATCGCCATCAGCGCCACCGCGATGAACGCGACTCGCCCGAGTACTCGGTGAAGGCGCGGCCCAAAAGCTGAAAACGTTCCGTGCCCGCCGTCGAGCTGGCCCACCGGCATTAGGTTAAGACTCGTCACCAGCAACCCAATCCAGGCAGCCATATAAAACGGATTCGGCATGGCCTCGGTTAGCCGAGCGCCGGTGGTTTTGCCGATGATTTGGATCAGCAATGGATCGTTAAAGATGATTAACGAGTCACCCGTCTGTGGCGGCGCATCATTGAGACTCAAAATCCCTGCGACAGCGAACGGCAATAGCGCCACGAATCCGGCCAATGGTCCCGCCAGTCCGATATCAAATAGAGCGCGACGCGATGGGATTGGCGACTTCATTTTTATGAACGCGCCGAATGTACCCGCCAAAAACAAAGGTGGCGCCGGGATAAAAAAAGGCAACGTAGCATTGACGCCGTAATAACGACAGGCGAGGTAATGCCCCATCTCGTGGGCGGTGAGAATTGTCAGGAGTGCCAGCGAGAACCTGAGGCCGTCAAAAAGAATTGCCGGATGCGCAATGGCAAATGCAGTTAACGCCGCCACGATGCGCAAGTAGTAGTCAGGAATATAAAAGAGGTAAGTAAGGATGCCGGAAAGCGGTGGTTCGGGAACCTCGATCTCCGGAGCCGAGATTACGATTCCAGCAAATGTCGTTGAGATCAGAGTGATCAGGAAAAGCGCGGAGTGGCGCATTAACTCGCGCCTGCCAGGCCAGGCGATGGTGCGTTGGCCGCGAGTTGATTGGCGAAGTGGTTCGGCTAGTTGAAATGGCTCAGACACTTATTAATCTCTTCAGAACTTGAGGCCAGTGTCGGGATCCCCCGACCTGGCCTCGCAATTTTTCCAGGATTGTTTTCAACCTAAGCGTCAGAGTCTTCCGGATCGGATTCAGTATCGGCAGCGAGTTCCACTTCATCGCTCACCTGCAGATCTTTGCCCGGCTTGAAGCGAATCGTTTTTCCCGACGGAATCGCTACTTCCTCGCCCGTGCGTGGATTGCGGCCGACACCGCGCTTTCTCGGTTTAACTACGAAGACGCCAAAGCCGCGCAGCTCGATCCGTTCGCCTCGGGTGAGCGCTTCTTTCATTGAGTGGAAAAGGGCATCCACCGCTTGCTCCGCCCTCATCTTAGGAACGCCTGTTTTTTCCGCTACCCGGTTAATGATATCTAATTTGATCACGGCTTATGCCTCCCTTTCGCGTCTCCTGAAAGACTTCGGCTGAGTCGGCGAATGCAGGAAGGGATGATAGAGACGCGTTACGAAGACTGTCAACCTTACCGCAATCACCCGGTCAGGTGGATAACACCAGCAGGATTGGGCCAGGGAGTAAAGCTTTGACAAGCAACCACTCGAAAGCTAACCTCAAGAGTTGCGATCGGGTGCAGATTTTGGATTTGGTGCGAGCAAAGACTGAGCATTTGAGAAGTTTGGAAAGCATCGGAATTTAACGAAAGATGTTTGGAATCAGAACCCGTCGTCCGCCTCCGTTTGGGGACATTCATGTTGACGACGACAAAGACATTCAAATTCACCGGCCGGAGCAAGCTTCGCGTCATGGCCTTTGGTCTGAAGGCCGGCTCCTCCTCCGCGATTTGGTGTTTGCGTTGATGATCGCCGCCCTGGTGGTGGTCTTTGTTGTGCAACCAGTGAAAGTTGAAGGCACTTCGATGCTGCCGCGACTGCATGACGGCGAGCGGATCTTCGTAAACAAACTGATCTATTACGACGAATATCGGTGGGCGCCGAAGGTTGAGCGAGGAGACATCGTTGTTTTCTGGTTTCCCGACGACCCGTCTAAGAGCTATATCAAGCGCGTGATCGGATTGCCCGGCGACACTGTCGAAATGCGCGAAGGAGTGGTCCGTGTAAATGGGAGTGCCCTTGATGAAAAATATCTCGATCACAGGCTGAGCTTATCTCCGAGAAGTCAGCCACCAGTTTATGTCAGGCCGAGTTATTACTTTGTTATGGGTGATAATCGCGACAATTCGAGCGACTCGCGCGCCTGGGGACTGGTTCCCAAGAAATATGTTTACGGTAAAGCGTTGTTTCGCTATTGGCCGCTCAGCGCCGCCAGCGTGATTCGCCACGAGGAAATAAAAACTGTGCCCGTGCCACCCGGCACTCAAACAGATCCTCAGGATCTTCAGTATGAAGAGAGATAGTTTGTCAGGAAGCTGAGATTTTAAGTTGAACGCTTTCGATTGGCTCAGAATTCTGGGAATGATTTTTTACGCGCCGGCGCGGGGCTTTCGAGAGGCACGTGATCGCGCGCCTCTGGCAGGACTCGCGTTGATGGCCCTGCTGAGTCAACTCGTATATTTTCTGGTTACTCAATGGCTGGTCGGAAACCGAAGTCTCATCGTCACCGGCCCTGGCGCGGTAATCCGGGTATTGTTTCAGTCGGCAATTTCTCTGCTTCTGATCGCTGCTGTCCTCGTTCCAATCATAGCCTTCGTCGCCAATCTCTTTGAGCGAAGAGGCCGCTTCGGATTGTTGCTCCAGCAGGAGTACGCATCGCTGGCGTCAACGTTTCTTTACGCACTGACGATTGCAAACCTGTTGACGATTCCGGTCGCAATTTTTTTCAACCTGAGCGGTATTCAGGAACAGTATGTTGCGCAGTCAGCTCAGTCGGCCACTCAAATTGAAACCTGGTTCAGATTTTCAGCGGACTTTCGCGCCCAACTGCAGGCAGCTCTAAGTGATCCGCGCATCGTCGCGGAAGGGTTGTTTCGCACGGTCAAGCTCTTTGGATTTCTAGTAGCTGCCGTGATGGCAGTGCGTGAAGTTTTTCGAACTTCGTGGGTGCGCGCAGCTGCGATATCCATTGCAGGAATATCTCTGGCCATTATTGTGTCTCCCATTTGGGCACTGCTGCTAAGCCCGGTTTTGGCCTCCCCGCTGCTGCTCTTGCTTTTGTTTCTGCTGGTGCGCGGTTACATCAGCGGTGTGCTTCGCTCGCAGCGCGCGCGCGAATCGTTCAAGCAAAATCTTGAGGCCGCAACACTCAACCCGGCAGACGCGTCGGCCCATTACAATCTGGGCCTGATTCATCAACAACGAAATGAGTTAGACGCAGCGCGCGAACGCTTCGAACGGGCGATTCAAATCGACGAAGAAGAGATCGACGCGCATTACCAATTGGGCCGAATTGCGCGACAACAAAAACGATTCGCGGATGCCGTAAGACACTTCGAGCAGGTGGTATCGCGCGATCAAACGCACGCTCAGCACGAAATATGGCGCGAGGTAGGTTCAACTTATATTGACGCAGGCCAGTTTGAAGATGCTCGCGATGCGCTCGAACGTTTTCTTGAGCATCGTCCGTCTGATCCGGAAGCGCTTTATTTGATGGGCCGCGCGCACGCAGGTTTGGGTCATCGCCGCGAGGCCGCGAGTTCGATGCAGGCGTGCATTGAAGCCGTGAAGACTGCACCCGCTTACAAATATCGTGCTGACAAACGCTGGCTCAATGAGGCGCAGCAGTTTATTAAGAGCAGCCAATAATTAAGTCCAATGTCCAAGGTCCCAAAGTCCAACGTCCAAAGTCCAAAGTTTTATGATCAGTGTTTAGCTTGAAAGACTGTTTTGGTTACAAAGACGTTGGACCTTGGACGTTGGACTTTCGACAAAAATCAGATGGCAATAAAAAACCAAAGCCCCGCCTTACTAGCTCTCGAAGACGGCCGCGTGTTTCGCGGGCGCTCATGGGCCGCCGAGGGCGAAGCTTGCGGCGAGATGGTCTTCAACACGTCGATGACCGGTTATCAGGAAGTGCTTACTGATCCTTCCTATGCAGGCCAGATTGTCTGCATGACTTATCCGCTCATCGGAAACTATGGCGTGAACAGTGACGATGCGGAATCCGATCGCCCGTGGGTGGAAGGGTTTGTTGTGCGCGAAGCCAGCCGTGTGGCTTCAAACTGGCGGTCACAGGAAAGTCTCGATGACTATTTGAAAAGATGGAAGATTGTCGCGCTCGAGGGAATAGACACGCGCGCACTCGTCCGCCACATTCGCGATAAAGGCGCGATGCGCGCATGCATTTCAACTGTCGATTTGAACGAGCAGAGTCTAATTGAGAAGGCTCGTCAGTCGCCGTCGATGGAAAACCGCGAGCTCGCAACTTTAGTGACCACTAAAGAAAAATATGAAATCGCGCCGGAAGGAAATGAACAGTTTCATGTCGTGTGTTACGACTTCGGTGTGAAGCGCAACTCTCTGCGTGAACTAGCGCGATTGGGGTGTCGCGTGACCGTCGTCCCATCGTCAACGCCGGCGGTTGAAGTTCTCGCTCTACACCCGGACGGAATCTTTCTTTCCAACGGCCCTGGCGATCCGGCTTCAATGAAAAAAGAGGTCGAGCAAATACGCCAGATAGCCGAGTCGCAGACGCCAACCTTCGGGATTTGTTTCGGCCACCAGTTACTCGGGCGAGCCTTCGGCGGTGAGACCTTCAAACTTGTGTTTGGCCATCGCGGGGGAAATCAGCCAGTGAAAGACCTGCAGCATGGCGGTGTCGAAATCACTTCACACAATCACGGGTTCGCAGTGTCGGCTGAGAGTCTGCCGGAGAATGTCGAAGTTACCCACATCAATCTCAACGATCGTTGCGTGGAAGGCATGCGACACAAGACACTTCCAATTTTCTCGGTTCAGTATCATCCCGAAGCAGCGCCCGGCCCACACGATGCGGCGCATCATTTTCAACGATTCATTGCATTGATGGATCGAGGAAGAGCAGAAGCACGCGCGTAGGCGGCTGGCCTTCTAATCCTCATCAGGCAGTTTCAATTCGCCGGTCGTAAGGTCCGGGCGCTCGCGCGCCATCTCCTCAGGCGTGGTGTTAGCATCTGGATGCGCTGGATGTTCAGAACGTTCGAGATCAGTCATTAATTCAGCTGCGAGTGGCGAAGTAGCTTCAACGGGCGTGGGTTCGAGAATGTCCGCGAGCCCTTCGCTGCCGCGATGTTCGAGCCAGTGTCGATAGCTGACGGCAAGAATCGCCACCACCGGAATCGCCAAAAAAATCCCCGCCACGCCCGCCAGCTCTGCGCCGGAAAGTAAAGCAATAATTACCGCAAGAGGATGCAGGTGGATGCCATGGCCAATCAGACGAGGATAAACTGCGTAATCCTGCACGATGCGCAACACGACCAGAAACACAATCACCATCAGCGCGGAAAATGGACCTGCATGAAGCATCGCGAGGATGGCCGCGACTACAGCAATCATTAGTGGTCCAACCAGCGGCACAAATTCAAATACTCCCGCAATCACACCCAACACCAGCGGGCTGGGAAGGCCGAGCAGCGTGAAGCCAATCGCGCAAATTATCCCGATGAAAAGACAAGCAGTTAGTTGGGCCCGAATGTAAGCGGCGAGTGTGCTGTTGACGTCTTGAAAGAATTCGTCCCCACGCCAGCGCCAGCGTCCGCGAGGCAGCATCTGCAAAGCTGATCGGCGAAAGGTGTCTACGTCTTTCAAGAGGAAGAAACTCAAGACCGGAATAATGATGAGCCAGGGGATGTAGGCGAGCCAGCCAACCATCCCTGTCAGCACCGAACTCACCGTATGGCTGACGCTATCAATTATTCCCGGTATGGCGCCATTGATCGCGTCGAGCAGGGGACCAGGCATTCGGTGCGCGCGGAAGTAAGCCACCAGACCCTGCATCTTTCCTCCCACCGTAGTCCAGTAATTTCTCGCCTGTTCGGTAAACTCTGGAAACTGACTTCCCAGCTGCGGGGCCAGGACATAAATCCCAAGCACGATCACGGCAACAATAATTAAGTAGGAAAGCGCAATCGCAAGCGTTCGTGGCATAGCCACTTGCTTTCCGGAAATCTTTACTGGGCGGCTTAAGAATTCAACGAGCGGCGCCACGAAGTAGGCAAAGAAAATCGACAGGATTAGCAGCAGAATAACGCCAGTTAGCTTGATGAGGATCCAGAGTGTGATGGCAACGACCAGGATGATCAGGATTATGCGGAGCACAGCGCGCGTCTGCGGCCAGGTGGCCTCGACCGCGGATTTGGCTGCGGCACGTGCCGCATCTTTGGATTCCTGGTTGCTCACGTTTCGAGGGTTAGCTAGTTATACAATCTGGCGATGATGCGGCCGATGGCAATCTGTTCCGTCGGCGTAATTGTTCGAAACTCAACTCCAAACGTGTCCGGAGTCGCATGGTGGACCACTTCGCCATGCAGTGACAAAGCGTCTTCCTGACCCAGAAGCAGCAATCCAAGTTGGTCGCCGACTCTGACGTTAGGGCACGCGGGAAGATTTGAGACACGCAAACCACCAAGGCTGATATCAGACGGTTCACCGAGGCCGATCGATTCCTCGAGACTCTCGTCTTCGATGGCCAGTGTCAGACGCGTGCTGACGTGATACCTCGGATACTTTCTTCGTTCGTGATCGGGCAGAGTTATAGGGGCGCTCATCGTCACGTCCTTTCAGTTTGCTGGTTCGTCAAATTCGTCTTCATCATCTTCGTCATCATCAGTGGCGATCGGTTTGGGAGCCACCACTCTCGGTTTTGCCGGTTCCCAGATCAAGCCTTTCCATTCCTCGGTAGCTCCCAGGAGTTGCAGCGCTGCCAGTGGATGTCCCGGGTTTCTCTCGATGCGCAGCACCTCGGCGATAACATTTAGCTTTTGTCCATCCTCGCCCTGTACTTCCAAGCGTACGCGACTGCCAACGTCTGGAAGCTTTTTGGGCAGGTGAACCAGAGTGCCTTCCGGCCCTACGTCCTCAGTTGTACCTTCCGACACAACGTGAAAACCTTCCGGTCCATCCCATTCCGCGCGAACTTCGAATGATACTAAATAGCGTGGTCCTGAACGGTGTTCAGTTTCCATTTGGCGAGACATTTTTAAAAACTCCTGTTGGGCAAGAAGAACATTAGCTTCGATCAAAATTCTGCGAGAGGCGTGTCAGCGCTGGGATCGCTGGAAGAACGCCTGTTCGAGGAGGGGAGTTTATATTGTTTATTGGAAAATTCGCAGTGATTTTTTAGTTGGGACAATCATCCCGCCTGTCCCGTGCCTATCACACACAAGAAAGAAAGACAGGAATGCATGTCCTGCTGCTAATCTTCGTCGCTCCGCAGCTTTTCCAAAACGGAGAAATCTTCGAGGGTCGTCACATCCCCGGCGACAGATCCGCTCGTGGCAATCTCGCGCAGCAACCGTCGCATGATTTTTCCCGAACGAGTTTTCGGCAGGGCATCTGTGAACCTAAGCTCGTCAGGTCTTGCGAGCGCCCCAATTTCCTTCGTTACGTGTGCTCGCAATTCTTCGTTCAGTTGCGGTGTTGCCTCGCGGGCGCCTTCCAGCGTCACAAAGGCAACGATCGCGGAACCCTTGAGATCATCGGGACGCGCGACCACCGCAGCCTCGGCGACCGCTTCGTGTGACACCAGCGCGCTCTCAATTTCAGCCGTGCCCAACCGGTGACCACTGACGTTGATTACGTCGTCGATGCGGCCCATGATCCAGAAGTAACCATCCTTATCGCGCCGGGCGCCGTCGCCGGCGAAATAAATGTTTTCAAGTTGCGACCAATACTGTTCGCGATAGCGCTCGTCATCGCCCCAGATTGTCCGCAGCATAGAAGGCCACGGACGTTTGATTACCAGATAGCCGCCCTCGTTTGCGCCGACCGGCTTACCCTCGCGAGTCATTACGTCTACGTCGATACCTGGAAAGGGAAGCGTTGCGGAACCTGGTTTTGTGGGAGTAACGCCGGGTAGGGGAGAAATCATTATTGCCCCTGTTTCAGTTTGCCACCATGTGTCAACGATGGGGCAGGCGCCTTTTCCAATTATCTTGTAGTACCACATCCATGCTTCCGGATTGATGGGCTCGCCGACCGTGCCCAACAAACGGAGACTGGAGAGATCGTGTTTCAGCGGCCACTGCTCGCCCCATTTGATGAACGCACGAATTGCCGTCGGGGCGGTGTAGAGGATGTTGACCCGATGTCGTGCAATGATGTCCCAGAAGCGATCCGGTTCGGGGTGATTGGGCGCACCTTCATACATCAGCACCGTGGCGCCGTTTGAAAGTGGTCCATAGACAACATAACTGTGTCCGGTGACCCAGCCGATGTCTGCAGTGCACCAATAAATATCTTCGTCTTTGAGATCGAAGATCCACTTCGTCGTCAGATGCGCCTGCAAAAGGTAACCGGCAGTGGTATGCAGGATCCCCTTTGGCTTTCCGGTCGTGCCCGAGGTGTAGAGAATGTAGAGCGGGTGTTCACTGTCCAATTCCGCGGCTGTGTGACGGCCGTCAACCGTGGTCATCAACTCGTGCCACCAATGGTCACGGCCGGATTCCATGGCGATCTGCTCGCCTGTGCGGCGAACAACTATGCAGTTTTCAACGGAGGGCGTCGCCTTAAGCGCCTCATCAACCGCTGGTTTTAGTTTTACTTCCTTTCCCCGGCGCCAACCACCGTCTGCCGTTACCACCAGCTTGCAGCTTGCATCGTTAATTCGATCAATTAATGCACCGCTGGAAAACCCACCGAAGATAACGGAGTGCGTTGCGCCCACGCGCGCGCAGGCAAGCATAGCGATGGCCAACTCCGGGATCAGCGGCATGTAAAGAGCAACACGATCGCCTTTTTGTATCCCGACGCGATCGAGTACGTTTGCAAATTTGCACACTTCGAAATGCAATTGCTGGTAAGTGAGCGTGCGCTGATCACCTGGTTCGCCTTCCCAAATCAACGCTGCCTTGTTGCGCCGCCAGCCCTCGAGATGACGGTCAAGACAGTTGTATGAGACGTTTGTCTTTCCACCGACGAACCACTCGGCGTGCGGCGGTTGCCAGTTTAAGACTGTGTCCCATTTCCTGAACCAATGAAGCTCCTCGGCCATGCGTGCCCAGAAGGCTTCCGGGTCTGCGTTTGCCTCCTCGCGCAGACGGATCAGTTCATCAGCACTCTTTATATGAGCTCTCTCAGCGAACGACGGTGGCGGAGGAAAGACTCGGTCCTCGTGTTGCAGCGATTCAATGTTTGTAGTTATTGATGACATGGCTGAGCTAGAATCTCTTGAACCAGGCAGTTGATCTTGCGTGCCTGTGTGTACCATAGATTAGCTTGACGCGCCAATAACTCGCCTGAAGAGAAATGTAGGCACGACGAATACCCTAATCAAGGCAATGCATTGGCGACCACGCAAATGAACCTACTCGTCGGCACCAGCGGCTACAGCTACAAAGAATGGAAGGGCAGCTTCTATCCGGAAAAAATCCCGGCGAAGGAAATGTTGTCCTTCTACGCCACCCAGTTAAGCACGGTGGAAATCAATGCCACCTTCTATCGCATGCCGCAAAAGAGCATGCTGGAAAACTGGAAGGCGCAGGTGCCGCCGACCTTTCGGTTTTCACTCAAGGCCTCGCAACGGATCACCCACTTCAAGCGGCTTAAGGAGACAGAAGAAGAGACGAAATACTTTCTCGAGACTGCATCAATCCTCGAAGACCAGCTTGGCGTCGTGCTTTTTCAGCTGCCACCGAACATGAAGAAGGACTTGCCGCGGCTGGAATCGTTTCTGGCGCAGTTGCCGGCCGCGATACCTGCGGCGTTTGAGTTTCGCCATCCGGAATGGTTCGACGATGACGTGTTGGATCTCCTGCGGCGCCACAACCGCCCGTTGGTCGTTTCCGATACCGACGACATGCCGACCACTCACATCGACAAAACTGCCGACTGGGGTTATCTACGGCTTCGCCGCGTCAACTACTCTGAAGAGAATCTGGTGGAATGGGTGGAGCGCATTCGCTCTCAGAACTGGAAAGAGACGTTTGTATTCTTCAAGCATGAGGATGAGGGCACTGGACCAAAACTGGCGGCCCAGTTTCTGAAGTTAAGCCAGTAGCTGTCGGTCCTGCCAAAAGTAAAGGGGCGCGAGGCGCCCCGAGATCTTTAACATGTCTGTTGACTGCCAAGGTGTGGTGGGCCTTCCTTAGAAATTCCCGCTGCAGGTTTCATGTCCGCAGTCGCAATCAATTTCTATCGTGTCGCCGGTTCCTTCACACGAAGCACTACAGTATTTACCGTCGTGCGGAGGACAACCACACACCGGATTCTTACAAGTTTCTTTATTATCGTTATCGTCTGCCATGATTCCTCCTGAAGCGTTTCTCCCAAAATCAGGCGCCTAGAGTAGCACAACTGGCAACGCCCACTCCTAGCATTTTTCCGAGTCTCTGAAGGCAAAACGCTCGGATGAGAGTGGAGTGTTATGGCTCGTCCTCTTCCACTTCCTCTTCCACTTCCTCTTCATTCTGCGCCAGGGTTTCCAATGCTCCTTTGGATTTCAGCAGCCTGATGACGGCTTTGTTGTTTTCTTCGAGGGCGTAGGCCAGAGCATCTTTCTTCTCCTTGTCCAGCGCAGTGATGTCCGCGCCGGCAAGGATCATGGCACGAACCGTGTTGACGTGACCGGCGGTTGCCGCAACCATCAGGGCTGTTCGTCCCTGATCGTTCTTTGTTTCCAGCCGGGCACCTGCATCAAGTAGCGCTTTTATTGCCTCGACATTCTTCGAGCCTGCCAACTCCATGAGCGGCGTGTTTCCACCCACGTCCTGTAGGTTCACTTTCGCTCCGCTATTGATCAGATCCCAGACCAGATCCGCGGTGGCATCCTCATCCAGCGTCATCAGAACGGTTTGGCCAACTGCGTCTTTGGCATTCGGATCCGCCCCGGCCGCAAGTAGAAACTGGACCATCTCGCGGTTTGCATTACGCACAGCGTGCTCCAGCGCCGTCGTTCGACTGCGTTTATCGCGCATGTTTACGTCGGTTTCTGAGATCAACGCGGTCAATTCTTCGAGATTGTCTTCCTGAGCAGCTCTGACGAAAGGATGAGCGGGCGTAACGACCGCCACAGCGCCGCCGGTCACGTAGAACGACCTTACCCGGCGGTTCATCTCAATGTTTGCTTCAACTTCTTCAATCTTGAGGGTGCGATCGATACGGGTTTCGCCCGTGGCCTGAAGATAAACGGTGCCGGCCTCTTCCGCCGCAAATCCTGGCGCTTCAATTCTCAGACTATAGAGACCCGCCTCGAGGTAACCGAATTTGAATTGTCCTGAGTCGTCGGACGAAGCATAAAGAACCACCTTCGACTGATCGTTTGCGAGTGCCACAGTCGCCCCGGAAATCGCCGCGCCATTAGGGTCCGTCACTTTCCCCACGACGCTGGACATTCCCAAGACAGACGTAGGCTGAGAAATCGTCGCCGCCGAGTTGAATTGACGGCTCGGGCAACTCTGGTAACCGTGGGCCACTGCGCTGCTCACGCTTAACGCCGCGGTAAAAGCTCCGGCGGCGATTCGCGAAACACGGCGGCTGATGCGATGCAACTTCATCCCCGCTTCCGACAACAGAGGTTTTCCGTTTTCGTCTGAAACAAATTGAACGCACAGGCGTCCGTTTGAACGGGATACCAAACGCTCCGCCTGATGTCGTGTCATTTGAGAAAGATTGTGAACGGAAAGTTCGCAGTGTTCGCAGAATCGAACCTGATCGTTTCCCTTCATGGAATTCCAATCAACCTCACACGGGGAAGGAATAGATAGGTTTTTCAGGAAGAGTTTTGGTGCCATTACAGAGTCTCCTTAATCAAGTCGCAGTTTGGTCGGAGAGCCGGGGAGAGAGCTGCTTCGACTTGTGCGCAGACTTAGACCAACGCTGGGGATGGATGTTCCGGATCTTGCTTCCGCTTCAATAAATTCAAAACAATCTCATCGGACAGTGAATGTCACAGGTTCAACCACCGCACCGGCCTCCGGGTTGTAGTAGTCATAGATCGTTGACGGCGCGGCCTTTGCGGTCAGAGCGAAGCGCGGCCGAAACTTAAAGGAAAACTGAGCGTTGCCTGAATCGGCCCAGAAGTAAAACACTACCCGGTCCGGCAAGACGTCGTAACGGCTCATGGCCCACCCGGAATTTTTCATGGCGCTTTCGAGCGAAGCGCGATCGACATCAGCGCCTGGCGGTAAGCCAATTTCTGCGAGCATCATTCCAGTCACAGTAGATCCTCGTTGGGCTTTGACGCTGCAGACGATTTCTTCGTTGATCGCGCCGACGTGCTTATCAAATTTAGCCGAAAGGAAAACGGATCCCGGCGCTCGAGTTTTTGTCTGGTAGTCTTGCGTGGACCACGGCACGTAATAATTTGCCACCAGCTGGATCGAAGCGATCGCTGAGCCGCGCGGCCGACGCAGTTCCACCCGGTTTGTTCCACTTCGCAAAAAAGCCGAGACGTCGGCGCGAATCATGACTGTGTTCTGAGCGCCTGCCGGCGACTTTAGTGAGGTGGCGGGTTGACCGTTGACGATGACGTCAATCATCACCGGTTGGCCGGGGGCAGCAACACCCGCCTGAGAGTCCGTGGCAAGCAACGACATCAGGGTGTCGAGCACGTTGATTGTTGCCTGGGTTGAATACCAGACCCCATAGCGGTCTTTTTGTCTAAGCAGGAAAAGCAATCCGCGTTGCGTGAGTGAGTCAGCTTGATCCGGACGAGTGCTCGCAGTTTTTGAGAAATGCGTCAGGGCCTGGATCACAAGCGCTGTCGTTTCCACTCGACCAGCGTTACCCCAACCGTTGAAAGGCGTAGTGGTGTCCAGGTTCCAATAGGTCGTGTCATCCTCCGTCTGGGCGAGCGTCCGCAGTTTTGCAATCGCGCGCTGCGCACCGGCACGGTCTCCCGCGTCAGTTGCCGCAAGAGCGTAGGATGCGATTAGGTGGGGTTCGTCGACCGTTTGAATCTTCGCGGCGAGGTAAGAAAGCGCGTGCTGGAGTTCTGGTGAGGCTTTACCTGGTGACGGTCGAGCATTCAGCTCACCCGACACTTTTACCGGCGACTCAGTCATCGCGAGGACCCGAGTTACATAGGCACTAAGCAATGCATCCGCGGGATCTCCCGGCTGGTCGGCGCGGTAACCGGTGGCGGAAAAACTACCATCGGTCTGCTGACGTTTAATCAGCCACTGGCGCAAGCTCTTAATCACTTCGGGATCGACCTCAACAAACTGAGAAGCATCTCGCAGAAACCGCAGCGCATAAGCGCTTAAAGCAAGATCCGCATCGTCAGACTCCCAATAGGCAAAGCCGCCGTCCGCCGTGCGATATTTCAACAGGCGCTGATAACCCTGGGCTGCATAGCTTTTTGCTTTCGCGACAATTCGCGCATCGATCTTCGTTTGCTGGTTTCCACGCAGGATCAGCACGCTGGGATAGGTTGACGATATTGTCTGTTCGCCGCAGCCGTAAGGACGTTCAAGGATGCCCTCGATGCTCTCCACCACATGGGCCATCAGGCTGGGATAGATCTTCAACTCAGCTCTTGCTGAACCTCGGATCACTGAAGCGGGCAGGTTGATATCCAGTCCTGCAGTGTCACCGAAAACGTTGCTGGCGGTCTGCGTCTTTTCTTCGCCATCAGGGTGCACGGTTACAGGTTTTTCAATTGCATCTCCCGCCTCTGATCCTCTGGCCGTTATCTGTTGCTTGCCGTCTTTCACCGATGCGACAGCTTTCATCTCAAATATTTGTTTCGCGGAATCGCCGGCGGGCACTGTGGCGCGTTGGCGAGGCGCGCCCTGCAGAGTAAACCAGCTCGCCGGTTTCATTTCGAGGTCAACGACCTGTGGACGCTCGAGGTAGTTTCTCAGGACGACCGGTAATGAGATCTGATCGCCTTCGGTGAGCACGCGAGGCGGATCATGTTCCAGAAAAAAAGGCTGGAAGGATTTGATTTCTGTCTCAGCCGTTCCCATCTCGCCATCTTCGGTCGAGCCAATCACCGACATCTTCCAGGTGGTAATGTTATCTGCGAGCTTAAACTTGAGTTGGGCACGACCCTGCTTGTCGGTCTCCAATGACGGCTGCCAAACGAGTGTTTCCGGAAAATATTCGCGCAAGCGGGGCGTTGCCAATTGAGGCGGATGGGCAATCGAAACTTGCAATCCGCTTTTGGTAACGATGGTGGCAGTGGTTGACGACGTCAGATTAACGACGTCTCCAGCGGCGGTGATGTTCACGGTTTCACTTACCGTTCCCGGGTTGATGCTGACATTAACGGTCGTTATGTTTGCTGAACTTACAGGAACACCGTCTACGATCGCCTTCATGAAACCCGACGCGTCACACTTAACTTCGTAAAGACCAACCGGAAGGTTTTCTAGAAGGAACTTACCCTCGTCATCTGTTCTGGTCTCAAAAGTCAACGATGAGGTTTTGTGAGTTGCCGTGACCACGGCTCCGGTAACGGCGCCGGCATTCGAGTCAACCACTGTTCCCCTAATCGCACCCCGGCCTCCCGAGGGGAGAAAATGCTTCACCGGCGCGATCGAAACCAGTCCGCGTTCGTTATCGCTGGGCCTGCTCCGCGAAAATTCGCCGACGTCAAAGTCGTCATCGGTTCCGGCTTTGCCGTCTTCGCCAATGCTCCTTAGCCGCACTGAACCGATCACTTCTTTGACCGGCGTGATTCCGATGGTCCCATTCCCCGTCTGCCCGTAAACGGCGAGAGACTGAAGGACCGGCCGGCTTGAGACGCGCGTCTCCGTCTTGTAAATCCCGGTAAAGCGATTTCCCCATGGGTCGCGCAACTGGTCCGGGCGAAGTCCCGAATCCAGAAGTGTGCGATGGAATTCATTGTCATCTTTGGGAAACGCGTTGGTTGCCAGGAATGATCTTGCCAGGGCCTTATCGATCTGCACTCGCGTTTCCGTGAAATAGTTGATGCTGGTTTGCCAGAGCGCGAAGTCGTCCGATTTTGCATCCGCACTTTGGAAACTCTTATCCGGACCGCTGCTGTAAACGCTGACATTGAATTTGTCTCGCGCAGTGGTGAACGCAAACTCGTAAGGTTGTCCCCAGTTATCGCGTAGTGAATCAAGGTCGATTCCTTCAAGTCGCAACTCGGTCCGTAGAGTTTCAAGACTGCGAATGAAACCACCGGTCCGTGCGTGGAAGCGTTCGACGGCGCGATTGATCGCCTCACCCGTGTAGCGAAAGTAAGGGCGGGCAATGCGAGTGAGGCTGGAATCATCGGGCGTAGCAAACGACTTGTCGGGCCCGGCACTTATGATCTCGAAGATGAGGTTGTCCCGTTCGACCGAAAACTTTTCCTGATAAGGCGTTCCCCACGGATCATAAAACTGATCAAAGTCCAATCCGGATTCAACCAGCAATCGCCTCAGACTCTCACCACTTGCCGGATAGAATCCGCCCTGGTTGTATCGAGCATCTAGAAGTTTTCCAATCGGCTCAAGTTGCTGTCGAGTCAGGTTGGCAAAAACGCCCCGGTAGTCTGTTTCAAATCCTTCAGAGGTGAATTCGCTCGATCTTTCTGAGCCGGATCCGAGAAGCAGTTCAGCGGCCAGCGCCATTTCTTCGGGCAGGGGTTTTGCTGCATCGATATTTTGCAACGTCCTGCGAGTAATGCCGGCGATCTGATTGTCGTATCCACGCCACTGGCTGAAACTGCCGAAAAAACCAAACTGACCTCTGAACTCCTGGTCAGTGCGCGCTCGTTCTTCCACAGCCCGGTCAAAGATCACGACGCCGAGCGCGCTGTTCACTGGTCTACCTTCAGGTGTGGAAATACTAAAGTCCACCGTTGCATTGTCACCCGGCTTGTAATCCGTGTGGTCCAAACGAAAGTCGACCTTGAGATCTCTATTTCGCGGGAAGAGCACTGTGCGAGACCCGAACGGAAAACTGTAGGATTCGGGATATTCCCGGCTCTTTGAGAAAACAGAGATTGTGATTTCGTCCTTGAATGCGGGCCGGGAGCGCAGAGTGAGACTCGCCGCGCCGTTTTGAAGTGCGAGGGATTTCGATTCGATGATGTCTGATCCACGCGCTACTTCAACGACCACACTCATGTCCGGCTTGCTCGCATTTATGTTCACCTGAATTGCTTCGCCGGGTGCATAGAGGGCCTTGTTGGTTTCGACTCGAATCACCGGCAAGTCGCGGTAGTAAAACGATTCAGTATGATGGCCGGCTACACTTCCTTGACTCATGGCGGTGAAACGAAGAGACGGGTACCCATCTCGGGCGAGGTCCGGCAGCACTAACCCAGCCACTTTAGCGAGACCATATTTGTTTGTGCGGATGTTACGGAGCACTGGTGGAGAGATTCCGGACTCACTGTCTTTCGCCGGAGGCTCACTGATGGCGACTTCGCAAGGGGCGGGCGCGCCATCCGCAAACGAGGTAGCCAGGTAAAATTGCATTGGGAGACCGGGTGACTGCTGGTTTGGGCCTTCCACCACGTAGATATGAATCGAGTCTTTAGTGACCCGCAGATCGAATCTGCGCTGTTCGGTCCGGTTTGTGGTTGGGTCGGTGAAATAAGCGGCGAAGCTGAGATCGGTAAAGCGAGAGTAGTCGCTGTCCGCAAGGTCCTTGTGTTCTTTTGCCAAGTCAATGTGGGCTATGAAGAGTCCGGTTTCGTCAGTCTCTCCTTCGTGCTTCTGACCCTCCTTGATTTCCCATGACTGCTTCTTGAAATCCCATTCACGTTCCTCTTCCTGCACAACCTTCACGCGGCCGCGTTTTACGGGTTGGCCAAAAAGATAGTCGGCGCGGATCTCAACGTCTGCGTTTTGTCCCGGCAGGTAGTAAGAGCGATTTGATTTCATGTTAACCGCAAAGTTTGGCAAGTCGTACCGGCTAATCTTGACGCCCTGGAAACCGTCCGCGTCGCCATAGCTCTCATCATCCATCTCGATGCGAATCGAGTAGTCACCCAAGCGTGTGTTCTCCGGAATGGACCAGTCGGCGGTGGCAACTCCGAAGCGGGAAGTAATGAGGCTTGACTCAAATACTTCGGTATCTTCCGGATCAGTTATGGTCAAAGTAGCTTCCGCATTTGGCACGGCCCGGTTGCCGGCATCGAAGACCAGCGCGCGAACATGAAGCGGTTGTCCCGGTTGATAGATGGGCTTGTCCGTGTTGACCATAATGCGCGCACTATCCTTGAGCTCAACCTCATGGCCCACCTTCCTGACGAATCCGCCGCGTCTTGCCACCACCTTCATCTCGGCTTCGTCAGAACTTAGTTTGGCGGGGATTTCCACGACCACGAGCGCATAGCCGTCGGCATCAGTCAGCCCTGAACCTTTGATCGTTTCGCCCTTCTCCTCGCTAAACCGCAGTTCCATGCTCACGTCCACATTTTTAACTGGTTTGGCGGTAATCGGATGGAGAGTGCGAATGTGCGCCTGGTAACGCGCGCTGCGTTGGGTTCGGTCGGGGGCACTGACTTCAAGCGCGAAAATATCCGGCAAATCGATTTCGGAAAGGGAGATTATTCCGGTCGCCGGGCCAAGCGAGGCTTTGAACTCAGCCGAGGGATCAAATCGATAACGCAAGCGATACCAGGGCAACTCGCTGTCATCTTCCTCATTGATGCGGGCGGCCGGCAACGTCAACGGCAGTGTCAATTTGTTTAGGCCGGGTTGCAGTTCCACGTCGCGGATGGTGAGTCCTCGAACCACGTCTTTCGGATCAAGCAATTCCAAATTCAGGTGGGCCGAAACTTTATGGCCGGCGGGATTTACAACTTCAAGCTGCACCGTCGCATTGTCGCGAACCAGAAATTTTGTCGCCGATTCATTGACGCGCAAACTGCTATTGGCGCTCGATAGTTGAACGAAGACAACAACGAAGGAAAGGCACAAGAGAGAGAGAAGCCATCTGCGGCTCATGGCGGCCTCCTAAAATTTTCCAGCCGGGTTAGTCAGGAGAGACACACTGCGGCCTCCGCAGGGGAAACATATTTGTTTCACCCACCTGTCCTAACTTCTAATTTTTGACTTTAAGAGTTGAGCCTGGGGAGCAGCTTTCGGATTTCGAGGCTGTGATGCGATGGAGTTGCCGCAGGGTTGTCGGAATCTCGGAAAGGAATCCGGAGATTCGCCGGAAAAGAAAATCGAAGATGGGGAACATCCGCGAAGCAATCGATCTTTACATGGAGCCTGAATACACCGCAACCGGCGATCTGAAAATGCCCTGAAAGGGCAAGAGATAGTAGCCAGGGGTAAGCGCTGTTTCAGCGCGCCACCCCTGGATCAAGTAGTTTAGAGATCGCGCCCTGGAGGGGCGCAAGAAACTGTCTGGCACCCCTTCAGGGTGCGTTTGATAAATGATCTGTTCCCAGGGGTGGCGCGCTGAAACAGCGCTTACCCCTGGCTACTATCTTCCACCCCTTGCGGGGTGACAACAAGCCGATGGCAAAAATCTTCTATGCACGCGTTGATGAGTTCTGGCGCAAAGAGGAGAAGTATGCCTACCTCGACGAGACGCAGCACGTTGGTAATGTGGATTGGCAGGAGCTTGCAGCCTGACGCGAAACACAATTGGCTTACTTTGGGAATGCAGGAGGAGTTTGAGACATTCATCCCCGTCGGCAACAAGACTGCGAAAGCTGGCACACTGGCGACCGCTGAAACGATCTTCAAGACTTACGGAAGAGGAGTTGCGACAAGCAGGGACGCTTGGGTATACAACTTTAGCGAGCACGCACTCACTGTAAACATTATCAAGAGTATCGACGCGTACAACGAATTGGTCTTCAAATGGATAAACCCGCAAAACAAAGCCGAAACTGCTGATGTTCTGATTGATTACGGCGCCCAAAACATTTCGTGGAGCAGAGATCTTAAGCTGGATCTAGGAAGAGGGGTTGAAGCCGAGTACGCCGAAGAGAAAATAAGAGCAGCTCTATACCGCCCATTCACAAAATCTAAATTGTTTTTCGACAGGGTGCTGAATGAAGAGGTCTATGTCTTTCCTTCCATATTTCCACTCAGACAGTCTGAAACCGAGAATCAAGTAATCTGTCTAACCGGCCAAGGCTCAGAAAAGGCGTTCATGGCATTAGCGAGCGACAAGATTGTCGATCTCCATCTCGTTAGTCCGGGATGCAGCACGCAGTGCTTCCCGTTCTACACCTACAACGAGGATGGCACGAACCGGCGCGAGAACATCACCGACTGGGCGCTGGAACAATTCCGCGCGCACTACAAAAACAAATCAATCACCAAGTGGGACATCTTTCATTACGTCTACGCCTTGCTGCATCACCCGTCCTATCGCGAACGTTACGCGGCCAACCTGAAGCGCGAGTTGCCGCGCATCCCGTTCGCTCCTGACTTCAAAGAGTTCGCTCAAATCGGGAAGCGGCTGGCGGAGATTCATGTAGGCTACGAACAGCAACCCGAATATCCCTTGGAGAGAATCGAAGCGCCTGGTGAAGCGCTCGACTGGCGCGTCGAGAGAATGAAGCTGAGCAAAGACAAGCGCTCGCTCATCTATAACGACTTTCTGACGCTCAGTGGAATCCCGCCCGAAGTGTTTGAGTATCGGCTAGGCAATCGCTCGGCGCTGGACTGGATTGTCGATCAGTATCAGGTGAGCACCGACAAACGCAGCGGCATCACCAACGACCCTAACCGCGCCGACGATCCTGATTACATCGTTCGCCTAATTGGACAGGTGGTCACGGTAAGCCTGGAAACGGTGGAACTGGTGGGTCAGCTGAAGGGATTCTCAATTGTTGACCCGGAAAGCGGACGATAAAGACACGCTCCCCTTGAGGCCACGAAAAGCTGCTTGCCAACGACGACTGATCCTAATGTTTTCTTGCCAAAATTTGTTGACACGCACGCCTCACTTTTGATATTCAATCCGCGCTCAAAAAGCAGCTTTAGGACTCACGACTCGAGCCTCCGCCGAAGCGAACCTCGATACCAGGCCCTGAAGCTATCCAAGGGAACGCTCATTCAGCATCGTTAGTTGAAAATTGCCAGGTTTTGGGCGGTATTTCCGTATCCGCAGGCTTCCGGTGAAGTTTTGCCGCTGGCCAGCGTGCGGTGAGTTAACCGCAGCGAATCTTCCGCTGAGGTTAGCGGATTTTCCGTCGGGACGCGGCTGTCATCCCTGCATTTGCGGGGACCGTCTGCTCACGTTAACGGAACGTCCGCTGAGGTCCGCGGACCATACCTGTCATGCAGTGCACCTCCGGGGAACTTAGCGGAGCTTCCGCTAAACCGCGGGGACGCCATGTTGGGATCAGTATGATCTTCCCGCATAGGCGGGGATCATCTGCGCGAGCCAACGGAGCATCCGCGAACCAAGCCGACGGGAATTTCAGGTTGCGAAGTGTGGGTCAAGGTGGGAGGCGTTTCGCCGGTCGATCCGAGTGAACTGAGTTATCTTGCCACGGATACGAGAACGCCATATACGGCTGCGTTTGATGGCGACGATGGAGGCAAGATCGCTTACTACATGCTTCGTTGGGTGAACACGCGCGGCGAGCGCGGCCCGTGGAGCCAGACGGTTGCGGCGACGATCACCGCATAGTGTTGAAGCACGCGAAGCGTGCTCGGCCAAAAGTAAGGGCACGGCATGCCGTGCCCCTACAAATTCAGGGAGCATGGTCCGACAAAGTTCAGTTTGTCGCCCTTAACCTGAAAAGTTCGACGACAAGCGGAAGCTTGTCGGACCTAACCGCTACCCAGCGCTACGGCGATCTGCGCGGCGACGCGAGCATTGTTTTCGAGGAGCGCGATGTTGGCGCGCAGTGTGGCCCCATCACTCGCCTGGGCCATGTGCGAAAGGAGAAACGGCGTGAGCTGCCTTCCGGTTATGAGTTGACGTTCGGCCTGGTCTAACGCTTCGGCAAGAGAGGATTTCAGCATCGCTTCGGGTACTTCAAATTCATGCGGCACGGGAACGGTTACCAGCAACGCACTATTAATTCCCAACGCCCGCTGAGCGCGGAAAATGTCGGCAACCGCTGGCGCCGAATCGCAACGCGCGTCGACCGGCAGGCCGCTTCCGCGTGAATAGAATGAAGCCATCTCGCCCGATCCATATCCGACGACGGTAACACCATTGGTTTCCAGCCATTCACGCGTCGCCGGAAGATCCAAGACTATCTTGGCGCCGGAGCAAACCACGATGATCGGCGTTGACGCGAGTACCGGCAGATCCGCTGAAATATCGGGCAGTGAACCGCGATGCACGCCCCCAATTCCGCCGGTGGCAAATACTTTGATTCCCGCGCGCGCCGCAATCCAGCTGGTAGAAGCAACAGTCGTGGCGCCGTTCCACTTCTGCGCAACTGCGATGGGAAGATCCCGAATACTGATCTTCTTGATGTCGCCGGCGTCGGCAATAAACCGAATCTGATCTTCGTTTAGTCCCACCGAGAGACGGCCTTCGAGCAAGGCGATGGTGGCCGGCACGCCGCCGTTATCTTTGACCAGAGCCTCGAGGCGCTGCGCGGTTTCCAGATTCTGCGGGCGCGGCAAGCCGTGCGCGATCACTGTTGATTCAAGCGCGACGATGGGCTTTCCGGCCGCAAGAGCGGATGACACTTCGGAACTGAAATCAAGAAGTAATTTATCCATTTCGTCAATTCTGCTCAGCGTAGTCGCAGCTTTCTCTGCGCCTCGACGGTGATTCTGCTGCAAACTCTTTACCGCGGAGGCGCAGAGAACGCTGAGGCAACGCAAAGATTGGAAGTTAGGCCGCCAAAGGATTTATTAACCATCAAATCCCTAGCTCCCAACGTTATAAAGCCGCGAGGCGCCACCCGCTACCGCGTGGTGGTACTGACTTCGTTGCCGTCTGCCTCCGCTCTTTTCCGTTGCAGCATAAACACATTGCTCGCACCGTCTCGCTTGCCCCAGGAAACCTCCGCATCAATCAGGCTTGCACGCGCGAGCATGTTAGCCAAACCGCGGCCGCCGCTCTTCTGGTTTGCGTCGAATGCGCGACCATTATCTTCGATTGTCAAAATGAAATCGCTCGCCGCGTGCACTTCCATCTTTACCTGCGTGGCCCCCGCATGCCTGCAAATGTTGCTGACAGCCTCCTGCACAATTCGATAAACCTGCATCTGCACGTTTCCCGGCAGTCGCGCCTGTTCCTCGAGCGACTCGTCGCAAACAAACTCATACTCAAATCTTTTTTCCGGCGGCGCATCCTGCACCGCATGAGAAAGGGCAAACTCGAGCGCGGCAGCGAAGCCGACATTTTGCAGCACCGACGGACTCAAGTCTTCACAGATGCGGCGCACCTCCTGCGAAATTGATTCAATCTCGGTGCGTAAGGCGGCTGGACCAGGTCGTAGACTGTTGGGGGCAGCTTCGTTAAGTGGCAACTGATCGGTGAGCAATTGCAGGTGTCGCAGATCAGCCAACGTTTGATCGTGAAGATCACGAGCTATCCTACGACGTTCGCGTTCTGCTTCGTTAGCGAGATTGAGCCGCGCATCGGCGAGCTCGCGGTTCGCATCGACGAGTGCCGCGCTGGTGCGCGCGATCCGGCGGCGTTCCAGGATGGCCCAAAGCAAAGCGAGAAGCGCGAGCGCAAGAAGAATTGCGAGCGCCGTCGAGGTCCAGGGAAAAGGCGCCTTCGCAATTGTCAGTTCGAATGACATCGGCTCCGACGCCAGCAAATCCTTGGTGAACACGCGCGCGGTAACGCGATATTTACCTGCGCTCAGCCCTTCCATGGTGAACTGCGATTCGCGTGAAAGTCGCTGCTTGATCAGCGCGCCCTTGGCGTCCACCAGCGCAAACGCGTATTGAAATTGTTCCGGAAACGTGCGACTGCTGATCGCCGCCACATCCAGAAGCAAACTGTTTTGCGGATACTCGAGGCTCAGTCCCGAGGCGAGCTCGTTGGGCGAATGCACGCGTTTGCTGATGACTCGGGTTGCGTAAAGCGTGGGCGTGGTTCGGCCAGATTGGTAGCGCGCGATCCCGCGGCCAGTTCCGATCAGGACATTCTCGCTGCCGTCCGGTTGCGATTGAGGTCTAACTGCGAAGACGTTTTGAGAAGGCAGGCCTTGCTCGACGTCCAGTTGAGAAACCACCGGGCCCGCTTCTTCGTCAAGCCTGATCTTCAGCAACCCGCTTCCCGTCGTTGCACACCACACTTCATTTCGTTTTGCCTCGGCATCTCTCGCCAGCGACCGTGCTTCGACTCCCGGCGCGGCCAGGATGCATTCGCGCTCAGGCTGACACAAATAGACTCCGCGATTGGTGGCAAACCAAAGAGTGTTATCGGGTGTGCTCAGGATCGACCGCACGGTGCTGCCTTTGAGTTTTGCGAAAACCTGCTCCTGTTTCACCTCGGCGCCATCAAATGAAAGAACTCCATCCGATGCGGAGCCCACCAACAGCCTCCTTTCCCCATCGGCGAAAAGACTGATCACATCGCGCGGCACCGCCAGGTTTGCGCCCCAAACATTTTGGAGACGGCTTTCATCCAGCTCGTTCAACGCCGCGGCCGTAACTGGCAACGTAAACCGAGCCGCGGAAGTGCGTGATTGCCCGAATGCTACCGAGCGCGTCGACATTTCCCGAACCTGCCTCAACCCGGGTAAAGGTTAAAGATTCAATCTGTGCGTCTCTGGAAGGCTTGTTCGCCACATAGAAACCGCTGGCTGATCCGACAAGCAGTCGCCCCTGATTGTCCTCCGCGATTGAATAAACGATGTTGCGCGCCAACCCGCTAACGGCGTTCCAGTCAGACGGTTCCGTATCGTGAACGAAGAGCCCGCGGTTGGTTCCAGCTAACAGATGGCCTTCCGAGGTTTGGTAAAAGGTGCGTACGAAGTTGCTTTCAGCGACGTCGCCAACGGATTCAACTCGTACTGCGTTTGGATCGAAGCGGCACACACCGCGGTCGGTGCCGAACCAGATCACCTCTTCGCGATCCTGGAAAATCGTGTAGACATGATCTGAACGCAATCCGCCGGCAGTGCCGTCGAAGGTGTATCGTTGGACCTTTTTCCCTTCTGAGAAACGGAAGACGCCGCGCCCGTCGGTCGCTACCCAAACATCCTTCCCGATCGTCTTGATACTCGAAACTGTTCCGGTGGCAGTTTCATTACGAGCAACTTTTGAGACTTCCCAACCCGTCAGCAGCGCCGGCTCTTCTTTCTTCACTCGCAATCCGACCCAAAGTTTCCCACTCGGATCTGCTTCCATTGAGCGTACAAAAAAACTTGTGGGCTTGGTTTCAATTTCGCGCGCCTGTCCATCGGCGATTGCGAGAACGCCGCGACTGAATGACCCGGCGAAAAGCGTTTGATTGACCATCATCAGGCTGGTGATGAGCAGCGGGCCGGGCGCGTCCCGATCGGCGCTTTGGAGTTGTTGCGTCAGCAGGGGCTCGGTGCGGCGCGAACCATCCGGTTGAATGCGGCAGTCAAAAACATTTCCCTGTTCGGAAGCGAGCAGGGCACGACCGCGTTCAGGCGTGAGGATCGAGCTAATCGGATGGCCATTGATTTCGGTTATTACTTCGAAGCGACCATCAATCAATCGCGCTGCGCCAGTTTCCGTTCCGATCCATAGCACGCCATCAGCGTCGCTTTGCAACGCAAGCACTCGGCCCGGCGCGAGGCCATTGATCGCAATGGTCTGAGTACGGCGTCCGTCGAATTTCGCCAGGCCTGCTTCGGTCCCAAACCACATCGCGCCCTCAGGACCCTGCGCAATCGCATTTACGCGATCCGACGGCAGACCGTGAAAGAGTGTGACCGCACCCCATTGATGTAACCCCGTGACAGGTGTCGGAGAAGGCGACGGAGACGGCGAGGGTGACGGTGAAGGAGATGGCGAAGCAGCCGGGCTTGGTTGAGCTTCGGACGTTTGCGACGAAACGGGCGCAGGCGGCAGAAGGAGTAAGACAACGAGCGAAAAACAAAAAGCGGCGAGCAGAAAGAAACTTAAACGCAAAGACCCCAAAGTCAGACGCAAAGAACGACGAGGGCAGCAAGGCCCTGGCGGCACTCGTACCCTTTGCGATCTTGGCGGAAAGCTTTGCGCGCCGTGCAGAGTAGCCCTTTCGCTATTTCTTTTTTTGATTAGCACTCTTCTGTTCGTCTAAAAAGCGCTTTCCGTCGCGTTCCAGCCAGCCTTCGAGATCCTGTGCTGCCTTCTCGAGCTCATCATTGTTCAGCAGCCCGCGCCGGAGCGCTTCGAAGAAGGCGCGGGTGCGCACGTTGTAAGCGAGCTTTTCGTAGGCCTCGTGCGGCGTGCCTTCAGCCGTGGATATGAAAAGTTTTTCGTAAAGCGTAGCCAGCCGGCTCTCGACGCCGCGCAGACTCAACGAACACTTTCGCGCGATGGCCCAGTTTGAAAGACCGAGCGCCAGATAGTAAAGCGCTTCTGATTCAAACTCAGTGAGTAGCGGACGTTTGAATGAATCCTTAAACGCCGGATCGATCATGTCGGCGCCGTCTTCCAGCACCGCCGCGACGAAACGCAGAAAACGCGACTCGGGATTATTTTTATGAATGAAGCCGTACGCCGGCGGCGGGTCTACTGACTTAACGATCTTGCGGATCTCGTTGATATAGATCTCGTGTGGAAACTGCGTCCAGAAGATGATGCGCGCGGAAGGGAAGTCGCGCCAAATTGCGCGCGCCGCTTTTACGCCCGAGAGTTTCGGCATCTGGATGTCGAGGATGCAGAGTTCGGGCCGGTGTTCGAGCGCCAGCTTGACAGTCTCTTCGCCGTCGGCGGCTTCGACAATTGGAGTGTGCGAGGAAAACTCTTTGTCCAGAATCTCGCGCAGGTAATGGCGTTGGGCCACGTTGTCTTCGGCAATTAGTATCGACATTGCTGCCGATGATAGCCCGAAACTTCCTGCCGTTAAACGTGGCATGCCACAGTTGGACTTGCGGTTTGCCGCCTTCGCCAAGCGCAGTCAACTATTTGAACGGGTCAAGACTCTTCCGCCTCGTCAAGCGCGAACATCTCTTCGACGGGCTTGCCAAAGAGTTTCCCAAGTTTGAGCGCCAGCGGCAGACTTGGATCGTATTTCCCAGTTTCGATCGCATTAATTGCCTGTCGAGAAACTCCGACACGTTGCGCCAGGTCTTCCTGCGTCCAGTTTTGCTCGGCCCGCAACACTTTCAAACGGTTCTTCATTGGTCCGTCCTCGGGAAAACGTGGGGCTCTCTATCGATACTTGAGCCATGCGGCCAGGAAGCCGACGGCGTATGGAATTAACAGGACTAGCGGTAAATCGCGCGGATCTCTTCCGGCCAGCAGGCCCTCAGCGCGGAAGTAGCCGATTCCCCATGCCGTTACGAGCGACAGCGGAAAGCCTATCGCGAGGGCAAACAGTTGAATCTGGCGTTGATATTCATCCATCGTCGACAACAATCGGGTGTAGAGAAAAACAAAAGAGGCAAATCCAACTACCATCAACCCGGTAACCAGCAGGCGAATGGGATGACCCGGCGGGTAAATGCCACGCAGAACGATGTGCACTACAACAAGCCCCACGGTTAAGGCGCAAAAGACCAACACTGCGGCCGGACCTTTCGACCGTTTCTCCACTACTTTGTTTCCCATTTCAACGACTCCTTCCATTTCTTTAGCCTTTCTGAAGTGAACTTCGAAGTGAACAGGAGTGTAAAGCACCCCTTCCGTAATGTCAAGTATACTTTACATATAGAATTTAGCGATTTGGAGTTTCAGCGGCAGGACTCTCACTTGGGAGTTGTTTTCGCAGCCAGCTGCGGAGTCTCAGTTTCTCTGCGAATTCTCAGCGGTCTCGGCGTGTCAGAGGTAACATCCCCGCTCTAAGACGGACCGCTAAAGCACAGAGAACGCAGACGTGAGCGCAGAGAATTTAAAAAAATATGACACTACGCTGAGGAGGCCCGACCTTGACTAGGGTTCAGGGTTGTTTGCACTATGGAGCGGTCTTAATCCGCAAAAAATTCCGACCGGAGTTGTATTCACTATGCAAAGGAAAAGAATCCTGTTCCTAACTATTGGTCTGCTTTGTCTGCTTGCGGCCAACGCGACCGCCCAGCAATCCGCAGCTGCGGGCGAGGCGCGCGACGAGAAGCTCTGGCGCAAAGCACTCGAGCTTCAGCGCAAAGCAATCGTGGTTGACACACACAACGACGTGCTGTCGTTTATGACCGACGAGAATTACGACATCGGCGTTTCGTCAGTCGGCAAATATCACACGGACCTGGCCAGGATGAAGCAAGGCGGTCTCACCGCCGAGTTTTTTTCTGTCTACATCGATCGCAGTTACGCGAAGGATGGCGGATCGGCCCGCCGTGCGCTCGACATGATCGATTACGTCTATCGCGCGGTGGAAAAGTATCCAAACGAATTCACGATGTCTTATTCCGTAGCCGACATTCGCCGTGCGAAGAAGCAGAAGAAGATTGCCGCGCTGATGGGGATTGAAGGCGGCCACGCGATTGAAGATTCCCTCATGGCCCTGCGCGACTTTTACCGGCTCGGCGTGCGCTACATGACGTTGACGCACAACAACACCAACAACTGGGCTGACTCGTGCTGCGACACGGCGACACACAACGGGCTCTCGGATTTTGGCAAGGAAGTCGTGCGGGAGATGAACCGCATCGGCATGCTGGTAGATGTCTCACATGTGTCTGACAAGACGATGCACGACGTGTTTGATGTTTCGACAGCGCCCGTGATCGCTTCACATTCTTCGGCGCGCGCCCTGGGGGAGCGTACGCGGAACATCCCTGATGATCTGCTGCGTCGTTTTACGAAGAACGGTGGAGTGGTGATGATTAATTTCTATCCCGGCTTCATCGATTCCAAAGTAATCGCTGCTACGGCCGAGCGCACTGCCCGGCTAAAGCCGCAAATGGATGCGTTGAGAGAACAATACAAAGCCGACGCGAAGAAGCTGGAAGAGGAACAAAACAAGCTGCTGGCCGCTAACCCGCTGCCGGCGACGCCTCTCTCAGTTCTGATCGATCACTTCGATCATGTTGCGAAAGTTGCCGGCGTCGACCACGTCGGCATCGGTTCAGACTTTGATGGAATCGGCAGCGTGCCCGTGGGCATGGAAGACATTTCGAAACTGCCGACTCTTACCTATGAACTTTTGAAGCGTGGGTATAGCGAGAGCGACGTGCGAAAGATTCTCGGCGAAAATTTTCTGCGCGCTTTTGCGGAAGCGGAGCGAGTAAGCCGCACGATGAGCAAAACTATCAGCGCCGGCGGCAGTGTGAGACGAATACCTGGAAAGGGGAAGGTGTCTTCCAATCTAATCCACAAAACAGATGAGCAATATCGCGCCCGAATCAAAGACTTGATTGAATTTCACCTTGAGGGCGTTGCCGATGATTGTTGTTTAGAAATTGATGATCGCGGGATGATTCAGGTGCCTTTCATGGAAGCAAAAGTTTACGCCGCCGGCAAGACAGCCAACGAATTGTCTGCGGAGCTTGTCGCCCATTTCAAGAAGCATCTTCGAAAACCTCAACTCCAGATCCTTGTTCACGCAGCTAGGAAATGATCCACTGAAAGGCTATTGAGGTAACCGTGCGGTCGCGCAAAATAAAGCACGATGCGGGTCACTTGACTCGCATCGTGCCAATTGCCGGCGATGGTTGCTATTCCCCTTGGGTCGGATCGGGCCTCCGATCGGATCCCTGGTTCGGCTGGGCATCATCACGATTTCGGTCGCCTCCGGTGTAGCCGCCCGGATTTGACTGGCTTTGGCCGGAACCCTGAATGCCGCCGCCCTGTCCGGCAGTCTCACTCGGAGAGTTTTGCTGCCTGTCCTGGCCTGGAGCTCCAGCGTTGGCAGCTGCCCCCATCGCTTTTTCCTGTCCCTGATCATTTTGCTGATTTGGATTGGTCAATTTTTCCTCTGCCATGTGTACCCTCCCTGACTTGAAAAGTTTCCGGCAAGTTTGCCGCTCTGGTTGCGACGCAGACATTCAACGGGTGTGCCATTCACAACTTTCGGGAAATGTTGCTGAGAATCGCGATTCGAATCGGCGCGAGTGATTGTGAGGCATACATCTTCCAAAAAAATTGATACACAACTCGTCACTCCTGCGTAGTGAACGGATGCGCGATGTTCGCGTGTTACAATTCCACCACTTTGAAGCCCGCCGGAATTTATATTCACATCCCGTTTTGCCGTTCGCGGTGTTCGTATTGCGACTTTGCAACGGGGATGTACAGCTCGCCGTCAGCTGAGCGTTATGTCCGAGCGCTGACTCGGGAGATTAAGTCGTCGTCTGAAACAAGCAATAGTCAGGTCGATACGATTTATTTTGGCGGGGGTACGCCTTCGCTGCTGACGCCTGAGCAATTGAAGATACTGGTCAACGCCGTGCGAGATCGCTTTGCCGTTTCAGCCGACGTAGAGATCACGATGGAAATGAATCCGGGAACAGTTACTCCGGAAACGCTCGCCGCATTTCGTGAGGCCGGAGTGAACCGCGCCAGCTTTGGTGCACAAACTTTTGACGACGGTGAACTAGCCCGGCTCGGACGTTCACACACATCGGCGGACACGCGCCGCACTTTTGACCAACTTCGCGCGGCAGGTTTCGATAATGTCAGCTTTGATTTGATCGCCGGGTTGCCGGGTCAAACGCTCGAAGGGTGGAAACGAAATCTCGATGAATCGTTTGCCATGCATCCCGAGCACCTATCGTTTTATCTGCTGGAAGTACATGAGGGCACGCCTTTGGCTGAACACATCAAACGTGGAATTCAACCGCGGCCTCATGAGGACCTGGCCACTGAGATGTACGAAGTGATGCTGGATCGAGCCTCCGAGGCGGGCTACCAGCATTATGAGATTTCCAATTTGAGTTTGCCCGGTTTCGAATCGCGACATAATACGAAATACTGGACCGGCGCGCCTTATTACGGCTTTGGATGTTCCGCGCATTCTTATGACGGTTGCTACCGGCGTTGGGCCAACGAGCGCGACTTGCAAGGTTATATCGATTTGGTTGAAAACGAACGCAGTGCGGTAACAAGTGAAACACTTCTGTCCGCAGCCGAGCGCCAATCCGAGGCAGTGTTTCTTGGGCTGAGAATGATGAATGGTCTTTGTTTGAGTGAATACCGGTTACTTTTCGGCAGGGACCTTCGTCAGGAGAACGAAAGTGATTTGGCGCGTTTTCGTGAGGCCGGCCTGATCGAATGCGACGGCGATCTGCTCAAGCTGACGCGCGCCGGCGCGCTGATGTCAAACGAAGTCTTTGCCGCGTTTGTGTGAGCGACCCATCACGAAAATGGAGAAGAATTTGATTATTGCCATCGATGGGCCATCCGGCGCCGGCAAGTCAACTCTTGGCCGAATGCTCGCTCGATCACTAAGACTTCTCTACATCGACACTGGTTCGATGTATCGCGCGGTGGCTTTGGCCGTGATGGAAGCGGAGTTGAACGGAAAAGATGCTGTGGCTGTGGGAGCATTGGCAGCGGGGGTGGACATCGATCTCGAAGGCGACCCGGATTCCCTGAAGGTGATGCTGGCCGGTCGTGATGTTACGGATGAAATTCGCTCAGAAGCGGTAACAGAGATGTCTTCAATCATCTCCACGATTCCGGAAGTGCGGCGGGCGATGGTGAGGCGCCAGCGGGTAATGGGCCAACGCGGCGCCGTGCTCAACGGGCGTGATATCGGCACCGTAGTCTTTCCCGATGCGGACGTGAAGTTTTTTCTGACCGCGCAGCCGCATGAACGCGCGGAACGACGTTTCCAGGAAGAGCAAGTGCAGGATCCAAACGCGGATTTTGCGGAGACGTTTGCTGACATGACCGAGCGCGATCGACGAGACTCCTCCCGCGCCGACTCGCCGTTGAAAAGCGCTGATGATGCAATCATGGTCGACTCCACCGGTTTATCGATTGAGGAAGTATTTGCAAAGATGATGACAGCGATTGAGGCGAAGAGCGGCTCTCCGCGATAACACTTATGAAACTCAGTTATGAAACTCAGTAATTTTTCATTCAAACGCGAGCCGCTGTGGATTTTGGCGTTCTCGCTGGGGCCGGCAGTTCTCGGTCTGCTGGTCGTTTTGGTTTTGATGGTCTTACGCTAACGAGAATGCCCAATCCGCACTTAATCTGAAATCTGCAATCGAAGAGTGTTTACTGGAATCATTGAAGAGCTTGGCCGAGTGCGCAGCGTGGAAGCGTTGGGTGAGAACGCGCGCATTGTGATCGAAGCCCGCATCGTCACCGAAGACACGAAGCATGGCGACTCGGTGGCAGTTAATGGAGTTTGCCTCACCGCGCTGGACGTTCAACCGGATTCGTTTGCCGCCGATGTTTCGCGCGAGACGTTGGAACGATCCACGATCGGTCGACTGCAACCCGGCGCTCCGGTAAATCTCGAGCGGGCGGTGACGCCGCTGACTCGTCTCGGGGGGCACATCGTGCAGGGTCATGTAGATGCGCGCGGAAAGTTTCTGGGCGCAACCGACCTGGGCGGCTCATGGACAGTGCGCATAGCATTCCCCTCTGAAATCGCGCGCTATCTTGTATTCAAGGGATCTATTTCAGTGGAAGGCATCAGCCTAACGATTGCCGCATTGCACGAAGATCATTTCGAGATCGCGATTATTCCCAAGACCTGGGAAGTAACAAACTTCTCTCATCTCCAGCCCGGCGAGGACGTAAATCTCGAGGTTGACGTCATCGCCAAGTATGTCGAACGAATCCTTAATGTCTCAACAGCCAGGTGACAAAATCGACTTCCACTAGAAAGGTATTGAAATGCCAGCACGTTTCTTAATGAGAACCTTGGCGCTTACCGGAATTCTGTTCGCCAGCTTCATTGCCGCGCTGGGCCAGGGGCCGCCGGCGGTTGCAGCCAAACCCACGATCACGGCGGAGAAGCGGGCCCTGATTACTGAGCTATTGGAAGTCACCGAAACAAGGAAGAATGCTTTGGCGGTTTTCAATTCGATGATCGAGTTTGAGCAGAATCAAGCATCAGATCTCATTTTGGAGAGCCTGAATCGTGATCGAGGGCCGGGAGAACTAAATGACGCCGCGAAAGATGAACTCAGGAAAAAGATGGTTGAGAATTCTTCTCGCACCAACAAGCGGGTCCAGGAACTTTTTGACAAGCGGATAGATTTTCCTCAAGTCGTGGAGGATGTCTTCATTGAGCTGTATGACAAATATTTTACGGAGGCTGAACTCAAGGATTTGGTCGCTTTCTATCGGTCGTCCACCGGCAGAAAGAGCATTGCTGTGCAGCCACAAATGTTTGCCGAATCGATGACCAGCACTATGGAAAGGATTAAACCTGCAGTACTGGAAATCATGACTGAATTCTCAAAAGGGGAAGCGGAACGACTAAAGAAGGAACTGGAAGCCGATAGTGCAAAGTTACCTAAACCCAGGCGCACCCGCCCCAGCCGCAAGCGAAGCTAGTTCTGCAACTCTCGTATGATGTTGGCGAGTCGCTGTAGGGCATTGCATCCGGAAGTTTCCGGAGACCTAATCGAACTAGTAGTCTTCTATTTCAGTTTTCTCTGCGCAATCTCACCGGCCTCTGCGTCAGCGGTAAATCATCCCCACGATAATACTCCCCGCAAAGTCGCAGAGAACGCAGAGGTAGCGCAGTGAATTTCAAATTAGGACACTACCAATTGAACCCTCTCGGTCGAAAAATCAGGCGTTTTCGGGTAACATCCAACCGACGATTTCAGAATTCAAGATTCCCGATCTCAAAATGAGTTTTTCATCTATTGACGCTGCCGTCGCCGAAATACGCGAAGGGCGCATGATCATCATTATTGATGACGAAGATCGCGAGAACGAAGGCGATCTGGTGTGCGCTGCGGAGAAGACGACGCCTGAGATCATTAACTTCATGGCGCGCCACGCCCGAGGCTTAATTTGCCTGCCACTGACCGAGGAACGTTGCGACGAGCTTCACCTGACAACTCAGGTTGCGGACAACACATCTTTTCTCGGCACTGCATTCACAGTTTCGATTGACGCTCGCAAGGGAATCACCACCGGCATCTCGGCCGCAGACCGTGCGACTACCATTCTGGCTGCGGTGGATCCTCAAACTCGTCCGCAGGACATCGCGCGTCCCGGCCACATTTTCCCGTTGCGTGCCAAGAATGGTGGCGTGCTCGTGCGTCCGGGTCAAACAGAGGCGAGCGTGGACATGGCGCGCATAGCCGGACTTTATCCCGCGGGTGTCATCTGCGAGATCATGAATGAAGATGGAACGATGGCGCGGCTTCCCCAGCTGATAGAGTTTGCCAAAGTCCACAATCTGAAAATGATTACGGTCGCTGATCTGGTCAGATACCGAATCAGCAAAGAGACGTTAATCAAACGCGCAGTTGAGACAGATCTTCCAACCGTCTATGGCCGTTTCCGCGCCATCGCTTACGAGAACATCATCAATGGCGATGTCCATCTGGCGATGGTGATGGGCAATGTCGCGACTGAAGAACCGGTACTCGTGCGAGTGCATACGGAAAATGTTACCTGCGACATGTTTGGTTCGCTCATCGACGATACGGGATTCCAGCTTCACACGGCGTTGGAAAAAATTGCAGCGGCCGGACAAGGTGTGGTCCTTTACCTGCGCCAGCGGGAACACAGTCTGGACCTGGTGAACCAGCTGAGAACCTACGCGCTGATGCAGGAAGAAAATGTCAGCAAACGCGAGGCTAGCCTCGAAACCGGTTATGGATTGGAGCGCGACTACGGTGTCGGAGCGCAGATCCTCCATGATCTGGGCCTGCGTCGGATACAATTGCTGACGAATCATCCCCCGAAAGTTGCAGCTCTCGAAGGTTTCGCGCTTGAGGTAGTCGGAAATGTGGCCCTGGGCCAGCCGGCGCATCTCAAAGATTCACCATCCGAACGAAAACCTTTGCAGGAAAAATAAAGGGCAACGGGTCTGGCGTTCGTTCAATCTTATGTTGCCCGGCCTTCGAGAAGTTTTCATCTCCCATCCTGTAGTGCAGTAGGACAGACATTCGTGTCTGTCCTCTTATTAAACTTAGGGGCAGGCAGGTATGCCTGTCCCACTTAATTACCTTGCCGGCTCGGGTGTTATGAGTTTAGACGATCGCGATAATGGTCCTGGAAAGGAGCCGTCCTCATCAAAGGAGGAGGCCTCACGCAAGCCAGGCGATGCGGCGAGCGATAGGGAGATTGTCGATGCACTCCAGTCTAAGACTGACGAACCACTTCCACCTGCTGCCGAACTCATTGCCGAGCGCGACGCCCAAAGCAAACATCCGGTAACGCCTCAGGGCCGCCGCCGTCGCTACCTGAATCAACGCAATCTGGTAATCGCAACCATCTTCGGAGCGGTGGGCATCGTTGCTCTAATCCTGCTTATCTTTCTCGCTTACAAGCTTGGTTACACCGATCGTTACGTTGCCGGCCAAATCAAGGAGACGTTTGGGAAGTATGGCATTCGGGCGGAGATCAAAGAGTTTCATGCGGGCTTCCCGCCGCAAACCGTGGAAATGTCGGGCCTCGAACTTTATGACGCGCAAACGGGGGAGAAGCTCGGGAAAATTGATCGACTGTCGGCAACTGTTCGTGTCGAAGACCTCTACGCTTTCAACCTGCAAAGAAATATCAACCTGAAAGAATTGAAGATTGAAGGTCTTGAAGCCTGGGTGACGTTTGACGAGCAGGGCAATTCAAACTTCCGCAACATCCGCATTCCGCCGCCCGAGCCGAATAAGAACATTCTGTTCGCTTATTCGACCGCTTTCGTTCAAATCAAAAACGGCGTCATTCACTACGGCGATGCGCGTCACGAAATTTCAGGTGAGGCGCGAAACCTGACCGCCACGGTGCAGCCTGACGACCCTTCAGCGCCGGCTGCGAGTTGGATGAACACTGTTGTTCTCGGACTGTCGAATTCCACTTTTACTTACGACGGCCGCCCGGTTAATAACATCGACCTCGAAGCCCGCGGTCGCATTAACCAGACGCGCGCCGAAATCCAGTCGCTCGTGATCAAGTCGCCTCTGGCCGAGGCGAAACTCGAGGGAACGATGGACGACTGGCGGGCGCTGCGTTATCAAATGAAGATCACCTCGTCCGTCGATCTCACGCAGGTTTCTGATCTGCTGCAGGCCGGGACAACTCTGCGCGGCGCCGGAAATTTTGCTGGCACGGTGTCAGGTGAAGGAGACAGTTACAAGATTGACGGCAACATCAAGTCAGACGCGCTGGCAGCCGATGGCTTGCGTTTGCAGGGACTCAATGTTACCGCCCGCGGCTCCGGCAAAGGTAAGAGCTACGATCTAAATGGGAGCGCCGTCGCCGCATTGCTTACCGCCGGAGACTTTCAACTCAACAACGTGCAACTGGTCGGCGGAGTGATGGGCACCGGCTCCGACTTTCGCTGGATTGGTGAGTTACGCGCCGCAGCAGAGCGAAGCTACGGAACCACCATTACAAATCTAATCCTTCAGGATGCGCGCGCCGAGATGAACGATGGCGTGCTGACCGCGTCGTCGAGCCGATTCACGGCAGGCAATCTCGCCGGTTCCGGTGCGCGAGTTAATGGAATCACAGCGACGGATTTGCGTTTGCGCAGCGAAGGAGATTCCGCGACGGCCTCGGTCTCCCAGGTGAAAGCCGGAACGATCGTCGGCTCCGGCGCCACCGTCAAAGGTGTTACGGCAAACAAAATCGACATTAACAGCCGCGGTGGCGTTACCAGCGTCGTTGTAAAAGATGTGCAGGTTGGCGGCGCGAGCGGCGCGGGCGCCGAAGTCGGCAGCATTAACATTGCGGGCGTGCGTCTATCAGTTCGCGGCGGACGAATGGAAGGCTCAACCGCGGACATCAATGCCGGCACGGTAAAGCTTGCGGATGGCCAGGTTGAAAATGTGAAGCTCGCGAAGCCGGTGTTTGTCGTTGAGCCGTCAGGTCGTTATCGAGCCAGCGCCGATTTGAGTCTGGGTGGCGGTGTTCTTGGCCAGATGAATATGGGTCAGGCGAGCGCGAAGGTTGTAGTTACAAACTCCGAGCTACAGCTCAACAACTTCGACGCTGACATCTTCCGTGGCAAGGCAAACGGCAACGCAAGAATAGCGATTGGCCGCGGAGGCTCTTCACGGATAGCTGCCACATTCACTGACGTTGATATTGCCGGACCGTTTACAGCTTTTGCCGGCGCGGCTGTGCCACTGTCAGGTCGCGCGAACGGCAGCGTTGACCTCGCTTTTCCCGGCACGAATTTCCAGCAGGCGACCGGAACCATCAACACCAGGTTTACCGGACAGGACATCGGTGTCGACGGACGCGTGCCGCTCTCCGGCGAAGTTGCAGTGCGCGCTGATCGCGGGTTGTTCAATATCGACAAGGTCGATTTGCAAACGCCGGCCACCAAACTAAGAGCGACCGGTCAGTTTTCGTTCACCGCCGATTCCAATCTTCAGGTTGATCTGAATTCGTCGGATGCCGCCGAACTGCAGACTGTCCTAATCTCGTCTGGATTGTTACCGGATGTGGAAGAGCAGATGCGCAGCTACGGAATTGATCTTGGAGGCCAGCTGGCCTTCAACGGCAGCTTGAAAGGAAAACTTACTTCGCCTGACATCGATGGACGCGTTTCCCTTAGCACGCTGCTGATCAACGGCAAAGATCTCGGCGCCTTATCGGCGTCGCTGCGAATGACCGCAGCAGAAATACGCATTGACGATGGACGTTTGACTGAAAGCGACGGCGGCGGGATGCAGTTCACCTTCGACGCACCTCGCACCGGCGAAAATAACACTACGTTTAGCGCAACGCTCGACCGGGTTAATGCAGGAAACTTGCTGGCTGCACTACCGCTCAACAAAAACACGCGCGCGCAGTTTGGCGATACGGAGTCTGAGGCTTCCGGGCAAATCAGGATCACAGGAATTCCCAATGCGATGAGCGGGAGCGCCGATTTGCGTTTCGGCCCCGGCCGTCTCGCCGGTGAGCCACTCGAAAGCCTGGTCGCGCGTGCCACTTTCAGCGGTTCAAAAGTAAGTATCGAAAACGTTGATGCGAAGCTCGCGGCTGGCCATATCGTGGCGAGCGGTGAATACGACATGAACTCGAAGATCTTTGATCTGAAAGGACGTGCGGAGGGCGTGCAGTTGAGCCGGCTGTTTTCCTTAACGGGCCAACAAGGCGCTTCAGTTTCGGGGACGGCCAACTTCAACGCGCAAATCTCCGGCAATCTCTCAGAACCAGATTTCTCCGGTTACCAAATCACTTTCGACGGAGAAGGAAACAACGTCGTGATCAACGGCCGCGAGGCTGGGACCCTGGCGTTGAAAGGCCGCACGGAAAATAAGCAGCTGAATGTGACTCTGACAACCGGTCTACTGGGCACCCAGCAATCGATCGTCGCGCAGGTGAACCTCGCCAGTGAACGCCTGGAATCTAATGTGGAAACGACGCTTACCAACGCCGATCTCACCTCGCTGCTGAAAATGGTTTTGCCTGATTCGCCGGTGAAACTGTCGGGGGTAGCGACCGGGACACTGAAGTTTGGCGGCAATCTGCTTGACGAAGATGGATACTTTTCCGCCGGAGGTTTGTCAGGAGTTGCAAACTTCACGCAGCTCAGCTTCAGAGTTGAAGATGTTCAGCTCAATGCGTCGTCGCCGCTCGTGATTCGTTTTTCACCGCGTGAGGTGAGTTTTGAGCAGTCGCGATTCACCGGTCCAGGAACAAATATAGTTCTCGGCGGCACGCTGGCCATTGGCCCGGAAGGCCGGCAAAACATGACGGCCGACGGCCAACTAAACCTGCGCGTGCTCAACGGTCTATCACCCGACATGTTCCTGTCCGGTACGGCTGAAGTCGGCGTGCGCGTTACGGGTAACTTTGAGCGGCCGAGGCTAAATGGAAGCGCGTCCGTTGCTGGAGGGTCCGTTTCGGCACTGCTTGGCAATGAGCGGTGGACCGTCACAAATTTGAAAGCGCTGGTCCGTTTCACTTCGAACCAGGCCCAGATAGATTCGCTGACCGGCTTGATGGGCGGCGGTCGCCTTTCTGCTACCGGCGGCGCGTTGCTCGACGGATTCACCGTTTCGCGTTTCCTCTTCAACATACATGGCGACGATGTGACTGTCGCGTTTCCTGAAGACTTCCGTTCCACCGTCGATATCGATCTCGAACTCAAAGGCACTGCCCGGGAACAACTTGTCGGGGGCGTCGTAAATGTGCGTCGCACCGAGTACACGGAAGATATTGAGCTGGCGGATTTGATCAACTTCAGGCGTGAAGAATCGATTGAAGAAGGCGGAGATTTGGAATTAACGCGCGCCACCTTGTTCAGCAACTTGCGTGTTGAAGGACGAAACGCACTGGTGGTCAGAAATAATCTGGCAGACCTGGTGGGTTCGGTTTCACTGCAAATCAATGGACCAGTGAAAGCTCCCTTAATTTCAGGAAGGATCACGGCGACGAGCGGCACGCTCAATTTCCGAAATGACAGTTATCAAATCACGCGCGCGTTGATGGATTTGCCGCCGCAGCCAAACGCCGATCCGATTATTAACATCCAGGGTGAAGCGCAAATACGAGGCTATCGCGTGACGGTTGGACTTAACGGCCCGCTCTCGCAACCGCAAGCGATCGTAAGTTCAGAACCGTCGTTGCCGCAGGCGGATGTTGTTTCGCTGATTACGACCGGGCAACTCTCAACCGGCGACACTAGTACTTCAATCCTGTCTCAGTCCGGCCTGGGAACGGCGACGAGTTTGCTGACCGATGCGCTCATCAATGCGCCCGCTCAGCGCGCCACCAGCCGCCTATTTGGGTTAAGCAGGTTTGAGATCAATCCGGTGATCGGTGGGCGCGGCTCAACTCCGGCGGCGCGTTTGACGTTAGGGAAGAGAATCAACAAGGACCTTTCGTTCACCTATTCGACGAATGTTACGTCTGATCCAAATCAGATCCTGGCGGTCGAATATCGAGTCTCCGATCGGTTGTTCTTTATCGCGCAATATGAACAAGTCTCAACGCAACGATTAACGGCGCGGAACAATAATTTTAGTTTTGAGATCAGGTTCAGAAAACGATTCTAAATGATTCGATCTGCATCAGGGATGAACAGTGTGGTATCTGGTGGTAAGGAAGGTGGGTTTGCCCCCTCCCTGCTTGATGCAAATTCAGGCAGCCGGGGTAAACCACCCTTCCCAACTTGTGATGCTGCCCATGTTGCGTTCTTTTCGGAGCGTGAATTCCGGCCCGCCTCAGTTCTTTTCTCGGTGGCACTTCTGATCGCGATTGTGCTAGGCAGTGTTCTCATCGCCGCAGCGGCTTCCACTTTTGAAGAGTATGAAGGTCGACTAATCAGGGCGATTGAAATCACCTTCGAAGGTTCTCCAACTGATCCGGCGGCCCAGGCTGAGTTCCTTTCACTGATTACGGTTGTTCCGAACACGGAGTTTTCAGCGGTCAATGTGCGCGAGTCGTTGCAGGCGCTGTTTGTTTCAGAACGAGTGGCGAATGCACGGGTGGAAGTTTTTGAAGAAGGTGCAAACAAGACCGGACCCCTGCGTCTGCGATTTGTGATTACCCGCCAGGTGCAAATTGGCGACGTCACCATCGACCTGACTCCACCTACTGGCACTCCGATTTCAGAGGATGAATTACGCGCCAGGCTAAACCTGACTCCGCCCGGGACGCGACTTTCCAAACAGGTGGTGTTGCGCAACTCGGACGAACTTCAAATCTACCTGAGAGATCGTGGTTACTTTAATGCAACCATCGAAGCCACCGAACAAGTTGATGCCAGCGGTACGCGCGCCCGGGTTAACTACAAGATAATTCCCGGCGACCAGTCGCGCGTGAGCGCTTTTAATATCGACATCACTGGGTTTGACGTAAATACAGTTCGTACCTCGCTGTCGTTACAGCCCAACTCTCCCTTCACACGCGAAGCTCTAGGTCACGACACCAACCGGATTCGTCAGGCTCTGATCGAGCAGGGCAATCTCTCCCCCATGCTCGACGAGCCACGAGTTGAACGCGATCTGGAGCGAAACCTGATCGCGATTTCACTCAAAGGCGCGGTTGGTCCCAAAGTTAGTGTTGTTATCAAAGACTATCCCCTCAGCGAAGAGACGGCGCGCGAACTTCTGCCCGTCAAGCGCGAAGGCAACATCGATATTTCTGCAATCGTGGAAGGCTCTCGCCGGCTGCGCAACCGATTTCAGGAAGATGGATATTTCTTTGCCGAAGTGACTGAGGTCTGCACGATCACGCCGCCTCCGCCGGACTTTGGCGAGAATGGCACGACCTCGACCTGTCAGATTCTCAATCCTGAAACGTTGAGCGGACGCAGTGTGGAGATACGTTATGAAATCAACCGCGGTCGCCGGCTCAAGCTAACCGACATTCGCATCACCGGCACCAACAAAATAACTTACGACGACGTGGCCGCCGACCTACGAACGCAAAAAGCGAGCGCGATTGGATTAATCCCGTTTCTTGGATACGGTCGCGGGTATACGAGCCTGACGCTGCTCGAGCAGGACCGCCGCACGATTGAATCTTATATGCGCGACATTGGTTATCGTCGCGTGAGTGCCACGGTACTGCAGGGCGTTTCCGTTAATGGTGAAAGTCTGATCATCACTTTCGAAGTTAACGAAGGACCCCTCACTCGCATTGCGGGCGTCGAAGTTCGCGGCAACAAGATCTATACCGACCAGCGGCTCCGCGATCAGTTGAAGACCGTACTTGGCGCGCCTTATTCACGTTCGCAGGCAAGGGCCGACGGCGACCGCGTGCTGGCGCTCTATGCGAGCGAAGGCTACGTCAATGCCCAGGTTGATTTCTCAGTCGTCGAACTGCCGAAGAAGGGTGAGGATGAACAGGTCAAGCTGCTGTACACAATTCCAAATGAAGGCGACAAGGTTTACATCCATCGGATCGTGGTTAACGGTGTCACCGGCAGCCTGAAGACAATGGACACGAAACGCGAAGCCATCCTGCGCGTGATTCCCCTTGCCGAGGGTGACGTGCTCCGCGCCGATCTCATCGCTGAAAGCGAACGCGAGCTCTACCTTACGGACGCCTACCGGCAAGTGATAATTCGCACCGAGGCAGCCGGCGAAACAGCGTCGGGATTCAAGCGTCGCGATTTGATCATCGATGTAGAAGAAAAGAAACCGCGCGTCATGGACTACGGCGGTGGCTTTTCTACTGATACGGGCGCATTGGGTCTGCTGGAAATCAGCAACGTCAACTTACAAAACAAGCTGCGCCATGGCGCAATGCGCTTGCGGGCTAGTCGCCTGCAACAACGGCTCAGATTTGAGTATCTGGATCCGCGATTTGTCAGGTATGGAAAGCGTCAATTTGCGCCGCTGGGCCTGTCGCTCGAGTATTCCCGCGACTCCACCGTGACGCGCTTCTTCCGTTCGGCTATTGACCGCGGCACGATGGGCATCGTGCAGCGTCTCGATGATGAGGGCAACGCACTCGATGAGTTTGGCGCGCGGGTTAAGGAACCAACGATCAATCGTTTTACCGCGACGATCGAAACCCAAAGAGTTCTCAATTCAAAAACCAGATCGATTGTCTTCGCTCGTTACAGCTATGAAGATGTCCGACTCTTCAACCTGCAGAGCTTGTTGGTTCGGCCAATCCTGGAACCTGATCGCGCTGTTCGTCTGTCGCGTTTGGGAGTTTCCTATGTGCGCGACACACGGCAACGCTGCGAACGCGGATTGTTAGGCGCTGTCAGCTCGAGAGACGAATCTGAAACCGGCGCGCCCGGCGAAATCTGCCGTTACAACCAGCTTGACGCCACCCGCGGAAGTTTTTTCAATGTGGATTATGCGGTGGCCCTCAGACAGTTGGGTGGAAACATTTCCTTCAACCGAATGCAGGCGACCTACCGGACTTACTACAAGCTGAACAGGTTCAGAGGTACGGTCCTGGCGGGTAATGCGACGCTGGGGTTGGCGAATCTTTTTAACCCGCGCGATCGAAATGGCAACGGGTTGGATGAAATTGATCTGACGCTTCCGATCAGCGAGCGGTTTTCTTCAGGTGGTTCAACCACTTTGCGCGGCTTCGATTTCGAGCAGGCAGGCCCGCGTCAGGTCATCATTCCCGCCGGCACCTTTCTTGATCAAGAGAAGAATCCAGTGATTCTTAATCCGTTTACTGTCCCCGTCGGTGGCAATGCGCTCGCAATCGTTAATCTGGAAGCGCGCGTCCCGGTGTCAAAGTCGCTGCAGGCAGTGCCATTTTATGATGGCGGCAATGTCTTCCGGCGCGTCGCTGATTTGTTTGGCAAAGACGCGCCGCCAGTTCCACCCGGCGATGTTCTGGCCGCGATAAATGCGGCGAACCTGCGCGCGCATTGGACGCATACGGTAGGATTAGGTTTTAGAATTCAAACACCTTTCGGCGGCGCCCTGGCGATTGATTATGGGTTTCTGATGAATCCGCCCGAGTTTCTGATTCCGCAGCGCGGCCCGGGCGGAATCGACTTTGACGGAACACCGGCAATTTATCGGGTGAAACGAACGCAGTTACATTTCAGGTTTACGCAGACGTTCTGAGGAGCAGTGGGCAGAAAAAAGTGGGCGGTGGGCAGTGTGCAGTGGGCAGAAAAAAAGTGGGCGGTGGACAGTGGGCAGTGGGCAGCCACGACGAGAAACGAGATATAGGATGAGGCAATTTTCGGCAAAGAAAGATCTAGGTTGGCGTAGGCTTGGTGCTTCAGTACTGCGCACTGCCCGCTGCACACTGCCCACTGTTCTTTTGCTCCTCACTGCTCACTGCTCGCTGCTCACTGCCTCGGCCCAACAAGTAATCGACAAGATGGTGGCGACGGTCAATGCAAGTTCGCAGTCTGCGTGCGATCTTTGTCTGATCACATATTCGGATTTGCTATGGCAACTCGCGCTGCAACCGAAGACCTCGCTGGCCAATCCGACTTCTGATGAACTTAACCGCGCGCTTAACTTGATTGTCGATCAGCGACTCATTCTCGCGGAAGCGGAAAAACTACCTTCGATCGAACCCACTGTCGACGAAGTGAAGACCGCCAGGAACGAGCTGGTACAAACATTTCCTTCGCAAGCCGAATTTCAACTGCGCTTGCAGCGCGTGGGTTTGACCGCTGAGAAGCTAAATCAAATTCTCGAACAACGCGTGAGAATCGAAAAGTATCTCGATTTCCGTTTTCGTAATTTCGTTGTGATTACGCAGAAAGAGATCGTCGATTACTACCAGGATGTTTACGTTCCGCGGTACAAAGGCCGGCAAATCGTGCCCACTCTGGAAGAAGCACGCGGCGAAATCGAGAAGACGCTGACTGAAACCAAAATCGAATCGGACATGGATGCCTTTTTGGACAACGCGCGCGAGCGCGCCGAAATCGTCACGTTGAATCCGGTCTAGATCCAGGGCGCGCGCTCGTTCTCCTGGAAAAGAAGTTCACCCGCAGTCGAAACATTCCTTTACATTTGACGCTCCGCTTGTCACCCTCACACCGTGTTGCTCAAACGTTCACCCGAAAATTCGCCACGCATCGGACTGGCTCTATCCGGAGGCTCAGCGCGAGGCATTGCCCACGTGGGTGTCCTCAAGGCGCTGGCTGAGCATGAAATTCCGATCGGTTGCGTTGCCGGAACCTCAGCTGGTGCAATTGTTGCGGGCGCTTTCGCATCGGGCATGCCGCTCGCCGAAATCGAAACGATGGGCAGAACATTACGCTGGCGCGACCTCGGGCGCATGACGATGTCGCGGCTTGGTGTGCAGGTTAACGATCGATTGGAGAGTTATCTGCGAGAGCGCTTCCCAATCACGCGGTTTGAGGACCTCGCCATTCCGCTCGCCGTAGTCGCAACCGATTTAAAGTCGGGAGCCGCGGTAGTCATGCGTGATGAGGGCGATATTCCTTTTGCCATCCGCGCGAGCTGCGCCATACCCGGTTGGTACGTTCCTGTAACTGACAGCGAGGGACGCCAACTGGTGGATGGCGGTTTGGTTGCAGGGCTTCCAACGACGATGGCGCGCGAGTTAGGCGCCGACCTGGTAATTGCGGTTGACGTAAACGCTGAAGGTGCAACTTTCATCGGGCCGACCCACTCAGTGATCAGTGTGCTGCTTCAATCGATGTTGGTGGTGCAAAAGATGGCGGGCCTTGCCCAACTTGAGCTAGCCGATTGCGTCATCAGCCCGCGCCTGGGTCATATTCGTTGGGATGAAATCTCGCGCGGCGAAGAGTTTATGACGGCGGGTTACGAAGCAACAATTGAAGCCATGCCGAAGATTCGAGAATCAATTGAAGACATGATCGACGCCCGTCGAAAATGGTATCAACCCCGGCGAAAGCGCGAATCTAAGCCTCGGACCGCCTAAACACCAGCCGTTTGCAAGAGTGACCACAGTCCAGCCATCAACTCAAGAATTCCGCGTCGATTAGCACTGTAATAAAGCATTCAGAAAACGGGGAGCACTGAAGGGTAGCGGACGAACGTCTCGCCACTCTTTATGCAGGGGTGCGCAGTCCTGCGGTGCTGCTGCTGGGTAAGTTATTCGTTCATCGCTTGTCTCTTCATGCCCATTGAGGTCACATCCTTACCCACGCAGGCCGGTTTTCGAGTGCTGCGTAAATTCAGCCGGCGGCTGTTGAAATCACTGTTCAACCCGCTCGCTTACTCATTTAGACACTCCGCTCCTCTTACTAAACGACAACTACTGCTGCGGTCCATTCCGGGCCTGCTTGTAATAGCCGCGATCGCCGGGGGCGACGCCTTATTGCGTTCCTACAAATATTACTCGCGCATGGTCGACGCTCGTGTCGCTTCGGGATATTTGACTAGCCGTGCCGGCCTCTACGCGACCCCGCGCACGATAAGACCGGGTCAAAACATTTCTCCGTCCGGTTTAGCAGAAGCTCTGCGACGGGCGGGATATGCAGAGTCGGCCGACGGCGCCCCGAATGTCGTTTGGAACGGAAGTTTTCGTCAGACTGACGACGTTATTGAGATTCGGCCGGCGCGAAGAGGCAATCGACCAGGCGTTGTGCGGGCGATGTTTTCCGGCCCAACTCGCGGCGAGACGATTTCGGAGCTAACGGGAGATGATCTCACGCTCGAATCATTCACCCTTGAGCCGGAAGTGCTTTCCAACGATCTTTCCTACAAAGCCGGCAAACACGAGACGTTGCGTTATTCCGATCTTCCGCCGTCATTGATCCAGGCAATTCTCGCCATAGAGGATCGCAGGTTCTTCCAACATTCGGGTTTGGATCCGGTCGGCATTGGCCGTGCCATTTTTCGGAATACAAGTGATGAGCGAGCGGGCCAGGGCGGTTCAACGATCACTCAACAGTTAGTCAAAAACACTTACCTCTCACCTGAGAAAACTTTGCGGCGCAAATACGCCGAGGCCATGCTGGCTTTCGCACTCGAGCAAAGACTCTCGAAAGAGGACATCTTCGCGCTCTATTGCAACGAGGTTTATCTTGGCCATCGAGGCGCCGTGGCTGCACGCGGTGTAAAAGAGGCCGCGCAGATTTACTTTGACAAAGCGTTGAAGGATGTTTCGCTCGCTGAGGCGGCAACGCTTGCGGGAATGATCCAGGGACCGGTGCGCTATTCACCAGTGCAACATCCTGAAGCCGCGCAGGAACGTCGAAACCAGGTGCTGGTGGCGATGGCGAGCACCGGGTCGATTGATGCGGCTGAAGCCGCCAAAGCGATGGCTAAACCGATGGTCGTCGCGCCTGCTTCCGTTTCAAACGATGCGCTCGCTCCTCATTTCGTCGACTACGTTAATCGAACCCTGGAATCAAACGCGGAGTTTGGTGAAGTTCCGACGGCCCGCCAGCGCGTATACACCACCATCGATCTCGATCTGCAACGACTGGCCGAGAGTGCGATTAGAAAGCAGCTCGCTCGCCTCGACGTCGTTTACAAAGATGAAAACACCAGGCCGCAAGCTGCGCTCGTCGCCCTTGATCCAAAAACGGGGAATGTGGTGGCGATGGTTGGGGGGCGAGACTATGCAAACTCTCAACTCAATCGCGTGACCGACGCGCGCCGCCAGCCGGGTTCCACGTTTAAGCCCTTTGTTTATGCGGCAGCGCTTGAAGATGGGATGTCGCCCGTACAACAGTTTGCCGACTCGCCGCGCGAATTTATCTACGATCACAATAAAGTCTATCGCCCGCAAAACTATGGTGGCGGTTATTCCATGCGTGACGTGACGATGCGCGATGGTCTCGTAAGATCGCTGAACACAGTCACTGTTGATGTGGCGACCCAGATTGGTTTGGCGCGGGTTGCCAATCTGGCAGCGGAGTTTGGCTTACCAAGACCCGAGCGCTATCCGTCTCTGGCGCTCGGCACTGAAGAAGTCACACCGCTGCAACTCGCCGCGGCGTACGCAACGTTCGTCAATGGCGGACGGCGCGTTCGGCCAAAGGCAATTGCGGGAGTGGGCGAAACAAATGAGTTTGGCTTAGTTAGCGATGAAACAAAACAAGTGATCAGCCCGACGACCGCATACATGGTCACCAACATGCTTTCGGACGTGATTGATCACGGCACGGGGAGCGCCGCAAGAGATGCGGTGAAGGGAACGGCCATCGCCGGAAAGACTGGGACGTCGCGTGACGGTTGGTTTGTAGGCTACTCGCAGAATTTAGTCTGCGTTGTCTGGATCGGCTTTGATGACAATCGTCAGCTTGGGCTGACCGGCGCCGCGGCAGCACTGCCGGTGTGGGCGGATTTCATGAGCGCGGCGATAGAGATGCGCCCGGAGCTTGGCGGCGAAAACTTTGAATGTCCGGAAGGAATAAAATTCGTGGAAATAGATGCTGACAATGGTCTGCGCTCAACCCTGACTTGCAATCATCGCGAGCTGATCGCCGTGACTGAACGCTTGATGCCCAATCTTGAATGTTTCAAACATGGCAATCTGCCGGAAGAAAGGGAACCCGCGCCCGAAAGCGGATTAGAGACAGAAGACAAGACTGTCATGGCCCAACACCGCTGGCCGCCACTACGGCTTGTCCGCCCTGGCGAGACATCGGAAACCGCCGCGACTGCTATTGATGTGGATTCGCACGGAAGACGAAGGCTCGTGAGTGACATGCGGTAGCCTTCCGATAAGTAGATCCTTGCATTAGATCGCGTCCCCGACATTCGTTCGACTCCTTTCCAATCCTCAAGAGATCAAATATGAATTGGGCACCAGGGCTTAGCCCCCTGATGTGCGGAAGGTCTTTGACCTTCCGATCTCCCGACCTCTGTTTTGGGCTGCGCCCTCAAATGAAATGTTCAGGGATAACTTCCAGATCTCCCGAGATTCGCAAGCTTTGTACATCACAATTGTGACCAAAGATCGGTTACCAGTCTTTCGAACCGAGCCGATCAAGGTGATCGTCTGCCAAGCGATGAATGAAGCGCGCACGTCAGGCCGGTTCATGATCTTTGCTTACGTGATCATGTTGGATCACATGCACCTCCTCACTGATTGTCCAAAAAACTCCTCCGAGGTGCTTCGTTATTTCAAAGGCATAACGGGTCGGCGAGTGATTGATTATCTGCAAGAGAAGAAGTATGAGAGTTCGCTGGGGAAATTGAGGCATGCAGAATGGAAGCGAAACCACAAGTATTCACTCTGGCAACAAGAGAAGAACGTGTTTTCTGTTTTCAGCGAAAGTACCTTTATGCAAAAAGTGAATTACATTCACTCCAATCCGGTCAGAGCCGGCATTGCGGAGAAGGCGATTGACTACCGTTGGTCGAGTGCGAGGAGTTGGCAGAGACGGGATACGGAAGATGAACCGAAGACTGTGGATATCGATCGGATTCAGTGGAGAAGGGCATAGCCCAATTTCTTTGAGAGGCTCTGGAAGGTCGGAGACCTTCCGCTCATCAGGCGGCTGAGCCGTATCTCCCGGTTAAGAATTCCTTCAATTGTTACTTACCGGGCAGTTCCAGTTTAGACCTTCTCCAAAACCACTTGCGCGATCGCGTGTTCGCTCGTGTGAGATAACGACAAGTGGGCGACGCTTGCGCCCGAAGACGAAAACAACTCCTGCACGCGGCCATGAAAGACCAACACCGGTGCACCGCTTTCCAGTGAATTAATCTCGACGTCCTGCCAACTAATTCCACCCCGCCATCCAGTTTGAAACGCCTTCAAGGCCGCTTCTTTTGCAGCGAAGCGTGCAGCATAATGCTGCGCCGCGACTGCCCCGCGGCTTTCGCAATACGAACGTTCCGCCGCGGTGTAAACCCGCTCAACGAAACGCGGCGTGCGCAGGAGCACTTCGCGAATTCGCGCGACTTCGATAATGTCTATGCCAATGGAGATGATCATAAGTGACCAGGAACTTGAACGCGCCGGCTTTTACTGGCGCACGACTGATGGCGTAACTGCTCTCGTTTGCGCGCCACTCGAAAAAGCCGGATTTGCAAATGGGTTCTCTACTCGCGCCGGCGGCACCAGCCCGATGCCCGAAAACTCGCTCAACCTGGCGGGCTTCAATGAAGACGCGGCGGAAAACATTCTGGAGAATCGTCGCCGCTTTCTCAAGCTTTTTCCGGGCGAGTGGGCGTTGGCAGGTTGCTGGCAGATGCATGGAGTTGACGTGCGCGCGGTCAGGGATCGCGACGATGCCAGGCCCGCTGAGGATGGCAAAGGGGAAACAGTTTATTGCGATGCGATCGTCAGTGATGCTCCACATGTCCTCGCCGGAGTGAAAACAGCTGACTGTGTTCCTTTGCTGATGGGCGATGAGCGCACCGGATCATTTGCTGCGGTGCACGCCGGCTGGCGTGGCACGTTTGCCGGAATCGTTTTCTACGCGCTCGAGCGCATGGGCAAGGAATATGGCGCGCGTCCCGAGGATTTAACGGTCGCGATCGGCCCGGCCGCAGCTTCGTGTTGTTATGAAGTTGGTCCTGAAGTGATAGATGGATTCAGAGAACGCTTTGCTGATGCCGAAACCCTTTTTAGTCCGACACGGGAGCATCACGCATGTATTGATTTACTGAAGGCCAATCGCGATCAATTGCTCGCTTCCGGAGTCAGGGCGGAAAGAATCTACGCGGCACCGCTCTGTACCATGTGCCGCACGGATCTGTTTTTCTCTTACCGGCGCGAGAAAAAGGTGCTTGGCAAGGTTGGCCGGCTCATGTCAGTGGTGGGGCGGATGACCGGGGACCGATGACATAAGACCGCAGACGGACTACCGAAATAAATACTAAGCCAGGGTTTACCGAAGCTACGGTCGTCCGTCATCGGTCGCCGCCTTCCTACTCAACGTTGAGCCACACTTTCTCTTCCTTTGTTTGCGGCGGAAAACAAACCTCATCGTCGCAGCTTTGATATCTCACCTTTGCTTTAATCTCGGCAGAGCCGGTGCGGAAGTTTGCCGGCACCGCAACACTGAAACGCATCGTCACCCTGCCTTCATAAACTGCAACCCTGTTTTTGGAAAACTTCAGCTGGCGCAACAGCGCACGCGGATACGATACCGGCCCGACGCGCAGGCCATTCGGCGCTTCCACCTGCAGTTGGGTCGCAATCAGAAACTTTTCCAGCGGCTTATTGGAATGGACGTGATAGCCGCGCGGGATGTTCATCACCACCGTAACCTGGGCCGTACGACCTCGCGCGACTTTGCCGGGCGCGACGCTGCCGTTGACAGTGATGTTTGGTTGCGCGCTGGCGGTGGCCGAAAAGATTCCGCCGGCAAGCAAGATGAAGGCGAATAACACAGAACGCTTTGCGAAAGTTTTAGACATATGAATTTCATAAGTTGGTTTAACTTACCTGGGCCAGGATTGAAGCAAAATCTGTTTTGATGGGATTAGTTTCACGCCGCGCGGCCAGCTGACCGCAGGCGGCAAAGATGTCGCGGCCACGTGGCCGGCGCACAAAACTGCGCACACCTTTCAACGCCAGAATCGACTGAAACTGCGTCACTCTTTCGGCAGGCGATGGTTGATATGGCAGTGGGTCAGCCGGATTGTGCGGAATCAGGTTAACTTTAGCGTGCAGATCGTGACGGTTGAGCAGGTTTGCCAGTTGTCGCGCATGCTCGTCAGAATCATTTACGCCGTCAAGCAGGACGTACTCAAACGTAAATCTCTCGCCTGCCTTGAGCGTCGCCTGAAACACATTACAGGCAGCCAGCAGTTCATCGAGCGGCCATTTTTTATTGATCGGCATCAACTCATTGCGTTGCTTGTCGGTTGGTGCGCCCAACGATATGGCCAGGTGCGGTCTATCCGGAATCTCAGCCAGATCCAGAATCCGTGGCACTACTCCGGCGGTTGAAACCGTTACCCGGTTTGGGACGATAAATAACCCTTGCGGTTCTGCCATGACGCGCAGAGCCTTTAGCAGTTCATGAAAATTAAGAAACGGTTCGCCCGCGCCCATACCAACCAGATTTGTGCCGTGCAAAGGTTGTTCGCCGACACCGTAAACGTCATTGAGCGCGATGATTATTTGTTCGACGATTTCCCCTGCGCTTAGCGATCGTAATAGACCTAATTGCGCGGTGAGACAAAAAGTGCACTGCAGCGGACAGCCGGATTGCGACGAAAAACAGATCGTGTCGCGATGTTCTTCGGGGATAAAAACTGTTTCGACCGGGAGGTTGTCGTGCGTTTTCATCAGGAATCGTCGGGTTCCGTCTTCGGAAACGTAACGCGATTCAACCGTGAGCGTCGACGCAGTTGCAGTTTCATGTAGACGGTCTCGCAAAGCTTTGGGCAGATCGGTCATCTGGTCAAAACTTTGAAGACGCCGGTGCTGCAGCGCCGCGAAGATTTGTCGCCCGCGATATGTCGGTTCGCCAATCGTGGAGACAAAATCAACCAGCTCGGCTGCCGAGCATCCTGTGAGATTTAAGCGTTCGGTCATTAGCAATTATCTTAACATCCGGCGTGACCGGCCCGCACTCGGGTCGATTGATGTTGAGTCGTAGTATCAGGAAGAGACGGATAACGAAGGTCAAAATCAGCTATCAGAAGTTCTCTGCGTCTTTGCGGTCAAGGAAGACGATAACCGCAAGGACGGCAAAGTAAGTGCAATGCTGCGCTAAGTACCGCGGGAGAATCAGCGGCTACTCTCGCGACTTGAGCAAAGTAAACTTTGCTGATGGCGCCAGTGCCTGACCTGAAACGCGATCGTTGATGCGAACAAGTATTTCATAAGCTCCCGCTTCCAAGCCGCGCGTATCAATCAGCCGGGCCAGTCTCAGGCGTTGACCAGAATCCGCGATTCCTCTCCAGTCTTCAGCCTGACGAGAAACTTCTTTGCCATCCTTCAGCAACGAATATTCGACATCTACGGACGGGCGCAGCGTGGTCTGGTCAATGCCTGCGTTATAAAGCTCCAGGTAGACTCCGACGGCCTGACCTTTCTGGAAGAAGCCGGTCAGATTTGGAATGACCTTGGTCTGACCTATGACGAAGGGACCGGTGGCCAGCTTACCGTCCATACTTTCAAGTTTGCTCGCAAGGATCAGACTCGAAGTGGACAGTTTATGATCTTCGTATTTGGGAACTTGAAATCCAAAGTGCCTGATTCCGGTGGCGCCGGAAACCGTATCTCTCACCATGACATCTGCACGATAGTGACCGGGCGCCAGCACAACTACTTTTGAGTATGCGGATCGTTTGTCCCGAGCTTCTGTAAGTTCGGCTATCGTCGCGTTGGTAGTGACCGAGTCTTCGAAGTCACCGACACGGCGTTCTGTAACAGTAAGAATCTTCCCGAAGATATTCAGGCGAGCGGTCTGTAAGCCGCCGCTGTCTTTGAACGCCAGATCCTTGTTTTCCGTTTGTAAGGTAAAGGCTGTCAGGACGCGGCCATCAGAGACTTTGAAGAAGTCCGCACGGATATCGAAGTTGAGCGGGTTGTCGTCAATGATCGGACCGCCGGTTGTGCCGCCGGGCGTTCTGCGCGCGAGCTCGGGCGGTTGTTCGAGGTTTCGTAGCTTTTCACTTATCGCAAAAGGCGAATCCTGTTCCCGCCGGTAACCCGAATCAAACGAATCGGCCGGGGCCAGACCGTGCGCGAGAGCATTTTTCTCGTTGGGACTACGCGCGATTCGATACTCACCGCTTCCGGTTGGATCGACAAATTCAATTTCGACACCGCTGCCAACGCCGGGCAGGTAACGATAAAACCACTTTTCAAACGGATAGGCGGAAATGGATCCGCCGCCTTCGTACGACATACGCTGGTACGTGCCACCGCTCGGGTGTGATTCGATGTCGTCAGGCTTGCCAAACTTGATGTAGATGCGGCCGCGGTCTGTTTTCCACCCTGGCTTTCCCGAACTGTAATGCTCGTTTGCGTATGCGATTCGTTCGTAATATTCGTCGCGGTATTCGTTTTCCTCGGTGTCAGAATTTGGATCGCGCAGGTCCCAGAAGTAATGAATGAATTTCTCTCGCTCTTCGTTGGTCTTTAACTTTAGATATGCCTGGCGCTCGGCCTCGGTGGCGATGGGCCCCACCTCTTCAGTTAACCAACGGGCGTAGGCGTCGCCCCGCTCAGCTTTGATTTTGCGAGGCTGATCATCCGGGGTCTTGATTGTTTCGTTTGGTTTGGCCTGGCTGGCCGGTCGAGGTTGGGCGGTTACAGTGGCACCCAACAGCAGCAAGAGCACGAAGGGTAGAAACCACGAAGTCAGGTTCTGGGAAAACACAGGCGCAACTCCTTCCGGGCAAGAACAAGTGACCGCAAGGGGAGACGCGGATGTCTAACGACTACAGGAGTCGCACGATGTTTCCAATGTTCCTAATAACGAAGTGAGGTTCGTTAGCGCTATTGGACGACGGAAAACTTCGCCGATGGAACGAGAGACTGGCCGGAAACGCGATCGCGAAGTCGAATTACCAGCTCATAATCCCCGGGTAACAAAGGACGTGTGTCGATCAACCGAGCTAGCGTCAGACGCTGACCGGAATCGCTGAGGCCGCGCCAGTCTTCCACCTGTTTGCCGATCTCTTTACCGTCCTTCGAGAGCACATATTCCGCATCGACTGACGGACGAAGCGTGGTTTGATCTATGCCGGCATTGTAGACCTGCATGTAGACACCGATTGGCTGACCTCGACGGTAAACGCCGGAAACATTTGGAATCACCTTTGTTTGACCAATCACGAATTGTCCCACGGCCGGCTGATCGACGAGACTCTCAAGCTTGGTAGCGAGCACCAAAGTGGAGGTTGAAAGCTTCTGCGGATCATAGCGCGGAACGGTAAAGCCGATATGTTTGACGCCGGTTGCGCCCGACGCAACGTCGCGAACGATTACATCAACCTTGTAAGTTCCGGGAGCCAGCGCCACAGCTTTCTGATAAGCCGACTTGCGGTCCTTGGCCTCGGTTAGTTCAGTTTGCGTGGCGGTCGTGATAACTGGATCTTCAAAAACTCCTGCGCGCCTGCCGGCTACGGATGTAATCCTGCCGAAGATATTGATGCGGGCCTGCTGCAGTCCACCGCTGTCCTGGAAGACCAGGTCTTTGTTTTCAGTTTGAATCGTCAGCGCGGTGATCACGCGTTCGTCTGACTGGCGAAAGAAGTCGACCCGAATGTCGAAGTTGAGCGGATTGTCTTCGATTACGCCTGTGTTTACTGCCGACGCGAGGTCGTTAAACTTCACCTGGGGTGCACGGCTGAGATCAGCGAGCATTTGCAAACGGGAGAATGGGCTATCCTGTTCGCGTTGGTAATTCGCTATACCGGGGCTGCCAAACCCGGAGATTCTATCGCCCTTGCTTGAGAGACCGAGTTGTTCTGAAAGAGTCAGACCGGCGCCAGGGATGTGAAGCAGCGCGTCTTTCTCGTCGGGGTTGCGCGCGATTCTGTATTCGCCGCTGCCTGTCGGATCTACAAACTCAATTTCAATTCCCGAACCAACGCCCGCGAGATAACGGTAGAACCAGATCTCGAAAGGATAAGTTGACGTATTGCCGCCGCCTTCGTAGGAAGGACGTTCATAACTGCCGCCCATGGGATGGGTTTCGCGCTCATCCGGCTTGCCGTACATAATCCAGATGCGACCGCGGTCACTCTTCCAGCCTGGTATTCCGGAAGCGAAGTGTTCATTGGCGTAAGCGATGCGTTCGTAATATTCCTCTTTGAATTCGTTTTCGTCGGTGTCGGGATCCGGATCGCGCCGGCGCCAGAATTCGCCGATAAACTGTTCCCGCTCGTCATCCGTGGCCAGTTTCTTGAACGCTTTCTTCTCCTCGTCCGAAATAATGTAGGTGACGTCCTTATCCAGCCAATCCTTGTAAGCCTTCTTGAGTTCGGGTTTAACGTTGCGAGGTTTGTCGACCGGGTCCTGAGTCTGACGTGGGTCCTGAGCAAATGCGGGCAGGCAAGAGCCAGCTACGGCACCCATAAAAACGATGGCTAAAATTGGCTCACGAAAAAAGGCTCTTACATACGACATAACTAAACTCCTGCTAACTTTCATTGAACGCAAAATGGAACGAATCGGGACAAATCAGGCGCTTCAAGTGGACTCGGGATTCTAAGGTCTCGGCAGATCACAGTCAAGATGCCGGAAATGTGCCTCATCGTTGCTTCCCCGGGGCACGGAAGGTTGGGCAAAAGCACTCCAGATAAAGGAATTATGGGTTCTCTTCGGTCACTCGCCGCGGACGATTGAATATCCACGCGACGAATATCGAGAGGATGTAGAGGACGATCATCGGAGTGGCAAACAGCAACATGTTGGGAATGTCGTTTGTGGGCGATAGCACAGCCGCCGTTATCAGGATAACGATGAGCGCGGTCTTCCAAATTTTGATCATGAAACGGGCAGTGACGAGTCCAATGCGGGCAAGCACGTAAGTAACCGCTGGCATCTGGAAAACGATCCCCATCCCCAACATCACAATAATGATCAGATCGAAGTAGTCGTCGGCCTTCAACAAGAGCCGGAAATCCTGTCCTAAGCCAAGAAGATATTTCGCGGCCGGCGGAAAGATGACCTTGTAGGCGAAGGCCGCGCCCACCACAAACGAAATCGAAGAGAGCGCGATAAACGGCGTTACATATCCGCGTTCGTGCGGATATAAACCTGGCGAGACGAAGGCCCAGATCTGCCACAACAAGAACGGAATAGACAAGCAGAGCGCGGCATAGAGCGAGACCTTGACGTACAGCGAAAAAGGTTCGGTAGCGCTGGTAACGATTAGTTTGTCGTTGATTCCGGAATAAGCCTCCGGCAGTGCGGAAAAGTCTAACGGTAAACGCACGCCTTTCGGAATGACGGTGTTGCCCGCGTACAAAGGCTCATCAGTGAAAAGCCAGAGCTGGCCGTTGGCATCTTTTAAAGCCCGCGCCGAAACTGACACGCCGGCCGGTAGCAAGCTGGTGCCAATCTTTGTTTCTTCCGAAAAAATGTAGCGCCCGAAATCGTTTTCGTGAATTGAACTCAGCGGCAGAACTTTCTCGTTGCCGGTCACGCCGGTGACTGGCACTTCGCGTCGTTGGGCTTCGGCCAGTGCCTGCTCGACCGGCACGGCAAGAAAAGCATAAATTCTGTCCGAGACAAACCAGCAGAGAAGTCCAGCCATAAACACAAACAGAAGGGAACGCGTCAGCCGCTTCCTCAGTTCATCGAGGTGCTCGAGGAATGACATCTGGCCGCCAAGGACGTCATCCTTATCCTTTTCACCGGTGAGCGCTCTTAGAAACGTTGACATTTAATATGATGCAGACTGGGACGGGTGGTTCATAACCAATCGCGTTTGCGCGGGGTTTCAGGTTGGTCAACTGCTGAGTTCAACTCATTAGCCGCAGTCAAATCACTAGCCGAGTTCAAATCAGCATCCTCAACTAGTGGCTGTTCCGCTGATTCCGTCGACGCGATTGCCTCACGGGGTATCACGCGATCTGCCGGTACGGCTTCAATAGTTGGCGGTTGCAATTCCCGGGAGCTTTGGCCTCCGTCCCAAAGTGTAGATCCTTCGTATGTCGGCGAAGGATTTTGGGTCGCCGTCTCTTCCAACGTTACCTCTCGGTCCCAGGTGCGTTTGAAATCTTCAGAAGCCCGTCGGAAATCTGCCAGATGTTTGCCCAGCGAACGGCTGATCTGCGGCAATTTGCGCGGCCCCAAAAACACGAGGGCTATCACGAGGATGAAAATCAGTTCGGTACTGCCCAGGGATTCGAGGATCAAGAGAAACAATTTCGTTGGATACTCCTCAGGTTAGTGGTGCGGAATAGTTCCGAAGGCGGGGATTGTAACCCGTGGCCCGACAAAGCAGAAGGAGTCGCGACACACTGGGAGCGCAGGCTGGGGCCTGCAATGAGCGCCGAGGCGGAACAGCTCTGGAGACCAGTTTGGACTTTCACTGGTTCTGCAGACCACGCGCGGCACGATTTGTTGTAACTTGACACTCTCCGCGACACTCGTAGTTAATGCGAGTTCAGGCACAGACCGAATATCTGCGTCCCGGGTTCAGCACACTTCTGATATGGCGGCTTCTATCTCCAACAACGCAACGGCCCCAGGCTTCCTGCAGCATCTTGCAGAAGTGGCGGAACAAGTGGCGGCCACAACCAAGAAGCTTGAGAAAGTGGCCCTCGTGGGCGCATTTCTGCACGACCTCGACGACGCCGACCTGGGGCGCGCGGCCCGTTATTTCGCGGGTCACCAGTTCGCCTCGAATGACGCCCGCACTACCAACGTCGGCGGCGCTATCATCAGCTCGGCTTTAATCGAAGCCACCGGATTGAGCAATGAGGATCTCCAACCCATTTACGTGCGTCTCGGTGACGCGGGGGAGGCTGCTCACGAAGCGATCGTCGCGGCGCAACTGTTTGCAGGGCCAACCATCACGCTCGCCGAAACTGAATCGCTCATCGCCAGTCTCAGTGAAACTCGCGGCAACAAAAACAAGATTGCCATTCTTGTCGCAGCCCTGAAGCGGGCCACCCCGCTGGAAGCGAAGTATTTGATTAAGCTCCTGGCCGGCGACCTGCGCATCGGGTTGCGCGAAAGCCTGGTTGAAGATGCCGTCGCTCGCGTTTTTGGACAAACCTTAAGCCGGGTCGCCGAAGTAAACATGCTGCTAGGCGACATAGGTGAAACGGCTGTGCGCGCTCGGTCAAACGACCTGGAAAACGTCGAGATGCGTTTGTTTCATCCGATCAAGTTTATGTTGGCAACGCCCGCGGCAGACCTGGCGGACATCACGCGGACGATGCCCGAAGAGTTTTTTGTCGAGGACAAATTTGATGGGATCCGCGCTCAGATCCACACGAAAGATGGGCGCGTGGCGATCTATTCGCGAACGATGGACGAAATCACCCACCGGTTTCCTGAACTTATCGTTCCGCTTCAACAGATTTCGACAGACGCAGTCATCGATGGGGAAATCGTGCCGGCGCAGGGCGACAGGATTCTGCCTTTCAGCGATCTGCAAAAGCGACTGGGCCGGAAAACGATCGGCGAAGAGCTACTGAGAGACGTTCCGGTGATACTGGTCGCTTACGATCTCCTATATGCCGCTGGGAAAGTATTGACTGACGAGCCTCTCGAACGACGACGCCTGCTAATGGATAAAATCATCCCGCTTACCGGAACGGTTAGACTTTCGGCGGCCAAACGATTTCGCGATGCAGCCGCGCTGGATGACGAATTCGATGCCGCGCGTGCCCGCGGCAATGAAGGATTGATGATCAAGAGTCCCGCCTCGTTTTACAAACCAGGCAAGCGCGGTCGTGAATGGCTTAAGGTAAAAAAAGCAATCGCCACGCTCGACGTGGTAGTTACCGCGGTAGAGGTTGGTCACGGCAAGCGCAGAAACTTACTTTCAGACTACACCTTTGCAGTGCGGCGTTCAGCCGAAGACGAGGAACTGCTAAACATCGGCAAGGCCTATTCAGGTTTAACTGATGTGGAGTTAACCGAAATGACCGAGTGGTTTACAAACCACACAATTCAAGAATTTGCCCACGGGCGAGTTCGCCTGGTGGAACCGACAACTGTTATTGAAGTAACGTTTGATCGAGTCCAGGAATCGAAGCGACACAAGAGCGGATACGCGTTACGCTTTCCGAGAATTCTTCGTTTGCGACCGGACAAGAAGCCTGATGAGATTGATACGCTCGAGACCGTCCGTAAGCTGGTTGAGGCGAACACGAACTAGTGTTCCGCAAAATTTCAGTAGACTACTCAGATTGAAAAGGCCCGGTTCCTTACGACTGTCTCGACGGCTGACTGCTTTGTTTGGTAATCGGTGTAATCGCCGGATATCCGTGGCTTCAGCTGCATTTGTGCTCAAACCCTATCTTCAATATCATTCGACCCCCAGACGAGTTGCAACCACAAAAACCTATGAACATTTTGAAAACCCTCTCGATAGTTGTTATCGCCCTCGTGACTGCCGTCACAGCTTCGGCTCAAACACCCGGAAGAAGAGGCGCAGGCCGGCCGCGCCCAAGACCCGCTGTCACACAACCAGCAACGCCAACACCGCCGCCGGCCGCGACTCCAACTCCCGTTGCGGCACCCAAGCCACCTGTGCTCCTGGCAATTGTTAATGGCCAGAACCTGACAACCGCAGATATTGACCCCAGGGCGCGCCAGCTGGCCGACACTCTCGACGCTCGGATTGCCGACACGCGAAATCAAATCCTGGAGATGGAGATAAACACGCTGCTGCTCGCGACCGAGGCCAACCGGCGCAGACTAAGTCCGCAGCAGTTTTACGATCTCGAGGTGACTCGCAAAGTTACGGATCCTTCGGCAGCCGAGATCGCAAAGTTTATGGAGGACAATCGCGTGGAAGTCGGTCCGGCCGAGGCCGCTGCCGCTCGCAAGGAAGTCGTTGAGTATATCCGTAGCCAGCGCGAGGCTGCGATCTCGGCAGCGTTGGTAAAACGGCTTCGTGCTTCTACTCCGGTAGTAAAAGGCGCGCAGCCGACCGGTGCGAATGTGCCGGCCTCGACCGTGTTGGCCACTGTGGGAGGGCGCGCGATAACAGCCGGGACCATCAATGAACGGCTTAAACCCATTGTTTACGAACTACGGCTGACCACGTATCGCCCGCAGCGCGAATCGCTCGATCAAACGATTGATGATTTGTTGTTGATTGCCGAAGCGAACCGGCGCGGCGTAGGTCCCGAGGAAATTGTTCGCACGGAAGTTAGCAACAAATTGCGTGCTCCCACCGAAGAAGAAGTGGCCAAATTCTTCGCGGACAACAAAGCCAGCTTCAAAGGCGACCTTAACTCCGCTCGCAATCAAATTGCGTCTTACCTGCAGGAGCAGAACCGGTTTCGACTGGAGGCAGATCTTTCCACTCAGCTGAGGAAGGGAGCGAACGTTCGCATTCTACTCACCGAGCCCGCGGCCCCAGCCCAGGCAGTGAGCGCTGACGATGACCCTGCGCGCGGTCCCGCAAACGCCGCGGTGACGATTGTTGAGTTCACCGATTTTCAGTGCCCGTCCTGCGCGGCAATGCATCCGGTTTTGGAAGAAGTGTTGAAGTCGTATGGGACGAAGGTGAGATTTGTGGTGCGGGATTTCCCGCTGGCGATGCATGCGAATGCCCGAAAGGCGGCCGAGGCCGCGAATGCTGCACATGCGCAGGGGAAGTTCTTCGAGTATGCGGCGTTGCTGTTTAAAAACCAGAAGGAGCTCGACGTGCCTTCGTTGAAGAAATATGCGACTGAGATTGGATTGGATCGCGCTCGCTTCGATGCCGCCCTCGACAGTGGGAAGTTTGCGGCGGAAGTGAGACACGATGTCGCGCAGGGTGAGCTCTACGGCGTCGGTGGTACGCCGACGATCTTCATCAATGGCGTGAAGCTGAACGAACTAACCAGTGAGGCTTTGCGAGCGGCGATCGATCAGGCGCTCGCCGCGGCCGGCGCCAGAGTTTCGCAATCTCAATAAAGGCCCGCGAGCAATGTGATTGCCCGGGCTCCCTTTGCGTGACTTTGCGTCTTACTTTGCGAACTCTGCGGTTCAATCTTTAATTACCGCAAAGTGCGCAAAGGTTTTCGCAAAGGGCGCCAAGCAAACCGCTCATTTATCTAACCAACCTCAGCCTGCTTTTTTCCGGTTCAGAATATTGCAAGCCTCAACCACGCTGGTTGGATCGATGGCTGTGTTTCCTTCGTCGATGTGACGAATGATGCCCTCTTTGTCGATCAGGAAAGTGGCGCGATTGCCGAAGCCCTGTTCTTCGTTGAAAATTCCGTAGTCCTTAACCACCGTGCGTTTGAAATCACTCAGCAGCGGAAACGTAACGCCAATCTGTTTGGCAAACTCACGATTAGCGGGAACGCTGTCCACGCTCAGTCCAAATACCTGCGTTTCAGTTCCTTCGAATTTGGCGATACCAGCCTGGTACGCCTGCAATTCCTTCGTTCAACCACCGGTGAACGCCAGCACATACACGGCGAGCACCACATTCTTGGTGCCCTTGAAGTCGCTTAACTTGTAAGTCTTTCCGTCCGTCGCGCGGAGGGAAAAGTCTGGGGCTTTATCGCCAACTTTCAAGTGCGTCTTCGGCGCTGGAGGCCTTGGGGCAGGGCTGGCTGCCGGTGAAGGCGACGGTGCTTGCGCAAATGCCGTCACGGCAAGAGCGGCCAGCAACACAACCAGGTAAAACATTTTCTTAATCATCTTCGAACTCCTTTGGCATATATCCCGCATTCATGAAAGGGTGCCATGAGGTCAGTACCACCACGCGGTAGCGGGTGGGTCAGTCGCGGAAACTGCGATGCCGAAAGACCCAGAACCCACCCGCTACCGCGTGGTGGTACTGACCTCATGGCGCTCGCCCGACAAACTTATGGCAAAAAGCTATTCTACAAACGTTCGATGCAGCATAAACGTTGGCGTCCCAGGGGGGCAAGGTCTAGTAGAATTTGGCCCCAGCTCTTTTGTCCGACAAGCTTCAGCTTGTCGTTGACCGCGACAACCGAAGTTTGCCGGACAGTTTAGAGGAACCCGCAAATGCTCTCGCTGAAAACCGAACGCCTGAAAAGATATAAAGACGTCGCCCTGCTGCTCGCAAAATATGGGCGCAGCGATCTGGTCAAACAGGCGGGCCTCGAAGACAGTCTCGAGCTCGACGAGCACGCGCTGGCCGAAACCCGGCCTGAAGCCGAAGAGCTGGCCGCCGATCTGGAGAGACTCGGCCCTGCATTCATCAAGCTGGGCCAACTGCTTTCCACCCGCGCTGATCTCTTGCCCGCGCCTTATCTGGAAGCGCTCTCACGCTTGCAGGACAGCGTCGAGCCGTTCACGTACGAAGAAGTGGACGAGATTGTCGCCAGCGAAATTGGCGTCCGAATCTCAAAGGCGTTTGCCGACTTCGATCCCGAACCACTCGCCGCAGCTTCGCTGGCCCAGGTGCATCTGGCGCACATGCGCGACGGCCGCACCGTAGTCGTCAAAGTGCAACGTCCCGGGATTCGCGAACAGATCATTGAAGACCTCGAATCGCTCAACGACATCGCCGAGTTTCTCGACACTCATACCGAGATGGGCAAGCGTTACGAGTTTGGCAAGATGCTGCTTGGGTTCCGCCGCAGTCTCCTGCGAGAGTTGGATTTCAAAGTTGAAGCCAACAATCTGATCGTTTTTGCCGAAAACCTGCGCGAGTTTGACAAGATAATCATTCCTCAACCCGTCGACGATTTCACCACTTCGCGCGTGCTCACGATGGACTACATCGCGGGTAAGAAAATTACCGACCTGACTCCGCTGCGTTTAATGGACCTCGATGGCGGCGGTCTGGCTCGCGAACTCTTCCGCGCCTATTTGAAGCAGTTGCTGATCGACGGTTTTGTGCACGCCGACCCGCATCCCGGCAATGTCTTCCTCACCGATAACGATCTGATCGCGATTTTGGATCTTGGAATGGTCACCCGCCTGATGCCGGGTCTTCAGGACAATCTCTTGCGATTGCTGCTGGCGATCAGTGAAGGAAAAGGCGAAGAGGCCGCAGACATCACCATCCGCATGGGCGAGCCGAAGTCTGGCTTCATGAAGACGGAATTTATCAATCGTGTCGCTGAACTGGTTGCCGAACACTCAGGAGCGAGCGTGGGCCGCTTAAATTCCGGCCAGGTCGTTTTAGAGATAACGAAGATTTCCGCTGATTGCTGGTTCCGGCTGCCGCAGGAGTTCACGATGGTCGCGAAGGCGCTACTAAATCTCGACCGCGTGGTCTATACGCTTGATCCAAACTTCGAACCGACGTCGGTAATTCGCCAGCGCGCCACGGAAATATTACAGCGCAACCTGATGAAGACCATCAACCCCATCAACTTGATCGCCGGAGTGGTGGAATTGAAAGAGTTTGTCGAGAAGCTGCCTGGCCGTATCAACAATATCCTGGACACGGTGGGCAACAATGAGTTGAAGGTGAATGTAGACGCCATCGACGAAAAGTTGCTGGTGGAAGGATTTCAGAAAGTCGCAAACCGTATAACGCTCGGCCTTATCCTCGCGGCGTTGATTGTGGGAGCAGCGATGCTGATGCGGGTGGAGACTTCATTTCGCATCCTCGGCTATCCCGCGTTACCGATGATCTTCTTCGTGATCGCCGCCCTCGGCGGCCTGGGCCTCGTAATTAACATCATCCACAGCGACGTGAAAGCCCGCAAGAAACCAAGGTAGTAATGTGTCCGACAAACTTCAGTTTGTCGAAGCTTCTACGCCAGAACCACGACAAGCTAAAGCTCGTCGGACACCCGTTGCAACTGAAGGCCGCGCGGAGTTGAGAAACTATTCAACTTCGCGCGGCCTCCATTGCTTTTGCTTACCCGTCTGCCTTAACGACGTTTAAGCCCCAGGTCTTTGCTGTAGGTAGGAGCGACTGCTTGTTCCTTATTCTTTGCTTCTTCCTTAGCCTTTGATCTCGGATTACCCGGACATCCGTAGGGGATGAACGGATAGTAAAATTCACAGCACTCCTGATTCGGACATTCGCACCGGCAAGCGTATTCATTGAACACCGTATACTCGATGCAATAGGCGTATTGCTCACAGGAGTAAGTATTAGCCTCAAGCCGGCTGGCCGGAGCCACTGGTAATAAACACAGAGTGAGCATCACCAGGGCCAACAAAATCGTAAGTCGTTTTCTGCGCGGTCGTTTACTCATATTTCCTCCAATGGGTTGAGATGGACAGTTAAAGAGTGAGCCTTTGGAGCACCAAAGACTGAGTCCCCCTAGTTCGCGAGTAAAAGGCCAGAGACGGCGGAACCGGTTAGTTGCCTGAGGCAGCTGCGTGGAACAGCCGTTGAATTAATACGAAGCAACCTGCGTGAATAGGTGCACGATAGGACAAGGGGTGTGGTAAGTCAATAAAGTTTTGTGGACGGGTAGTGGTTCAGTTTGGCAATGAGGTCAGTACCGCCACGCGGTAGCGGGTGGGTCTGCGCACTTCCAGTCGACTCAGACCTCTGATGATCGCGATTAATGGAGTTAAGTTGGTGTGATATTCCATGAACCCACCCGCTACGACTGAGAGTTCCACTCTCTTATCATTTCCGCGGCGAAGTGACGACGGTTCCATTCGTGTTGCTCGTGAATTCCATATGCTGCACTCACAAGGGCGATGGCAGCAACGACGAGTCCACCAGCAGTGAGCCAGATTCGTAAACTCTCCAGCCCGCCCCTCTCGAAAGGTGTCTCGCCATTTGTTCGTCTTGTGCCGGATTCCAACGAGGTTTCTTTTTTCGCCTTGGTGGTCATCATCAAGCCTCCATCAATGGTTAAGTTCTTCTTAGTACGCTAAATATGTGAATCGATCACCGGGAGTTGCGGTTCTCAACCAGCCGCTGCCGTTGTTTATCTAGCACCTATCGTCGTCGAACTAGCGCCTGCTAAGTGCGAACCAGCGCCTGCCAAGTGCGGACTAGCGCCTGCCGTTGTCAACCAAGGGCCTGCCAAGTGCGGACTAGCGCCTGCCGTTGTCAACCAAGGGCCTGCCGATGTCAAACTAGCGCCTGCCGATGTCAAACTAGCGCCTGCCTTTGTCAACCTAGCGCCTGCCGATGTCAAACCAGCGCCTGCCGATGTCAAACTAGCACCTGCCGAGTGCGAACCAGCGCCTGCCTTTGTCAACCTAGCGCCTGCCAAATGCAACCTTGTCCCTGCCAGATGCACTCTTGACCCGGTCGCGACAGCTTTGCACCAGAAGTGATCAGAACTCCGTCTCCTGGGAGGGCAATGACATACTTGACGAATCAACCGGGTTCGCGACCCGGAGGGTTGCTAGAAAGTAGCCGGGGGTCGAAGCGTAGCGCAGACCCCCGGAACCGATTCGATCAAGGATTCGCACCCTGAGGGGGTGCCAGCCCAACTCTGTGACCCTTTCAGGGTCAAAACAGAATTGCCTTGTGATCCGGGGGTATCGCTACGCTCAACCCCCGGCTATTTTCTCGCAGCCCTACGGGCTGCCTCGGCCTTGGACCGTGTAAACCGCGTCAGTTCCTTACTTAGGCGCGCGTTTGAACGCCAACCCCTTGATCTGTTTGTAGAGCGCGCTGTCCGTGCCCATCGCGGCCTTCACGTACGCCTTCACCAGTTTCGATCTCTCAACGACGCCATCCTCGCCGGTATAGAGCACCGCATCCCGCACGCCTCGCACCTGACCCAGCGCCACTGAAGTTGTACTCACTGCATTGCTCTTTGCTTCAAGGGTGGCTGAGAACGCTTCCAGCGCGGTTAGTTTTAGATCGTTCTCATTCGGTGCGTACGACGGGACGTTGGCGAGAAGGGAACGAAGGGCGTTGAAGTTTCCTCGCTGGTTGTCGTAACTCATCTGAGAAGCTGAACGTTGCCCCGCCGACTCATCCTCCGGCGTGTTCGGATCGTCGACAATCTTTTTCGACTTTCGACCCCCCGTCAATTTGCGCGCCAGCGGTTTGGCGTCATCCACGATCGCCTGCGAAGCGCCTGAGGCCTTCAGCATGCTGATCGAACGCCGCGTCAGGCCGGGCAGTTGGTCAAATGCCGCTTCACGGTCGGTGATCGCTAAAGTGTTCGGCGCCTTCCTGGCAGGCACATCTTCAGCTACGCCGACAGAAGTCGTGTAGTGGGTCTCCAACGCGGCCTTAGTAATCTTTGCGTTAGTAGGGTTGTAGTTTGAATCTGCGGAAACCAGATCGATTAGTTTGCGATAGTTGCCGAGGAGCTTCATGTCTCCTGCTTCGGTTGGCATAAGGATTCTCCTTCAGGGTTGAGGTTGACGGTTTGGACCAGTGGCTTCGGGTGAACCAAAGGCTAGAGGCCCGTTAACTGCGATTACTAACTATGGGAAGTTACTGGCTGAATCAGGCGAGTTGCATTGAGGCAGCTGCGTGGGAAGTCAGCCGATAACGTTAGGTGCAATCTGCAGGCGGCACAATATGACGGAGCAATGAAAAAGTCAACGGTTTTCCGAGAGGCTGTGGAGCACTAGCCCGACCTTGAGGGAGGGCTCAATGCCTCTCGGACCCTCCCTCACGGTCGGGCTAGTGCCCCGCTTTTATGCAAATTTCCTTGCTGGTAATCACCCCCGGGCATATAATCCACACCCCCCGACCTCGCAATGGTTTCAGGCAAATGATCTAGTTCGGCTGCTCCCGCGGCCCTAACTGCTCTCTGAAGAAAGGTCACCCCATGTCTCGCCTTGCTCACGCTTCCAAAAGGTTCTGGTTCAATTCGTGTTTGCTCTTGATTGTTCTCGGACTCGTCTCATTCGCTCATGCTGCGGGCAAGCGCAAGCCAACGCCGAGAGTGCCACGAGTTGTGGCGCCGGCCAGAGTTGTATTGCCGCCAAACCCCTTTGAGGTTGGTCAATGGGAGCCAAGTTTTACGTCAGAGTCAGTTGTCGGCCACGCTTCCGTATTGCCTAATGGCAAGGTCCTGCATTGGTCGCCGAATGCCTTTTTCCCGCCCCTCGCGCCGACCTGGAGCCGTCTTTGGACTTGCGTTCTCACCGGTGGACTCTGTGACCCGGATGTGGCCGGCGCCAACCTCCAAAATGTTTACTACTACGGTAATGACTTGTTTTGCAGCGGCCATTCGTTCTTGCCGGACGGCCGATTGTTTACCTCCGGCGGGAATACTTTTGGATTGCCAAAAGACGGCTCGAGGGCGACAGCGATCTTCGACCTCAATCCCTCCCCTTCGCCGAGTCCTCCGGCACAGGCTGGGCCACCGATGGCGAATTTTCGCTGGTATCCGACGACCGTTACCCTCGGTAATGGCGAGACGGCAATCTTGTCGGGACTAGACTGCGAGTCTTCGTCGCCGCCTTGTCCGATCAACAACATTCCGGAGGTGCTCAACCCAGCGGGCACAACCTTGCGTACTCTGTCAGCGGCTGCCAACATTCAGTTGCCGCTATATCCCCGAATGTACCTGGCGTCCGACGGCAGGCTCTTTTACGCGGGACCGAATTCTCCATCTCGCTGGTTGAACACTGCCGGCACGGGCTCCTGGGGCACAACGATCAAACCTTTCTATTACTCCGCGCCGCCTGATCTCATCACGGATCGCTCCAACGGTGCTTCGGTGATGTACGACGTCGATAAGGTGATGATGGCCGGCGGAGGCCAGCCTCCGACTGAACTAAGCGAGACGATCGATTTGACGAACGAGGCCGGCTCGTGGACTCCAACCCAACCAATGCATCATGCGCGCCGGCACCTCGATCTTACGATTCTGGCCGATGGAAAAGTGCTGGCCACCGGCGGCACGAAGGGTGACGGGTTCAATAATCCGTGTCACAAAAACATTATCTACGATGCTGAGTTGTGGGACCCCGACAGCGGCACCAACGGCACCTGGTCGCCTCTCGCCGCTATGACCAGGCGCAGGGCATACCATTCATTCGCTGTTTTACTTGTTGACGGCAGAGTTCTGGTTGGCGGCAATACCGGAGCTGATCCAACTAAGCAGTGCCCGGAGGGAAACCCTCCTGAATATCAACAGGAGATTTTCACCCCACCTTATCTCTTTAATCCCGATGGCACTCCGGCGACACGTCCTACTATCAGCTACGCGCCTGACGTCGTGAGTTATAACTCGCAGTTTCTGTTGCTCGCGCCAAATGTGATGAGTCTTGATAAGGTAACGATGGTGCGACTCTCGTCGGTGACACATTCTATCAATTTTAATCAGCGCATCAACAAGCTGACTTTTTCACGCATTGGATATGGGCTACGCGTGAATACACCCGCAAACTCGAATTTGGCTCCGCCGGGACACTACATGCTATTTGTGATTAACAATGCGGGCGTTCCTTCGGTAGCGAAGATCATAAAGATTGAGTAAGCATGAAAACCATTCTCAGTAAGGTTAACGCCGCTGGGTTTTACGCAGCCGGCGCGACGCTGATCCTAATTTGTATTGGGATGAGTTTCACGCTGGCTGCGCAGGCTCAGCCACAGGGTCAGCATCCGGGCAGCCACGCGCATCCGCCGCCTGCAGGCAGCGCGAAAGCGGCGGCAAGCAAACCCGTGTCAAAGCCACGGCCCAAGCTCGTAATTCCTGATGTGAGAGTGCTTGATCAGGATGGGCGCAAGCTAAATTTCTACACGGACCTGGTAAAGGACAAGGTGGTTGTAATCAATTTTGTGTTCACCAGTTGCAGGACCTTTTGTCCAATGCTTGGCGCCAGGTTCTCAAGACTGCAAACCCAGCTCGGTGAACGGTTGGGCAAGGACGTGTTTCTGATTTCCGTTTCTACTGACCCTGAAACAGACTCTCCCGCCAGACTCAAAGTCTGGGGTGCACAGTTCAAAGCGAAAGCTGGTTGGACGTTGGTAACCGGAGATAAGGAAGAAGTGGCCGAACTACTCATGGTTCTAACCGGCGACGGCCTGAACAAAGATATCCATAATCCGCTACTGACCATCGTAAACGATCCGAAGAAGACCCACCGACGGGCGTATGGGCTTGAGGACCCGGCGCAAGTGATTATCCTGACCGATGAGTTAGGGAAATAGCGAGGCGCGGGAAGCGCCCCGCCTCAATTGACCCGACCTCTGCCGAGTGAAGCGTTATACCTGCGACGAAATTGCAGTTACTGCCGCCGGTACTGAGGATCGTGAGCGCAGCAGAGGGAGAATAGGATCTAACCAATAAGTTCGCGCAAGGACTGTTCTTCCTCGTCAGTCAGAAAAGGGAATAACACGCCAAAGCCGATGCCTATTTGATATGAGGTGACTTCTCCTCGCACCAGCAGCAGTTCGCCGGAGGGCAGCTTGATTTCCAGTCCAACGAGGTCGCCCACGTCAACTCGCCCAGCGGTGTTAACAAAACAGCCTCCAAGGCTAAGATCTTCAAGCCGTGCTTCGCTGTTTCCTGCGCCGGCGTCCCAGCGTACGGGGAGATTTAGCGAGACACGTTCGTCAGAGCGTCGTTCATCAGTCATGATTTCAGTCTCACGAGTTAACAGCTAACCGGGCAAGAGCTTCAAAAACGATTCTTCATCGCTTGCCAGGTAATAGTTTCCTTCGTCGTTAGCAAAAAACTCTCGAACAAACTTCATTGCAGCCTGAGGTTCCAGGGAGCTTGAAGCTTCCATATCTGAGTTTGAGGCAAATCGTGTCTTGCGATCCGGACGATTCAGATAACCTTCGCGATAGGCCGTTTGCGCGTCGTGAAAATATTGTGAGCCCAGCTCTGCCGGCGCGAGGAAGGCGTTATTGTATTCCAACTCCAAAATACCGTAGCCATGGCGGCGACAAAGATCCTCGACCGCGGATATCGAGTGGCCGAAGAAATGGTGACGCAATTGAAAGCCTGGATTGTATTTCACTACAAAACGGAGTGGCGGCGGTATGTTTTCATTTATTTCAGTTACAACCAGGGCAGGTCGGAAGCGAGAGAGAATCTTGTCCAGCACCCAGAAGTCGTTACCATCAATATCCAGGCTCAGCACCCCAAACTCGTTTTCGATCCCAAAATCGTCCATGAGCTCGTTGATGTTTTCCGGCGAAGCAAGGGCGTGGCAAGCCTTTGCTTTCGGAAAACGACGGTAAGCGCGCGCGAGAAGTGCGTGTTTACTACTGTCGGCCTCGATACCCAGCGCGCTCCAGTCTTCCAACACGAGGGCATAACTGTTTGACCAGCGCACCCCGTTTCCGGCGCCAACGTCAACAACCGTGTGCGGATACTCAGCCGGAAGTATTTTGTCGATATAGCTGCGCAGGATTTGCTGCTCATTGGCGTGGGAATAACGCCCGCGGAGCGAGTATCTAAACCGCTGCAGGCTTAATTCAAGTCTGCCGGCGTAGGTTTGAGCGGTTTTCATTAGCTGCATGTCCATCCGCTCGCCAGTGCCTTAGCGACAACCGTTCTGATCGTGAACTGCCGGCGGTGATAAAGAGTCGGTAAGATACAGTTTGAACGGAAATCCGGCAACAGGCGTGGGTTAGGTCGTGAGGCGTCCATAGTAGACCCTCGTGTCATATTCGACAGTTACTTTGCCGTCTCTTGCGTGTGTCTGGAATATCTTTTCGAGCTCCGAATAGAGCGGTTCAAAATTGCTATCGCCCGGTTCGGGCGTATACGACGCCGAACGTGTTCGCCCTTTGAGCGACTCAAGGTCAAATCGCTGAAGATTTTCCAGGGACTCCAGCTTGAAAGAGTGAGGAGCATAAAAGTCTGCGATCTCGCTCTCCACGTTTTCGTGTCGGACCCGCTCGTAATCTGTGCCGTACCGCAGCAGAAGGTCTTCGTACTCCCGCAGAAAAGGCGTCGAATCCACCCGGCGCTCGTTCCAGATCAAGACAACACAACCGCCGCGCTTAACGATGCGCGCGAATTCACGCTTGGCTTTGGCGCGATCAAACCAGTGAAACGACTGCGCCGCGGTAACCATGTCGACGCTTCCGGGTTTGAGCGTCGTCGCTTCAGCAGTGGCATCAACGCTCAGGAAATTGTTGAACTGCCACAAAGTTTTGTCGGCGTTGAGTCGCATCCCGGTGTTGGGCTCGATCCCAAACACGGTAGTGCCGTACTCGAGGAAAAGTCGCGACAGAATTCCCGTGCCTGAACCAACGTCAGCAATGACTGAATCGTGAGTGAGTCCACAGTTTGATTTGAGAATCTCGATCAGCGCTGGCGGATATGTAGGGCGATACCTGGCGTAGTTTTCTACGCGATTTGAGAAGCGGGCGACTGCGTTGCTCATGGACCGAGATTGTAGCCGAATCACGGCTCAGGAAACTATCCGTGCGTGCGGATTCGGTGATTGATGGAGAGAATCGGCGCGATGAGAAGTTGCAGATCGCGGCAGCGAGCTATTCGCGAGGCGACGCGTTCGTGCCGGACATCGATTTAGCGGGCGGATACAGCTTTACAAAGAGGCGGTGCGCCAGCAGCAGGAGCAGGACGAACCCAAAGGTCAGCGGCAATCGAATGTCTGACTTTACCAGCAGCCAAAAATGCAGTACGCCCGCAACTCCGGCAGCGTAAATCAGCATGTGCAACTTGCTCCAGCGTTTTCCCCCAATCCGTTTGACCATTTTATTGGTGGAAGTGATGGCGAGGGGGACCATCAGGAAGAATGCCAACATGCCGAGAGTGATGAAGGGACGCCTCACCACATCACCGGGAATACTCCGGAAATTGAAGAACCGATCAAACCAAACGTAGGTTGCGAGGTGAAGCGCGCCGTAAAAGAAAGCGAAAAGGCCGAGCAGGCGGCGAAACTTCACCAACCAGTTTAACCCTGTGATCTGGCGCAATGGTGAGACGGCAAGGGTAAACATCAGGAATACAAGCGTCAGCATGCCGGTCGTTCGAGTCACAAACTCCAGCGGATTTGCGCCGACTCGTTTCTGGTAGACATCCCAAAGCATCAACGCTAACGGGACGAGAGCGTTGATGAAAATCAGGAGTCTTAAAAATCGGACATCGGCCATTCCAGAATTGGGTTTCTTCCGGTCAGTTGCTGGCGAGGTCGACGATGAGTTCAGATTCTCCATTTCCATTTCTCATTTGGCATCCATTTTTCATTGCAAACGCGTGTGCTCTTCCAAGTTGGCCATTAGCTGTGAAGTTCAACAGCTTTGTCTGGCCAACCGTCCGGCTCCAATCTTTTGTTGATTTGTTTTCGGTATTCCTCCCTTTCCCTTTGGGAAGGGGACAGAGGGGAAGGGCCTAAGCGACCTCCATGCCCTCTCCCCCAACCCTCGCCCAAAGAGAGAGGGAGGTAAGAATAATACTCAACACATTCGCAGCGCTTGTCAGGCTGTGCACTTCCAAATTGAATTCGCAAATGACAAATGGAAAATCCTCTTCTTGGATTTCCTATTGACCAACGAGCGCCTGCGACGCTGCTTAGAAATTAACCGTTAAGTCCATTCCCTTGTAGAGATGCGCTACCTGGTCTGCATAACCGTTAAAGAGCAGCGTCGGGCGAGATGTTAACCTCGATGAACCGATGCGATGTTCCTCAGCCTGGCTCCAACGCCGGTGCGCCACGTTTGGATTAACGTTCGAGTAAAACCCATATTCGTTTGGCGCCTGAATGTTCCAGGTCGTCGGCGGCAAACTCGCGACCAGACTTATCTTCACAACTGACTTGATACTCTTGAATCCATACTTCCAGGGGACTACCAATCGGATAGGAGCCCCGTCCTGCGGAGGCAGAGTCTCGCCGTAGAGGCCGGTAGCCAGGATGGTAAGGGGATGCATCGCCTCATCGAGACGAAGTCCTTCAACGTAGGGCCAGTCGAGCACGCCGGTGTTTTGATTTGGCATACGCTTGGGATCCAGGAGCGTTTGGAAGGCCACGTATTTCGCTTCTGAACTTGGCTCGACTTTCTCCAGGAGCTTTGCCAAAGGAAACCCGACCCAGGGAATGACCATTGACCAGGCTTCGACACAGCGCAGGCGATAGATGCGTTCCTCCTGAGGAAACTTCAACAGTTCCTCAAGACCAAATGTCGTTGGTTTGTTAACCAATCCATCGACAGAAACGGTCCATGGATTCGTTTTGAAGCCTTTCGCGGCGCGAGCGACTCCTTGCTTGTCGGTGGAGAACTCGTAGAAGTTGTTGTAATTAGTGATGTCTTCGAGGGGCGTAAGTTTTTCGTCTGTAATAAACCCCTTTCGCGTGGCATCGACCGATGGAGCCTGGGTCACACCGGCCAGTTTTTCGCCCTTTGATGTTTCCGGAGTGGCGTCGTTGAGTCTTCGATAGAGAAGCCCGGTGGCCGCAGTTGTGCCGAGTAACGCCGCGCCGCGCAGAAAAAGGCGGCGGTTTAGGTAGTCTTTCTTGTCCGTGATCTCGCTGGACTTAATTTCTTCAGGCTCTTTTATCAGCATTTCAACTCAACACTTCCGCGAAGCTCCAGAGAACATTTACGTCTGCCGAGCGGCTTCGGTTTGTCGGACAGGCATTCTCGCCTATTCATCTTCCCTTACTTGCTCAACGCGGACCGGAATGTCTGTCCTACTTTATTTCTTGAGCCCTCGGCGACGAAAGACTAGTATCCCACGGACTTTTTGCATCATGAAATGCCAGAGGAATTGCTGCGGATATGGATAACGCACAACTGAACCCTCCTGACGATGTTCCTCCGCCACAAAGTGCCGGTTCACACTGGTATTTCGGAGCGATGATCAAGTGGGCAATCGTGCTCTTCGTCGGTTTCGCGATCGCTTTCAGCAGAATCCCTGCAGGTATTACGGTCCAGTCCTGGCGATTACTAGCCATTTTCGCGGCCACGATTGTTGGTTGTGTCCTCCGGCCAATTGCCGGCGGCGCGATGGTGTTGCTCGGTCTTACCGCGATAGCCATTTCCGGTGCCCTCCCAATCCGCGACGCACTCGGTGGATATGCAGATCCGATCGTCTGGCTGGTTTTAGCGGCCTTCTTCATTTCCCGCGCGATGATCAAGACGGGGCTGGGACGTCGCATTGCCTACGTTTTCATTCGAACTATCGGCCACCACTCGCTCGGCCTCGGATATGCGCTGATTTCCACCGACTTCCTGTTGGCCAGCATCATTCCTTCAACCGGCGCCCGATCAGGCGGCGTCGTTTTCCCGATCGCAAAGAGCCTTTCAGAAGCTTACGAGTCGCGGCCCGGACCGACAGCGGGACGCCTGGGCGCGTTTCTGATGGTGCTGCTGTACCAATGTGACGTGATCATCTGCGCGACCTTCATCACCGGTCAGGCCTCAAATATTTTGATCGCCAAGTTTGCTCACTCAGTTACCGGCATTGAGCTCACTTACACAAGTTGGCTCCTGGGAGCGATTGTGCCGGGTCTGATTTCCCTGATCGTCGTTCCACAACTGCTATATCGAGTTTTTCCGCCGGAAATAAAGCGCACTCCGGCCGCAGCGGAGTTTGCACGCAGTGAATTGGAGCGACTCGGGCGAATGAAGCGAGAAGAAAAGATCTTGCTGGCCGTATTTATTGTGGTGGCGGTGATGTGGATGATCCGCGGCCTGGCCGGCGCAGTTCCGTCTGTTGCAGGCGTCATACCCTCAGCGCGGTTCCTCGATTTTGTTACCTATCTCTCGAAACTCGACTATTCAATACCGCCGCTGCTTGGAGTTTGCGCCTTGCTGTTAACGAGAGTATTGAGCTGGGACGACATTATCAGCGAGCGCGGCGCATGGGACGTGTTTATTTGGTACGGCGGCCTTGTGAAAATGGCGGAAGCGCTCGGCGAAACCGGAATCACCAAACGATTTGCTGAGACTGCGGCAGCGTTTACCACCGGCTGGACCTGGTGGCTCGCGCTCGGGGCGCTATTGTTGATCTATTTTTACGCACATTACGCTTTTGCCAGCATAACGGCGCACGCTACGGCGATGTACACACCATTTTTAGTCGTGATATTGGCAGCCGGCGCGCCGCCCTATCTCGCGGTGTTGTCACTCGCCTACTTTTCCAACCTTGATGCCTCGCTAACCCATTATGGAACGACCCCGGCGCCGATTTATTTCGGCGCGGGATACGTAAGCCAAAAGACGTGGTGGCTGATGGGATTGCTTGTGTCGGTGCCAAACATTTTGATCTGGACGATATTCGGGTTTGGCTGGTGGAAAATTCTCGGATGGTGGTAGGAATCTTCTCCGCAGATTTCGCAGATTACACAGATTCTAGAACAGACTTCCCGCAATTAGAGAAAACCTGCTTGCCGCTCTCGCTCAACTCAGAACCTGTTTGGCGTTTTTTTGAAATCTGCTTAATCGGTGTAATCTGCGGATAACACAGTCCGCAAAGACGATCCCAGAGAAATTCAAAATGGCTGGATACTCAAATACTCCGCTAATCAGGAAACTCGGAATCAAGGAAGGATTTCGCGTCGTATTTTTAAACGCCCCCAGGGATTTCAAACAGGAACTGGGGGACTTGCCGCCAGGGGTAAAGGTTTTCGTAACCAAGTTAACCAAACCGATCGATCTGATTCTTTTTTTCGTGGACAAGGAAGCGGTACTGCAAGTTTCCTTTTCAGTGTTAGCGCAGAAGTTAAACGCGAATGGAATGATCTGGATTGCCTGGCCTAAGAAGAGCGCGAAGGTTCCTACGGATTTATCGTTCACAAACGTGCAACGAATTGGGTTGGATGCAGGTCTGGTTGACGTGAAGATTTGCGCGGTCAATGAAATTTGGTCAGGCCTGAAGTTTGTATATCGTTTAAGAGATCGCAAGTTGGTTTGAAGAGCTTGGAGAATCTCAGATCAAGTGGTGTGTGTGATGTGTGATTACATCTCAACGCAAAAGAACTACTTCGTTGTTTGATTCATTACACGAGAATTCACGTTCAACCGTCACTGGGTTTCTTAACCCGCTTTTTGAAAAAAGTTTTTCAGTGAGCATTGAAGTGCGCTCCCATATTTTGTAGGACCAGCGCACTGCTAATGGAACGTGTTGCGTCAAACAGAGGGCGAACGCTTTGTGGATTTTTCAAAGCGCGTGATTTTGCGAAAGAATTTTGAAGTTGAAAAATCAAAACAAGATCGCAAGCGATGGTAATCAACGATTGAGAATTTGCTTCATGTGATCATCTATCCTTACGCGAGAGAGTTGTTTATGTTTTTGAAAAGTGCATTGTTCCTTGATCTAAACATGCGCCGCAGAGCGCGAAGAGACATGGACCATCAAATGTCGAATTAGGGGTTGCAAAAACTTTTCCGATCTCTATAATGCGACTCCCTCGCTGAAAGCGTTGATCGAAAATGCAAAGCGTTGATTGATTCGAGACCCTGATTGTTGATTGTTGTTTGTAGGTTAACTCGCTCTTATAAATTCTTGCTAGGCCCCGCTGACCTGCTACTGAGTCTCCATCAGGAAAATCTGAGCACGACTTTTTGAACCAAAGTGCTTAGGACATCGCCGGCAACATTCCTGCGTTAGGAATCCGTCGCCAATAATCACTCAAACGCCAATCTGAAGGCTGGGATTCCCCGATCCCCGGCTGCGGTCAACCGTTTCTTCCAGCGACGCTAATACACAAAGACTTTGAATTGGAGCGTGGAAATGACGGAAGAATTCGATGGCTCTGGCAAGAACTGCCCCATTTGTTGCCAACAGTTGCCCTTGTCGGAATTTGGGATCTGCCGCGCGCGGCACGATGGAAGGAATCTCTATTGCAAAAGTTGTATTCGCAAGAAAGTGACGGATAGCCGACGGGCCTTGAAGGAATACAGGTCGGCCCGAAAGCGTGGATCTCAGGTAACTTCGGAACATGCAGAAGGAGGCTCACCTTCGGCCAATTATCCCCGGATGCTTAGCAAACTCTCGCCCGCGGATCGGGTAAGGGAAGCAATCCGCAAAGGCTCGCGTACTCAAAGAGAAATCGCCCAGGAAACTCGTCTTGGGAAAGACGAAATCGGTGACGCCCTCGCAAACTTGCTGCTTTGGACTCGTGAAATAAGAACGGAAGTCGTTGATAACATACGTCACTATTACCTGAACGAGACCGAAGCGTCGCAGCTCCGCGAGCAAGCCATACCGGCGCGTAAGAGAGATGTGCCGAGTTCGTTTAGCGCGCTTCAGGGATTGATGCCGGGCAAGAATCCGGAAGGGGAACCGGAGAAGATTGGCGGCTGGGTGGCAGCCTAGTTTCCAACTTGAGATCGCAGATTTGCCATTTCAGATCTGAGATCTCTCGGATTTCAGATTTCGGATTTCAGATTTCAGATCTCGGTTTGAAAGACTCAAGCGTCAAAAGCATCCAGAACTTCCTGAGCATGCTGCTCGGGCTTGACCTTTTCGAAGACCTTTTTGATTTTGCCTTTTTCGTCGATCAGGAAGGTCATCCGCTTCACACCCATGTACGTGCGGCCCATAAACTTTTTTTCGCCGTAAACTCCGTAGGTATCAGCGATCGAGTGGTTCGCGTCGGCCAGGAGTGTAAAAGGAAGTTTGTATTTGGCCGTAAACTTTTTGTGTGAAGCCTCACTATCCGGGGAAATGCCCAGCACCTCGATGCCCCGTTTTTTGAAGGCGGAGAAAGCATCGCGAAATGAACACGCCTCTTTGGTGCACCCGGGTGTATCATCCTTCGGATAAAAGTAGAGCACTACCTTTTGGCCGCGAAGGTCTTTCAGCCTGACAGTTTCGCCGTCAGCGTTCATCGCAGTGAAAGCCGGCGCCGCCGTTCCTTCTTTAACCATAGTTTCTCCTATCGAACCCGGGCTGGTTAAGACTCAGGCTGGGCATTCTAAGCCGTTGCTCTGTGACGGCGCAAAGCGAGAAGCAAATCGATGAAGAAAAAGACCAAAGGCAATTACTGGATGGTGAAACAGGAGCCGGAAACCTATTCGTGGGACGATTTCGTATCAGACGGCGTAACTGACTGGTCGGGCGTGAGAAATTATCAGGCGCGCAACAATCTGCGCGAGATGAAGACGGGCGAACGGGTTCTTTTCTATCACTCGGGAAAAGACAAGGCCGTCGTTGGACTGGCGGAGGTGGTCAAGAGCGCCTATCCGGATCCAACAGCAGATGATGAACAATGGGTCGCAGTTGATTTGAAGCCAGTCAGGGCGCTTAAGAACCCCGTGCCCCTGGCAGCAATTCGTTATGACAAACGACTTAGCCAGTTACCCCTAATCCGGCAGTCCCAATTGTCGGTGATGCCGTTAACCAAGGACGAGTTTGACGTGATTATCGCGCTTAGCGCAGGTGCTGGTCGGAGTCGCACAAAATAAACAGTGACACGCGGATCTTGCAGGTGATCAATGGGCAGACGCCCATGCCGCAAACGGAATGGAGGATGAATGTTTAAACAAATTGACTACACGATGGTGGTCGTCTCGGACATGCAGCGATCAATTGAGTTTTACCGCGACAAGCTGGGCATCCCACTAAAGTTTGAATCGCCAGAGTGGACTGAGTTTCAAACCGGCGCCACGACCCTAGCGCTGCATGGCGGAGGGATTGCGCCCGGCGGTCCGCCTGCCGGCGATCCGTCCAAGCAAGCGGGGCATTGTTCGATCGGCTTTAATGTTGAAGATGTGGACAAGACCTACGCTGAACTGCAGGAAAAAGGGATTCGGTTTGTAATGCCGCCCACGCAACGAGAGGGCGAAGGAATTAGGTTGGCCGTGGCCATCGATCCCGATGGTTTACCCGTTTCGTTTGCGCAACTGATTGACCAGGCCGCCACCGGCTAAGCCTTTCGAAAAAAAAACAGGGAAATAAATGAGAGGGCGGGACCGAAATGTCTCGCTCTTTTTCTGTTCAGGCTGCTAACGAGTTGAGATGAAAGATGTCCGGAATTCTCAGGATTGACAATAGGCGATCGCTGATGCGACGCTGCATCGCCGTCCGACAAACTTCAGTTTGTCGCTGCTCAACGACAAGCTAAAGCTTGTCGGACATGAGATCTGGAGTTTCAACAGTATCCACGAAAGGAGGACCGTTCCGTGCGATTGACCGAAATGGTTTCGTGCTCTGGTTGAGCGGCTAAACTGCCGCCGAGCATTCTCGCTCAAGTTTTGAGCGCGTTACCAAAACAACCTTTCAATGAAAATCTGATTGTCGGCTTCGACACAGCCGACGACGCGGGAGTATTTCGCCTCCGAGACGACCTCGCTATTGTTCAGACAGTCGATTTCTTCACACCAATCGTCGACGACCCTTTTGTTTACGGTCAAATCGCCGCGCTAAACTCCATCAATGATGTTTGGGCAATGGCCGGAACGCCGATTACTGCGCTGGCGATTACCTGCTTTCCGAAGAAGGGTGTCGATCCAGCTATTCTCGGCGAGATTATGCGCGGCGGACTTGAAACGCTGAACAAATATGGTGTCACGCTGATTGGCGGTCATAGCGTTGACAACAAGGACATCATGTTTGGCTACTCCGTGACCGGTGTTATCGATCCCAAAAAGCTCGCGACGAATGCAGGAGCACGTCCCGGTGACGTCTTGATCCTGACAAAACCAATCGGCACCGGCGTGATTTCGACCGGAATCAAGTTTGAAAAGACGACCCCCGAAATCGCAGCGGCATCGGTCGAGACCATGTTAACGCCCGGCATGCATGCCGCAGAGGCGATGCGCGAATTTGATGTGAAGGCCGCGACGGATGTGACCGGCTTTGCGCTCCTCGGTCATGCATGGGAGATGGCACGAGGGAGCAACGTCACAATAATGGTCGATCCCTCTGCCGTGCCGTTGCTGGAAGGTGCTATGGAACTGGCGGCGGGGGGGATGTTGACCAGCGGCGACAAGAGTAATCGGAATTATGTCGGCGAAGACATTGAAATCGATGCGGCGGTGGATGAGAATCTGGTGAAGTTGTTTTTTGACCCGCAAACAGCAGGCGGCATGTTGATTTCGATTTCACCAGATCGTGCAAGTGCATTGTTGGCGCGTTTGCGCGAGAATTATCCGCACGCTGCGGTAATTGGGAGAATTGGTGAACGCAGCAAGCGGTCGATAATGGTTCAAAACGCCCAGTAACAGAACTACGAACTATGGTTTCCACAATTCACTCACCATCCGGATCAAAGCCGGCCGCGATCATCGATCTCTACCGAAGCGTTCGCGCGCGCACAATGGCGATCGTCGCGCCGCTCGAAATCGAGGACTACGTTATTCAAACTGCGGAGTTTATGAGCCCGCCGCGTTGGCACATTGGCCACACCTCCTGGTTTTTCGAAACACTTTTGCAAGCCCATCAGCCGGGCTACAAGATTTATTCGGACGCTTATCTGTTCTACTTCAACTCTTACTACGAAGGCTTCGGCGCGCGCATCGAGCGCCCGAAACGCGGAACACGTTCGCGCCCGACGGTCAGGGAAACAGTTGCTTATCGCCAGCACGTCGACGAGCAGATGATCGCGTTTCTGAAGGCGATGGAGGACACGCCCGAAGCCGCGACAATCCTGGCGCTCGTCAGGCTGGGACTTGAACACGAGATGCAACATCAGGAGCTGCTGGTTTACGACATCAAGCACTTGCTCTGCGATCAATACAATGCACCAATGAAATCTGCGCCGGCGGCGGGCGCAAGAGTTGAGGGAATGGCTGAGATTCAGGGCGGGCTCTTCTGGCTGGGTTACAGCAGAGTGCAAAGCCCCATGTCCAATGTCCAAGGTTCTTTGAATTACGACTTCGCTTTCGACAACGAAAAGCCCGCACATCAAGTTTTCCTTGAAGACTACGCTCTCGACCGTGCTCTCGTCAGTAACGAGGATTACCTCGAGTTTATTCGCGGCGGCGGCTACCAGGATTTTCGCTGGTGGTTTTCCGAGGGCTGGGAAATGGTTAATAAGGAACACTGGCTCGCGCCGATGTATTGGGAATTACACGACGGCGAATGGATGATTCGAGACTTTAGCGGTTTGCATGCGGCATCGAGCAAAGGAAATGAGCCGGTCTCGCACGTCAGTTTCTTTGAGGCGTCAGCCTTTGCAAAATGGGCCGGCAAGCGTTTGCCGACCGAAGCAGAATGGGAAAAGGCTGCTGGCCCCGAGCTCGAGCCGGGAAATGAAAAATCTTTCCCCTGGGGGAACGAAAACCCGGACCTTACGAAGGCTAATCTTCTTGAGAATGGCCTTTGGTCAACGGCGCCAGTCGGCGCATTTCCCGCCGGCGAAAATAGTTATGGCTGCCGGCAGATGATTGGCGACGTTTGGGAGTGGACCACTTCAGATTACGTTCCGTATCCGGGTTTTACTTCGGAGTTTGACGAGTACAACGACAAGTGGTTTGTTAACCAGAAAGTTTTGCGCGGAGGCTCATATGCAACGCCGCAGTCGCATATTCGTGCAACCTACCGAAACTTCTTCCACGCGCACGAACGTTGGATGATCTCCGGTTTTCGCTGCGCAAAGGATGCGTGACAGCATGTCCGACCCAAGCTCCGTAAAGGCAAACACGCAAACCTCGGAAGATAAGGACGACTCGCGAACTGCCGTCAAAGAATTCCTGCTGGAGGAATACCGTAACTTCTCCGAGTCGTTATGGAAAAACGAACAGACTGGCGAGACGCGCGTTAACTGGTTTATCGGAATCGTGACGGCCGCCGCCGGTGGATTGGGGGCATTGACCACCGCCGATAGCCCGCCTCAAGGCGAAACCCTTCGCCTCATTATCGTGGCCACTCTCTGCGCCCTGTTCGCCTTTGGGATTATCACGCTGCTGAGAATAATGAAGCGCAACCGAACTACGGATGGATACAAGAAGGATTGCGACAAGGTTCGCCAGTTGTTCAAAGTGCACTTCGATGTTGACAAGATACTGAGCGGATATGAGCCATTCCGCCCAAAGGGGGATAAAAATTTGACGCGCACACTTGGAGGCTTGGCGCACACGGTATTGACCATCAATAGCCTGCTGGTTGCGGGAATTGCAGCGGCCTTCGTGTATCCCTTTGGTGGCGGGTTCACAGCCAGCGATTTGGCACAAAGAATACGTTGGACTTATTTCGCAGCCATTGGCTTATTTTGTATTGCGGCGGGGCTCCAATATTTCCTGATCGAGAAGCGTGAAGAGTTAGTCAAGAAAAGCGAAACGAATGCCACGGAACCGTAACACCAATCCGACCCATGCCGGTGGAATCGTCTTCCGCATGAGTGGCGATGAGGTTGAATACCTGCTGGTGGGGCCGCATATGGAAGTGCCGGGCGAGTGGCTTTTCCCCAAGGGCCACATAGACGAGGGGGAAGAAGACCTGGACGCCGCAGTGCGCGAGGTTCGCGAAGAAACAGGTTGCACCGGTTCCGTGCTCGGGTTCGTGGGATCCGATGAGTTTGAATGGAAAAACAAAAAGGTCATCGCTAACTACTACTTGATCGAGGCTCTCGACGAAACTGTGCCGGAAGAGACCCGCCGCCTCAGCTGGTTTACTTTTGCGAGAGCTTTGGAAATGATTACACATCCGGAAAACCAGAAGTTACTTGAGGAAGCGGAACGAATCCGACAAGATTGCCTGGGGAAGGAATTAGTTAATTGATAACTGAATTAAATGACATAGAGGCGCGGGTCTTAGGATCGTTGGTTGAAAAGCAGGTGACGACGCCTGAATATTATCCGCTAACCTTGAATTCACTGACCCTCGCCTGTAATCAAAAGAACAACCGCACCCCGGTCACGTCATACTCCGAAACGGAAGTGGCCGCAGCGCTCGAAACCCTGCGCGAGAAAAACCTCGCCTATGTTTTTTATGGCAGCACCAGCCGCGTACCGAAATACAAGCATGTGTTGCCGGAGGTCATGCATTTGAGCCCGCCGGAATTGGCGCTGATTTGTGTGTTACTGCTGCGTGGGCCGCAAACCACCGGCGAGCTCGCCACCCGCGCGTTCCGGCTGCATGAGTTTGCGGGTTTGGAAGAGGTTGAGTCGACGCTCAACTCATTGATTTCTCGCGAGCCCGACGCGCTCGTGGTTCGCCTCGAGCGCCAACCCGGTCAGAAAGAGGCGCGTTTCGCACACCTGCTTTCCGGAAAGGTTTCTGTCGACCTGACTCACGATGCAGTTGCTTCAACTCGAAGCCGCGGCCGAGGTGAAAGCCAGGGCGATCGAGTCCACACGCTCGAAGCGGAAGTGGAAACACTAAAAGCTGAGGTGGGAATGTTGAAGACGCAGTTTGAAGCTTTTAAGAAACAGTTTGAGTGACAATCGCGTTCTATCCGCAGATTACACAGATTGCGCAGACTTTTCACAGAGTGGAAATGTGGTGTTTGGAACCTTCGTGGTGGAATCTGTGTAATCCGCGAAATCTGCGGATGAGTCCTCCATCCGAAATCTGTGGATGCGACCCCCATGATTCACAAAATTCATTTCCCCAAACCTCCGCTCTCCCAGTTTGTCGAGAACATCTGGCTGGTTGAAGGTTTCTCGGCCGATTATACGCGAGAGAAGATCCTCCCCGATGGCGCGATTGAACTGATCATAGATCTCGACACTTCACCGAAAACAATCTTTGAAGACGAAGCGTCTGAAAACTTTCGCACCGTAGCGAAGGGATGGATCTCAGGCGAGCGCACTCGCTACATTATTATCGGAGCCGTGCAAAACCAGTCGATGGTTGGCATTCGGTTTCGGCCGGGTGGCGCCTACCCCTTCTTCGGCTTCCCGATTTCCGAGTTGAGTGAATCAGTTACCCAACTGGATTTGATTTGGGGTGGTCTGGTAGATGAGGTTCGGAACCAGTTAGCTGAACAAGAATCACCCGAGGCAAGGATTTTGTGGCTCGAATCGTTTCTGTTGCGTCAGGCGCAGCGTTCGCTCGAAGCCAACCGTCTGATCGCTTTCGCGGTGCATCAGCTACAACATTCTCCTCAGTTCCTCGCGATTCGAGACCTGGCAAATACAATCGGCATAACTCAAAAACACTTGATTTCGCAGTTTGAGAAAGTTGTCGGACTTCGGCCCAAGAGCTTCGCCCGCGTGTGTAAGTTTCAGAAAGTCGTCAACCTGATCGAACAACAAAACGAAATTGAATGGTCAGCCATCGCCGTCGATTGCGGTTACTACGATCAAGCCCACTTCATTCACGAGTTTCAAGCGTTTTCCGGTCTTAATCCTTCCAGCTACCTGGCCCAACGCGGTGAATACGTTAACTTTATCCCGATCGCCTAGCCGATGTAACGCAGACTCTTAATTTGCGAGCAAACCAATAACACTCACTTTGGATTTGCTCAGAACCGACACAAACCGACCATTCCGTCACAAAATCCTGCACAAGGTTAATTTTTTACAATACAGCGCATTCCCACCACGTTAGTCTCCTCCAGTCAAATAAAACCTTCCCGAGGAGTTAACGAAGATGGACACTGGTTCAATAAATTATCTCGCCGTGGTTGTCGCGGCCCTGGCGACGTTTATTCTCGGCGGACTTTGGTACTCGCCGATGCTTTTCGGCAAGGCATGGATGCGCGCCAACAATTTCAGTGACGAAGATCTGCAAACATTCAGCAAGGCACGAATGTTTAGCTGGTCGTTTATCTTTTCTCTGGTGATGGCGTTGAATCTCACGATGTTCCTGGCCGGTCCAACCACAAATACAACGTGGGGAATGACCGCGGGCGGGCTCGCGGGCTTTGGCTGGGTGGCCATGGCGATAGCCATTGTCGGGCTTTTTGAAAACAAATCGTGGACCTACATTTTGATAAATGGTGGTTACATGACCCTGGCTTTTGTAATCATGGGCGCAATCATCGGCGCCTGGCGGTAGGAAACTATCCGCTAACTACGCAGATGACGCAGATTAGGACTCAACCATCGGGTAGCAATCAACCGCGTCGCTGGTTAACGGTGTATCGGATTTGAAATCTGTGTAATCAGCGTAATCGGCGGATGTCTCATCGGGCAGGAAACTCAAGGAGCGCGAAAATGAAGAACAGTCTCAAGTCGGACTATCCCGTCACCAATGAAGCCGCAAAGGCGGCAACCGGTAAGACGCTTGATCAATGGTTTGCCGAACTCGACAGTGCCGACGGCCTGAAGCTCGGCCGCCGCGAAATCAATAATCGACTGATGAGCGAGAAAGTCGAGCCCTGGTGGGCTTCCACTATCGCAGTTGAGTTTGAGAAGCACCATGATGTCCGTAAGAAGGACGGACTCTATGAGGGTTACTTCGTTTGCGCTACCAAGACCATCGCTGCCGCCCCTGCCGACGTGTTCAAGGCCTGGACCAACGGCGCTGAATTGAGCAAGTGGTTTGGCCCTGATACGAAAGCAGAGGTCAAAGACGGAGGCACGTTTCAAAACAAGGACGGCGACAAGGGGACCTTTCTGCGCGTGCGTCAGAACAAAGACCTCCGCATGACCTTTGAAGGCAACGGACTTTCCGCGCCGACGCAAGTTGACGTTCAGTTTCAAGACAAAGGGAAAGGGAAGACCGGTTTGCTGGTAAATCACACGAGAATTCAAACGCGGGAAGAAGCTGACGGACTGCGCGCTGCGTGGGCACAAGCACTCGACCGGCTAAAAGCCCAGTGTGAGAGCTGATATCCACAGATTACGCCGATTACACAGATTTCAAGTAAGACCTTCCGATCTTCGAACTCGCAAGAGGGCTGAACCTTTGCTGATCTTTATGCTTGAATCCGTGTAATCGACGGAATCTGCGGATAGCCTCTTTTTTGCGGCTTCGGGCCAGCGTTTCATCTATGCAACCTCTCCGGTTTTAAGTTATAATTTCCGTCCCATGAATCTCGAAGTATTTCATCCAGCAGTTGCGCGCTGGTTTTCGAAGAGTTTTCCCTCGGCGACGCCTCCGCAGATCGAAGCATGGCCGGCAATCAAGCAACAACGAAACACTTTGATTGCGGCCCCAACCGGCTCAGGTAAGACGCTCGCCGCGTTTCTCGCTGCCATCGACGACCTGGTGCGGCTCGGCGTTGAAGGAAAACTCGACGACACCACTCATGTCGTCTATGTCTCTCCGCTCAAAGCACTCAGCAACGACATTCAACGCAACCTGCAGATTCCGCTGGAGGGTATTCAGCACGAACTGCGCGCGCTGGGCCTTCCCGAGGTGAACATTCGCACGTTTGTGCGCACCGGCGACACGCCAGCCGCGGATCGCACCGCAATGACCAAGCGGCCGCCGCACATCGTGGTAACTACGCCGGAGTCGCTCTTCATTTTGCTGACCAGCGAAGGCGGGCGGCGGATGCTCGAGACGACGCGCACGCTCATCGTGGACGAAATTCACGCCGTGGTAGGCGACAAGCGTGGTTCACATCTGGCGCTCTCAATCGAGCGCCTGGAACAACTCATCCAGCAGCATGCGGCCGCCGAAGCGACCGACAAGGATTCAAAACTTGAAGCGAATGGACTCCTGTTTCCTTCGCATGAAATTCGCAATCCGCGATCCGAAATCCGAAATCGATTGGTTCGCATTGGCCTGTCCGCTACGCAACGTCCTATCGAAGAAGTGGCGCGATTTCTGGTTGGCAACGCAAACATCGATGCAGCCGGAACTCCCGATTGCGTCATTGTTAACAGCGGACACGCGCGCCGGCTTGATTTGGCAATCGAACTTCCGGAGTCACCACTCCAGGCCGTGATGTCGGGCGAGGTTTGGGACGAAATCTACGATCGACTGGCGCAGTTAATCCGCCAACACAAGACCACGCTGGTCTTCGTCAACACGCGTCGTTTAGCTGAGCGGGTCTCGCGCCATCTGGGCGAAAGAATTGGAGACGAAAACATCGCGGCGCATCATGGCAGCCTTGCTCGAGAGCAGCGACTGGCTGCGGAGCAGCGGTTAAAAGCCGGCGAACTCAGTGCCCTCGTCGCGACGGCATCGCTCGAGCTGGGTATTGATATAGGCGACGTCAATTTGGTTTGCCAACTTGGTTCGACCCGTTCGATCTCGAGTTTTCTCCAGCGGGTCGGACGTTCGAATCACACCGTCGAGGGTTTTCCCAAAGGAAGAATTTTTCCACTTTCACGCGATGAGCTGGTGGAGTGTGCGGCCATCGTTGATTCAGTGAGGCGCGGTGAACTCGATCGTTTGAGCATTCCTGAACAGCCCCTCGACATTCTCGCTCAACAAATCGTCGCGGCGTCGGCGCCGGAAGAGTGGACGGAAGATGGGCTCTTCGAAATGGTGAAACGGGCCTTTCCATACCGCAATCTCGACCGGGAGCAGTTCGATTCGATCATTCGCATGCTGGCCGAGGGATTTTCCACCAAGCGCGGCCGTCGCTCGGCGTATCTGCATCACGACGCAGTCAATAAGCGTTTGCGTGGCCGGCGCGGCGCTCGTCTCGCGGCGATCACCTCAGGAGGTGCGATTCCGGACACAGCGGATTACGCAGTTGTGCTGGAACCGAGCGAGCTCGTTATCGGCAGTGTCAACGAAGACTTCGCGATCGAGAGTCTGCAAGGCGACATCTTCCAGCTCGGCAATGCATCGTGGCGCGTGCTGCGGGTCGAGCAGGGGAAAGTGCGAGTTGAAGACGCGGCGGGGCAACCACCGTCGATTCCGTTTTGGTTAGGTGAAGCGCCCGGGCGCACGCATGAACTCTCGGTTTCCGTGTCACGCCTGCGTGAAGAAGTTGCGAACCGGATTGAAGTCACATCCTCGGTCAATGTCAGAACCCCCTGCGTCAGCGGGGGGACTGATCAGCCCGGAGCCGATGAAGATCGAGAAGGGCCGCCCGCTGACGCAGGCGGTTCTGACAAGACTTCGCCTGGGCCGCTCGATACTGCGCCCGTCACTCCCATTAACCTTGAGCCGGCTATTAATTACCTGGTTGACGAAGTCGGCGTCGTGCGCGCGGCGGCGGAGCAGATCGTCGATTATCTTGCGGGCGCGAAGATCGTGCTTGGCGTTATGCCTTCGCAGGAAAATCTCGTGCTCGAACGTTTCTTCGACGACAGCGGCAGCATGCAGCTCGTGTTGCATGCGCCGTTTGGCAGCCGCCTGAATCGCGCCTGGGGCCTGGCGCTGAGGAAGCGTTTCTGCCGCCAGTTCAACTTTGAGTTGCAGGCGGCAGCCACCGAAGACGCGATCGTGCTTTCGCTTGGGCCCACGCATAGTTTTCCGCTCGAAGACGTTTTTCATTATCTCAACTCCAAAACTGTGCGAAAGCTCTTGTGCCAGGCCTTGCTGGATGCGCCCATGTGGAACATTCGCTGGCGCTGGAATGTGACGCGTGCGCTGGCTGTCCTGCGACGGCGAGGTGGAAAGAAAATCCCGGCGCAACTCCAGCGCATGAACGCAGAAGACTTGCTTACTGCAGTGTTTCCGGATCAAGTTGCCTGCGTGGAAAACCTCGGTGGCGGCGAACGCGAAATTCCCAGTCACCCGCTCGTTGACCAAACCGTAAAGGATTGTTTGGAAGAGGCGATGGATATCGAAGCGCTCGAGAAACTGCTGGCTTCGATTGAACGAAACGAGAAGAATCTTTTCGCGCGCGATGTGATCGAAGCCTCGCCTCTGGCCCAGGAAATCCTGAACGCGCGGCCTTACGCATTCCTCGATGATGCTCCGCTCGAAGAGCGGCGGACCCGGGCAGTGCAACAGCGTCGCTGGCTGGATCCGCAAACCGCCAAAGACATGGGCAAACTCGATCAGGGCGCGATTGATCGCGTTCGCGACGAAGCCTGGCCTCGCGTTGAGAATGCAGACGAGTTGCACGACGCTTTAGTTGAGCTAGGGTTCGTTACTGAGCCGGAAGGTGAAGACTGGCAGGAGTTTTTTGCAGAACTGAAAAACGATCGCCGCGCAGCGTTGCTTCAAGTTAATACTGGGACCGCGGGCGTCCCGCCCGCATTGGCTGCTCCACCGTCCAATTTCGAACAATCAGACTCTTCGCGCTCCGCGCTCATTGCGGGCGGGACGCCCGCGGTCCCAGTGAAGAGCGTGAATCTTTGGGTCGCGGCGGAACGGCTGCTGCAATTGAAAGTCATTTATCCGTCCGCATTGCTCCAGCCACCCATCGTCGCGCCGGACAGTTACTCCCAAACCGAGTGGACCTGTGAAAGCGCGCTGGTTGAAATTTTGCGCGGCAGGCTTGAAGGCCTTGGTCCAACCACAGTTGAAAGTCTGGCCGTCTCTTCCGGTTTGACGAATGCTGAGATCGAATTGGGATTGTTGAAACTGGAAGCCGAAGGTTTTGTAATTCGCGGACAGTTTTCACCTGGCGCCACCGAAACTGAGTGGAGCGCACGCCGGCTGTTGGCGCGGATTCATAGCTACACGCTCAACCGATTGCGCCAGGAGATCGAGCCGGTTTCAACCGCCGACTTCACTCGCTACCTGCTTGCGTGGCAGAAGATTGCGCCCGAGCACCAAATGGAAGGACCGGAGAGCGTGCGCGCGATCATCGAACAGCTGGAAGGTTTCGAAGCGCCTGCTGCGGCGTGGGAAAGCGAATTGTTACCGAGCCGTCTGGTGGATTACGACCCGTCGTGGCTCGATGCTTTGTGTCTTTCGGGGGAAGTGGTCTGGGCCAGGCTGACGCCGCCGGCATCCGCCGCGCGCGCCGTGGAAAACGGCAATGAGCGCACTCGTGGAGGCGCCCCTGTGCGCAACACGCCCATTGCACTATTGCGGCGCAAGAATTTCGCGATTTGGAATTCAGTCTTTCCCAAACCTTCACTGAATGGGCTTGAGTTTTCAGAAACTACGCGCACGGTCCATGAATATCTCGCCTCCCGAGGTGCGTCCTTTTTCTCGGACATCGTCGAAGGAACCAAACTTCTTCGCGCGCAGGTGGAAGAGTCCCTGGGTGAACTGGTTGCGAATGGGTTGGTTGTTTCAGATAGTTTTGCAGGGTTGCGCGCGCTGCTGACACCCGCCAGTCGGAAGACGCACGCTGCCGCCAAGAGAAAGCACCGTCAGCCGATCTACGAAATGTCGAGCGCCGGACGCTGGTCACTGTTGAATCGAGAGTCCGACAAACTTAAGTTTGTCGAACAGACCGATCAGGATGCCGCTGAAGAAATTGCCCGCATACTCCTGCGGCGTTATGGCGTAGTCTTCAAACGCTTGCTGCCGCGCGAAGGAATTACGGTGCCATGGCGCGTGTTCCTGCGCATCTATCATCGTCTGGAGGCGCGCGGAGAGATTCGCGGCGGTCGTTTTGTCGGAGGAATTTCGGGCGAACAGTTTGCGCTCCCTGAAGCGGTGGGAATGTTGCGCGCGATGCGGCGATCGCGAACCGGCGCAGTAGACTTTGGCCTGCGTTCTACTCAGAGGGAACCCTCGCTAACGATCGGGCTTTCGCCGGATACCGCTGCGCCCACAAGCGCGGCCCAGGACAGCATGATTTCCGTAAGCGCCGCCGATCCTTTAAATCTCATCGGCATCATCACACCGGGTGGCCGCATCACCGCGTTCACTTCAAATCGGATTCTCTACCACAACGGCGAGCCCGTCGCAGTCATGGAGTCGGGCGAGACTAAATTTCTGGTGGAGATGAGCCGCGCGATGGAATGGAAAGCAAAGGCTGCGCTCGTGCGCAAAGCGAGTCCACCGACGGTACGTACATATTTGCGCCAGCGGGCTTAGTTTCCCCGAACGCTAGTTATTGCCCAACCGCGATTGTTCTGAATCGTGTTTCCAGCCAGTCCTTCCATAACAGTCATCCGGCCGTCGACTGGTCCTTGTCCGCTATAGACCAGCGAGTTTCCGACGATCCGGCTATTGGTGGTAATCACTATGAAGCCGGGAGTGCCGCCGCCGCCCACGTCAAACAACTGATTGTTTGTGACATTGATGCGCGTGCCTTCGATCCTTATGCCGGCCTGGCCGGTGCGGCGAATGATGTTGTCTCGGACCGTCACGTCACGCATTGTCGAGCCAAAAACATAGATTCCATTACTCAAAACGTTGGTGACGACGCCTTCAGTTTCACCGCCGATTATTGTGTTCTTCTCGACGAGAACCGGCCCGACGTAAGGAGTGCCCGAACTCGCCTGAATCAGGATGCCGTTACCCGTCGGGCTGGTCTCAGACTTGCGCACGTCGATCAGGTTGTTCCTGATGATAACGTCCTCGAGCCGATCGGCTTCTTCGTTCACTTCGAGGTCAATGTTTGTATTGCCGGGCCCTCCAATCTGTCCTGAGGCCAGAAAACGATTGCCTTCAAAGAGAATGTTCTTGCCATTTACCAGGGCCAGATTTTGGGAAGCGACGCGAGTAAACAGGCAATTGATGACTTTCGAATTGGAGGCGAAGTGTCCTCGCCGTGATGAACCGCCCAATTGAATTCCGATTGAGCGCGTTCCGTTGATCCAAACTTTATCGACCACGCAGTTTGAGCAGTTGCCTAGTGAGATAGCTTGCGGAGCTGAGTTGAAGCCGGGATTTGCGCCCTTGACCTGAATGTCTCGAATAGTTAAGTCCGAATCGGCGGTGCCGTTTTCGACCGACTGGTTATAGGCGCTAATCACGGTGAACTGGCCCGCCGCGGTCGACTCGAGAATTATCGCGTCCCAGCCTGCGCCGATCACTGACGAACCCGACTTCATAAGAATTGGGATGTTGGAAGTTTTCGTGGCGTAGGTGCCGTTTTGAAAACGAAGTACATGACCTGACGAAATAATTACCTGGGTGGAAATTGTTCCGCCGCCGGTTACCACGATCTCGCCCTGCGCAGCCCCCAGAGACTTGTCGGCGGCATTGATCTTCGCTCCCAGATCAGCCCCCGGAAAATTGTTCGCCGATACGCTGCGGCCCCGCGGGTTCTGCTGCCGCGGCCGCGTTTGCGCCGAAACGGTTGGCAGCAGGATTCCAATTAACAGACCAAGGGCGGCGGTCATTACGATCAGCCGGTAGGATCTCTTGTAGCGTTGTGCTTTTCTTATCAGGTTCATAAACGAATGCCTCTGTCGTTTTCAATTAACTCGCGTTTTCGCCGCTTGCTTTGATGCCAGAATAGGGCCAAAGTAATCGCAAAATTTGTCGCGAATCATCTTATTTTGAAACGTCTGCTTTGCGCAGACCGATGGCTTTTTTATAATGTGTCAGTTTCCACAAACCAAACTGTTCGAACTAACCATGCGGAGTTGCCTCTATGCCTACAGCAAATCAAGTCAGCGCCAAGTCCGGCGATGTGTTGCTCCTTGTCGGCACCATGAAAGGTGCTTTTGTGTTGCGCTCTAATCAGGACCGCAAGGAATGGGATGTTGGTGGTCCATACTTTCCGGGGCGCGCGGTCTACGCGATGCTTTTCGACGATCGCAATGGACGCAACCGTCTTTGGGCCGCAGTAAACAGTTCTTATTGGGGTTCCTACCTGAGTTCGTCTGACGACTTTGGAAAAACGTGGACGGAACCTGAGGCCTACGGAATCAAGTTTCCCCAGCAGGAAGCGGCGCCGGCGGCTGCTATGCAGGATGCAAATCCCGAAGCGAGTGCGGCAGACGCGGGAAATCTTTCCGTCAAACAAATCTGGCAGATAGCGATGGGCCACCCAGACGAGCCTGACACGCTTTATGCGGGCGTTGAGCCTGCGGCATTGTTCAAGTCGACCGATGCAGGCGCGAGCTGGTCGCTGGTCCAGGGCCTTCACGATCACCCGCATCGTCCTCAGTGGCACCCGGGCGGAGGAGGTCTTTGTTTGCATACAATATTGCCCGATCCCTCCAATCCGCAGCGTCTCTTTATCGCGATCTCGACCGGCGGCGTTTACCGCACCGATGACGGCGGCGAAAATTGGCAACCGCGAAACGATGGAGTGCGCGCGCAGTTTTTGCCCGAGGGCCAACAGTATCCGGAATGGGGCCAGTGTGTTCACAAGATCGTGAGCCATCCGGCAAACCCGCAGCGCATGTTTCTTCAGAACCATTGGGGACTTTACCGAAGCGATAACGGCGGCGACTCCTGGACTGACATCGCGAACGGCGTGCCTTCCGATTTTGGCTTCGCGCTGGAAATCGACCACAACAATCCAAACACGGCCTACATCATCCCGCTCGAATCAGACGAGTTTCGTTGTACACCGGAAGCGAAGCTGCGCGTTTATAGAACTTCGAACGCAGGCGAATCGTGGGAACCGCTGACAAACGGACTGCCGCAGGAGAATGCGTTTGAGACGGTGTTGCGCGATGGGATGTCCGGCGATCAGGGTAAGCCGATGGGCCTATATTTCGGAACTCGCAATGGAAAACTTTTTGGTTCAGCCGATGCGGGTGAATCGTGGAACGCCATCACGGAAGGACTACCCGCGGTAGTTTGCGTGAAGACGGCAACAATAAATTAGTCGTTTTGAGATTAAGTGGGCCAATTGTCAGAACCACCTGCGTTAGCGGGTGGCGCGCATTCTGATCTCTGTGCAACCTCCGTGTTCTCTGTGCCGTTGTAGTGAGTAATAGCTCACAAAGATTCACCACAGAGAGGCAGAGAACGCAGAGGTTGCGCAAAGAAAGAAGAAAGCAGCAGGGAACAAGACTATGAAAAAACTCTTCGCGATAGCGATGGTCGCACTTTCAACCATCACATTCATTACCGCAACAACCTCCGCGCAGACGCCGAAGGTCGCTGAGCCGGAACATAAACTTATCCAGTTTCACATGGCGCTGCTGAAGCGCGGGCCGAAGTGGACCGGAGCGAGCACACCCGCCACGCCAGGTTTGGAGTCGGCTCAAGGAGACTACGTTTCATCGCTCATGCAGTCAGGCAAAGCCGTAATCGTCGGACGCCTCACGGATGACGGCGAAATCCGTGGCATCTACGTATTGCGGGCGAAGACACCGGAAGAGGCACGCGCATGGGCCGAGGAGAGTCCGGCAGTGAAAAGCGGCCATCTGATCGCCGAGATGCATCCGTGGTGGTCTGAAGACGTGATGAAGACGCCAACGCTGCCGGTAAAAATGACGACCGCGTATCTCGGCTTTCTGACGCGCGGCCCGAAGTGGACGCCCGAGAAAACGCCGGCCACGGAAGCGTTGCAAAAGGCGCACCTGGCCAACATCAACAAGCTTGCAGAAATGAAAAAGCTCGTTGTCGCCGGTCCTTTTGGCGACAACGGCACACTGCGCGGAATTTTTGTATTCAAGGTTGCATCGTTGGAGGAAGCAAAACAACTTGCTGAAACCGATCCGAGTGTGCAAGCCGGGCGCTTAGCGATCAGCATGCACCCATGGCAGGTGCCGGAAGGAATTTTGCCGTAGCCATGATCAAAGTCAATGTCGCCGGATTCTTAACGGATTTCACTGACGGACGAAACCAGATCGCAGTTGAAGTTGGCCCAGCATCAGTTGGCGAGGCCCTGGCAGAACTTTGGAAACTGCATCCGGGGCTGCGTGATCGCGTGGTGAATGAACAGGGACAACTGCGCCAGCATGTGAATGTCTTTCTGGACAGCGAAAACATCCGGCGTAAAGAGTCGCTCGAGACGCAGGTCGCCGAGGGAAGTGAGTTGACGATTCTTCCGTCGGTGAGTGGGGGCTGAAGAACAGGGAAAGTGAAAAGTGACGAGTGAAAAGTGAAAGGTGAAAAGTGAAGAGTTGGTGGGCTTTGCGTCAAAAGCCAGGCTATTACTGGGAGCGCGGGCGTCCCGCCCGCAATGAGCGCGCAGCGCGAAATGGTTTGCGAAAGTCAGCGCGCCTGACGGCGCGTTTGCGGGCGGGACGCCCACGGTCCCGGTATGACCGGACTCTTGAGGCAAAGCCCACCAACTCTTCACTCTTCACCATTAGGTCTTAAAGTCGCGAATGTCTTTAAATGGCGTGTCGCGGTTATCGAAGTCAGGGCGATAATAGAAAGCGGCGCCGTCAAACTCCTGCATCCAGCCTTCCTGCATTCCCAACTCCTCGAGCGCTCCCACCGCACGCAGCCATTCGTTTTCGGAAATGCGACGCGAAAGTAAAACGTGGCGCTTGCTCGTCGCTGCCTGATGCGTTGGGTAGTATTGGGCCATGAGGGAAATTGCGACGCGCGGACTTAACTCATCTCGGATCCATTCAAGAGACTCACGTATCCCGCCAATGTCGTTTGGTAAGACCAGCAGGCGAATGATCAACCCGCGCTGCAGTAATCCGTGAGCATCGAATACGAGCTCGTCTCCCACCTGGGCATACATTTCGGCAATTGCGCGCCGCGCATGTTCCTTGTAGCCACTAACCTTGGAGAAAAGGTAACCCGCTTCGTCCTCTGCATATTTGAGGTCAGGCAAATATACATCGACTATTCCGGCGAGCAGACGCAGCACTTCGACGGAATCATAAGCATTTGTGTTGTAGACGATTGGAAGCCGCAGTCCATTCTGGGCTGCGAGCAGAATGGCTCGGGCCATCTGCGGCGCAAAATGGGTGGGCGAAACGAAGTTGATGTTGTGACACCCGGCCGACTGCAACTCGAGCATGATCTCCGCAAGACGTTCGTGCGTGATTTCATTTTTGAGTTGCTGTTTGTGTGTTTGCGAAATCTGATAGTTCTGGCAGTAGACGCAACGCAGGTTGCAGTTGCCAAAGAAAATGTTGCCGGCGCCGTGCGTCCCGACGAGGGCGGGCTCTTCACCAAAGTGGGCTGTGTAGGAAGAAACTATCGGCAGCCGGCCCGAATAGCACGCAGCGATGTCGTCGCGCAAACGGTTGTTCAGACAATCGCGAGGGCAAACCGTGCAACGCTCGAGCAATCGTTCGAGAGCATCGACCCGCGCTGCAAACTGCCCTGTTTCAAGCAATTGCAGGTAGGAGGGCCCAACGCTTGTCTGTTCTTCGACCTCTGACATCTGATACCTGCTTCACCGGCGGCTGCGAAAGTGGACGAAGTGCGGCTTGTGATGTTCAACCAATTCCGCGGGTGCGACTTTCGTGGTCTGACCCCAGATAAAATCCATCTCCGCATGGATTGTGCTGAGCGCCAGCCTGGCTTCAAAAATCAGCAGGATGCTTCCATAGAAAAGAAAACATGCACCGATGATTCCGAAGACAACTGGCACGAGTGTGTAGCGTTGTTGGCCAACGATTGCCACCACTCCGATCGCGACGCTCGTGGCGACAAACATTCCCAGGCAAAGGTAGAACGAAACCATTGCGCGTTGCAGAATGCGGGCGCGGCTGGTGAGCTTATCGAGCTGGGCAAAAATTACTGCCTGTCGCTCACCAGCCTCGCTCGGAGGTTTCAGCGCCAACTCTTCAAGCTTGTCGGCCAGAGCTCGCACGCGATCCACTACGCGCCCCAGCCGGGTCGAGGTGGAAAGAATCATGCTGCCGCAGGCGGAGATTAATACCGCGGGCGTAATCATCGCCGTCAGAACGGCTACAGCTGCTGACATTGAATCCACTTATGAAGCTAGCCCCGGCGTCTGGTTCGTTTCCTCTTGGTCGTTGGCTTTACCACCTTGACATCATCTGTCTTTGTTGACGTTGTCGCTTTGGGCTGCATCTGCTTCTTGATCATGTCCAGCACCATTTGCTGCGGCACGTCTGCGCGGAACATTACTTCATCGCCTTCGGCTACGATCCCGATGCCATTCAGCAATGGTTGGACCATCGGATCCTTGATTGAGCTGGTGGCGTGTCGCAGAAATCCGGAAAACAAATTGCTCATGATCTTGGCGGTGTCGGGATTGTCAGCATTCATGAAACCGCGCAGCATGAAGTTAGTTGCATCCATTGTCAGCGCCGCATAGAAATCGCCTTGTCGTGTATCGCATTTCGGCGCCCGCGCATTAGTTTCCGTTCCCAGCATGCCAAAGCTCTTGGCAAACGAATGCCAGGGCGTGCCTGCAATACTGATCAGGGCATTTGGATCGCGCACGAGTGAATTCAAGGTTTGCGGGTTGATCCGCTCCTTGCCCTCGCCGGCGTCAATCGCAGCCCGGAGATAACGAGGACTGCCCGCGGCGATCGTGTTGCCGTTGAGCACCACAACTCCCATCTCGGTGAACGACTTGAGAATCGGATTCTTCTCAGCTTCCTTCACCAGAGGATCGATAGTCATCAGTCCGATTGTCTTGTTGCCATATTTCTCGTCGCGCAACTTTCCACCAGATGCCATGCGAGCCATCGTGATCAATGCCTCCGCGCTGAAATCGCCGCTGGTCACAATCATGAATTCAGGCATTTGAAAGTTGAGATCATCGGTGGGCTTTCTAAACCGGGTTGCGAATACGATGTATTCGACTTTTGTCGGGTCAACGCCGGCCATCTGTTTGGCCTGCTCAAACCCTTTGCGCATTTCTTCAACGTCTTTCGGCGGCAAAAACTTAGGCAGCAGATCGTTGAGAATGCGCTGGGGGTTTAGGTAAACGATCGTATCCGCTTCCGGCAGCGCTGAAAGGGAATTAACAATAGCCTGCGCGGCTGCGGAATTCGTTGGAGCGGTTGCGATGAGGTGTGAGCTGGTCGCGCCGGACTGGACCTCAGCAGTGGGACCGTTTTGCGGGGTTTGCGCCCACACAGCGGTGCCAGACAGGCTAATCAGAGCAATCAAAACAAGGGTGGAAAATTTTTTCACGGCCTAAGCCTCCATTCAGGGTTTTGCGTATCTTCACACAAGATACGGTTTTTCGTCAGCTTTTGTTGTTGAGAATTTGAACTTGCGTGCGAATTGTCAGGCGAGCGGTCAAATCCAGTCGAGCTTTGGGACGGTGAACTCGTCGTTTACGTTTCCAGTGTTTAGCGTTGTCGCCGGCTCAAAAAGCAGAACCTCGCATTCATCATCCGCCACCGGGCGATGCTCAACACCGCGTTCCACAATGATGAACTCGCCTTCTTCAAGCCAAACATCGCGGCGGATAGGAGCGGAAGGCTCGCCCTCACGAAACTCCATGCGGAATCTTCCCTTAATTACCAGAAACATTTCATCTTCGGTTTCGTGATGATGCCAGGTAAAAGGGCCTTTAAACTTTACGAGTTTGAGGTATTGGCCATTTAACTCGCCCACGATACGTGGATTCCAGTAGTCGTTTATCAACGAGAGCTTTTGTAGGAGATTGATTTTGTCCATAATTAAATCGCAAACAGCAAACAGCAAACAGTGAACAGCAATCAGCAATCAGCAGTCATCAGTCTTCGGTCATCAGTCTGTGCCGGGAAGTGGACTGGTCCGGCCCACCTTCGATTAATGCCGGCTGATTGCTGTTTGCTGACTGCTGTTTACTCCAAAGATCGCATCCAGCACTTTCGCCAAACGAAAACCGGCTTTGGCGATCTGTTGACGAACAATCTCGCGGTTGGCTGTTTCGTAGTCTCCGGCGCGACTGACATCGTACACCGTCTGCATCACCGGCTGGCCGTTATTCAACACGGGCTTGCCACCACTCAAAACAGGAATTGTCCGACGGCCTGTGATCACGACGGACAGATATGTGTGTTTGCGCGACTGCTGAAGCGAGTCAGTCGCCCATTGCGCCGGCCAGGTTAATACCGGTCCGCGCGAATTCCAGCTGGTTGTTGGTCTAACCGATTGCTTGAGAAACTCTCCCAGCGTTTCTGAAGTTTGGTGATTTGGGAAAATTTTGAGCGAGGTGACTAAGCTAAAGTCCCAAAACCCGTGCAAGTTTTGCCGCTTGCCGTCGATCACCAAATCGTTTCCACCTTTATCGTGGGGCAGGTTTTTGCGCTTAATTTCCGCAGGGTTCCTGACAATTTGGGCCGGCGCGTTATCTGATCCGGCGTCAATGTATCCCGCGCCCACATGCAGTGGCTGGTGAATGTCGCCCACGAGGTGGACCAGTAACCTTAGCGCATTGCCTTTGCTGAGCGGATAGTCAGGACTGGGGCGGCCCTGCAACGTGCGAATGCTGACGATCAGCATGTGGACCACGTCATTCTCGAGCGTAAACCCGTTGCAAGTTTGATAGCTGCGACAGTTCAGCGGCAGATTGACGTAATGCCACTCGCGGTTCCTGGCGTTGTGCTCGATATCCTGAAGAAAGGCATTTGTGTCCGGATCAGGATCACTCTTGCCGACTTCGTCCTTAACCGTGTCGGCCCAGGTTGCAATACTGGCAAGCGTTTCTCCGGGCTTCAGAATGAGCGCAATCTGTTGGGCGGTTCGCGGCTTGATGCGGAGCGAAGCAATCTTGCCGACCGTCTGATGTCCGTCGCCGCCCCACGCGAAGCTCGAGCTCAGTGGAGTGAACAGGATTAACGTGCAAAGAAAAATTGAAAACGTTCTCTTCATCTTAGGCTCTCTCCTACGCCGGCAAAAGAATTCAACGCCTGAGAAATGTGCGGACAAATCTGCGACTGAAGCATAACGCGCGAGACTGCGATGTCAACGATAGGATGAGCTCCTTTAGGGTTCGCGACTTTCGAGCGGTTCGCGAGTAACGAGATCTTGATATATTCTTTTCACGCATTCATACCAAAGTAACGAGGAAACAGGTTGTTAAATTTTGCGATTCAAACCGCGCGCGATGCAGGCCGGATTCTGGTTGATCGAATGGGCCGCGCGCTACAGGTTTCCAACAAGGGTGACATCGATCTGGTGACCGAAGCTGACCTGGCTTCGGAGAGGTTAATCATCGAACGAATTAGATCGCACTATCCGCGTCATTCAATTCTTGCGGAAGAGTCGGGTGACACTCGTGGAGCCGATCTGGCGCAGGGAAACGATTGGAAGTGGATTGTCGATCCGCTTGACGGAACTACAAATTACGCTCACGGATATCCCTGCTTCTGCGTTTCAATTGCCGTTGAGCATGCAGGCTTGATTGAGATTGCGGTGATCTACGATCCGATGAGGGATGAGGTCTTTGCCGCGGAGCGAGGCCAGGGCGCTACCTTAAATGATCGCCCCATGCGAGTCTCCACGGTTGATGATCTAAACAGCTCAATGCTCTGCACCGGTTTTCCTTACAACGTGCGCGAGCGGCCAAACTTTGCGCGCGACTTTGCAAACTTTACTATGGAAGCCCAGGCAGTGAGACGCGACGGATCGGCGGCGCTTGACCTGGCGTACATTGCTTGTGGACGCTTCGACGGTTTTTGGGAAGACGGACTCAAACCATGGGACACGGCAGCCGGAGTTTTGATGGTTGAAGAAGCGGGCGGCCTTGTGACGAACTTTGGTGGTGGCCCACTGGACATCTACACTCCGAAAGTGCTCGCCAGTAATGGCCTCATTCACAATGCGATGATGAAAGTGTTGGGAACGAACTAAGGTCTGGCAATCTCGATTACCGGTTGAAAAACCTCGTCACAACTCCCCGGCTAGTTTACAGCGCAGACTTAATGATCTCTGCGAGCCGGTCAGTTTCCCGGCGAGCGCAGCGCTTCGCGTCCTCCCCCGGCTGTTGCTCAACATAGAATGGGGGATGATAAGTAATTTCCACCTTGCCGGGGCGCGGCAGGCGTTTTCCTACCGGCCAAACCCGATTCGCTCCCCGAATGGTTACTGGCAGAATCGGCACGCCGGCCTCGAGCGCCATTCGCACAGCCCCGCCCTTCATTCGTATCATCGAACCGTCCGGCAAGCCGCGCCCGCCTTCGGGAAAAATCACAATCGCGCCGCCACCGCGCACCCAGTTTAGCGACCGCCGGATTGCAGCCGGGTCGCTGCCTTCGATCTGAAGTGGCCAGGCGCCGAGCAACCCAATTGCCTTTCCAACGAGCGGCCACTGAAAGGCCTCACTCCAGGCGAGGTAACGCATGGGTGTCTTGATTGGTATCGATAGCCAGAAAGGATCCCCATAACTTTGGTGGTTGGCGGCGATAATCAGTCCGGTGTCTTCGGGAATATTCTCGATGCCTTTGAGTTTGATGTGCCAGAAGAGCCGGCTTCCGAAACTGATCAAAGGCCGCGTCGATTCAATCAGCCACTGCGGGGCCGTCTCGTCATCAGACCTGTTCCCAGCCTTTTGCCGAGTTGTCGCTGATTTCTCTTTTCCGCTCACGGTTTATGTTTGGGAGGTTGTAGCGTCAACGAGGGGCGTCGTTGTACGTCGACGGTGGACCACTAGAGATCGAGCGATGCAGCGCCAATAGCTTGTGAACTTACAGCGGCCAATCGCGGTCAATGAATTCCACGTGAACCCTGGGAACGCCTGATGGACCCATGCTGTGCCCGCGCACGACGGCATGGACCGACAACTTAAACTGTTCACTTGTTAATCTGATAAACCTGCCGACACGCAAATCCAACGTTGTGTATAACGCCGCACCCTTCTGGCTGATATTCTCAGTAACCGTCCGCTCGCTTTGATCCACTCCACCTTCTTCGTTAACCGTTTCGATTAACATGTCGACCGGAATGTTGTGACGCGTGACTACTCGCTTGTCTGAGGTCGTTACTTCGGCCGGCACCCAATCTTCAATCTCACTCAGGTTTCCAGAAGGTGCGTTTCCAATTTCATATCTCTTTGCCGGATTCTCCGAGTAACCCCTTGGCGGATGTTTGCCGATAAATGCTACCCCGACCTCAAACGATTGCGAGTTTCCTTCCGGCGCCATAATGGGCTTAACGTAACGTACCAGCGCCCAAACACGGTATTGATCCTCGACGTGATCGAAAACGCGCAACTGACGTGGCATCGGGATCGTCATGTGCAACAGCCGGCCTTTTTCAATCGGGTGCTTCAGCGAGAATCCCGCGCCAAAAGGGGTGACGTCAATGAGACGCGTGATTTCGGTCCACTCAACGTTTTCCGCTTCCCGGCAATGCACGCGAACGGGCAATCTGAGCTCCAGACGCTGTCGTATTCGCTTGAGTTTTCCCGGTTCAGCCATGTGAGCTTTACAAAGATCGACCCTTTCGGTTCACTGGTTGACGACCCTCCCGGGAGACTCCCATGCGACGGCCGGTTCTGAAACTAAAATTCGGGGCGAAGCCATTGATTTTAATAGGGTTTTCGACTCTCCGCAGTTTGCCAGAAACTTCCGAAATAGGCTACAATAATCCTTACTTTTTCTCCGCTGGAAAATTGCTTGCAGAGAACGATAGAGCCTGAAATCCTCGCCCGACGAGGCCACTTCTAAAACGTCATACTAAGAACGAAATGCACCTGACTTAGCCGCCTGTTAGCGCTGACTCCTCACGCGGGATAAAGGAGTCGGCGGCGGGCGGATTGTACTGGAAAGGCCAACGGGATGGAAACGACTTCTGAACACAAACCCATAAACATCGAAGATGAGATGCGGCGTTCGTATCTCGATTATGCGATGTCGGTAATCATTGGCCGCGCGCTACCCGACGTGCGAGACGGACTAAAACCAGTTCACCGTCGCGTCTTCTGGGCCATGCATGAGTTGGGTAATACCTTCAACAAACCTTACAAGAAAAGCGCGCGCATCGTCGGAGACGTGATCGGTAAGTATCATCCGCACGGCGACACGGCGGTCTACGACACCATGGTCCGCCTGGCGCAGGAATTTTCAATGCGCTATCCGTTAATTGACGGCCAGGGAAACTTTGGCTCAGTTGATGGCGACGCGGCTGCGGCGATGCGATACACGGAAGTCCGCATGGCGAAGATTGCCACCCAGGTGCTGGCAGATCTTGAAAAAGAGACGGTGGACTTCCAGCCGAACTATGACGAGTCGCTGAGCGAGCCGAAGGTGTTGCCGACGCGAATCCCTAACCTTTTGATCAACGGTTCGGATGGGATTGCGGTGGGAATGGCAACGAAGATTGCGCCTCATAATCTTAGTGAGATTGTAGAAGCGACTTTGGCATTGCTGCGCAAGCCGAGCATCGACGTCGAAGATCTGATGAAGATCGTCACTGGCCCTGACTTTCCCACCGGAGGCTTCATCTATGGTGGCGAGGAACTTAAGAAGTCGTATCGGACGGGTCGCGGAATAATTCAGATGCGCGCGCGCGCGGGAATCGATCGGATTGGACGAGGCTCCGGCGAACGCGATGCCATCATTGTCACTGAGATTCCATTCCAGGTTAACAAGTCGCGTCTTATCGAACGCATTGCCGAGTTGATCAACGAGAAGAAACTCGACGGCGTTTCAGATTTGCGCGATGAATCAGATCGCACCGGCATGCGCATCGTGGTCGAGTTAAAACGAGACGCGGTGCCCCAGATTGTTCTCAACAAGCTCTACAAACTCACGCCGATGCAGTCGTCGTTTGGCGTAATCAATTTGGCGATTGTTAATGGACAGCCCCGCGTTCTAAATCTGAAGCAAATGCTGGAATGCTTCATCGATTTCCGGCGGGAAGTTGTCCGCCGGCGCACTGAATACGATTTGCGGAAAGCCCGGGCGCGCGCTCATATCCTGGAAGGCCTGACCAAGGCAATCGATGCACTTGATTACATCGTCACGCTGATCCGCAATTCGCGATCGGTTGATGAGGCGCGTCAATGGTTGACCGGCCAGATGAAGACGATGAGCGACGTGAAAGCCTGGAAGGGAGTTCCGGGAGACAAACCACTAAAGACTTACCTCGCAGCCTTACAAAAAACGATGACCCGCCTGGATTTCTCCGAGCTGCAGGCCCAGGCGATTCTGGATCTTCAGTTGCGCCGAATATCCGGCCTCGAACGCCAGAAGATTACTGACGAATATGAAGGGATCATCAAGCACATTGCGGAATTGGAAGAGATTCTCGCTAATGAAAATTCACTGCGGCGAGTGATCGGCGGCGAACTGGAGGACGTAAAGAAGGAGTTTGGCGATGCGCGCCGGACGGAGATCGTGCAGGAGGGAGTTGAGTTCTCAATCGAGGACTTGATCGCCGATGAAGACGTAGTGCTCACCGTGACCAACAGCGGTTATATCAAGCGCACTCCGATTACGACTTATCAACGCCAGGGGCGCGGTGGCAAGGGCCGATTTGGCGCTGCCGCGAAAGGCGCCGATTTTGTCGAGCACCTGTTCATCGCTTCAACGCACGATTATTTGATGGTCTTCACGGACGATGGAATGGTCTACAAGATCAAGGTCCATGAAGTGCCCGATGCGGCGGCCTCTGCCCGAGGCAAAGCCGTGGTCAATCTGATCAATATTCCTTCCGACCGAAAGCTTGCCGGCGTAGTTCCAGTGCGAGACTTTGCCGAAGGCCGATACGTCTTAATGGTTACGCGCAAAGGCGTGATCAAGAAAACGTCGCTGGCGGATTTTCAGAACATTCGCACAAACGGAATCATCGCGATCAATATCGATGAAGGCGATGAATTGCTCGACGTGGTTTTGACAGATGGCGCCAAGCGAATTTTTATTGCCACGCATAACGGGTTGGCAATCAGGTTTGACGAGAAAAACGTCAGGCCCATGGGTCGGGCCACCCGCGGCGTCAGAGGCATCGACCTGCGGGCCGAAGACTATGTCGTCTCGGTCTGTCCCGTTTCTGCCGACGACACTGAGAAGATGCTTTCTGTTTCCGAGATGGGATATGGCAAGCAGACTCCGATCACCACTTACCGCTTGCAGTCGCGCGGCGGCAAGGGCGTGATCAATATGAAGACGACGGAGAAGACCGGCAAAGTGGTGGCAGTATTCCCGGTGGACGCCGATTCGGAAATCATGATCATCACCCAACAGGCTAAACTCATCAGGCTCGAAGCCGGCGAGATTCGCAAAACTGGGCGCAGCGCTCAGGGCGTCAGGTTGATCAAGATTGATGCGGGTGACAGAGTGACTAGTGCTTCATTAGTCGAAGCTGCGGCGGATGAGGAAACCGAAGACGCGCCGGTGAGCTGATTCATCCTGGAGAAACCAGTGGGGGCAAGCACGCCTTCCTAACTGAGGCTGACGTGGCTCACTCGAGTATCGTTGGCTTGCAACAAGGAAGGGTGGCTTGCCCCATTGTTTTGCAAGCACCGGTCAGGGTGAGTCGCAGAAGTTAATCGCTATTTAAGCTGTCGTGTGGTTCGCTCGGTCACGCTGGGCGCCTGGAACAAACTGCCGGAGGGCGTGGTTGTTGCGGGCTTCAACTGGTTTTGTTTTCTTCGCCGCCGGATCTGCTTTGCCTGAAACACGTCTGAAACGCCCTTGCCAAAAAAGGCGAACGCGGGAATCAAAAGCAGCAACCATAAAAGACTCGTAACCGAACTCTCCATCACGCTAAGAAGAATTCCAACCATGAAAAAGCCGTCACCGATAAAAAAGCTGGCCAGACCGCTGCCAACTAATTCGTCCGGATCTTTTTCTGTCTGACGCGCCGTCGCGGTGTTGGTGTCTTTCTGCTGCAGAGCGTTGCGTTTCGAAGTCTCGAGAGTTCGATTCAGCAATCCGACCAAATCTGCTCCACATTTCCGGCAAAACCGTTCGTGCGAATCACTGTGACTGCCGCAGTTTGTGCACCGCATACGTTCTCACCTCCGTCACCCTCTGTAACGAAAAAGTTGGCATCCGGGTTCATCTGCGATTGTTAGATTAGCCGCCCGGGTTATTCGCTCCGCTCTCGCCTTCCACCCAAACTTCGCCATCCTCGAAAACTTCTTTCTTCCAGATAGGCACCGTGCGTTTCAATTCGCGTATGGCCCACTCGCAAGCCTCAAATGCAGCGCGCCGGTGCGGAGCGCTGGCGGAGATCACCACACTCGTTTCACCAATCTCGAGCTTTCCGGTGCGATGGACTATGCCGAGGTGCGCAATTGCAAAGCGCTCATGAGCTTCACGACCCAGCCGCTCAAGTTCGCTCAGGGCCATGGGCGCGTAGGCTTCATAGACCAGGTAGAGCGTTCTTCGTCCGCGGGTCCATTCCCGGGCATAGCCATCGAGAGTTACCGTGGCTCCGCATTCGGGCAGCACGACTCGACGGGCGACAGCGCCCACATCGATTGCTTCGGTTGTTAGCTCGAAGAAATCTCTTGCGAAACTCGATGCGGGCGAGACGATCGCGGTCCCAGTGTCCGCGACCAATGGTTTTTGAGGTTCCTCGGTGCCTGAAGAGCCGCCGCTCACCGGAGGAAAAACGGCGAGTTCGTCGCCATTCTCAATCAGTCGATCTCCGCGGGCATACTCCTGATTGACAGCAAGCAAAAGCGAACGACCGAAGCGACGCAACTCGGGATGTTTCTCCAGTATTGCTTCAAGAGCACTGGACGCCGTAGTGCCGGCGCGCAGTATGAAGTCAACCTCATCCTGGTCTACGGCGTCACGCGCCGCGCCAAAAAACAGCAGGCGAACGCGAATCTCATCCGGCTTCGGAGCAACCTTAGTCATTCGAAGAATTCCATCAGTAATTTCTGTTACCAAAGGGGACAGACAGGAATGTCTGTCCTACTGTCATTCCATTTCAAACTTCTTCCCGCTATGGCCGTTGCCTTTCGCCAAATCATGAACTCTGGCGCGTTCCTCGTAATTGCCGACCACGAGCTCCAAAATTTCGCGCAGACGCTCGAGTCGCATGGCTGTTGACCGGAGTTCCAGCAAATCTTGTTTCGCGTTCATATCTAGTTCGACTGCGGCCGTCACCAGAAAAGAAAGTCGTTGCGGTTCGGTATCAGAGATGTCGGGAAGATTAGTCCGCTCATCGTTTATCTTGCGCACCGAACGTGCGATGCGAGTGAAGGTGGCGGCAACCTCCTGCGCGCTGGCGCGCAACGCTTCGTTTTCCTCAGGTTCATCTTCAAAGAAACTAACTTGCGCCGTCAGATATTCTCGTTCGCGCTCAACATACTTTTCAATGCGATATCTGATTAGGCCAACGGTGAGAATATTGGAACGGCCATCAGGCATTGTCTGTGCTTCCGTGACCTCGGCCGCGCACCCGACATGACCGACCGGCGGAATCTCGTTTTCGCTGGAGTCGTCAAGAAATGAAAGTCCAAAAAGATTATTAGTGGCGCGAATATCCTCCAGCATCTGGCGGTAGCGCGGCTCAAATATGTGTAGCGGGAGAGGGACTCCCGGAAACAGGACCAGCGGCAGAGGGAAGAGCGGGAGTTCACTCACGCCCAGGACTTTATCACTCGCTTCGCTCATTGAGTTGTGCGTTTGCCGTTTTGAGCCTTGATGTTCCGGCCCATGTCGTTTGTATCGATGTTGGTTAGTGCGAGGCGATTATCGCAGACGGAGGGAGAGAAGTCAGTAATCAGTGTGAGTTACTTCGCGGGCTCGGTGCGAAAGAAATCGATTCCGGCTGCTTCCGCCGCCACGTCAACAGTCGCCACAATTTTGCGGGTTAAGAGATCCACTATTTCCACGGTACCCGGTTCGGCGCCGACGCCCTCGACAGAAATAAACGCGTAACGATCATCCGGTGATATCACAACACCGTGGAGCACGCTGCGGCGGGTAGGAATGCGCGCGAGTTCGTTCCCGCTTTTCAGGTCAATAATAGTTACCGATTGATCACGTTTGTTGGTAGCCAGCAGTCTGGTTCCATCTCTGGTGACGGCTAGGTTATAGACGCCCGCACGTGCCGGCATTCGTCTGACCACGGTCCATTTAGCGGCGTCAACTTCGACGATCTCACTGGATTTATTGCAAGCGACGAAAACAGAAGAGCCAGTTGTCGATGGCTGCGCCCAGGTTGGTGAACAGGAAATGTCACCAGCTCTCGGAGGCTCCATGCCGTGGCCGCCGCTATCACTGTTGCCCCGTTCGTCTTTCTGGCCCATATGCTGGTGGCCAGTAGCGGTTGACGCATTCGTTTGCGGAGCCAGTTGTATTGGTCCGCTCCTGCCTTGCTCGCGGCCCCTGGTGAGCAGGAAATGCCGCGACACCTTCAAAGTTTGAGTGTCAATCTCAACCAGCATGTCGTCCATCATGCAGGCCGAGTAGTGCTTGGTTCCCTGCGCATTCAAACGCGAGCCGTGAGGCATCGTGCAAGTTGGAATCCGTGCAACCTCCATCATCGGCTCGGTGGCTACCACGGATACCGATGAAGGCTTCATATCTCCATGCAGATTAAAGTTGACCACGTAAAGCAAGCTGCCGTCGGCGTTCAAATCCATCGTGGCTGGGAATAGACCAAGCCTCACTCGGCCGAGCACGCGGTCGTCCTTTGCTGAATACTTCCAGACGGATCCAAACGGCCGCCCATGTGCGAGGGAAACGAAGTAGGACTTCTGATCATGCGATACGGCAATCCCATGTGGTCCATCAATATCTACGGGCATGTCGCCGGTCGACACTTCGCGCTCGACGCGCGCGCCGGCTGGTCCAAAACGCACCAGCGAGATTTTGTCTGCGGCCTCGGAAAGGACGTAAACGAGATAATCCTTGTCAGGCTTTTCCTGGGCCAGAGCGGGCAGAGCACTGCCGAGACAGCATGCAGCTGTCAGCAATGCGAGGAGCGCTAAAGTTAACAGCGGAGTTGGGTTACGGCTCAGGCGGAAAATCGTCATCTTCGATTTCATCGATAATCTTCAGCTCGGCGCTAAACTTCTGGTAACCGCGAAAGCGAATCTCATTGCGGCTTTGCAACGACATCTGGCGAGTAACGCTGGTGAGCACTACCTCGGAGTTAGTTGGCAACAAGTATTTTTTCTCGCCGATGGTGACCCAGTCGTAATCGATCAACGTGCGCGCCGCGGTTATCGGAAAGCCCGCCTCAATGTCGGTAGCGATCTGCTCGAAGCGCAACACGCGATTCGTTTCCCGGTCGATCCAGACGCGACCGCGCGAGCCGGCGCTGGCCGAGTTGTCGTCCACACTGAGCGTAAGTTTGGAGAGAGGTTTTCTGATTTCGTATTCGTAAACCAACGTCCGGCGGGACCGAATCAGATCAGTGTCCGCGAGTTTGAATTCAGTTTTTGATTCAGGCCTGAAAAGATCAGCCAGTGCCGAAATATATTCCACGCCCGTTGAGCTCGCGCCGCCGACCTGTTTGCTATAGCTTCTGCTTTCCTGAGCATCCGGATTCGAAGGCATGCCATTGATCGCCAGCACTTTGTATTGCTCACCGGAATTCGCTCGGTAACCGACAGCGATCGTCAGGTTGTCCTGCGGCAGCCAGTTATTCGTAGTGCCGTAAGCTACCGAACGTTTAATCAGTTGCTTGACGAGGAAGTCGGGCATCGCATCGGCAGCTCCGAGCGTTGCCACCCGCGTGCGCTCCAGTAACTCGTTCGCCTCTTTCTCCGGAGGCAACACCGACGCCGTAGGGTTCAACCTTCTGCGTTCAGCCTCTTCAAGCGTGCGTCGAAGCACGGCATCGTTACCGCTCTTGCTCGCGACGAGGGAACGCATTCCGGAAGTGAGTGGAAAACCGATCCCGCGCTTCCGAATCTCGGCCACGATCTCATCGCGTCTCTCGGGGTGCGCCGGCAGTTGGTAAACCAGAGCGACGAGCTCCTTGCTGGAGATTGGGCCCGGCTGTGATTGCGCGTTCGCAATCAAGGAAAGAGACGAAAGTAAAACCAAAGCAAGCGAGAGAACCAGAACGTGTTTATAAATGCGTTTCATATCAAAAGAGCTGCTAGAACTTAAGCTGGTGAACCTGGGAAGCGCAGGCATCCTGCCTGCAATGAGCGCAAAGCGCGAACAGTTCCGATGGAACTAAACACTGTCCAGTTGCCCCAGGAACGGTGGAATCAGCTTAACTTAATTTGAAGAGGTGGCCAAAAGGCGTTCGCGCTAGCGCGCTCATGGCAGGTGCAATCGCCGAGCTCAATCTATCCGCAGAGGCGTTGAATAGCGTCGCTCAGGATCCGGACGCATCGTTCAAGTTCATCAACCGGCACAAACTCACCAGTTTGATGCGCCACCCGAATATTGCCGGGGCCGATAACAACGGCTTCGGCGCCGAGCTCAGCCATTTGCGCAGCCTCGGTGCCGAAGGCGACGGTGCCGGCTTCAAGGCCCGAGAGTTCGTGCAGTAGTTTAACAAGGTGTGAATCAGGCGCAGTCTCGAAACCTTCGTCGGCTCGGGCCGCGTCCACTTCGCAAAGGAAGTCCGGGTGTTGCGACTTCTCCAGCTCGATCGCCGAGTTGAGCAGATCCAGCACGTGGCTCGGAGACTGCCCTGGAATGGGCCGCCACTCTAGCGTCAAACGGCACTCACCAGCGATCACATTCTTCGCCGTCCCGCCGCGAAGCAATCCAACATTGAGTGTGGTGCAGGGCGGGTCAAAGGCTGCATGCGTTTCGCTTTTTAGTTGTTCAGCAATTTCTTCAATTTTGTTAACCAGACGCGCGCCGCCGAAGACAGCCGAGGTGCCCAGGGCCGGATAAGCGCTGTGACCTTCGCGACCTTTGATCAGAATCTCCGCTACGCAGTAGCCTTTGCCCGCGCGCATGGGCCGCAGTGACGTAGGTTCGCCCACGATTGCATACCGGGCACGCAGCGCGCCGGATTTTGCCAAACGCTTTGCGCCAATTAAGCCCACTTCCTCATCGGCAGTGAAGATTAACGCCAGTGGGCGCTTTAACTGATCAAGCTTAACTGTTGCGACTGCGTTGAGAGCAGCGGCGATAAATGCTTTCGTGTCGCAGGCGCCCCGGCCGAAAAGTTTGCCTTCTCGCTCGGTGAGTTTGAGTGCCTCTGCCCAGTTGGGATCGTAGGGAACGGTGTCGGTGTGGCCCACCAGCGCGAGTTCAATGGTGGTGGTGTCAGAAAACTCGGCGCCTGCAAGCGCGATTAGGTTGATCTTCTCGATCCCATTATCGTCCGTGTAAGGGAAACGTTTTGTGCGCAGCCCCAGCGACTCGCATCGTTCGGCGAGAACGTTTGTGATCGAGACATTTGAACGCGACGATACCGAATCGATACCAACTAATTCTGCAAGTGTTTGCTGGACCGTCATTGTTATGTCGTCTTACCCCCACAGTTTCTTTTGCAGGGCCTTGAATCTTTCCACGATTTCTTCCTGTTGAGCATGTCTTCCGTCCGCGACAATCTGCTTGCCGCCAACGACTACATCTTTCACCGCGGTTTGCGAGAGTGAGAAAACGATATTCGAAAGCAGCGCGTCGGATGAAGCGCCGGCGATTGAAGGGTCATCGAGATCAACTGAAAAAAAATCTGCGGGACGCCCGGTTGCTAATGCGCCGCCTGGAGAGTGGATGCTCGCGGCGCCCATCACAGTGGCACACTCAAACAAACGCGCTGCTAAACCAGAAGCCTGACCGTCCGGGTGGGCCTCCTGAAATTCGGCAGAAGAGAGTTTTTCCTCACTCGCAGTCGGATTTGCGCCCTGATCCAAAACCGCACGTTCAAGTTTCTGCAGTCGCAAATGGTATTCGAGCTCGCGAGCGTCTTCCAGCAAGTCGATCTCTGTATGGCTATCTGATCCCAGCGCCACACGAACGCCCTGCTTAAAATATTCGTCAACCGGCACAACTCCGTCGCCAAGATTGCGCTCCGTGGTTGGGCAGGCGCAGACGAGTGCACGCGCGCGGGCCAACTGCGCAACCGCTTTGGGAGTTACATGGATCGCGTGAACACCCGTAAACCGCTCGCTCAACAAACCTTCTGTATCGAGCAAAGCAACGGGTGATCTGCCGTGCTCAGCGATGCACGCGGACACTTCGGCGGGCTGCTCCGCCAGATGCATGTGGATCGGAATCTGTTTCTCGTTACCAAACGCGATGATCTGTTTCAAGTAATCCAAAGGCACTGCGCGAACACTATGCGGCGCGATTCCCGCCCAGAACATCGGTGCAGCAGTCGGGCTCCCGCTTTGACTCAGATCACTAACTAGTCGTTCAAAATTTCTCAGGTAGGCTTCCGGATCCTTTTCAAAGAATCGTGCTTGCTGAGGATTTGATTCGGTCTCAAAACCAGACCGCGCATAAGCGACGCGCAGCAGCGCAATGCGCAAGCCCACATCACCGGCCGCACGCACAACTTCTTTTGCGAGCAGGTTCGGATCCTCATAAGCAACGCCGTCGAGCCCGTGATGCAAATAGTGGAATTCGCCCACTGACGTGATCCCACTCAGGGCCATTTCGAGAAAGGCCATTCGCGAAGCATCGTAAATGTCTTCAGGAGTTAGACGGGCGGCCGCGCTGTACATCATTTCGCGCCAGGTCCAAAAACTATCTTTGCTTTGCGAGGTGCGATATTCGGTGCGGCCGCGAATCACCCGCTGAAATGCATGCGAATGCGAATTGACGAGGCCCGGAAGGAGAGCGCGATTCTTGAGGATGTTTGGAGATTGAGTTTCAGTAGGTCGTGCGAAGCCCGAGACTTCGCCCGAGTCATCGCAAACAAGCGCAACGCCTGATTGAAAGCCAGAGTCTGCATAAATCACTTCCGGCAGCCAGCTTGTTTGGTTAGAACTGTTCAAGTTTAGTTAGCTCGGGGTAGGGAAGGCGGGCTTGCCCGCGCTTGAACTCGTTCCGTTTACGCAGCTATCGAAGTGGAACTTGAAAGCGTGTTAACTCTTCTTCTTCCCCTCAATCCACTCGACTACGTTTCGTTCGAGAATGTCCAGCGGCACAGCGCCCGATCCGAGTACTACTTCATGAAACTCGCGCACGTCAAACCTCGTTCCGAGCTCGCGACTCGAGCGTTCGCGCAATTCCTTGATCTTTAATTCCCCCGTCTTGTAAGCGAGCGCCTGCCCTGGCCACGCGATGTAGCGATCAATCTCATTGATGATGTCGAGTTCCTGCTTGGGACAGTTTTCCATGAAGTAGTCAATTGCCTGCTTGCGCGTCCAGTGCATTTGATGGATGCCGGTATCGACGACAAGCCTGACCGCGCGCCACATTTCGTAGGCGAGTTGGCCAAACTTGGCATAGGGATCGTCGTAGAGGCCCATGTCTTCGCCCAGCGATTCGGCGTAGAGTCCCCAGCCTTCGACGAACGCGGTGTACCCACCGTAGCGTCGGAAATTTGGAATGTCGCCCTGTTCCTGGGCCAAGGCGATTTGCAGGTGATGTCCGGGCACCGCTTCATGCAGTGACAATGCCATCATTTCCCACTTCGGCCGGGAAAGCGGTTGAAACAAGTTAACGAAATAGGTGCCGGCCCGCGATCCGTCTGCTGCCGGTTGACGGTAATAGGCTGTGGTCGTGTCCGGCGCGATTGCTGACGGGATGGGTTCGACGCCGTAAGGCATGCGCGGCAGCGTTTTGAATACTTTCACGAGATGAGGATCGATGCGTTTGGAGATAGCCTGGTAAGCCGCAAACAATTCCTCGGGCGTGTTGTAGTAGAAGCGCTTGTCAGTTCTAAGGAACGCAAAGAATTCCGACAGCGTTCCCTTGAAGCCGACCTGGTTCATGACTTCCTGCATCGCCGCACGGATCCGCTTCACTTCGCTCAAGCCCCTGGCGTGAACTTCCTCCGGCGTGGTGTTGGTGGTGGTGTACTTGCGAACCAGAAAGGCATACATCGCTCCGCCTTCCGGCATCTGCCATGCTCCCACCTCTTTGAAGCTTGCGGGAAGATACTCTTCCGTGAAGAACTTTTTGAAATTTCTGTATGAAGGGATGATGTCGGAACCAATCGTCGCCAGCGCTTCCTTCATTAAGCGTTCTTGATCCGCAACTGGAACTGAGCTGGGGAAACGTTTGAAGGGTTTGTAGAAGGGGCTCTGGTCCGCGTTGTTAAAGATTTGCCTATCGATTTGCGCGGGGATTCGCTGCATGATTACTTCCGGCAACAGCATCTTCGCGCGAATGCCCTCCCGCATTAACGCAATCGTCTGGTCCATGAACGTTGGGAATGTCTTGAGCCGGGCGATCCAATCTTCGTAATCTTTGACCGTAGTGAAACGAAGTGAATCTGCGAGTTCATTCTGCGACTGGATACCGCCGCGCTGGTTTAATGGAACCAGATACCACCGGTACTGAAATTCCTCAATCGCTTGTTCGCTGGCTTTCCTGAAAAGATCGTAATTTAGTTGTTCGGACCGCGCAAGCTTGCTGCGATCGATCTTTTCGAGTTCGGTGAGCACCTGACGTTCATGATTGTGACGACGTTTGATTGCCTCGAGGCTTATATCACTCCAACGATCATTCCAGCGCCGATCTCCCAACTGCGAGGCACGGGTGGGGCTCTCGCGAAGATCGTAGTCCCACTCACGAGTGAAGAGATCATGGAGCGCTTTAGTGGTCTGAGCGTCCTGCGCCAGTGCGCTGGAGCCGGAAATGATGATTGTGAGTACGACGGTGACAAGAAACTTAGCGAACGAAACCATGAAGGGATCTCCAGTCAAAAGGGGGGAACTGTAGTTGGGCTTTCAATTTTACGCCGGATCTCATTTTAGATTTCTTACCGCTAATACTTCCTTAGCCGAGGAACGATCGCCGGTGCAACTGATCCGTCGGGGACCTTCGAGATAACTGACCTTAAATCCCAATTTCTTGTAAAGCCGAACAATTCGCGCCGTCGCCTGATTCGAAACTACTACTGGACCGCGATGTTCGGCCAGGCGTTCTGCGGTGCGCACCTGATCGTCCCAGTCAAAACCGCCCGCGCTATAGGTCGTGAACTCCACGTCATATGGTGGATCAGCGTAGATAAAATCTTCGTCGTCTATAGCCAGTGACTCAATATCGCTATTGGTGAATCTCCAGTGTTCGAACGCACCCTTGAATGCGCCGAAGTCAGTGACGTAAGTAATTGAAGTATGGCGACCAAACGGAACGTTAAACTCTCCACTCTGATTGAAACGGCAGAGGCCATTAAAGCAGGTTCGGTTTAGATAGTAGAAGAGCTGCGCAGCCTCAGTCCCTTTCCACTTTCCCTCTCTGACCAATTCGTTGAAACGGTTCCGATGCGCGTAGAAGGTCGATTCATCGTTCTTCATGCGGACGGTTATCTCCAGACCTTGCTGAAGCGCGGTGTAGAAGTTTACGAGGTGCTGGTTGATGTCATTGAGAAGCGCGGCTTTCGGCCGCAAGCCCAGCGCACAGGCAAGTCCGCCACAAAAAGGTTCCACGTATCGGCGTCCTGACGCGAATGGCGCCCATAGTGATTCGAGTTGGGGAAGCAGCCAGCGCTTACCCCCAGCCCATTTTAACGGCGGGCGAAGAGAAGTCGGCGCTGCAGGCGACTGTTCGGCGCCGTCTGCTGCTTGGGAATCTTGAATTGCCAGGGGATTGCTTGATTTCACGTTTCAGCACCCGAAAATACAGCACCGGTACATCCGTGGTCAAAGATTCTCTTTCGATTCTGGCCGCTCGCCAGCCAGTCCGGAAGACGATCTTATAGCGAATCTTCCCGTAGCCTTCTGGCTCCACGCTCCAAAAGGCTTCCCAGAGCTTTGTACATCACACCACTCCGTTAAACTTTTGCCAAAATTGCAAAACACTCGGCTGGGAGAATTGTCAGAGCTGCTGATGAGGCGCGTTTTTGTCAGGAGCCAAACCCAGCCTAGGACGGTCCCTAAGAGGTCGCTTAAGCGCTTTTCTTGATTTTTTAGCCCTAGAATCTCACAAGACGTGTTATATAAACAGTTAGCCCGTTAAGCTTGATAATTTACTTGACATTCGTGACATAACGGTGATAGTTTGCGGCGGTTCTGGCCTGCTCTAACCCTTATTTTTCGGGGTCAAAAAGCTCTTTCCGAAGTGGGTCATCACCGGCTCTGGCTCGTTTCTGTTCCTCGATTTCGTGAGATTAAGCGGTTCGAAGTTTCATCGAGACTTACTTAGCTCCAAATGGCTCCACTAAGGAAACGCAATTTGAGCATCTCGAAATCCTGGCCGATTTCCGGGACTCCCCTTAACGCTACCGCCTGCGCGGCAAGGTTACCTCTATGAGGAAACACGCACTGGAGTTTTTGCCATTGGCCCGCAAGGAAGGCCTCGTCATCAAGGAAGTCGATGATGAGGTGCTTATTTATGACCTTGCGCGCGACCAGGCGCATTGTCTCAACGCTTCAGCTGCCCGGATTTGGCGTTTGTGCGACGGCAAGAGCTCTGTCGACCAACTGGCGATCACACTTGGCCGCGACTCGGACGCACAACCTGATGCGAACCTGATTCTGTTGGGACTGCAGGACTTACAGCGTAACCATTTGTTGGAAATCGAAAATTCGACCAGTCACGCGTTGATAGCCCAGGGCATGTCCAGACGCGAAGCGGTCAGACGAATTGGAATAGGCGCCGCCATTGCCTTGCCTCTGGTGATCTCGATAAGCGCGCCCACGGCGGTGCAAGCAGCAGTTTCGTGCGCCGCGAGATGCAAACCTTGCAGTACGGGAGCGGAATGTTGTTCAGGGGTATGCATTGACACACCGTCAGGGTGCAATCCCGGAACCAGGCGTTGCGCTTAAGCGTCGAGGTTGGAGTGATGAGTTCTGCGGTGAAAGATAGAGGTAATTGGCAGTGAACTTAGATCTCAGCTCAAATCTTCCTGAAACTGCCCAGATGCAGAATCCGAAGCATCGAGCGAGGATGAAACAGTCCATTATTATCGGCGCGACGCTGGTTGCGGCGTTGTTCTTCACCGTTTTGACGACTCACGCTGCCACCAAGACGGCTGGCTCCGGAGCTCGTGACTGGAGCGATAGCAACGATTGGACCCCTTCAGGAGTCCCAGCGAACGGAGATGCGGTCATTATTCCCGCCGGCTCCGTGATGACTCTAAATACCAACACAAACAGTCTTCTCAGTCTCTCAGTCAGCGGCACGCTGACGATTGGTAATAGCAATACTGACCGGACGATCACAGTCACTGGGAGCGTTACCATAAACAGTGGCGGCATTTTTCAAACCGCTGGGAACGGCGGGAACCTGTTCACTCTTGGTGGAAGTCTCGCCAACGCCGGCACGTTTGATGCCATCGTTGGCGCTGCCACCATGAACACCACCTTCAATGGCAGCGCTAATCAGACTGTCAGCGGCGCTGGTGGCACCACCCATTTCAATCTCATTACAATCAACAACACTGGCGCAGCCAACGCCAACATCGTAGAAGTAACCTCGACAAATTTCACCGTTCCGGCAGGGTTCTTAACTTTGACGGACGGCATTTTCAAGGTCTCGGGATCCTTTACACTCAGCAACACTTTCTTTCCCACCGCGGCCTACACGATCAACGCAGACGAAGGAATATGGCTCAACAACCCTAACGCCACCGTCACCGCACAAGCCGGCGACTTGAACCTGAGTGGTTTGCTGCGAATTTCGGCTGGAACCTACAACATTGGGAATGCTGTCGATCTCGGTTTGATTTACGCAACGGGCTCTACCATCGACATTCAAGGCGGCGCGTTAAATATCGCTGGTCCGCTTCAAGGCACGACCGTGTCTTCTCTGGGAACGACAAACACAACCACGTATAGCCAGAGCGGCGGAACTGTCTCGACTGCCATGGTGGGTGTGAACTCCAGCATCGCGGCGAGCGGCAGATCGTATGGCTCCTTTGACATACACGCGACGGGCTCATCATTTACGATGAGTGCGGGAACGATCATTCTTCAGAATCCTACGTCTATCCCGAGCGACTATGTTGTCGGCGCTACTCTGGGAAGCGTCACGGGTGGCCTGGTCCAATTTGGAAATGCGAGCACGACGATTCCAAATCGGTACCTGATGACCAGTACCACGCCAATTTTCAACCTCACAATCAAGGACACCACTTCGCCTTATGCGGCTATGGCCCTTAGCCCCTTGACGGTCAAAGGCGTAGTAACAATTGATGCAGGAGCTGAGTTTAGGGCGCAGAACATGGGCCTAAACGTAGCTGGAAACTGGGTCAATAACGGAACGTTTACTCCCGGAGCGCAGACGACGACCCTTGACGGAACTTCCGCGCAAACGATCAGCGGTTCAAGTGTCACAGGTTTTAGCGGACTGACGATCAATAACTCGGCTGGAGTCACTCTCAGCGGTGTGGATGCAACCGTAAACGCCGTACTTTCTCTCAACAGCGGAGACGTGACCACAGGCGCCAATGCTCTGAACATGGGTGTCGGCGCTACCTCAACCGGTACGCCCGCGCCAGGCACAGATGTGGTGGGCAATGTCAGACGCACGCACACATTTACGACGGGCACTACCTATGCATTTGGAAATCAATTTGTAAGCCTTAACTTCACTGCGGCCGGAACGAAGCCGACCTCGATGACAGTCAACCTGGCAAAGTCAGTGCCGACTGGAGTTGATTTTGGATTCTCCACCGCGATTCAGCGCACCTACACAGTGACGCCCACGGGCGGAAGCGGTTACTCAGCCACGCTGCGTTTGCATTATTTGAATTCAGATCTCAATGGAAACAACGAAAGCAGCGCCGACTTTGATCTGTGGCGGCATAACGGCGTCAACACCTGGCAACGACAGGTCAAGACCGCAAATAACACTGCCGACACTGCTAACTGGGCAGAAAAATCGGGCGTTACCCAGTTCTCGGCCTGGACGCTCGCCGGTGGTTCCCCTACCGGACCTGGTCCAACGGCAGTGCGGCTCACTCGCTTCAATGCGTGGAGTTCCGCAGACGGAGTTCGACTGACGTGGGCCAGCGGTTACGAAGTCAACAATCTGGGCTTCAACGTTTATCGAGAAAAGAATGGTCATCGCAGTCGCGTTACTCCATCTGTGGTGGCGGGGTCAGCGCTAACGGTTGGACAAGGCAATCATCTCCGAGCGGGATATTCCTATTCATGGTTTGACGCAGACGGCACTCCGGACACTGCGTACCACCTTGAAGCTATTGACCTGGACGGCAGCCGGCAGATGGTCGGGCCAGTCTATCCCTATGTCGCTTCTGCTTCGGATAAGACTTCCATGGCTTCGCAAACGCGAGGTCGCGCGCTGCTCTTGAATGAACTCGCCGGCGCTTCTCGCGGTAACAGTCATGCATCCGAGACGGGGTGGCCGGCTTCGATAACTGCGAGCAAGGACGCGCAACGCCAAAAACAGGTGATGCCGCGACGAGGCAAGATCCTTGGGACGCAGCAGAGTATTGCCGCCGGCGCGGCTGTAAAAATGGAAGTTCGAAAGACGGGCTGGTATCGCGTCGAACGAGTTCAACTCGTCGGAGCGGGACTCGATGCAAGTTCCGAAGCGCGCATGCTGCAGTTGTTCGTTGATGGCGAGGAAGTTCCCCTCCGCTTGACGGGTGAGGGGCCCAGCGTTAGCGAGATAGACGGGATCGAGTTTTACGGGGTGGGACTTGATACGCCCACGGCCGACACGCGGACATATTGGTTGGTGAATGGCACTTCGCCAGGCAAACGAATTGCGGCCAGGGCGCAAAAGGTGAAACCCGGAGATCTATTTTGGACGGGAAACACAGGCGTGCGCAGTTTCAACTATACGACTGAGCGCCGCGAGAAACTTATCTATTCATCTTTCCTTTTGAATGGCGACGAAGAAAATATTTTTGGACAGTTAGTTTACAGCGAACCGGTTCTGCAAGCTCTGAAGGTCAGCAGCTTCGATCGCGAGGCGCCCGGTCAGGAAGCTGAACCGCAACTCGAGATAGCTCTGCAGGGACTAAGCGCACAGAGTCATGAGGTTCGCGTTGAATTCAATGGAACGGAAGTCGGCCGAATAAATTTTGCGGGCATTGAACATCCGATACAGAAATTTGCGGTCAGTCGTTCGCTGGTGATCGACGGGGATAACCTCGTTTCGCTTCGCTCGGCGAATGGCGATTCAGACGTCAGTTTCATCGATTGGATCAGGTTCACCTATGCCCACCGTTATGTAGCTGACGGCAATACGCTTACGTTCAGCGCTCCGGCCGGCCGCATCGCTCGAGTCGATGGATTCTCGACGTCGGAGCTGCGGGTGATTGACGTCACAAATCCGCACTCGCCAATAGAACTTCAGGCGATCGTTGAGCCGTCCAGGAGCGGGCACTCGGTTCGAGTGCAAGCCGCGGATGCTCCGCGCACGCTAATGGCTTTCGCCGCCAATCTTTTTGAAAGCCCGGACGTTATTACCGCGAACATCCCTTCGAACTGGAACGCTCCTTCAAATGGCGCTGACATGATCATCGTCACGCACAAGAATTTTCGACAGGCAATCGAGCCCCTCGCCAATCTGCGCCGCTCACAGGGTCTGGTGGTTGCCGTCGTTGATGTTGAAGATCTTTACGACGAATACAGCTATGGGGCGCACACCCCAATTGCCATTAAGAGTTTCCTGATGGCTGCCGCTGCAAGCTGGAGCCGCAAACCACAGTATCTGCTGTTGGTCGGCGACAGCAGTTGGGACCCCCGCAATTATCTCAATGAGGGCGATAACGACTTCGTGCCCACGAAGCTAATTGACACTACGTTTCTCGAGACGGCGTCTGACGATTGGCTGGTGGATTTTGCAGGGCTCGGGATGCCTGACATGTCGATTGGTAGATTGCCGGCCCGCACGGTTGCTGACGCCAATCTAATGGTCGCGAAGATCATGTCTTACGAACAGGAACGCGAGCTTAACCAGCCTCCGCGAAATGCGTTGATGGTGTCCGACAGTGGATTCGAAACGCAGAGTGCGCAAGTCGCGACGTTGGTGCCGCAGGAAATTGAACTGGAAACGATAAATCGCAGTGGCGGCAACGATGATTTGACGCGAGCCCAGATCGTCGAAGCGCTCAATCAGGGTCCGATGATCGTGAACTACTACGGTCATGGATCAGTCGGCGTATGGACCGGAGCAGGTCTCTTCGATTCCAACCTCGCCGGCACCCTGACCAATACCAATCGGCTTTCGCTGTACGTAATGATGAGCTGCCTGAACGGTTACGGCCACGACGTCTATGTCGATAGCCTGGCCGAGTCGTCATTGAAAGCGCCAAATGGTGGCGCGGTCGCTGTCTGGGCGTCGTCAGGGTTTACCGAAACACAGTCACAGTTTGCTTTGGACCAGGAGTTTTATCGTCAGTTGTTCAGTAGTCCGACGGTCCGGCTGGGCGATGCGATTCGCAATGCCAAGGCCGCAACCAGTAACAGTGATGTGCGCCGCACCTGGGTGCTTTTCGGCGATCCCGCAATGCGGATGCGGTAGTCGCTGAGCCAACAAAGGGACGCAATGAAACAAACTTCAGACTTGGCGAAGGCGCTGGAGGTCATTCTCAAGAATTCTCCTGAGCATGCCAACGGCAACGGAAATATTCGCAACGGCTACGCGACGCAGCCGATCGTGGTTTATGGCGAAGAAGCTTTGCCGGAAGGCGAGCTTCATTTGCGAGACTACTGGCGCACCATCCGCAAGCGCCTCTGGATGATCATTGGACTCGCGTTGATCGTTTCTGCTATCGCCGCAATCAGGCAGGCGGATCAACCGGATATCTTTCAGGCGCGCTCACGCGTGCAGGTAGACACGGAAACCTATAGCCCCGCCCTTGGCGCTTCGAAAGGCAGTTCGTTTTACGTAGACAACTCTTACATGGACCCTGAGTACTTCAATACGCAGGTCCAGATCGTTACCAGTCCCACTTTGCTGCGACGGGTCGCGAAAACACTCGACCTCGAGCACAACCGAACATTTCTTGATCCGCGCGTCGAGAATCGTTCAACCTGGCAAAGCCTCTTACGAATGGCCGGGTTCCGGCAGCAGGTAAAGGAGCCGGCAAAAACTACAAACCGCATTCTGAAAGAAGGCGCCAGTAAGATTCCCACCAGCTCCGATTTCTCGGTGGAAGATCCGGGCGAGATTGAACGCCTCGCGCCCTACGTCGACACGCTGGCCGGGATGCTGGACGTTTCGCAGGTGAAGAAGACGCGGCTGATCGATATTCGCGCCAGCCACACTGATCCCGCCGTCGCGACCAAAGTAGTGAACACCACCGCAGATGCGTTTGCGATGTGGAACATGGAGATGAAGACGAAGACGAATACCGTCGCCGGCGCGTACATGCAGAAACGTATCGCCGAACTCCAGTCGCAGATTCGCAACGGCGAAGAGCAGTTGGTCAACTACGCGCAGAGTCATGAGATTCTTTCGCTGGACGCGAGCCAAAACACGGTAGTGGAACGACTCGCCGGCCTCAATAAAGAATTGTTGGTGGCGGAGAACGAGCGGAATCTCGCGGAGGCGGCTTACCGTACGACGAGAATGATGCCCGGGGCCGCCGAGGCAAACGCTGAAGTAAGCGACAAGCAGATCGCCGAGTTCAAGACCAAGTTGGCCGATCTAAAACAGAAGCGATCGCAACTGCTTCTGACTGACACGAATGAGTCTCCGGAATTCAAAGACGTGGCCCAGCAAATAGCCGTGATAGAGCAGCAGCTGGAGGAAACTCGCGGGAGCGCGAAAACGACTCTGACCGTCAACCTTGAAACAAACTACCGCAAGGCCCTCGCGCGTGAGAAAACATTGCGCGAATCGTTTAATAAGCAACGATCTGAAACGGTGGCGCAAAATCAGGCAGCCATTAACTACAACATTCTCAAGCAGGAAATCGAAACAAACAAAGGTCTGCTCGAGGGACTGATGCAACGCTCGAAAGAGAACGACGTTTCGATGGCCGGCACCCCAAACAATATTCACGTCGTGGACTACGGCGCCATACCGCCGGGACCGATAGGCCCGCGGCGGACGCAGGCAATAATGTTTGCAAGTATTCTCGCGCTCGCTCTTGGCGTGGGTCTGGCGCTCTTCCTGGAATATCTCGACGACACAATCAAGAACCCAAATGATATCGAGAGCGGTTTACGTCTTCCCGCGTTGGCAGTAATTCCGATGGCCGGAAAACTGACCTCGCGGTTGTCGCCCTTCACCAGCGTCTTGAGTCGAGGTGGAGAAAGCGGCAGAGGGCCGGAGCTGCTGATAAATACCGACGGTCCTTCGCAACAAGCCGAGGCCTACAAACATTTGCGCACGTCGCTGCTTCTTTCAACGCCGGGAAGAGCGCCGAAGACTTTGCTGGTTACTTCCAGCGTGCCGGCTGAAGGCAAGACAACTACGGTCGTGAATACCGCAACCGTGCTGGCGCAAACCGGAGCCAAGGTCCTGGTCATCGACGCCGATATGCGCAGGCCGCGGCTACATCACGTTTTTGGTTTGAGTAACACTGCGGGGTTAAGCGCGATCCTCTCGAGTGAGATCACCGAAGCGGAAACGCTAGCCAAGATCAATCAGTATCAGGATACGAATATCTACTTGCTGAGCTCGGGAGCGATACCGCCAAATCCCGCGGAGCTGCTGGGTTCCAATCAGATGAAAGGCTTGCTCGACCTGGCCGGCGATTTTTTCCAGTACATCGTGATCGATTCGCCGCCCATCGCGTCGTTCACTGACGGGGTGTTGATCTCATCCCTGGTTGACGGCGTTTTGTTGGTGGTGCATGGCGGCAAAACTTCGCGCCAGGTAGTGAAGCGAACGCGCCAGATGTTGCAGGAGATCGGGGCCAAGATTATTGGCGTCGTGCTAAACAAAGCGGAAGTGCGCGCGGGCGACTACTACTACTATCACTACGACTACAAGCCCAACTATCCAAAACCGATTTCAAACGGTCAGTCTCAGCACGATCCAATTCCGGTTTCAATGCTGGCAAATGAGAAGTCAGCGGCAGCGGGCCGATCATCGCAGAACGCATCCTGAGTGTCCCAAGTGTCCCAAGTGTTCGACAAGCTTTAGCTTGTCGTCCTGCTGCGCCCGAGCGTGTTGTTATGGTGCGACAAACTAAAGTTTGTCGGACTGAAGCGCGCTCATTTGCGATTCGGCAATAACTCGCCTTATTATCTTCCCCCTCGAAGTCGCTGCCGGAGTGGCGAAATTGGTATACGCACCAGACTCAAAATCTGGCGTTCGCAAGGACATGTCGGTTCGAGTCCGACCTCCGGCACCATAAACCTCTAAAGCATTCCTGAACCTAGAACCCTAGTCGACAAACGAATCCAGAAGATTATCGCCGACGAGGTCAGTACGTTGGCGATAAGGTCACTACGCTGGCGATGAGATCCAGTACGCTGGCGATGAGGTCACTACGCTGGCGATGAGGTCAGACGTTGGCGATGAGGTCAGTACCACCACGCGGTAGCGGGTGGGTCCTGTGGATTGAGGATTGATGATTTCGGATTGCTGATTGCTGATTGCTCCAGCCGTCGGCTGACCCACCCGCTACCGCGTGGTGGTACTGACCTCATCGCCAGCGTGGACGCGAACAAAACTACCTATTGCCGAAAATTAGCGAAACGGCTCGAGGAATGGCTGGCGGGGAGCCTGTAGAAGCCCGCGAGAGGCTGTGATGAAAGTAGCGTTTGCGGGAGATGGTGAAGCCAGTGTAACCAAAAGTGACGGTACCGACCCGTGCGATCAGTAATTTGGGCGGTGAAGCTGACGGTTGGATTTGTAAAGCTGGCGGTCTGAGTTGTAAAGCTGGCGGTCTGACTTGTAAAGCCGGGGGTCTGAGTTGTAAAGCTGACGGTCTCTGGAAAGTTGCTTGAGGCAGCTGTAGAGAGATCAGCCGGTTGAGTGTGCGTGAAAAACACCTTGAACGGCGGCAAGATATGAGGAAGGTCCAGGGTCTGTCAATCAGGGATTCCCTTGGATGGCAGTAAGGGATTCCCCTAGTCTTGCATCTTTCTGCTCCCGCCTCGACAAGCACGTATGCAAACACTAAAATCATTACCTAGCCCTCCAGAACAACTGATCTCTCCCGCGTCTTCCGTTAAGGAAAGGAATAACTATGAAAAAAATGTTTTCGATTTTGTTACTGCTTACGTTTGTTGCGCTTTTAAGCGTCCCGGTTGAGGCGAGGACCTGCGGAAGATTGAGGCACAGGCATGGCAATACCACGCATACTCATTCGAGTTGCGTAGGTGACGGCCATCGTCATGGCCGCAGTTTCTGGCAAAAACATCGCGATAAGCTAACTACCGCTGGCGGCGCTGGAGCTGGCGCCTTGATCGGTGGAATCGCGGGTGGGAAGAAAGGCGCTGCGATAGGAGCCCTGGCAGGTGGCGGCGGCGCAGCTGTTTATACCTACGGTATCCGGAAAAGAAGGCGCGGAGCTCGTTACTAGTCTCAAACATCTTTTCACAAAAGGTAACGGAAATCCCTTTTTCAGGCCTTTCGTTGGTTCTCCCTCAGCTTGAGGGAGTGTTGGAGTAGAGGCTTTGGCGTGACCAGGGCCTTCTCCATTAACCCCCTTCTCAAGGCAATGACACACGCGACAAATCAACTGGGTTCGCGACCCGAAGGGTTGCCAGAAAGTAGCCGGGGGTCGAAGCGTAGCGCAGACCCCCGGAGCGATCGATTAAGGATTCGCACCCTGAAGGGGTGCCAGCCCAACTCTGTGACCCTTTCAGGGTCAAAATAGAATTCCCTTGTGATCCGGGGGTATCGCGACGCTCAACCCCCGGCTACTATCTTGCAGCCCTACGGGCTGATCCCCACTCTCAAGCACATTTTCACCACACAAGCCTTTGTAAATCAACAATTTAGGATAGTGTAAAAACATGTTTGCCACTCCAGGGGAAAACCTGTAGAATGCTAGGCCTGTCTCAGGAGGGTGGAGACAGGTTCAGCACACGCCAGTTGCCCTCATCCCCCAAGCCCCGAAGTCTTTTCTCAGCGGACGCCGCACACTTTAGTTTATCCCCCGAAATTAGGAGTCGAACCAATGCAAGGTGACGTGAGATCGCGCATCCTCATCGTTGATGATGAGCCGGAGATTACCTCGATCCTGCATGATCTGTTTACGGAAGAGTATGACTGCGCCACCGCAGGGTCAGCCGAGGAGGCTGTCGAGCGACTCTATGAGGCTAATTACGATTTAGTCGTCAGCGATATCACAATGCCCGGCATGAGCGGCCTCGAATTGATCCCGCGCGTGAAGTGCATGTCACCAAACACCGTGGTGGTTATGGTGAGCGGGATGCAAACTGTCGAGAGCGCAATTGATGCGCTAAGGCTCGGCGCGTTCGACTATGTGATGAAGCCTTTCGATTTGAGGCAAGTTGAAGCAGTAGTGAAACGCGCGCTGGAACATCAGGATTTGATTCTTGCCAAGCAGCGTTATGAAAACCACCTTGAGGAACTGGTTGATCAACGGACAGCAGAACTTGATAAGGCGCTAAACTCACTCGAAGACGCCTATCGATCAACCCTGAGAGCTCTTACGGCTGCGTTGGAAACTCGTGACCTTGAAACACACGGGCATTCAGAACGAGTGGTGACATATAGTTTGAGGTTGGGCCAGGAGTATGGTCTGGACAGCGCGAAGATGAAGGCGCTTGAATTTGGATCGCTGCTGCACGACATCGGAAAGATTGGTGTACCGGATCTAATCCTGCGCAAGCCGGCAAAGTTAACCGACGAAGAATGGGTGCTGATGCGTGAACATCCGGTTCATGGTCAACAAATCCTGCGCGGTATTGAGTTTCTTTCAGGCGCTGCGTTGGTAGTGGGCCAGCATCATGAAAAATGGGACGGCTCCGGCTACCCACTCGGTTTAAGTGAAGAAGAGATCGATATCTGCGCGCGAATATTCTCGGTGGCGGATGCCTTCGACGCCATTACGAGCGATCGAGTCTATCGCAAAGGCAAACCTTATGAAGCCGCGGCAAAGGAACTCGACGAATGGGCAGGAAAACAATTTGACCCGGCCGTGGTCCAGGCATTTCATCGCGTGCCTAAAGAAGACTGGGCCAGATTGCACGCACAGTCACTAGTGAAGAAGACAGATGAACTCGAAGTTAACCGCATGGTGGGCATGCTGGAAAGGCAACTCGAGTCCGTGAGCGCGTAGGGGCGGTGGGCAGTCGGCAGTCGGCAGTCGGCAGTCGGACGAACTTACGACCAGAGCACAAAAATAACGCGGAGGGCTGGATATTCAATCCATCTCCGCGTATTTTTTCTGCCGACTGCCGACTGCCGACTGCCGACTGCCGACTGCCGACTGCCGACTGCCGACTGCCGACTGCCGACTGCCGACTGCCGACTGCCGACTGCCTCACGGCGCCGGCACTACATACCCACGTCTTGAACGTAAACTTAGACCGACTCGGCGGGAAGCCACCTGTACCTTCCGATATTCTCCCACGCGGGCTGACGCCAGAGAACGTTTGGGCCGGTAAGTGACGACATACTCTGCACCCACTTCGCGCGCGGCTTCCTTCGCTTGGGAGATCATTTCATAAGTCGTCTTTGGCAAGAGAATTTGCCCTCCCGTCTCCTCAGCCATCTCGCTCAGAAGTTGTTGGCTCTTCCTGACATCCGCTTCGTAAGCTTTGCGCTGCCGTTTCATTGCCGGATCGAATCTAACACCTACGCCAAATGAAGGACTTCTGGACTGCCCGGGTGGTTGAGTTGGATCCATCATCCTGATCGGATCTGAGGAATTTGGCAGTTGCCCGACGGTGATTGGTCCCGGAGTATCCTTATTGCGCGGTTGGCGAACGAATTCTGTGTAACTGATGATGTGGACTGTGGACCGCGCGGCTGTCAGTTGACTGATTGCCTGGGCGCGTCCGACTTTTCCGCCCGACGTATCCACACCGTCAGTTACAAAAATAACGTGACGGCTTCCTTCCGGACGGTCCTGCAATAACTTCGCGGCTGCGGCTACAGCATCTGAAAAACGCGCGCGTTTGCCGAAAGAAAGTTTTGTTGTCAACACTTTCATAATCGCCTTACGGTCGCTTGTCCATGGCTGTATCAGTTCAGGCGAACTACTATATTGCATGACCGCTATTGTCGGACCTTCACTCAAATGATTGATCAAAGTCAGGGCTACGTCTCTCGTCAGATCGATCCTTTTTGACATCCCACCCAGGCCGCTCAGCTCGCCTCCGGTATCAAGCACGATGAGCACATTAGCCGGAACGTGACGCACGCTTTTGATTTGCTGGGCCACGCCGTCCTCAAGCACGAGTATGTCGTCAGGCACGACCGAAGGATCGTAATGACCAAACTGGTCCTTAGCGATCACCTGAAGACGTACTTCTTCGGTAAAAACTTTGACGGGTTCTTCCTGTTGAGCTGGTGGTGTCGGACTCGCAACGGGCGTTAGTGGTGGGTTGGTTGATTGCGCTGCAGCGCTCATAGCTAAAGTCAGGAGCAGCAATGCAGACCCGGAAAGTTTTAACGACAAGATTGATGGCCTCATGAGACTGGATTTTGCGGGGGTTGGATGCCGCGCTAGCAGGCTTGGAGTTGCCTGACTTGTCAGAACCACCTGCGTAAGCGGGTGGTAACTGACCGCTTGGTAATGTGGTCAAGAAGATACTCCCGTTTATTACTCCCCACCCGCTCACGCAGGTGGTTCCGACAAGTCATCCGGCTTCTTTGCGTGCCTGTGCCTGGACCGCCGTTATGGCGACCGCGTCAACGATATCCTCGGCTTTACAGCCACGAGACAGATCGTTTGCGGGCTTATCGAGGCCCTGCAAAATTGGGCCAATGGCCGTCGCACCAGCCAATCGTTCGGTAAGTTTATAGGCAATATTCCCTGACTGAAGATCCGGGAAGATCAGAACATTTGCCTGGCCGGCGACGGTTGAGCCCGGCGCTTTGGATTGAGCAACTGAAGACAGCAATGCGGCGTCAGCCTGGAGCTCGCCGTCAATTTCGAGTTGCGGCGCTCGGGCTTTGGCGGTGCGGGTAGCTTCGACAACTTTATCAATCAGGCGATGTTTTGCGCTTCCTTTGGTCGAGAATGAAAGCATGGCCACGCGAGGTTCGGTTCCCAGCAGAGCGCGACAGGAATCGGCGGAAGCAATTGCGATCTCCGCCAGTTCAGCAGCGGTTGGTTCGATAACTACGCCGCAATCAGCGTAAATGAGGGCGCCATTGTGACCAAAACCTGGATCGTTCAACGCCATCAGAAAAAAGCTGGAGACCAGTTTGAAACCGGGACGAACGCCGATGCAATGAAGAGCGGCGCGAACCGTATGAGAAGTTGTGTTTGTGGCGCCGGCGACCGAGCCATCGGCTTTGCCCAGGCGCACCATGAGATTTCCGTAGTAAAGCGGATCCGACATCAAGGTACGAGCTTCATCAGCCATCAAACCTTTAGCGCGGCGCATCTCGTGGAAGATAGTCACCATCTTGTCGAAGTCAGCTGCCCGCCGGTGGTCCACCACTTCAACGCCGCCAAGTTCAACGCTTTCCTGTTGGGCCGTTTCGCGAATCTTGGTTTCATCACCGAGGAGAGTGATGCGGGCCATTCGATTGCTGGCGCAGATTCCCGCCGCTACGACGGTTCGCGGATCGTTTCCTTCGGGCAGAACGATGTGTTGTAACCTGGCGGCCGCGCGCTGGCGAATGCGTTCAAGGATGTCCATAGTTTTCTAATGTTAGTGCAGGCTTGTACGAGAAGGGGAGTCTAGCGAAGTCGGGAAGAGAGAACAAGCGGCAGACTTACCGCATTGATGCGCTACTGTCTCGGACGGAAGACGTGATAACTTTAGCCGAACTTCAAATCATTGCTTGATCAGTGTCCAGGAGTGCCAATGTCTGCCCTTCAAGTAAGAAGCCGAGCAAAAAACCTACTGCTCATAATTCCAAACCTGCTACTGCTGTGCGCGCGTTTGTTGACCGACTCGCGGGTGCCTGCGGCCGAAAAAGCAATGGTGGCCGGAGCCATCGTTTATGCGATCGTTCCATTCGATCTTATCCCCGACATGCTTCCTTTCGTCGGGCAAATCGACGATGTCTATCTGATTGCGCTCACGCTGCTACGGCTCATGGAGCGAACCGATCCGAAGATTGTGCGGGAACATTGGGAAGGCGGCGGTGATGTGGTGGAACTTGTTGGCGCTGCAGCGCAGATGGCGGCGAAATTCCTGCCGCCGCGAATCCGCCGGATACTGACTTCGAAGCTCGAAGTAGCACCGGGCAAGATCGAAGACCTCAAGAGCATTCCGAAACCACTTTTAATTGAACGGCCTGTGCCTGAGGCGGTGAGCGACGGTCCGGGACAGTAGTCTGCGTTTAGCTACTGCCTTTTGTCTTTAGGCCTGCCAGCAACTTCTCGTGAATTCCGCCGAAGCCGCCATTCGACATTATTGCTACAACATCGCCTTCGCGAAGTTGGGGAAGTAAATGCGCAATGATTTCACCGGCGTCAGGAAACGCCAAAGCGGGTTTGTTCTGGTTGGCGATGGCATCAATGAGTTTGAGGGTATCGAGGGATTTGCCTTTCTCGGACACCTTCTGGCTGTCGAACACACTCGCGATCACCACATAGTCGGCAGAGGAGAATGCATCGGCATATTCGTCCTGAAAAACTGCCAGGCGAGAGGACCAGGATCGTGGCTCAAACACCGCGACCAGCCGGCGACCCTGGTAGCGGTTGCGCAGCCCGCGCAGAGTTTCCCGCACGGCGGTAGGATGGTGGGCAAAGTCGTCAATGACGGTAACGCCCTTTTCTTCGCCGCGAATCTCTGCGCGACGTCGAACGTTTTTGAAGCTTCGCAGCGCATCGCCAATTGTCTCGCGCGAAATCCCCCAGGTGTCAGCGGCTATGATTACTGCCAGGCAGTTAAGCAGATTGAAATCTCCAATCAGCGGAGTTTGAAATCGCCCCCACTCCTTGCCTTCAAGGTTAACGGTAAACGCACTGAGCTCGCCTGAGAAATCAGTTTCCGAAATTCGCCACTTCGCTTCGTCGGTAGTCCCGAAAGTTTCGACCTGGGTGAACAACTTCTGGCCCATCGCAGCGACCACCTCGCGTACGTTTGGACTGTCCCACCCCGCGATCAATCTACCGTTAGCCGGGACCAGATTCATCAGCCGGCGGAAGGCAAGCTTAACGGCGGCTAGATCGTTGTAAATATCTGCGTGGTCGAATTCGATGTTATTTACGATCGCGATCTCGGGAAGGTAGTGCATGAACTTGGGCCCTTTGTCGAAGTAGGCCGTGTCGTATTCATCTCCCTCGATGATGAAGTAGTCGCTATCAGTGACACGGAAACTTACGCCAAAGTTTTGGGCCACGCCGCCGATCAGAAACGAAGGATTTAAGCCGCCCTGGTCCATAAGCCAGGCCGCGATGCTGGTGGTTGTGGTCTTGCCGTGAGTGCCGGCAACGACGAGCGAGCGGCGACCGCGGATAAACTCTTCTTTGACTACCTCAGCCTGTGACCGATACAGCAGCTTTTGATTGAGCGTCGCTTCGAGTTCCGGATTGCCTCGCGGAATGGCATTGCCGACGATAACGCAGTCGGGTCTCGGCTCGAGATGCTCCGCGCGGTAACCCTGAAAAACGCTAATGCCCAGCGAGGCGAGCATCGTGGACATTGGTGGGTAAACATTCTCATCGGAACCCGTAACGCGATGCCCGCGAGCCTGTAACATCCCCGCCAACGCAGCCATAGCGGTTCCACAGATTCCGATTAAGTGATAGTGCATGGTGATTTTAAGAACCGAGTCGAAGTGTCTGCAGGAGAGAATTCAAGTATTCAGTGTTTCGGTAGTCGTGGCAGGCGACGTCGTGGACTCTTCGATGTTGCCGGCTTTCTCCCGATTCTGCTCATACCATTCAACCGTCCGTCGCAGCCCTTCCTCCAGCGGTATCTGGGCGCGAAAGCCAAATTTCTCGAGCGCGCGAGACACGTCGAGCCTTCGACGAGGTTGGCCGTCTGGTTTATCGCTTTGCCAACGGATCTCGCCATGGAAATTTGTGAATCGCGCAATCAGTTCCAAGAGTTCGGCAATCGATATCTCATTTCCCGTGCCGAGGTTTACTGGCTCGGCATCATCGTAGTCCGCCGCTGCTCGCAGCACGCCGTCGGCGCAGTCCGACACATACAGAAACTCTCGCGAAGCGCGGCCAGTGCCCCACGCCTCTACGAATTGATCTCCCCGCTCGCGTGCTTCGATGCACTTGCGAATCAAGGCGGGCACGACGTGCGAGCTTTCGGGATCGAAATTATCACCTGGTCCATACAAGTTGGCAGGCAAAAGGAAGATGGTGTTGAAGCCATACTGCTGACGATAGCTCTGCGCCTGCACCAACATCATTTTCTTTGCCAGACCGTAGGGCGCGTTCGTCTCCTCAGGGTAACCATTCCACAGATCGTCTTCGCGAAATGGCGTGGGGGTAAACTTTGGATAGGCACAAACGGTCCCCAGCGCGACAAACTTCTTCACATCATGAAGGCGGGCCTGTTCGATTAGTTGCACGCCCATCATGAGGTTGTCGTAGAAAAATTTGCCGGGAGCTTTTTGGTTCGCGCCGATCCCGCCAATTACTGCGGCGAGATGAATTACCATATCCGGCCGAGTTTCAAGGAAGAGCCGCTCTATGTCTTCCGCATTGATCAGGTTGTAATCCGCGCTTCGCGGGACGAACACTTCAACGTCTTGAAATTGGCGGAGGCGGTCAACAACGAAGCGCCCCAGAAAACCAGCACCGCCGGTTACCATGACACGCTTGTAAGGAAAGCTCTCGGTCAAGTTTCTACTCCTGCTCCCGCTCACTGTCCCGCCACATGCGTGGTCGCCGAATTTGTATCGCCAAACGATTCATCAGCTTTTTGAGTGCTCAATGAAACGTCGGCATCTACCATCAATCGCACCAGTTCCTTGAACGTGGTTTTCGGCTCCCAATCGAGCTCGCGCTTCGCTTTCGAGGCATCCCCTATTAAGAGATCAACTTCGGAAGGCCTCAAATATTTTGAATCGAGCTCGACGTAATCGTGCCAATCGAGTCCGGCGTGTGAAAACGCTTCTTCCAGAAAATCTTCTACTGAATGTGTTTCACCGGTAGCAATGACGTAATCATCGGGAGTTTCCTGCTGGAGCATGAGCCACATCGCTTCCACATATTCTTTGGCGTAACCCCAGTCACGTTTCGCGCTCAAGTTTCCCAGGTAAAGCTTGTCTTGTAGTCCGGCTTTGATATGCGCTACGGCGCGCGTGATTTTTCGCGTGACAAACGTTTCGCCTCGACGCGGACTTTCGTGGTTGAAGAGAATTCCCGAGCACGCAAACATGTCGTACGACTCGCGATAATTAACTGTGGCCCAGTGCGCAAAGACCTTAGCCACTCCATACGGACTGCGCGGGTGAAACGGAGTGGTCTCGCGTTGCGGTGTCTCAGTAACCTTGCCAAACATCTCCGAGCTACTCGCCTGGTAGAATCTGGATTTCAGACCGGCCTCGCGAATCGCTTCGAGAATTCGAATTGTGCTGAGCCCCGTGACATCGGCGGTGTATTCGGGAATATCAAAACTTACGCGCACGTGCGACTGCGCCGCGAGATGATAGACCTCCTCGGGTTGAATTCGGTAAAGCAACTTGATTAGGTTTGTCGAATCGGCGATGTCGCCGTAATGCAGGAAAAGACGGACCCCGTTCAGGTGAGGGTCCTTGTATAGATGATCGATTCGCCCGGTATTAAATGAGGAAGCCCGGCGTATTATTCCGTGCACTTCGTAGCCCTTCGCCAGCAGAAATTCCGCGAGGTAGGATCCATCCTGCCCTGTGATTCCGGTGATCAACGCTTTCTTCATGTATGGTCGGGTTTCCCGTCAGAGGCTAAAAGTGCGGGTCAATTGTATCAGGTGATGAACCAACTTTGCGCTCGTCGAGCGAATCAGTTGTAACCATTTTTGTTGGAGAAGATCGTTAACGCGTATTATTAGCTGCGACAAGAAATATCACTCGAAAGTTTCCCGTCGTTGCCACGTTGATATGCAGAGCCACACAGTATCATCAAATGAGCCCCACAAGCTGACCGGGGAAACACTGTCGAAGCGCAAGCTGCCAATCAACTTAAACCAGCTCGAGCTGGGCCTCTTCAGTCATGAGCTGGAAAGGGTTATTCCCGAGACGACTCTGCTGGAGCTTAAGGACGTTTGCGTTAGCCCTGAAGGAATTCTGTTCAGAGGCAATCAGATATTACCTGAATCGTTTGCCTTTCCAGCAAATATCAAGCAGTGGAAACGCCGCAGTCTCCTGAAATTTTTCATCACCAATAACCTGCTGCAACGCCCGCGGCTGATTGAGCATGACTTGCTCTGGGTGACGGACGATTGGAGCCGCGGCTATTTTCATTGGCTCACGGATGTTCTTTCGAGAATATTTGTGATGCGACCGCGACTTGACCACATGAACCTGCTTTTGCCGTCCGCGTTTGAATCATTCGATTTTGTCACCGCTTCGTTGAAAGCGTTCGAAGTGAAGGTTGAGTTCATGGCTCAGCATGAGGTGGTGAAGTGTCGCCGGCTATTCTTGCCTACTCACACCGCGCCGTCGGGTCATTACAATGAAGAGATCATTCGCGGTGTGCGAGACCTCTTGCTTCGGACCTACGGATCAAACAATCAGGAAAAACTTAACGATTGCATTTACATCAGCCGCGGCCGGGCCCCCAAGCGCAGGATTGCGAACGAAGCGGTAGTTGTCGACACGTTAGCGGAGTTTGGGTTTCAAACGATTTATGCCGAGGAGCTCTCCTTTGAACAGCAGGTCAAAGTCTTTTCGCGGGCCAGATACGTCGTCGCAAATCATGGGGCGGGGCTTACTAACATGCTGTTCATGCCGTCACATGCCAGCGTGCTCGAATTGCGTCATCACACCGACTGCACCAACAATTGTTACTTCACGTTGTCGTCGGCTCTGCACTTGAATTATTTCTACCAGACATGCCAATCGAGCACTCGCGGTCAGGATCCTCACGTGGCCGATCTGGTTGTTAATCCGGCATCGCTGAAAGCGAATCTAGACTTAATGCTTGGCTCTCGATCTTCCGGAACGTAATCCCGATTATTTGTCACCGCCTGCGAGCGCACGCTTCAGATGTTCGAGATGGACTTCGCGGGCGAGCTTTACGTCGGGCGCAGTCACACCACGAAGGCGTCGCCAAAAATGCTGGCCTGAGGCCGCCAGATAATATGCCAGGTAGTTGGCTATCACGCGACGCCGGGGTAATGAAAGCGACTGATAGAGATAATAGGCTTCCAATTGAACGCGCAGTTTTTCCAGGTTGTTCCAGCGCTGCAGTGAGCTTTGAGAGCCATGATGAATAATTAAAGCTGCCGGTTGAAATATCAAACGCCAGCCGCCGCGGGTTATGCGGAGCGACCACTCATTGTCTTCGCCGTACATGTGAAACCGATCATCAAAGCCACCAACTTGCTCAATCACAGCTCGGCGTACGAGTATGGCCGCCCCACTCAGCATCGGCACCGGTCTTTCACGATTGTGGTCCCAATGCCCTCCAAGCAACAGCTCGCCTCTGAGTCTTCGTGGCAGAAGATGGTAAAGCTTCATTTGGGAAAGCAGGATTTCCCGAACGGTAGGCGGAGTGCGCCAAACGCTGATCTGCAACGACCCGTCAGAATTCAACATTCGCGGGCCGGCTGCGCCGACTCGCGAGTCGGATCTCACCGTCGCAATCAGTTGATCAATGCTTCCGGGCGTGACCTCGGCATCTGGATTCAGGAGGAAGAGGAAGGGCGAGTCCGTAAGAGCGAACGCCTGATTATTCGCCTGGCCAAAGCCCAGATTCGCGCTGTTCTCGATGATCCGTAAACGTTGGTCGGCCAGACCAGCAAGCTGACTCTCGCGCAGCAGCGCGATACTGCCGTCTGTTGATGCGTTATCAATGACAACGACTTCATAGTCCAACGAAGGCGGACAGGCGACGATGCTCTCCACTGAGCGCCGCAACAACTCGCCGCCATTCCAATTAACAATGATGACTGATAGATCGACTTTCGCCACAACACACCATCGATAGGTCTGGCGCGGCCAGCCCATCCACACTCGCCTTCAGTTTAGTCGCGCGAGAGTCTAACCAAGCAGGTCTTTGACGGCGCTGCGCAGGCCGTTTGCATAGCGGTGATACCGCCACGCCAGTAATTCCGTTAACACACATCGAGCGCGACCCAGAATGCCGGACGGCAGCCGCTCGCGAGCTTGCAAATGCTTCAGTCGTGGTTCCAACGCGGCGAGAGCAGCATCACTATTGAAAATCGCGCTGTGCGCCATCAATCGTTGTCTTACTCGCGTGATCGTTTCGATCATCTCGGCATAGGAAGTGGGACTTCGCATGGCCTTCTTGATGGACCCGAGCCGCGCCGGGTCTTGCATTCTTTCTCTTGCGCCTACCTGTTGGTCTTCATGCTGCCGGTACTTGATCAGCGGTTCAGAAACGGGAACCACTTTGGCCACGGCGGCGATGAGCAAGGCAATCCACGCATCGTGGATCAACGGCAGATCATTTGGGATCGGAAGAAACAATTCACGCAGATGCGATCGGAAAGCCATCGTCGCACCCGTCACTGTTGCACCTGGCAACAATTGGTCAAGTGCCTGGCCCCGTTCCATTCGTTCGCGTTCGATCCGATTGAACGGAAGTTTCTCCCAGATTGTATAACCCAACTCCTCGCCATTCTCGTCAATCGCGTCGCCGTCGCTAAACACCAATCCGACCTTGGGATTAGCTGCGAACTCAGCGGCCAGGCGCTCGAGTTTTTTGGACAGCCAAATGTCATCCTGATCGCAAAGGGCCACCACATCGCCAGCCGCCAGACCGATTGCCCGCTCGAAGTTTCGGGTTGACCCAAGGTTAGTTTCGTTGATGAGAACGCGTACGGGAAATGGAGCTTGGGCGGCAAAATCGGCAACTATTTGGTGAGTGGCATCGACCGATTGGTCATCGCACACAATCAATTCATCGGGCAAAAGTGTTTGGCTCGCAATGCTGTCGAGTTGCTCTCGCAGATAGCGCTCGCCGTTGTAAGTACACATTGCCACCGAGATCTTCATTGGCGTGAACGACTTTCATTTTGGTGCAACGCGCGGTCTAAGTCGCGTCAGCGCTGTTCTTCGCAGTCGCGAAGCTTTCCGCCTGAAGCCTCACCGCAGCTAAATCGGAGTCGACGATCTCATCCACCAGTTGCTCGAACGTATAACTCGGTTCCCATCCAAGCACCCGGCGCGCTTTCGAAGAGTCCCCCATTAGCAGATCGACTTCCGCCGGCCGGTAAAACTGGGGATCTGTCTTTACATGGTCGAGATAGTTGAGCCCAACTCGGCTAAACGCCCGCTCGCAGAATTCGCGCACTGTGTGGGTCTCGCCGGTAGCTACAACGTAGTCGTCAGGCTCAGGTTGCTGGAGCATGCTGCGCATTGCTTTCACGTAGTCGGCGGCATGACCCCAATCGCGTTTCGCGTCAAGGTTGCCAAGTCGAAGCTCCGTTGCCAAACCGGCGCTGATGCGCGCGACCGTGGACGTAATCTTGCGCGTCACAAACTCAAAACCGCGCCGCGGAGATTCATGATTGAACAGGATTCCGCTGACGCAAAACATGTCGTACGCCTCGCGGTAATTGCGTGTCAGGTCAAATCCTGCGACCTTGCTGATTCCATAAGGCGACCGCGGGTGAAACGTCGTTTCCTCTGTCTGCGGTGTTTGGTGAACCTTGCCAAACATTTCGGAAGAGCCGGCGAAATAAAACCTGCACTGCGGTTGCAATTCACGCAGGGCAGCGAGCATGTAGTGCGTGCCATTGATGTTGGTGTTCATTGTCGAGAAGCCGTCCGCAAACGACTCGGCAACAAAACTCTGCGCTGCCAGGTGATAGCATTCGTCATACGTGTGCTTGCTGAGGACATGAAAGAGTGAAGGATAACTTTCGAGACTCGCTCCGTGCAGCTTTACTCGGTCAAGCAGATGCTCAATGCGCGTGAAGCGCCGCGTCGGGTCTTCGAGCGCAACTCGCCGGACGAGGCCGTGCACTTCGTATCCTGCTGCGAGCAACTGCTCGGCTAGATAGCTTCCGTCCTGTCCTGTGATGCCGGTGATTAATGCAGTTTTCATAAATTGGATCCGGGCATCTCTGTGCGGCTCCTAAAGGACGCGCGCGCGCAAGGCATTGTTATTATTGCTCCAAAGAGGCGGCCAACTTTTCTGATTTCCAGGGCGAGAACAGCAACCACTTGAACGCACGAAGCGTTACAGCTCGCCGAGGATTGAGTTGAAGTGCGGCGGTGAAATGCTTCAAAGCCGAACTCTTAAACCCATTGGACCAATCGGCGCGCGCTTCCGTAATTAATTCCATGGAAAGCGAGTCGAGTCTTTGTTGACGGATCTGATTTCGCTCTGTAACGGGAGCTTCCAAAGCGCGCGGAAGTCTAAGGGCCTGGACCTGGGCGATTGCCGAGATTCGACACATTCTCAAGCGATTGGAGGAAGTGTTTCCAGTGTCACGTTCATACGTTCGGTAGACACCGACGGGTTCTTTAACCGCGCGCACATGGCCGCGTTCAGCGAGTCGAATCAGTAGCATCCAATCCTCAGCACCCACCAGGTCGGGATTAAAGCTGCCGGCCTCTTGAATGAATTTCTTGCGAGCGACAACCGCATGCAAATGGATAAATGGACCCTCGATCAGACGCCAGAAAAGGTCGCCTTCAGGACAATGGTCCAGGCTGGTTTGGCCCGTGGGTATACAGTTCTTCGGGTCACCGAGCAACACCGGCCCATAGACAAATCCGAGGGCCGGATCGGCTTCCAACAGCTTTACCTGCGCATCCAGCAAGCCTGGCAAGCGAACGTCATCGTCGTCGAGGAAAAGCAAAAACTCGCCCGTGCTCGCCTCGATGCCGGCGTTGCGCGCGCGCGCCTGTCTAATATTAGGGTCAAGATGAATGTAGCGAATTCCACTAATCGTGCGGCAAACGTCAGCGGTATCGTCGGTAGAACCATTGTCGACGACAATTACCTCCGGATCTCCACCGGCATTCTTCGCGCTTTCAATTGCTTTCGGTAGCAGTGCGGCCCGGTTATACGTGGGAATGATGATGCTAACTTTTGACATTACATTCGATCGGACGGCTAATGCGCCAGCTCTTCGCGGTAATATTCGCGAAACCATTCAATGGTCCGCTTCAGTCCCTCCTCAAGATTCACTTGCGGACTCCAGCCAAGCATTTCGCGCGCGCGGGTGCTGTCGGCAAACATGCGCCAAATTTCGGTGGGACGATACGGCAAAGCGCCCACATCAATCTCCGCGGACGTGCCGGTCAACTCCGCAACCTTGTTGACCAGATCGATAATCGATACTTCCTCTCCCGCCGCGATGTTGATTGGACCATCTATTCTTCCTTCGTGCGCTCCAGCCAGCATCAACCCGTCAACAATGTTCGAAACGTAGTTGAACTCGCGCGTCTGCTCGCCCTTGGTCGTCTTGATGGCCTGGCCGCGCAGACAATTAATTATCAACTCCGGAATGACTGCCTTACCGCTCTGGTATGGTCCAAAGGTATTGAAGCAGCGCAAAATCATGATCGAGGGACCAACTCCGATGCGTTGCTTCATCTGACAGTAAAGCTCGCCTGCATATTTCGTGATGGCGTACGGAGAGATTGGCTGCGGGCTCATTGTTTCAATGAAGGGAACATCAGCCTGGTAGCCATAGACCTCTGAGGTAGACATGTAAACAAACTTTTCCACGCTATCGCCGCAAGTGTCGAGCAGGTTGGCAGTGCCCTTGGCGTTGACGTCGAAGCATTCCTCCACCTGCACGAAACTTTGGCCCACGTGGTTATACGCTGCCAGGTGGAAGACCACCTCTGGCGCAAAATCAGGAACGCCAGCCAGCGCACCACGGTTGCGCAGATCGGCTTCGATAATTCGAATGTCATCCCAGCAGTCTCGAAGCCGCTCGTTTTTCATGACGTTGCCATAGCGGGCAATTACGGCGACGTCGGCGCCGTCTGCCAGGAGCCGATTTACCAAATGAGAAGCAATAAAACCCGAACCACCCGTAACCAGAACACGCTTGTTTTTCATCCTGCTCGTCCGTCCATATGAGTAAAGAATTCGATCTCGTTTTCTGCCACTGCACGATCTTTTTCAGTATTTACCGTTAGGTGCTTGCCGTTGTGCTCATGAGTGTAGAGTTTGCCCGCATCTGCGAGGGACATCAGAAACTGCGGCATCCCCGAACCCTGGCTGATGAAATCAAGCGCCTCCTGCTCACACACAAGAAAGCCAATGTTAATCCAATAGGGCAATCGCGGCTTCTCGCTGAACGAAGTGACTCGCTTCGACTGCTCAAAATAAACGACACCAAAGGGGCTCTCCAGCGGGTAGACAGTCAGCGTTGCGAGCGCTCCACTCTTCTCATGTTGATCGAGTAGCGCGTGCACATCGACGTTTGCCAGCGTGTCACCATAACAGACAATCGCGCGACCTCGGACATGTTCCCGTGCCTGGAGGATTCGATCCGTCATGCTGGCGTCGCCTGAGTTCACGCAGATAACCTGCTCGGAAGTATAGCCTTGCTCACTCAGGAACGCTTCGATCGTTTCGGCCTTATAGCCCACGCAGATCACGAAACGAGTGATACCCAAACCGGACAGGTACTTCAGCAGGTGCTGAAGCAGCGGCCGCCCGTTAAGAGGAACCATCGGTTTCGGCAAGTTTTCGGTAAACGGCCGCAGGCGCTCGCCTTTGCCGCCACACAACAAGATCGCCGTCAACTCAGAAATAGGATTGTCCATTTGTATGCAATCGGATCCGGCTAATGATTAACGCCGGGCGACGAAAACCGGGCAGCGCGGCGCGACAGGCCTCCGCGAACGCGGTAAACGAAGTCAATAATTCGCCGGTAATAGTTAGGCGCCATTGTCAGCAGCATCGTCCGACCCAACGCTGTTTCACGCGCTCGCAGTTCGCCTAAAAAGGATCTTGCTTCGTCAAACCGCTTCTGGTCCACCAGTGCCAGTATCAACTGATCGTAGATTGGAGCAAGACGATCGTGCCGTTCCTGTTTACTGAGCAGGTCACTTCGCTCATGCTTCTTGAGCACCGCAAGCTCCGCGGAAAGCATCTTGACACTATTTTTTGATGCTTGGTCTGAATGCAGTCTATATCGAACCAGACGATCAGGCAGCCCAAGAAATACTGCATTGTGGTTCGCCAGTCTGAGCCATAAATCATAGTCGTCACTGTTCTTGTACAACGGATCTTCATCCAGCAGGCCGACACTGCTGAGGGCTTCTTTCTTTACAAGTGCGCTTAACACTGGAATTCGGTTACTCATGAACAAGAGCTGAAACATTTCCGGCCCGACGTATTTCCCTTCAATTGTGGGAAAAGTTTCTGCCTCTGAGTAGACGTCATCACCTTCGAAGAGAAAGCCGTTACTGAAAACAACGTCAGCGCCTGATTCTTTTAACGCTCTGACCTGGACCTCCAGTTTTTCCTTCATCCAAAGGTCGTCCTGGTCCAGAAATGCGATCAGCTTGCCGCGCGAGTTTTTAATTCCGGTGTTTCTGGCATTCGCCTGCCCGGCGTTCTCCTGGTAAAGGTAACGAATCCGGCGGTCCTTTTCTGCAACTGCCGAAACGAGAGTCGCTGTATTGTCCGTTGATCCGTCATCGACAATAATCAACTCCCAGTCGTCGAAAGTTTGTGCCAAAACTGACTGAATCGCAGCGCCCTGGTGCTTCTCGCCATTGTAAGTGGGCATGATAATGCTCACCGCGCACGGCTCAGCCTTTTCTTCTCGAGTTTCTCCATTCATCAATTTCGCGATGCTAGCAGCATGAACAAGGATTGCAAAAGAGAGGGGTCTCAGATTTGGAAGTCTGGATAAGCGGCGTCGCGCGCGATAATGATAGGCGGACCATCCAAAGGCCACTCGACGCCAAATGCCGGATCATCCCAACGTAACCCGCGTGAAGCGTCGGGCGCGTAGAAATCGGATACCTGATAAAACACCTCAGTGTCGTCCTGTAGAGTTTGAAACCCGTGCGCCACGTCTCCCGGCAGATACATCATGAGACGGTTCTCGGCGGACAATTCATGTCCAACCCACTTGCGAAAGGTTGGGGAGCCCGGTCGAATGTCGACTGCGACATCAAAAATGGATCCCTGCGTGCAGCGGACGAGTTTCGCCTGGCCATGAGGCGCCGCCTGGTAATGCAAACCGCGAAGGGTGCTGCGGCGACGGCTATGAGAAATGTTATTTTCCACAAAACATCCAGTCAGACCATGTTTTTCAAATTCACGACTTGAAAATGAAGACGCAAAGAAGCCTCGCTCGTCTTCGAAGCGATTGGGTTCGATCAGAAAAACTCCCTTTAGCTCAGTTTCAATAAAGTTCATCGAAGATCCTTGTCCTCCAGTGTTCTGCCAAACTATTTACGCGCCAAACATTTTCGTTTTCCAAAGTCCCAGCCAGTTTCGCAACGGAGCGAATGCCAATTTTGAATCTCCGGATCTAAGCGCGGCTTGAAATAAACTCATTACATCCTGACGGGAAAGCTTGTCAAAATGTTCATTGGCAAACCTCAGGAGCGTGGAAGAATCACCAATGTGGGAATAGGAAAAGCTTGCCAATCCAAGATCGGTTGCCGTGGCCTGAAAATCGGATTCAGGGATTGGGCCCGGCTGGTGCTGAATGGAATCAAGGTATCGGTAGATTTCCTGAATTCTGGTATTCCACGTTTCGCTGCTGTGCGTCGAGATTACAAAGGCTCGGGTTTGTGTGGCAACTCTGGCCCGCTCATCGCCGTCCTTGATTAACGACGTCACGTGCTCGATGTACTCGTCCCGGCTTCCCTTAGACATCAAGTCACCGCCTCCAACGCTGGCAGCGTTGTTAACGTGAGGCATTGGAGGATCAAACATTACGACCGGGCAAACACCAAGGGCCACAGTCTCCAGCAATGCCGTTAGCGAACCATAGGGAAATCCTTCGAGATAAAGATCAGCCGCCGCCTGGTAGCAAATCGGATCCGCGATTGTCCCCAGAAAATGCACGCGTTCGTGAGGAACCTTTCCCGATTGTTCCCTCGCTTCCTCCGGTTCGACGCCGACAACAAACAGTCGCGCGGTTGGGTTTCGATCGAGAATCTCGTCCACGGTTTCGTAGAAGTTGTGCGCGCCGGTCGGCTTGTATTTGTAACTCGAACCAATACTAAGGAGCGCCACATCGGCGTCAGTCAACTTCAAGCGACGTCGCGCCTCTTCGCGTGACACTGAGCTGGCTTTGAATTTCAGAGGCAAGGGAAGCAGCGCGCTTTGCTTTGGAAAACGTCTCGCTTTGGTCAGTTCCACCCCAAAGCTGCGCATGTCTATCACCAGGTCAGCAACCGAAGCGCCCAACCAGAACACATGATCAGCATGGTTCATTAATCCAACCGGAGGAAGGCCGGGGTCTGCGAACGCAACGATCGGCACCACGTCGTCGGGATGAATGTGGAGGATGACGGTATCGGCGCATTCCTGGGCCAACTCTCTTAACGACGAAGCGCGCTGTAAGTGTGATAGTTGCGCTGACAACACCGTTAGGATGCCGGCACTCTTCTGAACTGCCTCCGAGAGCCAGTCGGGCACTGACAGGTTACCTTGCAGAATAAGAACCAATGAATGCGTTGAGCCTTCATCGTTCTCGATCCAGTTCTTGATTAGACGGCTGTGACCGCCAGTGTCGTAAACCGTAGTCGCAACATGAAGGACCCGTCGTCGATCAATCGTTAGTTTTTCATGGCTGGTCGCGCGGGTGGCCAAAGGCGACGTAGGCAGGTGAGTTTCCAGACGGGTGCCAATTTGGAATGCCGGATTCTCGAGACGCCCGTCAGCGTAGCGTCCGGGATGGGCCATCCATGAGAATTGAGCCGCCAGCTCCACCCATTCCAGAAGCCGCTCGGATTCGTGTTTGCGGCTCAGTTTCAATATCTGAGCGGCAATCGCTTCGTAAGCAGAACTACATTTCCCCAGAAATGTTCTGGCAGTTTGATCTTGACTCAGCTGCGGCATCAACGTCGACTGCTCGCTACCCGAAGGCCGTCAGATTTCGATGTGTCTCCAAACAGGACCAGTTCGTTAATCACAAAGTCACACTCATCCGCAGACAGGTGAGGGCCCATCGGAATGCTCAACACCTCTCCTGCCAGTTTTTCCGACAGAGGAAACGAGCCATTTGTGTAGCCGAGCTCCACATAAGCCTCCTGCAAATGCGGTGGCAACGGATAATGTATCAACGTGCCGATTCCAGCCGTGGTTAAGTGTTCCTGAAGGGCACTGCGGTCGGGATGACCAATTACAAAAAGATGCCAAACTGGATCGATATAGTCAGGCACGAACGGGAGTACCAGATCGGACACACCTTCGAGATGCTGAAGGTAACGTGAAGCCAACTGTTTCCGGCGTTCATTCCATTCATCGAGCTTCGCGAGTTTCACTCTCATCAGTGCAGCCTGCAACTCATCCAGCCTGGAATTAAAGCCTTTCGACTCGTTGTAATACTTTACGCGCGAGCCATAGTTACGAAGGAGACGGATGCGATCCGCCAACTCCGCATCGTTCGTGGTAATCGCGCCACCGTCGCCCATCGCTCCCAGGTTCTTCCCAGGATAGAAGCTGAATCCAGCGGCGTCTCCGAGCCCGCCAACTCGCTGGTCCTTATAACGGGCGCCATGCGCCTGCGCGGCGTCCTCAATTACTTTCAGCCCGTGACGTTTGGCAATCTCGTTTATCGGATCCATCTCAGCGGGCTGCCCGTAAAGATGAACCGGCATAATGGCCCTGGTGCGCGGTGTGATGGCGTCCTCAATCCGAGAAGGATCGAGGTTGTGAGTGCGTGGGTCAGGTTCAACCGGAATTGGAGTCGCACCGGCATAAGAGACTGCCAGCCAGGTGGCGATGTACGTGTTGGAGGGAACGATCACTTCGTCGCCTTCACCGATTCCCATGGCGCGCAGGATCAGGTGTAAAGCGTCAAGCCCGTTACCCACGCCAATACAGAACTTTGCTCCACAATACTCGGCAAACTCAGTTTCAAACGCCTCGACTTCCTGGCCAATGATGAACCAGCCAGACTCCATTACTTTGCGGTAAGCCTGATCAAGCTCATCCCGCAGTTCGATGTAAGGTGCTTTTAAATCTAGAAAAGGAACTTTCACTTAGGCTGCTCTCGGACACTTTCGGTAAATTGGGTGTACTCGCGGTAATAGTCGCTTTCGGTATAGAACTCTGAAGCGAGCACCATGCACATTGAATTCGATGAGAAGTTTTCGATCTCTCTCCAGATCAGAGGGGGAATATAAAGCCCGTAATGGGAACGATTCAACTGGTGACGCTCCTTCTTTAGGCCATCGTCGACAATCACGTCGAAGCTCCCCGAGCTCGCAATCAGGAATTGATGACATGACTTCAACGCATGTCCCGCCCTGGTGGCGCCGCCAGGAACATCATAGAGATAAAAGATACGCTTTAGTTCAAACGGAACGTGCCGCCCGCTCTCAATAAACGTCAAATTTCCACGCGGATCGTTCACGCGTGGAAGTTCGATAATTTTACAATCTGCCACACTCATTCTTTGGTTCTCAGGTTCTCAGGTTAAGGTCGTAGAATTCATGGACCACCCCAGTTCCGCCAAACTCATGCTTAAACTGGTAGACGCCCACACTCAGGTGTTGTCCTTCGTTTCTGTTACTGGTCCCGAAATCAAAATATCGTCGCCCCGCGGACCTGCCGAGCTCTATTGCCGATTCAAAAACTGCGTCCAGGGCTGACGCATCGTAACCCGCCTGACTCGAAGCGATATACTGCGCCTTGACGACAGGTTTTGTCGAAAACAAGGTAACACCGGCAACCACGTCTCCCGCTAATCGGCCAACCAGGAAAGAGATATTTTCAGGAAACAGCGAATGCAGGTACTTGATTTCGTCGCGGCTGTGGCTCGGTTTCTCGTCCAGTTTTCGGTGCAGGTTGTCCTCGATCACATCCCATAACTGGTCGATGTGTTGCTCGCCGGAAACTACTTCAACGCCCAGCCGCAGGGCTTTCTTCAGTCCGCGCTTTCGCCGGTGGCTTGGAGTCGCTCGATTCGCCAGATCAATTGCGCACGAAAGATCGCAACGCGAGCGAGCAGCGCCCAGGCGGAAAAGCGCGTAAAGGTCATCATCTGATGGGCGCTGATGATAAATGCTGGGAACGGGTTTGTAGCGAAGCACTTCAAACCCTTGATCGAGAAAATAATGCTGCAAATCCTCGACAGCGGCCAGCATCTTCTCGCCCACGAGTTCACCGCTATGAAGCAGCCCGCCGTAGGTTATTCCGGGGTGACTGACCACGCGTCGCGAGTCTTCGGGATCTACTGCCGCCGGGAATACACCGACAATCTGTTCCTTGTCGTTTTTCAGTAAAACTGAAACATCATCGAAACGCGCGCGGTGGTAAGCCAGAAAACGGCGCGTGTGCAGAAACGTCCCCATGGGAGCTTGCGAAACAAAAGCATCCCAATCAGTTTGGTGTTCCTCCGAATACTTAATTATCTGCACTTAGTTTCGGTGATCAGAGTTCATTAAGCGGGAGGCAAACTGCTTCGATGATACAACGACTGGAGCTGAATGAATTCCGCTTGCACGCTGGAGTTACGTTTCGGAAAGTATGGCTCGCTATTCTTTCAGGACCGCTACGCCGAAGCCGGTTCCGCCATAGTTATTGCCATTATAAAACATGTAAGTACCATACTTTGTTTGCTGAACGCATGAACAACAAATCATTTCGGAGTCCCACCCGCCGGGCGAAACGTCGATGCCGGCTTCGTCATCACGACGACGCCAGCTCTTGCCATCAGGAGAATCTGCAAAACCAATGCGGTATTTCTTGCTGATGGTACGGATGGAATACCACATCTCATAGTTCTGACGTTTCTTGACTACAAAAGGACGACCAAATCCAAATTCATCGCCCCCCGCTGCCAGTTCGAGACAGACCTGCCCCTGTCCATCCCAATTCACTCCATCAACTGATTCGAGATAACGCAGATTGTAGGTGGGCACAGGCTTGCCTTTGATTTCAATCCAGCTATCTCCTGCCACATACCACATTTTCCATGTGCCATCGTCGAGCAGGACGTCGGCCGCGCTCCTGACAAATAGCTCGGCGTCACTTCGTTCGAGCACGGGAACTCGCTGAACACGTTTGAAAGTATCCCCGCCGTCGCTGCTCACCGCGAGACCTGTTAGAAGTGTGTATCTGACTCTTTTTTGGAGCTGCCAGCCCACGTAGTACATATACAGCTCTTTGCCCTGGCCCACAATACAAAGCGGGTTTACGCCATTGTCATCAAATGTGCCGGGTGCCCCGATATCCAGAACGGGTTTTTCAGAGACTTGCAGAATACGCAGCGGATCGCTGGCAGCTACATCCACATAGCCCACTCGCCCGATCAGTTCGCCATCAAGAAAGGCCGCAAATACGCGAATGCGGTCCTCATCAAGCATTAGGGAAGTGGGAATGAAAGCGTGCGACTGCGCCCACTCCTGCTCGCCGTTCGGGCAGTAAACTAATCCGAGCTTTTCCCAGCGCATAACTATTCAACGACCTTGAAGTACTCCAGCGTCGACGCCTTCCCAATCTCGTTGCGATTCGCTTTGAAGAAGGAACCTTCGGGAGCGTCTCTCACAACTGTGATGTTTGGACCAAGCCAGCAGTCCTTCCCGATCCGGATATTGTTGACGAGGGTTGAATTAACGCCCAGGAAACAGTTTTCCTCAATTGTAACGAAGCCGGAAATCACCACGTGAGAGGAGATGAAGCAATTGTCTGCGATGGTGGAGTGATGTCCGATGTGGTTGCCGCTCCACATCACCACGTTGTTCCCCACCTTAACGAAAGGCTGGACCGTGTTGTCTTCGAAAATAAAACAGTGCTCTCCCAACTCCACGTTGCGCCAAACAAAAGCCCGGCTGCTGATGTAGCTTGCCAGGCTATAGCCCTTTTGTTTGGCTTCCCGGCTTAGTCTGGTGCGGAGACGATTGAGCTGCGTGTAAACGGTGGCGACGTAGACAAAATGTTCCGACGGCGCCAGCGAATCGGACAATGATTCGAAGGGCAGGATCGGTAAGCCAAACAAACTGTCCCGCTGGAGATATTCGCCCTCAACACTGAAGGCAACCACTTCATACCTGGAGTCGTGCGTAAAATATTCGTAGGCGATTTCGGCGAATGCGCTGTCACCGACGATGATTAGTTTTCTGTCCTTCTCCATGGGTTTCTTCAAGGCTTCCTTATCAGAATATCTTCACGGCGATTGGCCATGGGCAGGTTGTCGCGCTGCGGCGCCACATAAGCTTCGCAGCCCTGGTTCCTGGCGCGCATTAGCAAGGAAAGTATTACTGCGTCATCGATCTGTCCCGGCTCGACCTGATTGAAAACGACTTCGGGCTTCTCGTCAGTTTGCATGAACTCCTGGTGAAACTTAATACCGGCCGGTGAACTGAAAAAACGCTTGCGTTTCGAAATATTTGGAATGTCTCCGATCAACATTTCGCCGCCGGGCGACAGCAGGACCAGCGAGCGGTCCAGGAAATACCAAACGTTGGACTCTGCGAAAACGTAGTGGAGCACGCTATATGTGAGGATGACATCAACCTTGCCTGTGAAACGCGTGAAGAGATCTTCGCATTGTGGATAGTATCCGGCGATCTTTGTGATGAATGGTTCATCGGGAAGACGGGAAAGCATCTCCTCAGAATCTACCAGGATCAGGGTGTGACCTTTGCTGCGGCAAAGATCGATGAGCATTGTTGGCAACTCGCTGCAACCGGGTCCGATATCCAGAACAACTTTATTACTACTTTCAAGCAGCGGCAGTTTTTGCAGAATGTCTTCGAAAATGTGGCGCTCTTTGCCTTCCCGGTAGGAGTCGGGAAATCCAATCCGCTCATACGGGCTTAAGGAGTCGTCCTTAGCCAGTTGGCGAAAATCCTCAAAGCCGATATTCGAGAATCTCTTTTGTTGATCGTTATCCATACTATGCGAGTTGGGTGTCCAACTGCGGGTGGGACTGTGCGCCCGCGAGTGGTTGCACGTATTCCGTTTCCCATGGCAAGCGCACGCGCACCACCCCATCCCAACGGCTTCCCGCGCCTGGTTCTCGCATGGAACCTGTGTCGTGGATCATAAAGGAAATAACTTGTTCAGCGCTGGCTTCCAACACTGGTGGACCAAGGGTCAGGATATACGCGTTGATATAAAAGAGTCCCTCGTTGAGAAAATTCCCGGGTAGCGTGCACTTCGCGCGAAAGAGTCCCGCGGGATGTCGCTCACCAAACCACTGATCGGGCAAGAGGTTGGCACTGGGTGTGTTCGCAGTGCTGAGCACAATGTTGCCCATGCTATCCAACACGTAAATATTTACGCACAGATTCCGGATGCCATCGACCAGGTTCAAGAAGTCCACTTCCACCGAGATTTCCTTATCTATATCGATGTGCGCGGTAACTGCTCCACCTGAATTCACACGCACGGCTTGCAACCGAACTCGCTCGTTGCCGGGGGCCTGTTCCGAGCCCTCCCACGTTCGTTCGCCTGCCTGACCGCCTCCGAGTTTAAGATATTCGGCAACAACGTCCGGCGTCTTGCCCTCCAATCCGACTTTGCCATCGGTCAGGAGCAAGGCGCGCTCACACAGTTTGTTGATAATCGGAAGGTTATGACTAACGATAAGGACAGTGCGACCAGCTTGCGCAACGCTGTTCATTTTCCCGAGGCATTTTTTCTGAAACTCGACATCACCTACTGCGAGTACTTCGTCAACGATCAATATCTCGGGCTCAAGATGGGCTGCGACCGCAAACGCCAGTCTGACAAACATGCCGCTGGAATAATGCTTAACCGGAGTGTCGATGAATCTCTCTATCTCTGAAAACTCTACGATTTGATCAAACTTGCGGACAATCTCCGTCTTCTTCATGCCAAGAATCGCGCCATTCAGGAATATGTTTTCACGACCGGAGAGCTCTGGGTGAAAACCTGTTCCCACTTCAAGAAGACTTGCCACGCGGCCCCATAACTCAATGCTGCCCGAAGTTGGTTCAGTAATTCGCGAGATTATTTTGAGGAGCGTGGACTTTCCCGCGCCGTTGCGACCGATGATTCCAACCACTTCGCCCGGGTTGACGGTGAAGTTGACGTTCTTCAAAGCCCAGAGCGTTTCGCGCTCAGATTTGCCGGCCTTCTTGCGGAGCCAACGGAGCGGCGCTCCGGCCGCCCCTGTGAGTGAATCGCGCAACGTTCCATAACTGGCTTGCCGGGCGCCCAGTCGATACCGTTTGCTAACGTCGTTTATGCGAACAACAGGTTTCATGCACTCTTTAGACGATGTCCGCGAAATCTTTTTCCATTTTACGAAAACTATAAGCAGCGTAGACCATCATGACCAAAGTGATGATCGCCGAAATGCCCAGCGCTGACCAGTTGATTGGCTTTGAGAACAGCGACGATCGGTAACCCTCGATAATTCCCGTCATCGGATTAAGCGCGAGCAGCCAGCGCCAATTCTCAGGAACGCTGCTGGATGGATAAATGATCGGCGATACAAACATCCACAACTGAACGATGAAGGGAAGGGCGTGGCGAATATCTCGGTATTTTACGTTTAGGGCCGATAACCACATCCCCATGGCAATGGCCAATAGTGTAGTCAAGACCACCAACACCGGAAACAGTAAAAGTTGCCGGCTGGTCGGGACGCCGTAGTAGAACATCATGCCTATCATCAAGAAAAAGGCAATCGTGAAGTCTACCAGACCCGCCATTACCGCAGCGGCCGGAATAACCAATCGCGGAAAATAGACTTTGGTGATGAGATTTGCGTTGTTGACAAGACTGTTGCCGCTGGTGGTGATGGCGTTTGAAAAAAACGTCCAGGGCATGAGTCCGGCATAAACGAAAATGGGGTAGGGAATTCCTTCAGTTTTCGCCTCGATTCCCGCGAGTTTTCCAAAGAAGATTGTGAAGACGAGCATAGTCAGCAGAGGTTGGAGAATGGCCCAGGCAATCCCCAAAAACGTCTGCTTGTAACGAACCTTAACGTCGCGCCAGGTGAGAAAATACAGAAGCTCGCGATAGGCCCAAAGCTCCTTTAAATTCAACGCTACCCATAATCTGCTTGGCTGGATTACAACTAACGGTTTGTCAGTTAGATCAGAGGCTGTTTGCAGGGGTTGTTTCGCTCCGTCGGCTGGATTCAGGGTAACTTGCCTTTCCCGCCTGAGTTTCCGCTGGCTGGTCAGTTCGTCAGTGGTCTATCAAAATTCACTGCTGCACTTCAAAGGAAGGCAGTCTAACCGACAGAGAGACCCTTTCGTCAAGTTTACTCTGCACGGGATTTCGTGTTTCGAGCGGAAAAGCAGATCGTTAACGCTCACGCGCTAACTTCGCCGGCATGTCCTCTTTTGTGCCCTAAGATAAGCAGGCTGTAGAATGCCGCGGTCATTATTCGAACGAATGGGGAAAGTAGACTATGGGGTTTTATACCCGAGCCAAGCGTATTGTGCCCTTGAACTGGAAGGTTGAAGCACATCTGACAGTTGGGCGAATTAAAAACATTCCCACCCTCCTCAGCGACAAACGTGCCCTCCTTAAAAACAAACTCGCCGGTGGACCACCTCTGCCGCCGGGCGAACTAATTTTCATGGTGGCGGCCCACCGTCACCCGTCCTGGTTCCTGAGAGGTGGAGCATCGGCCAACCAGGCCATCCTTCGCGTTTTGGAAAACAACGGAATCAGGATTGAAAATCAACATCCGGTTCTGGATTTTGGTTGCGGCGTCGGCAGGATTATTCGACACTTCGCGCCCTTAAAACTGGATCTGCATGGCACTGACTATAATCCGGACCTGGTCGACTGGTGTCGGAACAATCTGGACTTTGCGGTGTTTGGCCGCAATGGTCTTTCCGCGAAGTTGGATTATCCGGACGACACTTTTGGCCTGATTTACTCGTTCTCAGTTTTCACACATCTCACCGAACCATTACAGGTCGAGTGGCTGAAGGAACTAACGAGGATTCTGCGTCCGGGCGGATATCTCTACATAACTACGCACGGCGACTCTTATGCTCCAGGATTAACTCCGGAACAGCGGGCGCAGTTTCAAAAAGGCAATTTAGTTGTAGTGGAGGCCACTCGAGCCGGGGAAAATGCCTGCGGCGCGTATCATCCAAAAGAGTACATGGAGCGTTTAGCGCCACCACTCACCATCGTAGACTTTGTTCCGGAAGGCGCCGAGGGAGATTCGCATCAAGACGCCTGGCTGCTGCGCAAACAGATCTAGTAAAGGCTAATGCTTCTGACGGCTCGTTCGCTGTTTAGACTCATTGACGGGCATGGCTGGTCCAATAGCGCGAATCCGCACCAATGACTGCAAAGAGCAAGTTTTACCAACCCGAGCTCGACGGCTTACGTTTCTTCGCATTCCTGGCAGTTTTCCTAAGCCATTGCTTCTCGCTGGATCCTGCCCACTATGCGCAGGCTGGAATGCCGCTCAGCGTGGCGAAGTGGATAGCCCGGGCACTTGCCTCCGGCGGCAATGGAGTGCCGCTATTTTTCATCCTGAGCTCGTATCTCATCACTGAGTTACTTCTGCGCGAATATGAGAAACGCGGAAAGATCGACGTCAAAGCTTTTTACATGCGCAGAATATTGCGTATCTGGCCGCTCTATTTCGCCTTCCTGCTGGTAGTGTTTGTGCTTGTTCCCCATTATTCAGTCTACGGAATTCGTCCGCTCACACTCGCGGCGCTGTTTCTCTTCGCAGGGAATTGGATAACGATTTATGACGGGTTTGCCAGCCACTCTTTAGCGGGACCGTTGTGGAGCGTTTCGGTAGAGGAGCAGTTTTATCTCGTTTGGCCGCTGCTGATCAGTTGGGTCGGTCCGCGTAGACTTAAGACTGTCGCGATTGCCTTGATCGTGATAGCCATGATCATCAGAGGGGTCATGGATGTTAGCGGTCGATTCACGATGGCCGCGGTTTGGTGCAACACGTTTGCCTGGCTCGACTCGATTGCCGCTGGAGCTCTCCTGGCCGTGGCGCTACGCGGGAGAACCCCGAGTTTCGGCGTGCTGTTGAGGGTTGCGCTGCTGCTGACTGGCGTCGCTCTGTGGGTAATCTCGGCGCGGGGCTACGGCTATTTACCGCTACGCAATCTGTTCCACTTTCCCTTCATCATCGTGGGAAGTTTATCGATGATGTTGGGAGCCCTGGGATCGCTCTGGCTGGCCAATCCGGTGCTCGTTTATCTCGGCCGCATCTCGTATGGCTTATACGTGTTGCATCCGATCGGCATGGCGGTGGCGGCTTTCCTGTTTCCTGAATTTACACTCCTTTATGCGGCAACCGGGTTGGTCGTTACCATTCTTTGCGCGGCAGTGTCTTACCGATTTCTCGAGGCGCCTTTCCTCAGGTTGAAGAAGCGATTTACCTACATCGACTCCCAGCCGGCTAAGGTCAGTTCTGACATGCCTCAACCCGAACCCGCTAGCCTGTAGTCCCTACTGAAGCTATTGACGAAAAAGAATCCGCCCCACCCGCCTCGTAAGGCAGATGGGGCGGACAAGTCTGAAGAGACTATCCTCAGCGTTATTGCAGTGTCGGTCCGCCAGGACTGAACGCCTGATTGCCTGTGTTGCCGGAGACTTCATTGTTTCCATAGGAAAGAATGGTTCCTCCTGACAACCCCAGACCATTCGTAGTGTTTCCACTGACGTTGGTTCTGGAGACGCGCAACTCAGTGGTGGCCCCGTTGGAATCCAGGCCCGTCGGGTTTTGATTAACCATGCAATTGATCACGCTAATCTTGGCTCCTCCTTCGCCGCCGATTCCGATGGTGGCATTCTTGGAAACCTGCGAGTTGCTAATGGTGCCTTTGAGATTCGTGCCCACGAGAACATATCCAGTGCCTACGCCGCCGGTTCCGTTCTGTGACAATTTGCAGTTGTTGATGAAAGATCTGAGCGTCGGGCTTCCACTGGTTGGCAGAACTACAATACCGCTGCCAGCGTTGTTCTCGATCACGGAATCCGATACAAAAAGGTCGCCGTCGACGGTTCGCTGGTCTTCAATGCCTCGACCTGGGTTGCCCTTAAATCCAAAGATCTGACAATTCTCAATATGAACGCTCTTTGCCTGAATGATCCTTACACCCCGAATTCCCGACGAAACCCCTGCCGGAGCGCCATTCATTGAGATGTTACGCAAAATTATTCGGTCGTCAGCGCCGGGAGCATTGACGATGACGGCAGTGGTGCCTGATGCCAAAATCGATGCCCATCCCGAGCCATTCCCGCCGTCAATGGTAATGCCTTTGGTTATGTTGATTGCTCCAAAACCACCCGGGTCGAGTACGTCGATCTCGCCCGACGCCGCCGTTTTCGAAATTGCGCCCGCAAATGTTTTGCAGGGGGCAGTGCGGCTGCAGGGATTAGCGTCATCACCAACGCCGGAAACCCACGTGCGAGTTGCCTGGGCGTTAGCCATCGTGGTCATCGCCAGCAGGAAAGCCGCGACGGCCATAATATTCAAAGTGAAGCGAAACTTACTCATGTGAATTCTCCTTAATTGGGGTTGAAGCTTAATTGCTGTTATCTGAAAGTCCTCTTAAAAACTGAAGACGGGCGAAAAGCTGGTCTGAGAGCGCCTTGCGACGCTCCCAGACAGCTCATGATTACTTGAACTTAAAGTTCGCAACATGAACACTGCCGTCGTTTAGCGTCACGACTAGTTGACGGCACGTACCCTCCCACGAACTCTCAGTCTTCCAGGTGTAATGGTATTGGCCTCCGCTGTAACTGAGACTGCTGTTACCTGCGGTTGTTGTTTCCGTGACATCAACGCTGGTGGCGTTGGTGGCGCAGTTGAGAGCGACCGTGTAAGGATTGTTAGCTGCGAAAACATTCAATCCCTTGTCGCCGCTCAAGCTGAACTTGATTGGAATCGCCCGACCCGCATTGACTGAATTCAGAGTCGGAATATTCGAAATCGGCGCGAAGAACCCGGTGAAGTTATAGAGCACAGTAACCGTAAACTGACAGGTTGCTGTGTTGCCGTGGTTGTCCGTCGCGTTGACTGTCACTGTGGTTGGACCAACCGGGAATACCGTTCCGCTGGCCTGACTGTAAGTAACGTTAACGCTGCCGCCGCAGTTGTCGCTGACGGAGGCTGCCGGGTAGTTAACGACCATGCTCGTGGCCGGCGAGTTTAGCGGCAAATACGCAGTGACATTCGCCGGGCAACTCAATGTCGGAGGCGTGTTGTCCACCACCGTAATAGTTTGCGAAGCGCTGACCGCGTTACCGGCAGCGTCGGTTGCAGTGTAGGTTCGGGTAATGATCAGCGGACTTGCGGTCGTGCCCGCGCCGCCATTATTGGAATCCGAAACCGTAATTGTTGGCGCAGCGCAATTGTCTGACGCCGTGGCCTGCGACGGACTAGCTGCCGGGACATCACTGGCGCATTGATAGGTGGCATCGGCCGGCACTGAAGTGAATGCTGGCGGAGTGCTATCGATCACCGTGATGGTTTGTACTGCAGAGGCAGTGTTGTTGTTGACATCGGTCGCCGTGTAGGTCCGAGTAATGATTAGCGGACTCGATGCGGACCCGGCTCCACTAACGGTGTCAGTTACGCCGATGGTTGGAGCGCCGCAGTTATCAGTCGGCGGACCGCCGTCTGGCAGGTTGGGATCCGTTCCGCGTGCCTGCGAAACAGACGCGGCTGGAACCTCGCTCGGGCAGGTGTAGCTGGCATCGGCCGGCGCAGAGATTTGCGGCAGTGTGTTGTCGATGACAGTCACCGTTTGAGTGTCCGTAGCCGTTAGACCTGCTCCGTCAGTCGCCGTGTAAGTAACAACTGTCGTACCTACCGGGAACAGATTGCCCGCAGGAATATTGCTGGTAACTGTTACCGAGCAATTATCACTGGCGTCGGGCGATCCAAGTTCGTCGTCAGACGGCGATAGGGCAACACCGCAGGTGGTCGAACCTGCCCCGGTGGAAGCCGTTACGTCAGGCGGAGCGGTGATGGTTGGCGGCTCGGTATCGCCCGCACAGTCGTTGGTGTTGACGATAATTCGCTGGGTGCAGCTCGCCGACTGGTTGTTTGAATTAGTAACCGTCCAGGTGATGAGCGTAGTTCCGACCGGATATGGATCGGTGATTGGGAGACCATCGCTGCGGGACCCGGTGACCGTTACTCCGGTCGACGGATTCGTCGTCGGTGTGCCCGGATTTACCGTGGCTTCACTGGAACCGGAAGGCGCGCTGACAGTCTTGTCAGCCGGACAGGTAATTGAAGGTGGCGCTGTATCGACAACGGTCACCGTGAAAGTACACGAGTCTCCGGATTCTGAGCTCGAAGTAATTATGTGTGTGCCGAGGCCAAAGAAGCTGCCCGACGCCGGAGCGTTGGAAACGGCTCCGCAGGAACCAACCGGCTGTGCGGCGGGATAGTTAACAAAGGCTCCGGGTTGGCCAGCCTGCGTGGTGTTCGCAGTAACGGTAATCGGATCTGGGCAATTAAGTGTACAAGACGGAGATCCGGTTTCAGGTGGAACGACGGCCGTAGCGCTCGAAGAGTTGTCGACGGGTTGTAGCTCGCAGCTACCGTCGTCGCATGGGGCTGGGCCAGTGCTGGTGACATTTACGTCGTTCGTAATGGCGTCTCCGGTAGGAGTGCCTGAATTCACCGTATAACTCAGAGTCAGCAGTTTGGTGGTGCCGGCTGGCAGACTCGCAAGCGTACACGTGAAAGTGCCGCCAGAAGGTGTGCCACAGGTAAAGCCATCGTCAATAACTGAAGTAAACGTAGCATTGGCCGACAAGGTGTCGGTAAGCACGACGTCCTGAGCCGCGTCCGGTCCAGTGTTAGTCACGAAAATGTCGAAGAGACTGGCCGATCCGGCGCCGACTTGCGATGCCTCAATCGTTACCGCCTGATGTACGGAAATATCTACAAATGCCTTGGCAGGATCATGAACCGTAAACGTGGCCTCACTCCGGGCGGAGGCATCACCAGCGTTGGTGACGATGATCCGCCACTCGCCGCGATTATCAACCGTGACGACGGCCCCACCCGAATCGGTGAAGTCCTGGGTCGCGGCCAGGGGAATTGCGTAACTGCTCGTTTGGGGGTCGGTGGTAATGTCAGCGCCCTGGGTAAGTGAACCGTAGGGCGACACCCATGCGATACGGCTGGCAGCTCGGTCAACGTTGCCCAAGGGCGCGTTCGTGATTTTCGCACAAACCGTCTCGCCTAGATTGAAAGAGTTCTTGGGAACGGTGCAACCCGGATGTTCAAAGGTCGCAATTGTCTCGGGAGACTGGGGCAAAAGCATTGCGAAACTGGTAGGAACTGCAACGCTCTTTTTGAAAAATTGACTGGGCGCTTTTGCTGGTGTTGCCGCAAATCCACCGGAAACGCCTGCTGCGTTTGGAGTCGCTTTCAACCCACGAAGGGAAGACGACGCGGACGACGATGAGAATAACGGCACGCAGAATAGCGCGAGCAGGGCGACAAAGGCGGTAACCCGCATTACGGATTTAAGATTAGTACGGCCAAACGAAGGGCATGGGGCTAACAGGGTTTTCATCGAAAAATTCTCCTTCAAGACCTCTGCGCGCGCAGGTTTGCGGTGGCGGGTCGATTGGACCTTAAACGAGAGTGAACTCTAATGTGTGGAACTGAACTGATGGCAAAGTGGCAAAAAATTCTTACAGGCGAGACCAGGGCGTTTAGCAAATCTCTCGTTTTACCTTCTGGACAGCAACGCTAAAGTGGCTCTCACCGGGGCTTTTCAAGTTTGAAAAGACTTGGAAAAAAATGACTGGTCAAAAAGCGGCAAAAACGAGGAGGAGTTAATAAATCATTTGTGAACATAAGTCAACAAGAAATCTTGTAACTCTTGAGATTATTCTGTCCCTCGGTTTCCAGGCTAAGATTCGGTGACTTGGCGCAATCAATAGTTGCGTTTGATTTCCCTGCCGCCACTTTTAAAATTGGGCTTTTCTCATTACTATAAGCTTTTCGTTCGCCTGCCGGGGTGTGGTCCATAGGATCCCGGAACAACGGAAACTTAACTCCGCAGCCAGATTCTTTCAGGGAACAACTATCAATGACCAAATTCTTTGTGACCGGCGGGGCCGGCTTTATTGGCTCCGCTTTTGTTCGTTTAATGCTCGAAAATACTCCGGCGACGGAGCTCGTGAATTTCGATGCCTTGACCTACGCGGGAAATCTCGAAAACCTCGAAGGATTGGATGGAGCGCGCCATGACTTCGTAAGGGGAGATATTACCGACCCCGACGCGGTAATGAAGGCTTTGCCGGAAAATTGCGAGGCCGTGATCAACTTTGCTGCTGAATCGCACGTGGACCGCAGCATCACAAGTGCGGCGGAGTTTCTGCGAACCAATATTATCGGCACCCAAGTGTTGCTTGATGCCGCTCGTGCCAAAGGCGTGAAGCGTTTCGTTCAGGTATCGACCGATGAGGTGATGGGCAGTTTGCCGGAGCAGGAAGACTCGTTTTTCACCGAGGACTCACCTTTTGAACCAAACAGCCCGTATGCAGCGTCAAAGGCAGCGGCTGAACATCTCGTCCGCGCAGCGCATCACACTTTTGGCCTCGACACTGTGATTACTCGTTGCGGTAACAATTATGGACCACGACAGTTTCCTGAAAAACTCCTGCCGCTTCTGATCTCCAACGCAATGGCTGATCGACCAATCCCGGTATACGGCGACGGGCGCAACGTGCGTGACTGGATCTATGTTGATGACCACTGCCGTGCTATCTGGTTGGCCCTGGAAAAGGGAAGGCCGGGCGCTGTTTACAATATTGGCGCGCGCAATGAACGACAAAATCTCGAAGTTGTTAAGTCAGTCCTGGCGGCACTGGGGAAACCGGAGTCTCTGATTACCTTTGTGAGCGATCGCCTCGGTCATGACCGGCGTTATGCGATAGATCCTACTCTAATAGAACAGGAATTGGGTTGGCGTCCTCGCGAAACTTGGGAAAGCGGCCTGCAGAAGACGATTCAATGGTATAGCGACAATCCGCTTTGGATTGAGCACACTCGCAGCGGAGCCTACCAGGATTATTACCGCGCCCAATATGGCTCGGAGGTAGGTGCAAGTTGAAAGTAGTTGTTACAGGTTCAGGCGGAATGGTTGGTCGCGCGGTGCGCAGGCATTGTGAAGACAGTGGTGATCTTGTAATTCCCTATGATCATCGGAGCCTTGATATTAGCGATTCCGATTTGGTGATGCGGAAAATTCAGGAGGACAAACCTGAAGTCGTTATCAACTGCGCAGCCTGGACGGATGTAGACGGTTGCGAGCGTGATCCCCGAAAGGCCTTCGCTGCAAACGCATTCGGGCCGGAGAATTTGGCGAGAGCAAGTCGCGCAGTCAACGCTACCTTTGTCACTATCTCCACCGACTATGTGTTCGACGGTAGGAAGACCGGGTTTTACACCCAGGAAGATCAGACGCATCCGGAAAGCGTTTACGGAAAGTCCAAACTTGAAGGCGAGCTTAAGTCGCAGGCCGAGCATCCCACGGGAACTGTAGTCGTCCGGACCGGCTTTATTTTTGGCGCAGGAGGCACGAATTTCCTGAGCACGGTGGTGGCCCGGGCCCGGCGGGGCGAAAAACTGAAAGCAATCAGCGATAGTTGGGGCACTCCGACATACGCATGGGACCTCGCGGTGCGGCTGCGAGAGTTGGCCACACTCAAGCACGCCGGGATTTTTCACGTTACGAACGCGGGCGATGGCGTGAGTTATGTCGAATTTGCGGAAGCAGCTCTCGCCGCGGCAGGCGTGGTCAGCGCCGGCATCGAGCGGATTAGCATGCATTCACTGGACAGACCGGCCCCGCGTCCTCAGAATTCTCGGCTGAAGTGCCTGACTTCCCCGAAGTTAGGCCTCTCACCCCTCCCGTTTTGGGAGGATTCATTGAGGGATTTTGTGTCTTTTGAGGTGGCATCCGTTGCGTCCCCCGACCTCCTGGCGAAGGCTTAGGGGCAATCACTGGATTTGCGAGACCGCCACACTCTGTTATTATTCGCCTATCTTTGGCTTTGGAATTAAAGGTATAAATAATGATGTCGCAAGATAATCGCCTCCTGCCCGTTACCGCACTCGACCGCGGGATTGATCGACCGCTTTCTGATTTGGCCCAATCAAAGCCATACGGAGTTTCGAGTACTGAGCCCGCTGGTATCCGCGACTACTTCTTTGTAATCCTGAAACGAAAATGGCTCATCCTGAGCCTCGTGCTGGTGATTACTTCGCTGGTGACGATTCAATCGTTCCGCGCTCCTTCCATCTATGAAGGAAGGACGACTATCCGCATCGAGCAAAAGCCGATGAGCGTGCTGCAGACGGAGAAGGTAGTAATAAACGCCCCCAGCGATCCGACTTTCTGGGGTACTCAACTAAAACTTCTCGAAAATCCTGCGCTGGCTCGCCAGGTAGTGCTGACGCTCGACCTCCAGAACAATCCTGCGTTTTTCGGTGGGCAGCCTCAGGGCGGCGTGTTTGCTTCGCTGCGCCGGGTGTTCTCCAAGCCGAAACGAGTTGCTGACTCGCCGGCGGTTTCTCCCGGTCTTACTGTTGTTGGAGAGAGTCAGGTTACCGGCGGCGCCCTGACCCCGGAAGAGTTAACAAAGCTCGAGCCCTACGAAGATGCGATCATCGCCGGCGAAGTGATCGAAGCGGTTCCAAACACCAACCTCGTCGATATCAAGTTTATTCATTCTGATCCTGAGATAGCTCAGAAGGTCTCCAACACGCTCGCCGAAGTTTTCGTTAACAATAATTTTGAACGTGCTACGGTCGGATCAACGAATGCCGAAGTAGTCCTCGCCAAAGAGATCGCCAGCTTGCAGACGAAGATTAAACACGATCAGGAAGTCCAGTTTAACTACGCCAAGGCGAAGGGCCTGCCGCTGGCAACAGCTGCCGCAGGAGATTTGGACGCTGTCCGCCTCGCCACGCTGAGCGGTCAATTATTGGCCGCCGAGAACGAGCGGAAGAATTTTCAATCGCAACTCGAGTCTGCGCGTAATGAAAAGGACCGATTTTCAATTCCTGACGTAAACACGTCGGCGCGTGTTGAAAAATTACGAGATCGTATTTCGGCGCTGAAAGAAACGCGAGATGCGCTCCTAACGACCTACACGCCTGAGTGGCCGGCGGTAAAAAAGATCGACGCTCAACTCCTCGGGTTGGAAGCCGAACTTGAAAAAGCTCCGACGGAAATCGTCACTTCCATCCAGAGGCGATACGAAGCCGCACTGCAGCGCGAGCGATTGCTAAGGCAGTCGTATGAACAACAGAAGGGGACGACCACCCAAAAGACGCGCGACCAGATCGACTTGATGGCCCTCAGTCAGGAACTGGAAACCAACCGCCAGCGGCTAAACACGCTGTTGCAGCGTCATCGCGAGTTGCAGGTGAGCAGTGCCAATCGCTCGAATGAAGTGAGTGTGGCCAACTTTAGCCGCTTGCCAAGAACGCCAATTGGCCCTCCGCGCTTTCGAAATATTTTTATCGCGTTTTTGCTTTCCCTGGTGGCCGGAATCGGTTTGGCGTTTCTCCTTGATTTCCTCGACGACACTTTGAAGTCAGTGGAAGATGTGGATCGCTATCTACATCTGCCGGCCCTGGCCATGATCCCATCCAACCGCGATCGCGGTCGCCTGATTGGGATCGGAGCGGCGGCCCAACCCGCTCCAGCGGATACAACAGCACTGGCAATGATCAGCGATGTGCGATCGCCGGTGGCCGAGTCGTACCGCCACCTGCGTACGTCGCTGCTGTTGTCGTCAGCCGGGCAGCCGCCGAAGACGATTCTAGTAACTTCGAGCCAGCCGTCAGAAGGAAAAACGACGACTGCGATCAATACCGCTTTCATGTTGGCCCAGACCGGCGCCGAAGTTTTGATCATCGATTGCGATCTTCGACGGCCACGTCTCCATGCCCACTTCAATGTACCGAACACCAAAGGCCTGACTAACTGGCTTTCGGGTGAGACTGACATTGATAACCTGACGCAATCCTACGAAACGCAACCGAATCTGAAGTTTCTGACTTCCGGACCCGTGCCGCCAAATCCCGCGGAGCTGCTCGGCTCAGACGAGATGAGAAAACTGCTGAGCACGCTGAGCCAGCGTTTCACACACATTGTGATCGATTCGCCGCCCGCAATTTCATTTACCGATGCTTCCATTCTTTCAACGATGGTCGATGGCGTGGTCCTGGTCGTGCACGGTGGCAAGACCTCCCGCGCAGTTGCGCGCCGGGCGAAACAGCAATTGCTTGATGTGGGCGCTCATATCTTTGGCGTGGTTTTGAACAACGTAAAAGTCGAAAGCCAGGATTACTATTATTCTGGTTACTATTCGGGCTATTACGCCGAAGGTGATGAAAAGCCAGACGGTGTGCCGGGCGAAGCAGCGGAAACAAGGTAACCATCGCAGAGTTCTGCCACGGATAGGTTTTTGGTGCGCCGGTGTTGGAAGCGTTTGCGCGCTGGGAGATCAGTTCTGTTTCCGTCCAGCTGTTGCAGCAAAAACCTTCTCAGTCTCTTTTCCTAATTCCAATCGACACTAATAACGTATGAAGGTCCCTCTACTAGATCTGCGAGGGCAGCACCAGGCGCTGCGTTCGGAATTGCTGGCGGCAGTCGAAGGCGTGATCGATTCGCAGCAGTTTGTGCTGGGCTCTGAAGTGGCGGCGCTCGAACAAGAGATTGCTGACTATTCGAACACCAGATTCGCCATCGGCTGCGCTTCGGGATCTGATGCACTCCTGCTGGCGCTCATGGCTCTTGATCTTCAGCCCGGCGATGAAGTCATCACGACACCATTTTCATTCTTCGCCACGGGCAGCGCGATCACCCGTTTGGGAGCTATCCCGCGTTTCGTAGACATTGATCCGCGCACCTACAACCTTGACCCCGCACAGATTGAGCCGGCGATCACTTCTCGCACGCGCGCCATCATGCCTGTACATCTTTATGGCCAGTGTGCGGACATGGAGGCAATCCTAACGGTGGCCGCGCGCCACGGCCTGCCAACCATCGAGGATGCGGCGCAGGCCATCGGCGCCGAAGATCGTGGACGGCGCGCAGGATCAATGGGGCAAATAGGTTGTTTCAGTTTCTATCCGACTAAGAATCTCGGTGGCGCCGGCGACGGGGGGATGCTCGTCGCAAATGATGAAGCGCTGGCTGAGCGGTTGCGCCGTCTGCGCGTGCACGGCGGGGCCACTGAGTATCATCACGACGAGGTCGGCATCAACAGCCGGCTGGATGCAATGCAGGCCGCCATTCTGCGAGTGAAGTTGAAGAGTCTGGACGAATGGTCTGAAGCGAGGAGAGCTAAGGCCAGGTTTTACACGGAACTGTTGCAGGTCGCCGACCTTAGAGTTGAAGTGGTCGCTCCGTTTGTGGGCGGAGAGTCGCGCCATATTTTTCATCAATACGTGGTGCGCATTCCGGACCATCGAGATGCGATGATGAAACATTTGGCTGATCACGGAGTTGGCAGCAAAGTTTATTATCCGGTGCCCCTTCACCTGCAGAACTGTTTTGCTTTTCTTGGTTATAGTCCCGGTGCATTTCCCATAACGGAAGCTGCAGCCCTCGAGACACTGGCGCTGCCATGTTTTCCTGAGTTAACTGAAGAGCAGCAACGCTATGTGGTGGAAGTGCTGACGAAGTTCAATGCCTAGCGCACGTTGGTCACGCAAACGTTTGTTTGCGGAGGGCTGGCCGACAGCAATCGTGAGTGAAAAAGACTCGACGCGAAACTAATAGTTTGCGTTACATGAAACTTCAGGTTTGAGAGACATAGTGAAACGACGCTTTCGTGCTGACAGGGAATTTGGACTGATCGTCGGCGGCATCTTGCTGGCGCTCGGCAGTTGGTGGGTTTATCGTGGCAAGTTCTTTGAAGTAGCTTGCGTCGCCCTGGTGGTGGGCGTGCTACTCGTCGGCTTCGGCTGGTTATTTCCGCGAGCTTTGGTCTATCCGAACAAAGCGTGGATGATCCTCGCTGAAGCGTTATCGTATGTAATGACGCGTGTCATTCTCGGGATCGTGTTCTTCCTGATTGTCACGCCAATAGGTGTCGCGAAGAGATTGATGGGATGGGATCCACTTAGCCGGCGCGCTGCCGGCGGTAGCTCCTACTGGAAAGAGTATCCCAAGCGTCAACACGATACGCGCCATTACGAAAAGATGTATTAAGGAGTGCCGGATGTCTAAGGCCCAGGTGGTGAGCGAGCTTTGGGAGTTCATGCGAAATAACAAAAAGTACTGGCTGGCGCCGATCGTTATTACGTTGGTGCTGGTTGGGGCGTTGCTTGCATTCGCCAAGGGGTCTGCTATTGCGCCGTTCATCTATACATTGTTCTAGGCTGGAGGGCGCTTAGTTTGGTTTCTGTCCTTGGTATCTCCGCGTTTTATCACGACTCCGCGGCTTGTCTGGTTGTCGATGGCGAGATCATCGCCGCGGCGCAGGAAGAACGATTCACACGCATCAAGCACGACCATAACTTTCCGCTCCACGCAGTTCGCTACTGCCTGGACGAAGCCAAACTCACACCTGCTGACCTCGACTACGTTGGTTTCTACGATAAGCCGTTGTTGAAATTCGATCGACTGCTTGAAACCTATCTCGACTATGCGCCTTCCGGTTTCAGTTCATTTCTAAAAGCCCTTCCGCTCTGGATGAGAGAGAAGCTCTGGATGCCCGACCTGATCCGGACTGAAATGGGGAAGGCCACTGGAGAAGATGACGAAAGGGCCGCGAAGAAACTGGGAAAAAAGTTTGAATGGAAGCTGCTCTTTGGCGACCATCATGAAAGCCACGCCGCCAGCGCGTTTTATCCGTCTCCATTTGAAGAAGCAGCAATTTTGACGATCGATGGCGTCGGAGAGTGGGCCACCAGCTCGATCGGCATCGGCAAGTCAAACGAAATCACCCTGTTGAAGGAACTGCGGTTTCCCGACAGTCTTGGTTTGCTTTACAGCGCGTTCACTTACTACACCGGTTTCAAGGTTAACAGCGGCGAGTATAAAGTGATGGGACTAGCGCCGTACGGCGAACCGAAATACGTTGGCCTGATTAAAGATAAACTCCTGGAGATTCGCGAAGACGGCAGTTTGAAAATGAATCACGAGTTCTTTAGTTATTCGCAGGGCTTGCGAATGACCAACCGTGCTTTCGATAAACTGTTCCAGTCGCCGCCAAGAAAGCCAGAGTCGCCAATCACTCAGAAGGAGATGGATCTCGCTCGCAGTATCCAGGTGATAACTGAAGAAGTGATGCTGAAGATGACGAGATTCGCGCATCAGGAAACGGGGATGAAGAAGCTTTGTCTCGCCGGCGGCGTCGCTTTGAATTGTGTGGCGAACGGTCGAGTGCTGAGGGAAGTGCCTTTCGACGATATTTGGATTCAGCCGGCTGCGGGTGACGCGGGTGGCGCGTTGGGAATTGCGCTCGCGATCTGGCATCGCTACCTCGGGAAGCCGCGCGAGAGCGCTGAGAGAAAGGGTACGTGGCAGAGCGGCAAGAGTTTCCGGCCCATGCTTGGACAGACGCCTGGACAGACCGTTAAGGCGACGACGCTCTATGCAGACGGGATGAAAGGTTCTTATCTTGGGCCAAAACACAGCGAAGAAGAGATCGAAACTTTCCTAAAATCGCAACAAGCGCCATATACGAAATACACGCGAGAGGAACTGCCGGGTCGAGTTGCGGAGCTGCTGGCGTCGGGAAAAATCATCGGGCTTCATCAGGGACGGATGGAGTTTGGCCCGCGCGCGCTCGGGGCGCGAAGCATCATTGGCGATCCGCGGTCGGCGGAAATGCAGTCGGCCATGAACCTTAAGATCAAATATCGCGAAAGCTTCCGGCCCTTCGCACCCAGCATTCTGCGCGAACGAGTGTCAGAGTGGTTTGAATTGGACTCGGACAGTCCATACATGTTGCTGGTCGCGAACGTAAACGAACCGCGACGGAACAAGGTAACTGCAAATGAGGAATTACTTTGGGGAATCGCAAAGCTGAAAGCCAGTCGCTCGCAAGTGCCGGCGGTTACTCATGTTGACTACTCTGCCCGAATCCAAACCGTCCGCCGCGAGACAAATCCACTCTATTGGGACATCATTGACGCCTTTGAAAAGAAAACGGGGTGTCCCATCATCGTTAACACCAGTTTCAATGTTCGCGGCGAGCCGATCGTGTGCACCCCCCAGGACAGTTATCGATGCTTCATGAGGACCGAGATGGATTTTCTCGTGCTGGAAACGTGCGTGCTGGATAAGAAGGAGCAACCGGCGGCAGCGGAAAACGAAGACTGGAAGTTGCAATTCAAGCTTGATTGATCGTCCTGGCAGCGACTGTGCACGCCCTATGAACATCAGCGTCATCATTCCCGTCCGCAATGAGGAAAAAACGATCGGTCCACTTCTTGACAGTCTGTTGAAGCAAACGCTTGCACCGGCCGAAATAGTAATTACTGATGGCGGTTCAACTGATACAACGCCGCAGATCGTGACTGACTATCGGGAGCGAGGCGCGCCCATTCAATTGATTCGCGAGCGCGCAGCTTTGCCGGGACGCGGCCGAAATTTAGCCGCGGCGGCTGCTCTCAATGAATGGATCGCCTTCATTGACGCAGGCACACGTCCCGAATCGACCTGGCTGGAGTTTCTGGCGGAACCTTTGAAGTTCTCGAGTGATGCCGACGTTGTGTATGGGGCCTATGAGCCGGTGACGGATACGCTGTTCAAAGAGTGCGCCGCAATTGCCTACGTTCCGCCGCCGACAGTAACTGACGCCGAGACCATGCGGACACGTTCAATCGTCTCAGCATTAATGCGCAAGAGCGTTTGGGCGACAGTCCTGGGCTTTCCCGAGGATTTGCGTTCAGCGGAAGATCTGTTGTTCCTGGACAAGATCGACGCGGCGGGGTTTCGCATCGTTTATGCTTCGAAGGCGGTAGTGCATTGGAATATCCAGCCCGGTTTTTGGAAAACGTTCAAGCGCTTTGTGACTTACTCGCGGAATAACATTCGAGCGGGGTTGTGGCGCTCGTGGCAAGCACGAATTTACTCGCGTTATGCCGTTCTTTTGTTGCTGGCCGTTGCTACTTTATTCGTCGGAACTGCCTGGTTGCTGCTGCCGGCGAGTCTGTATGTTTTGATGCTGATTGCCAGGGCGGCTGTGTCGATAGCACGCAACAGTAAAAATTACCCGGCGTCGCTTAGCCGGAATCTGCTGAGACTTGTGGTCCTGATGCCGCTGTTGGCCACAATCGATCTGGCCACGATTGCTGGCGGGTTGAACTGGTTATTCAAGGATAGGACGTTTTTTGACTCGAAAGCATCGGGTGTCAGCAATGTCGCTTAATGGCCGTCGCGTTCTCTACATTTCTTACAACGGAATGTTGGATCCCCTTGGCCAAAGTCAGGTACTTCCTTACCTGCGCGAGCTCGCGAGGAAAGGTGTTGAGTTCACTCTCCTGAGTTTTGAGCGGGGGCCCGCGTTCGATCAGTCGGGGAACGCTAAGCGGGAGAACCTGAGGTTGGAGTTGGCAGCCGACAATATCGAGTGGCATTGTCTGCGCTATCATCAGAGGCCTTCGGTTCCCGCAACTTTTTACGATGTGCTCTCAGGTATTCGACTTGGCCGGCGTCTAGTCAAGCAAAACCGTATCGAGATGGTCCATGCGCGCAGTCATATAGCCGCGGCCATCGGGTTGGCGCTCAAAAAAAGTTTTGGATTGAAACTTATTTTTGACGTTAGAGGTTTCATGGCGGAAGAATACCTCGACGCTGGTCATTGGCGTGATGGAGGCATTCCTCATCGAGTGACCAAGACAATGGAGAGGCGAACATTAGCTGCCGCCGACAGCATCGTTACGCTGACAGAGAAGGCCTGGCCCATCATCAGGGAGTGGGATGGTTTGCGCGGTCGAGATGTAATACATGAAGTTGTGCCGTGTTGCACCGACCTTGAGCGGTTTAAGTTTCGCCCGGAAGATCGTGAACGACGGCGCCGCGAATTGGGATTGGAGAATCGCTTCACCTTGGTCTACAGCGGCTCGATTGGGAGCTGGTATTTGAGTGACAAGATGGCCGATTTCTTTGTCCAGCTTCTCAAGCGTCGCCCCGACGCGCATTTTTTGTGGTTAACTACCGGTCATCCGGCGATTGTTCGCGAGGTGATGGATGAACGCGGCATCGATCAATCTCAGTACACCGTGCAAAGGAGCTCTTCCGGCGACGTACCATCTTATTTGTCTGCAGCCGATGCCGGCATCGCATTTTATAAACCGGGGCCATCCAAGGTGGCGACCTCGCCGGTGAAGGTTAGCGAGTATCTCGCCAACGGCCTGCCGATAATCATCAATGCCGGAATTGGTGATTCTGACAACCTGATTACGGACGAACAGGCGGGCGTCCTGATAAATAGTTTTGACGAGGCGGAATACACGCGGGCCGTGACAGAGATCGAAAGATTTGCCGGCGAAGTTCCAAGCTCGCGCCAGCGCCTGAGCGAGATTGCGGCCAAACTTTTCGACCTACGCAGCGTGGGGATTGCTAGATACGCCCGTTTGTACGACAGCGTGTTGAGTGGACCAGCAGAAAACGATCACCGGAAGTCTGTATGAAAGTTCTGGGACTGGCATCCTACCCAATTGAAGCTGCCGCTACTCGTTATCGTCTGGCCCAGTTTGTCGGCCCGCTCGCCGATCGTGGAATTAGTCTTACCATTCGTCCTTTTCTCGACTCCAAACTTTTTGAAAAGCTTTATCGTCCCGGTGGTCTGCCGCGCAAGGCGGGTACACTTGCAACTTCAGGTCTGCGGCGGTTGCGGGATGTGTCGCTAATGAAGAATGTGGACGTAGTGCTGATTCAGCGTGAAGCGATGATTTTTGGTCCGCCGCTGATCGAATGGCTGGCGATACGAGTGCTGAAGCGTCCCATGGTCCTCGATTTGGATGACGCTACTTACGTTTCCTATACTAGCCCTACCTACGGAAGACTGGGGCAGGTGCTCAAGTGGTTTAGCAAGACTGATGATCTGATCCGATGGGCAACGATTGTTACCTGCGGCAATCGCTCGATCGCGGAGTATGCTGAAAGCAAAGGCGCAACTACGCGCATAATTCCAACCGTAGTGGACACGAATATTTTTTGTCCCGCCGTCGCGGCAACGAAAACTCCCCAAGATGCGCTAGTGCTGGGTTGGATTGGGACCCACTCCACGTTTCCTTACCTGGAAGCAATTTTTCCAGTCTTAAGGAACCTGGCGAAGGCACATCGGTTTAAGTTGAAAATCGTTGGCGCGGGCAAAGAGGACGTGGTGCTGCCCGGAGTTGAAGTTGAGAATCTGGAATGGAAGCTTGAGCGAGAGGTCGCGGACTTTCAATCGTTTGATGTCGGACTGTATCCAATCGATCCGACACTGTATGCTGAGAAGTGGGCAGCGGGAAAATCCGGCTTTAAGGCAATTCAGTATATGGCGGTGGGAATTCCCTACGTCGCGGCGCCGGTGGGCGCGATGAAAGAAATCGGCGAACCAGGCGTAACACATTTTCACGCGGTATCAGACGAGGATTGGGAAAAGTCGTTGAGTGTATTGCTGACAGATCAAAACGCCCGGGTGGAAATGGGTGCAGCGGGTCGCAGGCATGTGATCGAAAACTATTTGCTGGAAGATCAGGCGAAGAAACTGGCCCAGGCATTGCGCGACGCTGCAACGCATGCCAGGGACATTACTGGAGACGAGTCAAACCGACCAAATGCAGGGCACAAGTAAATTTCGGTTGTTCATGCTCGCTTGCGTTGGCGTGCTTCCCGGCTTTCTCAAGAGACCGTCGTACCGTATGTTTTTTGGCTACAAGATCGGCAAACGCGTTCGCATTGGTTTCAGTATCATCGACGCGAAGGAATGCATCATCGAAGATGACGTTTCAATAGGACATTTAAACGCCATCATCAGTGTCAAGAAAATCGTTATTGGAGACCATGTCCGGATTGGTTATCTGAATATTATTCGAGGCGGCGATGAAGTTGTGCTTGGCAGATACGCGGAGATTATTCGTCTCAACGAGATCAATTCGATCGTTGACCCAGTGGTGGTGAATGCGGTAGATCCGCGATTCACGCTGGGTGACGGAAGCATTATCACCACGGGCCATAAGATTGATTTTACCGACCGGGTAACAATCGGTCGCCGGTCGATCCTTGGTGGCCGAAACTCTTCCCTCTGGACACACAACCGGCAGCGAACTCGGCCAATCGTAATCGGCTCCTGCGCCTACATCGGATCGGAAATCCGGATCGCGCCAGGCGGTGCTGTGCCGTCACACTCTATCGTGGGGATTGGTTCAGTGATCACCGGCGAATTGACGGTTGAAGGGCAACTTATCGCCGGCATCCCGGCCAGGCCAGTAAAAGATATTGGCGACGAGGACAAGTTCCTGACCGAACAGAAGACTCGAGAAGACCTTCCAGACTACGTCTAACGGTTGATTAAGCATGAGCGCTCTGTTGACATTGCTGTACATGATCGTGAGCCTCGGTATCGTTTTCTTTGTGCCGCCTCTGGTTGCTCCCTTCGCGGCGGAATATGGTGGCGTAGATACCGGGGATACCGCGCGAGCAATCGTGATGTGTGCCGCTCTGGCTCTACCATTCGGAATCTATGCGTACAAGCAGGGAACTGATGGAACTTTCCTCCTAAGGTTGTTTATCGCAGCTCTAATGGCAAGGATGCTGTTGGGAACCGTGATCTTTGTGTTCCACGGCCAGGAGTTTTTCGGCGGAGACGCCTTAACCTACGACACTGTGGGCCATTCCCAGGCCCTGGGATGGGCCGGTGACAAGATTGCCGGGTTGTACGCGCTCCGGTTCACTAACGGGCCAGGATCCGGCTGGGGCATGGTTTACCTGGTGGGAGCAATCTACGGAATACTCGGCCGGAACATGCTGGCCGTGCAGATGGTTAACTCAGTGCTGGGGGCCGCAACTGCGGTAATCATTTTTCTGTGCGCGCACCTGGTCTTTGGCAACCTAAGAGTTGCGCGCGTTGCAGGCATCGCGGTCGCGTTTTACCCGTCGCTGGTGCTGTGGTCGTCGCAGGGACTTAAGGACGGCCCGATTGTTTTTTGCCTGGCGCTTGCGATCCTGGCTACTTTGAAGCTGGGCGAGAAGCTCAGCTATCGGTATATCCTGGTGATGGTGTTTGCCTTGATGGCGGTGTTGAGTTTGAGGTTTTACGTTTTCTACATGCTCTGTGCGGCGATCGCGGGAGCTTTTGTGATTGGCATGCAAACAGTCACAGCGACAAGTTTTGCTCGGCAACTTGCGGCAGTTCTAATGGTGGGTCTGGCGCTGACCTATTTTGGAGTGACGCGTTCAGCAGGTGTTCAACTTGAGCGATATGGGAACCTCGAGAGAATTCAGCGCAGCCGTTTGGATATGGCGAAACGCGCCGACTCAGGATTTGGCCGCGACGTAGATGTATCAACCACTTCAGGCGCACTTTCAACGATTCCAACCGGAATGCTTTATCTGCTGTTTGCACCCTTTCCCTGGCAGGTAGGGTCGTTGCGCCAAAACATCACCTTGCCGGAGATGGTGATTTGGTGGGCTTCGTTTCCTTTGCTCATCCTGGGATTTTGGTTTGCGATTAAATATCGCTTGCGCATGATTTCGCCAATATTACTCTTTACCGTAATGCTGACTCTTTCCTATTCAGTGTTTCAGGGCAATGTGGGAACAGCATATCGACAACGCGCCCAGTTGTTGGTGTTTTATTTTATCTTCGTGGCTGTTGGTTTTGTTCTGCTCAAGGAAAAGCGAGAAGAAAGAAAGAGACTTGAGATGGTTCAGCGCGAGGAGCTAGCCGCCCAATCCATCGCGCGACGAAGGGCCAAGAGTTAAACCGCGTAACTGCGGAAGAGTGGGCTGAGAAAAATCCCGACGAGTTGAAATATGAGTGCTTTCCTTGCCTTGTTATATCTAGTTCTGTGCGGAGTAATCGTCTTTGTCGTACCCACACTGGCAGCGCCGCACGCTGCGCAATATGGTCTGCTGACGTTTTTCGATACTTCAAGGGTTGTGCTGCTGGCCACTGCCCTTGCCTGCGTCGCCGGATACTTCGCTTACAAACAGGAAATTGATGGCGTTTTCCTGCTTAGATTGTTCATTGCCGCGCTGCTGGTAAGAATGATTTTGGGCACCGCGATTTTCGTGTTCAAGGGCCAGGAGTTTTTCGGCGGAGATGCGTTGACTTACGACTTTGTTGGCCACGCTCTGCTGCAGGGATGGGGCGGTGACAAATATCTTGGCGGGGCGGCGGACCATTTCATGCAGGGCGTCGGATCGGGTTGGGGCATGGTCTATCTTGTGGCCGGAGTTTATGGGCTCGTGGGCCGGAACATGCTTGCCGTACAACTGGTGAATGCAGTTTTGGGAGCTGTGACTGCCGTAATCATTTACTTATGCGCCCACCAGGTGTTCAAGAACATGCGCGTCGCGCGAGTGGCCGGAATAGCTGTGGCGTTTTACCCGTCGCTGGTGCTGTGGTCGTCGCAGGGACTCAAGGATGGACCGATAGTTTTCTGTTTGGCGCTCTCAATTCTGGCAACTCTAAAGTTGGGAGAGAAGCTGAGCATTCGTTACATCGCCGCGCTGGTGTTCGCCTTGATGGCGGTTTTGAGTTTGAGGTTTTATGTTTTTTACATGCTTTGCGCGGCGATTGCGGGAGCTTTCATTATCGGGATGCAGGCGATCACGGCGACAAGTTTTGCACGCCAGCTATCCGCGGTGCTCGTGATTGGTTTAGCGCTAACTTATTTTGGGGTCACCCGATCAGCAAACGTTCAATTTCAGGAATATGGCAACCTTGAACGCGTGCAACGCAGCCGCCTGGATCTGGCTCGTTCGGCCGACTCGGGCTTTGGCCGCGACGTGGATGTTTCAACCACTTCAGGAGCGCTTTCTACGATTCCAATGGGAATGCTTTACCTTATGTTCGCGCCGTTCCCGTGGCAGGTAGGATCGCTGCGCCAGAGCATTACCTTGCCGGAGATGATTGTATGGTGGGCATCGTTTCCAATGCTGGTTTTGGGCTTATGGTTCGCAATTAAGTATCGCTTGCGAATGATCTCGCCAATTCTGGTCTTCACGCTGATGCTGACGCTTTCTTACTCGGTTTTTCAGGGCAACGTGGGCACCGCCTACCGGCAGCGTGCACAGTTGCTGGTTTTCTATTTCATCTTCGTGGCCGTGGGCTTCGTGCTGCTAAAGGAAAAGCGAGAGGAACGGAAGCGGCACCGAACAGAGGCAGTGGTCGCACAACAGGCCGCGGCAGTCGCCACTCGCTCGGCGAGGCTGCACTAGGGGCAACACGGCCGACGCGTATTGATCCGTAAGAGTGGTTTATCAAGTATGTGTGGAATTGTCGGAATAGTTAACAGTGATCGTACGGATGTGGACCGGCCCTTGTTGGCTCGGATGTGCGACGCAATCAGCCATCGTGGACCAGACGACGACGGGTTCTATTTCCAGGGTCCCGCCGGTCTGGGGATGCGCCGGCTGTCGATCATCGATGTTAAGGGCGGCCACCAACCGATACACAATCAGGATCGTACCGCGTGGATCGTTTTCAACGGCGAGATTTATAACTACCGCGAACTGCGCGCAAAGCTCGAGGATCTCGGCCACACGTTTTATACAAACAGCGACACCGAAGCGATCGTTCACGCCTACGATCAGTATGGGGCCGACTGTCCAAATCATCTGCGAGGAATGTTTGCCTTCGCGATTTGGGACGAGCGCACCGAGGAGCTTTTCATCGCTCGCGATCGGGTAGGCAAGAAACCTCTCTTGTATGCCAATGTCAACGGCCAGTTTATTTTCGGTTCCGAATTCAGCGCGCTCTTACAACATTCCGGCATCAGCAAAGACGTCGATCACGAGGCGTTGCATCACTATCTGTCGTTCATGTGCGTGCCCGCGCCGCTCACCGCTTACCGGGCGATTAGGAAATTAGAACCGGCCCACTCCCTGAGATGGCGCAGAGGCGAAATAACCACCCAGCGTTACTGGCAACCGGATTTCTCTAGAAAACTGGAAATCGATGAGCAGGAAGCCGGCGAACGGGCCATCGAGATTCTCCGCGAAGCGGTGCAGGTCCGCCTGATGTCGGAAGTTCCACTAGGTGCTTTTCTTTCCGGGGGGATCGACTCGAGCGCGGTGGTTGCATTGATGAGCGAGGTGTCTTCCGAACCCGTTAAGACGTTCTCAATTGGGTTTGAAGAACAGGACTTTAGCGAACTGCATCATGCTCGTCGCGTTGCAGAACATGTCGGCGCGGACCATCACGAGTTTATTGTTCGGCCCGATGCGATGGAAGTTTTGCCCACGCTGGTGGAACACTACGGAGAACCCTACGCCGATTCGTCCGCTATTCCGACTTATTACGTCGCCCGCGAAACTCGCAAGCATGTGACGGTAGCTCTGAATGGTGATGGCGGCGACGAATCGTTTGCCGGTTACGAACGTTATGCAGCGATGCGTTTGGCTGAAAGATATCGACGAATTCCGGCTTTGCTGCGTGAGTCGGTCGTTCGGCAGGCGGTTGATTTAATACCCTCTTCGCCGACAACCCGGAGCCGCGTCAGAGATGTGCAGCGCTTTCTCGGATCGGCCTCATTACCGAAGAGTGAGCGTTACCTGCGTTGGGTGAGTGTGTTCGACACAGCCGCCAAACGGGATCTCTATTCGGACAAGTTTTCGCTGGAAACTCAGGACCTGCACTCCTCGGATATGCTGGATCCGTGGTTCGCGCGCGCAAACGGTTCCGGAATAGTTGATGCAGCGTTGTTGACAGATATCATGACCTATCTGCCCAACGATTTGCTGGTGAAGGTCGACATTGCGACCATGGCGGTGTCGCTGGAGGCGCGTTCACCATTTCTTGATCACAAAGTAATTGAGTTTGCGGCGAGCCTGCCTGAGAAGTATAAGTTGCGCGGACTCACCACCAAGTATTTGTTAAAACAAATTCTGAAGAAGTTGCTTCCGCAGGAGAACCTCGACCGGCGGAAGATGGGCTTTGGTGTTCCTATCGGGCATTGGTTCCGCGGTGGGCTTCAATCCTTCCTGCGCGAAACAATACTCTCTGAGAAGGCCTTGAAGCGTGAACTCTTCAAACCGGAAGCCGTTAAGCAGATGGTGGAACTTCACATACGCGGAGAGCGAGACCATTCACACCAGCTTTGGACTCTGCTGATGTTGGAATTGTGGTTTCAGCGATTTATCGATTGATCTCTGCTAACCCGATCTGCAATGAAAGGCAACGAGACTTGTCGGAGACGATGAAGGAAACGCTCGCAGCGAGGGACGGCTATTTTTGGTTGCCCCAGGCCTGTCCCATTTGCGATGTGCCGCCGACGAGATTTGTAGGACGCCGCGGCGGCGCCGCACACCGCGCGGCGCTTGGGGTCGAGTGTCAGATCTGGCGGTGCGGTGGGTGTGGCCTGGTGTTTCCGAATCCGATGCCAGTTCCCGTCAAGGGTGTCAGCCAACATTATGAGCTCGATACAGACCAATACTTTCAGCATCACGATCTCGAGGGCAAGACTCTGGGGGCCCGATCGATGCTCACTCGGGCCGAGCAATTGGTGGGCGGCAAGGGCCGCATACTCGACATCGGCGCGGGCCGTGGCGAGCTTTTGCGCGCGGCCTCGGAAAGTGGTTGGACAGCAGTAGGGATCGAGCCATCGGCGTCGTTTGCCGACCATGCATCGCAGTATTCGGGAGTTGAAATTAGAAGTGAGCCGCTGGAGCAATGCGGATTCCCAGATGCTTCATTCGATGTCGTAATCTTGGCGGCCGTGCTCGAGCACTTGTATAACCCCGATGAGATCATCGAAGAGATTTCGCGGATCCTGCGCCAGGGTGGAGCACTCTTTCTGGATGTGCCGAATGAACAGGGGCTTTACTTTCGCGTCGGCAATATTTATCAGCGACTGCGTGGGCGCGACTGGACGGTAAACCTCGCACCCACGTTTGAGCCTTTTCATGTTTTTGGTTTCAACGCGGGCGCATTGCGCAGGTTGTTGGCGAAGCACGGTTTTATTGTGAAGGACTGGCGCGTTTATGGCGGCCGCTCGGTACTGCCGAAACGCAGCGGATTGTTGGGCTATCTGGAACAGAGGGCTTCGCAATTCATAACCGCTCTGAGCAACTGGGGCGGTATGGGCACGTATATTGAGACGTGGGCCGTAAAGCAATAGGCTGTAAAACGCAGACTGCCGATTAGCTGCTGCGTGGACCAGCGACAAATATTAGAAAGTGGTTGGAGGGAGATAATCAGTGAAAGGCATCGTCTTAGCTGGGGGATTGGGCTCGCGATTGCGGCCATTAACTTCGGTAACAAACAAACATCTATTGCCGGTTTACGACCGGCCCATGATCTACTATCCGATCCAGACGCTCGTGAACGCCGGAATTACCGACATCATGATCGTCACGGGAGGAAATTCTGCCGGCGACTTTCTGAAGTTGCTCGGTAACGGGAAGGCGTTTGGGCTAAAGCATATCAACTACACCTATCAGGAGGGTGAAGGCGGAATTGCCGAGGCGCTTTCGCTGGTCGAGCATTTTGCCGCAGGCGAACCAGTCTGCGTTGTGCTCGGTGATAACATCATTGAAGGAAACATCGCGGGCGCCGTGCGTGCTTATCGTCACCAGGGCGGCGGAGCCAAAATCATTCTCAAGAAGGTCCCGGATCCACATCGTTTCGGAGTTCCCGAACTTGATGGCCCACGAGTAGTGCGGATTGAGGAAAAGCCCGACTCGCCCAAGTCGGAATTTGCTGTCATCGGCATATACATGTACGACAACCACGTCTATGACATCATTCGCACGTTGAAACCCTCGGGCCGCGGCGAGTTGGAAATCACAGACGTCAACAACGCGTACATCGATCGCGATGAAATGACGTGGGAGGAATTAAACGGTTGGTGGACCGATGCAGGAACCTTTGAAAGCCTGTTGCACGCGTCGAACTTAGTCGCTGAGACCGGCGCAAATAAACTGGAGCTGGGGCTGGCTGCCGAGGTGAGTGGAAGTTCCTAGTTGAAAAAGGCCACGAAGATCGTTCGTATAATTGCCCGGCTCAACGTCGGCGGTCCGGCAAGGCACGTCGTTTGGCTTAGCGATGGATTGCAGGCGCCCGAGTATGACTCAATACTCGTCGCCGGAACTGTGCCTCCGGCAGAAGACGACATGGGCTACTTCGCCACCGAGATGGGCGTCGTGCCCGTCATCGTTCCGGAGATGAGCCGTGAAATCTCTCCTCAAGACGCGCTCACGATTTGGAAGCTCTACAAACTGCTGCTGCGCGAGCGTCCTGATATTGTTCACACTCACACTGCGAAGGCAGGAACAGTCGGGCGTCTCGCAGGCTTGCTCTATCGCTGGTTAACACCCGCCGCCTTACTCGGACGGCCGCGGCGGTGCCGTTTCGTTCACACCTATCATGGCCACATCTTTCACAGTTACTACGGCCGGACGAAGACGCACCTCTTCCTGATGATTGAGAAGACGCTCGCGCGAATAGGGACTGATCGGATAGTCGTTATCAGCAAACAACAGCGCGAAGAGATTCACGAGCAATTTGGAGTTGGTCGAGCGGATCAGTTTTCCATTGTTCCTTTGGGCCTCGACACTAAACCATTTGCTCAGTGGCAAAGCCGCGGGCATGAACTCCGCGAACAGCTCAGACTGAAGCCTGACGATATCCTGGTTGGAATCGTCGGCCGGCTGACGGAGGTTAAGAATCATCAATTGTTCCTTGATGCGGCGGCGCAGTGGAAGCAAACGTTTTCGCAGCACCTCTCAGGCTCGGCAGTTCATTTCGTGGTCATCGGCGATGGCCACCTGAAGAACGCGCTGATGGACCATGCAGAAGCTCTGGGTATTACTGAAAACGTGACTTTCCTGGGAAATCGTCGAGACCTGGAAAATGTTTATCCGGCGCTCGATATTGTGGCTCTGAGCTCGAGAAATGAGGGGACGCCTTTGACGCTAATCGAAGCGATGGCCAATGCGCGTCCGGTGATTTCCACCGCGGTGGGCGGAGTGGTTGACTTGCTGGGCGAAGCGATCTCAAACGACACGCAAGCATCCTTTGTAGTTCGGGAACGCGGCATCAGTGTTCCATCAGGAGATGCCGCGGCGTTTGCCGCAGGGTTGGACCACCTGGTCGCCGATGTTCCTCTTCGTCGCGTAATCGGCGAGCGTGGTTTACAATTCATCGCCGCCAACTATTCCAGAGAACGTTTGCTGGATGATGTAAAGCTGCTTTATGCGGATTTGCTAAAAGAGAATTAAGACCGAAAAGAGGGAGTTCAAACAAATTGCGTGTACTCATAACAGGCGGCGCTGGTTTCATAGGCTCGCATTTGGCTGATGCCTATCTGCAACGTGGCGACGAAGTCCTGGTGATAGACGATCTTTCCACCGGCACCATCGAAAACATCCGCCACTTGAAAACCAATTCACGATTTAGCTACACGATCGATTCGGTTCACAATCAACCCGTCACTGCTGAACTGGTAGACCAGAGCGATGTCGTGGTGCATCTGGCCGCCGCGGTTGGGGTGAAATTGATCGTTGAGAGTCCGGTGCGCACGATTGAGACGAATGTGAGGGGCACGGAAGTGGTGCTCGCGCTGGCTAACAAGAAAAAGAAAAAAGTCTTAATCGCCTCCACTTCCGAAGTGTATGGCCTCAGTGCTGATGTGCCGTTTCGTGAGGACGGGAATCTGGTGATGGGGGCGACCACGAAAGGCCGCTGGAGCTATGCCTGTTCCAAAGCAATTGATGAGTTTTTGGCCCTGGCCTATTGGCGCGAGAAAAAGTTGCCGACGACGATTGTCAGACTCTTCAATACCGTCGGCCCTCGCCAAACCGGGCGATACGGAATGGTTATTCCCACGTTTGTGAGGCAGGCACTCGCTGGCCGGCCCATCACGGTCTATGGCGATGGAAAACAAACCCGCTGTTTTGGATATGTAGGAGACGTGGTCGGGGCGTTGATCAAACTGATGGACCACCAGGAATCAGTGGGTCAGGTCTTCAACATAGGCTCAAACGAAGAAATCTCAATTTTTGAGTTAGCTAAGAAGGTCAAGAAATTGACCGCCTCGAAGTCGGAAATAGTTTTCATGCCTTACGATGAAGCCTACGAAGAAGGTTTCGAGGACATGCCGCGGCGCGTGCCCGACATTACCAAAATAAACCAGCTCGTAGGCTTTCAACCCGAGATGAAGCTCGACGGAATTCTTCAGAGCGTCATCAGCTTCCACAGCGGCCAGCCATCGTCGTTTGATGACTGACGCGCGCGCTACTGTTTCTCAGCCGTTTGATTCGGAGCGACGTTAGTGAGCGCGTCAATGCGCTCACTAACCGCTCGAGCTAACGATTCAACTTCCTGAGGTTTATAGTTTGCTGCGCGAAATGCATCCTTGATTTGTTCGTCGCTCAGGCGGCTTAACCAACCTGCAATCCATCTCGCGTCGTTGACGGTCAGGTCTTCGAATAGTTTCTGGTTCTTACCGCCATAGTTAAAGTCGATCAGATCGCCTTTAACGGCTTTAACAAATTCAGCCTTTACGAAATCCGATGGCTTATTGCGGCTGCGTGCAAGGAATCCGCCGGTCTTGCCGAAGGTCCCACCCAGGTCGCTCACGATGTAACGCAGTTCGCCGCCGGTCGTTTGTCCTCTAGCTGCCAGGATTTCATTATTTGAATCCTTCATGTCCCAGTTATTGATCAGGGCCATCATGATCTTGAGCCCCTGCATTTCTGGTTTGCCTTTGAAGGGATTGTTTTCCCAACTCCACTCGCCGGTCCGCTTGACGTCCTTCGGACGAGCTTCCAGTCGCACGTTTTCAAAAGTCCCCTTGCCGATAATATTCAGGGTCGGGACGAGATAAGCAATTTCAGTTTCGTAACCTACGGCCCATACCAAACGATTCGCTGCGGTGTCGGGCTGCGCTTCCTTGCCAATCTTGGCAACCCACTCGTTACCGGCTGCGTCGCGGACGAGATACTTGGTGGAATATCCGCCCTTCTTCTGCTCGATGAAAGTCACACTGCTGAGGTCGGGTCTCATCTGCTCACCGCCCGCGCCTAACAAAAGATTGCGTGACTCAATGTCTGTTGGTTCACTCCACATGACAGGAGTGCCCGTATAGACGTCCTTTTTCTTGTCCTTATCCTGGGCGTTTGCCGGCAGGATGGAAACAATCGAAAGCATTGCCCAGAGAACCATCAAAACGGTAATTTTTAATTTCAACATATTTGCCTCCCCGGCTATGCTTGCGGCAGCCGGTCTAGTCGCATGTAGTTTTCCGGTACGCGCTGCTGGGGTAGAGTGTCTGTTTCCAGACCATCAGGACTGACCAGATTCTTTTTTCATTGGTTGGTCTGCAAGCGCGGTGCCGGGAACCGACAGCCACGAAAAAAACACTCGACGAAATGGCAAAAAAACTCCCTGATTCATTCAAGAAACTGGCCGGCGCGCGCAAACGTTCGATGCCTGACTTTGTCGCGCCTCAACTGGCGACCCTCGTTAAGGAACCACCGGAGGGTGAAGAGTGGTTACACGAATTGAAGTTTGACGGTTATCGAATGCTTTGCCACTTGAGTCGCGGCCAGGTGCAGTTTTGGAGTCGTAACCAGAAGGACTGGACCGTGAAATTTCCTAATCTGGTGAAAGCAATCAAAACCTTTCCCGCCGCCAGCGCGATCTTCGATGGGGAAATTGTCATTGTTGATAAAGCCGGGCGCAGTAGTTTTCAGGATTTGCAGCAGGCGATGGGAAAGGGCGGCGCGGCTTTTATTTTTCAAATCTTTGATCTTATTTATTTGGATGGCTACGACCTTACCGCGGTCCCACTGGTTGAACGCAAGCTTCTTCTTGAGAGCCTGATTGCATCGATCAAGGGAACTACTCCTCTGCGCTACAGTGAGCACGTTGAAGGCAGCGGCCATGAGTTTTTTCGGCAAGCCTGCGAATTCAAAATCGAAGGGATTATCTCAAAGCTCGCGAATTCACCGTATCAATCCACCCGCAATCGAAACTGGTTGAAATCGAAATGTATCAAGCGCCAGGAGTTTGTGATTGCCGGATACACGCCGTCGAAGAACGACTTTCCAGGCTTTGGTTCGTTGATCCTGGGAGTATATGAAAAAGGTAAACTGATTTACTCCGGGAGAGTCGGCACTGGGTTTAGCATTAAGCAGCGTCTGGAACTCCAAAAGAAACTGGACCAGCTTGCTCAACCCGCGATGCCCTTCAGCGTCAAGCCAAAAGACCCTGGACTGCGCCAGGCACAATGGGCCAAACCTCAGTTGGTGGCGGAGGTGGCGTTTACAGAGTGGACGGCGGATGGCTCAATTCGGCACCCGTCGTTTCAAGGCATGCGCGAGGATAAAAAGGCGACCGATATCATTCGGGAAGAGCCGGTAAGCTCATAAGGAAGCGGCCGAGTTGGCGATTAAGTAACGAATTTTGACGAAGGGAGGGAACTCTCTTGAACGAAGTCGAAACCAAAGACAGCACTCTGTGTGAAATGAGTCCGGCGACGCCTGCAGATCTGGATTGGATTTTTCAGCTTCAAATAAAAGCATACTCAGCGCAATATGCAATCGCGAGAAAGACTCTTGAGCGATGGTACGGACGCAACCCCGACGGCTTCTCTGTTCTTACGATGAACGGCCGGAGAATCGGACACTTAACGTTGATCCCTTTGCGAGCAGACGCGCTCGAGAGTCTCCTGCTGGGGAAGTTAGTAGAGAATGAAATTCTTGAGGATTGTATTCATACTCCGGACCAGAAAGACCTGATCCGGAACCTCTACGTTGAAAGCATTATTCTTGATTCTTCGCTGGGACTCTCCAAGCTTCCAATCAAGGCTCTGACTTGCCTGGCCCATAACTTCGTTCCACTCATGAGCAGGGTATGCGATCCAACCACGCTTGAGAGTCTTTATGCGCTGGCAGCATCCGGACGAGGGGAACGATTGATGAAGGGTCTTGGTTTTAAACAAATCCAGAGCGGTGAAGCGAGAAAGGATGAGCGCGCACTCTATGCGGCAGGATTCGCTTCTCTGAAAACAAATATCTCCAAACTCTATGAGCGGCGGTTAAGAAAGGCTGCGGTTAATCAAGATCTTCCTTCATCAGCTCCTTATTGATTGCCAACGCTGCTTGGGCACCTTCCGAGGCGGCAACTATCACAAACTGGGCCAATCGCGACGAATCTCCCGCGGCATAAACTCCGGGAACGCTGGTAATTTCATAATCTCCGGTTTCTACGCATCCGTCAGAGTTGAACTTGCAACCCACGTCGCGCGCGAGATCTGAGCCCTGACGATGATCAGTGCTGAAGAACATTCCGCGAACGGGCAAGGGCTCGCCGGTCTCAAACACAAGTCTTTCTATCTGACCATTGCTTCCTTCCATCCGTTTGATTTTGTCTTCGCGCAGGTCAATCCCGCGATCAGATAAACGCTCAAGCTGATGCTCAGTTAACTCGGATGGTCCATCGGTGCAGAGCGCCAGGTCCCGGCTCCAAAACGACAGTTCCAGTGCCAAGCCTAACCCTTTCTCACCTGGTCCATAGATAGCCAGCGGTTGATCGCGCATCTCCCAGCCGTCGCAATAGGGACAATGAAAAACGCTGATCCCGTAGAATTCGGATAAGCCTTCAATCTTTGGAAGCGTGTCTACCACTCCCGTGGCCAGCAACAGTTTGCGTGCCGTAGCTCGTAGCTCAGGTTCACCATCCTGCGCCTCCAGCGTGATCTCAAAACCGCCAGTCAGGCGTTTTGCTGAAATGACTCGGGCGCTACGAAGCTCGACAGTCTCGTAAGGTCGCAACTGCTCGCGAGCGATGCTCAGAAACTGTGCGGGCTCTATTCCGTCGCGTGTCAGAAAAAGATGAAGGCCATGGGACGCCGCATTTCTTGGCTGCCCCGCGTCGCAAACAAGCACTCGCCGCCGGCAGCGGCCTAGAACCAGCGCGGCGCTCAGACCCGCTGGTCCTCCACCCACAATGATGACGTCAAATTCAAGCTCGCTCATTTTCTCGCTCTCGTTAAGCAATTCACTCGCCATGGGGAAGAGAAGCATACAGCAAATGGCCGGCAAGAGTTGTTCACTCTCGCCGGCCTCGGGTTCTTGGAATGGACTTCGCGTCCGCGTCCGTAATTCCGCTGCTATTGTTACCTCGGAATCGCAGGAGGCTTCGCTCCCTGCGGGCAAGTCCACAATTCGACGGTCAGTTCGGAACGAGCCGGACCAACCAGGGTAACTATGCGCTGGCTGTTGATTCCACGCGAGTTGACCATGTAGTCGACAATGCGCGTGATGTGTCGTTGAACGTCACCTGGACGGCCGCGCTGACCTGGATAAACGATCACGTAAGCTTGCAAGGTTGGATCGTTTAGTTCGATTGCGTAGTTATCGAGGCGAGCTTTTTCGTCGTTGCGCGAGATGTCAGGAAATTCATCGAACCTCTTGCATTCAACCGGAACCGGGAACTGCACCGGGCACGACGTCGAGCAATCGAGGCCATATCCATCCATCGAAAGAGTTGCGGTCAAAGTTTGACCCGCCAGGCCGGTGGTATCGACGCGAATCGAGCTGGTTCCTTGTCCCTCGATGATTCTTCCGGCTGAGACAACCCAGTTATAGGTTGGGGTAATGTTTGAAGATCCGCCCGTCACGTTTGAAGTGAACGTCACCGGTTCGCCCAGAACAACATTATCCGGACAGTTCACTACAACATTGGGACACACCGGTCTTGGCGGTGCACAACGCTTGACCAACACGGTGGTAGACGAAAACGCCTGGCACAGTTCGTCGCCGCTGCCGGTATCGATGTCCACGTTGGCGCGGTAATAACCCGGCTGTACGCCTGAGAGGTCCCAGGTCACAGTCGCGCCATCGCCCGTCACGCGGCCGGCGTTCGTCGACCAGCGGTAACTGACGGGGTAGTTTGAAGTGACCCGCGCATTGAGATTGACCACAGCTGGGCCTGAGCCCTCGCAGACTGTGATTACCTGCTGATCTGCCACGAGACTCAAGTTTGGCGGCGTGAAGGCTATGGCTTCACGCCTGGCCCTCTGGGCCGAAGCCGTGGTGGCGAACAGAAAAAGTCCTACCAGGGCAATTGGCAGGAACAATCCAATAAGTCGGCGGTCGTTTCTCAACATTTCCACTCCTTTTGCGGGCGATACTCAATTTCGAGTCTGTGTGAAACCGTCGCGACCTGCAGGGGCCTGAGTTCTCACAGAAGTTGCAGTTGATAGGAAAAAAGAGGAATAGCCGTCTCTTTCCATAAGTTGCCCCTTAACTTTAGCCCTGGGGATTTCCGGTCGCCTCCGCTGCGAGTCCGGCTGGAAGGCCGGTTTGACTCACATTCCAAATTCAAGTAGATAGGTTGGGCGTCTAAAACTCCCCGCTGAATTCAAGCCAGGAAACCGGAATGAAATCGCCCCTTCTTATCGTCGCGATCGTCGTCTCTGCGGTGCTTTTTAGTCAAGGTGCCTGCTCGAGGAAAAAGCCTGCTGCCGTGGACGCTAGCGCCGGTTCAGTTGTCGCCAGCGAAGGAGATCGTTCGCGCGCGCAGACCCTCGTTGAAAGCGGCAGAGAATTCTACCGGACCGACCTGGATGAAAAAGCCGTTGAAGCTTTCCTGGAAGCGACCCGCTTGGATCCGGAGTTAGCTGAGGCCCACTTCAGACTCGGGTTAGCTTTTGACGCCGTTGGCAAAGAGGATGAGGCTGAAGAGTCGTACAAGAAAGCAGTTGAGAAGTACAAGAAACAGTTTCAATCGGATGACAAGGATGCGGAAGCACACTACAACCTGGGTCAGGCCTACGCCGGGTTGCATCTCTACAGCGAAGCCATCAGGGAATACCGGCAGGCGACGCGGTTGAAGTCTGATGATTCAGATATTTACTACGACTTGGGCGTGGCACTTTCGAAGTTGGCGAATTACGACGAGGCAGTGTCGGCATTTTCGAAGTCGCTGGAAATAGATCCGCAAAACTATCGCGCCGAGGATGCTCTGGAAGAGGCACGCGAAGGTGCCAAACGAATTCGGGCTGGCAAGAAACATCAGGAAGATATTCTGAAGAAGCAGAAGAAAGGCGAAGATCAGGAGAATTCCAATAGCGACTCGACCAATTCAAATACGTCCCGGTCTTCCAAAGCAAACTCAAATTCCAAATCTAATTCAAATTCAAAGCCCAAACCCAAGCCCACGCGCAAGCCGGGAACTACTGGAGAGTAGCCCGACCATCAGGGAGGGCGTAGACTTCATGACGATACGCTTCGTTAATTAGGTTTTGTGAGTCGTTTAAGGAGAGTTAATGGCAACTTACACGCCGCCACCATATTTCCCGCAGAGCTCGCTGGCTCCGCCAGACAAGAATCGCTATGCGAAGTTCAAGTTGATAGTTTTTGCGGTAGGAATAGTCGTTCTGCTGTTACTCACCGCGATCGGCTGGGGAATTTGGCAGGTTCTGAAGTCTGTTCTTTAGGAGTCTCGCGATTCGGACAAACGAAAACGGGAAAACAGTTATTAGCGGCAACTTCCACGATCATCAGCGTCAGTTAGTCTTTTCTTCTTTGTACCTTGGAGACTCTTCAATCCTGCCTGACAGTTCAGTTTTGCGTTTCTCTTCCTGATAGGCCTTTTTCCCTGCTTCAATCGCTGCGGCGACGACGCTTGTTTGTCGAGTTGCGGTCTCGCGAGCTGTCCAGGCCACTTCGCCGACTTTCTCGGAAGCCTCGGTATAAAGATCGGCGGCACGTGCAGCTGCCTGGCTATAATACTCAGCCGCGCGCTCACGGGAGGTATCGTAGTATTCGGCCGCCTGGCCATCTCGCACGTCCACTTCGGCTAGGGCATACTGGTACTCTGCTGGCACGTTGCCGAGGAGTTCCAAGTGTAAGCCCACGGACCACGTCACGACTTGAAGTCCCGTCAGAAATAAGAACCCGCCCAAAAACGTATATGCAGCTCCAAGGCTTACCGACATCGAGTAGCAGCCGAGAGTTACCAAGAGCGCCCCAATGCCAAAAACTCCCAAACGGAAATACGATATTTTGTATGCGATCAATCGATCTTTGATCCTATTCACTTCATTGACCTCTCTAACTTGGAGATTAAGGCTAAGACATTTTTCCCAGTAAGCAATGCTAGTCCCGCTCCTGCCACCCAAGCTGGTTTGTTAACGACGATTGGGGAAAAACTCGGCACCACGTATCCGATACCTCCGATTATTAAGCCAGAAAGACCAAAGATTTTTGAAACGCCAAAACCAATGAAGTCATTCCACGCGGCAAGCGTTCCTCTTCTTTCAATAGAGCGAATCCGTTCTCTGTTCTGAGCCGATTTAACATCATCCGCAGTTGCGGACAAGAGAACCCCATGTGGTTCTGGATTAACTTCACGGCCGATTCGAAGCATTAAGTTCTTAATGCCTTTCTAGAAGGCAGGAATTTGAGACTGCAAGGAGTGAGCCTCGAACTAATGCTAGAGATCCGATGAGATTAATGTCAAGGACAAATCCAAGTGCTTAATCTCGTCAATAACCCACCACCTGCGCTTGACAGTTAAAATGCAGATCATTATAGTTTCCGGTTTCGGACTACAGTCTGAAGTCAACAAACAACGCTTGGGTAGGTTCTGTCGGTGTGGAGGCGTTGTCCGGCTGCAGTTTTAGGCAGGCGGTTTTGACAATTATTGTGGCGTAAGTTGTTTGCGAAGCGCTCGGGTAAAACCGGATGTTCCAACGCAAACACGCGTGAAAGGCCCGGCCTTCTCGTCCATTAAAATGCGACGCCACAGAAAAGTCGGCTATAGGGAAGCCAAAATCCACGCCCGCCCCCGTCGAGAGTCGAAGGCGAATTAGAACGTCCCTAACTTAGAGGTCAGACTATTTTAACAGGGCAGCTCGCTTGCGCTGACTGCCGGACGAAGCGGATTCGGATTACCGCGGTTCCGGAAAGAGGCAGGCAACGGCCTTTTGCGCTTTGCGCCAGACAAAAGTCAGAACCCCGGCCCGTCGGGATTGTGACGGGTGAGTCGAAGGAAATAAAAAGTGCCGACGATTAATCAATTAGTTCGCAAGGGTCGCCAGGCGGTCAAATACAAGACGGCCAGCCCCGCGTTGCAGAGTTCCCCGCAAAAACGCGGAGTTTGCACGCGTGTTTACACGCAAACCCCCAAGAAGCCGAATTCAGCTTTGCGCAAGGTCGCTCGCGTGCGTTTGACCAATGGAATTGAGGTTACGACCTACATTCCGGGCGTTGGACACAACCTTCAGGAGCACTCGATTGTGCTGATTCGGGGCGGTCGAGTTAAAGATTTGCCAGGCGTGCGCTATCACGTTATTCGCGGCACCCTGGACTCCGTCGGTGTTGCTGATCGTAAGCAGGGCCGTTCCAAATATGGCGCGAAACGACCGAAGGCAGGCGCAGGAAAATAAGCTTGAAAGCGGGTCTCAGGTGCCGGGTGTCAGGTGTCTGAGAGTTAAAACCCGAAACCTGATACCCGAGACCCGAGACCTGATTTATGCCAAGACGTAGAGTTGCAGAGAGACGCGAAGTACTTCCGGATCCGATTTACAACAGCCCCCTGGTGACCAAGTTTATCAACGGCGTCATGTGGGGCGGTAAGAAGTCGGTGGCGGAAATCATCTTTTATAGCGCCATGAAGCAGATTGGCGAGAAGACGAGCGATGAGCCGCTCAAAGTCTTCAAGCGCGCGATCGATAACGTTAAGCCCACGGTCGAAGTGAAATCACGCCGTGTTGGCGGTTCGACATATCAGGTCCCGATTGAAGTTCATCAGGAACGACGTGGCGCGCTCGCGATTCGCTGGATTGTTTCATATGCACGCGGTCGTGGTGAAAAGACCATGACCGACCGCCTGGCCGGCGAGATTCTCGACGCTGCCAATAACCGCGGTAATTCGGTAAAGAAGAAGGAAGACACGCATCGCATGGCCGATGCAAACAAGGCATTTGCGCATTACAAGTTCTAAGTAAAACGGTCCTGGGACTTTGGTCTTTGTCGAAGACCTAAGGCCAATACCAAAGACCAAATTAGTTGAAATGGCGAAGCAAGACTTAAATCTAACTCGGAACATCGGCATCATGGCCCACATTGATGCCGGGAAGACCACGACCACCGAACGGGTCCTTTATTACACGGGCATTACGCACAAGATTGGCGAAGTGCACGAGGGAACCGCGACGATGGACTGGATGGAGCAGGAGCAGGAGCGTGGCATCACGATTACCAGCGCCGCGACCACTTGCTACTGGGAGCGCAACGGAATCGACCATCGCATCAATATTATTGACACTCCGGGCCACGTAGACTTCACGATGGAAGTTGAGCGCTCGCTTCGGGTGCTCGACGGTGCAGTGGCCGTGTTTGACGGCGTCGCGGGCGTCGAGCCGCAATCGGAAACGGTGTGGCGGCAAGCTGATAAGTATGGCGTTCCCCGAATTTGTTTCATTAACAAGCTCGATCGTGCCGGCGCTTCGTTTGACCGTTCCTTCCAATCAATTATTGACCGCCTGGGCGCAAATCCCGTCGCCATTCAAATTCCAATCGGACTCGAAGATCAGCTGAAAGGCGTCGTCGATTTGATATCGATGAAAGGTTTGATTTGGAGCGACGAAAGTAAGGGTTCGAATTACGAGACCGTAGAGATTCCCGAAGATTTAAAAGAGGCCGCCGCAGCCGCTCGCGAAAAGCTGGTTGAGGCGGTTTCGTCCGTTGATGATGGCTTGATGCATAAGTACATCGAAGGCGAAGAGATCTCTGAGGCTGAGATTCGCAAAGCGTTACGCAAAGGCACGCTCGAATTGAAGCTGGTTCCGGTTGTGACTGGCTCGGCATTCAAGAACAAGGGCGTGCAGACACTGCTCGACTCAGTTGTTGATTACCTGCCGTCGCCGCTCGACATTCCGCCGGTTGAAGGCATCAATCCTAAGACAGGCGAGACCGAAGCTCGTCCTCCCGAAGCGAGCGCGCCGTTCTCAGGTCTGGTTTTCAAGATCATGGCCGATAAGCATCTTGGACAGCTTTCATTCGTCAGACTTTACAGTGGCACGATCAAGGCCGGTTCATACGCCTACAATCCCATTAAGGAAACCAAGGAACGGGTCGGCCGCTTGATGCGCATGCATGCGAACAAGCGCGAAGACATCGACGAAGCAAGTGCAGGCGAAATCATCGCGATCGGCGGCATGAAGCAGGTTACGACTGGCGACACCGTCTGCGATGAGAACAAGCCGATCATTCTTGAGCGGATGGAGTTTCCCGCGCCGGTTATCCGCGTTGCGGTTGAACCCAAGACGCGTCAGGATCAGGACAAACTGGGTGTGGCACTCAATCGCCTCGCCCAGGAAGATCCTTCATTCAACGTTTCAACCGATCCGGAGACAGGTCAAACAATTATCGCCGGCATGGGCGAGCTTCATCTCGAGATCATCGTTGACCGCATGAAGCGCGAATTCGGCGTGGAAGCAAATGTCGGCAAGCCGCAGGTGGCGTATCGCGAAACGATTACGCAACCGGCGCCCGGCAAGGAAGTATTCAAGAAGCAAACTGGTGGTCGCGGGCAGTTTGGTCACGTTGAAATCGAGATCGAGCCGGCGCCCGGCGAAGGTTTCGTCTTCGAGAACAAGATCACCGGCGGCGCGATCCCGCGCGAATACATCAAGCCGGTTGAGCAGGGAATTCGTGACGCGATGGAGCGTGGATTCCTGGCTGGTTACGAGCTAGTGGATATTCGCGTCCGCTTGGTTTTTGGTTCGTATCACGAAGTTGATTCCGACGAGCGTTCATTCCACATTGCGGGCTCGATGGCATTCCAGGATGCGGTAAGAAAAGCCAAACCAGTGCTGCTCGAACCGATCATGCGAATCGAAGTTGTCACTCCAAACGACTATACCGGTCCGGTTAACGGCGACTTGAGTTCGCGTCGAGGCAAGATTGAAAGCATGGAGCCGCGCGTTGGTGGCGCCCAGGTTATAACTTCATTCGTTCCCCTTTCAGAAATGTTTGGTTACACGACGGACTTACGTTCGGCGACGCAGGGACGCGCAACTTCGACCATGCACTTCGAACGTTACGAGCAGGCGCCCAAGAACATTGCGGAAGAAGTTATCGCAAGGGTTCAGGGCAACGGCGGCACCGGCACCGGGCGAGTCTAGTGAATAGGCGAGGGAAAATCAGAGATGAGTAAAGAGAAATTCGACCGCAGTAAACCACACGTAAACATCGGGACGATTGGTCACGTAGACCATGGGAAGACGACGTTAACGGCGGCGATCACGAAGGTGTTGGGGAAGAACAATCCGAAGGTGCAGTTTATTGCCTTCGATCAGATTGACAAGGCGCCTGAGGAAAAAGCACGAGGTATCACGATCGCGACGGCGCACGTGGAGTATGAGACGAAGGCGCGGCACTACGCGCACGTCGACTGTCCTGGTCACGCTGACTATGTGAAGAACATGATCACGGGTGCGGCGCAGATGGACGGAGCTATTCTGGTGGTCGCTGCCACGGACGGCCCCATGCCCCAGACGCGTGAGCACATTCTGCTGGCGAGACAGGTAGGCGTGCCGGCGATGGTCGTGTTCATGAACAAGGCCGATGCGGTGGACGATGCTGAGTTGCTGGAGCTGGTTGAGTTAGAGGTTCGAGAATTATTAAGCGCCTATGAGTTTCCCGGCGACGACATTCCAGTGATCAAGGGTTCGGCCTTGAAGGCCTTGGAAGGCGATCCGGAATGGGAGAAGACGGTTGAAGAGCTGATGGACGCGGTTGATAGTTACATTCCGACTCCGGCGCGCGACATTGAGAAGCCGTTTTTGATGCCGGTGGAAGACATTTTCACGATTCAGGGACGCGGCACAGTGGCCACGGGCCGTGTGGAACGCGGCAAGGTGAAGGTCAACGAGACGGTGGAGATTATTGGAATTCGCCCGACACGTTCGACGGTCTGCACGGGCGTCGAGATGTTCAAGAAGCTACTGGACGAAGGCACAGCGGGAGACAACGTCGGGTTGTTGCTGCGCGGAGTTGAGCGGAAGGACATCGAGCGCGGACAGGTAATTGCGAAGCCGGGTTCGATTACGCCGCACACGAAGTTCAAGGCTGAGGCTTATGTGCTGACGAAGGAAGAAGGCGGACGACATACCCCGTTCTTCACGGGATACCGGCCGCAGTTTTACTTCCGCACGACGGACGTGACGGGAGTGGCGAGTTTGCCGGAAGGCGTGGAGATGGTGATGCCGGGCGACAACGTGGCGATGGAGATCGAGTTGATCGCGCCAATCGCCATGGAGAAGGGGTTGCGCTTCGCCATTCGCGAAGGCGGCCGCACGGTTGGAGCCGGTACGGTTTCGGACATTGTTGAATAGTCCAGGACTTCAGATTTGAGATTTGAGATCTCAGATTTGAGATTTCAGAATCGGAAATGACCCTATGCTGAACGAAAAGATCAGAATCAGATTAAAAGCCTACGACCACCGCGTTTTGGATCAATCCACCGCGGAGATTGTGGAGACAGCGAAGCGGACCGGCGCGCGCGTGGCTGGGCCCATCCCTTTGCCAACGGTAAAGAATAAATGGACCGTGCTTCGCTCGCCGCACGTCGATAAGAAGTCGCGTGAGCAGTTTGAAATCAGAACGCATAAGCGTCTGATGGACATTCTCGATCCAACGCCGCAGACGGTTGATGCGCTGATGAAACTGGATCTTCCAGCCGGCGTTGACGTGGAAATTAAGGCTTTCGGCAGACAGTAACTAATTTTCGATATTGGATTTTAGGTTTTCGATCGCCGGTTAGTTCGGCCATCGAGGGAAATTAGAAATCTAAAATCAGAAATCTAAGATCATGATTAACGGAATCATTGGAAGAAAAATCGGCATGACGCAACTTTTTGCGGAAGACGGCAGGGTAACGCCGGTCACCGTCATCAAGGCTGGGCCATGCGTCGTGGTGCAAAAGAAGTCTGCTGCCGGGGCTGATGGATACGATGCGGTACAGCTCGGACTAGTGGATGAGCGGCCACCAAAGTTGAAAAATGTGACCAAGCCGATGCGCGGTCACTTCGAGAAGACCGGTGGCGGCGTGCCGCCCACTCGCATTCTCAAGGAATTTCGTTTGGATGCGTCCAGCGAAACCAATGTCGGCGATAAGATCCTGGTGGATCAGTTTGCCGAAGGCGACGTGGTCCATGTGGTGGGCAAGTCCAAAGGCCGCGGGTTCGCCGGCACTGTCAAGCGACATCATTTTAATCGCGGACCGGAATCGCATGGTTCGATGAACGTGCGCGCGCCGGGTTCGATTGGCCAGTCGGCCTATCCTTCCCGCGTTATTAAGGGCATGCGGTCTTCGGGTCACATGGGCGATGCGCGGATCACGATTAAGGGCTTAACCATTGCCCGCGTGGATACGGAAAATAATCTTTTGATGATTCGAGGCGCGGTTCCGGGTGCGAACGGAAGCGTTGTGATTGTCAGCAAGGCTGACCGGCAGAAAAAGAAGTCTTGAGTGATGAGTTATGAGTGATGAGGAGCAAACCCTCAGGACTCATTACTCAGCACTCAGTACTCATCACTGAATTTGGAGTTCAATATGCCTACCGTTAAGGTGCGCAACTTAAAAAACGAAGAGGTTGGCGAAGTCGAATTGTCTGACGCCGTATTTGATGTGCCACTGAATGAGGCGCTGATTCACGCTGCCGTCAGGAATTATATGGCCAACGCGCGTCAGGGAACCTCGGCTACCAAAACCAGGGGCGACGTTTCGGGTTCAGGTCGCAAGCTTTGGAAGCAGAAGGGCACTGGCCGCGCGCGCATCGCTTCGATTCGTTCGCCCCTCTGGAAGGGCGGCGGCAATGTTCACGGTCCGCAGCCGCGCGACTGGTCCTACAACATGCCGAAGAAGATGCGCCAGGGCGCGTTGCGTTCGGCGCTTTCGGAGCGCGTTCGCGAAGGCCGCGTAAGCGTGGTGGATGGTTGGCAGATCGACAAGCCGAAGACGAAAGATTTTGTCGCGTCTTTGAAGGGCCTGGGCCACGAGGGCAAGACGCTGATTGTCGACTCGCTCGACAATGAGAATCTGATGCTTTCGACCAGGAACGTGCGGACCACGAAAGTGACTAACAGCTTTGCGCTGAATATCTACGATCTCCTTTACCACGAGAAGTTGATTATTTCCGAAGCGGCCGTGAAAGAGCTCGAGCAGTTGCTGGGGCCAAAGAAAGATGCAGACGCTGGTGAAGGGTCTGGTGCGGTAACGGAAGAAAAGGTCGAAGCTGCACCGGTAGAGGCCGCGCCGGCAAAGCCAAAGCGCGTGCGTAAACCGAAGGCGGCACCGGCAGAACCTGCGGCGACCGAGACTGAGGCACCGGAAGGAGGCGACGAATAATGAGGACAGTTTGGGACATCATCAAGTCGCCGGTAATTACCGAGAAGGCTTTGGTTGCGAAAGAAGAGACGCAGGACACTGGTCAGTTGCTGACCTTCCGAGTGGATCGCCGGGCGACCAAGCCGGAAATCAAGTCGGCTATCGAATCAATTTTTCAGGTGAAGGTTGACCGCGTGCGCACGATCAACTTCATGGGCAAGATGGCACGGCGCGGACGACACGAAGGTCGTAAGCCTGCATGGAAAAAGGCTTACGTGACGCTGAAACAGGGCGAGAATCCAGTCGATTACGGCGAAAGCATCTAGTCTTGAGTTTCGGTTTCGAGTTTCAAGTCAAGAAACTGGGAACGCGAAAACTCAAAACTCGAAACTTGGAACTCGAAACTTTAAGTTATGGGAATTAAGAAGCTAAAACCAACCTCTCCGGCGCGCCGCTATCAAACTTATCTTACCCGAGATGAGTTGACGGCCGGCGCCGTGCCTGAGAAGTCGCTCCTTGAACCGAAGAAGCGAATTTCGGGTCGCAACAACGATGGACGAATCACGGTTAGACGACGTGGTGGCGGTCACAAACGTTTCTATCGCATCGTTGATTTCAAGCGCGACAAGGAAGGCGTGCCGGGTCGGATCACGCAGATTGAGTACGATCCGAATCGGTCGGCTCACATCGCTCTGATCACCTATCTCGACGGCGAGAAGCGCTACATCATTGCCGCCAGCGGCCTGGAAGTAGGCAAGACAATCATGAGCGGTCCCGAGGCTGACATTCTGCCGGGCAATTCGTTGCCGCTGATCAATATTCCCCTCGGTACGCAGATTCACAATATTGAATTGCGTCCCGGCAAGGGTGGACAGATGGCCCGTTCGGCGGGAGCGTTTGCGCAGTTAGTTGCCAAGGAAGGCGACTACGCCCAGCTCCGCATGCCGTCAGGTGAAGTCCGTCGAGTGCCTTTAGTTTGCCGGGCCACGATTGGTCAGGTGGGAAACATCGAGCACGAGAATGTCTCGCTGGGTAAAGCCGGACGTTCGCGCTGGAAGGGCCTGCGCCCGAAAGTGCGCGGCGTGGCAATGAACCCGGTGGACCATCCGCACGGCGGTGGTGAGGGTAAAACTTCCGGCGGCCGCAATCCGGTAACGCCATGGGGCCAGCCGACGCGCGGCTATAAGACGAGAAGTAACAAGCGAACGCAGAGAATGATTCTGCGCGATCGAAGAACCAAGTAAATTTCGGAATTCGGGATTCGGAATGCGGATTTAGGAAGCCGCCTCAAATCCGAACTTCGCAATCCGAAATCCGAAATGGAGCGATATGGCACGTTCAGTTAAAAAGGGACCATTCATCGACGGCAGTGTTCAGAAGGCGGTTGACCGCGCGAGGGCAAACGATCAGCGGCCGCCCGTGATTAAGACCTGGTCGCGGCGTTCAACGATTTCGCCGGACATGGTTGGGCTGACGTTTGGCGTCCACAATGGCAAGCGCCATCTCCCGGTCTACGTCACTGAAAACATGGTCGGGCATAAGCTCGGCGAGTTTGCGCCCACGCGAACGTTTAAGGGGCACTCCGGCACGAAGGTGGAAAAGGCGACCAAAGTATCGAAGTAGTGTTATCGAAGTAGTTTCGAAAGCGCGAAACTTGAGGACAGTATGGAATCGACAGCAAGTGCAAAATATCTTCGAGGGTCTGCGCAGAAAGCGCGGCTGGTTGTGGATATGATTCGCGGCAAAGACGTCAACCAGGCCCTGGCAATCCTGCGTTACGCAAACAAGCGCGCGGCAACCGGAATTGAAAAATGCGTGCGTTCGGCGATCGCCAATGCCAACGAAGCGGCTGAAAAGGCGAACATCGCAATCGATCCGGATGATCTCTGGGTAAAGACCGCGTTCGTGGATCGTGGGCCAACCAAGAATCGACGTCGCGTGCGACCCGCTCCGCAGGGACGTGCCTATCGTGAGCAGCGCCATTTCTGTCACATTACGATTCTGCTTTCAAACGACGATCGGCCCGAACCGAAAGCCGCGCGCCATGGCGACGGCAAAGCCGTGAAAGCCGCTGAAGCGAAACCGGCAAAGCTGGCCGAGAGCAAGGGCCGCAAACGCGGTGGAGCTGCAGCTGCGCCGCGCGCCAGGAAGGCAGCGCCGAAGTCAGAAGGCCGAAAGAACAAGAACGCGGATGCGAAAGACGGCGAGAAGAAGACGACCGAGTAGTGCTCAATGCTTTTGAGATCTCATAATTCAAATTTGAGATTCAATTTGAGAATAGAGATTGAGATTTGAGACTTGGGATTTTGAGATTTCAAATTTCAGATTTGAGATTCAATAGTTTGAAGTCTGAGATCTAAAACGACCGAAAAGAAACCTCCGGGTTTCACGCAACAAGAACTGGAGAAGATTGTGGGTCAGAAAGTTCATCCATACGGATTCCGCCTCGGCTACAACAAGGACTGGCATTCGCACTGGTTCGCGAAGAAGCAGTATGGCGAATACTTGTTGGAGGATTTGAAGCTTAAGGCAAATCTGAAGTTTCGCTTTGCCGGCGCCGGCGTTTCACACGTTGACATCGAGCGCGCCGCCAACCGGCTCAAGATCATAATCTACACGTCGCGTCCGGGCATCATCATCGGTCGCAAGGGCGCCGAGATCGACAAGCTGAAAAGTGATCTTTCAGCCAAGACGGGCCGCGAGGTTTTGGTTTCGATCCAGGAAATCCATAAGCCGGAACTAAACGCGCAGTTGCAGGCGGAAAAGATTGCCGCTCAACTTGAAAAGCGAATTGCGTTTCGCCGGGCGATGCGCAAGGCGGTTGAAGAGTCGCTCAGGTTTGGCGCACAGGGAATCAAAGTGAAGGTTAGCGGTCGTCTGAACGGAGCTGAGATTGCCCGCAGTGAATGGCATCTACAGGGCAGGTTGCCTTTGCACACGCTCAGGGCTGACATCGATTACGGCCTGGCTGAAGCGAAGACGACATTTGGACAGATTGGCGTGAAGGTCTGGATTTATCGCGGCGAAATTCTGGACGCGAAAGCCGCCATGGCTCGTGGCACCGGATCGGATCCGATCAACGAAACACGCATGGGTGAACGCGAGCGTCGCCCGCGTACTCGTCGTGAGCGCGAAGGTGGCGGTGGTTCGGATGGACGGCGACCGCGTGGAGAAAACGGATAAGGGAATTTCGGATTGCGGATTTTAGATTTGAGATTGTCTGCTGGAAACGCCCTGGCCGAGTCGAAATCTAAAATTAGAAATTCGAGATTGGAAACAGGTAAAACGCTATGTTGATGCCGAAGAAAGTTAAGCACCGAAAGCAGATGCGCGGCCGCATGACCGGGCTCGCGACTCGTGGCAGCGAGGTCAGCTTCGGTGAATACGGGCTCAAGTGTCTGGAGCCCGCGTGGATTACGGATCGTCAGATTGAAGCTGCGCGTATTGCGATGACTCGTCATATCAAACGCGGTGGCAAAGTCTGGATTCGCATGTTCCCCGATAAGCCGGTAACCAAGAAGCCGGCGGAAACACGTATGGGCAAGGGCAAAGGCGCTCCCGAATACTGGGTGGCGGTAGTTAAGCCAGGCAGGATTCTTTACGAGATTGAGGGAGTGGACGAAAAGACAGCACGAGATGCGATGCGCCTCGCGGCTGCCAAGCTTCCGATTAAGACCAAGTTTGTGACCCGCGCGGATCAAGAAGGGGGCGCGATCTAGATATGAAACGCCGCGAAGAGTTAGACAAGTACCGCGAGTTTTCAACCGAGGAGTTGAATGGTGAAACTGCCCGGCTGAAAGAATCGCTCTTTCGTTTAAAGTTTAAGCTGGCCCTCGGCGAAGTAGACGCGGTGAAGCGCATTCGTGAGGAAAGAAAATCGCTGGCGCGTCTTCACACTCTGAAGAAGCAAAGCGAATCGCAAGCTGAATAGTGTGGTTGGAGCCGCGGCGAAATCTTAAATAAGTCGCGGATTAATAGCAGGATTTGCAGACCTCGGGTCTCTAGTTGAGTGAAAAGCATGGAAGAAGAGAGCAACATCGAAACGGCAGAAACGGCGAGCGCCGCCGAGGTTGGCGGTGACAACGGCGCCGGCGCTGAAGTAAAGCGCGCGCATCGTTCGCAAAAAGTCGGCGTGATTACGTCCGACAAAATGCAAAAAACAGTTGTCGTCCGCGTTGACCGTTTGGTGCGCCACACGAAATACCGCCGCTATGTTCGCCGGACGTCGAAGTTTATGGCCCACGATGAGCTGGGCGCGACGATTGGCGATAAGGTGCGGATAGTGGAAACGCGGCCAATGTCGGCGCGAAAGCGTTGGCGCGTAATCGAAATTGTGCAGAAAGCGGCCAAATAGCAGGTATCGGGTTCCGGGTGCTGGTGAAGCTGAGACCCGAAACCCGAAACCCGCGACCGCGAACGGAGTGAGCAAATGATACAGATGCAGACATCCCTGGATGTCGCCGACAATTCAGGTGCAAGACGAGTTGAGATGATCATGCCGATCGGCGGATCGACCGGCAAGATTGCCCGGCTTGGTGATCGGATCAAGGTGACCGTCAAGGAAGCATCGCCCGATGGCACGATCAAAAAAGGAACCGTGCAAGATGCCGTGATCGTGCGCACTCGCAAAGAAACGCGGCGCAAGGATGGGACCTACATCCGTTTCGATCAAAACGCTGCGGTGTTAATTAAAGAAGACGGCACTCCTATCGGGACGCGCGTGTTTGGTCCGGTGGCCCGTGAACTGCGCGACAAAAACTTTATGAAAATCGTTTCACTCGCGCCGGAGGTTATTTAGTAATGGCGACGACAAAGCGGCCGAAAATAAAAAAGAACGATCAGGTAGCAGTAATTGCCGGGCGCGACAAAGGCAAGCGCGGCCGTGTGCTTGAGGTTTCTCCGACCAAAGGCAAGGTCAAGGTGGAAGGCGCGGGCATCATCAAGCGCCACCAGAAGGCGAACCCGCAGAGCAACCGCGGCGGCGGCATCATCGAGAAGGAAGCATTCATCAATATTTCCAACGTGCAGCTGATCGATCCGCAGTCAGGGAAGCCTACCCGGGTGCGTTACCAGTTCGAAGGCGATGGCACCAAGATTCGCGTGGCGTCCGGAAGCGGACACTCGTTGGAGAAATAGAGACGGTAAATAGTGAATAGTAAATGGTGAATGCACGACTGAGTCGACAACGACGATTTACTATTCACCTTTACCATTCACCAGGGGATTGAGATGGCAAGATTAAAAGAGCGGTATCAAAAAGAAGTGGCGCCGGCGGTGGCGAAGGAATTTGGGATTACCAATCCCATGGCCATACCGCGCGTCACCAAGGTCGTGCTGAATATGGGCATGGGCGAGGCAATTGCCAACGCCAAGATTCTCGACACGGCTGCCGACGAACTGCGAGCCATCACTGGTCAGAAGCCGGTTATCACCAAGGCCAAGAAATCAATCGCCTCGTTCAAGCTGCGCCAGGGCATGCCGATTGGCGTGATGGTTACGCTGCGTGGTGATCGGATGTATGAGTTTCTCGATCGCCTGGTCTCCATCGCGCTGCCTCGTGTAAGAGACTTTCGCGGGATTTCTCCGAAGGCTTTCGACGGCCGCGGTAACTACACGATCGGAGTGCGCGAGCAACTGATTTTTCCCGAGATCGATTTCAACAAAGTCGACAAGCTGCGCGGAATGAACATTACGATTATTACGACCGCTCGAGACGATGAACAGGCTCGAGCACTTTTGAAGGGATTGGGAATGCCGTTTAGGGCATAAAACCGGTACCAGGTGCCGGGTATCGGGTGTCAGCCAGACTTCCGGCACCTGAGACCCGATACCCAACACCCGAGGAGTTATGGCAAAGAAATCACTAATTGCAAAATCGGAGCGGAAACCGAAGTTTGCTGTGCGTGCTTATACGCGCTGCAAGCGTTGCGGCAGGTCGCGGGCCTACCTGCGAAAGTTTAATTTGTGCCGCATCTGTTTTCGCGAGTTGGCGTTGCAGGGGCAAATCCCCGGCGTCGTTAAGTCTAGTTGGTAAGAAACAGGTGACAGGTTTCAGGTGCCGGGTTCCAGCAGGAACCAAAGTGGCACCCGTTCCCTGGCACCCGACACCTGATTTGGAGTTGTATAGATGACTGATCCTATCGCCGATATGTTGACGCGAATCCGCAATGCGATTGCGGCAAAGCACACCCGCGCGGATATCCCGGCATCGAGATTGAAGCTAGAAATCGCCCGCATTCTGAAAGAAGAGGGCTACATCAATAACTTCGTCATTAAGGGCGAGGGCATCAAGCGCACGATTAGAATTTTTCTTCGCTACGATGCGCGGGGCACTTCTTCGATCACGAAGCTGGAAAGAGTTTCGCGTCCTGGTCGCCGCGTCTACGTGGGCTCAAGCGAGATTCCCAAGGTGCTCAATGGCTATGGCGTTAACATCGTTTCCACTTCCAAAGGCTTGATGAGTGGCAAAGCGGCCCGTCGCGAAAACGTCGGCGGAGAATTGTTGGCGCAGATTTATTAGGAGTGAAGAGTCAAGAGTGAAAGGTGAAAAGTAAAAGGTAGAGGCTTTTCCTGCTCATCACTTTTCACTGAGGTTTCAATTATGTCGCGCATAGGCAAGAAAATAATCACGCTACCCAAGGGCGTCTCGGTCAACATTCAGGAGCAGTCGCTCGAAGTGAAGGGACCGAAGGGCACGTTAACAACTCCGATTCCCGCGGGTATTAGTTTCAAACTCGAAGGGGATGAGCTTCGCGCGGAGAGGACCTCGGACGACCTGGCGCCGCTGCATGGTCTGGCCCGGGCACTCGCGAACAACGCGATCGTGGGCGTGACCGAAGGCTTCACCCGGCAGATGGATGTCGTTGGAGTTGGTTACAAAGCAGACGTGCAGGCGAAGCGCATAGTTTTTTCTCTCGGCTACTCCCATCCGATTGAGTTTCCCCTGCCAGAGGGGGTGGAAGCCAAAGCCGAGAAGATGACGACCAAAGCGAGCATTCAGCAGTATCAAACCACCTTAACGTTGACGAGCATCGACAAGCAGAGGCTCGGACAGGTGGCGGCGGAGATGTTCAGATTGCGCAAGCCTGATGCCTACAAGGGCAAGGGCATTCGCTACGCCGATAAAGCGATCAAGTTGAAACCAGGAAAAACAGGCAAATAGTAAATCGTAAATGGAGAATGGTCGGTCTACGATTCACCATTGACCATTTATCATTCACGGGTAACAGAAATGGCAAATACGAGCAGAGCAATAGTTCGCGAAGCGATTCATCGCAGAATCCGTCGCAAAGTGAGAGGCAGCGGCGAACGGCCACGATTGGCCCTCTACCGCAGCTTGAATCATATTTCTGCGCAAATAGTCGACGATGAGCTTGGGCGGACAATCGTTTCCGCCTCAACCACCGAGAAAGACTTGCGTGGAACGACGGGCGGCAATATCGAAGCAGCACGCCGGATAGGCAAGGCTATTGCCGAACGCGCGTTGGAGAAGGGCATCGAAAGCGTGGTGTTCGACCGCGGCGGTTACCTTTATCACGGGCGGATCAAAGCCCTGACTGAAGCGGCGCGCGAAGCGGGCCTTAACAAGAACGAGTTGGAAGCACAGGCCCAAGAGGCCGCAGCAGCGGAAGAAAATTTGGCGGCGGAATCGGAGCCGGCAGAAGAAAAGAAGCCGCGTAAGAAAAAAGCAAAGCAATGAGACAACCTAAGCAACGCATAACGGCCGCGGGCCTCGATCTGAAAGATCAGGTAATCTCCATCAATCGTGTCACCAAAGTGGTGAAGGGCGGCAAGAACATGTCGTTCGCAGCGCTCGTCGTCGTAGGAGACGCGGGTGGTCACGTGGGTTTTGGCACTGGTAAAGCGCGCGAAGTTCCCCTGGCAATAAAAAAGGGAATTGAAGCCGCGAAGAAAAATCTGATTCGCGTGCCGCTGATCAAAAATACGCTGCCGCACCAGTTGATCGGAAAGTTTGGCGCCGGCCGCGTGCTGGTCAAGCCCGCCTCTGAAGGTACTGGAGTTATTGCCGGTGGCGTCGTGCGAGCAGTGATGCAGGCGGTGGGCGTGCACGACGTGCGTACGAAAGTGCTCGGGTCGACCAACCCACATAACGTTGTGCGCGCGACATTTGACGCGCTGCTGCGAATGAAGGATCCGATGGAGCTGGCACGACTGCGCGGCAAGCAAGTTGAGGAAATCTAAATGCAGTGAATGGTAAATAGTAAATCGTGAATGGAAAAGCGGTTTACGATTCGAGGTTTCAGTTGTTATGCCCAGAAAAGTAAAGAGCGCCGAAGCAAAAGCCGCGAGTTCAGCGAGCGACGCGAAGATTCGCATTCAGTATTACCGAAGTTTTATCGCGACACCGAAAACGCACAAACAGATGGTCCGCAGTCTCGGTTTGACGAAACTCAATCAGATCGTCGAACGGCCCGATAATGATTCAACGCGCGGTGCGGTGGCGCGTATCCCGCATTTGCTGCGAATTGTCGAATAGTGAATTCTGCAAAGGTCGAAGGCAAACTGTCATGGCATTAAGTCTTAATTCAATAAAGCCCGCGAAGGGTTCTACTCATAAAAAGAAACGAGTGGGCCGAGGACCTGGCTCCGGTCTGGGCAAGACCGCGGGACGAGGCGAGAAGGGTCAGAAATCGCGCTCCGGTTACTCAGCAAAGATCGGCTTCGAAGGTGGTCAGATGCCCCTCCATCGCCGCTTGCCCAAACGCGGATTCACTAACATTTTCAAGAAGCGCTGGCTGGAAGTGAGCCTGGGCGCGCTCGACAAAGCGTTTAAGGAAAACGAAGAGATCACGCCGGAGCTGCTGCACGATCGCGGGATCATCAAGAAAGCGAAGCATGACGTAGTAGTGCTGGGCAATGGCGAATTGTCGAAGCCGCTGCGTATTTCAGCTCATCGCTTCACCAAGAGCGCGCGTGAGAAGATCGAAAAAGCGGGCGGCGCCATTACGGAAATAGCCGCCAAGGTGCCGTTTACTCGGCCGACAAAGTAGGTAGGCAGGGGTAGGTAGTTAGGCTCGCGAGAGGGATAAATGGAAAAGTTTTTCGCGGCTGTTCGCAACATGTTCAATGTGCCGGATCTACGCCGGCGCATTTTGTTTACGCTCGGAATGCTGGCCGTCTATCGTTTGGGCGCCCACATCGGCGCGCCGGGAATTAACAAAGACAGGCTCGATCAGGTTTGGCAGGATGTAGCCGGCACGCTGCTCGGCGTTCTGGATCTTTTCTCCGGCGGCAACTTCCGCACGATTTCCATTTTCGCGCTTGGTGTTACTCCCTACATTACCGCCTCGATTATTTTGCAGTTGATGACGGTCGTCTCGCCGCAGTTGAAAAAGCTGCAGGAAGAGGGCGAGATGGGCCGGCAGAAGATCAATCAGTGGACTCGGTATCTGACTGTTCTCCTGGCTGGAATTCAAACTTCTTTTGTCGCCCATTGGCTGCAGGTCAACGGAGTGGGCGCGCCGACCTGGGGCTTTCTACTGACCACCGTGTTGACCCTGACTACCGGCACGATGTTCGTGATGTGGTTGGGCGAGCAGATTACTGAACGCGGCGTGGGTAATGGAATCTCCTTGCTCATCTTTGCTGGTATCGTGATCGGACTTCCGAATGGTGTTCAGCAGGTGTTTGGCAAGGTGCGCGGGGGCGACACGATGGAAATCATCGGTGTCATCGCTCTGGTCGTTGCTATAGTTCTGATTATTGCTTTCATCGTGTTTGTGGAAGCTGCCCGGCGCAAAGTGCCGGTTAGTTACGCCAAGCGTCATGTGGGACGTCAGTTAGTTGGCGGCCAGCAGACGACCATGCCGCTGAAGATCAATATGGGCGGCGTAATTCCGGTCATCTTCGCGTCGTCGGTGCTCTCGATGCCGCAGAGTCTCTTCGCGGCGTTTCCTCCTGATCCGGCAAATCCCAATACGACGTGGGGCAAGATCTGGACATTCTTCCAGACGTTTCATGCCAGTGATCCATATTACGAATTGATTTTTCTTTCGTTGATCATTTTCTTCACGTTCTTTTACGTGTCCATTGTTTTCAACGTGGAAGAAGTAGCAGACAATCTTCGCAAGCATGGTGGTTTCATGCCGGGTATTCGTCCCGGTCGCGCCACAGCTGAATACCTGAATGGAATTCTCACGCGCCTGACCGTGGTCGGCGCCCTCTACCTCGCGGCGGTGGCATTTTTCCCGCAGTTTATGCTGAGCGGATTTAAAGTCGCGCGCCTGCCTTTGATTGGAACGTGGCTCGATACCTTTGTGAGTGGCACGCCAGGTTTGGCATGGATTCCCACTGGAATGGGTTATCAGTTTTATTTTGGCGGAACCTCGCTACTGATCCTCGTGGGCGTGGCGATGGACACTGTGGCCCAGATCGAAGCCCAGCTTGTAATGCGCAACTATGAAGGATTCCTTGGCGGCGGCGGACGCCTGAGGGGTCGGCGAGCCTAACAGCGATGAACGCCGAACGATGAACGCTGAATGAAATTGGGTTTCTATTCATCGCTCAGAGTTCATCATTCCTCGTTCACTTTATGTCGAAGATAATCGTCTTGATGGGGGCGCCTGGTGCTGGTAAAGGCACGCAGGCGCGTTTGCTTCAGGGACGCCTGGATCTCCCGCAGATCTCTACCGGCGACATGTTTCGCGCTTTGAAGGACGCCCAAAGCCCGCTAGCCTCTGAGGTTCGAGCGTTGATGGCGGCCGGTCAGCTGGTGCCTGACGACGTTACGATCCGCGTAGTTCGCGAACGCACCGCGCGTGACGATTGCCGTAACGGTTATATTCTCGACGGTTATCCACGCACACCGGCGCAAGCGGCCATGCTGGAGACACTGGCCGCCGAGCAGGATAAAGAGATCCAGGCGATTGAAATCCAGGTGCCGCTTGAATTGCTGGCGAAACGGATGGTGGGACGCCGCAATTGCCCTGTTTGCGGAGAGATCTACAATCACTATTTCAGGCCGCCGCAGCATGATAACGTTTGCGATTTTCACCCCGATACGCAACTCAATCATCGCTCAGACGACAACCTTGATACGGTACAAGCGCGGCTAACCACTTACGAGGAACAGACGCGACCCTTGCTTGATTACTACAAGTCGGCGAACCTTTTGCACGTAGTAGACGGCACGAGGGAAGCCGAACAGATTTATGGCGATATTGAGAAGATCGTAACGAGCGAGGCAGCTTCGCAATCGCCGGCTTGATAAGTTTAGCGCGGAAGAATTCTTCAATGATTATCGGCAAGTCAAAAAAGGAGCTGGAAAAAATGCGGGCCGCGGGCCAGCTGGTGGGCCGTGTCCTTCAGGAATTGAGAAACATGGTCCGACCGGGCGTGACCACGATTGAAGTGGATCGCGCGGCCGAGAAAATGATCCGCGATGGCGGCGCCTTACCCACCTTCAAGGGTTATCACGGTTTTCCCTATTCGATTTGCGCCTCAGTGAATGAGCAGGTTGTGCACGGCTTTCCCTCGGACTATGAATTGAAGGAAGGCGACATTTTTTCGATTGACTGCGGCGCCACGCTGGATGGGTTCGTAGGCGATACCGCCATCACCGTGCCGGTGGGCAAGGTAAGCGATACCTGGCTGGATCTGGTTCGAGTTACTGAAGAGTGTTTGGATTTGGCGATTGAAGAGTGCCGGCCGGGCAGGCATCTGGGAGACATAGGCGCCGCTGTGCAACAACATGCCGAGGCGCACGGGTATTCAATTGTGCGCGATTACGTCGGCCACGGAATCGGGCGGCGGATGCATGAAGACCCACAAATACCGAACTATGGCAAACCTGGCCAGGGGCCAAAAATCAAGGCTGGGTACGTCTTTGCGGTTGAGCCGATGATCAATCTGGGAGCTCATCACACCAAGGTTTTGGCGGACGGCTGGACAGTGGTCACCCTCGATGGCCAGCCCAGCGCTCACGTTGAGCACACCATTGCCATTACCGAAGAAGGACCGGAAGTTTTGACCAGAATTGCCCAAAAAGAGCCCGTGGGCGGCAGCGTTGCGGCATCGAGCTGAATCCGTAACCCTAACACCGAGCGCGGCTTGGCAAAGGCAGATGAGCGTGTTACTATTTGCAGTTTGTCGGTACAGGCAAATAGATTCTAAGCGGATATGGCGAAGGAAGAAGCTGTAGAAGCTATGGCTAAAGTCCTTGAGACTTTGCCTAACGCGATGTTTCGCGTTGAGTTGGAAGGTAGCCAACATCAGGTTCTTGCGCACATTTCGGGAAAGATGCGCAAACACTTCATTCGCATCCTTCCCGGTGATCGGGTTCTGGTGGAATTGTCGCCCTACGATTTGAACCGCGGAAGAATAACTTATCGCTATAAATAACAGCCGCAGGATGTGGCTGAGAAGTTTGAGGGTTGTCGGAAAATGAAAGTCCGTGCTTCGGTTAAGAAAATGTGTGACAAGTGCAAGGTTATCCACCGCAAGGGCGTGGTGCGGGTAATTTGCGTCAACCCAAAACATAAACAGCGCCAGGGTTAGGGCGTTCGACCTGTTCGACTGCCGCATGTTGCCTTTCCGGCGCACGGCGATCGAACGTTACAAGCTTAAAAGTTGAAGAGAGAGTAAGAGAATGGCACGTATCGCTGGCGTCGATCTTCCACCGAACAAACGGGCAGAAGTCGGGCTGACTTATATCTATGGCATCGGTCGTTCGCGCGCAAGCTCGGTGTTAACCGAAGCTGCGGTAAACCTCGACACTCGCGTCAAGGATTTGAACGAGGACGAACTCAGCCGGATCAGGGCCATCCTGGAAGCGCAGGGTGAAATTGAAGGCGACTTGCGCAAGCGAATCCAGATGGACATCAAGCGATTGATGGACATCGGTTGTTATCGCGGACTGCGTCATCGCAGAGCGTTGCCGGTTCGCGGCCAGCGCACGCATACAAATGCTCGCACTCGCAAAGGTCCGAGGCGCGCCACTATCGCCAAGAAGAAGGCGCCCGGCAAGAAATAGAATTGGTGACGGGTTTCAGGTTCCAGGTGCCGGTTAACAGCCTGCTCTAACCGACTCCCGATAACTGACACGCGACACCCAGAGGATCCATGGCAAAAGCTACCGGAAAGAAAAAAGTTTTTCGTAAGAAAGAAAAGAAGCACATACCTGTTGGTATCGCCCATGTGGCAGCGTCTTTCAACAACACCATGATTTCGATTACCGATCTGGCGGGTAATCTGATTGCGCAGTCGTCGGCGGGCGCGCGCGGCTTCCGTGGTTCACGTAAAGGAACCCCGTTTGCAGCGCAGCAGGCCGCCTATGAAGCTGCCAAGAAAGCCCATGAAGCCGGCATGCAGCAATGCGAGGTTCGGGTTAAGGGGCCAGGCGGCGGTCGCGAGTCGGCGATTCGGGCCATCGCAAATGCAGGAATTCGAGTGACGACTATTCGCGATTCGACGCCCATTCCACACAATGGATGTCGTCCGCCGAAGCGCCGTCGAGTTTAAGTTTGGAATTGAATTAACCTAAAGGATGAAGGGCCAGCGTTAGTTCTTAGATTTGAAATCTCAGATTTCAGATCGACGAATTTAAGATTTGAGATTTCAGATTTGAAATTTCAGATCTCAGATTTGAACAGAACAAGAAAAGCGCAGCCTGTAAACTTTTCCGTCGTAATTAAGACTGGAGGCAGAAACAGTTGGCTAGGTATAGAGATGCGGTGTGCCGCTTGTGCCGCCGTGAAGGTGCAAAGCTTTTCCTCAAAGGTGACAGGTGTTACAAGCCGTCTTGTCCGATCGAGAAACGCGGGACCCAACCGCCCGGACAGCACGGCAACTCGATGCGTCGCGGCAAGGCGCTGGTAGGCTACGGCCTGCAGCTTCGAGAAAAGCAAAAAGTTAAACGTATTTACTTCGTCCTTGAAGGACAGTTCCGCAACTACTTCGAGCGCGCCGCCCGCATGAAGGGCATCACGGGTGAGAACCTTCTGTTCCTGCTCGAGCGCCGCCTCGATAACGCGGTCTACCGCGCGGGATTTTCGACTTCTCGCAGACAGGCCCGGCAGTTGGTGAACCACGGCCACGTCCAGGTCAATGGACGCAAGGTCGATATTCCCTCGTATCAAGTCAGGGCCGGCGAAATCATTGATATCAAAGAAGGTAGTCGCAAGAACCCGCACATTGAAGGTGCGTGGTCCACGGCTTCCGGTCGCGGGCGTCCTTCGTGGATTTCCCAGGGCGGCACGGAAATGTCGGCGCAGATTAGCGGCTTGCCTTCACGCGAAGACATCGATCGCTCAATTAACGAACAGCTCATCGTCGAGCTTTATAGTAAGTAATGAGACCCGCAGCTGTGGCTTCGTCACAGCTCGCGGATAACCGCATTTCTAAGGACCGGGACTTTAACGTTATGGCTATGGATCAAAATAATCTTTGGACCGGATTTCAGATGCCGCGCCGTCTGGCGGCCGATACCGAGACACTCACAGAACGCTACGGCAGATTTTCAGCGCAACCTTTTGAGCGTGGCTTCGGCACCACTGTTGGCAATTCACTGCGCCGGGCGCTGCTTTCCTCAATCGAAGGCGCGGCTGTCACAGCCGTGAAGATTGAGGGTGTCGAACATGAATTCTCATCGATCAAAGGCGTGGTCGAAGATGCTACCGACGTAATTCTGAATCTCAAGCAGGTGCCGTTTAAGTTGCACGGAAGCGAACCGAAGACTCTCAGGATTTCAAAGGAGTCGGCGGGAGAAGTTACTGCCGCCGACATTGAAACTGACGGAGGCGTCGAGATTTTGGACGACACGGTGCATATCGCAACCGTGAGTGAAGGCGGTTCGCTGAAAGTTGAAATGCGTCTGAAGCGCGGTCGTGGTTACGTTTCAGCCGATCGAAATTTCGATGAGGATTTGTCGCTCGGCTACATTCCGATCGACGCGGTGCACACGCCGGTTAAGAAAGTTAATTACACGGTCGAAGCAGCGCGCCTGGGTCAGAACACGGAATTCGATAAGCTGACAATTGAAGTGTGGACCGATGGATCGGTTAAGCCGGAAGATTCGATTGGTCTCGCCGCCAAGTTGATCAAGGACCACATGTCCATCTTCATTAACTTTGAAGAGGACACTGACGACTTCGCTTACTCCAAGATCGAGCGCCCGCCTTTGCCGCGTAACGATCAGCTCGATCGTTCGGTTGACGAACTCGAGTTGTCGGTTCGTTCATACAATTGCCTGAAGAACGCGGACATTCGCACACTGCGGGATCTGGTGCAGCGAAGCGAGCGGGAAATGCTGGCGACCAAGAATTTCGGCAAGAAGTCGCTGAACGAAATCAAGGAAATCCTTAACGGGATCGGACTCGATTTTGGGATGGAATTTGACGAGCAGGGAAATCCGATTCCCGGCACCGGTGGTCGCGATGGCGCCGATCTGAGCGACTATGAAGGCGACGTGGACGAAGGCGACGAAGATTAGGGTTTAGGGTCTTTACCGACCAACAGTCAAATACTCAGATATGAGTCAAGGTTTCTAGAGTCATGCGGCATCAAAAAGCACATCGTAAACTTGGCCGGACCAGCGAGCATCGCATGTCGATGCTTCGCAATCTGGCCGTCTCGCTCATCAATTCTCGTTCTGAGCGCATTGTCACAACTCTGCCAAAAGCCAAAGAGCTGAGACCTTTCGTTGAGCGCGCTATCACGCTCTCGCGCAAGGCCAGCAATCTCGAAGGTGAAGATACCGGCGCTCGCGCGCTGCATCTTCGCCGGCAAGCAGCAGGATTCTTTCATGCGGGCAACATGCAAATGTCGGTGCTGACCGGCAAGCGAGGCCAGGTACGCCCGGCGCGCACTTCGGGCGTAGCAGCACTCAAGCGCTTGTTCGACGAGCTGGGAGAGCGTTACAAGGATCGGCCCGGCGGCTACACGCGAATTTTCAAGCTCGGACGCAGAGCGGGTGATAACGCTGAACTGGCGATAATCGAATTGGTTGATAATCCGGGCGAACTGGAAGCCATCGAAGCCGCCAAGAAGCGTAAGCAGACGACTACGAAGAAGAAGAAAACGGATACGAAAGCAGCTTCGACCAAAACCGCGACAGCCAAGAAGGAAGTTAAAGCGAAGAAGACTGAAGCAAAAGCCCCCGAGACGGAAGAGGCAGCAGAGAGCATGGAATCCAGCAGCGCTTCCGAGCCGGATGTTGACAAAGAGAGCTAGTGTCGCTGATTCAAATCTTGATAACGCCGGGCCGCTGATATCCATAAGCCACGCTCGGCAGGGAATGCCCCAATCGACCATCCCCGAGTCTTTTGGGGCTCACGCTTTGATACGAGAGTGTTATGGTCTCATCAGGCAGCGCCATAGGAACTGTAAAAAAGATGGATGATCGTGAAAGCCCACAGGTAGAAGTTGAAACTCAACTAGAGACTGACAACGCGGTCGAGCGTGGTCGCGGCCGCCGCCGGGCGAAAGCTGCCGCTACCGACGCTTCCGTCAACATGGGGGAGTTGCGCGAGATCATTGAATTGATCCGCGAAAACGACTTCACCGAGTTTGAGCTGGAGCGGGAGGGGTTCAGGGTCCGTTTCCGACGCGGAGTTGATCCGGATTCTACCGAAGCGTCCGCGACTGCCATCCAGGCCGCCGCAGCTTCTGGGACGATCGACGCGAAATTAGCGACCGACGCGGCTTCGACACCGGGGGCTCCGAGTCATCCGGGAGCAAAGGCCGAGACCGAAGCTTCCGAAGACCTGGGCCTTCATATCATCAATTCTCCGATCGTCGGCACTTTCTATCGAGCCGCGTCTCCCAACGCTGATTCGTTTGTGAAAATCGGCAGCCGCGTCGAACAGGAAACTGTAGTTTGCATCATCGAGGCGATGAAGTTGATGAACGAGATTCAGGCCGAAACGAGCGGCGAGGTAGCGAAGATTTACGTGGAGAATGGGCAGCCGGTCGAGTATGGCCAGCCATTGTTCGGAATCAAACAGTAGGCGTCTGGATTCCAACGTCCAATGTCCAAAGCCCCGGTGCGGGCTAACAGACGTTGGACGTTAGACTTTGTACTTTGGACAAGAAATGATACCGGAGCTGAGAAAGTTCAAGAAGATACTAATCGCCAACCGTGGCGAGATCGCCTGCCGTATCATCTGGACTTGCAAGGAAATGGGTATCAAGACGGTCGCCGTCCACAGCGACGTCGATCGCGATTCGCTCCACGTTCGCTACGCCGACGAAGCTGCCTGCATCGGCCCGGCGCCTTCCGCGCAGAGTTACCTGAACATTCCCGCAATCATCAGCACCGCCGAAATTTTCAATGTCGATGCGATACATCCCGGCTATGGTTTTCTGGCCGAGTCGTCCAAGTTTGCCGAGATTTGCGAAGCTTGCAATATTAAGTTTATTGGCCCACCAGCGAAAATGATTCGCTTGATGGGCGACAAAGTTGAAGCGCGGCGCGCGATGGCAGCGGCCGGTCTGCCGGTTCTTCCAGGAAGTCCCGACCCGATAACTTCTGAGGACGAGGCCATACGACTGGCCCGCGAGATCGGGTTTCCCGTTATCGTCAAAGCGTCAGCGGGTGGTGGCGGCCGCGGGATGCGTATTGTTCGCACCGAAGCTGAACTTGGCAAAGCGCTGGAGACCGCGTCTACCGAAGCTGCGGCCGCTTTCAAGGATGGCAGCGTTTATATCGAACGTTATCTTGAAGCGCCACGACATATTGAGATTCAAGTGGTGGCTGACGAGTACGGCGACTGTATTCATCTGGGTGAACGGGAGTGTTCGATCCAGCGGCGACATCAGAAATTGCTGGAGGAAGCGCCTTCGCCGGTCCTTTCGCCGGATTTGCGCAACCAGATGGGCGACGCTGCGGTGGCGGCCTGTAAGAAGTTGGGCTATGCAAGCGCGGGCACAATCGAGTTTCTGCTCGACCAGGACAACCGGTTCTACTTCATGGAGATGAATACGCGCATTCAAGTGGAACACGCTGTCACTGAGATGGTGACGCTGGCCGACATTGTGCGGAATCAGATTCGAATTGCCGAAGGCGAGCCGCTGGGGTTCACTCAGGATGATCTGCTGATTGTCGGCCACGCGATCGAGTGTCGCATCAACGCTGAGAATCCGGAGACCTTTGCGCCATCCCCCGGCAAGATTACCGCGTTCAATCTTCCAGGTGGGCCTGGAGTACGTGTCGACACCTATGTCTATTCCGGATATTCGGTGCCGCCGTTTTACGATTCGATGATTGCAAAGGTAATTGTGCACGCGCGTACGCGCGATCTGGCAATCGCACGCATGAAACGCGCTCTGGATGCGATGGTCATAGAAGGAATCAAAACGACCATTCCGCTCCACTTGAAGATCATGGATGATCCGAGTTTCAAGGCTGGCGACGTGTCCACTAATTTTATGGAGCATTTTCTGACGCAAAACGGTACAAAACCGGTGAAGAACCCTAGTGGGTCAGCCGCGCTCGCGAGTTAGTCGTCCGCGTTTGCCGTTTGCCGTCGAGATGCCTATAATATTCGACTTTTCGATGGCGAGTTGGCTTGTCTGAGAGGATAAAGAGATGTCATACGCAGTAATCAAAACCGGCGGCAAGCAGTTTGTCGTAAGCAAAGGCAACAAGATCCGAGTGCCATCCATCGAGGCGGAGGCCGGCAAGTCGATCGAGATAGCCGCACTCTTGACGGCGGGAGACGGCGCCGACGCGGTTGTTGGCGAAGCGACAGTCTCAGCGACGGTAGTTGACCATGGCCGCGGCGCCAAGATTGTGGTTTTCAAGAAAAAGCGTCGCAAGCAATACAAGCGAAAACAGGGCCACCGTCAGGGCTACACGACCATAACGATAGATTCAATAGGATAGAAACTGGTCCTGGGTTTCAGGTGCCGGGTTTCGGTTTTGCTGAGACCTGATACCCGACACCCGACACCAAACGGAGTTTTTTATGGCACATAAAAAGGGAGTTGGCTCGTCACGCAACGGCCGCGACTCGAATTCGCAACGATTGGGACTCAAGAAATTTGGCGGCGAGAATGTTCTAGGCGGCAACATTCTGGCGCGACAACGCGGCACGAAGTGGAAGCCGGGCAAGAACGTCGGCCGCGGCAAGGACGACACGCTCTTTGCGCTGATTTCCGGTGTGGTCAAGTTTGAAGACAAAGGGCGCAGCGGCAAGTTTATCAGTGTCTACGAGCAGGAGCAGGCGTCTTCAGCATAGACCAGTGCAAATCAAACACCGCTATGACGCGACGCCTGAGCCGAGTCCACGACTGCGGCAACGGGCGTCGCTTTCAGTTTGGATGTTTATTAAGTGTTTATCGATAGGGCAAAAATTCGGATTAAGGGTGGCCATGGAGGAAATGGAGTAACGGCATTTCGGCGAGAGAAGTTTGTTCCTCGCGGTGGTCCATCCGGGGGCGAGGGCGGTCGCGGCGGCGACGTTTGGATCGTGGCAGATTCCTCCCTCAACACGTTGCTACACCTGCGCTACAACCCCGAGCACAATGCCGAGCGCGGAAGACATGGAGAGGGGTCGAATCGCACAGGGCGTGAAGGGGAAGACTTGACCGTGCGAGTGCCCGTGGGAACGCAGATCTTTGACAGTGTTACCGGAGAGCTTTTGCAGGACCTAACCTCCGATGGTTTCCGCTGGCGCGCAGCCAAAGGTGGACGCGGCGGGTTTGGCAATTCTCACTTTGCCACTTCAACCAACCGCGCTCCGCGTTACCACCAGAGCGGAAGCGAAGGTGAAGAATTGGAGTTGCAACTCGAGCTGAAACTGCTGGCCGATGTCGGTCTGGTCGGATTTCCAAACGCCGGAAAGTCAACGCTAATATCCACTGTTTCAGCAGCCAAGCCAAAGATCGCAGATTATCCATTTACAACGCTCGAACCGCATCTCGGCGTGGTTGATCTCGGTGACTTTCGCACGTTTGTAATGGCTGACATCCCCGGCTTGATTGAGGGCGCACACACGGGAGCAGGACTGGGAGATCGTTTTCTGCGCCACATAGAGCGCACAAAATTGTTGCTCCATCTGATTGATATTTCATCCTTTTCGGGGCGTGAGCCCGTAGACGATTATCTGGCAGTGAACCGTGAATTGCTGGCGTATAACCCGGACCTGGCGAGCCGCCCGCAAATCGTGGTAGCAACAAAGATCGATGCGCTTGACGATCCTGACCGACTGGAATCACTGAAACAAGTGGTAGCGGCTGAAGGGTTGCCATTCTTTGCAATCTCGTCGGTAACGAATAAGGGCACGCGCGAACTTGTTGCGGCGATCGCGGTCCAACTCGATGAGCTGACCGAGGCGGAGCGTCAGGCTGAACCAATCGAATTGGCGTTGTAGGTAGGACAGGCATTCTTGTCTGTCCTGACTTGAATTTTTCGACGAGGGACAGGCAGGAATGCCTGTCCTACCAAGATGCAAAAGCGTATTGCAGTTTACGGTGGGACCTTTGATCCGGTCCATGCAGGCCATCTCGAAATTGCCAGGACCGTTACCCAGCTGTTTGAGATAGACGAGTTTTTGTTTGTGCCCGCGCGCCAGGCGCCGCACAAGCAGGACGCGCAGGTTTCCTCGGCAATCGATCGTTACGCGATGCTGGCTCTGGCTACCCAGGATGATGCGCGCTTTCGCGTTTCAACGGTAGAACTCGAAAGCGGGGCAACTCAGTACACCGTTGACACGCTGCAACAGTTCCGCGGGCAGCTCGACGAAACCGTTGAACTTTTCTTTGTGATGGGCGCCGACTCGTGGATGGAAATAACAAGTTGGCGGGAATGGGAACGGTTGCTCGCGCTGAGTAATCACATTGTGGTGACCAGGCCCGGATATGAGTTCTCTGGTGACCACGTTGGACCAACTGTCGCGGCCCGAGTGGCGGACGTTCGAGGGCAGGAAGGCCCGAGCATCAGCAGAATGGTTGAAACCGGCAAGCCAAAGATTTTTGTGACTGATGCCGTGATGCGCGACGTTTCGGCAACTGCCGTTAGACGTGCCGTTCGCGAAAATCGCGATGAAGATTTAAGTAAATTAACAACGCCCGCTGTGGCGCACTACATAACTAAATACAGGCTCTATAGAAATACGAATGAAGGATAATTCAACCGTCAAGGAACAATCATTGCAGCCCGCGATAAGCGGAACTCCGCTGAAGACGTTACCGAAGGAACCAGCTGGTGAGGTTGACGACAGAATCTTGATGGCAGTTCACGCTGCCGCCGACAAGAAGGCGCTGGATATCGTCGTGCTCGATTTGCGCGAGATCGCTTCGTTTACTGATCATTTTGTAATTGCCAGCGGCACTAACGAGCGCCAGGTACAGGCAATAGCAGACGGCGTGGTCGAGACTCTGAAGAAGGCCGGGACGCCGGCCGCGCGCGTTGAAGGTTACAAAACCGCCGAGTGGATTCTGCTCGACTATGGTGATTTCGTATTCCATGTTTTTGACGACAAGGCCCGAAAGTTTTACGACCTCGAGCGGCTGTGGCGTGAATCCAGGCGCATCGAGCTTCCGGCCGATCTTGCCGGCGGCGAAAATGGTTCTTTGAGAACTGAATCGTGATTGAAGTGGTGGCTCGTTCGGAAGCGATGCGTGAGGCGGTTAGTGTCGCCGAACGCGTTGCCGCGACCGACGCCAATGTCCTGGTGACCGGAGAATCCGGCGTTGGGAAAGACGTGCTCGCGTTTCACCTTCACTCGAAGTCGAATCGCGCCACGGGCGCATTTGTAAAAATCGACTGCGCGACGTTGCCCTCAGGGCTGTTGGAAGCCGAGTTGTTCGGATACGAACGGGGAGCGTTTACTGGCGCGAGTGAAGAAAAACCGGGACGCCTCGAAGCTGCCCATCGTGGCACTTTGGTGCTCGACGAAATCGCGTATCTTACGAACGATTCCCAGGCGAAGCTTTTGCGCGTGATCGAAACGCGAGAGTTTGAACGACTGGGGGGACGGCGAACGATCAAAGTGGATGCACGATTGATCGCGCTAACGAATGTTGATCTGGGCGAAGCAGTCAAGCGTCAGCATTTTCGCGAAGACCTGTATTACCGATTGAACGTCGTGCATATTCAAGTGCCGGCATTGCGAGAACGCAGGGAAGACCTGGCCGAGTTGGCTGGCTCCTTTGTCTCGTCATATGCGAGCAAACACGGACGCGGGGCTGGAAGTTTATCGCCGGAAGCGTTGGCCTTACTGGCTGAATATGAATTCCCCGGTAATGTTCGTGAGTTGGCCAACACAATCGAAAGAGCGGTCATAGTTTCTACTGGCCGGCGGATCGAAGTTGACGACTTGCCGGAATCTCTTCGAGCGGCGGCGCGGCAACAACGGCGACTCAAGCAACCACAGTCGCTTGCTGAAGTGGAAGCGGAATACGTCGCAGAGATTTTGGCCGGAGCGAATGGAAACAAGACCGAAGCCGCCCGCATACTCGGTATTAGCCGGAAGAATCTATACGAGAAGCTGGCGCGGAACCGAAAGGATGAAGGATGAGGGATGAAGGCTGAAACGGAATGAATATTTCGCCGGCCGAATGAGTCGGTGTGGCTTCTATTCAGCCTTCCGCGTTCATCCTTCCGCACCATGCGCTTGCGAGTTATCTGGATGGGGAAAACGAAGGACGCGCATTTGCGGGCACTGTCCGATGACTATTTAAAGCGCCTATCACGCTTCGCAAAATGCGAAATTGCCGAGTTTGGCGACAGTCGGAGCGGCGATAAAAAAGTGGACATCGCCAGGGAATCCAAGCGCATCTCAGACGGGCTGCATGAAGGTGCTCTAAACGTACTGTTGGATCCTCAGGGAGTTGAGTGGAGTTCGGAGCAGCTGGCCGCAGAGATGCAGCGCTGGCAGGACAGCGGGACGAAGGAAGTGACTTTCGTCGTAGGTGGTCCAAATGGTGTTTCGGCCGAATTGGCAGCGAGCATGAACAAACGATTGAGTCTCTCTCGTTTGACTTTGACACACGAAATGGCGCGGGTAGTTTTGCTCGAGCAGTTGTATCGCGCTTACACGATTATTCACGGGTTGCCGTATCAGAAGTAATCGATTGACGCTTAACGATGGTATTTCAAGTAGGGTGGAGGAAATTAACGCACGATGGATAAGAGACGAGTAAGAGTTTTTCGCGACAAGCTAATGGACCGGCGGGAAAGCTTGGTTGGACAAGTACAGCAAGCTGAACTCTACAGCCGCGAGCGCGATGCCGAAGCCACTCAGGATCCAGCCGACATGGCAGCAAATGCGTATACCAAAGAACTATTGGTATCGATGTCTGACAACGATCGGCAAATGCTCAACCTGATCGACGAAGCTCTCGTGCGCATGGACGACAGCGGCTATGGTAAGTGTATTCGCTGTGGCCAGGCGGTGCCGGAGAAACGTCTGGAGGCAGTGCCCTGGGCGCGCCACTGTGTCAGTTGTCAGGAAATGCAGGAACGCGGCCTGCTGGTTGACGACGACGAATAGAATAGTTTCGCGAAGTGATGACATAATGCGGCCTCTCGGGTTAAGACTCGGGAGGCCGTTTGATTTTTGATTTGATGTGAAGCAGCCACAGATAAACACGGATCAGAAGAGAGGCCTTATTGAGGTTAAGGATTTGAGTTTCTATCCGTGTTCATCTCTGCAGCCCTGTGGCAGAAATTTCTAAACTACGATGGACCTCCGTCTCGTTGCTAACACCGCATACGATTCCATCCTCGCGCTTGCGTATCCGCAGGCTTGCGCAGTTTGCGGCTGTAGCGTTGAGTCGCGTGCCTTGGGTGTTGCCTGCGCAGAATGCTGGAATCGAACTGAGATTTTTAGTGGTAACGAAACAGTTTGCTGGAAGTGTGGATTGCCTTCACTCGGGAGCGTGTCTGAGACAAAACGCGAAGAAGTCCGTTGCCGGCGCTGCGATGCAGATCATTTCTTTGCGGCCAGGGCTTGCGGCGCCTATCAGGGCGCGCTACGCGCTTCGATACTCGCGATGAAGCACAGCCCAAACGTATCGGCGCGTCTCCTTGATCTGTTGGTTGAGACCAGTCGGCGTTTCCCGCTCAACCAGTCGACGCGGATCATTCCTGTCCCACTACATCCCGATCGAGAGAAAGTCAGAGGATTTAATCAGGCCGCAACTATTGGCAGCGCACTTTCCGTCGCGTGTAGCGTGCCATTTGACGACATTAGTTTGATTCGTTTGCGCCACACGGATCGCCACCGTGCTGGAATGGATGCAAAGGATCGGCACGCAACTGTAGCGGACGCCTTCAAAGTTTCTTATCCGGCACTGGTCGCGGGTGAGCGGATCCTTCTAGTCGACGACGTCTTCACCACCGGCGCTACCGTTTCGTCGTGCGCGAAAGCGCTGGTAACGGCGGGTGCAAGCAACGTGTTCGTTCTTACCATCGCCCGCCCTTTGCGAAACTAACAAACGCCGCAGGCATTTAGCCGTGACCCGATTGAGAATCTGAGATCATTACGTTCGCGCGCGCCAATACTTTTTCGTATCATGCTCTCCATGAAAAATCTTTATCCCGCCATTGAGCCTTACGATTCGGGCCGGCTCAAAGTGTCGCCGGTGCACGAGCTTTACTACGAGCAGTGTGGCAATCCAAGTGGCAAGCCGGCGGTGTTTCTGCATGGTGGGCCAGGCGGCGGCATATCAGCGGACTATCGCCGCTATTTTAATCCTGAAATTTATCGGATTGTGCTCTTCGATCAGCGGGGCTCGGGGAAGAGTACTCCCCATGCGAGCATCGAAGAGAACACGACCTGGGACCTGGTGACCGACATCGAACGCCTGCGTGATCACTGCGGTATCGATCGCTGGCAAGTGTTTGGTGGTTCGTGGGGCAGCACCCTCGCGTTGGCATATTCTGAAACGCATCCTGAAGCGGTCACAGAGTTAGTTCTGCGCGGGATTTTTCTTTGCCGGCCCGAAGAGATCCAGTGGTTCTACCAGAAAGGCGCGAGCGCGATCTTCCCGGATGTTTGGGAAGAATATTTGAAAGTTATACCGGAAGCGGAACGCGAAGACATGGTGAGCGCTTACCACCGCAGGCTGACCAGCGATGATCCTGCCACCCGAGTTGAAGCCGCTCGCGCCTGGAGCATTTGGGAAGGCAGCACGTCGAAGTTGTTTTTTGATTCCGATTCGATCGAGAGATTTGCCGATCCGGAGTTTGCGCTCGCCTTCGCGCGGATCGAGTGTCACTACTTCATGAACAACTCATTCTTCCCGACAAACAATTTCCTGATTGAAAACGTGAGCAAGATTCGGCACATCCCATGTAGGATTGTGCAGGGACGTTACGACGTCGTTTGTCCGATGACGAGCGCCTGGGATCTTCATCGAGCCTGGCCGGAAGCTGAGCTCAGCATCATTCAGGATGCGGGTCATTCAATTACCGAACCCGGAATTATTGACGCCCTGGTCGATGCCACCGATGCATTTGGCGGCAGCAAACGATGACAATCCCAGATTTCCGGCCTTTTCTTGCGTTGAGCTTGTCACTACCCGAACCGCTCGCGTAATATCAGCCTTAGTATGACCGGCCGAGTCCTCGTGCTAAACGCATCGTTTGAACCAATCAATGTGTGCAACGAAAGGCGCGCAGTGGTAATGATCTTTAAAGGCGTCGCCCGGGTTGAAGAGCACAATGGTCATATGCTGCATTCGGCGAAGCTGACTATTCACGCGCCATCGGTGATCAGGTTAACTGAGTACATCCATATTCCCTTTGAGCGTCGCTCGCTTTCTCGCAAAAATATTTTGCTGCGCGATCATTCCACCTGCCAGTATTGCGGACGACAGCATCCGCCATCGGAACTGACGTTGGACCACGTGCAACCGCGCTCAAGGGGCGGCGAATCTTCCTGGGACAACCTGGTGGCCTGTTGCAAGCGATGCAATCATCGAAAGGGGAATCGAACTCCCGATGAATCCGGAATGCACCTGTTGCGGCGACCGCGCGGTTTTTCGTTGCACGTAAATCGCCAAATCATGCGTTACCTGGGACGTGCCGATGAGACCTGGAGGAAATATCTCTTCTACGAATCAAACAACGGCAACTGACTAGTCGCCGCCAGCTTCGCCAGACATTTAACTGGTAGAATCAGAAACGAGGAATGTTATGACTGAAACAGTTTTTGCTATCGCCAACTTAGGCCCCACAGAGCTTTTAATCATTGCAGCAGTGGTGTTCCTGCTTTTTGGAGCAACCCGGTTGCCGCAGCTTGCGAAATCGCTCGGACAGAGCAAGCGCGCCTTTAAGGAAGGGATGGACGAAGCTGAGCGAGACGCACAAAAGGAAGTGAAAGAAAAAAACGCCTGATTGGCTGCGAACCAACCTTAGTGGTTCAGCGACTTCTTACCGATCACCAGTGTAGCCTTCAGGGTAAGCGCAAACTCAGCCTCATGCCGCTCTTCGTTTATTAAGCGTCCAATCTCTGTAATGACGCGACTCCTGGCCTCCGGTGACAGGGACTCCAACCATATCGGCATGAGGAAATCGACGATTAGCGGGTCGTTCAAAAATTTCTCTTCTGATTCGTAGGCGAATTCTTCAATACGCGTCCAGCTCGAAATCTCTTCGAGCCCCGCCTGCTCAGCCATCTGTTCCAGCGCAGTCGTTGAAGGCAAAGTGGAAATCAGCCTTTCAACATCTGCTTCGTGGTCCAGTAGCTCGCAGTTGTGCAGAGCTTCCCAGTAAATCGAAAAGAACTCGCCAAAACTGGAAAACGTCGGCAACGCCAATGCGACCATCGCGCCGGCCGCCGCGGCAGACACCATCTCACTGAGCATCTTTCCGACGCGTTTTATGTGGACCAGCGACGCATCACCAAGGACGACGTCGAAGTGGTTGGCCGGCAAGTTAACTCGGTCAATTGGAGCGGAACGAAACTCAATCCCGTCCCTAACGACCACCGCCTTAGCGCGGGAGAGTTCGAGATGTTCTTCGTTTTCATCGATACCGAGGAATTTCAGGTCATCGCCTGCTCGCTCCTGCAACGCGATGGCGTGACCACCGGTGCCGGAGCCCAGGTAAAGAGCGCGGCCTTCTTTGGGGAGTTCCAGGTGTTCGTCAATCAGCTCGGCGAAGCGTTCGCCCCAGTCGGTGGCGACAAAAAGCTCATGTAAGAATGCCAACTCCTTGTTCGTTTTAGCCATAGTCTTCAGTGGGGCGGGCATTCCTGCCAATCAACGGTGTTTCAATGCGCGCGGATTGCGAACAGATTTTCCATTTATCATTTGCCTTCTCATTTTTCAACTAGCAAGAGCCGACTCGAATGAGTAAATGAGAATTGAAAAATGACAAATGGAAAATGCTTACTCATCTTCCTCAAAGTATTTTCGTCCTCGCAGCGACTTAGGCAGGCATTCCATCTCATCCTTCGCCTTCGGATCGTTATGAACGTAGCGATACCCTTCGCCGTAACCGGCGTGTTTCATCAATGGCGTGACGGCGTTACGCAGATGGAGCGGGACTGGTTCGCGCGCGGTCTCAGCCGCATCAGCTACGGCGGCGTGATAAGCGCTCTTGATTGCATTGGATTTCGGAGCGCGTGCCAGATAGATCGTCGCCTGCGAGAGCGGAAACAGTCCTTCCGGCAATCCGATCAATTGCACTATGTCCGCCGCCGCCGCAGCCTGGACCATGGCCTGCGGATCCGCCAGTCCAATATCTTCCGACGCGAGGATACAGAGTCGCCGCGCGATGAAGATTGGGTCGGCGCCGCCTTCGATTAATCTTGCCAGCCAATAGAGCGCGGCATTCACGTCTGAATTGCGCAGCGACTTGATCAACGCCGAGGCGAGGTTGTAGTGCTCTTCGCCGCCTTTGTCGTAGGCGTAACGCGCCCGGCCGAGCGCTTCAATCATTGTTTCGTCAGTGAGCACTCTGGCGCCGGTTTCGTCAGGGAGCGTGGAATCTGCGGCAGCCTCAAGCGCAGCCAGGGCCACGCGCGCATCGCCGCCAGCCGACGAAGCCACTCGTTCGAGCACACTGTCAGCAATTTTTGGGTTGAGCGATGCAAGTCCTCGTTCAGCGTCAGTGAGTGCGTGTTGGAGGATAACTTTAACGTCATCCTGGGTAAGCGGATTCAAAACGAGGACGCGGCAGCGCGATAGCAAAGCAGCATTAACCTCAAACGATGGATTCTCGGTAGTTGCTCCAATGAGCGTCACTGTCCCATCCTCTACTGCGTGGAGCAGCGCGTCCTGCTGTCCTTTATTGAAGCGGTGAATTTCGTCGATGAAAAGGATGGTGCGTTTGCCGTATTGTCGCTCGTGCCGCGCCTCAGTAATCGCGGCGCGCAGGTCCTTCACTCCCGAGAAGACTGCGGAGAGCGCTACGAAACGCGCTTCAGCCTTTTCAGCGAGCAGTCCGGCAAGGGTTGTTTTACCGGTGCCGGGAGCGCCCCAAAGAATTAGTGAGGGCAGGTTTCCGGCGCCATCGATCAACCGGCGCAGGATTCGCCCTTCGCCAACCAGGTGACTCTGGCCCACAAACTCCGAAAGCGAACGCGGCCGCATGCGTTCGGCGAGTGGCGCCGAGGCGTCGGCCGGGTGGGTCTCCGCCGATTTGCTAAACAGATCTCCTGTGGTTGAATACGTCATTGCGAAATGGATAGAGGATTATCGCTGAAACTGAGACTTCGCGCGACTATGCACCGAATCCGAATTACTGGGAAAAGTCTGAAATCTTAAAGGGAACGTCACTCAACTGATGTTCGTATATTCAGCCGAGCCCAAATAACCGCCTAAATGGAAGGCCCCATTAAACCAACGGCGGAAGTAAACGGGAGTTGAAGAAATGAAAGACGCAACAGACATTCTAAGAATCGTCGGAATAATCCTTTTGGGTATCTTCGTTTTCGCAGTTGGAATACCAATCGTATTGACAGCCGCCGGCATCACCCTCGGCATCATCAAGATCCTGTTCGGAATCGCAGTGCTGGTTATCAAACTGGCTGTCGTGATTGCCATTGCCTACTTGCTGCTCGTCGGAATCCGCGCGCTGCTCCGCTAGTTCCCCATCACCCACTGGACGGTTCGTTAGAACCATCAGCCAGGAAAGGCTAACGCCCCTTGAAGTTCAGGGGCGTTTCCTTTTTGCCAATTTTGGATCCACCATCGTCTTCCGTCGAGAAGCTTCAGGGGGTTCCGACCTGCGGTCACTGTTCACGCCGAGGGCTTTTGACTCTTTTTCAGTTCGTCCAGCTCCTTCTGCGTTCTCTCGATCAGCCTCTTGAAATCGCCAGCGCGCCGCGGGTTGTCGGTTTGCTTTGCAGCCACTTTCTTCAAGGCATCGAGATGCGCAGTCTTTAGGGCGTGATCGGCGGGAACCTCAACGTCCGGTTTGACTCCCGTCCCTTCCCAGTTTGTCTTGCTGATTGGATTGATCGCTTTGCCGGTCGGCACGAACACTCCGAAGTGTTCTGTTATGCGAAACATGCCGCCCGGATTTGCGCCACCACCTGTAACCTCGCCAACAATGGTGGCGCGTTTCAGATTCTTCAAGTTGTAAGAAAACTCCTCCGCTGCTGAGAAGGTGCGGTTGCTGGTCAAGACGTAAACGTCCTTGTCCGCAAATCGTTTTCCAAGCACTTTTTCTTTGGTCCAAAAGTCGTCCGTCCTATTACCCTCGCGCCAATAGAGACTATTCAGATGCACCGGTTTCTCACCAAAGAGATAGGAAGAGATTAGCGCGACCATCTCCGGACTGCCGCCGCCGTTGCGCCGCAGATCGATAATTAAAGCCTCAGTGTTGCCAAGAAAATTCATAGCGGCAGCAATTGTTTCTTCGGCGCCGGCCGGGTCATTGAATCCGCGGAGGCTTAAGTAGCCTACATTGCCTTCGAGCCGTTCTACTTTCTCAAAACCAAAGTTGCCCCACATGTTCATGAGGCGAAAACGTTCGCGCTCTTCGGCCGTTGGTTCCTGGCGGTTCTGGCGGACGGGAATCGGTTCATGAGAATAACGCACGCGAAGATGCTTGTCGTGACTCACCTCTTGCAGGTGCCTGGTAAACGCCTCAGCAAATTCCTTCGCGCTCGTAATCTGGTCATACTCTTTCTTTGCAATCCGATCGCGGATCGCCTGCTCCATTTTCTTGGCGACTTCAGGAAAGACATAGGAATCGTTCAAGCGTTTCAAGCTGCCATCGATGACAGCAGCGCGGGCCGCCGCATCAATGGTGCCGTCTGGTTCGTCCTGTGAGCCGCCCTGGGCGATTCCAAACTGAGGAACCAGGACCAGCATTGCTGAACTGGCGAGGGCCAGGAATAAGTTTCTACCAAAGTACTTCATGTCATGCCTCCATTGTGTGCGTTGAATAATTGGTGATTGGAATACGAGTTCAATTGCGCCGTCAGAGTGGTCTAACGACGTACGAGGCCTTCAAGCAGAAGATTCGCTAGGCGCTCAACCTTTTCCGCAATCTCTCTCCGATCGCCCAACTCCCTGACGCTAAGGCTGTAAGGCAGCAGGGAATTCGTGGCGAGCAGTAATGTGTGCGCAGTCGCAAGTGGCAACTTCAGCTCAAAGATATTCTGTTGTTTGCCCTCTTCCAGAACGCGCCCGAAGACCGCGGCTTCTTCATCGAAATGATTTTCTCTACGAGCCAGAAGATTTGATCTCAAATCCGCTAGCAGGTCGTTGATGCTTTCTGGGTAGTGCTGCACGCTGTCGAACCGCGTCAGCACACGGGCGATCAGCATTGCCCGCAACTTGGCCAGCGGCTTCGCGTTTGAGCCGGCGATCTCATTGAGTTGAACTAATAGGCGCTGAACGATGCGGTCGATGTGGGCGAGCGCGACATCTTCCTTGCTGCGGAAATGAAGGTAGATGGTGCCTTTGCCAATGCCGACTTCTTCGGCAATGTCATCGATCTTCATCTTCTTGTAACCGTTACGTTCCAGTAGCCGGTCGACCGCGTCGAGTATCGACTCGCGAGTTTCCTGGCGAACCGCCTCATTTCGCATCAATTTCCGGCGCGGTACTGACTCAATTTGCATTCTGGTCATTTAACGTCGGGTTTCTGATTAAGTTCCCGAAAAGATTTGCGGAATGTTGCTGTGAGATTCGGATGAGGAGACGGGTGTCGGAACAAGCGGTTAGCGGGTGGTTCTTTGCTATCGCCACCCGCTAACGCAGGTGGTTCTTTGCTCTCGCCGCCCGCTAGCGCAGGTGGTTCTTTACTATCGCCACCCGCTAACGCAGGTGGTTCTGACCGTAGGGCCTCTGCGCTCAGGTGGTGGGATACTCAGACGTTGAAGCGGAAATTGACGACATCGCCTTCCTGCATGATGTAGTCTTTGCCTTCCAGTCTCGCAAGTCCTTGTTCACGGGCGGCGACGGTTGAACCTGTCCTTAGCAGATCTTCATAGCCAACTATTTCGGCGCGGATGAAGCCACGTTCGATATCCGAATGGATTGTCCCGGCAGCTTGTTGGGCGCGCGTGTTTTGTGGAATCGTCCAGGCGCGCACCTCTTTTTCGCCGGCAGTTAAAAATGACATCAGCCCCAGCAAGTGATAGGCGTGCTTGATCAGCCGATCGACGCCGCTACCCGAAACACCGAGGCTCTGCAAGTAGTCGTCTCGTTCCTCAGGAACCAATGAAACCAATTCGGCTTCAAGTTGAGCGCAAATTACGAGACACTCTGCTGCCTCACGATCCGCAATTGCCTGAACTGCCTGAACATGTGCGTTACCTGAAGGATCGGCCAGGGTGGCTTCATCAACATTCGCCGCGTAGATCGTCGGCTTCATCGTGAGCAGAAAGAAGTCGCGTGCAACGGCGCGCTCGTCGTCGGTAAGAGAAACGGTTCGGGCAGACTTGCCCTGTTCGAGTGCGGGCAACAACTTTTCGAGGACCGCCAGCTCAGCGCGCGCATTCTTGTCGCCGCCTTTGATGTTCTTCTGCGCCTTGTCACGCCGCCGCTCGGCGGTCGCCAAATCCGAGAGGGCCAACTCAATCTGAATGGTCTCTATGTCACGCGCGGGATCGACGGACCCTTCGACGTGAATAATTCCTTCGTCTTCAAAACAACGAACCACCTGGACCACTGTATCCGTCTCGCGAATGTTCGCCAGAAACTGGTTGCCCAGTCCCTCGCCCTTGGAAGCTCCGCGAACGAGTCCGGCGATGTCGAGAAACTCGACCGTTGCCGGAACGATGACGGTAGTTTTTACCAACTTTGCCAGAGGCTCGAGTCGTTCATCGGGCACTGCCACAACACCGACATTGGGTTCGATTGTGGCGAATGGATAATTGGCCGCGAGTGCCGCCGTCTGCGCAGTGAGCGCGTTAAAAAGAGTAGACTTGCCGACGTTTGGCAAGCCCACAATACCTGCACGTAACATTTGTTTTTTTGCCCCTCGACTTTGAAACTAACCGATTATTTTGAACCGCGCAAACCTGACTGACTGTTAGGCTCATGCAGTTCGCGTATAATCCCGGAGAATTATTTGAGCTCCTTAAGAAACAAGAGAAAAGGACCAGACGGTTAGGCGGCGTTAACAGGTAACCTTCCGTCATTCGTTGCGTGATTATTTCACTTTCGCTGGTGGTGTTAGTGACTGCCGGCGGCACATTGGCCAGTTATCTTTACGACGAAGACGCCGCTTTCGCTGCCCGGCTCTGCAGCGGAGTTTGCGTGGGCCTCACTGCGCTCGGACTCGTCGCCTTCGTGTTTGCGTCCTTCCTTGGTCTAACCCCGCTGGCAATCCTGTTCGCGACGCTCGTCGTAGTAACCCTGCCGTCTTTCGTGGTTCTGAGAAACGAGCGTCGACGCCGCGTCGTGCAACAAGACTTGCGCGCCACTTCTCGCGCCCTCCGCCTTGTCGTTTACGATCCAGGTAGGCTTCCAATTGGCTATATCGTTTTTTACGCCATCGCTGCGGTGATTCTTTGGTTGGTGTTTCAACGCGCAATGATTGTGGCGCCGGAAGGTATTTACACCGGCGTGCTCAACAATTTCGGCGATCTTCCGTTTCATATCAGCGTCATTACCAGCTTTGCTTTCGGGAATAATTTCCAGCCGGAGGACCCGACTTACGCGGGCGTGCGATTCACGTATCCATTCCTCACGGACTTCGTTTCCGCGATCTTTGTTCGTTGCGGCGCTGATCTTCGTCAGGCGATGTTTCTCGAAAACTTCCTGGTCGCGCTGGCCTTTGTTGGTTTACTGCATCGCTGGGCGCAGGTGATTCTGCAGGATCGTTTGGCCGCAATCATCACGCCTTTGCTCGTAATTCTTAACGGCGGTTTCGGGTGGATTTTTCTGTGGCGTCGGGCCAACGAACATTGGGGAGACTTCGCCGGCTTCGTCCAAAGTTTGCCGCCATCGTTTACGGTGATTCCTGACACGACTTGGCGCTGGGGAAATGCGGTCTCAACCTTACTCATTCCTCAACGCGGATTTTTGTTGGGGCTGCCGCTGGCTGTGATTGTGTTTACGCAGTGGTGGCTATCTCAGGAAGGCAAAAGGCAAAAGGCAAAAGGAAAAAGCGAGGACGCCAGCGCGAATTCACGAAAGAAGTCTCGACCCAAGAAAAACAAGCAGCAGAAAACCATAAGCAACGAACCAGTGCCAGTTGCGTTCGGCGTTTCTCCACCTTTTCCTTTTACCCTTTCCTTTTGGACATCTGATTCTTCTTCAGAAGCGCGTCGTATGATCGCTGCCGGCTTTGTCGCCGGTCTCCTACCATTGGTCCACGCTCACAGCTTCGTGGTAGTGATGATGGTGGCAGGATGCATTGCCCTCGGAACTCACTGGCGTTCGTGGTTGGCCGTCACTATCGGCGCGATACCTTTGATAATGATCACCGCCTACAGTTACCCGCAGGTTCCTCGACTTAATCAAAATATAGCCGTCGTCTGTATCGCCGTAATTGGCGCACTAGTCGCCTGGATCCTGTTGCCGCGACCACACCTTATTCGCTGGAGCGCATTCTTCGCTGTCGTTCTCTTAATTGCATTACCTCAGATGTGGTGGTCCACTCACAACAGCGCGGTCGATTCCAGTAAGTTTTTCGCGTGGCAGTTTGGATGGGACCGCGGCAAAGAGGATGCGTTTGCGTTCTGGCTTAAGAATACGGGCTTGTTTATTCCGCTTACACTCGCTGCTATCTTCTGGCGTAGCCAGAAACAGTTTCTTGTGTCGCGACGTGTCGTATTATTTCTCGCGCCGTTCAGTTTGTGTTTCATTATTCCGAACGCCTTGAAAATGGCGCCCTGGATTTGGGATAACATAAAAGTACTGTTTTACTGGTGGCTGGCCGCCGCACCCCTGGTAGCGATTCTGCTGGCGCGTTTGTGGCAGAAGGGTGGACCAAGAAGAGTCCTCGCGACAGTCTTGTTCGCTTGCGTGATCACTGCGGGAGCGCTGGACGTCGCCGCAATCGTATTGAGGTCAAGCAGGTATCAGGTGTTTGATTCGGCAGGAGTTCAGTTTGCTGAAGTAGTAAAGCAGAAAACCGCGCCCAGATCGCTGGTGATGCATGCGCCGGTTCACAATCATCCCGTTTTTCTTACCGGCAGAAGGTCGCTGATGGGTTATCCGGGACATATTTGGACGCATGGCCTGGATTACGTTCAAAGAGAATCTGAAATAAAAAGAATCTATGCCGGCACGCCAGAGGCTGCGGCGCTCCTGCAAAAATACCAGATCGAGTATGTTGTTATTAGTCCGCTGGAACGTAACATCATGGTGGTTAACGAGCAGTTCTTCGCCAAATTTGAACTCGTGGGAGACGTAGGTGAGTACCGCCTCTACAAGATCGGGCAAAGGTAAAAACGGCACTGGAGATCCGTTGTGGTCGGAAGCTGTAGCCGGCTCTGACGTCTCAACATCAACCTGGGTGATCGCCTGCCTGGCTATCCTGGGCCTGGCTGCGTTTCTTCGTTTTTACGATCTGGATCTGGTGCCGCTTCATCATGACGAAGGCGTAAACGGCAACTTCCTTGTAAGACTCGTGCGCGACGGTCATTACCGCTACGATCCGGGTAACTACCACGGCCCGACCATCTACTACTTTGCTGCACTGTTCCCTCGTTTGCTTAGGGCCTTGCTTGGCCCAACGGCGCAGAATAAGTATGGACTCACGACTGAAGCAGTCCGGTTTGTGCCCGCTTTATTTGGACTTGGAACTATTGGTCTGGTGCTGGCACTGCGCCGGAACGTTGGAACCATAGCCACACTCGCCGCTGCGGGACTGTTGGCGATTTCTCCTGGCGCAGTTTACCTGTCGCGCTACTTTATTCATGAGACTCTTTTCGTCTTCTTCACGTTGGGCATAGTAGTCGCGGTCATCCGGTATTACGAAAGTTCGCATCCGGTTTATTTATTGCTCGCCTCTGTCTCAGCAGCGCTTCTCTTCGCGACCAAAGAGACTGCGATAATTTCGGTGGCGGTTCTGCTGATAGCCCTCGTTTGCACTTTTGTTTATCGCGCCATTCAGCGGTCACTGGGAATCGCCGATGCGACGTCGGTCCCAACCGCGACGGGGAAAAAGAAACGCCGCAACTCGAAACCCGCTAACAGTATGGGAATGTTTGTCGAGCGTGCCGGCGGCTCGGGAAAAATCGCCTTGTGGCTGGCGATAGCGGTCGGCGCCTTCCTGATAGTTTATTTTCTCTTCTATTCATCCTTTCTCACGAATTGGCCGCAAGGTGTGGTTGATTCGATAAAGACATTTCAGTTTTGGACCAAGACGGGCGAGACGGCGCATGTTCATCCGTTCCTGACTTACGTTTGGTGGTTAATGCTGCAGGAGTCGCCCGTGCTGCTTTTGGGGATAGTCGGGGCAGTTGTAGTTTTACTCCGGCCGGCAAAACCGACGAGCTTGTTTGTCGCCTTCTGGTCCTTTGGACTCATGGCCGCCTATTCGCTGATTAAATATAAGACGCCGTGGCTGGCATTGAACTTTGTGGTGCCGTTGGCGCTGGTAAGCGGTGTTGCGGTTGAGTGGCTCTATAACCAGCTGGCGGAGTGGCAACTGGATCAAGCTCAGCGCGTCTTCGCAATCACAATCGTGCTGCTCGTCCTACTTGGACCTGTGCCTTTTTTATCCGGGCGGTTTGAGCGGGTGATGCGCGAAGACGACTTACTGAAGCCGGAGGCCTTCAAGAATGCACTAACAGAGAATCCTCGTTGGAAGACGCTAATCCCAGGTTACCAAACCGTAGATCTCAATTTCATAAACTACGACAATGACGACCGGTATTACGTTTATGTCTATGCGCACACACGCCGGGAAACGCTTGCTCTAGTGGAGCAGATTGATCAACTGGCCCAACGCACGCATCAGGGAAGTCAGATGGGCATCACGATCGTTTCACCCGATTATTGGCCGCTACCCTGGTACCTTCGAAACTACAACCGCGTTGGTTATCACGGTCGAATAAGCCCTTCGACTGAGCCTGTGATCCTTGCGTCAGCTGGGGAGGCCGAAGAGGTTCAAACTACTTACGGCGACCGTTACCACCAGATTCATTCCGGTTTCAATCTCGTCGGCAGTTTCCCTTTACGACCCGGAGTGGATCTTCTCCTCTACACGCGCCGCGAACTGGTCCCCTAGTTCCTTCTCTCTTTCAAATTCTTCATCCTTGCCTCACACCGCGGTGTGGACCACGTCAATCGTGTTCGCCTAAGGCCATCACAGTGTTAAAACCAGTTTTCTTGTGATTTGGTTTTCATTCGATTGACAAAATTTAGCGACGACTTGCGGCTATTCCTACTCAAGAATTTCTCAACCAGTGCCGTCTAGAGTCTGCTTACCGTTTCGATAGTTAGGCAGGCTTGATCCCCCTCTTCAAGTCTTCTGTAACTGGCCCCCCAGTCGCCGTCAATAGTGGCAAGCAATAGGAGAGCGAGAATGAAGGTTTGTGCCTTACAGCCGTTGCAGCAAGAACGCGGGATAGTGGCTCAGCAAGGGAAATCATGAGCGCGACCGTGTCGGGTTAAGTCAAAAGACCATTACATCGTTATTGCTCACTTCAGGAAGGAATATCATGTCGAGAAATCTCATGCGCATCGCTCTCCTTTGTTCCGTCATGCTCCTCGCCATAATTCTTAGTCTGTTTGCTACTTCAGCGCAGATTAACCAGGACGAGATCACGGGACGCTCGACGGCTCAAGCAACCGACCCGGCAGCGAACGTGGCGCTCGAGAGGTTGCGGGGCGCCATCTCCGGGCAGGTTAAGGCGCATGTCGGACGCCAGACTGGTTATTACAACTTTGTCAGCGCTCAAAGTGGTGCAGTTCTTTCCCGGGATAATAAAGCTGACGGTCCTGAAGCGCGCGCATTGGCCTTCGTCAGTTCCCATGGCGCATTGTTCGGGTTAACCGAGCCCGAGCGCGAATTTCTTGGCAACCAAAGCGCCGCCTACAAAGCCGGCCTAAGCCGATCCAATATGTCAGCGGCAGGCAGTGAGTTAAGAGTCGCCCGAGTGGATCCTGATGAGGTGGGCTTCACCCACGTGCGGTTTGATCAGTTTTACCAGGGCCTGCCGGTCTTTGGCGCGCAAATGATCGTGCACATGAATGACAGCGGGATCATCGCGGTCAACGGCACCTTCGTACCGAACATTACAGTGAGCACAACTCCGCGGATATCCGAGTCGAAGGCGCGACAGATCGCGATCGCGGTTGTCACCAAGAGTTTGAAGGCAAATTTGAAGGTCAGTAAAACCGAGCTGGCCATTTACCGCATTGGCCTTCTTGAAGGGTATAAGGGTGACAGTGTGTTGGCCCATGCCGTGGAGGTAGCTGGTGCACAAGCGCGCGAGCAAGTTTGGATCAACGCCCATACCGGCAACGTAATCATCCGTATTCCACTTCTGAACGACGTTCTTCACCGCATCGTGTATTCGCCCTCATTTGACCCGGCCAATCCGAACAATAACAAAGTGAAGGAAGACGGTGATCTGACGCCGACTCTGCCGCCGCCGGCCGATCCGATTAATAATCTTTTCCACTACACGGGACAAACCTACAACATTTTCCGCTCGGCTTTTGGCCGCGATTCGTATGACGGCATCGGCACCGCTCCCCAGCGCACAGTGCTCCTCGCCAACGAACAATGTCCCAACGCATATTGGGACGGCCAGGCAACCAACTACTGTCCGGATTTTGATAAAGACGACATCGTTTCACATGAATGGGGCCACGCCTACACTCAGTACACGCACAATCTTATTTATGCGTACCAGTCAGGAGCGCTTAACGAATCCTACTCCGATATCTTTGGCGAAACGCTTGACTTGCATAATGGCGCAGATGGGATCGGAGGCGCCAACAACACTGAACCGACCACCTACACGTTAGTAAATGGCCAGTATGCGCCTGCCGGCGGTGGCGTGCGCTGGCGGATGGGCGAGGACGTGCTAGGGCTGAGTCAGCCCGCAGCCCTGGGTATCCTGCGCGACATGTGGTTCCCACCGGCCTTTGGAGATCCCGATAAGGTTTCAGCAGTGAGTTACCACTGTAGTTCAGACGACGGCGGGGGTGTGCACACTAACTCAGGCGTACCGAATCATGCATTCGCGATGCTGGTCGACGGCAAGACCTTTAACGGAGTAACAGTGGAGGCAATTGGATTCACCCGGGCGCTGCACATTTACTACCGCGCTATGACGGTCTACCAAACGCGCACAACCAATTTCGCCGAGCATGAGCAGGCTTTGCAGGCTTCGTGCCGGGATTTGATTGGGGTACCTCTTAATAATTTCTCTACTAGTTCAGCGACCGGCACGAATTCCGGGCAGACCATCAGCACCGCAACGTGTCAACAGGTTGATAATGCGATGGCCGCCGTTGAGATGAGCAAAGATGTGTTTGTTCAATGCAATTTTCAGAAGATCCTCGACCCGAATACACCTGCGGATTGTAATGGCGCCAACACAATCTTTACGGAGGACTGGGAAACGGGCATGGACGGCTGGGCGGTCGGTAACCAGGGCGTGACAGCGGACTGGCCCGGAACCAACTGGACTCTAAAGTCGTCCGACTTGCCTCCGAACGTCGACGGAACTGCTCACAACGGGACAGCAGCTTTTGCCGTTAACCCACCGGTCGGAGAGCCGAACGGAGGAACTTGCCAACCAGGCGGTGACGTTAGTGGACATTTCTGGATAGACACTCCCGAAATCACTATCCCCGCGGGCGCTTCCGATTTAAGACTGAAGTTTGATCACTTCGTGCAGACGGAACTCGAATTTGACGGTGGCAATCTCAAAATCAGCGTCAATGGCGGCGCGTTCACCCTTGTACCGCAGAACGCCTACGTCTTCAACGCTCCAAATGCACCACTGGCGAGCACGGCAGACGGCAACACAAACCCACTTGCAGGCGAGCAGGCCTGGCAGGGAACTAACGAAGGCGAGCTAGTCGGTTCATGGGGGACAACAATTGTTGATCTATCGAGTCTCACCAATCCGGGTGATACGTTCAAAATCCGTTTTGACTTCGGTCAGGATGGGTGCAATGGAAATCTTGGCTGGTTTGTTGACACAGTGCGGGTTTTTAATTGCCCAGTCTTCGGCGCGCCGGTGCTGTCAGCCGGCGCTGATTATGAGAATCCCGACACGAACGGCAGTTTCACTTTGAATTGGACGCGGCCGGCAGGCGCTACCGGTCCGGACACGCTTCAGGAGTCTACAAGTTGTGGACCAGTCTTTTCTGACGACGCTTCAGAGTTGCTAGTGGCCGGGGATAATTCCAAGTGGGACGGTACGCCACAGTGGACCACGCAAGCGAACCCCACCGACGCGAGCACCGCTTACCACGTTCCGGACGGCTTGCAGCAGGACGACGCCCTGGTGATGAAGAATGCCGTCACGATCCCAGCCGGGGCTTCGGCGGCGCTGACATTCACAACCAGGCAGGGACTCGAGGACGGCTTCGACTTCGGCCACGTTGAAGTGAGCGCCAATGGGGGCAGCTTTGTCGAGGTCGCCAACTACACGGGACCCGCGGGTCTGACTCCGGCGGATGTTTTCTCGGGGGCCCGTTCCGTCAACCTTTCTCAGTTTGCCGGCCAATCAATTAAGGTCCGCTTCCGCATAACCAGCGATCCCTTCAGCGTCGGGCAGCCGGCAGGCTGGTATATCGATAACATCGCGATTACCGCATCTGCATTTTCAACTATCGCCACTACCAGCGGCACTTCCCAAACTCTGGCGCGACCGGTTGGCACTTACTGCTACCGCGTGCGCACTTCGTTTACTGTTAATGCTCAGGTGGTAGACAGTGAGTACAGTAATGTTCAAAACATAACTGTCGCATCAAGTTCGGCAACGCCGACACCCACTCCTACTCCGACACCATCACCGAGTCCGTCGCCTACTCCGTCACCGTCACCTTCGCCGACTCCGACGCCGAGCTTGATTCAGTTCAGCTCCGCAGTTACGCCGAGCGTTGAGGACTGCGGCCAGGTGATTGTTCAGGTCGTGCGCACGGGAGCGACGAACGCTCGCGCCACCGTTGATGTCGACAGTAGTGACGGCTCGGCCAGACAGAAAGGCGATTACACCTTCATCGCGGGTACCCTGGTATTCGAGGTGGGAGAGACGCAGAAAGATCTCCCGGTGCTGATTAGCGAAGACGCTTACGTTGAGGGGCCCGAGTCGTTCACGTTGGTTCTCTCGAGCCCGACGGGCGCGGCGCTTGGGGTGACCTCAACAACCACTATCCAGATCGCTGACGACTCGCCAGAGTCGGGCACAAACCCGATCGACGTGGCGCGCACGTTCGTCTGCCAGCATTATCACGACTTCCTTAATCGGGAGGCTGACGACGAGGGCGAGAATTTCTGGACTGAACAGATCGAGTCGTGCGGAACGAATGCCGGATGCATTGACCAGAAGCGAGTCAACGTGTCCGCAGCGTTCTTCCTCTCGATCGAGTTTCAACAAACTGGTTACTTTGTAATCCGCGCTCATAAAGCTGCGTTCGGGGCAGCCAAATCAAATCCTCGGTATGCGGTGCTCCTAAAGGATCAGCGGGCCATAGGAGACGGCGTAGTGGTTCACGCGCCGGGTTGGGAAGCCAAGCTGGCTACTAATATGCAACGTTACCTGGAGGACTTTGTGTCCCGGGCAGAGTTTACCTCGCAGTTTCCTGCGGGTATGTCACCTGATGCGTTCGTCGGCAAGTTATTTACTAACGCGGGCGCCAATCCAACCGAGGCCGAGCGGGCGGCGGCAATCGATGCTTACGGTGGCGGCGACAGGACCGGCAGAGTCGAAGCGCTGAAATCTGTGGTCCAGAGCGGCTCGGTCTTCAACGCTCTCTACAATCCGGCCTTCGTCCTGATGCAATACTACGGTTACTTGCGAAGAAATCCTGATGACTCGCCAGACAACAACTTCAGTGGTTACGACTTCTGGCTCAACAAGCTGAATTCGTTTACCCAACCAGGAGAAGACGCGCGCGACGAAGCGGTGGCGTTTAGACGGGTCCAGCGCGCTGAAATGGTTCGGTCATTCCTGATCTCCGACGAGTATCGCCGGCGGTTTCACGGCAGTCCTTCGGGCAACCAGCAATTGAAGCAGGAACCAACATCGGTTGCGACCAGCAGTCCTCAACATCTTCGCGGACTGCTGCGAGAGGTCGCCTGGCAATTCTTGCGCGTGGCGACCACAAACGGATGAGATTGAAATTCATCGGTCACATTCGAAGGGATTAACAATGACGAATCAAGCCTTTGGGCCATCACTTAAAACGTCGCGAACTTACCTAATCGCGTTGGCGCTTCTAATCTTAGTTGGGATTCCAACGTTGGCGTCGGGTCGAAATCTTCAGGACAACATCCTCGGCCTGCGCCTGGGAATGAGCCAGCGAGAGGTCCATCGTCGCCTGGAAAAAATGGGGACGCTCGACAGGGAAGTGAGAGGGCGACAGGAAGTTTGGATGCTCAAGAGCGAGCCGAGATTCGCGTCTGTTCTGGTTGGTTTCGATCCGAATTATAAAGTCCGTTACATCACGGCTATCGCCCGCGAGGGAGGTAGCCGCATGCGCTACAGCGACCTCGCGCCAATCAAGCAGGCGCAGGCTGAGAGCGCCAATGGCGCTTATACGCGTTACACCTGGGAAGCGAAGCCGGGCAGAAAAACAGCCGGCTATTTTTTGATCGCCGAAGGGCGCGATCCCGAGTTTCTTAAATCGTTTTCAATCAAACGGCATAACTAACAACAGATTAACGCGGCACTAGGTAACGCCCACCCACCAGAAAAGGTTGAAGCAATGAAAAACCCAACTCAGCAAGGCCAGATGTCAAAAGTACGAACGTCCACAGCCCTGATTGGTCTGTGCGCGTTGGTACTGCTGGTCTCCGTAGCACTTGCGTTAAATACTGTGACCGCAGCCGATCCCGCGTCCGGTACGCTAAACCCGACGCTCGGCGCGACCCTCACATGGGGTGGCACTCCAAGTGGGGGCACACACCCAAACAACAACGTTCCCGGAAGTGATCATGACGACCTGTGCGTGGAGGGTGTCAATTGCGACACCTACACGTTGACGATTTCCGGTAACCCTGGCGATTGGGCCGGCAAGACCGTTGACATCAAAATCGAATGTGAGCTTCCGGCCACGGATTACGACTTCTACGTTCACAAGGGCTCGAACGCAGGTGTTGAGGTTGGCACTTCGGGCAACAATCCTGGTCAACCTGAAGAAGTTTTGCTAAATCCATCAGATACCGGCACCGGCAACTACACCGTGCACGTCGTTTACTTTGCGGCGACCCCGGCCGATCCATATCAGGGCAGCGCGCTCGTGATCGTTGGCGACACCGGCAGCGGGACGCCTACACCTACTCCGACGCCGTCTTCCACGCCTGCTTCCTGCGCGCCACCCGGAACAGAAATCACTACTGATCCAACCGGCGACGCAACCCTCGCATTGAATCCCGCGCAGCTCGACATCACCCGAGTTTCAATTGCCGAACCGGCCAGCCCTCCGGGCGATGAAAAACTTTCGTTTTCAGTTGACGTCTCAGATCTCTCCCTCATTCCCGCAAACTCAGTTTGGAGCGTCAGGTTTGTGCCGCCGGGAATGACGGCGCCGACTACTTACTATTACGTCAGTGTCGAATCAGGTCTAAGCGGAGGTCCCGGCGATGTGACTTATCATCACGGCCGAATCGAAGGAAGTTCGGTCGCCACCAGCGAGGCGGCTGAAGGATCAGTTGACCCCGCCAACAAGCGCTTCATCATCACTGCTCCTCGTGCAGTGATCGGAAACCCGCAGCCAGGTCAGAATTTGACAGACGTCCACGGCGTATCCCAGCAACAGGTCGGCGTCCTGCTGCTTACTACGGATACGACGCGTGACGCGAGCGCACTCAAGATCTATACGATTCGCGGCAACGCAGTGTGTTCGGTCGCTACGCCAACACCATCTCCAGGGGCTTCGCCGACGCCATCAGTGGAGCCAACCCCCGTACCCGGCGCACCGAGTTATGCGAATTATCGAGCGCCCCAAGGCATGGGCGACAGCGCGGGCGAGCCTACCCTGGGAGCGAACTGGGCCTCGCACAAGGTGATGTACATTGCCGGGCTCGAGGTGCTGCGCGTTAGTTTCAATGATTGCTTCTCGCCTTCCCAGGCCTTGTGGGAACCAACGAATCAAGTGATCTCAAATGTAAATACCGCGGATCCGATTCTTTATACCGACAACGACACGAGCACTGGCTTTCGTACCAACCGCACTTTCGTTTCCCAACTCGCCGCGGTTGACGGTTCGAGCCTCTTTGAATTCACCGACAATGATGGTGACACTTATGAACTTGGCGCGAAGGGATCGGGTATTGGGTCAGGCGTCGATCACCAGACTGTAGGTGGTGGGCCATATGCGAAAAATCCCGATGGGTCATACAAGGGAATTGGCGCCGGGCCAATTACCGCTTACCCGAATGCTGTCTATTACGCGTCGCAAAATATCGGCTACGCGAATCTCGCGCGGAGCGATAACGGTGGACTCAACTTCGGGCCCGCGATCCCGATGTATGACCTAACGGCGTGCGACGGCCTGCACGGACATGTGAAAGTCGCGCCCGATGGCACAGTCTATGTGCCTAACAAAGGCTGTGGTGGTGAGCAGGCGGTGATCGTCTCTGAAGACAACGGCACCACCTTCTTCGTGCGAAAAATTCCCGGCAGCAAGGCCGGCCGAACCGATCCGTCCGTGGGTATTGGGGCGCCCGATCCCGGCACCGGCATCAGTCCAATTTATTTTGGTTACGCAAATGGAGACGGTCGTCCACGCATCGCGGTTTCGCGTGACCGAGGTTTGACCTGGAGCGACAATCAGAACGTGGGGCTGGTCCATAACACACGCAGCAGCGTCTTTCCCGCCGTGGTGGCGGGCGATGGCGACCGCGCCGCGTTCTTCTATCTTGGTAGCACTACTCCAGGCGGTACCGACACTGACGCGCAGGGAAATGATCCGAACACCGCGAATGGATATGCCGGCACCTGGTATGGCTACATAGCCACAACCTACGACGGCGGCAAGACATGGCTAACCACGAATGCCACTCCGAAAGACCCGGTGCAACACGGCGTAATCTGTACGAACGGCACCACCTGTCCGGCAGGCACGCGCAACCTGCTCGACTTCAATGACATAACTATGGACGAAAAGGGTCGCGTGCTCGCCGCTTACGCGGACGGCTGCGTTACTCCTGATTGCATAATTGGCAAAGACAAGAACAACGACGGCACAGTAAATCGCTGGGACAACGACGGCACCGATAAAGCCACCATCATTCGCCAATCGGGCGGCCGAACTTTGCTCTCCGCCTTTGACGTTACCGGCACCAGGGCACCGGCGCCGCCACTAACCAGCGCTTTCTTCGATCCCGATCGCGATAGCGTCATTCTTCAATGGGAAACGCCAGACAGTGAAGCGCCAATATCGGCCTACAAGATTTACCGAACGCGCAGTAGTGTTGAAAGCCTGCTCGCAACAGTGGGCGCGGATGTCCACACCTATGAAGACACCTCTGGAACGGCCGAAGACCTCTATCGCGTTGCCGCCGTCAGCGGTGCCGGCGAAAGCGCGTCCAGTTGCGGCACGATCGCGCCCATAGTCTTGCAGTCGCCCTGTGCAGTTCCCGGCAAACTAGTCGTCGAAGATAACGCTGACGACGCGCCAAACACGCCGGCAACGCCCGAAGTAGATCTGAAATCAATCTACGTCGCCGAGCCGCTGCAAGACGACGCTGTGGGCCGGCTCGTGTTTACCATGAATGTCGGAGCGTCTACGACCGGACAGGCTCCGCCAAACAGTCAGTGGTACATCATCTGGAACCGTCAGGCGCCAGACGCGGATTTCGATCGCCTTTGGGTTGGTATGAAATCTGATGCGCTTGGTGTAGTGACATTTGAATATGGAAAATTTGGAGTGCCGCTGCCGATTCCGAGTGTGCCCAATCCAAACGCCAACACGGCCGTGAAGATCGGTGACGCCGACGCCGGTACCTACAACCCCGGTTCAGGCGTGATCGCAATTTCGGTGGCGTTGAGCAAATTGGAAAACCTGCAGGTGGGCAACAACCTCAGCGCGCTAAACGCCAGGACGTTTTTGAGTCAGCCCGATACCGGACCGAAGTCGCAGCGTACTGCGGCGGACATTACCGGCGAAGGCAGTTACGTTGTGGCCGGCACCTCTGCGTGTCCGACTGCAACCCCAACGCCGACACCAACGCCCACGCCGACGGCGTCACCGACACCCGACGCATCGCCAACGCCCACGCCGACGGCGTCACCGACACCAGACGCATCGCCAACGCCAACACCAAGTGCGTCACCAACGCCAACTCCAAGCGCGTCACCAACACCGACACCGAGCGCGTCACCGACCCCGACACCGAGTGCGTCACCAACACCAACGCCAAGTGCATCGCCGACGCCAACTCCGACTGCAACACCAACAAACGCGCAGTTCAGCTCAGCTTCTTATGCGATTACTGAAGCCTGTACGACAACCAGCATTACGATTACGCGCGGTGGCGATGTGAATGGAACAACGACGGTGAAGTACAGCATCGACAACGGCACAGCGACTCAGCGAGGAGACTTCATCTTTGCTATTGGAAACCTGGTGTTCAACTCCGGCGAAACGAGCAAGTCGTTTCCGGTGCTGATTAACGACGATGGTTACGCTGAAGGGACTGAAGTAGCAACACTCAGACTAAATGTCCTTAGCGGATTGGGAATGGGGAACCAGGGAACGGCGAACCTGACCATCAACGACAACGAAACCGTCGATAACCCGGCCAATCCAATTGATAGCACCGCCAACTTCGTCTGCCAGCACTATCACGATTTCCTTAATCGCGCGCCTGATTCCAATGGCCAGCTCTTCTGGCAAGGAGAGATCGATGTCTGTGGTAGTAATGCCGCCTGCATCGATAATCGCCGGCAAAATGTTTCGGCCGCGTTCTTCCTGTCGATCGAGTTTCAAAGCACCGGTTACTTCGTGTTCCGACATTACCGCGCGTCGTTTACCGAAAGTGTGGCGCGCCCGCGAGCTTTGCCGCGTTATGCCGAATTCCTGCGCGACACGCAGGAGATTCAGCGCGGCATCATCGTCGGGGAGGGGAACTGGGACTCGCAGTTGGAGATCAATCGGCAAAACTTCGCGAGAAGCTGGGTCCAGCGTGCCGACTTCATCGCCGAGTATCCGCTGAGCCTGACTCCCGATGCCTTCATCGAACAATTGTTCACCCGTTCGGAGGTTACGCCAACGACCGCGGAACGCGACGCGGCTCGGGCAGCCTACGATGGCGGCAGTGATGTTCCGGACAAACGCGCGCGTGCGCTAAGGTCCGTGGTCGACAGCGGATCGGTGTACAACAAGCAGTACAACCCGTCCTTCGTGTTGATGCAGTACTTCGGCTATTTGCGAAGAAACCCGAATGGCGCGCCAGATAACGACTTCTCCGGTTACGATTTTTGGCTGAATAAAGTGAACCAGTTTAGCCTGCCCGGCGAAGACGTGCGCGACGACCAGGTAGCGGCTTTGCGAGTAAAACGCGCGGAGATGGTGCGGGCCTTCATCATATCCGATGAGTATCGCGGGAGATTCGCGGGCCATCCGAGCCGCGGCACTGATCAGAATCCAACCCAGACGGCAATGCTGGGTGACTTTTCTGAGAGCGAACAGAAAGGGTTTAGCCCATTCCGATGGCTTTGGAGCTCGATCTTCGGCCCGGGTGAATCCGGCTAGCGACCGGTTCACGTTGACTCAAATTGTCAGAATCGCTTGCGGTGGAGAGGGCCGGCCTGGAACTCCCATAACCAGCCACGGTCTGTGTCCCGCAAGCGGTTCTGACCAGTTTTCCCACCACCGTCAACCGCCCGTTCCTTCCAAACCCTTAAGCACCTTTTCTAACTTTGCTGTCTGCATCACTAAAGTGCGCTAACCTCAAGTTTTGGTTGACATTCTAAGCATCGCGCACTTATATTGGCACACCCGTGCGCGCCTTCCGTGACTCTGGCTTTTGGGATCCAGGGAACGGTCAAATGCAGACGATTCACGCATGTTCAAACTGAAACGCCTCGAGATTACCGGTTTCAAATCCTTCGCGGACTACACAGAAATTCTCTTCACAGGTGATGGAATTACCGCCATTGTCGGGCCAAATGGCTGCGGCAAGAGCAATGTCGCGGACGCAATTGCCTGGGTTCTTGGCGAACAAAGGGTCAAACATCTGCGCGGTGGCGCGATGCAGGACGTCATCTTTCAGGGCTCCCGCAACCGCAAGCCAAGCGGCATGGCAGAAGTGGTCATGCACATGGTGCGTGATGAGGTGGCTGAGAGCGAGCCCGATATTGAGGATATTGACTCCACCCTGGAAGAGCTGGACGACCACGTCATCGATATTGATGCGGTCATCCCGGAAGAAGAAGGAGTCGTAGCTGCAGCTGCGGAGCCCATCGATGCGGAAGCGCCCGCCGACGAAATATCTTCCGAAACTGCCGAACCAGCCGTAGAAGCGGTTGCCACGACCAAAGCTCATCACAAACGACATTGGCGTCGCCGCAACCTCGCGCTTGAGTTTGCCCCCGGCGAAGCCGTTTCAGTAACACGCCGTCTTTATCGCTCGGGCGAGAGCGAATATCTGTTGAACGATAGACCCTGCCGCTTGCGCGACATTCAGGATCTCTTCTCAGGCACCGGCCTCGCCGGCGGTCACTACGCGATTATCGAACAGGGCCGCATTGGCCAGATTCTTTCCGCCAAGCCGATGGATCGCCGCACGATCATCGAAGAGGCGGCGGGGATCACTAAATTTCGCGTACGCCAGCGGGCTACCGAAGCACGTTTGGAATCGGCGCGTTCAAATCTTTCCCGCATCTCCGACATCATTTCTGAAATTGATCGCCAGGTAAACAGCCTGCGTCGTCAGGCGGCCAAGGCGCGGCGGTATCGCGTCTCGCGCGAAGAATTGCGCGAGCTCCTGCGTCATGTCTATGTAGCAGAAGATCAAAAGCTGAATCTTCTATTGACTGAGACTGAAACAAAATTAAACGAAGCCAGCGCTCTTGAGCGAGGCGTGGCTGAGGAACTAACGCAGCAGGAAGAAGCAGCGCGCAACGCAACGCACGAGGCGCGGAAGATTGAGAATGATCTTGCCGAGGCGAGAGCAGCTGCGGCTGAAGCGGTGCTGCAACGAGATCGCCAGGCGCGCGAGCTGCAGTATCAGGAAGAGCAGGTCGTGTCGCTTGAGCACCGGAAGACGGACGTTGGCGCCGAAATCGACGCCTTGTCCGAACGACTGGTCCTGGTCGAAGCCGAGTGTAAGCGCCTACAGGAAGATGATGTCCGACTCAGGAGCGAAGCGGATCTGAGCGCGGCGAGTTTGCGAACGGCCGAAGAGTCGTATGCGGAAAAGCTGGCGATTGCTTCGTTGGCGGAAGCAGAAATTGAAAGCGCTCGCGCAGATCTTCTGAGTCATACAGCCGTGGCTGAGCGGCTTCGTGAGATCGCGCGCCAGCTTGAGGGCACTCTCGAACGACTTGCCGTTCAGGCTGAAGGCCTGGCCCGCGAAGGCGAACGAGCTGCAGCGCAACACGCTGAGCGAGAGGCTGAAGCTAACGCCTTTGGACATGAAATAGACACGGCGCGAGAGCGCATCTCCACTCTAAATGCCGAGCGCGAACAGGCAGTTCATGCCGTGGTCCAGGGACACGAAGCGGTTAGCGATACTGAAGCGGAACTGACGCGAGTACGCGATGAATTCTCGCGGACAAAGCATCGGTTGGAGAGTTTGCAGGAGCTCGACGCACGCCGTGCCTACTATTCTTCCGCAGTACAAATGATGTACGCCGCGGACGGCCCCCCTCGTGATTTTCACGTAATCGGCACCCTAGCAGACGCGCTCAACGTCGAAGCCAAATGGGAACGTGCCGTTGAAGGTGTGCTGGGCGCATCCTTGCAGTCGATCGTGGTGCCGACTCCCGACGATGCAGTGCGCGCGTCGCGCTGGCTGCGGGAGCACAATGGCGGCCGCGCGAGTTTTCTGGTCGCCGGACTACACGGCGGCAGTGACGAAATCAACACGCTGGCGTGCAAAGTTGAAGAGCGTCCGGCCCTTTCCATTTCCTTCGCCGGCGAGGAAATTTCTGAGAACCTGAGAATCTCTGATCTTTTAGGCGCGCCGCGCGAATTGGTCGCAGTTTTGCAGCGCACGCTCCCAGGCAAAATGAATGCTCGGCTCGCGGCCAATCTCGACGACGCGATGGCCAAGTCGTTAGCGACCGGCGAAGTCTTCGTGACGCTCAATGGCGACTGGGTAGCCAGCGGCCAATTTGTCAGCGCCGGCGATGCGCGTTCGCTCGAGGAAGGCGCCAGCCTGCTGGCATTCAAACGCGAGTTGCGCGAGCTGGAAACGCGCGCGGAAGCGCTGCGATCGGAGTCGGTCGCCGCCGAAGCGTCAGCCAAACACGCCAGCACCCGTTTAGTGGAACTGGAAGACGCAGTTGTCATCCTAAACGAAGCTATCGGAAGAGAAGAGCGCGAAGCCATGACGCGCGAGCTCACCGCGTCCGGGCTGGCCCACGAAATCGAACGCGCCGAGCGCCATATGCGAGTGGTGAATGAAGATGCCGCGCGCGTGGCACAGGAGCGAGCTGAAGTTGAACGCCGTCGCACCACCGCCATCACAGAGGCTGAAGCGGCTGAGTCCGCTCGGCAGTCTTCGTCAGACGCTGTTGCGTCCACTTCGGTGGTGCTGGCAGAAACTCGTCGAGCTGCCGAAGTTGAAAGCGATCAGCTGGCGGGCCAGCGCGCCTCCGCAGCCGCGGCCGCCGAACGAAGGCGCAGCACCGCTGCCGAACTACGGCGCATGGAATCCGAATATGCCGATCTCGCGGCGCGAGTTGAACGTCATCGCATGGAAATTGTTGAGATGACGGAGCGCATCGAGATATTGCAGGAGTCGATCAACGATCTGGGATTCAGGGCCAGCACGGTTGACGAAGAACGCGCTCGCGAAGAACAAGAGATTACGGCGCTCACTCTTCAGTTGGAAGATGCGCGGCAACAGGCAGACGCGCTTGCAACCAGGCTTTCTGATCTGAACAAGCACGCCGCGGAAGTTCGCGACCTGCGCGCTGCCATCGACGTTCAACGCGCTGAGGCGCAGGCACGCCTGACGTTTGTTCGCGAAAACTGCGCCAGCGAACTGAACCAGTCGCTCGAGGATCTGGCTCGCGAACAACCAATTGAAGAAGGATTTGATCTCGAGTCGTCGCACGCCCGGGTTGAGGAGTTGCGCGCACGGATCGAAGGCTTTGGCGCAGTCAACATGATGGCGCTCGAAGAACTCTCCGAATCGGAAGAACGGCTGCTATTTCTTAGCACGCAGCGCCAGGACATCATCGACAGCATCAGTTCCACTGAAGAAGCGTTGCGCGAGATCAAGCGCCGGTCGCGCGAGCGCTTCCGACATGCCTTCGAACAGATCAACAAAAACTTTGGCGAGCTCTTCCAGGAACTTTTCGGCGGCGGCAAAGGCGAGATGAGTTTGATCGAGGCGGACGACGTGCTCGAGTCAGGCATCGACGTGATTGCACAGCCTCCCGGCAAGCGGCTGCAAAACGTTTTGCTGCTGTCAGGCGGCGAGAAAGCAATGGCCGCGCTCGCACTCATTCTCGGAATCTTCCATTATCGTCCGTCGCCCTTCTGTCTGCTGGACGAAGTGGACGCGCCGCTTGATGAAGCAAACGTGGGCCGCTTCACTGACAAGATTGTGCAAATGTCCACCGACACCCAATTTATCGTCATCACTCACAACAAACGCACGATGGAACAGGCCCGCGCACTCTATGGCGTGACCATGGAAGAAGTCGGGGTCTCAAAACTCGTCTCCGTCAAATTCGAATAACTCGCCGCGGATTTCCGCGAATGAACGCGGATCGGACAAATCAGCAACAGATTTTCACGGAGATACACAGATCAGAACCGACCCGTAGAACTCGTCTCTTGATCTGTGCTATCCGTGTATATCTGTGGCTGATATTTTTACTCGGGTGTATCTGTAGCTGACTTAATCCGATCCGCGTTCTTCCGCGCAGATCCGCGGCTAATTCCTTCCCAAATTCCCTTCAGCGTTTCTTTCGCCTAGAATACGCATCACAAAGTCCTAAGTGATAAAACCGACGTTCAAACATCTTAAGTTGACCTCCGCTGCGTTCGTTCTTTTGGGCGCGGCGGTTTTTGGTGTTGCTCAAGAAGCAGGAACGAAACACAACGCTCGACCCGAAGTTGCTGCTCCGGCGGCGCAGGTGAAGGCCGACAGCAACACGAAGTCGAACTCAGCGAAGTTCACCTACGAATTTACGCAACCCGAATTCTACGTGCGGCACATTACTATCGAGCACGATGCCGAGGGTCGGGGCCGCATAACTTTCGAGCGGATGCGTCAGGAAACTCCGATCGTGGAGCCTTTGGAATTCTCGCCGGCTATTCTCGCGCGTCTTTCCGAATTGTGGAGAAACTTGAACTTCCTCGAATCCCAAGAAGACTATCAATCAGAAAAGCAGTTTCCTCACCTCGGCACCATGCGCCTAACCATGGACCAGGGCGGGAACAAGCGCACCGCTGAATTCAACTGGAGCAAAAACAAGGACGCTTTCGATCTGGCGACCGAATATCGCCGCATCGCCGATCAGGCAATTCTGTTGTTTGACATTTCCGTGGCCCGCGAAAGCCGTCCGCTCGATGGACCAAAGCTGATGGAGGAATTGGAATCGCTCTTCAAGCGCAATGCTCTGGCCGATCCGAAACAGTTGCTGCCACTTCTGAAAGATATCACCAGTGACGAGCACCTGCCGCTAATTGCCCGCAACCACGCTGCGCGGCTGATCAAGAAGATCGAGAAACAAAAGTTTTGAAAAAGTGATTGACTTTTGATCACGTCCTGGCGTATCGTCCCGCCCGCACACGAGCTCTTTGCCGAATCTCAAAGGCTGACTCCCACAAGCTGCCTCAACGCAACTCGCCGATTCAGCCACGTTCATTCGCTACCACATACGACACATTGGTGCGGATATTTTGTTAACTTCGGGGACCAGAGTTTTTGGTTCTTTCGAACCTCGGCTCTTCAAACCCCACTTCACCCAGAGGAGGGACTCACGCCATGCCCAGCGAATCAGGAGATATGAAGCTCCTTGGCAACTTCCGGAAGCTCATCGATCTAGTTTCCGCAGACCCAGCCTACAATCCGGCAAATCCTAATATCACCGTTACCGCGCTCGAAACGCTTTACACGTCCGGGCAATCCGTGTCCACGAATGTCAACACCGCTGCAGCTCCCTACAAGATTGCGGTCAATGACCGCCAGGCCAAATTCGAGGATGTGCCGCGACGAATAGGCAGCGCGTTTCGCATGGCGAAGGCTTCCGGGGCCGATAAAGCCGTGCTGGACGACCTTGAAAGCTCTCGCCGCAAACTGAAGAGTCAGCGCAAGTCGAAAGCCTCCAGCGAAGCTGTAAACGCGTCTGAAAGTGACGACGCCCCAGCCAGCGCCACTCGTTCCACGTCGCAGATGAGCTACGACAATCAGGTGGGAAATGTCGAAAGCTTCCTAGCGTTACTAAGTAATCTCGCGTCCTACAACCCAAATGAGAACGAGCTGAAACTCGTTGCCCTGCAAGCGTTTCTGGGCGAATTAAAGGCAGCCAACGATGCCGTCAGCTCTAGTTCCGTGCCACTTAGCCAGGCGCGCGGCAACCGTGATCAGGTGCTCTACACGGGTCCCAGTTCGGTAGTTGATATCGCGTTGCTGGTGAAGGCTTATGTCAGCGCCGCGCTCGGCACGCAAAGCCAACTCTATCGGCAAATCAAGGGGTTGAAGTTCGAACGAAAGAGTCAGCGGCGCTAGACGCTTTCATTCATCGCCGGAACGCGAGAGCGCGCAACCGGCATGCAAGAGTGCACAGTCGGGACGCCAGAGTTCGCGGTCGATACGCCAGAGTGCGCAGTCGGCACACAACAGTGCACGGGCGATACGCGGGAGTGCACGGTAGATATGCGAGAGTGCGCAGCCGGAGTGCCAGAGTGCACGGTTGCCACGCGACTGTGCACAGTTGCCACGCCAGAGTGCGTAGCTGGTGCGCGAGAGTGCACGGTCGATACGCCAGAGTGCGCGAACGAAGTCGCAGAGTTAACGCCGAGAGGAATTCAAATTAGGGCAATGACATACTTGAGGAATCAATTGGGTTCGCGACCCGAAGGGTTGCCAGAAAGTAGCCGGGGGTTGAGCGTAGCGATACCCCCGGATCACAAGGTAATTCTATTTTGACCCTGGAAGGGTCATAGAGTTGGGCTGGCACCCCTTCAGGGTGCGAATCCTTTGATTGATCGGTCCGGGGGTATCGCTACGCTCAACCCCCGGCTACTTTCTGGCAACCCTTCGGGTCGCGAACCCCGTTGATTCGCCAAGTATGTTATTGCCCAAATTAAGTCACTACCGCAGAGAGTTATAGTCAACGAGCCATCCAACGATTTTCTGTTCGCATCACAGGACCAGAAAAATTTAGTTTCATCCTCGCATAGATGAAATGCTTCGGTACTCGATTAAGGCACTGGCCACGCCAGTGCCATTCCCAAGGTAAAGGTTAGTCCACCGCTGACCTGGAGGATCTTCACCGTGAACAAATCAAAACACACACTGCTGCAAAAGTTGTTTGCTCTCAGTGGTCTATTTAGCGCTGCTGCCATAGCGCACGTCATACCAGGGTAAAGCCGTTGTAGTGGATGTTGCCGGGGACATCATGGCAGCGGGCCGCGCGTCTTGCGTTGGCGAAGTGCATTCCCCGGTGCTTAGAAAACCGTGCGAGAAACCGTGTCTAAAGACACCGCGTCCTTACGGAACTGCGAAAGGCCACGCGAGGCGCTGCTTGTCGCAGAGTAACGACAAGCAAAGCCTGTCGAATTGACCTACAACTTTTAGAAGGAAGGTGCTTCGATGAGTGTTCCCCACGAGCTGGAAGACCTCGCTAAAGAACGCAGAGATCTCTTGTGGAAAATGTATAACGAAAGCCGCACTCAGTTGCGCCAATATCGTGCTGAACGCGCCAGCGCGTCGAACCTAATCCTGCTTACTTCTATTGGCGTGATCGGCTTCATATCGAGAAAACCGCTGGCCCTGGACGTCTGGCCCATGACGGTTGGGCTGGTTGTCATCGGCTTATGCGGCACTGCGTTTATCGCCAACCATTTTGAGTGCATCGCTCGCAGCAAGGAGAGGGCTGACAGTTACTTTGCGGCACTGAATGCAATGATAGAAATCGAAAGCCCAAACATAGACGCAATAGCCAAGGCGCCGGTAAAAAGTTTAGTTAACCACGTGGACCACGAAGATCAAAATTTTCCAAAACTGCGCACGCTGGGCCTGTTGGGTAAATTCAGAGTCCTTTGGCCTTTGGCGATTGCCCTGATGGGAGCAATCGCGACCGGGTACATTTTGATTTGTCCGCCTCAGCAGCCGCCGCGGGAGAACCCAACCAGCGTAACAATCATGACAATCCAAAAGGAGGACACCCGATGAAATTCAATTCTTCAGCGACATACATCGCTCTATTTTGCGGCAGCCTGTTCCTCTCGGTCAGCCCTAACTGTGGACGAAAGTCTCAACCATCAAACTCCCCAACGCCGGTGCCTACAACGGCATCACCGGCACCGGCAACGACAACGGCAACGGCAACAACAACACCGTCACCCACGACGCCACCCACGACAATGCCGCCCACGGCGGTGTTGCCTACTACGTCGGCTACGGCAAAATTGTCAGCGCCAGCCCCGCCAACACCCTCTCCAGGGACACCTTCCAAACCGCCGATTTGTGAAGCCTACACGTTGAACGATCCAGAGGCAGCCGGGAGGATCAAGAAGGCGATCGACGACTCAGTGAAAGACATGTCATTTCTGACAAAAGGCGAGGCAGGTAGCAGGCTCGCGAAGAGAAACCTACCTCCTCCTCGCCGGCTGGTTATCTCCTGCTCACCCACCGAGGTTCACATTGAGACGGACGTCGCGGGTGAAGTTCGAACCTCGGCGGACGGTACTCCCTCCATTTGGAAATGGGATGGGGACACGTACAAGGTCAGCACGAGATGGGAAGGCGGCAACCTGGTGCGGACATTCATCGGCGGCGGCGGCCGGCGCGTCAATGTCTATAGTCTCAGCGACAAAGGAAAGACCTTGAACATGCATGTCACCATAACCCGGGAAGACTGGCCCAAGCTCCCGAAACCGCTCATCTACCAGTTAGTTTACAAGCGCAACGCTTAGGACCTTTGATTGGCCGGCTGGTGTGGAAAGGACTGTGGACAGGAGACAGAAGACAGGAGACAGAAGACAGGAATCAGAAGTTGGAACGAGGATAAACGGAGTTTCGTTTTTCCACTGCCCACTGCCCACTGCCCACTGCCCACTGCCCACTGCCCACTGCCCACTGCCCACCTCTGATTTGACACCCTCGCCTCACGAGCGCATCGTTTAACTGCTGACTGCTGACTGCTGACTGCTGACTGCGGCGTGGCAGAGGTTGCGTACTGGCCACTGACCACTGACCACTGATCACTGCTCATTGCCCATGGTTCCCCTTTCCATTCTCGATCTAGTACCCGTCGTCCTTGGTAAAACTCCGCGCGAAGCTCTGCGCCAGAGTCTTGATCTAATTCAACATGCTGAGAGGTTTGGCTACACGCGTTACTGGGTCGCCGAACATCACAACATGAGCGGCATTGCCAGCGCCGCGACTTCCGTGGTGATTGGTTACCTCGCCGGCGCTACTTCCACCATTCGCGTTGGCTCCGGCGGCATCATGCTCCCAAATCATTCACCGCTCGTTATTGCCGAACAATTTGGCACGCTCGAATCGCTTTACCCGGGGCGCATTGATCTGGGGCTTGGCCGCGCGCCCGGCACTGATCCACATACCGTGCGCGCGCTTCGACGTGCACCTGGTCGCGCTGACACTTTTCCCGACGATGTGCTTGAGTTGCAGTCGTACCTGGCCACGCTGCAACCGGGCGAGCCACGGCCTCGAGTACGCGCGGTTCCCGGACGCGGCACCGAAGTTCCTCTCTGGATTCTGGGTTCCAGCACCTTTGGCGCCGAGCTTGCTGCCGCGTACGGCCTCCCTTACGCCTTCGCGTCACACTTCGCACCGGCATCGCTTTTCGAGGCTCTCGATGTTTATCGAAAACGATTTCAGCCTTCGAGGCAGCTGGCGGCGCCCTACGCGATGGTTGGCGTGAATGTGGTAGTTGCTGAAACGGATCAGGAAGCGCGCCGCTTATTCACCACCGTGCAGCAATCGTTTACCAACCTGCTGCGCGGCAGTCCGGGAAAGCTGCAACCGCCCATCGATGATATTGAAGATTATTGGACGCCGCCGGAGAAGCATCAGGCTTCGCGCATGCTCGAGCATTCCATCGTCGGCTCGCGCGAAAGTGTGAAGAGGGAACTCGACGTCTTTGTGAAGTTAACGAAGGCAGACGAGCTGATGGTCGTCAGCGGCATCCACGATCACACCGCGCGCATTCGCTCTTACGAAATTCTTGCGGAGATCAACGGCTAAAGGCAGGAGACAGGAGACAGGAGACAGGAGACAGGAGACAGGAGACAGGAGACAGGAGAAAGAAGTCAGAAGTCAGGAGTAAAAACAGAAACTCAACTCAGAAATAGCACGTACGCCTCGACTGCCGACTGCCGACTGCCGACTGCCGACTGCCGACTGCCGACTGCCGACTGCCGACTGCCGACTGCCGACTGCCGACTGCCCACTGCCGACTGCCCACTGCCCACTGCTGTTCCCGGCAACACCGCGCGGCAGCGATTGATTCAATCCGGACGGGGGCAGGGAAATCAGTAGGCAGGAACAACGACATCCGCAGATTACGCAAATTTCTCAGATTAAGAACTGAGGACGTGAACAAGAACAAAGTAGTTAACTTTTGACTTACTGCCGACTGCTTTCTTCTTTCTGGTTTTTGAATCTGCGTAATCTGCGGATAGGCTTCCTCACTCGTTCCAAGTTCGCGAACCTCACCCAATCAGCTAAACTGCTGTTCACAGTTTCCTTATTTCAATCCAAATCCGGAGGGCCACCGTCGACGTGCGCTTATTTCAATCGCTCGCTCTGATTCTGTCACTGACCGTCGCTGCTTCTTTCGCGCCACAGAATCCTGCGCAACAAAATCCAACACCAACTCCAACACCGAGTCCGACAGCCACACCGTCGCCGTCGCCAACGCCAACCCCGCTTCCGCCCCCAACAGTGCGCATCGACGACTACCGCGCGCCCGCCGGACGGATCATCGGAGCAGCCCTGACGAGCAACAAGGCGTATGAGCGTCTCAGTTATCTGACCGATCGAATTGGTAACAGACTTAGCGGTTCGGCGAGTCTGGAACGTGCTATCGCGTGGGCCATCAGTGAGATGAAACGCGACGGCCTGGACAACGTGCGCGGCGAGAAGGTGATGGTGCCTCACTGGGTGCGAGGCGAAGAAAGTTTGGAGATGACAGCTCCGGCGCCGCAAAAACTGGCAATACTGGGATTGGGTAACAGTGTCGCCACGCCCGTCGCCGGCATCACCGCCGAGGCAGTGGTCGTGCGCAACTTCGACGAGCTTGATGCCCTCGGCGAGCAGGTGCGCGGAAAAATCGTGGTCTACAACGTCGCGTTTACTGGTTACGGCGCCACAGTTCGTTATCGTAGTTCCGGGGCATCGCGCGCGGCCCGGCTTGGTGCGGTCGCCGCGCTCGTGCGCTCGATAACGCCCGTGAGTTTGCAGACGCCGCATACCGGGGCATTGATTTACGACGACAAGCAACCGAAGATTCCCGCGGCTGCCATCACCATCGAAGCCGCCGAGACGCTGCAGCGTCTCCATGATCGCGGCGACCGGCCCACCTTGCGACTGAAGATGGAAGCGAAGTTTCTTCCGGACGCCGAGTCGGCAAACGTGGTCGCGGAAATAAAAGGTTCAGAGAAACCCGACGAGGTGGTCCTTGTCAGCGGCCACTTTGATTCCTGGGACGTTGGCCAGGGCGCGCACGACGACGGCGGCGGGTGCATCATTGCCTGGGAGGCGGTGAGACTCCTGAAAGAACTTGGGCTGCGACCGCGCCGCACTATTCGGGTCGTGCTTTATACAAACGAAGAAAACGGCCTGCGTGGCGGGAACGCGTATCGAGATGCGCATCGCGCCGAGCTCGCGAAACACGTCCTGGCGATTGAGTCTGATTCAGGCGTCTATCGTCCCGAGGGGTTTGGTCTCGCCGCGACCGCTCCGCCCCAGGCGCGCGCCAACATGCTGGAGATTGCAAAACTCCTCGCGGGTATCCGTGCGGACGGGATTGCGGCGAGCGGTGGCGGCGCGGACATTGGTCCAATCATGCGTGAAGGTGTAATCGGCGCCAGCCTTAATGTTGATGGGGCACACTACTTCGATATCCACCATACACATGCTGACACGCTCGACAAGATCAACCCACAAGACCTTGCCCTTTGCGTTGCAACAATGGCGGTGATGGCCTATACCGTCGCGGATGTGCCGCAATCGCTGAGGTGAGTGAGATCGTCTCGCGCCACCACCGCTGTCTTTGAGGGTGCAAATTGTGACCTCAAGAATTGGCTTCTAAAGATCCGACGAAGCTTTGCACAAGAAGTGATCAAAACGCCCTCTCCCTTTGGGAGGGCAATAACATAGGTACAAACCGGTAACATCGTTTACAGAATAAACCGGGCACATGGTTTACAGTGCGGCGCCAAGGAGGAAGGTGCCGATGCCGTGGAAAGAAACCAGTGCCATGGACCAAAGAATTCAGTTGATCGCTGATTGGTTGAGCGGAGATTACCGCAAGAGCAGCTTTGTCGCCTCTATGAGATTAGTCGACCTACGGCCGACAAGTGGATAAGGCGTTATGAGCAGAGTGGGCCGCAAGGACTTGAGGAACAGGAGCGTGCGCCGCACCATCATCCCAACCGGACCGCGGAGGAGCTGCGAGCGTTGATTGTACAGACCAAGCTGGGGCGGCAGAAGTGGGGCCCGAAAAAAGTTCTCGACTGGTTGCGGCATGAGCGGCCGGAACTTAAGTGGCCGGCGGATTCTACGGGGGCGAAATCCTGAAGCGAGCGGGTTTGGTTCAGGCTCGCAAGCGGCGACGCCGGGTGGCTCCCTATAGCGAACCCTTTCGCGAATGTGGCGCTCCCAATCAGAGTTGGAGTGCAGACTTTAAGGGAGACTTTCTGCTGGGCAACGGTCGTCGTTGCTATCCGCTGACCATCAGCGACAACTTCTCTCGGTATCTGCTCTTGTGTCGCGCGCTTGAGCGACCCAGGCACGAGGAAGTGCAACCTTGGTTTGAATGGCTCTTTCGGCAATCCGGGCTGCCCGAGGTGATCCGCACCGATAATGGAGCGCCTTTCGCCTCGCTTGCCTTGGGCGGCATCAGCCAGCTCTCGAAGTGGTGGATCAAGTTGGGAATAAAGCCTGAGCGGATCCAGCCGGGGAGGCCGGCCCAAAACGGCCGGCATGAGCGGATGCATCGAACTTTGAAGGAAGCAGTGGCGCCGCAAAGTGATCTCCAGGAGCAGCAACGCCACTATGATCCTTTTCTCGATGAATATAACTGGGAGCGTTGCCATGAGGCGCTGGGAAGAAAGACGCCGGCGAGCGTCCATTGCACCTCTCCGCGCTCCTATCCGGCCAAACTCCCTGAAGTGCAATACGAGTCGGGAGTCACGGTCAGGCAGGTGCGTCATAACGGCGAGATCAAATGGCGTGGTCAGCTGCTCTACCTCTCGGAAGTCCTGGCTAAAGAGCCTGTAGGACTGAAACCTATCGACGATGAAAGGTGGGAATTGCGTTACGGTTTTCATCTACTCGGTGTACTCGATGAAAAAACCAAAAACATTAGTCCGGCGGCAGGTTGGCATGGAACTAAATAACACCTTAGACGGACGGACTGTGGAAACCGTGGAAAACAGAAGACGTTTTCCACCCTTCCCACAGCCACTACTACTACTACGCTTACAAACTTTATGAACCAAAAGTGTAAACGATGTCCCCGGTCTAAAACGTAAACGATGTCCGGCTTGCACAATACTTGACTCATCATCGGCGTTTGCAACCCGAAGGGTTGCGAGAGAGTAGCCGGGGGTCGGAGCGAAGCGTAGACCCCCGGAACGAGTCATTAAAGATCCGCACCCTGCAAGGGGTGCCAGAGCCGATCTTCTGAGACCCTTTCAGGGTCAGATTAGATTGCCGTTCGATCCGGGGGTATCGCGCTGCGCGCTCAACCCCCGGCTACTTTCTTGCAGCCCTTCGGGCTGCTCCAGTCGCCTCCACAGCGTGGGACCTTGATGAATCAGGTATGTTATTGCCTTTGGGAGGAGGGTTAGGAGAGGGCATAGACGCGCCTAAACCCCCCCCCAACCCTCGCCCACTCGCTGCTACGACTCCTCGACCGTCTGCTGGCTACGCTGGTAGAAGTAGGAAACAACCAGCAGGATCGCGCCGAGCATGATGAAGGAAATGATTCGGTAAACGCGGTCGAGTGATGACAGGTCCCAGAGGAACACCTTCAGCACTGTTAGTGAAAGCAGTCCCAGCCCCATCCCGCGCAGCAGTCGCAGGCGCCGAAAATGACCCACAGCTAAGAGCCCGCTGGCATACACCGCCCAGATGACAGAGAGTGAAAGTTGTTTCGCCAGCTCGAGATTTTGCAGCGTCGTGGTGCCGTCGGTAAAGACTTCTACCGCTCCAGAACGGCCAACCTCCTCTGCAATCCTCGCCTCGTAATAGCCCGCTGCCTGTGCGCTAAGGGCGATGATCGCAAGCACATTGGCAACGACGATCGCTGTATGGTGCGCGGCCGCAGCCTCCTCAAACACTTCGCTCGAACGCCGGTAGGCACGCACCACCAGCCAAAGCGCTGTGATGAACACCGCGAACACGCCCATCGTCCGGTTAAAGATAAGTGTGTGCCATGGCGCGTTGTAGTAACTCAAGCTAGCGAGAACTAAAAGTGTCGTCAGCCCCAGGAGCAGCAGTCCACCCAACCGCAGCGCTCGGTTCTTTCGCCCGAGACCGACCATGAATGCATACAGAGCATAGATGGTCCACACTACCGCGAGCATCGACAGCTTGCTTTCCTGGAAATGCCGAATGATGTCGTCAAAGCCCAAGGTTATTAGCACCAGCGCCGCGATAGCGCGATCGTAGTAGCCAACGACTTCGAGACTGAGGGCCGCGAGGGCTAGCACGTTGGCCGTGCCGAGGAGGATGGGAAGCAACGACCGCTGCTCCTCTTCCACCCGGTCGTCAACCTCGGCGGTGCGCCGGTATAGCCATGCGGCAAAGGCGCAGGCCGCAACTAACAACACATAGGAGATGAAGGTCTGATTTAAGAGCGGCAGGTGCCACGCCGCATCGTAAAAAACGGAGTCGAGAACCAAAACCTTGCTGATTGCCGCCAGCAGCAACCCCAGTCCGCCCCAGCGCAATAGCATCGAGCGCCGCACGAGTCCCACGCCCACGATCACCGCGGCATAGATCGTCCACAGCGCGGAGATGGAAAACTGCCTTGAGTTTTCAATTTGCGAGCGTAAATCCGAGCTACTATGCGCCGCGCGCATCACGAAGTAGTCGTTTACATCGAGCGTCAATAGCGTGAGCGCGAGCGTGTTGCCAGTCAACGCGAAGAAAGTCTTCACGGTTGCACGCTCGACCTCGAGTTTGCCTTCCCAGTTTGCGCGGCTATAGAGCTTCGATGCGGCTGCGATCGCGCCGACGAGAGCAGCGGCTGACAGCGCGCGGCGGTTCAGCAGTGGCAGGAATGAAAGGTCTGCACTGTAGTTGACGGCGAGCATGTCGCGGAAGACCCAATGGCCGAGCGCAATGCAGAAAACCGCGAGCCCGGCATGGCGCGCCGCCTTTTCCCCTGACCGCATGCCCACCCACGTCAGCATCAGCGCCTCCACCGCCCAGGCGATTGTCACCCAGTGCAGTTCCATCTGGATCCCAACCGCGATGGTCAGAAACGTGGACGCGGCGGCAACGTAACTGTATTTGAGGAGCAGATCACGAGGACTCAAACGCCAGGCCGTGAAGAACAGCGCCGTAAAGTAAATCGAAACCAGCAAAGCATGGGTGGCGGGCGCTGAGTGATCGAATCCCGCATCGTCCAGCATCGCGTAGCTAACGCAGAAATAGAACGAGGCGTTTGCCATGGCGAGCGACACGTCGAACCAGCGCGTAGGCCGGCGCGGCAAAACGTTGTGGAAGATCGCCAGCAGCGAGTAAAGCACGAAGAAGACGCTGAGGAAGAAGATTGCGGTCCAAACCTTGCCGGGTTCATAAAACTTGAATGCCCAGCCCAGCGTCATCATCACCGTTCCGGCAAACGACGCGAAGTCGAGGCTGCGCCAGCGCTTGAAATAGGCGACGGCGAGCACGCCGGCATCAAGCAGCGCGATGTAAGTGAACAACCCGACCGCATTGTCCACGCCCGTCGAGAGCAGGAGTGGCGTCAGGAATCCGCCGACGAGTCCGAGTAAAGCCACCGGCAGCGCGTCCAGGCGCACCGACAAAAGCACCGCCGTCGTCGTCACTGCAGCCATCAACACGAAAGCCGTGGGCTGGCTGATTAGTTGGTAAAAGTTGTAAGCGGCAAAGACCGAAAGATACAGGATGAGGATGCCGCCTCCCGAAAGCACGTAAGCGTAAGAGCTCAGTCGACGGCGGAGACGTTCGCCCAATGCGAGCAAACCAAAACCAACAAGCGCCGAGAGAGTGACGCGTCCTGCTGGGCCAATCCACTGTTTGTCGAAAGCGTACTTGAGGAAGAAGGCCATGCCGAACGTGACGGCCATGATGCCGATCCAGTTGAACCAGCTACCTCCGATGGTCGACTCCAGATCGCGATGCTTCTCTTCGCGCACGTCGTCGGTTTGCGATGCGTAAGAATCCGCCGCCGGCTCTTCAACATTCGCACGCAAAGGGAAGGGAGCGTCTGCCGGTCTCGTCGAGTAGGTGTCCGAGTCGCTTGAATGACTGCCGACTGCCGACCGCCGACTGCCGACTGCTGAAGGCCCGCCTTCGGGTGGCGGCACTTCCGCCTGAGACCGCAACGAGGGTTGCTCTGGAGACTGCGTTCGCGGCTGCGCTGTTGGTGGAACTTCGCCCTTATCACTCGCAAAGATCTCAGCGGTTCGTTGTTGCTGGTGCCCCCCCCGAAGATGTTCAACGCCAAGGTGCTTCTCAATCTCGTGCAGCCGCGCGGTGTTGCTGGCGAGCACGCGCTCGAAGAGGTCGAGTCGTTCGCTAATCTGTTTGAGAATTTCCTCCGCAGGAAGGTCTTCCGCCATCTACTCTCCTGAAGCTCGCCAGGGCGCCCGAGGCTCGTGCCGCTCAGCACGTGGCCACAAATTTTCAGCGCATGCCCCGCTCATGTTAGGTCAGGAAGCCGGAAAGCGATAGCCAAGCTGATCTGTTTTTGTTCAAGGTCAAGTACGATCGCCCGCGACAGTGACGGTAGTGTCTTCGGATGATTTGTCATGAGGGAATAGTAAACGCGAAGCGTTGGTTTGCGAACAGAAATCAGTGGTCAGCGGTCAGTGGTCAGTGGTCAGCAAGAGGCTCGGCGAACAGTCGCCAACAAAGAATCACCACAGAGACACAGAGAACACGAAGATTGCACAGAGAAGCATTTGCGATCCACGAAATCACATGAACCGCCGCGAAACAATATCAAGCTCGTCGCGTTTCTGCCCCACGCCCACGCCCACAGCCCACAGCCCACAGCCCACAGCCCACAGCCCACAGCCCACTGATCGTTGTGTATAATCCTGCGCCATGAACTTCATCGAAACACTCGCGGTCAGCATGGGCGCATCGTGGGTCTCGGGTATAAACCTCTACGCGGCGGTCGCCACCCTCGGACTGTTAGGACGATTCGCGGATCTCAAGTTACCCGGTGACCTGGACGTCGTGACAAACTGGTGGGTGATCGGTGTGGCCCTGGTCCTTTTCGTAATCGAGTTTGTCGCCGACAAGATCCAACTGGTCGATAGTCTCTGGGACATCATTCACACATTCATTCGCATTCCTGCGGGAGCGGTCCTGGCAGCGACGGCTTTCGGAGATTTTGACAGACGCGTGCAAGTGATTGCGTTGATGGTGGGCGGCGGGCTGGCGCTGAGTTCGCATGGAACCAAGGCGGCCACGCGGGCACTTGTCAATACGAGTCCGGAACCAGTTTCAAATATTGTCGTAAGTCTGAGCGAAGATATTCTCGCTGTGGTTACCGTGGTGGCAGCGATTTTCTTGCCGGTAGTTGTTTTCCTGATAATAGCCGCGGGCTTGATCTTTTCGGTTTGGCTCCTGCCTCGAGTAGTACGATTCTTCCGGAAGGTTTTTCAGAGCATCCGCGGATTGTTCAACCCGGCCCGTGCGTAGGCGCCGGGTGAAGGCGTTAAGTCCTCGACCCTTGGCGTAACTTTGCGTCGTGTCTTTGCGCGCTTTGCGATGAATCTCCTGTTTACCGCAAAGGCCGCAAAGGATTCGCAAAGGGCCGCAAAGCAAATGAACCAGTTCACCATAGAGACACATAGAACTCAGAGAGGATCACAGAGAAAACATTCGGACGAAGTACGGACCTGCCCTGATTTTGTGGACACCAAGATAAGCCTGAATGATAGTCTTCAGGCGGGAGGTGTTCATGGGAGAGAAGAGACGAAGTTTCACGCGCGAATTCAAGCTTGAAGCAGTGCGACTGATAACCGAGGGCAAACATACGGTAGCTGAAGTTGCAGAATCACTGGACATCCGTGCAGACATGCTACGGACCTGGAAGCGACAAGTCGAAGGGCGACCGGAAGTAGCCGGGAAAGACCTCTTCCGGGGGCACGGTAAAATTTCGAGCCAGGAAGAAGAGATGAGTAGACTGCGTCGCGATAATGAGCTATTGCGCCAGGAGCGAGATTTCTTAAAAAAAGCGGCGGCGTACTTTGCGAAAGAACGTCCGTGAAGTACGCCTGCATCCGGACTCATCGCCAGCAGTTCCCACTGACCCTTATGTGTCGTTTGTTGGGAGTCAGTCGCGCCGGTTTCTACGCGGCCGAGCGTCGCACGCCGAGCGCCGCCGCCAAACGGCGTCAGAGCCTGCGCGCAGTCATCGCCGCTGTCTACGAAACCAGCCGGGCGACCTATGGCAGCCCGCGCATCCATCGCGAACTGCGGAGCGCGGAGACGCCTTGCGGGCGCAATCTGGTAGCACGGATGATGCGTGAATGCGGGCTGCGAGCCAAACCGCGCCCGCGCCAACGGCCGTCGACCACCAACTCGCGGCATGAATACGCGGTGGCCGAGAATCTTTTGCAACGTCGTTTCGGGGTGCAGGAGACAGGCGGCATCAATCAAGCCTGGTGTGGCGACATTACTTATATTCGGACGGCTGAGGGTTGGTTGTATTTGGCCGTCTTGCTGGATCTCGGGAGTCGCATGGTAGTGGGTTGGGCAATGGGTGAGACGCTGGAGGCGAGCCTCTGTATAACGGCCCTGCGCATGGCGCTGGCGCGTCGCCAGCCCGGGGCAGGGCTGGTTCATCATACCGATCGCGGCGTCCAATATGCCGCCACTGACTATCGTGAATTGCTGGCCCATCATCAGTTGCTTTCCAGTATGAGTCGCCCGCGAACTGTTACGACAACGCGGTGGCGGAGAGCTTTTTCGCCACCCTCAAATGGGAACTAATCAATCGCTACCGCTGGCCAACTAGAGCCGCGGTCAAAACCGCCATCTTCGAGTACATCGAAGTCTGGTATAACCGCCGGCGACGACACTCTGCACTCGGCTATCTTAGTCCGTTGCAGTACGAACAACGCTTGCTGACTGTGGCAGCGTAAACTGTCTGTCCACGAAACCAGGGGAAGTGCAAAGACGTCGCGGTCAGACGTCAGTCACAGAAGATTCTTAGTCGAAATCGAAGGAGCAAATTAAATGCGGAAGGCAATGTACTCAGTACTACTTCTCTTGATCCTGACGGCCAGTCTGGCGGCGCAGGAAAACGCGCCAAGCAAGATCGATGTGGACGTTATTCCGGACGTTGTCTATGGCCACAAGGACGGGATGGCCTTAACCTTCGACGTCTTCAAGCCGAAGAAGGCACGCAACGGCGCGGCTGTGATCTTTATGGTCAGTGGCGGTTGGGTTTCGCGATACACGCCGCCTGAATCTTTTTTGAACCCGCTCAGCACTTCAAGCGCTCCTCGATTTCAGGACTTGCTGAACAATGGTTTCACTGTAATTGCTTTGCGCCACGGAAGTAGTCCGAAATATCTGATTCCTGAAATAGTTGCAGATGTGCGCAGGGGCGTTCGATTTATTCGCCACTATGCCAAGCGTTGGGAGATTGATCCGAACCGCCTTGGCGTTTATGGCGGCAGCGCCGGTGGTCACTTGTCGTTGATGATTGGCCTGGCCTCTGACAGTGGCGACCCGGCGGCTGGTGAAGACTTCATGAAAGCGAGCGACCGGGTGCAGGCCGTCGTGGCGTATTTTCCGCCCGTCGATCTGCGTCCGCTCGTGCGTGGTTTGAATCCGCCCCCGACCGGCACCGTGCTTGATCGCTTCCCGGCTTTGAACTTCGAAAAAGAAAAGGCCGCGGACTTCTCGCCCATTGTTTTTGTCACGTCGGATGATCCACCCACACTCCTAATTCACGGCGACCAGGATCCGCTGGTGAACATCAGCAACAGTCAGATCATCTTTGACGCACTGAAGAAGAATAGTGTGAAGACAGACTTCATCACGATTACTGGCGCCAGTCACGGGTTTCGCGGTGAAGACGCCAAGCGGGCGATGGCGGCGACGGTGAGCTGGTTTGAACAGACGTTGGTCAAGAAGAAATAGTGGGCAGTGGGTGGTGAGCGGTGGCCAGAACTAAATCTGAGCGCCGTGCTTTTACCGGGTTTCAGGGCGTCCGCCGAAGCGGACGAGAGCATAGAGCCCGGGGTGAAGCGAAGCGAACCCCGGGGAACCTGTCTTGATAACTCGCTAAGTCTGCGAAGCAGCCGAGAGACGTTCCTCAAACATATCGCTCATCGTGTTCGATGCCGTTCGCTTTCAGGAACTGAATGAATTCATCTCGAAATGAAATCTTCGCGTGATGCTCCTTTTGTCGTTTTAGATAATTTCGCACTTCCTCAACATTTGATTCACTCACCGTAAATGCACCATACCCACGTTGCCATGAGAAGTCTTTGACTTCCGGAAAAACATCATGCATCCATCCGGTTGCGTCAGCCTTAAGTTTTCGAAGCACGTCAGACAATGCCCGATCCGGGCGCAGCTTGGCTAAAAGATGAACGTGATCTTCAATCCCGTTGATTTCTGATGAAATGCCTCCAACTCCACGCACAATACCTCCAATGTATTCATAAAGCCGTGGTTCGCATTCGGGTGTAATCAGCGGTCTGCGTTCCTTCGTGGAGAAGACAATCTGATATAGAAGGTTCGTGTAAGAGTCAGACATGGTGGCCTCCTCGATGATTGATGCCGAAATTATCGAGCATCTTGAATCGTTTGAGCACTTCCTGGTCTCTATCGGCCGCTTCGCGGGCTTTACAAATCTTCTTGCATTCATTTCCTGGGGTTCCGCGGCGCATCACCCCAGGCTTTATGCTTCCGGCCGCTCCGCGGGCTTCCCGAAATAATTTCTCCGTTAGGTGATCCCAAAGTCCTCCCGAATCCGCGTTGATAAGTGAACCGGGAAAGAAAAACGATCAAAGGGGGGGGCTAACGGTTATCGAGAAGGAGTCCGAAGATGAAGATCAACGCGAAATACGTAGTTTTTTCAATCATTGGGGCAGCGACCATGTATGTGATGTATCACAATGAACGCTTTATGGTCGACTCCTCGCATCCGGCCTGGCAACGCTACGATTCCTTTAAGTGGTGGTTGCTGCCACACATTGTGTTCGGCACGATTGTGCTGCTATTTGCTCCGTTTCAATTTTCCAATCGGTTGCGGCAGCGATTCACGAAGGTGCATCGCGCGATGGGACGCATGTATGTGCTTGGGGCATTCGTGCTCGCGCCGACCGGCGCTTACATACAGTATTTCCAGGAGCGGATGGGTGCGCCGCGTTCCTTCACGGTGCTGGCAATCGTGGACGCCTTCATGCTGATCGTGGCCACGTCGTTCGCCGGTTTCTTCGGATACAAACGCAAGATTGCGTTGCATCGTCAGTGGGCCACGCGCAGTTATGCCATCGCGCTCGTCTTCATCGGAGCGCGCCTGGTGATGGGAGTGACCGGCTGGGAAATGCTGGGAGTGGAGATTGTGCAGGCAATTATCTGGTCGTGCCTGGCGCTGTCAGTGGTGTTCGCCGATATCTCGATTAACTGGAATGAGATCCGGTCAGCTGTGACCGTGCCGGTGAAGAGGAATGTTGTGTCAGGTAAGGCGAAGGTTAACGTGCCAAAGAATGCGCTAGGCGCGACGTAATTCTGCGCGGGGGGCGGTAGGGGCACGGCAGGCCGTGCCCCTGCGATCGGCTAAAGACCTCATGGGCCAAAGCGCTGGCGATACTCGTCGGAAATCAGAAACGCTTTAACCATTTCCGCCTTCACGAAGTTTCCATTGAAGTCGTTAAGCTTGTTAAGCCAGAACTCCCAGCCGGTGAAGTCAACGTTTTGCGGATCGTCAGGATTGCGCCTCAGATAACCGTAGTATTCCATCAACACAAAAGCACGATTAGACTCATACGATCTTAGTGATGTGTGATCGGCAATCTTTGTCATCACGTTTGCGCGACCGGTCGTTGCGTCCGGCGCGGCCGCAAGTTCAGCGACTAACTGGTCCCGCTCTGCAAACGTCAGGATGGCGCCGGTGTTTTGGTTTACACGGTCCACAAATTCTGCAGCAGTCAACGTCAGCGGGTAAGCGTTCAGAAAGCGCTCTCTGGTCACGAAGTCTCTCGCGTATGCCTGCCTGTTCGCCGCGAGCTGATTCTGCCAGTCACCAATTCCCACCCTAACGTCGCGTCCGAGGAATTGCGCATCTGCGAGGAACTCTTCGAGCCTGATGATCGGCACCGTCGTGCTCACATTCGGTGATGTGGTGTCTCCATATCCGGCTTTGTACATGCGATAAGCGAAGTAACCGGTCTCCTGAAACTCAATCGACAGGAAGAAGGCCGCGGACACATTTATGCGCTTCACTTCGCGGCACTGTGCATCGGCGCCGCAGGAAGTTATCTGGTTCACCCAAAATGCCAGGCCCTCGTCGTCAGGTTCACGATTAAGGAAGTCGAGATAATGTTGGCGCACAAAGAAAGTATCTGAATTAATCGGATTCATCTGCGACGACGCAAAGTCGTCGTTGATGATCACTGTGGTTGATTGGTCGGTTCCGAGTGATGCGCCCGATGCGTTGCTCAATTGCACGATGAAGTGTTCTTCACCTTCGGCGTAGGCGTCGGCCGTAACCGGAATCGAGATCGTCTTGCTGGTCTCACCTGCGGCAAAGTTGAGCGTGCCGAAGGTCTTTGCATAATCACATCGAGATGAAGCAAGCCCGGACATTTCACTGCAACCATCCCACTCGGCATTGTCGACTGTAGCGTAATCGACCCGCGCCGCGCCTGAAGCATCTCCTGAACGCGACACGACGACCGAGATACTCTGCTGATTTTCCTTCAGAGTGTAGTCAGGAGCACTGAACTGAATCGTCTGCGGAGTTGTAGGCGTTGGCGTCGCAGTGGGAGTTGGCGTCGGTGTTGGCGTAACCGTCGGTGTAGGCGTCGCTGTAGGGGTCGGCGTCGCGGTAGGGGTCGGCGTCGCGGTGGGCGTTGGCGTAGCCGTGGGTGTTGGTGTTGGTGTTGGTGTCGGCGTGGAAGGTGGCGCCGGCGTGTAAAGAGCTCCGTGAGTTGCAGTGCCGGTATAGTTTGACCGGTCACCGCCCCAGATAATCATTTCCTGGCCGGTCCACAAAGCAACATGCGCAGAGCGAGCGCTCGGCGCCCGGTGCAGACTCGTCGGGGTCCATGAATCGCTTAGCGGATCATAAACGCCGCCCGTTGCCACTTCCTTCTTCGCCACTCCAGTCTTCCCCAATCCGCCCCATACAATCATTGTGTTGCCGGTCCAGACAGCAGAGTGTTTGAATCGCGCGAGCGGAGCGTTAATGAGACTGGTGGGCTGCCAGGTATCGGAAGAAGGATTGTAGCGTCCCCCAGTTTCGTAAATCTGATCATTGTTGTTGAAGTCACCGGAGCGGCCGCCCCACACGATCATCTCAGTACCACTCCAAACAGCGGTGTGATACCGACGAGGAATCGGCGCATTTGTAGTGTCAGTTGTTTGCCAGGAGTTAGTGGCGGGATTGTAACGACCGCCGGTACTGAGTTGGAGCGAGCTGTAATTCGCGCCTCCCCAGATGATCATTTCCGAACCAGACCAAACTGCGGTATGCAGGTAACGGGCCTCGGGAGCTGCGGTGGTGTTAAGCGGCTGCCATGAATTGGTGGATGGATTGTAACGGCCCCCATCACTCCTGAAAGTGCCCTGATAATCTTGCCCGCCCCAAACAATCATTTCACTTTCGGTCCAGACGGCTGTGTGATAGCTGCGAGCGACTGGCGCATTCGTCTTGCTAAGTAACGTCCATGAGTCGGTCGATGGGTTGTAACGACCGCCTTCACCAGGAGCATCAAAAACGTTTTCCCCCTTGCCCCAAACGATCATCTCAGTGCCGGTCCAAACGGCGGTCACCGGTTGATCACGATCGGGAGCAGGTGGTCCACCATTGAGATTAATCGGGCGCCATTCATCAATCGCAGGATTGTAGCGACCACCGGCCGCGGGACAGCCGCTCAAACAACTGGGGTGCGTGCCCCAAACGATCATCTCCGTGCCGGTCCATACACCGTTGTAAACGGTTGGCGCTGAGTCACGGTTGTTGGTTGGCGTCCATGAATCGCTTAGCGGATCGTAGCGGCCACCTGATTTGTTATCCGCAGTTGACCAGACAATCATTACCGAGCCGGTCCAAACAGCGACATGATTTGCGCGCGCCGCAGGAGCGTTAGCAAGATTCGTTGGCGTCCACGAGTCTGTGTCCGGCCGATAACGTCCGCCGGTGTCTGTTAACCACGGATTGGCGCGCAGGTCGCCGCCCCAGACAATCATCTCGGTTCCTGACCAGACCGCGGTTTGACCGATCCGACGCGCCGGTGCATTCACGAGCGACGTTGCGGTCCAGGAATTTGTGGTTGGGTTGTAACGGCCCCCGGTATTCAATGAAGAGGTGCTGCTCGGTTCGCGTCCGCCCCAAACAATCATTTCAGTCCCGGACCAGATCGCGGTGTGCTCCATTCGCGGCATGGGAGCGTTGGTCAGACTCATTGCAGTCCAACCCGTATTCGGATTGTATCGCGCACCATCATTGAGGACGTCCAGATCGATGCCGCCCCAGATGATCATCTCGCTCCCGGTCCAGACGGCAGTGTGTTTTGTTCTTCCGCTAATCGGTGGCGGTGGAATTTCCCGCCATGAATCGGTGGCGGGACTGTACGCGCCGCCCGGCGCCGTACTGTTGCTGCCGATTGTGTGACAGAAGTTGTTAGAGCTTGGCTTACAACCGCCCCAAACGAGCATCTCGGAGCCGCTCCAGACTGCGGTATGTTCCTTTCGGCCGATGGGAGTGTTGACTGTCGATGTCGATGTCCAGGTATCTGTAGTTGGGTTGTAACGTCCGCCGGTTGTTTCACCGCAGAAGCTGGTGGACGTATTGCAACCACCCCAGACGATCATCTCAGTCCCGGTCCAAACTGCGGTATGGAGTCTGCGAGTGGTTGGTGCGCCGGTCATCGATGTCGGCGTCCAGTGATCTGTGGCAGGGTTGTAACGTGAACCCGAGTCGGTGCCGTTTCCCCAGATGATCATTTCAGTGCCGGTCCAGACGGCGGTGCCTGTCGATACCGGCAACGCTGACATCGGCCGCCAGGTGTCACCACTGTTCGCGGTGTTGTCGGTAGTGGCAGCAAACGATTGAGCCTCGGGCAGGGTGTACTTGAACGCCGGCGGTTCGATGTTGGTGCTGAATTCTGTTTTGGCAGTTTGCCACCAGTCAGCAAAGTCACGTGACTCGAATCGCTTATCGTTTGCAAAGAAATTGCGAGCGAGCCGATCAACCAGAACCGGACGCGCGATCATTTCGGCGACGAGTTTCCCCTCATTATTGACGCTGGCAAAAAGTTCACGAAGCACGTCCGGCTTTTTGCTGTCGCGGACCATGCGGTTGATCTCGGCTTGCAGCATCTCGCCCGTAATCGACTGTTCCCAGAGTTTGCTGAGCGCGTTCGACTTGCGTAACACATCGCCGGCCTGTTCGGCTGAATTGCGAACTGCCGGACGCGCCGGTTTCGCACCGTTTGCCTCAGGCCACACGGTATTGCGCCAGTAAACATCGTCGATTGCGTTTTGATATCCGGCCCTCGCCGAGAGCGAGAGCTCAGTGGTGAATTGCGCCGATTTCAGTTCCCTCGAATAAGCGCTTGGCAACAGCACCAGCGAACTCGCTGGTAGTAAGGAATGGATTAAGATTAAGGCGGCGATGAATCTGAGGCGCGCGAACGTGCGCCGGCCAAGTTGAACACGAAACATTTGCAGACTCCCAGGCTCGATATTTTATTGCCCACACAACTGCTCACGTGGAGATTTGGAGGGGCTTGACTACAGGGCTAATGCCATGAAGGGGGGTCTGATTATAAGTTTGGGTTAAATGGTTGTCTATAAAGTAATAAGCGCTACATAAATAGGCGATCGTTTCCGAATTTTCGGATGTCAGGGGAAAAAGCTGGGTGAAATTCAGTGTTGTCGCGCCGCAGCTAGTTTGCAGAATTCGACCACGCGGTTCTCCGCCCAGAAGCGATCCGGGTCGCCGTTTCGTTCGGCTTGCACGAACGCAACGTGGCCGCCCTGTTTAGGAGCGATCGGCAAAACATAGGGATTATTGGTGACCGCCGGATCGCGCAGGGGTGCGAAGGGAATGAAAGGATCATCTTCGGCGTGAATAATGAGCGTGGGGATGCGTATCTTATCGATCACTCGCAACGAGCTCGCGCGTTGGTAGTAATCATCGGCGTCGGCGAACCCATGCGCGCGCGAGGTGTAGCGGTCGTCAAACTCTTTGATGGTGCGCACGACGGCGAGCCCGTTGATATCGTAAAGATCCGGAAATAATTTGTGCTTACTACGAACACGTTGTTTCAAGCGGCGCACGAAGTCGCGATGATAAAGCCAATTCGAACGCTTCATAATAAGATCAGCACTCGCGCTTAGATCGACCGATGGCGATACCGCACAAACACCCAACACCTGCGGCGGCGCATTGTCGCCATATTCACCCGCGAACTTCAGCGCCTGATTCCCGCCCAAAGAAAACCCGACGACCACGAGCCTGCTCACTTCCTCACTCTTGATCAGTTGGTCCACGACGACATGGAGATCCGCACTCAGCCCGCCGTGATAGATCGTTGGGGTTAAATGGTCCGTGCCGCCGCACGAGCGCAGATTCATGCGCACCACGTTGAGTCCGGCAGCAAAAGCCTTGTGCGCCGTGCTCAGCATGTAAGTGGAGTCACTGGAACCTTCAATGCCGTGCCAAATTACGACGGTGAGATGTTCTTTTGGATTCGGTTGCCAACGGCAATGAGCCAGCACCTGCGCATCGTCCGCAACCTGGAACAACCGCTCCTCATCGCCGGTCGAACGAAAGCGCCTGCGCCTGGGCCAGGCGAAAGCGGCGAGCGTTTGCGCGTGTCCATTTTGAAAAAGCGAGTGTGGCTTGAAGGGACGGCTCGCAAACGCGTTAGCGATCTGCGCGAGGAACGTCCGAGCAGAGGCGAGAGTGGCAGGATACTCGGTTAGAGTTTGCAAGATAAGTTTTTCGGGATGTCCGCCAAACTTCAATTTGTCGTGATCGCCTTGTTATTCACAGCGACATCTGAAGTTTGTCGAAAAAGGTTTACGGGTTTGTCAGTTCAAGCGTGACGTCTACGGTCAGCGTTTCACGATTCGCTTTGAGATTTGTGCCCAGCTTCGGCGGTTCCTTGCCCACACTCTGTCGATCCTGGGAAAGCCGCATCAGCGCTCTGCCCGCTTCATGTTTGAAATACTCATCCAGGTAACCCTGATCGAAGATGGCGCCGCGCGTCATCCGCCAGACATCCCGCAACGCCTTCGCATCGCGTTCCGCCAGATTTTTGAACGTCAGGCTGCCCATTCGATATTGCGGCCCCTCCAGTACGTCGATCTTGTAGGAAACCTTACGCGCGTTATCGTCGAACTCAGGAGTCGGCGTCAAGCGCGACTGAATGTATCCCTGCCGCCCATAAGCTTTCTGGACATCATTGAGTCCACGATCAAACTTTACGCCGTTGGCGACTTCGCCCGGTTTGATATCCAACGCCGAGTTGAGCTGATCGGAACTCAAAGCGTTGATGCCCGTCCAGTCAATGCCGGCCCATGAATAAACCAATCCTTCGTCTACCGGAAGAGTTACGACCACGCCGTTGTTCTTACACCTTGGATCAAGTTTACCTGCCGGGGGCGCGAACTTCGCTCGCAACTGTCCCACCTCGCGGTAGGCTGCAATTAGTTTCATGCCGGCGAATCCGCGCACCAGTTCGCTGGAATAGTCGGTATCGAAAATCTCTTTTGCAATTGCGGCCAGCTTCTCTTCAGCGAGGTTCTTCGCACCAGGAAAACGGACGGTGCAGATCGGCATCTTGACACCGCTCACGCTGAACATGTGTCCGAGCATGCGGCCGGCAAGATCCTGCGAAGCGACGTATTCAACAGTACCGGGAATTTTCTGATCGTCGAGGAGTTTCTGCAGGGCGCGCGTGATCGCCTCCGGCGTTTTCCCGATGTTGGGTGCGCGCCCGGCAAACAAAGGCACTTCGTGCCGGACCGCCTCCATCAATTGCTCTTCAGTGAACCATATGAAATTGTCGAAGTGGACTGGCGAGTCGCCGCCGCCGGCCTCTTCCACTTTGAACGTGATGGTTACTTTGTTGCCGGCAGTACGAGTGCGATAAGCGACCTGCTTGAAGATGCCGCTGTCGAGCATTCGCTGCGCGGCGGCGTCAATCGCTTCGAGCTTGAAAGGCTGATCCGCCTTGAGTCCGCTGGTGGCGAGCGCTTCTTCGGCTTTGATCTGCTCTAGTCCTTCGAATTCTATCTTTGAAATTACGCGCGCGTCCTGAGCGGCAGCGAGCGGTGCGACAAAGGTGAATACGAAGAGGATCAGTAAATGATTTGTCAGGCGCTTCATAAGAGACTAAGTTTAACTTAAGAACTGAGCCGTGATGAAACAGCGGGCCTGATCCGCGGGCTCCGAGATGGTTACGTCAAAACTATGAGCGCAACAAGATGGAGCTCCCGGACAATTCCTGATCTGATCATCGAGGTGTGGGAGGCGCTTGACTGCGAATCGGTAGGGGCGAAGGAGCTGGGCCAGATCCAGCACGCGCTCGGTGGGAAATTTGGCGAAGGCGCCGTGCCGAGCCCGGCTTCGATTGCACGCAGTGTGGCGGATGAGGGCGCGGTGTTGCGGCATCCCGAAGTGTTTGATTTCGACGCCGAGTGGCGCGAGCAAAAGTTGTCCGCATCACAACTGCCGCTGGGTATTAGTTTCGCGAACCTGGCGGAAGTCCTGGAGTCGTTTGAGAAGCTCGATGAGGAGCGGCAGAAACTTGAAGGCAAGAACGACGAGTTGGGGCTCAAGCGACTGCGTGAGGTTGTGGCCGAAGCGTGCGGTGAGTCTCAGTTGCGCGCTGAGAGCAAAATCCTCGATCCGGCAGTTCGAGAAGAAGCGAAAGAGATTTCAAACGCGCTCCGAGTTTGGTTACAAGCACCCGAATTGTTTCTCGATTGGTTGGACCTGCGGCTCCGCTCGCCTGAGTTTGTGAAGAAGTTTGGCGCTCGGTAGATACATGTCGCCGCCATGTAGAGCATGCCGCCAGTAATAGGTTGAGTATTGATCAGCAGCTTTTGGAACTTTCCTCTTGCCTCGCGCGAATAAACACTGAGCACGGCTAACCGAAGGTACGAGGCGGATTCGGCGCGCACCCTGGGATGAAACAGCTTACAGACGCTAGCGACATCGAGTTGCTCCAGAGAATGTCGGCTGGAGAGGAAGAGGCGCTGACTGCGCTCTACCGCCGCCGCCAGGGTGGCATCTACCGCTTTGCGCTGCAGATGTGCGGTTCACGTGCGCTGGCCGAGGACGTCACCCAGGAAGTTTTCATAGTTTTAATTCGCGAGGGCCATGGTTTCGATCCGGATCGCGGCACCTTGAACACCTTTCTCGTGGGCGTGGCCCGGAATCTTCTGTTGCAGCGTTTGCGTCGTGAACGTTTTTATGCGCCGCTGGAAGAAAACGGGGACGGGGAGACGACAACCTTCAAGTCGCTGCAAGCAGTTGATGGCCCACTTGAAGAGTTTACGCGGATGGAATCAATCGCCTCACTGCGAACGGCGGTGCTGGCGCTACCTACGAGATATCGCGAAGTTGTCGTTCTTTGCGACCTGCAGGAGATGAGTTATGTCGAGGCTGCGGAAGTGTTGGGTTGTGCGGTGGGCACCGTGCGGTCGCGACTGCACCGCGGGCGAGGGCTCCTGATTGAAAAGTTGCGACCTGCTCGCGAGGAACGGGCCAGTGAGACCCCGGCAAAATCAGCGAGGTGTTTTGCATGAACTGTCAGAATTTTGAAAGCATCATTAATGATCTTCTGCGGAACCAGATTATGGAGGCCGGCCTTCGCGAGCAGGCGCAACTTCACAGCTCAAGCTGCGCTTCGTGCACAGTGAGGTTGCATGAGGAACAAGCGTTGAGCCAGGGACTGCGTGAGTTGACCGTCTCGATGCGCGGTGAGAGCGCGTCTGATGAAAACGAAGCGATGGTTGCATCTGCGTTTCGCGCTCATCACTCCAGCTTGGACGGCGCCGGCAACGTGTCGACAGCAGCGCCGGTGGTCTTCAGAAAAGGCAGTCGGCGATATTGGAATTACGCAGCAGCCGCGGGAATCCTGTTGGCGCTGTCACTTGGATTGGTTGCGAATCGGCTTTGGAACGCTGGCTCATCACGCGGACCCACAGCTGAATTCATGAGCGACAACCCGGTTGCCAAGCCGGCTCCTGATACCGCACCTTCTGCTGCTCTTCCCGTTGTTCCGGGTAAGCCTATACCAACCGGAACAACAATCAAGGACAGCTCGACAGCTCTCCAAAGTATTTCATTGAAACAGCCGTCAGCTTCGCGAAGGCGGATGGCGAAGCACACAAAATACACAGCGAACACGGTGACGGTCCAGAGCCTCAACATTCTGGTTCCGACGATTGAAGTCACCACTGAATTTATTCCCATAGGTTATGCGAATGAGGCGAATGTGCAGGAGGGCGGTCAGGTGGTGCGACTCGAGATGACGCGTTACGCGATGGCGCGGTTTGGCGTGCCGATCAACGAGGAGCGTTACGCTGAAATGGTTAAGGCAGACGTTTGGGTTGGCGCGGATGGATTAGCGCGCGCGATTCGTTTTGTTCAGTAGCGTGACATGAGCGCCCAAGGCTCATTGCCGCAGGTTGTATTTTACGTACCCGCTCCAATAGAGAGCGTAATTATTAACTGGCCGGACGGCCTATAACAAAGGAAGATTGCCATGAAAAAAGAAGTTCGAAAATTGTGTGTTGTGGCCCTGACAGTCGTCATCGGATCAGGTGGCATCCCTGCGCTTGCCCAGCAGCGTCAAGCGGAACAGACGCAGCGATCGGAAGAAACGCGAGTAATGGTGGAGCGATCCGCTCAGGACAAGGCCAGGACGCCTGACCTGGAGCGTCAGTATTTTGAGCGCGACGTCATCATGCAAGCGCCCGCTCAGGGCGACTACGTCTTCCTCGCGACAGAGATGAGCTTTGGCGGGTTGCTCGTGAAGGGCGCCCCTTATTCGGCGCAGGCCGTCACCGAAAGCACGCAAACCTTGACTGATGGCAATCGCATCGTCAACCGATCAACAGCGTCGGTTTATCGGGACAGCGAAGGACGCACTCGACGCGAGCAATCGCTCAAGGCGATCGGTCTTTATACGAGCGCAGGACAACAGCCCCAGACCATCTTCATCAACGATCCCGTCGCCGGTACGAGTCACACGCTTGATCCAGCCACTCAGACAGCGCGGAAAATGGCGCCCTTGCGGTTCAAGGTGTCGGGACCGAAGTCAAACGATCCGGCGACCACCGCGCCGAAACAATACCAAATCGCTATTGAAGGAACTGCGGCCAAACAGGATGGAAAACAGTATCGAGTAGTTCCGGTGCCGGAACATGTCATGGATAAACGTCAAATGGAAACCGGCATGGCTATGGGCTGGCTCGACTCAAAAAATCCGGCGGCTCGTACCGAAGCTTTGGGTAAACAGAATATTGAAGGAGTAGAAGCCGAAGGAACGCGAAGCACGGTGACTATTCCTGCCGGAAAGATCGGCAATGAGTTGCCCATCGATATCGTAAGCGAGCGTTGGTATTCACCCGAGTTGCAGGTCATCGTGATGACGCGTCACATCGATCCACGCTTTGGTGAGAACAGCTATAAGTTGACCAACATCAATCGCAGCGAACCGGCGCGCGAATTGTTTGAAGTGCCGGCTGGATACGCGGTGAAGGAGACTCCGACCTCATTCTCAACGGCGTACGGGTCAGGCGCAGGAGGCGGAACGGGAACAGGAGCCGGATCCGGAGTTGGATCTGGAGCCGGAGGGGGAAACGCATCGGGTAGTTATGCGGGGCCGATCACTGGCGGCATGCTCAACGGCAAGGCCATTTCATTGCCGCTCCCGCCATACCCACCGATTGCGAAGGCGGCCAATGCTTCGGGTAGCGTCACGGTCCAAATCACCATTGATGAAGAAGGCAATGTGATTTCGGCGAGCGCAGCTTCGGGTCATCCGCTGCTTCGAGCCGCCGCTGTGACCGCAGCGAGGGAAGCGAAGTTTTCGCCGACTAAACTGAACGGGCAGGCAGTAAAGGTAGTGGGAGTGCTGCTTTACAACTTCGTGGCGCAGTAGTCGGCACGACAACAACGTTTCCAAAATTAACGTAGAGAGAGCCCGCATAGCTTGCGACAGGATTGTGAAATCCGGTGTCGCTCGTTACGCGGGCTCTAGTTTGTTCAATTGCTCTGTCCGGGGTCCCACCCCAGGCTTATGCTTTCGCTGCTACGCAGGCTTGGCCCAGTCAGTCGTCGTCCTCGCCGCCGCGAATTCTTCCTTCTGCCCTCGATTGCTCAACAACTTTGTGAGACAGATTCCCCGGCAACGGATCGTAATGGGAAAACTGCATATGAAACGATCCGCGAGCGGCCGTGATCGAGTTAAGCGTTGATTGATAGTTGAGCATTTCCGACATCGGCACCTGGGCCTTAATCACCTGGTCCTTGCCGCTGGTTTCCATGCCCTGCACGCGGCCGCGCCGCGAGTTGAGATCGCCCATGATGTCGCCGCTGTTTTCCTGCGGCGCATGAATCTCGACGTCCATGATCGGCTCAAGGATCGATGGCTTCACTTTTTCCATCGCCGCGCGAAACGCCTTGCGGCCGGCGGCGCGAAACGAATGCTCGTCTGAGTCTACGTTGTGATAAGAACCGTCGATCAGCTGCACCTTGAAATCCACCAGCGGATATCCGGCAATCGCTCCTGATAGTGCGGCTTCAACGATGCCTTTCTCGATCGCCGGGCGAAACTGCTGGGGCACGGCGCCACCGAAGATTTTGTCTTCGAAAACAAAACCACCGCCGCGTGGCAGGGGTTCAAACACCACTTTGCAATCGCCGAATTGGCCGCGCCCGCCGGTCTGTTTCTTGTGACGGCCCTGGACTTCAGCGCGCTGGGTGATCGTTTCCTTGTAGGGCACCTTGGGCGGGTGCAAAGTCACTTCCACGCCATATCGTTTCTTCAGTTTCTCTACCACAGTCTCAACGTGAACTTGTCCCGAACCGGAAAGGAGAAACTCCTTCGTCTGCACGTCGCGAGTGAAATGAAGCGCCTGGTCTTCTTCCAAAATCTTGTGCAAGGCGACGCTGATCTTCTCCTCATCCTGTCTGGACTTCGGCTCAATGGCGAAAGCGATGGCGGCCTCGGGATACTCAACCGGCGGATACACAATGGGCGACTGCTTATCGCAAAGCGTGTCGCCAGTTTGAGTCTCCTTGAGCTTGACGCAGGCGATGACGTCGCCGGCGTGGGCTTCGGTCACCTTGTCGAGCTGTTTGCCCTGGACTAAGTGCAAAGCACCCAGTCGCTCCATGGCTCCCTTGGCTGAATTCAACACGTTGGCGTCCGTTTGTATCTTCCCGCTAATGACCTTCATCACATTGATCCGGCCAGCGAAGGGATCGGCGACGGTGCGGAAGACATAGGCCGAAAACGGTTCGCTATCGCTGTACTTGCGCGAAATCCTTTCGGCATCCGGCGCCGCGTCAACCGGCAACCCCCACTCGGCGTCATGATGGGCCGGGTCGGGAGCATAGTCGACGATGCCATTCATCAAGGCTTGCAAGCCGACCAGCGTCGCGCCGGAAACAGCGAACACCGGACACAGCTTACTTTGAGCGATCGCTTTGTTGATGTTGGGAATGATGTCCGACTCTTCGAGCGTGCCGTTTTCAAAATACTTTTCCATTAACGCATCATCGGATTCCGCGACGAGCTCGATGAGCCGCTCGCGCGTCTTGTCAACAAAGTCGCGGCCCTCGGTTGGTATTTCAATCTCTTTCGCTTGACCGTCTGCGCCAAACTCGTATGCCTTCAGGTGTACAACATCGACCACGCCGCGAAAGTCTTTCTCTTTTCCAATCGGTAGAGTGAACGGAATGATTGCCCGGCTGAAAGCTTTCTGAGCGCTCTCGACCGCCATGCCAAAATCTGAATGCTCTTTATCGAGCTTTGTCACCACCATCATGCGCGGAACTATAAATTCGTTTGCGTAAGCCCAGGTCTTTTCCGTTTGCACTTCAACGCCTTTTACGCCATCGATTACGGCGAGCGCACAGTCGGCAACGCGAAGAGCCGGACGCGCATGCGTTACAAAGGCCGCGTAGCCCGGCGTGTCAATAAAATTAAATTTGGTTTCGCGGTGATCCAGGTGAGCGAGGCCGATATTGAGGGTAATTTTGCGAGCAATGGAATCTTCTTCGTGATCGGTAACAGTGGTACCTTCGTCCACTTTCCCCCAGCGGGGCGTTGCGCCGGCGACGTAGAGAAGAGAACTGACGAGTTGAGTCTTCCCTGCGTCGCCGTGTCCAATGACCGCAAGGTTGCGAATTGATTCCGTAGCATAGGCTTTCATAAGGGCGGTTCCTTTCGAAGAGCGAATCTATGAAATAGACAGACAGTGGATCTGTCTTTCAGGAGACAGGCTCAGGAACGCCTGATCTACTGTTTTTCGGTGACTGGTAATTTATCTGAGCGGGAAGGCGAATGGCAAGTTAGCGCGACTTGCCCTCGTTCGACGATTTTCGCGTCGATACAGGAGCGAATTTCCAAGGCCTCCCGTTTACCAATAAGACCGGAACTTATCAGTGGGCGAGGCTAAGCTCAGCCATCCAATTGCAGCCCTCACGGCATCTTATCGACCACGAAAACAAGAGATTTATGGAGAAAAAGCACATGTTTTACAGAAAATTAACCGTTTCCGCGGCCGCGCTGGTTCTGGCGTTAGTAGCCGGAGTCTCAGGCTTTGCGAAGAGCGGAACAACCACTACTGATGCACATACAAGCGGTGAGGCGAGCAACCAGCGAGTGTTGCACCGCATAAACCTGGCCATCCTGATTCAGGACGATTTGACCTCGCAGGTCAGCAATGAATTGCGCGCGACTGCTGACTTCATTCGATCGCTGCCAAAGGGTTCGCGAGTGATGGTGGGCTATATCACATCTGGCTCTCTTCAGGTTCGTCAGCCTTTTACGGCTGATCTTGAAGGAGCTGCGCGATCACTACGTATAGTTCGGTCAAGCACTTCTGCGTCGCCGTTCAATCCTTACGTGGAGGTAGTCGAAGCGTTGAGTAGTTTCGACAACATGAGGGGACAAAACGCCGTTCTGTTAATTTCGGATGGCCTCGACACATCGCGCGGTTTCGATATTGCGAGTTCGGCGCGAACGCTTGATCTCGATCGCGCGATCAAACATGCCAATAGTCGCAACGTGGCGGTTTACACGTTTTACGCACCGTCGGTTGGGCTAACAGGTAGTAGTCGGTTAGCTGCCACCTATGGTCAGAATTCGCTCAACCGGTTGGCTGATGAAACTGGTGGGCGGGCTTTCTTTCAAGGCAGCACCGGGTTCGTAACGTTCGATTCCTATTTCAGGAATCTGACGAGGATACTAAACGAACAGAATTCCAGAACTTCTTAATCAGGAACTTTCTGTGCGTACGCCGCTGGGGACTCAACTCCCGGCGGCGTTTTTGTTTGATCTGGTGACATTATTTGCTTGGTTCGGCAAGAAGCTGAGTGATAAAGTTAATGCGCAAGCTGGACACAAACCAACTCAACCCGTGCGCGAATACTGTCTCATTGTCGAGGGTGCATATCTTTCCGAGCCCGAGGCTGAGCATGCCCTGCGTGACCCGTTCATCGAAGACTGGGTCGAACAAACCGGACACTTCAAGATTCACAACATGGATGAGATTCTGATTGCGCCAGGTGTCACCCTTGGCTCGCTCGGCGTCGTAATGATCGACGATCGTCTTTTCGAAATTGCCAGCACCGATCCCAGCCACCCCCTGACGGAACTGAAGGCCAAAGGAGTGGCCGAGGCGCTCCGCCGCCAGGATATGTTTGACGAGATAGACGTAAAGGCGTGTGACGAGCTCGACGATGAGCTAATCGAAGACTCAAGCGAAAGCTAGACTTCGCTGGTTCTTCGCTGACGCACGCAAAACCTGCCTGAAGGCACTAATCCAAACTCAGCATGGATCGCACAGCAGAACAATCCTTCCTCGGCGGTCGAGTGGTTGTTGTGGTTGGAGACATCACGCAACAAAAGGTTGATGCCATTGTGAATGCCGCGAATTCGTCGCTGCTTGGTGGGGGTGGAGTGGATGGAGCAATCCATCGCGCCGGCGGGCCGGCCATTCTCAATGCGTGCAAGGAGATCAGGCAAACAAAGTATCCGCAAGGCTTACCAACCGGAGAAGCAGTGCTTACTACAGCCGGAGCGCTTCCGGCTCAATATGTAATTCATACGGTTGGACCAATCTACGGCCAGACTGGTGGGGACGACTCCCGTTTGCTCGCCGCATGTTATGAAAATTCGTTAAAGCTTGCAGCAACTCATTCGCTGCGATCGATCGCGTTTCCAGCAATCTCAACCGGCGTTTTTGGATACCCGCAGGATGAGGCTGCAAGAGTTTCTTCTGTGGCGATCTGTGAATTCCTCCGGGCAAATGAAACTTTGGACCAAGTGCGCCTGGTATTCTTTAGGCAGCGTGACGTGGAAGTATTCCTCAAGTACCACGAACTTGAGCGGAACTGACCTCACCACACTCGGCTATTCTATGCAATGATCGTAACCTGCGCATAAAGGCATTCTGTGTTATAAGAACCGCTTTGTTTTTAGGTTGACTTTGATTAGTTAAGGACAGGCAAGAGCCTGTGCTACCCATGTAATGATTGAAACGACTGAATCCTTGAAGACTAAACCTGCAGCCGCACCTGTGCTTCCTTTTCCCCTCCAACCACTTGCGAGACTCTCGTGGAACTATTGGTGGAGTTGGGCGCCCGATGGCGAAAGCTGCTTTCGCGACCTCGATCCGCTTATCTGGGACGAATGCGAACACAATCCGCGCCTTCTGTTAACGAGAGTTTCGGAATACCGTCTCGCCGAGATGGCCACCGATCCCGTCTACCTCGAGCGAGTCGGCAAGCTGGGCAACGCTTTCGATCGTTATATGGCGCAGGCGAAAAACTGGACGAACCCGGACGCGGAAACATCGATTTCGGAAAAGCATCCGGTTGCATATTTCTGCGCCGAATACGGAGTTCACAATTCGCTTCCGGTTTATTCAGGCGGACTCGGCGTGCTCGCAGGAGATCATTTGAAGTCGGCGAGCGATCTCAGTTTGCCGCTCGTCGCGGTGGGCCTTCTTTATCGCAAGGGGTATTTTCGACAGAGACTCAGTCTCGAAGGCTGGCAGGAAGAGAGTTACGTCGATACTGAGCCGGCGGAGTTACCGCTGCATTTGGTTCAAAACGACGATGGCACCGCGCTCATGGTCGAGGTTTTGATCCGCAACCGCAGTGTGCGAGCACAAGTTTGGCGCGCAGATGTGGGCAGAGTTGCGCTTTATCTCCTTGACACGAACATTCCCGAGAATGAGGAAACCGACCGCTGGGTGACCGGCCATCTTTATGGCGGCGATCGCGAAACTCGAATCGTTCAGGAAATGCTTCTCGGTATCGGGGGCGTGCGACTCCTCAGGAAGCTTGGAATCGAGCCGCACGTTTTTCACCTCAACGAAGGTCACTCCGCGTTTCTGACGATCGAGCTCGCTCGCGAGCTAATCCAGTCGGAAGGACTATCATTCGCGGCAGCGGCCGCGCTCGTGAAACAGCGCGCCGTTTTTACGACGCACACGCCGGTAGCCGCCGGCAACGATGAATTTGACGTCGACCTGCTGACGCGCTCCTTGGGCCCAAGCTATGAAGAGGAGCTGGGACTAACGCACGATCAGTTTCTCGCGCTTGGTCGCGTTGACGCTGCGAACCCCCGCGAGTCTTTCGGATTGACACCGCTTGCAATTCGCATGTGCCGATCGACAAACGGAGTCAGCCGTAAGCACGGCGAAGTCTCGCGTGCACTCTGGCAAAAGCTTACCGGAGAAGTTGACGTCGAACGCGTTCCGATCACTCACGTAACCAATGGTGTTCATGCGCCGACGTGGGTCTCACCATTGATTCGTTCGCTATTTGAAACGCATGTCGGCGCTGACTGGTCCGCCCGGTTGCTAAAGCGCGCTGAGTGGGAGCAGGGAATTGCCCGAATCTCCGACGCGGAACTCTGGGCCGCGCATTCGCTGATGAAAGCGCGTCTGGTGGCCTTCATCCGCCAGCGCTCATTCGAGGCGCGAGTCACTCGCGGCGACTCCATGGACCACACTGACGCTGCGAAGAAGATATTCGAACCTGGAGTTTTGACCATCGGGTTCGCGCGGCGGGTTGCCGGTTACAAGCGCTGGAATCTCTTGCTGAAGGATCCGGCGAGGTTGCGGAGGATTATCAACGACGCGGAACGCCCGGTGCAGTTTGTGTTTGCCGGCAAGGCGCACCCGCAGGATGGCGAGGCGAAGCTGGTGCTACAGCAGGTTGCTAAATGGAAGTATGACTTGCGAGTGCGCGACCGGGCCGTGTTTATTGAAGACTATGATCACCAGATTGCGCGACAACTGGTGCAGTCAGTTGACGTTTGGCTGAATGTGCCGCGGCGGCCGCTTGAGGCTTCAGGCACGAGCGGCGAGAAAGTGGCGATTAATGGCGGGCTGAATTTGTCCATCCTGGATGGGTGGTGGCTCGAAGGTTACGACGGAACAAACGGGTTCGCGGTTGGCGACGCAACTGACGACGCGCCGCAAACGATCACTGCCGCCGGAAATCCCGAAGCAGATGCCGGCGATGCCGAGTCGCTCTATCGTTTGTTGGAAAATGGAGTGGTGCCGCTTTATTACGATCGCGACGTGCACGGCCTCCCGCGGAAGTGGATTGCGATGATGAAGCGTTCCATCGCCACACTCGGGCCGGAGTTTAATAGTGACCGAATGGTCGAAGAGTACGCGCGCCGAATCTATTCGTAAGACCTCTTCACTGGGACCGCGCTTGACTGGTCGAGCCGGAAAGCTAGTGACTCGAACCGATGCTGCTTCCTCGCTATGCGCCTCTGAACTAGTCGATGTAGTATTCTTCATCTCCCAACAATCAAGTTTCGTCCCCGGAGGAAGCAAGTGCCACGACTGATAAGCCGGTTTCTGCTGTTCGCACTTTGTCTGTCGATCAATCCACTTCTGTTCGCTCAATCGAAATCAAACCCCGTCGACAAATTTCGCCAGCTCGAGGAATTGTTGCCCACGCCTAACGAGCAGCGGTCTGCTTCCGGGGCGCCGGGTCCAAAGTATTGGCAGCAACGCGCGGACTACAAGATTGCAGTGGAGCTTGACGATGCGAAACAGCGCATCATCGGTTCGGAAACTATTACTTACTTCAACCACTCGCCGGACCCACTTAATTATCTCTGGCTGCAACTCGACCAAAATATTTTCGCCGCCGCTTCCGAAGCCAACGCTACTGCGACGGCTCCGGAGTTTAAGCGAGAGCCGTCGCCGATTAACTTCGACCCGCGGAATCCGCCGACGCCTGGACAGCCGCAACTACCCTATACCACGCTCGATCAATTGCTCGCGCGAGAAGCATTCGATGGCGCCGTCAGGATTACCGCAGTGCGCGATGGCCGTGGCGGTCCTTTGCGTCACACGATTGTCAAGACGATGATGCGGATCGATTTGCCGCAACCGCTTGCTCCCGGTCTGTCAACCGTCTTCTCGATTGATTGGAATTACAACATCAACGACCAGAGAAAACTCGGCGGCCGCACCGGTTACGAGTTTTTTCCCAAAGACGGCAACTACCTTTACGAAATAGCGCACTGGTTTCCGCGAATGGCGGCTTACAACGATGTTTCAGGTTGGCAGCACAAACAATTCCTTGGCTCAGGCGAGTTCACGCTCGAATTTGGCAACTACAACGTCGCCATCACCGCGCCCGCCGATCACATTGTTTCGGCCACGGGCGAGCTACAGAATCCGGAAAAAGTACTGACAGCGGCGCAGCGACGGCGTCTTGAAGAGGCTCGCACTGCTAAAGAGCCGGCGCTCATCGTCACGCCCGCAGAAGCGAAAGCAAACGAAAGCAACGGCGCCGAGAAAACCAAAAACTCCGCGAGTGGGGCAAAAAAGACGTGGGTTTTCGCCGCGGAGAATGTACGCGACTTCGCGTTTGCGTCGTCGCGCAAGTTCATCTGGGACGCGCAGGGCCATAACGTCGAAGGCAATCGCGTGCTGGCGATGTCTTTCTATCCCAACGAAGGTAATCCGCTCTGGGCCAGGTATTCCACGCACGCCATCATCCACACGCTGAACGTCTATTCGCGTTACTCGTTCGCTTATCCGTATCCGGTGGCACAGTCGATCAATGGACCGGTGGGCGGCATGGAGTATCCGATGATCTGTTTCAATGGACCACGGCCTGAACCCGATGGCACTTATCCGGCGCGCACGAAGTATGGACTGATCTCGGTCGTGATTCATGAAGTTGGTCACAACTTCTTTCCGATGATCGTAAATTCCGACGAGCGCCAGTGGACCTGGATGGACGAAGGGCTGAACACATTTTTGCAATTTCTGGCGGAGCAGGAGTGGGAAACAAATTATCCGTCGCGGCGCGGCGAGCCGAAGGACATTACGGAATATATGTTGTCTGATGCGCAAGTGCCGATCATGACAAACTCCGAATCACTCCTGCAGTTTGGCAATAACGCCTATGCAAAGCCGGCAACGGCGCTGAACATCCTGCGAGAGACGATCCTCGAGCGCGAGCTCTTCGACTTTGCGTTTCGTGAATATGGCCGGCGCTGGAAATTCAAGCGGCCCATGCCCGCGGATTTTTTCCGCACCATGGAAGACGCCTCGGGAGTTGATCTTGATTGGTTCTGGCGTGGCTGGTTTTACACGACGGACCATACCGACATCTCGATTGAGAATGTGCGCCTTTACAATGCCGATACCGCGAATCCTGAAGTGGACAAAGCGAGCCGCCGCGCGGAACGACAGGCGGAACCGGAGACACTGTCGCAAAAGAGGAATCGCGCGTTACCGAAACGCGTCGATCAATATCCTTCGCTGCGTGATTTCTATAATTCCTACGATCCTTTGGAGGTCACAGCCCAGGAACGACAAGCGCATCAGGCGTTTCTTGCGGGGCTTAGCGATCGCCAGCGTGAGTTGATTCGGTTGGGAATGAATTTCTACGTGATTGATCTCAAGAACGTGGGCGGCCTGGTGATGCCGGTTATTTTCCAGATCGAATACACCGATGGGACGAAGGAGGAATTGCGAATCCCGGCGGAGATCTGGCGCTACAATCAGAGCGACGTTTCCAAATTGATCATGACCCGAAAAGAGATTCGGTATCTGACGCTGGATCCGCATCTGGAAACTGCTGACGTTGATCTGTCGAACAATTACTTTCCTCGACGCCCGGTCAAGTCGCGCTTACAACTCTTTCGCGATCAACAGGCGCCAATGAATCCGATGCAGCAACTGGAGCGGAAGAATTGAGACTCTGCGCGCAGAGAAAAACCTGAAATGAAGCGAACAATCCGAGTCCTCAGTCTATCGCTACTTGTCATGGCGCTGGCACCCGTCGCTTACGCGCATCGCTACCACACCAGCGTCACGCGGCTGGAGTACAGATCCGAAGAGCGACTGGTTGAAATTACGGTGCAAACATTTGCGGATGATGTCGAAGCCGCCCTCAGCAAGCGCAGAGGCGTGAGAAACGTTCAGCTCGATTCCGATCCCAAAACAAACGCGTTGCTGCTCCAATATCTCAGCAGCATGATTGTCCTGAAGAATGGCGACGACGAACTCAAGTTGGAGTGGGTCGGTATGGAACTGAAAGGCCACTCTGTTTGGTTTTACCTGCAAGCGAAGGCCCCCGAAGGACTCTCAAGAGCCACCTTACGCAACCATCTACTTTTCGATCTCTTCAACGATCAGATCAATATTGTCAACGTCTTCAACGACGGGAGAAAGAGCAGCCTCACCTTCAAACGCGGCGACACGCCGAAAATGATTCCGTGACTCGGCGCGTTGCGCCGTTATGAATGTAGCCCGGCCTTTCAAGGCCGGGAGGACTTCGGTGCGCACATCTCGTCGCCTGGCGACGATTGATTATCCCCATAGATACCGTTCATCGTAGTCAATACCATTGGCTCTTAAGAATTCCAGGTATTCCTTTTGGAAGGTCTTATGGCAATGGTGCGTGCGTTGATTCTGAACGTAACTGACCACAGCTTGAAGATTCGATTTACTAACCGTAAACGCGCTATATCCATCCTGCCAGCCGAACCCTCGCAAGGTAGAAAATTCATCGTGGATCCACTTTGAGGAGTCGCCTTTCAAATATTGAGCAATCTGGAAAGGCGCAATTGTAGGCGGTGCTGTAACCACTGCATGGAGGTGATCCTCAACACCACCCACCTGCAGAGCTGTCATCTTGTGAGCGCGAGCGATTCCTCCGATGTACGCCCAGATGCGTTGTTCAATAGTCTGATTTAGCCAAGGCTCCCGGTTTTTCGTTGAGAAGATAACGTGATAGTGCAGAGAAGAGTAGGTATTTGCCATAGAAACTCCCAAGCAACTCGTCGGTCGTCGCTAACGCGACGAATCGTCCCTGTCACACGCGATTCCAGCCTTGAAAGGCTGGGCTAAAGTCACGGCGCCGCTAAGCGGCGTCAGGATCAACTCCTCACTTCCGCTGAGGGTCACTAACCATCGCAAAGTATCTCAATGACGGTCTTCGTTCTACACGATTTAAGGTAAGTCTTGGAAGGGTGTGATTGAGAGGTCCATAATTCGGTAAGATGCAAGAAATCTTGAGTCAGTCTCAATAGACCACGAGTAGTAAATCGGCTTCTTAGAGATAATTGCAAGCCAACACCCTATGTTAGACTAAGCGTCTGTTGAGCAAATCGATGAGCTCAAGTAGCCGGCGAAGGACGTACCGCTTCAGCCTTCAATCTTACGTTTCAAACTAACGCCCGCATGAAATACTGCACGATCTGCAAAGGTAAGTATGAAGACGGCCTAAGCTTCTGCCCCACTGACGGTGAGGTGTTGGAAGACGATCCCTCTTCGATTGTCGGCACTGTTCTCGATGGCCAGTATCAAATCGAGTCTCTGCTAGGCAAGGGCGGGATGGGCGCAGTTTATCTTGCGCGTCATATCCTTTTGGGCGACCGGGTGGCGATAAAAATTCTGCCTCCGGAAGTGCGAAACAATGCCGATTGGTTGCGCCGTTTCCGACGAGAGGGCCAGGCGGCGCGTCGCCTGCGTCACGCAAACGCAGTCGCAGTCCACGATCTGCGGACGGCGGGCGACGGCACGATTTACATGGTGATGGAGTATGTCGAGGGCCAAACACTCGATGCAGAGTTAAAGCAGCGAGGACGATTCACTCCCGGCGAGGCGTTTGAGATTCTTGAACCAATCATGAGCGTGCTGAATACGGCGCACGCAATGGGCGTGGTCCATCGAGACCTGAAACCCGAAAACATCATGATTGCCAAAGCCGATGCGGGACGCGACTCATCTGTGAAACTGCTCGATCTCGGAATTGCCAAGATGCGCGAGATCGCCGGAGATGCCAGCGGGTCGACCGAACTAACGATGGCCGGCCAGGTTCTCGGCACCCCTTACTACATGTCGCCGGAGCAGTGGGGCGAACTGTCGCGGGATGGTAATCCAGAGATTGATGGCCGTGCCGACATCTACAGTTTGGGTTTGGTGGCTTACCAGTTGATAAGTGGTGGGCGACCTTACTCGGGCACCACGCTTCATGAGTTGCGGCGGGAGCACATTTACGTTAATCCGCCGCCCTTGCGCGAGAAGATGGCCGACGTTTCGCAGAGTTTCAGCGATGCGATTGACCGCGCGATTGCTAAAGATCGCGATGACCGGCAATCGACTGCCGGTGAACTCGCTGCGCAGTTGCGCTCGGCCCTTGATGGAAATGAACTTCCGGTCGTTGACCGAACGATGCCCGATATTCCGCGGCCTCAGAGTTCTCACGCGCACACCCGAGACGTTGCCGGTGGTCTGGAAACCAAGTCTGATGTAAATGCGCCAACGATTATCACTATCGACTCGGTTCCCACTTCGCCGCCCAGCACCGGATTACCTCCTCGGCCGTTGCAGGGCGCGCCACCGCTCGCGGCAAGCGCCGGCGGCCAAGGTGCGCCTCAGGCATACGTCGCCGATTTGGGCTCAAGCGTAACTGTTCAACGTCCGTCGTCCATTCCGGCTGATTCACCTGGAACAAAGAAGAGCGGAGGCAAGTCGTTTGCCCTGATTGGTGCAGGCGTGCTGTTGCTGGTACTCGCGGTTGTCGGCGTCGGCGGGTTTTTTGCGGTGAACTGGTTGAAAGCAAAACCAACCGAGCCCACCGACACGCCGGGGGTCGTAGCTTCAGCGGAGACTGTCCCAGTCGAGATTGGTCGCTACTGGCTTGAAGTTTTCCCGGATTCTTCCGCTACGGCGCTCTCGAAGGTTGCCGGCCCGGTGGCGCTCACTTCTGGACAGACCTTTCGTTTTCGGTTCCTATTCACGGAAGATGGCTATCTCTACATTGTTGGCCCAGGCGAGGGTAATAAACCCGTGATGTTTCTAACCGGAAAGCCGGCGCCTGAGTCTGGATTGACTACTAACGAGGTCGCCAAAGGCACTGCCGTGAGTTTTCCGGCCGGTTCATTCCCTGACGGAACGCCCCATTCAATTACCCTGGACAAAAAAGCGGGAACGGAAACGTTTACCATAATCTTTTCGAAAGAACCGCTAACCACTCCCGCGTTTCTCAATTCGCAGGCAACTGGAACACCTCTGGGAGATTCAGACAAGGCGGAACTGGCCAGCTTTCTCGCCAGGCACAAAACCAGCGAGCCTATTACGGAGCTAAACGACAAGGATGCAAACGCACCTTTTGTAGCCGTAAAATTGCCATCAACCCCGTCCAGGGAAGCGGGTGGGCCAATCGCATTTGAAGTTCGCGTCCAACATAAGTAATCTCGTTGCCGGTCCAAGTTGTATGAAGGAGAGAGTATTAGCAATGAAATTCAAAACAATATTTTTAGGATTGTTGGTTTCACTCGCATGCCCCGGGCTGATACAGACCGCAATGGCACAGGATGAGGATGTACGCGGTGCCTTCCTTACTACCCGGCCCAAGGCATCCGCTAATAAAGGCAAAACGAGTGGCGCCAGCACGAAGCCAAGTCGACGACGCCCCAAGTCAACCGGCGCAAAGCCTGCGGAAGAAAATACTCAGACTGCGGCAGAAACAAAATCTACTGCGAATACTCCCACTAAAGTTGTGGCCCAGCGTCTGGGTCTCGGGTTGACGCTGTTCATGCGCGATTCGAATGGCCTCTCAGTTCGCGTTGATCCGGGCCGTGAATTTCACAAAGGCGATCATGTGAGAGTGCTGCTGGAAACAAACGCAGACGGTTATTTGTATATTTTCAACACCACCGACGACGGCCAGCCGATGATGATCTACCCCGATCCGCAGCTGGACGAAGCAGGGAATTACATTCAAAGCCACGTACCCGTCGAAATTCCTTCAAGCCTCGCTGCGGAAGAGCGACTGAAGTGGTTTACCTTCGACGCGAATTCCGGCGTTGAGAAGCTGCATTTTGTGTTCACACGCGAACCGCTGGCGACGGTCCCGATCGAAGACGATTTAATCAGTTACTGTCGCGCCAACGATGGGAAATGCCCATGGACTCCCGGCGCGGAAGTCTGGGCCAGGATTCGGAAGCAGGCGGGCGAGTCAGTTCAAATCGCCAAACCGACAGGCCTGGGCAAGGCGCAAACTAGTCCTGAGCAGCAGGCGGTAGCGCGTGGAATTGGACTCAATCGTGATGACCCCGAACCGTCTCTGATCATGCTGACAGCGTCAACCAGCAATGACATGCTGGTGGCCACATTGGAGTTAGTTCACAAACTCGCAAGCCTGGAAGTCGAAAAGGGCTCTGAGCCGGAAGTGGGCGAAGTGGACGATCAACCCCAGCAATAAGGCCAGGAGGATTCACAATGAACACGACCGGAAAGCAAGTCATCGCTTTCGCTTTGTGTGCGAGTTTGTTGATTGGTTTCCCCGCTTTGGCCGTTTCGTCCGAATACGAAAACGAGGCGCCGGCAGTTGTTCAGCAGGCTGACCCGGCCTCGGCTGCGCTACACGAAGGCAGACGCCTGCTCAAACGGGGCAAAGGCGATCAGGCCCTCAGTCAACTTCAGACTGCCCTCAATCTCTACACCGCTTCCAACAACAAACACGGCATCGCTGCCGCGCATAAAGAGCTTGGCGAACTTTACTTGCGTCAGGGCCAGGACAAGACCGCGTTGGACCACTACCGACAGGCTTATCAAGCGCTGACCGGAGCTCTCAGCAAGGAACAGCGCGAGGCCTCCGCCGGCAGCGCTGCTGCACGCATGGTTGATTCGAAGGCCGGCACAGTGGCGGAAACTGCAGCCGACCTTAAAGACACCAGCTTCAACGCCAAACTGCTGCTCGCGAAGATCGGCGACACTAATTATCGTCTGGGCCGCATGTCTGAAGCGGCGTCGGCTTATTCTCAGATGGATCCCAAAAAGCCGGAGAGTGCCGCCAAGAAAGCGGGAGGAATGTTTGGCAAGTTGGCTTCGGGCATCGCGATTGGAAACGCTACTGACAGCGTCGCGCTCGGGTCAGCGGCTGAAGCTATCGGCGGAGCGCTGGTTGTAAAGAAGGAACTCGATCAGTATCGCACTGCCATCGTTTACATGACTTATGAAGTCGGCATGGGCCGCATCGCGTTTTCCAACAACGATCTTGTGACTGCGCAAACCCACTTCAAAAACGCCGCCGACGCCGGCAAAGGCGCGTTGCCAATGATTGCCAACCTGGGCCAAACGCGCCGGTTTCGCGCCGCTGCGCGCACCAGCCTCGCCGATGTCGTATGGCGTCAGGGAAATTACAAGGAGGCAGGCAAGCAATACGAACAAGCAGCGAAAGGCGCCAGGGAAGACAAGCAACTCGACTTGATGTGGCCGGCGCAACGCGGGCAGGGCCGCAGCCTTTGGTCGCAAGCGACATTGGAAAAGGACGCGAAGAAGGCCGCCAAGATGCGCGAGACGGCCGTGGGCCACTACCGCGAAGCGATCAATACGATCGAAACACTTCGCGCCGGCAGTTTGCGGGCGGATGAAGCTCGCACAACTTTTCTGGCTACTACCAAGGACGTCTTCGACGAGACTGCCACCGGGCTCGCCGAGATGGCTCTGTTTTCCTCCGCTGCTCCCGGCGCCCCGCTCGATGGCAAGGGACTCGAATATGCAGCCGAAGGTTTTAAGGTTATCGAACAATCGCGCGCGCGTTCATTGCTCGATCTTTTGAGTGAAACCGGCGCTTCCATCACCGAAGGCATTCCCGCCGATCTGCTCAAACGCAAGCAGGAGAACCTCGATCGCCAACAGGAAATCGCCGAAGATTTGATGGGGATTAATCTGACCGCCGATGAGAAGAAGACCAAACCTTCAGACCTCGAGGGACAACTCGATAAGCTGCAAACTGAGTTTGACGATCTCGAGAACAAGATCCGAATTGCCAGCCCGCGCTACGCCAGTTTGACCGGGGGACAACCCTTGTCGCTCACCGAAGTGCAACAGCAAGTGCTGGACGACAACACAGTTCTGCTCGAGTACAGCCTGGGGAGTGACGCTTCGTATCTTTGGGCGATCACGAAATCGGGCGCTTCGATTTTCAAACTCGCGCCGCGCGCCACGATTGAGAAGTTGGCCACCGACCTACGCTCACAACTTATCCCTGCCAAACTACAGCGGCGCATCGTCGGGATCGACGTGATGGCCGACACTCGCGGGCTGGGCGTCAGCGCCACGCCGTTTGCCGAAGACGCTGCAAACTTTGTCGCCGCCTCCAATGCCCTTTATAAAGCCGTGATCGAGCCGGCTGCTTCGCTCATTGGCGATAAGCGCGTGCTGGTAGTCGCCGATGGCGCGTTGAACTACGTGCCGTTTGAAGCCCTCGTGAAGTCTGCCGACGCGGCTGACTATTCTTCGCTTCCATATCTGATCAAGTCGAACGAAGTTGTTTATTCGCCTTCCGCATCGGTGATCGGCGCGATTCGAAAACAGGAGAGGTCGAAATCTGGTCGCGCCATGTTGGTTGTGGCGGATCCCGTTTTCAATTCGAATGACGCACGCGCTAAGGGTGCGAGTGCGGCCGCCGGTTCCGCGGAGACGCGAGGGCTGGGCATCGCCAGCGCGCTGACGGATGTAGCTGGGAAAGATGGCGATGCCGGCGCGCCGGCAAAGATGCAGGGCTTGCCATTAGCCCGATTGGGAGGCACGAAATTAGAGGCAGATCAGATCGGGAAACTCGTGAAGGCATCCGGATCGCAGGCGGACCTCTGGCTGGATCTTGATGCGAGTGAAGGAAATCTGGAAACGCGGGACATCAGCAAGTATCAGTTTCTTCACATCGCCACGCATGGATTATTGAACGCCGAGCGGCCACAGTTTACCGGACTGGTGCTGTCCCTGGTTGGCAACAAGAGCGACGATGGGTTTTTGCGCACCGACGAGGTTTTTAATCTGCGTCTGGGCTCGCCGCTGGTTATTCTCTCTGCCTGCGAAACGGGTCTCGGAAAAGAGAAGCGCGGCGAGGGCGTCATGGGATTGACCCGCGCGTTTATGTATGCGGGAGCGCCGACGGTGGGCGTGAGTTTGTGGTCAGTCGCCGACAAGTCGACCGCCGATTTGATGACAGACTTCTATAAACGACTGCTCTCGTCACCGGCGTCCTCATCATCGGCGACAACCCCTTCAGCCGCGATGCGCGACGCTCAGCTCGCAATGATTGCCGGCAAGAAACACAGTGCGCCGTTCTACTGGGCTCCGTTTATCCTCGTCGGCGACTGGCGCTAGGCGAGAAGTGATCAAAACCCCCTCCCAAAGGTAATGACATACCCGACGAATCACCCAGGTTCGCGACCTGAAGGGTTGGCAGAAAGTAGCCGGGGGTCGAAGCGTAGCGCAGACCCCCGGAAGCGATTCGATCAAGGATTCGCACCGTGAAGGGGCGCCAGCCCAAGTCTGTGACCCTTTCAGGGTCAAAATAAATTGACTTGTGATCCGGGGGTATCGCTGCGCTCAACCCTCGGCTACTATCTCGCAGCCCTACGGGCTGCCTGGGCCTATCTCGGAAATGATTACTTCATTCGCGAAGTATGTTATTGCCCCCAAAGGGTTAGGGAGAGGGCGTAGACGCGCCTAAAACCCCCACCCCCAACCCTCCCCCAGCGGTAGAGGGAGAACCAAGGCAAGAGAAGACCCCATCCGGAGCTGCAAAACTCCCATTAGCTTACGCAAACTCCCCATTCAGCAGTGCAAAGACGCCGTGTACACGTGCAAAGACGCCGTGTACACGAGCAAAGACGCCGTGTACACGTGCAAAGACGCCGTGTACACGTGCAAAGACGCCGTGTACACGAGCAAAGACGCCGTGTACACGTGCAAAGACGCCGTGTACACGAGCAAAGACGCCGTGTACACGTGCAAAGACGCCGTGTACACGTGCAAAGACGCCGTGTACACGTGCAAAGACGCCACGTACAGGTGCAAAGACGCCGTGTACACGTGCAAAGACGCCACGTACAGGTGCAAAGACGCCGTGTACAGGTGCAAAGACGCCACGTACAGTGAAAGCCCGTGTCCACAAAGACGCCACGTACAGGTGCAAAGACGCCGTGCACAACCTCTTTATTGGGAGCGCGGGCGTCTCGCCCGCAATGCGCCATGGCGCACAATCCTGCGGTCATACTTTCAATTGATTTCGCGCTTCGCGCTCATTGCGGGCGGGACGCCCGCGCTCCCAGTAAAAGTTGCTCATAATCAAACTGAAGCACTACGAGGCATATCTCTCAGTTGTCGCGACACTGCCCGTAAGCTACTATCCAAATCAGCGAGGTAAGGGTGCATATGGGAAATCATTTTGTCAGGGTTAAAGATAAGGAATCCTTCGAGGCGTTGACTAAACGCTCGGGTGAGCAGCCCATCGTCATTTTCAAACACAGCCTGACCTGTCCGATTAGTTCGGCTGCTTATGAACAGATGACGCGATACGACGGAGAGGTGGCGCTCATTGAGGTGCAGGTGGCGCGCCAGCTTTCAAATGAAGTCGAGAACAGGCTCGGGGTGCCGCATGAGTCACCGCAGGTTATCGTGGTGAGCCAAGGGAGAGTGGCATGGGACGCTTCCCATTTCAAGATTACCGCTGAGGCGGTGGCGGAAGCGGTGCGCGGGGCAGAAGGAAGTAAGTAGGACAGACATTCCTGTCTGTCCAGATCGCGGACTGAAGCGGCGAAGTGGACAGGCAGGAATGCCTGTCCTACTCAAGAGATATGATTACCACTACAGAGCGACGCGGGCCGGCGATTGAGCCGCGCGAGATCAAACAGGAAGGCGAGTCGGGCCTGCGCATTACCTGGGCTGACGATTGTGTCTGCGTTTATACTGCGGCAGAACTCCGGCGAGCCTGCCCGTGCGCGCAATGCGTTAATGAATGGACCGGCCAGCGCGTTTTGAAGCCGGAAGCAATTTCTGACGAGCTGACGATAACGGACCTCAGCGTGGTGGGGCGCTACGCGCTAAACTTTCGCTGGAGCGATGGGCACGAAACCGGGATTTACAGTTTTCGCTATTTGCGGGAGCTGGGTGATCGGTAGAATCGACCGAGGACCGAGTACCAACGACCAACACCACCTAGACCGCGATGATTTCCTGTGATCGCTTCTGCGCAACCTCTGTGTTCTCTACGTGTCTGTGGTGATTCTTTGGTTGTGCTGGTTCAACGCAGAGACGCAGAGACGCTGAGACAGCGCAGAGAAAAACTACCCTGGAAAGATAAGATCGTATGAACGAACAAGACTTCTTTAACGAAAAGCAGGAACTGAAAAAAGCGACCTTTAGTTGCCCTCACTGTCGCTCGCGCGATGAGTATGAGGTGCGCTGGTTGAAGCGAACTAAAAAGGCAGCGCCTCCGCGAGGTGGCAACGAGCAGGATCGCATGCGTTTTCAGAAGTCCCGGGATTACATGGTGCGCATTGACGACATGCTGGCGTGTCGAAGCTGCCGGCGCCGGTTTGATATTCCGAGTTCGCAGTCAGTGGTGTTTATCTAGACCCTCGCCACAGCCTACTAAGAGTCTGGTTTGGCAGAGGCTATAACATTTCGTTCCTGCGGAATGAAGACGGCCTCCGCTGCGGAGCCACATCACCACAGCCGCAAAAATGTTGCAGCTGACACGTTGCGCGGACGACTAACCCGGCTACTCCGCCCGCCTACCGCCAATATCACTAGATAATCGACGACTTGATAGCGGCCCGAGCGTTGCACTGGCATCTTCGGAATAATCCGAAGTCAGTTCAAAAGGGTTACCGTAATGAACAACGAAGAATTCGCGGGCGCCAGCAAGACCAATACATCATTTCTATCACCGCTCGAGCGGCGCCTCGCGCCCTACGTGTTACCAAGAATCCCCAAATGGCTGGAGACCTATCACCTGACGATGCTCACGCTCGTTTGGTCGTTACTGATTGTGCTGTTCAGTTTCTTCGCAGCGACAAACCTGCGCTGGCTATGGGCGGTGTCGGCGATGATCGCATTGCAATGGGCAACGGATCATTACGACGGAAAGATTGGGAAGTATCGCAACACCGGACTGGTCAGGTGGGGCTATTACATGGACCACCTGCTCGACTACTTTTTCCTCTGCTCCATCCTCATCGGCTACTCGTTTATTCTGCCGCAGAGCTCGCGTTTCCAGTTGCTCCTGATGCTCGCGCTTTTTGCCGCTTACGATTTCAGCACCTTTCTCGCGTTTGCCGCGATGGATAAACTTCAGATTAGTTATCTGAAGTTTGGACCTACGGAATTTCGGCTCGCCATAATCATCATTAACGGTTTGTTGGCAACGTTTGGCACGCGGCACATGATCGGCGGTTTGAAATGGGTGAACGCCGGTGCGGCCGTCGGATTGTGTGTTCTTGTATATTCGACGCAGAAAAAGATCTGGCGGCTTGATATGGGAGCCAGGGAATCAGCGAAGGTCGTCACCGTAAAACCCAGGGCCGAAAAAACGTACGTGGCCGCCGCCGAAGAGTGTACGTATTAATACCGTCTGGCTAAACTTCCCAATTCGAACAGAAACAATCCATTTCGTTCAGCGGGTTCGTAATATCTCGCCAGGAGAGATTGGGTGACCGGCAAGCACTTCCGTGAGGTAAAAGCGCGGCCCAAAAGCCTGAAAAGCGCCTGGAAGAGTTGCAAAGGAAGCTCTAGTCCACCTTGCCGTGACGCCGCAAAACCCGTGGCTTGGCTTTTGCAAGGTGACGAATGCTGAAAAAAATGCAAGACTGTAAAGAACTAACGTTCCTTACACGTCAAACAAGAGCAAACAAACCAAGAATCACGGAACTCTTCTTCAGCAAGAACGTTTAATCGAGACAAGTAAACAGTAAAGGGCCCACCAGGCTGGGTGTAGAAATGTCAGAAAAGAAAATAATCAGAGTAATTAAGAAGGACGAGCGGACGCGCAAGCAGAAACCCGCCCCCAAAGAAGCCACGCCGCGGCAAACGGCGCGTGAAATGGTTCAGACCGTCACCAATTGGGTTAACGAAGTTCAGCAGAAACGCCGCGTCGAAACCGCCAACGCCATCAAACTGCTGTTGCCGGAAAACCCTCGCACCAGCGAAGCGTAGAAAGTCCCCGCCAGCGAAGCGTAGAGTCTTCTTCAAAAACTTTCCAACACCGCATTCACGCAACAGGAAGCTGTTCGTGGGGATGTGGCGTGTCCTAAAGCTCCCCGCCGCTACTTCGGCCGCTGGATGTTGACACTGGAAGGCCGGGGCGCTTAGCTTTCCGCCATGAGTTCTCACGATATCGCTGCGTCAGGAAACGTTTCCCAGGCTTTCGTCGACAACGCTCGCGCGCTTCTCAGCGAGGAATATCTCCCTAAGATTGAGCGCTGCCTGGAGAAGCTAAGTACCGAACAGATCTGGTGGCGACCGAATGAGCAATCAAACAGTATTGGGAACTTAATACTTCACTTGTGTGGTAACGCACGCCAGTGGATTGTCTGCGGGTTGGGCGACGAAGCGGACAAGCGTGAACGCCAGACTGAATTTGACGAGCGTGGCGGTATTCCTCGTGAGGAGTTGCTTAAACTGCTCAAGGATACGATTTCCGACGTCGACAGGGTGTTGGCCGGATTCGACGTTTGGCAACTGCTTGAGGTCTACCAGATTCAGGGCAGTGAATCGACTGCACTGGCGGCAATTTTCCACGTGACCGAACATTTCTCAATGCATACTGGTCAAATCATTCTGGTCACCAAGATATTGGCGAAGCTCGATCTCGTTTTCTACGATTTTTCCAGCGGCAAGCCCACACACACGTGGCACGAACCGAAATGTTGATCTGAAGCAAAAGGAGCATCGCTCCGACTTGGTAGTGTCCTATTTCAGATTTCTCTGCGTAATCTCAGCGGTAAATCATCCCAGCGAGCACGCGCACCACAGAGTCGCAGAGAACAGCAGAGGTGGCGCAGTGAATTTCAAGTTAGGACCCTACCCTCCGATTTTCCATCTTTCAAAACCACTGCATTACCGTTTAAGATATAAGCCTGCATTTTGCAATTGCGAGAATTACAGGCAGGATGCCTGTGACAATTTGAAGCGAGGAGATCCTAAGCTGAATGACTTACGTCGTTGCTGAACCTTGTGTGAACTGCCGTTACACTGATTGCGCGCTCGTGTGTCCGGTTGAGGCGTTCCATCTCGACGATGACATGCTGCATATCAATCCGGAGACGTGCATCGACTGCGACGCTTGCGTACCGGAATGTCCTGTCGAGGCCGTTTTCGCGGAGGCGAATGTGCCGGCCGAGTGGGCCCACTTCACTCAGATGAATGCGGAGAAGGCCCTGAGCGGCTTACCCACAATTACGGCGCGACTCGATCCTCTTTGCGAATCAGTAGCGCATTAGATACGGATATGAAATGAAAAAAGGCACTAAGCGTCTGCTGGGCGGCATTGCGTTGGCCGCCGGCGCTGTCGGCGCAGCGGGCGCCTTCATCAAGAAGAACAAGCGAATGGGAATTCAACCACAACGTGCGCCCAGTAAGACAGAGAATGTTTGGGCGCGGCCGGGAATGACGGTGACATTTCGCGCCGAGTTGATGCCGGGTCGTGACCGGGAGGCAAGGACCGCGCGCGTTAAGGAACTATTGCCGAGCGGGAGAGTGTTGCTGCACGAAGTGGCTGGTGAGCACGCCCAGAATGAATTTGACGCAATCAGGTAAGTACTTAGTTTAAAGCACTCCTACCATTCATAGGTTTTCCCGGATTCCATCACGCCCAGGCCGGGCACATTCAGCGACTTAAGCTCCTCAATCACTATTTCTCTGTAAGCCGGCTTTATGTGGACGGCGAGAATATCCAGTCCATTATGACTGAGCTTGCCCAACTCACGTTTGAGGGATGCAGGCGTAAAATGGCGCGAGACTTCTGCCAACTGGGCCATCGAATCGGGAAACGACGCTTCTATCAACAAGGCCTGAAGCCGTGGCGCGCGATTCACAATTTCCCAAAACTCATCCGTTTCCGCGGTGTCTGAGCTGAACGCAACCGTTGTCTTGCCGTCGGAAATAACCAGTCCGACGGTAGGGACGATATGATTCACGGCCACGGCGGTGACGCTGAGATGCGCAACCTTGAACTCCTCGCCCAACGGAATCGGAACATATTCCAACACTGGTCCAAAATCGTTTTTCAGTTCCGAGAACCGCGGATAAACATTCCAGTTGAAAATGTCTCGCTCCAGCGACGAAATCACCTCCGGAGTCGCGTGAATCCGAACCGGGCTTGTCAGTGTGGGAAACAGATCGTCGATAAAGATCGGCAGGCTGGCGATGTGGTCCATGTGAGGATGAGTGACGATTATGTCACGCACCTGCTCGCGCTGTGCGCTGTTCAAGGCCAGCGCAATGCTGCCGGCGTCAACCGCAACACTCTCGTCGATCAGAAAACACGTCAGACGTTGTTCGGGAGTTGCGTGGCCGTCGCTATCAAAAGTGCTGGGTAAGAGTTGAATTCTCACGGAGTTAGCTCAGGGGACGAAGGCCAACGTTGCGATGCGGGGCAAGTATAAGTCAATCGCTTGAAAATGGGCGAATTTTTGTTGGTCCGTCGCTGAGGGTTAACTGGTCCTTAGCTGCTTTAACAAACTCTCCAGAGCTTGACGGTAGGTCGCTTCGCGTTCGGCCGCATCAGCGGCAGAAATTCCACGGGCCAACCTGCTGCGATGAAAGGCGAGCTCGCTTGCGGTCTGGTTCAACTGCCGGCGAGCCTGCCAGTGACTCACGCCGCCGCGAGAAAACGCATTATATGAAGCGCCCATGCGCCCGCGGATCGAACAGAGCTGGTTGTATTCCTCGTGGGTCAATAGACCTTCGTGAAAATCCGGCGTCAGATATTCGCGAATCACCCGTCCTTCCCGCCGCAGAGCCAGCGCGATCACGACAAACATGATGAAGAAAGCCGGGATCATGATCAGTATGTACATCAGGATGAATCCGGCGTCGCCAAAAAAGACCGCCGAGCCATTCCAGATGCTGTGCAGGGAAATGGCCGCCATTATCCCGACTACCGGTACGACTAGTTTGACGAATAGATTCCGAGATTGGCGCGCGAGCCCAAGACCGATACCAGTCATGCTGGTAAACATTGGATGAGCGAAGGGCGCGAGTGCCCCGCGGATGACGAAGACCAGCGTTAGCGTTTCAGTGCCGCCCAGCATCACCGCCTTGCCGTAGTACTGAATGTTTTCGGTCATGGCAAAGCCGAGTCCGGCCATCGCAGCATAAACGATTCCATCAATCACGCCGTCAAACTCATCCTTTTTCCAGAAGAAAAAGATGAGCAGAATTATCGCCTTGGAAATTTCCTCAACGATCGGGGCGGAGATGACGGCGCCAAAGGTATTGCCGGCCGCTACGTCATTGGTGATTATGGTGACCGCCAGTCCGCTGACAGTGTTAATCAGGAAGGCAAAGAAAACGGCTACGAGGGCGCCCCAGAAGAACGCGGTCGCCAGCATCCACAAAGGTTCTGATTCATAACGATCGATCCAGAGTACGAGGATCAGATAGATCGGAACCGGCAATGTTGCGCAAACCATGCCAATCAGGAAAGCGACCGGTCCGGTTTCGACTCCGATCAGTAGCAGCACAATGAGTCCAAGCAACAGTGCGACAAGCGCAGCTATTACACCGAACGTAACTTTGATAGCGGTCCTGGCTCCGCCACCGACTTTTGGTGGCGGCACGAAGTTGCGGTTCATCGCATACTGCGGCTGGTTGCTTAGCATTGTCTTTTGTTGAATGTTCGTTTGAGAGCTTGTTTCCGGGTCCGTTATTTCGCGGCAGAGTATATAGCGTTCAAACCGTTCGACAAACCTTTGTTTGTCGAGATGACAATCGATATTCGAACCTATGACTGCGTTGCTCTAACGCGCACATGTTTGAGCCCGACCGCCGTCGATTGAATAGCTTGCGCCGGTGATCCACGAGGCGCGCGCGGAAGCCAGAAAGAAGATCAGTTCTGCTATTTCGGCGGCGTCTCCCACTCGTCCCAGTGGATGCGTATCCTTCGAGTGTTGCAGAAACGCTTCATACTGCTCTTCCGACATCCCACCGCGTTTATGAATCTCGGTTACAACGACACCGGGGTTAACCGCGTTTACGCGCACACCCTTGCTTGCCAGTTCGAGCGCGGCGCAACGCGTCAATTGGTCGAGGCCGGCTTTCGAGACGCAGTAGGCAAGGACGCCGGGAAAGGCGCGCAACCCGGTAACGCTCGAAACGTTTACGATATTCCCGCGCCTCTCGATAATCGAAGGCAAAGCCTTCTGCATCAACTGAAACACAGCGCGCAGGTTGATGTTGAGCATGTTGTCCCAGGCGTCTTCAGAAGTTGTTTCAATCGTTCCTGTGGAAAGGTGTCCAGCAGCGTTGACCAGGACATCAATCCCGCCCAGTTCGCCGGCTGTCCGCGAAACAACTGCGTCGATGCCTCCGTCGGCTGACAGATCTGCTTCTATGGGAGTGCAGTTTCCTCCGGTGCGGTTTATTTCTTCCTGCAGATCCATCAATGCGCTTCGATCGCGTCCCACCGCGGCCACGCTTGCGCCCTCCTGGGCAAAACGTAAGGCTGTCGCCCGTCCAATTCCGGAAGTTGCTCCAGTAACGAGCACAGTCTTGTTGGCGAATTCTTTGTCCATCTTGTTCCTTTTGCGGCCGGCGTTCCTGTCCGTTAGCAGCAATGATATATTGACAGCATAATAGCCAAAAGCTGACTATGAGCGAGTCTTAATTATCACTTCAGCAACATAGCTCCCGACGGGCTTTCGTCACCCTGCGACATTTTTTGAAAGTGGGAGTATTCAACAGTTCCCTGAGAGAACCAAATTGGGTAACAACTCCGCTCAAGATTTCTTCCCGAGGACTGCAAGGTCACACAGGCATAACTCCGGCGAGCATCGGCGTCGGCCCCCCCGCGGCCGCATGCCTTCAAGCGTTGGATATCTCGTCGGCGCGTTTGTCGCTGCGATGGCGTTGTTTTTTGGGCTGTGGTGGATGCTCGTAAGTGGGGGAGATGAAGCGCCCTGGATCCCAGCGGGACTTGCCGCGAGTGTTGTGCTTTTAGTCGCGCTTTCGGCGCGGGAAGTCATCATGCGCCGGGCATGGACGCGCTACTTGCTGGAGCAGGGAGGCGAGCGAGCGGCCCGTATGGGGAGCGAAGGAAAGAGCGCTTCGCGACGGCCTCAGTCAACCTCGCTGCTTTCGTCGGCCTGGCGGGCCATTCAAAAACAATCGCTGGAGGCGGACGCTGAATCGAATCCCGAGGCACACTTCGATGTCTTCCATCTTTGCCAGGACTATTTGTCCAGCGCTGACGAAGCCCTGAGGGCGAACAACCTGCCGGCGGAAAAGAGAATCGCGATTAAGGCCGGCCAGGAGCGCGTTAAGGCACTACAAAAGCACCACCTGATAACCTGGGCCAGGGATTCGTCACGTTCCCTAACATACGACGCTCAACAAAGGGCCCGGACTTCCGACAAGATCGAATCAGCCAATCGTGCGTTGCATTGCCTCGAGTCAGCTTTGAAGTTTTATCCCGATGAACTTGAGCTAAAGGAATCAAGTCTGGCTATCCAGGAGTTTGTTGGTTCTGTGAAGGTCGCCCACTGGGTTGAACTGGCCGAGCGTTCTGCCTTCAAAGGACACTACCGTCGTGCCATCGAGCGTTACAAGGACGCGCTCTTCTATCTAAACCGTGAGACTGTTAAGGAAGAACTTCGAAAGCCGGGAGTTGAGCGGATCAGCCGTGAGATTGCGGCATTGCAGAGCCGTCTGGCTAACCAAAGCAACGGTAGAGCCGAAGTTACGAACGAGCAAGGGAATGATAGGAATATGGAGGGGGAATGATTTCTCAACGTTGTCCGAAGTGCCGCAGTTCACGCATCAGAAAGGGCTACAAACCTACTCCGCTGCTCTTTCGGGTGGTTGGCATCCATCACCTTTTGTGCAATCATTGCAACTTGCTTTTCACCGGTTTTGCGGTTCCCTGGACTCTCGAAAGCCCCAAAAAGAAGCCCCGGAACGAAAAGGGATCCAACAGCGGCAAACGCGCAGGCGCGTGAGGAGTTTTCCAGGGCTGAGCGATTCGTTTGATTGTGCCTGAATTTGAGGCATCGAATGCCTGCTCCCCAACATCTTTGAGAGGTTGATTTCTCGGATTCAAAAGCATTTTTGAGGTTGATATGAAAAGATATTTAGTACTGATTGCGGTTCTCGTTTGTTTGACTTTACCGACGTTGGTCGTCACTCAAGAGCAGAGTCCGATGGCGCCCAGTCAGGCTCCAGAAGGTATGGACGGGCAGGGCGTGAAGAACTACCTGCTCGGACCTGGGGATGTCCTGGACGTCCGCGTGTTTGGCCAGCCCGACCTGAATGCCACGGTGGAGATAGACAGCGACGGGAATGTCAGCTCGCTTCCGTTTCTCGAGGCACCAATCCCTGCGAGGTGCCGCAGCGAAAAAGAAGTGCAAAAGGAAATCGCGAAAGCCTACTCGAAATATATTAAGAATGCTCAGGTGAGCGTTCGCATCACCGAACGCAAGAGCCGCCTGCCAGCCACAGTCTTCGGCGCCGTCAGACAACCCACGCAAGTCACGATGAAGCGAAAGGTCCGACTCAATGAGTTGATGACTGCTTCGGGAGGATTTACGGAACGCGCTTCGGGAACTATTCAAATTCTCCATACCGAACCGGTGATGTGTCCGCAGCCGGGCGAGGAAGCTGACGCAGCTCCGATCGATGGAAATAATCTTCCCTTCCAGGTTGTTAAAGTTGCCGACTTGAAAGCCGGTAATCCGAAAGCCAACCCGGTGATTCGCCCCGGCGACTACATCATCGTGACTGAGGCCGAACCTGTTTATATGATCGGCAGCGTAATGGCTCCTCAGGGAATTTATCTGCGCGATCAGCTGACCCTAAGCCGGGCAATTGCCATGGTTGGAGGCGTCCGGAAAGAAGCAAAGAGCAACGACGTGCGAGTGTATCGTCAGAAGCCCGGCCAGCAGGATCAGGAAATCATTAGTGTTGATTACGGCGCGATCAAGAAGAACAAGAAGCCAGACTTCTTCCTGCAAGCCTACGATGTCGTGGAAGTGGGTGAAGCAAGTTTCTTCTCACCCGGCAGACTTGGACCAACATTACTGGGCGCGGTCAGCGGCAGTCTGGGAACCGTGTTTACCAACGGCGGCACTAACATAGCAAACAGAGTGATCTACTAAAGCTTTACGAGACTTGAGCAGGTGTTCAATCTTGCATAAGAGACAGCAGGAGTTTGTTCAGTGAAAACGAGAAATCTAAGTAACGCCAAACGGCGCCGCAGAAACATGGCGATACTGTACTCGGCGCTTTTTGGCATCGGTACCATGATCCTCATCTACTTCGAGATGACGGCATTACTTTATATTTTGGCCACCCTGGGCGTTTCGGCCCTCCTGGTGATCGTTGCGGTGTCGGATCTCGCGCGCGGCGAGCAGCATTCTGGCGCTGTCAATGCTGACGATTCCGCAGCAATTGGCAGTGGTATTGTCTCCACTTATGGAACCAATAAATCGTAATGAAGCTTCATTAAACTTTTCAGACGCCTCACATTTTTAGCCAGTTGTAATAAATATCACCCCCGCCGGTTCCAGTTCCCCTGAGATAAATCGCCCGCACGGAAAAGTCGGTTGAAAGTTTAACCGGTCTGATGCATAATCCGCCTGCGTCCGCCTCCCCGGTGGACGAAGTGGTCGCGTGGGGGTGAGGACACGTGGCCTTAGGGTGGGGGCTGTGGGAGGCCCCCGCCCGCTTTTATTTTGGGGGACAGTTCGACTGGTCTCTGGTGCATGGCTCTCTTGACGTGCGACTCAATCAGCGTAGAATTCGACGACGATAATTCAAAGGGCGATGATCAGGCACGAGTGGCTGACGCGTGCGGACAAATGCGATGGTCCTTTCCGAGCGAACAAGGCGAAAACTCAAGCTTTGGTTATTCAGAGGCGCAAAGGAAACGGGCTCACGCGAAGCTCCGGGCGCAACTGAGTCTTCTTCTCACAAGCAACACCCCTGGTGGAAAGTAATGTGTTTGACCGGCGTCGATTATTTTTCGACGCTCGGCTATCAACCTGGAATTGCTTTCCTGGCCGCCGGCGTTCTTTCTCCAATTGCAACCTTAGTCCTGGTCCTGCTCACGCTCTTCGGCGCGTTACCGATGTACCGGCGCGTGGCCGCTGAAAGTCCACACGGCGACGGCTCCATTTCGATGCTGGAGAATTTGCTTTCTCGCTGGAAGGGAAAGCTTTTCGTACTCGCACTGCTGGGATTCGTGGCCACTAGTTTTATTATCACGATTACCCTCTCCGCTGCCGACGCCACCGCGCACATAATCGAAAACCCTTTTGTAATCGATCACCTCCAGTTTCTTCATCACCGGATCATAGTTACTATGATCCTGATCACGGCGCTGGGCGCCATCTTTCTAAAAGGCTTCAAGGAAGCAGTCGGGATCGCAGTGGTGCTCGTGGCCGTTTACCTGTTGATGAACGTGGCGGTACTTGCGCGGTGCCTCTACGAAATCGCGACTCATTCTTCCGCGATCTGGACATGGAAGTCTTTGCTCGTTCAAGACTATAAGAATCCGTTCTTGATGATCGGCACAGCTTTGATCATTTTTCCGAAGCTTGCGCTTGGGTTGTCGGGCTTTGAAACAGGAGTTGTGGTTATGCCGCTGGTCCGTGGGGATCGGGACTTGAGCAAAGAAGATCTGGAAGCGATTCACACAACTCGAAGCACGCGTACTCCCACAGATTTCTCTGCTCAGGAACTCCTGCGCGGCCGGATAAACAACACGCGCAAACTCCTAACCACGGCGGCCCTGATCATGAGTGTTTTGTTGGTAGCCAGCAGCATCTGTACGACGTTGCTAATCCCAGCAGCGGAGTTTCAACCTGAAACACTCACTCAGGAGGCCGGCAAAGCAAACGGACGCGCGCTCGCTTATCTCGCGCATTTTTATCTGGGCGACATATTCGGCACGGCCTATGATCTCAGCACGATCTCGATCCTTTGGTTCGCGGGCTCATCAGCCCTGGCTGGTTTGTTGAATATTGTTCCGCGCTACCTTCCTCGCTACGGAATGGCTCCCGAATGGGCCCGCGCGACGCGGCCGCTGGTGGTTGTTTTCACGGTTATCTGCTTCATCGTAACGATTCTCTTCCGCGCTGATGTTGATGCGCAGGGTGGAGCATATGCGACCGGTGTACTTGCGCTGATGACGTCGGCGGCGATTGCGGTGACGCTTTCGGCCAGGCGACAAGGCGAAAAGATTCAGTGGGCCTTCATGTTGATATCCCTGATCTTTGGTTACACGACCATCGTCAACATCATCGAGGAACCGGAAGGTCTAAAGATCGCAACGATCTTTATCGTTGTAATTATTATCAGCTCACTTGTTTCGCGAGTCTGGCGCTCGACAGAATTGCGGGTGGAACACATCGAACTCGACGATGCCGCTCGCGAGTTTATCCGGCAGGCGGCCAAAGGAACTATTCGGATTATTACTAACCGGTGCGACAGCGGCACCGCCCTCGAGTATGAAGTCAAAGAAAAAGAGAAACGAGACGACAATCACATTCCGCCGAGTGAGCCTATTCTGTTTTTCGAAGTAACGCCGGGCGACGCCTCAGAGTTTTCCGGCGTTCTAAGAATCGTCGGCGAGCGGGTGGACGGTTATAAAGTTTTGCGCACCGAATCGCCGGCTGTGCCAAATGCGATCGCGGCCTTCCTGCTCTATCTGCGCAATGAAACCGGCAAACTTCCACACGTCTACTTCGGTTGGAGCGAGGGCAATCCGCTTTCCTATCTGATGAAATACATCGCCTTTGGCGAAGGCGATACGGCGCCGGTAACTCACGAGGTCTTGCGGCAGGCCGAAAAAGATCCTGAGCGCCGGCCCGTGGTCCACGTCGGTGGTTGAGACTTCGCACGTTAAAGCTTGCGGTTAAGACGAATAGAAACCGCAAAGAACGCCAAGTTGAAGACGCAGAGTCACGCAAAGGGAACCTGTCATCTTCAAAGCGCAAGATCAAGTTTCGAGTTGATTCGCGGATTTCCGAGGAGTAGTATTCGGTTGTTGAAAATTTAATGTCTGCCGAAGTTGCCGTTGCCATCATGCGGCGCAACGCGGGGGAACCAGGGTTTCGTTAATCGAAACACGGGGCGCATCGCTCAGGCTTCAGTTTGCAGCCGTAGCGTAGAACACTTCCAGTTCGAGCCCGTCAGCTAACCTCGTAGGCCAACAGGGAGGGCAGTGCCACGATCTCTTTTAAGGCGTGGAGCACACTTGCTCCGCGCCTTTTCGTTTTTGCGAGGCGAGGCCAATTGAAAGTGAAGTTTAGCAGGCGCTTCAAGCTCTGGTTATTCAGAGACGAACGAGACAAAGACCCTCACGGTCAAACTGCCCACAGGCAGCACTCCTGGTGGCAGGTAATGTGCCTAACCGGTGTTGATTATTTCTCCACGCTGGGTTACCAGCCCGGTATCGCATTCCTCGCCGCAGGCGCACTTTCTCCAGTAGCCACTCTCATCCTGGTGATGCTTACACTTTTCGGCGCGCTACCCATCTACAATCGCGTCGCCGCGGAAAGCCCACACGGCGAAGGCTCCATCTCGATGCTCGAGCACTTGCTGCCGCGCTGGAAAGGCAAGCTGTTTGTACTCGTCCTGCTTGGGTTCGTGGCCACCGATTTCATTATCACCATCACCCTTTCGGCCGCCGACGCTACTGCACACATTGTCGAGAACCCGTTCACGCCGGAGTTCTTCAAACACCAGATTGGAATCACCCTTGTCCTGGTAGTTTTGCTGGGTGGTGTTTTTCTGCGTGGCTTCAAAGAAGCGATCGGTATCGCCGTCATCCTGGTAGCCGTGTATCTCCTGCTTAATTTGATTGTGGTGGGTTTTGGCTTATACGAGTTGCTGTCGCATCCCTATCATTTCCCTGAATGGAAACAAGCTCTGTTTCAACACCCGCGAGTAAACGGGAACGCCTGGCTCATCGTTGGGGTTTCTTTGATGCTCTTTCCCAAGCTGGCGCTGGGTCTTTCTGGTTTTGAAACTGGTGTCGCGGTAATGCCGCTCGTGCGCGGCGACGAAGACTTGAGCGGGCAGGATTGGGAAAGCATTCATTCCAGCCGCACCGGCGGTGTGACCGAGGCCCGCACTCGACATCTGCTCGACGGACGAATCAGAAACACTCGCAAGCTCCTCAGAACTGCTGCTTTGATCATGAGCGTGTTGCTCATTTCCAGCAGCATAGTTACAACGACGATGATTTCTCCAGAGAAGTTTCAGGAAGGGGGCGAGGCCAACGGTCGCGCAATCGCCTATCTGGCGCATCACTATTTTGGCGACATCTTCGGCACGTTCTACGATCTCAGTACCATCGCGATCCTCTGGTTCGCCGGCGCATCAGCGCTGGCTGGTTTGTTGAATATCGTCCCGCGCTATCTGCCTCGTTACGGAATGGCGCCGCAGTGGGCGCGAGCCACGAGACCCCTTGCGATTGTTTTCACCTTGATCGCAATTGCCGTCACTCTCATATTCCGTGCAGATGTCGACGCGCAGGGCGGCGCATACGCGACGGGCGTCCTGGTGCTGATGAGTTCGGCAGCAATTGCGGTAACGCTGGCTGCGCGCAAACGCGGTAAACGCTGGATTCCGTTTCTCGCTATCTCTCTGGTTTTTGTTTACACCACTCTTCAAAATATTCATGAGCGGCCGGAGGGAATCAAGATTGCCTCGTTCTTTATTTTGGCAATCGTCGCGGCATCACTTGTTTCGCGCGTCTGGCGTTCGACAGAATTGCGAGTTGAGCACGTTGAGCTTGACGACCTGGCGCGGGAGTTTGTCAGACGTGCCGCCGCGGGTACAGTCAGAATCGTTGCTAATCGTCGTGATACTGGAGATGCGCTCGAGTACCAAATCAAGGAACGAGAGAAACGCGACGACAACCATATTCCTGCCGACGAGCCGATCCTCTTCTTTGAAGTCACTCCGGGAGACGCTTCGGAGTTTTCAGGTGTGCTGCAGATTTACGGTGAGAGAGTGGACGGCTTCCGGATCTTGCGCGCTGTGTCGCCGGCAGTGCCAAATGCTATTGCCGCGTTTCTGCTGTTCCTGCGCGACGAAACTGGAAAGCTGCCTCACGTTTACTTTGGTTGGAGTGAAGGGAATCCGGTTTCGTACCTGCTCAAGTACATAGCTTTCGGTGAAGGCGACACGGCGCCGGTTACGCATGAGGTTTTGCGGCAGGCGGAGAAGGTTCCTAGCCGGAGACCAATCGTGCATGTTGGTGGTTGACCCAAAGAATCGCCGGTTCTACACGTGCCTGATAGGAGCGCTATTGAATTAGCCCTCGTCGATTATGTCTTTGGATTCTTTTTTGAGTTCTGTTATCTCTCGCCTGAGTCTGCCAATTCGAGCGTTGTACACATTGATATCGGAGACTCTCAGCATGACGGGAAAAAAGAGCCGCGTCCAAACATAACTGAGCAGGAACCCCGAAACCAGAAAGTAAAGCAGCGCAGTGATACCGAACGCACGGCTGCTACTCGCATTTCCCAATCCCTCTGCCAAATAATTACCGATGCGTTGCAGTTCTTGCGGGAGCTTTGTCAGTTGAGTGAGTCCAACGCCAACCAGGATTTTTGTTAACCAATCAGAGATTTGCTCTAAGTTTGTATTTGCCAGGTAAGTTGGTAAGAAAGTCTGCCGCCCTGAAGTTACGTCATCCTCTGGAGGAGGAACCAAACCGGTCTGATCCTGCTGCATTGTTCGAGGAACTCCGAACAGGAAACCTAAGAGACCTCCTATGAGCAGACATGCTCCGGCGAGCATTAGCGCTGTGCAAACTACCGAAATGTACTTGGACCTGTCGCCGAAATGAAGAGGGTAAGCAAGTACCCCCAGCAAGCCAGCTACGATGACCATGCCAAGCATGAACAGGGTTCTGTCAGTGTACGTCTTGCCTTTGCGAGGTTTTTCAATTGGGAAATTATCAGTTTCTTCCATAGGTGTTCCGTTCTAATCGACAAGCTGAGGACCATTGGCGCCCAGCAGAAATGTGTGAGCGCGAGGTTGAATTTGTTCCCCTGGTTCTTCAGTTAAGGTGAGTCGGTTTCGCTGATAGTGACCTAATTTCAATTCTCTGCGAACTCGGCGCGCTCTGCGTCTCTGCGGTGAGTGTGTTGGCAGCAATATTAACCGCCAAGTCGCAGAGAACGCTGAGACTACGCAGAGAAGAAATTCAAATTAGGGGCACTACCGGTTCGCTTGGTACTGCCGCTCTCACGGTTTTTGCTTCGCTACTCTAACTCTCTCGGCTCTGAGTTTATTCTTTCCAGCACACCCGGCTGCTCTCCCTCAAACTGTTGGTAACGCTCAAAATCCTTCTCACTAAAACTGACGGCAAGTTGCAGGTGGTGGCAATGAACGCAGCCATAGGCGCGGATTTCGCGTGTCCCGCTGAACAGGCTTTTCCAAATAGATGACCCCTTCAGCTTGAATATGCTTGTTCCGCCGCCTGCATTTTCTACCAGCGCGCCCTCAACGAGCGCCACGCTCCCGCAAGCCACACATTTCATGCGTCACCTCCCCAAACTTTTCAACTCGGTAGCTCCTAAGGCATGAATTCCTACGGCTCATCAGGCGAGACACAATCGTCCGTAGACTTCAGCACCACTGTGTCGGTCTATCAAATGCAATAGTGAATCCACCGCAGCATATCCGAATTGATCATCTACGACTAGAGCTTTGACGCCGCGACCACCTGATTGTTTGCGACAGACGGTATTTTTGTGGTTTGGTTTGTGAGTTGTTAGGCGCGGTCTGGTGAGAGGCCTTCTCGATATGCTTGAATCTGCGCGAGCAACTCCTCGAGTTTCATCGGCAAGCCACCTTCAGGAATGGAGAATGGCGCCGCCTGCATATTCTTGCCAAGGTTGAAGAAGAATCTCTTGAAAGCTGATTGGCGAGCGAGTATCGCCTCGAGATTCACGGGTATTATTCCCAGTAACCGGTTACCCATGACGTCGTAGATAAACATGCTCTGAATTTCTTCCCACCGAATCAATCCGATCCCCAGGGCTGATGCATTATCAATGATGCCTTCGCGATTGATGATGATAGCGGGGGTAGGTTTCAAAAGCCGGTAACAGGCATAGATGAAACCGATGATGGCAAGGGGAGCGCCAAGATAAAAGATTTCCGGTGTGATCAACTGAAAGAAACGTCCCAAAGAATCCCGGTCCGATAACTCGAATCCGTAGATAATCGGATAGATGCAACCCACGGCAAAAAGCAAACAGCCCCCGGCCATCGCCGCCAGGTAACGCTTGCTACTAAAGATAACGACATCTTCCATGATCCTTGTCTCCCGGTGTTGAGGTGAACTTGTCAGAATTTGTGCTGATCTCCCTCTCGCTTTAGGAGATGGAAGGGGAAGAAAACATAAACCCTTATCTGAATCGCGTCGGGCGTTGATCCCCAACTCGCCCTGGTCATCGTCAACGACACGGAATCGTTCCGCTATAAACCATGCTCGTCATTCCGTCTTTCTCAAAATCCAAACGCATTGAGGATCCGACGGGCGAGTTGTACCAACGTACACTCAGCCAACCTTTTCCCTTCGGGCCGGACACTGCTGTGCCAAACGACGCGTCTGTTACTGAGCCCTCCTGGGAATAGCTGGACGACCAGGCGAACAGGCCGGCTTCAATCGGTTCACCAAGCCCCGCAATCACCGCCGGGTTGCGCCGCGCTTCAGTGAGGGCGCAATCGTAAGCGTCTGTGCTTTTGACATAGAATCCAAAGATATAAACGAAGAGGCCGATGAAGGCTGCCACCGCGACGAGCGCAATAAATTTTGCCACGATATTTGTCTGACTCCGGAATTTGACGCGGCCCGCATAAAACGAAATCGCCTAAACGTGGATAGTGACCTAATTTCAATTCTCTGCGTTAACTCGGCCGCTCTGCGTCTCTGCGGTGAGTGTGTTGGCAGCAATATTAACCGCCAAGTCGCAGAGAACGCTGAGACCACGCAGAGGAGTAATTCAAATTAGGGCACTACCTAAACGTGAAAGACGTTGCAGACTTGCGCGTTGCTATCTATGAGAATCTCAATTGAAAGTCAACCGAAATTTCCTGGGCGTTGATGTTTTCCAGCGGTTTAGTCACGACGTCAGGAGCGAAATCTTTATAGTCGGGCGCTTAAATGTTTTACTCCTAACGGAACACAGATCGGCGCACTGGTTCTCCACGCATTCTGCTCTTGACGAGCCGACTGGAGAAGCACCGACTATGAGAAGTCGCGTAGACTAAGCGCTGGCGGAGTTGTTACTGCCGTGAGTCTTGCCGCCAAGAAAACAGATGCGGCAATAGACGGGTCGGCCCTGTGAAGGATAAAACGGAACTGTAGTTTGTTCGCCGCACTGGGCGCATTCGACGGAAACCTCGATGCGCTGGCGCACGCCCGATGTTTGCGCTGCGGTGATTGCAGCCAGACGTTCATTTTTAGCTTGCTTGCATGGCTTGCAACGCTTTGGCTCGTTTTTCAAACCCTTGTCGTGGAAAAAAGTCTGCTCCCCCGAAGTCCATATAAAATTCTCGTTGCAATCCAAACACAGGATCGTGCGATCCGGATGCTCTACTTCAGCAGTTCTCGGCGGGTGATGGATTTCTTGCCTGTCTGACATGATGGCTTCTCCCGAGGATCGTTCCACTTGTTGATCCGACAATCGGCGGGTCAGTGACGAAAGGCACAGCCTGTTAAATGAGCGGTGCTCCTGGCGAGTAATCGGGGTGAGCTTTGGCTACCCTCGCTCAGGCTTGCGAGTCAAAAAGTATAGCTATGGCGAAATTGTGTCAAGGTAAAAACCGTCATATTCTGGTGCGCGACAACATGGGCCGAAAATGCGAGGAAAGGGCACTCTAAATAGCTTATGCGTGTTTTGATGATTGGTTCGGGGGGACGAGAGCATGCGATTCTCTGGACTCTAAAACGAACATCCGGAGTTTCACTAGACCTCTTCTGCGCGCCCGGCAATGCAGGTATTGCTCAACTCGCAGAGTGTGTTCCTGCCGCAGTCGACGATCACGATGCCCTCGTGCGCCTGGCGCAGTCGTTAAGAATAGACCTGACGATAGTTGGTCCGGAAGGTCCTTTGGCTGCAGGTCTGGTCGATGAATTCGAACGCCAGGGACTCAGGATCATGGGGCCCAGCCTTGCGGCGTCACGCCTCGAAGCGAGCAAGACATTCGCCAAAGACTTCATGAAGCGACATAGCATTCCCACCGCTGATTACGCAGTTGCGACCTCGGCGGCAGAAGCGATCCAACGCTTGCGCAGCGGTAGATTTGGTCCGCCCGAGGCTTCGGTTGTTATCAAGGCCGACGGGCTTGCCGCAGGTAAAGGCGTGGTCGTTGCCGGTTCACGTGCCGAAGGCGAGCGAGCAGTGGCGGATCTCAGCAGCGGCGTTTTGGTTTCAGCGGAAGCGGCCAAACAAATACTGCTTGAGGAAACACTGGAAGGCCGCGAGGTTTCAGTGTTGTTATTTTCGGATGGAACGAACTATGCGCTGATGCCGCCGGCGCGTGACCATAAACGCATTGGCGAGAATGACACTGGGCCAAATACTGGCGGAATGGGTGCAATCACGGACGATTCAGTCGTTGACCGGGAAACACTCGCACGAATAGTGAGCGAAGTGGTTGAGCCAACTTTGCAAGGCGCACGCGACGAAGGCTTTCCCTTTCGCGGGATACTTTTCGTTGGTCTCATGCTAACTGCATCGGGTCCTAAAGTGCTTGAATTTAATGTCCGCTTTGGCGATCCGGAAACGCAGGCGATCCTCGTGAGACTGGAGTCGGACCTCCTCGAGATTTTCCAATCGATAACGGACGGTCGGCTTCAGAGCACCTCGGTGAAGTGGAGTGACCAACCTTCGGCTTGCGTAGTATTGGCGAGTAAGGGTTACCCAGGTGAATACAAAACGGGCCTGACGATTCAAGGATTAGATGTGGTCGTCGAAAACGAAACCGAACCTCGTTTGCAGATCTTTCATGCGGGTACCACTGTGAGTGATCAAGTTGGTTTCCAGACAGCCGGCGGACGAGTACTCGGTGTCACGGCCACCGGCGAAACGCTAAGGAACGCGCTCGAACGCTGCTATGCGGCTGTGGAGGAGATAAGCTGGGAAGGCATGCAGTATCGCCGGGACATCGGGCAATTCAGGGAAACGCCTGTGAGCGATGAAGTCAGTACCACCACGCGGTAGCGGGTGGGTTTCGTCTTCACTCAGACCCTGGCGGTGAATATTGGCGCGTCCGACCCACCCGCTACCGCGTGGTGATACTGACCTCATCATCGCCTTCTGGAAGGGAGCGACTGCTACTGTTATACTTCCAGACATATCGGCACTCGTATTTTGAACCCGCGGAAGTAATTCAACGTACAAACACATGCGCCCGGACAGAAGTATGACGCAGCGCAGACGGGTCATTGGCCGACTTGCTTTAATCATCGCTATTAGCAGTACTAAGGTCTAACATCCGATCCGTGGAGGATTGAGCCTAAAATGGGACTAATGAGCAGAATCAGCCGATCGTTGCGCGCGCTCTTCGGTGGCATTGTCGAATCAACCGAGAACCCCGAACTCATTTTGCAGCAGACCATCCGCGACATGCGGGACCGCGTGCCGGAGTTGAATAACTCAGTCGCGCAGGTGATGGCGACAGAGAAACTGCTGGCCAAGAGCAAAGAGCGTCTCGAGGGCCAGGTAGTGGATCTGGATTCAAAGATCAGGGCCTCGGTCAAACTAAACCGCGACGATATTGCCACCGCTTATATCGGCCAATTGCAGCAGGCCCAGATGGATCTGCAAAAGACGTCGCAGCAGCTTGAACATGCCACCCTCGCGTCGAAGCAGGCGCTCAAGGCCCGCGACAATTATGTTTTGCAGATGCAGCGGCGCACGGCCGAAGCGATGCAACTGATAAATCAGTCGAAGCAGGCGCGGTTGCAGGAACAATTGGCCCAGACCATGGAGTCGTTTCAGATTGGCGACGACGCGTCCACCTTCAATGAAATGCGCGACAAGATTGATCGTCGCGCAGCGGCCGCCGAAGCCAAGTTACAGCTCGGTTCCGCCTCCGTTGACAACCAGATGCAGGACATCGAACGCGAAGCGATGGACATGCAGCTGCAGGACAAATTGCTTGCTTATAAGCAGGAGATGGGTCTCTTGCCGGCATCAACCGGCAGCAGTCAACAGGCTCTTTCAGCCGGCAGCGACAGCGCTGTTAATGACGAGAGCAGCGAAGTTATTAATCACGTGAACCGCACAAATTGATAGGGCATGAATGCCAAAGGATTGACAGTTCAAGGCCATGCCTGTGTCCCCAAAGTTTGATTTTAAGTATCTGAAAGAGGCGTTCAACGAACCCTTAAACTTTTTGGGGATGCTGACCTTCGGCGTTGTTGGAGCCTATACGCTCGCATCAGCTTCGGATGTGATCCCACTCGCCACCGGACTAGTTGCCGAAACAGTTTACCTAGCCACCGTGCCAGCCAGTTCCATCTATCGCCGATTGGTCGACCGCCGCGAGAAGCAGCGGCTGCTGAAACAGCGCGACCAGCAACGCGAGGCCGCGATCAAGTCGTTCGACCCACGCGAACGCGAGGCCGTCGAGTATCTGCGCTGGATGAAAAATCAGATCTATTCAAACTACAAGAAGTTTACAAACGCTAAGCAGATCCCCTCAAACATTCAGAGCCTGGATCAACGCTGGGAAGACTTCGTCGATCTGCTCGATGTTTATCGGCGCCGCAAGCATCACCTCCGATCCATTAATCGTCAGGCCGTGCAAAACCAGCTGGTGCAGGCCGAGCGTTCAGTTGAGCATTCCCGGGACGATCGCGAAAGAAGAATTCAACAATCGAATGTTGAAATACTTCGGAGGAGAGTGGCGGCCTTTCAGGACATCGAAAGGTCAGTGAAGTTGGTTGAAGGACAACTGCAATCGATTGAAAACTTCTTCGGTCTGGTTAACGACCAGGTGGTGACCTTGCCGACTCCGGAACGAGTTTCCGCGCTCGATTTTGAACAGCTAAGCGACTCAATCGCCATGACCAAACAGATGTTGGAAGAGACGTCTGACACCTTCGCCGCCCTCGACAGTCACAACCGCGACATCGGTAAGTTTGAACTCCTGCTTGGCAACAGCTCGAAGTAGTTTAAGTAGGACAGGCGTTAAGTAGGACAGGCATTCCTGCCTGTCCCCGCAGCAAACCAAACCGCAACTGTCTAACTGGGAGCGCGGGCGTCCCGCCCGCACTGAGCGCAAAAGCGCGAAAACCAACTGAAATGATGACAATAGTTCACACCACAGCGCATAGCGGGCGTTGACGCCCGCGCTCCCAGTAAGAAGTTGCTCCTATAGGTTCAAACCTGACCCACCACACGTCCAAATAAAAACGCCGTCAAACTCGCTTTAGGGATTCCAATTTATTTTCGAGATGACAACCTCTTTGCTCCGTCCGGCGCGGCGGATCTAGTCTGTTTCGTAGTGATGCACCCCTCGAAACGACCGCTTATCAGTAGTTTACGACTTAACGTAGAGTCTCAATTAACACACTATAAGGCGTTGAAAAAAAAGATGACCACAAGATATTGACATTGAGTTCCCAAGGGAGTATATTGCGCTCCGCTTGAGACGAGACGGGTAAGTTGGAGCAGCGGCAGGCCCCCTGTGTTGCTCTTCACAAGGGTTTTTTCACGTTCGAAAAAGCCAACCGAAGTTTCCGCTACACATGAAAAGAGACGGCGCGCCTACTATAATGTAGTTGTAAAACCGTCTCCGAAACTCCCGATTTTTGACTCGCGCAGGGTCCCCGGGCCGGACGCGAGAAAGGCAAATAAGATGAGCGCAGCCATTGGCAAACAAACCCCCGCAGCAAACCCTTCTTCAGCTACGCCTGAAACAACCACTCCAACCGTACGTCGCAAGGCGCAGCCGATGGGGCTCAACGCCCAGCGGGTGGTGAGCAAGCGTTACTCGCTGAAGGATGCCAAGGGTCGCGCGCTCGAAGAGTGGCCGGATATCGTCCGGCGCGTGGTGGGACATGTCTCAGCTGCCGAGAAGGATTCGCAGAAGCGCGATCAGTTTTTTGACGCGATGAGCGAAGTGATGCTGGCGCGCGAGTTTGTGCCCAACACTCCCTGCCTGGTTAACGCGGGCAAAGCCAACGGCCAGCTCGCGGCGTGCTTTGTGCTCGAAGTGCCGGATTCCATAACCGGCATTATGGAGCACGCGAAAGCTGCCGCGACGATTCACCAGACCGGCGGCGGCACCGGCATGACCTATGAATTTCTGCGGCCGCACGGCGCCCTCGTTGGTTCCACTCGCGGCGTGGCTTCCGGTCCGGTGTCATTCATGAACATCGTCAATCAGGTGACTGACGTGGTGAAGCAGGGCGGTGTTCGACGCGGCGCCAACATGGGCATGATGCGCGTTACGCATCCTGATGTACTGCGTTTCATTCACGCGAAAAACGATCAGCATTCGCTGACCAACTTCAATATCTCGGTAAACGTGACCGACAAGTTTCTGAAGGCCGTCGATAACAACGAATGGTTCCAGCTCGACTTCATGGGCGAATCCTGGACTGACCCAATCCACGATCCGGTGGTCGACGGCGAGTATCGAGTTTACCGCCGCCCGGACGGCTCGACCGTGACCTTCTGCGATCGACAGTCGTTCATCACTGCAGATCTCTCGAACACTACGATTGAAGATCCGCCGCGCCCAGGAATGGTTTACGCGCCCGACATCTGGAACCGCATCATCGCGAGCGCGCACAAGTATGCGGAGCCGGGAATCGCTTTCATCGATGAAGTGAATCGTCACAATCACATGATGAAGTCGATGGGGCCGATCTATTCGTGCAATCCCTGCGGCGAGCAGTTTCTCCATTTCTCAAACTCCTGCAACCTGGGTTCGATCGACCTGAACAAGTTTTACGATGCCGACAACCGCGTCGACTGGGATCGTCTTCGCGAAGTGACCCATCTCTGCACGCGTTTCCTCGATAACGTGATCGACACCTGCGCCTGGCCTCTGCCGGAGATCAACGACGTGGTCACGCGCACGCGTCCAGTGGGCCTCGGCATCATGGGCTTTGCCGATCTCTGTCTGAATCTGAAAGTGACTTACGGCTCGCCTCAGTCAATCGATCTGATGGAAGAGATGATGGGCTTCATCCGCCGCGAGGCCTGGGCCGCCAGCATCAAGATTGGCGCCGAGAAGGGCACCTTCCCTGAGTTTGAGCCGAACCGCGAGGCTTATGAAGAGTTTCTTTACAACACGATTGGCATCTCGCGCGATGTGCCGCTGACCCCGCGCAATTATGAAGTGACCACCATCGCGCCGACCGGAACAATTTCCCTGGTTGCCGAGACTTCGTCAGGCATCGAGCCAAACTTCTCCTGGGCTTACGTCCGCAAAGACACGCTCGGCACGCGCACCTATGTGCACACGCTCGCCGCTCAGGCACTCGGCCTCGATGTAGACCAGACGGAGCAGGATTCAATCAATTCGGCCTCGGAATACGTTTGCGAGCATGAGAATGAGCTGCCGCAGTATTTCATCTCGGCGATGAACATCAGCGCCGACCAGCATGTCCACGTGCTCGCCGCGGCTCAGAAACATGTAGACAACAGCGTCTCCAAGACCTGCAACGGCGCGGTCGACGACACGATTGAGTCGGTTGACAGTCTCTACCGGCTCGGACGCCAGCTTGGTTGCAAGGCCGTTAGTTACTACCGCGACGGCTCGCGCGACAATCAGGTGTTGACGTCGATGAAGGCTCCTTCAATAGATGGGAAGCCGGAGGCGGCCGTTGATCCAGGCATTGAGGTAGTTGACGATCCGCCGGCGAGTCATGCTGATGCGGCGCACCTCGTTCCCGTAGTTGCGGACCCTGAAGCTGAAGGACTCGCGCGCGCCGAGGCCGGAGCAGCGATTCGCGAACAGGCAGATGCGGAAGCAAAGCTGACTGCGCTGCGCATCGAGCGGCCGCGTGAGTTGCGCGGCGCCACCTGGCAGATTCCGTTTGACGGCCAGAATCTCTACGTCACCGTCAATCACGACGGCCGGATGATTCAGGAAGTGTTTGCCACCGGCCCGATCTCGGGCGGCGTGGGACTGCTCGCGTCGAAGATGTTGCGTGGTGGTTTCGATGCGGCGGAAGTCGCCTACAGTTTGAACAAGGTGACCGGCACGCACGCCGTCTGGTTCAACGAGCGCCTGCTGACTTCGCCGGAACAGGCGGTGGCCGAGTGCATCATGATCACCAATCGCCGCGTGCAAAACCTGCCTGACTCGGCCCGTGCAGTCGCGAAACAGCACCTCGGCGCTCCGCAGATTCCGCTCAGTGATTCCACCGGCGCCGCCGGCGTTGCGGAAGCGACTACTGCCGCGAAGGGAACTACCACACCAGGTTTGACGGGCGTCACCGGCGCGATCATGTCAAACATGATCGGCATCTGCCCCGAGTGCAAAGGCCAACTCGAGCACGCGAGTGGCTGCGATATGTGCCGGGACTGCGGCTACTCGAAGTGCAAGTAAGCTGTAACGCAAACTGTTAGTTGTCCGACGAGCTTTAGCTTGTCGTTTCTGCGACAAACTGAAGTTTGTCGGACATTTCCGGAGCGGAAGCGCCCACATCCTGACCGCGATGAGCTCTTGTCAGAACCGCCTGCGTTAGCGGGCGGCCACTGCCGAGGCACTAGCCCGACCGTCAGGGAGGGCTCAAACCCCTCCTTTTGGCGTTCGGGCCCACCCGCTAACGCAGGTGGTTCTGACAAGAGCCCTCCCGCACGGTCGGGTTAATGCCCCAGTCGGTAATCACTTGACGAACCCAGCAGCAGAATTGTAACGGGCGACGAAAAAACTCTTGACTGTCGTTTTAGACAGGCGTAAAGTGCGGCACATCACTGAAGGGTTGCTTGGAAGTAAAGAGTGAAGAGTGAAAGGTGAAGAGCAGGCAGTTCTTAACTGACCTAGAATCTCACGAGCCAGGGTAGTCGGAATCTCATAACCATAAACTGATAACTCATAGCCTTTAAGTTATCTCATAACGATTAACTAAGTTCGCTCACGGTCTTTAACAGAATCACGTATCAAAGCTGAATCGCGAATCCAGGCGGAATCATGTATTGAAACTGGATCGCGGATCTAAGAAATCACGAGTCGTTTTTCAAATGGTGGATTCAAGTGAAGTGCAACACTTCGGTCTGCGTCCGGGTTCGGCTTTAACCCGGGGATGGATTTGTTTTCGGGGTTTCTTCCCCTTCCCTTTGGGAAGGGAGAGGGAGTTAATAAGCATATTTAACACATCCGAAACTGAACAGTCGGCATTCACTTACAGATTCATTTCGCGAATCACGTTACTGAATAATTTTACTTGCGCACACTGACCGCCCCGTCAGTCAACATCGGCTACGAAACCCGTCACGCTAGCCGTGAACTTTACCTCGGGGATCTGCTTCGTGACCCTTACTCGAAGGAGAACTGATTTATGCCTTATCAAAACATCGACGCCACTCTTTCAGCGGCTGACATGCAGGCAGTCAAAGATGCATTCGCCACCGTGCTTACCAAACTTCCGTTTCTGGTTAACCTGACTGTGGCTGAGCGAAGGGGGATTTTTAAAACCGGTTCGGACAGTCTGTCGTTTGTGCAAACAGCGCTCACCGGCGCGCAGGCTCATCCGGGCGTTTTGCCCGCGAGTTTCAACACGCTGGGGTTTCAGAAAGACGTTGAGTTGTTTGCGGCGCTGAGTGAAGTTCAGGCGATTGCTGAGTCGGTGGTTTCCCAAATCGACGACACGCGCATGGCGGTGGGAGGAGAGGCGATGCAAGCCGCGATGCAGGCTTACCAGTACATCAAGACGGGATCGAAGACGACGCCCGGATTGCGGCCCCTTGCCGAACAGTTGGCGGTTAGATTCCAGCGGGAGAACTCGCCAGACTCGGTACCGCCAACCCCGGATCCGCCGCAAACACCCCCAACATCAAGTTAAGTATTTGACAACATTGAGTTTGAGCTCTGCGGGGGTGGAGCTCGAAGCCGCAACGGTGTAGGGGTGAGCTGCATCGTTGCGGCTTTTTCGCTGAACGATGAGAGTTTTTCTCTTAACGGAGAGGTAATTTGCCTCACGCGAGAGGGAAATTGTCTCTCGCGAGAGGGAAAATATCTCTCGGGAGAGGGAAATTGTCTCTCGCGAGAGGAAAATTCGCTCTCGGGAGAGGAAAATTCTCTCTCGGGAGAGGAAAATTCGCTCTCGGGAGAGGCAAATTCTTTCTCGGGAGAGGAAAATTTTCTCTCGCGAGAGACAATTTCTCTCGACGACGAGGTGGACGGATCCGCGTCCATCGGCGTTTATCCGCGGCTAGTTTTCTTTTCCTGACCGCTTCATATAGCTAGCCAACTGCAATCAGGGGTTAGTCATCGAGACTAGATATTAGAACCGCGATGACCGTCAGCACGGCGCCAACTCCGACAGCGACACCGATGCCAACGTTTCGCGCGGTGGAATGGCCGCGGTTGTTATCCACCTTTGCCACGTTGTCATATCGGATGGTGTTAGGCGCATCGGTCTTGCGGTCGCGCACCACGAAGTCGTCGTCACCGGCCTGGGCGATGTAGCCCTTGATCTTGGTTCCGTCTTTCAGGAAGACAGTAGCTTTCGCCTTTTCACCAACGCCTAGTTTGGCGACCTTTATCTTGACCCGTTCGACCAACGTTTGCGTATCGCCTTGTTTGGCGGACACGGGCAGGGAGATGGTGGCGAGCACTAACAGACTCGCAACTAAACAAGTTAAATACCTTTTCATTAATGGTTCCTCAATTTCTATTGCTGTCTTAGGCTGAAACCCGGGCGAGCGGCCCGTGGCACCGGCTGTTTTGTAAAAGCCGTGGGCAGAGGTGCAATGAGGGTGCCAACCCGGCAGCACGCGAAATTCGCAGCAGAAGGAAGAAATTAGCGGCAGTCAGGGGAATTGGGCTGAGCAGGAATGTTTCTTATGCAATAGGAATGCGACAGTCTCCACTGGGAGCGCGGGCGTCCCGCCAGCAACGCGCCGAAGGTGCAAGACTGAGGTTGCGAACTGGTTTCGCGCTTCGCGCTCATTGCGGGCGGGACGCCCGCGGTCCCAGTTTAAGGGATGCTCGCGGTCCCAGTTAAAGGGACACCCGCGGTCCTAGTTAAAGGGGACTCGCGGTCCCAGTAGCCGGGTGCAGAATATATCCTGCATTTGACATATAGGGGCCCGACGCGTAGGGTGGGTGTCGAACCGAGTCCAGCTTACTCCGCTCTCAGCTCTTCTGGAATCTCCCAGACCACCTGAATTCCACAGCTCAATTACCTATAAGAACATCAGGGCGTCATACGTTCACCAAGTAGTCTGTTAAGAAGCAATCAGCAGACAGCTATCAGCAATCAAACAGCGCCGGCAAACGACCGTCGCGTGCGGATTGAGGGTGAACCAGGGAGCCTCGAGGAAGAGAATCATTAATGAAAACGAATATCACACCACTACATGACCGCGTGATCGTGAAGCGTATTGAAGAAGGCGAACAGGTTCGCGGCGGCATCATTATTCCAGATAGCGCCAAAGAGAAACCGCAGGAAGGCGAAGTGATCGCTGCCGGCGCGGGGAAGTACAAAGAAGACGGAACGCGCCAGGCGCTGGACGTCAAAACCGGCGACCGGATTCTGTTTGGCAAATATGCCAGCTCGGAAATCAAGATTGACGGCGAAGAGCTTCTAATCATGCGCGAGGACGAGATCCTCGGAATCATCACGCGCGCAGGAGCAGCAGCGGGTGGGAAGAAGAAGTAAATAAGTGAAGAGTGAAGAGTAAAGAGTGAAAAGTCATGAGTGATGAGTGATGAGCGATGAGCGAGACATGAGAGCCATGCTCTTACTCTTCACGTTTTACCCTTCACCTTTCACCCTTCACTTTTCACTAAAACAGCAGTTTCCAGTAGGGAGTAACAAAAACTTATGGCAAAGCAAATAACACATGGCGAAGCGTCTCGCGCGGCAATTCTGCGCGGAGTTAATCAACTCGCGGACGCGGTAAAAATCACTCTCGGTCCAAAAGGACGCAACGTCGTACTCGGCCGCTCGTATGGCAGCCCGACAATCACCAAAGACGGCGTGACTGTGGCCAAGGAGATTGACCTCAAAGACTCCATGGAAAACATGGGCGCGCAGATGGTGCGCGAAGTGGCCTCCAAGACCTCTGACGTTGCCGGTGACGGCACGACCACCGCGACTGTGCTGGCCCAGGCGATTTATCGCGAAGGCGTTAAGACAGTCGCTGCCGGCGCTAATCCGATGGCGCTCAAGCGTGGCATCGACAAAGCTGTCGAGCGCGCAACCGCGGCGATCAAGAAACTGTCGAAGCCGGTTGCGGGTGACATGATCGCTCAGGTTGGCACGATTTCGGCCAACGGCGATGCAGCTATCGGCGAGTTGATTGCCGAAGCGATGGCCAAGGTCGGTAAAGACGGCGTCATCACAGTAGAAGACGCAAAGACAATGGAGACGGACCTGGAGTTTGTCGAAGGAATGCAGTTTGATCGCGGCTACCTGTCGCCTTACTTCATTACCGACGCCGAAAAGATGGAAGCCGTGCTCGAGAATCCAGTGATTCTGTTGAGCGAAAAGAAGATTGCTGCGATGCGAGACTTGCTGCCGATTCTCGAACAGGTGGCCAAACTTGGTAAACCGATTCTGATCATTGCCGAAGACGTCGAAGGCGAGGCACTCGCAACTCTCGTGGTTAACAAACTCCGCGGGACGATCAACGTGGCGGCAGTCAAAGCCCCTGGCTTCGGCGATCGACGCAAGGAGTTGCTGCAGGACATCGCAATTCTGACGGGCGGCAAGGTCATTAGTGAAGACCTCGGTATCAAACTCGAGAACGTCAAAATCGAAGACCTGGGCCGCGCCAAGAAAGTGACGATCAACAAAGACGACACCATCATCATCGATGGCGCCGGCGATACGGATTCCCTGAAAGCACGCGTGAAAACGCTGAAGGCGCAGATCGAAGATACCTCGTCTGACTACGACCGGGAGAAGCTGCAGGAGCGACTCGCGAAACTCGTGGGCGGCGTGGCAGTGATTCGAGTGGGCGCGGCTACCGAAACCGAATTGAAAGAAAAGAAAGCGCGCGTTGAAGATGCAATGAACGCTACCCGCGCAGCAGTTGAAGAAGGCATTGTCGCTGGTGGCGGCGTGGCTTTGATTCGCGCGGCAAAGGCGCTGGACAAGTTCAAAGTCTTCGAAAAGAACGAAGACGGCGAAACGACCGGCGACGAAGATGAACAGATTGGCGTTAACATTATCCGGCGCGCTCTCGAAGAGCCTTTGCGCCAGATTGTGCAGAACGCCGGTAAAGAAGGCGCGGTGATTGTGGAGAAGGTGCGGTCCAACAAAGACCCAAACTTCGGCTACAACGCCGCTACTGAGACTTTTGAGGACCTCGTGGCCGCCGGGATTATTGATCCCGCAAAGGTCACGCGTTGCGCGTTGCAGAACGCGGCGTCGATTGCCGGCTTAATGCTGACGACCGAAGCCCTCATTTCTGAGCTACAGGAAGATGATAAGCCACGGGCAATGCCCGGCGGCATGGATATGTAATCCCAAAACGTCCCTTATTTCCGTAGTAAATTGGGAAGCTCCATCGTCGCATGCTGCTTCTGTTATATCCCAAAGGGGAAAAGGTAAGAAAAATTATGACTATGAAACTTTATGTTGGTAACCTCGCGTTCCAAACCACGAGCGAAGAGCTGCAGTCCTTGTTTGCCCAGGCAGGCACGGTTGAAAGCGTTTCCTTGATCGAAGATCGCGAAACGGGTCGCTCACGCGGCTTCGGCTTCGTTGAAATGTCTTCGAAGGAAGAAGGCGCGGCTGCGATTGCGCAGTTTAATGGTAAGGACATGGGCGGACGTGCGTTGAACGTCAACGAAGCCAAACCCCGCGAAGACCGCGGCGGTGGTGGCGGCGGACGCAACGGCGGATCGCGCTACTAACAACGGTCCGACAAACTTTAATTTGTCGTTCAACCAGACGGAAGGCTCCAGTGAAGCGATTCACCGGGGCCTTTTTTCCTTACCACGCCTGCACGCCGAAGGCGTAAGAATAACTTAGCCCGGCGTAACACGCCGGGTTCAGTTACGCCCGTCAACGGTCTACCCTGAAAGGGTTGAATAAGGGTTGATCATGCTCGAACCCCTTCAGAGTCCGAAAACGGAATTGAGAACCGTCCTTTCCCGGCGTGCTACGCCGGGCTAAGTTATTTAACGCCTTCGGCGAGCAAGCGGTGGCTGGAGACGTTGGTCCTAAACAACTACCTCGAACAAAGGAGACCTTGCTCTCGTAATTCAACTGACTTTCCTCAACGCCTCAAATGGCAACATAATGTTTCGCGGAGTCGACAGAACAACTATGTATTGCCCAAAGTGTGGTACCGAATCTTCCTCCGACCTGCAGTATTGCCGGTTGTGCGGCGCAAATCTCAAGGTGATTGGTAAGGCCGTTTCGTTGAGCGAGGCGATTGCCCGTAGCGACCGGGGCCCACTACCAAAGATCAAAGAGATGATGAAGAGCCTGAAGATTGAGCAGGTAACTGAAGATATCTCGCGCGCGCTCGACCAAATGAACAAAGAGATCGTTCATAGTTCCGATAGTGTTGCGCCAATCAAGCCCTGGCCGTTTGAGGGGAAAGAGGAAAAGACCGCGCAGCAGCGACGAGAGAAACATCTTGTCAGCGGTACGATCTCAATCTTCAGCGGAATTGGTCTCATGATCTTTCTTTACTTCCTCGCGGGTGTGCTGGTGCTGAAGCTGCCCCCTGAATTCATTGCCAGGGCGCCATTTGAAATTGACCCGGTGGTCCGGATCATCTGGCTGTTGGGAGTCATGCCCGCCCTCACAGGCGTGGGCCACATCATCGCAGGTCTGTTGATCAGGCCTGATGCTCCCGTGCAGATCGCGGCTTCGGCTCAAACATGGCAAGCCACACCGCGGTTAAGTGAAATAGAACCTGTAGCCCCAGCCCCGCCCGTAAGTGTCACAGAGCGCACTACCAACTTACTGGAGGGTAAACTCAGAGAAGGCCGCGAGTCCTAAGCCGCAGCATCAGCTCGCTGGCGCGCTCTTGCCCGGTATTACTGCGGCTGCGGTCCGATCTCACCGGATCATCCAATCCGTCAAATCAAATCCGATCCATTAGCTGGTTCGTAATTACTTCGGCTAAAATACTTGTCGAAGATGGAGCAGCTATTATGAATCGTCGATATTTTCTTTCGTCAGCAATCGCGGCCGGAACTCTGGCTGCATTCGCTCGTTGGCCCGTTGGGGCCGTAGCGTCCGGGCCAGCGAGCTCGCAGAGCAAGACCCGAAAAATAGTGAAGTTTGATGGAGTTAATAAAGTTATGAAGACAGAAGCTGAGTGGAAACAGATTCTCAAACCGGATCAATTTAGCGTGACCAGACAAAAGGGAACCGAGCGCCCTTTCTCGAGCCCGCTCAACGATAATCACAAGAAAGGCGTCTTTGAGTGCGTGGCTTGCGGGCTGCCGTTGTTTAGCTCCGCAGCCAAGTTTGATTCAGGCACGGGTTGGCCGAGTTTTTGGCAACCAATTGCCGCGGAAAATGTACGGGAAGAAACCGACAGTAGCCTTTCGGAAGTCCGCACCGAAGTGTTGTGTGCGAGATGCGATTCGCATATTGGGCATGTGTTCGGTGATGGCCCTAAACCTACAGGGTTGCGTTATTGCATGAACGGCGTGGCATTAAAATTTGTGAAAGAGTAAGGCTGGTGTAAACTGAGCGATTCACGAAACGCCTCGTCTGAATTCGTGGATTGTTTTCAGGCGGTGAATGGCGAAAGGCGCGAGACAATAATTCTCGCGCCTTTCGTTTTCTTGAATAGGCAGTCTGGTTAGACGAGTTCCACGGCAGCCAGGCTCGCGATTGCGGTAATCAGTTCGTTAGGTTCAATCGGCTTTGGCACGAACATGTTGAAGCCTGCGGCCATGGCGCGCGCTCGATCCTCGACCCGCACATAGGACGTCAGAGCTACCGCGGGGATTTCGTTTTCGTTAAAACACTTCAGAGCCCTGACCTTCGTTACCAACGAGAACCCATCTTCATTCGGCATCGCCAAATCTGAAACTAATACCTGCGGGCGATACCACTCGAGTTTGGCCAAAGCTTCCGTAACCGAACGTGCGGTTTCAACCACGGCTTTCGATTCACCCAGCATCAAACTCAAAAACTGCAGCGTGTCGGGATCGTCATCCACTAAAAGAACTCTTACATTTTCGAGTGAAGGAACGGTGGTGAAGTGTCCTTCTCCGATTTCCAGCGCGCGAAGTGCGCCACTCGTGCTCTTTCGTCGAGTCCCGTTTCTCGCGGCCAGCGGAAGTGTCATCGTGAAGGTTGCGCCGAGACCTTTTCCAGCGCTCTCAGCGGTAATTGCGCCGCCGTGAAGCTCAACCAGGTGGCGTACGATGGCAAGCCCGAGTCCAAGCCCTCCATGTTGGCGCGTGGTGGTTCCGTCGGCCTGACGGAAACGATCAAAAATGAATGGCAGGAAATCGGCGCCGATGCCGTGACCGGTGTCGCTGACGCGAAGCTGCAGGTTCGCCTCAGCACGTTCGACCTTGATTTCAATTTGACCACCGGCGGGAGTGAACTTAATCGCGTTGGCCAGCAGATTCCAAACGATCTGTTGCAAACGGTTCGCGTCACCAAGCGTATGGCGGGCCGTAGGATCCAGGGTTACTTCGAGGTGCAGTTCTTTTGAATCAATCGCGAGCTGCACCGAGTCAATGGCTGCGTTAATAACTGAGGCGATGTCGACAGATTCATTGTTGAGGCGCAGCTTGCCGGTGATCATGCGCGACACGTCGAGAATATCTTCGATCAGTTGAGCCTGCGACTTCGCATTACGATCAATCGTTTCCAACGCACGCGCGGTAGTAGCTGCGTCGAGTCTCCCGCTGCGCAGCAAATGCGACCAACCGATGATTGCGTTAAGCGGAGTGCGAATTTCGTGCGAGACGGTCGCCAGAAACTCATCCTTCATCCGATTCGCAGTCTCGGCTTCAGCGCGGGCCATCTGCTCACCCGCCAATGCGAGCCGGAGCTTTTCCTCGGCGCGCAGGCGATCCTGAATTTCGGCCTCGAGCGATGCCGCCTTTTGCTGCAATGTGGCAATGGCCCGCAGGCGTTCCTCCTGATCCTCGATCGCAACGTAGCTTTCGGCGGGAATGACGCGCGAGTGGGCCGTGCAAACACCGCTATGAGGCTCCATGAACCTCTGTCCGCCCAGACCATTCATGGGATAGGCGCAAAACAGAGAGAAGGTGTGGGCCTTCTGAAGATCGTTCCACATTTCTTCCAGCCGGAGTGCCGCCTGATGCTGTCCTTCCGCCCAGAGCAGCGCCACCATTTCTCCGAAAGCGCGCACGCGCGGGCGTCCGTCGGAGACGCTGGCGATTATTCCTCCCACCACCTCGTTAAAACGATCCGGCTCGGGCGCGCCGTTCACCATGAATTTTGAAAGCGTGTCGGCGGCGTCGATCGATACAAACTGTCCACGCGCTTTCGCGTTGGCCACATCGAGTCCGTTTGCCGTGAGCAGCTCATCCAGGCCATCGCGATGCGACTGTGTCGCCACCACCAGGGCTGCGTCGCCTGAATTGATTGCCGTGCCGATGAATCCGCCCAGGGAGTTTAAAAGAAAACCGTCCGCCTCATAGAATTGCACGAAGTGTTCGGTGTCGTTCATCGCAGTCCAATCGGTGCGAGGCGCAACATTCCATTTTGCGACGTCGTCAGTACGAAGCTGGGTTGAAAGTTCGCGCGAGCGATCGTCGTTGTCTACTTTGATCAAAACGCCTCCGATGGTCAGTGCGCAATGCACTAACGAATCTGATTTGGACTTAAGGGAAACGACTTGGGTTCGAAACGACTCATTCTATCCCTATATCTTCGCGTGAACCAGTAATACGAGGAGTTATTGGTTCATAACTATTCACATTTCTGTGTTCTCGTCGCCCCATATCGGCAGGGTTGAACGTGAGCGGCCGATGATTCTGAAACAAGGGTCGAAGCTTTGAGTGAGAAAGAGAGAGCGCGCGCCAGCGAGCGCGAACTAAGGAAGCTATTTTCCAATTCGCGCGGTTGCGGCTTCGTTCCTGATGATTTCATAACATTGACACGAGATTGCTTCCAGGCCGGGCCGGTCAAGCACCTGGAGCTCTCCGCGGCGATACCTAATCAATCCCTGTTTCTGCAAATCACCCGCTGCTTTGTTAACACCCTCGCGGCGCACACCCAACATGTTAGACAAGAATTCCTGAGTTAGTTGGAATTCATCGGCTCCCATGCGGTCCTGTGTCATCAGCAGCCAGCGCGAAAGACGAGAGTTCATGGAATGAAACTGATTGCAGACTGCGCATTGCGCAATCTGTGTCAGCATCGAATGCGCGTAACGAGTCAGCAGTTGTGGGAGGACGCCGCCCTTGTTGCATTCCCGGCGAAACGTCGAGGCCTTCATCTTCATCGCTACTCCGGTTCCCTGGACGACAGCGTGATTGAGCGACGTGTTCATTCCCATGAAAACACTTAGACCCACCATTCCTTCGTTTCCTACCAAACCAACCTCGAGGGTTGAACGCTCGTCAACACCTGCCAGCAGCGAAACTATTCCACCATTTGGGAAATACACATCGCTAATTACAACATTGGCCCGGTAAAGATATTGTTCGAGGACGAGAGGGATCTCCTCCAGATGGCGCTGGAGATCCTGATAGTCCTTGTCCGGAAGGGCGGCCAGCAATTGGTTGGCAACTCGTGGGGTTTTCTTGGGCGGCATGGATAACTCCCTTTGTTGGTTTCACTGAAAACGACGAGAAACGGCACAAGGAAGGTTTGCGGAAACAGGTCCCAATGTCGGTAGCACTGTTCAAATGGGGACAGGGCTAGATAAGAATATGCGCTTTCCAGGCAAGCATGTCTGTGCGCTGTCGCGCTTACTGGCTGAAAAGGAATTTCGAAGTCTATCCAAGCAGGCGATCGTATTCGGTCCGGACCACCTGGTAGCACTCGCAGACACTGGACTCCAACCCAGCGCGATCGAGGATCGTCATATCGCCGCGAACGTAACTAATACAACCGGCCTTTTGCAGTCGCCGGGCTGCGTGAGTTATCCCTTCACGGCGCACGCCCAACATGTTGGCGATGAGATCCTGAGTCATGATTAGCCTGTTTGAGGGCAAGCGGTCGTGACTCAAGAGTAGCCAACGGCAGAGCTGCTGGTCCACCGAATGCAATCGATTGCAAACTGCGGTTTGGGAAATCTGCGTGATTAGAGCTTGGGTGTAACGCAAACAGAGATTGTGAAAGCGACCGCCGCGCGTAAATTCATCCTTCATCATTCCGGCTTTCATCTTCAACGTCTTGCCGGCGCTCTGTACCACGGCCCGGTTTGGAGTGGTGTCGCCACCCATGAAAATTGCGATGCCCACCATGCCGTCGTTTCCGACCACGCCGATTTCGGCGGTTGACCCGTTTTCCATTATGTAAAGCAGTGAAATGATCGCAGTTGTTGGGAAGTAGACATAGTCCATCTTCTCGTCGGATTCATAGAGAACCTTGCCCAGCGGAAGGGTTACCGGCTGTAAACTAGGTAGCAGACGCTCGAGTTCCTCAGGAGTTACACCGGCGAGCAAGTGATTCTGGAGCGCCTCTTCTTTAGCAGCATTGGGTGCCATCAAGTCCTCTTCTGGCCCGAAACGACGTTTTTCATAGGGGAAAACAGTAATCCTGCTTGCACTTGGCTGGTCTGAGGCGAATCGGATTGGCGGCCAAGATAATATGCTTTGTCTGTAAGTGCGTCAACACACAGACCGGAACTTCGATCTGGTCCAACATGGCCTCGAGCTAAATGAATCCCCTGTTCAGGAGGCAGCTAATGCCACACCAGGCGAGAGCCCGCGTACTTTGTGTTGATGACGACGCCGACGCTTGTGAGATGTTGCCAGCGTTGATGCGTGCTAGCGGAATTGACGGTACCTGCGTCCAAAGCGCTGCCGCAGCCTGGCTCGAAATCAATAAACAAACCTTTGATATCTATGTGCTCGACTGTTGGTTGCCGCAGCTCGATGGCTTCGAATTCTGCCGCCAGTTACGCGAGTCTGACGCCAGAACCCCTATTCTTTTTTATTCGGGCGCGGCTTACGAGACCGACAGGCAGAAGGGAATGGCAGCAGGAGCGAATGCTTACATCACCAAACCAGACGTAGAAGGATTGATTGCCACCATTTCAAAACTGTTAGCCAAAGCAGAATTGCCACTCTCGGGTACCGGGCCAGATCAGCCGGCGCGCAAGTCCGCTAGTTGGGTTCAGCCGCAACTTTGTCGCGTTGCGAATGCGTCTGATTGAAAAGGATTGGTGAGTTGTGAAAAAATCCTCATAAGTGTGTTAGCGCACATACAGGAAGCGACTACCCGCCTTAACCTGTCTCAAGAATTTTCGGTGATTGATTCCTGAGGAATAACTTGCTCGTGAGAAACGTCAAGATGGCGAATCCGTCTGAGCAGTTTTCACCGGGGAATGGAGGGTGGACTTCAAGGGCGAGGCTCCACCCTTCATTTTTTCTAACCAGCCGCTCGGGTCACTACGCCGCAATTTCCGGGAACAAAGGAGTCGCATGGGATTAGCGAAGCGGTCGGCCTTGAGCGCCGTCGAAACGCGTCCGACGGTTCTGGACGCTGAGACACTGCTGCGCGCCATCGCGGCGGGCGACCAGACTGCGGTTTCAGGCTTCAAAGCGGCTACGAGCGGACTATTGTTTGGACTGCTCTTGCGGATTCTCGGGGACACAGCCACTGCCGATCTGGTCTTGTCGACGGTCTACGACGAAGTCAGCAATCAGGCCCCCGGCTTTGAGAAAAATGACGACAGTCTATTGACGTGGTTGATTACGATTGCGCACCGCCGCGCGCTCGAGCATCTGTGTTCAAGCAAGGAAGATCAGCAATTCCTCATCTCAGTCGGCCTCGCCACGGCGCTGCGTTCGGGCCCGGAGCAGAAGGTAAGAATCAGGAAGTCAGCTCATCGCAGGTTGGTGAGCGCCACCCTCAATTCACTTTCACCAGCAGAACGTAAAATGATCGAGATGGCTTACTTCTCGCGGATGACGCCGTTAGCAATTGCCTCGAAGCTTCGTCAATCGCCCGAAGTAGTAACTACTGGATTGCAGTGTGGAATCCTGGGTTTATATAACCTGTTCAGGAATTATGGATCGCTTACCGAGGCGTGAGTGGCGGCGGCCTCGAGTCTGCTGCTAACTTCGAGGGTGGCCATCAACTTAACTTTCTTGAGTTCCGGACCTTTGATACCGAAGTAGGTCGCCATCTGCATGATCTGTTTTGGATCGACGAAGTCTTTCGCGTCGGAGCAAAACTTTTCCAGGGTGGGACCAAACTCACGACAGGTCATCGACTTTGGAATGGTTAGACCAAGCCGGCAGCTGCCGTCAGCCTGAAACTGTACGCAAAACTCACAAACTTTCAATCGCGCTTCCTTCTCTTCCGAAATCCAATCGCCGTCAACTCGCGTTGGCAATCAACGCAACGCGGCAGCACTTGTGAAAGGCTAATGTCCCACGGGAATCCGCTGAAAACGGGTCTTGCCTTCGGCATCCTGCCAGGAAATGTCCAGGACATATGGTTTGATTTGGCCCGCAATGACTTTCAGTCGCGCCAATAAATCAGCATTCGTATCAGCAACTTTCCCATTGATCCAGGTCTTGTGAGAGAGCACAACATTCTCTTTGGGACGCATGGAACCAATTGGTTCGAACCGGATGTGTGCCTGCGAAGGTCCACCCCCGGGTGTCTCAAGGTCTTTCAGAAAGATCGTCAGGATCTCCACACACTTGAGGGCGTCGTCGGTGTCGTTGCTGAGTTGCAAACGAACGTCCGCATTGACGTCAATAAAATTAAATGTCAGAGGTTTTGCGGTATTCGTGCTCATTTTGGCTTCTTTCCGGCTTCAGGTTTCCGAGCGCGCTTTCTGCTCACCTTTTTCCCGGCACTCTTTCCCATCTGCAGCGCCATCACGTCGCCCGGCTGGCACTTAAGGGCCTGACACATCTTCTCGAGGGTTTCGAAGTTGATGCCAAGTGCTTTCCCCTTCTTCAGGCGCCACAGCGTTGTGTGGCTAATGCCGGTTTCCTTGGCCAGCCAGTAAAAGGTTCTACTTTGCTCTGCCAGCAACTGATCTACTCGAATCTCAATCATATTTGTTTCCACGCGTACTCTCTATTTACCATATACGGTAAATATTGTCCATCTGCTATATATCCTGCATTTGACATATACCCGGCACTGCCGTAGTGTCGAGACGATGATAAATCTCTACATCAACGAACGCCGGACTGGAGACGTCACCATTCTCGATGTGAAAGGAAAATTGAGAATAGGGGGAAACTCGCTCGCGTTGCACAAGTCTATCCGTTGCCTGCTTTCAGAGCAGAAGAAGTTGATTGTCCTGAATCTCGCCGGCGTAACGTTCATCGACTCATGCGGTTTCGGCGAACTGGTGGCGAGTCAGATTTCCGTTAAGAACGCGGGAGGGGAAATAAAGCTGGCCGGTCTTACCGAAACCCTTCATGAGTTGTTCTCGGTGACCAGGTTGTTGCAGGTCTTCGATGTTTATCAGAATGAAGCAGACGCACTGCAAAACTTTGTTTCGGCTGAATCGCCGGTTGATAGACCGCAACTTGTTTTTGCCTGAGCTTGATGCAGAAGCAAGCTGATTCGACACGCGGTGAGTTAAAGCACTTAAGGAACTTGTGAACGTGATGGATGTGATCAAAGAGTTTTCGGCCGAAAATGTTTTAAATAATGAAGTTCCCGTGCGGCAGGATGATAAGGCGCGGTGGGCTTACATCACCCAGTGGAAAGTCGCGCCACAGTCTGATGATCGACGTCCTGTGTCCGGCAGTGTTGCTGCCGGAACGAGTTCATTGGCCGCCGGGCGGTCCAGCGCGCGCCGGCAGCACCAGGCAAAGTTCAAAGCATGGTCACAGGGCCGCCATGACTAACTGCTAAGTTTCGGCGAGGACAACGTGTCCATACTGCGAGCGTAACCGAGGTATGGTAAAGTCCACATAGTCTGTTCTTCGAAAATCTACTCTCGACATCAGGATTTGCTTGCGTCTCCTTGTGCCGTCTGTTTGTTAGGCAAGAGTACGCGACAGGAAATTCTGATGACCGCATTAACGTCCCCAGTACATTCAGTTTCACTCCGACGGTTTCCGTCGCACGCTCCAGGTATCGACCAGCCAGGGAGCTCGTGCTTCTTTATTCAGTGTGACTGGTTGTCGGTGAGAAGCGAGAAACAATGAAAACATTTTTTGCGATGCGGCGTGCTAATGGCGATTGGTTTGCTCTCGATGACAATGGACTGTTTCGGGTGCCGGTCTTTCATAATAGTGGCGCGGCGATGGTGGCACGTTCGCGTGATGCGGGCATGGAGTGTTTCCGGCCTGTGGCATTGGACGACGTATCTTTTGGAAATCTTACGACTACTGATGAAGGCAAGGCATGCTTTTGGTTAATTGATGATCCGCTGATGAAGCTCAGTCGAGGCCGCTCGCTCGAAGCTAAGGATCTGGCGCAGTTAATGAAGAATGGTGCTGAACAAGGCGCCGGGGCGGGGGCGAGATGATTTCTTCATGCGATCAATGCGGTAGGATTTTGCCGCTGTGGAGAATTCGCTGCCCACACTGTAAAAAATCGGCATTGAACTGGCTGCAGATTTTAGGTATCGCCATCCTGGTCGTACCTGCAGTATTTGTTCTTTCGAAATTCTTATAGCTTCCGAAGTGAAGCGATGAGATTCATTCAAACAACAGGGAACTCTTAAGAAAAAATGACCGAAAAACTAAATGGTAATGGACTGACGGGAGTGGCGAATGAAGGAACCTGGCCTGGAATTGATTCGCGTTTCCGGCTCATTATTGTTGCCGGATTGCGAACCAAGCAGCTTTTGCATGGCTCGACTCCCCGCATTGAAGTTGACGCGAAGCGACGCAGAAATACAAGCATCGCTCTCGAGGAAGTAAAAAGAGGATTAATCCATTTCACCCGAGTTAATAAAGACGGTTCGCCTTTCGAAGCCGGTGTCGATGCCGGATCAAAGCCCTAACCGCAAAAATCCCATGAACGGACTGCGAGTCTACACAAAGACTGACGGCGGAGATCGCGCGAGCGGCGAAGAAGTGTTTTACAGCCGTCGCGGCGACGGGCCCATTTATTGCTGGCGTTACGAAGCCGCGATAAGCTATTGGCGCGTCGCGCGCATGCACGCAGCAGATATCGCGCCCCGTGAGCTCTCAGTTGCGAGTTGGAAATCGGTGCCCGAAAAATTACAGACGCGACTCGGGGAACATTACCCTGACTGACGGCGAGAGGTGCACGCGGAAAACGCTTAGGTACCAATACAAAAGAACACTGCTATCGAACACCTTTATTATGAGCCCAAGAGCCATAGCTTTAACTGTCGATCCCGCCCCTGATAAAAACGCCCAAATAGGTTGGTTTACCCAGCTCAACTGGACACACAGTTTTCTAGTTGTAAGTCTCCATCTCTGTGGTTTGCTTGGCCTTTGGTTTTGGCCGCGACCGTTGGACGTCGCGCTGTTTCTGGGTCTTTACCTTTCGACGACGTTTGCCATCGGGATTGGCTACCATCGTCTGCTGACTCATCGCGGCTTCGTTTCTCCGCGCTGGATGCGCCGAGTGCTGGCCTGGTTTGGAGCGGCTGCGCTTCAGGGTGGTCCCGCGCGCTGGGTAACTATTCACCGGCGTCACCACCAGATGGCTGACAAAGATGGCGATCCACATTCTCCGCTCATGGGATTTCTACATGCGCATGTTGGGTGGATTTTGAAGAAGGACGCGAAGGAAGGCAGCGACTATCGCGAGTTGGCGCCTGACGTCTCTGGCAGCGATCCCTGGCTTCGAGTTTTAGACTATAAGATTCTATTCGTGATGCCCTGGGTGTTGACCGCGTTACTTTCTTACGCGATTGGTGGGTGGCGTGGGGTGCTCTGGGGAACCGTCATAAGAACGCTTGCCCTTTGGCATTTCACCTGGTCCATCAACAGTGTCTGTCATGTAATGGGCCGTCGTCCGAACCAAACGCGGGATGAAAGCCGCAACGTTTGGTGGCTCGGACTCCTGACGCTCGGCGAAGGCTGGCATAACAATCATCATGCGCGTCCTACGGCGGCCTGCCACGGCTGGCGTTGGTATGAAGTGGATTTCTCAGGATACGTGATTCGACTGATGGCCCGCGTCGGTTTAGTGCAAAACGTGATTCGAGCGCCGCGGACCTGGTGATGTTGCTCCAACATTGACCTTGAGTTCCGCGTCAAGTTGTTTTTTTCCTCGCCCTGGTCAGCTTGTGGAGAGGCTATTGCTCTGTAAAGAAGCGACCAGCATAATGCTGAAATATTCAGTGGAAACGTAGGAATCCTACACAGTTATACGGAGGCAGAGACTTGAAATGAGACACTTATCAGTGAGATTTACGCGTGCGTTTTTGGCGGCAGCCTTGATGCTGGGCTTCGTCAGCGCTTTGAATGTTACCGTCCAGGCGCAGCTTAGGCCTTATCGAATAACCGACAGTCAGATGAGGCAAATCATCAGGCGGCTGGAGACTAATACCAACAGGTTCAGCCGAAGTGTTGATTCGTCGCTGGATCGAAGCCGGCGTGACGGCACGCGGGCCGAAGACAACATCAACGCTTTCGTGAGTGACTTTGAAAACGCCACGGACCAGTTGCGACAGCGCTTTGAGAGTCGGCGATCCGTTGCTGGTGATGTCGAAAACGTACTTCAAAAGGGTGCGATGATTGACAATTTCATGAACCGCCGACGCGCCGTCGTGCGTGCCCAGAGCGAGTGGGCCTTAGTAAAGGCCGACTTGAATACGTTAGCCAGTGCTTACGGGGTTGGCTGGCGTTGGGATAATCAAGTTGAATCCCCAATTGACCGCATAGACAACAGCCGCCGTGGCCGCAATTGGGATCAATACGAGAACTATGGCGGGTCTGCCAATCTTCGCCAAACCGCTCTGAACGCGGGCTACAACGAAGGCATTAAAGTCGGTCAGGACGATCGCAACAGAAATCGGAGCAGCGACTACCGCAACTCCAGCTCATATCAAAGAGCGACCACTGACTACAGTTCGCGCCTTGGTGATCGCGAACTTTACCGTCGTTACTATCGGGCCGGATTTGAAAACGGCTACAACGATGGTTATGGCACTCAAGTAGGTTATCCGCAGGGAAGCAACTGGCCGAACCCGGTTAACCCAATCGAAAACAGGGATCGTCGCGGTCGTAATTGGGATCGTTACGGCACCTACGGCGGTTCATTTCAGCTGCGCCAAACGGCACTCAATGCGGGTTACAACGAAGGAATCAAGTTAGGCCGTGAGGACCGGAGTCGAAATAGAAATTCCGATTTCCGAAGTGCAAATGCTTATCAGGAAGCGACCAAGGACTACAGTTCGCGTCTTGGTGACCGTGAGTTGTACCGCCGCTATTACCGTGAAGGATTTGAAAACGGATACAACGACGGATACAACGGCTACTGAGTTCAGTGAGCAGTGAGCAGCGGGCCGTGAGCATGGGCAGTGGAAAGAAGGATACTTCGGTCCACTGCCCTTTTTTTGATGTGAACTATTTGGTGACGAGTAACGTGTAATATCCCGCTATTCCGTTGAGCACATACTGGACGGCCAGCGCCGCCAACACTATTCCCATGACGCGCGTGGCGATGTGGACGCCGCCTTCACCCAACCGCGAAATAAGACGGGCGCCGAAGTAAAGCGAGACGAAGGTGACAAGGAAAACCAGGGTGATGGCCGCGGCGACCGCGCTCAGACGGCGCATGTCACCAGCAGCTTGTGAGGTGAGCAAAAGAATAGTGGCGATCAATCCCGGACCAGAAAGCATTGGAATTGCCAGCGGAAACACAGAGATGTCCTGACCAACTGAGCCGCGTTCCCGACGCTCAGGGGCTTGCATACCTCCGCGCTGGCCAAAAAGCATAGGCATGGCCGTGGCGAAGAGAAGTATTCCACCGCTGATCGAAAACGCGTGAACCGTAACGCCCAGATATGAGAGCACCGCCCTGCCCGCAACCAGGAAAAACAGTGCCACTCCAAACGCAATTACGACCGCACGCGTGAGGATCGCGCGTCTTCGGGCCGGCGCCTCGTCCCTGGTAAGCCCAACAAAGATCGGCACAACGCCGGGCGGGTCAACCACCACCAATAGAGTGACAAACGCTGCGAGCCCAAATCGAAAGAAGTCCTGGTCCATAATCGTTTCCATACGCTGGCAGAACAATAAGCCCGAACTGCCAGGAGTTCAACAGGGCGCGCCCCCAGGTGGAGTTATTGCGGCTCAAGAAAGCGGCAACCACAGGCTTGACCATGAGGGGTCGTCGCTGTGAAATGAATATATGACCGACGAATGGCAGACGCGTGAGACGACAACTCATCAGGATCACGTAATCGCTCATGTTGTTGGAGCCAGCGTGTTGGGCCACATCGTGATTGATCAGGCGCTCTATCTTCTGCTCGATATCGGGTTCATCTGGATGGTTTTCCTCGATTGCGAAATGGGACTGCTTCCGCATCCGGTCGCCATTGGCGAGTTGGAGATCGACGAACTACAGAAGCAGCAGATCAAGAAGGACATTGACGCTCTGCTCTCAGGTGATGCTCGCGATCAGGTCAAAATATTGATTGAAACGCGTTCCGGGTGTCAAATTAATGAGGTAAGCTTCTTTGAGCGAGCTGACCAACGGCGGCTGCTTATTACTGGCGATGAAGTAGATTTGGCTATTGAGACATCATTAACAACTGCTGATATTCACGTTTATGAACTCTGAAAACGACAAAGACCATGCGGTGGAAAACGACTCCGCACTGGGCGAGGTGGCGGAAACTGAACATGAGTATCTTCAACAACGCCTGCGCGACGAGTTAGGCCGCGAGCCGACTGAAGAGGAAATGAATGAATGGTTGCGCCAGCATACGGAAGGGTATTGAGTGATGAGTGATGAGTCATGGGTGATGAATCATGAGTGGCGAGTCAGGAGTCTTGGATCATAAGAGAAAAAAAGAAGCGCCGCGAACCAATTTCGCGGCGCCTCTATCATCTACCAACTATGCCAGCAGAAGGTCAGCTGTCATCCTGTTTGACTCCTGACTCATAACTCATGACTCATCACTCATAACTCATCACTGCCTTTACGGCATCGCCACAATTTGATTATCTACTTGTTTGACCCCTTTGATTGCGCGAATTGCCCTCTCAACTTGTGACTTCAAAGCTTCGCTCTTCACGGTGCCGGTCAGGGTTACTTTGCTGTCGAGTGTGGTGGCCGTGATTCCTAAAGTTGAAAACATTGGATCGTCACTGATTTTCTTATCGATAGCTGACTGGATTGCACCATCGTTAGAGGCGTTTGCCGGAGCAGTTCCCCCACTCGCTGGTTGCTCAATGATCACTGGCGGCTGCTGGGGCGCCGTGGTCGCGGGTTGTTGAATAATCACTGGCGGTTGTTGCTGTGCCGGCTGCTGAACAATGACCGGCTGTTGCTGTGCCGGCTGCTGTTGCGCCACCAGGTTTTCGTTTGTCGTAGCGGCGTTCTGCCCGTTCATCAGGAAGAGCACGACAATTGTAATGAGCGCGATCGCAACCACTACGATTATTCCCACCGTCGCTCCGGAAATTCCCCCTCGATCATTTCGCACGGCCTCTGTATGAGTCACTTCGCGTCGCGAGTTTGGCGTTTCCACCACGACCCTGCTTCTCTTTGCCTGCTCATCATCGTATGCCATCTTACTTCCTCCATTTTGTGAACTGATTAAGACTAGTGGCGGAACTCCGCGCATACTTGTTTGTGCAATCCTCATTCCCACATCGGTGGATCCTGAGAAAACGCTTTGAAGTCTCCAATGTCTTGGGAATCAGTGGATTTGACCGATTTCCGCCGGCGCCGCCGGGTTTAATAAAAGGATTGGCGTACGCTTTCGAGTCTGAGGCATGTGAGGTTGCGTTCAGATTGAGACACAGACAAATGCAGTAAACAGCAATCAGCAGACAGCAATCAGCCGAACCAAGTGGTATCGGATGAAAAACAAGTTAGTTCATAACCGACTACCGACTAGCGACTGGTGACTGCCGACTGGCGACTGCCGACTGGTGTTTGCTGTTTGCTATTATCTCTCCCATGACAACCGCACTCGTTCATCATCCAGTCTTCGCAGAACATGACACTGGTCCAGGTCATCCCGAATGTCCGTCTCGTTACAGCGTGGTGATGACAGCGTTGCGGGATGATTCGTCGCTTTGGCCCACCCTGATGGAAGTGCAGGCGCAGGAGGCGCCGCGTGGAGACATTCAGGCCTGTCATACGCCGCAACACTACAAACAGGTTGAGAAAGTGGTAAGCAGCGGCACTGGTTACCTCGATGGCGACACAGTGGTTTCGATGCGATCGCTGGATGCGGCCCTGCATGGCGCCGGGGCAGCTTGCCAGGCCGTTGATTTGATCATGCGAGGCGACGTCAGTAATGCGTTTGTGCCGGTGCGTCCTCCCGGCCATCATGCAACGGCTGAGAATGCTATGGGTTTCTGCCTATTCAACAATGTCGCGGTTGCTGCTCGTTATGCGCAGAACCACTTTCCGGAGATCGAGCGCGTCGCGATCATTGATTGGGACGTACATCATGGGAATGGTACCCAGGGGGTCTTCTTTGATGATCCGAGCGTCTTCTTTTTTTCGACGCATCAGTATCCATGGTATCCCGGTACCGGGTCTCGCGGTGAAACCGGAGTCGGACGCGGGTTGGGTTCCACTTTAAACGTCCCACTGCGAGCGAGCACTCCGGCAGTTGAGCACAAACGAATGTTCGAAGCCGCTATCGACGAGATCAGCGGCCATTTCAAGCCTGACCTGATTATTATTTCTGCAGGATTCGATTCTCACCGTGGTGATCCGCTGGGACAGTTGCGCCTCGAGGACGAAGATTTCGTTTCACTCACTAGAACCGTTAGGCAGTGGGCCGACTCTGCTTGCCAGGGACGCATCGTCTCGTGTCTTGAAGGTGGATACAACCTGGAGACACTCGGCCAGACCGTACGGGCACATGTCGTTGAACTCGCGCGCTGACGGCAGCCATCCGCGATTACAACATAAGCTGATGGTGCAGTCTTGAGTTGAATAGCGCGTGCCTCCCCGCGCGACTCAGGTATCTGAATAATCATTGAACCTTAGGTGACGGTGGAGTAAACTCAGGCCCACTTAACCGGTTGGAACGTTGCACACCGTAAGGCCAAGTCAGGAGTCGGTAATCTAGTCCGGCTTTGGACCACGCAGCCAACGCAAAACGGGACAGCTTGAATTAGCATCGCTCCAAAAAAGAATGGGTGGAACGCCTCAGTGCCACCTCATGGAGAACCAGCGACATGCCAGACATGGAGATCACTTGCGCGGAATGCGGCAACACCTTTCCGTTTACCGAACGAGAACAGGAATATTATCAAGAGCGCAACCTGACCCACCCCAAACGCTGCAAGCCCTGCCGGGATGCGCGCCGATCAAACTTTGGTAGCCCAAAGGGGGCCGGTGGCGAACGCGAACGATTTGAAATTACCTGCGACCAGTGTGGGAAAACAGACACTGTGCCCTTCAAGCCTTCCAGCGGCAGACCGGTCCTCTGTGGGGAATGCTTTGGAGCTAGTCGAGCAGCGCAACCAAGAACCTAACTGGTCGTTGCCCAACTGAGCAGCTCAAGGTCCGGCTTGCTCAGTTCATTGCTTATCAAGTCGAGTGATACTCCTAACAGGTGCTTGCCCTAATGCTCCTGGAAGGAGTGCGCGCTGATAAATAACATGAGTTACGAAACTATCCAGGTGGAGATGGAAGGCGCGGTCGCGGTGATCACGCTGAATCGTCCTGAGTCTCTGAATGCACTGACTTCGGAAGTCGGCAGGGATTTTCAGGCGGCCGTGAGCGAGGTTCGCGAGGGAGGTGCTCGAGCGATAGTGATTACCGGCGCCGGCCGAGCGTTTTGTGCGGGGGGCGATTTGCGAGAAATGCGCAGCATCGCTGAACGTGACGGCAGAGTTGACGCGTTTTTCGACGAGCCTCTGCGACTGTTGAACGAATGCATCTTGTTGATTCGCCAGACGCCTTTGCCGTTTATTGCTGCTGTGAATGGAGCAGCTTCAGGAGGAGGCTGCAATTTTGCGCTGGCGTGTGACCTCGTCATCGCCGGCGAAAGCGCGAAGTTTAATCAGGCGTTTATTAAGATTGGTCTCTCGCCGGATTGCGGAGGAACGTTTATCCTGCCGCGTCTGATTGGCTGGAAACGCGCCTCTCAATTGATGATGACGGGCGAGGTGACCTCCGCGACGCAAGCACTGGAAATGGGAATGATAAATGCGGTCGTGCCTGATGAGCAGTTGATGGCCCAGGCAATGGCCATGGCTGATAAGTTGGCCGCGGCTCCGACTGAGGCGATCGGACGAATTAAGGAATTGTTGGAGGCGAGCCCGACAAACGACTACGCAGCGCAACTGGAACTGGAGAGAAAGGCACAGCTTAAGTCAGGGCAAACAAAAGATTTCAGAGAGGGCGTCGCAGCCTTTATTGAGAAAAGGCCGCCGAAATTTTTAGGCGGATGATTTTCTCAAAAGATTCATAGAGCTGCGAGCCGCTGGTTGGACTGGCGGCTCTTTCGTTAGGTGTCAGGTGTCGGAAGGCGCAGGGACCCGACCGCCAACACCTGATACCCGACACCTACCCGTCAGTCATATGGAATCGCTAACCTACCTACAGCTTCTCCGCACCAATCGCTCGTTTCGGCGGTTGTGGTGGGGGCAGGTTGTTTCTGAGCTTGGCAACTGGTTCAACTTCATTGCCGGCCTGGGATTGGTGCGTCTGGTTTCGAACGGAGATGCTACTGCCACCGCGATCATTGTGATCGCGCGCTTAGTTCCATTCACGCTGTTTGCTCCCATCGCCGGCGCGTTCGTCGACCGCTGGTCACGCCGCGGCGTAATGATAGCCTGCGATTTCGCGCGGGTAGTCATCGCACTGGGTTTTCTGCTCGTGCACACGGAGCAGGATTTGTGGATAGCCTATTTGTGCACAGCGCTGCTTGCTGTTTTCAGCGTCTTCTTTGAAGCCGCAAAAAATGCGAGCGTCCCAAACATCACGGGCGAAAGAGATCTGTTAGCGGGCACAGCACTGATGTGGTCGTCGCGCTTTCTCTTGATGTCTTTTGGCGCAGCGTTAGGCGGATGGACTGCAGCCACCGTGGGTTATCGCGCCGCATTCATCGTCAACGCGATCTCATTTTTCGGATCGGCCTGGTCCGTCTGGTTGATTCCGGAGCGCGAAACGCGAGAAGCACCGTCGTTGTCTGCCGCCAGTGAAAATCAGATAGAAACCCGGAAGGCGAGTTACTGGGCCGACATTCGCGCGGGTTGGTCCTATATTGTTAGCCATCGTCCGGTGGCCGCAATCCTGCTGGCCAACGTGCTATGGGCCAGCGGAGGCGGTTCCATTAACCTGATCTCCGATCGGCTCGGAGGTCTCGTTTTTGCCGGTGAAAACGGAATTAGCGGGGACTCCGCAGTTGCGGCACTCTACTTCGCTGCTGGTCTCGGCCTCTTCGTCGGAATGCTGATCGCGAGGCGGGTCGGTTATTACTTTGAAATGGCCGGCAGAATTCCGGGCTTCATCGGCTGGAGCCTGCTGTTTCAAGGATTGTTGTTTGCCCTGATTGGAGTGATGCCGAATCTATGGCTGGCTTGTTTCCTGCTCTTCGCCGGCCGCATTTTGTTAGGGGCGGAGTTTGCGGTTCAGGAAACTCTGCTGATGCGTCTCGTGCCCGATCATTTGCGCGGACGCGTTTCGACTACCGACCGCGCGCTGGAACTTTTGATCTGGAGTTTCTCGACAGCTCTGGCAGGGTGGTCTTTACGCGTGATCACACCACGAACATTGACAGTCGTTGCCGGCTTGCTTTCGGCCACTTCAGGTGTCGTTTGGTTGATATTGTTCGCCACCGGAAGAGTAAGGCTTCCGAGTAAATGGAGGTCGCGCAGAACGAAGACGCCAGAAAAAGACTTTGTGACGGATGAGTCGTCACTCTGACGCAGTAAGGTTAGCCTTAAATTTCCTGACGCGAATGAATCAGACGACGAATACGATCCGCAAACAGAACATCGATCTTACGAGGCTCAATCAGAGCGGTCACTTCGCCCGAGCCCCAGATCGGATGGCTCATCGTCTGACCGGTGCGATAGGTGCGAGTTCTGTCGTATGGTTCGCTATTGACGGACTTCGAGCGGCCTTTGGTAAGTTTGGCGCCGTTTGAAAATGAGCTGCGAGTGTTGCACTTCGGACAGGTAACACGGGAAATCAAACCACGCTTCGTCACCGAAGCGACCACATGTCCGCGTTCTTCCTGACAAGGGACGCAAAGCTTTTCTACACGATCGCCTACAGCGTAAGTTTGACGTTCCACCTTCGGCGCCTTAACGGCTTTTTCTGCCTTTTCCATAAATACCTTTCAAGTAGATCCTAAATTGAAAACTAGTAAACAGTTAAAAGAGAATTGTTAAAAACCGATGCGCTTTTCTGAAGCGAATGGTAAATGACCGAAACCCGGCTTCAATCATTTACCACTCACCCTTTAATTCGTTACCAACGAGACTCGCGGTCGCGTCCACCGCCACCGCCGCCTCCGCCACGATTACCACCGTAACCACCGCCACCCCCGCCCGCCGCGATCTTCGCGGGGACGGGCTTCATTGACGGTCAATGCACGGCCGGCGAATTCCTGACCGTTAAACTGCGCGATCGCAGCCTCGCCTTCTTCTTTGGTGGACATCTCGACAAAGCCAAAACCGCGCGAGCGTCCCGTATCGCGATCTTCCACTATCGTGGCCGACTCGACGGTGCCAGCCTGAGAAAAAAGTTGCTTCAGATCGTCGTTGCTTGTTTGAAAGGAAAGATTTCCTACGTAAAGTTTCATCGCCATATGTAAGGATTCCTTGCCCGCCTGGGGCCTTAAGAGAAGCTCGAATCTAAGGCGGCTTCGGAGTAACGGTTCAGCAGCGAAGACTATCGTTCGGGAGCTCAACTGAGCAGCTTCTACAGATTTTTATTGCCCACCCTCATGCCCTAAGGCGCCACAGCCATACGAGGCTCGGCGCGCCACCGTTAAATGCATAAGAGAGGAAGTATGGAGTAAATAATGCACCATCTGGGCCATTCTTGCAAGTTTGGCGGTCCCGTCCATTTGGTAAACAGCCGTGCCAGGCAACCAAACCTCGCTCCAAACCGCGACGCTCAAGATTTGCGCATCCTAACTTTCCAGCACACCAGGTGATGCCGAGTTAACCACGCAACTGAGCCGTTTGAGTGTTTACTCGGCCCCTTTTTCGGCTTACACAACTATTACAAACATGTGACTCCCGAATTGGTAGGATGACTTGCGAGTTCGCATCCTTTAAAAGGCAAAAATTTTTAACTGGGAGTCATGATGGACCGGAACATACAAGCGATAGGAACTTCAAAATCCGTTGAGAAGCAACGCGTGAGTCTTAATTGGATCACTGTGACGTTTATGGTGATCTTTCATGCCGGGGCAATTGCCGGCCTCTTCATGCTGAGCTGGAAGGCAGTTTTCATTAGCCTGGCCCTGTGGTGGGTTTCCGGCAGCCTGGGAATCGGCATGGGTTTCCATCGTTTGTTAACGCACCGAGGCTACAAGACACCAAAATTCGTCGAATACTTTCTGACATTCTGTGGCGCGCTCGCCCTCGAGGGCGGAGCGATCAACTGGGTGGTAACGCATCGCATTCATCACGCACATACCGATCATGAAGGCGATCCACATACGCCGCGCGATGGCGGTTGGTGGGCACACATGGGTTGGATACTGCGTGGGACCGCGCAGCAACACGAGGATCACGTGATGCGACGCTATGCGCCTGATCTGATGAAGGATCCGGTCCATGTCTGGATGAATCGTCTTTACTTCGTTCCTTTAATTCTTTCTGGAATCGCTCTGCTGGCAATTGGTGGATGGGGTTTGTTGTTCGTCGGAGTTTTCCTGCGCGTTACGATCGGGCTACACGCAACGTGGCTGGTCAACTCTGCGACGCATCTCTGGGGCACACGCCGTTTTGAAACGACCGACGATTCAACTAATAGCTGGTGGGTAGCTTTGCTTTCGTTCGGCGAAGGATGGCACAACAATCATCACGCGCATCCTCGCGCTGCCAAACACGGGTTGACCTGGTATGAGATTGACATCAACTGGTATGGCATCCGCGCGCTTCAATTCCTCGGCCTGGCGAAGAATATTCGGCAGATAACCAAGGAGCAGATCGCTGCTGCGGGCAAACCGGCATTAGCTGAATTGCAAAAAGCAGCATAGGGCGAAAAGCAGTGGGCAGTGGGCAGTGGGCAGAACATCTCTGCTTGCTGCCTTTGTTTTTGGGATACGACAGTTTTCTCGTCCGGAGTTAATCCAAAGAGGACTTCAAGTTCCCAAGTAATAGCTTGACGTGCTCTCAAGATGAGTTTCATCATCTGCCCACTGCCCACTGCCCACTGCCCACTGCCCACTGCCCACTGCCCACTGCCCACTGCCCACTGCCCACTGCCCACTGCCCACTGCCCACTGCCCACTGCCCACCGCCACTGTTACAATCGTTAACATGCCCGTCAGCGGTCGCCGCAAATCAATAGCGTTCTTTATTACTCTCGGAGCCTGCCTCGTCGCTCTCGCGACCGCGCTCAACGTCGGTTGGATCCTGCTCAGCGCTCGCGAGGTGGCTCTGCTTGTTTTTGGAATCATCTTTTTCCTGTTGATCATTACCGGACTCGTACTCAACACCACATTTCTAATTCGCGAGATCCGGCGTAACGAGCAACACGACGCTTTCATCAACGCTGTGACGCACGAGTTGAAAACACCACTCACTTCAATTCGTCTTTACCTCGAAACACTCAAGACGCGCGAGATTAGTGAGGAGCAACAACAGAAGTTTTACGACATCATGTTGGCGGACAGTGATCGGCTCTTGCAAACTGTAGAACAAGTGTTGCGGGCCGGAAGTGTGGGACAACGCCGGCGGCGGCTTAATAGGACAATTATCGACCTGGGTGAGATGGTGGGCGAGTGCGTTGCTCTGGCCCACACGCGTTACAAACTTGAGCCCAACGCTTTGGTCTATACCGAATCACTTGATGGGCAGCGGGCGCGGGTCAAGGGAGATGCGGAGGAATTGCGCGCGGCCGTCTTGAATCTGCTCGACAACGCAGTGAAGTATTCCGACAAGGGCATTCACTTGTCGGTTGAGCTGACTGCATTAGCTGACAAAAAAGTGGCTGTTCGGGTCGCAGATAGCGGCATAGGCATCGCGCCGGCCCAACTGAATCGCATCTTCAAGCGTTTTTATCGCGTGCCGGGTCGCGTGATGGCCCGCGTGAAAGGCACGGGGCTCGGGCTCTTCATCGTGCATTCAATAATTGAAAAACATGGCGGCGAGGTTTTCGCGGAAAGTGATGGGCCAGGACTCGGCACAACTTTTACTATTCAACTTCCGAGACTCTAGCAAAGTCTTTACGCAACTACTCTGTGTGGGCCCTTCGAAGAACGGTAAGGTTGCACAGGGAAAACTGATCGAGAAAATCTGGATCCTATGAGCGCTGTTCTGGTAGTGGAAGACGAGCAACACCTGGCCGATGGCTTGCGCTTTAACCTTGAAGCGGAAGGCTACACCGTGGAGACACTGGGCGATGGGGAATCAGCCCTGGCCATGCTCGTTGACGAGCAACAGAAATACGATGCGTTAGTGTTGGATGTGATGCTTCCTGGTAAGGACGGATTCGCTGTGGCGCGAGAACTGCGCGCGGCGGGACATTACCTTCCCATCCTCATGCTGACGGCTCGCGGCCGGCCCGAAGATGTGCTCAAGGGTTTTGAGTCAGGGGCCGACGACTATCTCCCGAAACCGTTTGAACTATCGGTATTGTTGGCCCGGCTGAACGGTTTACTCCGGCGGCGCGAATGGTTTCACCGCGATCAGTCGCAGGCTCAAACCACCTCAAGCGCAGAAGAGCCTGCCTCGTCCGCCTCCAACGAAGGTCCGGAAGAGTTTGCTATCGACGGCCGCATCATAGATTTCAAAAATCTCGAGCTTCAAACTCCTCAACAAACAATCAGGTTGACGCTGATGGAAGCGCAACTCTTGCGCTACCTGATCAAGCATGCCGGCAACGTCGTTTCGCGGAAGTCAATCCTTGAAGATGTTTGGGGACTAAATGAAGATACTGACACGCGCGCCATTGATAACTTTATCGTTAGGCTGAGAAAGTATCTCGAGGATGATCCGGCCAAGCCTCGCCATCTATTAACTGTCAGGGGAGTTGGCTACCGTTTTGTGGCGGAAGGTGAGAAGTAGGCTGTCAAGAGTCAGCTCTCGGCCGTGATGATCGCCGCGCGCACACCCAGCAGATCCGAAAAGTCTTTTGTGTAAATGGCATCCACCTTACGCACCCGCTCAATAGTCTCCACTAATTCTTCGTTGGAAATAAATCCATTTTCCGTCAGCGCGATGGCCCAGTTGGGAATGTGTGCGGCGGTGTGAAGGATATCTTCAACGAAGCCCAGGTATTGCTGTTTACTTTGCACGCGCGAACCGAGTTTGCCCGCGCGCGATCTCTCGATTTCCTCCCAGAAATCATCGCCGCCCAACAACCATTCCTCGCGCCACCCTGCCAGACTTTGTTGTGGCGGTTGCAACTCGATCGGAGACGGCAGGCGCAAAAACATCAAATCAGTGTGACGTCGCTCCGCGATAAAGGAGCGCACATCCTGATTTGAGGCGCGGTTCTGCATCGAGTTGTCGCAGGGAGAAGGAAAGCCTTCCCATAACTGGCGAAAGATCTTTGAAAGCGAGAGCGGCTCGCGCAGGTGGCGGCTATCATCTCGGAAAGAGCGAACGTAATCTCCGACGATCATGCCTAAAGTCAACGCGAGGCAGCGTTTGTAGTTCGTGTCCATGCGTTCAGCGTTAAAGCGCACGTTATCAAACCACCACGCGTCAGTCTCATTAAATCGATTCAGAAGTGAAGGATTGTCCAACCGCTCGCGAGGCACGTAAGCATCCTCGAGAATTGAGTCGATCTCCTCGGCGCTTAGGCGTTCGGAATTATTCTCGACTGTGGCCGTGGATTTTGTGAACGACCAAGCCATAGGATCATTTGTCGCGACGCGAACTTGCCAGCGCTTTAGTTGCGAGCCCAGATTCGGTTCGCCGGTGAAGGGAAGCGCGACTGAGTCAAACTTCAAGCGCCGTAAGACACTGAGTTCGAAGTTTAACCAGCCGTTGGGAAATGTTCCTGAAGCCATAGCCTATGTTGTCAGAACCGCCTGCGGAAGCGAGCGGATTAATCCTTTGCTGCGCTCATGTCCAGCACACCCTCTAACGCCGGTGGTTCTGACATCATTTCATGAATGACGAAAAAAGCGGCCGGTCCTCTTCTGCGCGGATCGAGTTTGCCACTGGCTCCGCCGCCGGCATTACGTTTGCGAAAGACCGCAACTCAGCCAAGTCATCGAGCGCGAGAAAAACGGTGACTACCGCCGGGTCAAATTCGATTCCCGCCCGTTCGACTAGAATTTCCCTCGCTTTGTCCTCGCGCATAGCCGGCCGAAAGGGGCGATCATCTGTCAGGGCGGCATAGGAGTCCGCCACGCGCAGAATCCGCGCGGCCAGTGGAATTTCATTTTGCCTCAGGGCGTCAGGATAACCGCCGCCGTTCCACCATTCGTGATGCCATCTCACCAGCAGTTGCACGGCTCGATCGGCGCTCGCCCGAGCTGCCTCCTGTTCGCTGATGATCGGATGGCGTTCGAGGTCTGTTCGTTCCTCGTCGGTGAGCGAGCCGGCGCGCTTAATGTATTCACGCTCCATCGCCACTTCACCGAGGTCATGCATTCGCGCGGCAATTCGCAGTGACTTACGATCCTGCGGCGCCAGCTGAAACGCTTCCCCTATGGCATCGGCTATCGCCGCGATTCGGACAGCATGCGGGTTCGCATACTGTTCAAATCGATCCGCCGCTTCCGCCAGCTGCAGATAGGCCTCTCTGGCTTCGCGATCCGTGTCGCCTCGCAAGTTTTTTACAGACATCTCGACGCTTTCTGAAAAACCGGTTTCATCCTTTTTGTGGTTCTCCGACTTTGCTCAACTTTTTTAGTTTACGCAAGAGCCGAAGAGCATTAGCGTCGTTTGGATTGAGATCGAGGGCCCGGTCCAGTTCGGCTTGAGCGCGCCGGTGAAATCTTAGATCGAAGTAAAGTTCGGCCAGCATAGTTCGGTAGAGCACATTTGCCGGTTCAAGTCTGACAGCGGTTTGGATCTCACTCTCGGCCAGCCGCCGGGATTTCTCATTGCCCGCAAGAGCGCGTCCATAGTAGGCACGATATCTCGGTTCCTGCGGGTTGAGACGCGAAGCCGCGGCGAGCTGGTTTATCGCGACATTAATCTGACCCTGTTGCAACGCCCCGAATCCTTCGCGGAAATATCGCTCAGCTTGCCCAGAGTCAGATTCGGTTGGGTCAAACTCAAGTAGTTCGTCTGTGCCCGCTATCGGCTGGGAAGATTGGGGTGCGGACTCCGCGAATTTTCTCGACCTTTCGATTGTGGTGTCGTATGCAGCGCGCGCGTTGGCATCCACCAGGGTTTCGTATGCCTGAGTTATTCGAGCGAAAGCTGAACTGATCTGTTCGTGTAGGCGCGTCCCTGATTTTAAGTGAAATCTGTCCGGGTGATACCGACGGGCCAAAGCATAGTAAGCTTCCTTGATCTCATTGACTCCGGCCTTCCACTCCACGTCCAGCACTTCATAATGATTTGCAGCCGCGCGCAGTCGCTCCAAAAATTCGCCCAGGCTATCTTCGCTGCTCGTTTCCGTGACCTTGGCCCAGCGATCCACCGACTCAGGTTTTACGTTGGTGGCTGTTTCCCTGGCGCTGGCTGGCGGTGCAGCTGCGCCCGTCTTGGGCTTCTCGGTCCGAAACGCGTTTTGCCAGTATTCACGTTCTATGAATCCTCCGAGCGCCAAACCATAAATCGCTCGGTAGGCATCGAGTTCTCTCAGTCCGCTTACTGCGACCAACTCCTCGAGCTTCGTCGGTTGATCCAGTCGCGATAGGATGAAACTTTCGCCGGGTTGGAAATTGTCGGCACCAGCGGAGTTGGTCGATCGCGTGATTGTCTCAGACGGGTTGCGAAAGCGGAGTGAAACAAAGGTCAATGGCAATCGCCGCGCTGCTTCCTTTAACAAACCGGATGGATTCAGATTCACTCTGAGGGGATCATTGAGTCGTGCGCGCTCGTCAAACTCCCAGGTGCCATCAGTCCATAAGAGCGGAACGCGCAAAACATCTGCCACGAGACTGAGGACAAGCGAATCAAGGTCCTTCTGGCTCAACTTGCCCTTGTCGCGCAACGACAAGGCCAGGGTCATGTCAGCTCCAGGATTGTTGAGTCCGTCAAATTCCGCTTCGGAAATCAGGTCTCGCTTTTTCATGTATTCGCGCAACCGCAGAGTGCGAATATTTGAGGCGGCAAAGACAACTCGGCCTTTCTCAAAATAAACCACTGTCCTGGCGAGTTCGCGTTCCAGGCGCAGGGCGCCGGAGAGGAGCTTTGAACCTATCTCGCGAATAAGTTCGGCGAGCGGCTGATCGCTTAGTTTTCCGTTCATGTATCGTGGCTGACTTGCTGGCTGCGCAACAGGGCAACGCTGTTCGTTTACGAAGATCTCATCGCCCGCTGCATTGCTCTGACCGCAAACGCAAAACTAACAGTTTGCGCTGCGTCACGCATCATAACGCACGCTTTAGTTAAAAAAGAAGTGAGGCTTTGACACGCATCTGGGGCAGACTTATATTGAGTTCAACCAATAAATTACAGGCGAACGCGAGCCAGCGTTGTGGCTTTAAACCGGCTCAAGATCCGCATTCTTCTGACGACAAAAAACAGTGAGCGATAGTCCGGAAGCTACAAATGAAACTACAAGGCCGTCCGACCCGCGGGTTTCGGATCTGGTTGAACAGCTCAAGCAGCGGACGGTCGAACTTGAAGATGCAAATCGTGAGCTGCGCTTTGTATCACACTACCGTTCATTGTTTTTGGCGCGCATGTCGCATGAGTTGCGAACTCCCCTGACGTCGATTCTGGGCTTTACTGAAATTCTTATTGACCAGGAGAAGCTTACCGAAACACAACAGCGGTTTTGCCAACGGATTCAGAATTCAGGGATCCAACTTTTGACCAGTCTCAATCAGCTGGTCGATTTGTCCAGGCTGGAAGTGGGCGCGTCGGAAGTTTTTCCGCAGGAATTTTCGTTACGCGAAACGTTGCGTGAAAGTTGTGCGGCCGTCGCCCGTTTGGCCCAGAAGCAGGACGTGACGCTGGAATATGACGCGGCGCCGGAACTTACCACCATAGTTTCGGATCAGGGCCGGCTGCGGCAAATACTCTATACATTTTTGGCGTGGTCAATTAGCCGTAGCGTCGAAGGTCAGGTCGTGAGGATATATGCCGAAAAGTTGGGCGACACGACGCTTCATATTCAGATTAAGGATGAGGGAGAGCCCGTCACGGACATGGAAAGGGTCTTCGATCCGACGGACTCGCCACAACCCGGCAACGCAGATCTCAACGAGCTGGGAATTATTATTGGTAAACGTTTGCTCGAAGTGATCTCCGGAATTGTGACGTTACAAAACTGTGAGCCGGGTTTGTGCACCTCCATCCGAATACCTGTTGGTCAGTCGAAAACGTGAAACAACGCCTGCAGGCTTACCATAACCAATGACGCTGTTTCGCTGAATCCACTGATCGACGACCTTCAAGGCACGAACACTGATCAATTGCCGTAGCTTGCCGACTTCGACTCTTTAGGGCTGAGTGTCAACAAATGGAAGACTTCGTAATCCGCGAATGCGTTTCGCTTGATGAACTCGAAAACTGCGTCCGCTTGCAGCGCGAGGTTTTTGGTCTGCCGGATCTTGAGGTGTCTCCGCAGCGCCATTTGATCGTTTCTCGGCATGCCGGTGGTTGGACGCTTGGGGCTTTCGCCCCAGGTGAATCTTCACAACCAGATCGATTGGTAGGATTTGTTCATCACCTGGCGGCGGTGCGCGGCAATGATATTTTTGGCTATTCACATATGATGGCAGTCGCGGTGGATTACCAGAATAAGGGTGTGGGAGCGCGCCTAAAGTGGAACCAAAGGGAGCGAGCCATTTCGGAAGGCCGGTCTCGTATCAAATGGACCTGGGATCCGATGCAGGCACGAAATGCATATTTCAACCTTAACCGCCTGGGAGTGACGGTGAGTAGTTATGCAGAGAATTTTTACGGCACGGACTATTCGGCCAACCCTGCGGTCAAACGCGATCAGCCGCGCGGCATAGACAGCGATCGTCTATTTGCTGAATGGCAACTTCGTTCGGCGCGCGTCAGTGCTCTGGCTGAGGCCGGGGCCCAGCCGGACAAGCTGGCTATCACCGGTTCACCCGACTTGGCAATAGTAATTCCTGCAGACTGGACTGGTTTGGTGAGGAATGAACCCGCGATGGCTCGATCGGAGCAATTGCGAGTTAGAAGTGAATTCCAAAGAGCATTTGCCGACGGTTTAGTCGCCGCCGGGTTTGCGCGTTCGACCACCGAACCGCGATACCTGCTTTACGAGTCGAAAAAACTGGAAACTGCCTGAAACTAGGTTAATGACGTTTACTCGATTCGATCGGTATGTTGATCGCCATGCGCGCAGTTTCACTGAGCGGCTGCAGGCGCTTTGCCGCATGCCCTCCGTAGCTGCGCGAGGGACGGGCATGCCTGCAATCGGCGCCACGGTTGAGCAGATGATGCAACGCGTCGGGATGGGGACGCGCGCGTTTCGCATGGGCAGCGGGTATCCAATTTTCTACGGCGAATGCGGGGCGGGCAATCAAAGTTACGTGGTGTATGGCCACTATGACGTGCAGCCGGTTGGGCACCTTAGCGAATGGTCAGTCGGTCCGTTTGCCGCGACGATAGTGGATGGCAAACTGTACGCGCGCGGAGCTTCCAATAGTAAAGGTGACCTCGCGGCGCGCCTTTCTGCCGTCGAGGCGTATCAAAAGACCTTCGGAAAACTTCCGGTCACGTTGCGGTTTTTTGTCGAGGGTGAAGATGGCGTGGGCAGCGCGAGCTTGTATCGCTTTGCGGCTGAAAATCCCGACATGTTGGCGGCGCAAGGATGCATTTGGGATGAAGGCTACAAAGATACGAGGGAACGGCCGGTAATCAGCCTGGGCTTCAAGGGCATACAGTTTTTGGAATTGCGGGCCCATGGGGCGCGGACCGATCTACATTCAAAGTGGGGAGCAATAGTCCCAAATCCTGCATGGCGTTTGGTTCAGGCACTGGCAACGATCACGTCTCCGAAAGGTGTGATCACCATTGATGGTTTTTCATCACACATTGCCTCGGTGAGCGAGGAAGACCGCGACGCGCTTAAGTTGATCGAACTCGACGAAGCAGGCTTGAAGCGTGAGTTTCACATCGGCAGTTGGGTGCGTTCCATGAAGGGCGCAGTGCTAGTCAAGGAACACATATTCGGACCAACCTGCACAATCTGCGGGATTCGTACTGGTCACACGGAAGCCGGCGCGAAAACAGTTCTCCCCAGCACTGCAATGGCCCGACTCGATTTTCGTCTGGTGCCGGATCTCACGCCGGAGCTCGTGACCAAACTCCTGCGCGAACATCTTGACGTCCGCGGCTTTAAAGACATCGAGATTCTGGAACTGGGCAGTGCTCCGCTCGCGAAGTCTTCGGCGAATTCAACCGTTGCGCGAGCGGTGATTGGTTCGGCCTCGGAGGTTTATGGCGTGGCGCCGCTGGTTTACCCGATGGATCCTTCGAGCGGTCCAGTGGGCGCGGTGTGTGGCGCTTCTTCGCCGCCGACACCAGTGGCATCTTTCGGAATCAGTTATGCCGGATCGAATCCGCATGGGCCGGACGAAAACATTCGCATAGATGATTTCCTCCAGAGCATCAAGTTTATCGGGCGCGTGATTCACAAGCTTGGTGAAACGAAAACGAAGACGAGCGGAATAACGAAAACGAGCGGAATTCGCGAAGGACGCGCGACAGTTTCGCGCGGATGAGCAATATGTCCGACAAACTTCAGTTTGTCGTGTCTGGGTTAATTGCATTAACGGCAAACTGAAGTTTGTCGAACATTTTCAAGAAGTGGGACTTTCGAGTTTGGCGAAAGCGATAACAGTCGAAAAAGAGATCGAGAAACTGCGCGAAGAGATTCAGCGTCATGAGGAACTCTATTACGTTCAGGACAACCCCGAAGTCTCAGATGCTGAATACGATGCGCTGCTGGAAAAGCTGCGAGCCCTCGAATTAGACCATCCGGAGCTAGTAACACCGGATAGCCCGACGCAACGTGTCGGCGGCAGACCGGCTGAGGGTTTCGCCGAAGTAGTTCACCGCCGGCCGATGCTGTCTCTCGATAATAGCTACAACATCGATGAGCTCCGCGCGTTTGATCAACGTTGCCAGAAGCTGGCCGACGGACGAAAGTTGGAATACGTTGCGGAGCTGAAGATCGACGGCCTTTCTTTGTCTCTTCACTACGAGAGCCAGCTCCTGGTGCGAGGTGTGACCCGCGGTGATGGCCGCATCGGCGAAGACGTTACTCAAAACGCGCGCACCATCCGCAGCGTGCCGTTAAAACTTCGCGCAAAAAAGTTAATCGGAGACGAAGTTGAAATCCGTGGTGAGGCATTCATTCCGCGCAAAGTATTCGAGCGCACCAACGCAGAACGGGAGCAGCAGGGTGAATCGCGATTTGCCAATCCGCGCAATGCTGCCGCGGGCACAATCCGTCAACTCGACTCCCGAATCGTCGCCACTCGCAAGCTTGACATGTTTGCTTACGACTTGATTGCCGGCGATCGCAAACCTTTTGCGACGCACTGGGAAGCTCTCAACTGGATCGAAGTGGCGGGCCTCCGGGTAAATCTAAATCGAAAGCTCTGTGGCTCGATCGAGGAGGTAATTGCGTTTGCCAACGAGATGGAAACTCACCGCGACGATCTCGATTACGAAATAGACGGCCTCGTCGTTAAAGTAAACTCGACTGCATTGCAGGACGACTTCGGCACGACCAACAAAGCACCACGCTGGGCCATCGCTTTCAAATACGCGGCGCGCCAGGCCACCACCAAAGTTCTTTCAATCGTAGTGCAGGTGGGACGGACTGGAGCGTTGACTCCGGTGGCAAACCTGGAGCCGGTCAGCCTCGCTGGCACAACTGTCGCCCGCGCGACGTTGCACAATCCGGATGAAGTTAAGCGTTTGGGAATTCGCGTGGGCGACTGGGTGCTCATCGAAAAGGGCGGCGACGTGATTCCCAAGGTTTGCAGTGTCATCACTTCTAAACGCACTGGCGCAGAGAAGCCATTTCGGATGCCAAGAAAGTGCCCCGTCTGCGGTGGCGAGATTTCGCGACCTGAGGGCGAAGTAGTTTCCAGGTGCGTAGCCGCGGATTGTCCCGCGCAACTAAAAGGCCGTCTGCTTCATTTCGCTTCACGCCGGGCGATGCGCATCGAAGGCCTCGGCGAATCACTCGTGGACCAGTTTGTCGACAGTGGTAAAGTGCGCGATGCCGGCGATCTATACAGTTTGACGCTGGATGATGTTGCATCGCTCGAGCGAATGGCGAAGAAGTCTGCTTCAAATCTTATTGCGCAGATTGATGCCAGTAAGTCGCGAGACCTTGCGAACCTGGTTTATGCGCTCGGCTTGCGTCATGTAGGCGATCGAACAGCCACAACCCTCGCGAAGCATTTCGGTTCGCTGGATAAGTTGAGCGAGGCTACTGTTGAAGAGTTGGACGACGTTCCGGAAATCGGCTTGACTGTTGCCAAGAGCGTGCACGATTGGTTTCACGATGAGGGCAACATTGAACTATGCCGGCGTCTGGAGGCGGCGGGTGTAACGACCACGAGTCAAAAGACGAGTGATGTTACTGATGATCGGTTCGCCGGAAAGCAGTTTGTCCTGACCGGCACGCTTGAAAATTTTAATCGCGATGAAGCGCGAGCGGCTATTGAGTCGCGGGGCGGTCGAGTTAGTTCGTCGGTCAGCAAAAAGACTGATTTCGTGGTCGCGGGTAGCGAAGCCGGATCAAAACTCGAAAAGGCGACGACGCTTGGAGTGGCAGTGCTCGATGAGGAAGCATTCCAGAAGATGCTAGAGTAGGGCAGGGATTAGTGCATGTCCCTTCAAACTTTGGTTTCGAACCTTGATGGGAACTTAGATTTTGGACAGACAAGAATGTCTGTCCTACTTAGGAGATAAAATGTCAGCGGCAATAAATAAAGATCCGAAGTTAGAACTTTTGTACACGATGTTTTGCGATGACGTGCGCTTGGAAGTGGGCAACAAGCTGTCATTCATGGGCGTTTTTCAAAACATCATGGTCCAGCAATTACCTGTATCGCTAATAAAGTTTGCGGTCGTCAACCATTGGCGCGGTGAGGGCACGCATCTTTCCGAAGTGCGCATTCTCACACCGGATCGGCAGCATCCAGTGGTTGTCTCGCAGCCTACAAGTTTCGATATCACACCCGGTGGGTTTGCCGACAACATCAGCTTCTTTGTCAATGTCACCTTTCCCACCGCCGGTCAATACTGGGTGCAGACTCTTGTCGACTCAAATCTTTTCGACGAACAGGAATTGACCGTGTCAGACGGACGTGAGTTGAGCACGGAAAACGCATCTCAGGCGGTTAACTAGCCGGCGAGAACGCGGACACTCAGCGACGAAAAAAGCGAGCCCTCATTGAAGGCTCGCTTTTTGTTTTTAGGAAGCTGGTGCGGATGAGAGGACTTGAACCTCCACGATGTCACCATCACAGGCTTCTGAGACCTGCGCGTCTGCCAGTTCCGCCACATCCGCATGCGGTGAAATCATTATGCGAACGCGCCTGAAGAGTGTCAAATCGCGGTCTTTACCAACCTTTTAGCACAACCTTATCTGCTTAACGGAAATTCCACCGGCGTACGAAGAACCGACGGTCGCCGCGATCGAAGTTTCGCCGGCTTCTGTTTCGCCAGGCCCAGTCGTCGCGATCGCGATTCCACCAGCGATTGTTAACCCGAAAACGACGCGGACCTCGTCCGTCCCAACGGCCGTCTCGCGCGTCGTGGCAGTTAATAAATTTTCCGCACTTGCGTTGATGCCTGTTCCAGTCTCGACTCCAGTCGCGATTGCGACCGCGCCGGCCTCGATCGCCGTGGTCACCAAGAGCTGTTACCGGCATGGCTGTCAGGAACAACAGTCCAAGCACCACGATCGATATTAAATTTCGTTTCCTCTGCTTCGCTTTCATAGCATCCTCCCCCGCGAGCTGTCGCTACAGGCTCGCGCCAATTTCGTCTTTTCAGAAAGTCTTCCGGGAGAGTACAAGTGCCAGTTTACAACACGCGTGCCAGTTGTAATTGTTCAAATTAAGCGAAGGAAGTGTTGTGATTTGTTGGCGATCGATTTTACGCAATACAAACAAGAGGCCCTCGAGTTATTCAGAATGATCCGCCCGCTCACGCAGGCGGTTCTGACAGAGCGGTGCACTTGCGTTTACTATCTGCTATGGTGATCCGCCGCGGGTAGTCTGGTCAGAACCACCTGCGTAAGCGGGTCGGCCGGCTAACCTCCAAAGAATTATGAGTGAACTTCAGCAAGTCCTGCAATCTCGACTGAACGCCGTTCGCAAGAGAATTGAAACGGCTGCGCTGCGGTCCAATCGTGCGCCAGAGGACGTCACTCTGATTGCGATCAGCAAGACTCATCCGCCGAATACTTTGCAGGCTGCGATGGATTCCGGAGTTTTGGATCTCGGCGAGAACCGAGTGCAGGAAGCAGAAGCGAAGATTCTGGAGCTGGGCCGGCAGGCAGCACGATGGCATCTTGTAGGCCACCTACAGGAAAACAAAGCGCGCCGGGCAATCAGTCTGTTCGATGTTATTCATTCGCTCGATTCCGTGTCGCTGGCGAAACGTCTTGATCGCCTGTGTGATTCTGAAGGCCGTGAAAAACTTGACGTGCTGGTGCAAGTCGATCTCGGAGGCGAAGAGAGTAAGACAGGTACAGATCCAGGAGAGTTAGTCGCTGTGCTTGATGCTGTGGCGGAGTGCGAACGTCTGAGTTTGATAGGTCTGATGACTTTGCCGCCTTACTTTGAAAACCCTGAAGGCGGACGTCATTTTTTTAGCGCGCTGCATAAACTGCGAGATCAATTTCAACGTGAAGGCCGTTTTGGCAATCGCGCCGGAGAATTATCGATGGGCATGAGCCACGACTTTGAGGTCGCAATTGAAGAAGGGGCAACGATGATCCGAGTGGGGACCGCCATATTTGGTGAACGCGGTTAGGCAAAATTAAATGATTATTCTCGAAAGGCTTTACTGGTTCGTAAACTGGGCACTGATCATGTCGATCGTGGTGCTCATTGTGTTGCTGGTGTTGCGTCTGATCGCTAACCAGTTGGATCTGAACCCGTTTACCTGGAGCTCGCGTACGATCCGGAGACTCACCGATCCGACCCTTGGACCAGTCCGTCGCGCGATCACTGGGGCTGGGGTCGATCAAAAGTTTGCGCCATTGATTACGATTCTCCTGACTGTGCTGCTGGGCTGGATCGCTTTGCGATTGGTGACGAGCATTGCCAACACACTGGCCGGCGTGGTTGTGAGTGTCGCGGCGCAGGCATTTGCTCCGGCCATCGGGTATGTGCTTTATGGCCTGCTTAGTTTTTATTCGTTGCTCATCTTTATTCGAATAATCTTTTCCTGGGGACGGGTGAGCTATTCGAACCGGCTAATGCGCCTGCTAACCAACGCCACCGAGCCACTCCTTGGCCCACTGCGGCGCATCGTTCCCCGAGCCGGCATGTTTGATATCTCTCCCCTCGTCGCTCTCATCATTGTGTGGCTCTTTCAGACAGCCGTGGCCGGAACGCTGCTACGCGGAATGCGCCTCGTTTTCTTTGCATGAGGTCAGTCAAAGCTGCTGGTGCTTCTGATTTACGACCAAGGTCTTATGATTCCACACGTCGAAAAAAACGGTGCGCTGACTTTCAATGTACGCGTAGTTCCGCGAGCTTCGCGCAGTGAGATTGTGGGTGAACACGACGGAGCGCTCCGAGTGAGGCTGGCCGCTCCGCCTGTCGATGGAGCGGCAAATGATGAATTGGTAAGAACTATTGCGGACGCATTTTCAGTCTCCCGCAGTGCGGTCGAAATCCTTGCGGGACAGACTTCCAAATTGAAAACGATAAAGGTCACAAAACCCGGATCCACTGCCGTAGCCAGGGAATACTTCCTTAAGGAATGAGATCTGTTTTAAGTGGCGCCGGCGTGAGGCCGGGTTGATGCGGCGGATGTTTCACCGTCTACTCTTGTGATATATTGCGAAGCCTGCAAACTACAATCGAATAATTCGTAGAGGACCGTTAGCTAATGTCGGGACATTCAAAATGGCATAGTATCAAGCACAAAAAGGGCGCGCTCGATGCCAAGCGCGGGAAACTGTTTACCAAATTCATCAAGGAAATAACGGTCGCTGCGCGTTCGGGCGGAGGCGATCCTGACGGCAACGCGCGCTTGCGCAAAGCGATCCTCGACGCGAAAGCCGGCAACATGCCTAACGAGACAATTGAACGCGCCGTGCGCAAGGGCACCGGCGAAGAAGAAGGGGTCAACTACGAAGAGATTACTTACGAGGGTTATGGGCCGGGCGGAGTCGCGCTGTTGATCGAATCGATGACCGACAATCGCAACCGCACGGTTGCCGAAATCCGTCACGCGTTTTCCAAGAACGGGGGCAACCTCGCGGCAGCCGGCGCAGTCGCGTGGATGTTTGAAAAGAAGGGTTACATTGTCGTCCCCAAATCGGCGAAGTCTGAAGATGAACTGTTTGAAATTGTCACCGATGCCGGCGCGGAAGATTTACGCGATGATGGAGACAACTTCGAAGTGATCACTTCGCCTACTGATTTCGATGCTGTGCTTGAAGCCGTCAAGAAAGCGGGAATCGAGCCGCCGGTGGCTGAGGTCGAGATGGTGGCGAAGGAGTACAAGAAACTCGAAGGCGCGGAAGCGAGACAGATGCTCAAGCTAATGGAAGTGCTCGAGGATCACGACGACGTGCAAAAGGTTTCCGCAAACTTCGATATCAGCGACGCCGATATGGCGGCAGCGTGAATCAGGGAAACAAAAGTCAGAAGTCAGAAATCGATCCACGAAATTAAACCAAGTTCACGAAGAAATTTTGTGGTTGGTGTAATTTAGTGGATCGCTTTTGAATCAGCACGTTAGTTTCGTTCGCGAATCACTTTTGCTGAATCCTCACTTGTCCTTCTTGCGCATCCGCGCCGCGCCTTCCGGAATCGTATCAGTCATCTTCGCTTTGTGTTTCTCGCGTTCGCGCGGCGTGGGATTATCATTACGGCGAGCGGCCACACTCTCGCGCATTCTCTGATTCTTCTTATCCTTGTTCTCTCCGTCCTTCTTCTGGCGATCTTTATCGGACATGGTTTGTGCTCCCTTGAAGTATCTGGAGTTAGCAAACAGCAAACAGTGAACAGCAGGACCAGGTCAATGGTTTTGTCAGCTGACTGCTGGTTGCTGATTGCTGTTTAATTTCTTACGGCTTTAAAACCACCTTGATGCATTCGTGTTCCTTGTTCTTGAAGGTTGCGTAGCCGGCCGGCGCATCTGCCAAACTCATGCGATGCGTGATTACAAACGAGGGATCGATAGCACCTTCCTCGATCTTATCCAGCAGCGGCTGCATATATTTGTGCACGTGCGTTTGGCCCATCTTGAAAGTCAGGCCCTTTGCGAATGCTGCTCCAAGCGGGAATTTATCGAGGAACGCGCCATACACGCCCGGGATTGAAACGGTTCCTCCCTTGCGGCACGCATGAATAGCCTGGCGAAGCGCGTGTGGGCGATCCGTGGCCATCATGAGCGCAGCTTTAGCCCGGTCGTAGAGCGCATCGACCGTTGTACCGTGGGCCTCAAGCCCAACCGCGTCGATGCACGAGTCAGGACCAATTCCTCCCGTCATCTGCTTCAGGCGATCGAAGACGTCCTCTTTGCTGAAGTCGATCGTCTCCGCTCCGCCGTGTTCAGCGGCCATCCGCAAACGCTCCGGCGCGTCGTCAATCGCAATGACGCGTTCCGCACCCAGCAGGTATGCGCTCTTGATCGCAAACTGGCCCACTGGTCCACAACCCCAGACTGCTACCGTGTCGCCTGGTTTGATGTTGCAGTTTTCCGCGGCCATGTAGCCGGTGGGAAAAATGTCGGAAAGGAAGAGCACCTGCTCATCAGTAAGTCCATTCAGAATCTTCTTCGGTCCAACATCGGCGAAGGGCACTCTGACAAACTCTGCCTGCCCGCCGGCATAGCCGCCCATCATGTGGGAATAACCAAAGAGACCTGATCCGGAATAACCGTAAAGCGATTCGGCCATGCCCGCGTTTGGATTAGTGTTGTCGCAGGCGGACCAGCATTCCTTCCTGCAGAAGAAACAATTGCCGCAAGCGATGGTGAAGGGAACTACCACGCGGTCGCCGGGTTTTAAATTCTTGACCGCGCGACCGACTTCGACTACCTCACCCATGAATTCGTGGCCGAGGATGTCCCCTTTCTGCATCGTGGGAATGTAGCCGTCGTATAGATGCAGATCCGAACCGCAGATTGCCGTTGTTGTGACCTTGATAATTGCGTCGTGCGGATTAATTATTTTCGGTTCAGGTACGTCGTAAACCCGCACATCATACTTTCCGAACCAGCAAAGCGCTTTCATGTCGTTCTCCCCTTGTTCGTTTATTTGCTGCGGTCTTAGCTGAGGCTTGACGCCGCGCGACTCTTCACCGGATCACCGGCGTTTTCGATTGACGGTTCAGGCGTCCTGGCAATCGGCTCCGCTTCGGAATCGCGACCAGAAGGCTGGCCTTCAACACTCGCGATCTCACCCGCTTCAAGAATCTGTTTTAACCGCCGCAAATCGTCTTCAATCATCTGCCCCGGCTCGCCGCCGAGAAGTTTTGCGACGAAAGCGCTGAGTTTTCCACCGGGCGCATTGTAGTTAAGCACCACGCGGACCACAGTGCCGCGCTCGCCTACGTCCTCAAAACGAACTGAGCCGGCGTTGGTAACTTCACCTTCCAATGAACGCCAGGCGATCAACTCATTCGGTTTTTCGTTGTAGACCTCAGCGTCCCATTCGACGAGTTTTCCGGCCGGCCCTTTCGCGATCCAATGTGAACGGTTAAGGCCCACGCATCTGACTGACTCTAGATGGGCCATGAATTTCGGCAGGTTTTCAAAGTCGCGCCAGAAGCTGTAAAGCTCCGATGGCGATTTGCCAATCGTGATCGACTTCTCGATATGAATGTCTTTCGCCACGGGTTCAGACGTTTCACCGTGTGTGTTGTCTCCATTCGTCGTAATTCCGAGCAAGTCGTAAGTATTGCAATGACCAGTGGCCCCGCGATGCAGCAGTGCGGTTCCAGCTACGGTTAAGAGCAGGCCCTTGAGTGTGCGGCTTCGAAAGCCGTAGACGGCCAATGCGCCGCCGGCGATAGCGCAAACCACTCGCTCAATTTCACCGACATTAATATTTCCGGAATCATGGCCGTTCGCACCGTTGGGGTTGTTACCTGACAGTATCTCTTGATTGAAACTCATTTCTATTCCTCCTTGTTATCTGTGAACGCGAATTATTGCGCGTAATCCAAACTCACGGGCGGCACTGTGATTTTTTATCTTCATGCCCCGCCCGATTTTTTATTCCTCAACAGCAGGGAGATCGCTGTTGGCTGGTCCCTGAAACACTTTGCCCATTGCGTCATAACGCGAGCCATGACAGGGGCAGTCCCAGGTGTTTTCCATAGTGTTCCAGTTGACTATGCAGCCGAGGTGCCGGCAGACGGCCGACATTTCGTGAACCTCTCCCTTTGGGTCTCGATACACCGCCACTTTGTGCAAACCCCGTGAAATGACCGCACCCGCGCCTGCTTTTATTTCGTCTGCGCTTTCCACGTCGCCGGCCAAAATAACGTCAGTGTATTGCTTGGCCACATTCAAATTTTCCCTGGCAAACTCGGGAAGGGCCTTGAGTGTGACGCGCGAAGGATCGTAAATCGACTCCCACGGATTGCGCCGGCCCATTATCAGGTCGCACAAAAGAAGTCCCGCGATTGTTCCATGCGTCATGCCGTTGCCTGAATCTCCGGTGGCGATGTAGACATTATTCTTATCCAAGGGATTCCGTCCGATGTATGCCAGGCCATCAATCGGTTCCATTACTTCCCCGGACCAGCGATACTCGATACCCTCGACCATCGGGAATCGATGTCGCGTCCATCGCTCCAGCGCGGCAAAGCGCTTGTTGGCATCATCCTCCTGTCCCGTCTTATGATCTTCACCTCCTACAATTAGCACGTCGAAAGCTTCATCGCCTTTGCCTGCAGTTTCGATTCGGAGATAGTGGTATGGATCGGGCGTATCCCAATAAAGACCTCGGGTAACCGAACCCAACGGCACGCGCGCTCCGATTACATAAGTTTGATACGGAGCTTGCTTCGTGTGAATTGCGATCAGATCGTTTACCGGAGTGTTGGTAGCAACTACAACCGCGCCGGCAGTGACTACTCCGCCGCTGCTCGTATCGATGCGCGCCGGCTTGCCGCCTTCGATCTCAGTTGCGTGAGTTTGCGTGAAAATTCGTCCGCCGTTTTGTTCGATAGCTTTCGCGAGGCCGGCAAGATACTTCAAAGGATGAAACTGTGCCTGGCGAGGAAATCGCAGCGCTGGTCCAGTGTCGTAAGAATCCCAGGGCACGCGTTCAACTTTCTCAATGTCTGTCAAACCCGCTTTGTGCGCCGCTTCAAGTTCATCGTCGAGTATTTCTCTTGATTCGCGCGGTGGGACAAACAGATAACCGTCGAGCCGCTCAAATTCACATTTGATTTTTTCCTGGTCAACAATCGCTTCGATCGCGTTGATCGCAGCCGCGTGGCTTTCCGCCGCCAGGCGTGCGCCGTCTTCGCCGTGCAGCCGCTCTAATTCAAAATAACGATCGTCCAGCGCGGTCACGAGGTGCGCTGTGGTTCTTTCGGTCATGCCTCCGCCGATTGGGCCATCGTCAAGCACCACAACCGATTTACCCTCCCGCGAAAGCAGATAAGCGGTCGTCATCCCCGCGATGCCGGCGCCCACCACACAAACGTCGGCCGTAACTCTTTCGGCCAGGGGCGGTTGCGGCGGCGGCGTCTTGACCGTGTCCATCCAGACGGATCTGCTTTGCGTGAAAGCCTTCTTCATCGGGACCACTCCTGTTGTTGACATACTTCGCTGTAGCTATACGGTACGAACCGGACACCCATATGTCTGTTTCCGGACCGGATGCACTCGCAATTCATGAGTTATTTGGAAACCCTTCATGCTATATGCAAACAAAGTACCGATGAATGGGCGAGTAGTAACTCGGAATCGTTTAACTCAATCGAGTCAGGTAATCGGTCAACTTCTGATACATCTCCGCAAAAGATTCTGCGGAATAGAGAAGCGGTTGAAATCTGGTGGGATCATATTCCTGTCGCGCGGCGGCTTCGAGATCGAAAGGACGCAACTCTGCGCCATGCATCTTCTCGAGTTCTCCAGCAGAAGACAGAAGTCCCGTTCCGTAAGCCTTGATTTGATTGTCTTCGCGCACAACCCCAAACTCGATCGTAAACCAGTAAACGCGTGCCAACCGCTCGAGTTTCTCCTGTGAATGGGTTCGTCTAACAACGCTCCCCACCAGCCGGTTGAGGTCAGCAAAGTGCGCGCCGGCAAGAGTGACGGCATGGCCCAATAGTTCGTGGACCACGTCAGGTTCAGGCGTGTAAAGAGGAGTGGAGTGGTGACGAATATACTGAGTGCACAAGAAAACGCCGTCGGCCAGCGACTCCAGGAAAACCCGAGGCTGGACGAGTCCGGCCACTGGCTCAAGACGAAAGCCACTGAGAGACTGCACTCGGGCCGACACCTCGCTTAGTTGCGGTATGCGATTGTGCGGCAGATCGAGTCTGGCAATGCATTCAAGATACTCCGCACAGGCATGTCGCTGGTGCGCGGGTCCAATCGTTTCACGAATCGTGCGCCATAGTTCGTGTTCGAGTTCAGTGTAAGGCGCATCTGGAATCGGAGTGCCGGGTTGGTAACCCATTGCTATGCGGGCGATCGAGTTGCGGCGAGCGCGGTATTCAGCGTCGCCAAATCCAGGGTGATCGGGATCAAGCTGGATGATCTGATTACGACCAGGTGAACTGTCGGTCGACAGTGGTTCCTCGCTAGCGTTTGTGACGAGGCGCATGTCGCCGTGGTCGAGCAGCAACGCGTCTCCAGTTTTCGTGGACATAACAATCTCTCCTGATTGCTCCGGCGTCCTCATGTCGGTCGGGCACAAAGAAACCGGCCACTTCAACTTCCGTTTGGAAGAATCAGTGGCCGGTTTCGAACTTTGTATTAGTCCGCTAGATCAGATCGTGCATAGACCATGACCGCCTCTGTTCCTCAAACGGGAAAGGCGGTAATAGGAGTAGCAATGCGAGCTGACGGGCGTTCTATTCATTATTTGAAGCTGCATCACCGTGCATGACGCAGGCGACTACGAAAATATGGGCGTGACCGTTGTTCTGTCAAGCGATACGCTCAAGGGTTGGAGTAATCTAATTTCAGCCTCTGCGCATACTCGGCGGTCTCTGCGTCTCCGTGGTGATGTGTTAAAGCGTTCGTTAACCGCAGAGTCGCAGAGAACGCTGAGACTACGCAGAGAAGAATTCGAACAAGCCTCGCAGCTGGAACTATTTGACAGGTTCTGATTTAGTCCTGTATAAAAGCAGCGCTTTCACTAAAGGCTAGGTTGAAGTTGTTAATGACACATCAGATCAGACACGCGCAGGATAGTAATTGGTATTGGCGAGGCGGCGTGTCTGGAGTTGTGTTTGAAATGAGCCGCCGGAGACCCGGCCAAAACTAGCTACAAACAAACATAATTTCTCGGGCCCGCTGCTTTGATTCAATAATCAGGCAGCGGGCTTTTTCGTTTAGTAAACGGACTATTTCCACGTTCAAAAGGACCATGAGACACCATGCTGGTAGTAATGAAGAAAGATGCAACAGATGCGCAGGTAACGGCGGTCGTACGCGCTATCGAGAAGTTGGGATACAAAGCCCACCCGCTTCCCGGAGCAATGCGGACGGCCATCGGCATCACCGGCAATCGCGACGCAGTAGACGCCACCCATTTTGAAACGCTGCCCGGGGTGGCCGAGACGGTTCGCGTTAGTAAGCCTTACAAGTTGATCACGCTTGATCTCAAGACAGAAAAAACCGTCGTCCGCGTAGGCAATGCAACGATAGGAGGTGACGAGCTGGCTATCATCGCCGGGCCCTGCGCTGTTGAGAGTCGGGAGCAAACGTTGAACATCGCCGCGGCTGTCCGAAAGAGCGGGGCGCGTTTCTTCCGCGGCGGAGCTTTCAAACCACGCACTTCGCCATATGCATTTCAGGGTCTCGGAGAAAGTGGGCTGCAAATATTGGCTGAGGTTCGCGAAACCCTTGGCCTGATGATCGTAACCGAAGCGATGGATGAAGCCGGCGTGGACCTGGTTGAACGATATGGCGACGTCCTCCAAATCGGCGCGCGCAATATGCAGAACTTCACGCTCCTGAGGCGCGCTGGACGCTCGCCTCTGCCGGTGCTGCTCAAGCGCGGTCTCTCGGCCACACTCGAGGAATGGCTGTTGGCGGCCGAGTATGTAATGGCCGAGGGAAACTACAATGTGATTCTTTGCGAGCGCGGCGTGCGCACTTTCGCTCAGCACACGCGCAACACTCTCGATCTAGCCGCGATTCCCGAAGTGCGCCGGCTTTCGCACCTTCCTGTTGTGGTTGATCCATCTCATGGCACCGGACGAAACCATATGGTCACCCCGCTGGCGCGAGCGAGTGTTGCGGCAGGAGCCGATGGTTTGATCATTGAGGTCCACGATCAGCCTGAACACGCGTTATGCGATGGCGTGCAGGCATTGAGGCTCGAACAATACGAAGAACTTGTTCATCAGGTACATGCTATCCACGAAGCAGTCGCTCCCCGAGTCGTTAGTTCCTAAAGCAAACGCAAACTAATAGTTTGCGCTACAGGTTGAATTGCAATGTGGACTTTGCAACCAAAAACATTTGCCGAGTTTGAGCTTGAAGCTAAACGAGGAAACGTCGTGCCGGTTGTGCGGACCGTGCCCGGAGACTTGCAGACTCCCGTCGGCGCGTTTAGAGCTGTCGCTGGGAACGCGAAGTATAGTTTTCTGCTCGAATCCGTCGAAGGTGGTGAACGCGCGGCGCGATATTCTTTTCTGGGAGCAGAGCCTGAAATGATTGTGCGCGGGCGGGGCAGCAAAACCTTTATCGAACGGGGTGGAGCTGCCGATGTGGTCCACATGCCCGCGACGGATTTCCTCAAGGAACACTTCCGCACCAAACGACTCGCAAAACGGAGCGGGCTCCCGCCACTCGCCGGCGGAGTGGTCGGCTACCTCGCATACTCTGCCGCGCGCTGGTTTGAGCCCAGACTGGAAACCGAGTTTGCGGGCACAAGCTCTGGTGAACTTCCGGACGATGCAGTCTGGATGTTTTACAAGTCGGTGCTGGCCTTCGACAGTGTCCATCGCAGGATTGAGATCACTTCCATCGTTTTCATCGACGAAGCCGACTCGAGCCGTGAGCGATTGGAGCAGCTTTACGATCACGCGGTGGCGGAAACCCTTCGACTTGAAAAGATCCTGACGCAGAGTCCGACACAATCTTCGCAGCCTGCGGTACTCAGAAACAGTGCGGCATCGTTCGTCTCCGGCTGGCCCAGGGGAGATTTTGAACAGGCCGTCATCGAGGCGAAGGAATCGATAGCCGCAGGCGACTGCTATCAGGTCGTCTTGTCGCAGCGTTTCACCAGAAACGTTGCCGCCGCTCCCGTCAACATCTATCGCGCGTTACGCGCGACGAATCCTTCGCCATATATGTTTTTAATGCGCCTCGACAGAGAGTGGGTCATCGGGGCATCGCCGGAAACTCTCGTCCGGTGCCAAGGTTCGCGTCTGGACTATCGACCGATCGCCGGCACGCGCGCGCGTGGAAAAGACGAGGCTGAAGATCTGTTGCTGGGTCGCGAGATGCGCGCTGACGAAAAAGAAGTAGCCGAACATGTAATGCTCGTCGATTTGGGGCGCAACGATTTGGGCCGAGTGGCGACTTATGGATCAGTCAGAGTTGAAAAGCTGATGACGGTTGAGCGTTATTCGCACGTGCAACACCTCGTCACAGAGCTCAGCGCCGAGTTGAGAGAACCGCTCGATCGTTTTGATGCGCTCGCTTCATGTTTTCCCGCGGGCACTGTGACCGGGGCTCCCAAACTGCGCGCCATGGAAATTATTCGCGAGCTTGAGCCGGAACCGCGCGGGGTATACGCCGGCGCCGTTTTTTATGCCGACTACGCAGACAATCTCGATTCCTGTATCGCGATCCGCACCATCGTCATTGGCGAAGATGGTAAGGCATCAGTGCAGGCCGGCGCCGGAATTGTCGCCGATTCGATTCCCAGCCAGGAGTATGAAGAGACGTTGAACAAGGCCAGGGCACTATTCCGCGCGGTGGAGATTGCGGAAAACGAAATGTAAGGCAGGGAAGAATTATCCGCAGATTACGCAGACTACGCAGATTCAACAAACCCATTGTGGGTTTTCTTAGAGAGTTTCTTTCCTGTTGCCTTTTATCTGTGTAATCGGCGTAATCTGTGGATAGATTCTTAGGAAAGTATGATTCTCGTCATCGACAACTACGACTCGTTTACTTACAACCTCGTGCAATATCTTGGCGAGCTTGGTGGCGATGTGTTGGTCCGGCGCAATGATGCAGTGACGGTTGCGGAAGTAAGAGATGAGTTGGTTCCGAGCCGGATTATTATTTCGCCGGGTCCCGGAACGCCTGATGGCGCAGGCGTTTGTATCGAGATGATTAAACACTTCGCCGGGTTAATTCCAATCCTCGGTGTGTGTCTGGGCCATCAGGCAATAGCACAATCATTTGGTGGACGCGTCGTACGCGCGCCTGTTTTGGTCCACGGCAAGGCGTCTGAAATATCTCACGACGGCAAGACGGTTTTCAAAGACATCGAATCTACTTTCCGCGCCGGCCGTTACCATTCGCTGATAGTGGAGAAGGAAACGCTCCCCGATTGCTTCGAGGTTTCCGCAACCAGTTCAGACGGACTGATCATGGGTTTGCGCCATCGCACAAAGAAGCTGGAGGGAGTTCAATTTCATCCAGAGTCGATCCTGACGCCGGCGGGAAAGAGCCTGTTAAATAATTTTCTTGAGCTATGAGTAAAGTAAGAATCACTTCGACAACGGATGAACCGGGTCGACCGAGTGGAAACAGCGCTGAGCTTGGGCTGCGACAGTTTATACCGCGGCTTGTGCGCGGCGAGGGCTTGCTTCGTGAAGAAGCTGCAGAGCTCTTGAATGCTTTGTTGGAAACCAATGCTGGCGATGCCCAGATTGCCGCGGTTTTGATCGCGCTTGCTCTTAAAGGTGAGACCGTCGATGAGTTGGTGGGCATGGCAGAAGTGATGCGCAGCCGGGTGCTGAGAATTAAGACGCGTCACGATTGTTTCATCGATACTGCCGGCACAGGATCGAGCCCGGCCAAGACATTCAATATCTCGACCGCCGCGGCGTTTGTGATTGCCGGGGCTGGTCTACCGGTAGCAAAACACGGCAACCGCGCCGCCGCTAGTCGGTTCGGCAGCGCGGATGTTCTTACCGCTCTAGGAGTTAACGTCGCTGCTGCACCCGCTGTCTCACAAAACTGCCTCGACGAAATTGGCATTTGTTTTATGTTTGCACCGCTCTATCACGGCGCGACTGCGCGAGTTGCGAGTGTGAGACGCGAGCTGGGTGTGCCGACGACTTTTAATCTGCTGGGCCCGTTGACAAACCCTGCAGCTGCTCCACGTCAGATTGTTGGCGTTTGGCATCGGCGTTTTCTCGATCCGGTTGCTGAAACGCTTCTCAGGTTGGGAACGCAACGCGCCTGGGTCGTCCACGGTGTGGACGGACTGGATGAAGTAACACTTGCAGGAGAGACATTAGTCGCCGAAGCATATGAAGGCCGCGTAAACAACTTTGAAATCACGCCGTGGGATTTTGGTTTCGGTTACTCAGATTTGGCAAAGTTGCGGGCGGAAGACGAAAAGGGAAGCGCCGCCACGATTCTCGAGGTGGTCCGGGGAACGAGGCAGGACGATGCGCGCTCGCTGGTCGTGGCCAACGCAGCCGTTGCGCTCTTCGTTGGTGGACTAGCGAAGGACCTAATGTCGGCGGCCCGGCTCGCCGAAAAGAGTATTGACAGCGGGACTGCCTGGGCGAAACTCCAGTCGCTGATCGAAGTAACTAACGCCGGATGACGTAATTCTCGAAAGAGCGCATGGATTTTCTTACTGAGATCATCGCTGACAAAAGAAGACGTCTTGCGATCACGCAGGCGCAGTTTCCACTCTCTGAGTTGCGCGAACGCGCGGAAGAGGTGAGAAGCGGATCCACGCGCAATGCTTTTCGCAAAGCATTGGTAAACGACAGCGTGAATATCATCGCGGAGTTCAAGCGCGCGTCTCCTTCGAAAGGAGTGATCCGAGCCGGCGCTGACGCGGCGCAGATCGCGCGCGAGTATGAAGCTAATGGCGCCGCCGCGGTTTCAGTCTTAACGGAAGAGAGCCGGTTCCAGGGTTCGCTGGACGATCTGCGAGCTGTGCGTGCCGCGGTAAAGGTCCCTGTCCTCCGAAAAGATTTTGTTGTCGATGAATATCAGATTTACGAGACGGCCGGCGCGGGTGCGGACGCAGTGCTTCTGATCGTTGCCGCTCTTGATGACCAGACTCTTGGAAGACTGCGCCGTGTAGCCGAAGACGAACTGGGGTTGGATGCGCTCGTGGAAGTTCATTCAAGGAAAGAACTGCGGCGGGCACTTGCCTGCGGGGCCGGCTTCGTTGGTGTCAACAATCGTGACCTGCGCGCGTTTACAGTATCCCTCGATCCTTCATTCGAGCTGGCGCAGTACTTTCCTTCGGGCCTGATTGCCATTAGTGAAAGCGGCTTGCGCAGCGCCAGTGAACTGACGAGATTGCAGGCGGTTGGATATAGAGGATTCCTGATCGGCGAGAGCCTGATGCGTGAAACTTCGCCCGGCGAAGCGCTGCGACAACTGATCCTAGAAACTGAAGGCTCGTGATGGTGAAAGTCAAAATCTGCGGTATTACGAATTTGGAAGACGCACTCGCGGCGGTTACGGCCGGTGCAGATGCCTTGGGCTTCAATTTTTACCGCAAGAGTCCCCGTTACATTGAGCCCCTCGCCGCGCGCGCAATTGTCAGACAGTTGCCCGCGGATCTGTTAACGGTTGGAGTTTTCGTTAACGAGCCTGGCCCTGATATTGTCAAGCGATTAGCGGATCTGGCCGAAGTGTCTGCGGTGCAACTCCATGGCGATGAATCTCCTGATTATTGCGCAGGCCTGCGCGGCCGATCGGTGATCAAAGCCCTGCGAGTGGATGAGAGCTACACTCCCGAGCATGCTTTGCGTTATCCAGTCGACGCCATTCTGCTGGACGCATTCGATCAGAATAGTCCTCGCGAGCGAGGTGGAACGGGGAAGACGTGCGACTGGACGCGCGCGCGATTGACGAGAGCGCTCGTGCCGAAACTTTTCCTTGCCGGCGGACTCGCGCCAGAGAATGTGAGCGAGGCGATTGCAGCTGTCGAACCATACGCAGTGGATGCAGCGAGCAAACTTGAAGTCTCGCCCGGCCGCAAGGATGCGGCGCTGGTGCGTGCGTTCATTGCCGCTGCGAGAAAGGCCGAATCCACAGATTCCGCAGATGACACAGATTCAGCCGTTAGCTTGTCGTAGTCTTCGAACCTAAACGTGTCTGCTGAACCAGTCTGTTAATCTGTGAAATCGGCGGATATTGGTTCTGAACAAATGAAAAACTCTGACACACAACCGGATGACCTGGGCCATTGGGGCCGTTACGGCGGGCGTTTTGTTCCTGAAACACTGATGGCGCCGCTCGAAGAATTGACCGCGGCCTATTTCTCCGCCACCAGGGATCCGGCGTTTCACGCTCAGTTAGATGACCTGTTGCGAAACTACTCCGGCCGTCCAACACCTCTCTTTCATGCCGAACGACTTTCGCAAAAATGGGCCGGCGCGCGCGTCTATCTGAAACGCGAGGACCTTTCACACACTGGGTCGCACAAGATCAACAACACGCTGGGCCAGGTTTTGTTGGCGCGACGGATGGGAAAGAAACGCATCATTGCTGAAACAGGCGCCGGCCAGCATGGTGTGGCTACCGCAACTGTGTGCGCCTTGTTTGGCCTTGAATGCACCGTCTACATGGGAGCGGAGGATATCAAGCGGCAGAACCTGAATGTCTTTCGAATGAAATTGCTGGGCGCGGAAGTGCGCGAGGTCACCGCCGGATCTCGCACGTTAAAAGAAGCGATCAACGAGGCATTGCGCGATTGGGTAACCAACGTGGCCGACACTTATTACCTGTTAGGGAGCGCGCTGGGCCCGCATCCGTATCCGCTGATGGTCCGAGATTTCCAAAGTGTGATCGGACGCGAAACGCGAACGCAAATAGTTGAAAGCGAGGGCCGCCTGCCTGATGTCCTGATAGCGTGTGTCGGCGGCGGTTCAAATTCCATTGGCATGTTTCACCCGTTCCTGTCAGATCCAAGCGTGCGCATGATCGGCGTTGAAGCAGGTGGGAGAGGAAATAGTTTGGGTGATCACGCCACGCGGTTTAACGAAACGGGCGGAGGGCGGCCCGGCGTTTTGCACGGCACCATGAGCTACGTCTTGCAGGATGAGAGGGGACAGATCGCCGGCACGCATTCGGTCTCAGCCGGGCTTGATTATCCCGCTATTGGTCCGGAGCACGCCTATCTACACGACGCCGGCCGGGTCGAATATGTTTCCGTATCCGACTCTGAAGCGTTATCTGCTTTTCATGAACTGGCCAGACTGGAAGGAATTATCCCGGCGCTCGAGTCAGCGCATGCCGTAGCTCACGCTCAGCGAGTTGCAAGCGAGATGACGAGCGACCAGGTCCTCGTCGTCAATCTTTCCGGTCGTGGCGACAAGGATGTGGAAACGGTCAGCGCTGCAGATGAATCGTAGGACGGGCATTCCTGACTGTCCTCTCGCTGTTCCGAGAATATGAGACAGACAGGAATGTCTGTCTTACGCAGAGCGCGACAGGAAGAGTTCAGTGAGTCGAATTAGCGAAACATTTGCGAGCTTGAAACGCGACGACGGGCGCGGTCTAATTCCGTTTATCACTGCCGGCGATCCTGACCTGGAAACGACTTACGCGTTGCTGCTGGAGCTGGCCCAGGCGGGAGCGGCCATCGTGGAGCTCGGCGTTCCATTTAGTGATCCTATGGCCGATGGCCCGGTCATTCAAAGGGCTTCCCAGCGCGCATTGAATTCCAGGAAAGACGGAGTCGGCGTTGCGGACATTCTTGATCTGGTCCAGCAGGTGCGCTTGAAAACCGAAGTGCCGATCGTCTTGTTCAGCTATTTTAACCCGTTGCTGCAGTTTGGTTTAGAGCGACTTGCGCGCGACGCGAAAAGGGCTGGCGCTGACGCTGTGCTGGTGACGGATCTGGTGCCGGAAGAGGCCACGGAATTCTCCGGACTGCTCGACGCGTCTGGACTGGATATGATTCTTCTGGTGGCGCCTACTTCTACCGACTTTCGACTCCGGCTGGTAGCTGAACGCGCGAGCGGCTTCATCTATGCGGTCTCGCGAACTGGAGTAACAGGCTCGCAGGAACAGGTGAGCAGACAAGCGGAGAGGCTAGTCGCGAGAGTGCGCCAGGTTTCTGAACTGCCGGTGGCTGTAGGTTTTGGAATTTCAACTGTCGACCAGGTTAAGGAAGTTTGGCGTTACGCTGATGCAGCTGTAGTTGGTTCAGCACTGGTTGCCGCGATAGAACGCGAAGCGGGTGCGCCGGATCTGGTTAAAAGAGTTGGAAGTTTCGCGCGCAGGCTTTTGCCGCAGGCAACGAATGGTCCATCTCCACGTTAGAAAGACGGCCCTGGCCCAGCCGTTCAAAAAAACTGAGAGCAACTGAGATTATGAGTCTACCCATCAAGCCCGGATATCCACCAATGGAAGCGTTATTAGTTAACGAGATTCCGACGGGAGAAAACTGGCAGTATGAACCAAAGTGGGATGGCTTTCGGTGCCTCGCATTTCGCGATGGCGATAGTGTTGAGTTGCAATCAAAGTCGGGCCAAACCCTTGGACGATATTTTCCCGAGATCGTTTCGGCAATAGCAAAGGTGAAGGCCACGAAGTTTGTCATCGATGGTGAGTTGATCATCACGCTCAATGGAGAGCCTTCATTCGATGCGTTGCTCCAAAGGATTCATCCCGCTGCCAGCCGCGTTGAAAAATTGTCGAAGGAAACGCCGGCAAGGCTGATCGTTTTTGATCTGTTAGTTGACGAGAACGGTAATGCAATCGACACCGAGCCGTTGAAGAAACGACGGCAGCGCCTGGAATCTTTTGCTAAAAAGTTTCTCGCGAAAAACGCATCCATAGAGCTTTCGCCAAAAACTTTGGACGCTGAAATTGCTCTCGAGTGGCTAAACGATCCAGGCGTGCGGCTCGATGGCGTAATCGCCAAGCTTTTGGATCTGCCTTATCGCTCCGGCGAGCGTGATGGCATGAAGAAAGTCAAAAAGCTGCGAACTGCTGATTGCGTTGTCGGTGGATTCCGGTATGCATCCGCAGGCAAGATGATTGGATCGTTGCTGCTCGGTTTGTATGACGATGAAGGATTGCTGCATCACGTAGGTTTTACCTCCAGCTTTAATGCAGCCGAGAAAGAAGAACTCACAAAAAAGCTCGAGCCGATGATTAAGCCGCCGGGATTCACCGGCAACAAGCCTGGTGGTCCAAGCCGTTGGAGCACGAAGAAGACCAGTGAGTGGGAACCGCTGGCCACGAAGCTGGTGATCGAAGTTCAGTTTGATCATTTCACCGGCGGCCGGTTTCGACATGGGACCAGGTTTCTGCGCTGGCGGCCGGACAAGAAACCAAAGCAGTGCGGCTTCGAGCAGGTGCGGAAATAAAACACGTCAATCTCTAATCGCCCAATCCACCCGAAGGTATCAGTCACAATCTCGTTGCGCGGACTCTGGTACAGCGGTTGACTAAAGTTATTGGTAGCGCCCCCTGAAGTCTGAACCCAAGTCACAATCCTGCGCATTCTCTTAGTGCAATGCTGAATACCAGGTCGCTTGAGTTCAGTTCGGATGGTTATGCTAAGAGTTCTTCGTACCGGACGTACACAGTTATGTTCCGATTCAATGCGGAGGTGGCGGTCCAGCAACGAGTTGAGCTGGGTAAACAGGGTGCGAGCAGGCGGGGTAAATGGTTCAACCGATCAAATCGAAGAAACGACGGATCCCGCGTTCACCCCACGCAAAGCTCTTTGGCACTGGTGACCTGAATCCCATATTGAAATGTTCGGTGATTGTGGCCCATCCTGCCGATGAAGTGGTGGGTGCGGGCTGCCTGATCTCAAAACTGGTTGACGTCACCGTGCTTCACGTGACCGACGGCGCACCCGGTGACATGGAGTATGCTCGGGCTGCCGGTTTTCATGAACGCGCTGCGTATGCGGCAACTCGCCGTCAGGAATGCATCTCGGCGCTGGCAATGGCCAACGTTCCACCCGACAGGATCGTGGACCTTCAGCTAACGGACCAGTGCGCGTCAAACTATCTTACAGAACTGACGCGGAGAATCACGACTTTTCTCCAACAGTCAGCCGCAGACGTTGTGGTCACTCACCCTTACGAGGGAGGACACCCTGATCACGACGCCACGGCCTTTGCCACGCATGCTGCGGTGCGATTGATGAAACGCAATGGCTTCAGGCCGCCGGCACTGTTTGAGATGGCCCTGCATCCAGGTAAAGACTTCAAAGCGAAAGTGCCTGAGTTTTTGCCAGGGCAGGAAAGGGAAACGACGACCCTGTTGCTTGACGAACGAGCAAGAGCGTTAAAGCAACGCATGTTTGAATGTTTGCAGACACAAAGAGAGAGTTTGAATGCCTCTCCGTTTGGCCCTGAGAAATTCCGGCAGCCGGAAACCTACGACTTCACGACGCCGCCAAACGCCGGCAGGCCCTACTACGAAAACTTTTCCTGGGCGCCGACGTGGGACGAATGGCAATGGCTCGCTCGCCAGGCTCTCGGCGATCTCTTCCCGAAAAAGTCTCCACCACTTTGAATTATGGATCGTGCGGGGACGAGTTACCGTCCCGTCCCTTGTTGACGCGACTGAAGAACCAGCCCGGTGATCTTCTTCAAGTTGAGTGTCTCGGTGAGGGTGATCACTGTGCCATCTGTTTTCACGATTGAGCGAATCACGTTAACAGTTTTCGGGATCGAGCTCCTTGTTTTGACAGCCATCGGCTTGAAGTCGATGTGTTTAATCTCGTTCCACCCGCAAGTCGAGAGGGCAGTCTTGTCCTGGTATGTGAATCCCTTTTCATAGATCACCAGACATGCTTTTCCTGCAGCAAGCCACTTACGCAAATCACTTAGCACTATCGCACCCAGAATGAGCAGAAGCAATATCGAGCCGCCCAGGCATACGCCGGGACTGCCGACGCTAATAGATATCCCACTCGTTGCCGGTGACGTCATCAGAGAGCTGACGACGAAAAACGCAGCGACGACCGTGACCAATAGGACAGGAGTCGCACAAAGGATCAATAGCCATAGCCAGCTCAATGAGGGCCGGTGAACGCTTTGCTCTTCTCCAAGCTCAAGGTGTTGGTTCATCGCGTGAATCAGCAGACGCCTTCGCCCCGGCGTATTCGATCCAATCGCCAGAAGAAATCAGTTTGTGCAAGGAATAAAAGGAAGGGTCGGGTTCATACGTCCAGCATTGAAGTTTCTCGGCGCCGAGCGAGATTTCAAATTGGGCGCGGCGATAGTTGCTTGATTCTTCAAACTCGTCCAGCAATCTCAAAGTGTTCTGGTCTATTTCATACAACTCGCCGGTGACGATCGAGTCTGATTTGCCGAGTTGCAGCCCGGGATATGGGCCAAGGTCGTATAGTCTGGCCTGCACCTGGACGTCAGCGACAAACTCCGCAAGTGGAAATCTTACCGACATTGATCCGGGGCTGCCGCGTCTCAACGTGCCATAAATAAATATGAGGTGCTTGCTCATACCATAAGGATTCTTTTCGCCAGATAAGTGAAGACCGAGTGTATGAGCGTGGTCAGCCGCTGGTGAGTTTTAGCCGAAATGCTGCCATCTCTTCACCGTTGCGCACGAGCAGAACATCGCCTGCGAGCACCGGGTGATTCCACGTCTTACCCTTGATCGCGGGGAATCGCGCGAGCTCGGTAAACTGTCCGGGTGTCGCACCCACCAGCGCAAGTTCGCCTTGCTCAGATAACACAATCAACAGGTCCTGGTCAGGCAATACTATTAGTTGACCGTTACCGAAGTTTCCGCCCTTCCATTTGCGTTCGCCATCCTTGAGGTCTATGCAGGCGATGCTGCTGCCGGAGAACCCAAAGGCATGTCCTTCGTGAATGATGAAGTCGTTAAAGTAAGGATTGATTCCAAACGACTCCCAGCGTTCCTGAACGGTCCAGCCGCTGGCTCCGTTTGTTGCCGCTATGCGACGCATCGCGTTTCCCTCGCCGTCATGCACCAGGACGTCGCCCTCGGGCGTAACGGCCGGTTGCACAATGCGAGCACTGGGCGACAACTGGTGTTGCCAAAGTACTTTTCCGTCAGCCGGAGCGACACTAACAGCTGCGGGCGAACCGAGCATCAGCACCTGCGGCACTCCCTGGATCGTGACTAGATGTGGCGAGCTGTAACCGCTGCCACCATTTGGGCCAACCCATCGAGGTGTTCCCGTAGCGGTATCGTAGCCGGCGAGCGTGCCTGCGGTAGCAACGATGACGACGTCGCCGACTACGAGTGGTGAACTCGAGAAGCCCCAGCCCGGCGTTTTCGTCTTCGTATCTGATGCTGCATTACGCGACCACAAGACAGCGCCGGTTCCCGCGTCCAGCGCGTTCAAAATTCCGGTTGCCCCAAAAGTGTATACGCGTTTGTTGCTGAGCGTCGGCGTCGCGCGTGGTCCAGCCCCGGCATTGGATTCCCAGAAGCGCGCCGCGTCGAGGTGCTTCCAGACGGGCTTGCCGGTGATCAAGTTGTAGCAGGCGACGACCTCGTTATCGCCTCGCTGCTCCTGCGTGTAAAGAAGATCGCCATCAACCGCGAAGGACGACCATCCTGGTCCGATCGGGCGGCGCCAAATTTCGACCGGGGGCGAGGTGGACCAGTTCGTTTCAATCCGGGCGCCTGGAACCACGCCATCACGGTTCGTACCCCGGAAACCCGGCCAGTTTGCGTTTGCTACTGCCGCTGTTGGAGTTGTTGGCGGTTTTGTCGCGTCGACATTGAGACCCGCGCCTTCCAGAGCCAGCAGCCGTTCTTCCGGCGTTTTGGACCAACGCCATGCGAAATCGTTATCGAAGTTGGCGGTAAAACCGCCAGTACGAACAAGCGCCCACGCGCTGCACGCGATGATAATCGTCACCGCGATCGCAATTCTTCGGGTCTTGTTATTCAGCCGCCGGCTCGCAATTAAAGCAGCGACAAATGCCAAGGTTAGAGTAGGCACCGCGAGGACATAAAATAGAAAGCCCATTGCCCCCGTGGCGATCGACACGTGGATGAGGCGCGAGGCGGCAATCATCGCCACAATCATCAAGCCAAGGAAGCCCAGGCGCTCGGACCACGGCGCCCGGCTGAAGAACAACCACCAAACGATAATGAGCAGGCCTAACAAGACGCCGCTCATCACGCCTATCAACATCGTGGGCACGCCGCCTATTTGTGCATCAGGGAAGACAAGAGGAACGATAAACCGAAGCAGAAGTAACAGCGCCGCGGCGATGACGCCGGGCCATAGTCGCAGCGGCTTCTTGGCGGCCGATTCGGTTGTGGGGATGTTCATGTCAGACCATACGCTCGTCGAGAGAGGGTTTGTTCCTGATTTCTGGCGGTCCGCTCAGGTTCATGAGAGGAACCGTCTCCGTTGGTCGCAGATCAATCGAAGTATTCTTCGATCTACTTTGAAGCCGAGTCTATTCCAGTCGATAGTTCGGCGCTTCCTTGGTGATGATCACATCATGAACGTGAGACTCGCGCAGACCCGCCGAAGTGATGCGAATGAACCGACTATTCTGCTGAAACTCTTTGATCGAGCGGCAACCCGTGTAGCCCATACCGGAACGAAGGCCGCCCACGAGTTGGGTGGTCATCTCGGCAATCGTACCCTTGTAAGCCACGCGACCTTCGATTCCCTCGGGCACCAGTTTCGATTCGTTCTCGGCCATCTCCTGTGCATAACGATCGCGCGAGCCTTCACGCATTGCGCCGAGCGAACCCATGCCGCGATACGTTTTGAAGGAACGTCCCTGAAACAGGATCACTTCACCGGGCGCTTCTTCCGTGCCGGCGAAGAGTGAACCGATCATCACAGTGTCGGCGCCGGAGGCAATTGCTTTCGCCACGTCTCCCGAAAATTTCACGCCTCCGTCTGAGATGACAGGGACACCGCTGGCTTGCGCTGCGTTAACACAATCTCTAATGGCCGTGATCTGCGGCACGCCTGCGCCAGTGACAACGCGCGTCGTGCAAATCGAGCCTGGTCCAATCCCCACCTTAACCGCGTCTACACCAGCGTCGACTAATTCCTTCGCGCCATCGCCGGTACCGACATTTCCGGCAATTAGATCTGTTTCGGGATAACGCTTCTTGATCTCTTTGACAGCTTCGATCACGCGCACCGAGTGGCCATGGGCCGTGTCGATCACGAGACAATCAACCCGCGCGTTGACCAATGCTTCGGCTCGTTCTCGAAAGTCGCCCGTGGCGCCAATGGCCGCGGCCACGCGCAGGCGCCCGAGATCGTCTTTCGCCGCCGTTGGATATTTTATTGCTTTCTGAATGTCCTTGACTGTTATCAGGCCCTTGATGCGTTTATCCCCATCGATGACGAGAAGTTTTTCGATGCGATGTTTTTGCAAGACTGCTTTAGCCTGTTCGAGCGTTGTGCCCACCGGCACAGTCACGAGCGGCTGCTTCGTCATCACTTCCGAAACGGGAATATCGAAACGTGTTTCAAAGCGCAGGTCGCGATTCGTAATGATGCCGACGAGGTGGCCGTCTTCATCAACGACTGGGACGCCACTGATTTTGAACCGCTCCATCACGTTAAGCGCATCGCGAACGGGCCGCGTGGGAAGGATCGTCACCGGGTCAACAATCATCCCTGATTCTGAGCGCTTTACCTTGTCAACTTCCTCGGCCTGCCGCTCGACGCTCATGTTCTTGTGAATCACGCCGATGCCGCCTTGTTGCGCGAGCGCTATCGCGAGCGCGGCTTCGGTGACCGTGTCCATGGCCGCGGAACAGAGAGGGATTTGGAGCCGGATGTTGCGCGTGAATTGAGTCGACGTGTCCGTTTCCGATGGCAGCACATCAGAACGCGCCGGAAGCAAGAGCACATCGTCAAAGGTCAGACCCTCGGGAATTTCGGCTGAAATCATACTGGCGTTATTTCACTCCTCAAGACGAAACAGAACATTCAACTTCCTCTGTGCTACCTTCGTGTTCTGTGTGTCTCTGTGGTGAATTTTTCTGACGATCGCTTAACCACAAAGACACAGAGACTACGGAGAAGGCACCGAGAAGTTTGAGCATTAGACACCACTAAAAGAATCGCCCGCTATTTCAGTAGCGGGCCATCGGGAACACATTGAAGTTGGCAGACATCGATCGCGCTTAACCTTTTTGCGCCCAGTTGAGTATCACCAGCACCACGGCGGTCAAGATCGCCAGAATTACAATTGCCATCACTACGGTTAAAACGGGCGAACGCGTCGCTTTGGCATCTGTGTAAACTTTCGAATGATACGGGGTAGTTGAAATCTCGTCGCCGGATTCGCCCTTCTCGCGCATGTAAAGCGTGTAGCCTTCGATGGCCGCTTTCTCGTCGTATCCGACGCTGCGAGCATAAGCCTTAACAAAACTGCGGTTGAAGATACCTCCGGGCAATCGCTTGTAGTCGTTTGTTTCGATCAATTCGAGATAACGGACTGAAATTCGCGTTTGATCGGATATCTCGCGCAGCGAAATCCCACGCTCCTCGCGCGCGGACCGCAACTGTTCACCGATCGTCGCTGCCATCACGAATTGTCAGCCTTTGCGTTCGCCACTTCGGCGGATGTGAACCTCCGAGGGTCCGGTTGGAAGTAGACTGCGGCTCACTTTTTCTCGATTTCGGGGACGTCCCGCGCCTAGCAAGACCTAACTTAACTATTTGACCGAATATAACTTGCGCTGCTACGAGTGTCAAACTTTCAACCATAAAAGACGACAGAATACGGGAGACAGAATATAGAAGTCAGATTACAGAAGTCTGAAGATCGCACGGGTCGACGTCAGCCGCTGGGAAATCTCTGCGGTGTATTCTGACTTCTGAATTCTGTCTCCTGTATTCTGCTTCCTGACCCTTGATGTCTTGATTCTTCGTCGCCACGGTGATAGGTTGACGTCGGATTCCAAGCACCAACTTTATTTTCTACAACCAGACAAAGTGAGGATACATGAGATGCCCTTAGAAGCACTCGGAATGATCGAGACCAAAGGTTTCGTGGGAGCCGTTGAAGCGGCGGATGCGATGGTGAAGGCTGCCAACGTCCAACTGCTGGGCAAAGAATACATCGGCGCCGGTTACGTGACGATCTTCGTGCGCGGAGACGTGGGCGCAGTGAAGGCTGCAACTGATGCTGGAGCCGCTGCGGCACGCCGCGTCGGCGAGCTGATTAGCGTGCACGTGATTCCTCGCCCGCATGCTGAGGTTGAGCGAGTGCTTCCGGTTGATGGACGCACCGGATTTAGTCCGGACGAGAGCGCGCTTCAGGGCGGCGCGGCCCGCGGACAACTCGGCCAGGGCGACCAGGGACGTTCGCTTTCGGGTTCGCGTGAAGGCAGCAAGGAAAAGGCGCGATAGATATTTGTTAGTGGTCGGTGATCAGTGGCCAGTGGCATTCAACCCGCTGGCCACTGATCACTGACCACTGGCACAGGCATGGAGGTCATCATGTCGTCAGACAAGGATTTAGCATCAGTCCAGCAGGCGCGCGATCTTGTTGATGGGGCCCACCAGGCCCAGGCAGTGCTAGCGCGCTTCGATCAGGCCAAGATAGATCGCATTTGCGAAACGATGTCCAGAGCCGCGCTGGGCGAAGCCGCCCGTCTCGGCGCAATGGCTGTTGAAGAAACAGGCTTCGGCATTCCGGATGATAAGCGCGAGAAAAATCGTTTCGCGGCCGAGGATGTTTGGAACTACTTCCGCGGACTGCGCACGGTCGGAGTTGTTTCCGAGTCGAAAGATGTTGTAGAGATTGCCAGCCCTCGCGGCGTGGTCGCCGGCATCATTCCTTCAACCAATCCCACCTCAACCGCAATATTCAAAATTCTGATCGCAATCAAGTCGCGAAATTCGATTGTGCTTTCGCCACATCCTTCAGCCGCGAAGTGCATAAACGAAACCGTTAGGGTTATGCGTGAAGCGGGCGAAAAAGAGGGATTGCCGGCCGGCGCCATTGCCTGCATGACAACCGCGACCATTGAAGGCACCGAAGCCTTGATGAAACACAAGCAAACGGCCGTGATTCTCGCAACCGGAGGGATCGGCCTGGTGCGCGCTGCCTATTCGTCAGGCAAGCCGGCATTTGGCGTTGGCCCCGGCAATGTTCCCGTTTTCATCGAGCGAACCGCTGACGTCGCCAAAGCAGTGCAGGATATTTTGACCAGCAAGACTTTTGATAACGGAACAATCTGCGCCTCCGAACAGGCCGTTGTTTGCGATGCGCCGATCGAACAAGCCGTGCGCGAACAGTTCAAGGCACAGGGCGCATACTTCCTTTCCAATGCGGAAGCCGATCAACTTGGGAAAGTGGTAGCGACCCCGCAACGTCATCTCAATCCGGGAATCGTAGGCAAGTCGGTGGAAGTAATCGCGAAGCTCGCCGGAATCACCGTACCTCAAGGCACACGATGCTTGTTGGCCGAGGTCGCTGGCGTGGGGCGCGAATATCCGTTGTCGATGGAAAAGCTTTCGCCGATTCTGGCGTTCTATGTCGCTGACGGAGTGACCCGCGGCGCTGAGCGCAGTTTTGAAATTCTGAAATATGGCGGTATGGGCCACACGGCCGGCGTGCACACGCGTTCGCGCGAAGTGGCAGTCCGATTTGGAGCGGAGATGCCGGCATCGCGCATCACGGTCAACACGCCAACCACGCATGGCGCGATTGGTTTCTCTACCGCGTTACCACCGTCGATGACATTGGGTTGCGGTTCGTGGGGCGGCAACGTAACGTCGGATAATGTGTCGCCGCTTCACCTGATGGACATCAAGCGGGTGGCGTTTGAAACCAAGCCGGTAAAAAGTAAACGCCCGGCAGCAACCGTTTCAACTGCTGCCACTGCGCAGCCAATGATTGCGGAAAGACCCAGGCAAGCTCCGGCGGTGGTAGGTTCCGGGCCGGGACAAATCAACCGGCAGGAGATTGCGGCCATCGTCGATCGATTCCTGGCGGGACGTCGACCCGAAGAGGTTGAAGCGCAACCCTCGTCTTCTGCTAAGCCGCAGGAAGTTCAAGCTGAAGCTGGGAGCATGTACACCGGTTCAACGCAAGCTTCTGCCGGCAACGGAGGGCGGGAGAGTAACCGTGGCTCAGCGAGTGGCGGCGCCTCCGCATCTGCTGGAAAATCGCAGTCGGCCAGCGGTCCAGCCAACGGGCACAAGACCGTCGACTTCGTGAGTGAAGACGATGTCCGTCGCGCGATTCAAAAAGGCGAGAAGATTTATATCAACGCGAAAACAATTATCACCCCGGCGGCGCGCGATTTGGCGGATCCCGCAGAGGTGTTTGCTAAAGGGTAAAACAGTTTCGAGTTCCAAGTTATTTAATCGCGGACTTCAACTTGAGGCTTGAACTCGAAACCCGAAACCCGGAACGCGAGACTCTTAACCCATGTTCCTCGGCAAAGTAGTCGGTACAGTTTGGTCCACCAAGAAATCGCCTGATCTCGAGGGCATCCGGTTTTTGGTTGTCCATCCGTATGACCTGGAAAAAGAACCTACGAGAAACATCGTGATTGTTGCGGATCGGCTCGGCGCCGGAACGGGCGAGATGGTGATTTGCGCTTTTGGAAAAGCAGCCCGCACGGCCATCGGCAATCAGGAAATGGCGATTGAAGCGGCCGTGGTTGGCATCGTGGATCGCGTAGACATTACGGACACTGTTTCCGCGGAGATGCGAGAGGCCGCGAGGCAATTGCACGACAACGGCAGACCTTGAGAGGGTGAAAGGTGAGGAGTGAAAAGTAAAAAGCCGGCAGCTACCAGGATGCGCAGCGTTATCACTTACTGAGTCTTCACATTTCACTTTTCACTGTATTCCATGGCAAATGAAGATCTGATCTACCGGCTCACGAAAACTGTTTATGGCCGTTTAGGAGCTACAGCAGACGAACAAGCGGTCGAGCAACTGGTCACGGAACTCTATCGCGAAGTCGAACCCTTTATCAGGGACAACGGCGCCTCCTATCCTTCGTTTCAGAATTTACCATCCAGCAGCGCAGCCACCTCTCAAACCTCCGAAGGCTCATCAGATCGGATGGTCATCTCCGTGTTTGGCGTGGACCATCCGGGTATCGTGGCGGGAGTGGCGCAGATCCTGGCCGGGGCCGATTGCAGTATCGTGGATATTAACCAGACCGTGGTGCGCGGAAAGTTTGCGATGGTGATCATTGCCGATACCGCTCGCGCCCGCGAGAGTTCGACGGAGTTAAAAGAAAGACTGCGCCGCGAAGGTGAGACGCTGGGTGTGCGTATCTACGCTCAGCGTGAGGATCTCTTCAACGCGATGCACCGGATCTAGCGGTGAATAGTGAATGGTGAAAAATGAACCGACGGGCGCAAGAATCAAGTTCGTTTCATGTTCATTGTTCGGTAACCGATTCATGTTTCACTTTTCACTTTTCACCCATTACTATTCACTCGCATGTCTGAACCTGTAATCGCTCGACGCTGTCACGAATGTGGTGCGTCAATCCGCGACCTCGCAGCTTTTTGCCCTCAGTGTGGCAAGAAGCTGAGAAACACTCAGCCTCACAATGAAGATTCGCACCGGGAAAACGCGTCGACGGTTGTAGAGACGGCCCCGCTCCAGGTCGACCCTCGGACGAGCGAACAACCGACGGCTGACGGTTTAGCTGCAAGCGCCGTTCAGTGGCCACAACCACCAGCGAAAACTCGCCTGGCCCAGCCGAAGCAATCGTCCGAGCAACCTGATCGAACTAACCGGAAATCGGCCGGAACGCCCCTGGTGGCTGGGGCACGCGACAAGGTCCAAAGGGCTACGGGGATTGCCAAACATGTCGGGGGCGATGTCGTTCAGCGCGGCCAAAAGTTGCGCGAGATGTCGAGCGTCGTGCTGGATGAGGCCACCTATGATCCGAGTCTGCGTTTTGTTCTCGTAGCCGCCGTTTTGTTTTTCCTGTTCATGATCATCGTTTTGCTGAATCGGTTTATCGTGTAGGGCAGTTTCGAGTCTCTAATTTTTAGCTTCAACTCGAACGAAACTCAAAAACTTAAATGGAATATTCGCAAGCAGAAATTCTGCAAACAGTCGCGATGACGGAGATGGAACATCTCGATGTTCGCACCGTCACCCTCTCGCTGAGTCTGCGCGACTGCGCCAGCGAATCCATCGAACGCACCGCTGAACGAGCCGTAGCAAAAATTCGGCGTTACGCTGATCCGCTGGTAGCCACGGTCGATCAAATAGGCGATGAACTCGGCATCCGCGTCGCCAACAAAAGAATAGCCATAACTCCAGCTTCAATGATCACCGAAGGCGCGAGCGGCGATCCGGTTTATCTCGCGCGTGCGCTGGACGATGCGGCTGTCGCCGTCGGCGTCGATTTCATGGGCGGCTATTCTGCTCTGGTCCATAAAGGCGCCACTGATTCCGAGAATAGATTTCTCAATTCCATTCCCGAAGCCTTGTCGACCACCAGGCGCCTGTGTTCGTCCGTTAACGTCGCAACCACGCGCGCCGGGATTAACATGGACGCGGTACGACAGGTCGGGATAATCATCAAAGATGCGGCGGAGCGTACTCGCGACGAAGGCGGCATTGCCTGTGCGAAGTTTGTCTGCTTTGCCAATGCGGTTGAAGATAATCCGTTCATGGCGGGAGCGTTTCACGGCGTGGGCGAGGCGGAGGCAGTTATCAACGTCGGCGTATCCGGCCCGGGAGTGGTCAACTACGCGCTCGCGCGCGCGGGCCGTGATTTACCGCTGCAGGACCTGGCGGAGATTATCAAGAAGCTTTCCTTCAAACTTTCGCGCGCCGGCGAACTGGTAGGTCGCGAAGCCGCGCGGAGACTGGGACTACCTTTCGGCATCATTGATCTGTCGCTGGCGCCGACGCCAGTTCCCGGTGATTCGGTGGCAAACATCATTGAAGCGATGGGATTTGAGCGGGCTGGAACGCACGGCACCACCGCCGCGTTGGCATTGCTTACCGACGCAGTCAAGAAGGGCGGAGCGATGGCCAGTGGCTGCGTGGGTGGAATGAGCGGCGCGTTCATTCCGGTTTCCGAAGACGCCGGCATGATTGAAGCCGCGCGGCTGGGCGCGCTTTCACTGGACAAGCTGGAGGCATGGACCAGCGTCTGTTCAGTCGGCATCGATATGGTGGCTGTGCCTGGTTCCACGTCAGCGGAAACAATCTCGGCGATCATCGCGGATGAGATGGCTATCGGAGTGATGAATAACAAGACGACAGCGGTGCGCATCATTCCGGTCCCCGGCCGCGAGGTCGGGGAAATGGTCGAATTTGGCGGATTGCTTGGCAGCGCGCCGATCATGGCGGTGAATGCTTTCTCATCTGCCGATTTTATCCGACGCGGTGGCCGGATTCCGGCGCCGATTCATTCGTTGCGAAACTGAGTTCCTGTCAACTCCACTTCACGGTCTAGTGGCCAATGCTAACTGACAACGAAAAAGCCCACATTCGTGCCGAAGAGCTTTTTAGGCATGAGGTTCAGAAGCAATTGGCAGGTGAGAACAAGGAGGAATCCCGGCTTTGGGGAATAATCAATAGCGCTTTCTTTTTATGGTTTATGTCCACGATTATTGTTGGGCTGGCGGGATTTTTCTATTCGAGCTGGGATAAGAAGAGAGAGGAGCGCCGAATTGAAGTCGAGAGAATCCAGATAGTGGAACAGGAAAAGCGAGCTACCACCAGAAAAATCGACGTCGAAGTATCCAATCGCCTGCGCTATTTCAACCAGGTCCTGAGCAGTAAGAAACGTATTTCCCCAAGTGAGATCAGGGCGTTGGATCAACCGTCAAAGGCAGATTATCCTGTCAACGCGTTTCCAGAATATGAGAACCGGAACCTGCAGTCGTTGCTGTGGGAACTCTTGCAGGTAATTCCGGAGGAAGAGAGGCGGGAGGTAGAGCCTGCGTACTATGCGGCACAACGGCTCTCCCTCGTTTTCCTTAAAGTAAAACAACAGGACGAGGTTGAAAAGCTATTTCCACTACAGAAATCCCCGGCGCACCAAAGCGCTCAGACGGAAGCACTTCTCGCGCCTGAATTTGAGAAGAACCGAGAAGCTTTGAGAGATCTGAACTTAAGGCGCTGGGGCAAGCCGATTGACGCCCTTTATGTTCAGTCTCAATAAAAGAACAGAACTCTCTGGACAATTCCTGAGTCACCGCTTAAGTTTTATGCAACTCGGCGACGGTTAAGGAGCTCATATGGCAGAAGCACTTGGCATGATTGAATGCATGGGCCTGGTAGCAATGATTGAAGCTGCCGACGCGATGGTCAAAGCCGCAAATGTGCGGCTCGTCGGTTGGGAAAAGATCGATGCCGGCCTCGTGACCGCAATTGTACGCGGCGACGTAGCCGCAGTTCGCGCTGCCGTTGACGCCGGCGCTGCCGCGGGAAGAAAAGTTGGCCAGGTTGTTGCCACGCATGTGATTCCTCAGCCGCACGACGAAGTCGATGAGGGTGTGCCGGTTTTGACAACTGGCAAGACCACGAAGAAAAAGATCAGCGGTTCGGTGCGGCCGCGATAGTAAGCGGCGATTGTGTAAGGCCTCCACGAATTTCAACTCCGGCCATTCGGCGCACCCTCTCCCGAGCATGAACCCATTTTTCAAAGCGATTTCGCTATGTCTATTTGGCTTCCTCGCGCTCTGTAGTTCCCCCAAACCCACCGCAAACGAATCCTCCACAGCAACGGAAAAACTGAATTTGGCGGTCACCTATATTGCGAATGAAGGGGTGCTGATTTCATCCGGCGGCAAACAAGTTCTGATTGATGGACTCCATCGTGAATACAAACCTGACTATGCGTTTCCGACGCAGGCTTTACTGGAATCGCTTGAATCTGCTCGTTCGCCCTACGATAAACTGAATCTCATCCTCGTTTCTCACATTCATTTGGATCACTTTCATCCACAGTCGATCGGTCTTCATCTGGCAAATAATCCGGCGGCGGTGTTGGTTTCGTCTAATCAGGTTGCCGATGGCGTAAAGAAGGATTTTGCCGACTTTCAGAAGATTGAATCGCGCGTGAAGCGCTCGACTCCGGAATGGAAGGCGAAGGAAGTTCACGAGGTCGCGGGTCTGAAACTTTCAGTGCTGGGACTTCGACACGGGGGCGCCAACTTTAGTTGGATTCAAAACCTCGGGCATGTCGTTGAGATTGACGGCAAGAAATTGTTGCATATCGGCGACGCCGACATAACCGAGGAAAACTTCGCCAGCTTTCGTCTCGATCAGGAAAAGATTGACGTAGCCTTTATCCCTTACTGGTATTTGCTATCGAGTCGTGGACGCTCAATCGTGAGAGAGCTGATTAAGCCGAAGCACATTCTCGCTGTACATATTCCGCCCCGGGAAGCTGCCCAGGTAACGGATCAACTCAAGAGCGTCTTTCCGGAAGCAATCGCCATAACAAGAATTCTGGAGATGAAAAATTTCTAGCGCGGATCACGAGACTGGTCCACAGCTTCGTGCGCGCCGGAGATTTCAGTTCGTCGCAGCAGGTCATCGAAGCGTGAATCAGTCCGTAGCGCCTTGAGTCGCGGGTCAACACGGACGAACGAAAGTCCCACGGCCATCTCGCGATCGGCAACTGCCAGCCACGCAAAAGCCTCATCAGCTTCGCCTAGTAGAGAATAGATTACGGCAATCTCATAGCCTGTCACCCATTCCTCATCACGTCGTGCCAGCAGTTCCGCAAGAATTGCTCGGGCTTTGTCTTTTCGTCCGCATGACGCCAGGACGTGCGCGCGTTTTGCTCGTGTGGTCGGGGAGTCTCCGGCAAAAGCCCGTTCGCGTTCGTAGACAGCAAGCGCTTCTTCACACATGCCTTTCATTTCGTAAGCCCAACGCAGAATAATATGAGCCGAGAGCGATCCGGGATCCAGCTCCATCGCCTTCTCGCATTGCGCGACACAAGCCTCAAATCTTTCGGCAAAGAAGAGTATGTTGGCGTGAGCATTTGCGACTGCCGTTGAACGTGGCGCCAACTCCTGCGCGCGCGTGATTTCCGCGAGCGCTTCCTCGTGACGACCCATTGCTGACAAGTTGAGAGCATGCCATCGCCGCGCCACCTGAATCGCGGGATTCAGTTCAATGGCAAACCGAAACTCGCTCTCGGCTGCCATCCAGTCGCGTTCATAATGAAACCTGACGAATCCGAGCGAAGCGTGTGCTTCGGCAAGTTGAGGATCAGCCGCCACCGCATTGAGGGCCGACTCAAGCGCGCGGGGCCATGCATTGAGCGGCGGTGGTTCGACGTACCAGTTCAGTAGCGAAAAAGAATCAGCCAGTTCTGAGTGCGCGAGTGCAAACGATGGATCGATCCCAACCGCGCGCTCGAGTCTTTCGATACCTTGCCAGAGACCCTCGGCTGTGCGTCGCGTCGCGTAGTAGCGGCCGGCGACATAAAGTTGATAGGCCTCTTCGCTTTCAGTCGGTTTGGCAAGGATGGGTGGTGAACTTGGGGAAGCGCTTTCCAGACGAGACGGACGTGGGCTCTGAGCATTTTGATCGCGCGAGCGATCCGCTTTTTCAACTTTATTTCCTGACACTCGCCCGAGCTTAGGATTCAAGGTGCGTTTGAGAATTTCGTCGAAACGAGGTTCGTCGCGAAGCGGATCAAACTGTGGCTCAACTGCGAGCCAAACCAGCCATCCATCGCCAATTGACTGTGCCTTTTCCAATAGCGAGAGCGCGCGTTCGCGTTCGCCCAGCCAAAGATGTATGAGCGAGAGATGATATGGAGAAACGTAGCGGGTAGCCGACATCTCCTTCAGTTGACTCAGCACGCGGCGCGCATCTGATTCGCGTCCGGCCGCGGCGTAGGAGGCGCCGAGCGCTGACAGGAAAAACTGCCCACCCGGCGCGATCGCGACAGCCTTTTCTGCTGCTGCCACCGACTCCTCGAACATGCCGAACTGCCTGAGCGCCCATGCATAAGTGATATAGCCGTAGGCAAAGTTTGGTACCGCGTCGAGCAGTTTTTGATAGGTGGCCATCATTTCATCGACACGCCGCGACATGTACATGCTCCAGGCGAGCGATTGCGTGACGCTGGGTGTAAGCGGATCGAGTTCGCGCGCACGGCGCATTTCCGCCTGGCCTTCGTCGAAGCGACCCTCCATCAGCAAATGAAAGCCGTACCACTGATGCGCGGTGGCGTAGTTTGAGTTCAACTCGATTGCGCGCTGATGCTGTCGCTCGGCGGCGGCAAAGTTGAAATCATGTGTGACGATGGCGAACCCGAGCGCACTGTAGGCTTCGGCTAGTCCGGCGTCGAGCGCGACGGCCTTTTCAGCAGCTTCTTTTGCGGCCGCCGAACATTCATCAAACGGCATCACACCGTAAACGCCCACCCAGTTGTAGTAGTCGGCGATACCGGCAAACGCGAGAGCGTAATCCGGGTCAAGCGCGATAGCCTGGTGATAGCAATAGAGCGCTTGCGCAAATCCCTCTTCAGTAAAACTGTTCCAATGATAACGGCCGCGCATGTAGGCCTCATAGGCCTTAGCGCTGTCGGTGCCGCGCTTGTTGAGCTGGCGTTGCTCGTCGCCGGTCAGGTGCGGAATGATGGCCCTGGCGACTTGATCAGAGATTGAATCTTCGAGCTGGAGCACGTCGGCGCTTTTCTCGTCAAACCTGCCGCCCCAACGCGTCGCACCTTCACTGACGCTCATCAACTGGGCTGAAATGCGGAGCGAATCTCCCGTGCGCCGAATGGTCCCTGAGACAACATAGTCAACGCCGAGTTCGCGCCCCGCAACCAGCGGATCAGCATCACCATAGCGCAGGACGCTGCTGGTGGGACGCACTACGAAGCGGCGCACACCGCTCAAGCGCGTGATCAGCGCATCTGCCAGACCAACGCCGAGGTATTCGTCACCGGTGTCTTTTCCCAGAGAAGGGCTGAGCAACTTCAGTGGGAGAATCGCCAGCGACTTTTCACCCGTTGCCGGTTCGCTTGTCGACAACTGCGGAGCGGGAGCGGCGGGAACATATGATGGCGCAGCGACTGGCTGGCCTTCAAGATAACGCGTGATGTCGTCGCGAAGTGCTTCAGCAGACTGATAGCGCCTCGCCGGATCCTTCATCAGCGACTTCATCACGATCCGATCGAGGTCGCCGGACAGTTCACGACGCAATGACTCGCCGGTCGCGCCGCGGCTCTCAAACAGTTCCGTCAATCTCGACTGGTACTCCGCCAGGGAAGGCGCCGACAGCAGATCGTCGGGACTCGTAACCCGCACGCTCGGATACTCCGGCTCCTCTTCGCAGATTACTCGCGCTACTTCATAAGGCGCCCGGTTGCGAATCGCGTAGGGCCGGTGGCCCGTCAACAGCTCGTAAAGCAGCACGCCCAACGAATAGACATCCGTAGCGGGCGAAACAGGCTGACCCTGCACCTGCTCAGGTGATGCATACTCCGGCGTCATCAGGCGCATCGAGGTTGCGGTCGGATCGGCCGTGATGTCAGCGACGAGCGACGGATTCAGTACTTTGGCAATACCGAAATCCAGCAATTTCGGGACGCCATCACTGGTGACGAGGATGTTCGAAGGCTTGATATCGCGATGGATGACGAGGCGACGGTGAGCGTAATGAATGGCTTCACACACTTGTCGAAACAGACCGAGCCGTTGTTTGACAGTGAGTTTGTTTTCGTCGCAAAACCGGTAGATAGGCAGACCCTCGACATATTCCATAACGAAATATGGCAAGCTGTCTTCGGTCGTTCCGCCGTCGAGCAATTTCGCGATGTGTGAATGGTCGAGGGTCGCGAGAATCTGGCGTTCGTTGCGGAAACGCCGCAGGATGAAGTCGGTATCCATTCCACGCTTGATGAGTTTGATCGCGACGCGATGACTAAACTCACTATCATCGCGCTCGGCGAGATAGACCGCCCCCATTCCTCCGCGCCCTAACTCGCGCTCGACGCGATAAGCGCCAATCCTGCGACCTACCGCCGGGTCGTCAGGGCCATAAGACGCGGGCATCGTGTCCTGCAGGCTGGTGGTATACCGGTCGCGACTTTCGACAATCGCAGGCTCCTCGATGAAATCGCCGGCGTCGTCGTGCTGCGCAATAAGACTTTCAACTTGCGCGCACAGATCCGAGTCGCCCGCGCAAGCCTCGACTACGAACGCATGCCGTTCATCCTGTGGTAAATCAAGCGCAGCCTGAAATACCTCTTCAATTTTTTGCCAGCGTTCGGGGGTCATAGGGAACAGTGAAAAGTGAAAAGTGACGAGTAAGAGAAAGTGATAAGTGATTAGTTATGAGTGATGAGTCATGAGTAATGAGTTATGAGTCGTGAGTTATCAGTCATGAGTAAGAACCGGCCTTTGCTCATCACTCATCACCCATTACTCATAACTCATCACTCATAACTCATTACTCTTCACTGCTTCTGCACTTCTCCATAAAGCCAGGCCTTCGCCATCCGCCAGTGACGTTTCACGGTCGGGGCGCTGACGCCGAGCACTTCCGCCGTTTCCTCAACTGAAAGGCCGCCAAAAAACCGCAACTCAACCAGGCGACTCTTTTGAGGGTCGATCTCGGCGAGCCGCCTGAGTGCATCGTCGAGTGCGACCAGTTCATCGGCACGATTGCCTGACACGTCTATGTTTTCGTCCAGGGAGAGCTTCTGAAATTCGCCGCCGCGCTTGTCCGCCTGCTGAGCGCGCGCGTGGTCAATAAGAATGCGTCGCATCATCTGCGCCGCAACGCCGAAAAAATGGGCTCGGTTCTGCCACTGCGCCTGCGTCTGATCGATCATCCGGATATAGGCCTCGTGGACGAGTGCAGTGGGTTGCAACGTATGGTCTTGACGCTCGCGGCGAAGGTAGCTGGATGCGAGCCGCCGCAATTCCGCGTAGACGAGCGGCAACAACTCATCCAGCACCTCGCCGTCGCCATCAGTCAGGCGAAAAAGCAGTTTGGTTACTTCGTGTTGCGAGGATGTGGCCACCGAGGGAATTCCGATCAATCAAGACTGAAAAGGGTCAGTGAATTTGCGAAAGGTCAGTATAAACAACCGTTAGGATTATTCCAAAAACCTACTTTCTCCCGCGTAATTTGTAGAACCTCCCGTGTCAGCTGGCGCGCGTTGCTATCGACATCCCAACGTAATGAAAAATTGGAAACCCACGCCTATTATTGCTGGCAGTGCTGACAAAAATTAATTGTCCTGATCCCATTTGGCGCCGGAATGCGCCTTGGTTAGGTGAAGAGAACTTAACGCGGGCGATTGGCCCCGTAAATTGAAAGATTCACCATTGAGGAGCAGGAAGATGTCAAAGGCACGTCAATTCATCGCAACTATTTTGTTGACCGCAATTTTAACCAGCTACGCAGGTGCGCAGACCGCTCTGACAACGTTGGACCAGCAGGAGACGAAAGTCTCAGCGCCAGCCGTCACCGCTTAGAGGCACAGCCTCCGATTCGGTAAATGTGGTCGGAAAGGCAGAGCCTTTCCGTACGGAAGGCGGCGGAGCCGCCCGACGAAGAGATTTTGTAAGTAGCGCGTCCATTGTGTTCGAAGCGTGAGGGAACATTTCGTCAAACTGATCGTAAGCGAAGGGGACCGCAGTCGAATCAGAATTACCACCCACGTTCGAGGAGAAGTAAATGAAATTCAGATCAACTGCTTCCATTGCCGCGCTATTTTTCTGCTTCCTGGCAATCTCGTTTCCTGAAACTGCGAGGATGGCCGCTTCCGATTGGCCGCAGTGGCGAGGCCCTGCGCGTGATGGCATATCAGCCGATCGTGGGCTTCTAAAGGAGTGGCCGAAGGAAGGACCGAAACTCCTCTGGCAAGTCAATGATATTGGCGACGGTTATTCAACGCCTGCAGTAGTAGGAAAGCGCATCTACGTGATGAGCAACCGAGGCCTGGAGAATGAATTTGTTCAGGCACTCTCAACTGATGACGGCAAAGTGATCTGGACCACGCGTGTCGGCAACGTCGGAAACCCAAATCAGAACCCACCTTATCCGAAAGCTCGGTCCACGCCGACGGTGGATGGAAATTTCATCTATGCTCTCGGTTCGGATGGCGACCTTGCCTGCCTCGATGCAAAGACCGGAAAGATTCGTTGGCAGAAAAACATTCGTAAAGACTTCGGGGGCCAGCCTGGTGAATGGGCCTATGCGGAGTCTCCCCTGGTTGATGGAGACGCAGTTGTCGTAACTCCCGGCGGCGCGGAGGCAACGATGGTTGCGCTTAACAAAAAGACGGGAGCTCTCATCTGGAAGTCTGCAATCCCGGGTGGTGACGCTGCCGCCTATGCATCGGCGATCGTGGTCCAGGCAGCCGGTCGCAAACAATACGTGCAGTCTCTGACCAAAGGGTTCGTCGGAGTCGATGCGAAGACGGGCGAATTTCTCTGGCGTTACAAGGAAGTCGCAAAAGGACCTGCGCAGTATTTCACGCCAATCACGCGGGGCGAATATGTTTACGGCGGAGCTCTGGGTGTGGGAGGTGGACTCGTACGTTTGAAATTGGATGGAAAGGGAACCGCCGCGGAGCAGGTCTACTTCACCCGCGGACTTCCAAACGGGATCGGTGGCGCAGTGTTAGTTGGTGACACGCTTTACGGCACTGAAGCCGGTGGGACGCTGGTTTCGGCTGACTTCGTCACCGGGAAAGTGAAGTGGCAGGACAAAGGACTTGGGTGGGCTTCGATAGCATACGCCGATGGGAATCTATATCTCCACGGCGTCGATGGAGAGATCGCTTTGGTTGAAGCGGCGCAGGATGCCTACCGCGAAAAGGGTCGGTTCACTCCTCCAGCTCAGCCCAAGAAAAAGCAGGCGGGCCCGTTTCCCGAAGGCGCGTTTGCGTATCCTGTAATAGCAAATGGCCGGCTCTACATTCGCGATCTTGGAACGTTGTGGGCTTACGACATCAAGGCAAAGCGGTAAACAACACTTCGAGAGAAGTGGCAGCCAGGCTCAATAAGAAATAACGAAAACGTCTGACGAACTAAGCAGCTTCGACGTAATCTGCGTCTTGCCCGTAGCGACACAGCCGGGCAGGTCAGGCAGATATGCCGAGTAGTTTTGTGGGCCGGTTTCAATGATCATTGCGTATCGCATTTTTCAAACTTTATTTGTCATTCCCGCTTGAGTCAAGACGCTTTTCAAGGTCTTTGGGTGTATATCATCAGACTGATGGCCAGAGACTGTAACGCGTCCCGAGGTGGCCTGGTTCTGGCAGAACGGTTTGGCTTTCCTGTATCATGTCCCCGATGTTTTCGCGACGTTCATTACTTGCTCGCATAGGGACAGCAGTCCTTCCACTAATTTTGGTGTGGAGTTTTGTTGCTTGCCTGTCGCTCTGTTCTGACCATTGCAGGGAGACTGGGGATGATTTCGCCGAACTAACCTCCCAGGTAGTGAATCCCCTCGACGACGAAGAGAGTTGTCCGATCCAGACAGCATCATTTCTCATCTCCCGGCGAGCCGACATCGCAATTCCGCAAATGAATACCGGTGCTCATCTGTTTGCACGCGCGACCGGTATAGGCACTCAACAAATCAGCCAGACTCCCAACTTCAGAGCCTCGCTTTCGAATCTGCCTTCACTAACCGATCCGCCGCACGATCGGGTGGGCACTCTTCGCATCTAGAAATTCCGTCATAGATCCAAACTGCGCATTCTTCGATTGGGGAGGCGCGAGATTTCTCTTGATGGTCATTGAAACCCGGTCGCTACCGCTCTCGGTACCGACGTCATCAACATGGCACGGAGTTTTGAATGAAACGTTTACTAGCAGGTTTGTTTTTAGGTCTTGCTCTTGTGGCCACCGCTACGGCGCAGAGCAGTGCGGTGAGCCTCGAAGGGCAGGTTGTGTGTTGCGCTGAATGCTGGGCGCAGGCGGATCGAACAAAGGTTGAGTTCGGCACGGCGGAGGATTTGTTGAAATCGCAGTCGTGTGTAGCTGGCGGCGACCCGACGTTACTCGCAGTGCGCGAGGGCGACAAGTTCACGCTTTATCAACTTGCGCCGGCGAAGTTTTCGCCGGGAAAGAACTGGCTCGAGTTTATCGGTAAGCACGTCGCAGTGTCCGGCACGGTGCAAAAGAAAAAAGATCAGAGCGTATTTCGAGTCGACACCCTCAAAGTGGTTAGGGTCAGTCTCGCGGAACAGGAAGCGGCGAAAGTAATTGGGACGGCAGTCGATCTGTCACTCAAAGATTTGTTTGGCAACTCCCAGGGACTAAGTTCGTTGAACGGCCGCATCGTCGTTCTAAACTTCTGGGCCACTTACTGCATTCCCTGCCGCGCGGAAATGCCTGACCTGGCGGCGATTCAAAACGAGTATGCGGCGCTGGGTGTGCAAGTGGTCGGCGCGTCGACTGATGAAATGAAGGACCGCGCAAAAGTCTTGCAGTTTGTTAAAGAGACGAAAGTTAATTTTCCGATCTGGATGGGCGCGACGACCGCCGACATGATGCGTTTCGGTCTCGGCGGCGCGTTGCCGGGAACCGTGGTCATCGCACGCGACGGACGAGTGGCGAAAGTGATTTCAGGCGTCATCAACCCGGCAAGTTTGCGGAAACAAATTGATGCCATGCTGAATGCGAGTGAACCGTCAACCGCGAGTGGACCAGCAGAAGAACGCAAGCCGGCAACGGCAGTCGAAGAGAGACCGACGGAAGCGCATGTAGCTTCTTCGGTCCCGAGTTGACCGCTTTGACCTGGCGAGGGCCGCGCCGTGAGCGGGGCAGGAAACACAAGCGAATACAAATGGACTCTTGGCGTGCGGTTGCTGACGAATCAGATTCCACGCGCCGCTGTCCGTACCACGCTGACTTATAGATTTCACCCACGCCTGCAAGCGGGTGTCGAATACAATCCGCGGGTCAATGAAGTTGGGGTGATTGCCAATCTCCTGGTTATCACGGAAACCAAGCGGCGTCCGGCGTTGATGATTGGGACCAGCACGGATCGCATCGGCACGCCATCAGGTCAGTCGTTCTATGCCATGTTCAGCAAAAACCTGAAACGAGAAACAGGGCTGCCGATCGCGCCGTATGCCGGCGTGGCCTATGGAACGTTTGACGACGAGCTGCGGCCCATCGGTGGGCTCAATGTCCTGCTTAGCAGAAAGTTTTCGCTGATGGTGACCTACAATGGATATAACGTGCATCCGCTGCTCACGTTTTCCCATGATCGACACGCGATTTCACTAATCATGGTGAAGGGCCGGAACCCGGGAATGAGTTACAGTGTCACGTTCTGATAACTTATCGTTTCCTCTCTTGAATCTCAGGGCTCTCGTAGTCGCAGGGCTGAGAGAGGGGTAGTTGCCCCAATTTGAAGTTTTCCTCTGCGGGATCTCAGCGTGCTCTGCGACCTTGCTGTGAGAGACACAGCAAACCTTCAACGCCGAGACGCAGAGTTCGCCTGAGCTAGCGCAGAGAGTTGACTTTATGGCATTACCGAGAGAGGACGGGGTTGCACAGAGACGTTCCCCGGTGTTAAGTATTGATTTTAACCGGAGAAGGGAAGTCGGATGAGAACAAATTATCTTGTCTTTGCCATAGCTATCATGGCGGTCGCGTTGATCGGCTGCGCTAGCAAGGAATCTCAGGAGTTGGCTAAGAACAATCGTTCGGCAGTGGTTGTCGCTCCGTCTCCGGCGGCACCGTCAAAGCCGCAACTTGATGCCCACGGCCACGATCATTCAGTCGCTCGCGTGCCGGCTTTTCAAATCGACGCTCTGAGTTTGAAGACGCTTGGACCGACCCTCGCGCCCGAGAAGTTTGTGGGTAAGACTCGCGAGGCCTACAAAGCGGTGAAAGCGATTCCGCGGACCATCGCACAGCTCCCATGCTACTGCGAGTGTGACGTAGGCTTCGGACACAAGAGTCTCTACAGTTGTTATGAAGACGATCATGCGGCGCATTGCGCGGTCTGCGTTGATGAAGTGCTTTTGGCTTACCGCCTCGAGAAGGAAGAAAAACTAACGCCAGAGCAGATACGCGAGCGCATCATCGCGCAATACTCGGCGGCACAATAATTAACTTCGCGCTGGCACGGTGCAACTACTCGCCTTACTTCTGTTACTTGTCGCTACTGCAAAGGCCACTCTTTAGACTTGTTGCTACCAGTTGGGTGCGATTTCAGAAACCTCTCTGCCCAGGCCTTTCCGTCCAGTAATCAGGCGCGCGAGCCCTTGTGATTTCAACATGATCTGGCAGATCATTACCCCGTTTTCACGCGCAAGTGATCCTAAAAATTCTAAGCGGAGAACGGATGAAAAAACATTTTTCGGGGATTGTGCTCTTACTGATAATACTTGCGTCACTCGCTCAAGCGCAGCAAGCAGTCCGATCGGCGAGCCTCGTAACTCAAAAAGCCTTTTTCAACAATCTGAAACAGATGTGCGGACAACGCTTCGAAGGTGTCACTGACTTTCCGCAGAATGCCGATCATCCGATGGTGGGTAAAAAACTGATCATGACGGTGGGTCCTTGTACGGAGGATGAAATCCGCGTGCCGTTCCAGGTTGGCGACGATAAGTCGCGAACGTGGATACTCACTCTCGGGGTCAATGGTCTCCTCTTTAAGCACGATCACCGTCATCCGGATGGAACTCCGGATCAGATCACTATGTATGGCGGATGGGGCGATGAGAGAAGCACCGCCCTCAAGCAGAATTTTCCTGCAGACCCCGACACGATCAAACTGATACCCGAAGCGGCGACAAACGTTTGGACTCTCGAAATCACTCCCAACAAAAATCAGTTCATGTACTACCTCGAGCGAAACAGTCAACCGCGCTACCGAGCCTACTTCGAACTGCGGCCGCCGGTGGCCATGCAAGGGAATGCGAGAAGGACAGTCTTTGCCAGCCTCTACACGAATATGAAACGCGATTGCCGTTTATTGCCCGAACCCAAAGGCGCGGACTCAGGAGGCGATCCGGCCGGAGTGTGCAAGGGTTATGGTGGTTATCGGATATTCATAAGTCACAGTGCATGGAGCGCGCAGTTTTCAGTTCAGAGTCTGAAGAATATCGCCGAATCAATCGATATCGGGAACGATTACGGCAGCTACGGCGCACGAGGGGAAAAAGTTGAATGGCGCACGGCTAACGGCGTTCCCTTCGCCGTGATCATGCGCCTGGGAAAATATAAAGAGCGAGACGACGGTGAGAATCCATATACAACCGCGAACCGCACCGGGAGCGTGTTAGTTATCAAAGGACTCAAAGGTTGGGAACATATCAACTTTACCGTGGAGGGCGGTGAGGGCGATAACCTCAAGGCGCGCGAGCTGGCCGATAAGAATTACTCAAAAGGCAGTAAGCACGTGAAGGCATCTAGCGTCGTAATGTAAGTTTCTCTACCTATCGCAATCTAAACCTGCTCCCCAGTGCCGCGTTGGATATAGAAATCGGACTCAATTCAACTGTCGAGGCGCCAAGCCGCAATTGCTTTCCTCCGGAGCGTTTGATTGTCGAGGTTGCCGAAGTCGAAGCTATTAGCGATCACGCTCGGTTTGCTCAGGTCCTGAATGAGTATCGACACGCCGGGATCAGACTCGCCATCGACGACTTCGGCGCCGGCTATGCAGGCCTAAGTCTGCTCTCCGAGTTTCAACCAGACTTCCTCAAGTTAGACATGGGACTTGTTCGCGGCATTGAGTCACACGGACCGCGGCAGGCAATCGTTCGTGCCATCGCACAAGTTTGCGTTGATCTGGGAATCGACTTCATCGTCGAGGGCGTGGAGACGAACGATGAGTTCTCCTGGTTTACCGATTTGGGAGTAAACCTTTACCAGGGTTATCTCTTCGCGAAACCCATGTTTGAAGGGATGCCGCCGGTTAGTATTCCCGATCCGGATCGAGGCGGCTCACGCACCGAGCGCATTCTGATTCACGATCGACACGTGAGCCACACCCAATCGGTTTACTGACTGCTATTCTCACGTTCCCAATGACGGTGTTGCGCGATAGCTCCGATGAATTCCCTTGTGAAGTTAGCGGTTACCTCTGCGCGGCTGGTTATCACACCCGCGTTTGCCACTACTAACTTACCCGTCGAGTTCGTTTCACTGAATTTCTCACCCAGCGACTTCGCCAGAAATCCCACTCCAGTACCGCTAGCCGCGATCGCCTTGCAGTGTTTGTGTGCTTCGTTAACAAACTCGCGCGCCTCTTCCAGTTGTTTGAGTGCATCGACACTCTTGTCACCGCCGGGTATATAAACAGCGTCGAACAAAACTGAAGAGCCGGTCAGAAAACTACAGTCCACTTTTAATTGAGCGCCGCCGGCTCCGGTAACAACCCCTAGTCTAGGTGCGATCGTTTTGGGCGCCGCGCCGGCCGTGAGCAACGCTTTACTCATTTCCTCCACCGCTGCATCGTCAAATCCATCCGCCAGCAACACTGCGATCTTGCGCGTCTTGATTGTGTCTGCCGGAAAATTTGGATTATCAACTTGCCGCAGAGCAGGCGATACGTCGATCGCCTGAGGCACCCGCTTCGGTTGAAACTTCTTCGGGTCGCCATCAGCGGGAATACTCCTGTTCATCGGTTTATCAAGTTTCGCCGGGACAGCCATACCCAGACCATCGGCAACGTTCTTCGCGAGGCCCTTGTCCACCTGGGCCAACAACCCGAGCATGCGTTCTCTAATCGCCGGCGTCTCGAGCTTGCCTAACTCAAACCGCAATGCGCGGATGATGTGACCCTTTTCCGGCTCGCTCTGGCTGTTAAAAAAGAGAGTCGCCTGGCTGAAATGATCGAAGAAGCTGGCGCTGCGCGCGCGAATTTTCTTCGCATCAATTCGTTCGGCGAAACTGGTAAATCCACCCATGTCTGCGCCCGCCTGAAACGGACAACCACCACGCAGGGTGTTTGGTTCATAACTCGTTTGTCCGCGATTCACTGTTTGGCGCATGAAACCGTCACGCTGATTGTTATGTACTGGCGCAACCGGCCGATTGATGGGAATCTCGTGGAAGTTTGGACCACCGAGCCGGATCAACTGCGTGTCTGTGTACGAGAAGAGACGGCCCTGCATCAGTGGATCGTTGGTGAAATCAATTCCCGGAACGATGTTGCCGACGTGAAAAGCAACCTGTTCAGTTTCGGCAAAGAAATTATCCGGATTGCGATTCAAGGTTAATTTGCCAATGCGTTGCACCGGCACGATTTCTTCCGGGATGATCTTGGTTGGATCAAGCAGATCAAAATCAAAGCTGTGTTCGTCTTTTTCGTCGACGATCTGCACGCCAAACTCCCATTCTGGAAAGTCGCCATTCTCAATCGCTTCCCACAGATCACGTCGATGGAAATCCGGATCCTTGCCGGAAATCTTTTGCGCTTCGTCCCAAACCACCGAGTGGAGGCCGAGCAGCGGTTTCCAGTGGAATTTCACGAAACGCGATTTTCCGCGTTCGTTAATAAACCGAAAACTGTGAACGCCAAAGCCTTCCATCATTCGGAAGCTGCGGGGAATTGCCCTGTCTGACATCACCCACATGATCATGTGCATCGACTCGGGCATCAGCGAAATGAAGTCCCAGAAAGTGTCGTGGGCTGATGCGGCTTGCGGGATTTCGTTATGCGGTTCCGGTTTCACTGCATGGACCAGATCAGGAAACTTCATCGCATCCTGGATGAAAAACACCGGAATATTGTTCCCGACGATGTCGAAGTTTCCCTGGTCGGTGTAAAACTTGACTGCGAAACCGCGCACATCGCGAGCAAGGTCGGTCGAACCTCGCGAACCCGCAACCGTGGAGAAACGAACGAAGACCGGCGTTTTCACTGACGGGTCCTGCAGGAAACCAGCCTTCGTATACTCGGCCATTGATTCATAAACCTGAAAGTAGCCATGGGCCGCTGAGCCGCGCGCGTGGACCACTCGTTCGGGGATGCGTTCGTGATCGAAGTGAGTGATCTTCTCGCGCAGAATGAAATCTTCCAACAGGGTGGCGCCGCGCTCGCCGGCTTTGAGCGAGTTTTGATTGTCGTTGATTCTCACGCCTTGATTGGTGGTGAGAAACTCGCCGCCGCTGTCTTCGGTATTCTTTTGCAGGTCGTCGATCTTGGCGTCGTTATTTCGAGGATCGAGTTTGGCGTCTGTCCGTGCTGCGTTGTCGAGCGCCTTGGCCTTGCTGGCCATTTTCGCCGGTCCTTTAGCTGGTTTCCCTGATTTCCTGGTCGTCATCGTTTCTCCTGACTGGTAGGACAGGCTTCCTGCCTGTCCACGTTTCACTTTCGGCCAACAAGGGACAGGCAAAAATGCCTGTCCTACCTACGCCTTCGTCGCGCGCGACTTCTTCGCTTCGGCAGCTTCGATCGCTGTCTCCACGTCTTGTTCTTCTTCAGGCGGCGGCAACACGGCGGGCATCCCCAGCGACTCTATCCAAAGCTCGCGCGTCCAGCCGCTCGTGTGATAGAGATGCTCGTCTTCTTCCGGTTCCACTTGATCGTACGCCTGCTTCAAGGCCGCAGACTCCTCGCCGGCTGAGTTTTTCGCGAGCTCTCCGATCAAACTCCAGTTGAGGTGGTCCTTCGTCTCCGCCAGCGTGACGCATTCGGCGGCGACGATTTGTGCTGCTGCCAGGTCTGGTCCTCGCAAAGCCATTTCCATCGCCTGCACGAGTGAATCGCCGATGTGCCGCACGATTTTCCGGCCGGGCGTCTCCACCTCGGGATCCAAATTCCTTTCCTTCAGAAGATCGGAAACAACCTGCACGTGCGTTTTGGTCTGTTCAAGATACTTGGTCCACTCTTCCTTTAAATCCTCATTAAGCGCGCAACGCAGAGCCGTGGTGTAGATCTGCACGCCGCCCTTTTCGGTTTCGAGCGCCTGATAAAGCAGTTCGGCAACGTGACTGGTGTTCAAGCTGTTTTCCTTCATATTCCCCCCTGATAGTTTGACTGAGTGATGATGCAGAAGGTCTGAACGAAGCAAATCAAAGGCCGAACGTTGAAACGGGAAAGTGGGTTGTGCGTTGTCCGATAAGCGAACGAAGGGCTACTTGTGAGAAGAAAACCTGTTCTAAAACAAGCAGGGAATAAGCAGTGGGCGGTGGGCAGTGAGCAGTGGCCTGAAACAATCCTCAGAAATCGTCGCGTCTATCGTAGTAGGGGCACGGCATGCCGTGCCCTTACTCCACTGCGCCACCTCTGCGTTCTCTGCGGTGAGTGTTCGCCTGGGGATGATTTACCCGGTGAGACGCAGAGGACGCTGAGATTACGCAGAGAAAAACTAAAATAGGACACTACTCACGGGACGTTACAGGGTGGTTTAGTGGAAGGATAATGTTACTTTAGTTGTTATCACGTCGTCAGATGACCCTACCGGCTGGAGGATGAAAGCAGCCCTATGCTGCTTACTCATATGACAAAGGCAGAATATGAGGCACGGGTCTTATCGCTCATCGGCCATCGCATCGCTGATGTCCGGTACCACGAAATCGCCTACACGAACGCCAGCGGAGCACCCCTGGCTGAACCTGCGTGGAATAGGAATCCGGCCTTCGACTCGCTCGATCACGGCCTCGACCTCTACTTTGACGATGGTTCGATGTGCCATGTCACCTGGGGAGCCGAGTTTAAACAATACGGCCTCAGTGTTCTGCGGACGCCGCAACAATACGTCGGAGCGATCCGAGTCTGGACAGTCACTCACGAGAGCCGTTGGCAGCCTTCGCTGGGCCAGCCGATCGTGGCCGCAGACGTTTACTGGAGTTGGGTTCAACACGAAGGCGAGGCGAAGCGGTTAGAGTACCCGCAAAGTTTGCGTCTAAGATTCGCAGGCGGTGCTCAAATCTATATCTCTGCATTAGAGGTGCGAGACAACGGCTTTCATATGGGCTGCATGGATCACGTCACCATATTTTTCGATCGAGTGGTTGCCGAGGAGTATGGAGCTTGGCTTCCTGGCGGCATAAAGAAGCCTTGCGTTGAGAACTGATAGCAGGTGAGTCCATGAGAAAGAAAACGCTTCTTAGTATTTGCTTCCTCCTGGCGATGGCAATGGTCTTCCTGTTCAGATGGTTCGCAACTTCGCAGGGTATTCGCCTCCCAATCCTTGGCCATGTCTCTCCGCTGATTGCGTCCCTCATTCTCGTGCCAATCTTACTAATTCCCCTGACCGCCCTGAACCAATATATTCTTCAGTGGCGTAAGGCTCATGGGAGAGATATCGAGACTGAAGAAAAACATGAATTTGACGAGGCCGACATTATCAGCCTGCGACCGAGACAACCGCATGAACGTTCGTCCACCTATCAAAGATGGGGAGACGATAATTGAAAGCCGGATTCTATATTTGGGGACAGCTATTGGAGTCCTGTAAACATTGCAACCGGCACGCCCTTACGACTTGACGTTATCGAACCAAAGTTGCTGGAGAAGGGTGTGGTAGTAGGTCGGGTGCCAAAGGCCGCCATCCACTTCGCGCAAGATGAGACGAAGACATTTAAGGTAGACCTAACGAAAATCTTTTGGAATGCCGGGATGGGAAGTGACTGGCCGCGCTGGGATCTATTCGAGGCTGTACCTAAAGGCTCGTACACGCTGCTGTTGGAGATTCAGAGCGACGGCCGCGTGAAATCAAATGAAGTCAAAGTGTCCGTCAAATAAACGCGCCTTAACAAAGCTTTAACAAAGCCGTGCAGCAGACGGCGCGACGGCCTGTTTCGCAAGTATTCTCCTTCCGCCAGCGTGAACGCTGATAAAACTCTTCGCTTAATTGGGATGCCAGGATTCTTGTATTAATCATTGACTGGATCGTTATCGGGAGTAAAATGCGCGGCATCCGGGCGAGTGCTGAACCTTACGCGTCAAGCGCGTTTTTGGGAATTAGGCACGAGCGCGCCTCAACCGTCCTCAAGCGATCATGATGAGGAAGCATTCCTCAGTCCCCATCCCGGGACGAGTCAGAGACTCGCAAGGAACGTCGAGCGAGGCACTTCACGCTTCTGAGCCGCCTTCCTTCCTGCGCTCATGTGATCCTTTTTTGGGAGCGATCGAATGAGACCGAAAGAAATTACCGAGCGAGAAGGGGCTGAGACAACGGTGTTACGGACCGAAGATAGCATCCGCCTCATCATCGACTCCATTCCGGTCATGGCCTGGACGGTTCGACCCGACGGCGTTCTTGATTTCGTCAGTCAGCGTTGGGTGGATTATTCCGGTCTTTCATTGGAGCAATATGTGGCCGAGCCGGAAATTTCAATTCACCCTCAGGATGCGCCGGGCGTCATGGACCAATGGCTGCAGCAGATGTCGCGCGGGGAAGGGTACGAGGGTGAAATGCGTTTGCGGCGCGCCGACGGAGAATACCGATGGTTCCTTGTGCGCACTTCACCGCTCCGCGATGAAGAGGGAAACATCTTTAAGTGGTACGCAGTAGCCACCGACATTGAGGACCGGAAGCGGGCCGAGCAAACGCTTAGGCAAAGCGAAAGGCAGATGGCCGAAGCTCAAAGGCTGGCTCATGTCGGCGGTTGGACATGGGACTTGCGCACTAACGTCGTGACCTGGTCTGACGAGCTTTATCGCATCTTTGGTTTACAACCGGGATCAATTAAGACTGCTGGTGACGCGCGGCCATACATCCATCCGGATGATTGGGGTCTTGTCTTGAGTACAGTCAAGCATTCCATCTCGAACAATGAGCCATTCAGTTTCTACTATCGCGTTCTTCGACCGGACAAATCGGAGCGGATCGTTCATACCCGCGGCACTATCAATCAGGAGCAGGGTGAGCCGATCAGGGTGTTCGGATTTACGCAGGATGTCACGGAGCTCAGGCGGGCGGAGGAGGCGTTGCGGCTCTTTCGGAACCTGCTCGACCAATCCTCCGACGCGATCGAGATCATCGATCCAACCGATTTCCGCTTCCTCGACTGTAACGAGATAGCGCATCGCTCTTTGGGTTACAGTCGGGAGGAATTCCTGTCGCTCAACGTCCGGGACATCGACCCATTCGTTAATGATGAGATCCTGAGGCAGAGCACTGAGGAGATAGAACGATCCGGCTTCGTGGTTTTCGAAAGTGTCCACAGGCGGAAAGACGGGTCGGAGTTTCCCGTGGAGGTCAACGTGAAGGCGATATGGCTGGAAAGGGAGTACCGCCTGGCGGTGGTTCGAGATATTACTGAGCGCAAGCGGGCACAAGAGCAGCTCAGGGCGCTTAGTGCTCGCCTCGATTCTGCCGGGAGGAGGAGGGCATCCGCATTGCACGCGAAATCCACGATGAACTTGGCGGAGCACTGACGAGCTTAAGATGGAGCCTGGAGAGTGTCGATCAACAGATCTCCGACGGGTCGGGGATGCCGCAACTAAAAGAGACCATGGCGACAATGTTGGGCTTGATTGATATGACGATTAATACCGTGAGAAGAATCGCTTCAGAGCTGCGGCCGGTCGCCCTCGATGACCTCGGGTTAATGGAAGCAATTGAATGGCAAGCGAGACAGTTTCAGGCGCGAACAGGAATCATCACTCGCTGCGTGCGCCCTCGGGAGAGCTTGAAATTGAGTCGTGAGCAGTCCGCGGCTGTATTCCGCATCTTCCAGGAGGCGTTGACGAACATACTCCGCCATGCTGAGGCGACCGCGGTCAAGATTGAGATGGAGGAAGTAGACGGCGAATTCGTCCTTAAGATTACTGACGACGGGCGCGGAATAGCGGACGATGAGAAATCAGGGAGCCATACCCTCGGGATTCTGGGGATGCGAGAACGGGCCCATATTGCCGGAGCAAGGATTGCGATCACCGGGGCTGAAGGCAAGGGCACCGTAGTTGATGTGCGAATTCCCCTTGCACGCTAGAAACGAGCGAGGACGCCCGGGGGCGCTAAGCATCGTCTGACACTCACGACCAAAATATGAAGGGCCTTCGCCTTAGACTCTAGTCAGAAAGACGGGCAAAAAACCGAGAGGCCGGGTTTTGGCCCGGCCTCAATCGGTTGGTGTAGACATTCAGCCTAAGTTGGTCACTGTCCTCACCCCAGCAACCAGCACCGTTAATCCCGCATTTTAGTCATAAATTACGGTACGTCAATGCAAGAATCCTTTCAAGGGCTCGTGTGGTTGGTACTGCCATCTAGTTCTTCGAAATAACGTTTCGATCTTAATAGGTCAGGTCAGGAGAAAAACCAGCGGGCTGCGGGTCCGGCTCCTTGTATCCATCGTTGTGGGCACGGCATGCCTTGCCCCTAAGTGTGAACCGCGTCTTCCTTCCCCGTGTCAGACCGTTAAGAAAAGCTAGTGCGGGCGCGACAACACTCTGGCCGAGAAACATCAATTGGTATATGCTGCGCGCCTCAATCATCTCTCGTCATCCCGTCGCTACCGCTCAGGGTTTCTGTCAGCAAGGACGCCGAAGGAGGGTAAGCTCGATGAAGAAATTATCACCTTCGCTCCAGGAATCCGTGCAGGCACGGCAGGGCGCCGAGTGCGTCTATTTGGAGAAGGCGTACATCATTCACGCGAGGTTGGACGAGGTTCGAGCAGATGCATGGGGCGTCCGGCTGAGGTTTCGTGACCTGTATACTCCCGGGTTCACTGGCGACGCTCGCCCTCAGGCGGTGAACCCCTTTTGGACAGTGAGTGCCTCCTGGGAAGTATTCTCCGACGCGGCGGAGTCATGGTCGGCGAGTTACGCTGGCTGGTCAGTGTATTTTTCTGTTCAGTTCATCGAGAGGATCCGTGAGGCCGCACAGGGTGTAGCCGGAGCGGATTTGAGGTCTCGCTACGAGGCGCTCGTAAAAGTCTATCAAGGCTATCGTCCAAACCAGTGAGCGTTGTTAGTGTGAACGCCGCGCCACAAGGGCCTGCACCCAACGGCGCCATGAACTGCTTCTCAAAGTAACCTTATTCCTTCAGCTTGAATACTGATCGCGCGCCCCACGCTTGAGCGGTTCGGGTTCGGAGGGGGCTAAAGAAGAGGACGTCATGGTTCGAAAAAAACGAAACAAACTCAGCCAGATATTGGAAAGCTTTTCGCTCAAGGCGACGCAAGCGACCGGCACGTCGAGCGCTTTCCTGATCGCGTTGTGTGTAATCATCGTTTGGGCCGTCACGGGGCCGGTGTTCCATTTTTCCGATACGTGGCAACTGGTAATCAATACCGGCACCACCATCGTTACCTTTTTGATGGTCTTCCTGATACAGCGCGCCCAGAACAAGGACGCACTAGCGATTCATTTAAAATTGAACGAGATCGTCGCCGCGCTCGACGGCGCGAGTAATCGTTTGATCGACGTCGAAGACCTGACCGAAGAAGAGATCCGCACGCTGCACCGCCATTATCAGAAACTCGTCTCTATGGCCAAGAAGGACTTGAAACTGACTCAGAGCCATTCGGTCGAGGAAGCCGAGGCGCGCCACACCGCTAAACACCGTAAACATCGGCATTAAGGTTAAGGCTTTAAGCTATCTGCAGATTACGCCACAGATCTGCTTTGCAAGAGTCTGCTGTCATGTGCAAGCCGGACATCGTTTACGTTTTAGACCGGGGACATCGTTTACACTTTTGGTTCATAAAGTTTGTAAGCGTAGTAGTAGTAGTGGCTGTGGGAAGGGTGGAAAACGTCTTCTGTTTTCCACGGTTTCCACAGTCCGTCCGTCTAAGGTGTTATTTAGTTCCATGCCAACCTGCCGCCGGACTAATGTTTTTGGTTTTTTCATCGAGTACACCGAGTAGATGAAAACCGTAACGCAATTCCCACCTTTCATCGTCGATAGGTTTCAGTCCTACAGGCTCTTTAGCCAGGACTTCCGAGAGGTAGAGCAGCTGACCACGCCATTTGATCTCGCCGTTATGACGCACCTGCCTGACCGTGACTCCCGACTCGTATTGCACTTCAGGGAGTTTGGCCGGATAGGAGCGCGGAGAGGTGCAATGGACGCTCGCCGGCGTCTTTCTTCCCAGCGCCTCATGGCAACGCTCCCAGTTATATTCATCGAGAAAAGGATCATAGTGGCGTTGCTGCTCCTGGAGATCACTTTGCGGCGCCGCACTGTAAACCATGTGCCCGGTTTATTCTGTAAACGATGTTACCGGTTTGTACCTCAAAAGCCCTTCTCCCTTTGGGAGAGTAATAACATACTTGACGAATCAACTGGGTTCGCGATCCGAAGGATTGCCAGAAAGTAGCTGGGGGTCGAAGCGCAGCGAAAACCCCCGGACCGATCGATCAAAGGGTTCGCACCCTGAAGGGGTGCCAGCCCAACTCTGTGACCCGTTCAGGGTCAAAAACAGAACTCCCTTGTGATCCGGGGGTATCGCTACGCTCAACCCCCGGCTACTATCTCGCAGCCCTACGGGCTGCCTGGGCCTCTCTCATACTGTGATAATTAATTCGCCAAGTATGTTATTGCCTTTGGGAGGGGGTTAAGGGGGTCTAGACGCGCCTAAACCTCACCCAACCCTCCCCCAGTGAGGGAGGGAGAACCAAGGCAATCGAGATTGCACATAATTAGGTCGTGGTTTGCTCACTCGTTGCTCGCGCGTTATCCTCAAGCCCTTCCCCCCGAAGATTGATGGTCGGAGAGTAAAGGTGGATTGATTTTTCACCTCCCGGTTTCTTATGTCTCTTCGCAAGTCGACTCCAAAACAGCGCACCCTGGCCGCTTCGTTACAGGAATACGGACGCGGAGTTGCCGGCGGGTTAATGTTCAGCCTGCCCTTGCTCTACACCATGGAGGTTTGGTGGACCGGCATCGTCGCCCACCCTTTTCGATTGATCGCGTATGTGCTCGCAACTTTTGTTTTGCTGATTGGTTACAACCGGTATGCAGGTTTGAGACGCGACTCGAGCATGGCTGAAGTTGTGATCGACTCGGTGGAAGAGCTGGGGATCGGTCTTTTGATCGCCGGCCTGGTCCTATTGTTACTCGGACGGGTAACTGCTGAGATGTCCTCGATGGAGATCGCCGGAGTTATTGTTTTGGAAGCGATGACCGTGGCCATTGGCGTATCAATCGGCACGGCGCAACTAGGAGCCGGCGGCAAAGATGATGAAGGCCTGGGCGAAGGCGGCAAGGAAAAGGGAATGAGTTTCGGCGGCCAGATTGTCATGGGATTCTGTGGCGCCGTTCTCTTTGGAGCAAACGTAGCGCCTACGGAAGAGATCATTATTATCGCGATCGAAATATCGTGGGTGCGATTAGTAGGGTTGGCAATGCTCTCGCTGCTGGTCGCTTTCGTCATCCTGCACTTCAGTGACTTCAAAGGCGCTGACAGATTTGTGCGCGCAGATCACCCGAACGTGATTTTGCTTGGCACCTGTCTGACATACTCCATAGCGCTCGTTGCGTCTGGTCTGATTCTTTGGTTCTTTGGCCGTTTCGATGGAGTGTCATTACTCACCGGGCTGTCTCAGACAATAGTGCTCGGAGTAGCCGCCACCCTTGGCGCATCGGCGGGAAGGTTGTTGTTGCAATGACAAGGATACAAAAGAATTGGTTGGAGTGGGCCGTCTTTGGCGTCGGGTTGATCCTGGTTTTGGTCGTGCTCGGCTATCTCTTCTACAGTGGCTTGTCGATGGGAAACGAACCACCGAATATTGAGGTCCGCCTGGGCACACCGCAGCAGAAGCAATTCAATTACGTCGTGCCCGTCACGGTGGTCAATCACGGCGACGAAACCGCCGCGTCACTCCGGGTCGAGGTGGTGATGCGGAGCAATGGTGAAGAGCAAGCGCGAGGCGAACTGGATATTCCTTTCCTGCCGCGTCATGCGACGCGTGAAGGGTGGGTAACGTTTGAACAGGATCCGCGCGCCTCTCAACTAAAAGCGCGCGTGCTCGGATATCAGAAACCGTGAGCCCGCACCTTGCCAATCATCATTGAACGGCAACGAGCTTAGTTACTTAACCTTACTGTCCTCGCTCTTGGCTTCCGCCATCGCCTCAGGTTCCAGGTCCTCAGCGCTCTTGTTCATTTTGATGAATACGCCCCAGGCCGCCAGCAGTACTCCAGCTGCAACTCCGATTGCCGCCGCCTGAGGTAGCCGGGATGGATCGTCATGAGCGAGTTCGAAGACGGCCACTAAACACTCAATCGCTAACGCGACCACAACCACCACCATAAACCGCGAGAGAAAGCGCCGCACCCGAGTGGGCGAGCTGACTTGAACTTTGCGAAGCACTTCTTCTTCAAGGATGGTTTGGCCTAGCTCGAGGGCAACTACTGCAATGGTCAACAACCCAATGCTCTCGAGCACTGAATTGAAACGATCCCTTAAAGCGATGGTCGTGTTTGGATTGAGTCCATGCCAAAGCTCGAGGGTGGCGAAGAAGGTCAAAGCGAGGCCGCAACAAATGAACAGGAAAATGACCGCAGAATAACTGACCGCGAATAGTTTCTTAATGATTTCCAATTACGTATCCTTTGCTAATTCGGCCCGCCTGGCCCCCGCACAATCTGACCACAACCAATCAGTGATTTACCGCAGAGTACAGCGCGAAGCCTTAACGCGCAATCCAGTGACGTGCAAGTCGAGCTTTCAGCCGAACTCTGGTCCAACTCTTGCGATAGTGAAATTGAAATGTGACTGAATCCTGAGCTTAAAGTGTTGATTTCAGATGGTCCAACTCACATAAAAGAGCCGCGATATTTTTAATAATCCAAGGAGGGTCAATCATGGGGCGTTTCCTGCGCAACAATGGGTTATCGCTCGTGCTTTTCGGCATGTTCTTTCTCGTGTTTCTGGTCGGTCAATTTTTCGTCGGCCATCAACACTACAACAATGAACAGCAGGAGCACGGGCAGCCGACCGCAAATTATTATGAATACCTGACCGGGGACCATTTTCTCGAGGCAACGATGGAGAACTGGGAAAGTGAGTTCTTCCAGATGTTCTTCTTCATCGTGCTAACTGTGTTTCTTTATCAAAAAGGTTCGGCGGAATCCAAAGATCCTGATCGGAAGGAAGAAGTTGACCGCGACCCGCGCAAATCCAGGAACAAGAAGGACGCGCCCTGGCCCGTCCGCAAAGGTGGTTGGGTGCTGACGCTTTATGAACATTCTTTGTCGCTGGCTTTCCTCCTTCTGTTTCTCGGTTCGTTTTTGCTGCATGCGGTTGGAGGCGCGGGCGAATACAACTCTGATCAAAAAGAACACGGGCGCTCCGAAACAGTAACGACCCTTCAATACATGGGGACGTCACAGTTTTGGTTTGAGTCGCTGCAAAACTGGCAGAGTGAGTTTCTGGCGGTCGGTTCGATGGTGGTTCTGACGGTTTTTCTGCGCGAGAAAGGGTCGAAGGAATCGAAGCCGGTGGACATGCCACACCACGAGACGGGTGGGTAGTACATGTACGATAAGCTTTAACTTATCGAAGGTTACAGAAGACAGCAGACGACAAACTAAAGTTTGCCGGACTGTTGAACGTGGAAGCAATTAGTCATGGTGATGCTCTCGCAGTTGCGCCGCTTCAAAGTGGCAGGGAAGTCGAACCAGGAAGCGCGACTTGCAGACTTGAGCGTCGCGCTGCTCGAGGGCGACTATCCTCCAGTTACCCGTCTCTACTTTCTCAACGCCGGCAAAGAGATTCAGTCGCTTCCGTGGGACGACGTCAGATCAATCCACTGGTCCAACCGCTTGATCGAAGTTAGCGATCTCCAAAAGGCACGAAAAGAAGACCGAGATTCCATGACGAAGGAAGTGCTTCTTGCTGATGGAATACTCGACGCGCTGATTCTCGACCTGGAAAACCGGCGCGCGACTCGGGCAAACGATCTTTGTCTCGAGGAGGAAGAGCGGAAGCTCTTCCTGCGATCTGCGGATACAGGTTTCAGCGCCCTGATCCGGCGGTTGACTGGTGCCCGGCTCGGGCCCATATCAAAACCGGACCTGCTTGATTGGAAGTACGTGGAGTTTTTACGCGGCGACCCGCAGGCCGTTGGAAGAGAGTCAGGCAGCCATTTGCGCATCGGGCGTCTGCCTCCCGGCGAAATTGCGCGGCTCGCCGATCCACTGCCCTATCTTCACGCAGCGGAGTTGATCACATTGCTCGCCGATCCAAAAGCTGCTGACACACTCGAGGCGATGAGGCCCGAAAGGCAACTCCAGGTTTTCGAAGAATTGGAAGAGGAACAAGCCCTCAGACTGCTTGCCCTGATGGCTCCTGACATCGCGACTGATTTGGTGGGCCGCTTGCGAACTGAGACGATGCGGCGCTACCTCGAGCGTTTGCCCAGGAAACAAGCCGAGCGAATCCTCGATCTTCTGCGCTATCCAGAAGACTGCGTCGGCGGAATCATGACCAACCACTTCGTCTATGCGCGCGGTAGTTTGACTGTGGCTGAAGCACGAGAGGCACTGCGCGAACCACTCAAAGATCCGGACTTTGTGTTTCTCATCTACATCGTAAACGACGAAGAATCGTTGCGCCTCAGAGGTTTGATCTCAATCCGCAATCTGATTACTGCCGATGACAACGAACGGCTCGAAGACATTATGGATCCTTACGTTACGACGCTGGATCCGCTGGCTCCTGCCGGTCCTGCCGCCTATCGGGTGATTGAAAGCCACATGGCCGCGCTTCCAGTCGCCGGCGACAAGGGCCAACTCCTCGGCGTCGTAACCGTTGACGCGGCTGTGTCGCAGGTGGCTCCGAATAGTTGGAGCACGCAGGCCCCGAGGGTGTTTTCATGACCAGACCTTCGAGTGAAGGGCCGCAAGGGCCTCAGGGTCTCGAACCACTCGATGCCCTCGACGCGAAAATTCTTCCGACTTCACCGCGCCCTATCCCTGCGGGATTGAGAATCAATATACGCGGGCGAAGCGTGCAGTTGCGCGGACTCCGGCGGAGTCCCATTGGACTCTGGCGCTGGCTGGCTATCCTCGGACCCGGATTGATCGCGACGTCAGCAGGAAACGACGCCGGCGGTATCGCAACTTACACACAGGCGGGCGCGAAGTTTGGCTACGAACTGATCTGGGTAATGGTGCTCATCACTTTGTCGTTCGCAGTGGTCCAGGAGATGTGCGCGCGATTGGGAGCTGCTACGGGCCGCGGATTGTTGGATCTGATTCGTGAAAGATATGGAATAGCCTGGGCGCTGTTTGCCATTGTCGTTATCCTGATCGCAAACGGTGGAGTAACAGTGAGCGAGTTTGTCGGCATCGGAGCGGCGATGGAGCTCATGGGGGTTAGTAAGTATATTGCCATTCCGTTGGGCGCTTTGCTGATTTGGTACCTGGTAATCTTTGGGACCTACAGCAACGTCGAAAAAATCCTTCTCTTAATGACGCTCGTGTTCTTTGCGTATCCGGTCGCGGCCTACATGGCCCATCCAAACTGGACCGAGGTGGCTCGCGGCGCTTTCATTCCCAGTTTCCGCTCCGACCCAGCTTACATTTTCATCATGGTGGGCTTGCTTGGCACCACCATCACTCCTTATATACAAATTTTTGAACAGAGCTCGCTGGTGGAGAAGGGAGTCGCGCGGCGGCATTATGGCCCGGAAAGGATTGATGCATATGTGGGCGCAATCTTTTCAAACCTGATGTCGATCTCGATGATCGTGGCTGCTGGCGCAACGCTGTACGTGGCGGGACAGAGAGATATCACTTCGGCTGCTGACGCGGCGCGCGCGCTTGAGCCGGTGGTTGGAAGCGCGGCACGAATGCTTTTCGGTATTGGCCTCCTGGGAGCCACACTGCTGGCGGGAGCTGTGCTGCCGCTCGCGACGGCCTATGCGGTGAGCGAAGCTTTTGGCGCGCCAAAGGGAGTTAACCTGGATTTTCGCCGGGGCAAGGTCTTCTTTAGCTTGTTTACGGCGTTGATTGTTGTTGGTGCAACGTTGGCGCTAGTTCCCAACGTTCCGGTGATGAAACTGCTGGTGGGCGTGCAAGTGCTAAATGGGATCCTGCTGCCCATCATCCTCGTGTTTATTCTGCTCTTGATAAACGACAAGCACCTGACGGCTGATCTCAAGAACACGCGACGAAACAACGTGCTCGGGGTCGGCACGTTAATCCTGGTAACAACGGCCGTCCTGGTGATGTTGGGAAGTCAATTGCTCGACGTGTTTGGCGTGAAGTTATATTAACGATTCTCAGGTTCAGCAGAAGGCGGCGACCAACCCCCGCGGAAACAAGGTAAGTTTGACTCTCATCTGCGATCTGAATTCTGCAGGATGATCAATTGAACCCACAATGCTAATTATGGTCGGGCTGCCGCGCCGGATGTGGGCCGGGTTGTACCTCGCGGTGGCGGATTCCTTGATGGCGTCGACTCCCCCTTGGGTGCGATGCGGCCGTTGCGAGTGAGCGCGATGCGCTTGTCCCGACTTGAGCCGTCTTCGACTGCAACCTTGATTGCGCGATAAGAACCATCTCGGGCTTTGTTCGTGGGATTGTACGTAATCACGTATTGAGTGCGAAGATCTCGAACAATCTCCGACGCGATTTGCGGGAGTTCGGAAATCGATTGCGGGAAAAACGCGCGGCCGCCAGTTTCCGTCGCGAGTTTGTTTATCAGGTTGATTGCCTTCTGCTGCTCGCTCTTGCGAATCAATCCTTTGTCTTTGTCGAGCTCACCGACAAAACCGATCACATAAATCTGAACGTCTTCCTCGCGCAGCCGCGCAAAGAGTTTTTCCTGTGAATAGAAGCTGGCTCTATCTTCGCCATCAGTAATGACGATCAAAGCCCGCCGGCGGCGGTCGCTCTCGTCACCTTTCTTGTATTGAGCGACATGCTCGGAAGCGAGGTAGACCGCGTCGATGATGGCAGTTTGTCCTCCCTCGACGTAAAGATTGTCGAGGCCGTCAATCAACAAGTCGTTGTTCGAAGTGAAGTCCTGCAGAGTTTCGATCTTATCGCTGCTGATGAATCGCACCAGAAACGTTTCATCACCCCTCTTGTTGCTGTTGACGATAGTCTTGCCGGCATCGATGACGCTTTGAAGCTGGAAGCGCAACGACTGCGACGTATCGACCGCCAACCCGTAACTGATCGGCACTTCCTCACGCGTAAAGCTCTCGATTGGTTGAGCGACGCCGTTTTCAAAAACACGAAACTCGGTTTGCCGCACGTTGTCGATGGGCCGGTTATTGCGATCGATTACGCGCACGTTTAGCGTCACCAGCTCCGTGTTAATTTTGATCGTGCTTTCTTCGTCGATTTCATCTTCCGCCGGCGTTGGGGTTGCCTTGGGAATGAGCACGGGCGGCGGTGGAGGCTCAGTCAGTATCGGAATGATCTGACCGGGCAACGGTCGCGGCGGCGTCGGAGTTGCCGCCGGTCGATTTACAGTCTGCGTCCGGACGGGTGTCTGGCTCGGCGCGGGTGTTTGAGTAATACGTCTAACAGGCGTTGGAGTCGGCGTTGGAGCCGAACTGCTGCGGCGCGGCCGCGAATCCTGGGCGGCAGCGGTAAAACTGGCAAAGGCGGATCCTAAAGGGCCTCCAATTGCCGCAGCGCAAAGTGCTGCGAGGACCAAGCCGGCAAAGACCAAAACTCTTCGTGATGCGTGTTCGCGTTTTCTGTTCATTCGCTCTTTCATTGACTCATCCAAAGAGGATAAAGCTCTAATCTCCCGCATTACGAAGGGAATTTCCGGAAACTCTCGCGCGAGACCCAATCCAGAGCTTAGTCTAACTCTTAATTGTCGGGGATGCGAAACCCAATTTCTTCGCCAGGAACAGGCTGTTGTGAAGATGCACGGGGAGAGCGAATCCGTTGCCGATGAAGTCGGAAAGCGAAGTTCAAGAGGCGCGGTTATTAAGGCTACGGCCACGGTGGCAGGAAGGCAGTCTTGATTGTCGGAGCGAGGAGAATGATTCTGAGCGAGTAAGCTAGCGCGTACTTGGGACGGCGTAATAGCCCTCTTTCGTTCGCACAAATAGTTTCGGCAACCCTCGAGGAGGCGTCACTTTCACTTTGACCTTGTGCCAACGACCATCGTTGACGAAATTGTCAGGCTTGTAGCCAATCGAATACTGGTGTCGCAGCTCGAGAGCGATCTGTTCGAAGATGTCGTCCATCTCAGCAGCGCTTCTGGGAAAGAATGCTTTACCGCCGGAAACGCTCGCGAGTTCATCGAGGATGCCCTGACCTTCCATGCCCATCGAACTGCCCGCATCGCTGCCGCTCAAGATTCCGACGCCATAAAGAGTGACGTCCGATTCTTTAAGCAACCGCCGCAGCTCATTGAAGGTGTAACGCGAATTGTTGTCCTGGCCGTCGCTGATTAGCAGCAAGGCGCGTTTGGGATGAGTGCCGCGTTGCACTTTTTCAACGCCCAGATAGCAGGCATCGTATAAGGCGGTCTGGTTCCGAGTGTTCACGAAAGTGAGTTTGTCCAGCACGCTATTTCCATCGCGAGTTTTATCGAGCAGCAACTGCGCGCGCGAGTTAAAAGCGATCAGGAAGTATTCGTCCGAGTTGTGACTAGTCTGAATAAACTTCGACAGAGCGTCGCGAGCGCGCTTAACCTTATCACCGCTCATCGATCCCGAAAGATCGAAAATCACGCCGACGGAAACTGGTGAATCGTCATCGCTGAAATAAGTAATCTTCTGAGGCTTCTTATCGTCGAGCACGGTGAAAGCGTTCTCACTCAAGCCTGAAACATACCGCCCGTAAGTATCCGTGACGGTCACGGTCAGAGTAATGAGGTCTGTGTGCACGATGACCGGCCCGTCAATTTCGGGTGGTACCGGCTTTTTTTCATCGGGTGGCGTTGGTTCAGCCTTTGCCGGCGCTGCGTCGCCGGGAGTCTGCCGCGATGTCTTCTCTGGGGTCTTGTCCTGCGCGGTGGCGTTTATCGGAAAACTGTCCGAGAAAGTGGAGAAAACCACGAGTACTGCCAGGCAGGTAAAGAGCGAGGCCATTCCAACAGCGCTTCTTGTCGGCAGGTGCATGTGATCTCGCGTTAAGCGGAAACGTAACTTGCTATGAACAGAAGGGACTATCAACACAGATGCTGTCGAGCGAACGACTGATGCCCGAGACCGCCAAATTCTGTTCTTAAATCCAGGAAGAGGGCTAACGCGGGAGACGTGGCCGTTGTGTCCTGTCCAGATTGTGTTGACTGTTCGCATTGTAGGGCAGGCAAGTCGGGCGGCGCAAGATAAACATCGGTGCTCAATTCGTTAACGGTCCGCAGCACGGGCAGTAGTTAATCTGATGAGATTGTTACTCCCATGATTGAACTCGCCTGGGAAACTTTTGCTTTAACCCAGAGTCCTACCCACCGGGTATTTCCTCCGTCTTAAGCCAGCCTATGGGAACTTTAGCGCAATCCCATCGTGTAGCAAGAGTTCTGTCCGGCCCCAGCCGGGGAAAGAGTTGCCAAGCGCGTGTTATACTTCGCGTTAATTTGTCTGCGGTCTTTATTAGATGGCTGAATTTATTTGTCGATTAGGCACGCCAGCGGGCGAGGTAGTTACCAGGACGATTGAGGCCGTAGGTGTAAGCGAAGCCCGCGCGCGCCTCGAACGCGAAGGCTTCCGCGTCTTCAATGTAACCCCACCGAAGACGTCGGGCGTTACGGCTCTTACCCGGCTTGGGGGACGAGGCGGCCAACCCAAGGTCAAGGCCAGCGACTTCCTTCTCTTCAATCAACAACTCGCCGCCCTCTTTCGCGCCGGTATTCCAATTCTTCAGGCGATCACGATGCTGCGCAAGCGTGCAGCTTCAGAACGTTTGCGCAGGGTGCTTGGCGAAGTTGAGGAACAAATCAAAGGCGGCGCGGCATTGTCGACAGCATTCGCCTCGCAGGGAAATTTGTTCCCCAGAATTTATACGGCCTCGATCCTGGCGGGCGAACGTTCAGGAGCCCTCGACGAAGTTCTTAATCGTTACGTGACTTACATGCGTCGCAACGTAGCCTTGCGACGGAAGATTCGCGGCGCGCTGGCTTATCCGCTCTTCCTGTTGTTTGCTTCGGGCATCATGGTGACGTTTTTGACGGTCTACGTGGTGCCGCGCATGTCGGACCTTTTTTCCGGGTTCGGCACCGAGCTCCCAATAGTTACCCAAATCGTGGTGGGACTTTCGACCTGGTTATCGTCAAACGTGTTGTGGTTTGGACCATTATTTATTGGCGGGGGCGTGGCGCTGTTTCTGTGGTCGCGCACAGCCGGCGGACGAATGAAGGTTGACGCTTTCATTTTGAAGATCCCCCTCGCAGGCAGTCTCGTCGTCCAACTTTCGGTGGCGCAAGCCACCCGTTCCCTCGCCACGCTGCTGGCGGGCGGCATCACCCTTGTCGAATCCTGGGAAATTGCCGCGGAGTCGATAACCAACAGGGAGCTTCGCCGTCGCAGTTCCGAAATCCTGCCGATGATTCGCGAGGGACGGACTTTTACCGAGAGCCTCGAGCTTGCAAATTGGGTCCCTCCGCTGGCGATTGACATGGTGGGAATTGGTGAACGATCCGGAAGTTTGCGAGAGATGCTGGACGAGGTGGCCGTGTTCTACGACGCCGAATCTGAGGTCCGGCTGGAGCAGTTGACGACCACCCTTGAGCCTGCGATTCTGGTGGTCATGGGTGGCATCGTGGTCACGATCCTGTTGGCAATTTACCTGCCCATCATTTCGTCCATCTCAGGAGGGGCCGGCATCACTGGAAACCGTTAGTAACAATCGGCATGAAAGAATTAATAGACCCCCCCATCGCTGCGCAGACAGAAGACAGTCATGAGCCTCCCGAGGTGCGGAAGGCGCGTGAGCTGGCGCGGCAGTATCGCCTGCAGTTTGTCGAGCTCCTGCCTGCCGACAAAGAATCTCCGGTTAACTACGAATTATTCAACGAAATTCCCGTCGACCTGATGGTGCGTCACCAGTTTCTGCCGCTCAAGCGGGATGAAAAGGGACTGCACATCGCAATGGCGGACCCGGCTGATCTTGACCGCCTGGATGAACTCGCGGGCGCACTCCGCACGCGCATTGTTCCTTACGTCGCTACCGCCGGCACGATCGAACTCATTTTGCGACGCGGAGATGCGACCCAAAGAGTATTGCAGGAAGCAGCTTCAGGCTTCCGCATCTCGCTGGTGCGCGAGACGGAATCCGGCGAAGAAGTGCTTGATCTCGATCGCCTGGCGACTGACTCTGACATGTCTCCTATCATCAAGTTGGTAGATACGATTATCTACAACGCGATGGAGTCGCGCGCGTCAGACATTCACATCGAAACACGCGACACTGAAGTGCAGGTCAAGTATCGAATCGACGGAGCGCTCTACGCGAAGGTCGATCCAATCGATCTCGCTTATCACCAGACGCTGATCTCCCGCATCAAGGTAATGTCAGAATTGGATATCGCGGAGCGCCGCGTTCCTCAGGACGGTCGTTTCCGCGTCCGTTACAAAGGTCGAAACGTTGACTTCCGCGTTTCGATCATGCCGACCATTCACGGCGAAGACGCTGTGATCCGTATTCTCGATAAGGAACAGATCAACGAAGAGTTTCGAAATCTTAATTTGGATGTAGTGGGATTTGACGCGGACGACTTACGGAAGTTTCGTCATTACATTGCGGAACCGTATGGCATGGTGCTTGTCACCGGCCCCACCGGCTCGGGCAAAACCACCACGCTTTATGCAGCGCTAAATGAAATCCGCAACGAAGAAGACAAGATCGTCACGATTGAGGACCCGGTTGAATACCAGTTGCACGGGATCACTCAGATTCCAGTCAACGAAAAGAAGGGACTTACTTTTGATCGCGGTCTTCGTTCGATTCTGCGTCACGATCCCGACAAGATCATGGTCGGGGAAATCCGCGACACCGAAACGGCGCAGATTGCCATCCAGTCAGCGCTGACAGGCCATCTCGTTTTTACAACCGTTCACGCTAATAACGTCATCGATGTGATCGGTCGTTTTTTGAACATGGGCGTGGAGCCCTATAACTTCGTTTCGTCGCTGAATTGCGTATTGGCCCAGCGGCTAATTCGAATCCTCTGTCCTTATTGCAAGCGTGAATATAAGGCGAAAGACGAAGAGCTGACGGAGTCGGGTCTCAGGGTTGAAGAGCACCGGCAAACGTCATTTTTTATGAATGCGGGATGCGATTCGTGTAACCACACCGGTTACCGAGGGCGCACCGCGATTCATGAGCTGCTTGATCTATCCGACAATATTCGCGAAATGATCGTTGAACGAAGGCCGGGTTCGGAAGTTCGCCGGGCAGCTGAGGCTGAAGGGCTGCGGAGCTTGCGCGAATCGGCGCTGAAGAAGGTGTTTGCTGGCATTTCAACCCTGCATGAGATCAATCGGGTAACCTTCGTTCACGAAATTAGCGCTGGTAAGTGACCTCAAGTAAGTAGACGTAAGTAAAACATACGATAAAATTCACCGGGCCGTAACGTCCAGCGACCGAATCAACGAGAAACTAAGGGGCTTGCCGTCCAGCCATTTGGGAACGAAACATTCCGAGTTACGTGTAAGAAAAACGAATCCGGACCAGTTGCATCCCGGACTCCCGAACGGCATTATTGAACCACTAAACCGACCGCCTCCACTGAGAGATACTATGAAATTCAAGATAACCACCCGAATCCCGGTCTCCTTGTTACTAGCTGTCTGTATTTTGATGATGCCCATCGTCGCGCTAGCGAAGAAGGGCGATAAAAACTTCAAACAGGGACTCAAATACGAGCAGTCACAGCAGTGGGAAAAGGCGGCTCAGGAGTTCACGCTTGCGCTTGCTGCCGATCCCTCGAATGTCGATTACCAGCTGCACTTTCGCCGCGCGACGTTCAATGCCTCGCAGTCGTTTATGCAGCAGGGCCGCGCGCTCGCCGAACAGAGAGATTTTGTGGGGGCGTATAACGCGTTTCGACAAGCATATGGATACGATCCGGTAAACGAACTGGCGGTTTCAGAGATGGAGCGCATGCTCCACTTGCAGCGGGTCAAGGAAGGTCTGAATGGAGGGTCTGCTCCTGCGAAAACCGGAGAACCTCAGCAGGGGACTCTGGGCACATCGAATGGGCAGGCGCAGGAAGCCGCACCGCCTCCGGCGAGATCGCCAGAAGTGTTGCGCGTGGTTTCTTTTAGTGGGGATCTCAAGTCGTATATCAGAACCCTGGCTGAGCAGTTAAACCTGAATGTGATTTTCGATCGGCAGTCGTTTGTGCAACCGAAGACGATCGATATCAACTTGCGCGACGTCACGACCTCGCAGGCACTCGATTACATCTTTCTCCAGGAAGGTTTGTTTTTCCAGAAGCTGAGTCGTCGCACGATCGTCGTCGCCGACCAAACACGCCGTCCGCAGTATCAGCAACTCGTGTTGCGCACTTTCTTTCTTGCGAACTCGGAACCTGAAAAAGCAAAAGTTCTGATCGGTCAGGCAATTCCACCTTCAGTTGGCCGCCCGCAGACAATCGTCGTCGCTGATAAGGACACTAACAGTTTGACTGTGCGCGACACGGCGGAAAACGTCCGGCTGATTGGCGAGCTGCTTCAGAGCATCGATAAGGACCGCGCCGAAGTTGTGATGGACGTGAACATCTATGAAGTTTCAAAAAGCGATCTGATGCAGTTTGGCAATCAATTCGGATCAGACACCACGCTTGCCAATCTGGGAGGCATACAACGCGGATTCTCGCTGTTGGCCGGCGGCGCCCCTACTGTAGGCCTGCCCGTGTCACTTGGAGCCGCATTGATCTTTCCGTCTTCTCAGATACAAGCCCTTCAGTCCAAAAACAACACAAAGCTGATTGCGTCAACTCAGGTCCATGCTTTCAATGGCGAGGAGTCAACCGCCCGTATCGGACAGCGCGTTCCCGTGCAAACGGCTCAGGCGTTTCCCTTTGGCGTTACCCAGACGACTACCTCACCTACAAACCAAAATCCTTTTGGGAGTGGCGGGTTTCCGGTAATCAATTACGAACCGACGGGATTGACTCTGAAGTTTACGCCGCAGGTATTTCCCAACCACGACGTGCAAGTCAAGATGTCGATTGAATCCAAAGACGTGCTGGGCGCGGGAACTCTGACTCCGACGTTTACTGAACGAACGATTACCGGAACTGCGCGCGTGCAGAATAATCGCACCATGATGCTGGCGAGCGTTTCTCAGGATGTCCATACCACGGGCAGGCGAGGACTTCCGATTCTTGGTTTGATTCCCGTGTTGGGCCGCATATTTACCGCGCCGACGAGAGACGATCGCCGAATCGATATCGTGATCGCCGTCACGCCGCGTGTGTTGCGCGCTCCCGCAATCACACCGCGCGACGAAGAGATGCGTCCCAGCGGAACGCTGCAGTCGCCTACAACAGGTTCCCTTGAAGCTATGTTGCGTGAATCGGATCGCGAAGAGCAGTTGGCTGAGTGGCGTTTGCAACAGCAAAACGCAGCGGCGGCAAGGACCGCTGCAGCGCAAGCCGCCGTCATCCCGGCAACAGTCGCGGTGAATCCTGGGCCGTTGCCCGTGCAGACTGTTGCGGCCAACAGCGGCGCGACGAAAGATGCCACCACAGTGGTGGCTGGCCCAGCGGCGAGCACGGTAGCCCAACATCTGGCGCAGTCAACGCAATTGACCCCGCCGGCAACGACGAGCGCGGCGAATACAGGAGGCACTATTGAGGAGGCGGCATTTGTCCCGGCAGCCAAGTCGCTGGTAAGCAATCGATCGGCCGCCGAAGTGGCGGCAGTAAACACGAACCCGAACACCAATGGAGAGGCGAAGGCGGTGTTGACGAGTTTGTCGGAATCGAATGCGACACCGGCTCCCGCCGTGATCAAGAGTTCGATTGGTCGAACCGCTCAATTAACGTTAGCGGCCGGCGACGAAAGCCTGCAGGTGTTGAAGGTTGGTGAGAAGCGCCGTTTTGCAGTGGAGCTCAAGTCCGACGTTTCACTGGCGATGGCGGTTCTGGCATTACGTTTTGATCCGAAGGTTGTAAAAATCAACTCAGTAACGGCGGGGACGATGCTCGCGAAAACCGACGTCACTAGTGCGTTGCCGAGCCTGGCTCAGTCGATAGATCCCACGGGCGTTTGTTTCATCTCTATATCAAGTTTGAACGGCGCCGCAGCACTGAAGGGAACCGGGACACTCGTATTTATCGAGATTGAAGGAGTCGGCGTTGGCGATGCGGCACTCGCGTTTGAAAATGGCGCGATGCATTTGGTTGCCACCGACGCGCGTGATGTGACGCTTGAAGCGGTCGCTGCTCGCGCCACCGTGAAACAGTAAGAAAGTGAATTACCGGAAGCAACAGAACGTAATTAACGAAGGGGCACGGCATGCCGTGCCCCTATCCGTAAATAAACCAGGCTACCGGAACGAGTGCGGGTTCACGCTGATCGAGCTCGTGATCACTGTGACGGTGATGACGATTTTGACGCTTGGCGTGGTCCCTTTGATGAAGCTATCCGTCAAACGGCAAAAAGAGGAGCAGCTGAGAGCGGCGTTGCGACAGATGCGTTCAGCAATTGATGAGTTTCATCGCGACACGGCGCAGATGGTGTGCACCGGCGCGCCTGTCGGCGGGCAGCCGCCTCCGGGTTATGTGGACCCGCGCAGCAAAGTCGTAATTTCGGACTGCACAATTTTTGGCGTTGATAATATCGATCGCTATCCCCCGGACCTGGACACGCTGGTTAGTGGAGTGAATGTAGTTCCGCGAATGGTTGCGCCAACCGGCGGCGGGCCGCTGCCGCAACTGTCGACTAAGAAGAAAGTTTATCTGCGCGGGATTCCGGTTGATCCGATGACTGGCGAAGCCGAATGGGAGTTTCGTTCCTGTTACGACTCGGCCGACTCAGGTTCGTGGGGCGGGGAAAATGTTTTTGATGTGCGCTCGAAGTCGAAAGACAAGGCGCTGAATGGTGATAAATATAGTGACTGGTAAAGATCAGTTGGCGGTTGGCAGTGGGCAGTGGGCGGTGCTTCGCTGGAGATCTGCAAGATCTCCACTGCACACGGCATACTGCACACAGCGCACTGGCTTCACGCTGCTCGAGTTAATGATCGTGATCACGATCATCATCATCCTGGCGGCGATTGCTTTGCCGCAGTATCAGAAGACAATCCTGGCGACGCGCGAAGCCGTGTTGCGAGATGATCTGCACAAACTGCGCACCCTGATCGACCAGTACGCCACTGATAAGCAGAAGTTGCCGCAGTCGCTCGATGATCTGGTTGCCGAAGGTTATATGCGCGAGCTGCCAAAAGACCCTATTACCGGAAACGCAGACTGGGCAATCACCACCGGCGAAGATCCGAATTCTTCCAAAGGCGAGCAGGGCGTCACAGACGTTCACAGCTCGTCCACTGATACGTCAACCGAAGGAACGCCGTATTCCGAATGGTGATTGCTGAACTCGGTTTCCGGTCACGAAATCCGCAAACCGAATTCTGAAATCGCAAATCTTCTATGCCTAATCCGCTGTCAAAACTGATAAATCCCTGGTATCCATCGACTGCCCTGGGTTTCGAAAAAGGGCTGGCGACGATGGTCCAGCTTGAACGTCGTGGTGGCTTGAGCAGTTTGCGCCGCGCGGCCACGGTTGCATTGCCGGAGTCGCTGATTCAGCCCAGCTTTACGGAGAGAAACATTACCGACCCTACTGAACTTCGCGCGGCCATATCCGAACTCGCGACGAGCGCTGGGTTGTTACAACAGAAGCGTTGGTCTGTGGCTTTGCCCGATGGTGTCAGCCGGACTTTGATTTTGACACTGGATTCCCAGCCTGCGTCGAAGAGTGAACTTGAAGAAGTTTTGCGGTGGAAAGCTGAACGAGGGTTTAGCGCTTCGCTGGAAGAGCTCTCAATTTCGCGCGAGCGTTTGACGCCGGACAACCAGGGAAGAGATCGCTATCTCGTCGTGGCTGCACGCGGCGCAATTCTGAGTGAGTATCAGGAAGTATTGCATTCGCTCGGTTGGCGAGCCGGCTTGATTCTTCCGCGACACATGGGCGAAGGACAATGGCTGACCACCAATGGCGCAAAAGGCGACGCGCTTTTGATCAGTTCGTCCGATGGCGGTTTTACCGCGGTTGTGTTTCGCGGTCGCCAGCCGCTGATAATCCGCACAGTTTCGTGCGATCGACCTGAGTGTGAAGACGAGCTGTATCGCCTGCTTCTTTTCTACCGGGACCGTCGGGGAGGCGAAAACGAGAAGATGGGGCAGACGCTGTCGCGAGTGCTGACGATTGGCGAGATGATGAACAAGGATCGTTCATGCGAGATCGTCAACGAAACTCTGGGAACCGACCTGCGTCCACTGAATGCGGCTGATCTTGGGTTGCAACTTTCGACCAACGAGTTGAGTTTTGACGCGATCGCAGCGCCCGCCGGCCTAGCAACTTTGTCGTGGCAGTAGAGAGTCGACAGTCGTGGAAGAGTCGCCAGTCGGCCAGTCGGGGAAGAGTCGCCAGTCGGGCAGTCGTGGAAGAGTCGCCAGTCGACAGTCGTGGAAGAGTCGCCAGTCGCCAGTCGTGAGTCTCCAGGTCATGATCAAGAAATGGAATAGTAGAACTGAAGACTCCAGACTGTCAGACTCCAGACTGTCAGACCCCAGACTGTCAGACTCCAGACTGGCAGACTCTTCATTCCGCTTTTGAAACAAGTTTGATTTTCCTTTCGTAACATCTGAGCATCATGAGTACTTCCGCATCTCCCAACCTACTGAGTTTTAACGCCGCTAATGACCGTGATCTCGTGGCGAGCGCGGTGACCGGCGTCGAAGGTGGCTTCGAAGAGCTGGTCAGGCGTTACCAGCGGCCGATCTCGGCTTACGTCTACCGAATGGTCGGCGACTATGAGACGGCGCTCGACCTGACCCAGGAAATTTTCATTAAGATCTATAACTCGCTATCGCGTTATCGGCCGGAGTTTAAGTTTTCCACCTGGATTTACAAGATTGCTCATAACGCGGCCATCGATCACCTGCGACGCAGCTCGGGACGAGAAAGGTCACTGGTCGGCGGCAACGAGGGCGATTCCTACGATCTGCCCATTGAGAGCGAGGGCCTGACTCCGGAGCAGCAAACTGAACGAGAAGAGCGACGGGTGGAAATTGAGCTGGTCGTCCGTTCACTGCCGACCGCATATCGCGAGTTGATCGTGCTGCGCCACTCGCAGGACCTTACGTATGAAGAGATTGTTGAGGTCACTGGCTTGCCCCTGGGGACGGTAAAGAACCGCCTGTTTCGCGCTCGAGACCTGATGCGGCAGCAATTTCTGAATCGCGGCATCACGGGAATCTGATTACGACTGTGACTAACGCCCTTCACACTTGCCAACCGGAAAATATCGCCGCCTACATCGAAGGCGACCTGCATCCTTCCGCGCGCCTGGCTCTCGAAGAACATTTGCAGCATTGTGAAAACTGCGTTTTGGAGTTGCAGGAACAGCGCCAATTCATGTGTGAGCTGGATTCTGCATTCAGCAATCCTTTCGAGCTGGCGGTCCCCCCAAATTTCGCTCAGGTGGTGGCAGTCCACGCTGAAAGCGACATGAGGGGCGTGCGCAATTCGGTGGAACACAAGCGTGCGTTACAGCTTTGTATTCTGCTCGGTCTGGCCGCTTTTGTTTTCCTCGGTGCTGCGGCGAGCAAAGCTGAAATCGCGGGCGCAGCCTCAGCCGTAGGCAAGGTAGCCGGAATTCTGGGTATGGTGGCTAGAACGATTTACGAAGCAGCGGTGGGATTCGCTTCAATGGCGCGTCTCCTCAGCCGTAGTTTAATGACTTCCTCACCCTTCGCGGGCCTGGTTGCCTTTGTCATAATCGCGGGTGCGGTTGGTCTCCTTTCGCGGCTCATCGTCCGCTATCACCGGGCGCGCGTGGTCGAATAAGGCTGGCGCGCGATGTACATCATCACAGTCTCAAATAGTAATGAAAAAGCTTTTCTGATCCAGCCCTGCTCCCTTTTCCTAAAGTTCAGTTTGCTCCTGTTTGTCTTGCAGTTTTTCCTCGTGATCGCTGTCGGCCAGGAGGTTTCGTCGGCGAAACCGACTGAAAGCCCCATTGTCGTCGAAGGGACTAGTGACGCTACCGCCTACAGCATTGGCGGTTCATTGAGAATCAATGGGACTGTGAAAGGGGCGATTGCGTTGGGCGGAGATGTGATCGTGCAGGGAATCGTTGAAGGAGATGTCGCTACGATCGGCGGGTCAGTGATTCAACTCGAAGGGTCACGAATCGACGGCGACGTGATGGTTTTGGGTGGAACCTACCAGCGCGGCGCGGGAGCCTCGGGTAGAGATCCTAACAGCACCACAGTGATGTATGCCGGATACGAAGATGAACTACGAAATATGATGCGCTACCCCTCCGGCTTACTTAAACCGAGATGGTCAGCCGGCTACATCGGGTTGCGATTAGTTGCCATACTCTTCTGGTTTATTGTGTCACTGGCCCTGACCGCGGCAACGCCGGGAACAATCAGCCGAGGAATCGCCCGCCTCCAGTTAGATTTAGGCAGAGTGGCGATTATTGGTTTTATTTCGGCGGTGGTAATTGGCGGCGGCGTTCCATTTGCCTTGCGTTATCTGCCCTTCGTCATCGGAGTTCTGGTGGGGTTGATGGCTTTGCTTTTGATCCTCATTGCCGGGTTATTTGGCCGCGTGATCATTTACGCCGCTACCGGCCGTTGGTTGCAACGGAAGCTTTTCGGCGTCCGAAATAACTCAGAATCGGTAGCCCTCCTCCTGGGAACGACCTTTTGGATTGTGCTCTCCTCTCTGCCGTATATTTGGCCGCTAGTCGTTGCCGTGGTGCTGGTCACCAGCCTGGGGCTGGCTCTCACTGCTAAATACCGCGTTGGCTGGGCGCGCCGTCAGGAAGCCAAAGCCTGATTTCGCGGATATTCCTCCAAAAAAATACTTGGACAAAAGGTGCCGATGCCGCATCAAAAGCCTTTCCGTTTCGAGTGTGCTCGGAATTGTGCAACTTTTCCGAACACCGGACGTGAAAGGCATGGATTAGTTCGCTCTGTAATCTCCGATAAACCGTATCTGCTAGAACATTTATGGACGCTTGCGCGTAACAAATAGGCATACCGCGGGGGCTCTCCGAGTGCCCAGCATCAAAAAAAGTTAATAATTAATTGCTCGGATCGTTTCATACCTGACAGGAGGCGTAATGAAGGCGTTTTATCTCGCATTAGCGATAGGTTCAATTTTGGTACTCTCGGGTGATGGTGCAGTTGCTCAGACGGCCCCAGCCCCGGCCTCGCAGCAGACCTCGGATCCCGCGATTACACCCAACGGCGTTATCGGCGAGGTGAAAGTGATAGACGCCGCAGGGAAGCAACTAATTATTAAGACTGACGCCGGCTCACTGGTGACTGTGGTTCTGAACGACGCCACCAGCTATATGCGGGTCGCGCCCGGCGAGACGACTTTGAGCAAGGCCACAAAGATTGCTTTTGCGGAAGTGGGCGAAGGCGACCGCGTATTTGCGCGCGGGCTGGTTGCGGATGATCGAAAGACGGTTCCTGCCCGCGTAGTAATCGTCATGAATAAGGTCGACATCGCCAAGAAGCAGGAGATGGAGAGAGAAGAGTGGAAGAAGCGAGGGCTACTCGGAGTAATCACCGCTGTTAAGCCGGAGACGAAGGAAATTACGATTTCGTCCCGCACCCTGGCCGGTCAACAATCCATCGTCATCCCGGTTTCGGACAAGGTGGAAATGCGACGCTACGCTCCCGACTCGATCAAGTTTGCCGACGCGAAGACGTCGAAGTTTGAAGAGTTGAAAGTAGGGGATCAGCTTCGCGCCCTTGGAGATCGAAATCCTGAAGGCACTCAATTTACTGCAGAAAAAGTTGTAACCGGCAGTTTCAAGAATGCAGCGGGTGTTGTTACTGCAATCGACGCGGCAACTGGCGAAATCAAAATCAATGATTTGCAGACGAAGCAACCGCTAACAGTCGTGGTTAAGACAGATTCGGTACTCCGGAAGTTTCCCCCAGCAGATCAGATGGGAGCCATGATGATGTCGCGCGGCGGCACTGCAGGTGGCCCGGCTGGCGCGGCACCCGGCGCGACGGCACAAGGCCCCGGTGCAGGTGGCGCGGGGCGCCCGGGCGGCGGCGGCGTGAACATGCAGGACATGCTCGAGCGTCTTCCTATTATTGCCGTAGCTGACGTCAAAGTCGGCGACACCATAATCGTTTCCAGCACGCAGGGCGCGGATCCGACCAGGCTGACAGCGATAAGCCTGATTTCAGGAGCCGACACCCTGCTCAACTTGCTCGCCGCCAGACAGCAGCAGCAAGCCGGCCCGCGAGCCGCTCCTAATCCATCAGCCGGTTTGGGTGGAGTTCAATTTGGCATCGGCTTGCCATAACCATTCTTTTCAGCACCATCCTGCTTAGCAGGGTGGGCCTCTCCTCTCGTCAGTACCATGCGAGCAGCGTCGAGGTAGGAATTATTAGTCTCTCCGAAAGCGATAGGGTTTATTTATGAACGTCTCCACAAATTTTTTGCGAACGACTTTGGGCGTCGTTTTAATTGTCATTTTGTCTTCCATCTCGGTGCTCGCGCAGCAAACCCGCGGAACATTGCGGGGCGTGATCAAGGACGAATTTGGCGCGACCATCGTCGGCGCAACGGTCACCATTACTGACGCGGCCGGAGTTAAGAAGGACGCAACCACGAATAACGACGGCGCCTACGTTTTTAATGGCCTGGCCCCCGGCAAGTATTCACTTACAGCAACTGCCTCAGGCTTTGCCATTGCTGAGGAAGCGGAGATCGAGATCGGGTCAGGTCAGCGGGAAACTCTCGATGTCACTTTGCGGGTAACCATCGAAGAGCAAAAGGTAACGATTGCCGCGGAAACACCGCTGAGCACCGAAGCAACCAACAACGCGAACCAAACGCTAATTACCGGCCAGGACCTCGATGCCCTTCCTGACGATCCGGACGAATTGGCGGCAGCGCTGCAGGCCCTGGCCGGCCCATCGATGGGACCAAACGGCGGGCAGATTTTTGTCGACGGTTTTTCCGGAGGGCGTCTGCCCCCGAAGGAGTCGATCCGTGAGATCCGGATTAACCAGAATCCCTTCGCAGCCGAAAACGATCAGGCTTCGGGACGAATCGAGATCCTGACGCGCCCCGGAACTGATAAGTTACGTGGCAGCGCCTTTTTTAACTTCGAAGATGAAAGCCTCAATTCTCGCAATCCATTTTCTGATGAACGCACGGCCTTTCAGGTGAGGCAGTATGGCGGAAATCTTGGCGGTCCGATCGTCCAAAAGAAGGCCTCCTTCTTTATCGATTTTCAGCGACGCGAGACCGATGATAATGAACTGGTCACGGCCACCATCCTCGACTCTAACTTGCAACCTTTGGACATTGGGTTTGGAATTGTGGCCCCTCGCCGCAATCTGAATTTCAGCCCGCGTATTGATTATCAGATCAATACCAACAACACGCTGATTGCGCGTTACAGCTATAGCCGATCGAACACTAAGAACAGCGGCGTCGCTGGTTTCTCGCTTCCTGAGCGCGCTTACGATACGGCGTCAACACAGCAGACGTTTAGCGTAACTGAGACTGCGATTCTCAACGCTTCCATGATCAACGAGACGCGTTTCCAGGTAAATCGCAATCGCAACGAGAGCTTCGGTGACAACACTATCCCGGTGCTGAATGTCAGCAGCGCATTTGTCAGCGGCGGCTCGCAAGTGGGCCATGTGCTCAACAGCAACACCAGCTGGGAACTGCAGAATTTTCTCGCGTGGCAGAGAAATAATCACGCGTTCAAGTTTGGCGGTCGCGTGCGCGGCGTAAAAATCGACGACAGCAATCCGAACAATTTCGGTGGTAGTTATGTATTTACCGGCGGTCTGGTTCCGGTACTGGATGCGAATAATCAGATAGACTTTGGTCAGGCTCCGATATTTGCAGACAGCCTCGAACGATATCGTCGCACGATTGCTTTGCAACGCGCCGGTTTCGACCCGCTCGAAATTCGGAAACGCGGCGGAGGCGCTGCGCAGTTCAGCATCGCCACCGGCGATCCGTTGGCCAGTGTTAGCCAGACGGATATAGGTCTATATGCCCAGGACGACTGGCGCGTCCGCCCAAATCTAACTCTGGGTCTTGGCATTCGCTATGAGAACCAGACCAACATCAGCAGTAAGTTTAACTTCGCCCCGCGAGCCTTTATGGCGTGGTCACCAGGCGCCACTGATTCGGCCCGTCCACCCAGCATGGTGATTCGTGCCGGCGCCGGCATCTTCTACAACCGCTTCGGCGAATTCAACACGCTCAATGCGAACCGATTCAATGGAGTTAACCAGCAGTCGTTTTCGGCCAGTGAAGTGCCGCTCTATCAGACAGTGAACGGCGTACCCACTTACGTTGCGCCGACAGGCTTGACGGCGGTGGACGCGTTTGACCCAACCGATCTAACCAAACTCCCGGCGCTGTCTGAACTCACGCCCGCAAGGCAGATTACCTGGCGTGTTTCCGATGACCTGCAAGCCCCCCGAGTTTATGTGGCCGGAGTGCAGGTCGAGCGACAGTTGCCCTACCGGTTCACGATGTTTGCCGGGTTCTACTCCATTCATGTTCGCAACGTGATTCGAGCTCGCGACATCAACGCACCACTGCCGGGAACGATCACGAATGCAACGCCGGATGGCTCGCGTCCCTTCGGCGCGATCGGTGAAATCTACCAGTATGAGTCGACCGGAAAGTTTGACCAGAACCAGTTTTTTGTCGGGTTCAATAATCGTTTGAACCGAACGTTTTCATTTTCTTCAAACTACTCGATGAGCAAGTCGAAGAATGACACGGACGGTCAGGGAGGCGGAATATTCCCCGTCAATCATTATGATCTTACCGGCGAATATAGTCGCGCTGGCTTTGACGTTCGTCACCGCTTCAGTTTCTTCGGCACGATTAACCTGCCTTGGCAGGTGAGCCTGAATCCCTTGATCACTTACAGCTCGGGTCGGCCCTTCAACATCATTACCGGCCAGGACACAAATCTCGACCGCTTGTTTACCGAACGGCCTTCTTTCGCGCCGGACGGAATTGATTGCAATCTTCCCAACATTCGCTGCACGCGATTCGGAAACTTCAACCTGGCCCCGGCGCCGGGGGAAACGCTCATTCCGCGCAACTATGGCGAGGGTCCGGGATACTTTGCGCTCAACATGCGCGTCAGCAAGACGTGGAACTTTGGCAGCATGCCTTCCGCGCGCGCTGCAGCTCCCGCGGGACAGCAGCCCGGTCAAGCTGGTCAGACAGCGGGCAACACGCGTGGACCAGGTGGCGGCACACCGCGCATCATCCCTAACACGGGCGGTGGCGGTGGTGGACCTCAGGTGCGTGGTGGCGGCCCAGGCGGCGGCATCCCGGGCGGTGGAGTTGGCGGCGGCAGTGAGGCCAAGCGTTACAGCATGGTGTTTTCGCTCAACTTCAATAACTTGCTCAACAAAGTGAACTTGTCGAATCCGGTTGCCAACCTCTCATCGCCATCATTTGGTGAGAGCCAGTCGCTGGGCGCCAGCTTTGGTGGGTTCGGTGGTTTTGGCGGCGGCAGCACTGGAGCAGGGAACCGCAGGGTTACTGCGCAGGTGCGCTTTAGTTTCTAAATATATTGCGATGGCAGCACTCTGACGTTGATCAGTCGCAGTAAACACGGAAGAGGAAAGATCATGAAGAAAACTATCGTAGCCTCAGTGGGCCTTATGGTCCTTATTCTTTGCGGCACTTCGGGCGCTTATGCGCAGGCTGATGCTACAGCGAAGGCAGTGGCGGGTGGCGCTACCGACCCGACGCCGGCAACGGCAATCACCGCTGCCACCGCGCCAATCGATCTCGCGCGCGCCGCCCTCGCGGCCCAGGGTGGTGAGAAGTTTAAGGCAGTCAAGAACATGATCCTGCGAGGTTCGGTCGATCTGTATCCGCCAAATTCCACCCAGGCGATTCCAGGCGCGTTCGTGATGGTGACTGCGGGCGACAAGCTCCGAAGTGAAATAGACGCGCGACCGGCAATCAGTTTCAAGCAGATCTATGACGGACAACAGTCGTATAGCTCGCTTCCGGGCGTGGACCTGCCTCCCGTTACCAAGTTGGGCATGGGTTTACTGATTCGATTCGATCAACCGGGGCACACGGTCTCTGCGCTTCCTGACAAGAAGAAACTGCGCGGATTTCGGATCACCAATGCGGATGGAAACGTGACTGACTTCTACATTGATCCGGCCACCGGTCGCGTGATGTCGTTTTCAATCCCGCACTCCGGCGTTACCTTTGCTACCGAGATCAAGAAGTTTAAGGACTTCGAAGGTGTGCTCGTGCCAGTTAATTTTACCCAGCGGCTTGAGATGCCTCAGGGCGCGTTCTTTGCGGACTTCAGTGTTAAGAGCGTAAAACTTAACAATCAAATGGGCGACGACGTGTTCCAAATCACCAACTAAACGAGACTCCCAAAAAAAGCAGGCCGTCCTCAAACGAGGGCGGCCTTTTTTGCGTTCTCTTCAGGTGTCACACGCTCATGATCTCGTGCTCTTTTGACTTCGCCTGCTCATCGATCTTCCCGATGTAGGTATTGGTGAGTTTCTGGACTTCTTCCAGTCCGTCCCGTTCGTTATCTTCCGAAATCTGCTTCTCTTTGAGCATCTTCTTCAGCCGCTCATTCGAATCACGCCGAATATTACGGACCGCGGTGCGATGGTCTTCAGCGATTTCATGCACCTGCTTGGCGAGTTGCTTGCGCCGTTCTTCAGTGAGCGGTGGAATGGGGATACGAATCAGCTTGCCGTCGTTGGACGGATTCAGCCCCAGGTCGGCCGTGCGGACCGCTTTCTCAACTGCTGCGAGTTGGGTCTGGTCCCAGGGCTGCACCGTCAGCATTTGCGGCTCCGGCGCGTGCACTGATGCCATCTGGCCGAGCGGCGTCATCGTGCCGTAGTAATCAACCATCACTGAATCCAGCAACGTAACCGCGGCGCGTCCGGTGCGCACCGTCGCCAGCTTGCGGCGGAAGTCTTCAATGACCGTGTCCATGCGCGGCCGGGTATCTTTGATAACGTCCTTTTCGCTCATAGCTGTCTCCGAAATCAGTTCGAGTTAGTCTGATGTAACGCAAACTGTTAGTTTGCGATCTTAGACTTTACCCACCATCGCAATCTGACAGATTGCCTTACATTCGAAACTATTTACCCCATCCAAACTCTCGTGCCAACCCCCGCCTCGCCGGTCACCACGCGCATGATATTTCCGGGTTGCCGCATGTTGAAAACAACGATCGGCAGGCTGTTGTCCATGCATAGTGAAATCGCCGAAGCGTCCATCACTTTCAACTGGCGTTCCAGCACCTGCTGGTAAGTGATTGCATCGTAACGCGTTGCCGTCGAGTCCAACATCGGATCAGCGTTATAGATGCCTTCAACCTTTGTTGCTTTGAGAATTATGTCGGCCCTGATTTCCAGTGCGCGCAACGCAGCGGCTGAGTCCGTGGTGAAATATGGATTACCGGTGCCCGCCGCAAAGATCACGATCCGACTCTTTTCGAGATGGCGCACGGCCCGTCTTCTAATAAAGGGTTCGGCTAACTGAGGAATGTCGATGGCCGACATCACGCGCGTATTCACGTCAACCTTCTCCAGCGCGTCCTGCAGCACGACTGCATTCATGACCGTCGCCAGCATCCCGATATAGTCTGCGGCTGACCGGTCCATGTTGCCAGCGCTTTTGGAAACGCCGCGAAAGATGTTGCCGCCGCCGACGACCACAGCCACTTGCACGCCCAGCGCGTGCACTGCTTTCAACTCCTCGGCGACAGCACGGGCAACGTCTACGTCAATGCCGTAGTTTTGCTCGCCCATCAGGGCTTCGCCGGAAATCTTCAATAGGACCCGGCGGTAAGCTAAGCCGGAACTCGTGGAATTGGATTCTTCAGGCATTGGATGGTCGCCTTCGTAGAGTGCGCTGTTTAGAGGCGGGCATCGCCCGCCGATACGGTTCAGGCGGACAGTGCCCGCCTCTAAACGAGCAAAGACTAGCTAACCATTGAAGCTACTTCGCTACCAAAGTCTTCTTCGCGCTTGTCGAGGCCTTCGCCCATCTTATAGCGGGTAAACCGCCGGATGGTAATTTTCTCGCCGGTCTTGGCCACTTTTTCAGTGACCATCTCTGCCACGGTTTTCGAAGGGTCCTTGACGAAAGGCTGGTCGAGCAAAACCGACTCCTCGTAAAACTTGTTGAGGCGGCCTTCCACGATTTTGTCGATCACCTGGTCGGGCTTCGTAGCGTTCTTAGGATCGTTCTTCGCCTGGGCCCGAGCAATCTCGCGCTCTTTGTCGAGTTCAGCAATGTCGACGTTCTCGCGCGAAACATAGCGTGGTTCAGCCGCAGCTACGTGCATCGCGATGTCTTTTACCAGTTGCTGAAACTCTGCGCCGCGGGCGACAAAGTCAGTTTCACAATTAACTTCGACCAGGACTCCAACCTTGCCACCCATGTGAATATAGGAGCCGACAATTCCTTCGGCGGCGATGCGGCCTTCGCGCTTCTTGGCCGAGGCCATGCCCCGTTCGCGCAGGATCTGAATGGCCTTTTCCTCATTGCCTTCAGAGGCAACCAGGGCATTCTTGCATTCCATCATTGCCGCGCCGGTTTTCTCGCGAAGTTGTTTCACTGCTGCTGCTGTTACGTCTGCCATGATTCTTAGGTCTCTCCGATTATTCCTAAATGTTCGACAAACTTCAGTTTGTCGTCTGTCATATCACTCGTACCGAGATTGATCACCCATTGGACGACAAACTGAAGTTTGTCGAACTTGTCGATCTAATGAAAAACGCAGCCCGGCGGATTACCGCTTTGAAGGCTGCGCTCGCCGATAAGTAAAAGTCTCGAAATGCTTTGGGCTAGCTCGCCGCTACGACCGATTCAGCGTTTTCGTCCGCCGTTTTGTTAGCTTCGCCTGCTTCAGGAGCGGGCTCATTGCCCGCGACCGCCTCGCCTGCACCATTCGTTTCCGCAGCCGCCGGAGGTTCCGCAGCAGTTGTTGCCTCGGTTGCCGCGGGCGATGCTGGGGTTACTGCCGCAGGAGCGTCGGCCGCAGGAGCTTCGGTCGCTTCGCCGGAAGTTGCTTCGCCGGCTTTGGCTTCCCCCTCTTCACCTTCAGCAACTACGCCGCCCTCGGTGGCAATATTCTGGCCATCAAGGATTGAATCGGCGATTCGCGAAGCGAAAAGGCGGACGGCGCGTAAAGCATCGTCGTTGCCGGGAATCACATAATCGATTCCTTCTGGTGAACAGTTGGTGTCAACCACAGCCACGATTGGGATTCCCAACCGGTTGGCTTCCGCTACTGCAATCTCTTCCTTCCTGACGTCGATAATAAAAACGACATCCGGCAGGCGCGTCATCGACTTGATGCCCGAAAGGTTTTTATTCAACCCTTCGCGCTCGCGGTCGAGTTTTATTCGCTCTTTCTTGGTCAACTTTTCATAACGGCCGTCGGTCTGCATGCTCTCCAGTTCTTTGAGACGCTTGATCGACTTCTGCACGGTTTGAAAATTTGTCAGGAGACCGCCCAGCCAGCGCTGGTTAACGTAATACTGACCACAGCGTTCGGCTTCCTCGCGCACGGCGTCTTGCGCCTGGCGTTTAGTGCCCACGAAGAGCACTGTTTTGCCGCGATCTTCAGCAACTGCTTCGGTAACAAAGGCAATCGCGTCGCGAAACATCCGCTGCGTCTTCTGCAGATCAATAATGTAAATGCCATTGCGCTCGCCAAAGATGTATTCCTTCATCTTTGGGTTCCAGCGCCTTACCTGGTGGCCGAAGTGCACGCCAGCCTCCAGCAATTCTTTCATCGTAACCGAAACCAAAATTAAGTCTCCTTTTCAGTGAATTGGTTTAGTGTACTCGCCATAACTCCCGGGCCCTTCGTCTGGAAGAGCAACCAACCCGAGCTAGGCAATGGATTTGAGATTTCGGAATTCGGATTGCGGAATTCGAATTTCTACTACTTCAGTCGCAGCGTTTGCGACCCAAATCTCACAACTAACAGCCGGCTTTTCAAACTCGGATTCCGACATTCGAAATCCGAAACTCTTAACGTTTAGAGAACTGGAAGCGCTTGCGGGCGCCTTTCTGACCATACTTCTTACGTTCTTTGATACGCGGATCGCGCGTTACCAGGCCCGCTTCCTTGAGCGCCGGGCGAAGGTCCGCGTTGTACTCCATCAGCGCGCGCGTGATGCCGTGGCGAATTGCGCCCGCCTGTCCGGCCGGACCGCCTCCGCGAACATTAATCAGAACGTCAAACTTGGTGGTTGTCTCAGTCAACTTCATCGGCTGCTGAATGATCATGCGCAAGGTTTCGTTTGGAAAATACTGGTCAAACGACTTGCGATTGATCTTGAAGTCGCCGCCGCCGGCGCGGAGATAAACTCTGGCCGTGGAAGTTTTTCGTCGGCCCGTTCCGTAATATTGAATTTCAGCCACAGCTATATCGTCCTCTTAAATTAACTCTCGATTCTTAATCTTGGTTTGCTTTGGATTGCTGGTAACGGGCGGTGAGTTCGTAGGCTTGAGGGCGCTGGGCACTGTGTCGGTGTTCGCCATCGGCGTAAACCTTCAGTTTCTTCGCCATGGCCTTGCCCAGCTTGTTCTTGGGCAACATGCCCTGGACAGCCAGCGAGATCACGCGGTCAGGCCGCGTGGCAAACATCTCCGCCGCCGAAACTTCGCGCAGACCTCCCGGATAAAGGGTATGACGCCGGTATTTCTTCTGTTCGGCTTTTGCGCCCGTGAGCACAGCCTGGCGAGCATTGATCACAATGACGTGATCGCCCATATCCATAAAAGGCGTCCAGGCGGGATTACGTTTCCCACTGAGAATAGACGCGACCTCAGACGCCAGGTGACCGACGGTCTGACCTGCTGCATCCACAACGAACCACTTGCGTTTTCCAGCGAGATCTTTGCCGCTGGGAAAGTATGTTGACATGGTTAAGTATCTCTGTTTTCAGCGAGTAAAACGCGAACGGCTAGAATAACTAACGCCTCAAAAGGTGTCAAGTTGGGGTCTCCGGTCAGTTTGCTGTCCGATAAGCTTCTGGTCGTGGCGCTGCGACAAACTAAAGTTTGTCGGACAGTCTGACTTGGATGCGCCCTCGCAGCGCCGGCAAAGCAAAGGCCCCGGAGCATTCCTGCCCAGGGGCCCTTAGTAATTAGCTCACCGCGTCCCTATTTAGGTGGCGGCGGTTTCACCGACTCATTCTTCTTAAGCGTCGGACTTTCCTTCTTGGGCTCGATGCCGTCCGGGCTGCTGGTTTCATCCGGCGTTGGCACGCGTCGCTTCAAAGTCGGCCTTCCCGGAGCTCCTTCATCGGCTCCCGGCAAAGCGCCGGCGACCGAAGCTCGGGCGTTGGAAAGTCTGAGCAATCGAGCCTTAACCCGCTGAAACTCAGAAGTGCTGATGACATACTCTTCGTGTTCCGGAAACCTGGCTGCGAGCGCGATGGCCGCCGCCCGGCGATCCGGTGGAGCAGGGTGCGTGGCAAAAGCCCGCGCAATCAAACCCGGTTTCTTTTTGTTCTTGGCCTCGAGCTTTTCAAACATCGTGGACATCGCGCTCGGATCGTAACCCGCCGCATACATGTATTGAACTCCCAGTTTGTCCGCTTCGCTTTCCGCGCTCCGACTGAATTTCATGAAGGCGCCGAGCAAACCGAGTCCGGCGGTGTTCTGATAAATCATTCCCGGAATGCCGCCGAGGAATATAGACGTGCCCATCGCCAGGTATTCGAGTAACGAAGCCTTGGTCTGATTTTCAACTGAATGCCGCGCGGCGACGTGGGCAATTTCATGCGCCATCACGCCGGCCACTTCCGCTTCGTTATCCGCTACCAACAGCAATCCCTTGTTTACGTAAAAGAAGCCGCCGGGCAGGGCGAAAGCGTTGACTTCGTCTGAATCGATTACCTTGATAGTGAAGGGAATGCGCGCGTCTGAGTGCAAAACAATGTTCTGGCCGACCCGGTTCACGTATTCGGTGATCAACGGGTCGTCAATAAACTTCGCCTGGCGATCCACTTCCGCGGCGAGCTCGCGGCCGATTTTGACTTCCTTCTCGGTCGAGCCGCTCATCTTGGCAATAATGCCTTTGTTGATGTTGCGCTTGCCGATCAAGCTCGGATCTTCGTTTACGGAAAGCGGCTTCTTCGAGGTGGCAACCGGAGTTGAATGCGACTGCTTGGAGTCGTTCTTGCTGTCCGCCTTGTTGTCCGTTTTGGCAGTCGACTTTGCGTTGTCTTTGGCCGGCGATTGAGTCGGCGTGGCCGCAGGTGCTTGAGTCGTCTGAGTCGTTTGGGCGAGGCCGGCAACGGATCCGGCAAGCACCGAAGCCACCAGGACAAGCGCGGTGGTGATGCGGGAGAAGCTATTCATCTTGAAAAACCTCCAGAACATGGTTAGCGGAAAAAAACTCTAGCAGAAGGCCTTGACCAGCAGGGCCAAACTAAGATTTTTGTTTTGCGCCGACGAAACTAGAATAGGAAAAACCCGTAAGTTGAAGACTGACGGGGGTTATCTTCGCTATTTTCAAACGCGCAGTCTATGATGCCCGCTCATACCCGCATGGTTGTCGCGGGTTTAGGTACTAGTCAAACGACTAAAATCACCTTTCGGGAGCAATCTCGAGTCAACCTGTTGCGAAGGGGAAGCAGCGGCATTATAGCCTAACGCGCGCCCGGGAACCTAAGAACTTGCGCGCAAAGTCCGACAAGCTTTAGCTTGTCGAAGAGCTGCGACAAACTGAAGTTTGTCGAACATTCATCGAGATCGCCAATGCCAGGGAGATCACCCCGCAGAATTTCGCGTCCGACCGTCTCCATCATCGGCATTGGCCGTGTCGGCCAGACTTTCGCCGGCGCCCTTCAATCAGCCGGCTATCCCATTGTCGCCCTCGTCTTTCACGACTCGCTCAAGGGTCGAAAATCTCGTAAGCAATTTCCGCAAGAAGCTTTTCCCGGCGCATTAGTTTTAGGTTCGGGCCAACTCGATCAGCTGCCAGCGACCGATGTCATTCTAATAACGACCCCGGACGATGCGATCGCTGAAACAGCCGAACGACTTGCAGCCGTTCAAAGGGGCACACGAAGAAGGGCGGTAATGCACACGAGTGGGGCGCTCTCATCGGAGGCTTTAGCGCCGCTCGCGCCGGCAGGGTTTTCTATCGCCTCGATTCATCCGCTCGCAGCCATTGATCCGGCTGAGGGTGACGACGCCCTGCGCGGAGCTTTCTATTGCATCGAGGGGCAAAAGGTTGCAGTGTCGTTTGCGAAGTCGATTGCTCGCGACCTCGGCGGCAAACCTATCATTATTAAGCCGGACAAGAAGGCGCTTTACCACGCCGGGGCCCTGATGGCGTCTCCTCATTTAGTTGCGCTCTTTGATCTGGCAGTTGAACTAATGGTCAGCAGCGGCGTGAAGTGGGCCGACGCGCGCAAGATGTTATTGCCTCTGGTCGAGAGCACTGTTAAGAACCTCAAAGCGCGTCCGCCTGCGTCTGCGATTACCGGGACCTTTGCCCGCGGCGACATCGGCACCGTCGAGCGGCATTTGAAAGTTTTGTCCAAAGGTAAACTCAAACTTCCGTACGACGCCCTCGCGATTTACATACTCCTCGGCCTTCGTTCCCTGCAACTCGCGAAGAAGAACGGCCTCGATCCGAAAAAGGTCAGGGACATCACAAAACTCCTTAATGGCAGATGAGAAAAATCTGCGCAATCGGCGTAATCTGCGGATAGCTCCCCTCCGTTTGTCGATTCACGCTTCACACTTTACGATTGACTCTTCACTATTTACTTTTCACCGTTCACTGTTCTTATGGAGCGTTCACCCAGCGACAGTTACAGCCTGACTCTGCGCGTCAAGCTCTCCACCCGCGCCGGGACCCTGATTAATGAAGCAATGAAACTCGCCGCCGCCAACGCCATCGCCTCGCTCATAGGGGAAAACGAACTGCACCCCGAATATATCGTTCCCTCAGTCTTCGACAAACGCATCGCCGAGGCCGTCGCTAACGCTGTGGAAGAAGCCGCCTACCAAACCGGCGTCGCGCGGAGAGATCGTGCGGGGCAGGAAGAAACGTAACCCGAAGACATGAGACAGAAGACATGAGACAGAAGACAGGGGACAGAAGACGGGAGACAGGAGACAGGAGACAGGAGCGCCAACGGCGCGAAATAAAATAGCCAGGGGCAAGCGAAGCGCCGCCCCTGGATTACGTTCTCAAAATGCTTTCGCGCTGAAGGCGCGAAATGAAGCTCACATTCCGCGCCTTCGGGCGCTCCCAATCCTTCTGTTTTCGAGACAGGTAAGCCGCTTTAGTTGCAGGTAAACCTAATAAAGTCCGAGGCAAGGCTACTTTAGTTCAATGGAAAAGGCGGCGCAGTGAGGTCAGTACCACCACGCGGTAGCGGGTGGGTCTTGTGGATTGATGATTTCGGATTGCCGATTGTTCCTGGCGAAACACCAATCGCAAATCCGCAATCGTCATTCAGCAATCGTTTGACCCACCCGCTACCGCGTGGTGGTACTGACTTCATCGGACCTCCGCATGAGTGATAACCGGTCCCAAACAGAATTTCCAGCCCTGGGCTGAAATTAGCGAACGTTTTCACCTTTCGATACGAGACGCTGAACGGGCGGATATAAGAACCACAGCCCCGAATTTCCTGCTCCACTATTTGCCCTTGGCTTTACCTGCCTTTTTCTTTCCTGCCTTGGTGGTAGTCTTTTTCTTGGCTGCCTTCTTGTTGGATTTGCGTTCCGAGTGCTGCACCGGATTGATGCCTTTAGATGTAGCCATATCTCCCCTTTCGTGATTCGTGCTTGAGTGTGTTGGTGTACTTCAGTCGAACGTCGTCGTGTCTCTGCGTAGTCTTAGCGTTCTCTCGTTTAAATTGTTGGGAACACGCTCACCGCAGAGGCGCAGAGAACGCTGAGACTACGCAGAAGTGAATTTCAGGTGACTACAAAATTCTTCCGACGGTTAGAGTTACGACGCGACGCATTGTAGCAAATGCGTAGCGATCGGTCTTTCGCTTTTTCGCTCTAACACTGGTGATGCAGTTTGCCTTGCCTTCTTTGCGAGACCTTCGCGTCCTTTGCGGTTAACGCGAAGAAACACCGCAAAGGTCGAGCCGGACGCAAAGTTTCGCAAAGAAGGACAGTTCAACTTTCAGACCAGCATCGTCGATGTTCCCTTCCTGGTTGTTAGACCGCTTCTGCTGCTTCGTGCCTCACTCGGGGTGATCAGAGCGGTTGTGCTACGCTTGTCGCCACAGGAGACTCCCATGAAAACCAAATTTCTCCGGACTAATTTCCGACTCTTCATCTTCCTATTAGCTGTTGCATGTTTCGCGGCGCCGGCACTGGGCCAGGCTGATTCATCTACCGCTGCAAAAGAGATCTATTCCCAGGTGAGATCGTTTTCACTCGGCAGCGGAGTTGCGGCAAACGGACTCGTCCTTAATCGCGACCGCGCGCAGATGACTTTCAACGGCATGTTCTACTTTTCCGCTCCCGTCAATGGCCACGTGACCGGAGCTGTCTTCGTGGGCAATGGAACTATCAGAGTTGAAGTGCCGCCCAGCGACTTTGAAAAGGAGAATGTGCGGCGACTGCTCGGCGTTGACGTTATTGAATCTGACTTCAAAACTGCGGTGATGAAATTCAGCGACGACACCTTTGAGCGTCTGGGTCTATCAGCAGGCACTGAAGCTCCCTCAGCTGCCGTGCAAAAAATGGGCACCGAAATGGAAGCGCGCATCCTCAAAGAGACCGGCGCGAATTTGTCGGCGCGAGTTGCCTTGTCCCTCCTCAACCAGGAGAAGCCGGGATTCTTCTTTGCCAATTTTGACGGCGGCAAACGCGGGCGCTTTAGTCTGTTGCTCGACTTTCAAAATCGCATTCCGGTGGCGAGTTTTCGCTTGAACGCCGGCGAGAAAGGCTTGCTCTTCTTTTACGATGGGCCGCGAAAGAACAGCGACGTTTGGATGGCCTTCTATGCGCAGGAAGATTATCAGCGCGGCACTGTTGGTTACTCAGACTTAAGCGATCTCGTTGACATAACTCACTACGATCTGGATCTCGATCTCCGTGAGCATAAGAAAAATCTGCGGCTCAAGACGCGTCTCAAAGCGGAAACGCGATTTCCAAACACGCGCGCCGTGACCTTCAACATCGGCGAAGATTTGGGAGAAGACGAAAACATTCGGCTGAAGAAACAGTTGCGCGTGCAGAGCGCGCGCATGGGCGGCGCGGACATCTCGTATGCGCAGGAGGATTGGGAAGGCGGCTTCACTCTGTTTCTTCCGAGTACGATGGATCGCGGCAAGCCTCTGGAGGTTGAACTGGTATTCGAAGGCGACTTCATGCACGACGGGCAGCGTTTCGTAGATCGCTATTACCCGAGCTATGTCGCACCGCATGGTTTACTTGAGACTTACTATCCGCGATCGACCACTAGCTGGTATCCGCGTCACGGTTATCTCGATCGCGCCACTTTCGATTTGACGTTTCATCATCCCCGCAAGCTAAAGATTGCGACGATCGGAGCGCGGCTGAGCGAAGAAGCCGAACCGGATTCGAAGGATTTCTTTGTGACGAAGCATCAGATGCGCCAGCCGGTTAAGTTTGGTACCTTTGCGCTTGGTCCATTTGAACGGCATAAGCAAATGGTGCGTTTTGATCAGGGCGGGACGGGCGATCCGATTGAGATTGAATTCAACTCGATGCCCAGTTCGGTGGCGTCGATCAAGGAAGACTTCATCCTGGCTGAGCTCGACAACTCGCTGCGGTATTTCACAGTCTTGTTTGGCAAGTATCCTTATCCGGTCTTTGGCGCGGCCTTTCATCCATTCTTCTTTGGGCAGGGATTTCCTAGCCTGTTGCTCATGCCCAACGTGCGCACCGATACCGACAGCAAGTTTACCTACGTGTTTATCGCGCACGAGACCGCGCATCAATGGTGGGGGAATATTGTTTCGTGGCGCTCCTATCGAGATCAGTGGTTGAGCGAGGGGTTTGCGCAGTATTCAGGAATTCTTTACACGGGTTTGAGAGCGGGGCCGAGCAATCGCAACGATTTGATCAATCTGGCGCGTGTCTCGCTTAAAGAACCTCCGCAAACTTTGACCGGGCCCGGCAAGGGAAAGCTGGCGGAAGTTGGGCCAATCATTCTTGGACACCGTCTGAACACCACGAAGACTTTCGGCGCCTATCAAACGTTGATCTACAACAAAGGCGGGCTCGTGTTGCGCATGCTGCATTTCCTGTTTACTGATCCTCAGACCGGGAAGGGCGACGCCTTCTTTACGATGATGACTGACTTTGTGAATCGTCATCGCAACGGCACGGCGTCAACAGATGATTTTCGCATCGTGGCAAATGAACACTTTGTGAAAACTCCGATCGCGCGCACGTATGGCATTTCGAGTCTCGACTGGTTTTTCAATCAATGGATTCATCAGGCAGCTTTGCCCTCTTACAAGATGGATTATCAACTTCAGCCTCAACCCGACGGCAAGGTCTTGATGACCGGTACTATAACTCAGGAAGGCGCGCCTAACGATTGGTTCATGGTGTTGCCGGTCGGCATGACTTTTGGCGGCAGGCAGGTGTTTACTACGGTTGCGGCGGATGGTCCAAAGTCGACCTTTTCGATCAAGCTCCCTTCGAGGCCTTCCAAGGTGGATCTTGATCCGGATCGTTGGGTGCTTTCAGAAAACACATCGACGAAACATAATTAGAGAGCCGAGTTGGTCCATGAAATAATGAAGAAGATTCTCCACGAAGCATTCCAACTCTTTCTAATTGTATTGGGAATTTTCGCCGCCGGTCTGGGCCTGAAAGGTTTCCTGTTGTCGAGCCGTTTTATCGACGGCGGCGTCACCGGTATTTCGATGCTGCTCTCCAACGTGTTGGGTTGGAAGCTTTCGATCCTGATCCTGGTTTTCAATCTGCCCTTTATCGTGCTCGGCTATCGCCAGATTGGAAGAAAGTTTGCAATCAAGAGCATTCTGGCAATCGCCGGCCTGGCGCTGTGTCTCGCCTTTGTAAAATATCCGGACATCACTCCGGACAAACTCCTGACCGCGGTCTTTGGAGGATTCTTTATCGGCGCCGGGATTGGACTGGCAATTCGCGGCGGCGCTGTGCTTGATGGAACTGAGATCGCTGCGTTGCTAATCAGCAAGAGTAGTCAGTTGCTGAAAGTGGGCGACGTGATTCTGTTGCTCAACGTCGTGATCTTTTCCGCGGCAGCGTTTTTTCTTGGCATTGAGTCAGCGCTTTATTCCATGCTGACTTATTTCACCGCCTCGAAGACGATTGATTTCCTGATTCACGGCGTGGACGAACACACTGCGATCACAATCATCTCCGACAAGAGCGAGCTGATTAGGAAAGTGATCATTAACGATCTGCATCGCGGAGTGACCAGTTATAAGGGGGAAGGTGGACTCGACCGCCAGTCGCAGGACATTCTTTTTTGCGTGGTGACGCGTTTGGAAATAGGCCGGGTGAAAGCAGCCGTGCGCGCAATCGATCCGGAGGCCTTCATCGTCGTTTACCCGCTCGCCGATGCCGAGGGCGGAGTGACGAAGAGGATTGCATCGTAGAAATAGCAAACAGTAAACAGTAAAGAGTAAACAGTAAACAGCAAACAGTAAACACTAAGCAGTAAGGAGACGCGGGCAGGGAATAGAGCGGAAGGCATTAGAGGAACGATTCCGGCTGTTTGCTGTTTACTGTCTGCTGTTTACTTCTTTTAGGCCTTGAGCAATAAGCGGGACGATGCGACGAGGAATGTCGATGGCAGCTTTGATATGACGTGCGTGGGTGAAGTGTCCGGCGACGTAAACTCCCGGCACGCTCGTTTCAAACGTGACCGGATCGTATGCAGGCACTTCGGTTAGTTTCCCGGGCTCCGTCTTCACACCAAGTTTTTTCAGCAGCGACAGATCGGCATCGCTGCCAATCAAAACAAACACGACATCGTTAGCAATGGTTAGAGTCTCACCGTCTTCAGTTTTGAGGGTTACGTTTTCCTCGCTGATTTCCAGAATGTCTTTGTACAAGATGACGCGCAGGTGCCCCGCTTCGATCTGCTGTTCCAGAGGCTTCCGCACCCAATGCTTCATCGCGCCCGCTTTCGGATCGGTGTTCTCCCAATCCACTCGCCAAATAGCCAACGTTGTGCGCGCGCCTTCCTCCGCCAAAAACAACGCGGCTTCGGCAGCGCTGTTTCCTCCGCCGACTACGAGGGCATCTTTGCGAACGGAAGCGTAGGGCTCGACAAAAAGATGATGTGTCTTCGCGAGGTCTTCTCCTGGAATATTCAAGCGTCGCGGAAAAGCCATCGCGCCAATCGCAAACAATATTCGCGCCGCCTGGTAGTTGCTTTTGTCGGTTTGAACTATGAATGAGCCTTCGCCTTCTTTTGAAATGTTTATTACAGCTTCGCCGGCATTGATTTGAAGATCGTGATCGAGAACAAAATGGACGTAATGCGAGAGCAGCTCTTCGCGCGTCGGCTTATCGCGGCAGGGCTTTAAGGCGCCTTCGTCCATCTCCAATTCGTTGGGAGTGGAGAAGAGAGTGCGACCGACTGGATATCGCCGGATGGTGTCAGCAATCGTGCCTTTTTCGATTACGAGATAACGCAGGCCTTCCTCTGCTGCAGCGCGAGCAGCGGAAAGTCCGGCTGGGCCGGCGCCGATGATTAATAGATCGAGAGGTTCACTCATTCGTTAAAGTCCAATCCAAAGTCCAAAGTCATCAATGGCTTTGTCTTAAGGGGTTGCCTGGGTTTTTAGCCTTGGACATTGGACCTTGGACTTTGGACGTCTTAATTAGACGAACACATCACCGCGCGCGACGACTACGGATGGCCCACCGACGCGCACTTCCGTAACCTCGCCGGGTTCTCCTTTGATTTCAATATTGATCCGGCTGGGCCGATGGATGAAGTCCCCTTGTTCAATTACAAAGTTATATTTCCCCTCAACCGCTTCAACGTTTTGTGCGCCATAGTGCACGAGGTAAGCGCCAAGAGCGCCGGCTGCACTGCCTGTTGCCGGGTCTTCCGGGATGTTGTCGCCGGGCGCAAACATACGGGTGTGGGCGCGCGCGTCGCCGATCTCGATCGTTTCACGACTAAAGACAGAGCAGCCGGTGGCGCCGGCGCGCTGATAAATCTCAGCCAGCAATGAGCTGTTAACCCGGCAACGGCCCAGGTCCGCCAGTGAACGAATCGGAACCGCCAGAAAGGGAAGTCCGGTGGAAACAACTTGAATCGGCAACGTCTCGTCGAGGTCTTCAATAGCGAGGCCCAAAGCTCGCGCCAGATCTTCCTGCTCGCCGCGATCGTCAAGCACGTTTCCCATTACAGGCTGCCCTTGGGTCATTACCACCTGCACAGGCGCGCCTGCTTCAAACTGGATATCGACAGGCAAGACACCAATCCCAATCTCGTGGTGAATGCGCGTCCAGCCGTTTCCATTTTCAGGCAGCGGCACGACGCCTTCGCGAGCCAGCAGATTCCAAGTGCCGACTATCGGGTGACCCGCAAAAGGTATTTCGCGCACGGGCGTGAAGATGCGCAGACGACGCAAAACCGTCGGAGCAGTTTGATTAACATTCGTTGATGTCTCGCTCTCTGCCGGTTGTTTGCTGTCTGCTGTCTGCTGTTTGCCTTGAGGTTCAAGCACAAACACCGTCTCCGAAAGATTCATCTCCCGAGCAATCTTCATCATCTGCTCGTCAGTAATTCCCTCGGCCTCGGGAAACACGGCAAGCGCATTCCCCGCGAAAGGCTCATTTGTAAACACGTCGAGTTGAATGAAACGATAGTTGGTCACGATTGATTATCCTCGGTGTGGATCCTGAAGATATTTTGATTCATCGTCAAGGAGCGAGAAATTTCCGGCAACCGGGGAAGTCGCATGAAACGTTTTCACTCTAAAAGACATAATCATTGAAGAGCAAGAATCGGATCAGACTTACCAGGACACTTCAAAGTCAGGTCTCTGAGACGAATCATCGCGGAGACTCTGATCGCTCGTGAGGGTTTCTGGATTTCCTTTCAGAATGCAAGAAATCTAGTAATAAGCCTTGACAACCTTCGAGAGCTAAACTATCGTGCGCGCGTTCTCATAGTCCTCGTTTTTCAAATGAACGCGCTCACCAATGCGCTGCCGAGCCTGGTAACTAATTCCTTCAGCTTAGACCTCGTTGCGGAGCTGAACTAGACCCAAGTGCTTACATCCTAGAGACTCGTAACGGTCTTCTTGGTTGGATAAGACGCTCTTGGGAATTCGCAATCGAAGCCAGGTCCGCCTGTTGCCAAAAAAAACGTTCGTGAGGAGAAAATAATGGCTGCTACTAACATCTCGGCTCTCGGTGGAGAACCCCAAGTCACTGTAACTGGTACTAACCTGGTTAGATACACCTGCCGCTTCTACTTATGGAAACCGGTTGGTCAAGTCTGGCCGGAAACAGGTGCTCGCGACAAACTTATCCGTGACGTGACCTTTAACATGGATCACACACCTACTGATACGTTTTCCCTTGGGTCAGCCGCTAGTCTCAGGAACCTCTTTGTGACCTGGGACATTGACATGATAGTCCCCGGTGGTGGTGGTCCACTTCAGTATTCCGTGTCAGTCGAGATCAAGCAGAACGGCACTGTGGTGATGAATCCGACCTGGACGAAGGAAGATCAAATAACGGGTAACGGAGTTGCTTCAGGCGACACAGAATTGAGGGTATCGTAATGCAACACAAGCTTACTCACAGAATCCTGCTCGCATTGATGTTGACACTGTTGGTCTCACAGGGCGCGGCTGGACAGTCGGAGGGCAGTCGGAAGCCCGCGGCCCTTATCGGAATCGCCGCTTCTGAGGCTCCCTCTGGACCCAGGCATATCTCGTCGATACGTAGCCACAATATTCCCAACGGTTCTCGTGTCACTATTACGTCGAATGAGGTGCTCAGCGACTACGGCGCCTATCGCAACGGCGACAACTTTCTCGTCTTGATTCCCGGAGCTGAGCTCGCCTTAACAGAGATTAGCGTCAAGGGCACAGGCTTCACGTCGTCAAAAGTAGAATCGAGGGGAACCAATCTCGCTTTTTCCTTTCGTTTGGAGGCGGGAATAAGTCCGAGCATTAGTCAAATCTCAAACCGACTGGAAGTCACTTTTAGTACGAACGTCTCCCGCGCGGAGGCGGCAACTCCTTCTGATGATGTGGAACCGAGCAATGTGAATGGAGTTGAGGTTGGCAGTAGGGCGAACGACTTGCGCGAAGGCGCTCCCTCATCGCCCGCGATTGTTCCGGAAGGACCGGGTACCGGCGCGAGTGCCGCAACGATTCCCGCCAGCCCCGTCTCAGCGCCTCCAGAGTCGTCAGGTACCGAAAGCGACAGCATTACAGAGAGGGAAGTCGATCTCGCAGTTCCGGAGTCGCCCGCGTTCACGGTGCTGGGTGTGAATCCGGAAACTGTGACGCGGCCCACCACGCCTCGCGAGTTTGCCACATCGATCCTGAATGGTGTTGATCAGAATGGGAATTTCCAGACCGGCCTTGCTCTCGACTTCGTGCCCTTCCTAACGTTCTTTGGCGATCAGACATCATTGTCCAGTTACAGAACGAACAGGATGGAACGCTTCCTGGCTCGCACTCAGCTTTCCTTTGCTACCACCAAAGGCACCACCGACGAGGATAAGGCTACCCGACTTGCTCTTGGACTACGGCTGACTCTTTGGGACAAGGGCGACCCGCGTTTAGACCGGTTACTGGACACCTGCTATGCAGGTGCGGTGAACGACCCAAGGTTGACCAGCGCCGCTCTCCGAACATTTCCAGGTGAAACTGATGAGCAACGATCTATTAGAGAGAAAAAGCGCAATGAAGTATTAGGTGAAGTAGTGAAGGTCTGCAACGACTTGGGACGGAAGCGCAACTGGAATGCCTCAGGCTGGATAGTGGGACTTGCGCCGAGTTGGATTAGCAAGACTGGAAAGACCAGCGATTTTTCCTGGAATGGAGGAGGTTTCTGGACGTCACTGGCATACGGGTTCGATGACGTGAGCGCGTTAAAAAGCAATTCCCAAATCATTCTGCACGCCCGCTATCGCAACAACGAGATCGTGCCGGATGCAGACAACGCAGGACAGTTCTTTTCGCAAGACAGCATGTACTTAGGCGGCAGAGTTCGAATCGCGCCCGGTGAGGAAGCGAATTCAATTTTCTCTCTCGAGGGGAATTACATCCGGTCCAGACAGAACAAAGGCATTTACGACAGTTCATCGCGATATTCACTGGGACTCGAAAGAAAGTTGGCAGATAATATCTGGTTCTCGCTGGCTCTAGGCGGACAAAGTGGGCGCGCTGACGGCAATAACCAGGCATTCGTGCTCAGCTCTTTCAAATGGGGATTTTCGCAGAAGAAATAGGCGGGTCGCAGAGTTTATTCTCAAAACGATTCAGCCAAGTTACACTGATCAAAATCGGTTAATCAATGTCGGCTGAAACAAGTCAATGCGGCCAACATTCGCAGGAGGAATCGTTATGGCAGTACTTAAACAAGGGTCGTCAGGACCAGATGTAACCACACTACAAACCAACCTCAAACAACTTGGTTTCGATCCAAACGGCACGGATGGACGTTTCGGACCGGGAACTGAAGCTGCTTTGATTGCCTTTCAAAAAAGCAAAGGATTAACAGCGGATGGGATGGCGGGCCCGGCAACGATGGCCGCTTTGCAAGCTTGCATCGCTGGAGGAGGAGAGACTACCGCCGCGGGTGGAGGGAGTGCTTCAGCGACTGCTTCGTCGGGTGGCGCGGGTAGCGCGGCATCGAGCGGCGCCGGCGCTTCCAATTTGAACCTCGCCGCTTTGACGGGTCTTCTGCCCGCTTCGGTTATTGCTCAAATTCCCGAAACCGCGGAAAAGTTTGGCATCACCAGCAATCTCCGACTGGCCCATTTCCTGGCGCAGTGCGCTCTCGAGTCAGTCGAATTTACGGCCACGGTGGAGAACCTAAACTATAGGGCTGCACGTCTCTCGCAAGTCTTTCCCAAATATTTTAGGAATGTAGACACCAACCTTTACGCAAACAATCCTGCCAAGATCGCGAACCGGGTCTATGCCAACCGAATGGGCAATGGCGATGAAGCGTCGGGCGACGGATTTAAATTCCGCGGCCGTGGCTACATTCAACTAACCGGCCGGAACAACTACACAAGCTTCACCAACTTTATCGGCGAGGATTGTGTGGCCAACCCCGATCTGGTCGCTACCACTTACCCATTGGCGTCCGCAGGATTCTTCTTCAACTCCAATAAGATCTGGGCAGTGTGTGATCAAGGCTCGAGCGATGCCACCGTTCTTGCGGTCTCGACCCGAGTGAACGGCAATCCACCGCATGCCGTTCCTGAAAGGACGAAGTACTTCAAGAAGTTTTTCAACGCGTTGACCTAGCTGAAGGAGTTTAGTAGTGACCTAATTTCAGCTCTCTGCGGAGTCTCGGCGGACTCTGCGTCTTGGCGGTGAGTGAATTTGTAGCGATATTAACCGCGGAGTCGCAGAGAACGCTGAGACTCCGCAGAGAAAGATTCAAATTAAGTCACTACCAGGAGTTTTGCGGAAATTGCACGGGTTTGAACGCGACTCTATAATGCGTTCGCTTGACCAAACTTCCAAACAGCTTAAACGCGGGATCGTCTGACGCCGCGCATTCTCTTCATGAATTGCGCGGCGTCCTCTTACCTCTGCCCACTCCGTTCAACTCTAACGGCGATGTGGACGAGGTCGCTCTACGTTCAAATATTCAGCAATGGAACAACACCGGTATCGACGGGTATGTCATCCTCGGCTCCACCGGCGAGCGCGTAAACTTGGACGAAGCTGAGAGCCTTCGCGTAATCGAGGTACTTAAATCTGAAATTCCGGATCGTTCGGACCGATCAACTGGTCCAGCATTTATCGTCGGCGCTGGGCAACAAAGCACTCACGGCACGATCAAGGAGATCAAGCGGATCTCACACGCAGCAGATGCAGTCTTGGTTATCACTCCTCATTTTTATCGTTCCGCAATTACCCAGCAGGCACTAACTGATCATTACCGGGCCGTCGCTGATGCTTCACCGGTCCCGCTCATTCTCTACAGTATGCCGGCGCTCACTGGAATTAAGATCGACCCCGAGACTGCGGCGCGGTTGAGTGCTCATGAAAACATCATCGGTATTAAGGACAGCTCTGCCGATATTGCCGGACTCCAGGAAACCATCAGGATGGTGAACCAGGACTTTGCTGTGTTCACTGGGAATGGGTCCGTATTTTTTGAAGGCTTGCGAGCTGGCGCGCGCGGAGGAATTCTCGCGGTGGGTTGTGTGGCGCCGGCACTGTGTCGCGCAATTTTTGCTGCAGTAACCATGGGAGAGATGGACCGGGCGACACAATTACAGGCAGCGCTGACACCGCTGGCCACGGCAGTAACTACGAAGTTTAGCATTGGTGGCTTGAAAGCGGCGTTGGAAATGAGGGGTTACGCGGGAGGGTTGCCGCGCGAGCCGCTAAGAGCTCCGGATCAAGCTGCGCGCGAGGAGATACGAATGCTGTTGAAGGAATCTGATAGCGTGCTCAATGAATCCTCAACGCCCGCGTTAGGGGCTTCCTCTTAGGAACGGCTCTCATTCTCTCCGTCGTTTAATCCGAGTAATCTTCGAAATCCGAGGATGTAAGTTTTGAGAAGTTCTCGCCGGCGAGTCGCCACTGGACAAGACCAACATACCGCGTAGAATTGCGCTTGAAATGTTTACGTCGGGAGCGAATACAAATTGAGCACCGCCGAACCGGCCTGTTACAGCACACCTGAGGAGTCTGGCCTGAGAGTGGAAACACTTTCGTTCGATCGTATTCCACACCAGACACGCCTCTTTCTCGACTATCTGCGCGACCCCACCGCGTTACGCGAATTCTATCCGGCAGCCGTTCGTTTCCATCATGAGCTACCGGCACGCGCCGCTGAAGTTTTGACCGCTCATACAACAGACCGGAATGCAATCTGCGATGCGCTCCTCGATCTGAACGCCTCATGGGGCGCGGGTGAAGAAACCTTCAAGAATATCCAGCTCCTGCGCGAAACGGATTCGGTGGCCGTGGTCTCGGGCCAGCAGGCAGGATTGTTTTCCGGACCGCTGTACACGATCTACAAAGCGCTGTCCGCCGTGAAACTGGCAGGGTGCCTGTCTCAAAGAAAGACCAAGGCCGTGCCGGTTTTTTGGATCGCCACTGAAGATCATGATTTTCCTGAAGTTGCGAAAGCGGAGTTCATCGGTCGCGATTGCCGACTCGCCAATGTGGAAGTGACTTCCAAACTTCACCAGGAAGGCCAGCCGGTCGGCCGCGTTGTGATTGACGATTCAATCAATGGTGTCCTCGATGAGTTGCTGAACACGCTACCCGTTTCGGAGTTCACGCCGGATCTCGAAGCGGTGTTGCGCGATGCGTGGCGGCCAGGACGTGGATACGGCGAAGCTTTCGCGCGGATGATGACCTCGCTACTGGGACGTCATCGTCTAGTGCTTCTCGATCCTCTCGATAAGCGACTTAAGGCGCTGGCGGCTCCGCTTTACGCTCAAGCGGCGCTCCGGGCCCATGAGATTGCTACGGCCATCGAAGTCCGCAGCCGGCGTCTGGTTGAAATTGGTTACCACGCGCAGGTGACTGCTTCCGAGAATTCCTTCCCGCTGTTTCTTCACGACGAAGCCGGAGCACGTCATGCAGTCACCAGAACTGCGGATGGAAAATATTCGACCAAGCAAGATGATCGGGCGTATGCGGCAGAAGAGTTAGCTGAGATGGCGCTGGCCCATCCGGAGCGGTTTAGTCCAAATGTAACGTTGCGCGCGGTGGTCCAGGATTTCCTGTTGCCGACGATTGCTTATTATGGCGGGGCCGCGGAAGTCGCTTACTTTGCGCAGACCGCGGAAGTCTATCGTTTACTCGAAAGGCCCGTGACTCCGATTCTTCCACGTTCCAGCTTGACGATGATTGAATCGCACACGGGCCGCGTGCTGGAGCGTTACGGCCTTTCGCTGGAGGAT